>CAWDUV010000001.1:0-758617 GCA_963805535.1 uncultured Pseudomonadota bacterium
AGCGTCGTGCGCGGCGCCCGGGCGCAAGCCCTTGTCGATCGCCACCGGCACGGCCGGCAGCGTCTCGCCCTTCTCGTTGGTCAGCTTCGGCGCGAACACGCCGCGCGCCTTGAAATGCGGATCGTCAAGCGCTGCACGGATGTCCTGCACGATCGAGCAGCAGCAATCGGCCTTGTCGAAGATCGGCAGCCACTCGGCCGCGGTCTTGCCGGCGATGATCTCGGCCACGCGCTTGATGGTCGCTTGTGGGTCGCGCCGATCATCGATGAACTGCGGCTCGAGCCCGATGGCCGCGGTGAACGACGCCCAAAACTTTTGCTCGAGCGAGGCGACCGCCGCCAGCTTGCCGTCACGAGTCTCGTAGAGATGATAGCGCGGCGAGCCGCCGGTGAGACGGTCGCCGCCGTCGGCCGGCCAATGCCCGGCGCCGAGCCCGGCGCCGATCGCCCAATAGGCGAAGGGAAACACGCTCTCCGTCATGCTGACGTCGATGAAACAGCCCTCGCCGGTCGCGTCGCGCTGACGCAGCGCCAAGAGGATGTTCATGACGGCCGGATACGAACCGCCGGCAATGTCGGCGATCAGCGCCGGCGGCAGCGTGCGGTGGCCGGGCTGCCCGGACGACAACGCCAAAAGCCCGGCGTCGCCGATGTAATTGAGGTCGTGGCCGGCGCGCGCCGCGCGCGGCCCGCTCTGGCCGTAGCCGGTGATGGCGCAATAGACGATGCGCGGATTGACCGCGCGGAACTGCTCATAGCCGAGCCCGAGCCGCGCCATCACACCGGGCCGGAACTGCTCGACCACCACGTCCGCGTCCTTGCCCATGGCGAGCACCCGGTCGCGGGTGTTGGCGTCTTTCAGGTCGGCCGCCACGCTCTTCTTGCCGCGGTTGAGCATGGCGAACAGCACGCTTTCCTTGCCCCAGTTCGGCCGGTAGCGGCGCATGTCCTCGCCGTCCGGGCGCTCGATCTTGATCACCTCGGCGCCGGCTTCCGCCAGCATCAAGGTTGCCATCGGCCCCGGCAGCAGGGTGGTGAAATCGAGCACACGGATGCCGGTCAGCGGCCCCTGCTTCGCCTCGGACATGGTTTCTCTCCCGCAAAACCGGTGATTTTCGACCCGTTATAGCGGTCGGGCGGCGTCCGCACGAGGCGGTGGCGACGTGCCGATATTGAAATTTGGCGTCCGGAACATCACATGAACGCCCGGAAGGCGATCCAAAGGCAATCCAAAGGCGACCGATGAGCGACTTTCCCAATAGCTGGATGTGGTCGGAAGCTTGCGACGTGCTCGCACGCGCCGAGCGCATGCAGCGCGAATTCTTCCGCCCCGCGCGCGCCCGCATGGCCTGGGAGCCGCCGGTCGACGTGCTGGAAACCGAGCGCGAAGTGCTGGTGTTCATGGCCCTGCCCGGGGTCGAGCCCGAACGGGTCGAGGCGGCCATCGACGGGCCCGACCTGGTGGTCGCCGGCGCCCGGGTATTGCCGGCAGCCTTGCGCACGGCGGCCATCCACCGGCTGGAGCTGCCGCAAGGCCGCTTCGAGCGCCGCGTGCGCCTGCCGGCCGGCCGCTACGCCTCGGTACGTCGCGCGATGTCGAACGGTTGCCTGCTGATCACCCTGGAAAAAGTGGGGGTGTCCCGTGGTTGAAAGTGAAATGATGCGAACATTGGAACAAAGCGCCCAAACTCCCGGCAACGAGCCGGAGAAGGTGCGCGAAGAGCATAATCTGCCGCCGCTGCCGGACGACGCGATCATCGTCGTGCCGGTGCGTAATTTCGTGCTGTTCCCCGGCATGGTGATGCCCGTCACCGTCGGCCGGCCGCGCTCGATCGCGGCCGCCCAGCAGGCGGTGCGCGAGCAGCGCCCGGTCGGTATTCTCAAGCAGCGCGATCCGGACGTGAACGAGCCGACCGGGCTCGACATGCACCGCATGGGCACGATCGCCAACGTCGTGCGCTTCATCACCGATCAGAACGGCGCCCATCACCTGGTCTGCCAGGGCGAGGAACGCTTCCAGGTGGTCGAGTTCCTGTCCGGCTGGCCGTTCCTGGTGGCGCGCGTGATCCGCGTCGCCGAGCCCAAGGCCAAGACGCCCGAAATCGAAGCACGCCTGCTGCACTTGCGCGGCCAGGCGCTGGAGGCGCTCGAGCTGCTGCCGCAGGCGCCGCGCGAACTGGTCGCCGCCATCCAGGGCATCGAGCAACCGGGCGCGCTCGCCGACATGGCCATGGCCTATATGGACGTGAAGGCGGACGAGAAGCAGGAAGTGCTGGAGACGGTCGACGTCGCCGCGCGCATGGACAAGGTGTCGAAGCTGCTGGCGCACCGCATCGAAGTGCTGCGCCTGTCGGCCGAGATCGGCCAGCAGACCAAGGCCTCGCTCGACGAGCGTCAGCGCGAGGTGCTCTTGCGCGAGCAGATGGCGGCCATTCAGAAGCAATTGGGTGAAGGCGAGGAAGGCAAGGCCGCCGAGATGGCCGAGCTCGACAAGGCCATCGCCAAGGCCGAGATGCCGAAGGAGGTCGACGACGCCGCCCGCAAGGAGCTGCGCCGGCTGCAACGCATGCCGGAAGCCGCGGCCGAATACGGCATGGTGCGCACCTATCTCGACTGGCTGATCGAGCTGCCCTGGAAGCTGCCGGAGGAAGCCCCGATCGACATCGCGGAGGCGCGGCGCATTCTCGACGCCGACCATTACGGCCTGCCCAAGATCAAGCGGCGCATCATCGAATATCTGGCGGTGCGCAAGCTGGCGCCGCAGGGCAAGGCACCCATCCTGTGCTTCGTCGGCCCGCCCGGCGTGGGCAAGACCTCGCTCGGCCAGTCGATCGCGCGCGCCATGAACCGCAAGTTCGTGCGCGTGTCGCTCGGCGGCGTGCATGACGAGGCCGAGATCCGCGGCCACCGGCGCACCTATATCGGCGCATTGCCCGGCAACATCATCCAGGCCATCCGCAAGGCGGGCACCCGCAACTGCGTGATGATGCTGGACGAGATCGATAAGCTGGGCCGCGGCATCCAGGGCGATCCGTCGGCGGCGCTGTTGGAGGTGCTCGATCCGGAGCAGAACAACACGTTCCGCGACAATTACCTGGGCGTGCCCTACGACCTGTCGCGCGTGGTGTTTATCACCACCGCCAACATGCTCGACACCATCCCGGGGCCGTTGCGCGACCGCATGGAGATCATCAGCCTCGCCGGCTACACCGAGCCGGAGAAGCTGCAGATCGCCAAGCGCTATCTGGTCAAGCGCCAGATGGAGGCGAACGGCATCAAGGACGGCCAGGTCGAGATCAGCGAGGCTGCGCTGTCCGAGATCATCGAGCACTACACGCGCGAAGCGGGCGTGCGCAATCTCGAACGCGAGATCGGCAAGGCGCTGCGCCATGCCGCTGTGCGCATCGCGGAAGGCGAAAGCGGCTCGATCGGGATCGACCGCGACGACATCCAGGGCATCCTGGGCGCGCCGCAGTTCGAGAACGAAGTCGCCATGCGCACCAGCCTGCCGGGCGTGGCGACCGGGCTCGCCTGGACGCCGGTCGGCGGCGACATCCTGTTCATCGAGGCGACGCGCCTGCCGGGCCACGGAAAGCTGATCCTCACCGGCCAGCTCGGCGACGTGATGAAGGAGAGCGCGCAAGCGGCGCTGAGCATCGTCAAGAACAGGGCCTCCCTGTTCGGCATCGATCCGGAGCGCTTCGAGAAAAGCGACATCCACGTGCACGTGCCGGCGGGCGCCATCCCGAAGGACGGGCCGAGCGCGGGCGTCGCCATGTTCATGGCGCTCACCTCGCTGATGACCGAGCGCACCATCCGCAGCGATACCGCCATGACCGGCGAGATCAGCCTGCGCGGCCTGGTGCTGCCGGTCGGCGGCATCAAGGAGAAGGTGGTGGCGGCGGCGCGCGCAGGCCTCAAGCGCGTGATGCTGCCGGCGAGGAATCGCAAGGACTTCGACGACATCCCCGAGGAGGCGCGCAAGGTGCTGGAATTCGTCTGGCTCGAGCGCGTCGACGACGCGGTGGCGGCGGCGCTGGAGCCGACGGCGCAAGGCGTGGCGTCCGCAACAAATGCGGACGCCGCGGCTTAACCGCTCGTGATTGGCGACCGTCGTCCCGGCGGCGCGGGCGCCGGCGCGGCGCCCGGCGCCCTAAGGTCCTTGCCCCAAGTCAACGAATACAGATCGAACCGGCGATCCCGCAGGTTCATGACGGTGCCGTCCTGGCGCGAGGCCCGCAGCGCGTCGAGCTGCAGGTCGGCGATCGCCACCATCTCGACATTCGGCGTCGTGTCGGCGGCGATGCCGTCACGCGCGAAGGCAAAGTCGCAGGGCGTCAGCACGCAGCTTTGCGAGTACTGCACGTCCATGTTCTCGACATTGGGCAGATTGCCGACATTGCCGGCCATGATCACATAGCACTGGTTTTCGACCGTGCGCGCGTGCGCGCAATAGCGCACGCGGTTGTAAGCCTGCCTTGTGTCGGTGCAGAATGGCACGAACAGCAGCACCGCGCCCTGGTCGATTAGATAGCGCGTCATTTCCGGAAACTCGCAGTCGTAGCAGATCTGCACGCCGATCGGGCCGCAGTCGGTCTGCACGATATCGACGTCACTGCCGCCCTTGATGTTCCACCAATAGCGCTCGCTCGGCGTCGGATGCACCTTGCGCCGCGGGTGCACGCTGCCGTCGCGCAGGCAGACGAAGCAGATGTTGTAGACCTCGCCGTCGGCTTCGCGCGTGGGATGCGAGCCGCCGACGATATTGACGTTGTAGCTGACCGCGAGGCGGCTCATCAGCTCCTTGAGTCGCTCGGTGTAAGTGGTCAGCGTCCCGATCGCTTCGGCGGCGGGTATGCGTTTGTTGTCGATCGACAGCAGTTGCAGCGTGAACAGCTCCGGAAACAGGACGAAATCCGCCTTGTAGTCGGCGACCACGTCGACGAAATACTCGACCTGTTTGGCGAATTCCTCGAACGAGGTGAGCGCGCGCTGCTGATACTGTACGGCCGCCACGCGCACGGTTTGCAAGCCGCGCGTGGCGGTGCCGGCGATCACGACCGAGTCTTCAGGCACCTGCGGGTTGCGCCAGATCATGTGCGTGGCGAAGCCGCGCGATTCATGATCGACCGGAAGATAGTCGTGCAGGACGCCGATCGGCTGGAAGCCATTGCGGGTCTGAAAACCGATCACCGGATCGCGCAGCTTCCCGGCCAGAACCAATTCGAGATATTTCTCCGCCGAGCCGACAGAACCCCATCGGCGCGCCAGTTGCGGCATGCGGCCGGCGAAGACAATCCCCTTCAGTCGCAGATGTTGGCAAAGCCGCTTGCGTTCGTTGTAAAGCCGCTGGCCGATGCGAAGGCCGCGAAAATCCGGGTCGACACAGACATCCATGCCGTAGAGCCAGTCGCCCTTGGTGTCATGGCGCGACGCAAAACCGCGCCCGGTGATCGTCACCCAGTCATGCGGCTTAAGCGCGACTTCGCCCGAAATCCGGAACGTGACGCAATAACCGACGATGGTATTTTCAAAAATTGCGACGAACTGTCCTTCTCGGAACTGATTCTGATGACCGAGAAGCTGCGCCTCGGAATAGACACCGGCAGCGCCGAGCGGCGCGTAGGCCTTGGCCATCAATGCCCGGATTCCGGCGATATCGCCGGGCACCGCATTGCGTACGATCAGCGTCGGACGAGAACTCTTGTCGCGCGGCGGTTTGGTGGTATCGGCATTGGTCTTCATGGAGATGTTCTCGCCTGTGAACCGTCGCAATCCAGAGCGAACGCATGCGTGCGCGGCTATCGCACCGCTGCTCGCTTATAGATGGGTTCCACTCAGGTCAATGCAACCGCGAAAGTCCTGCAAAAGCCCAACAATCAAGGCGATCTTCGGTGCAAACACTATCTAGTCCGCATCATCAGCACCTGCTCCGCCGCCGCGACGCCGGTAAGATAAGCGCCGTGCGCCGTCGAGTAATCGTGCTTGGAGCAGGCCTCGCCGGCAAAGAACAGCCGCTCATCCACGGGCGCAGCGAGCCTCGAGCGGCAGTCGGCCTTGCCCGGCAACGCATATGAATAGGCGCCGCGCGCGAAGGGATCGGCGCCCCAGCGGTGAATGCGGATCGGCTTGAGGCGCTTGGCGAAAGCGCTGCCGAGCAGACCGGTGAGTTCGCCGACGGCGAAATCGAAGAAAGCGCCCTCGCCTTGCGCTTCCAGCGCGTGCGCATTGTCGCCGCCGAAAAACGCCTCGATCTGCGCGCGCCCGAACGGGCGAATGTGATAGGCGGCAGTCTTGCTCGTGTCCTTGGCGCCGAATAGCCGGCTGTTCGGTTCGAACTCTTCCGCGCGGTCGAGCGCGATGAACAGCTTATCGTTGAGGCCGAGCGGCAGCCCGCGCGCGGCCTCGATCTTCTCCGGCAACGCCGGCGCAAACAGCGTCTCGGCTTGCGCGAGCACGCTGGTCGGCAGCGTCACAATCGCCCGGTCGGCGGCAATCGCGCCCCGCGCGGTTTCGATCTTCAGCCGCTTGCCGCCGTGGTCGATGTGGCGCACCGCGCTGCCGAGCGCCACCGGCACGCCCTCGCCATGCCTGGCGATGGTCGCGCCGTAACCTTCGACCACGCGCCAGTTCACCTCCGTGTTGTGGTAATTGTCGAAGTCGCGGGCGGAAATCTGCGCCGGCTCGGCGCCGCCGATGAAAGTGATCACCCCGCCGAGCAAGCCGTTCCAGCGCCCGCCCGGCTCGAGCGCGGCCGACACGGCGACGTCCTTGTCCGCGCGCGCCAGCGCGCCGACGCGCGCGTAGAACGCGTTCATCGCCTGATGGAAGTCGCCCTGCTCGCCGCCCTTGAAACCCAGCGACGAGCGCATCCAGGGCGGCGGCGTCTTGTCGATGGTGTGGCCCTCGGCCTCGGCGATCGCCACCCAAGGATTGCGGTCGGCGGAATGCAGCCAGCCGCAGCCGAGATCGAGCGCGCTGTCGTGCGGGCCGGCGACGGTAAAGGCGCGGCCGCCGAGCCGCTCGCGCGCTTCCACGATCAGGCAAGCGACGCCGGCCTCATGCAGGCGCCGGGCGGCGGCGACACCCGCCGCCCCGCCGCCGATGATCGCCACCTCGGTATCGCCGCTTGCCATACGCGCGTTTTTGCGCCGGCACCGCGATCATTGCAACGGCGCGGGCAGCAAAACATTCGCGGTGGAATTTTCCGATTGGCTCGACCCACATTCCGCTCATTCCCGCGGAAGCGGGAATCCAGGGATACAATCGCCGCCTTAGAGACTGCAGCCCTGGGTCCCCACTTTCGCGGGGACGAGCGGTTGAGTCGGCTCAGAACTCCAAGCTTGTCCTGCACCGCGCCAGCCCGGCCTTGGCGCAAGCTTCGTCCTTATCGCCGCCGGGCGCACCCGCAACGCCGACGCCGCCGAGCAGCGAGCCGCCGGCCTCGATCATGAGGCCGCCGACCAGCGGCGTCACCTGCGGCAAGCCGGCCAGACCGGCGCCGATGGTGCCGTCCTTGACGCCTTTGACGAAGTCGGCAGTGTTGCGGGTGAAGGTCACCGCCGTCCAGGCCTTGCCCTTGGCGATATCAATCGCGCCGACCGGCGTATAACGGTCGCGCAACTCCACCAACACCGCGCCGAAGCGGTCGAGCACCACCACGGCGACCTGGTAGCCGTCCTTGCGGCATTGGTTGAGCGCCGCCCGCGCCAGATCGAAGGCGACGTCCGGCGCCAGCGACTTGTAGGTGATGACGCCTTCCGCGGCGCCGGCCGGCGCCGCCCCGATCAGCGACGCCGCCATCAGTGCGGCCAACACGATGCGTTTCACGTGGGCCTCCCTTCGGGAGTTACGGTTTAATGTAAGTCCAGCCTTGTTCCTGCAGCTCGGTCAGGCGCACCACGCCGGCCGTCACCACGTGCGCTTCCGGCACGATCTTGATGGCGTGGCCTTCTTTCTTTTCCATGTTCTTCATGGTGTTGCCGCAGGCGGAAAACGTCACCTTGGAGGGGAAGCTGATCTTCTCGATCTGCGCCAGGCGCCCTTTCACCGGCGACTTGTCTTCGCGCAGCATCATGAGCCCGGGCCCATAGGCCACCACCTCGACCTCGGCCTTTTCGCCTTTGTCGTGGTAATATTGCAGGACGTTGGCAACATTGTTGAGCACGAGATTCATCGTCCCCGGGTTGTTGGCGCTGACCTGGAAGGCGATTCTGTGAGTCTTATCGGCCGCATGGCCGGGCGTGGCGAGAGCCGCACCGGCCACCAGAGCGGCGGCGACCGCGAGTATGCGTGCAAGTTTTTTCATTGTCGTTTTCTCCCAGTTGTTGGTTTTGGAGCGTCAGTTATGGACGAACCACCGTGTAGCCCTTCTCGGTCAGCTGCAGGATGCGCTCGACGCCGACCTGCACCCTGACCGCCTTGGGATTGATGTCGACGTGCTTGCCGGCGCGCTCGAGCGTGTCGACGGTGTTCATGCAGATGTCGAACTGCACCCCTTGCGTGATCAGGCTGTCGACCAGCGGGCGGCTGGGGCTCTGCGCGCGCAGCAGGTCGATGCCCGGCCCGAAGGCCACGACCTCGATCGCGATCTTGTCGGGACCGTAGGCTTTCAGCAGATTGTAGGCGACGCTGAGCACCAGCGCCTGCTTGTCGGGCGCGCGGTCGGACAATTGCAGCACCAGATGATGGTCGGCGAACGGCTTGTCGGGCAAGGGCGACTGCGCCGCGGCCGGCGACAGCAGCAATGCCGCGAGTGCCGCAACGAGCGCCAAACGGGAAAGCGCCATCGTCATTGCACCCCCCTATCCGGCCACGCCCGGATTGTTGGCCACGCCTTTGAGCACCACGCGATTGACCTTCTGCAGCTTCGCGGTCTTTTCGCGGCGCAGATAGTCGGCCACCACGTCCCACACGGGCTTGCCTTGTTGCGGGTTGACCGAAGCCCAGCCGGCGACCTTGTAGCGCTTGCCGGCCTCGATCTTCTTGCCGTTGTCGAGCGTCATGTCGGAAATGCGCTTGCCCACGCTTTCGGCCGGCGCGCAGGCGTAATCCATGCCGCCGACGCGCACCATGTCACCGCCCTGCTGGCGGTAGGGATCGGAATTGAACAGGTTGTCGCAGACGTCTTCCATGATCGCCTTGAGCTGGGCGCCGGTCATCTCGGTCACGTAGACTTCCGGGTAGGTGATCGCGGTCTCCGACAGCAGGTCTCCCATGGTGATCGGCTCGCCCGGCAGCACGCTGTTACCCCAGCGAAAGCCGGGCGACAGCACCAGCTCGGCGTCGAGCGTCTGGCGCAACGCATCGCAGATGAGCTGGTCCATGCTGCCGTTGAAATTGCCGCGCCGGTAGAACAGATCGCCGGCCACCGCCAGCTTCTCGGCGAAGGCTGCGGCGTGCGGCTTGGCCTGGCGCGCGATCAAGGCCTGCATGGCCGGGTCGGGCTTCAGCAGCCCGGCATAGACCGGCAGCAGACGGTAGCGCACGCTCTTCACGGCGCCTTTGCCGAGCTCGAGATCGAGCACGCCGAGGAACTTGCCGGCCGAACCGGCATTGGTCACCAGCGTCTTGCCGCCGGCATTGCTCACCGTCACGGGCCGCGGCACCGCGTCGTGGGTGTGGGCGCCGAGGATGACGTCGATGCCGGTAACGCGGGTGGCCAATTTCAGATCGACATCCATGCCGTTGTGCGAGAGCAGGATGACGGCGTCGACCTTTTGCTTCTGGCGCAGCTCGTCGACGACTTTCTGCATGTCGTCGTCGCGGATGCCGAAGGTCCAGTCGGGCGTAAAGCGCTTGGGATGCGCGATCGGCACATAAGGGAAGGCCTGGCCGACGATGCCGATGCGGAAGCCGCCGACTTCCTTCACCGTCGCCGGCTTGAACACGCGGCCGGAGGCCTTGTCGAAAGCCGGCTTGTCGTTGAACGCGGCCTCCTCGGTGAGGAACACGTTCTGCGCCAGGAACTCGCCCTTGAAGCGCGCGATATTGGCGCGCAGCGCTTCCTCGCCATAGGTGAATTCCCAATGCCCGGTCATCGCCTCGATGCCCAGGAGATTTGCGGCCTCCACCATGTTGGCGCCGTGCATCGCATTGGCGAGGCCCGAACCCTGCAAGAGATCGCCGCCGTCGAGCAGCAGCGATTTGCCGGCGCCGGCCTCGGCACGCAGCCGATCGATCAGCGTCTTCAAATGGGCGAAGCCGCCGAGCCGGCCATAGCGATGCGCGGCTTCGGTGAAGTCGAGGTAAGTGAAGGCGTGCGCCAGCCGGCTCTTGGGCGCCACGCCGAAATGCTTGAGGAACGCCTCGCCCACCAGATGCGGCGGCTTGCCGGCCATGGCGCCGACGCCGAGATTGACGCTCGGCTCGCGGAAATAGACCGGTTCGAGCTGCGCATGCGTATCGGTCATGTGCAGCACGCGGGCATTGCCGAAGCGGCCGACGTCGTAGAGATCGTCGGCGCTGGCGGCCCGCGCCAGGCGGGGAACGGTGCCTGAAAAAGCCGCCGCCGTCAGCAGCTTCAGCATATCGCGGCGGCGCATCTCTCGTGGCTCCTCGCTATCGGGCCGGCGCGCTAGCGAACGACCGCGTCCTTCCAGATTTTCTTCTGCTCCTCGGCCTGGGCGATCGAGGCGTTGGCCAGCGCTTCGGCTTCCTTGGCGTGCTTGACGGCATCGTCGAACTTGCCGCCGTCGGCCGCCTTCTTCGCCGCCTTGAGCTCCTTGCTGGTGGTCAGCCAGCCGGCCTTCATGGCGAGCGCCTTTTTGCTCGCCGTTTCCGCCTTGCCATAGGCCGCCTTGAAGTCGTCGGCCGAAGCCGCGAAGGCCGCGGTCACGAAACCGCCCACGCAGAGCACGACGGCCAATTGGATCAACAAACGAGTGCGCATGTTATTCCTCCACTTGGTCCGTTACGGGCGCGCGCCCGGCCCCGAGATCGGCAGGCCGTTGGCCATGTAAGACAGGAAATATTCGAGATCGCGATATTCCACGTCGTTCGGCTTGAGCGGCGTGGCGCGCACCTGGCTGTTGCACGAGGTGATGCGGCGGCTGGTGGTGCCCATGCCGCCCCAGGCCGAGCGATAGATCGGCAGCGCGTTCATGATGCCGAGCGCCGGCGCCAAGACCTCGGTGCGGATGTGCTTGCCCGCGCTTTCAACGTGGCAGCTGGCGCAGGAGAAATTGAGCTGGCCGCGGCGGGTATAGAAATATTCCTTGCCATTCTCGTAGGCCGCCAGCGCGCGCGGGTCGTTCGGGATCTTGATGTCCATCGCCTTGCCGCGCGAGGTGAAGGCCATGTAGGCGGTGATCGCCGCCATGTCGTCCTTCTTGGCGTTGAACGGTTTCTCGCCGTTCTTTTCGCGGCACTCGTTGACCGCCACTTCCAGCGTGATCACCTGGCCCCGCTTGGCGTCGAACATCGGATAGTTCTGGCGGACGCCGATGCCTTTGTCGGCGAAGCAGTCGGCGTAGCTCTTGCCGTTCTTGAAGGGCGTATTGAACATCTGCTTGCCCTTCTCGACGGCGAACTCGTAGGGCGCGAATTCGTCGATCGCTTTCCACTGCTTGCGCAGACCCTCGTCCATCGAATAGGGCCCGTTGACGAAATCCTCCCACTTCACCTTTGGAAAGGTCTTCTTGAAGTGGTTCTGGAAAGCCTGTTGGTCCGCTTTCGGGTTGACCGCATTGTCAGCCAGCAGTGGCTGCGCCGTGCCGACAACGAGTGCGACCGCAATGCAAAGTTTGCGCAGCATTCAGCAATCCTCCCCTGTCGCCCTTCCACGCGAGGGCTTTATCGAAGCCTTATTGAATCTTGGCCGTTAACGAATCCGACTGGCCCTTGTTGTCGACCCAACTGATCTTCAGGTCGTCGCCCTTCTTGCCGCCCTTGAAGCTGAACTTCACATAGGGGTCCTTGGACACGGCCGGGCCCCAGAGCGCGGTGAACACGGTCTTGCCGCCGTGCTCGAAGGTCAGCACCTCGATGTGATGCGCCGGAATGATCTGGCCTTTCTTGTCCTTCACGAAGCCGGAATCCATCGGATGCCGGATCAGCGATTGGACCACGGTCTTGCCGCCGCTTGCGGCCGCCTTGACGCGAATTGTCGATGCCATTGCTATCGCCTCTCTCGTTCGATGACGCCGATCAGCCGCCGCAGCCGCCGACGGTGACCTTGACCTCTTTGGCCGCGCTGTAGAGCTTGCCGTTCGACTCGAAGACCGCCACCACCTTGCTGGTCTTGGCCATTTTCAGGCGGTTCGAAACCGCGGCTTCGGTCCCTTCCGGGATCTTGTAAGCGGCGGCCAGCACGCTCGGGTTGTTCAACACCAGAATGGCGATGCCGGTGACCTTGGGCAGCGTGCTGGAGGCGGCGATCGGTACCACCGCGCCGTTTTCGGCGATTTCCGGCACGTCGAGGCTGATCTTGTCCGACGGCTCGGCGGTCTTGCCGTAGAGCTTCTTCAAAGCGTCGGCCTCGCTCTTCTGCTTGAAGGCCTCGGCCGGCCATCCCTTGGCATCCGCGGCGTAAGCCGGGAACGGGAAGCTGCCGAAGCCGAGCCCGAGCAGGCCGCCGGCGACGGCGCCCTTGAGGACCGTGCGTCGTGCGCAACCGGGCGCATCGGTAAAGTCGTTCATCGCATTCTCTCCTTAGTTGCTGCGCACGTAGCGCTAGCGCGTGTAGAGGAAATCGACGATGGCCTCGATTTCCTTCTCGTTCAGAATGAGGTTGCGCTTGAAGGGCGGCATCACGGTCTGCGGATTGCGCTTGGTCTCGTCGGAGACGATCGCGATCAGGTCCGCGCGCTTGGGAAAGCGCGTCTTCATGTTGTTGAGCTCCGGCCCGATATTGCCCATCGCCGTGCCGCCTTTGATTTGATGGCAGGTGAGGCAATTGCCCTTGCTGCGCGCGAAGGCGAGCTTCTGGCCATCCGCAGGCGAAGCGGATGCGGCGGGCGCGAGACTAAGCGCGACCGCGCCGAGGGCCACGCCGGCAAGCGCCGCCAGCGCCCAATGCGAGCTTTTCAATTCCATTGCGTTATCCTCCCGCGCACGGGCCGTTATGACCGGCCCTATTTCGATTGCATCTCATCCAGCGGACCCGTGGCCCGTGGCGTTACGCCCTTTCCTTCCGCGCTCAACTCGATCCCGATCGTCTTCGGATCGGCGCAGGCTTTCATGCATTCCCTCGCGGACGTATCCGGCCGCGGGTCCTTCCACGTGAAACGTCCGTGGTTTGCCATATTCACTTTAGGCAAAGTGTTGCGATCTGCAATGAATTTATTTGCCACAATATCGTTCAGGTTGAGCACGTAAGCGGTGACGGCGTAAACATCGTTAGATGCCAGCGAGTGCGGTGCGATATATGGCTGCGCTCGATTGGTATAATCGAAAAAAGCGATAACGAACGGCCAGTAACTGCCGACCGTAAGTTGCGGACGATACGCGCGCGGTCAGCGCCCCGCAGCGTAGCCCTGCATGCCGCGCGGATTGGCGGCGGCGCGCCGGCGCTTACCCTCGCGCGCAGCGGCGGTCAGGCGGCCTTCCGACCAGGCCGGGCCGATCTCGATTTCGTGGCCGCGACGGCGCAGTTCCTTGAGCGTCTTTTCCGGCAGGCGGGATTCCACCACCAGCACGCCGGGCCGCGCCGTGCGCGGCCAGAACGAGATCGGGAAATGCTCGGAATGCCAGGCCGGCGCGTCGATCGCTTGCTGCAGGTTCATCGCGCAATGCACGTGGCGCAAAAAGAATTGCGTCGTCCATTGATCCTGCTGGTCGCCGCCGGGAGTGCCCCAGGCAAGATAAGGCTCGCCGTCGCGCAGCGCCAAAGTCGGCGACAGCGTGGTGCGCGGGCGTTTGCCGGGCGCGAGCGCCGCCGGATGCTGCTCGTCGAGCCAGAACATCTGCGCGCGCGTGCCGAGGCCGAAGCCGAGCTCGGGGATGACCGGCGAGGATTGCAGCCAGCCGCCGGAGGGCGTCGCCGACACCATATTGCCGGCACGGTCGATGATGTCGAAATGCACGGTGTCGCCGCGCACTTCGCCCAAGCGGCCGACGGTCGGCTCGCCGGCGCCGAAGCTGCCGACCGCGGCGCGCGCGCCCTCGGCGCGGCGCAGCGCAACGACCGAGCCGAAGCCCTCGATCGAGCCCGGGCGCAATTCCAACGAGGCCTTGTCGGTGACGAGGTTGCGGCGCGCCGCGTTATAAGCGTCCGACAGCAGCGTCGCGATCGGCACCTCGACGAAATCCGGATCGCCGTAGAAGCTCTCGCGGTCGGCAAAAGCGAGCTTGGCGCACTCCACCTGATAATGAATGAAGTCGGGCCCAGTGGGATCGAGGCCGTCGAGATCGAAGCCTTTCAGCAGCGCAAGCTGTTGCAGCAGCACCGGCCCCTGACTCCAGACGCCGGCCTTGCACACACTGTAGCGGCCGTAGTCGTAAGTGAGCGGCGCTTCCACCGTCGCCTGCCACTTCGCCATGTCGGCGCCGCTGAGCACGCCGCGATGGCGCTCGCCGGTGACGTCCATCACCTCCTGCGTGCGGCAGAATTTGTCGATCGCCTCGGCGACGAAGCCTTGCGACCAGACTTTGCGCGCACGCTCGATCTGGGCGACGCGCTCCGAGCCGGCGCTTTCCGCTTCGCGCAAGATCCGCGTGTAAGTGTCGGCGAGCGTCGCGTTGGTGAACATCGTGCCGGGCGCCGGCACTTGGCCGCCCGGCAGATAGACCTCGGCCGAAGTCGTCCAATGCTCGCGGAACAGGCCTTCCACCATCTCGATGGTGGCGGTCGCGCGCTCGACCAGCGGATGGCCGTCTCTTGCATATGAGATTGCCGGCGCCAGCACGTCGGCCAGCCGCATCGTGCCGTAGTCGCGCAACAGCAGCATCCAGGCATCGAACACGCCGGGCACGCAGGCCGCCAGCAGGCCGGTGCCCGGTATCATGTCGAGCCCGAGCGCGCGGTAATGCGCGATGGTCGCGGCGGCCGGCGCCGGCCCCTGCCCGCAGATCACCTCCGGTTTGCCGCGCTTCACGTCGTACAGGATCGCCGGCACGTCGCCGCCCGGTCCGTTGAGATGCGGCTCGACCACCTGCAGCGTGAAGGCGGTGGCGACCGCGGCATCGAAGGCGTTGCCGCCCTTCTCCAGCACGCTCATGCCGACCGCGGTGGCGATCCAATGCGTCGAGGTCACCACGCCGAAGGTGCCCTCGATTTCGGGCCGCGTGGTGAAGGGGTTGGGATTGACCTTGGAGACGTCGCGCCGCATGCGGGGCCCTTATCAACGCGCCATTCCGGCGCCTAGCACCAGTCTTAATGCAGCATAATTCGACTGCTTGCCAAGGGTGCCGTGAGGCCCCACCATGGCCACGCGACAGAAGCCGAACGGCGCGGAAACCGGGTAAAAAAGCCACCGTGACAGGCGAAAGCGACCATATCGTCGCCGAGGCGGCGGCGCGGATTTTTGCCGACCTCGCCGATCCCCAGACCGTCAATGCGGCCAAGAACGGCGCCTGGCGGGCGCCGCTGTGGAAGGCGACCGAAGAAGCGGGCCTGCCGCTCGCCTGGGTGCCGGAGGAATTGGGCGGCGCCGGCGCCAACCTCGCCGACGGCTTTGCCATTCTGGGCGTAGCCGGACGCTTTGCGCTGGCTGTGCCGCTCGCCGAGACGCTGCTGGCCGGCTGGCTGCTCGCGCGCGCGGGGCTCGAATCGCCCGCCGGCGCCATGACGGTGGCGCCGGCGCGGCCCACCGACCGCATCGTTATGAACGGCGACGGCACGCTGAGCGGCCGCGCCATCGGCGTGCCCTTCGCCGCCGACGCCGCGCACATTGCGGTGCTGGCCGAAAGCGGCGCCGGCCGCCATGTCGCGCTGGTCGCCGCGCAAGACTGCCGTATCGGCGACGGCCGCAATCTGGCGCGCGATGCCGCGAACGCCGTAACGTTCGAGCGCGTCAAGCCGCTTGCCGGCGCGCCGACGCAGCTCGACAAGACGGCGCTGATGCTGATGGGCGCCGGCATGCGCAGCGTGGAGACCGCGGGCGCGCTGGAGGCGATCCTCGCGCTCAGCGTCGCTTATGCCAATGAGCGCGTCGCCTTCGAGCGCAAGATCGGCAAGTTCCAGGCGGTGCAGCAGAACCTGGCGCGGCTCGCCGGCGAAGTCGCCGCGGCGATTGGCGGTGTCGGGCTCGGCCGCCGACACGCTTGCGAAAGCCGATGAATTCGACGACGCGGTTTTCCTCGAAGCCGCCTCCGCCAAGATCCGCTGCGCCGAAGCGGCGAGCGAAGGCGCTGCCATCGCGCACCAGGTGTTCGGCGCCATCGGCTTCACGCAGGAGCACATCCTGCACCGCTTCACGCTGCGCATGCTGGCCTGGCGCGACGACTTCGGCAACGAAAGCTGGTGGGCGGCCGAGCTCGGCCGCTTCGTCGCGCGTCGCGGCGCCGACGAGTTCTGGCCGCTGGTGGCATCGCGATGAGCGCGAATCTGCAATTCGATCAGATCCGCCTGCCGGCCGAATGCGAGACGCTGCGCAACGAAGTGCGCGCCTTCCTGGCGGAGGAAATCGCCGCCGGCACCTTCGATCCGCATCGCCCCGGTCACGGCGATTCGCACGACCGCGCCTTCTCGAAGCGCGTCGGCGCCAAGGGCTGGATCGGCATGACCTGGCCGAAGCAATATGGCGGCGGCGAGCGCAGCTTTCTCGATCGCTACGTGGTGACGGAAGAGTTCCGCGTCGCCAATGCGCCGGTGCGGCTGCATTTCGTCGCCGACCGGCAGAGCGGGCCGGTGCTGCTCAAATACGCGCCCGAGCACGTGAAGGCCGACATCCTGCCGCGCATCTGCCGCGGCGAGTTGTGCTTCGTCATCGGCATGAGCGAGCCCGGCTCCGGCTCCGACCTGTTCGCGGCCAAGACCAAGGCCAGCAAGGTGGACGGCGGCTGGAAGATCAACGGCTCCAAGATCTGGACCAGCAATGCGCATATCGCCGACTACATGCTGGGGCTGTTCCGCACTTCGCCGTCCACCAAGGAGAACCGCCGCCACGGCCTCACGCAATTCCTGGTCGACATGAAGGCGCCGGGCATCACCGTGAACCCGGTGATCCAGATGACCGGCCAGCACGACTTCAACGAAGTGGTGTTCGAGGACGTCTTCGTGCCGGACGACTACGTGATGGGCGAGATCGACGGCGCCTGGAAGCAGGCGACCAGCGAGCTCGCCTATGAGCGCAGCGGGCCGGAGCGGTTCCTGGAGACTTTCTACGTCCTGGTCGAATTGATCCGCGCCGTCGGCAAGGAGCCCGACCTGCGCAGCGCGGAAGGGCTCGGCCGGCTGGTCGCGCAACTGCATGCGCTGCGCCGCATGTCGGTGTCGGTCGCCGGCATGCTGCAGGCAGGCAAAGAGCCGGTGGTGGAAGGCTCGCTGGTGAAAGACCTCGGCACAGTCTGGGAGCAGAAGCTGCCGCACCGCGTGCGCGAGCTCACGGCCTTCCTCGAGCCGGAAATCGGCAACCGTGCCACGCTCGAGGAACAACTCGCCTTCGCCATGACGGTGGCGCCCAAGCTCACCATCCAGGGCGGCACCACCGAAATCCTGCGCGGCATCATCGCCCGCGGCCTCGGCCTGCGCTGAGAGGCAAGCGGCCCGTGCCCGACATCGCCAAACTGCTGATGCCGAAATCGGTGGCCGTGGTCGGCGCGTCGAACGACCTGCAGGGCCTGCGCGGGCGCATCCTGGAAGTGATCCTGAGCCATCCCTTCGCCGGCAAGATCTATCCGGTGAGCCGCAGCGCCAATGAGGTGCAGGGGCTGAAGGCCTATGCGTCCGTCGACGAACTGCCCGAAACGGTCGACCTCGCCATCATCATCGTGCCGGCGCAATACGTGCCGGCGGAGCTGGAGCGCTGCGGGCGCGCCGGCATCAAGGCCGCGGTCATTCTCTCTTCCGGCTTCGCCGAGGAGCCGGGCGGCGCCGGCGCCGCCATGCAGGACGACATCAGGGCGATCGCGCGGCGCTACGACATGGCGGTGAGCGGGCCCAACACCGAGGGCTTCGCCAATATCGAGGCGGCGTTCTGCCCGACCTTCAGCCCGGCCATGGACAAGAAGGCAGGCAGCCTCCGGCCCGCGCGCGCGCTGGGCGCGGGCCAGGTCTCGGTGATCTCGCAAAGCGGCGGCCTGGGCTTTGCCTTTTTCGACCGCGCGCGTCCGCGCAATCTTGCCTTCCGCTTTATCGTCACCACCGGCAATGAGGCCGCGCTCGAGGCGAGCGATTTCGTCGACTTCATGCTCGACGAGGGCGGCACCGACGTCTTCCTGCTGCTGCTGGAGGACGTCAAATCGCCGGAGAAGTTCAAGCGCGTGGCGGAGAAAGCGCTGCGTTTAGGCAAACCACTGATCGTCGGCAAGATCGGCCAGTCGGAGCCGGGCAGCCGCGCGGTGTTCTCGCACACCGCAGCGCTCTCCGGCTCGCAAGCCGCCTACCGGGCGGTGTTCGAACGCTACGGCCTGATCGAGGGCCGCGACTTCGACGAGATGATCGACATCGCGGTCGGCTTCCTCGCCTGCGGCGACAGACTGCCGGCCGGCAAGCGCGTCGGCGTCTGCACGTCCTCCGGCGGCGCCGGCGTGTGGATGGCCGATGCCTGCGCCGCCGCCGGGCTGGACGTGCCGGTGCTCGACGATGAAACGCGCCAATCGATCGACGTGCACATCCCCTCCTACGGCACCTCGCAGAACCCGGTCAATTCGACGGCGCAGGGCGTGCACAAGATGGGCTATGCCGAGTTTGCGCGGCTGGTGTCGCTTTCGCCGGTCATCGACGGCGTAGTCGTGGTGGTCACCGCGCGCCGCTCGGCCTTCCTGGAAGACGACCTGCCCAAGCTGAAGGATCTCGCGCGCTCGTCCAAGAAGCCGGTCTTGATGTGGACCTATACGCTGCCGGCCGAGCGCAGCGTGGAGATCTTGAACGACGCCGGCTACCCGCTGTTCACCGGCGCCCATGGTTGCGCGCGCACGCTGCGCGCCATGGCCGATTACCGCGCTAGGCGCGAGCGCCTGCTCCGCCAGCCGCCGGCCGCGCCCAAGCCGCATCCGGCGCGAGACAAAGTGCAAGCCGCGCTCGCGGACGCAGGATCGGTATTGTGCGAATGGCACGTGCGGCCGCTGCTCGCCGCTTATGGCATCGATGCGGGCAGCGCGGGGCAACTCGCGCGCTCGGCGGCGGAAGCGGAAGCCGCTTGCAAGTCGATCGGACGTCCGGTGGCGCTCAAGGTGCAATCGGCCGAACTGCCGCACAAGACCGAGGCTGGCGCGGTCGCACTGAACGTTAGCGCAGAAGACGCGCGCGCGGCTTACGAGCGCGTGCTCGCCAATGCCAGGCGCTACGCGCCGAACGCCCACATCGACGGCGTGCTGGTGCAGCCGATGGCGCCGGCCGGGCGCGAGGTCATTCTCGGGGTCAACCGCGATGCGCGCTGGGGACCGCTGCTGATGGTGGGCCTGGGCGGCGTCATGGTCGAGGTCATGGGCGACGTTGCGCTGGCGCCCTTGCCGCTCGACCGCGCGACGGCGCTGTCGCTGATCGGCCGCCTCAAGGGCGCCGCCCTGCTCGGCGCCCATCGCGGGCAGCCGCCGGCCGACACCGCGGCGCTGGCCGAATTGATGGTCAAGCTGTCGCAATTTGCCTATGACCACGCCGACGAAATCGCCGAAATCGATCTCAACCCGGTGATCGTGCACGGCCAAGGCGAAGGTGTGTCGGTGGTCGATGCCTTGATCGTCAAACGCAACGCGGAAAGCGCGGCGCGCCGCAGCGCGGCCGAATAGAGGGAAGGAAATTGCAAGATGAGCGATATCGGCATCGAGAAAACCGGTCACGTCGCGCTGGTCGAGATCAGGCGCCCGCCCAATAATTTCTTCGACATTCCGCTGATCAAGGACATCGCCACCGCTTTCGAGGCGTTTGACGAAGACATCGATATCCGCGCCATCGTGCTGGCCTCGCAGGGCAAGGCCTTTTGCGCCGGCGCCAATTTCGGCGACAGCTCGCTGCTCGACGCCGAAGGCCGCCGCCCGAACGAGCCGGAGCCGGGCGTCGCCCCGCTCTATATCGAGGGCAATCGGCTGTTCCGCACCAAGAAGCCGATCGTCGCCGCCATCCACGGCGCCGCGGTCGGCGGCGGGCTCGGGCTAGCCATGGTGGCGGATTTCCGCGTCACCTGCCCGGAAGCGCGCTTCTGCGCCAACTTCACCCGGCTCGGCTTTCATCCCGGCTTCGGGCTGACGGTCACGTTGCCGGCGGTGATCGGCCCCACCAAGGCGGCGCTGATGTTCTACACCAGCCGCCGCGTGCCGGGCGAGGAAGCCTTTGCCATCGGCCTCGCCGACGTGCTGGTGCCGCAGGCCGAGGTGCGCGGCGCCGCCATGAAGCTCGCCGCCGAGATCGCGGAGAATTCGCCGCTCGGCCTCATCGCCACGCGCATGAGCATGCGCGGCGATATCGCCGACCGCGTGCGCAAGGCCACCGATCATGAGCTCGACGAGCAGACCCGCCTGCGCAAGACCGACGACTTCAAGGAAGGCGTGCGCGCGATGGCGGAGCGGCGCGTGCCGAATTTCAGCGGACGTTAGAACGTCGCCGTCGCCGACATCGCCGTCGCGCCATCAACACGCTCGGCGCGCAGCGTGCATTCGTTGCCGCGCATATGGCCGACGAGGCGCACGTCCTGATCGGCGAACAGCGGCGCCTCGCCGCGGAAGACGAAACGCGTCGCGCGCCGCCCGGCAATATCCTCGGCGAACTCGCATAATCGCGTCGCCGTCAGCGGCCCGTGCACGATCACGCCGGGATAGCCTTCCTCCTGCGTCACGTAATTCCAGTCGTAATGGATGCGGTGGGCAACGAAAATCGCCGCCGAATAGCGGAACAGCTCGACCATGTTCGGCGTCCATGCCCGCGCCATCTCGCCTTCTTTGAGCGGCGCGCGCGGCACCGCCTTAACCGGCGGCGTGGGCGCGCCCTGCCCGCGATAGACGATGGTCTGCTCCTCCTCGATGCAGGGCTCCGCCGCTTGCGCCAAGGTCAGCGCCACCCGCACGAACACCAGATCGCCGCTGCGGCCGGGCCGGTGCTGCACCGAGAGAATGCGCTGGTCGCGCGTTACCGGTTCGCCGATGCGTAAGGGGCGCAGGAAGCGGATGTCGGAGCCGGCGAACATGCGGCGCGGCAGGCCGACCGGCGGCAGGAAGTCGCCGCGGCGCGGATGGCCGTCATGGCCGAGCTTGCCGGTCGGCGTCGTCGGCTGAAACAGGCCGAAGTGCCACAGCGCCGGCAGCTCGCGCGCGGGCGGCGGCCGGTCGAGCGTCGCCGCCATGCGCGCGGCCAGATGCACGCCCACGCTGTCGGTTTCGCGCAGCGTGCGCCCGACATGGGCCTGATAGCTCTCGATATCGGCGGGCGTAATCTGCGGCTCGGCCATTGGCGCGTTTCCCGGTGGCACGGGTCCCGAGGGACCCCATCACGGCCTACACCGCGTCCCGGCCCGCCGTCTACCGCTCCGAGGAGGCCCGCAGCGGGACGCTTCACTGCCGCAGATAGACCGAATGCTCCGTGGTGTAGAACTGCGCCGCCGACAAGCCGACGGAATAAGCCCCGACGCCCGAATTCTTCACGCCGCCGAACGGCATGTGGTTGTCGGGAACCGTGCCGTGGTTGACGTGGATCATGCCGTTCTGGCTTTCGTCGACGAAGCGCTGAATGACGCGCTGGTCGTTGGAGAAAAGACACGAAGTAAGGCCGTATTCGACGCCATTCAGTATCGCGAACGCCTCGTCGAGATTGCGGTAGCTCAGCACGGAGATGACCGGTCCGAAAATCTCCTCGCGGGCGACCGACATGTCCGGCGTCACGTTCGCCAGGACGCTCGGCGCATAGAAATAGCCGCTCTCCAATCCTTGCAGCCGCGCCGGTTCGGCGCCGACCAGGGGCTTGGCACCCTCCTTGAGGCCGGCATCGACCATGGCCGTGACGCGCTCGAATTGCGCCTTGTTGGTCAGCGGCCCCATGCTGATGCCTTCCGCCATGCCGTCGCCGAGCGCGACCGCGCGCGCGCGGCCGACCAAGCCATCCAAGGCCTGCTTTTCCAGATCGGCGTTGACGATGACGCGGCTGATTGCGGTGCAGCGCTGGCCGGCGCACATGAACGCCGCGCCGACGATCTGGTCGAGGCATTGGTCGAGATCGTCGGTGTCGTTGATGATCGCCGCATTCTTGCCGCCCAGCTCAAGCGACAGCTCGGCCAAATTGGCCGCGGCACTTGCATAGATCTTGCGGCCGGTCGCGACCGAGCCGGTGAAGGTGACGCCCGCCACCGCCGGCAGACGGCAAAGCGCGTCGCCGACGCTGCCGTCGCCTTGCACGAGCTGCAATACGCCGTCGGGCAGAATGCCGCGCCCGGCATCGGCGATCAGGCAGGCCGTCGCCGGCGTGAACTCGGACGGCTTGAGGATGATCGCATTGCCATAGAGCAGCGCCGGCGCGATCTTGCGCATCGGCGTCAGGATGGGAAAATTCCAGGGGGTGATGGCGGCGATGACGCCGCGCGGGCGCCGCACCACCATGTTGCGGAAGCCGGGCCGCGCCGACGGCAGCACCTCGCCGCCGGCGTGCAGCAGGTGGCCCGCCATGGCGCGCGCTTCCTGCAATGACTTGGCGGTTTCGCCGCGCGATTCGGCGAGCGGCTTGCCTTGTTCGAGCGTAATGGCCTCGGCGATCTGCTCGGCCCGCGCCTGCAGTGCGGCCAGGAAGGCTTCGACCATGCGAACACGCTCGATCGCCGGCAGCTTGCCCCATTTGGCCTGCGCGTTGACGGCCGCCGTCGCCGCCTCCTGCAGCAGGCCCTTCGGCGTCGAGGCGTAACGGCCGACGGCCTCGGCGGGCCTGGCCGGATTGAACGTGCTGAACTGCTGCTCGCCGTCATTGCGCCACGCGCCGGCGACCAGGCTGCCAAATTGGTACTTGGTCATGTCGTGCCCGAACTCTAGAAAGGAAGCGATACTACTTGCGGTTATTTATGTTAGCGCTACCATTAGCTCCCCGTCAAGGAAAGCCTGCATGAGCGACGTCGATACGGCCGATCCGCTTCCCGCCCGGCGGCGCAAGTCGCACGGCAGCGTGCGCATGGAATTGGTGGCCAAGCGCGCCGGCGTCTCCGCCATCACGGTCTCGCGCGTGCTCAACCACCCGGACAAGGTCGCCGAAGACACGCGCGCGCGCGTCTGGGCGGCGATCGAGGCGACCGGCTACATCCCCAATCTGATCGCGGGCGGGCTCGCCTCCAGCCGCACGCGCGTCGTCGGCATCATCGTGCCCACGATCACCAATTCGATCTTCGCCGACACGCTGCAGGGCATGACCGACGTGCTGCGCGCGCAATCCTATCAGTTGCTGGTCGCCACCAGCGGCTATTCGCCCAAGGCCGAAGCGGAACTGGTGTCGGCCTTTCTCGCCCAGCGGCCCTCGGGCCTGGTGCTGACCGGCCTTACCCACGCTCCGCGCACCCTCGATATGCTCAAGCGCGCCGAAGTCCCGGTGGTCGAAACCTGGAACATCGCGCGCAAGTCGATCGACATGCTGGTGGGATTCTCCAACGAGAAGTCCGCCTTCGAAATGACGCGGGCGCTGGCGGAGGCGGGCTATCGCAAGATCGGCTTTGTCTCGGCGCCGATCAAGAACAACGACCGCGCGCTCGGACGGCGCAACGGCTACCGGCGCGCCGTGCGGCAGCTCGGGCTGATCGACGATCGCAGCCTGGAGCGCGAGGCGTGGTTTACCCTGGAGAACGGCAGCCGCGCGCTGAGCGACCTGGTCGGCCAGCATCCCGATGTCGAGGCCATCTTTTTCGCCAACGATATTCTGGCGGCAGGCGGCCTGTTCGAATGCGCGCGGCGCGGCTGGCCGGTGCCGGAGCGGCTCGGCATCGCCGGCTATGACGACGTCGATCTGGCCAGCCAGACCGTGCCGCCGCTCACCACCGTGCGCATTCCGCGCTACGAGATCGGCGCCACCGCCGCCAGGCTGATCCTGGCGCGGCTTGGCGGCGAAACGTTCGGATCGCGCGTGCTCGATCTCGGCTTCGAGGTCGTCATGCGCGGCTCGACCCGCAGCAAGGCCTAACCTGCCTTCGCCGCCTCGCGCATCATGGCGTAGAGCGCGGTCCAGTCCTGGCGTCCCCGCTCCTGCGCACGCGCCTGCTCGTAGGCCGCGCGCGCCGCCAGCCCGGTGGCGACGGGAGCGCCGATGCCGTCCGCCAGGTCGACGGCGAGACCGAGATCTTTATACGCGAGGTCGACCATGAAGCCCGGCGTCAGATCGCCCTTGAGCACTTTCGCCGGATAGGTGGAGCCGAAATGGCCCTGGCCGGCCGCCGTGCCGAGCATGACCTCGCGCGCGAGATTGGGGTCGAGGCCGGAGCGCTCGGCCAGGATCAGGGCCTCGGCGCTCAGCACATTGAGCACGATCGACATGTAGTTGTTGACGAGCTTCATGCGCGCGCCCATGCCGACCGGCCCGCAATGCACGATGGTGTCGCCCATGAGGCTCAAAATCGGCCGCGCGCGCGCGACATCGGCGTCGGCGCCGCCGACCATGATGAGCAGCTTGCCGGCGACGGCATGGCTCTGCTGGCGGCCGACGGGGGCGTCCACCATGGCGATGCCGCGCTCGGCCATGCGCTTGGCGATCGAATTGGTCGTCGCCGGGGCGATGGTGCTCATGTCCATATAGAGCGCGCCCTTGGCAAGCGCCGGCGCGAAACCTTGCGCGCCGAAGGCGGCCTCCTCCACATGCTGGGAATTCGGCAGCATGGTGATGACGATGTCGACATCGCTCGCGGCGGCGATAGCGCTGTCCGCGGCGGCAATGCCGGCGTCGGCAAGCGCGGCCACCGCCTGCTTGTTCACGTCGAAGGCCTTCACCTGATGGCCGCCTTTGGCGATATTGCGCGCCATGGGGCCGCCCATGGTGCCGACGCCGATAAATCCGACCTTGCTCATGCCTTTGTTTCCTCCCGCGCCGCGGTTATGTTAGCGCTGTCATACACAAACGGCTTGTCCAGGGTCAAGGTTCACCACGCCATGCCGGCCTCCGCTCAGATCACGATTGCCGCCATCGAGGCGCGCGTCTTTCGCGTGCCGATCGCCAATCCCGTGCGCACCTCCTTCGGCACCATGCACAGCCGGCCCGCCGTGCTGGTGCGCGCCGCCGATACGCAGGGCGCGGAAGGATGGGGCGAAGTCTGGTGCAATTTCCCCTCGGTCGGCGCGGAACATCGCGCGCGGCTTATCCGCGCAACGGTGGCGCCGCTGCTGGTCGGGCGCAGTTTCGCGGCGCCCGGCGAGATTTGGCGGAGCGCGAGCGAGGAGCTTGCCGTGCTGGCGATCCAAAGCGGCGAGCCGGGACCGATCGCGCAATGCCTGGCCGGCGTCGATATGGCGCTGTGGGACCTGGCCGCGCGTATCGCGGGCGAGCCGCTCTATCGTCACCTCGGCGCCCGCGAGGCCGTCCGCCGCCTGCCGGTCTATGCCAGCGGCCTCAATCCCGATCGGCCGGAAAAGCTTGCCGCGGCCAAGGCAGGCGAGGGCCACCGCGCCTTCAAGCTCAAGATCGGCTTCGGCCATGAGCGCGATCTCGCCAACCTCACGGCGCTGCGCGCGACACTCGGGGACAATGCGGCTTTGATGGTGGACGCCAATCAGGGCTGGGATTTCGAGACGGCCGCCGCCATGAGCCAGGCGATCGCGCCGTTCCGGCCGATGTGGCTGGAGGAGCCGCTGCGCGCGGATGCCCCGGCCGAAAAGTGGCAAGCGCTGGCGCAAGTTTCGCCGGTGCCGCTGGCGGCCGGCGAGAACATGCGCGGCGAGGAGTTCAATGCTGCCGTCGCCGCCGGCTGGGTCAAGGTGCTGCAGCCCGACCTGGGCAAATGGGGCGGCTTTTCCGGCTGTCTCGACGTCGGCCGCAAGGCGCTCGCGGCGGGCGTTCGCCTCTGCCCGCATTGGCTCGGCGGCGGCATCGGGTTGATCGCCTCGTTTCATCTGTTGGCGGCGGTCGGCGGCGACGGCCTGGTCGAGGTCGACGCCAATCCCAATCCCTTACGCGAACTGATGGCGCAGCCCTTCCCTGCCCTCGCCAACGGACGGATGGACATGCCGCAAGGGCCGGGGCTTGGCGTTGCCCCGGACCTTGCCGCGCTGCGCGAGTTCGAGATTGCGGTTTAGCCGCCGACGACCTCGAGATAGAGACTGGGATCGAAGTATTTCTTGGCCGGCACCGGATCCTTGATACCGCCCACCGACACGTAGAAATCGGTGACCTTCTGCAGCCAGGTGGTGACCGTGCCGTCCTTGTACTTCGCCGCCCACTCCTTGCTGGTGAACAGCTTTTCCGCCTTGATCTGCACTTTGAGGTCGGCGAGCGGGACCTTCGGATAGTATTTCTCGTGCAGGGCAGCGAGCGCCTCGTCGGTGTGGGAGATCAGGTAGTCGTTCGCCGGCACCCAGGCCTTGATGACGCGCTTGAGCACGTCCTTGTTCTTGTCGAAATAGTCGTTGTTGCAGGCCCAGCCGTCGACGATGGCGGCTTCCGGATAGAACTTGGAGGCGTCGACCAGCATCTTGGCGCCGGGCAGTTTCTGCCGCACCGAGATGTCGAACGGCACCCAGAGCGCCACCGCCGGCACCGCGCCGGAGATGAACGAGGTGACCGCCTCCGACATGCGCTGGTTGATGATCTTCACGTCCTTGTCGGGCGTGAGGCCGTTGGCGCGCAAGGCGCGGTCGAGGAACACATGCGCGGTGGTGCCGCGGGTAGTGGAAATGCTCTTGCCCTTCAGGTCCTTGAAGCTCGACACGCCCATCTTGGGATTGACCCACAATTGCGCGGTGGCGAACTCGATGTCGTTCATCATGAAGGCCTTGCCCTGGCCGCGGGCGGGAAAGTTGGAGATCACCGCGCCGGTCGACAGCATGTCGATCGAGCCGCCGATCATGGCCTGGAACAGGCCGAGCCCCGTCGTGAACTTCACGAATTTCGGCTCGAGTCCTTCCTTCTTGAAGGTGCCCATGTGGTCGGCCAGCCAGATCTGGCCGTCGACCGCCAGCGTGTGCAGGTAACCGATGCCGATTGGCGTCGCCGCGCGGACGACGTAGGGCATGCCGACCGCGCCGAGCGCGACGCCGGCGCCGATGCCCTTGATGGCGGTTCTTCTCGTGATCGTCTTCTTCATGAGCTTCCTCCCTTGTTTTCCGTTAGCTCGCTAGCCTCACCTCAGCCTGTCGCTGCTGCGCCGCATATTCCTGCATGACCAGTTCGCGAATTTCGGACCGCAGCGCGGCGAATTCCGGCATTTCATGCAGCGATTCCGAACGGGGATAGTCGAACGGCACGTCGATGATCTTGCGGATGCGCGCCGGGCGCGCTGAAACGACGATGACGCGCGAGGCGAGATAGAGCGCCTCGTCCACCGAATGCGTGATCATCACCACCGTCTTGCCCTCGGCGCCCAGCACTTCCAGGAGCAGGTCCTGCATGGCGCTGCGCGTCTGCGCGTCGAGCGCGCCGAAGGGCTCATCCATCAACAGGAATTGCGGCTTCACCGCATAGGCGCGCGCCAGCGCCACGCGCTGACGCATGCCGCCGGACAGCGTCTTCGGATAGGCGTTGCGGAAATCGGTAAGCCGCATCAGTGCAAGATAGCGTTCGCAGATTTCGCGGCGCTCCTCCGCGTTCACTTTGTTGGCGTGCAGCTTGAGGCCGAAGGCGATGTTCTCCGCCACCGTCAGCCACGGGAACACGCCGTACTCCTGAAAGATCACGCCGCGCTCCGGCCCCGGTCCGGTGACCGGGCGCTCGTCCAGCAAGACCGCACCCTTGCTCGGGTTGACGAAGCCGGCCAGCAGATTGAGCATGGTGGTCTTGCCGCAACCGGACGGCCCGACCAGCGCGATGAATTCGCCGTCGGCAACGTCGAACGAGACGTTGTCGACCACCTGCAGCGGGCCGCGCTCGGTCTCGAAATTCACCGAGACGTTGTCGAAACGGATGCGTTCATGACCGCGGGTCATGTTCCGATCCTCTCCTGCCAGGACACCAGCCGCCGCGACAGCCGGCGCAGCAGAATGTCCATGATGAGCGCGATAACGCCGATCGTGACGATGCCGGCGTAGATCGTGTCGAGTTGGAAGAAGGAGGACGCATCCTGGATGACGGCGCCGAGGCCGCGCTGGGCGGCGATCAACTCGGAGGCCACCAAGGTCGCCCAGCACACGCCGAGCGCCACCCGCAGCGCGGTCAGCACATGCGGCACGGCGAGCGGCACGATGACGCGCCGGAATATTTCCAGGTCGGTTGCCCCGAGCGTGCGGGCGACGCGGATGAAAATCGGACTGATCTGCGAAATGCCCTCGTACATCACGATCACGCCGGCGAAGAACGAGGCGTAGAAGAGGATGACGATCTTGGCGACTTCGCCGATGCCGAAATAGACGATGACGAGCGGGATGAGCGCGATGGGCGGCAGCGCGCGGAAAAAGTTGATCAGCGGATCGACGAAGGTGCGCACCGGCCGGTACCAGCCGAGCATAAAGCCGACCGGGACGGCGCAGATGATGCCGATGGTGACGCCGAAGAGAACGCGCTGGGTCGACATCCACATGTCGATCAGGAAGCCGCGCTCGGAGACCAGCCACCACCACTTGGTGAGGACTTCGTACGGCGTCGGAATGAGCGAAGCGCGCACCAGGCCGGAGACGCGGACCAGGTACCAGAGCGCGACCAGAAGCAGCCAGGGCAGGACCAGAAACGCAAACCGGCGCAAGGCCTTAAGCAGCATGGCCCCGTTCTCCTCCCCCGTTTCCGCCGCCGACGATTCGCGCCGCCGGGCGACCATGGCATCGGACTGCAAAATTTCCTCCCGATATTTTTCCGATGTTAGCGCTGTCATAGCCGCCTGTCAAAGCGGCCGCCCGCGCAGCCGCGCGGCGGTCAATGGCACGCCCGCTGCCGGCTAGCCGAGGGCGCCGCGTGGATGAAGCGGAATGCGCCGTCGGTCTGCCGCGCAATGACGATCCGATCCAGGACAAGACGCCGCGCATCCGGCCTGCCGGCAACTTGCGCCGTCAGCCATTGTATCGCCTGCGTGCGATCGTCGTCGGCATCGGGCCTTTTCCGGGCGGGCTTCGTGGGCGCGGGCGGCATCGGTTTCCAACTGATCGCCGCCGTGAACCTGTTCCGGTATCGCACGGTCCCGCTGCGGCTGATCGTGATCCTCGTAATCGTGCTGTCGGCGGAACGCATGTCGGCTGCGCTCAGAGGCCGGCTTTACTGACCGCGTACGCGATCGTCATGGCCGGCGTATCCGTGTGGATCTCAACCCGTAGTGATGTGCGGGGCCTGCAACCGGAGAGCGCAAGGAGCGCCGAGGCAACAGGCCGCAATGCGTTCGCGGCGACGTCGGCCGTTTCGACGACTGCGGCTATTTGGCGATGCCGGGGCGCTCCGGCGCGACGCTCGGCGGCGAGAAAAGTGTCGCCTCGGCAGCGCTTGGCGTCTAAATTTGACCGTGTTGGCGCCGGGCGAATCTCAACCGCATAGAAGGGTAGTGGTGCGATGATGAAAACGATCGAAATGACCGAAGCGATCATCGAAGCGAAGTTCGCCAAGGGCGCCAGCTGGGTCGACATTTCCAAGGCGGCGGGCCTGTCGGAAATCTTCGTCGTCTCCGCCTGCCTCGGCCAGAATACGCTTCCCGCCGAAGCGGCCGGCAAACTGGTCAAATATCTCGACCTCGGCAACCGCGCCAAGGACGTGGAAATCGCGCTGCAGCGTCCGCCCAAGAAGGGGCAGGAAGCGGAGACCGTCTCGAAAGACCCGCTCATCTACCGCTTCCACGAGATCACCTATGTCTATGGCGACACCATCAAGGAGCTGATCCACGAGAAGTTCGGCGACGGCATCATGAGCGCGATCGACTTCGATTTGCAGGTCGACAAGATCCCGGACCCGAAAGGCGATCGCGTGCAGATCACCATGAGCGGCAAGTTCCTCCCCTATAAGAAGTGGTGACTGCCGGGCCATCGAGCCGTTCGCATAGCGTGCGGATCGGTCGGGGCGCGTTGCTGCCGCGGCTCGCGTGCCGCCAGCTTGCTGCATGGCATCGCCCGCGGAACGGTGTACGCGCCTTGCCGCGACGCGGGGACCGCCGAACGCGATCGATCTCGAATTTTCGCGATGGCGGTCCCGAAAGGACTCGAACCTGTGACCTTCGGTTTAGGAAACCTAACAGCACGTAAAATCATTTTCGCACCGTTTCTCGTAGCTACCGTACCCATTGCACAATCGAGCGTTTTCGACGATCCACATGGTACGCTTTCACATGGAAGATCGCCTCGGAAAGTCAGCGATTGCCGTATCGAGAACCCGCAGCCCTTGCGTTATCCATACCGCCCCAGCGCAATCGCGCCGCCGAGAGCTTTCGCGCCGCACGGTGCCCCTCGAGAGTTGCCTCATAGACTGTGCGCGGAGCGAGCGCGCAACCGATAGCTTCGACGCTGACGCCGCGCTGCCGCAAGAGATGATAAATCTCGTTTTCCGAACTTCGCGCGGTGGCCATGACGATCAGGTCGGCATGGATGCGGCGCGGAGCTGAGGGCGTGTAGACGTTGACGATATCCACGCTAGTGCCGTTGATGTGTTTGACGGCATGCGAAGTCAGAATCTCGACCTTCGCTTCGTACAAATACGTCATGATCCAGTGCAAATAAACTTCTGCCGCTGTTTCCATTCCGATCATGGGCCACCGCGTCAGCAACCTGACCGTTGCGCCCTGTTTCGCCAACTTGACCGCGGTCAGCGGCGCCGCGACGTCAGTCAATTCGTCGATGACAAGAACCTCTCCGGAAACCATCGACACCTTCTCGAGTGCCACGTCATCCCAGGCGACGCAGCGGCCGGTTTCCCAACCTGGAATGGGCTTTCCGGTCTGGCCCTGAAATCCATCGCGACGAAAGCGGGCCCCCGAAGCGACGACCACGTGGTCGGCTCTTTCGGCGTCCAGAATGAACCCGACGTTGTCGGCAGTCACGGGGTTCGACAGCTTGATCTCCGCGCCATTGCCGCTGGCCTGGTCGGCAAGCCAGGTCGCGATGGTCCCGTATTGCTGGCGATACGGTAGGGCGCCGTAAGCGCGGACATGACCGCCGACGGCCTGTTCGCGCTCGTACACAACGACGGAGTTGCCCTGCCCCGAGGCCACACGAGCGTATTCGAGGCCGGCAGGTCCTGCGCCGACGACAAGCACGCGCTTGGCCGCATAAGTCCGCTCGGTCGCGTTCACCCCCCACACCGATTCGCGGCCGACCACCGGATTATAGGCGCATTGCACCCGGCTGCCGCGCACTACCGATCGCCAACAGTAATTGGCGGCGACACAGCGGCGAATGTCCTTCTCGCGGCCCTCTTTCACCTTGGTCAGCCACTGCTCGTCCGCGATCATCTGCCGCGACAGCAGCACCGCGTCCGCGTCGCCAGAGGCGATCAGCTCTTCGGCCACGTCGGGGTAACTGATGCGCCCCACCATCAGGACCGGTTTCTTCGACACCGCCTTGAAAGCACGCGCGTATTCCCGCTCCCAGCCCTGCTCGAACGTCATCGGCGTGTGGATCCAGGAATGGTGGACTCCCGCCGACACGCTCACATAGTCGATGTCGGTTTGGCTTTCGAGATCGAGATGGACGCGCTTGACGTCTTCGATTTCGAGATCGCCTTCCCAGAAAGAGGTGGAGTTGATGCGATAGCCGAGGATGGCGCGGCTGCCGATTCTGGCGCGGATTCGTTGCAGACATTCAAGCGAAAACCGCAGCCGGTTCTCGTAGGATCCGCCCCACCGATCGGTACGGTGGTTGTACAGCGGCGACAGAAACTGCCAGGGCAGATAGCCGTGGGCCAGGTGGAGTTCGACGCCGTCGAGCCCGGCGCTGATCGCCCTCCTTGCCGCTTCGGCAAAGGCCTGCAGAATGTGCTCGATCTCATGCTCTTCGAGAGCTTTGGGCGTCGGGCCGCCGGGTATTTCGCCGATCGCCATTTGGCTCGGGGCCACCGTGTAGGCGTTATATTCGTAGGGATCGCGCGCCGGATCGGTCTTGGTGAACGGGACCGGAGAGCGCAACCCGACATGCAGAAGTTGCGCGATCAGCGCGCAGCCGTGCTTCTTGACCGCCCACGCCACTTTGGCGATGCCTTCGATCTGCTCGTCCTTCCATAGCCCCGGAAATGCGGCTGGCGTATAGATGGCGTCCTTCTCGATGATCTGGCCGCCGAGAATGATCATTCCCAGTCCGGTCCGCGCCCGCTCTTCGTAATAGGCGACGGCCTGATCGGTGAAAACCGCGTCGTGCGCATTGACGACCCAGGTCGGGCAAACCGGCCCGAAGATGACCCGGTTGGCGATCCGAGTGTGACGAAGCTGCCATGGCGAGAATAGATGCGGATAGGTTCGAGCGTTCGGCACCGTCTTTCCTCCATTAACTTTCTTCGTTTTTCAAAAGCGGCAGAGAATCGGGAAGCATCGCAACTTGGGCGAGCAGTGCTAGGCTCGTCGGCTTGCGTATAGGATCAGCTCGGCGAACCTCCGGCTCCGATTACACAATTCCAATTATTCAATACCTCGGCGACCTGCATGGCAATCGACCACGAGCGGTCGAACGGAAGAGCCGCTGTGACGAGCAAGTTCGGAGATTGGGAAGAGACAATGAAGCTTGTAAGTTTTTGGCGAGATCAACGGGTTCGGTTCGGGTTTCTGCTTGGCGGCGAGATATTGGAGCCGGCGTTGTGCGATGCTTTATCGACCTCTGTCCGCGAGCAGATTTTCGGCGACGCGATTTCGTTCATTCGCGGCGGGCCGTCGGCCTTCGACCTCGCTACCGGTCTGGTCGCGCGGCGCCCGCCCGAAGCCTTGCACCGGCTCGACAGCGTCAAGCTCGCAGCCCCGATGATGCCGTCCACCATTCTCTGTGCCGGCAGCAACTATCGCGAACATAACGACGAGAAGGCCGCCTCACCCACAAGCGGAAAGGAGCCGGAATTCTTCGTCAAGACGTCCGACAGCGTCATCGGCCCGGACGAACCCATTCGCTACGACGAAAAGCTCACGCGCAAGCTCGACTGCGAGTGCGAGCTTGCGATCGTCATCGGTAGCGCCGGTCGTCACATCCCCAAGGCGCGGGCGATCGAGCACGTGTTCGGATACACCATCGTCAACGACGTGACCGCGCGCGACAGGCAGGTGCGCAAGGCGGGAAATTTCACGTGGTACGAGCTCGGCCGCGGAAAAGCCTTCGACACCAGCGCGCCGCTCGGGCCCTGCATCGTAACCGCCGACGAGATCGGCGATCCTCAGGCCCTTGACATCCGCACCCGCATCAACGGCGAACTGCGCCAGTCGAGCAACACGCGGAATATGATCTGGTCCTGTACCGATCTCATTCATTTTTTCTCGGTCAATTTCACCCTGAAACCGGGGATGATCATCATCACCGGCACGCCGGCGGGAACGGCATGGTCGGCCGACAAGGAACTCGGCGGCAACTGGCAGCCGAGACAGGGTCTGATCGCAGCGACCCGCTACTCCCTTCCCGGTGACGTAATCGAATGCGAGATTCAAACGATCGGAGTGCTCAGGAATCCCGTTCTATAGCTCGACGATCCGGGTGCGGCCGCAGTTCATAAGCACGGGCTTCCGAACAGAGCCAAAAATTCTTCCCTATTCAAAAAGCCAATTAAAATGGCGGTCCCGACAGGACTCGAACCTGTGACCTTCGGTTTAGGAAACCGCTGCTCTATCCAGCTGAGCTACGGGACCGGATCGGGGAGACCTAGCATAACGTGGCCGGCCGTGCACGGCAGCGATGGCGCCGCTCGTTCGGCGGCGCTCTTGACGGCGGCGGCGGGACGTTCCGACAATCGCCACAATGAAACGCGCACTCTTCGCCGCAGCCCTCTATCTGGCGCTGCCGCTCGCCGCGCCGGCGGCTGCGCAGCAGGGCTGCCCGCTCACGCCGCTCGGCAACGCCGAGGTCGCCGCCGTGCGCGATGGCCGCACCTTGCAGCTTGTCGACGGCCGCGTGTTGCGCCTGGCGGCGATCGAGGTCGCCGGGCAAGCCCGTGCCGCGCTGGCCGCGCTGGCCGCGGGCCATCGCTTGCGGCTCTACAAGCTCGGGCCGGAGCACGACCGCTATGGGCGGCTCGTCGCTTTCGCCTTTGCCGGCGACGCCAAACAGTCGCTGCAACTGGCGCTGCTGCAGCAAGGCCGGGCGCGCGTCGGGCCGCGGGTCGGCAATAAGGCTTGCGCCGACGAGCTGCTGGCGGCCGAACGCAGCGCCCGGGCGGCGCGCCGGGGCCTGTGGGCCGATCCCAATTTCGCCCCTTTGCCGGCGGAAAGTTCCACTCGCCTCAGGGACGCACGCGGCCATTTCGTGCTGGTGGAAGGCAAGGTCTTGTCGGTGCATCAAAGCGGCGGCACTATATATGTGAATTTCGGGCCGCGCTGGACGAGTGACTTCAGCGTCGCCATTCCGCGGCGCAACGAGCGCAGCTTTGCTGCGGCCGGGATCGCGCCGCGCAGCCTCACCGGTCGTCGGGTTCTGGTGCGCGGCTGGCTCGAGGAGCGGCGCGGGCCCATCATCGAGGCGGACGCGCCCGAGCAGATCGAGCTCGTGGCGGGGCAGTAAAGGGGCGGGGCGCGCCACAATGGCGGCACGGGGACGAGCGGCAAGATGGATCGCGGGCGCAGCACTCGCGCTGGCGCTCGCCGGCTGCACCGGCCTGCCCAACAACGGCCAAGCCTCGCTGCAACTGCCCAAGCTGACGCTGCCGCAGCCGGGCCCGCCGGCGCCGATGCGCACCGCCGAGCAGCGCGAGAACGTGCGCATCCTCGCCTCCTATGGCGGCGTCTATGACAATCCGAAGCTGCACGCGACGATCAGCAAGATGGTCGATCGCCTGGTGGCGGCCTCGGAAAAGCCCGAGCAGAAATACGAGGTGACGCTGCTCAACTCGCCGGCGATCAACGCCTTCGCGCTGCCGAGCGGCCATCTCTACGTCACCCGCGGGCTGGTCGCGCTCGCCAACGACGAGGCCGAGCTCGCCTCGGTGCTCGCGCATGAGATGGGGCATGTGATCGCGCGCCACGCCGAGATCCGCATGGAACAGGCGCGCCAGGCGGCGCTGGTCGACCATGTGATGACCGAGGTGGTCAGCGACCCGCAAACCAGCGCGCTGGCGCTCGCCAAATCCAAGCTCGCGCTGGCGAGCTTCTCGCGCGCGCAGGAATTCGAGGCAGACGGCATCGGCGTTGGCATTTCGGCGCGCGCCGGCTTCGATCCCTACGGCGCCTCGCGCTTCCTCACCGACATGCAGCGCAAGGCCGATCTCCGATCGAGCGCCCGCGGCTACGCGCCCGACTTCCTGTCCAACCATCCCTCCACGCCGGCGCGGGTGAAGAACGCGATCGCCAATGCGCGCCAGTTCAGCGGCCCCGGCAACGGCGAGCGCGACCGCAACGAATACCTCGCCGACCTCAACGGCATGGTCTACGGCGAGGACCCGAGCGAGGGCTTCGTGCGCGGGCGGCGCTTTTTGCATCCCAAGCTCGGCTTCACCTTTCTGGCGCCGCCCGGCTTTACCCTCGACAACACCGCGCAGGCGGTGCTGGGCCTGAAGGACGGCGGCGGCGAGGCCCTGCGACTCGACGTGGTGAGCGTGCCGGCCGAGCAGTCGCTGCCGGCCTATCTCACTTCCGGCTGGATGGAGAACGTCGACCCGGCGAGCGCGCGGGAATTCACCGTCAACGGCTTCCCGGCGGCGACCGCCACGGCCAAAGGCGAGCAATGGTCGTTCCGGCTGTTCGCGGTGCGCTTCGGCAGCGACGTCTACCGCTTCATCTTCGCCACCAAGAACATGACGCCGGCGGTCGACCGCTCGTTTCGCGAATCGATCGCGAGCTTCCGCCGCATGAGCCTGAAGGAAAGTCAGGAAGTGCGCCCGCTGCGGCTGAAGGTGGTCAAGGTCGGCCGGCACGACACGGTGGCCAGCCTTGCCCACCGCATGGCGGTGTCCGACCGCCCGCTCGATCGCTTCCGCGTGCTCAACGGCCTGGGCCCGCACGACCGGGTCAAAGTCGGCGAGGAAGTCAAGATCGTGGAGTGACTTCCGCCGTCATCCTGAGCTGTAGCCCGGGGACGGGCTCAGCTCTCGCCGCCCTCGACATTGAGCGTGAATTCGCGCGGCACGTCCGGGCCCCAGAGGTAGAACGAATCCTCCGGCTTGTGGTCGGCGGAGGGCCAGCGCTCTTCCTTCGGGATGTAGTCGATGTCGCAGGAATATTCCGAAAAGCTGCCCCAGGGATCCTGGATGTAATGGAAATAGTTGGAGCCGAGCACGTGGCGGCCGAGCCCCCAGCCCTTCTGGTAACCCTTGTCGTGCATGCGCATGGCGCCGAGGCCGATATCGTTGATGGAGGCGACATCCCATGAGCAGTGATGGAAGCCGGGCGCGCTCGATTTCACCAGCGCCAGCAGATGATGGTCGCTGCCGTGGATGCCGTGCATGAAGGCGACCAGATCGGCGGCGCGGTCGGACAAGCGCAAGCCGAGATTGCGCGTATAGAAGTCGATCGAGGCGTCGATGTCGCGGGTGAAGGTGAGCACATGCGAGAGCCGGCGCGGGCGCACCGGCGGCGCCTTCTCGCGCGTGGAGGCGGCGGCAACGCCCGGGCCAACCGTATTCCACTCGCTTTGCGCCTTGTTGTCGGGCGACACCTTGGGCGCGACCTTCACCTCGATCAGCGTGCCCTCGTGGTTGCGGAACCAGAAGCCGTTGCTCTCGAAGCCGGGCGGCGGGTCGATCAGCTTGACGCCGTTGCCCTCGATGCGCGCCTTCAGCCGCGGCAGGTCGTCGGCATAGCAGCCGAACGACAGATGATGCAGCGCCTTGGCCTTGGCGCCCTCCACCACCGAGCCCCAGCGGTGGTCGTGACCGAAGGTCTTGAGCTCCAGCGTGTTGCCCTTGGCCCGCACGTCCAGCCCGAACAGCCCGTAGAACTCCTGCGCCACGGCGGCATCGGGTACCGCCAGCACGAACCGGTCGAGCGAGTGCACTCCGAGAGCATCAGCCTCCGTGGTCGGTGCAACATAGCCGCGAATGGCGGTCATTTTCTGCTCCCTAGGCTCGCTCGGGGTGATGGGCTATGGTCTACGCCGCGCGGGTCCCAGCGGCAAGCGCGGGGGACCGGCCGGGTTATCCCATGCGACATCCTGGCCGGGAACCATAGTCGCAACAATAGCTTATCGTCCGGAGCGTCATGTACCCGTCGGAAGCCAGAGACCTCGCCGGTTCGGTGGCGATCTATATGATCGCCATCCTGTTCGGGCTCGCCCTGTTCGTCGTCCCGATCTATTGGCTGAGCCGCCCGACGGTTGTGGAAAACGCCGGCGCGCCGGTGCAGAGCGTCGACCGCGCCTTGACCGCCCGCTCCGGCAAAGAGCGGTTTCCGGTGGCCAATCTGAAGCCGCAGACCATCGTCAGCCCGTCGACCATCGCCGAGCTTAACGCCAAGGCGAAAGAGACTGAGGAGCGCCCGCGCTCGGGCCGCCGGGTCTATGCCCGGCCGCAGCCAAGCCGCGCGTCGAATAACACGGCACCGGCGCCGCACCGCGCCGTCTATCCGAATTTTTCCACGCTGCAGTGAGCGCGATCAGGGCCGCAAATAGGCGTAGCCCATCGACTGCAACTCGACCAGGCGCACCACGCCGCCTTTATCCGCCTTGACGAAGCCCGGCAGCAGGTCGGCGAGCGTTATCTTCTGCGCCCGCATGGTGTTGCCGCAGGCGTTGAGCTGCAGGCCGTCCTTGGCAAAGACACCGACGTGGCGCGCGAGATCGGGCGCGGCCGCCTTCTTCTGGAACGCCTTGAGCGCCGGCCCATGCACCACCAGCGCGATGGTGACCTTGTCCGGCCCGCCGACGCCCTTGTAGTGGTTGCGGATATTGCCCAGCACGAAGGCGACCTTGTCGAGATCGGCCAGATGATAGACGACCTTCGATTTGTCGGGCGCGGCCTGCGCTTTGCGTGGCGCCGTGGCGGCGGCGATCAGCCCGCCGGCGCCGGCGATAAATGCGGTCAGCATATTGCGTCGATGCATGACATTCCTCCGCAGCTTTGACGTTGCCGCTACATGGTAGCAGGCTTGTCGTCGTAGCTCTCGATCATTTTCTTGCAGACGTCGTTGTTGACGCGATCGAGCCGGAACACATGGTCGTCGGTACCGCCGTCGAAGCTGGTGCGCTCGGCGTCCGGCTTGCTGGCGTCCCAGATGGCGATGCTGTCGAGGCGGACCACGATCGCCTTGTCGCTGTCGGCCAAGGCGACCGAGAGGCCGCCGCCGTCGCAATCGACGCCGCAGCCCAGATGCAGCGCATTGGGCGTTTCCGGCGTGACCGCGGCATGGCCGCAGGAGCCGCTGGAATTGAAATCGCCGTTGCGGTCGCGGAAGCCGACATCGAACTGGAAGCTGTAGTTGAGGTCGCGGTCCTCGGGCAGAAACTCGGCCCGCACCACCAGCGTCATGAACTTGACCTTCTGCTGCGGGTGCTGGGCGAGATGCGCGGCGTCGTATCGGCGCGTGAAGCAGGCATAGGACACGCCCTTGGCCGCCAGCCTTTCTGCGAACATGCGCTTGGCGAACTGGGCGTATTGCGGGTTGACCGCTTCTTCGGCGCGGACGCCGGCGCCGCCGGCAACCGACGCCAGAACCGCAACAGCCGCCATCGCCGCGATTGCACCGGACCGCATGGATACCTCCCGTTTGAACTGGCAGCGCGCTATGCGCGACGCACAGCCGGACCTTCCCCTGTGAGTGGGGGCATGCCGCCGGCCGGTTCAAGGCGGCCACCTCCCCCACTGTCGCGGCGGCCCGGAACGCGGCAAGCTAGGCCGTGGCCAGGAGGCGGGCGGCGCACCGCCCGTAAATGCCATGAACGCCAAAGGGTTGAGCATTGTTTGCGGGCTGCTGGCGGGCCTTGCCGCAACCGCAACGGCCGGGCCGGCCTTCGCCCAGGCGGCTTCCGAAGACACCTTATGCCACGGGCGCGACGCCACGCTGGAGCAACGGGCCGAGGCCTGCTCGGCCGTGATCGCCGGCGGCAAGGCGGACAAGCGCGCGCTCGCCGACGCCTATGCCCAGCGCGGCTTCGTCTACACCTTCACCCGCAAGCTCGAGCTCGCCCAGCAGGACCTCGACAAGGCAATCGAGACCGATCCGGGCTATGCGCGCGGCTATATCAACCGCGCCAATTTCTGGAACGTCGCCCACCGGCCCGACCGCGCGCTCGCCGACGCGGAAGCGGCCGTTCGCCTGGCGCCCGACGAGGCGCTCACTTACTTCGTGCGCGCCAGCGCGCACTTCAAGCTCGGCCAATACGACGGGGCCATCGCCGACTACGACAGGGCGCTCGCCATGCGAGCGGACCTCGGCGTCGATATCTACGAGCCGCGCGGGCTTTCCTATCACCGCAAGGGCGAGGAAGACCGCGCCATCGCCGACTACGACGCGCTGCTTAAGCTCAAGCCGAACAATGTCGACATCCTGCTCGACCGCGGCGACGCCCGGCGCAACAAGAAGGACTATGCCGGTGCTGTGGCCGACTACGGCGCCGCGATCGAGCGCGCGCCCGACAATCCGGGCGGTTGGAAGGGACGCGGCTTCGTGCGCGTCATGACGCAGGATCCGAAAGGCGCCGTCGCCGATTTCGATGCGGCCATCAAGCTCAGCCCCAAGGACAGCGCGCTCTATCTCGACCGCGGCATCGCCAAGGATTTTCTCGGCCAGACGGCCGCGGCGGTTGCCGACTACGACACAGCGATCGAACTCGAGCCTGACCACCCGCTCGCCTACGCCAACCGCGCCGAGCCGCTCGACAGACTGGGCAAGCATGCCGAGGCCATCGCCTCGCTGCGCAAGGCGCTGGAACTGGCGCCCGGCTTTGCGCCAGCGCTCGATGTGCTCGCCAAGATTGGCAATGCCGACGAAAAGGCGCAGGCCAAGCGCACGAACCTCACGCGCGACGACATCCGCGCGCGATATTTCCTCTGCACCTTTCCGGTGTCCAATACCCATTTCAGCCTCGCCCACGTCAACGACGTGATCGCCGCCTGCACCGCCTTGATCAACGCGCCCGGCGGCAGCGCCAAGGACCGCTCGCTGGTGCATCTGCAGCGCGGGGCCATGTACCGGCGGCTCGGCAAGTTCGAGCTGGCGCTCGCCGATTTCAGCGAGTCGATCCATTACGATCCGAAATCGGCCTATGCCTATACCGGGCGCGGCAACGCCGAGCACGGACTGCACCGCATCGATGCGGCGATCGCCGATCATACCAAGGCCATCGCGCTCAAGCCGGACTACGCCCAGGCTTATTACAACCGCGGCAATGTGCGTTTCGAAACCGGCGACAAGAAGGGCGCCTTGGCCGACTACGATGCCGCGCTCAAGCTCGATCCGCGCAGCGCATCGGGGCACTTCAACCGCGCGCTGGCGCGGGCCGATAGCGGCGACAAGCAGGGCGCCGCCGCCGATTTGCGCGCGGCGCTCAAGCTCGACCCGAAAATGAAGGACGCCGCCGATATGCTCAAGCAGCTCGCCGCCGAGGAGCCGAAGAAAAAGCGGCACGGGCGGCGTTAGGGCCGCCGTTCGCGCACCCTTCGCGCCGGCCTACAATACGGACAATGCGCGCCGCCGGTCGTGGGAGGCTAGCGCGCGACAGAACATTCGCCCGATGTCATCTTACCGCGAAAGGTGTGTAAAGCATCCATAAGTTTTTGTTGGTCGTTGACGATCGATAACTCAAAAAGTCTGTTGAACGACAGAAGATGGCACTTGTCGGCGTCCAATGACAGGTTGGCTTCCCATTCCTGCCGTAGATATGAAGCTCGGCGAATTCCTGGAGGTTCGGTGGAATCGTCGATTCTCATGCCAAAGCTGATGTCGTAGATGTCTCCTTTTTTCTCGTATTTGCATTTCAGATGACCCGCGCTGCTTCCTCCGTTCTTGATGGGGATGCGTGGAAAATCCGAGTCGGAATTGAAATACCCGCGTCCGCATTCGATAATGAAGATACCCGGCTTATTCTTGTCGTCGGCACCAACAAATACCTTGTCGTCCTTGAGAACGATCGTGTTCTCTAAGTTGACCTCGGCCGAAAAGGCTTTCCTGGTGGTGCTTTTCTTCCAAACCCGCGGAGCTTTTTCCCGCGGCGTACTAACGTGCACCTGGGTCCCTTTTATTTTGACCTTGAGCGAGATTGTCCGCGTGATCGCCGTCGGCGCAGGTGGGGCGACCGGCACGACCGTGGCGACCTGGCTTTGCTTGGCCGCCGCGGCGCGATTCAGATAGAATTCCGCGCGCAAACTCGAATTGTGCCATGGCTCCTGCGCGCCTTTGGTCGCGGCATAAACGTCGGCCGTCACGCGCGTCAGCGCGAGTTGGATTTCCAGGCCCGGCGTTGCCAGGTGCTTCAGCAACGCAGCCGTAAATGGGCTGTGCCCGCCGGCGCCATCGCTTGCTTCTTCGCCGGGAGCGGTCGCGAAGCCGATGACAACGCCGCCGCCGCTGATCTTGGGCTCGGCAAGCCCCTGTCCGATAACGGCGGAACGCGAGGCGACGAAGCTGCGCGCGAACCGCCTGCTCAGCGGGTTATCGCGGCACGCGTCTAAAAGAACGATTGCGACGCCATTGCCCTGCCTCGCGAAATTGATGACGCGGTCGACGTCCACCGTTTCAAAATCGATCGCGGTGGCATCGGCGAGCTTCGCGTCGATCGGTATCAAATAGTTCTTGCCGTTAACTTGCATGCCGTGGCCGGCGTAGAAGACGAACGTGACCTTGGCCTGCTCGGCTTCCTTGGCGAACTCGCGCAGCTTTTCATTGAGCGCGGCCTTGGTGAGGTCTTCGCCTTCGATGACTTCGAAGTTCAAGCCACGCAGCAGGTTCGCGATTGCTCTCGCGTCGTGCGGTGGATTAGGCAGCGTAATAGTGTTTCGATAGGCGCCATTGCCGATGACCAAGGCGACGCGCTCTGCGGCGTGGGCAAAGACGATGCCCGCCAAGATCAGGGCCATTGACGTGAAGAGTTGCAATCCGACCGCGATCGCTTGCCTGCGTGCTGGCATTGCCGCTGCTGCCCTAGCCCCGGGATCGATATAGCCGATCGGCCACGTTCGGGCAAAGCACGGCGTTCCGCACGCCCATTGGAATCCGATTGGCGGAGGTTGGAGCATCCTGCGCTCGTCGCTTAAGCAGCAGGCCCGAGAGCATTGGACGCATGGAAAAAACTAAAAGAGCTTCTAACTGCGCGAGCCCTCGGGGGCCGTCCGGCACCTTGCTCGCCATCGCCATAGGCCTAAGATGATGCTCCCTGCGCGAACGCCTTCACCATAATCTGCGACGCGCGGGCCGCGGAATGAGTGCATCGGCCGCAGATTGCACGCCGGCATTGCGCGAGGAAACAAGGGAGGGAGAGCGATGTCGGACCAGACCAGGTCGTATGAGAGCTACGGGTCGCAGCCTTCATCGTCCGGCTACTCTTCCTACGGATCGCAGCAACGCGCTTCAAGTTACCTCGGCCGTACCAGCGCGCCGTCGTCCAGCTATTCGCCACCTGCACCGCCGGTGCAAGCTTCCACCTATCATGCCGGCTCCAACGAGATGCGCGGCACCGACATCATCGCCGAGTATCTGGTCAAGGAGAAGGTGCCTTATATTCTCGGCTATGCCGGCCACGGCGCCATCGGCTTGCTCGACGGGCTCTACAAACAGACCGACCGCATCCGCCACATCTCGCCGCGCATAGAGCAAACCGCCGGTTTCATGGCCGACGTCTACTATCGCCTCACCGGGCAGCCGCTTGCGGTTTATGCGTCCACCGGCCCCGGCCCCATGAACCTGATGATCTCGGTGGCCAATGCCTTTTACGACGGCTCGGCCTTCTTCGTCATTACCGGAAATGTGCCGACGAACCAGCTCAACAGCGGCGCCTTGCAGGACGACTATCGCTATCACGGCGACATGTCCTCGATGTTCACCCCGATCGTCAAGAAATCCTGGCGCATTAGCAAGGTCGAGGATCTGGTCAAGGCGCTGCCCAGCGCCTTTTCGATGATGCGCACCGGCCGCCCGGGCCCCGTGCATTTCGACATGCCCTACGATCTCTATATGCGCACCGCCCCGGTCTCGACGCCCGAACCGAACGCGCAGGGAGAGCCGCTCAACTGGCGCACGACCGTTTCCGACGAGACCGTCGAGAAGGCGCTCAACCTTCTCACCAGTTCGCAGCGGCCGTTGATCCTCGCCGGCGGCGGCGTGCGCGTCGGCCGCGCTTACGAGGAGCTGAAGGCGCTGGCCGAACAGCTCGATATTCCGGTCTATACGTCTTTCATGGGCAAGAGCGCGCTGCCGGCTGACCACCGGCTGCATCTCGGCGTTGCCGGCGTGTGGGGCGAGTATCCGGCCACCGAAGCCGTCCGCAACGCCGATGTGATTCTGGCGATCGGCGCCCGCTTCAACGATCTGCATGCCGGGTCGTGGCTGCCCGGCTACGTCTACAACGTGCCGCCGACGCGCATCATTCAGGTCGACATCGACCCGGAAGAAATCGGCCGCAACTACCCGGTCGAGATGGGCATGGTCGGCGACGCCAAGGCCTTTCTCGGCCAGGCGGCGCGCATCGCCCGCGCCAAAGGCAGCCGCCATTTCGGCGGTGCCTGGCGCAAGGAGATCGAAGGCTGGCAAACGGACTGGCGCAATTTCTGCGCACCGTTCGAGCGCTCCAACGACGTGCCGATCGAGCCGCGCCGCATCATGGCGGAGATGAACAAGATCTCGCCGCCCGACACGGTGATGGTCGACGACGTCGGCAACTGTCAGGTCTGGTCGGAGCAGTACTGGAATCCGAAGACGCCCGGCAATCACCTGACGGCCGGCGGCTTTGCCGCCATGGGCTTCGGCGTATCCGGCGTCCTCGGCGCGCGGCTGGCGCGGCCCAATTCGCCCTGCGTGACGCTGTGCGGCGACGGCGGTTTCATGATGATGCCGCACGTCGTCGCCACCGCCGTCGAACACAATCTTCCGGCGGTGTGGGTGTTGCAGAACAATTACGCCATCGGCACCATCCGCGACCTGCAGCTTGCCTATCACGGCGGCCGCGAGCTCGGCACCAGCTTCGTCAACGAGCGGACCGGGCAATTGTGGAATCCGGATTTTTCCAAGATGGTCGAGGCCATGGGCGGACGCGGCATCCGCATCGAACACCCCGACCAGTTCGGCGATGCCTATCGCGAGGCGATCCGCTCCAACATTCCGACCGTGCTCGACGTGGTCATCAATCGCGATACCGGCATACCCGTCACCGGCACCTGGCAGATGCCGCCCATTCCGGAAGTGCAGCCGACCTTCGGCCAGCGCAAGGTGCGCTGAACGCGAAGAGGCGCCCGCGTGCTCCTTCCGTCTTGACGCCATCGCTCCCGTGCCGGACGCGGGCCTGGCAGGGCCGCATCGTGCTCTTATCGTGACGACCCACGCGCAAGGCGGGCCCCTTTTCGAGCTGTGTTTGGAGGGGCACAGGGCGGCGAAATCGCACGCTTTTTAAGAAATTCCGCGCGCACATCGTGGCTGCGCCGCCACCGGACCTATAGGCTGCGGTCGATAAAAGGGGCGTTGTTGTAGAGGCGGGTAAGGTCCTTCGTGTAATGGCTCGTCTGTGTGTCGGCCGACTGCGCGCACTCGTGAAGTTTGGCAGTTGCGCGCGCGATCCCTTGATCGCGGTCATTATTATGTTGTTGGCGCTCGGGGTGAGCGCAGCTCGAGCCGACGGCGGATCCGGTTCGAACGGCGCGGCCGGCACGGCTGGCGTGCCCGGGACCCCGGGCGCCGACAGTGTCACTCCCGGCGGCAGCGGCACCGACGGCGGTACAGGCGGCGCCGCCACCTCGGGCAGCAGTGGCGGTGCGGGCGGGGCCGGTGCGCTGGCGACCAGCAACACCACCATTACGACTTCGCAAACGATCAATGGCGGCGCTGGCGGCGCGGGCGGTGCCGGTGCGACAGGCGGTCCAGGTGGCACCGGCGGTAACGGCGCGAGCGGCATCGGTGGTCCTGCCGGCTCCGGCTTAGACGGCGGGGCTGGCGGTAATGGCGGCAAAGGCGGCGATGGCGGGACCGGCAGCAGTGGCGGCGCCGGGGGCGCTGGCGGCGCCGGCGTGCAAGTCACGAACAGCGTCACGGTAATCAATTCGGGAACTGTCGCCGGCGGTGCCGGTGGCTCCGGTGGTGCCGGCGGCAATGGCGGCAATGGCGGGCCGGGTGGCAACGGCGGTAACGGCGGCGCGGGCGGTACCGGCGTGAGCGGTGGCGGGACCGGCGGCGCCGGCGGAGCGGGTGGTCAGGGCGGCGCCGGGGGAGCCGGCGGCGTCTATGGCACCGCCGGCAACGGGGGCATCGGCGGCGCCGGCGTCACCTTTGCTACCGGCGGCACACTCATCAATACCGGGGTCATCACGGGCGGGGCCGGTGGCGCCGCAGGCGTTGCGGGTGTCGGCGGTGCTGGCGGTGCCGGCGGTATGGCGGGGATCGGCGGCAGTGGCGGTGCCGGCGGCGCGGCCGCCACTGGCGGTGTCGGCGGCGCCGGCGGCGTTGGCGGCAGCGGTGGCAGCGGCGGTGCCGGTGGCGCGGCCGGTACTGGCGGCACCGGCGGTAACGGTGGCCGTGCCGGCAGCGGTGGCACCGGCGGCAATGGTGGCACCGGCGACACGGGCGGCGCCGGCGGTTCCGGTGGTACTGCGGGCAACGGTGGCACCGGTGGTGCGGGGGGCAGCGCGGGCGGCGCCGGTGGCAGCGGTGGCTTTGCCGGCAGCGGCGGCAATGGTGGCGCGGGTGGCACCGGGACAGTCGCGGGTGGTGCCGGCGGCACTGGGGGCGCTGCCGGCAATGGCGGCAGCGGTGGCGTCGGTGGCAGCACGGGCGGCAGCGGAGGTACTGGTGGCGCCGCGGGTAGCGGCGGCACCGGCGGCGCCGGCGGCGCAGCCGGCGATAATGGCAATGGCGGCACCGGCGGCGCCGGTGGCGTTGCAGGTAACGGCGGCAGCGGCGGTGACGGTGGCAGCGCAGGTGGCGCCGGCGGTAGCGGGGGTCTCGCGGGGAATGGCGGCGCCGGCGGTACTGGTGGCGTTGCCGGCAACGATGGCACTGGCGGCAACGGCGGTGCCGGTGGCGTTGCGGGCATCGGCGGCGCCGGCGGCACCGGTGGGTCCGCTGGCGCAGGCGGCACTGGGGGCGTTGCCGGCGACGGTGGTGCTGGCGGCACCGGTGGTACCGGCGGCAGCGGCGGCGTGGCCGGCTCGGGCGGCACCGGCGGACTTGCGGGCGACGGCGGCGCCGGCGGTGCAGGTGGCAATGCGGGCGGCGGTCTTGGCGGCACCGGCGGCGCCGGTGGGTCCGGCGGCAGCGGCGGTCTTTTTGGCAGCGGCGGCGCCGGCGGCGCCGGTGGGTCCGCCGGCGGTATTGGTGGCACCGGCGGCGCCGGCGGTCTGGCCGGAAGCTTCGCCGCCATCTTCGCAGCCTCCAACGGAGCGGGCGGCGTTGGCGTCATCGGCGCCAACCTGACAGTCATCAACGGCGGTACGATTTCCGGCGGCCTCGACGGCGACGGCGTGACCCGCGCCGATGCCATCCTGTTCACCGGCGGCAGCAACAACCTCACGCTGACACCGGGCTACTCGATCATTGGTAATGTGATCGGCGCCGGAAGCGACACGTTCCAGCTCGGCGGTGCGAGCGGCAGCGCCGCGTTCGACCTCGGGCTGATCGGGCCAAGCGGGCAGTACCAGGGCTTCTCGACCTTCAACGTTGTCGGCGCCACCTGGACAGTGACCGGCAGCTACGGCCAAACCGACCCTTGGAACGTTCAGGGCGGCACCATCATCGTCAACGGCGATCTTTCGCCGGCGACGAGCCTGACGGTGAATGGTGGCACGCTGATGGGCACCGGCATTGTCGGCGCCACGCAGATCAATGCCGGCGGCACGTTCGCACCCGGCTCCGGCACGCCGGGCACGTCGACGACGGTTTCGGGCAACTTGGCGTTCCAGCCCGGCGCGCTGTACGCGGTTCATCTCAATCCATCGAGCGCGACGTTCGCTGCGGTCAGCGGCACCGCGACGCTCGCCGGAACCGTGAACGCCCAGTTTGCCGCCGGCAGCTATCTAACCAAGCAGTACACCATCCTCAGCGCGACCGGCGGACTCGGCGGCACCACATTCTCCGGCCTGACCAACGCCAACTTGCCGGCAAACTTCACCGACAACCTCGCCTACAGCAGCAACGACGTTTTCCTGAATTTGACTGGCTCGCTGGGGCAGAGCGCCGGGACGCAGCTCAATTCGAACCAGCAGAACGTTGCCACCGCCTTGAACAATTTTTTCAATAACGGAGGTGCGCTGCCGCCGAATTTTGTCGGCATTTTCGGGCTGACCGGAAGCGCGCAACAAAATGGGCTCGCGCAGTTGGACGGCGAAAACGCCACCGGCGCCGAACAGGGCGCCTTCAATCTGATGAACGCGTTTTTGACATTGATGCTCGATCCGACGGGCTATGGCGGTGGCGGCGGCGGTGGAGGAGGCGGCGGCGCGCTCGGCTTTGCACCCAAAGAGGAAACGAGCCTGCCGCCGGACGTGGCGCTCGCCTATGCGCGCGTGCTCAACGTCAAAGCGCCGCCGAAGCAAACATTCGATCAGCGCTGGGCCGCCTGGGGCACCGGCTTCGGCGGCGGCAGCCGGAGCAACGGCGATCCGGCGGCCGGATCGAACAACGTCACCGCCAGCACCTACGGCTATGCCGGCGGCATGGACTATCACTATTCGCCCGATACGATTTTCGGCTTCTCGGTGGCCGGCGGCGGCAGCAATTGGAATCTCGCCAATGCGCTCGGCAGCGGGCGCAGCGACGCGTTCCTCGGCGGCGTCTATGGCATGACGCATAGCGGGCCCGCTTACCTCGCCGCCGCGCTCGCCTTCGCCAACAACTGGTTCACCACCAACCGCACCGCGTTGGGCGACCAGCTTACTGCAAGCTTCCAAGGCCAGAGCTATGCCGCGCGGCTGGAAGGCGGCTATCGCTTCGCCGTGCCGATGTATCGCGGCGCGGCCGGCGTCACGCCTTACGCGGCGATCCGGATGCAGAGGTTCCACACGCCGGCCTACAGCGAAACCGACCTGACCGGCGGCGGTTTCGGACTTTCCTACAACGCCATGAACGGCACCGATACGCGCAGCGAGCTCGGCGCCCGTTTCGACGATCTCACCGCGCTCGGCACGATGCCGCTCGTGCTGCGCGGCAAGCTCGCCTGGGCGCACGACTGGGTGAGCAACCCGGCGCTCAATGCCTCGTTCGTGTCGCTGCCGGGCACGAGCTTCACCGTCAACGGCGCGCCGATCGCGCACGATTCGGCGCTCACGTCGGCCGGCGCGCAACTGTTCTTCGCGCCGAACTGGTCGCTGCTCGCCAAATTCGACGGCGAGTTCGCCAGCGGTCACCAACTCTACGCCGGCAGCGGCACGCTGCGCTATACGTGGTGAGAAGCCACGCTTGTATTGCTCGGCGAAGTCGCCTCTTGGACATCCGCGACGTTCGCCGCTATGCAGCACAAGGTCGGCGTACAGGCGATTAGGCGGACGCGCAGCCGAAGACGCCGCAACGACGTTCCTGACCCATCGCCTCCGCAACCCCCATACAAAAAAGCCCGGCGTCTCCGCCGGGCTTTCGTGTTCTCGTATGAAGCCTGAAGCCTACGCCGCTTCTTCCTCGGCAGGCTCGTCGGTGGCGGCCTCGTCGGCGGGCTTAGGGCCACGCCTGGGGCCCTTGGCGAGCGCCGCCTCGATCTCCGTCTTGACGCCATCGCTGCCTGTGCCGGGCGCGGGCCCGATGGGTTACGTCTTGTGAGGTCGCCGCAGTTGGCGGCTTCTTCAGATGTCCTGCATGGGGTATCGTTCGTCATCCACGAGATGAATACATCTGGTATTCCGGTAGGATGTCCGCGCATCTCGGGCCCGTCTGGACTTAAAGTAGCGTGCCATCACCTATAATATTACCTGAGACTCTTACGGGCGTTGTCGGACGAATTTTCGTCAATGCCGTAAGTGGGCTGAAAGCATTTAATTTTATTGATTGCCTCACGCCGCGCTGAACTCCTCGGCGGATGTTTCGAGGTCGATATGATCGTTAAATTCCTGCGCGCTATTTTAGTGGCGCTTGCATTGCTGCCGGCCGCAGCGACCGCAGAACCGATCAAGCTCAAGCTGGCGTTCTTTAGTTCGGATAGCAATCATCTGTATCTTTCCGCCATCAAGCCGTTCGTCGATGCAGTCAATGCCGAGGGCAAGGGCCGCGTTGCAATCGACGTCTATCTCAGCGGCAAACTTGGAAGCAATCTAGCCAAGCAAACGCAGTTGCTGCGCGATGGAATTGCGGACATTGCCTATATCGTGCTGCCGTACGAGCGTAAGGCCTTTCCGGACAGCCCCGTCATCGAGTTGCCCGGGTTGTATCGCGATGGCCGCGAGGCAACGGAGGTCCTCTCCCGCCTCGTTGCCACCGGCTTGATGCGTGGGTTCAAGAATTACTTTGTGATCGGCGCCTTTGCCACCGGCCCAGAGAACATCCATACCCGCCAACCGGTTGCCTCGCTCGCCGGCCTGAAAGGCAAGATCATTCGCGCCAACAACGAAACGGAATACTCGATTATCGAGAAGCTTGGTGCCAAGCCCACATTCATACCTCTTAACGAAACGGCGGAAGCCTTAAGCGCCGGCAAAATAGACGGCGCCATGGTGCCGCCCGTTCCCATGATCGAATTCGGCATCGGCCGGGCCGCCGCCAACCACTACATGCTCGCCACGTCCTGCGTACCGCTGTCGCTGCTCATGACCCGAAAGAGATTTGAAAGTCTGCCCAACGACGTGCAAGCGATCATTCGCAAGCGCAGCGGAGCCTGGTTCGCGGAACAGTATGATAGAATCAATGAATCATCGACTGCGCTGGTCATGACCATGCTGAAGTCGGACTCTCACCGGAAGGTCGTGATCCCATCGAAGGCGGACATGAGAACGGCCGACGCTATTTTCAAATCCATCGTCGATGCCTACGCGACCGCCAATCCCCACAATGCCGAGCTCGTCAACGCCGCCAAGGCGATACTTTCGAAGTTTCGTGCGAGCATTCACGCCGGCAACTGAGGCCACTGATGCCAATTCTTGCGGATATTTCATTTCGGCGCGCCATTGTGCTTCTGGTTGTCGCTGTGCTCGTTCTTGCGGCCGGCACCACGATGACGATCAAACTGACGACCGATCGGCTCATAAATGACGATGCCCGCGGAGATGCCAGCGATTGGGCTCAATTTATCGCGGCAAATATTCCCGATCTCAAGCAAATTGCGGCCGGCGAACTCCCAGCCACGTCGAGCATGGCATTCCTGCAGGCAACGCGTAAATACGGGCAGGTATTTCGATTTGTGGTCTATAACAGACAAGGCTACTCACAACTCGCGGGTGATCGCGAAAAGATCGGCCTGGTAAGCATTTCTGAATTCAGCGCCGAAGCCGCGCAGGTGATCGCGACCGGAAAAACCGTCATCGATATTTCCGAAGGAAAGACCGCAGGCCTGCCAGAATATTTCGCTCGCGCCTATGTTCCGATCATTGTCAATGGTGAGCCCATTGCGGCGGTGGCGGCATTTGTCGATGAAACGAAAGCGCGCAGCGAACACTTTTCCGTCATTATGGTGGCGGCGGTCGTACTCTGCTTGATCACGGCGTTGGCATTCGGCGTGCCGGCAATCGGATGGTATCTACGCACGCGAGAGAAGCAGCAAGCCGACCGGCGCATTCATTTTCTGGCCCATCACGACGCGCTGACCGGTCTCGCCAATCGCACCCGCCTGATCGAACGGCTGGACGGCGCTCTCGCCATGCTGCCGGCGCCCGGCGGCCGTCTTGCCGTGCACTTCCTTGATATCGACCGATTTAAGGAGGTGAACGACACCCTCGGTCACGCCGGCGGCGACTTTTTGCTCAGTACGCTCGGCCAACGGTTGAGCGCACTGACACGCATCGAGGACATGGTAGCCAGACTCGGCGGCGACGAATTTGTCGTCGTGCAAACGGGAGTAGCCGGCAAAGAGCAGGCCGAGTATTTCGCGCGCCGAATAGCGTCCATGCTGAGCGAGCCAATGTCTTTCAAGGAGCAGGAAATAAGAGTCAATGTCACGGTCGGTGTCGCGATGGCGCCGGTGGACGGCGAGACCGCGGAAACTCTGCTCAAGCATGCCGACCTTGCGCTCTATAGTGGCAAGGCTGCCGGGCGCAATAGGATATGCTTCTTCACGCCGGAAATGGACAAAGCGCTGCAGGTTCACCTCGTGCTCGAAAAGGCTATCCGAAACGCGACCCTGAATGACGGGTTCGTTCTGCACTATCAACCTGTCTTTAAAATAGGCAGCGGGCGGCTGGTCGGATTTGAGGCGCTGCTGCGCCTGCCCGCGCCGGACGGCACGCTGATTCCGCCCGCCGAAATTATTCCGGTGGCCGAGGATATGCACCTCATCGATCAGATCGGCGCCTTGGTGCTACGCGAGGCGTGCCATACCGCCGCAGCATGGCCGAAAGAGCTGACAATCGCCGTCAATCTGTCCCCGGCCCAGTTCGAATCCGAAACCATCGTCGAGGTCGTTACCGGCGCGCTGAAGGCGTCCGGGCTGGATGCCAATCGGCTCGAACTGGAGATCACCGAAGTGCTTCTGCTTGGCAATAGTGAAAGCACGATGAAACAGCTGCGCGAACTCAAAGCCCTTGGCGTCTCTATCGTGATGGACGATTTCGGTACCGGCTATTCGAGCCTCAATTATCTTTGGAAATTCCCCTTCGACAAAATCAAGATAGACCGCAGCTTCATGCGGGACTTCGATAAGTCGGGCCGCGACGTTGAGACGGTCGTCAAGAGCATCATTGCGCTCGGGCGGGAACTGCGTATGCGGGTGACCGTCGAGGGCGTCGAGACCTTGAAACAGGCCGACTTCCTCACCGGCGCCGATGCGGACCAAGTGCAGGGTTTCTATTTCGGCCGACCGGTTCCGGCCTCCGAGCTTGCTGCCACTGTTCTTGCGGACCTTCGTAAGTCGCTGCCCCCACAGCCCGACCAGGCGAAGGTCCGACTGGTCAATTCGTAGGCTGACACTGCGACTCCACGCGGGAGCGCGGGGCCCTGATAACCCAACGATTATGCCGTGCGTTCAAAAGGATCTCTAGCATGCATATTCTTCGCGGGCTTTTGCCGTCGTGAGCCCTAGGCACTAACCGGCCTCACATGGCCTGCTTGTGGTCCTTCGCGACGTTCGCCGCTATGCAGCACAAAGTCGGCGTTCAGGCGACTAAGCGGACGCGCAGCCGAAGTCGCCGCAACGACACTCGTGACGCATCGCCTCCGCTACCCGAATTACGAAATCGAAGAAGAAGCGAAGGGGCCCGCTTCGCGCCGCGCGACGGCTTCGTGTAGGCTGCGTTGGGAACTGGCGTGCCGCAAGACGCCATGATGGACTTCGGAATAGAACCATGCGCAGGCCCCAGAAGGCAGAAATCCCGCAACGCGTAGTCGATCTCGATTGCGGCGCCTTCGCGTTACGCACGCTGACCGTCGGCGATGCCTCGGAGCGCTGGGCAGGCTGGATGGACGATGCGAAGAACCTGCGGCTGTTGAACGCGGGCCCCAAGCGCATGACGCGCGACAATATTGTCGACTACGTCAAGCGTTTCGATCAGCGATCGCACCTGCTCATCGGCATTTTCGAGAAGCAGAGCGGATTGCATATCGGCTTCTTCCGCCTGGATATCGATCATGCCCTGCGGCGGGGACTGCTGTTCATGCTGATCGGCGAGCAGCGATACCGGCAGGGCCGCGTGGCCACCGCGCTGCGGTACCCGTTCCAGGATTACATGTTCGACGTGCTCGGGCTCAACGCCATCCTCGCCACCGTGCTGGCGAGCAATGTCGCGATGACGCGCTACATGCTGAAATCGGGCTGGGTGCTCGACAAGACCGCCGAGCGGCACATCAAGTCGCAGACCGACGACGCCATGCTGGACCTTTGCTATCTCAGGCTGACGCGCGAGGCGTGGGCTGCGTGGAAAAAGACGAACGGCGCGCCAGCGCACGACGCCGCGAAGGCATAAAGTCTTAGTCGCCCGCGAAGGAAGTCTGCGCGGTGCCGCTTCAGTGGAAAATGTTGAAGCGGTAATTCAGGCCGACTTTGACCGCTTCGACATGCTGTTTGATGTCGAGCGTCTGCGATCCGACATTGCCGAGCTGGTAGGCCCCGTTGAAGAGCACAGTTCTGGTGCCGAAATCATAGTAATCGAACTCGGCGAAGGCCGACCAACTATTGGCAAAGGCCCATTCGAACCCGCCGCCCACGGTCCAGCCCAAACGGCTGTCGCTCGCCGTCGCCGAACAGGCGAAGAAGGTGCAGCCGAAATTGTTGAAATTGGCGAGGTTGCTGATGCTGTACTTGTTGTGCGTCCAAGCCGCGCCGCCCTTGGCGTAAACCAGATAGCGGTCCCAGGCATAGCCGAGCCGGGCGGTCGCAGTTGCCAGATAAGTACTTCTCGCGTCCAGCGTCGGGGTGCCGAACTTGCCGGTGAAGAAAGGATCGGCGGCGTCGCCGTCAAGATTGGCAAAAGAATAATCGCCGGCGGCGCCGATTACCCAATTCGTGGCGAACTGGTAGTCGCAACCGACCTGCGCGCCGCCGATCACACTGCTTGCGTCGATGCCGATTGCCTGGTCCGGTGAAGTGGTAATGGTTGTGAGAAATGCACCGGCGCTATTGGGGTCGGAGATCGAAACGTGCGACCAGGCGCCGCCAATATGGCCGCCGAGGTGGCAGCCGGTCCAAGAAAACGGAGCCACCGCGATAGGTGCTTTCAGCGGCATCCGCGCCGGAAGGTCGGCCGCGAAGGCGCTGCCACCCAGCATGACCAGTGCGGTGCTTGCCAATAGAAAGCGTTTCATCAAAGCCATTCCAATTCGCTTCATCAGTTACCACCGTTTTCCGGTGAATGCCGCGACAATTTCGCCACAGATGAGCGGAAAGTAATTGCAGCGCAAGCGGGCGCCTGAGCATTCGCCTCCGCAAACGACAAAAAGCCCGGCATCGCTGCCGGGCATTCCGTGTCTTGGCTTGCGTGGGCGAAGGCGGATCAGGCCGCCTCTTCCTCGGCAGGCTCGTCGGTGGCCGCCTCGTCGGCGGGCTTAGGGCCACGCCTGGGGCCCTTGGCGAGCGCCGCCTCGATCTCTTTCACCGCCTCGGTCTCGGTGATCTTCTGCACCGCCGAGATCTCGCGCGACAGCCGGTCGAGCGCGGCCTCGTAGAGCTGGCGCTCGGAATAGGACTGCTCCGGCTGCGTGTCCGAACGGTAGAGGTCGCGCACCACCTCGGCGATGGCGACGATGTCGCCGGAATTGATCTTGGCCTCGTATTCCTGCGCCCGGCGCGACCACATGGTGCGCTTGATGCGCGCGCGGCCCTTCAGCGTCTCCAGCGCGCGCCTGACCAGCGGCGGCTCGGCCAGCTTGCGCATGCCGACCGACACGATCTTGGCGGTCGGAACCCTGAGCGTCATCTTGTCCTTGATGAAGTTGATGACGAACAGCTCGAGCTTGGCCCCGGCGATCTCCTGCTCCTCGATGGCCATGATCTGGCCGACCCCGTGCGCGGGGTAGACGACGAACTCGTTGGTCTTGAAGCCTTGTCGCTGGGTAGTCTTCTTATTGGTGGTAGCCATTCCGGGCAGAGCTCCTTCGCCGGCCGCTTTGCGGCTGCCGGCCGTTTTGGCTGCGGGAGCCCCGCGGCGGACTGCGCCGCGCGAGGCATGAGTGGTCCGCCGCGCGACGGCAGACTTCTTGTCCCCCCGGCCCTGGCCGGCGGAACCTTTCTTCGATTTCTGACGCGATTTTGCTGCCACTGCTGACGCGTGGGTTGCACGCCCTCTTAGCCGACACCCTCGGAAGCAGCCGCGAAAAATAAGGCTCCCGAGAGGGGGAGCGATTTGGCGGCGTTATCCTTCATGATTTGGCCTATATAGCACATTTTTGGCCAAAATCAAAGCCTTATGGGGCCGCAAAAGCGCCATCCGGCCATAAAAATTAGCAATCTTTCGCGGATCGGTTAATTCCCGACAACGGCCGCGGTAATAAAGGGCCACCGGCAGTAGCCCAGTAGCCCCATCCCCTTGCGTCAGTCGCCGGTGCCGGGATTGGCCGAGAAGAACTTTTTGAACTTGTCGGGCACCCCGTCCCACTCTTTTCCGTCCGGCGGCGCGTCAGTCTTGGTGGTGATATTGGGCCAGGACTTGGCGTATTCGGCGTTGAGCTCCAGCCATTTCTCCAGGCCCGGCTCGGTATCGGGCTTGATGGCTTCCGCCGGGCATTCCGGCTCGCAGACGCCGCAATCGATGCATTCGTCCGGGTGGATGACCAGCATGTTCTCGCCTTCGTAGAAGCAGTCCACCGGACACACCTCAACGCAGTCCAAATACTTGCACTTGATACAGTTTTCGACGACGACGTAGGTCATCTAACACTCCGGACCAATGCTGGCAGCGCTGCCTATCCCATCGCAAATTAAGGCGCAAGCCGCGCGGGCGCCAGCGATTCCCCCCTCTGCTCAGACTTTGGGCGGCGGCAGCCTAGCCGAGCAGGCCGCCGGTACGCTGGCCTCGGGCGCGGAAATCCCGGTCATTTCCCGGTAAAGCGCCCGCGCCGCCGGCGCCGCGCCCCGCCGCTCGCAGAAGCCCTCGACCTTCAATACGCGCACCGAGCGGTCGAGCGCCAGCGTCAGCACGTCGCCCGCCCGCACCGGCTGGCCGGCGGCGGCGATGCGCTTGCCGTTGAGCCGCACGAAGCCCGCCTCCACAAGGGCGGCGGCATCGCTGCGTGTGCGCACCATGCGCGCATGCCAGAGCCATTTGTCGATGCGTTGGCGGGCGAGGCCGGGCAGACCGCCGGTGCTCAAGAGGGCTCTTTGCCGTTCTGCTCGAGCTGCGCCTTGAGCGCGGCGAGCTTGGCGAAGGGCGAATTGGGGTCCGGCTCCTTGTTGCGGCGGTCGCCGCCGCCGGAGCCATGCGGCTTGGCGTAATAGCGCTCGCGTTCGGCACGGTCGGGCCCGTCGTCGCGGCGGGGGCGGCGTGGCCGCTCGCGGCGGGGGCCGCGCTCCTGCTGGTCGCCGTGCCGCTCGCCGCGCTGCTGCGCTGTTGCCGCTCGCATGCCGCTCGCGCGCCGCGCTGCTGTTGCGGCGCCATCCCGCGCGCGGCGGGCGCGGTCCGCGCGCGGGCTCGCCGCCTTAGGGCGGCCGGCGCAGCAGCCTCAGTTGCTACAGCCGCTGCCTCGCCGCCTTCCGTCGTCGCGGCCGGTTGCGCCGCCTGCTGTGGAAGCGCGGACGGCGCGGGCGATGCGGACGACGCTCGGAGCGTCCTCCCGGCCGCCAGACCTCGATGAAGGCCGGCTCTTCGGCGGGTTTTGCTTCCGCAGCCGACGTTTCAGCAACGGCAGGTTCGATGGCCGCTGGCTCTGCAGCAGGGGCTTCAGGCGCCGGCGCAGCATCGGCGAGGGGCTCGCCGGCTGAGGCCAGCATTTCGGCATCGGGCAGCGGCGATGCGGACGGCTCGAACGATACCGCTGCTTCGGCCGGCGGCACTTCCGTACTTTCCGGTGACGCCTCAGGCGCCGGCGCTGTTTCGGCGGCGGGCTCGGAAACAGTCTCCACCACAGGCGCTGCTTCGGCGGCCGGCTCGGCCGGCTTAGTCTCCACCGGCTCCGCCGGCTTGATTTCCACCGGCTCCGCCGGTTTCGGCCGCCGGTCCATGCGATAGCCGAGCGAGCGCAGGACCGAGGCGAAGTCCTCGCCGGAGGCGCCGGTCAGCGAGGTCATCGCGCCGGTAACGGTGAACGAGCGCCCGTCGACATAGCCGTCCGGCTTCGGCCCCGGCGCGCCCTCGCGCCAGGAGAGCGCCGGGCGGACCAGGTCGGCGAGCCGCTCCAGAATATCGACGCGCACCGCGCGCTCACCGGCAATGCGATAGCCGGCGGTGCGGTAGAGCGCCTTCGGCGTCTCCTTGTTCACCGGGATCGAGGTGCGCCCGCTGGCGGCGAGATGCAGCAATTCGTCGACGCCCTTGGCGTCCGGGCTCTCGTGCTTGAGCGCCCAGAGCTGCGTCGCCAGCGAACGCGGCGCGGGCTTGAGCAGCGCCGGCAGGTAGACGTGATAGGCGCCGAAGCGCACGCCGTATTTGCGCAAAGTGGCGCGCGCGGGCTGGTCGAGCCCCTTGACCTCCTCGGAAACCTTCTGCCGTTCCAGCACACCGAGCGCCTCGACGAGCTGGAAGGCGACCCCGCGCGCCATGCCAGTGACGTCGTCGGCCGCGGCGAGCGAGAACAGCGGCGCCAATAGTTTCTCGATATGGGTCTTGAGCCAGAGATCGAGCCGCGTCTGCACCAGTTCGCGCGCCGGTCCGGTCAAATGTTCGTCGGCGATGATGCGCAGGCGCGGACGCAACGTGTCATCGCCTGGGATCAGCTTGCCGACCAGATCGCCGTGCCAACGCACGGCGCCGTCGCCGGCCAGCACGATCTGCTCATTGGGCGCCTGCGACAGGCGCGTGGCGCGCGTCTCGATCTCGCCGGCCAGCACCTTCTGCGCGGCGGCGTTGAGCGCCTTGGCTTCGGAGCCGGCGGCGGAAGCGTCGGGCGCGAACATGAAACCGTCGAGCCGGCCGATCACGTGGCCCTCGACGGTCACTTCGCCGGTTTTGCCGATTTCGGTTTCCAACATCGCGTTCTCTCGCAGCCGGCGCATCAATACGCTGGTGCGGCGGTCCACGAAACGTTCGGTAAGTCGCTCGTGCAGGGCATCCGACAGCTTGTCCTCGACCGCGCGGGCGACGCCCTGCCAATGCTCCGGGTCGGCGAGCCAATCCGGGCGATTGGCGACGAAAGTCCAAGTCCTGACATGCGCGATCCGGTTGGAGAGGGTGTCGATGTCGCCGTCGGTTCGGTCGGCCTGCGCAACCTGGCGCGCGAACCAATCCGTGGGGATGTTACCCTCTCGCATCAGAAATCCAAATAGGGTCACCACCAATTCCGCGTGGGTGGCCGGCGCGATCTTGCGGTAGTCGGGAACCTGGCAGGCGTCCCATAACCGCTCGACATGGACTTGCGTCTTCGCCAGCGCGCGCACTTCCTCGTCGCGCGAGGCGTGCTCCAGCACCAGAATATCTTCGGCGATCGGCGCGCGCGTCAGACCGGGCTCGCTCGGCGTTGTCGCGAGCGAAGCCTGCAGCGCGCCGATCGAGGAGAAATCGAGCGCCGTATTGCGCCATTGCAGCACGCGGATTGGAGCGAAGGCGTGGCTTTCCAGCGCCTGCACCAATTCCGGCTCGAACGGATCGCAACGTCCGGTCGTGCCGAAGGTGCCGTCACGCGTCGCCCGTCCGGCGCGGCCCGCAATCTGCGCGAGCTCGGCCGGGTTGAGCCGGCGGAATTGATAGCCGTCGAATTTTCGGTCGGAGGCGAAGGCGACGTGATCGACGTCGAGATTGAGCCCCATGCCGATGGCGTCGGTCGCCACCAGATAGTCGACGTCGCCCGCCTGGTAGAGCGCGACCTGCGCATTGCGCGTGCGCGGGCTGAGCGCGCCCAGCACCACCGCTGCACCGCCGCGCTGGCGGCGGATCAGTTCGGCGACGGCGTAGACTTCTTCCGCCGAGAAGGCGACGACGGCCGAGCGCGCCGGCAGCCGCGTCAGCTTCTTCTCGCCGGCGTACGTGAGCATCGACAGCCGCGGCCGGCTGATGATGTGCGCGCCGGGCAACAGCCTCTCGACCATCGGCCGCACGGTGGCCGCGCCCAGCACCATGGTCTCTTCGCGCGCGCGGCGATTGAGCATGCGGTCGGTGAAAACGTGGCCGCGGTCGAGATCGGCGCCGAGCTGGATCTCGTCGATGGCCAGAAATGCCACGTCGATGTCGCGCGGCATGGCCTCGACCGTGCATACCCAGAAGCGCGGATTGGCCGGCTTGATCTTCTCCTCGCCGGTGATCAGCGCCACGCTGTCCACGCCGGCGCGGTCGACCACCTTGTTGTAGACCTCGCGCGCCAACAGCCGCAGCGGCAGGCCGATCATGCCGGAGGAATGCGCCAGCATGCGCTCGATGGCGAGGTGGGTCTTGCCGGTATTGGTCGGCCCCAGCACCGCCGTCACGCCGGCGCCGCGGGTGCGCGGGGCGCGGGATTGCTGGGGGGAGAAGGTGAGGGTCATTACGCTTCCGAACTGGCGGCGGAAACGGGCCCGCCGGCGGGCTTCTGTATCACAATGCGACGGCGCTCATGGGCGGATTGCGCGTTCGGTTAAGCTTTGGAACGAGTCTGGAACGAACCGCGCCCGAATCGCTGACTCAGGTGCTGTACGGTTTCGTTCACGGCGACATCTGGCAAGCCCACCCTCCATGGCCACAAGATCGAGTAGCGGTACGGCAATTCAAGGGCATTGAAACACCCGTAAAGATTAACAGGGGCAACGACTCGAACCCCGGCAAAGAGTCAAGCCCTCAAATCGGCGCCTCAGCGCGCTTTCGCGCCGTTGGCGGAGGCCCGGCTGGTGGGCTTGGCCTCGGTGACGAACTGGGTCGCCTGCATCACCGCCTCGCCGATCGGGGTCGGGCCCTGCGCCCGGAATGGCACCAGCACGCGTGTGCCCGCGATCGGCGCCAGCCAGACCTCAATATCCCGCTGCGCCTTCAAGTACCTAATGGTCGCCCGCGACGGGATGTAGCCGCCGAGCGGCAAGAAATGCACCGAGCAGACCACGACCGGGCCGGCGTAGCCCTTTTCCGCCTTCACCTTGTCCATGCGCTTGAAGGCGAGCTGCAGGTCGTAGCGCACGCGGCCGTCGAAGATGGCCACCGTCTGCTGGCAGGCTTCGGGGACGAGCGGGCTGCCGACGCCGGGGACGCGCAGCAGCCAGGCGGTCATCGGATCGAGCACGCCATGGCGCTGCGCCTCGGTCACCGGCACGCGCTCGCTGTCATCGTCGGGCGGCGGATCGGCCTTGAAATCCTTGACGTTGCCGTGGTCGAGGGTCACGCGCACGCTGTCGATCCATTTGCGGCTCTTGATGGTGGAGGCGTAGATCGCGGTCGTGGGATGGCCGCCATTGAGCGTGCCGCGCGCGGCGCTGGTGCCCTCGCCCTTGGTCAAGACCTTCATCAGGCCCGGTGGTGACACCGCTGGCGGCAGCGGTGAAACGGGTGTCGGAAATGTCGATGACCCAAGTGCCCTTGCCGATCGGGAAGCCGGCCAGCGTCACGACATAGCGCGCCTCGAGGCGGCCTTGCGCCGAGGCGGGGGCGGGGGCGACCACCAGCAGCAACAGCGAACAGCAGCAGCAGCAGCAGCGGCGGCAGCAGGGACCGCAAGGGCCGAAAGGTTGGCGTTAAAGCCAGCACGAAGCTCCATTCCCCGTGCGCCGCCCACGGCCGGTTCTGGCACGGACCGCGCTCTATGTCGGACGCCCAGGACGTGCCGGCAAGGGCCGATGCCGCTTGCGACAGCCGGCCCACACACACAGAAGGCGTCGCGGGCACTCTGGTCGTCGCCGATTAAGTCTATTCTGTGTTCGGGCCGGCGACTTGAGCCCGCTCCAAGCCGCCGATTGCGGTGCGCTTGACGCCTTCTGCCCCGCCCCCTATACGTCCGGCCGTCTTCCAGACCGCATGGGCCGGAGCGAGCGCCGTTTGGGCGCCCTTAAGCGCCGGCTGGATTTTGAGGGTTGAGCCATGTCCCGGCGTTGCGAGCTGACCGGCAAGAAGCCGCTGGTCGGCCACAAAGTAAGCCATTCCAATATCAAGACCAAGCGGCGGTTCCTGCCGAACCTGCGCAACGTCACGCTGATGTCCGATGCGCTGAACCGCAAGGTGCGCGTGCGGATCTCCGCCAATGCGCTCAAGACCGTCGACCACCGCGGCGGGCTCGATGCCTTCCTGCTCAAGGCCAAGGACGCGGAGCTCGCGCCCCGGCTGATCGAGCTCAAGCGGCAGATCGTGAAGAAGAAAGCCGGCGCCGCGGCGGGCTGATCTTTCTGTCATTCCGGGGCGCGAGCCATAAGCGCGTTTGCGCGCGTCTTCGACGCGCTATGGCGAGCGAGCCCGGAATCCTTACTCCGGAATGACGAGATTATTGCAGCGCGAACTGCAGCAGCAGATTGCGCTGAATGGGCGAGAAATTGTCGTCCGACACCAGCGTGATGATGGTCTCGCCGCGCGCGTTGCGGTGGACGGCGATGCCTTCCATGTTGTCGATCTGCTGGGCGAGATCGGCCTCGAACAGGACCGGACCGTCGACCACGGCGCCCTGCTTGATGGCGGCGAGCGCGATGCGGCGGATGCGGACGTGCAGCCCGGCGGCAAGCGAAAAGCGGCGCTCGAGCAGCAAGAGGTCGCGCGGCGGCAGGATCGTGCAATCGCTGACGTCGAACTCCTCGCTGCGCTTGACCGTGAAACGCGCGACCTGGCCGCCCTTGAGAACGAAGGCGCGGTGATTGCCGACGGCGTCGAGGCTGCGCTCGGTGACCGCGATCAGCGCGCCGGCATGGCTCATGCCCTTGGGCGGCGCCGCCAGGCATTCCAGGCTCTTGTTGTATTTGAACGTCTTGAAATCGGGCGGCACGGGGATCGACTCGGCGCGCGCCAAGAGGCCGTCGCGGGCGATATCGAAGCGCACGATCTTCTCGACGCGCTCGATGCCGACGTAGAATTTGCCGTCATTGCCTTGCGTAAGCAACTCGGTGTCGAACCAGCCGTGTGCGGCGAGTGGCTTGCCGTCGGCGGCGAGCATCGGCGCCATTTCGGCGTCGGCCAGATAGGCCGGGCGGCCGTCGCGATAGCCGATGCGGGCGCGCAGCCAGGCGCCGTTGTCGCTCAGGCCGAGCAGGCGCTCGCCTTGCGCATCGAGATGAATGGCGGAAAGGCCGCCGAAGAAGCGGCTCTTCGAAGCGAGCTCGAGCCCACCGCGGAATTCGAGCTCGCCGAAGCGCGTGCGCGCCGGGTCGCGGTTGTCGAAATGGTCGATCGGCGCGGCGAGAATGGCGATGCGCGTCGGCTTGTCCGGATAGCGCGGCCCCTCGGCGATGGCGAAGGAGACGGCGGCAAAGGACAGCGCGGCTATGAGCGCGCCGGCGACGAGCCGGCGGCGCCTCGTGAGTTGCCTTGCTCGCGTCAATTCAGACCCCGTTGGTCCCGGCCAAAGCGGGGACCCGGCGCAATGAACTCAAGAACCGGGTTCCCGCTCCTCGCTCCGCCAAAGCGAAACCGCTTTGGCTTCGCGCCTGCGTCGCCGAAGCGGCGACTTCGGCGCCGCGAAGGCGCGGCGGCGAGTGCGCAGGAACGAACGGTTAGATCGCTCAAGCGACGCGCCGGCGCGCGCGCGGGGCCGGCGGCGCCCGCTCGGCAGCGGCGTGATGCTCCTCGAACAGCTCGGCCAGCTTCTCGGTCATGGCGCCGCCCAGCTCCTCGGCGTCGACGATGGTGACGGCGCGGCGATAATAGCGCGTGACATCGTGGCCGATGCCGATGGCGATCAATTCGACCGGCGAACGGGTCTCGATCTCCTCGATCACCCAGCGCAGATGGCGCTCGAGATAATTGCCGGGATTGACCGACAGCGTCGAATCGTCGACCGGCGCGCCGTCGGAAATCATCATCAGAATCTTGCGCTGCTCGGTGCGGCCCAACAGGCGCTTGTGCGCCCAGTCGAGCGCCTCGCCGTCGATGTTCTCCTTCAGCAGGCCCTCGCGCATCATCAGGCCGAGATTCTTGCGCGCGCGCCGCCAGGGCGCGTCGGCGGACTTGTAGACGATGTGGCGCAGATCGTTGAGCCGGCCGGGATTGGCCGGCTTGCCGGCGGTGAGCCATTGCTCGCGCGACTGCCCGCCCTTCCAGGCGCGCGTGGTGAAGCCGAGAATCTCGACCTTGACGCCGCAGCGCTCGAGCGTGCGCGCCAGGATGTCGGCGCAGGTGGCGGCGACGGTGATCGGGCGGCCGCGCATGGAGCCGGAATTGTCCAGCAGCAGCGTCACCACCGTGTCGCGGAACCGCATGTCCTTTTCCTGCTTGAACGACAAAGGATGCAGGGGATCGATGACGATGCGGGTGAGCCGCGAGCTGTCGAGCTGGCCCTCTTCCAGGTCGAACTCCCAGGAGCGGTTCTGCTGCGCCATCAGCCGGCGTTGCAGGCGGTTGGCGAGGCGCGCCACCACGCCCTGCAGATGCGAGAGCTGCTTGTCGAGATAGCCGCGCAGGCGATCGAGCTCCTCCGGCTCGCACAATTCCTCGGCGGCGATGGTCTCGTCGAACTTGATGGTGAAGGCGCGGTAGTCCGGCCCGCGCGGCTGGTTGTCGCCGAACTGGCGCGGCCGCTGCGGCTCGCCCGGCGTTTCGGTGTCGCCCATGTCGGTATCGTCGGCCATGTCGGAGGACGGCGCCTCGACGGCTTCGGCGGAAGCGTCCGGCATGTCCTCGGCGGACACCTGCGTGTCCTCCACGCTCATGCGCTGCATCTCGTCCGAATCGGCCGCCTCGCCGTCCTCGCCGCTGTCCTGCTTGCGGCGGTCTTCCTCGCCATCCTCCTCTTCCTCCTCGGAATCGGAGGAGCGGTCGTCGCCCATTTCGAGCGAGTCGAGCAGGTCGTGCACGGCGTCGCCGAACTGGCGCTGGTCCTCGACCAGGTCTTCGAGACGGTCGAGATCCTTGCCGGCGCGGTCCTCGATCAGCGGACGCCAGAAATCGACCAGCTTCTTGGCGGCCGGCGGCGGCGCCAGGCCGGTGAGCCGCTCGCGCACCATCAGCGACGAGCGCTTCCTCGATCGGCGCCTCCGAGCGCTCGCTGATCTGGTCGAACTTGGCGCGGTGGAAACGGTCGTCGAGCATGGCGGTCAGGTTCTGCGCGACGCCGTCCATGCGGCGCGCGCCGATGGCTTCCACGCGCGCCTGCTCGACCGCCTCGAACACCGCGCGCGCCTGCTGGCCGGCCGGCTGCAGGCGGCGATGCACGGCGGAGTCGTGGCAGGCGAGCTTGAGCGCGATCGAATCGGCATTGCCGCGCACGATGGCCGCCTCCGCCTTGGAAAGCTTGCGCGGCGGCTCGGGCAGCCGCGCCTTGCCACCCATCAGGCCGGGCCGCTCGGCGGCGAAGGAGACCTCCAGGTCGGGCTTGCGCGCCAGCGCGCGCAGGCAGCCGGTGACCGCGCGCTTGAACGGCTCGGTCGGCAATTCCTTGGCCGTGGGCTTGGTTTTGATATTGGAGGCCATTAGAGCGCCTTCGTGAACCAGTGACGGCTATGCCCCTTCGGGAAATCCTTCAGCTTGCCGAACTGCTTGAAACCGAGCTTCCTATAGAAGTCCGGCGCCTGGAAGCTGAAAGTGTCGACATACATGTTTCTCACACCGCGCTTGCGTGCCTCCGCTTCCGCCTTACGCATGAGCGCGGCGCCGCGCCCCTGGCCGCGATATTTTTCGTCGATCCATAAGAGCTCAACAAAGCACCAGCCCAGCCACGTCCAGCCCGTCAGGCCTCCGACGATTTCTTTGCCCTGCCGGAGCGCTATCACCAGCGGCTTGTGATCGCCCTTGCCGACGGCACGCGCATTGAACGCCAAGAGCCTGGACACCACGCGCCGGCGGGTGGGACCCAATAATCTCTCGACCCGAACGCGCGGCATGGCGGCACGGCATCAGCTCAATGCGACGTTGACGGCGCTTTCCGGCAGCTCGACGCCGAAGCAGCGCTGATAGAACTCGGCCACGATCGGCCGCTCCAGCTCGTCGCATTTATTCAAGAAAGTGAGCCGGAAGGCGAAGCCCAGGTCGTTGAAGATTTCGGCGTTCTCCGCCCAGGTGATCACCGTGCGCGGGCTCATGACGGTGGAGATGTCGCCGTTCATGAAGGCGTTGCGCGTCAAGTCGGCGACCCGCACCATCTTGTTGACGATGTCGCGGCCCTGCTCGTTGCGGTAATGCTTGGCTTTCGCCAGCACGATCTCGACCTCGTTGTCGTGCGGCAGATAGTTGAGCGTGGCGACGATCGACCAGCGGTCCATCTGGCCCTGGTTGATCTGCTGCGTGCCGTGATAAAGGCCCGAGGTGTCGCCGAGGCCCACGGTGTTGGCGGTGGCGAACAAACGAAATGCCGGGTGCGGTTTGAGCACCTTACTCTGGTCGAGCAGCGTCAGGCGGCCGGAGGCTTCCAGAATGCGCTGGATCACGAACATCACGTCGGGACGGCCGGCGTCGTATTCGTCGAAGCAGAGCGCGACGTTGTTCTGCAGCGCCCAGGGCAGGATGCCTTGGCGGAACTCGGTGACCTGCTGGCCGTCGCGGATGACGATGGCGTCCTTGCCGATCAAGTCGATGCGGCTGATGTGGCTGTCGAGGTTGACGCGCACGCAGGGCCAATTGAGCCGCGCCGCCACCTGCTCGATATGCGTCGACTTGCCGGTGCCGTGATAGCCGGTGATCATGACGCGGCGGTTCTTGGAGAAGCCGGCGAGAATGGCGAGCGTGGTCGGCCGGTCGAAGCGGTAATCCGGATCGATGTCCGGCACGTGCTCGTCGGCCTGCGCGTAAGCCGGGACTTCCAAATCGCTGTCGATGCCGAATACCTGCCGGATCGACACCTTCATGTCGGGCAAGCCGGCGACTTCTTGAACTGCGGCAGTCATTGATCCTCCGTGGCTTCAGAACGCCCGAAGCCCTCAAATGCGGTCCGTATACGGTCCGGCTGGTGCGGGCGGCAACTTAGCAGACGGGGGCGGGCCGAAAAACCCGCGGGTCTCGAATAGCCCCATCAATGTTTTCAATAAGATAGGACGCCGGACCCTTGCGCGAAAGACACGGCTGGGTTGCTTTTGCCAGCATTTCCGGGCTTGGCCGGCAAAGCGCAGGTTCAGGCGAAACCCACCGATTTCAGATAGTTATAGGACTGGATGACCTCGACCAGGCGGTCCTCGGTGGAGCGGTCGCCGCCATTGGCGTCCGGGTGGTGGCGTTTGACCAGCTCCTTGAAGCGCATCTTGACCTGATGCGCGGTGGCGCCGACCTCCAGGCCGAGCGTGTCGAGCGCCTTGCGCTCGGCGTTGCGGATCGGTCGAGCTTCGGCGCGCGCCTGTTGCTCGGCGCGCAAGCCCTCGCCGAACAGGCCGAAGGTATCGGCCCCGCCGCCGAAGGACTGGAAGTCCGGCCGCACGGTTCCCTTGCCGGTTCCCAGCTTCCAGGTCGGCCGATGCCCGGTGAGCGCGTCCTTTTGATAGGCCATCACCGCGGCGTCGCTCATGCCTTTGAAGTAATTGTACGACTGGTTGTATTCGCGCACGTGGGCGAGGCAGAAACGCCAGTAATCGTTCTCGTTGCCGCGGCCCTTGGGCGCGCGGTGCGTGGCTTTCTCCTTGCAGCCGGCCCATTGGCATTCGGGACCGTCGGTCTTGATCCGGCGATCCTTGTCCGGTTTGACGCGGATTTTATCGAAAAGGGGCGAGTCGAATTTCATGACCGAACATTATGCGCCTGCACGCGTGACGCGTTCAAGACTTGACAACGACCATTGACCGGCGTCCGCCCCAACCTTAAGTCGGGTGGCATGCGAACCACCGATCTGATCACAAAGAAGTTGACCGAGGCTTTCACGCCGCAAAGCCTCAAGGTGGAGGACGAATCCCACCAGCATGAAGGCCATGCCGGGCACCGGCCGGGCGGGCAAACTCACTTCCGCGTCTATATCGTGTCGGACGCCTTCAAAGGAAAGACCCGGCTGGAGCGCCACCGCATGATAAACGGCACGCTTTCCGGCGAGCTCGCGGGTGGCGTGCATGCGCTCGCCATTCACGCGGCGGCGCCCGGCGAAGGCGCCTAGGCCGGGCACGGCTTCGGGAAAGCCGTCCCGGCCAGGGCTCAATCAACGCAGCGACAACGCGATCGCGACGGGCCGCTACGGCTTCTTTTTCAGGAGTCGGGCCAGATTTTCCCTGGCGTACCGCTTATCGGCTTGCTCATTCACGAACTTGCCTTTGCGGGGCTTGGCCGCCAACGCGCTTTTCAAATCCGCAATGGCGCCCTTGCGATCGCCCATCTTTTCGCGGGCCACGGCCCGGTTGATATAGGCCGAAGGATTTTCGCGGTCATGGCTGATCGCCACGCCGAAGTCGGAGATCGCGCGCTTGAGATCGCCCTTCATCTCATAGGCACGGCCGCGATTGGTGTAGGACAGCGTGCCATTCGGAAACAGCCTGATCGACATGTTTGCATCCGAGATGCCGCGGTCGTAATCGCCCTTGCGAATCATCTCGGCGGCACGATTGACATAGGCATTCGCCAGATCCACGCCGGAGTAGCGCCCGGAATTGATCGCACGATTGCAGGCCTCAATGGCGACGTCGCCGCTCTCGTGGATGCACATGTGCAGATCGTCGGCGGCGAGGGCGCTTGTCGTGAGCAGCGCTCCGGCCAGTAGAAAGCTCGAAACAAATACCCGCCGCAGCATCGCACGCCCCCCAATCGCGAACCTTCATTAAGTCTATCACGGCGGCCGAAGGCCGCAACGTCAGCGGACCGCCGGAGGCCACGCCTGGCCCAAACCGGGGATGGCGCGCACCGCAAAGGCCATCCGATGACGGCTGCAAGGCCGACCTCGACTAGCCGTTGCCGGCTCATCTCGGTTCATGAAGGCAGCCTAACCCGCCTTGGCGGGCTGCGTGCGCGGCAGCGGCTGGATGCGCAGCGCGGTGATGCGGTTGCGCGCCTTGCGCAGCACCCTGAAACGGAAGCCGTGGAAGGTGAAGCTCTGGCCGACTTCCGGGATCGAGCGCGCCTCGTGGATGACCAGGCCGGCGATGGTGGTCGCCTCCGCGTCGGGCAAATTCCAATCCATCACGCGGTTGAGGTCGCGGATCGACACCGCGCCGTCGACATTGACCGAGCCGTCGGGCTGGCGGCGCACGCCCGGCACGGCGACGTCGTGCTCGTCGGTGATGTCGCCGACGATCTCCTCCAGAATGTCTTCCAGCGTCATCAGGCCTTCGACCTCGCCGTATTCGTCGACCACAAGCGCGAACGGCGTCTTGCGGCGGCGGAAGGCCTTGAGCTGCTCGGATACCGAGCGCGTGTCCGGCACGAACCAGGGCGGCGTGAGCAGCGCGGAAATATCGACCTTGCCGGCGTCGCCGTCGACCGCGTGCAGCGCGCGCAGCAGGTCCTTGACGTGCAGAATGCCGACGATGTTCTCCGGATTGCCGCGCCAGAGCGGGATGCGCGTCACCGGCGAGGCGATCACGGCGTTGACCACCTCCTCGGCCGGATCGTCGGCGTTCAAGGTGATCATGTTGGTGCGGTGAACCATGACGTCGGAGACCGCGAGCTCGCGCAGGTCGAGCACGCCGCCGAACATGTCGCGGTCGAGCTTCTCGACGCCGCCCTCGCGGTGGAACAGATCGACCGCGCCGCGCAATTCCTCGTGCGCCGACAGCACCGCCTGGTCCTCGCCGACGGTCATGCCCATGAGGCGCAGCAACCAGCGCACCAGCGCCTCGATGCCCATCAGCACCGGGCCGAGCAGCATGACGATCCATTTCATCGGGCCGGCCACCAGCAGCGCGATGCGGTCGGGCGCGTTGAAGGCCGCGGTCTTCGGCAGCACTTCGGAGAAGATCACCACCACCGTGGTCATCGCGATGGTGGCGTAGACCACGCCGGCCTTGCCGAACCAGGCGAGCAGGATGCCGGTGGCGAGCGCGGAAGCCGCGATGTTCACCGCGTTGTTGCCGAGCAGCAGCGCGCCGATCAGACGCTCGCGCTGGCCGAGCAGGCGGTTGACGATGGCCGCGCGCTTATTGCCGTGCTTTTCCAGCCGCGCCATGCTGGCGCGCGAGGAGGCCGTGAGCGCGGTCTCGCTGCCGGCGAAGAAGGCCGACAGCAGCAGGCAGACGACGACGATACCGATAGAGAGCCAGTCGTTCGCGGTCATAGCTTGCCAGCAAGAAAGGCGCGCACCTCGGCGGCGTCGACGTCGTTCGCGACGAAGGCGCGGCCGATGCCGCGCGCCAGGATGAAGGTGAGCGTGCCGCGCCTGACTTTCTTGTCTTGGGCAATCAGTTCCATCAATTCGTCGACGCCCGGCATGTCGCCGGGAATGTCCTTGAGATGGGTGGGCAGCCCGACGGCCGCAAGATGCGCGCGCGCGCGGTCGGCGTCGGCGGCCGGCAGCAGGCCCTTGGCGCAAGAGAAGTCGAACGCCAGCACCATGCCGAGCGCCACCGCCTCGCCGTGCAGCAGGCGGTCGGAGAAGCCGGCGCCCGCCTCCAGCGCGTGGCCGAAGGTGTGGCCGAGATTGAGCAGCGCGCGCTCGCCGCTTTCGCGCTCGTCGCGCGCCACCACGCCGGCCTTGGCGCGGCAGCACACGGCGATGGCGTGCTCGCGCGCAGGTCCGCCGGCGAACATGTCCTGCCAGTTCCGCTCCAGCCAGGCGAAGAAGGCGGCGTCGCCGATCAGTCCGTATTTGGCGACCTCGGCATAGCCGGCGCGGAATTGCCGCTGCGGCAGGCTGTCGAGCAGCGCGGTGTCGGCGATCACCATGGCCGGCTGATGGAAGGCGCCGATCAGGTTCTTGCCGTGGCGCGAATTGATGCCGGTCTTGCCGCCGACGGACGAGTCGACTTGCGCCAGCAGCGTGGTCGGCACCTGCACGAAGTCGAGGCCGCGACGCACGCAGGCCGCGGCGAAGCCGGCGAGATCGCCGATCACGCCGCCGCCGAAGGCCACGACCAGGTCGTTGCGCTCGATGCGCGCGGCGACGATCGCCTCGCACACGGTTTCGAAGGTGGCATAGCTTTTCGAGCCTTCGCCTTCCGGCACCACGATGCGCGCGGGCTGAAGGCCCGCGGCCTTGAGCGCGGCCTCGGCAGCGGCGAGATGATGGCGGGCGACGGTCTCGTCGGTGACCAGCGCCAGCCGCGCGCCCGGCCGCAGCGCCTTGATGCGCTCGCCGAGGCTCGCCAGCAGGCCGCGGCCGATGACGATGTCATAGGCGCGCGCGCCCAGCGCGACCTGCACCACGATCGGCTCGCCGGCGCGCAAAGGAGCGGTCATGGCTTGGCCTCCGGCACGGACGCGACCTCGAGATGCGCTAGCGCGGCGATGATCTCGTCGACGATGGTGTCGTGCGGCTCGTCGCGCGACTGCACCACGATGTCGGACATGGCATAGACCGGCTCGCGCAGCGGCAGCAGGTCCTTGATCTTCTCGGCCAGCGGGCGGTCGTTGCGGCGCTTGGTGCGCTTGAGCAGCACGTCGAGATCGGCCTTGAGCCAGACCGAGATGCCCTTGATGTGGATGAGATCGCGGGTGTGCTGATCCATCACGGCGCCGCCGCCGGTCGCCAGCACCTGCGGGCCGCTCTCCAACAGGCGGGCGATCACGCGCGCCTCGCCGGCGCGGAAGTAGGACTCGCCGTGCCTGGCGAAGATTTCCGGTATGGTCATGCCGGCGGCGCTCTCGATCTCCGAATCGGCGTCGATGAAGGGAATGCCGAGCCGGGCGGCGAGCCGGCGGCCGACCGACGACTTGCCGGCCCCCATCATGCCCACCAGCACGATGGAACGGCGGCCGAGCGCCGCGACGATCGCCCGTTCCGCGCCATTTTCCGCCGGTTTTTGAACGGCCGTGTGGGGCATGCTAGGGTTCCGGTTAACGCCCGTTCCATATACCAGAATCGCCGCCGCCGCGATGGCGGGGGTTGCCAGCGGTTAAAGAACATGGTGGTTCACGCGAAAAGCCGCCCGCAAGGGACTGCCAGGTTTCGTGCATGCCAAGCTTGTTCAGATTTCTGGTCGTCGTCGGCCTTATTGCGGGGCTCGCCTATGGCACGGTGTTCGCGCTCGCCAATTTCATCAAATTCCACCCGCGCGAGATCATCGTGACCATTCCGGCCAACAAGTTCGTCAAGCAGCAGCAGTGACGCCGGTCCATGGCCCGCCGGCCGGCAGCATCCGACGATAGATTGGTCGAGCTGTTCCTCGACATGCAGGCCGCCGAGCGCGGCGCCGGCGAGAACACGCTTTCCGCCTACCGCAACGATCTCGACGATCTCACCGCGCATCTGCGCAGCCGCAAGCGCGGTATCGCCGATGCCGACACCGACGACCTGCGCGCCTTCCTTTCGAGCCTGAGCGAGCGCGGCTTCAAGGCGTCCTCGGTGGCGCGGCGGCTGTCGGCGCTGCGGCAGCTTTTCCGCTTTCTCTACGCCGAGGGTAAGCGCGGCGACGATCCGGCCGCGGTGCTGGAAGGACCCAAGCGCGGGCGCAGCCTGCCGAAGGTGCTGTCGATCGCCGAAGTCGACATGCTGTTGGCAGACGCGCGCGCGGCGGCGGAAGACGAAGCCCAAGCGCCGGCCGCCCGCCTGCGCGCCGCGCGATTGTTGTGCCTGCTGGAGGTCGTCTATGCGACCGGCTTGCGCGTCTCCGAACTGGTGGCGCTGCCCGCTTCCGCCGCGCGCCGCGATCAACGAATGCTGGTGGTACGCGGCAAAGGCGGCAAGGAACGGCTGGTGCCGCTCAACCAGGCGGCCAAGCGCGCCATGACCGAATATCTCGCGCTGCGCGCCGGCGGCGGCGAAGGCAAGACGCCGTCGAAATGGCTGTTCCCGTCCTTCGGCGAGCAGGGCCATATTACGCGGCAGCACTTCGCGCGCGAATTGAAGGCGCTGGGCACGCGCTGCGGACTTGCCGGCGAGCGGCTCTCCCCGCACGTGCTGCGCCACGCCTTCGCCAGCCACCTGCTGCACAACGGCGCCGACCTGCGCGTGGTGCAGACTTTGCTCGGCCACGCCGATATCTCGACCACGCAGATCTACACCCACGTGCTGGAGGAGCGCCTGAAGGCGCTGGTGCGCGACCTGCATCCGCTGGGGGAGAGTTAGCGGAAATTGGCCCGTAAAAGCCTTATTTACCCGTTTGCTTGACTAGAAGGGGTTAGCCGGGTCACTTCCGCCTGAATTGCACCTATATTGAACCCATGCTCGCTGGAAACGTCCGCAGCTATCTCGACTTCGAAAAGCCGGTGGCCGAATTGGAGGCCAAGGCCGAGGAACTGCGCGCGATCGGCGAGACCGGCGACGGGGTGGCCATCGGTGAGGAGGTCGGCCGGCTCGAGGCCAAGGCGGCCGAAGCGCTGAAGGAGCTCTATGCCGACCTCACCCCCTGGCAGAAGACGCAAGTGGCACGCCACCCGCAGCGTCCGCACGCGCTCGACTATATCGCGGCCCTGATCGACGATTTCATGCCGCTCGCCGGCGACCGCAAGTTCGGCGACGATGAGGCCATCGTCGGCGGCTTCGGCCGCTTCCAGGGCGAGAGCGTCTGCGTGCTGGGGCAGGAGAAGGGCTCCGACACAGAGAGCCGGCTCAAGCACAATTTCGGCATGGCGAAGCCGGAGGGCTACCGCAAGGCGGTGCGGCTGATGGAAATGGCCGACCGCTTCGATATTCCGGTGGTTGCGCTGGTCGACACCGCCGGCGCCTATCCCGGCATCGGCGCCGAGGAGCGCGGCCAGGCGGAGGCGATCGCGCGCTCGACCGAAGTGTGCCTCAATCTCGGCGTGCCCAATGTGGCGGTGATCCTGGGCGAAGGCGGCTCCGGCGGCGCCATCGCCATCGCCACCGCCAACCGCGTGCTGATGCTGGAGCACGCCATCTACAGCGTCATCTCGCCGGAGGGCGCCGCCTCCATTTTGTGGCGCGACACCGCCAAGGCGCAGGACGCCGCCACCAGCATGAAGATCACCGCCCAGGACATGGTCCGCTTCGGGGTGATCGACAGCGTGATTCTCGAGCCGACCGGCGGCGCGCACCGCGATGCCGCCGCCGCCATTGCCACGGCCGGCGAGGCGATTGCCAGCGCGCTCAAAGAGTTAAAGCCGCTGTCGCGGGAGGCGGTACGCCATCTGCGGCGCGAGAAGTTCCTCGCCATGGGGCGCGCTTCGACCCTTCCGACGGTGCGGCCGGGTTAACCCTAGAGCCGCAAAGAGCGGGCCCCGGACTCGCCTTTACCCTCGCTTTACCATAGGCTTATCGGTATCCGATGGCGGCACTGCCTGCCTTGCAGATGCCACATCTTATGGATAACGATTATTGAACGAGGGCCCGCCTCTTCGGGGAGTATCCGCGTTTGACCCATCCCGTCGCACGCGCGCTGATAGCGATCGCGGCCGTCGCGGCTGCCATTGCGCTTGCAGGCTGTAACGCCGACGACATTACTCCCACCGGCCGCGCCATGGCGCCGCTGTCGCCGCGCATGGTATCGGAGATCAAGTCCAAGAACATGGACCCGAACTCCCCCATCCTGATCCGCGTCTTCAAGCAGGAGGCGGAGCTGGAGCTGTGGAAGCAGACGCGCGACGGCCAATACGCGCTGCTCAAGACCTATCCGATCTGCCGCTGGTCGGGCGATCTCGGCCCGAAGAAGAAGGAAGGCGACCGCCAGGCGCCGGAGGGCTTCTACACGATCACGCCGGGGCAGATGAATCCGAATTCCAACTACTACCTCGCCTTCAACACCGGCTATCCGAACGCCTATGACCGCGCCTGGGGCCGCACCGGCTCCGAGCTGATGGTGCACGGCGACTGCTCCTCGCGCGGCTGCTACGCCATGACCGACGAGCAGATCCAGGAAATCTACGCGCTGGCGCGCGACGCCTTCTTCGGCGGGCAGCGCGAGTTCCAGTTCGAGGCCTTCCCGTTCCACATGACCGCGCTCAACATGGCCAAGCATCGCAACAACCCGAACTTCAAGTTCTGGAAGATGCTCAAGCAGGGCTATGACGACTTCGAGGCCACCCATCAGGAGCCCAAGGTCGCGGTGTGCGAGAAGCGCTACGTGTTCGACGCCGCGCCGCTGTCCGGCCACAACGGCCCGCTGCACTTCAGCGCGCGCGGCAAATGCCCGGCGCATCAGCTCGATCCCGCGGTCGCCTCGGTCATTACCGATTACCGGCGCCAGCAAGAAATCCAGATGGCCAATTACATCGCGCGCGGCGTCGACACCGCGCCGCCGCATCAGGGCGACGGCGGCATGAACCCGGTATTCGCGGCCGAGCTCGCCGGCGGACCGACCGCCAACAATGACGGCCGCTATTCGGTCGCCGGCCTGCAGGCGCCGAGCGGCGCGCTGCCGCGCGTGCCCGGCGCGCTGCCGCACGTGCCCAATCCGCCCGGCACCACCATCCCGAAGGTCGGCGCGGCGCTGAAGAAGCCGGCTCCCACTGTGGTCGCCAGCCAGCGGCGCCGCCAGCCAGCAGCCGGCAGGGCAGCCGGCGATGATGGCGAGCGTGCCGATGCCTGAGCCGGCACCGCTGCCGAAGGAAGGCCAGCCGCTGCCGGAGCAGCGGACGGGCTCGATCGCCAGCCTGTTCGGCAATCTGTTCGGCAGCAAGAAGCAAGCGCCAGCCGCGCAGCCGCAGGTCGCGAATGCCGACGATACGGCGCCGGTGACTTTGCGCGGCAGCAATACCGACATGGCCGCCAAGCCCAAGCCGGCAGCGCCCCGCGTTGTTCGCACGCGCACCGCCGCGGCGCCGATCGCGCTGCATCCCAAGGGGCACAAGGCCGCGCATAGACCGACCGCCGTGGCCAAGGCCGCGCCGGCCAGACGCGAAACTAAGCGCGAACCGACGCCGCAGGTGGCGAACGCCGAGCCGGCGCGCAAGCCGGACACGGTGTGGAAGCGGGCGGACGCGCAGCGCAAGAAGCCCAAGGCGAAGCCCGAGCCCGAAATTCGCACCGCCTATTCGGCGCCGCCGAGCAGCGGCAATCTGCTGTCCGGCGCGCAGCCGGTGATGCCGGTCGGCTCGTTCGACAGCCGCTGGACCTCGCTGCGCTGACGTTGCGCCGATCGCCGCCGCCGCATGGACTGCTACGTCTACGTCCTCGGCACCCGCAGCAAGACCCGCATCCTCACTTATGTCGGCTGGACCGACGACGTGGCGCGCCGGCTTAAGCGGCACAATGCCGGCACGGGCGCGCGCACGACGCGCGGACGGCAATGGGTGCTGCTGCACACCGAGCGCTTCGCCGACAAGCGCGCGGCCATGAGCCGCGAGTGGCATTTGAAGCGCGACCGCAAGTTCCGCAAGGCGCTGGCGCAGACGCTGAAGCGCAAGCGCGCGCGGTGAGCGCGGCGCGAATTGAATTGTAATGTGGACTGGGCGACTTGTCCGCCGAAGCGCGAAGGCGGAAGCGAAGCCCTCCGCACGCTCGCTCGTCTCATCTACATTTCTTGAAAAGCCAACGCTCCGCCGGCCCTATTGCTTGAAGGCGCGGGCCACGCCTGCTTCCCTTTTTCCGTTTCCCCCAGGGGGCCTGGGGGAGTCTCCCCACAAAAGTGAGGGAATGGAGCGCCGGGAGGGCGCCAGGGGGTTTGCGAGACCCCCTTTGGGCGATCCTTGCGATCGGACCGCCCGCGCGCCTTGCGAGGGCGCGCGCCGGTTTGCGAGACCGGCTGCGCCCCCCTGGCGCTCCATCCGCGGCACGCATTGTCGGCGCGCCGCGCCTTGCTCTTCCACGCACTGCCCTCGAGACGGCAGCCCGCATCAGAACAAAGCGCGCGCATTATCGGGCCGGTTTTCAGAGCGGGGATAGTTTTTCTGAGCTTTTTTTCGGACTTTGAATTTGCTTGGTTTTTTCCGCACTGTAGCGGTATTGCCCCCGGCGTCATGCTGCCGAGCCCGCCGAAGCTTTAGAGCTAGATCGTTTAAGTTTGAATCAAGTCGCGCCGCGAACTCGCTTCACCTCTCCCATGGGGAGAGGTCGGCACGCGAAGCGTGCCGGGTGAGGGGTTACAGCCCATCGAGAGTCATGATCCCCCTCACCCCAACCCTCTCCCCAGTCAAAGTCGGATATATCCGACTTCGACCGCTCTAATATTGCCCGAACTCGGGTAAACCCGAGTTCGGGTGGGGAGAGGGAGCGCGCTGTGCCGAGTAGCACCGCTTCAGTCCAAACGATCTTGCTCTAGCGCCGGCGGGCGCCTCGAAGGATGCGGCGGCCCTATGCTTCGAGACGCGCACTTCGTGCGCTCCTCAGCATGAGGCCGGGAATGGCTCGCGCGATGGTGCAGATCAGAGGTTTGCGGAAGCGCTTAAACGTATTTGCCGTGGCAGTGCTTGAATTTCTTGCCGGAGCCGCAGGGGCAGACTTCGTTGCGGCCGACTTTGCCCCAGGTGGTGGGGTCTTTCGCATTGCGCGCGGCCGGCGCCCCGCGCACGGCATGGCCGCCATTGCCGCCGGCCATGGCGGCGGCGAGCGGCGCATTGGCGAGCGCCATCTCATCCTCGCCGGTCAGCGGATCGACCTTGTGCGCCTCCATATAGGGAAGCTCCCCCGGCTCTTCGTCCTCGGCCGGCGGCTGCACCACCTCGACCCGCATGAGCTGGCCGGTGACCGCCTGGCGCAGGCTCGACACCAGCGCCTCGAACAGCGAGAAGGCCTCGGCCTGGTATTCGTTGAGCGGGTCGCGCTGGCCGTAGCCGCGCAGGCCGATCACCTGGCGTAGATGCTCGAGCATGACCAGATGCTCGCGCCAGAGATGGTCGAGCGTCTGTAAAAGGATCGACTTCTCGACATAGCGCATGACGTCGGGGCCCCATTGAGCCACCTTGGCCGCCATGAACTCGTCGGCGCGGCGGGTGATGCGCTCGCGCACCTCCTCGTCGGCGATGCCTTCTTCCTTGGCCCACGCCTGCACCGGCAGGTCGAGCGTGAGCACCTCCTGCACGGCGGCTTCCAGGCCCGCGGTGTCCCACTGCTCGGGGTAAGCGTTCTCCGGAATGTGCTTGGACACCAATTCGTCGATCACCGAACGGCGCATGTCGTTGACCGTCTCGTCCACCTGCTCGTCGCGCATCAGTTCGAGCCGCTGCTCGAAGATGACCTTGCGCTGGTCGTTCATCACGTCGTCGTATTTCAGCAGGTTCTTGCGGATGTCGAAGTTGCGCGCCTCGACCTTCTGCTGCGCCTTCTCCAGCGCCTTGTTGATCCAGGGGTGGACGATGGCCTCGTTCTCGCGCAGGCCGAGCTTCGTCAGCATGCCGTCGAGCTTGTCGGAGCCGAAGATGCGCATCAGATCGTCTTCCAGCGACAGGAAGAACTTGGAATGGCCGGGGTCGCCCTGGCGGCCGGAGCGGCCGCGCAACTGATTGTCGATGCGCCGGCTCTCGTGCCGCTCGGTGCCGAGCACGAAGAGGCCGCCGGCTTTCAGCGCCTTCTCCTTCAGCCGCGCCACCTGTCCGCGGATCTCGGCGGCGCGCGGGTCCTTGTCGCGCGCGCCCCAGTCCTCGATGTCGGTAATTTCCTGGCGGATGCGCATGTCGGCATTGCCGCCGAGCTGGATGTCGGTGCCGCGGCCGGCCATGTTGGTGGCGATGGTGATGGCGCCGGGCACGCCGGCCTGCGACACGATATAAGCTTCCTGCTCGTGGTAGCGGGCGTTGAGGATGGCGAAGACCTTCGTCTTGGAGGCGCCGTCGTCGCCGGAATAGAGCGCGGCGAAGGCGTTGGGATCGGAGAAGTCGTGCTGCTCCCAGCCCTGCTTGCGCAGCAATTCGGCGAGCTGCTCGGATTTCTCGATCGAGGTGGTGCCGACCAGCACCGGCTGGGCGCGCGCCTTGCAGTCCTCGATCAGCGTGATGATGGCGCGGTATTTCTCGGTCGCGGAGCGGTAGACCTCGTCGTCGTCGTCGATGCGCACGAGCGGCATGTTGGTCGGCACTTCCAGCACTTCGAGCTTGTAGATGTCGTAGAACTCGTCCGCCTCGGTGACCGCGGTGCCGGTCATGCCGGAAAGCTTGTCGTACATGCGGAACAGGTTCTGGAAGGTGATCGAGGCGAGCGTCTGGTTCTCCGGCTGGATCGGCTGATGCTCTTTCGCCTCGAGCGCCTGGTGCAGGCCTTCCGAATAGCGCCGGCCCGGCATCATGCGGCCGGTGAACTCGTCGATGATGACGACCTCGCCGTTGCGCACGATATAGTCCTTGTCGCGCTGGAACAGCGTGTGGGCGCGCAGGCCCTGGTTGACGTGGTGCACGACCGAGACGTTCTCGACGTCGTAGAGCTTGCCGCCCTTCAACAGGTTGGCCTCGCGCAGCATGACTTCCATCTTCTCCATGCCGGCCTCGGTCATGGTGACGGTGCGCTGCTTCTCGTCGACCTCGTAGTCGGGCTTGTCGAGCTTGGGGATGAATTGGTCGATGGTGTTGTAGAATTCGGAGCGGTCGTCGAGCGGGCCGGAAATGATCAGCGGCGTGCGCGCCTCGTCGATGAGGATGCTGTCGACCTCGTCGATGATGGCGTAGACGTGGTCACGCTGGACCATGTCGTCGAGCCGGTACTTCATGTTGTCGCGCAGATAGTCGAAGCCGAGCTCGTTGTTGGTGCCGTAGGTGATGTCGCAAGCGTAGGCGCGTTTGCGCTCCTCGTCCTCCAACCCGTGCACGATGACGCCGGTGGTGAGCCCGAGGAAGCCGTAGATCTGGCCCATCCATTCGGCGTCGCGCTTGGCGAGGTAGTCGTTGACGGTGACGACGTGCACGCCCTTGCCGGTGAGCGCGTTGAGATAGACGGCAAGCGTGGCAACCAGGGTCTTGCCTTCGCCGGTCTTCATCTCGGCGATCTTGCCTTCGTGCAGGATCATGCCGCCGATCAACTGCACGTCGAAATGGCGCTGGCCAAGGGTTCGCCGGGCGGCCTCGCGCACGGTGGCGAAGGCGGGCTCCAGGAGGTCGTCGAGATCGGCGCCTTCGGCGATCTGCTTTTTGAATTCGTCGGTGCGGGCGCGCAGCTCGTCGTCGGAGAGCTTCTCGATCTCCGGCTCCAGGGCGTTGATGGCGTCGACGCGCGGCTGATAGCTGCGGATCCGCCGGTCGTTGGCGGAACCGAACAGCTTGCGGGCAACGGCGCCGATCATCGGGAGCTCCTCAATTTTCTGCCGGCATTTACCACGCCGCCGCGGCCGGATTTTGCTTCCGGCGCTCCGGAAATACGGCGCTTTTCGGGCGAAATCGACGCGAACGGGGGCTCAAGCGAAGCATTGCCGGCCGACATGAGCGAGAGATAGGAGGGGGTCGGATTATTGTCAATTGGCGGCTTGCCGCGGGCGTTAACGGCGCGGCGGGCCGGTTTCGGTCACGGGGAGTTTAGCCCGGCCCGCCGCATCGCCATTGCAAAGCCACGGTTGTTGGGTGACAAGGCAGCCGACCTCCGCCGGGAGCGCGGAGCACCCCTTTCCAAGGACTGCGCCATGTTGACTTCCCTCTTCGCCGGCCGCCTGGCCTTCACGCGCCGGGCCGGCCTCATCGCCTCCGGCCTGGCGCTGATCGTGGCGACGGCCGTTCCCTTGCACGCTGAGGACGCCAAGGACCCGCTGGTCGCCAAAGTGAACGGCGTGGAAATCCACCAGAGCGACCTCGACCTTGCCGAAACCGAGGCCGGTCAAATCCCGCCCATGCCGCCGGACGCCAAGCGCGACTATCTGGTGCAGTTCGCCGCCGACGTGATCCTGGTGGCGAAGGCGGCCGAGGCCAAGCACATCGGCGACACGGCGGATTTCAAGCGGCGCATGGAGTTCGACCGCCGTAAGCTCTTGATGTCGCAACTGCTGGACTCGGTCGGCAAGGCGGCGTTGACCGATGCCGCCATGCAAAAGGTCTATCAGGACGCCGTCAAGCAGCTCGGCAACCAGCAGGAAGTGCACGCCCGCCACATTCTGATCCGCGCGCCGGCCGGCGACGAGAAGGCGAGTGCCGCCGCCAAGGCCAAGATCGAGGCCATCATCGTGCGGCTGAAGAACGGCGAGGACTTTGCGAAGGTGGCCAAGGAGACGACGCAAGACCCTTCCGGCAAGACCAGCGGCGGCGACCTCGGCTATTTCACCAAGGAGCAGATGGTGCCGGAATTCTCCAAGGTGGCGTTCGAGCTGAAGAAGGGCGAGATTTCCGGGCCGGTGAAGACCCAGTTCGGCTGGCACGTGATCAAGGTCGAGGACAAGCGCACCAAGCCGGCGCCGAAGTTCGACGCGGTGAAGGGCCAGATCGAGAATTTCGTGGTGCGCAAGGCGCAGGCCGACTTGGTGCAGAAGCTGCGCAGCGAGGCCAAGATCGAGAAGTTCTACAAGACGGCGGAAGAGAAGAAGAAGGACGAGCCGGCGAAGAAGGATGCGCCGGCGAAGTCCGACACGCCGGCGAAGAAGTGATGGTTGTCATTCCGGCCTCGCGCGACAGCGCGAGAGCCGGAATCCATAACCCCGGTCTTGCGGTTTAGCTGAAAGCTTGGTGGATATGGATTCCGGGTTCGCCCGCCTTCGGCGCGCGCCCCGGAATGACAGGTTCATCAATGTCCTCCACCATCTCCCCCCTCGCTCCCAGAACCGTGCCGGAGATGCCGGAAATCGCCGGCGTCAGACTGGCAACGGCAGAGGCCGGCATCCGCTATGCCGGGCGCACCGACGTGCTGCTGGCGGTGTTCGAGCCCGGCACGACCGTGGCGGGCGTGTTCACGATGTCGAAATGCCCCTCGGCGCCGGTCGAGTGGTGCCGGGCGCATCTGAAAGCCGGCAAGTCCCATGTGGCGCGCGCGCTGGTGGTCAATTCCGGCAACGCCAATGCCTTCACCGGCAAGAACGGACACGCGGCCACCAAGCTCACCGCCGAGCTCGCCGCCAAGGCGGCCGGCTGCAAAGTGAGCGAGATCTTCCTCGCCTCCACCGGCGTGATCGGCGAGCCGCTCGACGCCGGCAAGTTCGCCGCGGTGATGGACGGCCTGGCTGAGCGGGCGCAAGCAGGCCATTTCCTCGCCGCCGCGCGCGCCATCATGACCACCGACACGTTCGCGAAAGTGGCGACCGCGCGCGCCAAAATCGGCAAGGAAACGGTGACCGTCAACGGCATCGCCAAGGGCGCCGGCATGATCGCGCCCGACATGGCGACCATGTTGTCCTTCGCGTTCACCGACGCAAACATTGCGGCGCCGGCGCTGCAGGCGATGCTTAAGCACAGCGTCGCCGACACGCTCAACGCGGTGACCATCGACGGCGACACGTCCACCTCCGACACGCTGTTGCTGTTCGCGACCGGCAAGACCGGTCCGCGTATCGCGCGCGCCGCCGATCCGCGCCTGCGCGCGTTCAAAAAGGCACTGCACCAGGTACTGGCCAATCTTTCCGAGCAGATCGCGCGCGACGGCGAAGGCGCGCGCAAGCTGGTGGAGATCGTGGTGGAGGGCGCGGTGTCGAACAAATCGGCGCGGCGCATCGCCATGTCGATCGCCAATTCGCCGCTGGTGAAGACGGCAATCGCCGGCGAGGACGCCAATTGGGGCCGCGTGGTGATGGCGGTGGGCAAGGCCGGCGAGCCGGCCGACCGCGACAGGCTCTCGATCTGGTTCGGCGGCATCCGCGTGGCGCACAAGGGCGCGCGCGATCCGGCCTACGACGAGGCGGCGGTGAGCGCAAAGATGAAACAGCCGGAGATCAGCCTGAAGGTGGCGCTGGGCTTAGGAAAAGGGCGCGACCGGGTGCTGACCTGCGACCTCACCAAGGAGTACATCGCCATCAACGGCGATTACAGGTCTTGATCCGGCGAATGCAGGCAGGGCATGCACTCATAAATTGAGGCTGGTGAACGACGTTATTGACACGCCGCAGGCGTTGATCCGAGCGCGTCGCCGAACCGCAATTCTACGAACTCATGACCTGCTCTAACCTTGCGTCACCACGTATAGCGTAACCGTCCAGAAGCGACATAGGTGTGCGAGTCTCGACTTAACTCGCCGTCTAACTTCGCCATCACCGACCAGCCGTTGCGCATGGATAGCTCTGCTCCAGCCGTCAACAGCGCAGAATCATGTACCGGCGCAGCGCCGAACTCGATGAAGCTCGATCCCGGCAGTGATAGAAACGTCGCCGTGACCGATGGGTCGGAGTACCAGTCATGCGCCCAGGCGGCGCGGCCGAATAACGACAGCGCGTTGTCACGGTCGAGGGCGTAGCTCGTATCCACCCAGCTGCCGAGCTCGGTACGGGTCGTTGTCGTCGTGCGTGCGTCGTAGGCAAGCGCGAAAATCGACGAGCCAGAGGCGGCGGTCTCGCTATAGGACGGCGTGCGGAACGCCTGCACCTGCAATGCGGCGTATGGGGTGACCCCGAATTCCGGAGCGTCAAAGAGTCCCGGAATGGCGAAGCGATATCCGCCTTCGATCCGGCCGGCGACGTCGTTGGCGGAGAAATCGGCGGTGAGATGATCGGTACCGGCCACAGTCACATACCGGTCTGTGGACACGCGATGCCAAGCATAAGCGAGCGCGGCGGAGACATAGGCCGCATTGATATGCGTCGAGCTGTAGATAGCCGCCTGGAACATGTCGCTGTGTCCGCCGCCGAAACCATCCGATATGCCATAGTTGGTGCTGCCGCCCGCGAGCGCAAAGCCGGCCACCGTGTAGGGCGTGACAAGGTAGTCGAGACCGGTGGCGTAGCCGAACGTGCGCGCCGACCTATCGTGGCTTCCGGCCAAAACATCACCGGTCGTGTTGTTTTGTCCGCCATAGGCGGCGCCCCAGATGCCCCAGCGGCGCGCGCCGAATGGCGAATCGACGGAAGCAAAGGCCGACTGCGGGCTCCCCGGCGCGTAGCCAAGAGCTTTAATGGGAGCCTTAACGGGCATCATGGGGCGGCGGGTCGGAATCTCGGCGAACGGGCGGTTATTGTCGAACGGATTAGTGATCAGCGACAGGAACGAGTTCATCGCCTGCGTCCCCGCCTGTGCGACGCCGGTGCCCGCCTCCCCCTGAAGCTGCGAGAACGCGTTCGCTAAATCGGAGGGCGACAGATTGTAGAGGTTTACGAACGCCAGCGGCAGTATGCCGCCGTTAGCGACAAAAGTATCAATGGAATTTGCAACCGCACGCTGACTGGCATCGGCCGAAGATGGCAGCAGCGATGCGAAGAGCGGAACTCCGGTCGGTCCGAGTATAGGCCCGCCAGACCCGGATATGAGCGCGCAGAGTGTGATCGTGTTGGTATCCAGCGTCACGGCACCGCTGCGTGCCCAAGCTGCTCCGCAGTCGATTACAGTGCCAGTGTTCAGGGTGATGCTCGACTGCGCAAGGATATCCCCATTAAACGATGTGGTCGTGCCGAGCGTCGCGGAGCTGCCAACTCGCCAAAATACATTGCCTCCTTGCGCGCCATTGATCAGTGAAACAACCGAGGCGCTGGCGGTGGTCAGCGTGCTCCCTATGTTGAAAATGAAGACAGAATTAGGATTGCCCAGGCCATTGAGCGTGAGGAGCCCTGTCAACTGAGCAGACGAAGCAAAGTTATAGACGCCCGGAATGAGCGTAAGGCCGCCCAAATTCTGACCCGTCAAATCAACCGTGGTAGGTCTGCTTAACAGATTAAGGTAAGCCGCCGAGAGATCGACTTGAGCCTGTAGTGCAACGGCATCGGCCGCATGGATCACTCCCGGCGGCGTCACGGTTCCGGGAGGAAACCCGACGACCGCAGCGCCTGGACTGACGCCGATATCTCCAGCGATCACGCTCGGCCCGGTGTTGGTGATCGTCGAGCCCGCCAGCACTCCGAACCCCACTAATGTACCCAGAGGGGGAGCTTGAGCATGGCTAGGAGATATCAATGCGGCCAGCATCACGCCAAGCGCTGCGACAGTGCGCCGTGCTTCGGTCAATTTTTCCCGTGAAGCACTGACCCATACGGAGTCGAAAGAAAGGTCGCTCATGCGACATCCCCTGATGACCAATCGTTGGATCGGTGATTGATCTCAGGTGATTTTTTGCCAGTGCACGCTGATTCGACGGAGGTGCAACCTTACTTATCGTCCTTCAGCGCCCTAATAATGAGCAGCAAGGTTGCACGCGATCGATGACGGTGAACCCGACGCGGCGATGAAGTTTGGGTGCGTGCCGGTCAATTCAACGGTTAGCGGATACCTTGCCGTTTTGGCGCTCTCCGTTGATGGCACGCTGTGTCCGCTACTGCACTTCCGCGATGTCCGACCTGAGTCTGCTTTGCCCCCGGAAGCCGCCATTGTCCGAGCGTTCATGAGTCCACGCCCTCATCGGCGGTTCACGCACTATCTTTCGATTTTATTTTTTTACCTAACGGCTCGTCGTGCAGAACATAGTTCAGCAGAGCTTTTTGGACTTTCAGGGTGCCGTTGTATTCGATCAAGCCCATCTTTCGAAACTTGTTCATGAATACGGTCACCCGAGACCGGGTCGTTCCAACCATCTTGGCGAGCAGGTCATGGTTCACCTTCACGGGGATCGGCTCCGGACCGACGTCATTGCCATAATTGGCCAACAGCAGAAGAACCCGTGCCAGCCGCATCTCGGCCGAACTGAATAATTGATCGACCAAGTCCGCTTCAACACGGGCGGTCCGAGTCAAGAGATGGTAGAGAAAATAGTCGGCAAACTCCGGCTCGAAACGGAGCAGGCGCACCATGGTATCCTTCTCCAGCCGAATAATTTCGCATTCCGTCATTGCGGCGGCTGAAGACAAGCGCAGCGGCGCTCCGGTCATGGCCTCCTCGCCGCAGAATTCGTCCGGCCCGCGAATCGCGACGATGGCTTCCTTTCCCTGCTCGGATGTGACGGTGACCTTGACCTTGCCTGTGTGGATATAAAAAACGGAATCCGCCGGATCTCCTTGTGCGTAGAGATTCTTATCTGCTCGGTATTTCGTTATGCTTCTTACGGGTGCGCGGTGTGTGAGAAAGCCTAAGACGTCAAAGGATGAAGAATAATTGTCCATTGCCCGCCGCTCCCCCGGGGCTGAAGCGAAATTTTTCTGTCACAATAGTGGCAACCCATTGTTGAGACAATGCGCATCACACGTTAGAGGTACCGTGGTAATCGCGGCACCTCGACTCGGCCGCCGGCAATGGCGGCTGCCGCTCGTAACGATCCGTTAACCCCGCGCCGTACGGGTTTACCTTTCCGGCATTCGAGTTCAAATCCTCTTAACCAGGTCCATCTATCGTCGAGATTGTAGGGCCGTGAGCATCAAGACCGTTCTTGTCGCCGCCTGCGCCCTCATCGATGCCGACGGCCGCGTGCTGCTCGCACAACGGCCGGAAGGCAAGCCGATGGCGGGCCTGTGGGAGTTTCCCGGCGGCAAGGTCGAGCAAGGCGAACGGCCGGAAGAGACGCTTATCAGGGAGCTCAAGGAGGAACTCGGGATCGTCGTCAGCGAGCCCTGTCTCGCGCCGCTCACCTTCGCCAGCCACGTCTATCCGGACTTTCATCTCCTGATGCCGCTCTATGTCTGCCGGCGCTGGGAGGGGATGGTCAGAGCCGCGGAAGGGCAGAAGCTCGCCTGGGTGCGCCCGAACCGGTTGCGGGACTACGACATGCCGCCGGCCGACGTGCCGCTGGTGCCGCACCTGATGACGCTCTTGTAGTTCCGGAGAGAAGGCCCATGCCGACCGACCCGAGAGCCGCAATCCGCCGCCTGCTGGCCGCCGAAGAAGGCGCCACGGCCATCGAATACGCCATCCTGGCGAGCGGGGTGGCGGTGGCCATCGTCGCCGTCATCTCTACCCTGGGCGGGCGGGTAAACGCGCTGTTTACGGCCGTCAGCGGCATGTTCAGCTAGTGCCGCCGATTTGAAGTTCCTGCGCCACTCGCCGCAATCGCGTTCAGGACTTTCAAATCGAAAGCGGCACTAGAATCAAATATTGCTAGTGCCCCTTTGCTTCCGAAGTTCGTGTCAGCGCGTGCTGCAACGTAACACGAACTTCGGAAGCGGGGCACTGGCTGCCAGCCTCTCCCGTCTGGTGTAGACTGAGGTCAAAGCGGCCCGCCCACGTGGGCCGCGGACCCGGGGGAGACGGCCATGGACAGTTTCTTCGCGCGCCAGCTTTCGATCTATTCGAGCTATCATCGCGACGAGCGCAATCGCGCCACGCATTTCATCGGCATTCCGGCCATCGTGTTTGCCATTCTGGTGCCGCTCGCGCTCGCGCGCACGGCGGGCGGCATCTCGGCCGCCATGGTGGTGGCGGTGCTGGCGGTCATCGGCTGGATCGCGCTCGACCGCGCGATCGGTCTCGCCATGGCGGTGGTGATGCTGGCGATGCTGATCGTGGCGGAATGGATCGCGCGCGCTTACGGCAGCACCACGGCGTGGATCGTGTTCGCGGTGTTCTTCGTCGGCGGTTGGGTCTTCCAGTTGGTCGGCCACGTGTGGGAAGGGCGCCGGCCGGCGCTGGCCGACAATCTGTTCCAGGCTTTCATCGGGCCGATGTTCATCATGGCGGAAGTGCTGATCGCGCTCGGCTTGAAGCAGGACTTGAAGACGGTGATCGAGCACGCCCCGCGCGCGGGGTAATAACCGTCAATTGAATCTGTCATTCCGGGGCCGACCACCCGGATCGGCGCATAGCGCCGTCCGGGCGCAGGCTCCGGTCGGAGCCCGGAATCCAGAGCGATACGGCAAAGCTTTTCGTGTGGCCCTGGATTCCGGGTCCAGCGCTTTGCGCCGTCCCGGAATGACCGGCATGAGTCACCGCCCCGCCTTGTCGCCGGCCGGCAATTCCTTGGTGCCCAGCGCATCGGCGAGGCGCTGGCGGGCCGAGCCCGGCTTGAGCGGCTGCTGCTGGTTCTCGTGCGGCGCCCAGCCCGACAGCCAGACGATCTCGAAGGTGGCGCGCAGGCGGCCGTCGGCATCGGCGAAGCGCTCGGCATAGATTTCCGCCATGCGCGTCAGCGTGGCGCGCCTGAGCGCGCTGCGCCGGCGCTCCTGCAAAATGTTGGTGGCGCCCATGCGGCGCAGATCGTTCATCAACGCAAAGACCGTGCCGTAGCGCACGGTGAGCCGGTCGCTGTCGACCACCGGCAGCGCGAAGCCGGCGCGCTGCATGAGCGCACCCAGCTCGCGCAGATCGGCGAAGGGCGCAACGCGCGGGGAAACGCCGGCTTCGATCTCGCTCTCGGCTTGCGCGAACGCCTGGCGCAGTTCGGTAAGGCTGTCGCCGCCGACCAGCGCGGCCAGCAACAAGCCGTCCGGCTTGAGCGCGCGGCGGATCTGGATCAGCGTGCCCGGCAGGTCATTGACGAATTGCAGCGCCAGCGCCGAGACCACGAGATCGAGCGAAGCGTCGGCAAAGGGCAGCGCCTCCTCGTCGGCGACGACGCGCAAGCCTTCGCCCTGCGCGTCCTGCGCGGCGCGCACCAGGATCGTCACCTTGCCGCCGGTCTCGAGCACGCGCGCGACGGCGTCGCCGGGCGTGCCGAGATCGACCGCGCGCTCGAACTGGCGCAGCACCGCGGCGAGCCGCTCGCCGAGTTCCTCGGCGACGCGGTCGAGGAGGAAGGTTTCCGGCCCGAGCGCCCGCGCGCGCTTGAGGCGCGCGCGCAGCAGGGAGCGGTCGAACAGCGTCGGACTTTGCGCCGGATCTGGCATCGGCCTCGCCGCATTGGTCCCCTCCCCCGCGCGCGGGGGAGGGGACAGGGGGGCAGTTCTAAGACAATCTATGCCTGAATTCCCCCGCCCCAACCCTCCCCCGCAAGCGAAGGAGGGGGTAGGCTGTGCAGGCGGCTCTTCGCTGCGGACAAATGCTCATGATGCAAGTCGAGGAAATCAGTTCCGCCGAGTTGCCGCGCGCGGCAAGCCGCGCGGCGCCGCTGCGCGCTTTTCTGCGCCGCGCGCTCGACTTGGGGCTGCCGCCGCTCTGTCCCTGCTGCCGCGCGCCGCTCGGCGACGGCGCAGGGCTTTGCGCCGACTGCTGGGCCAAGCTCTCCTTCATCGAGCCGCCGTTCTGCGCGCGGCTCGGCATTCCCTTCACCTACGATCCCGGGCCCGGCCTGTTGTCGATGGAGGCGATCGCCTCGCCGCCGGCCTATGACCGCGCGCGCGCCGCGGTGCGCTACGACGAGATCGCGCGCGCGCTGGTGCTGTCGTTCAAATACGGCGACCGGCTCGATCTGGCGCCCATGCTGGGGCGCTGGATGGCGCGCGCGGGCCACGAGCTGTTGCCCGCAGCCGACGCGCTGGTGCCGGTGCCGCTGCATTGGCGCAGACTATGGTCGCGGCGCTTCAACCAGTCGGCGGCATTGGCAGGCGCGATCGGCCGCGAATGCGGCGTGCCGGTGCTGTACGAGGCGCTCAAGCGCGTGCGGGCAACGCCGCAGCAGGTCGGCCTGTCGAAGACGCAACGCGCCGACAATGTGCAGGGCGCCTTCCGCGTGCCGGCCGAGCACAAAGCGCTCGTCGCCGGCCGGCGGCTGCTGCTGGTCGACGATGTGCTCACCTCGGGGGCGACGGTCGACACCTGCGCCCGCGCCCTGCTGCGGGCGGGCGCATCCGGCGTCGACGTGCTGGTCTTTGCCCGGGTTGTGGCGCCCCTGCGCAGCCCCATATAAAAAGGGCCGGGGAAACAACAGCCTGCACCCAATCGACCGCCCATGCCGCCCATTGAAATCTACACCACCCGCTGGTGCCCCTATTGCCACCGCGCCAAGGCGCTGTTGAAGCGCAAGGGCGCGGCCTTCACCGAGATCGACGTCGGTCGCGAGCGCGCGCGGCGCAGCGAGATGGTGGCGCGGGCGAACGGGCGCTATACCGTGCCGCAGATTTTCATCGGGCCGGTGCATGTGGGCGGCTGCGACGACCTGCACGCGCTGGAGCACGCCGGCAAGCTCGACGCGCTCTTGGCCGGCGACGGAGCGGCGGCATGAGTTCCGGCACCTTCAAGGCGGCGATGATCCAGATGCGCGCCGGGCTCGACCCGGGCGCCAATGCGCAAGCTGCGGCGCGCCTGATCGGCGAAGCCAAAAACGCCGGCGCCGACTACGTGCTGACGCCGGAGATGACCAACATCCTGGCGGCCAAGCGCGCGCAGCTTTTCAGCGCCATCGTTGAAGAAGACCATGACCCCTCGCTCGCCACCTTCCGCGAGCTGGCGCGCAAGCTCGGCATCACCATTCATGTCGGCTCGCTGGCGATCAAGGTCGGCCACGAGCGCGCCGCCAACCGCGGCTTCCTGATCGATCCCAAGGGCGAGATCGTCGCGCGCTACGACAAGATCCACATGTTCGACGTCGACCTCGACGGCGGCGAGAGCTACCGCGAGTCGAACAGCTATCGGCCGGGCGAATTGGCGGTGCTGTCCGATCTGCCCTGGGGGCGGCTCGGCATCACCATCTGCTACGACCTGCGCTTTCCCGCGCTCTACCGCGCGCTGGCGGAAGCCGGCGCCACCATGCTGACCATCCCCTCCGCCTTCACCAAGAAGACCGGCGAGGCCGGGCATTGGCACGTGCTCATCCGCGCGCGCGCGATCGAAAACGGCTGCTTCGCGTTCGCGGCCGCGCAGGGAGGCCAGCACGAGAGCGGACGCGAGAGCTACGGCCATTCACTGATCGTCGATCCCTGGGGCCGTATCCTGGCGGAAGGCGGCACCGAGCCGGGGCTGGTCATGGCCGAGATCGACCCGCAAGAAGTCTCCAAGGCGCGCGCGCGCATCCCCTCGCTCGAGCACGGGCGGCGCTTCGAGATCGTCGAGCCGCTGGCGGAGCCGACGCATCTGCATGTGGTGCGGGGATCGGGGGCCGAATGATCCGCTACGCGCTGCAATGCGAGAACGGCCACGCCTTCGAAAGCTGGTTCGCCAACTCGGGCGCCTTCGACAAGCAGGCCAAGCGCGGGCTGGTGACTTGCCCGCAATGCGGCTCGGCCAAGGTCGAGAAGGCGATCATGGCGCCGCGGCTTTCCGCTTCAAACAAGCGCAAAGCGGCGGAGGCGCCGGTAGCCGAGACGCCGGCGGCGGAAGCGCCCTCGCCGGTCGCCATGGTGTCGCCGCAGGAGCGCGAATTCCGCGCCAAGCTGAAGGAGCTGCGCGACCATCTGGTGCAGAACGCCGACCATGTCGGCGCGAAATTCCCCGAGGAAGCGCGCAAGATGCATTACGGCGAGACCGAGCACCGCTCGATCTACGGCGAGGCCTCGCCCGACGAGGCGCAAGCGCTGGTCGAGGAAGGCATCGAGGTGCACGCGCTGCCGGTGCTGCCGGAGGAGCGGAATTAGCGCTACCGGCACGTACTCTCCGCCGTCATTGCCGGGCTTGACCCGGCAATCCATGAGGCGGAGCAAAAAGCAAAATCTTACGTGAGGCTTGTTTCGCTAAACGTCATCATGGATGCCCGGGTCAAGCCCGGGCATGACGAGTCAGTGCATGCTGCGCTCGGTCGCCCACACCAACAGCGCCACGCCCACCACCACCAGCACGATGCCGAGGCCTTCGCGCCGCGTGGTCGGCTGCTTGAAGACGAATTTCGACACGCCTTGCGCGAACAGCACCTCGACCAGCGCCAGCGTGCGCACATTGGCGGCGGTGGCGATGGCGAAGGCGAGAAACCAGAACTCGGAAGCGAAGGCGCCCATGAAGCCGGCGAACATTGACGGCTTCCAGGCCTTGGCGATCGCGCGCAGAACCTTGGGGTCGGTAAAGACGAGATAGATGGTCAGCAAGACCGCCTGGATGACCAGCCCGACGGCCAGCGTGAAGGTCGCCGCCATGACGAAATGCGGCAGGTGCAGTTCGAGGATGGCGCCGCGGTAGCCTACCGCGGCGAGCGCGAACAGCGCGCCGGACACGAGGCCGATGACGGTCGAGCCGGCGGTGCTTTCCTTGGCGGCGCCCGGCTTGAGCGAAATGACGATGACGCCGGCGGTGGCGATGACGATGGCGGCGGCCGACAGCGGCGTGATCTTATCGCCGAGGAAGACGAGGCCGAACAGCGCGACCTGCACCGGCTCGGTCTTGATATAGGCATAGGCCACAACGAAGGAGCGGCGGTCCATCACCGCCAGCATGGTGGCGGTGGCGGCGATCTGCGCGAAGGCGCCGCCGACCACCCAGGGCCAGAAGATCGTCGGCGGGTGCGGCAGATGATAGCCGGCGAAATACATCACGCCGGGCAGGAAGACGAAGAGCGCAAAGGGAAAGCCGAACAGGAAGCGCACATGGGTGGCGCCGACCGTGCCGAGGGTGGCGGTCAGCTCGCGCTGCATGGCGTTGCGCGCGGTCTGCGCCGCCGCGGCGATCAGCGTGAAGACGGCCCAGAGCATCTTGTATTGCTATTCCGTGGAATGATTTCGACTCGTCATTCCGGGACGCCGCGAACGCGGCGGGCCCGGAATCCATACTCCGCAGCAGGGGTTATGGATTCCGGGCTCGCGCACTTCGTGCGCGCCCCGGAATGACAGTTAGGCAGCCGCCGCCTTGATCTCGGCCGCTTCGGGAAACTCGGTGACCTGGCCGTGCTCGTTGTCGATCAGCAGGAACAGGTCGAAATAGCGGATGGTGGGGGCGCCACCGGTGCGCTTGATGATCGACTGGCGCCATTCCTCGTTATGCGCACGCTGCGCCGCTTCGACCGACGGCCAGACATAGACGCCGGCGCCGGTCTTGCCGTTCAATTCGAGCAGGAAGTGCTTGCGCAGCAATTCCTTGTTGGCCTGCCATTTCGGAATGACGTTACGGGCTTCCTCCGCCACCTGCCGGCGGCTCCAGCCCTTGGGGGAATTGAATTCGACCAGTTCGAGGATCATGGGGCTTCTCCGTTATGGCGCGCTGCGACCAGCATGTAATTCACGTCCATGTCGGACGACAACTGCCAGCGGTCGGCGAGGGGATTGTAGACGACGCCGCGCTCAGCCGTTACGCCGAGCCCCGCGTTCTCGACCGCGCTTTCCAGTTCGCGCGGGGTGACGAACTTGTCCCATTGATGGGTGCCGCGCGGCAGCCAGCGCAGCACGTATTCGGCGCCGACGATCGCCAATGCAAAACTCTTCAGCGTGCGGTTGAGCGTCGCCGCGATGAACAGGCCGCCGGGCCTGACCATCGAGGCGCAGGTAGAGACGAAGCTTTCGACGTCGGCGACGTGCTCGACCACTTCCATGGCCAGCACCACGTCGAAGGTTTCGCCCGCTTCCGCCAGGTCCTCGGCGGTGGTGGCGCGGTAGTCGACCGCGACGCCCTGCTCCTCGGCGTGCGCGCGCGCGGCCTCGATGTTCTCCTCGGCCGGATCGGCGCCCACCATGTCGGCGCCCAACCGCGCCAAGGGCTCCGACAGGATGCCGCCGCCGCAGCCGATATCGAGCATGCGCAGCCCTTTCAGGCTGTCGAGCTTCTTGGCGTCACGGGCAAAGCGCGCCGCCGCCTGGTCGCGGATATAGGCCAGCCGCAGCGGATTGAACTTGTGCAGCGCCGCCATCGGCCCGCGCGGGTCCCACCAGTCGGCGGCAAGCGCTGAAAAGCGCTCGACTTCCGCCGTATCGACGCTTGTCGCGCGCGCCTTTGGGGTAACCATCGCGGTCCTCTCGCGGGCGGCCATTGTTGCAGGCGGGCCGACCCGCCGGTATGTATACGCGCCTTTTCGGGCCGGCGCAGGGGCCATTTCGGCAAGCGCCGGCCGTATGTTAAGCGCCTAACGGCAGCGTCCGGGAACGTCAATGGCACGGCTGGTGATGAAATTCGGCGGAACGTCGGTCGCCGATCTCGACCGCATCCGCAACGTGGCCCGCCACGTCAAGCGCGAGGTCGACGCCGGCCACGACGTGGCGGTGGTGGTCTCGGCCATGGCCGGCGTCACCAACCAGCTGGTGGCCTGGTGCCGCGAGGCGGCAGGGTTGCACGACGCGCGCGAATACGACGCGGTTGTGGCAACGGGTGAGGAAGTCACCGCCGGGCTGCTGGCCATCGTGCTGGAAGGCATGGGCGTCAATGCGCGCTCCTGGCAGGGCTGGCAATTGCCGATCCTGACCGACAACGCGCACGGCGCCGCGCGCATCCTCGACGTCAACGGCGCCGAGCTGATCAAGCGCTTCAAGGAGCTCGGCCAGGTGGCGGTGATCGCCGGCTTCCAGGGCCTCTCCAAGGAGAGCAACCGCGTCACCACGCTCGGCCGCGGCGGCTCCGACACCTCGGCGGTGGCGATCGCCGCCGCCATCCAGGCCGCGCGCTGCGACATCTATACCGACGTCGACGGCGTCTATACCACCGACCCGCGCGTGGTGCCGAAGGCGCACCGGCTCGATAAGATCGCCTACGAGGAAATGCTGGAACTGGCCTCGCTCGGCGCCAAGGTCCTGCAGGTGCGCTCGGTCGAGCTCGGCAGGCTGCACAACGTGCCGATCTTCGTGCGCTCCAGCTTCGACAAACCGGAAGATATCAACCCGCACGCCAACATGCCGCCCGGCACCCTCATTTGCGACGAGAGCGAGATCATGGAACAGCAGACCGTCACCGGCATCGCGTTCTCGAAGGACGAGGCGCAGATTTCCATCCGCCGGGTGCAGGACAAGCCCGGCGTCGCCGCCGCCATCTTCGGGCCGCTCGCCGACACCAATATCAACGTCGACATGATCGTGCAGAACGTCTCGGCCGACGGGCAGACCACCGATCTCACTTTTACGGTGCCGTCGTCGGATTACGAGCGCGCGCGCGCCGTGATCGAGCAGGCGAGAGGCACGATCGGCTACGACCGCCTCGACACTGCGACCGATGTCGCCAAGGTCTCGGTCATCGGCATCGGCATGCGCAGCCATGCCGGCGTCGCCGCCAAGGCGTTCAAGGCGCTGTCGGAGCGCAACATCAATATCCGCGCCATCACCACCTCCGAGATCAAGTTCTCGGTGCTGATCGACGCCGCCTATTCGGAGCTGGCGGTGCGCACGCTGCACACGCTGTACGGACTGGACAAATAAGCCGGGGAGGCAACCATGCGCGTCGTCGCGCTCGAAGAGCATTTCACCGTGCCGGAATTGGTCAAGAGCATCGACCCGGCGGTCATCAAGGCGCGCGGCTTCACCCCGCGCAAAACGCCGAAGGACCGACCGGGCCCGGCGGAGCTTTCGCCCGAGATCGGCGAGCGCCGGCTCAAACTCATGGACGAAGCCGGCATCACCGTGCAGGTGCTGTCCAACACCGGCCCCGGCCCCGACCTGGTGCCGGGCAAGGACGGTATCGCCATGGCGCGTGCGATGAACGATCATCTGGCCGCGGCGGTGGCGCGCCATCCCGACCGCTTCGCCGGCTTCGCGGTGCTGCCGATGCAGAGCCCGGAGGCTTGCGCCGACGAGTTGCGCCGCTGCGTCAAGGAGCTGAAATTTCTCGGCGCGCTCATCAACGGCACCACCGAAGGGCGCTTCCTCGATCATCCGAGCTACGACGACCTGTTGGCGGCGGCGATCGAGCTCGACGTGCCGATCTACATACATCCGCATATTCCGCCGACGCCGGTGCGCGAGGCCTATTATTCGGACCTGGCGCAGGGCGCCTCGCGTGTGCTGGCGACCGCCGGCTGGGGCTGGCACTCGGAGACCGCGATCCACGTACTGCGCCTGGTGCTGGCCGGCACACTCGACAAGCATCGCAAGCTCAAGCTCATCATCGGCCATATGGCCGAGATGCTGCCGGTGATGCTGGACCGCATCGACCAGGTGTCGGCGCTCGACGTCGACTTCCTCGCGCGGCCGATCAGCCAGGCCATCCTCGACCAGGTCTGGCTGACCACCAGCGGCATCTTCACCGAGCCGCCGCTCTTGGCCGCGCAGATGACCTTCGGCATGGACCGCATCATGTTTTCGGTCGACTACCCCTATGCGCCCAATATGGCCGGCCGCCGCTTCCTCAATTCGATCTCGCTGGCGCCGGCCGACATGGCCAAGCTGTGCCATGGCAATGCCGATGCGCTGCTGAAGCTGAGGGCATAAGAGGCGGGCTCATCGGAATTGGGCCGCCCGATTGCACTGCGTCATTCCGGGGCGCGGCCATTAGGCCGCGAGCCCGGAATCCATAACCCCGGCGCTGCAGTGTATGGATTCCGGGCCCGGCCCCTTCGGGGCCGTCCCGGAATGGCACCGAGAACGAGCGGGGAGAGGGAAGAGCGTCCCGTTTGGCTTGCCCCTTGCATGGGGCATTCGCTATAGGCTGCCCTATGCTTCGGCCCGCGGGTTTTGGCGTTCCCGCGGTCGCTATTCGTACATGATTGGGCCGTAGGAGGAGGCCGCGGGTCGAGGCCGCGGCCGAACAGGGACCTCGAAAATGCGTGGCGCGCTCGGCGGTCCGCGCGTGCTGTTACGGCGGCTTCGCGAAGTCATGGCGGAGCCGGTCAGCGCGCAGGACCGTCTCGACAAGGTGGTGGTGCTGATCGCCGCCAACATGGTGGCGGAAGTCTGCTCCGTCTACGTGTTGCGCGTTGACGGAACGCTTGAGCTATACGCCACCGAAGGCCTCAAGCGCGAAGCCGTGCACAACACCGTGCTGAAGTCCGACGAGGGCCTGGTCGGCCTGGTGGCGAGCGAGGCCAAGCCGATCAACCTGTCGGACGCGCAGAGCCATCCGGCCTTCTCGTTCCGCCCCGAGACCGGCGAAGAAATCTACCACTCCTTCCTGGGCGTGCCGATCCTGCGCGCCGGCAACACCCTGGGTGTGCTGACGGTGCAGAACCGTGCGCGCCGCACCTATACGGAAGAAGAAGAAGAGGCGCTGCAGACCACGGCCATGGTGCTGGCCGAGATGATCGCCTCGGGCGAATTGTCGGCGCTCGCCCGCCCCGGCGCGGAGCCGGCCGCGCGCCACACGCTACATCTGGTCGGCACTTCACTCTCGGACGGCATCGCGCTCGGCCATGTGGTGCTGCACGAACCGCGCGTGGTGATCACCAACGTGATCGCCGACGACGTGCCGCGCGAGTTGAAGCGGCTCGACGCGGCCATCGCCACGCTGCGCGCCGACCTCGATCGTTTGGTCGAACACCGCGACGTGATCGAAGGCGGCGAGCACCGCGAGGTGCTGGAAGCCTACCGCATGTTCGGCTACGACCAGGGCTGGCTGCACAAGATGCGCGAGGCGGTGATGACCGGCCTCACCGCCGAAGCCGGCGTCGAGCGCGTGCAGTCCGACACCCGCGCGCGCATGCTGCGCGCTTCCGACCCTTACCTGCGCGACCGCCTGCACGATCTCGACGATCTCGCCAACCGCTTGATGCGCGTGCTGATGGGCCAGGATCACGCGCCGAGCAAAGAGCGGCTGCCGGAGAACGCCATCGTGGTGGCGCGCTCCATGGGCCCCGCCGCGCTGCTCGATTACGACCGCAAACGCCTGCGCGGCCTCATCCTGGAAGAAGGCGGGCCGACCTCGCACGTCTCGATCGTGGCGCGCGCGCTCGGCATTCCGGCCGTGGGCGATATCTCCAACGCCACCGGCCTGGTCGAGCCGGGCGACGCCGTCATCGTCGACGGCTCGACCGGCCACGTGCACATGCGCCCGCCCGCCGATATCGAGGCGGCCTATGCCGAGCGGGTGCGCCTGCGCGCGCGCCGGCAGGCGCAGTATCACGCGCTGCGCGACCGTCCCTGCGTGAGCAAGGACGGCCAGCGCATCGTGCTGATGATCAATGCCGGCTTGGCCATCGACCTGCCGCATATCGAGGAAACCGGCGCCGCCGGCATCGGCCTGTTCCGCACCGAACTGCAGTTCATGGTGGCGAGCACCTTCCCGCGCACCCAGGAGCAGCTTGCGCTCTATCGCGCCGTGATGGACGCCGCCGGCAAGAAGCCGGTCACCTTCCGCACGCTCGATATCGGCGGCGACAAGGTGCTGCCCTATATGCGCAACGTGGAAGAGGAAAACCCGGCGCTCGGCTGGCGCGCCATCAGGCTCGGCCTCGACCGGCCGGGACTGCTGCGCAGCCAGTTGCGCGCGCTGCTGCGCGCTTCAGGCGGGCGCGAGCTGCGCCTGATGTTTCCGATGATCGCCATGGTGGAGGAGTTCGACAAGGCCAAGGAGCTGGTCGAATTGGAGCTGACGCATCTGCGCCGGCACGGCCACGCGCTGCCCGAGCGGGTGGAGATCGGCACCATGCTGGAAGTGCCGTCGCTGCTGTTCCAGCTCGACGAGCTGTTGGAGCGGGTGGATTTCCTCTCGGTCGGCTCCAACGACCTGATGCAATTCCTCTACGCCGCCGACCGCGGCAATGCCCGCGTGGCCGACCGTTTCGATCCCCTGTCGGCGCCGGTCTTGCGCGCGCTCAAGGACGTGGCCGACCGCGCCAAGAAGCACGGCAAGCCGGTGGCGCTGTGCGGGGAGCTCGCCTCGCAGCCGATCGGCGCGCTGGCGCTGGCGATCCTCGGTTACCGCGCGCTGTCGCTGTCGCCCTCGGCGGTCGGCCCGGTCAAGGCGCTGCTGATGGAGCTTGACGTGCGCAAGGGCGAGCAGGCCATCCTGCCGCACCTCGCGCAGCCGGTCGGCAGCGTGTCGATCCGCCATAAGCTGGAAAGCTTCGCGGCGGCGGAGGGGCTGCAGCTTTGATCGCGCTGCCGCAACAGAAGCTCGACGCGCTGCTCTGCCCGCCATTCGCTGGTGGAAAGCGAGCTCGCCACCAATTTGACGCCCGAGGCCTACGTCAAGCTCTCGCGCGAATTCGCCGAGCTCGAGCCGGTGATCGCGGCGATCAAGGCCTATCGCGCCGTGGCAAGCGAGATCGCCGACCTGCAGGCGCTGATCGACGATCCTGCGACCGACGGCGAGATGCGCAAGCTGGCGGAAGCCGAGAAGCCGGCGCTCGCGGCGCACATGGAGACGCTGGAGCGCAAGATCGGACTGGCGCTGGTGCCGAAAGACGCCATGGACGAGCGCAACGCCATCCTCGAAATTCGCGCCGGCACCGGCGGCGACGAGGCCGCGCTGTTTGCCGGCGACTTGTTCCGCATGTACGAGCGTTACGCCGCCAAGATGGGCTGGAAAACCGAAATCCTTTCCATGAGCGAGGGCTCGAAGGGCGGCTTCAAGGAGATCGTCGCCGAGGTGCGCGGCCGCGGCGTGTTCGCCAAGCTGAAATTCGAGTCGGGCGTGCACCGCGTGCAGCGCGTGCCGGACACGGAAGCCTCCGGCCGCATCCACACATCGGCCGCCACCGTCGCGGTGCTGCCGGAGGTGGAGGACGTCGACGTCGATATCGACGAGAAGGACCTGAAGATCGACACCATGCGCGCGAGCGGCGCCGGCGGCCAGCACGTCAACAAGACCGAGTCGGCGATCCGCATCAGCCATCTGCCGAGCGGCATCGTGGTCTACGTGCAGGAAGAGCGCTCGCAGCACAAGAACCGCGCCAAGGCCATGACCATGCTGCGCGCCAAGCTCTACGACCAGCAGAAGACCAAGCGCGATTCGGAGCGCGCGGCGGAGCGGCGCGGGCAGATCGGCTCCGGCGACCGCTCCGAGCGCATCCGCACCTATAATTTTCCGCAAGGCCGCGTCACCGACCACCGTATTAACCTCACGCTGCACAAGCTGCCGCAGGTGATGGAGGGCGAGGCGCTCGACGAGGTGATCGACGCGCTGGTGACGCAGCACCAGGCCGAACTGCTGGCGGCGGAAGGCGCCAGGCCGTGAGAATCGTTCCCGGGCTGAAGGACGGCGCTTCGGTGGCGGAGGCGACGCAGATGATGGCGCGGGCGTTCGACCAGGCCGGCATCGAGGACGCCAAAGTCGACGCGCGCGCGCTCATCTGCCAGGCGTTGCGCATCGAGCGCGCGCGGCTCATCGCCGATTCCGACCGCGTGCTGGAAGCGCGCGAGGTCGCCGCGCTGCAGGCCTTGGCGGCGCGGCGCCTGAAGCGCGAGCCGGTGTCGCGCATCCGCGGCCGCAAGGAATTCTGGAATCTCATGCTGGAAGTGACCCCGGCGGTGCTGACGCCGCGGCCGGAGACCGAAACCGTGGTGGAAGCCGCGCTCGACCTGCTCGGGCGCGACGGCATGAAGCTGGAGCGCTTGCGCATGCTCGACATCGGCACCGGCTCGGGCGCTTTGCTGTTGGCGCTGTTGAGCGAATTGCCGCACGCGCGCGGGCTCGGCACCGATATCAGCGAGGAAGCCTTGGCCGTCGCGCGCGCCAACGCCGAGCGCAACGACTTGCAAGACCGCTGCAAGTTCCTCGCCTGCGACATCGCGCAGGGCATCGAGGGCAAATTCGATCTGATCGTGTCGAACCCGCCCTATGTGGCGCAGGGCGACATCGCGACGCTGGCGCCCGAGGTGCGCGATTACGCGCCGAGGCTCGCGCTCGACGGCGGCAATGACGGGCTCGATTGCTACCGCGCCATCGCGCGGCAGGCCCCGCGCCTGCTTGGGCCCGGCGGGCGGCTGATCGTGGAATTGGGCGCAGGACAAGAAGCCGCGGTGCGCGCGCTGTTTACCACGGCCGGCTTGCAGGTGGGCGCAAGCCGCGCCGATTTGGCCGGTATTCCGCGCGCTTTGCCGGCCAAGATTACGCCGTAAAGAGCCGCCATGAGCGGCCCGCATTGCCGCCCGTCGGAAGTGCAATGCGCCCATAAGCGCCGAAAAAACCTCTTGGAATATGGCGCGGAAACGACTAGCTTCCGGTCACGGAATCGACCCGTGACAGTTGCACTGCCTGAAACCCCCGAGCCTGAAAGGCTCTGTGCGGCGGCGGCGCAAGGGCGGATGACGAAGGGCCGGCTTAAAGCCGAAAACGGCAAGCAGGACGGCAACGAAGATCGCCAGATACGGGTCTGGATGCTTCACCGGTTGGGCGCATCAAATTTCGAAACCTATGCGATGCGCGTAACATGAGGTTGGCAACGCCGCGGGTTAAAGCTGCGGCCATGGGGTTGCTTTTGCACTCGCGATAACGGTCGCAAAAAACGTTCGAGCATTCGCGCGCGCATTCGGCGCAGGCGGATCGCCGGCGCGGCGGCTTGCGACCGCTTATTGTGCGGTTGAGCTAATTGTGTGGTTGAGGTGCAACGATCGGCGGCTTGAAGCCGCGGACTTGGGAAGCGAAAGGTCAGCGATAGGCATAACATGAGAAACGGTCAAAAACGTATGCGGGGACGCGGGGGTAGCGGTCACCGCAAAAGCCAAAATCCGCTGACGCGGGTCTATGAATTGAACGGACCCGATGTGAAAATCCGCGGTACCGCCTCGCACATCGCGGAAAAATACATTCAGCTCGCGCGCGACGCGCAAAGCTCGGGCGACCCGGTGGCGGCGGAAAACTACTATCAGCACGCCGAGCATTATTTCCGCCTGATCGCCGCCGCGCAGGAGCAATTCCGCCAGCAGAATCCCTACTATCAGCAGCCGCAGGGCGCGCAACAGGGCGCCGACGACAGCTACGACGAGGAAGGCGACGAGGGCCAGCCCTTCATGGGGCAGAACGAGCCGAGCTTCGTGCAGCGCGAAGGTCAGCCGCAGCCTTATCTGCCGCCCAATGCGCAACCGTTCCCGCCGCGCGATCAGCAAGTGCGGCCGCAGCCGCAAGGTGAGGAACAGGCCGGCAACGGTCTGCCCGCCTTCATCACCGGCGGCGCCGCCCAGCCGCAGCCGGTGAGCGGCAACGGTCACGATCAAAGCGAGCGGCAGGGCCAAGGGGGGCAAGGGGGCCAAGCGGGTCAAGCGGGTCAAGACCGCTTCGGCGGCGGCTATCGCCGGCGCCGGCGTCATCGCGGCAGCGGCGGCTTCCGCGGCGAGCGGTCGGATTTCGCCGGCGGCACGCAAGGTGCCGGCGCGCAGGGCGAAGGCGGCGACGAGTCGCCGGGGGAGTAATACCCTCTTTCGATTTTCACGAGACAAAGCATATTTTCCGCTCATTCCGGGACGCGCCGAAGGCGCGGACCCGGAATGACAAGGTCGTCAGCCCCCCGGCGACGGCGCCAGCGCCGGCTCGAGCGCAGGCACGAGGCGGCGCTTGACGCGGCGGGCGGGGATGGCGCGGTAGACCTGCTTCACCGCCTCCACCAGATGCACGCCGGCAAACGGCGCCGACAGCGTGGCGCCGGTGCGCTCCCAGAACAGCGCCGAGCGCAGAAACCAGCCGCGCTCGACCGGCGGCACGTAGAGCGCCTCGCTCCAGCCGGTCGGCGTGAACCAGGTCTCGCGCAACAACTGATTGATCTGCGAGCGCGAATAGGGCCGGCCATGACCGAAGGGCGTGGTGTCGAGCCGCGCCCATACCCCGCGCCGGTTCGGCACCACCGCCAGCAGGCGTCCGCCCGAAGCGAGCACGCGCCAGACTTCGCGCAACAGCGCGGTCGGGTCGTGCGTCATTTCGAGCGCATGCACCAGGAGAATGCGGTCGACCGCGGCATCGGGCAGCGGCAGCTCGAACTCGTCGACCAGCGCCGACAGCGCCGGCCGCGTGGTCGGCCATTTCACCACGCCCTGCCCCGCCGGCATGAAGGCCAAGCAGCGCTCGGCCTCCTCGCGGAACAGGCCGAGATAGGGCGTGGCATAGCCGATGCCGAGCACGCGCTGGCCGGCCGTGTCGCGCCATTGGGCGCGGATGCCGCGGCCGACGAAGCGGCGGGCCACCACGCCCAGGCGCTGGCCGTAGAAATTGCGCAGGTCGACAACGTCGATTGACATGGAGGCAAAATACCACGAATCGGCGCGACAAATCGCGCGCGTGAAACGAACGGCCGGGGTGCGGGAGGGTTCCTCCGCATGTTACGGTTAACCGGCCCGCCACCATGACGAGGACGCCCATGCCCGCCGAGATCCGCCTGTTCAAGTGCCTGAACGACAATTACGGGGTGCTGTTGCACGACCCCGACACCGGGGCCACCGCCTCGATCGACGCGCCGGAGGCAGGCCCAGTGGAGGAAGCGCTGAAGGCAACCGGCTGGAAGCTGACCGATATCCTGGTCACCCACCACCACGCCGATCACACCGGCGGCATCATGGCGCTGAAGAACAAATATCGCTGCCGCGTGGTGGCGCCGGAAAAAGAGGCCGGCAAGATCCCCGGCGTCGACGAGACAGTGCACGAGGGCGACGGCGTGGTGGTCGGCAATCTGGCGGCCAAGGTGATCGAGACGCCCGGCCACACGCTCGGCCACATCGCCTATTGGTTTCCCAAGGACAATCTCGCCTTCGTCGGCGACACGCTGTTCTCGATCGGCTGCGGCCGCGTGATCGAGGGCAATGCCGCGATGATGTGGCGCTCGCTCAGGAAGCTGCGCGATCTGCCGAACGAGACGCAGGTCTATTGCGGGCACGAATATACCGCCGCCAATATCCGTTTCGCGCAGTCGATCGACAAGGACAACCCGGTGCTGGACGCGCGCGCGGCGCAGGTCGAGCAGCTCATCGACGAGGGCGAGCCGACCATTCCCGTCAGCATCGGCGACGAGAAGCTGGCCAACCCGTTCCTGCGCGCCGACGTGCCCGATCTGGCGGCCGAAGTCGGCATGGCGGGCAAGCCGGCGGACCAGGTGTTTGCGGAAATTCGCGGGCGGAAGGACAGGTTTTAGCTCTCCCCTCATCCTGAGGAGGCCGCGCAGCGGCCGTCTCGAAGGATGAGGCCCGGGCCTCACCCTTCGAGACGCTCGCTTCGCTCGCTCCTCAGGGTGAGGAGAAAGGTTCAGAATGCCCCTCCCCACCGCCGCCGAAATGATCGCCAAGCTCGCCCTCGATCCGCATCCCGAGGGCGGGCATTACCGCGAAACCTTCCGCGACACGCGCAACGTTGAGGGGCGCGCGGCCTCGACCGCTATCTTGTTTCTGCTGGCGCGCGGCGAGCGTTCACATTGGCACCGCATCGACGCGGTCGAGGTCTGGCATTTCTACGCCGGCGCGCCGCTCAAGCTGGAGATCGTCGACGGAGCCAAGGAAGAGATTGTGCGGCTGGGCGCCGATATCCACGCCGATGAGGTGCCGCAGGTGACGGTGCCGGCGCGCGCCTGGCAGGCGGCGGAATCCCTGGGCGACTGGACCCTGGTCGGCTGCACGGTGGCGCCGGGCTTCGAATTCGCGGGCTTCGAGCTGGCGCCGAAGGAGTGGAAGCCAAAGTAATCTGTCATCCCGGGGCGTGAGCCAAATGAGAAAGCCCGGTATGACGTTAGGGTGTGCCGCAAATAATGGGAGCAAACGCCGGTGCCAATGTCACTCAGTGACGCACGCGAGCTTTTGGCGCGCGCCAACCGCATGATCGCCAACGAAGGCGTGCTCGACGCCTTCGGCCACGTCACCCTGCGCCATCCCGCCGACCCCAAGCGCTATCTGATGGCGCGGTCGCTGGCGCCCGAATTGGTGCAGCCGCAGGACATCCACGAATTCACGCTCGATTCCGAGATCGTCCGCCCGATCGAGGAACGGCTCTACAGCGAGCGCGTGATCCACGGCGAAATCTACAAGGCGCGGCCGGACGTGACCGCGGTGTGCCATCATCACGCGCCGTCGATGCTGCCATTCTGCGTCACCGGTCTCACGATGAAGCCGCTCAATCATCTCGGCGCCACCATGGGCGCCAAGGTGCCGGTGTGGGACAGCCGCGACGAGTTCGGCAACACCAATCTGCTGGTGGCCAAGCCTGCGGAAGGTGCCTCGCTCGCGCGCGCTCTGGGGCCGCACTGGACGGTGCTGATGCGCCGGCACGGCGCAACCGTCGCCGGCCGCACGCTGGAGGAACTGACCTTCCGCACCATCTACGCCGCGCGCAACGCCGCCGCGCAGATCCAGGCCGAATTGCTCGGCGCCGGGCTGGAGCCGCTCAATGCCGAGGAGATCGAGTTGGCGGCGAATTTCAACCTTTCGCCCGGCCCGCTGATGCGGGCCTGGGGCTATTGGTCGGGCCGGCTCGACAAGGCCGAGGGCAACTGGCGGCCGGCGAAGCGCGCGGTGGCGAAGCGCAAGGTAGCGGCGGTGAAAAAGAAGCGCGCCAAACGCAGGCGGTGAAGCAATCACCGGTGTCATGCCCCGCGAAGGCGGGGCATCCAGTACGCCCAGTCTTGCATTCTAATCGAGAGCTTCGCGTTTACTGGATCACCCGCTTGCGCGGGTGATGACACCCTTTGTTGGCTGAGAGCCGAGCTACACGACAACCGAAGTCACCTGTTCCCCGTCATCGGCGCGTTCGCCGTCCAGTCGAAGGTGCCCTGGTCGCGCTCGTCGACCGCCTGCTTCCAACCGACTTCCTCGGCGCGGTGCTTGAAGTTGATGCCCTCCGGGCTGTGGCGGGTGATGCCGTCGAACACGGTGGCGATCATCTGCGTGGTCTGCAGCCCCATATTGTAGAGCGCCTGGTTGATCATCAGCTTCTGCATCATGAGCTGGTTCTGCGGCACACCCGCCATGCGGTGGGCGAGCGCATCGACTTCTTCATCGAGCCGGTCGGCCGGCACCGCCTTCAGCACCAGGCCAAGCTTCTCGGCCTCGCGGCCGTCGATCTTGTCGCCGGTGAACAACATGCGCTTGGCCTTCTCCGGCCCGAGCCGGTAGAGCCACATGGCCGTGGTCGGGCAGCCCCAGACGCGCACCGGCATGTAGCCGATGCGCGCGTCCTCGGCCATGACGATGACGTCGGAGCAGAGCGCGATATCGGAGCCGCCGGCGACCGCGAAGCCGTGCACCTTGGCGATCACCGGCCGCTTGGAGCGGAACAGGCTCATGAACAGCTCGGTGTTGCGCATCATGAAGGCGTAATCCTTCATCGGATCCCACGGCATTTTCTGCGTGCCGCTGTTGGTGCCGGCCGCCTGCGCGTAATAAGTGAGATCGTAGCCAGCGCAGAAGGCGCGACCGGCGCCGGAGAGCACGATCACGTGCACCTGGCGGTCGTTGTCGGCTTGCGCGACACAAGCCGCGAGCTCGCGCGGCACGTCGTCGTCGATGGCGTTGAGAACGTCGGGCCGGTTGAGCGTGATGCGCGCGATGCGGCCGTCGCGCTCGTAGAGAACCTTTGCCATGCTTGCCTCCGGGCTTCGGGACCGGGGGCGAGGCTAGCGTAAGTAGGCCTTGCGCAAGAAATCATTTTGTCATTCCGGGGCGCTCGCGTTAGCGAGCGAACCCGGAATCCAGAGCCACGCAGTCAGAGCTTGCCGCCCTGGATTCCGGGCCCGGCGCTGACGCGCCGTCCCGGAATGACGGAACTGAACGACCGGGGTATCAGGCGAAATATTGCCCGCCATTGGCGGTGAGCGTCGCGCCGGTGATCAGGCCGGCGTCGTCGGCCGCGAGGAACAGCACGCAACGCGCGATCTCCTCCGGCTCGCCCAGACGGCCGATCGGGATCTGCGGCAGGATCGACTTTTCCAGCACGTCCTTCGGCACCGCCTGCACCATCTCGGTGTTGATATAACCCGGGCAGATGGCGTTGACCGTGATGCCGACGCGCGCGCCTTCCTGCGCCAGCGCCTTGGTGAAGCCGAGCTCGCCCGCCTTGGCGGCCGAGTAATTGGCTTGTCCCGCCTGGCCCTTCTGGCCGTTGATGGAGGAAATGTTGACGACGCGGCCGAACTTGCGTTCGCGCATGCCTTCCCAGACCTGCCGCGTCATGTTGAACAGCGAGCCGAGATTGGTGTTGATCACCGCCGTCCACTGCTCGGGCTTCATGCGGTGGAACATGGTGTCGCGGGTGATGCCGGCATTGTTGACCAGCACGTCGACGGGTCCAAGCTCCGCCTCGACCTGCTTCACGCCCTCGGCGCAGGCCTCGAAAGAGGAGACGTCCCACTTGTAGACCGGGATGCCGGTTTCCGCCTTGAACTTCGCGGCGGCCTCATCGTTACCGTGATAGACGGCGGCCACATTGTAGCCGGCCGCCTTCAAGGCCTTGGAAATCGCGGCACCGATGCCGCGGCTGCCGCCTGTAACCAACGCAACGCGAGCCATGGAATTGTCCCCTCCCAGAAGCCTCTTCTAACGCTCATGGCCGGTTCGAGCCGGCCATGACACAGATCAAATTGTCGCGCGTCTTATTTTATCTTTCAACGCACATGTTCCTAGTGCGTGTTCGCGCGGCCTAGCCGCGCTCCACGCACATGGCGATGCCCATGCCGCCGCCGATGCAGAGCGTGGCCAAGCCCTTCTTGGCGTTGCGCTTCTGCATTTCGTAGAGCAGCGTCACCAGGACGCGCGTGCCCGACGCGCCGATCGGGTGGCCGATGGCGATGGCGCCGCCGTTAACGTTGACCTTGGAGGTGTCCCAGCCGAGGTCCTTGTTGACCGCGCAGGCCTGCGCGGCGAAGGCCTCGTTGGCCTCGATCAGGTCGAGGTCTTCCTTCTTCCAGCCGGCTTTCTTGAGCGCGGCGCGCGAAGCGGGAATCGGGCCGGTGCCCATGATCGCCGGGTCGACGCCCGCCTGCGCCCAGGACACGATGCGCGCCAGCGGCGTCTTGCCGAGCTTGGCGGCTTCGGAAGCCTTCATCAGCACCACGGCGGCGGCGCCGTCATTGATGCCGGAAGCGCTGCCCGCGGTCACGGTTCCCTCTTTGTCGAAGGCGGGGCGCAGCTTGGACAGCGCTTCGACGGTGACGCCGGCCTTGGGAAATTCGTCGGTGTCGACCACGGTATCGCCCTTGCGGCCTTTGATCGTGACCGGGGTGATCTCGTCCTTGAACTTGCCGGCCTTCATGGCCGCTTCGGCCTTGTTCTGCGAGGCGGCCGCGAACTCGTCCTGCATCTGGCGGGTGATCTGCCACTGCTTGGCGACGTTTTCCGCGGTGTTGCCCATGTGATAGCCGTTGAAGGCGTCCCACAGCCCGTCCTTGATCATGGTGTCGACCATCTCGAAGGCGCCCATCTTCACGCCCTGGCGTAGGTGCTGGGCGTGCGGGGCCATGCTCATGGATTCCTGGCCGCCGGCCACCACGATATCGGCGTCGCCGTTGCGAATCTGCTGATATCCAAGCGCCACCGTGCGCAGACCGGAACCGCATAGCTGGTTCACGCCCCAGGCGGGGCTTTCGACCGGGATGCCGGCGGCGATCGAGGCCTGGCGCGCCGGGTTCTGGCCCTGTCCGGCAGTCAGGATCTGGCCCATGATCACCTCATTGACCTGGCCCGGCTCGACGCCAGCGCGCTGCATCGCCGCCTGAATGGCCGCCTTGCCGAGCTCATGGGCCGGCAGATTGGCGAATGCCCCGTTGAACGAGCCGACAGGCGTGCGAGCGGCGCTGACAATCACGATATCGTCGGACATCGGAAACTCCTTTGCGGTCGGTTGCAGGGCCAGGGCGGCTTTTTGGCGCTGCCGCATGTTCGGGCCCGCCTGGCCGCCCTGTCAACTCGGGGCGGAATGAAGATGCGCCGGAGAAATGGCCCTTTTTTGCGGTTTCCGCAAGGGATGCCGCAGCGCGTCAGGGACCCTTCCGCGTCGCGATAAATCATTGGCCCGCGCAACCCGAAAGCGGTTATGCTCATTGCCAAGGCAGGCAATGCGGGGGGATACGCGTGAGCGCCATGGCAGAAGACAAGAAAGAGCCGATCACCATCAAGAAATACGCCAACCGGCGGCTCTACAATACGGGCACTTCGACCTACGTCACATTGGAGGACCTCGCCTCCATGGTGAAGGAGGGCGAGGACTTCGTGGTCTATGACGCCAAGAGCGGCGAGGACATCACGCGCTCGGTGCTGGCGCAAATCATCTTCGAGCAGGAGAACAAGGAAGGCCAAAGCCTGTTGCCGATCGCATTCCTGCGCCAGCTCATCCGCTTCTACGGCGACAGCATGCAGATGCTGGTGCCGCGCTATCTCGAGCAGTCGATGCAGTCGTTCACCGGGCAACAGGAGAAATTCCGCGAGCAGATGGCGCAGGCCTTCGGCGGCACCGGCTTCGGCTCGCTGGAGGAGCAAGTCCGCCGCAACATGGAGATGTTCGAGAAGACCTTCGCCATGTTCGCGCCCTTCGCGCGCGGACAGGTAAAGAGCGCCGAGAGCGCCAAGCCCGCGGGCGGCGGCGCGTCCAACGAGATGGACGAGCTCAAGCGCCAGCTCGGCGAGATGCAGAAGCGGCTGGATAAGCTGGGCGGGAAGGAATAGGCAACAACCGTCGTCGCGCGTCCCCGCTTGCGCGGGGCATGATGGTCAAGGTCAGCTGGCCACCGCCTCACCTTTATTGCCGGCCCAAGGCCGCTCGGCGGAGGCCAGCCCGATCAGCGCGCCTTGCAGGTAATCGGCGCCCCATTCCGCCAAGAGCTTGGCGGTCGCTTCGTCCTGCACCCATTCGGCGACGGTCTTCAGACCGAGCCGGTTCGCCAGATCGACCAGCGTGTGCACGAAGGCGCGGTCGTCGCTCGACTTCAGCATGTTCTGCACGAAGGCGCCGTCGATTTTCACGATATCCACGCCGAGCTTGCGCAAATTGCGGAACGAGGTGTGGCCGGCGCCGAAATCGTCGATGGCGATGCGGCAGCCGAGATCCTTGACGCGGGTGACGAAGCCGCGCGCCTCGTCGATGTCCTGGATGGCGGCGGTTTCAGTGATCTCGACGATCAGCCGCTCGGCAACGCCACAATCGGCGCGCAGCAGCGCGCCCAGCCCGGCCCACCAGTTCGGATCGACGGTGGAAGCGGGCGAGACGTTGACGCTCGCCTGCAGCGCCGGCGCGGCGGCAAGCTCCGCCACCACCAGCTCCAGCACGCGGTGGTCGAGCATGCGCACCAGCCCCACGCGCTCGGCCACCGGGATGATTTCGTTCGCCTGCGCGAAGGAGCCGTCGGCGCGCTGCACCCGCATCAGGCTTTCGTAAAAGGCGATTGCGCGGCTCTTCGCGTCCACCACCGGCTCGAAGGCGAGCGCGATGCGGCGCTCGTTGAGCGCGGCCACGATCTCGTCGGTGGCGCGCATGCTGTCGCGGCGCATGTTCTCGCGCTCGACGCTCGGCCGGTAGGCGACGAAGGAGCCGTGGCGGCGCTGGCGCGCGGCGTGCAGCGCGTCGAGCGCGCGCGAGAATATTTCCGCCACCGTGCGGGCGTGGCGCGGCGCCGTCACTCCACCGATGGTCACCGTCACCGCCACCGGGCCGGCGGCGGTCGGAATGGTCTCGTCGCGCACGCCGGCGAGCAGGCGCTCGGCGGCGACCGCCATCTCGTCGGCGGTGCAGGTCGTCAGGATGACGCCGAACTTGTTGCCCGAGAAGCGGCCGAGATGATCCTTGCCGCGCAGCAGCACGCGGATGCGCTTGGCGACCTGGGCGATCGCTTCCTCAGCGGCGTCGAAGCCGTAAGCTTCGTTGAGATGGCCGAGATGATCGATGGAGATCAGCAGGAAGCCGCAGGACGAGCGGAAGCGCACCGCTTCGTCAAGCGTGGCGCTCAGCACTTCGGTCAACTGCGCGCGGTTGATCTCGCCGGTGAGCGGATCGAAATTGGCGAGCTTGATCAGGCGCTGCTCGCGCGCGTGGCGGGCGTCGATCGCGCGCACCACGCCGTGGGCGCGCAGCGGTTTGCCGTCGGGACCGGCGAACCAGCGGCCGCTGTCCTCGATCCAGGTCGTGCGGCCGGTGTCGGCGCGCTGGAAGGCGTATTGCGCACTGTAGAGCCCACCCTTGGCGGCCTCGCCCTGCGCCGACAGCGCGATGGCTTCCAGCCGGCTCTTGCCGCCACCGGAATCGACGCACGTGGCATAGGCGCGGCCGCTGGCGATCTCAGCGGCATCGATCCCAAGCACGGCTGAAGCATTGCCGCTCCAGCTCAGCAGGTCGCTGTCGATTTGCCATTCGTAGGCCGCCTCGCCAACCGAAGCGAGGATCTCAGCCACATCGGGCTGAGCGGCGGCAGGATCGAAACGGGTCACGCGCGCGCCTTTTTGGGAACGCCGGCGCCAACTGGGCGTTAATCGGCGAACATGGAAACCGCACCCAAGCTACGGATAATCCTTAAACAATTCGACAATTCGCGCGAACGGCGCGAGCGTAAGGCAAGCGGCACGGGCCTTGCCAGTTTGAGGGTAGATCGGGGCTCGTTGTCCCGGATTGAGACAGGCGGCGTGATGCGTATCGGCGGCATCGAAAAAGCTGGCCAGCGCGCGGCGGCGCAAGCCGAAAGCCGCGCGCTGGTAGCGTTGGCGCCACCCGTCCCGCCCGACACGCCGGCGCCTTACCGCCAGGCGCCGTTCCTCGCCCATCTCCTGGCGGTGAAGGATCAACACGCGCAGACGCGCGAGCGCCGCCGCGCCACGCCGGCGGAAGCGATCGCCGCCTATCGGGCGGCGGCGGGACTGACAGGGCACTAACTGCGTATCCCGGGCGCAGCTTAACGCACAAGTGGCGCGCTCCAGACCCGGGACCTCTGGAACGCCCCCGGCTCTGCGGTGCATCATCCTCGCTGCGCGGAGCCTGTCCTCGCGGCGCTCGAAAAACGCAGGCCACAACAGTCGCTGAGCTGAATGCCGGTGCCGGCAAGCCTGGCGCCTTCAGGCGGGCGGCCCGTCGTCGGACTTCCCGCCCCGCTTATTCCGGCAGCCCGGCGGCGCGGAGTGCGTTGCCAAGAGACGTCGCAAGCGTCGGAGCGCAGTTGACGCCGGCAAATTGGCGACCGTACCGAAAGGTAGGGTGCAGTTCCAAGACCCTTGCCGCAGCCGCCTTAGCTTCTTCCATCCGTCCAAGTTGTGCGAGTGCCGCGGCCAACTGCACATAGGTAATGCTATGGGCGGGGTTGGCGTGAACGGACTTGTAGGCCGCCTGAGCAGCTTTGTCGTAGCGGCCGAGATGGAAATGACTCAATGCCTGCGCGTCGAAGGCGGCGAAAGCCCAGGGATCGAGCGGGCTGAGACGCATGCCCCGTTCGCTCCACTCGATTGCGCGTTCGGCTTCGCCGCCCCAGGCGAGAATGACGCTGCCGAGAATGTAAGTCAGCGCAGATGACGGACTTATCGCGAGCGCAGCTTCTAACGCAGTGAATGCGGCGGAACGGTCGTGCCCATCCATGCCGATTGAGAATCCGGCATGAGTCAGAGCGAGCGCATCGTCCCGGCCATACAGGATGGCTGCCTGCGCGTGGCGCACCGACGCGAACCGATCCTTTTCATGCAGCCCACCGCGTAGAAACAGACAATGATGGCACATGGCAGCGAAAGCGTGCGCCAGCGCGTAGGTCGGATCGAGCGCGAGCGCGCGTTCGAGCAGCACAAGCGCTTTTGTCACTTGCGCCGGCATCCCGGAATCGACCTCCGGCTGCGCCTGCAGGACAAGATCGTAGGCATCGAGGCTGTCGGGCCGCTTGCGCTTCACGCGTTCGACCTCGGCGCGCCGAAGACTGGGCTCGATGGCGCTGACCACGTTCAAGGCGATCTCGTCCTGCAGCGCGAACACATCGTCGAGCGGGCGTTCGAAGCGTTCAGTCCACAACTGATGTCCGGTCTCTGCCTCGATCATCTGGGCGGAGATGCGGACACGGCGACCGTCCTTACGGACGCTTCCTTGCACCAGATAGCGCACGCCCAATTCGCGGCCAACTCGTTTTATGTCGGCAGCAGCCATCCCTTTGTAGAGGAGGCTCGAATGGCGCGCGATGACGAACAGCCATTTGATCCGGGATAGTCCGGCGATGATGTCTTCGACCATGCCGTCGGCGAAATATTCCTGCTCCGGCTCGCCGCTCAGATTGGTGAACGGAAGCACCGCGACGGATGGCTTGTCGGGCAAGGCCAATGGCAGAGTCGGCAGTGGCGGCGAGGCCGGCGAGCATCCCATCGCGACCGCCGGCCCGACATAGCGATAGCCGCGACGCGGCATGGTCTCGATCCAATTTGCGTCGCCGCCGGCGTCGCCGAAAACCCGGCGCAGCGCCGCGACCTGGACCGTCAAATTACTGTCCTCGATGGCCAGCCCCGGCCAGGCCGCTTCGAACAGCGCGTCCTTGGAAACAGGGAGGCCTGCCCGCTCCAGAAGCAGCCGGAGCAGAGCTACTGCGCGTTGGCCCAGCACGATCGGTTGCGCCCCGCTGAACAAGATTTCGGCGTCCGTATCGAGCCGGAACGGACCGAATTCGTACGTCGTCGTCATAGATCCGTCGCCCCTCTTCGGAAACATTTTGCAGCTTTTTCGGGCCGATTTCACGACCTGTCCGGTCGACCGGACGATGATGCGGAAGTTCCAGCGCGTGAGGAAGCGCAAACCCGCGGAGGATATCATGAGTGCGAAAGCGGTCGTCCGCATGCCCGGCGAGGGTAAACAGGTCTCTCTGGCCGGGAAGCCCCTGGTTTTTCTCGTGACCGGCCAGGACACCAAGCACACGTCCATGTTCGACTGGACGTTGCCGGCCGGTTTTTCCACGGGTACCCACGTTCACCGCGTCCAGGAAGAGACCTTTTATGTGCTGGAAGGCGAGTGCGAGTGGCATGTCGGCGGCGAACTGATCCACGCCAAGCCCGGAACCTACGTGTTCATTCCGCCGGGCGTGCCGCACAACATCGCCAATGCCAGCGATACGCCGGCGCGGATGATCATGACCGTGTCGCCCCCGGGTCACGAGCAATATTTCGAAGAGCTGGTGAAACTGGTGTCCCACAGCGGGCCGCCGGACGCCGCCGCCATTGCGAAATTGCGGGCCCGCTTCGACACCGAGCAGTTGTCCGCGCTGAAAGCGAGTTGATTATTTCCGATCAGCGTGGCGGGTGCGCGAGGACCTCAATACCCGATCGCGCAGCCGTCCTTGCGCGGCTCGGAGCCGGCGATCAACACGCCGCGCTGCCAGTCGATCTTAATGGTCTGCGCGCCGCCCCAGGGCGTCGGCGCCATCGCCACATTGTGGCCGCGCTGCTTGAGGCCCTCGATGGTTTTGGGGTCGGTCGCACGCTCGACAACGGTCAATTCGTTCTCGAAGAAGAAGCGCGGGGCGTCGATCGCCTGCTGCACGTCCATGCCGTAATCGAGCATGTTGGTGACGATCTGCACGTGGCCCATGGGCTGATAGTCGGCGCCCATGACGCCGAAGCTCATGTCGCAGCGACCGTCTTTCATCGCCATCGCCGGGATGATGGTGTGCATCGGCCTTTTTGACGGGCCGAACACATTGGGATGGCCGGTAGCAAGCGTGAAGCAGGAGCCGCGGTTATTCAGCAAGATGCCGCTCTTGTCGGTGCAGATGCCGGTGCCGAAGCTGGAATATAGCGAGTTGATGAAGGAGCAGGCCATGCGGTCGCGATCGACCACGGTGAGATAGATAGTGTCCTTGCCCGGCGTCGGATGCGGCGGCAGCTTGGCGCGCTTCTTCAGGTCGATCTTGGAAGCGAGTCGTTTGGCGAAGCCCTTGTCGAGCAGATCGGCGACGGCCACGCGCATATGCGCCGGGTCGGCAATATGGCTGTCGCGCACGGCGAAGCTCAGGCGCGCGGCTTCCAGCGCCAAGTGAAACCGCTCGGGACCGAGCGGATCGAGCGCGGCCAGATCGAAATTCTCCAGGATGTTGAGCATGACCAAAGCCGTAATGCCCTGGCCGTTGGGCGGAATCTCCAACAGATCGAGGCCGCGATAATTGGTCGAGATCGGCTCCACAGCATCGCCGCGGTGGGCGGCAAAATCTTCGCTCGTAAGAAAAGAACCGCGCGCGGCGATTGTCGCAACGATGTCGTCGGCAATCTCGCCTTCGTAGAAGGCGCGCGCCCCCGTCCGAGCGAGCGTCTTCAACGTCCCGGCCAATGCCGGAAAGCGGATGACATCGCCTTGCCTAGGCGCCTTGCCGTCGAACAGATAATGCCGGGTGGCGGCCGCGTCGGCCTTCAGCTTGGCGACGTGGCGCTCCCAGTCCCAGGCGACGCGCGCGGAGACCGGAAAGCCGCTCTCGGCGAATTTGATCGCCGGCCGCAAGACGCGGTCGAGCCCGAAGCGGCCGTGCGCCTTGAGGATTGCGTCCCAAGCTTCGATCGAACCAGGCACGGTGACCGCGTGCACTGAAGTGGCGCCGATCGCCTCCATGCCCTTGTCGCGCAGCGCCTGGTCCGACGCCCGGCTGCCTGCACGGCCGCAGCCGTTATAGCCCCAGACCGGCTGGCCCGGCTTTGAGATGAGCGTGAAGCAGTCGCCGCCGATGCCGGTCATGTGCGGTTCGACGACGCAGAGCGCGGCACATGCGGCAACCGCGGCATCCGCGGCGTGCCGCCGTCGCGCAGCACGTCGATGGCCGTGAGCGTCGCCAAGGGATGCGAGGTCGCCGCCATGCCTTCGCAGGCGATCACGGGCGAGCGGCCGGGGAATTGGAAGTCGCGGCTCATGCGGATGAAGAAGTTGCCGGGAACGTCAGGAGACGTGGTTGATGCCTTCGACCGTGAGATCGCGCTGGGCGGTGCGCAGCGTCACCGCAAAGCCGCCGAGCACGTCGACGAAGCTGATCACCAGCAGCAGGAAGAAGGTCGCGGTTGCCGCCTGCGGCACCAGCAGGAACTCGACCAGCATGCCGAGGAACAGGATGAGCGAGAGCCCGTGATCGACGATGGTGCGGATGCCGATGCGGGTCGATTTCAACACCTCGCCGAACAGCACCACCACCGCAAGCCCGATCAGCATGTCGCCGGCGGACATGGTCCAATCGACGCCGGAGATCAGGTGCACGCGCGACCAGGCGGCGGTCCAGCTCACGCCCGGCATCAGGAAGGCGACGATGTTGTAGATCGCGAACGGGACCAGCAGCAGAGGAAAGCCGAACATGAACATGGCGCGCTTTCCTCACCGCTGACGAAGCGTCAGGCCTCGGTCTTCACCTTCAGCACCTGGCGGCCCTTGTACATGCCGGTCTTCAGGTCGATGTGATGCGGCCGGCGCAGTTCGCCGGAATCCTTGTCCTCGACATAGGCCGGGCGCTTGAGCGCGTCGGCCGAGCGGCGCATGCCGCGGCGCGACGGCGAGGTTTTTCTTTTCGGCACAGCCATGGGGTTAAACTCCTGGAAACGCGCTGATTTGTCGGTTTGAGGCGGGCTTATAGAGGATGGCCTCCGGCAAGGCTAGCCCTCACTTGCGCCGCCCGGCGTGCAGGCAGGCCGCGGCGGCCGGCGCCGCACGAGAGCGGGCGACGTAAAGCCCGGCGAGCCGGCGCAGGCCCGGCCCCGGACGGCGGGCGTCACGGTCGTGCGGATTGGGCAGCATGGCGGCCAACAGGGCGGCCTGATAGCGCGTCAGGCTGCGGGCGGATTTGCGGAAGGCGCGCTGGGCGCCCGCCTCCACCCCGAACTCGCCTTTCGGGCCCCATTCGGCGACGTTGAGGTAGATTTCCAGGATGCGGCGCTTGGACAGCACCAGATCGATCCACAGCGCCAGCGGGAATTCCAGCGCCTTGCGCGCGACGCTGTGGCCCGGCCACAGGAACAGGTTCTTGGCCACCTGCTGGGTGATGGTGGAGGCGCCGCGCATGTCGCTCAAGTCGTCGGCGGTGTCGATGGCGTTCTGGATCTCGGCGAAATCAACCCCGTAGTGGCTGCAGAAGCGGCCGTCCTCGGCGATGATGACGGCAAGCGGCAGCGCCGGCGACACCCGCGACAGCGGCACGTAAATGCGCTCGACCCGCTCGCCCATCATCCGCCGCCACAGCATCACCGTCGAGACCGGCTGGCCGAAGGCGTAGAAAGGCGCGATCAGGTAGGGCAGCAACAAGAGCCCCAGCACGGCAAGGCCGGCGAGCCGCAGCGGCCGCGGTACCCGCGGCAGCCGCAAAATGTCGTAGGCGAGGCTCAGTCGCCGGGCGGGACGGTGCTTGGCGGGTCGATACATAGGAAGCCCACACCAGATTCCAGTACGTTTAGATTGAATCGCAGCGCGTCCATAACATTTTGCGGCGCATGATCTTTTCCGAAAGCCGGTTCCCACTTTTCGGGATCATGCGCTATCGCATCGGGCGGCCGGATTGCCGTGGGAGCGACGCCAGCGCATGATCGTGCAACCTGGGCACCGGTGTGCAAAAAGATCATGCGCAAACGCCAAATAGGGTAAATGGCCACCATGAACGTGGGTTCCGCACGGGATTTCGGCACGCGGCTCGCGGCAACCGCGGGCGAAGCGGAGGGCGTGCTCGAGCGCCTGCTCGATGACGCCTGCATGACCGGGGAAATCGCGCGGCCGCCGCGCCTATTGGCCGCCATGCGGCATGCAGCCCTGGGCGGGGGAAAACGCCTGCGTCCCTTCCTGCTGGTGGAAAGCGCGCTGCTGTTCGGCGCCGAGCGCGCGGCCGCGCTCACTGCCGGCTGCGCGCTCGAACTGGTGCACTGCTATTCGCTGGTGCATGACGACCTGCCCGCCATGGACGACGATGATCTCAGGCGCGGGCGGCCGACCCTGCACAAGGCCTTCGACGAGGCGACCGCGATCCTGGCCGGCGACGCGCTGCTGACGCTCGCCTTCGACGTGATGGCGCGCGCAGAAGTGCATCGCGAGGCGTCCGTGCGCGCCGCGCTCGTCTTGGAGCTGGCGCGCGCGGCGGGCCTCGGCGGCATGGCCGGCGGGCAGATGCTCGACCTCGCCGCGGAAGGGCGCTTCGCAAGCCAAACGCGCGCTCACGACGCAGGAGATCGAGACGCTGCAGGCGATGAAGACCGGCGCGCTCATCCGCTTTGCCGCCCGCGCCGGCGCGATCCTGGGGCAGGCGGACGCCGCGCGGCTCGATTGCCTCGACCGCTACGGCCGTGCCGTCGGCCAGGCTTTCCAGATCGCCGACGACCTGCTCGATCTGGAAAGCGACGCCGCCACGCTCGGCAAGGCCGCCGGCAAGGACGCCGCCGCCGGCAAGGCGACCCTGGTGTCGGCGCTCGGCGCGCAAGCCGCGCATGCCCGGCTCGACGCGCTGGTTATCGAGGCCGAAGACGCGCTGGCGCCGTTCGGCGCCAAGGCCGGCATTTTGCGCGCCGCCGCCCGTTTCGTCGCCGAGCGCAAGCGCTGAACGCATGGCCCGCCGCTCCGCCAAAGCCAAGGCCGCCGAGCCGCTGATGCCGGTGCGACTGGTGCGGCTGCACGTCCGCCTGCTCTTGTCGGCGGTGCTCGGCCTTGTCGTGCTGGCCGCGAGTTTCTTAACCGACTGGCGCATTCCGACGCGGCTCTTGGCGGGCTGGAACGTCGGCGTCTTCTGCTACCTGGCTCTCATCTTTTGGACGATGACTTTTTCGACCATCGATAGAATTCGCCAGCGCGCGGCGATGCAGGACGAAGGCGCCTTCGCGATGCTGCTGTTGAGCAGCGTGGCGGCGCTCGCCAGCCTCTCGGCCATCGTCGCCGAGCTCGCCATCGCCGACGCCAACGATACCTTTGGCTGGTATCAGTTCGCCCTCGGCATGGGCACGATCCTGCTGTCCTGGCTGTTCATGACCACCATCTTCACGCTGCATTACGCGCACGAGTATTACGGCTCGCGACGCGACGCGCGCATCGGCGGCTTGAACTTTCCCGGCAAGGAGGAGCCGGACTATTGGGACTTCTTCTACTTCTCGATCGTGATCGCCATGACCTCGCAGGTGTCCGACGTTTCGATCACCAGCCGGGTCATCCGGCGCGTCGCCAGCATCCAGGGCGTGATGGCGTTCTTCTTCAATCTCACCATCTTGGCGCTGACCGTGAGCATGATCACCGGTCTGATCAAGCCGAGCTAGCGCGAGGCCATAGGCCGTAGAGCGGGGCGACCATGACCGCGATCATGCAAACGCTGCTGTTCATGCTGGCGGTGCTGGCCGCGGTGGCGATCGCGGCCAAGCGGCTCAACGTTGCGCCTTCGATCCTGCTGGTGGTCGCCGGCATCGGCATGGCGCTGGTGCCCGGCCTGCCACGGGTGCAGATCGCGCCGGAAGTCGTGTTGCTGGTGATCCTGCCGCCGCTCATCTATTCGGCCGGCGTCGCCATGAGCTGGCGCGATTTCCGCTTCAACCTGCGGCCGATCGCGCTGCTCGCCTTCGGATGCGTGCTGTTCACCGCCGGCGTCGTGGCGGCGGCCGCGCATTATCTGCTGCACTTCGATTGGGCGACCGGCTTCCTGCTCGGCGCCATCGTGTCGCCGCCCGACGTGGTGGCGCCGCTCTCGATCGCGCGGCGGCTGGCGCTGCCGCGCCGGCTGGGCGTGGTGCTGGAGGGCGAAGGGCTGGCCAACGACGCCACCGCCCTCATCCTCTACCGCTTCGCGGTGGCGGCCATCGCCACCGGCACCTTCTCGCCGGCGCAGGCCGGCGGCACCTTCGCGGCAATCGTGGGCGGCGAGGTGATCTGGGGCATCGCGGTCGGCTGGCTGTCCCTGCGCGTGCGGCAATGGGCACGCGACACGCGGGTGGAGATCACGCTGTCGCTGATGACGCCCTATCTCGCCTACTGGGTGCCGGCGCATCTCGGCGGCTCCGGCGTGCTCGCCACCGTCGCCTGCGGGCTCTACGTGAGCTGGAACGGGCCGCTGCTGATCTCCTCGGCCACGCGCCTGCAGGGCATCTTCTTCTGGGACCTGCTGGTCTACCTGATCGAGGGCCTGGTGTTCCTGGTCACGGGCCTGGAAGCGCGCGCGCTGTTGGACAACGCCTCGGGCTTCTCGCTCTCGGAAGTGCTGATCGCGACCGCCTGGACCACGCTGATCGTGATCGTGGCGCGCTTCGTCTGGATGTTTCCGGCCGCTTACGTGCCGCGCTGGATCGTTCCCGGTCTGGCCAAGCGCGATCCGGCGCCGCCCTGGCGGTACCCTTTCCTGCTCGCCTTTGCCGGCGTGCGCGGCGTGGTCTCGCTCGCCGCCGCCTTGGCCATTCCCTACGCGCTCGACAACGGCGCCCCCTTCCCGCACCGCGATCTCATCCTGTTCGTCACCTTCGGCGTCATCATCGCGACGCTGATCGGCCTCGGCTCGCTGATGCCGGCGATGGTGCGCTGGCTGGGCCTGAACCGGCTCGGCGCCGAGGAGCACCTGAACGAGATCGAGGCCGAGCTGGCGGCGCGGCAGGCGGCGCTGGCGGAAGTCGAGCAGCGGCTCGAACGCTTCGCCAACGAACGGGACCTGCCGCCCGGCGTGGTCGAGCTGCTGCGCACGCGCAATTTGAGCCGCAATCAGATCCTGCCCGGGAACTTGCGCGACGATATCGAGAGCACGCGCGTGGGCGCGGCGGTAAAGAGGGAGCTGATCGACGCCGAGCGCGAGTTCATCTTTCGCCTGCTGCGCGAGGGCAAGATCACCGACGAGGCGCGCCGCCGCATCGAATACGAGCTCGACCTGGAAGAAGCCGCGCTCGCCAACCGCGGCAGCGACGGCGGCGGGTGGATTTAGCGGAGAGGACGATGGCCATGAGCCAAGACGGCGTCACGATACTCGTCGGCACGACGAAGGGTGCTTTCCTGATATCCGGCGGCAGCGACAGACATGGTTGGTCGGTCAAGGGGCCATTCTGCGATGGCTGGCCCATCAACCACGTCGTCGGCGACCCTGCCACGGGGCGGCTGTGGGCCGGCGGCGGCGGCGAATTTCACGGCGCCGGTGTTTGGCGCTCCGAAGACTCGGGCGCGACGTGGCAGGTTGCCAGGCTCACAAAGGGTCAAATCGACGACTGGGCGGCCAACGATCCGCAACTCGCCGCCATGATGAACTGGACCGCTCAACCGTTGCCGTTCGCAGATCGGTTCTCGCAGATCTGGTCGCTGGGCTATGCGCACGGAACACTGTACGCCGGAACCAAGCCGGCAAGGCTGCTTGCGAGCCGGGACGGCGGCAAGAGTTGGCAAGAAGTTCGCGGTTTGCGCGATCATCCATCCGCCGAAAGCTGGAATCCCGGCGGGGCCGGATTGGTATTGCATACGATATTGTTCGATCCAGCGAACGCCAAAAAGCTCTGGGTCGGGATTTCGGCGGCCGGCGTCTTTGCGACGGAGGATGGCGGCAAGACCTGGGATCGTCGCAACCGACTATCCAATACGGGGCCCAGCACCGAACACGCCCATCCCGCGGGACCGCGCGACGGGGAAATCGGACATTGCGTCCACAACATGATGCGGGCGCCGGGCACCGCCGATTTGCTCTACCAGCAAAATCATCACGGGGTCTGGCGTTCTGCCGATGGCGGTCGGAGTTGGGACGACATCACGCGCGGTCTTCCGTCAACGTTCGGTTTTCCGATCTGCGTTCATCCACGGGACCCGGAAACCATCTGGACCATGCCTTTGAACGGTGACATCGCGGGCCGTTTTCCACCCGATGCCGCCGCGGCCGTCTGGCGCTCGAGAGACGGCGGCGCGACCTGGCAGGCCATGCGCGATGGATTGCCACAGGAAGCCTGCTACTTCACCGTTCTTCGCCAAGCCATGGCGCGCGACGAACGCGAGCCTGTGGGGCTGTACTTCGGGACCAATAGCGGGTCGGTCTTTGCCAGTGCCGACGAGGGCGAGAGCTGGCATGAGATCGCGCGGCATCTCCCGACCATCCTGAGCGTCGAAGCGCTCGATCGCCGATAGACAGCCCGTTCAGAACGGCCGATCGCCCTTGATCGTGACGCGATTGCCCGCGCGCGTGTGCGGCCAGTAGTCCCACATTGCCCGGTGCTGCGCGCAGCGATTGTCCCAGAAGGCGATGGCGTTCTCGCTCCAGCGGAAGCGGCACTGGAACAGCGGATTTTCCGCGTGCCGATAGAGGTAGGCCAGCATCGCGTCGCTTTCGTCGCGCGGGATGCCGACGATGTGGCTGGTGAAGATGCTGTTGACATAGAGCGCCTTCTTGCCCGTCACCGGATGCGTGCGCACCACCGGATGCTCGGCCCGCGGATAGGCCGGCTTGTCGGCGACACCGGAATGCGCATAGAGGCCGCGATAGACCGGCTCGCCGTCGTGCAAGGCGGTCAGCCCGTCGAGATAGCGCTTCATACGGTCCGACAGCGCGTCGTAGGCGGCATACATGCTGGCGAACAGCGTATCGCCGCCCGACGGCGGGCATTGCTTGATCTGCAGGATGCTGCCCATCGGCGGCTCGGCGTCGCAGGATACGTCGCTGTGCCAGACTTCGCCGTTGGCGCGCGGCGAGTCCTTGTCGGCATGGATCTTCATCAGCGCCGGTTCCCCCGGCTCGTGCGGGGCGGCGGGATGGACGTGCAACTCGCCGAACAGCCGGCCGAAGGCGAGATGCTGTTGCGGCGTGACGTTCTGACCGCGGAAGAATATGACAAGGTTCTCGGCCAGCGCGCGGTGGAGCTCGTCCACCGTCCGGTTGGACAGCGGCCCGGCGAGGTCGATACCGCTGATTTCCGCGCCGATGATGGGCGTGAGCCGGTCGACGCCGATCGTCTCGTAAGACGCCTGCGCTTCGGCCGCCTGCCGATAGCGGGGACCTTGATTGACCAGCAGCGTGCTCATGGCGCGGCTCCATGACGCGTCCGGCAAAATTGCCGTCGGCTTCGATGCTAGCCCGGATGGCGCGCGCCCCGCAAACCGGCCCGGTTCGTCGGCCCGCGCGAGGGCAAAGTCCGCGCCGCGCGGCTACTTCGCCACCATGTTGTAGATCCAGGCCACGATCGCGCCGGCGACCAGGCCGTCGACGAAGGCCCAGATGGCGCCGATGATGGCGCCGAGCACCGAGGGGCCGTAGCCGATATAGAGCGTGCCGAGGGCGTGCACGATGCCGCCGCCCCAGTTGAACATGGCGGTGATGCCGAGGCACAACACGGAGACTGCCCACAGCACGCCGATGGCGACGCCGAGCGGCACGGGTTGCAGCTTGTTCATGGGTCGTTTCCTCCAATGGCTTTAACAACGTGCCTATTCAACCGCCGCTGCCATGCCTTACGCAAGCGCAAGCGACCGCAATTCGGGTAATATCGAACCGATGGACGCCAAGCTTGCCAGCGGCGGTATAGCTGGCGCGGCAACGGCATCGTTGGGCACGGCGCATTCCGCGCCTTTGCCCGCCCTACCGAGTCACATACGTCACCTGCACGAAATGCGAGGCGTCTTCGCGTTTCAGCGTGCGCGCGGCCTCGGGCGTGGCCGCATAAGTTATTTGCAGCGCCGTCTTGGACAACCACTGCATCTTCGGCAAAGCCGCGCGTTCAGGCTTCGGCGCGCAGGGGCCGGAATAGACCAGATATGCCTTTTCGGTGTCAGCGAAGCTGTCGGGAAAGACGCTCAGATAGACCGCGATGCGGTCGAAACAGGCGCCGCCTTGCGTCAAGGAAACGCGCACGGCCTTGTAGCGGCCGTCGGGTGAGGCGACCGCGGTGACGGTCTTCGCCGGCCGTCTGGCCGTAAGGTTGAAATAGACCGAGAGCGACACGGCGCCAACCAGCATCACGACAAAGCCGACTACGAACACTTTCGCTTTCACGCCGCGTTGTCCTTGTCTCGTTGCCGGCTGAATTGACCGCTCGCGCGTTCAGCGCTCGTCCCGGCGCGCCGCGTCGACACGGGCGATCAAGTCGTCGATGATAGGACTTGTCGCCAAGGGTATAAACCGGATCGGCGCGCAAAATGATACTTGCTTGCCGAACAGGCTGGCCTTTCGCAACGACAAGGTCACGCGCGGCGGACTGATCAGCGGCGAGTAGTTGACGTTGACAATATCGGAAAGCGCGATGCGGTCTTCCCGATCGCCGTTCTTGACCAGCAAGGCGTCGCCAAGGTCCACCACCTCATCGACGAGGTCGAACACCAGCTTCCTCATCACAAAGTAAAAGATGACCAGCATCACGATGGGAACGAAAATGAACGGCAGCGGCGAATAGCGGCCGGTGGCGACGAAATAGGGGACGATCGCGAATAGAAGCAGAAACCCGACGAAGAGCAGCGGAAATATGCGTTTGTAGAAGAAGGTCGCGTTCGACGACAAACGCACCATCGGCGCCCTACTCAGCCGCGGTCCGCGTGCCGCCGGCGCCGAAGCGGCGCTCGATATAGTCGATCACCATCTGCTTGAACTCGGCGCTCACGCCGGCTCCGCGCAACGTGGCCGCCTTCTTGCCGTCGATGAACACCGGCGCGGTCGGCGTCTCGCCGGTACCGGGCAGCGAGATGCCGATGTCGGCGTGCTTGCTCTCACCCGGGCCGTTGACGATGCAGCCCATGACCGCGACGTTCAAAGTCTCCACGCCCGGATAGCGCGTCTTCCACGCCGGCATCGAGTTGCGGATGAAGCTCTGGATGTCGGACGCGAGCTCCTGGAAGGTGGTCGAAGTGGTGCGGCCGCAGCCCGGGCAAGCCGCCACCAGCGGCACGAAGGTGCGCAGACCCATGGTCTGCAGCAGCTCCTGCGCCACCTGCACTTCCCTGGTGCGATCTCCGCCCGGCTCGGGCGTGAGCGAGATGCGGACGGTGTCGCCGATGCCCTGCTGCAACAGCACGCCCATGGCAGCGGCAGAAGCGACGATGCCCTTTGAGCCCATGCCGGCCTCGGTGAGCCCGAGATGCAGCGCGTAGTCGGAGCGGCGCGCGAGCTCGGCATAGACCGCGATCAGATCCTGCACCGCGGAGACCTTCGCCGAGATGATGATGCGGTTCTTCGGCAGGCCGATCTCTTCCGCGCGTTCGGCCGACAACAGGGCCGACTGCACCATGGCCTCGTGCATGACGGCGCGGGCGTCGAGCGGCGCGGACGATTTGGAATTCTCGTCCATCAGCCGCGTGAGCAGTTCCTGATCGAGCGAACCCCAGTTGACGCCGATGCGCACCGGCTTGCCGTGCTTGATCGCCATCTCGACGATCTGGCTGAACTGCGGATCGCGCTTGTTCTTGAAGCCGACATTGCCGGGATTGATGCGGTATTTGTCGAGCGCCTCGGCGCAGGCCGGATGATCGGCCAGCAGCTTGTGCCCGATGTAGTGAAAATCGCCGACGATCGGCACGTTGACGCCGAGCTGGCCAAGCCGGTCCTTGATCTTGGGCACGGCGGCGGCCGCCTCGTCGCGGTCGACGGTGATGCGCACCAATTCGGAGCCGGCACGCGCCAGCGCCGCCACCTGGCGGGCGGTGCCCTCCACGTCGGCGGTGTCGGTATTGGTCATCGACTGCACGACGATGGGGCTGCCACCGCCGACCGTGACGCCGCCGACATCCACCCCAACCGTTTTGTGACGCTGTGCGTTCATCCGATGCTCCGGAAACCAAGCTCGCCGCCCAATAGTTCCCGACCCGGGCGTGCCAGACAAATATGACAGGGTCAATGCAGCTTACCTCCCCCTGAAAGGGGGAGGTCGAACGGCGAAGCCGTTCGGGTGGGGGTCATATAGGCTCATTTTGCGGCGCCGAAATGACCCCCACCCCAACCCTCCCCCTTTCAGGGGGAGGGAGTCAGCGCGCCCTGTTCACCAAAATCAGCCCGCCGGCAACCATGGCCACCGCCGCGGCAAAGGCAGGCGTCAGCGGCTCGTGCAGCACCAAATGGCCGGCCGCCACCCCGAACAGCGGGGTCAGGAAGGTGAAGGCGGACAGCCGGTTGGCCGAATAGCGCGCGATGAGCGCGAACCAGAGGACGAAGGTGACGCTGACCACCCAGACGGTCTGGTAGGCGAGCGCGCCCCAGGCAAGCGCCGAGGGCATGTGCGCGATGCGCTCGCCGGCGAGCCAGGCGGCCAGCGCCAGCATCGGCGCCGATACCACCAGCTGATAGAGCATCACCTTTTCCGAAGAGATGCGGACCAGCCGGCTCGCCTTGATGATCAGCGTGGTGGCGGCCCAGAACACCGCCGCCCCTACGATCATGACATCGCCGAGCGTCTGGCGCGGGTCGAGCGCCGGCGTCGGCACGCCGAAGGCGACCAGCATGCCGGCGAAGGAAAGCGCCAGCCCCGCCCATTGCGACCAATGGAAACGATCGGCGGGCAGGAAGACGCGGGCGCCGAGCACGACGAAGAAGGGCGCCAGATAGATGAACAGTACCGTGCGGGTGGCGGTGGTGTAGGCGAGGCCCTGATAGATCAAAATGAACTCAGCGCCGAACAGCACGCCGGTGACGATGCCGGGGACAAGCGTGCCGTCGCGCTTAAACAGCGCGATGCCGCGTAGCTTGCACCAAGCGACGACCAGCAGCGTCGCGCCGACCGAACGGATAGTGCCCTGCAACAGCGGCGGGATGTCGTGAATGGCGAGCTTCACCGAGACCTGGTTGAAGCCCCAGGAAAGGCACAAAATCACCATGACCGCGGCGGCGAGCGCGTCGAGCGGACGGGTGATGTGGTGGTGGGTGGAGGAAGTGGTGGTCATGCAGGGTCCGGCATAACGCTTTTAGCGCGCGCTGCTCAGCGATGCTATGCCGTATGCATGATTAATAACGGAACGCGAGGCAATCTCGCTTTCCCTCTCCCCCGATGGGAGAGGGAAAGCGAGCGCGTGGCACCGCTCTGTTTTGATAATCAAGATTTGCAATGCGCGCAGAGGCCGGAAATCTCGATGACCTGCGACTTCGGCGTGAAGCCGGCCGCGCGCGAGGCCGATTTGATGGTGTCGGCGACCGCGGCCGAGGCCGCTTCCCCCACCGCGCCGCATTTCTCGCAGATCAGGAACACCACCGGGTCGCCGCTTTGGTGATTGTGCACGCAGGCGATGAAAGCGTTGCGGCTCTCGATTCGATGCACAAGCCCCTGCTCGCGCAGGAAATCGAGCGCACGGTAGACGGTGATGGGCGCCGGCCGTCCGCCTTGGCCGGCGAGGCGATCGATCAGCTCATAAGCGCCGAGCGGCACGTGGCTTTGCAGCAGCGCCTGCAGCACCGCGCGGCGCATGGGCGTGAGCCGCTCGGCGCGCTCGGCGCAAAGCGCCTCGGCATGCGCGATCGCGTCGCTCGCGCAACGGTCGTGGTCGTGGCCGGGCGATGGGAATACCGCCTGAGCACTGGTCTTGCGGGCCAAGGGCTGCTCCGTGTCTGGCCGCCTAATCTAGCGCGATAGGCGCCGGATGGCGAAAAGCGATTTGGCACCTGCCGCGACGGATTTAAAGTTCCTGCTATTGCCGCGGCAAGCTCATAGAGGAACGGCAAATCCAAAGTCGCACTGGAATCAAGCACTTGCGAGTGTCCTTTTGATTCCGAAGCGCGCATCCAAGCGTGCTGCACGATTGTGCGCACTTCGGAATCGGGACACGAGGTATATATTGCATCGCAGCAAAAATGGGAGCAGGTTCCCGGCCGCCCTCCCCCAGCCCCTTTTCCGGCCATTGGTCGCACCCGACGAGGACCGCTATCCATGTTGAAAGGCAAGACCGCGCTCATCACCGGCTCCACCTCCGGCATCGGGCTGGCGATCGCCCGCACGCTCGCCAAGGACGGCGCCGATGTCATGCTCAACGGCTTCGGCGAAGCGGGTGAGATCGAGAAGCTGCGCGCCGGCATCGAAAAGGAGTTCGGCGTCAAGGCGCGCTACCGCGGCGCCGACATGTCGAAGCCGGCCGAGATCGCCGGCCTGATCGCGGCCACCGAAAAAGAGTTCGGCAAGCTCGACGTGCTGGTCAACAATGCCGGCATCCAGCACGTCGCCAATATCGAGGATTTCCCGATCGAGAAATGGGACGCCATCATTGCGATCAATCTCTCGTCCTCGTTCCACAGCATCCGCGCGGCGCTGCCCGGCATGAAAAAACGAAAGTGGGGCCGCATCGTCAACATCGCGTCCGCGCATGGTCTGGTCGCGAGCGCGCAGAAGAGCGCTTACGTCGCCGCCAAGCACGGGCTGGTCGGGCTGACCAAGGTGGTGGCGATCGAGGCGGCCAATGACGGCGTAACCTGCAACGCCATCTGCCCGGGCTGGGTGCTGACGTCGCTGGTGGCGCAGCAGGTGGAAGCGCGCGCCAAGACGCAAGGCATAAGCTTCGACGAGGCCAAGCGCGAACTGGTGGCGGAAAAGCAACCGATGCTGGAATATACCCAGCCGGAAAACATCGGCGCGCTGGCGGCGTTCCTGGCCAGCGATGCCGCGGCGACCATCACCGGCTCCGCCTATTCAATCGACGGCGGCTGGACGGCGCAGTGACCTCCTCACCGTCATTCCGGGGCGCGAGCGAAGCGAGCGAACCCGGAATCCAGATACGCGTGCCGAATTTGCCGCTGGATTCCGGATCCGGCGCTAACGCGCCGTCCCGGAATGACCGCAAAGGTCGACCATGATCGACTTACTCGCGCGCGCGTTCGGCGGCGACAAGGGTGGCACGCCGCGCGGCAAGAAGCGCATCAATCTCGCTTTGCAAGGCGGCGGCACGCACGGCGCCTTCACCTGGGGCGTGCTCGATCAACTGCTGGCGGACGGGCGGCTCGCCGTCGAGGGCATTTCCGGCACCTCGGCCGGCGCGGTCAATGCCGTCATGCTGGCGGACGGCTTGCGCCGCGGCGGCAGCGAAGAAGCGGGCAAGCGCCTGGCGGATTTCTGGCGTGCAACGAGCCTTGGCGGCGACCTGCCGCCCTTGCAGCGCGCGGTGATCGGTAGATTGTTCTCGCTGGTGCCGACCGACACGCCGACGCTCGACTGGTTCACCGCCTGGTCGCGCTACCTATCGCCCTACGACGTCAACCCGCTCAACATCAATCCGCTGAAGGAGCTGATCGAGCGCTTCGTCGATTTCGACGGGCTACGCGCCGATCCGCGCCCGATCTTCATCGCCGCCACCAACGTGCAGACCGGGCGCTTACATATTTTTCCGCACGAGAAGATTTCCGCCGAATCGGTGATGGCCTCGGCCTGCCTGCCCGCCGTGTTCCAGGCGGTCGAGATCGACGGCGTGCACTACTGGGACGGCGGCTATCTCGGCAATCCGGTGATCTACCCGTTCTTCCGCGCCACCGACAGCGAAGACGTGCTGATCGTGCAGATCAACCCGCTGGTGCGCAAGAAGCTGCCGACCTCGACGCGCGAGATCATGTCCCGCGTCAACGAGATCACCTTCAACGCGCCGCTGTTGTCGGAGCTGCGCGCGATCGAATTCGTCAACCGGCTGATCGACCAGGGCCGGCTGCCGCGCGGCAAGGGCCCGAACGAATACCGCCGCATCAACGTGCACCGCATCGTGCTGGAGGGCCTGGGCGAGCGTTTCTCCTCGGCCAGCAAGCTGCGCAACGACTACGAATCGTTCCAGTTGCTGCGCAAGCTCGGCCAGCGCTCGGCGCGGCGGTTTCTCGATGCGCATTACGCCGACATCGGCGAGCGCAGCAGCATCGACGTGAATGCGGAGGTGTATGCGGAGAGGGGGTAGGTCCTCTGCCGTGGTCCCCGCGCAAGCGAGGACCCATACTCCGCAGCCTATCGAGAGCACACGGCGTATGGGTCCCGGGCCTCGCTTCGCTCGCCCGGGACGACAGGCTATGCTACCCGCATGACCGCCCTCGCCGCCGAAATCGGCCAGACCCGTCTCGACATCATCGTCGCCGACATCACCACGCTCGACGTCGACGCCATCGTCAACGCCGCCAACCGTTCGCTGCTCGGCGGCGGCGGGGTGGACGGCGCCATCCATCGCGCGGCGGGGCCGGAACTTTACGAGGCGTGCAAAGCGCTCGACGGCTGCGAGACCGGCTCGGCCAAGATCACGCCCGGCTTCGGGCTGAAGGCGCGCTTTGTCATCCACGCGGTCGGGCCGGTCTGGCGCGGCGGCGGCCACGACGAAGAGGCGCTGCTCGCCTCCTGCTATCGCACCGCGCTCGATCTCGCCGCCGCGCACAAGCTTGCCTCGATCGCCTATCCGGCGATCTCCACCGGCGTCTTTCGCTTCCCGCCCGATCTTGCCGCGCGCATCGCGGTCGGCACCGTGGCGTCGGAAATCGCCGCGCACGCGCGCGGGCTTCAGCGCGTCATCTTCTGCTGCTTCTCGGCGGAAAGCGCGGAGCATCACAAGGATGCGTTCGGGGAATTGGGGCTGGTGTAGTCGCTTCTTTACCTCTCCCCGCTTGCGGGGAGAGGTCGGCTTCCGAGCAAAGCGAGGAAGTCGGGTGAGGGGGCGCTTCGACACGCTCAGAATCGCCGCAACGCCCCCTCACCCGGCTCGCCGGTGACGCGGCTCGCCACCCTCTCCCCGCAAGCGGGGAGAGGGAACTACGTCGGCTCCACGTCCAGCCGCACGATCCAGTTCGCCAGATTTGGCTGCGCCGGCGGATAGAGCTTGAGCACTTCCGGATCGTGACCGGGCACCATGTGCTGGCGCGAACTGGCGAGCTTGAGCAGCGTCCTGTAGCCTTCCAGCGTGTCGCCGACGCTGTAGGTGATGGGAAACACGCGGCCCTCGTCGATGTGCGAATAGAGATGGCAGCAGTCGGAGGCGAGCACCACCGTGCCGCGCTTGGTCTTCACCTCGACGCATTGCAGCCCCTTCGAATGGCCGCCGATCTTGTGCACGACGATGCCGGGCGCCAATTGCTCGCTGCCGTCGTGGAAGTCGACGCGATAGGCGTAGACTTTGCGCACCATGGCGTGCACGTCGTCCTCGCTGAACGGAATGCGCAGCGTCTGGTGGCACATGCAGCGGCCGGTGCAATAGGCCATCTCGGTGTCCTGCACGTGATAGCGCGCATGGGGGAACAGGTCGTAATTGCCGGCATGGTCCCAGTGCATGTGGGTGGCGATCACGTGATCGACCTTGTCGGGCCTGATGCCGAGCGCCTCCAGTCCCTCGCCGACCGGATGGGTGATCTTGCGGCCGCGCTCCTTGGCCGCCTTCTCGTCGAAGCCGGTATCGACCACGAAGGTGCCGTGCGCGCCCTTGATCACCCAGACGTAATAGGAGATCGAGGTGATCTCGTCGTGCGGATCGCCGAAAATATAGTTCTCCGAGCGCTTGCGCGCGTGCTCGGCATAGCAGACGGCGTAGACCTCATGAATGTCGTCGCTCATGATTTCTTCCCCACGATGACGCCGGCGCGCTTCTCGATCGGCTGAATGACTTGGGTGAAATCGGAATCGCCGCCGTTCTCGGCATTGGCGGTTTCCCAGACCGACAGCACCGCGCTCATCACTTCGTCCGGCACGCCGAGCGCGCGCGCTTCCGCCACGCACAGCCGCACGTCCTTCAGCATCAGCGCGGTGGCGAAGCCGAGATTGAACGTGCGGGGGATCACCGCCTTGGGAAACTTGTCGGTGGTGGCGGTGTTGCGGCCCGAGCCGTGATTGATCACGTCCACCATGATGGAAGGGTCGAGCCCAGCTTTCACACCCAGCACCACCGCTTCCGAAGTGGCGGCCATGGCGGTGGCGGAGAGGAAATTATTGGCGAGCTTCATGGTCTGCCCCATGCCCGGCTTGTGGCCGACCACGAAGACCTTGCCGAATACCGAGAGCGCGTCCTTGACCAGATCGATGTCGGCTTGCGGGCCGGACACCATGACGGCGAGCGTGCCCTTCTCGGCGCCGGCGACGCCGCCGGAGACCGGCGAGTCGAGTTGCACGATGTCGCGCTTGGCAAGGCCGGCGGCGATGGTCGCGGCCATGCGCGCGCCGGTGGTGGACAGGTCGATGAAGCGCTTGATGGCCTTGCCGTGCAGCAGGCCGCCCTCGCCCACCGCCACTTTGGCCACCACCTGCGGCTCGGGCAGGCTCCCCATCACGGTCTCGACCCGGTCGGCGACGTCCTGCGGCGAAGAGGCCAGCGTCGCGCCCAGCGCCACGAAGGGCGCCACCGCGTCGTTGCGGGTGTCGTAGACGACGAGCTTGTGGCCGGCCTCGACCAGCCGCCGCGCCATCGGCGCGCCCATTCTGCCCAGCCCAATGAAACCGATGTCCATTTGCGTTGCGTCCCTGCAGTTTTCTTGGATCGTTTTTTGGATTGCTTCTTGAGGCGCGACTTTGCCCGATGCGGGCGGCGGCGTCACCTGGACCCACTCATGCGCAGGATTTGCAGGCGTTTGACCCCTACCTTTGGCCGAGACGGTATCCCTATGCAGCAAATTGCTAACCACCGGCCCAAAAGTTACTTGACCTCATTATAAGCATGCTTATTATAACGACGCTTCTCGAAACCAATCCAAAGCCATGCCAGATCAGCCGGTTACCCGCGAAATTGCGTTCAATCTCATGGACGTCGCCCGCATGATGCGGACCTATGCCGACCAGCGCGCGCGCCAGTTCGGCATTTCCCGTGCGCAATGGGGCGTGCTGGTGCGACTCGACCGCCAGGAAGGCCTCAAGCAATCCGAACTCGCCGAGATCCTCGACCTGCAGCCGATCTCGCTCACCCGCCTGCTCGACCGCCTGGCGGAAAACGAGCTGATCGAGCGCCGCCCCGACCCCAACGACCGCCGCGCCAACCGGCTCTATCTCCAGCCGGCCGCGCGCCCGTTGCTCGACAAGCTCGGCAAGCTCGGCGCCGACATGATGGAGGAGGTGATGGCGGGGATAGACGCGCACGACAATGAGCGGCTGCGGCATGGGCTCGAGTGCATGAAAGACAATCTGCGCGCCGCCATCGGCAGCCATTCCAACGGCAACCAAGTTTCCACGGCAAAAGCTCTATGAGTGACAACAAGTCCCTGAAGATCGTTCCGGCACCCGACGCCGAGCTCGCGCCGGAGGCCAAAGTCGCGCCGCAGGCCGTGCCGGAAGCCAAGAGCGAAGCGCCGGCGAAACCGGCGCCGCGCGCCGGGCGCAAGCGCCTGCGCATGGTCTTGCTGATCGTGCTGCCGTTGATCGCACTCACGGTCGGCGGCATCTTTTACATGCTCGGCGGCCGCTATATTTCCACCGACAACGCCTATGTCGGCGCGCAGAAGGTGCTGATCACGCCGGATATCTCCGGCAAGATCACGCACATCGCGGTGATCGAAGGCCAGCACGTCAAGCCGGGCGACGTTTTATTCACGCTTGATCCTGTGCCCTATCGCCTAGCGCTACGGCAGGCCAAGGCCAAGCTCGACGCCGCGCGCAGCGACTACGACAAGCTGAATACCGCGCTCGCCTCGCTGATCACGCTCGCCGACCTCGCGCAGAAGAATGTCGTCCTCAAGAAAGCCGACTTCCAGCGCAAGCAGAAGCTGGCCGCCTCGCACGCCACCTCGCAGGTCGATGTCGACACCGCCGCTTCCGCGCTGGTGACCGCGCAATTGCAGGCGCAATTCACCAAGCAGCAGCGCGATTCGACGCTCAACCAGCTGCTCGGCGATGCCAAGCTGCCGCTCGCCGATTTTCCCGAATACGCGCAGGCCAAGGCCGCCGTCGACGACGCCGAGCGCAATCTCGAGCACGCCGTCGTGCGCGCGCCAATTTCGGGCACGGCGACGCAGGTCGACAATATCCAACTCGGCCGCTTCGTGCCCGCCGGCACGCCGGTGTTCAGCGTGATCGACGACCAGGCGCCCTGGGTCGACGCCAATCCGAAGGAAACCGACATCACTTATCTGCGCATCGGGCAGAAGGTGGCGCTCGACGTCGACAGCTTCCCCGACCACACCTTCTGCGGCACCGTGATCGCGGTGAGCCCGGGCACCGGCGCGCAGTTCTCCATTCTGCCGCCGCAGAATGCGACGGGTAATTGGGTCAAAGTGGTGCAGCGCGTACCGGTGCGCATCGCCTTCTGCAAGGGCGAGGACACGCGCCTGCTGCGCGCCGGCATGAGCGTGAACGTCGACATCGACACCGGCCACAGCCGGCTGCCGTCGTTCCTCTCGGTCTTCGCCAAAGAAAATCCCGACGCCAAGAGATGAGCGCCCGCGCTTCATCGCTGTCGCCCAAGGTCTTACGCATGCTGGTGACGGTGTGCGCGATGACGGCGACCATCATGCAGGCGCTCGACACCACCATCGCCAACGTGGCGCTGCCCTATATGCAGGGCTCGCTGTCGGCCTCGCTCGACCAGATCAACTGGGTGCTGACCTCCTATATCGTCGCCGCCGCCATCATGACGGCGCCGATGGGGTGGATGGCCGACCGCTTCGGCCGCAAGAAGCTGTTCATCGTCTGCGTCTCCGGCTTCACCGTCGCTTCGTTCCTGTGCGCGCTGGCGCAGAACATCGAGCAGATCGTGCTGTTCCGCCTGCTGCAGGGCATGGCCGGCGCGGCGCTGGTGCCGCTATCGCAGGCCGTGCTGCTCGATTCCTACACGGCCGAGGAGCGCGGCGGCGCCATGGCGATCTGGGGCGTCGGCGTCATGCTGGGGCCGATCATGGGCCCGACGCTGGGCGCCTGGCTCACCGACAATTACTCCTGGCACTGGGTGTTCCTGATCAACCTGCCGATCGGCGTCATAACCGTCATCGGTCTCATGCTGTTCATGCACGAGACTGAAAAGCACGAGCACCTGCGCTTCGACTGGTTCGGCTTCCTGGCGCTGGCGGTCGGCATCGGCTCGCTGCAACTGCTGCTCGACCGCGGCGAGCAGGTCGGTTGGTTCGAGGCGCGCGAGATCTGGATCGAGATGATCGTCGCGATCGCCGGCTTCTACTATTTCTTCGCGCATTCGTTCACCACCGACGAGCCGTTCGTGCGCTTCGACATGTTCAAGGACCGCAATTTCGTGTCCGGCTGCGTGTTCATGGTGGTGATCGGCGTGGTGCTGTTCGGCACCATGGCGCTGGTGACGCCGTTCATGCAGCAGCTGCTCGGTTATCCGATCCAGACCGCCGGCTTCCTGCTAGGCTCGCGCGGCGTCGGCACGCTGCTCACCATGATGGTGGCGCCGCGGCTGATGAAGCTGTTCGAAACGCGCTATCTGATCCTGGCCGGGCTCGGCCTGACCGCCGGCACGCTCTACTACTTCACCGGCTTCTCGCTCGACACCTCGCAGAACACCATCGTCGTCATCAGCATCATCCAGGGCGTCGGGCTCGGCCTCCTGTTCGTGCCGATCACCACCGCCGCCTTCTCCACGCTGCCGCACGACCTGCGCACCGGCGGCACCGCCATCCTGACGCTGGTGCGCAATATCGGCTCCTCGATCGGCATTTCCATGGTGATCGCCAACCTGACCAACGAGACCAATTACATGCACGCCCGGCTGGCGGCGCAGGTGACCCCGTTCAACGACGCGCTGCAGATGCCGGACGTGCACCGCATCCTCGACATGACGACCGCCACCGGGCGCGCCATGATGAACCTCATCGTCACCCAGCAGGCGAACCTGATCGCCTATCTCAACGACTACAAGCTGCTGATGCTGCTGACCATCGCCACCATGCCGCTAGTGCTGATCATCCGCTCGGCCAGCCGGACGCCGACCGAGGAAGATCTGGAAGAGGCGGCGGTGCTGGAGTGATGTTCGTGATGCCTCTCCGTTCCCTCCCCCTGAAAGGGGGAGGGTCAGGGTGGGGGTCTTCTTAAACCGACGTGCTGTTGATTTGACCCCCACCCGATTGCCGTCGCTACGCGACGACAATCGACCTCCCCCTTTCAGGGGGAGGTAGAGGTAGAAGAAAACCCGAACTCCTTCCTCACCATCTCCGTATGCTCGCCCAGCGACGGGATCGCCCCGTAGGCGCGCCGTTCGCCGGCGAAGCGCGGGGTGGGCGCCGGCATCGAGATCGGCCCGCTCGGCGAATCCACCGTGATGCGCCGCAGATGCGGATGCGTCGACAGCAATTGCCAATCGTTGACGCGGCCGAAGGCGATATCGGCGGCCTGCAGCATCTGCATCAGCGGCGCGACGTCGTATTGCGCGAACGCCTGGGCGACCAGCGAGTCGGTCTCGGCGCGGTGCTTGACCCGCGAGGGCACGGTGGCGAATTTCTCGTGCGTGCCGAGCGCGGCGTCGCCCAGCACCTTGTCGGCCAGCACGCGCCATTCGCGGTCGTTCTGAATGCTGATCAATATGTCGGCGCCGTCGCGCGACTTGAACACGCCGTAGGGCGCGATCGCGGCGTGCGCGAGCCCGATGCGCTTGAATGGCATGCCGCCCTCGCCGTGCAACAGCGGCACCGTCATCCACTCCGCCATGCCGTCGAACATCGACACCGAAATCTCCGCGCCCTCGCCGCTGCGCCCGCGCGCGATCAGCGCTTCCAGGATGGCCTCATAGGCGTTGAGGCCGGCGGCGACGTCGACGATCGACACGCCGACGCGCGCCGGCGCTTCCGGCCCGCCGGTAACGGAGGCGACGCCCGATTCCGCCTGGATTAAAAGATCGTAAGCCTTGCGCTGCGCATAAGGCCCGCTCTCGCCGTAACCCGAGATCGAGCAGCAGATCAGCTTGGGATAATCCTGGCGCAAGCGCGCGGCGGCAAAGCCCAGCTTCGCCAGCGCGCCAGGTTTGAGGTTCTGCACGAACACGTCGGCCTTGGCGAGCATGGCTTCCAACAGCGCCTTGTCGTCGTCTTTCGTCAGGTCGATGACCACCGACTGCTTGCCGCGGTTGAGCCAGACGAAATTGGAACTCTCGCCGTGCACCACATGGTCGTAGTAGCGCGCGAAGTCGCCCTCGGGGCGCTCGATCTTGATCACGCGCGCGCCGGCGTCGGCCAGGCGGCAGGTGCATTGCGGGGCGGCGACGGCCTGCTCGACCGCGACGACGAGGAGGCCTTCCAACGGCAGGGGCATGTTGTTCCCAGCACTCGAAACATTTTCAGACGTCATCATCCGCGAAGGCGGATGATCCAGTATCCGCGAACCTCGAAATTTTCAACAGGTGCTGCGGCGTACTGGATGCCCCGCCTTCGCGGGGCATGACAGCTAGTAGGACCTCGGCAAACCCAGCACGTGCTCCGCCAGGTAGGACAGGATCATGTTGGTGGAGATCGGCGCCACCTGGAACAGCCGCGTCTCGCGGAATTTGCGCTCTACGTCGTATTCCTCTGCGAAGCCGAAGCCGCCATGCGTCTGCACGCACATGTCGGCGGCGAACCAGGCGGCGTCGCCGGCGATCAGCTTGGCCATGTTGGCCTCCGGCCCGATCTCGCCGCCGGCCTCGAACTTGGCGGCGGCGTCATGCACCATCAATTCGGCCGCGCACATCTGCGCATAGGCGCGCGCGATCGGGAACTGCACGCCCTGGTTCTGCCCGATCGGCCGGCCGAACAGCACGCGCTCCTTGGCATAGCCGCTCGCCTTCTCGATGAACCATTTGGCGTCGCCCACCGCTTCCGCCGCGATCAGAATGCGCTCGGCGTTCATGCCGGAAAGAATGTAGCGGAAGCCCTTGCCCTCCTCGCCGATCAGATTCTCCGCCGGCACGCGCAGGTCGTCGAAGAAAATCTGCGTGGTGGCGTGGTTCATCATGGTGCGGATGGGCGCGATCGTCATGCTGGTGCCTTCGGCCAGCCGCATGTCGACCAGAAACACCGACAGGCCGTCGGTGCGCTTCTGCACTTGCTCGCGCGGGGTGGTGCGGGCAAGCAGCAGCATCAGGTCGGAATATTGCGCGCGCGAGGTCCAGATCTTCTGGCCGTTGACGACGTAATGGTCGTTGCCCTCGCGCCGCGCGGTGGTGCGCAAGGCGAGCGTGTCGGTGCCCGACGTGGGCTCCGTTACGCCGAAAGCCTGCAGGCGCAATTCACCGCTGGCGATCTTCGGCAGGTAACGTTCCTTCTGCGCCTCGCTGCCGTGGCGCAGGATCGTGCCCATGATGTACATCTGCGCGTGACAGGCAGCACCGTTGCAGCCGGCAGCGTGGATTTCCTCCAGGATGGCGGCGGCGGCGCCGATCGGCAGCCCGCTGCCGCCATATTGCTCCGGGATCAAAGCGGCGAGATAGCCGGCCTCGGTCAGCGCGGCGACGAACTCGCTCGGATAGGCGCGCTCGCGGTCGAGCGCGCGCCAGTATTCGCCGGGGAACTTGGCGCAGAGCGCGCGCACGCCTTCGCGGATGTCGGCGTGGTCTTCCTCGTGCTTATGAGTTGATACCATCGCACCGCCTGTCGACCGTCATGCCCGGTCTTGCGCCGGGCATCCAATCTTTTGCCCTTACCTCCTCTCCCCCGCAAGCGGGGAGGAAGGAGAGGGAGCGCGCATGATCGACACAAGTGCCGTGAATACGGCGCTTTGCGCCTTTAGCGCGGCGATGACATTAGGCAATATCCGCTATGCCATTATTGATCGCCACCACGTCGCGCTCGACCACGCGGGCGCGAAAGCTGACCGCCTTGCCGTCGCGCCACATCTCGGTGCGGATGGTCTCGCCCGGATAGACCGGCGCCGAGAAACGGCCGGCCATTCCCGTCAATCGCGCCGGATCGTAGCCGCACAGCGACTTGAGCAAGGCATGGCCCGCCACGCCGAAGGTGGCAAGCCCGTGCAGGATGGGCTTCGGGAAACCGGCGGCGCGCGCGAAGCCGGGCTCGGCGTGCAGCGGATTGCTGTCGCCGGACAGACGATAAATCAGCGCCATTTCCGGCCGCGTCGGCAGATCGCAAGCCAGGTCGGGCGCGCGCGCTGGGATCGCATGCGGCTGCGGCGCGGCATGGCTCGGGCCGCCGAAGCCGCCGTCGGCGCGGCAGAAGGTGGTCTGCTTCAGCACCGCCAGCAGGTCGCCGCTCTGCTTGTCGCTGATGCGGCGCTCGGAGAACACCAGCGCGCCGCGGCCCTCGCCCTTGTCGATCACGTCGAGAATGCGGGTCTTGCCGACGACGGTGGCCTCCGGTTTGACCGGCTTGTGCAGGGTGAGGCCCTGCTCGCCATGCACCACATGGGTCCAGGTCACGCCGATCTCCGGCTGCCGCAGCCAATAGGGCGTGTAGGCCTGCACCAGGGCGTAGGTTGGCAGCACTTTGAGATTTTTTTCGTAGACGAAGGCGAGTTCATCCTCGTTCACCGGGTCCTGGCCGAAGCCGAGGCCCAGCGCGTAGAGCATGACGTCCTTGGGACCGTAGGTGTGCTCGACCGGCGGGATGTCGAGAGCGAGGAGCTTTTTGTGGTCGATAGGCATGTTCACCCCGGCAGGTTTATGACGGGGCACATTAGCGGGGCGGGCGCGCGGGACAAGCCCGCTTCGCGGCAGCTTACCTCTCCCCGCGTGCGGGGAGAGGGACTAACCCCACACCTCTTCCGCCAATTCCACGATCATGCGCAGCTTCGCCCACTGCTCTTCCTCCGCCAGCAGGTTGCCCTCCTCGGTGGAGGCGAAGCCACATTGCGGCGACAGGCAGAGCTGATCGAGGGAGATGTATTTGGCCGCCTCATCGATGCGGCGCTTGATGGCGTCCTTACTCTCCAGCCGGCCGGTCTTGGTGGTGACCAGGCCGAGCACCACCTGGCGGTCCTTCGGCACCAGCTTGAGCGGCGCGAAGGAGCCGGCACGTTCGCTGTCGTATTCCATGAAATAACCGTGCACCTTGATGCGGTCGAACAGGATTTCCTGCTCGGCCTCGTAGCCGCCGCTGCCCATGAAGGTGGATTTATAGTTGCCGCGGCACAGATGCATGGTGATGCGCATGTCGGGCGGGATGTCCGACATGGCCGTGTTGATGAGATCGCCGTAGAGCGGCCCCAGCGTTTCCGGGTCGTCGCCGCGCGCCTTCATCTGCGCCCGGTATTTCGGATCGCAGAGCATCGTGATGAACACCTCGTCGAGCTGCAGGTAGCGGCACCCGGCATCGGCGAAGGCGCGCACGGCTTTTTTGTAGGCCTGGCCGAGATCGTCGAAGAATTCATCGAGCTCGGGGTACACCGCCTTGTCGATCGGCGTCGGCACCGGCCGCCCATAAGCCGCCGACGGCGACGAAATCGTGATCTTGGGCGTGCGCTTGGTGTGGGCGGCGACGAACTTGAAATGCTCGAGCATCGGATGGCCGGAGAAGCCGATCTTGCCGGTAACTTTCAGCCCTTCGTTGCGGGTGGTGACGCCGGCGAAGGCGATGCCCGTGTTCATCACGTGCGTCTCGATGCCGGTAAGGCCCCAGAGGAAATCGAGATGCCACCAGGAGCGGCGGAATTCGCCGTCGGTGATCGATTGAAGGCCGACCTCTTCCTGTTTCTTGATGACGCGCTCGATCTCGCGGTCTTCGACTTCCTTCAGCGCGGCGGCGTCGATCTCGCCCTTGGCGCGCCGCTCGCGGGCTTCCTTCAGAGCCGCCGGGCGCAGCAGGCTGCCGACATGGTCGGCGCGGAAGGGGGGAAGGCTGCGTTGGGTCATGGTTATTTCCCCGAACGTTACTTTTTGTCGTCCCGGCCAAGCGAGCGAAGCGAGCGCGAGCCGGGACCCATACTCCGCAGTCTAGCGAGAGTGCACGGCGTATGGGTCCCCGCCGGAGTTTATCATCGGGCCGCGCTTCGCGCGGACCCGTTGGCGGGGACGACAGCAGCTACTTGCCCCACACCTCTTCCGCCGATCTCCACGATCATCGCGAGCTTCGCCCACTGCTCTTCCTCGGCCAGCACGTTGCCTTCCTCGGTGGAGGCAAAACCGCATTGCGGCGAGAGGCAAAGCTGCTCGAGCGCCACGTATTTGGTGGCCTCCTCGATGCGGCGCTTGATGTCGTCCTTCGGCTCCAGCCGCCCCTGCTTGGAGGTGACCAACCCGAGCACCACCTGCCGGTCGCCCTTGGGGAAATAACGCAGTGGCTCGAAGCCGCCGGCACGGTCGCTGTCGTATTCGAGGAAATAGCCGTCGAGCTTGGTGTTGCCGAGCAATTGCTCGGCGACGAACTCATAGCCGCCCGAGGCGATGAAAGTGGAGCGGAAATTGCCGCGGCAGGAATGCATGGTGATCGCCATGTCGGCGGGCTTGTCCTTGAGCGCCTCGTTGGTGACCTGCGCGTAGATCGCCGGCAGCGCGTCGGGATCGTCGCCGCGCTGCTTCGACTGCTCGCGCTCATGTGGATCGCAAATCATCGCCCAGGCGGTGTCGTCGAGCTGCAGATAGCGGCAGCCGGCGTCGTAGAAGGCGTGGATGGCCTTGCGCCAGGTGGCCGCCACGTCGGCGAAGAATTCGTCGTAGCCCGGATAGGCCTCCTTGCTCACCATGGCGCGGCCCTGCCGGAAGTGGAAGGTCGAGGGCGCCGGGATGCACATTTTCGGCGTCACCTTGCAGACGCTCTTGAGGAACTTGAAATGCTCGATCTGCGGGTGGCCGGTGAAATCGACCTTGCCGGCGATCTTGAGCGCCTCGGCCTTGGTATCGACGCCGTGAAACTTGATCGGCGGCGCGCTGATCCGCTCGACGCCCTGCAAGCCCCAGAAGAAATCGAAATGCCACCAGGAGCGGCGGAACTCGCCGTCGGTGGCAAGCTGCAGGCCGACCTCCTCTTGTTTCCTGACGATGTTCTCGATCTCGCGGTCTTCGACCGCCTTGAGCGCCGCGGCGTCGATCTCACCCCTGGCGTGCTTGGTGCGCGCTTCCTTGAGCGGCGCGGTGCGCAAGAGCGAACCAACGTGATCGGCGCGAAAGGGCGGTTTGGTGCGTTGGGTCATAATTCTCTCCCTATCGTCCGCTCGTCCCCGCGAAAGCGGGGACCCAGTCCTTTTTTTCTGGATTCCCGCTTACGCGGGAATGAGCGGGCTATTTACTTCCCCCACACCTCTTCCGCCAGTTCGACCACCATGCGCAGCTTGGCCCATTGCTCTTCCTCGGCCAGCACGTTGCCTTCCTCGGTCGAGGCAAAGCCGCATTGCGGCGACAGGCAAAGCTGGTCGAGCGCGACATATTTGGTCGCCTCATCGATGCGCCTCTTGACGTCGTCGCGCGGCTCCAGCCGGCCCGACTTGGAGGTGATCAGCCCGAGTACCGCGATCTTGTCGCCCTTGGGCAGATAACGCAGCGGCTCGAAGCCGCCGGCGCGGTCGGTGTCGTATTCCAGGAAATAGCCGTCGTAGTTCAATTTCTCGAACAGGGTCTTGGCCACCGGCTCGTAGCCGCCCGACGAGATCCAGGTCGAGCGGAAATTGCCGCGGCAGATGTGCGAGGTGACGGTCATGTCGGCCGGCTTGGCCTGCAGCGCCTTGTTGGTGCAGGCCGCGTAGGCGTCCTGCAGGTGATCGACGTCGACGCCGCGCTCGCGCGCCTTCTTCAGTTCCTCCTGCGAGCACAGGTAGGCCCAGGCAATGTCGTCGAGCTGCAGATAGCGGCAGCCGGCGTCGTAGAACGCCTTGATCGCCTTCTGATAGGCGGTGGCCAGATCGTCGAAGATGGCGTCGCGATTGGCATAGGCATCCTTGCTCACCGCATTGGGCTCGAGCCGAAAGTGCACCATGGCCGGAGACGGGATGGTCATCTTCGGCATCACCTTGGTATGCGCCTTCAAGAACTTGAAATGCTCGATCATCGGATGGTTGGAGAAACCGATCTTGCCCGAGATCTTGAGGACATGCGGCTTTGTCTGCACGCCCTGGAACTGGATGCCATGGTCGCTTTCGACGACGTCGATGCCGTCGAGCCCGTCCAAGAAATCGAAATGCCACCAGGCGCGGCGGAACTCGCCGTCGGTGGCGAGTTGCAGGCCGATGTCTTCCTGCTTCTTGATGATCTTGACGATTTCGGCGTCCTCGACCTCTTTCAATTGCGCGGCCGTGATCTCGCCCTTCTCGCGCTTGGCGCGCGCTTCCTTGACCGGCGCGGTGCGCAGGATGGAGCCGACGTGATCGGCGCGGAATGGCGGCTTTGTGCGTTGCGACATCTTTTTTCTCCGCGGAATATTCAGGCGCTTGGGCGAGCGCGCATGGGTTTGTTTATTGAGCCATAGCACGGCCGGCACCGTGTTTGCCATGCGCCGCTTCGCATGCGTAGCGCGCGGTAGCAAGCGTGCCGCCGAAGGAAAAATAATGCGGCGCCACGTCGCCCAGGCCCGCCGCCTCACCAAGCGCGGCGACGATGCGGTCGGGACCGACATTGCCGACGACTTGCCCGACGAGGCCGCTGGCGGCGCCCGAAACCAGGCCGCGCAGACTGGCCGCGACGCCGCAGCGGCGGGCGTAGCGGATGAGCGCCGGCACGCTGGTCGGCCCGGCCATGCCGATCTTGACCGGGCGCGCGATGCCGCAGGCGCGCAGCTGCTTGAGCCAGGCGATGATGCGCTCGGGCGCGAACGAGAACTGGCTGACGATGTGCACGCCTAAGCCCTGCGCGCAGGCGGCCGCGATCTTCTCGTCGAGCGCCGCTTCCAGCCGGCCGGGCGGAATGCGCGGATGGCCTTCCGGATAGGCGCCGATGCCGATCTCCTCGATGCCGGCTTCGCGTAAGGCGCCTTTCTGGATGACGGAGAGCGCGTCGGGATAAGGCCCGGACGCATCGACGTCGCCGCCGACCACCAACAGGCGCCGAACGTCGGCCTCGCCGCGCAAGGCGGCGAGCAGGTCTCGCAGATCGACGGCGGCGGCGATGCGGCGCGCGGCAATGTGCACCACCGGCTCCAGCCCGAGATGGCGCAGGCGCGCGGCGGCGGTGACGATTTCGTCAGGCGTGATGGTCGGCACGGCGGAGAAATAGACCGGCGTCTTGCGCGGCAGAATGTCGGCAAGCGCAGCAATCTCGGCCGCGCCAGGCCGCGTGGCCTCGATGGAGAAGTTATGCGCAAAGCCGGCAGGCACAGCTCACTCGCGCCGGCGCGAGATCACGAAGCTCTCGTCGTAGAACCACAGGCCGCCGTTCTTCTGCAGCACCTCGCGTGTCGCCTCGATATAGCGGCGGTCGCTGTTGACGTCGGAGAGCCGGTCGTCCTCGATCTGCGCCACGTAAATCGCCGCGTTCCAGGCGGCGAGCAGCGTCGAGGTGCCGATCGACGAGGAGATTTCCGACGGCAGCGTATGCATGTCGTAGCGGAACAGCGAGCGCTGATCGGCATAGGCGTTGAAATTGAGATCGCGGCCGGCGGGCCCCAGCTCGTGCTTGACCCGTTTGAGCAGGTCGTGCCGATTGTGCGCGAAGGGATGATCGTTCGGCCAGATCTTGTGGATGATCTCCATGCCGGGATCGTGCCCGTAGGAATGGATGGCGATCATGCGCCCGCCCGGGCCGAGCGCGCGCGCCAGCGGCGCGAGGACGCGCTTGGCCTTGAACTCGAGGGAAGCGCGCGCGCGATAGGGCTGCGAGGCCATCACCAGGTCGTAATCGGCGACCGTACCGCCCGGCTTGGGGACGATCTGGTCGAGCAGGAATTTGTGGTCGTTGCGGTAGATCACCAGGATCACCGGCCGCTCGTAGATCGGGTTGCCGCTCTGGGCGGAAACGCGCGCCTTCCAATTCTCGCCCAGGAACGGCTCGAGCGCGGTGATCTGCTCCTCGAAGCGGTGGGCGCTGTCGCCCTCCATCGCCAGCTCTTTCCACACCAGGCTGGTGGCGGCGGACAGCGACTTCACCGCGAGCCAGGGCGCTTCCGCGTAGGCGAGATTGGTCAGCACCAGCACGGTCGCCGGGTGCTCGACGAAACGGTCCGCCATCTTCTGCAGCGTGAGGCGGACGTCCTCCAGGCTGATCTCCTTGCCGGCGATGTAGAACGGCGTGGTGGGGAAGCGGTCGTGCATGGTGCGCATCACGCGCGAGAGCACGGTGCCGTCGCCGACGCCGGCGTCGAACACGCGCACCGCCGGCGGGCGCGGATGGATATTGTGCAGCTCCAGCCCGACGCGGTTGGCGATCTCCCATTTCTCCGAGCAGGTGTTCACGAACAGCAGGTATTTCTGCCGGTTGTCGAAGAAGCGGAAATTGCGGGTGGGGTCGTCGCTCGCCTGGCCCGAGGCCACCGGCGGCGCCGGCGGCTTCACTTCCGGCAGGCTTTGCGGTGCGGTCGACGGCTCGAACAGCATGCGCCGCCGCCCGGGTGCCTCGGCGGCATTGTGCGCCATGAAGGCGCGGATGCGCTCCAGCGTGTCGGTGGTGATGCGGCCGCCATTGCGCAGCCTATTGGCAAGCTTGCCGTCGTTTACGGCGCGGCGGCCGAAGGTGGATTCGGCAAGCCCGCGGCTGCGGCAGAATTCGCCGATCTCCTGAAGGATTTGCTCGTTCATGGCGCGGTTTCCCCAGGCCGGCTCTGATCGGCCAATTCCCAGGTGCCAGCGAACCAAGCTGCTTGGACTTCGTCAACCACAAAAGCCGTGTTGGGAAAGATGGGCAAAGTGGGTGGGCAAGACCAATACGATAAAACATGAGTTATTTCGCAAGGAAATTTTTTACACTCGGAACAGCCAAGCCGAAGAGTGGGGCAATTGCCCACAAACTACACCAAATCGATGGGAGACGATGGGCAGCCGCAGGCGGCGGCGCCACCTCGCCGGCCGGCATCCCGTTCATATCTCGAAGAAAACCGTCTCGTTCTCGCCCTGCACCCGGATATCGAAGCGGTAGACGGTCTGCCCGTCCTTCGTCTCCTTGTGGGCAATGAGAGTGCCGCGCCGCTCCTTAGGCACCAGCGCCAGGATGGGATCGTCGGCGTTCGCCGTCTCGTCGGCGAAGTAGAGCCGCGTATAGATCTGCCGCAGCATGCCGCGCGAATAGACGGCGACCACGATGTGCGGCGCTTGTTGCTTGCCGTCCGGCCCCGGCACCCGGCCAGGCTTGACGGTGTCGAAGGCGTAGACGCCTTCGGTGTCGCAGGCCGAGCGGCCGAAGCCGATGAACTTGGCGTTGCGATTGGCGCGATTGTCGCGCGGGTGCGCATAGCGCCCTTCGCTGTCGGCCTGCCAGATCTCGATCATGGCGTCTGGGATGGGGCGGCCGTCGCCGTCGATGACGGCGCCTTCGATGCGGATGCGCGCGCCCGCCGCGTCCGGCGTAACCAGATCGGCGCCGATCGTTTCCTTCCAGTCGTAGAGATGCTTGTCGTGTTCGGGGCGCCACTCATAGCGGTTGCGCGGGGTCAGCCCGTAGGCGAAGAACGGGCCGACCGTTTGCGATGGGGTGATCTCGGACATCAATTTTTCCTTTTGCGCATGATCTTATCCGAAAACCGGTGCCCACTTTTCGGGATCATGCGCTAATGTTTATCCTGCGGCGTCGCCTCGCGCCCGCGCAGCACGATATCGAAGCGGAAGCAGAGCGCCCAATCGGGAACGGTGTTTTCGAGATCGAAACTGGCGACCATGCGTGCCCGCGCCTTCTCCTCCGTCACCGAGTTGAAGATCGGATCGAACGGGAACAGCGGGTCGCCCGGGAAATACATCTGCGTCACCAGCCGCGACAGGAAAGACTGCCCGAACACCGAGAAGTGGATGTGGTTCGGCCGCCAGGCATTGTAGTGGTTGCCCCAAGGATAGGCGCCGGGCTTCACGGTGATGAATTTGTAATGGCCGTTCTTGTCGGTGACGGCGCGGCCGGCGCCGGTGAAGTTGGGATCGAGCGGCGCCGGGTGCTGGTCGACATTGTGGATGTAGCGGCCGCAGGCATTGGCCTGCCAGATCTCCACCAGCGTATCGGGCACCGGGCGCTTGTCCTCGTCGAACACGTGGCCGTGCACGACGATACGCTCGCCGAGCGGCTCGCCCTTGTGCTGCTGGGTGAGATCGTTGTCGCCCTCCTGCACCGCGTCGTGGCCGTAGACCGGGCCGGTCAGTTCCGACAGCGTGTGCGGCACGACGATCAGCGGTTTCGACGGCGAGCGCTTGACCGTACTGCGGTATTCCGGGCTCAGATGCTTGGGAAAGACGCTCAGGCTTTCCTTCGGATAAATCAGCGCCATCCTTGTCGTCCCTTGTTGCTCTTGTTCAGCTCACCCGCTCCAGCGCAATCGACACGCCCTGGCCGACACCGACGCACATGGTGGCGAGCGCCAGTCTGCCGTCGCGCTCGTTGAGGCCGTGCATCGCCGTCAGCACGAGGCGGGCGCCCGACATGCCGAGCGGATGACCGAGCGCGATCGCCCCGCCATGCGGGTTGACGTGCTCGGCATCGTCGGCAAGGCCGAGCTGGCGCAGGCAGGCGAGCGACTGCGAGGCGAAGGCTTCGTTGATCTCGATCAGATCGTAGCTGGCGATCTTGTGATGCAGGCGCTCCATCAGCTTGCGCGTCGCCGGCACCGGGCCGATGCCCATGATGCGCGGCGGCACCGCGGCCGAGGCCATGCCGAGCACGCGCGCGCGCGGCGTCAGCCCGTGCTCCTTCACCGCCTTCTCCGAGGCGACGATTAACGCGGCGGCGCCGTCATTGACGCCGGAGGCGTTGCCGGCGGTGACGGTGCCGTCCTTGCGGAACGGCGCCTTCAGCCTGGCGAGCTGCTCGAGCGACGTGTCGGGGCGCGGATGCTCGTCGCGGTCGACCAGCGTACGGGCCGGCCTTGCCGCCGGGCGCCTCGACCGCCACGATCTCGGTGGTGAAATAGCCGCGGCCCTCCGCTTCGCCGGCGCGCATCTGCGACCTGAGCGCAAAGGCGTCCTGGTCGGCGCGGCTGACCTGGAATTCCTCGGCCACGTTCTCGGCCGTGTCCGGCATGGAATTCGACGCCATATTGCTGCTTCATCAGCGGGTTGATGAAGCGCCAGCCAATCGTTGTGTCGAAAATCTCCGCCTTGCGCGCGAAGGCTTCCTCGGCCTTTCCCTGCACGAAGGGCGCCCGCGTCATGGATTCGACGCCGCCGGCGAGTGCCAACTCCATCTCGCCGGCCTTGATGGCGCGCGCGGCGGTGCCGACCGCGTCCATGCCGGAGGCGCACAGCCGGTTGAGCGTCACGCCCGGCACGCTCTGCGGCAAGCCCGGCCAAGAGCAGCGCCATGCGCGCGACGTTGCGGTTGTCTTCGCCGGCCTGGTTGGCGCAGCCGTAAAACACCTCGTCGAGCTTTTCCCAGTCGACATGGGTGTTGCGCTCCTTCAGCGCGCGCAGCGGCACCGCGGCCAGATTGTCGGCGCGCACCTTGGCGAGCGAGCCGCCGAAGCGGCCGATCGGCGTGCGCGCGGCGTCGCAGATGAAGACTTCACGCATTTTGTCGCTCATCACGCCGCCTCCGCGGTGGCCCGCGCGGTGCGCGCCTGCAGCGCGCGCAGCACCTCCAGCTCCTGCGCGGTCGGCGGCGGCGTCTCTTCCACGTGCGCGGCATATTTCACCGGCCAGCCGGTATTTTCCTGAATTTGCGCGCGGGTGACGCCCGGATGGATGGAGACCACCGTCATCTCCTTGGTCTCCGGGTCGGGCGCGAACAGCGCCAGATCGGTGATCAGCTTGGTCGGCCCCTTGGTCTTGACGCCGAGCTTTTCGCGCGCGTCGCCGCCGGAGCCGTGGCCGATCGAGGTGACGAAATCGAGCCTGTCGACGAAGCTGCGCTTACCCTGCGCCATGATGATGAATATCTCGCCGCAGGAAATGGCGATCTCCGGCGCGCCGCCGCCGCCCGGCAGCCGCACCTTCGGCTTGTCGTAGGGGCCGACCACGGTGGTGTTGAGATTGGCGTATTTGTCGATCTGCGCGCCGCCGAGGAAGCCGACCTTGATGCGGCCGCCCTGCAGCCAATAGCGGAACATCTCCGGCACCGACACCGTGGTGAGCGCGGTCTCGCACAATTCGCCGTCGCCGATCGACAGCGGCAGGATGGTCGGCTTGGTGGCGAGCGTGCCGGATTCGTAGATCAGCGTGATGTTGGGCGCATGCGTCAGGCGCGCGAGATTGGCCGCCGCCGACGGCATGCCGATGCCGACGAAGCAGACGTCGTCATCTTTCAGCGCGCGCGCGGCCGCGACGGTCATCATTTCGTTGGGCTTGTAGTCGGTCATCATCACCTCGTCATTCCGGGGCGCGGCCGAAAGGCCGCGAACCCGGAATCCAGAGCCAATTCGCAAAGCGCCGCCGTTTCGCCCCTGGATTCCGGGCCTGCTCGCTTCGCTCGCGTCCCGGAATGACCAGAGAGAGTGTGTCGCTCATGCTCGCCTCACTCCGCCGCCGCGCGGTGCCGGCGCGCGTACTGGGCGAAATCCGCCGGGCTGCCCTTGAGCACGTTCTGCTCCATCCATTTCAGGAACGTATCGCGGTCGCGCGAAATCGCATCCCACTGCTTGTAATAGGCGTTGTTGCGCCCATAGAACCCCTGCGCATAGGAGGGGAAAGCGCCGCCGGGAACTTCGGCGACATAGCCGACGGTCCAGTGCGGCAGCACGCAGGCATTGAGACTGCGGTCGCGCGGCAGTTCCTCGACGATCTCCTCCACCGTCACCACCGAGCGCTTGGCGGCGAGCACCGCTTCCTTCTGCACGCCGAGCACGCCCTCCAGCATGACGTTGCCGGCACGGTCGGCGCGCTGGGCGTGGATCACCGCCACGTCGGGGCGATGCGCCGGCACCGCGGCCAGTTCCTCGCCGGTGAACGGGCATTTCACCCGCTTGATGTTGGGATTGACCTTGGGCAGGTCGACGCCGACATAGCCGCGGAAAATCGCGCAAGGCAGCCCCGCCGCCCCCGCCTCGTACGCGTTCGCCATGGCGGCGTGCGAATGTTCCTCGATCGCCAGCGGATGCGGCCAGCCGTTCTCCACCGCGTCGCGGAAGCGGTGCAGCGAGCCGACGCCCGGGTTGCCGCCCCAGGAAAAGACCAGCCGGTCGGCGCAGCCCATGCCGATCAGCTGGTCGTAGACCAGGTCCGGCGTCATGCGGATCAGGGTCAGGTGCCTGCGGCGCTGGCGAACGATCTCGTGGCCCGCGGCATGCGGAATGAGATGGGTGAAGCCTTCCACCGCGACCGTGTCGCCGTCGCGCACGGTGGCCTCGATGGCCTCGGCGAGGGAGGAAATACGCGCCATTTGCTGCTTCCCATTGGGGCCCCGTATTTACGGCTGGCCATCGGATGGGTCAAATGGCGATAGGACCCTATCAGTTGGAACCCAAACCATGCTGCTGACCGACCAGCCGATCTTCACCGTCGAGGCCGAGCTCGAGCCCATGCTGAACTTTGGCCGCACGCCCTATGGCGAGCGCCGCATCATCGGCATTGCCGGCGGCCGGGTGCACGGGGCGAAGCTGACGGGGCGCATCCTGCCGGGCGGCGCCGACTGGCAGTTCATCCGCAACGACGGCGCCGCCGATATCCAGGCCCGCTACACCATCGAAGCCGAGGGCGGCGGGCATATCCTGGTCGACAGCGTAGGTCTTCGGCACGGGCCGCCCGAGGTGATCGCGCGCTTATCGCGCGGCGACAAAGTCGATCCGGCGCTCTATTATTTCCGCACCATGATGCGGTTCGAGACCGGCGACGCAAAGCTCGACTGGCTCAACCGCATCCTGGCGCTGGCGCGCGGGCAGCGCGAAGCGATGCGCGTGCGGCTCGATGTTTTTGAGGTGCTGTGATGGCGTCCGACCGTGTTGCGATAAGCCTGCCCCCGTCGCTCAAGGCCGAGCAGGAGGGCGACGTCGCCATATTGCGGCTCAACCGGCCGGAGAAGCGCAACGCGCTCGACGACACCATCATCGCCGGTATCGACGCCTTCTTCGGCACCTTGCCCAACGACACCGGCGCCGTGCTGCTGGTAGGCGAAGGCGACAATTTCTCGGCCGGGCTCGATCTCTCCACGCTGCGCGAGGCCGATCTGCGCACCGGCATCGCCCACTCGAACTATTGGCACCGCGCCTTCGAGAAAATCCAGTTCGGCAAGGTGCCGGTGGTGGTGGTGCTGCACGGCGCGGTGGTCGGCGGCGGGCTGGAGCTGGCGGCGGCCGCCCATGTGCGGATCGCCGAGCGCTCGGCCTATTACGCGCTGCCGGAGGGCAGCCGCGGCCTGTTTGTCGGCGGCGGCGGCTCGGTGCGGCTGCCGCGGCTGATCGGGGTCGCGCGCATGATGGACATGATGCTGACCGGGCGCACCTATTCGGCCGAGGAAGGCCAGACCATGGGGCTGACCACCTATCTGGTCGAGCCGGGCAAGGGCTTCGCCAAAGGGCTGGAGCTCGCCCACCGCATCGCCACCAACGCGCCGCTGAGCAATTTCGCCGTCATGCAGGCGCTGCCGCGTATCGCCGAGAGCGACCCGGCCACCGGCTACGCCATGGAGGAATTGATGTCGGCGATCAGCCAGGCCGATCCGGAGGCCAAGGCGCGGCTGAAGGCGTTTCTGGAAAAGCGCGGCCCCAAGGTGACGCCCTCTTGACTCCTGATCGTCATTCCGGGGCGCGCCGCTTCGCGGCGTCCCGGAATGACATCGGCGAGGTCGCGCGCCGAATTATATCCCGCGCGTAGGAATCCCTACGCGAGCGCGCTAGAATTGGCCGCAACAACGCTCAAGAACGCGCCGAAAAGAAAACGCCCAAGGAAACGATGTCTGTTCAGAAGCTAAAAGCCGAACCGGCGGCCGCCGCCTTGCGCGCGGTGCGCCTGGGCCCGCCCGACGCACGTGTCGAGCGCAAAGCCGACGGCACCCTGCTGATACGCGCCGAGCAGCCGCTTCCGCCCTATCACGACACGCTGAGCGAGCCGCTGGCCAAATGGGCGCGGGCCAGGCCCGAGCACGTGTTCCTGGCGCAGCGCGACGAGAACGACGCCTGGCGCAAGCTCAGCTATGCGCAGGTGCTCGACCAGGTGAACCGCATCGGCGCAGCGCTCTTGCGGCGCGGGCTGTCGGCCAAGCGGCCGATCGCCATCCTGTCCGGCAATTCGATCGAGCACGCGCTGCTGGCGCTGGCCGCCATGCATGTCGGCATTCCCTATACGCCGATCTCGCCGCCCTATTCGCTGATGTCGAGCGACTTCGGCAAGCTGCGTATGATCATGGAGCTGCTCACCCCCGGCATGGTGTTCGCGGCCGACGGGCGGCGCCTTCAGCCGCGCCATCGCCGGCGACGGTGCCGCGCGACGCCGAATTGGTGGTGACGCGCAATCCGCCTTCGAACCGCAAGGCGACGCTATTCGCCGACCTGATCGGGCCGGAGGACGCAAGCGGCGTCGCCGCGGCGCAAGGCGCCGTCACGCCCGACAGCATCGCCAAGTTCCTCTTCACCTCCGGCTCGACCGGCAGCCCGAAGGCGGTGATCAACACCCAGCGCATGCTGTGCTCGAACCAGGCCATGCTCACGACCGGCCTCTGCTTCGTCACCGACGAGCCGCCGGTAGTGGTCGACTGGCTGCCCTGGAGCCACACCTTCGGCTCCAACCATAACTTCAACATGGTGCTGACCAACGGCGGCTCGCTCTATATCGACGACGGCAATCCGATGCCGCCCGGCGCGCCGAAGACCGCGCGCAACCTGCGCGAGATCGCTCCCACCATCTATTTCAACGTCCCCAAGGGTTATGAGGCGCTGGTGCCGCATTTGCGCGCGGACGAGACGCTGCGCCGCAACTTCTTCAGCCGGCTGAAGGTGATGTTCTATGCCGGCGCCGGACTGAACCAGGCTACCTGGGACGATCTCAACCGGCTCGCGATCGAGACCACCGGCGAGCGCATTATATTTCTGACCTCGCTCGGCTCGACCGAGACCGCACCGGCGGCGCTCGCCTGCACCTGGGAGTTCGGTCTCGCCGGCAATATCGGCCTGCCTTTCCCGGGCGTCGAACTCAAGCTGGTGCCGAACGAGGGCAAGCTGGAGGCGCGGCTGCGCGGGCCCAACATCACGCCCGGCTACTGGCGCCAGCCGGAGCAGACGGCTGCTGCCTTCGACGAGGAAGGCTTCTACAAGATCGGCGACGCGCTCAAATTCGCCGACCCGGACGATCCGCTCAAAGGCCTGCTGTTCGACGGCCGCATCGCCGAGGACTTCAAGCTGTCGACCGGCACCTGGGTGAGCGTGGGGCCCCTGCGCGCGCGCTTCATCGACCATTTCGCCCCATATGCGCGCGACGTGGTGTTCGCCGGACCCGACCGCGACGACATCGCGGCGCTCGTCTTCCCCGACATCGAGGCCTGCCGGCGGCTCGCCGGCCTCGGTGCCGAGGCGACGCCGGCGGATATCGTCGGCCATGCCAAGGTGCGGGCGAAATTCGCCGAGTTGATGCGCGCACTGCTCGCAGTGAGCCCCGGCTCCTCGACCCGCGTCATGCGCGCGATCGCGATGGCCGAGCCGCCCTCGATGGACAAAAGCGAAGCAACCGACAAGGGCTCGATCAACCAGCGCGCCGTGCTGAAGAACCGCGCGGCGCTGGTTGACGCGCTTTATGCGACACCGCTATCTGCTCAGGTTATTACTCCTGAAGGAACAGACTGATGGAAGTAAAAGGACAGGCGGCCATCGTCACCGGCGGCGCTTCGGGCTTAGGCGCCGCCTGCGCGCGCACGCTCGCCGCCGCCGGCGCCAAGGTGGCCGTGCTCGACGTCAACCAGAAGGCCGCCGCCGAGGTGGCGATCGACGTCAACGGCATCGCCATTGCCTGCGACGTGGCCGATGCCGCCTCGGCCGAAGCCGCGGTCAAGCAGGCCGCGGCAGACCACGGGCCGGCGCGCATCCTCATCAATTGCGCCGGTATCGGGCCGGCCAAGCGCATCGTCGGCAAGGACGGGCCGATGCCGCTTGCCGACTACGAGCGCGTCATCCGCGTCAACCTGATCGGCTCCTTCAACATGATGCGGCTGGCGGCGGCCGGCATGCAGGGCCTGTCGGCGAATGCCGACGGCGAGCGCGGCGTCGTCGTCTCCACCGCCTCGGTCGCCGCCTTCGAGGGGCAGATCGGGCAATCGGCCTATTCCTCGTCGAAAGGCGGCGTCGCCGCGCTGACGCTGCCGGCGGCGCGCGAATTCGCCCAGTTCGGCATCCGCGTGCTGGCCATCGCGCCCGGCATTTTCGCCACGCCCATGCTGAAAGCGCTGCCGCAGGAGGCGCAAGAATCGCTCGGCGCCTCGGTGCCGTTCCCCAAGCGGCTGGGCGAGCCGCGCGAGTTCGCCGCCCTGGTCATGCATTGCATCCATAACGCCTATCTCAACGGCGAGGTGATCCGCCTCGACGGCGCGCTCAGGCTGGCGCCACGCTGAGCGTTATGGGGTCCGATGACGCCGTCGACTTCTATAAGCGGCGTGCGCTTGATTGGGTCGAGGAGCGCGGCGGGCACAAGGTTTTCATCGAGAAGGCGTGGCTCGACCGCTTTTGCGCATTGGTGCGGCCCGGCGGCGTCATGCTCGATCTCGGCTGCGGGCCGGGCATGCCGATGGCCGCTTATCTCTTGTCGCAAGGGTTCGACGTCTTCGGCGTCGACTCGTCGCCCACGATGATTGCGCTCGCGCGCGCGAATTTTCCCGATCGGCAATGGGTCGTCGGCGATATGCGGCAACTCGCGCTGCGTCGCCGTTTCGACGGCATCCTGGCCTGGGACAGCTTCTTTCACCTGGATTTCGGCGATCAACGCCGGATGTTCCCGATCTTCCGCGATCATGCCGCTGCGGGCGCGCCTCTTTTGTTCACCAGCGGGCCCCGTCATGGCGAGGCGATCGGTCAACTGTACGGCGAACCGCTTTATCATGCCTCGCTCGCTCCCGATGAATACCGCGCGCTGTTTTCGGCCAACGGCTTCCGGGAGGTCGCGGAACGGATGGAGGATCCGGATTGCGGCGGCCACTCGGTCTGGCTGGCGCGGCGCGTGGAAGACGGCTAAGAGCGGGCAATGAGCCTCACCAATACCCGCAAGGTCCGCATCGAATGGGGCGATTGCGACCCCGCCGGCATTATTTTTTATCCGACCTATTTCGCGATATTCGAGGCCTCGGTGGCGGCGCTGTTCGAGCGCGCGCTCGGAATGAGCAAGCTCGAGCAGATGAAGACCTTCGCTTTCGCCGGCTATCCGCCGGTCAAGACGCGCGCGCGCTTTTTGCGCCCCACCCGTTTCGGCGACGACGTGACGGTGGATACCACGGTCAAATTGGGCCAATCGAGCTTCGACATCGAGCATCGCCTGAGCCTGGCGGGAGTTCTCTGCGTCGAATGCGCGGAGACGCGGGTCTGGGCGGTGCGCGACGAAGCCACCGGCGCGATCGGGCCGTCTGCGGTGCCGGACGCGGTGCGGGCGAAGTTCGGCGGCTGACCTATTCGATCTCCGCTGCGATCTTCTTCAGGATCGCCAGGAAGCGGTTGCGCTCGCGCCGCGTGATGATGCGGTCGAGATTGACCTCGTGCTTGCGCGCCACCCGCGTCATGTTGAGCAGCGTGCGCTTGCCGGCCGGCGTCAGCTTGAGCCGGTAGGTGCGCCGGTCGCTGCGCTCGCGCGCGCGCGCCACCAGCCCGCGCCGCACCAGGTCCTCCACCACCGGCGTGACACTCGATTTGTCGCGCCCGCTGGCGTGGGAAAGCTCGGTCTGGCTGATGCCGGGATTGCGCCCGATCAGCGTCAGCGCGGCGAACCGCCCCGGGCTCTCGCCGATCTCCTGCGAGCGGCGCGAGAAGGCCTGGAAGGTGGCCTCCTGCGCCATGCGCAGGTTGAAGCCGATCCAGTTCGCCAGCGGGCCGAAATTGATCGGCCCGGCAACGGCTTCGCCCTTCCTGCCGCGTCGGATGCGTCGCGTGCGCTCGTTCAACCGCGTTCCCCCCAAAGCCCGGCTCCGCCGCGCGGAGCCATTAGTTTGATTCCAAACCAACTTTACATTCCTGCCGATATCCGGCTCAATTGGCGCAAAGGTCGGCCGTTGCCGGCCAACAAATAACCGATGGAGGACGCCTATGAAAACCCGTTTTGCCGCCGGTTTGGCGGCGGCCGCCGCCGCGGCCCTGCTGCTCGGCCTGCCCAGTGCCCAGGCCGCGGAAAAGACCTTCAATCTGAAGATTTCCCACTGGGTTCCACCCTCCCACCCGCTGCAGAAGGCGCTCGAGGGATGGGGCGCCTCGGTCGAGAAGGAGTCCGGCGGCACCATCCATTACAAGGTCTATCCCTCGCAGCAACTCGGCAAGGCCTTCGACCATTACGACATGGCGCGCGACGGCATCGCGGACTTAACCTACATCAATCCCGGCTACACGCCCGGCCGCTTCCCGATCATCGCCGCCGGCGAGCTGCCGTTCCTGATGTCGAACGCCAAGGGCGGCACGGTCGCGCTCGACGAATGGTATCGCAAATACGCCGCCAAGGAGATGAAGGACGTCAAGTTCTGCCTCGCCTTCGTGCACGATCCGGGTGCGCTGCACATGGTCGACAAGAAGGTCGTGGTGCCGGCCGACATCAAGGGGCTCAAGATAAGGCCGGCGCAGGGCACCATCGCCGAATTCGTGCGGCTGTTGGGCGGCACCAATGTGCAGGCCTCGGCGCCGGAAGTGCGCGACGTACTCGCCCGTCATGTCGCCGACGGCGTCACCTTCCCCTGGGGCTCGATCGTGCTGTTCGGCATCGACAAGGTGACCAAATATCACCTGGAAATGCCGTTCTACACGACGACCTTCGCGCTGGTGTTCAACAAGGCCAAGTACAACGAGATGGACGCCAAGCAGAAGAAGGCGATCGACGACCATTGCAACGGCCAATGGGCGCTGAAGATCGCCGCGCCCTGGGCCGACTTCGAGCATAACGGCATCGCCAAGATCAAGGCGGAGCCCGGCCAGAACGTCTACGCGCCGACCAAGGCGCAAGTCGCGCTGTGGGAAAAAGCCGCCGCGCCGCTCACGGCCAAATGGGAAGCGCAGGCCAAGAAGGCCGGCATCGACCCGGCGGCCGCCCTCAAGGACCTCAAAGCGGACCTCAAGAAAGAAAACGCGGCCTTTTGATGGGGCATCTGTCAGCCTCGCTCATCTCCGTTCGTCCCCGTACTCGGGTCCAGCCTTCGGCTGGCCCGAGCACAGGCTCCAGCGCGGACCCAGTCCGAAAAAACTGGATTCCCGCTTGCGCGGGAATGAGCGGAGCATAGGGCGACGCAAATGGAGCCTGACTTGATGGATGATGCCTCGGAGGGACGCAGCCCCGTCGACAGGTTCATCGATCTGATCGAGGTGACGGCGGCGGGCTTTCTCGCCGTCGTCACCTTGCTCACTTTCGTGTCGGTGATCCTGCGCTATTTCTTCTCCTGGGCGATCCCCGACTCCTACGACTTCACCCGCCTGCTGCTCGGCATCCTGATCTTCTGGGGCATGGCGGTGGCGAGCTATCGCGGCGACCACATCACCGTCGATCTCGTCTGGGGCGCGTCGCCCACATGGGCCAAGCGCGCCATGGACGTGTTCTCGGCACTGGTCACGCTCGTCGCCATGGCCACCTTCACCTGGATGTTCGCCGAGAAGGTGCTCGACATCCGCCTCGCCGGCACCGGCACCTTCGATCTGCGCCAGCCGGTCTGGCCCTATTATTTCGTCGCCTGGATCGGACTTGCCGCAGCCGTATTGCTTCTGGTGCTGCGCACGGTCCGACTCATCGTCGCACCCGAAAAGCTCGCGCCGCACGAAGCGCATAGCGGCGAGTGAGCGCGATGACCCCGCGCACCAGCGTATAGCCATGGACGCCAACACCGTCGCCATCATCGGGTTCGTCTCGCTGTTCGCGCTGATGCTGCTGCGCGTGCCGGTCGGCATCGCCATGGGCACGGTCGGCGTGCTCGGCTTCGGCTACATGATCGGCGACATCAGGCCGGCGCTGAAATTGCTGTCGCAGTCGCCGATCCGCACCGCCACCGACGCCGAATTCGCCGTCATCCCGCTGTTCCTGCTGATGGGCGCCTTCGCCTCGGCCTCCGGCATGAGCCGGGAACTGTTCCGCGCCTCCAACACCTTTCTCGGCCATCTGCGCGGCGGCCTCGGCATCGCGACCATCGCTGCCTGCGGCGGCTTTGCCGCCATCTGCGGCTCCTCGGTCGCCACCGCCGCCACCTTCTCCAAGGTGGCCTATCCGGAAATGCGCCAGTTCGGCTATCCGCAGAGCTTTTCCACCGGCGTGATCGCCGCCGGCGGCTCGCTCGGCATCATGATCCCGCCTTCCACCGTGTTCGCGGTCTACGGCCTGATCACCGAGCAGGACATCGGCAAGCTGTTCATCGCCGGCATCGTCCCCGGCATCATCGCGGTCGGCATGTATATCGCCACCATCAACCTGATCGCCTTCCTCCGCCCCGGCTTCCTGCCCAAGACGCCGCGCCATTCCTGGGCCGAGCGCATGGAATCGGTGCGCGACATCTGGGCGGTGGTGCTGCTGTTCATCTTCGTCATCGGCGGGCTCTATGCCGGCATGTTCACCGCCACCGAAGCCGCCGGCATGGGCGCCGCCGGCGCCTTCATCATCGCGGTGGCGCGCCGCAAGCTTTCGCGCGCCGATTTCTGGCGCTGCCTGATCGAATCCTTGCGCACCACCGCCGCGGTGTTCACCATCCTGATCGGCGCTTTGATCTTCGGCTATTTCCTCACCATCACCCAGGTGCCGCAGAAGCTCACCGCCTTTCTCACCGGCTTAGGGATCGGCCCCTACGGCGTGCTGATCCTGATCATGCTGATGTATCTGGTGCTCGGCTGCATCATGGACGCCATGGCCATGATCATCCTGACCGTGCCGATCGTGTTCCCGGTGATCACCGCGCTCGGCTTCGATCCCGTGTGGTTCGGGGTGATCATCGTGATGACGGTGGAGCTGGGGCTGATCCACCCGCCGGTGGGCATGAACGTATTCGTGATCAAGAGCGTTATCCGCGAGGTGAAGCTCTCCACGGTATTCTATGGGGTCATGCCCTTCGTGCTGACCGATATCCTGCGGCTGGCCATACTGATCACTTTCCCGATTCTGGCGACTTGGCTGCCCTCGCACATGTGAGGACGAATATGAAATCGCAAACAAGCAAGGGAGTAGGTGTTATGTGGAAAAGCGCACTGACGATCTCCGCTGTATTGCTGTTATGCGCCGCGCCGGCCTTCGCCGATCATACGCCGCAGCAGAAAGCCAACATCAAGGTGGTGCTCGACCTTTACGAAAAGGGCATCAACCAGAAGGACTTCGCAGCGGCGGCCAAGGATTTCGGGCCCCACTATACCCAGCACAATCCGCGCGCCGCCGACGGCGTGGAAGGCTTCAAGGCCTTCATCAATTTTCTCAAAGCGAAGCTGCCGCAATACCACAGCGACATCAAAAAGGTATTTGCCGACGGCGATTACGTCATCCTGCACGTTCATAACGTGCCGGCCCCGGGGCAGCGCGGCGCGGCAATCGTCGATATTTTCCGGCTGGAAAACGGCAAGGTGGTCGAGCATTGGGACGTGCGCCAGGAGATCCCGGAGAAATCCGCCAACAACAACACCATGTTCTGACCGCCGCGCGCGCCCGCGGCCCCGACTTGCCCGGGCGGCAGCGGCCCATGATATGATCGTTGGTGGCCAAACGATCGGCCGGAGACCGCGATGGAACGCTCGTTCAAAAAGGAAGTACAGGCGCTCAAGCTAGGCGACGGCGAGACCTTCCGTGGCGAAGGTATCCTGGCCGTCACCAAGGCGCTGTTGCAGTCGGGCGTCTCTTACGTCGGCGGCTACCAGGGCGCGCCGGTCTCCCACCTGCTCGACGTGCTGGTGGACGCCGAGGACATCATGGCCGAGCTCGGCGTGCACCTGGAGACTTGCGCGAACGAGGCCTCGGCCGCCGCCATGCTGGGCGCCTCGATCAATTACCCTTTACGCGGCGCGGTGACCTGGAAATCGATCGTCGGCACCAATGTGGCGGCCGACGCGCTCTCCAACCTGGCCTCGCCCGGCGTCATCGGCGGCGCCATGATCATCCTGGGCGAGGATTACGGCGAGGGCGCCAGCGTCATCCAGGAGCGCTCCTATGCCTATGCGCTGAAATCCTCGATGTGGCTGCTCGACCCGCGTCCCGACCTGCCGTCGATCGTGCGCACCGTGGAGAAGGGCTTCGAGCTGTCGGAGGCAAGCCACGCGCCGGTCATGCTGGAGCTGCGCATCCGCGCCTGCCACGCCACCGGCGAATTCGCCGCCAAGGATAACCGCAAGGGCGCGGTCTCCGGCCTCAACAAGCTCGCCGGCCCGCCGCGCTTCGAATACGGCCGGCTGGCGCATCCGCCGGTGATCTTCACGCAGGAGAAGCTGAAGGTCGAAGAGCGCCTGCCGGCCGCGCGCAAATTCATCCGCGAGCACAAGCTCAACGAGACCCTCGCCGGCGACGTGGCGGATGTCGGCATTATCGTCATGGGTGGGCTCACCAACAGCGTGCTGCGCGCGCTGGAGCGCATCGGCTTGGCGGACGTGTTCGGCGCCGCGCGCATTCCGCTCTTGGTGCTCAACGTCGTCTATCCGCTGGTGCCGGAGGAGATCCGCGAGTTCTGCGCCGCAAAGCGCGCCGTGCTGGTGGTGGAGGAAGGCAACCCGGCCTATGTCGAGGACGCGGTCAATGTCGAACTGCGCCGCGCCGATATCCAGACCAAGGTCTACGGCAAAGGCGCGCTGCCGCAGGCCGGCGAATATTCTTCCGACGTGCTGCTGGAGGGCTTGGCCGCCTTCCTGCAAGCCGCCAAGCCGAAGGGCCTCGACAGCGACAGCCTGGCGGCCAAAGCGCGGGCGCTGATCGCGCACAAGCCGAAGGCCGCCGCGGCGCTTGGAGCGCTGCCGCCGCGCCCGCCGGCCTTCTGCACCGGCTGCCCGGAGCGCCCCGTTTTCGCCGCCATCAAGCTGATGCAGCGCGAATTGGGCCCGACGCACATCTCGGCCGACATCGGCTGCCATTCATTTGCGACCTTCGCGCCCTTCTCGCTCGGCAATTCCATTCTCGGCTACGGCATGTCGCTCGCCAGCGCCGCCGCGGTGACGCCCAATATGCAGAAGCGGCCGATCGCGGTGATGGGCGACGGCGGCTTCTGGCACAACGGGCTGATCACGGGCGTCGCCTCCAACCTGTTCAACAAGGGCGACGGCGTGCTGATCGTGATGCAGAACGGCTACGCCTCCGCCACCGGCCAGCAATACATTCCGTCGAGTACGGCGAGCCGCGACGGCCCGGCGGCCGGCATGAGCATCGAGCAGACGCTGCGCGCCATGGGCGTGCACTGGCTGCGCACGGTGCGCACCTACAGCGTCGCCAAGATGACGGCGACGCTGAAGGAGGCGATGAAGACCGCTGAAAAAGGCCTCAAGGTCATCATCGCCGACGGCGAATGCCAATTGGCGCGCCAGCGCCGCGTGCGCGCCGAGGATGCCGAGAAGCTGAAGCGGGGCCTGCGCGTGACGCGCGCGCGCTACGGCGTCGACGACGAAATCTGCACCGGCGACCATTCCTGCATTCGCCTGTCCGGCTGCCCGTCGCTGACGGTGAAGCCCTCGCCCGATCCTTTGCGCACCGACCCGGTGGCGACCGTGGTCGAAGTCATGCGTCGGCTGCGGGTTGTGCGGCGAGGTCGCGCATGCCGCCGTGCTTTGCCCCTCGTTCTACCGCGCGGAGATTATTCGCAACGCCACCTGGCGCGACCGCGTCAAGCATCGCCTGCGCCGGCGGGTGATCGGGTGGCTGTCGCCCGCCAGCGCCAAATCGTCCCCTTCCCCACGTACGGGGGACGGACAGGGAGGGGGAACTTATCGGGTCGCGGCGCAAGCATCGGCCCCCTCCCCAACCCTCCCGCGCGAGCGGGGGAGGGAGCCGGCCGTGCAGTTGGCGGGCGAAGGAGCAACACCGGCTCCGATAAAACTGCTCATCGCCGCGCTCGGCGGCGAGGGCGGCGGCGTGCTCACGCAATGGATCGTGTCGGCGGCGGCGGATGCCGGCCTGCCGGTGCAGTCGACCTCGATCCCCGGCGTCGCCCAGCGCACCGGCGCCACCACCTATTACGTCGAGATCATGCCGGTGCCGGCCAAGGAGCTCGCCGGCAAGCGCCCGGTGCTGGCGCTCACGCCCGGCGTCGGCGACATCGACGTGGCGGTGACCAGCGAGCTCATGGAAGCCGGCCGCACCGTCGCCAACGGCTTCGTCACGCCCGAGCGCACGCACGTGATCGCCTCGTTGAGCCGCTTCTATGCCATGGACGAGAAGATCGCCATGGGCGACGGCCGCTTCGACCGCGACAGACTGGTCAAGGTCATCAACGAGCACGCGCGCGATGCGCTGCTGATCGACATGGCCAAGCTGGCGCAGGATTCGGGCTCCATCGTCAACGCCGTGATGCTCGGCGCCATCGCCGGCAGCGGCCGGCTGCCGCTGACGCCCGAGCAGCTGGAAGCCGCCATCCGTGCCGACGGCAAGCAGGTCGACGCCAATCTGCGCGGCTTCCGCGCCGGGCTCGACGCCGCGCGCGCCAAGCTGCCGCCGGCCAAGCCCGCCGAGCGCAAGAAGACCGCCGCCGCCACCCGCCCCTCGCTCGAGCAGGCGGTGGCCTGGACCTTCCCGGCGCTGGCGCAGGCAACGGCGCTGGAAGGCGTGCGCCGGCTCACCGCCTATCAGGGCGAAAGTTACGCGCGGCGCTATCTCGAGCGCCTGCGGCCGATCACGGAAGCCGACGAGGCGGCAGGCGCGCACGGCAGGTTGCTGAAGGAAGTGGCGCGTCATCTCGCCGTGCGCATGTCTTACGAGGACGTGGTGCGCGTCGCCGCCGCCAAGATCGCGCCCGAGCGCATGCAGCGCATCGCGCGCGAGGAACTGCGCGCCACCAACGAGCCATTCACCGTGCACGATTTCCTCAAGCCCGGCTTCGAGGAATTGACGCAATTGCTGCCGCCCCTACTGGCGCGGCCGATCCTCTATGTCGCCAAACGGCGCGGCTGGCTCGGCCGCGTCTATTTCGGCATGGAGATCGAGACCACCTCGGTCGGCGGCTTCCTCAAGTTCCTCATGCTCGCCAAGCTGCGTCGCTTGCGCCCCATTGGCCGCCGCTTCAAGGAGGAGCAGAAGGCGATCGAGGCTTGGCTCGCGCTGATCGGCGAGGCGGCCAAGCATTCGACCGACTTCGCGCTCGAGGTCGCCGAATGCGCGCGGCTGATCAAGGGTTATGGCGATACGCACGCGCGCGGCGTCGCCAACTACGCGGCGATCGAGGCGCGCGTCATCCGCCCGGCGCTCGCCGGCCACATTCCGATGGCGCGGGCGGCCGACGCGGTGGCGAGCGCGCGCACCGCGGCGCTCACCGACCCGGAAGGCGAGAGTCTTTCCCAGTGCCTGGCCGAGATCGACGGCACCGCCAGCCTGCCGCTGGCGGCGGAATAAGACTCCGGCGCCCTCCCCCTTTTCAGGGGGAGGTCAGAGGCAGTAAGACTCCGGTCAAAATAACCACAAAAACGCAGGTGCCGCGGAACCTGCGGAACTTTCAGGGGCGGAAACCCAATGGCCCTCTCACCGGGCACACGCGAACGGCCGACCATCGCCGCCGAAGCTTTCCTGCGCGCGCTCGCCGATCACGGCGCCGACTATTTCTTCTGCAACACCGGCACCGACTTCCCGCCCATCGTGGAAGCCTTCGCGCGCGCGCAGAAGACCAATGCCAAGGTGCCGCGGCCGGTGCTGGTGCCGCACGAGAACCTGGCGGTCGCCATGGCGCATGGCGTCTACCTGATGAATGGCCGTCCGCAGGCGGTGATGGTGCACACCACCGCCGGCACCGCCAACACGCTCAACAACCTGTTCAACCTGGCGCGCGACCGCTGCCCCCTGATCCTCGCCGCCGGCCGCACGCCGATCACCGAGAAGGGCGCGTTCGGCTCGCGCACGCGGCCGATCCAGTGGGGCCAGGAAATGTTCGACCAGGCCGGCATGCTGCGCGAGATGGTGAAGTGGGACTACGAGTTGCGCGTGCCGGCGCAGGTCGGCGACGTGGTGGCGCGCGCGGTGGAAGTGGCCATGGCGCATCCGCGCGGCCCGGTCTATCTCATGCTGCCGCGCGAGCCGCTGGCCGCCACAGTCGAGCCCACCGGACCGGCGCGTCCGCGCCCGCTAGCCGCCAGCCCGCATGCCGACCCGGCCTCGCTCGCCACGCTCGCCGAGTGGATCGCCAGCGCCGAGCGCCCGCTCATCCTTGCCGCGCGGCTGCCGGAGAACGCCGTGCCGGCGCTTAGCGCTCTCGCCGAGCGCTGCGCCATCCCGGTCGTGGTGAGCAATCCGCGCACGGTCTGCCTGCCGTCCAGCCATCCGATGCATTTCGGCTTCGAGCCGGCCGCGCTGCTGGCCGACGCCGATCTGGTGATCGTGCTGGAGAACGACGCGCCCTGGATGCCGCAGCTCACGCATCCGCCGGCCGGCTGCCGCGTCGCCCATATCGGCGAGGAGCCGTTCTTCGTGCGCTATCCGATGCGCTCCTTCCCGAGCGATCTGGTGGTGCAGGCGGCCGTCACACAAACGCTCACGGCCCTCTCGGCCGCAGTCGAGCCGCGCCTGCAGATGGCGGAAGCGCGCATCGCGTCCCGCCGCGCGCGGCTGACCGAGCGCATGCGCACCCGCCGCGCCCAGCTTGCGAAAGACTCCGCGCCCGGCGAGCGCATCTCGCCCGCTTATCTCTCGCACGCCATCGGCGAGACGCTCGGGCCGGACGCCGTCATCTTCAACGAATATCCGTTAAGACACGACCACTGCGCGCGCGAGAAGCCCGGCACTTTCTTCTCGCTCGGCCCGGCCGGCGGCCTGGGCTGGGGCTTCGGTGCCGCGCTCGGCGCCAAGCTCGCCGCGCCCGACGCTTTTGTCGTCGCCACCCTTGGCGACGGCGCCTACATGTTCGGCAATCCGACCGTCTCGCATTGGGTGGCCGGCAAGTACGATCTGCCCATCCTCACCGTCGTGTTCAACAACGCCCGCTACGGCGCGGTGCGCAACGCCACGCTGTCGATGTTCAAGGATGCCGTCGCCGGCGAGAGCGACGGCCGCGGGCTGGCCGACCTCGATCCGGCGCCGCCCTACGACGAAATCGCGCGCGCGCAAGGGTGCTATGCCGAGCGGGTCGAGAAGCCGTCCGATCTGCCCGATGCGCTCGTGCGCGCACGCGACGCCGTTGTCGGCGGCCGCCGGCAGGCGCTGCTCAACGTCATCACGCCTTATTGAGCGACCGCAAACGAAATCCGTGACGGAGCCAAGTGAATGCGCATCGACGCCTATACCCATTTCATCCCGGCGAAATTCTTCAACAAGCTGTTGGAAATCGGGCCGCCGGGAATCGGCAAGCGGGTGCGTGAAATTCCCTGCATCCACGATCTCGACGCGCGCAAGAGGATCGTCGACCAGTTTCAGGACTACGCGCAGATTCTGTCCTACTCACAGCCGCCGATCGAGATCCTGGCCAAGCCGGAAGAGGCAGACGACTTCTGCAAGATGATCAATGACGGCTTCGTCGAGATCGTCGAGAAGAACCGAGCGCATTTCCCCGGTTGGGTGGCGCAGGTCGCGCTCAACGCGCCCGATGCCGGCGCCGCGGAAGCGGAACGCGCCATCAAGGCCGGCGCGCTCGGCGTGCAGATCTACACCAATATTGCCGGCCGCCCGCTCGACGATGCGGCCTTCGAGCCGTTCTTCGAAACCATGAACCGGATCGGCAAGCCGGTCTGGATGCACCCGGCGCGCGCCGCCAATTTTCCCGATTATCTTTCCGAGAAGAAATCGAAATACGAAATCTGGTGGACCTTCGGCTGGTCCTACGAGACCGCCACCGCCATGGCGCGGCTGGTCTTCTCCGGGATCATGGACAAATATCCCAACCTGAAGATCATCACCCACCATTTCGGCGGCATCGTGCCGATGCTGGAAGGCCGCATCGGTCCGGGCTGGGATCAACTCGGCGCGCGCACCTCGGACGAGGATCTGCACGCGCTGCTCGGACAGTTGAACAAGCGCCCGCTCGATTATTTCAAGCATTCCTTCTACTGCGACACCGCCGTTTTCGGCGGCGAGCCGGCGACGCATGCCGGGCTCGCCTTCTACGACCCCGACAAGATCGTGTTCGCCTCCGACTGCCCGTTCGATCCCGAGAAGGGCACCATGTATATCCGCGAGACCTTGCGCATTCTGGAAGGCGTCGACATGCCGAAGGCCGAAAAGGACATGATCTGGCACGGCAATTTGGAGCGGATGACGGGGGCCAAGTTTCCCTCTTGATGTCATTCCGGGTCGCGAGCAAAGCGAGCGAACCCGGAATCCATAAACACAGACTGGGACTATGGATTCCGCGCTCGCGGCCTTCGGCCGCGACCCGGAATGACGCGTTGGGGATTAGGGCGGCAGCAATGGCATCCTTGCCCACATCTGCTACCTTCCCCCCATGGCGCTGACGCGACCCATCGGAATGGCCGAGCCGGACGAGCCGCCGCAAGGCGCAGCCCCCGCGGGCGACGGCAATGGCCGCGTTACGCCGGTGATGGAGCAATATATCGAGATCAAGGCCGCCAATCCGGATTGCCTCCTGTTCTACCGGATGGGCGATTTCTACGAATTGTTCTTCGAGGATGCGGAAGTCGCCTCGCGCGCGCTCGGCATCGTGCTCACCAAGCGCGGCAAGCACCACGGGGCCGACATCCCGATGTGCGGCGTGCCGATCCACCGCGCCGACGACTATCTGCATCGGCTCATCGCGCTCGGCCATCGCGTCGCGGTGTGCGAGCAGCTCGAGGACCCGGCCGAGGCCAAAAAGCGCGGCGCCAAGAGCGTGGTGCGCCGCGACGTGGTGCGCCTGGTCACGCCCGGCACGCTCACCGAGGATTCGCTGCTCGATGCGCGGCGCAACAACTACCTGCTCGCGGTCGCACGGGCGCGATTGTCCACCGCCGGCGAGGAGGCGCGCTTCGCGCTGGCCTGGATCGATATCTCCACCGGCGAGTTCCGTATCGCCGAATGCGAGCGCCTGACGCTTGCCGCCGAGATCGCGCGGCTGGAGCCGAGCGAGATCATCGTCTCCGATGCGCTCTTTGGCGACGCCGAGCTGACGCCGTTCTGGCGCACGCTGCCGGCGGTGACGCCGCTCGCCCGCGACGTCTTCGACGGCGCCACCGCCGAGCGGCGGCTGACCTCCTACTTCTCCGTCGCCACCAGCGAGGCCTTCGGCGCCCTCAGCCGCCTGGAGCTGATCGCTGCCGCGGCCTGTGTCACCTATGTCGAGCGCACGCAGGTCGGCCAGCGCCCGCCGCTGTCGCCGCCGCTGCGCGAGGCCGCCTCCGCCACGATGGCGATCGACCAGGCAACGCGCGGTAATCTCGAGCTGATGCGCACGCTCGCGGGCGAGCGGCGCGGCTCGCTGCTCGACACCGTCGATCGCACGGTCACCGCCGCCGGCTCGCGTCTCCTCGCACAAAGACTGTCGGCGCCGCTCACCGACCCGGCCGCGATCGAGCGCCGCCTCGATGCCGTTGCGGCCTTCGTCGACAATGCCGCTTTGCGTGCCGAGACCCGCTCGCGCCTGGCGGCGGCGCCCGATCTGGCGCGCGCGCTGGCGCGCATTGCCGTTGGCCGCGGCGGCCCGCGCGATCTCGCGGCTATCCGCGACGGCATCCTGGCCGCGGCTGACTTGGCGCGCGCGCTCAGTGCGCTGGAAGCACCGCCGGCCGAGATCGCGCAGGCCATGCAGGCGGCGCAAAAGCCCGACGGCATGCTGGCGGCCGAGCTTGCGGCCGCGCTCGCCGCCGAGCTTCCTCTCATCAAGCGCGACGGCGGCTTCGTGCGCGGGGGCTACGACGCTTCGCTCGACGAGCTGCGCGGCCTGCGCGACGAATCGCGCCGCATCATCGCCGGCCTGCAGGCGCGCTATGCCGAACTGACCGGCGTGCGCGCGCTCAAGGTGCGCCACAACAACGTGCTTGGCTATTTCGTCGAGGTCACCGCCCAGCACGGCGACAGACTGCTGGCCGCACCGCTCACCGCCACTTTCATCCACCGCCAAACGCTGGCCGGCCAGGTGCGCTTCACCACCACCGAGCTGGGCGAATTGGAAGCCAAGATCGCCAGCGCCGCCGAGCGCGCGCTCGGCCTCGAGCTCGATATTTTCGACCGGCTCGCGGCCAGCGTGGTCGCCGAAAGCGACGCCATCAAGGCCTGCGCCGAGGCGCTCGGCCGGCTCGACGTTGCCGCCAGCCTCGCTCATCTCGCCGCCGAGCGCGATTACGCCCGTCCGCATGTGGACTCTTCGCTCGACTTCATGATCGAAGGCGGCCGCCATGTCGTGGTCGAGCAGGCCTTGTCGAAAGACGGCACGCCCTTCGTCGCCAATGACTGCAACCTGTCGCCGCCGGCGGGGGAGGGCAGCGAGGGGGCGGGCCGCATCTGGCTGATCACCGGCCCCAACATGGCGGGCAAATCGACTTTCCTGCGGCAGAACGCGCTGATCGCCATCCTGGCGCAGATGGGCTCGTTCGTGCCGGCGAAGCTTGCGCGTATCGGTGTGGTCGACCGCCTGTTCTCGCGCGTGGGCGCGGCCGACGATCTTGCGCGCGGGCGCTCCACCTTCATGGTCGAGATGGTGGAGACCGCCGCCATCCTCAATCAGGCGGGCAGCCGCGCGCTGGTGATCCTGGACGAGATCGGCCGCGGTACCGCCACCTTCGACGGCCTCTCCATCGCCTGGGCGACCGTCGAGCACCTGCACGATATCAACCGGTGCCGCGCGCTGTTCGCCACGCATTTCCACGAGCTGACCGCGCTGTCCGCCCGCCTTGCCCGCCTGCACAATGCCACCGTGCGGGTGAAGGAATGGCGGGGCGAGGTGGTGTTCCTGCACGAGGTCGTAGCGGGCGCCGCCGACCGCTCCTACGGCATCCAGGTGGCGCAACTTGCCGGCTTGCCGCAAAGCGTGATCGAGCGCGCCAAGGTGGTGCTGGCCCAACTCGAGCGGGAGGACCGCACCGCGCCCAAGGGTTTCGAGGACCTGCCGCTGTTCGCCGCGCCCTACAAGGCGACGCCGGCCGCGCAGGAGGCCACGCACGAGCTGGCGCTGGCGGCGATCGCCGCACTCGATCCCGACGACATGTCGCCGCGCGAGGCGATGGAAGCGCTCTATCGCCTGAAAGCGCAATTGGCTAAAAACGGCAAGCCATGATGAACATCGCCGAACGCACGCAGGCGAACGCGCCGGCCGAGGCGCAAGGCTGGCTCGAGCGCTTGGAAGCCGCGCTGCAGGCGCAGGATGCCGCCGCGGCCGCCGCGCTGTTCAAGCCGGACGGCATGTGGCGCGATCTCCTGGCCTTTACCTGGAATATCGAGACCGCGTGCGGCCGTCAGGCGATCGAGCGCATGCTGGGCGCGACGCTTGCCCGCAGCAAGCCTTCGCATTTCCATATTCCGCCCGGCCGCACGCCGCCGCGCTGGGTTTCACGCGCCGGCCAGGAAGCGATCGAATGCCTGTTCGGCTTCGACACCGCGTTCGGGCCTTGCAGCGGCGTTGTGCGTCTTGTCCGCGACGAGGAGGACCCGGCGCGCCTCTCCGCCTGGACCGTGAATACGAACTTGCAGGAACTGCGCGGCCACGAAGAAGAGTTCAAGCGGCGCGGCGAGCCCGAATTCGACACGCGACTTCGGCGCCGACAACTGGCTCGACCGGCTCACGCAGCAGCGCGCCTATACCGACCGCGATCCGGCCGTGCTGGTGGTGGGCGGCGGCCATGCCGGCCTCGCCATCGCCGCGCGGCTTTCTCAGCTCGGCGTCGACACGCTGATCGTCGACCGCCATCCGCGCATCGGCGACAACTGGCGCACGCGCTACCACTCGCTGACGCTGCACAACGAGGTGCACGTCAACCACCTGCCCTATATGCCGTTTCCGCCCACCTTCCCGGTCTTTATCCCGAAGGACCAGCTGGCGAACTGGTTCGAAATCTTACGTCGAGAGCCTGGAGCTGAACTTCTGGACCGGCACCGAGCTCATGTCCGGCAGCTACGACGAGCAGCGCAAGCGGTGGAACGTGACGCTCAAGCGCGCCGACGGCACGAGCCGCGTCATGCACCCGCGCCATCTGATCTTCGCCACCGGCGTGTCCAGCATCCCGATCATGCCCGACCTGCCCGGCCTGCGGGATTTCGCCGGCCCGGTCGTGCATTCCGGCGATTTCAAGCATGCCAGCGATTGGAAAGGCCGCAAGGCGCTGGTGCTCGGCACCGGCACCAGCGGCCATGACGTGGCGCAGGAGCTGCACGCCCACGGCGCCGACGTCACTATCATCCAGCGCGGCAAGACCTACGTGGTCAGCCTGAAGGAAGCGCAGAGCGTCTATGCCATCTATTCGGAAGGCATCCCGTTCGACGATTGCGATCTGCTGGCCACCTCGTTCCCCTACCCGGTCTTGCAGCGCGCCTATCAGCTCTCCACCACCAAGAGCAAATTGGTCGACCGCCGGCTGATCAAGGCGCTCGAGCAGCGCGGCTTCAAGATCTGGTACGGCGAAGACGAGACCGGCTTTCAGATGATGTATCTGCGCTACGGCGGCGGCTACTATTTCGATGTCGGCTGCTCCGAGCTGATCGTTTCCGGTGAAGTGAAGCTCCTGCAATATGCCGATATCGAGCGCTTCGTCGCCGGCGGCGCGCTGCTGAAGGACGGCCGCACGGTGCCGGCCGAATTGCTGGTGCTGGCGACCGGCTATCTCAATCAGCAGGAGACCGTGCGCCGCTATCTCGGCGACGAGATCGCCGACAGGATCGGCCCGGTCTGGGGCTTCGACGAGGGCGGCGAATTGCGCAACATGTGGCGGCGCACCGCGCAGCAGGGGCTCTGGTTCACCGCCGGCTCGCTTGCGCAATGCCGCATCTTCTCCCGCTATCTGGCGATCCAGATCAAGGCGCTGCAGGAAGGGCTGCTCGCCTAAGGTCACCCATCGCATCGCACCCGACATCGACGCCGAGCGCGATGGGTTGATCGGCGATCTCGCAGCCGCCAAGGTGGTGCTGGCGATCTACGAGGTGACCGGCATCGGCCCCACACTCGGCGGCCGCAATGGCGGCGGCGACAGCTACTACAGCGACGGCAAGATCAAGATCGCGCGGCTGGTCGCCGGCTGCGACACGCGCGCGGCAACCGCCGTGGTGCTGGACAATCCGCCGCTGGTGGTATTGAAGAACGCGGCCTGGCAGCCGATCGCCGCGCTGCTGAAGTCGCTTTACGCGAGCGGCGCGTCCAAATGACGGCTCATCGCCGCGCCCGCCACGCTCCCGCGTCGGACGACTATTCCATCTAAATAAACCGGACGCCTATACTGGCTTCACTGCGCCACGCGACCGCGCAATGGCGTCGCACTATTCCGCCTTTCGCAAGAACCAATTCGAATTCGTCCGGCAATTCTGCCGACCTGAAGCGCGTCAGCTTGGCGCCACTGTCCGAAATATTCGATATTGTGCATTCGTCGATGACCGTTCCTGCTTTGTCAATGATGGCCGCCTTGATGCGAATGTTTTTGCGCGGGCGCCGCCTATTTTCCCCCGTCATTGCGCCCAGCCACGGCTGTCGGCGCGCGGGACGGTTCTCAGCTTGAAGCTGATGTATCCGACCATAGAAGGCACGTTAGCCAGCCTTTTTTGTTAAGTCTTGAACCTGCATGAACCTCATCGACCTTTGGGCCGCCGCCTGCGAGATCGCGAGGAAAGAATCCTTTGCTTCAAGAAGTTGGTGTTCCGACATCGTGTGGTGCGCGAACCGCGACTGCAAAATACGCTGGTCGTTTGCCAACTGAGTTTCGCGGCCTTGCAAGCGACAACGAGGCCGTCATGGCTCACGTTTTTAAGGAGCCGCTCGATCAGGTCGGATTTTGCCCCGCAAAATAGCGCCAGCGTCGCGGTCATTTCCTCGTACTGTCTCTTCGTGGTGAAATCCAAAAGAACGGCTTCGTTCAGCTGGCCGCGCCAATTCATCTCGCTGACCACGCCATCCGCCTGCGCGAAGTCACGCGGACCGGTGGCTTCCCGCCCAACCTCGTTTACGATGCTCGCAAGCACACGCTGGATTTGCTCCTGAGCCTCAGGCGACGCGGATGCCAGGATGCGTGAGCGAACCAGGTCGGACGCGCGCGCGAGAAGTTGGCGCAGCAGGTTCAACGGGATATCGAGCCGGAGGCCCAGCTTTTCGGCAAGCTTTTCGTCGCTCTCGGACTTCTTCACCAGGCTCGCATAGCCCAATTCCGAAAAGCGCGCGCCCGCATTTCGTGCAAGCGTGTGTTGGACCTGCATATCGCCCCGCTCGACCAGCACGTCGGTCACGGTTTCCGGGAGCGTATGGCGTGTCGAAATCGCCAGCATGTGGCCTTGGCCCTTTTGCTTGGCGATTTCGACCAAATCACTTTCTGTGAGGCGGTTGGACTGGCTCAGAACCGGCCCTGCAACGGTAATTTCATCGTTGCGCGACAGGCGCCGGACCACTTCGATCGGCGCATTGTCAACCGGTGCGAGACTGCTGCTCAGTTGAACGAGCGCCTTGGTCTCGATCCTCTGGATCAGATGGACCAGGACGTCGTCGAACACGCTGATCTGCTGCTCGTTGAGCCGGTTTGATTCGTCGAGAAACAGGCTGGTTACGCGGCGCAGCGTCTCCACCCGTTTTTCCGGCGTTCCGTTTTTGACGGCGACTTCCAACTCCGCGAGCAACGATGGAGATGACGGTGACATTGGCAAACCACGCTACTTCCAGGAGGCCTTCACCGGCCTCTCGATACCGTTTTCCCAACTCTACGTTGCAGAGATTAAGAAATGACATATACAGAACACAGCATGTAAATTAGGGAGGCTTTCAGTGGTTTTATTCTAACGCCCATAAGTTGTATTATCTCTATGTACAGTTTATGCGATTAAGAATGACTGCTTCGCCAGGAGATTGTATTGCGAATCCCGCGCGCCGATCGCATCGCGATCCCAGCGGTCATGCGTTGCGGACATGCCTGCGCCGCGCCAGCCACAACAGCGCGTTCCAGCCCAAGCCGATGGCGAGCCCGATCGCGTAGGACCACCACACGCCGAGCGGCTGCGCCAGAAAATGCACCGCCAAGAGGCCGAGGCCCAGCCCGATCAGCGGCGCGTGCACGTGCGCGGCCACGCTCGCCGCCGCCGGCCCGCCGATGCGCGGCTGCAGGATGACGAAGAACGAGCCCATCGCCACCGGAAAGAACGCGAACAGGCCGGAAGCGAAGGAGCCGATCGAATAGCTCGCCGCCGTTACGATCAGCACGCACAGCGTCACCACGCCGGCGCGCCAGACAACGTCGCTTGGCGTGAGCTGTACGCGCTTGACCGCGCCGGTAACGCGGAAGCGGCTGCCGGCCAGGATCGCCAGCGGAAACACCACGGCGTTGAGCAGGCTGGCGCTCGAGGCATCCCAGGTCGCAAAACGGGTGAGATAAGCGGCGCAGAACCACAGCAGATAGGCGCCGCCAAGGCTGAGCGGCAAGTTGCAGCGCTGCGCCAGCGCGGCGTAGGAGAGCGCGAACACCGCCACCAGCGCGTTCGACACCAGGCTGCCGACCGCGCTCTGCGCGATGAAGGCGGGCGGGTGCTCCCAGGCCAAGATGATCATGGCGGCGCCGCCGGCGGTCGGCAGCGAGGCGATCAGCGCGCCGACGAACGGGCCGGAGCGCTCGACCACGATGGAAGCCGCCACCACGATGCCGGCGGTCATGGCGATCTTGAGCAGCAGGCCGGTGAGAAGCGTGGTCATTTTAAACGTCGATCCCATGCCGGCGCGCGGTCAGCACGATCAGGCTCCAGCTCACCGAAGTGGCCAGCGCGAGCGACAGGCCGGCGGCGGCGCCGAGCGGCACGGCGGTAAGATGCAGCACCACGCAGGCGCAAGCAAAGCCGGTCAGCCCGAGCACGGCATTGGCCAGCACCGCGGCGGTGGCCGGGCCGCCGGCGCGGCGGTGCAGGATGAGCATGATGCTGATGAAGATGATCGGAAACACCGCCAGGATGCCGCTGCCGCCTGGGCCGATGTGGAAGCTCAAGGTCACCACCACGCCGACCAGCGTCGCCACCATGAGCGCACGTAGCGCGAGGTCGGTCCAATAGGTGCGCACCGGCGGGATGCGCACATGACGCAAGGGTCGCGCCGGCACGATGCAAACGGCAATCACCACGATATTGGCGAGCAGGGCCGACAGCAGGGTCCAGTGCACCACATGCACGCCCCAGGCAAGCGTAAACCAGACGACGATCGCGAGAGGCAGGCTGACGATCAACGATTGCCGCTGCGCCAGCAGCGCGTAAATGAGCGCGAAGATCACGTTGACGCAGTTGATGGCGAGGCTGTTGACCGCACTTTGCCCGATGAATGCCGCGCCATGGTCAAGGGCGAGGAACACGTAGACGGGTCCGGCACCGAGCGGCAGCGTCGCCACCAGCCCGCCAATCAAGGGACCCACGCGCTCGGCGGCCACGGTCGCCGCCACCACGAAACCGGCGGTGACGACCATTTTCGCAATGAGGGAAAGTGCGAAGATAAGATCGGGAGACATTGGGCGCGCGAACACCACCACGTTGTCATGCCCCGCGCAAGCGGGGCATCCAGTAACCGCAAGCGCACATGGCAGCCATGAGCGCCCGCGTTTACTGGATCATCCGCTTTCGCGGACGATGACGGCAAGCAACATCACGCGCGCTGCAGCGTCACCTCAACCGGCGGACCGGCCTTGATGGTCTGATAGACCACGCAATAGCGCTCGGTCAGTTTGAGCAATTGATCGAGCTTGTCCTGGGCTGCGTCGGTGTCGAGATCGAAGCGCAGGCGGATTTCGCGGAAGCCCACCGGCGCGTCCTTGGCGACGCCCAGCGTGCCGCGGAAATCGAGCTCGCCTTCTGCCGATACGGCGCCCGACTTGAGCGGAATTTCGAGCGCGGTCGCCACCGCCTTTACCGTCACGCCGGCGCAGGCGACCAGCGCCTCCAACAGCATGTCGCCCGAGCATAGCTCGAGGCCCGAGCCGCCGGTCGCCGGATGCAAGCCGGCGGCGTGCAAGCGCGCGCCCGGTCTCCAGCTTGCAGGCGATGTTGGCGTCGTCGAGCGTGCCCTTGGCCTTCAAGGTGACCACCGCGGCCTGCGGATCGTCCTTGTAGCGCTGCTTGATCGGCGCCTGCATGGCGCGCAGTTCATTGCCGTCCATTTGCGCCTCCATTCCCAACGGTCATTGCGAAGCGCGCGTGCCTAGCACGCGGACCCGCAATTCAGGAATAACAAATCCGTGTCCGCGATTTGGATTCCAGGCCCGCGCGTCGCGCGCGCGGCCCGGAATGACGTCTTGCAAATCAGGCCGGCGTGAGCACGACGCGGCCGACGATCTTACCGGCGCGCAAATCGTTCATCACCGCGTTGACCTCGTCGAGCGGGCGCGTCGCCACCGGCACGTCCGGCAGACCCTTGGCGCGCACCAGCTCCATCAGCTCGCGCATTTCGTGCTGGCTGCCGACGTAAGAGCCCTGGATGGTGAGCGCGCGCATCGGGATCGGCGGCAGCGACACCGTGAGATCGCCGCCGTAGAGACCGACGATGATGTACTTGCCGCCCTTGGTGAGGCTGTCATAGCCGACGCGGGCGCTGGCCGAGGAGCCGACCACGTCGATCACCGCCCAGGCGCCGGCGCCCTCCTTGGTCAGCTTCATGATCTGCTGCGCGGCGTCGGGCGCGGCGCCGTCGACCACATGCGCGGCGCCTGCTTTCTTGGCCGCCGCGCGCTTGACCGGATCGATATCGACCACGATCGCCGAGTGCCCGCCCATCTTCTCATGCAGCGCGAGACACATCAGTCCAAGCCCGCCGGCGCCGATGATCACCGTCGGCTCGGTCGCCAGCGTCGGCACCTTCTTCAGCGCGCCGTAGGTGGTCACGCCCGAACAGGCGAGCGGCGCGGCGCGGTCGGGCGACAGGTCGCCGATGTCGAACAGGTATTTCGGGTGCGGCACCATCATATGCGTGGCGTAGCCGCCGGCCGAGAAAACGCCCAGGCTGCGCATCGAACGGCAGAGATTGTCGTCGCCGCGCAGGCAGGCCGGGCAGGTGCCGCAGCCGATCCACGGGTCGGCCAGCATGCGCTGGCCGATTTTCACACCCTTGGCCTCGGGGCCCATGGCCACCACCTCGCCCACGTTTTCATGGCCGAGCGTGATCGGCAGCGCCATGCCGCGATCTTCCAGTCTGAGCTGCTTGCCGCCGCCGAGGTCGAAATAGCCGTCGGCGATATGCAGGTCGCTGTGGCAGACGCCGGCGGCCAGCATTTTCAGCAGGACTTCCGTGCCCTTGGGCTCGGGCGTGGGCGCCTCGTTGCACTGCAGAGGCTGGCCGCAGACGCAGACCTGGAACATGCGCATGTCGTTTCACTCCCGATCATTGTTTTTCCGCCCGGCAGGGAACCACAGTCCGCCGCTCCCGTCACCCGGTCCCGAAAAACGCCGACCAGGCCCGGAAATGCCGCAGAAGGGCTCGAAATGGCGAGCCCCACGAATATCTTTGCGCCCAGGCGGTGACTTCCGCCCCCGCCTCCGCTATCCGGGATGACCCAGGATTGGTCCATGAGCTCGCTAGCCGTCGAAACCGCCGCCCGCGCGTCCACCGAGCACCCGCAGCGCGGCGCGAGCGACCTGATCGACGTGCGCGCCATCGCCGCCGAGCTCGATGGGCTCGCCAAGGAACATTCGAGCGGCGAGCAGGGGCTGCGCGCGGCGGTGGCGCAGCGGCTCAAAGCCGCGCTGCTCGAGGGCCGCGCCAAGGCCGAGACGCTGCTGCTGAGCGACCGCCACGGCCGCCGCTGCGCCGAACGGCTGTGCAGGATGGAAGACGCCATCATCTGCCTGCTGTTCGAATTCGCGCGCAAGCATCTCTACCCGTCGCAGAACCCCTCCGAGGCCGAGCGCATGGCGGTAGTCGCCACCGGCGGCTATGGCCGCGGGCTGCAGGCGCCCGGCTCCGATATCGATCTGCTGTTCGTGCTGCCCTACAAGCAGACCGCCTGGGGCGAGCAGATCGCCGAGAGCATCCTCTACTGCCTGTGGGATACCGGCTTGAAAGTCGGCCACGCCACCCGCTCGGTCGACGAATGCATCCGCCAGGGCAAGGCGGACATGACCATCCGCACCGCCATCCTGGAGGCGCGCTTCCTGCTCGGCGACCGCGCGCTGTTCGACGAGCTCGTCACCCGCTTCGACGACGAGGTGGTGCGCAACACCGCGCAGCAATTCGTCGCCGCCAAGCTCGCCGAGCGCGAGGAGCGCCACCGCCGCGCCGGCCAGTCGCGCTATCTGGTCGAGCCGAACGTGAAGGACGGCAAAGGCGGCCTGCGCGACCTGCATACGCTGTTCTGGATCGCCAAATACGTCTACCGCGTGCGCGACCCGGCCGAGCTGGTCGAGCGCGGCGTGTTCGACAAACAGGAATACCGGCTGTTCCGCCGCTGCGAGGATTTCCTCTGGTCGGTGCGCTGCCACATGCATTTCGTCACCGGCCGCGCCGAGGAGCGGCTGTCGTTCGACATCCAGCGCGAGATCGCGGTGCGGCTCGGCTACACCGCGCATCCCGGCATGCGAGACGTCGAGCGCTTCATGAAGCACTACTTCCTGATCGCCAAGGACGTCGGCGACCTGACCGCGATCCTGGCGGCCGAGCTGGAAGACAGCCACGCCAAGAGCGAGCCGGTCCTCAGCCGCGTGATGGCGCGCCTGCGCCGCCAACCCAAGCGCGTGCGGCTGACCGGCAGCGAGGACTTCGTCGTCGACAAGAACCGCATCAGCGTCGCCAACGCAAACGTGTTCCGCCGCGACCCGATCAACCTGATCCGCATCTTCCATCTGGCGCAGAAGCACAATCTCGCCTTCCACCCCGACGCCATGCGCGCGATCACGCGCTCGCTGCATCTGGTCGACGCCAAGCTGCGCGCCGACGAGGAAGCCAACGCGCTGTTCCTGGAGATCCTCACCTCCAAGAACGACCCGGAAACGGTGCTGCGGCGCATGAACGAGTCCGGCGTGCTGGGCAAATTCGTGCGCGCCTTCGGCAAGATTGTTTCCATGATGCAGTTCAACATGTACCACCACTATACGGTGGACGAGCACCTGTTGCGCTGCATCGGCATCCTGGAAGAGATCGAGCGCGGCGGCGGCAGCGACACCCCGTTCGCCAGCGAGCTGATGCACAAGATTCAGGCCGCGCATCGCAAGGTGCTCTATGTCGCGCTGTTCCTGCACGACATCGCCAAGGGCCGGCCGGAGGATCATTCGATCGCGGGCAGCCGCGTCGCCAAGCGCTTCTGCCCGCGGCTCGGCTTCAGCCCGAGCGAAACCGAGCTCGTCTCCTGGCTGGTCGCCCATCATCTGGTGATGTCGAGCGTGGCGCAGTCGCGCGACCTGTCCGACCGCAAGACGATCGAGAACTTCGCCAACGTGGTGCAGGACGCCGAGCGGCTGAAGCTGCTCTGCATCCTCACCACCGCCGACATCAAGGCGGTCGGCCCCGGCGTGTGGAACGGCTGGAAGGCGCAGCTCATCCGCACGCTCTATTTCGAGACCGAGCCGGTCGTCACCGGCGGCTTCTCGGAGGTCAACCGCGCCCAGCGCGTGACGCTGGCGCAGAGCGAGTTCCGCGCGGCCATGAAGGACTGGCCGCCGGACGAGACTCGACACCTATATCGCCAAGCACTACCCGGCCTATTGGCTGAAGGTCGATCTGCCGCACAAGATCGAGCACGCCAATTTCGTGCGCGCGACCGATCTGGCCGGCAAGACGCTTTCGACGACGCTTGGCTTCGACAGCGGCAATGTCACCGAGCTGACGGTGCTGGCGCCCGACCACCCCTGGCTGCTGTCGATCATCGCCGGCGCCTGCGCCATGGCCGGCACCAATATCGTGGACGCGCAGATCTACACCACCACCGACGGGCGCGCGCTCGACACCATCTCGCTTACGCGCGAATTCGAGCGCGACGAGGACGAGGAGCGGCGCGCCGGCCGTATCGCCGCCTCGATCGAGAAAGCGCTGCGCGGCGAATTGCGCCTGCCCGACGTGGTGGCCAAGCGCGGCCTCCCCAAGGGCCGCATCAAGGCCTTTGCGCTCGAGCCGACCGTCACCATCAACAACCAGTGGTCCCACCGTTACACCATGGTGGAAATCACCGGGCTCGACCGCACCGGCCTGCTCTATGAACTGACCGCGACGCTGTCCAAGCTCAACCTCAACATCGCCAGCGCGCACGTCGCCACTTTCGGCGAGCGGGTGGTGGACGTGTTCTACGTCACCGACCTGATGGGCGCGCAGATCACCTCGCCGACGCGCCAGGCCGCCATCAAGCGCGCGCTCATCGCGCTGTTCGCCAAGCCGGAGGCGGAAGGCAAGGTGAAGGCGGGATAGCGCATCACGCCGCCGCCGCTCACGCGCTTGCCGCCGGCCGCCCCGGATGCGTGCCGGCGCGCTGCGGCAGCAGCAGGATGCAGCCGACGATGAAAACCGCGAGCACGGCGGAGGCGAGCGGCCGGCTCAAGGCCAGCCCGCCATGGCTCGCCGGCTTGTCGAGCAGATCGCCGACGGTGGCGCCGAGCGGCCGCGTCAGGATGAAGGCCGCCCAGAACAGGAACACGCGCGAAATGCCGGTCCAGAAATAGAGCGCCGCCAGCACGGCGAGGCCGGCACCGAACAGCAGCGCACCGCCCTCGTAGCCGAGCCCGCCGGTGTCGGCCGCCCAATCGCCGAGCGCGGTGCCGAGCGTCTGCGAGAAGGTGATGGCCGCCCAGTAGAAGGCTTCCACCTTGGGCGTGTTGACCGTCTCCACCGAGATCGAGCCCTGCGACCAGTGCCAAAAGCCGAGCGTCGCCATCAGGCAGACGAACAGCAGCGTCGAGCCGCCGGTGTAGCCGATGCCGAGCGAGCGGTCGGCGAAATCGGCCATGGTGGTGCCGGCTGTGGTGGAGGCGATAATCGTCGCCCAATACAGGAACGGATGGAATTTCTTGGCGGCGATCTGCCACACCACCAGCGCCGCCAGCAGCGAAAGGAACAGCGCGGTGCCGATGACATAGCCCCAGCCCAGCGTCATGCTGACAGTGTCGCCGCCGGTCTCGCCCAGCGTGGTGGCGGCGATCTTGATGATCCAGAAGACGAGGGTGACTTCGGGGACTTTGGTCAATGCTTTTTCGTCCATGGTGACTGCGCTCTGCCTTTCCGTTCCAAGTTTGCTCAATCGCGCGAATTGGTCTGCTGACGCCGCTCTTGTCTGTTCCTCGTCCGGAATCTGCATGACGATCTGCAATCCTGGTTCGGCATCGCGCACGTCGAGCGCAATGCCGTGCAAATCGGCCACTGCCTTGACCAAGCTGAGACCGAGGCCGCTGCCCGGTGTCGAGCGGCTGTGCCCCAGCCGATAAAAACGTTGGAATATCCGTTCGCGTTCCTCCACCGGCACGCCGGGACCGTTGTCGGTGACGGTGCCGAGAATCCGCTCGCGATCGCTGCCGAGTGAGACTTCGATGTGTGTGCCGGAGGCCGTATGCCGGATGGCATTCTCGACCAAATTGGCCAGCATTTGCGTCAGCAGTTCACGATCGCCCAGGAAATGGATCGCCGGCTTAATCTTGGCGTCGAGGCGTTTGCCGACCTCCTCGGCGGCGGGCGCGAAGGCGTCGACCACGTTGGCGAAGACATCGCTGAGATCGAATTCGCGAAAGCCGGTGCGACGCGTGCCAGCCTCGATCTGCGCGATGCGCAGCAGCGCGCCGAAAATGCCGAGAATCTCGTCGACCTGGCCGATGGCCGCCTCGATGGCGGCATTGTGCTCTTCCACCGACCGCGCCCGCTTCTGCGTGGTTTCCAGCCGCTGGCGCAGCCGCGCCAGCGGGGTTTTCAGGTCGTGCGCGATATCGGCGGAAACCTGGCGCAGGCTCTCCATCAGCTCGGCGATGCGGTCTAGCATATGGTTCAAGGTGAGCGAGAGCCGGTCGAAATCGTCATTGGTGCCGCGCACCGGCACGCGCTGAGTGAGATCGCCGGCGATGATCGCCTCCGCGGTGCGCCGGATCGTCTCGACCCGTTTGAGCAAGGCGAGGCTGAGCGCGATGCCGCCGATGCTGCCGAGCGCGATCACGGCGGCAAAAGCCGATGCGAAACCGTCAAAAATGGATACTTCGAGCTCGTCGATCTGCTCGCGGTCGGCGCCAATGGCGAGCCGCGCCCCGCCGGCGAGTGGGGCGACCAGGACGCGGCGATGGCTGATGTCGCCGTCGCTTTCCTTGTTCTTGACATTGGACCAGCCTAATCGAGCGGGAACTATCGGCAGATCGCCGAGCAGCCGCGCGCCGGTCGCGCCGATGACGAGATAATCGAGCGGGCCCGCCGGCCGGTTGCGCTGGTGGGCCCGCACTTCGGCTTCCAGCCGGGCCAGACCGCCCGCCTGGAACGCGGCCTTGAGTGCCGTCATCTCGCCCGCGATGCGCGCGTCCTGCCGCCGCTCCAGCGCCGCCGCCGTCACCAGATAGACGGTCGTACCAAGTACGGCTACCGAGGCCGCGAACAGCAGCACGTAAAGTGCCGCCAACCGGAACGTCGCGGTGCGGAATACTCTAGCCGGGCGCACGGAGCGAATATCCTGCGCCGCGGACGGTGTGAATGAGCTCGTTGACGAAGCCGCGGTCGACCTTGCCGCGCAGCCGGCTCATGTGCGTCTCGACAATGTTGGTCTTGGGATCGAAATGAAAGTCCCAAACTTTCTCCAGCAGCATAGTGCGCGTGACCACCTTGCCGGCGTTGCGCATCAGGCATTCCAGCAGCTTGAACTCGCGCGGTTGCAGATCGATGGCGCGGCCGCCGCGGGTTACGCTGCGCTTGATGAGATCGATCTCGAGATCGGCGACGCGCAGCACGGTCTCGACCGCGTTCATGGCAGGCCGGCGGCCGAGTGCGTTGACGCGCGCCAGCAATTCGGGAAAGGCAAACGGCTTGACCAGATAGTCGTCGCCGCCGGCATCGAGGCCTTCGACGCGGTCGTCGATACCGCCGAGATTGGTCAGGAACAGCACCGCCGTCCCGATACCGCCGCCGCGCAGCGTTTTGACCAGCGACAGTCCGTCGAGGCCGGGCAACATGCGATCGACGATCGCGACTTCGTAGCCGCCGCTGCCCGCCAGAAACAGGCCCTCGCGACCGGTACTGGCATAGTCCACGACGTGGCCATGCTCGCTCAGACCGTTGACAATATAGGCAGCCGTCTCGGCGTCGTCTTCGATCACCAGCACTTTCATGCGTCATCCTGCCGGATTTTTCGCGCAGAGATAACAGCGAGCCGGCGTTTTTGTGTCACCGGCTCGCCGTCCATTACCTAGTCCTTGGGATTGGCGCCCTCGTGGATGTTTTCGAGGATACGGCCGGTCATGGCGTCGACGCCTACCTCGCGCCAGTGCTTGCCGCGGCGCATGTCGAAAGAATAGCGCAAACCGCTGCCGCCGCGCTCGTGTTCGAGCTCCTGCTTCATGATCTTGCCCGGGTAAGCTTTAAGCGCGATGGCGCGCGCCTGGGTCAAGGTTATCTTGGTCTTGTGCACCACGCCGGTTTTGGCGGTGGCCAGGCTGGGCGCCGCGCCAATGGCGAGCCCGAAGAAAGCCGCGACTGCAGCATGTGTGAGAAATTTCCGACCGTTCATGCATCCACTCCAGCTTGGCCCGCGTCGGCAGGCTGATTTAGACCGCATCGTGCAGCTCGCGAGCTACGCGACAGCATGCCTCGCATATAGGCAGTCGAACCCTACGCGGGTATTTCCACGGCTATACAAATTCCCAATCTTCGCGGTTTCTTGCGTAAGTCAGCCCGGCGGCCGCGCGAACCGCAACAGCTCGTCCGGCACCTGCACGCGCATATCGAGCAGCCGGAAGCTCAGCGTCTTGCCGTGCGCATCGAGGTTGAGCGCCTGCGTCACGCCGCCGTCAAGCACGCCGTCGAGCACGAAGTTCAGCGCGTGCAGCTTGGGCAGCACGTAGCGCGCCACCGCGCTCGGATGACGGTGCGCGAACAGGCCGGCGACCGCGTCCTCGGTGACCTGCTCGCACAGCAAGGCAAACAGCTCGGGCGCATAGGCGATGAGCGAAATATTGAGGCGGTCGCCCTTGTCGCCGGCGCGCGCATGGGCGAGCGCATGCAGGCTGCGCTCAGCCATGATCGGCCTCGCGCAGCTCGACCCGCGGGCGCACGGCGTCGCGCGGCACATAGCACGACGTAGCGGCAATGCGCGGGCGCATGGCGAGGCGAATGCCGCCGCCGCCCGCCGGCCCGGCGCAGTAAAGCGCTTCGACCTCGTGCAACCCGCGCTCGACTTGTTTTTTGTCGGAACCGGCGAAGGCGACGCGCAGGCGCACGTCGGCGTGCTCGCCGTCGGCAAGGTCGTTAAAGCGCGCCCAGGCGTCGCCCGCGTCGTCGGCCAGCACGCTCATCACCCCGATCAGGTCGCAGCGCAGGCGCAGATCCCGCGGGCTGCGCTTGCGCACGATATCGGCGGCGAGCCGCGCGCGCGCCGCGGCGTTCGCCCCGTAATAGGAGATTTCGCCCTCGGCCAGCCAGCCGCCGTCGTAGCAGACCGTCACCTTCAGGGTCTCCGGGCGGGCGTGGCCGGTGACACCCTCGACCCAGACCCAGTCGTTGCCGAGCTCGGCGAGGCTTGCCTCGCTGATGTCGGCGGTGACGTCGGGCGTGAGATAAGCGGCCGGATCGTGCACCTCATAGAGCAGCTGCTCGGTGACGGTGCGGCGGTCGACCAGCCCGCCGCCGCGTGCCTTGCCGATCATGAAGCCGCCGTCGGCCTCGATCGCCGCGATCGGATAGCCGGTGGTGTCCGGCGCCGGCACGTCCTTGAAGCCGGGGTCGGCGAAATAGCCGCCGGTCACCTGCGCGCCGCATTCCAACAGGTGCCCGGCCATGGTGCCGCGGCCGAGCTTTGCCCAGTCGTCCTCCTGCCAGCCGAAGGCATGAATGAGCGGCGCCAGCGCCAGCGAGGGATCGGCGACGCGGCCCGTCACTACGATCTGGGCGCCCTCTCCGAGCGCTTCCACAATGGGCGCGGCGCCGAGATAGACATTGGCGGAAACCAAGAGCTTCTCATCCGGCAAGTCGTCGCAGCAGGCACGCAAGACTTCGAGGCCGGCGGCATCCAGCATGTCGTCGCCGGTGACGGTGGCGATACGGGCTTTCCGCCCCGCCTGCCCGGCGAGCCGCGCGATCAGCTCCGCCGCGGCGGGCGGATTGGCGGCGCCGAAGTTGCCGATGATGCCGATGTTGCCGTCGATGCAGTCCTTCAGCACCGGAGCAAGCAACGGCTCGAGCTTGGGCTCGTAGCCCAGGGCGGCATCCTCGCGCCGGCGCAATTGCGCCAGCGCCAGCGTGCGCTCCCCCAGCGTCTCGAAGATGATGGCCGAGCGCTCGCCCGAGCCGCGCAGGTCGCGCACCACCGCAACGGCTGCATCGAGCCGGTCGCCGGAGAAGCCGGCGCCGCAGCCGACCAGCATGCGCTCGGCCATGGTGTGTCCTTAAACGAACGTCTTGCCCCGGGCGGCAGATCAGCCCGCGCGGCGGGAGGTGTCAAGCTCCGTTGGCGGCTAAGCGCCGGCATTTGCTCGCAGATCCCGGCTTAACGGGCCCTTAAACGGGCCCGCTTAGCGTGCCCCGAGGAGGGGCGGCGTAGGCTTTGCACGCGCCGGCTTTGTGGGTGGCGTATGGCGGGCAAGCAACCAACGCGGCGGGAGCCGGTGTTCGACCGCGCGCCGGCGGTGCGCATCGCCGCCGGCGACAGGCCGGGCGGCGGGCCGCGCCGCCGCAAGCGCAAGACGCGCCGCAAAGGCCGCGCGCGCACGCTCGTCGGCCGCCTGGTCTATTGGAGCCTGGTGCTCGGCCTGTGGCTCGGCATCGGCGCCGCCGCCACGCTCGCCTGGACCGGCGCCCACCTGCCGCCGATCCAATCGCTGGAAATTCCCAAGCGCCCGCCCTCGATCCAGATCGAGGACAGCCGCGGCCGCGTGCTCGCCACCCGCGGCGACATGGCGGGCGAGGTGCTGTCGCTGAAAGAGTTGCCGGCTTACGTGCCGCAGGCCTTCGTCGCCATCGAGGACCGGCGCTTCTACCACCATTACGGCGTCGATCCTTACGGCATCGCGCGCGCATTCATCGCCAACGTGCTGCATCGCGGCGTGGCGCAGGGCGGCTCCACCATCACGCAGCAGCTCGCCAAGAACCTCTTTCTGACGCAGGAACGCACCATCCACCGCAAGCTGCAGGAAGTGCTGCTGGCGCTGTGGCTCGAGCGCAAATTTTCCAAGCAGCAGATCCTCGCGCTCTATCTCAATCGCGTTTATTTCGGCGCCGGCGCCTACGGCATCGAGCAGGCGAGCCGGCGCTATTTCGGCAAATCGGCGCGGCACATCACGCTCGCCGAGGCCGCCATGCTGGCTGGGCTGGTGCGCTCGCCGTCGCGGCTGGCGCCGACGCGCAATTTCGCCGCCGCCGAACACCGCGCCAAGATCGTCTTGAAAACCATGGCCTCGCTCGGCTTCATCGGCAAGCAGCGCGAGCGCCTGGCGCTCGCCCATCCGCCGCTCATCGTGGCGCAGGCCGGCAACGGCTCGGCCAACTACGTCGCCGACTTCACGATGGACGCGCTCAACGACGTACTCGGCCGCGTCGACGAGGACATCGTGGTGCACACTACCATCGACGGCGCGCTGCAGGCGGAGGCGGAAAAAGCGGTCGACGAGGAGCTGGCGCAAAAGGGCGCCAAGTATAAAGTCAGCCAAGGCGCGCTGGTGGCGATGACGCCGGACGGCGCGGTGCGGGCCATGGTGGGCGGGCGCAATTACGCCGAAAGCCAGTTCAACCGCGCGGTGGCCGCCAAGCGCCAGCCGGGCTCGGCCTTCAAGCCGTTCGTCTATCTCACCGCGCTCGAGCACGGGCTGACGCCCGACACCGTGCGCGACGACCGGCCGATCTCGGTCAAAGGCTGGCACCCGGAAAACTACGGCCATGAATATTTCGGGCCGGTGACGCTGACGCAAGGATTGGCGCTGTCGCTCAACACCGTGTCGGTGCGGCTCACGCTCGAGTTCGGCCCGGCGGCGGTGATCCGCACCGCGCACCGGCTCGGCATCGCCTCCAAGCTGGAGCCCAATGCCTCGATCGCGCTCGGCACCTCGGAAGTCTCGCTCTTGGAGCTGACCGGCGCCTACGCCACTTTTGCCAACGGCGGCTACGGCGTCGCCCCGCACGTGATCGCGCGCGTCACCGCCGGCAAGAAGCTGCTCTATGAGCGCGACGACCGCCCGCTCGGCCGCGTGGTCGACGCCAGCTATGTGGCGATGATGAACGCCATGATGCAGCAGACGCTGCTGATCGGCACCGCCAAGCACGCCTCGCTGCCGGGCTGGCCGGCCGCCGGCAAGACCGGCACGAGCCAGGATTTCCGCGACGCCTGGTTCATGGGTTACACCGCGCATCTGGTCACCGGCGTCTGGCTCGGCAATGACGACGGCACCCCCACCCGCCACGTCACCGGCGGCAGCCTGCCGGTCGAGATCTGGAGCCGCTTCATGCGCAGCGCGCATCAGGGCCTGCCGGTGGCAGCGCTGCCCGGCGGCGGCAACGGCGGCGGCTTCCTCTCCGCCCTGTTCGGCGCCAATAGGCGCGCGCCCGCGCCGGCCGCTTCGACCGTGGGCGCCGGCCTGCGGCCGCCGGCCGCGATCGGGGCCCGATCGGCGCCTCCGCGCGGCGAAAGTGCCGGCCTCGACGGCTGGCTGCTCAATAATTTCTTCGGCCGCCGCTGAAGCTAGGCCACCCCGCCCAAGATATTGTAGGCTCGGTCCGCTCGATCGGGGGGACACATTATGGGAGGCTCACGTGCGTAAATTGACCGCTGCCTGCGTCCTGATTGCCGGTCTCGGCCTCAGCAGCCCGTCTCTGGCCCGGGACATGCGTTTGGAAAAGCAGACCCCCGATCAACTGAAAGCCGTCTGCGACAAGGTCAAGGGCTCGTTTTCGCAAGATAAAAGCGGTTATGGCTGCGGCACCGACTGCAAAGGCGGTCCCGGCACCGCCTGCATGGTCTATTGCCAGCCCGACAAGAAATGCGTCGCGCAGGTGGTCGGCGCGAGACGCCCGCGCACCGTCGAGAGCGCCTTGTTGGGCAAGAAGCGCTAGCGCCGGTTGGTCGGTCTCGGCGATGCGCGAGCCCTGCTCACGTTCTGCGCCGCTTAGCGGCCGACGACGCGTTCAGGGCCACTGCGGCGCGAATGAGCGCCTTGAACGCCTTTTCATCGATCTTGTCGCCCGCATGCATATCGATGGCGCGCCGGGCGTTGCCTTCGAGGCTGGCGTTGAAGAGGTGTGACGGGTCCTTAAGCGCGGCGCCCTTGGCGAAAGTCAACTTCACGGCCGCTTTGTAGGTCTCGCCGGTGCAGACGATACCGTCGTGCTCCCACACCGGAACGCCCATAGGGTTCGACGGCTTTCTCCATTTCACTTCCTCGACCACGTCGGGGTCGGCCTGCTTGATGAGCTTTCGCACGCGCGCGAGCGTCTCGCCCCGCCAATCGCCCAGCTCCTTGATCCTCGCGTCGATGAGCCGAGAGGGAGAGTCGCCGCCCTTTGCTTCTTTCGAGTCGCTCTTACTTTTCTTCAGGGTTGCGGTCGCTTTCTTCATGGCTGTTCTCGCGCGCCCGTCACTAGAGTATCGCTGAACCCTGCGCCGCGCGCCGGCGCACGCCGTGCGTTGCAAGCCATAGCGCCAGCGTCGCGCAGCCGGCGAGCGCCACCGCAATGGCGAGCGGCCAGGCGTTCTCGCCCAACAGCACGCCGACCAGCGCGCCGCATAATGCCGCGATGCTCTGCTGGATGAAGCCGAGCAGCGAGGAGGCCGCGCCAGCGCGTTCGGGAAACGGCGTCAGCGCGCCAGCGATCGATTGCGGCAGCACCATGCCGAGGCCGGCGAGATAGACCGCCATCGACAGTACCAGCACGGCGGCGGAGTCGAGCCCGGCCGCGACCGCGCCGAGCATGATGAGACCGCCGAGCGCGACCGCAATGCCGCCGAAACCGAGGATGCCGTCGATGCCGAAATTGTGCGTTAGCCGCGCCGACAGCGTCGAGCCGATGCCGTAGCCGACCGAGCCGACCGCGAAGATGAAGCCGAACAACAAGGGCGTCAGGCCGTAGATATTCTGCAGCACGAAGGAGGCAGCCGAAATCCAGGCGAACAGCCCCGCGTAACTTAAGCTCGCCAGCCCCATATAGGCGAGATAGGCCGGATTGCGCGCAACGATGGCGTAGGAGCTCGCCATCGAAGCAAGCGAGACCGGCTCGGCCGCGCGTTGCGCCAGCGTCTCCGGCAGCAGCCAGACGGCGACTGCGGCGCCGATCAGCGCGACCAGGACCAGCGTCAGGAACACCGAGCGCCAGCCGAGGCCGGTCTGCAGGATGCCGCCGGCGATCGGCGCCAACACCGGCGCCAGCGCCATTACCGCGCCGATCACCGACAATTCGCGCCCCGCGCGGCTGCCGGCATAAAGATCGCGCACAATGGCGCGCGCCAGGACGATGCCGCCGGAACCGCCGAACGCCTGCACAAAGCGCGCGGCGATCAACATGTCGATCGAGCTCGACAGCGCGCAGGCAAGACTCGCCACGCCATAGAGCGCGACCGCGCCGAGCAGCACCGGCTTGCGGCCGTGCCGGTCGGACACCGGGCCGTAGACGATCTGCCCGACGGCGAAGCCGACCAGATAGGACGAAATGGTGAGCTGGCCTTGCGCGGTCGTGGCATCGAGCAGGCGCGCGATGTCCGGCAGTGACGGCAGATACATGTCGGTAGTGAGCGGACCGACCGCGCTCAGGCCGGCGAGCAGAGCGGTGAGCGCGAAAGTGCCGGGGCGGAGCATGTGATGAGCGCTTCCTTCGTCATGCCCGGGCTTATGCCGGGCATCCCGCCGAGCAAGGCACTGCGCCCCTAAGCGAGATGGCCGGGACGAGCCCGACCATGACGGTTGACTACAAGATGCCGGGCATCGGCGCTAGCGCCGGGCGCCGTGCTCCAGGCCGTAGCGATGCAGGTTGGAGCCGTGCACGTCGAGCCAGGTCTTGGCGCGGGTGACGTGCGGGCAGATGCGCTCGACCAGCCGCCAGAATCTTCGCGAGTGATTCATCTCGACCATGTGCGCGACCTCATGCGCGGCGAGATAGTCGAGCACGAAAGGCGGCGCCAGGATCAGCCGCCAGGAATAGGACAAGACGCCAGTGGTCGAGCAGGAGCCCCAGCGGCTCGACTGGTCGCGGATCGACACGCGCTTGATGCGCACGCCGAGCCGGTCGGCGGCGGCGCGGCTGGCCGCTTCCAGATCGCCCTTCGCCTCGCGCTTGAGATAGTCGCGCAGGCGGCGCGAAAGATGCGCTTCGGCGCCGGCAATGCAAAGCTTGCGCTCGGCGCCCTCGGCCTCGACCCAGACCGTGCCGCGCTTGTCGGGCCGGTGCACGATCATGTGGTCGACGCCGCGCAGCGGTATCGCCATGCCGTGGACGAAGGGCGCCGGCTCCGGCAACCGGCCGATGCGCGCGGCGATCCAGCCGCCGTGCTTCTCGGCGAAGGCGCGCGCCTCCTTGAGGCTGCCGCGCGGCGGCATGGTGAGCAGCACTTCGCGGGTGGCCGCGTGGATGCGTAGCGTGTAGCGGCGCGCCTGCCGGTGGCGGCGCACGCGCACCAGATAGACCTCGCGATCGAACATGATGTTGATGGCCGACGGCTCGCTCGGCCGTCGGTAGAGCAAGGCGCGCTGCGGCATCGACGTCGTCCAACCCGGCTCGGGCCGGGAGCGGAGTGTGCCACAACTTTCCGGCCGCACAGCCCCCTCCTTGGCGGAATCGAAGAGCCGCAACAAGCGGGGGAGTTGCCAGCGACGAGCCACGAGATATGGGGCCTTTTGCGAGATCGGTCTGGGTTACGCGGCAGCACGCCCGGGCGGCGCCCGCCGCACTCCGGCACGCGTCGAAAACGCAAAATCCGACAAGAACTTAGGAACGCGATTCGGGACGCAAGATAACGCGCTTCAGCGGGCGGCCGCCGCCTTGACCGGCGGCACGGCGCGACGCGTTCCACCATTATGCGACAGCGCGAAATCGGCGATGCGCGGGGCGATCTCGGCGCGGAAGCGCGAGCCGTTGAACACGCCGTAATGGCCGACCTCGGGCTGCACGTAATGCGCCTTGTCGTCGGCGGGGATGTTGGGGCACAGCGCATGCGCCGGCTCGGTCTGCCCGACGCTGGATATGTCGTCGTTCTCGCCTTCCACCGTCATCAGCGCGACGCGGCGGATCGCGGAGGGATCGACCTTGCGGCCGCGATGGGTCATCTCGCCCTTGGGCAAAGCGTGGCGGATGAACACGGCATCGACGGTCTGCAGATAGAATTCGGCGGTCAGGTCCATGACCGCGAGATATTCGTCGTAGAACTCGCGGTGCTTCTGCGCCGAATCGCCGTCGCCCTTGACCAGATGCAGGAACAGATTGCGGTGCGCCTCGATATGGCGATCGAGGTTCATGCTCATGAAGCCGTGCAATTGCAGGAAGCCCGGATAGACGTCGCGCATGACGCCGGGATGCGGGAACGGCACCTTGGTGATGACGTTGCGGCGGAACCAGTTGATGCCGCGGTTCGCCGCCAATTGGTTGACGCCGTTGGGGTTGATGCGGGTGTCGATCGGTCCGCCCATCAGCACCATGGAATGCGGCACGTAAGGGTCCTGGTCGGCCTCCATCAGCGCGACCGCCGCCAGCACCGGCACCGAGGGCTGGCACACCGCGATGACGTGGCAGTCGCCGCCCAGGAAGTGCAGCATGGAGATGAGATAATCGATGTAATCGTCGAGATCGAAATGGCCTTCCGCCAGCGGCACCATGCGGGCGTCGACCCATTCGGTCATGTAGACGTCGTGATTGGGCAGGAAGGTCTCGACCGTGCCGCGCAGCAGCGTCGGATAGTGGCCCGACATCGGCGCTACGATCAGCAGCTTCGGCTGCGGCCGGCGTGGGCTGCGCGCGAAGGCGCGCTCGAAGTGCAGGAGATTGCAGAACGGGCGATGCCAGACGGTCTCGATACGCACCGGCACGCGCTCGCCGCCGACGGTGGTGTCGTGAATACGCCAATCCGGCTTCTGGTAGCGCCGCGTCGAGCGCTCGAACAGTTCCATGCTGGCGGCCACCGACTTGCCATAGGCGGTGTGCGCGAGCGGATTGGCGGGATTTTTGAAGAACAGGCGGGTGGCGTCGGCGAAGGCGCGCGAGGGATTGAGCGCCGCGTGGCCCATCTCGTAGAACCAATACATCGGCGTCGCGAGCAAATGCCCACGATCGCCGGGCAGCGTTGCTGCGCCGTCGAATTCTCCGATTGCCATTGATTCTGTCCCCGGCCCTTGTTGCGGCGCAGCAGACTGTCGTTTTTCTGTCATGTGGTCAACACTACAGATAAGTTCTTGGGGAGCGGTTTACAACGTCGGTGGAACCGCCAACCCTGCGAAAGTATTACGCTTTTCGGCCTATTCGCCGGTCTGCAACAGGCTGCCCTGCACGCGCGCGCTCGCTAACAGCTTGAGGAAGGCGAACGATGCAGCCGCAAACAGCACCACGTTCAAGCCGAAGGCTTCCAGCATCAGGTCGGCGCGGAACACGTGCTGGATGACGAGCGCGCGCATGCCCTCGAACACGTAGGTCGGCGGCAGGCACCAGGCGATCAATTGCAGCCAGTGCGGCAATACCGCGACCGGATAATAGACGCAGGTGAGCGGCAGAAACAGGAACATGATGGTCCAGGCCAGGATCTCGGCGCCCATGCCGTTCCGCAACAGCAGACCGGCGACGAAAACCCCGATGGCCCAGGAGGTCAAAATCAAATTGACGAAGAAAGCGGCGAGCGCGAAGCCAAGCCCCCACAGATTGAAGCCGAAGAAGGCGATAGCAAGCAGCGACACCGGCACCATGCCGATCGACAGCCGCACCACGCTCATGATCATCAGCGCGGCGATGAATTCCACCGGCCGCAGCGGCGACATCATGATGTTGGCGAGGTTGCGCGACCACATCTCTTCCAGGAAGGAGATGGAAAAGCCGAGCTGGCCGCGGAACAGGATGTCCCACAGCAGCACCGCGCCGATGAACACGCCGGCGGCGCGCGCGAAGAAGCCGGCATTCTGCGCGACGTAAAGCTGCAGAAAGCCCCACATCAGCATCTGCACGGTCGGCCAGTAGATGAGGTCGAGGATGCGCGGCCAGGACGAGCGCAGCAGGTACCAGTAGCGCCGCACCATGGCGCCGACGCGGCTGAGGGAAAATTCCATTGCGTTCACCTCAGCTTCGTGTCCCGGGCGCGCCGCAGCATACAATGCTGCGGCGCAGACCCGGGACCCCGGTTTCTGCAAAAGAAAGCTGGGTCCCGGATCTGCGGCGCACCGTTCCGCTTCGCTTCACGCTGCGCCGCGTCCGGGACACGAATGCTGCCATCATTGCGCCGCCTCGCTCTGCCGGCCGCGGCCGCGCGCGACGTCGAGGAAGACTTCCTCCATGGTCTGCCGCCCGTAGCGCGCGAGCAGCCGCGCGGGCGTGTCGTCGTCCTCGATGCGGCCGCGCTTCATGATGATGACGCGCTCGCACAGGCGCTCGACCTCGTTCATGTTGTGCGAGGCGAGCAGGACGGTGGCGCGGTTGTCGCGCCGGTAATCCTCCAGCCGCGAGCGCACCCAGTCGGCGGTATCGGGATCGAGCGAGGCGGTCGGCTCGTCGAGCAGCAGCACTTCCGGCGTGTTGAGCAGCGCCTTGGCGAGCGACACGCGCGTCTTCTGCCCGGCGGAGAGCTTGCCGTTGGGCCGGTCGAGGAACTCGATGAGGTCGAGATCGGCGGCGAGCTTGTCGATGCGCGCGGCGATGTCGGCGACGCCGTAAAGCTGGGCGAACACCGATAGATTCTGCCGCACCGTCAGCCGCGTCGGCATGTCGACGTAAGGGCTTTCGAAATTCATGCGGTGCAGCACGCGGTAGCGCTCGTCCGGCATGCGCGCCCCCAGCACGCTGACGCTGCCGGAGGTGGGCATGACCAGGCCCATGATCATGGCGATGGTGGTGGTCTTGCCGGCGCCGTTGCCGCCGAGCAGGCCGGTGATGGTGCCCGGCGCCAGGCGAAAGGAAATGCCGTCCACCGCCGCCACGCCCCGGTAGAGCTTGACCAGGCGGTCGACGGCCACGGCGCTGGTATTGCTGGCGTCCATTTGCGCCGAGATGTGACCCGCCGGCGCGGGGAGCGCAAGCCCCGTGCAATTGGTACCCTAGCGACGGAGGCATTAGATTACGCCCATGCCGGCCTTCGACCTCGCCCAGAACCATCCGCGCCGCAATGTGCGGCTCGATACGCTTGTGCGGCTGCGCTGGCTCGCCATCATCGGGCAGACCACCGCCGTGCTCGGGGTCTATTACGGGCTCGATTTCGAGCTGCCGATCTATGCCTGCCTCGCCGCGATCGCGCTCGCCGCCTGGCTCAACGTGGCGCTGCGCCTGCGTTTCCAGATCACGCAGCGGCTCGATCCCGACCGCGCCGCCTGGCTCTTGGCCTTCGACATCGCCGAGCTGGCGGTGCTCTTGTTCCTCACCGGGGGCCTGCAGAACCCCTTCGCCTTCCTGTTCCTCGGGCCCGTGCTGCTGTCGGCGACCGCGCTGCCGCCGCGCTTCACGCTGATGCTGGGCGGCTTCGCCGTCGCCTGCGCCACCGCGCTGGTGTTCGTGCACTATCCGCTGCCGTGGGATTCGGAAGATCCGCTGAAGCTGCCGCCGATCTACATGATGGGCGTCTGGCTTTCGATCCTGCTCGCCATCGGCTTCATCGGTGTCTACGCTTGGCAGATCACGGAAGAATCGCGCCAGCTCGCCGACGCGCTCGCCGCCACCGAGCTGGTGCTGGCGCGCGAGCAGCATCTCTCGCAGCTCGACGGGCTCGCCGCCGCCGCCGCGCACGAGCTCGGCACGCCGCTGTCGACCATCGCGGTGATCGCCAAGGAACTGGAGAACGCCATCGCCAAGGAAGCCCCGCACGGCGACGACGTGCGCCTGTTGCGCGAGCAGGCGACGCGCTGCCGCGACATTCTCGGCAAGCTCACCGAATTGTCTTCCGGCGGCGCGCCGTTCGACCGCATGCCACTGTCGGCGTTGATCGAGGAAGTGGTGGCGCCGCATCGCAATTTCGGCGTCGCCATCGACGTTTCGCTGCCGGCCGAGCGGCGCGACGAGCCGGAGGGCGCGCGCAACCCGGCGATCCTTTACGGGCTCGGCAATCTCTTGGAGAACGCCGTCGATTTCGCGCGCGAGCGCGTGACGGTGAGCGCGCAATGGAGCGAGGACGCGCTCGAGGTGGCAATCGGCGACGACGGGCCGGGCTTTGCGCCGGAAATCATGGCGCGCATCGGCGAGCCCTATGTCACCAGCCGTCGCCACAATCTCAGCGAGTCGGAGGAGCCGACCGGCCTCGGCTTGGGTTTCTTCATCGCCAAGACGCTGCTGGAGCGCTCGGGCGCCGTGCTCAGCTTCCAAAACCGCGCCGTTCCGGCGCGCGGCGCGGTGGTAAAGTTGCGCTGGCGGCGCGAAGATTTCGAGCGGCCTTTAACCTTCGCTGCGGCTTGAGGTCGCGCGACATGATGACTATGCTGTGCATGCCACAACGGTAACGGGGTGACAGCGTGGATATGGCGATGAACGACGTCGCGCAACCGGCGGCGCAGGAAAAGGTCCCGAGCGAGCGCAGCTTGCTGATCGTCGAGGACGACCGCTCGTTTCTGCAGCGGCTGGCCAAGGCGCTGGAAAGCCGCGGCTTTACCGTCGCCACCGCCGAGTCGGTCGCCGACGGCCTGCTGCAGGTGGAAAAATCGACGCCGGCCTTCGCGGTGGTCGACATGCGGCTGGGCGACGGCAACGGGCTCGACGTCATCTCCGCGCTCAAGCGCCGCCGCCCCGAGGCGCGCGGCATCATCCTCACCGGCTACGGCAATATCGCCACCGCGGTGAACGCGGTGAAGCTGGGCGCGGTCGATTATCTGGCCAAGCCCGTCGACGCCGACGACGTGGTGGCCGCCCTGCTCGCCATGGATACCAGGAAGATCGAGCCGCCGGAAAATCCCATGTCGGCCGACCGCGTGCGCTGGGAGCACATCCAGCGCATCTACGAACTGTGCGGCCGCAACGTTTCGGAGACCGCGCGCCGGCTCAACATGCACCGCCGCACGCTGCAGCGGATTTTGGCCAAAAGGGCGCCAAGGTAACTCTCGCTCCTTGCCGCACAGTCTGACTGTCATGCCCCGCGAAAGCGGGGCATCCAGTTTTCACGGCATCCGCCATTCCGCAGCGCGGTGGTTACTGGATCGCCCGCCTTCGCGGGCGATGACAGCCGAGTTTGACGCACGGTCAACCCACGTCCCCATAAGGCCCTGTTCGGATCGGCGAGCGATTGCAGGCGCAGCGCGGCGGCGCGGGCGAACAGCAGCATCATGGCTTTGCGGGTGGCGGCGGGCAATTTGTGCTCGGGTGCCTCGCATCTGAATTCGGCGCCGAAGGCGTCGGCCACGATCAGCCCGGTATCGGGCGGGAAGATCTCGCACGGCACTTCGATGGTGGTGGCGAAGAACAGCCGGTCGCAATGGGCGCGATAGTCCTGCCATTTCTGGTCGGCGCGGAAATCGGCGACGGAGGACTTGATCTCGACGATCCAGACCGCGCCGCCGGCATCGAGCGCCACCAGGTCGGCGCGGCGGCCCGACGGCAACGGCAATTCGCTCACCACGCAGAAGCCGTGCGCGTGCAGCAGGCGCGCGGCGCCGCGCGCCACCGCCAGCGCGGTTTCCGACTGGCGGCCGTCGATGGGCAATTCCAGCGGCTGTCTGGCGGCGATGCTCATGATGCGACCTTACCACGCTCGGGAAAGGCCGCCGCAAGCGCCGCGCGGTCGGCCGGCAAGACGCCGCGCTCGGTGATCAGCCCGGTGACCAGCCGCGCCGGCGTCACGTCAAAGGCGTAATTGGCGACGGGCGAGCCGTCCGGCACGATCTGCACAGTCTCGATGCGGCCGTCTTTGGTCTTGCCGGTAACGGTGGCGACCTCTTCGCCGCCGCGCTGCTCGATCGGGATTTCGGCCAGCCCGTCGCGCACCGTGAAGTCGATCGTCGGCGACGGCAGCGCCACGTAGAACGGCACGCCATTGTCGCGCGCGGCCAGCGCCTTCAGATAGGTGCCGATCTTGTTGCAGACGTCGCCCTGCGCGGTGACGCGGTCGGTGCCGACGATCACCAGGTCGACCAGACCGTGCTGCATGAGATGGCCGCCGGTATTGTCCGGGATCACCGTGTGCGGCACGCCGTGGTGGCCGAGCTCCCAGGCGGTGAGCGAGGCGCCCTGGTTGCGCGGGCGGGTTTCGTCGGCGAACACATGCACCGGCAGCCCCTTGTCATGCGCCATATAGATCGGCGCGGTGGCGGTGCCCCAATCGACCGTCGCCAGCCAGCCGGCATTGCAATGGGTGAGCAGATTGACGCGCTCGCCGTTCTTACGCGCCGCGATCTGCTCGATGAGCTTGAGGCCGTGCCGGCCGATCGCCTGGTTGATGGCGACGTCCTCGTCGGCGATCTCGCAGGCGCGCTGCAGGGCGGCTTCGAGCCGCTCGGCGCGCGGCTTGTTGCGCACGACGGCCATCATCTCGTCGAGCGCCCATTTCAGATTGATGGCGGTCGGGCGGGTGGCAATCAGCGTGGCATAGGCGCGCTCCAGCGCCTCGTCGGAGGCATCGTCGCGCAACGCCAGCCACACGCCGTAGGCGGCGGTGGCGCCGATCAGCGGCGCGCCGCGCACCTGCATGGTTTTGATGGCCCGCGCGGCGTCTTCCAGCGTCTTCAGTTGCGCGATGACCAGGCGATGCGGCAATTGCGTCTGGTCGATAATGCCGACGCTTTGGCCATCGCCTTCCAGCCAGATGCTGCGGGTGTGCTTGCCGTCGATTTTCATGGGGCAGAGATAGCGTTTTTTTCCGGCACTGTCGCCTTGCTTGTCGCACCGCCTTGCCGCACTCTGCCGGCGCAATTGTGGAGCGGCGCATGACCATCGACTACGAAAAGGAATACGACAACCGCGGCCGCGTGCCCGAGCATCCGCAGATTTTCGAGCGCTGGACGCGCGACGCGGCCGCCTATCGCGCGGCCTCGCCCGGCGCCGAGCTTGGGCTCAAATACGGCCCGGCGCCGCGCCAGACCGTCGATATCCTGCCCGCCAAGGATGACGACGGCTCCGCCCCGCTGCTGCTGTTCATCCATGGCGGCTGGTGGCGCTCGCTCGATCCGTCGATGTTCACGCAAGTGGCGGCCGGGCCGAACGCCAAGGGCGTCACCGTCGCGCTTGCCGGCTACGAGCTCTGCCCGCAGGTGCCGATCGCCAACATCATCGAGCAGATGCGCGCGGCCTGTCTCTTTCTGTGGCGCAAGCGCAAGCAGCGCATCATGGTGGCCGGCCATTCCGCCGGCGGGCATCTTGCCGCCTGCATGGTGGCGCAGGAATGGAAGGCCCTTGCCGCCGACGCGCCGGCCGACCTGGTGCCGAGCGCCTATGCGATTTCCGGCGTGTTCGATCTGACGCCGCTCGTTCATGTGTCGCAGAACCAGGACCTGCGGCTCGACGAAGCCGAAGCGCGCCGCGTGTCGCCGCTGTACTGGAACGTGCCGGCCGGCCGCGCGCTCGATGCCGTGGTGGGCGGCGCCGAATTCGAGCGAATTCCTGCGCCAGAGCAGGACGATCGCCGAGGCCTGGCGCCAGGGCATGGCCGAGACGCGTTACGAGGAAGTGCCGGGCGCCAATCATTTCACCGTGGTCGATCCGCTGACCGATCCGGCCAGCGCCATGACGCGGCGCGTGTGCGAGCTCGCCGTCGCCGTGAATGCCGTTGCGCTTTAGCGATAAATTGCGGCAGAGCCGCCTTATCGAGGGCTACGCCGCCATAGATTGGCCGGCGGTCGGCCCCAGTTCCGGCCTACGGCCGTCGTGATGGCACTGGAACATTCCCCCGTTCGAATCCATTCGAGAGGGGTAAAATCATGCATGTCCATCTCGCGAGGGCCGCGGCTCTCGCCTTCTTGACGCTGCCGTTCGTTTGGTCGAGTGCGTTCGCCGGAAAGACCTTTTCCGGCAAGCCCGTTGTCGAAGTCGTTTTCGTGCTCGACACCACCGGCTCGATGGGGCCGCTTATCGAAGGTGCCAAACGCAAGATCTGGTCGATCGCCACCGCAATCGTCGATGCCAACCCCGACGCCGAAATCCGCATGGGGCTCGTCGCGTATCGCGATATCGGCGACGAATACGTCACCAGGAAATTCGATCTCACCACCGACATCCAGGATCTCTACGCCAATCTCCTGGAGCTGAAGGCGCGCGGCGGCGGCGACTGGCCTGAAAGCGTCAACGAGGCGCTCGACGTGGCGGTGACCAAGCTGTCGTGGACGCAAGGTCGCGAAATCTGCCGCATCATGTTCCTGGTCGGCGACGCGCCGCCGCACATGGACTATGCGCAAGACGTCAAATATCCCGAGGTACTGCGCATGGCGCGCGACCGCGACATTATCGTCAACGCGGTGCAGGCGGGCGGCGCGCGAGACACCGAGCGCGTGTGGCGCACGATCGCGCAAATGGGCCACGGCCGTTACATCCCGATCCCGCAGAACGGCGGCCACGTCGTCGTGATCGAGTCGCCGTATGACGGCGAGATCATCGAGCTGCAGAACGAGATTAACGGCACGGTGATCCCCTATGGTCCGCGCCGGCAGCGCGGCGACGTCGAGCAAAAAACGCGGCAGACCGCCGCGGCGCCGCGCCCGGTGGCGGCGGAAATGGCCGGCTACCTGTCGCGCAACGCCGCGAAGTCTCCTGGCAGCGCCATCACCGGCAGGGGCGATCTGGTCGCCGACGTCAAATCGGGGCGGCAGAAGCTCGACGCCGTGAAAGACGATGAACTGCCCGACGCGCTGCGCAACATGCCGGCGGAGAAGCGTCAGGCGCTGATCGACAAGCAGATGGCCGAGCGCAAGACGCTCAACGAGCGCATGGCCACGCTGGTCAAGCAACGCGATCGATATGTGCGCGACCAGGCCAAGAAATCGCCGGCGCACACCGGCAATTCCTTCGATCGCGCCGTCGAGGAAACCTTGCGCGTGCAGATCAAGCGTTAAGATCGCGGCAATTCCCCTCTCCCCGCCTGCCCGGGGGGAGGGAGGTCCGCGTCAAAACCAATAGCGCCAGGCGAAGGCCACCGTCAGCGCCGCGCCGACCACGACCACGGCGATGCGCATGAGCGCACGCGGGGCAATGCGCGCCAGCGAAGCGCCGACGACGCCGCCGACGGCGGTGCCGACCATCAGCGCCACGGTCGGCGGCCAATCGATCCTCCCGCGCAAGATGAAGATCGCGGCGGCGGCGCCGCAGTTGAGGCTGGTCACCAGGTTCTTGGCGACGTTGGCCGAACGGTAGTCGCCATCGGTCGCCAACGACAGGACGCCGAGCGTGAGCACGCCCGAGCCGGCGCCGAAATAGCCATTGTAGAAGGACACCGGCAGCAGCGCTTTCAGGCTGGTGACGCCGAAGACGATGTCGTGCCCGCGCTGGGCGGCGCGCGCCTTCAGCCAGCCGCTGACCCGCCCGGAGAAGGCGAACAGCACGGTGGCAAAGCCGAGCAGGATCGGCACCAGGATCTCGAAGAAGCGCGCGGGCGTCGCCAGCAGCAGCAGGCCGCCGGCGCCGGCGCCGATCATGCAGGCCAGGCACATGGCGACGAAGGCGCGGTCGAAAGGCGGCAATTGACCGCGGTCGGACAGCGCGGCGAAGAAGGCGCCCGGAACCGCGGCGGTGAGATTGCACACCGTGGCGGTGAGCGGCGACAGGCCGGCCGCGATCAGCGCCGGATAGGTGACGACCGCGGCGCCGCCGACCAGCGAGGTCATCATGCCACCGACGACGCCGGCGGCAAACAGCATGAGGATCGTGTGCAGAGCCATTCGCTTCAGAACCAGTAGCGGCGCGCGAGCGCGACGGTTAAGCCCGCGCCCACCAGCACCACCAGCACCTGCACCAGGCGGCGCGGGATGATCCGCGCGACATGGGCTCCGATGACGCCGCCGCCGAGCGGTGCCGACCATCAGCGCCAAGGTCTGCGGCCAGGGCACCGCGCCGTGCGAGGCATAGATGACGGTCGCGGTCATGCCGTTGAGGCTGGCGACGAAATTCTTGGCGACGTTGGCGGCGCGGTAGTCGCCGCCGGTGGCCAGCGAAAACACGCCCAGCAGCATGATGCCGACGCCGGCGCCGAAATAGCCGCCGTAGAACGAAACTGGCAGCAAGATGCGCAGGCTCGCCACGCTGAAGGTGATGCTGTGGCCGCGGCCTTCCGCGCGCGCGCGCAGCCATTTGCTGATGCGCTCGGAATAAGCGAACAGCACGGTGGCGAAGCCGATGAGCAACGGCATCAACTGCGCGAACATGCGCTCGGGCGTCGCCAACAACAGCACGGCGCCGACGCCTGAGCCGGCGATCGAGGCCAGGATCATGCCGAGGAAGGCGCCGTTGAACGGCGGCAATTGCGAGCGGTCGGCGAGCGCGCCCAGCATGGCGGCGGGCGCGATGGAGGCGACGTTGGCGACCGCCGTCATCTGCGGCGGCACGCCGGTGGCCAAGAGCGCCGGATAGATCACCACCGCCGCGCCGCCCACCGTGGTGGCGATGACGCCGGCGACGACGCCGGTTGCGCCGAGCAGCGCGATGTGCAGGAGGTCCATGGAACGATTTGCGAAGCGTTGCCGGGGTTTATTTCATCTCCGCCCGCTAGCGGGAAGAGGAAAAGACAATGCCTCAATTCCGCACTGCGCGCTGCAAATTCGGTGCATGGTTGTCATGCGCGCGTTCATGAGCGTTCCACAGGGCGGGTTGCCGCGGCCGTCGCGCCTGACGTTGCGCACGCTGCACCCTCCCCCGGCAGGGGAGGGTGAAGCGAGTTCGCCGCTCGCTCGTTCATTCCATCGTCCCTGTTTGAAAAAGCCAACGCTCCGCCGCCCCTATTGGTTTGGGAGGCCCGGGGAAGGCCTGCATTCCAAGCCGCCCGCTCTCGAAAGGAACCGAGGGCGCGCGGGACGCCGCTGGGCCCGAACGGACCCGCAGGCTTCGATGCCTCACGGCACCGAAGCGCATCAAACAGCCCCGCTTCACGCTTTCAGCGCTCCGCAAAGGGCTCCGCAAGTCCGCCAGTCCCAAGGCGTCCCGCGCGCGGTGTTTATAGGTTTGCTCCACGAAGGTTCCCGGTAGTCGAGCGCTTACGTGCCTTGCGGCGACTGTCTACCGTTGAGGACCAGGCACTCGGTCGGTCCCCCTCTGACGGGGGTCCCGGCCTACCGGCCGTCAGGGCCCTCGACCCGCACGCCGAGCGGGCCGGAAGCTTCGCGGCTTGGACCGCCGGGCCGCGCAATCGCATCTCCGATTGCACGTCATTCCCCGGCCACCGCTCCCCGCCCCGTGTCTGAAGATGCTGTACAGACACCCCTCGGTACCGAGGCGGGATGCGATTAGGATAATACACCTGGGATTATTGTCAAGAGCAATTAGGGAAAAATTCTTGGGGTAGCGGGCACCGCGGGCGCCGCGACCGCGGCGGCCAAACGGCCCGCTTGAAGCACTTGAGGCACTTGAAGCAAAAGCCCCGCCGGAGGCCGGCGGGGCTTTGCGGGATAGGGATACCGCCGGCGTCAGATCGCCATCTTGAGATCCTTGGCGGCGCGGAAGGCCACCTTCTTGGAGGCCTTGATGTGGATCGGCTCGCCGGTCGCCGGATTGCGGCCCATGCGGGCGGCGCGCTTGCGCACCTGCAGGATGCCGAGGCCGGAGATCTTGACCCGCTCGCCCTTCTTCAGGTGCTTGGTGATCATGCCGATCAGGTCTTCCATCATCTCCAGGCCCTGCTTCTTGGTCAGCTGATGCTGTTCCGAAAGCGCGGCGGCCAGATGCCGGGTGGTGACCGGCTTGGCGGTCTTAGGCTTCGCCGGGGCGGCTGCTTTTGCTGCCATTGAAATCGCTCCTTGCGCGCACAATGCGCGAAGACCCAGCACTAGAAGATTCGCGTTGGCGCGCAAGGGCTTTCTGCACTCAAAGAGCGGTTTTAGTCACAGAAAGCTTGGGTTTTCCGGCTTTTTTCGCATGGCGGCGGCGTTGCCGCTGGGCGCCCGATCGTTTATGTGAGCCCTATAAGTTGCGCCCGTAGCTCAGCTGGATAGAGCGTTGCCCTCCGAAGGCAAAGGTCAGAGGTTCGAATCCTCTCGGGCGCGCCATTTCGGTACAAAACTGGGCACTGCCGGACCCACGGCAATTGTGTCCGAACCGCCACATCTCGTGGATGCCTGTCGTCTCCTCAGCCGAACGGTTGGCGAACCCGCACGCGATTTCATCGATACAGGATCTCCAGGCGATACCCACTGACCGTGCCGCGAGGCGCAACGGCAGGGGTTTGAAATCGTCGGAGAACGGATCGATGAAAATAACCTTCCTTGCGTCACTCTTCGTTGTGTTCGGATGTGCTTCGGCTGGAGCCGCAGAGAGGTCGGCGATCCCATACAACTGGACCGGTTTTCATGTTGGCGCCCATCTCGGCGGGGGATGGGCTCGCAGTTCATCGATGACCGCCATTCCGTATCCGGAAAGTTCCGTTGGCATTCCGCAACAGGACATCCCGTTGGGGGCAAGCTCGGCCTTCCTTGGTGGCGGACAGATCGGCTTTGATACGCAGGTCTCGCCTCGCCTTCTTCTCGGCCTGGAAGCGGATTTGTCCTGGACTCACCTGGCGGCAAGCGGCTTTGTCGCCCCGTTGCAGGGTTCACCGCCCGGCCGCGTGCGAGACAGTTACGGGATCACCAGCCGCGATATTGATTGGCTCGGCTCCCTGCGGGCGCGCGGCGGCGTTACATTCGATCGCCTGCTGCTCTACGCAACGGGCGGCGCTGCCTTCGAGCACGCGAAATACACAGCCAATGTAGTCATCCCGAACCTCGGCGATAATGGCGGTTTCACCGCTCCCGGATCTTCGAACACGATTACGTGGGGCTGGGTCGTCGGCGGCGGCTTCGAATACGCGTGGAGCGGCAACTGGATCGTTCGCACGGAATACCTCCACTATCATTTCAACGACAACTTCAGCGGGCCATTGACGCCACGAGTCTTCAACGCGTTTACTCCGAATGTCGCCGGCATCGGCTTCCGATACGACGCGCACACTAATTTGGACGTCGTTCGCGTCGCCCTCAGCTACAAGTTTGGAGGCCGGTGATCGCTGAACGCGCTGCGCGGACAGTTGGGACGCGCGTCACGCGCGCAGCGGGCTTGCGTGTCCGGCGACCAGCTTCACCAGGTCCATCTGACGGCGAATGCCGGTCTTTTCGAACAGATGCTGCAGATGAGACTTCACTGTCGCTTCCGAAATGCCGAGGGTCCCGGCAACCGGTGACACGCCTCCAAGTTCGACGACCGCGCGGAGCACGCGGACCTCAGTCGGCGTCAGCCTGTAGAGCTTCGCCACCGCTTCCATTGCCGAAGGCGTATCGAGAGCGGCCCTCTGCACGAACAGCACTGCTGCAGCCGAATAGGCCGCACCCACGCGCTGCCGCAACCCTGAAGTCAGAGGCAGGACGTGGGCAAGCCAGCGCCCGTCGGCTTGCAACGGGGGCGACAGCGCAACGGGACTGTTGCCAACCCCGAAGTCGCCATTCTCGACGCATGCGATCGCCTCCCGCAACGCGCGCGCGGCATTCGGATCGGTGGAGGAAAGGTAGTCCTGCTGGCGGGAGAGGACCTGCCCTTCGGCAAGCATCTCGTGGCCACAGCTATTGGCATGAACGATCCGCCCTTTGGCGTCGACGAACAATATCGCGGCGCTGAGACCATCGAGCAGCTCCGAGAAGCGGGCGGCTTCGGCAACCTTGAGATCGATAACCCTACTGATCAAAACAGCGCGACGCACATGCGGAACAATCATCTGCATGCGGTTGCGCATGAGGTCATCGACGCGGCCGCTCTCGGCATTGCGGTAGACACCGAGCATCGAGAAACTGGTCGCGGACTTGTCGAGCACCGCGCAGGCGGAATCGATCCAGCCCTGCGGCTGCGCCCATTCGCGGTAGAAGCGGGTGTCGAGATATTGGTCGTATGGCATGATGTCGGCGATGCTGACCACCTGCTCGGGCGGAAAGAAGAACAACCCCGCGTGCGGATCGAGCCCGGCATAGACGCCGACCTGAAGCTGGAGATAATGCGGGTCACAGCCGAAGTGGCAAAGCGCCTCGATGTTCTTGCTTACCGGATAGTACGTTCCCATGCCGGCGGACTGACCGCCGACGAATGCTACGATACCCGCCATGACGTGTTGCCAAACACTTGGGTCGAGCGTCGCGTCGTAGATGTTACCAAGAAGATCCGAGAACGCCTTCTCCGGCATTGTCATCAATCCGGTCCTTTCGACCGATCGGACGATATTGGTGGCCGGACCGACGTACATCAACCGGTCGGTTGATATGCGCTCAGGCGCCCGAAATTCGCGCAACCTTCGCTGCCAAACGAGTTTCCGAAAGACGTGCGACCGCGCAAACATAGCGGCCGCCCAAATCGAACGGCGCTCGACGTGCTATGTCTCCCCACGCCAAACGCGAATTTTAAATTTTGGAAGTATTCTCAGCGGCATAGCGCAGTATAGCACGCCCTGTCGTTTTTGTGCGTGGGGCGAGTTAGATTGCTCCGAAGGCAAAGGTCAGAGGTTCGAATCCCCTCGGGCGCGCCAGTTTTTCGGATCCCACAGCGGTCATTCCGAGACGGCCCCGACAGGGACCGGACCCGGAATGACGAAAAGGAAATGGCGTGCGCGGCCGCGCCTCACCCGCCGAGCGCCACGTCCTGCACCACCGGCATGCGGCGCGGCTGCGGCACGTAGAACTCGCCCAGCTTCACCATCGGCCGCGGGTTGGCCACGATCGCCATCAGCCGGTCGCACAGCGCCTTGGGCGAGGTCGGCTTGAGCAGAAATTCGTTTGCGCCGGCGCGCAGCGCCTCCACCACGTAACGGCGCTGGGCGCGGGTGGTCAGCATGATGATCGGCAGATTGGGGCGCGGGAACACGCCGGGCGAGCGCACGATGCGCATCACCTCCATGCCGTTGAGCACCGGCATGTCCCAGTCGAGCAGCATGACGTCGGGGTCGCAGGTGCGGATCGCTTCCAGCGCGGCGAGCCCGTCGCCAGCCTCGATCACCGACTTGGCGCCGAGATTCATCAGCATCGTGCGCGTGAGCCGGCGCATGTAGGAATTATTGTCGACGATCAGGATGTTGAGGCCCTGGATCATCTTTTCGATCGACTTGTCGGCCATCGCGGGAGAACCGCCGGACATTGTCAGGCGCGCCTTCACTGTCTCGGTTGGCAGCAAGGCTAGTTCAAAGATTCTGCGAGTTTGCTAAGATCGTTCGTTCAATTTTTCGCAACTCAGGGAACGCGCCCCGCGTGCGCGCGGTTGCACGCCATGACTAACGGTGCGTAAATAAGGCTGGAGGCCAAGCGATGAAGCAACCGGGACCCGACCATCCGATAACGATTGCGCGCAACGACAAGCGCGTGCGCGTGACGTTCGCCGGCAAGACGATCGCCGATACAACCCGTGCACTTTCGCTTAAGGAAGCGCGCTATCCCGCCGTTAACTACATTCCGCGCGCCGACGTCGACATGGCCGCGCTCACGCGCAGCGAGCACAAGAGCCATTGCCCCTACAAGGGCGACGCCAATTATTTCGGCATCGGCGTGGACGGCAAAAGCGCCGCCAACGCGGTGTGGACGTATGAAGCGCCCTATGCGGCGGTGGCCGAGATCAAGGACCATCTGGCCTTCTATCCCGACCGCGTCGACGCGATCGAGGAGGGCTGAGGGGCCGCGTGCCCCGGACGCGGCGCAACGATTCCTCAAGCAAGCTCTGTCATGCTGCTCCGCGGATCGGAGTGCGTTGGCGTGGCCGGGTTCGGTTCGTTTTCACGTGCCCATGACCGCGGGCTGCTGGCGATCGGCGCCGTCTGCAGCGCCGGCGGGCTCTATTTCATGCTGGCCGGCGCGGGCCTGGCGCCGCCGCCCGGCAAGATCAACGGACCCTTGTGGCTGTCGGCCTGCCTCGGCCTGGTGTTCCTGGCCGGCGGCGTCATGGTGCTGGTGCGCGGCTGGCTCAACGTGGCGGACGCGCAGGAGGAGCTGCCGGCCGACGCGCCGCGCGCGCTCATCGCGCTGCAATGGCTGGCGACGGTCGCGGCCTGCGCGGGGCTCGCCGCTGCCGCCACCTGGATCGCCGTCGGCGCCGGCTCGCGCCATTTCGTGCTGCCGATCCCGCTCGGCGGCTCGCTGGCCGAGACGGTCGGCCGCGTCGCCTTCGGCGTGAGCGCGCTGCTCGCTTGGGCGATCACGCTCGCCTTCGCGCGCACGGGGGCGAGGAAAGTGTTCGGCAAGAAATGAAACTGTCATTCCAGGGCGCACGCGCCAGCGTGCGAACCCGGAATGACAGGCTCAATGCATGCGCGGGGTTTTCAGGAACTTGGCGCGGTCGGAGGAATTGACGCCCACGTCGAAGGTGACGCCCTCGCGGTAGAGGGTGAGCGGCACTTCGACGCCGGCTTCGCCCAGCGCCCATACTTTGCGATAGAAGGCGCCGAGCGAAGAGACGCGTTCGCCCGCGATGGCCAGGATGACGTCGCCGGTCTTGAGCTCGGCGCGCGCGGCCGGGCCCTTGGGCGCGATGCCGACGATGACGATCTTGTCCTCGATCTCGGTGGAATAGAGCCCGAGCCAGGGCCGCACCGGCTTGTCGACGCGGCCGAACTTGCGCAGGTCGTCGAGGATCGGCTTCAGGATATCGATCGGCACCATCATGTTGAGATGCTCGTCGCGGCCCTCGCGCTGGCGCTCGACCTGCAACGAGCCGAGGCCGATCAATTCGCCGGCCGGCGAGATCAAGGCGGTGCCGCCCCAATTGGGATGCGCGGGGTAGGTGAAGATCGCCTCGTCGAGCACGTATTCCCAATAGCCGGCGAACTCCTGCTTGGTGGCGATGCGGGCGGCGAGCGAGCGGGTGCGGCCGCCGGCGCCGCCCACCACCACGCGTTCGCCGACCTCGGCTTTGCTCGATGAGCCGAGCGGCAGCACCGGCAGCTCGAGCCGCTCGAGCGCCTGCACCAGGCCGAAGCCGGTCTCGGCATCGAAGCCGAGCGCGTGGCCGGGCGCCACGCGGCCGTCGCCGTAATGCAGCCAGACGGTCTCGGCCTCGGTGATCAGATAGCCGATGGTGAGCACGAGGCCGTCGTCGATCATGACGCCGTTGCCGGCGCGCTCGACGCCGAGCGTGTCGGCGGTGAAGGCGTCGGCCGGAACGAGCGAATGCAGGCCGACCACCGCGGAAAGCGCGCGCTCGAGATCGTAGCCGTAGTCCTCCGCGCGCGGCTGCGCGGACGGCGGAACCTTCCATTCGAGCAGCGAGGCCATCGGTGCGCTCCCTTGCGGTCCGCCCATATCATACGCATGGAAACGCCGCCGGGAAATCGGCAATTCAAGAAACCGCGAGCGGCGCGCCCTGATAGCAGACCGAGCGGTTGCGGCCGCCCAATTTGGCGCCGTAGAGCGCCTCGTCGGCGCGGGCCAGGATATTTTCCACGCCGCGATCGCCGGGCAACAATGTGGCAATGCCGACGCTGACGCTGAGGATGAGGTCGTCGCCGGCGACGACAAAGGCACTTTCGCGAACGCGCTGGCGCAGGCGCTCGGCGACCTCGTAGGCGCGCCGGTCTTCCGTCATCGGCATCGCCACGGCGAATTCCTCGCCGCCAATGCGGCCGATATAGTCCTCCTTGCGCAGCACGTTCCTGACCAGCTTGGTCACCTGCTGCAGCGCGCGGTCGCCGACCGCGTGGCCGTGCGCGTCGTTGACGCGCTTGAAGTGATCGAGATCGAGGAGCGCGAAGCTCAGAGATTGGCCGTGGCGCAGCGCGCGCGCGATGTCGCGGTCGGCGGCTTCCATGAACGCGCGCCGGCTGAGCACGCCGGTCAGGCCGTCGGTGGTGGCGACCCGCCGCAGCTCCAATTCGTCCATGACCAGGCGCGCGAGGTCCTGCAGAATCTGGATCTGCTCGCCGCTGGGATACCGGGTGACGTGATCCATCACGCACAGCGCGCCGATATTGTGGCCATCGGGCGTGCGCAGCGGCACGCCGAAATAGCTGCGCACGCGCGGGGACTCGATCACCAGCGGGAGGTTGCTGAAGCGCGGGTCGGCGCGCGCGTCGGGCACGATCAGCGGGGCGTCGCCGGCGATCGTGTGCGTGCAAAACGAAACCGCGCGCGGGGTCTGGCACAAGTCGAGGCCTTGGCGCGACTTGAACCACTGCCGGTCGCTGTCGACCAGAGAGATCAGCGCGATCGGCATTTTCAGCACCGTCTTGGCCAGCCGCGCGATGCGATCGAACGGCTCCTCCGGCGGCGTATCGAGCACCATGTAGCCGGCCAGTTCCGCGAGCCGCAGCCGCTCGTCTTGCTTGGCAATATTGTCCATCGTTACCGGATCGCGAGCCGTCGAATTGGCGGGAGGGCCGCGGCCATAGCGGTGGACGGCGCGCGGCCAGCGGCCAAACAAAGCGCAAAACACACTTCACATGCGTTAAATTGAAGGCCGGCAATCTATCGACCGCCGCCGTTCCTTCGGTCAATATCCCGCTACACCATGATACCTTTATCCGTCCTCGATCTCTCGCCGGTGTCGGCCGGCTCCACCGCGGCGCAGGCGCTGCGCAATACGCTCGATCTGGCGCGGCTCGCCGACCAGCTCGGCTATGTGCGGTACTGGGTGGCCGAGCACCACAATCTGCCGGCCATCGCCTCCTCGGCGCCCGAGATCATGATCGGGCAGATTGCCGCGACCACGACGCACATCCGGGTCGGCTCCGGCGGCATCATGCTGCCCAACTGGGCGCCGCTGGTGGTGGCCGAGCGCTTCAAGGTGCTGGAGGCGCTCTATCCCGACCGCATCGACCTGGGGCTCGGGCGCGCGCCCGGCACCGATCCCGCCACATCGTACATGCTGCGGCGGCGGCAGGGCGTCACCGACGAGGACGATTTCCTCGAGCGCTTCCAGGAGCTGATGCTGATCGAGACGCAAGGCTTCCCGCAAGGCCACCCGTTCGCCAAGGTGCGCGCCATGCCCGCGGAAGTGCCGCTGCCGCCGATCTTCCTGCTCGGCTCCTCGGACTATTCGGCGCAACTGGCCGGCCAAATCGGGGCGGCCTTCGCCTTCGCGCATCACTTCGCCAATTTCGACGCGGTGGAGGCGATGCGGCTCTACCGCGCCAATTTCAAGCCCTCGCCCGCGCACGACAAGCCCTACGCGATCCTGGCCACCCATGTGGTGTGCGCCGACACCGACGCCGAGGCCATGCGGCTGGCGACCACGGTGGAATTGAATTTCGTGCGGCGCGCCAAGGGCGAATATCTGCCGCTGGCTTCACCGGAGGAGGCGGCGGCCTATGACTACAGCCCGGTCGACCGCGCGCGCATCGCGCAGAATGCCAGCCGCCTGACGGTCGGTGCGCCGGCGACGGTCAAGGCGCGGCTCGAGCCGCTGCTCAAGGCGACGCAGGCCGACGAGTTGATGGTGACCTCGATGATGTACGATCACGCAGCGCGCAAGCGTTGCTATGAGCTGCTGAAGCAAGCGTTTGCGTGAGGCACGCTTTTCCTCTCCCCGCACGCGGGAAGTGGTGACGCCGCGTTCGGGGCACGCCGGCTAGTTGCGCCGCTGTCGGCTATGCTAAAATCCGCCGGGCGACTTTGCGTTTGATCCCGCGTCGATTGACAAGAAGGGGAGGTTTCCTTGGGCAAGCAGTTCACACTCACCACCGCCGACAAGCACTCGCTCGGCGCCTATCGTGCCGATCCGCAAGGCGCGTGCAAGGGCGGCATGGTCGTGGTGCAGGAGATTTTCGGCGTCAACCACCACATCCGCGCGGTATGCGACCGGCTGGCCGGCCTCGGCTACGCGGCGGTGGCGCCGGCGGTGTTCGACCGCTTCGCGCGCGACTTCGAATGCGGCTATACGCCGGACGAAATCGCCCATGCGCGCAGTCTGCTGGGCAATCTCAACTTCGATCATATGATGCACGATGTCGCCGCCGCTCAAGGCGACCTCAAGGGGGTCGGCCCGCTGGGCGTGATCGGCTTCTGCATGGGCGGCACCGTGTCGTTTTTGGCCGCCTGCCGGCTGCCCGGCTTTGCCGCCGCCGTCGCTTTCTATGGCGGCATGATCGGCAAATTCGCCGACGAGAAGCCGAAGTGCCCGCTGCAGATGCATTTCGGCGAGAAGGACGAAGGCATCCCGCTGGCGACCGTCGAGGAGATCAAGAAGAAGCAGGCGCAGGCCGAGACTTACGTCTATCCGGGCGCCGCGCACGGCTTCTATTGCGACGAGCGCGCGAGCTACAACAAGGCCGCCGCCGATCTCGCCTGGAGCCGCACGCAGGAATTTTTGGGCAAGCATATGAAATAGGCCGAAGCCCGCGCCTCACGCTCCGTTGTCGTCCCCCGGCACCAAACACGAAGGCGGGGGACCCAGTACTCACCGATAATGCCGTGATTACTGGATCGTCCGCCTTCGCGGACGACGACAGCCGCGTTTTATTCGCGAAGCTGAGCGCCGCGCAACGCGATCAGAACCACCGCTCCTTGACCACGACGGTGTCGCCGGGGCGCATGGCCGTGTTGAGCGGCACTTGGCTGGTGATGCGCTGGCCGTTGGCGAGGCGGGAGAGCTCGACCGTCTGCTTCTGCGCGCGCGGGGCAAAGCCGCCCGCCACCGCGACCGCGTTCTCCACCGTCATGTTGGGCACGAAAGGATACTGCCCGGGCGTGGTGACCTCGCCGAGGATGAAGAACGGCCGATAGGCCTCGATGGTCACCGTGACGTGCGGATCGCGCACGTAGCCCTGCTTGAGCCTGTCGGTGATCTCCTTGGCGAGCTGGCGGGTGGTGAAGTGGCGCGCCGGAATGGTGCCGGCGAGCGGCAGCGTCACGCTGCCGCCGGCGTCGACCGGGTAGACGCCGCTGATGCCCTGCTGGCCGAACACCACCACGCGCAGCTTGTCGCCGGAATCGAGCGTATAGCTCTGCTCGTAGTTCGACGGCGCGTAGGCATAACCGTAGCCGTAGCCATAGCCGTAGGGCGCCGGTTGCCGATAGGCGTTGGCCGCCGCCGGCGCGTGATACTGCAGCACATAGGATTGATAGGGCTGACCGTATTGCGGCTGCGCGTATTGCGGCTGCACATACTGCGGCTGCACGGTGCTCGACCCATCGTTGAACAGCCCGCGGCCGCCGCTCTGCTGCGCGATGCCGTGCGAGCCAAACAGCCCGCGGCCGTTCGGTTCCGCATATTGCGGCTGCTGCGCCGGATAGGCCTGCGCATAGGAGGCGGCGCGAGCTCTGCCGCTCACGGTAGAGGCCGCGCGCTTGCGGCTGCGCATAGGCCGGCTGCGGCGCTGCCTGCGCATAGCTTGCCGGGTAGCCGGCCTGATAGCCGGCTTGATACCCGGCTTGGGCGTAGCCGTATTGCGGGGAATATTGCTGCACCACCGGTACTGGCTGGCCGGTGGAGGGATCGATCACGTAGCTCGTGGCTTGCTGACGCGCGCAAGCAGCGACCGCCAGCGCGATCAGAAGCGGAGCGATCAATCTGGTAACCCGCATGAAGACGAATCCGGGCCGTGTGGCGGGAAATACAGGCCCGATTAACGCTTTATATGGTTAAGAAAGTCTGAGCATCCCGTCATTCCGGGGCGCGGGCGAAAAGCCCGCGAGCCCGGAATCGCAGAGCGGCAAGCGCTGTCTTCGGGGCCCTGGATTCCGGGCCCGGCGCCTATCGGCGCCGTCCCGGAATGACCGATGGATTCAAGCCGTGGCCAGCTTGGCGCCGGTGCCGATCGGGCAGGACACGCCGGTGCCGCCGAGCCCGCAATAGCCGAACGGGTTCTTGGCCAGATACTGCTGGTGATAGTCCTCGGCGAAATAGAACTCCGGCGCCTCGACGATCTCGGTGGAGACCGCCTTGTAGCCCTTCTTCTTCAGCTCCGCCTCGTACATGGCCTTGGAAGCAAGCGCTGCCTGCTTCTGCGCCGCGTTGAAAGTGTAGATGCCGGAACGATACTGGGTGCCGACGTCGTTGCCCTGGCGCATGCCTTGCGTCGGGTCGTGGCTCTCCCAGAAGGTCTTGAGCAGCGTCTCGTAGGAGATTTTCTTCGGGTCGTAGACCACCAGCACCACCTCGTTGTGGCCGGTGCGGCCGGAGCAGACTTCTTCGTAGGTCGGATTGGGCGTCAGGCCGCCGGCATAGCCGACCGCGGTGACATAGACACCGTCGAGCTCCCAGAACTTGCGCTCGGCGCCCCAGAAGCAGCCGAGCCCGAACAGCGCCTTCTCGGTGCCGGCCGGATAGGGGCCCGTCAGCGGGCGGTGATTGACGAAGTGCTCGCTGGCGGTGGGGATCGGCTCGCCGCGGCCGGGCAGTGCCTCGCCGCGGCTCGGCATGGTGACTTTCTTGAAGCCGAACATCTGATCGTTCCTCCTGCGTTGTTGGCAGGAATATGGGGACGCGCCAGCCTAGCTTAAACGCGAGGCGCCGATCACGTCTCGCGGCAGCAGGATCACGATCCTGAGAAAGTCATTCCGGGGCGTCCGCCGAAGCCCAAAGGGCGAAGGCGGGCGAGCCCGGAATCCACAATCCCAGCGCTGCCGAGTATGGATTCCGGGCCCGCCGCTTTCAGCGGCGTCCCCGAATGACAAAGGAGGATGCTGCGTTGCGCCCGGGAGGCGAAGCCTCAGGGCCGCGCGTAGCCGATCAGCGGCTTCTTCTTGCGGCCGAGCAGGACGAAAATAATGCCGAGAAAGCCAAGCACAGCCCAGCTCGGCGCCGCCAGGAAGGCCAGCATGCCGGGGTCCCACAGCATGCCGTGGGCATAAGGGACGATCAGCGGCTTCACCTTGGCCAGGCTGCCGGCATTGATCAGCTCCCAGAGCGCCCGCACGCTGGTGATATAGAGGTTGTTGGCCGCGATCGACTTGGTGCCGTCATAGATCACCAGGATAAAGGCGGCGGCCAGGCAGACCAGGCCGATTAGGCGGAATAAGAAGCGGATCATGGGTCCTAAAGGGTGTTCGCGGGCGGCGCGCCCCGAAGGTTGGTTACCCTGCGCCGCCCTCGGGTTCAACCGGCCGGGCGCCTCGTAACTTGAGCAGTCGGCGCCGCTTCCGCTAGGGTCCCCCGCACCGGGTCCCCGGTCCGCGTATTCCAGGAGTAGCAATGTCCGCCAAGCGCCCCGGCCGCACCCGGCCGACCTTCACCGACCAGGAAGCCCTGCAATTTCACAGCGTCGGCCGCCCCGGCAAGCTGGAAGTCGTGGCCACCAAGCCGATGGCGACCCAGCGCGACCTCTCGCTCGCATATTCGCCCGGGCGTCGCCGTCCCGGTGCTGGCCATCGCCGAGGACCCCAGCCGCGCCTACGACTACACGGTGAAGGGCAATTTCGTCGCCGTCATCACCAACGGCACCGCCATTCTCGGCCTGGGCAACCGCGGCGCGCTGGCGGCCAAGCCGGTCATGGAAGGCAAGGCGGTGCTGTTCAAGCGCTTCGCCGACATCGATTCGATCGACCTGGAGGTCTCATCCGAAGACCCCGACGAGATCGTCAATTGCGTCAAGCTGCTGGGCTGCGGCTGGGGCGGCATCAACCTGGAGGACATCAAGGCGCCGGAATGCTTCGTGATCGAGCAGCGGCTGCGCGAATTGATGGACATTCCGGTCTTCCATGACGACCAGCACGGCACCGCCATCATCGCCGCCGCCGGCCTGATCAACGCCCTGCACCTGACCGGGCGCGACATCGCGACCACCAAGCTCGTCTGCAACGGCGCCGGCGCCGCCGGCATTGCCTGCCTCGAGCTGCTGCAAGCCATCGGCTTCAGGCACGACAATCTGATCCTGTGCGACACCAAGGGCGTCATCTACCAGGGCCGCACCGAGGGCATGAACCAGTGGAAGTCGGCGCACGCGGCCAAGACCAAGGCGCGCACGCTGGCCGACGCCTTCGAAGGCGCCGACGTCGCCTTCGGGCTGTCGGCCAAGGGCGCCTTCACCAAGGAGATGGTCAAGTCGATGGCCGACAAGCCGATCATCTTCGCCATGGCCAATCCGGACCCTGAGATCACGGCGGAGGAAGTGGCCGAGGTGCGCGACGACGCCATCATGGCGACGGGCCGCTCGGACTATCCGAACCAGATCAACAACGTGCTGGGCTTTCCTTACATCTTCCGCGGCGCGCTCGACGTGCGCGCCTCCGCCATCAATATGGAAATGAAGATCGCGGCGGCGCGCGCGCTTGCCGATCTTGCGCGCGAGGACGTGCCCGACGCGGTGGCCTCGGCCTACGGCGCGCGGCCGAAATTCGGACCCGACTACATCATTCCGGTGCCGTTCGACCCGCGGCTCATCTCCTATGTGCCGCCGGCGGTGGCGAAGGCCGCCATGGACACCGGCGTCGCGCGCAAGCCGATCGTCGACATGGACGGCTACCGCGAGAATCTGCGCTCGCGGCGCGATCCGATCGCGGGAACTCTCGTTCAAGTGTTCAACCGGCTGCGCCGCTCGCCCAAACGCGTGGTGTTCGCCGAGGGCGAGGAGGAGCAGGTGATCCGCGCGGCGACGAGCTTCGTGCAGTCCGGGCTCGGCAGTGCGCTGCTGGTCGGGCGCGAGGACCGCGTGCGCGCGACCGCGCAGGAGGTCGGCATCGAGCTCGGCGAGGGCATCGACATCGTCAACGCCGCGCTGTCCACCCGCAACAGCGTCTACACCAATTACCTCTACGAGCGCCTGCAGCGGCACGGCTATCTGGTGCGCGACTGCCAGCGGCTGGTGAATACCGACCGCAATCATTTCGCCGCCTGCATGGTGGCGCTGGGCGACGCCGACGCCATGGTCACCGGCGTGACGCGCAATTTCTCGGTGGCGCTGGAAGACGTGCGGCGCGTGATCGATCCCAAGCCCGGGCACCGGGTGATCGGCGCCTCGCTGGTGGTGGCGCGCGGGCGCACCGTGCTGGTGGCCGACACCGCGGTGACCGAAATGCCGAATGCCGAGGAACTCGCCGAGATCGCCATCGAAGCGGCGGGCGTCGCGCGCCGGCTCGGCTACGAGCCGCGGCTCGCAATGCTCGCCTTCTCCACTTTCGGCCATCCGGAAGGCGAGCGCTCGACGCGCGTGATCGAGGCGGTGAAGATTCTCGACGGCAAGCGGGTCGATTTCGAATATGACGGCGATATGGCCGCCGACGTCGCGCTCAACGCCGAGCTGATGGCGCCCTACCCGTTCTGCCGGCTGTCTGGCCCGGCCAACGTGCTGGTGATGCCGGCGTTCCACTCGGCGTCGATCTCGACCAAGATGCTGCAGGAACTGGGCGGCGCCACCGTGATCGGGCCGCTGCTGGTCGGGCTCGACCGGCCGGTGCAAATCGTGCAGCTCGGCGCCAAGGACAACCAGCTCGTCAACATGGCGGCGCTGGCGGCGTACAATATCAGCGGGTGACAGAGAGCGAATAGTTAGACGGAGCTCCTATTCGCTCCTCACTATTGGCTATTCGCGCCCGCCAAGGAGGAACGCATGGCCCAATCGACCCTCGCCGGCGTCATCGCCGCGGTAGCCACGCCGATCGAGGAGAGCGGCGCGCCCGATCTCGCGCGCGCAACAAAGCTCGCCCGCTTCCTGCTCGACAATGGCTGCGACGGCCTCAACGTGCTCGGCACCACGGGCGAGGCCACCTCGTTCTCGCGCGAGCAGCGCATGGCGGTGATGAGCGCCTACAAGGCGCAAGCGCTGCCGCTGGAGCGGCTGATGGTCGGCACCGGGGCGGCGGCGGTGGCGGACGCGGTGGCGCTGACCAAGCACGCCGAGGCGCTCGGCTTTGCCGGCGCCCTGGTGCTGCCGCCGTTCTACTACAAGGGCGTACCGGATGACGGGCTCGCCGCCTATATCGGCGCGCTGGTCGAAGCGACGACGATCCCGATCTACCTCTACCATTTTCCGGCAATGTCGGGCCTGCCCTGGCACGTCGCGCTGGTGAAACGGCTGCGCGAGGCCTTTCCCGGCCGTATCGTCGGCTTGAAGGATTCATCCGGCGACATGGCCTTTGCACGCTCGGCGGCGGCGATCGCCGCCGATTTCGCGGTATTCCCCTCGAACGAAGCGGTGCTGATCGAGGCGCGCGGCGGCGCCTTCGCCGGTTGCATATCGGCGACCGCCAATTGCAACGCCGATCTGTGCGGGCGCGCCTGGCGCCAAGGCGACGCGGCCGCGCTTGCGGCGGCGGTCACGGTCCGCAAATTGTTCGACGGCAAACCGCTGGTCTCCGGCGTCAAAGCGCTGCTTGCGCATATTCACGCCGATCCGGCGCTGGCGCGGGTCAAGCCGCCGCTGGCGTCCCTCGCGGCCGCCGACCGCGCCGCAGTGACCTCAGGCTACGACGCCGTGCAGGCCAAACGGGTGGCCTGAGGCGCCTTTTGACGCAAGCGTTGACGCCCGCGCGCGGCCTCACTATAAGCCTTCGCCTTGGCGGCGAGCCTTCCCGCCGCCGTATTTTCTTGTAAAATCCGGGCGCCTGCGCCGAAGATGGTCGCGTCGCGCCACGTTAAATGAGAGTCATATGGCCAATACCAAGTCCGCCCGCAAAGCCACGCGCGTGATCGCGCGCCGGACCGAAGTCAACAAGGGGCGCCGCTCGACCATGCGCGGCTCGATGCGCAAGGTCGAAGAGGCCATCGCCTCCGGCGACCGCACCGCGGCAGCAGCCGCGCTCAAGGCGGCCGAGCCGGTCATCATGCGTGCGGCGCAGCGCGGTGTTACTCATAAGAATACTGCCAGCCGTAAAGTATCGCGGCTCGCCCATCGTGTCGCCAAGCTCGGCAAGTAGCTTTTCGCACCGAACCGGGCGGCGCGCGCCGCGCGCAGGCGGCGATCTGCATCGAATTCAAACGAGTTTCGCCGAAACAGCCGTGGCGCGCGTGCGTGCGCCGCGGTGTGGTTTTATGAAACCGTCATAGTTATGTAAAAGACCTATGCGCGCCGCGATTTTATTGAAGAAGTTGCACGCCGCGCGCCCGCAAGCGCGATTCCGTCACGAGGAGTTACCCTTGTTTTTCGCGCAAGAATATTTACGCAGCAAGAACGACTTATCCTCATAGCGCCGGCGAGGACCCGGAAATGCCCGAGAGACGGGGCTTTCCGTTGTCATAGCCTTAAAGAATAATTCATCTTGGCGCGGGCGCGCGCCGCGCAATTCGATTCTCAAATTCCCCGCAATCATCAAACTGTTATTTAATATTCCTGGCGTGACGCTGCCGCTTGGCGCCGCTTGTCGCATCGCGCGCTGCTTGCGCGCGGCCAAATTGGAATTGCCGCCACCCCTCGCTTGTGTATTTTTAAGGCGCGCTCGAATTTCTCGGGCGGTATCTGGAAAAGGTCGCACCACACGCTCATCGGCGGATGAGAAAGGCTGTTGCTTGCCTTGTCGAACCGACAAGGTGCCAAGCGTCGGGCAGCCGGATGCCGGGTCGTTCGGGTTTCGATACGCTCTAAGCGTTCGGAATTTCGGTTGGCGAAAGTCCGGCAAGCCGCTCGCGTGCGGGGCGGACGAAGCGGGCAAAAGCCCGAATGAGGGGGATTGATTATGACAGCGCAGGGTGCAGTGCGAATTTCCACTCTCGGTCGGCAAGAACATGCATCGTCCAGTGTGGATTCCGGTTCCGCTGTTCCCCGTTTTTCTTCCGAAAATATTTGCGGCTTTGCAGCCAACACGTTTTCTGCCAGCCTCGCTGCGTCCACATTTGCGACCGGCGTGCAAGGTGCCGTCCCGCCGCCTACCGGCTGACAGACGCAACTCGCTCGCTCGATGTCGCAACCCGCGGTGCCACCACCGCCGACATCTTTGAATGAGTCCTGTTGCGTCCCGTCCGGCGCGTCGGCGGTTTCACCCCGCCAGGCCGAGCCACCCGCGTCCGTTTCAACCAGTCAGCCGAAAAAGAGAACAAGAAATGTCCAACGCGGATCAGGAGAGCTGGTCACGGGTCAGGGATCGCCTGCGGGCGGAAGTCGGAGAAGACGTCTTTTCAAGCTGGTTTGCGCGCATGGACCTGGAGGCGAACGAGGACGGCACGGTGCGCCTGTCGGTGCCGACCCGCTTTCTCAAGAGCTGGATCCAGTCGCACTATGCCGAAAAAGTGCTGGCCTGCTGGCAGGCGGTGAATGGCAAGATCGTCCGCGTCGAGCTGATCGTGCGCTCCGCGGTGCGCGCGAGCGCGGTCAAGCCCAAGGTCGAGCTGGAGACCGCCGGCAACGGCGGCGGCCGCTTCCCGAGCAATAACGGCAACGGCAATGGCCGCCTGCCGGCACCCGGCGACCTCGGCGGGCACGAGGCGCTCGGCGGCTCGCCGCTCGATGCCCGCCTCTCCTTCGAGACCTTCGTGGTCGGCCGCTCCAATACGCTGGCGCAGGCCGCCGCCAAGCAGGTGGCGGCCGCCAAGCGCGCCGACCCGGTGATGTTCAACCCGCTCTACATCCATGCCGGCGTGGGCTTAGGCAAGACGCATCTGCTGCAGGCCATCACCTGGGCCGGCAATGCCATGGGCGAACGCAAGGTGCTCTATCTCACCGCCGAGAAATTCATGTACGGCTTCGTCTCGGCGCTGCGTACGCAGACGGCGCTCGCCTTCAAGGAGGCGCTGCGCGGCATCGGTGTGCTGGTCATCGACGATCTGCAGTTCCTGCAAGGCAAGTCGACCCAGGCCGAGTTCTGCCACACGCTCAACGCGCTGATCGACGCCGGCCGCCAAGTGGTGATCGCCTCCGACCGGCCGCCATCGGAGCTGGAAACGCTCGAAGACCGCGTGCGCTCGCGGCTCGGCGGCGGACTGGTGGTGGAGATGGGCGCGCTCGGCGAGGAATTGCGCTTCGAAATCCTCAAAGCACGCGTGCAGTCCGCGCGGGCGCATCATCCGAGCTTCGACGTGCCGCTACCGGTGCTGTCCTATATCGCCAAGACCGTCACCCATAACGGCCGCGACCTGGAAGGCGCGCTCAACCGGCTGCTGGCGCACAACAAGCTGACCGGCCATGCGGTGACCCTGGAAATGGCCGAGCGCGAGGTGCGCGACCTGATCCGCCCGCAGGAACCCAAGCGGGTCAAGATCGAGGACATTCAGCGGGTGGTGGCGCGGCAATACAACGTCAGCCGCTCCGACCTCTTGTCCTCGCGCCGCACGGCCAACGTCGTGCGCCCGCGGCAGGTCGCGATGTACCTCGCCAAGACCCTGACGCTGCGGTCCCTGCCCGAGATCGGGCGCCGCTTCGGCGGGCGCGACCACACCACCGTGCTGCACGCGGTGCGCAAGATCGAGGGCCTGGTCGGCAACGACATGGCGCTGGCCGAGGAGATCGAGATCCTCAAGCGGCAGCTGCAGGAGTAGGGGCTCTTTCACCTCTCCCCGCTTGCGGGAAGTCGGGTGAGAGGGCGTTTCAGTTGCGCTCGGACGAGAGGAAAGGCCCCCTCACGCGGCTCGCCACCCTCTTCCCGCACGCCGGGAGAGGGAGCCCCCTGTGGACGCCCTGGGGATAGCAGCGGGGAGTAAAAACGCGCCCTTGCGCATTTGCCCCGGTCTTGCCACCTTTGCTCCCCGGCCACGCATCCCGCGTTCGGCCGGCTTGCCGTCGCGCCCTTCCCTGCCCTTCTCGAGGGCGCCCCAGCGGGTCTTTCCATGAAGGTTACCGTCGAGCGTGCTGAGCTTTTGAAGTCGCTGGGCCACGTCCACCGCGTGGTCGAGCGGCGCAATACCATTCCGATCCTCGCCAATGTGCTGATCAAGGCCGACAAGGGCGCGCTCAGCCTGAAGGCCACCGACCTCGACCTGGAAGTCACCGACTCGATCGCCGCCGAGGTGTCGCCGGGCGGCGCCACCACCGTGCCGGCGCACATGATCTACGACATCGTGCGCAAGCTGCCCGAAGGCGCGCAGATCGTGCTGGAGGGTTCCGGCGACCGCGCCGTGCTGTCGCTGCGCGCCGGGCGCTCGCGCTTTACGCTGCAGACGCTGCCGGAGAGCGACTTCCCCGATCTCGCCGCCGGCGAGATGACGCATTCCTTCAAACTGCCGGCCGCCGACCTCAAGCGGCTGATCGACAAGACCCAGTTCGCCATCTCGACCGAAGAGACGCGCTATTATCTCAACGGCATCTATCTGCACGCCATCGGCGAGGGCAAGAACGCGACCTTGCGCGCGGTGGCGACCGACGGCCATCGCCTGGCGCAATGCGAGCTGCCGCTGCCCGACGGCGCCGCCGGCATGCCGGGCATCATCGTGCCGCGCAAGACGGTGAGCGAGGTGCAGCGGCTGATCGAGAGCGGCGAGGGTGAGGTGGCAATCGAATTGTCGGCCGGCAAGATCCGCTTCACCATCGGCAATGTGGTGCTGACCTCGAAGCTGATCGACGGCACCTTCCCCGATTACGGGCGCGTGATCCCGGCCAGCAACGACAAGATGCTCACCGTCGACAAGAAGGATTTCGAGGCCGCCGTCGACCGGGTCTCCACCGTGTCGAGCGAGCGCGGGCGGGCGGTGAAGCTGTCGATCACCGGCGGACGGCTGGTGCTGTCGGTGACCAATCCGGATTCGGGCAGCGCCACCGAAGAGCTGGAGGTCGATTACCAGGCCGACCCGCTCGATATCGGCTTCAACGCGCGCTACCTGCTCGACATCGCCGCGCAGATCGAAGGCGAGGTGGCGGTGTTGAGACTGGCCGATCCCGGCTCGCCGACGCTGATCCAGGACAAGGACGCCAAGGGCGCGCTCTACGTGCTGATGCCGATGCGGGTGTAGGGTCTCTACCGGCCTCATCCTGAGGAGCCTGCGAAGCAGGCGTCTCGAAGGATGGGGCCGCCCGCATCCGTCGAGACGCGCTCTGCGAGCGCTCCTCAGGATGAGGGCGGTTGAGAGCAGAGCAACGCTGCACTACAGCAACGCGATGTCCGCCGCCTTCCTTCGCCGCCTCTCACTCACCAACTTCCGCAGCTATCACGCCGCGCAGGTCGAGCTTGCGCGCGCGGGACCGGTGGTGCTGACCGGCGCCAACGGAGCCGGCAAGACCAATCTGATCGAGGCCATCTCGCTGCTTGCGCCCGGCCGCGGCCTGCGCCGCGCCACCATGGAGGAAATGGCGTTCTCCGAAGGCGACGGTTCCTGGGCGGTGTCGGCCGAGATCGAAGGCATGCTGGGATTGGCGACGCTCGGCACCGGCATCGAGCCGCCGGCCGGCGAAGACGCAACGCCCGCGCGGCAGTGCCGCATCGACCGCGAGAAGGTCGGCTCGGCCGCCGCCTTCGCCGATCATCTGCGCGTAGTCTGGCTCACGCCGGCGATGGACCGGCTGTTCAACGGGCCGGCTTCGGAGCGCCGGCGTTTCCTCGACCGCCTGGTGCTGGCGGTGGATGCTTCCCATTCCAGCCGCGTCAACGCGCTCGAGCGTTCCTTGCGCTCGCGCAACCGGCTGTTGGAGGACGCGACCAGCGACCCGCATTGGCTCGACGCGGTCGAGCACGAAACCGCCGAACTCGCGGTGGCGGTGGCGGCGGGCCGCGCCGAGACCGTGGCGCGGCTGGCGGCGGCACTCGAGGCCACGCGCGACACGGCGCCGATATTCCCGCAGGCCGAAGTCAAGCTCGACGGCTGGATGGAACAGCTCCTGCCGCAGCACAGCGCGACCGAGATCGAGGATCGCTACCGCGCGCTGTTGAAGGACACCCGCGCGCGCGACGCCGCCGCTGGCCGCACACTCGACGGCCCTCATCTGTCCGACCTGAAGGTGACGCATGCCGACAAGGGCGTGCCGGCGGAGGATGCCTCCACCGGCGAGCAGAAAGCACTGCTTATTCGCCTGGTGCTCGCCCATGCCGGACTGATCAAGGAGATGACCGGCTTCGCCCCGCTGCTGCTGCTCGACGAGGTGATCGCGCATCTCGACCCCGACCGGCGCGCCGCGCTCTATGACGCGCTGGCGGACCTGAACGCGCAGGTATGGATGACCGGCGCCGACCCGGCCGCCTTCGGCGACATCGTCTCGCGCGCACTGATGTTCGAGGTGCGCAACGGTACGGTGAAACCGCGCGATTAACGGCTAGCGGCGCCAAGCCGACGCAAGCATTGGAGCGCGATCGGATTGGATTGAACCACGATACCGACAAGTTTACCGATCGGCGCAACGGAAACCCGACAACTTATTGGCAATATTGGTCAAATTTCACCGATGGATTTTGCCATGGCTTCGGGCAGACCGGCCGCCAAAGCCGGCGCGGCCGAAAAGGTGCCGGCGCGGACGGACGACAATCAATTCGCCGAGGCTCTGGCGGCGCTCGACAGCCGCCGGCGCGACGCGCTGTTGGAAGCGATGGCGAGCGCGGCGCGCGAGCTGCTGACGTCGTCCGACCTGCGCGCGACCTTGCCGAAAGTGGCCGAGCAGATCGGTGTCGCCACCGGCGTCGACCGCGTGCATGTCTTCGTGGTCGACGGCGGCGACGCGGGAGAAATCGCCCAGCATTGCTTGTGGGTCGTGCCCGGCGTTGCAACGCCGGAAGAGTTTCGCAAGCCGACCATGCCGATGTCGGAAGCGGGACTGGCGTCGTGGATTCCCCGGCTGGCCCGCGGCGAGGCGATCGCCGGCCATACCCGCGACTTCGAGCCCGCGGTACGCGCATTGTTCGAAAAAGCCTCCGTAAAATCGGCCTTAAGCGTTCCAATCTTTGCCGACGGCCGATGGCGCGGCATCATTGGCTTCGACGACTGCCTCGCCGAACGCGACTGGTCCGCGGCCGAGATCGATACCATCAAGATCGTGGCCGAGCTGGTCGGCGGCGCCATCGCGCGCGCGGCACATCTCAAAAACATGGACGACGCCAACCGCATCATCGAGAGCAGCCCGACCGTCCTTTTTCGGTTGGCGCCGGACCCGCCCTTCGGCCTCACCTATGTCTCGAAAAACGTACACCGCTACGGTTATTCGGCCGACGAAATGTTGGCCAACCCGGCACATTGGCTGGAACTGGTCGCGCCCGATGACCTGACCGCGATGATGGGCCACATCAAAGATTTAAGCGATGGCAAGTTCGACCATACCCACATCGACTTCCGCCTGAGGAAGCCGGACGGTTCGCTGGTCTGGTTCGACAGCGAGGGCTACGCGCTGCGCAACCGCACCGGCAAGCTAACCGGCATCGAGGGCATCCTCACCGACGTGACCGAGCGCAAGGTCGCGGAGGACAAGCTGTCCTTCTCCAATATCCTGCTGACGACCGCGATCGAGAGCTCGCCCGACGCCATTCTCATCGTCGACGCGAACGCCCACATCATCAAATTCAACCACCATTTCGTCGAGCTTTGGGACATTCCGCAAAAGGTGGTGGACGCGGGCATCGACAAGCCGGTGCTGATGTCGGTGGCCTCGCGGGTGAAGAATCAAAGCGAATTCCTCGCGCGCGTGCGCTATCTCTACGACCATCCGGAGGAGCAGAGCCGCGAGGAAATCGAGTTGGCGGACGGACGCATCGTCGACCGGCACTCCGGCTCGCTTTACGACGCGCAGCACAAATTTCTCGGCCGCGTCTGGTTTTTCCGCGATATCACCGAGCAGAAGCGCGCCGGCGAACGCATCGCCGCCATGGCGCGTACCGATTCGCTCACCGGCCTGCCCAACCGCGCCGCCTTCCTCGACCGTCTCGGCCTGGAATTCGCGCGCGCGCGGCGCAGCCGCACGCATTTCGCGGTGCTCTATCTCGACCTCGACCACTTCAAGGACATCAACGACACGCTCGGCCATCCGACCGGCGACCGGCTCCTGCGCGCGGTCAGCGAGCGGCTGAAGAAATGCGTGCGCGAAACCGACATGGTGGCGCGCTTCGGCGGCGACGAATTCGCTGTGCTGCAAGTCGACGTCCGCGACGACGCCGACAGCATCGAGGCGCTGGCGGGCAAGATCGGCAATGCCGTTGCCCGGCCTTACATGATCGGCAGCAACCAGGTGACCACCAGCATCAGCATCGGCGTGGTGCCCTACAGTCGCGACATCGCCGACACCGACGCCATAATGATGAAGGCAGATCTCGCGCTCTATCGCGCCAAGAATGACGGCCGTAACCAATACCGCTTCCACGTCGCCGCGCTCGATGACGAAACGCGCCAGCGCGTGACCATCACCGAGGATCTGCGCCACGCGATCGAGCGTGCTGAGTTCGAGCTGTTCTACCAGCCGCAGGTGGAACTGAAATCCGGGCGTGTCGTCGGGCTGGAAGCGCTGATCCGATGGAACCATCCGAAACGCGGCCGGTTGCTGCCGGAAACATTCATTCCGATCGCGGAGACGACCGGAAGTATCGTCGCGATCGGCGAGTGGGTGATGGAGCAGGCTTGCAGGCAGATCAGGGAATGGAGCGACCGGCACATCGCGCCGCCGGTCGTCGGCGTCAACTTATCCGGCGCGCAGTTCAAGCTCTCGTCCACCCTCGATCGCATGGTCGCCAAATGCCTCGCCCGCTTCCGCGTGGCGCCGAGCCAGCTGGAATTGGAGCTGACCGAAACGGTGTTGATGGAAACGACGCAGAAATACAGCAGCGCGCTCGAGCGCCTGCGTCAGCTCGGCGTGCGGATTTCCATCGACGATTTCGGAACCGGCTATTCCTCGCTCGATTACTTGCGCTCGTTCCGCGTATCGCGGCTGAAGATCGATCGACGGTTCATCGAGGATGTGACCACAAATCCTGACGACGCGACTATCGTTCGCGCGACGATCAGCCTCGCGCACGCTTTGGGCATCATGGTGGTGGCCGAGGGCGTGGAGACCGCAGCACAGCGCGACTTCTTGATATCGGCCGGCTGCACGCTGGCGCAAGGCTACTATTTCGGTCGGCCCATGCCGGTCAAAGCCGCGACCGCGCTGCTGGCCCGGCAGCCGCAATTGGCGGCCGGCTAAGCCTCGCTACATCTCCCCCAGCAACTCGCGCCGCTGGCGCTCGGAGGCGTCGGAATAGCGCCTGAGCGCGTGCGCCTCGCTCAGCAGGCCGATCACCTGGCGGCGCTCGACGCTGTCGACCACGGCCAACGCCTCGGCCTCGGTGCGGTCGAAGGCGGCGATCGCCTCCTGCGCGCTCATCTGCGGCAGCAGCAGGGTGTCGGTCTGGCGCAGGATTTCGCGCACCGACAGCGTGGCGTCGAGCTCGGGCGCGTGCGCCTCCGCCACCAGCACCATGCCGGCATAGCGGCCGTCTTCGTCGACGGCGATCACCTGGTTAGTGGAGCCGAGCGGAAAGGCCTCGCGGAAGGCGGTAATCGGCGTCTCCGCCGGCGTGGTCCGCACGTCGGCGCGCATCATCTGTGCGACGTTAAGATCGCGAATCCAGCCGACGTCGGCGGCGCTGCGGATGGTCTCGCCGCGCAGATGGAAGCGCCAGGTGGCGAAGGTGTAGCCGAAGAACTCGCGCGTCACCTGGCGCGAGATGATGACGGCGATCAGCACGGCGGTGGTGAGCCACAGATCGCCGGTCAATTCGAGCGCGATGAAGCTCATGGTGAGCGGGCCGCCGATCACCGACGCCGACAGCGCCGACAGGCCGATGATGGCGTAGGCGTCGGGATCGAGATGGGCGCCGGGCACCAGCGTGGTGACGCCGGTCGCGAACAATTGGCCGCCGAGCGCGCCGAGCAGGAGCGACGCGAAAAACAGCCCGCCGCGGAAGCCGGAGCCGAGCGAGACGATGGAGGCGAGCGATTTCAGCACGAAAATGATCGCCAGCGTCTCCAGCGGCAGTTTGAACAGGCCGGTGAGATGCATGGCGCCATGACCGGACGACATGACCTGGGGCGAGATCATGGCCAAGAGGCCGACAACGGCGCCGGCGATCATCGGCCGCAGCCATGATTTGATACGCACGCGCGAGAACAGCCGCTCGCAGGCGGCAACGCCGTGCATCAGCACGATGCCGAAAATGCCGGCCAGCACGCCGAAGCCGGCGGCGATGACGAGGTCGCGCACGGCAGGCGTGGAGACCACGCCCGCCTCGATGCCGAGCGCGCTGGGCGAAAGCGCCTGCGCCACCAGATAGCCGAGCAGGGAGGCGACGCCCACCGGCGCCAGCGAATTGACCGTGTAGCTGCCGATGATCAGCTCGAAGCCGTAAAAGGCGCCGCCCAGCGGCGCGCCGAAGGCGCCGGCGATGGCCGCGGCCGAGCCCGCGCCCACCAGGATGCGCATGTCGGACCGGCGCAGCCGGAAGGCCTGGCCGATCTTGGAGGCGATGCCGCTCGCCCACTGGGTATAGCCCGCCTCCAGCCCGACGGAAGCGCCGACACCGCTCGACCACACGGTCTGCGCCGCCACGATCAGGCTGCCGCGCATCGACATGCGGCCGCCATGCAGCGCATTGGCCTCGATCGGGTCGACCTCGGTGCCGCGGCGCCGGCTGATATAGGCGCTGACGAGGCCGAACAGCAGGCCGCCGAGGCAGGGAGTCACGAAAGCGCGCAGCGGATCGAGCGAGAAGCGGCCCGACAATCGCTCGCCGGGATCGAGCCCGAAAGCGGTCAGGTGCATGAAGCCGACCGCCGCACCCATAGCGGCGACCACCACACCGCCCATCACCCCGACCAGCATGGCGAGCACGATGACGCTCGAACTCGCGGGCGCGCACGATGGCGCGCAGGCGGTGGGGAACTTCGAATGTCAGGCGCGGCCGGACGGCGGCGGCCTTGGGATTGAACCAGCGCATCGAAAGCGATTCGGGACACGGGGCGGGAACGCAATTGCCGTGTTGACGATGCGCGGCCGCCGAGAAGAGAAAGCGGGCTTGAGCGCACTAAGTGGCGCTTCCAAGGCAAGGCGTCGGCTTGATATTTCGTTGCCGCAAGTAGCCGGTTAGGGGCGTTTTGGGTGCCAAAAAACGCGCCATTTTCGGGCTCCGCGAACCTTGAAAAATACTTACGAATCAATATATTAGATAGCGTTAGATTGCGCTGTACGGCGCCCTTTTTTCGTGTCACACAAATTACCATATCCGACTCAATTTCCCGCCCCCTTGAGGATGCCGCCGATGGCTGAACCGGCCCGAAACCTGACTCCCGGTCATGAAGAGTATGGCGCCGAGCAGATCAAGGTCCTGAAGGGCCTCGACGCCGTGCGCAAGCGGCCGGGCATGTATATCGGCGACACCGACGACGGCTCCGGCCTGCATCACATGGTCTACGAGGTGGTCGACAACGCCATCGACGAGGCGCTGGCCGGCCACGCCACGCAGGTCGACGTGACGCTCAACCCGGACGGCTCCTGCACCGTCATCGACAATGGCCGCGGCATTCCGACCGACATCCACAAGGGCGAAGGCATTTCGGCAGCCGAGGTCATCATGACCCAGCTGCACGCCGGCGGGAAATTCGACCAGAACGCCTACAAGGTCTCGGGCGGCCTGCACGGCGTCGGCGTGTCGGTGGTCAACGCGCTGTCGAGCTGGCTCAAGCTCACCATCTGGCGCGACGGCAAAGAGCACTTCATGGAGTTCAACGACGGCGTCGCGGTGGCGCCGCTCAAGATCACGGGCGAGGCGCAAGGCAAACGCGGCACGGAAGTCTCCTTCCTGCCCTCGACCAAGACCTTCACCATGGTCGAGTTCGATTTCGCCACGCTTGAGCATAGGCTGCGCGAGCTGGCGTTCCTCAATTCCGGCGTCACCATCGTCCTGTCCGACAAGCGTCACGCGGTGGAGAAGCGCGAGGAGATGAAATACGAGGGCGGCGTCGAGGCCTTCGTGAAATATCTCGACCGCAACAAGACCCCGCTCATCCCCAATCCAGTTATGGTCCGGGGCGAGCGCGAAGGCATCGTGGTGGAATGCGCGCTGTGGTGGAACGACGGCTATCACGAGAGCGTGCTCTGCTTCACCAACAACATCCCGCAGCGCGACGGCGGCACCCATCTCGCCGGCTTCCGCGGCGCCCTTACCCGCCAGATTACGCAATACGCCGAGACCATCGGCACCACGCGCAAGGAAAAGGTGGCGCTCACCGGCGAGGACTGCCGTGAAGGCTTGACCGCGGTGCTGTCCTGCAAGGTGCCGGACCCGAAATTCTCCTCGCAGACCAAGGACAAGCTGGTGTCCTCGGAAGTGCGCCCGGTGGTCGAGAACGTGCTCAATCAGGCGCTGCAGGACTGGTTTGAGATTCACCCGCAGGAAGCCAAGGTCATCGTCGGCAAGGTGGTGGAAGCCGCCGCCGCGCGCGAAGCCGCGCGCAAGGCGCGCGACCTGACGCGGCGTAAAGGCGCGCTCGACGTCTCGTCATTGCCGGGCAAGCTCGCCGACTGCCAGGAGCGCGATCCCGCCAAGTCGGAATTGTTCATCGTCGAGGGCGATTCGGCCGGCGGCTCCGCCAAGCAAGGCCGCAACCGCGAATTCCAGGCGGTGCTGCCCCTGCGCGGCAAGATCCTGAACGTCGAGCGCGCGCGCTTCGACAAGATGCTGGGGAGCCAGGAGATCGGTACGCTGATCACCGCGCTCGGCACCGGCATCGGGAGCGACGAGTTCAACCCCGACAAGCTGCGCTACCACAAGATCATCATCATGACCGACGCCGACGTGGACGGCGCCCATATCCGCACGCTGCTGCTCACCTTCTTCTTTCGGCAGATGCCGGCGTTGATCGAGCGCGGCTACCTTTATATTGCGCAGCCGCCGCTCTACAAGATCGCACGCGGGAAATCCGAGCAATACCTGAAGGACGAGCGCGCGCTCGAAGACTATCTGATCGCCGCCGGGATCGAGGACGCGGTGCTGCGGCTTTCCAGCGGCGAGGAGGTCGCCGGCGCCGATCTGCACAAGCTGGTCGAGGACTCGCGCACCATCCGCGGCCTGCTGGGCGGATTGCACAGCCGCTATAATCGCAAGGTGATCGAGCAGGCCTCAATTGCAGGCGTGCTGCGGTCGGAAGTGACCGGCGATCCGCAAGCCGCCAAATCCGCGGCCGAATACATCGCCAAGCGCATGGACGCGCTGGCGGACGAAACCGAGCGCGGCTGGGTGGGAACGTTCGACGACGACGGATTCCATTTCGAGCGCACGGTGCGCGGCGTGAAGGAAGTCGCAATCATCGACCAGGCGCTGCTCGCCTCGGCCGACGCCCGCAAGCTCGACGAATTCGCGCCAGCCTTGCAGCAAACCTTCCCGCGCCCGACGCCGCCGGCGGTGCTGCGGCGCAAGGACGAAGAGATTTCGATCCACGGCCCGGTCGGCCTGTTCGAGGCGCTGATCGATGCCGGGCGCAAGGGCATTTCCATGCAGCGCTACAAGGGCCTGGGCGAGATGAACCCCGAGCAGCTTTGGGAAACCACGCTCGATACAAACGCGCGCTCATTGCTGCAGGTCAAGGTCAAGGAAGGCGAGGAAGTCGACAACGTGTTTGCCGAGCTGATGGGCGAACTGGTCGAGCCGCGCCGGCTGTTCATCCAGAGCAACGCGCTGGCCGCGACGGTGGACGTGTAAGGGTTTCCGCGCCCGCGCTCAGTAACACGCGAATTTGCGGCCCCAGAACCACGTTCCGGGCGCGACATGGACCGGCGCCTCGCGCCAGTAGCAGCCGGCAAGGCCGAACTCGCGATCGTTCCAATAGGTATCGAATTCCGAAAGTTGCACATCGCGGTGGCGCACCACGGGCGCCACATAGAGCGCGCGCGGCGCGGGCGCGACGACGACATCGACATCGTCGGGGATAAAGGCGCCGGCGCGCACATAGAACACGCGGCGCTCGTGCCGCACCACGCGCCGATAGCAACAGCTGCTGCTGTACCAGACGTAGCCGGGGCCGTGGACGCCGATACCGTAGCCGCCGGCGAAGGCAGGAGCGGCAGGCAGGGAAAGTGCCAACAGCAAAGCGCCAAAGGCGCAAAGAACGGCAGCGCGCATGACGAGCCTCCTCGAGTGCGGGCCCGAAGATCGAGCAGGTGACGGTCAATCGTGCGGACGCCGGAAGGTTCCGGTGCCCGGCAAGTTTCGCGCGGCGATTGGTTTATGAAAGGCAAAGCGGCCCGCGCTTGGGATCGCGCGGGCCGCCCGATTATCTCTCAAGCGAGCATAGGGCGCGATCCGATTAGATTGAATCAGCGCACGCTCCCAACATTTTGCATGCGCATGATCTTTTCCGAAAACCGGTGCCCATCCTGGATCAAGTCCGGGACAGGCTTTTTCGGGATCATGCGCCAGCTCAGAAGCAGCCGGCACGCCGGCTCCACACCCAGCCGCCGCGCCCGTCGGCCAGCGGCTCGCGCCCGCAGCGAGCGGGGGCGAGAAAGGCGACCGTATTGTAGCCGAGATAATTGTACCGGTAGGGCCGGTAGCCGTAGGTGCCGTAGTAGCGGTGATAAGACGGCCAGGCGCGATAGTGATGGTAATGGTGGCGGTAGGGCCAGCCGTAATAGCCGGTATAGGTGCTGCGATGGTACGGCCGATAGGAGTAGTAGCGGTACGGCCGGACGTAATAATCGCCGTAGTAGACGCGGTGGTGGCGGCGATGCACGCGCTCGTACCGCACGCTGCGCGTATGGCGCACGACTTTGCGGTAGCAGCAGCTCGACGTGTACCAGACGCGGCGATGCCGGCTGTAATAGCCGTCGTAGGTGCGGTGGCGCGGGGGAACATCGTAGACCACCACGGTGTCGTCGCTGGTGTAGCGATGACGATGGTGATAGCCGCCGTAATAGTCGCCGCCATCGTAGTAGCCGTAGTCGCCGGCTTGGGCGGGGCGAGAGGAAAGAGCGAGCACAGCGAACAGCAACGCAGTCAGCAACGCGTACGCGACACGACGCATAACGGGCCTCCCCGGTTGGTTTCACACGAAAGCGTTAACTATAATTTTAGCAAAAACTGCCGAGTTTTCTCTTCAAATTCTGGGGATTCGATTGAAAAACGCCGAATTTGCGCGAATTAGATGAAAAGGTTAACGGACCCGGCTGCGCAAGTTTCGTGAGGTCAAGCGGCCAGCGCACCGGTCCCGGCAGCCAAGCTCCGGGTCTTTGCAAGCTCAAGCCAAATAGTGGCGCGGCCAATGCTTACGCAACACTCAGGCCGGCGTGCGTCTAATCTGCCCGCCGTGCGGCCAGGCTTGCGCAACGCGCAATTATGTTTGCGCGCGGGCTCAGGACATCAGCTTCGAGCCGATCGCCAGGCCGATGACCAGCGCGCCGATGAACAGCACCAGGAAAATGCCGAACAGCCATTGCGCAATGGTGGTGGCGGCGTGCGCGATGTCGCCGAAGCCGAAAATGGCGGCGACGAGGGCGATGATCAGAAAGATGAAGGCCCATCTCAGCATTGTCGATTCCTCGGCGCTGGCAAGCAGGACAATAGATGTGATGCGCCGCTAGTGCCCCGCTTCCGAAGTTCGTGATACATCGCAGCACCCTGTGACACGAACTTCGGAAGCAAAGGGGCACTAGCAAGTATATGATTCTAGTGCCGCTTATCGATTTGAAGTTCCTGAACGAGCTTGCGGCAGGTTGTGCAGGAACTTCAAATCGGCGGCACTAGTTCCACGGCGCCGGGCCCGGCGCCGGCGCGCGCGTGCGCGGATCGCGCGCGGGCCAGCGGCCGGCATCGACGCGCACGAGGAAATCGCCGACGATCGTGTTGAACAGGTCGGGCTCCTCCAGGTGCACGACGTGGCCGGTCTTCGGCAGCATGACCAGGCCGGAAGCCGGGATGGTCTCCTTCAGGAACAGGCTCGGCTCGACGCAGCGCGCGTCCTCGTCGCCGACCACGATCAGCGCCGGTGTCGAAAGCTTGGCGATCTTGTCGGCAAAATCGTAGAGCGAGGGGCGCGCGCCTTGAAAACCGCGCGAGGTGTTGGCCGAGCCGAGCGCATCGTGCTCGGCGAGCTGCGCGTTGAATTCGGCGAAGCCGCGCGGATCCTTGAGCATGAACGGCACACGGCCCAGCCCCAGGCCGTAAGTTTCAGCCACATAGGCGGAGCCGCGATGCTCGAACGCGTCGCCCAATTCGCGCGAGGTTTTGTGGAAATCTTTTGTGTACCAGCGCTCCGAGCCCGAGCCGGTGCCGGCCAGCACCATGGAGCGCACGCGAGCCGGATGGTTGAGCGCGACCTGCAAGCTCGTGTAGCCGCCCATCGACAGGCCGATGAAATGCGCTTTGTCGATCTTGAGATGATCGAGCACCGCCACCGCGTCGCGCATGACGTGCATGTAAGTGTAGGCGTCCTTGTCGTGCGGCACGTCGGAGGGCGTATAGCCGCGCGCCGAATAGGCGATGCAGCGATAGCGCTTGCCGAACTCGCGCATCTGCGGCTCCCAGCCGCGATGGTCGGAGGCGAACTCGTGCACGAACAGAATGGGCGTGCCCTGCCCTACTTCTTCGTAATAGAGGCGGACGTTGTCGGGGGTGGTGGCGTATGGCATGGCTTCCTCGTTTCGTCATTCCGGGACGCGCCGAAGGCGCGGGCCCGGAATCCAGGGGCCAAGTTCTCCGTATCGCCCTGGATTGCGGACCGCCGCTTCGCGGCGTCCGGAATGACACCCGTTAAAACAAATCGAAATACTCCCGCTGCTCCCAGGGCGTGACCTCGGCCTGCTCGCGCTCCTCCTTGGCAAAGCGCGCGAGCTCGGCCTCCTTGATGTGGGCATAATAATCGACAAAGCCGGCGCCGAAACCCGCGCGCAGGGCCTCGTCGGCGCGCAGCGCGGCGACCGCTTCGCCGAGCGAAGTCGGCAGCAGGGCGGCGGCGGCTTCATAGGGCGTGTCGGCGGAAGGGCCGGGATCGAGCCGGCGCGCGATGCCGTCGAGGCCGGCGTGGATCTGCGAGGCGATGTAGAGATAAGGGTTGGCGGCCGGCTCGCCGACGCGGTTCTCCAGATGCGTCGCCGCATCGCCGGGCTGGCCGAGCAGGCGCATCATCACGCCGCGGTTGTCGCTGCCCCAGATGGCGCGGGTCGGCGCCAGCGAATAGGGCCGGTAGCGCTTGTAGCCGTTGATCGTCGGCGTGGTGAAGGCCGCCGCCGCGCGCGCGTGCGCGATGAGGCCGCCGAGATAATGGCGGCCGAGCGTCGACAGGCCGTCGGGGTCGGCGAAGGCGTTGCGTTTGCCTTTGCGCTCGATCAGCGACTGATGCAGATGCCAGCCGCTCGACATGACATTTGCCAAGGCGGGCCGGCACATGAAGCTGGCGAAAAGCCCGTTACGGCGCGCAATCTGCTTCACGGCGGCGCGGAACAGCACCATGCCGTCGGCGGCGTCGAGAGCGGATTGCGTGCGGAAGGTGAACTCGACCTGGCTCGGGCCCAGTTCCACCTCGACCGAGCGCAGCGGCAGGCCGAGCTGCGTGATGCCGCGGCGCAGGATGGCCACGGCCGGGTCGAGCAAGTCGAAGCGCGTCTCGGTGAGATACTGGTAGCCCTGGTTGAGCAGGCTCACCTCCGGCGCCTGCGGCGGCCAGGTGGCGTCGGCGGGGACAAGCCGCGCGTTCTCCAGCTTGAACAGATGGAATTCGACCTCGAGGCCGGCGCGGAAATCGAAGCCCGCCTTGCCGAGACGCGCAAGCGCCTCATGCAAACGCGCCCGCGTGGAGAACGGCACCGGCTTGCCGTTGCTGAAGTAGATATCGCACAGCAGCCAGCCGGTCTTGTCGGCCCAGGGCAGCACGCGGAAAGTGGCGGGATCGGCGATCATGACGAAATCGCCGCCGCCTTCCATCTCCGGCATGGCAAAGCCGCCGCCCGGCGTGAACACCGGGAACACCGTCTTGTGCGCGGTGTCCTTGGCGAGCAGCGTGGTGGTCATGCCGACGCCGTCGCGCATGGCGCTTGCCGCTTCGGACGCCAGCAGCGTCTTGCCGCGCAACACGCCGTGCTGGTCGGCGAAGGAGAAGCGCACGACTTCGAGCTTATGCTGCTTGATGGCGCGCTCGACCTGGGCGGCGGCCTTTTCCTGCGCGGCGGTCCACAGGCCGTGGCGCGTTACGAAGCTTGGGCGTTGCCGCGACTGGGTTTTGCGCGGGGGCATCGCGTCAACCACAAACTGTCATGCCCCGCGAAGGCGGGGCATCCAGTAATCGTCGGCTATTCAGTTGATGTGACGCCATGCAACAATCGCACCTGCGGTGATTACTGGATCGTCCGCCGGAGCCTGTCATCGGGCCGCGCTTCGCGCGGACCCGTTGGCGGACGATGACACCGGAAATCATTGCCCATTGGCCCAGCTCGCCGCCCGGCGCTTGCTCTGATCGGTCTTCTGCCAATAGCCCTGCCAGTCATCGGTGGGCCCGATGCCGTCGACCGCCGGCGGCCCGGTGATGGAGGCGGCCTGCGCATCGGTGAGCACCATGATCGGCCGCTCGCCCTGACCGACCTGTTCGATCGCCTGCCGCAGCAGCCGGCGATAGGCGGCGATCGCCTTGTCGGAGGTGCCGAGGTGCTCGGCCGTGCGGTCCTGGATGGCGCCCATCAATTCGCAGGCCCACTGGTCGTGCACGTTGATGTCGGCGCCCATGCCGGTGAAGGTCGCGCTCTCCTGCTCGTGCGCGTCGAAGCCGTAGTCGTTGCTCTTGTTGCGGTTGGGCACGTAGTCGGGCAGCTGATAAAGCGCCAGCCGCTGGCGGCGCATCTCGGCCTTGTCCACGGCCGCGCCGAACGAGGTGAAGATCGCGTACCAATAATGCTTCTCGTCGTCGACCGGCACGTGCCACTGCGTGATCGTCATCTCGCGGCTCATCGGGATGACGAAGGCGTTGGGGAACATCAGATTGGTCACGCGCACATGCGTGCTCTGATCGCTGATGCGGCGCAGCGTCATCAGCCGGAAGCCGAAATCGGTCGGCTCCACCTCGATCTCGGGCCGCGTGAACTCGCGCATGATGCGCGACATCGGCATGTCGGAATCGCCCGAGGTGTCGCGGAAGACCTTGCCGTAGCCTTGTGAGGGATCCTCGTCCTCGAAGAAGCGGTGCAGGAACGAAGTGTGCACGGGATCGATGCCGACCTCCAGCGACTGCAGCCAGTTGCAGTCGATCAGCCCCTTGAAGGCGAAGGTGTGGCTGGCCGGCGCGATGAAGCAGTCGAAATGCGGCAGCGCCGGCGGCTCACCGGGCCCGAGATAGGCGAACAGGATGCCGCTGCGCTCGATCACCGGATAAGCCTTTTGCTTGATATTGGCGCAGAGATTGCTCTCCGGCGGCTCGGCCGGCGTCTCCAGACATTTGCCATTCACGTCGAACAGCCAGCCGTGGAACGGACAGCGCAAGCCGCCGTCTTCCAGACGGCCGAAGGCCAAGTCGGTGCCGCGGTGCGCACAGTGGCGGCCGATCAGTCCGTAGCGGCCCTGCTCGTCCTTGAAGATCACCAGGTTCTCGCCGAACAGCCGCACCGGCTTGACGGGGCGATTGCCGGCAAGCTCATCGACCAGCGCCGCCGGCTGCCAATAGCGCCGCATCAGGCTGCCCGCCGGCGTGCCCGGTCCGGTGCGGGCGATGAGATCGTTCTGCTGCGCGCTCAACATGGCTGGCGACCCTCGACCGTTCGCTTGGCCGACTGTAGCCAAGGCGGCGCCGGACCGAAAGCCGCGCCAAAAGCAAAGCGGCCGGCTTGAGGCCGGCCGCAAGCAATAACCGTGAGAGCGATCAGCTCGGCTGGCGCGCGGCCCAGCCGGCATCCATGCGCCGGCGCCAAGCGGTCTGCCGCAGGCCCAAAAGCCGGTGCGCAGCGGTCTTGGCCTCGGCGCGGCTTGCCGCCGCGCAGGTGCGGTATTCGAGATCGGAGACGCGCGACACCAGCGGCTGCTTGCGGAACAGGCGCGCGAACGTGCTGCCGACGCCGCCATTCACCTTCAGCTCCGACAACGCCTGCGCGACGTTGCCGGCGGGGCCGAACGCGACCACGCGCCCGGTCATGGTGTGGCGCACTTCATAGACGCCCGGGCCTATCGGCGCTTCGACCATGTCGCCGCTTTCGGCATCCGGAAAACGCTTCCAACCGCTCCAGGTTTGCACCATGGAAAACACCTCTTTTTATTGACGCCCAAAATTCCGCTCTCAAGAACGCGACAAGGCCGTAACGGTTCCTTCAGGCCGGTCAACCGACCCTGTTGATAAAGTTCCATGCGGCGGCATCATCGTTTCTGCATCTTTCAGTGGCCCGGCAGCACCAGCACTTTCGGCTTGGCCGGCAGGCTCGTTTTTGACAGCAATACCGACGGTATTTCGGCGACTTCCACCGCCCAGTTTTGTCGCGCCCGCTCGAGAAAGCGTTCAAGCGTGTAAGCGCTGAAATAGTGCATCGGGATCATCAGCGGCGCTTTCAGCGCCTGCAGCACTTCAATCATGCCTTCGAGGTCGAGCGTGTAGGAGCCGTCGACCGGCACCATCACCACGTCGACGCGGCCGATCTCGTTGAGCTGCGCTTGCGTCAGCGTGTGGTGCAGATGGCCGAGATGGGCGATGCAGAGATTGGCGGTTTCGAAGATGAAGATGGAATTGCCGTGGCGCTCGGTGCCGCCATCGTAGCTGCGAATATTGGTCGGCACGTTGCGCACGCGCACGTCCTTGTAGGTCATGTCGATGCGCGCCGGCTTTTCCTCGCCGGCCCAGCCGCGCAGCACGTATTTGATGCCCGGGTCCGGGTGGTCGGTGTAGTGGCTGGTGTGCGCGTGGTTCATCGTCACGATGTCGGGCAGCACCGGCGGGCGCACATAGTCGTTGTAGTCGGTGGCGATGCGCACGAGCTGCGGGCTCTCGATCAGAAAGGTCGAGTGCCCGACGTAAGTGAGGCGCACCTGGTCGGGTTTGAGTGCTGCCAGTTGCACGGTGGCCGGCACGCCGGCGGGCGCGCGGCGCGCGATAAGGCCCGGGCAGCTCTGCGCCATTTCCGGCTTGGCGGCAGGCTTAGGCGCGGGAGCGGCGCCCTGCGCATGGACTTGCGCTGCGAGCACGGCCAAAGCCGCCGCCAGCCCGAGCTTCAGCACCACGCGACCGGAGAACACCGCTGCTACCCGCCATTAACCTTCGTTAAGAGGGCAATTTGGCACGGTTCCGGCCGGCCCGCTACTGGGTGGGGCCCTGAGCGCCACGCATGGCAGGGCGGCGCCCAGGCCGGGCGCCGCATGAATATTATAGCTGAATCAGTGGCTTATTTGGCTTGGAAGTGCGGGCGGTCGCGCGGCGAGACAATGAGGCCCTTGGACGTGACCACCACCCAGCGGCCGTCGCGGCGCTCGATCGCCGCGATTGGGCCGAGCCCCGGCAAGGGGGCGCCGCGCGCCGCCTGGTAAATGTCGCCATGGCCTTTCACATAGACAAAGCCGTTGTGGACATCGTGGATCGACCAGTCCGGCACCAAGGGCATGGCGGCGGCGCGCAGGGCCCGACGCGGCAGCGGCACTTGCACCGTTTTCGGCGGCTCCGGGATCGAGCCGGTGAATTCGGGCGCCGCGCTCAGCCGGTCGCTGAGCTTGGCGATCTCACTGGTAGCCGCCTTGCGGCTGGCCGCCAGGCTCACCTTCAGCGCAGCGACTTCCTTGCCGAGATGCTGGATGGTCTGCTGCATGGCCTGCTGGCGATGCAGGCTGGCGGCGTCCGGCTTGGGCGCGGTCGCAGGGCCGGAGAGGATGCTGCCGAGCAGCACGCCGACGCCGGCCGCGGACATGACCGAAGCGGCGAGCGCCGTCTGGTGCCAATAGCGGCGGCGGTTGCGCAAGTGTCGCCATGTCCCTGGCGCGCCCTGCCGGGTGCCGGCCTCGGCGGCGGGCGGCAGAACGAGCAGCGCCTGCTCCGGCACGCTCTCCGGCGCGTCGGCCGCGGGCGACAGCGCAGGCGCCTCGACCTCGGGCAACTCGTTCTTGGCATCCGAATTCGGCTTGGCGGCGTCCGACTTTGCCGCTTCGCCGGTGCCCTCGATGTCCTCGGCCATGACCCACTCCGCGAATGTGTTTCACGAAGCGGTAACCATGTTCGGGTTACCAAGCGGTTACTTTCCTCGCCGTCATTCCGGGGTGCGGGCGCCGGCCCGCGGACCCGGAATACAGAGCCACACCTTCAGCGCTTGCACCCCTGGATTCCGGGCCCGCGCCATAGCGCGTCAAAGACGCGCGTATGGCGCATTCCGGAATGACCAAGGACGGCTGCGGCCTAAACGTCCATGCCGTTTTCGGCGGCCAGCGCTTTCAGCGACACCGCCGGCCGCGCCCCGACATGCTGGATCACTTCCGATGCGGCGAGCCCGCCGAGCCGCGCGGCCTCGCGCAAATCCTGTTTGCGCGCCAGGCCCACCAGGAAGCCGGCGGCGAACAGATCGCCGGCGCCGGTGACGTCCACCACGCGCTCGATCGGCACGGCATGGACCGCTTCCAGCCCCTCGCCGCTCACCACCATGCAGCCCTTTTCGCTGCGCGTAACCACCGCGAGCGTTGCGTCCTCCTGCAGCGCGCGGATGCCGCTGTCGAAGTCGCCGGTCTCGTACAGGCTGCGCAATTCGTGCTCGTTGGCGAACAGGATGTCGACGGTGCCGGACTTGATGAGCTGAAGGAATTCGGCGCGATAGCGGTCGACGCAGAAGGAGTCCGAAAGCGTGAGTGCGACCTGCCGTCCGGCCTTGTGCGCAATGTCGGCCGCCTTGACGAAAGCTTCCTTGGCCTGCGGCGGATCCCACAAGTAGCCTTCCAGGTAAGTGACCGCGGCGGCGGCCACCACCTGCTCGTCGATGTCGTCGGGGGTGAGCTGCTGCGCGGCGCCGAGAAAAGTGTTCATGGTGCGCTCGCCGTCCGCCGTCACCATGATGTAGCAGCGCGCGGTCGAGGGGCCGTCCTTGGCCGGCTTGGCGTCGAAGGCGACGCGCGCCGCGCGGATGTCGTGCGCGAAGGTTTTACCGAGCTCGTCGTCTTTGACCTTGCCGATGAAAGCCGCGCGCGCGCCGAACGAGGCAACGCCGACGATGGTATTGGCGGCGGAGCCGCCGGAGCTTTCGGTCGCCGGCCCCATGGCCTTGTAGATCGCCGCGGCGCGCGCCTCGTCGATCAGCATCATGGCACCCTTCTGCATGCCCTGCGCCACCAGGAAATCGTCCTCGGCGCGGGCGATAACGTCGACGATGGCGTTGCCGATGCCGAGCACGTCGTAGCGGGGAGCTGCCATTATTGAACCTCTTTTGTTGAAACGCGGCGCACTATACCGAGTGAACCCTACGAGGCAATGCGTGGCTGCGCACGACCGGCCACGGACGTGTTATAGGCTGCGGGCGGAGGCCCAACGGGATGTCATTGGCGCGCGATGTCAGCACGGTCGGGATCGGCACGCTGATCTCGCGCCTGTTCGCCTATACGCGCGATGCATCGATCGCCGCGCTGTTCGGCACCGGGCCGTTCTCGGAGGCCTTCTTCGTCGTGCTGCAGGGCGTCAATTTCTTCCGCCGACTGCTGGCGGAGGGCGCGCTCAACTCCGCATTCGTGCCGATCTGGCTCAAACTCGCCTCCGGCGAGGACGGCCTTGCCAACGCCAACCGTTTCACCACCCGCACGCTGGTGACGATCGGGGTGGTGACCGGCGTGATCGCGCTGCTGGTGGTCGTGCTGGCGCGCGTCATCGTGACCGTTTTCGCGCACGGCTTCGACCCTGGGCGACAGGATTTGACCGCGCTCTATCTGATGATCGTCGCGCCCTACATCGTGGTGAGCGCGCTGGTGGCAGTGCTGTCGGCGGCGCTCTATGCCGAGCGGCGCGTCGCCGCCGTCACCATCAGCACCGCGGTGTTCAACATGGTGCTGGTCGGCCTCCTTTGCTTCGCCATGGTGGACGACGTGCCGCTGTTCTATCTCAGCGTCTGGCTGGCGGTGGGCATCGTCGGCGCCGGCCTGTTGCAGCTCGCGATCACCGGAGCGGCCTGGCTTCTCAGCGGACGGCGCTTTGCGCGCGTGCGGTCGCGCGCGCGCGACCAGGGCGGCGCGTTTTACCTGCGCGCGCTGCCCGGGCTGATCGCCTCCGGCGTGCCGCAATTGAAACTGATCGCGGCCACCGCGCTCTTGTCGGCTTCGCCGGCGGCGGTGTCGTGGCTCTACTACGCCAACCGCCTGTATGAATTGCCGCTCGGCGTCGCCTCCATCGCCATCTCCGCGGCGATCGTGCCGCGCATCGCCGCCAGCGTGCATGGCGCCGACCGCGCGGCCTACCGCCGGGCACAGTCGCGCGCCTACGAGATCGCGCTCGGCGTGGCGCTGCCGGCGTCGACCGGCTTTGCGCTGTTGGCGCCGCAGATCGCCGCCGGCCTGTTCGAACACGGGCTGTTCGGGCCGAGCGACACCGACGCGGTCGCCACCGCCGTGCTGGCCATCTGCTCCGGCCTGCCCGGCCACGTGCTGGAGAAAGTGTTCGGCGCGGTGTCGTTCGCGCACGAGGACACAAAGACGCCGATGCTGGCGGCGCTCGTCGGCCTTGCCGCCGCGGTGGCGGGCGGCATCGTGCTTTACCCGGCCTTCGATTATGTCGGCGTGGCGGCGGCGATCGCCGGCTCCGCCTGGGTCGGCGCCGGCCTGCTCGGCGTGACGCTTTACCGGCGCGGCTGGCTGCGGCTCGACCGCAGCGCGGCGCGCAACCTGCCGCGCATCGCGCTCGCCAGCGCGATCATGGGCGGGGGCGTCGCCGGCAGTCTCGCGCTGGTGAATATGCTGCCGCCGGCACTGATCGATACGGGGGTCGGGCGCATCGTGGTGCTGTTTGTGCTGGTGGCCGTCGGCGTGGCGATCTATGTCGCGGCGATCGACGGCCTTGGCGTCGCCAAGCTCGCCGAGCTGCGCGCGGCGGTTCGCCGCGGCGGCTAGCGCATGATCCCGAAAAGTGGGCACCGGTTTTCGGAAAAGATCATGCGCATGCAAAATGTTAGGGACGCACATTGCTTCAATCTAAATGGACCAGACTCTAAGGCCCTTGCCGAGCGCCGGTCCGGCGTGGCATGGCAACGCCGGCAAATCCCAAAGAGGCAAAGGCCATGGCGTTCAAGGAACGCGTGTTTTCCGGCGTGCAGCCGACCGGCAACCTGCATCTCGGCAATTATCTCGGCGCCATCGTCAAATTCGTGGCGCTGCAGGACAACTACGACTGCATCTATTGCGTGGTCGACATGCACGCCATCACGGTGTGGCAGGATCCGACCGAATTGCCGCGCGCGACGCGCGAGGTGACCGCGGCCTTCATCGCCTGCGGCATCGACCCGAAGAAGAACATCGTCTTCAACCAGAGCCAGGTGGCCGAGCATGCCGAGCTCGCCTGGGTGTTCAACTGCGTCGCCCGCATGGGCTGGCTCAACCGCATGACGCAGTTCAAGGAGAAGGTGGGCAAGGACCGCGAGAACGCCTCCGTCGGCCTGTTCGTCTATCCGAGCCTGATGGCCGCCGACATCCTGCTCTATCGCGCGACGCACGTGCCGGTGGGCGAAGACCAGAAGCAGCACGTCGAGCTCGCGCGCGACATCGCGCAGAAGTTCAACAACGACTATGCGCCCTCGATCAACGCGCACGGCTACGGCGAGGCGTTCTTCCCGCTGCCGGAGCCGATCATCCAGGGCCCGGCGACGCGCGTGATGAGCCTGCGCGACGGCTCCAGGAAAATGTCGAAGTCGGAACCCTCCGACTATTCGCGCATCAACCTGACCGACGACGCCGAAGCCATCGCGCAGAAGATCCGCAAGGCCAAGACCGATCCGGAACCGCTGCCGAGCGAGGAGAAGGGATTGGAGCCGCGCCCGGAGGCGGAGAACCTGGTCGGCATCTACGCGGCGCTGCAGGGCGTGCCCAAGGCGCAGGTGCTGCGCGAATTCGGCGGCGCGCAGTTCTCCACCTTCAAGAGCGCGCTCGTCGATCTGGCGGTCGCCAAGCTCGGGCCGATCGGCTCGGAGATGAAGCGGCTGGTGCAGGACCCCGTTTATATCGACGAGGTGCTGGCCGACGGCGCCGCGCGCGCGCAAACGCTCGCCGCCGACACCATGAAGGCGGTCAAGGACATCGTCGGCTTCGTGCGGCGGTAACATATTCGCCGCCCGCTATCCGTTTGCACTGCGAAAAATTCGTGCATCGTTCCGCTTGTCGGCACGGGCGCTGCCGTGCAAGCATTCGACGCTTGTGCGTTGTTGCTTCGAACGAACAACCGGGAGCCCTCATGAACACCAAGCGCCGCAGCTTCGAGAAAGGTCACAAGCGCAAATATCTGGTGATTATCGACGACACCGACGAATGCGAGCGCGCGGTGCATTGGGCCGCCAAGCGCGTCGGCCGCACCAATTCCAAGCTCATCATGTTGCGCGTGATCGAGACCGGCGAGGCCAATCAGCAATGGCTGGGCGTCGCCGACATCATGAAGGCGGAGGAGATGGAGGCGGCCGAAAAGGCGCTCAACAAATACGGCGAGATCGCCAAGAAGCTTTCGCGCCACGTCGCCGACCGCGTGATCCGCGAAGGCGACCCCGCCGAGGAGATCGTCAAGCTGATCGAGGAGGACGCCGACATCGGCATCCTGGTGCTGGCCGCCGGCACCACCAAGGAAGGGCCGGGGCCGCTGGTCTCCGACATTTGCAAGAGCGCCAGCACGTTCCCGATTCCGGTCGCCATCGTGCCGGGCCATCTGAGCGACGCCGACCTCGACGCGATGGCGTGATGCCGCGTCATTCCGGGACGGCGCCATAAGCGCGTTCACGCGCGGCTCGCGCCCCGGAATGCCAAAAAAGGGCCGGTTGACCGCAGGCACCGCAAGGGCCATCTATCGTTTATAGTTCAGCCATCCACGGGCCTTGAACCCGTAAGGAGGGATAAAGTGTTCATCCAGACCGAACCTACGCCCAATCCGGCGACCATGAAGTTCCTGCCCGGCCGGCCCGTGCTGGAAAGCGGCACGCTCGACATGCCGAACCGCGAGGCCGCCGACCAATCGCCGCTGGCGCAGCGCCTGTTCGACATACCCAATGTCGGCGGGGTGTTCTTCGGCGCCGATTTCATCTCGGTCACCAAGGCCGGCGGCGAGTGGCAGCAGATCAAGCCGGCCATTCTCGGCGCCATCATGGAGCACTTCATGTCGGGCGCGCCGGTGGTCGCGGCCAATGCCGAGCAGGCCGCCGCCGACGAGTTCTACGACGCAAGCGACGCCGAGACGGTCGCCACCATCAAAGACCTGATCGAGACGCGCGTGCGGCCCGCGGTTGCCGGCGACGGCGGCGACATCACCTTCAAGGGCTACAAGCAGGGCGTGGTCTATCTCACCATGAAGGGCGCCTGCGCCGGCTGCCCCTCCTCCACCGCCACGCTGCAGCACGGCATCCAGAACCTGCTGCGCCATTTCGTGCCGGACGTCACGGAAGTCCGACCGGTTTGACCGGCTGACGGGCAGCGAATACGGCGTCATGCCCGGCACTCGGGTCCGGCCTGCGGCCGGCCCGAGCGCATGCCTTGTGCCGGGCATTAACGTCTTAAGGGCGCGGCAAGAAAGACAAAGACGTGGATGGCATCGGAAGTCGGGTTTGCCCGACTTCCGCGCTATCTTTTTGCGCCGCAAGTCGCGTGAACCCGACTTGCGGTGACAAGCCCGGCCATGACGGATTAAATACGTCCATGCGCGTCCTCGCCATCGATACCGCGCTCGAGGCCTGCGCGGCCGCCGTGCTCGACACGGAAGCCGGCATCGTCGCCGCGCATGAGTTGCAGACCATGCAGCGCGGCCATGCCGAAGCGCTGATGCCGCTGATCAAGCGCGTGATGGAGCGCGCGCAGCTTGCCTTCGCCGAGCTCGACCGCATAGCCGTCACCACCGGGCCGGGCAGCTTCACCGGCCTGCGCGTCGGCATCGCGGCGGCGCGGGGCTTAGGCCTTGCCGCCGGCAAGCCGGTGGTCGGGCTCACCACGCTGGCGGCCTATGCCGCGCCCTTGATCGCCGCCGACGATACGCTGCCGGTGGCGGCGGCAATCGACGCGCGCCACGACCACGTCTATCTGCAGGTGTTCGGTGCGGGCGGGCGCACGCTGGTGGCACCGCGGCTCAGCCCCTTGCGCGAAGCGCTGCGCGCGGCGGCGGGCGGCGGGCCGCGGCTGGTCGGCAACGCGGCCGAGCTGCTGGCCAGGGCCTGGCCCGCCGGCGAAATGCCGCCGAGCAAGGTCGTGCAGCGCGGCGCGCCCGACATCGACTGGGTGGCCCGCCTCGGCGCCGCCGCGCAGGAAAGCGCAAGCCCGCCCAAGCCGCTTTATCTGCGCGCGCCTGACGCGCAGCCGCAGGACGCCAGCCAGTTGGCGCGCCGATGATGGGCTTCTTCACCCATTTGTTCATGCGCGCGGAGCCGGCGCTGTCGGAAGCGAGCGCGCGCGATGCCGCGACAATCGCCGCCTTGCATGCCGCGTCCTTTCGGCGCGGCTGGAGCGAACTGGAGGTCGAAGGGCTGCTGCTCGACCGTTCCGTGATCGCGCACCGCGCCATGCTCGGGGCTAAGCTCGCCGGCTTCATCATGTCGCGGCTGGCTGCGGACGAAGCGGAAATCCTTTCGGTGGCGGTGGCCGCGCGCCAGCAAGGCCGCGGGCTGGCGCGGGCGCTCCTGAACCTGCATCTGCGGCGACTGGCGGGCCTGAGCGCGCGTGCGGTATTTCTGGAAGTGGACGAACACAATATGCCGGCGATCAGGCTCTATGAGCGCGCCGGTTTTCGCGAAGTGGCGCGCCGGCCCAATTATTACCAAGGGCCCGACGGCAAGCCCGCCACCGCGCTGGTGCTGCGCCGCGACCTCGCGTGATTTCTCGCCGTGGTCATTCCGGGACGGCGCTATGAGCGCGTTTACATGCGTCTTCGACGCGCTATGGCGCCGGGGCCGGAATCCAGGGGCCAAGCACGAGCGCGTTGCCCTGGATTCCGGGTTCGCTCGCTTGCGCTCGCGCCCCGGAATGACGAGCGAGAGAATGGACACGGGACCGACACGCTTTCTATGATAGGAAGGGCGCAAAGCCGAGAGCGACATGACGGACCACTCCGACAGAAGCCAGATCGAGGCGCTGTGCGCTGCCAAAGGCATGCGCATGACCGAGCAGCGCCGCACCATCGCGCGCGTGCTGGCGGAATCCGCCGATCACCCCGACGTCGAGGAGCTTTACCGGCGCTGCGTCAAGGTCGACGACCGCATCTCGATTTCCACCGTCTACCGCACGGTGCGGCTGTTCGAGGATGCCGGCATCATCGCGCGGCACGATTTCCGCGAAGGCCGCGCGCGCTATGAGACCAATCCGGAAGCGCATCACGACCATCTCATCAATCTGCGCAACGGCGAGGTGATCGAGTTCCAGTCGGAGGAGATCGAGCGGCTGCAGGCCGAGATCGCACGCAAGCTCGGCTACCGGCTGGTCGACCACCGGCTCGAGCTCTACGCGGTGCCGCTCAAGGACGAGAAGGGCGGAAGCTAGGGCGGATTCAATTCGATGGAATTGCCGACTTCTCCTTCGTCATGCGCGGGCTGGACCCGCGCATCCATCTCACTTTCATGCAACATGATGGATTGCCGGGTCGCGCCGCTGCGCGGCGGCCCGGCGATGTCGGCCGAGTAATGCTCCGCGCACTGCTCATCGCGGCGTTCTTCCTCACCATGACGCCGCTGTTGATCTCGCTGCAGTGGCTGCTGGAGAAACTGCATCTGCCCGGCTGGGGCTTCATCTGCGCGAACTACTACCGCGCGCTGCGCACGATCCTGCGCATCCGCCTGCGCGTGGTGGGCGAGCCGGTGCGCGGGCGCCCCGTGCTGTTCGTGTCCAACCACGTGTCCTGGGTCGACATCGTGGTGATCGGCTCGATCGCGCCGGTCGCCTTCGTCGCCAAGAGCGAAGTGCGCAAATGGCCGCTGATCGGCGTCACCGCCAAGATGCAGCGCACGGTGTTCGTCGAGCGCGCGCGCCGCCACCAGGCCGCCGACGCCATCGCCGGGATCGTCGAGCGCCTGCACGGCGGCACCTCGGTGGTGCTGTTCGCCGAGGGCACTTCGAGCGACGGCAATCGCGTGCTGCCGTTCCGCTCGGCGCTGATCGGCGCCATCAAGCACGCCGCAGAACACGGCGGCAGCGCCGCCGATATCCTCATCCAGCCGATGTCGATCTGCTACACCGGGCAGTACGGCATCCCCATGGGCCGGCAATACCGGCCACTCGTCGCCTGGTACGGCGATCTCGATTTCATGCCGCACATCCGCGCCTTCATCGCGCGTGGGGCGGTGGACGCGGTGGTGAGCTACGGCGAGCCGGTGCCGGCAAGCGGGGAGATCGACCGCAAGGCCATGACCCGCAGCCTGGAAGGCGCCGTGCGCGGCCTCACTACGGCGACGCTGCTGGGGCGGCCAAGACCGACACAGGCGGCGGAGTGATCCCTTGGGGAAAAGCCCTGCCGATTTACCGGCCGTTTCTTGGCCGCCGGCCCAAAATTTTCCGCTAACGTCTTAAAATCGCAACAAAATCAAATATATGGATGAGCGGGACAAATCGCCGGACCGCCGCTAGATTAGGGACCGGTTCGCAAACGCACGGCATGAGCAGACCCCGCAAAGTCCACGTCAAAAGCTTCGGCTGCCAGATGAACGTCTACGATTCCCATCGTATGGCGGACACCTTGGCGCCGGCCGGGTTCAGCGAGACCGCGCGCGCGCAAGACGCCGACCTCGTCATCCTCAACACCTGCCATATCCGCGAGAAGGCGGCCGAAAAGGTCTATTCCGAGATCGGCCGCATCCGCGTCATGAAGGAAGAGGCTGCCGCGCAAGGCCGCAAGCTGATCATCGCGGTGGCGGGCTGCGTGGCGCAGGCCGAGGGCGAGGAGATCGTGCGCCGTGCAGGCAGCGTCGACCTGGTGGTCGGCTCGCAGAACTATCACCGCCTGCCGGAACTGGTGGCGCGCGCAGCGAGCGGCGAGAAGGTGGTCGACACCGAATTCCCGGTCGAGGACAAGTTCGAAAGCCTGGCGGCGCCGGCCCGCGAAGCCACGCGCAAGCGCGGCATTGCGGCTTTCGTCACAGTGCAGGAAGGCTGCGACAAGTTCTGCACTTTCTGCGTGGTGCCCTATACGCGCGGCGCTGAAATCTCGCGGCCGGTGGCGCAGATCGCCGCCGAGGTGGAACGCCTGGCCGACGCCGGCGTGCGCGAAGTCACGCTGATCGGCCAGAACGTCAACGCCTATCACGGGCAGGGCGAAGACGGCGCGCCCTCCTCGCTTGGCAAGCTGCTGCGGCGCCTGGCGAGCGTGCCCGGCATTTGCCGCCTGCGCTACACCACCAGCCATCCGCGCGACATGGACGACGACCTGATGCGCGCGCATGCCGAGCTCGCAGCGCTCATGCCCTACGTGCACCTGCCGGTGCAGTCGGGTTCCGACCGCATGTTGGCGGCGATGAACCGCAAGCACACGCGCCGGGACTATCTCGACGTGATCGCGCGCTTGCGCGCCGGCCGTGGCGATCTCGCCTTCACCTCGGATTTCATCGTCGGCTTCCCGGGCGAGACCGAACAGGATTTCCGCGACACGCTCACGCTGATCGAGGAGGTCGGTTACGCCAGCGCCTTCTCTTTCATGTATTCGCCGCGGCCCGGCACCCCGGCGGCCGACATGGAGAGCCAGGTTCCGCAGGAAGAAAAAGCCGAGCGGCTGCAGCGGTTGCAGGCGCTGATCACGCGCCACCAGCGCGCCTTCAATGCCGCTTTCGCCGGCCGCACGCTCGACGTGCTGCTGGAAAAGCCCGGCAAGCTCCCTGGGCAACTGGTCGGCCGCTCCCCATATTTGCAGGCAGTGCATGTCATGGCGTCGCAAGCGCGGATCGGCGAGGTCGTGCGCGTGACCGTTAGCGAAGTCGGCAGCAACAGCCTGTTTGGCGCCCTGGCGGAGGAAGATCACCCCACCCCGGCGGCTTCGCCGCCGACCCTCCCCCTCCAGGGGAGGGTGGAAGAAAATACAGGAGCTTAAGTAGCCGCCTTGCGCACACCGGATCCCGCGATCCCGCCCGCCGCCGCTTCCGAGGAAACGGCCACCACGCAGATCGTGCTTGCGTTCGAGGACAATCGGCTGGCCTCCATCCTGTTCGGCCAATACGGACAAAACCTGGCGCTGGTCGAGCGCCGACTCGGCGTGGTGGCGGACCAGCGCGGCAATCACGTCACGCTGGAAGGCTCGCGCGCGGGGTGCGAGCAGGCGCGCCGCGTGCTGGAAGGCCTCTACGAGCAGATCAAGCGCGGGCGCGATCTTTCCCAAGGCGACGTCGAAGGCGCCATCCGCCAGGCGATCGCGCAGGGCTCGCTGTTCGATTACGCGCCGGACAGCGCGCGCCCCGCCTTCGAAGAGATCAACTTGCGCAAGCGTCCGGTGCGCGCGCGCACCGCCGCGCAAGACGCCTATATCCGCGCCTTGAAGCGCCACGCGCTGGCGTTCGGCACCGGCCCCGCCGGCACCGGCAAAACCTGGCTCGCGGTCGCGCATGCGGTGCAGATGTTCGAGCGCAAGGAGGTCGACCGCATCATCCTGTCGCGCCCGGCGGTGGAAGCGGGCGAGCGGCTCGGCTTCCTGCCCGGCGATCTGCGCGAGAAGGTCGATCCCTATTTGCGTCCGGTCTATGACGCGCTCTACGACCTGATGGACCCGCGCATCGTCGAGCGCGCGCTGCAATCGAACGAGATCGAGATCGCACCGCTCGCCTTCATGCGCGGGCGCACGCTGTCGAACGCCTGCGTCATCCTCGACGAGGCGCAGAACACCACGTCGATGCAGATGAAGATGTTCTTGACGCGGCTGGGCGAGAACAGCCGCATGATCGTCACCGGCGATCCGAGCCAGGTCGACCTGCCGCACGGCCAGACTTCGGGATTGGCCGAAGCGGTCAAATTGCTGTCCGGCGTCGAAGGCGTCGGCCATGTCGCCTTCACGCATGAGGACGTGATCCGCCACGAATTGGTCGCGCGCATCGTCGCGGCTTACGACCGCGTGGATCGGCGCGAGGGCAAGCCATGAACTGGTCGCCGCACCGACCCGTGGCGGTGCCCGCCGTCGAGGTCGAGAGCGCTTCGCCGCTATGGGAGGCCGAGCCCGCCGCAGCCGATACCGTGCGCGACGCCATTCGCTCGGCGGCCGCGCTCGCGCCGGCACAAGGCGAGATCAGCGTGCTGCTCACCGACGACGCCGCGGTCAAGGAACTCAACCGCGCCTGGCGCGGCGTCGACAAGCCGACCAATGTGCTGTCGTTCCCGGCCGCGCGCCCGGCAGGCCACCTGCTCGGCGACATAGCGATCGCCTACGAGACGGTCAAAGGCGAGGCAGCGGCCGAAAACAAGCCGTTCCTGCATCATCTTGCCCATCTCGCGGTGCATGGCTTTCTGCACCTCTTGGGATACGATCACCAGAATGATTCTCAAGCCGACGCGATGGAGGGGCTTGAACGCGCCGCACTGGCGCGCCTCGACATCGCCGATCCGTATGTTTCGCGCGAGCGACAACAAGAAACGGGCAATGCCTGATCGCGATGCCTGACAGCGACCCTCCAAGTTCCACGACCCATTTCGAGCCGCGCAATCTGCCGGTGCCGCTGACGCCGCGTGCCAATGGCGAGGGCTTCTTCACCCGCCTGTTCCGCACGCTGTTCGGCTGGCGCGCGGGCTCCTTCCGCGCCGACCTGAAGGACGTGCTCGACGACATGACGCCCGGCGAATCCGGCTTCTCGCCGGAAGAAAGCCGGATGCTCAAGAACATCCTGGGGCTGAGGGAGCGTCGCGTCGGGGATGTGATGATACCCCGCGCCGACATCATCGATGTGCAGCAGGACATCAAGCTCGGCGAGTTGATGCGCACCTTCGAGCGCGCCGCGCATTCGCGCCTGGTGGTCTATAACGACACGCTCGACGACCCGGTCGGCATGGTGCACATCCGCGACCTGATCGCCTTCATGACCGTGCGCGCCACGGTCGATCCGGAGAAGAACGTCAAGCGCAAGAAGCCGCTGCCGGCCGGCCTCGACCTCAGGACGATCGACCTCGCCATGCCGCTGTCGGCGACCAAGATCGTGCGCCATATCCTTTTCGTGCCGCCGTCGATGCGGGTGATCGACCTGCTCGCGCGCATGCAGGCAACCCGCATCCATCTCGCGCTGGTGATCGACGAATACGGCGGCACCGACGGGCTCATCTCGATCGAGGACATCGTCGAGCAGATCGTCGGCGAGATCGCCGACGAGCACGACGAGGACGAATTGCCGGCGGTGGTGCGCCAGCCCGACGGCTCCTACATCGCCGACGCGCGCGCGCCGCTCGAGGACGTGACGGCGATCGTCGGAAATGATTTCGACGTCGGCGACGCTGCCGAGGAGGTCGATACGCTCGGCGGCTATCTGGTGACGCGCGCCGGCCGCCTGCCGCTGCGCGGCGAGCTCATCCCGGGACCGGGCCTGTTCGAGTTCGAGGTGCTGGATGCCGATCCGCGCCGCGTCAAGCGCATCCGCATCACGCGGCTGAAAGAGCGGCGCGAGCGCCCGCGCGAACCGCGCAAGCGCGGCGAGCCGGACGCGGTGCTCGCCGGCACCACGCCGCCGTCGCTTGCCATCGAGGAGACGGCTGCGCAGAAAGACGAGCGCCCGGCTTCCTCCGGCCCTTCCGCCAATACGCCGCGCCCGTGACGCCGACCCGCATTGTCCATTCGGTCGTGCTGGCGGCGGGCTGGCGGCGCGCCCTTCTTGCCTTTTTTGCCGGCGCCTTGTCGGCCGCAGCGATGGCGCCGATCAATGCCTGGCCGCTGCTGTTTCTCACCTTCCCGGTGCTTGTCTGGCTGGTCGACGGCTCGGCTTCCGACCGCTTCAGCGGCGTCTGGCGCGCCTTCGGCGCCGGCTGGTGCTTCGGCTTCGGCTATTTCGTCGCCGGCCTGTACTGGACGGGCTATGCGCTCATGGTCGACGCCAAGACCTTCGCCTGGCTTTTGCCTTTCGCGGTCGTCGGGCTGCCGGCGGTGCTCGGGCTCTTTACCGCGGTCGGCGTAGCGCTGGCGCGGCTGATGTGGGTGCGCGGGCCCGAGCGCGTGCTGGCGCTGGCGGTTGCGCTCACCGTCACCGAATGGCTGCGCGGCCATCTGTTCACCGGCTTTCCCTGGAACGCTTTCGGCTACGCGCTGACCGAGCCGCTGGCGCTGGCGCAAAGCCTGTCACTGGTCGGCATCTGGGGGCTTACATTCTTAAGCGTCGCCATCTTCGCAAGTCCCGCCGTGCTCGCCGACGAGCGCAAAGATACGCCGCATCCCTTCCGCGCACCGGTTGCCGCGCTCGCAGTGTTGGCGGCCATGGCCGGTTTCGGCATCGCCCGGCTGCACGCGCATCCCACAACTTACGTGAAGGGGGTGAAGCTGCGCATCATGCAGGCCGATCTGCAGCAGGACGAGAAGTTCAACTACGCCGACAAAGACAAGATCATGGCGCGGTACATTTCGCTGTCCGACCGCGCCACCAGCCCGCACTCGAACGGCGTGCACGATGTCACGCATCTGATCTGGCCGGAGTCGTCCTTTCCGTTCTTCATCGCGCGCGAGCCGGAGGAATTGGCCAAGATCGTCGCGCTCATCAAGCCGCATACCGAGCTGATCACCGGCGCGGTGCGCCTGGCGCCGCCGGTTGCCGGCTCGAAGGACGTGCACGCCTATAATTCGATCTACGTGTTCGATCCCGACGGCTCGATCCACGGCATCTACGACAAGCTGCATCTGGTGCCGTTCGGCGAATATCTGCCGTTCGAGCCGGTGCTCAAGGCGATCGGCTTGCGCAAGCTCACGCGCAGCGTGGGCGGTTTCCTGCCGGGCGACCGCCGGCGTGCGATGGACGTGCCCGGCGCGCCCAAGATGCTGCCGCTCATCTGCTACGAAGCGATCTTTCCCGGCGCCGCGGTGCCGCGCGGCGAACGCCCCGGCTGGTTGGTCAATGTCACCAATGACGGTTGGTTCGGCATCTCGTCCGGGCCGTATCAGCATTTCCAGCAGGCGCGCGCGCTCGCCATCGCGGAAGGCCTGCCGCTCGCGCGCGCGGCCAATACCGGAATTTCCGCCGTGATCGATCCGGTCGGCCGCGTGGTGAAGTCGCTGCCGCTCGGCGCCGAAGGCGTGCTCGATAGCGGACTACCGCGCGCGATCGCGCCGACGGTCTATGTCGGCTACGGCGACTATGCCCTGATCCTATTAATGCTGGTGGGCCTGATTGCGGTCGGGCGACGCCGACTGCAGCCATAGATTGAATATCCGCCACGTGATAGGTGGTGGTTGCCTGCTACTTTTCCTCGTGGCTTTTCGTGTGGTAGGGAAAAACCGCTGAAAACTAAGGGTAATTTTCATGTTTCTTTGACGCTAGGTATCGATCAATGAGAAATGACGGATTGCATAAATGCCTTTAGATGTGACATTACGCTGCACAATAGTGGCATAGGAGATTTTTATGGCGAAGAAGGCCCCCAATCCGATCGACAAACATGTCGGTTCGCGCGTGCGCATGCGTCGGATGATGCTGAGCATGAGCCAGGAAAAGCTCGGGGATGCGCTCGATCTGACCTTCCAGCAGGTGCAGAAATACGAGAAGGGCACCAACCGCATCGGCGCCAGCCGCCTTCAGCAGATTGCCAACATCCTGCAGGTTCCGGTCTCGTTTTTCTTCGAAGGCGCGCCGCATGTGGGCACCCATCATGGCAGCATGAGCGAGGCGCCTTCGCCCGCCTATGTGTCGGACTTTCTCGCCACTTCCGACGGCCTTTCGCTCACCAAGGCCTTCATGCGCATCAAGAACAGCAAGTTGCGACGCCGCATCGTCGATCTGGTCGAGCAGATCGCGGGCGAGGAGTGAACACATCCCACCGCCGGCGCGGCTGCCGCCCACGTCAGCCCGCATCTTGACCTCGCCGCCTGCCACTGCAAGAAACAGCCCCGACGTGTTGCGGCGCCGCTAAGCGCGCGGGGAGGAGTATTCAGTGGCTCACAAAAATTTTCTTTTCACCAGCGAGTCGGTTTCCGAAGGTCATCCCGACAAGGTGTGTGACCAGATTTCCGACGCGGTGCTCGATGCCTTCATCGAGAACGACGTCAAGCTCGACATCGCCGACGACAGTCTCGTCAACACGCGGCTCGGTTGCGAGACGCTCACCACCACCAACAAGATCGTGGTCGCCGGCGAAGGCCGCGGCCAGGCGCCGTTCTTCGTCAAGCACGGCGACAAGGTAGTGGTGAACCGCGAGCTGATCACCGAAATCGCGCGCGGCGTGGTCAGGGACATCGGCTACGACCAGGACGGCTTCTCGCATTATGGCGCCGACGTCGAAGTGCTGCTGCACGGCCAGTCACCCGACATCGCCATGGGCGTCAACGCGAGGAAGCGCAAAGGCGGCGAGGAAGAAGGCGCCGGCGACCAGGGCATGATGTTCGGCTTCGCCTGCACCGAGAGCGAAGTCTACGAGAAGAATTCCTTCATGCCGGCGCCGATCTTTTTCGCGCACCGGATCCTGAAAGTGCTCGCCGACAAACGCCACGCCGGCCAGCTCGCCGATCTGCAGCCGGATGCCAAGAGCCAGGTCACGGTCAAATACGTCGAGGGCAAGCCGGTCGGCTGCACCAAGGTGGTGGTGTCGACCCAGCACAACGAGAAAAGCCGCAACGCCAAGAAATATACTCCCGGCATGGTCAAGGACCTGATCGAGCAGACGGTGACCCAGGCGCTGCCGAAAGGCTGGATGCCGCAGAAGGCGTCCGACTTTCTGGTCAACCCGACCGGCAATTTCGTCATCGGCGGTCCCGATGGCGATTGTGGCCTCACCGGCCGCAAGATCATCGTCGACACCTACGGCGGTTATGCCCCGCATGGCGGCGGCGCTTTCTCCGGCAAAGACCCGACCAAGGTCGACCGTTCGGCCGCCTACGCCACGCGTTATCTCGCTAAGAATGTGGTCGCCTCCGGTGTTGCCGAGCGCTGCACCATTCAAGTTGCCTACGCAATTGGCGTCGCCGACCCGATGTCGGTGCTGGTCGATCTGCACGGCACCGGCCAGGTCGATGAGAAGAAGCTGGAAAAGATTCTGCCGCAGCTTTTCCGTCTGACCCCGACTAATATCCGCCGCACGCTCAAGCTCAACCGGCCGATCTATCGGCGCACCGCGACCTACGGCCATTTCGGCCGCGCGCCCGAGAAGGACGGCGGCTTCTCCTGGGAGAAGACCGACCTCGCCGCGGCGATCAAGAGCGCGGTGCGGTAGGACGTACAGGAACAACTCTGCGCGGTCATGCGCGGGCTTGACCCGCGCATCCATGATGCTTTTCTGCTTGCGGGAACGCTTCATGGATTGCCGGGTCAAGCCCGGCAATGACGATGGCTGAGAACTCCCGACCCAAAACACTCCCAGCGCGCCTTCTTCGGCCGGCGCAAGGGCCATCCTTTGCGCCCGCGCCAGGCGGCGCTGTTCGACACGCTGCTGCCGCGCGTCGGCATCGACCTCACGAAACCGGCCCCGCCCGATTTGCGCAACTTGTTACCGGCTGCCGAGGAAGTGCGCCTGGAGATCGGCTTCGGCGGCGCCGAGCATCTGATCGCGCAAGCCACAGCCAATCCGCGCATCGGCTTCATCGGCTGCGACGCCTTCATCAACGGCGTCGCCAAGGCGCTTGCGGCAATCGAGGAGCACAAGCTCGCCAATGTGCGGCTGCATTTCGGCGATGCCAGCGAACTGATCGACTGGCTGCCGCCGGCTGCGCTCGCGCGCATCGACTTGCTCTATCCCGACCCCTGGCCGAAGCGGCGGCACTGGAAGCGGCGCTTCATCCAGGACGACACGCTCAAACGGCTGGCGCGCATTCTAAAGTCCGGCGCAACCTTGCGCTTCGCCACCGACATCGGCGATTACGCGGCCTATGCGCTGGCGCGCGTTTTGCGTTCGTCCGACTTCGAGTGGACTGCCGAGCGCGCCGACGACTGGCGCAAACCCTGGCCCGATTTTTCCGGCACGCGCTATGAGGCGAAGGCCAAACGCGAGGGGCGGGTGCCGGGGTATTTTACGTTTCGACGAAACTAAGCCCATGTCCCGGGCGCAGTGCAGCGTGAGCGCAGCGAACGGTGCGCTGCAGACCCGGGACCTCGGTTATTCTGAAAGCAAGTTGGGCCCCGGATCAGCAGTGCAGCACTTCGCTGACGCTACGTGCTGCGCAGCATCCGGGGCACAAAAGCCTACTCCCCTGTCCCCTGCCGCACCTGCCAGAAGCGCACCACGCGCTGCGCCGTCGCAGAAGTCAGCCGCTCGAAATTCTCGCGCGCCGCCTCGAGCGTCTGATTGGTCGGCTTCGGCCCCGGCCGCGCGTTCATCACCTCGCGCACGGTGTTCCAGCCGAAGCTGGCGGCGCGCGCCAGGATCAGCACCGGGTCGGGCCGCTCGCCGCTCATCAGCCGGTCGACCACCTCGACCGGCACCGCGCAGAAGGTGGCGAGCGCGGCAATGGTCTCTTCGTATTTGCCGCTCTTGGCGAATTCAGCGATGTCGGCCTCGGTAAGCTTGCGCTCCTTGTGCAGCGCGCGCACATGCGCGAGCGCCGCGGTATAGTTGCGCGGCGCCGCACGCGCCGCCACCTCGTCGGTAACCTTGGCGAGAATGCGCCTGATCTCGGCGCGCGTTTCCGGCTTGGCCTGCGCCAACAGGCGCTTCTGCACCACGTCGCTTGCCTGCATCAAGAGCTGGCGGAACAGGCGCGGCGGAATGTCGGTGCGCAGGCCCACCTTCTCGGCCAGCACGCCGTCTTCCTCGGCGCGCTTGACCAGCGTGGTGAAGGCGTCCTCCGACAGCTTGGCCTGCTGGTTGGCGGCGACCGAGCGCGACACGTCGCGGTCGCCGCGCAAGACGACGATGTCGGACAGCGCCTCGCTCAAGCTTGCGCGCGCGGCCAGCGCCATCAGATGTGCCTGGCTCTTGTTCTCGGCGATCCTGATCAGTTCGCCCTCGCCCAGCCGGGCCTGGGTGAGCACCGGCCCGGCGACCGCGATGTCGTCGTTCTCGGCCAGGCTCTTCACCACGTTGGCGGGCGGGTTGGGCACCGGCGCGATGCGGCGGGCAAGCTCGGCCAGCGCCTTGGCCTCGATCTCCTCGATCAGGCAGCCGATGACATCGTCGAACAGCGCCACATGGTCGTCGCTGAACAGCGCGGCGCCGTCGAGAAACAAAGTAGTGATGCGGCGCAGGGTCTCGGCGCGCCTTTCCGCCGAGCCATGCTGGACAACCTCTTCCAGCTCGGGAAGCAGAGAGGCGGGAACAGCCATCGAAAAACCTTACGAAACGCCCGTGAAATACGCCTTGCGCTGCGGCTTTAACGGAATTTAAGGGCAGACTCTGAAGGAAGCGTTAGCCGTGAGGCGGCCGCGGAAGCCTTGCAAGGGGTCGAAAAATCGCTATATTCCGCCTCGTTAACACACCCTCATAACCGAACGGTTTTGAGAGTGGGTCCCCTGGGGCCCGCTCTTTTTTGTTACCAAAATGGCCGCAAGCCAAGAACTGGACCAGCTACTGGAGCTGCCGACGGCGCAAGCCGGGCAAGACCACGAGCCACGGCTGATCGTGGAGCCGGGCCTGTCGGCGCGCGTCGCCCATGTCGCCGAGCCCGTGGTCGAACAGCTCGGCTACCGGCTGGTGCGGGTCAAGGTCTCGGGCGCCGACGGCTGCACCGTGCAGATCATGGCCGAGCGGCCGGACGGCTCGATGTCGGTCGAGGACTGCGAAACCGTCTCGCGCGCGCTCTCGCCGGTGCTCGACGTCGCCGATCCGATCGACCGCGCCTACCGGCTGGAGATTTCCTCGCCCGGCATCGACCGCCCGCTGGTGCGCAAGTCGGATTTCGACCGCTACACCGGTCATCTCGCCCGCATCGAGATGGAGACGCCCATCGACGGGCGTAAGCGCTTCCGCGGGGTAATCGCGGGCACCGAGGGCGAGGCCGCGCGCATCCATCGCGACGACGCGCACGAAGGCGAAGCGGCCGACGTGCTGCTTCCCATCGGCGAGATGAGCGAAGCCAAGCTCGTGCTCACCGACGAACTGGTGAAAGAGGCTTTACGACGTGAGAAGGCCGCCAAGCGCGAAGCAAAGGCGGCAAGGAAAGAACAACGGCAGCGGCGCGCCCAGTCTAGGGCTGCCCATCACAAAGGAGAGTGAGCTATGGCTGTCAGCGCCAACAGGCTCGAACTATTGCAGATCGCCGATGCGGTCGCGCGCGAGAAATCCATCGACCGCGGCATCGTCATCACCGCAATGGAAGACGCCATCGCCAAGGCGGCGCGCTCGCGCTACGGCGCGGAGACCGATGTGCATGCCGAGATCGAGCCGAAGACCGGCGAACTCAAGCTGATGCGCCACATGCTGGTGATGGAGAACGTCGAGAACCCGTCCAACCAGATCACGCTGGAAGACGCGCGCAAGCGCCATCCGGCGGCGCAAGTCGGCGACACCATCGCCGATCCGCTGCCGCCCCTGGAATACGGCCGCATCGCCGCGCAGTCGGCCAAGCAGGTGATCGTGCAGAAGGTGCGCGAGGCCGAGCGCGACCGGCAATATGCCGAGTACAAGGACCGCATCGGCGACATCGTCAACGGCATCGTCAAGCGCGTGGAATACGGCAACGTGGTGGTCGATCTCGGCCGCGGCGAGGCGATCGTGCGGCGCGACGAATTGTTGCCGCGCGAGGTGTTCCGCAACGGCGACCGCATCAGGGCCTATATCTACGACGTGCGGCGCGAGCCGCGCGGCCCGCAGATTTTCCTGTCGCGCACGCATCCGCAGTTCACCTCCAAGCTGTTCGCGCAGGAAGTGCCGGAAATCTACGACGGCATCGTCGAGGTGAAGGCGGTCGCCCGCGATCCCGGCTCGCGCGCCAAGATCGCGGTGATCTCGCGCGATTCCAGCGTCGATCCGGTCGGCGCCTGCGTCGGCATGCGCGGCTCGCGCGTGCAGGCGGTGGTGAACGAGTTGCAGGGCGAGAAGATCGACATCATTCCGTGGTCGCCCGACATCGCCACCTTCGTGGTGAACGCGCTGGCGCCGGCGGAAGTGGCCAAGGTGGTGCTCGACGAAGAGCGCGAGCGCATCGAGGTGGTGGTGCCGGATCAGCAGCTGTCGCTGGCCATCGGCCGGCGCGGGCAGAACGTGCGGCTCGCCTCGCAGCTCACCGGCTGGGACATCGACATCCTCACCGAGCAGGAAGAGTCGGAGCGCCGCCACGCCGAGTTCGAGAACCGCACCAAGGTGTTCGTCGAGGCGCTCAATTTGGATGAAGTCGTCGGCCAATTGCTGGCCTCGGAAGGCTTCGGCTCGATCGAGGAACTGGCCATGGTCGACGAGAAGGAAATCTCCTCGATCGAGGGCTTCGACGAGGACACCGCGCGCGAATTGCAGCAGCGCGCGCGCGAATATCTCGATCAGCAGGAAGCCGAGCTCGATGCCAAGCGCCAGGAACTGGGCGTCGAGGACGCGCTCAAGGAAGTGCCGGGCATCGCCACCAAGATGCTGGTCGCTCTCGGCGAGAACGGCGTGAAGACGGTGGAGGACCTCGCCGGCTGCGCCACCGACGATCTGACCGGCTGGACCGAGCGCAAGGACGGCGAGGTCAAGCACGAGCCCGGTTTCCTCGAGGGCCTCGTTTCGCGCGAGGAGGCCGAAGCGCTCATCATGCAAGCGCGGCTGAAGGCCGGCTGGGTGACCGAAGAGGAGCTCAACCCGCCGCCGGCGGAGGAAGTGCCGGCCGAAGCGGGCGAAGCGCCGGCGAGCGCATGATCCCGATGGCCTGAGGCAAGGAGAACAACCGGCAGATGCTGGCGAGGGTGCAAAACGAGGAGCTCGACCGCGGGACGCGCGATCCCGGGAGCGAGCGGCAATGCGCGCTCACGCGGGAGGTCAAGCCGGTCGACGAACTGATCCGTTTCGTGGTCGGGCCGGCGGGCGAGGTGGTGCCGGACATCAAGCGCAAGCTGCCCGGCCGCGGCCTCTGGATCACGGCCAGCCGGGCCGCGGTCGCGGACGCGGCCAAGCGCGGCGTGTTCGCCCGCGGCTTCAAGCGGCAGCTCGCGGTCGGACCCGTCCTGGCGGAGGAAACCGAGCGGCTCATGGAGCGTGCCGCGCTCGACGCGCTGGCGATCGCCGGCAAGGCCGGGCTGGTGCTCGCGGGCGCCGCCAAGGTCGAGGCCGCGCTCGAGCGGGACGATCTTGCCGCACTGATCCACGCCCTCGACGCCGCCGGCGACGGCGTCCGCAAGCTCAAGGGCAAGCTCGACGCTGCCCAACGGCGCAAAACGCCGGAAAAACCGCGCCAAATCGCGAACATCGACTTATTTACCGGCGGGCAATTGGATTTGGCATTGAACCGCCCAAATGTGGTACATGCAGCCCTGCTTGCCGGGCCGGGAGCCGCGAGTTTTCTCGCGCGCGCTGCGCGATTGCAGCGTTTTCGGCATCCACCCGCCGCGACCACCGCGAACGCGTCGACCGACGGCGCACGAGGACAAAGTACGGAATGAGTGAAACGAAGAACCCTGGCGATACCAAACTCAGAGTGGGCGGCGGAAAGCTGACGCTGAAGCCGCGCACGGAGACGGGCGTCGTGCGCCAGAGCTTCAGCCATGGCCGCAGCAAGCAGGTCGTGGTCGAGAAGGTGAAGCGCCGCGTGATGGGCGCGCCCGCCGAGGCCAAGGCGGAAGCGGCGCCGGTCGAGGCGCCCAAGCGGGGCGCCGCCGCGCCGAGGCCGCGGACCGCCGCGCCCGCCGCCGAAGCGCCCAAACCCTCCGGCGTCGTGCTGCGCACGCTGACCGACGAGGAGCGCACCGCGCGCGCCCATGCGCTCGCCGACAGCCGCGTGCGCGAGGCCGAAGAACGCAAGATCGCCGAGGAAGAGGCGCGCCGCCGCGCCTCGCGCGAGGTGAGCGAACAGACCGACCGCGAAGCCGCCGAAGCGCGCAAGCGCGAGGAAGAAGACCGCCGCAAGCACGAAGAAGATGCCAAGCGCAAGGCCGACGAGGTCGCCAAGAAGCGCTTCGGCGAGGAAGAGGCCAAGCGCGCCGGCACCGGCCCCGCCGCCCGGCCCGCGCTCGAGGCCGAAGAAGAGGAAGGCCCGCGCACCGCGCGCCGGCCCGGCGGCCGCCCGGCCGCCGCGCCGCGGCCCGCCCCGCGCGCCGGCGCCGAAAAGCAGCGCGGCCGTCTCACTTTGGTCACCGCGCTGCGCGCCGACGAAGTGCGCGAACGTTCGGTCGCATCGTTCCGCCGCCGCACCCAGCGGCTGAAGGGCCATGCCTCGAACGAGCCGAAAGAGAAGCTGGTGCGCGAGGTCACCATTCCCGACGCGATAGCCATCCAGGAACTCGCCAACCGCATGTCGGAGCGCGGGGTTGACGTCATCCGCCTGCTGATGAAGCAGGGTCAGATGGTGACCATCAACGACGTGATCGACGCCGATACCGCCCAGTTGGTCGCCGAGGAAATGGGCCACACCGTGCGCCGCGTGTCGGAGTCGGACGTGGAAGAAGGCCTATTCGACACCACCGACGACGAGGCGCTGCTCAAGCCGCGCGCGCCGGTAGTCACCGTCATGGGCCATGTCGATCACGGCAAGACCTCGCTGCTCGACGCCATCCGTTCCGCGGAAGTCGCGGCGGGCGAAGCCGGCGGCATCACCCAGCATATCGGCGCCTATCAGGTGGCCTCGCCGTCGGGCGCGCCCATCACCTTCATCGACACGCCCGGCCACGCCGCCTTCACGGCGATGCGCGCGCGCGGCGCCAAGGTGACCGACATCGTGGTGCTGGTGGTGGCGGCCGACGACGGCGTCATGCCGCAGACCATCGAAGCCATCAATCACGCCAGGGCGGCCAAGGTTCCGATCATCGTCGCCATCAACAAGATGGACAAGCCGGACGCCAATCCGCAGCGCGTGCGCACCGACCTGTTGCAGCACGAGGTGCAGGTTGAATCCATGGGCGGCGAGGTGGTGGACGTGGAAGTGTCCGCCATCAAGAAGACCAATATCGACAAGCTCCTGGAGATGATCGGCCTGCAGTCGGAAATCCTCGAGCTCAAGGCCAATCCCGACCGCGCCGCCGAAGGCACCGTGATCGAGGCCAAGCTCGACCGCGGCCGCGGGCCGGTAGCGACCGTGCTGGTGCAGCGCGGCACGCTGCACCCCGGCGACATCGTGGTGGCCGGCGCCGAATGGGGCCGGGTGCGCGCGCTGGTCTCCGACACCGGCGAGACCGTGCCGAGCGCGGGCCCGTCGACCCCGGTCGAGGTGCTCGGCTTTTCCGGCACGCCCGACGCCGGCGACCGGTTGGCGGTGGTCGACAACGAGGCACGCGCCCGCGAAGTCACCGATTACCGCGGCCGCCAGAAGCGCGAAAAGCTGGCCGCGCGCGCGTCCGGCATGCGCGGCTCGCTCGAGCAGATGATGGCGCAAGCCAAAACCAGCGGCCGCAAGGAATTCCCGCTGGTGATCAAGGCCGACGTGCAAGGCTCGGTCGAAGCGATCATCGGCGCGCTCGACAAGCTCGCCACCGAGGAAGTGGCGGCGCGCGTCCTGCATTCCGGCGTCGGCGGCATTTCCGAGTCGGACGTCACGCTGGCCGAGGCGTCCGGCGTGCCGATCATCGCCTTCAACGTGCGCGCCAACAAGGAAGCGCGCGAGGCGGCCGAACGCGCCGGCATCGAGATCCGCTATTACAACGTCATCTACGACCTGGTCGACGACGTGAAGAAGGCGATGTCGGGCCTCTTGGCGCCGACGCTGCGCGAGACCATGCTGGGCAACGCGCAGATTCTCGAAGTCTTCAAGGTATCGAAGGTCGGCAACGTCGCCGGCTGCAAGGTCACCGACGGCTCGGTCGAGCGCGGCGCCAATGTGCGGCTGATCCGCGACAACGTGGTGGTGCACGAGGGCAAGCTTTCCCAGCTCAAGCGCTTCAAGGACGACGTGCGCGAAGTCAATTCGGGCATGGAATGCGGCATGGCCTTCGAGAACTACCAGGACATGCGGCAGGGCGACGTGATCGAATGCTACCGGGTGGAGCAGAATTCAACGCTCGCTGTGAGTCCAAGTCTCACGGCGTAGGTTAGAACGCACCATCCTTTCCCCGTCATGGCCGGGCTTGTCCCGGCCATCCACGCCTAGCTTCCTTCATTGAAGGAAGACGTGGATGCCCGGCACAAGGCCGGGCATGACGACACGAAAGTTTTGAATTTTATGCCACGTCATAAGAAGAAACTTCGCGACCCCAGTTCCGGCGGCTCGCAGCGCCAGCTGCGCGTCGGCGAACTGGTGCGCCATGCGCTCGCCGACATGCTCACGCGCGGCGACGTGCACGATCCCGTCATCGAGGACCACCTCATCACCGTGCCGGAAGTGCGCATGAGCCCCGATCTGCGGCTCGCCACCGTCTATGTCATGCCGATGGGCGGGCGCGACGCGCAAGCCGTGGTCGCCGCCTTCGAGCGCCACAAGAAATTCCTGCGCGGCGAGATCGCCCACCGCATCAATCTGAAATTCGCCCCCGACATCCGCTTCCGCCTCGACGACCGCTTCGAAGAGGCCGAGCGCATCGACAAGCTGCTGCATTCGCCGGAAGTGGCGCGGGATTTGAAGAAAGACGATGATGACTGAAGGCAGCGACGAGACGGCGCGTAATGAGACGGCCTCTCTCACCTCCCCGCTGGCGGCGGAGGGTGAACCGCGCCGACGCGGCAAGCAATTCAAACGCGACAAGCGCGACGTGCACGGCTGGATCGTGCTCGACAAGCCGGTCGGCATGACCTCGACCCACGCGGTCGCGGTCATCAAGCGCCTGACGCAGGCCAAACGCGCGGGCCATGCCGGCACGCTCGACCCGCTCGCCTCCGGCGCGCTGCCGATCGCGCTCGGGGAGGCCACCAAGACCGTCCCCTTCGCCATGGACGGCCGCAAGCTCTACCGATTTACCGTCCGCTGGGGCGAGGAACGCGACACCGACGACGCCGAGGGCCGGGTGACCGCCACCAGCGCCGATCGTCCGACGCCGGAGGCCATCCGCGCCCAGCTGCCGGCCTTCATCGGCACCATCCAGCAGGTGCCGCCGCGCTTTTCGGCCATCAAGATCGAGGGCGAGCGCGCCTACGATCTGGCCCGCGACGGCGCGACGGTGGAGCTTGCCGCCCGCCCGGTCGAGATCGCCCGGCTGGAACTGACCGAGACCCCCGACCCCGACCATGCCGTTTTCGAGGCCGAATGCGGCAAAGGCACCTATGTGCGGGCGCTCGCCCGCGATCTCGGCCATAAGCTCGGCTGCTTCGGCCATGTCAGCGCGCTGCGCCGGGTGGCGGTGGGGCCTTTCGACGAAGAAACCATGATTTTACTGGCGGATCTGGAGGCTCTGTGCCATAGAGCCGCGGCCGGCGAGGGAAGCCTCGCCGATTTAATCCTGCCCGTCGAGACCGCGCTGGACGACATCCCGGCGCTGGCCGTCGGCCGGGCAGAGGCGGCAAGGCTGCAAAGAGGCCAAGCCGCCATATTGCGCGGACGGGACGCCCCCATCTTCCATGGGCCGGTCTTTGTCACGGTCGCCGGCCACTTGCTGGCGCTCGCCGAAGTGGACCACGGCGAAGTCGTCCCCAAGCGCGTGTTCAACCTGGCAGGCCTGACAGGCAGGCGCGGCCGAAAGAAAGGATGACCGATGTCGGTAACCGCCGGCCGCAAGGCCGAAGTGATCAAGGAATTCGCGCAGAAGCCCGGCGACACCGGGTCGCCGGAAGTGCAGATCGCGATCCTGTCGGAGCGCATCACCAATCTCACCGAGCATTTCAAGACGCACGGCAAGGACAACCATTCGCGTCGCGGCTTGCTCAAGATGGTGAGCCAGCGCCGGCAGTTGCTCGACTATCTGCGGCGCTCGAACGAATCGAGCTACAAGACTTTGATCGAAAAGCTCGGCATCCGCCGATGATTTTCCGTCCGCGCAGGGCGCGTGAGGCCCCGCGCGATTAATCGAGGCGCTGGCAAGGTGCCGGCGCCAATTTTGACCGGCAGCGCGTTCGCCGCCGGCATTGACGGGCAAGGACCGATAAGGATCGGCCTTGGGCCCAGGCCAGGTTCGAAACGCCTATGAGCAGGATCGCAAGGCGCTGCGCACGTCCCGCGTCGACCGCGGACTGAAGCGACAGCCTCTTGCCGTCTTGCTCATGGCTTTCGGAGCTTGCCGAAAAGCATGAGAGAGAAAGACGACAATGTTCGATATGCACCGAGTTGAACTCGATTGGGGCGGGCGCAAGCTCACCCTCGAGACCGGCCGGATGGCGCGCCAGGCCGACGGCGCCGTGCTCGCCACCTATGGCGAGACCACCGTGCTCGCCACCGCGGTGGCGGCCAAGAGCCCGCGCGAAGGCGTGGACTTCCTGCCGCTCACCGTCGACTACCAGGAGAAATACTACGCCGCGGGCCGCATTCCCGGCGGCTATTTCAAGCGCGAAGGCCGGCCGACCGAAAAGGAAACGCTTGTTTCGCGGTTGATCGACCGCCCGATCCGGCCGCTGTTCGCCGATGGCTGGCGCTGCGAGACGCAAGTCATCGTCACCACGCTGTCGCACGATCTGGAGAACGATCCCGACATCCTGGCGCTGGTGGCGTCCTCGGCGGCGCTGACCCTGTCCGGCGCGCCCTTCATGGGCCCGATCGGGGCCGCGCGCGTCGGCTTCATCAATAACGAATACGTGCTCAACCCGCAGCTCGACGAGATGACCGAGAGCCATCTCGATCTGGTCGTCGCCGGCACCAATGACGCGGTGCTGATGGTGGAATCGGAAGCCAAGGAGCTTTCCGAGGACATCATGCTGGGCGCAGTGATGTTCGGCCACCGGCACTTCCAGCCGGTGATCGAGGCCATCATCCGGCTCGCCGAAAAGGCGGCGAAAGAGCCGCGCGACCTCGTCGTGCCGGAGAACGAACATCTCGAAAAGGAAATTCTCGGCCTGGTCGAAAAGGACCTGCGCGCCGCCTATTCGATACCGGCCAAGCAGGAGCGCCAGAACGCCGTCGCCGCGGCAAAGGAAAAGGTGATCGAGCACTATTTCCCCGGCGGGGTCGACAACCCCGACTACAGCAAGCAGCGCATTGCCGGCGTGTTCAAGGAGTTGGAAGCCAAAATCGTGCGCTGGAACGTGCTCGACACCAAGAAGCGCATCGACGGCCGCGACCTCTCGACCGTGCGCCCGATCGTTGCGGAAGTGGGCGTATTGCCGCGTACGCACGGCTCGGCGCTGTTCACCCGCGGCGAGACCCAGGCGCTGGTGGTCACCACGCTCGGCACCGCCGAGGACGAACAATGGATCGACGCCTTGCAGGGCAGCTACAAGGAATCCTTCCTGCTGCACTACAACTTCCCGCCCTACTCGGTCGGCGAGACCGGCCGTATGGGCGGCACCAAGCGTCGCGAGATCGGCCACGGCAAACTTGCCTGGCGCGCGATCCATCCCTTGCTGCCGAGCGCGGCGGAGTTCCCCTACACCATCCGCATCGTCTCCGAGATCACCGAGTCGAACGGCTCCTCGTCGATGGCAACCGTGTGCGGTAGTTCGCTGTCGCTGATGGACGCCGGCGTGCCGTTGAAGCGGCCGACGGCCGGCATCGCCATGGGCCTGATCCTGGAAGGCGAGCGCTACGCGGTGCTCTCCGACATCCTGGGCGACGAGGACCATCTCGGCGACATGGACTTCAAGGTGGCGGGCACCGAGCAGGGCGTCACTTCCTTGCAGATGGACATCAAGATCGCCGGCATCACCGAGGAGATCATGAAGGTGGCGCTCGGCCAGGCCAAAGACGGCCGCCTGCACATCCTGGGCGAGATGGCCAAGGCCTTGACCGCTGCGCGCGCCGAGCTCGGCGAGCACGCGCCGCGCATCGAGATGTTCAAGATCCCGACCGATAAGATCCGCGAAGTGATCGGCACCGGCGGCAAGGTGATCCGCGAGATCGTCGAGAAGACCGGCGCCAAGATCAATATCGAGGACGACGGCTCGGTGAAGGTTGCTTCCGCCTCGGGTGATTCGATCAAGGCGGCGATCAACTGGATCAAGTCGATCGCCTCCGACCCGGAGCCCGGCCACATCTACGAGGGCACCGTGGTCAAGGTGATGGACTTCGGCGCCTTCGTGAACTTCTTCGGCGCCAAGGACGGTCTGGTCCACATCAGCCAGCTCGCACCGCACCGCGTCAACAAGGTCAACGACGTGGTCAAGGAAGGCGACAAGGTGAAGGTGAAGCTGCTGGGCATGGACGAGCGCGGCAAGGTGCGTCTGTCCATGAAGGCGGTCGATCAGGAAACCGGCGAGGACCTGGAAGCCAAGCAGAAGGCCGAGCGCGGTGAGCAGCGCGAGGCCGCCGGCGGCGACGCCGCGGAATAGCTTGCTTCTCACCTCCCCCGCCTGCGGGGGAGGAAGCAGGGAGACAGGGCGGTCCTCATGGGCCGCCCTTTTTGCGTCACCGGGGCGGAATGCAATCCCGAAGAGCCCGGCAGTCGGCCAGCGGCCGACCTCACTTTCCCTCAGGTCGGCTTGCGGCCCAGCAGGTTGAGGCGGCCCAGCACTGCCATCTCTGTTTTTAGTAAAACTATCAATAGCTTAGCTCGATACTATAAATGCATCATTTTGTGACAGGGGTCACAGCAATGAACCTTACCGGGCCATAGGCTCACTAATAATACGAAGAGCGCAACGCTCCACCGGGAACAGAACAGCCGGGAAAGTTATTGGGAGCCTGTCATGACCCGAACCATCCTCATTTCCATTACGGCCTTCTTCGTGATCGCCAGCGCCTGGACGGTCAATCTGGTCACCTATCACCAGGTCGATCAGGGCTTGAACCCGCTCAGCCCCCTTACGCTGAGCGTGGGCAAAATCGCCAGCCCGCCGCCGGTTTGAGGTATCTCGATAAGGAATTGTTAGCGCCGGCGACGATTGTCGGCTGTCGGCCGGGGGCAAAACGCGTCGCCTTCTGGTAGATTGCGCGAAGCTGAAGGTGCGGGGAACCCGCGGGAGGCTTCGTGCACAAGAGGGCAGCGACCTCTCCGCCGTCCAATAACCTGTTGGCCGACCTGCCCGACCGGTTGTCCGCGGGGCTTCTGGCACATGCCACCCCGCGCCACCTGGCGGCCGACGAAGTGCTGTTTCTGACCGGCGACCCCGGCGACGGCTTCTACCGGCTGGACGATGGACTGCTCAAGGTCAGCATCGAATCCGCCACCGGCGCCGAACGCATCCTGGCCATTCTCGGGCCCGGCAGCATCGTCGGCGATCTCTCGATCATCGACGGCAAGCCGCGCTCGGCCACGGTGACGGCGCTACGCGAATGCAAAATGCGCTTCGTCAGCCGCACCGGCTTCGAAGCCTTCGCCGCCAACGAGCCGGAGATCTACAAATATCTGCTCCAGGTGCTGGCCGCGCGCCTGCGCGACACCGACGCCATCGTGGCGGCGGGAAGCTTCCTGCCGCTCAAGGGGCGGGTGGCGCGCGCGCTGCTCGACCTCGCCCATGCCTTCGGCAACAATGTCGGCGGCTCGCGCGTGGTCATCCGCCAGAAGGTGAGCCAGAGCGACCTCGCCGCCATGGCCGGCATCGCGCGCGAAAACGTCAGCCGCATCATGAACGAGTGGATGCGCGGCAAGATCGTCACCCGCCTGTCGGGCTATTACTGCCTGGAAGACCCCTCCAAGCTCGAGCGCGAGATCGAGATTTAGCTCGCCCGGCGCGCCGGTGCGCGGGCCTCGCGATGACGGATCGTCTCCTGCACGATCTGGCCAAGCGCCGCGAAATCCTTGCGCCGCGGCGAGGTGCGCCGCCAGGCCAGCCCGACGGTGCGCGCGGGTTCCGGATCGGCAAAACGCAAAAGCTTGACCCGGGCATCGCGCAGCTCGGCGTCGACCGCCACTTGCGGCACCAGCGTGACGCCGTAGCCGTTGGCGACCATCTGCATCACGGTGGTAAGCGAGGTGGCGCCGAGGCCGGCCGGCTGGTCGCGCCGCGGATTGCCGCAGAACGCCAGCGCCTGGTCGCGCAGGCAGTGCCCCTCCTCCAACAGGATCAGCCGGCTCTGGTCGACGTCATTGACGCCGATGCGGCCGCGCGCCGGCACCGGGTCGTTGGCCGGCACCGCAAGAAGAAATGGATCGCTGAATAGCTCAAGCGTTTCGACGTCGGCGCCGTCCGGCGGCAGCGCCAGCATGACGACATCGAGCTCGCCGCGGGCAAGCTCGTCCAGCAGCAGCGCGGTCTGCGTCTCGCGCACCTCCAGCCGCAGGCGCGGATAGGCCGCCTGCAGCTTGGGCAGCACGCGCGGCAGCACATAGGGCGCCAGCGTCGGGATGATGCCGAGCCGCAGTTTGCCGCTCAGCAGGTCGCGGTGGCGGGCGAAGTCGACGAGGTCGCGGGTGGCGGCGAGTATCTGCTCGGCCCGCTCCGCCACGTCGGCGCCAATTTCGGTGAGTACGATGTCGCCCGGCCGCCGCTCCACCAGCTCGGCGCCCACCTCGCGCTCCAGCTGCTTCAATTGCATCGACAGCGCCGGCTGGGTGACCGCACAGTCCTCCGCAGCTCGACCGAAGTGCCGGTGGCGTGCGAGCGAGGTCAAATAACGCAGCTGGCGCAAGGTGATCATGGAGATCAGATAATCTTATTGCGCCGGACAATCAATACGATTGGACCTGATCGCCGTTTTTTGCGATAATGGTTGCAGTTGCAACCGCCTTGCAGCCGTTGCGACCCGCCCTAAATCGCAAAGAAGAGGAACGCCCGAGATGGCCAAGAAGCCGAGCCTGACCACGGCCGCCAGCCATCCGATCGGCGACAAGTCATAACCGTTCCACACGACAGCGCGAAGAATACTGAAAAGCACGATCGGAGAGAGAAAAATGGACGCAAAGACCGACGACAAGAGTGCGGGCAAGTGCCCGTTCACCCACGGCCACAGGAACCGCGACTGGTGGCCCGAGACGCTGGACATCCAGGTCCTGCACAACAACTCCAATCGGTCCAATCCGATGGGCGAGGCGTTTGACTACGCCAAGGAGTTCAGGAGCCTCGACCTGAAAGCCGTGGTCGCGGACCTGCGTAAGCTGATGACGGACTCGCAAAGTTGGTGGCCGGCCGATTTCGGCCACTACGGCGGCTTGTTCATCCGCATGGCCTGGCACAGCGCGGGCACCTACCGCATCACCGACGGCCGCGGCGGCGCCGGCGGCGGCCAGCAGCGCTTTGCGCCGCTCAATAGCTGGCCGGACAACGCCAACCTCGACAAGGCGCGCCGGCTGTTGTGGCCGATCAAGCAGAAATACGGCCGCAAGATCTCCTGGGCCGATCTCTATGTCCTCAGCGGCAATGTCGCGCTTGAGTCGATGGGCTTCAAGACATTCGGCTTCGCCGGCGGCCGCGTGGACGAGTGGGAGCCGCAAGAGCTTTTCTGGGGTCCCGAGGGCACCTGGCTGGGCGACGAGCGCTACAGCGGCGAACGCCAGCTTTCCGAACCGCTCGGCGCCGTGCAGATGGGCCTCATCTACGTCAATCCGGAAGGTCCGAACGGCAATCCGGACCCGGTCGCGGCGGCCAAGGACATCCGCGAGACGTTCTTCCGCATGGCGATGAACGACGAGGAGACCGTCGCGCTGATCGCCGGCGGCCACTCCTTCGGCAAGACCCACGGCGCCGGCGATCCCTCGCTGCTCGGTCCGGAGCCGGAAGGCGCGGCCATCGAGGATCAAGGCCTCGGCTGGAAGAGCCGGCATGGCACCGGTGCCGGCGCCGACACCATCACCGGCGGCCCGGAAGTCACCTGGACCCAGACACCGACCAAGTGGAGCAATCTCTTCTTCAAGAACCTGTTCGAATGCGAATGGGAGCTGGAGAAGAGCCCGGCCGGCGCCAAACAGTGGCGGGCGAAAAATGCCAAAGCTGACGTCCCGGACGCGCACAATCCGTCGAAGAAGCACGTGCCGACCATGCTGACGACAGACCTGTCGCTGCGCTTCGATCCGGCCTATGAGAAGATCTCGCGGCGCTTCTACGAGCACCCGGATGAGTTCGCGGACGCCTTTGCCCGCGCCTGGTTCAAGCTCACCCACCGCGACATGGGCCCGAAGGCGCGCTACCTCGGCTCGCTGGTGCCGAAGGAAGAGCTGATTTGGCAGGATCCGATCCCGGCCGTCGATCGCAAGAAGCTGATCGGCGACAAGGATATCGCGGCTCTCAAGCGGAAGATCCTTGCAAGCGGTTTGTCGGTGCCGCAGCTCGTGTCGACAGCATGGGCGTCGGCCTCGACGTTCCGCGGTTCGGACAAGCGCGGTGGCGCGAACGGTGCGCGCATCCGCCTCAGCCCGCAGAAGGATTGGGAAGTGAACAATCCGGCGGAACTGGCGAAGGTGCTCAAGAAGCTCGAAGCGATCCAGCAGGCATTCAACAAGGGGCGCAAAAAGGTCTCGCTGGCTGACCTGATCGTGCTCGGCGGCTGTGCGGCCATCGAAAAAGCCGCGAAGGCAGCCGGCGTCAATGTGAAGGCCTCCTTCACGCCGGGCCGTACGGATGCGTCGCAGGAGCAGACCGACGCAGAGTCGTTCGCGCCGCTCGAACCGCGCGCAGATGCCTTCCGCAACTATATCGGCAGCAAGCAGCAGTTCATGGCGCCGGAAGAAGCCATGGTGGATCGCGCGCAGCTGCTGAAGCTATCCGGGCCGGAAATGACCGTGCTCGTCGGCGGCTTGCGTGTTCTCGGCGCAAACGCCGGCGGCTCCAAGCACGGCGTCTTCACCAAGAAGCCGGGAACCTTGACGAACGACTTCTTCGTCAACTTGCTCACGATGAACACGCAATGGGTGCCGACCTCCGATGGCGTCTACGAGGGCCGCGACCGCAAGACGCACGACAAAAAGTGGACCGCCACGCGCGTCGACCTGATCTTTGGGTCGCACTCGCAACTCCGCGCCTTCGCGGAAGTCTATGGCTGCGCGGATTCGAAGGAGAAGTTCGCCAAGGACTTCGTGGCGGCCTGGACCAAGGTGATGAACGCCGACCGCTTCGATCTGGCCTGATCGCCAACGCGCAAAGCGGCTGAAAAAATAAAAGCGGCCGGGGTTCGCGCCCCGGCCGTTTTAGTTTGGAGGTTGGGTGGGTCGTAAAAACTGAAAGCCTAGCGCACCAGCACGCGGGTCACGGCCGGAGCCAGCGGGGCATCGCCGGCATAGGCGCGGATCAGATCGGTGACTGTGGCGCAGATCGCGAGCGCGGCAGTCGCAAAAGCGAGGATGATGGTCTTCCGCATCTTACGCATGACGCTACTCCCTGTTCTTGGGGGCCATTCCTAAGCGGTAGCCCCTTGCTTTCGAGTTAAAGCTAACGGGGAGTAGCCAAGCGCACTGTGACCGCCGTCACAGAATGTCGCTTTGCAAATCGCTTAATTATTTCAATATGTTATTGGAGAACGCCCGCTCATCCCCGCGCAAGCGGGAACCCAAGGACAATAATTGAGGGCATGCGATGTAATCCTGGATTCCCGCTTTCGCGGGAATGAGCGGTTCTCTGTCAGCGACAAGTGCTAGCCGCCATTGCCGTCCACCTGGCCGCCCGCTTCCTTCAGCGCCTCGGGCTGCGGCATGGCAATAACGTTGTAGCCACTATCGACGAAGTGCACCTCGCCGGTGACGCCGCTCGACAGGTCGGACAACAGATAAAGCCCGGCGCCGCCCAATTCCTCCAGCGTCACGCCGCGGCCGAGCGGGGAGAATTTCTGCTGGAAGGCAAACATGTAGCGCGCATCGGTGATCCCAGCTCCGGCAAGCGTGCGGATTGGACCGGCCGAGATGGCGTTGACGCGGATCTTCTGCGTGACCGAAATCGACCGCCAGATAGCGCACCGAGGCTTCCAGCGCCGCTTTCGCCACGCCCATGACGTTGTAGTTCGGCATGGCGCGGTCGCCGCCGTTATAGGTCAAGGTCACCATGGCGCCGCCGTTCGGCATCAAGGCGGCGGCGCGCTTGGCCGCCTCCGTGAAGGCGTAGCAGGAGATCACCATGGTGCGCACGAAGTTCTCGCGCGTCGAATCGGCGTAGCGGCCCCTGAGCTCCTCCTTGTTGGAGAAGGCGATGGCGTGCACCAGGAAATCGATGCCGCCCCATTGCGACTTGACCGCGTCGAACACCGCATCGACGCTGGCGACGTTCTCGACGTCGCAAGGCATCACCAATGAAGCGCCGACCGATTCGGCGAGCGGCTTGACGCGCCGGCCCAGCGCGTCGCCCTGATAGGTGAAGGCGAGCTCGGCGCCATGGTCGCTAAGCGCCTTGGCGATCCCCCAGGCGATCGAGTGGTCGTTGGCGACCCCCATCACCAGCCCGCGCTTGCCCTGCATCAAGCCGGTGCGCGGCGCGCTTTGCTCACCGGGCATGGCAATAGGCCTGCGTGGGACGAAGGAAAGGCTGGATGGAGAGAACGGCTTGTTCATCGGCGGCGCCCCGGCGATTCGCAAAGATTACGATCAGCCCGTTTATGGCGCCGACACGACAGTCGGATGACGGGATCAACAGCCCCCTTTGACGCGCGGCGGTCATGCGTCCAGCCGCTTGAATATGACGGAGGCGTTGGTGCCGCCGAAGCCGAAGGAATTCGACAGCACGGCGCCGAGCGTGACGTTGTCCTGGCGCGAGCGCTGAATCGGCATGTCCGCGAAGGCGGGGTCGAGATTCTCGATATTGGCGCTTTCGCAGATGAAGCCGTTCTGCATCATCAGCAGCGAATAGATCGCCTCCTGCGCGCCGGCGGCGCCGAGCGAATGGCCGGTGAGCGACTTGGTGGCCGAGATCGGCGGCGCCTTGCCGCCGAATGCTTCGCGGATCGCTTCGATTTCCTTGACGTCGCCGATCGGCGTCGAGGTGGCGTGCGGATTGATGTAGTCGATCGGCGCCTTGCAGGTTTCCAGCGCCAGCTTGATGCAGCGCAGGGCGCCTTCGCCCGAGGGCGCCACCATGTCGTAGCCGTCGGAGGTGGCGCCGTAGCCGGCGACCTCGGCATAGATCTTGGCGCCGCGCGCCTTGGCGTGATCGAGCTCTTCCAGCACCAGGACGCCGGCACCGCCGGCGATGACGAAGCCGTCGCGATCGACGTCATAGGCGCGCGAGGCCTTGTCCGGCTTGTCATTGAATTTCGACGACATGGCGCCCATGGCATCGAACAGGTTCGACATGGTCCAGTTCAGCTCTTCCGAGCCGCCGGCGAAGATCATGTCCTGCTTGCCCCATTGGATCAGCTCGGAGGCATTGCCGATGCAATGGTTGGAGGTGGCGCAGGCCGAGGAGATCGAATAGTTCACGCCCTTGATCTTGAACCAGGTGGCGAGCGTCGCCGAGGCGGTCGACGACATCGCTTTCGGCACCGCGAAGGGGCCGATGCGCTTGGGGCTGCCTTTTTCGCGGGTGATATCGGCGGCCTCGACGATGGTCGCGGTCGAGGGGCCGCCCGAGCCCATGACGATACCGGTGCGCGGATTGGAAATGTCTTTTTCCTCGACGCCGAAATCGCGGATCGCCTGTTCCATGGCAACGTGATTCCAGGCCGCGCCCTGGCCGAGGAAGCGCATGGCGCGCCGGTCGACCGAGCCGGCCGGATCGAGCGTCGGCATGCCCTGCACCTGGCAGCGGAAGCCGCGCTTGGCGAACTCCTCGGCATGGGTGATGCCGGATTTCGCCTCGCGCAGGCTCGCCAGCACTTCCTGCGTGTTGTTGCCGATGGACGAGACGATGCCCATCCCGGTGACGACGACTCGCCGCATAGTCGAACGATCCTCCGCTCAGCTCATTCGTTGTCGATTGGGCCACAGATTGGCCGGCCGAGGCAATTCCACAAGGGGCCGCCCGGAGCGGCTCAAGCGCCGCTCGCCTGCAGCGCCTCGTCCTGCTTGAACAGGCCGACTTTGAGGTCGGAAGCCTTGTAGATCACCTCGCCGTCGGCCGACAGCCAGCCGTCGGCAATGCCGAGCACCAGCTTGGAGCGCATCACGCGCTTGAAGTCGACGCCGTAGATGATCTTTTTGACCGACGGCAGCACCTGGCCGGAAAACTTCACCTCCCCCATGCCGAGCGCGCGGCCGCGGCCGGGTGAACCCAGCCAGCCCAGGAAGAAGCCCACCATCTGCCAAAGGGCGTCGAGCCCGAGGCAGCCCGGCATGACCGGGTCGTTCTTGAAATGGCAGAGGAAGAACCAGAGGTCCGGCTTCACGTCCAACTCGGCCCGCACCAAGCCCTTGCCGTGCTCGCCGCCCGCTTCCTTGATCTCTGTGATGCGGTCGAACATCAGCATGGGCGGCAGCGGCAATTGGGCGTTGCCGGGCCCGAACAGCTCGCCGCGCCCGCAGGCCAGCAAATCTTCGTATTCGAAGCTGTGACGCCGCTCTTGCATGGCCGTGGCGCCCCCGGAGGTCGGGCTTTCCTGAATTTCCATAGGCGAACTCGTATCATACCGGGCTTGCCACAGGAAAGATGGCGAGCGGGCGCTGCCCGGACAATCGCGGTTCCGCCCCGATAAGCCGCGACATATTGGCCGTCGGCCGGGGCGGCAACCGCTGTTGCGAAGGAGTTGCATCAGATCGGCCAATGCGTATATGTTGCAAATGAAACGGTTTTCAACGGTTTTCGCCGGCCGGCCGGGCCGGCCAATGAGGCGTTCCAGATGAGCCTGTCGCGTAATCCGGTACTTCCCGCGGCCAAGCCCGCCGCCGGCGAGCACACCGATTTGACCGGCTGCCCCTGGCACGATGTGAAATCTATGCTGCGCCAGGTGGGCCTGCGACCGACCCGCCAGCGCATGGCGTTGGGCTGGCTCCTGTTCGGCAAGGGCGACCGCCATCTCACCGCCGAGATGCTGTACGAGGAGGCCTCGCGCGCCAAGGTGCCGGTGTCGCTCGCCACCATCTACAACACGTTGCACCAGTTCAAGGAAGTCGGCCTGCTGCGCCAGGTCGCGGTCGACGGCACCAAGGCCTATTTCGACACCAACACCTCCACCCACCACCATTTCTTCGTCGAGGGCGAGGGCGAATTGCTCGACATTCCGGAGGCCAATCTGCTGGTCGGCAGCGATCCGACCCCGCCGGAAGGTTACGAGATCGAACGCGTCGACGTGATCGTGCGGTTGCGGCGCAAGGCCTGAGCCGCGACACGAGTGCGCGTATGATGCATGGCCGGGTTATTCCCGGCCATTTTCTTTGTGGGGCGACGCGCGGCCGGACCGCGCTATGATTTGAGCCATGCCCGAGCTTCCCGAAGTCGAGACGGTGCGCATGGGGCTTGCTCCCGCCATGGAGGGCGCAAGCTTCGACAAGGTCGAGGTGCGCGAACGTCGCCTGCGCTGGCCGCTGCCGAAAGATTTCGAAAAGCGGCTGACCGGCAAGACGGTGACCGGGCTCGGCCGCCGCGCCAAATATCTGCTGGCCGACCTGTCCTCCGGCGACGTGCTGCTGATGCATCTCGGCATGTCGGGCTCGTTCCGCGTCGGCAAGGACGCCAAGCCCGGCGTCTATTATCACGAGCGCTCGAAAAGCACGGCGCACGACCATGTGGTGTTTCACATGTCGAATGGCGCCACCGTCACCTTCAACGATCCGCGCCGCTTCGGCTCCATGAAGCTGGTGCCGCGCGCCAAGATCGAGCAGGAGCCGCTGCTGCGCGCGCTCGGGCCGGAGCCCTTGGGCAATGAATTCGACGCAGCCATGCTGGCGAAAGCCTGCGCCGGCAAGCGGACCTCGCTCAAGGCGGCGCTGAGCGACCAGCGCGTGGTGGCGGGCTTAGGCAACATTTATGTCTGCGAGGCGCTGTTCCGCGCGCGGCTGTCGCCGAAGCGGCAGGCGTCAACCATTGCGGACCGCAAGGGCGAGCCCAACGCGCGCGCCGTCGCGCTGGTCGAGGCCATCAAGGCGGTGCTGCACGACGCCATCAAGGCCGGCGGCTCGTCCTTGCGCGACCACCGCCGCACCGACGGCGCGCTCGGCGACTTCCAGCACAACTTCCGGGTCTACGACCGCGAGGGCGAGCCTTGCCCCGTGTGCGGCGGCAAGATCAGGCGCATCGTGCAGAGCGGGCGCTCGACATTCTATTGCCCGAAGTGCCAGAAGTGAATCAGCCTATCGTCGCCGGGCTCGTCCCGGCGACCTCGCTTAGGAAGGCACAGTGCGCCCCTAAACGGGATGGCCGGGACAATCCCGGCCATGACAGTATGGAGACGATCGACCATAGCGAGGCCGGGAGAAAAGCGCCATGACCTTCCAGAACATCATCGTCGAAACCAAAGGCCGCGTCGGCGTCATCCGGCTCAACCGGCCGCAGGCGCTCAATGCGCTCAACCGCGCACTGATAAGCGAGCTCAGTCAGGCCATCGAGGCTTACGACGTCGATGACGCAATTGGCGCAATGCTGATCACCGGCAACGAGAAGGCCTTCGCCGCCGGCGCCGACATCAAGGAGATGGCCGACAAGAGCTTCATCGAGGCCTATCTCGGCAATTTCGCCGCCGACTGGGACCGCGCCGCGCGCGCGCGCAAGCCGATCGTCGCCGCGGTGGCGGGCTTCGCGCTCGGCGGCGGTTGCGAGCTCGCCATGCAATGCGACCTCATCGTCGCCGCCGACAACGCAAAATTCGGCCAGCCCGAGATCAAGCTCGGCGTCATCCCCGGCATCGGCGGCACGCAGCGGCTGACGCGCGCCGTCGGCAAGGCCAAGGCCATGGACCTGGTGCTCACGGGCCGCATGATGGACGCGGCCGAAGCCGAAAGCGCCGGCCTAGTCGCGCGCGTGGTGCCGGCGGCGCAGCTCATGGACGAGGCGATGAAGGTGGCGGAGACCATCGCCGGCATGTCGCTGCCGTCGGTGCTGGCGGGCAAGGAAGCGGTCAACCGCGCCTTCGAGGGCAGCCTGGCCGAAGGCGTCAACTTCGAGCGGCGCATCTTCCACGCGCTGTTCGCGACGCAAGATCAGAAGGAAGGCATGCAGGCGTTTGTGGAGAAGCGGAAGCCGAATTGGAAGAATAAGTAATCCAACAGACGCGCCGCATCCGCGCTTCCCTCTTGTGGGAGAGGGCAAGAGCGCGCGCGGCGCCGATTGTGGTTATTTCCGCACGCAAATAATCCGCACCGTTGCCTTGCGCGCGTCGGTCTTGGCCGTGGCGAGCGGCACGTCGTGGCGCACAAGAAAATCGCGGATGGCGGCTGAGCCGATCAGCCGCAGCGGCGGCACCGAAGGCTGCATGCTGGCCAATTCGTAATTGCGCGTCTCCAAGAGGCCGACCACCTCGCCTTTGCCGTCGAGCGCGGCGGCGCCGGCAAATCCCGCCAGCGGCACCGGCTGCGCCGGCACCACCGCATGCCCGCCGCTCAGCCGCGCCTTGAAGTCGATGAGCGCGCGGCCGCCGTCTTCCTCCTTGGGATCGGGATAGCCGGTAAGCGTGATGGCGCCGGACTCCATCGCTTCGCGGGGCAGTGCCAGCGCCGGCAGCCTGGCCTTGCCATAGACGCGCAGCAACGCCAACCCGCTCGCGTCGTCTTCGGCGACGCGCTCGGCATTGCCGAGCCCGTCAGCCACGATCACCTGGCAGCCGCGCGTCACCTTGCGCGCGGTCACGATGTCGCCGCGCGCGCTCACGATCAGCCCGGTGCCGTATTCGACGCGCTTGGCGAGCGCCGCGAACGGGGCCGGCGCCTGCGGGAACGGCGCAAAGGCGCTCGCCATCGCCACCGCCACCGGCTCGACGATGGTCTCCATCATCTGGTCGTACAGGATGGTGAAGCCGCGCACCTCGCCGTCGCGCAGCTTGGCGCGTACCGCGAAATCCTTCAGGCCCTGCATGCCGCTGATGAAGAAGCCGTCGTCGCGCAGCACGCTGCTCTCGACCCTGCGGTCGGACGGATTCTTCTTCGCCGCTTCGTACAGCTTGGCGAGATCGGCGTTCGGGCCCTTGATGCGGAAGGTCTCGACCTTCACCGTGCCGAGCGGCGAGGACCAGCGCGTGCCGTAGGGCGCCTCATAGACGTTGGGCACCAGCTTGGTCGGCAGCCCGATGCGGATGCCGGTGGCCGGGTCGACCACCACGCGCCAGCCGTATTCATCACGATAGCGCGCGTCGGCCTCGACCAGGTCCTTGCGCTGATCGTCGGTCAAGACGCCGGTGACCTTGGCCTTGTTGCGCTTCTGGAAGCTGCGGATCGCGGCTTCGCCGCGCTCGTCGCCGGTCTCGTCCTTGGGATAATCGCCGTGCCAATAGAGCGCCGATTTGATCTTCAGCCGCTCTTCGGGGGGAATGCCGGCGAAGGGACCGGAACCGGCCGCGGGCTTGGCGGGTGCTGCCGTGACCGGCGCAGCTTTGGCGGTTTTCTTCGGCTTCGGCGCCGGTTTCGGCATTACGACGGGCGCGGTGGCGGTCTTGGCCGGAACGGGCTTCGCCGCCGCCTTGTGCGGCGCCCGCTTGGGCAGCGGAACCTGCTTGGCCGGGATCGCCGCCGTGGTCATGCGCTTTGTGGCTTGCGGCTTGGCGGTGGGGGTCGCGGCCTTGCGCACCGCGTGCTGCGGCTTGGTAGCCGGCGGCGCGGCCTTGCGCGCCGTGTGATGCGGCTTGGCGGCGGACTTAGCGGGTTTGTGCTCGGCCTGCCGCGCCGGCGCAGAGTGTTTATGGGATCGGTGGTGGTGCTTGACCACCTTGGACGCCGGTTTCGCCGGGCCGGGATTGGCCACCCATTGGGCAGAAGCCGGACCGGCACCGATCAGCAGCGCGAGCGTGATAAGCAGCAAACGCATGGTTTTGGCGCGACCCTGGCCTTTTATTTTCCGGCCAGATTAGCCCATCGCCTCGCATGCGCAAGGCGGCGCGGCGCATAAGCGCGCCAGCTTGCCGGCGCCAAGCCTCTGGTCCAAAGGCGCTTTGCGCCATAGGGTTAACCTTGATGCTCGATCCCCAGGAATTGGAGCGCTACGCGCGCCACATCGTGCTGCGCGAGGTCGGCGGCCCCGGCCAGGCCAGGCTGAAGGCCGCGCGCGTGCTGGTCGTCGGCGCCGGCGGGCTTGGCGCGCCGGTCTTGCTTTATTTGGCCGCCGCCGGTGTCGGCACGCTCGGCATTGTCGATGACGACACAGTGTCGCTGTCGAACCTGCAGCGGCAGGTCATTTTCGGCACCGACGATGTCGGCACGCGCAAGGTCGACGGCGCCGAAGCGGTGATCGCGCGGCTCAATCCGCATGTTTCGGTCGAGACCCACATGGCGCGGCTCGACGCCGGCAACGCGCTCGATCTGATTGCGCAATACGACCTAGTCGCCGACGGCTCCGATAATTTCGCCACGCGTTATCTTGTCTCGGACGCCTGCTATTTCGCCAAGAAGCCGCTGGTGACGGCCACGCTCTATACCTTCGACGGCTCTCTCACGTCGATCCGAGCCCATGAAACGGGACCCGATGGAAAGCCCAACCCGACTTTTCGCTGTCTCTTTCCGCAATCCCCGCCGCCCGGTTCCATTCCCGCATGTGCGGAAGCCGGCATCCTCGGCGCGCTGCCGGGCGTGCTCGGCTCATTGATGGCGCTGGAAGCGATCCGCGAGATCGTCGGTTTCGGTGAAGGGCTGGTGGGGCGGCTATTGATGGTCGACGCCCGTGACATGCGTTTTGAGACAATTCGTTACGCGTGGGATCCGAGCAACCCGCTGAGCGGTGAAAGCCCGACGATCAGGGATTTGTCAATTCATTCCTGACTCGTACCCTGGGCGCGATTCTTACTCCGGCAGCACTTCGCCTGAGCCGCCAAACTCTTTAGGAAAATCCTTCAGTTTGGGGAGTCCATCCCGCATAGGCAAAACTGTTTCGGCGTAGTTGACATGAACAGCCGGGCTAAATTTCAACGTCGGTATTGTTGCTGCATATACGTCTACTAATCCTAGCGGAGGATGATTGGTCATGAGGTGGCCACCGCACGTCCTGCAGTATTGCCGCTGACTGGTTTCCGTCTTTTGGAAAGTGGCAAGATGTTCCGCGCCCGCAGTGACCCGCACCGCTTCGGGCTTCCAAAGGGTAAAAGCATTGACCGGGCCAGCCGACCAGGATCTGCATGACCGGCAATGGCAATATCCCATTGCTTCCGGCTCGCCGGAAACCTCCACATGAATGGCTCCGCAAAAACACTGACCTTTGTGTGTTGCCGCCATTTTCGCGTCCTCCTCAGGTTTGATAGCACATTCACCAGAGAACCAATGTTCAGCGCGAACGATAGCACTTGCGGCATGCCGCACCGCGCCCGGGACACGAGCAACTACAGCATCGACGGCAGCACCCGATCCGGCGGCCGGTGGCCGTCCATGAAGGTCTTGATGTTGATGATGACCTTCTCGCCCATATCGACACGACCCTCGACCGTGGCCGAGCCCATGTGCGGCAACAGCAGCACCTTGCCGGTCTTGGCGAGCTTGACCAGCTTCGGGTTGACCGCCGGCTCGTGCTCGAACACGTCGAGGCCGGCGCCGGCAATCTCGCCGGCTTCAATCAGCCGCGCCAGCGCGTTCTCGTCGATTACCTCGCCGCGCGAGGTGTTCACGATATAAGCCTCCGGCCGCAACATCTTGAGGCGGCGCGCCGAGAGCAGGTGATATGTTGCCGGCGTGTGCGGACAATTGACCGAGATGATGTCCATACGGGCCAACATCTGGTCGGGACTTTCCCAATAGGTAGCGTCGAGTTCGTCCTCGATGCGCGGCGGTACCCGGCGGCGGTTGTGGTAGTGGATCTGCAGACCGAAGGCGCGCGCGCGCCGCGCCACCGCCTGGCCGATGCGGCCCATGCCGATGATGCCGAGGCGCTTGCCCCAGATGCGGTGGCCGAGCATCCAGGTCGGCGACCAGCCGGTCCAATCCTTGTCGGCGATGAGGACGCCGGCGCCTTCCACCAGGCGGCGCGGCACGGCGAGGATCAGCGCCATGGTCATGTCGGCGGTATCCTCGGTCAGCACGCCCGGGGTGTTGGTGACGGTAATGCCGCGCTGCACGGCCGTCACGACGTCGATATTGTCGACGCCGTTGCCGAAATTGGCGATCAGCTTGAGCTGCTCGCCGGCCTTGGAGAGCACGGAAGCGTCGATCTCGTCGGTCACCGTCGGCACCAGCACGTCGGCGCTCCTGACCGCCTCGGCAAGCTCGGCCGGTGTCATCGGCTTGTCGTCGGGATTGAGTCGGGCGTCGAAAAGTTCCCGCATGCGCAGCTCGACCTTGTCGGGCAGCTTGCGGGTCACGATCACCAGCGGCTTCTTCGTCTTCGGCACGCCTGTTCAGCCCTCTTTAACCGGGTTCCCCCACACTCCCGGCTCGCCGCCTGAGGGGCCCCGCTAATCCATTCAATTTCCTAGCAGATGGCCGTGACAAGACAAAGCATTCGGGGCTGGCTGGTCCGCTGCGGCGGCGCCGCTTTGGCGGCGCTGGCGCTCTCGCTCGCGGGCCCCGCGCCGGCCGCCGCGCGCGGCTCCAAGCCCTTGACCACCGGCTCGGTCAGCGGCCTGCCGGTGCCCCGCTTCGTCAGCCTGAAGGCCGACCGCGTCAATGTGCGCGGCGGCCCCAACCGCGATCAGGACGTGCGCTGGGTCTATACCCGCGTCGGCATGCCGGTGGAGATCATCGCCGAATTCGAGAATTGGCGGCACATCCGCGACTGGCAGGGGGCGGACGGCTGGGTCTATCATTCGCTGCTGTCCGGCAAGCGTACGGCCGTGGTGGTGCCCAACCTGAAGGACCAGTTGGTGCCGCTCTATGCCAGCGCCGAGAAGGATGCGCGGGTGGTGGCCAAGCTGCAGGGCGGCGTGCTGGGGCAGCTCGAATCCTGCACCGGCGCCTGGTGCGAATTCCGCGGCAAGGGCTTCGAGGGCTGGGTGCGGCAGGACCGGCTGTGGGGCGCCTATCCGAACGAGAAGGTCGATTAACTAGCCGGCCGGCGGCCGCCCCGCGCCGATGGCGCCTCCTGGCAGCCCGCGCTATGGTCCTCGCCGCAAAGGACAATCCGCCATGGCCGGCAGCCCGGACGAGACCCATTTCGGCTATCAGCACGTGCCGCTGAGCGAGAAGCAAGACCGCGTCGACGAGGTGTTCCACTCGGTCGCCCGCCGCTACGACCTGATGAACGACCTGATGTCGGGCGGGTTGCACCGGGCCTGGAAGGACGCGCTGGTCACCGCCGTCAATCCGCCGCCAAAAGGCCCTCGCGGCCGTCTTGACGAAAAAGCCGATACGCCATTCAAGCTGCTCGATCTCGCCGGCGGCACCGGCGACGTCGCCTTCCGGGTGGTGGAAGCGGGCGGCGCCGGTACGCGCGTGACGGTCTGCGACATCAATGCGGACATGCTGACAGTCGGTGCGGAACGTGCGCTCGAGCGCGGGCTCGACGACCGCGTCACTTTCGAGCAGGGCAATGCCGAGGAATTGTCCTATCCCGACCGCAGCTTCGATTGCGCCACCATCGCCTTCGGCATCCGCAACGTGCCGCGCGTCGAGCGCGCGCTGAGCGAAGCCTATCGCGTGCTCAAGCTGGGCGGGCGCTTCCTCTGCCTGGAATTTTCCGCGGTCGACGTGCCCGGGCTCGACGCGCTCTACGAGCTCTACTCGTTCAACGTGATCCCGGCGATCGGCCGGGCGGTGACCGGCGACCGCGAGGCCTATCAATACCTGGTCGAGTCGATCCGCCGGTTTCCCAAGCCGAAGGCCTTCGCGGCGATGATGGAAGACGCCGGCTTCCGCCGCGTCTCTTTCAAGCTCATGAGCGGCGGCGTGGTGGCGCTGCATTCGGGCTGGAAATTGTGATCTCCGGCCTCTCCCACCTCACCCGGCTTGCCCGCGCCGGCTTCGTGTTCGCGCGCGAGGGCGTGCTGGCGCTGGTCGACACGCGCCCGCTGCCGGTGCCGGCGAAGACCGCGATCGCGCTCGGCCGGCTGATCGAGCGGCGCGGCGTCAAGGACGGCTCCAGCCGGCTGTCGGCCGCGCTCACGCGGCTCGGTCCCACTTACGTCAAGCTCGGCCAATTCCTCGCCACCCGTCCCGACGTGGTCGGCAAGGAGATCGCGCGCGATCTGGAAAGCCTGCAAGACAAGATGGCGCCGTTTGCGCAAAGCGCGGCGGAAGCGGCGGTGGCGGCGGCTTTCGAAAAGCCCGTCGCCGCCGTCTATGCGCGCTTCGGCCCGCCGGTGGCGGCCGCCTCGATCGCGCAGGTGCACCGCGCCGAGGTGGAGCGGGACGGCAAGCGCACGGCCGTGGCCGTGAAAATCCTGCGGCCCGGTATCGAGCGCCGCTTCAAGTCCGACCTCGACGCCTTCTTCTTCGCCGCCCGCCACGCCGAGAACCTGTCGCCGGAAGCGCAGCGCCTGCGTCTCGTCGAGGTGGTCGCGACGCTGGCGCGCTCGGTGGCGATGGAAATGGATTTCCGCCTGGAAGCGGCGGCGCTGTCGGAGATGGCGGAGAACACGCGCGCGGACAAGGGCTTCCGCGTGCCCACGATAGACTGGGACCGCACCGCGCGCGAAGTGCTGACGCTGGAATGGATCGACGGCACGCCGCTGCACGACCACGCGGCGCTCGCCGCCAAGGGCGTCGACCTGCCGGCGCTCGGCCGCGCGGTGATCCAGAACTTCCTGCGCCACGCCTTGCGCGACGGCTTCTTCCACGCCGACATGCATCCCGGCAACCTGTTCGTCGACGACGAAGGCCGGCTGGTGGCGGTCGACTTCGGCATCATGGGCAGGCTGGGGCCGAAGGAGCGCCACTTCCTGGCCGAGATCCTGTTCGGCTTCATCACCCGCAATTACCTGCGCGTGGCGCAGGTGCATTTCGATGCCGGCTACGTGCCGCGCCACCATTCGGTGGAAGGTTTCGCGCAGGCGATCCGCGCCATCGGCGAGCCGATCCACAACCGCACCGCCGAAGATATTTCGATGGCCAAGCTGCTGACGCTGCTGTTCGAGGTCACCGGCCTGTTCGACATGCGCACGCGGCCGGAACTGCTGCTGCTGCAGAAGACCATGGTGGTGGTGGAGGGCGTCGCCCGCTCGCTCGATCCCAAGCTCGACATGTGGAAGACCGCCGATCCCGTCGTGCGCGAATGGATCGAGCGCAATCTCGGGCCCATCGGCAAGCTGGAAGACGCGGCGGAGGGTGTGGGCGAAGTCGGCCGCTTCATCGGCCAGGTGCCCGGCCTGCTCACGCGCGGGGCGACGCTGATCGACCAGCTCGACGACTTGACGCGCGAGGGCCTGGTGCTGTCGCCCGACACAGTCGAGGCGATCGGGCGGGCGGAAGCGCGCCGCAACCGCTGGATGACGGTGGCGCTGTGGGTGATCGCAGCGCTGCTGGTGTGGATCGCCTGGGAAGCGTTTTAAGTCTCTGCTGTCATGCCCCGCGAAGGCGAGGCATCCAGTAATCACTGAGCCGTCTGCGTTTACTGGGTCCGCGCATTCGCGGGGACGACAGCGGAGTTTGTTTCAACGCTTCGCCACCAGCTCTCCCATCTTGTCCAAACTCTGGCTCCAGCCGGCTTCCATGCCGGCCAGCATTTGCGGGGCGAGCGGAACCAGGCCCTTGGCGTAGGTGTGCAGCGTGAGCCTGGTCTTGCCGCTCTGCTCTTCCAGAATAACGGTGGTCTCGCCTTCCAAGAGATGATTGCCGTCGTTGTCGATGGCGATGTTGCTGAAGGTGAGCCGCTCGGGCGGCTTTACCTCACGGAACACGCCTTTCATCGGATAGTCGTTGCCGTCCGGCCCGTGCATGACGATACGCAACGCGCCGCCGACCCGCGCATCCAATTCGGGCACCGAAGCGGTGAAACCGCGCGGGCCGAACCATTGCGCCATCCGCGCAGGGTCGGTCCAGGCGCGCCACACCAATTCGCGGGGCGCGTCATAGACGCGGGTGAGGGTGACGGTGCGCTCGCCGAACGGTGGGGGTGCGTTCATGCCGCCTGCCCCGCATAGGCGCGTTCGAGCGCGGCGAGATCGAGCTTCCGCATGGCCATGACGGCGTTCATGACGCGCGCCGATCTGCGCGTGTCGGGATCGCTCATCATGCGCGGGATCGCCGCCGGCACCACCTGCCAGGACAGGCCGAACCTGTCCTTCAGCCAGCCGCAGGGGCCTTCCTGGCCGCCATTGCCGGTGAGCCGGCTCCAGTAATAGTCGATCTCGTCCTGCGTCTCGCAGAAGACCTGGAACGACACCGCCTCGTCAAATTTGAACTGCGGCCCGCCGTTGAGCGCGGTGAAGGGCTGGCCGTCGAGCTCGAAAGCCACCAGCATGACCGAGCCGGCCGGCTTCTTGTGGGTCTCCTGGCCCGCTTCCGGATAGCGGCTGACTTGCGTGATCTTGGCGTTCTTGAACACCGAGCAATAGAACTCGGCCGCCTGCTCGGCTTCGCCGTCGAACCACAGGCAGGGCGTGATTTTGTGCTTGGCGATGGGCATTGGCGCCTCCTATTTCGCGGTCGTCAGATAAGACTCGAGCTTGTCCATGGTGCCGCCCCAGCCGTTCGTCATGCTCACGCGCGACTGCTCGCTGGCGAACACGGCCTGCTCTTCCGGCGTCGCTTCGTAGGGCGACCAGTGAACGGTGAACTTGGTCTTGCCGCCCGGCGCGTCCTCGAAGGTGAAGATCGAGAGCATCTGCAGCGGCCAGGTCGGCGCCATCGGGTGACGCGTGACCCCGCCGGCCTCGTCCGAGAACGAGTTGATGAAGACCAGCCGCTCGCGTGGCGTGACCTCGCGATAGACGAACTTGCCCCACATCGGCGAGCCGTCCGGCGCCTTCATGCCGTAGTGATAAGTACCGCCGACACGCAGATCCATCTTGGAATGGATGACGGTGAACGCTTCCGGGCCCCACCACTGCTTCATGTGCTCGGGATCGGTGAAGCATCGCCAAACCAATTCGCGCGGTGCGCCGAACACGCGCGAGATCACGAACTCCTTGGCGGCGGTCATCGTCAACTCCACTACTTTCTTGTCGTTGCGGGTGGCGTCAGGAACTCATCGCGGGAATAGGCGCGCGCAGCCGTTCGTTGCGCAGGTAAAGGACCTGCATCACCGCACCTCCTCCACGACTTGCGGTTTCCGGTCCATCGGAAACATCGCGAAATACGGCTCGGCTTCCTTGAGCGCCCGCGTATAGGACGGCCGCGCCATCAGGCGGTCGAAATAGGCCTTCAGGTTTCGCTGCGCCGGGTCGAACGGCATGGCCGTGTTGGCGTAGAACAGCGCGGGCGACGCCGCGCAGTCGACGAGGCTGTAGGCGTCGCCGACCGCCCAGGTCTTGTTCGCCATTTCGCGGTCGATAATGCCATAGGCGCAAGTGAGCATGGCCTTGACCTGCTCCACGCCGAACGGATCTTTGGCGCCGGCCGGGCGCAGATGGTCGCCCACGATCTTCTGCATCGAGACGTGGACATAGAGATCGTAGAAGCGGTCCCACATCCGCGCCTGCCAGGCGAGTTCCGGGTCGGCGGGCACGAATGTCGTGGCGCCGGGATAGAACGCGTCCAGGTATTCGATGATGACGGTCGCCTCGGCAACGGTGCGGCCCCGCGCCTCGTCGCGCAGCACTGGAAACTTCGCCACCGGCCACAGCTCGCGCAGTGCGGCGCTCGATTTTTTGTCGCCCAGGTCGACGAGAACCGGCTCGAACGGCACATCGCCTTCATACAAGGCGATGAGCGCCTTGTGGCAAAAGGACGAGAGTGGATGATAGTAGAGCTTGAGCGACATCGTCTGCTTTCTCCCGTCTTGTCCCCTTGCGCCATTCCCGATTCCGGAATGCGGCTACATTGCCACCAGCACCATCCAGCGCACGCCGAACCTGTCGGCCAGCGTGCCGAAGCGCGGCGAGAAGAAGGTCTGGGTGAGCGGCGTGGTGACGTTGCCGCCGTCCGCCAGCGCATTGAACAGCCGGTCGACCTCGGCCTCGTCCTTGGCGGTGACGGTGAGGGCAAAGCCTTCGAATTTCGGATTGCCGGTGTTCTGGCCGTCGCTCATCATGACCGTCGTGTCGCCGACCTTGAACTGCGCGTGCATCACCTTCTGCTCGGCGCCGGGCGCACACATGCTCTGATCGGGACCTTCCCCGAAACGCATCATCATCTCGACCTCGGCGCCGATCGCATTCTTGTAGAAGGCGAGCGCCTCTTCGCAGCGGCCGTCGAGGAAAAGATAGGGCTGAACGCGCATGTCATCCTCCGCTTGGTGTTTCGCCGCGCCATCGCGTGCTGCCCGCCGCCCCCCGGGGGACAGCCTTGCGCCCGTTCGGCCCGGCCCTTGACAATTAGGTTGATATCAACATAATTAGCCCATGTCAAATTCCGCCCTGTTGCCGTTCGAGGTGACCCCGGTGGTGCGCGACTGCTGCCTGTGCCTGCACACCCAGCGCGCCGCCCGCGCGCTGGCGCGGCGTTTCGACGAGGCGCTGCGGCCGCTCGATCTGACCAACGGGCAATTCTCGCTGCTGATGTCGCTCAACCGGCCGGCGCCGCCCAATCTCGGCAGCGTCGCGGACCTGCTCGCCATGGACCGCACCACGCTCACCGCGGCGCTCAAGCCCCTGCAACGCCGAAGGCTGGTGAAGGTTGCCGTCGACAAGCAGGACCGCCGCAGCCGGCTGCTGACCATCACGCCGGCCGGCCGCGCGCTGCTCAACAAGGCCTTTCCGATCTGGAAGAAGACCCACGCGGCAGTCGACAAGGAACTGGGAAATATGAACGCCGACCAACTGCGGAGCACGTTGAGGGCATTGGCGTAGACCACTCATTCCTTCGCTCCCGTCGCCGCCACATAATCGGCGAGCCGCGCCATGGTCTGCGCCAGGCCCTTGTCGGCGCCGTATTCCTTGACGACGCGCGCGCGCTCTTCGGCCGTCGGGAAACGGCTGTGCCAGGTGAGGCGGGTTTGGCCGTTGCCGACCTCTTCGAAGGCGAGCGTCTGGGTGAACTCGACCGGCTCGACGTCCTCGCCGCCGCCATGGTGGAAGACCAGCCGCTCGGGCGGCACGATCTCGTCATAGGTGATGCGGTTCTGATAGTCGCGCCCGTCCGGCCCGTGCATGACGAAGCGCCAGACGCCGCCGACGCGGAAATCGAAGGAATGCGTGGTGAGCGAAAAGCCGTCCGGTCCCCACCAGGCGGCGAGATGCTTCGGATCGGTGAAGCATTTGAACACGACCGCGCGCGGCGCGTCGAACAGGCGCATGCCGATAAGCGAGCGCGGATCGGAGTCGAGGTCGATGCTATTTCTTGCGCCCACGTTTCTTCTCCTGCGGTTTTGCTTTCGCCTCTTCCGCCTGCAGCGTGCGTAGATAATCGTCGAGCCGGTCGAGCCGCTGCTCCCACAGCCGGCGGTATTCCTCCAGCCAGGCGTCGGCTTCCTGCAGCGCCTTCGCCTCGATCTTGCAGGGCCGCATCTGCGCGTCGCGCCCGCGCGTGATGAGGCCGGCGCGCTCGAGCACCTTCAGGTGTTTGGAGACCGCCGGCAGGCTCATGGCGAAAGGCGCGGCCAGTTGCGACACCGTGGTCTCGCCGAGCGCCAGCCGCGCCAGGATCGCCCGACGTGTCGGGTCGGACAGCGCGGCGAAGGTCGCGGACAGGCGGTCGGTCGGCATCGGCTTTATGAACCACTCAGTTAAATAACTATCCGGTTAAATACAGTGATTGTCGGCCGGCGTCAATGCAGCACACAATAAATTTTCGCGGACCCATTGATTGCGATGATTGCAATGCTATCATTCCTGCACAAAGGTTTGGCTGACAAGGTGTTTTATGGCATCGCTTACTGTCAGACAGCTCGACGAGCGGCTGAAGAAGCTGTTGCGGCTGCGCGCGGCGCGCAACGGCCGCTCGATGGAAGACGAGATCCGCACCATCCTGCGCGATGCCGCCGACGAGGCGGGACACGAAGTACTCGAGGATTTCACGCCGCCCCTGCCAGCCACGCGTACGGCGCAGCCCGTCGCCCCGCGCGCGACACGCGTGCTGCTGATCGTGGGCGGCGGCATCGCGGCCTACAAGTCGCTCGACCTCATCCGCCGGCTGAAGGAGCGCGGGCTTGCCGTGCGCTGCATTCTGACCAAGGCGGCCGAGCATTTCGTCACGCCGCTCGCCGCCGGCGCCATTGCGGGCGGGCGCGCGTTCACCGACCTGTTCGATCCCGCGCATGAATTCGACATCGGCCACATTCGCCTGGCGCGCGAGGCCGACCTGGTCGTGGTGGCGCCTTGCACGGCCGACCTGATGGCCAAGCTCGCCGGCGGCCACGCTGACGATCTCGCCACCGCCGTTCTGCTTGCCACCTCCGCCAAAGTGCTGTTGGCGCCGGCCATGAACCCGCATATGTGGGCGAACAAGGCGACACAGCGCAATTTCGCCCAGCTTGCCGCCGACGGCTTCGTCTTCATCGGCCCCAACGAAGGCGAGATGGCGGAAGCCGGCGAGCGCGGGCGCGGCCGCATGGCGGAGCCGCTGGAAATCGCCGACGCCGCCGGCAAGCTCATCGCGCGCAAGAGCGAGCAGCCGCTCAAAGGCAAGCGCATGCTCGTTACCTCCGGTCCGACGCACGAGCCGATCGATCCGGTGCGCTATATCGCCAACCGCTCCTCCGGCAAGCAGGGCCACGCCATCGCCGCGGCGGCCGCGCTGGCCGGCGCCGAGGTGACGCTGGTGAGCGGGCCGGTCAACATTCCCGATCCGCCCGGCGTGGAAACGGTGCATGTGGAAAGTGCGCGCGACATGCTCGCCGCGGTCGAGCGGGCGCTGCCGGTCGACGTCGCGATCTTCGCCGCGGCGGTCGCCGACTGGCGTGTCGCCAATGCGGGTGCGCAGAAGATCAAGAAGGCGCCGGGCGCGGCGGCGCCGGCGCTGACCTTCGTAGAGAACCCCGACATTCTCTCCACCATCGCGCACCGCAATACGCAAAGGCCGCGGCTGGTGATCGGCTTTGCCGCCGAGACGGAGAACGTCGCCGCCAATGCCAAGGCCAAGCTCAAGAGCAAAGGCTGCGACTGGATCCTCGCCAATGACGTGTCGCCGCAGACCGGCATCATGGGCGGCGACCGCAACACCATCGAGCTGGTCAGCGCCGCGGGCGTCGAAGCATGGCCGCCGCAGTCGAAAGAGGACGCGGCGGCGATGCTGATTGCGCGGGTGGCGGAGGAGTTGAAGCGGTGAGCCAATTCATTCACGCGTCATTCCGGGGCGCGCACGAAGTGCGCGAACCCGGAATCCAGATACAACGATGCCATTTTCCGCATTTCTGGATTCCGGGTTCGCTCGCCTGCGGCGGGCGCCCCGGAATGACTGGGAGATAATCTTACGCATGGCCATAAATGTGCAAATCATGCGCCTGCCGCACGGCGCCGATCTGCCACTGCCGTCCTATCAGAGCGCGCATGCGGCAGGCCTCGATCTTTACGCGGCCGTGCCGGCCGATGCACCGCTCACGCTCGCGCCCGGCGCACGCGCGCTCATCCCAACCGGCATCGCGATTGCGCTGCCGCACGATCACGAAGCGCAGGTGCGCCCACGCTCAGGACTCGCGATGCGTCACGGGCTCACCGTGCTCAACGCGCCCGGCACCATCGACGCCGATTACCGCGGCGAAGTGCAGGTGTTGCTGATCAATCTCGGCAGCGAAGCCGTGTCGATCGCGCGCGGCATGCGCATCGCGCAGATGGCGATCGCACCGATCGGGCGCGCGGCATTACACGAAGCGTCGGCGCTAAATGATACGTCGCGCGGGAAGGGCGGATTCGGCTCGACTGGAAGTTGACGGCAACTAAATTTCCTCTTTTCTGCTAGACGGATGCGGGGCCGTAGCTTATTACCTTCATACTCATTTGCTATTGTGCGCCCGGTGCCTTTTTCAATGCCGCTCATTTCCCGCAAAGGCATCCTCGCACTCGCTGCCGTCATCGACATCGCCATGCACGCGCGCAATCGCCCGGTTTCGGCCAAGGCGCTTGCCGCGCGCCACAAGCTGCCGCCGCGTCATCTCGAGCCGGTGCTGCAGGCTTTGGTGCGCGACGGCATCCTGCGCGGCGTCCGCGGGCCGCACGGCGGCTATCAGCTCGCGCGCGCGCAGAACGACGTCAGCGCCGAGCACATCATGCGCGCCGCGGCCAGCGCCGAGATGGCGGGCGAACCGCCGCTGCCGCCTTCGACCTTGATTGCAAACGTGGTGCGCCCGGCGCTGACGGAGGCGGAAGCCACGTTCTCGGCCGCGCTTGCCCGCATTACCATCGAAGACATGGCCAAGGCCGCCGAAGCGCTCGAATAGCGCCTGCTTCATGATCAGCGTTCACGGTCTGGACTCTTTCGGCCCGAGTCTCCCAGGGGGTACATTCGCTTTCGATTCGCGGAAACGGTGTGGCGGACACCGGGCCGCATTCCTGGGGCAATCCTGCAATGCCGGAGACGATCCGGACGGCGAACGAGAGGCTGCGTTCACGTCCGAGGCGGGGCGGATTCCCCGCCGCCTGCGTCGCACTCCTCAGCATCACGGCGACTCTCGCGGCGCCCGCGCCCGCCGAGGCCGGCGTCATGAGCGCCGTCAGCGACGCGGTGCGCAATGCCGCGGCCGCGCTCGGCCGGCAGAACGTCGCCACGCTCACGCTCACCATCGGGCTCGTCGTCTTCGCCGCGCTGTCGGTGCTGGTGCTGGTGCGCACGCGCCGGCTCGCCGACCGGTTGGAAGCTTCCGCGCGCGACGACACCGCGGCCCTGCACGCCGAGATCGACCGCCTGCGCGCGCTGCTGCTGGCCGAGCCGCAGGTGCTGGTGGAATGGGCGGCGGCCAGCGACCTGCCCGCCATTCTCGGCGACAGCGCGGTCTTGACCGGCGGCGGCGTGCCGGAGCGCGTGCTCGCCTTCGGCAGCTGGCTGGACCCGGCAACGGCACAACGCATGGAGGCCGCGGTCGAATTGCTGCGCAGCGAGGGCCGCGGCTTCGCCCTGACGCTCACCAGCCTGAGCGGGCGCCCGATCGAAGCGGAAGGCCGCGCGGTCGGCGGGCGCGCGGTGCTTCGCCTGCGCGACGTGAGCGGCATCGCGCGCGAATTGACCGACCTTTCCGCCAGCCACGAGCGACTGATGGGCGACGTCGCCACCATGCGCGGCGCGCTCGATGCGCTGCCGGCGCCGGTGTGGGCGCGCGACGAAGGCGGCCGGCTGATGTTCGTGAACGCCGCCTATGCGCGGGCGGTGGAAGCAGCCGATGCCACGGACGCCGTGACGCGCGAACTGGAACTGCTCGACCGCGACGCCCGCACCGAATTGGACGCGGCGCGCGCGGCCGGCAAGCCCTATGCCGGCCGGCTGCCGGCCATCGTCGCCGGCCAGCGCCGTATCTTCGACGTGGTCGACGTGCCGAACGGCGCCGGCACCGCCGGCATGGCCATCGACCGCACAGAGGCGGCCGCCATGCGCACCGAGCTCGACCGCATGATCGAGGCGCACCGCCGCGTGCTCGACCAGCTCGCCACCGGCGTCGCCATCTTCAACGTCGACCGCAAGCTCACCTTCTACAACACCGCCTTCCGCTCGCTGTTCGAGCTGGATGCCGGCTTCCTCGACCAGACGCCGACCGATTCCGCGGTGCTCGACCGCCTGCGCAGCGGCCACAAGCTGCCCGAGGAGCAGGATTTCCGGCAATGGAAGCAGCAGCTCTACGAGGCCTACCGGGCGGTGGAACCGAAGGAGCACATGTGGCACCTGCCGGACGGGCGCACCTTGCGCGTCGTCACCACGCCCAATCCGGAAGGCGGCGTGACCTATCTCTACGACGACGTGACCGAGGGGCTCGACCTGCATCGGCGCTACGACGCGATGATCAAGGTGCAGAGCGAGACGCTCGACCACCTGGCGGAAGCCGTGGCGGTGTTCGGCTCGGACGGCCGCGTGCGCCTCCACAATCCGGCTTTCCAGCGCATGTGGAAGCTTTCCGCCGAGGCGCTCGACCTGCATCCGCATATCGAGCAGGTGACCGCCTGGTGCCAAGCGCAGCACGACGACGGCGCGGTGTGGCGCTCCTTGCGCGCCGCCGTCACGGCCATCGACGGGCGCGAACCGATCGCCACCAGCATCGGCCGGCGCGACGGCGCCACCATCAACATGACCACCATGCCGCTGCCGGACGGCGCCACGCTCGTCACCTTCCAGGATGTGTCCGACACGGTCAATGTCGAGCGCGCGCTGCGCGAGCGCAACGAGGCGCTGGAAGCGGCCGACCGCATCAAGATCGATTTCGTGCACCATGTCTCTTACGAGTTGCGCTCGCCGCTCACCAACATCATCGGCTTTGCGCATTTCCTCGGCGACCCCACTTTCGGCCCGCTCACCGACAAGCAGCGCGAATATCTCGGGTACATCACCGCCTCGACCAACGCGCTGCTGGCGCTCACCAATAACATCCTCGATCTCGCCAGCATCGACGCCGGCGCCATGACGCTCAACCTCGCGCAAGTCGACATCCACGCGGCCATGCAGGCCGCGGTCGAGGGCGTGCAGGACCGGCTCAAGCGCGACAATCTCACGCTCGAGCTGCGCGCGGCGGCCGCGATCGGCAGCTTCACCGCCGACGAGCGGCGCCTGCGGCAGATCCTGTTCAATCTGTTGTCCAACGCGGTCGGCTTCTCGCCGCCGGGCGAGACGGTGGCGCTCACCGCCGAACGGCGTTCGGGCACCGTGGTGTTCACAGTCACCGACCGCGGCCCCGGCATTCCGCCCGAGGCCAAGGACCGCGTGTTCGAATGGTTCGAGACCGACCCGCAAGGCTCGCAGCACCGCGGCACCGGCCTGGGCCTCACGCTGGTGCGCTCCTTCGTGCATCTGCACGGCGGCACGGTAACCATCGACTCGGAGGTCGGCCGCGGCACCACCATCACCTGCATATTTCCGGATGGCCGGCAGGCCGAACAGAGCGCGGCCTAGCGGCCGCGCAAAAGACGCCGGCCGCGCCTAGGCGGCGCAGCGTCTCTTGCGTCTTCGTTCAACGGTAGTAGCGTCGCTGCACGTGCCGGCCATGGCGATAGACCGGCCTTGTCGCGCCTTCCCGATAAGCGATGCGTTGCGCATTGCGCTCGGCGCAGTAGCGCTCGTTCATGAGGAACATGGCCTGAAATCCGCGGCAAGGCTGGATCGCCGCGTCGACCAGCGCCACGCCGCCGATCCCGGCAACGCCGCCGACCGCCGCGGCACCGGCAACCGTTACCGGCAACGCCGTGCCGGCAATGGCCGGCGCGGCGCCCCACCAGCCTTCGCTCAAGCCGAGACCGACGACGGTGCCGCCCACGACACCCACGGCCGGCGCGACACGGTCCGGCTGACGCGGTGACGCAAGCGCCGGCGTTGCCAGCGCGGCCGCCGCGAGCGCGGCGATGCAGATTGCAGAGCGAGTGTTCATGCGCATGTGTGAGCTCCTTTGAAGCTTTACGATCCCCCGCGCCCTCGCAACGCAATGCGACATCGCCCGTTCCCGCGCGCGCGCACGCTTCACAAAACCGCCGCGCCGATGTGGAGGCGCGCCGACATTATCGCGGCACGCGCGGTGAAACGGTGTCATTCCGATGGCATTGAAACCCGCGGGGCGCGCGCGCAGCACACGCCGCATCGGCACCGCGGAGCGGCGTGAAGGCAAAATCGGAACGGGTCGCGCAGGTTATTCGTTGTCTTCACGACGGGCGACGGCGAACTCCTTGGAACTCACCAAAGACGGAGAGGAACGACGTTATGATTCGGCATAAGAGAATTCTATTGGCTACGGCGCCACTGCTGTTGAGCGGCGCGCTGGCCGTGACGCCGGCCGCTGCCGGCAACTACGACAACACAAGTTCCATGAACTCGACGCAGATGTACAAGGGCAACGCGGCCAAAGGCGACGCGTCGATGACCGGCCGCGCCACCACGGGCGCCGCTGCGAACGAAAACGTGAACAAGAACGATGCGCAGAAGCTGGTGCAGGATGCGCTCGCCGAGGTGCGCACCATGCAGAAAAACCCGCAGCTCAGGCAATTGATGGCCAAGGCCAAGGGCATCTATCTGGTGCCGGATTTCGGGCGCGGTGCGCTGGTGGTCGGCGCGCGCGGCGGCGCGGGCGTGGTGCTCGCGCATGACAACGGCAAGTGGACCGATCCGGTGTTCTACGACTTCGGCTCGATCAGCTTCGGCGCGCAGGCCGGCGCATCCGGCGGCCCGGTCGCCTTCCTGCTGATGTCGCAGAACGCGGTCGACAAGTTCAAGAGCAGCAACAAGATCGCGCTCAATGCCGGCGCGGGGTTCACCATCGTGAATTTCTCGAAGAACGCGCAGGCCTCCTGGGGCAAGGGCGACATCGTGTTCTGGTCGAACACCAAGGGCGCCTATGCCGGCGCGACGGTGAGCGCGACCGACATCAATTACGCGGACGGCAACAACAAGGCCTATTACGGCCGTCAAGTCGACCCGGCCAAGGTGCTGAGCGGCAACGCCGCTGCCATGAATGCGCCGAGCGCTACGCAGCTTAAGAGCGCGTTGCCGGGCTGACGCTTCTGAAAGCCGGTCCTGCCTCCGGTTGGAGGCAAGAGACCGATCGACCGGGCCGGCGGATGACGCTCCCTCGCCGGCCCGGCTTTCTTTTGTCTGCCGCCTTCCATTGCGGCCTTCGTCGTCCCGTGACCGGGCAATTCCGCTACCCACTGGTCAATCGGGCGCGGCTCGTGCATAGCCTGCCGATTCATGAATACTGGTCATGAAGGTTGCAAGATCGGCGCAGGGATGTTCCCCACCACATCCGACGGCTACAGCTTCACGGCGACGCTTGCCGACGAGCAGGCGACCGAGCGCCTGGTGATGGACGTCGCCGCGCTGATCGCGCCGGGCGACCTGATCACGCTGTCGGGCGATCTCGGCGCCGGCAAGACCACCTTTGCCCGCGCCCTCATCCGCCATCTCGCCGGCGATAAAACGATCGAGGTGCCGAGCCCCACCTTCACCCTGATGCAGGCCTACGACCTGCCGCGCATGCGGCTGGTGCATGCCGATCTCTACCGGCTGTCGGGCCCGGCCGAGCTCGCCGAGCTCGGCTTCGAGGAGGAGACCGACGCCACCGTCACGCTGCTCGAATGGCCGGACCGCGCCGCCGGCTACCTGCCGCCCGACCGGCTCGACATCGCGTTCACGCTGTCGCCGCAGCAGGGCGAGAACTTCCGCCGCGCGCGCGTCACCGGCTACGGCACGTTCGCGCCGCGCGCCGAGCGTATCATCGCGATCCGGCGTTTCCTCGACGCGCAAGGCTTCGGCCAGGCGGCGCGCCGCTACATGCAGGGCGACGCCTCCACGCGCGCCTATGAGCGGCTGACGCTGAACGGGGCAAGCTACATTTTGATGAATTCGCCCAAGCGGGCGGACGGCCCGCCGGTGCGCGACGGCAAGCCCTACAGCCAGATCGCGCATCTGGCCGAAGAGGTGACGCCCTTCGTCGCCATGGCGAACGCTTTGCGCGCGCGCGGGCTGTCGGCGCCGGCGATCTTCGCCGCCGACCGCGCGGCGGGGCTCTTGGTGCTGGAAGATCTCGGCAGCGAACCGGTGGTCGCGGGCGCGCCGCCGGCGCCGGTCGAGGCGCGCTATGCGGCAGCGGTCGACGTGCTGGCGTCGCTGCATCGCCAGCCGCTGCCGGAGACGCTGCCGGTCGAGCCGGGCATCGACTACGCGCTGCCGCGCTACGACCTGGAGGCGCTGCAGATCGAGGTGGAACTGCTCACCGACTGGTACCTGCCCAAGCTGGAGACGAGAATCTCCGACGCCCGGCGCGACCTCTATATGGCGCTGTGGCGCGACGCGCTCATGCCGATCGTGGAAGCGCCCGCCACCTGGAGCTTACGCGATTATCATTCGCCCAACCTGCTGTGGCTGCCGGAGCGCGAAGGCGTGGCGCGCGTCGGCCTGTTGGATTTCCAGGACGCGGTGCTCGGCCATCCGGCTTACGACGTCGCCGCGCTGCTGCAGGATGCGCGCGTCGACGTGCCGGAGGCGATGGAGATTGCGCTGTTGTCGCGCTATACCCGCGCGCGGCTCGCCGAGCCGGGCTTCGATCCGGCGGGCTTTGCGCGCGCCTATGCCACGCTCGCGGCGCAGCGCGCTTCCAAGATCCTCGGCATTTTCGCCCGCCTCGACCGCCGCGACGGCAAGCCGCAATATTTGCGTCACCTGCCCCGCGTATGGGCCTATCTGCAACGCGCGCTGGCGCACCCGGCGCTGGCGCCGCTCAACGCCTGGTACCGCACCAATGTGCCGCCGCTGAAATCCCTCTGACAATAATGGCCAAAACAAAAAACATGCCCCGCAACGCCATGGTGCTGGCCGCCGGCTTCGGCACCCGCATGCATCCGCTCACCGAGCACAAGCCGAAGCCGCTGGTCGAGGTGGCAGGCCAAGCGCTGATCGACCACGTGCTCGACAAGCTGGCGCAGGCCGGCGTTGCGCGCGCGGTGGTGAACCTGCACCACTTCGCCGACCTGCTCGAAAAGCATCTTTCGGCGCGCAAGCAGCCTGCGATCGCGATCTCCGACGAGCGCGGCGTCCTGCTCGGCACCGGCGGCGGCGTCAAAAAGGCGCTGCCTTTGCTGAACGGCGAGCCGTTCTTCCTGATCAATTCCGACACCATCTGGCTCGACGGCGCCACGCCCAATCTGCGGCGGCTGGCGGATGCTTTCGATCCCGCCGGCATGGACGCGTTGCTGCTGCTGGCGCCGGCCAAGGGCAGCATCGGTTATGGCGGGCATGGCGATTTCCTGATGGCGGCGGACGGGCGGCTCTCCGCGCGCGGCGAACGCGAGACGGCGCCGTTCGTTTATGCCGGCGCGGCGATCCTGAGCCCAGCGCTGTTTGCGGACGCGCCGGCCGGCGAATTCCCGCTTACGACGCTGTTTGCGCGCGCCGGCCGCGAAGGCCGCCTGCACGGGCTGGCGCTCGAAGGACGGTGGATGCATGTCGGCACGCCGCAGGCGATCCCGCTGGCGGAACAGGCGATCAAGGCAAGCGCGGGTTGAACCGCCATATTAGCGTGTATGCTTCGCCGATGGCGGCGACTTACCCCAACGTCTTCAACATCCCCGCCTCGGCGCCGTTTCTGCCGGTGCTGATCGATGCGCTGCGGGCGGGCCGACTGGTTGCCGGCTTCCCCGCCGGCGACGATCCGCTGGCGCTGGCGCGCGCGACGCTCTATCTGCCGACGCGGCGCGCCTGTCGCCTCGCGCGCGACGTGTTCCTCGAGCGGCTTGACGGCGACGCCGCCATCCTACCGCGCATCGTGGCGCTGGGCGATCTCGACGAGGACGAGATCGCTTTCGCCGAAGCCGCCACCGGCGAACTGGCGGAAGAGGCATTGCGATTGCCGCCGGCGATCGCGCCGCTCGAGCGCCGGCTGCTGCTGGCCGAGCTGATCCTGCAATGGGCCAACTCGCCGGAAATGCGCGGCGCCGAAGGCTCCCCGCTGATCGCCAATACGCCGTCGGCCGCGCTGGGCTTGGCCGACGATCTGGCGCGGCTGATGGACGACATGACCACGCGGCAAGTGTCCTGGGACCGGCTCGACGGCCTGGTGCCGGACGATCTCGATCCCTATTGGCAGAAATCGCTGCGTTTCCTGCAGATCGCGCGCAAGGCCTGGCCGAATTTGCGCGCCGAGCGCGGCGCGATCGAAGAGGCCGAGCGGCGTGACCGGCTGATCGAGGCGGAGACCAAGCGCTTGGCCGGCTCCGATGCACCGGCGATCGCGGCCGGCTCCACCGGGTCGATGCCGGCGACCGCCAAGCTGCTTGCCACCATCGCCGGCCTGCCGCACGGCGCGCTGGTGCTGCCCGGCCTCGACATGGCGCTCGATGACGAGTTCATGGGCGGCGATCGCCGGCAACGCAGACGACGACAGCCATGACGGCCTGCCGGCCGCCGGCCACGCGCAATTCGCCATGCATGCGCTGCTCGACCGCATCGGCATCAAGCGCAGCGATGTGAAACAGCTCGCGCAAGCCGGCGGCCGCGAGGCGCTGGTGTCGGAAGCCCTGCGGCCCGCCGCCACCACCGAGCGCTGGCGGGAGCGGCTTTCCGAGCCGGCCTTCAAGGCGGCGGCCGGGCAGGCACTCGGCACGCTGAGTACGATCGAAGCCGCCAATGCCGAGGAAGAAGCGCTCGCCATCGCGGTCGCCATGCGCGAGGCGCTGGAAACGCCGGCCAAAACCGTCGCGCTGGTGACACCCGACCGCGCGCTCGCCCGCCGCGTCAAGGCCGCGCTCGAGCGCTGGCAGGTGGCGGTCGACGATTCCGGCGGCGACGCGCTCGCCGACACGAGCGCCGGCGTGTTCGCGCGGCTCGCGGCGCAAGTGCCGCTCGGCGGACTCGCGCCGGTGCCGCTCTTGGCGCTGCTCAAGCATCCGCTCATGCGTCTTACCGCCGGCAGGCACGGCAATGCCGGACCGATCGAAACAATCGAGCACGCGCTGCTGCGCGGCCCGCGCCCGCGGCCGGGCAGCGACGGGCTCGACCGCGCCTTTGCCGCTTTCCGGCTCGATCGCGATTCGATGCACCACAGCGACACGCGCCGGCTGATCGCCGACGACCGCTTCGACGTCACCGCCGAATTCATCGGCCGGCTCGGCGCCGCGCTCAGCCCCCTGGAGGAATTGAAAAAGCCGCATCCGCTCGCCGAGCTCGCCCGCCGCCACCGCGAGGCGATCGTGACGCTGAGCACGGACGCCGACGGCACGGTCGCGGCTTTCGCCGGGCATGACGGCACGGTGCTGGCGCGCGCGCTGGCGGAGCTGATCGACAGCCCCTCGGCGCAAGGCTTAAGCGTGGCGCCCGCCGACTATGCCGAGCTGTTCGAGGCCGCGATCGGCGACCGCGCGGTGCGGCGGCCGGAAGCGCGCGAGCCGCGCGCGCATATCTACGGGCCGCTGGAAGCGCGCCTGCAAAGCGTCGACCGCCTGGTGCTGGGCGGGCTCAACGAAGGCACCTGGCCGGGCGAGACGCGCAGCGACCCTTGGCTCAGCCGGCCGATGCGGCGCGAACTGGGCCTCGATCCACCCGAGCGGCGCATCGGGCTTTCGGCGCATGATTTCGCGCAAAGCCTGGGCGCCGGCGAAGCGATCCTGGCGCGCGCGGCGAAAGTGGCCGGCGCGCCCACCGTCGCCTCGCGCTTCGTGCAGCGCATCGCCGCGTTGGCCGACGGACGCTGGCCGCAGGTGATCGAACGCGGCGAGCGCTATCTGGCGCTGGCGCGCGCGCTCGATGCGCCGGCCGAAGTGAAACCTGCGACGCGGCCGGCACCCAAGCCGCCGCGCGAGGCGCGGCCCGACAGACTGTCGGTGACGGCCATCGAGGACTGGCTGCGCGATCCCTACACCATCTACGCCAAATTTGTACTGCGCCTGCGCGTGCTCGACCCGGTCGACACGCCGCCGGGCGCGCGCGACCGCGGCAACGTGATCCACGGCGCCATCGGCCAATACACCGAGCTGTTCGCCGACAAGCCGCCGGCCGACCCGATGAAAGAGCTGCTCAAGCTCGGCGAGAAGCATTTTGCACCGCTTGCCGACTATCCGGAAGCGCGCGCCTTCTGGTGGCCGCGCTATGTGCGCATCGCGCGCTGGTTCGCCGATTGGGATCTGACGCGGCGCGAAGGGCTTGCAGCGCTGCATGCCGAGATCAAGGGCGGGCTCAGTTTCGCGGCCGGCACGCGCCAGTTCACGCTCACCGGCATCGCCGACCGCATCGAGCTTCGCAAGGACGGCAGCTACGCCATCATCGACTACAAGACCGGCCAGGCGCGCACCGAGAAGCAGGTGCGCACCGGGCTGGCGCCGCAGTTGACGCTGGAAGCCGCCATCCTGCGCGCCGGCAAGTTCGGCCGGCTGGCGCCCGGCCCGGTCGCGGAAATCGCCTATGTGATGCTGAAAGGCGGCAAGGAGCCGGGCAGGTCCGCGGTTATTTCGTTCAAGGAAGGTACGCCCGACAGCCAGGCCGACAAGGCGCTGTCCAAGCTGAAAGAGCTGGCGGCGGTTTTCGAGGACGAGAGCACGCCCTATCTCTCGCTCGTGCACCCGATGTGGAAGACGCATTATGGCGACTACGACCATCTCGCGCGCGTGAAGGAATGGTCGCTCAGCGGCGGGGCGGATGAGGGGGGCGGCGAATGAGCCTCAACACATCGCCGCGCCGCAGCCTCTCGTCTCCCCTCCCCCCGCGCGCGCAGCGCGTGGCGGGGAGGGGTCGGGGGTGGGGGGCAACGGCACTGCAGCCGTCAATGTACACGCGGCTTTCAAAAGCACCCCCCACCCCGCCCGCCTTCGCTATCGCTCTGGCGGGCGACCCTCCCCGCCGCTTCGCGGGGGGAGGGTTGGAAGCACCGCGTCCGGGACATGAGGCCGCGCCATGAGCGCCGCCCGCACCATCCCCGACGCGGTGCGCGGCGTACAGATCGAGGCCGCCAGCCCCGACCATTCCGCCTTCGTCTCGGCCAATGCCGGCTCGGGCAAGACGCATGTGCTGGCCCAGCGCGTGATCAACCTGCTGCTGCGCGGCTGCGACCCGGCCAAGATCCTCTGCATCACCTTCACTAAGGCGGCCGCCGCCAATATGGCGAACCGCGTGTTCACGACGCTGGCGGAATGGACCACGCTCGATGACACCGCGCTCGACGCCCGCATCCGACTGAGCACCAAGGAGAAGCCCGACGCCAAACTCCGCGCGCGCGCGCGGCGGCTGTTCGCCTCGGCGCTGGAGACGCCGGGCGGCTTGAAGGTGCAGACCATCCACGCCTTCTGCACCCGGCTGCTGCACCAGTTCCCCTTCGAGGCCAATGTGGCGGCGCGTTTCACCGTGCTGGACGAGGCCTCCACCGTGCAACTGCTCGACCGGCTGACGCTCGACGTGCTGCTGCAGGCCGCGGGCGCGCCCGACAGCGCGCTCGGCCAGGCGTTGGCCGCGGCCATCGTGGTCGCCGCCGATCAGACCTTCAAGGACGTGGTGGGCGACGCCATCAAGAAGCGCGACGCCATTGCCGCCTGGATCGAACGTGCCGGCGGCCTCGAGCAGGCCATCGCCGGGCTGTCGCAGAGTTTCGGCCTGCAGCCGGACGACAGCGCCCAGAAGGTCGAGCGGGAATACTTTTCGGCTTCTGTTATTCCGGAAGCGGAATGGCCGGCGCTGATCGAAATACTCGGCGCCGGCTCGGCCAACGACCAGAAGCATATCGCGGCGCTGGAGGCGGCCCGCACGGCAATCGACCGCGAGCGCATCGCGCAATACCTGAAAGTGTTCTGCACCTCGGAGCTGGAGCCGCGCAAGAATATCGTCACCAAGAAACTGGCCGAGCGCCATCCCGACTGGCTGGCGCGGCTGCAAGAGGAGCAAACCCGCGTCTGCGCGCTTCTGGAAAAAGAGCGCGCGCTTGCCGCCCGCGACCGCACCGGCGCGCTCGTCACCATCGCCAAGGAGGTGATCGACCGCTACGCCCGGGAGAAGGAGCGCCGCGCGCTGCTCGATTACGACGACCTGATCGACAAGACGCTGGCGCTGTTCGAAAACGTCGCCGCCGCCTGGGTGCTGTACAAGCTCGATCTCGGCATCGACCATATTTTGATCGACGAGGCGCAGGATACCAGCCCCAAGCAGTGGCAGATCGTCCGCGCCATCGCATCGGAATTCATGCCGGGCGGCTCGCGGCCGAACGTGCGACGCACGCTTTTCGCGGTCGGCGACGAGAAGCAGTCGATCTTCTCCTTCCAGGGCGCGGCGCCGCGCGCCTTCGACGAGATGCGTCGCGAATTCGAGCGGCTGTTCACGCGCGCCGAGCTTGGCTGGAAGCACCTGCGCTTCCATCACTCGTTCCGCTCAGGCGCCAATGTGCTGGGCTCGGTCGACCGCGTGTTCCGCGCGCCCGACGTCTATGTGAGCGTGACCGCCGACGAAATCGGCATTCCCGAGCACCAGCCGCTGCCCGACGCCGCGCCCGGCCTGGTCGAGCTGTGGCCGCTGATCGAGCCGGCCGAGCGCAAGGAGATCGAAGGCTGGGACGCGCCCTTCGATACCGAGAGCGAGCTGAGCCCGCGCGTGCGGCTGGCGCAAAAAATCGCCGTGCACGTCAGACTGTGGACGCAACGCGGGCTGAAGCCCGGCGCGGTGCTGGTGCTGGTGCGCCAGCGCGGGCCGCTGTTCGAGGCCATCATCGGCGCGCTGAAGCGGGCCGGCGTGCCGGTCGCCGGCGCCGACCGGCTGGTGCTGACCGAGCATATCGCGGTGATGGACCTGATGGCGCTGGCCGATTGTCTGCTGCTGGCGGACGACGATCTGGCGCTGGCGAGCGTGCTGAAGAGCCCGCTGTTCGGCTTCACCGAGGAGCAATTGTTCGAGCTGGCCTGGCAACGCCAAGGCTCGCTGCGCAATTCCTTGCGCGAGAAGAGCGGCGATGTGCTGTTCGGCGCGGTGGCGGCCGAGCTCGACCGGCTGGGCGAGCATGCCCGCCGTCTGTCGCCCTTCGCCTTCTTCGCCGAGGTCTTGGGTGCGCGCCGGGCCCGCCAAAAATTCCTCGCCCGGCTGGGACCGGAAGCCAACGACGCGCTCGACGAATTCCTCAATCTGGCGCTCGACTACGAGACGCGCGAAACGCCGTCGCTGCAGGGCTTCCTGGCCTGGCTCAGGGCGGCGAAAGCGGAAGTCAAGCGCGACATGGAGATGGCGCGCGACGAGGTGCGCGTGATGACGGTGCACGGTGCCAAGGGACTGGAGGCCGGCACCGTGATCCTCGCCGATACCACCACGCCGCCGACCGGCCCGCACGATCCGAGGCTGTTGCCGCTCAAAGACGGCGCGCTCGCCTGGGCGACCGCGCGCGCCGACGACGTGCCGGAGATGGCCGAAGCGCGCCATCGGGCGCATCAGGACGCGCGCGACGAATACCGGCGGCTGTTGTACGTGGCCATGACGCGCGCGGCCGAGCGGCTGGTGGTGTGCGGCACGCAAGGCGTCAACAAGATCCCGGACGGCTGCTGGTATCAATTGGTCGGCGATGCGCTGAGCGAGGAATGCGCGCGCGAGCCGGCCGACGATGGCGACGGCGAGGTGCTGCGCTATCGCAAGCAAGAAGCGCCGCCGGCGGCCAAGCCTGAGCCGCCCACCCCACCCGTCGCCGCAATGGCGCTGCCGGCCTGGCTCACGCACCCCGCGCCACCGGAAAAGCCGGCACTGCACAGCGTGACGCCGTCGAGCGCGGCAGAGGAAGACGTTGGCCGCCCCGCCGCGACCGCCGGCTTAGGCGTCGCGCTCTTACGCGGCGCCCTCACCCATCGCCTGTTGCAGGCGCTGCCCGACATTGCGCCCGAGCGGCGCGAGCAGGCCGCGGCAGAATTCCTTGCCCGCAGGGGCGAAGACCTCACGCCGACCGAGCGCGAAGCGATCGCCGGCGAAGTCATGCGCCTGATCGACGACAAGCGCTTTGCACCGCTGTTTGCGCCCGGCAGCCGCGCCGAGGTGCCGATCGTCGGCAAGCTCACGATCGGCGGCGAAAATTTCCGCGTCTCCGGCCAGATCGACCGGCTGGCGGTGACGGCGGAGGCGGTGCTGCTCGCCGATTTCAAGACGAATCGGCCGGTGCCCCGGCAAGTGCCGCAAGCTTACGTGCGGCAGCTTGCACTCTACCGCGCCGTGCTCGCTCGCCTTTATCCCGAAAGGCCCGTGCGCGCCGCCCTCATCTGGACGGAAATACCTGAAATCGTTGAGCTTTCCGGCGAAGCCTTGGACGCTGCACTGACGCAAATCACCCCCGCGTGAGAACGCCTTGACGCTCCCGGGCGGCATTCATAGGTTCGTGACCTCCAATTCAAGGCGCGTCCAAGCGTCACAACCCACAAGACGAGGTATTCCCATGGCCGTCGGCAAAACGTCGGACGCAAGCTTCGAATCGGATGTGCTGAAATCGGCTGAGCCGGTGGTGGTCGACTTCTGGGCGGAGTGGTGCGGGCCCTGCCGCATGATCGCGCCGGCGCTGGAGGAGATCGCCGAGCAGCTCGGCGACAAGGTCAAGATCGTCAAGCTCAACGTCGACGAGAACCCGAACATCGCGGCCAAATACGGCATCATGTCGATCCCGACCCTGATGATGTTCAAGAACGGCGAGATCGCCTCGCGCCAGGTCGGCGCCGCACCCAAGCAGAAGCTCGCTCAGTGGATCAGCGGCGCGGTTTGATCGCCGCGCGCGTTTGAGATGCAAATGGCCGGGCATGTCCCGGCCATTTTTGTTTTGCAAGTCCGCTACCGCGCTTTCGGCTGTCATCGTCCGCGAAAGCGGACGATCCAGTACGCTCAACCCTGTCCGTAATTACTGGGTCCCCTGCCTTCGCGGGGGACGACAGCGGAGGATGTGCAGACGACAGCCGCGGCTACTGCGGCAGAGTGCCGTTCTGCCGCAGCACTTCGCCGGCGAGATAGAGCGAGCCGGTAATGAGAATGCGCGGCGGGGGGTCGAGGTCGAGCTTGCGCGCGGCGTCCAGCGCCTCGGCGAGATCGTCGCGGCTGGTAGCAGGAAGTCCAATGCTGCGCGCGGCGTCGGCCACCGCTTCCGCGCTCATGCTTTTTTCCAAGTTCGGCACCGGCACCGCGATCATGCGGCGCGCGAGACCGGTGAAGTTGCTCAGAAAACCCTCGCAGTCCTTGCTCGACATCATGCCGACGATCAGCACCAGCGGGCGCGACACCCTCTCCTCCAGATCGGCAAGCGCGGCGGCCACCGCCCTGCCGCCCTCCGGATTGTGCGCGCCGTCGAGCCACAATTCGCTTGCCTCCGGCGCCAGATCGACCAGCGCGCCTTGCGACAGCCGCTGCATGCGCGCCGGCCAGTCGGCCTTGACCATGCCGGCCTCGTAGGCCGCCGGCGTGAGCCTGAACTGCTTGATCGCGCGCAGCGCAGCGATGGCCAGGCCTGCGTTCTCGAACTGATGGCGGCCGTAGAGCCGCGGCGGCGGCAGGTCGAGCAAGCCGTTGTCGTCCTGATAGACCAGGCGGCCGCGCTCCTCGGTGGCGGTCCAGTCCTCGCCGGCGACGCGCAAGGGCGCGCCGACGCGCCCGGCCTGGCGCTCGATGACCGAGAGCGCGTCGCGCTGCTGCGCGGCGACGATCGCCGGCGCGCCGCGCTTGAGGATGCCGGCCTTCTCGGCGGCGATCTTGTCGAGCGTGTCGCCTAGAAACTCGGTGTGGTCGACGGCGATCGGCGCGATCACGCTGGCGAGCGGACTATCGATCACATTGGTGGCGTCGAGCCGTCCGCCAAGGCCGACCTCCATGAGCAGCACGTCGGCGGCGTGGCGCGCGAACAGCTGGAAGCCGACCGCGGTGGTGATCTCGAACACGGTGATGGGCGCGCCGGCATTGACACGCTCGACTTGCTCGAGCGTCTCGGCGAGCTCGTCGTCGGTGACCAGCTTGCCCTCTCCCCCGAACTCGGGTTTACCCGAGTTCGGCACTATTAAGTGGCCGAAGTCGGAAACATCCGACTTCGGCGCCCCGAGGCGGTAGCGCTCATTGAAGCGCACCAGGTGCGGCGACGTGTAAACGTGCACGCGATAGCCCGCCTCCTCCAGCATGGCGCGCATGAAGGCGATGACCGAGCCCTTGCCGTTGGTGCCGGCAACGTGGATGACCGGCGGCAGGTTCTTCTCCGGCGAGCCGAGCGCCTTGAGCAGCCGCTCGATGCGTTCGAGCGACAGGTCGATGCGCTTGGGATGCAGGCGGGTGAGCCGCGTGACGATGGAGTCGATGGGGGTCATACGTTCAGTGCTGTCCATTTCCGCTCGTCCGCGCGCAAGCGGGGACCCAGGGCCATTTAGCCGAGACGCAGAGCTTGCGCCCGTGGATTCCCGCTTGCGCGGGAATGAGCGGGGTGGGGACGTGTCTCGATTTAAACAACGGCCGTCAAGAGGCCATCAGGCACCGGCCGCCGCCGGTTCCGGCGCGAGTTCGGGCGCGGCGGGAATAGCCGCCGGCGCCTTGCTGAGCACACGGCAGAGCTGCGACAGCGTCGGGCGCAGCTTGTGCCGGTGCACCACCATGTCGACCATGCCGTGTTTTTCCAGATATTCGGCGCGCTGGAAGCCCTCCGGCAATTTCTCGCGGATGGTCTGCTCGATCACGCGCGGGCCGGCAAAGCCGATGAGCGCGCCGGGCTCCGCGATGTGCACGTCGCCCAACATGGCGTAGGAGGCGGTGACGCCGCCGGTGGTCGGATTGGTGAGCACGACGATGTAGGGCTTTTTGGTTTCGCGCAGCATCTGCACCGCGACGGTCGTGCGCGGCAATTGCATGAGCGCGAGGATGCCCTCCTGCATGCGCGCGCCGCCGGAGGCCGCGAACATGATGAAGGGCGTCTGCCGCTGCACGGCGGTCTCCAGCCCGGTGACAACCGCCTCGCCCGCCGCCATGCCGAGCGAGCCGCCCATGAAATCGAAGTCCTGCACGCCGATGGTGACCATCAGCCCGTCGAGCCGGCCGATGCCGAGCTTGATGGCGTCCTGCAGCCCTGTCTTGGTGCGCGCGTCTTTCAGGCGGTCGGCGTAGCGGCGCTCGTCGCGGAACTTGAGCGGGTCGACCGGCACTTCCGCCACCGCGATCTCTTCGTATTCCCCGTCGTCGAACATGGACTTGAGGCGCAACGGCGCCGAGATGCGCATGTGGTAGTTCGACGAGGGGATGACGAACTCATTGGCCTCGACGTCCTTGTAGAAGACGAGCTGGCCGGTCTCCGGACATTTGATCCAGAGGTTTTCCGGCGTCTCGCGGCGCAGGAAGCTGCGGATTTTCGGCCGGACGACGTTGGAGATCCAGTTCATGCTCTGCCTATATAGACCGGTTGTGGCCGCATTATAACGCCGACACGGCGGAATGGTTACTCCGCCGCGACCCGCCTGGCCGCACGCACGCCCTGCGCGATGTCGGCCACCGCGTCGGTTACCGCCTTGACCGTGCCGGCGGTGGCCTGGCCGTTTGCATCGAGGCTCTTGCGCAAGGCGTCCACCAGCGCGGACCCCACGACCACCCCGTCGGCGCCGGCGGCGATGGCGCGGGCGCTGGCCGCATCCTTGACGCCGAAGCCAACCGCAACGGGAAGCGCCGTGTGGCGCTTGATGCGCTTGACCGCGGCGCCGACCTTGGCCGCATCGGGAACGGCCGAGCCGGTGATGCCAGTGATGGAGACGTAATAGACGAAGCCGGAGGTGTTGGTGAGCACCTTGGGCAGGCGCGCATCGTCGGTGGTGGGTGTGGCCAAACGGATGAAGTTGAGGCCGGCATGAAGCGCCGGCAGACAAAGTTCCTCGTCTTCCTCGGGCGGCAAGTCGACGATGATGAGGCCGTCGACGCCGGCCGCTTTGGCGTCGACGAGGAATTTGTCGACGCCGTAGATATAGATCGGATTGTAGTAGCCCATCAGGATGATCGGCGTGGCGTCGTCTCCGGCACGGAAGTCGCGCACCATGGCAAGCGTCTTGGTCATGCGCTGGCCGGCTTTGAGCGCGCGCTGGCCGGCGGCCTGGATGGCGGGGCCATCGGCCATCGGATCGGTGAACGGCATGCCGAGCTCGATCACGTCGGCGCCGGCCTGCGGCAGCGCCTTGGCGATGGCGAGCGAGGTCGCGGTGTCGGGATCGCCGGCCATGATGAAGGTGACCAGCGCGGCGCGGCCTTCTTGTTTCAGCGCGGCGAAGCGTTTTTCGATGCGGGTGGTCATTGGCCGCAAACTCCGACGCCGTCATTCCGGGACGCGCCGAAGGCGCGGACCCGGAATCCAGATGCAAGTGCCGAGCCTGTTTCTGGATTCCGGGTTCGCTCGCCGAGTTCACCATCGGGCCGCGCTCCGCGCGGACCCGTTGGCGAGCGCCCCGGAATGACGGGAACAGAGGCTTGCGCGTTCATTTCTTCTTGCTTTCCAGAAACGCTTCCACGCTCGCCAAATCCTTGTCGCCGCGGCCGGAGAAGTTGATCACCATCAAGTGATCGGCAGGCTTCTGCGGCGCGAGGTCGAAGACGCGCGCCAGCGCATGCGCCGGCTCCAGCGCCGGGATGATACCTTCCAGCTTGCTGCAGAGCTGAAACGCTGCCACCGCCTCGTCGTCGGTGGCGGAGAGGAATTGCACGCGGCCCATGTCGTTGAGCCAAGCATGCTCGGGCCCGATGCCGGGATAATCGAGGCCGGCGCTGATCGAATGTGCCTCTTCGATCTGGCCATCGTCGTCCATCAGCAAGTAAGTACGGTTGCCGTGCAGCACGCCGGGCTTGCCGCCGGCGATGGAAGCCGCGTGCTGGCCGCTGGGCAACCCGTGGCCCGCCGCCTCCACGCCGTAGATTTCGATTTCCGGCTCGTCGAGAAAGGGGTGGAACAGACCCATGGCGTTGGAGCCGCCGCCGATGCAGGCGATCAGCGAATCCGGCAGGCGGCCTTCGGCGGCCTGCATCTGCTCGCGCGTCTCGCGCCCGATGATCGACTGGAAATCGCGCACCATGGCCGGATAAGGATGCGGGCCGGCGACCGTGCCGATGCAGTAGAACGTGTCGGCGACGTTGGTCACCCAGTCGCGCAACGCCTCGTTCATGGCGTCTTTCAAGGTGCGCGAGCCGGAGCTGACGCCGCGCACCTCGGCGCCGAGCATGTTCATGCGCAGCACGTTCGGCTTTTGCCGTTCGACGTCGACCTCACCCATGTAGACGATGCAGGGCAGCCCGAACTTGGCGCACAGCGTGGCGGTGGCGACGCCGTGCATACCGGCGCCGGTCTCGGCGATGATGCGCTTCTTGCCCATGCGCAAAGCCAGCATGATCTGGCCGAGCACGTTGTTCACCTTGTGCGCACCGGTGTGGTTGAGCTCCTCGCGCTTGAAATAGATCTTGGCGCCCATAAGGCCGGAGGCCGTCTTCCTTAAATGCTCAGTCAGCCGCTCGGCGAAATAGAGCGGCGACGGGCGGCCGACATAAGTCGCAAGATGCCCGTCCATTTCTTTTTGGAACGCGGGGTCGGCCTTGGCTTGCGTGTAGGCGCGCTCGAGATCGAGGATCAGCGGCATCAGCGTCTCGGCGACGAAGCGGCCGCCATAGATGCCGAAATGTCCGCGCTCGTCCGGGCCGGTGCGGAAGGAATTTGGCTGCTGCACGGTCATGCATTGCTCACAATGTCGGACGCGCCGAGCTGTAGCGGCTCTTCGCCTACGCGGGCGGCGCGGATGAATTCGCGGATGCGCTCGGGGTCCTTGACGCCGGGCGCACTTTCGACGCCGGAGGAAACGTCGACGCCGGGAGCGCGCGTGATGCGCAAGGCTTCCGCCACATTGCCGGCATCCAGCCCGCCCGACAGCATATAAGGCGCGCCCGGGGAAATGCCGGCGAGCAGCGTCCAGTCGAAGCGGCGGCCGAGCCCGCCGGGGCGCGTCGCCTCCTTGGGCGGACGCGCGTCGAACAGCAGGCGGTCGGCCACTTGCGCGTATTCGCGGATGGGCGAGAGGTCGGCGCGTTCGGCGATCGGCAGCGCCTTCATCACCGGCAGGCCGAAGCGGGTGCGCACCTGCACCACGCGCTCGGGCGTCTCCTTGCCGTGCAACTGCAGCATGTCGGGTTTGAGCGCTTCGACAATGGCGAACAGGGCGTCGTCGGTGGCATCGACCGTGAGCGCGACCTTGCCGGCGCGACCCTGCACCTGCGCGCCCAGCAGGCGGGCGGCCTCCAGGCCGAGATTGCGCGGGCTGGGCGGGAAGAACACGAAGCCGACCAGGTCGGCCCCGGATTCCAGCGCCGCATCAAGCGCTTCCGGGGTCTTGAGGCCGCAGATTTTGACGGTCAGGGGCATAATGGCGGGTTTTACCGCCTTATCCGGGCGGCCGCAAAGCGGAACCCTTGAGGCTCAGGAATCGCTCGGCGGCAGACGCGGAAAGGGCAGCGCCGGGGCCGGGGCCGGTTGCGCCTGGGTGCCGAACTGGCGGCGGATCGATTCAAGCTCGGCGTGCAAGGCCTGCACATCTGCGTCCAATTTGCGCGCGGTGCGCCGCCAAGAGCTCTGGCCCAGCCAGGCGGCGGCGCCGCCCACGATCACGCCGACGATCAGGATGATGAAGATCAGCACGAACAGCGGCAGGTGCGCGGCATAGGCCGGGGCGGCCGAGGAGAACGGGTCGAACGACACCGTCACCGTCTGCCGGTTGGCGACGGCGAACACGACGATGACGATGGCGAGCGGCACCAAAACGATGCCGGCGACGATCTTGCGGGCCATTTGCGTCCTCTTGGCGCCCAGGTTTACGCGAGTGTCATTCCCCGCGAAAGCGGGAAATCCAGTACGCCGCCGCATCGGTGACGACCGGAACAAGCTCGAATACTGGATCGCCCGCTTTCGCGGGCGATGACAGCAGGCGTCGTCGCAGTCCCGAAGGTCTACACCGCGCCGCCGTCGCCTTCCTTGTTCAGGCGCTCGCGCATTTCCTTGCCGGTCTTGAAGAACGGCACCGATTTCTGATCGACCGAGACATGGGCGCCGGTGCGCGGGTTGCGTCCGGTGCGGGCCGGGCGGTGCTTGACCGAGAAGGCGCCGAAGCCGCGCAGCTCGACGCGATCGCCGCGCGCCATGGCGGCGGTGATCTCGCCGAGTATGGCGTTGACGATGTTCTCGACGTCACGCTGGTAGAGATGCGGGTTCTGGGCGGCTATGCGTTGGACAAGCTCGGACTTGATCATGGACGCCGCCTCAGCCGGTCAATCGGAACTGGGAGGGTGCCAAAGCGCTAACAGCCCGTCAAGATTGAGTCTTTCGACTGCGCGCACAGCACCCCATTCTTCGATGCGCTGCGCCATGGCCGACAGCCCCGCCGCCTGGAAGGCAAAGGCCGTGGCATGCAGGAAGGACAGCTCGCTGAAGCGCGGCTCGAGCGCATAGTCGCGCACCGGGGTATTGGCCGGCACGCGCTTTTCGCGCGCCAGCCAGGCCAGCGCGGTCTGCTCGTTGCCCAAGGCATCGACCAGCTTGAGGGGAAGGCCCTGGTGGCCGGTGAAGACGCGGCCGTCGTCGACGGCGGCGAGCTGGGCGGCATCCATTTTGCGGCGTGTCTGCACCAGGTTCTTGAACCAGGCATAGGAATCGAGCACGACCGCCTGGATGGCGGCGCGCGCCTCAGGGCTGGTGGGCTCGAAGCCCGAGGGCTCGGCCTTGAGCGGGGTGGATTTGATCGAATTCCACCTTGATGCCGAGCGTTTTCAGCGCGTCGGTGAAGTTGGGATACTGGAACAGCACGCCGATCGAGCCGACCAACGAGGTGTCGTGGGCGATGATGTGGTCGCAAGCCAGCGCCGCGATATAGGCGCCGGAAGCCGCCAGCCCGTCGACCACCACCACCATGGGCTTCTTGGCCTGAAGGCTACGCAGCGCGTCGTAGAGCTGCTGCGAGCCGGAGGTGGTACCGCCGGGGCTGTCGATATGCACGATCACGGCCTTGGCGCGCGACTTGGCCAGCCGCGCCAGCGCCTCGACCCGGTCGCGGTTGTTGCGGATGAGGCCGGTGACCTTGATGCGGGCGATGTAGCTGCCGCCGGTCAGCACACGGTTGCCGGGCACCAGCAGCAGTGCGAAGCCGCCCACGGCCAGAAGGACGATGACGGCGGCGAGCACGCGCCAGAAGGTCAGTTTGCGCCGCAACCGGCGGCGATCGACGATGGCATCGGCATCGAGCGACATGGGGTGCGGTCCTTCGTCCGAATCGTTGCGCGGCATTTTAGCCGCGAGCGCCGACCTCTCGATTCCCTCCCCCTGAAAGGGGGAGGTTCAGGGAGGGGGTCATTGCGGCGAAAGAATTGACCCCCACCCGCCCGCCTTCGCCATAGCACGTCGAAGACGCGCGTAAACGCGCTTATGGCTCGGCGAGCGCCCTCCCCCTTGCAGGGCGAGGTAACGGAGAGGCAGCGCTTATCGGCACGCTTTTTGGCACGTTCATGTCGGAAAGAAAAACCCCCGGGCGGGGTGCCGGGGGCGTGCTCAAGTGCGTGTCCCGGGCGCAGCGTAGCGTGAAACGCTGCGGTGCAGACTCGGAACACGTCGCTTTGAGGCTTACTCCTTCGCGTCTCCGGCCTCCGCCTCGGCTTTTTCGCCTTCTTCGTCGTCCTTGTCGCCGCCGGCGCGCTGCTTGAGGGCGGCGCCCAGGATATCGCCGAGCGAAGCGCCGGAATCGGCGTTGCCGTATTGCGCGATCGCTTCTTTCTCCTCGGCGACTTCCAGCGCCTTGATGGAGACGGCCACCTTGTGGGTCTTGCGGTCGAACTGGGTGACGCGGGCGTCGACCTTCTGGCCGACTGCGAAGCGCTCGGGACGCTGCTCGCCGCGGTCGCGCGCCAGATCGCTGCGCTTGATGAAGGCGGTGAGCTCGGTGCCGACGATGTTCACCTCAAGGCCGCTATCCTTCACTTCGGTGACCTCGCAGGTGACCACCGAGTTCTTCTTCAGCTCGCCGGCGGACTCCATCGGGTCGCCCGCCAGCTGCTTGACGCCGAGCGAGATGCGCTCCTTCTCGACGTCGACGTCGAGCACCTGCGCCTTCACCGTGTCGCCCTTCTTGTATTCCTCGATCACCTGCTCGCCCGGCCGTTTCCAGTCGAGATCGGAGAGATGGACCATGCCGTCGACGTCGCCGTCGAGGCCGAGGAACAGGCCGAACTCGGTCTTGTTCTTGACCTCGCCTTCGACCAGCGAGCCAGGCGGGTGCTTCTCGACGAAGACCTCCCACGGATTACGCATGGTCTGCTTGAGACCGAGCGAGATGCGGCGCTTGACCGGATCGACCTCGAGAATCTGCACCTCCACTTCCTGCGAGGTGGAGACGATCTTGCCGGGGTGCACATTCTTCTTGGTCCACGACATTTCGGAGACGTGGATGAGGCCCTCGATGCCGGGCTCCAGCTCGACGAAGGCGCCGTAGTCGGTGATGTTGGTAACGCGGCCCTTGAAGCGGGCGCCCACCGGGTATTTCGCCTCGATGCCCTGCCACGGATCCTCGAGCAATTGCTTCATGCCAAGCGAGATGCGGTGGGTCTCGTGGTTGATCTTGATGATCTTGACCTTCACCGACTGGCCGATATTGAGCACCTCGGTCGGGTGGTTGACGCGGCGCCAGGCGATGTCGGTGACGTGCAGCAGGCCGTCGATGCCGCCGAGATCGACGAAGGCGCCGTAGTCGGTGATATTCTTGACCACGCCGTCGATGACCTGACCCTCTTCCAGGTTCTGCACCAGCTCCTGGCGCTGCTCGGCGCGGGTCTCTTCCAGCACGGTGCGGCGGGAGACGACGATGTTGCCGCGGCGCCGGTCCATCTTCAGGATCTGGAACTGCTGCGGGTTGTTCATCAGCGGGGAAACGTCGCGGATCGGGCGGATGTCGACCTGCGAGCGCGGCAGGAAGGCCACGGCGCCATCGAGATCGACGGTGAAGCCGCCCTTGACCTGGTTGAAGATGACGCCCTGCACCTTCTCGTTGGCGTTGAAGGCCTTCTCCAGCTTACCCCAGCTTTCCTCGCGGCGCGCCTTGTCGCGCGACAGCACCGCCTCGCCCAGCGCATTCTCCACGCGCTCGAGATAGACCTCGACCTCGTCGCCGACCTTGATGTCGGCCTGTCGGCCGGGAGCGGCGAATTCACGAATGGCGACGCGGCCTTCGGTCTTCGCGCCAACGTCGATGACGGCCATATCCTTTTCGATGCCGACGACCTTGCCTTTGACAACGGTGCCTTCCGAAGGCGTGCCGCCGTGCGCAAAGGACTCTTCGAGCATCGCGGCGAAGTCTTCACGCGAGGGTGCTTGAGCTGTAGCGGTGGCCATGAAATCTCCTGTTTGCGGCGCGCCGGCGGGTTGAAAATGGCGTCCAAGAACGCGGGCCGAAGCTCCCGCAGAGCTTCGGCGGCCCCCGGAATCCCGGCTGGCCGGCGCTATGACCGTGTTTTTTGGACGATTGGGTCGGTCGGGACGCCTAACGCAGAGGCGCGAGCGGGGCTTTGTCCTCCAACAGCGAGGGGCGTTTCAGCCGCGCCCTCGGCCCGCTCGGGTGGCCTCGACGATGTCGATGGCGGCCCGGATGGCGGTGGATATATCCATATTGGTGGTGTCGAGCAAGTGCGCATCCGGGGCTTGTTTCAGGGGCGCCGTGGCGCGGCCCATGTCGCGCTCATCGCGCTTTTTAATGTCGGCGAGAACGGTTTTTTCGTCGATGGCGCGGCCGGCGGCCTGATATTCGAGCGCGCGACGGCGGGCGCGCACCTCCGGCGTGGCGGTAACGAAGATTTTGACCGCCGCGTCCGGGCAGATGACGGTGCCGATATCGCGGCCGTCGAGCACCGCCCCCGGGGGCGCGGCGGCAAAATCGCGCTGAAACGCTAAAAGCGCCGCGCGCACCTCAGGGATAGCGGAGACCACCGAGGCCGCCTCCCCCACCGCGTGGCTCTTCAGCGCGGCCTCCTCGAAGGTCGCCGGATCGAGCGCCTTGGCCGCGGCGACCGCGACGCCCACGTCGTCCGGCGGCCGGCCGGCATCGATCAGCGCCTTGGCCACCGCGCGGTAGAGCAGCCCGGTGTCGAGATGGCGCAGGCCGTAATGGGCGGCGAGCTTCTTGCCCAGCGTGCCCTTGCCCGACGCTGCCGGTCCGTCGATGGCGATGATCATGGCACGGCCTTCTTATCCCTCCCCCGCTTGCGGGGGAGGGTGGCGCCCGCAGGGCGCCGGGTGGGGGCGCGATCGAATTGCAACGTGACGCCACCCCGCCCGCACTCGCTTCGCGACTGCGGGCGACCCTCCCCTTTCAGGGGAGGGAGAAAGAGAATTTGCTGCACTCATGCCAAATCCGCCCCCAGCCCGCGCATCAGATCGACGAAGCCGGGGAAGCTGGTGGCGATAAAGGCGGAATCGTCGACGCGCACCGGCTCATCGCTGGCAAGCCCTAGGACCAGCGCCGACATCGCGATGCGATGGTCCATATGGGTCAAGACCTCGGCCCCGCCGCCAACCGACGGCTTGCCGTGCACGATCATGTCGTCGCCCTCGATTTCGACTTCGACACCGTTGGCCCGCAGCATGGCGGCGGTGGCTTCCAGGCGGTCGCTTTCCTTCACGCGCAGCTCCTGCAAGCCGCGCATGCGCGTCGCCCCTTGCGCGAAAGAAGCCGCCACCGCCAGCACCGGATATTCGTCGATCATCGCCGGCGCGCGCGCGGCCGGCACGTCGACGCCCTTGAGCGCCGACGTCACGATGCGCAGGTCGGCCACCTCCTCGCCGCCGTCGTTGCGGGTGGCGAGCGTCTCGATCTGCGCGCCCATTTCACGCAGCGTCGTATAGAGCCCGGTGCGCAGCGGATTGGTCATCACCGCTTCCAAAACGAGGTCGGAGCCCGGCACGATCAGCGCCGCAACAAGAGGAAACGCGGCGGAGGAAGGATCGGCCGGCACCACGACATGGGCCGGCTCGAGCTCGGGCTGACCCTGCAAAGTGATGCGGCGGCCGTGCTCGCCATGCGGCCTGCTGACGATTTTGGCGCCGAAGTGCTTCAACATGCGCTCGGTGTGATCGCGGCTGGCTTCCGTCTCGATCACCGTGGTCTCGCCCGGCGCCGCCAGGCCGGCCAGCAGCACCGCCGACTTCAATTGCGCCGACGGCACCGGCAATTCGTAGACGATGGGGATCGGGTCGCGCCCGCCGGCAAGCGTGAGCGGCAGCCGCCCGCCCTCGGCGCAATCGATCACGCGCGCGCCCATCTTCTCCAAGGGATCGAGCACGCGCCGCATCGGCCGTTTGCGCAAGGAGGCGTCGCCGTCGAAAGTGGCGGTCACCGGCGAGCCCGCCACCGCGCCCAGCACCAGCCGGCAGCCGGTGCCGGAATTGCCGAAATCGAGCGGTCGCGTGGGCTCGGCGAAGCCGCCGACGCCGACGCCGTGAATACGCCAGATGCCGTCCTCGCCGCGCCTGAGCTGCGCACCGAGCGCACGCATGGCCGCGGCCGTGTGCAGCACGTCCTCGCCTTCCAAGAGGCCGGCCACCGTGCTCTCGCCCACGGTCATGGCCGCCAGGATGAGGGCGCGGTGCGAAATCGACTTGTCGCCCGGCACCCGGACGCGGCCCGAAAGGGGGCCGCCCCGGCGGGCGGTCAGCGGCGTCAAAACGGCGGTGTCCAAAGGCGATCCTCGAAAATCAGCGCCCTCCTACCACGCGTTAAGCAAGCCCGTCATCCCGCCGCGGGCGGCCGTGCCGCCCGGAATTGCCGCTATTGACAGGACCCGCGTGGCTCGCCAAGTGAAGCACCAATTCAGCGTATTTTGAGGAACCCCAACCGTGGCGAAAGCTGATCTCGGCACCAAGCGCGTGTGCCCCGAAACCGGGCGCAAGTTCTACGACCTCAACAAGACCCCGGTGATCTCGCCCTATACCGGCAAGGTGGTGCCGATCGCGGTGGTGCCGACGCGCTCGCGGCCCGAGCCGGCGGCGGCCCCGCGACCGCAGCCGGTCGAGCAGCCCGAGGCGGCGGCGCCGGAGACGGCGGACGTCGAACTCGTGTCACTGGAAGATGCCGACGCCGAGGCGCAGGGCAAGAAGAAGGCGAGCGGCGAAGCTGCCGACGCGCCGGCCGAGGAAGAAGACGTCGAGATAGACGAGAGCATGGACGACGCCGCCTTCATCGAGGAAGAAGAGGAAGGCGACCCCGACGTAACCGACATCATCGGCGACACGATCGAGAAGGAAGAAGAAAGCTGATTTTGCGGAGGTCCGTGGTCGTTAACGTTTGCCGACTACCGATCGCCGTTCCCAGTAAGGGGCCATAGCTCAGATGGGAGAGCGCGTGAATGGCATTCACGAGGTCGGCGGTTCGATCCCGCCTGGCTCCACCAATTTTCGCCCTTCGGGCGAAAATTGTCCGCCGAAGCTCCGAAGGAGCGAAGGCGGACGAGATCGAAGAAAACAGCCGCCTTCAGGCGGCTTTTTTGTTGTGCGCACCCTGACAAACGCCGCCGCGCCGTTGCATGATGCGCACATAGCGTGAGGGGAAACGCATGCAAGGCAAGATCGCGCTGGAAGAGCACGTCGCCATCGACGCCACGCTCGGCAATTCGCAGGTGTTCGGCCCGCATGTCTGGGACATGCTGCGTCCGCGCCTGCTCGACGTGCAGGACATGCGGCTCAAGGAAATGGACAAGCACGGGATCGAGATGATGATCCTGTCGCTCAACGCGCCTGCGGTGCAGGCGATCCATGATGTGAAACGCGCGATCGACGTGGCGCGCCAAGCCAACGACGCGCTGGCGGACGAAATCGCCAAGCGCCCCGACCGTTTCGCCGGTTTCGCCGCGCTGCCGATGCAGGAGCCGGAAGCGGCCGCGGCCGAGCTTGCCCGCTGCGTCAAAGAGCTCGGGTTCGTGGGCGCGCTGGTCAACGGCTTCTCGCAAAGGGGAACGCCGGAGAACCTGCTCTATTACGACCTGCCGCAGTACCGGCCGTTCTGGCGCACGGTGGAAGCGCTCGACGTGCCGTTCTATCTGCACCCGCGCAATCCGCTTCCCGGCTGGAGCAAGTTCTACGAAGGCCATCCCTGGCTATGGGGCCCGAACTGGGCCTTCGCGGCAGAGACGGCGGTGCATGCGCTGCGGCTGATCGGCTCGGGGCTGTTCGACGAATGTCCCAAGCTGCAGATCGTGCTCGGCCATCTGGGCGAAGGCATTCCGGTGCAGCTCTGGCGCATCGACCACCGCAACGGCTGGATGCAGGCGCCGCACGACTATCCCGCCCGGCACGGCGTCGCGCATTATTTCCGCAAGCATTTCCATCTCACCACCTCGGGCAATTTTCACACGCCGTCGCTCACCAACTGCATTGCCGAGATGGGGCCTGAGCGCGTGATGTTCTCGGTCGACTGGCCGTTCGAGGCGGTCGACGAGGGCGCCGCCTGGTTCGACCGCGCGGAAATCGGCGAGGCCGAACGCCTGCAGATCGGCCGCAGCAACGCGATCAAGTTGTTCAAGCTGAAGCTCTGAGGCGTCATTCCGGGGCGCAGCGCGTCCCGGAATGACGTCAAATCAGTGCCGCTTCTTCAGCGCCACCAGCTCGGCGCGCGACCAGATCGGCTCGTTGGCGCCGCTGCCCCAGGCGCGCGGGCGATAGAACAAATGGATGCCCTCGCGCGCAATGCGGTGCATCTCGTGCACCCAGCGCGGATGCACATAGGTGGCGTGGTAATGCGTGGCGGTGCCGACTGCCAGCACATAGAGCTTGCCGTCAAGCGTCTCGCGCGCGATGCGCCGCGCGCGCGTCCAGGCGCCGAACTCGTTGATCGTCTTGCGCCGGCCGTCGCAGGCGAAGGTGAACTGGCAGCCGAGATAGTGGCTGGCGTTCTGGTAGATCACGCCGCAGACGTCATGCGGATAGATGCCGGAGAACACGCGGTTCATCACGACCTGCGCCACCGCCACCTGGCCGCGATAGGGCTGGTCGCGCGCCTCGAAATAGACCGCCTTGGCGAGGCACAGATCGGCCTTGGCGCGCTTGGCACCTTCCAGATGCAGACGTTGCGCCGGCGAGGGCGGCGGCGCCGGCCGCGGCAGCACCGCGATATGCTCGGGCAGCATGATGTGAACGACCGCCGGCTGCGGCGCCACCTCGGCGGGCAGCATACCGGGATCGAGGCTGGCGAGCTGGAAACGAGCCTCGCCCGGCGTGGCGTTGGCGAGCGCTGCGGGCTTGGCGTACTTGGCGGCGGCGACGTCTTCCGCGGTCGCCTTGGCGCGCGCCTGGCGCACCAAATCCTGCGCGCGCTGGGCAAGATCGGCAAGCGTTGCCTGTTCGGGCACCGGTGGCGCCGCCATCGCCACCTTGAGCGCGTCTTCATGACGCACGGCAGCGAGCTTGGCGACCGGCGAGCGGTCGGGCTTGGCGACCGCCATGACCTTGGGCGGGCCGAGCGCGGGCAGGGACTCCATGGCGAGCCGGTCGGCCGGGATCGTCACCACCACCGAAGGCTGCGCCTGCGCGCTGATCGAAAACTCGTTGACGCCGTTGCGCACGATCGCCGGCCAATCGGCCGGCCGCACGTGGCGCTGCGCATGCACGAAAGCCGCCGCGCTTTCGAGCGGACGGATGTTCATCAGGTCGAGCCCGCTGATCGTCACCGCGGCCACCGCGAAGACGACACAGACGCGCTTGGCGTTGTGGAAAATCTTTTCTTCGATCGACAGCTCGAAGGGATCGTCAATTTCAATGCTTCGTTTCAACACGGCCCGCTCCCCGATATCGCCGAATTATTTTTTTCTCGATGCGCGGCGATCTTAGCGGCGCCTTTCGCGCGCGTGACCGGGGTTAAGAGAATTTTGACCAAACAAGGCAAACGCGCATGATTAATTTAACCATGCGCGGCGGCGCGCATTCGCGCGCTTTTTTTCGTGCGACGGCGAGAGGCGATCAGTCGAAGCGATAGCGCGCAACCGCCGCCTCGTCCCAGGTGACGCCGCTGCCGGCACGCTGCGCTATGACGGCGTGGCCGTCGGCGATCTCAAGCGGCTCGCGCAGCACCGGATTGGCCCAGTCGACATATTCGAGCAACTGGCAGGTGGGCGTGGCGGCGAGCAGATGGGCGCTCGCTTCCGGGAATAGATGCGACGACATCGGGATACGGTTAACGGCGGCGAGCTCGGCGGCCTCGCGCCAGCCGGTAACGCCGCCGATGCGCTCGAGATCGGGCATGACATAATCGGCGGCGCGCTCACCGAGCGCGACCGCCATCGCCGCCGGCAGCGAGAAGTTCTCGCCGATCTGGATCGGCGTCTTCAGCTCGCGCGCCAGCAAGGCCGCGCCGGCATAATCGTCGTGACGTATCGGCTCCTCCAGCCAAAAGATGTCCTCACGATCGAGCGCGCGGCCGCGCTCGAGCGCCTCTTCGAGCGACAGCGCCTGATTGTAGTCGACCATCAATTTCACATCGGCGCCGATGCGCGCACGCACCGCCTGCACGGCGGCCATGTCTTCGGCGAGTGTCGCGTAGCCGAGCCGCAGCTTGACCGCGCTGAAACGACCCATGGCGAGCAGCGTTTCGGCTTCGGCGGCGAGCGCGCCCAGATCGCCCATCAGGCCGAGGCCGCAACTGTTATAGGCCGGGATCGGCCGCGGCTCGGCGCCCAGCAGGCGGCAGAGCGGCTCCCCGGCGGCACGCGCGAGCCCATCCCAGGCGGCGGTGTCGAAGCCGGCGATCGCCATGCGCACGACGCCCTGCACGCCGATCAGCGTGAAACGCCGCAGGAGCTTTGCCCACAGCGCCGCCGGATCGAGCGCCTCGCCTTTGGTCAACCGCTCGACCTCGGTCAGCACGCTGGCAATGGCGGGCGCCACCGCCTTGACGTAGCAAAACAGCCAGGCATGGCCGCTGACGCCCTCTTCCGTCTCGACGTCGACCAGCAACAGCGGCACCTGGCGCAAGACGTCCTGGCTGGTGCCGAGCACGAATTTGAGCGGCACTTCGACCGGCGTGGCGCGGACGGCCCGCACGGTCAGAGCCGGCATGGAAGGCTGGTCGGTCACTGGAAGCTCCCCTTTGGCGGGCATAATAGCGCCTAAGCGGCGAAAAACCCCGTGTTCTTGAACCTTTAACCCGGGCCGCCCATATTAGATGGTGCCGGCGGGCAGGCTGCCTGCCGGCAGGGGTGCCAGATCAGGACCCCACGTCAAAGTCGCTTCCATTCGAGGACTTTGCGATGTCACGCGTTCCGTCCCTTTCCAGCCCGTTCCTGTTGGGTTTCGACGAGATCGAGCGGCTGCTCGACCGCGCCAGCAAGGGTGCTGACGGCTATCCGCCCTACAATATCGAGCGGCTGGTGCGCAATTCCGCCAACCCGGAGCGCCTGCGCATCACGCTCGCGGTCGCCGGCTTTACCCGCGACGAGCTTGACGTTTGCGTCGAGGAGAACCAGTTGGTGATTCGCGGACGCCAGCAGGACGACAAGAACCGCCACTACATCCACCGCGGCATCGCCGCGCGCCAGTTCCAGCGTATCTTCGTGCTGGCGGACGGCATGGAGGTGCTGGGCGCCGACCTGCGGAACGGTCTGTTGTCGATCGACCTCGTGCGCCCGCAGGCGGAACGGGTCGTCAAGAGCATCTCGATCAGCGAGCACGAGGACTAGCTCGGAGTGAAGAGGACTCGACCTGCACACAAGAAAGGAGTCGAGGGCCAATGAACAAGATGACCAAAGACAAGGCGGCCGAATTCGACCAGGCCCATCCGGCGATCACGCAGGAGGCGCTGGCCCAGCTCGGCGACGGCCAACTCGCTTACGTCAAGGAAATCCGCTCGGAGGACGTGGCCAAGCAGTTTCCGCAGGCGCCGGACCTGCAGCCCGGCATGACGCTGTTCGCGCTGCACGCCGCCGACGGCACGCCGATCATGCTGACCAATTCGCGCGAAGCCGCGATCGCCAATGCCTGGAGCCAGGAACTGGAGCCGGTGAGCGTGCATTGAGCAGAGGTTCTGAACGGGGCCGCGCAACAATTGATGCTGTCATGGTCCGCGAAAGCGGGCCATCCAGTACTCGCAGGACTGAATTAATTTGAAAAGCACGGCGTACTGGATCATCCGCCTTCGCGGATGATGACGGCTGCGGCTACGCCGCGCTGCTCGCCGGCGGCATGGCGAGCGCGGCGTAGATCGCGTCGGCGTCGCGCAATTCGCGCAGCTTGCGCGCCACTTCCGGATCGCGCAGCATGCGCGCCACCCGCGCCAGCGCCTTCAGGTGATCGGCGCCGGCGGCTTCCGGCGCCAAGAGCAGGAACACCAGATCGACGGCCTGCAAATCGAGCGCCTCGAAATCCACCGGCCGCTCCAGCCGCGCGAACAAGCCGAACAGCCGCCCGAGCTTGGGCAACTTCCCGTGCGGGATCGCTACGCCATTGCCGACCGCGGTGGAGCCGAGCTTCTCGCGCTGCATCAGGATTTCGAGGACGGTGCGCTCATTCTGCCCGGTGAGCTCGGCCGCGCGCGCGGCCAGCTCCTGCAGCACCTGCTTCTTGCTGTTGACCTTGAGGGCTGGAACAATCGCATTCGGCGCGACGAGATCGTTGAGCGTCATGGACGTGTCCAATGATCGTGTGAGGCAGCGCCGAGTTGCAAAGGGTGGTGAAGGCGGCGGACCATAAAAGCGGTCGCCCCCGCCGTCAATGGCGGGGTCGGAGCGGTGCGTGGCGAAATTTCTTGCATTTTGCCGATTTTCACCGCCCGCGCTGGGCCTGATGGCCCTTGCGGCGGCGCTTATAGCGGCGCAGCCGCTTTTCGATGCGGACGGCGGCCTGGTCGGCGCTCTCATAGGCGTCGGCCGCCATGCCCTCGGCCTCCAACAGCGCGCCGGAATCGAGATGCAGTACGCATTCGGTGCGGAATCCGAAACCGTCCTTGCCGACGGTGGCATGGCCGGAAAAGCCGCCACGAAAATATTTCGAGGTCGCTTCTTCCACGCGGTCGGTGATTCGCCCGCGCAGAGCGGCGCCGACGCTGATGTTCTTGCCCGAAACGCGTAAAGGCATCGCTTGCCTCCTCTTCGGCGTGGAACTGGAGGTCCGCGCCGCCGATCGCCCCGGCTCAAGCATTAAGCTTAGGATGGTCACGGCAAAGGTCAATGCGGGGCGGCCGCGCGTTTTTGCCAGGGCGTCGCTTCGATGCCGCAGCGCACCAACAAATCTGCAGCGGTTCCAATCTAGCGCATGATCCCGAAAAGTGGGAACCGGTTTTCGGAAAAGATCATGCGCCTGTAAAATGTTAGCGGAGCGCCGTGATTCAATCTAAATGGATTGGCCTCTAGTGCCGCCGATTTGAAGTTCCTGCTCCACCTGCCGCGATCTCGTTCAGGAACTTCAAATCGATAAGCGGCACTACAATCAAATACCTGCTAGTGCCCCTTGGTTTCCGAAGTTCGCGTCAGATGGTGCTGCGATGTATCACGAACTTCGGAAGCGGGGCACTAACCCGCGGCCAGTTTCTCGCGCCGGCGTTGCACCGAGGACGGGATGCGCATGGCCTCGCGGTATTTGGCGACGGTGCGGCGGGCGATGTCGACGCCGGCCGTGCGCAGCTTTTCCACAATGGTGTCGTCCGACAGCACGTCGGCGGCGGTCTCACCGTCGATCAATTGGCGGATGCGGTGGCGCACAGCTTCCGCCGAATGCGCCTCGCCGCCTTGCGAGGACGCGATCGACGACGTGAAGAAATATTTGAGCTCGAAAATGCCGCGCGGCGTCGCCATGTATTTGTTGGCGGTCACGCGCGACACCGTCAACTCGTGCATGCTGATGGCGTCGGCGACGGTTTTCAGATTGAGCGGGCGCAGGTGCTGCACGCCCTTCTCGAAAAAAGCGTCCTGCTGGCGCACGATCTCGCTCGATACTTTCAGGATGGTCTTGGCGCGCTGATCGAGCGCGCGCACCAGCCAGGTGGCGGTCTGCAGGCAGTCGGCGAGATAGGTCTTGTCCTTGTCGCTGCGCTTGCCCTTTGAGACCTGCGCGTAATAGCGCTGGTTGATGAGTACCTTCGGCAGCGTGTCGGAATTCAATTCCACCTGCCAGGCGCCGTCGGGGCCCTGGCGCACGAACACGTCGGGCACGATCGGCTGCACCGCGGTGGAGCCGAAGGCGAGACCGGGCTTGGGATTGAGTCTGCGGATCTCGCCGATCATGTCGACGAGATCCTCGTCGTTGACGCCGCAGAGGCGCCGCAAGGCGGCGAGGTCGCGCTTGGCCAGGAGATCGAGATGCGCGACCAGCGCCTGCATGGCGGGGTCGAAGCGGTCGCGCTCTCTGAGCTGAATGGCGAGGCATTCGGTGAGGCTGCGCGCGCAGACGCCGGGCGGATCGAATTTCTGCAATTCGCCGAGCACGGCTTCGACGTCGGCGAGCGAGGCGCCCAGCTTCTCGGCGACGGTTGCCAGATCGCCGGTGAGGTAGCCGGCTTCGTCCACCATGTCGATCAGATAGCGGCCGATCATACGCGCGGCCGGCGCGGCGATGGCGAGCGCCAACTGCTCGGCCAGATGATCGGCGAGCGTCACCTCGGCCGAGACGAAGGCCTCCAGATTGTAGTCGTCGCCGACGGCCGAGCCGGCGCCGGTCCATTCGGTGTAGGCCGGCGGCGGCGCCTCGGGGGCGGCCTGCCTGCCGGCGCCGTCGTCGGGGAAGACGTTTTCCAGCTCGGTGCCGAGGCCTTCTTCCATGGAGCTGCGGCTGGTCTCCAGCTCCTGGCCGTTCCAGTCGGAGGCGCCGCCACCCTCGTCGTCACCGCCCTCGCCGCCTTCACCGAAGCCTTCGGCCTCGGCGGCGGGCGGTCCGTCCTCGTCGTCGGCGCGCTCCAAGAGCGGGTTACGCTCCAGTTCGCCTTCCACATAGGCCGCCAGATCGAGGCTGGAGAGCTGCAGCAGCTTGATGGCCTGCATCAGCTGCGGCGTCATCACCAGCGCCTGCGTCTGGCGAAACTCCAGTCTTTGCGACAAAGCCATAGTGGTTTCCCGGCCGGGAACTGGTCCAATTCTTGCTTATTGTCGCTTATACCAGCTTCCGTGGCCCGGTGGTATGCGATTCCGCGCTGCGGCAATGCACAAAATTTGTGCGGGGACAACCGGTGGATAACACCGCGGCAGGTCCCTCATGCGCTACAGCCGGAACTCCTCGCCCAGGTAGAGCCGCCGCACGTCCGGGTTATTGACGATGTCGTCGGCGCGGCCCTCCATCAGCACCTCGCCGGAATAGATGATGTAGGCGCGGTCGGTCAGCCCCAGCGTCTCGCGCACATTGTGGTCGGTAATCAGCACGCCGATGCCGCGGTTGGTCAGATGCCGCACCAGCGCCTGGATGTCGCCGACCGCGATCGGGTCGATGCCGGCGAAGGGCTCGTCCAGCAGCATGTAACTCGGCCGCGTCGCCAGCGCGCGCGCGATCTCGACGCGCCGGCGCTCGCCGCCCGACAGCGCGATGGTCGGCGTCTTGCGCAGGCGCGCGATGTTGAATTCCTCGAGCAGCGCGTTGAGGTCGGCCTCGCGCCGGCGCTTGTCGGGTTCCACCACTTCCAGCACCGAGCGGATATTGTCCTCGACATTGAGGCCGCGGAAGATCGAGGCCTCCTGCGGCAGATAGCCGATGCCGAGGCGGGCGCGCTGGTACATCGGCAGCGCGGTCACGTCGTAGCCGTCGAGTTCGATGCGGCCGCGGTCGGCGCCGATCAGGCCGGTGATCATGTAGAACACGGTGGTCTTGCCGGCGCCGTTGGGGCCGAGCAGCCCGACCGCCTCGCCGCGCCGCACATAGAGCGTGACGCCCTTCACCACCATGCGGCCGCCGAAGCTCTTTTCCACGCCGTGCGCGGCGAGATAGGCGCGCTGCGCCTGGCGGCCGTCGCCGCGCTGGGCGCGCTGCACCGCCTGCGGCTGCGCCGCCGCGTTGGCCTGGCGCGAGCCTTGCGCCGGCGCCCGCATGGCCGGCTGCGGCTGCCGCGCCTGGCCGTGCGGCGCAGGCCGGCGCGGCGGCGGCGCGCGGCGCCGAAACAGCGTCAGGATGTTCACCGGGTTACCTCGCGGCGCAATCTGGCCGGGACTTTAGCAGATTCCCCGGCGGGACGGACGCAAGGGCGCACGCTTGGTGGCATGCTTGGTGGCATGTTTGGCGTCAACGGCGCGGGCGCGGCGGCTTGCCCGGCAGGGCACCCGGCAACATCGGCCCGTTGCCGGCCGGCACGAACAGGCCCTGAACGCGGCCACGGCCGTTTTTGCCCAATTCCACCCGCGAGACGCCGCTGGTGAGATCGACCACCAGGCGGTCGCCGCGCAGCACGTTCTTGCCCTGCGTCATCACCACATTGCCGCGCAGCGTGACGGTGTTGGTCTTCATGTCGAATATGCCGGTCTCGCCGGTGGCGGTTTCCCGCTTCTGCGTCACCACCACGCCGCCGCGCGCCTCCAGCCGCCGGATCTGGCGCTGGCCGCCCGGCCCCGGATCGGCCGCCGGAAGAGTGTTGCCCTTGCCGGATTTCTTTTCCTCTTCGTAGAACACCACCAGCGTCTTGCAGCGCATATCGGTGTCGCCCTGCGTCACGTGCACGTCGCCGCTGAAGGTCGCGACCTTGTCCTTGTCGCGCACTTCCAGCGTCGCCGCCTCGATATGCACCGGCTCGTTGCGGTTCTGCGAGAAGCCCTGCAGCGCGTTGGGCGGGCCCTTGGACTGCGGCGTCGCGGCGAGCGCGGCGGCGGGCACCAGCGCCACCACGGCGATCGCCGGCATCAGTTTGCGCAGGCCGGCCAGGTTCATTGTTTCGCTCCGGCCTCGCCCTGCGGCGCAGCGCCCGCCGCTGCCGGCTTATTGGACTGATTGAGGTGCACGATCATGTTGACGCCGTTGGTGAAGCGCACGACCTCGCCGGAATCGACGATCTCCAGCCCGTTGGCGTCGAGCTTGCCCTGCAAAAGCTTCACCTTGACCGGCTTGTCGGAAATGACATGACCCTTGCGGATGTCGACGACCGCTTCGCTCAGATGGCCGGCATAGCCGGCAGAGGAGGTGATCTCGATATCGCGGTCGAGTTTGAGTATCTCGCCCTTGCTGTTGTAGATGCCTTGCACGGCGGTGAGATTGACGATGCTGTCGTCCTTCATCTGCACCTTGGCGCGGAGATTGTGCAGATCGACGATGTCGGGCTTGGTCAGGTCCTGCGCCGCGTTGTCGGCGGACAATTCGTAGGCGCGCGAGTCGCGGGTAAAGCCCGAGACATGCGGCGCCTCCATGGTGATCTTGGTGCCGGAGACGACTAGATCGCCGACATTGATCGGCAGCTTGGCCAGCATGCGCAGCGGGTTGAAATAGGTCGCCAGGAACACCGCCAGCGCCGCCGCCAACACCAACACCGGCACCGCCACGCGCAACACCCGCACCTGCCTGCTGTGCCGGCGGGCGGCGCGGAAGGCACGCTCGGCATCGCCGCGGCCCATGGTCCAATAGGCGCGCGCCGTCTGCGCATCGGTCTTCGCCATGATCGGACGGTTCATGCCTCGGAAACTGCCCCGCGCGGATTGTCTTCGGAAATCACGTTACTCCCCGCAACGCAACTTGCCGGGCGAATATGGCCCTGCAGCGGCAAGACGAGCCTGAGCCGGCCGCGCGATTAACCAAAACCGCCAGGAATACAGATAGTTACAAGATCAGACGCCGTGCGAAAAGATGTCCTCGCCGGCCCAACCGGCAAGATCGAGCCGCGCCCGCTCCGGCAGGAAGCCGAAGCAGGCCGCGGCCAGCTCGCTGCGGCCCTCGCGCGCCAGCATGGCGTCGAGCTTCTCCTTGAGCGCGTGCAGGTGCAGCACGTCGGTGGCGGCATAGGCAACCTGGGGGTCGGTCAATTCGTCGGCGCCCCAGTCGGAGGATTGCTGCTGCTTGGACAGATCGACGCCGAGCACTTCGCGCGCCAGATCCTTCAGCCCATGCCTGTCGGTGTAGGTGCGCACCAGCCGCGAGGCGATCTTGGTGCAATAGACCGGGCTTGCCATGACACCGAAGGCGTTCGCCAGCACGCCGAGATCGAAGCGGGCGTAATGGAAAATCTTGAGGACCGACCGATCGGCCAGCAGGCGCTCGATATTGGGCGCCTTCTTCTGGCCGGCGGCGATCTGCACCACGTCGGCGGAGCCGCCGCCGGGCGAAAGCTGCACCACGCAAAGCCGGTCGCGATGGGGATCGAGCCCCATGGTCTCGGTGTCGATCGCCACCGAGCCCTTGTAGGCGGAGAGGTCGGGCAGATCGCCGCGGTGCAGGCGGATGGTCATTCAATATCCACGTTGGAGGTTGGTGCCCAGGAGAGGACTCGAACCTCCACGCCTCGCGGCGCTAGTACCTGAAACTAGTGCGTCTACCAATTCCGCCACCTGGGCACGTGCGGGACTAGGTATTGAGCCGCCTTGGGCTTGTCAATTCAACGACAGAACCGTCATTTCGGGACGGCGCGCATAAGCGCGTTTACGCGCGCCTTTGACGCGCTATGCACCGGACCCGGAATCCAGAGCGAAAATCTTCCAGCCGCGCCTGGATTCCGGGTTCGCTCGCTGCGCGAGCGCCCCGGAATGACAGTTCGGGGCCGCCCCTGGACGGCCCGCGGGCGATCCTGTAAGGGGCGCGGCAGCCCGGCCTTGCCTCTGCGCGCCCCGAGCCCACCCATGACCCGCCCATGACCGCCCGCAGCAACAACGAGACCCTGATCACCATCTATGGCGGCTCCGGCTTCGTCGGCCGCCATCTGGTACGGGCGCTGGCCAAGCGCGGCTACCGCATAAAGGTGGCAGTGCGCCGGCCGGAGCTTGCCGGCCATCTGCAGCCGCTCGGCCTGGTCGGCCAGATCAACGCCGTGCAGACCAATATCCGCAACGCGGCTTCGGTCGAGGCGGCGGCACGCGGTGCCGACATTTTGATCAATTTGGTCGGCGTCCTTTTCGAGCGCGGCCGCCAGCGCTTCGACGCCGTTCACACGGTAGGCGCCGAGCAGGTGGCGCTCGCGGCCAATGCACACGGCGCGCGCCTGGTGCATGTCTCCGCCATCGGCGCCGACGAAAACGGGCCCTCGCGCTATGCCCGCTCCAAGGCCAAGGCGGAGCAGTTGGTCAAGGCCGCGCAGCCGACGGCGGTGATCATGCGGCCGTCGATCGTGTTCGGGCCGGAAGACGATTTCTTCAACCGCTTCGCCGCCATGGCGTGCGTCTCGCCGGTGCTGCCGCTGATCGGCGGCGGCCACACTAAGTTTCAGCCGGTCTTCGTCGGCGACGTGGCGGCGGCCATCGCCGAGGCGGTCGCCGGCAATGCGCAGGCAGGCACCACCTACGAGCTGGGCGGGCCGGACGTGCGCAGCTTCAAGGAGCTGATGCAGCTCATCTTGAAGACCATCGAGCGCAAGCGGCTGTTGCTGCCGCTGCCGTTCTTTGTCGCGCGCATGAAGGCGGCGTTCCTGCAATTCGCGCCGAAGCCGTTGATCACGCCCGACCAGGTCGCGCAGCTCACTGTCGACAATGTGGTGTCGCAAGAGGCGATCGACGAAGGCCGCACGCTGCGCGGGCTCGGCATCGAGCCGGAGCCGATCGAGGCGATCGTGCCGTCTTATCTGTGGCGCTTCCGCAAGACCGGGCAGTACCGCACACTGCCGGAAGCGTAATTATTTTTTTCATTCGGGGGCGCACGCGCCAGCGTCGGAACCCGGAATCCAGAGCCACAGGGCGAAGCGTGGGTAGCCCTGGACTTCGGGCTCGGCGCCATAGCACGTCAAAGACGCGCGTAGACGCGCTTATGGCGCCGCCCCGGAATGACGGGTCTCACCAAAAATACAGCGCGTAAATGCCGATAGTGCCGAGCAGGATACGCCACCAGGCGAACACCGCGAAGGTGTGGTGCTGCACGTAGCCGAGAAACGTCTTCACTACGATCCAGCCGAAGATGAAGGAGAACACGAAGCCGACCGCGATGGCGGTCAGGTCGCCGTGCGCCAGCTCGTGGCGATTCTTGAAGGCTTCGAAGGCGAAGGCGCCGACCATGGTCGGCATGGCGAGCCAGAACGAGAATTCCGCCGCCGAGCGCCGGTCGGCACCGTACAACATGGCGCCGACGATGGTGGCGCCGGCGCGCGACACGCCGGGTACCATGGAGAAGCACTGGCAAATGCCGATGACCAAATACATCAGCAGCGGATAGCCGGTCGCCTCGTGATAGCGCGGCTTCAGGTCCATGCGATCGACCCACAACAGCACGAAGCCGCCGAGGATGAGCGTGATGCAGACCACGCGCACGTCGAACAGATAGGTCTTGATGTAGTGATAGCTGAGCGCGCCGATTACCGCCGCCGGCAGGAAAGCGATCAACACGCCGATGACGAAGCGTGCCGCCGCCCAGTCGGTGAACATGTTGCGGGCGAGCGCCCACAGCCGGCCGAAATAGATGGTGAGCAGCGCCAGGATCGCGCCAAGCTGGATCAGGACGGCGAAGGATTTGCCGAAATTGTCGCCGCCCCAGCCGAGCACATGCTCCATCAGCAGCAGGTGGCCGGTGGAGGAAACCGGCAAGAATTCGGTCAAGCCCTCGACTAAGCCGAGCACGGCGGCCTTGACCAGATCGAGATGCGCTGCGAGGCCAGGGATGGCCGCCAGCAGGGCGTCGGTATTCATGGGCGGAAGCTCCGGAAGCGATCGGCCATGCGCGCCAACCGCGGCAGGATTCGGGCGGGTCGAAGCGCTTTTGGCGCAACTGCCCGGTCCGGGCAACAAAAAACCATAAGTTTGGGCAATTTGCGCCGCGGCGGTGGATTCCTATAGTGCGGCGGACGATTCCCGCCTATTGACGCGCATTCTCGCCTTCCGGAGCTTCATGCTGACCCTGCTGCACCAGCCGCTATGCCCGCGCTCGCGTTACGTCCGCCTGATCCTGGGCGAATACGGCATCGAGGCGCGGCTGGCGGAGGAGCGGTTCTGGGAGCGGCGCGAGGAGTTTATGCTGCTCAATCCGGCCGGCGAAATCCCAGTGCTGGTCGCCGACGGGCAGCCGCCGGTGCCGGGTGCCGGCATCATCGCCGAATTTATCGAGGAGACGCGGCCGCCCTCCGAAAGCGAGGACCGCCTGCTGCCGCCGCGCGCGGCCGAACGCGTCGAGGTGCGCCGGCTCGCTGACTGGTTCAACGACAAGTTCCATGCCGAGGTGAGTGGGCCGCTGGTCACCGAGCGCGTGTTCAAGCGCCATATGAGCCCTGCGCAGGGCGGCGGGTCACCCAACACGGAAGCCTTGCGGGCGGCGCGCCACAATATCCGCTATCATCTGGCCTATCTCGGCTGGCTCGCGCGCACGCGCGACTGGCTCGCCGGCGGGCAATTGTCGCTCGCCGACCTTGCCGCCGCCGCGCATTTGTCGGCGGCCGATTATCTGGGCGAAGTGCCGTGGAACGAAGACGAAGCCGCCAAGCACTGGTACGCGCGGGTGAAGTCGCGCCCCGCCTTCCGCCCGATTCTGGCCGAGACGCTGGCGGGACTGCCGCCGTCGGCCCATTACGCCGATCTGGATTTTTGAGTTCACTCCTCCCGTCCCCCCGCGAGCGCTTGCGAGCGGCGGGGAGGGGATGGGGGTGGGGGGCCGAATGACAACGGCAGCGAAATCCCCCCACCCCAGTTCGCATCGTCAAGACGATGCAAACCGACCCTCCCCGCCGCTCTGCGGGGGGAGGGTGAAGCAAGCGGATGCCGCCGCGATCAAAGCCGCTTTGCGCAAGCGCGCGCAGGCGCTCGGCTTCGACGCCTTCGGCGTGACGAAACCCGACGCGGTGCCGGAAGCGAAGGAGCGGCTGGACCGCTTCCTCGCCGAGGGCGCGCATGGCGACATGGTGTGGATGGAGACAACCGCCGAGCGGCGCGGCGCGCCGCGCGCGCTGTGGCCGGAGGTGCGTAGCGTAATCATGCTCGGCATGAATTACGCGCCCGTTCACGACCCGTTGGCGATTTTGCAAGAGCGCGCGCGCGGCGCCATCTCGGTCTATGCGCAGGGCGACGATTATCACGAGCTGATCAAGGCGCGGCTTAAAGCACTGGCGCGCTGGCTGACCGCAAACGCCGGCGGCGATGTGAAGGTTTTCGTCGATACCGCGGCGGTGATGGAAAAGCCGCTCGCCGCTGCTGCCTCCCTTGGCTGGCAGGGCAAGCACACAAATCTGGTTTCCCGCCAATATGGCTCTTGGCTGTTTCTCGGCGCGATTTTCACCACGCTCGATCTGCCGGCCGACGACGCCGAGCAGGACGCCTGCGGCTCATGCCGCGCCTGTCTCGATGTCTGCCCGACCGCGGCGTTTCCCTCGCCCTACCGGCTCGATGCACGCCGCTGCATTTCGTATCTGACCATCGAGCACAAGGGCCCGATCCCGCGCGAACTGCGTCCGCTCATGGGCAACCGCATCTATGGCTGCGACGATTGTTTGGCGGTGTGCCCGTGGAACAAATTCGCAGTTGCGGGGCGCGAGGCGAAACTGGCGGCGCGCGAGGCCTTGCGCGCGCCTTCGCTCGCCGAGCTCGCGCGGCTCGACGACGCGCAGTTTCGCACGTTGTTTTCCAAGAGCCCGGTCAAGCGCACCGGCCGCGACCGTTTTGTGCGCAATGTGCTGATCGCCATCGGCAATTCGGGCGATCCATCGTTGGCAGCCGAAGCCGAGCGCCTGCTGACCGATGCTTCACCGCTGGTGCGCGGCGCCGCGGTGTGGGCGCTGAGCCGGTTGCTGACGCGGGAGCAGCTGGCAGCGTTGGCGAATCAAAACGGGAATGAAGCGTCTGTACGGAAAGAGTGGGCCGAGGCGCTTGCCTGACGTGCCCCGCAGAGCCCGAATCCCGTTTGCATGGCAAAACAACGGCGGGCCACGCTTTTAATCCAACGCTTGGCGGACGGCATTACATTATTTTGCCGGAGTATGTACTTTCAAACTCGGCGGATGCACAAAGGCGCGCCGATTTATCTCTGTTGCCCACTCGCGAAGTAGCGGCGGAAGAATTGCCGCCCGTCATAGATTTTCGAAACTGATTTTGCGAACGGCATCACGGGTCTTTTTGATACCCATTTCGGTCCCCGCGTAGAGAATAAAGGGCAGTAAAAGGCCGCAGCCCAATATCAGCCACGGCATTGTTGGCGGCGCTGCATGGACAAAAGGCAAGAGTGGAGCCCATTGGCCAAGATAAATCGGGTACGATAATTCACCGGCTTTTCGATCTGTTTTGTGCGCCATGCTGGGCGCTACTGCAAGCACGCCAGCAATGAACAGCAGCGGAACGAATAAAAGCATTCCAAGATTGGCTGCGTAGATAATAGATAGAGGGACTGACAATGCCAAAAGAAAGAACGCGGGCCGATAGCCTTTCAAAATGAAGTAAAACGCGGTGCCACATGTAAAGAATGGCACCTCCGACATCAGCGACGGATTCCAGGGCGGCGAGGCGAAATAGAAATACGTTGAAGCGGCGACAAGGATCAGCCCGGCTGCATTCGCGATGTTGGCAAGATTAGTCAACCTTAAAAAGAGAATACCCGCGACCGTTATATAGAATGCGCATTCAACCTCGATTGCCCATGAAATTCCGATCACGTTGAAGTTCGGCTGCGGCGTCCATCGTCCAGGCAGAGGAACAATGGCGGTAATGTTCGCAAAAAAATTATAGAGGCTGAACGCCTCTGGGTGGGTCCCGGTGATAGCTAGGGCAATGAAGCAAAAAGCGAGCGCCGCCAGATAGGTTGGCACGATCCGCAAAAATCGATTGATTGAAAAAGCGAGCGGTCTGCCGCGATAAATCTCATTCGCCGCTTCCATAATGATAAATCCGGAGAGTGAAAAGAAAGCAAGGACTGCGGAACCGCCGGGCAACAGCGGAATGATTGCTTTCTGAATCGCTCCTGGAAAGCACCATTGCAAATAGTGCTGGGACAGCACGAGAAGCGCCAAGACGGCGCGGAATATCCCAAATGGTCTATATCGGACGCGCATAGCACGTGAGGCGGCTCGAATAATAGATAATTACATCGACCCTACCGCGATTAAAGGCGCGGTCAGCATTGGCGGGCACCCTTTCTTGCGAGAAATGGCCTAACGCCACCCACGCGTGCAATCAAGTGGGCGCTGCCGGGGCGAGCTAAATGTCGGCCCTTTATGCAACAGAAGTGGCCCCCGGACTTATGGCGCTGCGCTGCTCGGGTTGCGCGGCGGTGATCATGCGAAGTGGCGCGGTACACCGGTTTCTTGAAGCAAGCGGGGCCCCGGGTCTGCAGCGCATCACTTCGTGCCGCGCTACGCCCGGGACAAGTCGCGCTCAAAACTCCTTCACCGCCGCGATCAGCCGCTCAATGTCTTCCGGCCGCGACAGGCGATGGTCGCCGTCCTTGATCAGCGTCAGCACCACGTCGTCGCGCGCAAAGCGCGCCAGCAGTTCCTGCGCGTGCCGCCACGGCACGTCGGGGTCCTGCACGCCCTGCAGGATGTGCACCGGACAGCCGGTCTCGATCAGGCCGCCGAGCAGCAGATGTTCGCGCCCCTCCTCGATCAGCCGCTTGGTGATCGCATAGGGCTCGTCGGAATATTCCGACGGCCGCAGCCATTGCCCCGTAGCTTCGATCTCCTGCTTGATGGATGCGGGGAACCGCTTCCACATCAGCTCCTCGGTGAAGTCGACCGCCGGCGCGATCAGCACCATGCCGGCAAGCGGCGCCGCGTCCGCGACGCCTCGCAACGCGCGCGCCAACAACAGCGCCAGCCAGCCGCCCATGGAGGAGCCGATCAACACCTGCGGGCCCTTGGCGAACTGCCGATAGACCGCGACGGCTTCGGCGAGCCAGCGCCCGATGGTGCCGTCGGTGAAGGCGCCGCCCGATTCACCGTGCCCGGAATAGTCGAAGCGCACACAGGCGCGGCCCTCCGCCGCCGCCCAGCAGTCGAGCGCCGCGGCTTTGGTGCCCTTCATGTCGGACTTGAAGCCGCCCAGCCAGAAAAGGGCGGGCCCCAAGTCCGGCCCCTTGCCCTCGCGCGCGCGCACGGCGATGGTCCGCGCAGGCGGCGGCGATTCGACGACGATGGAGGTCAGGCGAACTTCGCTCATGCACGACCGGCTCACGTTCCAGCAAGTTGTTTCTCGCCGCAAGCGGGCCCCGAAGGCAAGAGGGCTGTCTTGAAGCGCGCGCATCCGCACTCGCTCGCCGGCGCCACCATCCTGCAATTGGTGCCGGCCCTGCGCGACGATCCCGCCGGCCACGCCGCGGTCGAAATCGCGCTCACGCTGCTGCAGGCCGGCGCGCGCGCCATGGTGGCGGGCGACGGCGGGCCGCTGGTCGGCGAATTGCACGCCTTCGGCGCCGAGTGGCTGCCGATGATCGACGACACCCTCAACCCGCTGCGCCTGCGCGCCAATGCGCGCACGATCGCCGGGCTGATCGCGTCGGAGCGCGTCGATATCGTGCACGCGCAGTGCGCCGGCGGCGCCTGGAGCGCGCTTTTCGCCACCGACAAGCAGCCGGTGTTCCTGGTGACCTCGTTTCCCGACCGGCTGCCGGCGCAGTCCTCCATCGGCAATATGGTACGCTCGTCGCTCGCGCGCGGCGACCGCGTGATCGCGCCGTCCACTTACGTCTCGCGCGCCATGATCGAGCGCTACAAGCTTAGCGCCGAGCGCATCACCGTGATCCCGCGCGCGGTCGACACCGCCAAGTTCAATCCGGCGGCGGTGAGCGGCGAGCGCATCGCGGCGATGCGCCGCGTCTGGGGCGTGCTGCCGCAGATGCGCGTGGTGCTGGTGGCGGGACGCGTGGCGCCGTGGAACGGGCAGATGAGCGTGGTCGACGCCGCGCGGCTGATCGTCGGGGCTGAAACCGCGCGCAACATGGTGTTCGTGTTCGCCGGTGACGACCGCGGGCAGCCGCGCTATGCGCGCGCGCTGAAGCGGCGGGCCGAGCTGCACGGCATCGATACGCTCTGCCGCTTCGTCGGCCATTGTGCCGACATGCCGGCCGCCTATGGCGCCGCCGACGTGGTGGTGGTGGCGCCGCTGCAGCCGCCGCTCGCCGGCCGCGCCGCCGCGGAAGCGCAGGCCATGGGGCGGCCTTTGGTGGCCTCGACCGTCGGCGTGCTGCCGGAGAACGTGCTGGCGCCGCCGCGCATGAAGGAGGAATTGCGCACCGGCTGGCTGGTGCGGCCGGGCAATGCCGCCGAGATCGCGCGCGCGCTCGCGGCCGCGCTCAAGCTCGATCCCACCGCCTACGAGGCGCTGGGCGCCCGCGCGCGGCAGTTCGCGGAATTCATGTTTTCTCCGCAAGGCGTTGCCGAAGCCATCCGCGGGGTCTATACGTCACTGCTTGCGCGCGACAGCTGACCGCGCCATGCCGCGCGGTCGAACGCCTTCGAACAACGCCGCAAGAACGAGCGCGCGCGGCGCAAAGCGGTCATAGCCGGGAAGCATCGAGACAGTCAGGTTCATGTCGCGTTCGCACGCCTCCGAACTGCCGGCGCTCGCCGACAAGCCGCGCACACAATTGGCGCAGCCGGCCGCGGCGCCGCGTGCGCCGCACGCGCCGCTCAGCGTGCTGATCGCCGCGCCGGGTCTCGATGCCGGCGCGGCCGACGCCGGCGCGCTCGAGCTCGCGCGCGTGCTGTGTGCCGCCGGCCACCGCGCCATCGTCGTTTCGCGCGCCGGCCGGCTGGTGAGCGACCTGACCGCGGCGGGTGCCGCCTTCGTGCCGCTCGATCTTGCCAGCAACAATCCGGTGGCGATGCTGCGCAATGCCGCCGCCCTCAACCGCATCGCGCGCGAACGCGATTGCGATGTCATTCATGCGCTCGGCCGCGGCGCCGGCTGGAGCGCCTTCATCGCCGCACGCTTGCGTGGCATTCCCCTCATCACCAGCTGGTACAAGGGCTTCCGCGATCAGAACATCTTCAAGCACCTCTACAACGGCGTGATGGCGCGCGGCGACCGCGTGGTGACGCTGAGCGAGCAGATCGCACAGCTCGTGCACGACCGTTACGGCACGCCGTGGCAGCGCATCACGGTGCTGCCGTCGAGCATCGATCTCAAGCGCTTCGATCCGGCCGGCGTGACGCCCGAGCGCCTGACGGCCAAGCGCGCGGCCTGGGGAGTCAAGCCCGACACCAAGGTGATCCTGATCACCGGCCGCATCTTGCGGCGCAAGGGCCATCACGTGGTGGTGCGCGCCGCGCGCCGGCTGAAGGACATGGGGTTGAAGGATTTCCTCTGCGTCTTCGTCGGCGAGGACCGCGGCCATACCCGCTACACCGGCGAATTGTGGGACCTGGTGCTGCAGACCGGCACCATTGACGTCATCCGCATGGCGGCGCCGGTCTACGACATGCCGGCCGCCTACGCCGTGGCCTCGGTGGTCGTGTCGGCGGCGGTGCAGCCGGAAGGCCTGCAGCGGGCGATCCTGGAGGCGCAGGCGATGGCGCGGCCGGTGATCGTCTCCGATCTCGGCGCCGGCCCGGAGGTCGTGCTCACGCCGCCGGCGGTGCCGGAAAGCCGCATCACGGGCCTGCGCTTTACCGCCGGCGACGACGCGGCGCTGACGGCGGCGCTTCTGCGGCTGTTCGCCATGCCGGAGGCGGCCCGCCACGCCATGGGCGAGCGGGGCCAGGACTGGGTGCGCGGCCATTTCAACGCCGGCCTGGTGGCCGAGCAGGCGCTCAGGCTCTACGGCGAAATCGCCTCCGCGCGCGACCGGGCCCCGGCGCTGGTCCCGCAGGCCCGACAAAATTAGAGAGATTTGAACCATTTGACGGCGGGACCCGGGTTTCCCTCGACAAATTGTCCGGAACCGCGTTGACTTATGCGTCGTTTCTTCCAATCTTTCCGATGCTGCGGGGCCATCGGCCGCCGCAGCGATGTCGTCAACAGCATGAGGAGACAGTAGCCATTCGTCGTCCGATGAAGTCCGCGCTGCCCGCCGCCAAGGACGGCCCGCGCATCAACGAGGAGATCCGCTCCCGCGAGGTTCAGCTGATCGATGCCACTGGGCACAATCACGGCCCCACGCCGATCCAATCCGCGCTGGAAATGGCACAGAATGCGGGGCTCGATCTGGTCGAGATCGCCCCAAACTCCACGCCGCCCGTCGTCAAACTCCTGGATTACGGCAAATACAAATTCCAGGCGCAGAAGAAGGCGTCGGAAGCCCGCAAAAAACAGAAGGTCGTCGAGGTCAAGGAGATCAAGCTGCGGCCGATGATCGACGACCACGATTACGACGTGAAGATGCGCTCAATGAAACGCTTCTTCGAGGAAGGCGACAAGGTCAAGATCACCTTGCGCTTCCGCGGCCGCGAAATGGCCCACCAGGAGCTCGGCTACAAATTGCTCAATCGCGTCAAAGAAGACACCGCGACGATCGCCAAGATCGAGTCGGAGCCGCGCTTCGAAGGCCGCCAGATGGTGATGATGCTGGCGCCGCGCTGAAAGCGGCACCGAACGCCCGCAACGCCGAACGCGCCGTCCGCAATGGACGGCGCGTTGTTTTTTGCCGCCGCTTAAGCCGCAAGGGCTACTTGCCGCGGTCGTCCTTGTTGTAGGGCGTGAACGGCGACGACGGCACCGTGGCGCCCACGGCGATATAGGCGTAGCCCTTGTTCTGCCAGTAGGTCAGCGCATAGGGCCCGGCCGGGATCACCGTGACGAAGCCGTGCAGGTCCTCCGGCGCAAAGCCGAGCGCCTTGGCGTCGTTGCGGCAAATCTCGAAGCGCACGCCTTGCTTGGCGAAGCTCGCCGCGCGGTCGACGATCTTCTTGTATTTGGCGTAGTTCTTCTTGGCCCACACCACCACTTCCGGCCCGTGCGAGACGATGACCACCTTGAGCGGGTCGATCTCCTTCGGCCCGAATTCGCTGGTCGCCTTCAACAAGGCGTTGAGATTATTGAGCACCACACCCACGGTCTTGGGGTCCTGGAAATTGAAGTCCCAGACCACCTTGAGCTGCTTGATCTTGTCGATGTCGGCATAGCTTTCGAATTTCGACGTGCCGTAGGGCGTAGCCCCTTGCGCCTGGGCGGCGCCGGCGGCGGCAATGCAGAAGGCGAACAGGATGACGATTGCGGCAAATGCGCGTGGCATTGACCCCCCCTTGTTTGTTGCGCTCCGAACGGCCGGAGCGATCGCGCGATAGTGGCGATCTTCGCGCGCGAGGGGCAATAAACTTGTCGTTATCGCGGCGTCAGCTCAGGACGACGCGGCCTTGACCTCGGAAAGATGGTGTCCGGCGCGGGCGCGGCGCAGTGCCGAGGGACCGTAGCTGCCGAGCACATTGGCGCCCACCGGCCACAGCTTGTTGGCGCCGGCGACCACGCTCACCAGTTTCTGGAGAGGACAGCGCTCGATCTCTTCCGGCGGGCGCGAGACGAACAGATTGGCGTGATAGAGGCCGTCGGTTTCGCGGCCTTCCGAATCGAGCCCGCGCGCTTCCACCGCGCGGACGGTGGCTTCCATCTCGTCGCGGTTTGCAAAGCGGCGCTGCACGAAAGTGGCGCCCTCATAGAGCTCGGTCTCCAGACCGTAGGAGTCGAGCGTGCGCTCGATCTCGTCGAACGGGAACATGCGCAGCACGAAGGAGGCGACCCAGGGCGTGCGGCCGCGGCGCGACGCCTTCAGCACGCGCTCGAAGGTCTTGGCGGTGACATAGCCGACGCAACCGGTGGAGACGATGATGTCGACATCGGCGAGATCGACGGCCTCGTCCGGCGCCAACTCGCGGTTCTCCAGGTCGATGGCGAGGCCGCGGTCGAGCAGCCCGCACTTTTCGCCGTAGCGGATGGCGTTCTCGGAAATGTCGAGGCCGATCACGCGCACGCCGTCGTTCCGCGGCCAGGCGCGGTAGAAATGGCGGTCGAGCTCGAGCACCTGCTCGCTGCTCAGCGTCTGCAGCGAGGGCGCGGTGTAGCGCTGGCGCAGCGCCTCGTAGTCGAGCGCGTATTTCATCAGTGCGCCATTGATGGCGTAGGAGCAGCCGAGGTCGAGCACCGTGACCGGCTCGTCCTGCAGCTCCTGGCGGGCGCGGATCAGCTGGGCGAAGACCGGCTGCGCAAGATGTGGGATGATATAATCAAGCTGTCCCAAGTACTTGAAATAATTTCTAGGGTCTTTCGATGTATACAGATCGGAGAAATCCATCTTTGACTGATTAATCTTCGTATAGGCTGCAGGCTTATTCATATATAGTACTCCTCCTCCGCGCATAAGTCGGCAAACCCACCCATCGGTATTGTATGTGTAAATTCTATATAAACGAGATTTGCTGGCATCGCAACCGGGTAGTCTTTCGAATACGTGCCCGAATCGAGGCGAAACCAACCGAACTCGGCCGTTTCGGCGCGACAGCGACAATTTGCGCCGGGCCGCGTCGGGCGCGCCGGCAGCTTCCGCGGCGGCGCGCCGGGGCGCCCTCCAGTTGTCAATTGGCAACGCGTCTGCCATAAGCCGCCGGCTCGCCGCCCGGCTGATCAAGGGCTGCCGTGGCAGCGATTTAAAGCTCAATTCCGAGCACCCCCGCGCGAGGCCTTTGAGCCTTCAGCGCCTGCCGGCTGTGTGCCTTAGGCACGCGTGCCGCTTTAGGAGAGCAAAATGCCCAAGATGAAGACCAAATCGGGCGCTAAAAAGCGCTTCAAGATTACCGGAACCGGCAAGGTCAAATACCAACAGTCCGGCAAGCGCCACGGCATGATCAAGCGGACGACCAAGACGATCCGCGAGCATCGCGGCACCGCGGTGCTGTTCAAGACCGACGGCGACAACATCAAGAAATACTGGCTGCCGAACGGCTGACCGGTTTTCGACGTCGTCCCTTTCCCGTTTGCCTAGACTGACAGGAGATTTGCCATGGCCCGCGTCAAACGTGGCGTCACCGCGCACGCCAAGCACAAGAAGGTCCTGAAAGCCGCCAAGGGCTATTACGGCCGCCGCAAGAACACCATCCGCGTCGCCAAGCAGGCGGTGGAGAAGGCCAACCAATACGCCTTCCGCGACCGCAAGCGGCGCAAGCGCACCTTCCGCGCGCTGTGGATCCAGCGCCTGAACGCGGCGGTGCGGCCGTTCGGCCTCAACTATTCCAAGTTCATCGACGGGCTGGCCAAGGCCGGGGTCGAGGTCGACCGCAAGGTGCTGTCCGACCTCGCCATCACCGAGCCGGCGGCGTTCCAGGCGATCGTGGAAAAGGCCAAGGCGGCATTGCCGGTTCCGGCGGAAGCTCCGGCGCAAGCCTGACGCCGATTGCGGGGGCTAACGCGCAGGCGCCTTGCCGAACTTATGCGCATAGTCCTGCGCAAGCTCGGCACGGCAGCCGGCCGCGATCGCGCGAGACAAGGTGCCTTCGTCTTCCTTTTGCTCGTCGTTGCAGCGTTTGATTTCGCCTTCGTAGGTCTGCCGCTGCCTGGCGTTGAGTTTTTTCAGGAAGTCCGCCTGGCACCTCTCGGTCACGATCTGGCCGAGAACGACATCGCCAGTACCCCCGGCGTTGCAGTTTCCAAATTGCTCCATCGCCTTGTCGCAGGTCGGCGCCTTGCGGAGCAACGCCCCGCGGGCCTCAAAATCAAGCTTCTGGCAGTCCGCGGCGGCACCGGGCCGGGTCAGCATAAGGGTGGCGAAACAGACCAAAATCATGCGAACAAGCATCGCAAATTCCTTGTCTGGCCCGATGATCCAACTGTCTCACGGCGGGTCGGACCTGTCACCCGAGGGGCTTGACCTGATCGGTGCCGGGCGACCACAACCAGCCGCGATTTGCGGAGCCATGAATGAGCGATATTAGCGCGCTTGAGAGCGAGATTACGGCAGCCGTCGGCGCCGCCAAGGACGAAGCGGCGCTGGAAGCCGTGCGCGTCGCAGCGCTGGGCAAAAGCGGCTCGGTCTCGGCGCTGTTGAAGACGCTGGGCTCGATGAGCCCGGACGAGCGCAAAGTGCAAGGGCCCGCCATCAACGGGCTGAAGGACCGCGTTGGCGCGGCGATCGCGACACGCAAAGCCGCGCTAGGCGATGCCGCGCTCGATGCCCGCCTCAACACCGAGGCGGTCGACGTCACGCTGCCGGTGCGCGAGCCGCCGGCCGAGACCGGCCGCGTGCATCCGATCAGCCAGGTGACCGACGAGCTCACCGCTATCTTCGCCGACATGGGTTTTGCGGTGGCGGAAGGGCCCGACATCGAGACCGACGACTACAACTTCACCAAGCTCAATTTTCCCGAAGGCCATCCGGCGCGGGACATGCACGACACCTTCTATTTCCCGCCGAAGGCCGACGGCTCACGCCTGTTGCTGCGCACGCACACCTCGCCGGTGCAGGTGCGCACCATGCTGAGCCAGCAGCCGCCGATCCGCATCATCTGCCCCGGCCGTACCTATCGCAGCGACTCGCGACCAGACGCACACGCCGATGTTCCACCAGGTCGAAGGCCTGGTGATCGACAAGGGCTCGCATCTCGGCCACCTGAAATGGATCCTGGAAGAATTCTGCAAGGCCTTCTTCGAGGTCGACAGCGTGAAGATGCGCTTCCGCCCCTCGTTCTTCCCCTTCACCGAGCCGTCGCTGGAAGTCGACATCCAGTGCCGCCGCGACAAGGGCGAGATCAGGTTCGGCGAGGGCGAGGATTGGCTGGAGATTCTCGGCTGCGGCATGGTGCACCCGAACGTCCTGCGCAATTGCGGGCTCGATCCGGACGTCTACCAGGGCTTCGCCTGGGGCATGGGGATCGACCGCATCGCCATGCTGAAATACGGCATGCACGACCTGCGCGCCTTCTTCGAGGCGGATGTGCGCTGGCTTAGCCATTACGGCTTCCGGCCGTTGGATTTCCCCACGCTGGCGGGGGGATTGAGCGGATGAAATTCACCCTGCCCTGGCTCAAAGAGCACCTCGACACCGACGCCTCTCTGCCCGAGATCGTCGACAAGCTCACCATGATCGGGCTCGAGGTCGAGCACGTCGAGGACAAGGCGGCGCTGCTCAAGCCCTTCGTCATCGCCAGCGTCATCTCCGCCGAGAAGCATCCGAACGCCGACCGACTGCGCGTCTGCATGGTCGACATCGGCGACGGAAAGCCGATCCAGGTCGTGTGCGGCGCGCCCAACGCGCGCGCCGGCATGAAGGGCGTGTTCTCGGCGCCCGGCACCTTCATCCCCGGCAAGAACATGACGCTGGAGGTCGGCAAGATCCGCGGCGTGGAAAGCCGCGGCATGCTGCTCTCGGAAGCGGAGATGATGATCTCCGACGACCACGACGGCATCATCGATCTGCCGGCCGACGCGCCGGTCGGCCAATCTTACGTCGAATGGGCGGGCGCCGCCGAGCCGGTGATCGAGATCAACCTCACGCCCAACCGGCCCGACTGCGCCGGCGTCAACGGCATCGCGCGCGACCTCGGCGCCACGTCGATCGGCTTCTACAAGGAGAACACGCCGAAGCCCGTAAAAGGCAGGCTTCCCCTGCCCGGTGACGGTGACCATCGAAACGCCCGAGCTGTGTCCCGCCTTCGGCCTGCGCCTGGTGCGCGGCGTCAAGAACGGCCCCTCGCCCGAGTGGCTGCAGAAGCGCCTCGGCTCAATCGGCCTGCGCCCCATCAACGCGCTGGTCGACATCACCAATTTCATCACCTACGACCGCTGCCGCCCGCTGCACGTGTTCGACGCCCGCAAAGTGCAGGGCAATCTCACCGTGCGGCGCGCGCAGAACGGCGAGACGCTGCTGGCGCTCGACGGCCGCACCTACACGCTCGACGCCGCCATGTGCGTGATCGCCGACGAGAAGGCGGTGGAATCGCTTTCCGGCATCATGGGCGGCGAGGCGACCGGCTGCGACGAAGCGACCGCCGACGTGCTGATCGAATCGGCGCTGTGGGACCCGCTCAATATCGCGCAGACCGGCCGCAAGCTCGGCATCAATTCCGACGCCCGCTACCGCTTCGAGCGCGGCGTCGATCCGAATTTCATGGTCCCCGGCCTCGAGCTGGCGACGCAAATGGTGCTCGACCTCTGCGGCGGCGAGCCGTCAGAGATCGTGGTGGCCGGCGACCCGGCGCCGAAGGACCTGGTGATCGATTTTCCGATGAGCGAATTGCAGCGGCTGGCCGGCATCCAGTTGCCGATCAACGACGTGCGCCGCGTGCTGGAGAAGCTCGGCTTCTTCGCCGCCGGCCAGGCCAAGCGCGTGAAGGTGGCGGTGCCGTCCTGGCGGCCGGACGTGCACGGCCGCGCCGATATCGTCGAGGAGCTGGTGCGCATCGTCGGCGTCGACCGCGTGCCGTCGACGCCGTTCCCGCGCGGCGAGTTCGCGCGCAAACAAGTTCTGACCGCGATCCAGAACCGCACGCGCAAGGCCAAGCGCGCGCTCGCCGCGCGCGGGCTGACGGAGGCCGTCACCTGGTCGTTCGTCTCCAAGCGCGACGCCGAATTGTTCGGCGGCGGCAAGCCCGAATTGGCGCTCGCCAATCCGATCGCGGCCGAGTTGTCCGACATGCGGCCGAGCCTGCTGCCGGGTCTGATCATGGCGGCGCAGAAGAACGCCGACCGCGGCTTCCCGGACGTGGCGCTGTTCGAGGTCGGACAGATATTCAAGGGCGACCAGCCGGAGGATCAGTTCACGGCTGCAACGGGCTTGCGCCGCGCGCTGGCGCGGCCGGAAGGCATCGGCCGCCATTGGCAGGAAAAGCGTGGCCCCGTCGACGCCTACGATGCCAAGGCCGATGCCTTCGCCGTGCTGGCCGCGGCCGGCGCGCCGATGCAGGCGCTGCAGGTGGTGCCCGGCGGGCCAGCCTGGTTGCATCCCGGCCGCAGCGGCACCATCCAGATCGGGCCGCAGAACGTGCTCGGCGCGTTCGGCGAATTGCATCCGCGCGCGCTCGCCGCGCTCGACGCCGAAGGGCCGCTGGTCGGCTTCGAAGTGCTGCTGGAGAAAATCCCCGAGCCGAAGGCCAAGGCCACGCGCGCCAAGCCGCAGCTCGAATTGTCGCCGTTCCAGCCGGTAACGCGTGATTTCGCCTTCCTGGTCGACGCGGCCGTCAAGGCCGGCGACATCGTGCGCGCGGCGCAGAACGCCGACCGGAAATTCATTACGAGCGTCAGCGTGTTCGACGTCTACGAAGGCGCTGGGATCGAGCCGGGCAAGAAGTCGGTCGCCATCGCCGTCACCGTGCAGCCGCGCGACAAGACCATGACCGACGAGGAAATCGACGCGCTGGCGGCCAAGGTGGTGGCCGAGGTGACCAAACGTACCGGCGGGGTGTTAAGGGGCTAGCTGAGCGCTGAGCCTATCGGATCGTAAATCGCTTCATCGTGAATTCCGCGCTGCCACGCAATAGTCTGACGCCGTGACCGTAGAAGCAGCCTCCGCCGAACGTCACGCCCACATTGCCAAGATCGGCCAGCGCCTCCGCGAACGCGCGCGGATTGGCGTCGCCCGTCTTTCCGAACACAGAGCTCCAAAGCGCCGGCTTGAGCGGAACCGCGACCGTGAACGAGCCGGCCCTCAGCACGGTTCCGGCGGTCGACCACCAGCGATAAAACTCGTAAGCCCCGGCGCCGGTGAGGTTGTCGCCTCGGCGCTGAAGGAATAGGCGCACCGCCGCCGGCGCATTGCAGGTGTTGTTGACGGCCGTGCGAAAGTCGAAGACGGCTTCGCCAGTCGTCGCAATCGAAAAGCTTGCCTGCACGGCGCCCTTGGCGGCAGCGGTCGCCGGCTTGGTGATGTAGTGCACCGAGCCGGGCGCCAACGGAAAATCGAATGAAAACTCCTGCCCAGGCGCGGGCACCCGCAACCTGACGCCGCTCGAATAACGAATGTCCCAGGCTTGCGCCGCGGAGGCGCAAAACACCGTCAGCAGCAGCGCGCCTATTCCGGAAGAAAAATTGTAGCGCGCGATAATGGTTCACTCCGCCAGCAAATCCGCAAAGGCAAAGCCGTCGCGCTCGACCGTCTCGCCGACCTTGACCGCGATCTTACCCTTAAGCATCGGCCCCGCCGACACGAATGAATGAAACTCGCCATTCTCGCCGCAGGGGTCGGTGCCGGCGGGCAGTTCGTCGAGCAGGCCCCGATCGAAGCGGCGGCCGGCCAAGCTGGCCGGCAATTTTCTTCAGATCGACCACCGCCAGATGCGCCTCCATGCCTGCCGCGATCATCTCGCGCGCAAGCTGCTCGGTCGGCTTGAGCCACAAGGGAAACACCGGCGCGATGCCGGAACCGGCGAGCTGCTTTTCGCGATAGGCGCGGATGTCCTGCAGGAACAGATCGCCGAAAATGATGTGCGTGATGCCGCGCGCCTTCGCCGCCCTGCACGGCCGCCGCCATCTCGCGCTCGTAGATCTCGTTCGGGCAGGGATAGGGAATGCGCACCACGACCGGCGCCAGCCCGGCCGCCGCAAGCTGCGCCTGCAGCAGTTCCTCGCGCACGCCATGCATGCTGACGCGGGCAAAGCCGTCGGTCACCGTGGTGAGCGCGCCGACCACCTCGTAGTCGCCCGCGCATTGCACCACGTGCAGTGCCCAGGCCGAATCCTTGCCGCTCGACCACGCAATCAATGCCTTTGCCCGTGCCATGACCGCTCCCTTAACGCCGCCGCCGGCGGCGATGGTGCCGCCGCTCGCGTTCGCGCTCGCGGTGCGAGCGTTCCGGCTTCGGCTTCGCCAGCATGCCCATCTGGTCGAGCGCGGCGTGCGCCGCGCGCTCGCCCAATTCCCAGGCGCCGTCCACCGTACCCCATTTGGTTGCATGCGCCGCCTCGCCGGCGAACCAGACGCGGCCGCCGATCGGCTCCAGCAGCGCGCGCCGCGCGTCGGCGTGGCCCGGGGTCGCCACCGACATGGCGCCGAGCACGAAAGGCTCCTCGTTCCAGCGCGTGACGTGGCTGCGCTTGATGGCGTCCTTGACGTTGGCGCCGAACAGCTTGGCCAGCCACTCGCGCGCGAAATCGAGCATGGCGGCCTCGCCCTGGCGGGAGAGCTCGCTGCCGAAACGGCCCCGCCACCTCGACCAGGTGCAGATCGGTGCCGGACACGCGGCCGAGCAGCGCGGCGGTCTGCTCGTTGGCGGTCTGTTCGAACACCAGGTCGTCGCGCTGCAGATCGAGCGGATTGCCCGGCATCGTCAAGGCAATATGGTCGTAACTGCCCAGCGCGAGCTCGTGTGCGGCCGCGAGCGTCCGGCGCGACAGTTCAGGCTTGAATTCGATCTTGCCGGCGGCGAGCACGTTGGTCGAAACCGTCACGATCACCGTGCGCGTGCGCAGGCGGCCCTTGCCGGTGTGGATGTCGACGCCGTGCCGGTCCCAGTCGATCAGCGTCACCGGCGTATTGAGCCGCGGCGACGCACCGGCCGCGAGCTTGGCCAGCAGCGCGCCGTAGCCCTGCCGGCAGAAGGCGGCGAGGTCGCGCTCGCCGGCATTGGCCAAGTCCGCGGCCGAGACGTCGCCGAGCGCGCGGCCGCAGGCATAGGGCCCGAGCACGAACTCGACGGTCGAACGCCAGGCGCCGAGATCGTCCGGCAGCGCGCGCAGCGCCGCCACGTCACCCTTGCGGCCGGCCGCGGCGATGGCGCGGTGGGCGCGCACCAGCGCGGCGAGGAAGTTTTCCAGCTCGGAATCGCGCGCGTTGCGCGGACCGACGCGCACGCTCTGCCCGCGCGGGGCCGGATAGACATCAAGTCCGGCTCCCGGCGCCGCCGCGGCCAGCGGATTGCTGTTCGGATAATGCAGCCAGTGCGCGCCGAGATCGAACGGCAGGCCGAACAGGCTGGTATCGGTGATGCAGCGCCCGCCGATGCGCCCGCTCGCCTCCAACAGCGCCACCCGCGCCTTGCCGGCACGGGCGCGTTTTGCGGCAGCAATCCCCGCCGCACCGGCGCCAACCACGACGAGATCGACGTCGGCCTCTTGCGCGCCGACGCGCACGGCCGGGCCTGCGATCAGCGCGGCGGAACCGGCGAGGAAGGAGCGGCGGCTAAGCTTCGACATGGTATCCGAATGATTGACGCGCCCGGCGCCAGATTGCCCGAAGCCGCGCGTGCCGGCAAATTTCATGGTCAAGAATCCGTAAGCGACGCGCGCCGGGGATGAACCAAATTGCAATGAGTCTTCGCTAGATTTACCGCCAAGGAGAAGACGGCGCGGGGCAAAGCGCCGCACGCCGGCGTCAAGAACTGACGCCAAGGGACGGCGAAAATGGGCTTCATGGTGGACGGGGTCGGGCGCTTTATCGCCCATTATCTGGAAAAGCCGGCGCAGGGCTACGAGCCCTATGTGCCGAGCGATCCCGACGCTCTGCGCGCAACGCTCAAGCCCGGCGACGTGCTGCTGGTGGAAGGCAGCAACCACATTTCCGGCGTCATCAAATATCTCACGCAATCGACCTGGTCGCACGCCGCGCTCTATGTGGGCGCCATCGGCGACCGCGTCGCACCCAATGGCGAGCCCTTGGTGCTGGTCGAGGCCAATATCGGCCAGGGCGTGATGGCGGCACCGCTGTCGAAATACGCGCGCTTCCACACCCGCGTCTGCCGTCCGACCGGGCTCACCGCCGACGACTGCACGCGCGTCTGCGCCTACGCGGCCGAGCGCATCGGCTTCGACTATGACCTCAAAAACATCATCGACCTGATGCGCTATCTCTTCCCGCTGCCGGTGCCGCAACGCTGGCGCCGGCGTATGATCGCGCTCGGCTCCGGCCACCCCACCCGCATCATCTGTTCCGCGCTGATCGCGCAGGCCTTCGAGCAGGTGCGCTATCCGATCCTGCCCAAGGTGACGCGCATCGAAAGCGAGGCCGCGCGCGAGGAGATTTTGGAAATCCGCCATTCCTCGCTCTACGCCCCGCGCGACTTCGACATTTCGCCCTATTTCGAGGTGGTCAAGCCGACGCTGGTCAACGGCTTCGACTACAAGGCCATGGCCTGGGCCGACGTGCGGGCGGACGATGCCGACGAGTTGGTGACGCTGGTTCCGGCCGACGACGCCGATCAGGCGGTGCTGGAGGCCGAGACGCTGGCGGCGATGCGGTAGGCGCACGAGCTCGCAGCGAGTTGCCCTCTCCCCACCCTCTCCGAAGTCATTGCCGGGCTTGACCCGGCAATCCATGAGGCCGTTGCGCATACGCGGCCTTACGTAAGCCTATTGTTAGCGGCAACCCGTCATGGATGCCCGGGTCAAGCCCGGGCATGACGCCGAGTTTGTGGCCCCACCCTTGCCCAAACCGCCCCGTCCGCTTACCTCTTCCCCGCCATGCTGGACGCCGCCGCCAAAGCGATCGCGCAGATGCTCACGCCCGCCCTGCGCGCCGTGCTGATGAAGGCGGTCGGGCTGGCGCTCCTGCTGATCGTCATCGTCGGCGTGGCGCTGCAGCGCCTGTTGGCCTCGCTCGCCACCAACGGCGCCACCTGGGCCGAGCAGGCCACGGGCTTTGCCCATCACGCGATCTGGAACCTGCTCGCCTGGGTCCTGTCGATCATGGCGAGCCTCGGCATCGTCACCGGGGCGCTGTTCCTGATGCCGACCATCGCCGCCTTCGTCGGCAGCTTCTTCGTCGACGAGGTGGGCGAGGCGGTCGAGCGCGAATATTACCCGGCCGAGCCGGTCGGGCGCGCGCTGCCGTTCCTTCGCGCGCTGATCGAGGGGCTGAAGATCGCGCTTTTGACGCTGGCCGTCTATTTCTGCGCGCTGCCCTTCATCTTCTTCGCCGGCCTCGGCGTGGTCATTTTGTTTCTGGCCAATTCATACCTGCTCGGCCGCGAATATTTCGAGCTCGCCGCCATGCGCTTCCGCCCGCCCTTGGAGGCCAAGGCCATGCGCAAGGCGCACTCGGCTTACGTCTTCCTCTGCGGCATGGTGATCGCGGTCTTCGTATCGATCCCGGTGGTCAATCTGGCAACGCCGATCTTCGCCATGGCCTTCATGGTGCACGTGCACAAGCGCATGACGGGCAAACGCGCCGAGTTGATCGAGCCGGGGCGCTAGCGAGACTGTCGTCCGCCGCGAAGGCGGGGACCCAGTACTCCCCGTATTTCCGTGATTACTGGATCACCCGCTTGCGCGGGTGATGACCGCAGAATGTGTGGCTCACGTCAGGGCAAACGAAGCTCTTAGCTTTTCTGCCTTAAATCGATCACCCGCCTGGCCTTGCCGAGCGAGCGCTCGACCGTGCCGGGCTTGACCGTGCGCACGCCGGCGGAAACGCCGATCTGCGCCTTGATGTGATGCGCGACGTCGCGGTCACATGTCGTGAAGACGCCGTCGTCCAGGTCGGGACGCGCCTCCACCACCACGGTGATCTGGTCCAGCCGCTCGATGCGGCGCAATTCAATCACGAAGTGCGGCGCCAGCCGCTCGTCCCTGAGCAGGATTTCCTCAATCTGGCTGGGGAACACGTTGACGCCGCGCACGATCATCATGTCGTCGGAGCGTCCGGTCACCTTCTCCATGCGCCGCATCGAGCGCGCGGTGCCGGGCAACAGCCGCGACAGGTCGCGCGTGCGATAGCGGATCACCGGCATGGCCTCGCGCGTGAGCGTGGTGAACACCAATTCGCCCGCCTCGCCGTCCGGCAGCACCTTGCCGGTCGCCGGGTCGATGGTCTCGGGATAGAAATGATCTTCCCAGATATGCGGGCCGTCCTTGCTCTCGATGCATTCGCAGGACACGCCCGGGCCGATCACTTCCGACAGCCCGTAGACGTCGATGGCGTGCATGTCGAACACCTGCTCGATCTCGGCGCGCATGGCGTTGGTCCAGGGCTCGGCGCCGCACATGGCGATCTTGAGCGACGAGGTGCGCGGATCGACGCCTTGCGCGTGGAACTCGTCGAGGATGGCGAGCAGGTAGCTTGGCGTCACAAAAATCACGTCCGGCTTGAAATCGCCGATCAGCTTCACCTGCCGCTCGGTCATGCCGCCCGACACCGGCACCACCGTCATGCCAAACCTCTCGGCGCCGTAGTGGAAGCCCATGCCGCCGGTAAACAGGCCGTAGCCATAGGAGTTCTGCGCCACCATGCCGGGCTGGCAGCCAGCCGCGCACATGCAGCGCGCCATCACCGCGGCCCACATCTCGAGATCGCGCTTGCTGTAGCCGACCACGGTCGGCTTGCCGGTGGTGCCGGAGGAGGCGTGGATGCGGACCACCTGCTGGCGCGGAATGGCGAACATGCCGAAGGGATAGTTCGCGCGCAGGTCTTCCTTGGCGGTGAAGGGGAAATATTGCAGGTCGTCGAGCGATTTCAAATCGTCTGGATGCACCCCGGCCTTGTCGAAGCTCTTCTTGTAATGCGGGACGGCGTCATAGGCGTGCGCCAGCGTCCATTGCAGCCGCTCGAGCTGCAGCGCCGAAATCTCGTCGCGCGACGCGGTTTCGATCGCGTCGAGACCTTCGCGGCGCGGCGCCAGGTTGGCGCCTTTGAGCATCGTTCCGGGCATCAGATTTTCCTCTGCGCCGCGTTCCAGTGCTTCTCCAGATTGGCAATCAGCGCCGGCGAGAAATGGCAATAGGCCTGCTCGCGGGAATAGACCGCCATGTAGCGGCGGAAGTCGTCGAGCGGCTCCTCGCCGACGCGCAGCGAGCGCCGGTTGCTGGCGGCGCTGACCACGCCGGAACCGGTGAAGTCCTCGACCACCCCGTCGATCGCCTGCTCCATCTCGCCCGGCGGCACTATCTTGTCGCAGATCATGCGGCCTTCCGGCGTGTCGCAGTCGAGCCTTCGGCCCATCATGATGGCTTGCCGCGCGATGCGCGGGCCGACGAAGCGCGGCAGCCGCAAGTTTGCCGCGCCCGGGATGATGCCTTCCTTGCGCGCCGGCAGCGTCATATAGGCGTCCGAGCCCGCCACCACGTAGTCCATCACCAGGAGATATTGGCAGCCGCCGCCGATGGCGAAGACGTCGAGCCCGGCGACCCACGGCTTCTCGCGCGTGCCGCCATAGACTTCGTCGGGGCTCACGCCCTGCATGGCGAGCCCGCGCTGCATCTTGTTGACGATGCCCATGTCGCGGCGGATGTACCAGAGATAGGGGATCTTCCCCAGGTAGAGATGGGTGAGATTGATGCCGGCGGAGAAGATTTTGCGGCCGGCATATTTCGGATGCTCGACCACGTCGCCGCGCAGTACGCAGATTTCGCTTAATGGATCGAGCAGCGCGATGTCGGCCGCGGTCTCGGTGTCGTCGAGCGTGTCGTCGTCCTCGGCATTGAGGAAGCGCGGGTTCTTCACCGTCACCACCGCCGACTTGCCGCGCCGCTCCACGCGCGCCGGACCGAAATCCACCGCGCCGTTCTTGATGAACTCAGGCACGCGCTCGACCGCCTCCGGCTTCGGCAGCAGCATGGCCTGGCACAGATGCGCGCCGGCTACGGGCAGCGCCAGCACCTGCGCGAGGAAAATGCCCTGGTCGACCTCGACGCCGTCCTTCTCGCTCTGCATCAGGCCGCTTTCGGCGGCGACCTGCTTCGGAGTCGGCGTCAGGCCCGGTACCAGCCTGGCGGCGTCATCGACGACCTCTTCCACGCGCTTGAAGTCGGCGAGGTTCTTGGTCAGCTTGCGATAGATCGCGTCGGCATGGCGGGTGAGGAACTGCTCGCGGGAATCGCGGCAGCGATAAAGAATAACGTCCGCCGCCAATTGCTGCGCGGCGTTGCGCTTCGGCTTCTTCGGCAGCTCGGCGAGAAAATCAGCGCCCGTGCGCCAGAACTTTCCGGCGGCCGCGGCATCGCTTTTGAAATTGCGCCCGAACTTGAGCCGCGCATTCATCCAGGCCGCGCCGGGCTTTTGCGGCAGGCCCGCATTGCCGAAAATCACCTTGGGGTCGGATTGATCGACGCGCTTGGCGCCGGCGGAACCTTCCATGACGCATACTCCCTGAACGCCGTTATTTTTGTACGACCGTCTTGCCCGGCCATTGGCACAAATCCGCGATAATGCACAGCTCGCAGCGCGGCTTGCGCGCCAGGCAAGTGTAGCGCCCATGCAGAATAAGCCAATGATGCGCGTGCGATTTATATTTCGCCGGCACCGCCGCTTCCAGCTTCTGCTCCACGTCGAGCGGCGTCTTGCCGGGCGCCAGGCCGGTGCGGTTGCCGACGCGGAAAATATGCGTGTCGACGGCGATGGTCGGCTCGCCGAAGGCGACGTTGAGCACCACGTTGGCGGTCTTCCTGCCCACCCCGGGCAGCGATTCAAGCGCCTCGCGCGAGCGCGGCACCTCGCCGCCGTGCTCGGCCACCAGCCGGCGCGACAGCTCGACCACGTTCTTGGCCTTGGTGCGGTAAAGGCCGATGGTCTTGATCAGGTCGCGCACGCGGTCCTCGCCGAGCGCCGCCATTCTGGCCGGCGTGTCGGCGGCCGCGAACAGCGCGGGCGTCGCCTTGTTGACGCCGGCGTCGGTCGCCTGCGCCGACAACACCACCGCCACCAGCAGCGTGAACGGGTTGGAGTGCTGCAATTCGGTTTTCGGCTCGGGATTGGCGGCCTGGAAGCGGCGGAACGCTTCCTCGATCTGCGCATTGCTCCATGGCGGCGCCGTCCCGTGGACGGACCTTACGTCCGCCTTGGCCCGCGCGCCCCGGCCCTTGACCTTGGCCTTGCGCGTTTTCGCCGCTTTTTTGGGGGTTGCAGCCTTGCGCGCCGGCCGCTTGCGCTTCGCCTTTTTCGCCATGATTTCGGGTATACTGACAGTCATGACCGCCGACAACGCCAACGACGAGCTCGAGCCCACGATCTTTTCCGCGGTGATAACCCCGCACCGCTCGCTTCCACGCGTCGGCTTCTGGATTCTGATCGGGGCCTACGGCCTGGTCAGCTTCGTCGCCGGGCTGGCCTTCTTGCTGATGGGCGCCTGGCCGGTGTTCGGCTTTTTCGGGCTCGACGTGCTGCTGCTGTACGGGGCGTTCAAGCTCAACTATCGCCACGCCGCCGCCTACGAAGAAGTGAAGGTCACGCCGGCGGCGCTCACCGTGCGCAAGGTCTCGCATCGCGGCGTCGCACGCGAATGGGTGCTCAACCCGCTCTGGGTCAAGCTCGACAAGGTGGTGCACGAGGAATTCGGCATCGAGCGGCTGTTCCTGGTGTCGCGCGGCAAGGAGCTGGCCATTGCCAGCTTCCTCGGCCCCGACGAGAAGGCGAGCTTTGCCAAGGCGCTGGGCGCCGCGCTCAACGAGGCCAAGCGCGGGGTGACACGGACGGCGGTTTCTTGATCGCGCGTCTGCTCTTTTGATCCCTCCCCCTTTCAGGGGGAGGGATCAAAGACGCCCCAGAAATCGGGTGGCTACGCCTCCTGCCCCGGCCTAAATGGCGGTCATGAACATAACCCATGAAGCCATGACCCCAGCTCAACCTGCCCTGCCGGGCCCCTTCGGCACCTTGAGCCCGCTCGCCACCGCGGCGGCCGATTACGACGTGGTGCGCCGCGCTATCGCCCATATCCGCGGCAACTGGCGCGCGCAGCCGGAGATCGAGCAGATCGCCCGCGCCGCCGGCGTCTCGGCCACCGACCTGCACCATCTGTTCCGCCGCTGGTGCGGGCTGACGCCGAAAGCCTTCCTGCAGGCGCTCACCCTCCACCACGCGCGCGACCTGCTGCGCGCTTCGGCGAGCGTGCTCGACACCGCCTACGAGGTCGGGCTCTCCGGCCCCGGGCGGCTGCACGACTTGTTCGTTACGCATGAGGCGATGTCGCCGGGCGAATGGAAGGCGGGCGGCGAAGGCCTGACCATCGCTTACGGCTTCCATCCCTGCCCGTTCGGCATGGCGCTGGTGATGACGACGCCGCGCGGGCTCGCCGGCCTTGCGCTCGCCGACGCCGGCAAGGAGCGCGCGGCGCTGCGCGACATGAAAGCGCGCTGGCCGAAGGCGAAATACGTGGAAGACTTCGCGGCCACAGCAGCAACCGCGCGGCGCATTTTCGACGCCGCGCTCTGGCGCGCCGACCAGCCGCTGCGCGTGGTGCTCATCGGCACCGACTTCGAAGTGCGCGTGTGGGAGAAGCTCTTGCAGGTGCCGATGGGCCGGCTCACCACCTATTCCGATCTCGCTGCACGCGCCGGCGCGCCGAAAGCCGCGCGCGCGGTCGGCGCCGCGGTCGGCAAGAACCCGATAAGCTTCGTGGTGCCGTGCCATCGCGTCATCGGCAAGAGCGGCGAGCTCACCGGCTATCACTGGGGCATCTCGCGCAAACGCGCCATGCTCGGCTGGGAAGCGGGCATGGCCGCGGCCTAGCGGTCATTCCGGAAACCGCGCGCAGCGCGGTTGTCCGAAATCCAGATGCGAATTCTGAATTTGTTTCTGGATTCCGGGCTCGCCGCTATAGCGCGTCGAAGACGCGCGTAAACGCGCTTATGGCGGCGCCCCGGAATGACGACAACGATTACGCCGCCAAATCTAATTTCGACGCCACCGTCGAATCGGCGTTGAGCCGGTAGATCATCGGCACGCCGGTGGCGATGTTGAGCTTGGTGATGCTCTCGGTGGTATGCTTGTCGAGCACCATGACCAGCGCGCGCAGCGAATTGCCGTGCGCCGAGACCAGCACGCGCTCGCCGCGCAGCACGGCGGGGAGCATTTCCTGGATGTAATAGGGCAGCACGCGCGCGGCGGTGTCGCGCAAACTCTCGCCGCCGGGCGGCGCCACGTCGTAGGAGCGCCGCCAGATATGCACCTGCTCGGGGCCCCATTTCTTGCGGGCGTCGTCCTTGTTCAAGCCCGACAGATCGCCGTAGTCGCGCTCGTTCAGCGCCTGGTCCTTGTAGGTGGTAAGGTCGGTCTGCCCGAGCTCCTCCAGCATGATGTCGAGCGTACGCTGGGCGCGGATCAGCGCCGAGGTGAAGGCGACGTCGAATTTCAGCCCCTGCGCCTTCAGCAAGCGCCCCGCCTCGCGCGCCTCCTTGACCCCCTGCTCGGTCAAGTCGACGTCGCGCCAGCCGGTGAACAGGTTCTTCTTGTTCCAGTCGCTCTCGCCGTGGCGCACGAGCACAAGCAGTCGATCGCTCATCAGGAAGGCCCTCTCTGCCGGGTCGGTGCCCCGCATATAGCCCCGCCGGCGCGCCAATTCCAGCCGGGACGGGTTTCGTGGCAGGATGGCGGCCGGCGAGGGAGGGTTGCATGGCCGGCGAGGCGGGCGAGGGCTTTCAGGCGCTGTGGCCGACGGTTTTCCTGCGCCGCACGCTGCCCGGCGCCGAGGCCGCCAACCGGGCGCTGGCCGCCTTGATTCTCGGGCTCGACGAGAACAAGGCCAACCTCACCACCGATTACCGGGGCGACAATTTCCTGCTGGCCGAGCATCCGGCGGCGGCTTGGCTGCGCGACTGCATCAACCGCACGGTGGCGGCCTATTTCGCCGAGCTCGACATGAAGTTCGGCATCGACTGGTCGCTGCACGGCTGGCCCAATGTCAACCGCCTGGGCGATTACCACGACCCGCACAATCACCCGCATTGCTATCTATCGGGCACCTATTACGTGCAGGTGCCGACCGAGCGCGCTCCGTTGCGCACGCGCAAGGACGTGCGGCCAGGCGCCATCACCTTCTACGATCCGCGCGGGCCGGCGGTGAACATGAACGCCATCCGCGGCGATCCTTACGTCAATCCGGAGCACACGGTGATGCCGAAGCCCGGCGAAATTCTTATTGTGGCCTGCGTTCCTCATGCATTTCGTGCATCCGAACCTGAGCGAGACCCCGCGCATCTCGATCAGCTTCAACGTGATGCTGAAGTGGTCGGACGAGTACGTGCCGAGCGCAGAGTTAGGACATTGTCATTCCGGTGACGGCGCGCAGGGCGGCGAGCATCGAGTGAAACGAGATGCAAGCTCGGGTGAGGGGGCGCTTCCGAAGCGCTCAGAATTATCGCTAAGCTCCTCGCCCGACCCGCCTTCGCTAAGGCTCCGGCGGGTCGACTCGCCCCGGAAGCGGGGACGGTAAAAGCTCAAAAATCCTTCAACCCCAGCACATCCATCATCGAATAGAGCCCCGGCTTCTGCGCCCGCGCCCACAGCGCCGCATGCAGCGCGCCGCGCGCGAAGATGGCGCGGTCCTCGGCTTTGTGCGTGAGCTCGAGCCGCTCGGCAGCGCCGGCAAAGATCACGCTGTGCTCGCCCACCACGCTGCCGCCGCGCAAGGTGGCAAAGCCGATGTCGCCCGCCTTGCGCGCGCCGGTATGGCCCTCGCGGCTCATCACCTTGTGGCGGTCGAAATCGATGCCGCGGCCTTCCGCCGCCGCGCGCCCAAGCAGCAGCGCGGTGCCGGACGGCGCATCGACCTTCTGGTTGTGATGCATTTCCAGGATTTCAATGTCGAAGGCGTTGTCGAGCGTCTTGGCGACGCGCCGGGTGAGCGCCGCCAGCAGATTGACGCCGAGGCTCATATTGCCGGACTTGACGATCACCGCCCGCTTGGCGGCTTCCTTGATCTTGGCCTCGTCGGCGGGGCTTAAACCCGTGGTGCCGATGACGTGTACCTTGCCGCCCTTGGCCGCCAACCCGGCGTAGCCGACCGTCGCCACCGGCGCGGTGAAATCGAGAATGCCGTCGGCCTTGTCCATCAGCGCGGCGGCGTCGCCGCTCAGCTTGACGCCGCTTTCCGGCATGCCGGCGAGCGTGCCGGCATCCCAGCCGATCAGCGGCGAGCGCGCGTCTTCCAAGGCGCCGGCCAGCGCAAAGCCCTTGCTTTCGGCGATCGCCTTGACGAGCGTGCGCCCCATGCGCCCGCCGGCCCCCGCCACGATCAAGCGCATCTCGGCCATCGCTCATGCTCCCAGCAGATTTGCCGGGTATAGCCGTCCCGGCGCTGCAAAGGAAGCCGTCACCGGCCCGCTATGATCGTCTCGTAGACGACCGCGCGCGAGATCGTCGGCCCGTGCGCGATGCAGAACGCCATCAGCGCATCGCCTGCTTCGGCCAAGCGGTCCTCCGGCACCAGATTCCAGACGCTCACCGACTGCATCGCCCGATGCAGCTCGGCCGGCGTGTTGGTGTGCCGAACGCTTTCTGTGTGCTCGTCGACGATGCGCAGCCCGTGCGCGCGCAGATCGCGCCGCGGGTCGTAGCCCTTCCGGTGATCGGGGAGCGCGCCGGGCACGAACGTCGCCACCAGGCGGCGGTAGTCGTCGTAGAAGCCGTCGCGGCCGCTCATATTGGCAATGGCGATGCGGCCTTCGCTGCGCAGCACGCGCGCCATCTCGGGCACGGCGCGCTCAGGCTCGAACCAGTGATAGCCGCAGAACGTCGTCACCGCGTCGAAGCTTTCGTCCTTGAACGGAATGGCCTCGGCACGGCCGATGACGAAGCGGCCGCTCTTGCCGCCGCGCGCGACGGCGTAGCGCAGCATCAGCGGGTCGAGGTCGCAGCCGATCACCGCGAAACCGCTGTCCGCGAGCTGGCGGCTGGCAATGCCCGTGCCGCAGGCGAGATCCAGCACCAGCGGGTTTTGCCCGGCGAGATGACGCACGACGAAGGCAACCGTTGCGCGTGGGAAGCCCTGGCGCGCCGCGTCATAGGCGGCGCTCAGGCGGCCGAAGCGCCCATAGGCGTGGCGCGCGGAATCAGGGCTGCGGGCCGTCATAGCCCTCGATGATGACGATGTCGGCGGCCGAATGCGGCAGCCGACGCTTGATGTTCTCCTGATATTCCGGCGAGCGGTAGCAGGCGAGCGCGGTGGCGTAGTCGGAAAATTCGATCACGACATTGCGCATGCGCGCCGTGCCTTCCGGACATTCGGACTTGCCGCCGCGCACCACGAATTTTCCGCCGAATTTCTTGAAGATCGCGGGATTAGCCGCGGCATAGGACTTGTAGCCCTCCTCGTTGTGCACGTCGACGCGCGCGATCCAGTAGCCCTTAGCCATATTGCTCCTCCTATCCCGCAGCCTGTTTGATCTCAGCGACGATCGCCTCCGCCGCTTGTTGCGGATCGGGTGCCGCGGTGATGGGCCGCCCGACCACCAGATAATCGGCGCCGGAGCGGATCGCGCGTGCCGGACTCATAATGCGTTTCTGGTCGCCGCTCGCGCTGCCCAGCGGCCTGATGCCAGGTGTGACCAGCGCCATTTCGGGTCCGGCGATCTTGCGCAGATTTGTGGCCTCCTCCGGCGAGCAGACGAGGCCGTCGATGCCGATGTCGCGCGCCTGTTGCGCGCGCTGGGCGGCGAGCGCGGCCACGCCCATACCGTAGCCGGCGGCGGCGAGATCGGCATCGTCGTAAGAGGTGAGCACGGTGACGGCGAGGATGCGCAGGCTCGAGCCCTGCCTGCCGGCGACCGCCGCCTGCATGGTCTGCGGAAAGCCGTGCACGGTGAGAAAGGTCGCGCCCATCTGCGCCACGCTCTCGACGCCCTTCTGCACGGTGTTGCCGATGTCGTGCAGCTTGAGATCGAGGAACACCTGCTTGCCGGCGGCGATCAGCTCGGCGGCGAAAGGCAGGCCGCCGGCAAAGGCGAGCTGATAGCCGATCTTGTAGAACACCGCCCGCTCGCCCAGCCGGGCGACCAGGTCCTCGGCGGCTTTGACCGAGGGCAGGTCGAGGGCGACGATCAGCCTTTCGCGCGCGTCCAGCCGCAATGTCCTGCCCTCACATCATCAGCCGCGCCATGTCGACCAGCCGCTGCAATTGGCCGCGCAACAGGTTGGCGATGCCCACATCCACGATCTCGTCGTTTTCGTCGAAGGCCTGCGCGGCGCTGGGGATCGCCACCTGCTCGGGGATCACCAAAGCGCCGCAGCCGAGCTCGAGCACCTGGCGCAGCGCCATCAGCGCGCGCAGGCCGCCGGCGCGGCCGGGCGAGGCCGACGCGATCGCGAATACGCGGCCCTTGAAGGCGGCGTAGGTCGGGATCGCCGCGCTCGCGCACGCGCGAGACCCAGTCGATGGCGTTCTTCAACAGCGGCGGGACGGAGGCCGAATATTCCGGCGTCGTGATGAACACGCCGTGATGCGCCGCGATCATCTGCTTCAACTTGAGTGCATTGGCCGGCTGGCCGTGGCGCGAGTCGAGATCGGCGTCGTAGATCGGCAGTTCGTAATCCACCAGCGAGATGCGCGTGACGTCGGCGTCGATCAGCGTCAATTCCTTCGCCGCCAGCGCCGCCAGCCTGACATTGTGCGAGCCGGTGCGGTTCGATCCGGGCAGGACGAGGATTTTCGGATTGGGCATCGGCGGCGTTCATCCACGTGTTCTGGCAAGGCCATACCCTAAAGACGTGGATGCCCGGCACAAGCTTGCACCGGGGCCGGCCAAAGGCCGGACCCGGTCGGCCGGGCATGACGAAGGCAAGCTTGTGCGGCGCCTGCCTACACCCCGCGATAGACCCAGACGCGCGCCGGCGGCACGTTCATCCAGATCAGCTCGGAGGCCTGCGCGGTGATGCCGGTGAGCGCCTTCGGGATTGGCGTCACCATGGCGTAGGTGAACTGCACGAACGGCGCGCCTGGAGCCAGCAGCGCCATGGCATCGGAGATCAGCCGCAGCCGCGTGCGCACCGGTTTGGTGACCAGCGGCAGCCCCGACACGATCGCCGAGGCCGGCTCCTTCACATAGGTCTCCAACAGCCGCCGCAGCCGGTAGGCATCGCCCTGCACCACGGTCGCCGCCGGATAGCGCGTGCGCAACAGCCGGCAGAAATCGGGATTGAACTCGACCAGGATCAGCCGCTTGGGATCGACGCCGTGCTGCACCAGCGCTTCCGTCACCGGGCCCGTGCCGGGGCCGAGCTCGATCACCGGGCCGGTCGCCACCGGATCGACATAGCGCGCCATGGTGCGGGCGAGCGCCTTGCTCGACGGCATCACGGCGCCGGTCGACAGCGGCTTCTCGATCCAAGAGCGAATGAATTGCACCTCGTCGTCGAGACGGAGGGGCTTCTTGGCGACGCGGACGACGGACTGTGGAGGCATTGGCTGCAAGGTCACGCGTGCAAAATGGCGGGGGATTGGGCCCTGCCTAGGAATTCACCCGTATAGCTAGGCGGGCGGGGGGTCAAGATGGTCACTCGGTATGGCTGTCACGATTTCCCAGGCCATCCCAAAACTCCTTGACTCGGCTGAAGAAACCGGCCGATTCCGGCTGGGTATGGTCGGACGAGAGGCTCTGGAATTCGGCCAATAGCTCGCGCTGCTTCTTCGTGAGGTTTTGCGGCGTTTCCACCATCACTTGAACATACATGTCGCCGGATTGTTTCGAGCGCAGCACCGGCATGCCCTTGGCCCCCAGGCGGAAGCGGCGGCCGGTCTGGGTGCCGGCCGGCACCTTGACCCGCACCTTGCTGCCGTCGATCGCCGGCACCTCGAATTCGCCGCCGAGCGCGGCCGACACCATCGAGATCGGCACCCGGCAATGCAGGTCGGCGCCGTCGCGCTGGAAGAACTCGTGCGGCTCCAGCGACAGGAAAATATAGAGGTCGCCGGCCGGCCCGCCGCGTAAGCCGGCCTCGCCCTCGCCGGCAAGCCGGATGCGGGTGCCGTCCTCGACACCGGGCGGGATGTTCACCGACAGCGTGCGCTCGCGCATGACCCGGCCCGAGCCGGAGCAGGCCGAGCACGGATCGTCGATCACCTGGCCGCGGCCCTGGCAGGTCGGGCAGGTGCGCTCGAGCGTGAAGAAGCCTTGCGCGTGGCGGATTTTGCCGGCGCCGCCGCAGGTCGCGCAGGCCTTCGGCTTGGTGCCGGCCTTGGCGCCGGTGCCGGAGCAGACCTCGCAGGTCACCGAGGTCGGGATGCGAATCTGCGCCGACTTGCCGGAGAAGGCTTCGTCGAGGCTGATCTCCATATTGTAGCGCAGGTCGGAGCCGCGCTCGCGCCCGGAAGCGCGGCCGCGCGCGGTGCCCATGCCGAATATGCCTTCGAAAATATCGGCGAAGGTCGAGCCGAAATCGGCGCCGAAGCCGGCGGCGCCGGGACCCATGCCGCCGTGCTCGAAGGCGGCGTGGCCGAAGCGGTCGTAGGCGGCGCGCTTGTCGCCGTCCTTGAGGACGTCATAGGCCTCGTTGACTTCCTTGAATTTGTGCTCGCACTCGCTGTCGCCCGGATTGCGGTCCGGGTGGTGCTGCATGGCGAGCTTGCGGAACGCGGCCTTGAGCTCAACCTCGGTGCAGGTACGCGAGACACCCAGGACTTCGTAGTAGTCGCGTTTGGACATGCGGCTCTCGTCACCGAGCGATCATGCGAGGCACAGACGACGCGGCTCTGCACTGCCTGTTCCCTCCCCCCTTGCGGGGGAGGGCTAGGGAGGGGGGTAAGTCGCAAATTAAAGCTAGGACCACAACGCACCCCCCTCCCGACCGCCTTCGGCGGTCGACCTCCCCCGCAAGGGGGGAGATGAAGCGTGCGTGCGGCCCGCGCATTGCACCGTTTACAAGGCCGGCGTTACGCCGACTTCTTGTTGTTCTTGTCGTCGTCGACTTCGGTGAACTCGGCGTCGACCACGTCTTCCTTCTTGGCCTCTTCGCCGCCGGCTTGACCCTCGCCGCCTGGAGCGCCTTGTGCTTCCTGCTGCTGCTTGTACATGGCTTCGCCGAGCTTCATGGAAGCCTGCGCCAGCGTGTTGGCCTTGGCCTGGATGGCATCGGCGTCGTCGCCTTTGAGCGCTTCCTTCAAGTCCGCCATAGCGTTCTCGATCGCGTTGCGCTCGGCGTCGCCGACCTTGGAGCCGTGTTCGGAGAGCGCCTTCTCGGTCGAATGTACCAGCGCCTCGGCATGGTTCTTGGCTTCCACAGCCGCCTTGCGCTTCTTGTCTTCCTCGGCGTGGGCTTCGGCGTCCTTGACCATCTTCTCGATGTCGGTTTCCGACAGGCCGCCCGAGGCTTGGATGCGGATCTGCTGCTCCTTGCCGGTGGCCTTGTCCTTGGCCGAGACGTTGACGATGCCGTTAGCGTCAATGTCGAAGGCGACCTCGACCTGCGGCACGCCGCGCGGCGCCGGCGGGATGCCGACCAGGTCGAACTGGCCGAGGATCTTGTTGTCGGCCGCCATCTCGCGCTCGCCCTGGAAGACCCGGATGGTCACCGCGTTCTGGTTATCCTCCGCGGTGGAGAAAACCTGGCTCTTTTTGGTCGGGATGGTGGTGTTGCGGTCGATGATGCGAGTGAACACGCCGCCCAGCGTCTCGATGCCGAGCGACAGCGGCGTCACGTCGAGCAGCAGCACGTCCTTGACGTCGCCTTGCAAGACGCCGGCCTGGATGGCGGCGCCGATGGCAACCACCTCGTCCGGGTTGACGCCCTTGTGCGGCTCCTTGCCGAAGAACTGCTTCACGACTTCCTGCACCTTCGGCATGCGCGTCATGCCGCCGACCAGGACCACCTCGTTGATCTCGCCGGCCGAGATGCCGGCATCCTTCAGCGCCTTGCGGCAGGGCTCGACCGTCTTCTGGACGAGGTCGTCGACCAGCGCCTCGAACTTGGCGCGGGTGAGCTTCATCGTGAGGTGCTTGGGACCGGCGGCATCCGCCGTGATGAACGGCAAATTGATCTCGGTCTGGGTGGTGGACGACAGCTCGATCTTCGCCTTCTCGGCCGATTCCTTCAGCCGCTGCAGCGCCAATTTATCGCGGCGCAGGTCGATGCCCTGCTCCTTCTGGAATTCGTCGGCGAGATAGCTCACCAGGCGCATGTCGAAGTCTTCGCCGCCCAGGAAGGTGTCGCCGTTGGTCGACTTCACCTCGAATACGCCGTCGCCGATCTCGAGGATCGAAATATCGAAGGTGCCGCCGCCGAGGTCGTAGACCGCGATGGTGCCGGTCTTCTGCTTGTCGAGCCCATAGGCAAGCGCGGCCGCCGTCGGCTCGTTGATGATGCGCATCACCTCGAGGCCGGCGATCTTGCCGGCGTCCTTGGTGGCCTGGCGCTGCGCGTCGTTGAAATAGGCGGGAACGGTGATGACGGCCTGATCGACCTTGGAGCCCAGATAGGCTTCCGCCGTCTCCTTCATCTTCTGCAGGATGAAGGCGGAGATCTGCGAAGGCGAATACTGCTTGCCCTCGACCTCGACCCAGGCGTCGCCGTTCGATGCCTTGGAAATCTTGTAGGGAACGAGCTTCTTGTCCTTCTCCACCGTCGGGTCGTCGTAGCGCCGTCCGATCAGGCGCTTGACTGCGAAGATGGTCTTTTCCGGATTGGTGACCGCCTGGCGCTTGGCCGGCTGGCCGACGAGACGCTCGCCGTCGTCTGAGAAAGCGACGATCGAAGGCGTGGTGCGCATGCCTTCGGCGTTCTCGATGACTTTGGGATTCTTGCCTTCCATGACGGCAACGCACGAATTCGTGGTGCCGAGGTCGATGCCGATGACCTTGCCCATGGTTCTTCCTCTCAAATTGCGGCAGGCCGGCCGGGCCACATGTGCCCCGAAGGGCCGCACTTGCCCTTGAGGCCTCTTGGCGCCCGAACAGGATGTCGGCGGCTCATCCGCAGACCCCCTCTATCCAGCCCCCTGGATACGCGATTCACCGCAGCTTCCTGCGGCTTATGGCTCATATAGGAGGGCCCCGGGGACCCGCAAGCCAGGGGGCCGCGAAATAGCCTCCTTTGGACGCGGGCAGCGGAGCCGAGCGGTTAATCTTTTCGTTGCGGCGCCGGGGCGAAGCCGGCTAGGCAGGCGCGGGGGGAAACGGTTACGTCAAAGCAGTCAGCCCCCATGCTCCGCGCCTTCCTGGTACTTCTCGTTGCGGCTTCCGCCGGCCTGGCGGCGCTGCATCCCGCCCGTGCCGCGACGGCAGCCTTTCCCGACGGCTCGCGCATCGGCCTGGTGCTGCCGCCCGGCGACCTCAAGCCCAGCACCACGTTCTCCGGCTTCGAGGACAGCGCGCGCAAGGTCGCCATCACCATTTTCGACCTGCCGGGCCGGGCCTATGAGGCTCTCGAGCAGGCCGCCTTTGGCCGCAAGATCACGGGACTGACCGTCGACAAACGTGAATTGTTCTCCTTCGCCGGCGGCATCGGCTATCTGATCAGCGGCCGCGCCAAGATCGACGGCGAGGACGCGCATGCCTGGTACCTACTCGCCAACACCATGACGCGCCAAGCCGGCCGTGTTGGCATGTTCATCCGCGTGCATGTGCCGGATGCCGCGCGCGCCGCCTATCCAGACGCCGCCATCCGTGCCGCGCTGCGCAGCGTCACCTTCCGCATGCCGCCGCTCGCCGAACTCGTCAAACACTTGCCCTTCGAGCTCGGCGACCTGGCCGGCTTCCGGCTCATGCGGGTGGCGCCACCGGCGCTCGCCGTCTTGATCGACGGGCCGACCAACGATCCGGTGCATCACCCTTACATGATCATCTCGGTCGGCCGCGGTGCGCCGCAGGAGCCGTCGGCGCAGGCGCGCCTCGCGCGCGATCTATTGAACACCGCGCCAGTGCACGTCGGTGCCGTCACCTCGGCGGAAACGATCCGTCTGCGCGGCACGCCGGTCTACGAAATCAGGGCGAACGCCAAGGGCCCGGACGGCGCGGCTCTTGAACTCGTGCAATGGGTGCGCTTTGGCGGCAGCGGCTTTCTGCGCATCGTCGGCGTGGTCCATAAGGACGACTGGGACAGACTGTTCCCGCGCTTCCGCGCCGTGCGCGACGGCATCGACCTGCGCTCGTCGAGGCGCTGATCCGGGGGGCCCGGGCAAGAAAAATATCCCCGGCTCGCAACGGTAGACATGGCATAGCCCATGGCCGGCGCCGCGCCCGGGATGAGGAGGCTGAGGTTCAGAAGGGTGCAGAAGCTCAGAAGGTGAAGGTGCTGCGCACGCCGAAGATTGCCGCGTCCTTGACCGCTGCGTTCGAATCATCCGGATCGGCGACGTTGCCGCCCGGATGGATAATGTATTGGAAGTCCGGCTTGATGACCCACCACGGCGCGACCTGGTAGGCGTAGTTCACCTCGAACACCATCTCGTAATTGCGGATGAAACCCGGCGGACCGTTGAAGGCGAGCGCGTCCTGGTCGGCGGCCGCCGCGTCGCCGCTGATTTTGGCATAGGCCACGCCGAAGGTCAGTACGTCGGCCGGCCGGCCAGGAATCAGTCCCTTAAAGCCGGCGCCGCCGTCGATATACCAAGACAGCAAATTGCGATCGGACGGCGAAAAGCCGGTGCGCACGAACAGGTTCATGCTGCGGTCGCCCGCCCGCCATACCATCTGATCGGCGATGGCATAAATGCCCCAATCGCCCTTGTGCTGAATCGGGTCGGCGGTCGGATCGACGCCGAGCGAGACGACAGCGCCGGTGCCATCGATGCCGAACTGCTGATCGGGGTACTTCGCCGTCGCATACCAGCCGCCGAGCTTGTAGACTCCCGGCAGGCCCACGGCGTGTTCACCCTGATTGACCTTGTATTGCATTTCGCCGATCCACAACGCACCACCAAAAATACTGAAGTTGGTGCCGTGCGGGTTGCAAAGTTGCGGATCGTCGAGGTTGCAGGGCTTACCGACCGGATCGCCAGAGAACACGCCGACCAGCACGGACGTTTCCGGGGTCGGATTGACCTGCAGGCGCGCGCCCGGCGCCGCCAACGGATAGGCGGGCCCGCCATTGGTCATGTTGGCGGCGAAGATGTCGCCCCAGCCGAAAGTGCCGTTGATCAAGCCACCGGCGGTTTCGCTGGTGAAGAACTCGTCGTCGGCGGCAAGCTGGCCGAGACGCACCGAGAGAAGCGAGTTGAAGTCCTGCTGGAACCAGCCAGTGAACAGCCGCGTGGTCGGCGTCGCGTCGATGTTGCTCGGATCGGAAATACTGCCGACGTTCTCGGCGACGTTATGGCCGCTATTATGGATCGAGTATGTCGTGACGTGGGCGCTGGCGCCGCGCCAGCCCATGAACTTTTCCAGGTTGGCGTCGGCGGAGAATTCGAGCCGCCCTTCATAGCTCGTGCGCCGGTTTACGCCGCCGGACGCGACACCGAAGCCTTCCCCGATATATTGCAGGGTGAACTGCAGTCCCGAATCGGCCAAGGCGGAACGCGCGCCGTTCCAGTCGCCGCTGAAAGTATCCTGCTCCCAGATCGATTTCGGCTTCGGCGGCTCCTTGGCCTGCGCCACGGAGGCTGCGAATGCCGCCACCAACCCCAAAATCGACACCCGCCAAGCCATGGTTCCACACCGCGCTCCGCATCTCGACATCCTACACGCCCCGTCTTGATGTAACGTTATAACGTCACGAAATCACGAGTAAAGCCCTTATTTGGCGAGTTTCGCGAGCCGCCCGAGGGCCGCGAAATGCGCCTGCCGCACCGCCGGATTGAACAGCGACCAGGCCGCGGCCAACGTTAGGTCGCTGGCCGCATCGGCGACTTGGTTCTCGTAATCGGCATAGGCCTCGGCCGCGCCGGCGAAATCGTCGCTCGCCGATGCCATGGCGATGCGCCGCAGCGTCAGCACCAGGCCGCGCACCGCGCCGCGCGCACGCCGCCGCTCGACATAGCCGCCGGCGACGCTTGGATCGGTGGCGGCCGGGAAGCTCTCGCCCAGCTCACGCCATTCGTTGCCGACCAAATCGACCGTCAGCGCAATTGCTTCCTTGTTGCGCTCGGCGATGGCCTTATCGAGCACGCTGGCGAAGGCCGCGATTTCGTCGAGCTCGGCCTGCACCGTGTTGCGGGTGAGCGGATTTTCACCGTCGCCGACCGCGTCAAGATACGCGACCAGATCGGACCGCTCGCTCTTGCTCAGGCCGAGATCGAAATGGCGGTCGAAATAGGCGACCACCTGGCCGTAGCTGTCGAAGCGGCCGTCGTGGAAATAGGGCGCGTTGAAATTGGCGTTGAGCAGCGTCGGCGTCTTGAACCAGCCGCCGCTGCCGACGTTATGCACCACATGATCGACGAAGGCGCCGTCCGGCCGGTGGCAGCTCGCGCAGGACATCGAAGCGTCGCGGCGGAACGGCTTGACGAACAGCATCTGCCCGCGACGCGCGGCATCGGAAGCCTTGCCGCTCAGGTGCCCGCTCGCGGCAAGCTTTGGATTGGGCAGGAAGGCGATTTCCTTCACATAGGCGATAAGCGCGTCGAGCACCTGCGGCGAGGGCTCCTCGCCCGCGAACTCGTTGACGATCACGTTGCGCACGAAGTCGCGTAGCGAGGCGAAGCGCCCGTCATGACCGTAGGGCGCCAAATTCCGCACGCCGCGCAGGCTCGGCGGCGTCACCGGATCGAACACGCCGTTGTCGGTCTTCGGATTGAACAGCGCGCCGCTCACGTCGAAGGTGCCCGGCCGGCTCGACAGGCCGGGCACGAAGAGTCTGGCGTTGCCGGCGCCCTGCTGGTGGCAGGTGTTGCAGCTGATGCCGGCGGCGCGCGCGACGCCGCCGAAGATCGCCGGCGAGGAAAACAGCATATCGCCGAGATTGAACTGATAGGAGCGCTTGCCGCCGGCCTGCTCGAAGGCGAACAGCTCGGTCGGCTGATCGAGGATTTCCTCGTTCAGATCGGTGCCGGGCGGCAGCACGCCCTCGCGGGTGGTGATCGGCCGGGCTTGCGCCAAATCGGCAACAAAGCCGGCCGCCAGCCACGCCGCCACCGCCAGAAACGTCGCTGCAAGCGCGCAGCGCATATCAGTCTCCCAGCGCGGGCTTCTTGAGCTTCAGCTTGGGCGCCGCGGTTTGCAGCAGCACCGCCAGTTCCTCGCCCGCCTTCCTCAGACCGGCCGCATCGACGCTCTTGAGGTCCTTGCCCTTCACGAAGCCTTCGACGTCCTCGATCTTGTCGACGATTTGCGTGGCAAGCTGAGGATCGCTCTTCTTCAAGGTCTCGTGAAACACGAGCTTATAGACCGCCTCGATGCCTTCGTTGTTTTCGTAGATGTCGTTGATCGAGGTGCCGGCATAGGGCGACTCGCCGCCCTTGGATTTGTTCTCACCCACTTCATAGGCGAGCTTGGTGGCGCCGTTGAGCAGGCCCTGCGGCGAGAACTTGAAGCTTTCCGCCTTCACCTGCTTATCGAACGCGGCGAGATTGCCGACCAGCTCGTCGACCGCCGCGCTGGTTTCGTCGAGCTTGCCGGCGAACACCGCCGCCTCCACCGCGTGATAGCCATGCTTGGCGTCGGGCCACACGTCGATTACCTCGTCGAGCTTGCCGAAGAATTCGCCGGAGATCGGCTCGATCGCTTCCCAGCCCTTGCGCGATTCGATCCAGGCCGCCTGTGCCGCCTTCACGTCGTTGGCTTTCACCGCTGCCTGCAGCTTCTTGGCGCTGGCGAGCGCCATGCCGATGTGCTCGACCGCGAACGGCTTGTAGTTGGCCGCGCCTTTTTCCAGCGTCTGCGCTTGCGCACCTGGCACGATCAGCGCGAGCGCCAAAGCCGCGCCGGCCAGCACGGCCAAGCCTCGCATTCGGATTCGCATAGTAGGGATGATGGTCATGGTCGCCTCCGCACCCGTTTTGTCGTGCGCGGAATTCATCGCGACCAGGATCGCTAGTCAACACAAATCGCCGTAATATCAATAGCTTACAACTAGTCTAATGTGAGAATGGTGGATGGAATTTGCGCTCACGCGTCGCTTTCAAATTATTCCAAAGAAGAGATCGCGCTTAAGCGACTGCACGCATTCGCGTTCGCGCGCGATGAGGCGCGGCTATGAAATCAAAAACTTTTTTGGACGAATGCGAAGCAAGCCAGCCGCGCGAATCGCGACAATTGCGCACGGCGCGCTAGAGCGTTTCCAGGCGAAGTGGGAACCGGTTCGCCGTCCGGAAACGCGATAAAACAAAAACTTAGATACGATCGCCGTTTCAATGAAACGGTGAACGTGTCTAGGCGGCGCTGCGCGCTCAGTTCGCGCCGCTGTTGTCGTTGCCTGCCGGGCGCGGCGTCTTCGCCGCTTTCGCCACCGCGACCAGCGCCGGACGCAACACGCGGTCGCCGATCATGTAGCCGGCCTGCACGACTTGCGCGACATGGCCAGGCGGCACCTCGGGATTCTCCATCTCGAACATCGCCTGGTGAAAATTGGGATCGAACTTCTCGGCCGTCGGCGAGAACTTCTTCACGCCGCTCTTTTCCAGCGCCTTCATCAGCTCGCGCTCGGTGAGCTCGACGCCTTCGATCAGCGCTTTCATTTTGCCGTCGGCGTGCTCGCGCAGCTCGGGGCCGATCGCTTCCAGAGCGCGGTGCATATTGTCGGCGACTTGCAGCACGTCGCGCGCGAAGCTGGCGATGCCGTAGACCCGCGCGTCGGTCACCTCGCGCTCGGTGCGCTTGCGCAGGTTCTCCATCTCGGCGAGCGTACGCAGGAGCTTGTCCTTGTACTCCGCGGCCTCGCGTTTGGCCTGCGCCAGCGGATCGGGCGCAGCGGCGCCCTCGGCCCGCGGGTCCTGCGCGGGCGCGCCGTTGCCCTGCCCGTTGTCGATCTCGGCCGCTGCATCGTTGCCGTGGCGGGCGGTCGGGTCCGTCATTGTCCTCAATCCATCCTGCGCAATAAGGGTGATGCCCGGGATATCAGGGCTCCGGCCCGAAAAATCAAGCGCTTATCCGCCGAGCAATTTGCCGACCACCCGCGCGGTATAATCGACCATGGGGATGACGCGGGCGTAATTGAGCCGGGTCGGCCCGATCACCCCGATCACCCCGACGATACTGCCCTTGGTGTCGCGGTAGGGCGCGATGATGGTGGAAGAGCCGGACAGCGAAAACAGCTTGTTCTCCGAGCCGATGAAGATACGCACCCCCTCGGCACGCTCGGCGCGGCCCAAAATGTCGATCACCCCGCGCTTGGTCTCCAGGGCGTCGAACAGCTGGCGCACCCGCTCCAGGTCCTCCAGCGCATGCAGGTCCTCCAAGAGATGGGCCTGCCCGCGCACGATGAGCTGGCGCTCCTCGCTGTCGCCGCCCGACCAGCTGGCGAGCCCGGCGGAGATGATCTTCTGGGTGAGTTGGTTGAGCGCCGCCTGGCCTTCCTTGACCGTGGTCTCGATCTCGTTGCGCAATTCGGCCAGCGTTTTGCCGCGGATACGGGCGTTGAGAAAATTGGCCGCCTCGGTCAAGGCGGAGGCCGGCAGGCCCACCGGCACATTGAGCACGCGGTTCTCCACCTGGCCGTCCTCGGCCACCAGCACCGCAAGCGCGCGCTCCGGCTCCAGCTGCACGAACTCGATGTGCTTGAGCCGCACATTGCTCTTGGCGGTGAGCACGATGCCCGCAGAGCGCGTCAGCCCCGACAGCATCTGCGAGGCCTCGGTGAGGATCGTCTCCAGCGATTTGCCGGAGCCGGAGCCCGCCAGTTGCGCCTCGATATTGTGCCGGTCGCTTTCGGTGAGGTCACCCACCTCCATCAGCGCATCGACGAAAAAGCGCAGGCCCAGTTCGGTCGGCAGCCGGCCGGCCGAAGTGTGCGGCGCGTAGATCAGGCCGAGCTGCTCCAGATCCGACATCACGTTGCGCACCGACGCGGGCGACAGCGGGATCGGTAAAATGCGCGACAGGTTGCGCGAGCCGACCGGCTCGCCGGTCGCCAGATAGCTCTCGACGATCGAGCGGAATATCTCGCGCGAGCGCTCGTTGAGCGCCGCCAGGCTCACCTGGGTCGAACCGATTGGAACGTCGTGAGAGGCCACAGTCTAACTCCTTAAATCCAGCCAACAATTGACCATTTGCCCGGCCTTGTTCAAGCCGGACATCCCGCTATGGTGAGCTAACCAACAAGCCGGCCGGGATTCGGCCGCCAGGGGAGGAGCCATGCGGCCGAGCGGGCGACAAGTGGACGAATTGCGCAGCATTTCGCTCGAGCGTGGGGTGGTGAAATACGCGGAAGGCTCCTGTTTCGTGAAATTCGGCGACACCCACGTGCTGGTCACCGCCAGCCTGGAAGAGCGCCTGCCGCCCTGGCTCAAGGGCCAGGGGCGCGGCTGGGTCACCGCCGAATACGGCATGCTGCCGCGCGCCACCACCGAGCGCACCCGCCGCGAGGCCACCGCCGGCAAACAGGGCGGCCGCACCGTCGAAATACAGCGGCTGATCGGGCGTTCCTTGCGCGCCGTGGTCGACCTGCAGGCGCTGGGCGAACGGCAGATCACCATCGACTGCGACGTGATCCAGGCCGACGGCGGCACCCGCACCGCCTCCATCACCGGCGCCTGGGTGGCGCTCGCCGATTGCCTCACCTGGATGAAAGCGCGCGACATGTTCAAGGGCCAGAACAACGTGCTGCGCGACCACATCGCCGCGGTGTCCTGCGGCGTCTACCGCAACACCGCGCTGCTCGATCTCGATTACGCGGAAGATTCGGAAGCCGAGACCGACGCCAATTTCGTCATGACCGGCGCCGGCAACATCGTGGAAATCCAGGCGACCGCCGAAAAGATCGCGTTCAGCGAGGATCAGTTCCTGGCGCTGCTTTCGCTGGCGCGCAAAGGCATCGGCAAGCTGGTCGATCTGCAGAAGCTGGCGGTGGCGTGATTTTCTGAATGCCGCGCCAACTTACCTCGCCCGTCGTCATCGCCACCCATAATCCGGGCAAGCTCAAGGAAATGCGCGAGCTGCTGGCGCCATTCGCAATCGAAGCGCAATCGGCCGGCGAGCTCGGCCTGGCCGAGCCGGAAGAGACCGGCAAAACTTTCGCCGCCAATGCGCGCATCAAGGCGTTGGCCGCGGCCAAGGCCACCGGCCGCGTCGCCTTCGCCGACGATTTCAGGACTCGCGGTCGACGCGCTCGACGGCGAGCCCGGCATTCATTCGGCGCGCTGGGCCGGGCCCGATAAAGATTTCCGCGCCGCCATGAATCGCATCCAGACGCTTTTAGTCGAACGCAATGCAACGACGCCTGAGAAGCGCCGCGCGCATTTCATCGCCGCGCTCTGTCTGGCCTGGCCCGACGGCCATCTTGAGGAATTCGAGGCCAGCGCCGACGGCACCGTCGTCTGGCCGCCGCGCGGCGATCAGGGCTTCGGCTACGACCCGCTGTTCCTGCCCGACGGTTTCGACCGCACTTTCGGCCAAATGAGCGCCGAGGAAAAACACGGGCTGCCGCCGCGCGGCAAGGCGCTCTCGCACCGCGCGCGGGCCTTCATCAAGCTGGCGGAAGCGTGTTTGCCGCGTAGCTAGCGGCGTTGTCATTCGGGGCCGCCCACCGGGTCCGGCCGAAGGCCGGCCCGATGGTAAACTCCGGCCGGAACCCGGAATCCAGGGGCAAAGCATGAGAGCTTGGCCCTGGATTCCGGGCCCGCTCGCTTCACTCGCGTCCCGGAATGACAGCGAAGAGTATGCCCCTTGCATCGCCAAAAATGATTACAATTTTAAGTACTTATCCGACGCCGACACGTTTTCCGTGCTGGCAGTTCCCGCCGAAAGCGGCCTAAGATAGTTAACATGAAACCAAGCCCGCGTTCTTTTGCCGTCTATGTGCATTGGCCGTTCTGCCTGTCGAAGTGCCCCTACTGCGACTTCAACAGCCATGTGCGCCACGGCGGCATCGACGAGGCCCGCTATCTGCGCGCCTACGAAACCGAGATCGCCACGACCGCCGAACGCGTCGGTGCGCGCACGGTGTCGAGTATCTTCTTCGGCGGCGGCACGCCCTCGCTGATGCAGCCGGCGACCGTGCAGGCAATCCTCGACTCCATCGCCAAGCATTGGACCATCGCGCCTAACGTCGAAGTCACGCTGGAAGCCAACCCGACCAGCGTCGAAGCAACGCGCTTCCGCGGCTATCGCTCAGCCGGCGTCAACCGCGTCTCGCTCGGCGTGCAGTCGCTCAACGACGCGGCGCTGAAAGAGCTCGGCCGCCTGCACACCGCGCAAGAAGCGCTCGACGCGGTTGCGATCGCGCGCTCGATCTTCGATCGCTATTCCTTCGATATGATCTATGCCCGCCCTCAGCAGACGCTCGAGACCTGGGCGGCGGAATTGCGCCGCGCCATTGCCGAAGCGGCCGAGCATCTCTCGCTCTATCAATTGACCGTCGAGCCCGGCACGCCGTTCTTCGGCCTGCACGCCGCCGGCAAGCTCAAGGTGCCGGACGACGACCTCGGACGCGACCTCTACGATCTGACGCAGGCGATCTGCGCCGAGGCCGGCCTGCCGGCCTACGAGATTTCCAATCACGCGCGGCCGGGCGCCGAGTGCCGGCACAATCTTATCTATTGGCGCGGGCACGAATATGCCGGCGTCGGCCCGGGCGCGCATGGCCGGCTCAATCTCGCCGACAAGCGCTACGCCACCGAAACCGAGAAGCGCCCGGAAAGCTGGCTGATGCGCGTGGAAGCCTTCGGCACCGGCTCGATCGTCGACGAGAAGCTCACCTCGGGCGAGACCGCCGACGAATATCTGCTGATGGGGTTGCGTCTGGCCGAAGGCATCGACCCTTTGCGCTTCTCGGCGCTCGCCGGCCGGGCGATCGATCCCGACCGCCTGTCGTTCCTGCGCGAGCAGGGCACGGTGGAGCTCACTGCCTCCGGCCGGCTGCGCGTGACGCAGTCGGGCTTTCCGTTGCTCGATGCGGTCGTGGCGGATTTGGCGGCGTAATAACCGCCGTCATTCCGGACCTGTGCGCCGGCGCGCGAAGATCGCGCCACGGTGCACCGCACCGCAATTCCCAAAGATGCCGTCAGACAAGCGCCGGTCATTCACGCGCGGCACGCCACGAGGTCTATTCGGTAGGAACGGCTTGACGGCAGCCCACTCAAAGTCGGTGAGTTGGTAGCGCATGATTTAAGGTTCCCGGTCTGGGGCCTTAAATCACGGGGACTACCGTCGATCTCAACCTACGTCGGAATGCCGTTCATCGGCGAGCTATGGAACGCCCGCCTCTAGGGCCAAGCAGACATCCGAAGATTTCGATCCAAAACCGCCCACGTAGCGAATGACCCCAAGCGGACATCATCACTGACTTCCGTTGGCCCCCGGCGGAATGGCCGCCGGGGTTGGCGACGGAACGAAGAAAATTGAATGTTACGGAACCTTTCGGTCCATCTCGGGATGCAACACTACACTTTCCTGAGCCGTCGCTTCATTGCGCGAGCCAATGAACATCGCGGGTTGCTCGCTTCGGTTCACGGCAACGTGCAGCATGTTTGCGGGGATAAAGATGTAATCGCCCGGCTTCACGATGTCGCGATATTGCAGCTGATCGCCTGTCCATAATTCCATTTCAGCACCGCTGAGCATGTAGAGCGCGGTCTCGTGAAATTCATGCACGTGCGCCCGGGTCCGTTTGCCCGGCGGCAATGAAATCATTCCAAGCCATATCGATTTTGAGCCGACGGTTTCCGTGCTGACCCCGGGCTCATAATCGCTCCCTTGTTCAGCGCGGTAGCCCGTGCCGCCTCTGACCACGAAAGCCTTCCGCGGGGTGGCGAGAGGTTTGTCGTCTATCCGGGTAATCTCAAGGTTCGTCATCGAAACCTCCTATATGGTAAGCGGATCGAGGTGCCCAAATTCACCGGATGCATGCCGAAAGTCTTGAATCCGCGGCCGAAAAGTTCCGAAATTCTGCAAAAGCTACTAGTGTTCCGGCATGCCAACCGATCTTGTCTTCGGCCCTTTTGTCCTTGATGCGCACCGCGGAAGGCTCCTCCGGGAGGGGCGGCCCGTAGCCGTGAGCAGCAAAGGCCTGAAGCTACTCGAGGCACTTCTTGCCTCCCCCGGGCGGGTGCTGACGAAAACCGACTTGATGCAGACGGTCTGGGGCGGCGCGGCCGTCGAGGAAAGCAACCTCTCGGTTCAGATCGCAGCGCTCAGGAAGCAGCTAGGCCCGACTGCCGACGGTGGCGAATGGATCGCGACAGTGCCACGCGTAGGATACCGCTTCATTGGGCTTTCTGCACAGGAACCGGCAGAGGACACCGCAGCCGCGAAGTCGCCGCCGGTTCAGCCCGAGCGCAGGCCATCGATCGCCGTTCTGCCATTCACAAATTTGAGCGACGAAAAGGATCAGGATTATCTCGCGGACGGCATCACGGAAGACATCATCACCGCTCTCACACGGTTTCGCTGGTTCTTCGTCATCGCGCGCAATTCGAGCTTCGCCTACAAGGGCAAGTCGCTTGATGCAAAACAGATCGCGCAGGAGCTGGGAGTGCGATATTTGCTCGAAGGAAGCGTACGCAAGTCGAGCCAGCGGATTCGTATTTCCGTGCAGCTTATTGATGCCGCATCGGCCAAGCACCTTTGGGCAGAGCGCTATGACCTGGAGCTGACGGAGGTTTTTGCAGTCCAGGATGAAATTGCGGAGCGCGTTGCCGGAGCCATCGAACCGGAGCTGCTCAAGAGCGAAGGCGCGCAGGCGGCAGCGCGCCACACGGGAAACATGACGGCTTGGGATCTCGTGCGGCGCGGGACCTGGCATTTTCACCAAGTGACGCGCGAAAACCATCTCAAGGCGCGAGAGCTCTTTCGCCAGGCCTGCAAGCTCGACCACGAGCTTCCCGAGGCGCACATCTGGCTCGCCCGGGTCAGCGCCGGGGTAGTTCCCTATGGCTGGTCTGACAACCCTGTTGCCGACTTGCAGGAGGGCGTAGATGCCGCATTGAAAGCCGTTCAACTTGATGAGCGAAATCCGTATGCGCATTACGGGCTGGCCATCGTCAACGTGTATTTGGAACGGTTCGAGCAGTCGATCAGCGCCGCGCGAAAGGCGATCGAGATCAGCCCCAGTTTCGCATTGGGCCATTACGTTTTGGGGATGGCGCTCCTGTTCAGCGGGCATGCATCGGACGCGATCGCGCCGCTCGAATATGGGCTTAAACTGAGCCCATACGACCCGCAGAACTTCGTCTGGTTCAACGTGCTGGCCCTCGCGCGCCTTTTCGCTGGACGGCCAGAAGCCGGGTTGGAAGCGGCAGCGCGCGCTTTGCAAATCCGGCCGAAATGGTGGACCAGCCTGGAGGTTCTCGTCTGCTGTTACGCTGCACTTAGTAAATGGGATGAAGCACGAAACTGCGCGCGAGAGATGGCGAGCGTAACGAAACAGTCCGGCGACGTCCTCGCCCCCTTAAAGAGGCACAACCCGATCTGGACGGAACAGATGGACAGCGCCTTGCGAAAGGCGCGCGCTTAATGCGGCAGCATGCGCATGCCGATGTCCGCTATTGGCCCATCGCGTCATTTCGCGACGGCGTCGCAAAGTGGTCGTTTTGGAGATAGAGCGGACATCGGGAGCCGCGTCCATCGAATCGGATTTAATGAGTATACGACCTACGTCCCCGGCCCGAACGTCCTCGGCGCCGGGCTGATCACCTGGCCGCCGGTCGGGCCGACGCGCAGCACCGCCAGTCCGCGGTCATTCGTTCCGTCGGGCCTGAAGCGGAAAATGCCGTCGATGCCGGCAAAGCCGGACGAGTTGGTCAGTATCTGCTCGCGGAACGGCTGCGCGCCTTGCGTCTTCACCAGCGCCGCCACCAGCGCCACCGCGTCATAGGAGAGCGAAGCGGTGCGCACCGGGTCCTGCCCGTAGCGGGCGCGGTAGCGCGCCGAGAAATTGCGGAAGCCGTTCGGATCCGGTCCCGCGTACCAGGCGCCATGCAGTTCCGGCGTCGAGAAGATATGCGGGTCCTGCCACAGGCCGGTGCCGAGCAATTGCAGCCGCTTCATGTTGACGCGATCGGCGGCGAGCGCCCGAACGATCTGCACCACCGAGTCGGCACTGTCGGGAATGAACACGCTGTCGATGCGGGTCGCGGCCTGCGCCACCGCGTGCACCGGCTCGGCCAGCTTGCTCGGGTCGAGCGGGTATTTCTCCAGCACCACGATGCGGCCGCGATGGCGCGGCACATCCTGCTGGAAGGCGCCTTGCACCACCGCGCCGTAGGCATTGTCCGGAACGAGCGCCGCGAACGAGCGCTTGCCGCGCGAGGTGGCGTAGGAAACGATGCGGTTGACGTCCGTCTCCGGCAGGAAGCTCAGGAGATAGACGCCGCGCGCGGCCACGCTCGAATCGGTGGAGAAGGCGATCACCGGAATGTTGCTTGCCCTCGCGACCTGGGCGACCGCGCGCACCGACTGCGCGAACAAAGGCCCGAGGATGATCTGCGCGCCTTCGCTGATGGCGGCCTGAGCGCCCGCCTGCGCGCCCTGCGGCGTGCCGCCGTCGTCCTTCACCAGCAATTGGATGTTGGGGTTCTTGAACTCGTTGAGCGCGAGTTCGGCCGCGTTCTTCATCGATTGCGCGGCGATGCCGGCATTGCCTTGCGCCGACAGCGGCAGGATCAGCCCCACCCGCACCTGGCCGGTGCCGATGGCCGCCTCCGGCGCCGGCGGCGGTTGCGGCGCCGGGCTGCCGCCGAGATTTCCGAAGTTTCCGAATTGCCCGCCGCCACAGGCCGTGAGCGCCAGCCCCGCGGCCAGGCATAGGCCAACGGTCAGGCTGCGCCTTGTGCGCAGCACTGGCTCTTTCCGGTTCGGCGGCGTCCCCGACATGGCTCTCCAGGCAGCAGTCCTAAGCCGTCAAACTTTCATGACAGCCTCGGTTTTTATCCCATAAAAGTTAAGGCAATGAAAGAGAAGGGGATTTCGTCGCGGCATGACGACGCCGGGGCCCAGTAGCGCAGATCATGCGCCTGTAAAATGTTGGGAGCGCCGTCTACTAAATGGATTGGGCTAGAGTGCCGCCATGGCCAAAGCCCCCGACCCCGCAGCCGGAAGCAGCCCGCGCCGCTATGCGCTGCAGGGAACCGCAGTCGTGGCGGCGAAAGCGCCGCCCGGGCTCTATCTGGTCGCCACCCCGATCGGCAATCTGGCGGACATCACGCTGCGCGCACTCGAGGTGCTGGCCGGCGCCGACCTGATCGCCTGCGAGGACACCCGCGTCACCCGCCGGCTGACCGAGCGCTACGGTATCGACACGCCGCTCACCGCCTATCACGAGCACAACGCCGTCGAAGCGCGGCCAAAGCTCTTGGCACGGCTGGCCGAAGGCCAGGCGGTCGCCCTGGTCTCGGACGCCGGCACGCCGTTGATTTCCGACCCAGGCTACAAGTTGGTACGTGCCGCGCAGGAGGCCGGGCACACAGTGACCGCCATCCCCGGCGCCTCCTCGGTGCTCACCGGTTTGAGCGTCGCCGGCCTGCCGACCGACCGCTTTTTCTTCGAAGGCTTCCTGCCGGCAAAGCAGGCCGCGCGGCACAAGCGCATCGCGGCGCTCAAGAGCCTGCCGGCGACGCTGGTGCTGTTCGAGAGCGGACAGCGCCTCGCCGCCGCGCTCGCCGATCTGGCCGCGGGCTTGGGCGCGCGCGACGGCTGCCGTGTGCCGGGAGCTCACCAAGCTGCACGAAGAGGTGCGCCGCGGCGATTTGGCGACGCTCGCGCGCGACTACGCGCAAGGCGCCGAGACCCGCGGCGAGATCGTGCTGGTGGTGGCGCCGCCGGCCGACGAAGAAGAAGCGGTCGACGTCGACGCGCTGTTGCGTCGCGCGCTTACGCGCGTCTCGTTGAAGGACGCGGTCGGCGAGGTCGCACTGGCGAGCGGCCGCCCGCGCCGCGAGGTCTATCGGCGCGCGCTCGAGCTCAGCGAGGAGACGGGCGATGGCGCGGCGCGCTGACCGCGATCTGCCGAAGGCGGCGCCGGTTGCGCGCGCGCCGCGGCCGGCAAGACAAAAGCGCGAAGCGCGTCTTGAGAAAATTGTCGCGTTTCAGCTCGGCATTTCGGCCGAGAGCCGCGCCGCCGCCTTCCTCATCGCTAAGGGCTTCCGCATCCTGGCGCGGCGCTACAAATCGCCGGTCGGTGAGATCGATATCGTGGCGCGGCGCCGGCAGCTTTTGGTGTTCGTCGAGGTGAAGGCCCGCAACGATCTTGACGAAGCGGCCGAATCCTTGAGCCCGCGCCAGCAGCGCCGCATCGCCGCGGCAGCCGAAGTCTGGCTCGCCGCTCATGGCAGCGACGGTTTCCGCGACATCCGCTTCGACGCCATTTTGGTGGCGCCCGGCAAGCTGCCGCGGCATATCCAAGGGGCGTTTGAGACGTGAAACTGCTCGCAATTAACTATCCGCTCCGCTCCGAAGACGATCGGCGTCAGGTCTGACCCATGAGCTTCCAGCGGTAGTGCGGCGCCCGCTCGCCGCGCAGGAAACGAATGGCATCGATTGTGTCCACGACAATCGAAACCATGTTCGTGGCGAACAGCAGGACGAGCCAGACGGCCAAGGCCGGTTCGCCCATGATGATGTCGATACGCGTCGCCATCCATGCGAACATCGGGATCCACAAGACGTGGGTCGAACCGAGGATGCGCGCGAATCCGATGCGTTGATAGATCAGGGTCTGACCCATAACCGCGATAACCGTGACTGCCAGCACAACCTGCGCATCGATATGCGCGATAAAATATAGGCACGCGAGGTTGACGCCGACCAGCCACACGCACCAAAGACGCGGAACGGGGCGGAACCGCAGAAAAACCACTCCGAACAACTCCAGCATGCGCACTACAAAGCTAATCATATTCGTCTCCATTACCGCGGGCCGATCCGGCCTCGTGGAATGGAATAGTGGGGGCAGGTCCATTTCGATACTGCGCAATGTGTAGCAATGAACTACGTTATGCGTAGTTGACGGCAAGAGAGCGACAGGGGAGAGAAACCGCATGCGCCAATACGGTCAGTTCTGCCCGATAGCGAAATCAGCCGAGATCATTGGTGATCCCTGGTCGATCTTGATCGTGCGCGAAATGCTGCTCGGCAGCAGCAGGTTCAACGTTCTGCAACGCGGGCTCCCCCGCATTTCACCTACGGTTCTCAATACGCGCCTGAAGGAGCTGGAAGAGCGCGGCGTAATCGCCAAGCATCGTCTTAGCGGCCAGCGAGGCCATGAATATCGCCTCACGCCGGCGGGGCGCGAACTTTCTGCGGTCGTGGAGGCGCTGGCGGTCTGGGGCATGCGCTGGGCGCGTGACGAGATGGGGCCAGACGATCTCGACATCTCATTTCTTATGTTCGATATCCAGCGCCGAATCAACAAGACAGCTCTGCCGGAGGGCGAAACCGTTCTTTGCTTCCAGTTCACGGACGTAAGAAGCAAGAATTTCCGTTATTGGTGGCTGATCTGCCAAGGTAGCGAAGTCGACCTTTGCTACGAAGATCCCGGCAAGGACGTCGACTGTTATGTCGCGGGCTCGTCACGGGACATCATCGGCATCTGGATGGGCGATATCCCCCTGTCGAACGCATTGAAGTCGGGAAGCATTCAACTCACGGGCGAGCGTCATTTGTGCCGGACTTTCCCGAGGTGGTTCACTCTATCGGCGGCCGCGAAAACCCCGAGACCTACACCGGCGGAAAGACGGCTTTAGGCAACTTCGCGATATCCCGACTGGCAAAGCAAGCAAACCTTCGGTTCAAGGGGGCTCATGTGGCGGCTTCCAGCAAAGACATCCAGACATTCAATCCTTACTGGCACGCCATGCTTTCGGGCGAGCACCCCGCGTTGCGGCGGGGCCGCAGAATGTACCGCATGCTATCGCCCACCGCGCGCAACCGCTGCCGCCTGTGCTCCGCGGGGTTCGACGGCTTCACCGCACCGGCAATGCGTCTCATGGGCCGCGGACCTTGGCGGCGCAATCCGCATTTCTGCGAGAAGTGCGAGGCGGCGCTGGAAAAGGAACGCGGCGGCGCGGAGATCGAGATTGCGATGCTCTGCGCCGACGTGCGCGGCTCGACGCAGCTCGCCGCGAGCATCGGTCCGGCCAAATTCGCCGAGCTGATGCAGCGCTTTTTGCAGACCGCCATGAGCGTATTCAACGGAAGCGACGCCGTGGTGGACAAAATGGTGGGCGACGAGGTGATTGCAGTTTTTCTTCCGGAGCTCACCGGCTCGGATTATCGCCAACGCGCGGTAGCGGCCGGATTTGAGCTTCTGCGCGCCACCGGCAATACCGACGCGCATGGGCCTTGGCTTTCGATCGGCGTCGGCGTGCACGCGGGCAAGACTTTCGTGGGTTCGATCGGTGTCGAGGGCGGCAATTATCAGTTCGCAGCCCTCGGCGACCCGATGAACTTTTGCGCGCGTCTGGTCGGCGCCGCAAAGGGTGGCGAAATGGTCATGAGCGAGACGGTATGGGACGACGTATCGGACCAACATGTCGCCGAGCAGCGCCGCGTGGAGCTCAACGGCTATACCGAACCGATAAAGGTGTACGTAACCCGGCTGGCGCCCCCACAATAGCGGCGGGGGGCCCGGCGGTTCATCATCCTCCACGAGCAAAGGCGCGAATGTTGCGCGACGCCTGGAACATATCGCCTAGGTTAAAGCGCTCAACCGCTCGAAAAACAAACCGACTTGGGAGCGGATGCGGGAGGGCTGCTTGCCCCGGATGCGGCGCAGCCCAAACGATAGCGAAATGATCCGCTGCAGATCCGAGGCGTCGTTGGCCCACATAGCGATCTACTCAGGCCATGCGTTTGGCGACTTCTTCCAGCATAACTTCGGTGGCGCCGCCCCCAATCGCCTGCACACGGGCATCCCGCGCCATGCGCTCGACCGCCGTTTCCCTTACGAAGCCGAGCCCCCCGTGAAATTGGACGCAATCGTAGAGGACTTCGTTCACGAGCGTCCCGCAGAGCGCCTTGAGCATCGAAACCTCCTTCGTGACATTCTGTCCACGCGCGTCTTGCCACGCCGTCTGGTGCAGAAAGGCTCGCGCCGCCTCGACCTGCGATAATCGCATCGCTAGCCGCTGCCGAATTGCCTGCTTGTGCCACAGCACTTCGCCGAACGCTTTGCGCTGCCGCACCCAATCGAGCGTTATCTCGATGGCGCGCGCGGCTTCGCCCATGGCCTGCGCGCTCAATACGATCCGTTCGTTTTGCAGGTTCTTCACCAGCGCATAGAAGCCCTGTCCTTCGCCGCCTAGCAGGTTCTCGTACGGGATCCGGCAATCGTCGAACGAGAGCTCGGCCGTGTCGCTCGAAAGCCAACCGGTTTTCTTCAGCGATCGCGAGACGGAAAATCCAGGTGTACCCTTTTCAACGATGAACATTGAAACCTCGCGGCCCCGGCCGGTACTTCCGGTCTTGGCGGCGACGAAATAGACGTCGCCATGCACGCCGTTGGTGATGAACATTTTCGAGCCGTTAAGACGCCAATGGTCGCCATCGCGCCGCGCGGTCGTCCGCATGCCTGCCAGGTCGGATCCTGCGTCGGCCTCCGTCATGGCGACCGCCGCGATCTTTCGGCCAGCGATTAGATCGGGCAAATATTTTTTCATCTGTTGCGGCGTACCCGCATGCACCAGGTGCGGACTGGCCATATCGGTGTGCACCAGAACCGTGATTGCAAAGCCTCCGAACGTCGAGCGACCGAGTTCTTCGGCCAGAACGACACTCGATAGTGTGTCGAGGGCTGCTCCTCCATATTCCTCAGGGAAACGCATCCCGAGCAGACCCAAGTCGCCCATGGCGCCGAGGATTTCTCGTGGAACGAACCCCTGTTCTTCCCAGGCTTCTGCGACCGGCGATACGCGGTCGGCAATGAAGCGGCGTATCGTACGGCGCAGTTCGTCGTGCTCGACGCCAAAAACCATGGGTTGATTGTGGTCTGTGCTGATGTCGCTCATTAAACTACTCGATCTCTGCCTAACGCAGGTTGGGTTGCGTTCGCGCTATGTTGGAGGCGGTCGGTGACCGCGGGCAGCGCGTCATCTTATGGCGCATTGCGCGCCAGGACGCGAGGGCAGGCTACGCGCTCAGGCGCTCGAAGAACTGGTCGACCTGGGAGCGGATACGCCCGGCCACGCTGCCCAGATCGTCGGCCACCGACTTCACCGCGACGGCGCTGCTGCGGGTTTCCTCGGTGGCGGTGCCGACGTGGTTGACTTCGCTCGCGGTATCGGCGGTGCGCCGCGCGGCGGTCTCCACGCTGCGCGCGATCTCGCCGGTGGCGGCGCCCTGCTCGGTGACGGCGGCGGCGATGGCGCCGCTGATGTCGCCGATCTCGCGGATGATGGCCTCGATAGCGGTGATCGCCTCGATCGAGCGCGCGGTGGCGCGCTGCATGCCGGCGATCTGGCTGGCGATCTCCTCGGTGGCGCGGCTGGTCTGCCCGGCCAGCGCCTTGACCTCGCCGGCCACCACCGCGAAGCCGCGGCCGGCCTCGCCCGCGCGCGCCGCCTCGATGGTGGCGTTGAGCGCCAAGAGATTGGTCTGCTCGGCAATGTCGGTGATCAGCTTGATCACGTCGCCGATGCGCCCGGCCGCCTCGTCCAGCTCCTTGACCGCGAGATTGGTGCGGCCGGCTTCGCTCACCGCCTTGTGGGCGATGGCGTTGGACTGCGCCACCTGGCGGTCGATCTCGCCGACCGAAGCCGACAATTCGTCGGCTGCCGAGGCGATGTCGCGCACATTACTGGAGGCTTCCGATGACGCCTCCGCCGCGCGCGCGGTCTTGGCGGAAGCCTCGTCGGCCAGGCCGGCGAGCTGGCTGGAGGCGCCCAGCATCTGGTCCGATATGCGGCCGAGCTCGGCCAGCGTTGCCTCCACCTCGGCGGAGAAATGCGCGATCTCGTGCGACATACGCGACTGCCCGAGCTTTTCGGCCTCGGCGTCCTCGGCGATCTTTTGGCTCAACTCCTTGACGTGCTGCATGGCTTCCTGGAACACCGCGATTGCGCGCGCCAGCGCGCCGATCTCGTCATGGCGCTCGCTGAACGGCACCTCGATCGCAGCATCGCCGGCGGCGACCGCTTCGGTCACGCGCGTGATCTCGGCGATCGGCTCGGTCACGCTGCGCCGCAGGATGACGACGCCGACGGCCGCCAGCAGCAGCGCGAAGCCGGCAAGCAGCGTGAGCAGCGAGGCGGTCTTGCCGATGCCTTCGTCGATGCCCGTGTAGGTTTGCTCGGCGCGGTCGACATAGCGTTGGCCGAGCGCCTTCACCGTGCCGCTGAGCGCCTCGATCGCCGGCGCGAGATGATTCTGCTCGGCCCAAGCGCGCGCCGCCTCGGGTCCCGCACGTTGCGCCTTTTGCACCAGGTCCGAAAGCCGGCCGTTCAAATCGCCGACCTGCACCGACAGCCGGCTGAACTCGGCGGCATCGGTAGTGCCGACGTTAAGCTGCCATTCCGACATCGCGCTGTTGATCCGGTCGACGATCTTGCCGAGCTCCTCGGCGCGCTCATTTGCTATCGGCCGGCTGCCCGCCATGACGATGCCGCGCGCTTCCAGCTTCACGGCATAGAGCAAGCCACGCACCCGCTCGACGGCGCGGCCGCTGGAATCGGAGGCCTGGAAAGATGCCGTAAGGGCCGCGTGGTGGCGCGCATTGAGCACGGCCACCGCCGACAGCGCCACGGTCGTGGTGGCCATCAACGCAAAGATCGCATAGAGCTTTGCGGCGATCGAAAGCTTCGGCAGTGTCTGAGGCAGTCGCACGGCCCGCCTTATATGAGCGTGAAATCCCTGGAGCCTCCATCATCGCGGTAATATGTTAACGTTCTGTTTTCCTTAAGCTTCTCAGTCCGAAAAGGCCCACCCGCAAAACCCGCCAAGATCAGCCAAAAAGGTCCCGTAATGAGCCTGAAAGTCGCGGTGCAGATGGATCCGATCGCGCGGATCAATATCAAGGGCGACTCGACCTTCGCCCTGCTCTTGGAAGCACAGGCGCGGGGGCACGCGCTTTCCTATTACACCCCCGAGCGGCTGGCCTTGCTCGACAACCGCGTGTTCACGACGGTCGAGACCCTGAGCGTGCGCGACGTGGCCGGCGACCATTTCACGCTTTCCGACCCGCGGCGGGTGGAGCTCACCGCCTTCGACGTGGTGCTGCTGCGCCAGGACCCGCCGTTCGATCTCGCTTACGTCACCACCACGCATCTCTTGGAGCGCATCCATCCGCGCACGCTGGTGATCAACGACCCCGCGCATGTGCGCAACGCGCCGGAGAAGATTTTCGTCACCGAATTCCCCGAGCTGATGCCGCCGACGCTGATCACCCGCGACCTATCCGAGATCAAGGCGTTCCGCGCCCAGCACGGCGACGTCGTGATGAAGCCGCTCTACGGCTTCGGCGGCGGCGCGGTGTTCCGCGTCACCAAGGACGACATCAATTTCGGCTCGCTCTACGACATGTTCTCCAACACCTTCCGCGAGCAATGGGTGGTGCAGAAGTTCCTCCCCGCCTTCAAGGACGGCGACAAGCGCATCATTCTGGTGGACGGCGACTATGCCGGCGCGGTCAACCGCGTGCCGGCGCCCGACGATCTGCGCTCCAACATGGTGCGCGGCGGCTCGCCCAAGGCGACCGACTTGACCAAGCGCGAGCGCGAAATCTGCGAGAAGCTGGGGCCGGCGCTACGCGCGCGCGGCCTGTTGTTCGTCGGTATAGACGTGATCGGCGATTACATCACCGAAATCAACGTCACCTCACCCACCGGCATCCGCGCGGTGAAGAATGTCGGCGGCCCCGACATCGCGGCAATGATCTGGGACAAGATCGAGGAGATGCGCAAGCGCGTCGGGCGATCCTAGTGCCGCCGATTTGAAGTTTCTGCACTACCTGCCGCAAGCTATCGCGAACTTCGGAAGCGGGGCACTAGCCCGCGACGGCCAGCTCAGGACGCCGATCGCCGTAATTGCTCCGTTTCGGTTGCGACGATCATGTAGCGCATGGCGCTGTTGAAATGCAGCTTCTTGAGCGTGGCCGGCGGCGGCGGAACCGGCGGACCCTCCAGAATGATCGGCGTAATGTCGGGAAGCTGCTGGCCCGACAGCTTCTGGCATCGCAGCGCGTGCTTCACTTCACGCATGACCCATTTCGAGCGCGCTGCGTGCGATGACCAGTACAGGAAGAACACATCGCAACGATCAATCTCCTGGTAAAGCCTATCCGGCCACACTTCGCCCGGCTTCAGGCACAGGATATCCTGGAAAAAGTCGATGCCGGCGGCCTTGAGCTGGTCGGCCCGCTTGAGAACTTCGCGGCGGTCCGCCGCCGCATACGACAAGAATGCATAGCGATACCGCCGCGCCCCATCGCCGCGCATCGTCATTGCCGTGCTGACCTCGGTCCTGCTGATTTCGAGCGTGAAGCGCAGCGTGCCGAGCGGCACGCCGTCGACCGCGAGCCGCGCCGTTACTACCCGCGGTCCGGCCGCGATCTTGCGCGAGAGCCGCAGCAAGAATTGGCAGGTGCGCGGCTGGCCTTGCCAGATGAGGTTCTGCGCCGGTGTGTCGACGGCAAGACCCGGGGCTTCGATGAAGATATCGACGCGCTGCCCGCGCGCGATCTCGGTCGCCAACGTCATGATGCCGCGCCGGCGTGCATTGGGATCGGCTTTGCGCGCAAGCGCGGCCGCCGCGGCAAATTCTGCGAGGGTGTGCAGGAACACCTGCACGAGCAGCTGCCCGCCGCTCCGCGCCGCCAGCGGCGCGAAAGCACTGGCCTCCACCAGTTCGTTGGCAGGCCTACCGGAGGGCGTTTTCGTGCCGGCGGCCCGCCCCGGCAGTGTGGGCTGCCGGACCTGGTTTGGCCGGGCAACGCGAGGACCGCGGATACTCAGCAGCGGCCCTTTTCCGGCCGCCAGTAGCGACGGGCGGCGGAAAGCTACAGCCGCATCGTCATGACGCGAGGCCGCAAACATTCGCGCCGAGCCCGGATCGCCCTCCAAGACGTGCCGCACGTCCTCTTTCGCCACCTCCGTCGTCGCGGCAGCCACGCCGCGCAAGCCCATCAGTTCCTTCAACGACAGGGGAGCAGGAAGCGTCTTGTCAGGTGCGGCAATACGGCGGCAAGCCGACACCAGGTCGCGGAAATCGGCCTGGGCGCGGTCGTAACCATCCCAGCTGGCGAGGCTTACCGTTGTGGCATGGTGCGCGAGCTTTCGGAGAAACGAATTCGATAAAGCGAGATCGGCGGCGATAACAATCGGGGCACGGCTTAGGCAGTCCCTCACTTCGCTCGCAAACTGCAGGTTTTTGGCATTCGCTGCCGTGCACAGGAACAGCACGGGCGCCGTCTCGCTCACCGGCTTGAGCGTGAGCCGCGCGCCCACGCCTTCGGCGATGAGCGCGGCAACAAGCCGTCTTGCCCACCTGCGGTCTTGCTTGAACGCGCGAATAAGCAGCGTCGGCACCTGACCCCCGTCCCGCCTTGGCATCCGCATAATATATTATTGCGTGCAGTTGGCCCAGTCACAACGAATTCATGTTGCAGAGCAAAAACGGAATTTGTCCAGGCAAAACAGAGGCTTTACTACTAGGGGTTTAATTCGTTATGCTGGCCGGCATTCGGGTTGCCCGCGTTGTCCTGCGCGATGATGCGGGGTGGGGCCGAGTTAACAAAGCTCTCGATGAAATGCCGCAGGCCTCGCGCACAACCCGCCACCGCGGGGGTTTTGCGATGGCTGGACGCAGTCTTGGGCGAGACCTGGATCAGGTCGAAGAAGTCGCGCGCAGGATTTCACGGCGCGATGGCTGCGATATCTTTCTCTACAACGGGAAGATCGAGCCCGGCAGCGATCTGGACTTCATGTATTGCGTGAACAAGAGAAAGCGGCACGAGGCCTGCCGGCTGCTGCTCACGACCGACGGCGGGGACGCCGACGCAGCCTACAAGATCGGCCGCTATCTGCAGAAACGCTACGATTCCATTCAAATACTGATCTCGGGCAAGTGTAAGAGCGCCGGCACGCTGATCGCCATCGCCGCCGACGAGCTGATTTTCTCGCCTTACGGGGAGATGGGGCCGCTCGACGTGCAGGTGTCCAAAGAGGACAAGCTGGGTGGAACCTATTCGGTCCTGAACATCAACGAAGGTCTCAACAGTATCGAGCGCAAGGTCGTCGACAAGTATCTCGAACTGATCGCCCGCATTCTGCATTTGGGGCAAAACGTCGTGTCGTTCCCGGCCGCTGCCAAGGCTGCGAGCGAATTGGTGACTTCGCTTTACGGTCCGATTCTCGGCCGGCTCGACCTTGCCGAAATCGGCGGCAGCGCCCGCACCACGCGCATCGCCGTCGAATACGCAGATCGCTTGAATGTCCGCTTCGGCAATTTGAGAGCGAACGCCATCGAGCGGCTGGCCGGCAAATATCCCTCCCATACCTTCGTGGTCGATCAAGCCGACGCCAACGAGCTGTTCAATCGCGTACGTCATGTCGACGATTTGGAATACACCTTGATCGGCGAGTTGGGCGATTTGTCTCGCTGGCAGAACCTGGACGCCGAGCCGATTATGCGTTGCCTGTCCGGCAGTGAGGAAGTCGACCGCCACCTCGTCAGCAGCCCGGCCGAGAGGGGCCGGACCGGCGGCCGCCAGCGCAGCCAGAAGGCGGGGCGAAACGGGCAACAAACGGTGCAGACAAGGCCGCGTACATCGCGTTCGCCGACTGCGCCGCGGCAGGAGACGATGGAAGCCCCGCAGGGCCCGCTGCTCAGCACGTCCGATGGCGGCCCTTCGCCGGACGAACTACTGCGCCAGGTATTCGACAAGCATCGCGGCAATTGAGCGGCGCGCTGCCGCCATTAATGCGGCTTCGCCGCCCCTTGGCGCTTGAGCCGCGCGACCGCCGCCTCGATCGGACCGAACGGCCCATATTTGTGCTGGCGCGCACTGAAACGACCGGCGTAAGGCCCATAGGGCGCGTCGACCGGCTTGTTCAGCAGATCGGGGAAATCGCGGTCGAGCCCCGCCTTCTGCGGACGCGGGTGCGACAGCACAAAGGCCGCCACGTCCCAGGCATTCGCCACGCTCAACTGCGGATTCAGATAGTCGACGCCGTGCGGCATGTTGAAGTGGACGAAATTGGCCATGGTGATGAGGCGCGCCATGCCGGCGCCGTCGTTGAAGCTGCCGGCGCCCCAGAGCGGCGGCACCACGTAGCCGAGATCGGTGCCGGGCGCGCTGGTGCGCAGGCCGGCGCCCTCGGGGCCGTGACAGGCAGCGCAGGCCCGCGCATAAATCGGCCGGCCGCGCGCCGGAGAGGCGGCCCGTTTGAGCTCGCGCATATGGCCGCTGCCCATGCCGGGCAGTTGCTCACCCGGCTTAACGCCCGCGCTCAAGAACTTGATATAGGCGACGATGGCTCGCATCTGCGGCGCGTCGGCCGGCAGCGGGCGGCCGTTCATGCTGCGCGTCATGCATGAATTGATGCGGTCCTCGATGCTGATCTCGGCGCCCAGACGCTTGCTGTATTGCGGGAAGTCGCCGAACAGCCCGAACAGCGGAATGCCGAATTTCTTGGTGCCCGCCTGCAGATGACAATTGGTGCAGGCGAGATTGTTGCCGGCATAGCGCTTGGCCGCATCCGGCACGTTGGGGCCGATATGGGCATAGGTGGCGGTGATGAGGTCGCGGCCTTCGCGCACCTGCAGGCCGTGCGCATCGCGCGGCAAGGCGCCGACCTCGGGCACCGTCCACACGTGATGGGCCGACGGCTTGGTCTGCGCGCTCGCGCCGAGCAAGAATGCCGGCGATATCGCGAGACCGGCGAATGCGCCTGCCGACAGGACTTGGACGATGCGAGATCGCATGCGCTGTATTCCTCGAGTGCCGCCTATCGCGGCGGCGGATCATGCGTCAGGCTACGCCTGAACGCCGCATCGCCGGCGGCATCATCGTACAACCGCTTGGGCCGTTCTCGACACGCGGCCGCGTTCCGTGTCACAGTTTTTCGAGATTAGCGAGGCGAAGGAGAGCCCGCCATGCTGGGTTTGGTGCTGCTGCTGGCCGTGCACATTCTCGCCGCCGTGTTCTGGGTCGGCGGCATGGCGTTCGCCTACACCATCCTGCGGCCGGCCGCCGGCAAGCTGGAAGCGCCGGCGCGGCTGTCGCTTTGGGCCCGCGTGTTCGCCAGCTTTTTGCCCTGGGTGGGCTTAAGCATCGTCGTGCTGCTGGCGAGCGGCTTCTGGATGATCTTCATCCTGTTCGGCGGCATGGCCAACGTGCCGCTCTACGTCAACCTGATGCTGGGCCTCGGCATCGTGATGATGCTGCTCTATCTGCACCTGCTGTTCGCACCCTATAAGCGCCTGCGCCGCGCGGTCGGCGACGAGAGCTGGCCGGAGGCCGGCAAGGCGCTCAGCCAGATCCGTCAGCTGGTCGGCGTCAACACGATCCTCGGCGTCATCGTGATCGCGATCGGCGGCACCGGCCGCTACTGGTAAGCGGCTAGCTCGCCAGAGCCCAATCCTGCTCGAAGCCGGCGATCGAGAACACCATGCGCTGGCGGCCGAGCCTGATGTGCTGCACGTCCCAGATCAGCTCTTCCACCTCGTCGCTGGCGGCCTGCGCCTCCAGCCGGGCCAAGCGGGCCTGATTGAGCTCGTCTTCCATGGCCTTGCGGTCGATCATGGCGCCTGACCCCCTGTTTTTCCCGTCTTTCTGCACGCGATAAAACCTAACCCGAGTCGTTTTGTTCTGCAAATGTTCTTGGCGTTATCCCCAAAATCCGCTACTCTGACGGGTACCGGGTTGAGGGGTGCGGCATGGTCCAGCGGGTCACCACCGTGGCGTTCGAGGGCATCGAGGCCCGCGCCGTCGATGTGCAGGTGCAGGTGGCGCCCGGCCTGCCGGCCTTCAACATCGTCGGCCTGCCCGACAAGGCGGTATCGGAGGCCAAGGAGCGGGTGCGCGCGGCGCTGATCGCCTCCGGCCTGGCGCTGCCGGCCCGCCGCATCACCGTCAATCTCGCCCCCGCCGACCTGCCCAAGGAGGGCAGCCATTACGATCTGCCGATCGCGCTCGGGCTGATGGCCGCTATAGGCGCGCTGCCGCCCGACGCCATCGCCGGCTTTACGGTGCTGGGCGAGCTCGGCCTCGACGGCGGCATCGCCGCGGTGGCCGGCGTGTTGCCGGCGGCGATTGGCGCCAATGCGCGCGGGCAAGGGCTCATCTGCCCGGCGGCCTGCGGGCCGGAAGCCGCCTGGGCTTCGCCCGAGATCGACATCGTCGCCGCGCAATCGCTCATCCAGCTCGCCAACCATTTCAAGGGCACGCAGGTGCTCAACCGCCCGCAGCCGAAGATCCGCGAGCTCGACGGCATGCCGCTCGATCTTGCCGACATCAAGGGCCAGGAGAGCGCCAAGCGCGCGCTCGAAGTGGCCGCCGCCGGCGGGCATAACCTGTTGATGATCGGCCCGCCCGGCGCCGGCAAGTCGATGCTGGCCTCACGCCTGCCCACCATCCTGCCGCCGCTCACGCCGACCGAGCTGTTGGAAGTGTCGATGATCGCCTCGGTCGCCGGCGAGATCGAAGGCGGCGCGCTCACCAACAAGCGGCCGTTCCGCAGCCCACACCATTCGGCGTCGATGCCGGCGCTGGTCGGCGGCGGCTTGCGCGCGCGGCCGGGCGAGATTTCGCTTAGCCATCACGGCGTATTGTTCCTCGACGAATTTCCCGAGTTCGCCGCGCAAGTGCTCGACTCGCTGCGCCAGCCGCTGGAGTCCGGGGAGGTCGCGATCGCGCGCGCCAATCACCGCATCACCTATCCGGCGCGCTTCATGCTGGTCGCCGCCATGAACCCCTGCCGCTGCGGGCGCGCGTCCGATCCCGGCTTTGCCTGCAAGCGCGGGCCGAATACGCGCTGCGCCGCCGACTATCAGGCGCGGCTGTCCGGCCCGCTGCTCGACCGCATCGACCTGCACATCGAGGTGCCGGCAGTCACCGCCGCCGACCTGATCCTGCCGCCGCCGTCGGAAGGCTCGGCCGAGGTGGCCGCGCGCGTCGCCCGCGCCCGCGACATCCAGGCCGAGCGCTACGCAGCGCTCGGCCACGCGCATGTGCACACCAATGCGCAGGCAAGCGGGCCGCTGCTGGAACAGGTGGCGCGCGCCGACGGCGCGGGGCTTAGCCCTGCTGCGCGACGCCGCCGACGCCATGCATCTGTCGGCGCGCGGCTATCACCGCGTGCTGCGGGTCGCCCGCACGCTCGCCGATCTCGACGGCGCCGAGCAGGTCGGCCGCGTGCATCTGGCGGAGGCGCTGTCCTACCGCGCGCTGACCGACGAGGTGCGGCGGGCGGCGTGACGCCTTGCCGCAACCCGCTACCGCGGCATTAACCGCCCATTCACCACGTTCGCGCGCGCCGCCGCGGAACCGCCGCGCGATTGCACGAAATCGAAACCCTCGGCGCGCCAAATGGCTATGCGTACCGCGCCGGCACCGGTTGCCGGCCTCGCGCACTGCAACGGGCCATGCGACGCAAGCTAACGACGCTCCTGCCGCGCAAGTCGCGCCCCCAATCGGCGGCGTCGCTGGTGCTTGCCGCCCGCACTTCCTCGCGCAACAAGAAGGCGCTGCTGCTGTTCGGCCGCGCCGCCATGACCACGGTGGCGCTGATGTCGGCCGGCATCGGCTTCTTCCTCGGCATCCTGCTGCAGCGGCCGAAATACGATCCCGCGACCTATGCCGCCGGGGTCGCCGTGCTGCTCGCCATCGCCTGCACGGCGATCGCCTATATGCTGGTGCGCCGCCGCGTCCTGCTCGGCAAGATGCGCAAGCTGGAAGCGCGCGTCGACGAATTGTCGGACCGCAATTGGGAGCTGGGCGAGGCGGCCGAGCGCGTGCGCAGCCTGCTGGCGGCGCAAGGCGACCTGATCGTGCGGCGCGACGCCGAGGGCACCATCACTTATGCCAACGACGCCTTCTGCGCCCTCGCCGGCAAGAAGCGCGACGAACTGCTCGGCACGCCGTTCACCCCGCCGGTCAAGGAGCAGGGTCCGGTCGGCACGCTGCCCGACGGCACCCGCATGCACGACCAGAAGATCGCAAGCGGCGCCGGCGCGCGCTGGATCGCCTGGCGCGAAGTGCCGGTGCGCAGCGAAAACGGCGCCGGCGAAGTGCAGGGCGTCGGCCGCGACGTCACCGACCGGGTCGAGGCCGAGCGCGCGCTCGAGCACGCGCGCGACCAGGCCGAGGCCGCGAGCCGGGCCAAGTCGCGCTTTCTCGCCATGGTCAGCCACGAGGTCCGCACGCCGCTCAACGGCATGCTCGGCATGGCCGATCTCCTGCTCGACACCCCGCTCACGCCCGAGCAGCGCACCTACGCCAAGGCCGCGCGCACCTCGGGCGAGACGCTGCTGTCGCTGATCGAGGAAGTGCTCGATTTCTCCAAGATCGAAGCCGGCAAGCTCGATCTCGAGCAGCGGCCCTTCGCGCTGGCGCCCCTCATCGAGGAAGCAGTCGAATTATTGGCGCCGCGCGCGCAAGCCAAGGGCATCGAGATCGCCTCTTTCGTCGACGAGCGGCTGCCGGCAACTTTGGTGGGCGACGCCGCGCGCCTGCGCCAGGTGCTGCTCAATCTCGCCGGCAACGCCATCAAGTTCACCGAGAAAGGCGGCGTCGCGGTCATCGTCGAGCCGGACGAGGCTACGGCTGAGGTGCGCTTCCAAGTGCGCGACACCGGCATCGGGCTCAAGGGCGAAGATCAGGGCCGCATCTTCCGCGATTTCGAGCAGGCCGACGGCTCCTCCACGCGCAAATATGGCGGCACCGGACTGGGGCTCGCCATCTCCAAGCGCATCGTCGAGCGCATGGAAGGGCATATCGCGGTGGAAAGCGCGCCCGGCGCCGGCGCCACCTTCACCGTCACGCTGCCGCTTGCCGCCGCGCTCACGGAAGAAAACCAGGCGGCCTTCACGGCGCCCGATCTTGCCGACAAATCGGTGATGATCGTCGCCGGCGCCGAAATCGAGGCTTCGCTGCTGGCGCGCCGGCTCGGCCGCTGGGGCGCGCGCACCTGCGCCGCCCATGACGAGCGCGTCGCGCTGGCGCTGCTGCCCGAGCGGCACTGGGACGCGCTGCTGGTCGACTATCCGCTCGCCTCCGCCATGATCGCGGCCGGCGATCTCAACAAGCTTGGCGTCGCGCGCCGCATCGTGCTGATCCGCCCGACCGAGCGCCACGAATTGCCGCTACTGAAAGCCGCCGGCTTCACCGGCTATCTGGTCAAGCCGGTGCGCGCCGCTTCGCTCGCCGCGCGTATGCGCGAGGACGATGCTTTCGAGCACGCGCCCGCCGAAGCCGCAAGCGAGAGCGCGCCTGAGCCGGCCGCCGACAAGGGCCTATCGATCCTGGTGGCCGAGGACAACGAGATCAACGCGCTGCTGATGCGCGCGCTGCTCACGCGCCTCGGCCATCGCCCGACCGTCGCCGCAACCGGCGAGGCGGCGGTGGAATCCTGGCTCGCCGCGCGCACCGCCGGCGCGCCTTACGATCTCGTCTTCATGGACGTGCAGATGCCGGTGATGGACGGCCTGGAAGCCGCGCGCCGCATTCGCGCCGCCGAGCTCGCCGCCGGCGGAAAACTGACGCGCATCGTCGCGCTCACCGCCAACGCCTATCCGGAAGATCGCGAGGCCGCGCTCGCCGCCGGCATGGATGGGTTGCTGGTCAAGCCGCTCGACGCCGAGCGGTTGCGCGAAGCGATCGCCGGCGCGGGCGGACGCAATGCCGCGACGCTGGCTGCTTGAACCGCCTTTCCGCATTGTCATAAATTGGTGTTGGGTCCATGCTGTACGGGGGTGATGGCCCGCGTGCGTCGATTCGCGAGCCACGAAGGTCAAAAGGGACCGAGCACCCCATGGCTGACATCCTCGCCCCGCGCAATCTGTTCGAGCGTTTCCGCCCGGCCCCTGCCGGCACCGGCCTGTTGTCGGCGCTGCAGGCCTATGGCGGCCTGCAGGCCTGGGCCGCGCGCACGCACCGGCCGGCGCAAAGCCTCGGCCGCGTCGGCTCGCTGGAAGTGCGGCTGGCGCAAACCGCGGCCGAAGTGCGGCAGGCGCAGAAGCTGCGCTACCGCGTATTTTACCAGGAAGGCCCCGCCGTCCCCAATCCGGCGCGGCTGCTGGCGCGCCGCGACGTCGATACCTATGACGCCGTCTGCGATCACCTGCTGGTGCTCGACCACGCCAAGAGCGACGGCACGCCGCTTAACCGGCCGGCGGTGGTCGGCACCTATCGCCTGCTGCGCCAGCCGCTGGCGGAGGAATTCGGCGGCTTCTACACCGGCGGCGAATTCGACATCGACGCGCTGATCACGCGCCACGCCAATCTGCAGTTCCTCGAGCTCGGCCGCTCCTGCGTGCTGGCGCCCTACCGCAACAAGCGCACGGTCGAGCTGTTGTGGCACGGCATCTGGTCTTACGTGCTGCAGAACCGCGCCGACGTGATGATCGGCTGCGCCAGCCTCGACGGCACCGAGCCGCGGCGGCTTTCGTTGCCGCTGTCCTTCCTGCATCACACCGCGCGCGCGCCGGAGACCTGGCGAGCGCGCGCGCTGCCCAACCGCTATATCGAGATGAACCGCCTGGCGCCCGAGGCGATCGATCCGAAGGCGGCCTTGCGCGCGCTGCCGCCGTTGATCAAGGGTTATCTGCGGCTCGGCGCCTTCGTCGGCGACGGCGCGGTGGTCGACCACGAGTTCGGCACCACCGACGTGCTGATCGTGCTGCCGGTGGCGGCGATCAGCGAGCGCTATATCGAGCACTTCGATTTGAGCCGCTGGGCGGCGTAAGTACCATTGTCATTCCGGGGCGCTCGCGCAGCGAGCGAACCCGGAATCCAGATGCGCGCATGGAATTTGTTTCTGGATTCCGGGTTCGCGCACTTCGTGCGCGCCCCGGAATGACAAAAAAATTCACAACCTCCGCAGCGCCACTTCCTCGACCTCGTGGCTTGCCACTTTCTTCAGGATCAGGTCGGAGCGCTGGCGCGTCGGCAGAATGTTTTCGTGCAGGTTGAGCAGGTTGATGCGGTCCCAGATGGCGGTCGCGGTCTCGACCGCTTCCTCGTCCGACAAATTCGAATAGCGATGGAAGTAGGATTTCGGATCGCGGAAGGCGGTGCCGCGCAGCGTCAGGAACCGGTCGACATACCAGTCCTTGAGCACCTCGTCGTCGGCGTCGAGATAGACCGAGAAATCGAAGAAATCCGACACGAAAGGAATGGCCTTGCCGTCGCGCGGCAGCCGCCCGGTCTGCAGCACGTTCAGCCCCTCGACGATGAGGATGTCCGGCCGGTCGACCTCGACCCACTGGTTGGGGATGACGTCGTAGATCAGATGCGAATAGATCGGCGCGCGCGCCGGCCGGCGCCCCGCCTTCACGTCGGTCAAGAAGCGCAACAGCGACGGCAGGTCGTAGCTTTCCGGAAAGCCCTTCTTCTCCATCAGGCCTTCGCGCTCGAGAATGACGTTCGGATAAAGGAAGCCGTCGGTGGTGACGAGATCGACCTTGGGCACGTTCGGCCAGCGCGCCAGCAGCGCCTGCAGCACGCGCGCGGTGGTCGACTTGCCGACCGCCACCGAGCCGGCGACGCCGATCACGTAAGGCAGCTTGGCGTCCCCGGTGCCGAGGAAGCGCTGCTGCGCCACGAACAGCCGCTGCGTCGCCGCCACATACATCGACAACAGGCGCGACAGCGGCAGGTAAATGTCCTGCACTTCCTCGATGTCGAGCCGGTCGTGCAGCGAGCGCAGCCGCGTCACCTCTTCCGCCGACAGCGTCATCGGCGCGTCCTGGCGCAAGGCCGCCCATTCCGCGCGCGTGAAGCTGCGGAAAGGCGACAGGACTTCTTCGGTACGCTGTTCCATGCTCAAGGCTTTTTTCGTTTGCGCATGATCTTATTCGAAAACCGGTTCCCACTTTTCGGGATCATGCGCTCATTTACGACTTGCGCGACGCTTTTTCCTGATGCCCGCTCTGTGCCGTGCGCTCGGCAAGTGCGGCTTCCACTTCGGCGAGCGTTACCCCGCGCGCCTCCAACAGCACCAAGAGATGATAGAGAAGATCGCCCGCCTCCGCGATCACCCGGGCCCTGTCCTCCTGCACGGCAGCCAGACCGGTTTCGATGGCTTCCTCGCCCAGCTTCTTGGCGCAATGAGCGACGCCCTTGTCGAGCAACGCCCGCGTGTAGGAGTCGGCCGCACTTGCCTGCGCGCGCGCATGCACCCGCTTTTCCAGATCGGCCAGCGTGAATTTGCTCATGCGCGGTTCCTTCGGGGCGGGGGTTTAGCAGCTTTGGTGCGCCGCGTCATTCCACCCTTTATCCGCCCTCATCCTGAGGAGCGGGCGAAGCCCGCGTCTCGAAGGATGGGGCGGCCCCATGCTTCGAGACGCCGCGCTGCGCGCGGCTCCTCAGCATGAGGCCGGAAAACTACGGGATCCAACCGCATCGGCAGCCCGGCCTTGGCCATGTAGTTCTTCGCCTCGCGCACCGAATGCTGGCCGAAGTGGAAGATCGAGGCCGCCAGCACCGCGGTGGCGTGGCCGTCGCGGATGCCCGCCACCATGTGATCGAGCGTGCCGACGCCGCCGGAGGCGATCACCGGCACCGGAATGGCGTCGGCGATCGCGCGGGTGAGCGGGATGTCGTAGCCCTTTTTGGTGCCGTCGCGGTCCATGGAGGTGAGCAGGATCTCGCCGGCGCCGAGCGCCACCACCTCCTTGGCATAGTCGACCGCATCGATGCCGGTCGGATGGCGCCCGCCATGGGTGAAGATTTCCCATTTGTCGGGCTCGCCGGCCTGCGAGACTTTCTTGGCGTCGATCGCCACAACGATGCACTGGTCGCCGAACTTCTCCGCCGCCTCCTTCACGAAGCCGCGCCGCGCCACCGCCGCGGTGTTGATCGACACCTTGTCGGCGCCGCAGGTCAAAAGCTTGCGGATGTCCTCGATGGTGCGCACGCCGCCGCCGACGGTGAGCGGCATGAAGCAGGCTTCCGCCGTTCTGGTCACCACGTCGTAGATGGTGTCGCGGTTCTCGTGGCTGGCGGTGATGTCGAGAAAGGTGAGCTCGTCGGCGCCGGCAGCGTCATAGGCGATCGCCGCCTCCACCGGATCGCCGGCGTCGCGCAGGTCGACGAAATTGACGCCCTTGACCACGCGGCCGTCTTTCACGTCGAGGCAGGGAATGACGCGGACTTTGAACATGGTGCTGTCTCAACCGGCGCGGCGCCAACTCATTATCAGCGCAACGATCGCCCACACAACCAGCGCGATCGCGGCGAAGGGGATGCCGATGATGCTGAGCCAGCCGAGCACACCCATCGTATAGAGCGTTTTGCCGATGTCCGAGCCGAACAGGATGCAAGGATGGATCGAGCCTTCATTGAGCTCGCAGCCGAGCCAAGTCGCGAGGCCGCCGGCGGCAAGAGCCGTTAAGAGTGGCGCGGCCCATAATAGCAGGATCAGCGCCAACGATATCGACATGAGCTTCCTCGCCATGACGTCACCCCATGCACGCCCTACGCAGCCATGGCCGCTTTGATCAGCGCCAGCGCCTCCGCCGCGTCCAGCCGCCCGTCATAGAGCGCGCGGCCGGCGATGGCGCCTTCCAGCTTGGCGGCGTCAGGCGCGAGCAGCGCCTTGATGTCGTCGATGGAAGCCAGCCCGCCGGAGGCGATCACCGGAATCGAGACGCTATCTGCGAGCGCAATGGTGGCGTCGAGATTGAGCCCGGTCAGCATGCCGTCGCGCGCCACGTCGGTATAAACGATCGCCGCCACGCCCACGTCCTCGAAGCGCTTGGCAATCTCCAGCGCGGTGAGCTCGGACGTCTCCGCCCAGCCCTCCACCGCCACCTTGCCGTCGCGCGCGTCGAGCCCGACCGCCACCTTGCCGGGATAATCGCGCGCCGCCTGCTTGACGAAGGGCGGATCGCGCACCGCCGCGGTGCCGATGATGACGCGGGTGACGCCCTTCTCCAGCCAGGCCTCCACCGTCGCGGTATTGCGGATGCCGCCGCCGAGCTGCACCGGGATCGAGATGTTTTCCAGGATGCGCTCGACCGCGGCCGCGTTCACCGGCTTGCCGGCGAAGGCGCCGTCGAGATCGACGATGTGCAGGTATTCGAAGCCCTGCCGCTCGAAGGCCGCCGCCTGCGCCGCCGGATCGCGGTGGAAGACGGTCGCGCGCGCCATGTCGCCCTGCTCCAGCCGCACGGCGAGGCCTTCCTTCAGGTCGATGGCGGGGAAGAGGATCATGCGGCCGCTTTCTTTACCTCCCCCTGCAAGGGGGGACATGAGTCAGTGCCATTTCTCACGGCATCCACCGCAAAAAATTCGCGATCAACGCCAGCCCCAGGCGCTGGCTCTTCTCCGGGTGGAACTGCGTGCCCACCATGTTGTCGCGTCCGACGATGGCCGTCAGGGGACCGCCGTAATCGGACTGCGCGACCAGGTCGGCGCGCTGCGCGGGCTTCAGCTCATAGGAGTGCACGAAATAGCCGTGCAGGCCGTCCGGCCCAAGCGCAATGTCGTCGAGCAAGGGATGCGGCCGCAACATATGAAGCGTGTTCCAGCCCATGTGCGGAATCTTCAAGCTCTTGTCGCTCGGCGCGATCTTGTCGACCTCGCCGGCGATCCAGCCCAAGCCGGGCGTTACCTGATATTCGCGCCCGCGCTCAGCCATCAATTGCATGCCGACGCAGATGCCGAAGAACGGCCGCCCGCGCTGCAGCACGTTTTCGTTGAGCGCTTCCACCATGCCGTCGATCGCGTCGAGCCCGCGCCGGCAATCGGCGAAGGCGCCGACACCCGGCAGCACCACGCGCGAGGCGGCGGCGACCTCGGCAGGGTCGCTGGTCACCTTGATCGCTTGCGCCTTGTCGAGCTCGCGCGCGGCGCGCTCGAAAGCCTTGGCCGCCGAATGCAGATTGCCGGAGCCGTAGTCGACGATGGCGACGCTCATTGCCCGGGCTCCGGGAACAACCCGATCACGTCGGTGCCCGAGGGCGACCCACGCCGCACCGGTGCTGCATAGTGCGGCTCGGGCGCGGGCGGCGGCGCGGCCGGCGCATGCGCGCGCTCGGCCCAGGCGGCGAAGAAACGCCGCTCGGCGCTTTCCTCGTCGTCGCCGACCACGAAACCGAGCGTCTTCCAGCGGCGGCGCGTGAGCGTCCAGCGCCACAAGCCACCCGCCTCGAAGCCGACCAGCAGCGCGATCAATAGATCGAAGGTGATTTGCACGGTGGCCGGCGCGCGTAGCATCGCCAGCGCGACGCCCACCACGCCGGCAACCACGAGATAAAGCACCAGCACCAGCCAGAGGCGGCGAAAGAGCATCCACACCGGGCCCAGCAGGAAAGCCCAAAAATAGAATCCGTCGCGCACGAACAGAAAGCGCTGCGGGTCGCTCGTCTGTCCGCTCGCTTTCGGCGGCGGTGCGTGGACGGTGTAAGTGGGCATTCGTTACTCTTTCTACTCTGTCATTCCGGGGCGCGGGCGAAGCCCGCGAACCCGGAATCCATAACCCGCTGTCTCGATATAATCACCCGCGCCTGGATTATGGATTCCGGGCCCGCGCCTTCGGCGCGTCCCGGAATGACGCCGTGAATATCTACCCGCCCAGCGAGCCCTTGGTGGACGGCACCTCGTCCTTGGCGCGCGGGTCGATCGTCACCGCCGCCCGCAAGGCCCGCGCCAGGCCCTTGAAGCAGGACTCGGCAATGTGGTGGTCGTTGCTGCCGTACAGCGTCTCCACATGCAGCGTGATGCCGGCATTCATGGCGAAGGCCTGGAACCATTCCTGCACCAATTCGGTATCGAACGTGCCCACTTTGTCGCGCACGAACTCGGCCTTGAACACCAAAAACGGCCGCCCGGAAATATCGAGCGCCACCCTTGTGAGCGCTTCGTCCATCGGCACGTGCACGTCGGCGTAGCGCGTGATGCCCTTCATGTCGCCGAGCGCTTGGCGTACCGCCTGGCCGAGCGCGATGCCGACGTCCTCGGTGGTGTGATGGTGGTCGATGTGCAGGTCGCCCTTGGCCTTGACCGTGATGTCGATGCGCGAATGGCGCGCCAACAGGTCGAGCATGTGGTCGAGGAAGCCGATACCGGTCGCGACTTGCGCACGGCCGGCGCCGTCGAGGTCGACTGCAACCTCGACGTCGGTCTCCTTGGTCTTGCGCTTGACGGTGGCTTGCCGCATGTCGCGTCCTGTGGGCCGAACCCCTTGAACCGCGCGCCTTTTATCAGGGGTTGCCGGGATTCGCCACTGCAGCCTGGTCCCGGTTTGTCCCCGTTTGCAATGACCGCGGACCGTGCATAGATCATCGCCTTCAAGAGGTTAACGTATGGCGTCTCCCGATCTCCCCTCAAATCCCTCCTGGCACGGCACCACCATCCTCACCGTCCGCAAGGGCGCCAGCGTGGTGATCGGCGGCGACGGCCAGGTCACCATCGGCCAGACCATCGTCAAGGCCAATGCCAAGAAGGTACGCCGAACTCGGCAAAGTACAGGGAGGATTGGGCGACGTGATCGGCGGCTTTGCCGGCGCCACCGCCGACGCGTTTACCTTGTTCGAGCGGCTCGAAGCCAAGCTCGAGCAATATCCTGGCCAGCTCACCCGCGCCGCCGTCGAGCTGGCGAAGGACTGGCGCACCGACCGCTACCTGCGCCGGCTGGAAGCCATGATGATCGTGGCCGACGCGCAGGTCTCGCTGGTGCTCACCGGCACCGGCGACGTGCTGGAACCGGAGAACGGCGTGATGGGCATCGGTTCGGGCGGCAACTACGCATTGAGCGCGGCGCGCGCGCTGCTCGACGGCCCGCTCGATGCCGAGCAAATCGTGCGCAAGTCGCTCGACATCGCCGCCGACATCTGCGTCTACACCAACCGCAACGTGACGATCGAGAGTTTGAAAACATGACCAACGCCCTCATGGTTCGAGACGCCGCGCCATAGCGCGCGAGACGCGCGTGGGCGACCATGAGGGCTTCTCTCTCGCCTCATCCTGAGGAGCCCGAGCGAAGCGAGGGCATCTCGAAGGATGGGGCGAGCCACGGAAGTAGAGTAATGACCGACTTCTCCCCCCGCGAAATCGTTTCCGAGCTCGACCGCTTCATCGTCGGCCAGGGCGACGCCAAGCGCGCCGTCGCCATCGCGCTGCGCAACCGCTGGCGCCGGCTCAAGCTCGACGACAAATTGCGCGAGGAAGTGCTGCCCAAGAACATCCTGATGATCGGCCCGACCGGCGTCGGCAAGACCGAGATATCGCGGCGGCTGGCGCGGCTCGCCGGCGCACCCTTCCTGAAAGTCGAGGCCACCAAGTTCACCGAGGTCGGCTATGTCGGCCGCGACGTCGAGCAGATCGTGCGCGACCTGGTGGAAATCTCCATCGCGCTCACCCGCGAGAAGAAGCGCAAGGACGTCAAGGCCAAGGCCGAGCTCAATGCCGAGGAGCGCGTGCTCGACGCCCTGGTCGGCCCCGGCGCAAGCCCCGCCACGCGCGAAAGCTTCCGCAAGAAGCTGCGCGCCGGCGAGATCGACGACAAGGAAATCGAGGTCGAAGTGCAGGCCGGAAGCTCCGGCATGCCGATGTTCGAAATCCCCGGCATGCCGGGCGCGCAGATGGGCGCCATCTCGATCGGCGATATTTTCGGCAAGCTCGGCGGCGGCCGCACCAAGACCCGCCGCGTCACCGTCGAGGAATCGCACGAGCTGCTGGTAACCGAGGAGAGCGACAAGCTGCTCGACAGCGATTCGCTTACCCAGGACGCCATCCACGTGGTGGAGCAGAACGGCATCGTCTTCCTCGATGAAATCGATAAAATTTGCGCGCGTGAGGGCCGCATGACCGGCGATGTCTCGCGCGAAGGCGTGCAGCGCGACCTGCTGCCGCTGATCGAAGGCACCACCGTCGCCACCAAGCACGGGCCGGTGAAGACCGACCACATTCTTTTCATCGCCTCCGGCGCCTTCCACATTTCCAAGCCCTCCGATCTGCTGCCAGAATTGCAGGGCCGGCTGCCGATCCGCGTCGAGCTCAACGCGCTCACGCGCGACGATTTACGCCGCATCCTGACCGAGCCGGAGGCCTCGCTGATCAAGCAATACGTGGCGCTGATGGCGACCGAGGGCGTCACGCTCGATTTCACCGAGGACGCCATCGACGCGCTCGCCGATATCGCGGTGTCGGTGAATTCTTCGATCGAGAACATCGGCGCGCGCCGGCTGCAGACCGTGATGGAACGCGTGCTCGACGACATCTCCTTCTCCGCCCCCGACCGCGCCGGCGAGACGGTCAAGATCGATGCCGCCTTCGTGCAGAAGAATATCGGCGATCTGGCCAAGAACGCGGATCTGAGCCGGTTTATTCTGTAATACAAAAGCAGCCTCCACCTCTCCGCGCTGTGCGGGGAGAGGAAAAGAGAGACTGGCGCACCGTCTCCGATGACGGGAAACTTCATACGCGATAGGCTGCGCCCATGACCTCATCCCCTACCGCCCCGACCAACCGCCTGGCGCAGGCGACGTCGCCTTATCTGCTGCAGCACGCCCATAATCCGGTCGACTGGTGGCAATGGGGGCCGGCGGCGCTTGCAAAGGCGAGCAGTGAAAACAAGCCTATTTTGCTCTCGGTCGGCTATGCCGCCTGCCACTGGTGCCACGTGATGGCGCATGAGAGCTTCGAGGACGAAGCCACCGCGCATGTCATGAACGAGCTGTTCGTCAGCATCAAAGTCGACCGCGAGGAGCGACCCGACATCGACCAGATCTACATGAACGCGCTGCATTTGCTCGGCGAGCAGGGCGGCTGGCCACTGACGATGTTTCTGACGCCCAAGGGCGAGCCGGTTTGGGGCGGCACGTATTTTCCCAAGGACGCGCGCTATGGGCGGCCGGCTTTCGTCGACGTGCTGCGCGAGGTGGCGCGGCTGTTCCGCGAGGAGCCGGCCAAGATCGAGCAGAACCGCAAGGCGCTACTGGCGCGGCTGGCCGAGAAGGCGCGGCCGGAAGGGCGCGTGGTCATCACAGGAGAGGACCTCAACGGCGCCGCCGGTCAGATCGCCAATATGTTCGATCCCGCGCACGGCGGCATGCGCGGCGCGCCCAAGTTTCCGCAGCCGGCGATCCTGGAGTTTCTCTGGCGGGCCGGGATGCGCACGCGCGAGGCGCGCTTCTTCGAGACGGTCGAGCACGCGCTCGAGCACATGAGCGAGGGCGGCATCTACGATCATCTGGGCGGCGGCTTCTCGCGCTACTCCGTCGATGAGCGGTGGCTGGTGCCGCATTTCGAGAAGATGCTCTACGACAATGCACAGCTGCTGCCGCTCTTGGCGCTGGCCTGGCAGCGCAGCGGCAATCCGCTGTTCGCCCAGCGCGCGCGCGAGACGGTGACCTGGCTCAAGCGCGAGATGGTGACCGCGGAGGGGGCCTTTTCCGCCTCGCTCGATGCCGATTCGGAAGGGGAAGAGGGGAAATTCTACGTCTGGTCGCTGGCTGAGATCGAGGCCGCGCTGGGGCCCGATGCTGCGGATTTTGCTGCGGAATACGACGTGACGGCGGGCGGCAATTTCGAGGGTCATAATATCCTCAATCGTCTCAACCACTTACCGCGCAGCACGGAAACTCATGCTGCAGATGCTCATGCTATGGGGTCACCCGATCATGCTGCAGCACGATTTTCCATGTTGCGCGGTAAGTTATTGGAAATACGTGAGAAACGCGTCAGGCCGGGGCTCGACGACAAGGTGCTGGCGGACTGGAACGGGCTGATGATCGCTGGGCTGGTCAATGCCGGGGTGATCCTCAATGAGCCCGACTGGATCGCCCTGGCGCGGGCCGCCTTCGACTTCATCGCCGGCAAAATGAGCGACGGCGAGCGGCTCGGCCATTCCTGGCGGGCGGGGCAATTGCTGCTGCCGGGGCTTGCCTCCGACTATGCCGCCATGATCCGCGCGGCGCTGGCGCTCTTTGAGGCGGGCGGCGAGCGCGCGCTGCTCGAGCGGGCGCTGAGCTGGCAGGCTCAGCTCGACGCCCATTACGCCGACCGCGACAGCGGCGGCTATTACCTCACCGCCGACGATGCCGAAGGCCTGGTGGTGCGCCCGCATTCGACCGCCGACGACGCCATCCCCAATCCGAACTCGATCGCCGCCGGCAACCTGGTGCGGCTGGCGGCGCTCACCGGCGACGAGAAGTGGCGGCAGCAGGCCGACCGGCTGTTCGACGGCATCCTGTCGGCGCAGGCACGCAATTTGTTCGGCCATGCGGCGCTGCTCAACGCGCTCGACCTGCGGCTGCGCGCAGCCGAGATCGTGGTGACGGGCGAGGGCGGCGATCTGGTCGCGGCGGCGCTCAAGCTGCCCTATCTCGACCGCGTCGTGCTGCGCGCGCCCATCGAGCGCCGATTTGCCGGCCGGCCACCCGGCGCAGGAGAAGCTGAAGGCGGCACAAGGGCCGGCCGCCTTCGTCTGCGTCGGTACAACCTGCTCGCTGCCGGTTGTCAGCGCGGCCGAGATCGCGCCGGCGGTTGCGGCGATGCAAAGCCCTTGATCCCGCCGCGGCAAAGGTGACAATCGCCGTTTCACCGATCCGGGGGCGGGGAGGATCACGGAAATGCGAGTGGTGACAGGTTTCGCCGGGGCTTTGGCTGTGGCCGCCGTGCTGGCGCTGTCGAGCGCGCCGGCGGGCGCGGCCGACTGGTGCGGCTTCAAGCAGAAGGCGCATTCGCGCGTGCACTGCGGCTATTCCAGCCTGCAGACCTGCAAGCAGGCGCTGGCCGACAAGAAGGCCGGCGACAAGACCGTCACCTGCATGCCCGACCCGGCGAGGGGATAAGCGGGCTTCCTCAACTCGCGCGCTTGAGGCTTGCGTCCTGCGGCAGCCAGCGGCTCCAGGGCTCGGGCGCGATCAGGCCGTCGCTGATCCACACCGGCTGGATCACGTTATGCGCATCGAAGCGGCCGATCACCGCCGGCTTGCGCAAATGCTGGGTCTCGGCATCGAGCAGCACGTCGAAGCCGCTCAGGCCGCGGATGCGGCGGCCGGCGAGCGCACGGCGTACCGCCTCCGGCGCGGTGGTGCCGGCGGCATTGACCGCCTGGCACCAGAGCTGAAAGCCCAGCCAGCTCGCCTCCATGGGGTCGTTGGTCACCGCCGATGCGTCGCCGGTGAACGCGCGCCATTCCGCGATCAGCGCACGGTTTTCCGGCGTATCGAGCGTATGCAGATAGCTCCACGACACCATGTGGCCGATCAGCTTGCGCTCGGCCAGCGCCGGCAATTCCATCTCGCCGAGTGACAGGCTCATCACCGGCAGGATGTCGGCGTCGAGCCCCTGGCGCGCGCGCTCGCGGAAGAAATGCACGTTGGAATCGCCGGCCAGCGTGGCAATGATGGCGCCGTCACGGCCGGCGAAGCGGCGGATGTGCTGCACCGTCTCGTGCCAGGCGCGTTCGCCGAATGGCATATAAAGCTCGGCCACCGCGTCGGCATCGACGCCGCGGCTCTTGAGATAGTTGCGGATGATGGCGTTGGTGGTGCGCGGATAGACGTAGTCGGTGCCGATGAGGAAAAAGCGCCGGCGGCCGAGGCGCAAGAGATGATCGACCGCCGGCAGCGCCTGCTGCGCGGGCGTGGCGCCGGTATAGACGACGTGCGGCGACTGTTCCTGGCCTTCGTATTGGCTCGGGTAGAACAGCAGCCCGTCGTATTTTTTCAATACCGGCAGCACGCGCTTGCGCGAGGCCGAGCTCCAGCAGCCGAAAATGGCGACCGCGCCGTGGTCGCGCAGCAATTCCTCGGCCTGTCCGGCATAGGCATCGAGCGAGGAACGCGGGTCCATGATGGCCGCCTCCACCGGCCGGCCGAGCAGGCCGCCGGCGCGGTTGAGCTTCTCGATCATCATCACGATGAGCTGCTGCAGCGGCCGCTCGCTGGTCGTGAGCGTGCCCGACAGCGAATGCAAAATGCCGACCTTGATCGAGCCGTGGTCGAGATCGGCGAAATAGCGGCTGACCGAGGCGGTGAGCGAGCGGGCGCGCTCGATCAGGTCGTCGGTGGTGGTCAGCACGGCGTCGCCGGCGGCGGCGACGTCGCTCACCACGGCGCGAATGCCGGGCAGCGTCTCGCCGACGGTGACAGCGACCTTGGTCGCCTCGGTACCGATCACCTCGAGCTGCGCGATCTGCTGCTCCATCAGTTGCGCCAGCGTCTCGTTCACCTGGCCCATGTCGGCAACGCTGCTGTCGACGGCGCCGATCGCCGCGGCCGTCTGCTGCACCGCCGCCTGGATGTCGTGGATTTGCGCGCCGACCTCCTTGGTCGCCTGGTCGGTCAAACGGGCCAATTCCTTGACCTCGGCCGCCACCACCGCAAAGCCGCGGCCGGCTTCGCCGGCGCGCGCGGCCTCGATGGCGGCATTGAGCGCGAGCAGCGAAGTCTGCCCGGCAATCGAGGCGATCAGCTTGATCACCTGCTCGATGCGGGTGGCAGCCAGGTCGAGATTGCGCATGGTCTCGTCGGCGCGGGCGAGGTCGCCGACGGTGCGCTGGGTGGCGGCGCGCGTCGCCTCGACCTGGCGGCCGGAATCGACCACCAGCCCCTGCACGTCGCGCGCGGCGGCGGCAACACCGGCAACATCCTCGGCCGCGCGCCCGGCGGCGTCGGAGGATTGCATCACTTGCCGCGCCATCAGCGCGTTGGTGTCACCCAGCGCCGCGGCGGTGGCACGGATGCGCTCGCCGGCACTGGTGAAAGCGTTGACTACCTCGTCGATGCCGCGGCGGAAATTGCCGGTGAAGAAGGCGCGGCCGGCGTGGTGCAGCCGCGCCTCGGTCTCGTGCCGGCGTTGATCGACGGCGAGCGTGTCGGCCTCGATCAGCGCGCCGCGGATGGTCTCGGCGGTCTCGCCGAAGGCCTGCAAGGCGCCATCGCCGATCAGCTGCGGCAGGCTCAGATAGCGGTCGCCGGCGGCGATCTTGCCGATGGACGCGGTGATGCCGGCAAGCCTGGCGTCGGCGAAGCAGCCGACCACCAGCGCGCCGGCCGCCGCGACCGCGAGCGCGAGTGCGGTCGACGGCCACAGACTCATGACAGCGACGACGGCGGCGCCGGCGGCGAAGGTGGGAATAGCAATCCACAAGGCCGGGCGCGGAAATCGGAAAGCTTTGGACGGCATTGCGGACTCGCCGGGAAATTCCGGCGGTCAAATTCGCTCGAATGTAGTTTCCAAATCCTTTCGCACGTGCAGCAAACGCCGCATCAAATAGCGGCAAACGCGCATAAAGTTTGAGCGCGGTGATACGAATGCGCGTCGCCGCCGCGCCGCTCATGCGAGAAGTTGCAAGCCGCGCTCAACCGCGCGGATCGACGAAGATGTAGCCGCGCACGTCGCGCACGTGCACGCGCGACAGACCGCCGCCGGAATTGTAATCGCGCACCAGCCAGCCGCCATTTCCGGCGCGGCCCTCGATATACATCACGTGGTGACTGCGCACGGCGGCAACGCCGGCGCGCGGACCCGCGACGCGCGGAAACAGCCGCGCCCAGTTGCTGGCGAGATTGAGCCGTTTGTCGGCAAGGCCAAGAAATTTGCGCAAGCCGCAGCCGCAATAGGCGTGCGGACAGCCGGACGGCCGCGCGCCGATGACGGTGCCGCCGCCGTCCGCGCTTGCAACGCGGCGGACGCGATTGCCGTTGGCGTCGAGCGCGACAGCGCGCGCGCCGAGCCGCGGACCGCACACCCGACGACCGTCATTGGTGAGCTGGCAGTCGCGCACTGCGTGATGGCGATAAGAATTATGATGGTGGTGATGGCGGTGACGGGCGAAAGCAGGATGGGCTTGATAGGCGGCGAGAACAAAAGCGAGCGGCACACCCAAGACGGTCAAACGAGTCATCGCGTCCCTCTTTTGCAGTGACAGATTTGTGCGGATTTGCCCCTGCCCCGTCCGATGAGCTCTCGCGGTCAGCCGTCCATGCAAGAAGCCGCGCTGTGAGCAAAGCGCGGACATGCCCGGCTGAAAGTCGGATTGTTTGCGACCCACCTCTCCCGACAAGAACCCGCCCTACAACGGGCGAAATGCGATTGTGTTCCGCGCAAGGAACCGCGATCCGGACACCGCGAATGGTGACCACCGCATTAACGGTATCGCTTTACGCGGCCTTTACCGCGCGCGTGCCACAGGTGAGGCGAGTTCCACCGACAAAAGCGTCAAGGGGTCGGCGCCCGGCGCACCCCGCCGGACGCGGGCGGTTTCGATGCGGCACAGCCATACGCCCGTGATCTGGGCGCTCATTGCGGGCATGGCCTTGCTCACCGCGGTGAGCTTCGCGCTTGGCGGGCTGCGGCTCGACTTCGCCAGCAACCCTTACGTCTTTGCCGCGATCGCCGCGCTTTTTGCGATCAGCTGGTTCTATTCGTCGCTACGGCCCAATGCGCGGCTGAAGATTCTCACCGCTTCGGCCGGGCAGATCCTGCTCATTCTCCTGTTCGGCATCCTGCTTACTTATGCCGCAGTGACCGCCAAATTCCCTTACGTCGATGCCGAGCTCTACGCCATCGACAACACGCTCGGCTTCCACCGGCAGGCCTATCTTGCCTTCTTCGACCACCGGCCCTGGCTCGCGCAGGTCCTGCAGGTCGCTTATTTTTCCATGCTGCCGCAATTCGCCGCCGTACCGGTGATCATGTTCGTGGCGGACGATCTCGAGCGGCTGCAGCGCATGATCGTCGCGATCGCCGTGGCGCTGGTGCTCACCGCGCTTGTTTCGGTATTCACGCCCTCGCTCACCGCCTTCGTGTTCGTCGACCTGCCGCGCCTGGCGCACATCCCGGCCGGGCTCTATACGCCGGAGCCGACCTTGGACGCGCTGCGCGCCGGCACATTGCACGCGGTGCGGCTCGACAACCTGGAAGGGCTGGTCAGCTTCCCGAGCTTCCATACCACCGCGGCGCTGATCTTCATCTGGACGCTGCGCACGGTGCCGCGCCTGCAGTGGCCGGCGCTGGGGCTCAATATGGCGCTGATCGCGGCGACGCCACTCGATGGCGCCCATTACGCCATCGACGTCGCCGGCGGCGCGGTGGTGGCCGCGGTGGCCGTGGGCGCTGCCTGCTGGCTATGCCGGCACAAGCCGCGGCCGGCGGCCGAGGCGCAGGCGGCCGCGGCCTTGCCGGATCGGGCGCTCGCCTCGCGGCAATAAGCCGACAAATAAAGCTGTTTGCTGGTCGAGAAGCCAGCTTGAATACCAGCATCGATGCTGGTACGTTAAGTCTATGACTAAACTCCGCAAAATAACTGTCTACGTGCCCAAGGAGGACCTCGAACTGGCCCAGGCCTATACCGGCGAAGGCGTCACCGAGACGGTGCGCGCGGGGCTGAAACGTCTGGCTTCGATGCGCGCCCAGCACGAGCTGCGAGACCTTCGTGGCCAGCTGAAATTCACCATCGATCTCGATTCGCTGCGTCACGACCGAGAATGATTGCCGTCGATTCCTCCACCTTGATCGCCTACCTCAGCGGCGATATTGGCGCCGATGTCGAGGCCTTGGACACGAGCCTGCTGGCCGGCGAAATGGCTCTCCCACCGGTCGTGCTGACCGAGGTGCTGTGCGAGCCCACGCTTTCCGACGCACATCGCAACCTGCTGCTCAACCTGCCGCGCCTGGAGTTGCTGCCCGACTATTGGGTCCGCGCGGCTGCATTGCGCTCGATTATTATCGCGCGCCGCCTGCGCGCCCGGCTCGCCGACACGCTGATTGCCCAATCATGCCTCGACCACGAAGTCGCGTTGATCGCGCGCAACCGCGATTTCCGGCATTTCGCCCGGCATTGCGCATTGAAGCTGGCCTAGCACCGCGCGATCCGCGGCGCCGGTCGAGCGCGCGCTGGTTCGCGGCGGCAAAAAGAAATGGCCGGCGCGAGGCCGGCCATTTGCTCCATTCCTGACAAACCGAATTACGTATTCATCAACTCGAAGAACTCGCTGTTGCTCTTGGTGTTGCGCAGCTTGTCCAGGAGGAAGTCGATGGCGTCCATGGTGCCCATCGGATTGAGGATGCGGCGCAGGACGTACATCTTCTTCAGCACCGCCGGCTCGGTGAGCAGCTCTTCCTTGCGGGTGCCGGAGCGGGTGATGTCGATCGCCGGGAAGGTGCGCTTGTCGGCCACCTTGCGGTCGAGGATGAGCTCGGAATTGCCGGTGCCCTTGAACTCTTCGAAAATCACTTCGTCCATGCGGCTGCCGGTGTCGATCAGCGCGGTGGCGATGATGGTGAGCGAGCCGCCCTCTTCGATGTTGCGCGCGGCGCCGAAGAAGCGCTTCGGCCGCTGCAGGGCATTGGCGTCGACGCCGCCGGTGAGCACCTTGCCGGACGACGGCACCACGGTGTTGTAGGCGCGGCCGAGGCGGGTGATCGAATCGAGCAGGATCACCACGTCGCGCTGGTGCTCGACCAGGCGCTTGGCCTTCTCGATCACCATTTCGGCCACCTGTACGTGGCGCGAGGCCGGCTCGTCGAAGGTCGAGGACACCACCTCGCCCTTCACCGAGCGCTGCATGTCGGTGACTTCCTCCGGCCGCTCGTCGATGAGCAGCACGATCAGGTAAGTCTCCGGATGATTGGCGGTGATCGAGTGGGCGATGTTCTGCAGCAGCACCGTCTTGCCGGTGCGCGGCGGCGAGACGATCAGCGCGCGCTGGCCCTTGCCGATCGGCGCCACGATGTCGATGACGCGGGCGGAGAGGTCCTTCTTGATCGGATCCTCGTATTCCATTTTCAGCCGCTCGTCGGGATAGAGCGGCGTCAGGTTGTCGAAGTTGATCTTGTGGCGCGCCTTCTCGGGGTCCTCGAAGTTGATGGTGTTGACCTTGAGCAGCGCGAAGTAGCGCTCGCCTTCCTTCGGCGAACGAATGTGGCCTTCGACAGTGTCGCCGGTGCGCAGACCGAAACGGCGGATCTGGGAGGGCGAGACGTAGATGTCGTCGGGACCGGACAAATAATTCGATTCCGGCGAGCGCAGGAAGCCGAAGCCGTCCGGCAGCACTTCGACGACGCCCTCGCCGATGATGTCGACCTCTTGCGTGGCGAGCTGCTTCAGGATGGCGAACATCAGCTCCTGCTTGCGCATGGTGCTGGCGTTCTCGACCTGGTGCTCTTCCGCGAAGGAGAGGAGATCGGCCGGGGCTTTTGACTTGAGGTCTTGGAGTTTCATTTCCCGCATGCGGGTTTAGTCCTGTTGGATAGATAGACCGGCGGCGTGTTTCGGGAACGAAAGGTGCGGCGCTGGTGCAAATCGAAAGGTGGGATCGCAGGTCTTCGGAGAGGCGTATTGGGGAAGGTATCCCGGAACCCGATGCTGCAACCGGACCCGCTACTCTCGGTTCCGGAACGCGACTGCATCCGCCTGCGTTCGGTGGGATGTAATCAAGATAAGTTGACGGGAGGTTTCGCGCAAGGGGCTGGGGCCCCGACCCTGTGCAAGCCGGTGTTTAAGTAAACGGTTTGACGGTTGCCATGATCACGATGACGATCAGGAGTATCGTCGGTATCTCATTGGCAATACGGTAGAATTTCGGCGAGCGCGGGTTGCGGTCGAGGGCGAAGTCGTGCGCCCAGTGGCTGAACAGGCCGTGCAGGATGGTCATCGCCAAGACCAGGGCAATCTTGACGTGAAACCAGGTGGCGCCGAGGAATTGGCCCTGCAGCACCAGCACGATGCCGAGCAGCCAGGTCGCGATCATGGCCGGCGTCATGATCGCCTTGAGCAGGCGGCGCTCCATCACCTTGAAGGTCTCCGACTGCTCGGAGCCGGGCTTGGCGGCGGCGTGGTAGACGAACAGCCGCGGCAGATAGAGCATGCCGGCCATCCAGGCGATGACCGCGATGATGTGGAAGGCTTTGATCCAGAGGTACATGGCGTTTCTGTCATCACCGGGCCGGCGCCAACGGGTCCGCGCTAAGCGCGGCCCGAGGACAGGCTCCGCGCCGCGGCCCGGTGGTCCCGGGCACCTTGGCACGGGCGTGCCTACCTAAGCGAGGTGGCCGGGACAAGCCGGGCCATGACGGGTCGAGATTATCCCCGCACCCGCTTCAGCATCCGCTCCACATGCGCGAGCGGCGTCGTCGGCAGGATGCCGTGGCCGAGGTTGAAGATCAGCGGGCCTTGCCCGAGCTTTTCCAGCACGTCGTCCACCTCGCGGTCGAGCGCCGCGCCGCCGGCGAGCAGGATATTGGGATCGACATTGCCCTGCACCGGCACGTGCGCTTGGATCGAATCGCGCGCAAAAGCGCGGTCGATCTCGTTGCCGAGACTGACCGCGTCGACCTTCGTCTGCTCGACATAGCGCGGAATGTTCCGGCCGGCGCCGCGCGGAAAGCCGATCACCTTGGCGCCGGGTTTTTTCGCCCGCAGTTTCGCGACCAGCGCTTTCGTCGGCTGCACGCACCAGCGCTCGAAATCGTCAGGCGGCAATGAGCCGGCCCAGGTATCGAAAATCTGCACCACCTCGGCACCAGCGTCCAATTGGGCCGCCAGATAATCGACCGAGGCTTCGACCAGACAATCGATCAAGTGCTGGAAGGCCTCTGGCTCGGCCGCCGCCAGGTCTTTCGCCGGCGCCTGGTCGGGCGTGCCTTGGCCGGCAACCATGTAAGTGGCCACGGTCCAGGGCGCGCCGCAGAAGCCGATAAAAGTCGTTTGCTTGGGCAGCGCCGCCTTGACCCGCCGCACCGTCTCATAGATCGGCGCCAGCACATTCGCATCCGCCGCGTGGCCGATCGACAGCAAGGCCTTCGCATCGGCGAGCGGCTCGAGCCGCGGCCCTTCGCCTTCCACGAACCAGAGCTTGCGGCCGAGCGCCAGCGGGATCACCAGAATATCGGAAAACAAAATGGCCGCGTCGAAGCCGAAGCGCCGCACCGGCTGCAGGGTAACTTCGGCGGCGAACTCGGGATTGAAACACAGATCGAGAAAGCCGCCGGCCTTGGCGCGCAGCTCGCGATATTCCGGCAGATAGCGGCCTGCCTGCCGCATCATCCAGACCGGCGGAACATGCAGGCGCTGCCGGTCCAAGACGGCCAGTAGCGGCTTTGTCCCCACGCCTGCGTTTTGAACTCCTTTTTCCATAGAATCTTATAATGCTCTTTGTAGTAGTTATTGGCGCGTGAATTGGACTCATGACTGCCAATCAACATTCTGTCCACCGGCGGCAAAGCCGCGATTCAGAAACCCGCCTAATCCCGCGTTTCGCCGTCCACACGTATAACGCCCGTTTTGCGGGCCTTTCGTTGAGCTTTCCCCGGCTTTCCCCAAGGCGCCATCCACATAGCCGCTCATCGGTCGCGCGTCGGTCTTGGCTCTGTCCCGAAGGCAGCCATGTGGACGGGATTTGCAGTCTTTCGGGCCGGCGCTTGCGCGCGCCCCAAAGCCGTGGCCTTCTCCCGTCCTGTCCACAGGACGTCCCGCCGCTATACCGATGCCCGACACCGGCTATTTCCACCTGCATCTCGTGTCCGACGCCACCGGCGAAACCCTGATTACGGTCGCGCGCGCGGCGGCCGCGCAATATGCCAATGTCTCGCCGGTCGAGCATCTCTACCCCATGGTGCGCTCCAAGAAGCAGCTCGACCACGTGCTGGCCGAGATCGCCGAGGCCCCCGGGCTCGTACTTTACACGCTGCTGGAAGAGGACCTGATTCAGGCGCTGGAAGAGAAGTGCCGCGAGCTCGGGCTGCCCTGCATGTCGGTGCTGGGGCCGATTCTCAGGCTGTTCCAGTCCTATCTCGGCGCCGAGACCATTCACCGCGTCGGCGCGCAGCACGTGCTCAACGCCGAGTATTTCCAGCGCATCGACGCGCTCAACTTTTCCATGGTGCACGACGACGGTCAGCACCCGGAAGGGCTGGAGAATGCCGACGTGGTGCTGGTGGGCGTGTCGCGCACCTCCAAGACGCCGACTTCGATCTATCTCGCCAACCGCGGCATCAAGACTGGCAATGTGCCGCTGGTGCCGGGGGTGCCGCTGGCGCCGCAGGTGGAGCAGCTCACCCGCCCGCTGGTGGTGGGGCTGTATGCGAGCCCCGAGCGCATCGTGCAGATCCGCGAGAACCGGCTGCTCGGTTTGCGCGCGCACCGCGACGACGATCAGTACATCGACAAGAAGTCGGTCGCGGAGGAGGTGGCGTTTTCGCGCCGGTTGTGCGCCAAGCACAACTGGCCGTCGATCGACGTGACGCGTCGGTCGATCGAGGAGACGGCGGCCGCGGTGATGCGGCTGTTGACCGAGCGGCGCCGGCAGCCGGCGACATAGCGGGTATGTCGATTTTCATTCACCAGTCATTCCGGGGCGCGCGCGCAGCGCGCGAACCCGGAATCCATAATGCCTGCTGCGGTATATGGATTCCGGGCTCGACCGCTTTTGGCGGTCGCCCGGAATGACAGCAAGGTAGGCAACCCTGATGCCCCTCTGGCGCGCCCCGCAGCCGCTAGTGCTCGCCTCGCGCAGCGAGGTGCGCGGCAAGATCTTGGCCGGTGCCGGCTTGCGCTTCGAGACGCGCCCCGCCCAGATCGACGAGCGTGCGGTCGAGGCGGAAAGCGGCATCGGCGATCCGCCGGCGGTGGCGCGGCATCTGGCGCGCGCCAAGGCTTCGGCCGGGGCGGCAAAATTGCCGGGGCGGCTGGTGCTGGGTGCCGACCAGACCCTGGCACGCGGCCACGAACGTTTCGCCAAGCCCAAGGACCGAGCCGAGGCGGCCAGCCAGCTCAAGCAATTGCGCGGGCGCACGCACGAACTGCACTCGGCGCTGGCGCTGGTGCGCGACGGCACGGTGCTGTTTGACTGCGTCGATACCGCGCGGCTGACCATGCGCGACTTCTCCGACGATTTCCTCGACACCTATCTTGAGCTGGCCGGCAAGGCGGTACTGACCAGCGTCGGCGGCTACCAGCTCGAGGGCATCGGCGTGCATCTGTTCGAACGGGTGGATGGCGACTATTTCACCATTCTCGGCCTGCCGCTGCTGCCGCTGTTGGGTTTCCTGCGGCAGAACGGCTTCGTTGCTGGATAGTTCATGTTCATCCTCGGTCTCACCGGCTCGCTCGGCATGGGCAAATCGACCACGGCGAAATTCTTCGCCGAGGAGGGTGTGCCGGTGCACGATGCCGATGCCGCGGTGCATAGGCTGTATGAGGGCGAGGCGGTGCCGCTGATCGGATCGGCGTTTCCCGGCACCATCGCGGGCGGCAAGGTCGACCGCGAGAAGCTGGGCAAACGCGTGCTGGGCGACGCGGCGGCGATCAAGCAGCTCGAGTCGATCGTGCACCCGCTGGTGCGCCGGGCCGAAGAGCGGTTTCTGACGGAGGCCGCGCGCGCCGGCGCCAAGGTGGCGGTGCTCGACATTCCGCTGCTGTTCGAGACGCAAGGAGAAAAACGCTGCGACGCGGTGGTGGTGGTGTCGGCGCCGGCGGCGGTGCAGCGCGCGCGCGCCTTCGAGCGGGCGGGCATGAGCGAAGAAAAGTTCCGCGCGTTGCTGGCCAAGCAGATGCCGGACGCCGAGAAACGGGAGCGTGCCGATTTCATCGTGGATAGCGGGCACGGCTTCGAGCCCGCGCGCGCCCAGGTGCGTGAAATCCTCAAGCGGGTGGCTAAGATGCCGAATCGGAGATAGTCATTCCAGGCCGGCCCGACGGGCCGAACCCGGAATCCAGAATTAGAACTCCGAGCAAGCATCTGGAGTCCGGGTTCGCTCGCTGCACGAGCGCCCCGGAACGACAAGAAAGTAACGATGCGCGAAATCGTCCTCGATACCGAAACCACCGGCCTCGATCCGGGGCAGGGCCACCGTCTGGTCGAGCTCGGCTGCATCGAGCTCGTCAACCGATTTCCGACCGGCGCCACCTTCCACGTCTATCTCAATCCCGAGCGCGACGTGCCGGCGGAGGCGGCCGCCATCCACGGGCTCACCGGCGAATTCCTCAAGGACAAGCCGCTGTTCATCGACGTGGTCGACGATTTCCTCACTTTCATCGGCGAAGAAGCGCCGCTGGTGATCCACAATGCCTCTTTCGACCACGGTTTCCTGTGCGCCGAGCTCAAGCGCGTGCAGCGCGCGCTGATCGCGCGCGAGCGGCTGATCGACACGCTGATGCTGGCGCGGCGCAAGCACCCCGCGGGGCCGAACCGGCTCGACGATCTGTGCACGCGCTACGGCATCGACAATTCGCGCCGCACCAAGCACGGCGCGCTGCTCGACGCCGAAATCCTGGCAGAGGTCTATGTCGAATTGATCGGCGCGCGCCAGGCGCAGCTCGGTCTGGCCGCGCTCGGTGCGCGTGGGAGCAGCGGCGCGGGCGGCGGCGCTTTGCGCGCGCGGCCGGTCGCGCTCACTCCGCGCGTGAGCGATGAAGAGCGCGCCGCGCATCGCGAATTCATCGCCGGCCTGGGCGACGACGCGCTGTGGCGGCACTATCGGGCGGATGAAGTCTGATATTGGTTTGATTCGGACAATTGGTTTGTCGTTCCGGGCCGGCGCCATAGTGCGGCGAAGAAGCGCGTAAACGCGCTTAAGGCGGCGGGCCCGGAATCTGTACTTTGCAGCGCAGGGATTATGGATTCCGGGTTCGCGGCCTTGCGGCCGCGCCCCGGAATGACGGGGAAGGAATATTACGCCATCGACGGCGGGGCGCCTTGCGTCTGCGCCATGCGCTCGCGGTAAAGTCTGGCGAAATCGACCGGCTCCAGCATCAAAGGCGGGAAGCCGCCGTTGCGCACGGTCGTGGCGATGATCTCGCGCGCGAACGGAAACAGGATTTGCGGACACTGGATCAGCACGATCTCGTTCATGTTCTCGGCCGCGACGCTGCCGAAGCGGAACAGGCCGGCGTAATCCAATTCCAGGCCGAACATCGTTTCGCCGTTGAGCTCGGCCTTGGCCTCGAGCCGCAGGGTCACCTCGAAGTCGGTGTCGGACAGCGGCTTGCCCTCGACATTGATCTGGATACCGATCTGCGGTTGGCGGTCGGCGGCCATCAGCGAACGCGGCGCGTTCGGATTCTCGAACGACAGGTCCTTGATGTATTGCGCAATCACCATGAGCTGCGCCTGGCCGGCTTGCGCTTGCCCAGCCTGTCCCGGGAAGGGTCCGCCATCGGTGATACTCATGAAATCTCCCTCGCGCCGGCGACGCTTGGCAATTGGCGACGCATGATGTTGTCCGGAAAATCGGTCGGCCGGCGCTGGCTAACATAGCGTCCGAGGGCGAACAAGGATTTGCCTAGCGCGGCTCGTCGCCGCCGCGCCGGTCGGGCAATTCGGGGTCGGGCACGCGGCGCCAGTCCTCTGGCGGCAGATCGACCACGCCGTCGGGGCGCGGGGGCTCGCCGCGTCGAAGCGCCGCGCTCAGGCCTTGCCCGGCGAGCAGCAAAAGGCCCAGGGCGTCGGTGATAAACCCCGGAAGCAACAGGAGAAATCCGGCCAAAACGGTAAAGCCGGCGCGGCCATCGGCGCGGAATGCCTTCAGGTTGCCGTCGACCACCGCCATCCAAATGCGGTTGGAATGGCGGTCGCTGGCGTAACGCAGGATCGCCAAGCCGGCCAAGGAGGTCAGCCCGGTCAACGCCACGGCGGCGAGCGAGCCGATCTGCGCCGCAACGGCAACAAAGGCTGCCAGTTCCATCACCGGCAGGCCTAAGAGGGCGAACAACAGGTATTTTGCCACATTCATCGGTGCTTCTCTGCGGGCGGCAAGGTTGGCGGCGGCGTCTCGATCGTCTAAGCTTGGCAAATGAGGCTTAAAAAGCGCCGAAATGCCGGCGCCGGGCCTATGGATCGGCCTGCCCGCCAGCATACATAAGTCTCGGAGAGGGGGCGGCCGGCATGATTCGGCCGCCGATGCCACGGTTATTCGAAAGCATGCGAGACGTGTTCGACATTTACACCATCATTTTCCTGGCGCTCGCAGTGTTCATATTCTTGCGTCTGCGCAGCGTGCTCGGTCAGCGCACCGGGCGCGAGCGACCGCCTTACGATCCCTATTCGGCGCGCGAGCCGGTGCGGCCGGCGACGGAAAAAGTCGTGGCGCTGCCCACCAACCGCCCGGCCGAAGCGTCCGGGTCGAAGCCGGTCGAGCCCGCCGAACCGGTGGCGCCGGGCGAACGCTGGAAGGGCGTAGCCGAGGCAGGCTCGCCGCTCGCCGCCGGGTTCGACGCCATCGTCGGCGTCGATCCCAGTTTCGATCCCACGCACTTCGTCGCCGGCGCGCGTGCCGCCTACGAGATGATCGTCAGCGCCTATGCCGAGGGCGACCGCCGCACGCTGAAGGGCCTGCTCGGGCGCGAGGTCTACGACGGCTTCGACGCTGCCATCGGCGAGCGCGAGAAGCGCGGCGAGACGGTGGAGAACCGCTTCGTCTCGGTCGACGCGTGCGACATCACCGCGGCCGAGCTGCGCGGCAAGAATGCGCAGCTCACGGTGAAATTCCAATCCAAGCTCGTGTCGGCGACGCGCGACAAGAATGGCAACGTGATCGACGGCAACGCCGAGCGCGTCAGCGACGTGACCGACGTGTGGACTTTCGCGCGCGATGTGTCCTCGCGCGATCCGAACTGGAAACTGGTAGCGACCGAAGCCGGACAATGACCGCATGACGCTTGCGCGCGCCATCGTCGGCTTTGCAACCGGGCTCTGCCTGATCGCCGGCGCGCCGGCGCTGGCCAAGAGCGCGAAGGCGCACAAGCACAAGCACGCCGTCCATCACCATCATCGCCACGCTATCGGGCTCAGCTTCCGCCACGCAGAAGCGGTGAGCTTTAACGCGCTCCAGGGTTGGAAGCAGGACAATCTGGTCGCCGCCTTCCAGGCCTATCTGAAAAGTTGCGACGCCATCAAGAATGCGAGCAAAGCGGCGCGCAAAGCGCGCCCGTTCTTCGGCGGCCTCTATAACGCCTGCATGAATGCGCTCGCGCTTGACGCGCCCGACGAAAAAAAGGCGCGCAAGTTCTTCGAAGTGAATTTCAAGCCGATCCGCATCGCACCCAACCAGACGATCGGCCCATATTCCGGCACCGGCGGCTTCTACACCGGCTATTGGGAATTGCAGGTCGAAGGCTCGCGCAAGAAGACCGACGAATTCACCGTGCCGCTCTACCGCACGCCCAAGGGCAGACTGCGGCATTTGGATCGCTCCGCGGTCGCCGGCGGCGCGCTGAAGGGCAAGGGCTTGGAGATCTGCTGGATCAAAAGCCCAATCGACGCTTTCTTTGCGGAAATTCAGGGCTCGCTCCGCGTCAAGCTCGACACCGGAGAGTTGCTGCGCCTCAACGTCGATGCCAGCAACGGCAAGCGTTACACGCCGGTCGGCCGAATCCTAATCGACCGAGGCGTCTATACGCCCGAGGAAATGTCGATGGCTAAGATTCGCGAATACATGACCGAGCACCCGAAAGAGGGCAAGGCGCTGCGCCTGATGAACCATTCCTATGTGTTCTTCAAGGACACGCGGCTCAACGCGGACCAGGAGCCGATCGGCGCGGAAGGAATTCCGCTGACGCCCGAGCGCTCGCTGGCGGTCGATCCTTCGCGTCACGTCTACGGCACGCCGATCTGGATCGACGCCAAATTCCCCATCAAGAACACCGTGCCGGACGACAAGTTCCGGCATTTGATGTTCGCGCAGGATACCGGCGGAGCAATCCGCGGCGTGGCGCGCGCCGACATCTATTTCGGGCACGGCGACGGCATCGGCTCCATCGCCGGCCGCATCAAGCAGTTCGGCAATTTCGTCATGCTGGTGCCGAAGGACGTCTCGGTGAAAACCGATCCGGCGAGTGCCATCCCGCTGCCCAGGCCGCGGCCAAAGGAGATCGCCGTGCAGGAGGCAATGGCCAAAGGCAAGGCGCCCGACGTCACCGGTACCGTTTCCGCCAAGCAGAAAGAAACGCCGCTGCCCAGGCCGCGGCCGTAAGCGCCGGCGGCATGGCCTCCCGCGGCATGAGCGTGCGCGAGCGGGGCCGGCGGCGCCTGCTGTCGCGCGACGAGCGCGTGCTGTGGGAACTCTTTCACCCGTTCGATCAGGCCTTTGCAGGCGAGCCCGCTGCTGCCGCCCGCGGGCGATGAGGACGTTCAGCCGGCGCCCGAACCGCCTGCGCCCGCCGCCCGGCGCGTCGCGGCGGCAGCGCCGGCGCCAGGCCAAGCCACGCCGCCTTCGCTGGCGCCGCTCGGCCGCCGCCTGCGCGCGCGGGTGGCGCGCGGCAAGGAGGCGATCGACGCCCGCATCGACCTGCATGGGCTGACGCAGGCGCAGGCGCATTCGGCGCTCCTGCATTTCCTGCGCGGCGCCAGCGCGCGCGACAAGCGCCTGGTGCTGGTGATCACCGGCAAAGGTTCGAAGAATTTGGGCGCGCGCGGCGACGGCGAGCGCGGCGTGTTAAAACGGCAGGTGCCGCAGTGGCTCGGCCTGCCCGAATTCCGCAGCTTCGTGATCGGCTTCGAGGACGCCCATGTCGCCCATGGCGGCGAGGGCGCGCTTTATGTGAGAATACGCCGGACGCGCAGCTGAAGCGGAGGCGAGGCGATGGCGAAAAGGAAGAAGGCCAAGAAGCTCAAGAAGGTCAAGCAGAAACGGGCGAAGACCCGTAAGCCGGCGCGCAAGCGGCCGCCGGCCAAGAAAGTAAACAAGAAACTAAACAAGGCTAAGAAAACGAAGGCCAGGGCCAAGGCGCAGCGGGCAACGCGGGCCGAGCGCGAGCTGGAGGAAGGCTTAAGGGAAACCTTTCCCGGCTCCGACCCGTTGGCGCAGACCGACCCCACGCGCTCGATCGGCGACAGACGCGAGTGAGTTGGGGTGTGGTGTAAAGCGAGTTCATTTTGGGCTGGCGCTGTAGCCGAAAGCACGGAGTGCCCGCGGCGCTACTTCGGCTTCGATCGCCACACTCTAGCGCATGATCCCGAAAAGTGGGCACCGGTTTTCGGAAAAGATCATGCGCATGCAAGATGTTAGGTGCGCACGGCGATTCAATCTAATCGGATCACGCTCTAAGGTTGGAAGTCTCGCCGCTTATTCCGCGCCCATGTTAGATTTCCGCCCCTGCACGCGGAACCGGCATCATGGCGGGCGACGACGAACAGGAAACCGAGGCCGAGCGGCGCACCGCCAATATCGTGCTGGCGGTGGTGGCCGTCGTGCTGATCGGCGCCGGCATCTGGCTGGTCAATGCGCTCATCGATGCGCGCAAGCTGCAGCAATGTTTCGAATCCGGCCGCCGCAACTGCGCGCCGATTCAAGTGCCGGAGCGGACGGGGGAGTGAGAGCTTGTACTGACTCGTCATGCCCGGGCTTGACCCGGGCATCCATGCGGCGCGTCGGCTCGGCACATTAGTTCGGTGAAACGCGCGGAACGTCATCATGGATCGCCGGGTCAAGCCCGGCGATGACGGCGCGGCAACGGCCAATCGCCCTCACCGCATCTCCAGCACCAGCTTGCCGCGCAGGTGCCGGCCTTCGCTGACGATATGCGCCTTGGCCGCATCGGCAAGCTTATAACTTGTGATCTCCGGCACGCGCACCGCGCCGGCCGCGAGCAGCGCCAGCATGCGTTCCAGATGCGCGCGGTCGCGCTGCACGTCCGGCCGCAGCGTCTGCACGTCGTCGCGCGGCACTTTGAAATCCGCCGGCGCCGGCGCGATCCACACCAGCCGGCCGCCGGGCTTGAGCACTTGGTAACAGCCTGCACGCACCGCGCCGCCGACGGTGTCGAACACCACGTCGCAGATCGGGCCGATCTTGCTGAAATCCTCTTTGTTGTAGTCGATCACCTGGTCGGCGCCGAGCCCGCGCACGTAAGCGAGATTGTTGGCGCTTGCCGTGGAGATGACATGCGCGCCGATGTGCTTGGCGAGCTCGACGGCAAAGCCCGCCACCCCGCCGGCGCCGCCCTGGATCAGGATGGTCTCGCCTTTTTTCAGCTTCGCCGTGTCTTCGATGGCCGTGAGCGCAGTGAGGCTGACGAGCCCGAGCGCCGCCGCCGCGGCGTGGCTTAGCGAGTGGCCGGCTTCTTGGCGACCAGCGCCGCCTTGATGGCGATCTTCTCGGCATAGGCGCCCTCCTGGCCCTGGTCGCACACGCCGAACACGGCATCGCCGACTTTCAGGTCGCTGACGCCGGCGCCGACCGCGCTCACCACGCCGGAAAAATCGCGCCCGAGAATGTGCGGGAATTGAGTGAGCGTATAGCGCCCGCCCCCGCGCCGCACCTTCGGGTCGGCGCCGTTGACGCTCGCGGCATGGACGTCGACCACGACTTCGCCCGGGCCGGCTTTGGGATCGGGCGCCTCGCCGTAGCGCATCGTCTCGACGCCGCCGTGGCCGGTCAGGAGCATGGCTTTCATTGAAGTTCCTCCGCGCCGACCGTAGCGCGTTTTGATTATGATTTCAGCACCTCGAGGACCGGGCACAGCGGCATGGTATCTCCGCAGCACAGCGCGTCGCACTGGCTTACGGTCTCGCTTAAGATGTTCTCAAGTTTCGCGAGGTCGTTTTGCTTGGCGCGCACATCGGCGAGACGGACCGCCGCAAGCTCGCGCATCTCGGTACACGATGCGGGTCCCCGTTCGGATAGCGCCAGCAGGGTTCGGATGTTTTCGATGCCGAATCCCAGTTCGCGCGCGCGCCTGATGAAGCGCAGCCGTCCGACGTGCTCCACCGCATAGCTGCGGTGGCCGCCCTGGGTACGTGGCGGTGACGGCATCAGGCCGATGCGCTCGTAATAGCGGATGGTCTCGATATTGGCGCCGGTCTGGCGCGCGACCGCGCCAATTGTCAGCGCCCGGGCTCGCAAATCTGTGATCGATGCCATGGATTACCTGCCTTGATCCTGTAGTGGCTACAGGATGCAGGGTCGCACGCCTGAGCTCAAGCGGGAATCACAAAGGCGGCACCGTGACTAACCACTCGACGATCACCTGCCCGCATTGCGGCACGGCGAAGTTGGAGCAGATGCCGACTGACGCCTGCCAGTTCTTCTACGACTGCACCGGTTGCGGACAGCGGCTCAAGCCGAAACCCGGCGATTGCTGCGTGTTCTGCTCCTACGGCTCGGTGCCTTGTCCGCCGGTGCAGATGCAGGGCCGCGGTGCCGCCGGTTGCTGCGGCTCACCATCGACATAAGGGAGGCTTGCGATGCAATGGCATGCGCTCGACGGACGCGATTGGGCGAAGGCAATCGGGGTTGGCATCGTCGTCTCGATCCTCACCGCTGCATTCATGCTGGCGGGGATAAAGTCGGGCGTGTCGCCGCTGCCGAAATCGCTCGGCTTGGCCTTCGCGGAAACCGTTTTGCGGCGGCCGCTTCCGCTGCCGGTCGGCCTCTTGTTTCACACCGTTTGGACCACGGCTTTTTCCACGCTTTATGTCATCCTGTTCCGCGACGCCCTCACCTTCATGCGCGCCTTGTGGCTCGGCCTCGCGCTGTGGGTCTTCGTGCTGGTGTTCTTCTTCCCGGTGGTCGGCTGGGGTTTTCTCGGCCTCGGCGTCGGCCCGAAATTGATCGTCGGGGCTTTGATGCCGCATCTGCTGTTCGCGGCTTTCCTCTGGGGCCTGTGCCGTTGGGTGTTTGAAGCGCAAGTGCGGGCATATCCGTAGCGGCCGGCGAAATTCCTAGACAACAGTCTCTTCGACCGCGGCGAGAACCTGCAACGCATCGCGCATTGCCTCCGAATCTTCTTTTTCGAAATCCTGCCCGACCTGCCCGACCTGCCCGATGGAGTTGGTGATAGCCGCGCGGCACGGCCCCGCTCTGCTGCGGGGCCCGCAGAAGATTGCCGTATCAATATGGGGCGGCTTTCCGAAAATTTGAAAGGGTGTGATCGGCAATCATCAAAGGTCTTTGCCTATTGACCCAGTGTTCTCGCGGCGCTCACCTGCGTCGCAATGGCTGAGCCCACGCGCCCCACCATCTTCGCCCTCTCCTCCGGCCGCCCGCCGGCGGCGACCGCCGTCATCCGCATTTCGGGACCGCGTGCGGTAACGCTTATTGCTGGCTCTAGCCAGCCAGCCCCAAGAATATCCTCAGGGCCTCATTAAGGCGGACGATATCCCGATCGTCCAGCCTTCCAATGCGATAGCCAAGCTTGCTTTTCGGCGTTGTCAGGATCTTGTCGACCATGATGCGCGACGGAAATTCGAGCCCGTTCATGTCGCTCGGCTCGATGGCGACGCGGAATAGCGGGAGATCGGTCGGATCGCGGGTGAAGCCGCAGAACGTCACCGAATTGAGAAGCGCGAACTCGCCGTGCTGAACGATGACGACCGGGCGCGGCTTGCCGCCGTAGTCGGCGCCGCCCGCGCTCGTCCAAATCTCGCCGCGCGTCAACCGGCGTTCCCCTCGGCCATGAAGTCGACCCAGGCCTGGTCTTCGGCTGCATAACGGCTCTTATTCGCAAGCAGGCACTGCCGGCGCGCTTCCGCCGCGAATTTCGGCGAGCGCGTATCCGGCACCCAGATCGTCATCGGGCGCATGCCTTGCGCGCGCAGGCGAGCGCGATGGGCGCGCACCTTGTCGCGCGAGGCAAGCGGCTTGGTCTTGCGGCGCTTGCCACTTCGCGGCTTCGCTCTCGATCCCATGACGACAGCCTCCGGTTACATGTAACCTATTTGTTTTCCGCTTTACCGGCAAGCGGCGATTGGCTTCAACCCTGTCATGGGTTCTGACCACCCCACCATCTTCGCCCTCTCCTCCGGCCGCCCGCCGGCGGCGATTGCCGTCATCCGCATCTCGGGGCCGCGCGCCGGCGAAGCGCTGAAAGCCCTCACTGGCAAGGCCCTGCCCGCCCCGCGCCAGGCCGCCTTCGCGCGCCTGCGCGATCCGCAGACGCAAGAGACCATCGACGAGGCGCTGGCGCTCTGGTTCCCCGCTCCGCGCAGCGAGACCGGCGAGGACGTCGCCGAATTGCAGTTGCACGGTGGCCGCGCGGTGATCGCCGCCACGCTGGCGGCCCTCGGCAAAATCGAGGGTCTGCGCCCCGCCGAACCGGGCGAGTTCACCCGCCGCGCCTTTGAGAACGGCAAGCTCGATCTCACCGCGGTCGAGGGCCTGGCCGACCTGGTTGCGGCCGAAACGCAAGGCCAGCGCGCCCAGGCACTGCGCCAGATGCAAGGCTGGCTCGGCAAGCGCGCCGAAAGCTGGCGCGAGCGGCTGATCCGGGCGTTGGCGCTGATCGAGGCAGCGATCGATTTTTCCGATGAGGCCGACGTGCCGGCGGAGCTCGCAGGGCCGGCGCTCGAGATCGCGCGCGCCCTGGCGGGCGAGATCGAAGCGGCGCTGGCCGACGGCCATCGCGGTGAGCGGCTGCGCGAAGGCCTGGTGGTCGCCATCGCCGGGCCCCCGAACGCCGGCAAGTCGACGCTGCTCAACCGCATCGCCAGGCGCGAGGCGGCGATCGTCTCGCCTTACGCCGGCACCACGCGCGACGTGATCGAGGTGCATCTCGATCTCGGCGGGCTGCCGGTGACGCTGCTCGACACCGCCGGCATCCGCGACACCGACGATCCGGTCGAAATGGAAGGCGTGCGGCGCGCGCGCGCGCGGGCGGCCGCGGCCGACCTGGTGCTGTGGGTGGTGGATGCCAGCGCGCCGGAGACAGAAGAGGCTGCGTCAAGTCGTGCCGAGAGCCAAGCGACGACCCCTCCCGGCATTCCCGAAGCCGCGCCCAGCGCGGGTGTCCGGAATCCAGGGGCTGCGCCTGAAGGCGTTGCCGATTCTAGCCCTGGGCCCTCCGTACCTCGACGACCGGTCGGCGACGAGGGTCTCCAGGAGGCCGCCCGCAGCACGGCGATCCGGAATCCGGCGGCCGCGTCCGCGAACGTTGCCGATTCAAGCGCTGGCTCGGCGGCTCACGGGCTCCCAGCCGCCGAGCCCGGACCGGGGTTTCGCAATGACAATCTCGCGGAAGCAGCCCGCAGCACGGCGGTTCGAACCGCTGTGGCCCCAGCCGGCGCCGCTTCCGAAGCTGGCGCTGGAGTTCGGAGCCGACCCCGCCGGGTCTCCCGAGAACGACAAGGGTTTAGCCGGCGCGGGCCACTCAACTTTGCCGGACCATGGCGCGCCTCCTGCCCAGCCGCCGGTTTGGCTGATTTGCAACAAGATCGACCGTTTAGCGGAAACACGAAGGAATGAACGTGCTGTTCTTTCTTCTGATCGAAATAGTGAACCAAAGGAACAACCTAATGATGGGTTAAAAGATGTAGATAACAAATGGTTAATTCAAAATAGTGAATCTGTATTCGGTAGAAATGAACAAGAATTCGCAATTTCGGCCGCCACTGGCGAAGGCTTTGACCCGCTTTTTGCCGCCCTAGCCGCCTATGCCGCGAGCTTCCTGGCCGGCGCCGAGCCGGCCCTGGTGACGCGGGAGCGGCATCGGCGGGCTTTGGAAGACGCCTTGGCGGCGCTGCGGCGGGCGCTGGCGCCGGAGCTGGCCGGCCGCGAGGATCTGTTGGCCGAGGAGCTGCGCATCGCTGCCCGCGCGCTCGCAAGGCTCACCGGCCGGGTCGATGTCGAGGACATTCTGGACGTGATTTTCCGCGACTTCTGCATCGGCAAATAGCCCAGGCTCCCCCATCCAGCCGCGGTTTCGCTGTGGCAAACGGCCGCCGTGGCAACGGGTCGTCTCGTGTCCTGGCCCGACTTGGCGGAGTTTGGGCCGGCGGACGTATGGAGCGCGCCATGGCGGACATGCCCGGCTGGAGAAAGGCCCTGCGGGAGCCGAATGCGGTCGCTTGGATCGCCTTTTTCTTCCTGGTGCTCGCCATTGGCTTCGGTTCGGCCTATTGGGGCGGCCCGGGGCCGGGCGGGCCCGCCGCTCACCACGCGTCCAGATAGTGTGGACGAACGGCCGCTCGTCGGGCCCAAGGATTGCTAGAGCTTCCAGCAAACGAAGGCTGTCCGGGGACGAGGGAGTAGTAGTAAGATACCGGACCGCTGCGATGTTTCACGTGAAACATCCCGCCGAATTGCGATTTCTTTGACCCCTTCGGCACCCTCCGCTACAAGCCCCATCATGGAGAGGTTCGAACCCACCGTGCTGAAATTCGATGTCGTGGTGGTTGGCGGCGGCCACGCCGGCTGCGAAGCCGCGGCGGCGAGCGCACGCATGGGCGCCAAAACCGCGCTGGTGACGCATCGCTTCGCCACCATCGGCGCCATGAGCTGCAATCCGGCCATCGGCGGCCTCGGCAAAGGCCATCTGGTACGGGAAATCGATGCGCTGGACGGCCTCATGGGCCGCGTCGCCGATGCCGGCGGCATCCAGTTTCGCGTCCTCAATCGCCGCAAAGGGCCGGCGGTGCGCGGCCCGCGCGCGCAGGCCGACCGCAAACTCTATGCGCAAGCGATGCAGGCCGCGCTCCGCGCCACGGCGAATTTGGAAATCATCGAAGCCGAAGCGGATGATCTCATCATCGCCAATGGCAGCGTGTGCGGAATCAAACTCGGCTGATGGCCGCGAAATTTCCGCCGGCGCCGTGGTGCTGACCACCGGCACGTTTCTGCGCGGGCTCATTCATATCGGCGAAAAGAAAATCGCAGCGGGCCGCGTCGGCGAAGCGCCGGCGCTTGGCTTGTCGCGCACGCTCGACAATCTCGGCTTCGCGCTCGGCCGCTTGAAAACGGGAACGCCGCCGCGCCTCGATGGCCGCACCATCGATTGGTCGGCTTTGCAGATGCAGCCGGGCGACGACCCGCCCGAACCGTTTTCCGTTCTCACGACGCGCATTCAAAATCCGCAAATCCAATGCGGCATCACGCGCACCGTGCCGGCGACGCACGACATCATCCGCGCCAACGTGCATCGCTCGCCGATGTATTCCGGCCAGATCGAAAGCACAGGCCCGCGCTATTGTCCGTCGATCGAAGACAAGATCGTCAAGTTCGGCGAGCGCGACGGACACCAAATCTTTCTGGAGCCGGAAGGCCTCGACGATCGCACCGTCTATCCAAACGGCATTTCGACGTCGCTGCCGGAAGATGTGCAGCACGCGTTGGTCGCGACCATTCCCGGTTTGGAGAACGCGCAATTCATCCGGCCCGGTTACGCCATCGAATACGATTACGTCGATCCGCGCGAATTGCATCCGACGCTGCAAACCAAACGTTTGCGCGGCCTCTTCCTGGCCGGTCAGATCAACGGCACCACAGGCTACGAAGAGGCTGCGGCACAAGGACTTCTTGCAGGTCTCAACGCCGCGGTCTTGGCCGGCGATAGCGCAGCAATCACTTTCGATCGCGCGCAGGCTTACATCGGCGTGATGATCGACGATCTCGTCACGCGCGGCGTGAGCGAGCCTTATCGCATGTTCACGTCGCGCGCCGAATATCGTTTGCAGTTGCGCGCCGACAATGCCGATCAGCGCTTGACCGACAAAGGCATTGCGATCGGCTGCGTCGGCAGCGAGCGCGCGCAATTCCATGCGAAGAAGAGCGCGGCGTTGAACGATGCGCGCGCGTTTGCAAAGTCTGTTTCGCTCACGCCGAAAGAAGCCGAGCGTCACGGCATTGCGCTGAACAAAGACGGTCAGCGCCGCACCGCGTTCGAGATGCTGTCTTATCCGAACATCGCGCTGGTGGATCTGGCGCGCGCCTGGCCGCGCTTCGCGGAGCTCGATGAAAGAACCGCCGAGCAACTCGAGATCGACGCCAAGTACGACGTCTATCTTTCGCGCCAGGCGGCGGACGTTGCCGCCTATCGGCGCGACGAAAGCTTCGCGCTGCCGGACGATTTCGATTACGCTGCGCTGCCGGGACTGTCGAACGAAGCGAAACAGAAACTGCAAACGCATCGGCCGCGCACCATCGGACATGCGAGCCGCATCGATGGCGTGACGCCGGCGGCGCTCACGCTGCTGGTCGCGCACGTCAAGCGCGGCAAAAAACTTGCCGCCAAGTCGGCGTGAGCAAGCACGGGCAGGGCGACTTAGCGGCCGACAAGAAACGCGCGCTCACGCTCACGCCGGTTTCACGTGAAACACAGAAGCGGCTGGAAGCTTTCGTCGCGCTGCTGCTCACCTGGCAGCGCCGGATCAACCTGATCGCGCCGTCGACGATCGCGGACGTGTGGACGCGGCATGTCGCCGACTCGCTGCAGCTCGTTGCGCTCGCGCCTGCGGCCAAGGTGTGGGTGGACTTCGGATCGGGCGGCGGCTTTCCGGGCTTAGTGGTCGCCTGCGCGCTGGCGGACGTGCCGGGGGCCATGGTCCATCTGGTTGAAAGCAACGGCAAAAAGGCAGCTTTTCTGCGTGAGGCGGTGCGAATCACCGGCGTGCCGGCCAAGGTGCACCCACAAAGGGCGGAGATTTTTGGGGAAACCTGCCAGGAAACGGTGCATGCCGTGACCGCGCGCGCGCTCGCCCCATTGAAAACCCTGTGCGATCAAGCCTTTCCTTTGATCGCCCGGGGCGCCGTGGGGTTGTTCCCCAAGGGTCAAGATGTAGATGCAGAATTGACGCAAGCCGCTAAATATTGGAGCATCGAGGCCACGAAGGTGCCCAGCAAGACGAGTACGGAAGGGTGTGTTGTGCTGGTTCGCGGCCTGAGGCGCCTATAGAGGCTACCCTGCTGGCGACGAACTCGGCGTAGCTTCCTCACCCAAAAGGGGGATGGGAGCAGTCGGAGGCCGCAGCGCATCGGCGCCTGACGGCTCACGCTCTTGAGCAACGAGCAGGAATGAAAGCCTAATGTCATGACCGACACGCCGACCACCGACCAAGCCGACCCGCACGTCGTCCCCTTCGGCAAGCCGCCGCTGCGCACCGAGCCGGCGCCGCGCCCGCGCGTCCTGGCGATCGCCAACCAGAAGGGCGGCGTCGGCAAGACCACGACCGCCATCAATCTTGGCACCGCGCTGGCCGCCATCGGCGAGCACGTGCTCATCGTCGATCTCGATCCGCAGGGCAATGCCTCGACCGGCCTCGGCATCGACCGCAAAGCGCGCAGCACCTCGACTTACGATGTGCTCACCGGCGCCAAGCCGATGCGCGACGCGGTGCTGCCGACCGCGGTGCCGCAGCTCATGATCGCGCCCTCGACCATGGATCTCTCCGGCCTCGAACTGGAGATCGGCCAGCAACGCGACCGCGCTTTCCGTCTGCGCGCGGCGCTCAATGCGCTCAATGCCGGCGAGCGCGCTTACGATTTCACTTACGTGCTGGTCGACTGTCCGCCTTCGCTCAACCTGCTCACGGTCAATGCCATGGCGGCGGCCGACTCCATTCTCGTGCCGCTGCAATGTGAGTTCTTCGCGCTCGAAGGCCTGTCGCAGCTTTTGAAGACGGTCGAGCAGGTGAAAAACAGCCTCAATCCAAAGCTCACCATCCATGGCATAGTGCTCACCATGTTCGACTCGCGCAACAATCTCTCCAACCAGGTCGTTGCCGACGTGCGCCAGTTCATGGGTCGCAAGGTCTACGACACGGTAATCCCGCGCAATGTGCGCATCTCGGAGGCGCCGTCCTACGGCAAGCCGGTGCTGGTCTACGACTTGAAGTGCGTCGGCAGCGAAGCTTACTTGCGCCTCGCCACCGAGATCATCCAGCGCGAGAAGGAGCTGAAGGCAAGCTAGACGCTGTCATGCGCGGGCTTGACCCGCGCATCCATGATGACGTGCCGCAGGTCATGCCTGACGTAAGGGTGCCGCCGCTGAAGGGCATCATGGATTGCCGGGTCAAGCCCGGCAATGACCGGAGAAAACTTGAGAGCAATAATAAAAGAGGCGAGGCGTGGCGAGAGGGTCAGGAGCGGCGGAGATGGCGGATCATTCGCGACTGGGGCGGGGGCTGGCCGCGCTGATCGGCGATGTCGGCGAGGAAAGCTCTTCGACCGAGCAGCAGCACGGGCGCAAGCCGCGCCGCGCGCCGATCGAAAGCCTCAAGCCCAACCCGCGCAATCCGCGCCGCAACTTCACCGAGGCCGAGCTGGAGGAGCTCGCTTCTTCGATCAAGGAGCGCGGCATCATCCAGCCGATCGTGGTGCGCGATGCCGGCGATAATACCTTCGAGATCATCGCCGGCGAGCGGCGCTGGCGTGCGGCGCAAGCGGCAGGCCTGCACGAGGTGCCGATCGCGGCGGTCGACGCCACCGACGCGCAGTCGCTCGAATTCGCCATCATCGAAAACGTGCAGCGCGCCGACCTCAATCCGATCGAGGAAGCGGCCGGCTATGTCGCGCTGATGGAGCAGCTGCATCACACGCAGGACGAAGTCGCCAAGATCGTCGGCAAGAGCCGGCCTTACGTCGGCAACATGGTGCGGCTGCTGCGGCTGCCCGAGGCAGTCAAAAACCTGGTGCGCCAGGGCAGGCTGTCGGCCGGCCACGCGCGGCTGCTCGTCGGCCACGCCAACGCGTTGGCGCTCGCCGAGTTGGCAATCGGCGAAGGCTACAGCGTGCGCCAGCTCGAAGAATGGGTGCGCGAGGAGGCGGGCAAGCCCGGCGACGCGACCTTCGACGCCATGCAGAAAAAGATACACGCGCCGGCGAAGGACGCCGACACGCGTGCGCTGGAGCGGCGGCTGTCGGACGCGCTGGGGCTAGAAGTGACGATCGACCACAAGCCGTCCGGCGCCGGCACGCTACGGATCAAGTACAGCGACCTCGATCAGCTCGATAGCATTCTCAAGAAGCTGGACCGGTAGTGACAATGCAGAAGTTTTGGACGCAGCAGAAAACCAAGTCACAATAATTGCGAAGGCAATGGCCTGATCAAAAGTGCCGACAAAGATTGAAGTGTCGGCGGTGAGGCGGGACTGGATATAATTCCGCAGAGAGTGCCCCGCTCACTAACGCGTAAGCAACCATTATCTAGCTTGCGGCTATTTCGTTCTCGCGGCCAACGCGCCCGTGTTACTCTCTGGTCGCCATGAGCCCGCCATCTAACGACGAAAAGCCGGTTATCGAGCCCAATCCAGGCGGTCACCAGGACTTGGAAGCGACCACGCGGGCGCTTCGTGTGCGGATTCGGCAGCAGGAAATCCTGGCGGAACTTGGCGTCTTGGCGCTGCAGCGGAAGGAATTTCTCGAACTTCTAAACGATACGACGCGCCTGGTCGCCGAAGGCCTCCATGCGGAATTCTGCAAGGTTCTGGAATACCAGCCGGCCGAAAACCGCTTTCTGGTGCGGGCGGGGGTCGGCTGGGACGAAGGCGTGGTCGGCTCGGCCACGGTCGGGGCCGACCTGGAGTCTCCGGCGGGATTTGCCTTGAAAACCGGCAAGCCGGTGATCTCAAACCACCTCGAAAACGAGCAAAGATTTCGGACGCCGGAATTGCTGGCGGAGTACACCATTCGCCGCGCCATGAATGTCATTCTGCAAGGCGACGGAGCGCCATTCGGCGTGCTCGAGGTCGACAGCCGTTCAGAAGGCGAGTTTAACGAACAGGATGTCGCCTTCCTTCAGGGCGCCGCGAATATCCTCGGCATGGCGATTGAACAGCAGCGGTACCAACGCAAGTTGAACGAAGCGCTCAATCGCCATCAGATTCTTCTCAAGGAAGTCAACCACCGCGTCAAGAACAGCCTGCAAGTGGTCTCCAGCATGTTGCAACTCCAGGCCAAGACAGCCGGCGACCCGATCATCAGCGAGCGGCTTAATGCGGCGTCGATGCGCATTGTGACCGTCGCGCGCGCCTATGACCGGCTCGCCTATGCCGCCGATTACGAGACAATCGAACTGACCGCTTATCTGCGCGAAGTCCTCAAGGAAATCGAAGCCGCCGTTTCGCCATACGACGTGGTTTTCGAGGCGACCGCAGAAATTCAATTTTCGGCGGATCGCGCGATCCTGCTGGCGTTGATCATCAATGAACTTGCTTCGAATGCGGCAAAATATGCCTACGGCGGGCAAGGCGGCGGCACGATCTGGGTGAAAGTAACGGCTACGGAACGAAGCATGCTGGTATCGGTCCGCGATGAAGGCGTTGGCCTGGCGGCCGACTTTGATGCGAACAAAAGCAAGGGGCTCGGCACGCGGCTGGTCGTCGCGTTGGCAAAGCAATTGGACGCCGAATTGCTGCGTCCCCCGAGCGCGACGGGCACGAACTTTACGCTCAGGATTCCACTCGACGATCCCGCAGCCCCCTAAGCATCGCCGCTGCGCAAGCCCGTAGGGCGGGTTAGCCCGAAGGCGTGACCCGCCGATCTGCGGGAGAATGGCGGATTACGCTGCGCTAATCCGCCCTACACGCTGTGGCGGGCACGGCGCGCTCCGCGCCTTTGCCTACCCTACAGGTCTTCTGCACGCTTCATTGATGCGTCGTGGCCGCCTCTTGCGCGAACAAGGCGTCGAGCGTGTAGGCGTTGGGGCAGAATTCGTGGAAATGCGCGGCCGCCGTGCCCTTGGCAAGCTCCAGCCGGCAGCGCCGCTTGTGGTCGCAGGCGACGCACAGCCGCTGCAAATCGCGCATGACGGCCGGATCGGCTTTCGCGAGCGCGTTCGGATCGACACCGAGCCCGACCAGCATTTTGCGCAACGGGTCGGCAGCGTCAGGCCACTTGGCGGCGAGGCTCTTCAGTTCGCCGGTCGACAGGCCGAGGTCGCTGGCCATCTGCTTCACGTCCGCCGGCCCGCACAGGCCGAGGCCGCCGGCGCCGCCGAGTTTAAGGCGATAGCGGTTCACCCAGTCGGCAATCGCATTGGTAACGGTCTCGATGGTCGGATGTTTCGGCGCGCGCGTACTGGAATCGGGCATGGCGGCCCTCCATCAGCTTGCTGAGGTTTGAGCAAATATCGCAGGCGCGGGGCGCGGGGGCATTGCGCTAGATCAAACAGGCAGCAAGCGTGGCGCGCATGGAGCGGCGCAGAAGCCGAAATCGCCGTGCCGGCGCGTGCATGCGCCCCGCATTGCGCTTCGCTCCATGCGGGCTACGGTCTCTCTCGCTGCGGTGGTGCGGCGCACGCGCTTTCCCTCTCCCTATGGGAGAGGTGAAGGCGAGTACTGCCTCGCGCCGGCGCGGCCACTGACCATTGAACCTCCCCGCGCCCGCGCGCACTCATGAGCGCGACAATGCATTCCAGCGGGGGCAATATGAGCGAAAATTCGAGCGGCGCGCGCAAAGGCAAGAGCACCAATTGGGGCCTGATGGCGCTGATGACCGGCGCAGTATCGGCCTGGCTGATTTACGACATGGCGACCGCCAGCGAGACGCCGCGTCAGGCGGTGGCGCTGCTGCAATATTTTCTGCTGGCCTGCGGGCTGATCGGCTTTGCCGGAGCGGTGGTCAAGTTAGTGTCGGGGACCGAGTAGAAACTCTGCCGGCCGCTTCAGGAACCGACAGTGGAACCGGCGCGTTGTTGTCCCGGCTTTATGCTGAGGAGGCGACGAATGCGGTTCATACTTTTCATCATCGTCATCATTCTTCTGCTCGGCGCGCTGCCGACCTGGCCGTATAGCGGAGGCTGGGGCTATTACCCGTCGGGCGGGCTCGGCCTGGTGCTGATCATCCTGCTGATCTTGCTGCTGATGGGCAGGATTTAGCTGGCCGCAACGGAAAAATCAGATCGTCATTCCGGGTTCGCGGCCTACCGGCCGCGCCTCCGGAATGACAGAAAAATTATTACGGCTTCTTGGCGAAGAACGCGCACCAGCCGTCCGGGCTGATGTCGCCTTCGACGAGCTGGCAGGCCTTGGGCGGGCGGAAGAAGTTGCAGTCGGCGCATTTCTGGCCGTTCTTCGGCTTGTCCTGATATTTCGCCACCGCCTGCTTGACCTTGGATTGCGCGTGCGCGGGCTCCACCTGGCCGAGCGAGAGCGCGGCGGCGATTGCCGCGGCCGTGCCGAGCAGGCTGGGCAGCAAGGCGCGCCGCGACAGCGGCGTAGCGATGCCTTCGGGCCGGAAGAGGAGGGGACGGTGATCGGGGCCGGTCATGGGGCGCTCTCCAAACGGTCTGATGCGGTCGCCTCCGCCGGGCCAACGATAAGCTCCAGCGCTAAGTTCCGCGCGCCGCCCCCGGGGTGGAACTACCCGTCCATGGCCTGCTAAGCAAGCGCCGACAAATCCCACCAAGACCAGGAGAACGAACGGTGCCCGCACCCATGCACGGCGAAATGTCGCCGACCATCAACCGCTTCAAGCTCGGCGGCTTCGAAGTAACGACCATCGTCGACAGCCAGGCGATCCGCCCGGGGCTGACGCCCTCGTTCGGCGGCGAGGCGCAGGCCGAGGAGGTGCGGGCGCTGGCCAAGGCCAACCGCATAGACCCCGACCGCTACCGGCATCAGTTCCAGCCGATGCTGGTCAATACCGGCAAGGAGCTGGTGCTGTTCGACACCGGCAACGGCTCGTTGCGCGACGAGCACGAGCAGCTCAAAGGCCGGCTGCCGCCCGGCCATCTGGTCGAGCGCATGGCGCAGGCCGGCTACAAGCCGGAGGACGTCGACGTCGTGGTGATCACGCACGGCCATCCCGACCATATCGGCGGGCTGACCAAGGGCGGGCAGCTGGTGTTTCCCAACGCGCGCTACGTGCTGGGCGCGGCCGATTTCGACTACTGGAACAAGGGCGAGAACATCCGCGAGGCGCGCAAGTTCAACCGCGAGCTCTACGTGAAGATCGTGGTGCCGCTCGCCAACCGCGCCACCATGATCAAGCCGGGCGACGAGGTGGTGCCGGGCATTCGCGCGGTGGATGCCTTCGGGCATTCGGCGGGCATGCTCGCCTTCACCATCGAGAGCGAAGGCAAGCGCATGCTCAACTGGGCCGACACCGCCGGCCATTATGTCGTGTCGTTGCAGCGGCCGGACATGCATCTCGATGTCGACGACGACAAGGAGAAGGCGGCGGCCACGCGCAAGCGCATCTTCGACATGGCGGTGAAGGAGGATATGCTGGTGGCCGGCTTCCACATGCCGTTTCCGGCCATCGGCTATGTCGAGAAGGGCAAGGACGGCACGTTCCGCTGGGTGGCGCACGGGTATCAGATGAATTTGTGAGGCGTTTGTTGATGCGTTCCCCGGACGCGGTGCAGCACGAGCGCAGCGAAGTGGTGCACCGCAGATCCGGGGTCCAGCTTCTGTGAAACCGGGGTCCCGGGTCTGCAGCGCACCGTTTTACGCTGCGCTGCGCCCGGGACACGACACTTCAACTCTCCCGCCGCCTTGCGCTGACCGCGATCGACAACAGCGTTCTTTGCGCGATTGTCTCGGCGAGCGCGGCGTTGCGGCGCGCGTCGAGCGAGGCTTCCGCCAATTGCTGCATGGCGCGCAGCAGGCGCGGCGCCGACCAGGCGCGCAGCGCGGCGCCGACCGCTTCCTTGCGGGTGAAGTGCACCGGCGGCGCCGCGCGCTGCATGACGAAATCGGGCGCGTCGCCGGCATCGAGCGCCAGCCGCATCTTGTGCAGGTTGGCGACCTGGCGGATGGCGGCGGAAACGATGGCCGCCGGCGAAGCGCCGCCGGCGCGCGCCTTGCCGAATTCGCTTTCGACGCCGCGGGTATCGCCGGCGAAGCTGGCGTCGATCACGCCGTCGAGCGCCAGATCCGACGCGTCCGACACCACGGCGAGCACGTCGGCGAGCTCGATGCGTTCCTTGCCGCGCGCGTAGAGCGTGAGCTTGCGCAACTCGCCGCGCGAAGCGAGGCGGTCGCCGCCGATGAGATCGCCGAGCGCCGCGCGCGCATCCGGCGCGATTGAAAGACCCGCCTCGCGCATCTCGTCGTCGATCAGGCGGGCGATGTCGCGCGCACCGTCGGCGTAGCAGGGCAGGGCCGCCGCGACCTTGGCCTTCTCGCACAGCGCGCGCAATGGCGCGTTCTTGCGCAGGTCGCCGGCCTCGACGATCACGCGGCATTCGTTCGACGGCGCCTTGACCAGGGCTTCCACCGCGCCGGCGATGTTGCGGTTGCCGGCCTTGACCAGCACCGCGCGGCGGCCGCCGAACAGCGGCACGGTGTGCGCTTCCTCCACCAGCCGCGCCGGATTGGCGGAGAGCTCCTCGCCCTCGATACGCACGAAGCTGAAGGGATCGCTGGGATCGTCGACGCTCGCGCGCACCAGGGCATCGACGCGCTCGCGCACCAGCCCGGCGTCCGGTCCGAACACCAGCAGGATGGGCATTGCGGCGTCGGGGCGGGCGATGAAGCGGTCGACGTCGGCGGCTTTGATGGCGGTCATCGGTTATCAGTCATTCCGGGTTCGCTCGCCATAGCGCGTCAAAGACGCGCGTAAACGCGCTTATGGCTCGCGCCCCGGAATGACAGTTACGTCCCCGCCACGAAGAACGAAGCGAGGCGGGAATGGATGCTGTCGGCGATCACCTTGGCGGCGCGGTCCTCGGCGTCGCGCAAGCCGCGCGTGCCGGCGAAGCGCTGCTCCTGGCCGGGAATGTTGTAGGTCACGCGCGAGAAGGTGGTGCCCTTGACGACGGTCTTGCCGGTGCGCAGGTCGGTCAGCGTGTAGGTGGCGTCGATGCCGTAGTTCTGGATGTCGGGCCGCGCGGTGGTAACGTCGACGATGACCGACAAATTAGTGGAGGACAGCTTGATATCGAGCTTATGGGTGGGCGCGATTTCGCCGCCGCCGCCGGTCAGGTCGAAGATCAGGTCGTTGCGCGTCTCCACGCCGACGCGGGCAATCGAGGTGCCGTTCGGCGTCACGATCGGCGCGACCTTGACGGCGGCGAGCCGGTTGTCGAGGCCGGCGGTGTGGACGACCGCCGGGTCTCCGTACATCGGCTGGAAGCAGCCGGCGGTCAGGCCGGCAAGCGCGGAGACTGCCAGCATACGGGCCAAAAGCCGGGTTCTAGGCCACCACATTGACGATCCTCTGCGGGACGACAATGACCTTTTTCGGGCTCCTGCCGTCGAGGGCCTTTATTACCTCATCGAGGGTTAAAACGGCAGCCTCTACCGCCTCTTTTCCGGCATCGCGGGGCACGGTCACCTCGGCCCGTTTGCGGCCGTTGATCTGCACCGGCAGGGTAATTGTGCTTTCTACCAGCAATTCGGGCTCGACTTCGGGCCAGGCCTCGGTCGAAACCAGGGTTTGGTGGCCGAGCGCCGCCCAGCACTCCTCGGCCAAATGCGGCATCATCGGGTGGAACAGGCGCACCAGGATGTCGCCGGCCTCCCTGAGCGCCCAGGCGAAATCGGGCGCAGGCGCCGTCTCGGCGGCGCCGATGGCGTCCGAGAGCGTATTGGCGCATTCGTAGATGTGGGCGATGCAGCGGTTGAAGCGCAGCCGCGCAATGTCCTCGCCGACATTGCTCAGCGCCCGGTGGGCGGCCTTGCGCACATTTTGCGCTTGCGGACCGAACTCCGTGGGGCGAGTGGCCGGTCCGCTGACGTCGGCGATCTCGCCCACCAGCCGCCACAGCCGCTGCACGAAACGCGAGGCGCCCTGCACGCCTTCCTCCGACCAGATCACGTCGCGGTCGGGCGGCGAGTCGGACAGCATGAACCAGCGCGCCACGTCGGCGCCGTAGCTGTCCATGATGTCGTCGGGGTCGACCGTGTTCCTTTTCGACTTCGACATTTTCTCGATGGGGCCGATCTCGATCGCTTCGCCGGTCGAAGCGAGCACGGCGCGCCGCGTGTCGCCTTCGCTCTCGATCGTCACCTGGGCCGGCTCGATCCACTCGCCGTTCTTGGCGCGATAGGTCTCGTGCACCACCATGCCTTGGGTGAACATGCCGTCGAACGGCTCGTCGAGATCGATGTAGCCGCATTTGCGCATGCCGCGCGTGAAGAAGCGCGAATAGAGCAGATGCAAAATCGCGTGCTCGATGCCGCCGATATATTGATTCACCGGCATCCAGGCATTGGCGACGGCGCGCGTGGTCGCCGATTTTTCGTTCCACGGATCGGTGAAACGGATGAAGTACCAGGACGAGTCGACGAAGGTGTCCATGGTGTCGGTTTCGCGCCGTGCCTCGCCGCCGCATTGCGGGCACTTGACGTGCTTCCAGGTGGGATGGCGGTCGAGCGGATTGCCCGGTTTATCGAAGCTCACATCCTCGGGCAGCGTCACCGGCAGGTCCTGGTCCGGCACCGGCACCACGCCGCACTTGTCGCAGTGGATGACGGGGATCGGACAACCCCAATAGCGCTGGCGCGAAATGCCCCAGTCGCGCAGGCGGTAATTGACCTGGCGCTGGCCGACGGGGCGGTTGGCCTCCCTCTCCCCGCTTGCGGGGAGAGGGTCGGGGTGAGGGGGCGTTTCCGCGGGCTCGGAATTGCGGGAAGGCCCCCTCACCCGACCGTCTTCGCTGCGCTCGGACGGTCGACCTCTCCCCGCAAGCGGGGAGAGGTGAGCGCGCCCGTCGAATGGCACGAACGTGTTTTCCAGCCGCTTCGCCACTTCCTCCTTCGCGTCGGCAATGGTCATGCCGTCGAGGAAGCGCGAATTGATCATCGTGCCTTCGCCATCGTAGGCCGTGTCGGTGATGACGAAGGTGGCCGGGTCCTGCCCCGGCGGCAGCACCACCGGCGTGTTGCCGAGGCCGTATTTGTTGACGAAATCCAAGTCGCGCTGGTCGTGCGCCGGGCAGCCGAAGATGGCGCCGGTGCCGTAATCCATCAAAATGAAATTGGCGACGTAAACCGGCAGCTTCCACGACGGATCGAAGGGATGCACCGCCTTGATGCCGGTGTCGAAGCCTATCTTCTCGGCGGTGTCGATTGCTTGTTGCGAAGTGCCCATGTGGTGGCACTGCTCGATGAATTTGGCGAGCGCGGGATTTTTCTCCGCCGCCGCGGCCGCCAAAGGATGGTCGGGCGACAGCGCCATGAACTTGGCGCCGAACAGAGTGTCCGGTCGCGTGGTGAAGATCTCCAATTCGCTTTCGCGGTTGGGCGCGGTGGCGGGATCGAGCATGAAGCGGATGGCCAAGCCTTCCGAGCGGCCGATCCAGTTCTTCTGCATCAGCCGCACTTTGTCCGGCCAACGCTCGAGCGAGTCGAGCGCTTCCAACAGCTCTTCCGCGTAGTCGCTGATCTTGAACACCCATTGATACAGATCGCGCTGCTCGACGAGCGCGCCGCTTCTCCAGCCGCGGCCGTCGATCACCTGCTCGTTGGCGAGCACGGTCCGGTCGACCGGGTCCCAGTTCACTTTGCGGTATTCGCGCGCGGCCAGCCCCGCCTGCATGAAGTCGAGAAACATCTTCTGCTGGTGCTTGTAATAAGAGGGATCGCAAGTGGCGAATTCGCGCGCCCAGTCGAGCGACAGCCCCATGGACTGGAGCTGCTTCTTCATCGCTGCGATGTTGGAATAGGTCCAGGCGCGCGGGTGTACCTTGCGCTCGGCCGCCGCGTTCTCCGCCGGCAGTCCGAAGGCGTCCCAGCCCATAGGGTGCAGCACGTTGTTGCCCTTGGCGCGCATGAAGCGGGCGAGCACGTCGCCCATGGTGTAGTTGCGCACGTGGCCCATATGGATGCGCCCCGAGGGGTAGGGGAACATCTCCAGCACGTAGTATTTCGGGCGCGGGTCGTCGTTTTGCGTGGCGAAGATGCCGCGCTCGGCCCACAGCTTCTGCCAGCGGGCCTCGGCCTCGCCGGCGTTGTAGCGCTCGGGGCGGGGGTTTTTGGGGGATTCGGCGGTCATTTGGGGGGTGTTTTAGGGTGCCGGAAGGGGATAGGGAAGGGGGCCGGTTCAGGCCGGAAATGCGTCTCGCCCCGATCGTGGGCGGGCTTGACCCGCGCATCCATCTTTAGCGAGAGATGGATTGTCGGGTCTCGCCGCATAGCGCGTCGAAGACGCGCGTAAACGCACTTATGGCGGCAGCCCGGCAATGACGGAGACGGAAACGTGGCGGACAAAGTTATAGCCGACTCGGCCGAAGCAGATCGCCACTTCGAAGTGCGCTTGTTGAACGATCCGCGCTTTCGGCAACGCATCGCAAGAGCGCGTGCGAGTCTCCGCGCCGGGCACGGCGTGAGACTGGAAGATTTAGACAGCGAAGGTCGGCCCGCCTAAATCCTGGGTCCCCACTTACGCGGGGACGAAAGGGTGTCGACGCGCAACCTAACCGTCACACGGCCGCCCGGTCCGGCTCGGGCTCGCCATGCGCCTTGAGCGCTTGGCACAGGGCTTCCATCAGCGCCTCGATCCGATACGGCTTTTCCACCACCGGTGCGGCGGGAAATTGCTTCGTATCGGCATTGTCGGCCGCCATGCCGGTCAAGAAGACGAAGGGCGTGCCGCGCTCGCTCAGCAGGCGGGCGACCGCCAGACTGTTGTACGGCGCCTTGCCCAGCCTGACATCGAGCACGGCAACATCGATCACCGCGCCGCCGTAAAGCCCGGCCAAGGCCTGCGCCGCGCCGGAGAAGCTGGTTACGCGGGCGCCGGCCGCTTCAAGCGCCTGCTGGATATCGAGCGCGATGAGGAATTCATCATCCAGCACCAGACAGCGCTTACCGGCGATGAATGCATGGCTGTTCGTCACGTTCATTTCCTCGAATTGCCACGATGGAACTTTTTTTCACCTGCGGCATTATTGGTACGGATTGCCGGAGCCGGCATTTAAAAATGACATAGGGGCGCGCGAATTAATTATGCCGGGGCGCGTAGATCATGATCATCGGAAACGGTCGTTCAAACGGGCAGCATACGTCCTGCGCGCAATGTCCGTTGCGCCGCTGCGCGGCCTTGCGCGCCTTTTCGCCCGATGAACTGGCATTCGTGCAGGAATTGAAGACCGACGAGTTGCGCGTCGATCCTGGCGCCAGTTTCCTGCGCGAAGGCGCGAGCAGCGATCATCTTTACACCGTGCTCTCGGGCTGGGCCTTCCGCTACAAGATGCTGCCCGACGGCCGCCGGCAGATTCTCAACTACGCGCTGCCGGCGGATATGGTGGGCCTGCAAGGCTCGCTCATGCGCGAGATGGAGCATTCGGTGGAGGCGCTCACCCCGCTGACGCTGTGCGTGTTTCCGCGCAGCAAGCTGTGGGAGCTCTACGCCAAGCTTCCCTCGCTTGCCTTCGATATCACCTGGCTGGCGGCGCGCGAGGAGCAGCTCATCGACGAAAATCTGCTGAGCGTGGGCAGGCGCAGCGCGCTCGAGCGCACCGCATTTCTACTGCTGCATCTGTTCACGCGCGCGCAGGAGGCCGGACTGACCAAGAGCAACAGCATCCAGTTTCCCTTCACCCAGCAGCATCTCGCCGACACGCTCGGCATGTCGCTGGTGCACACCAACAAGACCTTGAAGCGGCTGTCGGCTTCGCTGGCCGTGCGCTGGAAGGACCGCATTTTCGAGATCGCCGACCGCGCGGCGCTCGAGCGCATCGCCGGCGACGACGGGGCGCAGCGGGCGCCACGGCCGTTTATTTGAGCGACCGCTGCCCGGTTCCGCGGCGCTTTCGCAAGCCGTGACAAGCTGATATGGGGGCGGGCCATGGCAAGCATGACCGCCACTTCCGGCCTCGACCGCGTCCGCGCCGAGATTGCGCGCGCCTGCCGCGAGGCCGGCCGCGATGCGGCCGAGGTGACTCTGGTGGCGGTGTCGAAGACCTTCGGGGCCGAGCAAATCGAGCCTGTCATCGCCGCCGGCCAGCGCGTGTTCGGCGAGAACCGCGTGCAGGAGGCCAAGGCGAAATGGCCGGCGCTGCTGGAGAAATATTCCGGCATCGAATTGCACCTGATCGGGCCGCTGCAATCCAACAAGGCGAAGGAGGCGGTGGCGCTGTTTACCGCCATTCATTCTGTGGACAGACCCAGCCTCGCCGAGGCGTTGGGCAAGGAGATCGCCAAACAGGCGCGCAAGCCGACTTTGTTCGTCGAGATCAACACCGGCGCCGAGCCGCAGAAGGCGGGCGTGCTGCCGGAAAACGCCGACGCGTTTCTGGCCGGTTGCCGCGACAAATACGGGCTGACGATTGCCGGGCTGATGTGCATTCCGCCGTTCGAGGAGGCCCCGGGCCCGCATTTCGCGCTCACCGCCAAGATCGCGCGCCGCAACGGCTTGCCCCTCTTGTCGATGGGCATGAGCGCCGATTACATCACCGCCATCCAGCTCGGCGCCACCCATGTGCGCGTCGGCAGCGCCATCTTCGGGGAAAGGCCGCCTAAAGCATGACCGACAATTCCGAACGCGCGCGCTGGGACAAACGCTACGCCGAGCCCGGCTTTTTGTTCGGCAGCGCACCCAACGCGTTTCTCAAGCAGCATGCGCATCTCTTGCATGCGGGCGAGAAGGCGCTGGCCATCGCCGACGGCGAAGGGCGCAACGGCGTGTTCCTGGCCGAGCAAGGGCTCGACGTGCTGTCGGTCGATTTTTCCCCGCTGGCGCAGGAAAAGGCGCGCAAGCTCGCCAAGGAGCGCGGCGTGACGTTGCGCATCGAACAAGTCGATATCCTCGATTGGGATTGGCCGCCGGCAGCTTTCGACGTCGTGGTGGCGATCTTCTTTCAGTTCACCGGCCCGGCGGGGCGCGACAAGATCTTTGCCGGCATCAAAAAAGCATTGAAGCCGGGCGGCCTGCTGCTGCTCGAGGGCTACGGGCCCAAGCAGCTTGAATACAAGACTGGCGGGCCGGGCCAGATCGAGAACCTCTACACGCGCGCGCTATTGGAAAACGACTTCGCCGATTTCTCGTCGATCGAGGTGCGCGAATACGACGCCACGCTGACAGAAGGCGCGCGGCATAGCGGCCTGTCGGCGCTGGTCGATCTGGTCGGGCGGAAGTAGCTACTTGTAGCGCGGCGGCGGATAGCCGGGCGGGGTGGCCGGCGGATGGCTCGACGGATAACCCGGCGGCATCGCGAGCGGGTTGCCGGCGAGCGCGTTGGCATCGAGCGGCTTCTTCAGCAGGCTGGAGCGCAGCGCTTCGCCGCGCGGCGACGGCGGCGGCGCCGCCGGCATGGCGGGCGCGGCCGGCGCCGCCGGCTGCAGCGGCGTGTCGAGCGCCGAGGAATAATCGAGGTCTTCGGCGGTGGCGCGGTGGCTCATGCTGGCGCTGCGCCAGCGGTCGATCACCGCGGCGATCAGCTCGTTGCCGACGCTGTTGCCGTCGACGCGGGTGTTGCCGGTGGCCTCGCTGTTCGGGCGCAGCTCGGGCGGCAGCTCGGCAAAGCGCATGCGCGTCGGCAACGCCACGCCCGAGCCGAAGGTGAACACTTCGCGCGTACCGAGCGAGGGGATGAACGCCAGGAGATTGGCGGCGGCGTCGGATACGGCCGAGCGGATGAGCTGCTGGTCGCGGTCGTTGGCCAGCCGCATGACGAACAGCGTCGAACACTGCGAGATGATGGTGGAGTCGATCTCGGCCGGGCGCTGCGTCACCAGGCCGAGAAACACGCCGTATTTGCGACCCTCCTTGGCGATGCGCGAGAGCGCGCGCTTGGTCGGGCCGAAGCCGATCTTCTTGTCGGCCGGCGCGTAGCGGTGCGCCTCCTCGCAGACGAACAGCAAGGGCGCCGCGCCGTCGCTCCACAGGCCGAAGTCGAAGGCCATGCGGCAGAGCACCGAGACCACCGAGTCCACCACCTCGGCCGGGAAGCCGGCGAGCTGCAGGATGGTCATCGGCACGCCTTCCGGCGGCAGCCGGAACAGATGGCCGATGATCTCGGCCATGGTGTCGCCGCCGATATTGGCATTCTCGAACATGAAGGCGTAGCGCGGGTGATTGCGGAAGGTCTGCACGCGGCCGATCAGCCGGTGAAAGATCATGCGCGAATTGCGGTTCTCCAGCTTGCCCATGCGCTCGTCGAGCAGCGAGATCAGGTCCTCGATGCGGTAGGGCACCGGCGTGTCGGCGGTGAAACCGGCGTCGCGCGGATCGCGCCGCTTGGTGAGCGGGCTCTGCGGTCCGGCGCGATACTGCAGATAGGCCGCCTTGGCGAGCGGGATGACTTCGGAGAGAATCTCGATCTCTTCGTCGACGCCCGGCCGGCCGCCGAAGAACACATCGACCGTTTCCTCGAAATTGAACAGCCAGAACGGCAGCCGCAGATTGCGCGGCGTGAGCACCTGCGCCTTTTCGCCAAAGCAGCGGGCGTATTCGTTGTGCGGATCGACCAGGAAGATGCGCAGGTTCGGCCGCGTGTCGAGAATCTTTTGCAGGATGATGGCGACGCCGCTCGACTTGCCGACGCCGGTGGCGCCGAGAATGGCGAAGTGCCGGCTGACCAATTGATCGATGTCGACATGCACCGGGATCTTCGGGTTCTGCTGCAGGTCGCCGACATGGGCACGGTCGGCGTCAGCGAGCCCGTAGACCGTGCGCAAATCGGCTTCCGACAAGAGCTGCGCTCCGTCGCCGATATTGGGGTATTCGGTGATGCCGCGCTGGAAAAATTTGCCGCCGTTGTCGCCGTCGCGCAATTCGCCGATTAGGTCGATGCGCGCCACCTTGCGGAAACCGGACGTCGCGCCCGCGGCCGCCGTCAGCGCCTGCTCGCCGACCTCGGTGATCATGCCGATGATCAGCGCCTTGGGCGAGGTGAGCCCCAAGAACTTGCCGACGGTCGGCACTTCGCCGACGCCGGCGCGCGCGTTGAATTCGATGGTGGACTGCGCGCCGGTGACGGCGGCGACGCGCCCAATCGTTTCGTTCTGCGCCGGCGTCGAAGCGCTTTGTGCGGCTGCAAGATCCATATCTGCCCCTGTCGCAAGCGTTCTTATTTTCGGGTGGCCGCAGAAACACGGCGCCGGCCACACGGGTATCATGGGAGGGATGCCGTTCTGTTAACGGCGCGGATATGGTCGCGCGCCGATCGCGCCTATGCTTAATCAATGGTCGCCCATCTGAGTAAGAATCAATCAACCACGATGCGCGTGCGCGGGCCGAGGCGGGCGAGCAGGCGGCGCAGCGCGCCGAGTTCCAGCGCGACGCAGCCGGCGGTCGGGGCGAAGCCCGGTCGCGCGGCGTGGACGAACACCGCGCTGCCGCGGCCGGCGACGCGCGGCCGCGTGTTGTGGTCGATCTCCACGATGAAATCGTAAAGACGGTCGGCGCGCCCGAGGCGGTCGGCGCGGCTTGCCGGCGATAGCTTGACGGCATTGTTATAGCGGCGGTCGCGCGGGTCCTCGCACCAGCCGTCGTCCGCCGCGATGCGGCGCGACGGCAGCAGCGTTGCCGGCCGCGCATGGCGGTCGGCGCGCCACCACAGCCGCTTGAGCCGGAAGCGTCCGCGCGGGGTGGCGCCGTCGCCTTCGCGCTTGTTGGCCTTGATGCCGGCGCGGCCGAGCGCGACCGGCAGCGCAAGGCCGCCCGCGGTGAGCCAGCCCTTCGCCGGCTCGCCGGGCCGGCGCCGCACGACGAGCCGCGACAGCGACTTTTTGCGCATGTTGCGCATAGGGCAAATGCCGCGCCGGTCCTGCCGGCGTCCCTTCAGCCTCTTGAGACTTGCTCTTTTAGCCCCGAATGTTCTACTCCGCGACATGCGGCATGGGGCGCGCCGGGCGCCCGAAATGGGGCCTTCTAGCGGAAATGGCCAGCAAACGGACCATCCTGATCGTCGACGACGACATCGAGCTGCGCGACGCGCTGGTCGAGCAATTGGCGCTGCACGAGGAATTCGACGCCGTCGCCGTCGACTCGGGCACCAAGGCGGTGCAGGCGGCCAAGGGCGGGCAGATCGACCTGGTGATCATGGACGTGGGGCTGCCGGACGTGGACGGCCGCGAGGTGGTGCGCATTTTGCGCAAGAACGGCTTCAAGTCGCCGATCATCATGCTCACCGGGCACGATACCGACTCCGACACCATCCTCGGGCTTGAATCGGGCGCCAACGACTACGTCCCCAAGCCGTTCCGCTTCGCGGTGCTGCTGGCGCGCATCCGCGCGCAGCTGCGCCAGCACGAGGCGAGCGAGGACGCGGTCTTCACCATCGGCCCTTACATGTTCCGGCCGAGCTCGAAGCTCCTGCTCGCACCCAAGGGCAGCAAGGTGCGACTGACCGAAAAAGAGACCGCCATCCTGCGCTATCTCTATCGCGCCGGGCAGAAGCCGGTGTCGCGCGAGACGCTGCTGCAGGAGGTGTGGGGCTACAATTCCGGCGTCACCACCCATACGCTGGAAACGCATATCTACCGGCTGCGCCAGAAGGTGGAGAAGGACGCCGCCCAGCCGCAGATCCTGGTGACGGAAGCCGGCGGCTACAAGCTGGTGCCGTGAGAAAGATTCTCAACGTCATTCCGGGGCGCGTGACTTCGGCCGAAGGCCGAAGGCATGCGAGCCCGGAATCCAGGGGCCAAACCGAAACTCTCTCGATTACAGCTCTGGATTCCGGGCTCACACGACGCCGTGCCTTGCGCGCCGCCGCGTGCCCCGGAATGACAGAGTTAGAAAAATGACTGTCGAAGACGACATCGCCTTCCTCGAACAGGTGCCGACGCTGGCCGCGCTCGGCCAGCAGGCGCTGCGCGTGCTGGCGATCGGCGTGGAGACGCGCGCGCTGCAAAGCGGCGCGGTGCTGTTCTATGCCGGCGAGATGGCCGACGGCGGCTATATCGTGCAGCAGGGCTCGCTGGTTTTGGAGCCGGGCAACCCGGGCGAGGGCGAGGAATACACGGTCGGACCCGGCACGCTGCTCGGCGAGCTGGCGCTGCTCACCGAGACGACTTCGCCGGTGACGGCGATCGCCAAGGAGCCGACCGTGCTGGTGCGCATCCCGCGCAATCTCTTCCGCAAGATGCTGGAGGGCTACCCGGCTGCCGCCCAGCGCATGCGCGACGCCATGGCGGAGCGGGTCGACTCATGGACGCGCGAATTGACTGCGGTGAAGGGCGCCCTGGAGGGGAAGGGGTAGGGTGCAAGCTCATAAGCGGGCAGAGAAAAGCCTGCGCGGGTGCTCCGCCTAATGTCCGCTCTCGAGGATAAAGCAGCCAAGGCATCATGGTTGTTGGCGGCAGGCTGAAATAGATTGGCCAAATTACCCTCATTGTGAACAGACAGCTGGATCTGGCCCATCGCGACTGGTAGCGGCAGCGCGCCATTTCGGTCGCTTTCGGGGCATGGTGGAAATAGATCGGCGCCGATGCCGAATGCTTCGGTCGCGAATGACCCGACCCGGTCAGAATAATCAAAACATAAAACTGCGCTGATTGACCCGAGCCGGCCATTTAAACTCAACCGCAGCGCACACCAAACTTTTCGTTCCCGAAGGCCGAAACCAATTGTGCCTGGCTTCTTTTCCTATCCGCCGCCTTCCGGAAAGTTCGGAAATCGGCTAGCGTTGACGTCAATTCGGGCTTCGCCGGGGGATTTCCGAATAACGGGGGCGGACATGAATGTTCATCGTTTCAGCATGCTCGTTTCAAGTGCTTTTTATATCGTGGCAACGCCATTGTTGGCGCACGCACAATCAGCCGATGTCGCGAAGATGGTGGCTGAGATTTCGCAGCTTTCGGCCGAGCAAAAGCAAGAGCCGGGCAAAGTGCAGCAGAGCCTAGCGCTAAAGCGGCAGCACGAGGCGCAGTTCAAGCAATTGGCGCAGCAAGGAAACAGCATCAAAGCGGCATCAAACGCGATCGAAGCGCGCCGCTCGTCAGTGTACAGGCTTTGCCACGGTAAATATCCGCGTTCACAGCTTGCTGCAGCGAATGCGCGCTGCAATTCAGTGCTAGTTCCTTTCAATCGTCAGGTGACCGAGGTCAATGCAAGGAGGCACCGCCTTGCCGCAGCGTATCAATCGCTTAGACAAAAGGAAGCAGCTCGTGTAGCAGCGGCGAAGCGGCTTCAGGCGCGCGATGCGCAAATCAGACAACGCATTGCCGTTCTCCAAGCATCGATACGTGCGCATCGGGTCGTCGCGAAGCCCAGTAGTTGCTCGCAAGCGTGTATGAGCAAATCTGGAGAAGCACTTTCGCAGTGTATGCAGTCCTGCTTCGACGGCGCGCGCAGCGACACGAGTTTGCCCACTGTGGAACAGAAATATCGGCCGCCTTCCGGCGCGACGTCCAATCGCACCCCAGAGCAGGCAATCGAGGAATACAAAAAATCGGGCAATGCTAATCCTTTGCCAAAGTCCTTTCGCAGGGAAGCGCCGCCGCCGCCCCCGCCGAGCCGGTGACTTTTCGCCCGGCTGCCATGTTCAATGCCGTAGCGGGGATGCGCAATGCGTGACCCGCCGGAAGTGGCTGACGTAAATGGATGCCGCCTGTTGGCCCATCTCGACCATTTGTGGCGTTGCACCGAATGTCTGCTTACCTCCCGCTACCGACCAAAAAAGTCGGCATAGCGACAGTTGGAGCGGACGGTCGCTAACTGCCAGACCGACCTGCGAATGGAATTTTCAATCCATTCGCAGCGTCGTGGATTGGGCAATTCACGCGAGCTGAATGTCGACCGGTATTGCGCGATTAAGCGTATGCCCAACCGGGGACGTATTGACCACTTTATCGTGCAGCGCTTGGATCGCCTGGGGCGCAGCGTCGCTGTCGAGCTTCACTTTCACCGAAATGTTGCTGAAGCCGGCATTGCCGGGCTTCAATCCGAGAAACGTATGAAGGTCGAGATCGCCTTCGATATTGATCGTGAGCTTCTTGATCGTAATTCCGGCAATGGTGGCATTGGCGGCATAACCGACGGCGAGACAGTTGCCGAGTGCGGCAAGAACCTGCTCGACCGGATTGGGACCGGTATTCGTTCCGCCAAGTTGCGTGGGCTCGTCGGATACTGCGGCTGCGAAGTCGCGAATCTTGGCCTCGGTCCGGAAGCCACCAGTCCAATTCACCTCGGCGCTCCATTTGGTCGCCGCCACATCGGGTTTTTCTTGGATCTTGTTGGCCAAGCTGGCGACGCTGGCGATATCGACGTCGTTCAAGGTGGTGGTGACGGTTTGGGCCATTTGTTTCCTCCCCGGAATTTTTTCGAGATTCCCCGCTGAAGCTCGAATTGGCGCGGATTCTACCTCCTTTCCGAACCGATCGGAAGACCAATCGCCAAGTGCGGCGTGCCGCGGTATCGCAAGCGCGCTCAGCTCTGTCTGATCGCGGGGGTAGAACGGACGTCGGCGCCGATTTAGATTTCCACCGTCGCCGTCACCGGTACGTGGTCGGAGGGGCGCTGGGCGCCGCGGTAGTTCTTGGCGATGTCGATCCTGGAAATGCGGCCGGCGAGCGCGTCCGAGCTCCAGACGTGATCGAGCCGGCGGCCGCGGTCGGCGGCCTTCCAGTTGTCCATCGCGCGATAGCTCCACCAAGTGTAGAGCTTGGCCGGCTCCGGCGTCAGCACGCGCATGGCGTCGATCCAGCCGCCGGCTTGGCGCGCGCGGTTGAGCTTCTCGCATTCGACCGGCGTGTGCGAGACCACCTTGATCATCTGCTTGTGGCTCCAGACGTCGTGCTCGAGCGGCGCCACGTTGAGATCGCCGACCAGGATGGCGCGTTGGTCGCGCGCCGGCTGCAGGCGCGGATGCGCGCGCATCTCGTCGAGGAACGAGAGCTTGTGGGCGAATTTCGGATTGAGCTCGGGGTCGGGCTCGTCGCCGCCGGCCGGCACGTAGAAATTATGCAGCGTGATCGCGTCTTTCAGGCCGGCGCGCCCGCCCAGCACAACCGAGACGTGGCGGCAGTCGGTCTTGCCGCAGAAGTTCTGCAGGTCGACGCTTTCGAACGGCACGCGCGAGAGCACGGCGACGCCGTGATAGCCCTTCTGCCCGTTGAGCGCGGCGTGCGTGTAGCCGAGCCGCTGGAAGCGCTTGAGCGGGAAGGCGTCGTCCGGGCATTTGGTTTCTTGCAGGCAGATCAGGTCGGGGCGGGCGCTTTTGAGGAATTTGGCGACCAGGTCGATGCGCAGGCGCACCGAGTTGATGTTCCAAGTGGTGATTTTCAGCGGCATGCGCTCAACCTAGCACGTCATTCCGGGGCACCGCCGATCTCGGGTTTACCCGAGATCGGGTGATAGTGTCCAAGTCGGCTATAGCCGACTTGGATGGCGGCGAGCCCGGAATCCAGAGCCTATGCACAGGCCCCCTGCAATTTTTTCTGGATTCCGGGCCCGCGAGCTTCGCTCGCGGGCCCGGAATGACAGGAGACCTAATTATGATAATTCGTGAAATCGATGTGGAACATGCCCGGGACGGGCTTGCGGGTGGTGTCGAGACTGTAGACCGCGACCGTGGTGTCGAACCCTTGCGGATCGGTGACGGTCCATTGCTTGAGCTGCATGTCCTTGGCCGAGAACATGATCATCAGCCGGCTGGTGCCGACGATGCCGTTCTTCTCTTCCACCACCACGGTGATGAACACGTCGTCGGCATAGACCGCGACCAGATTGGTGTCCTTCAACAGGTCGACATGGGCGGCGAGCAGGAAGCGCAGCGGCGTCTGCGACAGCGGATAGACGTCTTGCGTCGCCAGCCGCGTGTCGCGCACCACCACGGTCTGGCCGTCGGCGACGATGGAAATGGGGCTGGGCGGATCGTAGTCGAAGCGCACCTTGCCCGGCTTCTCGATGAAGAATTCGCCCTGGCTGCGCCGGCCGTCGGGGCCGACCTGCACGAATTTGCCGGACAGATTTTGCGTGCCGGACAGGTATTTGTCGACGCGCTCGATGATGGCGCGCTGCTTGGCCGTCAGCGCGGTGGTCGAGCCGGGCGCGCCGAGCAGGGCGGCAAAGGGATTGGAGATCGGATTGGGCGCCTGCTGCGGCTGGCGCTGCTGCGCCTCGGATTGGGCGGCCTGCGCGCGCGCCATGGCCGCCGCCTTGTCCGAGGTCGCCGGCACCGTGCCGGTGACCAGCGGCTTCCTGGCCTGCGCCACATGGTGCGGACGCGGCTTCGGCAGGGGCACGCTCTGGGGAACGTTTTGGGCCAGCGCCGGCGCGGCCAGGACGGCAAACAGCGCGGCAATCGCCATGATTTGGCCGCTAGCTCGCGCCTTGCTCGGTTGCATCCCGTTCTCCGCCTCGCGCCCCTGATGGGTTCCGGCGATCATATAGGGGACTGGGTGTGGCGATTTCACGGCCCCCACGACGCCGTACAGGTCCCCGCATAGTCGCGAATGCGGCGATTCTCAACAGTAAATCAGAAGCGCTCGGGCTCCTCGGGGATGAGGATCTCGCGCTTGCCGGCATGGTTGGGCTGGCCGACGATGCCTTCCTGCTCCATGCGCTCCATCAGGGTGGCGGCCCGGTTATAGCCGATCTGCAGCCGGCGCTGGATATAAGAGGTGGAGGCCTTGCGGTCGCGCTTCACCACGGCGACCGCCTGGCTGTAGAGATCGCCGCCCTCGGCCAGCCCCATGCCGGTTGAATCGAACACGGCGCCGTCGTCGCCCTCTATCTCGTCGTCGCCGGCGGTGACCTCCTCCAGATAGTCCGGCTGGCCTTGCGACTTCAAATGCCGCACCACCTTCTCGACCTCGTCGTCGGAGACGAAGGGCCCGTGCACGCGGCTAATGCGGCCGCCGCCCGCCATATAGAGCATGTCGCCCTGCCCCAGGAGCTGCTCGGCGCCCATCTCGCCCAAAATGGTGCGGCTGTCGATCTTGGAGGTGACCTGGAACGAGATGCGGGTGGGGAAATTGGCCTTGATGGTGCCGGTGATGACGTCAACCGAGGGACGTTGCGTCGCCAGGATGCAGTGGATGCCGGCGGCGCGCGCCATCTGCGCCAGGCGCTGGATGGCGCCTTCGATGTCCTTGCCGGCGACCATCATCAGGTCGGCCATCTCGTCGACGATCACCACCACGAAGGGCAAGGGGTCGAGATCGAGCTCTTCCTTTTCGTAGATCGCCTCGCCGCTTTCCTTGTCGTAGCCGGTGTGCACGGTGCGCGTGAGCTTCTCGCCGTTGGCTTTGGCCTCGGCGAGCCGCGCGTTGTAGCCCTCGATGTTGCGCACGCCGAGCTTCGACATTTTCTTGTAGCGCTCCTCCATCTCGCGCACCGCCCATTTGAGCGCGACCACCGCCTTCTTCGGATCGGTGACCACCGGCGTGAGCAGATGCGGGATGCCGTCATAGACGGAGAGCTCGAGCATTTTGGGGTCGACCATGATCAGCCGGCACTGGTCGGGACGCAGGCGATAGACCAGCGACAGGATCATGGTGTTGATGGCGACCGACTTGCCGGAGCCGGTGGTGCCGGCGATCAAGAGATGCGGCATGCGCGAGAGGTCGACGATAACGCTCTCGCCGCCGATGGTCTTGCCGAGGCAGAGCGGCAGTTTGGCGGCGTGCTCGTTGTAATCGCGGCCGGTGAGCAGCTCGCGCAGGACCACTTTCTCGCGCGTCGGGTTGGGCAGCTCGATGCCGATGGCGTTGCGGCCGGAGACCACGGCGACGCGCGCCGACACCGCGCTCATCGAGCGGGCGATGTCGTCGGCGAGCCCGATCACGCGCGACGACTTGATGCCGGGCGCGGGCTCGAGTTCGTACAGCGTGACCACCGGGCCGGGCCGGGCGTTGATGATCTCGCCGCGCACGCCGAAATCGCCCAGCACGGTTTCCAGCGCCTGCGCGTTGGCATCGATCAGCTCCTTCGACAGCGTCGTGCGCTCGGAGGCCCGCGGCGCGCCCAGCAGATTGAGCGAAGGCAGCTCGTAACCGCCGCTCGATCGGCGCGTGGCGCTGCGTGGCGCGGCGCGGCGGCGCACCGGCGCGGGCGCGGCGGCCGCCTCTTCCTCCTCCTCATCGTAGTCTTCGTCTTGCTCGGCGGTCGGCTGCAGGGGCGGCGCCGCGCGGCCGTAGGCGTCGAAGCGCGGCTCCACGCGCGCGCCGGATGCAGGCGCTTTGGCGCGTTGCACGCTGCGCGGCGCGCCGCGCAGGAAGCGCAGCAGGCGCGCCTTCCAGCTCAACAGCGCATGCGCCAACAGGCCGAGCCAGGCGGAGGCGGTATCGTCCTGCGCCTCGTCGGCTTCCTCTTCGTCGACTTCTTTCGCGGCGGCGGGTTTGGCTTTGCGGTCGGCGAAGGGGCGCGGCCAGCGCATACCGGTGGCGATGCCGAGCACGACGAGGGTAGCGGCGCCGAACACCAGCGAAACGACGAACAGCAGGAAGCCCCCGAGCACGCCGCCGGCGAGCAAAGCCGGCACCTGCAGCAGCGCGTCGCCGAACACGCCGCCCAGGCCGGTCGGCAAGGGCCAGGAGCCGACGCGCGGCAGCGTGGAGGCAAAGGCGGCGGCGAGCAGCGCCACCGGAATCCAGATGAGCCCGCGCCATTTCTGGCCGAGCGGACGGTGCGACAACAAGCGCCAGCCGAGCAGCGCTTCCGGCGCCAACAGGAACACGGCGGCAAGTCCGAGGAGCTGCATGGCCAGATCGGAGAAGATGGCGCCGGGGAAACCGAGCAGATTGTGGATCGGCTTCTGCGTGGCGTGGCTGAGCGAGGGGTCCTGCACCGACCAGGTGGCGAGCGCGATGGCGCCGAGCAAAGCCACCACCAGCAGCGCCAGGCCGGCCAGCTCGCTCAGGCGCCGCCGCAGGATGTCGCGGAAGTGCTCCGAGACGAAAGCGACGATGTCGAGACTGCGATCGGCTGCCGGCATTCGTCCTCTCTTTACTTCAGCACCGCGACGATTCGGTGCAGCGCCTCGGCGGTGGCGTCCTTGTCCTGCACCATGGCGACGCGGATATAGTCTTCGCCCGGGTTGGTGCCGTCGGCCTGCTCGCGCGCGAGATAGCGTCCGGGCACGACGCGCACGCCGGCCTCCGCCCACAGCCGCCTGGTCACCGCCTCGCTGCCGCCCTGCGCGGCGACGTCGAGCCAGAGGAAAAAGCCGCCGGCCGGCCGCTCATAGCCGTAGCGGTTGCCGACGATTTGGTCGGCAAGATCGAACTTGGCGCGGTAAAGCTTTCGATTTTCTTGCACATGCGTCTCGTCGCCATAAGCGGCGACGGCGACGTATTGCGACGGCACCGGCACCTGCGGCGCCGCCACGTTGCGGAATTCCAGAAAGGGGCCGAGGAAGCGGGCGTCGCCGGCGGCGAAGCCGACGCGCAGGCCGGGCAGGTTGGAGCGCTTCGACAGCGAGTGGAACACCACCACATTGGCGAAGTCGGGGCCGGCGGCTTCCAGCATGCCGGGCGGGGCGTATTCGCTGTAGATCTCGCAATAGCATTCGTCGGCGAAGACGAGAAAGCCGAAGCGGCGGGCGAGGCCGCTGAGCTTTGCCAGGTAGGCGGGATCGGCGACCGCGCCCTGCGGATTGGATGGCGAGGCGAGATAGCAGGCGACGGTGCGCGCCAGCAGCGCGTCGTCGAGTGCGTCGAGATCGGGCAGGAAGCCGCTCGCGCGCGTCGCCGGCAGAAAGACCGGCTCGCAATCGGCGGCCAGCGCGGCCGCGGCGTAAGCGGCGTAGAACGGATTGGGGATCAGCACCGCCGGCTTGGCCGTACGCGGGGCCACCCAGCGCTTGGCGGCGATGGCCGCCAGAAACAGGCCCTCGCGCGTGCCGTTGAGCACCAGCACCTCGCTCTCGGGATCGAGCGGGCGCGGCAGCCGGTAGCGGCGCGACAGCCATTGCGCCACCGCCTCGCGGAACGGCGCGATGCCTTTGTTGGGCGGGTAGCGGCCGAAGTCGGCCAGATGCTCGGCGATCACCGGCCCGACGAAGGGCGGGATCGCGTGCTGCGGCTCGCCGACCGAAAGGTTGATCGGCGGCTTGCCGGGCGCGATGTCGGCGATCAGTTCGGTCAGCCGCACGAAGGGCGAGCGGGAGGCGACCGCCGGAGCAGTGGGAGTAGAAGGCGCGCGCTGGGCGGTCATCAGGGACATGCCAAATAGCAAGAGCGCAGGCGCCAAGGACCTGCGGGCCGACGGTTTGCCACAATAGAGAGGGCGAGGTTAAGACCCCGTTAACCAATCACGGGAAGTCCTCGGGGCGGGTTTTACAGGAATAGCAAGCGGAAGCGCTTCTCATCCGCGTGAGTCAGAGCATAATCGGCCACTTAGATGCGGTCATCGCCCGTCGCTAGTTGTGGCTTGGTCCCGGACGGTTCGGTGGCAAAGGCGAATTTGGGCCCGGATGGCCTGGCGGCGATTTGGGCGGTTTTGCCGGGGGCTTACCACCATGATCGGGCGGTGGGGGCGGTGGCGGCCGAGGCGGTGGAGGGTGGCGTATCGGCCCTGCCTGGGCGAGTTGAGTTTCAAACGCGAGCCCATCGGCTGCCGTGGTGTTGGCAGGCAATGCGGCGGCTCCGAGAATCAAACCGATCGCTAGGCTTAAGCAAAGGCGTTGCATATTGGCGAGCACCTCGATGCCGTTAATCTGCAATTCCCGTAGAGGTTTCTCATATAAATAATACCTGCATAGGTAGTTTCCGGCAATTTGAATCTCACCGCAAAAAAGTGAGGCCCCGGGCCATTGCTGGACCGGGGCCTCGACGGAAGGGACAGTGCCGGGTTTCCGCCCCTACCGCTACCTTGTTGCGATCAGGCTCTTATTGCACCACCTCGCCGTGCAGCGAGAGGTCGAGACCGTCGCGCTCCTGCTCTTCGCTGACCCGCAGGCCCATCACCGCCTTGATCACGAACAGAATGATCAGTGTGGCGACGGCGTCGTAGATCAACGTGCCGAGGATGCCGTAGATCTGGATCACCACCTGATAGGCATTTCCGTCGATTAGGCCGGAGCCGGCGCTGTTGATGGCCTTCTCGGCAAACACGCCGGTGAGCAGCGCGCCGATAATGCCGCCGACCGCATGCACACCGAAGGCGTCCAGGCTGTCGTCGTAGCCGAACATGTGCTTCAGGCTGGTGGCGCCCCAGTAGCAGCCGGCGCCGGCGGCGGCGCCGATCACCAGTGAGCCGATCGGACCAACGAAGCCCGAAGCCGGCGTGATGGCGACTAGACCCGCGACCGCGCCCGAGCAGATGCCGAGGACGGAGGGCTTACCCTTGAGCGCCCATTCCACGAACATCCAGGAGAGCGCCGCGGTGGCGGTGGCGATCTGCGTGACCGCCATGGCCATGCCGGCGGTCTGGTTGGCGGCGACCGCCGAACCGGCGTTGAAGCCGAACCAGCCGACCCACAGCAGCGAGGCGCCGATCATGGTGAGCACAAGGTTGTGCGGCGCCATGTTGTCGTGGCCGAGACCTTTACGTTTGCCGAGCACGAGCGCGCACATCAGGCCGGCAACGCCCGCGTTGATGTGAACGACGGTGCCGCCGGCGAAGTCGAGCACGCCGAGACCGCCGAGCCAGCCGCCGCCCCAAACCCAATGCGCGATCGGCGAATAGACGAACAGCGACCACAGACCCATGAACCATAGCATCGCGGAGAACTTCATGCGGTCGGCGAACGCGCCGCAGATCAGCGCCGGGGTGATGATGGCGAAGGTCATCTGGAAGGACATGTAGACCGATTCAGGGATCGTCGCCGCCAGTGGGCTAACGACATTGGTCCCCATGCCCATCAACAGAAAGCGCGAATTCCCGCCGAGATAGGGTCCGCCATCCGTGAAGGCCCAGCTGTAGCCAATGATCATCCACAGCACGGTGACCAGGCAGGTGATGGCGAAGCTCTGCATCACCGTCGCCAGCACGTTCTTCTTGCGCACCATGCCGCCGTAGAAAAGCGCCAGGCCCGGGATGGTCATCATCAGCACCAGCGCCATGGAAGTGAGCATCCAGGCAGTGTCACCGGAATCGGTCTTACAGTCCTTGAGAATAGGCGGCTTGGCCGACGCGTCGCAGGCGGGCGGCGGGGCCGGCGCGGCAGGTGCCGGCGCAGCAGCCGCCGGCGCAGCCGGCTGAGCTTGCGCATAGGACGTGTCATACGTCGCGACACTCAGGAAGAGCGCGAGCATTACTCCGAATACGAGCGCGATCACCCCCGCACCGGATAATTTCTTCAACGTCATGGTCTTAACTCCTGTCCGTATTGTTTGCGGTGCGAGTTCATTTAAAGCGCCGCCGCGTCGGTCTCGCCGGTGCGGATGCGAACGGCGTGATCAATGCCCAAGACAAAAATCTTGCCGTCACCGATCTGGCCGGTTTTGGCGGCGCTGGTGATGGCACTGACGACCTTGTCGACCTGCTCGGACGGCACCGCCACTTCCACCTTGATCTTGGGAAGGAAGCTCACCGCATATTCGGCGCCACGGTAGATTTCCGTGTGCCCTTTTTGACGCCCGTACCCCTTGACCTCGGTGACGGTCAGTCCTTGCACCCCGATGGAGGTCAGAGCGTCTCGGACCTCGTCGAGTTTGAAAGGCTTGATAATGGCCATGACGATTTTCATGGATTCGATCCCCGCTTGAGCCCGTTTCGTCCTTTACGCAGTGCGGGCATTCCACTGAGCCCCCGCCCGCGGCGCTCGATCCGCAGGCACGACCGCAGAGAGGGAATCAAACCGCGTGCCAGTTGCCCGGCCGCGGGCTAGGCGCCTGATTCGGCATAAGAAAATTCCGGGCGGCGGGCCCGACCCGAATACCGCCGCGGGCGGCCGCCCAAAGACCGGTCAGCCTTTGGGGGTCATGCACAAAGATTAGGCAGGACGCGGGCGGTCAGAAAACGGGCAGCGCCCCCTGCGCTCGGGGGCGCCGCTATAAGGTCGGGCAACGGAACTTGAGAGGGTTACTGCATCGCCTCGCCGTGCTGGCTGACGTCGAGGCCCATGACCTCGTCCTCGGCCCCCACGCGCAGCGGCACCGCGGCGCCGACCAGCTTGAGGATGACGTAGGTGCCGACACCCGACCACAGCGCGATGACCAGCACGCCTTCGACCTGCGCCAGCAATTGGTGGGCATTGCCTTCGAGCAGGCCGTGCACGCCGCCCGGCAGTTCCGCGCTTGCCGACAGCGCGCCGACCGCGAAGACGCCGGCGAGCAGGGTGCCGGTGAGGCCGCCGATGCCGTGCACGCCGAACACGTCGAGCGAATCGTCGTAGCCGCATTTGAGCTTGAGCCAGGTGCAGGCCCAGAAGCAGACGCCGCCGGCGATGACGCCGATCAGCAGGCCCTGCATCGGCAGCACGAAGCCGGATGCCGGCGTGATGGTGCCGAGGCCGGCGACCGCGCCGGAGATCATGCCGAGCACCGAGGGCTTGCCGCGCGTCCACCATTCCAGCGCCATCCAGGTGAAGGCGCCGGCCGAGGCCGCGAGATGGGTGGCGACGATCGCCATCACCGCGCGCGAATTGGCGCCGAGCGCCGAGCCGCCGTTGAAGCCGAACCAGCCGACCCACAACAGGCCGGTGCCGACCACTGCCAGCGTGAGATCGAACGGCGCCAGATTGTCCTGGCCGTAACCGCGGCGCGCGCCGAGCACATAGGCCGCGGTCAAGCCGGCGACGCCGGCATTGAGATGCACCACGGTGCCGCCGGCGAAATCGATCAGGCCCCAGCGGGCGAGGAAGCCGCCGCCCCAGACCCAATGCGCGATCGGCACGTAGACCAACAGCAGCCACAGCACGCAGAACATCAGATAGGCCGAGAAGCGCAGGCGATCCGCCACCGAGCCCGCCACCAGCGCCACGGTGATGATGGCGAAGGTCATCTGGTAGATCATGAACAGGCTCTCGGGGATGGTCTTGGCCCAGGGCGAGATGGAGTCGCCCGTCAGGCCGGCGAGGAAGACGCGGCTGAGCGAGCCGATGATGTCGCCTCCGCCGACGAAGGTGAGCGTGTAGCCGATGACGGCCCACAAGATGGAGACGACGAAGGTGGCGGCGAGCGACTGCGCCATGGTGGCGAGCACGTTCTTCTTGCGCACCATGCCGGCATAGAACAGCGCCAGCCCCGGGACGGTCATCATCAGCACCAGGCCCGTGGCACCGATCATCCAGGCGGTGTCGGCGCCGTTGATTTTTCCGGTTTGCGCGAAGGCAGGCGTCGCAGTCAGCGCGGCGAGCGCAAGCGTCGCGCCGGCGATGGGAAATTTCCCCCGAGTCATTTCGATTCCCCCAGCAATGAATTTCGTTGCGTAGCCCTTGGTCCGCTCAATCCCACGCGAGCGAGAATCAAGAGTGCATATGTCTGGGTCCCCGCTGGCGCGGGGACGAACGGTTGCTTTTGACGGTCAGAGCGCGCCGGCGTCGGTCTCGCCAGTGCGGATGCGCACGGCCTGCTCGAGCGGCGTGACGAAGACCTTGCCGTCGCCGATCTTGCCGGTCTTGGCGGCGGCGACGAGCGTCTCCATCACCCGGTCGAGCTGCTCGCTCGGCACGGCCACCTCGATGCGCACCTTGGGCAGGAAATTGATGGCGTATTCGGCGCCGCGATAAATTTCCATGTGGCCCTTCTGGCGGCCGTAGCCCTTCACCTCGGTCACGGTCATGCCGTGAATGCCGATGCGGGTGAGGGCGTCGCGCACCTCGTCGAGCTTGAACGGTTTGATGACCGCGATGATCAGCTTCATTGTTTTTAGTCCCCGGCAGTATGGGCGAACCCGCCCGGCAGGCGCCGAACCGGCTTGAGCCAGGCAGGCTATCGACTAACGGCCTAAATTTTAAGCGGAATTCTTGCCGCGCCCACAGGCAGCCGCCACTCAAAGCGGCATTTTATGGCAGTAATGCTGTCTTATCTGCCGTGCGTCTTGGCCAGCCCGAGATCGGCGATCACCTTGGGTAATTCCTGGCGCGCCTGCGCCGGGGTCATGCCCGGGGTGACGCGCGGATCGTACAGCAAGGTGAGCAGGGCGCGGTCGTAGACGCTCAGATAGCCGACCATGCGGCGCTGATTGAGCGTGGTCCAGCGGTTGTGCTGGTCGTGGTTGGACAGGCCGAAGGCGTGCAAGAGCTCGTGATAGGCGCAGTCGAGAAAGACGTCGTTGCCCTTGTCGACGATGACGAAGGAGACCGAGCGCACGATGTCGCCCTCGGTGTTCGACTTCACGCTGGTCATGCATTGCGGGTCGGTGCGTTTGATGAACTCATTGGCCACGTCGGCGCCGAACGCCGCCGTCAGCGCCGACTTGAAATCCTTCTCGTCGATCAGCCGCACTTCGATATCGACGGGCGGAGCGTCGACCATGCTGAGCTGCAGATTGGGAACCTTGCGTGCGTATTCTTCGACGATGCGCGTCATCGCCTGCTTGCGGTCGACGCTGCCGGTGGCAATCACCTCGGCGCGGATCGGATGATCGAAACGGCGGATGCCGCGCGGCGCCGCGCCGATGCGCAGGTCGGAGCCGAAGGCGAGCTTGAGAAAGCCGCGCATCAGCTCGTCGGTCGAGAAGCGGGTGTATTCGGGCGGCGCGCCGGGAAAGGCGCCGGGCGGCGCCGGGCGCTTGCCGGAAGCGGCGAGCGCCGCCGTCAGCAGGGACAAGGCAATTGCAAGGGCGGCAAACAGGCGCATCGATATTTCCCAGTCATTCCGGGGCCGGCCCACCGGGTCCGGCCAAAGGCCGGGCCGATGGTAAACTCCGGCCGGAACCCGGAATCCAGATGCACGCTCTGTGCCTGCATCTGGATTCCGGGCTCGCTCGCTTCGCTCGCGCCCCCCGGAATGACAATCAGGAGCTAGGTTCGCGCCGCAGTCGCACCAGGCCTTCCTGGGCGACGGAGGCGACCAGCGTGCCGTCACGGGTATATATAAGGCCGCGGCTGAAGCCGCGCGAGCCGTGCATATTGGGCGAGTCCTGCGCGTAGAGCAGCCAATCGTCGGCGCGGAACGGCCGGTGCAGCCAGAGCGCGTGGTCGAGACTGGCGGCCATGAATTCCTTCTCGAACAGCGTGCGCCCGTGCGGCGCCAGCGCGGCATCGAGCAGCGTCATGTCGGAGGCGTAGGCCAGCACGCACTGATGGATGGCCGGATCGTCGGGCAGCCGCTCGGTGGTGCGGATCCAGATGTTGAAGCGACCGCCGGCCAACTTCTTGCCGCCGTAGCGCTCGAACTCGACCGGGCGCAGCTCGATCGGCCGCTCGCGCTCGTAGTAGCGCCGTACCGGGTCGGGCATGGCCGGCATCATGTTCTTGCGCATTTCCGACTCGCTGGGCAACTGCTCCGGCGGCGGCACGTCCGGCATCTCGGTCTGATGCTCGAGGCCGGGCTCGTCGGCGTGGAAGGAGACCAGCATGGAGAAGATCGGGTGGCCGTGCTGGCGCGCGGTGACGCGCCGCGTGGTGAAGCTCTTGCCGTCCCTCATGCGATCCACGTCGTAGATGATGGGAACCTTGGGGTCGCCGGGCAGCAGGAAATAGGCGTGCATGGAATGCGGCGGGCGGCTGGCGTCCACGGTGCGCACGGCGGCGACCAGCGCCTGGCCGATGACCTGGCCGCCGTAGACGCGCTGCCAGCCGACCTGCGGCGAGCGGCCGCGGAACAAATTGATGTCGAGCGGCTCGAGATCGAGGATTTCGAGCATTTCCTTGACGGCTGAGGGCATGGGCGGCGGCCTCGGACGGGGTCAAAAGTCGGGCCCAAACTGCTATGCTGGCGCGGAATTTACAAGGAAGACGCACAATGAACGGAGCGAAGCCCGAGAAGCGCGACGTGGTGATCGGCGGGGCAGGCTTTGCCGGCCTGGCGCTGGCGATCGCGCTCGGCGAGGCGCTGGGCGATGCGTTTGCGGTGACGGTGGTCGATCCGGCGCTCAAGCACGAGAGTTCGAAGGACCCGCGCGCGACGGCCATCGCCGCGGCGGCGCGCCGGCTGTTCGAGGCCATCGGCGTTTGGCAGGCGGTCGAAGCGCACGCGCAGCCCATGCTCGACATGGTGGTGACCGACAGCAAGCTCGACGACGCAGTGCGCCCGACCTTTCTCACTTTCGGCGGCGAGGTGGAGGAAGGCGAGCCGTTCGCGCATATGGTGGAGAACCGCTATCTGATCGACGCGCTGGTCGCCAAAGCCAAAGCGCTCGGCATCGATTTGCGCGCGACCGCGGTGACCGGCTTCGAACACGCGCCCAATGCGATCGCGGTGACGCTTGCCGACGGCGCCACGCTTTCCGCGCGGCTGCTGGTCGGCGCCGACGGCGCGCGCTCGCTCATTCGCGAGCAGGCCGGCATCGTCACGCACGGCTGGAATTACGGTCAGTCGGCAATCGTCACCACGGTAGGCCACGAGCGCGACCACGAGGGCCGCGCCGAGGAACATTTCCTGCCCGCCGGGCCGTTCGCCATTCTGCCGCTCACGGGAAAACGCTCGTCGATCGTGTGGACGGAGAGCACGCAGGAAGCCGAGCGTATCGTCACGTTGCCGGACGATGCGTTCCACGCCGAACTGGAGAAGCGCTTCGGCTTGCAGCTCGGCGAGATCGAGGCGATCGGGCCGCGCCGCGCCTTTCCGCTCGGGTTGCACACCGCGCGCTCGTTCATCGCCGAACGCCTCGCGCTGGTCGGCGACGCCGCGCATATCATTCACCCGATCGCCGGCCAGGGCCTCAACATGGGCCTGCGCGACGTGGCGGCGCTGGCCGAGGCGGTGGCGGACGCGGCGAGACTTGGGCTCGATATCGGCTCAGGCGACGTGCTCGAGCGCTATCAGCGCTGGCGGCGCTTCGACACCGTGATGATGGGCGTGGCGACCGACGGCTTGAACCGCTTGTTCTCCAACCGCTCCGACGTGCTGCGGCTGGTGCGCGATATCGGTCTCGGCCTGGTCGAGCGCGCGCCGGCCTTGAAGCGGCTGTTCATCCGCGAGGCGGCGGGCTTTACCGGCGAGGTGCCGAAGCTGATGCGCGGCGAGGCGTTATAGGCACGGCGGTGCCACATACGTGGCGTCATGTCCGGGCTTGACCCGGGCATCCATGAAACGAGCGGCACGAATGACAGTCTTACATTAGAGTGTCGTGAGTCATCATGGATTGCCGGGTCAGTCCCGGCAATGACGGCGCTGAAATTGCGGCGAGCGCAAGCCTATCAATCAACTCAGCGGAATGCTGCCCACGTGATCCTGGAACGCCTTGCGCGAAGCGATGGCGTCGAACCAGCGGTCGAGATGGGGCGTGGCGCGGGCGGCCGGGCACCAGCTCGCGGTAGCGGTAGCACATGACGCCGACCGGGATGTCGCCGTAGGAGAATGCATCGCCGGCCAAGAATTTGGTCTTGGCGAGCTGGGCGTCCATGATCTGCATGGCGGCGGTGGTGCGCTCCTGCGAGGTCTTGATCGCGGCCATGTCGCGCTTTTCCGGCGGCGTGCGGATCAGGCCCCAGAAGGCCGGCGTGATCGCCGGCCCCACCACCGACAATTGCCAATCCATCCACTGGCTGGCGAGCGCACGCGTTGTGCGCGTCCTTCGGCTCCAACACGCCCGCCTTGTCGTGCTTGCCGGCGAGATAGCGGATGATGGAATTCGATTCCCACAGCAGGAAGCCGTCTTCCTCTTCCAGCGTCGGCACCAGGCCGTTCGGGTTCATGGCGAGATATTTCGGCTCCTTGTTCATGCCGAACGCGCCGCCGACGTCGATGCGCTCGCATTCGAGCTTGAGCTCGCCCACCGCCCACATCGCCTTCTGCACGTTGGACGAGGTGTTGCGGCCCCAGATTTTGATCATGTGTTTTTTCCTTGTCGCTTGGTATCCCAGGCGCAACGCAGCGTGAAGCAAAGCGAAACGGTGCGTTGCAGACCCGGGACCTTTTTGGGATGCATGCTTTTGTAAAGGTCCCGGATCAGCGGTGCACCGCATCCGGGACACGAGTCATTGCCTCACTCCAACCTGCGCGCCTCCTCCGGCAGCATGATCGGGATGCCGTCGCGGATCGGGTAGGCGAGCTTGGCCTTGCGCGAGATCAGCTCCTGGCTGGAGGCGTCGTATTCCAGCGGCCCCTTGGTCAGCGGACAGACCAGGATTTCCAGCAGCTTGGGATCGACGCTGCCGGCGGGACGTTCGGGCGTGGGGTCGGTGGGCATGATGGCTCAGCTCCAGGGAATTCGGCCGCGTTATAGCACGAGCGCGCGTCGCGCCACCCGCTACTGCAACTGCGGCTCGCCTTCGGTGTTCTTCTTGGCGAGCTCGATCTCGGTGATGGCGACCAGGATTTCGGCGCGGGTCTTCAGGTCCGGCGCCTCCAGCAACGCCTGCTTCTCAGGCGGACCGTAGGGCGACATCATCGACAGCGCGTTGACCAGCGCCTCGTTGGGCGCCTTTTCGATGCCTTCCCAGTCGGCTTTCAGGTCGTTGGCTTTGAGGAAGCTGCGCAGCGCGGCGAGCACCGCCTTGCGGTCGACCGCTTCCTCGCCCTTGCGCGCGACGAAGTCGTCGGCGAACGGCGCGTAGGTGACCCTGGCCTGGCGGTAGAGCGTCGCGACCTTCAGCTCTTCTTCGATGCGGAAGCGCGCGACGCCGGTGAGCTCGATCAGATAACGGCCGTCGCCCGACTCGGCCAATTGCGTGATGCGGCCGACGCAGCCGACATGAAAGAGCGCCGGATTGTCGGCGTTGCCGCCATGCGCGGCATCGGGCTGGATCATGCCGATCAGCCGGTGGCCGTCGCGCAAGCAATCGTCGACCAAGGCGAGATAGCGCGGCTCGAAAATATTGAGCGGCATCTGCCCGCGCGGCAATAACAGCGCGCCCGGCAGCGGAAACACCGGGATCACTTCCGGTAGATCGATCGGCCCTCGGTATTCGGCGTTCATCGGCATGCCCGAACCTCCCTCGCGAAGAAGGCGGAGCAATTCAGCGGAAGAACTGCGCCATCAAAACTCACGAAAACAAAATCGACGACAGCTTCTTGCGGCCTTCGACCGCCGCCGGATCGGCAAAGCCCCAGGCTTCGAAAAACTGCACCAGCTGCTTGCGCGCGCCGTCCTCGTTCCAGGTGCGGTCCTTCCTGACGATGGTGAGCAATTGCTCGACCGCTTCCGCGCGCCGGCCGGCGGCGTTGAGCGCGGTGGCGAGATCGAAGCGCGCCTGATGGTCGAGCGGATTGGCGGCGACCTTGGCTTCCAGCTCGTTGAGCGGGCCGACCGATTGCGCCTGCTCGGCGACTTCGAGCGCGGCGCGCGCGGCGGCGACCGGCGCCTCGTTCTGCTTGGCCTCCGGCACCATGGCGAGCGTCTTCTTGGCCTGCTCGATATTGCCGGTCTCGACATAGCAGCGCGCAAGGCCGGCGAGCGCGTGCACGTTGTTCGAATCCTGTTGCAGCAGCTGCGCGTAGATGTCGGCGGCGGCCGCCGCATTGCCCTCGACCAGCGCGGCATCGGCCGCCTTCAAAAGATCCTGCTCCTCGCCGCCGACCTTGCCCTTGGTCAGCCGCTCGAGAAACGCGACCACCTGCGCCTCCGGCAGCGCGCCCATGAAGCCGTCGACCGGCTGGCCGTTGGAGAAGGCGATCACCGCGGGGATGGACTGGATGCCCATCTGGCCGGGGATGGCCGGATGCTCGTCGATGTTCATCTTGACGAGCTTGACCTTGCCCTTGGCGGCCTTCACCGCCTTTTCCAGCACTGGGGTGAGTTGCTTGCAGGGGCCGCACCAGGGCGCCCAGAAATCCACCAGCACCGGCTGGTTCTTGGATTCCTCGATCACGTCCTTCATGAAGCCTTGCGTGGTCGTATCCTTGACCGCGTCGGCCGGCGCCGTTGCTACCCCGCCGTTCTGCAGCATTTTTCCTCGCCCTTGGTCGCTTTTGTGCGGCTGATCCTTGAGTTCCAGCCGTTTAGATGGGTCATCCGGCCGCCGAATGCAATCGTGTCAGGGGGCATCGGAGGGGCGCCCCGATACCCGTTCGATACGGGGTTCGTGGCCGGTCCACGACAAGAATTTCACAAGGTCGTCCCGCCGGATCGCGGTCGTCATGACGTTCATTAATGGGTGAAAATTGAGGATGTCATGCTCCATCATCCGAGCGTCGAGCACGACGGTGACGCGGGCCTCCTGGTCGTTGATGGCGCCGAACGGGGTTACCGCGCCGGGCTCCACCCCCCAAACCTCGCGCAGCAGGTCGGCCGAGCCGAAGGAGAAGCGCCCCGCCGCGCCGAGCAGGCGGTGCAGGCCTTTCAGCTCGATTTCGGCGTCTTCCTCGGCCACCACCAGGTAAAGCGCGTGTTTTTTGTCGCGCAGGAACAGATTCTTGGTGTGGCCGCCGGGGATTTCGCCGCGCAGGGCGCGCGACTGCTCGACCGTGAATAGCGGCGGGTGCTTGATGGTTGAATGCTTTATGCCGAGGGCGTCGAGGGCGGCGAACAGCTGGTCGGGGGTCTTGGGCATCGGATGCAACAAAGGGGTTCAGCGTTGGGTTAGTATCACGATCAACCGAATGAGGTCGAATATGCTTCGAATTTTAACGACCGTGGGCGCGCTCGCGATCGTCGCGCTGCTCGGCAGCGGCGCGGCGCGGGCCGACGGGGCCCCCTGGTGCGCGGTCACCGACGTCGGCACCGGCAATATGTACTGGGACTGCCAGTATTCGTCGCTCCAGGCCTGCGTGCCGCACGTGGTGGCGGGCAATCGCGGCTTCTGCAATCCGAACCCGCGCTATCGCTTTCCGGAGCAGGGCCGCTACCGGCCGCGGCACGACCGCGACCGCGACTGAACGCTGCCAAGTACCGCCGGCCTGACGTTCGCGGCATCGTGAGCGGGACCGGCCCTGTCCGGTGTTAGTATCGGCGAGAACCGATGAGGTCGATCATGCGACGGATTCTACTGGCTGCGGCCGCGCTGGGCGCCGTGATGCTGTTCAGCGCCCGGCCGGCGCTGGCCCTCTACGGCAGCGCGCCCTGGTGTGCGGTCCTCGACACAGGCTCGGGCTCCGTGCAGTGGGAATGCATATACGGGTCGATCGAAAGCTGCCGGCCGAACATCCTGGCGGGCAATCGCGGCTTCTGTAATCCGAACCCATATTACCGCGCGCCCGAGAACCGCTATGTGCGGCGCCATCATGCGCGCCGGTACCGCTATCGGAACTAGCGAGGCCCGCTATGCTCAGGATGCCGTCGGCCGCGGCCGCCGTCTTGGTCGCTTTCTTGGTTGTCATGGCTTTCGCCGCTCGCCCCGCGCTGGCCTATGGCGACCACCCCTGGTGTGCGGTCACCTCCGGCGGCTTCGACGTGCATTGGGAATGCGAATACGATTCGATCGAGGCGTGCCGGCCGCACGTGATCGCCGGCAATCGCGGCTTCTGCAATCCGAGTCCCTATTACCAGGCTGCGCCCAAGCGCCGCGCGCCGCCGCGCAAGCATCGCCGGCGGCACTCTTGAGTGCGATTGTCGAGCCCGCCGGCGCGCGCGCCAATGCGAGGCGGCGGATGACGAGGATTTTACTAAGCGTTGGTTTTTTGGCCGTCGTGCTTGTCTTAGGCTCCGGCGCGCGCAGCGTCTTCGCCGGCGACGGCGCGCCCTGGTGCGCGGTCACCACGGAGGGCACCGACATGCAATGGGATTGCGAATTCCAGTCGGCGGCGGCGTGCCAGCCGCATGTGATTGCCGGCAATCGCGGGTTCTGCAATCGCAACCCTTACTACCGCGGCCCGGCCAAGCGCACGCGGCATCGGCGCCCTAAGTGACGCGTTCGGCAGCGTCGGCCAAATCCCTTCTACCGGAACCCGAAAAAGCGCTCCGAAACGCGCCCCGGCCGCAAACAAGGGTCCTAGGCGTATCTTTCAGGCCGCCATTGCCAAGCCTGGGGGCTTGTGGCTATAGCATCGGGCTCTTAGCTGTCTGGCCGGCCGGTAACGCAAAATTGCCGTTTTGGCGTTTAAGACGGCTTCTCGGATGCGGGTGTAGCTCAGGGGTAGAGCACGACCTTGCCAAGGTCGGGGTCGAGGGTTCGAATCCCTTCGCCCGCTCCAGTTTTCAGGCAATCAGCTTTGGCGGATGGGGCGCGGCTTTTCCGCCCGTCAATGCCCCAGCAGATAAACCGCGTATGAGCTGAACAAATACACCACCAGCAGCGCCAAGCTCACCCAGCCGACGGTGCCGCGCAGGCGCGTTTCCGGCTTGTACAGCATGGCGACAATGAAGATGCCCGACATGATCACGGCGCCGAAGGCGGTGATGGCGTGCGCGGGCGAAACCGCGTGCAGCAGCGGGCCCTTGCCATAGGCGATATCGTCGATCGCGATGATCAGAATGTCGAACAGGTTGCTGCCGAGCAGATTGCCGATCGCCATGTCGACCGCGTTCATCCGCAGCGCGCTGATCGACACCACCAGCTCCGGCACCGAGGTGGCGGCGGCGATGAACAGTGTGCCGACGAAAGTAGTCTTCCAGCCCATGACCTCGGCGAGCCGTTGGCCGATGAACGGCAGCCAGGCGCCGGCGGCGACCACCACGGCGGCGGCCGCGCCGTAGCGGATGAGCGCGCCGGTGAGTGTGATGCCGCTTTCGGTCTTGATGAGCTGCGGCGGCGGCTTGCTGCGTCGCTCGTAGACGAAGGCCGCGCGCATGGCGATGAAATAGACCACGATGATGAAGGGCGAGTAGGCGCTGATATGCAAAAAGCGGAAGCTGAGCCCGTTCTGGCTGAGCAGGATGAAGGCGCCGGCCGAGCCGATCAGGATGACGCCGAAGCCGGCGGTCAGCACGTGGCCCTGGTCGATGCGGCGGTACATCGGCTCGCCGCGGCTCAATTCGTCGAGCAGCACCAGCATCACCAGGTTGAACACGCAGCTGCCGAGCGCGTCGCCGACCGCGATGTTGGGCGTGCCGGCAACGGTGACTGAAGAGAGGCCGGTAATCAATTCGGGCAGCGAGGTGGCGGTGGCAAGCAGCACCAGGCCGACCCAAGAGCGCGACAGGCCGGTCAGGCGCGAAATGATGTCGCCATATTGGATGAGGAACGGGCCGGCGGCGCCGATCAACAGCGCGCAGAGCGCGAATTCCGCCCAAGGCAGCAGCACCGCGGTCATGGCATGAACCTCGCGCGCAGCGCCGTCAGCGCGATCATGGCGGCTTGGATCACGATGAGCGGCGCGATGCTCATGACCAGCACGACGGCCCACATGGCCGGTGTCGGCGGCGCCAGATGCATCACTTCGGCCACCGGCGCGATATAGGGCGGCGCCACCAGCAAGCCTGAGCACAGCACCAGCGCGCCCCAGGCCCAAGGGTTACGGGTGACTTCGTTGTTGATCACGCCCGATTGCGGATGGCGCATGTTGAACATGTGCCAGAGCTGCGCGAAGGCCAGCGTCAGGAAGGTGACCGTCACCACGGATTTGCCGTCGAGATCGAGCCCGAGCCGCGCCGCCGCCAGCGCGCCGAAAGTGCCGGCGGTCAGCGCGAGGCTCTGCAGCACGATGACGATCCACTGCGCGCGGCCGAGGATCGGCTCGCGCGGATCGCGCGGCGGGCGTTTGAGGATGCCGGGTTCGCCTTCGCCCATGGCGAGCGCGAAGGCCGGGAACACGTCGGTGACCAGATTGAGGTAGAGGATCTGCAGCGGCATGATCGGCAGCGGCAGCGTGGACAGGATCGCCAGCCCGACCACCAGCACCTCGCTCAAATTGCAGGACAAGAGATAAGCGACGAAGCGGCGGATATTGCCGAAGATGACGCGGCCCTCGCGGATCGCCTTGACGATGGTGGGGAAGGCGTCGTCGAGCAGGACCATATCGGCGGCCTCGCGCGCGACGTCGGTGCCGCGCAGGCCCATGGCGACGCCGATGTCGGCCTGCCGCAGCGCCGGCGCGTCGTTGACGCCGTCGCCGGTCATGGCGACGATCTCGCCGGCCTCCTGATAGGCGCGCACCAGCGTGAGCTTCTCGGCCGGGCTGACGCGCGCGAAGATGGCGACGTCGAACAGCTCGCCGTTCTTGCCGTTGGTGAGCCGCGCGACGTGCCTGCCTTCGACTACATCCGCGGCGGCGTGGTCGAGGCCGACGGCGCGGCCGATGCTGCGCGCGGTCACCGCGTGATCGCCGGTGACCATGACCACGCGGATGCCGGCCTCGCGGCAATGCGTGGATCGCCTGCGGCACGTCGGCGCGCGCCGGGATCCTCCAGACCGATGAGGCCGACGAAGGTCAAATCCTGGTAAGGCGGTGCGTCGGCTTGGCCGGCGGTCTTCATGGCGCAGGCGATGACGCGCAAGCCGTGATGGCCGAACTCCTCGACGCGGGCATGCCAGTCGCCGCGCATGGCGGCATCGAGCGCCAATTCGCCGTCTGCCGCAATGACCTTACCGCACGCCGCCAGCACGGCTTCCGGCGCGCCCTTGACCGCGAACAGGTATTTGTCGCCGCGCTGGTGCACCGTCGCCATCATTTTGCTGGCGCTGTCGAAGGCGTGCTTGTGCACGAGCGGACTGTGCTGCAGCAGCGCCGCGCGCTTGAGCCCGGCGCGGAAGCCCGCGCGCAGCAGCGCCAGTTCCATCGGATCGCCGCTGCCTGCTTCGCTTTCGCTTTCGAGCGAAGCATCGTTGCACAGCACGCCGATCTCCAAGAGCAAAGAAAGCTGCGCATCGTCGCCGAGTGGCGGCGTCTGTTTGGCGTTATCGCGCTCGAGCTCGATCTTGCCGGTGGGCACCCAGAGCCGGTGCACCGTCATGCGGTTTTCAGTCAGCGTGCCGGTCTTGTCGGTGAGGATGACGGTGGTGGCGCCCAGCGTCTCCACCGCGGAGAGCCGCTCGATCAGCGCGTTCTGCCGCGCCATGCGCCACATGCCGCGCGCGAGCGCGAGCGTCGCCACGATCGGCAGGCCTTCCGGGATCGCGGCGACCGCCAAGGCAATCGCCGCCTCGATCATGAGGAAGGCATCCTTGCCGGTGGTGAGGCCGACGGCGGCGATCAGCGCGGTCAGAAGCAAGGTGGCCCAGACCATTTGCGTGGACAGGCGAGCGAGCTTCTTCTCCAGCGGCGAAGCGCCGGGCTCGGCCTCTTCGACCAGTTGCGACACCCGACCGAGCTCGGTCGAAAGTCCGGTCGCCGTCACCAGGCCGATGCCGCTGCCGCGGGTGAGCGCCGTGCCCTTGAACAGCATGGAGGCGCGGTCGGCGAGGCGCGCTTCGGCGGCGACCGGGCGCACGTGCTTTTGGACCGCCACCGATTCGCCGGTCAGCGTCGATTCGTCGACCGCCACGTTGGAGGCCTCCACCAGCCGCAGATCGGCGGAGACGGCGTCACCCGCTTCCAGCACCGCGATATCGCCGGGCACCATCTCCTCGGCGGCGATCAGCCGCACATGGCCGTCGCGCCGCACGCGCGCCGAGCGCCCGCCGAGCGCACGCAGCGCCTCGATCGAGCGCGCGGCCTTCAATTCGGTGAGAAAGCCGATCGCCGCGTTGATTGCCAGCACCACGGCGATGGCCACGCCTTCTTCCCACTGCTGGAAATAGAAGGCGAGCGCCGCCGCCGCGCTCAAGAGGTAAACCACCGGGCTGTGGAACTGATGTAGCAACAGGAGAAGCGCGCTGGCCTTGCGCCGCGCCGCGATGGTATTGCGCCCGAAGACGCTGTGCCGGCGCCTGACCTCGTCTTCGGTGAGGCCGCTCGCCACCGACACCTCCAGCCGCGCCAATACGTCGCGCACCGGCAGACTGTGCGGGCTTACCGGCAGCGCGGACCTTGTCTCGGCGATGGGCGTTGTGATCTGCGGGCGGATGACGGCGGCTCCTTGCAGTGTTCGACCGGCATCGAACGAAATTATTGAAATGACTTGGGAAAAACTTGATCCAGGTCAACGCGCGTGATCGTCATTTTATTGATCATAGCGGCGTATTAAGTAACGCTGACGGGGCGCAGAATAGCGCAAAGCAGCGAGAGAGGATTTGCTCGATGCTGGTACCGGACGGTTCGCAGGACCCGCGCCGTTTCAAGCTCACCGCGGTCGAGGACTACGAGCCGATGGTCGGGGCTGAGGCGGTCGAGCGCCTGCTGAAGAAGGTCGAGGCGCTGCGCGACCTGCATGTCGTCAACGTAAATTCGACCTATTACGGCGGCGGCGTCGCGGAAATCCTGTCCTCGCTCACCCTGCTGATGAACGCCTCCGGCATCAAGACCGGCTGGCGCGTGATCGAAGGCCGGCCCGATTTCTTCAGCATCACCAAGAAGATGCACAACGCCTTGCAGGGCGCCGACATCGAGCTGACCGATCTGAAAATTCGGATCTACGAGGAGGTGGCCTACGAGAATTCGGCGCGCCTGCATCTCGACCATGATGTGGTGATCGTGCACGACCCGCAGCCGTTGCCGCTCATCCAGCATTTCCGGAAAAAGGCGCCTTGGGTGTGGCGCTGTCACGTCGACCTGAGCAATCCGCATCCGGAAGTCTGGGAATACCTCGCGCCGCTGGTCGAGCGCTATGATGCGGTGGTGCTGTCGCTGCCGGAATACGCGCAGAAGCTCGGCACGCCGCAGCGCTTCATCATGCCGGCGATCAATCCGTTCTCGAGCACCAACAAGGAGCTGTCGGACGCCGAGATCAAGGACCGCTTCGATCACCACAATATCCCGACCGATCTGCCGCTGGTGGTGCAGGTCTCGCGCTTCGATAAGTGGAAAGACCCGCAAGGGGTGATCGATGCCTTCCAGATCGCGCGGAAACAGGTGGACTGCACGCTGGTGCTGGTCGGCAATGTGGCGACCGACGACCCGGAAGGCCAGGATGTGTTCGCCTCGCTCTGTTCCCAGGCCGAGGACCGTATCCGCATCCTCTCGGTGCAGGACACCGCGCTGGTCAACGCGCTGCAACGGCGCGCGGCGGTGGTGTTGCAGAAGTCGATCCGCGAGGGCTTCGGGCTGACCGTCACCGAGGCGATGTGGAAGGGCGCCGCCGTGATCGGCGGCAATGTCGGCGGCATCAAGCATCAGATCGAGGACGGCGTGAGCGGCTACCTGGTCGACAACGTCGAGGAGGCGGCTGTGCGCATCGTCGCGCTGGTCAAGGACGCGTCCTTGCGCGAGCGGCTGGGGCGCAAGGCGCGCGAAAGCGTGCGCAGCCGTTTTCTGATGACCCGGCTGATGGAAGATTGGCTCGATTTGATCGGATCGTTTGAGGCGCGCTTCGCGTTGAAGGGGACGGCACAGCAATGAATTCAAGGAGATCGTTATGAGCGCAAGCAGCCCGCATGTCCTCTGGTTCGAGAAGGTCGGGCGCGGCGACGTCGGCAAGGTGGGCGGCAAGAACGCCTCGCTCGGCGAGATGGTCGCCAAGCTGGGCGGCCAGGGCGTGCGGGTGCCGCCCGGCTTTGCCACCACGGCTGACGCCTATTGGCGCTACCTCGAGGCCAACGGGCTGAAGCAGAAGATCGCCGACGCGCTCGCCAAGCTGGCTGCCGGCAAGGCCGCGCTGCCGGAAACCGGGGCGGCGATCCGCGCCATGTTCCTGCAGGGCGAATTTCCGCCGGAGACCGCCGCCGCGATCCGCGAGGCGTATGTCGAGCTGTGCAAGCGCGCCGGCAAGGCGGACGTGGACGTCGCGGTGCGCTCGAGCGCCACCGCCGAGGACTTGCCGGACGCCAGCTTTGCCGGCCAGCAGGAAACCTATCTGAACATCCGCGGCGACGCGGCGCTGCTTAACGCCTGCCGGCGCTGCTACGCCTCGCTGTTCACCGATCGCGCCATCAGCTACCGCCACGTCAAGGGCTTCGACCACATGAAGGTCGCGCTCTCCATCGGCGTGCAGCGCATGGTGCGCTCCGATCTCGGCGGTTCCGGCGTCATGTTCTCGCTCGACACCGAGTTCGGGCTTCGACAAGGTGGTGCTGATCAACGCCGCCTGGGGCCTGGGTGAGAACGTGGTGCAGGGCGCGGTCGACCCCGACGAATACATCGTGTTCAAGCCGTTGCTTTCGAATTCTTCGCTCACGCCGATCGTCGAAAAGACCTGCGGCGAGAAGGCGATCAAGATGATCTATACGTCCGATGGCGCGCAGCCGACCAAGAACGTGCCGACCTCGAAGGCGGAACGTGCGGCTTTCGTGCTGGCGGACGCCGACATCCTGCAAATTGCGCGCTGGGCGGTGATCATCGAGCGGCACTACGGCCGGCCGATGGACATGGAATGGGCCAAGGACGGCGAGAGCGGCGAATTGTTCATCGTGCAGGCGCGGCCGGAGACGGTGCAGTCGCAGCACACGGCATCCGCGTTCCGCACCTATCGCATCAAGTCGAAGGGCAAGAAGCTGATAAGCGGTTTGAGCATCGGCGACGCCGTGGTGGCGGGCAAGGTCTGCATCATCGACAGCCCGAAAGACATCGACCGCTTCGTCGCCGGCGCGGTGCTGGTGACACAGACCACCGACCCGGACTGGGTGCCGATCATGAAGAAGGCGGCGGCCATCGTCACCGATCACGGTGGGCGCACCTCGCATGCGGCCATCGTCAGCCGCGAGCTTGGACTGCCGGCGGTAGTCGGCACTGGCAACGCCACGCAGGTGCTGCACGACCAGCAGGAGATTACCGTCTCCTGCGCGGAGGGGGATGAGGGCTTCATCTACGAGGGCACCGCCGACTTCGAACTCGAGTGAGATCGATTTTACCAAGGCGCCGGCAACCAAGACCGACGTCATGCTCAACCTGGCCAATCCGGCGGCGGCCTTCCGCTGGTGGCGCATTCCGGCCGACGGCGTCGGCCTGGCGCGCATGGAATTCGTGGTGTCGAACCACATCAAGGTGCATCCCATGGCGCTGGTGCATTTCGACACCCTGAAGGACCAGGAGGCCAAGAAGGAGATCGAAGCGCTCACCGCCGGTTACGCCGACAAAGAGGAGTATTTCGTCGACCGCCTGTCGCGCGGCCTGGGCCGCATCGCGGCGGCGTTCCACCCCAAGCCGGTGATCGTGCGCATGAGCGACTTCAAGACCAACGAATATGCCGGCCTGGTCGGCGGCGCCGAATTCGAGCCGAAGGAAGAAAACCCGATGCTCGGTTTCCGCGGCGCCTCGCGCTATTACTCGCCGCGCTACAAGGAGGGCTTTGCGCTGGAATGCCGTGCCATCCACCGCCTGCGCGAAAAGATGGGCTTCGGCAATGTGATCGTGATGATCCCGTTCTGCCGCTCGACCAAGGAGGCCGACCGCGTGCTCGAAGTAATGGCCGAAAACGGGCTCAAGCGCGGGCAGAAAGGCCTGCACGTCTACGTGATGTGCGAGATCCCGTCTAACGTCATTTTGGCGAAGGAGTTTGCCCAGCGCTTTGACGGCTTTTCCATCGGCAGCAACGATCTCACGCAATTGACGCTCGGCGTCGACCGCGATTCATCGGAGCTCGCCGGCCTGTTCGACGAGCAGGACGAGGCGGTGAAATGGATGATCCACAGCGTCATCGGGGCCGCGCACCAGTCCGGCGCCAAGGTCGGCCTTTGCGGGCAGGCGCCGAGCGATCATCCGGAATTCGCCGAATTCCTGGTCGACTGCGGCATCAATTCCATGTCGGTCAGCCCCGACAGCTTCCTCGAGGTCAAGCAGCGGGTCGCCGCCCGCGAGGCGAGCGCGCCGCAGCCGCGCGCGCGGGCACGCGGGTAGGGAAATTCAAACGGGGTGGATTGACCGGATGAGCGTGCCGCGAACTCTGCGTGTTCTTCTCTTCGTTGTGGGTGCCGGATTTACCGAACGCGCGGGAATGCAGAACCGTACCGCAGGCACACTCCCTCCCCCCGCGAAGCGGCGGGGAGGGTCGATCCACATCGCGACTAGCGATGTGGATCGGGGTGGGAGGCGCTCTTTCCAGTACACCGCGCCTGCGCGGTTGCGCGGCTGCTGCCCCCCACTCCCGACCCCTCCCCGCCACTCGCTGCGCTCGTGGGGGGAGGGGAGCGCAGGCGCCGCAACATGTCGGAGCTGAGGCAGGACCGCACCACCGGCGCCTGGGTTATCGTCGCGCCACAGCGCGGCCACCGACCGCAGATGCGCGCGCCCGGTGCGCGAGCTTCGCCACGCCGGCGCTTCGATCCGCACTGTCCGTTCTGCCCGGGCAACGAAGCCCAGCTACCGGGCATCATTGCCGAGACGCCCGCGCGCGAGGTGCCGGGATGGAGCGTGCGCGTGGTGCCCAACAAGTTTCCGGCCGTGCCGGCCACGCTGGCGGCGCCGGCGCTAACCGGCGACGGGCACCGGGCGCGTCCGGGCCGGGGCGCACACGAAGTCATCATCGAGAGCCCGTGGCACGACGCCGAGCCGGCAACCTTGAGCGCGGTCGAGCTGAACGCGGCCGTCGAAACCTACCGTGCTCGCTCGCGGACTTTGCTGGCTCAGGACGGCATCGCAGCGGTCATCCTGTTCCGCAACTACGGGCCCCGCGCCGGCGCTTCGCTCGCGCACCCGCACGCGCAGATCATCGCGCTCGATTTCGTGCCGCCCAAACTCGCCGCCATCGACGATTGGGCCAGGCGCTACACCGCTGAGCACGGACGCTGCGCGCTGTGCGCGGAGCTCGAAGTCGAGCGCGCGAGCGGCACGCGCATCGTCGGCGAGAATGACAAGTTCGTGGCGCTGGTGCCCTATGCCGCCGAGCATCCGTTCGAGCTTTGGGTGGTACCGAAGCAGCATGAGCCTTCGTTCGGCGCGCTCGCCGACAACGCGCTGCCGGCTTTCTCCGATTTGCTCGGCCGCAGCCTGCGGCTGCTGCAAGCGGCCCTGGATGATCCGCCCTATAATTTTGCCATCGACAGCGCGCCCAAAGGCGAACTAACCGCGCCGCATTGGCATTGGAAGCTGCGGATCGTTCCCGACGTGGCGATCTGGGGCGGCTTCGAGCTTGGTGCCGGCCTGCCGATCAACCCGTCGAGCCCGGAGGAGGACGCGCAAGTCTTGCGCGCTCAGCCTGCCGCGCAGGAGGGCCATGGATGAAGATCGTCATCTTCGAGACCGAGCCGCGCGAGGCGGCGGCATTCGACGCACTCAAGCAGGGGCAGGAGCTCGTTTTGACCGCTGAGCCGCTGCGCCCCGACAATGCCGCGCGCTATGCCGATGCCGACGTGGTCTCCACCTTCATCTATTCCAAGCTTGGCCGCGACGTGCTGGAGAAGCTGCCGGTCCTCAAGCTGATCGCCACCCGCTCGACCGGCTACGACCATATCGACATCGGCTATTGCGCCGCGCGCGACATCACCGTGAGCAATGTGCCGACCTACGGCGAAAACACCGTGGCCGAGCATGTGTTCGCGCTGCTGCTCGCCATCAGCCACCGGCTGCCCGAAGCGATCGCGCGTGCACGCTCCGGGCACTTTACCCCGGAGGGCCTGGAAGGCTTCGACCTGGAGGGCAAGACACTCGGTGTGATCGGCACCGGCAATATCGGCATCCACGTTGTCCGCATTGCGCGCGGCTTCGGCATGAAGGTGCTGGCCTTCGACGTCAAGCCGCAACCGCGGCTCGCGGCCGAATACGGCTTTACTTATGCGTCTATGGATGCGCTGCTGGCGGGTTCCGACGTCGTCACCTTGCACGTGCCGGCGCTGCCGCAGACCGAGCATCTGATCGACGCGGCGGCCATCGCGCGCATGAAGAAGGGCGCCATCCTGATCAATACCGCGCGCGGCTCGATCGTCGACTCGCGCCCGCTGATCGAGGCGCTGCGCACCGGCAAGCTCGCCGCCGCCGGCCTCGACGTGCTGCCCGACGAGCCGCTGATCCGCGAGGAGGCCGAGCTGATCTCCTCGATCTACGCCACCCAGCACGACATGCGCGAGGTGGTGGCCGACCACATCCTGCTGACCATGCCGAACGTGATCGTGACGCCGCACAGCGCCTTCAATACGCGCGAGGCGATTGCCAGCGCATCGTCACCACCACGGTCGCCAATATCGTCTCGTTTCTCGGCGGCAGGCCCGCTAATGTGGTGAGCGGGGCGAGCAGGAAGGTTTCATGAGCACGGGCGCGACCGGACTGATCGCCGATATCGGCGCCACCAATACGCGGCTTGCGCTGGTCGAGGCGGGCGGCGCCGTGACGTGCATGCGCGTGTTCACGACCGAGGAATACCCCGGCCTGGCCGAGGCCATCGAGGCTTATCTGGCGGCGGAAAACCCGCCGACACGGCCGACGCGCGCGGTGCTGGCGGTGGCGGCGCCGGTGACCGGCGACACGGTAGCGATGACCAACCACCCTTGGACCTTCTCGGTCGACGCCCTCAGCCGCCAGTTCGGCTTCAGCGCGCTACGCGTGATCAACGATTTCGTCGCCAATGCGCTCGCCGTGCCGTATCTGAGCGCGGCCGACCGCCGGCAGGTCGGCGGCGGCGCCCCGGTCAAGGATGCAGCCATCGGCCTGCTCGGGCCGGGCAGCGGGCTGGGCGTGAGCGCGCTCATTCCCAACGCGGCCGGCGAAGCGGCCTTCATCCAGGGCGAGGGCGGCCACGTCACCATGGCGGCGGCCGACGACCGCGAGGCGGCGGTGCTCGAACTGATGCGCCGGCGCTTCGACCACGTCTCGGCCGAACGCATTTTGTCGGGCCCCGGCCTGGTCAATCTCTACAACGCGCTCTCGGAGTTGTCGGGGGAGCCGGCGGCGCCGCTCACCGCCGCGCAGATCACCAATCCCGCCATCGAGAACGAATATCCGCGCGCGCGCGAGACCACCGCCATGTTCTGCGCCATGCTCGGCACCATTGCCGGCAATCTGGCGCTGACCCTCGGCGCGCTCGGCGGCATCTATATCGCCGGCGGCATCGTGCCCAAGCTGGGCGAGAGCTTCGAGCAGTCGCATTTCCGGTCGCGCTTCGAGGCCAAGGGCCGCTTCCGCGGCTATCTGGCGGCGATCCCGACCTACGTCATTACCCATCCGGAGCCGGCGCTGCTGGGGGCGGCCAAGCTGGTGGAACGATTATGAGGCGGGAACTTTAGTCATGTGACGGTAAGGGGCGGCGAATGCGCGCGGGGCCGAAACGAACGGCCGCGCGCGAAGTACAAGGTATAGGCATCATGAACGAGCAGCAGCGCCGCCCAGGGGGTGATGCCGCTACCCCGCCGCCGGCAGCCCCGCTCACCGGCCTCTCCAGCCAGGAGGCGAAAGCGCGGCTCGCCCGGTACGGCGAGAACGCGATCCGCGAGCAGCACGTCAACCCACTGCTCAAATTCCTCGGCTATTTCTGGGGTCCGATTCCCTGGATGATCGAGATCGCGGCCGTGCTGTCGGGCGTGACACGACGCTGGGAAGACTTCGCCATCATCGTCGTGATGCTGCTGATCAATGCCGGCGTCGGCTTCTTCGAGGAATTCAAGGCCGACACCGCCATCGCGGCGCTCAAGCAGCGCCTGGCGCCGGTCGCGCGCGTGCTGCGCGACGGCAAATGGCAGGATGTCGCCGCGCAGCTGCTGGTGCCCGGCGACGTGGTGCTGATCAAGCTCGGCAATATCGTGCCGGCCGATCTCGAGCTGCGCGAAGGCGATTACCTGAGTATCGACCAGTCGGCGCTGACCGGCGAATCCCTGCCGGTCGACAAGAAAGTGGGCGACGCCGCCTATTCCGGCTCGATCGTGCGGCAGGGCCAGATGCGCGGGTTGGTGACCGCCACCGGCATGAAGACCTATTTCGGCAAGACCGCGCAGCTGGTCGAGACCGCGGTGCAGCGCTCGCATTTCCAGAAAGCGGTGCTGCGCATCGGAAACTTCCTGATCCTGATGACGCTCGCTTTGGTGGCGATCATCCTGATGGTGGCGCTGTTCCGCGGCAACAGCCTGATCAACACGTTGTTATTCGCCCTTATCCTGACGGTGGCGGCGATACCGGTGGCCTTGCCGGCGGTGCTGTCGGTGACGATGGCGGTGGGCGCATCGAAGCTCGCCGCCATGAAGGCGATCGTGTCGCGCCTCGTCTCGATCGAGGAAATGGCCGGCATGGACATCCTGTGCTGCGACAAGACCGGCACGCTGACCAAGAACGAGCTGACGCTCGGCGACCTCGTGCCGCTCGGCGGCGCTAAAAAAGACGCGCTGCTGCTGGCGGCCGCGCTTACCTGCGAGCACGACGCGCCCGACGCGATCGACGCCGCGGTGCTCAAAGGCGTCGATGGCGCCACGCTCGCCGGTTACAAGATCGTCAAGTTCACGCCGTTCGATCCCGTGCACAAGCTTGCCGAGGCGCAGGTGGAAAAGGACGGGAAAAGCTTCCGCGTCGCCAAGGGTGCGCCGCAGGTCATCCTCGATCTCGCCAAACCCGACGACACGCTCGTGCAAAAGGCGCGCGCCGCCACCGACGACATGGCGGCGCGCGGCTTCCGCACGCTCGGCGTCGCCGAGACCGGCGCCGATGGCAAATGGAAATTCCTCGGACTATTGCCGCTGTTCGACCCGCCGCGCGAGGATTCCGCCGAGACCATCGCGACGGTCAAGAGCATGGGGCTGCAGGTGCGCATGGTCACCGGCGACCACACCTCGATTGCGCGCGAGATCGCCGGCAAGCTCGGCCTCGGCACCGATATCGTCTCGGCGCGCGAGATCTTCCAGCACGAAGGAGGCGACGGCGACGGCGCGCGCATCGAGACGGCCGAGGGCTACGCCGAGGTGTTTCCCGAGCACAAGTTCAAGATCGTGCGCGCGCTGCAGCGCGCCGGCCACATCGTCGGCATGACCGGCGACGGCGTCAACGACGCGCCGCCGCTCAAGCAGGCCGACGTCGGCATTGCCGTGAGCGGCGCCACCGACGCCGCGCGCGCCGCCGCCGACCTGGTGCTCACCGCGCCCGGCCTGGCGGTGATCGTGCGCGCCATCGAAGAAGCGCGCCGCATCTTCGAGCGCATGACCGGTTACGCGACCTTCCGCATCGCCGAGACGGTGCGCGTGCTGCTGTTCATGACGCTGTCGATCCTGGTGTTCAACCTCTATCCGGTGACGGCGGTGATGATCGTGCTGCTGGCGATCTTCAACGACGTGCCGATCATGATGATCGCCTATGACGACGTGACGGTGGCGCCGGCACCGGTGCGCTGGGACATGGTGCGCGTGCTGAGCCTGAGCGGCTTCCTCGGCGTGCTCGGGGTGATCGCCAGCTTCGGCCTGTTCTGGTACGTCGAGCGCTACCTGCATCTGCCGCGCGAGACGGTGCAGACCGTGATCTTCCTCAAGCTGCTGGTCGCCGGCCACCTGACGATCTACCTCACCCGCAATACCGGCTGGTTCTGGGAGAAGCCGTGGCCGAACTGGCGGCTGTTCTTCGCCTGCGAGGCGACGCAGGTGCTCGGCACGCTGGCGGCGGTTTACGGCTGGATCGTTCAGCCGATCGGCTGGGAATACGCGCTCCTGGTATGGGCTTATGCGCTGGTCTGGTTCGTCATCAACAATATGGGCAAGGTCTGGCTCTACCGCGCCATCCGCGGCGAGACGCGCTGGGTTGTCCGCTATCTCGAGCGCTTGCACCGGCCGCTGCATCCGGCGTCCGGCGCGGGTTAATTGTGCTGCGTCAAATTTTTGTGGTTTCCGCGCGCTAGATTGCTCCGCAGCTCAATCCCGGTCGTCCGATGTCCATTCGCAATCTCGACAAGATGTTCAATCCGCGCTCGGTGGCGGTGATCGGCGCCTCCGACAAGCCGAAATCGATCGGCGCCGCGCTGATGGACAATATGCTGCGCGCCGGCTACCGCGGCCCGGTGCTGCCGGTCAATCCGCACGCGACCGCGACGCACGGCATCATGGCCTACAAGGACGTCGCCAGCCTGCCCATGGCGCCCGATCTCGCGGTGCTCGCCACGCCGCCCGACAGCATCGCGCCGCTGGTGGCGGAGCTGGGCGCGCGCGGCACGCGCGCCGCCGTCATTCTCACCGCCGGCTTCGCGGAGGGCGAAGCGAAGGTCGGCAAGGAGCGCGCCGCCGAATTGCTCGCCGCCGCGCGCCCGCATCTGCTGCGCGTGGTTGGGCCGAATTGTCTGGGCATCGCGGTGCCCGGCATCGGGCTCGACGCTACCTTCGCGCCGGCGCCGCTGTTGGCGGGCAACATCGCCTTCCTCACCCAATCCGGCGCCATGGCCACCACGGTGCTCGACTGGGCGCTGCCGCGTGGCATCGGCTTCTCGGCCGTCGTTTCCATGGGCGACATGGCGGACGTCGATTTCGGCGACTTGCTCGACTATTTCGCGCTCGACGAGAAGACCGAGGCGATCCTGATCTATGCCGAGGCGGTGACGCATGCGCGCAAATTCATGTCGGCGGCGCGCCGCGCGGCGCGCGTCAAGCCGGTGATCGTGGTGAAAAGCGGGCGCGCCGAGGAAGGCGCGCGCGCCGCCACCTCGCATACCGGGGCGCTGGCCGGCGCCGACGTGGTCTACGAGGCGGCGTTCCGGCGCGCCGGCATGCTGCGTGTCAACGAGGTGGAGGAGCTGTTCGACGCCGCCACCACGCTGGCGCGCTCCTCGCCGCAGCGCGGCAACCGGCTGGCGATCGTGACCAATGGCGGCGGCGCCGGCGTGCTGGCGACCGATCGGCTGATCGAGGAAGGCGGGCGGCTGGCCGCGCTGTCGCCGGCCACGATCGAAAAGCTCAACGCCGTGCTGCCGGCGACCTGGAGCCACGGCAACCCGATCGACATCATCGGCGACGCCGACGCCGAACGCTACGCCAAGGCGCTGTCGGTGGTGATGGAAGACGAAGCAAGCGACGCCGCGGTAGTGCTCTATTGCCCGACCGCGGTGGCCTCGGCGGCCGACGCCGCCAAGGGCGTGACGAGCGTGCTGGGCAGGCCGGACGCGCCGAAGAAGAACGTGTTCGCCAGCTGGATGGGCGAGACAAGCGTGGCGGAAGGGCGCGCGGCGCTGGTGGCCGCGGGCGTGCCGGATTACGAGACGCCGGAGCGCGCGGTGCGCGCCTTCATGTATCTGGTGCGCTACCGGCAGAGCCAGGAACTGCTGCTGGAGACGCCCTCGACCGGCGCGCTCGGCGCCGGAGCCGACAGCGATGAGGCGCGCAAGATCGTGCGCCAGGCGCTGGCCGACAAGCGCGAATGGCTGGACGCAAGCGAGGTGGCGGCATTCATGGCGTGCTACGGCATTCCGTTCGTGCGCACGCAAGCGGTGGCCGACGCCAAGGCGGCAGGCGAAGCGGCTGCGGCCATCAATGCGCCGGTGGCCTTGAAGATCCGCTCGCGCGACGTAATCCACAAGTCCGACGTCGGCGGCGTGGCGCTCAATCTGTCGGGCCGCGCGCAGGTCGAGGCCGCGGCCAGGCGCATCGACGAAAGCGTTGCGCGCGCGTTGCCGAAGGCGCGGCGCGAAGGCTTCATCGTGCAGGAGATGGTCGACCGCCCGGGCGCATTCGAATTGATCGCCGGCGTCACCGCCGACGCCACTTTCGGGCCGGTGATCCTGTTCGGCCAGGGCGGCACCGCGGTCGAGATCGTCGGCGACAAGTCGCTGGAATTGCCGCCACTCAATTCGGCGCTTGCGCACGCGCAGATCGAGCGCACGCGTATTGCCGCGCTGCTGAAAGGGTATCGTGGCCGCCCGGCGGCCGACATCGACGGCGTGATTAATGTTCTCATGCAATTGAGCCAGATCGTGGCCGACCATGCCGAGATTGCCGAGCTCGACATCAACCCGCTGCTGTGCGACGCGGCCGGCGTGATCGCGGTCGACGCCCGCATCCGCGTGAAGGCGGCGAGCGGTTCGGCGCAGGCGCGCCTCGCCATCCGCCCCTATCCGCAGCGTTTCGAATGCGAGGTCAAGACGCACGCGGGTGCGCGCTTCAGCGTGCGGCCGATCAAGCCGGAGGACGAGCTGCGCTTGCGCCAGTTCGCCGCCGAAGTCGACGACCGCGATCTCTGGCATCGTTTCTTTATGCCGTTGCGCGAACGCACGCACGAGACGGCGGCGCGCTTGAGCCAGATCGACTACGACCGGGAGATGACGCTGGTCGCCTGGGATGGCGCCCGCGTGGCGGGCCTGGCGCGCGCCACCGCCGATCCCGATTTCGAGGCTGCGGAATGCGCGGTGATCATCCGCGCCGACCTGCGCGAGCAGGGCCTGGCGCGGCAATTGCTGGAGGCGCTGTTCAAGACGATCGCGGAACAGGGCGTGCGCCACGCGGTGATGCGCTTTCCGAAGGAGCAGACGCGCATTCTCACGGTCGCCAAGGAGCTCGGTTTTGATGTTGCGCCGGAGAGACGGCGAATTGCGGGCGGCGAAAAAATTGGGGAAGCAGAACTGAGCGCTGATCGCGACCTCCGCTCATTCCCGCGGCCGTGAGGCGCGGCCGGAATCCAGGAAGCCGATCGCAAGACTGTCATTTTGTCCGCCCTGGGCCCCGCTTTCGCCGGGACGAACGGGTCGGTAATTCACGCTCCAATCAGCGTCCGTCTTGACGCAGCGAATGCCAAGCTTCCCGAACGCCGCCCGCGTGTCGTCGGCCGAGCCGTTCAAATCGATGGCGCGGCAGGCGTCCTCGATCACGATTGCTGTGAAGCCCTCGCGGTGGGCGTCCTCGGCCGAATAGCGCACGCAGAAATCGAAGGCGAGGCCGGCGAGAAACACGCGCTCAAAGCCGCGCTCGCGCAAATAGCCGGCGAGGCCGGTGTGGGTCTTGCGGTCGTTCTCGTAGAAGGCGGAATAGGAATCGATGGCGCGGTGATAACCCTTGCGCAGCACCAACTCGGCGCGATCGACGTGCAGGTCGTCGCGGAAGGCGGCGCCGCGCGTGCCCTGCACGCAATGGTCCGGCCACATCACCTGGGCGCCGTAGGAAACCTCGATGGCGTCGAACGGTTTGGTTCCGGCATGCGAGGAAGCGAAGGATTGATGGCCGGGCGGGTGCCAGTCCTGCGTCAGCACCACATGGGAGAACTTGCCGGCGAGCGCATTGACCTTGGGCACGATTTCGTCGCCGCGCGGCACCGCCAGCGCGCCGCCCGGGCAGAAATCGTTCTGCACATCGACCACCAGGAATAGGTCTTTTTCGCCGGTCGGAAATTCGGCCATGGCCGCACCCGCGTTACGTTACATGGTCGGCGCGCTGGGCGGCCTTTTGTTCGCCAGGAACTCGCGCGGAACCGCGTGCGGCTGCGCGCTCTTATACATGGTGAGCCCCCATTCGGCGCTGTCCTCGTCGAAGCGCAGGATGTAGAGGTCGCCGGCCTCGGCGCGCACCTTGAAATAGCAGTAATCGTCGCCGTACCAGCGGTCGACGATCTCGACGATGTCGATGCTGCGCGCCTCGAGATGGAGGCGGAGCGGTACTTCCTGACCCACGCGGTCGGTCACGGTCTCTACGCAAACTTGCATCGCGGCACCCTTACCCCGGTCGCCCGCGGCAAGTTTGGTATGACCGCCGGCCGAGGTCAATTCCGCGCCGCTTACAGCCGGTTGAGCTCGTAGTCCTCGCAGGAAAAGCCGAGCATCGACAGGCCTTCCTCCAGAAAATCGCCGAGCAGCGGCTCGCCCAACAGATACTCTGCCGTGTGCTCGTTGTGGGCGCGCGCGGCTTCCTCGCGCACGCTCGGCCAGTCGGCGGCGGTGTAATCGTCGCGTCCCAGCCACACCAGGGCGACCAGATCGACCTGCTCGTCGAGCGTGAGGGCGTCGATGAACTGGGTGAGTTCCTCGACCACGGGATCGTCGCCGTAGTCTTCCAGCACCTCGATGTCCTTGTCGTCGGTCGGGTTCGAGCCGGGATCGGGCTCCTCCACCTGCTCCTTGGCGTCGAATTCGCGCGCCTTGATGATGATGAAGCAGACTTTCTCCGGCGAAATCGCCAGGTCCACGTCGCTCTCGGGGCCGGCATTCGCGGGGCTCGGTTCCTTGGCCATGGCTTTGTCTCAGTCTCTGAAAATCGTGGGACGCCGCAATTTGCCCAGGCGGCGCAGCGCCGGTCTTGAGCCAGCTCAATCGGCCTGATCCCGGGGTACCAATGGGCCGGGTGGGGCAAAGTTCCGGATATTGCGCGCGGCTTGTTCGGCGCGCTGCGCAAGCTGCGACGCCGTGAACGAAAGCTTGGCTATGCCGTTGATGAATCGGGGGCTTCGCCCCCGACCGGAGGCCTTGAGCCATGTCAATGAGGCCGACCGGCCGCCGCGCCAAGCTATAGAAAATGGAGTGAGCTGATGCAGACGCCAGTTGAAGTCGATTTCCAGGGCATGGAGGCGACGCCTGAAATCCACGCGACAATCGCCAAGCACGTGTCCCAGTTCGAGGAGCGCTTCGGCCGGCTTACCGCGGTGCGCGTGGTCGTGAAGGCGCCGAGTGGGCATCACCGCACCGGCGGCCTGTACGAGATCAATATCCGCCTGGGGCTGCCGGACAGCCGCGACGTCAATATCGACCGCACGCCGCAGAACGACGAGCGCTATGCGGATTTGAACTTCGCCCTCAACGACGCCTTCAAGCGGGCGCTGCGGCAGCTGCAGGGTCAGGTGCGCAAGCTGGAGGGCCATGTGAAACAGCACGACGGCCCGCCGATCGGCACGGTGAAGCAGATCGACCCGCTCGGCGAATTCGGATTCATCGCGACCAATGACGGACGCGAGATTTATTTTCACCGCAACAGCGTGCTCAACGGCGACTTCGCCAAATTGGCGGTCGGCGCACACGTGACCTTTGCCGAGGAGATTGGCGACAAGGGCCCGCAGGCCAGCACCGTCAAGCCGATGAGCAAGCACAGCATGAAGGTATGATGCGCCTCGGCGCGGAAGGATGACGCATGGCGCGCGACGCGGAAACGCGCGAGCTGACGATCGCGCCGGTCGGGCTCGACGGCAGCCTGCACATCTCGCGCGGGGCGCATGCGGTGGTGGCGTTCGCGCATGCGGCGCGCTGGTTCGCGCGCTATCTTGCGGCGTGAGGATTGGCGATGCCGTTCGAAAACCGCACACAGGCCGGCAAGCTGCTCGCGCGGGCGCTGATTGAGTATGAGGACCGGCAGCCGGTGGTGCTGGCGCTGCCGCGCGGCGGCGTGCCGGTGGCGGCCGAGGTCGCGCAAGCGCTGCATGCCCCGCTCGATCTCATCCTGGTGCGCAAGATCGGCGTGCCGATGCAGCCGGAGCTGGCCATGGGCGCGGTGGTCGACGGCGCCAATCCGCTGATCGTGCGCAACGAGGACGTCATCGCGCTCGCCGGCATAGCGCAAGTGGAGTTCAAGCGCGTGTGCGACCAGGAGCTTGCCGAGATCGAGCGCCGCCGGCAGCGTTATCTGGGCGGTCGCGCGCGCGCCGAGGTCGCCGGCAAGACGGCCATCGTGATCGACGACGGCGTTGCCACCGGCGCCACCACGCGCGCCGCGTTGCGCGCCACCCGCGCGCGCAAGCCGAACAGGCTGGTGCTGGCGGTGCCGGTGGCGCCGACCGAAAGTCTTGCCGCCATGCGCGCGGAAGCCGACGAGGTGGTCTGCCTGGAGGACTACGAGGATTTCGGCGCCATCGGCTATTACTACGCGGATTTCCGCCAGACCTCCGACCAGGAGGTGATCGACACGCTGGCGCGCTTTGGGCCGGCGCCGAAACAGGGCTCCTCGTCATGAGCGCCCAACCAGGCTTGCGCCTGTTCGCGCTTCAAGCCACGACCGAACTCGGCCAAGCGGTAGCCGCGGCGCTCGGGCAACCGCTGGCCGCGCATGAGGAGCGCGGCTTCGAGGACGGCGAGCACAAGTCGCGCCCGCTCGATAGCGTGGCCAGTTGCGACGTCTATGTTCTGCAAAGCCTGCACGGCGGCCCGGACCAAAGCGCCAGCGACAAGCTGGTGCGGCTCTTGTTCTTCATCGGCGCGCTCAAGGACGCAGGCGCCGCGCGCGTCACCGCGGTGACGCCCTATCTCGCCTATGCGCGCAAGGACCGCCGCACCAAGCCGCACGATCCGGTGATCACGCGCTACGTGGCGCAGATGTTCGAGGCGCTCGGCACCGACGCCGTGGTGGCGCTGGACGTGCACAATCCGGCCGCCTTCGAGAATGCCTTCCGCATCCGCAACGTTGCGCTGACCGCGGCGCCGCTGTTCGTCGACTACGCGAGGGCGTTTTCGGCTGAGAAGCTCTGCGTGGTGTCGCCCGATCTGGGCGGCGGCAAGCGCGCCGAATTGCTGCGCCAGGCGCTGGAGGCGGCTACGGCCAAGCCGGTCGGCAAGGGCTTTGCCGAAAAGCACCGCAGCGGCGGCGTGGTCAGCGGCGACATGTTCGTGGGTGAGGTGGAAGGGGCCACCGTGCTGATCGTCGACGACCTGATCAGTACTGGCGGCACATTGCTGCGGGCGGCACGCGCCGCGCGCAAAGCGGGCGCCAAGAAGGTGATCGCGCTGGCGACGCACGGGTTGTTCATGCCGGGGGCCGCAGAGGCGGTCGCCGATCCGGCTATCGATCGCTTCGTCGTCACCGACAGCGTGCCGCCGTTCCGGCTCGATGCCGCATTGCGGGCCAAGCTCGACGTTTTGCCGGCCGCGCCGCTGCTGGCCGAAGCCATCCGCCGCCTGCACCAAGGCCGCGCGCTCAGCGACCTGATGGTGTTCTGAGCAAATTTTCCAGCCGCGCCGCGTCGGCCGCCGCGACCGCCAGGTATTCGCGCGCCCGGATCGGCCATTTCTCCGGCGTGCGCGGGTTGGGTTCCAGCATATGCGCGATGGTGAGCCGCGCGCGCAAAGCCGCGCGGTGGCAGCGGTAGAAGGTGAACAGCTCGTCCGACAGGTGATCGCGCAACGCGTGGATGGCGCGGCGGCGAATATGCGCGCTCGCCCAGGCGCCGCCCAGGCGGTCGCATTCGACGCACAGATAGGCGATCTCGTCGAACGGATCGACGGCGCGCAGCCGCGCGTTGAACTCCAGGCAGTCGATAATGGTGACATGATTGTCGAGCCAGATGTGCTCGGGGCGCAGGTCGCCGTGGCCGTCGACGATGGCGCGCGCGCGCACGCGGCCGGCAATCAGCTCCGAGCGCGCGGTAATGAAGCGGCGTTGCGCGCGGTCGATGCGCCGCACCAGCCCCGCCGGCAGGCCGAGCCGGGCATCGAGCAGCACGCGCTTGTTGTAGGCGAGGCTGTCGTGCCAGTCGCGCAGCAGCGTCGCTTGCGTCACGAAAACCGGGCGGGCGTGCCGGTAGAAGGCGACCAGCACGTCGACCACGCGATCGAGCTGCACGGCGTGCAGCGCGCCGGTTAAGATTGCATTTTCCAGCGTCCGGCTCTCGTCGAGCCGCCGCATCACCACCAGCCAGTCGACGACCTCGCCGTCGCCGCCGATCGCCAGCCCCTGCTCCGTACGTGTCAGGGGCGCGACCTGGTAGTAGACCTGCGGCGCCAGCCGCCGGTTGAGCGCCAGCTCGGCGCGGCAGGCGGCCTCGCGCTTGGCCAGCGTCGAATAGTCGAGATAGGGAAAGCGCACCGGCTTCTTCAGCTTGTAGACTCGGTCGCCGGCCAGGAAGACCCACGACATGTGCGTCTCCTTGCGTTCGATCTGCGGCGCCGGATGCGGATAGGCGCCGGGCTGGCCGAGGAAGCCGACCTTGTCGGCGAGCGAGACTGGCGCGGCCGAAGCGGCGGGTGATGCCTGTGACAATGCGGTCCTCGCCACTGCGTCCGTCTCGCTGAAGTGATTCATCCGGCATGACCGAGCCCCAACGGCATGGAGCCCGCCTTGGCCGAGGTCAAGCAATCGGCGCCGGTTTGGCGCGCTTGGCCTCATCGGGAAAATCGAATAAATACAACGGCCTTTTTGGGGTTTGGGGACGCGTGCCAGCGGGTTCCGCGCTGCAAAAAGGCTTCGCTAGCCGGTTGTATGATGCGAATATCGAGACGCTGCCGCGGCCGGCCGGCGGCCGCAATTTGATGGGGATACCGTGCATTTCTACCGTGTTGCCGGGCTTGGCGTGGCGAGCGAGATCGCGCTGCCGGGCGCTATCGCGGTCGCGCCGGTGCCAAGCCAGTCCGATATCGCGGTGCGGGTGGGCGAGGTGCCGGAGACGCTGCCGCAGGCGAGCGCGCGAGGACCGACCTGGGAAATCGCCGGCGATCGTTTTCTGTTCCGCATTCCCGGCGTGGCGCGCTTCCTGCTCTCGGGCGGACGCGAGATCGTGTTCGAAACGGCCGCCGGCGTCGCGCCCGGCGACATTGCCATTTTTCTGACCGGAACCGTGCTCGGCATTCTGCTGCACCAGCGCGGGCAGGTGGTGCTGCACGCCAGCGCCGTGCGCGTGAACGGCAAGGCCGTGCTGTTCTGCGGCGCCTCGGGCACGGGCAAATCGACGCTGGCCGCCGCTCTGGCGCAGCGCGGTCTTCCGGTGGTGACCGACGATTTCTGCGCGGTGGCGGCGAACGGCGCCGGCGCGGTCATGGTGCAGCCCGACGGCCGCAGCCTCAAGCTCTGGGCGCAGGCGATCCAGAAGCTCGATCTCGCCGAGCGCCGCGGCGCGGCCGTACGCGACCGCCTGGAGAAATACTTCGTCGAGCCGGCTGCCGTGTTCAGCGAGCCGCTGCCGCTCGCCGCGGTCTACGCGCTGCGCGAAGCGCGCCCGCCGCATCAGCCGGGGATCGAGCGGCCGAACGTGGTCGACGCCGCGCTTATTCTCAGGCGCAACGCCTACCGGCCGCAGCTCGTCAACCGCATGGGTCAGAAGGCGGACTATTTTCGCGCCGCGACGGCGATCGCCAACAGTGCCGGCATCTTCCATCTCACCCGCGCGCTCAATTTCGACCGCATGCCCGAGGTGGTCGCGCAGCTCGAGCGGCATTGGGTCGATATCGGCCTGCCGGAGCGGGCGGCATGAACGCTAAGATGACGCGCACGGTCTGGCTCGCCTCCTATCCGAAATCCGGCAACACCTGGATGCGCATGCTGATCGCCAATCTGTGGTCAAAGGACGCGCCGGCCGACATCAACGATCTGCCGGAACGCGGCGGCATCGCCAGCGCGCGCGCCACGTTCGATTATTTGACGCTGGTCGATTCCGGCCTGCTCACGCTATGACGAGATCGACGCTCTTGCGCCCGCGCGTTTACGAGGAACTGGCGCGCGGCGCGCTGGACGACGAATACGACGCGCCGCCGGATACACCGCCGGTGCGCTTCGTGAAGGCGCACGACGCCTATACGCTTGACGCCCAAGGGCGAGCCGCTGCTGGCGGGCGCGCGCGGCGCCGACGCGGCGATCGTCATCGTGCGCGATCCGCGCGACGTGGCGCCCTCGCTCGCCAATCACAATCGCAGCAGTATCGACGCGGCAATCGCCTTCATGAACGACGCGCAGGCCGCGTTTTGCGTTGCGCCGGGCCGCCAGCACAACCAGTTGCGTCAGCAGCTTCCCGGCTGGAGCGGCCATGTGGCGAGCTGGCTTGACCAGGCCGATATCCCTACGCTGCTGGTGCGCTATGAGGACATGCAGGCCGACGCCGCCAGCCAATTACGGCGCGTGCTGAACTTCGGCGGCCGTCCGGCGAGCGAGGAGGAGATCGCACGCGCGGTGGGTTTCGCCGATTTTTCGCGACTGCGCGCGCAGGAGCAGGAAAAGGGCTTCCGCGAGGCGCCGCGGCCGTACGCCGGCGGCAACTTCTTCCGCCGCGGCGAGGCGGGCGTCTGGCGCGAGGAGCTGACGCCGGAGCAGGTCGGGCGCATCGAGGCCGCGCATGCGCCGATGATGCGGCGGCTGGGCTATGTGTTGTCGAACGCGCCCGCCTTGGCGCGGTCCGCATAGGAGACGAGGGCATGATGGTGCGAAAGCACGGCGATTGGCTGGCCGCCAAGGTCGGCGACGAACTGGTCATGATGAGCGCCGAGAAGGGCAATTACATCGGGCTGTCCGAGGTCGGCGCCCGCATCTGGGAGCTGATCGAGACGCCGCAGGAGCTCGACGCGGTCTGCGCGCAGTTGCAGAGCGAATACGACGTGGCGCCGGAGGCCTGCCGCGCCGAGGTGGAAAGCTTCGTCAACGAACTGGTGCAGCATGGCGCTGTCGCGCTCGATCCGCCGCCCGCTGCGTAGGTTCGCGCAGGTCGGCCACGCTCGCCGCGCGCTGGTGGTGGAGGCGGTGGCTTGCCTGTTGCTGGCGCGGCTCGGCCTGATCTTCGTGCCGTTTCCCAAGCTGGCGCGCGGGCTCGGTACCTTCGTGCCGCCGAGCGATCCGCGCGCGCTGGCCGCGCGCGCGCGCACGCCACAGGCGACGTTGGCCGAAGAGATCGGCTGGGCAGTGACGCGCGCCGCGCGCCACGTGCCGTTCAAGGCGGTGTGCCTGCCGCAGGCCATGGCGGCGCGCGTCATGCTCAAGCGGCGCGGCGTGGCGAGCGTCATGCACTTCGGCGCGGCCAAGGGCGAGACCAAGCCGCTCGACGCCCATGCCTGGCTCGATGCCGCCGGCGTCGAGGTGACCGGCTATCCGGTGGCGAAGCAGTTCGCGGAGATCGCGTGTTTCGTTTAAGGGGCAGCCAACCGTTCGTCCCCGCACAGTTTTCGCTGGATTTCTTGCGCGGGAATGAGCGGAAGTGGGATCAATACCCCGCCGCGGTCGCCCCGCGGGTGCGGCGGTCGGCGGCGCCGACATAGCCGTCCTTGGTCACGAGAATCGAATTGGCGTCGGTGTGCGGATCGGTCGGCACGATCACATGGCCGCGCGCCTTGAGCGCTGCGAGCAGCGCCGGATCGAAGCCCGGCTCGACGAAGGTCTTGTCCGGCTCCCATTGGTTATGCAGGCGCGGCGCGCTGACGGCGTCGCCGATGCCCATGTGGAAGTCGATCACGTTGGCGATCACCTGCAGCACCGCGCTGATGATGCGGCTGCCGCCGGGCGAGCCGGTGACGATCGCCGGCTTGCCGTCTTTCAGCACGATGGTCGGCGTCATCGAGGAGAGCGGCCGCTTGTTCGGCCCCGGCAGGTTGGCGTCGAAGCCGACCAGCCCGTAGGCGTTCGACGCGCCCGGCTTGGCGGTGAAATCGTCGAGCTCGTTGTTGAGCAGCACGCCGGTGCCGGGCGCCACCAGGCCGAGCCCGTAAGCGAAGTTGAGGGTATAGGTGTTCGACACCGCGTTGCCGGCGCGGTCGATGACGGAAAAATGCGTGGTGTTGTGGCCTTCGTTGTCGGCCGGCTTGCCGGGGCGGATGTGCGCGGCGGGCGTTGCCTTCTCGCCGATGCCGGCGCGCCAGCGCGCGGCGTATTTCTTCGACAGCAGGCGGCGCAGCGGCATCGCCACGAAATCCGGATCGCCGAGATAAACGGCGCGGTCGGCATAGGCGCGCTTCATGGCCTCGATCAGATCGTGCAGCGCGGCAGCGTCGCGCCCGTGCTTGCCGAGATCGTAGCCCTCCAGGATGTTGAGCATCTCGATCAGGCAGACGCCGCCGGAGGAAGGCGGCGGCATGGAGATGATGTCGTAGCCGCGATAGCGGCCGCGCACCGGCTTGCGCTCCACCGGCCTGTAATGGGCCAAGTCCCGCGCCGTCATGATGCCGCCGGCCTGCCTGCACGGCGGCGGCGATGCGCCGCGCGATGCGGCCGCGGTAGAAAGCCCTCGGCCCGCGCGCGGCGATGGCGCGCAGCGTGTTGGCGAGATCGCGCTGGACCAGCCGGTCGCCCTCTTTGAGCGGCTTGCCGTCCTTGAAGAACACCGCGGTCGAGGATGGCCAGCGCTTGAACCGCTTGGCGCCCCAGGGCATCGAATCGGCGACGTGGCCTTCGATGGGGAAGCCGCTTTCGGCCAGCGCGATGGCCGGCGCGATCAGCTCGGCGAGCGTGAACCGGCCGGAGCCGTATTTCCGCTCCGCCAGCGCCAGCCCCGCCACCGTGCCGGGCACGCCGACCGCCAGCCCCGAATCGCGCGACTTCTTCGGATCGGGCTTGCCGGCAGCGTCGAGAAACATGGTCTTGCGCGCTCGCGCCGGCGCGGTCTCGCGATAGTCGATCGCTCGTGTTGCGGTTTCCCTTTGCGAGATGGATCACCATGAAGCCGCCGCCGCCGAGATTGCCGGCTTCCGGATAGGTCACGGCCAGCGCGAAGCCGACCGCTACCGCGGCGTCGACCGCATTGCCGCCGCGCTTGAGGATGTCGACGCCGATGCGCGCCGCGCGCCCCTCTTGCGCCACCACCATGCCGTGGCGCGCGACCTCCGTCTGCGCCGGCGCGATGGCGGGCGTTTGCGCCTGGGCGAGGGCCGGTGCGCAGAAGAGCAGTAGGGCTGTGAGGAAACGAGTGAATGTACCGGCGCATGGCTCTCTTTCACCTCTCCCCGCTTGCGGGGAGAGGTCGACACGCCGAAGCGCTAGCGAAGGCGGGTCGGGTGAGGGGGCCTTACCGCGATTCCGAGCCTAGCGAAACGCCCCCTCACCCGGCTCGCATCTCGCTGTCGCTCGATGCTCGCCACCCTCTCGGCCGAAGTCGGATATATCCGACTTCGGCCACATGAATTTAGCGACCGAACTCGGGTAAACCCGAGTTCGGTTGCAAGCGGGGAGAGGGAACTACCTCGCCTGCCCGTGATAGACCGTGTTCGGCCGCATGTCGGTCGCGCTCGCCACCCGGTTCGACATGTTGAAGAAACCGACCACGCTGGCGATGTCCCAGATATCGCGGTCGGAGAAGCCGGCGCGGCGCAGCCGCTCGCGGTCGACCTCTTCCACGTTGCCCGGCTGTACCGTCAGCTTGACCGCGAAGTCGAGCATGGCGCGCTGGCGCCGGTTGAGGCGCGCCACGCGGTAGTTCATCACGATCTGCTCGCCGAGCAGCGGATTGCCGGAATATTGCCGGATCGCCGCGCCGTGCGCGGTCAGGCAGTAGTAGCAGCGGTTGTGCGACGACACCGCCACCGCGATCATCTCGCGCTCGAGCTTGGACAAGCCGCTCTCGCCCAGCATCAGGTCGTTGTACATGGCGACGAAGGCTTCCAGCTTCGCCATGTCGAAGGCGTAGGCCGCAAGCACGTTGGGCACGAAGCCGAGCTTGTCCTGGCATTTCTTGAAATAGGCCGCCATCGCCGGCGAGAGCTTGCCCGGCGGCAGCTTGAGCGCGATCGCCGGCTGGTCGTCGGCGGCGAGGGCCTTGAGCGCGACCGGCTTAAGTGCGGCCTTGAGCGGTTTGGGCGCCACCTTGGCCACGGGCGATTTGGCGGTCTCGCCTTTGACGGCGCGCAGCGCCGGCTTGGCGGCGGCTTTCGGATGCTTGTCGGCCTTGCCCATGTCCTTGTCGCTCCGCTCCATTCCTTTGTCTTGCCGCAAGCCTACTATGTTTGCAGCGCCGGCGATACGACTGGGGCTCGCCGCTTTCGCCTTTTCTTTCATGGCTTTAACGGTGGGCGCGCGGGCTCGCGCGGCAGCGGTCGTGAAGTCGTCACCAATTCGTGGGTTGCTCTCGACGCGCCCGGCCGGAAGGTGAAAACTCGCCCGAGGGCGCAACTGATTCTTAAGAACGCGTCCGCCGAGGAACCCCCCATGGCCGCCGAGCTTCCCGCCAGCGAGGAAGAAAACGCCGCCCGCGCGCTGCTGACCGCGGCGGGCGCCGCGCTCAACCGGCGCCGTCCGGTCGTGCCGCCGACCTTCGTTGCCCTGCTTTACGGCCGCGCCGTGCCCGAGGACGTGGAGCACTACAGCGCCGCCGATCTCGCCGAACTTGCCGAGCGCGCCTGGGATTTCCTGCGCGTGCGCGCGCCGGGCACGCCGAAAGTCCGCTGCGAGACCGTGCACCTGCCGGACGTAGACGGGCCGCGGCCGATCTCGGTGGTCGAGATCGTCAACGACGACATGCCGTTCCTGGTCGATTCGGTGATGGGCCAGCTCGCCGACCGCAAGCTGCAGCTGCGGCTGGTGGCGCATCCGGTGTTCGGCGTGGAACGCGACGGCGAAAACCTCGTCGCGCTCGGCGCACGCGACGCCCATCCGACGCGCGAAAGCTTCATCCATATTCATCTCGACCCGCTGGACGACGCGGCCTGCGCCGAGGTCGTGCGCGCGCTCGACATGGTGCTGGCCGAAGTGCGGCTCGCCGTGCAGGACTGGCGGCCGATGCTCGAGCGCGTCAACGCCATCGTCGCCGAGCTGAAGACCAATCCGCCGCCGCTGCCGGTAGACGAGATCGCCGAGGCGATCCAGTTCCTGCAATGGTTGCTGGCCGACAATTTCACCTTCCTCGGCTTGCGCGACTACACCTTCGACGGGCATGCGCTCGAGCCCGATCACGCGGGCGCGCTCGGCATCATGCGCTCGCGCGAATTACGCGTGCTCAAGCGCGGCGACGAGCATCTCGAGATCACGCCGGAGATCATGGCCTTCCTGAAGGAGCAGCGCCCGCTCATCATCGCCAAAGCCAATATCCACGCGCGCGTGCACCGGCGCGCCTATCTCGATTATGTCGGCGTCAAGCGCTTCGACGCCGCCGGCAACCTCACCGGCGAATTCCGCATCGTCGGCCTGTTCACCTCGACCGCCTATACCCGCTCGGCGCACGGCATTCCCTATCTGCGCCGCAAGCTCGCGGCCATCGAGCGGCGCGCGGGTTTCGAGTCGGCCGGCCATTCCGGCAAGGCGCTGGCAAACGTGCTGGAGCATTATCCGCGCGACGAATTGTTCCAGGCCGACGAGGACACGCTCTACCGCTTCGTCACCACTATCCTGCAGCTCGATGAGCGTCCGCGCGTGCGCGTCCTGGCGCGGCTCGACCGCTTCGACCGCTTCGTCTCGGTGCTGGTCTACGTGCCGCGCGAGCGCTACGACAGCCATATCCGCGCGCGCATCGGCGATTATCTCGCGCAGGCCTTCGACGGACGGGTGTCGGCCTTTTACCCGTTCTTCCCGGAAAGCCCGATGGTGCGCGTGCATTTCATCATCGGCCGCTCGGGCGCCGCCACCCCTCCGGTCGACCAGGCCAAGCTCGAGCATGACGTAGCCGCCATCGTGCGCACCTGGAACGACGAGCTGGCCGAGGTGCTGGCGCAAACCCACGGGCCGCGCGAGGCGCACGAATTGTTCGGGCGCTACCGCGACGCTTTCAGCGTCGGCTTCCACGCCATCTATTCGCCGCACATGGCCGCGGCCGACATCCAGGTCATCGAAGCGCTCAACGAGCAGCGCCCGTTGGCGGTCGATTTCCACCTGCTGGCGGACCGCGACAGCCATTCGGTCGGGCTGAAGGTGTGGAGCTTCGGGCGCCCGCTGCCGCTGTCGGAACGCGTGCCGGTGCTGGAGAACATGGGCTTCCAGGTGGTGAACGAGCGCACCTACCGTATCGCGCCCACCGGCACCCGGCACATGCTGTGGCTGCACGACACGCGGCTCGAGCGCAAGGACGGCGGCGAGATCGATCTTGCCGAGGCCAAGGCGCGGCTGGAAGCCGCCTTCCTGATGGTGATGCGCGGGGCGGCCGAGAACGACGGCTACAACGCGCTCACGCTGGTCGGCCGCCTCGGCTGGCGCGACGTGGCGCTTCTCCGCGCGCTGTCGCGCTTCCTGCGCCAGATCCGGGTGCCGTTCTCGCAGGACTATATGTGGGCGACGCTCACCAAGCATGCCGGCGTTGCCGGCAGCATCGTCGAATTGTTCCACGCCCGCTTCGACCCGCGCGCCGAGGCCGGCGCCGGCCGCGCCGACAAAGAGGCGGCGCTCGCCGCGCAAATCGAAGAGGCGCTGCAGGCCGTCGACAGCCTGGACGAGGACCGCATCCTGCGCCATTTCGTCAACGCGGTGCAGTCGGCGATCCGCAGCAATTTCTTCCAGACCGACGCGCACGGCCAGCCCAAGCAGATTATCTCGGTGAAGTTCGAGAGCGGCAAACTCACCGGCATTCCGCTGCCGCATCCGCTTTACGAAATCTTCGTCTATTCGCCGCGGGTGGAAGGCGTGCACCTGCGCTTCGGCAAGGTGGCGCGTGGCGGCATTCGCTGGTCCGACCGGCCGCAGGACTTCCGCACCGAAGTCCTGGGCCTGGTCAAGGCCCAGCAGGTCAAGAACGCGGTGATCGTGCCGGTCGGCGCCAAGGGCGGCTTCGTGCCCAAGCAGATGCCGCGCGGCGCGCCGCGCGAGGCGGTGCAGGCCGAAGGCGTCGCCACCTACAAAATGTTCATCTCCAGCCTGCTCGACATCACCGACAACATCTCCCCCGACGGCGCCATCATCCCGCCGCCCGACGTGGTGCGGCACGAGGGCGACGATCCCTATCTGGTGGTGGCCGCCGACAAGGGCACCGCCACCTTTTCCGACATCGCCAACGAGATCGCCATCGCGCACGATTTCTGGCTGGCCGACGCTTTCGCCTCGGGAGGATCGGCCGGTTACGACCACAAGACCATGGGCATCACCGCGCGTGGCGCCTGGGAGTCGGTCAAGCGCCATTTCCGCGAGATGGACGTCAACATCCACGAGACGCCGTTCAGCGTGGTCGGCGTCGGCGACATGTCGGGCGACGTGTTCGGCAACGGCATGCTGCGCGAGACCACCACCAGGCTGGTGGCGGCCTTCGACCACCGCGACATTTTCATCGATCCCGATCCCGATCCTGCCGCGAGCTTTGCCGAGCGCGCGCGTCTGTTCAAGCTGCCGCGCTCGAGCTGGCAGGACTACGACAAGGGGCTGATCTCCAAGGGCGGCGGCGTTTTCCCCCGCGCCTCGAAGGCGATTGCGCTGTCGGCCGAGGCGCAGACGCTGCTCGACTTGGGTCCCAACGTCACGCCGCAGCAATTGATGAAGTCGATCCTGAAGGCGCCGGTCGATTTGTTGTTCTTCGGCGGCATCGGCACCTATGTGCGGTCCTCGCACGAAAGCGACGCCGACGCCGGCGACCGCGCCAACGACGCCATCCGCGTCACCGGCGCCGAGCTGCGCTGCAAGGTGGTGGGCGAGGGCGCCAATCTCGGCATGACCCAGCGCGGCCGCATCGAGGCGGCGCTTGCCGGCGTCAGGCTCAACACCGACGCCATCGACAATTCCGCCGGCGTCAACACCTCCGACGTCGAGGTCAATATCAAGATCGCGCTCTCCGGCCCGGTGCGCTCGGGCGCGCTGACGCTCGAAGCGCGCAACGCGCTGCTGGCCGAGATGACCGACGAGGTCGCGCGGCTCGTCCTGCGCAACAACTACCAGCAGACGCTGGCGCTGTCGGTGGCGCAGCGACGCGGCCTTGAGGACCTCGGCTTCCAGCAGCGCCTGATGCAGATCCTGGAACAGCGCGGCGCGCTCGACCGCGCGGTGGAATATCTGCCCGACCAGATGGCGATCGAGGAACGGCGCAAGCGCGGCGAGAGCCTGACGCGGCCGGAACTCGCCGTGCTGCTCGCCTATGCCAAGTTATCGCTCTATTCCGAGCTGCTCGATTGCTCGGTGCCGGACGATCCCTATCTCGGGCGCGAACTCGTGCGCTATTTCCCCAAGGAGATAAGCGAGCGCTTCCCCGAGGCGCTGCAGTCGCACCGGCTGCGGCGCGAGATTATCGCTACGCAGCTCACCAATTCGATGATCAACCGCGGCGGCGCCACGCTGATCGTGCGCATCGCCGACCAGACCGGCGCTGCTGCTTCTGCTGTTGCTGCTGCTTTTGCGGCGGTGCGCAACAGCTATCGCATGCCGGAGCTGAACGGCGAGATCGACGCGCTCGACAACAAGGTGGCGGGCGAGGTGCAGCTCTCGCTCTATGCCGCCGTGCAGAACCTGCTGCTCGACCGCATCGTCTGGTTCCTGCGCCAGGTCGATCTCAGCCAGGGCTTGGAGGCCGTCATCGCGCATTACCGCGACGGCATCGAGCAGGTGCAGGCCGCGCTCGAGGTCGCGTTGCCGAAGCCGGCGCAAGCCGGTTGCGAGACGCAGATCGCCGCGCTGATGAACAGGGCGGTGCCGGACGCGCTCGCCCGCCGTATCGGCAGCCTGTCGGTGCTGAAGGCCGCACCCGACATCGTCTGGGTGGCCGACCGCGCCAAGAAATCGGTGCGCGAGGTGGCCGCCACCTATTTCGCCACCGAAGCCTTCTTCCAGCTCGACCGCGTGGCCGGCGCGGTGCCCAACATCGTGGTGACGGATTATTTCGATCGGCTGGCGCTCGACCGCGCGCTCGATTCGATCGGCGACGCCGAGCGGCGGCTGACGGCGGCCATGGTCGGCAACGGTATCGCCGGCGCCGGCGCGGTGGAGGAATGGGTCAAACCGCGCCAGGCGGAAGTCGAGCGCATCCGCTCGGCCATCCATGAGATCGCGGGTTCGGGGCTGACGCTGTCGAAGCTGTCGGTGGCGGCGAGCTTGTTGGGGGATTTGGCAAGGCAGTAATTATAGCGCGAAAGCCTCTCCACACGGTCATTGCCGGGCTTGACCCGGCAATCCATGATGCCGTTCCAGAATGAAAGCGTATTTTGTTTATATCCTGACGAACAAGCCGCGTGGAACGCTCTATATTGGTGTGACCAACGATTTGGTCCGCCGCGTCTACGAGCACCGCGAAGGTTCGGTGCCGGGATTTACGAAACGTTATGGACTCAAGTTGCTCGTCTATTTCGAGCGCTACGACGATCCGACCAGTGCTATTCAGCGCGAGAAAAACATCAAGCATTGGTCGCGGGCCTGGAAGCTGAAACTTGTTTCGAGCGCCAATCCGCAGTGGCGTGACCTTTATGCCGACATCACGCGTTGAAGCGCTTCATGGATGCCCGGGTCAAGCCCGGGCATGACGCCGGAGAACGGGGCGCGGTAGACGCCTCAATGCCTGAAATGCCTCACGCCGGTGAACACCATCGCCACATTGTGTTCGTCGGCGGCCTTGATTACCTCGTCGTCGCGCACCGAGCCGCCGGGCTGGATCACCGCGGTGGCGCCGGCGTCGATGGCCGCCAGTAACCCGTCGGCGAACGGGAAGAAGGCGTCGGAAGCCACCACCGAGCCCTTGGTCAGCGGCTCTTTGAGTTTCATCGCCTCGGCGGCATCCTGCGCCTTGCGCGCCGCGATGCGCGCGGAATCGACGCGGCTCATTTGTCCGGCGCCGATGCCGACGGTGGCGCCGTCCTTGGCATAGACGATGGTGTTCGACTTCACGTGCTTGGCGACGCGGAAGGCAAAGCGCAGGTCGTTCAATTCCTTCTCGCTCGGTGCGCGCTTGGTGACGGTCTTGAGCTGCATCTCGTCGACCACGGCATTGTCGCGCGACTGCACCAACAGCCCGCCCGCCACCGACTTGACCGTCAGCCCCTTGGCGCGCGGATCGGGCAAGCCGCCGGCCAGCAGCAGCCGCAGGTTCCGCCGGGCGCCGACGATCTTGATCGCTTCTTCGCTGGCATCCGGCGCGATGATCACCTCAGTGAAAATCTCGGTGATGGCTTTGGCGGCTTCCGCGTCGAGCTTGCCGTTGAGCGCCACGATGCCGCCGAAGGCCGAGACCGGGTCGCAGGCCAGCGCCTTCTTGTAGGCGTCGAGCAGGCTCGCGCCTTCCGCCACCCCGCACGGATTGGCGTGCTTGACGATCACGCAAGCCGGTCCTTTGCGCGGATCGAACTCAGCCACGCATTCATAGGCCGCGTCGGTATCATTGATGTTGTTGTAGGAGAGTTCCTTGCCCTGCAATTGCCGCGCCGTGGTGACGCCGAAGCGCTCGTTCGGCGCCCGGTAGAATGCCGCACTCTGGTGCGGGTTTTCGCCGTAACGCAGCGCCTGGATCAATTCGCCGCCGAAGGCGCGATAGTCCGGCGCCGCTTCGTGCAGCGTGTCGGCGAACCAGTTGGAGATGGCGGCATCGTAAGCCGCCGTGCGCGCATAGGCTTTCGCCGCCAAATGCTGCCGCAGCTCGAGCGTGGTCATGCCAGCGTGGTGCGCCAGCTCCGCCAGCACCTTCGCGTAATCGGTCGGCTCCACCACCACGGTGACGTCGGCATGGTTCTTGGCGGCGGCGCGGATCATGGCCGGCCCGCCGATGTCGATGTTCTCGACGCATTCGTCGTAAGGCGGCGCCCTTCGCCACCGTCGCCTCGAACGGATAGAGGTTCACCACCAGCAGATCGATCGGCTTGATGCCGTGCTGCTCCATGGCCTTGGCGTGCTCGGGGTTGCCGCGGATGGCGAGCAGGCCGCCATGCACCTTCGGGTGCAGCGTCTTGACGCGGCCGTCCATCATCTCGGGAAAGCCGGTCAATTCGGATACGTCGATCACCGGCAGGCCGGCATCCTTGATCGCCTTGGCGGTGCCGCCGGTGGAGACAAGCTCGACGTCGTACTCGGCGAGCGCGCGGGCAAAATCGATGAGCCCGGCCTTGTCGGACACCGACAGCAAGGCGCGGGTGATGCGGCGGGGGTGGCTGGCCATGGCGTGCGGGTTAGCACAGGAAGCGGGCGAAAGTGTATGCGGCGCGGTGGCAACAGCTCTGCGCATCCACAGGCGCCGTCACAACGGCAATTCCGGCTCCTCGGCGCGGTCGGGGCGCAGGGTGGTTGGGGCGGGTGGGGTGTGACGCAGGCTCCAGCGCACGGTGGCCTGCTGGCGGGCATGACCGTAGATCACGATCTGCACGGCCCGGCGCGGCCCGTCCGGCCCGGCGAGGAACACGCTTTCCTCGATCTCCACCGTCTCGCCGTAGGTGCTGAACGACCACAGCTCCTTGTCCGGCAGCAGCAGGATGACGCCGCGGCCGTCCGACAGCCGGTTGGCCTTGATCGCCGGATGCAGGTGGAAGCGGATGGCGTATTCGTCGCCGGCAGTCAGCGGCAGTTCGCCGCCGCCCGCCGCGCTGAAGCTGTCCTCGCCGTCGAGCGCCCGGCCGTCCGCGCTCAGCCGGATGGCGCGGGCATGGATCACGCCGAAATCGGGCGCGTAGCCGTCGTGCGAAGCGCGCAGCAATACGCCGTCGTGCTCGTCGCGCTCGACCGTCACATTGTGCGGTCCGCTGACGATCGGGATACCGCCCAAAAGCTTGCGCAGCCTCGATTCGAAGAAGCGGCAGCTGGACTGGTCGTTGAAGGTGACGGTCGAATGCGCGGCGGTCGCGCGCGCCACCTGCCGCCAGTTCTCCTTGTTGACCGCCGGCAGTCCGCAATTGACCACCAGCCGCTGCGTTTTCCACGACAGCTCGAACGACAGGCAGCCGGCGTGCGCCTCCTGGCTGACCGCGACCGGCGGCGGCTTGCCGGTGTCCATCAGCAGCGCCGTCTGCCCGGCGTCGATGCGCTGATAGCCGGAATGCGGCGCGTTGGCGACCGGCGTGCCGCGCGCGTCGTCATAGGCGAGCACGGTGGCCAAGAGATCGACCGGCGTCGGCCCCATGCCGTTGAACTGCGCGAAATTTCCGTCGGCGTGGCGGAAGAAGCGCAGCATCGGCATCATGCGGTCGATGGCGTTGTTCAGCGCGGCCGGCGGCTGCAAATGCCGCGCCGAGAACAGCTGCCGCAGCGGCAGCAGATCGACCAGCAATTCGATCAGCAGGCCGGGATTGCGGCCGATATGGCCGCCGTCGGGCAGGATTTGCCGGCGCAATTCCTCGGCCAGCCGGCGCGCGGTGCCGCGCAACTGGCTGGACTGGCCCTGCAGGCAGAGCGTGGCATAGTTGAGCGCAATCAGCGCCTGCAGCCGCGGGTAACCCTCCCGCGTCTGTTTGAGCGAGCGGCGCAGGTAGCGCACCTGGCGCGACAGGCTGCGGATGAAGCGGCGGTAGAAGCGCGCGTCGGCGTCCTGCAGCACGAAGGGCGACTGGCTGAGCCAGCAGACGATGCGCCGCGACAGGATGTCGTGCCGCCAGCTGAGCGGGTGCCATGAGCCCTGCAGGTTGATCCATTCGTCGATCAGCGAGCGGGCATTGGCGCGGGTGATGGCGGAATCGGAGGCGCGCAAGTGGCGCAGCCAGGCGAAGGACAACAGGATCACCGCCCATTCGTCGGACGGCGGCGTCATCTCAAACGCGGAACGGCGGTCGCAGATCACCACCTTGCCGGCGAAGGCGAAACGCCCGGCATAGATTTCGGCGGCGCGGGTGGCGTCGGCGGTGCGCAGGTCCTGCGGCGCGATCGCCAGCCGGTCGGTGGCGGCCGAGCCGGAGCGCCAGCGCAAGAAACGGATGGGCGTTGACGCGGCCTTGCAGGGCGCGGAAGGCGCGGCGCCCGATCAGCAGGGTCAGCCTCGCTTGCTCCGCGACGGTAACCCGCATCATGAAGTTGCCCGTCTCCTGCGGCGCGGCCCGATTCCCGCGCGTGCCCCACGATAGCGAAGGGCCGGGGCAGGGCCAATATCCCTTTCCGGTCCGTGGATTAGGTCTCTTGCCCCGGATGCGGCGCAGCACGAAGCGATGTGCCGCTGATCCGGGGCCTTTTCGGGCGTAGGCCTGTGCAACGGTCCCGGGTCTGCAGTGCAGCGTTGCGCTTTCGCTTCACGCTGCACCGCGCCCGGGAAACGTCAGGCTTTGCGCACCAGCCGCGCGGCGTAAAAGCCGTCCATGCCGCCCCAGCGCGGATCGGGGTCGGGCAGGTGCAGCGGCAAAGTGCGCAGATCGCCGGCCGGGGTGACGAACTCGGCGCGGCCGCACAGTTCCGCGGGCGTCACCGGCCGCCGGGCAAGGCGGGGATCGCGCTCCAGCAAGGCCTCGACCTGCCGCTCGCCTTCCTCCGGCTCCAGCGAGCAGACGCAATAGACCAGCACGCCGCCCGGCTTGGTGAGCGCCACCGCGCGGTCGAACAGGCGCGCCTGCACCCCGACCAGCGTCGCGATGTCGGCCTCGCCCTTGAGCCAGGGCACGTCCGGATGGCGGCGGATGGTGCCGGTCGAGGAGCAGGGCGCATCGAGCAGCACCGCGTCGAACGGCTCGGCATTTGACGATTCAGGGTGCCATTCCGCCACGTCGGCAGCCACCAGCTCGGCCTTCAGCGACAGGCGGGCGAAGTTTTCTGCCACGCGCGCCAGCCGCGCCGGCGAGCGGTCGACCGCGGTCACCTGCGCGCCGCCCCAGGCGAGCTGCGCGGCCTTGCCGCCGGGCGCCGCGCACAGATCGGCGACGCGCAAACCGCGCACCTCGCCCAACAGGCGCGCGGGCAGGGAAGCGGCGGCGTCCTGCACCCACCAGTCGCCTTCGCGGAAACCGGGCAGCAGCGTGATCGCCCCTTGCGCCAGGGTGCGCACGCCGCCGGTCGGCAGCACGCGGCCGTGCACGTGCTCGGCCAAGGCCTCGGCGTCGGCCAAGGCTTCGCCCGAGGCTTGGGCCTTGACGGTGAGATCGAGCGCCGGCTCGTGCCCGTTGGCGGCGGCGATGGCGCGCGCGGTCTCGGCGCCATAGGTCTTGCTCCAGCGTTCGAGCAGCCAAGCCGGCGTGTCGCGCTCGGGATCGTCGGGCGGCGCGCCGGCGCGGTTCTGCGCTATGCGCCGCAGCACGGCATTGACCAGGCCGGCATAGCGCGCGGCGCGCCGGTCGGCCTGCGCCAGCCGCACCGAAAGATCGACCGCGGCGTGGTCGGGCACTTCGAGCCAGAGGACTTGCACCGCGCCGATCAGCAGGATGGTCTCGACGCGCGGGGCATCGCTGGGGAAACCCTTGTCGAGATAGCCGGCGAGCAGATGGCGCAGGGTGCCGAGCCGGCGCAGCGCGGTGGCGGCGAGCCGGCGCATCAGCGCGCGGTCGCGCTCGGGCAGCGCCGCGAGGCCCGGGTGGGCGCCCTTGCCGGAGAGCTGCTCGTCGAGCGCGATGCGCCGCCGCAGCACGCCGTCGAGAATGTCGGCGGCGATCCGGCGGGCGGCGAGGCCGGGGACTTCGGGCTGGGGGGAACTGCGCGGACGCGCCATGATTCTCAAGTTTTGCGCGGGAAATGTGTCCCTGTCGCGAAGCAAAAGCACGAAAACGCCGCCAATTCACAGGCTTTCGCTGGGGTATAGGGTGCCGGCTACAGGTTGCTGAAAAACACGAAATCTACCCCAGATTGTGCTTGCGCGAATCGCGATTTGGATTTATCCCTAGGACGATGCTCCTTGCGCTGAAATCTCACTGGACTGCCGGCCGTGCCGGCGCACTGCTGCTGGCGGCGGCCTGTTTCGCCGCGGGGCTGACCGCCGGTGCCCTGATCGCGCCGGTTGCCGCAGAGCGCGGCGCCGAAGCGCCCGCGCCCATGACGGCAGCGCCGGCGACTTTGCGCGGCGGCCATCCCGCCCAAATGCTTCCTGCCCAAATGCTTCCCGCTCAAGTGCTGCGGGTGATCGACGGCGACACCTTCGTTGCCCGCGTGCATGTCTGGCCGGGCATCGACATCACGACGAAAGTGCGGCTGCGCGGCATCGACGCGCCCGAGCTGCGTGCGCGCTGCGAGGACGAGCGCACGCGGGCGCTTGCCGCGCGCGACGGGCTCACGCAGATCCTGCAAGAAGGCGAGGTCGGCATATCGCGCGTCGGCCAGGACAAATACGGCGGCCGCGTCGATGCCGCGGTGTCGACGGTGTCGACGCGCGACGTGTCGCAGGCGCTGCTCGCGCGCGGTCTCGCGCGGCGCTATTTCGGCGGCCGGCGCGAGAGCTGGTGCGGGTGATTTGCTCTTCTTTCACCTCTCCCCGCTTGCGGGGAGAGGTCGACCCGCCGGAGCGTTAGCGAAGGCGGGTCGGGTGAGGGGGCTTCGCCGCAACGCCGATCATTTCAGTAACGCCCCTTACCCGGCTCGCGTCTCGCTTTGCTCGACACTCGCTACTCTCTCCCCGCAAGCGGGGAGGGGGACGCTACTCCAACACGATCACCGGCGTGCCGACATGCGCGCGCCGGTACAAATCCAAAATGTCGTGGTTGTACAGCCGGATGCAGCCGTGCGAGACGAACCTGCCGACGGAACCCGGATTGTTGGTGCCGTGAATGCCGTAATTGCCGTGGTCGAGGCCGAGCACGGCGGCGCCCATGGGATTGCGCCGCGAGCCGCCGGGAATGACCGGCGCGTTGCGCCTTATGCTGGGCGGCGCGCGCCAGGCCGGCTTCAATAATTTCAGCGCCACGCGGGCGCGCCCGCGCCAGGCCATGCCGGCCTTGCCGACGCCGACCGGATAGCGGATGGCGCTGTTGTGGCCGAGCACGAAATAGAGCTCGCGCCGGTGCGTGATGATGACGATGGTGCCGGGCCGGTATTTGCCGACAAAGCCGACCGTCTCGCCTGCCACAGACGGCCGCGGCGCCGCGGCGCCGAGCGCGCCGGCCAACATGCCGCCGAGCAATTGCCGTCTGGACAAGCTCATTGCTGGACGATCACCGGCGTGCCGACGGAGACGAGCCGGAAAAGCTCGCCGATGTCGCGGTTGTACATGCGGATGCAGCCGTGTGAGACGAAGCGGCCGATCGAGCGCGGATTGTTGGTGCCGTGGATGGCGTAGTCCGTGCCGCGCAAGGTGAGCGCGGCGATGCCCATCGGGTTGCGCGGGCTGCCGCCGGGGATGACCGGGCCGAGCACGCCGTTATTGATGGCGCGCGGCGCGCGCCAGGCCGGCTCGACATATTTGCCTTCGATGCGCGTTGCGCCCGCCCACTGCATGCCGGCGCGGCCGACGCCGACGGGAAAGCGCAGCGCGCGGCCGCCGCCCAGCACGTAATAGAGGTGGCGCTCGCGCGTGACCACCACGATGGTGCCGGGCGCGTAGCCTTCGAAGCGCACGACCCCGGCGGTTGCCGCCCGGCTCGCCGCCGCCAGCAGCGCCAAGCCGAGCACGATCGCCAGAAAAATAGCCGCCCGCCGCAATACCAACGCCATTTGACGCCCGCCAGTCCTTGAACGCGGGCGCGATATTAATGCTGAACCGGCAAGCTTCGGGTGACTGCTCGAAGTTAACGTAAATGGGAACTAACGGCGGGCGTTAACCGTGCAGATCGCGCCGTACCCTCGGCGTCATGCCCGGGCTTGACCCGGGCATCCATGATGAGCGTCAGCACCCGGCGCGCTTAACATAGGGCGCACGCGTGGACCGGTTTCATGGATTGCCGGGTCAAGCCCGGCAATGACGGCGGAGAGGCTGGGCGTGCCGCAATACCTCACGCCCCCGCCGCCTTGGCGTGGCGCTTGTTCTGCCGGTTGTCGACCAGATCGTCGACCACCGCCGGGTCGGCGAGCGTCGAGGTGTCGCCGAGATTGCCGAACTCGTCCTCGGCGATCTTGCGCAGGATGCGGCGCATGATCTTGCCCGAGCGCGTCTTCGGCAGCGAGGGCGCGAACTGGATCAAGTCGGGCGAGGCGATCGGGCCGATCTCCTTGCGCACCCATTGCACCAGCTCCTTGCGCAGCTCCTCGCTCGGCTGCTCGCCGGTCATCAAGGTGACGTAGGCGTAGATGCCCTGGCCCTTGATGTCGTGCGGATAGCCGACCACGGCGGCTTCCGACACTTTCGGATGCGCGACAAGTGCGCTTTCCACCTCGGCGGTGCCCATGCGGTGGCCGGCGACGTTGATCACGTCGTCGACGCGGCCGGTGATCCAGTAGTAGCCGTCGGCGTCGCGCCGGCAGCCGTCGCCGGTGAAGTACTTGCCGACATAGGTCTTGAAATAGGTGTCGATGAAACGCTGATGGTCGCCATAGACCGTGCGCATCTGCCCCGGCCAGGAATCGGCGATGCACAGATTGCCGCTGGTGGCGCCCTGCTGCACGTTGCCTTCGGCATCGACGATCTCCGGAATGATGCCGAAGAACGGCCGCGTCGCCGAGCCGGGCTTGAGCTTGGTGGCGCCCGGCAGCGGCGTGATCAGAATGCCGCCGGTCTCGGTCTGCCACCAGGTATCGACGATCGGGCAGCGGTCCTCGCCCACCACGTGGTAGTACCACTCCCAGGCTTCCGGGTTGATCGGCTCGCCGACGCTGCCGAGCAGGCGCAAAGATTTGCGCGAGGTCTTCTTCACCGGCGCGTCGCCGCCCTGCATCAGCGCGCGGATCGCGGTCGGCGCGGTGTAGCAGATATTGACCTTGTGCTTGTCGCACACTTCCCAGAAGCGCGATGAGCTCGGATAGTTCGGTACGCCCTCGAACATCAGGCTGACGGCACCGTTGGCGAGCGGGCCGTAGACGATATAGCTGTGCCCCGTGACCCAGCCGACGTCGGCGGTGCACCAGTAGATGTCGCCGTCGTGGTAGTCGAACACGTATTGGTGCGTGATCGAGGTGTAGACCATGTAGCCGCCGGTGGTGTGCATCACGCCCTTCGGCTTGCCGGTCGAGCCGGAGGTGTAGAGGATGAACAGCGGGTCCTCCGCGCTCATCTCCTCGCAGGGGCAGTCGGCCGGCACGGTCTTGGCGATCTCGTCGTAATAGACGTCGCGGCCGTCCTTCATGGCGACTTTGCCGCCGGTGCGGCGCACGACGATCACGGTCTTCACTCCGCCGGCGCGCTCGCAGGCGGCGTCGGTGTTGTCCTTCAGCGGAATCTTGCGGCCGCCGCGGATGCCTTCGTCGGCGGTGACGATGCAGGTCGAGGTGCAGTCGGTGATGCGGCCGGCAAGCGAGTCGGGCGAGAAGCCGCCGAACACCACCGAATGGATGGCGCCGATGCGCGCGCAGGCCAGCATGGAGACCGCCGCCTCCAGGATCATCGGCATGTAGATGGTGACGCGGTCGCCCTTTTTGACGCCGCGCGCCTTCAGCACGTTGGCGAAGCGGCAGACCTCGGCGTGCAGCTCCTTATAGCTGAGCTTCTTGTCGTCCTTGGGGTCGTCGCCTTCCCACAGCAGCGCTATCTGGTCGCCGCGCGTGGCCAGATGCCGGTCGACGCAGTTGAAGCAGGCGTTGAGCGTGCCGTCCTCGAACCATTTGATGGAGACGTTGTGCGGGTCGTAGGAGGTGTTCTTGACCTTGCTGTACGGCTTGATCCAGTCGATGCGCTTGCCCTCGTCGCCCCAGAAGCCATTGGGATCCTTGACGGAACGGGCATAGAGCGCCTGGTATTTGGCCTCGTCGACGAAGGCGCTCTTCTTCCATGCGGCCGGCACGTCATAAATCTTCTCGGACATCGCAAATCCTCCCTGTCCCGCGGCTGCCCCCGCAGGCCTTATTGGCAAAGGCTTTAGCCCATTATGCGACGGCGCTTGCTGGCGCGACAAGGCGCGCAATGCCCGACTTTTGGCGGGTGTGCCCCCGATGTGCCGCAGCACGGAGTGCTGTGCCCGGGACAAGGGGCCGTCAGAGCCCCCACGCGCCGATAATGGCGCCCATCAGCAGCATGGCGATCAGCCAGTGGGCGCCGTCGATCAGGATCAGCAGATGGCGGCGCAGGCCGAACATGTTGTTGACGGTGAGCGTGGTGATGACGAAGCCGAACCAGAGGAAGAAGGCGGCGATCAGCCCGTCCTTCGGCGTCAGCGTGCCGAGGTGGCCGAGCACGCCGGCCAGCATCCAGGCCATGATCAGGTCGGCGGCGAAGGAGACGATCAGCGGCCACATCGCCGCGCCGTTGCCGTGATGGGCGCGCACCTGCTCGGGCGTGAAGCCGTGCGCCGCCATCCAGGGCTTGGCCAGCAGGCGGTACCAGATGCCGCCGAAGACCCAGGCAACCGAGGCGGCCACCAGCACGGCGATGTAGTTGATGCCGGCGAAGGTCATGCCATTTCCCCCGTCATTCCCGGGCGCGCGCAGCGCGAACCCGGAATCCATACTCCCTGTCATTCAGTATAACGCAGATCGGGGTTATGGATTCAGGCCTCGCGCCATAGCGCGTCGAAGACGCGCGTAAACGCGCTAATCGCGCGCCCCGCAATGACGGTCAGAGCCCGCCCATCCGGCATACCGTCTTCCATTCCTCCGCCGTCACCGGCTGCACCGACAGCCGCGAATTGTTGATCAGCACCATGTGCTTGAGCTTGGGCTCTTTCTTCACGTCGTCGATGGAGACCGGCTTGGCCAGCGGCTCGACCGCCTTCACGTCCACCACCACCCAGGGCTCGCCGGGCTTGGCGGTGGGGTCGGGATAGGCCTCGCGGATCACTTCCACGATGCCGACCGCCGCCTTGCCTACATTGGAATGATAGAAGAAGGCGCGGTCGCCCTTTCTCATCTTCATCAGGTTGAGCTTGGCCTGATGGTTGCGCACGCCGCTCCAGGCCTCGCCCTTGGCGCCCTTCTTCACCTGCTGGTCCCACGACCAGCTATCGGGCTCGGATTTCATCAGCCAGTAGGCCATGGCTCCTCGCTGTCATTCCGGGGCGCGCGCGGAACGCGCGCGAACCCGGAATCCATAACCACCAAATCCTCAGCTAAATCGCAAGACAGGGATTATGGATTCCGGCTCTCGCGCGGAGCCTGTGCTCGGACGGCGCGAAGCGCCGATCCGAGTGCGCTCGGCCGGAATGACCAAGGCTACCCCTCCGCCTTCAACGGCCGCGTCAGCAGCGACACGATGGCCTCGTCGACGCTCAGTGTGCCCGCCAGCACCGCGGCGATGGCGGTGGCGATCGGCATTTCCACATTCTTCTCGCCGGCCATCTCCAAGAGCACCGGCGCGGTGAAGGCGCCTTCCGCCAGCTTGCCATGGGCGGCGGTGTCCGGCGTTTCGCCCTTGCCGAGCGCAATGCCGAAGGAGAAATTGCGCGACTGCGGCGTCGAACAGGTGAGAATAAGATCGCCGAGCCCCGACAGGCCCATCATGGTTTCAGGCTTGGCGCCGCAGGCGCGGCCGAAACGCGTCAGCTCGGCAAAGCCGCGCGTGGTGAGCGCGGCGGCCGCGCTGGCGCCCAAGCCCCGCCCGGCGACGATGCCGGCGGCGATGGCGTAGACGTTCTTGGTGGCGCCGCCCAGCTCGACGCCGCGCACGTCGCTGGTGTGATAAAGCCGAAACGTGGTGGAGGCGATGGCGTGCGCCAGATCGCGCGCGATGGCGTCGTCCGCCGCCGCCACCGTCACCGCGGTCGGCAGCCCGCGCGCAACGTCGGCGGCGAAGCTCGGACCGGACAGGATCGCCGGCACCGCATGCGGCGCACACTCCGCGATAACCTCGCTCATGAATTTGTGGCTGCCGTGCTCGATGCCCTTGGCGCAGGCGACCAGCGGCGTGCCCGCTTTGAGCATCGGCGAAAGCGCCGTCACCACCGCGCGCAACACCTGTGCCGGCACCACCAGCAGCATGGCGTCGCTTGCCGCCGCCGCGGCCAGATCGCGTGCGAGCTTGATGGAGTCGTCGAGCTTGACGCCGGGCAGGTAGCGGCTCTCGCGCTGCCGCTGCAGGCTCTCGGCATTGGCGGCGTCGTGCTCCCACAGCGTGACCTCGCGCCCGACACGCGCGCAGGACAGCGCCAGCGCCGTTCCCCAGGCGCCGCCGCCGAGCACCGCGATTTTCTGGATGGTCATTTGTACGCCGCCGTGCGCCGCTTTGCGCCTTCGGCGGCGGCGATCTCGTCGAGCGGCCAGCGCGCGCGCGGCGCCACGTCGAGCGAATCCGTCATGCCCAAAGCCAGCCGCTCACAGCCTGCCCAGGCGATCATGGCGCCGTTGTCGGTGCACAGCTCGAGCGGCGGCGCCACCAGCACGGTGCCCTGCTCGAACGCCAGGCGATGCAGCACCTTGCGGATCGCCTGGTTGGCGGCGACGCCGCCGGCGGCGACCAGCGCCGAGGGCGCGCCATATTGCGCGCGGAAGATGCGCAGGCCGGCGCGCAAGCGGTCGAACACCACGTCCACCACCGCCTGCTGGAACGAGGCGCACAAATCGGCCACGTCTTGCTCACTGAGCGGCGCGATTTTCTCCGCCTCCAGCCGCAGCGCGGTCTTCAGCCCCGACAGCGAGAAATCGGCGTCCTTGCGGTGCTGCATCGGCCGCGGCAGCGCGAAGCGCTGCGCATCGCCCGCTGCCGCTTCTTTCTCGACCTGCGGTCCGCCGGGATAGCCGAGCCCCAGGAGCTTGGCGGTCTTGTCGAAGGCTTCGCCGATGGCGTCGTCCTGCGTGGTGCCGATGCGCGCGTAATCGCCGACGCCGCGCACCGCCAGGATCTGCGTGTGCCCGCCGCTGGCGAGGAACAGGCAAAAGGGAAACGGCGTGTTGTCGGTCAGCCGCGCGGTGAGCGCGTGCGCTTCCAGATGATTGACCGCGATCAGCGGCTTGTTCTCGACCAGCGCGATCGCCTTGGCGGTGGTGAGGCCGACGATCACGCCGCCGATCAGCCCGGGCCCGGCGGCGGCGGCGACGCCGTCGAGCGCGGCGTAATCGAGGCCCGCCTCTTTCATGGCGCGCGCGATGATGAGGTCGAGCGCCTCGACATGGGCGCGCGCGGCGATCTCCGGCACCACGCCGCCGAAGGCCGCGTGCTCGCTGTCCTGGCTCAGCACCACGTTGGAGAGGATCTTGCCGCGCCCGTCGGGGTAGCGCTCCACCACCGCGGCGGCGGTTTCGTCGCAGGTGGTCTCGATGCCGAGGACGAGCATGGCTGTACAATCCTTAGCCTACCTTATCGTCATTCCGGGACGCGCCATAAGCGCGTTTACGCGCGTCTTCGACGCGCTATGGCGCCGGACCCGGAATCCAGAGACAAATGCCGAATTCTATTTCTGGATTCCGGGTTCGCGAGCTTCGCCCGCGCCCCGGAATGACGAAGAAAGCAACACTCCCCTTTCCGGGAAGGGTGAACTAAAAGACGCCCTAGCATCGAGAGGTCATATGGCGCAATCCACCGCCCTTTTGCGTATCGGCACGCGCGGCAGCCCGCTGGCGCTGGTGCAGGCGCGCGCCGTGCGGGCGCGGCTGGCGGCGGTCCTGGGCGCGCCCGAAGAAGAGATCGAGCTCACCGTCATCCGCACCTCGGGCGACACCATCCAGGACCGGCCGCTCAGCGAAGAAGGCGGCAAGGGCCTGTTCACCAAGGAGATCGAAGAGGCGCTCATCGATGCGCGCATCGATCTTGCCGTGCATTCCACCAAGGACATGCCGACCTTCTCGCAAGCGGGCCTCATGCTGGCGGCCTGCCTCGAGCGCGAGGACCCGCGCGACGTGTTCATTTCGCATAAAGCAGCCTCGCTGCAGGAATTGCCGCAAGGCGCCACGCTCGGCACCGCTTCGCTGCGCCGGCAGGCGATCGCCAAGCGCCTGCGTCCCGATCTCAAAGTGATGCCGCTGCGCGGCAACGTCGAGACGCGGCTGCGCAAGCTCGACGAAGGCCAGGTCGACGCAACGCTCTTGGCGCTCGCCGGCCTGAAGCGGCTCGGCCTCACGCAGCACGCCACGAAAATCATGGAGGTGCACGAGTTCCTGCCGGCGGTCGGGCAGGGCGCCATCGGCATCGAGGCGCGCGAGGACGACGAGCGCGTTCTTGCGATGCTGGCGCGCATCGACCACGCCGACACCTCGGACGCGATCGCTTGCGAGCGCGCTTTCCTGGCCGAGCTCGACGGTTCCTGCAAGACGCCGATCGGCGGGCATGCCGACGTTTCCGGCGACACCATTCATTTCCGCGGGCTGCTGGCGCATCCGGACGGCGAGCCGTCCTTCGAATTCCGCTCGAGCGGTCCGCGCGCCGACGCCGCCGAGCTCGGCCGCGAGGCCGGGCGCCAGATCAAGCGCGAGGCCGGCCCGGGTTTGCTGGAGTAGCGTATGTTGCGGTCGGAGGGTGCGGCGATTCAACATGATCTCATCGCGCTTTAGAGCGCGGAACTCATGAAGGCGCAATGCCCACTTTCAAGGGGCCAAGGGGCCAAGGGGCTAAGCGGACACGGGTCTGACGCCTGGGGATTTCCGCTTATGACCCGACGCGACCAATGCTCGGAGTTGGCTCAATCGTTCGCTAATGGGCGGAAAGATGAGGCAATGCTGACAATGCTGAATCGGACGCAAAATTATTTCTGTTTCAATGTCTGCGCTGTTTTAGCCAGCAGCGTCCCGTAACATTCACATGACAGAGCCTTGAGGCGCTTGCGATCAACGATCCTCACCGTGCCGCGTGTATATTTAATAATTCCTAGGGCTTGGAGCTTATTTGCAACTTCATTCACTGACGTGCGTCGCACTCCGAGCATCTGAGAAAGAAGCTCCTGCGTTAACGGAAGAAAATCACCTTCCGACCGGTCGCTCGCTTGCAGAATCCAACGGCAAAAGCGGGCTTCAATCAGATGCAACGCATTGCACGCGGCTATGGTCTGGGTCTGAAAGAGAAGGAGTTCACGGTGCTTCGCAATCAGGCTTTGTAATCCAGCGCTCTCATGCACCGCTTTTCGAAAGGGAACGGCGGCAATCTGAATTCCGGTCAAACGCAATTGAATCGCCGCCCGTGAGAGCGTGATGTACGCTCCAAGCCCTGCCATGATCCCGATGGCGCCTTCATGTCCAACAGTCGCTGTTTCAATAGCTTTGCCGTTCCGCATCACCTTGAGGAGCGATATCATTCCGGTTTGCGGAAAGTAAACTTGCTTGATTTCGTCGCCGGGTTCGTAAAGCAGCGCTCCTTGCTCCAATACAATCGGCTTCAACCAAGGCGCAAGGCGCGCGCGATCCGCCCGTGGCAGCGACGCGAGAAACTGATTGGCGTGAATTTGGGTATTGGACATACCGGTATCTCCTTACCCGTACGGTCGGGCAGGAATACCGCAGGTGCTAAGATAGCGCCCCGAGAGCGCCCTCAGCGGCAACCGAGGTGTATATGCGCACCGCACGGTCCAATTGCCACTTCTTTTCGGTTATTTAATTGAAGCCACCACAGCCCGCAGAGGTTCGCGCTGATGATCAGCCAACCCCAATCGTGCGGCGCCGTTCCCTCCATCGGAATAATTTGCAAAATAGATTGGGAGAACAAATCGTAAAGCAGCATGTGCACGGTAGCGGGCATAATGGGCATGTGCTATACAATTATACCCTATGGATCGGACGATTGTCTGGGCGAGGGCTATGTCATGGTTGAAAAGGAAGAACATTTGTTCGACCCCAAAGCGTTTCTCTCGAAAGCGAACGGCGGACGAACCGTATCCGATTACGCGCCAAATCAAGTTATTTATCGTCAGGGCGATCCTTCGGATTCTGCTTATTACATTCAGACAGGCACCGCCAAACTCTCTGTGACGTCCGAAGAGGGCAAGGAAGCGGTTGTCGCTCTGCTGGGAGCCGACGATTTCATCGGAGAAGCGTGCGCGAACGGCGAGACCGTACGTTTGTCAACGGCGACCACTCTGACGAAATGTACGATCATGCGAATGACGAAAGCCGAGCTCAGGAGTGTGATCCACAACGAGCCGGCGTTTGCCGAATTGTTTATTTCCCGCCTTTTGACTCGCAACAATAATATTCAGGCGGATCTGGTCGATCAGCTGTTCAATTCGAGCGAGAAGCGCCTGGCAAGGACGCTCCTGATTCTTGCGAATTTTGGCGAAGAAGGCGACCCCCAGACGCTGCTGGCGAAGATCAGCCAAGAGACATTGGCGGAGATGATCGGTACGACGCGAGCGCGCGTCAGCTTTTTCATGAACAAATTTCGCCGATTAGGCCTGATTGATTACAACGGCCGGATTAACGTCCATCGTTCTTTGTTGAACATGGTTCTGCATGAGAAGCCGGGAATCGGAAGTTCGGCAGATTAGTCACCAATAACCTCTATGCTGGCGTTGGACCTCTGCCTTTGGCCCTTCGCGGACATCGCGGCATGTCCGCTTTGATGTCTGCTCTTAACGAGTACAGCAGACATGACGAATTTATGAGTACGCGCGCTAGAGAGAACCTTGCCGTTCGTCCCCGCGACCCGCCTACGCTTGCTTCGCAAACTCCCGCCTTCGCTGGCGCTTCGGCTTCGCGAAGGCGAGAGCGCGAAGGCGGAAGGCGGGGGCCCACAGTGAAATTTCTCAAGTGCTTCGGTTTGTGTGCCGGATTCCTGCTTGCGCGCGAACGAGCGGAAATGGGATAGGCTGGCACCATGCGCGTCGTCGTCACCCGTCCGCAGCCGCAAGGCGCCCATACCGCCGCCGCGCTCGCCGCGCGCGGCCACGACGTGTGGGAAGTGCCGCTGATGCAGGTCGAGCCGGTGGCGGCCGATCTCTCCGGCGGCTGGGGCGCGGTGGTGATCACCAGCGCCAATGCGCCCGACGCGATCGCCGGCAATCCGGCGCGCGACGCGCTGCATCAAGTTCCCCGTGTTCGCCGTCGGCCGCCGCAGCGCCGAGGCGGCGCGGGCGGCGGGCTTTAGCAATGTCGCTTCCGCCGGCGGCGACCTGCGCGATCTCGTGCGGCTGGTCGCTGAGCGCCGCGCCGACGCCAAGGCGCCTTTGCTTTATCTTGCCGGCGAGGACCGCGCCGCCGATCTGGTCGCCGAGCTTGCCGCGCACGGCATCGCCGCCGAGATGCGCGTGGTCTACCGTGCGGTGACGCTGGCCTTTCCCGACGAGCTGGTGGCGGCGCTGGAGGCCGGCGGCGACGTGCAGGCGGTGCTGCATTTTTCCAGGCGCAGCGCGGAGAACTATGTGGCGGGTGCCGCGGCCGGCGGCGTCACAGAACCCGCCCTGGCCGTGCGGCATTATTGCCTGTCGGAGCAGGTGGCGGCGCCCTTGCGCGCCGCCGGCGCCGCGCGCATTGCCGTCGCGCCACGCCCGCAAGAGGGGGCGCTGATTGAACTTCTGCCACTTTCGCCGGGTTAACATGGCGCGCCAGCGCCGATTGCGTTATCCCGGAGCGGCGGCAAAGGCACGATTCGTAAGCGCGTAATCCCGAAATATCATGCGCAAAGCATAAGGTTCGGCCGATGACGGAAAAGCGCAAAGCGCCGGACGAGCAGCAAAGCGCCGCCCCGCGCCGCAAGCGCGCCGCGCCGACCATCGACCTCACCGCCACCGAGGTGGCGGCGCCCGAAACCGAAGTGCCGCCGTCCGAGGAAGCTGCGCCGGCCGCTTCGGCCGAGCTGCCGCCGCAGCCCGAAGAGGCCGCGCCGGAGGCCGCACTAGAGGCGGCGCCCGAGGCCGCGCCTGAAGCCCCGCCGGCGAGCGAGCAAGCGCCGCCGCCGCGTCGTGGCTTCGGCGACATTGTTACCGGCGTTGCGGTCAGTTTCGCCGGCGCCGTTATCGCGATCGCGGTATTGGCGGCCCTGTGGGCGGCCGGCGTGTTGCCGATCGCCTCGAGCGGCCAGGATCGCAGCGCCGAGATCGCGGCGCTGCGCAACCAAATAGAAGCGCTGCAGAACCGCCCGGTGCCCGCCCCCGCGGCCGGCAGCAAGGCGGTCGAAGCGCTGCGCCAGACCGTCGTCAAGCTCGAAAGCGACATCGCCAAGCTGCCGCGCGGCGACGCCACCACGGCGGCGCGGCTCACGGCCATCGACAACGCCATGAACGCGCTCAGCGCCGGCATCGGCAAAGTCAGCAAGCGGAGCGAAGACATCGCCGCCACGGCGAACGCTGCGCAAGCAGCCGCCGCCAAGGCGGAAAAGGCGGTGGCCGATCTGCGCGACAGCATACAGCATGCGGCCAACGCGGCGGCGCCCACGGTCGATCCCGCCAAGCTCGACGCTTTGCAGCAGCAGGTGAGCGCGCTCGAGCAATCGCTCAAAACCACGCGCGAGCAGATCGCCGGAGCGTCTATCGCCGACCGACCGGCGCGGCTCGCCTTGAGTGCGCTTTCCTTGCGCGCCGCTGTCGCCGGCGGCCATCCTTACGAAGCCGCGCTCGCGCAAGCCAAGGCACTCGGCGCCGACGACAAGGCGCTGGCGCCGCTGGCGCCATTCGCCGCCACCGGCCTGCCGAGCAAGGCCGCGCTCGTGCGCGAATTGCGCGCGCTGATCCCGGCGCTGGAAAAGGCTCCCGGTGCACACAAAGCCCCGGAAGGTTTCCTCGAACGCCTGCAGGCCAATGCCGGCAAGATCGTGCACTTTAGTCCGATCAACGCGCCAAAAGGCGACACGCCGTCCGACGTGCTGGCGCGCCTCGAGGTCGCGGCCGCGCATGACGACATCGATAATGCGCTCGCCGATCTCGCCAAGCTGCCGCAAGCGGCACGCGCACCGGCGCGAGACTGGATCGCCAAGGCCAAGGCGCGGCAGGCGGCGCTCGCCGCCGCCCGCGATTTCGCCGCGTCCGCGGCGCGCGCGCTCGGCCAATCGGGAAAATGAGGACGGCATGATCCGGCTCGTCTTGTTCCTGCTCTCGCTTGCGGTCATCGCCGGCGGCTTTGCCTGGATCGCCGACCGCCCCGGCGAGGTGGCGATCACCTGGCCGTGGCTCGACCACGCCTGGCCCGGGCATGGTCGGGCCGAGATTTCTGTACTGGTGGCGGGCCTTGCCGTGCTCGCGCTCGTCGTCGTCATCCTGCTGCTGTGGAGCTTCCTGCGCGGCATTCTGCGCTCGCCCGAGCAGGTGTCGCTGTTCTTCCGCCACCGCCGCGCGGTCAAGGGCTATCTCGCGCTCTCGCGCGGGCTGATCGCCATTGGCAGTGGCGACTTGAAGCTCGCGCGCCGCTCGGCCGACGAGGCGGCGCGGTTGTCGCCCGGCGATCCGCTGACGCTGCTGCTCGCCGCGCAATCGGCGCAGATGGCCGGCGACCGCGCCGGCGCCGAGCGCGCTTTCCGCGAGATGACGCGGCGCGACGACACCAAGCTGCTCGGCTTGCGCGGGCTTTATATCGAGGCGCATCGCCGCAGCGATCGCCACGCCGCGCGCCTGGTGGCGGAGGAAGCGGCCAAGGTGGCGCCGGCGCTCGCCTGGGCCGGGCAGGCCGTGCTCGACGACCGCTGCGCCGTTTCCGACTGGCAGGGCGCGCTCGCCGCGCTCGACCACATGAAAGGCGCGCTCGACAAGGCCGACTACCGGCGCAAGCGCGCGGTGCTGCTGACGGCGCGCGCGCAGGCGCTCGGCGAGATCGACCGCGACGGCGCGCGCGCAGCCGTGCTGGAAGCGGTCAAGCTCGCGCCCGACCTGGTGCCGGCGGCCGCGCTCGCCGGCAAGCGGCTGGCGGAATCGAACGAGCAGCGCAAGGCGGCGAAAATCCTCGAAGCCGCCTGGCGCATCAATCCGCATCCCGACATCGCCGAGGCTTACGCCAATCTGCGCTTCGGCGACTCGGCGCGCGAGCGCCTTGCGCGCATGCAGCGGCTCGCCGCCAAGACCCCGGGCCAGCGCGAGGGCGCGCTCGCCGTTGCGCGCGCGGCGCTCGAGGCGCGCGAATTCATGACCGCGCGACAGGTGTTGGCGCCTTACCTTTCGGCACCGACCCGCCGCGTCGCCGAGCTGATGGCCGAGATCGAGGAGGCCGAGCACGGCGACACCGGCAAGGTGCGCGAATGGATGGCCAGGGCCATGCGTGCCGCGAACGATCCGGTGTGGACCGCCGACGGCGTGGTGGCGGACCGCTGGCTGCCGGTGACCCCGAACGGCCGGCTCGACGGCTTCGAATGGAAGCTGCCGCTGGCCGAGCTCGGCGTCAGCCGCCCGGTGATCGAGGTGACGCCGCCGCCGGCCGAGCCGGCGCTCGAGGCCAAGCCGCCGGCGATCGAGGCCAAGCCCGCGGAGCCCGCGCCGCCAAAAGCGGCCGAGCCCGCCGAAAAGCCGGCGGCCAAACCGGCCGGGAAGCCCGGCGCCAAGCCTGCCGCGAAGCCCAAAGCGGCCGGGCCGGTGATCCCGCTGGTGCACGCACCCGACGATCCCGGGCCCGATTTGGGCGCCGACGGCGAGCCGGTTCCGGAACCTTCGGCGCCGCCCACCGGCGACACCTGGCAGCGCATCCGGGGGCTGTTCCGCTGAGATTGTCATTCCGGGGCGCCCGCCCATAGCGTCTTCGATGCGCTATGGGCGGGCGAGCCCGGAATCCTTAATCACAGACCGGGTTTATGGATTCCGGGCCCGCCCTTCGGGCGGTCCAGGAATGACGGGGCATCATTGCTTGCAAACCATGCCCTCCGCCTCTATCAGGGGCGCAAATTTCAGCCGGCGTAGCTCAGCGGTAGAGCATCCGCTTCGTAAGCGGGTGGTCGGGGGTTCAAATCCCTCCGCCGGCACCAACCTTCGCGGCCTCGGCCGCTTCGGTTGGCAAGCCAGCCTTTTTCCGCGAAGGTTGCCCGCCGAAGCTTCAGCGAAGGCGGGCGTTTCGGCCGCTTCGGCGGGCAACGTTCTCCCCGTTCATCGCTTGTCCCATCACGATACCGATTGAATTGCCCCGACAAATCGTGAATGTCGGGCGGGTGGACACGGGCTAAACTTTTGCACAGCCTGGCAAAACGCTGTCACCATCCACGGCCCCTTTGGGTCTAGTATCGCTCGCGTCAGCTTAAATCCCGCACGCGAAGAGCAATGCCATGGCCAAACCCACAGTCATTCTGGTCGGCGCGGACAAGGGCGGGGTCGGCAAGACCACCGTCGCCCGCACGCTGCTCGACTATTTCGGCGCCCATCACACGCCGGTGCGCGCCTTCGACACCGAAGCCCCGCGCGGCACGCTTAAGCGCTTCCACCCCGAGGTCACCGAGGTGGTGGACGTGAGCGCGGTCGCCGACCAGATGAAGATTTTCGACACGCTCGGCAGCGCCGATGCCCGCGTCACCGTCATCGACGTGCGCGCCGGTCTCTTGTCGGCGACGCTGCAGGTGCTGCGCGACATCGGCTTCATCGACTCGGCGCGCAAGGGCCAGATCACTTTCGCGGTGTTCCACATCCTGGGGCCGTCGATCGCTTCGCTCAACGAGATCGCCGAGACCGCCGCCGCGGTCGGCGAGGCGAGCTACTTCCTGGTCAAGAACCGCATCAACGACACCAATTTCTTCGAGTGGGATCCGGCGACCTACAATTCCTATTTTAACCAGATCAAGGGCGCCGCCGAGATCAGCATCCCCAAACTCAACGAGCTGGCCTGCGAGCAGGTGGAAGTGGCGAGCCAGCCCTTCGTTTCGTTCATCGCCAACAAGAACAGCAAGGGCGAGCCCGCCAACTATTCCTTCGTGCTGCGCGGCTATGTGCGGCACTGGCTGGGCAATGTCTGGGGCGAATACGACCGGGTGAAGCTGATCGATCTTGCCGCGCCGCAATCGGAGCCGGTACGCCAGCAGGCGGTGGGATGATTCCTTGGTCATTCCGGGGCGCGCCGAAGGCGCGAACCCGGAATCCAGAGCGACGTCTTCAATGCTCGCCGCCCTGGATTCCGGGCCCGGCGCTGGCGCGCCGTCCCGGAATGACAAGTAGGACACGCCGCGCGGGCGCTGCGCCTAGAGGGCGGTGAATCGCCATGCCCTTCCGCAATTCCGTGAGCATCGTCGCTTCCCCGCGCGCGCGCGTCGGCAAGACGCTGCTGGCGCGGCTGCTGGTCGGTTTTCACGCCCAAGAAGGTCGCGCGGTCGAGGCCTTCGATCTCAACACGGGCGAAGGCACGCTCGCCCAGTTCGCGCCCGAACTCGCTACGGTTTCCAATATCGCCGACGTCCAGGGCCAGATGGCGCTGTTCGACCGACTGGTCGCCGCCGACGAGACCACCAAGGTGGTCGATCTCGGCCATGCCGCGTTCGAGGCGTTCTTCGCCATCGCCCAGAAGATAGGCTTCGTCGAGGAGGCGCACCGGCGCGCCATCGCGCCGGCGATCCTCTACCTCACGACGCCGGACGCCACCGCGGTCGAAGCGTTCCGCGCCTTGCGCCGGCAATTCCCCGAGGCACTGCTGGCGCCCGTGCACAACGAGATCTTCGGGCCGGCGCAACACCGCGGCAAATACGAGCTCGGTGGGGCGGCGCTCGCTCGGCTGCCGGCGCTGGCGCCGACTTTGCGCAGATATGTCGAGATGCCGCCGTTTTCCTTCGCCGATTTGGCCGGTCTGCCGCCGGCGGTGCAGGACGAGTTGCAGCACTGGCTGCGCCGCGCCTACCGCGAGTTCCGCGAGCTCGATTTGCGTATTCTGCTTGCCGACCTGCAGGCGGCGATGCGGCTGCCATCGTAGAATGCGCGACATGAATTGGGCGGCGACAGTGCGGCGGACTCGGTGGGCTTCCTCCCCCACAAGGGGGGAGGGCGCGGGCGGCCGTCCCGTGGCTGCGCTCTTCGCCCCCTGCAACGAGACGTGCCCTAGTGCCCGCCGCGCCGCCGCTTCTAATGTCGCGCCGGTTTGCGCCGCTGTTCGTCTGCCAGTTCTTTGCCGCTTTCAACGACAATTTTCTCAAGACCGCGTTGGTCTTTCTCATACTTTTCCGCGCCGGCGGCGCCAACACGGGCGCGCTGGTCACGCTGGCGAGCGCGGTGTTCATCGCGCCGTTCTTCTTACTTTCCGGACTCGCCGGCGAGCTCGCCGACCGCCACGACAAGGCGCGCGTGGCGCAATGGTTGAAATTCGTCGAAATGTTCGTCGCTGCTCTGTCGGTGCTCGGCTATTTGCGGCAGTCGCTGCCGCTGCTGTTTACCGCGCTCGCCGGCTTCGGCGTCGTGGCCGCGCTGTTCGGGCCGATCAAATACGGCATTCTGCCCGACCATCTGCGGCGCGAGCAGCTCCCCGCCGGCAACGCGCTGATCGAGGGCGCGACCTTCATCGCCATTCTGCTCGGCACCATCGTCGGCGGGCTCGCCTCGCGCGGCGGCGGCGACGCATTGGCTTTCGCCGCGCTGGTCATGGGCTTTGCGCTCGCCTGCTGGCTGTCGGCGCTGCTGATCCCGCCGAGCGGGCAGGGCGCGCCGCATTTGCGCGTGACCGCCAATATCGCCGCTTCCAGCGCCGCCATGCTGCGCCATCTGCGCGCCGACCGAAGGCTGTGGTGGGGCGCCATGGTGACCGGCTGGTTCTGGCTCACCGGCATCGTGGTGCTGGCGCTGCTGCCGACGCTGATCAAGGGCCTGATCGGCGGCGACCAGGATACCGTCACCGTCTATCTGGCCCTGTTCTCGGTGGCGGTGGGCATCGGTTCCGCGCTCGCCGCGGCCATCGCGCGCGGCCGCATCGTGCTGATGACCACGGTGGCGGGCGGCGTGCTGCTCGCAGCCTTCGCCTTCGATCTCGGCCTGGCGACGCTTGGCGCCGTGCCGGCGGCCTCGCCGCAAGGGCCGGGCGTGGTGTTCGCCGGCGCGCTTGGCATCCGCGCGGCGGTCGATCTTACCGGCCTCGCCGCCGCGGGCGGGCTGTTCATCGTGCCGGCCTTCGCCGCCGTGCAGGCCTGGGCCGGTCCCGAGTACCGCGCGCGCACCGTGGCGGCGGTCAACATGCTCAGCGCTGCCTTCATGACCGCGGCGACCATCGTCGTCGCGCTCTTGCAGCACCTCGGCGTTACGGTGCCGATGCTGTTCATTGTGGTCGGCGCCGCGACGCTGCTGGTGGCGCTGGCGATCTGGAAGACGATGCCGAAGGCGCAATGACCTGTCGTCACCGGGCAACCGGGTCCGGCCTTCGGCCGGCCCGGGTGTAAACTTGTCCCGGTGACCCCGCTTAGGAAGTCACAATGCCGGCCTCATCGGGATGGCCGGGACAAGCCCGGCCGTGACAATAACTATTTCCGCATCGCCAGCACGCGATCGACCATCTCTCCGGCCACGCCGAGATAATTCGCGGGATCGACCAGCTTCTCCAGCGCTTTGCGGTCGGCGTATTTCCCGATCTCTTCGTTCTCTTCCAAGAGATCGATCAGCGGCCGCCCCGTCTTCACCACCTCGCGGCAGATGTCGTAGACCACGTCGTGCGCGGTGTTGCGGCCCATCTTGTCGCCCAGGCCCATCATCACCGCTTCCGACATGATCAGGCCCTTGGTGATGTCGAGATTGTCGCGCATCTTCTTTTCGTTCACCTGCAGGCCTTCGACCAGGAAGCGGGTCTGCGCCAGCGCCCCCGCCGCCAGCATGAAAATCTCCGGCAGAGCGATCCATTCGATTTCCCACGGCCCGGTCGAGCGTTCGTGATCCTCAACCTGCGCCTCCAACAGCGCCGCCACCAGTTGCTTTACCATCGCGGTCTGCGCGGTGATGTAAACGGAAGAGATCGGGTTGCGCTTCTGCGGCATGGTCGAGGACGAGCCGCGGCCCGGCGTGGAACGGCTCCTGCACTTCCTCCACTTCGGTCTGCATCAAGAGCTTCACGTCGAAGGCGATCTTGCCGCACGTGCCGGTCACCAGCCCGAGGAAACAGCCGGCCTCGGCGATGGTGTCGCGTACCGTGTGCCAGGAGATCGCCGGCTGGCCGAGCTTGAGCTGCTTCATCAGCTCTTGCTGGCAGCGCAGACCGTCCTTGCCGAGCGACGACAGCGTGCCGGCGGCGCCGCCGAATTCGCCCACCAGCAGGCGCGGCTTCAGTTCCGCCAAGCGCTGCCTGTGCCGCTCGAAGGCGGCGAGCAGGGTCGCCATCTTGTAGCCGAAGGTGATCGGCACCGCCTGCTGCAGGTTCGAGCGCCCGGCCATCGGCGTGTCGCGATACTTCTTCGCCAACGCGGCCAGCGCGTCGCAAATACCGTCGATGTCCTTGGCGACGAGGTCGAGCGCTTCGCGCATCTGCAGCACGGTCGCGGTGTCGGTGATGTCCTGCGTGGTGGCGCCCCAGTGCGACCATTCGCCGAGCCTGTCCTTGCACAGCTTGACGAGCTGCTGCACCACCGGCAGCACCGGATAGCCGATGCGCTCGGTCGCCTCCTTCAGCTTCGCCATGTCGATCAGCTTGGCGTCGCAATGCCTGACGATCTCGTCGGCGGCTTCCTGCGGGATGATCTTCAGCCGGCCTTGCGCCTTCGCCAGCGCCGCCTCGAAGTCGAGATATTTCTGCACGCGGTTTTCGTCCGACCATACCTGGCGCATGGCCGGCGTGGTGAAAACGTCGCGGAACACCGCGGAATCGAGGATGGTGGAAGGCATCGCGCGCTCCTTGGCTGGCGGGCGGACATTAGCGGGTTGTGTGGGGCGATCAACATACTGAGCGTGTCATCGCCCGCGCATGCGGGCGATCCAAGTAAACGCAGGTTATGCAATTCAGCCGAAATACTGCGCGTACTGGGTCCCCCGCCTTCGCGGGGGACGACAGCCGGGTCTACCGCAACCGCTCCGCCATCCAGTCCGCGCTCTGCGAGCGCCAGCGGTAGGCGCGGTTGGTGGCGATGTGGTTGCCGTCCTCGATCATCATCAGCGTCGCCGGCCCCTTGACCTCGCGCGCCAGCCGCTCGGCGTCGGCTGCCGGCACGATGCGGTCCTGCCGGCCGTTCACGATGAAGATCGGGCAGGCGATGTTCTGCGCGATGCCTTCGAGCGAAAGCGTCTCGGCGTTGCGGCGCGCCTCCTGCTGCGTGGCGCAATGGCTGCGCACGCGGAAGGCTTCGCGCGTCAATTCCGGGATCGTGTCCCAGCTGGCGCCGAAATTGAACGGCCCGCCCAGCGCGATGCAGGCCTGGATGCGCTTGTCGAAGGCTGCGGCCCGCGGCGCGTAATAGCCGCCCAGGCTGACGCCCCACATGCCGACGCGCATCGAGTTGAGATCGCGCCGCGCGCCGATGTAGTCGATCACCGCCTTCACCGGCACCTCGTAGTCGCCGCGGATAGCGAAGTCGTATTGCCCTTCGCCCTGACCCGGCCCGTCGAACATGAGCGTCGCCATGCCGCGCGCCAGGAACGGCGCCTCATAGGCGTCGCCTTCCTCCTTGGTCGAATCGAGCCCCACCGCCATCACCACCACCGGCGGCTTGTCGTAGCCCAACGGCTTGCGCAGGATGCCGGCCAGCCAGCCGCTCTCGTAAGGGATCCGCACGCGCTCGCCCGGCGGCCTGAGATGCGGCAGCGCCGTCTGCCGGCATTCCACCGCCTTCATATGCGCGGTCTTCATCTGCGGCTGATCGTGCGCGAACAGGAAGGCGGCGAAGTGATAATAGACGCCGGCGCGCTGCAGGCATTCGCCGGCCGTGAGAAAATGGCCGCGCTTGAGCGCCTCGCGCCCGAGCGCTTCGTGATGCGCCGCGCGCGCGCTCCAGGCCGCGCACCACCCGTCATAGCTCTCGAGCGCGCCGGTGATCTCCTGAAAGTCGGTCAGCACCACGCCGTTGGCGACGAAGCGCGCGCCCCAATGCGCGATGGCGGCGGCAAGGCGCTGGTCGGTCTCCAGGGATATTTCCATTGCTATCAGCGTTCCAGCTGGAACTCGGCCTCGCGCGCTTCGCGCATCAGCGTCGACCACACCCGCTCGCGCAATTCGGCGAAGCGCTCATCGCGCAAGGTGGCGCGCGTGCGCGGATGCGGCAGGTCGATCTTGACCGTTTCATGAATGCTCGACGGCCGGCCTTTCAGCACGATCACCCGGTGCCCGAGCAGCACCGCCTCATCGATCGAATGGGTGACGAAGATCATGGCGGTCGGCCGTTCTTCCCAGATGCGCAGCAATTCGAACTGCAGGATCTCGCGCGTCTGCGCATCGACCGCCGCGAACGGCTCGTCCATCAAGAGCACGCTTGGCTCCAGCGCCAGCGCGCGCGCGAGCCCGCAGCGCTGCTGCATGCCGCCCGACATCTGATAGGGGAAGGCGGTCTCGAAGCCGGACAAGGCCCACCATCTTGATGAATTCCGGCACCTTGCGCTCGATTTCGGCCTTGGGCGCACCGGCCATGCGCAAGCCATAGGCGACGTTCTCGAACACCGTCTTCCAGGGGAACAGGCCGAAATGCTGGAACACCATGGCGACGCCGGCGATCGGCTCGCTCACGCGCTCGTTGCCGACCCAAATCTCGCCGGCGTCGTGCGGCAGCAGGCCGTCGATACAGCGCAGCAGGGTGGTCTTGCCGCAGCCCGAAGGCCCGACCACGGCGACGATCTCGCGCTCGCCCACCTCGAAGTCGATATTGTTGAACACCTGCAAGGCGCCGTAGCGCTTGGCGAGCCCTCTGACGCGAATGCGCGTCTCGCCGCGCGCCGGCGCGGCGGAAGGTTCGGCGGCCGTCTGCGCCTGCCCGCTCATTGGCGCCTTCCTTCGACAAGGTGAATGCAAGGTTGCGTCATCGCGCAGGTCCTCCGATGCATTTATTCTCCTTGGCCGGCATGTTGCCGCAAGCGCGGGCGGCGGGCAACGGCATGATAACCTTGCCGAAAGCTTGCGCCATGCCGGCCGCGCCGCCCGCGCGGTGCGGGCGCTGTGCGCAAAAGCCTTGATTGACGGGCTAGGCGCGCGCGGCAAACGAAGCGTTAGGCTGAAGGGAACGTTACGCCCTTCGCAAACATACGATCGGTTAGCGCTAATCGCGGCAGGGTTACTGCATTCTTCATCACTTGAGATACGAACCGTAAACAATAGCAATTCAGCGGCTCTTCAGCATAGGCCCAAGTGCGCACGCGCCGTTAGTAATTGAATACTCCCTGACCCCTACTCTCGTACGCAAGAAAGCAAACGAGAATCCGGTTTCGCGTCAAACAGGGTCAACCGCCGTGCGTGCCAGTACCTTCGTCATGATCGGCTTCGCCGTCGTTTTCGGCCTGCTCGCCGTGTTCATCGCCCAGGTCTGGCTCAACAACCAGGCCAGTATGCGGGCGAAGCACATGGAGCACGGGCAGAAGCCGGTCGTCACGCGCACCATAGTAGTGGCGGCCAAGCCTTTGCGCTTCGGCATGGAGCTGAAACCCGCGCTGCTGAAGGAAGTGCCGTGGCCGGCGCAGGCGCTGCCGCCCGGCGCCTTCCACAAAATCGACGACGTGCTGGCGCGCGGCAAGCGCGTCGTGCTGACCGCGATCGAGTCCGACGAGCCGGTGCTGGCGCTCAAGATCACCGGCCCCGGCCAGCGCGCCACGCTGTCGGCGCTGGTGCACAAGGGCATGAAGGCCGTCACCGTCCGCGTCAACGACGTCGAAGGCGTCGGCGGCTTCGTGCTGCCGGGCGATCACGTCGACGTCGTGCTCACGCGCCAGATCGCCAAAGGCTCGGCCTCGACACAGGTGGTGCTGCAGGACGCGCGCGTGCTGGCGGTCGATCAGATCGCCGACGAGCGCGCGCAGCAGGCCAAGGTCGCCAAGTCGGTGACGCTCGAAGTCGACACCGTGCAGGCGCAGAAGCTGTGGCTCGCCGCCTCGGTCGGCAATCTGTCGCTGTTGCTGCGCAGGGCCGGCGAGACCGCCGAAAGCAATACGCGCAAGGTCACGCTCGACGATCTGGGCAGCAAGGACCCGGTCGCCAGCGACAAGACGCCGACCACGACGGTCACCGTGATCCGTCCGAAGTCGAAACAGGATTACACCGTCCCGGTCGAGAGCAAGGGGAATGCGGCCCTCGCCGAGGCGGCTTTGCAGAGAGCGGCCCGCTGAAGCGGGCCTGACGGTTCATCAGGGGTGGGGAGTGCGTCGTGAATAACAATGAAAACCAAGTCGCCGCCGGCTTTTCGTGGCGGCGTCCGGACGGGGGCCTGCGCGCCGGCAGCTGGTTGCGCGATCTGGCGATCGCGCTTGTCGTGACGCTGATCGCGGCCATGCTCGGCTTCGTCGCCGACGCCCACGCCGCCGACCGGGTCGTCCGCATCGGCGGCAGCCACCGCACCGCCATGGTGACGGTCGCCATCGGCAAGTCGCAGGACGTGCACACCGACAACAGCTTCGTCGACGTCACCGTCGGCGATCCCGACGTTGCCGACGTCAATCCGCTCACCGATCACTCGCTGTCGATCCTCGGCAAGAAGATCGGCACCACGCGGGTGTCGGTCTACGGCGACAGCAAGCAGTTGATCGGCATTTTCGACATCGAGGTGTCCTACGACATCACCCGGCTGACCAACGAGCTCAAGCGCCGCTTCCCGCGCTCGCGCCTGGAGGCCTCGTCCGTCAACGGCCGCATCATGCTGTCGGGCGAGGTGGCCGACGCCGCCACCCTCGACAAGGCGGTGACCATCGCGCGCCAGTTCGGGCCCGAAATCATCAACACGGTCTCGGTCGCCTCGCCGCAGCAGGTGATGCTGGAGGTGCGCTTCATCGAGATCGCGCGCACCGCCGGCCGCGAGCTGGGCGTGCAGTGGAACCGCTTCGGCAACAACAGCCTGATCAATATCGGCAACAATACCAATGCGGGCGGCCTGCCGATCACGCCTGCCGGCAGCAACAACTTCAAGAACCCGGGCGTCAATTCCGGCGGCGCCAACGGCACCGACGTGCTGCGTTCGGGAATCGTCGCCGCCGGCGTGCTGTCGGGCGCCACGCCCTTCGGCTTCATGATCGCCCACATGGTGGCGAACGGCGTCTCGGCCGACGCGCTCATCAACATGCTCGAGCAGAGGGGCGTTGCGCGCGCGCTGGCCGAGCCCAATCTGGTGGCGCTGTCGGGCGATACCGCGAGCTTCCTGGCCGGCGGCGAATATCCGATTCCCGTGGCCGGCAGCTACGGCTCGGTCACCGTCGACTACAAGAAATACGGCGTCGGGCTTGCCTTCACCCCGACCGTGCTCGGCCAAGGCCTGATCAACATGAAGATCGAGCCGGAAGTCTCGCAGATCGATCCCACGCACACGGTGGCGGTGGCGAACGGCATCTCGGTGCCGGCGCTGATCGTGCGTCGCGCCTCCACCACGGTAGAGCTGCGCGACGGCCAGAGCTTCGTGATCGGCGGCCTGCTGCAGAGCGTCGGCCAGCACACCATCGATCAATTACCCTGGCTCGGCAGCGTCCCGGTGCTCGGCACGCTGTTCTCGTCCAAGTCCTATCAGAAGAACGAGACCGATCTCGCCATCATCGTCACGCCGCATCTGGTGCGGCCGGCGCGGCCCGGCGATCCGATCAAGACGCCGCTCGACAAGACGCTGCCGCCCAACGACGTCGACTTCTTCCTGCTCGGCAAGACGGAAGTCTCGCGCGCCGAGGCGCGCAAGCTCACCCCCGTCACCGCGCGCATCGACGCATTCGACGGCCAGCCGTTCACCGGGCACATGCTCGACATGCCGAGGAGGGTCTCCGATGCATCCGTCCACTAAGGTGCTGCGCACGCTCGCGCTCGCGCTACTGTTGTGCGCGATGACCGGCTGCTCGGAATATCTCGACCGCCGCGACACCATCGCGCTCGGTGCCGGCGACGCCGTCGCCACCGACGAGATGACGCAGATGGTCGATCCCTGGCCGCGCGTCGCCGCTCAGCGCAATATCGGCTTCAACGGCGAGCGCATGGAAAGCGCGGTGCAGCGCTACAAGACCAACCGCACCTATCAGCCGAGCAATAGCGGCACCTCGACCAGCTACGCGCCGACGCCGGCACCGGCCAATCAGGCGCCGGTCGGCCCGACCGTGACGCAGCCCGCGGCGCCCACCAAGTAAGCGAAGGCGAACAGGTAACACAATGCGCCTTGGCCGCGACGCCAATCCCAGCCGCACCCGCGTGGTGGTGCTGACCGCCGACGCCGAATTCGAGGCGTCGGCACGCAATACCTTCGGCGCCTCCAAGGCGATCGATCTCGCCGTCGTTTCCGGCGCCATCGCCGCGCAGGGCGACGCGCTTGCCGTCGGCGACGCCACCGTGGTGGTGGTCGACGTCGATGCCGGCCGCGCCGAGGAGATGGCGGCGCTCGCCCGGCTGATGACGCGCGTCGGCGCCTGGCCGCCGGTGATCGCGGTGACGCCGAATTTCGACGCCGGCCTCGCCCGCACGCTGCTGCAGATGCGCGTCGCCGACTTCCTGGTAAAGCCGGTGGCGCCGGTCGACCTGGTGCGCGCTTGCGCGCGCGTGGCGCAGAGCCCGGCCGGCGCCGAGCAGCAGAAAGAGGCGCAGATCTATACGTTTTTGCCCGCGGTCGGCGGCGCCGGCGTCACCACGCTGGCGGTGCAGACCGCGCTCATTTTGCTCAATAGCGGCGGCCCGCGCGCCAAGCCCGCCACCTGCCTGGTCGATCTCGACTTCCAGCACGGCACGGTGGCCGATTATCTCGACCTCGAGCCGCGCCTGAACCTGGCCGAGATCGAGCCGCGCCCCGACCGGCTCGACCGGCAATTGCTCGAAGTCATGTTGTCCTATCACGCCTCGGGTCTGGCGGTGGTGGCGGCGCCCAACCGCCCAGCCGAGATGCGTTCCTTCGATCCCGACGTGGTGACGCGCCTGCTCGACCTGGTGTCGAGCAATTTCGAATATGTCGTGTTCGACATGCCGCGCACCTGGTTCTCCTGGACCGACAGCGTGCTGCTCGGTTCCAACAAGCTCTTCGTGGTGAGCGAGACGACCGTGCCCGGCCTGCGCCTCGGCAAGCAGCTCGTCGCCGCCATCACCGAGCGGCTGGGCGAGGGGCCGAACCCGCAGGTCATCGTCAACCGCTTCCAGCAGAACATGTTCGGCTCCGGCCTGCGCTTGAACGATCTGCAGCAGGTGCTGGGCGAGGCCTTCACCGCCGTCATTCCCAACGACTACGCGCTGGTGCGCGAGGCGATCGACCGCGGCGTGCCGCTCGACGAGGTCAAGCCCGGCAACAAGATCACCGCGCAACTGAAGAAGCTGGTGCTGGCCGGCGTCGACAAGCCCGAAGCAAAGCCCGCACCGCTGATGCAGAAGCTTAAATTCGCGGCGGCGAAGTAGAGAGGAAGCCGAGATGCCCGACCTCTCCATCGTGGTGTAAGCATGGCCGGCCGTTTCTCCGCCCATCGCGCCGCCGCGCCGGAATTGCCGCTGGTGGAAGCGCCGCCCAGCACGGCCGCCGAGAGCGCACCCTGGGTGCCGCTTGCCGGGTCCGCGCCGGAAGTGCCGGCCGCTGCGCCGCAGGCGGCCAATCCGCTGCACAGCGACAAGTTGCTCGACGCCAAGGTGCGCCTGCACCGCAGGCTGATCGAGGAGATCAATCTCTCGGCGCTGGAAAAATTGCCCGAGGAAGAAATCCGCCGCCACGTGCAGGGGCTGGTGTCGCAATACGTGATGGCCGAGCGCCTCGCGCTCAACGCCCAGGAACTGGCCGAATTCGTCTCCGAAATCCTCGACGAGATGACCGGGCTCGGGCCGCTCGAGCCGCTGCTCAAGGATGAGAGCATCAACGACATCCTGATCAACGGTCATGAATGCGTCTATGTCGAGCGGCGCGGCGTGCTGGAGCCCTTGGCGGTGCGCTTCAAGGACGAGCAGCACCTGCTGCGCATCATCAACAAAATCGTGTCGGCGGTCGGCCGCCGCGTCGACGAATCGCACCCGCTGTGCGACGCCCGCCTGCAGGACGGTTCCCGCGTCAACGTCGCGGTGCGCCCGATCGGCGTCGACGGCCCGCTGGTCTCGATCCGCAAATTCTCCAAGAAGCCGCTCAATCTCTCGAAGCTGGTCGAGGTCGGCGCGCTGCGCCCACCCATGGCCGAACTGCTCGCCTCGGCGGTGAAGGCGCGCATCACCACCATCATTTCCGGCGGCACCGGCTCCGGCAAGACGACGATGCTCAACGCGCTCTCCGCCTTCATCTCGGAAAAGGAGCGCCTGATCACCATCGAAGACGCCGCCGAACTGCAGCTGCAGCAGCCGCATGTCGGCCGCATGGAGACGCGTCCGCCCAACGTCGAAGGCAAGGGCGAGATCCGCCAGCGCGAACTGGTCAAGAACGCGCTGCGCATGCGCCCCGACCGCATTATCCTCGGCGAGTGCCGCGGCGAAGAAGCCTTCGACATGTTGCAAGCGATGAATACGGGCCACGAAGGCTCCATGGCCACCATCCACGCCAATACCCCGCGCGACGCCATTTCGCGCATGGAGCAGATGATCGGCATGGCCGGCCTGCCGATGACGGTGGCCTCGATCCGCGGCCAGATCGCCGGCGCCATCCAGCTCATCGTGCAGTTGCAGCGCCAATCCGACGGCAAGCGCAAGGTCACCTCGATCGCCGAGCTCACGGGTCTCGAAGGCGACATCATCCAGATGCAGGAAATCTTCAAATTCGTGCGCACCGGCACCGCGCCAGATGGCAGCGTGCAGGGCCAGTTCCAGGCGACCGGCGTGCGCCCGCGCTTCCTCGGCCACCTGACCAATCTCGGCATCAAGCTGCCGGGCAATTATTTCGATCCGAGCAATCCGTTATGAGGAGGGACACTTCCCACCGTCATTCCGGGGCGCGCGCGCAGCGCGCGAACCCGGAATCGCAGCAACAACCTCTGCTGCTGTTTCTGGATATCGGAGCGACTGCGGAGCCTGTCATCGGGCCGCGCTTTGCGCGGGCCCGTTGGCGGCGTCCGGAATGACGCCGAAAGTGTCCGCAGCCGGTTAGCCATGCTCGACATCAACCCGATCTACTTCTTCTACATCCTGATCGGGCTGTCGGCCGCGATGTTTGCGGAAGGCGGTTATCTGTTGTTCTACAACAACGCCTCCTACCGCAAGAACCTCAACCGCCGCCTGAAGGTGCTGGACGACAGGCCGGACCGCGAAAGCGTGCTGGTCCAGCTCAGGCGCGAGCGCGGGCTGACCGCCGGCGGCGACTTCCGCCTGCCGCTCATCAGTCTCAACCGGCTGGTGCTGCAGTCCGGCCTCACCATGGGCTTTAGCCGCCTGCTCATGCTGATCGCGGCCGGCACGGTGGCGGCCTTCGTCGCCACGCTGGTCTATGACGAGAAGCTGATGCATGCCGTGCTCGCCGCGTTGTTTGCCGCCGGGCCGCTGCCTTATCTGGTGCTGCGCATCCTGCGCGGGCGCCGGCAGAAAAGGTTCGCCGCCCAGTTCCCCGACGGCATCGACATCATCGTGCGCTCGCTGCGCGCCGGGCACCCGGTGCCGGTCGCCATCAGCATGGTGTCGCGCGAACTGCCCGACCCGATCGGCAGCGAATTCGGCATCGTCACTGACGAGATCACCTACGGCGCCGATCTCGAAACCGCCATGCGCAATCTCTATTACCGCGTCGGCGGCGACGACCTGCCGCTGTTCGTCACGGCCATCGCCATTCAGGGTTCGACCGGCGGCAATCTCGGCGAAATCCTGGAGAACCTCTCCGCCGTCATCCGCCAGCGCTTCAAGATGCGGCGCAAGATCCGCGCGCTGGCCGCCGAAGGCCGAGCTTCCGCGCTCATTCTGTCGTCGCTGCCGGTGCTGATGTTCCTGGTCATCCAGCTTTTGGTGCCGAGCTTCTACGCCAAGGTCTGGCACGAGGACATCACCAAGGTCACGCTCGCTCTGGCCGGCGGCTGGATGGGCATCGGCAATCTGATCATGTACCGGTTGGTCAATTTCCGGATTTAGCCATGGGCACGCTGCTTTCCGTCTTCGGCGACACGTTCCAGGACAGCGACCGGCTGCTGATGACGCTGCTCGTGTTCCTGGCCGCCGGCACGCTGGCCTTCGCCGCCATGGCCTTCGTGCGCGTGCGCGGCTCGGTCAAGCGGCGCACCGCGCGCGTCACCGACGAAGGCGAACGCGGCGGCAGCACGCGGCGCGCGCTGCGCTATTCCAGCCGCCGGGCGATCGCGCAGCTGCTCGAAGCCACCACCAAGCACTATAGCGAGGGCAACGGCGACAACATGAAGGTGCTGCGCAAGCGGCTGACGCAAGCCGGCATCTTCGATCAGCGGGCGGTCGCCTTCTTCTTCATCGGCCGTACGGTGTTGGCGGTGGTGTTGGCGGCGGCGGTGTTCGTGTTGTTGCCGTTGTTGGTGGCCAAGGGCGGCTCGCTGTTCTGGCTGATGGTGATCGCCGGCGGTTTCCTCGGCTATGTCGGCCCGAGTTTCTACATCGACCGCCGCATCCGCGCCCGCGCGCGGGAGCACCGCTCCGGCTTCCCGGATTTCATGGACCTCTTGGTGGTCTGCGCCGATTCCGGCCTGTCGATGGAGGCCTCGCTCGAGCGGGTCGGGCGCGAGCTGGGCGACAGCTATCCTTCGCTCACCGGCAACATCCACATGACCAATCTCGAAATCCGCGCCGGCCGCGCGCTGAAAGACGCGCTCGAGCGCTTCGCCGAGCGGCTGGCGCTCGAAGAGGCGCGCGCCTTCGCCACGCTGATCAACCAGTCGATCGATCTCGGTTCCTCGATCACCGATGCGCTGCGCGTCTATTCCGACGACATGCGCCACGCGCGGCTGTCGCGCGCCGAGGAGAAGGCCTATGCGCTGCCGGCCAAGCTCGCGCTGCCGATGATGGTGTGCATCTTCCCGGTGCTGTTCGTGGTGATCCTGCTGCCGGTCTTCGTGCGCCTGCACGTGGGGCATTATTTTTAATTTAGTACGGCGGCGAGGCCACCTCTCTTTTCCTCTCCCCGCTGCGCGGGGCGAGGGAAGTGAGTGCGCCTGCCGGCCAGGGCACACGCAACCCTCGGAAGGTAAAGGCTTCTTAACCAACTCCGCCTAGCTTGACGGTGTCCCGGTAGCGGGCGTTTCCGACAGGCCTTGTGATGCGTAGTGGACCGGCCCGAACCCTGGCGATTGCCGCCGCGAGCCTTTGGCTTGCCGCCTGCAGCACCGCGCAGGACAAGCTCGCGCAGGCGACCGACCCCGACCACCCCTTCGCCCAGACCCCCGCCCAGTCTGCCGCCGACCCAGCTACCACCGGCTCGGTGCCGCAGCCGCTCGGCGTGCCGGCTGCCGCCGAGCCCGGCCTGCTCGGCTCCGACCCCAACGACGAGCTCTCGCTCGGCAAGAAGCAGTACCGTGCCAACAATTTCGGCCTGGCCGAGAAGCATTTCCGCCGCGCCGTCGAGCTGCACCCGCGCGACGCCGAGGCCTGGCTGGGCTTGGCCGCCTCCTACGACCGCCTGCGCCGCTTCGATCTTGCCGACCGCGCCTATGGCGAGGCGATCAAGATCGTCGGCCCGACGGTCGAGATTCTCAACAACCAGGGCTTCTCCTACATGCTGCGCGGCGATTACCGGCGCGCGCGCGCCAAGCTCAAGCAAGCCGAGCGCAGGGACCCCGGCAACAAATTCGTGCGCAATAATATCAAATTGCTCAACGAAAGTTGGCGCAAGGGCAAGGCCGTCGAGTAGTCGCTGCTTGCGTGCGCGTAGCGCGCTCGTTATGTGACTCTGATCGATGCGCCGCGGGCGGCGGCGGCTAGTTTCATCATACCGCGAGGGGTGGGATCGACGCTGGAGGTTTGTCCATGCACATTCGCCGCCTTGTCGTGCCGTTCGGCCTTGCCGCGCTGGTGTGCTTGCTGTCTGCGCAAGCCGCCCAGGCCAATCTTCTCATCCAGATCGACAAATCCGCCCAGCGCATGGCGGTCACGGTCGACGGCAAGCCGCTCTACGACTGGCCGGTATCGACCGGCGGACGCGGCTACGACACGCCGGGCGGCAGCTTCAAGCCGTTCCGCATGGACAGAGACCACCACAGCGACGAGTTTGACGGCGCGCCCATGCCCTATTCGATCTTCTTCACCCGGACCGGCACCGCCATGCACGGCACTTTCGAACAGCGCCATCTCGGCCACGCGGTATCGCACGGCTGCGTGCGCCTGTCGGTGAAGAACGCCGCCACGCTGTGGCAGCTGGTCAAGCACGAGAAGATGGCCAACACCACGGTGGAGGTGAGTGGCACGGTGGCCGACGCGCAGCCGCCGGGGCAGGCGCACGCGGAGGCGCAGGCCAAGCCGCTGTCGCTCGCCGCGCAGGCGCGCTATCGGGCGCGTTACGGCGCGCCGGTGCAGTACCGGGCGCGCTATGCCCCGCCGCCGCAATATCAGCAGCGCTACTACTATGCGCCGCCGCCGGTGGTGGTTTATCAGCCGCGCTATGAACAGCGCCCGCCGCCGTTTCCCTTCTTTATTTTCGGGCGCTAACGCTTATCTCAATGCCACGATGGGGACATCGGGAAACAGGGGACGTGAAACGCCATGCGCAATCTGCCGGGAACGCCTGCCCGCGGCGATGAGGACATTCTGATCGACATTCCTTCCGACGAAGCGCTGGAAGCGGCGGCTTTCGCCGCGCCGGCGCAAGCGGGCGCCTTGTCGTTCAGCTTCTGCACCAGCGTCAATATTTGTCCGTGGCGCTGAGCGCCACGGCTCGGTCCGTCATTCCGGGGCGCCGCGTTAGCGGCGGGCCCGGAATTCAGAAACCGTATGCACTGAGCGTGTGGCTCTGGATTCGGGGCTCGCTCGCTTCGCTCGCGCCTCGGAATAACAGCTCGGAGCACCCCCGGTAGCGGCTCTTTTCCCGCTCGACTAGGCTTGCGCCCCGAGCCGGCGGCAAGACCGGCCCGTCATAACCATTCCTCTGGGGAGAAACCGACATGGCAAGTTCCGTGAACGCCGGCGCGCGTCTCGACCGGCTCCCGATCTCGTCGTTCCATTACCGCATTTTCTGGCTGGTCGGCGCCGGCATGTTCTTCGACGGCTACGACCTCTACGTCGCCGGCGGCGTGCTGGCGGCGACCATCCACACGCATTTCTCCACCTTGCCGCAGAACCTGAAATTCCTCTCCTGGACTTTCATCGGCATGACGTTGGGCTCCCTGATCACCGGCTTCGTCGGCGACCATTTGGGCCGGCGCTTCACTTACCAGATCAACCTGTTGATCTTCGGCCTCGCCTCGCTTGCCGCCGCCTTCGCGCAGAACATGGACCAGCTCATCATCTGCCGCTTCGTGCAGGGGCTGGGGCTCGGCGCCGAGATCGTGGTCGGCTATTCGACGCTTACCGAATTCGTGCCGCCGAAGACACGCGGGCGCTGGCTGGCGCTGATGGCCTTCATCGTGGTCGCCGGCTTCCCGGTCACCGCCATCTTGAGCTACCTGATCATCCCGACCTGGGGCTGGCGCCCGATGTTCATCATCGCCGGTGTCGGCTCGCTCATCGTCTGGTACCTGCGCAAGGCGCTGCCGGAATCGCCGCGTTGGCTCGAGTCGAAGGGCCGCGACGCGGAAGCCGAAGCACTGATGACTTCGATCGAGCAGGAAGCGGCGACGTCCGGCGCGCTGCCGGCGCCGGCACAGGCCGCGCCCATCGTGCAAGTCGCCGCCGCCGATATGCTCAAGCCGCCGCTCTTGCAGCGCATGATCGTCGGCTCATGGGTGCTGATCACCATCAACACACTGATCTTCGGCTTCGTGATCTTCCTGCCGCAGTTCTTCCTGCGCCAGGGGCTCACCATCGCCCATTCGCTGCAATACACGCTGGTCTTGTCGGCGGCCTCGCTGATCGGCTGCGTGGTCGGCGCCTGGAGCGCCGATTTCATCGGTCGGCGCTGGAGCATCATCGGTTCCTCCATCGTCACCATCGCTTTCGGCTGGTACTACGCGCGCTTCAACGCGGCCTCCGATCCGGCCGCGGTCTTGGGCGTCGGCTTCATCCTGATCGTGGCAATCTACGTGCAAACGGCGCTTTTGTTCGGCGTCTATACGCCGGAGCTGTTCCCGACCGAGATCCGCCTGCGCGCCAACGGCATCTGCAACACACTCGGCCGTGCCGCCACCGTGGTATCGCCCTTCGTGGTCGGCTTCCTGATGGTGCATTACAAGCTGCCGGGCGTGCTCTGGCTGATGATCGCGCTGCTGGTGGTGCAGATCGCGGTGGTCTGGGCCTGGGGCGTGGAGCCGGCCAAGCGCGGGCTGGAGGAGGTGGCGGTGGCGAGGGCGTAACCCCCGCATTCGCGTTGACTACATCGGCCGTCCGGGCTACCGGGCGGCCGATGGCTTTCCTAGATTAATGGGGGCGGCTCCAAACCGCGTGGATGACGAGGCGGCATGTTCGAATCCTTCAAGAAAATCTTCTCCGACCTCGGCGGCGACGAGGGCAAGCATCCCGGCCATTACGGGGAAGACGACTATCGCCTGGCCGCCGCCGCGCTCCTGGTGCACGCCGCCGGCATCGACGGCTCCACCTCCGAGGTCGAGCGCAAGAAGCTGCACGACGTGATCAAGCAGCGCTTCGAGCTCGACGACGCCGAGACCGACGAGCTGGTGGCGGAGGCGACCGCGGCGGAAGAACAGGCGATCGACCTCTACAAGTTCACCGCCCGCATCAACCGCACGCTCGACGAGGCCGGCCGCGCCCGCGTGGTCGAGATGATGTGGCAGATCATCTGCGCCGACGGTGTCATTACCGAGTTCGAGGACAATCTGGTCTGGCGCGCCGCGGACCTCTTGGGGATTTCGCGCAACGAGCGCATCGCGCTGCGCGAGCGCGTGATGGGCGGGCGCGGGGGCGGTGGGTGATTGTGATGTTGCGCGCGCGTCGCCACACCCTCCGCTCATTCCCGCGTAAGCGGGAATCCAGTTCTTTATTCAAACGCATTGCATGTTGCTCCTGGACCCCCGCTTGCGCGGGGGTGAGCGGTTCTGGTTCGGGACAATGACAGAAAAAACTCTCCGCCCCATCACCGTGATCACCGGCGCCTCCTCCGGCATCGGCGTAGAGCTGGCGCGGGTGTTTGCGCGCGCGGGCCATCAATTGGCGCTGGTCGCGCGGCGCGAGGACCGGCTGCGCGCGCTTGCCGACGAGATCGCCGCCACCTCGAAGCGCCGGCCGATCGTCATCGCTGCCGATCTCGCCGACGCCAGCACCACGCAAAAAATCGCCGACGAATTGCGCGCGCACGGCGCCGAGCCGCAATACATGGTCAACAATGCCGGCTTCGGCCTGGTCGGGCTCGCCGACCTGCGCGAGCGCGACGACGAGCTGGCGATGATCGACGTCAATGTGCGCGCGCTCACCGATCTGTCGCTCGCCTTCGCCGACAGCCTGGCGCGCCACCGGGGCGGCATCCTGAACGTCGGCTCGATGGCCGGCTTCCTGCCGGGGCCGGGCATGGCGGTCTATTACGCCACCAAGTCCTATGTGCTGTCTTTTTCCGAGGCGCTGTATGCCGAGTTCAAGCCCAAGGGCGTGCGCGTCACCGTCGTGTGCCCCGGCCCGGTGCCGACCGAATTCGCCGAGATCGCGCGGCCTGAAAAAGCCGCGCGCGTCCGGCGGCCCGCTGGTGCAGAGCGCAGCGCAAGTGGCGGAGGCCGGCTACCGCGGGCTGATGCGCGGGCGCCGCGTGGTGGTGCCGGGCTTCCTCAACAAGGTCGTCGTCTTCATCATCCCGCTGGTGCCGCGCCGGTTCTTGCTGCGGGCGGTCGGCAGCCGGCAGAGCCGGCGCAGGGCCGCGCAGGGCACATAGCCGCAATCCATTCATAATCTTTGCAAATCATGGCAAAGCAGCTAGGAATTCCCCCTGAACCGCCATGTCGAAGCCGGTCCTCATCATCGTTCACCAGGAACATTCCTCGCCAGGCCGCATCGGCCAGGTGCTGGCCAAGCTCGGCTATCCGCTCGACATACGCCGCCCGCGCTTCGGCGACCCGCTGCCTGCGACTTTGGACGAACATACCGGCGCGGTGATCTTCGGCGGCCCGCAGAGCGCCAACGACAGCGACGATTTTCTTAAAAGCGAGACCGATTTCATCGGCGTGCCGCTGAAGGAGAACAAGCCCTTTCTCGGCGTCTGCCTGGGCGCGCAGATGATGGCGCGCCATCTCGGCGCGCAGGTTTGGCCGCATCCGCAAGGCCACGCCGAGGTCGGCTATTATCCGATCCGCCCGACCGAGGCCGGGCTCAACATCACGCCGGAATGGCCCGACCACGTCTATCAATGGCACCGCGAGGGCTTCGACCTGCCGGCCGGCGGCGAATTGCTGGCGGAGGGCGACGGCGCTTTCTCGGTGCAGGCCTTCCGCTACGGCTCGGGCTATGGAATCCAGTTTCACCCGGAAGTCACCCACGCCATGATGTATCGCTGGCTGGTGCGCGGCGCACACCGCATGACGCTGCCGGGCGCCAAGCAGCGCGCCGAGCACATCGCCGACCGCGCCGTGCACGATCTCGCCTCCCACCTCTGGCTCGCCGCCTTCATCGACCGCTGGCTCGGGCGCGCGCAGGCCGAGCAACGGGCGGCAGCCGCCTCGTGAGCTATGTCCACCGCGCGCGGCATGCGCGACTCCGCAGCCATTGACAAAGCCCCGTCTGGTCGGGCCCGATGCGACCGGGAGTAGGGGAGGGTGTCGAACCACGCGCGGGGGCATGCGCATGCTGGATTCGAACGAAAAGACGCGGCCCGTCGCCCGGCCGATCCCTGCGGCGGTCAAGGCGCTACTGCGGGCCTCCGACGGCATTCTCGAGCTGTTGCCGATCGCCACCTTCATCTGCGACGCTCGCGGCACCATTTTGCAATATAATTACCGCGCCGCGGAGATTTGGGGCCGCACTCCCAAGCCCGAGCAAACCCTCATTCAATTTTCCGAAAACTGGAAATATTTCACGCTCGACGGCACGCCGGCCGCGCACACGATGATGGAAGAGGTGCTCGCCGGCGGCGAGGCGGTGCGCGACGTCGAGCGCATCGTCGAGCGCGAGGACGGCAGCCGCGTCATCGTCTCCATCAATATCGATCCGCTGCGCGACGCCGGCGGCGCGGTGGTCGGCGCGGTCAACTGCTTCATCGACATCACCGAGCGCAAGGGCATCGACGCGGCGCTGGAGAATTCGCGCCAGTTCGCGCTCGAGCAGGAGCAGCGCCTGGCCGCGACCTACGAGCACGCCGCCATCGGCATCGCCGAGCTGGCGCCCGACGGTAGCTTCCTGCGCGTCAACGAGGCGATCTGCAACATTACCGGCTTCAACCGCGACGAATTGCTGTCGGCCGGGCACCTGTTTCGCTCCACCCATCCCGACGACACCGAGCCCGACAACCAGGCGTTCCACAAGCAGTTGGCGGGCGAGCTGGAATTCTATTCGGTCGAGAAGCGCTTCGTGCGCAAGGACGGCCGCGTGATCTGGATGTCGGTCAGTTCCTCGCCGGTGCGCGACGCCGAGGCCAATCTGCTCTATCTGGTGCGCGTGGTGCAGGACGTCACCGAGCGCAAGGCGGCCGAGCAGCGCAACCGGCTGCTGATCGACGAGCTCAATCACCGCGTCAAGAACACGCTGGCGACCGTGCAGTCGCTCGCCTCGCAGACCGCGCGCGGCGTGCCGAGCCCGGAAGAATTCCGCGACCGCTTCGAAGGACGGCTGATCGCGCTGTCGAAGGCGCACGACCAGCTCACCAGGCATCATTGGGAAAGCGCCGACCTGCGCGAGCTGTTGTCGGCCAGCCTCGCGCCCTATGCCGGCGCCGAACGCATGGTGCTGCGCGGCGAGGACGTGCTGCTGCGCCCGCGCGCCGTGCTGACGCTCGCCATGGCGTTCCACGAACTCGCCACCAACGCCGTCAAATACGGCGCGCTGTCGGTGCCCAACGGCGGGATCGAGATCCGCTGGGGGGCCGAGCGGCTCGACGAGGAGGCGCGCGACTGGCTGCGCATCGGCTGGGCCGAGCAGGGCGGCCCGCCGGTCGCCGAACCGCAGCAGCGCGGCTTCGGCACCAAGCTGATCGAGGGCAGCGTCAAGGCCGAGCTCGGCGGCAGCGCCAGCCTGCAATTCGCCGGCGAGGGCCTGCGCTGCGAATTCCTCATTCCGCTCGAGAAGGCGGCGTTCGACGAGGAAGCCCGCCCGGCCGCCGGCGCCGACTGGTCGATTTAGCGGCCAGACTGCCTACCAGAACTCGATCGTCGGCGCGTTCGCCAGTTCCGGCGCGGGCGTGAAGCCGCCGTAGCGGCCGCCGTGAAAAACCAGCGGCGCGCGGTCGAAATCGTGCATATGGACGATGCGCCCAACGAACAAAGTGTGGTCGCCGCAGGCGTGACAGGCTTCGGTTTCGGCCGCGATCGCCGCGCTCGCGCCTTTTATAAGCGGCACGTTGCCCGCCCGCTCGAACGTTACGTCGCGATGGTCGCGGCTGTGGCCGGCGAAATGCGCGCTGATCCCCTCCTGCCCTTTCGCCAGGATGCTGACGCCGAAGCGTCCGGCGGCCCTGAGATGATCGTGCATGTGCGCGTTGACCGCCACCGAGATCACGCAGAGCGGCGGCGCGAGCGAGCCCGAGAGAAAAGCATTGGCGGTCATGCCGCGCAGGTGGCCGTCCGCTTCGGCGGTGATCACCGTCACGCCGCTGGCGAAGCGCCCCATGACGCGGCGGAACAGCTTGCCGTCGACGGCTGCGATCTGCGTATGCACGTTCATGGCAACGTTCCGTCGCGGCGTCTCGTTCCCGCGCCTTAATTACCGCCCTTGGTGGCGTGATAGCTGAGCTCGCCGGGATCGGTCAGGTCGGGCACCCGCCAGCCGTCGAGATCGTATTCGGCCATGCATTCCTCGGCGAAGCCCTTGAACTTGTCGGCATTGCCGGAGGCCTGCGCGCCGAACAGGCAGTAGCGGCGGATTTCTTCCGTCGAGCCGCCGTAATTGATCTCGTACAGCTCGTGCCGGCCGCCGAACTCGCTGCCGATGCAGTCCCACAACAGCTTCATCAGCTTCACGCGCTCCTCGGCCTTGTAGCCGTTGGAGCCGCGCAGGTACTGGTCGAGATAGGGCCTGATTTCCGGGTTCTTGAAGTCGCGCGCGTGCGAATTGAGATAGATGAGGCCGGAGGCCACCGTCTGCTCGATGATGTATTTGACCTTGCTGTAGGCGATGGTGGCGATGATGGCGTAGGCGTTGCCCGGGTCCATGTTGGGCAGGAGATAATCGCCGATCCACGGCCGCGGATCGCGCACCATGGCGTCCGACAGCGCCCAGAACAGATTGCGCCAGGCGATGACCTCGCCGACATTGGCCTGCACGCCGCGGAAGTCCTTGGTGCCGGCGGCTTCGGTCGCCTTCAGCAACAGCCCGGCGATGAAATCGAGCTTGACGGCGAGCCGCGTGCAGCCGTGCACCACGAAGCGCGGCAGGAAGCCGGTGCGCGGGAAGAAATTGTTGGCCTTCTCGACGTCGCCATAGACGAACACGTTCTCCCAAGGCACCAGCACCTTGTCCATGATGAACACGGCGTCGTTCTCGTCGATGCGCGACGACAGCGGATAGTCGAACGGCGAGCCCATCACCGTCGAGGTCATCTCGTAGGAGGTGCGGCAGATGAATTTCACGCCCGGCGTATTGGTCGGCACCATGAACACGCAGGCGAACTTCTTGTCGTTCACCGGGATCAGGCCGTGATGGGCGACGAAGGTGTAGTTGGTCAGCACCGAGCCGGTCGCCACCACCTTGGCGCCGGAGACGATGATGCCCTTGTCGGTTTCCTTCTCGACATGCGCGCAGACGTCGGCCACCTCGTTGGGCGGCCGGTCGCGGTCGACCGGCGGATGGATGATGGCGTGATTGACGAAGGGCACGCGCTCCTGGCTGTACTTGTACCAGCGCTTGGCGTTGTCCTGGTAAGGCTCGTAGAACTCGGCATTGGCGCCGAGCGTGGCGAGGAACGCCGCCTTGTAGTCGGGCGCGCGGCCGAGCCAGCCATAGGCGAGCCGCGCCCATTCGGCGATGGCCGAGCGGCCCATCAGCATCTCGTCGGGCGTCTTCGGCGCCTTGAAGAAGGCGTGCGTCATGCCGCCGTTGCCGGTCTCGGTCGGCACCAGAATCTTGGCTTTGTGCTTGTCGTCGTGCAGCGCGTCATAGAGGCGCGCCACCATGCGCGCGGTGTTGCGGAAGCCGGGGTGGGTGGTGACGTCTTTCACCTTCTCGCCGTAGAGAAAGACCTCGCGGCCGTCCTTCAGCGATTCCAGATATTCCGCGCCGGTCTGCGGCCGCTTGACCGCCACGTTGCCGATGGTGGTCGGGTCGGCCGCGAAGGCCTCCGGGGTGGCGCGCACGTTCATGGCCGCTCCTCCTTGAGATCGATCCTGCCTGTTGATTCTTCTTATGTATTCTTATGTTCGATAATCGAACGTATGTACGATGTCCGAACCTGGGCGAACGTTAAATCGCGATGGTCATTAAGACAAGGGGCAGCAGTCCCCCCGCCCCCATCGCGGTTCACTATGGATGCGTGTCCCGGGCGCAGCGCAGTGCGCAACGAAGTGGAGCGGTGCGCTGCAGACCCGGGACACGCCATGGCGTCGCTCCGCTCTTCACGCCACCGAACTGCGCACCTGCTCCGCCACCTTCCTCAGCGCCGGCAAAAAATGATCGCGCATCTCGTTGCGGGTGGTGCGCGCGGAGTGGGTGGAGAGATTGAGCGCGCCGATCGCCTGGCCCGAGCGGTCGATCACCGGCACCGCGATGGCGCGCAGGCCGCGCTCGAGCTCCTCGTCGACAATGGCGAAGCCGTGCTCGCGGTCGAGGCGCACGCGGTCGAACAGCGCCTGCAGGTCGGTGATGGTCGAAGGCGTATAGGCTTCGATGCGCTGCGACTTGAGCCGGCGCCAGATCTCGGCCTCGTCGAGATAGCCGAGCAGCACGCGGCCGAGCGCGGTGTGAAACGCCGGCAGCCGGCTGCCGACCGAAATGCTAGCCGACATGATGCGCCGGGTCGGCACCCGCACCACGTAGACGATCTCGTTACCTTCCAGGATCGCGGCGGAAGCCGACTCCTGCAGACGCTCGCTCAGCTCCTTGAGCAGCGGCTGCGCGCGCTCGACCCAGCTTTGCGTGGCCAAGTAAGCAAAGCCGAGCTTGAGGATGTTGGGCGAGAGCGAGAAGTCGCGGCCCTGCTGCTCGACATAGCCGAGCTCGGCCAGCGTGCGCAGGATGCGCCGCGCGGTGGCGCGCGAGAGGTTGGCGGCGCCCGCCGCTTCCGACAGCGTCATGGTCGGGCGCTGCTTGCCGAAGCAGCCGAGCACGGCGAGCCCCTTGGCGAGCGTCGCCATGAACTCCTTGTCGTCGCCTTGCCGCTCGCGCGGCTTTTCGGGGTTGAGCATCATGCCGAATCCGCCGGATTTGCTTTCGTCATTCCGGGACGGCGCAAAGCGCCGGACCCGGAATCCAGGGCCAAACGAAAGGCTTCGCCGTTTCGCTCTGGATTTCGGGCTCGCTCGCTTCGCTCGCGCCCCGGAATGACGAACCGTTTAGCCGAAGCCAATCTCAGCATCGCTTTTGCCTGCATCTGCGCAATTGACAGCAATCGGCGCGTGGCTACAATGATCGGATAACGAACTATCGTTCGATAATCGAACGCAACAAAGAGGTCAAGGCTGACGCGTCTTTCGGGGGCCGTGGCTGCCGTTCTCGCCTCCCCAAAGCGTGCAACAGCCGGCCGAGGAAACGCCGGCCCCGATCCTTGCGGGCCGCTACACGGGAGGGACTCCATGCTCGATGGGAAGCATCGCGGCCGCTCGCATGGCCGCACCGTCACCCGCCGCCGCTTCGTGGCTGGCTCGGCCGCCGCCGGCGCTGCCCTTGCTGCCAGCCCGGTTTTCGCGCCCGCGGTCTGGGCCGCCAAGACCATCAAGCTCGGCTATGTCAGCCCGCAGACCGGCCCGCTCGCCGGCTTCGCCGAGGCCGACAACTTCATCATTTCCAACTTCCTCAAGACGGTGAAAGGCGGCCTCAAGGTCGGCAAGAACACCTATCCGGTCGAAGTGCTGGTGAAGGACAGCCAGTCCAATGCCAGCCGCGCCGCCGACGTCGCCAACGAGCTGATCAACGGCGGCGTCGACATCATGCTGGTGGCCTCGACGCCGGAAACCACCAATCCCGTCGCCACGCAATGCGAGGTCAACGAGGTGCCCTGCATCTCGTCGGTGGCGCCCTGGCAGCCTTACTTCATCGGCCGCCAGCAGCATCCCAACGATCCCAAGAGCTGGAAGCCGTTCAACTACACCTATCATTTCTTCTGGGGGCTGGAGGACGTCATCGCCGTCTACACCAACATGTGGCAGCAGCTCAAAACCGACAAATCGGTCGGCGGCCTGTTCCCCAATGACGGCGACGGCAATGCCTGGGGCGACAAGCATGTCGGCTTCCCGCCGGTGCTCGATAAGCTCGGCTACAAGCTCACCGATCCGGGCCGCTACCAGAACCTCTCGGACAATTTCACCTCGCAGATCTCGGCCTTCAAGCAGGCCAAATGCGACATCATCACCGGCGTGATGATCCCGCCCGACTTCACCACCTTCTGGAAGCAGGCTTTGCAGCAGGGCTTCAAGCCGAAAGTGGCGTCCATCGGCAAGGCGATCCTGTTTCCGGTGGCGGTGGAAGCGCTAGGCCAGAGCGGCAACAACTTGTCGTCGGAAGTGTGGTGGTCGCCCAACCACCCGTTCAAGTCCTCGCTCACCGGCCAGTCCGCGCACGCGCTCGCCGGCGCCTATGAGAAGGCCACCAAGAAGCAGTGGACGCAGCCGATCGGCTTCGTGCACGCGCTGTTCGAAGTGGCGGTCGACGTGCTCAAGCGCACCGGCAAAACCGGCGATGCCAAGGCGACGGTGCAGGCCATTCAGGCGACCAAGCTCGACACCATCGTCGGTCCCATCGCCTGGTCGGGGCAGAAGCTGCCGCCGTTCGCGGTCAAGAACATCGCCAAGACGCCGCTGGTCGGCGGCCAGTGGCGCCTGCGCAAAGGCGGCGGCAACAAATACGACATCATCATCGTCGACAACAAAACCGCGCCCAAGATACCGACCGGCGGCAAGATGGAGTTCATCACCTGACGCCGGCGCGCGAGGTGCCGTAGCTTACCCGCCGCACCCTCCCGCGGCGGGCGCTACAGCACCTCGAACACCTGGTAGATCGGCCCGCTCGCCAGCCGGTGGCCGGTCGCCACCGCCACCACATTGTTGAGCCAGCCGTATTTTTCCGACGCGGTCTCGAAGAACGGCGCCACGCGGAAATAATAGTCCGCCGGGCTCACGCTTTCCCCGCGCGCGATGCGGTCGAGCACGGCCTGCGGCCCGTGCCGGATGCCTTTGTAGGTCATGCCGATCAGATGCCCGTCGTCGGTCTCCATCACGAAGCGCACGTCGAGCAGCCAGGAGCCGTCGCGCCGCACCACCTGCCAGTCGCTGCCGCCGGAGAGGATCTTGCCGCTCAGCCGCTCGCCCTCGAACGTGCCGCCGGCGATCTCGCCGACGCGGCGGTCGACGCTCGGCGTCTGGCCGATGACCGAGGGCTTGTTGACGGCGATGCGGAAGACGAAGAGCGGACGAAATTGCAGCGAGGTCATTTCCTTCGGCAATTCGGCGGCCAGCGTGCTCATGAAAAGCCTCCCTTGATTGATCGCGCGCGCCAATGCGTCTACCAAAGATTAGCGCATGATCCTGAAAAGTGGGTACCGGTTTTCGGAAAAGATCATGCTCTCGATATGATAGGCTCGGCGGTCGAGCAGGCAGCGGCTGAGGACGCTATGGCGCCCATCCTCGTGCTGGAGAAGATTTCCAAACGCTTCGGCGCCGTGGTGGTGGCCGACGGCGTCGGTCTGGCGCTGGGCGAGGGCGAGGCGCTCGGCATCATCGGCCCGAACGGCGCCGGCAAGACCACGCTGTTCGGCATCGCCGCCGGGTACCGTTTCGCCCGACGCCGGCCGCGTCACTTTCGACGGCGCCGACATCACGCGGCTGACGCCCGAGCGGCGCTGCCGGCTGGGCCTGGCGCGCTCGTTCCAGATTCCGCAGCCTTTTGCCGGCATGACCGTGTTCGAAAACGTCGTGGTGGCGGCGGCTTTCGGCGCCGGCGAGCGCGAGGCGGCGGTGTACGACCGCTGCGCCGAATTGCTCGCGCGCTGCGCGCTCGCCGACAAGGCCAACCGGCGCGCCGGCGGGCTGACGCTGCTCGATCGCAAGCGGCTTGAGCTGGCGCGCGCTTTGGCGACGCGGCCGCGCGTGCTGCTGCTCGACGAAGTGGCGGGCGGGCTGACCGAGCACGAATGCGGCGAGCTGGTGGCGCTGATCAAGGACGTGCGCGCCGGCGGGGTGTCGATCGTGTGGATCGAGCACGTGGTGCATGCGCTGCTGGCGACCGTCGACCGCCTCGCTGTCCTGCATGGCGGGCGCTTCATCGCCGAGGGCGACCCGCGTGACGTGATCAAGAGCCCGCAGGTGGCGGAGATCTACATGGGGATCGAGGCCGATGCGTAGTCCGTGCCTGCTGTCATTCCGGCGGCGGCCGAAGGTCGAACGCCGGAGATCTGCAGAAACGAATCAGCCAAGACCGTGTCTCGGAATTCCGGGTTCGCGGCGCTTGCGCCCGCGCCCCGCAATGACCGGAGAAGGCGTGCAGGCCGATGCCTGACCCCCTCCTCGACGTGCGCGCGATCGACGCCTTCTACGGCGACTTCCAGGCGCTGTTCGGCGTCTCGCTGCGCGTCGAGCCGGGCCAGGTGGTGGGGGTGATCGGCGCCAACGGCGCCGGCAAGAGCACGCTGTTGCGCACCATCGCCGGCCTGATGGCCCCGCGCCACGGCGAAATCGTGCTCGATGGCGAGACAATCGCCGGGCAACCCGCCTTCACCATGGTGCGACGGGGGATCGCCATGGTGCCGGAGGGGCGCCGGCTGTTCCCCTCGCTCAGCGTCGAGGAGAACCTCAAGATCGGCGGCCAGGCGAAGCGGCCGGGCCCGTGGACGCTGGAGCGCGTCTACGCGCTGTTTCCGGTGCTGGCCGAACGGCGCCATCTGCCGGCGCCGGCTCTGTCCGGCGGCCAGCAGCAGATGGCGGCGATTGCGCGCGCGCTGATGGCCAATCCGCGGCTGTTGCTGTGCGACGAGATCAGCTTGGGGCTCGCGCCCATCATCGTGCGCGACATCTATGCGCGGCTGCCGGAGATCGTGGCCGAGGGCCTCTCGCTCGTCATCGTCGAGCAGGACATCGCGCAGGCGCTCAACGCGGCGGACCAGGTCTATTGCCTGCAGGAGGGCCGCATGGCGCTGCAGGGCAAGGCCGGCGAGCTCACGCGCGAGGATATTTCGGCGGCGTATTTCGGGGTGTGACGATGGCCTTGCAACAAACAAAAGCTGTCGTCCCGGCCGAGCGAAGCGAGGGCCGGGACCCATACGCCGCAGTCAATCGAGACGGCACGGCGTACTGGGTCCCCGCCTTCGCGGGGACGACACCAGAATATGTGGCCAAGCCCATGACCGAATGGATCAACGTCATCCTGCAGGGCGTGCTGATCGGCGGGCTGTACGCCATGTTCGCCGCCGGCCTCTCGCTCATCTTCGGCGTCATGCGGCTGGTGAACATCGCGCATGGCGACCTGATCGTGCTCGCCGCCTACGTCGCGCTGATGGTGACGCAAGGCACCGGCATCGACCCGCTGGTCGCCATCGTCTTCGTGGTGCCGATCATGGCGCTGATCGGCTACGCGCTGCAGCGCGGGCTGCTCAACTTCACCCTCGGCGAAGACATCCTGCCGCCGCTGCTGGTCACCTTCGGCCTCTCGATCATCATCCAGAACGGCCTCTTGGAGCTGTTCACCGCCGACAGCCGCAAGCTCAACGCCGGCGCCATCGAAATCCAGACCGTGCAGGTGGCGCACGGCATCTGGGTCGGCGTGCTGCCGTTCATCCAGTTCGTCGTCGCCGTCCTGGTCATCGCCGCCTTGCAGGCGCTGTTCTACCGCACCGCGCTCGGCCGCGCCTTCCGCGCCACCTCCGACGACCAGCCGGTGGCGCAGCTCATGGGCCTCGACACCCGCCACGTCTTCGCCATGGCCATGGCGCTGTCGCTTGCCGTCATCGCGGTTGCCGGCGTGTTCCTCGCCGTGCGCGCCAATTTCGATCCTTCCATCGGTCCGGCGCGCCTGATCTTCGGCTTCGAGGCGGTGATCATCGGCGGCCTCGGCTCGATGTGGGGCACGCTCGCCGGCGGCATCATTCTCGGCGTGTCGCAGGCGATCGGCGCGCAGCTCAATCCCGGCTGGCAGGTGCTCGCCGGCCACGTCGTCTTCCTCGTCATCCTGGCGGTGCGGCCGCAAGGCCTGTTTCCCAAGGTGTCGGGATGAGCCGCGTCGAGCATTCCACCACCTCGAGCCGCATCGGCGTCGCGCTGATCGCGGTCGGCCTCGTGGTGCTGGCGCTGGCGCCTTTTTGGGGCGAGCGCGAGACGCTGCGCTTGCTCGCCGAGATATTCACCTACGTGGCGCTGGCGAGCCTGTGGAACCTGCTCGCCGGCTATGCCGGTCTCGTCTCGGTCGGCCAGCAGGCCTATGTCGGCCTCGGCGGCTACATGCTGTTCGCGCTCGCCATGATCGCCGGCATTCATCCCATCCTCGCCATCCTGATCGCCGGCCCGGTGTCGGCGCTGGTCGCGGTGCCGGTGGCGGCGCTGATGTTCCGCCTGCGCGGCGCTTATTTCGCCATCGGCACCTGGGTGATGGCGGAAGTGTTTCGCCTCGTCGCCTCGCAGGTCTCGGTGCTGGGCGGCGGCTCCGGCATCAGCCTGCCGGCGCAGGTGGTGATCGCCATGGCGCCCAGCCGCCACGCGCGCGAACTGGAAATCTACTGGCTCGCGCTGGCGCTCACCGTCGTGGTGCTGGCCTCGATCGTGGCGCTGCTGCGCTCGCGCCACGGGCTGGCGCTCACCGCCATCCGCGACAACGAGATCGCCGCGCGCAGCAACGGCATCGACGTCACGCGCGTGAAGTTCATCGTCTATGTGCTGACCGCCTTCGGCACCGGCCTGATCGGCGGGCTGATCTTCCTGATGAAGCTGCGCATCTCGCCCGACACCGCCTTCTCCGTGAACGACTGGACCGCGGTGGTGATCTTCATCACCGTGATCGGCGGCATCGGCCGCATCGAGGGGCCGATCATCGGCACCGTCATCTTCTTCGTCATGCGCCAGACGCTGTCCGATCTCGGCAGCGTCTATCTGCTGATCATGGGCGCGGTGGCGATTTTGGTCATGCTGTTCGCGCCCAAGGGCCTGTGGGGGCTCATTGCGGAGCGGTTCGGGTGGCAGGTGTTGCCGTTGCAGAGGAGGTTGGTGGGGGAGGGGGAGGCGAAGCCGTAGCCCGGATGGAGCGAAGCGAAATCCGGGGGCGGGGTCGCGGCGGTCATCCCAATTCGTCATTCCGGGACGCCGCGAAGCGGCGGGCCCGGAATCCAGGGGTCGCACGCCCCGAACTTGCCGCTCTGGATTCCGGGCTCGCGGCCTTTCGGCCGCGCCCCGGAATGACGAAGAAAATGCGGCGCACCGTTCGCTTTCAGGTGCGCCAGGGAATCGGACCTCTCCGCGGTCATGCCCGGGCAACCGGGTCCGGCCGGCCCGGCTGTAAACTTGACCCGGGCATCCACGTCTTCCTTTCAGGCCTGGTAACGTCTTAAGAGGGCGGCCCCTCCGCCTCGAATTTTTTCTTTATTTTTTCTATGGCCGCCTCCATGCGCGGGCGGTCGCGCACCATCTTCGCAATGAGAGCACGCGCCTGCTGCGGCGTGAGGACTTTCCCCTCTTCATGATCGAAAATCACGCCGCCGGTCGCCTCGGCATAGGCCGTCGCCGCCATCCAGGCCGCGAACAGCTCGTCCATGCTGCTGCCGCGCCAGCGCAATCCGAGCGCAAAACGCCATGAGTGGTCGAAGCGGCTTGCGCCCAAATGTTTCATCGTTTCGCTGGCGTCGTCATGAAAGCACTCGAAGCCGGTCTCGCCGCCGTCAAGTCTTGCCGGGAGAAAACCTTGCGCTGCGGGCAAGTCGATCTCGGCGGCCAATCGCAGCGGAAACTTTCTGGCGTCGATCGCGCGCTGCCACTCGGCAATCGAGCCGAGCTGCCGGTCTGAGAGGACGTGCAATTCCATCGACATCGAGCCGGCTCCGTAGGGCGGATATTAGCGAAGCGTAATCCGCCATTTGCCTTCAGCAACCACCGTCTCGCCATGGCGGGTTACCCGAGGCAAGTGATTGGTCAGAATTCGATATAGATGACCTATAGATAGGGATAGCGATCAGGTATTTTCCTGGCGAGCTCGCTCCCGGCCAAAAATATTCCTACCTTCTCTTGACAACAATCCTAGGACCATTATACTAACCCCCGTCCTGCTCTTCGAGGGGCGTCTTCTAGAGACGATCCTGAGGACGGAGCGGCGGACGGCGGGTGCCGGAGATGCGGCATCCGTGGCGGTTCGGGTCTTGAAGTCGCGCGGAAGCGCGGCCCAAGGTCGATGCGGCGCCTGCGGCGAGGCTCGTAACCTCGCCTCGGGCGGCACCGGGGCTCCGCCCGGGGGTACTACGGCCCCCTGCCAGGAGCTGGCTGACGGCGGACCGCATGAGGTCTGTCGAAGGTTTGGAAGGCCACGGCCCGTTCGCGGCGCGTCCCTTCCGGCCAACGGCAGAACAAAGCGGTCCGCGGGCAAAGCGCGGCCCGGCGCTGTCGAAAACGCCGCCCATGGAGCGCCGTGAGGCGAGCGCGCCGATCGCAAGGCGCGCGCCGCGCCTCGCAAGCGCGGCAGTTGAGCGCCTCGCGGCGCTCCATCCCCTCGGCTTTTTCCGAGGGGGAGAAAATTCCCCCGGCCCCTAGGTCGGGGCACCAAGGCCGACCCCGCGCATCGCGCGGGGATGCAAGGAACGGCGCCCCCGCGCCGCAAACAATAGGGGCGATGATGCACGTCTTCTCCAAACACACTCGGCCGTCATCGTCCGCGCAAGCGGGCCTTTCTCCGCCTCATCCTGAGGAGCCCGCCGAAGCTTTAGCGAAGGCGGGCGTCTCGAAGGATGAAGGCGGCCACGGGACCCATGCTTCGAGACGGCGGCTTCACCGCCTCCTGAGCATGAGGAGAAATTGCGGAGCGCAGGCTGTTTGAAAATTGAATCTGAAACCGGCGCTAATAAAGTCTGCCCGACGCCAGCGTCCGCCCCCTCCCGCAAACTGCGCAGCTTCGCCCACACCACGTCTTCCGCCACGCGGCCCCAGCCGGCCAGCGTGTCGAAGCCGCAGTCGGTGCCGGCCAGCACCCGCGTCGGATCGCCGATGACGGCCGCCGTGCGCTCGAGCCGATCGGCGACCACTTCCGGGTGCTCGACGATGTTGGTGAGCGGATCGATCACGCCGGCGACCAGCACCTGCTCGCCTTGCAGCGGATATTTCTCGAAGCAGCGGAATTCATGCGCATGACGCGGGCCGGCGAAGGGCAGCACGAAGCCGCCGACCTTGGCTTGCCGCACCGCCGGCAGGATCGCTGCGAGCGGCACGTCGCAGTCGTGCGGCGATTCCGAATTGCCCCAGCACACGTGCAGCCGCACGCGCTCCGGCGGCACGTTGCGCAGCGCGCGATTGATCTCGGCGACGACCGCCTCGACGAAGCCCAGGAATTCGCCGAGCGGCTTATCCTTGAAGCTGATGTGCCGCTCCAGCGCGAGGTCGGGCGCGTCGATCTGCAGCACGAAGCCGGCGTTGACGATCGCCTCGTATTCGACGCGCAGCGCCTCGCCGAGCGCGGCGAGATACGCGGCCATGGTGTCGTAATTCCGGTTCTTGATCGTCGCGGCGAGGACGCCGGGCGAGGGCGCGCTCATGAAGGCCTCGACGAAGGCGTTGGGCGCCGCCCCCAGCGCCTCGTTGAACTGGCGGCATTCGGCTTCAATCGCGCCCTTGTCCTTGTAGCGCACCTCGCCGAGCGCCATCGGCAGGCCTTCGTTGGGCGACACGCGCGACTGCGCCGAGGTCTGCTCCTGCCAGCGCTTCTTGAAGATGGGATAGCGCTCGACGTCGGCGCGCGACGGCCGCTGCCAGCTGCCGCCCAGGCCGGTCAGGCGTTCTTTAAGATAAAGGAAGAAGGAGTCGCGCGGCTGCTCGCCATTGTTGCCGACGTCGATGCCGGCCTCGACTTGTTTGGCGATAATCGCGCGCACGGCGGCGTGGCTGGCGGCGGCGATCTCTTGCGCGTCGACCGCTTCGCCGCGGGCGCGGCGCACGAACAGATCGGTCAGCCCCGCCGGGCGCGGCAGGCTGCCGGTATGGGTGGTGAGGATGCGGTCGAGGCTGCGGCGCATAAGCTGGCCTGTCGCGGGCTCAAGCTCTGCATTGCCTGGCGCTTCGCAGGCATTGCCGCTCGCTTGCAAGGCCCTGCATTCGACGCTACTCCGCCGACGGAACGGCGGTGGGATCTTTGGGCCGCGCCTTGTCGCCGGTCCAGCGCCGGACCAACCCCATGTCGATATCGAACAGGTCGAGCACCCGCCCGAGCGTGTGGTCGACCATTTCCATCAGCGACTTCGGCTGGGCGTAGAACGCCGGCACCGGCGGATAGACGATCGCACCCGCCTCGGTCACCGCCGCCATCGATTTGATGTGACCGATATGCAGCGGCGTTTCGCGCAGCAAGAGCACGACGCGACGCCGCTCCTTCAGCGCGACGTCGGCGGCGCGCGAGAGCAGATTGCCCGTGGTGCCGGTGGCGATTTCCGACATGGTCTTGATCGAGCAGGGCGCGACGACCATGCCGAGCGTGCGGAACGAGCCGCTCGAGCAGGCCGCGCCGATATCCTGATTGGAGTGCACGACCGACGCGAGCTTTTCGACATCGGCCATCTTGTAATCGGTCTCGTAGGCGAGCGTGACCTGCGCCGAACGCGACATGACGAGATGGGTTTCGATGCCGGTGCCTTGCAACAGCTCGAGCAGGCGCACGCCGTAGATCGTTCCAGACGCGCCGCTGATTCCGATAACGAGTCGCGGCTTAGGCTTCGCCCGGTGCTCGAGTTTCATGTCCATTCTCCCATCCGGCCCATTTACCGCCGGCTGCTTGGAGCGGTCAAGGACGTGGCGGGCTTCGGCGTGCCGCTGCAAGCGGCGCGCGAGGTGACGGAGGGTGTCGGAAGGCAATTCGCCTCGGGCCCCAGGGGCGCGCCGGCCAGTCTGTTCCCGAACGAAGAGCGGAAGTCGGCGATCTTGTTCACGCAGTCTTTGTTTCGTTGAATGACATCGTCGCGATGCGGATACATCCAATAGGTATCTACCGGATACGCATCCGCCGGCGGCCGGAGCACCACCGCCCCTCGGCAGTAGAGGTTCCCTTTGTCGAGCCCGCGCAGTTCCTCGGTCTCTTGAATAAAATCGATTTTTTCCGGAGTTCTTTTCCACGTCGTCTGAAGCGCAACGGCATCGACCGCGGCGAATACCTTGTCGTAAAGCCACGCCGGAATGAAATCGGCGGATTGTCGATATCGATCGTCGCCCGTATTGCGCGCGGCCCGTTTTTCTCGTGGCTTCCGCCGACACGGACGGTTGCAGAAACCCGCGCGCGCATAATCCGCGATTTGGGCGCCAACACTTCTCACGATCGCGGGGCAAGATCGGCGGCGTTCGGCATCGCTCCGCCTCTCACGGTCGCAGCATCCCTGCCTAACGCAACGCGTATCGCAGGTGCGGGCCGAAATAATGCTATTATGATACATGAATACCTTTACTTGTCGCCGGGGCGGATGTTAGCGTCTCGCCGCATGTGGGGGTCAAGTTGGCTGGCTGGCCCCGCATTTTTCGACGAATGCTTGCAGGCGGCCCTGTCAAAAGGATGGAACGACGCTAATGAACATCAGCACCAAGACCGTGCCGGCCGCGACCGGCGCGCAACGGCACCTGCAGGATCTGCGCAGCACGCTCGCCTGGCTCAAGGCGCGCGGCGATATGATCGAGACCGACAAGGAGGTCAATCCCGACCTCGAAGTGACCGGCCTGCAGAAGCTGATGGACGGCGGCTGCCCCGTTGTCTTCAACAACGTGACGGGCAAGCCCAACCACCAGGTGCTCACCAACCTGTTCGGCGACATCAAGGTCGTCAACGCCATGTTCGGTTGGGCCGACGACAAGGAGCGGACGCAGAAGCTGGCGCGCGCGCTGTCGAAGCCGCTGCCGCCGCAGGAGATTTCGCAATCCGAGGCGCCGTGCCAGCAGGTCGTGATCGAAAATCCGAAAGACGTGAACGAACACGTGGTGCCGATCCGGCACACGGCGCTGGAGAAGGAGCTCACCATCGGCTCCGGCATCCGCTGCATTTCCGGCGCTGCGTTCGGCGACGGCACCGACGTCGGCTATAACCGCATGAATTTCCGCTGGGGCAATGTGGGCACGTTCCAAATTTCACCCGGCTCGCACATGTGGCAGGTGGTCAGCGAAGCCTATCGGCGCAACGAGAAGGTGCCGTTGACGTTTTGCTTCGGCGTGCCGCCGTCGTGCACGCTGCTGGCGGGCGGCGCTTTCGACTACGTGATTCTGCCTTACGGCTGCGATGAGCTGGGCGTCGCCGGCGCGGCGCAAGGCTTTCCGGTGCGGGTGGTGAAGGCGCGCACCGTCGATGCCTGGGCGATCGCCGATTCCGAGGTCGTGATCGAAGGCTATATCGACCCGCGCGACCGGCGCTTCGAGACGGCGGAAGCGGAAGCCGACCAGACGCAAGGGCGCCACCACTTCCACCCGGAGTGGGCCGGCTACATGGGCAAGGCCTACAAGGCGCCCACCTTCCACGTTACCGCGGTGACCCATCGCAAGGAGCCCAAGCGCATCATCTACTGCCTGGGCGCGCACACCCTCGACGAGCACAACATCGACACCTCGATCCGCGAGGCTGCGATGTACGAGCTGTGCCACCGGCTGCAGCCGGGCATCATCCAGGACGTCAACATTCCCTACTGCATGACCGACTGGGGCGGCGTCATCATTCAGGTCAAGAAGCGCAACCGCCTGGAGGAGGGCTGGCAGCGCAACTTCATGACCACGCTGCTGGCGACTTCGCAGGGCATGCGGGTGGCCATCGCGGTGAGCGAAGACGTCGACATCTACAGCATGGACGACGTCATGTGGGCGATCACGACGCGCGTGAACCCGCAGAAGGACATCCTCAATCCGACGCCGGGCGGCCGCGGCCAGACCTTCATGCCGGCCGAGCGCATGACCGCCGGCGACCGCGAGTGGACCGCGACCAACACGCGCTATGAAGGCGGCATGGCCATCGACGCTACCGTGCCCTATGGCTACGAGGAGGACTTCATGCGGCCGGTCTATCCTGTGGACCGTGTGAAGCTCGAGGACTTCTTCACCAAGGATCAGATCGCCAACGCGCGCGGGCGTTTGCAAGGCTGGACGGAGCTCCTGGCAAAGACCGGACGTTAAGGCCGGCGGAGCGGGGGAGGTCGGTATGGCGGGCGTTTTCGGAAACCATCAGCTCGGCATTCCGTACCGGCCGATTGCCGAGCTGTTTGCGCAATACAAGGCACGCGACCCGGGCAAGACCGCGATCGTCGATCTCGACGAGAATTCGTCGATCACTTATGGCGAGCTCGATCAGGTAACGACCGACATAGCGGCGTTCCTCAAGAGCAAAGGCGTCGAGAAGGGCAGCCGCGTCTTGCTGCTCTCCGACGAGTGCCTCGAAAAACTGCTGATCTGGTTCGGCATCTGGCGCATCGGCGCGGTGGTCTGCCCGCTCAACGTCGAGATGAACGAAAAGGTCATGGTCGAGCTGACGCAGGCGGTCAATCCGGCGCTTATTCTCTGCCACAAAGACCTCGACATGGCCGCGCTGGTCGGCGACCACCCGGCGCCGCGTCTGCGTTTCGGGCGCTGGGCAACCGACGGCGCCGCCGACGCGCAGGACGATTTCTTTGTAGCTCTCCCGAAGGGAACGAACCCGACCGACCTGCCGGAGCGCAATAATCCGGAAGACCTGGCGTGCATCTTCTGCACCTCCGGGACGACGGCGCGGCCGAAGGTGGTGGTCTACGACCACGCCGCCTATTGGCTCAATGGGCTGTCGACGCTGGAATTCCTCGGCCTCAGCGAGGACGACCGCACGCTCGAATATCGCTCGTTCGGCTGGAACTCGGCGCAAGTGGCGAGCCTGATGCCTTTCCTGGAGAAGGGCCTCACTTTGCACATCGCGAAGCGCTTCTCGCACAGCCGCTTCTTCGAGTGGATCAAGACGTACGGCATCACCTTCTCGGTGGGCGTGCCGACCGTGCTCAATATGCTGCTCAATAAGCCGCTCGGCTTCACCGCCAAGGATATCCCGACGCTGCGCCTGATGACTTGCAGCACGGCGCCGCTTACCGCGCAGCAGTGGAAGCAGTTCGAGGAAATGTACGGCGTGCGGCTGCTGCAGTGCTACGGCATGTCGGAAGCGGGCTGGGTGTGCGGCAATCGCCACTACAAGTTCAAGGTCGGCACGGTCGGCCTGCCGGCGCTGCACCAGGAATTCGAGATCGTCGACGGTCAGGGCGCGCCGGTCCCGGCCGGCGTCGAAGGTGAGATTACCGCCGGCGGTCCGCACACCGCGATCGGCTATCTGAGCGACGACGGCACGATCGAGCCGTTGCGGCCCAAACGCATCAAGACCGGCGATCTCGGCATCCAGGACGCGGAAGGTTTCGTCCGCGTCACCGGCCGCACCAAAGACCTGATCATCCGCGGCGGCATGAACATCGCACCGCTCGAGATCGACGAAGTTCTGCTCAAGTACCCCGAGATTCTCGATGCCGCCGCGGTCGGCGTTCCCGACAAGATCTATGGCGAGGAGGTGGTCTGCTATGTCGTGGCCAAGCGGCCGGGCCTGACGGAGGCCGGCGTGCGTGAGCACTGCCTGCAACATCTCCCGCCGGCGAAGACGCCGAAGCAGATTTTCATCGTGTCGGATTTGCCGAAGAATGACCGCGGCAAGATCTTGCGCGATAAGCTCCGCGAAGATTGGGCCTCGCGCCAGAAAATCGCCGGCTGACGTCCCCAACAAGCGGAATTTTTGCTAGATAAGGTCGCCATGAGGGTCGAGGGCGAAATCGACGTCGATGCCCCGCGCGATGCGGTCTTCAACCGCTTGAGCGACGCGCACTTTTTTGCCTCCTGCATTGACGGTGTTTCGGAGCTCACCGAGATCGATCCCACGCATTACAGCGCGAACTTCGCCACCAAGATCGCCTTTATGCGCTTCAACTTCAAAGTGAACGTAGAAATGTCTCGCGTCGTGCCGCCGGCGACGATCGAAGCCAAGGTCGACGGCACGCCGATGGGCATGGTCGGCCGCCTGACAGCCACCGCCGCCACGCGGCTGACCGAAGCGGGTGGAAAAACCGGCATCCATTATGCCATTGACGCCACCCTGACCGGAAAGCTCGGCAGCGTCGGCCAGCCGGTACTCAAGGCGAAAGCAAAAGAAATGGAGAAGCAATTCGCGCAGCGGCTGCTCAAGGCCTTCGCGGCCGGGCCGGGGAGCGCGCCATGACGCCGTTCGAATTGCTGCAGCCCATGTCGTTCGCGGAGGCGCTTGCGCTGATCGATCCGGACGATCCGAGCGTGCGCCCGATCGCTGGCGGCACCGCCTTGATGCTGATGATGAAGGCGGGCGTGTTCAGCCCGCGCCGGCTGGTGAGCTTGCGCAAGATCGACGGCGGGGCAAACGCGATCGCCGTCTCGGCCGACGGCGCGCTCATCATCGGCGCTTTGACGCCGCTCGCGGCGGTGGAGCATCTCGCCGGAAGTGGCGCGCCACGCACCGGTCATCCCGCATATCATGGCGCGGCTGTCGAATGTGCGCGTGCGCAATGTGGCGACGGTGGGCGGGGCGCTGGCGCATGGCGACCCGCATATGGACCTGCCGCCGGTGGCGATGGCGCTCGGCGGCCGCGTGCGTATCGTGCGTGCCGACGGCGAGCGCGAGCTGGCGGTGGAGGACCTGCTGACCGGCTATTACGAGACGGCGCTCCAACCCAATGAATTGATCGCGTCCCTGACGCTTCCGGCACAAGGCAACCGGCGCGCGGCCTATATGAAGGTGACCGCCGGTTCGGCCGACGACTGGCCGGCGCTCGGCGTGGCGGTGGCGCTCGATGCCGCCGACGGCAAGATCGGCACGGCGCGCGTCGTGGTGAGCGCGGCCACCCCGAAAGCGATGCGCCTGCCCGCGGTCGAAAAGCTGCTCGCCGGCGCACAACTCGACGACAAGACCCTGCAGGCAGCCGGCGATGCCGCGGCCGAGGAGGCCGAGATCATCGGTGACGTGCGCGGCTCGGCCGCCTACAAGCGCGAATTGCTGCGCGTCTATATCGGCCGCGCGCTGCGCGCGGCGAGCGGAGAACGGCCATGAACGCGCCGACGACGGGCAAGCAGGTCGGGCGCTCGGTGGCGCGGCTGGAAGCGCGCGCCAAAGTGACCGGCCGCGCCGAATATACACACACCATGCGGCTGCCGGGCATGCTGCTCGCCAAGCTGTTCCGCAGCACGGTGCCGCACGGGCGCATCAAGTCGATCGACGTTTCCGCCGCGCGCGCGTTGCCGGGCGTTTACGGCGTCTATACCGGCGAGGACGTCAAGACGGTCATTCCCGACCCCTATTACGGCCCGGCCTTTCACGACCAGCCGATCCTGGCGCTCGGCAAGGTGCACTACGTCGGCGAGCCGGTGGCCGCCGTGCTGGCCGAGGATGCGCATGTCGCCGAGCAGGCGGTGCAGCTCATCGCCGCGGAATACGAAGAACTGCCGGCCGTGTTCGACGAGGTGGAGGCGGCCGAGAACAAGATCATCGTGCATGAGGAGCTGAAGCCCGCGACCACTTTCGCCGACCTCAAGCATCTCAAAGGGGCCAAAAACACCAATTGCGCGCTCGACTTCAAGCTGCGACGCGGCGATGTCGACAAGGCCTTCGCCGCGGCGGCGCATGTGTTCGAGTGTACTTTCCGCACGCAAAAAGTGCTGCACCTGGCGTTCGAGCCGCACGTCTCGATCGCCGACTACTGCGACGACGGCGTCACCATCACTTCGGCCTCGCAAGGGCCGTCCTTCGTGCGCAGCGAGATCGCCCGCCTGCTCGGCTGGCCGGAAAACCGCGTGCGCGTGAAAGTGCCCTATCTTGGCTCGGGTTACGGCGGCAAGCTCTACATCAAGCTGGAGGCGCTTGCGGTGGCGCTGTCGATGCTGGCGCGGCGGCCGGTCAAGGTCGCGCTCACGATGGACGAGGTCTTCTATACCATCACCAAGCACCCGAGCACGTTCCGCATCAAGACCGGCGTCGACAAGAACGGCAAAATCGTCGCGCGCAAATGCGACGTGTGGTGGAACGGCGGCGCCTATGCCGATATCGGCCCGCGCGTGACGCAGAAGTCGGGCTTCACCGCGAGCGGCCCCTACGACATCGACAATGTGTCGATCGATTCCTACGCGCTCGTACACCAATCTGCCGCCGGCCGGCGCGCTGCGCGGCTTCGGCATTCCGCAACTGGTGTGGGCCTATGAGAGCCACACCGACATGATCGCGCGCGCGCTTAAGCGCGATCCGCTCGATTTCCGCCGGCAGAACCTGCTGCGCGACGGCCGGCCGCACGCGACCGGCACCATTCTGAAGGACGTGGCGATCGAAAAAGTGCTCGACACCATCGCCGAGCGGCTCAACTGGGACGCGCCGTTCGATCGCGGCAGCGGCACGCTCAGGCGCGGGCGCGGCCTCGCCATCGGCTTGAAGGCGGTGATCTCGCCGACCACCTCGGTCGCCATCGTCAACATTTCGGGCGACGCCAGCGTGACCGTCTATTGCGGCACCATCGACATGGGGCAAGGCTCCGACACCGCCATGGCGCAGATCGTCGGCGACGTGCTCGACATGGCGGCGGAAACGATCCGGGTCGTGCCGCGCGACACCGATGTGACCCCTTACGACATGGGCACGCTCGGCTCGCGCTCGCTGTTCCATATGGGGCACGCGGTGCGGCTGGCGGCGGAAGAGGCGAAGGCCAAGATCGCCCAGCTTGCGCGCGAAGTGGGCGAGCCGGAAGGCTCCAACGCGCCGCTCGCCGATCTCTTTGTCAAGAAATACGGCATGCGCGCCGGCAACATCATCGGCACCGGCATCTACAAGCCGGATTACGTACCGCCCGACCCGCAGACCGGCCAGACGCCGAACGCCACGCCGTTCTGGATGGCGGCCGGCGCCGGCGCCGAGGTGGAGGTCGATACCGAGACGGGCGCTTTGCGGGTGACACGGCTCGTCAATGCGGCCGACGTCGGCTCGCCGATCAATCCGAAAATCGTCGAGAGCCAACTGTCCGGTGCCGCGCTGATGCAGCTCGGCTTCACGCTGTTCGAGAAGATGCACATCGACGGCGGCCAGGTGACCAATGCCTCGCTCGCCGACTACAAGATCCCCGGCATGCACGACGTGCCGGCGGTGATGGAGAGCGCCGCGGTGGAGGCCTCGCAATCGAACGGGCCGTTCGGCGCCAAGGGAGCGGGCGAGCTCGGCACTTTCGGCGTGTCGCCTGCGATTGCGAATGCTATCGAGGACGCGGTCGGCGTGCGCCTGACCGAGCTGCCGCTGACGCCGGAGGCCGTATTCCGCGCGCTACGCGCCAAAGCCGGAAAGCCGCTCGGAGATGAGTGACATGGCCGCCCGCACCATCCATTTCACCCTCAACGGTCGCGCCGTCGCGGCGGAGGTGGAATCCCATCACAATCTCGTGGAAATGCTGCAGCGCCAATTCGCCCTCACCGGCGCCCGCGAAAGCTGCGGCCAGGGCCTGTGCGGCTGCTGCACCGTGCTGGTCAATGGCGCGCCGGTGTCGGGCTGTCTTTATCTCGCGGCATTCGTTGACGGGGCCGAGGTGGTTACCGTGGAGAATTTGGCCGGACAACACGCCCTCGATCCGGTGCAGGAGGCTTTCATCGAATGCGGGGCCTTCCAATGCGGCTATTGCACCCCGGGCTTTGTTCTGATGGTGAAATCGCTCTTGTCTCGCCACGCGGACCCGACCGAGGAACAAATTAAAAACTATCTCTCCGGCAATCTCTGCCGCTGCGGAGCTTATCCGGAGATCGTCAATGCGGTCAAAATGGCCGCGCGCAAAAGCAAGGCCGGCCCGACCGGCTGAACGCAGACATAATACGGAAGTCGCCGTTAGATCGTCACGGGCGCCAATACGTCACGATTGCGCATGAGGTCTGCGGCTCTCTCGGCGATCATGACGATCGGTGCATTGATGTTGCCACCCACCATGTCGGGCATGGCCGAAGCGTCGACAACGCGCAGACCTTGCATGCCTCGCACCCGCAGCCGCGTGTCCAGCACGGCCATTTCATCGTCGTCCTTGCCCATCCGGCAGGTGCCGAGCGGATGATGCGCTGTCCAGGCGGCGCGCCGAATGAAGGCGTCAATATCGGCCTTGGAGGTGACACCCGGGCCCGGTTGGATTTCGCGCCCGCGATAGGGATCGAGCGCCTTCTGCGCGACCAGATCGCGCATCATCGCAATGCCTTGCCGCAGCGTCTCCCAGTCCTTCGGCGCGCTCAGGAAGTTCTGATGGATAGCGGGCGCGGCGCGGGGATCGGCCGAACGCAGCTTGATCTCCCCGCGGCTTTCCGGATGCAGTAGCACCGGCCGCACCATGAACGCATCGTGCGGGCGCGGTCGAAGCCCCGGAAACCAGGGCTGCGATTCCGGTGGCACAAGGCGCGACAGCAACTGAATGTCGGGCTGCGCCAGCGACGGATCGGTCTTGAAGAACCCGGTCAGGGGACCCGGCATCTCGGTCGCAAATCCGGTGCCGAGGAAATAGGCTTGCGCCATCGCCAGCGCAATCATGTCGTAGCGCAGCCAGCCGACGAACGGGCCGTCGCCGACGCGCTGGTACTCGACGCCGACGGAAATATGGTCCTGCAGGTTGCGGCCGACACCCGGCAGCGGGTGTATGCAGGCGATGCCGTGGCCGGCAAGATCGTCCGGATCGCCGATGCCCGACAGCATCAGAAGTTGCGGTGAGTTGATGACGCCGCCGGCGAGAACCACCTCGCGCGTCGCGCGTGCGACCTGAATTCTGCCGCCGGACTCATATTCAACGCCGACGGCGCGCCCTGCCTCGGTGACCACGCGCAGCGCCAGCGCCTTGGTGCGCAGCGTCAGGTTATCCCGCGCCAGCGCCGGCCGCAGATAGGCCACCGTCGCGCTGCATCGTTTGCCGTTGCGGATCGTCCATTGCAGACGGCTGATGCCTTCGTTGTGCGCGCCGTTGTAGTCCTCGGTCGTGCCGAGACCGGCGGATTCTCCCGCCAGCAGGAAGGCCTCGACCAGCGGATCGGCATAGCGTGCACGGAACGTGGTCAGCGGTCCGCCGCTGCCGCGATAGCGGTCGGCCCCCTCCGCCCAATCCTCCTGCTTGCGGAAATAGGGCAGCACGTCGGCATAGGACCAGCCTGCCAGTCCCGACGCCGCCCAGCGGTCGTAATCGGCACGATGGCCGCGCACATAAGCCATCGCATTGATCGAGGACGAGCCGCCCAGCACGCGCCCCCGTGCGCATTCGACCTTGCGGCCGTCGAGTTGCGGCTCCGGCTCGGTGAAATAGCCCCAGTCGAACAGCCGCCTGAGCAGGATACGGCCCCAGCCGAGCGGCACGCTGATCAAGGGACAGCGATCGGAGCCGCCGGCCTCAATCACCAGCACGCGGACGTCGCGGTCTTCGGTCAGCCGATTGGCCAGCGTGCAGCCGGCCGACCCCGCGCCGACGATGACGTAGTCGAAGGCGTCGTCGGGTTGCGGCATGGCGAGGGGACCGATGGGTAAAGCCTTGGCGCGGCGGGACGCCCCGCTAGGGCGCAGTCCGCCGCGCCAGTCGAGATCAGGACTTGGGCGGCTCGGTGGGAGCCTTGGCCAAGCTCTTCTTCAGCAATTCGTACATGTCCTTGGTGGCCGGATTGCTGCCGAGGAATTCATCGCCCAGCGGCGCCAGACGACGCTTCACCTCGGCCTCGTCGGAAGCGGAAAGCCGCAGCACCGTGCCGCCGTTGTCCTTCCAGACCTTCTCGGCGCGGTCGATGAAGCCCTGGGCATTGTGGCCGCCCCAGGTATCGAGGTCTTGTCCGGTCTTTATCACCGTGGCCTGCAACGGCTTGGGCAGCTTGTCGAGCCAGGCCTTGCTGACCCACAGCACGCTGACGATCATGCCCGATTCGACAACCGTCACGTACTTGGTGGCGGTATAGAATTTCAATGCGGCCATCACCGAAATCGCGGTGCGGCAGCCATCGATGGTGCGCTGCTGCAACGCCGGCAAGACCGTGGTAAAGGGCATCGGAACGCCGGTCATGCCGAGCACGCTTGCGACCTTGCTCTCCATCTTGGTCGCCAGCACGCGAATCTTGAGGCCCTTCATGTCGTCGATCTTGCGGATCGGCGTCCGCGAGGCGATCGAGGTCGGGCCGTAGTTCCAGATCGAAATGCCGACCACGCCGGCCTTTTCGGCGGCCGACAGATACTTGCTGCGGAAGGCGGGATCGGTGATTGCGTTCTGAGCATGCCAGAAGCTCTTGTAGATGCCGGGAGCGTCCGTCACCTCGAACACCTTGTTGATGCCGGAGAAGAAGCCGGCCGGCGAAAGAAACGCCGCTTGCGCGCCGAGCTTCAGGTTCTCGATCTCGGTCGGAATCTTGCCGAGCTGGCCGGCCGGAAACACCTCGACCTTGATCTTCCCATTGGTCCTCTTTTCCAGCTCCTCGGCATATTTCTTCGCGAAGGTGTGCTGTGCGTCGTTGATCGTCACCATGCCGATGCGCATGGTGTAGTCCGCCGCCTTCGCGGTTGCCGGCTGTAAACACGCCATGAGCGCCGCCGCAGCGAGCCCCGTCAGTCCTTTTGCGATGTTTCTCATTACGTCCTCTCCCTTTGCGTGCAGATCGTCGCTTCGTTCTTTTTTGGTTCGCTAATTTAGCCCAGCGCGTGCACGAGCACGAGGGTCAGCCAGGGCCAGTAGCTGATGATCGCCAGCGCCACCAGGTTGACGGCGATCAAGGGCGCGAGGCCGCGGTAAAGTACCGGCAGCGGCACCTTGAACATCGCCTGAGTGACGAAAATGTTGAGCCCGAAGGGCGGGGTGAACATGCCGATGCTGATGTTGACCGTCATGACGATGCCGAAATGCACCGGATCGAAGCCCGCCGCCACTATCACCGGTTTCAGGATCGGCGCCAACACAAGGATGGCAGATGCGGGGTCGAGAACGCAGCCCACGGCCAGCAGGAGCAGGTTGATGATCAGCATCACCATCCAGGGCGAGAGTTGGAGCGCTTGGATCCAGTCGACGGCGGTCTGCGGCACTTCGGCGATGGTGAGCAACCGGGCCATCAATGTGGCCGCGCCAACGATGACCAGCACTTGCGCGGTCAGATAGATCGATTGCGTCGTCACCTTCCAAAGTTCGGCGAGCGAAAGGTCGCGATAGATCAGCACCGTCACCACGATTGCGTAAAGACAGGCGACGCCGGCGGCCTCGGTCGGCGAAAAAACGCCAAAATAAATGCCGCCCAATATGATCAACGGCGTTCCCAGGGCCCAACTGCTGCGTGCGGTCGCTTTGCGAATCCCTTCCAGGGACCAGCTGCCGCCCTCGCGCGTGTCGTAACGGCGCGCCGCGAAGTAGATGTAAATCCCCATCAGCAGCGCAACGAGCAGACCGGGCAGAATTCCACCGATGAACAGATAACGCACGGATTCCTCGGCCGCGACGCCGTAAAGGATCATTGCAATCGAGGGCGGGATGATGCCGGCGATGGCGCCTGACGCCGTGAGCAGGCCGCTTGCGACGGATTCGGGATAGCCCTTCTCGCGCAGCGACGGGTAGAGCATGCCGCCGATGGCGGCGACCGTGGCAGGGCTCGATCCGGAAATCGCGCCGAATGCCGTGCAGGCGCCGACCGTGGTCAGGCCGAGACTGCCGCGTAGGCCGCCGAAAATCGACAACACCCAGTCGACCAGCCGCTTGGAAATGCCGCCTTGGGTCATGACCGCGCCGGCAAAAATAAAAAACGGCACGGCGATCAGGTTGTAGTTGTCGATGCTGCCGAACAACGTCGTCTGAATGAGGCCGATCGGCAGGTCCATGACCCAGACCAGGGTCACCGCGGCCGAGGCCATCAGCACTGTAAAAATCGGCAGACCCATCATCAACAAGGCGACGGGCAGAACAAGCAGCGATAAAACCATCATAGCGGCGGCACCTCAGTCGGGTGCTTTTGTGCGGCTTCCGGATCGCCCGTGGTCACGATCTGGATGCAGCGCGCTGCCACCAGCAGAAACATCAAAGCGAAGGACACCGGGATGACCGTGTGCAGCACGTTCATCGGCAGTCCGGCAATCTGGCTGTAGTAGCCGAATTGCGAAATCGAGCCGATAGCCTGATAGACGATCAGCGCGCAGACGGCGAGAAACACCAGATTCCTGAGAAGCACGACGGGGAGGCGCCAGCTTGGCTTCAATGACTGGGTAATTAGGTCCATGCTTAAATGTGAGTCATCCCTGGTGACGTCTACCGCCCCGAGGTAGACGATCCACACCAGGACATAGCCCAGCACTTCCTCGGCCCAAATGATCGGCGCGTGCAACACGTAACGGCCGAACGCATTGGCGCAGATCAGCAGCACGCTGAGCAGCAGAGCAGCGCCCAGCAGCACCCGAATAAACTTGAAGACGATATCCGTCAGAACCTGCACGAGACCCCCCGGCCCCCATATGCGCGCCCGCGGGCACCTTGCCGCGCGCCGACCTCTTTGCCAAGCGCCGATAGGCCGAGGAACTGGCGTAAACTCACGATTGGGGCGCTAATCATGGCGATGCTCGCCTGGCACCGCGCAATCATTGCGTGAGGCGCGACGCCTTATGGCCAGACCGACCGGCCTTCGTAGCGCGCCGCGGCATTGCAGGGTTGCGCAGGCAGCGAGACAAATGCCCTGTTCGCCTTCTGGCTGTGTACCGGCGTCGAGGCGTCTTAGGACGGCAGCGGCCTGCTCTTGGTCTCGGGCAGGAACGGCACCACCACGAAGCCGAGGATGTACGAGGATGTAGATGAACGAGAAGGCTCGCACTGCCGGCGTGGCGCTATGCGTCGCGTCGGCGTTCAACGCGAACTATTTGGATCCGGGCTCGGGCGGCTTGCGCAGACCGAGCTCGGCGAAGCGCGCGTAGGCCGCGTCGATGTCGCTCTGCTCCGGCCAAACTTTCGGCGGGAAACGGGCGCCGCCCAATTCGGGATCGGGGTCGTAGTCGAGGTTCATGGTGGCGTCGATCAACACGCGGTTCCATTTGCCGGTTCCGAACAGCGCCGGATTGCGGTCGCGCCGGCGCGTCGAGGGATCGAGCCCGGCGCCGAACGTCTCCGGCATGATCACGATATCGTTCTCGCCCGCGTTGACGCGATAGGCGATAGCCCAATCGACCGCAGCATAGTCGTGGATGTCGATATCGTCGTCGACGACGGTGATGTGCTTGTAGCGCACATGCGCCGCCGAAGAGCCCCAGACGGCGTTCGCGACCTGCTTGGCCTGCCCGCGATAGCTTTGCTTGATGCCGACCAGCAGATTGATACCGGCATGCACGGGCGGGCACCAGACGTCGACGATACCGGGGACACCAGCGCGGTCGAGCACGTTCCAGGCGGTACCCGAACGCATGATTGAGGAGCAGATCGCGTTCTCGGAATAGCTGCCGGGCAGCGAGCCTTCGATGCTGCCGTGCAGGATCGGGTCGTTGCGATGAGTAATGGCGGTGACCCGGATGGTCGGTTTCGGCGAACGATCGCCGGCAAGATAGCCGGTGAACTCGGCGAATGGGCCCTCCATCGTGTAGGTCGCGGGGTCGAGATCGAGGTACCCCTCGATGACGATCTCGGCTGCGGCCGGCACGTAGAGGTCGACGGTCTCGCACTTGACGATATCGACCGGCTCGCCGCGGATGGCACCCATGACGTCGTATTCGCAGGTGCCCTTCGCGATCGGCGCGCCGCCGGTGAAGCCGAGCGACGGCTCCCAGCCGATAGCGACCGCGATTGGCATTTCGTTCTTGCCGATGTTCTGCCAAGCGGTCGCATGCTGGCCGATGTGCTGGGCGCGCCACATGAGGACCGGGATTTTGTCGGCGCTTGCCACCATGCCGCGATAGATGCCGACGTTCATCACATTGGTGGTGGGGTCCTTGGTGACCACCCCGCCGTAAGTGAGAATGTAGCGGCCGCCGTCGAGCCTGTTCCAATAGGGGACCGGGAAGTCATACAGATTGATGTCCTTGCCGGTGATCACGTTCTCCTTCACCGGACCGCCGTTGACGATGCGGGGCGCAATGCCGTCGCCAAGGCTGCTGCGTCCGAGTTTCACCAGCTCGCGCGGATGGGTATCGGGCGGCAGCCCGAGCATCATGGCGACGCGCCGGTAGCTCGACATGCCGTTGCCGAACACATGACGGCAGCGGCTGTCCGGCCGGTTGTAGTCTTTGATGTTGTTGAACAAAAGCGCGGGGCCCGTGCCGGTGCCCTGGGCCAGCCGCATGACGGTGCCGAGTTCGATATTCCAGTCGACCTCGCCGTCGACCTCGTGCAATTCTCCGGCTGCTTTCAGCGCCTGAATCCAGCCGCGCAGATCGGCAAACGCGACCGGCTTCCTCGCTGCACTCATTCGGCTCTCCCCTGTTTATGTCCGCCTTGGCTTTGGCCGGAATCTAGGGTCGAACCGTAAAGCGGCGAGCGCCATTGCTGTGATGCTGCACGATTCAATAACCCTGGCCGAAACCAAATCTCGCTTTATCATAATCGCGCGATAATCCAAGCTCATGGGAGGGTTGCACGGCGCGACGGCTGCGTCGGAAGATCGCGATGCGTTCGGCCTGCCGCAAGCTCGTTCTCGATTCCCGATGACGGCAGGCTCGGCTAAGAGAACCGATGCGTCCCGCGATCGCCGGCCTCGATGCTCTCTCTGACGTTTCTATTGGACGGCGTTCGCGCGCCGGCTGTTAGCGGCGATTTTGCGGCTGAGCAGTTCCAGGCGTCGATCGCCGGCGGCTGGCGCGAGCGTTGCAGGCGACGATGAGCGGCACGCGCGGACGGAAAAATTCTTTTGCCGTTGCGCGCCAAGCGTCCGAAAATTTCGACGCTTCGCCAATGCGGTCACCCGGCGCCGGCCGCGGGCGGCCTGTGAATCAGCCAAGCGGCAAAAACGATTGGCCTCGCAAGGGGTTGGATGGTGGAGCCGAGGGGGATCGAACCCCTGACCTCCTCATTGCGAACGAGGCGCTCTCCCAGCTGAGCTACGGCCCCCCAAAATCGCAACGGCAAACGGCCTGTTGCGCGAAAATCGGGCGAGTTCGCGCCATTTAGGGCCCGCCCCGGGGCCTGTCAAGCAGACCTACAACCGGGTTGCGGCCACCGGTCGGCTTGTTCGCGGTCCCTTGAGCGGTTAGTTTCCGCCCGGTTTCAAACGGACGACAAATCATGCGCTCGGTCCTCGATATCATCCTGCTGGTGCTGCAAATTTACATCTGGCTGCTGATCGCGGCCGCCGTGCTGTCCTGGCTGATCGCCTTCAACGTGGTCAACACCCGCAACGCGCTGGTGGCGGGCATCGCCGATTTCCTCTACCGCATCACCGAGCCGGTGCTGCGGCCGATCCGCAACCTGTTGCCCAATCTGGGCGGCATCGACATTTCCCCGGTGATCCTGATCCTGATCATCCTGTTCATCGAGAACGTGATCGTCCGCTACGTCTACCCCTACGTTTTCTAACGTGTCCGCAGCATGGGCGCCGGTCGTGGGCGGCATTGCGCTGCACGTGCGGCTGACGCCCAAGGGCGGGCGCGACGCCATCGACGGCATCGAGCAGATGGCGGACGGCCGCAGCGTCTTGAAGGCGCGCGTGCGCGCAGCGCCGAGCGAAGGCGAGGCCAACGACGCGCTGCTCCGGCTGATCGCCAAGACATTGGGCGTTCGAGCGCGCGACGTGGCGCTCGCGGCCGGCGCCACGTCCCGCCTCAAGCGGCTCACCGTCGCGGGCGACGCGGGCGTGCTGATCGCGAAGCTGGAGAAGCTCGCTGCGCCGCGCTAGGACATTGGCATGACAGCAAAGATCATCGACGGCAAAACCATCGCGGCCGACTTGCGCGGCAAGGTCGCGGGCGAAGTCGCGCGCCTGAAAGACGCGCACGGGCTCACGCCCGGCATCGCGGTGGTGCTGGTGGGCGACAATCCGGCGAGCCAGGTCTATGTGCGCAACAAGGCGAAGGCGGTGGCGGAAGCCGGCATGCGCGCCTTCGACCACAAGCTGTCGGCGCAAGCGAGCGAAGACGAATTGCTCGAGCTCATCGCCGCGCTCAACGCCGACGCCGCCGTCAACGGCATCCTGGTGCAACTACCGCTGCCGCCGCAGATCGACGCACACCGGATCATCGCCGCCATCGACGCGGCCAAGGACGTCGACGGCTTCCACCCGCTCAATGTCGGGCGGCTGGCGAGCGGCCTGCCCGCGCTGGTGCCCTGCACGCCGCTCGGCTGCGTGATGCTGGCGAAAACCGTGCAGGCCTCGCTTGCCGGACTGGAAGCGGTGGTGGTCGGCCGTTCCAACATCGTCGGCAAGCCGGTGGCGCAATTGCTGCTCGCCGAAAACGCCACCGTGACCATCTGCCATTCCAAGACGCGCGATCTTGCTGCCGTTTGCCGGCGCGCCGATCTTCTGGTCGCCGCCATCGGCAGGCCGGAGATGATCCGCGGCGACTGGATCAAGCCGGGATCGGTCGTGATCGACGTTGGCATCAACCGTCTGGCCGGCGAGGGCGACAAAGAACGAAGAAATCGCGCCTGGTCGGCGACGTTGCCTTTGCCGAAGCCGCGGCCGTCGCCGGTGCGATTACACCGGTGCCCGGCGGCGTCGGCCCGATGACGATTGCCTGTCTCCTATTGAACACCCTGCGCGCGGCGTGCAGGCAGAAGGGATTGGGCGAGCCGACGATTTGATCCTCATCCTGAGGAGCCGCGCGTAGCGCGGCGTCTCGAAGGATGAGGCCCTTGACTCCGCGGCCTCATGGTTCGAGACGCGCAGCTTCGCTGCGCTCCTCACCATGAGGGTTGATGCTTCAAAGTGCGGAGACGGACCTCAGCCCTGCCAGGCGTAGGCGACCTTGTCGAGCGTCTTCTGCCCGAAGCGCTCGGAGGAGCGCGCGACGGCGCGGCCGCCAAGCGCGCGATAGAATTCCACCGCCGGCTCGTTGTCGGACAGCGCCCACACCACCAGGCTCTTCAAGCCGCTCTGCATCAGGTCCTTGCGCGCGGCGGTGAACAGCCTGCGGCCGAAGCCGAGGCCCTGGAACTCGGGGCGCAGGTAAAGCTCGTAGACCTCGCCGTCATAGAACAGGCTGCGTGCGCGGTTGCGCCCGTAATTGGCGTAGCCGGCGATCTGTTCGCCGAACTGCAGGATGGTGATGCGGCTTCCCTTGCGGATCGCCGAGTCCCACCAGTCCGGCCCGCGCCGGTTGATCAGCTTGTCGAGCTCGTTGCCGGGGATGATGCCCTGATAGGCCGTGCGCCATGACTCGTCATGGGTCTCGGCGACATCGACCGCGTCCGAAACCTTGGCGCGGCGAATCTCTATCAGGGTCGTGCTCATTTCCGAATAGAAGCAACGAACTCTGCGCCCTTCAAGCCCTATGATTAACGATAGGTAAACGGTGTGGATTACTGGCCACAGATAAGCAATAATACAGCGGCGGAACCTGCAATATTTCGCATGCGGGACCGGTGATGCGCGCGCGTCGTCGGGCGGGTGTGCCGCTATGGGACGCTTTGCAAGCCAGGCCGTTTCGGCGTTCCGATTCGTGGCCGGCGGATTTGATTCAGGGCCCCGCCGCGGGTGAGGCTCGCCGCGGGTGAGGTATGAAACCTCACACCGTCTCGGCTTGCTCCGCCCGCTTCACTTTCCGCCGATCGTTCTCGTCCGGCGGTTTCTCGCGCAGGCAGATCGACTGCGGCGGCGTCTCGACTGGCGCGTCGTCCTCGATAGAGGGGAGCGCCTTCTCCAGCGTCATGTCCGGCGTCATGCGCATCGGCCATGGCGCCAGTCAATTGCCGCCAGTCAATTTCCGCCAGTCAATTGCCGCCAGATCAAATGGCGCTTGTTATAAATGACGCCATACAATTGCCGTCGTGCCGACGCCGAGCAAACAGAAACGGCCCGCGGCGCGCGGCGGCGGCGCACTGCAGGCAACGCGCAATCATCCACCCGTCGCGCGGCGCATGCAATCGAAAATTTGCTTCCGACAAGAACTGCAACCGACTAGAATTCGCGCCGGTGACCGTGAGGGTGGGGGCCATGGCACGAAAACTTCGAACGGCCGTGCTGGTCGTGCACGGCATGGGCAGCCAACGCCCGCTCGAAACCGTGCGCGGCATCATCAATGCCGTCTGGTTCGACAATGACGATCATCTCAAGGATTCGACACACAGGCTCTGGTCGCATCCCGAACCGAGCGGCGTCGATCTCGATCTCACCGTGATGACGACCAACGAAATTCCCGGCATCCGCGACGGTCGCGTGGCCGATTTCCACGAGCTTTATTGGGCGCATCAGATGAGCGAGACCAAGGCGGTCGCGGTGCTGCTTTGGCTGTTCGAACTCGGCCGCCGCGGACCGCATTTCAAGACCGGCATGAACGGCTTGTGGTGGTGCGCGGCCGTCTATCTCTGCCTCATGTTGTTGTCCGTGTCGCTGCTGACGCTGCAAGCGCTCGTCTGGATCACCGGAATCGGCAAGACGCCCTACGACTTCATCTCGGTCGTGATGCTGATGATCCTTATCGGCGTGGCGGCAAGCGCTATTGCGGCGTACTGGTACGCGTATCGGAAATTGTGTCTGGCGCTCGTGCTTGTCCTCGCGGTCGCCATCGGCGCGGCCTGCTTGGCCTGGGGTTACGGTCTCTTCACTTCCGGCACGGCCGGCCCGGCCGTCGCAGCCTGGCTGACGAACGCGTTTTTCGCGCCGATCTTGGCGCTCGTTGCGGTGTTTATCCTCATGAAAGGCCCGGGCCTGCGCGCCTTCGGCATGGCTTACGGGTTTTCGCTGATTTTCTTCGTCATTTTCCTCGCGTTGCGGTGGGCAACCGGCGGGTGGTCGCGCGTGTACGATGCGCTGCTCGTCGCCGACGTGGCATGGGGGTTGCCGTCGCATGCCAGCACGATAGCGGCCTTGACCGTATTGGCCGTCTATCTCGTCATCAACGCCGGTTTCCTGCAGCCCTATCTCGGCGATGCCGCGTGTTACTTTCGCAACTCGCCCGCCAATGTCGCGGCGCGCCGGGCCATCCGCAAAAACGCGGTCGACACCCTCGATCAATTGCACCGCTCGAGAGACTACGACCGCATCGTCGTGGTCGCGCACAGCCTCGGCACGGCGGTCGCATACGATATGCTGCGTGCCTACTACAGCGGTATCTGCAATCAGATACCGCTGCGCAAGTACAAACCCGACCCGCAATTCGAACAATTGGTATCTACGATAGATGGGCGCGCGGTCGATTGCGGCTCCCGGCGGCGCCTGGGCCGCGAGTTGGTCTGCGCACTTGCGCGACGCAGCGAAATCCTGCGGGACGATGCGCGGCAAGGCCTTTACAAACCGGCCGCCAGCGAAGAGGTCGACGCCTGGCTGGTGACCGATTTCGTCACGCTCGGCAGCCCGCTCACGCATGCGAAGTATCTGATGACCAACGAAGAAGACGGCAGCAAGCTCGAACGGGCCTTTGCCGACCACGTGCGCGAGCGTGAATTTCCGACGACCCCGCCGCAACTACTCTATGGCGACGGGCACCTCGTGTTTACCGATCGCAATACCGGCACCTCGCATCTGCATCACGGCGGCATGTTTGCCATGACGCGATGGACGAACCTGTATTTTCCGGTGTCGAACATCTTTTGGGGCGATGCCATCGGCGGGCCGGTGGAGCCGGTATTCGGCGGCTGCGACACCGACCGCGTCGTGACGACCAAGCGGCTGGGTGGCTCGATATTTTTCAGCCACGTGGCTTATTGGAAAACGGACTGCCGACCGGACCTGCGCGACGCGCCGCATCTGCGGGCCTTGATCGGCGCTATCGATCTCGCCGACCGGGACAAGCCGGCACAGCCCTAAACCGCCTCGGCTTCCTTCATCCGGTCGGCCTTCTTGCGGTCGTTCTCGTCCAAGAGCTTCTTGCGCAGCCGGATCGACTTCGGCGTCACCTCGACCAGCTCGTCGTCCTCGATATAGGCCAGCGCCTTTTCCAGCGTCATGCGGATCGGCGGGGTGAGGCGGACCGCCTCGTCCTTGGAGGTGGTGCGGATATTGGTGAGCTGCTTGCCCTTGAGCACGTTGATGATGAGGTCGTTGCCGCGCGTGTGCTCGCCGACAATCATGCCTTTGTACACCTTCCAGCCCGGCTCGATCATCATCGGGCCGCGATCCTCCAGGTTCCACAGCGCATAGGCCACCGCCTCGCCTTGGTCGTTGGAAATCAGCACGCCGTTACGGCGGCCCTGGATCGGTCCCCGGTGCGGTGCGTAGGCGTGGAACAGCCGGTTCATGATGGCGGTGCCGCGCGTGTCGGTGAGCAGCTCGCCCTGGTAACCGATCAGCCCGCGCGTCGGCGCGTGAAACACCATGCGCAGGCGGTGGCCGCCGGACGGTTTCATCTCCAGCATCTCGGCTTTGCGCTCCGACATCTTCTGCACGACGATGCCGGAATGAACTTCGTCAACGTCGATGACCACTTCCTCGATCGGCTCCAGCGTCTCGCCGGTCTTCGGGTCGTCGCGCAGCAGCACCTTCGGTCGCGACACCGAGAGCTCGAAACCCTCGCGCCGCATGGTTTCGATCAGGATGCCGAGCTGCAATTCGCCGCGGCCGGCGACTTCCATTGAGTCCTTCTCGTCGCTCTCGCGCACGCCAAGCGCCACATTGCCTTCCGCCTCGCGCAACAGTCGGTCGCGGATCATGCGGCCGGTGACCTTGCTGCCCTCGGTGCCGGCGAGCGGGGAATCGTTGACGCGGAACATCATCGCCAGCGTCGGCGGATCGATCGGCTGCGCCGGGATCGGCGTTTCCACCGACGGGTCGCAGATCGTCATCGCCACCGTCGCGTTCGGTAGTCCGGCGATGGCGACGATATCGCCGGCCTCCGCCTCTTCCACCGGCACGCGTTCGATGCCGCGGAAGGCCAGCAACTTGGTGATGCGGCCGGTCTCGATCAGCTTGCCGTCGTGGTCGATCACCTTCACCGCCTGGTTCGGTTTTGCCGAGCCGGACGTAATGCGGCCGGTGACCAGACGGCCGAGATAAGGGTTGGCTTCCAGGATGGTGCCGAGCAGGCGGAACGGCCCTTGTTCCACCACCGGCGGCTTGACGTGGGCGAGGATGAGATCGAACAGCGGCTGCATGCGGTCGTCATGCGAGCCGTCAAGCTTGGTCGACATCCAACCTTGTTTGGCCGAGCCGTAGAGAATCGGGAAATCGAGTTGCTCGTCGCTGGCGTCGAGCGCGGCAAACAGGTCGAACACCTCGTTGACGACTTCGGTGGCGCGCGCGTCGGAGCGGTCCACCTTGTTGATCACAACGATGGGTTTGAGCCCCATCTTGAGCGCCTTGGACACCACGAACTTGGTCTGCGGCAGCGGGCCTTCCGCCGCGTCCACCAGCACCAGCGCGCCGTCCACCATGTTGAGGATGCGCTCGACTTCGCCGCCGAAGTCGGCGTGGCCCGGCGTGTCGACGATGTTGATGCGGGTGTCCTTCCACACCACCGAGGCGGCCTTGGCCAGGATGGTGATGCCGCGCTCGCGCTCGAGGTCGTTTGAATCCATGGCGCGCTCGGCCACCTTCTGGTTCTCCCGGAAGGAGCCGGACTGCTGCAGCAGCCGGTCGACCAGCGTGGTCTTGCCGTGGTCGACGTGGGCGATGATGGCAACGTTGCGAAGATTCATGGGTTCCAAAAACCAAAAGCGCGGGCCGATTTTGGGACCCGCGACACCTGTTGCGGCGCAATATAGTCACCGGGAAGCGCGATGCAACTGAGCCCTAAGGCCTATTATTAACGGCCATCCCGGGGGCGGGCGTCCCGAAATGACAGCTAAGCCCCAGCCGCCCGTCCCCACGGCCCCACGCGCGGGCCCTGCGGCAGCGCTTCGCGCAGCATCATCATCTCGGCGATGGTCTCGGCCGTCACCAGTCCGACCAGCTTGCCGGCGCCGTCGACCACTCCGACCGCCGGCGCCGCACGCTGCTGCAGCACTTTGAAGGCCTGCTCCAGCGTGGCGCGGGTGCCGACGGTGGGGAATTCCGCGCTCATGGCGTCGGCCACGCGCGTGTCCGGCCCCTGCGTCTTGAGCGCCTTGATCAGCGCGCCGCGGTCGAGCACGCCGGCCGGCTTGCCGGCGCCGTCCACCACCGGGAACTCGCCCTGGCCGGTGTGCAGCAAAGTCTGCACAGCGTCGTCGAGATGGGCCTCGGGCGACAGCACCTCAAAATGCGTCACCATGGCGTGCGACACCGGCACGCCGTGCGAGGCCGCGCGCAGCGCCACCATGTGCGCTTCCGAGGCCGCGGCGAGATAGACGAAGATGGCGATGAAGATCAGCAGCGGGTTGTACATCAGCCCGATGAAGCCCAACGCAAAGGCGACGAATTGGCCGATCGAGGCGGAAATTTCGGTCGCCCGCACATAGCCGAACTTGGTCGCCAGCGCCGCCCGCAGCACGCGCCCGCCGTCCATCGGGAAGGCCGGGATCAGGTTGAACAGCGCCAGGAACAGGTTGACGATCGCCAGCCGGTCGACCATCGAAACGTGGGTGCTGTCGATCAGGGTTGCCGCGCTCGCATTGAGATGCGCGCCGGCGACGACCATCAGGACGATGGTGATGAACACGTTGACCATCGGCCCGGCGATGGCGATCAGGAATTCCTCGTAGGGCTCCTCAGGGATGTGCTCGAGCTGCGCCACCCCGCCGATCGGCAACAGCGTCACGTAAGGCGTGCTCACGCCGAAGGCGCGCGCGGTGAAGATGTGGCCGAACTCGTGCAGCAGCACGCACAGAAACAGCAGCACCACGAACAGCAGGGTCTGCCAAGCGGTGGCGGCGCCGCTCGCGGCATAGCTGGCGGCGAAAAGCCAGGCGAGAAACAAAAGGAAGGTCAGGTGCACCCGCACCATCGTCCCCGCCACCCTGCCGATATTCAATGACCAGGACATGGAAGCCTCATATGGCCGAACCTCGCGCCTCAACGTAATATCGCGCGCGACCCATTGCGAGGGCCGCATATTTCACCGGATGAGGGCAGCCCATGGCTCAGAAACTGACTTCCGAGGCCCGCAAAGCGGCCTTGGCCAAGCTCACCGGCTGGACCGAGGTGGCCGGCCGCGACGCCATCGCCAAGAAATTCGTGTTCAAGGACTTCAACCAGGCCTTCGGCTTCATGACGCGGGCGGCACTGGTGGCGGAGAAGATGGACCACCATCCGGAATGGTCCAACGTCTACAAGACCGTCGACGTCACCCTCTCCACCCACGACGCCGGCGGCGTCACCGAGCTCGACATCAGTTTGGCCGAAGCGATGGACAGGATCGCGGGATAGCGCATGGACCAAGGGACTTTGGCAGCCTACGACGCCGACCCGCAGTCCTATGTGGAGCGCTGGCGCGCGCGGCCCGAGGCGAGCGGGTTGCTCGCCCTGATGCTCGAGCATTTCAAGCCCGGCGGCCTGACCGCCGACATCGGCAGCGGCGGCGGGCGGCTGACCGCCTGGCTCGCCGCGCAGGGCTTTGCCGTGGTCGGCTTCGACGCATCCGAAGGGCTGTTGGCGCAGGCGCGCGCGCACCATCCGCAGATCGAATTCCGCCACGCAGTTTTGCCGGATTTCGGCGGGGTCGCGCCCGGCAGCTTCGACAATGTGTTCTGCAAGGGCGTGCTCATGCATCTGCCGCGCGCGCAGATCGCGCCCGCGGTCGCCAGCCTGGCGGCACTGCTCAAGCCGGGCGGGACCCTGCTGCTCAATTGGCGGATCACACGGCCGGCGGATATTCGCGACGAGCGCGGCCGGCTCTATTCCGCCTTCGACAGCGGCACGGTGCGCGAGGCGCTCGCCGGGCACGCCTTGCTGCTGGACGAGGAAGACCAGCGCTCCGGCATGGCCTATCACACCATGCTGGCGCGCAGCGGCGGGGCCGCCGCGCTCTGAGGTGGGCGCTTTTGCAACCTTGCGATCGCCATTTTTGAGGCCCATCTTAAGGGCATGGCTTCCGCCGACACCGCCTTCGACCTCAACGCCTTGCGCCGCGATTTCTGGCGTAAGCTCGGCCCTATCGTCGCGCGCATTCCCTTTGCCGAGGATCTGCTCGCCGCCTATTACTGCGCCTTCGACCGCGAGACCCCGCCCTATGTGAAGGCGGTGCTGTTGGGGGCGCTCGCTTATTTCGTCCTGCCGACCGACGCCATCCCCGACGTCCTGCCGATCATCGGCTATACCGACGACGCCGCCGTGCTCGCCGCCGCCATCAAGCTGGTGTCCGATTCCATGAACCCGGCGCACCGCGAGGCGGCCAGGAACAAGCTGGCGGATTTGGCGAGCGGGAATTGATGTCCGGTCATTCCGGCGACCTACGGCTTCAAAATCACCTTGCCCATCACCTGCCTTGAGGCGATCGCCTTCAGCGCCTTGGACGCTTCTGCAAGCGGATAGGCCGCGTGCACGTGCGACGACAGCTTGCCTTGCGCCACCCAGGCCAGGAGCTGTTCGGTATTGGCGCGGTGGCCCTGTTTGTCGCGCTCGATCCAGGCGCCCCAGAATACCCCGCGCACGTCGCAGGACTTCAGCAGCAGCAGATTGAGCGGCAGCTTGGGTATCTCGCCGGCGGCAAAGCCGATCACCAGGAAACGCCCGAGCCAGGCGATCGAGCGCAGCGCCGCCTCGCTGTAGGCGCCGCCCACCGGGTCATAGATCACGTCGGCGCCGCGGCCGCCGGTGACGCGGCGAAGCGCGTCCTTCAAGTCCTCGTTGCTATAGTCGATGCCGTCGTCGGCGCCGTGCTCGCGCGTGAAGGCGACCTTCTCGGCCGAAGACGCGCAGGCGATGACGCGCGCGCCCATCAGCTTGCCGAGCTCGACCGCCGCCAGGCCGACGCCGCCGGAGGCGCCGAGCACGGCCAGCGTCTCGCCGCTCTCGAGCTGGGCGCGGTCCTTCAGCGCGTAGAGCGTGGTGCCGTAGGTGACGCTCAAGCCCGCAGCCTGATCGAAATCGACGGCGTCGGGGAGCTTCACCAGCCGGTCGGCGGCCATCGCGATGAATTCGCGCGCCGCGCCATGGCCGCCATAGCCGAGCACGCGGTCGCCGACCTTCAGCCCGCTCACGCCGGGCCCGAGCTTGGCGACGGTACCGGAGAACTCCGCCGCCGGCGAGAACGGCATCGGCGGCTTGACCTGGTATTTGCCGGCGATGATCAACGTGTCGAAGAAATTGAGCGCGGCGGCCGCGACCTTGACCAGCGCCTGGCCTTCGGCCGGCTCCGGCACGGCGATGTCGGCCAGTTCGAGGTCGTCGGGTCCGCCGTAGCGGGTGCAGAGCAGGGCTTTCATGGGGGGATCGCTAAGTTGTTGTCGACAAGCGGCGGGAGGGCGTTATAGCGCAACTGGGCTGGCCCCGTTAACCATTGCCGGCTAGTCTCGGCTAACAGCGGCGCATTGCCGCCTTCACAATGCCGGCTTTGACCCCTAAAGGGGCAGGTATTCATCGAATCAGGGGGCGGTTCCACAGCCTTTGTTAGGTTTGACCGGTAGGGCCCGATGAACACGACCTTTTTGCTCCGCACCGCCATTGCCGTTCTGAGCGTTTGCGCGCTCGCGACTCCCGTTGCCGCGCAGGACAAGATGACCGGGCAGGCCACGCTGCTCGGCCAGTTCGGCGACTGGGGCGCCTATAAGGCCAATCCCGCCGGCAAGGTCGTGTGCTTCGCGCTGTCCAAGCCGACCAAGGCGGTGACCGATCCGCCCGGGCGCAACCGCGATCCGTCCTACGCTTTCGTGTCGACGCGCCCGGCCGAGAAGGTGAAGAACGAGGTCTCGGTGATCGTCGGCTATCCGCAGAAGCCGGGCGTCGACGCCACCGCCACCATCGGTTCGGCGAGCTATGTTCTGTACACGCAGAACGACGGCGCCTGGGTCAAGAACGCCGCCGAGGAATCGCAGATGGTCGAGACCATGCGCAAGGGCTCCGATCTGGTGATCAAGAGCGAGTCCAGCCGCGGCACCAAGACCACCGACACTTATTCGCTCAAAGGCATTTCCGACGCCCTCGATAAGGTGGCGGCGGAGTGCAAGTAGGCCGAAGGCTCCCTACATAAACACTGAGTTGCCACGCGAGGTCTTACCCTCTCCCACAAGGGGAGAGGCTAAGGGAGATCACGGCGTGCTTGTGTTAACCAATAGCCGATGATGACAACGCTCGCTGAGACCCAGGCCCCCGCGGTCGCCTTCCTCGAGAAGACGCCGCTCGAGCGCTATGTGGCGCCGGCCAAGCCCTCGCTGGTCGGCATGCCGCGCGCCGAGTTGGCCGAAGCGCTGGGCGCGCTCGGCGTGCCGGAAGGCCAGCGCAAGATGCGCGTGCAGCAGCTCTGGCATTGGATCTATTTCCGCGGCTTCACTTCCTTCGACGGCATGACCAGCGTGTCGAAGGAATTGCGCGCCGAACTCGCCGCGCGTTACACGCTCGACCGCCCCGAAGTGGTGGCCGAGCAGGTCTCGGTCGACGGCACGCGCAAATGGCTGCTGCGGCTGCCGGGCGGTCCCGACAGCAAGCTGCCGCACGAGGTCGAATGCGTCTACATTCCCGACACCGAGCGCGGCACGCTGTGTGTGTCGAGCCAGGTCGGCTGCACGCTCAACTGCACCTTCTGCCACACCGGCACCCAGCGCCTGGTGCGCAACCTAACCGCCGGCGAGATCGTCGGCCAAGTGATGGTGGCGCGCGACCGCTTGGGCGATTGGCCGGGTGCGACAAGGCCGACTGATGGCGTGATCCCAACTGGCGAACGCTGCGTCACCAATATCGTCATGATGGGCATGGGCGAGCCGCTCTACAATTTCGAGGCCGTGCGCGATGCGATTGCCATCATGGCGGACGGCGATGGGCTGTCCGTCTCCAAGCGCCGCATCACGCTGTCCACCTCCGGCGTGGTGCCGCTGATCGAACGCGCCGGCAATGAGATCGGCTGCATGCTGGCGGTGTCGCTGCACGCCGTGCGCGACGACTTACGCAACGAATTGGTTCCGCTCAACCGCAAATATCCGATCCGCGAATTGCTGGAGGCCTGCCGCAATTATCCCGGCGTCTCCAACGCCAAGCGCATCACCTTCGAATACGTCATGCTCAAGGGCGTCAACGATTCGATCGAAGACGCCAAGGCGCTGGTGCGCTTGCTCAAAGGCATTCCCGCCAAGATCAATCTGATCCCGTTCAATCCCTGGCCCGGTTCGCAATACGAGTGCTCCGACTGGGAGCGCATCGAGCAGTTCTCGCAAGTGGTGTTCGACGCCGGCTATGCCTCGCCGGTGCGCACGCCGCGCGGCCGCGACATCCTGGCCGCTTGCGGCCAGCTCAAGAGCGCCAGCGAAAAGCTCTCCGCGCGCGAGCGGCTGGCGCTGCGCGCCATGGCGATGGTGGAGTAGTTCCCTTGCCGCATACTCAGCCGTCATTCCGGGGCGCTCGCGAAGCGAGCGAACCCGGAATCCATGACCCCTGCGCTACTGAGTATGGATTCCGGGCCCGCGCACTTCGTGCGCGTCCTGGAATGACGGAATAGGAATGGCACTCCTCGGCCGCATCATCGTCGTCATCTTCGCCGTGTGGGTCGCCGCGCTCGCCGCCGGCGTCGTGTTCGCGTTCGGCGTGCTCGGCCCGCAATGGCACGCGGTCAGCGGCGATGCCTTCGAGCGCGGCACCTTCACGGCGATGGTATTCGTCGGCGCGGTGAGCACCGGCGCCATAAGTCTGCTGCCGCTCGCCGTGCTGATCGGCGTCGCCGAGGTCTTCAAGCTGCGCTCGCTGCTGGTCAATGTGCTGGGCGGCGTCGCGATCCTGCTGTTCGCCTATTACGGCAGCGGGCTGGCGCCGCCCTCTTATCGAAGAGTTCGATCGACCATCCGCCGCCGCCGGTGCGGCACGCGACCGAAGTGGCGATCGCCGCCGGCGCGCTGTTCGGCCTCACCTATTGGCTGCTCGCCGGCCGCAACGCCGGCCGCTGGCGGGAGCGAAAGCAGCCGGCGGCGTAAAGCCGCGGGTCTCCCGGGCGCGGCCACGCGCTCTTTCTTACCTCTCCCCGCTTGCGGGGAGAGGTCGACCCGCCGAAGCGTGAGCGAAGGCGGGCCGGGTGAGGGGGTGTTACGATTGCTCTAGAACGCCGCAACGCCCCCTCACCCGGCTCGCAGCTAACGCTGCTCGCCACCCTCTCCCCGCAAGCGGGGAGAGGGAGCACGCAGTGCTCGCGGCTATCGCCGCGCCCACTCCAGCGCATCTTCCAGCCTATCGTTGCCCCAGAACAATTCGCCGTCGCCTGCGACAAAGCTCGGCGCGCCGAAGACGCCGAGCCGCTGCGCTTCTTCCGTCTGCGCGCGCAAGGCGGCCTTGACGCGATCGCCTTGCGCTTCGGCCATCACCGCCCGCGCGTCCTGCCCGAGCGCCGTCAGCACGCCAGCGACGTTGTCCGGCGTGCCGATATCGCGGCCCTCGCCGAATTCGGCGCGGTAGAGCGCGCGGGCATAATCCTCGCCCCAGTCCTGCCCGAACGCGACCAGCGCCACGCGTGCCGCCAGCACGGTGTTCTGCGGAAACACGCAAGGCTGCACGAAGGGCAAGCGCAGCGCGGCGCAGACACGTTCGAGATCGCGCCACATATAGCGGCCCTTGGCGGGATAGAGATTGAACGGGGAATTGTCCCAGCCTTGTGCCTTGAAGATCGGCCCGAGCAGAAACACCCGCCAGCGCACTTTCACGCCGCGCGCACGCGCCGCGTCGGCAATGCGCATGGCCGCCGGATAGGAATAAGTCGAGGCGAATTCGAACCAGAAGTCGAGCGTGGCGGCCACGGCAAAAGCCTCGAGCGTTGCGAAGCGGGGCGGCATCTTAGTGCCTTGCGTCGACGGAACCAGCCCCGGCTTCCCTTTGTCATCTTGCTCGGCTAGGGACAGGCATGAACCGCACCGGGCTGATCGTCGCGCTCATTATTGCCGCCGTGGCCGGCCTCGCCTTCGGCCTGTTTCCCGCGCTCGATCTTGCGGTCGCGCACCACTTCCACGCCTTCACGATCGGCCGCAACGCGTTCGGGTGGCGCATCTATCCGCCGCTGATGCTGGCGCGCGATATCGGCATCTGGATCAGCGCCGTGCTGGTGGCGCCGGCGGTGGGCGCGCTCGTCATCAAGATCGTGCGGCCGCGCCGCAAGATGCCGATGTCGGGCCGCGCTGTCGTGTTCCTGATCGCCACCATGGCGCTGGGGCCGGGCTTGCTGGTCAATGTCTTGCTCAAGGATCATTGGGGCCGCCCGCGCCCGATCGACGTTGCGCAATTCGGCGGCCAGCAGCACTTCGTCGCCTGGTGGGACCCGCGCGGCAATTGCCCCAGCAACTGCTCCTTCGTGTCGGGCGACGTGTCGGGCGCCGCCTGGACCTTCGCGCCGGCAGCACTCGTGCCGCCGCCCTGGCGCGCGCTCGCTTACGGCGCGGCGCTCGCCTTCACCCTCGGCATGGCCACCATCCGCGTCATGGCCGGTGGGCATTTCGTCAGCGACACGATCTTCGCCGGCGTGTTCACTTTTTTAATCGTCTGGCTGATGTACGCGCTGATCTATCGCTGGCCGCGCAGCAAGCTGTCGGACGAAGCGATCGAAGCCGGCCTCGAACGCGTCGCCACGCCCGGCTACGATTTCATGTGTCGGCTGTTCGGCGGCAAGCGCAAGCCGGAATCTTGAAGCGGGTTTGGCTCTCGACCGCTACCGCCTGGCACGGCGCAATGGTTAGGTAACGATGCGCTCGACCGTCCAGAACAGCCCGACGGCCGCAATCGCCGCCGAGGCCGGCAGTACGAAACGCGGGCGGTACCAGGCCTTGTCGCGGTGCCAGGCTGCCACCGCCAGGAAGGCGGCGGCGATGATCGAAAGCTGCGCCAGCTCGATGCCGACATTGAAGCTGACCAAAGCGGGCAGGAATTGCGCGCGCGGCAGCGCCAGTTCGCGTAGGACACCGGCAAAGCCCATGCCGTGCAGCAGGCCGAAGCCGAATACCACCGCCGGCCGCCAGGCGGTGAGCTTGCTGGTCATGATGTTCTCGATCGCCACATAGGCGATCGACAGCGCGATCAGCGGCTCGACGATGCGCGGCGACAGCGACAGCACGCCGTACATGGTCAGCCCCAGCGTCACCGAATGCGCCACGGTGAACGAGGTGACCTGCGTCAGCAGCGGCCGCCACTGCGTCGACAACAGGAACAGGCCGAGCACGAACAGAATGTGGTCGAGCCCCTGCGGCACGATGTGGCCGAAGCCGAGCGCCAGATATTGCTGGACGACCGCCAGGGTGCCCGGCGCCGCGACGCCACGCAGCGCAAAAGGCGCGCTCTCGGCATCGGCGTCCAGCCATTGCGTTTGGCTCGCGCGCTGCCCCTCAGCCGAAAACGTCACCGGATAGGTGCTGGCGACCAGGTCGTATTGCCAGGTCATGGCGCGCGCATCGGCCGGCGCCGGGCCGCTGACGCGCAGCAGCGCGCCGAGCGGCCGCTTGATGTCGCTCGCGCGCCCGCTCCAGGCCATGTTGAGCGCGACCGGCGAGGCCACGCCGTCGAAGCGCACATGGATTTTGCGCGCGATTGCCTGCGAGAAGGTTGCCAGCGTTGCGCGCAACGCGGCCTCATCGCGCGTGCCGGAAAGCGGCTCGCCAGCCGCCGCCTGCAGCCGGTGCAGCAGCGGGGTCGGCGGGGTGGCAATCTCCGCCGACCAGGTGCGGTCCTTGTGCAGCACAAAGCGCACCTGCGTGGTGCCGATCTCATGCGCGCGGGCGGCGCCGGCCACCAGAACGAACGCCAACAGCAGGGCGAGCCGCCTCATGGCCGCGCCCCCGGAATTTCGAAGGTGAGCGAGGCCCAGGAGCTGTCCCAGTCCTCGCTGGCGAACCAGCCGGCGCGCACCATGTGCACCGACTTGATCAGCCACACGCCCGGCTTCGGCAACGCCAGCACGAACGCCCCTTTCGCGTCGCTGCGCGCTTGCAGCCGCACCTTGGGCTCGTTGTGCAACAGCGCCACCACCAGCGCGCCGGCAAGCGGCGCGCCGTCATAGAAGACGTGGCCGCGCAACGGCTGCAGCCGCCTTGTCGGGTCTTGATCCGGCACGATCTCGAAAGCAAGCCCGAGCGGCTGGCTCACCATGGCCGCCGGCTGCGCGCCGGTCAGCAGCGCCTTGGCGTAGCGGGTGAAGCGCTCGCGCCCGGGCTTGTCCCGTTCGCCGCGTTTTTCGCGCGCGGCGACGATGTCGGCGAGGCCGTAGAGCTCGAGATAGTCCTCGAACTTCTTCGGCGGCAGCGTGATGTCCGAACCGGTGCTGACATAGCTGACGAGCGCGGTCGCTTGGCCGTCGGCGCGCAGGAAGCCGGCCGGATCGCGGCGGTCGGAGCCCTCGACGTCCGCGACGGTGCCGTTCTGCCGCACCCTGAACGAGCGGATCAGCCAGGACAATCGCGGCACCGGATCGCCGATGAAGTCCTGCCCGACGCGCAAGGCCAGCGACACCACGGTGCCGGGCGGCGGATGGAAGCTCGACGGCATGATCCAGAAATCGTGCGCGCGCGCCGGCGCGCCCACCAGTAGCAACAGGAGAACAAGCCGCTTCACGGCGCCCGCCTTCACGCGCGCGCCGCGAGCCGCTTGATCCACCACATATGCCACAGCCACATGATGAGACGGCGCAGGCCCTCCAGCACGCCCCAGATCACGATCGCCAGGATCAGCCCGAGGCCGATCAGATAGGGCCAGATGCTGCGGGTCGGCGGCGCCGGCTCCGGCTTGTCGGGCCAGGGCGCGGCCAGATAGGGCCAGTCGGCCAGAAACGTCTTGTCGTTGACGGTGGCGCGCGGGAAGTCCTTGCCCTCGATATAGGACAATTCCTGCAGCAGGCAGTCGCCGGTGGCGCAAATCTGCGCCACCACGTCGTCGGTCAACAGCCGCCCGTTGGGGAAGCCGGGCGGGAAGCGGTCGCTATAGATCATCACGTCGGGCTTGAGATCGTAGGGGCGGATCTGGAAGGTGAACTCCAACAGATCGCCGAAGGCCTGCGACCACCATTCTTTGTTGCCTTTGAGGAAATTGTACAGCCAGTCGGTGAATTTCTTGTCCTTCATCAGGATTTTGAGATGCTCGCTCGGCGGCGAGGTGTTGATGCTGCCGAAGCGCGGCAATTGGGTGCGGATCGAGCGGCCGACATAGTCCGAAATCTTGCCGTTCTTGGTGGTGATGCCCCACAGGATGAAATCGTGCTGGCCGGCCGGGAAGGCGTCCTTGGGGATGCTCATTACCATGGAGATGACGTTGACCTTGAAGAAGCGCGGGAAGATGAAAGGGTCGTCGCGCACGCCGGTATAGGTGCGGATGCGCTGCGGCTCCTTCAGCCCCTCGGTCACGAAGCTTTTCAGCGTGGTGTCGTCGTTCAGCCGCACCTTGATGCTGGCGTCGGCGCGCAACCTCTCCGGCAACATCACCGTGCCGCCGTAGCGCGCCTTGTCCGCCGCGTCGTTGAACAGCACCGGCGTGGTGAGGTCGAAATTCACCACGTATTCGTAGTCCTTCAGTTTGTAGGGCTTGGGATCGGTGAGCGAGCGCCGCACATTGAAGATGACGATGAGCTGGTCGCCCTTGGGGAAGATGAACAGCCCGGTGATGTTGGCGTTGGGGTCGGTGAGATCGGTCGGGTCGGCGTGGTCGGAAGCGCGCAGGCTCGCGGGCACGAGGGCCGCGAGAGCGGCAAGCAGCAAACCGGCGCAAAGCCGGACGGCATGGCGATACATGGCATTCCCCCCGCTGGACGTTTAGGTCGGCGCGCCGCTCACGCGGCGAGATCGCTCGTCAGGATCTTGTCGGCAGTGCGCAGCGCGAGCGCCGCGATGGTGAGCGTCGGATTGCCGGTGGCGATGGTCGGGAATACGCCGCTGCCGACCAGCCACAGATTGGGATGGTCCCAGGAGCGCGAATAGGGATCGACCACCGACTTCGCCTTGTCGGCGCCCATGCAATAGGTGCCGACCACGTGGCCGGAGCCGAAGAACTTCAGCCGCGTCTCCTTGCCGTCGATATCGACCAGGAAGGAGGTCGGATCGTCGGCGGCCGGCGGCTGCGTGTATTGCGTCGCGTTCATACTGGCGAAGATGGTGTTGGCGGTCTTGTAGGCCGCCGCCATGCCGCGCTTGGTGTAGTCCGACAGATCGTAGGTGATCTGCGGGCGCGGCAGGCCGAGATGGTCGGTCTCGTTGGCGAGCGTCACGCGGTTGTTGTCCTCGGGCGACTGCTCGACCAGGAAGCCGAAGCGGAACTGGCGCGAGAACACCTCGTTCAGCTTGCCCACCAGCGCGTCGCCGAACAGCGCGCGATCGTTCGGATTGAGCTGGCTGACATTCGTGCCGTTGATGAAGTCGAGCGTGGTGGTGAAGGGATCGGTAATGGGGAAATTCCAGCCTTCGTTGCCGATCTCGATGCGGAAGGCGGCGCGCTCCTTGCGGAACGGCCCGTCGCGCAGGCTCTCGATGCCGGAGGTCGACAGCGGCCCGCGATAGGGAAAGATCGGATCGGGCGCCAGCGCCCACGCCAGATAAAGCGGGTGGTCCATCAGATTGGCGCCGACCTGCCCGCTCGAATTGGCGACGCCCTTGGGCGTGCGCCCGCCATTGGTCGACATCAACAACAGCTTGGGCGTCTCGATGGCATGGCCGGCGATGATGAAGATCTTGCCCGTGACCGAGCCCGAGCCGGTCTGCGGCCCGCCCGGGGTCTGGTATTCGAGATAGTCGATGGCGCTGACCCGGCCGTTGCCGTCCACCACCACCTCGTTCGCCACCGTGCGGTAGCGGATTTCCACATTGCCGGTCTGCAGCGCGTCGTTGAGCGTGACGCTGGCGTCGTATTTGGCCTGGATCGGGCAGATCGGGATGCAGTTGGTGTTGCCGGCGCAAACACGCCGGCTCTGATAGGGCTGCGAATTGCGCCCGGCCGGCGTCTCGGTCACCTGCAATTCGATGCCGTCGACGCGCAGGCCGGAGACGCCGCTTTCCACCGCGTTGTCGACCAGCGACATCGGGATCGGCGGCATCGGATACTGGTAGGCTTGCGGAAACTCGATGCCGAGATAGTCCTGCGTGTTCTTGTCGGCCGACACGCCGATCTCGTGCTCGGCGCGCCCGTACCAGTCCTCCAGCTCGTCGTAGCCGAACGGCCAGTCGACCTCGCGGCCGTATACCGTCTTCATGCGGAAATCGTTGGGCACGAAGCGCAGGCAGGTGCCGAGCCAGTGCCGCGTGGTGCCGGCGCCGACGCGGTCATAGGTGCTGGCGAAGGCGAGCGGGCCCTGCTGGATCAGATAGGCCTGCTTGGGGTCCTGCCAGTTGCTGGCGTCGAGCGACAGCACGGTCGGCCGTCCGGCGTTCCAGGTGCCGGGATCGGTCAGCTTGGTGCCGCCGGGCGGCGTGAAAATGTCCGGCGGGTAGGGGCTGGTCGGCACCTTGGCGGTGGTGATGAAGAAGCGCTCGAGATAGCCGTCGACATTGGCCGGCACTTCCTCGCCGGCCTCCAGGATGAGCACGCGCTTGCCCTTGAGGCCGAGCTGCTTGGCGATCAGCGCGCCGGCGATGCCGGAGCCGACGATGACCGCGTCGTAGGGTTGCGTCTGCGCGGCCATGGTTCAGCTCCCGACGAAATCGCCGAGCGGCGGCGGGTCGCTCGACCAGTAGCCGAAATGCAGTTCGCTGTAGCCCATGGGATGGGCCTGCGCGACCAGCCAGGACCAGCCCTGCGTATAGGCGGTGGGCGAAATCACCTGGAACGGCGGGAAGGCCTGCTCCTGGCGCAAGACCGCGGGCGCGTACCAGTTGCCGAGATACCATTCCAGCATGACGGCGCGCGCCAGATAGCGCACGTCGTCGCCCGACTGGTTGAGGACGATGTCGGCGACCTCGGCCGGCGGCTTGCTCTGGTTCTGGTCGTAAATTTGCAGCAGTTGCTTGAAGGCCGGGTCGGCGGCGGCCTGGTTGAAATAGGCCTGCTTGACCTCGGCGGTCGGATCGACTCCGGGCGCCAGCTTGTTCTCCGGCAATCCCGGTGAGCGCCGACGACAGGCCGATGAACAATTCGAAATCGGTCATCAATCCCTCCCTGCGGCGGTCAAGCGCCGCCTGTGCTCACTGCGCCGATTGCAAAATGTAGGTGAAGTCCGACGGCGTCGCCGGAATGTGCAGCGTGGTCGCGTTGTTGTGGCAGAGGATGCAGTTCGAGGACGAACCCGGCACCCGGCCCTGGATGTAGCTTTCGAGCGTGGTATTGGCGAGATAGGTCGGCGCCGGCGCGCCGGTCGGGTCGGTGGTGCTGGAGGCGTTGGTCGGCCACTGCGTGCTGATCAATTCGTAGTTCGCCCACACCGTGCCCTTGAGGATCGCCTGGAAGCCGCTGTTGAGATCGATCGCGTCCTGCATGAGCGGGATCACGCGCGCGATCTGGCTGCGGTAGCCGCCGGGGAACGGCTGCTTGTTGGGATCCCACGGCCGCGGCGGCGGCTCGTTGAGCGGGCATTGCTTCACGTCGCAGGCCGGCGTTGTAGAAATTATAGGTGCCGCTCGCCTTGTGCGCCTTGATGTCGTCGACCGTCGGCACGTTGCGCACGTGCTCGAAGGTCGACCACAGCCATTGCGGGTCGCTCTTGGTCTTGTGCCCGATATGCAGGCCGACCATGCCGAGCGTCTGCTTCTTGCACGACTCGTCGATCTTGGGATTTTCCGACGGCGGCGTGTAGACCAGCGCGCCGATGGCGTGGAACTGCTTGCGGTCGTCCTTGTCGGTGAGCACGCGCCAGGACGATTTCACCATGATGGCGCCGATGGTGCCGGTGGTGCCGCCGGTCACCTGGCCGACGGGAAAGTCGATCGCGTCGTTGAACTGCTTTTGCCCGGCTTTGCTGTAGAGCGCGTTGGTGTCGATGTATTCGAACATCGGCTTGTTCATCTGGATGGAGAAGCGGGCATAGTGGCCGTTCTGGTCGATCAGCGGCCCGGTCTTGAACGGCTGGTCGAAGGCGGTCAGCACGTTCACCGTCTTGCCGACCATGCTGATGACCGGCATGCCGCTGCCGAGGCCTTGGCAGGCGGGCGGGATCACGTTGGGCGCGCCCCAGGGCGCCGGCTTGGCGCCGCCCGGCAGCATGACGTCGGTGATTTCCTTCCAATGCTCCCAGATGGTGGGCGCGTCGCCGCCGGGCCCGGGGCCCTTGCCCGATCGGCTTGCCGCCGGAAGCGGGCGCGTTAAGCGCGAGGAAGGTGAGCCAGGAGTAATAGTCGAAGCCGTGCTGCAGCCCGTCGAGCGTGAAAGGCGGGATCAGCGTGGCATTGCAGGGCAGGCCGCTGGTCAAGAGCGCCGCGGTGATGGGCGTATCCGGCTTGGTGATGTTGCAGCCGGTAACGGTCGGATTGATCGGCGACGGCGTCTGCGCCCAAGCCAGCATTCCGGCGCCAAGCCCCAGCGCGCCCAACGCCAGCGCCGCGAACAAGCCGGCGGCGATCAACTGATATCGTTTCATGAGCCACCCGTGCCCGTCGCCCCGCGGAGCCGTCGCCCGCCGCGGGTTTGCCTTCCCGCCCCCCGCGAAAAGCCTAACCGGCGGTTTTTCCGGATGCAACAAAAGATTGTATGTTTATATGAAAGCAACGTAACGGCGATAACCGCCGCCGGCCCGGCGAGCCTTGCGCGAGGGGCGTCTCTCCCTATAGTCCGGGCGACTTTTCAACTGCTTGCAGGCATTTAGCCGCCGCCGGGAACGACCAAGAGCGCGCGATGAAAAAGACCGACGTCAAGAAAGTGGTGCTGGCCTATTCGGGTGGGCTCGACACCTCGATCATTTTGAAGTGGCTGCAGCAGACCTATGGCGCCGAGGTGGTCACCTTCACCGCCGACCTCGGCCAGGGCGAGGAACTGGCGCCGGCGCGCGAAAAGGCGCTGCTCTTAGGCATCAAGCCGGAGAACATCTTCATCGAGGACCTGCGCGAGGAGTTCGTGCGCGACTACGTGTTCACGATGTTCCGCGCCAACACGGTCTATGAGGGGCAATACCTGCTCGGCACCTCGATCGCGCGGCCGCTGATTGCCAAGAAGCAGATCGAGATCGCGGAGAAGGTCGGCGCCGACGCCGTCTGCCACGGCGCCACCGGCAAGGGCAACGACCAGGTGCGCTTCGAGCTCGCCTATTACGCGCTCAAGCCGGACGTGACCGTGATCGCGCCCTGGCGCGAATGGGACCTGACCTCGCGCAGCAAGCTGGTCGAATTCGCACAAGCACACCAGATCCCGATCGCCAAGGACAAGCGCGGCGAGGCGCCGTTCTCGGTCGACGCCAATCTGTTGCACACCTCGTCCGAGGGCAAGGTGCTGGAGGACCCAGCGCAGGAAGTGCCCGACTATGTTTATTCGCGCACGGACGATCCGGAAAAAGCGCCCGACAAGGACACTTACGTCAGTATCGACTTCGAGCGCGGCGATCCGGTGGCGCTCGACGGCAAAAAGATGTCGCCGGCGACCCTGCTCAAGGCGCTCAACGATCTGGGCAAGGCCAACGGCATTGGCCGCCTCGATCTGGTGGAGAACCGCTTCGTCGGCATGAAGTCGCGCGGCATGTACGAGACGCCGGGCGGCACCATCCTGCTCGCCGCCCATCGCGGCATTGAGTCGATCACGCTCGACCGCGGCGCCGCGCACCTCAAAGACGAGCTGATGCCGAAATATGCCGAGCTGGTCTATTACGGCTTCTGGTTCTCGCCCGAGCGCGAGATGCTGCAGGCGGCCATCGACCGCAGCCAGGAATTCGTCAGTGGCCGCGTGCGGCTCAAGCTCTACAAAGGCAACGTCATCGTGGTCGGGCGCGAGAGCAAATATTCGCTCTACGATCAGGACCTGGTGACTTTCGAAGAAGGCGCGGTCGCCTACGACCACCGCGACGCCGAAGGCTTCATCAAGCTCAACGCGCTGCGCCTGCGCACGCTGGCGCAACGCAAGCGCAAGCTCAAGCTCTGAGCGGGCAAGGGATGGAGAGCGCAGGGATGGCGGGCAAAGCGGCAAGTCTGTTGTTGCTGCTGGCGCTTGCCGTTGCGCTCGGCGGCTGCGCGGCCGACAAGCCGCCCAAGCTCGAGTCCAATATCTATCCCACGGACTACAGGAAGGAGATCATCGCGACGCTGAAGCTCGAGGTGTTCGACAAGAACGACACCACCCGGATCACCAATGCCATGATTTCCGATCCGGCGGTGATGCCGGTCGGCAAGGAGCAGCATTACGTTTCCTGCGTGCGCTACACCGCGCACGGCACGGCCGCCGGCTACGTCGCGGACGCCACCCGCATCGCCTATTACTACGGCGGCCATCTCAACCAGATCGTGCCGGTCAGCGGCAACGAATGCGCCACGGCCGCCTACAAGCCGTTCCCCGAGCTGAACGCGGTCTGCCTCGGCACCGGCTGCCGATAGCGCCGCGCTGCACAGTTCAATAATTATACCCCGCCGGCGCCGGTTCGCTCAGCGCCGTCGCCGGCTTCAGCTCCGGGATCAGCGGCAGGTGGCGGCGCTCCTTGTCGGCGATTTCGGCCGCCACTTCGCGCATCTGGATGAAGCGCGCCGGCGTCGTCGGGTGGTCGGTGGCCAGACGGATCGCGCCCGGATGGCCGCGCGCGAGCGCGCGCCAGATCTCGGCCGCGCCGTTAAGGTCGTAGCCGGCGCGCGCGGCGTAATAGGCGCCGACATAGTCGGCCTCGCGCTCGAACTCGACGCTGTAGGCCAGTGCGCCGGCGCGCCCGAAATGGCGCGTGAAGGTGCCGCGCGTGTAGATGCCGCCGAGCAGGAAGCCGCCGTCGACCAGCGCGCCGCCCATCTGGCCGATGAAGGCGTTGATCGCCTGCTTCTGCACATGACCGAGATTGGCGTGCGCCAGCTCGTGGGCGATGACGACCGCGAGCTGGTCGTCGGTTTTGGCCAGCGCCACGATGGCGGAATTGATGAAGATCTTTTCGCCATTGGTGGAGGCGTTCGCCGAGTCGGTGACGACGTAGCGGATCGGGATGGCGCAGGCCATCACCGGCGACACGGTCAATGTCCGATCGACGCCATCGCGGCGCAAGTCGACCGTGACCGGCGTCATGCCGTTGCCGGCAAGGAATTTGTCGATCCAGCGCTGCGTGTGCCGCGCGGGCACCGGCTTTCCGTTCAGCCGCAGCACCTGGTCGCCGACCATGATGCCGGCCTGCGCCGCCGGCGAGCCGGTCACCACCGCGATCACCGTAGGCTCGGTCCAGCTCACGCCGAGCGCCTGGTTGGTGTAGGAGCGGTACTTGCCCGGCAGGCTGCGCACGGTGGCGGCGTGCAGGCCGATCTGCGCGGCCACCGCCTTGCAGAACTGCCGGTTGGCGGCGCGGATGCGGAAGGCGACGTTGTCGACGCGGGCGAGCTCGGCGTAATAGGCGCGGATCTGGCCGACCTGCTCGCTGCGCTGCTCGATCGCCAGCGCCTGCTGCGGGATATCCGGCAGCCGCGAAACCGGCATGGCGCAGGCCGTGCACAGCCCGGCGGCCGCGCTCAGCCCCGCAAAACGGCCCCAAAACGCCCGCAACGCCACGCTACAACCCCCTACAGCCCGGGATTGCAGTTTGGTCGCTTTGCGCTCATCGCACAAGATGTAGGGGGCGACGCCTGCAGCCGCCGGCTGAAGCGGAAAAAGTCCTGCCTTGCTTAGCCCTGCAGCCGCCCGATCAACCCGTGGATATCGCCGAGCACGTAAAGGTCGCGCACCTTCGGCCCGTCGAAGGTGAAGATCGGCATGCCGGTCCACCACACGTGGCGGCCGGTGGGCGGAACGCCGAACAGCTCTTTGCGGTGGAAGCCGTGGAAGCGCATCTTGCCGCAGACGCGGTTGCCTTCCTCGATCATGGCCAGAATATCGGTGGTGTAGTTGCCGAGTGCTCCGGTCACGTAATCGACATAGCCGGCGAACTCATCGTAGCCGGTCAGCGTCGGCCCGAGCGAGCCGCGGAAGGTAAAGCCTTCGTGGAAGATGCGCGGGATCAGGCTCTTGTCGGCGCGGTCCCACAGCTCCTTGTAGAACGCGCGCACGGTTTCCTTTTGCGGCGTGAGCGTGACGCCTTCGAAGCTGAGCGCGGGTTCGTCCAAGAATTCTAGCCTCTGCCGAGATTGGCCTTAGGCGGGTGTGTGACAGACCGCCTCGATATTGTGGCCGTCCGGATCGAACACGAAGGCCCCATAGTAGTTCGGGTGATAATGCGGTCGCAGGCCGGGCGCGCCGTTGTCCTTGCCACCGGCAGCGATGGCGGCGCGGTAAAATGCGTCGACGGCTGCGCGATCCTTCGCCGTGATAGCGATATGCACCGCGCGATTTAGGCCGCCTTCGCCACCGATCCAGAAATCCGGCTTGTCGCCGATGCCAAAACCTGCCGCTGGGCTGTCGTGCTCATGCTGCTGGACTTCCATAACCAGCGTATAGCCGAGCGGCGCCAGCGCCTTCAGATAGAACGATTTCGAGCGCCCGTAGTCGGAAACCGGAAAGCCGACATGGTCGAGCATTGGCGAACGCCTAAAGCTGCCGGTCCACCATCGCCTTCTTCAGTGTGGCGATCTGCTTGGCCGGGTTGAGGCCTTTCGGGCAGGCCTTCGAGCAGTTCAGGATGGTATGGCAACGGTAGAGCCGGAACGGGTCCTCGAGATTGTCGAGCCGCTCGCCGGCCGCTTCGTCGCGCAAGTCCTGCACCCAGCGGTTGGCCTGCAGCAGCGCTGCCGGCCCGAGATAGCGGTCGGAATTCCACCAGTAGCTCGGGCAGGAGGTCGAGCAGCAGGCGCACAGGATGCACTCGTACATGCCGTCGAGCTTCACGCGGTCTTCGTGGCTCTGCTTCCACTCCTTCTCCGGCGCCGGCGTGGTTGTGTGCAGCCATGGCTCGATGGAGGCGTATTGCGCGTAGAAATTGGTCAGATCCGGCACCAGGTCCTTCACCACCGGTTGATGCGGCAGCGGGTAGATGCGCACCGGCGCCTTGCTGTCGTCGATGGCGTGCGTGCATGCGAGCGTGTTGGTGCCGTCGATGTTCATGGCGCAGGAGCCGCAGACGCCTTCCCGGCAGGAGCGGCGGAAGGTCAGCGTCGGGTCGACCTTGTTCTTGATCCAGATCAGCGCGTCGAGAATCATCGGCCCGCAATCGTCGCGGTCGACCGCATAGGTGTCGACGCGCGGGTTCTGCCCGTCGTCCGGGTTCCAGCGGTAGACGCGGAATTCGGTGACGTGCGTGGCGTGCGACGTGCGCGGCCAGGTCTTGCCTTCCGTGATCTTGGAATTCTTCGGCAGCGTGAATTCGACCATAGTGTTTCCGCTTTCTCTGCCTCGTCATTGCCGGGCTTGACCCGGCAATCCATCGAATTTGCGAGATGGATGCGCGGGTCAAGCCCGCGCATGACAGAATCAGTAAACCCTCGCCTTCGGCTCGATATAGGCGACGTCGTTGGTGAGCGTGAAGGTGTGCACCGGCCGGTAGTCGAGCGTGACTTTGCCCTTCTCGTCCATCCAGGCCAGCGTGTGCTTCATCCAGTTCTTGTCGTCGCGCTCGGGGAAATCCTCGCGCGCATGCGCGCCGCGGCTCTCCTCGCGGTTCTTCGCCGAAGCCATGGTGACCACGGCCTGCGCCAGCATGTTTTCGAGCTCGAGCGTCTCGATCAGGTCGGAATTCCAGATCAGCGAGCGGTCGGTGACCTTGAGGTCGGCCTTGCCGGCATAGACCTCGTGGATCAGCTTGTCGCCTTCCTTGAGCACGTCGCCGGTGCGGAACACCGCGCAATTGTTCTGCATCACCTTCTGCATCTTCATGCGCAGCTCGGCGGTCGGCGTGCCGCCCGAGGCAAAGCGCAGCTTGTCGAGCCGCGCCAGCGCCTTGTCGGCGGAATCCTTCGGCAGCGGCGGCTGTTTGTCGCCGGGGGTGAGCACCTCGGCGCAATGCAAAGCGGCGGCGCGGCCGAACACCACCAGGTCGATCAGCGAATTGGAGCCCAACCGGTTGGCGCCATGCACGGAGACGCAAGCCGCCTCGCCGATCGCCATCAGGCCGGGGATGACGGTATCGGCATTGCCGTTCTTCTTGGTCAGCGCCTCGCCGCGATAGTTCGTGGCGATGCCGCCCATGTTGTAATGCACCGTCGGCAGCACGGGGATAGGCTCGCGCGAAATATCGACGTCGGCAAAGATGCGTGCCAGATCGGCGATGCCGGGCAGCCGCTCGTGCAGCACTGCCGGATCGAGATGGTCGAGATGCAGCAGGATGTGGTCCTTGTCCTTGCCGACCCCGCGTCCTTCGCGGATCTCGATGGTCATGGCGCGCGAGACCACGTCGCGCGAGGCCAGATCCTTGGCCGAGGGCGCGTAGCGCTCCATGAAGCGCTCGCCTTCCGAATTGACCAGATAGCCGCCCTCGCCGCGCGAGCCTTCGGTAATCAGGACGCCGGCGCCATAGACGCCGGTCGGATGGAACTGCACGAACTCCATGTCCTGCACCGGCAGGCCTGCGCGCAGCACCAAGCCGTTGCCGTCGCCGGTTTGCGTGTGCGCGCCGGTGCAGGTGAGATAGATGCGGCCATAACCGCCGGTGGCGATGATCACCATGTTGGCGGAAAAGCGGTGGATCGAGCCGTCGTCGAGATTGAGCGCCACCACGCCGCGGCAGCGGCCTTCCTCGTCCATGATCAGGTCGATGGCGAAATATTCCACGTAGAACTCGGCCGCGTGCTTTAGCGCCTGGCCGTACATGGTGTGCAGCATGGCGTGGCCGGTGCGGTCGGCGGCGGCGCAGGTGCGTTGCGCGGTGCCCTTGCCGTAATGCGTGGTCATGCCGCCAAACGGACGCTGATAGATCTTGCCGTCCTCTTCGCGGCGCGAGAACGGCAGGCCCCAATGCTCGAGCTCGTAGACCGCGTCCGGCGCGTTGCGGCAGAGATATTCGATGGCGTCCTGGTCGCCCAGCCAGTCGGCGCCCTTGACGGTGTCGTACATGTGCCAGCGCCAGTCGTCCTCGCCCATATTGCCGAGCGCGGCGGCGATGCCGCCCTGTGCCGACACGGTGTGCGAGCGGGTGGGGAACACCTTGGTGATGCAGGCGGTGCGCAGGCCCGCTTCCGAGCAGCCGACCACGGCGCGCAAGCCGGAGCCGCCGGCGCCGATCACCACCACGTCGTAGGCGTGATCCTCGATCGGATAGGCGCGGCCGTTGACCTTGGGCGCGCCGTTGCCGTTGCCTTGTCCGTTGCTCGCCATGGCGTCAGACCCCGAACGAGAGTTTGAGGATGGCGTAGCAGCCGGCAAACGCGACCACGACCACGAAGAAGGTATTGGACATCAGGCTGACGAGCTTCCACTTCTCGTCGTGCACGTAATCGAGAATGATCTCCTGCATGCCGATCCACATATGGTAGGCGGTGTTGATGATGAACAGCAGCATCAGGATGGCGATCAGCGGCGAACCGAGGATCTGCACCACCGCCGCGTGGCTGCGCCCGATGAGCGCGATCACGATCAGCACCAGCGCGATGGTGAGCGCAATGCCGGCAACGGACGTGAGGCGCTGATACCAGAAATGCCCGGTGCCGGAGCGCGCGGCGCCGAGGCCGCGCACGCGGCGCATCGGCGTGCGCATGGGCGAGGGCGCGCTCATCGCAAGCCTCCCATGGCGAAATAGGCGATCACCCACAGCACCAGCGTCAGCGCGACCGAGCCGACAATGGTCGACACCGCCAGCATCTCGCGGTCGGCCGGCTCCAGCCCATGCAGCGTGTCCCAGATCAGATGGCGGATGCCGCCGAGCAGGTGGTGCATCAGCGCCCAGGTGTAGCCGAACAGGATGATGCGGCCGATGATGGTGCCGCAGAACGCCGCGAAATCGGCATAGGCGTTGGGGCCGGAGGCGGCCGCGATCAGCCACCAGGCGATCAGCACCATGCCGAAATACAGCGCGGCGCCGGTGATGCGATGCGCGATCGACATCATCATCGTCAGCATCGGCTTGTAAATCTGCAGATGCGGCGACAGGGGTCGTGCGCGTCGCGCCGTTCCCGCTTCAAGCTCGGCCATCGTCATGCCTCCAGAGCGGTCCGTGCCGGCACCCCGCGCGCGCTAACTAGCCAATGTGCCGCGGTGCCGCAATGCACCAAGTGGCGAAGCCGGCGGCCGTGCCCGTCAGGGCTTCATCGCCGTCTCAACGCGTGGGACGGCGAAACGGGCCGAGCGGCCGAACCCCGCCATTGGCGTACCGCGATTGACGGGAACTTGGCGGCTGCAACCCGCGACTTCAACGAAAACGAAGCTTGCCTCCAAAAATAATGCGATGCAATATGTCGTTTGTGTAGCCTGCCTTCGTGGAATAAGAAGGTAGCCTTCGGCCATGCGCTTCGACTTCACCGACCTCAACCTGTTCCGCCACATCGTCGAGGCGGGCAGCATCACCCATGGCGCCGCGCGCTCGAATCTGGCGCTGGCGGCGGCCTCCACCCGCATCCGCAAGATGGAGCTGGGCTTCGGCGCCGAGCTCCTGGTGCGCGGCCGTCAGGGCGTGACGCCGACGCAGGCCGGCCGCACGCTGCTGCAGCACGCGCGCGCCATCCTGGCGCAGAGCGAGCGGCTGCAGGAGGACCTCTCGCCTTACGCGCGCGGGCTCGCCGGCCAGGTGCGGGTGCTGTCCAACACCAATGCGCTCACCGAATTCCTGCCCGAGACGCTGAGCTCCTTCCTCATCGCCTATCCCGACATCAGCGTCGACCTGGAGGAGCGCCTGTCGGACGAGATCGTCGGCCTGATCGCGGAGGGCTCCGCCGACGTCGGCATCGTCGCCGGCACCGTCGACCATGGCGGGCTGCACACCTTCCCGTTCAGAAGCGATCGGTTCGTGCTGGTGGTGCCGCGCACCCATCCGCTCGCCGGCCGCTCGCGCATCGGCTTTACCGAGGTGCTCGACTACGACATGGTCGGGCTCGACCGCGCCAGCGCCATCCAGCGCTTCCTCGCCGACAAGGCCTCCCGCATCGGGCGTCCCATTCGCTTGCGCGTGCAGCTACGCTCGTTCGACGCCATCTGCCGGCTGGTGGAATGCAATGTCGGCGTCGGCATCGTGCCGGAAACCACCGTGCACCGTACCGAACGCAACATGGCGATCGCGTCGGTGCGGTTGTCCGACCCCTGGGCCTTGCGCGAATTGACCATCTGCGTGCGCGACGAGACCGCGCTGCCGCCTTATGCGCGGCAACTGGTGGATCATCTACGCGCCAGCGCCTGATTATTTCGCGTGCGCTTTCAGCTTGGCCTCGACGGCGGCGAGCCGCTTCTTGGCGGCTGCGATGCCGAAGGCGGCGGCCTTGCGGTACCACATCGCCGCCTGCGCGAGGTCGCGCTTCACATCCTTGCCTTCCTCATAGGCGATGCCGAGCGCGAGCTGTGCAGTGGGTGCGCCCTGCGCGGCCGCCTTGCGGTACCAGGTAAGCGAAAATGCCCTGTCCTGCGGCAGATCGATGCCCTTGTCGTAGAGATAGCCGAGCGCGTTTTGCGCGATCACGTTGCCCTTGCCGGCGGCGTCGCGGAACAGCGACACCGCTTTGGCCATGTCTTTCGGCACGCCGCGCCCGTCCATCAGCATGAGGCCGTAGGCGGCCTCGCCAAAGCCGGAGCCGTGCTGCATCGCCGTTTTGTACCAGAGCGCGGCGGTGGCGAAATTGTCCGACTTATGATGCGCGCGCCCGAGCTGATACATGAAGCGCGCGCTGTCGGGATAGTTCTGCGCGGCCGCCTCGCAAGCCGGCATGGCGCGCGCGGCATCGAGCGCGATCAGGCTCACGCCGGGCGCCTTGCGGTCCGGATCGAGCGAATTGGCGGCATATTTGTCGCAATCGGTGACCGGCGCGCCGTCGGTATTGCCCTGCGCGCTCGCGGCACCGGCGCTCAGACAGAGCGCAAGCAAAGCGGTCGCGCACGCACTTCGAAGCATCGCTGTTCCTCACTTCGGCATCAACACCCAACAAATCGGATCGAGGATCGCCGGCCGTTCAGGGCGTTGCGCCGGCGCGCCCACCCGATTTGACCAGAAGCTCAGTCAATTGTCTGACCGACTCCGACAGGCTCAAGACTTCCTTCTCGCGAAGTTGATCGACTTTTTGATGGAGCAGCTCGATCTCCAGCTCCGCTTTGATATTGACCTGGTAGTCGTGCTCCGCGGCCTTGCGGTCGATGTCCTGCTGCCGGTTCTGGCTCATCATGATGAAAGGGGCGGCATAGGCGGCCTGGAACGAGAGCGCGAGGTTGAGCAGGATGAATGGATAGGGGTCCCATTTCTGCACATAGGCCGTGACGTTGAGCACAATCCAAATGAACAAGATGCCGGACTGTATGATGATGAATTTCCAGGAACCCATCGTGGTGGCTACGGTATCCGCAATTTTTTGGCCCGTTGTGAGCCCATGCTCGTGCGTGCGCGACTTGCGCAATGTGCGCCGCAAGGTGCGAAGCTCGTCAAGCAGACGCCGTTCCGCATCCTCGAGTTCATGCATCAACCCGGCTTCGCTCGCCATTTTCCCTCTCCTTGCCGACTATCGCGGCATCAACACCCAATAATCCAAGTCCAGGATCACCGCCGGATCGTCCTTGTCGCCTTCTTTGAGCGGGAAATCCGGGCACGGCCGGTCCTTGGTGGCCACGGTGCGTAAACGCAAAGCGCCGACGTCGTTGCGGCCGGGCACGTTGGCGACGCCGAGTACTTCCGACCAGGCAAACACGGTCAGCCCGGCAAAAAGCGGCGCCACGTGCCGCCCGCCATTGATTGCCGCCACATGGAAGGCATTGGCGAGCCCGTTGAACGACAGCGCCCGCGCCAGCGAAATGACGTGGCCGCCATAGATCAGCCGGCGCCCGAAGCGGCCTTGCGTTTCGCTGAACTGGTTGAAATGCACGCGCGCGGTGTTCTGATAAAGCCGCGTCGCCATCATGTGCTCGGCTTCCTCCACCGTGATGCCGTCGGCGTGGTCGATTCTATCGCCCGCCTGGTAGTCGCCGAAGCGGTGCGGGCTGCCGGCAAGCTCAATGTCATAGGCCGTTGGATCGATCATCGGACAGGCTGCGCCGAGCTGACCCGGCTCCACCGCCTTGGGCAGGTCGGGCACCTTTTCCGGCGGCGCCGCTGCCGCCTCGTTGCGCTTGCGCACCATCACCCAGCGCGCGTAGTCGAGCACGCAATCGCCCGTCTCGTCGAAGCCGCGCGAGCGCACATAGACGATGCCGGTTTTGCGGTTGGCGTTTTCCCGCAGCCCGATCACCTCCGACACCGCGTTGAGCGTGGCGCCCGGATAGACCGGCTTCAAAAAGCGGCAGTCGGCATAGCCGAGATTGGCCACCGCGTTGAGCGAGATGTCCGGCACGGTCTTGCCGAACACCACATGGAAGACCAGGAGGTCGTCGAGCGGGGCGTGGGCATAGCCGATCGCCCGCGCGAAGGCATCGGATGACTGCACCGCAAAACGCGACCCGAACAGCGCTTGATAGACCGCCACGTCGCCCGCCGTGACCGTGCGCGGGGTGGCATGGCGGATTTTCTGGCCGAGGCGGAAATCTTCGAAAAAATTGCCCGGATTGGTCTTCGACGCCGACGGATTGCTCACAAACAGGCTCCTTGCTGGGGACTCGCCCGGCTACGCCATTCTCACAAAACCGTGAGCCGAACGCCAGCTTCGGCCAACGGAAACTGATGAGGGCGTGTGCGGGGGCTCATGTTAGCCGGTGGGATGCAGGTGCAACTGTAAAAATCCTCTGGAGGACGTGAACCATGAAAAAGAGCATTCTTCTTTCCGCCATCCTGTCCACCGCCATCGCCGCTGGCATCGCCACCGCTCCGGCCTTTGCCATGGACGACATGAAGAAGGACACCATGCACAAGGACAGCATGAAGAAGGACTCGATGAAGAAAGACGGCATGTCCAAGGACAGCATGAAGAAAGACTCGATGAAAAAGGACGACATGTCCAAGGACACCATGAAGAAAGATAATATGAAGCACTAGTGGCTTCTGGCGTGGCCGGGCCCATGCATCCGCCGGCCCGGCCGCGCCGCATATGGCCGCGGTGCATACGGCCGCGCCGCATATGCAAGCGCATGGCCAAGGATTAGGATGCGGTTTTAAGGGCGGTAGCGGAGAAGGGCGTCATGACCGCGGAAACGATGAGCATTGGGTCGAGCGAGGCGACCATCCACCCGGCCTGGGTACGCATCTGCCACTGGATCAATGCGCTCGCCATCCTGATCATGATCGGCTCGGGCTGGCAGATCTACGACGCCTCGCCTCTGTTCGGCTTCGAATTCCCGCGCCAGATCGCGCTCGGCAACTGGCTGGGCGGCGCGCTGCTCTGGCATTTCGCCGCCATGTGGCTGTTGGTGATCAACGGGCTGGTCTACCTGACGCTCGGCCTCGCCACCGGCCGCTTTCGCCGCAAGCTGTGGCCGATCTATCCGCGCCAGGTCGTCGCCGACGTCAAGGCCGCGCTCACCTTCAAGCTCGCGCATGACGACCTCTCGCACTACAACGCAGTGCAGAAGGTGCTCTATGTCGGCATCATCCTGACCGGCGTGGTGATCGTCACCTCCGGCCTATCGATCTGGAAGCCGGTGCAGTTTCAGGAGATCACCGCCTTCTACGGCGGCTACGACACCGCGCGTTATGTGCATTTCGCCGCCATGGCGGCGATCGTCGCCTTCCTGGTGGTGCACGTGTCGTTGGCGTTGATCGTGCCGAAAAGCCTGCGCGCCATGGTCACGGGACGGTAGCGCATGATCCCGAAAAGTGGGAACCGGTTTTCGGATAAGATCATGCGCCAAAGGAAAATGCCATGAAACAGCGCAAGACCATCCCCGGCGTCGATGCCAAGCTCGCTATCAAGGATGCGGCCAAACTGATGCCCGATCCCATGCGCCGCCGTTTCTTGAGCGGCGCCGCCAGCCTGGGCGCGCTCGCCTTCTTGACCGGCTGCGACATCGTCGACAGCGACAGCACGGAGAACGCGCTCAAGGTGGTCTCGCGCTTCAACGACAAGGTGCAGGCGCTGCTGTTCAGCGAGAGCAAGCTGGCGCCGACGTATAGCGAAGCCGACATCACGCGCCCGTTCCCGTTCAACGCCTATTACGACGAGGACGAGGCGCCGGTTGTCGATCCCGCCACCTGGAAGCTGGAAATTTCCGGCCTGGTCGACAACAAGAAGCCGTGGACGCTCGATGAGCTGCACAAGCTGCCCGAGGTCTCGCAGATCACCCGCCACGTCTGCGTCGAGGGCTGGAGCGCCATCGGCTCCTGGCAGGGCGCGCGGCTGTCGGATTTTCTCAAGCGCATCGGCGCCGACACGCGCGCCAAATACATCTTCTTCAAATGCGCTGAGGGCTACACCAACACCGTCGACATGCCGACCGCGCTGCATCCGCAGACGCAGATGAGCTTCAAGTTCGACAACAAACTCTTGCCGCGCGCTTATGGCTTTCCCATGAAAATCCGCATGCCCACGAAACTGGGCTTCAAGCAGCCGAAATACGTGGTGGCCATGGAAGTGACGAATGTGAACCGCGGCGGCTACTGGTCGAACCAGGGCTATAACTGGTTCAGCGGGCTGTAATTCCTGCGACGGGCGGTTGGTCGAGCGGGCTTCTGTGCCGGCGGACGAGGCGCCGGGCTCCGCCCTTCGGACGGGCTTAACGCCGACTATTCAGCGTGCCGTGAAGGGATTGAGCAACTGACTAGTACGACTAGTGCAATCGCGCGCGCCCCTTGCCGCGAGGGGGCTCGTTCCCGCGACCGGGCGCGTCATCGCTCTTTCGGCGCCGCCTCCGGGTCGGTGATCAGCCGCGCGCCGCGCTGGAAGGTGAGGTAATCCCAGAACCAGTTGAAGGCGACGATGAAGCGGTTGCGCAGGCCGATCAGGAAATAGATGTGCGCGACGCTCCAGAACAGCCAGCCGATGAAGCCCTTCAGCTCCAACGGACCGAGCTTCACCACCGCCGCGCGCCGGCCGATGGTCGCCAATTCGCCGAGATGCATATAGCGGAACGGCTTGTCGGTCGCGCGGCCGGCCAGGCGGGCCGCGATCAGCATGCCGACGTATTTCCCCATCTGTTTCGCCGCCGGCGCGATGCCGGGCACTGGATTGCCCTTGCGGTCGACGATGGTTGCGGTGTCGCCGATGACGAAAATCTCCGGATGAGCCGGCACCGATAGATCGGGCGCGACCTTGACCCGGCCGGCGCGGTCCGCCTCGACGCCGAGCCAGTGCGCGGCCGGCGACGCCTTCACCCCGGCGGCCCAGATCGTCGTGTCGGCATCGATACGGCCGCCCTCGAGATCGACGCCGCGCGCATCGCATTTCGTCACGCGCGTGTCGGTCCTCACGTCGACCCCGTGCCGCGCCAGCGTGTTGGCCGCGTAATCGGAGAGCGCGGGCGGAAAGGTCGGCAGCAACCGCGGCCCGGCTTCGATGAGCAGAATGCGCGCCGAGCGCGGATCGATGCGGCGAAAATCGGCGGCCAGCGTCTGCCGCGCCACGTCGGCAATGGCGCCGGCCATCTCGACGCCGGTGGCGCCGCCGCCGACGATCACGAAAGTCAGCAGACGGCGCTGCTCGTCCCGATCCTGCATCACCTCGGCCCGCTCGAACGCAATAAGGATGCTGCGGCGAATGCGGGTCGCGTCCTCGATGCGCTTCAGGCCCGGCGCAAAGTCGGACCATTCGTCATGGCCGAAATAGGAGTGCATGGAACCGGTGGCGATCACCAGATAATCGTAGGCCACCGCGCCGAATTGCGTATGCAGGCATTTCTTCTGAATGTCGACGCCGCGCACCTCCTCCATCAGCACCGTGGCGTTGCGCTGCGGGCGCAAGATGTGGCGGATCGGCCAGGCGATCTCCGCCGGCGACAGCGCCGCGGTCGCCACCTGGTAGAGCAGCGGCTGGAAGCAATGATGGTTCTGGCGGTCGATGACGGTCACTTCGGCGGCCGCGCGCCGCAGCGCCTTGGCCGCCTCCAGGCCGCCAAAGCCGGCTCCGACGATCACCACCTTGGCAAGGCGTTCCGGCACGGCTCTCCCTCGGTTGACGCGCCGCCTAGTGTGGCGGATTTGACGTTCCTACCAGCATCGCGGCGAGCCCTTCGTAGGAACGTCAAATCCAAAGCCCACTAGAATGATAGAGTTGCTAGTGTCCCTTTGGTTCCGACGTTCGTATGAGCGGATGCCGCAAGGGTATACGAACGTCGGAACCGGGACACTAGTGTCGGCTGGAGGGCGCCCGGTTGCCAAGCCTGCGGGCAGGCTTTAGCACTGCCCCTCCAATGTCATTGCCGGGCTTGACCCGGCAATCCATCTTCTTCGAAAAGCGCGATGGATGCGCGGATCAAGCCCGCGCATGACGGAACGAGAGTGACTAGGCGAGGCGTATCCCATGGCCACCCACAATCTCCTGCTGCTCCCCGGCGACGGCATCGGTCCCGAAGTGATGGCGCAAGTGAAGCGCGTCATCGACTTCTTCAACGAAAAAGGCCCCGACAAGTTCACCAGTGACGAGGCGCTGGTCGGCGGCTGCTGTTACGACGCGCACGGGGCCGCCATCACCGACGAGACCATGGAAAAGGCGAAAGCCGCCGACGCCGTCATTTTCGGCGCGGTGGGCGGGCCGAAATGGGACAAGGTCGGCTACGACGTGCGGCCGGAGGCGGGCCTGCTGCGCCTGCGCAAGGACCTCGACCTCTACGCCAATTTGCGCCCCGCGGTGACCTATCCGGCGCTGGCCGACGCCTCCTCGCTCAAGCGCGAACTGGTCGAGGGCCTCGACATCATGATCTTGCGCGAGCTCACCGGCGGCGTCTATTTCGGCGAGCCCAAGACCATCACCGATCTCGGCAACGGGCAGAAGCGCGCCATCGATACCCAGGTCTACGACACCTACGAGATCGAGCGCATCTCGCGCGTCGCCTTCGAGCTGGCGCGCAAGCGGCGCAACAAGGTCACCTCCATGGAAAAGCACAACGTGATGAAAAGCGGCGTGCTGTGGAAGGAAGTGGTCGAGCAGGTGCACGCGCGCGAGTTCAAGGACGTCGAATTGCAGAACATGCTGGCCGATGCCGGTGGCATGCAGCTGGTGCGCAATCCCAAGCAGTTCGACGTCATCGTCTGCGACAATTTGTTCGGCGACATGCTCTCCGACGTCGCCGCCATGCTCACCGGCTCGCTCGGCATGCTGGCCTCGGCCTCGCTCGGCGAAGTCGATCCGAAAACGAAGAAACGCAAGGCGTTGTACGAGCCGGTGCATGGCTCGGCCCCCGACATCGCCGGCAAGGGCGTGGCCAACCCGATCGCCATGATCGCGTCGTTCGGCATGGCGCTGCGCTACTCGTTCGACATGGGCCGAGAGGCCGACATGATCGACCAGGCGATCGCCGCCGCGCTCGACAAGGGTCTGCGCACCGCCGACATCGCGCCGCCCGGCGGCAAGTCGGTTTCGACCGAGGAGATGGGCTCGGCGATTATCGAAGAGCTGGCGACGCTGGCGGCGGCTTAACCCGTCATTCCGGGGCGCGCCCAACGGGTCCGCGCGAAGCGCGGCCCGATGACAGGCTCCGGCGCGAACCCGGAATCCAGAGCGACACGGCAAATCCCTTCGTGTCGCCCTGGGTTCCGGGCCCGGCGCTTCGCGCCGTCCCGGAATGACCAAGAAAACATTGCAACAAAAAACGCGGGCCCGTCAGGCCCGCGTTCGCATTTCCGCGTCAAGCGTGCCTAGAAATGTATCCAGGGATTATGGCTGCTCGGCAGCGTGAACGGGCCGGGCAGGGCGGTCATATCGCTGCCGAAGGCGGTGTGATCGAGCACGCTATCGGCGCGCTGGCCGGGGTTCTCCACGTAATCCAGCGTATTGCGCTCGCTCGGCAGCGGCTCGGTGCCGGGATCGAGAAAGGAGCGCTTCTGCACGATGATCCTGGTGCGGGTGCGGCCGTTTTCGTCGCGGCTCACCACCACGGTGCGGTCGTGGTTGTAATAGACGCGCTTTTTCTTCGGCGCGGCATCGGCCGGCGCGGTGAGCAGGCCGGCTGCCGCGACGACGGCTCCGGCAAACGCAAACGCGACGGCAAGCTGTTTCAACCGCATGATGTCCTCGCCTTCGGGCCCGTAGTGCAATGCAGTGTAGCCGGGTTTGGTTCGCCGCAATAGGGCCAGATCACGGCCAATTGAGACATGACATAGGTCAAAAGGTCGATTTTCGGCAGGTGTTGCTCAGCCGGCGCAGGGCGGGGCGCCGGAACGGGCCTCCCGCAGCCGTCGGTTGATTCGGTTATGGTCGGCATTGAGCCGGGTCTGCAGCTCGGAGGCGTTGGCGATGATGTCGAAGCGCCATACCGGCATGCCGTGCGCGACCAGCTCGTAAGTGAGATTGCCCACCGTCCAGCGGTATCTGCTGCTGCCGGAAAGCGGCGCGGCCGGCTCGCCCGCCGGCCAGGCGCGCAGGTCGAGCCGGCAGCCATGCGGCCCGCGGTAGCGGGCGGTGAAGATCGGACCCGACGCAACCGAAAGCTTAGCGTCCGATGCGGCGCGGCAGCGGGCGGGTGGCCAGCGCCTGCCACAGCACCTTGTATTTCGGCGTGGCGGCGAGAATGGGATCGCGCTCGCCGCAGAAACTGCGTTTGAGGTCGGCCTTGGCGAACAGGGCGCCGACCTTGGGCTCGCTGCCGGCCGACAAAAGCGTCAGCCGGTCGAGCGCGCAAGATAAGGTCGAGCGCTCGACCAAGGCCCCGCCGCGGCAGAACCAGCCGGACAATTGCAGCAGCGGGTCGTCAAAGGAGCGCACGAAGCCGAGGCAATGCGCGCCCTTGGCGGTATCGAAGCTGACGACCGACAAGGGCCCGAACTTGCTGGCGAGCGGCTCGCCGCGTTGCAGATGATCCGGCTTGAGCGCTTGCGCGGCGGTGGCGATCTGCGCCACCGGCTCGGCGAAGCGCGTGAGCTCGCGGCCCGGCCGGTAGATCTCGACCCGCAGATAGGGCGCTGCCGTGTCGGGCGCGCCCCGGCTGAGGATGTCCTTGCGCCCGGCGCCGTAATGGTTGTAGCGCACGGCGTATTGCGCCGGCGCGCCGGCGGCTTCCGGAATCGACAGCGCAAAGGCCGGGAACGGGCGGGCGATCTCGCTCCATTGCCCGCGATCGGCCGGCTTGATGGCAACCATCGCCGGGCGCGATTGAAAGATTTGCGCCGCCGCTATGGAAAGCAGCATCAGCCCGCCCAAATAGGCGAGCAGGCGCACGATGGTCGCCGGCAATTGCTCGCGCCAGGAATAGAGGGCCGGCTGCATGGCCGTCTTCTCCGCCAGGCTTTGCGTTGTCTTGTGCTATGTTCTCGCCTAGAAGCACTGCCATCCGATTGCCGGCGGTATCCCGGTGATGGAAAAAGTTCCGGAGCGTTAACAATGGGTTACAAAGTCGCCGTGGTTGGTGCCACCGGCAATGTCGGGCGCGAGATGCTCGACATCCTCTCGGAGCGGGATTTCCCCGCCGACGAGGTGGTGGCGCTCGCCTCCCGCAAAAGCCTGGGCGTCGAATGCTCGTTCGGCGACAAGACGCTGAAGGTGAAGGCGCTCGACCATTACGATTTCTCCGACGTCGACATTTGCCTGATGTCGGCCGGCGGCGCGGTGTCGAAGGAATGGTCGCCCAGGATCGGCGCGCAAGGCGCGGTGGTGATCGACAATTCGAGCGCCTGGCGCATGGACCCGGACGTGCCGCTGATCGTGCCGGAGGTGAACGCCGATGCGGTCGCCGGCTTCAGGAAGAAGAACATCATCGCCAATCCGAACTGCTCGACCGCGCAGTTGGTGGTCGCGCTCAAGCCGCTGCACGACGCCGCCAGGATCAAGCGCGTGGTGGTGGCGACCTATCAATCGGTGTCGGGCGCCGGCAAGGATGCGATGGACGAATTGTTCTCGCAGACCAAGGCCGTATTCACCGTCAACGAGGTCGAGACCAAGAAGTTTCCCAAGCGCATCGCGTTCAACGTGATTCCGCAGATCGACGCGTTCATGGAGGACGGCTACACCAAGGAAGAGTGGAAGATGATGATGGAGACCAAGAAAATTCTTGATCCCAAAATCAAGCTGACCGCCACTTGCGTGCGCGTGCCGGTGTTCGTCGGCCATTCGGAGGCGGTCAATATCGAGTTCGAGAATCCGATCTCGGCGGACGAGGCGCGCGAAATCTTGCGCAAGGCGCCTGGCTGCCTGGTGATCGACAAGCGTGAGCCCGGCGGCTACGTCACGCCGTACGAATGCGTCGGCGAGGACGCGACCTATATCAGCCGCATCCGCGAGGACGGCACGGTCGAGAACGGGCTGGAGATGTGGGTGGTGTCGGACAATCTGCGCAAGGGCGCGGCCTTGAACGCGATACAGATCGCCGAATGCCTGATCAATAGGAAGCTGATCGAGGCCAAGCGCAAGGCGGCGTGACTTGTCTTCGGTCATTCCGGGGCGCGAGCCAACGGGTCCGCGCGAAGCGCGGCCCGATGATAAACTCCGCGAGCGAACCCGGAATCGATAGTCCCGGCTTGTCTATTCTAACTCCGACAGGGGTTATGGATTCCGGGTCCGGCGCCATAGCGCGTCGAAGACGCGCGTAAACGCGCTTATGGCGCCGTCCCGGAATGACAGGCGAATAGCGTCGCCTCACGCGCCCATGTTCTGGGCCAGCTTCTGAAAATCGTCCGCGGCCGACTGGCGCTCGTTGTAGAAGCTGACGACGCGATGGGCGGTTTCCGGCTGCAACCGCTCGAAGCTGCGGCGCGCGGCGTCGATCGCCAATTGCGGCAGACCGTTCGGGCCGCGGCGCAAAATGCAGATCTGCAGCGCGGTCGGCCACGACAGGCCGGCGGCTTTCGCCAGCAGCAAGGTGAAATCGTTTTCCGCGCGGCGGTCGCTCAGCACGCTTTCGACCAGCGCGCGCGGCGTGCCCGACAGCGCGGCCAGCGCCACCACCGTCTCGGCGAACTTGCCGGCGGCGGCCAGCTCATAGACCGCAGCGTCCGGCGATTTTCCCGCGCGCCGCATGGCGTCGACATTGGTCTCGGCTTCGCTGCGGCGGGCTTGCGGGGAGCCGGCAACGTTCTGCCCGGTGATGCCGCTCAGCACCTGCTGCACCTCGGCGGCCGCTTGCGGGTTGCTCGCCGTCAGCTTCTCCAACACACGCTCGGAGGCGCGCGAGATGAGCGTGCGAAAATGCTCGCGCGGAATGTCCTGGCGCATGCCGACGCAGATCGCCAGCACCTCGTCGTCGATCGAGCGGTCGACCAGCTTCCCGTAACCGGCGTGGGAAATACGCGCGCCCTCGTTCTGCGTCACCGCGAGCACCACGGCGCGGTTACCGCGGTCGACCAGCATATCGCTCACCTGCTCGCTGACCGTGGCGCGCTTGGAAATGGCGAGCAGCCGCTCCTGGCTGTCGTGCGCGGCAATCGCCATCAGGTCATCGTCGCAGAGGCGCAGCGATTGCGTCAGGATGGGGCCTGCGACCTCGATCGAGGCGTCGTTGGCGAGCGCGTGCACGACGGTGGGCGGCGCGTTTTCGACCGGCGCCAGGCGGCGGGCAAGCTCGACGCGCGCCTTCACCTCGATCTTGTCGGCCAGCCGCGCGATGACGTCGTCGAACAATTCGACATGCGCGTCGGAATAATTGCTGGCGCCGGCGAGAAACAGGTCGGTCACCCGCCGCAACAGCTCGGCTTGCTTGCCGGGCGGGCCGCCGCCCAGCGTGCCTTCGATCTCGGTCAGAAGCGAGTGCTCTGCCATTTGGACGCGGTGCCGCTCTGGTCCCATTCACCCGCGCACCAGCAAACCAAGAGGAAATTACCATCGCGTTAGACCGGATAGCCGCATTGTCGGCAAAGCCCGGCCGCCGCGCGGTTACGCCGGCCAGCCGCGCAACAGGGTTAATGAGCGGTTAGCGATGCGCGGCTCAGAAGCGCGGCTGCGCGAAGGCCTCGGCGTGCTTGTCGGCGGCCACGCGCTGGAACTCGCCGCTGGCGCGGTCGAGCACATGCAGTTCCCCGGTCGCCACGCCGAACCAGGCGCCGTGCAGGGCAAGCCGGCCGCGCTCAGCCTGTATGCTGATGCAGGGAAAGCTCATCAGATTGTCGAGCGTCTTGACCACGGAAGCCTGCTCCAGGAGTCGGAGATGCTCGCTCAGCGGCCGGTCGCCGCGCGCGCCCACGGCCGCGACGGCGGGCGCGATCAGCGCCATCCAATGGCCGATGAAATCGCCCGGCGACAGCGGGGCGGCCTGCTCGGCGAAGGCGCGGATGCCGCCGCATTGCGCGTGGCCCAGCACCACGATGTGCTTCACCTTCAGGGCCTGCACCGCGAATTCCAAGGCGGCCGAGATGGCGCGCGTGGCGCCGTCCGGCGTATAGGGCGGCACCAGATTGGCGACGTTGCGCGCCACGAACAGCTCGCCCGGCCGCGCGTCGAAGATCGCCTCCGGCGATACGCGCGAGTCGCAGCAGCCGATCACCATGATTTCCGGGCGCTGCCCGGTCTCGGCCAGCTCGCGGAAGCGGCTCTGCTCGCGCGGCAGCCGCTCGCTCAAGAAGGCGCTGTAGCCGTCGATCAGGCGCTGGGGGAAGTTCATCGTGTCACCAAGGGGTTGTCATGGCCGGGCTCGTCCCGGCCATCTCGCTGAGAATTGCGCTCTGCCTGCCCAAGTGGGATTGCCGGGTCAAGCCCGGCAACGACGGGCTTGGGCAAGCCTCACGCCCAGATCGCCATTGGCAAGCCGCTCTGGTTCACCTCTCCCCGCTTGCGGGGAAGAGGTCGCCTGCCGAGCGAAGCGATGGCAGGCGGGTGAGGGGGCGTGACAGCGAATTGACGGCAGTTCGACAACAGCCCCTCACCCGGCTCGCATTTCGCATGCGCTCAATGCTCGCCACCCTCTCCCCGTAAACGGGGAGAGGGAAGAACCGCTACGCCCAGATCGCCATTGGCAAGCCGCAAGAATCGGGCGCCGGTGGCGGGTCCGGAAACGGTTTCGCACGGTTGCGTTGAATCCAGCGCGCAATGACGGTGCAGGCAAGTGCGTCGATGAGGTCGTCGTACGCTGCTCCCGGCGGTGGGTGGGCGCGGACCGCATCCTCACGAAGTCCGGCCTTGATCAACAGCTCGCGGCGTAGCTTGAGGCCGGGTGGATGGATTCGCCTCTTGTATTTCTTGGGTTCGGACAGCGGCTGCTCGCCGTTGAGCCGCCAAAACGCCAGCTCTGGGTGAGTTTCATAAACTCGTGCGATGCAATCGCGATGGCCGCATAGGAACTTATCTACTTCGACGACCTTATCGAGAATATAGAATCCCTGTTTAGCGAACGCTTTGCCGTCTTCCGATGTATCGCGAGCGATCTTGCAAGCGTGGAAGAAACGTTCGCGCTCGTCAGCAGGCTCGCTTGCGACACTTGCATAAACTGCACTTCGTGAGGGGATACGAAATACACTGGACTTGCGATTGCCGAGCAGCGGGCGCACGGCACTTTCGGCTAGCCGACCTTTTGGCGGGCTACGGTCGGGCAGCCCGATCGGCACGTCGACCGCAATGACTGCCGGGTTTTCCGGGCCCATTGCGATTTCGCCAAAGGTCTTGACGATCCGTGCTGGTGTGACGAAACCAGCCGGACGTGCGAATACAACGACCCACCCGCCCGGGCAGCCATCCACTCCAGCCAGCCATACGTCATTGGAAGTCCCACCCATCGTCGAGAGAGTGGCACGCCGATTGCTCGGACGGTAGGCTGTGCCCGATCAACGAGGACCGCCCATGACCATCCGCCCGCGCCGCAGCGTGCTCTACATGCCCGGCTCCAACGCCCGCGCGCTGGAGAAGGCCAAGACCTTGGCCGCCGACGGCGTCATCCTCGACCTGGAGGATTCGGTCGCGCCCGACGCCAAGGAAGCCGCGCGCGCGCAGGTCTGCGCAGCGGTGAAGGCCGGCGGCTTCGGCGCGCGCGAAGTGTTCATCCGCGTCAACGGCGTCGACACGCCCTGGCACACCGACGACCTCACGGCCGCCGCGCGCGCCGCGCCGGACGCCATCCTGGTGCCGAAGGTGCAGAACCCAGCCACGCTCGAATTGATCGGCCAGCGCCTGCTCGACATGGGCACCGATCATAAGACGCGCATCTGGGCGATGATCGAGACGCCGCTCGCCATCTTCAACATTCTGTCGATCGCCGCCGCCGCGCACGACTCCGAGACACGGCTCACCGGCCTGATCATGGGTACCAACGATCTCGCCAAGGACACGCGCGCGCGCCTGGTGCCCGGCCGCGCGCCCATGCTGGCGTGGCTGTCCACCTGCGTTGCCGCCGCGCGCATCTACGGCATCGAAATTCTCGACGGCGTCTACAACGACCTGGGCAATTCCGACGGCTTTGCGATGGAATGCGCGCAAGGCCTCGATCTCGGCTTCGACGGCAAGACGCTGATCCATCCCAACCAGATCGAGCCCTGCAACCGTGCCTTCTCGCCCTCGCCGGAGGAAGTGGAACAGGCGCGCAAGATCATCGCCGTATTCGATCGGCCGGAGAACAAGGGCAAGGGCGTGGTGTCGATCGACGGCCGCATGGTCGAGCGCCTGCATGCCGAGATGGCGCGGCGCACGGTGGCGATCGCCGAGGCGATCGCGGCGCGGGCGTGAGGCCCTAACGCGCGCGTTTCGGCACCGGGCGCATTTCCATGTCGGGGATATTATTGTCCCACTTGGCCGCGCCGGTCTTCATGTCGATTTCCAGATCGAACAGCCGGTGGCTGAAGTCCGGGTCGCCGCCGCACTCTTTGTCGTGCACTTCGTAGACGCCGACCTTGCCGGTCTTGGCATCGCTGTCGTCGCGATATAGGAGGCTCATGCAGTGCTGCTGCTTTGCCGTCAGCAGACGATGCTCTTTGATGATCTTCGCGGCGCGGTCGATGACCGCATCCTCGGCGCCGGAAGAGGTTTGCTGGGCGGAGGCGGCCGATACGCCGCAGAGCACGGCCAGCGTTATCGCGATCGCGAGCCTCACGCCCACGGGCGCGCTGCGGCCTGCTTCTGTTCGTAGGTCGCGATCTTGTCGGCCTTCTGCCTGGTCAGCCCGATATCGTCGAGCCCGTTGAGCAGGCAGTGCTTGCGGAAGGCGTCGATCTCGAACTTGACCACGCCGCCGTCGGGCCCGCGGATTTCCTGTTTTTCCAGATCGACGGTCAGCGTCGAATTGGCGCCGCGCTCGGCGTCGTCGAACAGCTTCTCCAGGTCCTCCGGCGACACGCGGATCGGCAGAATGCCGTTCTTGAAGCAGTTGTTGTAGAAAATGTCGCCGAACGAGGTGGAGATCACGCAGCGGATGCCGAAATCCAACAGCGCCCAGGGCGCATGCTCGCGCGACGAGCCGCAGCCGAAATTGTCGTCGGCCACGATGACCTTGGCGTTGCGATAGGCCGGCTTGTTGAGCACGAAATCCGGGTTCTCGGAGCCGTCGTCGTTGAAGCGCATTTCGGAGAACAGGCCCTTGCCGAGCCCGGTGCGCTTGATGGTCTTCAGGTACTGCTTGGGGATGATCATGTCGGTGTCGACATTGATCATGCGCAACGGGGCGGCGACGCCTTCCAGGCTGGTGAATTTGTCCATATCGCTTCGTCTCTTTGTTGGCGGCGCGTTCTTTAACGCGAAGCCGCTGTGCCGACAAGTACGAACGCCGGGGCCGCCCCGAGGCGGACGTTTCGTCCAACTTCGCCACGGAGACTAGCCCGTTCTGGCTCGAGGTCCTATAATATCGATAGTACGATATCTATACATATTGGATATGGCAGATGGAGCTCCGGCATCTTCGCTACTTCATCGCCGTCGCCGAGGAAAAGCACGTCACGCGGGCGGCGGAACGGCTCGGCATGCAGCAGCCGCCGCTCAGCCAGCAGATTCGCGCGCTGGAACGCGAACTCGACGTGCAGCTGTTCCACCGCAAGCCACGCGGCGTCGAACTGACGGACGCCGGTGCTGCGCTGCTCATCGACGCCCGCGCGATCCTGTCCCACATCGATCACGCCTTCGCCGCGACCAGGCGCACCGCGCGCGGCGAGCAGGGACGGATTTCCGTCGGCTTCACCAGCTCGGCGCCGTTCCATCCCTTCGTGCCGCGCATCGTCCGCGCCTACCGGGAAGCATTTCCGCTGGTCTCGCTCACGCTGGAGGAAAGCGGCACCGCCGAGCTGATCGACGACCTGCGCGAGGAGCGGATCGACGCGGCGTTCGTGCGCACCGCGATCTCGAAGCAGGAGGGGCTTGTGGTTGCGCCTCTGCTGGAAGAGGCGATGGTGCTGGCGCTACCGCATACGCACGGTCTCGCGCGGCGGACCAAGGCCGGCGAGGCCGTGCCGATGAAGGCGCTGGTGGATGAGACCTTCATTCTCTATCGGCGCCCAAGCGGCCCCGGTCTCTACGATGCGATCTTGTCTGCTTGCGCGGCCGCCGGGTTCAGTCCGCGAATCGGACAGGAGACGCCGCGGATCGTGTCGACGCTGAGCCTCGTCGCCGCCGGGCTCGGCATTTCGCTGGTGCCGGAATCGCTGCAGTGCATGCGCATGGATGGCGTTGCATTCCGCCGTCTGGCCGGCGGCGGACAGCCCAAGGCGCCGCTCTATCTCGCATCGCGTCGCGGCGAGCGGTCGATGGCGGTCCGAAAATTTCTGGAATTGGTCAAGCGGACCGCGCAGAACGCGTAGAGCGTTGTTGTTTCAAATTGTTTCAAGGTTCCCGCTAGCGCCTTAGTCGGCCGCCGCCTCGATCGCCTCCATGTCGGCGTCGGAAAAGCCGAAATGGTGGCCGATCTCGTGCACCAGCACGTGCGCGACGATGGCGGCGAGGCTGTTCTCGTGGTGGCCGGTCCAATAGGCGAGGATCGGTCGGCGGTAGAGCCAGATCATGTTGGGCATGACGCCGGTGACGTCGGGGCGGAACGGCAGGCCGATGCCCTGGAACAGGCCGAGCAGGTCGTAGCGGCTGGCAATCCCCATATGGGCGAGCACCTCTGCGCCTGCGAAATCGTCCACCCTGATGACCAAGTCCTCGCAAAGCTTGCGGAAATCGGCCGGCAGCCGGGCGTAGCAGCGCGCCGCCAGGGCCTCGAACTCCTCCAGCGAGGGCTCGCGGCCGCGCGGCAGGTGTTCGAAAGGGCCTTTCATGTCAGTCATTTAGGGGCGGTTATGGGCCCTGCCAGGGGGGATTTCGGAATCGGCTGGAAAGCGTCTGTTAACCATGTTAGTTATTGCCGCCAAAGGTAAATTAGTGAGGCCCCTATGCGTATCGATAAGGGCTTGGGCGTTCTGGCGGGCGTCGCGGCGCTGTTCTTGGTGTCGGTCGCGCCGGCATCGGCGGAATTCTTCAGCTGCCGCGACAAGCCGGGCCAGGTGCTCTACAGCTACGACGGAACGCCCGACAGCTACCGCAGCCACCGTCCCAGCAGCAGCAGCAGCGCCTACCGCAGCTACGGCAGCAATGAATACTCCGCCCATACCCGCTATTACCGGGCCGGCGCCTCGCACGCGACCTATAATCGCTCGCAGCGCTATGGGAATGACCGCTAGCGGTGCTAGGTTTGCGCCTCTAGCGGACGGAGTGGGGCATGCCGAGATTGGCGTTGGGCATGGGCGTGGCGGCGCTGACCGGCCTCTTGGTGCTGGGCAGCGGTGTCGCGCGGGCGGCGGCCGAGCGCGCCGGCACCCGGGAATACACCGGGCAATCGCGCCCGCACATCGTCATCCACCCGCGCCACCGTTACCTGAGCCCCAGCGCCAAGCGTCATTGCCGCTTTTGGCTCGCCAAGGAATACCGCTTGAGCGGCCCGGTGATCACGCCGCAGATGCGCTGCTGGTGGCGCTAACGCACCTCCAATTTGCTCGATTTTAGTTTTAGTTTCCGGCCTCGGGGTGGCGTCGGAGGAACGGCGATGTCGAAGCACGTGAAATATTTGGCAGGCGCGCTGCTGATCGCCGGCGTCATGGCGGCGCCGGTCGGCGCCCGCGCGCAGCATCATGGCGGCGGTGGCGGCCATCATGGCGGCGGCCATTACGGTGGCAGCTATCACGGCGGTGGCCATTACGGTGGCGGCTACCACGGCGGTTATCACGGCTATCGTGGCGGCGGTTGGGGCGGCGGCGTCTATCTCGGTTTCGGCGTGCCCGGCTTCTACGGCTACGGCGATCCCTACTATTACGGCGATCCCTATTACTACGACGAACCGCCGCCGCCTCCGCCGGACGATTGCGGCTGGGAACAGATCCGCGTCTGGCGCCACGGTCATTGGGTCTGGCGCGACGTGCGGCGGTGTTATTGACGCAACGCTGAAATAAAAAGGCCGCCGGTATGGCAGGCCCTTTGATTCACGCGTTGAAGCAACGCGATATTTTTCCGTCCCTTACATCGGCGGAAAACTTCGCAAACACTTCACCGCCCGTCGTTTTATTGCGCTCAATTTGACTTCGCAGCCGGCGTTTTTGATTTCGTTATGTCTTCGGTTTTCTTCTTGGCGCCTTTGTCGAGCGCTTCGAGGAATTTGGAAATGTCATCCCAGGCAACATAATTCGGCGCTTTGCCCGGAGAGTACAGTGCGACACCCGTGTCGGAGTAGAATTTCTTGAGGGGCTTTTTGCCGAAAGCGGCATAAGGATCGGGCATGTAAGCCACCAGCGCCGATTTACTTACGCGATTTTCCACGCTGGCGACTGTTTGTTGGACCTTGTCGAGCTTGCCTTCTAATTTTGCAAACTTCGGCATCTGATTTTCCACGGCTGAGAGGGAGGCCTGGAGGGTTTTCACTTGGCGTGCAATGTCCTCGGCGCTTGCGGAATACACAGCCGGCAATGCCTCGACCTTGTTGTTCAATGATGCGATGCGCTTGCCGGCCTCCGACACCTTGTTGTTTAATGATGCGATGCCCTTGCCGGTCTCCGACATTTGTTCGCGCAGGGCCTTTATTTCAAATTCGATTTTTGTCCCGTCGACTTTGAATCGGAGCAGGTCGCTGAACGGTGCTACGAGCAAAATTGTGCCGAGCGAAGCGAACGCCAAGCCCGGAAGCTTCAAGGTTCGAAGTTTTGTAAATACCCATGCCGACGAACTAAGAGCGAGCCCGCCGAACACGAAAGGCCCAAGGACTTTCGTCCACGCCAATACATCATTAGGGGTTGTCATAGGCGCCCCCGCTACTATGAACGAAGGCTACTTTAGCGTGTATCGTCCGCGGGCAAAAGCTGGCTTCGATGCGGCAGACTGAAGCATGCGCCTACTTCCACTCCCTTACATCGACAAAATGCCCGGCGATCGCCGCCGCCGCCGCCATCGCCGGCGACACAAGGTGAGTCCGTCCCTTGTGGCCCTGGCGGCCTTCGAAGTTGCGGTTCGAGGTCGAGGCGCAGCGCTCGCCGGGGCTGAGCTTGTCCGGGTTCATGGCGAGACACATCGAGCAGCCCGGCTCGCGCCAGTCGAAGCCGGCGGCCTTGAAGATCTTGTCGAGGCCTTCGGCTTCCGCCTGCTCCTTCACCAGGCCGGAGCCCGGCACGATCATGGCGTTGACGTTGCCGTTGACGCGCTTGTCGCCGACGATGCGCGCCACTTCGCGCAGGTCCTCGATGCGCGCGTTGGTGCAGGAGCCGATGAACACGCGGTCGATTTTGATGTCGGCGATCTTCTCGCCGCCTTGCAGGCCCATGTAGCGAAGCGAGCGTTCGGCGGCGTGGCGCTTGTGCTCGTCGCGGATATCGGCGGCGACCGGCACGCGGCCGCCGATCGAGGCGACCTGTTCGGGGCTGGTGCCCCAGGTCACCAGCGGCGGCAGCTCGGCGGCATGCAGCCTGACCTCGTGGTCGAAATGGGCGTCCTCGTCCGAGGCAAGCGTCTCCCAATAACGCATGGCCTCGTCCCAGGCCTTGCCCTTGGGCGCCTTCGGCTTGTCCTTGAGATAGTCGTAGGTCTTCTGGTCGGGCGCGATGAAGCCGGCCTTGGCGCCGCCTTCCACCGACATGTTGCACACCGTCATGCGGCCTTCCATCGACAGCGACTGGATCGCTTCGCCGGCATATTCCAGCGCGTAGCCGGTGCCGCCGGCGGTGCCTATTTCCCCAATAATGGCGAGGATGATGTCCTTGGCGGTGACGCCAGCCGGCAATTTGCCTTCGACCAGCGCGCGCATGTTCTTCGACTTCTTCTGGATCAGCGTCTGCGTCGCCAGCACATGCTCGACTTCAGAGGTGCCGATGCCGTAGGCGAGCGCGCCGAAGGCGCCGTGCGTGGCGGTGTGGCTGTCGCCGCACACGATGGTGGTGCCGGGCAGGGTGAAGCCCTGCTCGGGGCCGATGATGTGGACGATGCCCTGGCGCTTGTCGAACTCGTTGAAATATTCGATGCCGAACTCCTTGGCGTTCTTGTCGAGCGCGGCGATCTGTTCGGCACTTTCCGGATCGGGATTGGGTTTGTTGCGGTCGCTGGTCGGCACGTTGTGATCGACCACGGCGAGCGTCTTGTCCGGCGCGTGCACTTTGCGCCCGGCCGCGCGCAGGCCTTCGAAGGCCTGCGGTGAGGTCACCTCGTGCACCAGATGGCGGTCGATATAGATGAGGCAGGTGCCGTCCGGCTGTTCGTCCACCAGATGGTCGTCCCAGATCTTGTCGTAGAGCGTACGCGGTTTCATTGCTCGAATGCCTTATTCAGGTAAGCGGGGAAAAAAGCGGCGCATGCCGGCTAAAGGCCGGCGGCAGCCGGTCAAAGTCGCGCTTGTACGCTCGCCATCAGCCGCCCGAAGAAGCGCCAGGGCAGCCGGGTGTGGTCGGCGAGGACGATGCGCTGAGCCTTGGAAATCATGGCGGCTATATAGCCTGTCGTGCCGGTGGCGACAACGCGAACACCCAACCGTGCGTTCATCCCGGCCAAAGGCATAGGTCTCCCGGGCGCAGCGCAGCGCGTAACGAAGTGAAGCGGTGCGCTGCAGACCCGGGACCCCGGTTCCACTGCTTTTATCAACCGGGGTCCCGGATCAGCGATGCATCATTTCGTGCGTACCGCGCTCATGCTGCACCGCATCCGGGACACAGGGAATGAGCGGAACATAGATCGGCGCCCCAACGAAAAAGGGCCGCGCAAGCGGCCCCTTGGATAGCGGCGCAAACCCTTGGCCTTACTCGGCCTTGGCCGCGGCACGCGCTTCTTCGCCGACGGGGCCTTGCGCCTCGGCGATGCGGGCCTTCTTGCCGCGCAGGCCGCGCAGGTAATAGAGCTTGGCGCGGCGCACCTTGCCGCGGCGCACGACCTTGATCGAGTCGATCATCGGCGCGTAGAGCGGGAACACGCGCTCGACGCCCTCGCCGTAGGAAATCTTGCGCACGGTGAAGTTCTCGTGCAGGCCGCGGCCGGAGCGGCCGATGCAGACGCCCTCATAGGCCTGGATGCGGCTGCGCTCGCCTTCCACCACCTTCACGTTCACCAGCACGGTGTCGCCGGGGCCGAAATCGGGGATTTCCTTGCCGGCCGAGAGCTTCTCGACCTGCTCTTTTTCGAGCTGTTGGATGAGGTTCATGGCGAAATCTCCGTCGGCAGCGCCAGCATCCGGCGCGCGGGTCCTGACAAATCCGGTCTGAATGGGTCGGCGGGCTTCTACTGCAAGCCCGCTATTTTGTCATGCTTTTTATTGCCGAAAGCGGCGCCAGGGTGACGAAGGGACGATTTTGCCGCAAATCAAAGCCGCCCGGCCGGCGCGCCTGTTAGCTATAATCGAACAAGGAGGCCGACCATGCCCAAACGCGCGTTTTTTGCCCTGGCGGCCCTGGTTCTGGCCGGTTTCGCCTTGGCCGGGCCGGCGCAGGCCGGGTTCCGCGTCTGCAACCATTCCAGCCAGCGGGTGGACGTGGCCTTCGGCTATCCGCACCAGCAGTTCGGCTGGACCTCGGAGGGCTGGTGGACCATCCAGCCCGGCCATTGCCGGCAGGTCATGAACGGCGACCTGACCAACAGCTATTACTACCTCTATGCCACCGGCTCGAAGGGCGGCATCTGGCAGGCCAAGCCCGGCCAGAACGGCGGCTACTTCTGCATCCAGCACGAGCGCTTCGTGCTGCAGAACCGCAATTTCCAGAAGGGCGACGCGCTCGACTGCGCCGCGCGCAATCTCATCGGCAAGCAGTTCTTCGTGGTCGACACCAAAGGCGCGCCCAACCACGTGCATAATTTGAACGATTGAGCGCTTGCCGCAGATTATCCCGCGTCATTCCGTCCGCGTGCTGGCGCACGCGTCCCGGAATGACAGGCCTATTTCTTGCGCTTCCGATACGCCGCCCACAGGTCGGGGCGGCGCTCTTGCGTGAGGCGCTCGCTTTGCGCCCGCCGCCAGGCGGCGATCTTGTCGTGGTCGCCCGACAACAGCACGTCCGGGACGGCCAAGCCCTCGAACAGCGGCGGCCGCGTGTACTGCGGATATTCCAACAGCCCGTCGGCGAAGCTTTCCTCCGCGGCGGAGGCCTCCTTGCCCATCACGCCGGGAATGAGCCGCACACAGGCGTCGATCAGCGCCAGTGCCGCGATCTCGCCGCCGGACAGCACGAAATCGCCGAGCGAAACCTCTTCCAGCTTGCGCGCCGCGATCAGCCGCTCGTCGACGCCCTCGAAGCGCGCGCAGACGATCACCGCGCCGAGCCCGCGCGCGAGATCGGCCACCCTGCTCTGCGTGAGCGGTGCGCCGCGCGGACTCATCAGCAGGCGGGGGCGCGTGTCGTGCGGCACGGCGTCGAGCGAAAGATTATCCAGAGCCCTTGCCAGCACGTCGGCCTTCATCACCATGCCGGGCCCGCCGCCCGCCGGCGAGTCGTCGACGGTGCGGTGCTTGTCGGTTGCGGCGCTGCGGATGTCGTGGGTGTCGAGCGACCAAATGCCGGAATCAAGCGCCTTGCCGGCCAGGCTCGTTGCCAGCGGGCCGGGGAACATTTCCGGGAAGATGGTGAGTACGCTCGCGCGCCACATGATCGCTAGCCTCTCCGCTGTCGTCCCCGCGCAGGCGGGGACCCATAACCCCTGTCTGTCCGCATCTTGACTACAGGGGTTATGGGTCCCGGCCCTCGCTTCGCTCGGCCGGGACGACAATCTCTTCAGGCTTGGTCACCACAATCCGCTTCGCCTTCACATCCACCTCCGGCACCGTCGCCTCGGTGAACGGCAGCATCAGCGTTTGCCCGCCGCCTTCCGGCGCGATCTCGATAATGTCGCCGGCGCCGAAATTATGCAGCGCGCTTACCGTGCCTACGCTAACACCCGAAGCCGTCACCGCGGCGCAGCCGATCAGGTCGGCGTGGTAGAACGTGTCTTCTTCTTCGATCGCCGGCAGCCGTTCGCGCGGCACGAACAGGTCGGTGTTGGTCAGTTTTTCCGCTGCGTCGCGGGTGGCGATGCCGGCCAGCCGCGCGACCAGGAAGTCCTTGGCCGGGCGCAGGCTCTCGATCTCGAACGCGCGCGCGCCGTCTTCGCTTTCCAGCGGCCCGTAACCGGCGACCGCCAGCGGATCTTGCGTGAACGACCACAGCTTCACCTCGCCGCGGACGCCGTGCGCGGCTCCGATGCGGGCGACGCGGATGCGCTCGGCCACGGCTCAGGCGGCGCACATCAGCTCGCCGCCGGCGCTTCGGCGGCCGCCTCGCTGGCCTTGGCGGCGGCAGCGGTCTTGGCGGCGGCGGCGGCGGCTTCTTTGGCCTTGGCCGCTTCCTCGGCCTGCACCTTGCGCTCCTTGCGCGGCACCGCCTTCTGCGGATTGTTGCGCTTCTCGCGCTTGGCGACGCCGGCGGCGTCGAGGAAGCGCATCACGCGGTCGGACGGCTGCGCGCCCTTTTTCATCCAGTCCTTGACCTTGTCGAGGTCGAGCTTCAGCCGCTCTACCTTGTCCTTCGGCAGCAAAGGATTGAAGTAGCCGATGCGCTCGATGAAGCGGCCGTCGCGGGGGCTGCGCGAGTCGGCGATGACGATGTGATAGAACGGCCGCTTCTTGGTTCCGGCGCGGGCCATGCGGATGACGAGAGACATTCGAACTTTCCTTTCCTACGTTTTAGACGCGTTCATATGTTTTCGGTGACGAGGACGCGGCCTTTCGCGCCCACAGCGGTTTCGCCGCGTTCGTTGCGGAGCCGGCCGCGCAGATCGATGATTTCGCCGTCACGCCGGGAGGTCTGCTTCACCGAAATGACCAGCCATTCGAGATCGATCGTCTCGTCGGCATAAACCGGCTTCTTGAAGCGAAACCAGAATTCGAGCCCCACCATGGCGCCGCGCTTGGCGAAATGGGCGGCGGTCAATCCCATCAGATGTCCGGTGGTTTGTGCGCCGCTGGCGAACAGGCGCTTGAAACGCGAGCGGGCGGCGAGATCGGCGTCGTGATGTAGCGGATTTTCGTCGCCGACCGCGCGCGCGAAGGCGCTCACCGCTTCCGGACTAAGCGTCATGCGCGCGGCAAAGCGCTCGTGCGGACGGGCGTAGCTCATTTCTTTTTCCCCGCGCCCGGCAGGCCCGGCAATCCGGGAAACTTTCCCAGCCCCGGCATGCCCGGCAAACCGGGCATGTTGGGCGGCAGGCCTTTCGGCAGGCCCGGCATATTCGGCGGCAGGCCGCCGCCGCCGAGCCCGCCCGGCATCTGCTGCGCCAGCTTCTGCATCTCCTCCGGCGACGGCATGGCGCCGCCGCCGAAGCCGAGCATCTGGCCCAGCCCGCCGAGCGCGCCGCGCTTGCCCTTGCCCATGGCCTTCATCATGTCCGCCATGGTGCGGTGCATCTTCAACAGCTTGTTGATGTCCTCGGCCTTGGTGCCGGAGCCGGCGGCGATGCGCTTCTTGCGGCTGTGCTTGAGGATGTCGGGGTTGCGGCGCTCCTTCGGCGTCATGGAGTCGATGATCGCCATCTGCCGCTTGACGATGGTCTCGTCGATATTGGCCTGCGCCAATTGGTTCTTCATCTTGGCGATGCCCGGCAGCATGCCCATCAGCCCGCTCATGCCGCCCATGGCCTGCATCTGCTGCAGCTGCTCGCGCAGGTCGGACAGGTCGAAGGAGCCCTTGCGCATCTTCTCGGCGGCGCGCAACGCCTTTTCCTGGTCGATATGCTCGGCCGCCTTCTCGACCAGCGCCACCACGTCGCCCATGCCGAGGATGCGGCCGGCGACGCGCGACGGGTCGAATTCCTCCAGTGCGTCGAGCTTCTCGCCGGTGCCGATCAGCTTGATCGGCTTGCCGGTGACCGCGCGCATGGAGAGCGCGGCGCCGCCGCGGCCGTCGCCGTCGACGCGCGTGAGCACGATGCCGGTCAAGCCGACGCGCTCGTCGAACGAACGCGCGAGATTGACCGCGTCCTGGCCCGTCAACGAGTCGGCGACCAGCAGCACTTCGTGCGGATTGGCGGCCTGCTTGACCTGCGCCGCCTCGTTCATCATCTCGTCGTCGAGCGTGGTGCGGCCGGCGGTGTCGAGCAGCACCACGTCGTAGCCGCCGAGGCGCGCGGCCTCGAGCGCGCGCTTGGCGATCTGCGGCGGCGTCTGCCCGGCGACGACCGGCAGCGTGTCGGTTTGCGTCTCGCGGCCGAGCACCGCGAGCTGCTCCATGGCGGCGGGGCGGCGGGTGTCGAGCGAGGCCATCAGCACCTTCTGGCGCTGGCGGTCGGCGAGCCGCTTGGCGAGCTTGGCGGTGGTGGTGGTTTTGCCGGAGCCCTGCAGGCCGACCATCATGATGGCGACCGGCGGTGCCGCGTGCAGGTCAATTCCCTGGCCTTCGGTGCCGAGCGTCTGCACGAGCTGGTCGTGCACGATCTTGACCACCATCTGGCCCGGGGTGACCGACTTCATCACCTCGACGCCGACCGCGTGCTGCTTTACCTGCTCGGTGAAGGCACGCGCCACGTCGAGCGCGACGTCGGCTTCCAGCAGTGCGCGCCGCACCTCGCGCAGCGCTGCATCAACGTCTTCCTCGGTCAGCGCGCCGCGGCGGGTGAGGCGGTCAAGAATGCCGCCGAGCTTTTCCGACAGGGTGTCGAACATCAGATTTCCATTCCTTCGTCATGCCCGGGCTTGACCCGGGCATCCATCCCTTTGCGAAAAGATCGGATTGCCGGGCGGCGGGCCCGGCAATGACGGGCTCAAAACACTCATAGCGCCCGAGGGCGCATCGCGCTGTCGGGCGGGGGCCTCCGGCCTCGTCGGGACCGGGCGGCGGAACTTGGATTTCACGTCTTAAGCGAAGACGGGCGGAAACTAGGGATGGGGTAGGGCGAAGTCAAGGCATTGATATCCCGCTGTCATTTCGTGACACGAGGCGGCCAGGGTCGGTAACTCCATCGCATTTCGGCTTAATGTGACCCGTTCCCATGGCTCCCCGGGGGACCGCCGCCGATTTTTCGGCAAAAAAGTTTGGCCGGGATGTCGATCGAGCTGGACCTCGTTCGTCGTTGGGGCAAGGAGGCCGGGGTGGTCTCCACGGATTAGAGGAGAAACGACAATGCGTGTCATGGTGATGGTTAAGGCGACCGAGGACTCCGAACAAGGACTCAAACCCACGGCCGAAACGGCCGAGATGTTCGTCGCGATGGGCAAGTTCAACGAGGAACTTGTGAAGGCTGGCATCATGTTGTCCGGTGACGGCCTGAAGCCGTCTTCGCAGGGCAAGCGCGTGGCGTTCGACGGGCCGCGCCGCACCGTCATCGACGGTCCCTTCGCCGAGACCCGCGAGCTGGTCGCCGGCTACTGGATCTGGGAGGTCAAGGACCTGGCCGAAGCGGTCGCATGGGTGAAGCGCTGCCCCAACCCCATGCCCGGTCCGAGCGAAATCGAAATCCGGCCGTTCTACGAGATGGCCGACTTCGAGGGGATAATCACCCCGGAAGCGACCGAAATCCACGATCGGGTCCGCGACAAGATCAAGGACCGCTGAAACGCGATGATGCTGATGGGGGCGCGGCTTGCCGCGCTCCCCGCTGTGACTTGCCTTCGCCCGCTTTGCTCGCTTAAGCGGGATGGGTGGCAGCGACCGAAACCCATCAGGCGATCGAAGCGGTCTTCCGGATCGAACAGGCGAGGCTCATCGGGGGCCTCGCCCGCATGGTGCGCGACGTGGGCCTGGCGGAAGAACTCGCGCAGGACGCTCTCGTTGCAGCCCTCGCCGAATGGCCGCAGACCGGGGTGCCGGACAAGCCCGGTGCCTGGCTGATGGCCACCGCCAAGCGACGCGCCATCGACGATCTTCCGCCGCGACAAGATGGTCGAGCGCAAGCATGCGGAAATCGGCCGCGACGTGGAGGATGAACGCGATACCAGCGTCGAGGTTATCGAAGCCGCGCTCGATGATGATCTGGGCGATGAGCTTCTTGGCCTTATCTTCGCCGCCTGTCATCCGGTGCTATCGCCGGAGGCGCGCGCGGCGCTCACCTTGCGCCTGATCGGCGGTTTGACCACCGACGAAATCGCCCGCGCCTTCCTGTCGAACGAACCCACAATCGCTCAGCGCATCGTGCGCGCCAAAAAGGTGCTCGGCGACGCCGGCCCCACCTATCGAAGTGCCGCACGGCAAGGAGCGCGAAGCGCGCCTCGCCTCGGTGCTCGAGGTCGTCTACCTGATCTTCAACGAGGGCTATGCGGCGACCGCCGGAGAGGATCTGATCCGTCCGGCCTTGTGCGCGGAGGCGCAGCGTTTGGGCCGCATCCTCGCCGGCCTCATGCCGGAAGAGCCCGAGGTTCTCGGCCTCCTCGCGCTGATGGAAATCCAGGCTTCGCGTTTCAAGGCCCGCACGGCGCCGGACGGCTCGCTGGTCCCCTTGACCGAGCAAAACCGCGCCTATTGGGACCAACTTTTGATCCGCCGCGGTCTTGCCGGCCTGGAACGCGCCGAGGCGCTCGGCGGCGCTACCGGGCCTTATGCCTTGCAGGCCGCGCTAGCCGCTTGTCACGCCAGGGCGCGCAAAGCGGAACAGACCGATTGGGAAAAGATCGCGGCGCTATACGACAAGCTGCGTGAGGTCATGCCGTCGCCGGTGGTCGATCTCAATCGGGCGGTGGCCCATAGCATGGCATTCGGTCCACAAGTCGGGTTGACGCTAATTGGCGAAATCGAACGGGCGGCGGTCTTACGCAATTACGCGCCGCTACCGGCGGCGAAAGGGGATTTCCTGTTTCGGGCGGGGCGACTCGCCGAAGCCAAGGTCGAATTCGAACGCGCGGCCAGCCTGACCCGGAACGAGCGTGAGAAAAGTTTCCTTCTCGGCCGAGTCGCGGTCTGCGACGGCTAGCGTCATCGCCTCCGGCGGCTCCGTGGGACGAGCCTCATTGCGCAAGTTCGTAGCTCACCGTCACCATGGCCCGCAGCGTCTGCTCGCCCGGCGCCACCGGCACTGCTCCGGCGCCGGCGCGCATTGCCGCGAAGTGGCGCGGCGGGGTGGGCGCCCCCTCCTCAGCAATCGCCACCACATGGCCGAGCTTGGCGCCGGCCGCCTTGGCATAGAGCGCCGCCTTGCGGTGGGCGTCGGCGATCGCCTCGCCGCGCGCCTGGTCGAGCAGCTTGGACTGGGCGGAGACGATGAACTCGATGCCCGACATCTCGTTGGCGCCGGCGGCGATGGCGCGGTCGAGCAGCGCCGGCAGCCGGCCGATGTCGTGGATCGTCACCGTGAGCTGGTTGGTCACGCGGAAGCCGAGCAGCCGCGTGGTGCCGCCCTTGGAATCGTACAGCGGCTGCAGCGACAGCCGCGAGGTCTGCACGTCGCGTTCCGCGATGCCGCCCGCCTTGATGGCGTTCATCACCGCCGTCATGTGCTTGGCATTGGCGTCGCTTGCCTCGTGCGCGGTCTTGCCCTGGCTGGTGACGCCGATGCGGATCAGCGCGGTGTCGGGCGCCGACCTGACCGAAGCCTGGCCGGTGACGGTGACGAGCTTGTCCATCGCCCGGGCGGTGAGCGGCATGGCGAGCGCGGCGGAGAGCGCGAGAATTGCGATAAACAATCGATGCATGGTCATTTCACCGGAACGTAGACATTGACTTTGAGCGTGTCGCCCTGGCCGAGCGGGCCGTCGGGATATTCTTCCAGGAAAGCGTCCTTGGCCTCCAGCCCCTTGCCGTCGAGATAATTGACGATCGCCTCATAGGTTTCGTCCATCGCGTCGTAGGAGCCGCGGTGCACGAATTTGAGCGCCTTGCCGGCCGGCGCCTGGCCGACCGCGAGATCGCCCTTGGGCGGACTGGCCGGCGGCTGCGCGATCGGCACCGCGACGCGGAAGTCGAAGCCGGTGTCGTCGGTACGCACGTAGATGGTCATGGGCGGGCCGCTCGGCTTGATGCCCTGCTTGGCGAGATATTGGTCGAGCGACTTGAAGGAATCGACCAGCGTGTCGAGCGCGCTGTCCCATTTGCTGTGGCCCTGCAGGTAGAGGATGGTGCGTTGGGGCAGGGTGACTTCCGTGCCGAAGGCGTCGCCCGGCTGCAGGGCGTGCGGCGCCTCCAGGTCCGGATTGCCTGGGCCTTGCGCCTGCGTGGGAGGCGCTGCCTGCTCCGGCGCGCTCAAGGCCGGCGCCGGGCCGCCGGCAAGCCCGATCAGAACGGCCAGCACGGCCGGCGCCGCCAGGCGGTGGCACGACATCATGCGGGTTCTCCTCGATCGGCCGGCCCCTTTGCGATTTGCCGCCATTCTAGCACGGCCCCTGGCCAATCCGCGCCTATTCGCCATATAAACCGGGCGAAACCCGGGCAATCTTAAGCATCGGCAGATGACGAATGGGCGTGCTCGCCAACCACAATTTCGTGAAAATGAACGGCGTCGGCAACGAGATCGTCGTCGTCGATCTGCGCGATCGGCCGGCCAAGATCGCGCCCGAGGAGGCGCGCGCGGCGGCCGCGCCCGGCGCCGTGCCCTACGACCAGCTCATGGCGATCTACCCGCCGCGCACCCCCGGCACCGACGGCTTCATCCGCATCTACAACAGCGACGGCTCGGAAGCCGGCGCCTGCGGCAACGGCATGCGCTGCGTCGCCGACCAGGTCGCCAGGCAGAGCGGCAAGGACGCGCTCAGTTTCGAGACCACCGCCGGCATCATCAATTGCTGGAAGAACGGCGATGCGTTCACCGTCGACATGGGCGCACCGCGCTTCAAGTGGAACGAGATTCCCTTGGCGGAAGAAATCCGCGACACCCGCAACATCGAATTGCAGATCGGGCCGATCGACAAGCCGGTGCTTGCACACGCCGTCGGCGGTCAGCATGGGCAACCCGCACGCTATCTTCTGGGTGGACGACGTCAACGCCTATGACTTGCACCGCTTCGGGCCGCTGCTGGAGAACCATCCGATCTTTCCCGAGCGCGCCAATATCACGCTCGCGCACATCGTGGCGCGCGACCACATCGTCATCCGCACCTGGGAGCGCGGCGCCGGCCTCACCAAGGCCTGCGGCTCAGCCGCCTGTGCGGCTGCCGTTGCCGCCGCGCGGCTCAAGCGCACGAACCGCAAGGTCAAGGTGACGCTGCCGGGCGGCGAATTGACTATCGAATGGCGCGAGCAGGACGACCACGTGCTGATGACCGGGCCGGTGGAATTCGAATTCGCCGGCAGGTTTGACCCGGCATTGTTCAAGGCCACGGTGCCATGACTGTCGACGTCGTCACCTTCGGCTGCCGGCTCAACACCTACGAGTCGGAAATCATCAAGCGCGAGGCGAAGCGCGCCGGCGCGCATGACGCCGTGGTGGTCAATACCTGCGCGGTGACGGCGGAGGCGGTGCGGCAGGCCAAGCAGAGCATTCGCCGCATCCGGCGCGAGCGGCCGGATGCGCGCATCCTCGTCACCGGCTGCGCGGCGCAAGCGCAGCCGGACGTGTTCGCCGCCATGCCGGAAGTGACGCGCGTGGCCGGCAACGAGGAAAAGCTCGACGCCCGCCTGTGGCAGGCGAACGAAAGAGTAACCGTCGCCGACATCATGGCGGTGAAGCAAATGCGGCCGCATGCGATCGATGCGATCGAAGGCCGCGCCCGCGCTTTCGTGCAGGTGCAGAACGGCTGCGATCATCGCTGCACCTTCTGCATCATCCCGTTCGGGCGCGGCAATTCGCGCTCGCTGGCCGTGGCGGACGTGGTGGCGCAGGTGCGCCGGCTGGTCGACAACGGCTACCGCGAGGTGGTGCTCACCGGCGTCGACATCACCAGCTATCGCGCCGGCGAAGCGCGCCTGGGCACGCTGGTGAAGCGCATCTTGCGCGCGGTGCCGGCGCTGGCGCGGTTGCGGCTCTCGTCCATCAACTCGGTCGAGGCCGACGCCGATCTGCTCGACGCGCTCGCCAACGAGCCGCGCCTGATGCCGCATCTGCACCTGTCGCTGCAGGCCGGCGACGACCTCATCTTGAAACGCATGAAGCGGCGGCACTTCTCGCGGCGACGCGATTGCGTTCTGCGATAAGGTGCGCGCCTTGCGTCCCGACGTCGCCTTCGGCGCCGACATCATCGCCGGCTTTCCGACCGAAACGGAGGCAGCCTTCGCGCGCTCGCTCGATCTCGATCGACGAATGCGGGCTGACGCAATTGCATGTCTTCCCGTTTTCGCCGCGCCCCGGGACGCCGGCCGCGCGCATGCCGCAGGTTGCCCGCGACGTGGTCAAGGAGCGCGCCCGCATCTTGCGCGAGAAGGGCGAGGCGGCTTTGGCCCGACATCTCGCGCGCGAAGTCGGCGCCCGCCGCCGTGTGCTCGTTGAATCGCGCGCGTTGGCGCGCACCGAGCAGTTTACGCCAGTGCGGCTCAACGCAGCCGTCGAGCCGGGCGCCATTCTCGATCTCACCATCGCCGGCCACGACGGCCGGCAACTACTGGCTGCGTAGGGAGACTTCGGTATGAGCGATCATCTCTTGACCACGGTCGAGCAGCTCGAGGCGCATTACGGCCGCCCGCAAGGACCCGCGGTGGTCAAGGAGATCGATCATATCGACGCCAATTACCGCAAGCTGATCGCGGCCTCGCCTTTCGTGGCCATCGCCACCAGCAGCCCGGACGGGCTCGACTGCTCGCCGAAGGGCGACCCCGCCGGCTTCGTCCATGTGCTCGACGACAAGACGCTCGCCATTCCCGACCGCCCCGGCAACAACCGCATCGACGGCTTCCGCAACATCGTGCGCGATCCGCGCATCGCGCTGCTGTTTCTCATTCCCGGCGTCGGCGAGACATTGCGGGTGAACGGCCGCGCCGCCATTTCCATCGATCCCGACCTGCTGCAACGCTTCGCCGTCAACGGCAAGCTGCCGCGCAGCGTGCTGCTGGTGCATGTCGAGACCGCCTTCTATCACTGCGCCAAGGCTATCGTGCGCTCCAAGCTGTGGGACGAGGCGAGCAAAGTCGACCGCAAGAGCCTGCCGTCGAGCGGCGCCATCCTGGCCGAAATCAGCCAGGGCAAGCTCGGCGGCGAGAGCTACGATCGCGCGCTGCCGGAGCGGATCAAGGCGGGGCTTTACTGATCGCGCCAGCCGCAGGCGCTCAGCAATTCCCGCATGTGTGCCGGCACCGGCGCGACGACGTTCACCGGCGGTTTGTTCTTGGAGATCGGCACCGTGACTTCGCGCGCGTGCAGGTGCAGCGGCGGTCCGCCTTGCCTTGGCGCGCTGCCGTAGATCGTGTCGCCCACGATCGGCCAGCCCATCTCGGCGCAATGCACGCGCAGTTGATGCGTGCGGCCGGTGAGCGGCTCGAGCGCGAGCCAGGTGATTTGATTCGATGACTTGCCGCTCGCCGCAGCCTGCTCCCTCCCCCCTTGCGGGGGAGGGGTGGGGAGGGGGGTAGAAGCGAGCTCTGTGCGCGCCGCTACCCCCCTCCCGCCGCCTTCGGCGGCGACCTCCCCCGCAAGGGGGGAGGTGGCCCGAGTTTGCGGCGCTGTCGTGCCAAGATTTGCTCTTCCCATCACCGTCCACGTCGTCGCCGACGGCAAGCCCTGCGGGTCTGGCTTCATCCACCAGCCGCGCGTCTCGTCGCGCTTCGACAGAGCAATGTCGATGCGGCCTTGCTCGGCCTCGGGCCCGCCTTCCACCACCGCCCAATAGGTCTTGCCGACCTTGCCCTGCTTGAACAGCTTGCCGAGCAAGCGCGAGCGCCTTGCGGTGGCGGCCGAGCACCAGGCAGCCGGAGGTATCCTTGTCGAGCCGATGCGCCAGCGCCGGATCGCGCGGCAGGCCGAAGCGCAGAGCGGCTCGAAAAAATCGTCCAGCGCCTCGCCGCCTTTCGGCCCGCGATGCACCGCGAAGCCGGCCGGCTTGTCGATCACCAGCATCAGCCCGTCGCGGTAGAGCAGGCGGGCCAGCATCTCTTCCGGGGTCATCTCAATCTCGTCATTCCGGGGCGCGCCGCGAAGGGCGGCGAACCCGTAATTGCCGGAGCCAAGCACCGTGGTCGCATCCGGATTCCGGGTTCGCGAACTGATCGCTCCCGCCCCGGAATGACCAAATGGGGTTTCTCGGTCAATGGGGACCGGCTATCACGGGCCCACCATGAACGACAGCACCGAGACCGAAAGCGAGACCGCACAACCGGGAAGCTGGTGGAAGCGCCTGAGCGGCGGGCTCGGGCGCACCTCGGCCTCGCTCGGTTCCGCCATCAGCGGCCTGGTGAGCAACCGCCGGCTCGAGCCCGAGACGCTGGACGCGCTGGAGGACGAGCTGGTGCGCGCCGATTTCGGCCAGGAGCTCGCCCTGCGCATCGTCGACGATTTCGGCCAAGGCCGCTATCCGCCCGACCTCACGCCCGACGAGGTCAAGGGCGTGCTGGCGGCCGAGATCGAGAAGGTGCTCAGCCCCGTCGCCAGGCCGCTGGAGATCGCGGCGCGGCCCTTCGTCGTGCTGGTCGCCGGCGTCAACGGCTCCGGCAAGACCACGACCATCGGCAAGCTCGCCGCGCGCTTCCGCCGCGAAGGCAAATCGGTGATGCTGGTGGCGGGCGACACCTTCCGCGCCGCCGCCATCGACCAGCTCAAGATCTGGGCCGAGCGCACCGGCGCCTCCATCATGGCGCGCGCGCCGGGCAGCGACGCCGCCAGCCTTGCCTTCGACGCCATCGCCGCCGCCAAAGCCCAAGGCACCGAGATCGTGCTGGTCGATACCGCCGGCCGCCTGCAGAATCGCGCCGAGCTGATGAGCGAATTGGAAAAGATGGTGCGCGTGATGCGCAAAGTGGAGCCGACGGCGCCGCACGCGGTGCTGCTGGTGCTCGACGCCACCGTGGGTCAGAACGCGCTGCAGCAGGTGGAGATTTTCGGCAAGATCGCCGGTGTTACAGGTTTGGTGATGACCAAGCTCGACGGCACCGCGCGCGGCGGCATCCTGGTGGCGATCGCCGCCAAGTTCGGCCTGCCGGTGCATTTCATCGGCGTCGGCGAGGGCGTCGAGGACTTGGCGCCGTTCACCGCACGCGACTTTGCCCGCGCGGTGGTGGGGTTGGAGAAAAGCTGAGGCTGTCGTCATCCCGAAGGCGGATGACCCAGTAAACGCAGGCGCTGATGATGAACTAGGGCGTTGGCGATTACTGGATGCCCCGCTTTCGCGGGGCATGACAGCGGAGAGATTTGCGCGGTAAAGAAACCCTATGACTGAAAAACAAAAGCTCAACCCCTTTCTCAAGCTCACGCTCGACCTCGGGCCGCTGGTGCTGTTCTTCGCCGCCAATGCCCGCTTCGGCATTTTCACCGCCACCGCGGCGTTCATGGCGGCGGTGCTGATCGCGCTTCTCGTCGCTTACGTCAAGACGCGGCGCGTGGAAGTGATGCCGCTGGTCACCGCCATTATCGTGCTGATCTTCGGCGGGCTCACTTTGGTGCTGCACAACGACACCTTCATCAAGCTCAAGCCGACCATCATCTACCTGCTGTTCGGCGGCACGCTCATCGGCGGCCTTGCCTTCGGCAAGTCGTTCCTCGGCGTGATGTTCAATTCGGTGTTCGATCTGACCGACGAGGGCTGGCGCAAGTTGACCTGGCGCTGGTCGTTGTTCTTCTTCGCGCTGGCGATCCTCAACGAGATCGTCTGGCGCAATTTCTCTACCGACGTCTGGGTGAGCTTCAAGCTGTTCGGCGTGGTGCCGCTCACCTTTCTGTTCGGCGCGGCGCAATATCCGCTGCTGCAGCGCTATGCGGCGAAGCCGAAAGCGTCGGCGGCGGAGGGGGAGTAGAGCGGGCGCCTCCTGCGCGGCTGTCATGCCCCGCGAATGCGGGGCATCCAGCAAACGCAAGCGAACGATTGTGACTACAGTTGCTGATGAGTACTGGATCGCCCGCCTTCGCGGGCGATGACAATCACGGTTTGCTGTCCAACGCTTTCTTGATCTGCGGTTCGAGCCTGCTCTGCAGATTGCGGGCGTCGATCGGGCCCACCAGCTTGAAGGCGATGCGGCCGTCGCGCGTGATGAGATAAGTCTCCGGCACGCCATAGACGCCCCAGTTGATCGAACTCGCGGCCGCTGCGGTCGGCGCCGCTGGCGGCGTAGGGGTTGCCGTAGCGGCCGAGGAAGCGGCGCGCGTCCGCGGCTGCATCCTTGTAATTGATGCCGACCAATTGAATGCGCTTGTCCTGCGCCAGCGCCTGCAGGAACGGCACCTCGTCGTGGCAGGGGATGCACCACGACGCCCACACGTTCACCAGCGTCACTTTGTCCTTGAAGGTCGCGTCGGTGAGCCCCGGCACAGGCTTGCCGTCGCGCGTGAGGCCTTCGATCGGCGGCAGGTCGGTCTTCGGCATCGGCTTGCCGATCAGCGCCGAGGGCAAGAGCGACGGGTCGCCCTCGTGCAGGCCGACATAGAACAGCACCGCCAGCGCCGCGAAGACGACGAGCGGCAGCAGCACGAAAATGCTGCGCCGGGTCTTGCTCGGCGTGTCGCTGGCGGCGCTCATGACGCGTTCCGTTGCGAGCGCCGCGTCAGTCCACGCTCTTCCAGATCGCCCAAGATGCGCCGCTGCGCCGAATAGTCGAGCACCACCCAAGCGATCATTGCTGCCACCACGAAGGCGGTCACCGCGTAGGCGGCGACGATGAAGCCGGCTTCCTGCGCGAAGGTCATCGTCATGCGGTCAATTCCTGCGCCTGCATCATGCGCATCGAGCGCACGCGCCGGCGCAAAATCTCGTTGCGCATGGCGGCAAGATGCAGCGTGAAGAACAGGCAGGTGAAGGCGAGCGCCATGATGATCAGCGGCCAGAGAATCGAGGGCGCGATGGTCGAGCCGCCGAGACGAAAGATCGAGGAGCCCTGGTGCAGCGTGTTCCACCAGTCGACCGAGAATTTGATGATCGGCAAATTGACCGCGCCGACCAGCGCCAGCACCGCTGCCGCGCGCGAGCCGCGGCCGGGATCCTCCGCGGTCCAATAGAGCGCCATCACGCCGAGATAGAGCAAGAGCAGCACCAGCATCGAGGTCAGCCGTGCATCCCACACCCAATAGGTGCCCCAGGTCGGCCGGCCCCAGAGCGAGCCGGTGACCAGGCAGATGAAGGTGAAGGCGGCGCCGATCGGGGCCGCCGCCTTGCCGGCGACGTCGGCGAGCGGATGGCGCCACACCAGCGTGCCCAATGCAGCGACGCTCATCAGCGCCCAGCCCATCATGCCGAGCCAGGCCGCCGGCACGTGCAGATACATGATCTTGACGGTGGCGCCCTGCTGGTAATCGTCCGGTGCGTTGACCGCGCGATAAAGCCCGACGACGAACAGGATAACCGTCACCGCCGCCAGCCAGGGCAGGATGCGGTTGGTGAACTTCAAAAAGCGCGACGGATTGGCGAGATCGATAATGGCCATGAAAATGAATTAACCGCCCGCTGGTCCGGACGCAATCCAGTCGTCGGGCTATTTTGAGGGGCTCAACGCGCAGAAAACCGCCGAAGTTCGGCTATTTCACGGCAACGTCCGCTGGCTGTTTGCCGCTGCCGCTGCCGCTGGCGTTGCCGCTGCTGTTCGCGCTGGCGCTCTCGAGCTTGACCAAAGTCTCGGCGCCGGCGCCGTATTCATTGTCGGAACTTCGCTGCGCCTGGATGTACTGATAGAATTGCGCGAAACGCCGGTGCGCGCTGGCATGAAACAAATCGAAGGTGATGTCGGGGTCGCAGATATTCTTCGACGCGCAATAAACGACCGTGTCGAAGAAATTGAAGATGAATGCGATATCGGATTCCGCTTGTTCCTTCTGCATCACCCTCTTGAATGCCGCCGCGAGCTGTGCCTCGTCGCCGGCGGCGTTGGCGAGTTCCGCGGCATTGGCTTCTAGCGCGATGTCGACGTGCTTGCGGTACTCCGTATAAGGCGGGTTGTTGAATTGCCGGAACAGCGACAGCGTTTCCTCGACGCGCTTTTCCTGCTTTGATTCGTAATACTGAAAAACGCCGAAGCCGACGCCGTAAGCGAGCGACAACACGCCCGCCAGCTTGGCGGTGTTGAGCAGGAAGTCGTATGTCTTCTGGCCCAGGCGCTGTCTGATACGATGCGGCACGTCTTCGGTGGTCGGTTCCATCGTCATTCACTTCAGCTTGCACTGAGGAAGCCGCGGATTCTTTTTGCAGATGTCGACGACGAGCTGGTTGCTGCCGGTTTTGTTCGTCGGGCGGGTCGTCGTCTGCTGTTTTCTAATATCGGTGCGCGTGTCCTGCAGCTTCTGTTCGAACAGTTGCTGATTGAGTTGCTCGGCCGCCAGACGCATTTGCGAGGCGTGCGCGCGAACGGGAAGCGTCACACAGCACGCGATGCTCGCGGCGGCGGCCCCCTTGGCGAGGTTCGCAAATGTGAAAAGTCGCATCGCACGCTCCGTCGAACTGAACGACGTTTGGATGCTGCAATTTCGATTGTAAGCCTACGATTAAATCGCCGGCAGCGCAACTAAAGGTAGTTTATTCAAATCCGTGTCTGAGCGCGGCCGCCGCCGCCACCGGCCCCAGCACTAGGCTCATCAAGCTCAACGCGCAAAGAATGGTGAAAGGTGGGCCGAAGGGTTGCGGCCCGTTGATGGCGGCTTCCGCCGCCGCCACGCCGAAGATCAGCACCGGAATGGTGAGCGGCAGCACCAGCACGGCGAGCAGCAGGCCGCCGCGCCGCAGCGCTACGCTCAAGGCGGCGCCGATCAACCCGATGAAGGTGAGCGCCGGCGTGCCGGCGGCAAGCGTCAGCATCAGCGCGCCCGTACCGCTCAGCTCGACATTCAGCATCAGGGCAAGCAGCGGCGCGATCGCCACCAGCGGCAGCCCGGTGGTCAGCCAATGCGCGATGGCCTTGGCCGCTACCGCCAGTTCGAGCGGCATGCCGCCGGTCATCAAGAGGTCGAGGGAACCGTCCTCGTAGTCGGTGGCGAACAGGCGGTCGAGCGCCAACAGGCTCGCCAGCAGCGCGCCCAGCCACAGGATGGCCGGCCCGATGCGCGCCAGCAGTTTCAAATCCGGCCCGACCGCGAATGGCACCATCACCACCACGATCAAAAAGAACAGCGCGCCCATCAGCGCGCCGCCGCCGACGCGCACCGCTAGCCGCATGTCGCGCAAGATGAGGGAAAGGAAGGCCGTCATGGGCAATCCCGTAAGCGCGCGAGTCTTCGGCCTGCCTCCCTCCCGCCTTGTGGGGGAGGGGTGGGGAGGGGGGTACGCTGCAAGCGCGGTGATTGCCGTATACCCCCCTCCCCTGATCCCTCCCCCGCAAGGGGGGAGGGGACGCTGTGGCGCGGTCCGTCGAAATGGCCAAACCGAATGCCTGTCATTCCGCCCCCATCTTCAATTCCCGCGCGCCATCCAATCCAATCGCGCCGTGCGTCGCGGCGACGATGATGCCGCCGCTGGCGAGATGGCCGCGCATCAGCTCAAGCAGCCGGCCTTGCGATGCCGCATCGAGCGCCGAGGTCGGCTCGTCCAGCAGCCAGAGCGGGCGCTTGATCGCGGCAAGGCGCGCGAGCGACAGCCGCCGCCGCTGGCCGGCCGAGAGATAGGCGGCTGGCAGGTCGGCCAAAGGCGTGAGATCGACCGTCGCCAGCGCCGGCGCCACGCTCTCGGCGCTGCCGCCGAGGAATTCGGCCCAGAACGTCAAGTTCTCCGCCACCGTCAGCGCCGGCTTGAGCGCGTCGAGATGGCCGAGGTAATGCGCCTGCTCGCCGATTTCCGCCTCCGGCTCGCCGCCCTCCAGCGTGAGCGCGCCCGCCGCCAGCCGCACCAGCCCGGCGATCATGCGCAGCAGCGAGGACTTGCCGGCCCCGTTGCGCCCGGTTACCAGCAGCGCCTCGCCGCCGGCCACCGCGAAGCTCACAGAGCGGAACACCAGTCGCCCGCCGCGCTCGCAGGCCAGATTGTCGGCGCAAAGCTGCATCAGGCCGGCCGCCCGCCTGTGCGCGCCGGCGCCACGGCCGCTGAAAACCCCGAACTTTCGCGCATCTTTCGCATGGGTCCTGGTAAAAGTGGCGCCCGCCCCGAAAAGACCTTATAAGCCCGCATCGACGGCCTAGCTTAAAGATTTGAGGCGTAAGTCCCGCCGCCAAAAGACCTCGTCTTTTCAATAGCTTACGCCTATACCGCGCCGGTTCTCCCACGTGCCGGGAATGGAACAGCCCTCATGACTTCGCTCGACAGTTTTCGCTGCTGCAAGACCTTGAAAGCAGGCGGCAAGACCTACGCTTACTACAGCCTGCCGACGGCGGAACGGAACGGCCTCAAGGGCACCTCGCGCCTGCCGTTCTCCATGAAGGTTCTGTTGGAGAACCTGTTGCGCAACGAAGACGGTCGCACGGTCACCAAGGACGACATCAAGGCGGTGGCGGAATGGCTGAAGACCAAGTCGTCCGACCGCGAGATCGCCTTCCGGCCGGCGCGCGTGCTGATGCAGGACTTCACCGGCGTGCCGGCGGTGGTCGATCTCGCCGCCATGCGCGACGCCATGGACAATCTCGGCGGCGACCCCAAGAAGATCAATCCGCAGATCCCGGTCGATCTGGTGGTCGACCATTCGGTGGCGGTCACCTTTTTCGGCAACAACCAGGCCTTCAAGAAAAACGTCGAGGAGGAATACCGGCAGAACCAGGAGCGCTACAAGTTCCTCAAATGGGCGCAGCGCTCGTTCGATAATTTCCGCGTGGTGCCGCCCGGCACCGGCATCTGCCACCAGGTCAATCTCGAATATCTCTCGCGCGTGGTCTGGTCGAAGAAGGACAAGGTCAAGGTCGACGGCAAGGAGCAGGCCTTGGATGTGGCCTATCCCGACACGCTGGTCGGCACCAACTCGCACACCACCATGGTCAACGGGTTGTCCGTGCTCGGCTGGGGCGTCGGCGGCATCGAGGCGGAAGCCGCCATGCTCGGCCAGCCGCTGTCGATGGTGCTGCCGGAGGTGATCGGCTTCAAGCTCACCGGCCGCATGAAGGAAGGCGTCACCGCCACCGACCTGGTGCTCACCGTCACCGAGATGCTGCGCAAGCGCGGCGTGGTCGGCAAGTTCGTCGAGTTCTTCGGCCCCGGCCTCACCCATTTGACGCTCGCCGACCGCGCCACCCTCGGCAACATGGCGCCGGAATACGGCGCCACCTGCGGCTTCTCGCCGATCGACGACGACACCATCCGCTATCTCAAGGACACCGGCCGCCCGGCCGACGTGGTCAAGCTGGTGGAGGCCTATGCCAAGGCGCAGGGCATGTATCGCGTCAAGACCACGCCCGATCCGCAGTTCACCGACGTGCTCAAGCTCGATCTGTCGACGGTGGAGCCCTCGCTCGCCGGCCCCAAGCGGCCGCAGGACCGCATCGCCTTGAAGGACGTGAAGTCGGGCTTCGCCGCCTCGATGGAGAAGGAATTCAACAAGGCCGCCGAGATGAAGAAGCGCGTGCCGGTGCCGGGCAAGAACTACGATCTCGGCCACGGCGACGTGGTGATCGCGGCCATCACCTCCTGCACCAACACCTCCAACCCGAACGTGATGATCGGCGCCGGCCTGCTGGCGCGCAAGGCGGCGGCCAAGGGGCTTTCCGCCAAGCCATGGGTGAAGACCTCGCTGGCGCCCGGCTCGCAGGTGGTGGGCGAATATCTCGACAAGTCGGGCCTGCAGAAGGACCTCGACAAGCTCGGCTTCAATCTCGTCGGCTTCGGCTGCACCACCTGCATCGGCAATTCCGGCCCGCTGCCGGAGGAGATTTCCGAGGCCATCAACGAGAACGACCTGGTGGCGGCCGCCGTCTTGTCCGGCAACCGCAACTTCGAAGGCCGCGTCAACGCCGACGTGCGCGCCAATTATCTCGCCTCGCCGCCGCTGGTGGTGGCCTACGCCATCGCCGGCTCCATGCAGGTCGACCTGGTGAAGGAGCCGCTCGGCGCCGACGACAAGGGCAAGAAGGTGTTCCTCAAGGACATCTGGCCGTCGAACAAGGAGATCGGCAATTTCGTCGCCAAGAACGTCACCAAGCAGATCTTCGCCAGAAGATACGCCGACGTGTTCAAGGGCGACGCGCATTGGCGCAAGATCGCGGTCAAGGGCGGGCTGACCTACACCTGGGACGACCGCTCCACCTATGTGCAGAACCCGCCCTATTTCGAGGGCATGGAAAAGCGCCAGAAGCCGATCGAGGACATCGTCGAGGCGCGCGTGCTGGCGCTCTTGCTCGACTCGATCACCACCGACCACATTTCGCCGGCCGGCTCGATCAAGCAGGAGAGCCCCGCCGGCGAATATCTGCGCGACCATCAGGTGCGGCCGAAGGACTTCAACCAATACGGCACGCGCCGCGGCAATCACCAGGTGATGATGCGCGGCACCTTCGCCAATATCCGGCTGAAGAACCAGATGGTGCCGGGCGTGGAGGGCGGCTTCACCGTCCACTATCCGTCGAAAAAGCGCATGACCATGTATGACGCGGCGATGAAGTACAAAGACGAGGGCGTGCCGCTCGTCATCTTCGCCGGCAAGGAATACGGCACCGGCTCCTCGCGCGACTGGGCGGCCAAGGGCACGGTGCTGCTCGGCGTGCGCGCTGTCGTCACGCAGTCGTTCGAGCGCATCCACCGCTCCAACCTGATCGGCATGGGCGTGATGCCGCTGGTGTTTGAGGAAGGCACCTCCTGGCAATCGCTCGGCATGAAGGGCAACGAGCAGGTCACCATCCGCGGCCTGCACGGCGAGTTGAAGCCGCGCCAGCGGCTGATCGCCGAGATCGTCATGGGCGACGGCACGCTGAAGCGGGTGCCGCTCATCTGCCGCATCGATACGCTGGACGAGCTCGATTACTTCAAGAACGGCGGCATTCTGCAGTACGTGCTGCGGCAACTGGCGCATTGACCGAATAGTCATTCCGGGACGCGTGCGAAGCACGCGGGCCCGGAATCCAGGGGCCACGCATGCGAGCGCCGCCCTGGATTCCGGGTTCGTCCGCCTTCGCGCTCTGCGCTTCGGCGGACGTCCCGGAATGACGGAGAAAAACGATCCGCCGATTTCAGTATTGCCGATAGATTTACCCGCTCACGAATTACCCCAGTCCCACTCACCGCGAAGTGAGTGGCGGGTGATCGACGGCTGGCGCCTTAGATGGCGTTCGTCGCAGCCTCACGCCAACCGCGGGAATACCGCCGATGAACTGCCGCACCGTCTTCTTCGCCGCCGCGCTCGCCGTGAGCGCCGCCGTGCCGGCCGCTTCGGCTGAGCCGCGCGCCGTCGTGCAACTGTTCACCAGCCAGGGCTGCTCGTCCTGTCCGCCGGCCGACCGGCTGATGGGCGAGCTGGCGCGGGATCCGACGCTGGTCACCATGAGCCTGCCGGTCGACTACTGGGATTATCTCGGCTGGAAGGACACGCTCGCTCTGCACGGCAATTCCACGCTGCAGCGCGACTACGCCGTCACGCGCGGCGACCGCGAGGTCTATACGCCGCAGGCCGTGATCAACGGCGTGGTGCACGCGCTCGGTTCCGACAAGGCCGCGATCGAAAGCGCGATCGCCAAGACGCGCGGCAAGTCCCCCTGCACCTTGCCGGTCAAGCTCACCGTCGCCGGCGGCAAGGTCACCGTGCATGTGCCGGCCGCGACCGGCGCGCACAAGAGCGGCGAGGTCTGGCTGTTTCCCATCACCGCCAAGGCGCCGATCAAGATCGGACGCGGCGAGAACCGCGGCCACACCGTCATCTATCACAATGTGGTGCGGCGCTGGGTCAAGCTCGGGCAATGGAACGGCCAGGCGGAGGATTTCACGCTGCCGGTTTCCAAGCTCGCCGGCTCAGGCTACGCGCTCGCCGACGTCGACCATGTGGCGTTGATCGTGCAGAGCGGCTCGCCCAGCGCGCCTGGCCTGGTGCTCGGCGCGGCGATGGCGACTTTGCACTAATTTCTCCACCGTCATTCCGGGGCGCGCACGAAGTGCGCGAACCCGAAATCCAGGGGCCACGCATGCGAGTGTCGCCCCGGATTCGGGGTTCGTCCGCGTTTGCGCTCTGCGCTTCGGCGGTCGCCCCGGAATGAGCGGTGGCACAAAAAAATCGGGCCGGCAGCTACGCACCGGCCCGAAGGCATTGGGGATTGAACCGTACGCGGAACTCAATCGGCCCGGCCGGCAGAGCCCCGGGGGGCTGGGGGGCTGAGGAATCCGGGACTCGAACCGGACCGGGCCTTGAGGCAACGATCGTCTTATCCCACCCCAGCATGTCCGGCGATTGACGGAATCGAGGCGTTATTATGGTGTTTTTAACGAGTTCGTGATCGCAGGGTGCGCGTTTTCGGCCCGTTTATGCGGCTTTTGGCCCGGACGAAAGCCTTGCCGTCGGGCGCCCGCGGGGCGATCATGACATTTCAGCAAAAGGAGGCGCCGCATGTACGAGCCCGGCGATGTCGATCCCAGCCAGTCCCCCGGGGGCGGATCCCCGGCGCGCCACGCTCCCGCCCCCGCAGCCCAGGTAGCCGCCCAAGTCACCTTCAGCCGCCGCGAGCTCAAGCGCATCCTCGATCTCTACGGGCGCAAAGTCGCCGCCGGCGAGTGGCGCGATTACGCCATCGATTTCCTCAAAGACCGCGCGGTGTTCTCGGTGTTCCGCCGCGCGAGCGAAGTGCCGATCTACCGCATCGAAAAAAATCCGAAGCTCGAGCGCCGCCAGGGCGCCTACAGCGTGATCTCGGCCACCGGCCTGATCGTGCGCCGCGGCCACGAGCTCGAGCGCGTGCTGCGCGCCATCGACAAGTCGCAGCTCTCGCTGGTGGCGAATTAGATCGGCCTCATGCTGAGGAGCGTCGCGTCAGCGACGCGTCATCGCAAGTCGGCTTTAGCCGACTTGCGCACTTTTGATCCGATCTCGGGTAAACCCGAGATCGGTGCATGTGGCCGCCCCATCCTTCGAGACGGCGCTTCGCGCCTCCTCAGGATGAGGGCGGATCACACCGGCTTCGTCGCGCTTCCTTCCCCCAGCGCCCGCTGCATCAGCAGCGAGTCGAGCCAGCGCCCGTGCTTGAAGCCGACGTCGGGCAGGCGGCCGGCTTCGCGGAAGCCGAGCGCGGCATGCAGCGCCACCGAGCCCGGCTGGCGCGGCAAATCCCCGATCACCGCCAGCATCTGCCGGTAGCCGCGGCGCTCGCAAGCCTCGATCAGCGCCGCCAGCAGCGCGCGGCCGACGCCGCGCCCTTGCGCTTGCGGCGCGACATAGACCAAATCCTCGACCGTCAACCGATAAGCCGGGCGCGGCCGGTAGGGCGCGGCATAGGCGTAGCCCAGCAGCGCGCCGTCGCCGTCCGCCGCCAGATAGGGATAGCCGGCATCCAGCAGCGCCTGCATGCGCCGCGCCATCTCGGCTTGGTCCGGCGGCGTCAGCTCGAACGAGGCCGTGCCGTTCACGACGGCATCGGCATAGATGCCGGTAATGGCCGGGATGTCGGCGTTTGTTGCGGGGCGGAGGGAGAGCGGCATTTTCTGTGCTCGTCATGCGCGGGCTTGACCCGCGCATCCATGATGCGTTGCGACGCGCGTAAGCCTTGCGAAGGCAGCGCCTTGCTGAACTTCATCATGGATTGCCGGGCTTGACCCGGCAATGACAGCGGAGAGGGCATCCCACAAACAAAAACGCCCGGGCACCAGGCCCGGGCGTTCCGCATTTCGTTCTGTCGCTGGCTGCTTAGCGCCGGTCGCCCAACGGCGCGTCAGCGCCGGTCACCCATGAAGCGCAGCAGGAACAGGAACAGGTTGATGAAGTCGAGATAGAGCGTCAGCGCGCCCATCACCGCCTTGCGGCCGGTGATCGTGCCGTCGTCATTGGCGCTGTACATCTCCTTGATCTTCTGGGTGTCCCAGGCAGTCAGCCCGGCGAAGATCAACACGCCGATGGCCGAGATGGCGAAGTCGAGCCCCGTGCTCTTCAGGAAGATGTTGACCACCATGGCCAGGATCAGCCCGAACAGGCCCATGATCAGGAACGAGCCGATCGGCGAAAGATCGCGCTGCGTGGTGTAGCCGTAGAGGCTGAGCGCCCCGAACGAGGCCGCCGAGATGAAGAAGGTGCGGGCGATCGACGCCTGGGTGTAAGTGAGAAGCACCGACGACAGCATCAGCCCGAGCAGGCCGGCATAGACCATGAACAGGGTCAGCGCCGTTCCGACTTGAAGCTTGTTGATGCGGAAGCTCAGGAAGAAAACCATGCCGAGCGTGCCGATGAACAGCACGATCATCAGCGGGCCGCCGAAGATTGCGCGGCCGAAATCGGTGAGGCCCGAGATCTGACCGCCGGCAACCTGGATGGCATCGCCGCCGGCTGCTTGATAGGTCAGATACGCCGACACGCCGGTCAAAGCGACGCCGGCGGCCATGTAGTTGTAGATGCGGATCATGTAGGCGCGCAGGCCCGCATCGATTGCCGCCGCCTGTCCGACGCCGGCGCGGGCGGCATAGTTACGGTCGAAGTCCGACATCGAAGTTTCCTCTCTTGTCCCGGCTCGCGGGGCCGGACCCGTTGCCGCGCCGGCAATCGGCCGTCGCGTTCTTGCTCCGAATGTAATGGGTAGGAAGTCTAGGCGCCAGATATGGCTCGATCATGGCCCCGTTTGATTGCGAATGTTTAACAATCCGGTATCGGCAACTATAGCTTAAAAAGCTTGGTCGTGCCCGTAAAAAACGCCGGCGCGCGGCGGAATGTCGCGAAAACTACAGGTTTCTCAATACGGAAGCCGGCTTCTGGCCGAGCGCGCCGAAGGTGCCGATGAGCCCGAGCGCAACCGTCACCGCCACCGCCCCCAAGGCCGCGGCGGCCGCCGGCCAGGGCAGCCAGGTGAAGCGAAGGTGCATCAGCTCGGCCACGATCAGCCAGGCGGCGAGCGAGCCGGCGAGCGCGCCGAACAAAGCGGTGGCCGCGCCCAAGAGCAGGTATTCGATCGTGTAAGCACCGATCAGGCGGCCGCGCGTGGCGCCCAGCGTCTTCAGGATCACCGCATCGTAAACGCGATGACGGTGCCCGGCGGCGAGCGCCCCGCCCAGCACCAGCACGGCGGCGATCAGCGTGACCGCGCTGGCGCCGTCGATCGCCAGCACCAGGTTGGCAACGATGGCGCCGATCGCCTCCAGCGCCTCCTTCACCCGTACCGTCGTGACCATGGGAAAGGCTTGCGCCACCGCGCCGAGCAGCGCGCCCTCCTGCGCGGGCGTCGAACCGTGCGGAAAGGCGAGCGTGGCCAGCCGCGTGTGCGGCGCGCCGTGGAAGGCGTTGGGCGAGAACACCATGACGAAATTGATGCTGAGGTTCTGCCAGTCGACCAGGCGCAAGTTGGCGATGCGCGCGGTGATGTTGCGGCCGAGCACGTTGACGGTGACGCTGTCGCCGAGCTTCAGGCCCAACCCGTCGGCGATGCGCTTTTCGAACGAAACGAGTGGCGGCCCGTCATAGCCCGGCGGCCACCATTTCCCGGCCACCACGCGCGAGCCCTTCGGCACCGCGTCGGCATACGTGATGCCGCGATCGCTCTGCAGCACCCAGGCGGCGTTGTCGCTCGGCTTGATCTTCTCCACCGGCGTGCCGTGGATGGTGACGATGCGCCCGCGCAACATCGGCACTTCTTGCAAGTGCGCGCCCGGCGCCTGCTGGCGCAAGAAACCGTCGAAGCGCTGCAATTCGCCGGACGGAATGTCGAGGAAATAGAACGACGGCGCCCGCGCCGGCAATTCGGCGGAGAACTGCTGGCGCAAATTGCCGTCGATCTCGATCACCGTCACCAGCAGCGCGATGCCCAGGCCCAGCGACAAGACGATGGTCTGCGTCAGCGCGCCCGGCCGGTAAATATTGGCGACCGCCATGCGCAAGGAGGTTGAGCGCGCGCGCGGCGCCCGGCGCGCGATCGCCATCAACAATGCCGCCACCAGCCGCAGCAGCACGAACACCGCCGCCGCGGTGCCGACATAGATGATTGCCACCAGCCGGTCGTAGGCGAGCAGCACGGCGAGCGCAGCCAACGTCAGCACGGCGATGGCCGTCAGCGCGATATAGCCCTTGCGCGGCCAGGCCGGCTGCGGCGCCACCGCGTCGCGGAACAGCGCGCCGACCGGCACATCGTGCGCGCGGCCGAGCGGCCACAGCGCAAAGGCCAAGGCCGTGAGCAGGCTGTAGACCAGCGCCAGCAGGAGATCGCCCGGATGCAGCGAGGCCTCGATCGGCAGCGGGATGAGCTTGCCGAACAGGAAGCTCACCAAATACGGCAGGCCGGCGCCGGCCGCCATGCCGATCAGCCCGCCGATTGTCGCCAGCAGCAGCACCTGCGTGAGATAGATCGGCGAACACACGGCCCCCGGTGGCGCCGAGCGCCTTCATGGTGGCGATCGCGTCGCGCCGGCGGTCGAGATGGCTCTTCACCGCGTTGCCGACGCCGACGCCGCCGACCAAAAGCGCGGTGAGGCCGACGATGGTGAGGAATTGCGTGAAGCGCTCGATATCGCGCTGCAGCCGCGGCGAGGCATTGCTGCGGCTGCGGATCTCCCAGCCGGCCTGCGGGAAGCGATCGTGCGCTTGCGCGATCACCTGGTCGGCGGCGGCGTCGCTGGTGCCGTTCGCCGGCAGCCGCAGGCGGTAATGCCAGTGCACCAGGCTGCCTGGCTGGATCAGGCCGGTGGCGCCGAGCGCGGCCTCGCTCACCATCAGGCGCGGGCCGAAGCCGATGCCTCCGGCGAGCTTGTCCGGCTCGCTGGCGAGCGCGGCGCGGATGTCGAACGTGGCCTTGCCGACCGTGATACGCGCGCCGGTTTTCAGCTTGAGCCGCGCCATCAGCGTCGGGTCGGCTACCGCGCCGTAGACGCCGTCGCGCTCGGCGAGGGCCGCGTCGAGAGGTCCGGACGGATCGAGACGAACCGCGCCGAACAGCGGGTAGTCCCGATCGACCGCCTTCATCTCGACCAGCGTCGCCTGTCCGGCGGCGTCGCGCGCCATGGCGCGCAGGGTGGCGGCGCTCGACAGGCTGCCCTTTTTGCGCAGAAAGTCGAGCTCGGGCGCGGTTGCCGCGCGCGTGATCAGCGTAAAGGAGAGATCGCCGCCGAGGATGACCTGGCCTTGCCGCGCCAGACCGGTAGCGAGGCTCGCCGCCACCGAGCCGACGCCGGAAATGGCCATGCTGCCGAGCGCGATGCAGATGATGAACACGTAGAAGCCGCGCAACCCCCCCCGCAATTCCCGCAGCGCGAAGCGCAAGGGGAGGGCGCTGACGTTACCTTCGTGTTTCATGGCGCCCGATTTCTTTTGTCATTCCGGGACGCGCCGAAGGCGCGGGCCCGGAATCCAGGGCGCCAAGCAGGAAGCGCTTCTTGCTGCGGCCCCTGGATTCCGGGCTCGCTCGCTTCGCTCGCGCCCCGGAATGACAAAGAGCAGACTCACGCCGCACTCCCATCGACATGCCCCGACCGCAACCGCACCACGCGCGCGCAGCGCGCGGCCAGCGTGGTGTCGTGCGTCACCAGCACCAGCGTGGTGCCGCGCCGCGTGTGGCCGGCGAACAGAAGCTCGATGATCTGCTTACCCGTATCCTCGTCGAGATTGCCGGTCGGCTCGTCGGCGACCACGATGGCGGGATGAGGCGCCAGCGCGCGCGCCACCGCCACGCGCTGCTGCTCGCCGCCGGAAAGCTGCGCCGGGTAATGATCGAACCGGTCGGCCAACCCGACCGCGGCCAGTTCCTCGCGTGCGCGCGCCTGCGCGTCGGCCATGCCGGCGAGCTCCAGCGGCACCGCCACGTTCTCCAGCGCGGTCATGGTCGGGATGAGGTGGAACGACTGGAACACGATGCCCACATGGCGGCCACGGAAGCGCGCCAGCGCGTCCTCGTCGAGCTGGGCCAAGTCCTTGCCCGCCACCGCCACCGTGCCGGTGTCGGCCCGCTCCAGGCCCGCCATGATCATGAGCAGCGTGGATTTGCCGGAGCCGGACGGCCCCACCAAGCCAACGGCCTCGCCGTCCCCTATATTGAGGTCGATGTCCTTGAGGATGTGAACGCGGGCGGCGCCCTGCCCGAGCGAGAGATTGACGCCGGCAAGCGCGATCGCCGGCCCCGCCTGGGAGTTTCCGGTCATGTGGCCTTTCCGTTGGCAGCCCCGCTCATATGGGAACCGGCGCGCCATCGTCCAGCGCCTGGCCGTACTGGCGGCGTTTGTCTTCCTCTGCGGTCCGGTTTTCGCCCAGACGGCCGGCCAGACGGTTCTGCCCCCCGAAAAGCCGATGAGGATTGTGGCGCTCGGGGATTCGCTCACTGCTGGTCACGGCCTGCCGGCCAAGGACGCCTTTCCCACCAAGCTCGACCAGGCGCTCAAGGCCAAGGGCGTCGCGGCAACCATCGTCAATGCCGGGCTGTCCGGCGATACCGCGCGCGGCGGGCTCGACCGGCTGGCCTGGTCGGTGCCGGAGGGCAGCGACGCGGTGATCGTCGAGCTCGGCGCCAACGACATGCTGCGCGGCATCGATCCGAAGCTGACCAAGGCGGCGCTCGATAAGATTCTCGACCGGCTGGCGCAGCGTCACATTCCTGTCTTACTCGCCGGCATGAAGGCGGCGCCCAACATGGGCGTCGATTTCGCAAAGGAGTTCGACGCCATCTATCCGGCGCTTGCCTCGACTCATTCGGTCGTCTTTTATCCGTTCTTCCTCGATGGCGTGGCCGGCGATCCCAAGCTTAACCAGGGCGACGGCATGCACCCGACCGCCGCCGGCGTGGATCTGATCGTCAAGCGCATCCTGCCCAAGGTCGAGACTTTGATTGCGCGCGCGCGCGCCGCGCCGAAGAAGTAGAGAAGTTCTCGCCATGCCGCGTCTCTTCACCGGTGTCGAAATTCCGCCCGATGTCGGACAGGTGCTGTCCTCGCTGCGCGGCGGGCTGCCGGGCGCGCGCTGGATCGACCCGGGGAATTATCACCTGACGCTGCGCTTCATCGGCGACGTCGACGACGTAACCGCGCACGAGGTCGCCGAGATGCTCGGCCGCGTCAAGCGCTGCGGCTTCACTCTGCACATGGAGGGCCTGACCTCGTTCGGCGGCCGCAAGCCGCGCGCGGTGGTGGCGCAAGTGGCGCCCGAACGGGCGCTGCTCGACGTGCAGGCCGAGCAGGAGCGCTTGATGCAGCGCATCGGCTTGGAGCCGGAAGGCCGCAAGTTCACGCCGCATGTGACGCTGGCGCGCCTGCGCGATTCCTCCAGCCGGCAGGTGGCGGATTATCTGGCCGCGCGTGGGTTTTTCCGCACCTCGCCGTTCCGCGTCGACCGTTTCGTATTGTTCTCCTCGCGCGCTTCGATCGGCGGCGGGCCCTATGTGGTGGAAGCGAGCTATCCGTTGAGGCCGTGAGCCGCGGCGCCGCGCCATGTTCCGCTGTCATCGTCCGCGAAAGCGGACGATCCAGTAAACACCGCCATCACTTGGGATACTGGATGCCCCGCCTTCGCGGGGCATGACAACAGAATGAGTGGTGCCGGCTGAGGCTCACGCCACCCGCATCATCCTTGCCTGCGCGTCCAGCATGGCCGCCGCCACGCCGTGCGCGTCGTTGACCGCCTCGCGCATCAGCGACAGCGCCGTGTAGCGCGGCGGATCGACCTCGCCCACCACGCTGCCGAAATCGAAATGCAGGTCGGCCTCGAACTTGCGCGCGAGCTGCTGCATGCGCCGGTTGTCGGCCAGGCACTGCATGTGCAGCGTCTGCATGCGGCGATTGCGCGCCGACAGCAGCGTGCGCTCGAGCAGCACGCTGCCGACGCCCTGGCTCTGCCACGGCTGCTCCACGCTGAAGGCGGCCTCGCCCTCGCGCGCGAACACCGGGCCCATCTGGCGCAGCTCGGCCGTACCGCGCAAAGTGCCGTCGACGAAGAAGCCGTGCAGCACTGTGCCGGGCGTGAATGCGCCCGCCGCGTGGCGCGCGATGAACTCGTCCGCTACCGCGCCGGAGAAGCGCCGCTGCCGGCTCTCGCCGTCGAGCCGCAGCAGATGGTCGCGATAGGCGTCGGCCTCGCCCATCCACAATTTGCGAATGGCGCCACCATCGGGAAGAGGCAATGGCTCGTGCATGGAGTGTTCTCCTTGACCTGTCATGGCCCGGCCTCGCCGCGTTTCCTTGTCCCCGGCGCCTCGCTCGCGTAGCGAATCGCCTGATGCAATCTATATGTTGCAATGCAGCAATTTAGCGACGAAGCCCCGCGCCTGGGGTCGGGCGCTAGGCCGAAAACGCATGCTTAACAAAGGCTTACCGCACTATTTCGCCGCAATAAGGCCACCCTGGTGGCAGCCCGATTTTACAGCGCGCCCGCTTCACCCTAGGTCTCACGCCGTCTGTCCCGCCGCTTGTCGCAAGTTCCCATGCCGGAAACCTTCTCGACCCGCTACGCGGCGCTGATCGCCGCCGGAGAGATCGAGGCCGATCCCGGCCAGGCCAAGCTCGCCGGCCATCTCGCCGCGCTCGCCGAGCGGCTCGACGGCCAGCGGCTGGCGCAGAAATCGTCTTCGCTCGGCTGGCTGTTCGGCCGCCGCAACAATCACGAAGCGCCGCTGAAAGGGCTCTACGTCTACGGCGAGGTCGGCCGCGGCAAGACCATGCTGATGGACCTGTTCTTCGTCACCAGTTCGGTCGAGCGCAAGCGTCGCGCGCATTTCTACGAATTCATGACCGATGTTCATGAACGCGTGCGCGACTTCCGCCACCGCATCAAGCGCGGCGAGATCACCGACACCGACCCGATCCATCTCGCCGCCGATCAGATCGCCGACGAAACCAAGCTCATCTGCTTCGACGAATTCCACGTCACCGACATTGCCGACGCGATGATCATCGGCAGACTGTTCACGCGGCTGTTCGAGCGCGGCCTCGTACTGGTGGCGACCTCCAACGTGGCGCCGGACGAGCTCTACAAGGACGGACTCAACCGCGCGCTGTTCGTGCCCTTCATCCGCCTGCTGGAGCGGTATGTCGACGTGGTGCGGCTGGAAGCGCGCACCGACTACCGGCTGGAGAAGCTGGAAGACGTCGCGGTCTGGTACGCGCCGGCCGACGAGGACGCCGAGGTCGCGCTCGACATGGCCTGGCAGAAGCTCACCGGCCTGCTGCACGGCGAGCCGCGCGACCTTCATCTGCAAGGCCGCGTGCTGCGCGTGCCGGCGGCTGCGCGCGGCGTGGCGCGCTTCACCTTCGCGCAGCTGTGCGACCAGCCGCTCGGCGCCAACGATTATTTGCGGCTCGCGCACGATTTCCACACGGTGATCCTCGACAATGTCCCGGTGATGGACTTCCCTCAGCGCAACGCCGCCAAGCGCTTCATCATCTTGATCGACACGCTCTACGACCACGCCGTGAAACTGGTCGCCTCGGCCGCGGCCGAGCCGCAGGACCTCTACCTCGCGACCGACGGCTACGAGGCGTTTGAATTCAAGCGCACCGCTTCGCGGCTGGTCGAGATGCGCTCGCAGTCTTACTTGGCGATGCCGCACGGTTCGCGCGCGCAGGCCGACAGCGGCGATACCGGCGGCATCGTGGAGACCTAAGGCCTCGCCGTCGTCTTTGTTTTTTTGATTGCGAGTCGAGCGGCGACCGGCCAAGAGTCGGTAGGGGCCCCAAAAGCACAAGGTGCCGTGATGGCCGACCAAGACAATCCGCAAGACCCGACCGGCACGCCGGCGCCGGTCGAAACGGTTGCCACTCCAATCGACAACGGAACGACGGCCACGCTCAGCCGGACGCGGCGGCCGCGGCCGACCAAGTTTCGTTGCGTCATCTGTGGCAAGGAGAAACCGGCGCGGGATGTCACGGCGCTCGATGCCGTGCGTCCGACTCTGATCGATTTGATCAGGAAGGATCATCCCGACCTGCCGGCCGAAGGCTATATATGCCTGGACGACCTCGATCATTTCCGCTCCCGCTATGTTGCCGGATTGCTCGGTCAGGAGCGCGGCGAGCTTACCAAGCTCGAGCGGGAAGTGGTGCAAAGTCTCGCCGACCATGAGGTGTTGGCGGAGAATATCGAAGCGGAATTCGCTGGTCAGCGCACCTTCGGCGAGCGCGTGTCGGACCAACTGGCGTCGTTCGGCGGCAGCTGGACCTTTATCGGCATTTTCTTCGCCGTGCTGATCGTGTGGATGGCCTTCAATGTCATCGCAGTCGCGCGCTCTATCTTCGATCCGTATCCCTTCATCCTGCTTAATTTGGTGCTCTCTTGCCTGGCCGCCATCCAGGCGCCGATCATCATGATGAGCCAGAACCGGCAGGAGGCGAAGGATCGGCTGCGCTCGGAGAACGACTACCGCGTCAACCTCAAGGCTGAGCTGGAAATCCGCCATTTGCACGAAAAGGTCGATCACCTGCTCAACAAGCAATGGGAGCGCCTGGCCGAGATTCAGCAAATCCAGCTCGAGATCATGCAGCAGCCGCCGCCCCGCAAGCGGTGAGGTTGACCGCTCCCCGCTCGCGGGGAGAAATCGACTTGCGCGCGAGAGCAAGAACTCGGTGAGGGGGGCCTGCAATTCCGAGGGTTTCGCAAACGCCCCCCCACCGAGTTCGCATCTCGCTTGTCGCTCGGTGCTCGCCGCCCTTTCCCCGCAAGCGAGGAGTGGGGCTAAGAACCCTCTGGACTCTTGCCACGCGCGGTGCTGGTATAATGTATACAAGACCATGCGCGGCGCGGCGGCGAAAGCCGAGCCGCCATGCGTTCCATCCCTTGCCGCAGCGCACCAGAGCGTTTAACCACGCCTCTGTCACAACATTTGGCCGCGCTCCGCGGCAGCATCCAAGCCGGAAGAGATTTCCCCCATGGCGCGTAAGAAGATTGCCTTGATCGGCGCCGGCCAGATCGGCGGCACCCTCGCCCACCTCATCGGCCTCAAGCATCTTGGCGACGTCGTCATGTTCGACGTCATGGAAGGCGTGCCGCAAGGCAAGGCGCTTGACCTCGCCGAATCCTCGCCGGTCAACGATTTCGACGCCAAGTTCACCGGCACCAATACGTACGACGCCATCGAAGGCGCCGACGTCTGCATCGTCACCGCCGGCGTGCCGCGCAAGCCCGGCATGAGCCGCGATGACCTGCTCGACATCAATCTGAAAGTGATGGAACAGGTCGGCTCGGGCATCAAGAAATACGCGCCTAACGCCTTCGTCATCTGCATCACCAACCCGCTCGACGCCATGGTCTGGGCGCTGCAGAAATATTGTGAGCTGCCGCAGCAGCGCGTGGTCGGCATGGCCGGCGTGCTCGACTCGGCGCGCTTCCGCTATTTCCTCGCCGACGAGTTCGACGTCTCGGTGGAAGACGTTACCGCCTTCGTGCTCGGCGGCCACGGCAATTCCATGGTGCCGCTCATCCGCTATTCGACGGTTGCCGGCATTCCAGTGCCCGATCTGGTGAAGATGGGCTGGTCCACGCAGGCGCGCATCGACGAGATCGTTAAGCGCACCGCCAACGGCGGCGCCGAGATCGTCAATCTGCTGAAGACCGGCTCGGCCTTCTATGCGCCGGCGGCTTCTGCGGTTGCGATGGCCGAGAGCTATCTGCTCGATAAGAAGCGCGTGCTGCCATGCGCGGCCTGGCTCAACGGCGAATACGGCATCAACGATCTCTATGTCGGCGTGCCGGTGGTGCTTGGCGGCAAGGGCGCCGAGCGTATCGTGGAGATCGACCTGACCGGAGCCGAGCGCACCATGTTCGAAAATTCCGCCAAGTCGGTGCAGGGGCTGGTCGAGGCCTGTAAGAAGATCGCGCCGAATTTGGCGTAAGGCTTTGTTGCCCGGACGCGGTGCAGCGCGTTAGCGGCGCACTGCTGACCCGGGACCGTTTCAGGGGGCGGTATTTATAACGGTCCCGGTTCTGCGGCGCGCGATTTCATCCCGCGCCGCGCCCGGGACAAGGGCGGGAAGGCTCATGAACATCCACGAATACCAAGCCAAGGCGGTCTTGCGCGAATTCGGCGTGCCGGTGCCGCGGGGCGTGCCGGCGATAAGCGTCGATGAGGCGCTCAAGGGCGCCGAGCAATTGGGCGGTCCGGTCTGGGTGGTCAAGGCGCAGATCCACGCCGGCGGCCGCGGCAAGGCCGGCGGCGTCAAGGTGGTCAAATCCATCGACGACGTGAAGAAGGAATCGGCCCGCATCCTCGGCTCGACGCTGGTCACCCATCAGACCGGCCCACACGGCAAAAAAGTCAACCGGCTTTACATCGAAGAAGGCTCCGCCATCGAGCGCGAGTTCTATCTTTCCGCGCTGATCGACCGCGAGACCTCGCGCGTCGCTTTCGTCGTCTCCACCGAGGGCGGCATGGACATCGAGGAAGTGGCGCACAAGACGCCGGAGAAGATCATGACCTTCTCGGTCGATCCGGCGACCGGCATCATGCCGCATCACGGCCGCCGCGTGGCGCAGGCGCTCAAGCTCTCCGGCGATCTCGCCAAGCAGGTCGGCGATATGCTGCCCAAGCTCTATGCCGCCTTCACCGCCAAGGACATGAGCCTGCTGGAGATCAATCCGCTGGTGGTCACCAAGGACGGCAAGCTGATCTGCCTCGACGCCAAGGTCGGCTTCGACGACAACGCGCTCTATCGCCATCCGGACATCGTGGGCTTGCGCGACCTGACAGAAGAAGACGAGAAGGAAGTAGAGGCCTCCAAATACGATCTCAACTACATCTCGCTCGACGGCTCGATCGGCTGCATGGTCAACGGCGCCGGCCTCGCCATGGCCACCATGGACATCATCAAGCTCTACGGCATGGCGCCGGCCAACTTCCTCGACGTCGGCGGCGGCGCCACCAAGGAGAAGGTGGCTGCGGCGTTCAAGATCATCACCTCCGACCCGAACGTGAAGGGCATCCTGGTCAACATCTTCGGCGGCATCATGAAGTGCGACGTGATCGCGGAAGGCGTGGTGGCGGCGGTAAAGGAAGTCGGCCTCAAGGTGCCGCTGGTGGTGCGGCTGGAAGGCACCAATGTCGAGCTCGGCAAGAAGATCATCGCCGACTCCAAGCTCAACGTGACCTCGGGTGACGACCTCGACGACGCCGCGCAGAAGATCGTCAAGGCGGTGAAGGAAGCCGCCTGATGTGGACGTTCTGCAATTTTGCTCCGTCATGCCCTGGCTCGTCCCGGGCATCCACGTCTTTTTTCAAGTCCATGCTGCAATGCGTGGATGGTCGGGACAAGCCGAGATAATGGGGCGCCTCGCCGGATTTCCAGCCTGCGCCATTGCGGCGCTGATTGCCGCAATGCCAGCAAGGAGTTATGCGTCGGAAATTACGAAGATTGGCATGGACTTTGTAGAAATTTGCGGCGCTGCCGTGATGCAGCCTCGCCAGCTCAGCAAAGTGCTCGCGACACGCGGTTTGCAAATTCCGCCGGCCTCTCACGAGGGAAGCCAAAGCCAAAGTGTCATCAGAATTGCTGCTAAGGATCAGAGTTGGAATATGATGATTTTAGAGACCGTGTTTTCCGATCTTCAAATCAAGGTTTGTGAGTTGACTGCACCAAAATTGTTGGTGCCTGATGAATTAAAGCAGGCGAAAGAGCGACTAGAGGCAAGTTCGGGCGTTGGGAAATTTGAGGGAGAATTCAAGAAGCCAGAGTACGCCATGATTGCTGCATCGTTTGGTGGTATGTTCAAGCGTCCTGGGAACAATCCGAGCCTTTTGCTGGAAATGAATTCTGTGCGAATGCCGTCAATTCGGGAAAAGAAAATTCAAGAAATGACTCTGCTTCGACTTCATCGGTTCGATTTCTCCGAGGGAAAATAGCGATGCCCATTCTCATCGACAAGAACACCAAGGTCATCTGCCAGGGCTTCACCGGCAAGAACGGCACCTTCCATTCGCAGGCTGCCCTCGACTACGGCACCAAGATGGTCGGCGGCACCTCGCCCGGCAAAGGCGGCTCCAGTCATCTCAACCTGCCGGTGTTCGACACCGTTGCGGAAGCCAAGGAGAAGACCGGTTGCGAGGCCAGCGTCATCTACGTGCCGCCGCCGGGCGCCGCCGATGCCATCTGCGAATCGATCCAGGCCGAGATCCCGCTCATCGTCTGCATCACCGAAGGCATCCCGGTGATGGACATGGTCAAGGTCAAGCGCGCGCTCTCCGGCTCGAAATCGCGGCTGATCGGCCCCAATTGCCCGGGCGTGATGACCGCCGGCGAATGCAAGATCGGCATCATGCCGGGCAATATCTTTAAGCCGGGCTCGGTCGGCATCGTCTCGCGCTCCGGCACGCTCACCTACGAGGCGGTATTCCAGACTACGGCCGAAGGGCTCGGCCAGACCACCGCGGTGGGCATCGGCGGCGATCCGGTCAAGGGCACCGAATTCATCGACGTGCTGGAAATGTTCCTCGCCGATCCGCACACCAAGTCGATCGTCATGATCGGCGAGATCGGCGGCTCGGCCGAGGAAGACGCCGCCCAGTTCCTCAAAGACGAGGCCAAGCGCGGCCGCAAGAAACCCATGGTCGGCTTCATCGCCGGCCGCACCGCGCCGCCGGGCCGCCGCATGGGCCACGCCGGCGCTATTATTTCCGGCGGCAAGGGCGACGCGGAATCCAAGATCGCGGCAATGGAATCGGCGGGGATTAAAGTGTCGCCGTCGCCCGCGCGCATTGGGAAGACGCTGGTGGAGGTGCTAAAAAATCGGCCGTGACTTTAGCGCTTGGCCGAAGAGGCGGTCCGAACCGGGATGTTCATAGATGGCGGCATCGTCTTCCCCGTTGGCTTTCTGCCCCGTGCTCGAAGAAATGGTCGTCAGCGGATTCGCGATAGGGCAATCCGGTAAGCGCATCAGCACCTCATCTATCTCGACGACGAACAACATTCTCACGCTGCGCGCGATTCACGTTGCGACGCGGGCCAAAAGCACGCTCGAAATCGGCTTTCGTTTCGCGGGCTCAGGTCTTGTCTTTACGCAGACACACAAGGATCTCGGCGCAGAGCCGGCACGTCAGCACGTCGGCATCGATCCGCATCAGCGTACGCCCTTCAACGACTCGACCGGACTATTGGCCATCGATAGGGCAGGCCTCAACGGCTGGCTCGACTTGCGCGAGGACTTTTCCTGCAACGTCTTGCCGGCGCTCGCGCGCGAAGGCCGATCGTTCGATATGATCTATATCGATGGCTCGCATAATTTCGAGGATGTCTTCGTCGATATGTATTATTCGGCAAAGTTGGCCAGGACGGGGGGCATTATTCTTTTCGACGACAGCCAGCATCCGCATATCGCGAAGGTGCTTAAATTCGTGCGCCGAAATTGTCGCGATAGCCTGCAGGAGATGACGCTGGTCGAGTATCGGTCCGACCGGTCGCTGAAGTACCGGCTCGCGGCGGCCTTGGGGCGTACTCAGCTAACGGCCTTTCGCAAGGTGCAGGAGATGGATCGGCCCCTTAGCTACGAGCTTTCCACGCTTCTGACGGCCCGCCATAGGCCCGCGAGGACGAGGCTGCGGAATGCGCCCTGCAAGCGCACACCGGCAGCGGGCGGCGGTCAAAATTAGGGCAGGGTGAGCGACCTGGATTGCGCTATGACCGTCCCCGGCCCGAATCGGGGAACCTCGGATACAAGCACCGGAATCCGAGTTCACTTTTTAGGCCTTTCGTAGACTTACAGGCGTCATAAATAGCGTTAAAACCAGTATCGCCGCCGGGGCCGGGGCATTGACGGCGGTGACCTGCATGACCCGTTCATGCGACCCGCAAAAACGCGCGTTTAGCCGCGCCAGGAAAGCCGCCATGTCCCGCCAGGACGCCAATATCGCCTTCGCCCGCACCTCCTTCCTCTACGGCAGCAATGCCCCCTATATCGAAGAGCTCTATGCCCGCTACGAGAAGAACCCCGGCTCGGTCGACGCCGAATGGCAGGCCTTCTTCCAGGGGCTGAAGGACACTCCCGCCAACGTCGAAAAAAGCGCGCGCGGCGCCTCCTGGGCGAGGCCTGACTGGCCGCCGCGCCCGAACGGCGACCTGGTCGCCGCGCTCGACGGCCAATGGGCGGAAACCGAAAAGAAGATAGGCGAAAAGATCTCAGCCCAGGCGCAGGCCAAGGGCGTCGCGCTCACCTCGGCCGATGTCATGCAGGCCACGCGCGACTCGATCCATGCCCTGATGCTGATCCGCGCCTTCCGCATGCGCGGCCATTTCCACGCCAAGCTCGACCCGCTGGGCCTGGAGGCGCCGAAGGACGAGGCCGAGCTCGATCCCGCCTCCTACGGTTTCACCGAAGCCGACATGGATCGCCGCATCTTCCTCGACTGGGTGCTGGGGCTGGAATTCTCCTCGATGCGCGAGATCGTCGCCATCCTGCGCCGCACCTATTGCCAGACGCTCGGCGTCGAGTTCATGCACATCTCCAATGCCGCGCAGAAAGCCTGGATCCAGGAGCGCATCGAAGGCAAGGACAAGGAGATCCAGTTCACCCGCGAGGGCAAGCGCGCCATCCTCAACAAGCTGGTGGAAGCGGAAGGCTTCGAGAAATTCCTCGACGTCAAATATACCGGCACCAAGCGCTTCGGCCTCGACGGGGCTGAATCGCTCATTCCCGCGCTCGAGCAGATCATCAAGCGCGGCGGCAATCTCGGCGTGCAGGAAATCTGCCTCGGCATGCCGCATCGCGGGCGGCTCAACGTGCTCACGCAAGTGATGGGCAAGCCGCAGCGCGCGCTGTTCCATGAATTCAAGGGTGGCTCGGCCACGCCCGAGGAGATCGAAGGCTCCGGCGACGTGAAATATCACCTGGGCGCTTCCTCCGACCGCGAGTTCGACAACAACCGCGTACACCTCTCGCTCACCGCCAATCCGTCGCATCTCGAAATCGTCGACCCGGTCACGCTCGGCAAGGTGCGCGCCAAGCAGGATCAGCACGGCGCCACGCCCGACGAGCGCACCATGGTGCTGCCGCTGCTGATGCACGGCGACGCCGCTTTCGCCGGCCAAGGCGTGGTGGCGGAATGTTTCGGCCTGTCCGACCTGAAAGGCTATCGCGTCGGCGGCAGCATCCATTTCATCGTCAACAACCAGATCGGCTTCACCACTTATCCGCGCTATTCGCGCTCCTCGCCTTACCCTTCGGACGTCGCCAAGATGGTCGAGGCGCTGATCTTCCACGTCAACGGCGACGACCCGGAAGCGGTGGTGTTCGCCGCCAAGGTGGCGACCGAGTACCGCCAGCAGTTCCAGCGGCCGGTGGTCATCGACATGTTCTGCTACCGCCGCTTCGGCCACAACGAAGGCGACGAGCCCGCGTTCACCCAGCCGACGATGTATCGCAAGATTCACGATCACCCGACTACGCTGGAAATCTACGGCAAGAAGCTGGTCGGCGAGGGCGTCGTCACCGAAGGCGAAATCGACAAGATGAAGGCCGATTGGCGCGCCCGCCTCGACGTCGAGTTCGAAGCCGCGCAAGGCTACAAGGCCAACAAGGCCGACTGGCTCGACGGTCGCTGGTCGGGCCTGAAGGCCGCGCACGGGGCCGACGACCCGCGCCGTGGCGTCACCGGCGTCGACGCCGCGGTGCTGCACGAGATCGGCGAAAAGATCACCAAGGTGCCGGACGGTTTCCACGTTCACCGCACCATCCGCCGCTTCCTCGACAACCGCGCCAAGGCGATCGAGGAAGGCGTTGGCATCGACTGGGCGACCGCCGAGGCGCTCGCCTTCGGCTCGCTCCTGCAGGAGGGCCATCCGGTCCGCCTGTCCGGCCAGGACTCGGAGCGCGGCACCTTCTCGCAGCGCCATTCGGTGCTGTTCGACCAGGAGACCGAGGAGCGCCACACCCCGCTCAATCATCTCGGGCCCGGTCAGGCGCGCTTCGAAGTGCTCAATTCCATGCTGTCGGAAGAGGCCGTGCTCGGCTTCGAATACGGCTATTCCACCGCCGAGCCGCGGGCCCTCACGCTGTGGGAGGCGCAGTTCGGCGATTTCGCCAACGGCGCTCAGGTCGTGTTCGATCAGTTCATCTCCTCCGGCGAGCGCAAGTGGCTGCGCATGTCGGGCCTGGTCTGCCTCTTGCCGCACGGCTATGAGGGCCAGGGGCCGGAGCATTCCTCGGCGCGGCTCGAGCGCTACCTGCAAATGTGCGCGGAAGACAACATGCAGGTGGCGAATTGCTCGACGCCGGCCAACTACTTCCACATCTTGCGCCGGCAATTGAAGCGCGAGATCCGCAAGCCTCTCATCCTGATGACGCCGAAAAGCCTGTTGCGCCACAAGCGCGCGGTGTCGCGGCTCGACGAAATGGTGAGCGGCACCACCTTCCACCGCCTGCTGTGGGACGGCGCGCAACGCGCGCCGGAAGAGTCAGGCGTCAAGCTCGTCCCCGACGACAAGATCCGCCGCGTCGTCATGTGCACGGGCAAGGTCTATTACGACCTCTACGAGGAGCGCGAGAAGCGCGGCATCGACGACATTTATCTGCTGCGCATCGAGCAGCTTTATCCGTTCCCCTCCAAGGCGCTGGTGGCGGAGCTCGCGCGCTTCAAGCAGGCCGAGATGGTCTGGTGCCAGGAGGAGCCGCGCAATCAGGGCGCCTGGTTCTTCGTCGACGTGTTCCTCACCTGGGTGCTCAATCAGGTCGGCGCCACGCACAGGCAGACGCGCTACGCCGGGCGTCCGGCCTCCGCCTCGACCGCGGTTGGGCAGATGTCGAAGCACCTGGCGCAGCTCAAGCAGTTCCTGGACGAGGCGCTGGGGTAATTTTTTTCGGTCGTGGCCGGGCTTGTCCCGGCCACCCCGCTTCAGCGGGCACTGTGCCACCTAAGCGAGATGCCCGGCACAAGGCCGGGCATGACAAGCCAGAGGCAGATCATGACAGACATCCGCGTGCCCACGCTCGGCGAATCGGTCACCGAAGCCACCGTCGGCAAATGGTTCAAGCAGCCGGGCGATGCCGTGGCGGTGGACGAGCCGCTGGTCGAGCTCGAGACCGACAAGGTGACGCTGGAAGTGCCGGCGCCGGCCGCCGGCGTCTTGTCGGAGATCGCGGTCAAGGACGGCGATACCGTCGCGCCCGGCGCGCTGCTCGGCCAGATCAAGGACGGCGCCGCCGCCGCCAAGGCGCCGGCGGCCATCGCCACCAAGCCGGCGGCCAGCCCAACCGGCGCGCCCGATCAGAAGACCGACAAGACCAAGCCGATCGGCGCCGGCCCCGAGCAGCCGACCCCGCGCGAAATGCCGCAGGTTGCCGCGCCGTCGGTCATGCCGCCGTCCGTGCGCAAGCTGGCGGCCGAAAGCGGCATGGACGTTTCCAGCGTTGCCGGCACCGGCCTGCACGGCCAGGTCACCAAGGGCGACATGATGGCGGCGATCGAGCGCGCCGCCGCCCAGCCCACGCCGGTGCCGACCGCGCAGATGCGCGCGCCCGCGCCACCCGATGATCAATCACGAGAAGAGCGCGTGCCGATGACGCGGCTGCGCCAGACCATCGCGCGCCGCCTGAAGGAGGCGCAGAACGCCGCCGCCATGCTCACGACCTTCAACGAGGTCGACATGAGCGCGGTGATGGCCATGCGCAGCGAGTACAAGGACCTGTTCGAGAAGAAACACGGCGTCAAGCTCGGCTTCATGGGCTTCTTCGTGCGCGCCTGCATCCAGGGCTTGAAGGAAATCCCCGCCGTCAACGCCGAGATCGACGGCACCGACATCGTCTACAAGAACTACTACAATATCGGCGTCGCGGTCGGCACTGAGAAGGGCCTGGTGGTGCCGGTGGTGCGCGACGCCGAGTTGATGACGCTCGCCGAGATCGAGAAGACTATCGCCGGCTTCGGCAAGCGCGCGCGCGACGGCCAGCTCAAGATCGAAGAGATGCAGGGCGGCACCTTCACCATCAGCAACGGCGGTATTTACGGCTCGCTGATGTCGACACCGATCCTGAACGCGCCGCAGTCCGGCATCCTCGGCATGCACAAGATCCAGGAGCGGCCGATGGTGGTCGGCGGCAAGATCGAGCCGCGGCCGATGATGTATCTGGCGCTGTCCTACGACCACCGTATCGTCGACGGCCGCGAGGCGGTTACCTTCCTTGTGCGGGTGAAGGAATGCTTGGAGGACCCGGCGCGGCTGGTGCTGGATTTGTAACTTCTTATCCCTCCCCTGAAAGGGGAGGCATAGGCGGCCTTCGGCCGCCGTTCTTTGTTAAACGCCGATGCTTCGCATCGGCTATGGCGAAGCGAAGGTGGCGGGGTGGGGTCTTCACGCAAAAAATCCGACCCCCACCCGCTCGCCGCTTTCGCGGCTCGCCGCTCTCCCCCTTGCGGGGGGAGGGATAAGAAAGCGGAGCGATCTGATGACTTCCTACGACCTCATCGTCATCGGCACGGGCCCCGGCGGCTATGTCTGCGCCATCCGTGCGGCGCAGCTCGGGCTTAAGACCGCGGTGGTGGAGAAGAGGCCGACCTTCGGCGGCACCTGCCTCAACATCGGCTGCATCCCGTCGAAGGCGCTGCTGCACGCTTCCGAGCTATTCGAGGAGGCCGGCCACAAGTTTTCCAAGATGGGCATCGGCATCACCACGCCCAAGCTGGTTTTGCCCTCGATGATGGCGTTCAAGGACCAGGGTGTCGAGGGCAACGTCAAGGGCGTCGAATTCCTGCTCAAGAAGAACAAGGTCGACGCCTATCAGGGCAGCGCGCGCATCGCCGCCCCCGGCAAGGTCGAGGTCAAGGGCGACAACGGGCAAACGCAGACGCTCGACACCAAGTCGATCGTCATCGCCACCGGCTCCGACGTCGCCCGCCTCAATGGCATCGAGATCGACGAACAGCGTATCGTCTCCTCCACCGGCGCGCTGTCGCTGCCGGAAGTGCCTAAGCACCTGCTCGTCATCGGCGCCGGCGTGATCGGGCTCGAGCTCGGCTCGGTCTGGCGGCGCCTCGGCGCGCAGGTAACCGTGGTCGAATTCATGGACGGCGTGCTGCCCGGGCTGGACGGCGAAGTGCGCAAACAGGCGCAGCGCCTGTTCGAGCGCCAGGGCATGACGTTCAAATTGTCCTCGAAAGTGACTGCGGTCGACACCTCCGGCCCGCGCCTGAAGGCCACGGTCGAGGCGGCCAAGATCGTGGAATTAGGCGGTACCGCCGAAACCATCGAGGCCGATGTGGTGCTCGTCTCGGTCGGCCGCGTACCCTACACCGAAGGCCTCGGCCTCGACGAAGTGGGCGTCAAGCGCGACCAGCGCGGCCGCGTCGCCGTGGATCATTATTACGCCACCAGCGTGCCCGGCATCTGGGCGATCGGCGACGTGATCGCCGGGCCCATGCTGGCGCATAAAGCCGAGGATGAAGGCGTCGCGGTGGCCGAGATCCTGGTGGGGCAGGCGGGGCACGTGAACTACGATGCCATCCCCAACGTGGTCTACACCTATCCTGAGATCGCCGTGGTCGGCAAAAGCGAAGAGGACTTGAAGGCGGCGGGCATTGCCTACAATGTCGGCAAGTTTCCGATGACCGCCAACGGCCGCGCCAAGGCCAACCTGACCACCGAAGGCTTCATCAAGATCCTGGCGGATGCAGCGACCGACCGCGTGCTCGGCGTGCACATGGTCTGCGCCGACGCCGGCAACATGATCGCCGAAGCCGTGCTGGCCATGGAGTTCGGCGCCTCGGCCGAAGACATCGCCCGCACCTGCCACGCGCATCCGACGCTCAGCGAGGCGGTCAAGGAAGCCGCCATGGCGGTCGATAAGCGCGCGATTCATATGTAGCCTCGCCCGCCCTCATCCTGCTCCTCGCCCGCCACCTGGCCGAATTGGGCGCCCGGCGCCGCCGTCGGCAGGCGGTCTGAAATGCCGCCTTAATTGCGGCGCGCCGACTGCGCTATAAGCTCCGCATGCGCCGTCTGCTCCGTCCGCTCTGGGTCGTGCTCGCCCTCCTGTTCCTGATGGAGGCGTGGCTATGGGACCATCTCGAGCCGCTGGTCGCGCGCTTCGTCAACGTCGTGCCTTGGGGTCCGCTGCGCGAGCGCATCAAGCGCGCTATCGAGCATTTGCCGCCGTGGGCTGCGCTCGGCGTTTTCGTGGTGCCGTTCCTCGCGCTGCTGCCGCTCAAGTTCCTCGAGGTCTTTTTCATCGCCAAGCGTGAGTGGCTCGCCGCCGCCGGCGTGCTGCTGTTGGCGAAGTTGCTGGGTCTCGGCGTCACCGCCTTCGTGTTCGACGCCACCCGCGACAAGCTTCTGCAGATGGCCTGGTTCGCCCGCATGTACGACTGGTTCATGTGGGCGCGCGATTGGGCGCACGCGCAGACCGAACCGGTGCGCGCCCGCGTCCGGCAAATCGCCTGGTTGTTGAAGCCGCAACGCGCCGGCAAATTCATGCGCCGGCTTATGCGCCTGCGCCGCCGCGCCTACCGCAGCCGCCCGGCATAGCGATCTCGTTTAGAACAAATGCACCGCGTGCGGCGCCCACAGGCCGATGGCGGTGAAGGCAAGCCCCGCCACGCCGACCAGGCCGGCGAGCCAGCCCAGTGCCACCATCGCGGTGATCACTTGCGCCGAGGCCAGCACGATGCCGATCTGAAAGGCGGCGGAAGCGATTTCGTAGTGATGATAACGCGCCAGCGCCAGGTCGCGCTTGTGCTCGGTGGCCTTCGCCTTGGCCATGAGCTGCTTACGGCCTTCGCCGCCTTTCGGGTCGTCATCGTAGCGCGCCGCGGTGTCGAGCCAGCTCTTGGCGGTCTTGCTGAGGCGCGCTTTCACAGCCGGATCGGTAGCGCGGTCAACCTCGATCTTGAGATGCTCGGCACCGGCGCGCAGAATGGTGCCGCGGATATGCTTGGCCTGGTAAAACGCCCATAGGTCGTTGGTGGTGACGGTGTCGCTCAGCGCCGTGGTCTGCGCGCTCTTGCCCAGCGTCTCGGAAAAAGCCAGGAACAGCGCCAGCACCGAAATCAGCAGCGCGATCTTTTTGTTGCCGCTGTGCGAAGCATGCTCGGCGTGTTCCACGTGTTCGAGGTTCTCGTGCGCGCTCATCGCCCTCTCCGTCGTTCGTCGGGCGGAGACGATGATATGAAATGCCGGCACCGCGCAAGACGTTTTCGCGTCATTCCAGGTCCGGCGCGCGGCGCCGGACCTGGAATCCAGATGCGGATTCAGCGTGTGTTCCTGGATTCCGGGTTCGCTCGCCATAGCGCGTCGAAGACGCGCGTAAACGCGCTTATGGCTCGCGCCCCGGAATGACAAGTTCGTGTATTATGCCCGCGGGTGAGCGCTCGCATAAACATCGAGTAAACGCTTCGTATCGACCGCGGTGTAGATCTGCGTGGTGGACAGCGACGCGTGGCCGAGCAGCTCCTGGATGGCGCGCAGATCGCCGCCGCGCGCCAACAGGTGGGTGGCGAAGGAATGGCGCAGCGCGTGCGGGGTCGCGCTGTCGGGCAGGCCGAGCGCGCCGCGTAAGCCGGCCATGGCGAGCTGGATGACGCGTGGGGAAAGCGGCCCGCCGCGCGCGCCGACAAACAACGGCCCGTCCGGCGGCAAATTGGGGCAGAGCGCGACGTATTCGGCGATCAGCCTGCCGACCTGCGGCAACAGCGGCACCATGCGCGTCTTGTTGCCCTTGCCGGTGACGGTAAGCGCGTCGCGAGTTTGCGCGAAATCCTTGGCGCGCAGCCCGAGCGCTTCCGAAATGCGCAGGCCCGCGCCGTAAAGCAGCGCCAGCACGGCGGCGTCGCGCGCGATGACCCAGGGCGCGCGCGCTTCGCCGGCGCGCAGTTCGGTGTCCGTCATACGCTTGGCGGCGCTCGCCGGCAGCGGCTTGGGCAGGCTGTGCGCGAGCTTGGGCGCGCGTACGGCGCTGAGCGCGGCCACTTTGCCCTTGCCGTTGCGCTCGAGGAAGCGCGCGAACGAGCGCGCGCCGGCCAGGCCCCGCATCAGCGAGCGGTTGCCGGCGCCTTGGGCACGGCGCGCCGCCATGAAAGCGCGCACGTCGGCGGGGTTGAGTTTCGCCAGTTGTTTCAGGTTCGGCGGCCCGCCCAGGTGCTCGGCGAGGAAAGACAGGAATTGCGCCACGTCGCGCCGGTAAGCTTCCAGCGTTTTCGGCGACATGCGCCGCTCGGCGCCGAGATAGGCGAGCCAGCGGCCGATTTCGGCGGCGACATCGGGGGTGATGGCTGCTTGCGACGGCATACGTTTCTGTCGTCCCCGCGAAGGCGGGGACCCATACGCCGCAGCTTATCGAGAGGCTTCGGAGTATGGGGCCCGACTCTCGCCTCGCTCGGCCGGGACGACAGTAGAGAGGCTTCCTTCACCCTTCCTTAACCGCCCGGAATCGGCCAGACCACTCATATGACAACGCGTGTCGTCGACGTCCTGGTGCCGGTCGCGCTCGATCAGGCCTATTCCTACCGCGTGCCGGCGGGTCTCGACATCGCGCCCGGCGACGTGGTGGTGGTGCCGCTCGGCGCGCGCGAATCGCTGGGCGTGGTATGGGCCGAAAACCCGGCGCCCAATCCGCGCCTGCACAATCGCCTCAAAGACATCGCCGACAAGCTCGACGTGCCGCCGCTCAAGCCGGAATTGCGCAGCTTCGTCGATTGGGTCTCCGGCTACACGCTCGCCTCGCGCGGCATGGTCTTACGTATGGCGCTGCGCATGGGCGAGCATCTCGGGCCCGGCCGCGAGCGCATCGGCGTGCGGCTTGTCGGCCCGCAGCCGGCCCGCATGACCGTGGCGCGCGCGCGCGTGCTGGCGCTGTTGCGCGACGGACTGACGCGCTCCAAAGGCGACGCCGCGCGCGAAGCCGGCGTCTCGGCCGGCGTGATCGACGGGCTGATCGACGAAGGCACGCTGGAAACGGTGGTGCTGGCACCCGATCCGGTTGCGCCGGCGCCCGATCCCGATTTTGCCAAGCCCGACCTCGCGCTCGGCCAGCTTGCCGCGGCCGATGCTTTGCGCACCACGGCGGCGCAGGGCGGCTATACGGTGACGCTGCTCGACGGCGTTACCGGCTCCGGCAAGACGGAGGTCTATTTCGAGGCGGTGGCCGAGAACATCCGCCGTAGTCACCAGACGCTGATCCTGATGCCGGAGATCGCGCTCACCGCGCAATTCCTCGATCGCTTTTCGGCGCGCTTCGGCGTGCGGCCGGCGGAATGGCATTCGCAGTTGTCCCCGCGCACGCGCCAGCGCACCTGGCGCGCGGTGGCCCAAAACGAGGTTTCGGTGGTGGTCGGCGCGCGCTCGGCGCTGTTCCTGCCTTACGCCGATCTCGGGCTGATCGTCGTCGACGAAGAGCACGACCCCGCCTACAAGCAGGAGGACGGCGCGCATTACCATGCCCGCGACATGGCGGTGGTGCGCGGCTCAATCGCCAAATTTCCGGTGGTGCTGGCGTCGGCCACGCCCTCGGTCGAATCGGAAGTCAATGCGCGGCGCGGCCGCTATCGGCATTTGCATCTGCCGGAACGCTTCGGCGGCGCGCATCTGCCGGCGGTCGAGGCGATCGACATGCGGCGCGAGGGTCCGCCGCGCGGCCGCTTCATCTCGCCGCGCCTGGCGGAAGCCGTGCAGCACACGCTCGAACGCAAAGAGCAGGCGCTGCTGTTCCTCAACCGCCGCGGCTACGCGCCGCTGACGCTCTGCCGTGCCTGCGGCTTCCGCCTGCAATGCCCGAATTGCGACGCCTGGCTGGTCGATCACCGCTTCCGCAAACGTCTCGTCTGCCACCACTGCGGCTTCTCCATGCCGCCGCCGGCCGAATGCCCGAACTGCCGCGCGACCGATACGTTCGCGCCCATCGGTCCGGGCGTGGAGCGGCTCGAGCACGAGGCGGCGGAGTTGTTTCCCGACGCGCGCGTTCTGGTGCTGTCGAGCGACCTGGTCGAATCGATCGAACGATTGCGAGAAGAGCTCGACGACGTGGCGCAAGGGCGCTTCGATCTGGTCATCGGCACGCAGCTCGTCGCCAAAGGCCATCACTTCCCCAAGCTCAACCTGGTCGGCATCGTCGATGCCGATCTCGGGCTCGGCAACGGCGATCCGCGCGCGGCCGAGCGCACCTTCCAACTGCTGCATCAGGTGGTCGGCCGCGCCGGGCGCGAGGAGGGCAGGGGCGTAGGCTTCCTGCAGACGCACCAGCCCGAGCATCCGGTCATGCGCGCGCTCATCTCCGGCGATCGCGAGGCCTTCTATTCGAGCGAAATTGCGTTGCGCGAGGCTACCTCCTATCCGCCGTTCGGTCGGCTCGCCAGCCTGGTGATCAGCGCTAACGAGCGCCACGCCGCCGAATCCTACGGCCGCGCGCTGGTCGCGCACGCGCCCAAGAACGATGAGGTGCGCATTCTCGGCCCGGCCGAAGCGCCCATCGCGGTGGTGCGCGGCCGCCATCGCTTCCGCCTCTTGGTCAAATCGCCGCGCGCCTTCGACCTGTCCGTATATTTGCGCGACTGGCTCGGCAAGGCGCCCAAGCCGAAGGGCAATGTCCAGCTTTCGGTTGACGTCGATCCGATGAGTTTTTTGTAAGCGTTCGCCGCGGATGCGGCGCGCTCCCTCTCCCCGCAAGCGGGGAGAGGTGAAAAAACTCACTCCGGCAACTCCGCGTGCCGGACATTCGACTGCAGCAGCACGCTCGCCGCCGCGGCGAAGATGCAGGCGAAACCGATGATGTCGGTGAGGTTCGGCCGCTCGCCGACCAGCCAGGCCGAGCCGATCACGCCGACCACCGGCACGAGAAGCGAGCCGAGCGAAGCGGTGGTGGCCGGCAGACGATCCACCACCACGAACCACAGGAAATAGGCGAGCCCCATGCCGATCAGGCCGTTGTAGCCGATCCAGGCGAGGATATGCGGCGGCAGCGGCCACAAATGCGGCACGCCTTCGAACAACAACGTGCCGCCCGCCAGCATCAGCCAGCCGAACAGCAGTTGCCAGGCCGCAATCGCCAAGGTCGCGGCGCGGATCTTCGCCCATTTGAGATAAACGGTGCCGGCCGCCCAGCTAAAGGCACAGATGAGTGCAAACAAGGCACCGAGCGGAAAACCGCTGCGCGCCAGCGGAAAGATCAGGATCGCCAGCCCGGCGGCGCACAGCACCAGCGCAAACAATTTCACCGCATTGAGCCTCTCGCGCAGCACGAAATGCGCCAGCAGCGCCGACCAGATCGGCATCGAATAGGCGATGACGATGGCGCGCGAGGTTGTGCCGTAGATCTGCGCATAGGCCGAGCAGACATTGAAGATGGCGACGTTGAACAGCCCGGCGACCAGTATCTTCTGCCGCTCGCCGCGCGGTACCGCCAGGCTCACGCCGGCGATGGCGGCCGCTACGAACAGCGTCAGGTCGCCGAGCCCGATGCCGAGCGCGCGCATGGTCCACGGCGGCAGCACGCTCAGGATGATGCGCGCGGCCACCCAGTTGAAACCCCAGGCCACGCCCATCACCACGACCAAGAGCTTGGCGCTGGCGGCGGCGTCGCTGGAGCTGCGCGGCGTCATTCCGGCATCTCGGTGTGCTTGACGTTGGGCTGCAGCAGCACGCAGGCCGCGGCGACGAAGATCATGGTGAACCCGGCGATGTCGGTCGGCGTCAGATGCTCGTTGAGCAGAACCGTCGACGCGGTCACGCCGATCACCGGCACCAGCAGCGCGCCGATCGAGGCGGTGATGGTCGGCAGCCGGCCGATGATCGACCACCACAGAAAATGCGCCAGACCCACGCCGAAAATGCCGACGTAGAGCACGGCCAGGACGACGTCGCCGTGCAACGGCCACAAATGCGGATAGCCTTCGACGATAACCGTGCCGGCCGCGATAAAGCAGAAGCCGAACACCAACTGCCAGGCCGCGTTGGCCAAGGGCTCGATCGTCAGCTTGGTCCATTTGACGTAAACGGTGGCGAAGGCCCAGCTCAGCGCGCAGCCGAGCGAATAGAACACCGAGGGCGGAAAGCGGTCGGCGAACAGCGGCCACACCAGCACGCCGACGCCGCCGATACACAGCGCGAAGGCGATGACGCGGATCGGCGTCAGCTTCTCGCCCAGCACCAGCCGGCTCAGGATGGTGGTCCAGATCGGCATGGAATAGGTGATGATGATGGCGCGCGTGGTGGCGCCGCTCAGTTGCGCGAAGGCGGACAGAATCTGGAACGCCGCCACGTTGAAAAAGCCGGCCACCATGATGTGTACGTGCTCGCCGCGCGGCACTTTCAGGCTGTGGCCGGTGAGCAGGGCGGCGCTCAACAGGATCGCGGCGCCGAGGCCGGCGCCGGCAAAGCGCAGGCTCCACGGTGACACTTCATGCAAGGCGACCGCCGCCGCGATCCAGTTGAAGCCCCAGGCAAAAGCGAGCAGCACGACCAGCAGCTTGGCCGTGCCGTCGGCGCCGACGGTTTTGGCGGGAGAAATCGACATCCGGCAGGCATTCCAAAGTTGCGGCCACGCGCCCCGTCGCGTCGCGAACGCGCCCGCACGCTATAGCGCACCGGCCGCGCTGGCGAGGCATTGCGGGCATGCAATTTCGTGGCGCACGCCCTGGCCGTCACCAACGCCGGCCCTGCGCCAAGCCGCCTTGTTGCACCGCGAATGGGCCTGTGTTAGCTAGCGCCTCGATTTCTGGGGGTTTCCGCGGGCTTCCGCGACGGTCCCCGGACATCGGAATTCCCTCTTGGATTCCAACAGCTTGTGCCGCCGGTTCCGCGACGGCGCGCTGGTCTTGGGCAGTTAAGGCGACGAGCGTCCCGGTGGCAGGCGAAGACCATATCGTTCCCGGCATGGCGGGCCGTTACGCCACCGCCCTGTTCGAGCTGGCGCTCGAGGAGAAGGCCGTCGATGCCGTCCGCCAGGACCTCGACCGCTTCGACGCGCTGATCGTGGAAAGTTCCGATCTCAACCGCCTGGTGCGCAGCCCGGTGTTCGGCGCCGACGAGCGGCTCAAGGCGCTCTCCGCCATCCTCGACAAGGCCGGCATCAAAGGCATCGCCGCCAATTTCCTGCGGGTGATCACCACCAACCGCCGGCTGTTCGCGGTGCGCGACATGATCCGCGGCTATCGCATGCTGCTCGCCCGCCACCGCGGCGAGGTCACCGCGCGGGTCACCGTTGCCGACAAGCTCAGCGACAAGAATCTCGACGCGCTCAAGAGCGCGCTCAAATCGGTCACCGGCGGCAAGGACATCGACCTCGAGGTCGATGTCGAGCCGGCCATCATCGGCGGCCTGGTCGTCAAGATCGGCAGCCGCATGATCGAACTCATCTCTCCGCACCAAGCTGAACGCGATCAAGGTCGCGATGAAAGAGGCCCGCTGATGGATATCCGCGCCGCAGAAATTTCCGCCATCCTGAAAGAGCAGATCAAGAACTTCGGTCAGGAAGCCGAGGTTTCCGAGGTCGGCCAGGTGCTCTCGGTCGGCGACGGCATCGCCCGTGTCTACGGCCTCGACAACGTGCAGGCCGGCGAGATGGTCGAGTTCGAGAACGGCACGCGCGGCATGGCGCTCAATCTCGAAGTCGACAATGTCGGCATCGTCATCTTCGGCTCCGACCGCGAGATCATGGAAGGCCAGACCGTCAAGCGCACCGGCGCCATCGTCGACGTGCCGGTCGGCAAGGGCCTGCTTGGCCGCGTGGTCGACGCGCTCGGCAACCCCATCGACGGCAAGGGCCCGATCAAGACCGACGAGCGCAAGCGCGTCGACGTCAAGGCGCCTGGCATCATCCCGCGCAAATCGGTGCATGAGCCGATGGCGACCGGCCTGAAGGCCATCGACGCGCTGATCCCGATCGGCCGCGGCCAGCGCGAATTGGTCATCGGCGACCGCCAGACCGGCAAGACCGCCATCCTGCTCGACACCATCCTCAACCAGAAGCCGCTCAACGCCCAGCCCGACGAGAAGATCAAGCTCTACTGCGTCTATGTCGCGGTCGGGCAGAAGCGCTCGTCGGTCGCGCAATTCGTCAAGGTGCTGGAGGAGCAGGGCGCGCTCGATTATTCGATCGTGGTCGCCGCCACCGCGTCGGAGCCGGCGCCGATGCAGTTCCTGGCGCCGTTTGCCGGCTGCACCATGGGCGAATATTTCCGCGACAACGGCATGCACGCGGTGATCTTCTACGACGACCTGTCCAAGCAGGCGGTCGCCTACCGCCAGATGTCGCTGCTGCTGCGCCGCCCGCCCGGCCGCGAAGCCTATCCGGGCGACGTGTTCTACCTGCACTCGCGCCTGTTGGAGCGCGCCGCCAAGATGAACGATGACAACGGTTCCGGTTCGCTGACCGCGCTGCCGGTGATCGAGACGCAGGCCAACGACGTGTCGGCCTATATCCCGACCAACGTCATTTCCATCACCGACGGCCAGATCTTCCTGGAGACCGACCTGTTCTATCAGGGCATTCGCCCGGCGGTGAACGTCGGCCTGTCGGTGTCGCGCGTCGGCTCTGCCGCGCAGACCAAGGCGATGAAGAAGGTGGCCGGCAAGATCAAGGGCGAGCTCGCGCAATACCGCGAGATGGCCGCCTTCGCGCAATTCGGCTCGGACCTGGACGCCACCACGCAGCGCCTGCTGGCGCGCGGCGCGCGCCTGACCGAGCTGTTGAAGCAGCCGCAATTCTCGCCGCTGAAGATGGAAGAACAGGCCTGCGTGATCTACGCCGGCGTCAACGGCTATCTCGACAAGTTCGAGGTTGCGCAGGTGCGCAAGTTCGAAAGCGGGTTGCTCGCGTTGCTGCGCAACGAGAAGAGCATCCTTGAAGATATTCGCAAGACCAATGACCTGACGCCCGATACCGAGAAGAAGCTCAAGGACGCGGTCGAAGTCCTACGCGAAGACGTTTGCGTGATGATGTTGTTCACCGTCGCCACGAGCGCAGGCCTGATCCCTCCCCTTGAAAAGGGGAGGGTGGTCGCCGAAGGCGACCGGGTGGGGATCGCACTTTCGATGACCCCCACCCGGCGAGCTTCGCTCGCCGACCTCCCCCTTTCAGGGGGAGGTAAGGAGCCCGTGTAATGGCTTCCCTCAAAGACATGCGCGTGCGCATCGCCGCCACCAAGGCGACGCAGAAGATCACCAAGGCCATGCAGATGGTGGCGGCCTCCAAGCTGCGCCGCGCCCAGGCGGCGGCCGAATCCGCCCGTCCCTTTGCCGAGCGCATGGACCGCGTACTCGGCAATATCGCCGCCGGCATGGCGGGCCGCGCCGGCGCGCCCAGGCTGCTCGCCGGCACCGGCGCAGACCAGACGCATCTTCTGATCGTCGCGACCGGCGAACGCGGCCTTGCCGGCGCCTTCAACTCCTCGATCGTGCGCCTTGCCCGCGAGCACGCCGGCCGCCTGCTGGCCGCAGGCAAGGACGTCAAGATCATGACCGTCGGCCGCAAGGGCTACGATCAGCTGCGCCGGCAATACGAAAGGCGCATCGTCGAACGCACCGACCTGCGCGGCGTGCGCGCGATCGGCTTCGAGCACGCCGAGAACATCGCCAAGAAAGTACTCGACCTGTTCGAGGCCGGCGAGTTCGACGTTGCCACGCTGTTCTACGCCCACTTCAAGTCGGTGGTGTCGCAAGTGCCGACCGCGCAGCAGGTGATTCCCGCCAAGCCGCCGGAAGGCGCCGCGGCCGGCGCCTTCTACGAATACGAGCCGGAGGAAGAGGCGATCCTGCACGAGCTGCTGCCGCGCTACGTCGCCGTGCAGGTGTTCCGCGCGCTGCTGGAAAACTCCGCTTCGTTCTACGGCGCCCAGATGAGCGCCATGGACAACGCCACCCGCAACGCCGGCGAAATGATCCGCAAGCAGACGCTCACCTATAACCGCACCCGCCAGGCGATGATCACCAAGGAGCTGATCGAGATCATCTCCGGCGCCGAGGCGCTTTAGTTCGCTCAAGAGGACGACATGGCCACACCCAACGCAGTCGGAAAAATCACCCAGGTCATCGGCGCCGTCGTCGACGTGCAGTTCGAGGACCACCTGCCGGCGATCTTGAACGCGCTGGAAACCAAGAACCACGGCAACCGCCTGGTGCTGGAAGTTGCCCAGCATCTCGGCAAATCGACCGTGCGCACCATCGCCATGGATTCGACCGAAGGCCTGGTGCGCGGCCAGGACGTCAACGATACCGGCGCGCCGATTTCGGTGCCGGTTGGACCGGAATTGCTTGGCCGCATCATCAACGTGATCGGCGAGCCGGTCGACGAAGCAGGACCGGTCAACGCCGAGGCCAAGCGCGCGATCCATCAGGACGCGCCCGCTTATACCGATCAGTCCACCGAGGCGCAGATCCTGGTCACCGGCATCAAGGTGGTCGATCTGTTGGCGCCCTATTCCAAGGGCGGCAAGATCGGCCTGTTCGGCGGTGCCGGCGTCGGCAAGACCGTGCTGATCATGGAACTCATCAACAACGTCGCCAAGGCGCACGGCGGCTATTCCGTGTTTGCCGGCGTCGGCGAGCGCACGCGCGAAGGCAACGACCTCTATCACGAGATGATCGAGTCGGGCGTCAACAAGGATCCGCACGAGGGCTCGGTCGAAGGCTCCAAATGCGCGCTGGTCTACGGGCAGATGAATGAGCCGCCGGGCGCGCGCGCCCGCGTCGGCCTTTCCGGACTGACCGTCGCCGAGTACTTCCGCGACAAGGGCCAGGACGTGCTGTTCTTCGTCGACAACATCTTCCGCTTCACGCAGGCAGGCTCGGAAGTGTCGGCGCTGCTCGGCCGTATTCCCTCCGCCGTGGGCTATCAGCCGACGCTCGCCACCGACATGGGCGCGCTGCAGGAGCGCATCACCACCACCACCAAGGGCTCGATCACCTCGGTGCAGGCCATTTACGTGCCGGCCGACGACTTGACCGACCCGGCGCCGGCCACCTCGTTTGCCCACTTGGACGCTACCACCGTGCTGTCGCGCGACATCGCCGCCAAGGGCATCTACCCGGCCGTCGACCCGCTCAATTCCACTTCGCGCATGCTCTCGCCGCTGATCGTGGGCGAGGAGCACTACGCGGTTGCCCGCCAGGTGCAGGAAGTGCTGCAGCGCTACAAGGCGCTGCAGGACATCATCGCCATTCTCGGCATGGACGAGCTGTCGGAAGAGGACAAGCTGACGGTGTCGCGCGCGCGCAAGATCGAGCGCTTCCTGTCGCAGCCGTTCTTCGTCGCCGAAGTGTTCACCGGCTCGCCCGGCAAGCTGGTCGACTTGGTCGACACCATCCGCGGCTTCAAGGACCTGGTCGCCGGCAAGTACGATCATCTGCCGGAGGCCGCCTTCTACATGGTCGGCACCATCGAAGAGGCGGTCGAGAAGGGCAAGAAGCTGGCGGCGGAGGCTTGAGCCGACCATGCCGTTGCATTTCGAACTGGTCTCTCCCGAAAAGCTGGTCTTCTCCGGCGACGTCGAGCAGGTCGACGTGCCCGGCGCCGAGGGCGATTTCGGCGTGCTCGCCGGCCACGCGCCCTTCGTCACCACGCTGCGGCCCGGCATTCTGACGGTGCACGGGCCGGGCGGCGCGCAGCAGATCGTGGTGCTGGGCGGCTTCGCCGAGGTCTCGGCTGAAGGCCTCACCGTGCTGGCCGACGTGGCCGAGGCGGTGGAAAGCGCCGACCGCGGCATGATGAGCCCGCATATCGGCGCGCTCGAGGAGCGCATCGCCAAGGCCGCGGCCGGCGGCGAACTCGACAAGATGATCGCGCGGCTCGATCACTTCAAGGAAGTCGACCGCCATCTGCAGGCGACGGCGATGCACTGATTGTCATTCCGGGGCGCGAGCCAACGCGTCCGCGCGAAGCGCGGCCCGATGATAAACGCCGCTCGCATACCCGGAATCCGGGGCAGTTAGCTACATAAGTTTCTGGATTCCGGATCGCCGCTTCGCGGCGTCCGCAATGACGGTTTACCGAGCGAACTTTTCGAACTCTTCCACCACCCGCTCGTAAGTCGCCCGCTTGAACGGCACCACCAGGTCGGGCAGTTCCGCCATTTCAGCCCAGCGCCAGGCGATGAATTCCGGCTCGTGCTCGCCGCCGCCGGGCGTTGCAATATCGATCTCGCTTTCCTCGCCGGTGAAGCGCAGCGCGTACCATTTCTGCTTCTGCCCGCGGTATTTGCCGCCCCAGGCCTCACCGACCAGGTCGCGCGGGATGTCATAGGCCAGCCACTCAGGCATCTCGCCCAGCTTCTCGACCGACCGGATATTGGTTTCTTCGTGCAGCTCGCGCAGCGCCGCCTTGTACGGGTCCTCATCCTCGTCGATGCCGCCCTGCGGCATCTGCCAGACATGGGTGGCGTCGATGTGCTCCGGGCCGCTCGAGCGCCGGCCGACGAATACGAGGCTGGCGCGATTGAGCACCATCATGCCGGCGCAGGGGCGGTAGGGGAGGGATTCGTAGGGGGGCATCACAACTCCGTCATTCCGGTCTCCCACTGAAAGTGCGCGGACCGGAATCCATAACCCCTGCGGAAAACTGAATCGAGGCCTTTGTGGTTATGGATTCCGGGTTAGCGAGTGGAGTTTATCATCGGGCCGCGCTTCGCGCGGACCCGTTGGCTCGCGCCCCGGAACGACATCATGACGACTTCGCCTTCACCGCCACCATGGTGATCGGCACCAGCACGAAGCCTCTGCCTTCCACCGTCTTGGCCCAGGCCGCGATGCGCTTGACCGTCGCCGGCAGCGCGGTGGCGAAGCCGACCGCGTGGCCGCGCTCGCGCGCCATCAGCTCCAGCCGCGCCAGCGCGTGGCTGATCTCGGTCGCGGTCGGCACCGTGTCGATGACGATGTCGGCCTTGGCATAGGGCTGGTTCTGGCTGCCGGCGATCTGGCCGGCGACGCTGCGCGGGGAAGCGCCGTCGTCGACATAGATCAGCCCGCGCGCGTCGGCATCGCGCAAGACCGGCGCCAGCGCCTGCTCCGACGCGGTGAACTTGCCGCCCATATAGCCGATCAGCCCGACATAGCCCTGGAACCGGCTCATCAGCCAGTGCAGCCGGTCGATGTTTTGCGCGGCATCGAGCGAGGTCATCAGCGTCTGCGGGCCGGGATCGTTGTCGGGAAAATTGAACGGCTCCATCGGCACCTGCAGCAGCACTTCGTGCTTCTTGGTGCGCGCCTCGGCGGCCAGGTTCGCCAGCGCGGCGCCGTAAGGCGCCAGCGCAAAGCTCACCGGCGCCGGCAGCTCGGCCAGCGCGTCGGCCGTGCCGGAGGCGCTGATGCCGAGGCCGCCGACGATCAGCGCGATGCGCGGCCAGTCCTTCTTGTTGGCCGGCACGTCGCGCTTTTCGGCGTAGCGCAGGTAAGGCCGCGTATCGCCCGCGCCGATCTTCTTCGGGATCGGCCCGTGCCGGGTGACCTCCAGCGTTTTGGCATCGACCGCGGGCGCGGCGCTGCTCGATTTGCCGGGAATGATGATTTGGTGGCTCTTGCCGCTCGATCCGTCGATGATGGTGACGGTGGTGCTGCCGGGCGGCACCATCTTCTCGATCTTGACCTTCGCTTCGCCGGCGGGCGCGCCGCTCGTATTGCCGTCGTGACGGGCGTGCTGGCGTTGGTCACCGGCCAGCGCCTGCGGCGTCCCCGCCTTTGACGGGTTGGTGGAAACCACGGCCACCGGCTCGCCGCCCAAGGGATCGCTGACGAAAGCGCCCCACACGGCGACCGCCAGCCCGAACAGCGCCAGCAGGCCTGCCAGCACCTGCGGCGCCAGCGCCGGCAGTCTGCCGAGCCGCTTCTTCTTTTGCTGGCCGAGCGGTGCGTTCAGGTCGTCCGATGACAAGGCGGCGGAACCTCGCGAATCATCGGCAGTCTAGCACGCATGCCTATGCCTCTCGCGCCGCCGCGCGCGCCTCAAAAGCCTGCGGGGCGGCCCTTTGAGAGGCCGCCCCGCTGGAACCAGCTTGCTTTAAGCGCCGCGATCAGTTCGGCACCGGCGCCTTCGGATTGGGCGGGAAGGCCGAATTGACCTGGATGCCGCGCAGGAGATCGTCCGCCATGTGCAGCGCCTTGTCGTCCTTCGGGTTCGGCGGCACGTAGGACTGCGAGCCCTTCAGTTCCTTGCCGGTGGCCGCCTTGAGGTGGCCGCGCAGCGAGGCCTCGCCCATGGTGTCGGTCTTGGACTTCAAGCTGTCCGGGATGTCCTGCATCACCTCGATCTCCGGCGTGATGCCCTTGGCCTGGATCGAGCGGCCGGACGGCGTGTAGTAGCGCGCCGTGGTCAGCCGCAGCGCGCCGTTGCCGGAGCCGAGCGGGATGATGGTCTGCACCGAGCCCTTGCCGAACGACTGGGTGCCGAGGATGGTCGCGCGCCGTTGGTCCTGCAAGGCGCCCGCCACGATCTCGGAGGCCGAGGCCGAACCGCCGTTGACCAACACGATCAGCGGCTTGCCGCCGGTCAGGTCGCCCGGCCGGGCGTTGAAGCGCTGCGTCTCTTCCGGGTTGCGGCCGCGGGTGGAGACGATCTCGCCCTTCTGCAGGAACGCATCCGACACCGAGATGGCCTGGTCGAGCAGGCCGCCCGGATTGTTGCGCAGGTCGAGGATGTAGCCCTTCAGCTTGTCGTCGGCGACCTTGGCCTTGATGTCGGCGATCGCCTTCTTCAGGCCGTCGGTGGTCTGCTCGTTGAATTGGGTCAGCCGGATATAGCCGATGTCGTTGTCCTCGATGTGCGAGCGCACCGAGTGCACGCGGATGATGTCGCGCGTGAGCGTGACGACGATCGGCTTGTCGGCGCCCTTGCGCATGATGGTGAGCTTGATCTTGGTGTTCACCGGCCCGCGCATCTTCTCGACCGCCTGGTTCAGGGTGAGGCCCTGCACCTGCTCGTCGTCGAGCTTGGTGATGATGTCGTTGGCGAGGACGCCGGCCTTGGCGGCGGGCGTCTCGTCGATCGGCGCCACCACCTTGATCAGGCCGTCTTCCATGGTGACCTCGATGCCGAGGCCGCCGAATTCGCCGCGCGTCTGCACCTGCATGTCGCGGAAGCTCTTGGCGTCCATGTAGCTCGAATGCGGGTCGAGGCCGGCCAGCATGCCGTTGATGGCGGATTCGACCAGCTTGGCGTCATTCGGCTTCTCGACATAGTCGGCGCGCACGCGCTCGAATACGTCGCCGAACAGATTGAGCTGCCGGTAGGTGTCGGCGGCGGCCGCCTTGGCGCTCGCGCCGGTGAAGATCAAGCGCGGCTGCGTGGCGAACAGCGCCATTGCCGCTCCGAGTGCCGCGCCGAGTAGGATAAGTGAGGTCTTGCGCATCATCCACGAGCCTTTTCGCCTTCGCCAGCCGCCCACCATGGGCCTGGATCGACGGGAATCCCGTCTTTTCTAAACTCGATATAGAGCACCGGTTGGCTGGAACCTGTCGCGAGGATGGCGGCGATACGGGAACCGTTTCCCATCGCCGCAACGGGTTCTCCGGTCAGCACGAACTGTCCGAGGTCGACAGATATCCGATCCATCCCAGCGAGCAATATATGATACCCGCTGCCGGCATTCAGGATCAAGAGTTGGCCATATGACCTGAAAGGCCCGGCATAAACCACCCAGCCGTCGGCCGGCGAGGTAACCTGCGCGCCGGCGCGCGTGGCGATGGAAATGCCTTTTTCCTGGCCGCCGACGCCGTCGGGGGTCCCGAAATCCCTCAGTTTGACGCCGTTAACTGGAATGGGAATTTGCCCGCGCAGCGAGGCGAAAGCGACCGCCGGGGCCAGCCGCCCGGGATCGTGCAAGGCGGCGAGCGCCTGACGCCCGGTCTTGCGAATCGCCTCCTCGCGCGCCGCGCGTGTCGCCGGCAGCAGGTTCTTTTCCAGCTCGGCGATCAAATCTTTGAGATTGGCCGCCTTCTTCGCGAGTTCCATGGCGCGCTTGCGCTCGGCGTCGAGCGCCTTTTCGCGCTCGGCCTGCTGCTTCTGGCGCTCGGCCACCAGCGCCTGCATGCGCACGCGTTCGTCGCCGAGCGAGGCAACCTGCTTGTTCAAGCGGTCGCGCTCGGTGGCGATTTGTTTGCGCACCTTCAACTGCGCGGTGAGGTCGGTCGCGAGCTGCTGCACCTGCTCGCGCATTTCGGGCAGCACCGCGTCGAGCACCATGGCGGTGCGCACCGCCTGCAGCGCGTCTTCCGGGCTTGAGATCAGCGCCGGCGGCGCGTGATGGCCGATGCGCTGCAAGGCCGCCAGCACTTCGCCGATCACCGCGCGGCGACCTTGCAGCGACTTGCGGATGTCGCGTTCCTTGGCGTCGAGCGGCGCAAGCCGCGCCTGCGTTGCCTCGACCTTGGCTTCGACGCCGCGCAGCTTGGCGGCGGTATCGATCAGCGCCTGGTTGAGCTTGCGGCGGTCGTCGCCGATCTTTTCGATCTCGCGCTTGAGAGAGGCCTCGGTGTCGGCCGATCGGCGCATCTGTTCGCGCGTCGCCTTGAGCTCCTTATCGTGCTGCTTGAGCGCGTCGAGCTTTGCGGCCTTGTCGTTTTGTGCCGGCGCTGGCGGGCGCTCCTGCGCGGCCGCGGGGCCGGCGAGCGCGAGCGGCAGGGCAAGGCCGAGCCCTGCGACGAGCGCGGCGCGCGGATCCAGGCTAAACCCCCCAAGGCAAATCATTTCAGCCAAGTTACGCCCGCGGGTTGGCACGGCAAGAACATTGTGGCGAAATCCCATGCGCCCGGATTACGACCAAATCGGGACGTTCTCAGTCATTCCGGGGCGCGAGCCGAATGCGAGCGAGCCCGGAATCCATACTCCCGGTCTGTGTTTATGGATTCCGGGTTCGCGGCCTGTCGGCCGCGCCCCGGAATGACGGCTTCAATATTCTTCAACCCCGGTGATAGGGGTGCCCGGTTAGGATCGTGGTGGCGCGGTAGATCTGCTCCAGCAGCATCACCCGCACCAACTGGTGCGGCCAGGTCGCCGCCCCGAACGAAAGCCGCAAGGTGGCCCGGTCGCGCAAGGAAGGCGCCAGACCGTCGGCGCCGCCGATCGCGAACACCGCCGCCAGTCTATCGTCGGCGCGCCATTGCGCCAGCAGGCGGGCCAGCTTGGCGCTGTCGACATTCTCGCCTTGAGTATCGAGCAGCACGACCGCGGCGCCTTGCGGAATGACATTGGCGAGCGCGATCAATTCCTCGATCATGCGTTTGCCGGCGTCGTCGGCGCGGCTTTCTCTGATTTCGATGATGTCGATATCGCGCAAGCCGAGCTGGCGCCCGGTCTGCGCCGCGCGCTTGCGGTAGCGCTCGGAAAGCTCGGTTTCCGGGCCCCGCTTCAGGCGTCCGACGGCGGCGACGATAATGCGCACGCCGCTGAGTGTATCAGTTCGCCCGCTTCGCGTCCGTGGTTCCGCCCGCCCACATTTTCTCGAGATTGTAGTGGGCGCGCACTTCCGGCCGGAACAGGTGAACGATCACGTCGCCGGCGTCGATCAACACCCAATCGCCTTGCCGCAGGCCCTCGACGCGCACATGCGGCACGCCGGCCTTCCCGACGTCCTTGATCACGTGCTCGGCGATCGACGCAACGTGACGCTGGGAGCGGCCGCTGGCCACTACCATGAAGTCGGCGATCGAGGATTTTCCGGTGAGATCGATGGTGAGGCTGTCCTCGGCCTTCATGTCATCCAGACGCGCGAGGACGATGCGGAGCGTCTCCTTGGCGCTCGGGTGCCGGGAGACGGATTCGGGCACGCGACGCGTCGCCCGAGAGAGTGCAGAGATGCGCAGGGGGCCTGGTCCTTTCGGTTCGTCGCACTCGCCCCGATTCTAGCCCGGGGCCGGTTAAAAGATAGCTATCTGCCCCGCTTCCTGCCAGCCTTTCGGGCCGGCTTCCCGGTGGACTTGGCACGAGATTTTGTGCGCGCCTTCGTGTCGGGTTTGGCAGCCGGCTTGGTGCTCGGCTTGGCAGCCGGCTTGGCGGCGGATTTCGCTTTGGATTTGGCGCCCGGTTTGCGCTTGGTCTTGCGCCCCGTGGAACTTGTCTTGCCGGCGGTGTAGCCGCCGGCCTTGCTGTGCCGGAGCGCCCGCAGCGCGGTCGACGACAGAGCCGATTTGAGCCCGTGCAGGAAGGTCCAGGCCGGCGCTTTGCGCCCGGGCAGGGAACTGGCGGCATGTTCGGGAATACGCGCGCGCAGCAGCGCCTGGCCTGCCGCGCTGGCGCCGGCGTAGAGGCTGGGCCCGAGACGGTCGACCACTACTATCGGCACCAGCTTCGCTATTGCGCGCCATCTCTGCCAGCGGTGAAAGCTCCGCAAATTGTCCGCGCCCATGATCCAGACGAAGCGGACCCGCGGGCAACGCGACTTCAGCCAGCGCAAGGTGTCATAGGTGTATCTCGTCTTGATGACGGCCTCGATGCCGGTCACGTCGATACGGGGGTGGTGGGTGAGCGCGCGCGCGGCCTGGATGCGCGCGGCCAAGGGCCCGAGCCCGCTGGTGTTCTTGAGCGGGTTGCCCGGCGTCACCAGCCACCACACCCGGTCGAGCTTGAGCCGCTTGAGCGCCAGCAGCGAGGCGCCGAGATGGGCCCGGTGCGGGGGATCGAAAGTTCCGCCAAACAGGCCAATCCGCATCCCTGGCGCGTGCGGCGGGAGCAGGCGCCCGGGACTTAATGGCCTACGTGCTTTCACGGTCTGATCTGGCCGCTGCCGCGGATGCGGTAGTTGAAGGTGGTGAGTTGCTCGACGCCGACCGGCCCGCGCGCGTGCAGGCGGCCGGTGGCGATGCCGATCTCGGCGCCGAAACCGAATTCGCCGCCGTCGGCGAACTGGGTCGAGGCATTATGCAGCACGATTGCCGAGTTGACGCGGGCGAGGAACTTCTCCGCCGCGGCGGGGTCGGCGGTGACAATGGCGTCGGTGTGGTGTGAGCCGTAGCGGTCGATATGGGCTATCGCCTCGTCCACACCGTCGACCAGCCCGACGGCCAAAATGGCGTCGAGATATTCGGCCGCCCAGTCGTCTTCGCTCACCGGCTTCACCCGCGTGTCGATCTTTTGCGTGGCCCGGTCGCCGCGGATCTCGCAACCGGCCGCGAGCAGCATCTCGACCAGCGGCTTGAGGTGGCTTTCGGCCACGGTGCGGTCGACCAGCAGCGTCTCGGCCGCCCCGCATACGCCGGTGCGGCGCATTTTGGCGTTGAGCACGATCTCTTTGGCCATGTCCAGATTGGCCGCCTTGTCGACATAGACATGGCAGACGCCGTCCAGATGCGCGAACACCGGCAGCCGCGCTTCCGCCTGCACGCGCGCCACCAGGCCCTTGCCGCCGCGCGGCACGATCACGTCGATATTGCCGTCGAGGCCTGCCAGCATGAGGCCGACGGCGGCGCGGTCGCGCGTCTGCACGACATGGATCGAGGCGGCCGGCAGGCCGGCCTCGCGCAGGCCCTGCTGCATGGCGAGATGGATGGCGCGGCTGGAGCGCAGGCTGTCGGAGCCGCCGCGCAGGATGGCGGCATTGCCCGACTTCAGGCAGAGCGCGCCGGCGTCGGCCGTCACATTGGGCCGGCTTTCATAGATGATGCCGACCACGCCGAGCGGCACGCGCACCCGCTCGATGGTCATGCCGTTGGGACGCCTCCAGGACGCCATGACGTTGCCGACCGGGTCATGCAGGTCGCGAATGACCTCCATGCCGGCCGCCATGGCCTCGATGCGGGCCTCGTTGAGGGTCAGCCGGTCGAGGAAAGCTTCCGTTGCGCCGCCGGCGCGGGCCTCGGCCACGTCCTCGCCATTGGCGGCCAGGATCGCGGCTTTCTGCGCCCGGATGGCGGCGGCTATCGCGTCGAGCGCCCGGTTTTTCTGCGCTGGCGGGCGCCAGCGCCAGCACGCGGGCGGCCGCGCGCGCGCCGCGGCCGATCTCGGCCATGGCGGCGGCGATATCGCCGGTGCCCTCGATGCTTTTGAGCGGCGCGGTCATGGCAGACAGCCCGTCAGCCCCATTAATCCGGGGGTTTTCCTATCACGTCGGGGCGGCCGGGGCGAGATGGCCGGCCCGCACTGCAGTTACCCATTTACCTGGGGATAGCGTGGAAAAACGGCCAGCGGGCGCCGAAGATCAATTGACCTTCACATTGGGCTGGCACGCTGGCGGCGTCGCAGGAGGGTACCATGGCGTACGGCAGCAAGCTTCCCAGCCGCTTTCCGGTTGGCACCAAATTCGTGATCGAGGGCCGCCAAGTCGGTGAAGGGCAGGAGCCGGTGTACAGCCGCCACCTGGAATTCCCCGACGGCACGCTGGTGCGGCTGCCCGCCCGGTCGGTGCCGGCCCAGCTCAAGTCCAAGGCGCCGATCTCGCGCCGCCTGCGCGCCCGCCGGCCGCGCAGCCGCAAAAGCTGACAAGAGCTGATTCGAAAGCCCGTTCGGGCGGCTACACGAAAAAATAGGGGCCCCGTGAAGGGCCCCTGGGGGATAGTCGTTGTCGCAGGCGTTATTGGGTGCCTTCGACCTCTGCCGCGGCTTTGGCCGGGGTGGGGTGCAGAGAATGGCTGCCCCCGGCCGCGCTTCGGCTTGGCCCCAGAGGAACCCGCCCGGCGCGCATAAACAACCTGCCAAATCGTCGCGCGGCGGCTCGCCGCGCGCGGATGACTGCGGGGGATCGGCGCGGCGCCTGTGCCCCGGTTTGCTGCGATCCGTCAATGGCCGTCCAGAAGTGCGCGTCGCGTCGTTGCGGCGATGACGCGGTCGCGATGCAAGCGCTCACCGCCGCTCGAGCAGGCTCACTCCCCGCCCAGCACCAGATCGTCGCGGTGGATCATCTCGGTGCGGCCGGTGTAGCCGAGGATGAGCAGCACGTCGGCCGAAGAGCGGCCCTTGATCTTGTCGGCGTCGGCGGCGTCATAGGCGATGAGCCCGCGGCCGAGCTCGTGCCCGTCCGGCCCGCGCACCAGCACGGCGTCGCCGCGCGTAAAGCCGCCCTCGACCTTGGTCACGCCGGCCGGCAACAGGCTCTTGCCCGTGCGCAGCGCGCGCACCGCGCCGGCATCGACCGTGAGCGCGCCGCGCGGCTCCAAGGAGCCGGCGATCCACTTCTTGCGCGCGGTCACCGGATTGGCCGGCGTGAGGAACCAGGTGCAGGCAGCACCCTTGGCAATCGCCTGCAGCGGATGGTCAACGCGGCCCGAAGCGATCACCATGGTGGTGCCGGCGGTGGTGGCGATCTTGCCGGCCTCGATCTTGGTGCGCATGCCGCCGCGCGCGGTTTCCGAGGCGCTGGCACCCGCCATGGCCTCGACCTCGCGGCGTAATGCGCGGCACGAGCGGCACGTGCTTGGCGCCCTTCTTTTCCGGCGGCTTGTCATAGAGCCCGTCGACGTCGGACAAGAGCACCAGCAAATCGGCGCTCATCATGGTGGCGACGCGCGCGGCGAGCCGGTCGTTGTCGCCGTAGCGGATCTCGCTGGTCGCCGTGGTGTCGTTCTCGTTGATCACCGGCACCGATCGCCATTCCAGCAGCTTGGCGACGGTCGAGCGCGCGTTGAGATAACGGCGGCGCTCTTCGGTGTCGCCCAGCGTCACCAGCACCTGCCCGGCGGCGATGCCGTGCGCGCCGAGCGCCTCCGCCCAGGCGCGCGCCAGCGCGATCTGCCCGACGGCGGCGGCGCCTTGCGCCTCTTCCAGCTTGAGCGTGCCACCCGGCAGCTTCAGCACGGCGCGGCCGAGCGCGATGGCGCCGGAGGAGACCACCAGCACATCTTTGTTCTTGTGCAGGGCGGCGATGTCGGCGGCGAGCCCGTCGAGCCAGGTGCGCTTCAGCCCGCCGGCGGCGGCGTCGACCAAGAGCGACGAGCCGACCTTGACCACGATGCGGCGGAAGGCGGCGAGGCTTGGGGTTTTGGCAGGCGATTTCGACATGGGCCCGGCGAGCTGTTGGCGCGCCGGGGTTTAGCAGGGGTTTGGCCTCAAGTCAGGCGTTGCGTGCTCTATTCGGCCGGATGCCGGCTTTGTTCACGCCGGTCGAGCCAACCGGTCAACCACACCATGCCGAGCGCCAAGCCAAAAATTAGGAATGGCGAAAAGAGCACGTAAATCTTCAGCAGTTCGACGTCGTGCGGGCTCATTCGTGCAGCCTCCCGAGAACGCCTCTGGCGACAACATGTTTTGCTGCGTCCAAAGCAACGCAACCGAGCGCGAGCGCGAGCATGTATGGAAATCCGGTCGCAAATTGCGCGAGGCCGTACAACAATGCTGCCCCAGGAGCGAAGAAGCCGGCAACGATGAGTGCAGTCGACAATGCATTCAGCCAAGTAGCTGTCAATTTCGTGCGCTCGTTCGCGACCGGAGACATCGCCCCCTCGCTACGCGGAACCAGCCCGATACGAACAAATCATGAACATATTTTTGCCCATTGTCAACGCCAGCGGCGGCGCGCAACAAGCAACGCAATAAAAGAGGTGAGCGAATCATGGCGGACGACAAAAAGACCAAGCGAATTCTCTACATCAGGCTGCGCACGCCCTCGCCGGATGCCGGCTCCCTGCTCGCCTCGATGATGAAGAACGCCCTGCCGCTCTATCAGAACTTCGGCGACGCCAAGGTGCGGCTGCTGCGCAATGTCGACGACCAAACGCAGTTCCTGCAGGTCATCGAATATCAGGCCGACCAGGCCTTCGAGCTCAACCGCCACAAAGTCGCCAGCGACCCCATGGTGCAGAAATATCTGCAGGGCTGGCGCGCGCTGTTTCCCGGCGCGGTCGAGATGGACGTGTATGAGGATTTGACCGACGTCTAGCGTTTGCGACGAATACGCTCGATTAAAAGCGGCCCCGCGAAGCCTCCGCCCCGGCGGCGAGCTCCACGACTTCGGTGGTGATCTCCTGCTGGCGCAGCTGGCGCTCGCGCCCGGAAAGCGCGGTGAGCTTGCTCCCGATATTGTTGCGGGCCGCCAGCATGGCGATCATGCGCGCCTCGTTCTCGGCGGCGAAAGCATGCAGCGCCGCCGTGCACAGTTGCGCATAGACGTATTCCTCCGCCAGCCGTTCCAGCAACACGTCGGGCGCAAGCGTAATCAGCGGCGCCTGCATCTGCCGCGGGTGGCCGAAGCGCTCGAAGTCGATGGGCAGCAGCGAGTGGTGCTCGACCGCGATGCCGCCGCCGGCGGCAAAACGGGAATAATAAAGTTCGACTTCCGCGACCCTGCTGTCCGCGACATAGCGATAGAGGTCGTCGGCCAGCCGGTTAGCAAAGCTCGGGATGGCGTCGGCATGGGCGGCCATGGGCTCCGACCAGCTCGGCTCGATGCCCTGCTCGCCGGCAATCGTGGCGCCGCGCGTGCCGACGATGAACACCGTCGCCTCGGCAAGACCCGGCGCCGCCGCCTCCAACACGCGCTCGCTGAAGGCGCCGGCAAAGCCCTGCTCGGCGCAAAACAAAATGCGTCCGGGTCGCGCGCGTGCGCGCCGGGCCGCGACGGCTGCGTCGACCGCATCGGCCGGCATGAGGCTGAGCGCTTCGCCGATCGCGCGCGAGACCACCTCGCTATAGGCCTCGACGCCGGCGAGCAGCGAGCGCGCCTTCTGCGCGCGCGAGGCGGCGATGCCGCGCATGGCGGTGACCACCGCCTCGAGTTGGTGGACGTTTTGAAGCTGCGCGACGATATCGGCGAGCCGCTCGGCCATCACTCGTCCTCCCGGGGCAATGCCGGCGCAAGCTGCGAGGCCAACGCGGAGAGGCTCGTTTTCAATTCGGCGCCCGCAGCCTCGTCGAGCTCGCCGCTGCGCGCGAGCGCCTCGACAATCTTGGGCGCCGAGCGATCGAGCCAGGCCGGCAACTGGGCGCGGAATTGGGCGATGCGGTCGAGCGGCAGGCGATCGAGCAGGCCGCTTTGCAACGCGAGAACGAGCGCGACCTCGTCGGCGAGCCTGAGTGCCGCGTATTGCGGCTGTGACAGCACCGCGCGGATGCGCCGTCCGCGCGCGACCTTGCCCTTGACCTGCTCGTCGGTCACGCCGCCGAAGCGAGTGAACATTTCGAGCTCCAGGAACTGCGCGTAGTCGAGCCGCAGGGTCTCCGACACTTTGCGCAAGGCCGGCGCTTGCGTCTTTCCGCCCACCCGGCTGACGCTGGTGCCGACGTCGACCGCCGGCTTGTGGCCTTCGTAGAACAGCCTGGAATCGAGCACGATCTGGCCGTCGGTGATCGAGATCAGGTTGGTCGGAATGTAGGCGGCCAGGTTGCCGGCATCCAATTCGGCGATCGGCAGCGCGGTTAGGGAGCCGCCGCCGGCTGCCTTGGAAAGCTTGGCGGCGCGTTCGAGCAGCCGCGCGTGCACGTAGAACACGTCGCCCGGATAGGCCTCGCGGCCGGGCGGCTGGCGCGTGAGCAGCGCGATCTCGCGGTGGGTGGCGGCGTGTTTGGTCATGTCGTCGATGACGACCAAAGCGTGCTGACCGCGGTCGCGGAAATACTCCGCCATGGTGACGCCGGAATAAGGCGCCAGCCACTGCAAGCCGGGCGCGTCGGAAGCGTTGGCGACCACGAAGATGCAGCGCTCGGGCGCGCCGTGGCTCTTCACCGCGTCGATCACGCGCTTGACCGTGGACGACTTCTGCCCGATCGCGACGTAGATGCAGAAGATGTCGCTGTGCTTCTGGTTGATGATGCAATCGACGGCTATCGCCGTCTTGCCGATGGCGCGATCGCCGATGATCAGCTCGCGCTGGCCGCGGCCGAGCGCGAACATCGAGTCGATGACCAGCAGGCCGGTATAGACCGGCTCGCTGACGAAATCGCGCTCGATGATCGCCGGCGCCGGCCGCTCGATGGGCTGATGCTCTTCGCTCTCCACCGGCGGGCCTTCGTCAAGCGGGCGGCCGAGCGGATCGACCGTGCGGCCGAGCAAAGCAGGCCCGACCGGCACCCGCACCACCTCGCCGGTGCCGCGCACCTGGTGGCCGGCCTCGACGCTGTCGATATCGTCGAGCAGCACGCAGCCGAGCGCGTCGCGGTCGAGCGTGAGCGCAAAGCCGACCTGGCCGCACTCGAAGCGCACCAGCTCGTCGAGGCGGACGTCGCGCAGGCCGGAGACGACCGCGATGCCGTCGGCCACCAACTCGACGCGCCCGACCTCGTCCGCGCGCGGCGCGAGCGAGGTCGCGCTCACGCGCTTCCTGGCGTCCTTCAGCCAGGCGTCAAGCTTGGCCCGCGTGTCGCTCACGGCTCAACTCCTCGCGGATGCGTTCGAGATCCGCTCGCCAGCTATTGCGCAAGATCATGTTGTGGCCCTGCAGCTCGATGCCGGCCAGGACTTTGGGGTCGCTGCGGAACGTCAGCGGCAATTCCTGGCCGAAGGCGTCTTTCAGGGAGATGCGAACCTGCGTGCTCTCCTGCTCGCTTAAGGGCGCTGCCGTCACCACCTCGACCGCATGGCCCGCGGTCGCCGCCGCAACGAAATTGTCGTGCGCGTCCGCTGGCAGGCTTTTGATTTCACGGCAAAGCCCGTCGAGAAACGCATCCAGCGTGCGGTCCGCCGGCAGCCGCCCGACCAGGCGCCGCGCGATATCGATGGAAAGCGTGGCTGCGTGATCGACCACCTGCTGCGCGGCCGCGGCGCTGTCGCGCGCGATCGCCGCTTCGGACTCATGGCGCCGCTTGGCGGCCTCCTGCGCGACCTGCTGCAGGAGCTTCGCCTTCTCGGCCTGCGCCGATTTCTGCGCGTCGGCCAGCAGCCGGTCGCGCTCGGCGGCGACTTCGGCGCCCGCCTTTTCGGCCTCGCCGCGCGCGGCGGCCGCCTGCCGGCGCGCGGCTTCCGCGTCGGCGAACAGCTTGTCGGTCTCCCGCTGGCGCTTGGCGATGACGTCGGCGATCGGGCGGAAGAAGAACCGCGCCAGAATCCAGATGAGAACGAGGACGTTGACGGTCTGGAGCGCCAGCGTCCACCAATCAAGGTGCATGGTGGGCTAGTGAATGAACGGGTTGGCGAACAGCACCAGCAGGGCGACGACCAGGCAGTAGATCGCCATGGTCTCGATCATCGCCAGGCCGACGAACAGCGTGCGCGACAGGGTCGCCGCCGCCTCCGGCTGGCGGGCGATGGCGTCCATGGCGGCGGCGACCGCCCGGCCTTCGGCGAGCGCCGGGCCGATGGCCCCGAAGGAGACCGCGATGGCCGCGGCGGCGATGCTCACGATTTCGAGCACGTTCATGTCTTGATCCCTTTTTCAAGCTTGCGGCGGCTGCCTTCGGCGACCCCGCTTCCGATAAAGACGATGGCCAGCACCGCGAAGATGTAGGCCTGGATGGCGCCGACCAGAAGATCGAGCGCCATCAACGGGATCGGCACCAGCAGGCCGGCCAACGACAGGATGATACCGATGATGAACACGGCGCTCATGATGTTGCCGAACAACCTCACGATCAGCGAAAAGGTGCGCGTGAAGGTCTCCACCACGTTGAGCGGGATCATCACGATGGACGGCTCGGCGAAGGTGGCAAGATAGCCGCGCAGGCCGCGCGCGCGGATGCCGAAATAGACGATCGAGATGAACACGATCAGGCCGAGCGCCGCGTCGGTCTCGATATGCGCCGTCGGCGGCTCGATGCCTGGGATGAGGGACGACCAGTTCGCCGCCAGGATGAAAAGAAAAAGCGTGCCGATCATCGGCACATAGGGGCCGGGAGCGACACGCACCGTGGCTTGGATTTGATCCTCGATCGCCCCGACGATCATTTCGAGCACGGTCTGGGTCCGCGATGGCCTGAGCGCAAGTGAGCGCGTCGCGAGCCAGCTTGCGAGTCCCAGTGCCGCCATCAGCCCCCAGGTTACGACGACGGTTTCGCTGATCGGCACCGGCCCGATGGCGAAAAACGTCGTCGTGCTCAGCGGCGATCTGATCACGGGAACGCTCCAAATCGAGTAACGATCGTACGCGCCGCCAAGATGCCCATGGTCGCGGCGAGCAAGGGCAGCGCGCCGAAATAGATGGCGATGACGGTAAGCGCGGCGCTGATGCACGCGAGCCGCGCCAGTTGCACGGCGATGACGGGCAGCATCACGCGTCCGGTGGTCAGCATCCGCACGTTCCAGCGCAGACTTAGAAAGAAGACGCCGCCGATGACCGCGCCGGCCGCGAGGCAGCTGGCGGCGAGCGCCAAGCCGTGCGCTGTGAGGTGAGATGCGATCATTGCTTTTGCATCCATTTCCAGGCCGACCAGCAGCCGAGGATGAGGCCGATCCCCAGCAAGGGCGCGCTCCAGAAAATGCCGGTGCCGAACTTGTGATCGAGCCAGCGTCCAATGAATAGCCCGATCAGGGTCGGCGCCACAATGATCCAGCCGAGCACGCCGATCTGGCCGACATATTGCGCCATCGACGGTTCGCCCTCGCGCTGCCATTCGCGCTGCCGTTCGCGTTGCTGGCGGACCGCGGCGGCCATCCTTTCCTCTTCCGTCTCGTTGGATTCGCCGGGTTCTGCGTTCACCGACCGCCTCCCAGGCTGCCTGGCCGCTCGGGCCGCAGGTAGCGGACGATCTGCCGGATGGCTTTCATCTGCAATTGCAAGCTCTCGGTGCGTGCCATGCGTTCGGTCTCGAGCGCGCTGCGCAGCTCCCCCACCACCACTTGCTCGAGATGGTCGAGATCGTCGCCGATGATCGCTTCCCGGGTCGCGATCGCCACCTCGTTGCCGCCGCTCACCCGCAAGACGCCGCGCCGCACCGCGCAATAACGTCGAGCGGCGTCGGCACGGTGCCAGGCCACCACCGAGACGGAGAGGACCGTCAGGAAATCGGCATGGCCTTGCAGAATGCCGAAGCCGCCGGTCTCGTCCTGCGCGCGCACCGCGGCGATATCGCTTTCGTCGGCGACGACGGCGGTGGGCGTGGTGATCAAGAGCCGCATGGCGATCCTGCTTCACGGCGCAACGGATTTTTCCTCGGCGTGCGCCTCCTCGATTCCCCCGATCATGTAGAACGCGCCTTCGGGCAAGGCGTCGCCTTTGCCGTCGAGGATCGCCCGACAGCCTTTGATGGTTTCGGCCAGCGGCACCGAGCGGCCGGGCTTGCCGGTGAAGGCTTCGGTCACCGCGAAGGGTTGCGTCAGGAAGCGCTGCAGGCGGCGCGCCCGCGCGACGATCAGACGGTCGCGGGCGCTCAGTTCCTCGATGCCGAGCAGCGAGATGATGTCCTGCAGTTCCTTGTAGTGCGCGATGGTCTCGCGCACCTCTTCCGCGACACGGTAGTGCTCCTCGCCGACCACGGTAGCGTCGAGCAGGATCGAGGACGAAGCAAGTGGATCGACCGCCGGGTACATGCCTTCCGCGGCCATGGTGCGCGACAGCACGATCAGGCTGTCGAGGTGGCTGGAAATCGCCGTGACCGCGGGATCGGTAAAGTCGTCGGCCGGCACATAGACGGCTTCGATCGCGGTCACCGCTACGCCGCCGACCGACGCGATGCGCTCATGCAGGGCGGCCACTTCGCTCGCCAGCGTCGGCTGGTAGCCGACGCGCGACGGCAGCCGCCCGAGCAGGCCGGAGACTTCGCTGCCCGCCTGCACGAAACGGAATACGTTGTCGCTCAGCAGCAGGACGTTTTGCCGCTTCTCGTCCCTGAAATATTCGGCGACTGTCAGCGCCGTCAGCCCCACGCGCCAGCGCGCGCCCGGCGGCTCGTTCATTTGGCCGTAGACCAGCACGCTGCGCTCGAGCACGCCCGAGCGCCGCATCTCGGCCAGCAGCTCGTGGCCTTCGCGCGAGCGCTCGCCGATGCCGGCGAATACCGAGATGCCCTGGTAGCTTTTGACCATGGCATGGATGAGCTCCATCACCACCACGGTCTTGCCGACGCCGGCGCCGCCGAACATGGCGGCCTTGCCGCCCTGGCCCAGCGGGGCGAGCAGATCGATGACCTTGATACCGGTCTCGAACAGCGCGGTGGCCGGGCTGCGCTCCTTCAGCGGGGGTGCGGCGCGGTGGATGGGCGAACGCGGCGTGCCGGCCGGCAGCGGCGGACCGTTGTCGCGGACATTGCCGGTGACGTCGAGCAGGCGGCCGAGCACGGCGTCGCCGACCGGCACGGTAATCGGCCCGCCGGTGGCGGTGACCGGCACGCCGCGCTTCAAGCCTGCGGTCGACTGCAGCGCCACGCCGCGCACGGTGATCTCGTCGAGATGCGCCTGCACCTCGACGGTCAGCGGTCCAGCCTGATCCCACTCGACGACCAGGGCCTCGTCGATGCGCGGAAGCCGGCTACCGGCAAAGGCTACGTCGACCACGGCGCCGCGCACCGCCAGAACCGCCCCTCTTGGCTGCGTCGATGGCGTCATGAGCAACCATCCAGGATTCGCGGCGGAAAATCACCAAATTAAGCCAGCTCTTTTGCACCCGTCACTTGATCTAAAACAAGGTCGATTTATCCGGCAAAGAGTCTGAGTTTTGCTGCAAGCTGCCGCGCGACCGAGCCACGCAAGCAAAGCGAAGGCATTGAGTACCACCATGCTCGCGGGAGGCCGACCGACTTGTATTCGGGTCCTTGTGAACACCCATTGAGCGACGCTCAAATAATCCGCGGCATGAACCTCCTGGCGCAGAGAGTGGGACTGCATTCCGACCACGCGCCGCTTCGCTTGAAGAGGGTCTCGGCGGCGGAACGGTCACTGAGTGCGTCGACGATGAGAGGACGGTCTGTTCGAAAGCACGTACTATTCGCGCAGGGCCGTCGGCGAGCAGGCCGCATAGGCTTTTCCACGGAAAAGCCCACGAGCGGCCCGCACGGCCGGAAATGCTGGCGGAGAGGGAGGGATTCGAACCCCCGATACGGTTGCCCGTATGCCGCATTTCGAGTGCGGTGCTTTCAACCGCTCAGCCACCTCTCCGGAGCCCAACCGACCTGAAAAAGCCCTAATTGGACGCTGGCTATGTAACCAAGCGGGCCCGGCCAGACAAGGGTCCGCGCGGGTGCTATATTTGCCCCGCCTGAAAGGACGGCCGCTCAGCCGGCTATCGATGCCCCGCGCAGTGAACTTCGACCGCGTTCGCAGCGAGTTGCGCCACGTCGCCGCAACCCTCGCCCTGGTCGCCATCGTCACCGCCCTGCTCCTCCCGCTCATCGAAATGAGCGAGCTGCAGCACGGTTCGGTGGTCTATCTCGTTCCGGTGCTTATCGCGGCCACGCGCTGGGGCATCGTCCCAGCGGTGGTGGCCGCCGTCTGCGGCGTGCTGGCCTCGGCCTTTTTCTTCTATCCGCCGCTCTACAGCCTGCAGATCAAGGACCCGCACGAGGTCCTCAATCTCATCCTGTTCATCATCGTCGCTGTCGTGGTCAGTCAGCTTGCCACGCGGCTTAAGCGCGAGCTCGAGCTCTCGCGCCAGCGCGAGATCGACCTGCGCGACCTCTACGCCTTCTCGCGTCGGCTGGCGGTGGCGTTCGACGTTTCCGACATCCACGCGGCAATCGAGGACCATCTCGCCGCCGTCATGCAGCGCAAGGTCGTGCTGTTTGCCGGCGCGCACGAAAGCGGCATGAGCGGCAGCCAGCACGCCGGTGTCGCCATCCCGCCGCAGGTGCTTGTCGCGGTCACCGAGTCGGCGTCCGGTCGCAACGACGCCGCGAGCGGCATCATGGTGACCGCCGACAGCGGCGAGGTGTGGCTGGTGCGCGCGGTGTCGCCGCGCAATCTGGAGCTCGGCGTGATCGCTATCAATTTCGGCCGCGAGTCGCAGGAACGCACCGGCGAGCTGCGCAACCGCGTCGACGCCGTGCTGGCCGACGCAACCGCCACGCTCGAGCGGCTCGGCGTCGCGCACGCCATCAGCGAGGCGCGCATGCGCTCGCAGACCGACCGCCTGCGCGAGGCGCTGATCGGCTCGGTCAGCCACGAGCTGCGCACGCCGCTCGCTTCCATCCTCGGCGCCGCCACGGTGCTCGCCGCCGCGCCCGCGCTCGAGAACGAGAAGAAGCTGAAGGCGCTCGCCCTCGACGTGCGTAACGAGGCCGAGCGTCTCAACAACGATATCCAGAACCTGATCGACGCCACCCGCATTTCCAGCGACGGCATCAAGCCGCGCATCGAATGGGCGGACCCCGAGGACATCGTCAATTCGGCGGTCGAGCGCTGCCGTCACCGGCTCACCGACCGCCGCCTGTCGCTCGATTTGCCGGCCGACCTGCCGCTCGTCCGCGTCGACCCGGTGCTGGTGCAGCAGGCGCTGGTGCAGGTGTTCGACAACGCAGTGAAATACTCCGCGCCCGGCTCGCAGATCACGGTCAGCGCGCGCGCCGACGAGCACCGGCTGGTCATCGGCGTCAGCGACGAAGGCGCCGGGATTACCGCCGACGAGCAGGCGGGCATTTGGGAACGTTTCGCGCGCGGCGAACGCCACGCCGCCACCACCAGCGGTTCCGGCCTCGGGCTGTGGATCGCCAACGCCTTTATCGCCGCCAATGGCGGCAAGATAAACGCCGCCAGCGCGGGCCAGGGTAAGGGCTCGACGGTGGCGATCGAACTGCCAGTGACGCAAGCCGCCGTCCCGCAACTGGAAAACGACTCCGATGACTGAAGCTTCCTCTATCGTTCTCATCGTCGACGACGAAACCCAGATCCGCCGCTTCCTGCGCACGGGTTTCGAGCTCAACGGCTTTACCGTGCACGAGGCCTCAACCGGCGCCGAAGCGATCCGCACCGCCACGCTGCGGCCGCTCGACTTGGCGATCGTCGATCTCGGCCTGCCCGACATGGACGGGTTTGAAGTGGTCGAGCGCATCCGCTCCTGGTCGAGCGTGCCGATCATCGTCCTGTCGGTGCGCTCCGGCGAAGCCGAGAAGGTGCGGCTCCTGGAAGCCGGCGCCGACGACTACGTGGTCAAGCCGTTCGGCATGGCCGAGCTGATGGCGCGCGTGCGCGTGGCGCTGCGCCGCCAAATGCGCGCGGCAAGTGGCGAGCCCGCGGTCAAGATCGGTCCGCTCACCATCGATCTCGCCGCCCGCGCCGTGCTGCTCAACGGCACGCGGCTGGCCCTGACGCCGAAGGAATACCGGCTGTTGCAGGTGCTGGCGCAGCACGCCGGCAATGTGGTCACCCACCAGCATCTCTTGAAGGAGGTCTGGGGTACCACCCATCTGCACGACACGCATTACCTGCGCATCTTCGTGCGCAAGCTGCGGCAGAAGATCGAGCCGCACCCGGACTCACCGCGTATCCTGGTGACCGAATTGGGCGTCGGCTATCGCCTGGCGCAGTCGGAAGCCGACGCCGGCGCCTTCACCGCCGCGCGGGCCGCCCCGCCGGCGGCACCGGCCGCGGCCAAGCCATAAGCAGTGGGAGCCGCTCGCCCGACCCAGGGCCCCATTTCCTTGACAGATCGGGCTTTTCTCCGCATATGAGGGCCGAACGCGGGCCTTCGGGGCCCGCGTGCTTTTGCCGGGCTCTTTAAGCCCTTCAAAACACAACAAAAAACCGACTGAAAGAAGCCGGTCCGGCCAGCCCGAGATCGGTACCGAACACGAGGACAGAAAGATGTTCGCAGTCATCAAGGCCGGCGGCAAGCAGTACCGCGTTGCCCCGGAGGACGTGATCCGCATCGATCGGGTCGCCCGCGAGCCGGGCGAGGTCGTGGAGTTCGGCGAGGTGCTGCTGCTCGGCGGCGATACCCCGCAGCTCGGCCTGCCGACCGTTGCCGGCGCCACCGTCGCTGGCGAGGTGCTGCAGCACGAGCGCGGCGACAAGGTGATCGCTTTCAAGAAGCGTCGGCGCAAGAATTCGCGCCGCAAGCGCGGCTACCGGCACGAGTTTTCGGTGATCCGCATCACCGAAATCCTCACCGAAGGCGCCAAGCCCGCGCAGACGCCGCCGCCGCGCCCGCAACGCGAGGCCAAGAAACCGGAACCGGCGCCTGCGGGAGAATCGGGCGAAGGCGAGGCGGAAGAGAAGAAGAAGCCGGCCAAAAAGGCGGCCGCGGCCAAGAGATCGGCCAAAAAGCCGGTGGCCAAGGGCAAGGCCACAAAAGGCAAAAAGAAGTGAGGTGATTCCTTCACGGAATCGGTGTAGAAGCTAGAACGGAATTCGAGAGGCATCATGGCGCACAAAAAAGCAGGCGGATCTTCGCGCAACGGACGCGACTCGGCGGGCCGGCGGCTCGGCCTGAAGTCGGCCGGCGGCGAGATCGTGCTTGCCGGCAACATCATCGCCCGCCAGCGCGGCACCAAATGGCATCCCGGCCGCAATGTCGGCCTCGGCAAGGATCATACGCTGTTCGCGCTCGTCGATGGAAAGGTTCAGTTCGCTACCAAAACCAAAGGCCGCAAATTCGTGTCGGTACTTCCGATGACGGAGGCTGCGGCCGAGTAAAACGGTGGACATAAATCGAGGTCCGCCGGTCATTCAGTCAAACCGGCGGGGCTCATAGGGCTCTGAGAGGGGGAGACGGGTGACCGGCTCCCCCTCTTCGCTTTTCAACTTGTCGCGTTGAAACAATGGAGCCCGTGCCATGACACTCTGCGAAACCTTACCGAGACGAGAATTCCGCGAGGCGAGTATCCCCGTCCTCGAGACCAAGCGGCTTGCCCTGCGCGCCCCGCGCCTCGAGGACGCTAAAACGGTAGCGCGGCTCGCCAACGACCGCCGCATCGCCGAGAACTCGGCGCGCATTCCGCATCCCTATCGGCTGGCGGATGCCCAGACTTTCATCGGTGGCGCGAACAAGGGCGGCGGCGAGGCGGTGTTCCTCATCACGCTGCGCGACAAAACGGTGATCGGCGCCTGCGGGATCGCTACGCAAGAGGCCACGCCCGAACTCGGCTACTGGCTGGGTGTGTCCTATTGGGGCAAGGGCTACGCCACCGAGGCCCTGCACGCGGTGATCGACTACGCCTTCACCGACCTCACACACGGGGCGCTTCAGGCCGGAGCCCGCGTCACCAACCCGGCCTCGCGCCGGGTGCTGGAGAAATGCGGCTTCCAGTGGACCGGCGTCGGCCTCTACCGCATCCGCGCCATCAACTCCTCGGCGCCGATCGACCGCTTCCGGCTCGAGCGCGGCATCTGGTCGGCGATCAAGGGCTGGGGGCGGATGAAGAAGGTATGATAGCCGCAGCATTGGGGGCTTAGCCATGTACCAACCTCCGCATTTCCGCGAGGAGCGGCTCGCGGTTCAGCACGCGCTGATCCGCAGCCACTCCCTCGGGCTTTTGATCACCGCCGGGCCGGGCGGACTGCAGGCGAACTACATCCCCTTCCTCGTCGACGCCGAGGGTTCGGAACGCGGCACGCTGCGCGCGCATCTCGCACGCGCCAATCCGCAGGTCGAGGAACTCGCCGCCGTCGTGGAATGCCTCGTCGTCTTCCAAGGACCGCAGCACTACATCAGTCCGTCGCTCTATGCGACCAAACGCGAAACCGGCAAAGTCGTGCCGACGTGGAACTACATCACCGTGCATGCCTGGGGCCGGCCGCGGGTGATCGACGATGCGGGCTGGTTGCGCCGTCAGATCGAAGACCTGACGAAGCACAAGGAAGCATCCCGGGCCGATCCTTGGCTGGTCTCCGACGCACCGGAGGCGTTCGTGGCCGCGCAGATCAAAGGCATTATCGGGCTCGAGATCCCGATCGCCCGCATCGAAGGCAAGTGGAAGGTGAGCCAGAACCGGCCCGCGGCCGACCAGGCCGGTGTCGTCGCTGGCCTGCGCGGCGGCGGGGCCGACGCGGAAATCATGGCCGCGCAGGTCGCAGAACGCGCTCAGAACGTCCGTTAGAGCGGGTTCAGTTTCTACTAAATCGTCATGCGCGGGCTTGACCCGCGCATCCATCAAAAAAGGAAGTGTCGTCTCAATACGATGGATTCCCGGGCCAAGCCCGGCAATGACCGAGTGACGCAGGCTTGAATTGAAAACGGTTTTAGAATGGCGCGCTGCCGGCGCCTTAGCGCATTGGCTTGCTCACCCCGCCTTCGCGGCCGCTTCGAACTTGGCTTGGAATTCCTCAAGCTCCGCCCGATTGAGGTCGCTGACCGCCATCAGATTGAAGTTCTCGTCGCGCCAGCGCAGCACGTTGAAGCCTTGCACTGTCTGCAGCTTGGGCGCCGGCAGGGCCGGTCCCAATCCCTGCATCACGAACAGATTGATTACATGCACGCGGCGGCGATAGACGATCACCGCCACCGGCTTCCCGTCGATATAGTCGAGCCGGCCGCCGATCAGCGTGAAACCCTGTGCGGTCAGATCGACCACCGGCGGCGCCAGATCGATGCGGCCGTTGAACCACGGCTTGACCGTGTGCTGGTTGCTCGACTGCACGTCGGTCAAATGCTCGGCCTGCAGCGAGCGCAAATGCGCCGACACCGCCTCGCTCAGGATTCGGGTGTCGCTGTCCCGCCCGACGATGACGAAAGTCACCCCGGCAGCCGCCGCCGCGGTTACCACGCTGCCGAAGGCAAAACCCTTCAGCAACGAGCGGCGGCTCGGCGCGCTCGCCGGCGCCGGCACGGCGCGGTCGATGCGCGCGCGCAGCCCCGCCGGCGCGGCATAGCGTAGCTTATTGCCCTGCATCGTCTGCCGCAGCTCGCGGTAGGCGGCGAGCTCGGCCGCGCAGCGCGCGCAGGTCGCTGCATGCGCCTCGACCTCGCGCGCGTGGCCGGCGTCGAGCTCGCCGTCGATCAGCGCATGCAGAAGAATGCTCGCCTCGTCGCAGGTCATGGCGTCTGATCCTTCTCCTCGGCAAGCCAGGCCGCGCGCAGCAGCGCCCGCGCCCGCGCGAGCCGCGACATCACCGTGCCTACCGGCGCGCCGATCACCTCGGCGATCTCGCGATAGCTCAGCTCGTTGATCTCGCGCAGCACCAGCGTTTCGCGGAACTGGTCAGGCAGTTGCGCGATCAGCCGCTGCACGGTCTCGCCGTCGAGCTGCCGCAGGATCGCCGCTTCCGGCGAGGCATCACCCTCGCCCCACAGTCCTTCCGCGCAGTTTTCGGCAGCGTCGAGATTCTCGGCCGTCAGCCCGGCGAGCGCACCGCGCCTGGCATATTCGGCGCGGCAGACATTGCGCAGGATCGCCAGCAGCCACGGCTTGATTGGCCCGCCGCGGAACGTGTCGAAATGGCGGAAGGCGCGCAGATAGCATTCCTGCGCCGCGTCCTCGGCGTCGGCGGCGTTGCGCAGCAGATAGCGCGCCAGCGTGTAGATGTCGTCAAGATAAGGCAGCGCCACCGCCCTAAAGCGCTGCGCCTTATCGCCGCCGCCGTCGCCTGCCGCCATCGTGAGAACCGCGCGGTCCTGAGCCGTCATCGCGGCGCGTTGCTGCCGGTCGCCGCCTCCACCACGATTGTCCCGGTCATGCGCGGATGCAAGGCACAAAAGTACTGGTAGGAGCCCGGTGTCGTGAATGTGAACGAGAACTTCTGTTCGGTGTCGAGCGGCCCGGATTTGAAGGCCTGGTTGGACGCATTCACCGTGTGCGGAATGTCGTCCTCATTGGTCCAGGTCACCTTGCTGCCAGCCTTCACGGTCAGCTTCTGCGGGCTGAAAGTGAAGTTGGCGATCTTGACGGCCATGTCGGCCGCGCGTGCGGGCGTGCTTGGCCATGCCGCCATCAGGGCGGCGAGCAATGCGATCGTCCTGATCATGACTTAGCCTTTCAGCGGCGTGTCGATGATGGCGAGGCGTTGCTCGTTCTGCTTGAAGGTGACGCTGGCGATGCCGAGCATCTTTTGCAGTTGATCGGCCGGCACCTTCATCGGCCCGGGCGATTTGGCGGTGCCGGGCGCCGGCTGCGGAAAGGCGGTCGAGCGCGCGGTGTGGAAGGTGACGTTGCCCTCGACCTTCTGCATCACCTGGTGGATGTGGCCGTTGAGCACGGTGACCGAGCCGAAGCGCTTGAGATAGGAGAGCGCCTTGGCGCCGTCGTCCGTGCCCCAACCCCATTGCGGATAGACCGTCCATAGCGGGATATGCGCGAACACCACGATGGGCTGCGAGGCCGAGCGGCCTGCGACATCGTCTTCGAGCCATTCGAGCTGCTCAGGTCCCAGATTGCCAAGGCCGCCCGCTTTCAGATCGTGTACGTTGACCAGGCCGATAAAATGCACGCCGTTGGCGTCGAACGAATACCAGCCGGCCCCCTTGGTGCCGCGGCCGTAGCGCTCGCGGTAGAGCTTCTGCTCCGGATCAATGAAGTCGTGCTCGCCCGGTACGTAATGCACATCGAGCCGGGCTCCCGAAATGATCCGGTCGGCGTCGTCGAATTCCGCCGCCTTCGACAGGTGCGAAATGTCGCCGGTATGAATCATGAATGCCGGCTTCTCCGGCAGCGCCTTCACCTTCTCGATCGCCGCTTCCAGCGTACCCTTGGCGTTGGGATTGGCCGGCTTGTCGAAGCCCATATGGCTGTCGCTGATCTGCAGGAAGGTGAAGCCCTTCTGCTCGGCGGCGAGCGCCTCGTCGACGATGCCGAGCGATGCCGGCACGCCGCCGGCCACCGTCCACAAAACGCCGGTGCCTGCCCAGATCATGCATTCCAACATTTTGCGGCGGGTGGGATGGTCGTCTTGGTCGTGTGCACTCATGGCCGGTCTCCCTGGCGGTTTGGCTCGCTTGTGGGGACTTGATCGGCAGACCGGCCCATTTATTCCCGAGAGAATTTCATGCTAATTTTGCCGAATGAAACGGCGGATTTTACCGCCAGCAGCGTCAGGGAGAACGCCCATGGCCTACGACCTCGACCAGTTCATCAGCGATACCCGCGCGGCGCTCGAACGCGACCCCGGGCGCGCCGGCCGGGAGCAGGTGCGCCTCGACCTCGAAAAGCTGCTCGCCAACGCCGACTTCATCGGTAAATATTGCGGCGACGACCAGCCGCGCGGACTGAAAGTGCTGTACGAAGACCCCAAGCTCGGCTTCCAGGTGCTCGCCCATATCAACGACCAGGCGCGGGTGTCGCCGCCGCACGACCACGGCGCCTCCTGGGCGATCTACGGCCAGGCCACCAAATATACCGAAATGACCGAATAGGAGCGCGAGGACAACGGCAGCGATCCCAAGCACGCCAAGCTCAAGGTCAAGACCAAGTACCGGCTCACCCCCGGCCACGCCGGCATCTACCAGGACGGCGACATCCACTCGATCGACTATCCCGAGCACGCGCGCTTCGTGCGGGTGACCGGCACCAATCTCGATAAGATCAACCGCATCAAGATCGATCCCAAGACCGGCGCGGTCGACCAGATGACGCCGCAGCAGGCGACGTAAGTTTTTCTGTCATTGCCGGGCCGCCGCGAAAGCGGCGAGACCCGGCAATCCATCGTTTTACGCGTAAGGATGGATGCGCGGGTCAAGCCCGCGCATGACGAAGGAGAGACCATGCTCGAAAAAACAAAACCGCGCCCCGTCACTCCCGCCGCCGTCCGCGCCATGCTCGACGACGGCCAGGAACTGGCGCTGATCGACCTGCGCGAGGAACTGACCTTCTCGCAGAACCATCTGCTGTGGGCGCGCAACGTGCCGCTCAGCCGGCTGGAGCTGCGCTTCGCGCAGCTGGTGCCGCGCAAAGCTACCCGCATCGTGCTGGTCGACGACAATGACGGCCTGGCCGAACGCGCCGCGACCGTCCTCGCGCGCGCCGGCTATAGCGACATTGCCTGTCTCGACGGCGGCACGGGCGCCTGGGAACAGGCCGGCTTCATCGCCTTCTCCGGCGTGCACGTGCCGAGCAAGGCCTTCGGCGAATTCGTCGAGCACGACAGCGGCACGCCCAGCGTCTCGGCGCAAGAGCTCGACGCCATGATGCGTGACGGCACGAAAATGGTGGTGCTCGACAGCCGTCCGTTCGACGAATACACGCGCGTTTCCATCCCCTCCGGCATCAACGTGCCGGGCGCCGAGCTGGTGCTGCGCGCGCGCGACATCGCCTCCGCGCCCGACACCACCATCGTGGTCAATTGCGCCGGCCGCACCCGCAGCATCATCGGCGCACAGTCGCTGATCAATGCCGGCATTCCCAACAAGGTCATGGCGCTGCGCAACGGCACCATGGGCTGGCATCTCGCCGGGCTCAGCTGCGCCACCGGCAAGACCGACCGCTTTCCGCAGTTCTCGCGCGAAGGCCTCGCCTGGGCTCAGCAGGCCGCCGAAGGCGTTGCCAACAAATACGGCGTCACGCGCACCGACGGCGCGCAAATCGAGCAATGGCGCAAAGACGCAACGCGTACCACCTACGTGTTCGACGCGCGCGACCCGGACGAATACAGAGCCGGCCATTACCCTGGTGCGATCTCGGCACCGGGCGGGCAATTGGTGCAGGCAACCGACATCTATGCCGGCGTGCTGGCGGCACGCATCGTGGTCAGCGACGACAGGCAAGTGCGCGCGCTGATGACCGCCTCCTGGCTCAAGCAGATGGGCTGGCGCGAGGTCTATGTGCTGGCGGAAGCCGGCGACGAGAAGGGCGCGCCGCCGCCCACGCTGCTCGGCACGCCGGATGCCGATCATGCAGTCGCGCCCTCGGCGGCCATAGAGATCGACGATGTGACGTTGATCGATCTCTCGACCAGTCCGCATTACCGGCGCGGCCATATCCCCGGCGCCTGGTTTGCTTTGCGCTCGCGGCTCGATCGCGCGCTTGCAAAGATCGCGCCCACCGGCGAGGTGATCCTCACCTGCGAGGACGGCGTGCTGGCGAGTCTGGCGGTCGCCGAGGCGCAGGCGCTGACGCAACGCCCGGTGCACTGGCTCAAGGGCGGCAACGCCGCCTGGGCCGCCGCCGGCTTTCCGCTCGCCACCGCCGAGCGCCTGGCCGACGAGCCGCTCGACGTTTGGCTCAAGCCCTACGAGCGGCCGAACGACAACGAGGCGGCCATGAACGCCTATTTGTCGTGGGAAGTGGACCTTCTGGAGCGCATCAAGAAGGACGGCACCACGCATTTCCTGCCCGCGCGGTGAGGCATTGACATTTGTATAGGCAAACGCCTATTTGTCTACCATGGCCGTGGCGGCGGATGGCTTCGACTGGGACGCCGGCAACCGGGAGAAGTGCCAAAAGCACGGCATTTCCATTGCCGAAATCGAGTCGTTCCTGCTCAGCGATCCTCGCGTTGCTCCGGACCTGAAACACGCGGCGCGCGAAGAGCGCCTCATGGCCATCGGTCGGAATAGCCGTGGGCGCCCGATGTTCGTTGTGTTCACGTTCAGGCATCTGGACGGCAAGCGTCTGATGCGGCCGTTGAGCGCTCGCTATATGCATAAGAAGGAGATCGATGGTTATGAAGCGGAAGGTTCGTAAACCCAGAAAAGTTCCGCGCTTCAAGACCGACGAAGAAGCGGAAGCGTTTCTGGAGCAAGATCTTTCGAATCTGGATTTCTCGCAGTTCAAGCCCATGCACTTTGAAATCCGTCCCAAGGAAAAGAGCGTTAACCTGCGTATGTCCGAAGGACTATTCGATGCTGTGCGCGAGACTGCAAAGCACGAAGGCGTCCCCTATCAGCGTTATATCCGCCACGTGCTTGAGCGCGCGGTGAGCGAACGCAAACGCACGAAGGCGAAAGCAAGTTGAAATTCCTCGACGAAGCCAAGGTCTATATCCAGTCGGGCGCCGGCGGCAACGGCTGCGTGTCGTTCCGGCGCGAGAAGTTCATCGAGTTCGGCGGGCCGAACGGCGGCGACGGCGGCAAGGGCGGCGATGTGATCGTCGAGGCGGTCAACGGGCTGAACACGCTGATCGACTACCGCTACCAGCAGCACTTCAAGGCGAAAGCCGGCGGCAACGGCATGGGCAAGGACCGCCACGGCGCCAACGGCAAACCCGCGGTGCTGAAGGTGCCGGTCGGCACGCAAATCTACGAAGAGGACGGCGAGACGCTGCTCGCCGATCTCACCGACGTGGGCCAGCGCGTCACCATCTCGAAAGGCGGCAATGGCGGCTTCGGCAATGCGCATTTCAAGACCTCGACCAACCGCGCGCCGCGCCACGCCAATCCCGGCCTGCCCGGCGAGGAACTGACCATCCGCCTGCGGCTGAAGCTGATCGCCGATGCCGGCCTCGTCGGCCTGCCCAATGCCGGCAAGTCCACTTTCCTCGCGGCGGTGAGCGCCGCCAAGCCGAAGATCGCCGACTATCCCTTCACCACGCTGCATCCGCAGCTCGGCGTGGTGCGCGTGGACGAACGCGAGTTCGTGCTCGCCGACCTGCCCGGCTTGATCGAAGGCGCGCATGAGGGCACCGGCCTGGGCGACCGTTTCCTCGGCCACACCGAGCGCTGCAACGTGCTGCTGCATCTGGTCGACGGCACGGCGGAAGACCCCGGCGCTGCCTACAGAACCGTGCGCGGCGAGCTGGAATTCTACGGCCACGGCCTCGCCGACAAGCCGGAGATCGTGGCGCTGTCGAAATGCGATGCGCTGACGCCCGAAGCGATCAAGACGCAAAGCGCCAAGCTGAAAAAGGCCACCAGGAAGACGCCGCTGGTGCTTTCGGCGCATTCCGGCCAGGGCGTGCCCGAAGCGCTGCGCGCGCTGCGCAAGGTGATCGACGAGGCTCATGCGCGTGGGGAGGAATCCCACGCGACGCAGGCCGCATGGCAGCCGTCCTAGTGCCGCCGATTTGAAGTTCCTGCACCACCCGCCGCAATCTCGTTCAGGCACTTCAAATCGAAAGCGGCACTAGAATCAAATAGTTGCTGGTGCCCCTTTGCTTCCGAAGTTGGTGTCAGAGGGTGCCGCGATGTATCACGAACTTCGGAGGCGGGGCACTAGCCACCCCACTATCCGTGCCGCCGCTCCGGTCCTAGCATTTCATCACGGCGCGTTAAGCGCGGCGCGGCCGAAAAACGGCCGCGCGAACCGAAACGAGGGGGAGACACCATGCAGCTTCTGAAAGCGCTCGCCGCGCTTGCCTTCGGGCTATTCGTCTCTGCCGCCATGGCGGCCGATTATCCCGCTCCCAAGACCGGCGACTTCATCGCGCATAATTTCAAGTTCCACACCGGCGAGGTGATGCCGGAACTGCGCCTGCACTACACCACCGTCGGCGACCCGAAGGGCATGCCCGTGCTCGTCCTGCACGGCACCGGCGGCTCGGCCGCCAGCATGCTGCGTCCGGTCTTTGCCGGCGTATTGTTCGGACCCGGCCAGCCGCTCGACGCGGGCAAATACTACATCATCATCCCCGACAGCCTCGGCCACGGCAAAAGCGCCAAGCCGTCCGACGGCCTCAAAGCCAAATTTCCCAAATACGACTATGACGACATGGTGAGCGCGCAATATCTGCTGCTCACGCAGGGCCTCGGCGTGAAGCATCTGCGGCTGGTCATCGGCCATTCCATGGGCGGCATGCATGCCTGGATGTGGGCGGAGAAATATCCCGGCTTCATGGACGCCGTGGTGCCCATGGCATCGCAGCCGACGCCGATGGCGGCACGCAACTGGATGCTGCGGCGGATGATGATCGAGACGATCCGGCGCGACCCAAGCTACGCCGACGGAAATTACACGAGCTACCCGCGCATCATGCGCATCGCCACGGTGTTCTTCGGCATCGCCACTGCCGGCGGCACGCTCAACTATCAGAATATCGCGCCGACCAATGCCAAGGCCGATGCCTACATCGACAAGCGGCTGGCGGCGCCGATCAAGGCCGACCCCAACGATTTCCTGTGGGCCTGGGCCTCCTCGGCCGACTACGATCCCTCCGGCGGCCTCGACCGTATCCAGGCGACCGTGCTGGCGATCAATGCCGCCGACGACGAGCGCAATCCGCCGGAGACCGGCCTGACCGCCGCGGCGGTTAAGCGGCTGAAGCATGGTAGCCTTTATCTGGTACCGGCCAGCAAGGATACGCGCGGCCATCTCACCACCGGCATGGGCAAATTCTATTCGAAGCAACTCGACGACTTGCTCAAGACCGCGCCGCGCAACGCCATGTAGGCGGCGCCGACGCGCTTGGTTGTAGCGGGCCGCGCTTTGCCGGCGCGGCCCGGTTGTTTTCATTTGCGCTGAAACTGCGAAAGTGACCGCTACCTCGGCAGCGCCCGCATTCGAGGCCGTTCAGTGCGAATTGATGGCTACCGCGGCGCAGACCGTGATGCCGCCCTGCTCCGCCAAGGGGCGGCACCGCCGGTAAAGCATGTCAACGAAGGTCGATGCGGGGTGCCGATACTCTTTTTTAACGTGAAATGTAAATGGGAACAGGCTCTTGCGCGCGAACTCGCGCAGCGTCCGCACATACCACGTGTGGGAATATCGGCGCTCGATCAAATTCCGTCGCGGCAGAATATAATAAGGCGCTTGCCGCAGCTCCGCTGTCTTACGGGCAAAGGCGGCTTTGGTGATGGCATTTCCCTGGCCGATGCCGGGATAGTAGCCAAAGTCGACGGTGTGTGGAAATTGGTAACCTATGAATCCCATTGGGTCATAGGCGTGAGGAAAGCGCTGCGCGAGCTGCGGCCACGCGGCTTCGATCTCCTTTCGCAATGCCGCCGGGACGGTCGCGGCCGGCCTGGAGAATTTACCGCTCTGGCATTGCGCCAATGCAACGACCGTGCAAACGCGCGCGCGCAGTCGGACGACCGCGTGATGAAGATCGTCGCGGACAACGAACTGTCCGCAATAAGCGACAAACGCAACGAACAGGATCGTGACAAGCGATGCCGTGCGTTTGGCTCCGGCGGCTTCGAAATATCCCACCGCCATCACGACCGACGGAAATCCATAGGCGAGCGTGGTGGTCGGCCAGGAGCGGCCGATCACCGCAGGAAACATCGCCACGGCGAGGGCGGCGCAGGCACAGGCGCGCGCCACCGTGAGTACTTCGGCGCGATCCAGGCTCGTGCGCCAGACCGTCACCGCCGCCGGCACCGCGACGGCGCAGACCGTAAGAAAGCTCACCACGACGACGAGCATGATAAGGTGGGGAACGACCGGTTCGATGATCTGAATCTGGCTGAACGCCAGGAACGTCGTGAACATGGGTCGGGCGAAGATGATCAAGCCCGCCAGATCGGCCACGACGGCGGCCGCGACCGCAATCACATGAATCTTCGGCAAGGCTTTGTAAGCGAGGGTTGCCCAAGCGAGGGCAGCAGCGCCGAAGGCGATCCCCATCTCCGCCGACAAGGAATAGGCGAGGAGATTGACGACGGCGGTGACGAGAAACAAGGTGACCGCATCGAGCGCCGGGCCATGGCGCGTCAGCAGCAGCAGCATGGCGAAAGGCGCGGCGTAACGCCCGAAATTGTAAAACATCGACGGGCCGGGCAAGACGAAGGCATCACAGACGACGAGCGCCCAGAACAACGTCATCCTGAGTCGCGCGTCGGCAATCCAATATCGGACGATGACGCCGATGCTCAGCACGCCGATCACGACCGCCAGACCGAGCGCCAGCACCAGTGCGTGATGGATCGAAAATCCGAGCCAATGCAGCGCGTAAGGGACGTAGATGAGGGCGTAGCCATAGGCAAATTCGAAGTCCACATAGGGCCGCAGATGGGTATCCATGAGCGCCAGCCGCGTGCCGAAATAACCGGCTTCTTGCGTCCAAGTCGGGAACAGAAAGACCTGCAACACGCAGATCAGGCAGGCCGCCGCCAGATGCCAGCGCCAGTGCTGGACCGGCTCGATCGAGGCGCCGATGCGCAGCGGCAATGCGGCGCCGCGCTGCAAGCCGAGCGCGCCCATGACGAGGCCGCCGGTTAGCAAGATGATCAGCAGCGGGCGGAGCTGGTTGGTGTAGCCGGCAGCAACCGCCAACGAACCGGTGCCGGTTTCAACCGGTGGAAGCAGTCTGGCCGCGGCAAAAAAAACCACCGTCGTGATCGGCAGGGAAAGCAGAAATCTGCGTTCACCGAAACCGCTGGTTTCCGACATGTGCCGTGCCTGCCCGCAAATGCGGCTGCAACATTGATCGATATCTCGCGCGCGTGCAATTCCGGCTGGGCATCGTTCGGCGGGAGTGCTAGGTGCAGATCGAAGTTAGGGGAGGAGCAAGCCCATGCAAACCCGCGCCGCGGTCGCCTGGAAGGCGGGCGACCCGCTCACCATCGAGACCATCCAGATCGAGGGCCCGAAGGCCGGCGAGGTGCTGGTCGAGGTCATGGCCACCGGCATCTGCCACACCGATGCCTACACGCTGTCGGGCGCCGACCCGGAAGGCTTGTTTCCCGCCATCCTCGGCCATGAGGGCGCCGGTATCGTGCGCGAGGTGGGTCCCGGCGTCACATCCGTAAAAGTGGGCGACCACGTCATTCCGCTCTACACGCCGGAATGCCGGCAATGCAAAACCTGTCTCTCCCGCCGCTCCAATCTGTGCACCGCCATCCGCGCCACGCAAGGCAAGGGCCTGATGCCCGACGGCACCAGCCGCTTCCGCTGCGACGGCGACGCGGTCTTCCACTACATGGGCTGCTCGACCTTCGCCAATTTCACCGTGCTGCCGGAGATCGCCGTGGCGAAAGTGCGCGAGGACGCGCCCTTCGACAAGATCTGCTACATCGGCTGCGGCGTCACCACCGGCGTCGGCGCCGTCATCAACACCGCCAAGGTCTGGCCCGGCGCCAATGTCGCCGTGTTCGGGCTCGGCGGCATCGGGCTCAACGTCATTCAAGGCGCGCGGATGGTGGGCGCCGACAAGATCATCGGCATCGACCTCAATCCGGGCCGCCGCGCCATCGCCGAGAAATTCGGCATGACGCACTTCATCAACCCGAAAGAGGTCGGCGCCGACAAAGTGGTGCAGGCGATCGTCGACTTGACCGGCGGCGGCGCCGACTTCTCGTTCGAATGCATCGGCAATGTCAACGTCATGCGCCAGGCGCTGGAATGCTGCCACCGCGGCTGGGGCGAGAGCATCATCATCGGCGTCGCCGGCTCGGGCCAGGAGATCGCGACGCGCCCGTTCCAGCTCGTCACCGGCCGCGTCTGGCGCGGCACCGCCTTCGGCGGCGCGCGCGGGCGCACCGACGTGCCGAAAATCGTCGACTGGTACATGGAGGGCAAGATCAATATCGACGACCTGATCACCCACACCATGCCGCTCGACAAGATCAACGACGCCTTCGATCTGATGCACGAGGGCAAGTCGATCAGGAGCGTGGTGGTTTACTGAAGAAGCGCTAGAGCGCAATGCGATTAGGGCGCGGGCTGACCATGGCAAATCTTCCATCGACCGAGAGGCCCGGCATGTCGCATGCCGTGCGGGCTGTGCCCCCAATTGGGGCGGTTTTTGACGCTGGCGCCCATCCTACTGGGGCAAATGTTGCGCTTGTGCAACACAGGCTTTGTTATCCCGACCGTGCCGTGCATTGCCTGTTGTTCGGAGGCGAGCGAGTGTAGCGTGCATGCTGTCGTCGGGGATGCAGCATGACGGACCGCTCGCCTGCAGTGCTTGAGGGACCGGCAGACTTGCCGGCGCGCGGGCGGCTGAATTGCCGTGTTGGCGCATTGCTGGCGGCCACGGTGCTTGGCGCCGGCGCAGCGCTGCTGCCCGGTGCGGCGCGCGCGACGGACGCGACCTGGCTTACCAGTCCGGGTACCGGCGATTTCGACACCGGCAGCAACTGGACCGGGGGCACGGTGCCGGACGGCACGGCCTTCTTCGGTACGTCAGGCACCACCGGCCTGTCGGTCTCGACCGACACCACGATCGGCGGCTGGACGTTCAATTCCGGGGCGTCGAATTACACGTTCAGCAATAATTTCGTAACTCTGACATTCACCGGCGCCGGCATCGTCATCAATGGCGGCAGCGCCAGCATCACCAACGACGGTCTACTGAATTTCAACGCGAGCAGCACGGCCGGCAGCGCCAGCATCACCAACGACCTCCTCCTGTTCTTCAACGACACCAGCACGGCCGGCAGCGCCAGCATCACCAACAACAGCGAACTGGATTTCGTTACGAGCAGCACGGCCGGCAGCGCCAGCATCACCAACAACAGCTTCGGCCATACCTCCCTGTTCGACTCTGCCAGCGGAGGAACCGCGCGCTTCATCTTGAACGGCAGCGGATTTCTTGACATTTCACTGCTCACGACCGGCGGTACTACCGCCGGCTCGATCGAGGGCGACGGCAACGTCTTTCTCGGTTCGAAAAACCTGGCGGTCGGCGGCAACGATCTCTCGACGACTTTTTCCGGCGTCATCCAGACCTTCCGCGGCGGCGGCGGCAGCGGCTCGCTGACCAAGGAAGGCACCGGCACGCTAACCCTGACCGGCACCAACACCTACTACGGCGCCACGGTCGTCAATGCCGGCACGCTGGAAGTGGATGGCTCGATCGCCGCTTCGAGCAACGTGACGGTGAACTCCGGCGGCACGCTCTCCGGGATCGGCACGGTCGGCCCGACCACGATCAACGGCGGCACGCTTTCGCCCGGCAATGCGACAAGCCCGACCGGCACGCTCACCGTCACCGGCGACCTCGCATTCCAGCCCGGCTCCGTCTATCTGATCCACGTCACCCCGTCGGCTGCGTCGAGCACCACTGTCTCGGGCAGCGCGACGCTGAGCGGCGGCACGGTGAACGCGCAATTCGCCTCCGGCAGCTACCTGGTAAAGCAATATACCATTCTCACCGCAGCCAGCGGCCTGGGCGGCACGAGCTTCGCCGGGCTGACCAACACCAACCTGCCGGCTGGATTTACAGATAGTCTGAGCTACAACGCCGACGATGCGTTTCTCAACCTTGCCGCCGCGCTCGGCGTCGGCTCAGGTCTGAACGGCAACCAGCAGAACGTCGCCAACGCGATCAACGGCTTCTTCAACGGCGGCGGCGCGCTGCCGCCGAATTTCGTCACCGTTTTCGGCCTTACCGGCGGCAACCTCGCCAATGCGCTGACGCAACTGTCGGGCGAGGCGGCGACCGGGGCGCAGCAGGGCGCGTTCGAGCTGACGAACGAGTTCCTCGGCCTCATGCTCGACCCGTTCGTGGACGGGACGGGCGGCAGCAGCTTGGGCGGGGGCGGGGGCGGCGGCGGCGCGCTCGGCTTTGCGCCGGAGCGGCAAGCGGCTTGGCCGGCCGATCGCGCGCTCGCCTATGCCCCGATCCTCAAAGCGCCGGTCTATCAGGCGCCGCCGTCCTTCGCGCGCCGCTGGAGCGCATGGGCGGCGGGTTTCGGCGGCTCCAACAAGACCGGCGGCGACGCCGCGGTCGGCTCGCATGACAGCACCGCGCGCATCTATGGTTATGCCGGCGGCCTGGATTATCACTTCTCGCCCGATACCGTGGCGGGGTTTGCGCTCGCCGGCGGCGGCACAAATTGGGACCTCGCCGCGGGCCCCGGCGGCGGCAAGAGCGACGCCTTCCAGGCCGGTGTCTACGGCGCGACGCGATGGGGGCCGGCCTATGCCGTTGCCGCGCTCGCTTTCGCCAATCACTGGATGTCGACCGACCGCTTCGCCTTTGCCGGCGACCATCTGACCGCGAGCTTCGATGCGCAGGATTATGCCGGGCGGCTGGAGGGCGGCTATCGCTTGGCGACGCCGCTCGGCGGCATCGCGCCCTATGCCGCCGTGCAGGCGCAGAGCTTCCACACCCCGAACTACAGCGAGACCGATGTCACCGGCGGCGGTTTCGGGCTCGCCTATGCGTCGCGCGATGCGACCGACACCCGCAGCGAACTCGGCGCCCGCTTCGACCACACGGCGGCGCTCGACTCAGGCGCGCTGCTCACGCTGCGCGGCCGGCTGGCCTGGGCGCACGACTGGGTGAGTAATCCGACGCTGACGGCGGCGTTCCAGGCGCTGCCGGGTTCCAGCTTCATCGTCGACGGCGCGGTGCCGCCCGAGAACTCCGCGCTCGTGTCGGCTGGCGCCGAGCTGCGGCTTGCCGGCGGCTTGTCCCTGCTGGCCAAGTTCGATGGCGACTTCGCCGCCGGTTCGCAGACCTACAGCGGCACCGGGACGCTGCGCTATACGTGGTGATCGTTAGCGCCTTTTCCGCCACACAATCGATGTCGCTGTTGGCACATCGCGACATTTCGTGGCGACGCTGCAATTCTGTCGCTTTCGGAGCGAAGCGGACATTCAGCGAGCCGAGATTACAACACTGAATTTATGAATACGCGGCTTAGATGAAATCACAGGGCGCCCCTAACATTTTTTCTTGCGCATGATCCCTCGGGTCGAGCCCGAGGGCATGCCTTTCCGAAAGCCGGTTCCCACTTTTCGGGATCATGCGCTAGCGTCCGAACGGGATAAGCCCGGGCGGCAGGAGATGAAATGGCGCTGCGCGCCTGCGCGCATGGGGGACGGCCGCTTGTGAATTGGCCGGCGCGTGCTTGCTGCAGAGCCGGCGCGGACCGTCGGACGGCTGGTAGGTGCAGTCGGCCGGATTGAAAGTGAAGTAGGCGCGCTTGCAGGCTTCCACGTCGCATTTGTCCGACACCGCCGGCGCGGCGGGCGGTGTCGCGGCGGCCGGCGGCGCAGGTGGGGCGGCGGCAGGCGGGGAAGCGACAGGAGCAAGCGGCGGGGCAGGCACCGGTGTTACCGTCGCGGGCGCATTCGCTTCGTGCTTCGCCGGCTCGCTCTTCGGCGGCGGCACGGCCGCAGGCGGCGCGGCAGCGGGCGGCGCAGCGACTGGAGCGGACGGCGGTTCAGCGGCAGGCGGCGGCGCCGTCGCGGGCGCGGCGGCTTGCTGTTTCACCGGCGCGCTCTTCGGCGGCGCTTCAGCGGCGGGCGCCGCGGATGGTGCTGCGGGCGGCGGCGCTGCAACGGCAGGCGGCGGCACGGCCGGCTCGACCTTCGCTTCCGGCTTCGGCGGCGTGCCTTTGGTGCACAATTGCCGCGGGCCGTACAGTGTCGGCTTGTAGGTGCAGTCCGCCGGATTGAAAGTCAGATAAGCCTGCTTGCACGCCGCGATGTCGCATTTGTTCGAGACTGCCGGCGCGGCGGCCGTTGGAGCGGCCGCAGGCGGCGTCGCGGCAGCGGGTGCCGCCGCCGTCGCCGGCTTGGGCGGCGTGCCCTTGGTGCACAGCCGGCGCGGACCGTCCGACGGCTGATAGGTGCAGTCGGTCGGATCGAAGGTGAAAAAGGCGTGGCGGCAGGCCTCGATGTCGCATTTGTCGGAGAACTCCGAGGGCTGCACCACCCCGCCCTGTTCGAGCGCGGCCTGCTGCTGCTGTTGCTGCTGTTGCTGCTGCTGTGGCGGCGGGTTGCCCTTGTCGCAGAAGCGCCGCGGCCCGTCAAAAGGCTGCCAGGTGCAATCGGACGCGCGGAACGAGGTATAGGCCGCGATGCAGGCTGCGACGTCGCATTGCGGCTGCGCTTGCGCCGCCGGCACCGCCGTCGGCGCCGCGTCCGGCTGCTGGCGCGTCGCATCGACCGCCGCGACCGCGCGGCCGGGTGCGCGGGCCGGCGCCTGCTCGCGCGTCGGATAGACCGAGCGCGGCGTGGGTTTCGCCACCGCCAGCTTGCGCGGCGGCGGCAGATGGGCGGCGAGCTTGGCCGCCTGCACCGAAGCTTCGGTCTCCGGCATCGGCGGCAGCGGCGCCTTCATCCAGTCGAGCCCGAAGGCCACGCTGGTGGCGGCGACCAGCACGAGCGAAAAATAGAACAGCACCGAGGCTGCCTGGCCGGGACGTGACGATGCCATGTCGCTATGCCGTTAACCCTGTCGAAGCCGTTGCCGGCGTTCGTTGCGGCAAGACTGCGCCAAGACGGTGGCGGCGCGCAAGGCGCGCACGGGACAGGTTCCTCACCCGCGAAATGACCGCATTCCCGCCCTCAAACCGCATGTCGCCGCCCTCAAAGCGCATATCGCGCGCTTAACAGCACGCCTCGGTTGGACGTCAATTCGGGGAGTCTCCATCAATGCCGTCACGCTTGAACGCCGCGCTGTGCGGCGCCGCGCTGCTGCTTGCCTTCGCCACCACCGCCAACGCCCAATCGGGCATCGCCTCGGTCTACGCCTATCACGGCGGCCGCACCGCCGACGGCGAGCGGCTCTCGCCCGGCGCGCTCACCGCCGCGCACCGCACCTTGCCCTTCGGCACACGCGTGCGGGTTGTCAACAAGCGCAACGGCCGCAGCGTGGTGGTGCGCATCAACGACCGCGGGCCCTTCGTGCGTGGCCGCGTGATCGATCTCACGCCGGCGGCGGCGCGCGCTATCGGCATGTCGGGGCTGGCGCCGGTGGAACTCGAAATCGCGGGCTAGCGTCTCAATCGCGGTAGGCGTCGCTATAGGTGCCATAGGCGCCCGCGCCGGCGGGGTGTACGACCACGATGCGGCCTTGCGAATCCTGCACGGCGATATCGCCGCGCGCACCGCGCGACATCTGCCGCACGATGCGGGTGATCGCCTCGACCTCACGCCGATCGGCAGCGTTGCGCGGCGCGCTGGCATTTTGCGCCGTCGGTGCGGCCCGCCAGCGGCGGGGCGCCGCCTCCGCGATCCTCGCTGTGCCTGAACGCATGCACAAGCGGCGCCGCCCGTGCAGGGGCTGGAAGGTGCAATCGGCGGCGCGGAACGAGCGATAAGCTGCGCTGCAGGCTGCGATGTTGCAATGCGCCGCGCTCGGTGCCGCCAGTGGCTGCGGCGCCGACTGCGCTGCATTGTCGGCGGTCTTGGCCGCCGGCTGCTTGTCGCCGGGGGGGGCCGGTGCCATGGCCTGCTGCGGCGACGCGGGCGGCAACCATTCGCCGTTCGGCGCCTGTTTCGGCGCGGCGGCGCTACCGGCCACCGCTTCCGACTTGTCCGGGCGTCCGCCCGGCGCTGCCGGATAGATCGGGCTGAGCGCACGGTCGTCGGCGACGCGCGCCGCTTGCCTCGACTTTGCGGGCGCCTGCGCGATCTTCCTGACGTGCTTGACCGGCGCCGGCTGTGGCGCCTGCGCCACGCGCCCGATCGGCACGTTCGGCGTCGGCGGCAGCGGCGACGTCACCAGATCGAGCCCGAACATCGCGCCGGCCGCCGTCACCAGAATGACGATGAAATAGAAGATGAATGCCATTATGCGATCCGTGCCTGCTTTACGCTTGAGAGGCAACGCGGGAGCGGAAGCCCCGGTTCCTGTTCGCCGGCAGGTTTCGGGCCTTAAGTTCCGCCCGCCGCGTGGGCAGCGCCGCTTGCGGTGCTATTTTTACACGAAAATGATGTGGACCGGCGGTCCGCCCCCTCGCTTCGCGCGCGACCCCGAATTAAGGAAAACTGTCGGTTAACGTGACGTGATTCTAATGCTGCTCATCAAAACCTATCTCGCCCAAAGTTCAATCCACGGCCTCGGCGTTTTCGCCGGCGAACATATCTCGAAAGACGCCAAGGTCTGGCGCTGGGTCGACGGCTTCGACCGCTGCTATACGCCCAAGACCTTCGCCCGCCTGCCCAAGGCCGCGCGCGAATACATCAAACATCACGGTTACCGGGTCGACGGCGAAATCCTGCTGACGGTCGACCACGACCACTACATGAATCATTCCGACGATCCCAACACCTATTGGCACAACGGCTACATCCGCGCCCGCCGCACCATCCGCAAGGGCGAGGAGATCACCAACGACTACCACGATTTCGATGCCACGCTGTGCGCCGCCTTCCTAAAAGACAAGAAGTCGCCCGCGCAGCGGGCGGCCTTATCGCGCGTCTATCGCCGCAGATCCTGAAGCGCCCGGCAAAGCAAGCCCGCGCCGCGGCCCCTGCCGCGCCGGCGCAACCCGTGCTAAACAGCCTGCCATGGACAAGCGTCTCGTCACGGAGCCGATGCACGCGGCAACCGACGTATTGGTGATCGGCTCCGGTGCCGCCGGCATGTATGCCGCCATCGCGGCGGCACGCGCGGGCGCGAGCGTGCTGCTCGCCGACCGCAGCCTGATCGGCCGCGGCGGCGCCACCGTGATGGCGCAGATGACGGTCGCGGTGGCGCTCGGCGCCGAGACGTCCGACCATTGGGCGCATCATTACGACGACACCCTGAAGGCCGGCCGCGGCCTGTGCAACGAAAGCCTGGCGCAGCTGTTGTGCGAGCAGGGCCCCGACTGCATCCGCGCCATGGACGAATGGGGCGTGGGATGGGCACGGAAGGACGGGCACATTGCGCAGGCCATGGCCCCAGGGCATGACCGGCCGCGCTGCGTCTATGTCGATTTCCTCAACACTGGGCCCGCCGTGTCGAAGACGCTGCGCACGGTGGTCAACAAGATCGGCGACATCCGCCGCGCCGGCGATCTCTGCGTGGTCGATCTCATCAAGCATGGCGAGGCGGTTACCGGCGCGGTGGCGCTGCATCTCGGCTCGGGCGCGCCGGTCGTCATCGATGCGAAAGCGACGATCGTCGCCACCGGCGGGCTGACGCGCCTCTACAGGCGCAACAGCGCTTCGGCCAATATGGGCGGCGACGGCTATGCGCTGGCGCTGCGCGCGGGCGCCGCGCTCACTGACATGGAATTCGTGCAGTTCTTCCCGATCGGGCATCTGGCGCCGCGGCTGATCGGCATGGACCCGATCATGTGGGACCCGTTCCGTTACAAGCTCGGCGGGCGCCTCATCAACAGTCGCGGCGAGGAATTCACGCAAAATTACGGCGTGGTCGAGGACGGCAAATACGTCATCACACGCGACGCCGGCAGCTACGCCATCCTCAAGGAGGTCGAGGCGGGGCGCGGCTCGCCGCATGGCGGCGTGTTTCTGAGCTTCCAGCACGTGCCGGAAGCGCAATTGCGTGCGGCCTTCGGTCCGGTGATCGACCGCCTGGCCAGGAACGGCATCGACCTCACCAAAATGCCGGTCGAGGTGGCGCCGATCGCGCACTACCATATGGGCGGCATTGCGGTGGACGCTTCGATGCAGACCGCGCTGCCCGGCCTCTATGCCGCCGGCGAAGCGGTCGGCGGCGCCAACGGCGCCAACCGCCTGTCCGGCAACGCCGTGACCGAAGCGCTGGTGTTCGGCCGCCAGGCCGGCCTGAGCGCCGCCGCCTATGCCAAGCGCATTGCGCTTCCCGATCCGGCGGGCAATAGCGGCGATGTGCTGACGCTGCTCGCCGCCGACACACCGTCGCGCGATCTCAACACCGCCGCCATGCTGCAACAATTACAATCGACCATGCAGGACGAGGTCGGCCCGCTGCGCAGCGAAGAGAGACTGACGCGCGCACTGGCGCGTTTCGATGACATGACGAAAGAGCTCGGCGAAGTGCCGCCCGGCGGCGTCAAGGGCGGCTTCGACATGCGCCGGCTGGAATGGCTCGACCTGCGCAACATGCTGCTGGTCGCGCGCGCGGTCGCGCAAGCAGCGCTCGCGCGCCAGGAAACGCGCGGCGCGCAGGTGCGCGAGGACTTCCCGCAAATCGCGCCCGCCTGGGCGGTCAACCAGTTCGTCACGCTGCGCGGGGACAAGCTCGATATTGCGCGCCAGCCTTCGCCCGCTGAGGCGGCCGCCTCATGAGCGAGCAGGCAATACTGACCGTCTGGCGCGGCAGCGATCCGGAGCACGGCCGCTGGGAAAGCCATAAGGTGCCGTTCGAGCCCGGCCAGTCGGTGCTCGACGGCTTGCGCTGGATCAGGGTCAACCGCGACCCGACGCTCGCCATCCGCTTTTCCTGCATCAACGCCAATGCCTGCAAGGAATGCATGGTCGAGCTCGACGGCAGGACCGTTTATGCCTGCACCGAGCGCCTCAAGCCGGGCGAGATGAAAATTGCGCCGCTCTCCAACAAGACGCTGGTGCGCGATCTCGTCACCGAGATCGCCCCGCCGGGCGAGCGGTTCCGCGGCTGAGGTCTTCCGCTGTTACTGGGCGAACAGCGGCAGTTGCTCGGGATAAGGACTGAGCGGAATGGCGGCCGGCATGAGCGGTGCCTGGCGCTCGAACAACATGCGCCGCTCAAAATAGGTCGACTGCAGGAAGGCGAAGCGCCGGTGCATGCGCTCCTTGATCAACGGATAATGCGCGGTCATCAGGGCGATCGGCTTCATCAGCATGGGATAGGAGCGCGGCTCGCAGATCGGCACATGCGCGAAGACGCGCCGGTAGAATGCCTGATGCTCGGGCCGCACGGCGGCGAGCAGGTGGTCGGCCTCGAAATACTCGGCCGCCAGGCAGGTAAGCCGCAGCGTGACGTAGAGCAGCGTCGGATAGCGGCGCGACAGCTCGTAATTGGTCACAAAACGCGTGGGATCGACAATGGTCTTGCCGGCGGCCAGCTCCGGCTCGAGCAGATCGGGAAACACCGCGAGGCTGGGCAGGATCGGATTGTCCTTGCTGGCGACATGAATGCGGATCGAGCTCGCCAGCTCGTCGTCGACATAGAAGCCGAAGGTCCACGCGTTCCTTTCCTCGTCGTAAGTGTCGTTGAACGACTGCGACGAATGGGGGTCGATGGCGCCTTCCCGCAGATAAGCGTCGTAGCGCAGCCGTCCGACCGCCGCCCAATCTTCTTCGCTCTGAATTTGGCGGCAATCGATCCGATCGAGCAACTGCGAAACGCGCAGGGAAAGCTTGCTGGGCGCGACCGGTTCGGGCTCGGCAGCCGTCTTGGGCCGCGGCGCGTAACTCACTTCGGGCGCCGGCCCGGATGCCGGGTCGTACGAATAGGCTAGCGCGATGGCATTCATTTCCACTGTCCCCACCGGCAAATATACGGGCCCGGCGATGACAAGTTAACACTTTATTAAGCCTTTCACAACGCGTTAAGTGTCCGTTAAGGTTAATGAAATTCGCATCGCTTCTATGTGATAAGTGTATGGCGGCAAAATGCCACCAAAAATTGGGGCGATTTGGGGGATAACGGGCGGGCCGATGGCCCGCCGGCGTCAGGCGACGCGGGTGCGGACCCGGGCCGGCAACGCGGCCTGCAGCAGGGTGCGTAGCGCCGAGGCCGGCATCGGAATGCCAAACAGGTAGCCCTGTACCTCGTCGACGCCCTCTTCGGCGGCGACCAACGCGAGCTGGTCTTCAGTCTCGATGCCCTCGACCGCGACACGCAGGCCGAGTTCGGCGCTCAGCCGCACGATGCCGCGCAGCAAGGTCACCATGCGCGCATCGTTGGCGAGGTTGCGCACGAACGACTGGTCGATCTTGACTTTGTGCAGCGGGAAGCTGTGCAGGTAGCTGAGGCTCGAATATTTGGTGCCGAAATCGTCGAGCGAGACGCGCACGCCGATGTGGCCGAGTTCGCGTAGCGCCGCGCGGCTCTTGGCGGTGTCCTGCAACAGCGTCGTCTCGGTGATCTCGATGATCAGCCGGTTGGCCGGCAGGCCGGACTCGGCCAGCGCCTCACGCACGAGCTGCGGCACGTTGCTGCGGGTGAATTCGATCGACGACAGATTGACCGCGACGTCGACATTGCCGGTCCATTTCCGGCACTCGATGCAGGCCTTGTGCAGCACCCATTTGTCGATCTCGGTGATGATGCCCATCTCCTCCGCCACCGGGATGAACTCGCCCGGCGAGATCATGCCGCGCTCCTGATGCGGCCAGCGCAGCAGCGCCTCGCAGGCGGTGATGCGATTGGCCTTCAAGTCGATGATCGGCTGGTAGTAGATTTCGAAGGTCTCGTTCGCCAGCGCGTTGCGCAGGTCGAGTTCGAGGCTGCGCCGCGCCCGCGCGGTCGCCTCCATTTCGGGCTTGAAGAAGCGCCAAGTGTCGCGGCTCTCGGCCTTGGCGCGGTAGAGCGCCATGTCGGCGTTGCGCAGGATCTGGTCGGCGTCGCTGCCGTCGTGCGGCGCCATTGCCACGCCGATACTGGCGCTGATCATCACCTCGTTGCCGTCGATGTCGTAGGTATCGCCGATCGAGCGCAGGATACGCTCGGCGAGCGCTGCGGCCTCCCTTTCGTCGCCGACCGGCGCCTGCAGCACGATGAACTCGTCGCCGCCGAAGCGCGCGACCATGTCGCTGTCGCGCACTGCCGCGCGCAGGCGCGTGGCGACCGCCTGCAGCAGCAGGTCGCCGCGCGAATGTCCGAGCGTGTCGTTGACCTGCTTGAACTGGTCGAGATCGATGAAGTGGATGGCGCAGGAACGCCCGCGCCGGCTGTGGCTCAAGGCTTCCTCCAGGCGAAGCTGGAGAATGGCGCGGTTGGGCAGCGCGGTCAGCGTGTCGAAGCGCGCCATCTGGTTGATCTTGGCCTCCGCCAGCTTGCGCTCGGTGATGTCCTCGACCAGCATCACCATGCCGCGGTTTTCCATCGGCTCGACGGTGAATTCGAGCGCGCGCTTGTCCTCCAATTCGACGGAGAATTTATCGAGTGGCCCCCCCGACAGCCGCTCTTCCAGGCATTGGCCGAGCTTATCGGCGTTTTCTCGCGACAGCTTGCGCATGTAGACGCATTGCGCGACCAGGTCGGACAGACTCCAATGCTTCACGTCCATGCCGGCGGGCAGGCCAAATTGCTCGTTGAACTTGCCGTTGGCGACCACGATGCGACGCCCGGCGTCGAACATGCACAAGCCGTGCGGCATGTTGCTGAGCGCGGTGTTGAACCGCTCGGCGAGCAGCGACACTTCGCGCTCGGAGATCACGGCGTCGAGCAGATTGCGGCGCAGCCTTTCGCACACGATCGCGACCACGACGAAGAAGATGGCAAGCTGCGGCACGAAGGCGACATAGAATGGGTCGTCGTAGGACAAGAGCCCGGCGATGGTCGGCACCGCGACCGCCAGAATTTGGATGATGACGAGACGGCCGCTGCCGAAATTGCGGCCGGTGATGCCGATGACATACGCGATCGTCATGGTGAAGCTGACGAGATGGACATAGGCATCGGTCGTATAGGCGAAGCCGACGTAGCACCACAGGCCGAGGATGGCCAAGGACGACGCGGCGCCGGCGCCGTAACGAATTTCCCAGTGGCGCGCGGCCTCGCTCGTCTTAAGCTCGGCGCGCGTGCGCGCATAGGCGCGCATATCCATGGTGCGCGCGACGGCGACCACGGTGAACGCGGCCGCGCAGGCCAAGAGCAGAACCTCGCCGGATTTCCAATAGCTGAGCAGGATCGAGACGACGGCCATGACATAGCCGACGACCAGCGTGCGCCCTTCCTGATAAAGGGAGTCGACCAGCGGAATATAGATTTCCGGCGCGATATCGCGACCGCGGAAAGCTCGGTGTTTTCCCCGCAACGATTTCATGTTCGAACCGCGATCGGCTCCCGTACCATTTCCGCGCGACCGCGTACCGCGATCGTCGGCTCCGATTTGCCCCAAGTGAAGAACCGCCCTCTGCGCAACAGACGGTACAGTCTTGCTAATACTCATTAGTCTTCGATTGACGATCGCCGACACTGAGATTTTGCCGTTAACGCGCGATTAAGCGGCGGCGCGCGATTGGGCGGCGGCGGTTACGTTTTGGAAACCATAAACGGCGCCCCTCTTTGGAATCTCGAATGTCGCGCGGCTATCGGGCCGTCCGCGACGCGACAGCTCCGCGGAAACCTTCGATTTACGAACAGGTAACCAACAAGCTTTCGGTGCACTTCGCCGATATCGGCGAGCCGCAGGTCAAGAACATTCCTACGCACATTCACGTCTATATGGTGGCGGCAACGGCGGGATAGGAGCAGACCTTCGCGCCGAAAAAGCCCGGCGCAGCGCAACGCGTGCCCGTGCTCGCCCTGCTTGGCGTCGTGCTGATTGCCGGCGCCGCAAGCCGTGCCTGCGTCATTCGCCGCCGCGACACCACAGCCAGCGCCATCCGCGCCGCCGCAGCACCTATCTATGGCCGCCGACCGGACGCACCGGCTCGGCCCCGGCGAATTACGTTCCCTTCGCCGGCACGCTAACCGGCGGCGAGCTCAAGTTTCGACGCTGCACGGGCGTTTCAGATATCGGTTCAAGCTGCGGCCGGATGGTTTCATGCAAGGTTGGCTCGATACCCCGAACCACAAGCACCCGCAGATAACGATCGAGCGTATCGACTAGTCGGCCGGTGTCTTTCAAGAGCGCCGCGTTTCGTTCTCCGCCACCGCCGGCGGCTCGCGCCTGGCCTCGCTGTAATAGATGCCGCAAGGCGCGCATTCGAATACGTTCAACGGCACCAGCTCCGCGGTACCCGCGATGATGCGCGCAAGCCTCATCGTCTTCCCGCAATTCGGGCACAAGGGACGTTTGTCCTGCGGACGATCCATAGCAGCTTTGTATGACGAGCGACCCTGCGCCGGCTGTGAAGCAGTTCACATCGTATGAATGACAAAAACACCGCAGTGCGCGGCAAAACTCCACAAGCCGCTCGCCCCGCGGTTGACTGGCCGCCGGCAAAGCGCCAACGTCTACACCCGCCTGCAATTTCGAAATGCCGGGTACCGAAAGAAAGGGAATGCGATGTCGCTTCGAGTCCTTGTTCGCTCCGCCTTTGCCGCCGCCTTATTTGGCCTTGCCTTCAGTGCGGTAAGTCCCGCCCGCGCCGGCGAAGTCGGGATGCTGGTCTGCCGCAGCCCGCAGCCCTTGGGCTTTATCGTGGTATCGGCGCGCGCCTATGATTGCACTTTCACGCCGGCGGCCGGGCCGCGGCAATATTACCGCGCCTCGATCTATCGTTTTGGCGCGCAGATCGGCATCAGCAGCAATGTCACCTTGGCCTGGGCGGTGTTCGCCGCGAGCGCGCGGGTCGGCCAGGGCACGCTGGCAGGCGCCTATGGCGGCGCTTCCGCCGGCGCAGCGGTGGCAGTGGGTGCGCGCGCCAACGCGCTGTTCGGCGGCTATCCCAACTCGTTCGCCCTGCAGCCGGTGAGCGTCGAAGGCATGACCGGGCTGAACGCTGTCGCCACGATCACGGGGCTCAGCCTGCAATCGGTTGTCCACAAGCGGCGCTGGCATCACCGCCGTCATCATCGCCATTGAGCGACCGGCGTTACTGAGACGATCAAGAGTGCAGCCGCCCGGCCAGTTGGCCGGGCGGTTTCATTTTACCGCTCGGACGCGCTGGAGCGCGGAACGCGGCTTGCGTTTCGCGCGTTCTTACGGGGGGCGAATTCGGATTGTGTCTTTGCAGGGGAGATTTCCGGGACGGGAGACTGCGGCCATGAACCGGCGGGACGAGGAGCTCTTGGCCAGGCAATTGCACGGTATCGATGCACCGCCAACCAGCAGCCTGGCCGGCGTGGCGGTGGCGGTTTTTCTGGTGGGATTGCTGGTCGGCGGCATGGTGTTCGCGCCGCCCGCGCATAGCCTGAGCGGTGCGTCGCACCGCACACAGGCCGGGCTGGCGATCGTGAACGAGACGGCGTCCGCAAGGCGCTGAGTTATGGCGCCTTCACGCGCGCCATGGTGCGCGGACGCGCGCGGTTGATCTTGCCGGCGGCAAGCGGCTAATTTGCCGCGGTTCCACGCCGCGCATGATTTCGCGCGGTCTCCCCCGAACCGCCGGCAGGTTTCCATGAAAGTCGTGCAATTTTCGCGCTTCGGTCCCCCGCAAGAGGTGGCCGAATGCATCGAGGCCGCCGAGCCGCCGCCTCCGGCCGCCGACGAGGTCGCGCTCGAGGTGCTGGCCTTCCCGATCAATCCGGCCGACACACTGCTGATCGAGGGGCGCTACGCGCTGCGCCCGCCGCTGCCCGCGCGCGTCGGCGCCGAATGCCTGGCGCGCGTCACCGCCGCTGGCAAAAGCGTCACCGATCTGAAGCCGGGCGATCTGGTCATCCCGCTCGAACGCGACAACTGGGTGCAGCGCAAGAACGCCAAGGCCGCCGCCGTCATCAAGGTGCCGGCCGATATCGACCCGCTGCAGCTCGCCATGCTCAAGGTCAATCCGCCGACCGCCTATCTGATGATGACCAAATACGTGCAGCTTTCGCCCGGCGACTGGCTGTTGCAGGACGCCGCCAATTCCGGTGTCGGCCACTGCCTGATCCAGCTCGCCAAGGCGGAGGGCTTGAAGACCGTCAACATCGTGCGCCGCGAGGGTCTGGCCGACGAGCTCGACGGCGCTCGGCGCCGATATCGTGCTGGTCGACAGCCCCGATCTCGCCAAGCGCGTCACGGAAGCGACCAAGGGCGCGCCCATTCGTTTGGCCATCGACGCCGTCGGCGGCGGCCAGATCGTGCGCTTCGGCGACGCGCTCGCCGACCAGGCGACCGTGCTCAATTACGGGCTGTTGTCGGGCGAGAACCCGCAGCTCAGCGGGCATCAATGCGTATTCAAGCGCATTTGCCTCACCGGCTTCTGGCTGACGCCTTGGCTGCGCGACATGCCGCGCGCCGAGGTGGCCGCGCTCTATGGCAAGCTTGCCGCACGCGTGGCCGACGGCTCCTTGCATGTGCCGGTGCAGGCGACTTATCCCATCGAAGACATCAAGCAGGCGCTGGCGCTCGCCAACGGCTACCGCCGCGAAGGCAAGGTGCTGGTGACGCCGAACGGAAAGCTGGGCTAAGGCGCAGGCCGGCGCTTAGCCGTCCGCCGGCGCGGGCACAGGCTGCCGCTCGAGCAGGCTCGCCAGCGCCGTCGGGTCCGCCGCGGCGTATACCATTATCGCCTCGTCGCGCCCGCGGACGGAGACTTGCGTGCGCGCGAGAGCATCGGGTGCGATGCCCGCCGTGGCGCACACCTCCTCCGACACCACGACCTTGCAATCGAGCGTCTTGGTCATGTCCTGCAGGCGCGCCGCAACGTTGACGGCGTCGCCGAGCGCGGTGAACACGGTGTGCTCCTTGAAGCCGATGTCGCCGATGATGACCTCGCCGCCGTGGATGCCGATGCCGAACTCGATCGGCGCGCGCAGATCGGCCGCGAACTGGTGGTTCATATGCTCCACATTGGCCGCCACTTTCGCGGCCGCGCGCAGCGCCTGCCGGCAGGCGGTCGGCGGATCGCTAGCGAGGCCGAATAGCGCGAGCAGCCCGTCGCCGACGAACTGGTTGGGCTGGCCGCCGGCGTCGAGCACGGCTTGCGAGGCGGCGCCGAGGAAGCGGTTGACCAGGAACACCACATCGAACGGCAGCCGCTCCTCCGCGAGCTTGGTGGAGCCGCGCATGTCGACGAACATGCTGACGATGTAATGCTCGCGCCCGCTGTTGACGCGGCCGCGGTTGCGCACGAAATCGACGCCGATATGCGGCGGGATGACCGGGATGACGGCTACGTCCGACTGCGGCCGCACCTGGCAGGCGAGACGAATCGCCGGATTGTCGGTGGCGCCGACGCGCGCCAGCACGAACGCCTCGCGCCGCGACGGCGGCGGCAGCGCAAAACCGTCGCTCACCACGCGCACGCGGCAGGTCGAGCAGCGCGCGCGCCCGCCGCAGATGCAGGCATGCGGCACCTTGAAGCGCAGGCTGCCTTCGAGAATGCTCAGGCCCTTGGGCACGCGAATTTGCCGGTCTGGATAGGAGATGGTCACCAGGCCGCGCCGCCGCTCGCGCAATGTGCGCGCGCCGCGCGCCACGAACACCAGCCCGAGCGCCGCCAGGTAGCCGATCGGAAAATAGAGCAGCGTGATGGTGTCGATGCGGTTCCGCACCGCCGGCGGCGGCGGCTTTATGTGCTGCTTGCGCCATTGCGGATCCTTGGCGAGCCGAATGACCTCGCGCGCGCCCTGATGGGCGCCGAGAAACGCCAGCGGCGGTAGCAGCACCGCAATCGCCAGCAAAATGGGCGCCACCCATTTGAAGAACGGCTTCAGCCGCAGCCAGAAATAAAGCCCAATGCAGGCGTGCGTCCACGCCACCGTCATCAGCACAAGCTGTACGACGATCATGTGCTGCCGCAGCACCCAGTATGAAAACAGCGGCCCGGGATACTGCGGTGGGCCTGTGCCCAGCAGCCAGCCGCCGACGCGTGCGACGCCGAGATGGCTGGCGATCAAAAGCGGAATGCTCAGGCCGAGCGCGAGCTGGGTGATCTCGGCCGCCGTGTAGCGGAAATGCCGGCGCTGATAGAGCGCCCAGAAACCGAGCGACATATGGATGAGCGCGGCGGCATAGAGCGTGTCGTTCACGACACGAATGCGCCACCACCCCACGTGCACGTGCCACCACCAGTCCATGGCCGCGAAGGAGATGTTGCCGAGCGCGTGGTTGAAGAAATGTGAGAAGATGTAGGCGAACATCACCAGGCCGCAGGCAAGCCGCACCTGCCGCACGCCGATGCCGGAGAGCCGGGCCAAGAGCGGCGACGCGGTGCCCGCCTTGGCCGCGCGCACGTCAACGATCGCAGGTGCCTGGAGCGCCACGCCGGACCACCGTCTGTAGGGTAGATCGGCCGCCGAAGGGGCGGACGTTCGCCGCAAACTTCCTTCAAATCATGAATCGCAGCCGTTCAAGCTTACGGGAAATTGCGCGCCGCTGGCAATGCGGGGGCGCCGGCGCCCGGGACGAAGCCGACAACTTTTTTGCCGACAAGTTGCGCGTTAAAAAGATTTATGCGTCGGTCATGTCCTCATAGACATCCATCTCGACCGCACCGGGAAACAGCGCGCGCCAGCCCTGCAGATATTTCTGCACCATGGGGTCGCTGGCGAGCTTGTGGCGGTTGAGCTCGAAGGCCTGGTCGGCCTGATATTCGATGACCTGCAGGAACTGCGTTTGGTCGTCGACATTGCGCAACAGTCGCACCTTGGCGTCGCCGAAGTGCTGATAGAGCGGCAGCGCATTCTTCATCATCGAGGCGAGCATGGAGCCTGCGTCCGGCGAGGGCGTGCGCAGCTTGATGTAGAGAATGCGCTTGGTCTTTTTGTCGTCCGCCATGATTCGCTCACCTCTCTCCTGGTGCCGGTTGTTGCAAGCCGCCGCCAGCCTTGACAATGGACAAAATAGTGTTCATGATCTGTTCTCAACGAAATTTCGTGATTGGGATCGGGCGTATGTTTCTGGTCCACAATGTTTCTGGTCCACAAGGAGCGCGCCAAGCTGACGGCGGCGTGGCTCAACACGCTGGCGACGGCCCGACAAGCGCGGGCGGCACGCCGCGGCGCGCCGCGCCTGGCTCCAACCGCTCCTTTGCTGCATCCCTCACATTTGCGCTGCCAACACACTAATGTTTCTCGTGGCTTGAACGATTTGCTCTCGAAGGCCGTTAGCCTTGCGCCACCCCTTCATTCCGCCCCGGATTGAAGCGCGAGAGCGCCAGTCGAAGCAAAGCGGTGCTCCGGTAGCTGTAACCATAGGCGGCTCCATCGTGGATCATCGTGCAAGATTTTCAACGCTGAGTGCCAGATATGACGACTTTCTGTTTGCATCGGTGTGCGAGGACGCAAACGGGATGCGCCTCAGCGTCCTTTCAGCCCTAGCGCGGATGAATGTCGATCCGTGGGAGGAGGCAACGCGGCTGGCGGCTTATTTGATTTTCGTCACCGTGTTCACGATGACATCGTTCGTGCTGTTCGCGGCGATCATTATCGTGCTGGGCGCGCTCGGCCGGGAGCGCGCCCTGGACAGCCCGCTGGCGGCGGCGATCGTGCTCTTGGTCGTGTTCGTACCGGCGTTCTTCGTCGCGCGATGGCAGATACGCAAGCCACCGGGGCCGTCGGTGCGGCCGTGAGCGGCCGCCGGCGCCGCGCGGGGCCTCGGCAATCCTCGACCTTACACAAGACGATGTCTCGATACGAAGTATCGAGACGAAGTCTTGCTACCTTCGTCGCAGCGCGCTCACTCCGCGGCCGTCCGCCGCGCGCCCATTTCGTCGATCATCCGCTCGCGCATGACGAACTTCTGCGGCTTGCCGGTGGCGGTAAGCGGAAATTCTGAGACGAAGCGGATGTGGCGCGGCACCTTGTGGTGAGATATCTGGCCCCGGCAGAACGCGTGGATTTCCTCCTCGCTCATCGACTGGCCGGGCTTGAGCACGATGAAGGCGCAGATCTCCTCGCCGTAGCGGTGGTCCGGCACGCCGAACACCTGCACCGCCTGCACCTTCGGATGCCGCATCAGGAATTCTTCGATCTCGCGCGGATAGATGTTTTCCCCGCCGCGGATGACCATGTCCTTCAGCCGGCCGACGATGCTGCAATAGCCCTCGGCGTCGATGGTGGCGAGGTCGCCGGAATGCATCCAGCCGGCGGCGTCGATCGCTTCGTCGCTGCGCTCCGCATCGTCCCAATAGCCGCGCATCACGCCGTAGCCGCGCGTGCATAGTTCGCCGGATTGGCCGATCGGCACCGCATGGCCATCGGCATCGACGATCTTGACCTCGACATGCGGGTGGATGCGGCCGACGGTCGACACCCGCCGCTCCAGCGGATCGTCGGTGCGCGACTGGAACGACAGCGGGGCGGTCTCGGTCATGCCGTAGCCGATGGTCACTTCGCCCATGTGCATGCGCTCGATCACCTGGCGCATGGTCTCGATCGGGCAGGGCGCGCCGGCCATGATGCCGGTACGCAGGCTCGACGTGTCGTAATTGGCAAAGTTCGGGTGCTCGAGCTGGGCGATGAACATGGTGGGCACGCCGTGCAGCACCGTGCAGCGGTAGCGCGCGACGGCCGCGAGCGTCTCCTCGGCGTCGAAGCTCTCGCCGGGAAACACCATGGCGGCGCCGACGGCGGCGCAGACCAGCACGCCCAGCACCATGCCGAAGCAATGATAGAGCGGCACCGGAATGCACAGACGATCCTCCGCGGTCATCTGCATGCATTTGGCGGCGTAGCGGGCGTTGTTGACGATGTTGAAATGGCTGAGCGTGGCGCCTTTGGGCGAGCCGGTGGTGCCGCTGGTAAACTGGATGTTGATGGCATCGTCCGGATCGAGCGCCGCGCAGAGCGCATCGAGCCGCGTGCGATGCGCAGGACCGGCGAGTGCCATGAAGCTGGCAAACGACATCGCCCCGCGCGGGGCCGCTTGGTCGTCCAGCACGATCACGTGCTTGAGCGAGGGCAGCTTCTCCGCCCGCAACGGGGCGTCCCCGCGGTCGATCTCGGGCGCCAGCGCGCGCAGCATGCCGACATAGTCGCTCGACTTGTGCCGGCTCGCCATGACCAGCGCCTTGCAGCCGACTTTGTTCAGCGCGTATTCGAGCTCGGAGGTGCGGTAGGCCGGATTGATGTTGACCAGAATGGCGCCGATGCGCGCGGTGCCGAACTGCACGTAGAGCCATTCGGCGCGGTTCGGCGCCCAGATGCCGACGCGGTCGCCGCGCCCGATGCCGAGCGCCAACAAGCCCGCCGCGACGGCGTCGGCGTGCTCGCGCAGGTCGTACCAGGAGAGCCTGAGCCCGTCGGCGGCAAAGATCGCCGCCGGCCTGCCGCCATGGCGCTTGCAGGCGCGGTCGAGGAGCTGCGGAATGGTCATGAATTTCAGCGCGTCGTCGGTCGTCCCCGCCACATAGGAGACGGGCCCTTGCGGCCGCAATTGCCGGGCGTCGGCGCGGCCACCGCCGCTGCCGCGCAGGAAATCCGAGCTGAAGGGATTGTTGAGGCTCACCGGCTGCGCCCGTCTTGACGATTGCGGCTCAGAAGTTACGCCAATCTCCGAGCTGCTCAAAGGCATGCGCGGCCCGGTAGATGGTGGTTTCGGCGTAATGCTTGCCGATCAGCATCATGCCGATCGGCAGCCCGTCGCTCATGCCGCAGGGAATGCTCATGGCCGGGTGGCCGGTCACGTCGAACGGGCAGGTATTGGGCAGCATTTCGAAGCCGCGCTGGCAATACAAGGCCAGCGAGGCATTGGCGGGCGGCAGGGGCGTCGCCTTCAACGGCAAAGTCGGCATCATCAAGAGGTCGTAGCGCGCCAGCACGTCGTCGTAGGTCTTGCGCAGCAGGCGGCTCAGATTTTGCGCCTTGGCGTAGAAATGGCCGCGGTGATGCTTGATGAAATATTCGCCGGCCAGCATCGAGATTTTCAGCGTGCGCGACAATTCGTCGGCGCGCGAGCGCCAGTTGGCGTGGGCGTCGAGCAGGCTGGTGGTGTAGAGGCCCTTCCAATTGAAGCCCATGCCGTTGCCGTGCATCATCTGCGCGGTCAGGCCCTCGAGCGCGATCGGCGTCCAGATGGCGGCGCCGTCGAGGTGCATGGGAATCGACACCTCCTCCACGATGGCGCCGGCGCCGCGCAGGCGATCGGCGGCTTCGCGCACCTTGGCGTCGACGTCCGGCTCGCTGACCGGCCAGCCGAAGGATTCCTTCACCAGGCCGATGCGCATGCCGGAGACGCCGCGGCCGAGCCCGCTCGCGAAGCTGTATTTCTCGACCTGCGGATTGTACTGGCGCGGGTCGAGCCCGTCGGAGCCGGCGATGACTTCGAGCAGCAGCGCGTTGTCGGCGACCGTGGCGGTCATCGGCCCGGCATGGTCGATGGTCGCCTCGATCGGCATGACGCCGGTATAAGGCACCAGGCCGTGCGTCGCCTTCATGCCGTAGCAACCGCAATAGGCCGCCGGCATGCGCACCGAGCCGCCCTGGTCGCCGCCGATCGCCATCTCGATCTCGCCCGAGGCGACCAGCGCGCCGCAACCCGAGGAGGAGCCGCCGGCCGAGTAACCGTGCTTGTAGGGATTGTGCACCGGTCCGTGCGCCGAGGTGTGGCTGCCGCCGGACAGGCAGAAATATTCGCAATGCGCCTTGCCGACGACGGTACCGCCGGCATCGAGGATGCGGGTGACGAGCGTGGCGTCGATATCCGGAACATAGCCCTCGAGCGTGGATGCGCCGTTCATCATCGGCACGCCGGCCAGACAGATATTGTCCTTCAGTACGATGCGCTTGCCCGACAGGGCGCCGTGCGCGGCGCCGCGCACCTCGGTCTTGACCGCCCAGGCATTGAGCGGGTTCTCGTTGGCGCCGGGCCGGTAGCCGGGCGTGCGCGGATAGCGCACCGCCGGCAGGTAATCGGGCAACTCGTTGACGCGGTCGTAGGCCAGGAAGGTGCCTTCCAGCACTTCGAGATACTCGGCGACCTCGCCTTGCGACATGTTCATGTGCAGCGAGCTGACGATGTCGTGCATCTGGTCGGCCGTCGGCCGTCTGACTGTCGACATGGGACCCCCTCGTGACGTGGTGGCGGCCGGCGTGGACTTAGCCGAAATTCGTTTGCGCGGCGGCGATGCGGCGCCGCGGCCGTTGCGGTTCGTGCCGGCGCCGTTCGCGGACGGGCGGGCCGAACCGTTGGCCGGCGCGCGCGCCGCTCCATTAGTCGAAGGCGTCGGCACGGCTTGGGCACGCGCCGCCATGCCGTTGCCGCTCGTATAGGCCGTGCTGCGCGTGCCGCCGAGACCGACCAGATCGGCGATCGCCCCGCCGCGCACCGCCCCGACGTCCAGCTCGCGGGTGATACGGCCGCGCTCGACCAGCACGATGCGGCTGGCCACATCGAGCACCAGCTCGAGATTTTGCTCGACGATGACGATGGAGAGACGATGCTTGTCCTTGAGCGAGGCCAAGAGCTCGCCGATTTCCTGCACGATCGAGGGCTGGATGCCCTCGGACGGCTCGTCGAGCAGCAATAGCCATGGCATCGGCACCAGCGCGCGGGCGAGCGCCAGAATCTGCTGCTCGCCGCCCGACAGCGTGCCGCCCTTGCGCTCGAGCAGCCGGGTCAGCCGGGGGAAAATCCCCAGCACGCGCTCGATCGCACGCTCTTCGGTTTCGCCGGAGTCGGGCGTCCAGGCGAGACGCAGATTTTCATGCGCGGTCAGGCCGGGCAGGATGCCGCGCCCCTGCGGCACGTAGGCGATGCCCAGGCGGCTGCGCTCATGCGCCGCCCAGGTGGTCACGTCGACGCCATCGACCACGATCTTGCCGCCGCTCACCGGCAGCAGACCCATGACGGCCCTCATCAGCGTCGTCTTGCCCATGCCGTTATGGCCGACGATGCCGATCGCCTCGCCCTCGAACAGCTGCAACGAGACGCCGTGCAGGACCGGCACCTCGCCGTAGCCGGCGTGCAAGTCGCTGATGTCGAGCACCACGCCGTTCGGCTCGGGCGCACGGTCGGGGGCGTCCTCGTCAGCCATGCTGTCGCGTGCTTCGTCGATGCTCATGCGCGGCTCCCAAGATAGACTTCGCGCACATTCTTGTCGCTCAGCACCTTGTCGGCACGGCCTTCAATGAGGATGGCGCCCTGGTGAAACACCGTAATCAGGGAGTCGAGCGCGCGCACGAAATGCATGTCGTGGTCGACCACGATCAGCGTGGCATTTTGGTTGATCCGCTTGATGATGGCGATCAGCCGCTCGGTCTCCACATTGGTCAGGCCGGCCGCCGGCTCGTCGAGCAGCACCAGCCATGGCTTATTGGCGAGCACCATGCCGATCTCGACCAGTTGCCGCTGTCCGTGCGCGAGCTCGCCCACCGGCCGGCGCGCGATGGGCCCCAATTCGAGCTCCGCCAGCACCTCCTCGACCACGGCGTCGGCCCCTTCGTGGCCGGACGTGCGGCGGGCCGACAGCCAGAGATTTTCCGCAACGGTGAGGCCGTTCATCACCGAGGGAACTTGCGTCTTGATGCCGATGCCGAGCCGGACGATCTGGTGCGGCGACCAGCCGCTGACATCGTTGCCGCGGATCAGCACGCGGCCGCTGGCATTGGCCCCGCGGATCTGGCCGGTGATCGACTTGAAAAACGTGCTCTTGCCGGCGCCGTTGGGGCCGATCAGGCAGCGCAGCTCGCGTTCGCGCAGGACGAAGTTGACGTGGTCGACCGCGAGCACGCCGCCGAACCGCACGGCCAGCTCCTGCGTCTCGACCACCGGCTCGCTCAATGGTTGGCCTCCTGCAGGGCCACGCGGCGCCGCCGCGTGCCGCGCGCCTGGCGCCGATGCACTTGTGCCTGGGCAAAGCGCTGCCGCCAGGCCACGAAGGTCGGCGCCAAGCCGCGCGGAACGAGCAGCACCACCAGGATCAGGATGGCGCCGAGGATGAGCGAATTGTCGATCAGCGTCTGCGAGCCGAGCGCCAGCTTCAACATGCCGAGCGCGACCGCGGCAATCATCGGACCGATCAGCGTGCCGAGGCCGCCGACGATCACCCAGATCAGCACCTCGGCGGTCTGCCCGAGGCTGAACACGCTCGGGGTGACGATCTCGGCCCAGTTGGCGAACAGGCAGCCGGCAAGGCCGGCCATGGCGCCCGACACGGTGAAGATCGCGGTCTTGTAGGCCGGCACGTTGTAGCCGAGCAGCTCCATGCGCAATTCGTTTTCGCGGATGCCGATCAAGGTGCGTCCGAAGGCGCTGGCGAGAATCCAGCGGCAAACCAGGTAGGCGCCGATCAGGCAGACGATCACGACGAAATAATAGGCGGTGCCGTAGACCTGCGTGCTCGGGTCGCCCGGCACGTTCAGGGTCGGAAACGCCGGTATGCCGTTGAAGCCGCCCAGCCGCGCATTGCCGATGCGGTAGGCGTCGCCCGCCGTCGCGTTCATGAACCGGTTGAGGATGAGGGTGACGACGAGCGTCATGACGCCGAGATAAACGTCGCTGATGCGGCCGTAGAACATCATGGCGCCGATGACGGCGGCGACCGCCGCGGGCACGATGATCGCCAACAGAAACGGCACGGTGCTTTCGCCGACGTTGAACGAGGCGATGGCGTAGGCGTAGGCGCCGAGGCCGAAATAGGCGGCGTGGCCGAAGCTCAATATGCCTGCGTAGCCCCACATCAAGGCGAGCGACAGCGCAAACAGCGCCCAGATCGCGAGCAAGGTCGGCGTATAGGTTTCGCTCACCAGCGGCAGTGCGGCCAGCAGCACGGCGGCCACGGCGAGCCAGTTCCAGCGAATACGCCCAATGCCGAAGGCTGCGCCGGTCATGTCGAATTACGGAAGAATTGGCCGGTAACGCCTTGCGGCATCAGGCGAAGCAGCACAAGCGCAAGCACCAGCATGGCGATTTCGCCGAGCACCGGCGTCGATGCGAACGATACGATCTGATCGACGGTGCCGAACACCACCGCGGTGGTGATCGTGCCCGCGATGACGGCGGCGCCGCCGGTGATCACGGTGATGAAGGCTTTGGCGATGTAGGCCCCGCCGATCGACGGCAGCAGACCGGTCAACGGCGCCATCACGCCGCCGGCGAGGCCGGAGAGGGCGGCGCCGACGGTGAAGGTCAGCATATAGATGGTGTTCGGATTATAGCCGAGCGCGGAGACCACCTCGCGGCCCTGCATGGCGCCGCGCGCGATCAGCCCGACCCGCGTATAGCGCAGCGCAAACCACAGGCAGCCCATCAGCACCACCGCGACCGCGATGACGAACAGGTTGTAGCCGCCCATCTGGTAATGGCCGATGCGGTAGCCGGGGATCGGCGTTGCCACGCTGACCGGGGTGTTGCCGAAGATCAGCGTGACGATGCCGGTAAGCAGCAGGCCGAGGCCCCAGGTCGCCAGCATGATGTCGATCATGCGGCCGTAGAGGAAGCGCACGATCAGCCGCTCGACGATGAGGCCGAGCACCCCGACGACGATCGGGGCGATCACCAGCATGGCGAAATAGACATTGATGCCGGCCTTGGCGGCGGCGAGCGTCGCGTAGCCGCCGACCATCACAAACTCGCCATGGGCAAGATTGATCACGCGCATCATCCCGAACACGATCGCCAGACCCGCGCTGATCAGCGCGAGAAAGGCGATCATGTAGAGGATTTCGAGAACGACGATCGCCGCGTAGTCCATTCAAAGCTTCCGTGGGGTCCGGTCGCCCGCGCGGGCGGCCGCTACCCTTTGCCTAGATCTTGACCTCATACTGCTTATTGTCGTTGGGGTTTTTCTGCAGGTTGCAATAGCGGGCGGTGTCGCTGGGCGCCCGCTGCTTGGCGGTGTCGATGATCGAGAGCTTCTGATCCTTGACCACCATCAGGTGGATATCGAGCGAGCAATGATGCGTCGGCGGATCGACCTTGACGATGCCGGCCGGTCCCTCGATCTGCACCCCGGTTTCCAGCGCCTTGATGACGGCGTCGTGCTCGACCGACTTGGCCTTGCGCACGCCTTCCGCCCACAGCTTGATGCCCTGATATTGCGACACGGCAAGCTCGTGGATGCCCTTGGCCGTGCCGTAGCGCTTGGCCCAGGCGGCGCGGAACTTCTTGTTGCCGTCGGTTTCGAGCTCAGGGCTGTAATTGCCGGCAATGACGATGCCGTTGCCCTCCGCCGGCGACAACGCGAGATGCTCGTTGCCGACGCCGAAGGTGGTCGAGGTGAGCGGGATCTTCTTGTTCATGCCGGAAGCCGCCCATTGGCGGAAGAACGACATGTGCGCGCCGCCGACCAGCGCGGCCACCACGAAATTGGGCGCCGCATCCTGGATCTTGGCGATGGTCGAGCCGAAGTCGGAAACGTCGAGCGGGAAGAAGTTGGTGGCGAGCGTTTTGCCCTTGCGCTGCTCGACGTAATAGGAAACCCATTTGGCCGTGATCTGACCGTAGTTGTAGTCGGCGGCCAGCACGTAAACCTTGTTGCCCCACTTCTTCATCGCATAGTCGATGATCGGTTCAACCGCCTGGGCCGGCGTCGTGCCGGTGCAGAAGCAATTGCGGTCGCAGACGCCGCCTTCGTAGAGCACGTTGTAGAAATAGAGCAGGTTGCCGCGGCGGAAAGTCTGCCGGACGGCCTCACGCGAAGCCGAGGTGATGCCGGCATGCGCCACGTCGAACTTGTTGCGCACCAGCTCCTGCGCGTCGCGGGTGTAGAGCGCGATGTTGGATTGGCTGTCGTATTGCTTGAGCTCGATCTGGCGTCCGAGCAACCCGCCCGACTTGTTGATCTCGTCGACCGCCATCGCGGTCGCCATCACCATCGGCTTGCCGTAGATGTCGAGCACGCCGGAATTGTCCACGATCGCGCCCAGTTTGATCGGGTCCGCGGCGAGCGCGTGACGCAGCGGCATGCCCGCCGCTATGGCCGTTGCGCCGGCGCCGTTCAACAATGTCCTGCGGGAAATCGCCATGGATTGCTCCTTGAGGGTTACGCGACTTAACGCGCTGAGAGGGACGGTTACTTTCCTTTGCGCTCGGTCTCGGGGCCGGACTTGCGTTCGGTCACGGCCGTGGGCGGCGACGTCGTGGTAGCGGGGGCCGCCGAGATGGCGGAGGAAAAGTCGACGCCGATCGAGTCGCCGATGCTCCTGAGCGCCGGCAGCTGCAACGCCATGCCGAGAATGCTGTCCATCACCTGATTGATCGGCGTTTTCTGCGTGCCGTCGCCGTTGCCGCCCGCCGCGCCGGACGCGCTGCCGCCGAAGCCGCTGAGCTGATTGATGCGGATCGATTCGATCTTCTCTGCCGGCTTCATCATCTGCGAGACGATTTCCGGCAGCCGGTCGAGACGGTATTGCTCGAGCTTCATGCGGATGAGGGCTTCGCTCTGCGAATTCTCCGCGTCGATGAGGGCGCGCTCGCCCTCCGACTTGGCCACCAGGCCCGAACGGTCGGCCTCGGCCTTGGTGCGCACGGCCTCCGATTCGGCGCGCACGCGGCGCAAGAGCACGTCGGCGTCGGTTTCCGCTTTCGCCTGTTCGACCGCGCCTTGCTCGTTGACCCGCTTGAGCGCCATCTCGTGCGAGCGGTCGGCGACGGCACGGTCGCGTTCGGTCTGCACGTGTTCTTCCGCCAGGATGACTTCGGCGCGGGCGAGTTCCGCTTGCGCGCGCGACTTTGCCTCTTCGACGTGCTTGGCCGCCAACTCGATGGCGCTGTCGACCTTTTTCACTTCCACGGCGAGCTGCGAGTTCGAGCTCGATCCTGCGTATTTCGCTCTGCTTGGCGAGCTCGGTCGCCCGGGTTTGCCGCTCGCGGTCGATGCGCGCCTCTTCCGAGGCGATCATCGCCTGCTCGCGCGCCTTGGCAGCTTCGGCTTCGCTCGCCGCCCGCATCTTCTCGATTTCCAGATGCTGATTGATCTGCGCCTGCTCTTCCTGCTGCGTCAGGACGAGGCGCTGCTTGGTCGCTTCAAGCTGGGTCTGCCGCACGGAAACGTCGGCATCCGCCTCGATCTCCGCCCGCTTCTTGCGGTTGACGGCGATGATCTCGGCGAGCTTGCGCAGGCCGACCGCGTTGAAGGCATTGTTCTCGTCGAAGGAGGAAAAGGCCGACTGGTCGAGGCGCGTGAGCGAGACCGAATCGAGCAAAATGCCGTTCTGCTTGAGGTTTTCGCGCAGCAGGTTGGAAATCTCGGCGACGAATTCGGCGCGGCCCTCGTGCAGGCTGTCCATGGTGTGACGCGCCGACACCGCCTGCACGGAATCGACGAAGCGGCCTTCCAGCAGGTTGCGGATGCCGTCGACGGTGAACGACTTGGCGCCGAGCGCTTGCGCGGCGGTGGCAATGCCTTCCTGCGACGGAATAACGCGCACGTAGAATTCGAGCTCGACGTCGACGCGCATGCGGTCTTCGGTGATCACCGATTTGTCCGCCGCGCGCCGCACCTCAATGCGCAAGGTGCGCATGTTGATTTCTTCGACCTTGTGCAGGAACGGCAAGGCCAGGCAGCCGCCGGAAATCAAGATGCGCTGACCGCCGAAGCCGGTGCGCACCAGCGCCATGTCGCGCGTCGATTTGCGGTAGAATCGGTTGAGGAACATCACCACGATCGCGATCGCGACGACCGCAACCACGATGGCGAGCAACCACGCGAGGACGACCATGTTGCTGCCCCCTTCCCTCAGGCTCGCGCCTGGTCTCTTGTTAATAGTCCGGCTTGGATTTTATTTGACATGTGAAATGCATGCCCTGTCAATAGGCGATGCCCTGCCGGGGGCATTCTCGCCATGGCGGACGACATGAGCGAGACGCATGCCGCGCGCTGCCGGCGAGCGATACGCAGATCGAGCCCGCGCCTACGCCGCGAATGCGCTGCGTTGCGCTTCGAGCTTGCGGATCATTGCGTCGGTGTTCTCCACCTGCGCGAAGGCCGCCTTCATCGTCGCCAGCACGACCGGCTGAATCTGGTCGGCGGAGGCCTCGGGCGTATTGAAGGTCGCGGTTGCGTCGCCGATGAAGAAGACCTTGTAGTCCCGCATATTGGCTTCGCGCGCAGTGGTTTCGCAGCACACATTGGTGCAGATGCCGGTGACGATGACCGTGTCGATGCCCCGGTTACGCAGGATGAGATCGAGATCGGTGGCATGAAACGCGCCGTAGCGCGGCTTTTCCAAAACGATATCTTCTCGCCCGACCACAACTTCAGGATGCAGTTCGGCTAGCTTGTTTCCTTTATTGATGAGACCGGCGGCGATCGCCGGGATGATTACCCCCATCACCCCGGTATTGCTGCCGTCCGGCCGCACGACGTGCACGGTATGGATCACCAGCGCGCCGCGCCGGCGGCAGACGTCGGCGAGCTTGTTGATGCGCGGCAGGATTTCGCGGCCGCGCGGCGCCGCGACCGGCGAGTTCTCGACGAAGCAATTCTGCATGTCGATGTTGAGGAGCGCCGTACGACGCGGATCGAATCGGAAGTCGGTCATGGTCGCGTACCTTTTTCGCCCGGCGAATGATGCTGGCACGAACTATAGGTGCGGCAGGCCGCCGCTGTCCATGTGCGCACGCGCCGCGCGTGGGACGCAACCTATCGGATAGGGCGCGTCGTTTGCCAAAGGAAAGGCTCAGGCGCCCGCCTCTTGCAGCACGGGGCTTGAAAAGCCGAGCCGGGGCAGGCCGGCGCGCACCTCCGGGCAGCTCATGAACAGCCGCCACAAAAGACCGGAGCGGTGGTTCTCGATCATGGCGACGATCGGGCCCTGGTCGATCGCCAAGTTGCTCCCGGCGACCCAGCCGCGCGAGAGATTGAAGGCGTCGGCGAAGCCGTAGCGGCCCCAGAGCTTGTCGCCCAGGTCCTCGTAGAAGTGGCGCAACGCGGCCATGGACTCCGCCGGCGCATAGGCGATCGCGGAGAGCGCCGCGGTCGGTGCGATCACGCCACGGTCGTGCCGCGGGCAGAAGGCGGCGTAGCCGGCATCGCCGTCGCTGGCGGTGAGCCCCCAGCAATCGGCGCCGTAGCCGGCAAAGCCGTCCAGGGTTCGCGATGCAATGCGCGCGATTGATCAGCGTATGCGCCCGGTTCTGCTCCCAGTAGTCGGCGTAGCGGTCGCGCAAACCGCGCGGGTCGAGCCCGAGGAAGGAGTAATGCGAAAAGAACAGCGGGCCGCCATAAGCCGGCCCGAGCGGCAGCGTCGATGCCGTAATAATTCTCGCCGTTGCGGAAAGTCGGGCTGTCGGTCCAGCCGCGGTGGTAGACTTCCGGCGCGATGGCGTGCGTGGGCGAGGCGGCGGCGAGCACATAGGCGATCAGGCACTCGTTCCAGCCGGCGATGGCGTGATTCATCGCCCAGCCGTGGCGCGGGCTCCAATGCCAATAGAGCGTGTCGCGCCCTCGGGTGTGCCAGTCCCACTCGACCGCCTGCCAGAGCCGGTCGATCTTCGTGCGTAACTCAGCCTCGCGCGCGCCGGCATCGGCGAAGAACTGCCGTGCGCACAACAGGCCCATCATCAGGAACGCGGTTTCCACCAGATCGCCGCCGTCGTCTTTGGCGGAGAAAGGGATGGTTGCGCCGGTGGTGCCGTTGAGGAAGTGCGGGAAGACGCCGTGATGGCGGTCGGCGCGCTCGAGAAAAGCGAGGATGGCGTGCAGGCGTTCGAGTACATGCGCGCGCGGCAGAAAGCTTCGCTCGGCGCCGGCCAGCATGGCCATGATGCCGAAACCGCTGCCGCCGGTCGTGACCGTCTCGCGGTAATCGTAGCCGGCAACGGGATTGCTGCGCTCGCGCGCCATGCCGCTTGCCGGATGGGCGAAGTCCCAGAAATAGGAAAGCGTCTGCCGCTGTACGAGATCGAGCAACTCGTCGTCGGAGAGGCGCGGTCGTGCTTGCAGCTTGGCCGGTGCCGGTCATGTGTCCGCGCGCCATTCGATCCGTGCCGCCGCGAGCGTCTGCGAGCTTGATCCAATTTGAACGATGAACGTTCCCGGCTCGAAAATGGGTTCGGGCGCGGCCAGCCGCTCGGCGCGGAAGAAGCGCAGATCGGCGGCGGCGATCGTGAAGCTGACAGTCTGCTGCTCGCCCGGCTTGAGCATGATCTTGCGGAAGCCTTTCAGCTCGTGCAGCGGGCGCGAGCGGCTGGCGACCGGGTCGCCGATATAAAGCTGCACGATATCTTCAGCCGCTCGCGCGCCGGTGTTGCGCACAGTCACGCCGGCGGTGAACGTGTCGCGCGTCCCCTGCAGCGCGGTCTTGTCGAGAATAAGCGGGCCGTAGTCGAACGTGCTGTAGGAAAGCCCGTGGCCGAACGGGTAAAGCGGCGTGTGCGGTCCTTCCAGCCGGCAGGCGGTGGTGAATTTGCGGAAGACGCGGGCGCCGGCGGCGTCGCGCTCCTCGTCGCCGGCCACGTCGAGGCCGATCTTGTCGAGCGGCCGGCCGGTCGGCGGCTCGGCGTAAAAGATCGGGCATTGCCCGACGCTGCGCGGGAAGCTCATGGCGAGCTTGGCCGAAGGACTGACGGCGCCGAACAGAATGTCGGCCACGGCAGTGCCGGTTTCCGTGCCGCCGAACCAGGCGTGCAGGATGGCGTCCGCGTGGCGCTCCTCCCATTCCAGCGCCAGCGGCCGCCCGCTCAGGGTCACCAGCACCAGCGGCTTGCCGGTCTCCTTCAGCGCCCGCAGCAGGCGCGGCTGGCTGCCGGGCAGGCCGAGCTCGGTGCGGGTCGAGGACTCGCCACTGTGCTCCTTGGCTTCGCCGACGCAGGCGACCACCACGTCGGCCTGGCGCGCCGCGGCAACGGCTTCCGCGATCAGCGCCTCGGGCGGGCGTGGGTCGATGGTGGCGGTTTCGCCGAACACATTGAGCCGCGCCGCGACATTCGGATCGTCGACGATATTGGCGCCCTTGGCATAGAGGATTGTCGCGTCACCCGCCACGGCGCGCAGGCCTTCCAGCAGCGTGACGCTGTCCTGCGGGTGCGCCGCCACCGCCCAGGTGCCCTGCATATTGGCGCGGCTGTCGGCGAGCGGCCCGACCAGCGCGATGGTGCCGGCGCGCTCGAGCGGCAGCGCGCCCTCGTTCTTGAGCAGCACGCAGGATTTCGCCGCCGCCTCGCGCGCCAGGCGGCGGCTGTCGGGCGTGAGCGTGACCTTTTGCCGGCGCGCTTCGTCGAGGCGGCCATAGGGGTTGTCGAACAGACCGAGTCGCTGCTTGGCTTGCAGCACGCGGCGGCAGGCGGCGTCGATCTCGTGCGCGGCAATGCGGCCTTCCGCCACCAGTTCCGGCAGATGCTTGAAGTAACATTCGCTCACCAGGTCGACATCGACGCTCGCATTGAAGGCGAGAAGCGCTGCTTCCTTGCCGTCCGCCGCCACGCCATGGTTCACCAATTCGGGGATGGCGGTGTAGTCCGACACGATCAGCCCGTCGAAGCCCCATTGCCCGCGCAATAGATCGCGCAGCAATTCGCGGTGCGCGGTGCAGGGGATGCCGGCGAGATCGTGGAAGCCGACCATGATGGCGCCGACGCCCGCCTCGACCGCCGCCTTGAACGGCGGCAGCACGACATTGTGCATGCGGTAGGGGCTCAGATCGGCCGCATTGTAGTCGCGCCCGCCTTCGGCAAAGCCGTAGCCGGCGAAATGCTTGGCGCAGGCCATCACGCCGTCGGGCAGCGCCAGATCGACCTGCTGATAGCCCTCGATCATGGCCTTGGCGAAAGCGGCGCCCAGCAGCGGCTCCTCGCCCGGGCTTTCGGCGCAGCGGCCCCAGCGCGCATCGCGCGACACGTCCAGCATCGGCGCCCAGGCAAGCGAAATACCGGCCGCCGCCGCTTCGGTGGCGGCAACGCGTGCGGTGCGGCGCACGAGCTCCATGTCGAAGGAGCAGGCGAGCGCCAGCGGCAGCGGAAAGACGGTGCGGTGGCCGTGGATCACGTCGAGCGTGAAGATGAGCGGAATTTTCTGCGGCGACTGCTCGGCCGCGATCGTCTGCCAGCGCGTCAATTGCTCGATGCCGCCGCCCGCCGGCAGGAAGCCGACTTCACCTCTGCGGATGCGGCTTTCGATGTCGGTGGCAGTGCCGCCGGCGCCGGTGGTGTCGCCGCCGCCGGGGCTGAGCAGGTTGAGCTGCCCCACCTTTTCGGCGAGGCTCATGCGGCGGAGCAGGGCGTCGATGAGGTCGGACATCGCTTGCCAGGGTCATGCTTTTGCAAGCGAAGCGCTTTTTTAAGCCGTCTGCAGCGCCCCGCCCTCGGGAACGTCGCCGGTGCCATGCTTGCCGGCATCGCGCTCGGCGACGAGCGCATCGACCCTATCGACGATCGCCAGACCCGTCGATTCGCTCGGGATCAGAAACAGGCCGGCGCGCCGGGCGGCGGTGCCGATCGACGGCAGGCTGGTCAGCCAGCCGAACAGGATCGCGGTCGCCATGCCCGCCAGCAGCGGCAGGTACCACCAGAAATCGGCCGGGGTCCAGGTCCAGGCCAGATAGCCGGCGGCGATGGCGATGACGGTATGCGGGGCGAAGGCCTTGACGGCGTTGGCGAGCGCCGTATTGCCGTGGCGCAGCTGCCCGCCCCAGCGCGTGTTGCGGCCGATCAGGATGTTGAGCACGAACCAGCTGTGCGACAGCATGAACACCGGCGCCACCAAGGTCGACAGCAGGCTTTCCAGGAACACGCTGAGGATGAGCTTGCCGGCGCCGCCGTGGCTGCGTACCGCCGCGCGGTCGCGCAGCAGCACGACGAGCGCCATGATCTTCGGCACGTAGAGCAGCATCAGCGCCGCGATCGCGATGCTGACGAAGGCGATGGTGTGCGAGATCGGCCAGGCCAGCACCGGATAGCGGCCGACGTAAGTGACCGGCGAGCGGTCGATGTTCACCGCGTGCGCCGAGAACAGCAGAATCAGCATCAGCCAGAGCGGCGACGACAGATAGCCGAGCGCGCCGAACGCCATGTGCAGCCGGTTCGGCATGCGCAGGCCTTGCGCAAACAGCAGCCTGACGTGCTGGAGATTGCCCTGGCACCAGCGGCGGTCGCGCTTGAGGTGATCGATCAGCGTCGGCGGCGAGGTTTCGTAGCTGCCCTCGAACTCGGGCACCATCCACACGTCCCAGCCGGCGCGGCGCAACAGCGCTGCCTCGACGAAATCGTGGCTCATGATCTCGCCGCCGAGCGGCGCACGGCCGGACAGGACCGGCAGGCCGCAATGCTCCATGAAGGGCCGCACGCGGATGATGGCGTTGTGGCCCCAGTAGTTGCCGTCCGGTCCCTGCAGCTTGGCAAGCCCGGCGGCGAACATGCGGCCATAGGCCCAGGAGGCGAACTGCTGGCTGCGCGCGAACAGCGATTCGCCGCCGACCAGCAGCGGCGGCGCCTGGATCAGCGCGCTGCGCGGGTTGGCGTCCATGAAGTTGACGAGACGCGCGAGCATGCGGCCGGTCATCAGGCTGTCGGCGTCGAGCACGATCATATAGTCGTAGTGGCTGCCCCAGTTGCGGCAGAATTCGGCGATGTTGCCGGCCTTGTGGCCGGTGTTGTCGGCGCGATGGCGGTAGAAGATGCGCATGCTCTTGTCTTCGCGCGCGCGCGCCCAGGCGGCCAGTTCGGAGGCGCGGCAGTCCGCGTCTGTCGAATCGCTGAGCACGAAGAAATCGAAGCCCTTCTCGGCGCCGACTGCGCGCAAGGATTCGCGCATCGCCTGAATGCGCGCGAAAACCTCGGTGACGTTCTCGTTGTAGACCGGCACGAGCAGCACGGTGCGCGGCCGGCCGGCGTCCATCGGCGCCGGCGTCTCGGGCGGCAGGCGCAGCGGCAGGTCGAGGTTGCCGGTCCAAAGCGCGTGTGCGCCGACGCAGGCGACCCAGAATGCAATCGCGATCAAGGCAAACAGCACCGTGAAGACGCAAATGAGCGCGACTTCGAGCAGCGATATGCCGTCGACGCGAAAGATCGCCAACAGTCGGGTGGCGGCGACGGCGGTGATCGACAGCGCGAGCCCCAAAATCAGCCAGCGCTGGACCGCAACCTCATCTCGGCTCATCGGTGTTCGGCACGGAAACGGTGGCGCGCTGCACGACGCGCTGCGGGCGCCGTATCTCGCTGACGGCGCGCAGGGTGGTTGCCAGCATTACGCGCGGCGTCCAGAACACGAGTTCTTGACGCGGCATCGGTGCCGGGCAAAGGGGAGGAGTGGCTTCGTCGAGCATCGTTTGAAACTCGGCGCTAGCTGCAGCCGCATTCGCGACTTTTTTGTGGTCGAACATTTGACGGTTACACCCTGTTTACGGGGGGAACTTGCAGGCCCCGCCGGGCGTTCGGACCCCCGAATCTGCCCAGCTTTCTCCGTAAACGCATTGCAGGGTGAAGTGGTTGCAGCCGGGGTGAACGCAAGTGCGCCTTAATGCATAATGAGCAAAGGCGATATGCGAATCCAACATGGGGGCTAAAAAGTGACCCGCCGCTACCGTGCTCCGGCCGTTGCCGGACTTAATCGTCGTCAACTGTTGTTGGCCGGCGCCTCGCTGGCGCTGCCGACAGTCGGTACCCTGAGGCCGCAAGCCGCTGCTGCCGCCGAGGCCGGCGCCAGTCTTGGCCCGCCGCAACCATTCGATTTCGAGAAGCTTCGGCAAACCGCCAAAGCCATGGCAGGAAAGGCCTATGTGGCGGCGAAGCAGCCGGCGGCCATCGTCGGCAAGATCGATTTCGATGAGGCGCAGAAGATAAAGTTTCGCGCCAACAAGTCGCTGTTCGCCGACGGCGCCTCGCCGTTCCCGGTGCGGCTATTCCACGTCGATCAATTCAACCAGCAGGGGGTGAAGATCTACGTCGTTTCCGGCGGCACGGCGCGCGAGGTGGTCTATTCGGCCCAGGACTTCGAATACGAAAACCCGTCCTTGGCGGCGAAGCTGCCGGCCGACCTCGGCTTTTCCGGCTTCCGGGTCATGGACGGGCCGGAAAGCCAGACCGACTGGCTGGCCTTCCAGGGCGCCAGCTATTTCCGCAGTTCCGGCCAGGACAACCAGTACGGCGCCTCGGCGCGCGGCATCGCCGTCAACACCACCGCCTCCACCAAGGAGGAGTTCCCGCGCTTTACCCATTTCTGGCTGGCGGAACCCGACCCGCAGCAGCGCTCGATTACCATCTACGCCCTGCTGGACGGTCCGAGCCTGACCGGGGCCTATAAAATCAGCGCGGCGAAGAAGACCGGCGCCATCATGCAGATCGAGGCCGACCTGTTCATCCGCAGCGATATCGCCCAGCTCGGCATCGCGCCGCTCACCAGCATGTACTGGTACGGCGAGAACGACCGGCACAAGGCGACCGATTGGCGGCCGGAAATCCACGACAGCGACGGGCTGGCGCTATGGACCGGCAAGGGCGAGCGCATCTGGCGGCCGCTGATCGATCCACCTTCGGTGCTGACCAACTCGTATCTCGACGAGCACCCCAAGGGCTTCGGCTTGATGCAGCGCGACCGCAGCTTCTCCAACTACCAGGACGATGGTGCCTTCTACGAGCGGCGCCCGAGTATCTGGGTGCAGCCGATTGGCGAATGGGGGCCGGGCGCCGTGCAGCTCGTGGAAATCCCGACCGACGACGAGATCCACGACAATATCGTCGCCTATTGGAAGCCCAAGCGCGACGTAAAGGCCGGCGACAGCTTGAAATTCGCCTACAAGCTCTATTGGCAGAACGACAATCCGCATCCGCCGACCGACGTCGCCCGCGTCACCGCGACCCGCATCGGCCGCGGCGGCGTGCCGGGGAAACCGGCGCCCACCGACAAGGACAGCTGGAAATTCGTGATCGATTTCATGGGCGGGCCGCTCACCGGCATGAAAGCGCGCTACGACCTCAAGCCCACCGTGAACGTTTCGCGCGGCAAGGTCAGCAACGCCTATGTCGTCAAGGTGGTCGGCACCGAGCGCTGGCGGGTGGCTTTCGACGTCTATGCGCCGGGCAAGAAGCAGATCGATCTGCGCTGCTTCCTGGGGCTTGACGGTAAGACGCTGACCGAAACCTGGCTTTATCAGTTCTACCCGCTGGATGGCTCAAGCTGAGGGCGGCAGGCGTCAGCCGCTGGCGCGCCGGGCGCGCCGCTCGCTCTCATCGGGGGCGGGGGTCGGGCCGGCGACCGGCGAGCCGTGCCGGCCGAAGGGCCAGAAGTGGTGCCTGATCTGCGGCGGCGGGGTGTGATCGAGCATGGCGCCGTTGGGCGTGCGGATCAGCGTCAGTACCCGGGTGTGGAAGTGCTCGAGGCCCGGGCGATGGCCGATGCTCACCACGGTTGCGTTAGCGAGCTCGTGGTCGAAGATCGACATCACCCGGCGCTGGCTCACCTCGTCGAGCGCGGAGGTCGCCTCGTCCAGGAATACCCAGGCCGGCCGGTGCAGCAGCAAGCGGGCGAAGGCGAGCATCTGCTGCTGGCCGAGCGAGAAGTTCTTGTCGAGGCGGCTCTCGAAATCGAGCGTAGGCAGGAATTCGGCCAGTCCCACGCGCTTGACCACGGCGGTGACCTCGGCGGTCTCGAAGGCGTCCGGCGGGTCGGGGTAGGTGATCGCCGCGCGCATGGTGCCGAGCGGAAGGTAAGGCCGCTGCGGCATGAACATCATGCTGTCCGGATCGGGCAGGCGGATGGTGCCGCTGCCCCAGGGCCACAGGCCGGCGAGCGCGCGGAACAGCGTGCTCTTGCCGGCGCCCGACTCGCCGACGATCAGCACGCGGTCGCCCGGCTCGATCTCCACCGTCGCGTCGGAGATGACAACACGGCCATCGGACAACAGCACGCTGACGCTGTCGAAGGCGAGCTTGCCATCGGGATGGCGGGTGAGCTTGATGGTGTCGATGCCGTCGTCGATGGCGTCCACCTTGTCGATGACGGCCTTGAACGCGCTGACGCGATGCAGCGTCGCGCGCCAGTCGGCGATGGCCGGGAACTGGTCGACGAACCAGCGCAGCGATGACTGCACCTGGTTGAAGGCGCCGACCACCATCATCAGCCCGCCGATGGTCAGCCCGCCGCTGAAATAGCCGGGCGATGCCACCACGATCGGCACCACGATGGCGATCCAGCCGTAGCCGGAGGTGATCCAGGTCAGCCGCGACAGCGCGCCGGAAAGCTGCCGCATGGTCGAGATCACGCGCTCAAGTGTGTTGTCGAGCAGGCGCCGCTCGTCATGCTCGCCGCCGCACAGCGCGATGCTTTCCGCGCTCTCGTTGACGCGCACCAGGGCGAAGCGCAGCTCGGCTTCGCGCGCATAGAGTTCCGCGTTGAGGCCGATCAGCGGCGTGCCGACGCGCCAGGTCAAAAGCGAGCCGATGGCGGCGTAGATGACGGCGCACCACACCATGTAGCCGGGGATGGTGAAGCTTTCGCCGAACAGATTGAAGACGAGGCGGTCGGACAGCGCCCACAGGATGCTGATGAAGCTGATGAGCAGCAGGGTCGCCTGGAACAGCCCGACGCCGAGGCTCGCCGACAGGTCGGTGAGCTTGCGCGTGTCTTCCTCGATGCGCTGGTCGGGGTTGACGCCGATCTGGCCGGCAAGCCCGAGCCGGTAGGCGCGGCCGGCCACCAGCCATTCGTCGAGCAGGTGATGGGTGAGCCACTCGCGCAGGCGCACCTTGAGCATCTGCTGCATCCAGGTCTGGCCGACCACGAGCGCCAGGAGCGCGCCGACGACGACGAAGAAGACCACGAGCTGATCGAGCAGGCCGGTGAGGTTGCGCTGCGACAGCATATCGAAGAAGGAGCCGTTCCAGGTGTTGAGCCGCACCTGGCCGACCATGTTGCCGATCAGCACCGCCGCGATGCCGAGCGCCAGCAGCGCGACGCGCAACCGATGCGTCGAGTGCCACAGCGCGCGCAGCAGCGTGCGGCTCTCGGAGGCCGCGCTTCTACCTTCATAGACCGCGGCCGGGGGCTGGAATTCAGGGCTGGTCGCGCCGGCCATATCGGGCCGGCCGCCGGTCTCGCCGAGGAGATCGTCGCCCCGTATTTTCAAATCGGCGTGCGCGCCGGATGGACGTTCGTTATGTCGTTTTTGCACTTTGGGTTCGAACGTTGCCGGTCCCCCGAGACCGGCACTGCTGCCACATGCTCGCAGCTATGAGCACATACATAGCAGGGATATACGCAATTCAAACAATAATCGCCATTAATCGCTAATAGGTTTACGTGTTTACGCGCGCGAACTGGAACTTTTCATGCGCGAATGCAAAATAAATCGCGTTTCCGGATGAGTTCCGATGCAGGAACAGGCCGATTTCGACTCCTGGCTCGCGCGCATGACGCGGCGCAGCATGACCGCGATGGAACACGCGATCTCGGCGACGCAACTGATTCGCCGGCGCGAACCATTCGGCCAAGCTATCGTGCCGGCGAAGGGCTCGGTGCTGGCCTCGCCGGCGATCGCCGATTGGAATCCGGAACCGGACTATTTCTTCCACTGGTTGCGCGATTCGGCCGTGGTCATGCGCACGGTCGCCGATCTGATGCGCGATGCGTCGTCGCATGACGAACGCGCGCGCTGGCGTCAGCCGTTCGAGGATTTCGTCGCTTTCAGTCTGGCGTTGTGCGAGCTCGACGGCGAAGAATTTGTCGCGCGCAGTCATTATCGCGAAAAGACCGAGCGCGGCTTTCGCAAGTTCCTGCGCTCGCCGGCGGAGATCGCGTCGCTCGCCGACGACAAATTGCTCGGCGAGCCGCGCTTCAACCCGGACGGAACGATCGACATTTTCCGCTGGTCGCGCCCGCAATATGACGGGCCGGCGCTGCGCGCGCTGGCGTGCCTGCATTATCTCGCGGCGGGCGGCGCGCAATCCGACGCGTTAATGCGGCTCTTGCATCTCGATCTCGATTTCACGCTGCGCCATGCCGGCCACGCTTGCATCGGGCCGTGGGAGGAGCCCGGGCAGAACGTGCAGCATTATTATGTCGTGCTCGCGCAGCTCGGCGCGCTGGTGCACGGCCGCGCCTTCGCGCAGGACGCCCTTGCGTGGGAAGACGCCGAAAAGAAATTGCGCGCCGCGCTGGATCGGCATTGGTCGGAGCCGCACCAGGTCTATGCGGCGATGCTGCCGGCCAAGGCCAAGCACACCGACGAGCTGATCGACGCGTCGCAATTGCTGGCGGTGCTCGACGCCGATCTGTCGGAAGGCCCGCACAGCGCGCTCGATGGGCGCGTGCACAAGACGCAAAGCGCGCTCGAGGAGTTTTTCGCGCGCGAGTTGCCCATCAATCGCGGGCGGGCGGCGCCGGCGCTCGGGCGCTATAAGGGCGACCGCTATTTCGGCGGCGGCGCCTGGTATGTGACGACGCTGGCCGCGGCCTCGCTCTATTACCGGCGCGCACGACGGGCGGGAGCGGAGCGCGCCGCCTTGCTCGATCGCGGCGACGCCTTGCTGGCGACGGTGCGCGATCTGACGCCGGCCGACGGCGCGCTGTCCGAGCAGGTCGACAGGGCGACCGGCCAGCCGACTTCGGCGCGCCATCTGACCTGGAGCTACGCGGCCTTCATAAGCGCCGCCCGCGAGCGGGCGCAGGCGCTGGGCAGACGGCCGGATTGATCCGCGTCAAAGCGGGGCCGCAGGCGCGCTCTAGACTGCGCTGGCCATTTCTGGAGCCTCGCCCATGTTCACGCGACGCCAAGCCAATGCCGGCCTCGTCTCCGTGGCGGTGCTTGCCGGCAGCGGCGGTCTGGCCGCCGCCGCGCCGAAGAGCATGACGCTGCCGCCGCCCCGCATGAGCGGCGGCATGCCGTTGATGCAGGCGCTCAAGCTGCGTCGTTCCACGCGCGCCTATGCCGACCGCGCATTGCCGCCGCAGGTTCTGTCCGACCTGTTGTGGGCGGCCTTCGGCGTCAATCGCCCGTCGGGCGACCGCACCGCGCCCTATTGGCGGCACATCATGGTGATCGACGTCTATGCCGCCATGGCGGACGGCGTCTGGTACTACGATCCCAAGGCGCATGCGCTGCAACAGCATTCGCCCGCCGACCTGCGCGCGCTTACCGGCACGCAGGATTTCGTCGGCGGCGCCCCGCTCAATCTCATTTACGTGGCGCACGGCGAGCGCATGCACGACGTCTCGCCCGCCGACCGCCGGCTGTTCGCCTCGGTCGACACCGGCTTCATCGGGCAGAACGTCTATCTGTTCTGCGCCTCGGAGGGCCTGGTCAGCGTGTTCCGCGGCGCCGTGCCGTACAAGAAACTGGAAGCGGCCCTTAAGCTCGGCGAAGGCCAGTTCGTGACCTTCTGCCAGACCGTGGGCTATCCGAAGGCTTAAAGCGTTGCGCGCCGCGCGCCGTTGCGGCTTAATGCGCTTGCCATGAGCGAACGCCGCCCCGCCTTCAAGCAGTCGCCGACCAACCCTGCGCTCGGCGAAATCCAGACCTTGCCCGCGCGCAAGCCGGACATGCCTTACGCGCCGGCGATCCGGGTCGAGGCGCCGGGCGATCTGCTGTTCATCTCGGGCGCCACGCCGTCGCCGCTCTATCACAAGCACCCGCACGTGCTGAGCGAGCACAATCATCCGGTCACCATCGAGGCGCAGACGCGGCTGGCCATGGAGAACGTCAAGTCGATCCTCGACCACGAAGGGTTGACCTGGACCGACGTGGTGAAGGTGACCAAGTATCTCACCGACATGCGCGACATGGATGGCATGGTGACGGTGCTGGCGGAATATTTCGGCGATTGGACGCCGGCCTCGACCACGGTGTGCGTCAATCAATTGTCGACGCCGGGCGCGCGGGTCGAGCTGGATATGATTGCGGCCTATCGGAAAACGTAGGGTGGGCTGAGCGACAGTCCGACAGCCCGGACGCGGCGGAGCTCGTGTCCGGAAGCCATATCGCATATCGGGGTTGGTCGGGCACGGCCGACGCGCGCGCCTTTGCCCACCCTCACATACCGCGCAACACGCACACCGGCAGGTCGCGGAATAGTTCGGCAAGCGAAAGCGAGTTGGTGCGTCGGCCGGCTTCGTCGCCGATGAGATATTCGTAGGTTCCCGCCGTCTCCGGCGCGACGCGCGCCCTCCCATTGCGACGGCCATTGCCGGCCGCCGTCGGTGAGCGGCGCAAAATGCCGGCCGATGACGACGAGCAGTCGTTGGCGCTTGAGCGTGCGCGCGAAGGCGATGACGTGCTCGGCATGCGCGCCGGTCACTGGCAAGCGCTCATAGGACGCCGTGTTGAAAGAGGTCGGCGAAGTCATGCCGCAGCCGCAGCAGCGCGTGCGTCAGCGCGAGCTTGATGCGGCCGTCCGGCCAATTCTCGGCAAGCCGCCGCCAATCGAGCTGCTTGTCCGCCAATTCGCGCCGGCGCAGGTCGAAATCCACGGCACGGCGGTTGTCGGGATCGACCAGCGACAAATCCCACAACTCGGTCCCCTGGTAGAAATCCGGCACGCCGGGCGTGAGCGCCTTCAGCGCAAGCTGCGACAGGCCGTTCAGGGCACCGAGCAAGGTCGTGCGTGCGGCAAAGCCCGCAAGCGACTCCAGAAAACGCGCCGACACTTGCGCATCGAGCAGCTTGCCGACGAACGCTCGCAAGGCCTCCTCATAGGCCGGGTCCGGCGAATTCCAGCTCGTTTCCTGCTTGGCCTCGCGCGCGGCCTTCAGCGCGTAGGCCTGCATGCGTTCGATGAAATCCTCATCGACCGCGCCCGGCCAGGCGCCGATCAGCGCCTGATAGAGCATGTATTCATGACCTATCGACGGGCTGCGCTTGCCGCCCACCTGTTGCACCAGCGGCGCGTTCAATTCGCGCCAGCTCTGCACCGCCGCGTCCCATTCCGGCGCCAGCTCGGCCAGCGCCAGAATACGCATGCGCGCGTCCTCGCCGCGCTTGGTGTCGTGGGTGGCGGTGGCGGTGAGACCCGCGGGCGCGGCTTCGGCGCGCTGGCGCTGCAGCGCATGGAACTCATCGGGCGACAGCGCATCCGCTGCCGGCTCGCCGCCCACTTCGTTGAGCGCCAGCAGCCGGTGATAGCGGTAGAAGGCGGTGTCCTCCATCGCCTTGGCCATCAGCGGGCCGGTGAACTGCTGCAGCTTGAGCGCGAAATTGCGCACGCGCGGCGCGCTGTAGCCGGCGTTGACGGCGAGATCGACGGTGATGGCGTCGCGCAGAAAATCGAAAATCTGCGGGTCGGGTCCCCGCCAGCGCGCCCGCGCCCGCGCAATCGCCGCGTCGATGCGTTCGCGGTCGTCCATCGCCGCGCCGGCGTCGGTCACGTAGCTGCGATAGACCGGAAACTCGAGCACGTAGAGCTGCAAGGCAGCGTGCAAGCGCTCGATGGTGAAGTCGCGCGTCGAGAAATGCCCGGCGGCGATGCGCGCCAGCGCGCCGCACAGCACGGTGAACTCGCTCGCCAGCATGGACTCGATCACGCGCAGCTTGGCCTCGTCCAGCATGCGGGCAAAGTCGCGCTGCTCGCCGGTGAAGCCGCGCCAGGTACGCTCCAGTCGCTCGAGGCCCTTGCCGTCGAGCAGTACGCGGGAGATGACGTTGAGCCATTCATAGCCGGTGGTGCCGGCGACGCCGGGGAATTTCGGCATCGGCTCGCCGGGCGCCAGGATCTTCTCGACCACCACGTAGAACGGCCCGGCGCGGCGGCCGGTGGGCCCGCGCATCTTGGCTGTGAGCCGGCGCAGGCGGCGCGCGTATTGCACCGGGTCGCGCAGGCCGTCGATGTGGTCGAGGCGCAGGCCCTGCAAGTCGCCGGCGGCGATCAGGCGCGCCACCAGCGTATGAATGGCGCGGAAGGTCGCCGGGTTTTCCACGCGCAGGCCGGCGAGGTCGTTGATGTCGAAGAAGCGCCGATAGTTCACCGCCGACACCGCCACGCGCCAATAGGCGACGCGGTAATGCTGGCGCTCGAGCAGCCGGTGCAGGGCGGCGGCGCCGGCTTCGTTGCTGCCGGCATAGGCGATCAGCCCGCGCTCGATCGGCGCCGCCGCGCCCGCGATGGCCGCCAGCTTGCGTTTCAGCTCAGGCGCCTCGCGGTAGGAGGGTGCGCGCGGATCGCGATAATCGTCGGCGAGCGCAAGGAGTGCGCGGCCGGCGGGCGTGGCGGCGGCATCGGCCGCCGTCACCAGGGTGCGCAGCATTTCGCCGTAGCGCTGCGGATTGATCGGCAGCTTGTGGTCGAAATACCAGGCCGCGAAGCTGCCGGCCTCGGCGTCGTATTTCAGCGCCAACTCGCCGCTTTGCAGCACCTCGCCATAGGGCCGCGCCAGCACCGGCGCCAGCACGCCGGGATGGCGGCGGTGCGGGATGGCGTCCCAGTCGATGTCGAAATAGGCGGCGTAAGGCGAGCGCTGGCCCCATTCCAGCAGGTCCAGCCACCAGGCATTGTCGGCATGGCCGACGCCCATGTGGTTGGGCACGAAGTCCAGGATCAAGCCGACATCGTTTTGCTTCAGCGCCGCCGACAGCCGCGCAAAGCCTTCCTCGCCGCCGAGCTCGGGGTTCAGCCGGTCGTGGTCGACGACGTCGTAGCCGTGTGTGCTGCCGGGCCGCGCCTTGAGGAAGGGCGAGGCGTAGAGATGGGTAATGCCGAGGGCTTTGAGATAGGGCACGAGCTCGGCGGCGGCGTCGAAACCGAAGTCTTTGGTGAGCTGCAGCCGGTAGGTGGCGAGCGGCACCGCGGGCGGCATCACGCGCCTCCGCTTTTATTTCCTGTCATTCCGGGTT
>CAWDUV010000002.1:0-382500 GCA_963805535.1 uncultured Pseudomonadota bacterium
TAGGCTGCGTGGGGTCGGTCAATCAACTCGTCATTCCGGGGCGGCGCGAAGCGCCGGGCCCGGAATCCAGGGCCCCACGAAATGCTTTGCCATATCGCTCTGGATTCCGGGTTCGCTCGCTTCGCTCGCGCCCCGGAATGACGCAGAATAAATTGGCCGCACTTGCTATCAGTCAGCTACGCGCCGCTTGTTTGGCCGGCGCTTTGAGCCCCGCCGCCACCGCCGGCGCGATCTCGGCCGGCGTATCGACCACCACCACGCCGCCGGCTTCCAGCGCCTTGCGTTTGCCCGCGTAGCTGCCGGCCGAGCCGGTGACGATGGCGCCGGCATGGCCCATCTTCTTGCCGGGCGGGGAGGCGGCGCCGGCGATGAAGGCGACCACCGGCTTCTTCACCGTGCGCGCGTAATCGGCCGCCTTCTCTTCCATGCCGCCGCCGATCTCGCCGATGATGACGATGGCGTCGGTGCCGGCGTCCTCGTCGAACGCCCGCAGCGCGTCGCGCGTGGTGGTGCCGAGCATGGGATCGCCGCCGATGCCGATGAAGGCCGATTGACCAAGCCCCGCACGCGTCAAGTTGAGGCAGGCGAGCGTGCCCAGGCTGCCGCTGCGCGAGATCACGCCGACGCGGCCGGGCGAGAACACGCTGCGCTCGAAGGCGGGCATGATGCCGACGAAACATTCGCCCGGCGTCACCAGCCCGGCGGTGTTGGGACCGACGATGCGCGTGCCATGCTTGGCGGCCGCTGCGTGCATCGCCATCACGTCCTGCGCCGGGATGTGCTCGGTGAGCACCACCAACAGCTTGACGCCGGCCTCGGCCGCCGACACCGCGGCCTCCTTGGCCGTCGGCGGCGGGATGAAACCCACGACCACGTCGGCGCCGACCTTGGCCGCCGCTTCCGCCGTCGAGGCGAAGATTGGCACGCCGACATGCGTTTCGCCCGCGCGCTTGGGGTTGACGCCGCCCACCACGTTGGTGCCGTAGGCGATCATCTTCTCGGTCCAGAAGGTGCCCTGCTTGCCGGTGATGCCGACCACGACCACGCGGTCTTGCTTGCGAACGATCATGACGCCGCCTCCACCGCCGCCTGGATGGCGTCTTCCATGAATTCGTAGGGCTCGATGCCGAGCTCGTCGCGCACCAGCTTGATCGCCTCTTTCTCGCCGGTGCCGTGGATGGAGAAGAACACCGGCACTTTCGGCTTGAGCTTGGCCCAGGCCTTGACCACGCCGCCGGCCATCACGTCGGTGCGCGCGAAGGCGCCGCAGAAATTGATCACCAGGCTTTTCACCCCCGGATTGGACAGCACCAGGTCGAGCGCCATCTCGGATTTGGTATAGGCCTCGCCGCCGATCTCGAGGAAATTGGCGGGCCGGCCGCCGTAATGGCGGATCACGTCCATCGTCGTCATAGTGAGGCCGGCGCCGTTGGCCAGCACGCCGACATTGCCGTCGAGCTGGATGAGCTTGAGATTGGCCTCGGCGGCGCGCATTTCCAGGTCGGTCATGGCGCCGGGCGAGCCGTGCGGCGCGAGCTCGCCCTGGCGATAGAGCGCGGCGTCGTCCAATACGAACTTGCAATCGAGCGCAACCACGCGACCGTCCGCGAGCAGCGCCAGCGGGTTGATCTCGACCAGCTCGGCGTCGCGCGCGCGGTAGGCGGCGTAAAGGCGAGCGAGAATATCGGCGATCTGCGCTTGGGCTGCGCCCAGATCGAGGCCCTTCAGCATAGTGGCGATGTCGGCAGGCGAGGGCTTGGCATCGATATCGACCAACAAGCGGCGGATGGCGTCCGGCTTTTCGGCGGCGATCTCCTCGATGTCCATGCCGCCTTCGGTGGAGAACAGAACAAGCGGCTTGCGCGCTTCGGTATCGTGCAGCACGGCGGCGTAGAACTCGCGCGCGATCTTGGCCTGCTCCTCTACCAATAGGCGCTCGACCGTGTAGTCGCCAATGGTCATGCCGAGGATTTGTCCGGCGACCTGCTCGGCTTCTTTGCGGCGTATTGGCGAGCTTGATGCCGCCGGCCTTGCCGCGCTTGCCGGTCGGCACCTGCGCCTTCACCACGCAGGGGCCGATTTCTGCTGCTGCTTCTGCTGCTTCTGCTGCGCTGGCGCACAGCTTGCCGCGCGGCACGGCAACGCCGGCCGGCGCCAGCACGAGCGATTTGGCGGTGTGTTCTTCGAAGTTCATGCGCTAGTCCGTTCTTTCCATGCCAGTGCCGCATACTCCGCCGTCGTCCCCGCGCAGGCGGGGACCCAGTACGCCGCAGCACATCGAGAGGGCACGGAGTACTGGGTCCCGGGCCTCGCTACGCTCGCCCGGGACGACAGCCGAGGCTACCGCCCGTACTTTTTCCAATAGGCGCCGAACAAGTCCTCTTCGCTCGGCTTGTCCTCGGGGATGGTGGTGACGAGGTGGGTGATGTTGAGGAAGTTCTTGTAGTTCAAGTTTTCGGTGATGCTGTTGCCGCCCCAGGTGCCGCAGCCCATGCTGAGGGTGAAGTTCAGCCCGTTGTCGAAGCCGCCGCCGTTGCCGAAGGTGTGCGCCTGGTTGATCAGCACGCGCACCACGTCGGAACGTTCGGCCACGATGCGCCCGCGCTTCAGATCCTTGGTGTGCAGGCCGACCGAATGGCCGCGCCCCTGGAAGGCGAGGATGGCGTTGGCGATATCGATGGCATCGTCGAAATGCTTGGCACGGTAGACGGTGAGCGCCAGCGACAGCTTCTCGCCGGAGAACGGGTAGTCGCGGCCGATGCCGGTCTCCTCCACCATGAAGAACTTCTTGCGCTCCGCCGCCGCCGGCAGCCCGCAGCCGCGCGCGAACACGTCGGCGTCGCGCGCGATCAGCGTGCGCGACAGCTTGCCGCCCGGCCACAGCGCCTCCTCGATGCGCGCCTTTTCGCCCGCCGAGGCGCGGTAGCCGCCGGCGCGCTCGAGCGCGTCGATCGCCTTGTCGTAGATCGCGTCGACCAGGATCACCGCGTTTTCCGACGAGCAGGAGGTGGCGTTATCGAAAATCTTGGAGGCGCAGATTTTGCGCGCGGCGTCGCCGAGGTCGGCGGTCTCGTCCACGATCACCGGCACGTTGCCGGTGCCGACGCCGATCGCCGGCGTGCCGCTCGAATAGGCGCGCCGCACATTGTCCTGCGAGCCGGTGGCGACCACCAGGTCGGCGGCCTGCATCAGCGCCTGCGTCATGTCCTTGGAGGCCGGTGGCGGCAGGATCTGCACCAGGTCCTGCGGCGCGCGGATCTTCTTCAGCTCGGCGCGCATGTAATCGACCGTGCGCATGGTGGTCTTGATGCCGGCGGGCGAGGCCGCGATGATAACGGCGTTGCGCCCCTTGACCGCGAACATCGCCTTGTTGACCGGCGTGGCGCCTGGATTGGTCGACGGCGTGATCGCCGCCACCACGCCCACGGGCTTGGCATATTTGACGATGCCGCGCGCGGGGTCTTCCTCGATGATGCCGACCGATTTCACCCGCATCAGATCGCGCAAGGTGCCGAAGGTCTTGCGCTGCTTCTTGATGATCTTGTCGGGCACGTTGCCGAGCTTGGTGTCGGCCACCGCGAGTTCGGCCAGTTCCTTGGCGTGGTCGGGATTGTACAGCGACCAGGCGAGCGCCGTGACCGCGAGGTCGACGCGCGCCTGGTCGGCATCGGCAAATTCCGCCATCGCCGCGCGCGCCCGCCGCACCAGCTCGGCGACGGTGGCTTGCGCGTCGGCATCCAGCGGCGATTTCACTGCAACCGTCATCTCATTCACCTTCTGCGCTTGCTCACGCGACCTTCTGCGGACGCATGTCCTCGCGGCGGATACCGGCCACCACGGTGGGCTTCTTCATGGCGTCGCGGCGGAACGGCTCGCCGAGCTCCTGGTTGAGCAGGACTTCGATGAACGTGGTTACGCCCTTTTTCTGCGCTTCGCAGGACTTCTGCAATTCTTCGGTCAGTTGGCTTTGCGTTTTTACCTGGACGCCTTTCAGCCCACAACCTTCCGCCACCTTGGCATAGCTGAGATGCGGATCGAGCTCGGTGCCGACGAAATTATTGTCGAACCAAAGGATCGAATTGCGCTTTTCGGCGCCCCACTGGTAGTTGCGGAAGACCACCATGGTGATGCCGGGATATTCCTGGCGGCCAATCGAGCTCATTTCGTTCATCGAAATGCCGAAGGCGCCGTCGCCGGCAAAGCCGACGCACGGCACGTCAGGATTGCCGATCTTGGCGCCGATGATGGCCGGGAAGCCGTAGCCGCACGGGCCGAACAGGCCGGGCGCCAGATACTTCCGGCCCTGCTCGAAGGTGGGGTAGGCGTTGCCGATGGCGCAGTTGTTGCCGATGTCGCTTGAGATGACGGCGTCCTTCGGCAGCCCGGCCTGGATGGCGCGCCAGGCCTGCCGCGCCGACATTCTGTCGGGCTGGCGCTTGCGGGCATCCTCGTTCCAGCTGGTGCCGGGATCGTCGTCCTCGTGATCCATGCTCGACAGCGCCTGCAGCCAGCGCGACTTGGTCTGATGAATCAGCGCCTTGCGCTCGGCGCGGCCGGCGTCGCCGGCATTGGGCGAAAGCTGCGCCAGAATGGCCTTGGCGACCTGCTTGGCGTCGCCGCAGATGCCGACCGTGACCGGCTTGGTGAGCCCGATGCGGTCCGGGTTGATGTCGTTCTGAATGATCTTGGCGTCCTTCGGCCAGTAGTCGATGCCGTAGCCGGGCAGGGTCGAGAACGGGTTGAGCCTGGTGCCGAGCGCCAGCACCACGTCGGCTTTGGCGATCAATTCCATGCCGGCCTTGGAGCCGTTATAGCCGAGTGGGCCGCAGGCGAGCGGGTGGCTGCCGGGGAAGCTGTCATTGTGCTGGTAATTGTTGCAGACCGGCGCGTCGAGCTTCTCGGCCAGCGCCGCGCATTCGGGGATGGCGTTGGCGAGCACGACACCGGCGCCCGACAGGATGACCGGGAATTTCGCTTCCGACAGCAGCTTGGCCGCCGCGGCGATGGCGTGCGCGCCGCCGGGCGCCCGCTCGAACTCCACGATCTGCGGCAGATTGATGTCGATCACCTGCGTCCAGTAATCGCGCGGAATGTTGATCTGCGCCGGCGCCGACAATTGCTTCGCCTTGGAGATGACGCGGTTCAAGACTTCGGCGACGCGTGAAGGATCGCGCACCTCTTCCTGGTAGCAGACCATGTCGCGGAACAGCGCCATCTGCTCGACTTCCTGGAAGCCGCCCTGGCCGATGGTCTTGTTGGCCGCCTGCGGCGTGATCAGCAGCATCGGCGTGTGGTTCCAGTAGGCGGTTTTGATGCAGGTCACAAAGTTGGTGATGCCGGGACCGTTCTGCGCGATGCACATGGCGATCTTGCCGGTCGTGCGCGTATAGCCGTCGGCCATGTAGCCGCCGTTGCACTCGTGCGCGACGTCCCAGAAGGTGATGCCGGCCTTCGGGAAAAGGTCGGAGATCGGCATGAATGCCGAACCGATGATGCCGAAGGCATGTTCGATGCCGTGCATCTGCAGGACCTTCACGAAGGCTTCTTCCGTCGTCATCTTCATGGCGTTGACTTCCTTTGCTTCACTAACGGCCGCGCGGCACCGGTTCGGAAACAGGTTTCGGCGGTTTTCAGCCCCTGGATTGGAAAATTTCGGCAAGCTTGCTCGCCGCCTCGCGCAGCGCGGGCAGGTGGCCGCGCGCGGTGTCTTCGTTCATGCGCGCTTCCGGCGCCTGGATGGCCAGCGCGGCGAGCGTCTCGCCGTTCGTGCCGACGACCGGCACCGCCATGCAGACGACGCCGACCAGGTATTCCTCACGGTCGAAGGAGACGTTCTCCTTGCGGATCTGGCGCAATTCGCACTCCATCTGCGCCTTTTCGATGATGGTCGCCTCGGTGAAGCGGCGCAGTTCCAGGCTCTGCAGCAGGCGCTGTCGCCGCGCTGCCGGCGCCAGCGCCAGGAACAGCTTGCCGATGGCGCTGCAATGCAAGGGCACGCGCGAGCCGGAAGTGTAGTGCAGGCGCAGCGGCCAGTGCTCGGCTTCCACGCGGTCGAGATAGATCACCTCGCCGTTGAGCAGAGTGCCGACATTGCAGGTCTCGTTGAGCTCGTGCACCAGGCGCTGCAGCACCAGGTGCGGCGCGTCGTTGCGCATCGAGGACGACAGCACGCCGAAGGCGAGGTTGGTGAGCCTGGGACCCACGATCAGCCGCTTGCGGCCCGGCTCGCGCGAGAGATAGCCCTGCGAAATGAACCAGTCGACCAGCCGGTAGGCGGTCGCCTTCGGCAGCTTGAGCGAAGCGATGATGTCGAGCACGTCGACCGGCCTGGGCGAGGCCGCGACGTGGTCGAGGATGGCGAAGGAGCGCGCGGTGGCGCCGAGCTTGCGCTCGCGGGTTTTTTTGCTCGCCGGCGTAAGCGGCTTGAACGCGCGCACAGCGCCGCGCGGTGCTGCTTCGGAGCCTGCGGACCTTCCCTTGAGATCGAGATTGCTACGCATCACTCACCTGAAGGTTCAGCCTGTGTGAACGGCCGGCTGCGCACGCCGCTTCCGTGCCGCTAAAAATTCACGCAGCAGCGGATAGCTGAGCGCGATGACCGAGGCGGTCATCAACGTGCCGCAGATCGGGCCCTTGAAAAACACAGTCCAATCGTTGTTGCTGGCTATCATGCTGCGCATGAAGGCCGTCTCGCCGATCGGCCCGAGGATTGCCCCCAGCACCATCGGCGAAATGGGAAAGCGGAATTTCTCGAACAAGTAACCGAGAATGCCGAAGATCACGATCATCCAGACGTCCGACATGCTGTTGCGGTTGGCGTAGGCGCCGACCAGGCAGAACATGACGACGATCGCCGACAAGACGCCCTGCGGGATGGTGAGCACCTTGATCACCACGCGGATCCAGAAGAACCCGAGCACGCACATGCCGATGACGCTGGCGAACATGGAGGCGAGGATCGTGTAGACCAAGAGCGTCGACGAGGGATCTTCGAGCAGCATCGGCCCCGGCTGCACGCCATGCAGCAGGAAGGCGGCGAGGATGACCGCGGTCGCGCCGCTGCCCGGCAGGCCCAGCGTCAGCAGCGGCACCATGTGGCCGGCGACCGATGCGGTGGCGCCGATCTGCGGCGCGACGATGCCCTCGGGCAGGCCGGTGCCGAGCAGCTGGCGACGCTTGCCGTACTGCTTCTCGACGCCGTAGGAAATGAAGGCGGTGATGGTGGCGCCGGCGCCCGGCACGATGCCGAGCAGGGTGCCGAGGACGGTGCTGCGGAACAGCGTCGTCTTGATGGCCAGCAGTTCGCGCAGCTTGGGGAAGTGCGTGGCGACGCTCTTGCCGCCGCCATCCAGCTTCTTGATCTGCAGGCCCTGACCGATGCGCGCCAGCACCTCGCCGAGCCCGTACATGCCGACCAGAACCTCGACCAGCTGCACGCCGTCGCGCAAGATCGGCACACCGAAAGTGAAGCGGTCGGTGCCGTAGATGCTGTCGATGCCGACGGTGGCGACCAGCAGGCCGACGCACAGGCTGATCAGCGAATTCACCATGGAGACGCCGGCGAGCGCGACCACGGTGGTCAGGCCGAAGAACACTGCGGCGAAGTAATCGGGGGAATCGAATTTAAGCGCCAGTGCGCTCATCGGCTCGGCCAGCGCCACCATGACCGCGGAGGAGACGAGGCCGCCGATCAGCGCCGCCACCAGTGCCCAGCCGAGCGCCTTGGCCGGCTGGCCGCGCGCCGCCATGGTGTAGCCGTCCCACAGCATGGGCACGTCCATCGGCTCGCCGGGAATGCGGTAAAGAATGGCGGTGAAGCAGCCGGCATAGGTGCCGGCGAAGTAGATCGCCGTCAGCAGGATGACCGAGGGCTCGATCGCCATCTGATAGGTGAAAGGCAGCGCCAGCACCACGCCCATCACCAGGCCGAGCCCGGGCATGATCGAGACCGCCATGCCGACCAGGAGGCCGACGAACAGCATCAGCAGGTCGAACGGCTGAAACACCTGCAGAAAGCCGTGAAAGAGATTGACGAGGATTTCCATGGCTGCCTCAGCGCACGCCCATCATCGCCATTAGCGCGTAGGACACGTCATCGAACGGGTGTATGCCGAGCGGCAGCGCGACATAGACGACACGCATGAATACGAACATGAAGGCGAGCGCGATCGCCACGCTGAGCAATGTAGTGGCGAGCGGCCGGCGGAAATGCCCGAGATACATCAAGCCGAAGCTGTAGATGACGGTCGCAATAAAGAAGCCGATGAGCGGCAGCGCCAGCAGGTAAAGCAGCGTGGCGCCGATGGCGAGCCATACCCGGTGCGGATAGATTTCAGGCGGCCGCACCATGTCCTCGTCCGCCTCGGCCTCGGCTTCGTGAGCCGGTCCCGAGGTGCCGCCTTTGAAGGCGCTGGCGACGATGCCCCAGGCCGCGGTCGCCAGCATCAGCAACAGGATCAGCTTCGGCCAGGCGCCGGGGCCGATGCGGCCCGAGACCTGCTCAAACTCGAAGTTGTCGGCCCGGAAATAAAGGAAGAGGCCGGCTGCAAGCACCACCACATAGGGCAGCGCTGCCTGCAGCCGGCGCAGCGGCGTTATTTCAGTCGGCGAGCTCACAGGTGAGCTCACTTGGCGCCCATCTTGGTCTCGGCGCGGAATTTCTTGGCCTGCTTCAGCCACGCATCCATGAAGTCGCGCGCCTTATCCATCGGCACGAAGCTGTCCGGATCGGCGTATTGCTTCTCCAGATAGGCCTTGAACTCCGGCTTCTGCGCCACCTTGGCGAGCTCGTCGGAAAGCTTCTTGACGATCTTGGGGTCGGTTCCGGCCTTGACCACGATGGCGCGGAACTGCGGCAGCGTGACGTCGTAGCCGAACTCGCCGCCGATGGGCACATTCTTGAACTGCGGCAGGTTGAGCCGGTGCGGATAGAAGAAGATCAGCGGCCGAATCTTGCCGCCGTCGAAATAGCTGCGCACGTCGCCGGTCTGCTCATAGAGCACGTCGGCATTGCTGCCGAGGATCGACGTATAGCGCAGGCCCGGCTTGGCGTAGGGGATGCCTTCGAGCTTCAGCCCCTTGGTCTTCAGATAGCTGACCGTGATGTCGTCGGCGCTGCCGAAGCCGAGCTCGGCGACTTTCAGCGTTTTCTTCTTCGCGGTTTTCACCAAATCTTGCCACGTCTTCCACGGGCTCTTGGTGTTGACCCACAGGCCGGAAGGCTGCTGGATCATGATCGCCAGCGTGATGACCTGGTCGGCGTTGAAGGCCGGCTTCGGCCCGGCGAGCAGGGCGTAGGTATCGCCGATCAGCACCGCCAGCGAATAGCCGTCGGCCGGCGAGGTCAACAGCTTGGTCATGCCGGTCATGCCGGTGGCGCCCGGCACATTGATCACCGGGACCGAGGCCTTCAAATCCTCGGACATGATCTTGCCGGCGGTGCGTGCGAGCACGTCGGCGCCGCCGCCGGGACCCCAAGGAACGATGAAGTTGATCGGGTGATCGGGATATTCGGCGCGGGCCGAATGACCGCCAACCGTCAGGGCGATCGATATGGCGGCGGCAAGTACGGCAAGTCTGCGCGCAATCTGCATGGTGTCCTCCCTTTGAAGCCCGGGCGTTTTCTAGTGACAAAGTCTCATTCAATGAGACGATTTTTCTTACGGTTGATGATAAGCAAAAAGTCCCTGCTGCCGCAATGGACTAGTGCGACGGAGGTTCTCGGTGCGTGAGACTGGAGGGTTTCAGCGGCCGCGCTGCGCGATCGGCCGGTAGGGCCGCCCCTCGGGCCCGTTGTAGAGGGTGAGCGGGCGGATCAGGATGTTGTTGTCCTGCTGCTCCAGCACCTGCACCACCCAGCCGGGCACGCGGCCGATGGCGAAGATCGGCACGAACAGATCGCGCTCGACCCCGAGCAGGTGGTAGACGACGCCGGAATAGAAATCGACGTTGACGTTGACGCCGTGGCGGGCATAGGGCGCCATGGCCGCCACCACGGCCTGCAGGATCTCGAACCATCTCGGCTCGCCCATTTCCTTCGACAGCCGCTCGACGCCGGCGCGCATGTGGCGCGCGCGGGGATCTTCGGCGCGGTAGACGCGATGACCGAAGCCGGTGACCGGCTCGCCGTTTTTGCGCTTTTCCTTGACGTAAGCGGCGGCGCGCTCGGGCTCGCCGATCTCCTGCGCCATCCTCATGACGTCCTCGGCGGCCCCGCCGTGTGCCGGGCCCGACAGCGCGGCAATGGCCGCGGTGATGGCGGCGTGCAGATTGGCGTCGGTGCCGGTCACCACGCGCGCGGTGAAGGAGGAGGCGTTGGAGCCGTGCTCGGCGTGCAGGATGAGATCGCGGTCGATCAATTGCGCAGCGTCGCGCGAGGGCTTTTCCCCGCGCAGCATCCACAGCAAATTGGCGGCGTGGGTGAGCGTCTGGTCGGCCGGCACCGGCTCTTTTCCCGCGCGGATGCGCGCGTGCGCCGCCACGATCATCGGCACCTGCGAGGTCAGCCGCACCGCCTTGCGCAGCACGGCGTCGCGCGAATTGTCGTTGGCGTCGGGATCGAAGGCGGCAAGCGCCGACACCGCGGTGCGCAGTACGTCCATGGGATGCGCCTTGCCGATCGCGCGCACGATGTCGATCGCCGGCCGCGGCAGTTGCCGCGCCGCTTTGAGCGCGGCGTCGAAGCCGGCGAGTTCCTGCGCGGTCGGCAGATCGCCGTAGAGCAGCAGCCAGGCGGTTTCCTCGAAGGTGGAGTTCTCGGCCAGGTCGTGGATCGAATAGCCGCGATAGCGCAGGTCGCCCGCCTTGCCGTCGATGAAGGTGCAGGGCGAGCGGTCGAAATAGACGCCGCGCAGGCCGCGGTGAATCTTGATCGCTTCGGCGGTTTCGGTCATTGATGGCCCCGAATTTGCGATTAACGTGTTAATGGCGGGTTTTCTCACGCGGTGAGAAGCATGGATTTGATGGCTCGGCTGTTTGATATCGCACGTCGGCGCTATCGCAAAATCGTTTTGCCGGAAGGCGAGGATGCGCGCGTGGTCGCCGCCGCCTTGCGCCTGAGAGACGAGAAGATCGCGCAGCCGATTTTGCTCGGGAACCCGGATGAGATCGCCAATGTGGCGAGCGGAATAGGCGGCTCACTCGACGGCATCGTGCTGATCGATCCGCGCACGGATGCGCGGCTCGGAGCCTATGGCGAGGCTTGCGCCGCCGCGCGTCCCTCGCTGACGCCGGCCATGGCGGCGCGGCTGGTGGCGAAGCCCTTGTATTTCGGCGGCATGATGGTGCGCGAAGGCGATGCCGGCGCCATGGTGGCGGGTTGCGCCAATCCGACCCGGCGCGTGATCGAGGCGGGCTTGATGACGGTCGGCTTGGCCGCCGGTATCGCGCTGCCGTCGAGCTGTTTCCTCATGGTGGTGCCGGATTTCCTCGGCGCCGGCGCGCGCGCCTTCGTCTTTGCCGATTGCGCGGTCAATGCCGATCCGAGCGCGGCCGAGCTTGCCGATATTGCGCTCAGTTCGGCTGCGAGCGCCCAAGCGCTGCTGGGCGAGAGCCCGCGCGTCGCCATGCTGTCGTTCTCGACCAAGGGCAGCGCGCAGCACGCGCGCGTCGACAAGGTGCGCGAGGCGCTTGGTATCGTGCGCGAACGCGCGCCGGCGCTGGCCGTCGACGGCGAGTTCCAGGCCGACGCCGCGCTGGTGCCGCAGGTGGCGGCGAAAAAGCTGAAGGCGCCGAGCCCGGTCGCAGGACAGGCCAATGTGCTGATCTTCCCCGATCTCGACGCCGCCAATATCGGCTACAAGCTCACGCAATGGCTGGGCGGCGCGCAGGCGATCGGACCATTCCTGCAAGGCTTCGCCAAGCCGATCAGCGATCTGTCGCGCGGGGCGAGCGAGGACGACATCGTCACCACCTGCGCGGTGATGGCGGCGATGGGCGGCTAGAACTTCAAACCGAATTTCATAGCGAACGGCGCGATATAAAACGCCGCGCCGAGCAGAAAATACATCGTCAGCAGATGAAAGATGCCGGGAGAGGCGCGAAAGCCCATTGCCAGCGTCCATTTCGGCGGCCGCCTATGCCGCTCCGCCAGCAAGGACAATGCGCCGAGCAGGGCCAGCGCAACCAGGCTGAGCACGATAAAATACCCGAGCGCATAAGTTTGAACTTGCAGCGTGCCGAATTCATGCTGATAGAACGCCGCGGTCGCGATGGCCTCGGTCACGATTAGCAGACTTAAGTTATTGAAGACCGCGTCGGTTGACCAGTCCGGCCTCCTGAACAGACTTATGACGATGGAAGAGCCCACCATATAAAGGAAGGGAAAGATCACAGCGCCCGCGGTCAAACCGCAGTTCTTGGCGATGCCTTGCCAGCCGGTCGTTATGGTGGTGAAACACTGCTGCTGGAATACTTGGTCATACGAAACGACCAGCATGTAGCTCAGCAGATAGATCGCGAAGCCTTTAACCGACTGGAAGCGGAAGCGGGCGGGCTGGCGCAGATCGAATATGTTCAACCCGCTGATCGTCGATATGACATCGTCGAACATCAGGGCGGCGCCGCGAAATTGACGGAAAGGCTTATGGTGTCATCGGCCTGCTTGCGCTTGTCGGCGAGCGCAACCAGTCCCAGGGAAAACGACTCCACCGCCGCGGCGAACTCCTTTCGATTGAACAAGCGGAATATGACGCAGCGGCCGCCTTCGGAAAATCCCGTTATCCGCTGCATATAGGCCTTGAAGCCTGAAAATCCCTGCCCTTTCGGCAGCTCGTAAATTTCGGGATTGCCGACGTCGTCATAGCTGTTGTCCCAGGAGAAAAAGCCGTCCTCAAATCTCATATGGAAATTCGTCCGCAAAACGCTCGGCGCGAGGCGCTTTTCCTCGTGAAAGAAAGTGTAGTCTTTGGTGGGAACCTTTCGACGGTGCGATTTCGAATTGGCGACTTGGACCTCGGTCGGCCGCAGCGACGTATCGTGGCCCGCGCGTATCTTATAGGCGCGGATGAGCGCGAAGATCATCGGAGTGGTCAATGATTCCGGCGCCGTGAAATAATAAAATGAAATATGGTTGTCCGGCTTCAATGCGATGGGTTGTTGCACGCTGGTGCGGCCGCTTCGATAGCGTTGCAACTCGTTCACGGACGACGCGATATACAAGTCGCCGTCGGCCGGCTTGAATTTATCTATGCCGGCCGGGCAATTCGCGGGCGCCGCATGGCCGATGGTGAGACCGAGGATCGCGGCCGACAGCAACCCATAAAAAGCAGTTGCGATTGTCGAACCCGGTGCGCTGCGGATCATGGAGCATGACTCCTTCGGCCCAGCGAATTGCCGCATCGCGAATGGTCAAATGCCTCGCACGAATAAATTATTTTCGCGCCTATCGCCTCGTCTAGTCAACCGAAAGTTGCCGCCGTGTTCGCGGCGGAACCCGCGGGCGTAGAAGCGGTTATAGCGTCACTCCCTGCGGTAAAACGCCGCCGCGTCCTTGCTGAATGCGATGCGCGAGGCCGGCACCAGATAGATCATGTGCCCGCCGCGATAGAGCTTGAGCGAGACGCGCCCCTTCTGGCCGATCGGCGGCAGATGGTCGACCAAATAACGGGTGTCGGAAAACGGCGTGACCAGATCCGAATAACCGTGCGCGATCAGCAGGCGGAAGGAGCGGTCGAAGCTCAGCAGCACGCGCAGATCGCCTTCGACGCCGACGGCGGAGCGGCCGCCTTTGCCCCAGTCCCAATGCCCGGTGACATCGTCGGCCAACAGCTTGTAGGTCATCTCGGTCTTGAAGCCGAGTTCGTTGCGCGCGTAATTGGCGAAGGCGCCGCCATAGGCACGCACCACGCCGTCGAGAATCGGATCGGGGCGGTGTCCGGATCGCCGCTCCGGGAACGGATCGTCGACGGCGAAATTCGGGTCGTACTCGCTGACGATCTTGCCCGCGCGCAGATTCTTCACGAACGAGTCGGTCACGAAGCCGCGCTGCCGCTTGATCGTGTCGAGCGGCAGCCCGCTCGTTTTAGCCACGCGCGCGTAGAAATCTTCCGCCGTCTTGCCCTGCGGCGTCGGCCCGGCCAGCGTGGTGAGATAGTCGCTCAGGGCGAATTTCTCGGCCGCGGCCAGCGCCTGCGGGGTGAGCGCGTGTCTGCGCTCGAGATCGGCAGCGGCCAACGACGGCAATTCCAGCGCCGCGCGCAGCGCGGATTGATCGTCGGCGAAAGTCAGCCAGCCTTCCAGGAACGGCGACAGCATGACGATGCCGTCGACGCTGATGCCCTGCTCGCGCTGCAGGGCGCGCGCGGTCTTGGCGGCGCGGAAGCCGCCATAGCTCTCGCCCAGCAGATATTTCGGCGAGGCGATGCGGTTGTTCTTGCCGACATAGAGCGCGATCGCCTTGGCCATGGCGTCGGCGTCGCTGCCGACGCTCCAGAAGCCCTTGGCGGCGTCCGGCTTGACCGTGCGGCTCCAGCCGGTGCCGATCGGGTCGATCAGCACCAGGTCGGTGAAGCGCAGCCAGGTGTCGGGATTGTCGCGCAGCTTGGCATGCGCGAAGTCGCGCGCCTCGGGGCCGAAATCGAGCAGGCGCGGGCCGACCAGGCCGAGGTTGAGAAAGGCGGAGGCCGCGCCCGGCCCGCCGTTGAACACGAAAGTCAGCGGCCGGTTCGCGCCGCCGTTCTTGGCGACATAGGCGGTATAGAACACCGCGGCGGTCTGGTCGCCGGACTCGCCGAAGAAGGCGAGCGTGCCGGCGGTGGCGGTATAGGCGAGCGGCCCTAGCGCGGTATCGACGGTGTGCTCGGTGACGGAGTCGGCCGGCAGCAGCCGCAAGATGCCCTTGCCGGCAGGCGTGTGCTGAGCCTGCTGACCTTGGCCGTTCTTGGCCGGCTCGGCATGGTGCTGGGCGGCGACGGGGCCGAGCGTGGCGGCGGCGAGCGCCAGCGCGCAGGCAAGGCTTAAGAGACGCGTTCTGTTCATGGCAGCCCGCTAATGCCCCGCTTCCGAAGTTCGTGATACATCGCGGCACCCTCTGACACGAACTTCGGAAGCCAAGGGGCACTAGCAAGTATTTGATTCTAGTGCCGCTTATCGATTTGAAGTTCCTGAACGAGCTTGCGGAAAGTGGTGCAGGAACTTCAAATCGGCGGCACTAGGTCGCGGTGCCCAGCCGGTAGCGGGCTTGAAACCCACTAATCGGCGTCAATGTGGGGTTTATGGGGCAGAATGCGAGGGCGATGAGCAAGGACGGCGCCAAATCCCATCTGGCCGAAGTATTCCGCTGGTCGGCGGCGGGTGAGACCGACTGGGTCGCTATTCTCGCCTCGGCGCTCGGCATGGGCGTGCCGATTCTGCTTGGCGCGGCGAGCGGAAGGCTCGCGCTCGGTCTCGGCGTGGCGGTCGGCAGCCTGCTGCTCGGCGGGACGCCGGCGGGCTCCTCTTTCCGCGCGCAAGGTGCGGCACTGATCGCTTCGCTGGTGGCGGCGGGCGCCGCGGCCGTGCTCGCGGCTGCTATTGCCGGCCATGGCTGGGTGAGCGACGCCATCGTGGTCGTCCTGGCCGGCGCGGCAGGGGCGATTGCGGCGATGGGCCGGCCGGTCACGCCCATGGCAATCCGCTTCATCCTGCTGCTGATCATTACCGTGGCGGTTGCCGAGAACATGCCGGATCGCGGCGGCCTGCTGCTGCTGATCGCGGTCGGCGCGCTATGGACGTCGTTGTTGAGCCTGGCATTCGGCGCCTTGACGCGGGCGGCAGGTTTTGCAACGGCGCCGGCGGGGCGGGCACCATCCATGCCGCTGCGCGAGCGCCTGGCGCGCTGGCGCCGCGCGCTCACGCGTCTTGCCGGCTGGCAATATGCCTTGCGGCTGACGATCTGCCTGAGCATCGCCGGCCTGCTGCGCTGGCTGTGGCCCGACCATCATATGCACTGGGTCGCGCTCACCGTAGCGCTGCTGGCGGAATGGCAGATCGACGCTTTCCCGGTGCGCACCACGCAGCGCGCGCTCGGCGCCGCGTTTGGCGTGCTGGCGACCGGCGTGTTGCTGGTCGTGACGCCGCCCGACTGGCTGCTGGTCGCGGCCATGGGTGTGCTGGCGGGCTTGCGGCCGTTGCTGCGCGCGCGCAACTACCTCGCCTATAGCGCGGTGATGACGCCGCTCATCATCCTGGTGCTGGACGCCGGGCAACGGCCCGAGGCCGGCGTCTTGGTCGACCGCCTGGTCGCCACGCTGATCGGCGCCGTGCTGGTGATCGCAGTCAATCTGCTGTTCAGAAAACTGCTTGCGAAACCGGCTTGAGGACGGGCGCTCGGCAGGCGCTCGGCCTGCCGTCGCGCTGAGAGCACAATGCCTTTAGATTGAATCGCAGCGCCCCCTGGCATTTCGCACGCGCATGATCTTATCCGAAAACCGGCTCCCAATTTTCGGGATCATGCGCTACCGGCGGCGGAAGTTCGGCCGGCGTTGCTGGGGATTCGGGGACGGCGCGTCGCCCTTGTGGCGGAAGCTGATGCGCCCGCGCTGCAGGTCGTAGGGCGACATTTCCACGATCACGCGGTCGCCGACGCCCGTGCGGATGCGGAATTTGCGCATCTTGCCGGCGGTATAAGCCAGCACCTCGTGCTCATTGTCGAGCTTCACCCGGAAATTCCCGTCCGGCAGCACTTCGGTGACCGTCCCGTCGAATTCCAGCAGTTCTTCTTTCGCCATCCAGTGGTCTCCAGTTAGGCGCGGTCGGCCGCGTTGCGGCGCGAGCCGTGCGGGCGCTGGAGGAATGTAACATTTCCGATGCCGTTTGGCTCCCCTTGCGTGGCCTGGTGCCGGGGGGCCTGTGCGTGGCCGGCTTGAGCGCCTTGACTGTTTTGGCCGCTCGGCCGCGGCCGGCCATGCTGGCCCTTGCCGCCGTTGCGGCCGCCGTTACCGGCGCCGTTGTTTCCGCCGTGCCGGCCGCGTTGCTGCTGGCCGCCGCGATGCGGCCGGCCGTCGTTCGGCCGGTTGGCGGCATGATGCGGGGCGGGACGCCCTTCCGGGCGATTGCCGGTGCGGCGGTCGGTGGCCGGGATCGCCATGCGGATCAGCCGCTCGATGTCGCGCAGGAAAGCGCGCTCCTCGTGATCGCAAAACGAGATCGCCACGCCCTCGGCGCCGGCGCGCGCGGTGCGGCCGATGCGATGGACGTAGGATTCCGGGATGTTCGGCAGGTCGAAATTGAACACATGGCTGACCCCGTCGACGTCGATGCCGCGGGCGGCGATGTCGGTGGCGATCAAGGTGCGCAAGCGGCCGTCGCGGAAGGCGGCGAGCACCCGCTCGCGCTGAGGCTGCGACTTGTTGCCGTGGATCGCTTCCGCCGCGAAGCCGGCCTTTTGCAACGACCGCACCACTTTGTCGGCGCCGTGCTTGGTGCGGGTGAAAACCAGCACGCGCTCGACCGGCTCGCTCTTGAGCAATTCGGCCAGCAGCGCCTGTTTCGACGCCTTCTCGGTATGGATGACGCGCTGCGTGATCTTTTCGACCGTGGTCGCCTGCGGCGTCACGGCGACCCGCGCCGGGTTGCGCAGCATCTGGTCGGCGAGGCGCGTGATCTCCTGCGGCATGGTGGCCGAGAAGAACAGCGTCTGCCGCTCTTTCGGCAGCATCGCCACGATCTTCTTGATGTCGTGGATGAAGCCCATGTCGAGCATGCGGTCGGCTTCGTCGAGCACCAGCACCTCGACCTGGTCAAGCCGCAGCGCGCGGCTGTGCACGAGATCGAGCAGGCGGCCGGGGGTGGCCACCAGCACTTCCAGCCCGCGCGCGACGCCACGGATCTGGCGGTTGATCGGCACGCCGCCGATGGCGAGCTCGATGGCCAGCGGCTGAATATGGCGGCCGTAGGCGCGGAAGCTGTCGGCGATCTGGCCGGACAATTCGCGCGTCGGCGACAGCACCAGCACGCGCGCGGATTTGCGCTCGGGGCGTTGGCGCTTGTTGAAGAGGTGATTGAGGATCGGCAGCGCGAATGCCGCGGTCTTGCCGGTGCCGGTCTGGGCGATGCCGATGACGTCGCGACCTTGAAGGGCGAGCGGAACGGTCTGGGCCTGAATGGGAGTAGGAGTGACGTATTTCTCTTCCGCAAGGGCACGGGTGATCGGCGCTGCGAGGCCGAACTCGTTGAATGAAGTCAAAAAGGTCTCTTTCTTATATGGCGAAGCGGCCGGCACGCGTTTGCGGGCGGCGGAATCGCGGGGTTTTAAGACATCCCGCGTGGCCAGGGTTGTCGTTCGGTTGGAGAAACGGAATGGGCGGGGCGAAATTCGTTTTATAGAGTTTCGTGCACGCGGCCCGCGAACCCGTGATCGGGTCTTTCATCCGCTGCGGTGCATATGACAGGTGCTCATGGTCTTTTCAAGGCCGGGATAGCCCTTAGCCGCCAAATGGTGAATAAATCGCATGGACAGGCCCCGCTCCGGCCGATGGACAATGCGACTTGGATCGGGGATGGTCGGCCGTTTCAAGCCGTTCGGAGCTCGAAAATGCCGGTTTCCAAGGCATCTGAGGCCCTTTCCCGCTTCACCGTCCTCGATCTGACGCGCGTGCGCTCGGGTCCGACCTGCGTGCGCCAATTGGCCGATTGGGGCGCCAATGTCATCAAGATCGAGACCCCGCCGCATCTGGAGAAGGGCGAGGGGCCGGGCGGCCCGCGCGAGAACGCCGACTTCCAGAACCTGCACCGCAACAAGCGCAGCATGACCCTCGACCTGAAATCGCCGCACGGGCTCGCCGCCTTCAAGCGCATGGTCGAAAAGGCCGACGTCGTGGTCGAGAACTACCGCCCGGACGTGAAGACCAGGCTCGGCATCGACTACGAGAGCCTGCACAAGATCAATCCGCGCATCGTCCTCGGCAGCATTTCCGGCTTCGGCCAGGACGGGCCCTATCGCGACCGCCCAGGCTTCGACCAGATCGCGCAAGGCATGGGCGGGCTGATGTCGATCACCGGCCTGCCGGGGCAGGGGCCGGTGCGCGCCGGCATTCCGATCGCCGATCTGTCAGCCGGGCTGTTGTGCGCGCTCGGCATCTTGGTGGCGCTGCTCGAGCGCGAGCAGTCGGGTGAGGGCCAGTGGGTCTCGACCTCGTTGCTGCAGGCGCAGATTTTCATGCTCGATTTCCAGGCCGCGCGCTGGCTGCAGATGGGCGAGGTGGCCAAGCAGGCCGGCAACAATCACCCGACCACGATCCCGACCGGCGTGTTCAAGACCAAGGACGGCTATATCAATATCGCGGCCGGCGGACAGGTGATGTGGGAGCGCGTCTGCGAGGCGATCGAGGCGCCCGAGCTGGTCAATCGCCCGGGCTTCAACTCCGGCGCGGGGCGCTCCAAGAACCGCGACGCGGTCAATGCCGAGATCCAGAAGCGCATGGACAACAAGACCGGCGCCGAGTGGGTCGACATCTTCAACAAGGTTGGAGTGCCCTGCGGGCCGATCAATGCGATCGATGAGGTGTTCGCCGACCCGCAGGTCAAGCATCTCGGCATCGCGCAGAACGGCAAGCGGCCGGACGGCAGCGAGCAGACCTTCGTCGGCCAGGGCGTAACGCTGTCGCGCACGCCGAGCGAGATCGCGGTCACGCCGCCCGAACAGGGCCAGCACACCGACGAGGTGCTCAAGGAATTCGGCTTCGCCGCCGACGAGATCGAGGATCTGCACCGTGCCAAGGCGGTGTGACGTGGGGACAGCGAGAGAAGGACCTTTGCAATGAACGTAGCGACCACGACCGACAAAATGCTCTCCCGCAAGGAAGGCGGCGTCGGCTATCTGATCTTCAACAATCCCGAGCGGCACAACGCCGTGTCGCTGGAAATGTGGGAGGCGGCGAGCGGCATCCTGGAAGGCTTCGCCGCCGACAGGCAAGTGCGCGTGGTGGTGCTCACCGGCGCCGGCGGCAAGGCTTTCGTCTCGGGCGCCGATATCTCCAAATTCGAGAAGGAGCGTTCCAGCAAGGAAGCGATCGACCGCTACAACGTGATCGTCGACAAGGCCAACAGAGCGATCTACGAATTCCCCAAGCCGACCATCGCCATGATCCGCGGCTATTGCATCGGCGGCGGCATGGGGCTGGCGCTGTGCTGCGACCTGCGCATCTGCTCGGACAATTCCAAATTCGCCGTGCCGGCCGCCAAGCTCGGCCTCGGCTACGGCTTCAAGGGCATCAAGAAGCTGGTCGACGTGGTCGGGCCGTCCTTCGCCAAGGAGATCTTCTATACCGCGCGCCAGTTCACCGCGCAGGAGGCGAAAGATATGGGGTTGGTCAACCGGGTCGTGCCGTCGGACGAGCTGGAAAAATTCGTGCAGGACTATGCCGCGACCATCGGCGGTAACGCGCCGCTGACGGTGAATTCGGTCAAATACATAGTCGGCGAAGCGGTGAAGTCGGCAAGCGAGCGCGATCTGACGAAATGCGACGATCTGGTGGCTGAGTGCTTTGCCTCGAACGACTACACCGAGGGCCGCAAGGCCTTCATGGAGAAGCGCAAGCCGGCCTTCACCGGCACGTAATCCCGTGAGCGGCGACCGGGAGCTCGAAGGCCAAGTGGCGGTGGTCACCGGCGCCGGCCGCAATATCGGCCGCGCCATTGCGCTGACGCTCGCCGATGCCGGCGCCGCCGTGGTGGTCAACGTGCGCTCCAACAGGGGCGAAGCCGACGGCGTCGTGCGCGAGATCGAGGCGGCCGGCGGCAAGGCAGTGAGCGTCTTAGGCGACATCGGCGATCCGCGAACGGCCGAAGCCCTGGCCGCGGCGGCGCTGAAAGCCTTCGGCCGCATCGATATCCTGGTCAACAACGCGGCGTTGCGGCGCGAGAAGCCGATCGCCGAAATGACTTACGCCGACTGGCGCACGGTGATGGACGTCACCCTCGACGGTGCCTTTCACTGCCTGCGCGCCTGTCTGCCGGCGCTGCAGAAGAACGGCGGCAGCGTCGTCAATATCGGCGGCATGAGCGCGCATATCGGCGCCAAACACCGCGCCCACGTCATGACCGCCAAGGCCGGACTGGTCGGCTTCACCCGCGCGTTGGCGCACGATCTTGCCGCCGACCGCATCACCGCCAATTGCGTGGTGCCGGGCGCCATCGACACTACGCGGCCCGCCTCATCGCCCAATCCGGCGCAGCACTTGACCCACGGCACCATCACCGGTGAGCGCGGCAAGCCGCGGGACGTCGCCGCCATGGTGCGGTTCCTCGCCGGCCCCGGCGGGCGCGCAGTCACCGGGCAGACGCTGCACGTCAATGCCGGCGCTTATCTGGGGTGAACGTCAGCCGCCCAGGAACAGCCGGCTGACGTCGGGATTGGCGAGCAACTCGCTGGCGCGGCCGGCCAGCGCCAGCCTTCCTGCCACCAGCACGTAGCCGATATCGGCGAATTCCAGGCCCTTCTTGGCGTTCTGCTCGACGATGACGATGGTCTTGCCTTCTTGGTGCTGAAGGTCGCCGAGAATCTCGAACACCATGTCGATGAAGCGCGGCTCCAGTCCGATCGAGGGCTCGTCGACCAGCAGCACCTGTGGCTCCATGACCAGCGCGCGGCTGATTTCGAGCAGGCGGCGTTCGCCGCCCGACAACACCTTGGCCGGATGCCTGCGCCGCGCCGCCAGCCGCGGATATTTATCGAACACCTTCTCCGCGGCGCGCTTGGCGTCGGCGCGGTCCATCAGATAGGCGCCCATCCACAAATTCTCTTCCACGGTCATGCCGGGGAACACCGACTTGTCCTGCAGGATATAGGCGATACCGGCGGTGTGCAGTTTCTCGCTCGGCGAAAGCCGCGTCACGTCAGCCGGCTTGCCGTTCAGCTTCGTGATGATCGATCCGGAATAGATGTCGGTGAAGCCGAAAATCGAGTGCAGCACGGTCGACTTGCCGGCGCCATTCGGCCCGATCAGGCAGAGCGATTGCCGGCCGGCGACGCGCAGGCTGAAGCCGTGCAGGATTTCCATCTGACCGTAGCCGGCATGCAGATCGTCGATGCGCAGATGCGGGTCGTGGCCGGCGAGCGCGTCAAGCTCGTCGATGGAAATGTCGCGCGCGATCTCGGCCGCTTGGCGCGCGACTTCCTCGACCGAGATGGCCGGCGCGACGCCGCCGTGAAAGCTCCCACCGGCCGGTTCAAAACTCGCCATCAAGTCTCTCCGAGATAGGCGTCGATGACGCGCTGGTCGCGCTGAATTTCGCCGGGCTCGCCCTCGGCCAGCATCTCGCCATGCGCCATGCAGTAGATCTTGCTGGCGATATTCATGATGACGCGCATATTGTGCTCGATGATGAACAAGGTGATGCCCAATTCGCTGTTGGCCCGTTTGAGGCGGTCGAGCAGGCCGTTGATCAGCGTCGGGTTGATGCCGGCGGTGGGTTCGTCGAGCAGCAGCACGGTGGGCTCGTTCATCAAGGCCATGGCGAATTCCAAGAGCTTCTGCTGGCCGAACGACAGCGAGCCCGCGCGCAGAAAACGCTTCTCGTAGAGCCCGACGAAGGCCAAAAGGTGCTCGGCCCGCTCGGCGACTTCCCCCGACGTACGCGCGAACATGTCGAATAACCTCGCGCTCCGGTGGGGAATCGAGATCATCATGTTCTGCGTGCAGCTCATCTTGCCGTAGATGCGCGTGGTCTGGAACGTGCGCAGCAGGCCGAGTCGTGCGATCTCCTGCACGCGCATCTGCGAGATTTCCTGGTCGCCGAAGCGGATGGACCCGGAATCGATCGGGTGATAGCCGACGATCGAATTGAACAGCGTGGTCTTGCCGGAGCCGTTGGGGCCGATCAGGCCGGTGATGCGGCCGCGCGGCACCGTCAGCGACACCGCCTGGTTGGCGACCACGCCGCCGTAGGATTTTGTCACCTTGTCGAGCGTGATGACGGCGTCGTTCATTCGGCGCCCTCCGGGTGCGGCGCCAGGCTGCCGCGCAGCGCCGGCTCCGGCTCGCGCGCGGCCGCGGTCTGCTGCTTAAACCGATTGGGGAATTTCTCCATCACCCAGCCGACCACGCCCTGCTGGAAGTAGACGATGGTAACGACGATGAGCGCGCCCAGGGCGATGAACTGCCAGCCCAGCAGGTAGGTCCAGGTCACCTCCTTGACGGTATGGAATATCACCGCCCCGATGACGGGTCCCCACAGCGTTCCTTTGCCGCCGAGCAGCACCATCACCACCATGTAGAGATTGAACGTGGCAATGGGGAAAGCGATGTCGCGCGGCTCGATGAAGCCGGTCATGTTGCCGAAGATCGCGCCGGAGATGCCGAGGAAGAACGCCGAAAGCGCCCAGGCCGTCCGCTTGTAGCGGCGCGTGTGCAGGCCCATGGCTTCCGCCTTTTCTTCGTCGTCGCGGATCGCGTTGAGCGCCAGGCCGAAATTCGTGGAATAGAGCCAGCGCACGAAGACCAGCACGGCGAAGGCGAGGGCGAACAGCAGGAAATAGAAGAAGTGCTTCTGCACATAGGGCCCGCCCGGAAACACCGGCATGGAAATGCCGCTGGCGGCGCCGACCCAGGTCCAGGAGGCGACCAACTCGCCCGCCGCGACCGCCAGGCCGAGCGTGCCGATCGCGAAATAAGGCCCGCGCAGGCCGAATACGATCCAACCGGCGACGATGGCGAGCGCCGCGGCGCCGATGCCGGCCGCTACCATGCCAAGCCCGAAGCCGGTGAAATACTGCGAGGTGGTGAAAACGATATGGGTGGTGCGGGCGCCCGAGGTGTACATGCCCACGTCGTAGTAGAGGCCGATCTGGACCACGGCGCAGATGTACATGCCGGCGCCGAAGAACACGATGTTGCCGAGCGAGTTGTAGCCCATCTGGCCGCCCAGGATGTCCCAGGTCGAGGCAAACACGATCATCAGCCAGAGCACGGCGACTTCGTTGGAGTAGTCGGGAAACAGAAACGGCGCGGCCGCTCCCGCCACGAGGATGAGCACGAACGGCAGGTTTTGACGCGAGGCGAGGTTCATTGCACGGCCTGTCGTACGCGCAGATATTGAATTTGCCGATAGATCAGCACCGCCAGCAGCAGCAGCACAATCAGCGCCTGCTGGAACTCGGCGCCGAGCAGGAATCCGCCGAACTGCTCGACGACGCCCATGCCGAAACCGGCGGCGATGACGGCCGGCAGGTTGCCGAACCCGGCGGCGGTGACGATGACGAACAGGCGGATCGAATAGGTGGTTCCGTAGAACGGCTGGATATTCCACACCAGCGCCACCAGGGCGCCGGCCGCCCCGCAGATCGCCGCATTCAGGCAGAAGGTGAACGAGTAGACCTTCTCGGTGTCGATGCCGAGCACGCGGGCGGCGCGCGCATCCTGTGCGGTGGCGCGGATCGCCTGTCCCATGCGGCTGTTCTTCATGAAGGCGATGATCGCCAGCGCCAGGAGGATCGCCAGCCCGAAGCCAAGGACGCGGGTCGAAGGGAGGGTGATCAGTCCGTCGGCAAACTGCCAGGTCGGCAGGCCGGAATGCGCCGATTGGGTGTCCGGCCCGAACGCCAGGTTCAGACTCTGCTGGATCACAATGGCGATGCCGAAGGTCGCCAGCAGCGACGTGAACAGGTCGCGCGTGATGACCTTGCAGATCACCAGCCGATAGATGACCCAGCCAATTCCCCACAGCATCACGAAGGCGACCAGAACGCCGAACAGCGGATTGATGCCATGACGGCCGAGGCTCCAGGTGATGTAGCCGCCCAGCATGATGAAGTCGCCCTGCGCCAGGTTCTTCACGTTCATCACGCCCCAGACCAGCGCGAGGCCGTAGGCGGCGAGCGCGAAGATCGAGCCGATCAATATGCCGTCGATCAGCAGCCCGAGGTTGAGCACCGGCGCCGCCGTCAGGATCGAGATATTGCTTAAAATGGTTTCCATAGTGACAGCCTCGGCCGTGCGGGTGACCGAAAGGGGCCGTCCGGCCGCGGCGCGGTCGGACCTTGTCCGGCTATGAGGAAAGAAACGGGCGGCGGAGCCGCCCGTTTCCACTTACCGTGCTCAGTATTGAGCGTTGCGCGGATAGTCCACCTTGGCCGCCGCGACCTCGGCCGGCCAGACGACCTTGTATTTGCCGCCCTGAATCTGCCGCAGCAGGATGTCTTTGCCGGGATTGCTGCCGTCGGCAGCGAATTTGATCCCGCCGTAGAAGGTCTTCAGGTTGGTCTTTTTCAAAGCGTCGCGCACCTTTTCCTTGTCGAGCGAATTGGCCCGAGCGAAGGCATCTTTCCAGACGTAAATGGCCGCCGAAGCCTGCGCGACCTGGTAAGGCACGACCTTGTAGTGATACGCGGCCTTGATCTGCTCATTGTAATGAGCCGCCGTCCCGAAAATCGAATCGCTCGCCTTCATGGTCTCGTCCCACTGAGTCGGGCAGACGAAACCTTCGGCGGACTTGGCGAAATCCTGCGTCACCTTGGCGGACTCGCAGTGCGTCATGCCGACCAGCGGGACCTGGATCTTCAGCACGCCCATTTGGCGGGTGGCCGTGGCCGCGCCCTTCTCGTGACCGGAGACGAGCAGCACGTCGGGCTTGAGCGCCTTCACCTTGGTCAGGAAGCCGGTGATATCGTTCAGGTCGGGCGGCATGCGGTCGTCGACGACCGTCTTCATGCCGTACTTTTTGACCGCCTCGACGACGCCCGCGCGCACGTCGAGCGAGAAGGCGTCATCCTGAAAGATCATGGCGACTTTGACGTCGGACGGCTTTTTGCCCTGCTTCTTGGCAAGCGCGGCCGCCATGTCGACAACCGGCGCGAGGTACTTCTCAGAGGTTGCGATGATGCCGAACGAATATTTGTAGCCCTGCGTGAACAGCGAGCGCGAAGCCGCCTCGCTCTGCACGAGAGGGATCTTGTATTTCTCGACAACCGGCAGCACCGCCTTGGTAATGGGCGAGCCATAGGGGCCGAGGACGTACTTGATCTTGTCCTGATCGATCAGGCGCTCGACCAGCTGCGCCGCGCGCGCGGGCGTGGATTCATCGTCGTAATACTTGATCTTGAAGTGATAGCACTTGCCGCCGACCTTCACGCCGCCGGCGTCGTTGATCTTCTTGACCGCGAATTCGTAGCCGTTTTGCGTGTTGTGGCCGTTCGAGGCGTATTTTCCGGTCAACGAGACCGCGGCGCCGAGCTGAATGGTGCCGCAATCTGCCGCCTGCGCCGTAACCGGCGCGAAAGCGAACGCCGCAACCGCCACCGCTGAAGCAAATCCTGCCCGATAGAGCATATCGTTTTCCTCCCAGTTTGTTTCCGTCCCTCGTTTGCGGCGTCTGGTGCGGAACGCGAACGTTCCGCCGGTTTCGATCCGGAGCCGCCATCTTCACCCCCACCGATGGCAGCCGGTACGCCGCTTAACTGGATCATAACATTAGACAATCCGCCGAGGCCAACGCTAATTATGGGTTTCACAAGCATTGCCTAAAATCGCGGCGCATGGCCGCAGACCGGCAATTGCGCGCGGCGCGCCGGCATCCTAATTATTTTGCAGGCGCGAAAACGTCGTGCGTGTTGATTTCGCTGGGTAAAACGACCCAGGGCCGGCGTGCGCACCTGCTGAGTGGCCGCGCGATGGCGAAAGTGCTAAGCCAGCGCGCGGCAATCAATTCCGGTCAAGTGAGGTTTTTCCATGTACAGCGAGCTGGGTCTCTATATCGACGGCAAATGGCTTAACGGCGACGGCCGCAAGGGCGAGGACGTGATCAATCCGGCGACCGGCAAGACGCTCGGTCATCTGCCGCATGCGAGCATCGCCGATCTCGACGCGGCACTGGCCGCCGCCGAGAAGGGCTTCGCCGCGTGGAAGTCAACCTCGGCCTATGACCGCTCCAAGATCATGCGCAAGGCCGCCGATCTGCTGCGCGAGCGCTACGACCACGTTTCCAAGGTGATGACCCAGGAGCAGGGCAAGCCGTATGTCGAGTCGCGCGCGGAAGTCTTGACCAGCGCCGATATCATCGACTGGTACGCCGAGGAAGGCCGCCGCACCTACGGTCGCATTATTCCCGGCCGCCAGCGGGGCGTGCGCCAGCTTGTCATGCAGGAGCCGGTCGGCGTGGTCGCCGCCTTCACGCCGTGGAACTTTCCGACGCTGACACCGGTGCGCAAGATTGCGGGCGCGCTCGCCGCCGGCTGCTCGCTCATCATCAAGGCTTCGGAAGAGACGCCGGGCGCCTGCGTCGAATTGGTCAAATGCTTTGCCGACGCGGGTCTGCCCGCGGGCGTGCTCAATCTGGTGTTCGGCGTGCCGGCCGAAGTGTCCGAGCATCTGATCCCGAAAAAGTCGGTGAAGAAGATCTCCTTCACCGGCTCGGTGCCGGTCGGCAAGCATCTGGCCGGCCTCGCCGCCAAGGGCATGAAGCGCGCGACCATGGAGCTGGGCGGCCATTCGCCGGTCGTGGTGTTCGACGACGCGGATCCGGACAAGGCCGCCGACACCATCGCCGCCTTCAAATTTCGCAACGCCGGGCAGGTGTGCATCTCGCCGACGCGCTTCTACGTGCAGGAGAAGAACTATTCGAAGTTTCTCGCCCGCTTCACCGAATACACCAAGGCCCTGAAGATGGGCGACGGGCTGGAGAAGGGCACTACCTTGGGCCCGCTCGCCAATGCACGGCGGCTCGACGCCATGGAAAGCTTCGTCAACGACGCCAAGGACCGCGGCGGCAAGGTCGTCACCGGCGGGCAGCGCCACGGCAACCAGGGCTTCTTCTATGAGCCGACGATCGTGACCGACGTGCCGGACAACTCCAAGATCATGACCGAGGAGCCGTTCGGGCCGGTAGCGCCGATCGTGTCGTTCAAGTCGTTCGACGAGGTGGTCGAGCGCGCGAATTCGCTGCAGTTCGGGCTGGCCGCCTACGCCTTCACCAGCTCGGAGAAGAACGCCGCCATGATCGGCGACGCGCTGCAGTCCGGCATGGTAGGCGTCAACTCGATCGCCATCTCGACGCCGGAGACGCCGTTCGGCGGCGTCAAGGAGTCGGGCTACGGCTCCGAAGGCGGCATCGAGGGCCTGCAGGCTTATATGAACCTCAAGTTCATTTCGCAGGCGTGAAGCCGCGATATCGAACGATAAAAAATGGCCGGGCTCGCCCGGCCATTTTCTTTTTGGTGACGCCGTCACACGACCACGAACTGGCCCATCATGCCGGCATCCTCGTGTTCGAGGTTGTGGCAGTGAAACATGTAAGGGTGGACCGGGTCGGCATAATCGGCAAATTCCGCGATGACGCGGACCTTGGAGCCGGACTCGACGAGCACGGTGTCTTTCAGTCCCTGTTCGTGCAGCTGTGGCGGGGCGCCGTCGCGGTCGAGCACGCGAAACTGAATGTCGTGGATGTGGAACGGGTGAGGCAGCGTCGTTGTGTTTTCGATCTGCCAGATTTCGACGCTGCCGAGCGGGACGCGCACGTCGATGCGGTCCATGTCCATCGACCGTCCATTGATGCCCATGGGCCCTTCCATTTCGGGCAGCGGCCGGCGCCTGAGCGACATCGTTTTCATGTCGAGCGTGAATGTGCGGGTGCGCGCCGCCTGCGCCGGCGCCCAGGACGGCACGCGGATGAGCCGCTGCGGAATCGCAATATCGGTCGCTTCCAGCCTTCCCGCCCGCAGCTCGACGAGGGGGAACGTGTCGCCGTTGCCCTGCGCGCCGCGCACCATCATGCCTGAGCCGGATACGCCGGCGATGGGGGGATAGCTCATCAAGGTGGCGGCCTGGCCGGGTTGCATGTCGACCAGCAGTTCGATGCGTTCGGCGGGCGCAAGCTTCACGCGCTTCATGCGAACCGGACGCTCGAGCAGGCCGCCGTCCGCGCCGATGACCAAGAGGTCGGCGCCGTCGGCGCGGCCGAGCAGGTAGATGCGCGAATTCGAGCCGTTCAAGATGCGCAGGCGGGTGCGTTGCCGGCGCAATTCGAGATAGGGGTCGACCGTGCCGTTGACCAGAATGACGTCGCCTTGATAGCCGACCTCGGCGTCGCCCATCGTCGACATGTATTGGAAGCTGCCGTCGGGATCGAATCGGCGGTCCTGAATGATGAGCGGAATGTCGTCGACGCCGTATTCCGAGGGAAGGCGGAGCGCCTTTGTTTCCTCATCCTCGATCAGAAAAAGACCGGCCAGCCCGCGCAAGACCTGCTCGCCGGTCTGCTCCATGAGGTGGGCGTGATACCAGCATAGCGATGCTTTCTGCTTGATGACGAAGGACGGCTCCCAAGTCCCGCCGGCTGCTATCACCTGATGCGGGCCGCCATCGTAGCGCGCGGGGAGATGCAAGCCATGCCAGTGCAGGGTGGTCGGCTCTCCGAGATTGTTCTTGACGCGGAACGCGACCCGATCGCCAACTCGGCAGTGGATTGTCGGGCCGAGATAAGGGCCGTTTATGCCAAAGGTCGGAGTCGAAAGGCCGGGCAGAAACTTGGACGTGCCCGCCGCTATGTCGAGCGCGTAGTGTCGGTTTCCAGCGCCGCTATAGTTGCCTTCGATCAGCGGCGGGATCTTGAGCGGATTGATAAAACGCGTCGCCGCCCGCACGCGGCGGGACCGGCCGAGTATGCTGAGCGCCGTCGCGCTCGTTCCCAACACAAGATCGCGGCGGGAAAACATCATGCCGCATGATGACGCCGTCGCGCGGCCGGTCGTTGACGCAAATCAAACGAACAACGCCAGGGCCGAACCCAGTTACTTCGCCTGTGCCTTCCGGCACGCCTCCCACACTTTCGCCGGGGTCGCCGGCATATCCATGGTGTTAGCGGCGCCGTTGGGGATCGCGTTGGCGATGGCGTTCATGACGGCGGCGATGGCGGCGGTAGTGCCGGCCTCGCCGGTGCCCTTGACGCCGAGCGGGTTGCTCCTGGCCGGCGTCGGGTGCATGGCCTCGCGCAATTCGATCGGCATGGTGTGCGCGTGCGGCATGCCGTAATCCATGAATGAGCCGGCGACCAATTGCCCGCTACCCGGGTCGTAGACCGCGTCCTCGACCAGCGCCTGGCCTAAGCCTTGCGCGATGCTCCCCTGCACCTGGCCCTCGACGATCATGGTGTCGAGCGGATTGCCGCAATCGTCGACCGCCGTATAGGTGACGAGATCGACGAGCCCAGTGTCGGGATCGATTTCCACTTCGGCGATGTGGCAACCGTTGGGAAAGGTGAGCGGCGTCTCGGCCTTGTCCTTGGTGTCGAGGGGTTCGCCTAATTCCTTGGCGCGCCGCGCCACGTCGAACAGCGACACCTTGCGGTCGGTGCCGACCACCTCGAACTGGCCGCCGCGATACTGGATGTCGCCTTCCGAAGCCTCCAGCATGCCGGCCGCGATCTTCCGGCCCTTTTCCAGCATGACGTCGGCGGTGTGCACGATGGCGTTGCCGGCGCACATGGCCGAGCGCGAGCCGACCGAGGCAAAGCCGGTCAGGCCGAGCGCGGTGTCGCCGTGCCGGTGCTCGATCTTTTCCGGATCGACGCCGAGCTTGCCGGCCAGCAGGTTGCCGAACACGGTGGCGTGGCCCTGGCCGGTCGATTGCACGTTGCAGCCGAGAATGATTTTGTCGCCGCCGGGAAAGCCGATCGAGGACTGTTCGAGCGGGATGGAGCCCGCGTGCTCCAGCATGCAGGAGACGCCGATGCCGCGATATTTCTTGCGGCGCGCGGCCTCGCGTTTGCGCTTGTTGAAATTGGCGTAGTCGGCAAGCTCCAGTGCCTGCGCCAGGATGCCGGGGAAATCGCCGCTGTCATAGGTCTGGCCGATGGCGGTCTTGTACGGCATGGCGGAGGGCGGGATCAGGTTCTTGCGGCGCAGCCTGACGCTGTCGATGCCGGTGATGCGCGCGGCTTCCTCCACCACGCGCTCGAGCGCGAAATTCGCCTCCGGCCGACCGGCGCCGCGATAGGGCCCGATCGGCACCTTGTTGGTGAAGTAGCAGGCGATGCCGACGTCCACCTTGGGGATGCGGTACATGCCGGGCAGGCAGCGCGCGAAATTGTTGGTGTTGATGTTGACGCCGGCGGTGGAGACATAGGCGCCCTGGTTGCACAGGTGGCGCATGCGCAGCGCGAGGAACTTGCCCTGGTCGTCGAGCGCCAGCTCGGCATGGGTGACGGTGTCGCGCGCCTGCGTGTCGGTGACGAAGGCTTCCGAGCGGGTCGACTGCCAATGCACCGGCCGGCCGAGCTTGCGCGCCGCCACCAAGAGCACGGCATATTCCGGATAGAACGGCGTCTTCATGCCGAAGGCGCCGCCGACGTCCTCGGTGATCACGCGCAGCTTGTCGGGCGGCAGCCCCATGACGGCGGAGCCCTGCGCGCGCATGGAATCGGCGCTCTGCGAGCAGGCGTGCAGCGTGTAGCTTTCGCTCGCTGCGTCGTACGCGCCGGTGGCGCCGCGCGTCTCCATCGAGGCCACCACCATACGCTGGTTGGTGACGGTGACGCGCGCGACATGCGCCGCCTGCTTGAATAGCTCATCGACCGCGCGTTCGTTGTCTTCGCCCGGCACCGGGCCGGGCCAGTCGACGATCAGATTGCCGGGCGCTTCGGCGTGCAGTTGCGTTGCGCCCTTCATGGCGTCGTCGAGCTCGATCACCGCTGGCAGCTCTTGGTAGGCGACCTGCACCAGGTCGGCGGCGTCCAGCGCCTGGCTTAAGCTCTCCGCCACCACCATCGCCACCGCTTCGCCGCCGTGCATCGCCGTCTTGCCGGCAAGCGCCGGGCGGAACGGCATCGCCATCTTGGCGCCGCCGCGCCCCGGCACCGGCGGATGGCGCGTCAGGCTGCCGACGCCGGCCGCCTCGATGTCCTCGGCAGTGAGCACCGCCAGCACGCCTTTGGCCTTGAGCGCTTCCTCCGCGTTCACCGACACGATGCGGGCATGGGCATGCGGCGAACGCACGAATGCGGCATAGGCCTGGTTGGGCAGGCGCGGGTCGTCCATGAAATGGCCCGTGCCGCGGACCAGGGCATCGTCCTCGACACGGACATGGTGCGGGTGGGCGGAGACGTTCATGCGGCAATCCATCGCTAGGGGCAGGGACGGGAGTTTATAGCCCAAACCGGCGGGGGCGACAGGGCTTGCGCACATGCGGCAGCTGCGGCAGTCAAGCGCTCTTGACGCAGATGGCGCGAACACGCGCCGCGCATCCCGCGCGGCGCATTTCAGGTGGCGAAATGAGCAGGCCGCGGACCATCGACACCCACACGCATATTCTGACCGAGGAAACCGCAGCCCTCATCGGCAAGGAAGGCGTGCCGGTGACCATCAAGCCGATCGATGCCGAAGTCGGCCGTGCTGGACGTAGGCGGCGTCGCCTACAAGCCGTTTCCGCGCGGCGGCTTCGACATCGCGCGCCGCCTGCGCGACATGGATGCGGCCGGCGTCGACGTGCACGTGCTGTCGGTGGCGCCGCAGACCTATCTGTACAATCAGGAGCCGGCGCGCGGCGCGGCACTGGCCGCGATCCAGAACGACCAGATCGCGCGGCACATCGCCGCCCATCCGGACCGCTTTATGGGCATCGCCACGCTGCCGCTGCAGGATCCCAAGCGCGCGGCCGACGAGCTCAAGCGCGCGATCGGCAAGCTCGGTCTCAGCGGCGCGATGTTCGCCTCCAACATCATGGGCAAGAATCTCGACGACCCGAGCTTCGAGCCGGTCTGGGCGACGGCGGAAGAGCTCGGCGCCTTCATGTTCGTCCATCCCAACAACGTGGCCGGCGCCGACCGGCTGGCGCCCTATTATCTGCGCAACCTGATCGGCAATCCGCTCGACACGACAATAGCCGCCGCCTGCCTCTATTTCGGCGGCGTGCTCGAGCGCCATCCCAAGCTGAAATTCGTGCTCGCCCATGGCGGCGGCTTCACGCCCTATCAGGCGGCGCGCTGGGAGCACGGCTGGCGGGTGCGGCCGGAGCCGAAGAAGAACATTGCCGGGGAGCCGCACGACATCGCCAAGCGCTTCTATTACGACACCATCCTGCATTCGGCGCCGGTCTTGGAATTCATGATCGGCCATGTCGGCGCCGACCGCGTGCTGCTCGGCAGCGATTACCCTTACGACATGGCCATGCTCGATTGCGTGGCGCATGTGCGCGGCTTGAACGTTTCCGACGCCGACAAGGCGGCGATTCTCACCAAGAACGCCGAACGCCTGCTGCCGGAGAAGGTCGCGTGAACGCGTCGATGCAGACGGGGCGCGTCGCGGCCGCCGCGGTGCGCGCGCTGATTGCCGACGCCATGGTCAAGTCCGGCCTGCCGGAGGGGGACGCCGCCAAGGTGGCCGAGCTGATGCTGGAGGCCGACCTCACCGGCGCCGACGCGCATGGCGTGTTCCGGCTGCCGCAATATGTGCATAGGCTGAAGATCGGCGGGCTCAACCCGCGCCCCGCTATCAAGGTCGAGCGCACCGCGCCGGCGACCGCGCTGGTCGACGGCGACAACGGCATGGGCCATCTGGTGGTGGCGCGCGCGGCCGAGACCGCGATCGAGCTTGCGCGCGAATGCGGCGTTGCCTGGGTCGGATTGCGCATGTCGAACCACGCCGGCGCCGCCGGCGTCTATGCCGCGCTGCCGCTGCAGGCCGACATGATCGGGCTCTATGCCGCGGTCGCCAATGCCAACCACATGCCGCTCTCCGGCGGCGCCGAGAACCTGCTCGGCACCAACCCGCTGGCGATCGCGGTACCGGCCGGGGAAGAGCCGCCGCTGGTGCTCGACATTGCCACCTCGATCGTCTCTTACGGCACCATCAAGAACCACCGCCTGCAGGGAAAGCCGTTGCCGCTTGGCTGGATGGTCGATCCCGCGACCGGCGAAGCCGTCACCGATCCGGGCAAGACCGCCGAGGCGCTGCTGCTGCCGATGGGCGGTTACAAGGGCGCCGGGCTGGCGCTGATGCTCGGCATGCTGGCCGGCACGCTCAACGGCGCCTTCTTCGGCCGCGACTGCGTCGACTTCAACGCCACCCCGGAAAAGGTCAACAACACCGGGCAGTTTGTTATTGCGCTCGATCCGGCGCGCTTCCAGAAGCTCGACACTTTCAAGGCCGAGGTCGACCGCCACATCCGCGAATTGCGCGCCTCCAAGACGCTGCCGGGCGAAAGCGTGCGCCTGCCGGGCGAAGAGCGCGCCAAGCGCCGCGCCGACCGGCTGGCCAATGGCTTAACGCTCACGCCGGAGCTGTTGGCGCAGTTGGATAGAGCTGGCGGCGGAGCTCGGCATCGAGACGTTGGCGGCGCGATAGCGCTGCTGCTGTCATCGCCCGCGCAGGCGGGCGATCCAGTACGCCGCAGCCTCTCTCCGCCTCAGCCTGAGGAGCAGCGTGAGGGGCGATGCGTCTCGAAGGCCCGTGCGGCCTCATCGCTTCGAGACGCGCCGCTTCGCGCTCGCCATCCTCAGCCCTGAGGCCGGGATGGTCGTTGCGATTACCAGCGTCGGCCAGGCCGCCTACGGCGCAGCGCCCGCCATGTGCTTCTTCTTCATCTCCGCCACCTGCGACACCGCCTGGTTCGACAGCGGCAGGTCGACCGGCTCGCCCAATTCGGCCGAGAGATCCGCGGCGGTGTAGGTCTCCATGACCATGCGCGCCAACTCCGGCGTCACCATCGGCGGCGTGTCGAGGATACAGGCCTCCAGGAAATGCAGCGTCTCCGGCCCCATCTGGCCGGCGAACACGTGGTCGACCTGCTCGCCCGGCATGGTCGACATCGGGAACTGCTGGCCGCCTTGCACGGTATTGAGCCAGTTGTCGCGGTGGGTGTCGTCGAGGATGAGCGAGCCTTCGGTGCCCAGCACCTCCACCCAGGTGGCGCAATAGTTCGGGTAGCTCGGCGGCAGGTTCCAGCCGCCGCAGACATTGGCGACCAGCCCGTTGTCGAAGGTGACGACGGTGAACATCACGTCGTAGGAGCCGTTCACCGGCTTCATGTAGCCGTAGGAGCCTTGCGCATACACGCGCACCGGCTTCGCCGGCTCCAGCAGCCAGAACACGAAATCGAGGTCGTGCGTCGATTCCATGACGACGGGAGAAAGCCGCACGCGGCTGGCGATCTTCTTGCCGAGCGAGCGCGAGAGATGCCGGCTCACCATGACCGACACCACATTGCCGAGCGTGCCGTCGACGATCTTCTTCTTGGCGTAGGCGAACTTGGTGTTGAAGCGCTGCGAATAGCCGATGGTGAACTTCACCTTGTTGCGCTTGGCAATCTCGATCAGCTCGTCGGCTTCCCACAGTTCGAGCGCGATCGGCTTTTCCAGCAGCACGTGCTTGCCGGCGCGCAGACAGTCGCGCGCGATCGGATAGTGGTTCGATTCCGGCGTGGTGGAGATGTAGACCACGCCGATATTGTCGTTCTTGACGATGTCCTGGTAGTCGAGCGTGGCCGTCGCCGGCTTGGTCAGCGCCTTCACTTCGGCAAGCCGGTCGGGCTTGATCTCGCAGATGTGCAGCCGGTCGACCAGCGCCGAGCGCGACAGCGTTTCCGCGCGAATTCCCCCGCACCAGCCGGTGCCGATCACCGCCGCTTCCACCGTTTTCACGTTGCGTTTCCTCGTTATTGATTTTCGGGCGGGAGACTAGCCGCTCTTTGCCTTCCCGTGAAAGGGGGAAGTAGGGTGCGCGCCGCGATCTCTCTTTCCCTCTCCCCTCGGGGGAGAGGGTGCCCTCGCGGAGGCGAAGCCGAGCGAGGGCGGGTGAGGGGGCAAGCTGATTCTCGATAGGCCCTTGCCCCCTCACCCGGCTCGCGCTTCGCTATCGCTCCGCGCTCGCCACCCTCTCCCCGGTGGGGAGAGGGTAAGCGCGTATGCCGCACGCGCGATATTTCACCTTGCGACCGCCGCCTCGCCCAGCCCCCATACCTTGGCCGCGAACTGCGGGTAGAACTCGGCCACCTGCGGCGCCACCACCTCGCGCATCAACGCCAAGGTTGCCGGCGAGGGCGGCGGCGTCTCCGGCACACGCGGCTGCGCGCTCGAATTCGAAGCCGGTGTGCTCGATGACTTCCTCGACCGTATGGCCGGGGTGCACGCTCTCCAGCGTGAAATGCCCGTCGGCAAAAGAGAACAGGCAGCGGTTGGTGATCAGCGCGATCGGCCCGCCCGGGCGGTAGACGTTGGGCTCGCTGGCGCCCGGCGCGCTGATGAAATCGACCTGCGGCACCAGCGTGCGGCGCGAATGTTCGGTGCGGAACAGCACCACCTTCGGCACCACGTAATAGAGATAGGCCGAGCCGAACGAGCCGGGAAAGCGCACGTTCGGATGCGCATAGTCGCCGGTCGACACCAGATTGATATTGCCGTGGCCGTCGATCTGCCCGCCCGACAGAAAGAACACGTCGATGCGGCCTTGCCCGGCGCAGTCGAACAGTTCGCGCGCGCCGTCGGTGAAGAAGGTGTGCTTGCGGCTTTGCAGCAGCGACACGTAAGGCCGCCCGCGGCCGCGCTCGCGCGCCAGGATCGCGGCGGTGGCCGGAATGGGCGAGGCATTGCCGACCGCAATATGCCGCACGTCGCCGATCAGCCGCGTGATCACGTCGGCGAGCAGCTCTTCGGGGCGGAAGTCGGGCACGGCTTACCTCCCCCCTTGCGGGGGAGGTCGGCGCGCCATAAGCGCGTCCACGCGCGTCTTCGACGCGCTAAGGCGCGCCGGGAGGGGGGTAAGCCGCTCGCACTGAAATTGCCACTTACCCCCCTCCCTGTCCCTCCCCCTCAAGCGGGGGAGGGGACGCTAGCTGCTTATGCTGCGACTGCTTCTCATACACGATACTTGTCCAGATATTCCGCGAAGCCTTCCGGTGTCGCCGCCATCTTCGCATACAACGCGATATGCCCATCGTCGGCGCCGTAGACGTCGGGCAGCGGCAGCGGCCAGGCGCCGCGCTCGGCCAGCGCGATCGCCTCGATGTAGAAGCCGGGCAGCGTGCCGGCCGCCAGCACGGGATCGTCGAGCAGATTGCCGTCGTGGATCTTCTCCACCGTCACCACGGTCTTCGCCGCCGCGTGCGCCATGGTCGCCAGCTCCTGGTGTCGCCCGATCCAGACATTGCCGAAGCGGTCGGCCATCGAAGCGTGCAGCAGCGCCACGTCCGGCTTGAGCGCCGGCAACAGCACGACCGGATCGGAATTGGCGAAGGGCGAATCGATCACCTTCCAGTCGTCGCGGTATTTCAGCACGTCCGAGCCGATCAGCCCGCGCAGCGGCATGAACGGCACGCCCTTCTCCGCCGCCTGCAGCTGCGAGAGCAGCGCGGGGCAGGTGGCGTCCTTCATCACGATCTTGCCTTGCGTGACCGCCGCGCAGAAGCGCGGCGCCGGCCCGAACTCGCCCAGGCTGACCGCGCTGGTTTCCAGCGTCTCGACGCAGCCGGCGCCGACCAGCAGATCGGTCTGCAGCGTCGAGGTCGGCAGCGTTATGAGATGCAGGTGCTTGACGCCGCGCCTGATCAGCGCGCGTGTCGCCGCCATCGGTGCCCCGGTCACCTCGCGCGGCACGACCAGCATGCAACCGTCGGTGATGCAGGAGAGCGCTTCGTCGAGCGATTTCGCCGGTTGAAACATGATCCGCCTCGTTGGGGCCGGGTAACGCCGCGCGGCCGGAATGACACTAATGTGATCCCTTGCGCTTGCAAGGTCCACCGGATTTTGCCACGTGGTGCCGATGGCAATGTCCCTGCAAGCCAAGCTGCGCGCCGGCCGTTTCGTCATCACCGCGGAGATTACGCCGCCGGTCTCGGCCGATCCGGCCGAATTGCTCGGCAAGGCCCTCCCGCTCAAGGGCCTGGCCGACGCGGTCAACGTCACCGACGGCGCCGGCGCGCGGCCGCATCTCGGCGCGGTCACCGCCGCCGCCATGCTGGTGCAGGAAGGCATCGAGCCGGTGCTGCAGCTCACCTGCCGCGACCGCAACCGCATCGCCTTGCAGAGCGACCTGATCAGCGCGGCGGCTTGCGGCGTGCGCAATCTTTTGGCGCTGCGCGGCGACGACCCGAGCGCCGGCGACCAGCCCGAGGCCAAAGCGGTATTCGATCTCGACCCGCGCCAATTGCTGGAGACGGCGCGGCGCTTGCGCGATGCCGGCGAACTGCCGTCCGGGCGCAAGGTTAGCCGGGCGTTGCGATTTCTTTTTGGGTGCCGCCGACAATCCGATCGATCCGCCAGCCGGCTGGGCGCCGCAGGGGCTCGCCGGCAAGATCGCCTCGGGCGCGCAATTTTCGCAGACCCAGTTCTGCATGGACGCCGGCGTCGTGCGCCGCTACCTGGCGCGGCTTGCCGAGCACGGCCTCGCCGACAAGCTCGCCGTCATCGTCGGGATCGTGCCGCTGCGCTCGGCCAAGTCGGCGCGCTGGATCAGGGACAAGCTTTACGGCGCCATCATCCCCGACGAGGTCATCGCGCGCATGGAGGCCGCGCGCGATCCGGCGGCGGAAGGCCGCCGCATCTGCCTCGACATGGTGGCGGAGCTCGCCGCTATTGCGCACGTCGCCGGCTGCCACATCATGGCGCCGGGCAACGAGGCGGCGGTGCCGGACATCATCGCGGCGGCGCGCGAGAGCGTGTCGCGCCTGGCGGCGGTGTGAAGCCCCTCCATTGTCGTCCCCGCGAAAGCGGGGACCCATACTCCGCAGCCTGTCGATAGACTGCGGAGTATGGGTCCCGGCCCTCGCGCTGCGCGCTCGACCGGGGACGACGGACGTTAACCGGCAAGCGCGCGTACAGCCGCAAACAATTCCCGCACTTGGGTTTCGGCAATCCCGCGCGTGATGAAGACCACGCGGCTTTGCCGGCTGTCGTCCGGCCAGGCGGCCAGCTCGACCGGCGGATGCGCGAGATGCTGCACGAACTGCACCACCACCGGGCCGGTGCAGCCTTCGACGTTGAGCAAGCCCTTCGCGCGCAGCAGGTCGGCGCCGCGCATGGCCATCAGCGTTTCCATGGCGCGCGCGAACGCCGGCCACGGCACCGGCGCATCTTCGCGCAGCACGAAGCTGACAATGCCGTCGCTGTGCGCGGCCTCGGCGACGAAGGCGTTGCGCCGGTCGGACGCCGGCTCGGTCAGCCGCGAAGGATCGAGCTCGCCGTTCACCGCCTGCAAGATTTCGGCGCCCGGATTGAGCGCGCGCAGCCGCGCCGCCAGCGCTTCGCCCGCGCCTTCGCCGGCAATGTCGGTCTTGGTGATCGCCAGCCGGTCGGCCAGGATCGCCTGTTTGCGCGCCTCCGCCGACCAGGAAAGCGTCTCCGCGCCGGTGACGGCATCGACCACGGTCACCAGCGCCTCTATCGTGAACACGTCGCCCAGCGCGCGGTCGGTGGCGAACGTCTGCAGGATAGGCGAGGGATCGGCGAGGCCCGAAGTCTCGATCACCACGCGCTTGAAGTCCGGCATCTCGCCGCGCTCGCGCTCCACCACCATGCGCCGCAAAGCTTGTTGAAGGTCGCTGCGCGCGATGCAGCACAGGCAGCCATTGCCGAGCAGCACGGTCTCCTCGGCGCTTCCACGCAGCAGCGCGTCGTCGATCCCCACCGCGCCGAACTCGTTCACCACCAGCGCGGTCCGTGCGCCTTCCGGCGTGGCGAGAAAGCGCTTGAGCAGCGTGGTTTTGCCGGCGCCGAGAAAGCCGGTGACCACGGTTACCGGAATGCGCGCGCCCCGCGCGCGTTTGAGCCGGCGCCCGAAGCGCCCGGCGGCCGGAGAGGGGAAGAGCTCGTTCATCGCGACTTCAAGTCAGAAATCCATTTCCAGCATGTACAGCCCGCCGCTGTGCCGGTCGACCGTGTAGACGATCTCGCGCTCGTCGACGAACACGTCGTTGAGCTGCACCGCGCCTGCGGCGAGCCTTTCGGCGGCGGCGGCACGAAGGCCGCCACTTCCTTCGGCTGATAGGGTTGGCAATGTCGTAGGCGCGCAGGCCGCCGTTGAAGAAGGTGCCGAGCACGATCTGGTCGGACTGCCAGGCGGTCGGCACCGGCGGGTTCTCGTGGATATTGTGCGCACCGAAGCGGCCGCCGCGGCTCTTGTAGGCGTCGAGCGGCGGCAGCGGGCAGGTGGCGATCGAAACCGGGTGCGTCTCGTCGCGCATGTCGAGGATCCACACCAGCTTGGGCCAGTCCTTGCCGGCGTCCTCGGTCAACTCGTCGGTGACGATCAGCAAGCCGCGCTCGAACAGCGGCATCGCGGTGTGCATGAAGCCGGTATAGGGCGGCGAATTGGTCCAGTGCGCGACCGGCTTGGGATGCGCCTTGTCGGCGATGTCGATGACGAACATGCCGCCGTCGATGTAGCAGAGATAAAGCCGGTCCGGCCGCTGCCTGTAGACGTTGGTGTTGTGCGCGCGATAGCCCTTGTCGAGCTTATGGCGCGGCGGCGGCAGCGCGTCTTCGCCGGAACGCGTGCCCGGCATCCACCAGCGCCCGACTTCCACCGGCTTCGACGGATTGCGCACGTCGATGCAGCGGTAGAACTGGTCGTCGAGCGGATGGCTGGGCGTGAAATCGGGCGCGCCGGCGGCCATGTGCACGTATTCGCCGTCGCAGAACCACACCTGGTGCACGCCGCGCGACGTGGCGCCCGAGCAGTCAAGGAACGAGATCGAGCGCGGTTTCTCCGGCGTCGAGACGTCGAACAGCTCCAGCCCGGCCGGTTGCAGACCCGGCTTTTGCGTCTGATAGGCCACGGCCATGATGTCGCCGGAGAGCTCGAGCGAATTGGAGCGCATATAGGCCTGCGGCAAGTCGGTCTGCACCACGACCTTGGGCTTGCGCGGATCGGACACGTCGACGCCGGTGAAATTCTTCGGCGCGCTCTCGTGCGCCAGCCAGATGATGCGGCGCCCGTCCTTGGCGATCTGCACCGACATGCCTTCGCCCATGCCGCCGAAGCCGCCGAGATCGTTGTGCGCCAGCAGCTTGAAATTCCAGCTCACGGGCTCGCCGCTGCTGGCGAGCGGGTTGTCGGCGGCGGACATGCGCATCTCCGGTGTCGGTTGCAAGAGCCGGCGCGGAAAGCGCCGGTCGCGGCGTTCAAGTCAAGCCTTGGTCTTCGGCGCCCAGCCCGGCGGGCGCTTCTCGGCGAAGGCGCGCATGCCTTCGGCGCCCTCCGCGCTCTGGCGCCGGGCGGCATGGCCGTCGATCAGCGCGTTGAAAGTTTTGGCGTCGAGGTCGCTCCAGGCAAAGCGCAGCGCGGCGGCTTTGGTGTGCGCCACCGCCTCCGGCGCGCTCGCCAGCACGGCGCCGATAATGCGCTCGCCGGCCGCCGCCAATTCGGCGAGCGGCACCACCTCGTGCACCAGGCCGATGCGGCGGGCTTCCTGCGCGTCGAAGCGCTCGCCGGTCAGCGCATAGCGCCGCACCTGGCGCAGCCCGATGGCGTCGTTGAGCTGCGGCACGATGATGGTGCCGGCGACGCCGACGCGCACCTCGGCGATGGAGAAGGTGGCGTTGTCGGCGGCAACGACGATGTCGCAGGCGGCGACGATGCCGGTGCCGCCGCCGAAGCAGGCGCCCTGTACCAACGCCACCGTCGGCACCGGCAGCAAGTTCAGCCGCTGCACCGCCTCGGCGGTCGCGCGCGAGGCGCGCAAGTTCTCCTCCGGCGAGGAGGTCCGTATTGTGTCGAGCCATTTGAGGTCGGCGCCGGCCTGAAAATTCTTGCCGGCGCCGGTCAGCAGCACGGCGCGCAAAGACTTGTCGGCCAGATCCTCATAGGCCGCCAGCAGCCCGGCGATCATCTCGCTGTTATAGGCGTTGTAGACCTCCGGCCGGTTGAGCGTGACATAGGCGACGCCGCGCGCGTCGACGCGCCAGAGCACCGCACCGCTCGTCCCCGCACTCATGCCACCGGCACCCACTCTTGTTCGGCCTCGTGCCGACAGGATAATGCCGCGGCGGCACCGGCCACAAGCTGGGGCGCTATGAGTCGCGGCGCGGGGCGGCCGCCTTGACGCTGGCGCTTGCGGCGCGGACCGGCTAAAGCCGCGCTGAGGTCCGCTCGGCGGCGAATTGTTCAACGGGAGTTTCGTTATGTCGAAGAATACGCTGAAGGTCGGCTGGATCGGCACCGGCCGCATGGGATTACCGATGGCGGAGCGGCTGCTCAAGGCCGGCTACGCGGTTTCGGTCTGGAATCGCACCCGCGCCAAGGCCGAGCCGCTGGCCAAGTCCGGCGGCAAGGTGGTCGACAAGATTTCCGATCTTTCCTCTTGCGACGTGGTGTTCTCCATCGTCTCGACCGGCAAGGACCTGGCCGAAGTCTCGCTCGGCGCCAACGGACTGGCGGCCGGCGGTAAATTGCCCGGCATCCTGGTCGACTGCTCGACCATTTCGGTCGATCAGTCCGCCGACATCCGCAAGCGGCTGCAGGAGAAAGGCTGCGACTACGTCGCCGCGCCCGTCTCCGGCAACGCCAAGGTGATCAAGGCCGGCAAATTGTCGGCCATCGTCTCCGGCCCGGAGGCCGCCTGCAAGACCATGATGCCGCTGATGGAGGCGATCGCGCCGCGCGGCGTTGCCTACGCCGGCGAGGGCGAGCTCGCGCGCGTGTGCAAGATCGCGCACAACGTCATGCTCGGCGTGGTGATCGAGAACCTGATCGAGATCACGCTGCTGACCAACAAGATGGGCGTGCCGCGCCACGCCTTCCTCGCCTTCCTCAACAATTCGGTGATGGGCTCGATGTTCACCGCCTACAAGTCGCCGGCGCTGGTCAATCTCGACTGGACCACCACCTTCACGCCGGAATTGTTGCGCAAGGATCTCGATCTCGGGCTTGCGCTCGGCCGCGAGATGGACGTGCCGATGCCGGTGACGGCGGCGACGCGCGAGGTGCTGCAGAGCCATTTCGGCGCCGCCATGCTGCAGAAGAATCCGGAAGAATACATTCAGAAAGACTTCGCGGCGCTGGCCGAGACCATGGCGCTCGCCGCCGGCATGAAGCTCGAATCGGAAAACAAGAACGTGCCGACAGGGTTAGAGTAGTAGTAGGCCGCGCTGCAAATTCGGCTGTCATGCCCCGCGAAAGCGGGGCATCCAGTAACTAGTCGCGTTTCGATCGACCGCCACGCGTGAGAATACTGGATCGCCCGCTTTCGCGGGCGATGACAGCTTGTCGTGTGGCGCCGCGGTGCCTTACGGCTTCGCCATGTGCCAGGCGCCGTTGAGGAAGCCGTCGCCGGTGATGTCGCCGGCTTTTTGGTCCTTCTTCCAGGTGTAGAGCGGTTTGCCCTTGTAGGCCCACTGCATCTTGCCGTCGCTGCGCTTGATTTTGCTGTAGCCCTTGGCGCCCTTCTCGCCGGCCGACACCAGCAGCGGCGGCCAGTTTTCCGCGCACTTGCCGTTGCAGGCCGACTTGCCCTTCGAATCCTTGGCGAAGGTGTAGAGCGTCATGCCCTTGGCGTCGGTCAGCACCTTGCCCTTGGCGGAATTGCCGATCATGGCGGGCGCGGCGAAGGCGGCGCTGGCGAGCAGCATGGCGGCGATCGCCGCCGGGATAAGCAATTTCTTCATCGATTGATCCTCCTCTTGAGTGGTGTCGTGCCGTGAGTGCCGATAGGACGAATCCCCGCGCGGGGGCTTCTATTCCGCTGCGACAAGGGGGAATTTTTTTGTCGGCGGGGGGAATTTACACGATTGGCGACAAAAAAGGGGGCCGCTGACGCGGCCCCCGACGTGCATGAGGTGGAGGATTAGCCGCCGCTGAAGCCTTTAGGGAGGAAAGCGACGACCATGCACGCGACCACTCAACGCGCCCCCGCCGCCCGCCACAAGTAAAATGGCCATAAAATCGCCGGTGGATTTGTCGCGCGGAAATGGCGCATCATGAGGCGGAAACGCGGGATTTCCAGGAAGCGCGCAAGCAGCCGCCATTAGCCTGAAGCTCTCTTACCCGTCGCGTCGGAACGATGCGGACGCGGGATGGATGCAAAGCCCGCGAGGAGTAAGCGAGTTGGCTCATTCGTTGCAGAGCAGGGATATTTGATTGATGGCCGAAAAAATGATTAGAGCGCGTATTGCGCGATTTCTTTTTCCGTTGCGGCTCAATTTGAATGACATAGAACGCGGCAAGACAGTCCTTGTCTGCCTGGCGATGCTCGCCGTCGCAGTCGCACTGCGTCTGCATACCGCGTCCTGGTACGACCCGTATATGCAGCACGATCCCAACATGCACTTTTCGGCGCTGGTTGACATCGTCCACCTGCGCTTCCCTCATGGTTACAACGGCCCTTACTATTACCTGGCCGTGGCCTTGTTGTCGGCGCCATTCAGTGCGGCGTTTGATCTCGGCGTCATCGGCAAGCTGGCGTTCCTCAAGACCGCGACCGTGTTGAGCAATACGATCTTTCTCGCGGTCTATCTGTACGGCTGCCTTTTGCTCGCACGGCGGCTTGGATTCCGGTTTTATACGCAGTTTGCATTCGTCGCCCTCTGCCTGTTTTTCCCGCCGATCCAGCGCAGCTTGTCGATGTTGAGGCCCGAGAACCTGCTGCTTGCCCTGTCCCCCTACGTCTGCGTTTATGCGATGGCGTTCTGGCGCGGGCAGCAGTTCGGAAAATCCTCGGCGGAGCGTGCGACCGTGTGGCCGGCCGTAGGTCTGCTGATCCTGATGGCTGCGCAAAAGATCAGCGGCATGTTCTTTGCCGCTGGCCTCGGTGGTGCCGTCTTGGCTTTTATTCCGGGAACACTGCCGCAGCGAATTGCGCGCCTGTGGCGGCCGGCGGTCGTGCTGTGCACGGTTGCGGTCGTTCTGGTCCTGTTGCAAAGAGTTGTGTGCGGCGCCTGGTTCTTCAGCGGTGGCCAGGCGGACTGGCCCGACTACCAAGCAACGCCCACCGCGCGGATTTTTCTCAACGTGGATCCGGTCGGCGCGTGGCGCAATCCGTTCCGCGACAATCATGCCGACTCGATGGCCGATATCCTGATGATCGACATGTTCGGTGACTATTGGCGGTACGGCATCGACCACTATGCAAACAAGGAGGCGGGCAACACGGTCGCGTGGCGGCTGGCGCGGGCGCGCTTTGGCCTCGTGATAACTTGGCTGTATATTGTCCTGTATGCGGCGGGAGTCATCGCGCTACTCTGGTCCTTGCGCCGCGCCCAGGGAGGCCAGCGCTTGCAAGTATGCGAACGTCTCATGCTCGCGGCGCTTTTCTACATCGGCTTGGTGATGCTGGGGAGCGCGACTGTTGTGGGCTACAACGCCAGAAAATTCGACATCATAAAATGGGAATACATCGGCATGTTCATCCCCTTCCTAATGATTCCGGTCGCGCATCTGCTTGACGCGATGCCTGGCGGCCGCGTGAGGAAAGGTGTTCTTGGCGCTGTAGCGATTGTCGTCGCCGCCGGCATCGTGCAAAGCATCCATTATGTGCCCGGTGCATGACGCGGACTGCGCAAGAGACGGCGCATCCTTTGATCACGAGTATGTTGCTTGTATATCGCGAAAATTTGCGCCGTCCTGGCGGCGCATCATCGCGCGAGAAAACCAGACCGAGGACAAACCGCCATGGCCTTCAAGCTCTACAACGCGCCGCAGTCGACGTGCAGCCAGCGGGTGCGCTTCGTGTTCAACAGCAAGGGCCTGCCCTTCGACGAGGTGAAGCTCAATTTGCTGGCCGGGGACCAGCTCAAGCCCGACTATCTCAAGCTCAATCCCAATGGGGTGGTGCCCACGCTCGACCATGATGGGCAGCATCGTCATCGATTCCAGCTCGATCATCGAATACCTCGACGAGGTCGAGCCGGCGGTAGGCTTCACGCCCGAGGACCCGGTCGCGCGCGCCCATATGCGCGCGCTCATGCACTATATCGACGAAATGCCGGCGGCGGCCGTGCGGGTGCCGACCTTCAACCTCGCCTTTTTGCCGGGCTTCCAGAAGATGAGCGCCGAGGATTTCACGGCCATGGCCGAGTCGAAGCCCTTGCGCCGCGAGTTCATGTACAGCATGGGCCAGGCCGGCTTCTCCAAGCAGGAGATGGACGCCGCGCTGCAGCGCCTGCGCCGCGCCTACGAGCGTATGGACGCCGAGATCGAGAAGAGCGGCGGTCCCTGGCTGATGGGCCGGGACATCACGCTCGCCGACGTGTCGGTGATGCCGGCGCTGGTGCGTATGGACGATCTCGGGCTGGCCGACTGGCAGGACCTGCCGCGCGTGGTCGCCTGGTACGACGCAATCCGCGCGCACCCCTCGTTCAAGCCGACCTATTATCACGGCTCATTGCTGAGCGAACGCTTCCCGCATTTGCGGGAGAAGCAGCGCAGCGCCGGCTGACGGCGGGTCAGGAAGAGGGCAGGATAGCGGTCGGCTCCAGCTCGGTCATCTTGCGCGACTGCTCGAAGCCGTGCATGCCGAGATGCCATTGCAGCGCCACCACCGCGCCCTTGACCGGCTGCAGCAGGCTGACGCTCATGATGCCGGCGAGCGAGAGCCAGAGCGGGATCGACAGCACCATCGGCGGCGCGAAGGCGGTCTCCACCGCCAGCACGATCGGCACCAGGATATGGCCGGTGATGACGATCACCAGATAGGCGGGAAAATCGTCGGCACGATGATGGTGCAGTTCCTCGCCGCACGCCGGGCAATTGTCGGCCACCTTCAGATAGGCGCGGAACATGCGGCCCTTGCCGCAGGCCGGGCAACAGCCGCGGAACCCTTTCCACAAAGCCTCAGCGGTCGGGTTGCGCAGGCTCGGCAGCGTGGGGGCGGCCCTGAATTCGAGCGGGTCGGGTTTGTACTTGAGCGCGTCCATCGAGCTCTCTTTCGGCAGGCAGCCCTTCACATAGCGATCCGAATGCGCTTTCGCCAGCGCGCACCTGCACGGCTGCCCTGCGGCGCCGTGCCACCCCATTGCCCCGGCCCGGCTTGCCCCTACGATGCGCCTTCGGCATCGCCCTGAGGCGCAAACGGCAACGAGGAGCTGCCCGCCATGCTGAGCGCCGCGCGTAACGACATGCTCACCCGCGTCGGGCCGGGCACGCCCATGGGCGCGCTGTTGCGGCGCTATTGGATGCCGATTGCCGGCGCCGGCGAGTTCACCGCGGAAAGGCCGGTCAAGCCGGTGCGGCTGCTCGGCGAGGATTTGACGCTCTACAAGGACCTCTCCGGCCGCTATGGCCTGATCGCGCGCCACTGCGCGCATCGCGGCGCCGATCTTAGCTGCGGCACGGTCGAGCAAACCGGGCTGCGCTGCTTCTATCACGGCTGGAAGTTCGATGAGCGCGGGGTTTGCATCGAGCAGCCCTACGAGGACATCGCCAATCCCAATCCGAAATCGCGCGAGGGCTGCGCCGTCGCGGGCTATCCGGTGCGCGAACTGGCGGGCCTGCTATGGGCCTATCTGGGCCCGCAGCCCGCGCCCGAACTGCCGAATTGGGCGCCGTTCACCTACCAGAACGGCTTCCGCGAGATCGTTACCGCTGAGGTGCCCTGCAATTGGTTCCAGTGCCAGGAGAACTCCATCGATCCGGTGCATTTCGAATGGATGCACGAGAACTGGAGTGCGAATTTGCGCGGACAAGAGGCGCAGGCCGCGCGCCATTTGAAACTCAGGTTCGACGAATTCGAGCACGGCTTCGTCTACCGCCGTATCCGCGAGGGCGCCGACGAAAGCGATCCGAACTGGACCGTCGGCCGCGTGGCGCTGTGGCCGAACGGCTTCTATCTCGGCATGCATTTCGAATGGCGCGTGCCGGTCGACGACGAGAACACGTTGTCGATTTCGTGGTTCTTCATGCGCGTGCCGCAGGGGCGCGAGCCCTTTGTGCAGGAGAGCGTGCCGGTGTGGGTTTCGCCGCTGCGCGACGCGCACGGGCGTTTCATCGACAGCCACGTCATCAATCAGGACATCATCGGCTGGGTGGGGCAGGGCCGCATCGCCGACCGCACGCGCGAAAATCTGCGCTCGAGCGATGTCGGCATCGTCGCGATGCGCAAGCGCTTCTTCGCGGATATGGACAAGGTGGCGAAGGGCGAGGACCCCTCCGGCATCATCCGCGATCCCGCCAAGGCGGCCTGCGTCGAACTGCCCGACGTCATGCGCCAATACAACGTCGAGGGCGTGCCGCTTGCCGACTACCACAAGCACCCGCTGCTGAAGGAGCGTCTGGCCGGCTTCCGCCACCATTACGGCCAGCCGCCCGGAGGTGCGCCGCGCCTTCGAGCAGGCGATGGGGATTTGATGCTCTTTACCTCTCCCCACAAGCGGGGAGAGGGAGCGCGCCGCCTGCGTCGCGCTACTTCGGCTCAGGACTTTCAGTATTACTCCGCCGCGTCCGGCGCGGCCTCTTCCAGCGGCGCGCTGCCGGCGTCGTAATCGTACAGCCAGCCGCCGTCGGTGCGCCCGCGCATCCACACATTGCGGTGCGAGGTGAGCTGGATCTGCGCCGTGCGCGCGCGCCGGTGCGCCTCGAAGGTGCGGAAGGCTTGCCTCACGTCCTCATAGCCGAAGCGTTGCAGACAACGCGCCATGACCATGGCGTCCTCCAGCGCCTGCGCCGCGCCTTGCGCCATGGTCGGCGTCATCGGATGGGCGGCGTCGCCCATCAGCGCGATGCGGCCTTCGCTCCAGCGCGGCATCGGATCGCGGTCGGCGAGCGCCCATTTGTGCACGGCCGGGCAGGCTTCCAGCACGCGGAGCACGTCGGGATGAAAGCCGGTAAACGCCGCGCGCAATTCGCGCAAATCGCCCATCGCCGACCACGAGTCGAGCGTCCAGTCGGGGTCCGGCACGCTGGTGACGAAATAGAGCTCGTCCTGCCGCGGGTTGACGTAATAGATCACGATGTGGCGGTCCGGCCCCCACCATTTGCAATTGTCGTCGAGCGTCAGGCCGCCCAACCGCGCGGCGGCAAATACCGTGCGGTAGGCGACATTGCCGGTGAAGCGCGGCTCGGCAGCGCCGAACAGGATTTCGCGCGCGCGCGAATGCAGGCCGTCGGTCGCGAGCACGATGTCGGCCTTGGCCGTGCCGCCGTCGGCGAAGGAAAGCGTGACGCTCGTTGCGTTCTGGCTGAGATCGGTCAGCCGCTTGTCGAGCGCGATCTGCTTCTCCGGCACGCGCGACAGCAGCGCCGCGTGCAGATCGGCGCGGTGGCCGAGCAGATAGGGCGCGCCGTGGCGCGCTTCCGCCTCGGCGCCGAGCGGCAATTCGTTCTGGATCTCGCCCGTGTCCCAGGTGCGGTTGCGCCAGGAGCGCGGCTGGAAGGCGACGCGGCGGATATGCGCCTCCAGATCGAGCGCGCGCAGCACGCGCAGCGCGTTCGGGCTCATCTGGATGCCGGCGCCGACCCGCGCGAAGGCCTTGGCCTGTTCGTAGACCGTCACGTCGCAGCCGGCGCGGTCAAGCAGCGCGGCCGCCGCCAGGCCGCCCATGCCGGCGCCCAGCACGGCGATTTTCGGTTTGGCTGCCATCGGCGAGTACCCCCTTTTTTCGGCCGCAGACCTATTATGCCGTCGGCCAGCCGATCACCCGCTAGCCGCTATCACGCCGGCGGGCAGTGCCCCGCTTCCGAAGTTCGTGTTACATAGCGGCACGCGCTGACACGAACTTCGGAAGCAAAGGGGCACTAGCATCTATATGATTCTAGTGCCGCTTTTCGATTTGAAGTTCCTAAACGAGCTTGCGGCAGGTGGTGTAGGAACTTCAAATCGGCGGCACTAGCCTCAAAACGCGGGCAAAGCGGGCGGTTGAACCTGAAGCCGCCCGGCTGCGACCGAGGGACAGGCGGCGCCGAGCCGCCGGTCGCTGAAGCCTGAAGCCGTGGGGGCAGACCATGCGTTCCACCGTTGCCTTGCTGGCCGCGGCCAGCCTGTTGGCCGTGCTGGCGGACGCGCCGGCGCGCGCGCAGTCGGACGCCAATGCCGCGCTCTGCGCCAAAGAGGACTACCAGGCGCATTCGCCGGCGCAGCGCATTGCCGCCTGCAGCGCGCTGATCGACGCCGCCAAGGATATGCCGGCGCCCGCGCTCTCCACGTTGCTGACGAACCGCGGCTCGGCCAGGGCTTATGCCAACAAGATGGACGCTTCGATCGCCGATTTCGACCGCGCCATCGCGCTCGACCCCAACAACGAGGTCGCCTATCGCGAGCGTGCGCGCAATTACCGCATGACCGGCCGTCTCGACCAGGCGCTGGTCGATATCAACGCGGCGCTGCGCCTGAAACCGAACGACTTCATCGCGCTCGACGTGCGCGCCAATATCTTCAACAACAACCGCCAATACGACCGCGCCATCGAGGACTACAACGAAGCGCTCAGGCTCAATCCGAAATTCGCGCAAAGCTATAAGAACCGCGGCGCCGCCTATTATTTCAAGGGCGATTACCAGGCCGCCATCAAGGACTACGATCGGTCGATCGCGCTCGACCCCAAAGACGCGAAAACCTTCACCAACCGCGGCGCCGTCTACAAGAAGCTCGGCCGCTACGACCAGGCCGTCGCCGACGACAGCGAGGCGATCCGGCTCGATCCCTCGGTGCCGGAATTTTTCGACAATCGCGGCCTCAATTACCAGGCCAACGGCGACTACGACCGCGCCATCGCCGATTTCAGCGAGGCGATCCGCCTGCAGCCGAAAGCGAAATTCCTCACCAATCGCGGCAACTCTTACAATCTCAAGGGCGATTACGACCACGCCATCGAGAATTACGACCGCGCTCTCTCGCTCAATCCCGCTTTCTATCTCGCCTATTACAATCGCGGCGTCGCCTATCGCGGCAAGGGCGATCTGGAAAACGCCATCGCCGATTTCGAGCAGGCGTTGCGCGCCAATCCGCGTTTCGACACGGCGGCCGAGATGCTCGCCAAGGCGCGGCAGGAGCGCGCGCGCCTTCAGCTCGCCGGCCCGCCGGTCAAGCCGGCCTTCGACTGCGCCGGCGCCAGGCTGGCGGTCGAAAAGGCGATCTGCGCCGACCCGACGCTGGCGCGGCTCGACCGCGAGATCGAGGCCGCCTACAAGGCCGCGCTTGCCAAGCTCCATCGCCGCGCCGCCAAGCGCCTGCGACGCGAGCAGCGCGCCTTCATCGCCCGGCGCGACAAGCAGTTCGGCCGCGATGGCTACGACGTCAAACGCGCGCTGGAGAAGCGGCTCGCCCAGTTGCGGCGGATGGGTGGGTGAGCTGTTCCGCCGTCCTCGTCGCCGTCATGCCCGGGCTTGACCCGGGCATCCATGATGCCTGTCAGTGCATGAGGGCCTAACGTCGACTTCCCGAATTGCGACGCCTCATGGATTGCCGGGTCGAGCCCGGCAATGACCGTGTGGTGAGGCAGCGCCTCAATACTTCGCCGCGATCGGCAGCTCCTCCGCCGGGAACAGCGAGATCACGGTGTGGCCCTTGTCGGTGACCACGATCTCTTCCTCGATGCGCGCGGCCGAATAGCCGTCGGTGGCCGGGCAATAGGTCTCCAGCGCGAACACCATGCCTTCCTTGATCACCGTCGGGTGGTCCATCGACACCACGCGCGAGATGATCGGCCGCTCGTGCAGGTTCAGCCCCAGCCCGTGGCCGAATTGCAGGCCGAAGGCCGACAATTCGTCCGGGAAGCCGAAGTCCTGCGCCTTCGGCCACACGCTGCACACCTCGGCGGTGCTGACGCCCGGCTTGATCAGGTCGATCGCCAGATCGAGCCACTCGCGGCACTTCTTGTAGGCGTCGTGCTGCGCGGGCGTGGCGCGGCTGACATTGAAGGTGCGGTAATAGCAGGTGCGGTAGCCCATGAAGGCCTGCAGGATGTCGAAGAACACCTGGTCGCCGGGGCGGATCATGCGGTCGGTGAAGTTGTGCGGATGCGGATTGCAGCGCTCGCCGGAAATGGCGTTGATCGCCTCCACGTCGTCGGAGCCGTGGCGGTAGAGGAAGTCGTTGACCATGCCGACGATGTCGTTCTCGCGCACGCCGGGGCGCAGCTTCTGATCGATCAGGTCGTAGGCGCCGTCCACCATAGCGGCGGCGCGGTTGAGCAGCGCGATCTCGTCGGCCGATTTGATCTCGCGCGCCTCCAGCATGACCTGCTGGCCGTCCTTGACCTTCAGCCCCGCCTTTTCCAGTTCGAACATCATCGGCGGCTCGATGATGTCGACGCCGACCGGCATTTTGGCGACGCCGTGCTCTTTCAGGATCGAGGCCATCTCCTGGGCGTGGTGCTTCATCAGGCCGAAGGCCGGATCGACGGTGCCGCGCATGCCCACCAGGCCGGCCTTGCAGTTCTCCGGCCGGAGCCACGGCGAATAGAGCCGGTGATGCACGGCGGCCGAGCCGAAGTCCCACAGGATCGGATCGCCGCCGCGCGGCAGTAGCACCCAGCGCGAGAGCTTGTCGCGCGCCCATTCGCCGATCTTGGTCGAGCTGACGTAGCGAACGTTGTTGTCGTCGAACAGCAACAGCGCGCCGAGATCGGAGGCCTCCAGCGCGGCTTGCGCGCGGGCGAGCCGGTAGCGGTGCAGGCGCCGGTAATCGACGCGCTCCTCGAAATCCACCCCCATGGTGCCGAGCACGGGCAGGTGACGGCCCCAATTGTAGCGCGGGTTGATATCCTCGGCGGTGATCTTCACCGGCTCGCGCGTTCTCTCGTCCATGGCGTCCTCCCGGGATCGGATGGGTTATTTTGCCGGTCGCGCCGGCAGTGATGGGAGGACTATAGCAATTCCGCGTTGTGCGCGTCACGCCACGTCGACGACGCGGCGCAAGCTTGCGCGCAGGGCCTCCGCGTCGGCGGAACCGAAGGCCGTCTCGAACGCCTTCTGCGCCCGCCGCCAATGGACCTGCGCCGCCTTGAGCTTGGCGGCGCCCGCGTCGGTGAGCGCGACGCGGCGGGTGCGCTTGTTGGAGCCTTCGCCCACGGCGACAAGCCCGTCGCGTTCGAGCGGGCCGATCGCACGGCTGAGCGCGGTGCGCTCCATGACCATGGCGTCGGCCAGCTTGCCGATGGGCAACGGTCCCAGGCGGCTCAGTTTCGACAGGATCGAAAATTGCGTCCCGCGCAGGCCCGCCTCGGCCATGTAGCGGTCGTAGAGCTGCGAGACATGGCGGGCGGCCTGCCGCAGCGCCAGGTTGTTGCAGGGCGTTGCGCCCATCTCCGCATAGTCGCCCAAGTCGCTGGCTCGTAGTTTTCGCATGGCTCCCATTCCCGCGGCGGGCCGCGCCCTACCTTGCCAATATGTGCATACGCACGTATAGAAGTCAAGAACGAGTGCATATGCACATATTGGCGAGAACGAGGCCGGTCATGGACCCGCGGACGCGCAAACTGCTCGAAGGTCCGATCGGCCCGACGCTCGTTCTGCTGGCGGTGCCGAACGTGGTCGTCATGGTGATGCAGTCCGCCATCGGCCTGATCGAAACCTATTTTGTCGCCAAGCTCGGCATCGATGCGCTCGCCGGCATGGCGCTGGTGTTTCCGGTGCTGATGCTGTTCGTGATGATCTCGTCCGGCGCGATGGGCGGCGGCATTCTCTCCTCGATCGCGCGCGCGCTCGGCGCCGGCGACCGGGAAGCCGCCAACCGGCTGGTCTGGCATGCGGTTGCCATCGCGCTCATCTGCGGCGCGCTGACCTCGGCCGCGGTGCTGCTCGGCGGCCCGAGCCTCTATGCCTTGATGGGCGGGCGCGCCGGATCGCTGGCCGCGGCGATCGTCTATTCCAATCTGGTGTTTGCCGGAGCGCTGCCGCTCTGGCTGTTCAATTCGCTCGCCGCGGTCATCCGCGGCACCGGCAATATCTACTTTCCGGCGACCGTGGTTGCCGTCGGCGCGCTGTTGCTGGTGCCGCTGTCGCCCTGCCTCATCTTCGGCATCGGTCCGTTCCCGCATCTCGGCATCGTCGGCGGCGCCGCGGCCGTCGTCAGCTACTACGTCGTCGGCAGCGTGATCTTCGCGATCTATATCTGGTCGGGCCGCGGCGTGCTGAAGCCTTCGTTGCGGCCGCCGCGGCTTTCCTGGCCGTCGCTCTATGAAATCCTGCGGGTCGGCGCGGTGTCCTCGCTGGTCAGCCTCTCCACCAATGTCAGCATTGCGGTGGCGACCGGGCTCACCGGCTTGGTCAGCCCCAACGCGGTCGCCGGCTACGGCACCGGCGCGCGACTCGAATATTTCCTGGTGCCGCTGGTCTTCGGGCTGGGCGCGCCGCTGGCGGCCATGGTCGGCTCGAGCATCGGTGCGGGTCACCGCGAGCGTGCCCTGCGAACGGCCTGGACCGGGGCGGCCATCGCCGGCGGGTTGACCGAACTCATCGGGGTGACCGCGGCGCTGTTCCCGCATGCCTGGCTCGGCCTGTTCGGCCACGACCCCGTCATGCTCACGGTCGGCACGCAATATCTGCGCACGGTCGGGCCTTTCTACGGCTTCTTCGGCTTCGGCCTTGCCCTTTATTTCGCCTCGCAGGGCGCTGGCCGCCTCGGCTGGCCGGCGCTTTCGGCGATGCTGCGCGTCGCCATCGCCGCCGGCGGCGGATGGCTTGCCATTCGTCTCGGCGGCGGCCTCGGCGCGCTGTTCATCGTGGTCGCGCTGGCGCTCGTCAGCTTCGGCTGCGTCAACGCCGCTGCCATTGCCGCCGGCGTCTGGTTCAGACAGAGGCTTGCCGCGCGCGTCCGCGTGCAGCCGGTCTAGGCGGGTGGAGATACGTTCATGAGGACCGACAGCCAACTTGCATCGCTTTATCTCGACGACCTTGTTCCCGGCCAGATCTTCGAGCCGCGCGGCGAAAGCGAGCCGATCACGGCCGAGGCGATCACGGCCTATGCCGCGCAATTCGATCCGCAGCCGTTCCATCTCGATGAAGCGGCCGCGGCCGACACGCTTTTCCACGGTCTTGCAGCGAGCGGCTGGCATACCGCCTCGCTCACCATGCGGCTGCTGCTCCAATATGGCTTGCCGCTCGCCGGCGGCATCGTCGGCGCCGGCGTCGAGGACATGCGCTGGCCGCGGCCGGTGCGTCCGGGCGATCGGCTGCGGGTGAAGAGCGAAGTGCTCGACGTGCGCCCGTCGCGGTCGCGGCCGGAGCAAGGCCTGGCGAAGATTCGCACCACGACGCTCAATCAAAACGACGAGCCGGTGCAAATCTTCACGGCCAACCTTGTGGTGCCGCGGCGGCCTTAAGATATATCCGGGCCCGTCGCGTGGCCTTCACATCGATCGCAAGGCGGGCGTCGCGAGTTTCTTGACGTGATCGCGAACATCTTTGGGCCATGCTGCAATCAGTGCCTCGAACTTTTCGTCGTCGCCGGCGAACAGCGCACGCGCGGCCTCTTCGAAACCGGCACGGTCCCCGGCCATTGCCGACATGAAGCGGTAGGCGGCATTTTGCGCCGCGCGCACACGATCCTTGCCGGCATTGGCGCGCGCGGCATGCTCGACCAATTTGCGCAAGGCGACCGAGGCGCCGCCCGGCTGCCTGTTGAGCCAATCCCAATGCCGCGGCAGCAGCGTGATTTCGCGCGCGACGACGCCGAGTTTCGGCCGGCCGGGACCGCGCGGCGCTTCGCTCTGGGTTTCGCCGCCGTCCGTCGACAGCCGCGCCAGCACGTCCGCGTGCGAGCCGCGCAGGTCGAGGTCGATCGGCTCGCTGGTTGCCGCGTCGAAGACGAGGACCGGCTTGGCGCGCGGGCGTGCTTGCGCCTTCTGGGCGGCGAGCGCGACCGTGTCGAGCGTTCCGGCCGCGATGCAGGCATCGCCGGCAAAGGCGACGGCGGATCGGCTCTTGTCGGTGCGCATGGGCCAGGACCTCCGGTGTTTGGAGGTTGCCTATTATACCCGGGTAAAACGCCTGTCAATATTACCCGGGTAAAAAAGCGGCAAAAAAAGCAATGCTCGATAGTCCAGGCTTGAAATCATTATCCGGTCATTCCGGGCTCCGGCCTTCGGCCGGCCCCGGAATGACAGCACCTCACGCCGCGCTCTTGCGCCCCCACAACCGCGCCGAGGCGATATCCGCGCCCTGCCGCAGCGATTTGAGCTTCAGCCACACCGCCGGCTCGATCACCCATTCTCTGTTGGTAAACGTGCCGAAGCCGCAATCGGTGCCGGCGATCACGCGCTCGCGTTCGCCGACCGCGGCGACCGCTTCCGCGATGCGGCGCGCCACCACCTCGGGATGCTCGACGAAATTCGAGGTGGTCTCGATCACGCCCGGAATGAGCAACATGTCCTTCGGCAATGGATGGGTTTCGAAGGCCGTGTATTCATGCGCGTGGCGCGGATTGGAGAACTCGATCGACAGCGCGCCGACCTCAGCCCGATAGAGCGCCGGCAAGATCTTCACCAGCGGAATGTCGTAGATGTGCGGGCCTTCCCAGTTTCCGTAGCAAATGTGCAGCCGCACGCGCTCGCGCGGGATGCCGTCGATCATCTCGTTGATCGCCCGCACATGCCGCTCCACCGCCTTGACGAAGCCGTCGTCGTCGAGATCGCGGTACATCATGGTGCGGTCCATGGCGAGGTCGGGCGCGTCGATCTGCAACAGCAGGCCGGCTTTGTGAATGGCCTGGCATTCGTTCTTCATCTCGCGCGACAGCGCGCTCAGATATTTGTCCTGCGAGCCATAGAAGGCATCGAGCATGGTCGACGAGACGATGCCGGGCGAGGGCACCGTCATGAATTCTTCCGCGAACTTGCCGCCGGCGATTTTCTTGAAGCGCGCGATCTCGCTTTCCAGCGGCTTGATGTCGCGATAGTGCAATTCGCTCTGGCACTCGGGCGCGTTCTGCTGCCGGCTGACATGGGGAAAGCGCCGCATCAGGCTCGCCACCAGCTCGGGAAAATCCTCGAATTCCTTGCCGCGCCGCCGCTTCGATATGCCGGCAAAGCCTGCCATGCGCTGCGGCACATAGGTCTGGAAGCCGACCCGCTGCTGCTCGCCGTCGTTGCCGATGTCGATGCCGGCCTCCACCTGCTTGTCGACCACGTGGCGCACCGCCTTGTCCATTTCCGACGCCATTTCCGAGACGTCGAAGGTCTCGCCCGCTTCCTGACGTACCAGCAATTCGGACAGCTTCTCGTTGCGCGGCAGGCTGCCGACATGGGTGGTCAGAATGCGATCCCGGCTGAAAATCATGAAAACGGCTCCCTTGGGCGACTTCTTGGTTCTGCGCGGCATGACCGGGCGCACCGGTCCGGCGGCGCGAAATATGCTGCGCTTGGCAGCAGCTTGCGAGCGGGGGCATAATACGCGCCGTCCCGGGAGGAAAACAAATGGCAGTCGCCGAACTTAAGGCGGAGGAAGCAGGCGCGTCCGCCGGCGTGGGCGCAGTCCCACGCAACTACAATTTCGCCGCCGACGTATTGCAGTCGAATCTCGCCGCCGGCCGCGCCGACAAGCCGGCCTATATCGACGGCCGGCGCACGATCACCTATCGCCAGCTCGCCGACCGGGCGGCGCGTTTCGGCGCCGCGCTGCGCGGGCTCGGCATCCGGCGCGAAGAGCGCGTGATGATCGTGATGCTCGATACCGTCGACTGGCCGGTCGCTTTTCTCGGCTGCCTGAAGAGCGGCATCGTCGCGGTGCCGGTCAACACGCTGCTCACCGAGGACGACTACCGCTTCATGCTCACCGACAGCCGCGCCAAATGCCTGGTGGTGTCGGAGGCGCTGTTCGCGAAATTCGAGAAGACGATCAAGGATTGCCCCGATCTCGAGCACGTCATCGTCGCGGGCGACAACCCGCACGGCTACCGGCTGTTCGAGGACGTCATCGGCGCCGACGAGCCGGACGATTACACCGCGCCGACGGTCGCCGACGACATGGCGTTCTGGCTCTACACCTCCGGTTCCACCGGCAGGCCGAAAGGCGCGGTGCACGTGCATGCCAGCCTCAAGCTCAGCGCCGATCTCTACGGCACCCCGGTCGCCGGCCTTAACGAAAAGGACGTGGTCTATTCGGTGGCGAAATTGTTTTTCGCCTATGGCCTCGGCAACGCCTTGACATTTGCTTTGAGCGCCGGCGCCACCATCGTGCTCAATCCGGAGCGGCCGACGCCGGACGGCGTCGCGGCGCTGCTGAAGAATTATCCGGTCACCGCGTTTTTCGGCGTGCCGACTTTCTACGCCGCGTTCCTGGCGAGCCCGAGCGCGCCGCAGCGCTCCGAGGTGAAGATCGAACGCTGCATTTCGGCCGGCGAGGCGCTGCCGGAAGAGATCTCGCGCCGATGGAAGGCGCGCTACGGCGTCGACATTCTCGACGGTCTCGGCAGCACCGAGATGCTGCACATCTATTGCAGCAACGCCGAGGGTGCGACCAAATACGGCACCAGCGGCAAGCCGGTGCCCGGCTACGACATCAAGCTGCTCGGCGACGAGGGCAAGGAGGCTGCCCGCGGCGAGCTGGGCGAGCTTTATGTGCGCGGGCCGACCAGCGCCATCATGTACTGGAACAACCGCGAGCGCTCGCGCTCGACCTTCCAGGGCGAATGGACCCGCTCCGGCGACAAATATTACCTGGACGAGGACGGCTATTACGTCTGCGCCGGCCGCCAGGACGACATGCTGAAAGTGTCGGGCATGTATGTCTCGCCCTTCGAGGTGGAGGCCGCGCTCGCCTCGCATCCGGAAGTGCTGGAAGCGGCGGTGGTCGGCTGGTTCGACGACGAGAAGCTGGTCAAGCCGAAGGCCTTCGTGGTGCTGAAATTGCCCGACAAGGCGAGCGAGGCGCTGGCCGCAGCGCTGCGCGACCACGTCAAGCAGGCGCTGGCGCCGTTCAAATACCCGCGCTGGATCGAGTTCCGCACCGAATTGCCGAAGACCGCGACCGGCAAGATCCAGCGCTTCAAGCTGCGGGCGGAAGGGCAGTTGTGATTGCGGGCACGGCCTATTTCCGCCTCATCCTGAGGAGCGGCCGCAGGCCGCGTCTCGGAGGATGGGGCGGCCCCATGGTTCGAGACGCGCTGCTTCGCAGCGCTCCTCACCATGAGGCCGAGAGGGGTCGTACGCGAAATGAGTGTGCATGCAATTAGACGACTCCGGCTTCCTCACCCTCGGCGACCAGACCCTCGAATACCGCATGCTCGGTCCGCGCCCCGACCAGGCGCCCACGATCGTCATGCTGCACGGCGGCCTCGGCTGCGTCGGGCTGTGGGGCGATTTTCCCGACCGGCTGCAACAGGCGACCGGCTGCGGCGTCTTCCTCTATTCGCGCGCCGGCCACGGCCGGTCAGGCCCGGCCGAATTGCCGCGCCCGCTCAGCTTCATGGAAGACGAGGCGCGCCAGACGCTGCCCGCCCTGCTCGAAGCCATCGGCTACCGGCGCGGCCTTCTGCTCGGCCACAGCGACGGGGCTTCGATCGCCGCGGTCTATGCCGGCTCGCGCCAGGACAGCCGCGTCGGCGGGCTGGTGCTGATCGCGCCGCATTTTTTCACCGAGGACGCCGGCATCGCATCGATCCTGCAGTCGCGCGCGGCTTACGAGAGCGGCGACTTGCGGCAACGCCTGGCGCGCTGGCACCAGCACGTCGATATCGCCTTTGAGAGCTGGAGCGGTCCCTGGCTCGATCCCGAATTCCGCAAATGGGATATCACCGAGTTCCTCGCCTATATCCGCGTGCCCATGCTGATCGTGCAAGGCGAGCAGGACCAATTCGGCACGGTTGCGCATGTCGAGGCGGCGACGCGCGAATGCTACTGTCCGGTCGAGGTGGCGCTGCTACCGGGTGTCCAGCACTTTCCGCAGCAGGAGGCGCCGGAAGCGACCCTCAAGGCCATCGCGGAATTCGTGGCGCGCGTGCTGCAGGCGAACGAATGGGCCGCGGCGGCGAAAGCATCGCCTAGCCGCAAAGAATAGCGGTCATCGCCCGCGCAGGCCGGGCGATCCAGTAATCGCAAGCCATGCGGATGATTACAAGGTCGCGGCTCGAGATGCAGTACTGGATCGCCCGCTTTCAGCCCGGGGACGACAGCGAGCAGATATTTACTCCGCCGCCTGCTTGGTCGCCCTGCCGTGCTGCGACACCAGATAGTCCATCGCCGCCTGCACGCCGCCCTTCTTGATCGGCACGCCGGCGAGCTGCAGCGCCATTTCGGTGGCCGACAGCGCGCCCAGCATCATGGTGTCGTTGACGTCGCCGAGATGGCCGATGCGGAACATCTTGCCCTGGAACTTGCCGAAGCTGGCGCCGTAGGAAATGTTGAAGTGCTCGAGCGCCAGCGCCCGGAAGGCGTCGGCGTCGTGCCCTTCGGGCAGCAGCACGGCGGTGATGGTGGGCGAATAGTATTTGGCATCGCGGCAGATCGTCTCCAGGCCCCAGGCATGGATCGCGCGCCGCGTCGCCTCCGCCAGCCGATCATGACGGGCGAACACGTTGTCGAGCCCTTCCTCGTGCAGCATCTCGATGCCGACCGCCAAGCCTTGCAGCATCTGCGTCGCCGGCGTGTAGGGGAAGAAGCCGACCTTGTTCATGTTCATCATGTCGTCCCAGGCGAAGAACGACTTCGGCATCTTGGCGGTCTTGTTGGCGGCCAGCGCCTTGTCGCTCACCGCGTTGAACGACATGCCGGGCGGCAGCATCAGGCCCTTCTGCGCGCCGCCGACCGAAACGTCGACGCCCCATTCGTCGTGGCGGTAGTCGGTCGAGGCGAGCGAGGAGATGGTGTCGACCATCAGCAGCGCCGGGTGGCCCGCGTTATCGATCGCCTTGCGCACTTCGGCGACCGGCGACAGGCAGCCGGTCGAGGTCTCGTTGTGCAGGAAGCAGACCGCCTTGATCTCCTTGCCCTTGTCTTCCTTCAGGCGCGCTTCCACTTGGGCGGCGTCGACGCCGGTGCGCCAGTCGGTCTTGACGATCTCGGGCTTGAGGCCGATGCGTTCGGCCATCGTGCGCCACAACAGGCCGAACTGGCCTGTCTCCACCATCAGCACCTTGTCGCCGGGGTTTAAGGTGTTGACGAGCGCCGCTTCCCAAGCGCCGGTGCCGGTGGCGGTATAGATGATCACCGGATTGCCGGTCTTGAAGATGGTCTTGATGCCGTCCAGGCACTTCTTGGCCAGCTTGGCGAATTCCGGGCCGCGGTGGTCGATGATGGGGGTGTCCATCGCCCGCAAGACGCGGTCGGGCAGGGGCGACGGTCCGGGAATATGCAAGAAATGGCGTCCGACTGGACGTGACGAATTCTTAGCCATAGCGAAACGCTCCTCAGCGAGGCTTTTTCAAGGGGTTCAGGCGTGGGGTTCCACGGGCCCGTCCCCGGCCAGGGAGCGGTGCTTGCTGGGTTGAACTATGAATGCAACATTGCGGTCAAGCAAATTTCTGCAACTCAAACTAGCCCTTATGCATAGGCGGGTCGGGGGCCAAAAAGGAAGCATGCCGTGGCGGTGACGATGCCCGGCCTCGAACGGCGGCTGAAGGCCGACTTGAGTGGGGACGTGCATTTCGACCGCTTCACGCGCGGCCGCTATGCCACCGACGCGTCCCATTACCAGATCATGCCGGTCGGCGTGGTCGCCCCGCGCACGATAGAAGAAGCCGAACGGGCGATAGGATTTGCCAAGGCAGAGGGCGTCACGGTCCTGGCGCGCGGCGGCGGAACGTCGCAGGCCGGCCAGACGGTCGGCTCCTCCCTGGTGGTCGACTGCTCGAAATACCTGACCCGCATTCTCGACCTCGACGTCAAGCGCCAGCGCTGCACGGTCGAACCCGGCATCGTGCTCGACGATCTGAACCGCCAGCTCAAACCGCACGGCCTCTGGTTTCCGGTCGACATTTCCACCGCGTCGCGCGCTACCATCGGCGGCATGGTCGGCAATAATTCCTGCGGCGGCCGCTCCATGCGCTACGGCACCACGCGCGACAACGTGCTGTCGATCGACGCGCTGATGGCGGACGGTTCGCTCGGCCAATTCGGCCGCATCGGCGGCAATCTCGCCGACGTGCCGGCGCCGCTGCGGCCGCTCGCCAAGGACCTGCTCGCCATCGGTGCGCGCGAGGCAAGCGAGATCGCCGCGCACTTTCCCAAGGTGCAGCGCCGGGTCGGCGGCTACAATCTCGACGCGCTGGTGCCGGGCCGCAACAACGTCAATCTCGCGCATATCCTGGTCGGCTCGGAGGGGACGCTCGCCTTTTCCACGCGTATCGAGCTGGCATTGTCGCCGCTATTGCCGCGCCGCGCGGTGGGCGCAGTGCATTTCGGCAGTTTCTACGAGGCGATGAACGCCACGCAGCACATCGTGCAGCTCAATCCGATCGCGGTCGAATTGATGGACCGCACCATGGTCGAGCTCGCAGGCGCGATTTCCATTTTTCGCCCGACGCTGGAAAAATTCGTGCGCGGGGCGCCGGAGGCGATCCTGCTGGTCGAGTTCGGCGACGACGACCACGAAGACAATCTGCACAATCTCGCGCAGCTCAAGGAACTGATCGGCGATCTCGGCTTCGGTTGGGACAATCAAGGCGCCAAATGGGGCGGCGTGGTGGAGGTCTTGAGCCCCGACTTGCAAAGCGCAATTGCCGACGTGCGCACCTCGGGCCTCAACATCATGATGTCGATGAAGGAGGCGGGAAAGCCGGTCTCTTTCGTCGAAGACTGCGCGGTGCCGCTCGAGCATCTCGCCGCATACACAAGCGAGCTGACCGAGCTGTTCGCAAAGCACGGCACGCGCGGCACCTGGTATGCGCACGCCGGCGCCGGCTGCCTGCACGTGCGGCCGATCCTCAACCTGCGCCAGGAAAAAGACGTCCATGCCATGCGCGAGATCGCCGAAGTCGGCCTTCGCCATGGTGCGCTCCTACAAGGGCTCGCATTCCGGCGAGCACGGCGACGGGCTGGTGCGCTCGGAATTCAACGAGCCGATGTTCGGCCCACGGCTCGCGCGCGCCTTCGAGCACGTCAAAGACCGCTTCGACCCGAAAGGCCTGTTCAATCCCGGCAAGGTGGTGCGGCCGCCCAAGTTCGACGACCGCAGCCTGTTCCGCTACGCGCCCGGCTATCGCGGCGGGGAGTTCGAAACCCGGCTCGATTGGTCGGCCTATCCCGGCGCGGGTAAAGGTTTCCAGGGCGCGGTCGAGATGTGCAACAACAACGGCGCCTGCCGCAAATTGTCGGGCGGCGCCATGTGTCCGAGCTACCGTGTCACCCGCGACGAGCGCGACGTCACGCGCGGGCGCGCCAATACGCTGCGGCTCGCCGTCACCGGCCAGCTCGGGCCCGATGCGCTGGCTTCCGACGAAATGGCCGAGACGCTGAAACTGTGCGTCTCCTGCAAGGCCTGCCGGCGCGAATGCCCGACCGGCGTCGACATGGCGCGTATGAAGATCGAGGTGCTGGCCGCGCGCGCCAAGAAGCATGGGCTTACATTGCACGACCGCCTGATCGGCTGGCTGCCGCGCTATGCGCCGGAAGCCGCGCGGCGACCCTGGCTGTTCAACAAGCGCGACGGCAACGCTTTCCTGCGCAAGGCTTCGCAGAGCTTCGCCGGCTTCTCGGCGCGCCGCACGCTGCCGCAATGGCGCGCGGACATCTATCGCGACCGCTCCGACTGGGCCTTCGCGGCCTCCGGCGCCGACCGGAGCCGCGACGTGGTGCTGTTCGCCGACACCTTCAACCGCTATTTCGAGCGAGAGAACCTGGAGGCCGCGGTGCGCGTTCTGGTCGCCGGCGGCTATCGCGTGCACGCGCTGTTGCCGGCCGACGGCGAGGAGCGGCCGCTTTGCTGCGGGCGCACGTTCCTGTCGGTCGGCCAGGTCGGCGAGGCCAAGCGCGAGATGGAGCGCACGCTCGCCGCGCTTGCCCCCTACATCGCGCGCGGCATGCCGGTGATCGGGCTGGAGCCGAGCTGTCTGTTTACATTTCGCGACGAATTGCCGGCGCTGATCAAAGGCGAGGCGGCCGATTTCGTCGCCGCCAATACGCTGCTGCTGGAGGAATTCCTGGCGCGCGAGCAGGCGGCCGGCCGCCTGCAATTGCCGCTGGCGCCTTTGCCCAGGCGCGCGCTGCTGCACGGCCATTGCCACCAGAAGGCGTTCGACGCGATGGGCGCGGTGGAAAGCACGCTGCGGCTGATTCCCGAATTGAAGGTCGAGTCGATCGAATCGAGCTGCTGCGGCATGGCGGGCTCGTTCGGCTACGACGCCGACACCATCGATGTCTCCTTCAAGATGGGCGAACTGTCGCTATTGCCGGCGGTGCGCAAGGCGCCACCCGAGGCGCTGATCGTCGCCGACGGCACCTCCTGCCGCCATCAGATCCACGACGGCGCCGAGCGCAAAGCGCTGCATGTGGCGCGCGTGCTGGCGATGAGCCTCGACGCAGGTGCCGACGCGGGTTCGCTCACCGGCGGGCGGCAACCATAGTATCGATGCCGGGCGCGCGATCGGCCCCGTCAACCTTAGCCAGCGGCGACACGAGGTGCGACGATTAATGTTTTGAAAGTCGGCTCGCCACAAAATTTCCCAATCGCCGCTTGCTTCCCGCCGACATAGGTGGAGAAAATTTAACCTTGTCCGCCCTGGCTTAGGGCGCTTGCGTGCAATACGTTTCGAGACGGGGCAGTTGTTTCGCCGAACTCGTCATGCCCTTCAAGCTTGCCATTGTCAGAATATCGCGGGCAGCCGCGGATTTAGCGAAGCGCATCTGGCAGCACGGATTGAGGCCAGGCTCGCCGTCGGCGTTGGTCTTTGCGATAGGCTGCGTCGTGGCAGCCGCGCTGACGCGTCACCTCCTCGGCCTGATCGACCCGGCAGTCGGCGTCTTCGCGCCGTATTTTCCGGCCGTATTGGCTGCCACGCTCATTGCCGGCCTCTCGTCCGGACTGATCGCATTGGCGCTTGGCGCCTTGTCGGCGTGGTGGTCGTTCCTGCCGCCCAGCCACGCGCTGTTTCCGCTTGCCCCGAACGAAGCAGTCAGCTTGCTGATCTTCTGCGCTGCCGCACTCATCATTGTCGCCGCGGCCGAAAGCCATCGTCGTCTTCTGAGACATTATTATCAGCGTGAACAATTCAACCGGCTGCTCGTGCGGGAGCTTCAGCATCGGCTGCGCAATAAATTGGCCACCGTGCAGGCGATGCTGAAATGCGATTTGCGCGGCGATGCCGACCTGTGGAGCGTCGTCGCCGGCCGGCTGCAAGCGGTTGCGCGCACCGACGAATTGCTTCAGCAGTCGAACGACAAAGGCGCAGAGATCGCCGAAATCGTGAACAACGAGCTGACGCCCTATGGCGGCCGCGCGCGCTTCACATTGACCGGAACGCCGGTCGCGCTTCCTCCGATGCTCGCGCTTTCATTGACGCTGATCGTGCACGAGCTTTCGACCAATGCCGGCAAATACGGCGCTCTGTCGAATCCGTCGGGCCGCATCCAGGTCGCTTGCAGCGTGGATCGCGACCACGTGCAGCTTGTGTGGCATGAGAGCGGCGGGCCGGCGGTACGGCGTCAAACACGCGAAGGCTTCGGCTCCGAATTGTTGCGGCGGGCGCTCTTGCCGTTCCACGGCTCGGTCACCCGCGAGTTCGCGCCCGAAGGACTGCGCTGCAAGATTGCTTTCGTGGTTCCGAGCGACCGTTGCCTGCCGATCGCCCGTAAAGGCAAGGCGCTCGCTTCGCGTTGAGATCGACGATCCGGCCGCCGCGCGGCCGCTCGGTGCGAAGCCACGACCGCGGACGGTAGCCATGCTTAAAACGCTCGCCCCTCTGTTTGTCATCGTCTACCTGGGAATCGGCGTCGTTTCCTATTGGATTTCGGCAGGGGCTGAGGCCGATTGGAACCAGCTCGTCACTTACATTTGGGTCTGCTTCTGGCCCTTTGTGATTGTGTTGACCTTGCTCTACTTCAGGCCCTTCGTGTTTTTGGCCCTTGCCGCCGCGATTTTTTTCGGCTGGTCTGCGGTGCGGCGGTTCTGGCGGCAGTCTCCTCTGCCCTGAGGCGTCAAGGCGGCGTTGTCGGGTCATCGAGCGCGACCCACCGCCGCTCCGCCACGCTGCGGCTGCAGGCTTGCGCCAATTGCACGTCCCTGATGCCGGCGGACAGGTCGCTATTGAGCGGCGTGCCGGTTGCGACATGGCGCAGGAAATTCTCCCAACCGACCCGGTAGGGATTGGTGTAGGCCGCTGTGCCCGCCACCTCTTGCCAATCGGCGCGATAGTCGGCGCCGATGTCGAGGCTCGGATTGAAATGGCGCAGCGCCGGCGTGTCGGCCGCGCTCTGCGCCCAGCAGCGATGCAGTCCGGCGATGGCCGAGCCGCCGGTGCCGTCGATCTGCAAGGTCATGAGATCGTCGCGGCGCACGCGCGTCGCCCAGGAGCAGAGGATGGCCCCGGCCGCGCCGCTCTCCAGCTCGGCGAGCGTGAGCGAGGTGTCGTCCACGTCGACGCGGTAGCGCGCGCCGGCTTCGTCGACCCGCTCCGGCTGGGCCGTCGCGGTCGCCGCCACCACGCGGCGGATCGGCCCGAGCAGGCTTTCGATCACGTAGCGCCAGTGCGGATACATATCGAGGGTGAGCCCGCCGCCGCCGTCGCGCCGGTAGTTCCAGCTCGGCCGCTGGCTTGGCCGCTCGGCGCCGTCGAACACCCACCAGCCGAATTCCAGCCGGAAGCCGGTGACGCGGCCGAAGAAGCCGCCCGCCGCCAGCGAGGCGAGCTTCTGCAAGCCTGGAAGGTAGATTTTGTCCTCGACCGCGCCATGCCTGATGCCGCGCGCATCGGCTGCGCGCAGCAGTTCCAGCCCTTCGGCGACCGAGGGCGCCACCGGCTTCTCGGTATAGACGTGTTTGCCGGCCGCGATCGCCTTTTTCAGCGTCGTCAGCCGCTGTCGCGTCGCTGCCGCATCGAAGAAGACCGTGTAGGCGGCGTCGGCCAGCGCCGCGTCGAGATCGGTGCTCCAGGCTTCGATGCCGAAGCGCCGCGCAACCTCGGCCAGCCGCTTTTCGTCGCGGCCGAGCAGCAGCAGCCGCGGCACGATGCGGTCGGCGCCCGCAAGCAGGCCGCCTTCGGCGCGGATCGGCACCAAGGCGTTGGCCAGGTGCTGCGTCGAGGCGATGCGCCCGGTCGCGCCGTTGACGACGATGCCGATTTCTTTGATCGCCAAATCCTTGACCCCCTTCACGCCTTTCTAGCATGCTGCGGCGCCACGCAGGGCGAGTACCATGCCGCGCCACATCGTTTGCCTCAGCTTCGATTTCGACACCCAATCCAGCTTCATCGCCCGCGACATGGTCACGCCGACGCCGCTGTCACGCGGGGAGTTCGGCGCCATGGCCTCGGCACGCATTCTCAGCTTACTGAAAGCCCGCGGCATCAAGGCGACCTGGTTCATCCCCGGCTTTACCATCGAGAGCTGGCCGCGGGAATGCGAAGCGGTGGTCGCGGCCGGCCATGAGGTCGCGCACCATAGTTGGGCGCATGTGCCGCCGGCGACGCAAAGCCGCGACGAGGAGGAAGCCGACCTGGTGCGCGCCAACGCGGCGATCGCGCGCCTGACCGGCGCCAAGGCGCGCGGTTATCGCTCGCCGGCCTGGGACCTGAGCGCGCACACCATCGATCTGCTGCTGGCGCACGGCTTCCTTTACAATTCGAGCCTGATGGGCGCCGACTATCTGCCCTACCGCGCGCGGCGCGGCGACGTGGCGAAGCTGGGCGAGCCTTATCGCTTCGGCGAACAAACCGCGCTGATCGAAATGCCGATCAGCTGGTCGCTCGACGACTATCCGCATTTCGAATTCGTGCGCACGCCGGCGAGCATATTGCCCGGGCTGCAGCCGGCGCGCGCGGTTATGCAAAGCTGGCTCGACGAGTTCCACTACATGACGAAGACGGTGGATTGGGGCGTGCTCACCTACACCATGCACCCTTACGTGATCGGGCGCGGCTATCGCATGCTGGCGCTGGAGGGCCTGATCGACGAGCTCGCCAAGGCGGGCGCGGTGTTCGCCAGCATGGAAGAGGCCGCGCGCGAGGCCGTGCAACGATTGGGAAAGACATGAACGACAAGACCGACATCGCGCCGGACGAACGTAAAGTGCTCGATTGGCTGGCCGGGCAGAGCGAGGCCATGCGCGCCTTGCTGGCGGAGCTGGTCGAACATCGACAGCGGCTCCTACAACAAAGCCGGCGTCGACCGCGCCGGCGCGGCGCTCTGCCGTTTCCTCGACGGCCACGGCATCGGCTACGACGTCACACCAAACGACAAATTCGGCGATTGCATCCGCGCCACGGTCGGCATACGCGGCGAGCGCAACATCCTGCTCATGGGCCATCGCGACACGGTGTTTCCCGAAGGCGAGGCGGCGCGCCGGCCGTTCCGCGTGGAGGGCGAGCGCGGCTACGGGCCGGGCGTTGCCGACATGAAGGCGGGCGTGGTGATGAACTGCTTTGTCGCCGCGGCGTTCCAGAAGTTCGGCGGCGCGCCGGCGCCGCTCGTCGTGCTGATCACCGCCGACGAGGAGATCGGCTCGCCGTCCTCGCGCGCGCATGATCGAGGCGGAAGCCAAGCGCGCGCGCTTCGTCTTGAACGGCGAGCCCGGCCGGCCGCCCAACGCCATCGTGACCGGGCGCAAGGCCGGCGTCTTCATGCGCTTCACCGTCACCGGCAAGGCCGCCCATGCCGGCGCCAATTTCGAGCAGGGCGCCAGCGCCATCGGCGAAATGGCGCACAAGATTATCGCCCTGCACGCGCTCACCGATCTCGCCAAGGGCATCACCGTCAATGTCGGCGTGGTCAAAGGCGGGCAGACGGTGAACACGGTGGCGCCCTCGGCCTCCGGCGAAATCGATCTGCGCTATGTCGATCCCGCCGACCGCGACCGCATGCTGGCCGCCATCGAAACCGATCATGGCGCACGCAAGCGTGCCCGGCACGAGCGCCGTGCTGGAGCCCTATGCCGAATTCTTGGCCCTGGTGCCGACCACCGATAGCCAGCGCCTGTTCGAGGCGTACGCCGCCTGCGGGCATGCACTCGGCCAGACCATTACGGGCATGTTCACCGGCGGCTGCTCCGACGCCGGCTTTTCCTCGGCCGCCGGCGCGCCGACTATCTGCGCGGTCGGGCCGATCGGCGGGCGCGCCCACAGCCCCGACGAATTCGTCGAGCTCACCTCGCTGGTGCAGCGCGCGCAGCTTGCCGCGCTCACCGTCATGCGGGCGGGCCGCGAGCTTTGCGTGAACCGAGGGCCGGACCGGTGGAAATTGGCATCTACACCTTCGGCGACATCACCCCCGATCCGGCGACGGGCCGCGCGATTTCCACGAACCCAGCGCTATGCCGAAGTGCTGGCCGCCGCCAAGCTCGCCGACGAGGCCGGTCTCGACGTGTTCGGCGTGGGCGAGCATCACCGCCTCGATCTTCCCATCTCCTCGCCGGCGGTGGTCATGGCGGCGATTGCCGCCGCGACCAAGCGCATTCGCCTGACCAGCGCCGTCACCATCCTGTCGACGCTCGATCCGGTGCGCGTCTTCCAGGACTTTGCCACCGTCGACCTCGTTTCGGGCGGCCGCGCCGAGATCGTCGCCGGCCGCGGCGCCTATATCGAATCCTTCGCGCTGTTCGGCGCCGACATGGCCGACTACGACGCCCTGTTCGCCGAAAAGCTCGACCTGCTCGTCAAGCTGAACGAAAGCGAGCGCGTCACCTGGCAGGGACGCTTCCGCACCGCCCTTGACGATGCGCAGATTTCGCCGCGGCCGCTCGCCAAGCTGCCGATCTGGCTCGGCGCCGGCGGCAATCCGCAAACCATGCTGCACGCCGCCGAGCTCGGCCTGCCGGTGATCCTGGCCAATATCTCCCAGCCGCCGGCGAACTTTGCCGAGCAGATCGCCGCCTACCGGCAGCGCCACGCCGAGAAAGGTCACGACGCGGGCACGCGCAAGGTCGCCATCGCCACCCACGCCCATCTTGGCGCCGGATTCGCAAGCCGCGCTCGACGAGTTCTATCCGCACTACAGCGCCTATTTTCGCGCCCACGTGCCGCGCGCCAATTTCACCGGGGAGGTTTCGCGCGAGGTCTACGACCAGCGCGCCGCCGCCCAGGGCCCGATCTTCGTCGGCAGCCCGCAGCAGATAATCGACAAGATCATGTATGAGCGCGAATTGTTCGGACACGACCGTTTCCTCGCCCAGCTCGACATCGGCGGGCTGCCTTTTGCCAAGGTGGCGCGCTCGATCGAGTTGCTTGGCGACGAAGGTGTCTGCCGGCGATCCGCCAGGCCGCGCCCGCCGGCTAAGCCGGTTGACGGCTGCCGCCATTTGCGCCGATGGTTTGCCATTGAATTGATCGTCGACTTTGCACGCTCTGCGGAGGCGCACATGCCGGGCAAGCTTCTGCCGACCTCGCTGGTCGGCTCCTATGCGCAGCCGGATTGGCTGATCGACCGCAAGAACCTGGCGGGCCGCTTTCCGCCGCGCGTGCGCGCGCGCGAGCTGTGGCGGGTGGCGCCGGAATATCCTCGATGAGGCGCAGGACGACGCCACGCTTGCTCGCCATCCGCGACCAGGAGCGCGCCGGCCTCGACATCATCACCGACGGCGAGCAGCGGCGCGAAAGCTATTCCAACCGCTTCGCCACCGCGCTGGAAGGCGTCGACATCGACAATCCCGGCACCGCGCTCGACCGCTCCGGCCATCCCAATCCGGTGCCGCGCATCGCCGGCAAAGATCCGCCGCAAGCATCCGGTCGAACTGCGCGACGTCGAGTTCCTGCGCGCCAACACCGACCGCCGGATCAAGATGACGGTGCCCGGGCCTTTCACCATGTCGCAGCAGGCGCAGAACGACTTCTACGAGGACGAGCAGCAATTGGTGCTCGACTATGCCGCGGCGGTGAACGCCGAGATCAAGGACCTGTTCGCCGCCGGCGCCGACATCGTGCAGATCGACGAGCCCTATATGCAGGCGCGCCCGGAGAAGGCGCGCAAGTTCGGCCTGCGCGGGCTTGCAGGCCGCGCTCGACGGCGTCAAAGGCGTAACCGCGATCCACATCTGCTTCGGCTATGCGGCCATCATCCACGCGCGGCCGGAAGGCTATTCCTTCCTGCCCGAGCTGGCCGCTTCGAAGGTCGCGCAGATTTCGATCGAGACCGCGCAGTCCAAGCTCGACTGTTCGGTGCTGGAAAAGCTGCCGGGCAAGACCATCATCCTCGGCGTGCTCGATCTCTCCGACCTGACGGTGGAAACGCCCGAGACGGTCGCCGCGCGCATCCGCCGCGCGCTGCCGCACGTGCCGGCCGAGAGCATCGTGGTGGCCCCCGATTGCGGACTGAAATACCTGCCGCGCGAGGTGGCCTACGGCAAGATGTGCGCCATGGTCGAGGGCGCCAAGATCGTGCGCGCCGAGCTCGGCGGTTAGCGTGAAAAGGGCCCGCCCGGACGGGGACTGAACCGGGCGGGCCGATCGAATTGGCGCTGGGTGGACGGGGGCAGGACGCCGATTGCGCGCGGCCGCTGTGTGGGCCGCGATATCCATGAGTTGGTTCAGCGCGCGAAAAGGTTCAATGCAAGGTCAGGCCGCTTGCCCGCGGCGCCGGGGGGATGAGAAAGTGCCGCAATGAGCAGAATCGCAGCCGTTTTCCTGGCCTTCACCGCCATGCTGGGCGCCGCCCAGGCGCAAAAGCTCGACCAGGTGCGCTTCGGCACCAATTGGGTGGCGGAAGCCGAGCACGGCGGCTTCTACCAGGCGCTCGCCGACGGCACCTACAGGAAATACGGCCTCGACGTCACCATCGTGCCGGGCGGGCCGAACGTGAACAACCGCATCCTGCTGCCGGTGGGCAAGCTCGACTTCTTCATGAGCGCCAATTCGCTGCAATCCTTCGACGCCGTTGCGCACGACATCCCGACCGTGGTGGTGGCGGCGAGCTTCCAGAAGGACCCGCAGGTGCTGATCGCGCACCCGGGCACGGCCGACAAGCTGGAAGATCTCAAGAAGCTCACGCTGTTCGTCTCCAAGGAAGGCATGGCGAGCTATTTCCAGTGGCTGAAGCACGACTACGGTTTCGACGAGCGCAAGGTGAAGCCCTACACTTTCAATGCGCAGCCGTTCCTGGCCGACCCGCATTCCGCCATGCAGGGCTACGTCACTTCCGAGCCCTTCGCCATCGAGAGCCAAGCGCATTTCAAGCCGAAGGTGTTCCTGCTCGCCGACCACGGCTTCAACAGCTATTCGACGTTGATCGAGACCCGCCGCGATCTGGTGGAGAAGAAGCCCGATCTGGTGCAGCGCTTCGTCGATGCTTCCGACATCGGCTGGTATCACTATCTCTACGGCGACAGCAGCCTGGGCAATGCGCTGATCAAGAAGCAGAACCCCGAGATGACCGACGCGCTTCTGGCGTACTCGATCGCCAAGATGAAGCAATACGGCATCGTCGATTCCGGCGATACGATCAAGCTCGGCATCGGCGCCATGACCGACGCGCGCATGAAAAGCTTCTACGACAAGATGGTGGCGTCCGGCGTGGTCAAGGCGGGCCTCGACTACAAGCGTGCCTATACGCTGAAATTCGTCGACAAGGGCGTGGGGGTTAATCTCAGGCCTAAGTAATTTCGTCATGGCCGGGCTTGTCCCGGCCATCCACGTCTTTACTCTCGTGCCTCGGCAAAAAAGGCGTGGATGCCCGGCATAAAGCCGGGCATGACGGGGCAAATGGCGCGACCGTCTCCAACAACAACCGATCCCATCGTCTCCCTCCGCAATGTCGGCAAGACATTCGACAGCGGCACGGTTGCGCTTGCCGGCTTCGACCTGAGCGTGCGCGCGGGTGAGTTCGTCTCCCTGCTCGGGCCGTCCGGCTGCGGCAAGTCGACCGCGCTGCGCATCGTCGCGGGCCTGAGCGCGCCGTCCGCCGGCGCGGTGGAATGGCCGCAGAACGGGCAGGGCGCGCGCCTCGGCTTCGTCTTTCAGGAGCCGACTTTGATGCCCTGGGCCGATGTCGCCGGCAATGTGCGGCTGCCGCTGACCCTTGCCCATGCGGAGGACGATAAGGCGCGGCGCGCGGTGGCGCAGGCGCTTTCCCGCGTCGGCCTTGCCGATTTCGCACCAGCGTTCCCGCGCGAACTCTCCGGCGGCATGAAGATGCGCGTGTCGCTGGCGCGTGCGCTGGTCACCGAGCCGCAGCTTTTGTTGATGGACGAGCCCTTCGCCGCGCTCGACGAGATCACCCGCTTCAAGCTCAACAATGATCTGCTGGCGCTGTGGCAGGAACTGCGCCGCACGGTGATCTTCGTCACCCATTCGGTGTTCGAGTCGGTTTATCTGTCGCAACGCATTGTTGTCATGACTCCGCGCCCCGGCCGCGTGTTCACCGAAGTTGAGATCGACGCGCCTTACCCGCGCGACGAAAGCTTCCGCACCTCGGCGGAATATGCCGGCTTCTGCCGGTTGGTGTCGCAGGCGCTGGGCAAGGCCATGGCGGAGGGCGTGGCATGAGCGAACTCGCCTCAATAGGCCTCAAGCTGAGGAGCGTCGCGTTAGCGACGCGTCTCGAAGCATGGGCCGCCCCATCCTTCGAGACGCGCTCCTTCGGAGCGCTCCTCAGGATGAGGGCGGGGAGAGGCGTCCGATGAGCGAACGCCTCCTGCGTATCTTGCTGCCGATCTGCATGCTCGCGCTGGTGCTGGCGCTGTGGCAGGCGGCCGTCTCGGCCTTCGCTATCCCGCCTTACGTGCTGCCGGGTCCGGGCCTTGTGTTCACGACGCTTGTTTCCGACGGCGCGCTGCTGATGAAGTCGCTGTGGGTGACGCTCAGCATCACCTTCGAAGCCTTCCTGCTGGCGGCGGTCGGTGGCGTGGCGCTCGCCATCGCCTTCAATCGATGGCGGGTGTTCGAATATTCGTTCTATCCTTACGCAGTCATCCTGCAGGTCACGCCGGTGATTGCCATCGCGCCGCTCTTGCTGATCTATCTGCCGCAGCCGCTCGCCGTTCTCGCCTGCGCCTGGATCGTCGCCTTCTTCCCGGTGCTGGCCAACACCACGCTCGGCCTCAACTCGGTCGACCACAATCTGCTGGCGCTGTTCGAGCTCTACAAGGCCTCGCGCTGGCAGGTGCTGTGGTATTTGAAACTGCCCGCGGCGCTGCCGCAGATGCTGGCCGGCCTGCGCATCGCCGGCGGGCTGTCGCTGATCGGCGCCGTGGTGGCCGAGATCGCCGCTGGCTCCGCCGGCGCCGGCTCCGGGCTTGCCTACCGCATCGCCGAATCCGGCTACCGCCTCAACATCCCGCGCATGTTCGCCGCGCTCTTGCTGTTGTCGCTTGCCGGCGTCGCCATCTTCTTCGCGCTGTCGGCGCTGTCGCACTCGCCTTGCGCCGCTGGCACGAAAGCGAGTTGCGCCGCGAGCGCTAAGCGTAAAAGTGCGTCGCCATGCCGAGCAGCGCCATGACCACGACGACCTCGATCAGGCCGCGGTGAAAACGAAACGCCAGCACCGCCGCGGTTAGCGCCAGGACGGCGGCGTGGGTGTCGAGCGCGCGTGGGTCGAAGGCGTACCAGCGCAGCGGGCCGATATGCTGCTCTGTCACAGTACCGAACAGCACATGCAGCGCGAACCAGACCGAGAGGTTCAGGATAACGCCGACCACCGCCGCGGTGATCGCCGCCAGCGCGCCGGCTAGCCGCTTGTTGCCGCGCAATTCCTCGATGAAAGGCGCGCCGGCGAAGATCCACAGCATGGACGGAATGAAGGTAACCCAGGTCGTCATTGCCGCGCCGAGCAGGCCGCCGGTGAGCGGCGTGAATGGCGCCGCGGCGCGAAAGCCGGCGATGAAACCGACGAATTGCGTCACCAGGATCAATGGCCCCGGCGTGGTCTCGGCGAGGCCGAGGCCGTCCACCATTTCCGGCGCGCTCAGCCAGTGATGGGTTTCCACCGCCTGCTGTGCCATGTAAGTGAGCACCGCATAAGCGCCGCCGAAGGTGACGACCGCGAGCTTGGAAAAGAACAGGCCGATCGCCACCAGTGCGTGGCTGGGTCCGAGCACGAGCGCAGCCATCGCGACCGGCGCCCACCACAGTGCTAGACCGATGACGACCGAGATGGCGAATTGCCGCCAGCGGCCTCTGCGTTTTTCCGTCACCGTCACGGCGGCTTCGGATAGCGCGAGCTGTTGCGGCGCGCGCTGCGCCACCAGAAAACCGGTGAACGCGGCTGCCACCACGATGAGCGGAAACGGCAACGCGAAAAAATAGATGCCGACGAAGCCAAGCGCCGCCATCGCCACCAGCGTGCGGCTCTTGAGCGCGCGGCGACCGATGCGGATGAGTGCTTCCACCACGATCACCAGTACGGCCGCCTTGATGCCGAACAACGCGCCGTCGATGGGGCCGAGGCCGCGGCCATAGATGTAAAGCAGGGTCAAACCCAGCATCACGGCCGCGCCGGGCAGCACGAATAATAGCCCGGCGGCCAGCCCGCCACGCACGCCGTGCAACAGCCAGCCGGCATAGGTGGCGAGCTCGGTCGCCTCCGGCCCCGGCAATAACATGCAGAAATTAAGCGCGTGCAGGAACTGCGGCTCCGGCAGCCACTTTTTCTCGTCCACCACCACGCGGTGCATGAGTGCGATCTGGCCGGCAGGCCCGCCGAACGACAGGCAGCCGACCTTGAACCAGACTTTGAGCGCTTCGCCGAAACTGGGCTGCTGCTGCGTGATCGGCCGGTCCATGTCACGCCACCGTGGTTGGCTGTGCGCGGCCGAGCGCGGTTGGCAAAGCTTCTAAAGTTTTGGCAATCTGTAGATTGTTCGGTGAAGTCGAGTCGCTTGCGGACAGCATTGGTCCCCTCCGTTATCGAAGGAGACGGCGCTTGGGCTCGCAAGCCTTGAGAAAGGCGGGGCGACCGTCGCAGGCCCCGCGACTGCGAAATTTATCGCAATTTCATTGCGACGGCAAGGCGATGCTGCATTGCGCCTCCGCGCTTTCTTCGCTCGCCAGCGGCCTAAGGCTTCGCTAGCGTCCACTGTCAGGGAGGCACCATGACCAACAAAATCGATCTTTCCGGACGCAAGGCAGCCGTCACCGGCGGCGCGCAGGGCATCGGCCGTGCCATCGCCGAGCGCTTTCTCGATTCGGGCGCGGCGGTCGCGCTGTGGGACCGCGATACGGCGCTGGCCGCAAAGACCGCCGCCGCCTTGCAGGGGCGCGGGCATGTGCGGGCGATCGACGCCGACGTCACCGACTATGAATCGGTCGAGCGCGCGCGCGAGGCGACGCTGAAGGAATTCGGCCGCATCGATATCCTGGTGAACAATGCCGGCATTTCCGGGCCCAACGTCATGACCGCCGACTATCCGCTGGAGGCCTGGCGCGCGGTCATGGCGATCAATCTCGACGGGCCGTTCCATTGCTGCCGTGCCGTGGCGCCGCTGATGGTGGCGCAGAATTACGGCCGCATCGTCAACATCGCCTCCATCGCCGGCAAGGAGGGCAATCCGAACGCGCCGGCCTATTCCGCCTCCAAGGCGGCGGTGATCGCGCTCACCAAGACGCTCGGCAAGGAGCTCGCGCCTTACGACATTTCGGTCAATGCCATCACGCCGGCGGCGGCGCGCACCGCCATCTTCGACCAGATGACGCAGGAGCATATCGACTTCATGCTGTCGAAAATCCCGCGCGGCCGCTTCGTCACCGTGGAGGAGATCGCCGGCCTCGTCGCCTATTGCGCTTCGGCCGAATGCTCCGCCACCACCGGCGCCGTGTTCGACATTTCGGGCGGGCGGGCGACCTATTGAGCGAGGCGCAGGCCCAGCGCCGGCCGCGGCTCACCGGCATCGCGCTGATGTGCGCGGCGGTGGCGATGTTCGCCTGCCTCGATACCACGGCGAAATATCTCAATACGCGGATCGACCCGCTCGAGATCGCCTGGGCGCGCTACACCAGCGCCTTCCTCTTGACCTTGCTCGTCTCCAATCCGTGGACGCAGCCGGGCCTCATGCGCACGAACGCGCCGAAACTTCAGATCGTGCGCGGCGTGCTGCTGGTCGGCTCCACCGCGCTCAACTTCTTTGCGCTGCGCTGGCTGCAGCTCGACGAGGCGCTGTCGATCATCTTCACCTTCCCCTTCATCGTCGCCATCGTCTCCATCCCGCTGCTCGGCGAATGGATCGGCTGGCGGCGCTGGTCGGCGATTCTGTTCGGCTTCGCCGGCGTGCTCTTGATCACGCGGCCCGGTTTCGGCGGCATGCATCCGGCGGCGCTGTTCTCGTTTGCCGCCACCATCTGCTACGGGCTTTATGCCGTGATCACGCGCATCGTCTCGCGCGTCGATCCCAGCCCCACCTCGCTGTTCTACAACAATTTCGTCGGCGCTTTGGTCATGCTGCCGGTCATCCCCTTCGTCTGGCACACGCCGGACAATTGGCTGATCGCCTTGCTGCTGGTGGGCACCGGCGTGTTGGGCAGCGTCGGTCATTTCTTTCTGATCGTCGGCCACAAGCTGGCGCCCGCCTCGGTGCTGGCGCCCTTCATCTATACGCAGCTCATCTGGGTGACGATCCTCGGCTATGTCGTGTTCGACAGCCTGCCCAATTCCTGGACCATCGCCGGCGCGACCGTCGTCATCGGTTCCGGCCTTTATCTGCTCTACCGCGAGCGCCAGTTGGGCAAGGACACCGCCAGCGAGGCCGCCGTCGAGGGGCCGCTGGAGATAGGACGAGGTTGCGGGCCCTCTCGCATCGGCGCTAAGTTCCCGCCCGACAACGATAAGACCGCCCCCGAGGAACTCGAAAAATGGCCACTGCGAAAGACCGGGCGGCGCCCGGCGCCGGCTTGAACGACGATATCGGCGAGGAAAAGCGCCTGGCGATGTACCGCACCCAGGTCGTCATCCGCGAGGCCGAGCAGCGCGCCTACGACCTGTTCCTGCAGAACCTGGTCAAGGGCACCAGCCATCTCTCGCTCGGCCAGGAGGCGGTGGCGGCGGGCGTCGCCGGCGCCATGAAGCCGGGCGACCTCTCCTTCTGCACCTATCGCGGCCACGCCCACACGCTCGCCCGCGGCGTCTCGGTCGAGAAGGTGTTGGGCGAACTGATGCAGCGCGACAACGGCTTGATGCGCGGCAAGGGCGGCTCCATGCACTTAACCTCTGTCGATCACGGCGTCATGGGCTCCTACGCCATCATCGGCGCGCATCTGCCCATTGCCTGTGGCGCCGCCTGGCGCGCGCAGTACAAGGGCACCAAGGACGTTTCGGTCTGCTTCTTCGGCGACGGCACCACCAATATCGGCGCCTTCCACGAGGCGCTCAATTTCGCCGCGGTGTGGAAGCTGCCGGTGATCTTCGTGTGCGAGAACAATCTCTATATGGAATACACGCCGATCGGCGACGTCACCGCCGTGCCCAGCCCGGCCGGCGACCGCGCCTCGGCTTACGGGCTCGAGCGCATCGTCATCGACGGCAACGACGCCGACGTGGTCTACCGCACCGCCTGGGGCGCCTTCGAGAAGGCGCGCGCGGGCGCCGGCCCGTCGCTGATCGAAGCCTTGACCTACCGTTACAGCGGCCACTCGCGCGCCGACCCCGCCAAGTATCGCCCGGAGGGCGAGCTCGATCGTTGGAAGCAGCGCGATCCGCTCAAGATCTACAAGGAACGGCTGTTGCAGTTCGGCGTGAAGGAAAAAGTGATCGCGGATATCGACGCCGAGGTGCGTAAAGTCGTCGACGACGCCACCGAAGCCTGCAAGGCCGCGCCCACGCCGCCGCTCGACATCCTCACCACCGACGTCTACGCCGACGGCGGTTGGGCATGGAGAAACTAAAATGCCGGAACTGACCTACCGCGACGCCGTCATCCGCGGCATTGCGCAGGAGATGGCGCGCGACGAGGACGTCGTGTTCCTCGGCGAGGACGTGGCCAAGGCCGGCGGCGTGTTCAAGGCGACCGTCGGCCTCTACGAGCAGTTCGGACCCTTGCGCGTGCGCGACACGCCGATCTCCGAGCAGGCGATCATGGGCGCCGCCATGGGCGCGGCCATGACCGGCCTGAAACCGATCGCCGAGATCATGTTCTCGGACTTCTTCGCGGTCTGCTTCGACTACATCGCCAACGAGTTCCCCAAGAGCCGCTATATGTCGAACGGCCAGCTCAAATGCCCGCTGGTGGTGCGCACCGGCAATGGCGCGGGCTCGCGCTTCGGCGCGCAGCACTCTCAAAGCGTCGAGAACTGGTGCATGATGATCCCGGGCCTGAAGGTGGTGGCGCCGTCGAACCCGACCGACGTCATCGGCCTGCTGGCGGCCGCGGTGCGCGATCCCGACCCGGTCATCTTCTTCGAGCACAAGTCGCTCTATGCCACCAAGGGCGAGGTGCCGGACGGCGAGATCGTCGACACGCTCGGCACCGCCAAGATCCTGCGTCCGGGCAAGGACGCCACCATCCTGGCGCTGGCGCTGATGGTGCCGCGCGCGCTGGAAGCGGCCGAGACGCTGAAGGCGGAACACGGCATCGACTGCGAAGTTGTCGATGTGCGCTCGCTGGTGCCGCTCGACACCCAGACCATCCTTGGTTCGGTAGCCAAGACCCACCGGCTGTTCACGGTCGAGGAGAACCCGCGCCTGTGCGGCTGGGGCGCCGAGGTGGTGTCGATCGCCGCCGACGAGGCTTTCTACGATCTCGACGGTCCGCCGGTGCGCATCACCACGCCGCACATCCCGCTGCCGGCCGCCGACAATCTGGAAGACATCGTGCTGCCGACGCCGGCGCGCATTGCGGAGACGGTGCGGAAGTCGCTCGGAAGTTAGTTTCTGTCATTCCGGGGCGCGCCGAAGGCGCGAACCCGGAATCCAGAAACGGATACTGTGCTTGCATCTGGATTCCGGGTTCGGCGCTGCGCGCCGCCCCGGAATGACGAGTAAAGAGGTGATCCCCATGTACGACAATCTTCTCGCCAACGTCCCCACCGACCTTTGGATCGGCGGCAAATGGCGAAGGCCTCCGACAACGGCCGCTTCGACGTGACCGATCCGGCGACCGAGCGCACCATTGCCTCCGTCGCCAGCGCCACCGTGGACGACGCCATGGCCGCGCTCGATGCCGCGCAAAGGCTTTCGAGGGCTGGGCCAAGCGCAAGCCGCGCGAGCGCGCCGAGATTTTGCGCAAATGCTACGAGCTGATCATGCGCGACGCCGAGCGCTTCGCCAAATTGATCACGCTGGAAAACGGCAAGGCGCTGTCCGATTCGCGCGGCGAGGTGGCTTACGCCGCCGAGTTCTTCCGCTGGTACGCCGAGGAAGCCGTGCGCAACAGAGGCGACGTGTCGATGGCGCCGGCGTCCGGCGCGCGCATCTTCGTGCAGCATAAGCCGGCCGGCATCGCCGTCCTGGTGACGCCGTGGAATTTCCCCGCCGCCATGGCGACGCGCAAGATCGGCCCGGCGCTCGCCGCCGGCTGCCCGGTGGTGCTCAAGCCCGCCTCCGACACGCCGCTCACCATGCTGGCGCTGATGCCGGCGCTGGAAGAGGCGGGCGTGCCGCCCGGCGTGGTCAACGTCATCCCCTCGCGCTCCTCCGGCAAGGTGGTCTCCGCCATGCTGCATGACAGCCGCGTGCGCGTGGTCTCGTTCACCGGCTCCACGGAAGTCGGCCGCAAGCTGCTGCACGAGGCCGCCGACAACATCGTCAAGCCGGCGATGGAGCTCGGCGGCAACGCGCCCTTTATCGTGTTCGACGACGCCGACATCGACGCGGCCATCGACGGCGCCATGATCGCCAAGATGCGCAACATGGGCGAGGCCTGCACCGCCGCCAACCGCTTCTACGTGCACGAGAAGGTGCACGACGAATTTGCGAAAAAACTGACCGCCAAGATGGCCGGGCTCAAGATGGGCAACGGCCTTGACGACGGCGTCAATCTCGGCCCGCTGGTCAACAAAGACGGCCGCGACAAGGTGATCGAGCTGGTCGACGACGCGGTGAAGAAGGGCGCCAAGGTGCTGACCGGCGGCAAGCTGCCGGACGGCCCCGGCTTCTTCTATCCGGCCACCGTGCTCACCAACGTGTCGGACGACGCCAAGATGCTGAACGAGGAAATCTTCGGGCCGGTTGCCTCGGTGCAGACCTTCAAGACCGAGGACGAGGTGGTCAAGCGTGCCAACGACACCGAATACGGCCTGGTCGCCTATCTCTACACCAAGGACCTGACGCGGGGCTTGCGCGTCTCCGAGCGGCTCGACTTCGGCATGGTCGGCTTGAACCGCGGCCTGGTGTCGGACCCGGCGGCGCCGTTCGGCGGCACCAAGCAGTCGGGCCTGGGGCGCGAGGGTGCGCAGGAGGGCATGAAGGAATTTCTCGAAACGCAGTATGTTTCGGTGAGTTGGTGAAATTCTCTCCTGTCGTCCCGGCCGAGCGCAGCGAGGGCCGGGACCCATACTCCGCGGTCTATCGAGAGTGCACGGCGTATGGGTCCCCGCTTGCGCGGGGACGACGGCAGAAACGGGGCTTGGAATGGACGTCCTGATGCCGCAGCTCGGCGAAACCGTCGCCGAAGGCAAGATCGTGCAATGGTTCAAGTCGGCCGGCGATCAGATTAAGCCGGGCGACAACCTTTTCGAGATCGAGACCGACAAGACCTCGATGGAGGTACCCTCGACGGTCGCCGGCACGCTCACCGATATCCGCTTCCAGGTCGGCGAGACTGCCAAGGTCGGCGCCGTGGTGGCGGTGATTGCGGGCGCGGGCGATGGCGCTACGGGCGGTGCCGCGGCGTCCCCTCTCCCCGCTGGGGAGAGGGACAGGGTGAGGGGGGACAAATCTCTCGATAAGCTTGAAACCCCCTCTCCCCAAAGGGGAGAGGGAGTCCGCGCGGAGGCGCCACGGATATCCTTCGCCGCCCACGGGAATGAGCGGGAGAGCGCATCCTTTGCCTACCCGCACATGGATCCTTTCCGCGAGGTGCGCACGCCCGAGCGCAACTACGGACCGGCGCGCATCGGCGGCACTACGGTCACGCCCTTGGCGCGAAGGCTCGCCTCGGAGCGCGGAATCGATCTCGCGCGCGTTTCCGGCTCCGGCCCGCACGGCCGCATCGTCGCCGCCGACATCGAGACGGCCGCACCGAGCGCCGCCCCCGCGCCGCGGCTCGGCGGCGCAAGCGCCAATCAAGTCAAGGCGCTCTACGAAGGCGTCGCTTACGAAGAAGTGCCGCTCGATGCCATGCGCCGCACCATCGCGCGCGCGCCTGACGCAAGCCAAGCAGACCATCCCGCATTTCTATCTCACCGCCGACATCGACATCGGCCGGCTGCTGGCCATGCGCGAGGAAGCCAACGCCGCCGCCCCCCAGGACAAAGGCGGCCAGGCCGGCGTTTAAACTGTCGCTCAATGACTTCATCATCAAGGCCTGGGCCGCCGCGCTGCTGCGCGTGCCGGCCGCCAATGCCGTGTTCGCCGAGGACCGCATTCTGCGTTTCCAACACGCCGACATCGGCGTGGCGGTGGCGCTCGACGGCGGCCTGATCACGCCGGTCGTGCGCAACGCCGAGCAAAAATCGCTCACCGTTATCTCGGCCGAAATGCGCGATCTGGCCGAACGCGCGCGCTTAAAGAAACTGAAACCCGCCGAATACCAGGGCGGCGCCACCTCGATCTCCAATCTCGGCATGTATGGCGTGCGCGAGTTCGCGGCCATCATCAATCCGCCGCAGGCCACGCTGCTCGCCGTCGGCGCCGCCCGCCGCGCCCCGGTCGAAGCGGAGGACGGCGCGGTGAAATTCGTCAACCAGATGACCGTCACGCTCTCCTGCGACCACCGCGCGGTCGACGGCGCGCTCGGCGCGCAACTGCTGGCGGCGTTCAAGTCCTTTGTCGAGAAACCGGTGACCGCGCTGGTCTAAAGGGAGAACCATGAACCGGAAATTCGTCGCCTCCGCGGCGGCCATGATCGTCATGGCCTGGTGCCTGAGCCTCATTGGATATGGTCCGCTCTTGGGCGGCGACTACGCGGCGGCGCCGGGCATTGGGCCGCCGGCGGGAACGCAGACGTTCATCGGCTGGCTCATCCTGGCGCAGACGCTGTTCGCCATCGCCTTTGCCTGGGTTTACTTGCAGGGCAAAGAAGACAAGCCGTGGCTAGCGCAGGGCGTGCGCTTTGGCATCGCCATCGCGTTCTTGACCGTGATCCCGATCTATCTCATCTACCACCTGGTCAAGCCGGTGCCGCTCCCGCTCGCCGTTAGCCAGCTCGCCTTTGACACGCTGCGGATCCTGCTGATGGGGATCGTGGTCGCCTGGATCAATCGAGAGGGAAAACAGCAATGACCGGCGAAAAACCGGATGTCCTGCTCATCGGCAACAAGAAGCCCGTCATGATGGCGGGGCTCGAAGGCAAGGTGACCCTGCACTGCCTGATCGACGCCAAGGACAAGGACGCCTTCCTCAAGTCGGTCGCCGACAGAGTGCGCGCCATCGTCGTCGCCTACACCAACGAGCGCATCGACGGCGCCTTCATGCAGCGCTTCCCCAAGCTCGAACAAATTTCGAGTTTCGGCGTCGGCTACGATCACATCGACGCCAAATGGGCGGGCGAGCACGGCATCGTCGTCACCCACACGCCGGACGTGCTGAACGAGGAGGTGGCGGACACCGCGCTCGGGCTGCTGCTCTGCACGCTGCGCGAGTTTCCGCAGGCCGACCGTTACCTGCGCGCCGGCAAGTGGCCGGGCGGGCATTATCCGCTGAGCAAAGCCACTTTACGCAACCGCACCGTCGGCATGGTCGGCATGGGCCGCATCGGCAAGGCGATCGCGCGCCGGCTGGAGGCCTTCGGCGTGCCGGTGGTCTATCACTCGCGCAAGCCGCAAGAAGGCGTGAGCTACAAGTATTACCCCAAGCTCGTCGACATGGCGCAGGCCGTCGACACGCTGATGGTGATCGTGCCCGGCGGGCCAGCGACGCAGAACCTGATCGACGCCGCGGTGCTCAAGGCGCTCGGCCCCAACGGCGTGCTCATCAACATGGCGCGCGGCTCGGTGGTGGACGAGCCGGCGCTGATCGCGGCGCTGAAAGATCGCACCATCTATTCCGCCGGCCTCGACGTCTTCGCCAAGGAGCCGCAGGTGCCGAAGGAGCTGCTCGACATGGACCACGTCTGCCTGCTGCCGCATCTCGGCTCGGCCAGCGAGGCCACGCGCGCGGCGATGGACCAATTGGTGGTCGACAACATCCTGGCCTGGTCGGCCGCCAAGCCGCCGCTCACCCCCGTGCCGGAGACGCCTTACCCGCCGAAGCGTCCATCGTCCAGTTGAAGTCAGGCGGTGATATCATCTCCGTCATTCCGGGTTCGCGCGCCGTGCGCGCGCCCCGGAATGACAATTGAGAGGTTTCGCCGATGATCCGCTTGCTTGCCGCTTTCGTCGCCATCGGCTTCGTGTTTAGCGCCCAGGCCCAGACGCCGCCGCTCGGCGAATCCGCCAAGGGCATGATCGGCACCTGGGAATTCTCCAACGCCGCGCGCGACAAAAAGTGCACCGTCACTTTCAAGAACGAGCGCAGCGGCCCCGGCCTCGCGCTCGCCTTCGATCCGCAATGCGCCGCGCTGTTTCCGCTGCTGCGCGACATCACCGCCTGGAAATACCCGCAGGACGACCTGCTGTTCATGCTGAACGCACAAGGCAACGCGCTGATCCAGTTCAGCGAGGCCGAGGACGGCGTCTACGAGGCGCCGACGCCCGGCCTGGGCGTCTTGTTCCTGCAGGCGCCCGGCGCCGCCGCCGGCCCGGCGCCGATCAAGCCGGAACAGATCGCCGGCGCCTGGGCGCTCAAGCGCGGCGAGGGCAAGCCGCTCTGCCTGCTCGCGCTCACGCAAGCGCCCGCGCACGACGGTTTTACGCTCACCGTGCAGCCGGGCTGCGATGCGGCGATCGCCAAAGCCGGTCTCGTGCAATGGCGCATCGACAACGGTCAGCTCGAGCTGATCCCGGCACGCGGCGAGGCTTGGCGCTTTGAGGAGATCGACGACGTCACCTGGCGCCGGCTGCCCGACCGGCCGGATCAGGTGACGTTGGTGAAGCAGTAGCGTCATCCCTCCCCCTAAGAGGGGAGGGATAAAAATTCAAATCAACCGCAACCCCTTGAAGCTCGCGTGCCCCTCCTTGCCGACGATGATGTGGTCGTGCACGGAAATGCCGAGCGGGCGCGCCACGTCGATGATGGCTTGCGTCATCTGGATATCGGCGCGCGACGGCGTCGGGTCGCCCGACGGATGATTGTGCACCAGGATCAGCGCCGTCGCGGATAATTCCAAAGCGCGCTTGACCACCTCGCGCGGATAGACCGGCGTGTGGTCGACGGTGCCGATCTGCTGCACCTCGTCGGCGATGAGCTGATTGCGCTTGTCGAGAAACAAGACGCGGAACTGCTCCTTGTCGGCAAAGGCCTGCGCCGTGCGGCAATAGTCGAGCACGCTTCCCCATGACGACAGCACCGGCCGCTTCTGCACGTGCCCGCGCGCCAGCCGGTTCGCCGCCGCGTGCACGATCTTGATCTCGGTGATGGCGGCTTCGCCCAAGCCTTTCAGCTCGCGCAGCCGCGCGGGCGGCGCCGCCACCACCTCGGCGAAGGAGCCGAATTTGGCGATCAGCGCCTTGGCCAGCGGCTTGACGTCGCGCTGCGGGATGGCGCGGAACAGCACCAGTTCGAGCAATTCGTAGTCGCTCACCGCCTCGTCGCCGGCCTCGCGGAAGCGCGCGCGCAGCCGCTCGCGGTGGCCGTGATAATGCGGCGAGGCCTCGGAAAGGCCGGTCTTCCTTGCGCCCTTGCTGCCGCGTGCCGCCATGCCCAACGCCCTCGCTCCCGGGCGATTGTAGTCCGCCCCGCTGCAATCGACGAGGGAGGACTCTCCGCTGTCGTCCCCGCGAAGGCGGGGACCCATAGCCGTCGGACTATCGAGAAACTGCGGAGTATGGGTCCCGGCCCTCGCTGACGCTCGGCCGGGACGACAACGCGTGCTCAGCGCTTATACGGCGGCTTGTCGAGGTCGGCGGGCGAGAAAGTGAACACCTCGACGCCGGTATCGGTCACGCCCACGGTGTGCTCGAATTGGGCCGACAGCGAGCGGTCGCGCGTCACCGCGGTCCATCCGTCCGACAGCACCTTCACGTGCGGGCGGCCGAGATTGATCATCGGCTCGACCGTGAAAAACATGCCGGGCTTGAGCACGATGCCTTCGCCGGGCCGGCCGATATGCACGATATTGGGCTCGTCGTGGAACAGGCGGCCGAGCCCGTGGCCGCAGAAATCGCGCACCACGCTCATGTGCTGGCCTTCGACGAAAGTCTGGATGGCGTGGCCGATATCGCCGGTGGTGGCGCCCGGGCGGATCACGCCGATGCCGCGCATCATGGCCTCGTGCGTCACCTCGATCAGCCGCTCGGCGCGGCGCGGGATCTCGCCGATCGGGAACATGCGGCTTGAATCGCCGTGCCAGCCGTCGAGGATCAGCGTCACGTCGATATTGACGATGTCGCCGTCCTTCAGCGGCTTGTCGCCCGGGATGCCGTGGCAGACCACGTGGTTGAGCGAGGTGCAGGTCGACTTCTTGTAGCCGCGATACATCAGCGTCGCCGGCCGCGCGTTGTGGTCCATGGCGTATTCGAACACCAAGCGGTCGATTCTGTCGGTGGTGACGCCCGCGGCCACCTCCTGCGTCAGCATGTCGAGACAACGCGCCACCAATTGCCCGGCCTTGCGCATGGCGGCGAAGGCTTCCGCGCCGTGCAGCTTGATCTGGCCGGTTTTGCGGAGGGGGGCGACGGTGGCGTCGACGTAGGTCATGGGGGCAATGTAAGGCCTGGGACGGGCGGCGCAAGCGCGCAGGTCAGCCGCCTTTCGTTACGGCGCGTAGCCCGAGCAGAAGGGCGAGTATATCGTCCGGCACCGACGCTATCAGGTCATGGCGCGAGTCGACGACATGCACGGTCCAGGCGGGATCGCCTCGCAATGCCTCATAAACCGGGGTGAACGGAGTACCGTCCCAGCCGGCCGCATAGACAAAGACTTTCTCCGCCACCTGATGCCAGCGCCCGGTCAGGTGGATATTCTGGCGGAACGACGCGAGCGGATGCGCGACACGCCGCCGCTCGGGTCCTTCCGGCGGAGCAACGCCGAGGCCATCAGTACCGGAGCGGTCGATTGCCAATTGCCGAAACTGGTCACCCGCGAGGTCCCACCACGACTGGCCGTCGGCGGGAACGAAGGCGTCGAGGTAGACGAGCGATGCGATGCGGTCGGCGAGGCGGTCGGCAACGCCGGTGATCACCATGCCGGCATAGCTGTGGCCGCAAAGCACGACGCCGCGCAAATCCTCAAACAACAAGACGTTGGCAATGTCTTCGATATGCGTGTCGAGATTGGGCGCGCTGGCGGCGAGGTGCACGCGCTCTCCGAGGCCGGTCAGGGTCGGCGTGAAGACCTCGTGCCCGTGCGCGCGCAGCCGACGCGCAAAGGCGCTGAACGTCCATCCGCCGCGCCAGCCTCCAGCCACCATTACGAATGTGGTCATTAGTTCCCTTTCGATTCAGTCGGCGCTAGGCGAGAACTTTTCCACCCAGCTCGTCCTCGATATGGGCGCGGATGATGTCGTCGAAGCTCTCCTCCACCGTGAAGCCGAGCTTGAGCGCCCGCTTGGGCTCGAACCGGCTCGGCCAGCCGGCGACGATGCGCGCCACCAGTTCGTCCGGCGCCCGCTTGATGCGGGACGCCACCTTCTCGCCGGCGACGCGCTTGAGCGCCGCGATCTGTTCGCCCACCGTGCAGCACACGCCCGGCATGGTGAGATTGATGCGGGGCCCGAGCTGCTCGCGCGTCAGGCCTGCCGCGTGGATGAGGAAGCCGACTGCGGCGCGTGGGGAGGCGTGCCAATGCAGCACGCTGTCGGGCACCGGCAGCGTCGCCTCTTGCCCGGCCAGCGGCTCGCGGATGATGCCGGAGAAGAAACCGGAGGCCGCCTTGTTCGGCTTGCCCGGCCGCACCACGATCGACGGCAGCCGCACGCCCACGCCCTCGAGGAATCCGCGCCGCGTATAGTCGGCCAGCAGCAATTCGCAGATCGCCTTCTGCGTGCCGTAGGAGGTGAGAGGGGTGAGGTGGAATTCGTCCGCAATGGCGTCGGGGAATGGCGCGCCGAACACCGCGATCGAGGAGGTGAACACGAATTTCGGCTTATAGCCGCCGCCGGTCAGCCGGATCGCCTCCAGAAGGGCGCGCGTTCCGTCGAGATTGACCCGGTAGCCCTTCTCGAAATCGGTCTCGGCCTCTCCGGATACAACGCCGGCAAGATGAAAAATCACCTCCGGCCGCTCCGCCACCGCCTTGGCCGCCGCACCCGGCGCCGCGAGATCGCTCTCTTGTGCGTCCACCTTGCCGGCAAAGCCCGGCGGCACTTCCGGCTTGAACACGTCGATCAGCGTCAGCTTCTCGATGCGTGCCCCATTGAGCGCGCCGTCCTTGACGAGCCGCGCGGTCAGCTTGCGGCCGATCATGCCCGCCGCGCCGGTGATCAGGATATGCATCAATTCCCCCCTTGCTTTACGTTTGCGCGTGATCTTATCCGAAAACCGGTTCCCACTTTTCGGGATCACGCGCGATGTTCATCCGCCGGCTCGAAACGGTCGACGCGGCGGAGATCCGGAAACAATAGCATCCATAGACCCGCCACCATGAGCGATCCCAGGCCGCCGATCACCACCGACGCAACCGCCCCCAGCCAGGCCGCCACCGCGCCGGCCTCGAAGTCGCCCAGCGTATTGGAGGAGCCGACGAACAGATAATTGATCGCGCTGACGCGGCCGCGCATGGCGTCGGGCGTCTCGATCTGCACCAGTGAGAAGCGGATGACGATGCTGACCGCGTCGGAAGCGCCGAGCGCGGCGAGCGCCAGCAACGAAAGCGGAAACCAGGTCGACAGCCCGAACACCACGGTGGCGAGCCCGTAGATCGCCACTACCGCGAACATCTTGCGGCCGAGCCGACGCTCGACCGGATAGCGCGACAGCGCGATCGCCGTGATCAGCGCGCCCACCGCCGGCGCCGAGCGCAACAGCCCGAGCCCGACCGGCCCCACCGCCAAGATATCGCGGGCGTAGATCGGCAACAGCGCGATCGAGCCGCCCAGCAGCACCACGAACAGGTCGAGCGTGATGACGCCCAGGAGCCGCCGCCGCCTGCGGATGAAGTCGATGCCGGCCACCACCGAGGCGAAGGTGGCCGGCTGGCGCGCGCCGCCGGCATGCTCGATCTTGATCAGCGTCACGAACGTGATGGCGGCGCCGAACAGCAGCACGCAGAGCGCGGAAACGATCGTCGGGCTTACGACATACAAGAGGCCGCCGAGCGCCGGCCCGCAGATCACCGCGGTCTGGTTGGCCGAGGTCCAGGCCGCCACCGCGCGCGAGATGAGCGGCGCCGGCACCAGGAGCGGCACCAGCGCGCTGCTGGTCGGCACTTCGAAGGAGCGCGCGCAGGCGAGCAGGAACACCGCGCCGAACAGGAGATTGCGGTCGAGGCTGCGCGCGATCAGCGCCACGGTGACGATCAGCGCGGCAACCGCGTGCACGCTTTGCGCCGCGCGGATGATCGACCGGCGGTCGTAGCGGTCGGCGGCGTGGCCGATCAGCAGCGTCAGCACCACCGCCGGCACGAACTGGATCAGCCCGACCAGGCCGAGATCGAAGGCGCTGTTGGTGATCTCGTAGATCTTCCAGCCGATGAGCAGCGCCATCATCTGGTAGGCCATGCTGGAGGCGAGCCGCGTCAGCCAGAACAGCACGAACGGCCGCTGGTGGGTCAGGCGGGACGGGGAGGCAGTGGCCGGTGCGCTGTTCATATCATCCGGTCATTCCGGGGTGCGCACTTCGGGCGGTCCCGGAATGACGACTTCACTGCCCGGCGCCATTTAATGAGCTCAGGCTCACCTTCTGCTTGCCCTCGGCGGTGAAATTCTCCGGCGCCAGCCAGCGCTCGAACGCGCGCTTGCGCGTCGGCCATTCGCCATCGAGCATGGCGAACCAGGCGGTGTCGCGGTTGCGGCCCTTGCTGATCATATGTTGGCGGAAGATGCCCTCGAATGTGAAGCCGTAGCGCAAGGCCGCGCGCCGCGACGGTGCGTTGAGCGAATCGCACTTCCATTCGTAGCGCCGGTAGCCAAGCGTCTCGAACACGTAGCGCGCCAGCAGATACTCCGCCTCGGTGGCGAGCGGGGAACGCTGCAGCGCCGGCGAATAGACCACGTGGCCGACCTCGACCACGCGCTGCTCCGGCCTGATCGCCATCAGCGCGAAGGTGCCGACCGCGCGGTTATCGGCGTCGACGATTGTGTAGAAATAGGGATCGTCGTGCCGGAGGCTCGTGGCGACCCATTGCGCGTGGCCGGCGGCGTCGGAGAACGGCCCGTAGCCCGCGATATAGGTCCACAGCCGGTCGTGGCCCTTCACCGCCGCCCACAGATCGCCGGCATGCGCGGGGCTTAGCCGCTCCACCCGCCCGAAGCGGCCCTGCAAGCTTACCGGTCCGGGTCGCGGCGCCGGCCTGTCGTCGACCGGCGCTCCCACCGGCTGTTCGGCTGTCGGTTGCTCGCTCACGATTTTTGCCGGCGCATGCCGTCCTCCCGGAAGAAGGCGTTGAGCTCGGCATTGCCCACCACGCCGGCGAAGCTGTCGAACGAGCCCTGCTCGGCGATCGCCCGCGCCGACTTGATAAAGCCATCCATCGCCACGCGCGCCAGCGTGCCGCCGACGCTGATGCGGCGCACGCCGAGCGCGGCGATCTCCGCCACGCGCAAGCCGGCGCCGGCGACCAGCAGGTTCACCGCTTTCGGCGCCACCGCCTTCACCACCGTCTCGATTTGCTCGCGCGTCCTGATGCCGGGGGCATAGAGGCAGTCGGCGCCCGCCAGCGCATAGGCTTTCAGCCGCCGCACCGTCTCGTCCATGTCGGGCCGGCCGCGGATGAAGCCCTCGCTGCGGCCGGTGAGCAGCACGCCGCTGTCGCCGATCGCCTCCCGCGCCGCGCGCACGCGCGCGACCGCCAGCTCGAACGGATAAAGCGGTTCGGCATCGTCGCCGCTGTAATCCTCGATCGACAGGCCGGCGACGCCGGTCTCAACGCACAGCTTGACGTTCGCCGCCACGCCTTGCACGTCGTCGGCAAAGCCGTTTTCGAAATCGGCATTGACCGGGACGTCGGCGGCCTGCGCGATCTCGCCGAAATGGGCGAGCGCCAGGTCGCGGGTGATGTCGCCGTCCGCAAGCGCAAGCGAATGGGCAAAGCCCGAGGAGGTGGTGGCCAGCGCCTTGAAACCAAGCCCTTGCAGATAGCGTGTCGTGCCGATGTTCCAAGGGTTGGGAATGACGAAGCAGCCGCTTGCGTGCAGCTCACGGAAGATCCGGCGCTTGTCGGCGGGAGAGGGGCTGGCCATGGCTTATCCTGGCTGAGAACGGGCGCGACGGTGCCACGACTGGGCGCGCGAGCACAATGGCGTTCCCGCGATGGCAAGCATCAGTACCGTTCATGGGTCGGGCGATTTTGCCGCCCGCTCGGACCGCTCCGATGCGCGCAGCGGGGAATGCTATTTAGCCGATTTTTTTGAATTCGGCGAACTCGCGCCTGACGAATTCCGCCGCCGCCTCCACGCTGGCGCGGAACCAGCGCGCCTTCCGATTGGCGAAATCGGCCTGCACCGCCGCGCGCCGCTCGCCATGGCCGAGATGGACGGCGGCGAGATCGCGGCCCATCGCCTGCAACAGCTGCGGATGCATGAACAGCGCGGCGTCGCGCGGCCGTTCGATACTCATTTTGCGGTTGTTGGGCGACAGCCGCCGCACCAGCAGATGCCCATGTGCCGCATACCAGGGGTCGGGCGCGCGGTATTTGCCGCGCGCGATGGCGTTGACCCGCAAGGCGGCATCGCCGCCATGCGCGCGCACCCAGCCGGACGGTACCAGCGCCTTGCCCTCGCGCAGCAGCGGGCTGCCGTGCCAGATGCCGTAGCCGAGCCAGCGCGGCCGCCCGAGGCTGCCGGTGCCCGCCGTGTGCCGCCAATAGATCAGCTCGACCGCCGGTTCGGGCAGCGCGTGGGCGAACAGCTCGAGCCAGGCATTCTCCGGTTGCTCCGGCTTACGCTTGGCCAGGCGATTGCCGTGCTGCTTCTCGATCTTGCCCCAGAACTTGGCGCGCGCGGCCTCATCGACCACGCAGCGCGCGCGCAGCCACAGATGGTCGCGGTCGAGCACGCACGCCTGTGGCGCCGCGAGGCCTTGGCGGTAGCCTTCGAGCACATGCAGGCAGACGGTCTTGAGCGACATGCGCTGCGGCGTGGGCGACAGAGCCGCGCTCACCGCCAGCCGGATGAGGTCGAGGATATAGGGCATCTCGGCGGCTTCGTCGTAGTCGTTGACGCCCCAGCAGATGCGCCCCTCGTCGTCGGTCCAGGTGCCGAAATTCTCCAGATGAATGTCGCCCACCGCCAGCACCGCCGGCGCGTCGGCCGCGTCCGGGCACACCGTCAGGATGGTCTCCGCCCAGCGCCAATAGGTGGCGCGCAGGAAGCCGAAGGCGCTCGCGGCCATGCGCTCGTGCTTGGTTTTGAGGTCGGCGGCGACGACTTTGCCGTTGAGCTGGCTTTTGAGCCAGCGCTCGTAGTCGCGGTTTGCCGCCCGGATAGACATCGCCGCCCAGCGCCCGGTTTCGGCGGGAGCATGCACCCGATACCGCCGACCTGACAATCCGGGCGCCGCCGGGGCCGGCGAATATTTTGCCACGATTGGGGTTATAGCTTGGCACCAGACACACCCTTTCGAGAGGCAGCGATAATGCCAGCGCTTCCGGCCAGGTTTCTTGCCTTCGCCATCGCTATTGCCATGGTCGCGGCGGCCACGCCGGCCGACGCCAAAAAGGCCGCGCGCCATCACCACAAGGCCGCGGTCCACCACCGCGCCAAATCGCCCTCGACCTGCCGCGGCGCGAATCTGTTCCCCTGTGGGCCGGTCTATTTCGACGACCATTATATCGGCGACGATCCCGATCCCTTCATCCGCTTGCAGCTTCTGCGCGGTTACGGCCACTCCGCCTCCTTGTTCTGAGCGGACGTTCACGGCGATTTGATTTTCGGCGGCCGATCGGGTGAACTGCGCGCGCCAAACAGCGCGCGGTTGCCGGAGAACGCCATGCTGAAGACTATTGCCGCCTTCGATCGGATCGGAGAGGAAAACGCCTTTGCGGTGCTCGCCCGCGCCAATGCGCTGGCCGCGCAAGGGCGCGACATCATCAATCTCGGCATCGGCCAGCCCGACTTCCGCACGCCCGATTTCATCGTCGAGGCGGCGGTCAAGGCGCTGCGCGAGGGCGCGCACGGCTATACGCCGGCGGTCGGCATCCCTCCTTTACGCGAGGCGGTCGCCGCCGATCTCGCCAAGCGCTTCAAGGTCGAGGTCTCGCCCGACGAAGTCATGATCATGCCGGGCGGCAAGCCGACCATGTACATGTCGATCGTGATGTTCGGCGAGCCGGGCGCAGAGATTCTCTATCCCGATCCCGGCTTCCCGATCTACCGCTCGATGATCGAATATACCGGCGCCACGCCGGTGCCGGTGCCGATCCGCGAGCAGAACGGCTTTGCCTTCTCGGCGGAAGAGACGCTCAAGCTGATCACGCCGAAGACGCGGCTGTTGATCCTCAACTCGCCCGCCAATCCGACCGGCGGCGTCACGCCCAAAGCGGAAGTGGACAAGCTCGTCGCCGGTCTGGCGAAGTGGCCGGACGTGGCCATCATGTCGGACGAGATCTACGACCAAATGCTCTACGACGGCGAGACGCATGTCTGTCTGTTGAGCTATCCGGAAATCCGCGACCGGCTGATCCTGCTCAACGGCTGGTCGAAGACCTATGCCATGACCGGCTGGCGGCTCGGCTATGCCATCTGGCCGGGCAAGCTTTACGACTATGCGCGCAAGCTGGCGGTGAACCTCTATTCCTGCGTCAACGCCGCCACGCAATATGCCGGCCTCGCCGCGCTCACCGGACCGCAGGACGAAGTCGCCAAGATGGTGGCCGAGTTCGACAAGCGCCGCAAAGTCGTGGTCGAGGGTTTGAATAAATTGCCGGGCGTGTCCTGCGCGACGCCCAAGGGCGCCTTCTACGCCTTCCCCAACATCAAGCAGACCGGCTGGAAGGCCAAAGCGCTGGCGAACGCGCTGTTGGAAGACTCCGGCGTCGCCATCATTGGCGGGCCGGACTTCGGCATTCTGGGCGAAGGCTATGTGCGCTTAAGTTACGCCAACTCGACCGAGAACATTCTGAAAGCCCTCGACCGCATGGGCATTTTCCTCGCCAGCCGCAAGGCGGCGTAGCTGATTTGATTTAAGAACGAGCCGCGAACTCCGTTACCCTCTCCCCTCCGGGGGAGAGGGTGGTCCGGCCGCAGGCCGGACCGGGTGAGGGGGTATGGTTCAGTACACACGTCCGCAACTTGCCACCAAACGCGCGCGTAGCATGCGCCGCGAGCCGACCGATGCCGAACGAAAATTGTGGCTGTTGTTGAGAGATCGCCGTTTCGCCGGCGCGAAATTCCGTCGACAAGCGCCCGTCGGCCCTTACATCGCGGACTTTTTGTGTCCGCGTCGCAAATTGATCGTCGAAGCCGACGGCGGCCAGCACGTCGACAACGCAAGCGATGCCGAGCGCGATCGCTGGCTGGCCAGAGAAGGCTACGCTGTGGTCCGGTACAGTAATATCGATATTCTAAATAATCCTGAGGGCGTTCTCACTGACCTGCTAAGTCGCCTGCAAGAACGTTCGCGCTTTTTCGGCGGTTCCCCCTCACCCGGTCGCGGCTCGCTGCGCTCGCCGCGACCACCCTCTCCCCCGGAGGGGAGAGGGTAACGCCGTGCCCCGCGGCGCAAACGTCACCTCCGCAAAGATAGCCGCCGAAATCTACCCCGCCCTTGCCGCCTGGAAGCGCGCGATGGTCTCGGCCGGCCAATAATCGGCCGGCTTATAGAACTCCGGCACCGCCGGCACGCCCGCCGGCAGCACCACCCAGGGCTGCTTGGTCGAGGTATAGATGTGGATGTCCGGCGGCGCCCGCGCCGGCTCGTCGAGCGTGCCTACCCGCACGAAATGAATGTTGGGCCCGGCGCCGGCGTAATTGCTCCACAGCGTCACGCCGCACTCGGGGCAGCGCCACATCGTCTGGCCCTTGCCGCTCAGGCTGGGCAGCGTCTTCGCCACCGGCTGGCCCCGCAGCAGCTCCACCTGCGCGGCCTCGATGAAGGCGTTGACGGCGAAGGCCGAGCCGGTCTCGCGCTGGCACCAAGAGCAATGGCAGCAATGCACGAACAGCGGCTTGGCGTTGAGCCGATAGCGCACGGCGCCGCAGGTGCAGCCGCCCTCCAATTTGCCGTCTCGCTCGCCGCTCATCGCCGCCTCCGATAAATTGCGCCGCTCAGGCTTTGGCCGCCCCGGCCTCGCGCTCGACTACCACATGGAAAGGTCCGCGCGGGTTGAGGTCGCGCTGCGGGAAGGGGATCTCGATGCCCTCGCGCTTGAACACTTCCCATAGCGCCAGCATCACCGCGCCGCGCACATTGGTGAGCCCATCGATCGGATCGCGGATCCAGAAGCGCAAGATGAAATCGAGCGAGGAATTGCCGAAGGCTTTTAGGTAGCAGACCGGCGCGGGCTTCTCCAAAAGGCGCGAGATCGACTGCACTGCCTCCAGCGCCAGCGCGATCACCCGATGCGGATCGGAGGCATAGGCGACGCCGAACTCGACGTCGAGCCGCACCTCGTCGTTGGAATAGGACCAGTTGATAACGCGCTGGGTGACGAAATCCTCATTCGGGATCAGGTATTCGCGACCGTCGCGCGTGACCACCGAGGTATAGCGCGCGCCCATCGAGCCGACCCAGCCGAAACTTTCGCCGACCGTGATCACGTCGCCCGGCTTGATCGATTTGTCGGCCAACAGGATGATGCCGCTCACCAGGTTGGACACGATCTTCTGCAAGCCGAAGCCCAGCCCCACGCCGATGGCGCCGGAGAAGAAGGCGAGCGCCGAGAAGTCGATGCCGACCGTCGACAGCACCACCAGGATGGCGAAAGTGATGAGCAGCAGCCGCAGCAGCTTGCCGATCAGTACGCGGATCGAGGGCGTGAGATCCGCGACGCTGCGCATGCGCTTTTCGAGGAAGTCGCTGACGGCGTTGGCCACCCACAACGTCAGCAGCAGCAGCACTATGGTCTTGATCAAGAGCAGCGGCGTCACGCGCAGACTGCCGACCACGATGCCGACCGCGTCGAGCGCGTCGCGCACCGGTTTGATCAAGCCGAGAATGTTGAGCGCCGCCACAGTCCAGGCAAACAGCGCCACCAGCCGGTAGACAAACGGGTTGCGGATGAAGCCGGCGACGAGCGCGATCACGACCCAGGCGGTGGCGAGGCTCGCCGCCACGCCGACCAGATAAGAGCGGCTCGGCCAGGTGACATCGCTCATGATCTCGCGCGCCACCGCCAGCAGCAGTACGAAAACGATCACGCCGAGATTGTCGAAGAACAGCCGTATGAAAAGCCGCAGATAAGCCGGCCAGCCCATGATGTAGGCGGCGGGATCCATGCGCCGCCGGAGCAGCGTCGCGGCGAGCATGGCGAGCGCCGCCATCAGCGCGATGACGCCGAGTTGGATCAACACCCAGAGCGAGGCGATGTCCCGTCCGATCGCCAGCAGGCCGTTCTCGGCCGCGCCGATCACCTGATGGAAGCCGTCCATGCGTTCCCCGGCTGGTCTCCCGGTGGAATGGCCGCAAAGCGATCCATAACAAATCGTGGGCGCGGGCGGCATGCGCGCCGACGTTCAACAGGGGGGTTATGCACATCTACGGCCGGAATTGTCCGAGGAACGGCGCCTCCGGCGGCGTTCACCGCACCACGAAGCGGAACCCCACCACCACGATGGCAAAGCCGATGAGCTGCGGCACGCTCGGCACGATGCCGAGCGCGAGGAAACCGATCAGCAGCCCGAAGCCCGGCACCAGCGCTGGGAAAGTGGCGGCGCGCCCGGCGCCGATCAGGATCACCGCGCGCGCGAACAGATAGATCGGCAGCATGCCGGCCAATAGCCCCTGCACCGCCACCTGCACCAGGTTCTCGGCGAGGCCGATCCGCAGCATGTTGTGGAAGCCGACGAACACCACATAGAGCGGCGCGTAGATCAGCACCGACAGCACGCCCACGATGGCGATCGCGCGCGTGCCCGACATGCGATAATAGCGCAGCAGCGTGCCGAACATCGCCCAGAAGAAGCCGGCGGTGATGAACAGCACGTCGCCCACCACCCCTTCGTGCCCGATGGTGACCAGCAATTCCCAGCCGAACACCATCAGGCCGGCGATGATCACGGCGCCGCCGATCACGCGCGGCGGTGTCGCCCGCTCCCCCAGCATCACGGTCGCCAGGATCAGGCCGAACAGCGCGGCGCAGGCCGGCTGGATGGTGGTGCCGTGGCCGAGCGGCACCAGGATGAAGCCGGAATAGGCGACCAGCGCCTGCGGCGGCCCGGCCAGCACGCTCATCAGCAGGCCGCGGCCCCAGCCGATGCCGCCCAGATCGCCGATCCCGTCGCGCAGCGCGACCGGTATCAGCAGCAGGCCCGACCAGAAGAAGCGGTGGAAGGCGAGGTCGGCCGGCGTGAAGCCGGCATTGATGCCGTGCTTGGCGGCGACGAAGCCGGCCGCCCAGCCGAGCGCGGCGCCGGTGCCGCACAGCGCGCCGATCAGAACATCGCGGCTGCGCATTTATCGTTTGGCCTTGCGCCGGTAATCGCCGTGCAGAAAGCCGCGATAGCCGCAGAAATCGACGATATCGGCGCTGCGCGTTTCGGCCACCGTCAGTATGTCTCCTTTGAGCGTCAATGCGAGCTTGACCGTGGCGGTGCCCCTGTCGGCCTCGGGAGTATAGATAACCATCAAGGCTCCTTTGCCGTCGAGCCTGCCCGAGCCCGCAAAATCGCAGGTCCAGACGCCGCGGGTCGGCTCGGTCGTGGATATCTCAACATCAAAGCCCGAGGCGGTCTTTTTGATAGTGACGGTGCCAACGTCGTTGACGTAGGTGCCGGGTAGGGCGCCGGAACGGCTCGCCGCTGGCGCGGCTTGGCTCCAGAGGACAACGGCAAGCCCCGCAAGGACGACTGGCAGGAATCGGCGCGTGTGCATGCTCAGGCCCGCCACAGGGTGACTTCCGCCCGCCTGATACTCTAGGATCGGCGCCCAAGTCCAATCGTCAAATCAAAACCCTGCCTTCACCGGGAAGGAACGCTCATGGCGAAGTCGCGCAAAGTCATCATCACCTGTGCCGTCACCGGCTCCATCCACACGCCCTCGATGTCGCCTTATCTGCCGGTCACGTCGCAGCAGATCGCCGATAACGCCATCGCCGCGGCCGAGGCCGGCGCCGCGGTCGTCCATCTGCACGCGCGCAACCCGCAGGACGGCAAGCCCGACCAGTCGCCGGAGGCCTTCGCGCCCTTCCTGCGCGTGATCAAGCAGCGCTCCAACGTGGTGGTCAATATCACCACCGGCGGCGCCCCCACCATGACGGTGGAGGAGCGCGTCAAGCCCGCCGCCACCTTCAAGCCGGAGGTCGCTTCGCTCAACATGGGCACGATGAATTTCGGGCTCTATCCGATGATCCCGCGCTACAAGGGCAAGTTCAAATACGACTGGGAGGAGCCTTATCTCGCCGCCTCCAAGGCCGGCATGTTCAAGAACACCTTCGCCGACATCGAATACATCCTCACCACCTGCTCCGAGAACAACACGCGCTTCGAGATCGAGTGCTACGACATCGGCCATCTCTACACGCTGCGGCACTTCCTCGACCGCGGCGTGGTCAAGCCGCCGCTGTTCGTGCAGTCGGTGTTCGGCATCCTCGGCGGCATCGGCGCGCACCCCGAAGACATCATGCACATGAAACGCACCGCCGACCGCCTGCTCGGCGACAATTATCATTGGTCGGTGCTGGGTGCCGGCGCCAACCAGATGCGCGTCGCCACCACCGCCGCCGCCATGGGCGGCAATGTGCGCGTCGGCATGGAGGACTCGCTGTGGATCGGTCCCGGCCAGCTCGCCGAGTCGAACGCGCAGCAGGTCACCCGGGTGCGCCAGATCCTGGAGGGCCTGGGGCTGGAGATCGCCTCGCCCGACGAGGCGCGCGAAATCCTCTCGCTCAAGGGCGGCGACAAGGTGAATTTCTGATTCGCCCTGCCAAGGGCGTCATGGCCGGGCCAAGCCCGGCCATGACGAATGGCATTGCTCTTGCGGGCGCAAATCCCTCCAATACGCGGAGGAGATTCGTGCCATGCCCGCGCTCGACACCATCAGCATCGCCATCCTGCTCGGCAGCCTGCTGGTGCTGGCCGGCATCCTGTCGAGCCTGATCGCGCTGCGCTTCGGCGCCCCGCTGCTGCTGGTCTTCCTCATCCTCGGCATGCTGGCGGGCGAGGGCGGCCCGGGCGGCATCAAGTTCAACAACGTCGCCGCTACCTATACCGTCGGCTCGATCGCGCTCGCCCTCATTCTGTTCGACGGCGGCTTGCGCACCCGCTTTGCCAGCTTCCGCGGCGTGCTGGCGCCGGCCATGGTGCTGGCGACCGCCGGTGTGCTGCTCACCGCGCTGCTTGCCGCGCCGATCGCCAAGCTGGTGCTGGATCTCAACTGGACGCAAAGCCTGCTGGTCGGCGCCGTGGTGGCGTCCACCGACGCCGCGGCCGTGTTCTTCCTGATCAACGCGCGCGGCTTGCGCCTGCGCCCGCGCGTGCGCGCGATGCTCGAGGTCGAATCCGGCACCAACGATCCCTTCGCCGTGTTCCTCACGCTGCTTCTGGTGCAGGTCATGGCCGACGGCCACCAAAGCGTCGGCGACGCGCTGCTGACGCTTGCCCGCGACGCCGCGATCGGCGGCGTCATCGGCTACACCGGCGGCTGGATCATCGCCTATGTGCTCAACCGGCTCGACCTGCCGCAGGGCCTGCACGCGCCCTTTGCCGCGGTCGCCGCGCTCGTGGTGTTCGCCTTCGCCAATGCCGTGCACGCCTCCGGCTTCCTCGCCGTCTATCTCGCCGGCCTGGTGCTCGGCAACCGGCAGACGCGCGCGCATAGTTCGGTGGTGGTGTTTCTCGACGCCGCCACCTGGCTGGCGCAGATCGTCATGTTCGTGCTGCTGGGCATGCTCGTCTGGCCGCAACGCCTTGCCGACAGCGTGATCGAAGCGGTCGCGGTGGCGTTGGTGCTGATCCTGGTCGCGCGCCCGGCCGCCGTGTTCCTCTGCCTCTGGCCGTTCAACTTCCCCTGGCGCGAGAAGCTGTTCATCTCCTGGGTGGGCTTGCGCGGCGCGGTGGCGATCTTTCTCGCCTCCATCCCGCTGCTGGTCGGCTTGCCGGCGGCCTATCTCTATTTCGACGTCGCCTTCGTGGTGGTGCTGTCGTCGCTGCTGATCCAGGGCTGGAGCGTGGCTTACGCGGCGCGCAAGCTCGACATGTCGTTTTCGCGCGCCGACCCGCTGCCGCGCCGTGTCGAGCTCGATCTGCCCGGCCAGCTCACGCGCGAGATCGTCGGCTATCCGGTGACGCCCAACAGCCCGTTCATGCGCCGCGGCCTGATCCCCAACTGGGCGCGCCCGACCATGGTGGTACGCGACGAGGAAATCCTCACGCCGGGCGAGGCACATCCCGTTCGCGAGGGCGATTACGTCTATCTGCTGGCGCCGCCGGAGAAGGCGCAGGCGCTCGACCGCTTCTTCGTCGACATGCCGCCGCCGCGCGCGCCCGAGGCCGAACTGCTCGGCGATTTCTTCGTGCCGGGCACGGCGGCGCTCGGTGCGCTGGCCGAAATCTACGGGCTACAGGTCGCCGCCGAGCAGAACGAGTTGCCGCTCGCCGACTATTTCGCGCAAGTGCTCGGCCGTCCGCCGAAAACCGGCGACATCGTTTCGCTCGGGCCGATCGCGCTTCTTGCGCACAAGGTCGATTTCGGCCGCGTCACCACGGTGGGCCTGCGCCTGGCCGAGCCGGAGACGCCGGAGGACTTGACCGGGCAGCTCAAGGCGCTGTGGGAGCGGGTGAGGAAGCGGTTGGGTTGACGGGATTATCGACGCGCGTCATTCCGGGCCCGCGGCCTTCGGCCGCGCCCCGGAAATGACCGGAAATTACAGCGACGTCCCTCGCGCCAGCGCCGGTCCGCGCTGCGCCAGCCAGGCGCCGCCGAACAGCACCGCGGTCCACATCAGGTCGCCGACAACGGTCTTTTCCAGGAACGGCAGCGCCAGCACATAGCATTCGCTCAGGCCTTGCCAGCTCAGCGGGTACATCCCGCTGAAGGCCCAGACCGCGAAATTGGTCGAGACGAAGAAGATCAGCGAGCAGGAAACCATGGTCGCCACCACGGCCAGCGCCCCGCGCCAGCGCCGCGAATAGATGCCGGCCAGCGCCGGCACCGCGATCGCCGCATAGACCACCAGCGACACCCGCCAGTCGTCGCCCGCAAGGCCGAAGCCGCTGATCGCCATGGCGGCGAGCGGTACGATCAGGGCCAGCGCTGGCCGGCGCAACATGCGCGCCGCGAACAGCCCGCTGGCGGCCACCGGCAGCACGCCCGGCGCGTGCGGCAACAGCCGCGCCGTCACGTCGAAGGCGATCAGGAAGGCGACCAAAGCGAGGTCCATCGTCAGGTCGGCGCGGGTCTTGGCCATCGGCATCGTCGGGGTCCTTTGTCGTTGCCGGCTTCTTAGCACGGGCCGGGCGGCGCCGCAAAAGCGCGGCCTCAGGCTTGTGCCGCCCATTCCGCCACGATTTTGCACAGCGCATCGAGCCCGTCGGTGAGCGCCGCCGGGCCCGGCTGCAAAATCAGCGCCGATTTCACCTCGCGCAGCCAGCCGGTGGCGACCGCGGGAACGGCATCGAACCCCGGCCGCGCCGCCACCTTGGCCGGCACGAAGCGCTTGCCGCACCAGGAGCCGACGATGATGTCGGGCCTGGCCGCGATCACTTGCTCGGCCGAAACGATGCGGTCCTTGGCGTTCTTCTTGGCCGCCAGCTCGGGGAACACCTCGATGCCGCCGGCGGCCTCGATTAGCTCCGACACCCAGCCAAGCCCGGAGATCATCGGCGCGTCCCATTCCTCGAAATAGACGCGCGGGCGGCGCGGCAGTTCCTTGGCGCGCGCGTGCACCGCGTTGACGCGCGCCGTCAGCGAGCGCGCCAGCGCCTCCGCCTTTTCGGAAGCGCCGACCAGCGCGCCCAGCGTGCGGATCATGGCGAGAATGCCGGCGACGTCGCGCTGGTTGAAGGCGTGCACGGCGATATTGGCGCGGATCAGCGCCGCCACGATGTCGGCCTGCAGGTCGGAAAAGGCCAGCACCAGGTCGGGCTCGAGCGCCAGGATCTTCGGCAGGTCGGCCGAGATGAAGGCGGAGACGCGCGGCTTCTCGCGCCGCACCTGCGGTGGGCGCACCGCATAGCCCGACACGCCGACGATGCGCCGCTCCTCGCCGAGGAGATAGAGCGTCTCCACGGTCTCCTCGGTCAGGCACACGATGCGCTCGGGCGGGAACATAAACTTCTATGTTACAGTGAACGAGGTCAAGAATTCTAATGCGATGTGAGAATTACGATGAGCTTTGATCCAATCTTTCCTCTCGTCGAGCGACTCCGGAAAGAGGCAATTGGTGAACCAATATGGATGGAGGAGAAGCACGCTTTCGAGTACACAGAGCACTCAGCAAAAGTGGTAGCTGTTTTGAAACTGATAAGGGCGGCGCATGGCTTAAGTGCGCTGGACCTTTTACGTCAGCATGGCTTATTCATCGATTTCGGCGCAATTATGCGATGTGTAAACGATTGCGAAATGGAAATCTATTTCCTACTGGAGAATTTTCCGAAATCGTCAAGCAGCGTTGATCGATTTGTAAAATCATTTTTCGAAACCAAGTTAGATGGATATTTAACTGCCGAAACGCATGTGGTTCAAAGCAAGAAAATTAGAAATGCGATGGTTCGGGTTTTGAAGGGTCGGCAAGACGTGGAAACAAGTGCGGCGCTCGAAAGGCTGTACAAAACGTTCTCGGGTTACGTGCACGCAAACTATGCGCACATAATGGAAGTATACAATGGTTATTCTGACCGCTTTAATTTGGCGGGTGTTCCTGCGGCCAGTCAGCGCTTAATTAGGCAGGAAAACGTAGAACTCGCGGCAAACTCAATACTTCACATGATGGGGTTCATTGCGCGTACATTGGGGATGAATGAGATTCTTCGTGAAGTAATTCAATGCAGACGAACAAGATAATGGGCAAGTGACTGCTAGACAGGACGTAAAGCAATTACATCTCACCCATCGCCGTGACGCTGCCGGCGCTAGCTCGGAGTCCGGATGAAGCTGGCGGAACACCGCTGCATTGCGCAAAAAACTCGAGCAAATTCAAAGCCCGAAAAAAACTTATCCCCGCTCGGAAAACTGCCCCGATAATGCGCGCATCCCGCCTCGTTACCGAGGGGTGTCTGATCAGCATCTTCAGACACGGGGCGGGGAGCGGTGGCCGGGGAATGACGCTGTCGCATCGGAGATGCGATGCAGCGGCCCGGCGGTCCAAGCCGCATGTGTCCCGGCGCGCCAGCCGCGCGCCACGGGGCCCCGGTGATGGCCGGAGCCGGCAGCCGGTCGCAGGCATGTCGGCATCGGTCTGGGCCCGAGAGCGGTGGATAGGCAGGCTTCCGTAAGGAAGGTTGCCTGAAAGGTACGTCCACCGGGGGCCATGCGGAGCAAACCTATAAACACCGCGCGCGGGACGCCTTGGGACTGGCGGACTTGCGGAGCCCTTAGCGGATCGCGAAAGCGTGAAGCGGGGCTGTTTGATGCGCTTCGGTGCCGTGAGGCACCGAAGCCTGCGGGTCCGTTTGGGCCCAGCGGCGTCCCGCGCGCCCTCGGTTCTTTTCGAGAGCGGGCGGCTTGTCCCGCCGAAGCCCAAAGGGCGGAGGCGGACGGAATGGGAATAGCGGCCACCCCGGGCCGACCAAAGCAATAGGGACGGCGGAGCGTTGGCTATTTCAAACAGGGAGACGAGATGCACGGGCGCGCGACGAATCCGCTTCACCCTCCCCCTCCGGGAGAGGGTGAAGAGCGCCTTGCGGCTACGATGCGTCCAACAACTCCACGCCTCCCGCCGCCGTCACCCGCCCAGCGTCGATCGTCACCACGCGCGTCGCCAGTCGCCGCACCTCGTCGGCATTGTGGCTGACATAAATCATCGGCACATGCGCCTCGTCGCGCAGGCGTTCGAGATAGGGCAGGATTTCGCTCTTGCGCGCCGCGTCGAGCGAGGCGAGCGGCTCGTCCAGCAGCAACAGCCGCGGCCGCATCAGCAGCGCGCGCCCGATGGCGACGCGCTGGCGCTCGCCGCCCGACAATTTGCCGGGGCGCCGCGCCAGCAGCGCCCCGATGTCGAGCAGTTCGACCGCATGCGCGAATTCCTGCGCTGCGAAGGCGTGCCCGCTCATCCAGCGCCCGTAATCGAGATTGTGCTTGACCGACAGATGCGGGAACAGCCGGCCTTCCTGGAACACGGTGCCGATGCGGCGTTTCCAGGCCGGCACGTCGATGCGCGCATCTGCGTCGAACAGCGCCTCGCCGTCGAGCGCAATGCGCCCGCGGTCGGGCCGCGTCAGCCCCGCCACCATGTTGATGATGCTGGTCTTGCCGGCGCCGGAGGGCCCGAACAAAGCGGTGGCGCCGCCCGGCGCCTCGAAGCTCGCCTTAAGCGAAAATTCGCCGAGCTGTTTTTCGACTTGTACGCTCAGCATGCCTCAGGCTCCGTGCAACCGGGCGGTGGCGCGCCGCGCGAGATATTCGGATGCGACCAATGCGGCGAGCGAAATCAGCACCGCGACGACGACCAGATGCAGCGCCGCGACATCGCCGCCCGGCACCTGCGTCAGCGTGTAGATCGCCGCCGAAATGGTCTGCGTCTCGCCCGGAATGTTGGAGACGAAGGTGATGGTGGCGCCGAACTCGCCCAACGCCCTGGCAAAGGCCAGCATGGCGCCGGCGATCACGCCGGGCAGCGCCAGCGGCAAGGTCACGCTGAAGAACACCATCAGCGGCCTCGCGCCGAGCGTGGCGGCGGCGCTCTCCAGCCGCGTGTCGATCGCCTCGATCGACAGCCTGATCGCGCGCACCATCAGCGGAAACGCCATCACCCCGCAGGAGATCACCGCGCCGGTCCAGCGGAAGGCGAACACGATGCCGAAATGACTGTCCAGGAACGCGCCTACCGGCGCCTTGCGGCCGAGCGTGATCAGCAGCAGATAGCCGGTCACCACCGGCGGCAGCACCAGCGGCAGATAGATGACGGCTTCGACCAGCGGCTTACCGATGAACTCCTTGCGCGCCAGCAAGAGCGCGACGGCGATGCCGAGCGGCAGCGTCACCAGCGTCGCCACGCTGGCAATGCGCAGCGACAGCAGAATCGCGGTCCAGTCCTGCGCGGTGAGGCTAAGCACAGATTGCCACGCTCACGAGGCCTTCGGCGGCACCAGGAAGCTGAAGCCGTAGCGCTCGAAGATCGCCTTGGCGGCTTGCGTCTGCAGGAAACGCAGATAAGCCGCGTTGTGCGCGTTCTTGCTCGCCGCGATCGCCGCCACCGGATAGGTGATGGGCGGGTGCGAGCCGACCGGAAACACGCCGACGATCTTCACCTTGGGCTCGATCTTGGCATCGGTCCGATAGACGATACCGAGCGGCGTTTCGCCGCGCGCCACGTAAGCCAAAGTCGCGCGCACGTTCTCGGCTTGCGCCAGCTTCGGCTCCGCCGCCTTCCAGGCGCCGAGCGAAGGTGAGCGCCGCTTTGGCGTAAAGGCCGGCCGGCACGCCCTTGGTGTCGGCCATCGCGATGCGCCCGTCGCCGGCGAGCTTGGCGATATCGAAGCCTTTCGCGATCGCCACGTGCTTGAGCTTGGAATCCTGCGGCGCGATCAGCACCAGCCGGTTGCCCAACAGGTTGATGCGCATGCCAGGCGCCACCAGCTTCTTCTGCGCCAGGAAATCCATCCACTTGATGTTGGCCGAGACATAGATGTCGGCCGGCGCGCCTTGCGCGATCTGCTTGGCGAGCGCGGAGCTGGCGGCATAGCTGGCGGTGACCTTGACGCCGGTCGCCTTGGTGAAGGCCTTGTCGACGTCGTCGAGCGCGTTGCGCATGGACGCCGCGGCAAAGACGGTGAGCTTGTCTTGCGCCGCAACCTGCTGTGGGGCGACAAGCAAGAGTGCGATGCCGAAAATGGCCAGAAGCCGGGCAAACATGGCGGTTCTCCTCGGGCGCCCGCAAAGGCGCCGGCTGGCGTCTCGTCGAAAAAGGGAAACGACCGGGCGTCGGAACCGCCGTTCCGGCTTGCATGGCGCGCGCGCAGCGCGCCGCAGGTCGAGATCGACCCTAGCAACTCAACGCGAGGCAGGTAAAGTCCTTTCTCGGAGGGAACGACATGGCGGGTGCATCGCCCAGCGCAGGCGAATTCGACTACATCGTAGTCGGCGCGGGCTCGGCCGGCTGCGTGCTGGCCAACCGCCTGTCCGCCGACGCTTCCAAGCGCGTGCTGGTGCTGGAAGCAGGCTCCCGCGACAACTGGATCTGGTTCCACATTCCGGCCGGCTATCTGTTCGCCATCGGCAACCCGCGCGCCGACTGGCTGATGAAGACGGAAGCCGAAGAAGGCTTGAACGGCCGCAGCCTCAACTATCCGCGCGGCAAGGTGATCGGCGGCTCTTCAGCCATCAACGGCATGATCTACATGCTGGGCCAGGCGACCGACTACGACCAGTGGCGCCAGCTCGGCCTGCCCGGCTGGTCGTGGGACGACGTGCGGCCGATCTTCCGCCAGCATGTCGATCATTTTCTGGGCGCCAACGGCCACGCCACCGACGGCGAATGGCGCGTCGAAGCCCCGCGCGTCGCCTGGGAAATCCTCGACGCCTTCAAACAGGCCGCCGTGCAATACGGCCTCCCGGAGGTCCCCGATTTCAACACCGGCGACAACGAAGGCGTCGGCTATTTCCACGTCAACCAGAAATTCGGCCGGCGCTGGTCGGCGGCGCGCGGCTTCTTGAAGCCGGTGCTGCACCGGCAGAACCTGCGGCTCGAATCCGGCTGCCTGGTGGAAGCGGTCGAGTTCGACGGCAGGCGCGCGGCCGGCGTGCGCTGGCGGCAGAACGGGGAGCAGCGCAGCGCGCGCTGCCGCGGCGAGGTGATCCTGGCGGCGGGCGCGATCGGCTCGCCGCACTTGCTCATGTTGTCCGGCGTCGGCCCCGCCGCGCAACTGTCGCAGCACGGCATTGCCGTGGTACTCGACAAGCCGGGCGTCGGTGAAAACCTGCACGATCACCTCCAGTTGCGCACGATCTTCAAGGTCTCGGGCGTCAAGACGCTGAACGAAACCTATGCCTCGCTCGTCCGGCGCGCCGGCATGGGGCTCGATTATCTGTTGCGCCGGCGCGGGCCGTTGACCATGGCGCCGTCTCAGCTCGGCGCTTTCGCGCGCTCCGATCCGACGCAGGATCGCGCCAATATCCAGTATCACGTGCAGCCTTTGTCGCTTCCCAAGTTCGGCGAGCCGCTGCATTCGTTTCCGGCTTTCACCGCCAGCGTCGCCAATATCCGTCCGACCAGCCGTGGCACGCTCACGCTGAAGTCGGGCGATCCGTCGGTGCCGCCGGCGATCAGGCCGAACTATCTGGCGACGCCGGAGGATCGCCGCGTTGCCGCCGATTCGATCCGCGTGACGCGCAAAATCGTCGCGCAGCCGGCCTTGCAGAAATATTCGCCGGTCGAATATCTGCCGGGCGTGGCTGTGCGCGACGACGACGAGGCCGCGCTCGAACGCGCCGCCGGCGACATTGGCACCACGATTTTCCACCCCGTCGGCACCGCCAAGATGGGCCGCGACGACGATGCGCGCGCCGTGGTCGATGCGCGCTTGCGCGTGATCGGCTTGCAAGGCCTGCGCGTGATCGACGCCTCGGTGATGCCGTCGATCACCTCCGGCAACACCAATTCGCCCACCATCATGATCGCCGAAAAAGGCGCGAGGATGATTTTGCAGGATACGAAGGCGCAATCATGAATCTGGTCGACCGGATCAAAGGGATACTGCAACACCCGAAAGCCGAATGGCCGGCGATCGAAGAAGAAAAGAGCGGCGTCTTCGATCTCTTTGTGGATTATGCCGCCATCCTCGCCGCCATCCCGCCGGTCGCCGCGTTCGTCGGCGTGTCCATCACGGGCTACGTCGGCTACCGGGTGCCGTTCGCGCGCGGGCTGCTTTGGGCGGCCATCGTCTATGCGCTCATGCTGGTGAGCGTGTTCGTGGCGGCCTATGTCATCGATGCCCTTGCCGGGGTTTTCGGCGGCCGGAGGAATTTTGGCAAAGCGCTGAAAATCGCGGTCTACGCCCCGACCGCGGCCTGGGTCGCCAGCGTCTTCGACATCAACCCGCCGATGGCCTTTCTGTCCCTCATGGGGCTCTACAGCCTTTATCTGCTCTACACCGGCTTGGCGGCGCTGATGAAACCGGCGACGGACAAGCTGCTGATCTACACCGTCGCCGTCGCGGCCTGCATGACCGTGTTCTGGCTGATCGCGATGGGCGTCGCCGTAAAAATACTCGGCGTGCCGGCTTTCGTGCTGCCGAAGTTTTGACGCAGTGCCCGACCGGTAGTTCAATTGAGCGGTTTTTTTACCTCGTAGACGTGCAGCAGCGGGCTGGCAGATACTCTCGCGATCCCCGCGGTGCCATCGAGCAGCCGCTGCAGATCGGCAAACACCTCGGGGTTCCGGAATGGGGTAATCAGAAGCTTGTCGCCCATCTTGAGGCGCGGCAAATTCTCTTCCTGTAAGCGCGGTGCTAGCGCAAAATATCTCGCTCGTGTCGAGAGATAAGGACCCAGCGCCTGCTGCGCGGCGATGCCGACATCCGAGGGAAGACTGCGGTATTTGGCGAGCTCGTGGCGAAGCTGCCGTTCCTGGGCGCCGGGCCAAGACGATTCAATGGAATCGAACGCGCTGTGCGTCTGCGGTTTCGCCAACAAAACGGCGACGAAGACAACGACAGCATAGGCTGCGACTACGCGCGAACCGCTGAAGGCGGAATGGACCAGGCCGAGTACGACGACAGCGCCGTGCATGGCGGCGACAAGCAAGAACACGCTGGCGAAGTCGTCATAGTGATAATTCATCGAATACTGGAAGGACGCGTTGACGGAGAGGTTCAACGCGATCGGCGGGATCGCACAGAGCAGGCCTCGCCAGGAAGCCAGCGGCAGAAATGCCAGACCCTCGAGCAGCGCAAAGAGATAGATCGTTTTCCCGTGCCAATCGGCAAAGGGCGCAAGCCGGTCGTATTGTTCCCACGCGCTGGTACGGAAATGCGGCATGATGACGCCCATGATCAGCGCGGCGCTCACGCCCGCGACGGCGGCCAGCGCCAACCCCAGCCGCGGACGCAACATCACCAGGCCGGCGTAGCAGCCAAGCCCCAGGACCGCGAGCGCCGCATTTTCCTTCGACAGCAGCAGCAGCGCGGCGAGCAACCAGAGTGTGGTGTCGCGGCGGTGCAGGAGGGCGAGGATGGCGCCGGCCAGCAATGGCGTTGCCAGGGTCGAGGGATGAAATTCGAACAGCAGCGCGCTTGTCAACGGGCGATAGAAAAACGCCCAGACCGCGAACGCCAGCGCCAGCGGCTTGACCAAGCGTGTTTTTGCATCGCTGAAAATCTTGATGCCTATAAAATACAGTAGGACGTAGGTCGCTCCGACAGCGAGGCCCTGGCCACCAAGCAGCCACAGCGGCGAAGGCGCGATCAAATAGGCAGGAACAAAGATGGCGACGATGGGAGAGAAATGCTCACCAAGGTCATGGACGTTCAGGACATCGGATTGAAAGCCATCGCCGGTCGCCAGATTCCAGACGACATTCGAATAGATCCCGGTGTCCCAATCGTGAATTTGAAAGTCGTAGTATTGGAGAATCTTGGACAACACCGCCCCGGTCACCAATGCGACCAGGACCACGAGAACGACGATGTCGAGCGGGTCCCTTAATTTTGCTTTGTGCCACGCCGGGCCGTCCAATGCGTCCGCCATGAAATAGCGCTTATTCAAATGCTTCAGGTGCGCCTTGGATAGCACGTCAGCAATGGCGTTGATAGTTTGCGTCGCATAAAGGCGGCGTCGTCAGGGCAGCGCCTTCAAATGCCGGATCGGCCGCCCCGGCGCGATGGCCTGGGCTGCGGCCACGATCGCATTGGCGTCGATGCCGTAGTGCCGATAGAGATCGGCCAGCGAGCCGGTTTGGCCGAAATGCTCCACGCCGAGCGAGCGCGTGCGGTGGCCGGCGACAGCTCCGAGCCAGGCGAGCGTCGCCGGATGCCCGTCGAGCACGGTGACCATGCCGCAATGCGCCGGCACGTCCGCCAACAATCGTTCGATATGCGAGCGCGCATGCACCAGTCCGCGTTCGCGCGCGCGCTGCGCCGCGGTCCAGCCGGCATTGAGCCGGTCGGCGGAGGTGACGGCCAAGAGGCCCACGTCGCGGCGGTCCTCCGCCATCAGCCCGACCGCGGCGATCGCTTCCGGCGCCACCGCGCCGGTATAGGCGACGATGACCTGCGCGTTCGGCCCCGGCTTACGCAGCCAATAGGCGCCATCGACGATGCCCTGGCGCAACTCGTCGCCCATCGCGCGTTTGATCTGCTCGATCGGCCGCGTCGACAGCCGCAAATAAACCGAGCCGCCGGTCTCGTCGCGCAGCCAGTTGGGTTCGGACGCAGCTGCGTCGCTGTCCTTCTGCATATAGGCGAAGGCCCAGCGCATGATGACGGCGAGCTCGTCCACGTAAGCCGGCTCGAAAGCGGCGAGCCCGTCCTGCGCGAGGCCAATCAAGGGCTCGGCCACCGACTGATGCGCGCCGCCTTCGGCGGCAAGCGTAATGCCGGACGGCGTCGCCACCACCATGAAGCGCGCGTCCTGGTAACAGGCGTAGTTGAGTTGATCGAGGCCGCGCGCGATGAAGGGATCGTACAGCGTGCCGATCGGCAACAGCCGCACGCCGTTGATCGAATGCGACAGGCCAAGCGCGGAGAGCAGAATGAACAGGTTGGCTTCGGCGATGCCGAGCTCGATATGCTGGCCCTGCGGCGAGAATTCCCAATTGAAGGTCGACGGGATGCGCTCGTTGCGGAACGTATCCGCCGTGACCTCGTGCGCGAAAAGCCCGCGCCGATTGACCCAGCCGCCCAGATTGGTGGAGACGGTGACGTCCGGCGAGGCAGTGACGATGCGCTGCGCGAACGCGTCCTCGCCGCGGCCGATGTCGTTCAAAATTGAGCCGAAGCCCGCTTGCGTCGAGTTCACCGCCTGCTGCGGCGCCGGCAACATTTCCGGCACCGGGATTTGCGGCGCCTTCAGCCGGCGCTCGCCGCCGGCCGCGAAGGGCACGCGCTTGAGCAACGCCTCGACCTCCTTGGCCCGCGCGAGCCCCTCGAACTTGTCCCACTCGTGGCCCGGCCGCACATTATTGGCCTCGCGGAAGGCGTCCATCTGCGCCGGCGTCATCAGGCCGGCATGATTGTCCTTATGACCGGCCATGGGCAGGCCGAAACCTTTCACCGTGTAGCAGATGAAGCAGGTCGGCTTGTCGTTGTCGGCGGCGTGGAACGCCTCGAGCAGGGCGGGCATGTCGTGGCCGCCGAGATTGTTCATCAGCGCGGCCAGCTCGGCGTCCGAGCGCTTCTCGATCAGCCTGCTGACGTCGCCCTGGTCGCCGATCTCGTCGTTGAGCCGCTTGCGCCAGGCACCGCCGCCGGCAAAGACCAGCGCCGAATAGAGCGAGTTCGGGCAGCTGTCGATCCATTCCTTCAGCCGCCCGCCGCCGGGCTCCTTGAAGGCCGCCTGCTGCAGCGAGCCGTATTTGAGGATGACCACGTCCCAGCCGAAGTTCTTGAAGAACTGCTCGTAGCGCTCCCACAGGCCTTCGCGCACCACGGCGTCGAGGCTCTGCCGGTTGTAATCGATGATCCACCAGCAGTTTCGCAGGCTCTGCTTCCAGCCTTCCAGCACGGCTTCGAATACATTGCCTTCGTCGAGCTCGGCGTCGCCGACCAGCGCGACCATGCGGCCTTCCGGGCGTTCCAGGCCCCAGCCGTGCATGCGCACGTAGTCTTGCGTGAGCGAGGAGAACAAAGTCTGCGCGACGCCCAGGCCCACCGAGCCGGTGGAGAAGTCGACGTCGTCGACGTCCTTGGTGCGGGAGGGATAGCTCTGCGCGCCCTTGTAGCCGCGGAATGCTTCCAGCCTTTGCTCGAGTTTGCTTGCCCAGCAGATATTGAATGGCGTGGAAGATGGGCGAGGCATGCGGCTTCACCGCCACGCGGTCGGCCGGCTTGAGCACGTCGAAATAGAGCGCGGTCATGATGGTGGCGAGCGAGGCGCTCGAGGCCTGATGCCCGCCGACCTTCAGCCCGTCGCCATTGGCGCGCAGATGGTTGGCGTTGTGGATCGTCCAGCTGGCGAGCCACAGCACCTTCTTTTCCAGCTCGCGCAAGGTCTCGAGATCGTCGGCCATGAGCCCAGTCTAGCGCGGCGATGCAGCGGCGGAAACACCGCTACATGAAGTCACCCACGGGCTAAGGATCAATTTGGGTGACAAGTCGATCACCGGAAGCGATGGCTAGAATGGCGCCGCGCAGTCACTTTTCTTCAGCCGCCAAATTCGTTTTCTTGGCTGGCGCATTGAGCACCAGCCGACAGGCGGCCGGCAGGGCCGCCATCGTGATTGGGTGTTCCAGCTTCTGGCTCGGCGTTTCCGGCTTCACGTTCAGCGATTTCTTGGAGAACCAGAAGGCCAGGCTTTTCTTAGCGCAGCTGTCACCCACCGGGACCGGCGGCTGATGGCGGCAATGCGGCGAATCGGCGGGGCACTTCAGCCGCACATGGATGTGGCTGGTGTGGAAGTACCAAGGCCGCAGCTTCGCCATCCAGGCATGATGATGCTTGCCCTCGAGCTCGCACATTTTCTTTTTGACCGCCGCGTTGACCAGCACGCGCTCGACCTCGGGCTGCTCGGCGACGGTGCGGACGAAGGCGGCGTCGGCCGGCGTCCAATTTTGGTTCACCGTCTGGCCGTCCTCCGCGATCATACGGGTGGCCGAGATGTTTTCGCGTTCCTCTTTGCTCAGGATTCGGTCCGGCATCGCCATGTACCAGATGTCAACGTCGAGGCCGACCTGGTGGCTCGTGTGCCCGAACGGCAGCGGTCCCCCGCGCGGCTGCGCCATGTCGCCGATGAGAATGCCATGCCACCCGGTGGCCTTGGCGATCTTCGCCGAAGTGCGTTTGATGAAGCTGACCAGCTCGGGGTGGCCCCAGTTGCGGTTGCGCGAAAGCCGCATGACCTCCCAGTGCGGTCCGTTGATCGGCAGCTCGACGCCGCCTCGCAGGCAACCGTGCGAGTAATAGCCGATCACTTGGGGGCTGCCCATGCTCGGCAGCTTCTTGCCGGAGAACAGGATAGCGGCCGGAACACCCTTTTCGCGCTCTACCACCGCGATTGGCGGCTTGGGCCGCGGCAGCGGCGCCGTGACGCGTGCGGCCGCCGGCCTGGCGATCGGCAGCGGCGCGTTCGCAACCGGCGTTGCCGGCTTTGTGGGCGCGGCGGCGGCAGGCTTGGCAGGCGTTTGCGCGGCGGGCTGCGATGGCGTCGCTGGCGGCGTGGCGGCGGGTGCCGGCTGATCGGCCGGCGGCTTGGCAGCCGGGGCTTGCGCCAGGGAAATCCGGTCGGCGACCAGCAGGGTGCCGAAAACCAGGAGCATCAAACCGACGAAGGCCGCGATGCGACTGAGCATCCAACCCGTCTAGCGTTTCCGCTTTGGGCTGTCAGGTTAATTTCGCCGGATGGTTTAGCGCCGGGTTTATGGCCGGTGCCGGCCCTGTCATAAAACTCAAGCCCGGCCAAGGGCTTTTATGGTTAACGGAGGCTTTACAAGGGAACCGGGGCGCGCGATGCTTCTAGATATCCGGTGGTCTGGAAGTTGGCCTTAACCGGTGTTGCCGTCCGCGGGGAACCGTGGCTCCCCCGGGAGTTTGTTGTTGCGTAGTTGCGTAACGGAGTAGCCCCGATGGTCCAGCGTCTTGCGACCGCTGCCGCCGCGTTTGCCATGCTCGTGGCCGGCGCGCTGTCCGCGCAAGCGGGCGTCCTCATCACCGTCAACAAATCCACCCAGACGCTCTCGGTCTCGGTCAATGGCCAGCCGCGCTATCAGTGGCCGGTATCGACCGCGCGCTGGGGCTATCGCACGCCCAATGGCACCTACCGGCCCGAGCGGTTGGAGCGCAAATGGTATTCGCGCAAATACCATATGTCGCCGATGCCCTATTCGATCTTCTTCGACGGCGGCTACGCCATCCACGGCTCCTATGAGGTGTCGCGTATCGGGCGGCCGGCCTCGCACGGCTGCATCAGGCTGAACCCGCGCAACGCCGCCGTGCTGTTCCGGCTGGTGGGGGCGAACGCGGGCAACACGCGCATCGTGGTGACCGGCGAACGCCTGGCGCGCTCGGATTATTACGCGGCGCGCACGCAACACTATTCGGCGCGGCGCGAGCGCCAGGCGCGCCGCTATCGCGCGCCGGCCCGCCGCGAGCGCGAGCAGAGCTTTGACACCATCTTCGGCGACGAGCCACCGTCCGGCAGCACGGCCTACGGCGGCGACGTCCCCGACCAGGACTACGCCGTCCAGAACTGGTGGAATCGCTAGCGGCGGCTAGTGCCCGCGCCGCTTGCGGGTGGCTGCTGCCTTGCGCGCCGAGCGCGAGCGCGCCGCCGCCGGTCGCCGCGCCGAGGCGCGCCCGCCCAGTTTGCCGCCTTTGCGAGACGACGCATGGGTGCGCTTGCGCCCGCGGCCAGAGCCGCTTTTCTTGCCGCCGCCCGATTCGGCGTTGACCGTCGCCCAGGCGCGCCGCGCCGCCTCGCGGCGCGACACCCCGCGCCGAACGTAGCCGCGCTCGATGTCGTTCGCCTTGCGCTTCTGTTTGCTCGTATAAGCCGCCTTGCTGCCGCGCGCCATGCGGGTCTCCTCTTTGGCATTTCCACCCACGAATGAACGGCGCACACCGAAGATTGGTTCCGAACGGAGTTTCCTTGGCCGGCTGACGCACTATGATCGGGTTTTCCAGGGAGGCCGCGCCATGCGCTGTCAGGATAGTGCCGCCAAGACCGCAGGATCTCATCCATCGCGGCGTACGCTCGTTGCGGGATTTGTCTGTGTCGCCATGACGCCGGTCATTTCGTTCGCTCAACCGGGCGGTCAGATCACCGCCGAGGATGAACGCTTCATGCGCATCGCGCTCGACGAGGCGCGGCAGGCAGACTTTCCGTTCGGAGCGGTGATTGTGCGCAACGGCGCCGAACTGGCGCGCGGCCGCAACCTCGGACGCACCAACCACGACCCGACGGCGCACGGCGAAATGGTTGCCATCCGCCGCTGCGTCGCCGATCACGGCGGTGCCGCGCTGCGCGGCAGCACGCTTTACACCACTGGCGAACCCTGCGCGATGTGCATGGGCGCGATCCTGTGGAGCCATATGGGCCGGCTGGTGTTCGCGGCTTCGCTGGCGCAGCTCACTTCCAAGATCAGCCAGATCATGATTACCAGCGCGGAGCTGGCTGCAAAGGCGCCGTTCGCGCCAATCAAGATCACCGGCGGCGTGCTGGCCGACGAAGCGATGAAGCTGATTCCTTAGCGCGGGCAAAAGAGGACAGCGATGATCGCCATCCGCGCCGCCAAGATTGTCCTGGTTGCGGCCATTGCGCTGTTCGCCAGCCTGGTCGCGTTCGGCAACGTCACCGATTACCGCACCAACTTCGTGTTTGTGCAGCACGTGCTGTCGATGGATACCATCCTGCCGATCTCGCATATCCACTACCGCGCCGTCGCCAGTCCGGCGCTGCACCATCTGGCCTACGCGCTCATCACTGCCGCCGAAGCGGCAACCGCCGTCCTGTGTTGGATCGGCGTCCTGGCGCTGCTGCGCGCCTTGCGAGCAGATGCCGCCGCGTTCCACCGCGCCAAGGCCTTCGCCGTGCTCGGGTTGACGCTCGGGTTCCTCACCTGGCAGGTCGGCTTCATGACCATCGGCGGCGAATGGTTCGGCATGTGGCAGTCGCCGCAATGGAACGGCGTGCCGGGCGCGTTTCGTTTCGTGATGGTGATCGTGGCGGTGCTGATTTTCGTCGTGTTGCGGGATGAGGAGATCGAGACGCGATAGCGGTTTGCCATAAAGCCGCGACGCGCTAAGAAAAGCCATGTCGCTTTTCACGCTCGATGAGCTCGAAGCCGCGATCCCGATTGTGCGCAGCCTGGTGCCGCCGACGCCGGCCTATGCCTGGCCGCTGCTTGCCCGTCAGGCCGGCGTCGAGGTGGTGGTGAAGCACGAAAACCACACGCCGACCGGCTCGTTCAAGGCGCGCGGCGGCATCGTCTATGCCGAGGCCTTGCGTCGCGCCGGCAGCCTGCCGAAAGGGCTGGTCACGGCGACGCGCGGCAACCACGGGCAGTCCGTCGCCATTGCCGCCATGCGGCTCGGGCTGCCGGCCGCGATCGTCGTGCCCGAGGGCAATTCGGCCGAGAAAAACGCCGCCATGCAGGCGTTCGGCGGCGAGATCATCACCGCCGGCCGGGACTTCGACGAAAGCCGTGCGGCCGCCGAGCAGATTCAGCGCGAGCGCGGCTATTATTTCGTGCCGTCGTTTCACGCAGAGCTGGTGAAGGGCGTCGCCACCTACGCACACGAGCTGTTTGCCGCCCATCGCGACCTCGACGTGGTCTATGTGCCGATCGGCATGGGCTCAGGCATTTGCGGCCTGATCACGGTGCGCGATCTGCTCGGGCTGAAGACCGACATCGTCGGCGTGGTCGCCGCCAATGCGCCGGCCTTTGCGCTGTCGTTCGAGGCCGGACGCATCGTGTCGACCGAGACGGCGCGCACATTTGCGGATGGCATGGCCTGCCGCGAGCCGCAAGCAGGGCCGTTCGACATCGTCCGCCAGGGCGCCGCGCGGGTCGTTGCGGTGAGCGAAGACGAGATTGCCGAATCCATTCGTATTCTCTTCACCGCCACCCACAACGCGGCGGAAGGCGCCGGCGCCGCGCCGCTCGCGGCGCTGATGAAGGAGAAGGAGCGCTATCAAGGCAGGCGCGCCGGCGTTATCCTGTCGGGCGGCAATATCGACATGCCGATGTTTGCGCAGATTCTGCGCGGGGAGACGCCCGCCGTATAGCAAGGGCCACAGAACTCATCGGATAGCCGAACGGTGGAATCGAAAACGGAAAGAAAAGCCCGGCTGCGCAAGGCGGCGGGCGATGCCATCGAACGCGCCATCGCCACCGGCGACGACCCGTTCGATCTCATGTTGGCCGCCACCGGGGAAGGCGTTAACATCTGCGTCCCTTACGTCGAGCAGCATCCGTTCTTCCGCGAGAAGCGGAACCTGTTCAAGACGGCCGAGGATCGCAAGCGCGACCGCGACGCAGCGGCGATCGCGGCGGAGCCTGGGCCCATCGTCTGGGTGCGCCGGCAGTTCGACCATCATAAGCACGCCGCCTATCGGCTCGCCGATGTCGGACGACTGGCATTGGTCCAATATCAGCGGCGGCGTGATGCATCGGGCCAACCGCTACTATCTGCACGGCTATGTCTGGTGCGATGGGATGATCGCCGGGACGCTCGCGCATAGCTGCGAGCACGGGCCGCCGCCGCACCGCATCAAGGTCTGCGTCACCAAGAAGGGAAACGAGAAATTCTGGCGCGCGATCGAGGCGGTTGCGCCGGCAAACGATGCGCCGCGCCGACGCAGACGATAGCAAGTCGTCAGGGCGGGTAAGCCGACTTGTCCGCCGACGCTCGCAGAGCGAAGGCGGAAGGCGTAACCCGCCGCGCTAGTCATTTCACCAGCCGCATCGACATTCACGTATCGCGCGCGTTTCGCGACGCGCACGTTTCGCGCGCTGCGCGCATTTCGTGTCTACGTGAGTGCCATCGAACAATCATCGCACTGTTACAGTGCGCCGATAGCGTCCGCGGTGAGCTCTTTGGGGGGCGCAAGCAGCGGGACCGGCCGGCTTCGCCAATCGATTCACCGCGCGGATTTTGCTCCGAGCGTGCACGGGCGCGCGCGTGGCACCCGGGAGCAGGGAAGGTTCCTCAGGGGCGCCAAACATCGTGTCCAAGCAGATCGGAGAATGGTTATGTTCAGGAGAAGTTGGTCGTACGCGGCCGTCGTCGGCATCGCAACGGCGCTGGCTACGGGAAGCGCGGGCGCGCAATCGGTCACCAAGAAGCAAATTGACGCACTGGAGTCGCAGATTCGATCGCTGCAGCGCGAACTCCACTCCATGAAAGGAAAAGTCGACAAAGTCGAAAAGGCGAAAAAAGCCTACGCGTCAGCGCCGTATGGCAAAGTGCCGAAGTCGCCGCCGACCGCGGTCGCGAAAATGTCGGCGGGAAATCAGCCGTCGATCTGCACGCCGGATGGTTTCAACTGCATCGGCATCACAAGCCGCCTGCACTTCGATGTCGGGGGCTATTCGTACAGCCCCAACACCCCGGCGACGGCGCCCCAGCATCTCGATTCCGGCGTCAACGCCCGGCGTGCGCGCATCGGCGTGGTCGGAACCTTCATGCGCGATTGGCACTATGCCTTGATCTACGACTTCGGCGGCTCCAGCGACGCAACCCCGGCCTCCGGAATCGAAAACGCCTACCTCAGCTATACCGGGTTCAAGGGTCTGGCGATCGAAGGCGGGTACATGGATATCCCCTATACGCTCGATGAAGCCACCAGCTCCAACGACATCATGTTCATGGAGCGCGCCTCGTCGCAGGCCATCGCCGCCGGCATCGCCGCCGGCGACAACCGCTCGACGTTCGGCCTGCGATGGCACAACGACCGCGTCTGGCTCGGCGGCTATGTCACGGGGCCGACGTCCGGCGCCAACCACTCGGGCGCGACATCGTCCGAGCAGTACGGCGGGGTCGGGCGCGCCGCGTTCCAGCTCGTCGATAACGGCTATGCCTCGTTGCATATCGGCGGCGACGCCGAGTTTCTGTTCAAGCCGTCGCACAACTACGTCAGCAATACCCAGACGCTGACGCTCAGCGACCGGCCGGAACTGCGCCTCGATCCGACGACCATTCTTTCGACCGGTGCCATGGCGAACGTGAGCGGCGCCCAGGTCTACAGCGCGGAAGCGGCTGCAAGCTACGGACCGCTGTTCTTCCAGGGCGAGTATTTCTATTACAACGTCGACCGGGAGGGATGGACCGGCTTGCCGACGCTGCACTTCGACGGCGGCTATGCGCAAGCGAGCTGGGTCATCACGGGTGAATCGCGCAAGTACAAGCCGGGGTCCGGCGCCTACAGCGCGATCGTCCCCGCCAATCCGGTCACGCCCACCGGCGACGGCGTGTCGGGCTGGGGCGCCTGGGAACTCGCCGCGCGCTACAGCGTGGTCAATTTGAACGACCAGTTCGGCACCGTCGGCGGCGCCGCGGGCGGCACGCAGACCGTCTACACCGTCGGCCTGAACTGGTACGTCAATCGCAACATCCGCTTCATGCTCAACTACCTGCACGGCACCGTCGACAAGCAGGCAAGCGCGATCAACACCGCGGACGTCGGCGCGAAGTTCGACGCCGTCGCCATGCGGACTCAAATCGCCTTCTAATAACATCGTCTGAACCGACAAGCGGGATGCCCCCCGCAAACTTGGTGTCCCGGGCTTCCCGCCCGGGACACTCTTTGCATGCGGGCGATGGGGTAAAATATCGTTGGCGCGGGAATTGCTTTTGCGGATCGTGTTTTTTGACGCGCTTTGGGTTATGGATTCCGGGCTCGCGGCCTAACGAGCCGCGCCCCGGAATGACAAGGGATGCTCACACATCCACCTTCCATAGTCTGACGCTTCGCGTCAGACATCTACTTTCAGCGCCGCGATAAACGCCTCCTGCGGGATGTCCACCTTGCCGTACTGGCGCATCTTCTTTTTGCCCTTCTTCTGCTTGTCGAGCAGTTTGCGCTTACGGGTGGCGTCGCCGCCGTAGCATTTCGCGGTCACGTCCTTGCGCAGCGCGCGCACCGTTTCGCGGGCGATGATCTTGCCGCCGATGGCGGCCTGGATCGGCACCTGGAACATGTGCGGCGGGATCAGCTCCTTCAGCTTCTCCACCATGCCGCGGCCGCGCGTTTCCGCGCGGCTGCGGTGGACCAGCATGGCGAGCGCGTCGACCGGCTCGTCATTGACCAGGATCGACATCTTGACGAGATCGGCTTCCTTGTAGTCGGTGAGATGATAGTCGAACGAGGCGTAGCCTTTCGACACCGACTTGAGCCGGTCGTAGAAATCGAACACCACCTCGTTGAGCGGCAGATCGTATTTCACCAGCGCGCGGTTGCCGACGTAGGTGAGCTCCTTCTGCTCGCCGCGGCGGTCCTGGCAGAGCTTGAGCACGGCGCCGAGATAATCGTCCGGCGTCAGGATCGTGGCCTCGATCCAAGGCTCGTGAATTTCCAGGATCTTCATCACGTCCGGCATGTCGACCGGATTGTGAATCTCGATCTGGGTGCCGTCGCGCAGGTTCATCTTGTAGATGACCGAGGGCGCGGTGGCGATGAGGTCGAGGTTGAACTCGCGCTCCAGCCGCTCCTGGATGATCTCCAGGTGCAGCAGCCCGAGAAAGCCGCAGCGGAAGCCGAAGCCGAGCGCCGCGCTGGTTTCCATCTCGAAGGAGAAGCTGGCGTCGTTCAGCCGCAGCTTGCCCATGGCCGCGCGCAGGTCTTCGAAATTGGCGGCGTCGACCGGGAACAGGCCGCAGAACACCACGGGGATCGCCGGGCGAAAGCCGGGCAGTTGCTCGGCGCGCGGCGGGCGCTCGTCGGTGATGGTGTCGCCGACGCGCGTGTCGGCCACTTCCTTGATCGAGGCGGTGAGCATGCCGATCTCGCCGGGGCCGAGCTCGTCCACCAGCGTCAGCTTGGGCTTGAACACGCCGACGCGGTCGACTTCATACGAAGCGCCGGTGCCGATCATGTGGATGCGCTGGTCTTTCTTCAGCGTGCCGTCGACGATGCGCACCAGCACGACGACGCCGAGATAGACGTCGTACCAGCTATCGACCAGCAGCGCCTTCAGCGGCGCTTCGCGATCGCCCTTCGGCGGCGGCAGGCGCGTGACGATCGCCTCCAGCACCTCCGGCACGCCGTCGCCGGTCTTGGCGGAAATCTCCAGCGCGTTCGAGGCATCGAGCCCGATCACGTCCTCGATCTGCTGCTTGACCTTGGCCGGCTCGGCTGCCGGCAGGTCGACTTTGTTGAGCACCGGCACGATCTCGTGGCCGTTGTCGATCGCCTGGTAGACGTTGGCGAGCGTCTGCGCCTCGACGCCTTGGCTGGCGTCCACCACCAGCAGCGAGCCCTCGCAGGCGGCGAGCGAGCGGTTGACCTCGTAGGCGAAGTCGACATGGCCGGGCGTGTCGATCAGGTTGAGGATGTAGTCCTTGCCGTCGCGCGCGCGGTAGTTCAGGCGCACGGTCTGCGCCTTGATGGTAATGCCGCGCTCGCGCTCGATGTCCATGGAATCGAGCACCTGCTCCTTCATCTCGCGCAATTCGAGCCCGCCGCAGAGCTGGATCAGCCGGTCGGCGAGCGTCGATTTTCCGTGATCGATATGCGCGACGATGGAGAAGTTGCGTATATTGTTGATTGGAACCGCCGTCATGGCGGGCAGATAGCACTCGCCGTGGGCGGCTTCAAGCTGTGGCCGCCCGGTTACGCCACTACGGCAGTTTCCTGGTTATCGCCGGTCTCTCGCGGCCTCATGGTGAGGAGCGGTCGCAGGCCGCGTCTTGAACAGCACAAGTTGGTTATAGCCGACTTGTGCCATCGATTGTCTGCCCGAGATCGGGTGGCCGCCGCATCCTTCGAGACGCGTCGCCTCGCGACGCTCCTCAGGATGAGGCGGAGGTCAGTAAACCTGCAGCGTGGTCAGCAGGAAAACCATGGCCAGCAGCCACAGCGCCACGGTCCACAACTCGGCGGCTTCGTGGGCGGGCATGGCGGGGCGGGCGACGGCGCGGGAACGGGCTTTCTGCATGACGGCCTCCTGGTAAGGCGAGCAGTCGGCAAATTGGCGCGGGCGGCCGCGCGGCGGATTGATCCCGGTCAAACGGGAACATCGGGGGAATTACGTAGCTCAGCAGCGTCATTCCGGGACGCGAGCCATAAGCGCGTTTACGCGCGTCTTCGACGCGCTATGGCTCGCGAGCCCGGAATCCAGGGCGGCGCCCACGTGCTTGGCCCTGGATTCCGGGCCCGCGCCTTCGGCGCGTCCCGGAATGACAAAAAAGAAACGGCCGGCGTTCCCGCCGGCCGTCTCATCTCGCGCTCCTTGGGCCAGATTTTAATACCGATAATGATCCGCCTTGAACGGCCCTTCCTGCGGGACGCCGATATAGGTGGCCTGCTTGTCGGAAAGCTTGCTCAGCTTCACGCCGATCTTCTCCAGGTGCAGCCGCGCGACCTTCTCGTCGAGGTGCTTGGGCAGCGTGTAGACTTGGTTCTTGTACTTGCCGGGATTGGTCCAAATCTCGATCTGCGCCAGCGTCTGGTTGGTGAACGACGCCGACATCACGAACGACGGATGGCCCATGGCGTTGCCGAGGTTCACCAGGCGGCCTTCCGACAGCAGGATGAGGCGGTGACCGTCGGGGAACGCGATCTCGTCGACCTGCGGCTTGATGTTGTTCCACTTCAGGTTCTTCAGCGCCGCCACCTGGATCTCGCTGTCGAAGTGGCCGATGTTGCAGACGATGGCGCGGTCCTTCATCTTGCGCATGTGCTCGATGGTGATCACGTCCACGTTGCCGGTGGTGGTGACGAAGATGTCGGCGCGCGGCGCGGCGTCTTCCATGGTGACGACCTCGTAGCCCTCCATCGCCGCCTGCAGCGCGCAGATCGGATCGATCTCGGACACCAGCACGCGGCAGCCGGCCTGACGCAGCGAAGCGGCTGAGCCCTTGCCGACGTCGCCGAAGCCGGCGACCATCGCCACCTTGCCCGACATCATCACGTCGGTGCCGCGGCGGATGCCGTCGACCAGCAATTCACGGCAGCCGTAGAGATTGTCGAACTTCGACTTGGTCACGCTGTCGTTGACGTTGATGGCCGGGAACATCAGGCGGCCTTCCTTGGCCATCTGATAGAGCCGGTGCACGCCGGTGGTGGTCTCCTCGGTGACGCCTTTGATCGCCTTGGCCGTCTTGGAGTACCAGCCGGGCTGCTCCTTCAGCCGCTTCTTGATGGCGGCGAACAGCACTTCCTCTTCCTCGTTGCCGGGGTGCTTGAGCACGTCGATGTTGCTCTCCGCCTGCATGCCAAGGTGCAGCAGGAGCGTCGCGTCGCCGCCGTCGTCGAGGATCATGTTGGGGGTGCCGCCGTCGGCCCAATCGAAGATGCGGTGCGAGTAGTCCCAATAGTCGTTCAGGCTCTCGCCCTTGACCGCGAACACCGGCACGCCGGCGGCGGCGATCGCCGCGGCGGCATGGTCCTGGGTCGAATAGATGTTGCAGGAGGCCCAGCGCACGTCGGCGCCGAGCGCGGTCAGCGTCTCGATCAGCACCGCGGTCTGGATGGTCATGTGCAGCGAGCCGGCGATGCGGGCGCCGCGCAGGGGCTGCTGCGGCCCGTATTCCTCGCGCGTGGCCATCAGGCCAGGCATCTCGGTTTCGGCCAGGCTGATCTCGTTGCGGCCCCAGGGCGCGAGCGCAATGTCCTTGACGACGTAATCTGTGGCGGCGGCTTTCGGCTTGGCGGCGGCGGTCATGGCGATCCTTGACTGACAAAAAGGGTTGAGCGGGTTGGCGCTGGCTATAACAGGCGAAAGCCGGCCTCGCAATGCATATATAAAGATTTCTTTATGTGGCTTCCAGAGGCAAAAGGCGCGGAAATACGCCTTTTCAAGGCTATTGGCGGGTCTCGCCGACGCCGGCACCGGCTTGCGGGGACTGCCGCAGCACGCCGGCCTGCGTCAGCGCGGCGGCGATCTGCTGCATGCGGTTGATCAGTTCCACCGCCGCCGCCGGCGGCAACACCATGCGGCAGGCCGGCATCCGCCGCCCCGTCATCGGCGCGCCTGGTTTGGCGTCGTCCATGCGGGTGACGCCGAATTCGATGCGCAGCGCCTGACCGTCGAACGACAGATGCGAGATGCTGTCGGCGAAGGTCTCCATGCATTCCGGCCGGTCGACATAGCGCAGCGTGACCTGGCGCTGCGCGGCGGGTGCGGCGGTGCCTTCGTTGGTCTCGGACATGAGAAAATACCCCCACGGTGAACCGGCGCCGGACAGCGGCGCCTTTGCCGGGGAGGCTAGCACAAGCAGGGCGGCTTTGGCGCCGCCCCGCATGCGCTCTTGCTTAATTACGCGGCCTTCTTGCCCCACAGCCGGGCGGAGGCGATATCGGCCCCGTCGCGCAGCGACCTGAGCTTGGCCCAGACGATGTCCTCGGTGACCCATTCCCAGCCGACGAAAGTGCCGAAGCCGCAGTCGACGCCGGCGACGACCCGCTCGCGGTCGCCGACCGCGGCCACCACCGCCTCGATGCGCTGGGCGACCACTTCCGGATGCTCGATGAAATTGCTCTTGGGATCGATCACGCCGGGAATCAAGATCATGTTGTCGGGCAGCTTGATCTTGCGGATGGCCGCCGTCTCGTGCTGCCGGCGCGGATTGGCGAATTCCAGGCTGAGCCCGCCGACCTTGGCCTGATAGAGCGCCGGCAGGATGACTTCCATCGCGACGTCGTAATTGTGCGGGCCTTCCCAATTGCCCCAGCACACGTGCAGCCGCACGCGGTCCGGCGGCAGGCCTTCGAGCGCCTTGTTGACCGCGCCGACGTGCCGCTCGACCACCTTGGCGAATTCGGCGTCGGTGAGATCCTGGAACAGCAGCACGCGTTCCATCGCCATGTCGGGGGCGTCGATTTGCAGGATGAAGCCGGCGTCGACCACCGCTTTGTATTCGGTCTTCATCTCGCGCGCGATCGCGTCGAGGTAATCCTGATCGGTCTTGTAATAGGCGTTGAGCATGGTGGTGGCGATGATGCCCGGCGACGGCGCATTCATGAAGAATTCGGCAAAGCTCGATTTGAGCGGCGCCGACAGCCGTTGCATCCGTTCGATCTCGACTTGGATAGCCGTATCGTCCTTGTACTTGATTTCGCCCACCGCTTCCGGCGCGTCGAACACCTTGCTGTGCTTCGGAATGCGCGCCAGCATGCGCTGGGTGAAGTCGGGAAACTGGACGAACTCCTTGCCGAAGGGGCGCTTGGAGACGCCGCCGAAGCCGCTCATGCGCTGCGGCACGTAGGTTTGGAAACCGACGCGGCCCTGCTCGCCGTCATTGGCGACGTCGATGCCGGCCTCCGCCTGCTTCTTCAGCACGTGCGCGACGCGCGTTTCGATCGCCTCGCGCAGCTTGGCCTGGTCCACCGACTTGCCTTGCTCCTCATCGAGCAGCAAGGAGCTGAGCGGCTCGGCGCGCGGGAGGCTGCCGACGTGCGTGGTCAAAATGCGTTCGTGACTGCGTTGCATGGGTGCGCTCCTTCCCTGACATGGGTTCCCTGACTTGGGCCGCGTACGGCGCCTAAATTTTGTTGGTTGCAAGGAGCGTAGAAGAGGCGCGCGGCCGGAGCAACATGCGGGCCGCCTGCGCGGGAGCGAAATGCGTCCCACGCAATTCGCGACGCGAGTTCCGCCGCGGGCAAGCGCCTGGGTTAATCGTCCTCGCCGAAGCGCGACGTAACGAGCGCCGCGAGCGCGTCGACGGCGGCCCGCGCCTCGTTGCCGGTGGCGGCGATGGTGATGGTGGTGCCGGGGGCGGCGGACAGCATCATCAGCCCCATGATCGAGGTGCCGCCGACGCTCTCATGGCCGCGGCTGACGATGATCTGGGCGTCGAACTGCTCGGCGCATTGCACGAATTTGGCCGAGGCGCGCGCGTGCAGGCCCTTCTTGTTGACGATCTCGACCTCGCGCACGACCTCGGCCGCGCCGCCTTGCGGGTCCGTTGCGTCGGTCATTTACCGCTGAGCACGCGGCTGGCGATGGTGCAGTATTTGCGGCCGGCCTCTTGGGCGGCGGCCACCGCGTCCTGCAGCGATGCGGTCTCGCGCACCTTGGCGAGCTTGATCAGCATCGGCAGATTGATGCCGGCCAGCACCTCGACCTTGGGCTGGCTCATCACGGAAATGGCGAGGTTGGAGGGGGTGCCGCCGAACATGTCGGTGAGGATGACGACGCCAACGCCGTCGTCGACGCGCTTGACCGCTTCCAGGATGTTCTTGCGGCACTGCTCGACGTCGTCGTCGGGCCCGATGGTTACCGCCTCGATCTGCCGCTGCGGGCCCACCACATGCTCAAGTGCCGACCGGAACTCGACCGCCAGTCGCCCATGCGTCACAAGTACGAGGCCGATCATCCCGGACTCCACGCGGGTGCTGCGCCGCACCACACGAACGGGGGCGCATTCACGCCCATTTGGCGCCTCATTGCAAGGGATTCTCGCAATTCCCTGCGGAAGGCTGCGGTCGTTATATAGACCTTCTTGTGCAGTGCGGAAAGACGGTGCCACGGCTGTGGGCTCGACCTGTCCGTTGGGGGAGGCGGCCATGATAGGCCGGCTATGGTTAATTTTTTCATGCGACGGCGGGGAGCCGGAGGTAGCGCGGCGCCGCGCCCAGGTCAAATGTCGGATGGCACCGTTCGCACGAAAGCCAGCACCAAAGGCAACGCCGCCTGCCCGGGTGCGACCGCGAGCCGCGGCAGAGTGGCGCCGGCGATCGTCGTTTCGAGCGCCTCGCGCGGCGGCAGGCGGGCGGCATCGGCGGCCGCCAGGTCGACGACCAGGCCGAGAGCCGCCAGCGGCTCATAGGGCAGGCGGCGGATGCCGAGCCCGCGCACCTCGATCAGGCCGGCGAGATGGGGCGCCGGACGCACCAGCAGGCGGCCGGCGCAGGCTTCGATATAAGCGCGGTCGTCAGCCACGAGCCGCGCGAAGGGCAGGGCGGCAAAGGGGGCTTGCGCGGCCGCTTCGATCAGCGCCAGCGCGAGCTGCGACTTGCCGCTGCCGGCGGGCCCGCGGATCAGCGCGGCCTTGGCGCCGATCAGCACGGCGGAGGCGTGGATGGTGGAAGTTTGAGTCACGGCGACGCCGTGGGCACTGAGTGCTCCCTCCCCCCTTGCGGGGGAGGGTTGGGGAGGGGGGTCGATATTTTCGCCAAGGCTTGTCGCCTACACCCCTCCCGAACAACGCCGGCAAGCCGGCGTTGTTCGACCTCCCCCACAAGGAGGGAGGTGAAGAGAGTTTGCGGAACGGCCGCATTCCACATTGCAGCTACTTCGCCGGCAGGCGCACCACGAAGCGGGCGCCGAGCACCTGGGGCGCTTCGCCCGGCTTGGCAAGTGCCATGCGGTTCTCGGCCCAGATGGTCCCGCCATGGCCCTCCACGATCTGCTTGGAGATCGACAGGCCGAGGCCGGAGTTCTGCCCGAAGCCCTCGCCGGGACGGTCGGTGTAGAAGCGCTCGAAAATCTTGGCGATGGCATCGGGTGGGATGCCGGGGCCGTCGTCGTCCACCAATATCTCGACTTCGTCCTTCAGCTTGCGGCCGGTGATGCGCACGGTGCCGGCGGGCGGCGAGAACGAGCGCGCGTTGTCGAGCAGATTGCTCACCACCTGGCCGAGACGCGAATCGTGGCCGGGCACCTTGAAATCCTCCGGCTTGCCGCCTTCGAAGCGAAGCGTGACGGTGATGTTGTCGGTGTGGATCTCGTTCGCCGCCTTGACCAGCGCTTCCAGCAACGGTGCAAGTTCGACCGGGCTTGCCTCCTGCCGCTGCAATTCGGCGTCGAGCCGGCTGGCGTCGGAAATGTCGGAGATCAACCGGTCGAGCCGTCTCACGTCGTGCTGGATCACCTCCAACAGGCGCTTGCGGCTCTCCTCGGTCTTGGCGAGGGGAAGCGTTTCCACCGCCGAGCGCAGCGAGGTCAGCGGGTTGCGCAGTTCATGCGCGACGTCGGCGGCGAAGCTCTCGATCGCCTCGATGCGGGTATAGAGCGCGTTGGTCATTTCGCGCAGCGTGCCGGACAGATGGCCGATCTCGTCCTTGCGGCGGGTGAAGTCGGGAATCTCGATCCTGTTGCGGATGCGCCGGCGCACGCGGTCGGCGCCGTCGGCGAGCCGGCGCACCGGACCCGCGATGGTGCCGGCGAGCAGGATCGACAGCACCACCATGACGCCGGCGGCGACCAGAAAGACCTTGACGATGGCGAGGCGCTCCGCCTCCACCATGTCGTCGATGTCGGCGCCTTGCGTCGACAGCATGAGCGCGCCGCGCACGGCGCGGAAGCGCTGGATCGGCACCGCCACCGAGACGATGACTTCGCCGCGGCTGTTCACCCGCACCATGCTGGCATGCAGCCCGTCGAGCGCCTGTGACACTTCCGGATAGCCCTTGCCGTTCTCCGGCCCGAGCTCCTTGTAGAGCGGGAGATCGCCGCGCCCGAACCAGCGGCGCAACGCGATGAAGCCGCGCTCGATCAGGCTGGGCTTCTCCGCATTGGGCGGTGGCAGGTCGAAACGCAACACGTCGCCGCGGCCGTAGAGGTTGCGGCTGTCGAGGATCAAGACGCCGTCGCGGTCGTAGATGCGCGCGCGCGTCTTGGTGGGGGAGACGAGGCGGCGCAGCACCGGCGCCACGCGCTCCGGATTGATCGGAAATTCGACGCCGGATTGCGCGTCCTCCGGCGGCCCGTAGCTTTGGCCGGCCTGCAGCTCCAGGAGGCGGTCCGGATCGATGGTGATGGCGTCGGTGTCGACGGTGGCGGAAGCCGCGATGGCGCCGGCGATGATCTCGCTCTGCACCAGTAGGCTCTGCACGCGCGCGTCGATCAGGCCGGCGCGGAACTGCGAGAGGTAGAGCACGCCGGTGACCAGCGCGACCAGGCCGGCGAGGTTGAGGATGACGATGCGGCGGGTGAGGCTGGAGAAACTCTGTGCGACGAAGAAGCTCCAGGCCGCGCGCAGCGGCTTGCGCAGCGCGGCGAAGCGCTCCTGCTTCCCGACACGCTCGGGCGGCGCGCTCTGGCCTTCCGCCTCGGCGCCGGTCACGCTGATTTCCGCGGTTCGATCGAGCATTCAATCCAGCCGGGTGATCGTTCGATGCGCCCCGAGAGTTTACCGCAAATCTGCAGGTTCCGCTCATTCCCACGTCAGCGGGAATCCAGATCAAAGGTGCGGACTTAGCCACTTGTAGTTCTGGGTCCCCGCTTTCGCGGGGACAAGCGGAGTACCAGATTCCGCGCCACCCTTTTCGGCCGTCATTCCTTGAAGCGGTAGCCGACGCCGTACAGCGTCTCGATCATCTCGAAATCGTCGTCGGTCGCCTTAAACTTCTTGCGCAGCCGCTTGATGTGGCTGTCGATGGTGCGGTCGTCGACGTAAACCTGGTCGTCATAGGCGGCATCCATCAGCGCGTTGCGGCTCTTCACCACGCCGGGGCGCGTCGCTAACGCCTGCAGGATGAGGAACTCGGTGACGGTGAGCGTGACCGGCTCGTTCTTCCAGGTACAGGTGTGTCGCTCCGGGTCCATGCGCAGCAGGCCACGCTCAAGCACCTTGGCGGCGTCGGTTTCCTTGACCGGCGAGCCGTCCTTCGGATTGGCGCGGCGCAGCACGGCTTTCACGCGCTCGACCAGCAGCCGCTGCGAGAACGGTTTGCGGATGAAGTCGTCGGCCCCCATCTTGAGGCCGAATAATTCGTCGATTTCCTCGTCCTTGGAGGTGAGGAAGATGACCGGGATGTCGGTCTTCTGGCGCATCCGCCGCAGCGTCTCCATGCCGTCCATACGCGGCATCTTGATGTCGAGGATGGCGAGGTCGGGCGGCGATGTCTTGAATCCGTCGATCGCGGAGGCGCCGTCGGTATAGGTCATGATGCGGTAGCCTTCCGCTTCGAGCGCCATCGAAACGGAGGTCAGGATATTGCGGTCGTCGTCGACGAGAGCGATGGTCGGCATGAGCCCCTCTTGAGCCTCTCTGGCGTACGTCCCGCTTGTTTGGTGCCCATAAACAGGGTCTGAAATGTGGCCTCTTTGCAACAACTATGTGATTCGGCAGCGAATTCAAGGGTAAGGGTCGGCCGCGCGGCCCCCGCAGCCGATAGCGTTAACGGGATTAACTTGAGCTGCCATGAAGCCCGATCGTCCGTTCGATGCCCGAAAGGCCGCCAAAAAGCTCCTGCGCGAGGCCCGCTCGGGCGCCTTGGCCACCCTGATGGCCGGCGCGGGCGATCCCTATTGTTCCCTGGTCAACGTCGCCACCGCGCCCGACGGGGCGCCGCTGCTGCTGCTGTCGAAGCTGGCGCTGCACACCAAGAACATCCTGGCCGACGCCCGCGTGTCCCTGATGCTGGACGAGCGCAAAGAAGGCGATCCCCTGGAGGGCGCCCGGGTCATGCTGATGGGCAAGGCGGCCGTGACCGATGATGCGGCCGCGCGCGCGGCTTACCTACGGCGCCAGCCGGAGGCCGAAATGTTCGCCGGCTTTGCCGACTTTGCTTTCTACCGCGTGACGGTCAGCCACGCGCATCTGGTGGCCGGCTTCGGCCGCATCGTCGACCTTTCGGCGCGCGACGTGCTGACCGACACCGACGACGCAGGCGCGCTGCTTGAAGCGGAAGAGGGTGCCATCGCCCATATGAACGCCGACCATGCCGACGCCTGCCGGCTCTATGCGACCAGGCTGCTGGGCGGGCCGGACGGCGACTGGGCTTGCGTCGGCATCGATCCGGAAGGCATGGAGCTGCAGCAGGGCCGCACCGCCTTGCGGCTCGATTTCCCGCAACGCGTGACCGCGCCGGGGACCTTGCGCGCGGTGCTGAAGGAGCTGGCCGAGAAGGCGCGCGTCGGCTGATCGGGCCGGTTAACGGGGCAGCCCGCGCTGATTTACCAGACATCACGAGCGCGACGATCCGCGTTATTGATGCAGCGCAACCAAGCCTGCTTACGATGCATGGCATTTGTTCTTGGCATTCAGAGGCTTGCTGACTATGGTCGCGCGCCTTGGAACGAGGGGCTATACTTCCGTCTTATAGCGGCAAAGGCCGCAGCGGCCGTCGCGGGGTCTCGCTTTTGAACTGCCCCTGCTTGGGAGGAATTCGGCGTGCAGGAATCAGGCGTGCGAAATGGCGCTCACGGCGCCGACAAATTCGGCTTTAAAGGCCTCGCTGCCGTCCACTGGAATCTGATCGAGCCGGCGCTTTACGAGCATGCCGTCAAGAACGGCGAGGCGACCATCGTCGCCGGCGGTGCGCTGTGCGCGGAAACCGGCCATCACACCGGCCGCTCGCCCAAGGACAAGCACACGGTCGAAGACGATCTGACGCGCGATTCGGTGTGGTGGGACAATAACCGCAAGATGACGCCGGCGCATTTCGACGCGCTGCTCGCCGACTTCCAGAAGCACTGCGAAGGCAAGACGCTTTACGCGCAGGATCTGGTCGGCGGCGCCGATCCGAAATACCGCATCCGCACGCGCGTGTTCACCGAATATGCCTGGCACTCGCTGTTCATCCGGCAATTGCTGATCCGGCCCGAGCGCGAGGACCTCGCCAAGTTCGCGCCGGAGCTGACCATCGTCGATCTGCCCTCGTTTCGTCCCGACCATACGCGGCACGGCGGGCGCGAAGGTTCCGACACCATGGTGGCGATCGATTTCTCGCGCAAGATCGTGCTGATCTGCGGCAGTTCTTACGCCGGCGAGATGAAGAAGTCCGTGTTCACGACGCTCAATTTCTATCTGCCGGCCGAGAACGTGGTGCCGATGCACTGCTCGGCCAATGTCGGCCCCGACGGCGACTCGGCGCTGTTCTTCGGTCTCTCCGGCACCGGCAAGACCACGCTGTCGGCCGACCCGCACCGCACGCTGATCGGCGACGACGAGCACGGCTGGGGCCCGGACGGCATCTTCAATTTCGAGGGCGGCTGCTACGCCAAGTGCATCAAGCTCTCGCACGAAGCCGAGCCGATGATCTGGGACGCCACCAACCGCTTCGGCGCCGTGCTGGAGAACGTGGTGTTCGATCCCGATACGCGCGTGCCCGATTATAACGACGGCTCGAAGACCGAGAACACGCGTTCGGCCTATCCGATGCACTTCATCCCCAACGCTTCGCCCACCGGGCGCGCCGGGCACCCCAAGAACATCATCTTCCTCACCGCCGATGCGTTCGGCGTCATGCCGCCGATCGCCAAGCTCGACGCCAACCAGGCGATGTACCACTTCCTCTCCGGCTACACCGCCAAGGTCGCCGGCACCGAGAAGGGCCTGGTCGGCGTGCAGCCGGAATTCTCCACCTGCTTCGGCGCGCCGTTCCTGCCGCGGCATCCGTCGGTCTATGCCGACCTGCTGCGCGACTACATCCACAAGCACAAAGTCGATTGCTGGCTGGTGAATTCCGGCTGGACCGGCGGCAAATACGGCGAAGGCCGCCGCATGCCGATCAAGGCGACGCGCACGCTGTTGACCGCGGCGCTCAACGGCTCGCTCAAGGATGCCGACTTCCGCACCGATCCCTATTTCGGCTTCTCGGTGCCGACATCGGTCAAGGGCGTCGAGCCGCATCTGTTGAACCCGTTCAAGACCTGGAAGGATAAGGCCGAGTTCGACAAGACCGCGCGCGCGCTTGTCGGCATGTTCCAGAAGAACTTCACGCGCTTCGAGAGCCACGTCACGCCCGACATCAAGGCGGCGGCGCCGGAAGTGAGAATCGCGGCGGAATAGTCTCGACCCGCCGAGTGGAGGTGTGTCGTGAAGTTGACCGTCATCGGCTTCGGCATCGTGCTCGCGGTGGGCTCAGCCTTTGCCGGCGCGTCCCACGCCGCCGGCTGCGGCAAGCTCTACGCGCTCGCCCAGCAGCACGCCAACGACATGGCGCGCCGCAACAGCCTCGATCATGCCGGCTTCTTTAAGCACCGCGGACCGGCGGGTGCCATGGCCGAGAACGTGGCGGTCGGCTGCCGCGACGAAGCCTGCGCGCGGCGGGCCTGGATGAGATCGCCGCATCACCGCGCCAACATGATGCTGGGCGGCTGCCAGGCCATTGCCTCGGCGGTATCCAAGAGCGGACGCCGTTATTGGGCGATGGAGGTCGGCGGCGGTGGTGGCGGCATCGCCCCGGGCCACGATCCTTCGATCGAAGGCGGCTTCGTCCCTTAGACGCTGCGGCGGCGCGTGACGGTAAAAAGGCGGCCCGCCTTTTTCGTTGCATGGCATTGCCTGCACGACGGTGCCATCATGGCGCGGGGACCGAGGCGCAAGGAGACAAGCCATGACGCCGCAGGAAATGGTCGCTCTGTTCCAGAAACACGTCGAGGCGGAGCTGGCGGGCGATCTCGACACCACCATGGCCACCATGAACGACAACCCGCATCTCAACCACGTGCCGACCATGGCCGGTGGCGTCGGGCGCGACGGCGTGCGCGCGTTCTACCGCGACCATCTGGTCGGCAAGTTCTTTCCGCCCGACGTGAAGATGGAGAGCGTCTCGCGCACGGTCGGCGACAGCCAGATCGTCGAGGAGATGGCGATCAGCTTCACCCATACCGCGCCGATCGACTGGCTGTTGCCGGGCGTCAAGCCGACCGGCAAGCCGGTCGAAATGGCGGTGGCCGTGGTGGTCGGCTTCAAGGACGGCAAGATTTCGCACGAGCACATCTATTGGGATCAGGCCGGGGTGCTGGTGCAGATCGGCTTTCTCGACCCCAAAGGCCTGCCGGTGAGCGGCGCCGAAAGCGCGCGCAAGGTCGCGAACCCGAGCCTGCCCGCGCGCGCGATGTGAAATTGGATTCGTCAATCCGGGACGGCGCCAACGGGCCCGCGCGAAGCGCGGCCCGATGCGCGCCGGGCCCGGAATCCAGGGCCACACGAAAGACTTGGCCGTGACGCTCTGGATTCCGGGTTCACGCGCTTATGGCGCGTGCCCCGGAATGACAGCAACATTGGTTACCCGCCCGACTTCGCGAGCTGCTGACCGATGCGGTTGAAGCGCGCCTTCTGCTCGCTGGAGAGCGAGGCGTAGAAGGCATCGAGCGCGGGCTTCACCGTCTCGGCCGCGTCGATCATGGCCTGCAGCCGATTCTGCATCGCTTCGAGCCGGCCGGGCGGCGTCAGCGGCGTCTCGTTCGGACACGCCGCCTGCAACGTGGCAACCGCTTTGGCCGTCGCATCCCCCAGCGCGTCGAGCAGCTTGTTCTGTGCGTCGCTCGGCTTGATCACTTCGTCGATCTGCTCGATCGGCAGATTGGTGAGGCCGGGCTTGGCCTCGGTGCAGCTCTTGGCATCGGCCGGCAGCGCCGCGCGCGCCTCGGCATTGCCGCGCAGCTTGGCGGGGCCGAGCTCGTTGAAGCGCTCCTTCTGTTCGTCACTGAGCGAATTATAGAAGCGCTCGAGCGGCGGCCGCACGGTCTTGACCGCGTCGAGCGTCGCCTGCAGCCGCGCCGTCACGGCGCGCAGGCGCCCGGGCGGCGTGAGCGGGAAGGCGTTCTCCGACGGGCAGGATGGGCTGAAGGTCGAGGCCGCCTGCTTGGCGGCATCGCGCACTTCGCCAAGCTGCGTTTTCTGCTCGCCGGTCAAGTTGAGCTTGCGCTCGATCTCGGCGAAGGGCCAGGCGGTGACGCCGGCGCCCGGCTGCTTGCACAGGCGCTCGACCGAAGCATAGCTCGCGCGCGCCGCCGGCGCGGCCCGGTAATTGACATACTCGTCGGGCGGGCCTTCCTCGCCCCAGAACAGGCTGTCGACGAAGTCGTCATAGGCGAAGGCCCAATAGCCGTCTTCGTAGCCGTAGGGCCAGAACGCGTAGTCGAAAATGTCGGAATAGGCATAGGGCCAGAACACCGGCCCGTACCACGGGATGAAGGCCGCCTGCAGGCCGCGGCGCCAGGCGCGCCGGGCTGAGTAATGATAACGGCGCGCGCGGTAGGCGTTGCGGCTGCGCGCATTGGCGGCGAAGGGCGCGGCGAAGCGGCCGGCCCGCGCGGCCTGCGCGTTCACCGCCCCGGCGCGGTGGCGCCGCAGGGCGCGGCGGTTGGCACGTGCGTTGCGTTGCACAGCGGTACTCGGCTGCGCGAGCGCGTTGGGCTGGGCGAGCGTGTTCGATCGCGTTGCGTCGCGCCGGTGGCGCCGCTGGGCGCGCGTCGTCGCGGCCGCAGGCGAAGACGTAAGAGCTTTGGCGGTAGGATGTGCCGGCGATGTCGTCCTGATCGTGGAGCGCACGCGTTCGTGGCGGCGGCGCACGGCGTGCTGGTGCTGCACGGCGCGCTGGTGCGAAACTGCTGCGCGATGCGGCGTGAAATGCGGACGTGCGGCACGATGTGGCGCGAAATGCGGACGCGCGGCACGGTGCGGCGCGAAATGCGGCCGCGAAACGGCACGCGGTGCTGCACGTGGCGCGGCATGGCCGCCGCGGCCGCCGCCGGCGCCGCGCGCGTGCCCCGCCTTGGCCGCGTGCCTTCCGGCTTGCTGGGCGCCGGCGGCGAGTGGCATTGCAAGTATGAGCCCCAGCGCAATGGCCAGCGACGCTGCAAATCCCTTCATGGCAAAGCCTCCACACTCCTCGACGCTTTGGCGCCGAAACACTTGGCCCCGAAAGCTGCAGACAGCTTCATTGGTATGAACGAACGAGCCTCGCAAACCCGGCGCTGCGCGGTTGTCGCGCCAAATGAAAGTCTGGTAAATTTTCAGACAGGGAACTTTGAGATATCGCAATGCACAGCATCGCTTTCGGCAAAAACGGCGACCAAATTGTCGCAGCCGGTCTCGGCTGCATGGCCATGTCGGGCGGCTACGGTCTGCCCGACGAGGCCGAGAGCATCGCCACCATTCACGCCGCGCTCGACGCCGGCCTATCGCTGATCGACACCGGCGATTTCTACGGCATGGGCCACAACGAAATGCTGATCGGCGAAGCGCTGAAAGGCGGCCGCCGCCGGCGCGCCTTCGTGTCGGTGAAGTTCGGCGCGCTGCGCGCTCCCGACGGCGGCTGGAGCGGCTACGACCTGCGGCCGGCGGCGGTGAAGAACTTTCTCGCCTACAGCCTGCGCCGGCTGAAGACCGACTACATCGATCTCTATCAGCCGGCGCGCTACGACCAAACGGTGCCGCTGGAGGACACGCTCGGCGCCATCGCCGATCTGGTGCAGGCCGGCTACGTGCGCAATATCGGCCTGTCGGAAGTCTCCGCCCGCACCTTGCGGCGCGGTGCCGCCCTGCACCCGATCGCGGCGCTGCAGATCGAATATTCGCTTTTGAGCCGCGGCATCGAGAGCGAGATTTTGCCGGCGGCGCGCGCGCTCGGCATTCCGGTGGTCGCCTATGGCGTGCTGTCGCGCGGGCTGATCAGCGACGCGACGCTGACGGACGGCGCCGGCTCGGGTAATATCCGCGCCCGCATGCCGCGCTTCCAGGCTGAGAATTTCGCGCGCAACCGCGCGCTGATCGAGGCACTGGCGAAGATCGCCCAAGCGCGCGGCGCAAGCGTCTCGCAACTGGCCTTCGCTTGGCTTGCCTCGCGCGGAAACGACATCGTGCCGCTGATCGGCGCGCGCACGCGCGCCCAGCTTGCCGACGCGCTCAAGGGATTGGCGATCGCGCTGAGCCCGGAGGAACTGGCGGCGATCGAGCAGGCGGTGCCGAAGGATGCTGCCGCCGGCGAGCGCTACGGCCCGGCGCAGATGGAGCAGCTCGATAGTGAGTTGGGGGCCTAGGCGACGCTGTGTGAACGGCGCGAGAGGCTTGCGTTCCCTCCCCCTTGCAGGGGGAGGTATCGGCAAGGCCTCAACCCCCGCGCAGCTTCTCGATCAGTTCCGCGTTCGGCCAGGAATCGGCCGGCAGGCCGAGCTTGAGCTGCGCCTTCTTCACCGCGGCGCGCGTGCCGCTGCCGAGCTTGCCGTCGGCGTCGCCGGCCTCGTAGCCGCGCGCGTTGAGCAGGCGCTGCAATTCCATCATCTGCGGCGTGGTCAGCGGGTGCACGGTCTTCGCCGCGCTGTGGTCGACCAGCGGCGCGCCGGCCAGGCGCGTGGCGAAATAGGCGACCGTGGTCGAATAGACGTAGGCCGAGTTCCAGCCGAGGAAGGCCTTGAAGTTCGGATAAGCGAGGAAGGCCGGCCCGTGGCGGCCCATCGGCAGGATCAACGACGCCTGCATGCTGCCGGCCGGCAGCTTGCCCCAGACCGGGCGCACGCCCCAGGCCACCCATTGCGACACCGGGTGCTGGATGGCGACATCGGCCTCCTGCCACGGCACGTGCGCCGACACGCGCACCTCCTGCAGCCAGGGCTGGCCGCGCTGCCAGCCGAGATGCACCAGGAAATTGGCGCCGGAGGCGAGCGTGTCGGGAATGCTCCTGATCAGGTCCTTGCGGCCGTCGCCGTCGAAGTCGACCGCGTTCTTGAGATAGTCGCCGGCGGTGAACTGCATGCCGCCGAACTCGCCGGCCCAGTCGCCGATCATGTCGGAGACGCGCTGGTCGCCGTTCTGCACGATGCGCAGTGCCGCCAGCAGTTGATCGCGGAAGAAGTCGGGACGCCGGCAGTCATAGGCGAGCGTCGTCAGCGCGGTGAGGATCTTGTACTTGCCGAAGGTCTTGCCGAAGTCGCTCTCCAGTCCCCAGAAGGCGGTGAGCACCGGCGCCGGCACGCCATAGGCCTTCTCGACCGCGGCAAACAGGCGCGCGTGCTTCTTCATCACCGCGCGGCCGTTCGGCATGCGATAGCCGCCGACCAGGCGGTCGGAGAATTGCAGGAAGGTGAGGTTGAACACCGCCTGGCCCTGGTCGCGGCGGATGATCGCCGGGTCGAAGCGCAGATCGGGGCTGGCCTCCGCCAGCACCCGCGGCGAAATGCCCTTGGCCAGCGCCTCCTGCTTGAAGGCGGCCAGCCATTTCTCGAAGCTGCCGGTGTTGCGGCAGCGCGCCATGGCCGGTCCCGCCACGACGACGACGAGTAAAACCGCCGCCCATTTCAATGCCGTCCTGCGCATTGTCATTGAGTTCCGCCTGTTCGAGGAGCCGGCTGCCAATCTGCCGATGGCAGGCGCCGGGTCAAGGTCGAATGCGCCGGAGCGTTAAATCGGCTTTTGGTGCAAATGACGGTCGCTGAGCCGGCGGCGGGGCGGCACGCCGCGGGACGGCTCTGCGTCGAACTCGGCGGGCAGGCGTTCAGCGCTGGGCGCTGCGCACGTAGTCGAGGCTGACGGACGGCCGCAGCTCGAGCGGCGAGACGTCGGGCTGCTGCTGCGCCGGCTTTGCGACACGCAGCGCGGCGAGTTGCGCGCGCAGGCTTGGGGAGAAGCGGGAATAGGCGGCCACCGGCGTGAAATTCGCCGCCTTGTCGGTGCGGCCGGTGAAGACGACCAGGCCGTGCTCGGTCGCCACCACGTCGCCGGGCCGCAGGGTCGGGTCGCTGGCGACCTCGACGGGCGCCAGGCCGAAGGCATCGCGGCCGTTGCAGGTGCAGCCGACGACGAGCTGCTTGCGATAGGCATAGGCCCGGGGCAGGTCGCGGTAACGGCTGCCGTCGCGCGCCATGGCGTAGTCGATATTGCCGCCGCTATAGATGCGGGTCTCGCTCGCCGGGCAGAAGGAATGGCAGGCTTGCGCCACGCTCATGCCGGCATGCGCGCGCACCGGGAAGTAATGGCCGTCGCAGGTGCGCACGCAGAAGGCCTGGGACGGGCCGGTCTCGACGCGCAGCGAGGGTGGCGCCGCGCGGCCGAAATTGCCGAGCGGCTCGGCGAAAGCGCGGGCAGGCATGGGGGCCGGGTCGGGCGCGCGCGCGACGCCGTGCAAGGCGCGGCCGAGCTCGCCGAAGAAGCTCTCGAACAGGTTCTGCGCCGAGGCGGGCGCGAGCGGGGCGAGCGTCAGCAGCGCGGCGGCGAGCGCGCCGAGCGCAATCTGGATGATCAGCTTCCTGGCGGAAGTCATGACAAACGCCCCTGTCCAAACCCCGCGCTTCGCCGTTTTGGCGTTCAGCGCCGCATGGCAACGATCCGGCACCTAGATAGTTGCGCTCACCCTTGGTCGGGGCGGCGGGCCGGAAGGTTCGGGGATCAGCAAAGCGGGCGGCGGTAAATTCCCGGTTAGGCGGACGCGCGCCTGCTTCGCCATGGCTAACAAGTGCTTAGCGGCGGTTCTTAGAAATAGCGCCACCAGACATAGACGTTACAGATCGCGACCGACACGACCATCATCGGCAGGGCATAGAGCGTGTAGGTGAGAAAACGGAACGGCACGCCGTTGCGCTCGGAAATGCCGGCGACCGTCAGGTTGGCGGAGGCGCCGATCAAGGTGCCGTTGCCGCCGAGGCAGGCGCCGAGCGACAGGCACCACCACAGCGGCATGATGTGCTCCGGCCCGCCGAAGGCCGGCGCCATGTTCTTGATCAGCGGGATCATGGTGGCGACGAAGGGGATGTTGTCGACGATCGCCGACAGGAAGGCGCTCGCCCACAGGATGGCGTAGCCGGCATGCGCCAGGTTGCCGCCGGTGGCGGTGACCAGCTCCTGGGCGAGGAGTCGCAGCAGGCCGCCGACGTCGACGCCGTGCACCACTACGAACAGGCCGATGAAGAAGAAGATGGTGATCCATTCCACGTCGCCGAAGGTGGTGTGGATGTTGTGCGCGGCCTTCTCGGCGTGATGCGACCAGTTGTCGAGCAGCATCAGGATGGCGGCGCCGGAAAGCGCGATGGTCGCCGGCTCCAGATGCAGCGGCCGCGCCAGCACGAAGCCGACCATGACCGCGGTCAGCACCGTCAGCGCCTGCTTGAGCAGCTTCCAGTCCTCGATCGAGTCGGTCGGGTTCATCGCCATCACCCGCGCCTCGGCGTCGTGCGAGGCGCGCAGCGCCTTGCCCCACAGCAGATGGATGATGATCGCCTGCACCACCATCACGATCAGGATCACCGGGGTGAGCTCGAGCACGAAATCGTTGAACGACAGGCCGACCTGCGAGCCGATCAGGATATTGGGCGGGTCGCCGATCAAGGTGGCGGTGCCGCCGATATTGGAGGCGAAGATTTCCGCGAACAAATAAGGATAGGCCGGCACTTCCAGCGTGGTGCAGATGGCGAGCGTCACCGGCACGATCAACAGCACGGTGGTGACGTTGTCGAGGAAGGCCGACAGGACGGCGGTGGTGATCTGCAGGATGAACAGGATGCCGGCGGGATGCGCCTTGGCGGCGCGCGCCGACCACACCGCCAGAAACTGGAACATGCCGGAGCGGCGCGAGATCGACACCAGGATCATCATGCCGGTGAGCAGGCCGATGGTGTTCCAGTCGATGCCGTGGATCGCCTCTTGCTGGTCGAGCACGCCGACCAGGATCATCAAGCCGGCGCCGATCAGCGCGATGATGGCGCGGTTGACCTGCTCCGACATGATGGTGGCGTAGGTGACCGCCAGGAGGACGGTCGACACCCACATCGGATTCATGCCGAAAAAGACGTGCGACGCCGCGTGCGCGGTCATGACCGGGCTTCCCCCCAATGCGCGGGCGCCCGGCCTTGCTCAGGCCCAACGCACCCCTGCCCCCTTGTTTATTGGGGCGGGAAAGTCCGGCAAGGCAAGAGGGGAGTCAAGATGTTGACTTGTCATTCCGGGGGGCGAGCGCAACTCGCGGGCCCGGAATGACAGAATCAGAGATCAAAAATACCGCCACCACACGTAGACGTTGCTGATGGCGATCGAGACGACGGTCAAGGGTGCCGCGTAGAGCGTGTAGGTGAGAAAACGGAACGGCACGCCGTTGCGCTCGGAAATGCCGGCCACCGTCAGGTTGGCGGAGGCGCCGATCAGCGTCCCATTGCCGCCGAGACAGGCGCCGAGCGACAGGCACCACCACAGCGGCGCGATGTGCTCAGGCCCGCCGAAGGCGGGCGCCACGTTCTTGATGAGCGGGATCATGGTGGCGACGAAGGGGATGTTGTCGACGATGGCCGACAACAGCGCCGACACCCACAGTACCGCGTAGCCGGTCAGCGCGAGGTTGCCGCCGGTCGTCTCCACCAGTCTGTGCGCCAGCAGGTTCAACAGCCCGCCGACGTCGACGCCGTGCACCACCACGAACAGGCCGAGGAAGAAGAAGATAGTGATCCACTCCACGTCGCCGAAAGTGGAGTGGATGTTGTGCGCGGCTTTCTCGGAATGGTGCTGCCAGTTGTCGAGCAGCATCAGCACCGCGGCGCCGGTGAGCGCTATCGTTGCCGGCTCCAGATGCAGCTGGCGCGCCAGCACGAAGGCGGCCATCACCGCCGCCAGCACGGCGAGCGATTGCTTGAGCAGCGTCCAGTCCTGGATCGCTTCGGTCGGATTCATCGCCATGACGGCTTCTTCCGCCTCTTGCGTCGCGCGCAGGTCCTTACCCCAGATCAGGTAGATCATGAGCATCTGCGCCGCCAGAACGACCAGGATCACCGGGGTGAGGTGATAGACGAAGTCGTTGAAGGTGAGGCCGACCTGCGAGCCGATGATGATGTTGGGCGGATCGCCGATCAGCGTGGCGGTGCCGCCGATGTTGGAGGCCATGATCTCGGCGAACAGATAAGGATAGGCCGGCACCTTCAGCGTCTTGGTGATGGCGATGGTGACCGGCACCATCAAGAGCACGGTGGTGACGTTGTCGAGCAGCGCCGACAAAACCGCGGTCGCCACCTGCAGCAGGACCAGGATGGCGCCGGGATGCGCCTTGGCGGCGCGCGCCGACCAGATCGCCACGTATTCGAACATGCCGGAGCGGCGTGACACCGACACCAGGATCATCATGCCGGTGAGCAGGCCGAGCGTGTTCCAGTCGACGCCCTTGATGGCCTCTTCCTGGCCGAGCACGCCGACGATGATCATGACGCCGGCGCCGGCCAGCGCGACCACCGCGCGGTTGACCTTTTCCGACATGATGACGGCGTAGGTGATGGCCAGGACGCAGGTGGACACCCACATCGGGCTCAAGCCGAAATAGACGTGCGAGACCGCGTGCTCGGTCATGGAACGACTGCCCCCAACAGAGCGGGCACGCTCACGGAATGTGCCAGGCGTGTCAACGCACGCCGCCGCGACCTAGTTTCGCAGGCTTATCCGGGCGCGGCGCATCATGGAGGGAAGCGAGCGACGCGCCGCAGAGCAGGAGGCGGCGACGCTGGCGATTGGCACCGCCCGAGGATATGAAGAGCACGCGGCCCTGCGCTGCCGCCTTCGGGAGATGACGCAATGGCTGGCAAATCTCACGCCAAAGACGAAGCAGTCACGGCCGCTTCGCGCAACGCGTTCAGCGACTTCCTGCATCACGAGGCGGCCGGCGGCGTGGTGCTCGGCATTGCGACGCTGGCCGCGCTGGCGATCAGCAATTCGCCCTGGCGCGAACTGTACACCGCTTTCACCGCCATCAAGGGCACGGTCGACGTCGGCGGCCTTCTGGTGATCTCGAAGCCGCTGGTGCTGTGGGTCAACGATCTGTGGATGGCGGTGTTCTTCTTTCTCGTCGGCTTGGAGATCAAGCGCGAATTCGTCGAGGGCGAGCTGGCCTCGCGCAGCCAGGCGGTGCTGCCGGCCGCCGCGGCGCTCGGCGGCATGGTGGTGCCGGCCTGCATCTACGTCTTGTTCAACGCCGGCGATGCGACGGCGCTGCGCGGCTGGGCCATCCCGGCGGCCACCGATATCGCCTTCGCGCTCGGCATCGTCATGCTGCTCGGCTCGCGCGTGCCGCCCTCGCTGAAGGTGTTTCTCACCGCGGTCGCCATCATCGACGACCTCGGCGCCATCGTGGTGATCGCGGTCTTCTACACCGCCGATCTGTCGCTCGTCGTACTGGGCCTGGCGCTGCTCGGGGTCGTCTGCTTGGTGCTGCTCAACCGCGCCGGCGTGCGCCGCGCCGACGTCTATATCGTCGTCGGTCTGGCGATCTGGGTCTGCGTCTTGAAGTCGGGCATTCACGCCACGCTGGCCGGCGTTTTGACGGCGCTCACCATCCCGATGCGGGACCGCGATGGCGCGCCGCTGGCCGGCAGGCTCGAGCGCAGCCTGCACCCTTGGGTCGCGTTCCTGGTGCTGCCGATGTTTGCCTTCGCCAATGCCGGCGTGACGCTGATCGGGCTGTCGCCGGCGAGCTTGCTCAACGCGATCCCGCTCGGCATTGCCGCCGGCCTTGTCATCGGCAAGGCCGTGGGCGTGTTCGGCACGTCGTGGCTCATGATGCGCTCCGGGCTGGCGTCGGCGCCGGTCGGCGCTTCGACGCGTCAGCTATTCGGCGTTTGCGTGCTGTGCGGCATCGGCTTCACCATGAGCCTGTTCATCGGCGCGCTGGCTTTCGAAGGTATGCACGTCAGCTACGAGGCGCAGCTCAAGCTTGGCGTGCTCGCCGGCTCGCTGATTGCCGGAATTGCCGGAACGCTGATTTTGTGGCGTAGCGCGGAGCGCTGACCGCCGACGATTCCACGGCGGTCTCGGGACGGCGGCGCACCCATCCGATCATCACGTTGAACGCGCGGCCGAACGGCGAAATGAACTCGCCGGTGATGGTGTGCGCGTCGGGATAAGCCGGCGCGATACCGAAAGTGAGTTTCTCGCGCGTCCTCGCCGGCACGTAGAGGGTGCCGAACAGCCAGTCCCAAACCGCCAGGCAGCTTCCCAGGTTCTTGTTGAAATGGGCCGGATTGGTCGAGTGATGAATCTGGTGGTGTGCCGGGCTGAGGAAGACGCGCCCCAGCGCGCCACGGAATGCGATCCAGATATGCGTGTGCTGGAGATGCACATAGATATGAATGAAGGCGACCAGGATGATGTTGGTGCCGGACAGGGCGTATTGATAGGTGGTGTCGCCGAAGGCATAGGCGATGAAGCCGTTGCCGACTGCCGCCGTTGCGGCCAGGATTTGGCCGAAGACGAAAGTGTCGAGCGGGTGCATCCGGAAGGTGGTGAGCGGCGTGAGCACCTCGGCGGTGTGATGCACCTTGTGCAGCTCCCACAGGACCGGCACGCGGTGCTTGAGATAGTGGTCGATCCAATAGCCGAGCTCGTAGGCGAGAAAGACAACGAGCGTGACACCCGCGCGCTGCATCGTCGCTGGCAGCGTCGACGGCGTCACCGGCCCCAAGACGTGGACCAGCCCTTGCAATATGCCGTTGGTGAGGAACTGATACGACAGGCCCGCCAGGCCGAATATGCCGCCGTATACGAAACAGTTGAACAGCATATAGCCGAAGTCGGCGGTGGTGGAGCTATGCCGCAGGATGCGGCGCGGGAACAGCGCGTGCATCAGAAGCCGCGGGCTGAAACGGCCGCGCCGTTTCCAATGGCGGAAAGAGAGGAAGCCGGCGGCGATGGCGAGCGCGCAGGCGAGCGACGTCAGCGAGAACGACGAGCCGACCGTGAACAGGACATCGTAGGCGTGCTGAACGATCCGCTCGAGGACGGCGACGATACGCTCCATGACTTAACTTCCACGCATAGGCAAACGGACGGCCGGCCTCGCTGCACCGGCCGCACGGTAGGCTCGGTACGATTAAGGTTTCATTAGGGAGTTGTTGAAAATGCGGGGCGCTTTCAGCCGCCTTGCGATCAGTGCGCCTCGTCCCAATTGTCGGCGCCGCGGGCGTCGACCTGTAGCGGCACCTTGAGCATCACCGCCGGCTCCGGCGCTTTTTCCATCACGCGCTTGACCACCGGTAGAGTCTTTTCGACCTCGTTCTCCGGCACCTCGAAAATCAATTCGTCGTGCACCTGCAGCAGCATCTGCGCCTTCAGCTTGGCTTTCTCCAGCTCCGGCTCGATGCGGATCATGGCGCGGCGGATGATGTCGGCGGCCGAGCCTTGCAGGCGCGCATTGATGGCCGCGCGCTCGTTGAAGGCGCGGATCGAGGGGTTGGAGTTCTTGATCTCCGGATAGTGGCACTTGCGGCCGAACAGCGTTTCCACATAGCCGTGCTGGCGGCAGAATTCGCGCGTCTCGTTCATGTAGGCGCGGATGCCGGGGAAGCGCTCGAAATATTTCTTGATGTACTCGCCGGCTTCCTTGGGGTCGATGCCGAGCTGGGCGCCGAGCCCGAAGGCGGAAATCCCGTAGATGATGCCGAAATTGATCGCCTTGGCGCGGCGGCGCACTTCCGGCGGCATGCCTTTCACCGGCACGCCGAACATTTCCGACGCGGTCAGGGCGTGGATGTCGATGCCTTCTTTGAACGCCTTCTCCAGCGGCTCGATTTTTGCGATCTCGGCCAGCAGCCGCAACTCGATCTGCGAATAGTCGGCCGAGACCAGCTTCATGCCGGGCGCGGCGACGAAAGCCTTCCTGATCTTGCGGCCGTCCTCGGTGCGTATGGGTATGTTCTGCAGGTTGGGCTCGGAGGAGGAGAGGCGGCCCGTGCTGGTGGACGCCAGCGCGTAAGACGTATGCACGCGGTGCGTCACCGGGTTGACGTAAGTGGGCAGCGCCTCGGTATAGGTCGAGCGCAGCTTCGACACCTGCCGCCAATCGAGAATCTTGCGCGGCAATTCGTGGCCCTGTTCGGCCAGGTCCTCCAACGCGCGCGCGCCGGTCGCCCATTGCCCGGTGCGCGTCTTGGTTCCGCCGGGAAGCTGCATCTTGCCGAAGAGAATATCGCCGATCTGCTTCGGCGAGCCGGGATTGAGCGGCTCGCCCGCGAGCTTCTGGATTTCGTCCTCGAGGCCGGCCTGCTCCTGCGCGAACTCGCCCGACAGCCGCGACAGCACTTGCCTATCGATCGAAATGCCGCGCCGCTCCATGCGCGCCAGCACCGCCGGCATTGCCCGCTCCAGCGTCTCGTAGACGGTCGCGACGTGCTCGGCGGCGAGCCGCGGCTTGAGCGCGGTCCACAGCCGCAGCGTGACGTCGGCGTCTTCGGCGGCGTATTCCGTCGCCTTCTCGATGGTGACGCAGTCGAAGCTCACTTGGCTCTTGCCGGACCCGGCAACGTGCTGGAAATGGATGGTGTCGTGGTTGAGCCAGCGCTTGGCGAGATCGTCCATGCCGTGGCCGCCCTTGCCGGCGTCGAGCACGTAGGAGATCAGCATGGTGTCGTCGTAGCCGCGCAATTCGATGCCGCGCTGCGCGAACACCAGCCAGTCGTATTTCAGGTTCTGCCCGATCTTGAGCACCGCCTTGTCCTGCAGCAGCGGCTTGAGCAGGGAAAGCGCCTCCTTCTCCGGGATCTGCCCCTCGCACAGCTTGGCTTCGGGCGCGAACAGGTCGCCCCCCGCCTCGCCGCCGCCCTCGACATGACCGAGGGGCACGTAACAGGCCTCGTTCGGCGCCACCGCCACCGAAAAGCCGCACAGGCCCGCCTGCATGGCGTCGAGGCTGGTGGTCTCGGTGTCGATGGCGAGCACGCCGGCCTCGTGCGCGCGCGCGATCCATTGCTTCAGGCGATCGAGCGTGCGCACGCATTCGTATTTGGAGCGGTCGATCTTGGCGGCGTGCGCCTGCTCCCTGCGCGCAGTGGCGAGCGCGATGGGGGTCAGGGCGCCGGGCGCTTCCTTCATCCCTCCCCCTGCAAGGGGGAGGGTGGCCGGCGCAGCCGGCCGGGTGGGGGGCGCTTGCGATGTGACCTCACGCGGCGCCGTGCCCGCGGCGAGTTTGCTGTCCGCCTCGACTGCGCTCGCGTCGATGCCGCTCTTCTCGGCGATGCGCCGCGTGATCGTGGTGAATTCCATCGCCTTCAAAAAAGCGATCAGATGCTTGTAGTCGGGCTCGTGCACCGCCAGCTCATCGACCGCTACGTCCAGCGGCACGTTCTGGTCGAGCGTCACCAGCCGCTTGGAGATGCGCGCGAGCTCGGCATGCTCGATCAGGTTCTGCCGGCGCTTCTCCTGCTTGATCTCGTGCGCGTGCTCGAGCAGCGTCTCCAGGTCGCCATATTGGCCGAGCAATTCCGCCGCCGTCTTCGGGCCAATGCCCGGCACGCCCGGCACATTGTCGGTCGAATCGCCGATCAGCGCCTGCGCCTCGATCACCTTCTCCGGCGGCACGCCGAATTTCTCGATCACCTGCTCGCGGCCGATGCGGCGGTCCTTCATCGTGTCGTACATGACAACGCCGTTGCCGACGAGCTGCATCAGGTCCTTGTCGGAGGAGACGATTGTGGTGGTCGCCTTGGCCTCGCAGGCAAGCCGCGCATAGGTGGCGATCAGGTCGTCGGCCTCGTAGCCCAGCTGCTCCAGGCAGGGAATCTGGAAGGCGTGCACTGCCTCGCGAATGAGTGGGAACTGCGGGCGCAGGTCTTCCGGCGCCTCCGGTCGGTGCGCCTTGTAATCGGGATACATGTCGTTGCGGAAAGTCTTTTCCGACTTATCGAACACCACCGCGAGATGCGTCGGCTTCTCGTCCGGCTTCATCTCGGCCAAGAGCTTCCACAGCATGTTGCAGAAGCCGAGCACGGCATTGACCTGCAGCCCGTCCGACTTGCGCGTGAGCGGCGGCAGCGCGTGATAGGCGCGGAAAATGTAGGAGGAGCCGTCCACCAGGAAGAGATGGTCGCCCTTCTTCAGCGGGCGCGCGCCCGGGCTCGCCGGCGTGGAAGCAGCAGGTTTGGCCTTGGGCGCGGACTTTGTCGCCGGCTTGGCGGCGACTTTGGCGGCGGGCTTCGCCGCCGGCTTGGCTTTGATCTTGGCTGGCATGGGGCGAATGTGGGCCGCCGGGCGGCGTTAATCAATCTGTCGCGTTGCTCGATCACAAGAAATGCCGGCGCTTTTGCGGCCTCGCCAAGTGGATGCGCCCTCTGCTAAGAGACGCCGCCGGCTGGCGCCGGAAAAGTTGACCAGTTTCGCGAAGGACAACCATGCACGTTGCCATGATCGGCACCGGCTATGTCGGGCTCGTTTCCGGGGCCTGCTTTGCCGATTTCGGCCATGAGGTGACCTGCGTCGACAAGGACGCGGGCAAGATCGCCGCGCTCGAGCGCGGCGAAAACCCGATCTACGAGCCGGGCCTCGACGACCTGGTGGCGGCCAATGTGAAGGCCGGGCGGCTGAAGTTCTCAACCGCGCTCGCCCCCGCCGTGCAGGCGGCCGACGCGGTGTTCATCGCGGTCGGCACCCCTTCGCGCCGCGGCGACGGCCACGCCGATCTCTCCTTCGTCTATGACGCGGCGCGCGAGATCGCCGCCGCGCTCGACGGTTTCACCGTGGTGATCACCAAATCGACGGTGCCGGTCGGCACCGGCGATGAGGTCGAGCGCATCATCCGCGAGGCGCGGCCGGACGCCGATTGCGCCGTGGTGTCCAACCCGGAATTCCTGCGCGAGGGCGCCGCCATCCGCGACTTCAAGCATCCCGACCGCATCGTGGTAGGTACGACGGAGAAGCGCGCGCACGAGGTGATGGGCGAGCTCTACCGGCCGCTCTATCTCAACCGCGCGCCCATGATGTTCACCGACCGGCGCACGGCGGAACTGATCAAATACGCCGCCAACGCCTTCCTCGCCACCAAGATCACCTTCATCAACGAGATCGCCGACCTGGCGGAGAAGGTCGGCGCCGACGTGCAGGAGATCGCGCGCGGCATCGGGCTCGACAACCGCATCGGCGCCAAGTTCCTGCACGCCGGGCCGGGCTTCGGCGGGTCGTGCTTTCCGAAGGACACGCTGGCGCTCTTGAAGACCGGCCAGGACTACGCCGCGCCCTTGCGTATCGTCGAGGCGGTGGTGGCGGTCAACGACGCGCGCAAGCGCGCGATGGCGCGCAAGGTGGCGCATGCGCTGGGCGGCGAGGTGCGGGGGCGAACGATCGCCGTGCTCGGCCTTACCTTCAAGCCCAACACCGACGACATGCGCGAGTCGCCGTCGATCCCGCTGATCACCGCGCTGCAGGACATGGGCGCCAAGGTGCGCGCCTACGACCCGGCCGGCATGGAGCAGGCCAAGAGCCTGCTCCGCGATGTCGCCTTCTGCCAGGATGCTTACGACTGCGCCAAGGGCGCTGCCGCGCTGGTGATCGTGACCGAATGGGAGCAATTCCGCGCGCTCGATTTCGCCCGGTTGAAGGAGGTGATGGAGCGCCCGGTGCTGGTCGATCTGCGCAATGTCTATCCGCCCGAGCAAGTCGCCCGCGCCGGCTTTGCCTATGAGAGCGTGGGTAGGGTGGGGAAAGTATAAACTGTCATTCCGGGGCGCCGCCCTAAGCGCGTTTGCGCGCGTTTTCGACGCGCTATGGCGGCGAGCCCGGAATGACGAGCTCTGAATGCGCGAATTCGCCGAACCGCTCCCGATCGATGAGGCGCTGCCGCGGCTTACCGCCGCGCTTGCCGCGCACAACGCCGCCGTGCTGGTGGCGCCGCCGGGCGCCGGCAAGACCACGCGCGTGCCGCTGGTGCTGCTCGACGAGCCCTGGGCGCAAGGACAAGAAAATTTTGGTGCTGGAGCCGCGCCGGCTGGCCGCGCGTGCGGCGGCTGCACGCATGGCCTCAACCTTGGGCGAACAGGTCGGCGAACGGATAGGCCTGCGCGTGCGTTTCGACTCGAAAGTTTCCAAGCGCACGCGCATAGAGGTGGTGACCGAGGGCGTGTTCACCCGGCTCATCCTCGACGACCCTTCGCTCGCCGGTATCGCCGCCGTGCTGTTCGACGAATTCCACGAGCGCTCGCTCGACGCCGATCTCGGCCTGGCGCTCGGCGCGCGACGCGCAAGGGGCCTTGCGCGAGGACCTAAAATTGCTGGTCATGTCGGCGACGCTCGACGGCGCGCGGTCGCGGCGCTGCTCGGCGATGCGCCGGTGATCGAAAGCCAGGGCCGCAGCTTTCCGGTCGAGACGCGCTATCTCGGGCGCGACGCGCGCGCGCGCATCGAGAAGCAAGTGGCGAGCGCGGTCGAGCGCGCGCTGCGCGCCGAGCAGGGTTCGCTTCTGGTCTTTCTGCCGGGCGCCGGCGAAATCAGGCGCACCGAGACGCTGCTGAAGGAGCGCGTGCACGACGCGACCGTCGATATCGTCGCGCTCTACGGCGCGCTCGATGCGCGCGAGCAGGACCGCGCCATTGCGCCGTCGCCGTCGGGCCGCCGCAAGGTGGTGCTGGCGACCTCGATCGCCGAGACATCGCTCACGATCGAGGGCGTGCGCGTGGTGATCGACAGCGGCCTTGCGCGCGTGCCGCGCTACGAGCCGGACGTGGGCCTGACGCGCCTGGAAACGGTGCGCGTCTCGCGCGCCGCCGCCGACCAGCGCCGCGGCCGCGCCGGCCGCACCGAGTTCGGGCGTCTGCTATCGTTTATGGGACGAGCCGCAGACCGGCTCGCTCGAGCCCTATACGCGGCCGGAGATTCTTTCCGCCGACCTGTCGTCCTTCGTGCTCGATCTGGCGCAATGGGGCGTGAGCGATCCTGCAACGCTCGCCTTTCTCGATCCGCCGCCGTGCGCCTGCGCTCAACGAGGCGCGCGGGCTGCTGCGTGAGCTGGGCGCCATCGACGCGGACGGCCGCATCACCGAGGAGGGCCGATAATTTACGTCAATTGCCGCTGCCGCCGCGGCTGGCGCGCATGGTGGTGGATGCACCGCGCGAGGGGGCAGGGCGCAAATGGCTGCCGAGATCGCCGCCATCCTCACGGAGCGCGGGCTGGGTGGCGACGATCCCGACCTGCGCCACCGCCTGGATCAGTTCCGCCGCGACCGCTCGCGCCGCGCCGAAGATGCGCGCGCGATGGCGAAAAGGTGGGTCTCTGCTGTCATTCCGGGGCGCGCCGAAGGCGCGAACCCGGAATCCGAGAGGACACGGAGCGAACTTCTGGATTCCAGGTCCGGTCCTCCGAACCGTCCCGGAATGACGAAGCGTTGTCGCCCGGCGCCATCCTCGCCCTCGCCTATCCCGACCGCATCGCCAAGAATTGTGACAACGGCCGCGGCGGCGGCAGCGGCGCTTTCCTGCTCGCCAACGGCCGCGGCGGCAATGTCGATCCTGCCTCGTCGCTGGCGCGCGAGCCGTTCCTTGCCGTCGCCGAGCTGACCGGCGCGGCCGCCGCGAGCCGCATCGTGCTGGCGGCGCCGATCGCGCTGGCCGAGATCGAAGCGCGCTTCGCCGACAGAATCGCGGACCGCGACGCGGTGAACTTCGATACCGGCTCCGCGTCGCTGCGCGCGCGCCGCACGCGCAGGCTGGGCGCGCTGGCGCTGGCCGAGCAGGTCAAGCAGGTGACGCCCGATGCCGGCACCGCGCATATTCTCAGCGAGGGCATCGTCGGTCTCGGTCTCGAAAAATTGCCCTGGAGCAAGGCGGCGCTGCAGTTCCGCCAGCGTGTCCGGCTTCCTCCGCCGCGCGGAAGGAGACGAGTGGCCGGACCTTTCGAACGAAGGGCTGGCGCGCGCTGCGGCCGAATGGCTGGAGCCGCTCTTGCTCGACAAGACCGCGCGCGGCCAGATCGGCGCCGACGAACTGTCGAACGCGGTCATGAATTTGCTGCCCTGGAACCTGCGCCGCCGGCTCGACGCGGAAGCGCCGACGCATTTCACCGCGCCCACCGGATCGGCCGTGCCGATCGACTACGAAGCCGAGCAGGGGCCGACCGTTTCCATCCGCGTGCAGGAGCTGTTCGGGCTTAGCGACCATCCTGCCATCGCCGGCGGCCGCGTGCCGCTCGTACTCGAGCTTCTGTCGCCCGCGCACCGGCCGGTGCAGGTGACGCGCGATCTGCCCGGCTTCTGGCGCGGCAGCTACGCGCAGGTAAAGAGCGAGATGCGCGGCCGCTATCCCAAGCACCCCTGGCCGGACGACCCGCTGCATGCGCCGGCCACCCGCCGCGCCGAAGCGCCGCGGCGAATAGCATTTCTCATGTCATTCCGGGGCCGGCCGAAGGCCGGAACCCGGAATCCATAATCCCGGCGCCGCGGAGTATGGATTTCGGGTTCGCTCGCTTTGCTCGCGCCCCGGAATGACAGAGAAGGTGACTCTCCGCACTCTAAAAATTCAACTTGTCGCCATCCGCTTTACCGCCCGCTCACCATCGCCCTAACCACGTACCGGTCGTTAAGGCCGCCTTGGCCGCCGGCGTGCCAGGCTGGCCGCGCAAACCAGGGCCTTGCCGACCATGCGTCCCATCCTCATCTTCGCCGTTGCCGTGCTGATCATCGGCGGTTATGGCGCGCGCTATCGCCGACCGCGCCGTGAGCGAGCACCCGAACGCCGCCGCCGTGCAGCCGGAAGCCGCGCCGAACGGGCCGGTGAGCTACAGCGGCCGCAGCATGACGCTCGACGCCGACCGCCACGGCCATTTCAAGGCCGAGGCCCGCATCGACGGCCGCAGCCTCGACTTCATGGTCGATACCGGCGCCTCCATGGTGGTGCTGCGCGAGAGCGCCGCCGCCGAGATCGGCATCCACCCGATGCCGGCCGACTACACGGCCCGCGTTTCCACCGCCAACGGCACCATCAAGGGCGCCCCCGCCAAGCTCGACCGCGTCGAGCTCGGCGACATCACCGTGTTCGACGTCGCCGCGCTGGTGCTGCCGGACGAGGCCTTGTCGCAGAACCTGCTCGGCGTTTCCTTCCTGTCCAAGCTCAAGCGCTACGAATATGCCAACGGCCGCATGCTGCTGGAGCAGTAGGCCCCGCCCTCGCAAAACTCAGGTATTGTCGCGGGACCGCTTTGCGGTCCTCGCGCGTTAGGCTATTTGAACCCCACCGACGGCCCCCTCCCGCTTTCCGAGAGCCCTAATGTTTCCCAAGCCGCAGCCTTCGCTCAAGCCGAATACCTACGCCTACGAGTCCTCGCCCATGGTCAAGCCGACCGGCTTCCGCGAATACGACGCGCGCTGGCTGCTGGAAAAAGAAATCAACCTCATGGGCGTGCAGGCGCTTGGGCTGGGGCTCGGCAAGCTGTTCCAGGAGCTCGGCGTCAAGCAGGAGGTTGTCACCGGCCACGATTTCCGCAGCTATTCGGCCTCGGTGAAGTTGGCGCTGATAACCGGCCTGATGGCCGCGGGCTGCAAGGTGCACGATATCGGTCTGGCGCTGACGCCCATGGCCTATTTCGCCCAGTTCGCGCTCGACGTGCCCTGCGTCGCCATGGTCACCGCCTCGCACAACGACAACGGTTGGACTGGCGTCAAGATGGGCGCCAGCCGGCCGCTCACCTTCGGGCCGGTGGAGATGAAGCGGCTGAAGGAAATCGTGCTGGGCGCGCAGTTCGATCTCAAGAGCGGCGGCTCCTACGTGTTCGTGGAGAACTTCCCCGACCGCTACATCGCCGACGTCACCAACCGGCCCAAGTTGAAGCGCAAACTGAAGGTGGTGGCGGCCTGCGGCAACGGCACCGCCGGCGCCTTTGCACCGCGCGTTTTGGAGGCGATCGGCTGCGAGGTGGTGCCGCTCGACTGCAATCTCGACCACACCTTCCCGCGCTACAACCCCAATACCGAAGACATGAAGATGCTGCACGCCATGCGCGACGCGGTGCTGGTCAACAAGGCCGACGTCGCGCTCGGCTTCGACGGCGACGGAGATCGTTGCGGCGTTGTGGACAACGAGGGCGAGGAGATTTTCGCCGACAAGGTCGGCGTCATGCTGGCGCGTCATATATCGGCGCAGCACAAGAACGCGACCTTCGTGGTGGACGTGAAATCGACCGGGCTGTTCCTCACCGACCCGGTGCTGAAGGCCAACGGCGTCAAGGTCGATTACTGGAAGACCGGCCATTCCTACATCAAGCGCCGCGTCAACGAGCTGGGCGCGGTGGCCGGCTTCGAGAAATCGGGACACTTCTTTTTCAACAAGCCGCTCGGCCGCGGCTACGACGACGGCATGATCTTCGCGCTCGCCGTCTGCGACATGCTCGACCGCAATCCGGACAAGTCGATGGCCGACCTGCGCAAGGCGCTGCCGAAGACCTGGGGCTCGCCGACGATGTCGCCCTATTGCGACGACGACAAGAAATACGCGGTGGTCGATGCGGTGGTGAAGCATTTCGAAGAGGCCAAAACCAAAGGCGAGAAGGTCGCGGGCGAAGCCATCCGCGATCTCAACACCGTCAACGGCGTGCGCGTCACGGTCGCGGACGGCACCTGGGGCCTGGTGCGTGCCTCCTCCAACAAGCCGGAGCTGGTAGTGGTGGTGGAAAGCCCGGTGTCGGAGACGCGCATGCGCGACATGTTCAAGGCGATGGACGGCGTGCTGCGCACGCACCCGGAAGTGGGCGCCTATAATCAGACGATTTGAAACCCGCTCATTCCCGCGCAATCGGGAATCCGGCGCTGGGTCCCCGCTTTCGCGGGGACGAGCGGTCTGAGACACTGTCACCATGCGCATCGCCATCCTCGGCGCGGGTCCCGCCGGCCTCTACCTCGGTTATCTGATCAAGCGCCGCGACCAAGGCGCCGACGTCACCGTGATCGAGCAGAACCCGGCCGACGCCACCTTCGGCTTCGGCGTGGTGTTCTCCGACCGCGCGCTGGAATTCCTGCGCGAGGACGACGAGGCCACGTACGCGGCCATCGTGCCGCACATGGAGACCTGGCACGACATGGCGCTGACCTTGCGCGGGCAGCGCGTGGTGATCGACGGCTTCGGCTTTTCCGCCGTCGGCCGGCTGCGGCTGTTGCAGCTGCTGCAGGCACGCGCGGCGTCGGTGGGCGTCACGCCGCAATTCGGCCGCGCCGTCAAGACGCTCGACGAGCTTGCCGCATTCGACCTCGTGGTCGGCGCCGACGGCGTCAACTCGCTGGTGCGGCGCAGCCTGGCGCAGGAGTTCGGCGCCGGCGTGCGCCTCTTGACCAACCGCTTCATCTGGTTCGGCACCAAGCAGCGCTTCGAGACGCTGTCGCACAGCTTCGTCGAAACCGCGCTGGGTTCTTTCAACGCCCACCATTACCGCTACGCGCCCGACGCCAGCACCTTCATCGTGGAGGTGGACGCCGCAACCTTCCAGACCGCCGGCTTCGGCCATCTGCGCGACTGGGAAGCGCGCGTCATCTGCGAGCACGTGTTCGAGCAGGCGCTCGACGGCCACGAGCTGATCTCCAACAATTCGGTCTGGCGGCAATTCCCCATCGTGCACAATGCGCGCTGGTCGCACGGCAAATACGTGCTGCTGGGCGATGCGCTGCACACGGCGCATTTCTCCATCGGCTCCGGCACGCGGCTGGCAATGGAGGACGCCATCGCGCTCGATGCGGCGCTGGCCGCGCATCGCGGCGTGCCCGAGGCGCTCGCAGCTTATGAGGCCGCCCGCCGGCCGATCCTGGAGAAGCTGGTAGACGGTGCCAACGGCAGCGCCGAATGGTACGAGCATTTCGCCGCGCACATGCGGCTCAAGCCGGTCGATTTCGCCATGAGCTACGTCACGCGCTCCGGCCGCGTCGATCTCGATCGCCTGCGCAAACTGTCGCCGCGGTTCGTAGAGCGGTATGAGCGGGAGCAAAATGCGCTAGATCAAAGCCGGGGCGGCACAAAAGCGACATGAAAGACAGTCGAATATCGGTCAGCCGTCAGAAAGGGCCCTTTCCGTGAGCATGCATCATTATCACGCCGTCGTTTGGATCGACCACCGCGAGGCACGGGTATTCCATTTCAATCCGACAGATGTCGAGAAGCTTGTCCTGCATCCGGATAACCCAACCAAGCAGGTGCATCACAAGGCGAATTCGATCGGCAGCGGCCATGCCGCGGCCGACCAGGACTTCCTGCACGCGGTTGCCGAATTGATCGCGGACGCGGGTGCGGTTCTCATCACGGGCCCGGCCAACGCGAAGAACGATCTCGTCAAGCACATCGACCATCACGATCCGAAGCTGATGAAAATCATCGCCGGGGTCGAGACGGTCGATCACCCGAGCGACCCGCAATTGGTCGCGCACGCTAAGCACTATCTGGCGGCGACCGATCGGATGCAGCCGTAAGGCTCGGACCTATCCGTTGCGCATCTCCTTGCGCAGCGTCGGCAGGCCGATGCCGGTCGAATCGAAGCCGCCGTCGACCGCGATCACCTGTCCGGTGACGTAACTCGCCCGATCGCTGCACAGAAAAAAGATCACCTCCGCCAGCTCCTCTTCCAGCCCGTAGCGGTTGAGCGGCATGTGGTCGTGATAGTCCTGGCGAATCTCCGGCGTGTGCACGGCTTGCGCCATGGCGGTGTTGACCGGGCCGGGCGCCACCGCGTTGACGCGGATGCCGAGCGCGGCGAGCTCGGCCGCCTGCTGCTTGGTGAGATGCGCAAGCCCCGCCTTGCTGGTGCCGTAGGCGGTGCGCAGCGTGGAGGCGCGCAAGCCCGAAATGGACGTGATGTTGACGATCGCGCCGCCGCCCGAATCGCGCATCAGCGGCGCCGCGGCCTGCGAGACCAGGAACGGGCCGGTGAGATTGACCGCCAACACGCGCTGCCAGTCTTCGTAGGTCACATCCAGGATCGGCTTGAAGATGGCGATGCCGGCATTGTTGACCAGCGCGTCCAGCCGGCCGAAGCGCTCGGCGACGCTCTCAAGCGCGGCCGCCACGCCGGCGGGGTCCGACACATCGCAGGTGATGGCCATGGTCGTGTCGTGCTTGCCAAGCGCCTCGAAGGTATGCGCGAGGTTCTCGCCGTCGATATCGAGCAGCGCCACCCGCCAGCCGTCGGCCAGGAAGCGTTTGGTCGCGGCGAGCCCGATGCCGCGTGCGGCGCCGGTCACCAAGGCGGCTTTTTCCAGTTGTGCGGCCATCGCTCCCCCCGCCTGCGTTCGTTGCGGCCGGCCTTTGCCGGCTTTTTGATCTTTGGCCAGTGTGTAAAAGACGCCGCTGCCCGGCACAAGACTCAGCTAGAGCCCAATCCATTTAGATTGAATCACGGCGCTCCCCTAACATTTTACAGGCGCATGATCTTTTCCGAAAACCGGTTCCCACTTTTCGGGATCATACGCTAATGTGCCGCCATGAAGCGTGCCTTATGGGCCATTGTGACCGCGCTTGCGGCTGCCGCCCCGGCGGCGGCGCAGGACGTCCGCGGGCTTGAAGTCTGCACCGCCGAAAAATCCATGCTGCGGCGCACGAGCTGCCTGCAGAGCAATGCCGAATTCCTGCAGCAGGCGCTGGCCAAGCAGGCGCGCGAGACCAAGGTAAGGCTCGACGCCGCGCAGCCACGAAGCCGCCGCGCAAAAAGCCGAGATCGCGGCGCTCAAGGCCGCGCTGGCGAAGCTGCAACACGAAATCGCCGAACTGAAAAAGCCGCGGCCGGCCAAGAAATAGCGTGGGCGGGCTCAGCGATCGAGAGCGGCGGCCGCCGGCCCAAAACGGCCGAGCGTCGTGAACACCAAACCGGCGATCCACAACAGCGGCCCCAGAATGCCCGGCCACCACGGCATCAGACCCGGCAGCAGGATGAACAACACGAAGGGAATATCGGCGACCGCGATCAGAACGGCGTTCATCCAATAGCCGAGCCGGTCGTTGCGCCAATTCAGCGTCACCGCGATCACGACGCCGGCGACGGCGAAGAACACCAGATAGAAGGCGTCCTGCTGCAGCCGGCCCTGCACCATTCCGGAGGCGCCTTCGGAAAGCCGATAGACGGCGCCCGCCGCAAAGACGTGCAGGATACCCCAAACGACGTAGCAGGCCGCGCCGATCTTGGCCGGCAGATTTTTTGAGTTCATGACCGTCCCTCCGCAAGGGCGAATAGTTTCAATCTTGGCAATTCCCTTGCAGGATCGGTACCGATAAAGTCATCCAAACCGTAGGGCGGCGCAAACCGCGCCGCGCCTATTCATAACACGTCACAATGAAGTCGGGGGAAGCAGCATGGCAGGCGAGCGGGCGCTTGAGGATAAAGTCGTTATCGTCACCGGCGCCGGGCGCGGGATCGGCCGTGCCATCGCGCTGCTCGCCGCGGCCGAAGGCGCCAAGGTCGTGGTCAACGATCTCGGCGGCGCCGCGGACGGGCAGGGCGCCAGCGCTGGCCCGGCCGAAGAAGTGGTTGAGGAAATCCGTAAAAGCGGTGGCACCGCCGTTGCCAGCACCGAGAGCGTGGCGGAGCCTGCTTCCGCCAATACGATCGTCAAGACCGCGCTCGACAATTTCGGAAAGCTCGACGGGGTGGTGAACAATGCCGGCATCCTGCGCGACGCGATCTTCCACAAGATGAGCGTTGCCGATTTCGAGCTGGTCATCAAAGTGCACCTGCTCGGCAGCTTCTACGTCTCGCACGCGGCGGCGCGGCTGTTCCGCGATCAGGAGAGCGGCGCCTTCGTGCATTTCACCTCGACCTCCGGCCTCATCGGCAATTTCGGGCAGGCCAATTACGCCGCCGCCAAGATGGGCATCGTCGGCTTGTCCAAATCGATCGCGCTCGACATGGCGCGTTTCAACGTGCGCTCGAACTGCATCTCGCCCTTCGCCTGGAGTCGGCTGATCGGCACCATCCCGACCAAGACCGAAGAGGAAAAAGCGCGCGTCGAGCGCGTGAAGGCCATGACACCGGAGAAGATCGCGGCCCCAAGCGTGTTCCTGCTCAGCGACGCGGCCAAGGACGTCACGGGGCAGATTTTCGCCGTGCGCATGAACGAGATCTTCCTGATGGGCCAGTCGCGACCCATCCGCTCGATCCACCGTGAGGAAGGTTGGACCTGCCGCTCGCTCGCCGAGCAAGGCATGCCGGCGCTGAAATCCTCGTTCTATCCGCTCGACCGCTCCGGTGATATTTTCTCCTGGGATCCCATCTAGGCGCGCGGCACCAAGGACCTCGCTCATGTCATTCGGAATTCTCGCCTTCGGCGCCTATATTCCCCGCCTGCGCCTGGCGCGCCGTGCCATCGCCGACGCCCATGGCTGGCTCAACCCAGCCTTGAAAGCCCAAGGCAAGGGCGAGCGTGCCATGTGCAATTGGGACGAGGACCCGGTGACCATGGCGGTGGAGGCCGCCCGCGACGCCCTCGTCGGCCGCGACCGGCAAACGATCGCCGACCTGCGCTTTGCCTCGACCACCTTTCCCTTTCTCGACCGGCTCAATGCCGGGGTGGTGGCCGAGGCGCTGTCGCTGTCGGAAGAGGTCGGCGCGCTCGACGTCGCGGCCAGCCAGCGGGCGGGCACCTCCGCGCTGGCAAGCGCACTGGCGGGATCGAGCGAGACGCTGGTCGTGGCTGCGGACAAGCGCCATGCCAAGGCGGCCAGCCCGGTCGAAATGGCGGCGGGCGACGGCGCCGCCGCCATCCTGGTCGGCAACGGCGAACCGGTGGCGCGCTTGCTCGCCAGCGCGACAAGGGCCGCCGATTTCGTCGACCACTATCGCACGCCCGAATCCGAATACGATTATCAATGGGAAGAGCGCTGGATCCGCGATGCCGGCTACCTGCCGATCGTGGTGCCGCTGATCAAGCGCTGCCTGGACAAGGCGGGACTGAGCGCCGCCGACGTAACGCATTTCTGCATGCCGGCGACCTTGCCGCGGGTGTCCGCCGCCGTCGCCAAGGCTGCCGGGCTTGCCGAGGCCGCCGTGCGCGACAACCTGCATGCCGTGTGCGGCGAAGCCGGTGCGGCGCACCCGCTGGTGATGCTGGTGGCCGCGCTCGAACAGGCCAAGCCCGGCGAGCGCATTCTGGTCGTCGGCTTCGGCCAGGGCGCCGACGCCCTGCTGTTCGAGGTGACGCCGGCGATCGCGCAACAGCCGGCCCGCCTCGGCGTCGAGGGCCATCTCGCGCGCCGGCGCGAGGAGACCAATTATTCGAAGCTGCTGGCCTTCAACGACACCATCGAGATCGAGCGCGGCATGCGTGCGGAGGCCGACAAGCTCACTGCCCTGTCCGCCCTTTGGCGCAACCGCAAGACCGTCACCAGCTTCATCGGCGGCCATTGCACCAAATGCGGCACGTTGCAGTTTCCCAAGACCCGCGTCTGCGTCAATCCGAATTGCGGCGCCATCGACACGCAGGAAGACCATCCCTTCGCCGACAAGACCGGCCGCATCAACTCCTATACCGCCGACCGCCTGACCTATTCGCCCGATCCCCCCGCCTGCTACGGTATGATACAGTTCGAAGACGGCGGTCGCTGGATGATGGACTTCACCGACGTCGATGCCGATGCGCTCGCCGTCGGGCAGAGCATGCGCATGATGTTCCGCGTCAAGGACATCGACACCCAGCGCGGCTTCCGCCGCTATTTCTGGAAGGCCGCCCCGGCGGCGGCCGGCACAGGGAGGGCCTGATATGCCCAAAGGCATTCGCGACAAGGTCGTCATTCTCGGCATGGGCTGTTCCAAGTTCGGCGAGCGCTGGGACGCCAACGCCGAAGACCTGATGATCGAGGCCTATGGCGAGGCGCTGGCCGATTCCGGCATCGAGACCAAGCAGATCGACGCCGCCTGGCTCGCCACGGCCATCGAGGAGCAGCACGTCGGCAAATCGGCCGTGCCGCTGGCGGTGGCGCTCAGGCTGCCATTCATTCCGGTGACGCGCGTGGAGAACTACTGCGCCAGCGGCACCGAGGCGTTCCGCGGCGCGGTCTATGCCGTCGCCTCGGGCGCCGCCGATATCGCGCTTTCGCTCGGCGTCGAGAAGCTCAAAGACACCGGCTATGGCGGGCTGCCGCAGCGCGGGCGCGGCACGCTCAACAACATGACCTGGCCCAATCTGTCGGCGCCCGGCTCCTTCGCCCAGCTCGCCGCCGCTTACAGCGCCAAGCACGGCAGCGCGCCGGAAGACCTCAAGCGCGCGATGGCGCATATCTCGGTCAAGAGCCACGACAACGGCGCGCGCAATCCCAAGGCGCACCTGCGCAACAAGATCACCATCGACACGGTACTGAACGCGCCGACCGTCGCCGAGCCGCTCGGCCTCTACGACTGCTGCGGCGTCAGCGACGGCGCTGCCTGCGCCATCGTCACCACGCCGGACATCGCCAAGGGCTTAGGAAAACGCGATCTCGTCGCGGTGAAGGCCTTGCAGCTTGCCGTGTCGAACGGGCTCGAGGCGCAGCACAATTCCTGGGACGGCAGCTATTTCGCCACCACCCGCGTCGCCTCCAAGCGCGCCTATCAGGAGGCCGGCATCGACAAGCCCCGCCAGGAGATCGACCTGATCGAGGTGCACGATTGCTTCTCGGTCACCGAGCTGGTCACCATGGAGGATCTGCACATCTCGCCCGAAGGCGGCGCCATCCGCGACGTGCTCGACGGCTTCTACGATGCGGCCGGCACGATTCCCTGCCAGATCGACGGCGGCCTGAAATGCTTCGGCCACCCGATCGGCGCCTCCGGCCTGCGCATGATCTACGAGCTTTATCTGCAGATGCAGGGACGCGCCGGCGAGCGTCAACGCCAGGAGCCGCCGCGCCTCGGCCTCACGCACAATCTCGGCGGCTTCCCGCATCAGAACGTGAGCTCGATTTCACTGATCGGGCGCTACGGCGGGTGATGCGCGAATAATCGTTTGGTCATTCCGGGACGCGGGCGTCAGCCCGCGGGCCCGGAATCCATACCCTGCAGCTGGGGTTATGGATTTCAGGTTCGTGCCGTCGGCGCGCCTCGGAGTGACGGAGCAGCTAAATCCGCCGTCCCGTCTTTTCCCAATAAGGATCGCGCAGGCGGCGCTTGAAGATCTTGCCGGAATCCTCGCGCGGCAGACCGCTCCTGATCTCGACGTGCCTGGGCACCTTGTAGTCGGCGAGATGCGCCGCCATCTGCGCCCGCAAGCTCGCGACATCGAGCGTAACGCCCGGCCGGGGCTCGACCACCGCCATCAGCGCTTCGCCGAATTCAGCGTCCGGCACCCCGAACACCGCGCAATCCTGCACGCCGGGCATGGCGTGCAGCACGGACTCGATCTCGGCCGGATAGATATTGGTGCCGCCGAAGATCACCATGTCGCGCTTGCGGTCGCAGACGAACAGATAGCCCTCGTCGTCGAAATAGCCCATGTCGCCGAGGGTGATGAGGCTGTCGCGCACGACCTCGGCCGTCTTGTCCGGCAGATTGTGGTAGACGAAATCCGGATAGTCCTCGATGCGCGCATAGATTTCGCCGACGCTCCCCGTCGGCAGCGGCTTGCCGTCGTCGTCGAGAATGTGGATCTGCGCGCCCGGCGAGGCCCGCCCCACCGTCCCCGGCTTGCGCAAGGAATCCTCGCTGGTGGCGAACGTGACCGGGCCGTTTTCGGTGCCGCCGTAGAATTCGTAGATCACCGGCCCCCACCATTCGATCATCGCGCGCTTGATCTCGGCCGGGCAGGGCGCCGCGGCATGGATGACGTGGCGTATCGAAGAGACGTCATATTGCCGGCGCACCTCCTGCGGCAGCTTGAGCAGGCGGATGAACATCGTCGGCACCATGAACATCGCCTCGATCCGCTGCTCGGCGATCAGCCGCAGCAGGGTCTCGGCGTCGAAGCGCGGCATCAGCACCAAGAGTGCGGCGAGCCGCGCCGCGCGCAAGCCGAAGGAATTGGGCGCCGAGTGATAAAGCGGGCCGGGCAGCAGGCAGCGCGCGCCCTGCATCGCGCCGTAGACGAGCGTGCGCAGGTTCTCGTTGACTTCGTTCTCGCGCGCGGTCGGTGCCGTGCGGCGCACGCCCTTGGGATGACCCGTGGTGCCCGAGGTGTAGATCATGCTCTGCGGCTGCGGCACCGGCGGCCCTTGGTAAGGCGCATGATCCGAAAGCCAGGCCTCGAAGTCGGTAGCGCCTGCCGGAACCGCCGCGCGCGCAGGCTCGATACGGTAGGCGCTGACGATTTCCGGCGGCGTCGCCAGCCAAATAGTCGGAACGCCGGCCGGCGTGCCGGCGCCCGCCAAGAGGTCGGCGTGGCCGATCAGCGCCTTGGCGCCGCAGTCGCCGACCACGTAGGCGACCTCCTCGGCCTTGAAGTGCCAGTTGACCGGCACCGCATAGGCGCCGAGCGTCATGGCGGCGTAGCTCGTTTCCAGGAAGGCAATATCGTTGCGCATCAGGATGGCGACGCTGTCGCCGGGCCCGACGCCGAAGGCGCGCAGGCCGCCGGCGATGCGCCGCACGCGCAGGCCGAATTCTTGTCTGCTTCGGACGCGCTCGCCGCTGACGATGCCGTTTAACAGGGCGGACATGAGACTGCCTGGACGCCGTTGCTGGCGAAGCCGCCGGGCGCCTTGTAGAGTGCGGCCCCCAAAGTCGTCAAACGCCTGTGCTTTTGCCTGCGACCGTAGCTCAAAAACAATCGCCATGTCTCGCTACTACAACGGCCCGGTCTCCGACCACTTCGACGGCACGCGGTTTTTCAATCCGCACGACATGCAGCCGAAATCGCGGCGCGATCTCTTGCGCTGGCTGCTCGACCGCCGCCGCCGCGGCGGGCGCGCGCAATGGCCGGCCTGGGCGCCGTCGCCTTTTGTCGACCGTCCGCCGCCGCGCGTCGAAGGCGCCGCCTGGCGCATCTCCTATGTCGGTCATGCCAGCTGGCTCCTGCAGACCGCGGGCCTCAACATGCTGCTGGACCCGGTCTGGTCGAAGCGCGCCTCGCCCTTCCGTTTCCTCGGCCCCAAGCGCGTCAACGATCCGGGTATCGCGTTCAGCGATCTGCCGCCGATCGACGTCGTGCTGGTGTCGCACGGCCATTACGATCATCTCGACCTGGCCACGTTGTCGCGCATTGCCGCGGCGCATCGCGCACGCGTCATCACGCCGCTCGGCAACGATTCGATCATGCGCCGGCACGATTCGAAAATTGCCGCCGAGGGCCGCGATTGGGAGAGCCGCATTGAGATTGGCGAAGGCCTCGCCGTCACGCTCGTTCCCACCCAGCACTGGTCGGCGCGCAGCCTCTCCGACCGCAACATGGCGCTGTGGGCCTCGTTCGTGATTGAGACGCCCGCCGGCCGCATCTATTTCGTCGCCGATTCCGGCTACGGCGAAGGCCGCAATTTCCGCAGCGTTCGCGAACGGCACGGGGCCTTCCGGCTCGCTATTTTGCCGATCGGCGCCTACGAGCCGCGCTGGTTCATGCGCGACCAGCACATGAACCCGCCTGAGGCGGTCGCGGCGCTGATCGATTGCGGCGCCGACTATGCGCTCGCCCATCACCACGGCACGTTTCAACTGACCGACGAAGCCATCGACGCCCCGCGCCAGGCGCTCGCCGAGGCGCTTAGCGCAGCCGGCATTCCGGCGGAGCGCTTTCCGGGTGCTGCAGCCGGGGCAGGTGTGGGAGGTGTGAAGGGGGGCTCCGGTGCACTCGGACGAATTGCTGCACAATCGTCGGAGAGCGCGGTCTTCCCGTTTAGCATAGCCTCTTCGCTGCAGCGGTTCGCGCGGAGCAGGTCGCCGCCATCTCACTTCACCGCGCATTCACGCAGGCGACATGAAACTGCAACAGGGCAGGGTTAGCGTGCGCAGCGATCGGAATTTACGATCAAGTTCCGCATTCCATCAGGTTTCGCGATGGAATGACGTGTCACCCCAAAACGGGAGAAATTGCATGATCTTGCAAGCGATTCACGTGACGGCTCGCCGGCTCGGCATTGTCGCGGCCCTGACTGTTGGCCTGGCAGGGGCGACCCAGGCCCTGGCCAGCGATAAACCGGTCCGCATCGGCATGATCCCTGATGCCGGCGCCACGCAGGTCTCTGTCGAGCAGAAGGCCCCGCTGCGTGCCTACCTGGAAAAGGCGCTCAACCGTCCGGTGACCCTGGTCATCCCCACCAACTACAACGCCACAGTCGAGGGTCTCGGCAACGGCTCGCTCGACATCGCCTATCTCGGCGGGCTCACTTTCGTGAAAGCGCATGCGCGCTACGGCGCCATACCGCTGGTCCAGCGCGAAGCCGACCGCCAATTCCACTCGCTGTTCATCACGCAAGCCAATTCACCGATCAAGAGCCTAAAGGACTTGAAGGGCAAGAGCTTCGCCTTCGGCGACATCAACTCGACCAGCGGCCATCTGATGCCCTACCTCGCCATGGAAAAGGCCGGCGTCGACGCCGGCAAGGACTTCAAGTTCCGCTATACCGGCAGCCACGCGGCCACCGTCAAGGCCGTCGAATCCGGAGCAGTCGACGCCGGTTCCTGCGACGAAACCGTCTACAAGGCGATGACCAATGACGGCAAGGCGGATGCCTCCAAGCTGCGCGTCTTCTATACCAGCAAACCGTTCGTCGATTACGTCTGGGCGGCGCGCAAAAATCTTGACAAGCCGACGCAGCAGGCGATCGTCAAGGCCTTCACTTCGCTGAAGCCCGGCAAGGACGACAATATCCTGGCAATCTTGCGCGGCAAGAAGTTCGTTGCCGCCAACAACGCTGAATATGACGAGATCCGCGCCGCCGCCAAGCAGCTAGAGCTGTTTTGAGTTCTTGAACGTGGCAATGCGGACATCGCTCTTGCGCGTCGACAAGCTCTGTGTGGTACCGCCGGGTTCGGCGGTACCAGCTTGTTGCGACGTCTCCTTCACGCTTGGCCGCGGCGAGCGCGTGGCTCTGGTCGGCGCCAGTGGCGCCGGCAAGACCACGCTGCTGCGCGCCATCAATGGCAGCATGCCGGCGCAATCGGGCGACGTCGTGCTCGACGGCCAACAATTGCGGTCGGGCGACCGCCGCAACGTGCGGGACTTGCGGCGAAGCATCGCGGTCATCCCGCAGAAGCACGATCTGGTGGAGAGCCTGCGCGTCTATCACAACGTGATGGCGGGCGCGCTCGGACGCTGGTCTGATGCGCAGGCGCTACGCTTTCTGTTCTGGCCGCTCGCAGCGGAATTGGAGCAGGCGCGCGCGGCGCTCGACCGGGTCGGTCTTGCCGAAAAGCTGCGGGCGCGCGCCGGAACACTGTCCGGCGGGCAGCAACAGCGCGTGGCGATCGCGCGCGCCTTGGTACAGCAGCCGCTGCTGATTCTCGCCGATGAGCCGGTTGCCTCACTCGATCCTCGTCTCGCCCGGCAGGTCCTCGACCTGCTTTGCGGCCTGGCCGAGCACGACGGCGTAGCGTTGCTCTGCACGCTGCACCAGCCGGAACTTGCGGCACAGTACTTTCCGCGAATCTTGGAAATGAGCGCCGGCCGTCTTGTCGGCGATCGACGAACGAAGACCGATGTCGAACCGAGGCTGATACCGCGGCCTGACATCCCGGAGCGGACGGCGCTGCGAGCCTAGCCGATGAACAGCCTGGCGAGCACATTGTCGCTGCTGAGGAGCTTTTTCCCGCCCGACCTGTCGGCGCACTATCTGATCGCCCTGATCGGCCCGGTGCTTGAATCGATCGGCATGACCGCGGGCGCCATGCTGCTTGCCTTTGCGGTCAGCCTGCCGCTGGGGCTTTATATCGGATCGAATGCGCCGGCGACCGGCGCCCTGCATGCCGTGCTCTCGGGCATCCGAGCGATCCCGGACCTGACGCTGGCGATCTTTTGCGTCATCTTCGTCGGCGTGGGACCCGCCGCCGGCATGATCGCCATGGCGATCTTCTACACGGCGGCGGTCTCGAAGATATTCGGCGATCTTTTCCGCACCGCAGACACCGCCCCGCTGGAGGCCCTGCGCTCGACCGGTGCGAGCCGGCTGCAGGTGGCGATTTTCGGTCTGGTGCCGCTCAAGCTGCGCGACCTTCTGACCTACGGCTCCTACGAGTTCGAAAGCGCCATCCGCGCCTCCGTCATCGTCGGCGCCGTCGGCGGCGGCGGCCTCGGCGCCGAACTGGTCGGCACGCTCAACGCATTCGATTTCCAGCGCACGACCACATTGCTGCTGGTGCTCATCGGCATGGTCGCCGCCATCGACCAGATCACGGTCCGGTTGCGCCGCAACGCGGCCTGGATGCTGCTTTTGCTGCCGCCGGCGGCCTATGCGTTATGGCGATTCCTGCCGGACAACACGTCTCTGATCCATGCCGGCCGTACCATCGCGGCGATGTTTCCGCCGACCCTTGGCGCCAATGCGTGGGAAAAAGTGCCGCATCTCTTGATCGAGACCGGCGAAATGGCGCTGTTCGGCACCGCGCTCGGCGTCGTGCTGGCGCTGCCGTTCGGGCTGCTGTCGGCACGCAACGTCGCACCCTGGTTCGTTGCAGGGCCCGTGCGGCGCTTTCTTGAAGCGCTGCGAGCCATCCCGGAAGTGGTGTGGGGCCTCGTTCTCGTCGCGGTCGCAGGTATTGGTCCATCCGCCGGTATCCTGGCGCTTGGGCTGCATTCGGCGGGCTGTCTCGGCCGTCTGTTCGCGGAATCGTTTGAAAACGTCCGCCCGGCGCCCGTCCTCGCGGTCGCCTCCACTGGCGCATCGACGTTGGCGGTGGCGAGCTACGCGATCGTCCCGTTGTCGTTCGGGCCGCTCGGCGTGCATGCGCTCTTCCGGTTGGAATGGAACCTGAGACAGGCGACGGTGGTGGGAATGATCGGCGCCGGCGGCATCGGCCAGGCCTTGTTCGAGGCGCAGCAGCTGTTCTTCTATCGGCAGATGATGGCTTACCTCATCATCACCTGGGTGATCGTGCTCGCCGTCGACCGCGCCAGCGAGTGGACGCGCAAGCGGATTGGCGGGATCCAACTTGCGCCGGAGGAGGTGGCGGCATGATGCACGACATCGTTGTAACCCACAGAATCTTTCCGGAAACGGCCAGGCTGCTGAGTTCGGCGGGAAAATTACGCGCGCCTTGCGCCGAGCGGTTGACGGCGAGCGAGCTCGACACGGCGCTGGCCTCGGCGCGGGCGATGATGGTGTTCATGCCGGACCGGGTGGATGCGAACCTGCTGGATTCGGCGCCCGACCTGGCGGTGGTTGCCGCCGCGCTCAAGGGCTACGACAATATCGAGATCGATGCGTGTACCGCGCGCGGCGTCTGGGTCAGCATCGTGCCGGACCTGCTGACTGTACCGACCGCGGAGCTTGCCATCGGGCTGCTTATCGGCCTGGCGCGCCATCTTGGCGAAGCCGACGCTTACGTGCGCAGCGATCGTTTTACGGGCTGGACGCCGCGGTTCTACGGGATATCGATTGAAGACAGCACGGTCGGCATTGTCGGCATGGGCGCGGTCGGCCTCGCGGTCGCCAGGCGATTGAGGGGATTCAATTGCCGCATCCTTTATTGCGACGAGCATCCGGTAGCCACAACGTCAGCCGCAATCGTCGCCGATCGCCGTCCGCTCGACACTCTGCTAGCCGAGTCGGACATGGTGGTGCTATGCCTGCCGCTGCGCAACGACACGATTCATCTCTTGAATGCCGAGCGCCTTGCGCTGATGCGGCCGGATGCTTTGCTGATCAACCCGGCGCGCGGCTCGCTGGTCGATGAGGCCGCGGTGGGCACCGCGCTGATGCAAAATCGGCTTGGCGGCTATGCAGCGGACGCTTACGAGCTTGAAGACCTTTCGCGGCCCGATCGGCCGCGCACCATCGCGCCGGCTCTGCTTGCTCATCCGCGCACTTTCTTCGGCGCCCATATCGGCTCGGCGACTGTGACGGCCCGCAAGGCCATCGAGGCGCGCGCGGCGCAAAACATTCTCGACGTCTTGGCCGGCCGGACGCCGCGCGACGCCATCAACCGGATCGTACCGCCGTGAGCCGCGCCCATCTCAACATTGAGCATTTGGCGACGCTGTTGGCGCTGCTGGAGAGCGGCAGCTTCGGTGCGGCGGCCGCACGGGTTGGCCTGGCCCAGTCGACGGTGTCGCAACATCTCAAGCAGCTCGAGCGCGCGCTCGGCCATACCCTCATCATTCGTGAGCGGCGCGGCTGCAAACCCACGCCCGTCGCGCTCAGGCTGCTGCCCTATGCGAAAAGCATGTTGCAGCTGGAAAGACGCGTGGCCGAAGCCGCCGGTTCGCGCCTGCCACGCCTGGGCGCCTGCAGCAATATCGGTATCTATATGCTGCCGGGCCTTTTGCGCGACTTTCAGGAAAAGGGAGGCGGGCGGCCGGAATTCGTCATCGGTTCGAATCCCGAGGTCGTTCGCAGTCTTGAACAGGCCGAAATAGATGCGGCCCTGCTCGAATGGTGGGATGAGCGGGAGGGGTTCGGCTGGAAGCTGTGGCGCGAAGAACCCTTCGTCGTCATCGTTGCGCCGACCCATGCTTTGAGCCGAAGAAAATCGGTCTCGCGCAAAGAGCTTGCGCGTCTTGCGCTGATCGGCGGCGAGGAAGGCACCGGCACTGGACGAATCCTGCGCGAATATTTTGCCGGTTTGCCAATGCCCAATGTTTCGATGCGGCTCGGCAGCACGGAAGCCGTCAAGCGGGCGGTCGAAGCCGGGTTGGGTGCCTCGCTGGTGCTTGCCTGCACGGTCAAGCAGGAGGTTCTCGATGGCCGGCTTTGCGCTCTGTCGCTGCGCGACCGCCCGCTGAATAAGTCCCTGCGCCTGATCTGGCGTGCCGACCTTTCGTTGAAGGAGCCGCTGATCGGCTATCTTGCCGCCCAATCCAACAGGATCGGCAAGCGCACAAAGGCGCGTAGCGGCCGGACAGTGCCCCCCTAATCCTTTTCTTCCCTAAACGTATCCCTAAACGCATGCGCGGGATAAACGCCGAGCACGATCAGCTCCTTGGAGAAGAAGGCAAGCTCCTCCAGCGCGAACACCAGCGCGCGCGGCACGGGGCCTTTCGGCTCGCTATTCTGCCGATCGGCGCCTACGAGCCGCGCTGGTTCATGCGCGACCAGCATATGAACCCGCCTGAGGCGGTCGCGGCGCCGACTATGCGCTCGCCCATCACTACGGCACTTTTCAGTTGACCGACGAAGCCATCGACGCCCCGCGCCTGGCGCTTGAGCAGGCGTTAGCGGTGGCCGGCATTGCGCCAGAGCGTTTCCGTGTGCTGCAGCCGGGGGAGGTGTGGGAGGTGTGAGGCGGCCCGTGTCCCCGTTCTGCAGCACACTGCTTCACAGCGCGAACACCGGCGGACCTCAGGCGAGACTTCTCCAGCACAAGTCTGGCCTCAACCACATCGGACGTATCAACGCCTTCGGTGAACCGGGCGAGGACGGGCGCGAGAACATCTAAGGCCTCGGCACGCTTGCCCTCCCGATGTCGCAGCCGCGCGATGCGCGTGGCCGCCCGCAGCTCCAGCGAGCCGGCCTTTTGCGCCCGCGCAATCGAGAGCGCGCGGTTGAGATGATCCTCGGCCTTGGCGCGCTCCGGTTCGGGTGACATCAGCGCAATGTCCGCGGCGATGCGGTAGATTTCGGCCTCCAACCACTTCTCGCCGGTCGATTCTGCCGCAGCGATCGCATCGGCGATGCAGCGCCGGGCATCTTCGAACTGTCGCTGTTTGGCGTGGGCCTCGGCCAGATACGACAGGTACCAAGGCGCGTAAGCGGTCGCTCCTGTCGAGCGGATCGCGGTCACCGCGCGCGTGCCAACGGATATCGCCTCATTCGGCTTGCCGTCCTGCGCCAGCAGCCAGCCTTGCAGCATCGTGCCGTAGGATTGCCAATACAAACTGCCTTTTTCGGCGCCCAAAGCGACAAGCTGCTCGGCGAGTGCCGCCGCTGCCGCATGATCCCTGCGCAAGATGCGTGCGAGCGAAACATGCGACAGCGCAAACATCGACGTGGCGGCGTGCTCGATTTCCCGGGCCTCGTTCAGCGCGCTTTCCATGTCGGCGGCGGCGGCGTCGGGATATCCCAGCACCCATAAAGCCAGCGCCCGCCAGCACAACACGCTCGTGCGGACATCGTGGCCAAATCGGGTCGCAAGCGGCCTGTGCTCAGCCGGCTCGTACAGCGCAACCGCGTTATCGAGGTGTGCCCGGCCCTCAGAGGCCGCGCCGACCAACACCAGGGAAATTCCCTTCATCATGTGCCCGATCATGCGCGGTGCGGTGCTGTTCTGCTTTTCGGCAAGTTCGAGGAACTGGTCGGCGAGCTCGCAAGCGATATCACCCTTGAAGGCCATGCGGTTGGCCACCCAGAAGCCGTAGAGCACGGAAAACAGCAGCAGTTGATCGTCGAGAGGCTCTTCCTGCCGTTCTGCGCTCTCGATGAGCAGGCGGGCGCGCTCGAATGACGCCTTGGTCGCGGGCGAGGCATGGCCTTTGGTATGGATCAGCGCATTCGAAAGCTCGATCTGCAGCCTGATCTGTTCGTGCCGGCGCTCCGCGCTCCCCGCCAGGCTTTCAAGCAGGCGCAGCGCCTGGGCGAGCTGTTCGGCCGCTTCCTTGAGCGCCGAACGCGCGAGCGACCGCCGCCCCGCTTTGGCCGAGAGCGTAGCTGCCTTTTCGGTCAGCCCGGCCTCCATGAAGTGGCGCGCGACGACTTCGGGCTGCCTTTCGGCGATGTCGGGGAATTTCTGCTCGAGCGTTTCGCCGATGCGCGCGTGCAGCGTGTGGCGGGCATCTCGCAGCAGCGTGCTGTAGGCCGCGTCCTGCACCAAGGCGTGATTGAACAGATAAGTTGCGTGCGGCGCTGCACCTTGTCTGAGAAGCAGCCCCGCGCTCACCAGCCGATCGAGCGCCGCCGAGAGTTCGCTGGGCGACGTCTGCGCCACGGCGGCCAGCAATTCATGCGAGAACTCACGGCCGATCGCGGCCGCAGTCTGAGCCACCTCTTTGGCCGCACCAAGCCGGTCGAGACGAGCCATCAAGGACGCATGCAGGCTTGCCGGCACCCCGCGCGCCGGGGCGGGGGCGGCGGCAACTGTCCGCCTCGCGTCCTGCTCGGTGGTGGCTTCCAGCACGGCCTTGGTCATTTCCTCCACGAAAAGCGGAATGCCGTCGGCGCGCTCGACGATCTCCTGCCGCAGGCTGTCCGGAAGCGCGTTGGCGCCGGCGACGCGGTCGATCATGGAGCCGACGTCCTCGACCGGAAGCCGAGCAAGAGCGATCGCCATATGCGAGCCCGCCCAGGCGGGTACGAACTCCGGCCGGAATGTCACCATCAGCAGCACGCGATGGCTCGCGAGCCGCTGGATCGCAAGATTGAGCACGTCCTGGCTGCTCGGGTCGCTCCAATGGGCGTCCTCGAAGATCATCAGGACCGGCTCGCTTCGCGCCAGCGCGATGATCTGGTTGATGATCGCGTCGAAGCTCTTCTGTCGTCGCTGCGGGGGCGTGAGTGTGAGCGCGGGATACCGGCCGTCATTCGGCAGCGACAGCAGCTCCGCCAGCAGCGCGCGCTCCTCCGGGGACGCGGATGGCGCCAGCAGCGCGTCGAGCTTGTCCAGTTTTGCCGACGGCGCGTCATCCCGCGACAGCCCGACTGCCCGCTCCAACTGCCTAATGAAGGGATAAAGCGCGCTGCCCGTATGCTGAGGCGAGCAGAAATATCGCAGGCGGCTGTGCGGCTCCGCGGCGAGGCGCTCCAGCAGCGCCGAGGTGAGCCGCGACTTTCCGATCCCGGCTTCGCCCGACAGCGTGACAGCCCGGCCTTCGCCGCCCTTTGCGCCGCTCCATTGCCGGAGCAGCAGGTCGAGTTCCTTATCGCGGCCGACCAGCGCGACGGCGGAGGTCGCGCGCAGCGCGTCGAAGCGGCTTTCGATGGAGCTTGCCCGCAAGGCTGCCCAGGCCCGAACCGGCTTGGCGATGCCCTTGAGCTCCTGCTCGCCAAGGTCCTGCAGTTCGAACAGGCCGCCGATCAGCCGGCGCACCAACTCGGAGATGACGACCATCCCCGGCTTGGCGATGCCCTGCAGCCGCGCCGCCAGGTTCGGCGTTTCGCCGACGACGCCGCGTTCCTGGGCTTCGCCTGAGCCGAGCAGGTCCCCCACCACGACGAGCCCGGTCGCAATGCCGACGCGCACGCGCAGCGGCGATTGACTTGAAGCGGCGAGTTCGGGAACGGTTTTGGCGAGCGCAAGCCCGGTTTCCACGGCGCGCTCCGCGTCGTCCTCCCGGGCCTGCGGATAACCGAAATAAATGAGGACGCCGTCGCCCATGTACTTGGCGACAAAGCCACCGTTCTGCTCGACGGTCGCGGCGCAACAGCGGTGATACGCGCCGATGATTTCGCGCAAATCCTCGGGATCGAGCCCTGTCGAAAGCGACGTCGATCCGACGAGGTCGCAGAACATGACCGTAAGCTGGCGGCGTTCGGCGGTCCCCGCGGCGGCGGGCGGGCCCGACGTTCCGGCGCTGTCGAGTTCCGCGATGGCCCGGAGCAGTTTGCGGCGGTCGCCCAGGACGATCCCGAGTTCCTTCAGGTCTTGCTCGGTCAGGTCGGGAAGGACTGAAAAATCGATACGGTTTTGAGAGAAGCGCTCGATGTACTCGGACATGCCAAGCCGATCGAGCCAAGCGGCAATCTGTTGACGTTCTGTCGCCACGACGAATCAATGGCCCGTTCCCTTGCCTGAATCAAGCGGGTGGGAGGGGCGTCGGCCTCGTCCGGCCGCTCAGTCCTTTTCTTCCCTGAACGTATCCCGAAACGGATGCGCGGGATAAACGCCGAGCACCGTCAGCTCCTTGGAGAAGAAGGCAAGCTCCTCCAGCGCGAACACCAGCGCGCGGTCGTCGGGGTGGCCTTCCACGTCGGCGTAGAACTGCGTTGCGAAGAAATTGCCGCCGACCATGTAGCTTTCCAGCTTGGTCATGTTGACACCGTTGGTGGCAAAGCCGCCGAGCGCCTTGTAGAGCGCCGCCGGCACGTTGCGCACCCGGAACACGAACGTCGTGATCACCTTGCCGTTGCCCGGCGTCGCCCATTTCTTCTCTTTCGACAGCACGACGAAGCGCGTGGTGGAATGGCTCTCGTCCTCGACATTCTCCTTCAAGATGTCGAGCCCGTAGATTTCGGATGCCAGCCGCGAGGCGATCGCCGCGCGCGTGAGGTCCTTGGCTTCGGCCACTTCGCGCGCGGAGCCGGCGGTGTCGGCGGCGACCACCGGCTTGAGCTTCATGTCGCGGATGATGCCGCGGCATTGGCCGAGCGCCATGACGTGGCTCTGCACGGTCTTGATGGTGGTGAGGCTGGCGCCCTTCGGCGCCATCAGCTGGTTGCGGATCGGTAGGAACCATTCGGCGATAATGTGCAGCTTGGCGGTCGGCATCAGGTGATGGATGTCGGCCACGCGGCCCGCGACCGAATTCTCGATCGGGATCATGCCGAGTGCGGCCTCGCCGTTGGTCAGCGCGGAGAAGCAATCCTCGAAGGTCGGGCAGGGCAGCGGCTCGTAGTCGGGGTAGGCTTCGCGGCAGGCGAGATGCGAATTCGCGCCCGGCTCGCCCTGGAAAACGATTTTTTTGACGGCCATGCGTTAACCCTGCCTGGTCATTCCGGGGCGCGAGCGAAGCGAGCGAGCCCGGAATCCAGGGCCGCTTGCTGTGTCGCCCCCCTGGATTCCGGGCCCGGCGCTGCGCGCCGTCCCGGAATGACAAGATCGAGTCAGACCTCGTGAGCCCGTCAGGATGAGACCGCCGAGCAGCTTGCGCGCCTTCTCCAGCTCCTCCGGCGTATCGACGCCGAGCGGCGTGGTCTTCACCAGCGCCACGTCGATGCGCATGCCGGCGTCGAGCGCGCGCAGCTGCTCGAGCTTCTCGCGCTGCTCGTTGGCGCTCGGCTTGAGCTTGACGAAGCGCTCCAGCGCAGCGCGCCGGTAGGCGTAGAGCCCGATATGGTGATAGTGCGGGCCCGGCCCCTCGGCGTCGGCGCGGGTGAAGGCGGTGGCGCGCAGGCGCGCCGGCCCGAGCGGCGTGCCCTTGACCTTCACCACGTGCGGATTGGTGCGCTCGGTGGGGTCGGTGATCTCGGTGGCGAGCGTGGCGATATCGACTTGCGCGTCGGCGAGGGGGGCGAGCGCCGCGCGGATGTCTGCGGGTGTGATGGTCGGCAGGTCGCCCTGCACGTTGACCACCACCTCGATGGCGTGATCGGGATCGACCGTTTCCAGCGCCTCGAAAATGCGGTCGGAGCCGGAGAGGTGATCGACGCGCGTCATCACCGCGCGGCCGCCGGCCTTTTCCACCGCCGCCGCCACCGCCTCGGCATCGGTCGCCACCACCACGTCGCCGATCCGGGCGGCTTGCGCGCGCCGTAACACATGCACGATCAGCGGTTCGCCGGCGATGTCGGCCAGCGGCTTGCCGGGCAGGCGGGTGGCGGCCATGCGGGCCGGGATGAGGACGATCGCGTGGGGCATCTTTTATGGCCGCTCTGGCCGGCCAAAATGTCGCCGGCCCTCGCCGCTTATACGGGTTGCCAGAAGCCGGGCAACCCGGTATCTGTCCGGCGCCGCCGGGGCCTCCGGACGGCGATCCCGTCTTCGCACCCCATCGTGGCCCTTCCGAGAGTCCGGTTTCGATGAATTCCTTCGAGCTCAACAAAATTCTCGGTGCCGTGCTCGGCACCTGCCTGGCCGTGCTCGCGCTCAATATCGCGTCCGGCGCCATCTTCTACCAGGAGAAGCCGGCCAAACCCGGTTATGCCATCGCGGTCAAGAAGGAGGGCGCCGGCGAGAAAAAGGAAGCCGCGCCGAAGGAAGTGCCGCTGCCCGTGCGGCTGGCCAAGGCCTCGGTCGAGAAGGGCAAGTCCACCGCCAAGCAGTGCCAGGCCTGCCACACCTTCGCCAAGGGCGAGCCCAACCGCGTCGGGCCTAATCTCTGGGATATCGTCGAGAATCATCGCGGCAAGGGCCGCAACGGCTTCAACTTCTCCTCGGCCATGAAGGCCAAGGGCGGCGAATGGAGCTACGAGGAGCTCGACAAATTCCTCACCGATCCGCGCAGCTATATCCCCGGCACCGCCATGACCTTCGCCGGCATCAGGAACGACCAGCAGCGCGCCGACGTCATCGATTTCCTGCGCACCCTGTCGGACAACCCGAAACCGCTGCCGAAAGTCGCGGAAGTAAAGCCCGTGGAAAAGCCGGCGGCCGCCGCCAGCAATGCGCCCGCCGCCAAGCCGGCTGAAAAGCCTGCCGCGGCGCCGGCTGCCAAGCCGGCAGCGCCGGCACCGGCTGCCAAACCGGCCGAAGCGTCCAAGGCGCCGGCGGCAGCACCGGCCGCTCCGGCCAAGCAGTAGTCGCAATCGAAATTCACGCTGACGCGGCCGGGCCGGTGCCCGGCCGTTTCGCGTTCGGGGCCGGTCGATTGCGGCGTTTAGCCACGGAAATTTGACCAAGTCTGTGTGTTTTCGGTCCGAAGGGCTGATGGGGGAACCGGAAAACCGACATAATCGCGCGCGAATCCCTCATGGGCGGGGCGCCAAGAGCCCTGGAGCATTTCATGAAGTTGAGCCGTCGTTCCATCCTCTGCGGCAGCGCCGCCGCGCTGGCCGCCCCGGCCATAGGGCCTTTGGGGCCCTTGTTCGCCGGGAAAGCCGCCGCCCAGACCGCCAAAGAGGCGGCTCCGGCGCGCAACTGGAAGCACGGGCTGTCGCTGTTCGGCGAGCCGCACTATCCGCCGGCCTTCAAGCATTTCGACTACGTCAACGCGGCCGCCCCGCAGGGCGGCACCGTGCGCCAGATCGCCTTCGGCACGTTCGACAATTTCAACTTGGTGATTTCCGGCGTGAAGGGCACGCTGGCGAGCGGCCTCGAACTGCTCAATGAAAACCTGATGAGCTATGCGCGCGATGAAGTCGCGACCGGGTATGGCTTGCTGGCGGAAGCGGTGAGCTACCCGGAAGATCGCTCCTCAGTCACCTATCGGCTGCGGGCCAATGCCCGCTGGCATGACGGCGAACCGGTCACTGTCGAGGACGTCATTTTCTCGCTGGCGGCCTTCAAGCAGAATAGTCCGATGCTCGCGGCCTATTACCGGCACGTGACCAAGGCGGAGAAGACCGGCGAGCGCGAGGTGACCTTTACGTTCGATGCGGCGGGAAACCGCGAACTGCCGCAGATCGTCGGCGAGCTGACCGTGCTGCCGAAACATTGGTGGGAAGGCACCGACGCCAAGGGCAAGAAGCGCGACGTGACGCGAACCACGCTCGAGCCGCCGCTCGGCTCTGGCCCTTACGCGCTGAAGGACTTTTCGCCCGGCCGCACATTGGTCTACGAGAAGATGCCCGACTATTGGGGCAAGGACCTCAACGTCAACATCGGCAGCAACAACTTCCAGGAAATCCGCTTCGAATATTACCGCGACACCACCATCGCCTTGGAGGCTTTCAAAGGCGAACTCGGTCGACTGGCGCACCGAGTTCGAGCGCTAAGAACTGGGCGACCGCTTATGATTTCCCGGCGGTGAAGGAAAAGAAGGTGGTGCTGGAAGAATTCCCGGTCCGCAGCACCGGCATGATGCAGGCCTTTGCCTTCAACATCCGGCGCGACAAGTTCAAGGACCCGCGCGTGCGCCGCGCCTTCAACTTCGCCTTCGATTTCGAGGAGATGAACCGGCAGATTTTCTACGGCCAGTATAAGCGCATCGCCAGCTACTTCTCGGGCACCGAGCTTGCCTGCTCGGGCGTGCCACAGGGCAAGGAGCTGGAAATTCTGCAGACGGTAAAGGACGAGGTGCCGGCGGAATTGTTCAGCAAGCCCTATACCAACCCCGTCAACGGCAATCCGCAGAAGGTGCGCGACAATCTGCGCGAGGCGCTCAAGTTGTTGCGCGCGTCCGGTTACGTGATCAAGAACACCAAGCTGGTCGACGGTAAGACCGGGCAGCCCTACAGCGTAGAGTTTCTGGTCGACGATCCCACGCTCGCGCGCTTCGTGCTGTTCTACAAGCCTTCGCTGCAACGCATCGGTATGACCGTGAATGTCCGCATCGTCGACAGCGCGCAATACGAGAACCGGGTGCGGCAATGGGACTTCGACATCGTCACTGCCAACTGGAGCGAGTCGCTGTCGCCCGGCAACGAGCAGCGCGGCTATTGGGGCTCGGCCGCCGCCAGCCAACCCGGTTCGCGCAATGTGATCGGCATCAAGAACCCCGCGGTCGACAAGCTGATCGATCGTGTCGTTTACGCCAAAGACCGTGACGAACTGGTCGCCGCCACCCATGCGCTCGATCGCGTGCTGTTGTGGAATTTCTACGTCGTGCCGCAATGGACCTATGGCAAGCAGCGCACGGCGCGCTGGGACCGCTTCGGCCACCCGCAGAACATGCCAAAATACGGAGCCGCGGCCTTCCCGAACATCTGGTGGTGGGACAAGGAAAAGGCGGCCAAGGTGCCGCAGCGGTCTTAATGACATGCTCCTAACGCGCCGCCGCGCTTTGAGCCTTGCCGCTGCCGCGGCGGCGGCCCGCGTGAGCGGACGCTTTGTCGGCCCGGCTGCCGCCCAAGCTGCCGAGCGCCACGGCATGTCGGCCTTCGGCGACCTTGCGCTGCCGGCCGACTTCAAACATTTCCCTTACGTCAATCCGGACGCGCCGAAAGGCGGGCGTTATTCGGAAGTGGCGAGCAGCCGCGGCTTCAACGGCTCCTTCCTCACCTTCGACTCGCTCAACGGCTATATCCTGAAGGGCAACGGCGCCTTCGGCATGGATCTGACCTTTGCCGCGCTGATGGTGCCCTCGGGCAGCGAGCCCGACGCCATGTACGGCCTTGCCGCGCGCGGCGTGCGCATCGCCGACGACGGGCTGACCTACACTTTCGCGCTGCGACCCGAGGCCAAGTTCCACGACGGCAGTCCGCTCACCGCCCATGACGTCGTCTGGTCGCTGACCACGCTGAAGGACAAAGGCCATCCGCTGATCAGCCAGCGTTTGCGCGACATGAAGGGCGCGGAGGCGGCCGACGACCGAACTCTCGTTGTGCGCTTTGCGCCCAAGCGCGGGCGCGACGTACCCTTGTTCGTGGCCGGCCTGCCAATCTTCTCGCGCGCCTATTACGGCAAGCACCCTTTTGACGAGTCCAATCTCGATATTCCGCTCGGCAGCGGCGGCTACAAGGTCGGCAAGTTCAGCGTCGGCCGCTTCATCGAGTTCGAGCGCGTCAAGGACTGGTGGGGTGCCGATCTGCCGGTGGCGCGCGGGCAGGGCAATTTCGATATCGTGCGCTACGAATATTATCGCGACCGCGAAGTCGCCTTCGAAGGTTTCACCGCCGGCAACTATCTGTTCCGCGAGGAATTCACCTCGCGCACCTGGGCGACGCGCTACAATTTCCCCGCCTTCAAGCAAGGCCGCGTCAAGCGCAGCGTCATCCCGGACGACACGCCCTCGGGCGCGCAAGGCTGGTTCATCAATACGCGGCGCAAGCAGTTCAAGGACCGCCGCCTGCGCGAAGCCCTGATCGACTGCTTCGATTTCGAATGGACCAACAAGAACCTGATGTACGGCTCCTACGACCGCACGCAGTCGGTGTTCGAGAACTCGCCGATGAAGGCGGTGGGTCCGCCGAGTCCGGCGGAGCTCAAGCTGTTGGAGCCGTTCCGCGGCAAGGTGCCCGACGAGGTGTTCGGCGAGCCCTATCTGCCGCCGGTGACCGACGGCTCCGGCCGCGATCGCCGCTGGCTGCTGCGCGGCGCAAAGCTGCTCAATGCAGCGGGCTACCGGCTGGTGGGTGGCAGGCGCGTGATGCCGGACGGCTCGCCGATCTCGATCGAATTCCTGATCGAAGAGCCGACCTTCAAGCCGCACCATCTCGCCTATATGCAGAACCTTGCCCGGATCGGTCTGCACACGACCTTGCGCATCGTCGATCCGGTGCAGTACCGCGCGCGGGCCGACCAGTTCGACTTCGACATCACGGTCGACCGCTTCAGCTTCTCGTCGACGCCCGGAGAATCGCTGCGGAACTATTTTTCCTCGCATGCGGCCGCCATCAAAGGCTCGCAGAACCTTTCCGGCATTGCCGACCCGGCCATGGACGCGCTGGTCGAGGCGGTAATCGCCGCGCAGACGCGCCCGGAACTCATCGCCGCTTGCCGCGCCATCGACCGCCTGTTCCGCGCCGGCCGCTATTGGATTCCGCACTGGTATAAGGCGTCGCATTGGATCGCTTATTGGGACGCCTTCGGCTTTCCGGCCGCCAAACCGCGCTATTTCCGCGGGATTCCGGAAACCTGGTGGTACAATCCCGCGAAGGCCGCGAAACTCAACCTGAAAGGGTAGCCGCCGAAAACCGGCCTTGGTTCCGGCCGCCAGTCTCTTTATGTTGCGAATTCGTCATAAGACGAAACGCCGCCGGGGTTATAGGGTGGGGCGTGCCACCCAAGGGGCGCGATAACAAAAAGGCATCCGTCGCAGTCGCATGAGCGCCTATATCATCCGCCGTATCCTGTTCATGATCCCCACGATGCTTGGGATCATGCTGGTCGCTTTCGTCGTGGTGCAGTTCGCGCCCGGCGGCCCGGTCGAGCAGGTCATCGCCAAGCTGACCGGCGCCGAGACCGGCGCCACCTCGCGCATATCGGGCTCGTCCGGCGGCGACTTCGGCAACCGCGGCATGGCGCAGGGCGGCTCACAGGTGGACGCCGTCTCCTCCAAATACCGGGGCGCGCAGGGGCTCGACCCGGAATTCATCAAGAAGCTGGAGAAGCAGTTCGGTTTCGACAAGCCGGCCTATGAGCGCTTCGGCATCATGCTGTGGAACTACCTGCGCTTCGATTTCGGCAAGAGCTATTTCCGCGACGTGAGCGTCATTCAGCTCATCAAGGAGAAGCTGCCCGTTTCGATGTCGCTCGGCATCTGGATGACGCTGCTGACCTATCTGATCTCGATCCCGCTCGGCATCCGCAAGGCGGTGGACGACGGCTCGCATTTCGACATGTGGACCTCGACCGTGATCGTGATCGGCTACGCCATTCCCGGCTTCCTTTTCGCCATCCTGTTGATCGTGCTGTTCGCCGGCGGTTCGTTCTTCGACTGGTTTCCCTTGCGCGGGCTGGTGTCGGAGAATTTCTGGTCGCTGCCCTGGTACGCCAAGATCGGCGATTATTTCTGGCACCTGACGTTGCCGATCATCTCGATGGCGATCTCGGCTTTCGCCACCATGACGCTGTTGACCAAGAACTCGTTCCTCGACGAGATCCGCAAGCAATACGTACTCACCGCCCGCGCCAAAGGCTGCACCCGCAACCAGGTGCTCTACGGCCACGTGTTCCGCAACGCCATGCTGATCGTGGTGGCCGGCTTCCCGGGGGCCTTCGTCTCCGCCTTCTTTACCGGCGCGCTCTTGATCGAGACCATCTTCTCGCTCGACGGGCTCGGCCTGCTCGGCTTCGAGAGCGTGCTCAACCGCGATTATCCGGTGGTGTTCGCCACGCTCTACATCTTCTCGCTCATCGGCGTGGTGGTGAACCTGATCTCCGACCTCACCTATACTTGGATCGATCCCCGCATCGATTTCGAGACGCGGGAGGTGTGAGTTGGACGACCGCACCGACGTCAAGTCGCCCGACACCACCGCCTACGGCACCGTTGAACTGGCGGTGCCGCCGGAGAGGCGCTGGATCAGAATCTCGCCGCTCAACAAGCGGCGCTGGGAAAACTTCAAGGCCAACAGGCGCGGCTACTGGTCGCTGTGGCTTTTCCTCGTTCTGTTCGTCATCTCGCTGTTCGCCGAATTCATCGCCAACGACAAGCCGATCTTTATCGACGTCAGCGGTCACCTGTATTTCCCGGCGGTCGTCACCTATCCCGACACCGACTTCGGCAAGCCGAACGATCCGAACCTGTTCGGCACCGCGGCCGACTATCGCGACCCCTATCTGATGGACCTGATCAAGAAGGAAGGCGGCACCGTGATCTGGCCGCTCATCCACTTCTCCTACAACACGCAGGTGAGCAAGCCGCCGTCGCCGTTTCCCTCGAAGCCGACCTGGATGCTGACCGCGGCCGACTGCAAATTCGCCGCCACCCACGGCTTCACCAAATGCGGCGATCTCGAATACAACTGGCTCGGCACCGACGACGGCGGGCGCGACGTGCTGGCGCGGCTGATCTACGGCTTCCGCATATCCGTGCTGTTCGGGCTGTGCCTGACCATCGTGTCCTCGATCATCGGCGTCGCCGCCGGCGCGGTGCAGGGCTATTTCGGCGGCTGGACCGATCTCTTGTTCCAGCGCTTCATCGAGATCTGGACCTCGATCCCCTCGCTCTATCTGCTGCTGATCATTTCCTCGGTGCTGGTGCCGGGCTTCTTCGTGCTGCTCGGCATCTTGCTGCTGTTCTCCTGGGTATCGCTGGTCGGCCTGGTGCGCGCCGAATTCCTGCGCGGCCGCAATTTCGAATATATCCAGGCCGCGCGTGCGCTCGGCGTGTCGAACCCGGTCATCATCTTCCGCCACCTGTTGCCGAACGCCATGGTGGCGACCATGACCTTCCTGCCGTTCATCCTGTCGTCCTCGGTGATGACCTTGACGGCGCTCGACTTCCTCGGCTTCGGCCTGCCGCCCGGCTCGCCCTCGCTCGGTGAATTGCTCAGCCAAGGCAAGGCCAATGTGCAGGCGCCCTGGCTCGGCCTCACCGGCTTCTTCTCCATCGCCATCATGTTGTCGCTGCTGATTTTCATCGGCGAGGCGGTGCGCGACGCCTTCGACCCAAGAAAGACGTTCAGATGACCAAGGTCGGCGATGCGCTGCTTTCCGTCCGCGATCTCTCGATCGCCTTCGGCACGGGCGCGCGTGAAGTGCTGGCGGTCGACAGGGTGTCGTTCGACATCGCCGCCGGCGAAACGCTGGCGCTGGTCGGCGAATCGGGCTCCGGTAAATCGGCGACCGCGTTGTCGGTGATGAAGCTTTTGCCCTATCCGGCCGCGCATCACCCTTCCGGCTCGATCAAGTTCAAGGGCCACGAGCTCTTGACCATGAAGGAGAACCAGATCCGCAAGGTGCGCGGCAACGACATCACCATCATCTTCCAGGAGCCGATGACGTCGCTCAACCCGCTGCACTCGATCCAGAAGCAGATCAGCGAAATCCTCCTTATCCACCAGGGTCTTACCGGCGACAAGGCGCGCAACCGCATTATCGAATTGCTCGACCAGGTCGGCATCGTCGATCCGGCCGCCCGGCTCGGCGCCTATCCGCACCAGCTTTCCGGCGGCCAGCGCCAGCGCGTGATGATCGCTATGGCATTGGCCAACGAGCCCGACCTGTTGATCGCCGACGAGCCGACTACCGCGCTCGACGTGACGGTGCAGGCGCAGATTTTGCAGTTGCTCAGGGACACGCAGAAGCGGCTCGGCATGTCGATGCTGTTCATCACCCACGACCTCGGCATCGTGCGCAAGATCGCCGACCGCGTCTGTGTGATGAACCACGGCGAGATCGTCGAGCACGGCGGCGTCGAGCGCGTGTTCAACGACCCCGAGCACCCTTATACGCGCGCTTTGCTGGCCGCCGAGCCGAAGCCCGATCCGGCGCCGCCATGCCCGGACGCGCCGATCGTCATTCAGACCGACGATTTGAAAGTCTGGTTCCCGATCAAGCGCGGGCTGATGCGCAAAGTGGTCGGCCATATCAAGGCGGTGGACGGCATCAGCCTCGAATTGCGCAAAGGCGAGACGCTTGGCGTTGTCGGCGAATCCGGTTCCGGCAAGACCACGCTCGGGCTCGCCATCCTGCGGCTGATCTCGTCCGACGGCCCCATCGTATTCATGGGCAACACCATCCAGGGACTCAAGTTCAAAGAGATGCGGCCGTTCCGCCGTAACATGCAGATCGTATTCCAGGACCCCTACGGCTCGCTCAGCCCGCGCATGTCGATATCCGACATCATCGAGGAGGGCCTGCGCGTGCATCATCCGCATCTGTCGCGGCACGAATGCGAGCAGCGCGTGATAGCGGCGCTCAAGGACGGCGGGCTCGATCCGGAGACGCGCCACCGCTATCCGCACGAATTCTCCGGCGGGCAGCGCCAGCGCGTCGCGCTTGCCCGCGCTCTGGTGCTGGAGCCGACCTTCATCGTGCTTGACGAGCCGACTAGCGCCCTCGACATGCTGATCCAGGCGCAGATGGTCGACCTGTTGCGCGACCTGCAGAAGAAGCGCGATCTCACCTACATGTTCATTTCGCACGACCTGCGCGTGGTGGCGGCGCTGGCGAGCAGGCTTCTGGTGCTGCGCCACGGCAAGATGGTGGAAGAGGGCGCGGCCAAGGACATCTTCAAGAATCCGAAGAGCGACTATACCCGCGCGCTGTTTGCCGCTGCCTTCAATCTGGAAACCGCGCCCGAGGGCGTCGTCTCGCAGTAAGCCGCGATGGCCGAACAGCGCGCGCCTGCCGACCGCGAAGCCGACGTTGCGCTGTCGCCGCCTGAGGTGGTCGCGAAAGGCTTTTTCGGCTACCAGCGCTACCGGCTGACGGTCGAGGGCGACGCGCAGACGCGCGAGGTGGTGCGTGCCGGCAAGGTCGCGGCGGTGCTGCCGATCGACATCGCGCGCGACGAGATCGTGCTGATCCGCCAATTCCGCCTGCCGGCGCATCTCGCCAACGGCCGCGGCGATTTGGTCGAGATCGTGGCCGGTCGGATGGAAAAGGGCGAGAGCCCGGCCGAAACCGCGCGGCGCGAATGCGCCGAGGAGATCGGGGTCGCGCCCTCGGCGCTGGTCGAGCTGTTCAGCTATCTCACCACGCCAGGGCTGACCGACGAGGAGGTCACCGTGTTCCTCGCCGCGGTCGACGCTGCGCGCGCGCCGGCGCGCACGCACGCCACCGAAGGCGAGCGCATCGGCGTCATGCGCGTGCCGATCGATGCCGCGCTCGAAGCGCTCAAGGCCGGCACCGTGCGCAACGGCCCGCTGCTGATCGCGTTGCAATGGCTGGCGCTCAACCGCGCCCGCGTCGGCGAATTGCTGCGCGCCGGCGGGTCCGGCTGACGCAACTCACATATTCGTGTCTTGCTATGTGCGGTCGGGCCGGGCATGCCACGCTGCCGGTTCAATCGAAGAAACAACCATGTCCTGGCCCGCCCGCCTGATGCTTGCCGCAAGCCTCCTCCTCGTTGCGCCGCCCATGTTGCGCGCCGACGAAGGCTTCTATCCGATCAAAGCCGACGACGGCGAGATCATCGCCAATCACCGCGTGCCGGCGGAGCTCGAAGCCCAAATCGAAAAACTGCCCGGCATCGTCGTCGTCGGCAATCCGCGCGGCGTGGTCACGCTCAACGAATTCTACGACGTGAACTGCCCCTTCTGTCGCAAGGCCTCGGCCGATCTCGACAAGCTCATCAAGACGAAGCGCGAGCTGCGGCTGGTGCTGGTGCCCTATCCGGTGCTCGGCATTCCCTCGATCCTCGGTACGCGCGTGGAGCTGGCCGTGTTGCGGCTGTCGTCGCCGCAGACTTTCTACAAGTTCCACCGCCTGCTCGACGAGACCCGCGGCGTGGTGGAAGGCAACCGCGCTTTGGCGGTGGCCAAGGCGGTCGGGCTCGATTCCAAGAAAGTGCTGGATGTCGCCAACGAGAACGCGCTGGCCGAGGTCATGACCCAGCATGCGCAGCTCGGTAGCGAACTGGGCCTGCAGGCGACGCCCGGCTTCGTCATCAAGGGCGTCGCCATCAACGGCTATCCCGGCCCGCAGGCGCTCGCCCGCCTCATCGATGCAGTCGCGCGCTGCGACGCGGTGATTTGCGAGGGCGGCAAGCACTGACGCGCGGTTCGTCATGGCCGGGCTTGTCCCGGCCATCCACGCCTTTCTTTTCTTGGCTGCAAGACGTGGATGCCCGGCACAAGGCCGGGCATGACGACGGAAATTGTGTTGCTGTCAGCCGAGCCGCTTCACGCTCGTCACGTCGCCCCCCGCCGTCTTGACGCGCAACACGGCGTCGGCGAAAGGCTCGATCGCCACCATCATATGATGCGCGTTGGCGTGCAGCAGCGTCTTAGCGTCGCGCGCGATCGCCACATGGCCTTTCCAGAACACCAGATCGCCGCGCCTGAGATCGGCCGGCGAGGCGAGCTTGCCGAGCGACAATTCCTGCATGTCGCTGTCGCGCGGGCAGGCGAGGCCCGCCGCCTGCAGCGCCACCTGCACCAGCCCGGAGCAATCGATGCCGAGCGAGGTTTTGCCGCCCCACAAATAGGGCGCGCCCAGCAAGCTCTCCGCCACCGCGACGAAATCCACCGCCTTGGCCTTGAGCGGCGCCAGATGCACGATGGGAATATGCCAGCCGGCCGCCGTGACGGCGAAGCGCTCGTCCTGCCGCGCGATCGCCAGCCGTGCGCCCGAGCGGCAGCGCTGCGAGCGGCGGGCGCTTGATGTCGGGCGCCGGAAAGCAGAGCGTGCGCGGCACGGCGACCTTGTGCGTCGGCGCCGCGTCCGGCTTGCCCAAGGCGTTGGCTGACAGCCAGCCGACATAGCCGTCGGTTTCCAACTGGCCCCAGGCCCAGCCTTCCTCGGTGGTTTCGTAGACGATGACGCGCTCGCCCAGCAGCGCTTCGGTGACCTGTTGCGCGTCGTGCGAGGGGACGCGGCGCAAGGGCGTATTCGGCTCGACCACTGCATAACGCGCGCCCTCGACGAAGCGCGCGGCCTCCACCTGGCCCTTGAGATGGCTGGCGGCGATCTCAGGGCGGAACGGGTGGATGCGGGGGTCGAGCGCGACCATTGCACTCACCCGTTCGTTCGCGCGAAAGCGGGGTCCCAGGGCCGTAAAGCGGCGTATGCGCGAAAAGATCTGGATTCCCGCTTGCGCGGGAATGAGCGAAGTTTGCGGCAAAGCGCTTGGGACATACGCTATGAATAGCGCGCTTTCAGCAGCGCATACAACGCGCGGGCCGACTGCAATTCGGCGCCTTCCGGCCGCCCGGGCCGCGCCGACGGCGTCCAGGCGAAAATGTCGAGATGCAGCCATGCGCGCGCATTGACGAAACGGCGCAGGAACAGCGCGGCCGTGATGGCGCCGCCGTGGCCGCCGGAGGAGACATTGTTGATGTCGGCCACCTTGGACTCGAGCATGGCGTCGTAAGGCCGCCACAGCGGCAGCCGCCAAAGCGGGATCGAACTCGCCCGCCGCCGCCGCCATCAGCTCGGCCGCCAGCGCATCATCGTCGGTGAAGAAGGGCGGCACGTCGGGCCCGAGCGCCACGCGCGCGGCGCCGGTGAGCGTGGCGAAATCGACGATCAGCGCGGGATCGTCCTCGCTGGCGAGCGCGAGCGCATCGGCCAGAATCAGCCGGCCCTCGGCGTCGGTATTGCCGATCTCCACGCTGATGCCTTTGCGCGAACGGTAGATATCGCGCGGCCGGAAGGCGGCGCCGGAGATCGAATTCTCCACCGCCGGCACGATCACGCGCAGGCGCACTTTCAGCTTGGCCGCCATGATCATGTGGCCGAGCGCCAGCGCGGTCGCCGCCCCGCCCATGTCCTTCTTCATGTTGAGCATGCCGCTCGACGGCTTGATGTCGAGCCCGCCGGTGTCGAAGGCGACGCCTTTGCCGACCAGCGTCACCTTGGGGTCGCTTTCCTTGCCCCAGGTCAGATCGATCAGTCGCGGCTTGCGCTCCGAGCCGGCGCCGACCGCGGCCACCAGCGGGAAACCCTTGGCGAGCGCGTCGCCGTCCGTCACCTGCACCTTGGCGCCGTGCTGCCCGGCGAGCGCGCGCGCGGCCTGCCTCCAACTCGGCCGGGCCCATGTCGTTCGACGGCGTATTGATGAGATCGCGGCAGAGCGTCACCGCTTCGACGATGCGCGACAGGTCCTCGCCGTCGACGCCCTCGGGCACCACCAGCTTCACGTTGCGCTCCTGCGGCTTGCGGTAGCGCGCGAACTGATAGCAGCCGAGCGCGAAGGCGAGCGCGGCCGAGCCGCGCATCATGCGGCGCATTGGCGAAACGATAAGTGCCCGGCCGGCAACAGCCCGGCCAGCGCGCCCGGACGGAACAGGTCGCGCGCCGGATCGTCGGCGTCCTCCAGGCCGAACAGCACGCCGGCCAGCTTGCCTTCCGCGTCGGGCACGATCAGGTGCTTGCCGGCTTTGGGCTCGAAGCCGGCGGCCTGCACGAAGGCCTGCTCGCGCGCGTCGAGGATGCTGGTGGCCTCGGCAAAATTGGCGGCGGTGACGAACAGGATCGGCACCGCCTGCGCGCCGGCGCTGGCGAAGAGCGGATGCATGGTCACTCCGCGGCGTCGCGCAGCGCGCGCTTGGGCTGGTAGCCGTCGCGCGTCTGCGGCAGCTTCCAGCCGAGCATCTTGCTCGCCACCAGCGTGCGCAGCACCTGCGCGGTGCCGCCGCCGATGGTGAACATGCGCACGTCGCGCGCCATTCGCTCCAAAGGAAGCTCGCGCGAATAACCACGCGCGCCGAACACCTGCAGCGCGTCGTTGACGATGCGGATGGCGGTCTCGGAAGCGAAGATCTTGGCCTGCGCCGCCAGCATGGGATCGGGGAAGGCGCTGCCGTCCGGTCCGCGCGACCGCGCCGCCTGATAAAGCATCAGCCGCGACGCCGTGAGCTGCGTCTGCATGTCGGCCAGCATCCATTGCAGGCCCTGGAATTCGGCGATCGGCCGGCCGAACTGCTCGCGCGTCTTGGCGAAGTCGAGCGCGAGCTCGAGCGCGCCGGCAGCGACGCCCATGGCCACGGTGCCGGCGCCGACGCGCTGGCTGTTATAGGCGTTCATCAGTCCGGCAAAGCCGCGGCGCAGTCCTTCCGGCGGGACGATCGCCATCGACGCCGGCACTTCCAGGTCCTCGAAACTCAGCTCGCCTTCCGGCATGCCGCGCAGGCCCATGGTCTGCTCGCGCCGGGTCACTTTGAGCCCCTTGTGCTCGTCGCGCACCGCCAGGAAGCCGCCGACGCCGAGGTCCTCGCCGTTCTCGTCGTGAACACGTGCAAAGATCAGATGCAGCCGCGAGACCCCGCCCCCGGTGATCCAGTGCTTCTTGCCGTTGATGATGAACACGTCGCCGCGCTTGTCGGCCCGCGTCGTCATGGCGGTGGCGTCGGAGCCGGCCTCCGGCTCGGTGATGCAGATCGCCGGCTTGTCGCCTTCCAGCACCAGCCGCGCCGCCAGCTGCTTCTGTTCGTCGCTGCCATAGGCCATTACCGTGGAGATGGCGCCCATATTGGTCTCGACCGCGATGCGCCCGGTCACGGTGCAGACCTTGGCCATTTCCTCGATCACCAGCACGGCCTCGAGGAAAGAGCGGCCCTGTCCGCCCAGCGCCTTCGGGATGGTCATGCCGACGAAGCCGGCCTCGGTGAGCGCCTTCACGATATCCCAGGGGTACTGCTCGTCGCGGTCGATTTGCGCGGCGCGCGGTCGCGCCACCTCGCGGGCGAAGGCGCGGGCGCGCTGCTGCAGGGCGATTTCGTCGGGGGAGAGGCCGAGGTCCATGTCGTTTCCATCCTAAACCGAAGCCGGCGGATAATGCACTGTCATGCCCGCGCTTGTCGCGGGCATCCACGCCTTAAAAAGCCCGCAAGGTCAAAGGCGTGGATGGCCGGGACGAGCCCGGCCACGGCCTTCGGCCGGTTAACCAGCCGTTAGGGTTAACCAATTATTGCTCGGGGATACCGCTGGAATGCCTGCCCTCGGGGTCTCATGCGCCCGACCGAAGTCCGTGTTGCCCACCTCCTCGCCTCGGCAGCCGTCGTGGGCTTCCTCGCCCTTTCGGCGGCCGGCTGTCAGACCGACGGCGGCGACATCACCGGCTCGGTCGGCCCTTCCGGCCCGAACACCCACACCCCCCGCACCGAAGCCGACTGGCGCCAGGAACTGGCGGTCTGGGGCCCGCGCTATCGCGCCAATGCCGGCGATCCCAAGGCCGCTATCGGCTATGCCCGTGCGCTACGCGCCATTGGGCAGCGCGCCCAGGCGGTCGCCGTGCTGCAGCAGGCGTCGATCCGCAATCCGCACGACATGAAGCTGCTGGGCGAATACGGCCGCGCGCTCGCCGACGCCGGCCGATATCCGGAAGCGCTCGACGCGCTCAAGCGCGCCCACACGCCCGACAATCCCGACTGGCGCATCCTCAACGCGCAAGGCGCGGTGCTCGACGAGATGGGTCAGCATATTGAGGCGCGCCAGTACTATTCGGCCGCGCTCAAGATCGTGCCGAACGAACCCTCGGTGCTGTCCAATCTCGGCCTGTCCTACGTTCTCGACAAGCAGCTAAAGCGCGCCGAGGACACGCTGCGCACGGCGGTGGCGCAGCCCAATGCCAGCCCCAAGGTGCGGCAGAACCTGGCGCTGGCGGTCGGGTTGGAGGGCCGCTTCGCCGAGGCCGAGCGCATCGCCGCCGCCGACCTGCCGCCCAAGGAGGCGGAGGCCAATGTCGCCTATCTGCGGCAGATGCTGTCGAAGCAGAACGCCTTCAACGGCAAGAAGGACCGGCATCCTTACGTGCCGGCGCCCGACACGGGCACCTGACCTTCTTCGTCATTCCGGGAGGCGCGAGCGCTGTTCGCGAGCCCGGACCCCAAAATCCTGGTGCTATGCGGGTGGCGACGGCGAAGCCGTCGTCAGTGCGTGACGTGCATCACCTTGATGGCGGCGGGGCCGAGAATGACCACGAACAGCACCGGCAGGAAGAACACGATCATCGGCACCGTCAGCTTGGGCGGCAGGCCGGCTGCCTTCTTCTCGGCTTCCGACATGCGCATGTCGCGGTTTTCCTGCGCCATCACCCGCAGCATCTGCGCCAGCGGCGTGCCGTAGCGCTCGGCCTGCTGCAAGGCCATGCAGACGGAGCGCACGCCTTCCAGGTCCGTGCGCTTGGCGAGGTTGTCGTAAGCCTGCCGCCTGTCCGGCAAATAGGACAGTTCCGCCATGGTGAGGGTCAGCTCTTCCGCCAGCGCCACCGACTGCGTGCCGATCTCGTTGCTCACCCGGCGCAGCGCCGCCTCGATCGACATGCCGGATTCCACGCAGATCAGCAGCAGGTCGAGCGTGTCGGGAAAGGCCCGCTTGATCGAGGTCTGCCGCCGCGTGATGCGGTTCTTCAGGAACATCATCGGCAGGTGCATGCCGAGGTAGGCCGCGCCGATGCAGATGCCGAGCTTGATCGGAAGCGGCTTGTTCCAGTGCAGCACGACGAAAATATAGAACGTCGTGAGCAGGAAGGTGAGGATCGGCGTCACCATGCGGAAAAACAGGAAGGTCACATAGGGCGCCTGCCCGCGATAGCCGGCCTGCACAAGCTTGAGGCGCGCCTCTTCCTGGGCAAACCATTTTCTCAGGTTTAGCCGGTCGACGACGGTCTGCACGTATTGCTTGGGCGACTGGCGCAGGCTCACCCGCTGGGCCTCCTGGGCCATGCGCTCGCGTTCGCGCTGCCTGATCTTCTCGCGCTCGAGCGCGACCGCCTTCATGCGCTTGCCGAGCGGGTCGGCGAACACGAGCGGCATCGCCAGCGTCAGGACGGTGGCGGCCGCCGCGAGCGCGGCGAACGCCATGGTCAGCGTCTTGACGTTGAGCGAGTCGATCAGGAAGTCGAGCATTTCACGGACTTTCAGAAATCGAAGTTGATCATCTTCTTCATCACCAACACGCCCGCCAACATCCAAACCGCGGAGGCGGCGAGCATCACGCGGCCGAGCGGCTCGGTCCACAACAGCGAGATGTAGTTCGGGCTGCTGACATAGACCAAGGTCATGACGGCGATCGGCAGTGCGCCGATGATGGCGGCCGACGATTTTGCCTCCTGCGACATCGCCCTGATCTTCGCCTTCATCTTCTTGCGGTCGCGCAGTACGCGCGACAGGTTGCCGAGCGCTTCGGAGAGGTTGCCGCCCGACCTCTGCTGGATCGAGACCACGATGGCGAAGAAATTGGCCTCGGGCAGCGGCATGTCCTCGTAGAGCTTGCCGCAGGCCTCGCCCAGCGGCATGCCGATCGCCTGCGTCTCCACAATGGCGCGGAACTCGGATTTCACCGGCTCCGGCGCGTCGGTCATGATCATCTTGAGGCAGTCGAGCAGCGGCAGGCCGGCCTTGACGCCGCGCACGATGATGTCGACGGCGTCGGGGAATACGTTGAGAAATTTATTCTCGCGCCGCTTCTTGAGGAACGACAGCAGCCAGCGCGGCAGGCCGAAAGCGCCGGCGAAAGCCAACGCGGCCGCGCCAATCAGCCCGCCCGGCACCATGGCGAGACCGAGCAAAAACATGGCGACGCCGACGCCCGCCGAAATGAGCAGAAACTGCCGCTTCGACCACTTGAGGCCGGCCTGGTTGATGCGCACCGAGAGCGGCACGCTCTTGCTCTTCTTGTGGCGCTCGTCGAATTCCTTCAGCGTCTGCTCGACGATATCGCGGCGCGATCGCTGGCTTCCGCGCGCGCGCGCCACCGGCTCCGCCTTGGCGACGCTGGCCACGCGCTTCTCGGTCTGCCGCTCGCCCGACAGGAGCGGATAGAGGAACACCCAGGCCACGCCGCCGACCGAGACGCTGGCGAGCAGGAACAAAGCGAGCGTATGCACGGGCTGAACTCCCTTATCCGGCGCGCGCTATTTCTTCGTTGGCGACTTCGGCGGCGTCGAGCGCGGTGGCGAGCCGCTGCTCCTCGCCGTAGTAGCGGGCGCGGTCCCAGAAGCGCGGCCGGCCGATGCCGGTCGAGCGGTGGCGGCCCATGATCTTGCCGTTGGCGTCCTCGCCGACCATGTCGAAGACGAACAGATCCTGCGTGATGATGACGTCGCCTTCCATGCCCATCACCTCGGTGACGTGCGTGATCTTGCGCGAGCCGTCGCGTAGGCGCGCGACCTGGATCACCACGTCGATCGAGGCCACGATCATCTCGCGGATGGTGCGCGAAGGCAGCGCGAAGCCGCCCATGGTGATCATGGATTCGATGCGCGAGAGTGCCTCGCGCGGGTTGTTGGCGTGCAGCGTGCCCATCGAGCCGTCATGACCGGTGTTCATGGCCTGCAGCAAATCGAACGCCTCCGGTCCGCGCACTTCGCCGACGATGATGCGTTCAGGACGCATGCGCAGGCAGTTCCTCACCAAATCGCGCATGTTGACCTGGCCCTCGCCTTCCAGGTTGGGCGGGCGCGTTTCCAGGCGCACCACGTGCGGCTGCTGCAGCTGCAATTCGGCGGCGTCTTCGCAGGTGATGATGCGCTCGTCGTCGTCGATGAACTGCGTCAGACAGTTGAGCAGCGTGGTCTTGCCGGAACCGGTGCCGCCCGACACCAGCGTGTTGACGCGGCAGCGGCCGACGATGCGCAGGATTTCGGCGCCCTGCGCCGTGATGGTGCCGAACTTGACCAGCTGATCGAGCGTCAGCTTGTCCTTCTTGAACTTGCGGATGGTGAGCGCCGGCCCGTCGATCGCCAGCGGCGGCACGATACAGTTGACGCGGGAGCCGTCGGGCAGGCGCGCGTCGCAGATCGGCGAGGATTCGTCGACCCGGCGTCCGATCTGGCTGACGATGCGCTGGCAGATGTTCAAGAGTTGCTGGTTGTCGCGGAAGCGGATGCCGGTCTTCTGGATCTTGCCGAGCACTTCGATATAGACCGTGCCCGAGCCGTTCACCATGATGTCGGCGATGTCATCGCGCGACAAGAGCGGCTCGAGCGGGCCGAAGCCGAGCACGTCGTTGCAGATGTCGTCGAGCAGTTCCTCCTGCTCGGCGATCGACATCACGATGTTCTTGATCGCGATGATCTCGTTAACGATGTCGCGGATTTCCTCGCGCGCGGAATCGGCGTCCAGCCGCGCCAGCTGCGCGAGATCGATGGCTTCGATCAGCGCGCCGAAGATGACGCCCTTGGTCTCGTAATAGGCCTCCGACCGGCGCAAATCGACCGCCGGCATGTTGACCGCGGCCGGCTGCCGCGTCGGCGTCGGCGCCGAGACCAGCGGGGCGCCCAGGCCTTCCGACGGAAACGGCGTGCGGCCGGCTTCCGCGGGCTTTTCCTCCGCCGCAGGCTGGCCGGGCTGCAAGGGCGGCGATGACGCCGGCACCGGCGCCGGCGGCCGCGGGGCTGGGGCGAGGGCTTCTGAGGTTGCGCTACGCTTACCGAACAAGACTGGTCACTCCGAACGATTTTCAGCCGCGCTTCATCAGCCTGGAGAGCATAGGCATCAGGCCGCCGCTCGCGCGCTTGGCCTCGGCGCGCCCAGTGAGTACCTGAGCCATCTGCCGGAACATGTCCGCGGTCTTATGGTTGGCGGACACCTCGGCCACCATCTGCCCATTATTGGCAGCGGTGCCGAACAGTTGCGGCTCGAACGGGATCACCGCCAGCGGCTGGTCTTCCAGCGCCTTGGCGAAGTCGGCGGGCGCGATTTCCGGCCGTTTCGGCACGCCGACCTGGTTGAGGCAGTAGAACGGCCGGTGATCGTTCGGCCGTGCCGCGCGCAACAGATCGACCATGTTCTTGGCGTTGCGCAGATTGGCCAGATCGGGCGCTGCCACCACCAGGATATCGTCGGCGCTCAGCAGAAGCCGCTTGGTCCAGCCCGTCCACTGGTGCGGCAGGTCGAGGATGACGCAGGGGATAGAGCCGCGCAGCGCGTCGAGAATGGCGTCGAAGGCTTCGGCGCCGAAATCGTAGACGCGGTCGAGCGTCGCCGGCGCCGCCAGCAGGCTCAGGTGATCGGTGCATTTCGACAGCAGCCGGTCGACGAAGGCGGTGTCGATGCGGTCGGGCGAGAATACCGCGTCGGCGATGCCCTGCGGCGGATCCTGATTATAATCGAGACCGGCGGTGCCGAAGGCAAGATCGAGATCGCTCACCACCGAGTCGAGCGCGAGGTCGCGCGCGATGGAGAAGCCGATATTGTGCGCGATGGTGGAGGCGCCGACGCCGCCTTTGGCGCCGACCACGGCGATGATGCGGCCGACCGGCTTGGCGTCGGGGGCCGAGAACAGCCCGCAAATCGCGCGCACGATGTCGACGGTGCCGACCGGCGCAATCAGATAGTCGGAGACGCCGCGCCGGGTCAGCTCGCGGTAGAGCGTCACGTCGTTGATGCGGCCGATCACGATCAAGCGCGTGCCGGCATCGCAGACTTCGGCCAGGCGGTCGAGCCCGGCGAGAATATCGTCGGCGCGGTTTTCCAATTCCAGGATGATGACGTTCGGCGTCGGCGATGAGCGATAGGCCTCGACCGCGGCGGTGGCGCCGCCCATCTGGATTTTCACATGCGCCTTGCCGAGCCGGCGGTCCTCGCTCGCCGCCTGCACGGCAGAGGCGGTTTCCACCGTCTCGCAGAAGGCCTGCACCGACACGCGCGGCGCGGGCGCGATGTGCTCGTCGGCGGCGACCGGCGCAGCCGGCGCCGTTGGCGGCGATTCATGTTCGTCGAGTGCGACTTGCTGGGCGTGCTTTATCATTTTCCGAGATCGCTGATTTTGGCCTTGTCATAGCCGATATAGGTGCCGGAAGGGTTTTGACCCTGCCGCCATTTGTCGATGGCGACCGAGCGGCGCGCCTCATAGGCCGGCGCTTCGCCACGCGGCTGTACCAGGTCGGCCGGATCGGCGACCATGGCGGCAAGATTGCGCTGGCTGGCGCAGCCGAGATTCCAATAGGGCTTGTTTTGGTTGTAGACCGGGTCGAAGTCGGGACCGAGATCGTGCGGCCACAGCCCGCAAGGGCCGGCATGCGCGGTGAGCTTGGTGTAGCTGATCTTGATGCTCGCCAGCGCGACGCGCGACGGGTGATAGCTGCGCACGTAGACCGCGCGCGCCGGCACGCCGGAGGCATTCAGGATCGAATGGATTTCGCGCAGCGAATCCTTGGCGGCGCGGTCGGTCGGGCCTCCATGCGGCACGGCGACGATGATGCCGCTGGTAGCGTCGTGGCGCCATTCCTGCGCGAAGGCCAGCACGTCGGCGCGCTGGCTGGGATTGAGTCCGCCGCGGTTGCGGCCGACGAAAATCTCGACGGTGTGCTCGCCTTCCTTCAGCGTGATCGGATGGCGTGCGCGATAGTCGACCGGATAGGGCGTGCGCTGAGCGGTTTCGGTCTGATAACAGCCGGCCAGCAGACCGGCGAGGCCGGCGGCAAGCAGCAGCCGCCGCGCCGCCTTGCCGCGGCGTCCGCGTGTCGCCGTATGAAGTGCCGTCATGGCCCTAAGTTCCCCCGTCAATCCAGGATGAAGCCGTACTTGCCGCGATAGCTGCGCTTGAGCTCGACCTGGCTCGCCGCCTTGCCGTAGATGCGGTTCAGCCGGCCGAGCAGGACGGTCTGCGGATCGGTCGGATCGGCAAATCCGTCGTCGGGGCGCGACAGGTCCTTCTGGGCGACCGCGCGCACGATATAAGGCGTGACCAGTATCATCAGCTCGGACTGGTGGTTGACGTAGTCGCGGCTCTTGAACAGCGCGCCCAGGATCGGGATTTGCATCAGGCCGGGCAGGCCGTTAATCGCCTGCTTGGTCTGCTCCTGGATCATGCCGGCCAGCGCCAGCGAGCCGCCGGAGGGAATCTCCACCGTGGTCTCGGCGCGGCGGGTCTGGATCGAGGGCACCGTGGTGCTGAAATTCGCCTGTGCCAGGGTGATAGAGTTCTGGGTTGAGATGTCGGACACCTCGGTCATCACCTTGAGGCTGATGCGGCCACCGGACAACACCACCGGCGTGAATGCGAGGCCGACGCCGAATTTCTTGAACGTGATGTTCGGTTGGCAAATCGGCGGATTTTGGGTGGTGTCGCAGGACAATCCGGTCGGAATCGGGAATTCGCCGCCGGCGACGAAGTTGGCAGTTTCGCCGGAAATCGCCGTCAGCGTCGGCTCGGCCAGCGTGCGGATCACGCCCGCGCGCTCCATGGCGTTGAGCGTGGCCTTGATGCTCGGGTTGCCGCCGAACGCGCCCGTCAGGGTGGAGGTCGGCGAAACGCCGGAGGCGCTGAAGGCGTTGGAACTGTTGAGATTGACCACCGCGGTGCCGTAGTTGAGGCTGCCGGAGAGATCGACGCCGAGCTGCTTGATCACGTCGCGCTGCACCTCGGCCACGGTCACCTTGAGCATGACCTGGTCGCGCCCGCGCACCTTGAGGCCGTTGACCACCTTGGTGCTGGCGCCGGCCAGGCGTGAGGCAATGTCAAAGGCCTGTTGCGAGTCGCCCGGATTTGCCGCCCAGCCGCTGAGCATGATGCCGTCGCCGACGCCTTCGACCAGGATGTCGGAATCCGGAATCGCGCGGTGGATCGCGGCGCGAATGCCGTTCAAGTCGCGCGTCACCGCGATGTCGAAGCCGGCGATCTGCTTGCCGTGGGCGTCGAAGAAGAAGATGTTGGTCTGCCCGATCTTGACGCCGATCATGTAGACGCGGCGCGAGGAGCGGATCACCGCGTTGGCGATGGTCGGGTCGGCCACCAGCACGTCCTTGATCGCGGCCGGCAGGTCGATGGCGATCGACTTGCCGACGCCGAGGTCGACGGCGCGCGAGGTCGCTTCGCTTGCCGCCACCCGGATCACCGGCACGTGCGCGTCGGCGCCGGTCGCCGGAACGCTCGGCGTGAGCGCGGCGCCTGCGATCAGTGCCGCCAGCGCGGCGGTTCGGATCAATGCCCTTCTCGCCATGTCCCCTGGGTCCCCTCGATGGTTCATCGCGGTGTTGCGGTGGTGGTGACGCCGAAGCGGACGACGTTGATGCCGCCGCGCTGCCGGTCCACTTTTACGTCGGTCTTGGGATCGTCAAGGCGCGCGTCGGTGATGCTGCGCAGCGCCAGCGACAGCGCGCCGAGATGCTGGGCGAGCGCCAGCGTCTCCGCCTGGCTGGGCGAAAGCTCGAGCGTCGCGGTCTTGCCGACCACGACCTTCTGCCCGTCCTTTTCCTGTACGTTCTGGTCGATCGCCAGCACGCGCGCATTGCTGATGATGGTCTCGCTGCCCTGGTCGCCGCCCGCCGTCTTGCCGGCGTCGCGGCGGGTCAGGATGACGTCGACGTGGTCGTTCGGCAGGATGAAGCCGCCGGCGCCGGTTTCCGGCGAGATCTGGGTGGAGACCGCGCGCATGCCCTTGGGCAGGATCGCCGCCATGAAGCCGGAGCCCTTGGCGTTGACCAGCTTGGCTTCGCGGATCGGCTCGCCCGCCACGAACGGCGCGCGCGCGATCATGCCGCTCATCTTCTCGATGGCGTCGGGGCGGCCGGACTTGCGAATGAAATTGCCGCTTCGCGCGCTGGCGGGCCAGGGCTGCCACTGCAGGTCGCCCGGCGATAACGTCTTGCCGATGGGAATGTCGGACTTCGCCACCAGTACGTCGACCGAAGCGACGTTCGGCATGACCTGGTGCTTGACCAGCCGCGGCTTCTCCGAACGCCCCGCCAGAATCGCGGCAATGCCGCCGGCTCCGACGGCAATGGCAAGCACGACGATACGCGCGGCTTTCATACGCTCACTCTCTGACCTGACGACGGCGGACTAGCCGTCAAAAACCACATGGCAGCCGGTGCGGCCGCTTGCACCGGATTTCACCAGCTAAAGGTCAAGGTATGGTTAAGGAGCCGTATCTAAATCGAGTTAATATTGTCTTGCCGGCGAATTCGCGCGCGCGAAGCGCGGGCGCTGACACGCGGCGTTACGGCTCGCGCGTTTCAGATGCCGGCCGGCGGCATCCAGGCGGTGTTGGGATAGACGATGAGGGCGGCGGCCGCGAGTGCGATGCCGTAGGGGATGCCGCCGCGCGGCTCGTGCAGGCGCAGCAGCCAGGGCTGGGCGGCGAGCATGTGCGGCAGCGGCCAGCGGCGGAATTGCAACAGCAACAGCGTCAACGCGCCGCCCAGGAGCGAAGCGTAGAGCAGATAATCGAGCAGGTGGCCGAAGCCGAACCACAAGGCGGTGGCGGCCGCGAGCTTGGCATCGCCGCCGCCGATCCAGCCGCGCGTGAAGAAGGCGAAGGCGAACGTCAGCACCAGCGCCGCAGCGCCAAGATGCATGCCGATCGCGGTAAAGCTCATGCCGGTCACGATGGTGAGCAGGAAGAAGCCGCCGGCCAGGATCAGCGACAGCCGGTTCGAGATCGTCATGGTAAGCAGGTCGCTGGAGGCGGCAAACGCCATCAAGGCCGGAAACAAGAAGAGCCTGACTGCGTCGATCAGCATATTTTCGTCCTTCGCCCCGGCTTGCGCCCGGCTTCAGGTTGCGCGGCTGTTGCTTGCGGTATTGTTAGCGCGCGAAATCTTTACCGCTCGTAAACCGATATGAGCGGGCGGCGCAAAAGCAAAAGGCTCCGGCGCTTCGGCCGGAGCCTTTAGATCGTCTTCGGTCTCTCGGCTTACTTGAGGTCGTCCGAGATCGCCTGGAACTTGATGTTCAGGTTGCTGCCGATCGAGTTCACGACCGCGATGATCGCAACCGAAATGCCGGCGGCGATGAGGCCATACTCGATGGCGGTCGCGCCGGAGTCGTCCTGCATGAAACGCACGAAGAGGTTCTTCATTTGTAGCTCCTACGGATCCACACGTGGCTGTCTGAGGTGGCTGCTCGGGGTGCCGGACGAACTGCCGGCTTTCCCGATCCCACGTGTGCAAATTAGCAATGAGGTCTTGCACAGCCGTTAATATAACCGAAGAAACAAGAGGTATTATGATGTACATCCTCGGTAGTTAATAAGTTACTATTTGGAGAATATCATAGTTAACAGAACATTTATTGCATCTATACATAGAACGACTTACAGTAATTCGACAGGTCGCGGGGAAGCTATTCTACCAATACTACGGTAAAGGCACGGCGCCATGTCATTGCGCGCTACCGCCGCGTGGGCGCGCAATACTACAGCGCGGCCTTGGGCTTGCGCGCGTGTTCTTGCCGCGCCGGTCCCGCCGCCGCGCCGGCCGGGCGCGCGCTGTGCCGACCGCGCGTTCTCGCGCGCTTGCCTTTGCACTTCGTTCACCAATTTGCAGTCAACTCGGGACGGTCATGTTCCGCCCGTGGCGGGTTTTGTTGCGTAGCGTGCTGGAGAGTTCGATGTCGGCCGTGTTCGGGCGTCACAGGCGGCTATTGGGCATTTTGGCCGGCGCGCTGTTCATCCTCGCCACGGCGGCGGTAAAGGCCGACACTTTCAAGGTCAATGTCGACAGCGCCAGCCTGCTCAAGCTGCCGGCCAATGTCGCCACCATCGTCATCGGCAATCCGCTGATCGCCGACGCCACGCTGCAGGACGGCGGCATGCTGGTCGTCACCGGCAAGGGCTACGGCTCGACCAATCTGCTCGCGCTCGACCGCAAAGGCCGCGTGCTCATGCGCAAGACGGTGCAGGTGCTCGGCCCCGCGCCCGGCCATCTGGTCGTGGTCTACCGCGGCATCAAGCGCGAAACCTGGAGCTGCGTGCACGAATGTCAGCCGCGCAACACGCTCGGCGACGACAACGCTTATTTCGCGGGCTCGCTCGGACAGACCACCGCGCGCAACGGCGCGGCCTCCACCGGCGCGCCGGCAGGAGCGCCGGGCGGGGCGCCGGTGCCGCGCTGAAACCGCCGCACGCCGGCAACAAGGTTAGCGCGCGCCTAACGCGACGGCCGCCGTTTCCGCCTCGCACGGCAACAATTCGCAAACGAGGTTTTGCTATGAAGCGGTGTCGCGCCACCGTTCACAGCGTAAGTTGGTTGCCATGCTTCGTGCCATTCGAAACAAGTTGACGCGTCGTGCGCGCCATTTCGCGCGCGCCGAAGAGGCCGCCGCCGCCGTCGAATTCGCGCTGGTCGCCGCGCCGTTCCTGGCGCTGATCTTCGCCATCATGGAAACCGCGCTGGTGTTTTTTGCCGGTCAGTCGCTGGAAGCCGTCGCCACCGAAGCCGGACGCATGGTGATGACCGGCCAGGCGCAGTCCGCCGGCTACAGCACCGCGGCCGATTTCAAGACCAACGTCGTATGCCCGGCGCTCGGCAGCAACAGCCTGTTCGACTGCTCCAAGGTCGACGTCGACGTGAAAACCTATACCAATTTCGCCTCGATCAACAGCGCGCCGCCGGTCAAGGACGGCCAGCTCAACACCACGAACATGTGCTACGCGCCGGGCGGCGCCGGCGCCATCGTGGTGGTGCGGCTCTATTACCAGTGGCCGATCTACCTGTCGCTGCTCAACGACAGCCTGTCCAATCTCTCCGGCGGCAAGCGGCTCCTGGTGGCGACCACGGTGTTCCGCAACGAGCCGTTCAACGCGTCCGGCACCGCCAACACGTGCAGCTAATCATGCAACGGCGCAAACAAACTTTGCTGCGAATGTTCGGCCGCTTCGGCCGCGACCGCCGCGGTGTTTCGGCGGTCGAATTCGCGCTGCTGGCTCCGATCATGATCACGCTCTATTTCGGCTGCGTCGAAGTTTCCGGCGGCGTTGCCGCCGACCGCAAGGTCAGCTTGACCTCCGCCGCGCTCGCCAACCTGGCGGCGCAGACGAGCAGCATCAGCAGCGACGACATGAGCAACATGCTGGACGCAGCGTCCGCGATCATCGCGCCTTACGACGCGAGCAAGCTCAAGATCACGGTGTCGTGCCTGAACATCGGCGCCAACAAGATCGCCACGGTGAAATGGAGCGCGACCAAGAACGGCACCGTGCGCGCGCCCGGCTCGACCTACAGCTTCGACGCCTCGACCTCGGCGCTCGACGTCGCCAGCACCCAGCTCATCTTGGCGGAAGCGTCCTACGCCTATACGCCGGTGGTCGGCATGGTCATCACCGGTACCATCACGCTGTCGGACCGCATGTTCATGGCCCCGCGCAGCCAAACGCCCGACTACAATGACGGCACCGACCATAAATGCAGCTAATGAGCGGCGGGCGATCTGCGCCGGCCTATGATGGCACCGCCTGCAGCTGACGCTCGCCCGGGATCGGCAGCGCGGTCGTCTGCTTGATGCGCTCCATGGCGAAGCGCGAGGTGACGTTCTTCAACGGCACCGTGCCGATCAGCTTCTTGTAGAAGGCGTCGTAGCCGGCGATATCCGGCGCCACCACGCGCAGCATGTAATCGACGTCGCCGGCCATGCGGTAGAATTCCATCACCTCGGGCATGGCGCCGACCACCTCGGCGAAGCGCTTGAGCCATTGCTCGGAATGGTCGTCGGTTTCGATCGACACGAACACGGTGATGCCGAGCCCGATCTTGTCGGGATCGACCAGCGCGACGCGGCCGGTGATCACGCCCTCGGCCTCCAGCCGTTGCAGGCGCTTCCAGCACGGCGTCGACGATAGGCCGACCCGCTGGCCGATCTCGGCCACCGAGAGCGAGGCGTCCTGCTGCACCACGGCGAGGATCTTGCGGTCGATGGCATCCATTTCCAGTTTCCTTCGCGGGTTTGAAACGTGCAGCCTAGGGAATCGCCACTCACGGGAATAATTTTCTTATTTTTTCGCCGGTATAGCTCTTATAGAGAAATATATTCTAGTTTCAAGTCCAGGTCGCGGCAGCAAGCGGCCTGGCGACGAACCTGGAGTGGGGCGACCGAGAATTTCTTCTTCCTGAGCTCACCGGCGGCCGGCGCCGGCTTGGCGCTGCCTTCGGGCAGCGCTGGCCATAGCGTCCCCCGTTCTGGCTGCCGATGCGCGGCCGCTGGTGAGACCTGATTTGCTGCCATACAGTGGCGGTTCCGCCCACAATGTCCCACCAGTAAAGTCCAGTCCCGCCATGTCGAACGATATTTCCCAATTGAGCGCGAGCGATTTGCTCCGGCTCTACCGCCGCCGCGAGCTCTCGCCGGTCGAGGTCGCCAGCGACGCGCTGGCGCGCATCGATCGCTTCGAGCCCGCCATCAACGCCTTTGTGCTGGTCGACAAGGAGGGCGCGCTCGCCGGCGCGCGCGCCTCGGAAGTGCGCTGGCAGAAGGGCGAGCCGCTCGGACTTGCCGACGGCCTGCCGGTCACCGTCAAGGACATCATCGACATCAAGGGCCAGCCGACGCGCCGCGGCTCGCTCACCACCCCTACGACGCCGGCAGCGCAGGATGCGCCGGCGGTCGCGCGCCTCAAGGAGCAGGGCGCCGTCATCCTCGGCAAGACCACCACGCCGGAGTTCGGCTGGATCGGAGTCTGCCATTCCCCGCTCACCGGCATCACACGCAATCCCTGGAACCGCGAGCGCACCACCGGCGGCTCCTCCGGTGGCGCCGGCGCGACGGCGCTGCTCAATCTCGGCGTGATGCATCTCGGCACCGACGGCGCCGGCTCGATCCGCATTCCGGCGGCCTTCACCGGCGTGTTCGGCATCAAGCCGAGCTACGGCCGGGTGGCGGCCTTTCCGGCCTCGCCCTTCAGCGTGCTGGCGCATCAGGGCCCGCTCACCCGCACGGTCACCGACGCCGCGCTGATGCTCTCGGTTATCGGCGGCCCGGACGCACGCGACACCACCGCCTGGAACACGCCGGTGCCCGATTTCCGCATCGGCCTGCAGGACGGCGTGCGCGGCCTGCGCGTCGCCTTCAGTCCGCGGCTCGGCTACGTGAAATATGTCGATCCCGACGTGGAAGCGGCGACGGCCAAGGCGGCGCAGGTCTTTGCCGAGCTGGGCGCCATCGTCGAAGAGGTCGATCCCGGCTTCGCCGAGCCGCTCGATACCATCATGGCCATCTGGTATGGCGTTTCCGCGGCCGTCGTCGGCGGATTGCCGCCGGCGGAGCAGGAGAAGGTGGATCCCGGCCTGCGCCAGGTCGCGCGGGAGGGCAGCGGCACGACGCTTGCCGACTACCTTGCCGCGCATGCCGTCCGCACGCAGCTCGCCGAGCACATGCGCAAATTCCACGAGCGCTACGACCTGTTGCTGACACCGCAGATGCCGCTCACCGCGATCGAGGTCGGCCGCGTGACGCCATCCGACGGCCGCTACGGCCAGGGCTGGATCGACTGGTCGCCCTACACCTATCCGTTCAATCTGACGCAGCAGCCGGCGGCGTCGGTGCCTTGCGGCTTTGCCGCCGACGGCCTGCCGGTCGCCGTGCAGATCGTCGGCCCGCCGCGCAACGACGCGCTGGTGCTGCGCGCGGCGCGCGCCCTCGAAAGCGCGCAGCCTTGGGCGACGCTCGCCGCGCCGCGCTAGCTCGCTCTTTACCTCCCCCTGAAAGGGGGAGGTCGGTCGCCCAACGGGTCGGCGCGAAGCGCCGCCCGATGGTAAACTCCGGCGACCGGGTGGGGGTCATTTTGCGGCGTTGATTGGCCCCTCCCTAACATTCCCACTTTCAGGGAGAGGGGCCGGCGTCTCACCTGCGTCACGCGGAGCGCGCCTTCAAAAACGCATCCACCTCGGCCCGCCTGGGTGCGCCGGCGGCGCCGCCGAAACGCGTGCATTTGAGCGCCGCGGCGGCGCAGGCAAAGCGCAGCGCAACGGTCAGGTCGTCGCTCTCCATCAGCGCCAGCGTGAAGCCGGCGTGGAACACATCTCCGGCGCCGAGCGTATCGACCGCCGCGATGTCGAACGCCGGCATGTTTCGTAGCGCGGCGCCATCCAGCCAATAGACGCCGTTCGCCCCGTCGGTGACGGCGAGGAAGCCCGGCACGTGCTTTGCCAGGAGCTTGAGCCCGGCGCCGAGATCGTCGCTGCCGGTGCCGGCGCGCAGCGCTTCCGCCGAGGCGATCACATGGGTGCCGAGCGCGAGCAGGGGATCGTCGGGCTTGCTGGCGAGATCGAGATCGATCACCAGGGGAATGGCGCGCGCCCGCGCCGCGTGCGCGACCGCGGTGACGAATTCCGGGAAGCGGTTGTCGATCAGCACCGCATCGGCATCGGCAACCAGCGCGCGGGCGTCGCGCGGCAGCAGGTGGTTCAAGCCGACGCCGCGCCGGGTGGCGATGGCCTTCTCGCCTTCGACGTCGAGCAGGATGAGCGACACCGAGGCGCTGCCGCCATCGAGTCGCACCACGCCGCTGCAATCGATGCCTTCGGCTGCAAGATCGGCCAGGATGCGCTCGCTCACCGCGTCGTTTTTGCCGCCGAGCGGCCCGGCGAAGCCGGCGCGCGCATCGAGCCGCGCCGCCGCCACGGCCGCATTGGCCGCGCAGCCGCCGCCGGTGACGATGAAGTCGGAGGCGTGCACTTTGCTGCCGGGCGCCGGAAATTTGTCGACGCGCATCACGATGTCCTGCACCGCGATGCCGGCGCACAGCATCTTCGGCGCGCGCTCAGTCAAAACCGGCCTCGCCCTCCACCCAGGCGCGGATGATGTGATAGGCGATCGCCATCGACGGCGGCGTGGTCAGGCCCTGCGGGTGACGCCGCTCCAGCATGGCGATCACTTCCTCACGCTCGAACCAGCGCGCGTCTTCCAGCTCCGAGCGGTCGACCACCACCTCCTGCGTCACCGCCTCGGCGTGGCAGCCGATCATCAGCGAGGTGGGGAACGGCCAGGGCTGCGAAGCGAAATAGCGCACGCGGCCGCAGGCGATGCCGGCTTCTTCCAGCGTCTCGCGCCGCGCCGCGTCCTCGAAGGTCTCGCCGGGCTCCACGAAGCCGGCCAGGCACGACCACATGCTCTGCATGAAGCGCGGCGAGCGCCCGAGCAGGCAGCGCTCGCCGGCGACCGCCAGCATGATCACCACCGGATCGGTGCGCGGGAAATGCTGCACCTTGCATTGCGGGCAGTCGCGCCGCCAGCCGCTGTTGCTCACCAGTGTGGCGGCGCCGCAGTTCGAGCAGAAACGGTGGCGCAGGTGCCAGTGCAGCACCGCCTTGGCCTCGGCGATCGGCGCCAGGTGCTCCGGCGCCACCAGCCCCTGCACCGCGATCGAGCGCAGGTCGCGCACCTCGAGATCGCCGCGCGTCTTGAGCGCCTCGGCCGCCTCCGGCGCGATGCCGACGCCGAAGCGGGCGGCGCCGTCGGCGAGGCCGAGGAACACCGTTTCGGTTGCCTGCTCGAGCGTGCGCGCCTGCGCCAACGTGAACAGCGGGTCGTGCAGCGGCGCTGCCTTCTGCATGACGATGCGCTCGCCGCCGATCACATAGGCTCGGGCGTTGGGCTCGGCCGCGAGCGCGGCGACCGCCGCCTCGTTGGCGCGCCGTTCGGCGGCGCGCTCGATGCGGCTGTCGACATAGCCGAGACGCGGTTTGGGGCCGAGATCGATGCGGGGCGACATGCGGGGCGGAAATTCGCACGCCCGGCGAATTGGCGCAATGCGCCCTTTTTCCAAGGAAAAGATGCGCGCTAGCTATTGATCGACAGCCCGCGCCGCAGCGCGGCGACGAAGTCGTCGCGCATCTTAGGGTCGTAGGCGCTCGGCGCCGCCGCGCCCCAGACCGGCTTCGGCCAGGCGGCGTCGCGGTGCCGGCGCGCGATCACGTGCACGTGCAGCTGCGGCACCTGGTTGCCGAGCGCGGCCACGTTGAGCTTGTCGCATTCGGTGATGGTTTTGATCACGCGCGCGGCCGCGGCGATCTCGCCCATGAGCTGTCCTTGCGCGCTCTCCTCCAGGTCGATCAACTCGGTCAGCGCCGGCAGCCGCGGCACCAGGATCAGCCAGGGATAATTGGCGTCGTTCGCCAGCAGCACGCGCGAGAGCGCGAGGTCGCCCACCGGGGTGGTGTCCTGCGCGAGCTGCGGGTGGAGGGACCAGGTGGATTGCATACCGCCCGTCACGGCCAAGCCTGAGCCGGCCATCCATGATGACTTTCCACAGGCAGAATCGCTGGATGGATGCGCGGGTCAAGCCCGCACACCACGGTCGTAGGTGCCTCGCCTTGCTTTCCGTCCCCGTTGGCCCGATATAGGGCCCCGGGAGGTTGGCGGTGGACGAGCCACTCGCCAACCGGGTCAGGTCCGGAAGGAAGCAGCCCTAACGAGCACGGATCGGGTCGCTCGTCAGCCTCCCACCCAATTTCCATGATCGCGAGCGCGAGGCGCGTTGAGCGGCGCTTCCGAGCGGAAAGCGTTGATGGCCGAGCCTGACAAAAACGCCGTCCAAGCCGCCGAAAACACCGGCTACCGCGTGCTGGCGCGCAAATACCGCCCGGCCTCCTTCGCCGACCTGATCGGCCAGGACGCCATGGTGCGCACCATCTCCAACGCCTTCGAGACGGGGCGCATCCCGCAGGCCTGGATCCTCACCGGCGTGCGCGGCGTCGGCAAGACCACGACCGCGCGCATCCTGGCGCGCGCGCTCAACTACGAATTGCCCGACGGCTCGGTGAAGGAGCCGACCGTTGCCATGCCGGCGATGGGCGTGCACTGCCAGGCCATCATCGAAAGCCGCCACATCGACGTGCTGGAGATGGACGCCGCCTCGCACAACAGCGTGGAGGACGTACGTCAGATCAACGACGCCATTCGTTATGCTCCCGTGTCGGCGCGCTACAAGGTCTATATCCTCGACGAAGTGCACATGCTGTCGGGCGCGGCCTTCAACGCGCTGTTGAAGACGCTGGAAGAGCCGCCGCCGCACGCCAAGTTCATTTTCGCCACCACCGAGATCCGTAAAGTTCCGGTGACGGTGCTGTCGCGCTGCCAGCGCTTCGACCTGCGCCGGGTCGATGCCGCGCTGCTGGTCAAGCATCTGGAGAGCATCGCCGCCAAGGAGCGCATCGAGGTCGAGCCGGCCGCGCTGGCGCTGCTGGCGCGCGCGGCGGAAGGCTCGGTGCGCGACAGTCTGTCGCTGCTCGACCAGGCGATCGCCCACGCCGGCGCCGAAACAGGCGCCGGCCAAGTCGAAAATGCCGCGGGGCGCGTGCGCGCCGAGGACGTGCGGCAGATGCTCGGCCTCGCCGACCGCGTGCGCGTGGTCGACCTGTTCGAAGCCTTGATGAAGGGGGATACCGCGGCGGCGCTCAACGAACTGCGCGAGCAATACGACATCGGCGCCGACCCGGCGGTGATCTTGAGCGATTTGGCCGAATTCACCCATTTCGTCACCCGCGTCAAAGTCGTGCCCGGTGTCGCCGACGACGTCTCGCTGTCGGAGGCCGAGCGCACGCGCGGCCGCGCCTTCGCCGCCCAGCTCTCCATGCGCGTTCTGTCGCGCGCCTGGCAGATGCTGCTGAAGGGCATGACGGAGGTTCAGGTTTCCGGCCGCCCGGTTGCCGCCGCCGAGATGGTCCTCATTCGCATCGCCTATGCCGCCGATCTGCCGACGCCGGACGAGGCGGTGCGTTCGGTTGTCGAGGAGGGCGGCACGCCGGCGCGTCCGCCGGGCAATGGCGGGGCTGCGCAAGCCGCCGCGCAAAATTATGCGCCGCGTTACGATGCGCCGCGCGGCTCGCCGCGCTCCTCCGCCGCGGTTTCGCCGCGCCCGGCCGACGACCCGGTGGCGCAAATCGCTGACGCGACGCCCACGCTCGCCGTTTCTTCGTTCGAGCAGATCGTCGCGCTCGCCGCCGAAAAGCGTGACGTGCCGGTAAAGCTGGTGCTGGAACGCGACGTGCGGCTGGTGCGTTGCGAGGACGGCCAGCTCGAGATCGCGCTTGAGCCGAGCGCGCCCAAGACCTTCGTGCACGACCTGCAACGCAAGCTCACCGCCTGGACTGGCAAGCGCTGGATTGTGGTGGTGTCGCAGGAGCAGGGCGCCTCCACGCTGCGCGCGCAGATGGATGCGCGCCAAGCCGAGATCGAGCGCGGCGTGCAGGCCGACCCGCTGGTGCAGGCGGTGCTCAACCGATTCCCCGGCGCTAAGATCGTGGGCGTGACGCAGAGCGTGCCGGAAGCGGCGGCGGACGAGCCGGAAGACATGCCGCCGCCTACCGAGGAAAGTGAGGATTAGGAGATGGCCGATTTCATGGGCCTGATGAAGCAGGCGGCCGAATTCCAGGCCAAGATGCAGGAGATGCAGGCCGAGCTCGATCAGATCGAGGTCGAGGGTACCGCTGGCGGCGGCATGGTCAGCGTGCGGCTATCCGCCAAGGGCGATCTCAGGGGCATCAAGGTCGACAACTTTTTGATGCAACCCTCGGAAAAGGAAATCCTCGAGGACCTGCTGGTGGCCGCCCATGCCGACGCCCGCCGCAAGGCGGAGGCCGAAATGCAGGAGCGCATGAAGGCGCTCACCGGCGGCATGAAACTGCCGCCGGGCTTTGGGTTGGCGTGAAGATGCTTGGTCAACGCCCCTTCGGCGTGATGCCCGGGCTCGACCCGGGCATCCATCTTTTTGCGAAGATGATGGATTGCCGGGTCAAGCCCGGCAATGACAAGTAAACGAACCATGCCCTCAGCCGTCGCCGGACCCGAAATCGAGCGCCTGATCCAGTTGCTCGCTCGCCTGCCGGGCTTAGGGCCACGGTCGGCGCGGCGCGCCGCGCTCTTCCTCATCAAGAAGCGCGAGGCGGTGATGGCGCCGCTCACCGCGGCGCTCGATACCGCGATGGCGAAGATCGAGATCTGCAAGGTGTGCGGCAATATCGACACGCAGAACCCCTGCACGGTCTGCACCGATGCGCGGCGCGATGCCTCCATCATTGTGGTGGTCGCCGACGTGGCCGATCTCTGGGCGCTGGAGCGCGCGCACGCGGTCAACGGCCGCTATCACGTGCTCGGCGGCACGCTGTCGCCGCTCGACGGCGTCGGCCCGCAGGACTTGACCATCGACGCGCTGGTCACGCGCGCGCACGAGCCGCAGGTGAAGGAAGTAATCCTCGCGCTCAATGCCACGGTCGACGGCCAGACCACGGCGCATTACATCACCGAGCTGCTGCCGGGCGCCGATGTGAAGATAACGCGGCTGGCGCATGGCGTGCCGGTCGGCGGCGAATTGGATTATCTCGACGAAGGCACGTTGGCCGCGGCGATCAAGCAGCGCACGCTGTTTTGATTAGCCCGCTTTCTCTCCTCTTACTTGCAGTGTTAGGTCGCGGACGTATTTGCGGAAAGAAAGCAGGGATGGTGTGGCCTTATGACCTCCGAATTCCTTCTGCAGTGTCGGTGCGGTCACGTGCGCGGCGTCGCGCATAAGGTCGGGCCGGCCGCTGGCTTTCGCATCGTCTGCTACTGTAAGGACTGCCAGGCATTCGCGCGTTTCCTTGAGCGGCCGGATGTGCTCGATACGGCGGGCGGAACCGACATATTCCAGATGCCAATAGGCCGCGTAAAGCTTACTTCGGGCATTGATGCCGTGCGCTGCTTGTCGTTCTCTCGCAGGGTTTTCCGCTGGTATACCGATTGTTGTCGAACGCCGATCGGCAACACGGCCGGTCCACGCGTTCCAGTAATCGAACTCATTCATTCTTTCATAAGCGGCGACAGTCTTGTCCTGAATGAGTTGCTCGGGCCGCCTCTCTGCCGCATCTTTGAACGCGGAGCCACGGGTTCGCTCCCGCCGAACGCGCCGCCGCCGGCATCGTTAGGTGTCCGTATCAATCGCTTGTCAAAGCTTTTAACTTGGTGGACACGCGGCCTCGGTCGGCCAAATCTATTTTTCGACGATCGGACGAAAGCGCCTCTCTCTGCGCCGCGCATGCTCTCGCCCCGGCCGGCGAGCGACGACTAGGTCGGCGTCGCTGATTCCAATATTTCGAGATGGCAGGTTATGTCCGGGGCGCCAAGGTCAAGGTGGTCCGGCTCGCCCACGGCTTGCCGGTCGGCGGCGAGCTCGACTATCTCGATGAGGGGACGCTGGCGGCAGCCATCAAGCAGCGCACGTCGTTTTGAACTTGTACATGGCATGACCTCTCGCTCCCTTCCCCTGAAAGGGGGAGGGCCGGGGTAGGAGTCTTCTTCGCGAGCAAATTCAGAATGACCGCCGCCCGACGCGCTTCGCGTTGCTCAGGCAGTCGACCTCCCCCTTGCAGGGGGAGGTAAGGGAAAGAGCGGCCCGGGCACGCCCTCCTCATGTCGTCCGCGGTGCCAGCCGCTTGAAATGCCCCTGGCCTTGCAGCCAGGCGAGCAACAACAGCCCGGGAATGGCCGATAGCGCGCAGATGGCGAAGAACCAGACCCATCCCGTCGCTTCCGCGACATAGCCCGCGCTGGCGGAGAGATAAGTGCGCCCGATCGCCGCGAGCGCCGTCAGCAGCGCGTATTGCGTCGCCGTGTGCAGCGGATTGCGGCAGAGCGCGGAAAGATAGGCGACGAAGATCACCGTGCCGATCGCGCTGGTGAAATTCTCCACCGTGATCGCGAAGCTGAGCCAGGCGATGTTGTGCCCGACCACGGCTTGCCACGAGAAGGCCAGGTTGGCGGCGGCCTGCAGCAGCCCGCCGATCCACAGGCTCGCCGCCAGCGGCAACGAACGGGCGACATAGCCGCCGGCAAACCCGCCTATGATCGTTGCGACGAAACCGAGGCCCTTGATGATGGTGGCGTATTCGTTGCGCGTGAAGCCGAGCTTGACGGCGAACGGTCCGGTCATCACGCCGGCGAGCGCGTCGGTGAGCTTGAACAGCACGACAAAGGTGAGAACGACAACGGCGATGCGCAAGCCATCGCGCAGGAAGAAGTCGGTAAACGCGCCGGCGACGGTGTGGCTGAGCCGCTTGAGCGCGGGCTCCTTGTGTTGGGCCGCATCGGCGCGGGTAGACTTCTCGGGTTCGGCGGCGAACAAAGTGGTCAGTACGCCGACGACCACCAGCACGGCCATCACCATATAGCTGGCGGTCCAGCCGCCCTGCCGGCTGAAGCCGAAGTTCTGGAATGCCGTGACCAGGAACAGCGCGCCCGCGCTCGAGACCAGCATAGCGACGCGGTAAGCGGCGACGTAGGAGGCGGCGCCGGCGGCCTGCTCGTTCTCTGGCAGGCTTTCGACGCGGAAAGCGTCAATGACGATGTCCTGCGTCGCCGACGCGGCGGCGACGATCACGGCGCCCAATGCGACCATCGCGGGCGCGGCCACCGGATCGTTGCCGCCGAGCAGCGCGATCGCGGCGATCAGCATCAGTTGCGTCAGCAGCAGCCAGCCGCGCCGCCGGCCGAGCCAGCGCCCGAGCAGCGGCACGTCGAAGGCATCGACGATGGGCGCCCAGAGGAACTTGATGGTGTAGGGCGTGCCGACCATGGCGAACAGGCCGATGGTCTTCAGGTCGACGCCCACCTCCGCCATCCAGAACAGCAGCGTCGAACCGGAGAGCGCCAGCGGCAGACCCGAGGAGAAGCCGAGGAAGAAGATGACCAGCACGCGCGGCTTCAGATACACCGCCGCGGCTTCGAGAAAGGTGGGCTTCGGCGCCGCCGCTGCGGAGTCGGGGGAGGCGGTCACGAAATCTCTCCGTCATTCCGGGGCACGCGCGAAGCGCGTGAACCCGGAATCCAGAGCGGCACGGCAAGGCCTTCGATTGTGGCCCTGGATTCCGGGGCCGCGCCTTCGGTGCGTCCCGGAATGACGACGAGGCTAGGCATCACTCCGCCGCCCCAAGTTTACGCACCGGCGCGGCCGGCGCATCGTCCGCATCGGCGGCCTCGCCGAAATCGACGTGGCGGATTTTCTCGCCGCGGCTGAGAATCTTGTCAGCCGAGATGACGATCTGCTCGATATCCTTGTTCACATTGCCGAAATGCCGATCGAGATTTTCGACGCGATCTTTCAGCCGCTGCACATCGCCGATCATCAAGCCGACTTCGGTGAGAATTTTGTCGGCCGCCTCGCGCATGCGCGCGTCCTTCTGAATCTGCTGCACCACCTGGATCGCGAGCATTAGAAGCGACGGCGAAACGATAATGACACCGGCGCGGTAGCCCTTTTGCAGCACGTCCTCGAACTGATCGTGCAACTCGGCGAACATCGATTCCGACGGAATGAACATGAAGGCGACTTCCTGGGTCTCGCCTTTGATCAGGTACTTTTCCGAGATGTCCGCAATGTGTTTGCCGAGGTTCTGGCGCAGCTGGCGCATGGCCAGCGCGCGCTCCTCCTCGCTCGTGGCGTTTTCGAGCGCAGTCGTCGCTTCGAGCGGAAATTTGGCGTCGATGACCAGGTGCCGATTGTCCGGCATGTGGATGCAGCAATCGGGACGCGAATTGTTCGACAGCGTGAACTGGAATTCGTAGGCGCCCTGCGGCAGCCCGTCGGCGACGATCGCTTCCATGCGACCCTGGCCGAAGGCGCCGCGCCTTTGCTTGTTGTCGAACACCTTTTGCAGCGACGTCACGGTCGAAGCCAGCTCGGTGATATTCTTCTGCGCACTGTCGATGACGGCGAGCCGCGCGTGCAGCGCCTGCAGGTGCTCGGTGGTGTGTTTGGTGGTCGACTTCATCGACTCACCGAGGTTCTGCGTCACCGCGTCGAGCCGCTGATTGACATGCTGCTGGAGTTGCGTCTGGGCGCTCGCCAGCATCTGGCCCATGGTCTGGACGGTGGCGGTGAGCTCGCCGATGCGCGCCTCGGCGGCCATGTCCACCACCGGCTGTTTCGGCCGCAGCAGCAGCACGATAATGGCGACGACGCCGGCCGCGATGGCGAGCGCCAAGACAAGGAGAAGGGTTTGCGACATGCGGCGGCTTCCAGCCCGATTCGGAGCGTCCAGCGAACGAAGGGCGAACGGTAGGGCGATAATGCCCATTTCTCAAGGGCAAAGGCCGATTGACCCCGCTGTTCCCAGCCCTTAAATCGCGGCAATGGCCAAACGCGGCATTCTCATCCTCCCCGACAAGCGGCTGCGGCTGAAATCCGCGCCGGTCGGCGCCGTCGACAAAGCGCTGCGCGCGCTGGTCGATGACATGTTCGAGACCATGTACGACGCCCCCGGTATCGGCCTCGCGGCCATCCAGATCGGCGTGCCCAAGCGCGTGGTCACCATGGATCTGGCCAAGAAGGACGAGCCGAAGGCGCCGCAGGTCTTCATCAATCCGGAGGTGACTTGGACGTCGGACGAGAAGGCTGTCTACGAGGAGGGCTGCCTCTCCATCCCCGAATACTACGAGGCGGTGGAGCGGCCGAGCGCGGTCAAGGTCAAATACCTCGACATCGAGGGCAAGGTGCAGGAAATCGAGGCGAGCGGCCTGCTTGCCACCTGCCTGCAGCACGAGATCGACCACATCAATGGCGTGCTGTTCATCGACCACATTTCCAAGCTCAAGCGCGACATGGTCCTGAAGCGGTTCAAGAAGGCGGCCAAGCGCGGTGAGCCGGTCAAGCCCTTGTCCGAGGACAAGGAGCCGTCGCATCATATTGGGTGAGCGGTCACCGCGCCGGACACACAATGCCCCTCCGCCTGATCTTCATGGGCACGCCCGATTTCGCCGTGCCGACGCTGATCGCGCTCACCGCGGTTGGGCATGACGTTGCCGCGGTCTACACGCGCGCGCCCAAGCCCGCCGGCCGCGGCATGGAGCTGCAGCCAAGCGCGGTCGGGCGGGAGGCGAAGCGGATGGCGCTGCCGATGCAGACGCCGCAGACGTTGCGCGACTTCGACGTGCAGGCGGCCTTTTCCGCGCATAAGGCCGACGCCGCGGTGGTGGTGGCCTATGGGCTGATCCTGCCCAAAGCCATCCTCGAGGCGCCGCGGCTCGGCTGCTTCAACGTGCACGCTTCGCTTCTGCCGCGCTGGCGCGGCGCCGCGCCCGTCAACCGCGCCATCATGGCCGGCGATGCCGAGACCGGCGTCACCATCATGAAGATGGACGAAGGGCTCGACACCGGCGCCATCGCCATGGCCGAGCGCACGCTGATCGCGCCCGACATGACCGCCGGCGGCCTGCACGACGTGCTCGCCCGCCTCGGCGCCGATCTGATCGTGCGCGCGCTGGCCGCGCTCGAGCGCGGCACGCTCGCGCTGACGCCGCAGCCGGACGAAGGCGTCACCTATGCCGACAAGATCGACAAGAACGAAACCCGCATCGACTGGTCGCAACCGTGGAAGCAGGTGCACGACCATATCCGCGGCCTGTCGCCGTTCCCCGGCGCCTGGTGCGAGATCGACGGCGTGCGGATGAAGGCGCTGCGTTCGACCAAGGGCGAGGGCTCGGGCGAGCCCGGCGCGGTGCTCGACGACCGGCTCACCATTGCCTGCGGCGAGGGCGCGGTGCGGCTGCGCCAGGTGCAGCGCGCCGGCAAGCAGCCGATGGCGGCCGAGGAATTCCTGCGCGGCACCCCGGTCAAGCCGGGCAGTAAGATCGCCTAGGCGACCGCCGCTTCCGCGCCGGCCCCGCAAGCCGCGCGCAACATGGCCTGGAAGGCGCCGAACACCTTCTGCATCTGCGCCGGCTTGTAGGGAAACAGATCGGGCGGGTCCATGGAATGCACGATCATGTTGCTGCCGGCTTCGAACACCAAGAGCCTGCCGTCGGGCGTTTCGCCGCAGTCGAACGGGATGTAGTCGAGGCCGAAGCGCTCGTCGATCGCGGCCAGCGCGCGCGCGTGGCGCCGCGCGAATTCGCCGTCGAAGGTCGCGAAAAAGCGCGCCTCCTCGGCGCGGCGTTCGGCGCGCTCGCGCATTTCGGCGTTGAGATAGTGGATCATCCAGTGCGTGGAGACCGCCATGTGGCAGGCGTAGGCGCGGCCGCCGATCAGCGCGATGCGGGCCTTGCGGAAAAGCCCGTCGGCCGAGCGGTAGTCGATGAAGGGCGCGATGGAGAAATCCCGTTCCGGCCGCGCGGCAAGATAGGCAGCCACCGCGACCGCATGGTCGAGCTTCTCCAGCCCCTGGCCGGCGTGTGAATCTTGCGGCCGCGCGATGATCGGAAAGCGCGCGCCGTCCAGCGCGTCGCGCACGTCGAGCGTGCCTTGCGCGATACGCGCCAGGTCGACGCGGGAAATGTCGGCGTTCATCGGCATGCAGACACCCGGCGCCGATTTCAGCAGCGCCCAGGTGCCCTCGCGCGTCAGCCGCGCGATATGCGCCGGCGCGTTCAACAGCGGTCGCGGCCAGGCGGGCGCCAGCGTTGCGAGCCGCCTCAGCAGCGCCTGGTTGCCGCCCGATTCCGCCACCGCCACCAGCGCCACGTCGTGCGGCGGCAGCGGCGGCAAAGGCGTCTCGGCGTCGAGATAGAGCATGTCGAGCGCGACACTCGCGCCGTCCAGCATGAACTCGATCGGGATATTGGCCATGAAATCGCCCGGCGCCATCAGCGCCAACAGACGCAACGGGCGCGCGCTCGCAACCGCCGGCGGCTGGTGGTAGAGACGGCAAAGCGCCAGCGCCACGGTCTGCAAGGCCAGCCGGTCGTCCGGCCGCCCTTGCAAATGCGCGATGGTGGAAAGATCGAGCCAGGCCGCGGCGTCGTCGGAGTTGGCGGTGACGCGCGTCACCAGCTTGTTCCAGAGCGGCGCCAGATCGCAGCCGTGGAAGGCGAGCGTGGCCAGCGCCGGCAGGCCGATCGGCGCTCTCGCGCCGGCTGCTTCGGTAGGGGCATGTACGTTCACGGAAATTCCTCGATATAGTCGCGCATGCCGTGGCCCCGCGCGCGCAAAGCCGTCCAGTCGGCGGGGCTCTCGGTCATGGCGGGCGACAGGCTGCGCCGAAATCGTTAACTATGAGTTTCAAGGTTCCGTTAACCAGCCATGCCGCGTTACAAGCTCGTTGTGGAATATGACGGCACGCCCTTTGCCGGCTGGCAGGTGCAGGCCGAGCAGGTGACGGTGCAGGGTGTCCTCACGCTTGCCGTGGCCGCCTTTGCCGGCGAGAGCACGCTGGTGCAGGGCGCCGGCCGTACCGATGCCGGCGTGCACGCGCGCGGCCAGGTGGCGCATATCGACCTCGCCAAGGACTGGGGCGCCGACACGGTGCGCGACGCGCTCAATGCCCACTTAAGACCACACCCGGTGGCCGTGCTCAGCGCCGAAAGGGTGGCGGACGATTTCAACGCCCGCACCTCGGCGCGGCAGCGGCACTATCTCTACCGCATCATCAATCGCCGCGCCGATCTGACGCTCGATCTCGGCCGTGCCTGGCGCGTGCCGCGCCCGCTCGACGCGGCGGCCATGCAGGCGGCGGCGCGCCACCTTATCGGCAAGCACGACTTCACGACCTTCCGCTCCACCGAATGCCAGGCCAAGTCGCCGGTGAAGACGCTCGATCAGTTGGACGTCGAACGCGACGGCGAGGAGGTGACGATGCGCGCCGCGGCGCGCTCCTTCCTGCACAACCAGGTGCGCTCGATGGTCGGCTCGTTGGTCATGGTGGGCGAGGGCAAATGGGCGCCCGACGATCTCAAGCACGTGCTCGAGGCGCGCGACCGCGCCGCCTGCGGCCAGGTAGCCCCGCCGGACGGGCTTTATCTGATGCGGGTGGATTACTGAATTGTCAGCGGGCGCCAACGCCGATGCAGGCGTCTGTGGTCTAAACGGGCGGCGAGGTGTGAGCGGAGGCCGTCAAACGCCGGTTCTTGGGGGCCAAAGCGGGTACCGAGAAATTCGGATGTCCGCGTGTGACCCAATTGAAACCTGCCGCAATTCTCCGGATGTTGACCCAAACAATTCAAAACTGGCTACGCCTCGCAGGCAAGTTGGATCCAGTCCGAACGCAAAGAGTGTCCGAGAGCCTGGCATTACATAGGAATTAGACAGCTCGCCTAGCCGTGTCGCCGACTTTTGCGGAATTCATGGATTTGTACACCCAGCCGGATGGATTTTTTTCGCCACCACGCAAGCTTTTGGAACCATGTGCTCCCGACGGACTTTCTAAAACGAGTTGTCCGGTACGTGTTGCCGGCCAACCACTATGGAGGAATGCGTCATGAATAAGAAAATGGCATTCTTGCTTTGCGGCACCGCAGCGTTGATGACGCTAAATGCGACCGCGCAAGCCGCCCCTGCGGAGGGGAGCCAGAGTGGTGTGCCCGTTGCACAATCGTACGCAGACATGCTCGCCCCCATTCCGAATGCATTGGCTGCACTGCGCGCGGAAGATGCTGCGCAGGCGCGGCGGACTCGCGCGAAGGTGCAGCTCGCTCAGTATCACCACCACCACCACCACCACCACCATCATCACCACCATCACCACGGCTATTTCGGCTTTGGCTTCGGATTCGCAGGCGCACCCTATGCTGCGCCGTATTACAGCGGACCTAGCGATTGCCACTGGGCCTGGGGCCGACGCTATTGGAACGGCTATCATTGGGCGCACCGGCGGGTGTGGGTATGCGATTGAGGCATACAGCACCCGAAGCCGGTATCTAGGCGGGACTGATGTTAAGAGGCTTCGTTGTCGGCGTCTTGGTGACTCTCATTGCGCTCGCGGCAGCGGGCTATGCCGTGTTGCGCACGGGAGCGATCCCTGCGAATGCCGATGCCGAGCCTAGCGCGTTGGAGCGTTACGTTGCGAACACTTCGCTTGAGGCGACTTTTCAGAATGAAGCGCCGAAAGGATCCGATCCAGTTCCTTTAAACGACGCTAATCTGATCGCCGCCATTCATCTCTATGGGACACATTGCGCTGTGTGCCACGGTACGGCGGCAAAGGACGGGTCGCCGACGCCCACCGCAAAAGGCGAATATCCGCAACCGCCGCAGTTGGCGAAGCACGGCGTCGAAGATGATCCGCAGGGCTGGACATTTTGGAAAATTAAACACGGCATCCGGTGGACCGGGATGCCGTCCTGGAAGTACGAACTCACTGATCAACAGATCTGGACGCTTGCCTTGTTCTTGAAGCACATGGACAAGCTTCCCCCCGCTGCAGCGCAAGCTTGGAATCACGTCACGACGCCGGCCTCGCACTGACAGCGCAAGCCACCCCATCCTCCGCGCGGTAAGAGCCGACTTCCGCGGTTAGGCTGTTGCGGACATTTCTTGCTACCGCCAAAATGACCCCATACAGGATCCACGAATCGGCGGTCGCAGTGAACAAGCAACAGCAAAAGCACTTCTCCGAGATATGCCGATGCGGCAAGGTGAAATTGGAGCTAGTCGGCCGGCCGATTTTGACCGCCTCCTGCTATTGCGCCAGTTGCCAAGAAGCCGGAAGCCGCTTCGAGCAACTGCCTTCCGCGCCACCCGTGCTCAACCCCGACGGTGGAACCGAGTACGTCCTATATCGAAAGGATCGGGCGCAATGTGTGACGGGGCAGGAGTATCTGGAAGAGCATCGGCTCAAGCCTGATTCCCCGACCCGGCGGGTCATTGCGACGTGCTGCAATTCGGCAATGTTTGCCGACTTTACTAAGGGACATTGGCTGTCGATGTACAGGAACCGCTTTGCGGCAGGCGCTCCGCCCCTTGAAATGCGGGTCATGACGCGAGACCGCCGAGTTGGCGTCGCGCTTGCCGATGACTTGCCGAATTATGATGGTCACTCCGGCAAGTTCATGTTGAGGCTTATTGCCGCTTGGATCGCGATGGGGCTCCGCAGGCCAGAAATCGCCTTGGGAAAGACAGCCCGCAACTAGCAACGACCGCTTGCCATGGGCGAAACTTCACGACGATACAATGAGGCGTGTCCGAGTTTGGCCCCAAGCTGGTGTGCAGGGCACGCCCACGGGCGCTCGTTTCTCACGGGATAGCAGACCTAACGCTGAGAAAGGCGTCTTATTGCCTTTGTTGTCCTGACGGCACTTCGCGTGGATTCTCGAACACGTTAATTCCCGAAAGCCTCAAGGGCACTGGACCGAGGCCGGCGCGATCTGGCGATATTTCATGTTGCTCCGCCGCGAATGTCGTGTTGCTCGATCCGGATTACTTGCTTTGATCGCCCCGCCGGACGGGCTTTATCTGGTGTGGGTGGATTGCTATGGCGCTCGTTGATCGTTGCTCAGCGCTCCAATCCGCCGGTTTGGGCCGCCTCGCATGCACGGTTGCCAAGCGTGATGTCGCGTGCGGGAGTTGTGCCGCCTGACAACGCCATATTGCCAGCCTCCATCGTGACAAGGCAGAATTGATCGGAATAATTCAAAAGCTCGGGCCCGCCAGCCGGCAGCCGCCGGTTCGTGGGCCCGACGATTCGCAGGGAGTGATTTCGTGCCCGAAGCCGCCGTTGCCGACGTTCCGTCCTATCCGACGTTGTTTTCGCCCATCCGCGCCGGCACCCATGTTCTCAAGAACCGGATCATCATGGGCTCCATGCACACCCGCATGGAGCAAGCCAGCGATCCGCTCGCCCGCCAGATCGCCTTTTATGCCGCGCGCGCCGAAGGTGGCGTGGCCGTGATCGTCAGCGGCGGCCACTCTCCCAACGAGGCCGGCCTCATGGAACCCGGCGCGCCCATTCTCGATTCGCGCGAGGAATTGAGAATTCATCGTGCGATCACCGGCGCGGTGCACGATCACGGCGCCAAGATGCTGCTGCAGATCCTGCATGCCGGCCGCAGCGCACGGCACAAGGGCCTGGTCGGCGCCTCCGATATCAAGTCGCCGATCAATCGGCTGATCCCGCGTCCGCTCACCGCCAGCGAGGTGGAGGCCACTATCGACGACTTCGTTCGCTGCGCCGAGCTCGCGGCCGAGGGCGGCTATGACGGCGTCGAGATCATGGGATCGGAAGGTTACCTGATCAACCAGTTTACGGTATTGCGCACCAATACCCGCACCGACGCGTGGGGCGGCAGCCTGGAAAACAGAATTCGCTTTCCGACCGAAATCGTTGCCCGCACCCGTGCGCGGCTCGGCCGCGATTTCCTGATCGTCTACCGGATTTCCGCGCTCGATCTGGTGGAAGGCGGCGCGACCGCGGACGAGATCGACGCGCTCGCCCGCGCGGTCGAGAATGCCGGCGCCGACATACTCAACACCGGCATCGGCTGGCACGAGGCCGCCGTGCCGACCATCGCCTACCCCGTCCCGCGCGCGACCTGGGCTTTCGCAGCCGCGCGGCTGAAATCCGTGGTGAAAATCCCGGTTGTCGCCTCGAACCGTATCAACACGCCGGAAACCGCCGAGCAGCTCTTGGCCGGCGGCAGCGCCGATCTCGTGTCGATGGCCCGGCCGATGCTGGCCGACCCGGACTTCGCCCGCAAAGCGCGCGAGGGGCGGCGCGACGACATCAATGTCTGCATCGCCTGCAACCAAGCCTGCCTCGACTACATCTTTACCAACCGGACCGCGACGTGCCTGGTCAACCCGCTGGCCTGCCGTGAAATCGAATTCACCTCCCGCCCAATGGCGAACAAGTTGCGGCTGGCCGTGGTCGGCGCCGGGCCGGCGGGCCTGTCGGCCGCGGTTACCGCGGCGGAGCGCGGCCATGACGTGACACTGTTCGATGCCGCCAGCGAAATCGGCGGCCAGCTCAATCTCGCCGTGCGCATCCCCGGCAAGATCGAATTCAAGGAGCTTCTGCACTATTTCTCGCACCGGCTCGAACGCAACGGCGTCGATGTGCGAACGGCAACACGTGCGGATGCCGCAAGCCTTATCGCCGGCGGGTTTGACCGCGTCATCGTCGCGACCGGCGTGACGCCACGGCGTCCCGACATCGCCGGCATCGATCACCGCAGCGTCGTCATGTACGACGACTTGATTTCGGGCCGCGCCCAGGCCGGCGACCGGGTGGCGATCGTCGGCGCCGGCGGCATCGGCTTCGACGTGGCGGAGTTTCTGACCGGCGATCACAGCGAGACGGACCGCGATGTCTTCGCCGCCGAATGGGGCGTCGACGCCGGCATCACGGCCGCGGGCGGCCTTGTCGATCGGCGCGAGCCGCCGAAACAAAGAACCGTAACGCTGCTCCAGCGCAGCGAAGCGCGGCTGGGCACGCGGCTGGGCAAGACCACCGGCTGGATCCTGCGCAGCCAGTTGCAGCGCCGCGGCGTGCGCATGATCCCGGGCTGCCACTATGTCGGCATCACCGACGAGGGCCTCGCGCTGGTCGCGGACGGACAGCCGCAGACCATCGCGGCCGATACCGTGGTGATTTGCGCCGGCCAGGACTTCGAACCGCGCTCTCATCGCCCCGCTGCAGACTGCCGGCATGCCATACGACGTGATCGGCGGCGCGGACGTGGCCGCCGAGCTCGACGCCCTGCGCGCCGTCGAACAGGGGATCAGGCTCGGCCGCATGCTTTGAGGACGCTGCCTGCGCGCCGCCGCCTGCGGCCAGATGGCGCCGCCGGACGGGCTTTATTCGATGCCGGTGGATTATTGAGTGCGGCTTATCCCTCCCCCGCAAGCGGGGAAGGGATAAGAGTGGGCCGGCAGCCGCCTATTTCACCGATGCGGTGCCCGGCGCTGGCACGCCCCATTCGGTGAAATTCTCGACCACCTTGGCATTGAGCGCCTTGCCGGCCGCGATATCGGCATTGCCGCCGGTCGCGTCGCCGTTCTTCAGCTTGGCGATGCCGCGGCCATAGAGCGACGTGCCGAGCTTCGGGCTGATCTTCAGCGCCGCATCATAGTCGGCGATCGCATCGGCGTAGTGCGCCAACCGCAGATTGACGAAGCCGCGGCTGTCGAGCGTGTCGGAATCGTTCGGCCCCAGGCGCAGCGATTCGTTGCAGTCGGCGAGCGCCTTGTCCAGATCGTGGCCACTGATGGCGTGCGCCCAGCAGCGGCTGTTCCAGGCGCTCGCGCTTTTCGGCTGCAGCCGGATGACCTCGCTGAAATCGAGCACGGCGCGCACATAGTCGTGCTTCGTCTCGTAGGCATTGCCGCGCCGTTTGAGATCGACGGGATTGTTCGGGCTGAGCCGCAGCGACGCGTTGTAGTCGGCGATGGCGCGGTCGGCATCGCCGAGCTTGGCGTAGAGCCCGCCGCGGTTGCCGTAGGCGTAGGCGAATTTCGGATCGAGCCGGATCGCCTCGTCATAGTCCGCCATGGCGTGCGAATTGTCCTTGACGCGGGCGTAGGTGTTGGCGCGGTTGTAGAAGGTCGTGGCATCGTTTGGCGCGTGCTTTATCGCATCGTTGTAGTCGGCGATCGCCTGTTTGTAGTCTTTCTTGCGGAAATAGGCGTCGCCGCGGATGCGGTAGCCGCGCGCCGTCGCCGGATCGAGGCGGATCGCCGTATTCAGATCGGCAATGGCGCGGTCCGGGTCGTTCTTCCTTTCCAGATAGAGATTGGCGCGATTGCGCAGATAGACGGCATCCTTGGGATCGAGCCGGATCGCCGTGCTGTAATCGGCGACGGCATGCTCGGAATCCTGCTGGTCGAAATAGACATTGCCGCGGTTATTGTAGGCCGAGGCGTCGTTGGGTTTGAGCCGGATCGCCTCGTTCAGGTCGGCGATCGCATGCGTGTAGTCTTTCATATGTCGATAGGCATTGCCGCGGTTGGCGTAGGCCAGCGCGTAGCGCGGATCGATCCGGAGGGCCTCGCCATAATCGGCAAGCGCACGCTTGTCGTCGTTCTTTTTGAGGTAGGCGTTGCCGCGACTCAGATAGGCCTTGGCATAGCGGGGGCTCACGCGGATCGCCTGGTCGAAGTCGGCGATGGCGCTGTCGTATTGGCCTTTGTCGTAATAGGTGAGGCCGCGATTGGTGTAGGCGAGCGCGTAGCGCGGATTGAGCGCGACCGACCGGCTGTAATCGGCGAGAGCGCGGTCGTTGTCATTCAAGGCGGAATAGGCGTTGCCGCGATTGTTGTAGGCGATCGACAGCTTGCGATCGAGCTGGATGGCCTGATTGCACTCCGCCAGCGCGCGGGCGGGCTGTTGCAGCGTGCTCCATATGCCGCAGAGATTGGCATGGGCGATCGCCTGGTTGGTGCGCGATTCGCGCCCGCTCAGGATGCGTCGGCAGGCCGCGATATCCTGTTGCGCGCGGGCGACATTGGTGACGTCCTTGCACATGTCCCAGTCGTGCCGGCTCGCCGCCTTCGCCGCTGCCAACGGCAGGGCCGTCGCCAATACGGTTGACACCAATGCGCTTGAAAAGAAGAGCAGGAATGTACCGCGCGCCATGACTTCCCCCATCGCCAAAGCCCCTGGGGGTCAAAACTAGCACATGCGGATAGCGGCCGTCAGCGTGGGTGGGCTCAGCCCTCCGCCGGCACCTGCTGCGGCCATTGGCCGGCCTCGATCTTGGCGGCGGCGATCACGGCCTGGGTACGGCTTTCCACCCCGAGCTTCTGCAGGATGGCGGAGACGTGCGCCTTCACCGTCGCTTCCGACACGCCGAGCTGATAGGCGATCTGCTTGTTGAGCAGGCCCTCCGACAGCATCATCAGCACGCGTACCTGCTGCGGCGTCAGGGTCGCCATGCGCGCCATGAGCTCGGCGGTCTCGGCATCCGAGCCGCTCGAAAGATCGATGTCCGGCGGCGTCCACACGCCGCCGTCGAGCACGCGCCGGATGGCGCCGCGCATGGCCTCCACGCTCAGCGTCTTGGGGATGAAGCCTGAGGCGCCGAACTCCATGCAGTGGCGGATGGCGCTCGGATCGTCGTTGGCCGATACCACCACCACGGGCACGCTCGGGTATTGCGCCCGCATATACATGAGGCCGGAGAAACCGCGCACGCCCGGCATTTTCAGGTCCAGGAGAATGAGATCGACGTCGCCGCCGCGGTCGAGCAGGCCGACCACCTCGTCGAAAGTGCCGGCTTCCGCGATATCCACGCGCTCCAGCATGCCGGCAACCGCCTCGCGCAATGCGCCGCGAAACAGCGGATGGTCGTCGGCAATCACCAGCCGGTAGTTAGTTGCCTCGCTCAACCGAGATCACCCTTCGCCCGCCCCCGAGACCCGCGAACCGGCGCGGCCTCACCCGGCATTCTACATACCCTACTTTTGGCGGGGGCGAGACAATCGGCACATTTCTTTTGCGGCGGCATGCCGCCGCTGGTCAAAATTAATGCAGCGCAGCGACGGTTTCGCTTATTAGCCGCGTTGCAAAACAGAAATTATCCAATCGGTTCAATGCATTAAGAAAAGCCCCCGGAGACGGGCCTACACTGCGGATTCATTACCCGATGTTAACCCTCGTCCGTGCCCGCGGCGCGGGCAGCGGCCTCACCGCCGGCTGCCGATGAACTGGAAGATCACTTCGCGGCTGTGCGGGCGGCGGCGGTGCTCGATCAGGTAGATGCCCTGCCAGGTGCCGAGCTCGGGCGCGCCGCCGGTCACCGGGACGTGCAGCGAGACGCCGTTGAGCATGGCCTTGACGTGCGCCGGCATGTCGTCGGGCCCCTCGATGTCGTGGATCCAGGGCGCGTCCTGCGGCGCCAGCCGGTCGAGCGCGGCGATCAGATCAGCCTGTACGTCGGGGTCGGCGTTTTCCTGGATGGCGAGCGAGGCCGAGGTGTGGCGCAGATAGACCAGCAGCGCGCCGTCGCCGGCCCCGGCCTCGGCGAGGAAGGCTTTCGCCTGCGCGGTGATCTCGGTGAAGCCGACGCCGGAAGTTTCGACGCGCAGCGTCGCGCCGGCAATGACCTGCGGGCTCGCCACGCGGACGGATGAAAGCCGGCCTGCCATGTCGGCTTACGTCCGCGACACCCCGTTGCCGGCGTCCTTCCTGCGCAGCAGGTCGTTCTGCATGTGCTCGATCATCTCAACCAGACGATGCCAGGTGTCGGCGATGAAGCCGCGCGCGCGCGCCAAGTCCTCGTGGCTCGGCAGCTCGAGCGTGACGCCGCCGGTGCGCTCGCCCGGCGGCGGCGACGGCGGCACCGTCTGCGGCGGCACCGGATGCGGCGGCGGCGGCGGTGGCGCGCGCAAGCTCGCGATCTCCTGCTTGAGCGCGTCGATCTCGGACTTGGCGGCGGTCACTTCGGCGCGCAAATCGTCGATCTGCTTTTCGAGCGAGGCGCGATGCTCCGGCACCGCCTCGCAGGACCAGCCCTGCGTGCGCGTGCTGCAATAGCTTACTTTGCCGGATTTGCGGTCCAGACGCAGATAGCCGTCGTCGACGCGGGTGAAGTGATAGCGGGGCTCGCCGGCCGGCGCGCGATCTTGCCGCTTGGCTTCGCTGTTGTCGTCTTGCGCGGACTTGGTCGTGGCCTGGCTTTCGCCTTGGGTTTCGCGCGGCTTGGCGGCCTGCGGCTTCGGCTGCGCTGGAAGCTTGGCCTGAGCGGGCGGCGGCGCGACCGGCGCCGGCGGCTGCGGCTGAACCTGGGCGGCAGGCGGCGGCGACGGCGGCTGAGCCTGCGCGGCAGGTGGCGACGGCTGCGGCACCGGCTGCTTCTCCGCCGCAGGTGGGGGCGGCGGCGACACCTGCGTCCGGTCCTGCACCGTCAGAATGCGCGTCTGCGCCAGCGCGGGCGAAGTGGCGCAGGCCGTGGCCAAGGCAAGAACGAGCGTCATTGTCCGCATGAGGCAAAGATCCTTATCGCATTCTCGCTCAGCCCGGACGGCAGCCTAGCCGGTCGCGCTCAGCTCTTGAAGAACGCAGAAGGCGGCCATGTGGACATGCCGCAATGCAGGAAAGCGGTGTGGAACCCGGCCGGGAAAACGCACAAAAAGACCTGTATATCAGCCACTTATGTCGCATGACCGGTTTCTTGACTTGGGCAGACCCGGCCAGTATGGTCCGCGCGGCTTTTAGGGCGGCGGTAAAAAAGCGAGGCCTTTTCTTCCCGAGCGGGTCGTTGAGCATGGCTGACGGCACGCAAGGAAAAGGCGAGCGCAATCATCCGCCGGACGACGAGGCTCAACTCTCCGCGAGGCTCGAGCGTCTCGGCGAACGGCTCGCAAATGCGAGCCGGCCATCCGAAAACGGCTCAGGTCCTCGTCCAACCGCCGACGTGTCGGGGTACGCGCGCGGCTTCCGGCTTTCAAGCGAGCTGGTCGCGGGCGTGTTGGTGGGCGCGGGACTCGGCTGGCTCATCGATCGCTGGCTGGGCACGACGCCTTGGGGGCTCATGGTGTTTCTGCTGCTCGGCTTCGCCGCCGGCGTGTTGAACGTGATGCGGACCGCAGGCGTAGTCGATGAAAGGCGTTTGAAAGACTGATCGCGACCGGCCATGGATCCCATCCACCAATTCCACATCGTCAACCTGTTCGCGCTCGGCAAGCTCGGCAATGCCGAGATCGCCTTCACCAATTCGGCCGCCTTCATGCTGCTGGCGGTGCTGCTGCTGACCGGCTTCCTGGTGCTCGGCACGGCGGGCGGCCGCGCGGTGCCGACGCGCCTGCAGTCGGCGGCCGAGCTCACCTATGAATTCGTCGCCGACATGCTGCGCTCGACCGCGGGCCACGAGGGGATGCGGTTTTTTCCCTTCGTGTTCACGATCTTCATGTTCGTGCTGCTGCTCAACCTGTTCGGCCTCGTCCCCTATTCCTTCACCGTCACCAGCCACGTCATCATTACCGCGGCGCTCGCGCTGACCGTGTTCTTTACGGTGCTGGGTTATGGGCTGATCCGCCACGGCCTGCACTTCTTCAACCTGTTCGTGCCGAAGGGCGTGCCGATCTACATCCTGCCGATGATCGTGGCGATCGAGATCCTGTCCTTCGTGTCGCGCCCGATTTCGCACAGCGTGCGTCTGTTCGCCAACATGCTGGCCGGCCACATCGCCCTGCAGGTGTTCGCCGGCTTCATCATTCTGCTCGGCGGCGCGCTCGGCGCCATCGGCTGGGCCGGCGGCGCGCTGCCCTTCGCCATGATCGTCGCGCTGTTCGCGCTGGAGACGCTGGTCGCCTTCCTGCAGGCCTACGTCTTCGCCATCCTCACCTGCATCTATCTCAACGATGCGATTCACCCGGGCCATTGAGCCCGAACGGACAAGCGGAAAACCAAGAGGAGTTCGATATGGATCCAGTGGCAGCGAAATATATCGGTGCCGGCATTGCCTGCATCGGCATGGGCGGCGCCGGCATCGGCGTCGGCGTGATCTTCGGCCAGTATCTGGCGGCCGCCATGCGCAACCCGTCGGCCGCGCAAGGCCAGTTCGGCAACCTGATCTTCGGCTTCGCCATCACCGAGGCGCTCGGCATCTTCTCGCTGCTGATCGCGCTTCTGCTGCTGTTCGCGATCTGAAGACGCGGTAACCGGAGTCGGCGATGGCTGAGCCAGCGCACACCACCAGCACCGAGCACGTTGCGAAGGGCGAGCACGGCGGCGGTTTTCCGCCGTTCAACACGCACACCTTCGCCTCGCAGCTCATCTGGCTGGCGCTGTTCTTCATCCTGCTCTACGTGCTGATGGCGAAATGGGCGCTGCCACAGGTCGGCCGCGTCATCGAGAACCGCCAGAAGCGCATCGCCGACGACGTCGCCGAAGCCGGCCGCCTCAAGGGCCAGTCCGACGCGGCGGTGGAAGCCTACGAGAAGGCGCTCGCCGACGCGCGCGCGCGCGCCCAGGCCATCGCCAACGAGACGCGCGAGAAACAGGCGGCGGAAGCCGACGCCGCGCGCAAGAAGGTCGAGGACGAGCTCAACGTCAAGCTCATGGACGCGGAGAAGACCATCGCCGCCACCAAGCAGGCGGCCATGGCCAATGTCCGCGCCATCGCGCAGGACACTGCGGCGGCCATCGTCGAGCGGCTGATCGGGGCTTCGCCGAGTGAGCAGCAGGTCGCCGACGCGGTGGCCGACGTGCTCAAGAGTTAGAGGCAGGCCATGCTGCACGATGCCGAATTCTGGGTCTTGCTGGGCTTTTTGGCGTTCCTCGGCGTCATGGGTTATGCCGGCGTGCACAAGACGCTGGCCAAGTCGCTCGACGACCGCGGCGCCCGCATCAAGGCCGAGCTGGACGAGGCCCGCAAGCTGCGCGAGGAGGCGGCGCAATTGCTCGCCGACTATCAGCGCAAGCGGCAGGAGGCCGAGGGCGAGGCCGCCGGCATCGTCGAGGGCGCCAAGGCCGAGGCCGAGCGCATGGCCGCCGAGGCCAAGGCGAAAGTGGTGGAATTCGTCGAGCGCCGCACCAAGATGGCCGAAACCAAGATCGCCCAGGCCGAGGCTCAGGCCGCCGCCGAGGTGCGCGGCGCCGCCGCCGACGCCGCCGTCGCCGCCGCCGAGAAAATCCTCAGCCAGCAGACCAAGGGTGCCCTGGCCGAAAACCTGGTCGCCAAGGGCATCGACGACCTGCGCAAGAAGCTGAACTAACGCATGATCCCGAAAAGTGGGCACCGGTTTTCGGAAAAGATCATGCGCATGCAAGATGTTAGGTGTGCGCGGTGATTCAATCTAATCGGATCGCGCTCTAACCGTCTTCCCGTGCCAATTCGGCCGGGTGGCCGGCCCGGGCGCCCGACACGCCCCAGTTGTCCCCGCTATTAATATGCCTCCCGGTGCGCAACCGACGATCTGCGATCCGCGGTCTTGCTTACCATGACACCGGCATTATCCTCGCAGCATCTGATTCGTCCGAACAGTTCGTCGCGTGGGCCGCGTAATCCGGCCTCAGCATCGGGGGACCCCGTGGTCATCTTCGATTGCAACGGCGTGCTTGTCGACAGTGAGCCGTTGGCCACCGCAATCGTATCCCAGGAGTTCATGCGCGCCGGCTTCCGCGTGACGCCGGACATTGTCGCGCGCTATTTCACCGGCCGCCGGCCGGCCGACATGTTCAACGAGGTGGAAATCGCCGCTGGCCGCAAGCTGCCGCCGGGCTTTGCGGCCGAGGTCGCCGCTGCCACGCTGCGCCGCTTCCGCGCCGAGCTGCAGGCGACCAAGCATGCCGCGCAGGCGCTCGCCTGGCTGCGCGGGCCGAAATGCGTGGCTTCCTCTTCCTCCTACGACCGCATCCGCCTCAGCCTGGAATGCACCGGGCTCATCCGTTTCTTCGAGCCCAATCTGTTCTCGGCCAGCGAAGTCAAGAACGGCAAGCCGGCGCCCGATCTGTTCCTGCACGCCGCCGCCAAGATGCGCGTCGAGCCGCGCCATTGCATCGTGGTGGAGGATTCGGCCGCCGGCGTCACCGCCGGCGTCGCCGCCGGCATGACGGCGATCGGCTTTGTCGGCGGCAGCCACGCGCATGGCCGGCTCGCCGACCGCCTGCTCGCGGCCGGCGCCCGCGTGATCATTTCCGACATGCGCGCGCTCAAGAGCACGATCGTCGATCTGCGCGGGTGGTAGGCGCAAAACCGACGCCGCATGCACAACTGTCATCGTCCGCCAACGGGCCCGCGGTCGCGATCGACGCGCCCGCCGAACCGGCAAACTAGAAGTTTAGCCCGACGCCGAAGTCTACCAGATTGTAGGACGTATCGCCGAAGCGAACCGTCCAGGCGGTGGTCGGAACATGGGTGGGATACACGGTGGGGCCGAAAATTTGATCGGCGGAGCCGACGTACAGGTAGCGGTACTCGCCGAACACATAGGCGTTGCTGCCAAGGGCGACGCGAACACCGGCCTTTGCTTGTGCGGCAAAGGCCCAGGCGGAGGAGTTGGGGTCGGAGTTGAAGTGGTTGATGCCAGCCTCCGGCGGATTGATCTGGGTGGAAGAGGCGCCGTCAATGGAGATGTGGGCGGCCCCAATGCCGCCGCCGATATATGGCGTGACGCTTTGATAGGGCGTTCGAAAGCCGACAACCGCGTTCGCCAGAACAACGGCAGTGCGCGTCGGGAAGGTATCGTCGAACGTGTGTTCCGGAAGCCGCGTCGTCGGGTTCTCCAGCGTCGCATGCTGCTGGGTACGCGGCAGATAGAGACCTTCGATCTCCAAGGCGGGCAGCAGGCGCGAGCCATACGACCATTCATAACCGATTTGCGCGCCGGCGAACCCGAAGCTGCTGGTGTTGGTCTGCCCCGTGGCGTTGACGGCTAATGGGCCTCCCGCAGCTTCGGGAATAAAGGCGGTTCCGAGCTGGGTCGCGGTACTGCTGCCGCCACTGCCCCAACCGCCGAAAATGCCAACGTAGGCGCCGCGGGCCGGCGCCGCGGGCCCATCCGTGTACATCGCATATGCCTGTGAGGGCGCGGTTGCCGCCACCGCCTTCCTCGCGGCTTTGCGTCTGACTTGCCTGGCCGCCGTTTCATCCTTGCGGCGCCAACTCTTGCCTGCTGTGCGCTGCGCCTGTCTCGTCTGTTTCAATTCGGCGCGAAGCTCGGAGATGGTCCGCTGCTGTTCTTTCAGCATGCGGAATAGTTCTGCGTTGGATGGAATTTCTTCGGCGCAGGCGACACTCGCCGTCATCAAGCCCGCGACTACGATCAAACCTATTCGCACTATCATTTAATACCTCCACTATGCTCGCCAAAACGCCGGCGGACAGTATGGAGTATCGTCGGGCGGTGGAAATGCGTCGCGTCCGCTGACGACAGCGTTTCAAGCTTATAACCCTCGGATTTCAGACTCTATGTGGGCTTTGGGCAACAGGCGCACGCCCGTCAGGCATCGGCGTCGCGTGGCGGGCGCTCAGGTAAAATACCGGTCGATGATCTTGCGATAGACGATCGTCAACGCGCGCAAATCCGCGATCGGCACGCGCTCGTCGACCGCGTGCATGGTCTGCCCGACCAGGCCGAACTCCACCACCGGGCAATAATGCGTGATGAAGCGCGCGTCGGAGGTGCCGCCGCTGGTCGACAGATGCGGCGCGCGGCCGGTCACTTCCTCGATCGCCTGCGCCACCGTTTCGGTGAACGGCCCCGGCGCGGTGACGAACACGCCGGCGTTCGACGGCTCCCATTCGAAACGAAACTTGATCTTGCCTTGCGCCGCCTTGTCGGCGCGCTGCGTCAGCAGGCTTTTCAGCGAATCGAGCGTGTGCGCGTCGTTGAAGCGGATATTGAAGCGCGCGCGCGCCTCGCCCGGAATGAGATTGACCGTCTTGTTGCCGACGTCGACCGTGGTGAACTCCAGATGCGAGGCCGGGAAGTGCTCGGTGCCGTTGTCGAGCGGCTCGGCCTGCAGCGCGGCGATGAGCGTCACCAGCCCGCGGATCGGGTTTTCGGCGCGCTCGGGGTAGGCGACATGGCCCTGCCGGCCGGCGACGATCAGGTGGCCGTTGAGCGAGCCGCGCCGACCGATCTTGATGGTGTCGCCGAGCGCTTCCACGTTGCTCGGCTCGCCCAGAATGCAATGATCGAACTTCTCGCCGTGCTCGGCCGCCCATTTGAGCAGCTTGGGCGTGCCGTTGACCGCGATGCCTTCTTCGTCGCCCGAGATCAGGAACGAGATCGAGCCCTTGGCCGGCTTGCCGCCATGCGCGCCGAGATGATCGAGCACCGCGGCGAGCGCGCAAGCCAAGCCGCCTTTCATGTCGACGGCGCCGCGGCCGTAAAGCGCGGTGCCGTCGCTCTCGGCCGCGAAAGGCGGATGCGTCCAGGCCTGCTCGTCGCCCGGCGGCACCACGTCGGTGTGGCCGGCGAACATCAGGTTGGGCGCCGCCGTGCCGATGCGGGCGTAGAGGTTCTCCACCATGTCCTCGCCCGGCTCGCTGAAGGCGAGATGATGCACGTCGAAGCCGGCGTCCTTCAGCACGCGCGCGAGATATTTCAGCGCGCCGCCTTCCGCCGGCGTCACCGACGGGCAGCGCAACAGGTCGCGGGCGATGGCGAGGGGATCGGCGGTCATTCAATCACGCAGCAATTCGTTGATGCTCGTCTTGCTCCGCGTGCGTTCGTCGACGCGCTTGACGATCACCGCGCAGTAAAGGCTTGGGCCGCCGTTCTTGCCCGGCATCGCGCCCGGCACCACCACCGAATAGGGCGGCACTTCGCCGACGCTGACCTGGCCGCTGGCGCGGTCGACGATGCGGGTGGAGGCGCCGAGATAGACGCCCATCGACAGCACCGAGCCCTCGCGCACGATCACGCCTTCCGCCACTTCCGAGCGCGCGCCGATGAAGCAGTTGTCTTCGACGATCACCGGCCCCGCCTGCAGCGGCTCCAGCACGCCGCCGATGCCGGCGCCGCCGGAGATATGGCAGTTCTTGCCGATCTGCGCGCAGCTGCCGACCGTCGCCCAGGTGTCGACCATGGTGCCGGAATCGACATAAGCGCCGAGATTGACGAAGCTCGGCATCAGCACCACGCCCGGCGCGATAAAAGCCGAGCGCCGCACCACGCAGCCGGGCACCGCACGGAAGCCGGCCTTCTTGAATTTCGCCGACGTCCAGCCCTTCATCTTGGAATCGACCTTGTCCCACCACACGGCTTTGCCCGGGCCGCCCGGGATCACGCTCATGTCGTTGAGCCGGAAGGAGAGCAGCACCGCCTTCTTCAGCCACTGATTGACGCGCCATTGTCCGTCGGCCTGCCGCTCGGCCACGCGCGCCTTGCCGGCATCGAGCAGGCCGAGCGCGTCGGCGACCGCCTTGCGCACCGCGCCCCTGGTTTTGGGCCCGATCTTGTCGCGCGCCTCGAAGGCCTCGTCGATAATTTTGGCCAGGTTTTCGGTCGCCATCTTTTCCCCCGCTCACGTTCGGCAGCGGTTTGTCGGGGGAACCTCGTGCGCTGTCAAGCGGTTGGCCACCGAGGTCCGCGCGGGTGCGCTCGCCGCGACGATGCGCTAGGACGCGGGGGACGCGACCGGGCGGCATACGGCGAAGAGGAGCGACACGATGGACGCAGCAGCCACGCAAGTCGGCGGAGAAATCGGTACTTTTCTTTCGGCCCTGGCGGCCTGGGCGGCGGTCGCCGTGCCCCGCATTATCGGGGCCCTGGTGCTCTTCGCGCTGGGGTGGTGGATCGCCGGGCGCGCCCAGCGCGCCATGAGCGCCGTGCTTGACCGGCAATCCCGTATCGACGCCATGCTGTCGGGCATGATCGCCTCGATCGTGCGCTACAGCATCTTGATTGTCGTCGTCGTGGCGGTGCTCGGCCAGATCGGCGTGCAGACCACCAGCATATTGGCGGCGCTCGGCGCCGCCGGCCTCGCCATCGGCCTCGCCATGCAGGGCACGCTGTCCAACATTGCCGCCGGCATGATGCTGCTGTGGCTGCGCCCGTTCCGCGTCGGCGACTATATCGACACCGGCGCGGTCGCCGGCACGGTCAAGGAGCTCGGCCTGTTCGCCACGGAAATGCATTCCTGGGACGGCATCTATCAGTTCGTGCCCAATGCGGAATTGTGGAACAAGAAGATCATCAACTACTCCCGTCTCTCCACGCGGCTCGTCGATCTCGCCTTCGGCGTCGCCTACGAGGACGATCCGGCCGAGGGGCAGGAGGTGCTGCGCAAGCTCGCGCGCGAGGAGCCCCGCGTCTTTTCCGATCCGGCGCCGCAGACTTTCGTCGACGAGCTTGGCGATTCGGCGGTGGTGCTGCGCTTGCGGGTGTGGGCGGCGAATTCCGATTACTGGGACCTGCGCCGCGCGCTCACCGAGCGCGGCAAGGCGGCGCTGGAGGCGGCCGGCCTCTCCATCCCGTTCCCGCAGCGCGACCTGCACATCAAGGACGCGCCGGGCGGCACGATCGAACGCGAGCGCGCCGTCGCCTAAATCGATCGGGCCTTGGCGATCACGCGCTCAAGAAACCCCGCCAGGTCGTCGGTGACGTGATCGACATGGGCTGCGTCGCGCCCTTCCAGCTCCCAGTCCTGGCGGAACACTTCGCGCTGGCCGTTCGGCACCACCAGCACGGTCGTCATGCCGAGCGCGTGCGGCGCTTCCAGATTGCGCGACAGGTCCTCGAACATGGCGGCCTTTCCCGGCTCCACGCCGTGCATGGAAAGGAACCGCTCGTAGGTCTTGCGTGACGGCTTCGGCTCCAGCTCGGCGGCGATGATGTCGAACACGTCCTCGAAATGCTCGTGCACGGCGAGCCTCTTCATCACCGCATCGGCGTGCTTGCGCGTGCCGTTGGTGAGGATGAGCTTGCGCCCCGGCAGCTTTTCCAGCGCCGCGCCCAGCGCCGGATTGGGCTCGAGCGGCGAATGATCGATCCGGTGCACGAAATCGAGATAATCGTCCGGCTCCAGGGCGTGCTCGGTCATCAGCCCGCGCATGGTGGTGCCGTAGCGCTTGTAATAGTCCTTCTGGATGCGGTGTGCCTCGTCCTGCGGTACTTGCAGAAAATTCTCGATATAGGCGCGGATACGATCGTCCACCTGCTGCCAGAGCAGGTGATGCGGATAGAGCGTGTTGTCGAGATCGAACACCCATGTCTCGACGGCGCCGAAGCCGCGCGGCATTTGAGAAAGCTGGCTCGGCACGGGGCTACGGTTCCTTGAAACGCACGATCGTGGAGGGGTTGGTCCCTACGTCTATGACGGCAAAGCCGGCGGAATTCAGGCCGCGCGCCGAGCAGTCCTTGTGGTTGCTCAAGTCGAAGCGGCCCTCGCGCGTGCATAGCGGCAGGCTGCCGCCCCAGGCAAGCGGCGCGTCGCCGCGCCGGATCGCGCGGCCCTTGGCGTCCACCGCTTCGGCATAACTGTAGAGCCGGTGCGGGTCGCCGCGCAGGTCGGGGCGCAGGCACTTGCCGGCATCGACGCGGTACCAGCCGCGGGTGACGATCGCGCCCATCTCCACCACGCCGAGCGCGGCCATCACGGCATATTTGGTGTCGTTGCACCAGGCAAAGCCCTTGCCGCGCGGGTCGCCGGCCGCCTGCAGCAGGGCGTCGAAGATCGCGGGCTTGCCCGCCAGGTCGGCCGGCAGCTTGCGGGCGGCGAGAAATTTCTTGAGCGCGTTTTCGGTCTTGGCGCCTTCGACGCCGTCGATCGGATAGGCGTCGTAGCCGGCAATCGTCAGCAGCCGCTGGATGCCGGCGAGCCGCGCCTGCGCCTCGTCATAGCCCGCCTGCTCGGCGAGATTGACCACCGGACCGGTGCTTGAATCGGACGGGCGCGCCGCCGAGAACTGCCGCTGCTGGCGGCGCGGGCAGGTGCGGCCGTCGGGCAATTCGAACTTGCCTTCACGCACGCACAATTCGGCCCGCCCGCCTTCGGCCTGCGGCGGCGTGCCGTAGACCCGCGGCGCGCGCGAATGCACATAGACCATGTCGGCATCGAGCGTGCCGTCGACCACCTGCCGGCATTCGCCCGGATCGAGCCGGAACCAGCCGCGCGTCGAGACATTGGGCTGTTTCTCCAGCCCGATCGCCGTCTCGAGCCGGTAGCTGGTGCGGTTGCACAGCGTCAAACCGGCTTGCGCCGGCGTCGCCGCAAGCAGCAGCGCCAGGCCGCACATGGCTGCGGAGATCGCGCGAATCATGCGCCATGCTAGTGCCGCCGATTTGAAGTTCCTACTCCACCTGCCGCAAGCTCGTTTAGGAACTTCAAATCGAAAAGCGGCACTAGAATCATATAGTTGCTAGTGCCCCTTTGCTTCCGAAGTTCGTGTCAGCGCGTGCCGCTATGTATAACGAACTTCGGAAGCGGGGCACTAGCTCACGCAGTCTGCCGCCGCATGCGCACCGCCAGCACTTCGCGCGCGATCAGCCCGGCGCCGAGCGCGAGGCCGACGATATCGGTCCATTCGCCGTGCGGCACGGCATCGGCCGGGATGAACAGCAGCAGCCCGGCGAGCCCGAAGCCGGCGCGCATCGGCATGCTGAGCGGCCGGATGGCGTAGCCGGCAAAGGCCGCGCAGATCAGCCACACGCCGACCAGCGAGGTGACGAACGCCGTCACCACCGAGAACACCGTTCCCTCCAGCAGCAGGGAGGGCGCGCGCACGAACAGGAACGGAATGATGTAGGCGATCCAGCCGAAGCGCACCGCGGTCCAACCCGTTTTCATCGGGTCGGTCCCGGCAAGCGAAGCGGCAGCGTAGGCGGCGAGCGCCACCGGCGGCGTGATCATCGACATCATGCCGAAATACAAAACGAACATATGCGAGGCCATGGGCGACAGCCCGATCTTGACCATCGAGGGCGCCACCAGCGCGGCCAGCAGCACATAGACGCCGACCGTCGGCATGCCCATGCCGAGCACGATGGAAACGGCGGCCGCCAGCAGCAAGAGCAGCCACAGGCTGTTCTTGCCGATCTCCACCAGCATCAGCGTCAGCGCGAAGCTCAAGCCCGTGATGTTGAGCACGCCGATGATGAAGCCGGCCGCGGCGGTGATCATCAACAGGTCGAGCGAGGTGAGGCCGGTCGCGCGCAGCGCGCCGAACAGGTCGCCGATTTTCAGCCTCTTGTCGCCATAGCCCAGCGTCGAGCCGGTGACGAGCAACACGGCGCTGGCGCCGAGCGCCGCCAGTTCCGGCGACCAGTTCAGCCAGAACAAGCCGTAGATCAGCACGGCGAAGGGCAGCACGAAGTGCCAGCCCTGCTTGAGCACCTGGCCGAGCGGCGGCACGCCGGTCATGTCGACCGCTTCCAGCCCCGCGCGCGCCGCCAGCAGATCGGCCTGAATGAACAGCGCGTAGTAATAGAGCAGCGAGGGGAGCGCCGCGGCGATCGCCACGTCGCGGTAGGGGATTTGCAGGAACTCAGCCATCAGGAAGGCGGCGGCGCCCATCACCGGCGGCATCAATTGCCCGCCGGTGGAGGCCACCGCCTCGATTGCCGCGGCGACATGGGGCCGATAGCCGCCGCGCCGCATCAGCGGAATGGTCAGCACGCCGACGGAAGCGACATTGCTCACCGCGCTGCCCGAGATCATGCCGAACAGACAGGAGGCGGTGACCGCGATCTTGGCCGAGCCGCCGCGATAGCGGCCCATCAAAGTCAACGCAATGTCGGTGAAGAAATTGGAGCCGCCGGAGGCGAACAAGAGGTTGCCGAAGAACACGAAGGCGATGACGATGGTCGCCGCCACCATGACCGGCAGGCCGAGCATGCTGCCCGAATCCCACACCAGGTAAAAGAAAAGCTGCTGCAGATTGACCGGCAGGCCCTGCAGCGACCCCGGCACGTATTGGCCGAGCGGCGCGTAGGCGAGAAACACCAGCACCACGATGGTCAGCGCCCAGCCGACGCTACGGCGCAGCGCTTCGAGAACCAACGGCACGGTGAGGAAGGCGGCGATCAGCCCGTCCGGCGGGCGCGTCGTCATGTCCTCCGACAGCGTTGGAAAGCGCAGCGCGATCCAGATGCCGAGCGCGAGGCTCAAGGCCGCCAGCAGCCAGTCGTACCAGGGAATGACGGTGCGCGGCGTGGCGCGGCGGGCGGGCTGCGTCAGATAGACCAGCGCCATGCCGAGCCCGATCATGCCGGCCAGGAACTGTTCGTTGTACAGCAGCAGCCCGAGGACGTTGCGATAGAACTGCAGCGCAAAGCCGATCGAGCCGAGCGTGAGCAGGCTGGCCGCGGCAAAAATCAGCCGGCGGGCCGCGACCGATTGCGGACCCGCCGGCGCTTGGCTGTGGTCGTCTGACACGAGAGCTTGATCCGTTCAGTTCAAGCCAAGACCGCCGCCCCCGCCTAGGTCAGCTGCCGCTCTTCGGCGGCCACTCGCCGATTTCCTTGTAGTACTTGATGGCGCCGGGATGGAACTGCGCCGGCTTCATTTCCTTGCTCATGCGGTTTGGATCGAAACCGTGCAGCGCGCCGAAATTGGCCGCCAGTTCCTTCTTGTGGTCGTGCAACAGCTTGGTGAGCTTGTAGACGACGTCGTCCGGCACCTTGTCGTTGGCCAGTACCAGATAGTCGTAGGCATAGACCCAGGTCGGCTGGTCGACGCCGGCGCGGCCCTTGCCGGGCTTGAGGATGGTGGCATAGGCGACCGGGATGAACTTGCGCATGCGGTCCATCGCCGCCTTGGAGTGATCGACCGCCAGCACGCGCACCGGCTTCTTGGCGTTGACCTCGGCGACCTTGCCGGAGCCGACCGCGAACATGAACACGTCGGCCTTGCCCTGCAGGTATTCATTGGCGCCGCCCACCACGTTCGGCACCGGCACCCCCTGCACGTCCTTCATGCTGAGCCCGCCGTTCGCCAGCGCCCCCATCGTGAGAACTTGCAGCACGCGCTGGCTGGCATAGCCGCTCGGCACCCGCTTGCCCTTGAGATCGGCGATCGACTTGATCGGCGAATCCTTGGCCACCAGGAATTCCGAATAGAGCGGCGTGAGCACCGCGACCACGCGCAGGTTCGGCTGCGGCTTGCCCTTGTAGATCATGGTGCCGGTGACCGCGAAGTGCGTCTCCAGCTCGTTGGCGAGGCCGAACTGCTGCTCGCCGGCATTGACGCCCGGCACATAGGCGCTGGTGCCGCCGAACGGCTTGACGCGCAGGTTCAGCCCGCCGTCGGCGGCGACCTTGGCGATGGCCGCGCCGGCCGAATAGGTAAAGAAGCCCTGCTTGCCGGTGCCCAGGCTGTAGATCTGCGCCGAGGCCGGCGCGGCCAAGCAAAGCGCGGCCGCCACGGCGCCGACGGCCAGAATACCCCGATGATTTCCGGTCATTCGCATCCTCCCTGGTGCTTTTTTGCGCTTGATTGGGCCTGAGGTTACACGGTCTCGCCGTGCCGGCATAGATGCGCGGCCTTGCGCGCTTTACCGCGCAAAATAGGGCGAACCGGGACTGTCCCGCTTAGCGGTGCATCAGCGTGCCGACGCCGTGGTCGGTCAGCAATTCGAGCAGCACCGCGTGCGGCACCTTGCCGTCCATGATCACCACGCCCTCGACGCCCTGATCGAGCGCGTAGATGCAGGTCTCCACCTTGGGGATCATGCCGCCGGAAATGGTGCCGTCGGCGATCAGCCGGCGCGCGTCGGCCACCGACAATTGCTCGATCAGCTTCTTCGATGTGTCGAGCACGCCCGGCACGTCGGTGAGCAGCAGCAGGCGCTTGGCCTTGAGCGCGCCGGCAATGGCGCCGGCGAAAGTGTCGGCATTGACGTTGAAGGTGCCGCCGGTCGCGGAGGTCGCGAGCGGCGCCAGCACCGGAATGAGCTCGCGGCCGATGATCTGTTCGAGGATGGTGGTGTCGACTTTCTCGGGCTCGCCGACGAAGCCGAGATCGATCACCTTCTCGATGTTGGAGCCGGGATCGACCACGGTGCGGGTGGCCTTCCTGGCCTGCACCATGTTGCCGTCCTTGCCGCACAGGCCGATGGCCTTGCCGCCGGCGGCGTTGACGTAGCCGACGATCTGCTTGTTGATGGAGCCGGCCAGCACCATCTCGACGATCTCGATCGCCTTCTCGTCGGTGATGCGCAGGCCGGCGGCGAATTCCGACTTGATGCCGAGCTTCTCCAGCATGGCCTGGATCTGCGGGCCGCCGCCGTGCACCACCACCGGGTTGATCGCGGTCTGCTCGAGCAGGACGATGTCGCGGGCGAAGTCGCGCGCGGTCTGCTCCTGGCCCATGGCGTGGCCGCCGTATTTCACCACCACGATCTCCTCGTCGTAGCGCTGCATGTGCGGCAGGGCCTCGATGAGGATGCGCGCCTTGTCTTGCGGCGAAATGTCGTGCGGCGTGTCGGTCATGGCCGGTTCCTTGGTGCGGGGCGATATTTAGCGGGCGCGGCGGCGCGGCGAAAGAGGGTTGCATCGCCGGCGGCGGCTCCGGCCGCGCTTGTTAGCGCATGATCCCGAAAAGTGGGAACCGGTTTTCGGAAAAGATCATGCGCCTGCTCTAACGCGCGAGCGCGGCGAGCGCCGCTGCGACCAGCACGAGCCAGGCCAGGATCAGCAGCGAGCCGCCGGCCGGCGCCGCGAACGGGAACAGCCGGTGGCCGAGATAGGCGCGGGCGGCGACGTCGGCGGCGAACAGCCCGGCGCCCGCCACGAAACCCCACAGCACGACTGCGCCGAGCGGGCGCAGCAGCAGGCCCTGGCGCATGGCCGCGCTGCCGGCGACCACCGCCACGGCATGGATCAACAAGAGATAGCCGGCGCTGTCGAGGCCGACACCCGGCTTGCTGTGGGCGCCGGCCGCGGCGAGCATGATGCCGGCGGCGCCCATGAGGCCGGCGAGCGCGATCAGGATCTGGTCCATGGCGCGATCCTATATGGCCTCGCTACGTTGAACCATCCTCCTATTATTGCGCCTTGCGCTCCGCCAGCAGCCTTGCGACCGCCGCGCGCAGCTCCGCGATGCCGCCGCCCTCGTGCGCCGAGGTCGCAAGCACGACGGGAAACGCCGCCGGACGTTGCGCCAGCGCCGCCTCGACCTCGCTTACGCGCCGCGCCAGCTCCGCCGCCGGCAGCGCGTCCGCCTTGGTGAGCACGATCTGGTGGCTGACCGCGGCCTTGCCGAGCGTATCGAGCATCGGCGCGTCGGTCTCCTTCAGCCCGTGGCGGGCGTCGACCAGCACGTAGACGCGGGCGAGGTTGGCGCGCCCGCGCAAATAGGCGTGGATCAGGTCGGTCCAGGCCGCGATCTTGCTCTTGGCGGCGGCGGCGTAGCCGTAGCCCGGCATGTCGACCAGATTGAGCTCGGCCCCGCCGTTGAAGAAGATCAGCTCCTGCGTGCGCCCCGGCGTGCGCGAAATGCGCGCCAGCGCCTTGCGGCCGGTCAGCGCGTTGATCAGGCTCGACTTGCCGACATTGGAGCGCCCGGCGAGCGCGATCTCGATCCCGCGCATGACGGGAAGCGAGGCGGGCGAGCCGGCGGCGGCGGTGAACTGCCAGTCGCCGGCAAACAGGCGCCGGCCGGCGTCGATCTCGTGGCGGGTGAAAGTGTCCATGGTGCGCATCATAATCGAAATCGCCGGGACAAGCCCGGCGATGACCGCATCGAATATCGCGCCGCGCTATCCCTACGCCTTCTTCTTCCTCACAAACAACGCCTTCACATTATCGATCAACTCAATCTTCGCCCCGTGCTTGCGCATGATAATGCTCTGCTGCGTCACCGACAGCGAGTTGTTCCAGGCCCAGTAGATCACCAGCCCGGCCGGGAAGCTGCCCAGCATGAAGGTGAAGATCACCGGCATCCAGTTGAAGATCATCGCCTGCGTCGGGTCGGGCGGCGAGGGGTTGAGCTTCATCTGCGCCCACATGGTCACGCCCATGATCAGCGGCCACAGGCCCAGATGCAGGAAGTGGCCGATCACCGGCACCACCGTCGGGTCGTAATGCAGCAGGCCGAACAGCGTGAAGATGTTGGTCGGGTCGGGCGCCGAGAGGTCGTGGATCCAGCCGAAGAACGGCGCGTGCCGCATCTCGATGGTGACGAACAGCACCTTGTAGAGCGAGAAGAACACCGGAATCTGGATGGCGATCGGCAGGCAGCCGGCCAGCGGGTTGATCTTCTCCTTCTTGTACAGCGCCATCAATTCCTGCTGCTGCTTGACCTTGTCGTCGGGATAGCGCTCGCGCAGCGCGGCCATCTGCGGCTGCACCGCCTTCATCTTGGCCATCGAGGCGTAGGACTTGTTGGCGAGCGGGAAGAAGGCGACCTTGATCAGCACGGTGACGATCAGGATGGCGATGCCGAAATTGCCGACCAGCCGGTAGAAATAGTCGATCACGTTGAACATCGGCTTGGTGATGAAATAGAACCAGCCCCAGTCGATCAGCAGGTCGAAATGGTTGAGCTTGAGCGCGCTCTCGTAGCCGTTGATGACTTTGGTTTCCTTGGCGCCGGCGAACAGGTGCGTGGTGGAAGTCGCGCTGGCGCCCGGCGCCACCGTGCGGGCGGGCAGCAGATAGTCGGTCTGATAGGTCGGCGTCTTGCCGAGCATGCCGGTCGAGTAATGCGCGGCGAGCTTGGCGTCGGTCGGCGGCAGCAGCGTCGCCGCCCAATATTTGTCGGTGATGCCGAGCCAGCCGTCGGTGACGTTGAAGTCGACCGACTTCACCCCCGCCGCGTTCGGCTTGAGGTCTTCCATCTTCTTGTAGGTGTATTCCTGCAGGCCCTCGCTGCCGAGATAGCCGACCAGGCCCTCGTGCAAGATGTAGTAGCCGGCCGTCTGCGGCGTGCCGTGGCGCGAGATCAGCCCGTAGGGGAAGAGCGTGACCGGCTTGCCGCTTTTGTTGACGACCTCATCTTTGACGGTGAACAGAAATTTGCTGTCGACCGAAATGGTGCGGCGGAACGTGAGGCCTTCGCCATTGTCCCAAGCGAGCGTCACCGGCTGGCTGACGGTGAGGGGGCCTGAGCCTTCCTGCTTCCACAGCGTGTCGCCGCCCGGCACCTTCGCCTTTTCGCCGCCGGCGCCGGTCCAGCCGAACTCGGCATAGAAGGGGTCGGGGCTGCCCGAAGGCGACAAGAGCACGATCGGCGGCGACTTGGGATCGACCGTCTCGTGGAACTTCACCAGCGAGACGTCGTCGATGCGGCCGCCCTTGAGGGCGATCGAGCCTTCGATGCTGTCGGTCTTGATCGGCACGCGCGGCGAGGCCTTCAGCGCCTCGGCGCGGTTGGCGGTTGTGCCCGGCGCCTGTTGCGCGCTCTGGCCGGGCAGCTGCGGCGCGGTGGCCTGGGTGCCGGGCGCCGGCGGGCCCGGCTTTACAGCCTCATGCTTGGCCGCCTGCTGCTGCTGCTGCTGCTGGTGCGCCTGCTGCTGCGGCATGCCGACGAAATATTGCCAGCCAATCAGCACGATGGCCGACAGCACAATGGCGAGGATGGTGTTCTTGTCGGTCATTACTGGTCCGTCTTGCCGCGCCCCTCATGTAGGCGCCGCAACGCGCCGTCAAAGTCCTGCACCATGCGGTCGAACGGCACATTGAGCGCCGCGCGACGGCCGATTAGCACGTAATCATGACCGGTCCGCGTCCGCTTCCCGGCGAAACGCCGCACCACTTCCCTTAAGCGCCGGCGCACCCGGTTGCGCTCGACCGCATTGCCAACCTTCTTCGACACGGTGAAGCCGAAGCGGGCCGGGCCTGCATCCGTCCGCTCGCGCCCTTGCAACACGAAGGCTTGGGCGGCGACCTTGCGCCCGGCCGCCGCTGCCAGGAAGTCCGCCCGTTGCCTCAATCGTTCCATGAGAGCAGGCGCCGCGGACCCTTGAAAGGCGGCCGTCAGGCCGATAGCCGCTTGCGTCCGCGCCCGCGCCGCGCCGCTACCACCTTGCGTCCGCCCTTGGTGGCCATGCGCGCGCGGAAACCGTGACGGCGCTTGCGTACAAGCTTGCTCGGTTGATAGGTCCGCTTCACGATTAAGTTCTCCGCTGGTCGCGCCGTGGCGGCGCGGGGCCGAGTGCCGCCCCGCCATTTGCCATGAAAACCCGCAATTTGACGCGGATCGGCACGCGAATTTGCGCGGCTTATAAGGGAGGGCCAAAGGCCCGTCAATGCGACGCAAGGGGCGGCTTGGGTGCCGGCATTGGCGGTCAAATAGCCTCACAAGCCGGTGATTCCGCCGCCCGTGCGGGCGGGTCCCGTGTATATAGCGCGCATGCCCGATAAGCCGCTTGCCCCCGACCGTCCTGCCGGCCTTGCCCGGCGGCTGATCCCGCTGGCGGTGATCGTGCTGCTTGCGGTTGCAGCCTACCTCGTGTTCGGCCGCGGCGTGATCTCGCTTGAAGCGCTGGTGCAGCACCGCGCCGCCATCGACGCTTTCGTGATGGCGCATCGGGCGCTCGCCGTGCTCGCCTATATCGGGGTCTATATCGTGACGGTCGCCCTGTCGCTGCCGGGCGCTACTTTCTTGACGGTGGCGGGCGGGTTTTTGTTTGGTGTCGGTGTCGGTGCCGGCGCCGCCGTCGTCGGCGCCACCGTCGGCGCCATTGTCGTTTTCCTGGTCGCCCGCACCGCGCTGGGCGAGCCGTTGCTCAGACGGGCCGGCCCGCGCGCCCAGCAGCTGGCGCAAGGCTTCCGCGACGACGCCTTCAGCTATCTCCTGTTCCTGCGGCTGGTGCCGGCCTTTCCGTTCTTCCTGGTCAACCTGGTGCCGGCCTTCGCCGGCGTTAAGCTGTCGACCTTCATCGCCGCCACCGCGCTCGGCGTCATACCGGGCGGCTTGGTCTTTGCTTTCGCCGGCACCGGCCTCGACAGCGTAATCGCCGCCCAGAAAGGCGCCTACGATGCCTGCATGGCCGCCGGCCGCGGCGATTGCCATCTCAGCTTCAATGCGAGCGGCGTGCTGACGCCCGAATTGATCGGGGCGCTGATCGCGCTCGGCCTGCTGGCGCTGGTGCCGGCGCTGGTCAAGCACCTGCGGGCGCGCTCGCGCGCGACATGATAGGCTCGCGCGGGGAAGGGTAAGGGGCATGGCGGAGACTTTGACACCCGACATCTGCGTGATCGGCGCCGGCTCCGGCGGCCTGTCGGTCGCCGCCGCGGCGGCCGCCTTCGGCGTCTCCTGCGTGCTGATCGAGCGCCACAAGATGGGCGGCGATTGTCTCAACACCGGCTGCGTGCCGTCGAAGGCGCTGCTGGCGGCGGCCAAGCGCGCCGCGCTTGCGCGCAATGCGGCGGCCTTTGGCGTCAAGGCGACGGCCGAGGTCGATTTCGCCAAGGTGCACGAGCACGTGCACAAGGTGATCGCCGCGATCGCGCCGACCGATTCCGCCGAGCGCTTCGCCGGCCTCGGCGTGCAGGTGATCAAGGGCCACGCCCAGTTCAAGGACCGCCGCACCGTGGTGGTCGGCGATCAATACACCATCCGCGCCCGCCGCTTCGTCATCGCCACCGGCTCGACGCCGGCCATTCCGCCGATCCCCGGCCTCGACGGCGGTCCGTTCCTCACCAACGAGACCATCTTCGATCTCACGACACTGCCGCGCCATCTCCTCATCATCGGCGCCGGGCCGATCGGCATGGAGATGGCGCAAGGCTTCCGCCGGCTCGGCAGCGAAGTGACCGTGCTGGAAGCGGCGACGCCTTTGCCCAATGACGATCCGGAATGCGCCGACGTCGTGGTGACGCAGCTCGAGCGCGAAGGCGTCGTCATCCGCTCCGGCGTGCAGGTTGCGCGCGTGGCTTACGCCAGCGGCAGCGTGACGGTGACGCTCACTGACGCTTCGGGCGAAGAAACGGTCGAAGGCAGCCATCTGCTGGTCGCCGCCGGGCGTAAGCCGCGGTCGACGGTCTCGATCTCGCCGCCGCGCGCGTGCGCTACGACCGCAGCGGCGTGTTCGTCAACCGCAAGCTCAAGACCCGCAACCGCCGCGTCTACGCCGTCGGCGACGCGGTGGCCAAGCAGCCGAAATTCACCCACGCCGCCAATTATCATGCCGGCCTGGTGATCCGGAACGCGCTGTTCCGCCTGCGCGTCGACGTGCGCAAGGGCATCGTCCCCTGGGTCACCTATACCGAGCCGGAACTGGCGCAGGCAGGCCTGACCGAAGCGCAGGCGCGCGCGCGCCGCTACAAGGTGCGCGTGCTGCGCTGGCCCTATCATGATAACGACCGCGCCCAGACCGAGCGCGAGACGCACGGCCACATCAAGGTGGTGACCGACCGCAAGGGACTTATCCTGGGCGTATCGATCGTGGGCGCCGAGGCCGGCGAATTGATCGCCATCTGGGTGCTGGCGCTGGCGCAAGGGCTCAATATCAAGGCGATGACGGAGATCGTGCTGCCCTATCCGACCTTGTCGGAAATCGGCAAGCGGGCGGCCATCGACTATTTTACGCCCAAATTGCGGAGCTCTATGCTGCAACGCATCATTCGCTGGATGCGAATTTTCGGTTGAGGCGCCCTTGAGCGAGCATCGCGAACCGGCAGTCGAGACCATCACGCCAGGCCCGGCGGCCCGGCGGCAGGGCCTGCGCGTCGGCCTGTCCGGCAAGCTGCTGTTGCTCACCGTGCTGTTCGTGATGGTGGCGGAAATCCTGATCTACGTGCCGTCGGTCGCCAATTTCCGGCTCAACTGGCTGAACGACAGGCTTGCCGCCGCGCATACCGCCGCGCTGGTGTTGGAGGCCTCGCCCAGCGGCATGGTGCCGGAAAGCCTCGCCAAGCAGATCCTGCAAAGCATCGGCGCCCGCGCGCTGGCGATCAAGATGGGTAACGAGCGCCGCCTGCTCGCTTCTTCGACGGTGCCCTCGAAGATCGCGCAGGATGTCGACATGCGCAGCGTTACCTGGTGGCGCGCCATCATGCACGCCTTCGACACGCTGTTCTTCTGCCAGCCCGACGACGTCATCCGCGTGGTCGGGCCGGCGCCCATGACGCATGGCGAATTCCTCGAAATCGTGCTCGACGAGATGCCGCTGCAAAAGGCGATGTGGACCTTCTCGGTCAACATCCTGCTGTTGTCGCTGGTGATCTCCGGCATCACCGCTACGCTGGTCTTCCTCGCGCTCAACTATCTGTTGGTGCGGCCGATGCGGCGCATCACCGGCAACATGATCGCCTTCCGCGCCGATCCGGAGAACCCGGCGCGCATCATCGCCGAGTCGGGCCGCGGCGACGAAGTCGGCACCGCCGAGGAAGAGCTCGCCGCCATGCAGCGCGAGCTCGCCTTCATGCTGCATCAGCAGAGCAGGCTCGCCTCGCTCGGGCTCGCCGTCTCCAAGATCAATCACGACCTGCGCAATCTGCTCGCCTCGGCGCAATTGTTCTCCGATCAGCTCTCGAACTCCGCCGATCCGAAGGTGCAGCGCTTCGCGCCCAAGCTGATGCGCGCGCTCGAGCGCGCCATTGCCTACGCGCAGTCGACGCTGTCCTACGGCGCGGCGCAGGAGGCGCCGCCCGAGCGCAGGACGGTGGAGGTCGAGCCGCTGGTCGAGGAGGTGCACGAGGCGCTCGGGCTTTCTTTCGACGTGCCGATCCGCTGGATCGTCTCGGTCGAGCGCGGCCTCACCATGGAGGCCGACCACGACCAGTTGTTCAGGGTCCTGGTCAACGTGGCGCGCAACGCCGTGCAGGCGCTGGAGACGCGGGGGCAGCGCGATCCGGCGCGCGACCAGATCCGCATCACCGGAAGGCGCGAGGGCAGCGTGGTGGTGTTGGAAGTCTCCGATACCGGCCCGGGCGTGCCGGAAAAGGCGCGCGCCCATCTGTTCCAGGCCTTCCAGGGCTCCGCGCGCGCCGGCGGCACCGGGCTCGGCTTGGCCATCGCCGCCGAATTGGTGCGCGCCCACGGCGGGGAGATTTCGCTGGTGCCCGGCACTATCGGCGCCACCTTCCGCATCGCCATCCCCGACCGCGCGGTCGATTTGAGTTCACGGCGAGGTGAACGCGCGCGGGGCTGAGCGCCGGGAAGAGCCGGACCGACTGCGGTGTTGGTCGGGGCATGGACGCATCTGCCCGCGCGGCCGCCCAAGCGACAAAGCCGGTAAGTCTGCTGGGGCTTGCCACGGCTGTGCCGCCGAACGTGCTCGAACAGTCGGCGATTGCACAAGCCGCGCGCGCGATCTACGGCCGCAGCCTCGCGCGCAATCGCAAGCTCGCCGATGTCTTCGTCAATGCCGGCATCGAGCGGCGTTATTCGGTACGTCCGTTGGAATGGTTCCTGGCGTCGCGCGACTGGCCCGAGCGCACGCAGGCCTATCTGGAAGGCGCCGGCGCGCTGTTCGTTGCGGCCGCCAACGCGGCGCTCAAGCGCGCGGGTCTTTCCGCGCGCGACGTCGACGTCGTGGTGACCGTCTCCTCGACCGGCATCGCCACGCCGAGCCTGGAAGCGCGCGTTGCCGCCGCCATGGGCTTCAAGCCGGGCGTGCTGCGCGTGCCGGTGTTCGGGCGCGGCTGCGGCGGCGGCGTGGCGGGCCTGGCGCTCGGCGCGCGGCTGGCGCGCGCGGAGCCGGGCGAGGTGGTGCTGGTCGTCGCGGTCGAATTGTGCACTTTGGCCTTTCGTTCCGACCGCGGCGCCAAGGCCGACGTGATCTCCTCGGCGTTGTTCGGCGACGGCGCCGCGGCTTGCGTGCTGCGGCAAGAGCCTGACGCGCGCGCGCAAGGCGCGCTGCGCATCGGCGCAAGCGCCGAGCACACTTGGCCGAACACGCTCGACATCATGGGCTGGACGGTCGATCCGCTCGGCTTCGGCGTGGTGCTGTCGCGTTCGCTGCCGCGTTTCCTCGAGCAGCGCTTTGCCCAGCCGGCGCGCCGCTTCATCGAGGCGGCGCGCCTTGCCGCTCCGCAATTGATCTGCCATCCCGGCGGCGCCAAGGTGCTCGACGCGGTGGAGAGCGCGCTGCGCCTGCAGAAGGGCACGCTGCGCGACGAGCGCGAAGTGCTGCGCGGCCACGGCAACATGTCGGCGCCGAGCGTGCTGTTCGTGCTCGAGCGCGCGATCGGACGCGGGTTGCGCGGACAGGCCATGCTGGCGGCGCTCGGTCCCGGCTTCACCGCCAGCTTCTTAAGCGTGGAGGCCGCGTGATCCCGCCGGAACCGCGCGAGGAAAATGCCAGTGGGTGAGGGCGCCTGGCTCATTCTATTCGTCGCGGCGCAGCGGCTGGCCGAGCTTGGCCTGGCACAATGGAACACGCAGCGCCTGCGTGCGATGGGGGGCGTCGAATTCGGCGCCGCGCATTATCCGCTGATGGTGGCGCTGCATGCCTTCTGGCTGCTCGGTCTCTGGCTTGTCGGCCATGACCTGAGCGTCGATCCGTTCTGGCTGGCCGTGTACGTCGTATTGCAGGCCGGCCGCGTCTGGGCGATCGCCAGCCTGGGGCGCCGCTGGACCACCCGCATCATCGTGCAGCCGGGCGTGCGCGCAATCGCGCGCGGGCCCTATCGCTTCCTCAAGCACCCGAACTATCTGGTGGTGGTCTTGGAGATCGCGGTGGTGCCGCTGGCGCTCGGCCTGCCGGTGTTCGCCGTTCTCTTCACGCTCGCCAATCTGGCGCTCATCGCCTACCGCATTCGGGTGGAGAACCGGGCGCTGGCCTGGGCCACGCTGGCGCGCGAGGCGCCGGCAATCCTTGCCAATGCCGAGGCCGGCGGCTAGCTATACGCGCGCCATCCGTCGTTTTCGGTCGGCATGTGAATTCGTCGCGATATCGCCTAGCCTTAAACAATGCTGGCCGCGATGCTCTCCACGCGCAATCTGATCGTCAACGGCGGGTTCTCCCGGCAGCCGGCGGATGCCGCGTTCGGCTGGCACCTCGCGCCCGATGCTTGGCGGCGCATCGCCGTTGCCGATGCCGACCGCAACGGCATTCCCCATTCGGCTTATGCCGCCGTGCTGGCGGCGACCGAGACGGGGTCGGCGGCGCGCCTGTCGCAAGAGGTTGCGATCACGAACGTGGCCACGCGCCGCTTCGCCGTCCGCTTGGCCGCGCGAGCCGCAGCGAAAGAACTTGGCGGCGGCCTGATCGCCTGCGTCCGCAGCAGCCCGGGCGGCGAAACCGTTTGCCGCATGGCGTTGCGCGCGGCGGCCGAGTGGCAACGCCAGCGGGCGGCGTTCGACGTACCGGAAGGCGCAACGGGGCTCACGCTCGAGGTGGCGCTGCAGGACGGCACGCCGCCGGGGCATGCCGTCGCCATCACCGATGTTCGTCTCGTCGGCTTGCTGCGGCCACTCGACGACATCGCCATCCGCTTCGATACCAGCAGCGACATGCGGCGGGCGAGCTCGCGGCTGCGCGGCTTCATGCTGGAGGACTACCTGCATCTCATCGGTTGCCGGACCTCGATCAACCGCGGCCGCGACTTCGATCTTTATGTTTGCCAGAAAGTGCGGCCCTGGTTGAGGCTCGCCAAAGCCAGGCTCGCGCGCAAACAGGTGATCTTCGATCTCGACGACAACGATCTTCTCATTTCGAGATGGCGGGCGGCGAACACGCGCGGCTTCGCGCGCGCCGCGGATGCGGTTTCGGTCGGCTCCGAATTCCTGCGCGACATGGCCGCAAACTGGAATTCGCGCGTCTTCCTGCTTGACAATCCGGTCGATATTCTGGACCCCGACCTGATGCGCGGCGACCGGCCGTGGCAGGAGCGGCTGGTGTGGTTCGGCATGCCGGAGAACCGCTGGATGCTGGACCGCCTCGGCCTCGAGCGGCCGGTGACCGTCATCACCAAAGGCGGCACCGTCGAATACGCGCTCAAGAGCATCGACGAGCAATTGGTCGCGTCCGATCTCGCTCTGTTGCCGGTCTCCCTCAACGCGGAAACGCGAGCGAAAAACGCCAACCGGCTGGTCAAATGTGTCGGCCTCGGCTTGCCGTTTCTCGCCAGCGATACCGAGGAGCACCGGCGCGCCGCACGCTTGTTGCGGCTGCCGGAGGACTGCCTGGTGACGGCGGGGCAAGACTGGGCCGCGCGTATCGACGCGGTCGGGCGGGACTACGCGCGCTACCGGCGGGTGCTGCAAGACGCGCGCGCGCGCGCCTTCGATCTGTACGGCGTGGAACGGATCGCGGCCGATTGGCTGCAATTCTGCGCCGGCCCGCTGCGGGCGAAGGCGGGGCCTTGATCGGCGCATAGCGCCGCCGGCACGGCCGGCGGAGGCCCCGTTGGCCCTGTCATTCTGCCGGGAGCGCTCGAATTCGGCGCCCTTGCCAATGCGGGGGCGAGAGGCTAGCTATGCCCGGTTCCGCGGCCCTTATGACGGCTGCCGGAACAAAAAAGCGCCCGTAGCTCAGCTGGATAGAGCACCAGACTACGAATTTGGGGGTCAGGAGTTCGAATCTCTTCGGGCGCGCCACTCGACCTCATTCGTTGCACGACCCGGTCGACTGCATAGCGCCCGAAGTGCCTCTCAAGCGGAGGCGAACAAAATCCTACTCGCGCAACGGAATTGAACTTGGCGGATCGGGCGCCGGCAATCGGTCGGCCGGGCTCATGATGTGCGGGCGCGCGCCCGGCGCTATTTTTTCGCCAAGGCGTCGAAGGCCTGGCTGAAGCCCTCGAACGAAATCGGGATCGTCACATCGTGGCCGCCCGAATCTGCGAACGAAAACTTGCCGACCTTGGCGGCCGCGCGCAGCTTCTTCAAAACGTCGTTCTTGAGATCGAATTCGGCAAAACAGCCGCTCGGCGTGCATCGTGCGAATGGCGCCATCAAGCCCGGGTCGCCATTGCCGGTCTGAATGCGGACTTCCGTCTTAAACGACACATTGACCGGAACCTGAACCATCAAGGTGAACGGCTTGCCCTTGCCGGCATGAACGACGGCGATGCGGGAGAACGGAACGTTCTTGCCCTTGAGCTGGGTGACCTGGGCGATGTCGCACACCTCGTGCCGCGGTTGGGTGGCCGGCGTCTCGCATTGCAGGACCCAGTTGCCGTAGGTCGCGGTCGTGCGCTGTGGCAATTCGGCCGGCGTTGCCTGTGCCATTGTCGGCAAATGCTTGGCCGCTGCCGGCTGCGGCGTTCGCAGGCGCGGCCGATGCTCCTGCGCAACGGCGCCGGCCGCGGCCGTCATCAATATGCAAAGCGTGAGGCCGGCAGCGGCGTTCTTCGTCAGAATTTTCATGCAATTGTACGCCATCTCGGAGGTCACCTTACGCGTCATTCTGATGTGCTTGTGGCCAAAAGTGAAGAACCCTGCTTTACCACCTGTAGCGCAGGGTTCCGGTTCCGGCATAGCTCTGGTAGCCGCCGGCGAATTGGCCGTCGAACTTGGTCGTGAGCGACCAATCGGAATTAAAGAACAGCTCGGCGCCGGCGCCGGCAAGCACCGAATCGGCCGGCGGCGTCGCGCCATTCACGGTGAAGTTCGATCCGGGCAGCGTCTGGAACACCGCGCCAAGCGCGGGATTGTCGATCCAGTCGTGCGCCCAGGCCAGGCGGCCGCGCAGCACCACCGGCACGTCGTTGAACATCACCAGATCGTCGAAACGCGTGCCGAGCTCGCTTCGCGTATCGGTCGCCTTCATGGACGCGTAGTTGAGGCCGAAGCCGCCGCCGGTGAGATCGGTTTCGCTGTAGTTCGGCGTGCGGAAGTATTGCGTCTGCACCGCCGCATAGGGGGTGACGCCCATGATGGCGCCATTGACCGGCAGGCCGAAACGATAGCCGGCCTCGAGCTTGGCCGTGTAGCTCTGGCCCTCGAACTTGGCGGTGAGCTGATCCCCGACCGCCGTGCGGTTGGTGGTGAACCAGTGATTGCCGAAACCGAGCGCGCCCGAGAGATAGGCGGCGCCCCAATGCGTGGTGCCGTAGACGCCGGCCATGAAGGTGTCGCTGCGGCCGTCGCCGAGGCCCTGCGCCAGGCCCCAGTTGATGCCGCCGCCGCCGAGCGCGAAGCCGAAATAGGTCGACGGCGTCACGTGGTAGCTCATGCCCGACGCCACGCCGAAGGTGCTGGCGGTGACATTGGCCGAGCCGAGCGTCGCATTGCCGTCGATCGTGTTGTAACCGCCGAAGGCCGAGGCCCATGCGCTCCAGCGTTGGTTGAACGTCGGGGTCGTTGCCGGCGAATTCTTGTTGAGCACGGCGTCGTAGGCTGCCGCGACTTCAGTCGGCAGGCTCGGCTGATCTTGCGCGGCGAAGGCGGGCGCGCCGCCGCCGATTCCGGCAATGCCGCCGCCCGAGGACGGGTCGAGCAACAGGTTCATGAATTCGGTCATCAACTGGTACGCGCCGATACTCGTATCGGCCCCCGGCTGTCCCTCGAGTTGGGCGAGCGCGTTTTGCAGCTGCTGTGGTGTGAAATTGAACAGGTTCTGGAAATTGAGCGGCGGGACCACCCCGCTGCTGATGGCATTGTCGATGCCCTGCGCGACATTGAGCACGTTTTGCGGCGCGCCGGGCGGCAAGAGCGGGGTGATGGAATTGAATCGCACGCTGAGCAGGACGTCATAGGGGTCCGGGTAAAGCAGCGTGCCGAAATAGTTTCCGAAGGTCAGCGTTGGATCGGCGAACGTTCCGACGACCCCGGTGCTGGCGGTCAGGACAGTATATGTCGTGCCCGCAACGGGCGTGCTGCCGGTCGCGATCTTGAAGACCGCGGTGCTGGCGATGGTGGCGCTGCCGGTGACGGCCGCGCCGCTCGCATTGGTGCCGGTGAGCGTGATCGTGTAGCTCGCGTCCGAAGCCAGCACCAGGCTGCCGGTGATGGTCATCTTGGTGCCCGGAATGCCGGGCGCCAGAGTGCCGCCGCTGTTGATCGTCATCGCGGCGGCGATGCTGCCTATGCCGGCAAGCGTGCCGCCATTGCTGACGGTCAAGGTGGTCGCGCTGTCGGTGCCGTTGAGCACGACGGTGCCGGAATTGACGTTCACCTGGTTGATGTTGGTGAAATTATTGCCGTAGGTGAACGTATTGCCGGTGCCCGGATCGAAGTTGACGGTATCCAGCGCGCCCGAGCCGACAATATCGCCGGCCACCGTGCCGCCGGTGATGTTGAAAATGTCGCTGGCGTGGGTGGACAATTTCACCGCGCCGGACATGAGGCCCGCGCTCTGGTTGATGGTGAGCGGGCTGGTGTCGGCGGTCGCATCGATCGCCGCCACGCCGCCGATGACCGTGCCGGTGTTCGAAATCGCCGCGCTGCCGGCGAATGAGACGGTTCCCGAGATCGCGATGCCGGTATTGGCCGCACTGATCGTGCCGGCATTGGTGATGCCGCCGGCGACGCTCGTCGAGCCCACGCTGGCCACGCTATTGAGCATGATGCCGACCAACCCGGAGGTGATCGTGCCGCCGGCGCTGTTGACGATCGCGCCGGCGATCGTGCCGCTGCTGCCGATAAAGATGCCCCGGCTGTTGCTGGTGATTGTCTGCGCGTTGGTGATGCCGCCCTGCAGCAGCGTCACGAAGCCGACATAGATGCCGTTACTGCCGCTGATCGTGCCGGCATTGGTGATGCCACCGCCGGCGCTCGTCGTGCCGAACACGCCGACATTGGTGATCTTGACGCCGTCGTAGCCGCCGGACGCCGCCTCGATCAGTCCGGCATTGTTGATGCCGCCGACGAAACTCGAAACGGCGGTGATGACGACGCCGCCGATCTGGCCGGAGACGGTGCCGCTGTTGGTGATGTTGCCGGAGAAGGTCGTGGTGCCGTTGATCAGAATGCCGTAATGCCCGGCGCCGCCGAGCACCACGCCGGCATTGCTGATGCCGCCGGTGAAGGTCGCCCCTGTGATCTTGATGGCGGTGGTTACGGCGTTGATCTTGCTCGCGCTGTCGACGCCGATGCCGAGGGTGGTGGCGGCCAGGATGCCGCTATCGACGATGCCGCCGGCAAGCGTGCTGGAGGCGATCTTGATGCCGGTCGGCGCGCTGATGGTGCCGGCGTTGGAGATATTGCCGCTGAAGCCCGAAACGCTGCTGACACTGACGCCGATCGCGGTCGCCGTGATCGTGCCGCCGCTGGCGTTGCTGATGCCGCCCGAATATGAGGTGACGTTCTGGACGCTGATGCCGGTCTTAGGATCGATCAGGCCGCTGTTGACGATGCCGCCGGTGAAAGTAGAGGCACCGGACACTGCGATGCCTTGGCCGCCGGCCGCGATCGTGCCGCTATTGCTGACGCCGCCGCCAAACGTCGCCGCGCCGATCAACAGGCCGGTGGCGAGCGCGATCAACGCCCCGGCATTGGAAATCCCGCCGCCAAACGACACCGTGCCGGCGGTGACGTCGATGGCGACGCTGCCGGCCGCCGAGACCGTGCCGGCATTGCTGATGCCGCCGGTGAAGGTCGAGCCGGAAACGACGATGCCCGAAGTTGCCGACGAGATCTTGCTGGTGGCGTCGACCAGGATGCCGTGCGCCGAGCCGAACAGATTGCCGTTGTCGAGGATCGCGCCGGCGAGCGTGCTGGAGGCGATCTTAATGCCGGTCGCGGCGATAATCGCGCCCGCATTGCTGACATTGCCGGTGAAGCTGGTCACGCCGACCAGATCGACGCCGACGCTGCCCGCCGAGATGGTGCCGCTGTTGGTAACGCCACCGGCCGCGCTGCTCGTCCCGAACGTTGCGACGCTGCTGACCTTGACGCCGTCGCCCGCCGCCGAAACGAGGCCGGAATTTGTCACGCCGCCCAGGAAGGTCGAAACGGTCTTGATCCGGATGCCTGAGTTGATCGCGGTGAGTATGTTGCCGAGATTGGCAATGCCGCCCGAGAAGGTCGAGAAATTGTCAACATCGATGCCGGCCTTGCCAGCGCCAATCGTGCCGGTGCCGCTGTTGACGATGCCGCCGCTGAACGCGACTCCGCCACTGAACTTTATGCCGGACCCGTTGGCGCTTAGCAGCCCGCTGTTACTGACGCCGCCCGAGAAAGTGCTGACATTGTTGGCGAAGATATTGGTGCGGGCGCTCGACATCGTTCCGCTATTGGTGATGCCGCCGCCGAACGTGCTGGTCGATACGATATTGATATTGGATGAGAGCGTGTAGATGCCGCCGCTATTGGCAATGCCGCCGAGGAAGCTCGTGACCGCGGTTACGTAAATTGCGCGGCCGACGCCGGTGATCGTACCGCTGTTGGCGATGCCGCCGCTAAAGGTCGTGACGCCCGAAGCATAAATGCCGATATTGCTCGACGAGATGGTGCCGGCATTGCTGATGCCGCCGGTAAAGGTTGGGCCAGTGATCGAAATGGCCTTGGTCGTCGCCACAATATCACTGGACGCGTCGATCAGGATGCCGTGCGCCGAGGCATTGACGATGCCGCTGTCGACGATTGCGCCGGTGATGGTGCTGCCGGCGATCTTGATCGCGGTTTGCGCCGTGATCGTGCCGGCGTTGCTGACATTGCCGCCGGTAAAGGACGAGACGGCACTGACGTCGATGCCGATGCCGCCCGCGGAGATCGAGCCGGAATTCGTGATCCCGCCCTGGAAGGTCGAGACGTTGTTGGCCAGGATGCCGGTGACGGTGGCCAGGATCGTCGCGCCGCCGGCATTGACGATGCCGCCCGAGAACGACGAGACGTTGGTGACGGCGATACCGGTCACCGGGTCGATCGTTCCGGCATTGGTGATGCCGCCGCTGAAGCCGCTCAGGCCGGAGACGTAGATCCCGCGTGTGCCGCCCGACACCGTGCCGGCATTGCTGATGCCGCCGCCGAAACTGCCGCCGGTGACCGAAATGCCGGCGCCGGTCGAGGGGTTGATCAGGCTCGAAGCGTCGACGGAAATGCCGCCGGAGATGGTGCCGGTATTGGCCACCACGCCGTCGATGGTGCTGTTCTTGATTTGGATGCCGGTGGGCGACAACAGGCCGGTGTTGACCACGCCGGCGCTCGAGGTATTGCCGCTGAAGCTGGTGTTGCTGACGCAGATGCCGCCGGCGGTACCGGTGTTGGTATAGGGGAATGGCCCCGTGTAGCAGGGATTGTGGAACGACAGATAAACATTGTCGCCGTCGGAGCTGTAGCTGACCACGCCGATCAGGCCGCCATAAGTGACCGACGGGTTGAAAGTGTTGCTGCCGACGCCGAAGCCGCCGCCGGTGTCGGTCATGATGGTGTAGGTCGTGCCGGCGCTGACCGTGCCGGCAAGGGTCAGCGTGGCGTTACTGAGCAGCCCGGTGCCGGTGATCTGGGTCAAGCTGGCGCTCAGGCCGTCGATCGTGTCGAGATAATAGGCGGTCGAGGCGAAGCTGACGGTGCCGGAAATGGTGAGCACGCCGCCGGCGGTGCCGGGCAGGCCCGGCGCCAAAGTGCCGCCGCCGTTGATGGTGATCGACGAGGCGATGAAGCCGGTGCCGGCAAGCGTTCCGCCATTGCTCACCGTCATGCCGGCCGCGGTGTTGTTGCCGTTGAGCACCACGGTGCCGGAGGTGACGTTGGCCTGGTGGATGCCGGTGAAGTTGTCGGCGTACGTAAAGGTATTGCCGGTCCCGGGATCGAAGTTGACGGTGTCGAGCGAGCCTGAGCCGACGATATTGCCCGCGACGCTGCCGCCGGTGATGTTGAATACGTCGCTATGGGCCGAGAGCTTCACCGCGCCGGAGATCAGCCCGCCGGTCTGGTCGATGGTCACCGCGCTCGAGGCGCCGGAGGCGTCGATCGCCGCGCCGGCCGTGCTGCCGGTGATGGTGCCGCTGTTCACGATGGCCGCACCGGTCGTGAAGTTCACCCCGGACCCGATCAGGATGCCGGTCTTGGCGGTGATCGTGCCCGAATTGCTGATGTTGCCGCTGAAAGCGGAGATAGCGATAAGCGAGAGGCCGGCGCCGCCGGCAGATATCGTACCGCTGTTGGCGATGCCGCCCGTGAAAGTCGATACGCCGTTGACGTAGATTGCGGCTTGGCTCAAAGCCGAGCTGATCGTGCCGGCATTGCTGATGCCCCCGGCAAAGCTCGATATGGTGTACGTGCCGGGGACGCTGCCGCCGACGAAAATGCCGTAGACGTTCGAATTGATCAGCCCTGTACCGGTATTTACGATGCCGCCGGCAAAGGCGCTTACGTTGAGGACATTAATGCCGATATGGCTGTTACCGGTAACACTGCCGCTGTTGGTGATGCCACCCTGGAAGCTGGTGACGGCGCTGACATAAATGCCGACGCTGCTGGCCGCGATCGTGCCGCTGTTTACGATGCCGCCGCCGGCGCTGGTCGTGCCGAATTGGGCGACCGTGGTGACGTTGAGGCCGTACGTGGCGATGATCGAGCCGGCATTGGAAAGGCCGCCGGTAAAAATCGATACCTTGTAAATACTAATGCCACTGCGGTTCGCCGTGATCGTTCCGGTTCCGTTGTTGACGACCTCGCCCGAGAATTGCGAGACGTTTTCAACGAACACCCCGATGCCGCCCAAACCGGTTTCCGAAACCGAGCCGCTGTTGGTGATGCCGCCGTTGAAGGTCGATGCGTTACCGACGACCAGCGCGCCTCCGTAGGTGCCCGTGGCGGCCGAACTGATCGTGCCGGCATTGGTGATGCCGCCGGCAAAGCTCGACACGATGTTCGAGCCGGCCGTGCCGACGATAAGGCCGGGACCGCTTGTCGAATTAATTACGCCGCCGGCGGCGTTGACAATGCCGCCGGTAAACGCGCCGACGTTGCGGACTTCAATGCCTGTGCCGCCCGCCGTGATTGCGCCGGTGTTGCTAATGCCGCCTTGGAAGGTGCTGACGTTGTAGACGTAAATGCCGGTGTTGGCCGCTGAAATGGTGCCACTATTGACAACGCCGCCGCCGGCGCTGGTCGAACCGAATTGGACGATGGTGGTGACATTGAGTCCGTATTTGGCGGTGATCTTGCCGGCATTGGACAAGCTGCCAGTGAAGACCGAAACGTTATCGATATTGATGGCGCTATTGCTTGCCGCGATCGTTCCAGATCCGCTGTTGACGATGCCGCCCGAGAACGTCGAGACGTATTTGACGACAATCCCGCCGTTGGCAAGGCCGCCGGCCGCAGCGGAAACAGTGCCGCTATTGGCGATGCCGCCGCCGAAAGTGGTCGTCCCGTTGACCAGGACGCCGAAAGTGGACGCCGAGAGCGTGCCGGCGTTGGAAATGCCCCCCGAGAAGGTCGCACCGGTGACCTTGATGGCGGTGCTGCCCGCCGTGATTTTGCTCGTGCTGTCGATCAGGATGCCGTGGGCGGAGGCATTGATGATGCCGCTGTCGAAAATGCCGCCGCTGATCGTTGAGCCGGCGATCTTGATGGCGGTCGGCGCACTGATCGTGCCGGCGTTCGAGACGTTGCCCGTGAACGTAGTGACGTTGGTAACGCTGATGCCGATCGTGTTCGCGTCGATTACGCCACCGGCGGTGTTCGTGATGCCGCCGGAGAAGGTACTGACGAGGCCGACGACGATGCCGAAACCGCCAGTTATCGTACCGCTGTTGCTGACGCCGCCGGAAAAGCCGACGCCGCTAAAGACATCGATACCGCCGGTCGAGGCGGAGATTGTGCCGGAATTGGTAATTCCGCCGGCGTAATTTGCAAAATTAAAAGCGGTGATGCCGTGGCCAGCGGAGAGCAGGCCGGCATTGCTGATGCCGCCGCTGAAGCTCGCGCCGTTAAACGCGACAGCGGTGGCCGTCGAGACGATCTTGCTCGTGGCATCGATCGTGATGCCGCCGACCAGCGTGCCGGTGTCGACGATCGAGCCGGTGATGGTGCTGTTGGTGACTTTGATGCCGCTGGTCGAGATCGTGCCGGAATTGCTCACGTTGCCGCTGAACGTCTGGTTGGTGACGCAGAGGCCTGGCGTGCTGCCGGAATTGGTGTAGGCGCCGGTCACGGCATGGCAGGGATTGCCGAACACCAGATAGACGTCGTTCGAGTCGTAGCTGAGCGTGCCGGTCAAGGTTCCGTAGCTCACGGACGAACTGAACGTGCCCGACACCCCGCCGCCCGCCGACAGCAGCGTATAGGTATGGCCGGCGCTCACGGTTGAGCCGGCAGCGATGGTGACCGTGGCGCCGCCCAGCGTGGCCAGGCCGCTGATGAGGATTTCGCTCGCGCTGAGGCCGTTGATGGTGTCGAGATATTTCGCGCCGGAAAGGAAGTCCACGGCGCCGGTGACGTGGAGATTGGTGCCCGCCGTGCCCGGCGTGCCGGGCTCCAGCGTGCCGCCGCTGTTGACCGTGACGGTCGAAACGATAGTGCCGGTGCCGGCAAGCGTGCCGCCCGAGCTCACCGTCATGCCGGTCGCGGTATTGTTGCCGTTGAGCACCACCGTGCCGGAATTGACGTTGGCCTGATGAATGCCGCTGAAATTGTTGCCGTAGGTGAATGTGCCGCTCGGCGCGAAGGTGAGGGTGTCGTGCGTGCCCGAGCCGACGATGTTGCCGGCGATCGAGCCGCCGGACACGGTGAACACGTCCGAATGCGCCGAGAGCTTGACGGCGCCTGAAAGCAGCCCGGCTGTCTGGCTGATATTCATCGACACGGCGGCGCCGCTCAGGTCGATGGCGGCGGCACTGCCGCTGATGGTGCCGGAGTTGGCGATGGTGCCGGAGAAATTATGGACGTGCGAGTCGACCAGGATGCCGGTGACCGCGGCGATTTGGCCTGAATTGGTGATGCCGCCGAGGAAGCTCGATACGTCAACGGTCACGTGACTTCCGGAGGCAACGCCGCCGATCCAGATGCCCTTGGCGCCGGATATGATGGCGCCGCTATTGGTGATGCCGCCGGCGAACGTCGAAAGCGTCGAATTTAAAGTAGTTGTACCAAAGGCGTAGTTCTGAGCTCCGACGAAGATGCCGGCAGAAGTGCCGCCGCTGTGCGATGCCGTGATCGTGCCGGCATTGTTGATGCCGCCAGAGAAGGTGGTCGACGTATAGGAGTAACCGCTGGATGAGGCTAAAGCCCCAATTCTGATGGCAAAATTGTTACCCGAGATTTTTCCGCCGGCACTGTTGGTGATGCCGCCTGCGAACGTGCCAAAGTTTGCAACCCTTACGCCTGTTGGACCGGTGATCGTGCCACTATTGGTGATGCCGCCGTTGGGTGCGTTGGTGCCGAATTTGTCAGTGAAGGTGACGTCAACGCCAACTCGCGCCCCACTGATAATCCCGCTGTTGGTAAATCCACCATCGAAGGTCAGTTGGTGGGAGCCGACGCCGGAGATGTATCCTTGGCTGAAGTCGACACCGTATCCTCCCGAGATCGTTCCCGTATTCGTAACGCCACCGGTGAAGACCGAGTTGGAAATGCCCAAGGCCCGATTGTTGGTCGCAGCAGTAGAAATCAGCGAGCCGGCGTTGCTGATGCCGCCTGAAAAACTGGTGCCGAAGGTGAGAATAGCGATGCTGCTTCCGTAAGCGCCCGTGCCGACAAGCCTGCTCGTGCTGTCGATCTTGATGCCGCCAGCAATGCCAGCCCCGGAATCGAGGATGCCGCCGGTGATCGTGCTGTTGGTGATTATGATGCCGTTGGGGCTGATCGTGCCCGCGCCGGTGTTCGAAATATTGCTCGTGACGGTGGCGTTATTGATGGCAATGCCGCTAAGGGAGCCGGTATTATTGCAGCCCGCGGTGGTGCCGGTAATGGAGGTGCTGCACGCGGCATAAGCCGGCGGCGTGCCGCCGCCGATCAGCAACGCCACGACCGAACTCGACGCGAGCAGCGAGCGCAATGTGGCGCCGCCAACTCCTGGAGATTGCATGAACAGACCAGCCCCGAACTCAGGCTGTGATTGACGCAGCCATTCCCATTAACGCCCCGTCGGGACAGTATCGAAGGCGCGTATGACGCCGCAATGTATCGCTAACATTACGGGTGGATATGCGCGCTCCGTCGGGGAATTTTCTCGGCCCGTTGTAAAATAATCACCAGGCAATGCGTGGCCTTTGAGAGCGGCGCACTGAAGAAATAAGTAATCCGAATCTTCCCTACAATCAAAGATTGGTGCATGCTTGACTCTACCAGCATTTGGGAGAGTGCGGCGCGCAAGTTTTGCTCTCATGCATTGCATGCCGCGATGTCGTAGCCGCACGGCAGTCCACGTGATAATCGAAACGCCAATGGAACCGGCGCAGAGCAACGCGAGACTTATGCCGCTTGGCGAGGCGCTGATGTACGCCGAGCGCTGCCGCAATGCCGGCCAGTTGCTCGAGGCGGAGGCGGTCTGCCGCCAGATTCTCGAGGCGCGGCCGAACGTGCCGGAAGCCGAGCATCTGCTCGGCGTCATCGCCCACCAGAATGGCCGGCTCGGCGAGGCGATCGAGCACGTCAAGCGCGCCGCCAAGCTCGCGCCCCACGTGGCGCTATTTCACGCCAATCTCGGTGAAATGCTCCGTCTCGCCGGCAGGCCCAAGCTCGCCGTGGAGGCTGCCCGTTGCGCCCTCGAGATCGAGCCGACCATGCCGGCTGCGCTGAGCAATCTCGGCGTCGCCCTCTACGAATTGAAGGAATACGAGCAAGCCGCCGCCTCCCAGCGCAAGGCGATTCAAGCCAACCCGAATTTTGCCGAGGCGCACAGCAATCTCGGCAACGCCCTGCACGCCCTGCGGCGGTTCGACGAGGCGATCGCCGCCTATCGCCGCGCCATCGCGCTCAAGCCCGACTTCGCCGACGCCTGGGCCAATCTCGGCACCACGCTGCATCACAGCGGCAGTTTCGAAGAAGGCATTTCCGTCCTGCGCCGCGCCATCGCGCTGGCGCCGCATCACGCCAATGCGCGCTCGGGACTCGGCATTCTGCTGCTGATGCGCGGCGATCTCGCCGAGGGCTGGGACGAATACGAATGGCGATTGCGCTCGACCGAGCGCAAGGGGCCGAAATTTCCCGAGATCCCGTGGCAGGGCGAAAGTCTCGCCGGCAAGCATATCTACGTGCAGGCCGAGCAGGGTTTCGGCGACACGCTGCAATTCGCCCGCTACATGCCGCTGCTGCTCGCCCGCGGCGCCAAGGTGACGCTGCGCGTGCACCAGCAGCTTGTGACCTTGTTGCGCGAGAGCCTGCCCGGCGTGGTCGTGATCGGCGACCGCGGCGATCCGGCGCCCTATCAATGCGACGCCGTGCTGTTGAGCCTGCCGCGCGTTTTCAGGACTCGCCTCGAAACCATTCCGGCCGATGTGGCTTACCTGCGCGCGCCGGCAGACGCGCTGCGGCGCTGGAGCGAGCGCCTGGCAAAGCTGCAAGGATTGAAAATCGGCATCGTGTGGGCCGGCAATCCCGAGCACGTCAACGATACCCGCCGCTCGCTCGATCTGACGCGACTTTCGCCGCTGTTCGACGTGCCCGGCACCAGCTTCGTCAGCCTGCAATTCGGGCCGCGCGCGGCCGACCTGAAAAAGCTCAAACGCAAACCGCCGATCGAAGACCTCGCGGCCAAATTCGAGGATTTCACCGATACCGCCGCCGCCATCGCCGCGCTCGACCTCGTCATCACGGTCGACACCTCGGTCGCCCATGTCGCCGGCGCGGTGGGCAAGCCGGTCTGGGTGCTGCTGCCCTGGGTGACCGATTGGCGCTGGCTGCTCAACCGCGAGGACAATCCCTGGTACCCGACCATGCGGCTGTTCCGCCAGAAAAAGGGCGAGGACTTCGCCGACGTGATCGCGCGCGTGGCGGGAGAGCTGAAGGAAGTGGCGGCGGGCGACACGGCGCGCCTGACGCCGTTCAAGGCCGAGGGCGAGCGGCGCGCCGCCGAAGCCGCCGCCACACTTGCCGCGCAAGCCGCGCAGGCCGCGAAGCCCGTCGCCCCCCCGGCCGAGGTGGCCTCGCCCGGTCAGGCCCTCATCCTCGCCGAGCAGAAGCGCCGTCACGGATTTCTGGCCGACGCCGACGAACTGACGCGCCGCGCGGCCGCGGCCGACCCGAACAATGCCGAAGCCGTGCATATGCTCGGTATCGTCGCGCACCAGTCGGGCAAGACCGCCGAAGCGATCGAGCACATCCGGCGCGCCATCGCGATCGCGCCGGACAACGCGCTCTATCATGCCAATCTCGGCGAGATGTGCCGGCTTGCCGGCCGTATCGACGAGGCCGTGGCCGCCGGAAAGCGCGCCGTTGCGCTCAACCCCAATTACGCCGGCGCCTTGAGCAATCTCGGCATCGCGTTGTTCGACCAGGGCAAGTTCGACGAGGCGCTCGGCTTTTACGACCGCGCCGTCGCGCAGGATGCCAATTTCGCGCAGGCCTACAGCAATCGCGGCAATGCGCGCCAGCGTCTCAAACGCTTCGCAGATGCGGAACAGGATTATCGGCGCGCCCTCGAATTGCAGCCGAGTTTTGCCGATGCCTGGAACAATCTCGGCACCTGCCTGCGCGAATTGAAGCGTCCCGAGGAAGCCGAGACCGCCTATCGCAAGGCGCTCGACTTCACGCCGAACAATCCCGACACGCTGGACAATCTGGCGCTCGCGCTCAAGGACCTGGAGCGGTTCGACGAGGCGGCCGATCTCATGCGCCGCGCGCTGACCATCGAATCGCGCGACGAAAAGCTTTTCGTGCACTACGCCACGGTGCTGCTCGACCAGGACAAGGTCGATGAAGCGGCCGCGGCGAACGAGCGCGCGCTCGCGCTCAACGCCGACAACCACGACGCCGTCAATCTCGCCGGCCGCATCGCTTTCGAGCGCGGCGACCTCGCCGCGGCGCTGGCGCACTACCGGCGCGCGCTCACGCTCAAGCCCGATCTCGCCGACGCCTACAACAACATGGGCAACGTGCTGAAAGAGCTCGGTCAATTGCATGAGGCGCGCGACGCCTATGTGCAGGCGGTCCGGCTCGATCCGAACATCGCCGGCGTCTACGTCAATCTCGCCGATTCCAAGAAGTTCGAGCCTGACGATCCCCACCTCACGTTGATGGAATCCCTGGTGGGGAAGTCCGAAGGGCTGTCGAAGACCGACCGCCTGCAGCTCGATTTCGCGCTCGGCAAGGCCTATGGCGATTTGAAGGATTACCGGCGCTCGTTCGCCCATCTGCTCGCCGGCAACGCCGCCAAGCGCGCCGCCGTTTCCTACGATGAGGCGATGACCTTTGCGCTGTTCGAGCGGATCGAAGCCGTTTTCACGCGCGAGCTGATAGCGGCGAAATCGGGCGGCGGCGACCCCTCGCGCGTGCCGATCTTCGTCATCGGCATGCCGCGCTCGGGAACGACCTTGATCGAACAGATCATCGCCAGCCATCCGATGGTGCACGGCGCCGGCGAATTGATGACGTTCAACGACGTCATTCTCGGTGTGCACGGGCCCGACGGGCTGACGATCCCCTATCCGGATTTCGTGCCGTCGCTCGACGCATCGGGCTTGCGGCAGATCGGCGCCGGTTACGTCGCCAAGGCGCGCGCGCTGGCGTCGGGCGCCGAGCGCGTGACCGACAAGATGCCGTCAAACTACTACTTCGCGGGGCTCATCCATCTCGCGCTGCCGAACGCCAAGATCATCCATTCCGTGCGCGATCCCGTCGACACCTGCATCTCCTGCTTCTCGAAGCTGTTCAGCGCCGAGCAGAACCACACCTACGATCTCGCCGAGCTCGGCCGCTATTACCAACGCTACGCCCGGCTCATGGCGCACTGGCACCGCGTGCTGCCGGCGCAAGCAATTCTCGATGTGCGCTACGAAGACGTGGTGGGCGACCTCGAAGGGCAGGCGCGGCGGATCGTCGCCTATTGCGGCCTGCCGTGGGACGAGCGCTGTCTGTCGTTTCACGAGACCGAACGGCCGGTGCGAACGGCGAGCGCAACGCAGGTCCGCCAGCCGATCTACACCGGCGCAATCGGCCGTTGGCGGCGCTACGCGGAGGACCTCGCGCCGCTGCTCGCTGCTTTGGAAAGGCCGGCGCCGGCCGAGACGTCCAAGGGAGCGTCCAAGGGAACGTCCAAGCGAAAATGACGTTGGCGCCGGTTTTCGTGCGCCATGTGTCGCCCGTGCCGAGCTGCCGCGCTAAAAACCGCGGCGCCAACCTGACGTACGAGCGTTGAGCGGCATGCGGCGGGCACGCAGGCCGGCTAACCGCGCTCGGGAGCGGCCTGCGGCGCTTTAATCAAATAGATCGGGCTCGACCAAGCCTGACGACCGTCCTCCTGGGTGACGCGGATTTGAAGCTGCTCCGAGCGGTGTCGTGCTTGGCTCAAAGCCCTTGGATTTGCAGCGCTCCTCCTCCGCCAGCCGCGCCACCGCGCGCCGGTCGGCCTTGCCGGTCGCCCCGCTCGGCAGCGCGTCGCGCACGTAGATGACGTCCGGCACCTTGAAGCGTTCGGTGCGCTCGCCGAGCCAGGCGCGCAACTGCGCGATGTCGATGCTGCGGCCCGGGCGCGGCACGACGACCGCGTGCACGACCTCGCCCAGCCGCGCGTCGGCAACGCCGGCGCACAGGGCGGCGGCCACGTCGGGATGCTCGGCGATGAGATTGTCGACTTCCAGCGGCGCGATCTTGATGCCGCCGCGCGAGATCATGTCCTTGGCGCGGCCGATCAATGCGACCCGATCGCCGTCGGTTGCCTGCGCGAGATCGCCGGTCCTGAAATAGTCGTCGGCGAAGGCGCTTTCCGTCAATTGCGGCTCGTCGAGGTAACCGAGCATGCCGAAGGGCGTGCGGATTTGCAGTTCGCCGGCAGGCGCAATGCGAAAGGTGACGCCCTCGGTCGGCCGTCCGATGCTGCCGAAGCCCTGCGGCTGATCGGTCGGCCCGAGGCAGAAGTCGCAGGAGCCGGTCTCCGTCAGCCCGTAGAGGTCGTAGATTTGGGCCGGCGCGAAGCGGCGCAAATGGGCGGCCAGCGCCGGCGCCAGCGCTTCGCCGCCGGTGAGGATCAGGCGCAGCCTGGGCGCTGCGCCATCGGCCGGCAGCGCGCGCAGCATGGACGGCACCGCGGCCAGCACGGTCGTCTCTTCGAGCGCCTGCTTGAGCGTGTCGCGGTCGGCCTTCGGCATCAGCACCAGGCGCGCGCCTTTCGACAGCGCCAGCAGCATGACCCAAAGCCCGAAGATGAAGGTCATCTGCAGCGGCAGCAGCACGCTGTCGTCGGCGCGCAAATTGAGCAGCCGGTCGAGCACGGCGAGCTTGCCGGCCAGGCGCGCATGCCCGATGACGGCGCCCTTCGGCAGTCCCGTGCTGCCCGAGGTGAAGATGATGAGGCTTGCGTCGCGCAGCAGATCGCGCCGCGGCGGTTGGGCGTCGCCAATGACGGAAAGCGTGTCACCGTCGATGAGAAAGCGCGCCGCGGTCAGCGCCTGCACCCGTTCGCGCGTTGCCGGTGCCGCCGACACGTGCACCGGCACCGCCACGCCGCCCGCCTGCCAAATTCCGAGCAGCGCGCCGACATCGGCAGGCCGGTTGCCGATGCGCAGATGCACCGGCTCGTCGCGCGCCAGCCCCTGCGCTGCGAGCGCGCTTTGCACGCGGTCTGCGATCGCCAGCAAGGCGGCGGGTGGTTGCGCTTCGCCGCCCGCGCCTGTCACCGGCTCGACCAGCGAGGCGAGCGCGCCGGAAAGCAAATCGGCGAGCGCGCCGCTCATGTCCGCTTGCCCGGGAAGCGCGCGTCGCGCCAGGCCAGCGCCGCCTTCAAGCCGTCGCGCCGCGCGATCTCCATGAACTGCACCTTGTCGGGCGAGCCCGGCGCTTCGATTTCCAGATCGATCGCCAGCGCCTCTTCCAGCGCCGCCAGCATGTTCTGTGCCTCGAGCGCGCGGTTGAGCGCGCGCTTGGTCTGCTTGACCAGATTGGGGTCGATTGCCGCGATGTGTTGCGCCATCGACAGGGCAGCGCCCTCCAGCTCCTCGGCCTTCACCACGCGATTGATCATGCCGATCTCAAGAGCGCGCGCGGCCGGCACGCGGTCCTCGCCGGTCAGTACGATCTCCTTGGCGATCTTCGGCCCTACCACCCAGGGCAGCAGCAAGGCCACGATGCCGGCACCGAATTTCAGCTCCGGCTCGCCGAAAAAGGCGTCCTCCGTGGCGATGGTGATATCGCAGGCGAGCGCCAGCTCGCAGGCGCCGGCGAGGCAGGGCCCGCGCACCGCCGCAATGGTCGGCAGCGGGCAATGCCAGAAGCGCATGACCGTATCGAAATCCTTGCGCAGGATACCGCGCCATTGCTCGGTCCCGCTCGGCCGCCGCTCCATCTGTTCCTTGAGGTCGAAGCCGGAGGAAAACGCTTGGCCCGCGCCGGTGACAATGACCGCCCGCGCTTGCGGGTCGCGCTCGACATCGTCGAGCGCGGCATTGATCTCTTCCAGCATGGCCTGATTGAGCGCGTTGGCGCGCTGCGGCCGGGAAAGAATGAGACGCGCCACCGGCCCGTGACGCTCGAGTGCAATCGTCGTGAAATTCGCCATCCGCCGCCAGATCCTCTTTCAAGCCTTCGTTTAATGCTCGCAGCATATCATAGCGCAAATTCCCTCCGACCGTCCCGCGCCGGAAGGCGGACCTGGCGAAATCGTGCTTGATGCCGTCGACGCTCACGTCCTTGGCGGTACAGCCAGAACACGCGCTCCATCGGCGCGTACTTTGCTTGGCGCAGGCGGCTTGCTGGGTTGGGCCGAAAGTGCCAAACAAGCGCGGCGCGGCATGCTTTGCGCGTGGCGCCGGTAGCTCAGCTGGATAGAGCACCAGACTTCGAATCTGGGGGTCAGGGGTTCGAATCCCTTCCGGCGCGCCATCTTTTCTCCGCGAATCGCGCCTGAGATGTACCGATGAAAGCCTTGGTTTCGATCGCCGCTTTGCTTGCGCTCTTGCTCGTGGGCGCGCCGGCGCGCGCGCAAAACGGTTCACAAGACCCGGTCGCGCACGGCCGTGCCATCGCCAAGGAGTTCTGCGCCAAATGCCACGCCATCGACAAGACCGGCAAGAGTCCGCATGAGGAGGCGCCGCCGTTCCGCAAGTTCGGCCAGATCCTCGATCTCGACAATTTCCCCGGCGGGCAGATGCACGGCCTGTCGTCCAACCATCCCGACATGCCGCAATTCGACCTCACCACGCAGGACGCCCGCGACCTGCGCGATTATCTGCGCACGGTGCAGGAATAGATCGGGACTAATATCGGCCGTGATGCCCGGCCTTGTGCCGGGCATCCACGACTCACTTGTTCGAAATGCAAAGACGTGGATGGCCGGGACAAGCGCGGCCATGACGATGCTGCTGTTGGTCGCAACGCGGAATTCTACCGGTCGATCGTGATCTCGTCGGTGCGCGCGCGCGACACGCAGATCATGATCTGATCCTTGCGCTCGTGATCGGCCAGCACCAGGTCGCGGTGGTCGGCCTCGCCCGCCAGCAGCTTGGTGCGGCAGGTGCCGCAGGTGCCGGTCTCGCACGAGCTCGGCACTTCCAGTCCGGCCTCGCGCAGCACTTCCAGGATGGTCTTGCTCACCGGCACTTCGATCACCTTGCCGGACTTGGCGAGCCGCACTTTGAACGGCTTGTCGTCCGGCTTGTGCGTCTCCGCCTCGCTGAAGGCCTCGAAATGCACCGCGGTCGACGACCAGTGGTCGGTGAAATGGCGCACCGCCTCCATCAGCGGGCGCGGGCCGCAGCAATAGAGATGCTCGCGGTTCTTGCGCTCGGCCAGGATCGGCTTCAGGTCGAGCGAGCAGGAGGGATCGCCGTGGTCGTGATGGATGGTGACGAGGCCTGCGTATTCCGGCTTGCTCAATTCCTCGACGAAGGCCGTCGTCTCGGCCGAGCGCGTGCAGTAGAACAGCCGGAAGCGCTTTCCTTGCGCCCGCACCTGCTTGATCATCGCCATCATCGGCGTGATGCCGATGCCGCCGGCGATGAACAGGAAATCCTGCGCGCGCTGCGGCAGGCCGAAATCGTTGACCGGCGGCGCCACCATCAGCTCGTCGCCCGCCTTCACACGATCGACCAGCTCGGCCGAGCCGCCGCGTCCGTTCGCCTCGCGCTTGACCGCGACCCGATAGCGGTCGCGCTCGGCCGGATCGTTGCACAGCGAATATTTGCGCAGCAGCCCGTTCGGCACCCGGATGGTGATATGCGCGCCGGCGGAAAATTCCGGCAGCGGCTTGTCGGCGGGGTCGCGGAATTCGATGAGATTAATGCCGTCGGCGATCGGCTCGTTGCGCGTCACGCGCAGCGGCATCATGGGCGGTTGCTCGGTCATTGCGGGTCCGCAAAGCGCGTGAAAATGTCCGCCTCAGATGGCAATTCGCCTTGCCCCGCGCAAGCGAAACATAGCCCGCCGGCCGCGGCTGGCAGGCCTGTCTCAGCTAATGCACGCTAGATCTGCAGGATCGAGCCGAAATCGAAGGTCTCGCCTTTGGGGTTTTCGCCGATGCGGATTTTCTTGTCGTTGACGAAGAAATAAGGCGGCACCGGCAGGTTGTAGGGCGCCGGCACCCCGGAATAGACGCGGCCGGCGAGGTCGTATTTCGAGCCGTGGCAGGGGCAGAAATAGCCGCCCGGCCAGTCGGCGGTCGGCGTGGTCTTGCTCGGCTGCGGGAAGAACGAGGGGATGCAGCCGAGATGCGTGCAGATGCCGACCAGCACGCCGAATTCCGGTTTCAGCGAGCGGTGCCAGTTCTGCGCGTATGACGGCTGCTGGTGGTTCTCCGAATTCGGATCGGACAGGCGGTCGGTGACCTCCTTCGATTGCAGCATCTTGAGCGCCGCAGGCGTCCGGTTCATCACGAAGATCGGCCGGCTGCGCCAGCGCACCTGCACCTGCTGGCCGGGCTCAACCTTGCTGAGGTCGAGATCGACCGGGCCGCCGGCCGCGAGCGTGGCGGCGTCCGGGTTCATCTGGCCGATGAGCGGCACCAGCGTGGCGGCGGCGCCGAAGGCGGCGACGGCGCCGGTGGCGATATAGAGAAAGTCGCGGCGTGAGGGCTCGGGGTGGTGGGCGGGCGCGCTGACCTCAGACATTGGCAAGACCGATTCTCGTCGCCGCCCCCGGAGACATCATGCCGGGAAAACGCCTGAAGCGGAACAACGTTCGCTGGCGCGGGGAGCTTTTTCTGGGGCGGCAAATCAGCGCGAGCCGGCCGTCTCGCGCCGCCGCGGCAGCGGCGCCGAGGCGGTCACCGGCCCTTCCGCGCTCACCGCGGCGAAGGCGTCGGCGAGACCGGCGCCGAATTCGGCGTCGCGGCCCTTGCGGCCGAGGTCGTGGGCGGTGTGCATCAGGATGCGCTGCAGCCGGGCCGGGCCGAGCGCCGGGTCGCGTTGCAGCATCAGCGCGGCGATGCCGCTCACCTCCGCTGCCGCGTAAGAGGTGCCCGACGACACCTCGTAGCCGCCCGGCACCGCCACCAGCACCTGCACGCCGGGCGCCGCCAAATCGATATAGCGGCCGCGATTGGCCTGGCCGAGCAGGCGGTCATGCGCGTCGGTCGCCGTCACCGCGATCACGTTCTCGTCGGCGGCCGGATAGAGCGGCGGCGATTTCGTTCCGCCATTGCCGGCGGCCGCCACCAGCACCAGGCCGCGCTTGCGGGCGGCGGCGAGCGCGCGCTGCAGCGCCGGGTCGCGCGGGCCGGCAAAGCTCATATTGACGATTTGCGCCTTGTGCGCCACCGCCCAGTCGAGCCCCTTCAGCACGTTGAATGTGGTGCCTTGCGCAGCCCCGCCGGCGGGATCGAAGGCGCGCACGGCGAGGATGCGCGCGTCGGGCGCGGCACCGGTGAGCTTGCCGTGGCCGGCGATCAGGCTGGCCACGCCCGTGCCGTGCTTGTCCGGCTGGCCCGGGCTCTGCAGCGCGTCGAAGCTGTCCACCACGCTGCCGGTGAGCTCGGGGTTTGCCGCGTCGATCATGGAATCGATAACCGCCACGCGCACGCCGCCGCCTTTGGCGATTGACTGCGCCTGCGGCAGATTGAGTTTGGCGCGCTGGTATTGCGGTGCCTCGCCGGCAGCGACCGCCGCCTGCTGCAGCGCGTATTGATAGTTTGGCTGCGCCGACAGCACGGCATTGTCGCGTTCCAGCGCGCGGATCACCGTTGTGACCGAGCGGCCGTCGGGAATGCGCCAGCGGAACAGCGTGGTGCCGCTGAGCGCGAAGCGCTGGCGCTCGACGCGGGTCAGCCGGTACCGGCGCTGCAGCGCCGCGATCTGCGCCTCGCTCAGCGAATTGCGCACCTCGATCACCACCTCGTCGGGCAAAAGCCGCCGCTCGCCGGCCGGCGGTGCGCCGCTTTGCGCGCGGCGTGGCGGGCGGCGCGCGCGGTGCACCCGACGCGGCGCGTCGTCATCGTCGTCATAGAGTTCGTCATCTGGCGCCGTCACCACCAGGCTCGGCCCGTGCCAGCGGTTGCGGTGCCAGCCGTCGCCATGCCGCCCGCCCCGCTGCCAGCCGCCGTCGCGGCCGGATGGGGGCCGGTCGGCGTGATAATTCTGCCCGCCGCCGCGGCCGTAATGTTGCGCGGACGCGCCGCCCGCGGCGCCGATCAGCGCGACGGCGGCCAACGTGAGCAGAATGCCGGAGGAGGCGCGCATGGCCTATGCGCCTCACTGCGCCGCGACGATGAAGCCAACCACCCGGTCGCGGCCGAGCTTGCCCACCAGCGCGCTCATCTCGTCCTTGCCGAGCGCGTGGTCGGCCACCTGCACCTTGTAGAGCCCGCCCGGCATGGGGCCGGCCGCGATGGTGAGCTTGTTGGTTTCCAGGAATTTGTTGACGTCGTCGACGCTCGCCTGCGGCGCGAAGCGAATGAGCGTATAGGCGCCGGCGGCTTGCGCCGCACTCGGCGCCGAAGCGGTCTGATAGCCGGTAGGGCTTTGCTGCCACACCATGTCGGCGATGAAGCCGGCCTGCAGCAGAATGGCGATGACGGCTGCGCTTGCCGCCCAGGCCAGCGCGCGCGGCGACAGGCTCGAGAGGAAACCGGAAAAGCCCGCGCCCGACTTGCGCGTCGAACCGCCGGCGCGCGCCGGCTCGGCGTCGATCTTGGCGAACAATGTGTCCATCGCGCGCGAGGACGGCGCGCCCAGCAACTCATTGAGCAGAATGGTCTCGTTCATCTCCTCGCGCACGTGCGCGTAGCGGCGCGCAAGCTCGGGGTCGCTGCGAAGCGCGTCCTCCACGCGCTGCGCGTCGCGCCGGCTCAGCGTACCTGCCGCGTGCCACGGCAGCAGCTCCTCGATCTCACCGCGCTCGGGCGCGTCCTTTTCTATTGCGTTCATGGCCAACCTCGCTCGACCCCTTGCTCCTTGAGGAGCTCGGACAATTTCTTGCGCGCGTAGAACATGCGCGTTTTCACCGTCGCTTCCGGAATGCCGACGATTCCGGCAACCTCCTCGACCGATTTCTCGTGGTAGTAGACGAGATCGATCACTTCCCGATGTTCGGCCGTGAGCTTGGTCAGGCATCCGCGCAAGACCGCGCCCGCGTCCTTCTTGGTGAGCGCCGTTTCGGGATCGTCGGATTGATCCACGATGCGCTCGGCCGTCTCTTCATCCAGTTCGTCCTCCTGGCGGCGGCGCAGGACCGAGAGGGCCTTGAAGCGCGCGATGCCGAGCATCCAGGTGGTGACGGCGGAGCGGCCCTCGAACTTGCCGGCTTGACGCCAGACTTCGAGGAAGACCTCGCTGATCAAGTCCTCCGCCGTCGCTTCGTTGCGCACCAGGCGCAACACGAACCGGTAGACCCGCACATGGTGCCGCGCGAACAGCACCTGCATGGCAAGCCGGTCGCCGCCTGCAATCCTAGCGATCAGAGCTTCATCATCGGACGTCGTCTGCATCGGCAGCCAATCGGCTCATCGGTCGGTCGCGCGCCGGCGCGCCGAGGTTCAAGCCAAAGCGAGGAAAGTTAACGCATTTTAGCGCCGGCCCGGCGCTTCTTAGGCGTGCTTGTACTGGTCCGGCCGCTTCCGGCCAAGCCGGGCGAGGTCCCTTATCCCGCGGCAAGGTTTTTTTGGTTCCAAAAAAGCAAACGGCTTCAGGCCCTTGCGGGCGGTCGGGGGACCGTCCCCAGGCCGCCTTTGAACCTGCCGGCGGCCCGCCCCGACAACCGGCACAGGAGATGCGAAAGCCGCATCCCAGACATTCAGAGAGGAGTGACCACCATGTTCCGCAAGCTCGCCATCGCGCTCGGCGCCACCGCCGTCATTGCGGCCACCGCGCTCGCACCCACCGCCGCCTCCGCCAAGCATTGGCACCACTGGGGTCATCATGGCTGGGGCCATGGCGGTCTCTATGTCGGCCTCTATCCCAACTATGTCGCCGACGACTGCTACACGGTGCGCAAGGTGGTGTGGACCAGGCACGGCAAGCGCGTGCACTACTACCAGGTCTGCGACTGACCGCTTCCGACCCGGTTACGTTAACAAGACCCGGCCTCGCCCCAGCGCGAGGCCGGGCTTTGTTTTGGACCGGGCGTCAAGGCCTCAACGCCGCCCCTGCGCATCCGCCGCAGCCATATCCTATATGCTTGGCCAGGCACGCCTTGGCCGCGGCGCTCTCGCGCCCCCGGCGGAGTTCTGCTAGGGGAGCGCGGCGCCCGCTCCGGGCGCGCGGCGCGGGGAGCAATCTTGCGTTGCGGGGCCGCCCCCGGCCGTTGCGGAGGAAGGATGCTCAAGTCGTTGCGCGCGGTGGCGCGCTTTCTGCAGCATACGATCGGATGGCGCCGCATCGGCGTGGTGCTCAGTCTCGGCATCATCGTGGTGGCGGCGGTGGTGCTGTTCCACATGCTGCGCCATCTCGACGTCGACGGCGTAGTCGCCGCGCTCAAGGCGACGCCGCATAGAGATATCGCGGTGGCGGCGGTCTGCGTTGCCGGCGGCTATTTCACGCTCACCTTCTACGACTGGTTCGCGCTGCGCACCATCGAACACCCCGAGATTCCCTATCGCATCGCCGCCATGTCCGGCTTCACCAGCTACGCGGTCGGCCACAATATCGGCGCCACCGTCTTCACCGGCGGCGCCGTGCGCTACCGCATCTATTCGGCCTTCGGGCTGTCGGCCATCGACGTCGCCAAGATCTGCTTCGTCGCCGGGCTCACCTTCTGGCTCGGCAACGCCACCGTGCTGGGCCTGAGCGTCACCATCGAGCCGCATGCCGCCACCCCGATCACGCAGTTTCCCGGCTGGATCAACCGCGCCATCGCGCTCGTCATCCTGGCGGTGCTGTTCTCCTATATCGGCTGGGTGTGGAGCGCGTCACGCGAGATCGGCCAGGGCGAATGGAAGGTGAAGCTGCCGAGCGGGCCGTCCACGCTGGTGCAGATCGTCATCGGCCTGTGCGACCTCGGCTTCTGCGCGCTCGCCATGTACATGCTGCTGCCGAGCGAGCCGAATATCGGCTTCGTCACGCTGCTTGTGGTGTTCGTCTCCGCCACCATGCTCGGCTTTGCCAGCCACGCGCCCGGCGGCCTCGGCGTGTTCGACGCTGCCATGCTGGTGGCCTTATGGCAGTTTCCCAAGGAAGACTTGGTGGCGGGTCTCCTGCTGTTTCGCGTATTGTATTATCTCTCGCCCTTCGTGCTGGCGCTTGCCATATTGGGCGTGCGCGAGTTCGTCTATATGCGGCGCCACACCGTGCTGCCGCCACCGCGTAAGGTCGAGGTGGCCGAGCCGCTCATCAGCGAGATCGAGCGCCGCCGCAACAGCAACCCCGACTGAAACGATGTCGACCGAGCAGCACAATCTCAGCAACCGCGACGGCCTCTTCGGCCGCCTGCGCGAGGCCTGGTCCGCGCTTTTCGGCGCCAGCGGCCTCGCCGCCGCGGCCGGCGGTACCGCTGGCGCCAGCGCGCGCCTGGCCCCGCCCGCGCAGGTGCTGCTGATCGACTCGCTGATCGCCGGCTTGCAGCAGCCGGCGATCGTGCTCGACCGCGAGGGCAGGGTGCTCGCCTTCAACGAGGCCGCCGCCGGCATTGCGCCGGCGCTGCGCCGCGGCGAGCCCGCGCTCATTACGCTGCGCATGCCGGAACTGGTGGATGCCATCCGCCGTGCCGCCAGGCGGCGCGAGCCGCAGCGGGTGGAATTCTTCGAACGCGTGCCGCGCGACCGCTGGTTCGAGGCCTTTGTCACGCCGGTGCGGCTGGCCACCGGCGAGGGCGGCGGCAGCGACATCATCATGTTGATCTTCAACGACCTGACGCCGCTGCGCCGGGTCGAGGAAATGCGCGCCGACTTCATCGCCAATGCCAGCCACGAATTGCGCACGCCGCTCGCCGCCCTGCTCGGCTTCATCGAGACCTTGCAAGGTCCCGCCAAGGACGATCCGGCCGCGCGCGAGAAGTTTCTCGTCATCATGCAGGGCCAGGCCGCGCGCATGGCCCGCCTGATCGACGATCTCCTGTCGCTGTCGCGCATCGAGCTCAACGCCCATCTGCAGCCCAATACGCCGGTCGATCTGGCGCCGATCGTGCGCCAGGTGGCGGACGGCTTGCAGATGCTGGCGCGCGACCGCGGCGTCGAGATCAAGCTCAGCGCGCCCGGCGAGCCGCTGATCGTGCTGGGCGACCGCGACGAATTGATCCGCGCGCTTGAGAACCTGGTGGAGAACGCGCTCAAATACGGCGCCGCGGGAAAACGCGTCGACATCACGCTGAGCCGCGGCCAGACCCGCGCCGGCACCCCGGAAGCGCGCCTGCAGATACGCGACTACGGCCCCGGCATCGCCCCCGAGCACGTGCCGCGGCTGACCGAGCGCTTCTACCGCGTCGACGTAGCCGACAGCCGCGCGCAAGGCGGCACCGGTTTAGGGCTCGCGCTGGTCAAGCACGTGCTCAATCGGCATGGGGGAAGGCTCACCATCGAGAGCACCCCGGGGGCCGGCGCCGCCTTCATCATGCACGTGCCCTTGCCCACCGGCGATTCCGAGGTCGGGAAAGAATTTCCATAAAAATCAAATGCTTAATGTGTCACGGGACTGTCACCAAAGCGTAATAGAACGGTGACACGCGACGCCTAAGGCTGGCGGCGGCTTCGGAAATCTCGCAGCGCCAACAGCAAACTCCCGTCCGAAGTTCAACCCTGCGGAGTGCGTCAGAAAGCAACGCGGCCGCCCGTGCCCCGGGCGCGAGGTCGATGCGACGGGCAGTAATGCCCGCGCATGCCTTTGGCCGCAAACCATGGAGATACCCCGTGAAACATTGGACCGCATGGGCAGCCGCCGGCTTTATCGCCGCGACTGCTGCCATCGCTCCGGCAAAGGCCGAGAACATTTCCGGCGCCGGCGCCACCTTCCCCTATCCGATCTACGCCAAGTGGGCCGACGCTTATAAGAAAGCGACCGGCATCGGCTTGAACTATCAGTCGATCGGCTCCGGCGGCGGCATCAAGCAAATCCACGCCAAGACCGTCACCTTCGGCGCCTCCGACGCGCCGCGTCCGGGCAAGGAGCTCGACCAGTACGGCCTCGTGCAGTTCCCGATGGTGATGGGCGGCATCGTGCCGGTCGTCAACGTCGAAGGCATCAAGCCGGGCGAACTCACCATCGACGGCGCCACGCTGGCCAAGATCTATCTCGGCGAGATCAAGAAGTGGAACGACGCCGCGCTCAAGAAGCTCAACCCGAACGCCAAGCTGCCGAATGCGGCGATCGCCGTCGTACATCGTTCGGACGGGTCGGGCACCACCTTCAACTTCACCTACTATCTGGGTGACGTGAGCAAGGAATGGGCCTCCAAGGTCGGTCATAACACCTCGGTGCAGTGGCCCATCGGCATCGGCGCCAAGGGCAACGAAGGCGTCGCCAACAACGTCGGCAACACCAAGAACTCGATCGGCTATGTCGAGTATGCCTACGCGCTGCAGAACAAGCTGACCTACACCAAGATGATGAACAAGGACGGCAAGACCGTCTCCCCGACCTCGGAGACGTTCCAGGCCGCCGCCGCCGGCGCCGACTGGAAGTCGCAGCCCGGCTTCGGCGTCATCCTCGCCAACCAGCCCGGCGCCAACTCCTGGCCGATGACCACGGCGACCTGGATTCTCGTCTACAAGAAGCCGGTCGACATGAAGGCCACCACCGAAGCGCTGAAGTTCTTCGCCTGGTGCTACAAGAACGGCGCCAAGATGGCGGAGTCGCTCGACTACGTGCCGATGCCGGCGAAGGTCGTCGAGCAGGTCGAAGCCACCTGGAAGGCCGAGATCAAGGGCCTGCCCTCGATGTAATGCATCGCTCTACGATGGGGGCGCCGGCTTTCGGCGCCCCCGTCTTCTCCACCGCCGCCCACAAGGCGGCTTGTCTTGCGGCCTGCAGGCCGTTTGAGTGGCACTCCCCGACGTTGCGTTAAGCCCAAAGGGAGAGCCGGATGCAGACCGGGAGGCAGCCTGTGGTCGATGTTGCGTTGCAGGGTGGCGGCTCTATGGCGGCCAGCGAGCGCATCGATCGCGGTAAGGCGTTGCAGCGCCTCAGGTTTGGGGATGTCAGCTTCCGCCACCTCACGCGCGCCGCGGCCATCGTGGTGCTCATCATCCTCAGCGGCATCATCGTCTCGCTTGTCCACGGCTCCCTGCCGGCGCTGCGGACTTACGGTATCGGCTTCCTCTACACCGAGGTGTGGAACCCGGTGACCGAGAAATTCGGCGCCATTGCGCCGATCTACGGCACCATCGTCACCTCCGTCATCGCCATGCTGATCGCCGTTCCGGTCGGGCTGTTCATTTCATTGTTCCTCACCGAACTGTGCCCGATGTGGCTGCGCCGCCCGATCGGCATCGCCATCGAATTGCTCGCCGGCATCCCCTCCATCATCTACGGCATCTGGGGCCTGTTCGTTTTCGCGCCGTTCCTGCAGCAATACGTGCAGCCGTTCCTGATCGACACGCTCGGCAACGTGCCCTTGTTCGGCGTGCTGTTCGAGGGCCCGCCCTACGGCATCGGCATCCTCACCGCCGGCCTCATCTTGGCCGTCATGGTGCTGCCCTTCATCACGTCGATCTCGCGCGACGTGTTCGAGGCGGTGCCGCCGGTGCTGAAGGAAGCGGCCTATGGCGTCGGCTGCACCACCTGGGAAGTGGTGCGCTACGTGGTGCTGCCTTACGCCCGCGTCGGCGTGATCGGCGGCGTCATGCTGGGCCTCGGCCGCGCGCTCGGCGAGACCATGGCGGTCACCTTCGTGATCGGCAACGCCCACCGCATCGCCGGCTCGATCATGGCGCCCGGCACCACCATTTCGGCCACCATCGCCAATGAATTCACCGAAGCGGTGGGCGACCTCTACACCTCCTCGTTGATCGCGCTCGGTCTCATTCTGTTCGTCATCACCTTCATCGTGCTGGCGATCGCCCGCCTCTTGCTGATGCGCATCAACGCGCGGGTGGGAGCCTGACCATGGCCGTTGTCCGATCGAACATGCTCTACGCCACCCGCCGACACCGCAATCATCTCGCGGTCGGGCTGGCCTACGCCGCCACGGCGTTCGGCCTGGCCTGGCTGGTGTTCATTCTCGCCGACCTGTTGTGGCAAGGCTTCAACGGCCTCAATCTCGCGGTGTTCACCCAGATGACGCCGCCGCCCGGCTCGAAAGGCGGCTTGCTCAACCCGATCGTGGGCAGCCTGTTGATGACCGTGATTGCGGTGGTGATCGGCACGCCGCTCGGCATGCTGGCCGGCACCTACATGGCCGAATACGGCCGCTACGACAAGCTGACCATGGTGGTGCGCTTTATCAACGACATCCTGTTGAGCGCGCCCTCGATCGTGATCGGCCTGTTCATCTACGAGATCATGGTCGCGCCGATGGGCCATTTCTCGGGCTGGGCCGGCGCGGTCGCGCTGGCGGTGATCGTGGTGCCGGTGGTGGTGCGCACCACCGAGGACATGCTCACGCTGGTTCCCGATACGCTGCGCGAGGCCGCCGCCTCCATCGGCCTGCCGCGCTCGCTGATGATCCAGAAGGTCGCCTACCGCGCCGCCCGCGCCGGCATGATCACCGGCGTGCTCTTGGCGGTGGCGCGCATTTCCGGCGAGACCGCGCCTCTGCTCTTCACCGCGCTCAACAACCAGTTCTGGAGCCTCGACATGAACGCTCCGGTCTCCTCGCTGCCGGTGGTCATCTTCCAGTTCGCGCTCAGCCCCTACAAGGACTGGCAGAGCCTGGCCTGGACCGGCGCCTTGATCATCACCTTGGCGGTTCTCGCGCTCAGCATCACCGCTCGGGTCCTCGGTTCACAGAGAAAATCATCATGAGCGTAGCAAGTTTCACCACACCCGCGCCGACCGCCGGCATCGCGCCCGCGAGCGCAGATGGTTTGACGGAGAAAATCTCGGTCCGCGAGCTGGATTTCTTCTACGGCGAGAACCGCGCGCTCAAGAGCGTCAACGTGCCGCTGTACCTGAACAAAGTCACCGCCTTCATCGGCCCCTCCGGCTGCGGCAAGTCCACGCTGCTGCGCGTCCTCAACCGCATGTACGACCTCTACCCCAACCAGAAGGCGGTCGGCCATGTGCGGCTCGACGACGAGGACATCCTGGCGCCGGGGCAGGACTTGAACCTGCTGCGCGCCAAGGTCGGCATGGTGTTCCAGAAGCCGACGCCGTTTCCGATGACCATCTACGAGAACGTCGCCTTCGGCATCCGCCTCTACGAGAAGCTGGCGAAGTCCGAGCTCGACGACCGCATCAAGCACTGCCTGCAGCGCGCCGCGCTCTGGGACGAGGTCAAGGACAAGCTCGGCGCCAACGGCCAGTCGCTCTCCGGCGGCCAGCAGCAGCGCCTGTGCATCGCCCGCACCGTGGCGGTCAGACCCGAAGTGATCCTGTTCGACGAGCCCTGCTCGGCGCTCGACCCGATCTCCACCGCCAAGATCGAAGAGCTGATCGACGAACTCAAGACGGACTACACCATCGCCATCGTCACCCACAACATGCAGCAGGCCGCGCGCGTGTCCGACTACACCGCCTTCATGTATCTCGGCGAGATGGTTGAATTCGGCGAAACCACGACCATCTTTACCACGCCGACGGACCGCCGCACGCAGGACTACATCACCGGGCGCTTCGGCTAAGCGCGGACTTTGCACGGAGGCCCGTTTCAGGATGACCACGATGCCCGATCACACCATAAGGCCTTCGACAGCGACCTGCAGGATCTCGCGCGCATGGTCGCCGAGATGGGCGGGCTCGCCGAGAAGCAGGTCGCCGATTCGGTCGACGCGCTCGCCAAGCGCGACACCACGCTCGCCCAGCGCGTGGCCGGCAACGACGCCAATATCGACGATCTGCAGCGCGCGATCGAGGAAAAGGCGGTCAACACCATCGCCCGCCGCCAGCCCATGGCGGTCGACCTGCGCGACGTCATCGGCGCGCTGCGGCTCGCCAACGATCTCGAGCGCATCGGCGACCTCGCCAAGAACATCGCCAAGCGCGTGATCGCGCTCAACGGCGAATTCCCGCCGCCCAAGCTGATCCGCGGCGTCGAGCACATGACCGACCTGGTGCTCGAGCAGCTCAAGACCGTGCTCGACGCCTACGGCCGGCGCGACATCAGCAAGGCCATGGCGGTGTGGCGCGGCGACGAGGAGATCGACGCCGTCTGCACCTCGGTGTTCCGCGAATTGCTCACTTATATGATGGAAGACCCGCGCAACATCACCTTCTGCATCCATTTGATGTTCTGCGCCAAGAACATCGAGCGCATGGGCGACCACGCCACCAATATCGCGGAAACCGTGCACTACATCATCGAGGGTCGTCCGATCGCCGACCAGCGGCCGAAGGGCGACACCACGACCATCGCCGCCCTGCGCGTCGGGGATAATAGATAAGAGCATTATGAGCGCGCGCATCCTGATCGTCGAAGACGAAGAGCCGCTCACCATGCTGCTCCGCTACAATCTCGAGTCGGAAGGCTACGAGGTGGAAACCGCCGCGCGCGGCGACGAGGCCGACACGCGGCTGAAGGAGTCGACGCCGGATCTGGTGGTGCTCGACTGGATGCTGCCCGGCCTCTCCGGCATCGAATTGTGCCGGCGCCTGCGCGCGCGGCCCGAGACGCGCCAGCTCCCCATCATCATGCTCACCGCGCGCGGCGAGGAGAGCGAGAAGGTGCGCGGGCTTGCCACCGGCGCCGACGACTACATCGTCAAGCCGTTCTCGGTGCCGGAATTGCTGGCGCGCGTGCGCGCGCTTCTGCGCCGCGCCGCGCCCGAGCGGGTCGCCACCGTGCTGCAGATCGGCGACATCGAGCTCGACCGCGATAAGAAGCGCGTGGTGCGCAACGGCAAGCCGATCAATCTCGGGCCGACCGAATACCGCCTGCTCGAGTTCTTGATGGAGCGGCCCGGCCGCGTGTTCTCGCGCGAGCAACTGCTCGACGGCGTCTGGGGTTCCGACATCTATATCGACGAGCGCACCGTCGACGTGCATGTCGGCCGCCTGCGCAAGGCCATCAACCGCGGCCACGTCGCCGACCCGATCCGCACCGTACGCGGCGCCGGCTACGCGCTCGACGACCGCTTCGGCGCGGTGAACTGATTTATTTTTGATTGGCAGGGTGGGCAAAGGCGCGCGGAACACGCGCCTTTGCTCATCGTGCAAGCCTCTCTCCGCCTCATCCTGAGGAGCATCGCGAAACGATGCGTCATCGCAAGTCGGCTATAGCCGACTTGCGCACTTAACATTCCGATCTCGGGTAAACCCGAGATCGGTGGACGAGGCGGCCCCATGCTTCGAGACGCCCGCCTTTGCTAGACCTTCGGCGGGCTCCTCAGCATGAGGCCTGTCGAACACCCTGACATCGTCGAAAAAAACCGAGCAAATTCAAAGCTCGAAAAAAACTTAGAAAATCTATCCCCGCTCGAAAAACCGGCCTCATAATCCGTGGCATCCCGCCTCGTTACCGAGGGGTGTCTGTACAGCATCTTCAGACACGGGGCGGGGAGCGGTGGCCGGGGAATGACGTGGCAGCGGAGATGCGCTGACACGGCCCGGCGGTCCAAGCCGCATGTGTCCCGGCGCGCCAGCCGCGCGCCACGGGGCCCTGCTGACGGCGGCGGCCGGCACGGTCAGACGTGCTGGGCATCGTCTGGGCCCGCAAGCGGTGGATAGGCAGGCTTCCGTAAGGGAGGTTGCCTGAAAGGTACGTCCACCGGGGGCCATGCGGAGCAAACCTACAAACACCGCGCGCGGGACGCCTTGGGACTGGCGGACTTGCGTGGCCTTTGCCAAGCGCGAAAGCGCAAAAGCGGGGCCGTTTTACCCTCCGCAGCGCCGTGAGGCGCGAGCGGAGGGAGCCTCGGCGCCGCGAGGTGCCGAGGCGCGCGGGTCCGTTCGGACCGCGATTGCGCCGTCCCGCGCGCCCTCGGTTTTATTTCGAGAGCGGGCGGTCTTCGAAGAGGGCGCTACCCCGCGCCGACCAAACCAACAGGGGCGGCGGAGCGTTGGCTACGCGGGCTGTATGAAAATTGAATCGGAAAAGTGACTTGGACGGCACAACCCACTCCGCTCATTCCTGCGAAAGCGGGAATCCAGCGCTGGATGCCCGCTCCCTGCTCCGCCAAAGCGAAGCCGCTTTGGCTTCGCGGTGGCGAGTGCGCGGGCATGAGCGAAAGGGCGATCAGCTCCGAAACGCCCTTTTATCGCGCCGGCGGTCGGTGAGCGGCTGATAGGCGACGCGCGCGTGGTGGGAGCAGTACGGCAGTTCGTTCGACTTCTCGCCGCCGCAAAAGTAGAAGTCGCCGCTGCCCGGATCGCCGATCGGCCAGCGGCAGGTGTGCTCGTTGAGCTGCAGCAGCGTCTTGCGCTGCTCGACCGGGATCTCGATCAGCTCCGGCTCGGGCTCCATCTCGTAGTCATAGGCGAGCGCCGTGTTGCCGCGCATCGAGGGCCGCGACACCCGCAGCATGCCGGACGAGCGCGCCTTGCGCGGGCGCGGGCTCGACGAGGAGGGGCTCTTGGCCCGCCCGGACAGGCCGAGGCGGTGCACCTTGCCGATCACGGCGTTGCGGGTGATGCCGCCCAGCTCGGCGGCGATCTGACTGGCCGACAGCCCGTCGGCCCATAATTTCTTTAGCAGCTCGACCCTTTCGTCCGTCCAGCCCATCGGATTTTCTCCCCGGCAATCAATGCCTTGGTCGGAATCCCTCCCTGTCGCCAGGATGCCTTGCGGCACCCGACGCGATACGCCTCAGGGAATGAACAGATTTCGACTGCCGTACGATATGTCGTACCGGCCTAGACAAACGCTACAATATCGGGTGACTCCCCTGCAAGCGTTTGCAGCGCCGGAACCCCAGCTATCAACGGTTATTCCTTTAAAATCGGCACTTGCGGCAAAAGTGAGTCGGCGCGCCGCGCGAGTTGAAAATCGCCGGGGCCTGCCATAGACTTGTGATTGTGCCGCCCGGCGAGGCGGCACATTTCTTTTCGGCCGGCGCATGGTCCCGAAGAGACGGGATTTCCGGGCAGTCAGCGCGCGCAAACGAAGACATTGAAAGACCTTAGGCTGTGAGCTCGCATCTATTGCCGACCTACGCGCGCGTCGACCTCGCCTTCGAGCGGGGCGAGGGCGCTTGGCTTTATACGGCCGCGGGCGAGCGCTATCTCGACTTTACCTCCGGCGTTGCGGTCAACGCCTTCGGCCACGCGCATCCCTATCTGGTCGAGAAGCTCACCGAGCAGGCGCACAAGCTCTGGCACGTCTCCAATCTCTATCGCATTCCGGAAGGGGAGCGGCTGGCCGAGCGGCTGTGCGCCCTGAGCTTCGCCGACACCGTGTTCTTCCAGAACTCCGGCGCCGAAGCCATCGAATGCGCGATCAAGATGGCGCGCAAATATCAGTCGGCCAACGGCAAGCCGGAGCGCTACCGCATCGTCACTTTCGAGGGCGCCTTCCACGGCCGCACGCTCGCGGCCATCGCCGCCACCGGCAACAAGAAGTACCTGGACGGCTTCGGCCCGCCGGTCGAAGGCTTCGATCAGGTGGCTTATGCGGACCTGGAAGCGACCAAAAAGGCGATCGGCCCCGAGACCGGCGCCATCATGATCGAGCCGGTGATGGGCGAGGGCGGCGTGCGCGTGCTGCCGCACGCTTTTCTCAAGAGCTTGCGCGAGCTGTGCGACAAGCACGGCCTGCTGCTGATCTTCGACGAGATACAGACCGGCATCGGCCGCACCGGCGACCTGTTCTGCTATCAGCACACCGGCGTCACGCCCGACATTATGACTCTGGCCAAGGCGCTGGGCGGCGGCTTCCCGGTCGGCGCCTGCCTTGCCACCGAGGAAGCTTCCAAGGGCATGACCGCCGGCACGCACGGCTCGACCTTCGGCGGCAATCCGCTCGCCATGGCGGTCGGCAATGCGGCCATCGATCTCGCCACCGCCGACGGCTTCCTCGACAACGTGCGCGGCAATGCGTTGCTGCTCAAGCAGCGGCTGGCGGAATTGAAGGATCGGCACGCCTCGGTGATCGCGGAAGTGCGCGGCGAGGGCCTGTTGATCGGGCTGCGCTTAGTGCCGCCGGTCGGCGCCATGGTGGACGAGCTGCGCGCCGAGAAAATGCTCACCGTCGCCGCCGGCGACAACGTCGTGCGGCTGTTGCCGCCGCTCACGATCGGCGAAGCGGAAATCTCCGAAGCGATCTCCCGCATCGACCGCGCCTGCACGCGGCTTGCACAAATGCACGCGCGCCCGCGGGAGGCCGCGTCATGAGCGGCAACGGCGTGCGGCATTTCCTCGATCTCATCGACATCCCGAAGCCGACGCTCGCCGGCATGATCACCCATAGCCGCGCGATGAAGGCCGCGCGCGCGCGCGGCATCTTCGAGAAGCCGCTCGCCGAAAAAACGATGGCCATGGTCTTCGACAAGCCCTCGACCCGCACGCGCGTCTCCTTCGACGTCGCCATGCGGCAGTTGGGCGGCGAGGCGATCACGCTCACCGCACAGGAAATGCAGCTCGGTCGCGGCGAGACGCTGGCTGACACCGCGCGCGTGCTCTCGCGCTTCGTCGACGCCATCATGATCCGCATTCTCGACGATGATTCCGTGGCCGAGCTCGCGCGCCATGCCACGGTGCCGGTGATCAACGGGCTGACGCGCCGCTCGCATCCCTGCCAGGTGCTGGCCGACGTCATGACCTTCGAGGAAAAGCGCGGGCCGATCCGCGGCCGCACCGTGGCCTGGACCGGCGATTCCAACAATGTGCTGGCCTCCTGGATGCACGCCGCCGAGCGCTTCGATTTCTGCTTGCGCGTCGCCTGCCCGAGCGAACTCAAGCCGAAGAAGTGGCTGATGGATTGGGTGAAGTCTTCCGGCGCCGCCATCCAGATCGGCGACGATCCGGAGGTCGCGGTCAAGGACGTCGACTGCGTGGTTACCGACACCTGGGTGTCGATGGGCGACCGCGACGGCAAGCGCCGCCACAACATCCTCAAGCGCTATCAGGTCAACGGCCGGCTGATGAGCAAGGCCAAGCCGGACGCCGTGTTCATGCACTGCCTGCCGGCGCATCGCGGCGAGGAGGTCACCGACGAGGTGATCGACGGGCCGCAGTCGGTGGTGTTCGACGAGGCGGAGAACCGGCTGCACGCCCAGAAGGGCCTGCTCGCCTGGTGCCTGCACGCGGACGGGGCGTAGCCCTCGACCCGCCTCATCCTGAGGAGCGCACGAAGTGCGCGTCTCGAAGGATGGGGCGGCCCCATGCTTCGAGACGCCGCCTTCGGCGGCTCCTCAGCATGAGGCCGATCGGCCCCTCGAATTCGTGCGATTGAAAACTAGATAAGCCGCATGACCGATCCCTCCATGAACAATCCGCAAGCCATCCCAACCCGCGCGCCTTCGGCGACGCCGCTCGACGACATCGTCACGCCCTTCGAAGTGGCCAAGCTCGATCTGCGCGGGCGGGTGGTGCGGCTCGGCCCGCTGGTGGACGAGATTTTGGACAAGCACGGCTATCCGGCACCGGTCGCCAAGCTGGTGGGCGAGGCGGTGGTGCTCACCGTCATGCTCGGCTCCGCGCTCAAGATCGAGGGCCGCTTCATCTTGCAGACCCAGACCGACGGCCCGGTGCGCATGCTGGTGGTCGACTTCACCACGCCCGGCAAGGTGCGCGCTTGCGCCAAGTTCGACAAGAACAGGGTGGCCGAGGCGATCGCTGCGGGCGAAGCCTCGCCGGGCGCCCTGCTCGGCCGCGGCCATCTCGCCATGACCATCGACCAGGGGCCGGACATGAGCCGCTATCAGGGTCTGGTGGCGCTGGAAGGCGGCTCGCTGGAAGACGCCGCGCACGAATATTTCCGCCGTTCCGAGCAGATCCCCACGCAAGTGCGTCTCGCGGTCGCCGAGGAATTGCGACAGGCGCAAGGCGGCGCCAGCCACCGCTGGCGCGCCGGCGGCATCATGCTGCAATTCCTGCCCAAGGCGCCCGAGCGCGCGCGCTTCGGCGACCTCCATCCCGGCGACGTCCCCGAGGGGGTGGAGGTGCCGGTCGCGCAGGAGGACGAGGCGTGGGTGGAAGGCCGCGCCTTGCTCTCCACGGTCGAGGACCTCGAGCTGATCGATCCGGCGCTGTCGAGCGAGCGGCTGGTATTCCGCCTGTTCCACGAGCCGGGCGTGCGCGTGTTCCAGCCGGGTGACGTGCGTGCGGAGTGCTCGTGCTCGCGCGCAACGGTTGAGGCCATGCTCAAGAGCTTCTCGCAGGACGACCGCGACCACATGGTCGAGGACGGCAAGATTTCGGTCACTTGCGAGTTTTGCAGCGCCAATTATCTGTTCGAGCCGCACGAAGTCGACGCCAAGGTGAGTTAACCTTTCGGCGTCAGTCCCCGCAACCCAATGCGCAATTGCGCTATTGATGAACGCGGGGAGAGCACATGCGCGCCGCAGTCCTGACATTTATCTTGCTGATCGCGCCTTGCGCCGCGCGGGCGCAAAGCTGTCCGGCGCCGCTGGCTTCCGCGCATCGCCTGGTGCTGGCGGTGGCGCCGAGCTTGTCGAGCAGCATCGCGCGCGTGCAACGCTTCCAACGCGCTTCACCCGACAAGCCTTGGCGCGCGATCGGCCAGCCGGTGAGCGCGCTGATCGGCTATCGCGGCCTTGCCTGGGCGCACACCTTTCGCAATCTCGCGCGCAAGGGTGAGCCGATCAAGTTCGACGGCGACAAGCGGGCGCCGGCCGGCTTCTTTCGCATTGGCCGCAGCTTCGGCTTTGCGCCGTCGCGCCTGCCGCATTACCTGCGCATCGCAGCCGGCATGGTCTGCGTCGCCGATCCGGCATCGCCCGCCTACAACACCATCGCGATGCGCGCCAAGGTCGGTTGGCGTGTGCGCGGCGAGAACATGTGGCGCGTGCCGGACTATCGCCGCGGCCTGCTGGTCGACTATCCGACCGACCGCAAGGATCGCGCCGGCTCCTGCATCTTCATCCATGTGCGCCAGCCCGGACGCAGCGGCACGTCCGGTTGCGTGGCGTTGCCGGAGCGGGAAGTCGCGACGCTGCAATGGTTTGCGCAAAGCGGTGCGGTGCTCGCCATCCTGCCGCAGCGGGCGCTTCGCCGCTTCAAGGGATGCTTGCCGTAGTTCACCTCTCCCCGCGTGCGGGGGCGAGGGAGGGAGCCTCAATTGATCGTCCGCTCGGCGTAGCTTGAATCGAGCGAGAAGGCCGGGATCTCGATGTCGAAATGCTCACCCTCCGACGTCACCATGCCGTAACTGCCGGTCATGAACCCGGACGGCGTCGGCAGCGGCACGCCGCTGGTATATTCGAACAACTCGCCCGACTCGAGCACCGGCTCTTCGCCGACCACGCCCGGTCCCTTCACTTCCTGCAAGCGGCCGAGCGCGTCGGTGATGCGCCAGTGCCGCGTCTTGAGCTGTACGGTCTCGGGGCCTAGGTTGGTGATGTCGATGGTGTAGGTCCAGAAATAATAGCCGTTGGCCGGCGACGATCGCTCGGTCGCGAAGCGCGGCGTCACGGTGACTTCGATCTTGCGGGTAACGGCTCGGTACATCGTCGGATCGCGAGTTGATTGGCGCCAATTATGGCCGAAACGCCGCCGGAAAGAAACGACTCACACCGCCTCGAGCGCGTCCAAGAGGTCCTCCACCACGTCGTCAGGATGTTCCAGCCCGGCCGAAAACCGGATCAGGCCGTCGCCGATGCCGAGCTCGGCACGCTGGTGGGGCGTGAGCCGTTGATGCGTGGTGGTGGTGGGGTGGGTGATCAGGCTCTTGGCGTCGCCGAGATTATTGGTGATGGCGGCGAGCTTGAGCGCGTTGATGAAGCGGAAGGCGCCTTCCTTGCCGCCCTCGACCTCGAAGGCGACCAGCGTCGAGCCCGCCTTCATCTGCCGCTTGACGATGTCGGCTTGGGGGTGATCGGGGCGACCGGGGTAGATCAGCCGCGCGATCTTGCCGTGGCCGGCGAGCGCCTCCGACACGGCGGCCGCGGTGGCGGTCTGCCGCTCCACGCGCAAGGCCAGCGTCTCCAGACCCTTGAGCAGCACCCAGGCGTTGAACGGCGACAGCGACGGCCCGGTCTGGCGGATCACCTGGTGCACGTGATCCATGATGAATTGCTGCGTGCCGAGGATGACGCCGCCCAGTACGCGGCCTTGGCCGTCGATGTGTTTGGTGGCGGAATAGACCACACAATCGGCGCCGAGTTGAAGCGGGCTCTGGTAGAGCGGGGTGGCGAACACATTGTCGACCACCAGTCTGGCATCCGCCGCGTGCGCGATAGCGGCAACCGCGGCGATGTCGATCACTTCCAGCATCGGATTGGTCGGCAACTCCAGAAAGAACGCCTTGGTGTTCTCGCGCACCGCGCCCTGCCAGGCGGCGAGATCGTTGCCGTCGACCAGCGTCGAGGCGACGCCAAAGCGCGGCAGCCATTCCTCGACCACCCAGCGGCAGGAGCCGAACAATGCTTTCGCCGCCACCACGTGGTCGCCCGCGCGCACCAGCCCCATCAGCGCGGTGGTCACCGCCGCCATGCCGGTCGCGGTCGCGCGCGCGGCCTCGGCGCCTTCCAGCGCCGCCATGCGGCTCTCGAACATGGTCAGCGTCGGGTTGGAATAGCGCGAATAGACGTAGCCCGGCAGCTTGCCGGAGAAGCGCGCCTCGCACTCCTCGGCGCTGTCGTAGACATAGCCTTGCGTGAGAAACAGCGCTTCCGAGGTTTCCTTGAACTCGGAGCGCAGCGTGCCGGCATGCACCAGGCGGGTTTCGGGGCGGTAATTCTTGGACGCATTTTTGGACGCGGGCATCTTACAAGTCCTCTTTCAAGCCGGCGCCCGGGCTTTGCGACCGTGCGCCAACAAAAAACCGGCCGGAGAGAAAATCTCTCGGCCGGGCTCACGCGTCCCCGGCCTTTTAGCGACTTATTTAACGTGGCTGCAAGCCGGCCGGCTCAAATGACCACGGGATAAGCCGCTTTGTAGCGGGGGGCGCGGCTTCCCGTCAAGCCGCCTGTCGGGTTAGATCGGCCGCGGTCACCTCACCCTGAGGAGCCCGCGAAGCGGGCGTCTCGAAGGGTGAGGTGGCACGTGGCCTCATCCTTCGAGACGCGCGCCTGATGGCGCGCTCCTCAGGATGAGGAGAGAGGCTGGAGCCGCGTGGCGCTTTCCTTTGCACTCGAGGACAAGGGCATTCTGCCTGACCGCATGATCGCGCAGCTTTGCGCGCGCGGGCGGCATACTATGTGAGACGCCGTTCGCGCCCGACCAGATCCAGCCGGCGAGCCTCGATCTGCGGCTGGGCGAGGTCGCCTACCGCGTGCGCGCGAGCTTCCTGCCCGGCCGCACCACCGTCGCCCAGCGCATCGACGAATTGAAGCTGCACGAGGTCGCGCTCACCGACGGCGCCGTGCTGGAAACCGGCTGCGTCTATATCGTGCCGCTGTTGGAAAGCCTGGCGCTGCCCGACGATATTTCCGCCGCCGCCAATCCGAAGAGCTCGACCGGACGGCTCGACGTGTTCACGCGCGTGATCGCGGACGAAATGCGCGGCTTCGATCAGCTCGAAGCCGGGCTATCACGGGCCGCTCTATGCCGAGATTTCACCGCGCACCTTCCCGGTGCTGGTGCGCGAGGGCTCGCGCCTCTCGCAGATCCGCTTCCGCCACGGTCACGCGCTGCTCGACGCCGAGGCTTTGCGCGAGCTGCACGCGCGCGAGCGGCTGGTCGACAGCGACGATGCCGACGTGAGCGAAGGCGTGGCGGTGAGCGTCGATCTCTCCGGCCAACTCGCGCCCGCGCATGCCGGCGGCGCCGAGGGCGTCGTCGGCTACCGCGCCAAGCGCCACACCGGCTTGATCGATGTCGAGCGGCGCGCCGGCTACACCGTGCTCGATTTCTGGGAGCCGATCGCCGCGCGCGCCGACAAGAGCCTGATCCTCGATCCCAACGAGTTCTATATCCTCGCTTCGAAGGAAGCCGTGCAGGTGCCGCCCGGCTACGCCGCCGAGATGGTGCCGTTCGATCCACTGGTCGGCGAATTCCGCGTGCATTATGCCGGCTTCTTCGATCCCGGCTTCGGCTATGCCGGCTCAGGCGGCACCGGCGCGCGCGCGGTGCTGGAAGTGCGCTCGCGCGAGGTGCCGTTCGTGCTCGAGCACGGCCAGATCGTCGGCCGCCTCGTCTACGAGAAGATGCTGGCGCGGCCGGACACTTTGTACGGGCCGGGCATCGGCTCCGAACTACCAGGCGCAGAGCTTGAAACTGAGCGAAGCATTTCAAGAGCGGATAGAGTTCTCGCCGCTCGATCTCGTTTTCCTTCAAGCCGCGCCGCAGGCGGTCAGCGGATCGTAGTCCGGCCGCATCAGAATGGCGTGCAGTTGGCGGCGGCGGACGCCCATGTTGCCGCCGTCGAAGATCGGCAGCGCCAGCGCGTCCTGCAGCAGGCGGCCGAACGGGGCCTCCTGATCGTAACTGTCGATGCCGACCACGCGCATCAGATCGGTGATCACGCGGACCGCGGCTTCCGAGCCATAGATCTTGGCCTGGACCGCGAGCTCATCGGCGCCGGCCGATTGGGCGTCCAGCGCGTGGCAGGCGCGCCAGCCCAAGTAACGCGCGGCCTCGATCGTGGTCTTGGCGTCAGCCAGGGCGTAGCCGACGGCCTGATGTTCGATGATCGGATGCACGCCGCCCCGCTTCTCGGTGCGGGCGAAATGCAGCGCAAAGTCGAAGGCGGCGCGCATCAAGGCGACGCCGAAGATGCAGACCAGCGCCGCAGTGGCGGTGAACGCCCCGGTGGCGAGCATCAGTCCGCCGCCCTCCTGCCCCAAGAGATTGTTTCGCGGCGCGGCGACGTTCTGCAAGCCGAACTGCGGCACGAGATGCGCGCGATGGCCGATCGCATCGATGGCGCGCTCGAAGACGATGCCCGGCGCTGGCCCTTCGACCGCGATGATGGAGACGCCCTGCTCGGGCGGCACACTCGCGTCAGTCCGGCACACCACGCACAGGACGTCGGCGCCTTTGCGGTCCCATCCCGTAGCGGAGGAAACCCATTTCTTGCGGCCGTTGATGACCCAATTGCCGCCCTCGAGCTCGGCGGTCGTGCGCACGCCTTCTCCCGGCGGCGGCGAAGCGGCGTTGGCGCTGCCGCCGGGCTCGCTGGAGCAGAAGCCTGCAAGCGGCGCTCCGCTCTTTTTCAGGAACGGCGCGAGCAACCTGCCGCATTGCTCCGGCGTGCCGCCGAGCAGGATCGGCAGCAACCCGAGCACCGTGCCGAGCATGGTGAGCGTCACGCTCGGATTTACCGCATAGAATTCCTCGGCCATGATCGCCATGTCGACGAGGCCCTCATTTTCGCCGCCGGCCGGGGCCGGGATGCATTTGCGCAAATAGCCTTCGGCCACCATGGTCTCATAGACCGGCTTCGTCGCGAGGAACCGTTCCTCCGGCGTCGCCAGCAATTCAGCACTTCTGGCATCGGCGAGTACGTCCCTGGCAAATTTGCGGGATTGCTGTTGCAGCTCGCGTTGCGCTGCTGAAAGCGTGAAATCGATCGCCATCGAACTTCCCCATCGTTCCGGCATCGCCGTTCGGATAAGGCTAACGAAGCGAGGGCGGAAATTCTTGGACGGCAGCGACCGATTTATTGGCCGGGAGTGAACTACTCGGCCTTACCGGCGATCGCCCTGCGAAAATCGCGCGGGGCGAGGCCGTGGCTGCGTTTGAAAATGCGATTGAAATGCGAAATGTCGCGGAAGCCGGCATCGAACGCAATGTCGGCGATCTTCTTGTGCCGGCCGCCCGTATCGAGCAGGTTGCGCGCGCAGACGAAAACCCGCCTGTCGTTGATATGCTCGCCGACGGAGCGGCCAGTCGCGGCAAACAGCCGATGCACATAGCGCTCCGAACAGCGGAATTGGCGGCAAGGCTTGCCGCATCGAGATCGGGATCGGTGCTGTGCCGATCGATATGGTCGAGCATCATCGACAACAGGACGGGCGCGTTCATGCGCGTGACCGGCGCCTCGCCAAGCACGTCCGGCGCATGCGCGATCAGCTCGATCAAATGCGCGCCGCCGCTTGCGAAAACAGCGGGGGCAGCGAGGCAAAATTCGGCATAGCTTGCCAGGGTCCTCGACAGCGCCCGGCCGGTCGCGGTCTTCGAAAGCGCGAGTTGCGGAGAATCGCAAAAGCTCCTTGGCAGGAGTTGACGCGGCACGGCAAAACAATACAGGCTGAAATCGCTGCCATTGGCGATTTCGAACGGCTCGGCGGTGTTGACGACCGCCAGATCGCCGCGCGCGCAGATTTGCTCGTGGCCGCGCTGAGTGGTGCGGCCGAGTCCATCGAGCTGCAGATTCACGAAGCAGAGATCGTTCGTCGCGTGCGCGATATGAGTACGCAGCCGGAGCACGCGATGGCCGGTCGCCTTGACCAGCGATATCTGAATCGGCGCGGCATCGGCGCGCGCGATCGAGCCTTCGAAGGGATGGTCCACCATCTTGCGCGGCTCGAGGCGGACAAAAGCTGCGGCGAGATCGTCGGCCCAGCTGCCGAAGGGCCGATTGGAGCGAAAAGGCTTGGCTGACCATTCCATAGGCGCGCCCCGAGAAATGAAGTAGGACGTCCCAGCAACGCAAAACAATATCCTCCAGCGAATTGCCGGTCAAACCGCGGGAGACGGCGCAAGAAGGGCGTACGCGGTGCTGGAGGTGCGTTCGCGCGAGGTGCCGTTCGTGCTCGAGCACGGCCAGATCGTCGGCCGCCTGGTCTACGAGAAGATGCTGGCGCGGCCGGATACGCTTTACGGCGCCGGCATCGGCTCGAATTACCAGGCGCAGACGCTGAAGCTCAGCAAGCATTTCAAGGCGTGATGCTTTTTGTCATTCCGGGGCCGACCGAAGGTCGGAGCCCGGAATCCAGGACGGCGCGAACAAGTCTGCGTGGTCCTGGATTCCGGGTTCGCTCGCTGCGCTCGCGCCCCGGAATGACAGAAGAATGAGACGCGGCGCGCTGGCTTTTTAGTCGACGGAATCTTCCGCCTCTTCCCCGCGCTCAACGATATCGCCTTTGCTGAACAGGATCTTCTTCAATTCCTTGCGCCAGTCGGGCGTCCGCCGCAGCAGGAATTCCAGATCCATGCCGAAATGCTTGAACTCCTCCTTCAGCGCGTTCTCCATGATGGCCTTGGCCTGCGCGTCCTTTTCGAGCGAGATGCGCTGCGTGTACCAGCCGATCGCCTCGGCCTCCTCGATCAGCGACGTGATCATGCGCGCATAGGTGCGCGTCTCCTGTGAAAGCTCTTGCGGCGGCTCGTGATATTGCTCGGTGGGCATGGGCTTTTTCTCGCTCGCGGTTGCACTTTGGGTGATTTTGTCCGCTTGGGTAACGGCGCGCAAGGCCGGGAAGGGATACGAAGAACGAACGTCGGAAGCGCGCACCAAGTTCCAGACGTCGCAAGCGCGCTGGCCGCGCTTTACTTGCCGCGTTCGGATATGGCGAAGTCGCCGCATGCAGCGTGACGTCATAAGCTGGCAGTGCGACGGCAAGACCTGCATGGTCGGCATCGACCGCGCCGGAACGGCCAGCAAAACCATCTTGCTGCTGCCGGCGCTGAGCTCGATCTCGACGCGCAGCGAAATGCATCCGCTGCAGGCCCTGCTGTCGGCGCATTTCAGCACGGTGGCCGCCGACTGGCCCGGTTTCGGCGATGGCGCAAAGCCGTTCGTGGATTGGCGGCCGCAGCTTTACGACGCCTATCTCAATCACCTGCTCGACAAGATCGCGCCCGATCCCTTCGCCATCGTCGCCGCCGGCCACGCGGCGGGCTACGTGCTGCGGCATTACGCGCAAAAGCCGGATGCCGTCACGCGGCTCATCTTGTTGTCGCCGACCTGGCGCGGGCCTTTGCCGACGATGATGAACGGCGACCGTCCCGTCTTTTCGAAGATCGCCAAGGCCTTCGATCCTCCCATTGTGGGCGGCATGCTCTACAAGCTGAACGTCAACCACTTCGTCGTCGGCATGATGGCGCGCGGGCATGTTTATGCCGACCCGCAGTGGCTCGACGAGCGGCGCATGGCCGAGAAGCTTGCCGTCACCCGTGCGGCCGGTGCGCGCCACGGCTCGGCGCGCTTCGTCACCGGCTATCTCGATCCGTTCGCTAGCCGCGACCAGCAGACGCAGGCGGCCGCGCGGGTGCGTGCACCGCTGCGCGTGATGTTTGCGGAGACCGCCCCGCGAAAATCGAAGGCCGAGATGGAAGCGTTGGCCGCGCTGCCCAACGTGACGGCGGACAGGTTCGCTAAGGGGAAGCTGTCGTTTTACGAAGAATATCCGGCCGAGCCCGCGGCGGCGATCGAGCGTTTTCTGGCCGGCGCGCCGGACTGACGACGTTTTAAGCGTCTTCCGAATCGGTGAAGGCGGCGGTCACGTTTTTGTCGCAGGCGTCCGCCAGCGGGCAGGGCCGCAGCCGGTCCGAGGAGGGCATGTTGCAGCGGCGCGCGCTCCATTCGGAGGCGAGGTTGCCGAAGGCCAGGCAGGCCGGGCTCTTATAGGCGCCTTTGCGGCAGATCAGCGTAATGGTGTGGTGCGGCAGCTCCGGCAGCAGCATGAGAGGGTGCAGCGAGCCGTGCGCGCAGGCGATCGCCTGCGGCAGCACGGTGGCGACGCGGCCGAGGTGCACCATTTCCATGATGACGCTCAGCGAATTCGTCTCCACCGCAATGTTTGGCGTTATGCCGTGCTCGAGGCAATAAAGATCGACCAGGCGCCGAAGCGCGAATTTCGTGTTCAGGAAGACGAGCGGAATCTGCTCCAGAATGTCCCCGTCGAGCGGTGAACCTCGCCCCGCCAAGGGGTGCGATTTGCCGACGGCCAAGTGCAGCGTTTCAATGAACAAAATTTGCGTGTCGATGTCGGTGGAGCGGCTCTCGGTCGACAAGGCATTGGTGAAGGCGATGCCGAGGTCGATGCGGTCTTCGGAAACCGCGCCTTCGATATCGCTCTGCGACATTTCCAGCGTGCTGATGGCGACGCCGGGATAGCGGCTGCTGAAGGCTTCCAGCAAGCGGCGCGGAAAGAAATTCCGTAATCGGCGTGACGCCCAGTTTGAGCGAACCGCGGCTCAGATCCTGCAATTGATGAATGGCGCGCTTGCCGGCATCGAGCTCGACGATGGCGCGCTTGGCGTAGCGAACGTAAGTTTCGCCGGCATCGGTGAGACGCATGGCGCGGCCCGAGCGATCGATGAGCTGCACGTCCAACGCATCTTCCAATTGTTTGATTTGCTGCGACAGGCTCGGTTGCGAAACATAAAGCGCTTCGGCCGCGCGGGTGAAGCTGCGAAGCTCTGCAACTGCTAGCAGGTAACGGATCGAACGCGTTGATACGAGATTCCGCTCCATAAAGAATTCCTATCGAGCCGATCCAGATTAAGACTTGGACTTATGATTATGGCTGAACCTACGATAGAAGCAATCACGATGACCCGGAGCTTCGTGAAAAAGATACGAGGCGCAGGTCGATCGCGCTAAACGCGCACTTTCCGAGGGAGGCTATGCAATGTCACAGGTTCTTTATGCGGCGAAGGCCCGTCCGACTGCTATCCCGGTTGCAGAATTGCTGCCGTGGGTAATTTTCGGCGGACTGCTGCTGCTGCTGGCTGTCTATTTCGTAGGCGCCGAGGAAGGTGCGACTTCGATCATTCGCGGCATGTACGTGCACGAATTCTTGCACGACGGCCGTCACTTGCTCGGCTTCCCCTGCCACTGACGGGTGGCGACAATGGTCGGCAATCTCCTGCTGCGCGGAATGCTGGTGGGTGTTTTCGCCGCGGTGCTCGCGTTCGGTTTCGCGCGCACATTCGGTGAGCCGCAAGTCGACCGCGCCATCGCTTTCGAAGACCAGATGAGCAAGGCCAAAGGCGAAGCGCCCGCGCCGGAGCTCGTCAGTCGCGGCGTGCAATCCAGCATCGGCTTGTTCACCGGCCTGGCGGTCTATGGGGCCGCCATGGGCGGCCTCATGTCGCTGGTTTTCGCCTTTGTTTACGGGCGTTTCGGGAGCATGAGCCCGCGCGCACTGGCCGCGCTGCTCGCCTTGGGGGCATTCGTTGCCATCTCGCTCATGCCCGCGATCAAGTATCCGCCGAACCCGCCCGCCATCGGCAGCGCGGAAACCATCGGGCCGCGCACCACGCTGTTCTTTCTGATGTTGTTGTTGTCGGTGACGGCGGCGGTGGCGGCGGTGGCGCTCGCGCGTCACCTGAGCGCGCGTTACGGCATCTGGAATGCCTCGATCGTCGCCGGCGTTGCCTTCGTATTGGGCATCGCGCTCGTCGAATACGGCCTGCCGACGATCAACGAGGTGCCGGATCAATTCTCCGCGGTCGTGCTCTGGAAATTCCGCGTGGCGGCGCTCGGCATCCACGCGGTGCTGTGGACGGCGATCGGCTTGGGCTTCGGCTACGTGGCGGAACGCTTGCTGGCCCAATCCCACGGACATCATTACAGCGCGCGCCCCCTCGCGCGCTGAACGGCGAACGAGACGATTTCCCGTGACGCGCTCGCTCGCGCATCGGATGCATATTGCGGCGCGCGAAGCGAAGACTGAAGCAAGGATCTTAGCGCGGCGTGACCAATATCTTAGCGCGGCGTGACGTTGCCGGCGCGGACGAAACGCAATTGGCGGCTTTGTCCGCGGCCGCTCAGCTCGATCATGCTCAGCGGCTCGACGTCGATGCGCCAGAACGACGGTGGCGGCGCTGCCAGCACTTGGACGATCGCGGCTCGGATGACGGTCGAATGCGTGATCGCGACGATATCTTGATCGCCCGCCATGGCTTCGTCGAGCCAGGCCGAAATCCTTTGAATAACGCCGCTGAACGACTCGCCGCCATGCGGCGCTGCGGCGATATCGCCGAGCCAGAGCGCGACCGCCTCAGGCTCGGCGGCCTGCAGATCCTTGAGCTTGCGCCCGGCCCAGCGGCCGTAATCGCACTCCGCGAGCGCGGCCTGCGCCTCGGCCTGCAATCCCAAGGCATCCGCTGTTTGCCGCGCGCGCAGCGTCGGGCTCGTCAGAATTCGCGGCGCGCGCGGCACAGCGTCGCGCAGCGCCGTTGCGTACTGCACGGCGCGCGCTTCCAGCGGCTCGTCGAGCGGAAAGGCCGCCATCCGGGTGGCGGCGGTCGCGCCATGGCAGATCAAGGTCACGCGCATTTCGCCGTCCGTTCGAATGGCTCGATCGAATACCGATCATTTACCTGTCACGTCGGCGGATATTCGGCGCAAGCATCGCGGCGCGCAAGCGACCGGAAGGCGCTGGCGAAATGACCGATAGCGCGGCAAAAACAGCGATCGTGCGGCGCGCCAGGCGGCTCGCGGCCGCTTTCTCGCTCGCCTTGGTCCTGCTGTTGCTCGGTCAGGCGGGGCCTGCTTCGGCGCATCACCGCAGCACGCACCGGGCGCTGATCGCCGGCGGCATCCGCATTCCGAGCCTCACGCATGGGCAGATGGCGGTGATCGCCGCCAACAAGGCCGCGATTCTTGAGCTCGCCGAGCGGCAAACCCATGCCGACGACACGCTCAAGCGCCTCATCAATTTCGTCAATATCCAGTTCAGTTTCTGCCTGTGGGGCCTGGTCCCCGGCAGCATTGCCGACGATGCAAGCCCGTTCAACGAATGCAGCCACGCCTATCTGGCGGCGACCAGAAGCCTGCTGGTGCACATGCAGGCAACCGCCGATTCGCCGGCGGTCGACGCGCTGACGACGAAGATCGACCGCGAAATGCTGCAAAACAACGCTTCCCTCACGCTCTGCCGCTACAGCGACGAGCCGTTCAACACCGCGCAGGTGATCTCTCCGCAATGGAGCGACATGCTGTTTCATCTGCCGACACTGCTGACGTTCTTCAGTCTGCTGCTGATGGCGGCGAGCCTTGTCGGCGCCATCGTGCTGTTGGGACGCGATATCGAAGCGCAAGGTGAAACCGCAGCGCACTACAACTAGCAGAAGGTGACCGCTCGCCGACACACAGATGCACGGTGCGCTCCATAAACAATTCCTATCGGGGCCATCCGAATTCAGACTTGGACTTATCGATTGCGTCCCACGGATGATGGAGGCAATCACGGCGATCAGCCGACAACAACGACAGACGTTTGTACGTCGGCGCGCGGGGGAAATTTCCAGCTGATTTCCGATCAGCGTGATTTAAGGAGGAGATCAAGAGCTATGTCATCGAAGAAGAGCCGACCGGAATTGATGCGGCACTTCGAGCTCGTCGGTCAGCTGCAGCCGGCATACCACCGGGCGGAACACGCGCCTTATCCCGACGCGATCGACCATGGCCAATATCGCGCCCTGCTGCGCTCCGCGCATGACGTCGGCGGCGAGCCGGACGTGCCGATCACGTGGGAGGAAAAGGAAGAGGAGGTGTGGGAGCTCAACACCTTCGCGACCTGCGAATGCCTGGCCTGGCGCGGCGTGTGGTGCGCCGAAGAGCGGCGCCGCCGCCATAACGTCGATTTCGGCCAGACGCAGTATCTCGCCTTGCCGTACTACGGGCGCTGGCTGCTCGGTGCCGCGCGCATCCTGGTCGACAAGCAGTACGTCACACTCACGGAGCTGATCAACAAAATTGACGAGGTGAAAAAGCGCCATGACAACAAAGCCTCATCACGATAGGACGCATCACGCCAAGAAGGCGACGGGGGTCGGCGATCCCCAGTGCTTCAAAGGCGAGGGCGGTCCGGCGAAGTTCAAGCTCGGCGACGCCGTGCGGATCAGGGATTTGCCGGACATCTTTTACACGCGCTGCCAGACCTACACGCGCGGCGCCCGCGGCACCGTGGTTGCGGTGGTCTACGAAAGCCCCGCGGCGGAAGACGAGGCGTGGGACAACACGGACAAGTCCGAGTGGTTCTACAGCGTCAAGTTTCCGCAGAAGGAGCTTTGGCCCGACTACCCGGACGCCTACGCAAACGACACGTTGGAAACCGAATTTTCCGAGCGCTGGCTCGAGAAGGCATAGCCTGACCGCTGGATGCCGGACACAGAGGACGAGCAGATGTCAGAAAAACACGATCACGGCGAACACAAAGCCGCACCGATGGTCGAAGAAGTCAGCGACTTCGAGATCCTCGAAATGGCGGTGCGCGAGCTTGCCATTGAAAAAGGCCTGTTCTCGGCCGAGGACCACCGGCGCTGGACGGAATACGTGCACAGCCTCGGTCCGCTGCCGGCGGCGCGCCTGGTCGCCAAGGCCTGGCTCGATCCCGAGTACAAGAAGCTCGCGGTCGCGGACGGCGTGAAGGCGAGCCTCGCGGTCGGCGTCGACTGGATCGAGGGCCCGCCGACCGGCTTCGGCACACCGAGCGATTACTGCAACCTGCGCGTTCTCGAGGACACGCCGAAGCTCAAGCACGTGGTCGTGTGCACCCTGTGCTCCTGCTATCCGCGCCCGATTCTCGGCCAGTCGCCGGAATGGTACCGCACCCCGAACTATCGCCGCCGGCTGGTGCGCTGGCCGCGCCAGGTGCTGGCGGAGTTCGGCCTGCAACTGCCGGCCGACGTTGAAATCCGCGTCGCCGATTCCAACCAGAAGACCCGCTACATGGTCATGCCTGTGCGTCCGGCCGGCACCGAAGGCTGGAGCGAGGACAAGCTCGCCGAGATCGTGACGCGCGATTGCCTGATCGGCGTCGCGGTTCCCAAGCCCGGCATCACGACGAACGCCAAGCGGCCCATCCACCCTGCCGTTCATCCGGTTCATCACCACCACTGAGGGGACGAGCTGTGAGCGCTACGGATAAGAACGACACGCACGGCGAAGGCGGCGACGATCAGGTCGATGCAACGCCGATCGCCGTGCTGGAGACGATCCGGCACGAGGGACGGGTGTGGGGCGATCTGGCGGCGCAATACGGCGTCACCAATCCCGACCCGCCCTGGAAGGTCACGCTGGAAGCGACCTGCGACGTGCTGGCGGAAGGCACCTGCGCGCTGCCGGCGCTCGAGCGGCGCTGGGAAGAGGACGAACTCTCCAAGGATCTCTACGCGGATGTGCCGTTTCCGGAACGGCAGCTTCTGACGCTGGCGCATTCGATGATCCGCCGCGGGCTGTTCGACGAAAAAGAGCTCGCCCGGCGGATCGAGGACGTGCATCGGCGTCTCACCAGCGTTTAGTGGAGCGCGAATAGACCAAGGGGCGGCTGCTGGAATTGCATCGATATTGGACCGTTCTGCCCCTCCGCGTCCCGTGTCATCGAGCCGGTTAAGACGGATAACAATTCGGGAGGCTGATCACTGATGACGGTACGTGGGGTCCATCTCAAGACCGCAGCGCTTTCCTACCGCTACAACACGCGGAGCGTCTTCGCATTCGAAGATGTCGATATCGAGACGCAACCGGGCGAAGCTGTCGTCATCATCGGTCGCTCGGGCTGCGGCAAATCGACTCTTCTGCAGGTCATCGCCGGCTTGCTGCCTCCCGCCGACGGCACGGTTCACCTGGACGGCGCGCTGGTCGAGGCGCCGTCGCCACGCTGGGTCATGATGTTTCAGGCGCCGCATCTGTTCCCGTGGATGCGGGTGGCGCAGAACGTCGGCATCGGCCTGCGCTTCGCCGGCTGGTCGCCGGACCAAGTGCGCGAGCGGGTCAAGGAGACGTTGCGTCTGGTCGATCTGGAATCCTTCGCCGACGCCAACGTGCAGGATCTTTCCGGCGGCCAGCAGCAGCGCGTGGCGCTCGCCCGGTCGCTGGTGATGGAGCCGGAACTGCTGCTGCTGGACGAGCCGTTTTCGGCGCTCGACGCCTTCACGCAAGGCGCGCTGCAGCGCGACGTCCGCAACATCGTCAAGACGCTCGGTGTCAGCCTGATCATGGTCACCCACGATATCGACGAGGCGGTGATGATGGCCGACCGCACGCTGATCATGGCCGGTTCGCCGGGCCGCATCGTGCAGTCCGTCCCGGTCGATATCGACGGCGAACGCGAGCGCGACGATGCCTCCGTGCTGGCGATACGCCGGCACGTGATGGAGTTGTTCGAGGCCGCCGAGGCCGCCTTGGGCGGCACCGGCGTTCCTGCGGCCAGCGGGAACGGGGCCGGCAAGTCGGAACCGAAGTTCCAATCGGAGACGGAATCCGCCGCCGATTACTTTGGGAAATCTTAGGCGGCAAGTCAGGTCCATTTCGATTCAACGGAGGGGAGATTCAGCCATGACGAAGAAGAGCGAGGGCTATTACGGCTGGCGTGAGCAACTCCGGAATAACGGCATCGTGGAGCGCGCCGACGGCTTTCACGACTCGAAGCTGATCCTCGACCACGACCCGATGTTCCGTCGCGTGCTGGGCACCGGCGTCAACCGGCGCGAGCTCTTTCAAACGGCCGCCGGGCTTGCCGCGATGAGCGGCATGCTGCCCACGCCGAGCTTTGCTCAGGACAAGAAATTCGATGAGAAGGTCAAGATCGGGTACTTGCCGATCACCGACGCCGCCGCGCTGCTGGTCGCGCATGAGGCCGGTTTCCTGAAAAAAGAGGGGCTCGAACTCAGAGCGCCCCACGCTCATCCGCTCCTGGGAGCAACTGGTCGAAGGCTTCGGCTCGCACCGGTTTAATCTGACGCACCTGCTGATCCCGATCCCGATCTGGATGCGCTACGGCAACCATTATCCGGTGAAGATCGTGGCCTGGGACCATACCAACGGCTCGGCCGTCGTCGTGCGCAAGGACGGCGGCATCAACAGCTTCAAGGATTTCGGCGGCAAGCAGTTCGCCATGCCGTTCTGGTACTCGATCCACAACATCATCTCGCAGCTCGAGCTGCGCAACGCCGGCATCAAGCCGGTGATCAAGCCGCAGAACGCCAAGCTGGCGCCGGACGAGTGCAACTTCCTGGTCCTGCCGCCGCCTGCCATGCCGCCGGCGCTCGCGGCCAGGACGATCGACGCCTACTGCGTGGCCGAGCCGTTCAACGCGCTGGGCGAGTTGAAGGCCGGCGGCAAGCTCCTGCGCTTCACCGGCGACATCTGGAAGGGCCATCCGTGCTGCGTGGTGGTCATGCACGAAGCCGACGCCATGGATCCGGCGCGCGCACAGTGGGCGCAGGCGGTGCTCAACGCCATCGTGCAGGCGCAGATCTACATCAACGAGAACAGAAAAGAAGTCGCGCACATGCTTTCGAGGGATGGCAAGCGCTACCTGCCGTTCCCGGTCGAGGTGATCGAGCGCGCGATGATTTTCTACAATCCCGCGCACTACAAGGAAGCGATCCAGCACCCGCAGTGGCACCAGGACCGCATCGACATGAACGGCTGGCCCTATCCGACGGCGACCGAGAAGGTGACGGACTTCTTGAAGCAGACGGTCGTCACCGGGAACACCGGCTTCCTCGAGAAGCTCTCGCCGCAATTCGTGAGCAAGGACCTGGTCAACTACGAGTACGTCAAGAAGGCGACCGAGAAGTTCCCCAGCTGGAAAAAAGACCCGAGCGTGCCGCAGTCGGGTGATCCCTACCACCGCATGGAAGAGATTGTTCTATGAATGCACCCGTTGCGATCGCTGCACCCGCAAAGCCGCGCGGATCGGCCTCGTTCTCTCGCCGGACGGTGATTCAGTCGCGCTTGCGGCGGGTCATCTTTCCCGTCACCGGCGTGGCCGTTCTGCTCGGTCTTTGGTGGATCGGCGGGCAGATGCTCTATATCAATCCTGCGACGCGGTCGTTCGCCGGCCTGGGTCCCGTCACCACGTTCGAGGCCATGTACTCGATGCTGCTCAACGGGCAGATCGTCGCGGCCATGGCGAGCAGTCTCTACCGCATCGGCATCGGGCTTTTGCTCGCCGCGGCGCTCGGCCTGCCGATCGGCATCATCTTCGGCCTCAGCCGGGCGTTCCGCGAGGCGAGCAACCTGCCGTTCCAGTTCCTGCGCATGATCAGCCCGCTCTCCTGGGAGCCGATCGCGGTGCTCGCCTTCGCGACCTGGGACCAGGCGATCATCTTCCTGATCACCATGGCCTCGATCTGGTCGGTGGTCTACGCCACGGCCAACGGCGTGAGCAAGATCGAGCCGACCTGGTTCAAGATCGCGCGCAATCTCGGCGCGCGCCCGCACCACATGCTGGCGCAGATCATCATCCCGGCGGTGGCGCAGGACATGCTCACCGGCATGCGCTTCGCGCTCGGCGTTGCCTGGATCGTGCTGGTGCCGGCGGAATTCCTCGGCGTCACCTCGGGTCTCGGTTACGCCATCGAGGACGCGCGCGAGACGCTGCAATACAGCCATCTGGGGGCGATGGTCTTCGTGATCGGCGTCATCGGCTTCACCATCAACTCCACGTTCGCTTGGCTGATCCACCGTTACAGCTGGGTCCGGAACAAGTGACGGCAAGTCGAAGCGACCGGTAGAACGCCGGCGGCCGGCCAACCGACCGCGATCGTTTTGGCGACGATTGTCTTGGCGACGATTGCCTTGGCGATCCGTATCGTCGGCGGGCCATGGGCGTGCTGCAGATGGTCGCGGTTGCCACTCGGTCTTGAGCGGATCGCGGCGCCGATCCGGAATTCGTACGGCTGAAGCAAATGAGTAGTTCTGGTGAAAGGGAAGTAATGAAAAAACGGCGCTCGACCGAAGATCAAGTCGATGGGGTGATGAGAGAAGCGAGACTGGGCGTGAAGATCGAGGAGTTCTGCCGGGAACACGACATTTCGATCGCCGAGCTGGCGAACTGGGTCCAACAGAACGAGGCCCTGAAGCCTTCGGAAGCGCGGCGGATGAAGCAGCTGGAAGAAGAAAATCGGCGCCTGCGCACGCTGGTCGCCGATCTGACTTTGTCGAACCAGGCGCTGAAGCTGGCCATGGCCAAGAGCGGCGATATCTGACCGAACGCGAGAGGGCATGATGGCGCAGAAGATCAACATCGTGTGCGTGTCGGGGATGCGCGAGCGGCTGCAGATGGCCGCCATGATTGCGTCGGTCGCCGCCGCGATCGGCGACGAGGTCTCGGTCTTCTTTTCGATGAACGCGCTGCCACCCTTTCTCAAGGGCGGTACCAGCAAGGATGCGCCGGCCGAGGGCGACTTCGGCGCGCTCATCGCGCAGGACGGCGTGCCGCCGTTCCGCCAGCTGTTCGAGCAGGCGGCCGACCTCGGCGAGGCCAAGCTGCTGCCCTGCTCGATGGCGATGGACCTGTTGAAAATCACCGAAAAGGAGCTGCCCGAATCCTTCGGGCCGCCGACCGGCCTAACGCGCTTTCTCAGCGACGCCGAAGGCGGGCAGCTGCTTACGTTTTGACGGCGCGGGCGCCGGCCGGTGAGGGAGAGCGTGAATGGCTGAAAAGGTGATCGACGCGCGCAATACGTTCTGTCCCGGTCCGCTCATGGAGCTGATCGGCTACATGAAACGTGCCAACCTCGGCGATACGCTCGAGCTGCTGTCGACCGACCAGGGCACGGCAACCGACGTGCCGGAGTGGATCAACAAGGTCGGGCACGAAATGGTCAGCACCGACAAGGTCGGCGACGTCTGGCACATCAAGGTTCGCAAGGCGAAGTAGGCGACCGTCGAGGATAAGGGCTGTCACAGGGAGACCGCGATGAGAATTCTGGTAGTCGGGGGCGGCACGGGCGGCACCATTTTGGCGAACAATCTCGCGCGCCGGCTGGCCGCCGAGATCCGCGCCGGCAAGGCCGCGATCACGATGTTGACCGCCTCCGAGCGGCACATGTACCAGCCGGGCCTCCTGTACGTCGCCTTCGGGCAGATGACGCCGGACCAGCTCTATCGCGACCAGGCGGGCCTGCTCGAATCGACCATCGATTTCCACGTCGACCCGGTGGTGCAGTTCCAGCTCGACCAGAACCAGGTCAAGACGCAGAGCGGCCGCACGCACGGCTACGACATCCTGGTCATCGCCACCGGCTCGCGCATCGTGCCGCACGAAGTGCCCGGCCTCAGCGAGGGCGCCGAGCTGTTCTACACCGAGGAGACGGCGCTGAAGATGTTTCGCCGCCTGCGCGAGTTCAAAGGCGGACAGGTCGGCATCGTCGTCGGCGTGCCGCACAAATGCCCGATCGCGCCGGTCGAGCTGGTCTTCTCGCTGCACGATTTCTTCAAGGCGCGCGGCATCCGCGACAAGGTCAAGATCAAGTACCACTACCCGCTCAACCGCATCCACACCATCGAGAACGTGGCGAAATGGGCCAAGCCCGAGTTCGACCGCATGGGCGTGGAATACGAGACGCTGTTCAACGTCAGCGAGGTCGACGTGCAAAATCGCGTCGTGCATAGCGAGGAGGGCGTCGATTTCAACTACGATCTGCTCATCGCCATCCCGCCGCACCGCGGCATGGACGTGATCGAAAAAGATAATCTCGGCGAAGGCGGCTGGATCCCGACCGACCGGCACAGCCTGACCATGATCGGGCACGACAACGTCTACGTGATCGGCGACACCACCAATTTGCCGGTCAGCAAGACCGGCTCGGCCGCGCATTTCGAGGCCGAGGTGGCGGCCGAGAACATCGCCTCGCTGATCAAGATCGGCGTGCCGGTGCGCGAATACGACGGCAAGGTCTACTGCTTTATCGAGGCGGGCCACGACCGCGCCACCTACGCCATGTTCAACTACCTCAATCCGCCGGACCTCAAGTCGCCGAACAAGTCGATGCACTGGTTCAAGATGTCCTACAACCAGATGTACTGGACCAGCGTGCGGGGCCTGCTCTGAGAGGGACCATGAATACCACCAGCGAAAAAGAACCGGTTGCAATGCCGGACAATGCCGATCTGGCGCGCGATATCGAACAGCTTTCCGAGCTGGCGACGCTGGTTACGTCCGCCCGCGACGCCATGTCGGATGAGATCGTCACCCGCCTGTCGCGCGTTTTCAGCGAAGGCATTTCGCTGCTCGACCGGCTGACGCGCAACGAGGGCCTGATGAAGCTGCTCGAAGTGCTCGACCGCCCCGAGAGCCAGCACCTGCTCATTGGCCTGTCGAACGCGATCGGCAAGATGAGCCGCGACCTTGCGGTGGCGCCGCCGGCGCACGGCGGCGTGGGCGAGCTCGTCAAGATCATGCGCGAGCCGGGCACGCAGGAGGGCTTGCGCTCGATCTCGCTGCTTGGAAAGTATTGGAGCGAGAGCCTGCGCGATCTGCATCGGCACGGCGCCCGCTGACTTTCCGCTTGGTGGGAGCCGGCCGGGTCCTTGCCGGCTCTAGCCAAGTGGTCCAAGCGCCAGCCGCAACACGAGCCGATTTCCCGCCATGAAATCGTCGGTACCGCTGAAATGGCAGGGGATTATCGCGCTCGCCAGCCTGCTGGCGCCCTTGTCGCTTTGGGCTTTCCATTCGCCTAGCGCCACCATCGATGCCGACAACATCGTCATGTTCACCGCCGTCTTTTTCGGCGCGGTCGTGGTCGGCGCCACCGGTTTCGGCTCGGCCGCCGTGGGCGGCGCCATCATGCTGTTCTGGTTCGTGCCGCTGTCGGCCGTGCCGATCCTCAACGCGGCGAGCTTCACCACGCAGACCATCAGCATCGGCCAGCTCTGGCGCTCGCTGCAGCTGCGCGGCTCTCTGCCGCTGATCGTCGGCGGGCTGCTCGGCATTCCGATCGGCGCCTGGGTTCTCCGGATCACAGATCCGAACGTCTTTCGCATCGCCTTCGGCGCGTTCCTGCTGGTCTGGAGCGTCTATCTGCTGCTGCGGCCGCAGTTGCGCTTGCGCAAAGGCGGGGCGCTCACCGAAGGCTTGGTCGGCCTGACTGGAGGCTTCACCGGCGGTTCTATCGCCTTTCCCGGCGCCTTTCCGGCCATCTGGTGCGCGCTCACCCGCGCGACCAAGCAAGCCCAGCGCGGCACCATGCAGATCTATATCCTGGTCATGCAGTGCTGCATCTTGGCCTACCTTTATTGGATCGGCGTCATCGGCCGTGACTTCCTGCCCGATTATCTGAAGATCTTTCCCGCCATCATGATCGGCACCTTCGTCGGCCTCGCGCTTTATGCCAAGATTGACGAGGCGATGTTCCGCCGCACCGTGCTGCTGATCCTGCTGGTTGCCTCGGTCACCCACATTATTCACGGGGTCGCGCATTTCATCGGCGCCGGGCAGGGCTGGCTGTAGCGAGCCGGCGGGCAGTGCGGCAGGGCTATTTTCTCGGCGCCGCGGCGCGGCTATACTGCCGTTTGGCCGGCGGGATCGCCGGTTTGCGGGCGTAGTTCAATGGTAGAACGGCAGCTTCCCAAGCTGCATACGAGGGTTCGATTCCCTTCGCCCGCTCCAGCTCAACAGGACCGATAATCCGTTATGGTGTCGGGCTTCCGAATAGTCGCGGCCCGCGACTGAATATTCTCCGTACTACGGCTCTACGACACGCCGCACGCAGCGGAGCTTTGCAGGCGTGGCCTATTTTGCCTGTCCGCAAACCGACGTGCAGCGGGGCGTTGCTGCCGCCGCTCGATTTCAGGCGCGACGAGATTGATTGCGCCGTTAGGCCGGGCGGTATTTCGGTCGTTGATCGTCGACGCGTTTGGCCTTCGACAGCGCGCGTTCGAGCGTATTCGGCGCCAGCACCTCGACGTCGAAGTTCACGCTGGTGTCGTTCTTGAGCTTTTTGCGGATGCGATCCTTGAGCTCGGAAGCGAATGCCATGTCATCGTCCGGGCGGAGGTTCGGGTCGCGTTCCACGCAGACGGTGGCGTGGTCGAGCGCGCCCCGCTTGGTCAAGACGATCTTGAATTCGACGCCGGTGCCGGGCACCTCCAACAAGGAGCGCTGGACCTGGCTCGGATAGACGTTCGCGCCGCGGATGAGCAGCATGTCGTCGAGCCGACCGTAGACGCCGGCCGGCAGCCGCGGGTAGGTGCGGCCGCAACCGCAACCCTCGTAGGTCATGTGGGACTCGTCGCCGGCGAAAAAGCGGATCATCGGCTGCGATTCCCGCCGCAGATGCGTGTAGACGATCGCACCGCTCTCGCCGTCGGGCATACGCCGGTTTGGGTCGTCCTTGGCGACGATCTCGGTCCAAACCTCATCCTGTATAACGTGGACGCCGCCGCCATTTTCGCACTCGGCGTTCGTTGCCCAAGGCGTCATCTCGGACGTGGTTGCCATGTCCCGCACCACAATGCCCCAGCCTGTCTCCAGCGCGTTCCTCGTTCCGGGGATCGACGAGCCGGGCTCGCCGATGAAAATGCCAAGCCGGAGCGGCGAAGCGGCAGGGTCGTATCCGAGGCTTCTGGCCGTTTCCAGCATATGCAGCGCATAAGTCGGCGTCGTGATCAGCACGGTCGAGCCGATGCGATACATCAATTCCAATTGGCGCTCGGTCTCGCCGGCGCCGAGCGGAAAAGCAGTGGCGCCGAGCCGCTCGACGCCGAGTAGCGCTCCCCAGCCACCCATGAAAAGGCTGAACACGGTCGCCAACTGCACGATATCGCCGGGCCTGACACCGCAGGTGTAAAGGCCCTGTGCCATGACGTCGGCGACGTAATCCCAGTCCTTGCGCGAAAAGGCATAGAGCGTCGGCTTGCCACTCGTGCCCGACGAGCCGTGGATGCGGATGACGTCGGACTTGTCGACGCCGAGATAGTCGCCGAAGGCGGGATTGGCGACTTGGCTGTCGCGAAGCATCTGCTTTGTGATGATCGGCACGCGTGCGGTGAAATCGTCGAGCGAACGCACCTGGTCCGGATGAAAGCCGTGCCGATCGTAATGCCGGCGGTAAAAGGGCAGATTGTCGTAGACGTGGCGGAGCTGCGCCTGAAGCCGCGACAATACTTCGGTTTCGCGTTCCTCCCGCGTCCGTGTTTCCTTGGGGCGGTCCCAGTAAAGTCCGTCTGGCGTCGGCATTTTCCACTTCCTTGTCCGATTGTTGTTCGTTGCGGGCCCATCGCGCCCGGGCATGAGCCTTATTTAGTTTCCCGCACTTCGCCCCTCGGCCGCGGCGGCAATCGCGTGCTCAGGTCTCATCGATGACCGTCCCATCGATGGTGCGGGCGTGGCCGAAGAATTCACCGACGACCGTTCCGGTCTCATCGACGAGGTCGACCGAATAGATGCCGATGCGCCCGGTGAGCGATCGTTCGGTTGCGGTGGCCAAGAGCCGCTGCCCGCTCCGTGCGGGGCGAAGGAAGACGATGGTGCAATGATGCGCGACGGAGCGCTGATTTCGGCTATTGCAGGCACAGGACAGCGCCGTGTCGGCGAAGGTGAACAGAACTCCGCCGTGGCAGGTGCCGAAGCCGTTCAGCATATCGTCGGCGATGACCATGCCGAGGCGGGCGCGGCCCGGCGCCGCGTCGATGAGTTCGATCCCCAGGCGTCGGCTAACGCGGTCGCCCGCCAGCATCGCCCGGCAGCAGCTCTCTGCGATTGCCTGAGCGCCACCTCTCGTGACGGTGTCGGTCTCCACCGGTCTCTTTCCACCCATTTTAAGCCTTGATTATCATGGGTTCGCGCGCTAAACAATCGTTTAGTTAGCGCAAGCGGAGGTTGATCCTTTGGCGGCAACCAATGCGAAACGGCAGGCGAGCCGCTGGCCGGCTCTGCTCGACATTGCCGCGTCACGGTTTGCCGAGCAGGGCTATCACGCGACCACGATCCGCGAATTGGCGGCCGCGACGGCGATGACGCCAGGCGCTATTTATTTCCACGTCGCGACCAAGCAGGCGCTCCTGATCGCCGTCTATGAGGAAGGCGTGCAACGCATCGTCGACAAGGTCGATGGCGCCGTGGCGCAGGATGCCCGGGCGTGGCAGCGCCTGGAGAAGGCCGTGCTCGCGCATCTCGAAGCGATCCTCGATTCCAGCGCCTACGCCCGCGTGGTCATCCGCATCCTGCCAAATGACGTTCCCGAAATTGCGTCCGCCTTGAGAGCCCTTCGTGAACGTTATGAAGAACGCTTCCGGTCGCTATTCGCCGATCTTGCGCTGCCGCCCGGCCGCGACGCCGATCTCGCGCGCTTGTTTCTGCTCGGCGCGATGAACTGGACACCGGTCTGGTACCGCGCCGAGGGCGGCCGCGACCTGACCGAAATCGCCCAGGAGCTTCTCGCCCCTTTGCGCGCGATGGTTGACGCTGGGCAGGGCGGTGACCGATGAACGACGACGCATTCTCGACTGCCCCGCCGCGTGTGCTGGTGACCAAGATCGGGCTCGACGGCCACGACAGGGGCAGCCGCATCGTCGCGGCGTACCTTCGCGACGCGGGGATGGAAGTCATCTACACGCCGCCATGGCAGACGATCCAGAACGTCGTCGATCTGGCCACCGAGGAAGACGTTGACGTGATCGGGATCAGCTCGCTCGCGACCGACCATCTCATCGTGCCGCAACTGATGACGGCGCTGGAAAAGCAGGGCCTCGGACATATCGCGGTGCTGGTTGGCGGCATCGTTCCGGAAGACGAGCGAGCCCCCCTGATCGAAGCGGGCGTCAAGGGCATTTTCGGCCCCGGCACGCCGCGCGACGTTATCGTCGCCCAGGTGGTGCAGATGGCGCAGGCAGCCCGCAGTTTGAGGAATGCGAGCCTTTGGGAGGATGCACGATGACCAAGCAAGCGGTACAGCTCACCTTACCCGGGTTCGACACGGCTTTCGGCGAATGGCGGGCCGACTACAATCGTCAGATCGGCGAGGATCGCGAGGTCCGCAATCGCTCGGGGATTCCTGTCGACGCGCTTTATACGCCGCGCGACTGGAACGGCGATCGTTACACCGCCGATCTCGGATTTCCGGGGCAATATCCCTACACGCGCGGCATCTACCCGACCATGCACCGCGGGCGAACCTGGACGCAGCGCCAGCTCATCGGTCTCGGTACCCCGGCCGATTACAATTTGCGCGTGCGCAAGATCCTCGACCTCGGCGCCACGGCGATCAGCCTGTTGCCGTGCAATTCGGGATTCCGCGGCATCGACTGCGATGAGGTCGATCCGGCGCTGCTTGGCACCTGTGGAACCGTCGTGAACACGACCGAGCATATGGACGAGGCCCTCGACGGCGTGCCGCTCGGCCGCATCTCGACCGCGATGAACGATCCGTCGCCGTTCACGCTGCTCGCCTTCACGCTTGGCGTCGCCAAACGCCGCGGCGTGCCATGGACAACGATCTCGGGGACCTCGAACCAGAGCGACTATCTGTCCCACTTCATCGCCAATCACATGTTCTACCGGCTGTCGCTGCCGGGATCGCGCCGCATGCTGCTCGATCATATCGATTTTTGCAGGCGGCATGTGCCGAACTGGAATCCGGTTTCCGTGGTCGGCCAGCATATGCAGCAGGCCGGTGCGACACCGGCGGAAACGATGGGCTTCACCCTTTCGACGGCTTTGCAATACGCCGAAGACTGCATGGAGCGCGGCATGGACATCGACGTCATACTTCGCCGCTTCACGTTCTTTTTCGATATCTCGATCAGCTTCTTCGAAGAGATAGCAAAGTTTCGCGCCGGGCGCCGCATTTGGGCCAAGCTCGCCCGCGACCGCCTCGGCGCCAAGGACCCGGCGTGCTGGCGCTTCAAATTCCATGGGCAGACGTCCGGTGTCGATCTCACCATGCAGCAGCCGCTCAACAATATTTCCCGCGTGACCGCGCAGGCCATCGCGGGGATCCTCAGCGGACTGCAATCGCTCCACACCGACGCGTTCGACGAGGCCACCTCGACCCCGACGGTGCAATCGGCGCGCATCGCGGTGGCGACGCAGAATATTTTGCGCGAGGAAGCGCACCTGTGCGACGTGATCGATCCTCTGGGCGGCTCCTATTACGTGGAGAGCCTGACGGATCGGATGGAAGCCGAGATCGAGGCGGTCATCGCCAAGATCGATGCGGCTGGAGGGATGTACAAGGCGGCGGAAGCCGGCCTCGTCCAATCCATGATCGGCCAGTCCGCGCTGGCGTTCCAGGAAAAGGTCGAATCGGGCGAACAGAAGGTCGTCGGCGTGAACTGCTACCAGGACGAAGAGGACATGCGGTTCATGCAGGCAACCGATCGGCCGGATCCAACGCGCATGCGCGAACACGTCGCGCGCTTCAAGGATTACAAGAAACAAAGGAGCGGCGAGGCCGCCCGCCGCGGGCTCGACGCGCTGGCCCGCGCGGCGAACAGCCCGTCGGAGAATATGTACGCCAAGGTGGTGGAGGCCGCCGAACTCGGCGTCACCCACGGCGAGATCGTCGCTTGCCTGCGCCGCGAGCTGGGCTTCGGGCAACCTCTCATCGTCGCCTGAATGGCCGATACGAGGGCATTGTCAGCCAGACTCGACGCTCTCGTCGGCGAACTCGCCGGCGGCGACGTCCGCGCGCTTTCGCGCTGCATCACGTTGGCTGAGGATCGCGAGGTCGGCGCCGCCATCCGCCAGCGCGTCCTGCCGCTCACCGGCCGTGCCGCGATAATCGGCTTCACCGGTGCCCCGGGTGTCGGAAAGTCCACCCTGGTCGACGCCTACATTTCCGAACTGCGTCGCGCGGGCCTGTCGGTAGCCGTCGCCGCTGTCGATCCGTCGAGTCCGGTCACCGGCGGTGCGGTGCTTGGCGATCGCATCCGCATGCATCGCCATACGGCCGATCCAGGTGTCTTCATCCGGTCGATCGCCGCGCGCGGTCATCTCGGCGGCGCCTCCGCGACCATTCATTGGACGATCGATGTAATGGATGCTGCGGGCCGGGACATCATCATCATCGAGACGGTGGGAACAGGTCAGTCGGAGGTCGAGATCGCGGAAATTGCCGATATTTGCGTCGTCGTGAACGCGCCCGGTCTCGGCGACGACGTGCAGGCGATCAAGGCCGGTCTCTTGGAGATCGCCGACGTGCTTGTCGTCAACAAGTCCGACACGCCCCTTGCCGAGCTTGCGGCAAAGCAATTGCGCAGCATGCTGAAGCTGCGCGAAGCGGCGCGGCAGGACGTGCCGGTCGTCATGACCTCGGCGACGCTGGGAAACGGCATCCCCGAGTTGCATGCCCTTATTACCGAGCGCATCGCGAAGGCACGCGAGAACCGAGGAAAACTGCGCGCGCAACGCATGCGTCGGCTTGTGGCGCGGGCTGCGGGTGAGCTTGCCCGCGGGTTGATCCTCGACGGCTCACGAAACGAGCTCGACGCGCTGATCGACGCGGTCGCGAAAGGCCAAGTGACGGTCGAGCAGGCCGCGGACGAGGCCTTGAAACGAATCTTGAGCATCGTAACAAAGCGGTCTTGAACCGACGCGCGCGGCGGCTTTCGCATCTATGACCTTGCCTTCGAAGCGATGGCTTTCCAACGAAGTGCCCGCGGCTCCTGACGCGCCAAATTGGCAAACGCGCAATGCGTCACAGCGCGACAAGCCGCGACTTCAAACGGTCGAGCAGCCGGAACAGCGTCAGACATTCCTCGGTGCTGAAGCCGTCCAGTGCGGTCGCGTAATAGGCTTCGATCTTCACCAGCATGCGGGCCCAGGTCTGCGAGCCCTGCTTGGTCACGCGAATGCGGCGGGCGCGGCCGTCCTCGGCGGCGCGCGTGCGCCCGATCAGGCCCGACCGCTCCAGCCGGTTGAGCACCGCCGTCAGGTTCTGCCGGCTGAGCAGCAGAAATTCGATTAGCTCTTTCACCGTCATGCCGCCTTCGCGCACGGTGGGGCGGGAGAGGGCGCCCAGCACCGCCCATTGCTGGGTGGTGGTGTTGAACGCGGCGACGGAGCGCGAGCCGGTCTTATGCATCAGGTTGGAGGCCTGATAGAGCCGGAAAAACAGGCGGTTAGCGATATCGAAACGGTCCGCGCGAGCGGGCTGGCGGAGAACGGGTCGGGCGCGGGCAGGGGCCATGGAAATATATCAAGCTATTGCTTCATCGGCAGATATAGCATAGCATTGCTATATATCCAAATGCGGTTGCGGGAATCGAAAGCGTGCGCGGGCTGAAGGATAAAGTGGTGATCGTCACCGGCGGCGGTGGCGGCATCGGCGGTGCCACCTGCCGGCGCTTTGCCGAAGAAGGCGCCAAAGTCGCGGTATTCGACATCGATCATGCGGCGGCTGCGAGCGTGGCCGCGGCGATCGGCAAGTCCGGCGGCAAGGCGCAAGCCTTCGCCTGCGACATTGCCGAGCATGACGCTTGTCAGGACGCCGTGGGCAAGGCCGAAGCCGCCTTCGGGCCGGTTGACGTGCTGGTCAACAATGCCGGCTGGGACGTGTTCAAGCCGTTCATCGAGACCACGCCGGCGGACTGGAACAAGCTGATCGCTATCAATCTCACCGGCCCGCTCAACATGCATCACGCCGTGCTGCCGGGCATGGCCGAACGCAAGCGCGGGCGCATCGTCAATGTCTCTTCCGATGCCGCCCGCGTCGGTTCGTCGGGCGAGGCGGTCTATGCGGCCTGCAAGGCGGGCCTGGTCGGCTTTTCCAAGACGGTCGCGCGCGAGCACGCCCGCAACGGCATCACCGTCAACGTCGTCTGCCCCGGCATCGTCAACACCAAGCTGTACGCCGACTACAAGAAGGGGGCGCGCAACCCGGAAAAGCTCGACGAAGCCTTTCGCCGCGCCATTCCGCTCGGCCGCCTCGGCGAGCCGGACGATCTGCACGGCGCGATCTGCTTCTTCGCGAGCGACGACGCCGCCTTCATCACCGGGCAGGTGGTGAGCGTGTCGGGCGGCCTCACGATGGCGGGATAAAAGAAGGCAAAGAACCATGACCTACGAAGACATTCTGTTCGACAGCAAAGACGGCGTCGCACGCATTACGATCAATCGCCCGGCGAAGATGAACGCCTTTCGCGGGCAGACCTGCGAGGAACTGATCCACGCCTTCAACCGCGCCGGCTGGGACAAGTCGGTCGGCGTCATCGTGCTGGGCGGCGCCGGCGATAAGGCCTTCTGCACGGGCGGCGACCAGTCGGCGCACGAGGGCCAATACGACGGCCGCGGCATGGTCGGACTTCCGGTCGAGGAACTGCAATCGGTGATCCGCGACGTGCCCAAGCCGGTCATCGCCCGCGTGCAGGGCTACGCCATCGGCGGCGGCAACGTGCTGGCCACCATTTGCGATTTCACCATCGCCTCCGAGAAGGCGATCTTCGGCCAGGTCGGCCCCAAGGTCGGCTCGGTCGATCCGGGCTTCGGCACGGCCTATCTAGCGCGCGTGGTCGGCGAGAAGAAAGCCCGTGAAATCTGGTACTTATGCCGGCGCTACACGGCCAAGGAGGCGCTGTCCTTCGGTCTGGTCAACGCCGTGGTGCCGGCCGAGGAACTCGATGCCGAGATCGACCGCTGGTGCGCGGAAATCCTCGAGCGCAGCCCGACCGCGATTGCGATCGCCAAGCGTTCGTTCAATGCCGACAGCGACAATATCCGCGGCATCGCCGCCATGGGCATGCAGTCGCTCAATCTGTTCTACCAGACCGAGGAATCGCGCGAGGGCGTGCGCGCCTTCATGGAGAAGCGCAAGCCAAATTTCCGCCGCTACGTGAAATAGCGCCGAGATCGAACGCTGATGACGCGCTGGCCGGGAGCATCGGCGTGACCTATCCGCACAACGACGAGCAGCAGGCATTCAAGGCGGCCGCCGAACGTTTCGCGCGCGAGCAACTCGCGCCGCATTACCAGGCGCGCGAAAAGGACGGCGTAATCGACCGCAAGCTGATGCGCGAAATGGGCGCGCTCGGTCTGATCGGCGCCGATCTGCCGCAACGCTTTGGCGGCCTCGGCCTGCCGAGCGAAGTCACGGGCCTGATCATGGAGGCGCTCGCCTACGGCGATTTCAACGTCGCCTATGTGCAGCTGCTCGGCTCGCTGTGCGGGCAGATCGTCGCGCATTACGGCACCGACGCGCTCGCCGACGAATGGCTGCCGCGCATCGTTGCGGGCGAGAGCCTCCTTTCGCTCGCGCTCACCGAGCCGCGCGGCGGCTCGGATGCCGCCAATCTCGCGCTGTCGGCGCGACCGAGCGATGCCGGCTATGTGCTCAACGGCGAAAAGTCCTCCATCAGCATCGCCGACCAGGCTGACGCCACCTTGGTTTTCGCCCGCACCGGAAAGCCCGAGGACGGCGCGCGCGGCGTCAGCGCCTTCTTAGTGCCGATGAACGCGCCCGGCGTGACCACCAGCCGCTTTTCGGATCTGGGCAGCAAGGTGGTCGGCCGCGGCTCGATCTTCTTCGATGACGTTCAAGTGCCGCGCGCGAACCGGCTGGGCGGCGAGGGCGCCGGCTTCACGCAGGTCATGCAGGGGTTCGATTTCAGCCGCGCGCTGATCGGCTTGCAATGCGTCGCCGCGGCGCAAGCCTCGCTCGACGAGACTTGGCGCTACGTGAGCGAGCGCAAGGCCTTCGGCGCGCCACTTTCGCGCCATCAGGGCGTGACCTTTCCGCTCGCCGAGCACGCGGCGATGGCCGCGGCGGCGCGCCAGCTCTGCTACCACACTTTGCGCCTGCGCGACGCCGGTCGGCCGCACACCGCGGAGGCCGCGATGTGCAAGCTGCTCGCGCCCAAGATCGCCGTCGACATCGTGCACCAATGCCTGCTCACGCACGGCCATTACGGCTGGTCGCTCGACCTGCCGCATCAGCAACGCCTGCGTGACGTGATGGGCCTGGAGATCGGCGACGGCACCGCGCAGATCATGCAGCTCATCATCGCGCGCGAAATGCTGAAAAGTGCGGGACTCAATCAATAAGAGCAGGCGCAATAGACGCCGCAAGGATCCGGGAGGAAACCGCCATGACCAGCAACAGCACGCCGGCGAAGCGCCGGGCCGCCATGACCGCCGCCGGCCATTGGCGCGATGAAACTTTGCTCGATCATCTCGACCGCGCCGTCCAAAGCTATCCCGACAAGACGGCGATCGTCGCCATCCGCTCGGAGAGCGGCGAAGAAGTGCGGCTGAGCTATCGCGAGATCGACCGGCTCTCGGACATCCTGGCGGCGCGGCTCGCAGCGCTGGGCGTTGGCCGCGGCGATGTCGTCTCCTTTCAGCTGCCGAATTGGTGGCAGTTCTCCGTGCTGCATCTCGCGTGTCTCAAGCTCGGCGCCATCAGCAACCCGCTGATGATCATCTTCCGCGAGCGCGAGCTTCGTTTCATGCTCAGGCTCGCCGAGACCAAGGTGCTGGTGGTGCCGGCTTATTTCCGCAATTTCGACTACGCCCAAATGGCGGCGAACATCCGCGCCGACCTGCCGGACCTGAAGCACGTGTTCGTCGTCGGCGGCAGCGGCGAGGCCGCGTTCGAGACGCTTCTCTCCGGCAAGGCCGAAGCGCCGCCGCGCGCGCTGCGCCCGTCGCCGGACGACGTCATCCAATTGCTCTACACCAGCGGCACCACCGGCGAGCCGAAGGGTGTCATGCACACCTCCAACACCATGCTGTCGAACCTGGTGCCGTTCGCCGCGCGGCTGCATCTCGGCTCAGGCGACGCGATCCATATGCCGTCGCCGCTCGCCCACCAGCTCGGCTTCATGTACGGCCTGGTCATGCCGGTGATGCTGGGCGCGACCGCCGTGCTGCAGGACGTGTTCGAGCCGAAGGAAATGGCGCGGCAGATCGCGCAGGAAAGCGTCACCTTCACCATGGGCGCGACGCCCTTCCTCAACGATCTGGCGGAATACGTCGAGCGCAACAAGGCTTCGACCGAAACCTTGCGCGTGTTCGTGTCGGCCGGCGCGCCCATCCCGCGCGCGCTGGTCAGCAAGGCGCGGCAGGCGCTGGGCGCCGCCATCATCTCGGCCTGGGGCATGTCGGAGAACGGCGCCGTCACCACGACGCGGCCGGAGGACCCGGAAGAGAAGACCATGGAAACCGACGGCTGCGCGCTCGCCGGCATGCAGGTGCGCGTGGTCGACGCCGAGGGCAAAGACGTGCCCTTCGGTCATGAAGGGCGGCTGCAGGTGCGCGGCTGCTCGAATTTCGTCGGCTATCTGAAGCGCCCCGAGCTCGACAACACCGATGCCGAGGGCTGGTTCGATACCGGCGATCTCGCGCGCATGGATGCCGAGGGCTATATCCGCATCGCCGGCCGCTCCAAGGACATCATCATCCGCGGCGGCGAGAATATCCCGGTGGTCGAGGTGGAGGGCCTGTTGTTCAAGCACCCGGCCATCGCGGCGGTGGCCGTGGTCGGCTATCCCGACGCGCGGCTCGGCGAGCGCGCCTGCGCCTTCGTCGTGCTGCGCGAGGGCGCCTCGCTCGGCTTCGCCGAGATGGTCGCCCATCTGAAGACGCAGCAGATGGCGCAGCAATACATTCCCGAACGGCTGGAGATCGTCGCCGACCTGCCGCGCACGCCGAGCGGCAAGATCCAGAAATTCAAGCTGCGCGAGACCGCCAAGGCCTTCGCGCCGGCACCGGCAAAGTGACGCCGACCGCCCGGCAGCGACAACCGATAAAAACACAGCCGAGAGCACGCCTCCCCCGCAGGGAGCGCGCTCCGGTACCGTTTCGTCTGCTAGCCGTTCGTTTACTCGCCGCGGGCGGCGAACCGCTCGCAGCTCGCCATGGCCGAAAGATACAGGTCGTGCTCCAAGCACACGCCGTCATCCTTGCGCACCGAGCCATACCCGGAACCTAGCGCATTCAAGCCCTTGAAAACGCTCTCCAGATAAGCCGGCGTGTTGCGGAAGTGCCGGCAGTGCAGGCAGCACGCTTGCTCGGCCATGACCGTTCCTTTCCTAGTGACCGAGGCTCGTCCAATAGGCGCCGAACACGAGCGCCGACAGAATGAAGCCAAGGATCACGTTGACCACGACGCCGCCGGTGAACGCGATGAACGGTTTCGAGCCGGCGGTGGTCAGTTCGCCGAAGCGGGTGGTCAGGCCGATGGACAGGAAGCAGAAGATGAAGGCCCAGGTACGCAGGTTCAGAACCGGGATCACGAACTCCGGCTTCACGATGTGGTTATAATCGGCCAGCGAATAGCTCGACGCCACCGCGGTGACGAAGAGGGAGGCGATCACGAAGCCGATCACGAACTTCGGAAACCGCCACCAGATCTCGGCCGCTTGCGGCTTGGGCCCGCCCGGCGTGACTTCCCAGCGGGTGGTGGCGACGATCGCCAGCACGAAGGCCCAGATGCCGATCCAGATGTCGCGGCCGATCACCTTCATCAAGGTGAAGGCCTGAACCGACTGCTCGGAGGTACCGGCGATGCCGGGCACGTGGCCGGCGAGACCGCCGTAGGCTTGCGCTGCCGCAAAACCGGCGGCGTCGGCAAACTCGGAGGTGCCGATCCAGGCGCCCGCGACGCCGGTCGACAGGCCGAGCGCGCGCGACACCAGCGGCAGGAAGAAGATCATCACGATGGCCCAGATGATGACCAACGTGATGGCAATCGGTGCGTACTCCTTCTTGGCGCCGACCGCGCCGGCGATGGCGATGGCGCCCGACACGCCGCAGACCGCGCCGCCGGCACCGAGCGTGGCGCACAGCCGGCGGTCGAGGCCGAGACGCTTGCCGAGGAAATAGATCGTCCCGAAGGTGACGATCGACACCACGCCAGCCTGGAAGATCGTCACCGGGCCGGCCCAGATGATCAGGGTGAACGGCAGGGTGGCGCCCAGCAGGACGATGCCGGTCTTGATATAATATTCGACGCGGAAGCCGGTATCCATCCAGCGCGGCAGACCGATCACGTTGGAGATGATCATGCCGAGGATCAACGCGACCAGCGGCGGCTCAAGATTGTAGACGTGTGCCTCGTGCCAGGCGCCGATCATGAAGATCACGATCGACACCACGTAGATGAATATGAAAGACGGAATGAACTCGCCGACCTTCATGCCCATCGCTCGCACGCTGATCGAGAATATGACCGCCCACAGGATGAACTGGGCGATGTATTGGGTGATGTGCGTCGCGAAATGGCTGGCGAGCTGGCCGAAATTCGACCATCCGGCCGGCGTGATGGCGATCCATTTGATCGAGGCGCCATTTTTGAAGAAGAGATACGCGACAATGACGATGCCCAGCCCCAGCCAGATCGCCCACCAGTCCTCCTTCAGCCAGAGTTCTTTCCACCCCATGCTTCGGAGGGCTACCTCGTCCTCCTTGACCGAGACATTATCCTTCACGTTGCTTGCCATTGTCAGCTCCCCAGCATTCGTTGACGTTGTCTCCGCTCACGCCGGATGGCATCGCGCCGCAAATTGCGAGTCGCAGCCGCGCAGCCATCGCCGCGCGAAACCGGCAACCCGTCGGTTTTTGTTTGTGTTGATGCGTTGCCCCCCGTCAGCCGGCGGTCGTGCACGATCCGCCAGCTTCAGGTGCGCATGTTTCGATAGCGCAAGTCGCTTGGCAACGACTTTCGATTGTGCGTCACGGCACGAAAGTGCACAAGTTTTGTGTGCGATGCAGCATAATTAGCGTCAGCGATGCCGCGTCGCCACCACCACGTCGCGCAAAACGTGGATCTCGTCGGCCGACTCCTGCAGCCGCAGCCCTTGCGTGTCGCGGATCGACAGCATCCCGACGACGCGCCCTTCCTCCACCACCGGCACGTGGCGGAAGTGGTGCCGCCGCATCAGCCGCTCGGCGTCATGCATGTCGTCCTGCGGTCCACAGCTTTTCACCCGCGTCGTCATCACGTCGCGCACGCGCAAGTTACCGAGCTCGCTGCAGTCGGTGGTGGCGAAGGTGCGCACCAGGTCGCGTTCGGAGACGATGCCGACCATGCGGATGCCGACCTCGCAGACCGGCAGCGCCCCGATCCCGTTGGCGTGCATGGCCTTGGCGGCGTCGGTGAGCGTATCTGTCGGCAGGCAGGTGACGACGCGTCGGCGCGCAGCTTTGAGAAACTCACCGATCTTCATGGCGGCTCTCCCTGGTGCTGTTTTCTCCCACTTCCAATGCTTGGGCGCGCGGCGTGTTCCCGCCGCTCATGCTCCTCGCGCAATACTAGAGCGTCGCATTGGCTTTTTCGCCAGGACCTTTGATCGACGCACCCGGTCGGAACGTTCATCTCCGTCGATGAGCCGCGATTGATTCAGCAAGCGCGCGCGCGCTATGTACGGGGCGTTCCGCTCGCCGCCACGGGGCGTATCGAGTGAGAAACCCGGGGATCGCTCTTATGTCGAAACTGGTACCGCCGCACGGCAGCGACGAACTGATGCCGCTTCTCCTGCCGGAGACCGAGCGCGCCGAGGTGCTCAAGCGCGCCAAGGGCCTCAAGCAGGTGCCGATGTCCAGCCGCGAGACCTCGGACTTTCTCATGCTGGCGATGGGCGCCTATACGCCGCTCACCGGCTTCATGGGCCACGCCGACTGGCGCGGCGCTTGCGCCGACATGCAGCTCGCCAACGGCCTGTTCTGGCCGATCCCGATCACGCTCTCCTGCACGCAGGCGCTCGCCGACGGTATCGCGGTCGAGGAAGAGGTGGCGCTGGTCGACGCCGAGTTCGGGCGAGATCATGGGCACGCTCGAGGTCGCCGAGAAGTACAAGATCGACAAGACCTTCGAATGCCAGCACGTGTTCCGCACAGCCGATCCCAAGCACCCGGGCGTGGAGAAGGTAATGGCGCAGGGCGAGGTCAATCTCGCCGGCCGCGTCTCGGCGGTGAGCGAGGGCGTCTACCCCAAGCAATACCAGGGCCTCTATGTCCGCCCGGCGGAGACGCGCGCGCTGTTCACCGACAAGGGTTGGAGCCGGGTGGCGGCGTTCCAGACCCGCAATCCCATGCACCGCAGCCACGAGCATCTTGCCAAGATCGCCATCGAAATATGCGACGGCCTCCTGATCCACCAGGTGCTGGGCGCGCTCAAGGCCGGCGACATTCCGGCCGAGGTGCGCGTGCAGGCGATCGACACTTTGACCGAGAATTATTTCGTGCCCGGCACCTATATCCAGGCCGGCTATCCGATCGAGATGCGCTACGCCGGCCCGCGCGAGGCGCTGCTGCACGCTTTGTTCCGGCAGAATTTCGGCTGCTCGCATCTGGTGATCGGCCGCGACCACGCCGGCGTCGGCAGCTATTACGGCCCGTTCGACGCCCAGCACATTTTCGACACGCTGCCGGAGGGCAGCCTGGTCATCCAGCCGCTCAAGATCGATGTCACCTTCTATTGCTACAAGTGCGGCGGCATGGCCACCGCGCGCACCTGCCCGCACGGCGACAAGGACCGGCTGCAGATTTCCGGCACGCGCCTGCGCGAAATGTTTTCCAAGGGCGAGAAGATCCCGGAAGAGTTCAGCCGGCCGGAGGTGGTCGAGGTGCTGACGAAATATTACGCCAGCCTGCAACCGGCATCATGATCGTCGCGCAGATTTCCGACACGCACATCGCATTGGATACGCCCGACACCGGACGGCGAATGCACGACTTCGAGCGAACGATCGCCGACATCGACGCGCTCGATCCGCAGCCCGACGCGATCGTGCATACCGGCGACGTCGTGCATAACGGGCGGCCGGACGAATATGCGCAGGCCCTGCGCATCCTCGCCGCCGCGCGCGCGCCGGTCTATGTGCTCGCCGGCAACAAGGACGACCGGGCCAATTTGCGCGCGGCTTTCGGTGCGCGCGGCTATCTTTCGCGCGATTCGGAATTCATCGACTACGCGGTCGAGGACTTTCCGGTCCGCCTGATCGGGGTCGACACCAAGCACGCGGACGCCAACAAAGGCGACTTCTGCCCGTGCGCGCCAAGCGCCTGACCGCCATGATCGACGCCGAGAAGAGCAAGCCGATCCTGGTCCTGGCGCATCATCCGCCGTTCGCGGTCCAGGTCGGCCCCGACCCGATCAATTTCGAAACGCCGGAAGCCATGCAGCGGCTGGCGCAAGCGCTGCAGCATTCCGGCCGCGTCATCGCGGTGTTCTGCGGCCATGTGCACCGCGGCACCGCCGGCCGGGTCGGCAATATCCCGGCGAGCGTGGTGCCCTGCGTCGCCACAAGCTTGCGCAAAGGCGACTATCCGCCGGATATGAAGCAGCGCCCGGTCTACCACATCCACCGCTACGATCCGGCCTGGGGCTTCATCACCAAATCGCGCATTGTCGGCGCAAGACCTGCGAGCGCCGCCGCCCCGGCCAGGCTTGCGGTTTAATCCTTGCGGAACATCACGCTGGCGATCCAGCCGACGCCAAGCGCCATCAGCACGGTGGCGATGCCGTACAACAGGCCGTAATCGACGGCGCCTTCCGCCACGTATTGCTCGAAGCCGGTCTTGATCACGTCGAACGCCGAGTCGGTCTGCGTGAGCAGCGCTTCCCCACTGAACAGCTTGACGTTGATCTTGTAGGTGCCGGTGCGCACATTGGCCGGCAGCGGGATCACGGCGCGGAATACCGTCGGCGTCAGGAAGGTCACCGCCTGCGGCGATTGCACATAGAGGGCCTGCTCGCTCTTGAGCCGCACATAGGCCCGGCGGAACGGGTCGCTGTGTACCGTGTCGGCGAGATCGGGCCCGATGCGCTGCGTCAGGATGAAATTGTCGAGCCCGATCTGCAGCCGCTTCAACACGTCCGGCCGGGTGATCTTGTCGAGCGCGCGGGTGCTCAGCACCGCCAGATAAGACGGCACGTTGACGAATTCGCGCGATTCCGTGTTGACCCAAATTCCGGCCACGCGCGTCTTCAGCCGCGTGCGATAGGTTTCGCTCGGGCCCGTCACCGTCACCACCAGGTCGTAGTCGGTGCCGCGCTCCGGCGCGTTCTTGGGCGTCTCGATGGTGCCGAACAGCACCAGTTGTTCGCCAGTGAAATTGGAGGTCACCTCGACCCGGTGGTTGGACAGCGACACCACCAGCTTCTCGGGCGCGGCCGCGCGCGCGGCCGCCGCCGGCAGCAGCAGCGCGAGCATCGCAACGATGAGCGTCAGGCCGCGCATCAGTCCGTCCTCACCAGCCGCAGCGAATAGGGATCGGTCGGATGCACCACCAGATTGACGGCGAAGCGCAGACCCACCAGCAGCACCAGCACGCCGAGCAGGAGTCGCAACCATTCGCCGCGCAGCTTCTGCCCGGTGCGCACGCCGAACTGGGCGCCGACAACGCCGCCTATCATCAGCACCAGCGCCAGCACCGCGTCGACCAGGTGATTGGCGTAGGCGTGCAGCACCGTCGAGGTGACCATGGTCGTCAAGGTGAGCACCATCGACGTGCCGATCACGGTCATCGTCGGAACGCGCAGCAGGTAGATCAGCATCGGTACCAGCATGAAGCCGCCGCCGACGCCGAGCACCGCGCCGACGAAGCCGATGATCGAACCGATCGCCCAGACCGGGATCACCGAGATATAGATGCGCGAGCGCTTGAAGCGCATCTTCAGCGGCAGCCGGTGGATCCAGGTATGGCTGCCCGGCTTGCGCAGGTCGGCACGGCCGCCGCGCCGCGCCCGGTTGATGGCGCGCAGGCCCTCGGTCACCATCAGCAAGCCGACCACGCTCAGCATGGTCACATAGGAAAGTCCGATCAGCAGGTCGAGTTGGTCGACCCGGCGCAACAGCGTGAACAGCCAGACGCCGAAAAGCGTGCCGGCGGTGCCGCCGACCAGCAGCATCGCGCCGAGCAGAAAATCGATGGTGCCGCGCCGCCAGTGCGCCAGGAAGCCGGTAAACAGCGAGGCCGCGATCTGCGGCGACACGCTCGCCACGACTACCGCCGGCGAGATGCCGATGAAGATCAGCAGCGGCGTCATCAGGAAGCCGCCGCCGATGCCGAAGATGCCGGAAAGAAAGCCGACCGCCAGCCCCAGCCCCAGAATAAGGAAAATATTGACCGGGATGTCGGCGATGGGGAGGTAGATCTGCAATGGCGCCGTCCGAAATTCGCGAGGAAACCTTGTGCGGCGCCGCGATGCGCGCAGGGCGTGTCGGTACGATGGCGTGCGGGAAGGCAGCCACGGCCGTGATGACGATGCCGGTACCTGCGGCCAAATCGCGAGGCGGCGCGCGATGCTTAACGGAGGCCGCCGCCGGCAGCAAGGCTGGCCCAGGCGGCGCCCCGCCGGCCGCACACGAAATTTGTGACAGGACGCCGCAGCCCGGCGCGGCGCCGGCGCGGCGCTGCCGCCACCGCCCGGCCGCAGGTCTTAATGCTTTGCTACCCGCGCCGGGGCGCTATCCGCCGGCAGCCGCACGACAATTGCTTAAAATTAACCTGATTCGGTTTACCTGCCCGCCTGGCTCGTTCGGGTGGGTTCCATGGTCTCTCGCGTTCTGCTGCTGCTGCTGTTGTTGGTCTTGCTGCCCGCCCGCGCGCCGGCCGCCTCCCTCCCCCCCATCATCGCCACAGCGGGCAATTCGGTGCCGAAATGCGTGAAGCCCGACGCGCTCATGGACTTCGTGCAACGCGTCAATTCGCGCCGCCGCATCCCGCGCGAGATCGCCCCACGCTTTACGCACATCGCCTCGCTCTATGAGAGCATCGGTCAATGCGTATCGCGCCCGCCCGACAAATGCGTGCCCGTGCGCTGGGACATCGCCTTCTTCCAGATGCTGATCGAGACCAATTACCTGACCTTCCGCCGCCCGAGCGGCGCGCGCGGCGGCGTGCCGGCGAGCGACAATAACTTTGCCGGGCTCGGCGCCACCGTGCCCGGCCGCCCGGGCGAACATTTCGACGACGTGAAGACCGGCGTGCTGGCGCACCTGCAGCACGTGTTGATGTATTCCACCACGCCGATCCCGCATCCGGTCGCCAAGCGCACGCGGCTGGTGCAGGACGACGTGCAGGCGATCATGCGCCGCCTGCACCGGCCGGTGACCTTCGCCGACCTCGCGCGCGAATGGACCGGCATCGACCAGAGCGGCTACGCGCGCGACATGCGCAGCCTGTCCGACCGCTACCGGCGGCTCTATTGCGAGGATCAGAAGACCGCCGAGCGGTAATCCGGAATCCGCTTGAACACATCTTGGTCATCACCGGGCCGGCGCCAACGGGTCCGCGCGAAGCGCGGCCCGATGATAAACTCCGCGCCGTGACCAGGTGATCCATCCTTGCAAAAGAAGATTGATGGATTGCCGGGTCAAGCCCGGCAATGACGCGTTAGATCGATCAGCCGGCTTCGCTCTTAAGCCTCCGCCTTCGCCACTTCGCTGATCTGCACGTCGTCCAGCAGCCGCAATACGTCCTCTTCGTGGCACAGCTCGGTGCCCGGGCTCATCACCGCCGCCGAGCCGGCGGCGACCGCCATGCGGAAGGCCTCATCGAGCGGCTTGCCCGCCGCCACCGCCGCCACAAGTCCGCCGAGGAAGCTGTCGCCGGCGCCGACCGTGCTCACGACCTCGATCTTCATCGGCGCCGCCCGCCAGGCGTTATCGGCGGTGATCAGCAGCGCGCCGTCCTCGCCTAAAGTGAGCGCCACCGCCTCCACCTGCTTGGCCGCGATCAGCTTGCGCGCCGCCGCGATGCAGTCGGCATCGTGCTTGAGCGGCGTGCCGATGAAATCGCTGAGCTCGGCGATGTTCGGCTTGATCAGCGTGACGCCTTCTGCGAGCGCGGCCCTCAGCCCCGCGCCCGCGGTATCGAGCACCATCTTTGCGCCGCGCTGCTTGGCGTGCCGCGCCACGCGCGCGTAGAAGTCCTCCGGCACGCCCGGCGGGATCGAGCCGCTCGCCACCACGATCTTCGGCGCGTCGGGCAGCGTGGTCAGCTTGTCGAGGCAGGCTTCCCATTCGGCGCGGTGCAGCGCCGAGCCCGGCAGCACGAAGCGGTATTGCTCGCCGGTGGTCTCCTCGAAAGCCGTGAAATTTTCGCGCGTCTCGACATGCGACGGCGTGGTCACGCTGTCGATGCCTTCGCGCTCCACCAGCCGCTGCAGCAATTTGCCGATGGCGCCGCCGGTCGGATAGATCGCCGCCACCGTCGCGCCCAGCCGGTGCGCCACCCGCGCCACGTTGATGCCGCCGCCGCCGGGGTCGCGCTTGGGCGCGGAGCAGCGCAGCTTCTTGGTCGGCTCCACGCGCGCGACGTTGACGAAAATGTCGACGGCGGGATTGATGGTGACGGTGGCAATGTCCGGCACGTTGGGCATCCGTTCCGCGCTTTGGCGGCCTGGTCGGGGTCAAGAATCGCGCCGGCCCGCGCTGGCGATAAATAGGTATTTTCCGGTCCCGGTGAAACCCATGGATTTGCCGAAAAATTGCGCTTTGGTGGTGCGCGGCGGTGGCTTTTCGACCGAATCGGGCGTCCAATTCGTTCCAGACAAGGACGGGCGATGCCGGGCAAGCGGGTTGAATTCGACCAGGAAACCTGGGTGGCGCTCGATCTCTTGGCGCGCGACCGCATGATGACCTTCCCGGAACTGGCCGACGAGGCTTTTCGCGACCTGCTGCGCAAGTACAACCGGCCGACCTCCCTAAAGGAGGCCTTGCGCAAGAGCGCCGGCCGCTCCGCCATGGCGATACCGCTCAAGCGGGGCAAGCCATCACGGCGGAAAAAGCGCAAAGTGAAGGCCGGGCGCCGGCGCCGGTGAGGCGGTATTGCGGCCGGCCGGCTTTGCGCCGGCGAGGAACATTGGCCGCTGCGCATTGTTTTAACGGAAGGCTGCTATCCTGACGCTCGCGCTACCTTTTGCCGTCGGATAAGGTTATAAGGCCGCCGCTGCCGGGGCGGTTGTCAAATCAACTTCTTGAGGTCGATCTCCATGAGAAAGTCGCGCCTGGCCCTTGTCGGCGTCGTCGCCGTGTCCTTGACCGCCCTGCCGGTCGCATACGCCATCGGCGCCCGCAGCAGCGGTCCCACGCGCGGCGACCTCACGCTGCTCGCCGGCATCATCCAGCTGGTCCAGGAAGACTACGTCCACCCGGTCGATTCCCATGTGCTGACCAAGGACGCGCTCAAGGGGATGCTCACCCGGCTCGATCCGCATTCCGATTACATGGACGAGCAGGAGTTCAAGCAGTCGCAGGCCGACATCTCCGGCAAGTTCGGCGGGCTCGGCATCCAGATCACCGAAGACCACGGTGTGCCCAAGGTGATCTCGCCGATCGACGGCACGCCCGCCTTCCACGCCGGCCTGCAGCCGGGCGACCTGATCGTGCGCATCAACGGCGAAAGCGCGCGCGGCATGGATCTGTCGAAGATCGTGCGCAAGCTGCGCGGCAAACCCGGCACCAGCGTGAAGATCACCATCGCGCGCGGCTCGACGACGCCGTTCGACGTCAGCATCACGCGCGCCATCATCCGCGTGGCGACGGTCAAGTCCAAGCTCGAGCCGAACAATATCGGCTATGTCCGTGTCACCCAATTCGGCGGTGATACGCCGGACGACTTCCGCAAGGCCGTCGGCGACATGAAGCAGAAGGCCGGCGGCAAGCTGAAGGGCCTGGTGCTCGATCTGCGCAACGACCCCGGCGGGCTGTTGTCGGCCGCCGTCGCCATCGCCGGCGACTTCCTCGACGGCGGCACCGTCGTCACCATCAAGGGCCGCCGCGCTGGCGACAACCACGCCTACAAGGTCGAAGGCAGCGGCGACATGATCAAGGGAACCCCGGTGGTCGTGCTGATCAACGGCGCCTCGGCCTCGGCTTCCGAAATCGTCGCCGGCGCTCTGCAGGACCGCCACCGGGCCACGATCATGGGCACCCAGAGCTTCGGCAAGGGCTCGGTGCAGACCATCATCCCGCTCGACGGGCACGGCGCGCTGCGGCTGACCACCGCGCTCTATTACACGCCCAGCGGCCGCTCGATCCAAGGCCAGGGCATCTCGCCCGACGTCGTGGTCGAGGCGCCCAAGGACCAGCAAGTGCCCGGTGCCCTGTTGGCGCGCGAGAATTCGCTGGAAAACGCCTTCCACAATCCGGGACCGCTCAGCAAATCCGATCGCAAGGCCAAGGAAAAAGCCGCCGCCAAGGAGGACCTGTCGCCGCCGATCAAGACCCAGCTCATCGGCACCGACAACGACGCGCAACTCAAAGCCGCGCTCGGCTATTTCAATAATGAAAAGCCGGGCAGCAAGGTGACCGACCGAGGCTGAGGGACGCCGCCGTCATTTTGACCCATTTGGCGGCGGTTTAGGGCACTAGTGCGCACAAGTCTTGCATGGACGTAAGGCGCATCGTCCTGCCATTGGGAATCTGCAAGTCGCCCTCTCCATGATCCAACTCGCCATCAAGAGGTTGATCGAACATTGCACCCGCTGGCCGTGGGCGGTGGTGGTGGTGGCGCTGGTGCTGTCGGTGGGGGCGGGTGTCTATACCGCCCGTCATTTCGCCATCAACACCGACATCAACCGGCTGATTTCGCCCGATCTGGCCTGGCGCCAGCGTGAGCTCGCTTTCGCCAAGGTGTTCCCGCTCGGGCACGAGGTCATCCTGGTCGTGGTCGACGCGCCGACCTCGGAAGCGGCGAGCGCGGCGGCCACCTCCCTGACCGGCGCCCTTTCGGCCCGCAAGGATCTCTACCGCACCGTCGACGGCGTCAGCGAAACGCCATTCTTCGTCCGCGACGGCCTGCTGTTCATGCCCACCGCGCAAGTGGCGGGCACAACCGGTGCCTTGACGCAGGCCGCGCCCCTCATCCGGGTGCTGGTGAGCGATCCCAGCCTGCGCGGGCTGACCCAGGCGCTGTCCTTCGGGCTGAGGAGCGCCCAGGTCGGCGAAGGCGGCCTGGCGCCGCTCGCCAGCACGCTCAATCATGCCTCCGACGCGGTGGAAACCGTGCTTGCCGGCAAGCCGGCCTTCTTCTCGTGGCGCGAACTGATTTCCGGCAAGCCGCCGGCCACCGACGATCTCAGGCGCTTCATCCAGATCCATCCGGTGCTCGATTATTCAGCGCTGGAGCCCGGCAAGAAGGCGACCGAATACATCCGCAAGGCCGCCGCCGACCTCCAGCTCAAGCAGAAGCTGGGCGCCACCGTGCGCCTGACCGGCACGGTGCCGATCGCCGACCAGGAATTCGCCACCGTCCAGGAAGGCGCGGTCCGCAACCTGATCGCCACCATGGCGATCGTGCTGGTCATCTTGTGGCTGGCCTTGCGCTCGGCCCGCATCATCTTCGCCGTCTTCGCCACCGTCGCCGCCGGCCTCGCCATCACCGCGGCCGCCGGGCTGATGATGGTCGGCGCGCTCAATCTGATCTCGGTCGCCTTCGCCGTGCTGTTCGTCGGCATCGGCGTCGATTTCGGCATTCAGTTCAGCGTGCGCTACCGCGCCGAGCGCCACGAGGTCGACGACCTGCGCGCGGCGCTGGCCAATGCCGGCGAGCATATCGCGACGCCCCTGGCGCTTGCCGCGGCCGCCACCGCCGCCGGCTTTCTCTCTTTCGTGCCGACCGCCTATCGCGGCGTCTCCGAGCTCGGCCAGATCGCCGGCCTCGGCATGATCATCGCCTTCCTCGGCAGCATAACCCTGCTGCCGGCGCTGCTGACCATCTTCAACCCGCCCGGCGAGCACGAGCCGCTCGGCTACGCCGCGCTCGCCCCGGTCGACAGCTTCTTCGAGCGCCACCGCATGCCGATTCTGATCGGCACCAGCCTGGTCATCCTGGCGGCGCTGCCAACTTTGATGTTCCTCAAATTCGACTTCAACCCGATCGATCTGCGCAACCCGAAGGCCGAGTCGATCGCCACCTATCTCGATGTGCGCAGCGATCCCGCCGTCGGCGCCAATTCCGTCGACGTGCTGGTCTCCTCACAGGCCGCCGCCGAGGAGACCGCGCGGCGCCTGAGCAAGGTGCCGGAGGTTTCGCGCACGCTGACGCTTGCGAGCTTCGTGCCGGCCGAGCAGGCCGACAAGATCGCGCTGATCGACAACGCCGCCAAGACGCTCGACCCAGCGCTCAACACGCCGTCGCGGCCGGCGCCAAGCGACGCGGATAACGTGGGCGCGCTCAAGAACGCGCAAGCCGCCCTTACGCGCGCTGCCGACAAGCACAGCGGCGAAGGTCCGGCGGCCGCCAAGCGCCTGGCGGCCGATCTCGGCCGGCTGGCGGCGGCAAGCCCTGCCGTGCGCGAGCGCGTGCAGTCGGCGTTCATAACGCCGCTGCAGACCGCGCTCGATGGGCTGCGCAGCGCGTTGCATCCCCGGCCGGTGAGCGAAGACAACCTGCCGGCCTCGCTCAAGCGGCAATGGCTGACGCCGGACGGCCGCGCCCGCGTGCAGATCGATCCCAAGGGCGATCTTTCCGCCAATCCCGAGATCCGCAAATTCGCGCTGGCTGTGCTCAAGGCCGAGCCACGCGCGGTCGGCGGGCCGATCGCCATTCTGGAATCCGGCCGCACCATCATCCGCGCCTTCATCGAGGCGGGGCTGTGGGCCCTGATCTCGATCGCCATTCTGCTCTGGCTGACGCTGCGCCGCGTCGGCGACGTGCTGCTCACGCTCATTCCGCTCCTCGTCGCCGGCGTGGTGACGCTCGAACTGTGCGTGGCCTTCGGGCTGGCGCTCAATTTCGCCAACATCATCGCGCTGCCGCTGCTGCTCGGCATCGGCGTCGCCTTCAAGATCTACTACATGATGTCGTGGCGCGCGGGCTACAGCCAGGTGCTGCAGTCGCCGCTCACGCGCGCGGTGTTCTTCAGCGCGCTTACCACCGCCACCGCCTTCGGCAGCCTGTGGTTTTCCAACCATCCCGGCACTTCGAGCATGGGCAAGCTGCTGGCGCTGTCGCTGTTGTGCACGCTCGCTGCCGCGGTGCTCTATCAGCCGGTGCTAATGGGCCCGCCCCGCGCCAGCGCCAATGGTGGCACGCCGCCCGGTGCCGATGCCGGGGCCGACGACGGCCCGCCGCCCGCCGCCGCCGACGGCGCCACCCCGCCTGCCGCCGGCGCCGATGGCGGCGCAGAGAGCGTCGGGCGCAAGCCGCGCCGGCGAAAGGGCCGTGCCAGGCCCCGGCGCGCGCCTAGCGCCGCCGGTTAGCCGCGTCCAGTCCTCGCCGCCGCAGAGAAAGCCGAGCGCGCAGCCTTCCACGTGCAGCACGTCGGCGCTGCGCAAAGCGATCGAAGCGTCGTAGCTGTTGCCGTCGTCGGCGTTGTAGACCTCGCCCTCCCAGCGCCCGCGTTCGTCGCCCGGCGCCATGTGCAGCAGCACCGGCATGCCGAGCGTCGGCCGGTTGCGCTTGGCCGGATCGGGGTTCTGGCGGTCGCGGCCGGGCTTCTTCTCCCAGGACACGACGCCCCACAATTGCCCGCCGCAGTCGACGATGCGGATATGGGCGCTGGCGTCGGCGACGCGCCATTGGCCGACCGGCGATGGCGCCGCGGCCGGCGCGGCTGTCGCCAACAGAACGGCCGCCAGCGCGGGAACCCAGATGCGCATGGTCCCTCCTTGCCTTCCGCCACTGCTCCGATAATCCGCTAAGGCCCGGGCGGGTCCAGGCGAGCATAATAAAAATAACAAAAAAAGCCGGCCGCGCTCGGGACAAGCGCGGCCGGCTCGATTTGGCAGCGATGCGGTCAGTTGCTCTTGATCGTCGTGATCACGCTCGACATCGGACGCGCGTCGGACAGTCCGCCGCCCATCTCCTTCTGCACGATCTTGACGTATTCCGGCAGCGGCTCGAGCGGCTTCTTGGCCACCACCTGCACGATCTTGAAGCCCTTCGCCTTGAGCTGCTTCAGGATCTCGGGCACCGCCTCGGAGGTCGCGTGCTGGAAGTCGTGCATCAGGATGATGCCCTTGCCGTGCTTCTCCAGCTTGCTCATCACCGAATGAACGACCTGTTCCGGCCGGCGCAACTTGAAGTCGAACGAGTCCCAGTCGGTCGACATGACCGCGATGTTGCGCGTTCCGAGATACTTGATGATTTCCGGCGGCATGCGCAGCGCCGGGAAGCGGAAGAACGGCGCGATCGGCTTGTTGCCGGAGGCGATGCTCACCGCCGCGATGCCCTTCTCGACCTCGGCCTTGGCGGCCTCGAACGGCATCTTGGTCAGGTCCTTGTGCGACCAGGTGTGCGAGCCGACGGTCATGCCGGCCGCCAGGTCCCTCTTGAGGATTTCCGGATGCCAGCCGGCGTGCTCGCCGATCGGGAAGAACATCGCCTTGGTGCATTGATCGGCCAGCGCCTTGAGCACGCGCTCGGTATTGCCCGGCCAGGGACCGTCGTCGAAGGTCAGCACGACTTCGTGGTCCTGCAGGAAGTCGTAGGCCTTGAAGTTCTGGAAGCCGAAGCCGGGGCCGCCGGTGGTGTCGATCGCCACCACGCGGGAGACGCCCAGCGCATTCGGGTTGTCGCATTTCTCCTTGGTCAGCGCGGGAAACGTGCTCGCCTGTTCCGTCGCTGCCGGGGCAGGTGCTTTGGCATCTTCGGCCCAGGCGCTGGCGCCCGCCGCCGATACCGTGATCGCTAGAGCCAGTGCTAGAGCGGTTCGCATCGCATCTTCTCCATTGCCATCGTCGTGGGCCTAAGCGCCTCACCTGCGAAAGGTTCGGCTATTGAGCACGACTTTAACCATTTGAGTCAACGAGAACGGCGGAACCCGTGCGCTAAACGGTTAAAATGCCGACTAAATTTCCGCACCGATCAAGGGCTTAGCCATGCGGCCCGACGCCGCGCGGATAATGCCTTCCCGCAAACATGGTTAATTTCCTGCACGCTTGCCGTCCGGCAGGCCAAGCCCGCTCGGTCGCAATTCCCGCCGCCCTGCCGAGGCCGCCAAGCCGCCGCCAAGCTGCGGCCAAGCCGCGACCAAGCGCAGCCGTGACATCGCCGACATTGTGGCTTATGCATTGTCGACTTATGTGATGAGGGTATTGGCAGGCGTTGTCCGGAGGTAAGCGATGCCGCCCGCGGCCTTCACCACAGCTAGCCGCATGCGGCCCGTGCTGCTGCTCGCGGTTCTCGGCGGGGCGATCATGGCGGGCACGTTCGGGCTCTGGGCCTATTACGGCACCGCCGTGTTTTTCGAGATCGTGCGCACCGGCTGGGTCTCGTGCTTCTGAGGCTTGAAGCCCAGGGGAGGCCCGTTTGAGTTCCCGCACCTCGCATATCCTGCTCGTGCTATCGGCCTTCATGGCCGGGCTTGTGGTTTTTCTCGGCGTGTTCCTGTTCGCCACCGGCCAGTTCGGCGGCGGTCCCGGGCCGTCGGCGATCGGCGGGCCGTTCACGCTCATCGACCAGAACGGCAAGACCATCACCGCTCAGGACTTCAAGGGCAAGCCGCTGCTGATCTTCTTCGGCTACACCCATTGTCCCGACATCTGCCCGACCACGCTGTTCGAATTGTCGGAAGTGCTGCACGCCATGGGCAAGGACGCCGACGGCGTGCACGCGCTGTTCGTCACGGTCGATCCCGAGCGCGACACGCCGGCGGTGATGAAGGACTATCTGTCGAGCTTCGACCCGCACTTACGCGGCGCCACCGGCACGCGCAAAGAGATCGACGCGGTCGAGAAGGACTACCGCGTGATCGCGCGCAAGGTGCCGATCGGCGACAAGGGCGACTACAGCATGGACCACAGCGCGCTGGTCTATCTGATGGACAAAGAGGGCCGCTTCGTCGCGCCCTTCAATCTCAAGCGCAAGCCCACGGTCGCCGCCGCCGCCCTGCGCAAGTATTTGTAGCTTTGTCGCCATCGGCGGCCCCGATGCCGTCCGGGGCGATTTGCGATAGCGCAACGGCTGCCCGTAGGCGCCCGCGTTCATGCAGCCGGATCAGACCGAGCCGAAGGTTTGCGATGCCCTGCTATGGGTGAATCCGCCGAACATATTGACGAGAGGCTCGCCGCGATAGGCTTTAGGCAGGTCATAGGGGTGAATGAACTGCTCGCCGAACCAGGGAAATTTCTGCGCGTCGAATGAATCCTTGACCCAGTCGATGACGCGCCGCACCCGCGCGATTTTTGCGGCATCGGGATGATAGGTCAGCCAAATGTCGAAAACAAAGCGCGGGCCGACCTCGATCGGCACGGCCGGACCGCCGATGAAATGCGTATAAGTAGGGAGCCACCCGATGCCGGCGCCCTTCGAGACGGCCCATAGATGCGCACTGGCCACATTTGTCTGCAGAGCGATTGTCCCGATCGCCGGCAGATCCGGCACATACCGGTTGAACAATTCTTTCGCCTGCGTCTGCTCCGAGATGTGGAGCACAAATCGATGCCTTTTCAGTTCCTCGAACGTGGTCGGTAGGCCATAGGTGTTGACATAGGACTGTGCCGCGAACGGCATGGTGTGCAAGTAACCCAGCCGCACGACCTTCAATTCCAGCGTGCTGGGCTTGACCAACTGCACCGCCAAATCGGCTTCCAGGGTCGACACGTCGGCCGGCGACATCAAGCATTTCAAGTCCACCAGCAACTTCGGATAGGCGCGCTGAAATTCCACAAGCCGTGGGGCCAGCCAAAACGTGCCGGTTCCTTCGGTCACTGCGATCTTCACTTTGCCGGCGACGTTGGGAACCGTTGCATCGACGGCCCGGATGAGGCCGAAGGAGGCCACTTCCATTTGGCAGCCTGCTTCAAAGACTTTCTGCCCCTCCGCCGTGAGGCGAACCCCGTCGGTGTGCCTCGTCAAAAGCGGCGTATCGAGCTGCTGCTCGAGGCAGGCGATGCGTCTTCGCAGCACGCTGAACGACAGCGACATGCGCTCGGCGGCCGAACGCATGCTGCCGTGGCGAACCACCTCCATGAATATGCGAATGCTTTCCCAATCGGGGGTGCTTTTGGGCTTTCTGTCGTGAGCCTGTGGAGGCTCACCCCTGGTCGCTAGCGCGCGCATACAGGCCTTCCCCGCTGGCGTAATTTTCCCAAAGTAATTCATCGCTTTCAACCCCAAAGAGGGCCATCGATGAAATCCAAAGTTGCAGCCGACGTCCGCGGTGACGTGCACAACCTGGCCGATATCAGTCCCAAGCGTCTAGCACGGCGGCTGGTTATCTACACGCCGACTGCCTGTGAAATCGACGAATTGCTCGATAATGCACGCCAGGATTTGCCCGAACTGGGCGCCAACGAAGTCGTCCACCGCGTGGTCGCGCACAATCCCGACTGTTTTTGGGCCATTGCCCGCCGGGACAAGGTCAACTCAGCGCGCCGGCGCGCCGAGGGTTTTCAAGCATTCCTCATGCTGAATGAGGCCGGACTGGCGCAGCTATTCGCGGGCACTTTTGTGGGCACCGACCCAGACGTTTCGCTGCTGGCCGCGCAACACGAAAAACCGGCGGGAATCTACGTCTGGTGCACGCATGCCAAGGGTTCGCTTGCGGCGGCCGTGACCCTGACCCTGGAAAAGATGAGCTCGCCGCTCTATCGCGACGTCGATCTCTACTCGTGGGCGGCCACAAAGGAGGGCCACTCCGTATTGGAAGCTACCGGATTCCGGCGCGGCGTGACCGTGGAAGGTCACTTTAATCCCGACCTTTACATTTTCCGGCGGTCGCCGCTCGCGCCAAAAGAGATGCCCTCCTACGACGGCTATATGAGCCACAACAAGGACGATGAGATCACCGTCACGGTCGCGCGCACAATCGATGACCTCATGCGCGTGGTCGCCGTACGCAGCGCGGTGTTCATTGGCGAGCAAAGGTGCCCCTTCAACGAAGAATTCGATGGCAACGATCTGTCGGGAACGCATCTGCTCGGCTATGTCGGGCACGAGCCCGTCGCCTCTCTGCGCATTCGCTATTTCGCCGACTTCGCCAAGATCGAGCGGCTGGCCGTGCGCGCCGAGTTTCGCGGGCGGCGTCTCGCGCAAGAAGTCATCCGGGCCGCCATCGAGCTTTGCGGACAGAAGGGATATACCCGCGTCTACGGTCAGTCCGAAAGGAGCATGGTCGAATGGTACGGCCAATTCGGATTCCGCGTTCCTAACACGGCGCGCGACCTCGTCTTCTCGGATTTCGAGTTCGTCGAAATCGTCCTCGATACCCCGCGCGCGCCAAACGCGATTTCGATCGAGACCGATCCCTATGTGATCATACGGCCGGAAGGTCGCTGGCACATGCGCGGGATACTGGAAAAGTCGGCAAAGCGTCCGGTGTCCCGTCCCGGCGCGCTGAGGTCGTCGGCATGACCAACACCGTCGATTTTCGTGCCTTCACGAATTCCGTGACGGTTCCCGTCATGGTCTTTGTCGACCTGCAGCAGGAATACGTCGCTGCGCCAAGAGGGCTGGCGATCCCCAATGCGGCCCCGGCGCTCGCCAACTGCGCAATCGCGCTCAAGAGCGCCCGCGCGGCGGGAATGCCGATCGCGCATGTGCGCTGGGCCGGCCGCTCGAACTTCTTCAACCCGGCCACGCCTTTCGCCAAGTGGATCGACGGCTTCGTCCCGCTCGGCTCGGAGATGATCTTCGAGCGCAGCCGCCCATCCTGCTACGCCAGCAGGAATTTTGCCGAGATCATGGATGAAGGCGAGGGCGAGTTCGTGCTGGCGGGATTCGCGGGCGAATCGGCGTGCCTGTCGACCCTGATCGACGCGTTTCATCGCGGCCACCGGGCGACCTATCTGGCCGACGCTTCCGCCAGCCACGCTTTGGGAGAGTTCGCTTCTTCGGCAGCGCATCAGATGGTGCTCAATCTCGCCAGGCTCTACGGGCGGGTCGCAGAAACGGGCGACTGGGTCGCAAGCCTGACGCCGAACGCCGACCGACGTGAAACGGCTCACGTCGGCCCGGGACCAAGCTGAGAGCGGTGCCGCGGATGGAGGACCGAATGCGCCCGATCGAAGAGGCGAAGCAATCGATGGAGGGGAACCGGAACATGACTGTCAAAACGGTGGACCGCGACGACACCCGGCGCAGCAAAGCCCGCGAGCTCGTCGCCTATCTGTCCTACGCCGTGGAGGACCTGCGCCAGGTCAGCCCGGCAAGCTCGCACCTGCTGGAAATGTCGATTGCCGCCATCAACGAGGACATGCACCTGCCGCAGCCGAACGTCGCCGGCAAATGCTGACATGACCCGCCGGCAGGAGGCGGCAGCGCGCAAACGGGCACCGGCGCGCCCCCATATTGCTTATGAGGGGGGACGGTTAGAACGATGAAGGAAGACGACCTTCCATCGCATCCATTCGATACGTCGGCGCCCTCGATCTCGTCGCGTGCAATCGACAACCCCAATCTTTTGAGCGGCCATTACTGGGGCGAGTTGCGCACCTTCCTGTGCGTCGCCAAGGCCGGCAGTCTGAGCCGGGCGGCCAAGCTGTTGGGCTCGAGCCACGCAACCGTCGGCCGCGAGATCCGCCGGCTGCAGGATCAGATGGGCTCGCAGCTCGTGATTCTGACCAAGAATGGCGCGCAACTCACCGAGAAGGGACAAGCGCTGACTGGCGAGTTGCTGCGGCTCGACCAGCGGCTGTTCTCCATCGCCAGCGATCTGCGCGCGGAAAAGGCCGAGACCGAGGGTACGGTGCGGCTCGGCATCACCGACGGGCTCGGTGTCTCCTTCCTGGTGCCGGAGCTGCGGCGCTTTTCGGGCGCCTATCCGAGAATCCACGTGCACATGAAGAGCCCGGGCCATTTCAAGAACCTGCACGAGAACCAGACCGACGTGATCCTCGGCTTCAGCCCGGCGACCTCGAGCAGTATGACCAGCCGCGCGCTCGGCTGGCTGCATTTTATTCCGCTCGTCAGCCAGTCCTATATCGAGCGCATGGGCCCGCCGACGCTGAACAATATTCACAAACATCAGTTCATCGATTCCGAAATCTATTCGGCAAAGGGTATCTGGGACCCCTGGCACGCTTTGATCAAGCACGGCACCATCGCGCATTACTGCGACAACTCGATCTCCTACGGCATGATGGTCAAGGCCGGCCTCGGCATCGGCCTGCTCGCCAATTACAACATGAGCGAGCCGACCGCGCGTCCGCTCGACCTCGGCGTCCACGTCAAGCTCAGGCTCTACGTCGTCGCGCTCGCGCAGCGGCTGGAGGCCAAGCCGGTTGGCGCCGTGTTCGATCTGTTGACGGAGTTATTCGGCCCGCGCAATCCCTGGTTCCAGGAGAACCTGGTGCTTTCCGTCGACGATCCGCTCTATCGCGAAGGTCACGCCTTGCTGTTCAATTTGTAGGAACTGCGCGCGGCTCTGGCCGCGGCGGCGCGCAGCTTCAGCTTCTCCCTAGCGGGCGGCCGCGCGGCGGCCGCCGACACCAGTTCCGAAAAATCAATATAGCGGTTGCCGGCGTCCTCGAGCAGCTCGGCCAAGAGAACGGACGGCTTGGACGTCGCGCCCAGGATGCGGCGGAACATCTCGTCCTGGATCTTCAGCGTGCGGCGGATGTTCTCGATCAACAATGCGCTTTGCGGATCAAGCCGCACTTCCCGCGGATCGACGGGTAACTCTACTCGGTCTCGAACGCGCATGGTGTGTCCCATTGCCCTTCGATGCGGAACAGGACTCTCGGATCGACGTCGAGCGTGATGGCGTCGGGCGGCGGCGACAGCTTCTTTACCAGCTCGACATAGGGCTCGTGGCCTTCCGTCTGCACCTGCGGCCGTCCCTCCGTGCGCTCGAAGCCCAGGACTTTCTCCCAGACCCGCGCGTATTTGATCTCGGCATGCGTCACCAGCTTGTCGTATCCTTTGCGGGCGACGTGGTCGAAGATGAAGTCGGAGCAGCGCGTCAGGATGCGTACGCTGCGGTAGGCCGGGCGGAAAGCCGTGCGCTCGATCTTGGCGAAGTCGCGAAACCAGCGAATGCGCGTGGCGCCGATAGGCTCCTGTTTGGCATAAGCCAGGATATGAGTTGCCTGGTAATCGTTGCCGTCGATAGCCTGCTCGACGGTCAGGCCGGTGTCTTCCATGAAGCAGATGGCGCGGACGGCGATGGCATGCATGAACTGCTCTGCCGTAGTGACGACGGCCATCCGGATATCGTTATCGGATCGGATAACGTTACGCGCTGACACCACACATCTCTCGCTTAACGCAACGACATATGCCAAGGTGGAATCGCGTGAAGCCGAGCGGAAGTCAAGCTTTGAACCGCAGCTGTTCAAATATGAACGATAGTCCCGAGGCGCACGTTGTACTTTTCGCACTGGCAAATATTTGCCGCGACGCGGCGCACCGCCACGGCGACGACTGGCGTGCGGTGAAAAAACACATCAAAAGCCGCGTCGAAGCGCTTCCGAACGAGCAACGCAAGCATCTCGCGCGCGAAATGGGCCGCGTATTGCGCTATTGCGCGCCGAACGCCAATGCGCGCACGCAATGACTAAAGCGCCGAACGCGCGCGCGGCAAGCTGTCGTTAGGAAATAACTGTTGTAATTGCGAAGGACGATTTTATTCTGGATTCGTGCCGGGCACTTCGTGAGGCGTTGCAACCGAGAGGCGACTTGCTCGGTCGTCGATTTTCTCGCTTGCCGACTTGCACAAACGGAGGTCGGGCTGAAGACAACGCAAGGAACTTGCCACGCTCGAGGCCCCTGCCATGCAAGACGCGGACTACTTTCTGGACAAGGCCGAACAGTGCTTCAAGCTGAGCCTGATGGCCGCGCCCAATCGTGAAGTGGCCGCCGTTCTGCAAAGCATGGGCAATGAGTTCATGACCAAAGCGGTGGAGATCGACACCGAACGCGACAGGAACGAAAAATGCCGACAATAAGAGAAACAGAAACAAGCATGGTTCCGCGTCAGGCGGAGGGCATCAACGTCGGACAGGCGATCGACCCGGCGCAACAGGCCAAGGCGCACGAGATCGCCGCCTATCTCTCCTACGCCCTGCAGGACGTGCGCGGGTTCAGCGGCACCGGCACCTTCCTCTTGGAAATGTCGATCGTCGCGCTCAACGACGACATGGACCTCTCGCGGTGGTCGCTGCAGGAATTCGTCGGCCAGGGCTGATCCAAGCCGGTCGGCTTCAGGCGGCGGCGCTCGGCGGCGGCGCGTTGCGCAGCCGGCGCGCGCGGCTCGTCGTCTCCTTGATCGCGGGCAATTCGCCCGCGCGGGCAAGCCCGCTTAGATAGCGCTCCAGCGCGATCAGCGAACGCGTCATGCCCTCGGCGCGCCGCGAGCGTTTCGCCAGCCCGTGCTCGGTCTTCTCCCAGAGATAGGGCGCAACGATCAGTTGATAGAGCGCGCGCCAGGCGGCGAGCGACAGCATCAGCCAATGCAGCGGGATCAGCAGCAGCACCCAGGCGCTGCCGGCGAGCCCGCGCTGCATCAGCCCGAGCCAGCCGAGAAAAGCCGAAGTCAAATAGCCGATGACGATGGTGGCGCCGTAAAGCGCCGCCAGCAGATCCACCGTCAGGCTGTCGCCGCGCCACATCGGCGCGCCTGTCACCAGCGCATGCACCAGCGCGGCCAGGAACAGCGGGTGCACCAGCGCCGCCAGCACGTTGCCGCCGACGATGAGCTGGAAGCCGACGAAGCCGCCGAGCTTGAGCTCGCGCGAGAGCCGGCGCGGCGAGCGCATATGCACCAGCCAGGTCTGCAGCCAGCCCTTGAACCAGCGTGTGCGCTGGCGCAGCCAGGGCGCAAAGCGCGCCGGCGCCTCCTCGTAAGTTGTCGAGGAAATCACGCCGGCGCGATAGCCGAAGCGCGCAAGCCGCATGCCGAGGTCGGCGTCCTCGGTAACGTTATAGGCGTCCCAGCCGCCCACTTCGCGTAAAGTCGCCGTGCGGAAATGGTTGGACGAGCCGCCGAGCGGCAGCGGCAGATGCAGCGCCGCCAGCCCAGGCAGGAACACGTCGAACTGCCCGGCATATTCGGCGGTGAACATGCGCGCCAGCCACCCGTCGCCGGTATTGTCGATGCACAGCCGCGCCTGCACGCAGGCGAGTCTGTCGCCGCCGGCGCCGAAGGCGTGCAGCGCCTGGCGCAACTGATCCGGCTCCGGCCGGTCCTCGGCGTCGTAGACCACGGTGTAGTTGCCGCGCGCGAAGGCGAGCGCGACGTTGAGCGCCTTCGGCTTGGTGCGCGGACCGATGCGCGGCACCGCGAGCACCGTGAGCGGCAGGCGGCTGCGGCGCTTCTCGAGCGCCAAGCGCGTGTCGCCGTCGTCGGCCTCGAGCGCCACGATCACGTCGAGCTTCTCGCGCGGATAGTCGAGCCGCTCGAGCGCAGCGATCAGGCCGTCGACGCATGCGGCCTCGCGGTAGAGCGCGGCGACGATCGTGTAGACCGGCAAATCGCGCTCGGCGAGCGCGCTGGCGCGGTCGCCGGACGCGCGCTCGATCAGCGCGCCGGCCAGCCGCAGGCCGAGCCAGGCGAGGAACACGGCCGCCAATGTCAGCTCGAGCGCGAAGGCGGCTGCCGGCAGCGCCCACGCCGCGCCGGTCAGAGCGGCCGCGCCGGCCAGCATGAGCGCCAGCATGCGGCCGCGCCAGTGCGGCGCCGCCGCCGACAGCATCGGATACGTCTCTTGCAGCCCCTCGGCGGCGCGCGTGGCGATCGTCGTGCCGGCCGCGCGCATGGCAAAGCGGGCGATGCGCTCGGCGCTCGTGAAGCGGAAGCGGCGCGCCTGCTCGGGATTTTCCGCGATCATGGCGCCGATGCGGCGCGCGGCGCCGGCGCGCGGGGCGACCACCAGCGTGAGCTCGTCGCCGTCGGCGAGCGGCAGCATGCCGTGGCCGGCAGCTTCGATCAGCCGCTCATCGGAGACAGGACAGCGCGCGCGCGCAACGCCGTCGAGCGGCTCGAAGGCGATGCCGAGCGCATCGCCGAGCGCGCGCAGGTAGCTTTCCTCGTCGATGGCGCCGGACGCGATCAGCACCCGGTCGGCGCCGAGCCCGAGGTCCGCGGCGCGCTCCTCGGCGGCGGTGATCGCGCCGGCCGGCAGCAGATGGCGCACGCAGTCGGTTTCGCGGAAGCCGCCGTCGCCCGCCGTCCCTGGGCTCAGGTCCTCGGCGCTGCGCTCAAAGTCCGCCCGCGAGCGGACAGACGCCGCCCCGCCCGATGCTCGCAATGCCGGTTCCCCTCGACGCTTTTACACTTGCCGGCAGATATTAGCGCGATTGCAACTTTATCGCGAGGGCGAATTGCATATCGGCCCGGCCGCGCGCGACGGTTGGCGCGCGCCGCCCGGTGGTGCTAGAAGGCCCGTCATGTCGGGATTTATGTCGCATTACGCCGTGCCCGCGGCGATCTTCGCGGTGGCGGTCGTGCTGGTGCTCGGCCTCGTCAACATGATGCGCGGCGGCAGCCCCAACCGCTCGCAGAAGCTGATGCGGCTGCGCGTGCTGCTGCAATTCGTCGCCATCGTCGTGATCATGGCAACGATCTGGATGATGGGCCGCTAGCGCCGCCGCTATTTCGCCGGCGTCGACGGCACCGCGCGCATATATTCGACCTTCGCCTTCTTTTTCTTCTTCATGGTCTTCTTCTTCATGGTCTTCTTGGCCATCTTCTTTTTCGCCATTTTCTTCTTGGCGGCGAAGTCGGTGGTGGCGGTCTCGGCAGAGATATTGGCGCTATGCGCGGCTGGCGCGCCGCTGACAGCGCGCGCCGCCGAAGCGGCCGGCAGGGCCAGCAGTGCTGCAGCGAGCGCGATCGCGAGAACCCGCATGGTCGTTCCCCATGTGCTGAAATACTATACGCGGCCGGCGGCCGGCGCGGCGTGTGAAGCGAAGCCGTTACTTCGCCGGCGTCTTCGGCGCGGCGTCGGTCTTGGCTTGGCTTACCGGCGTCAGCGCCTTTTTGGCGGCGGCGGCGAGGTCGACCGAGGTCGCCTCGGCACTGGCCGTCTTGGCGTGGGCGCCGCAGGCATAGGCCGGCGTGGCAACCGGCAGCGCCAGAATGGCGGCGGCGCCGGCGATCGTCAGGAAGCGCGTCATGGTCGTCCCCTGGGAAGAGCTTCGGTTACATTGTAAGCCTAGCGCGAAACTTAGGCCCCGCGAAGGGGTTTCGCAAAGAGGGCTGGGGAAGGGAAAAGCCATGGTGGTACTCAACCGCATCTATACCCGCACCGGCGACGACGGCACCACCGCGCTTGGCACCGGCGCCCGCCGCAAGAAATACGACCTGCGGGTGGAGGCCTACGGCACCGTCGACGAGGTCAATGCCACGCTCGGCCTGGTGCGCCTGCATACGCAAGGCTCCGCGCTCGATGCCGGCCTGGCGCGCGTCCAGAACGACCTGTTCGATGTCTCCGCCGACCTGTGCCTGGCCGAAAAGGGCCCGGGCGGCGCCCGCCTCACCGTCACCGACGTGCAGGTCGCCTGGCTCGAGAGCGAGATCGACCGCCTCAATGGCGAGCTCGAACCGCTCAAGTCGTTCATCCTGCCGGGCGGCAGCGCGGCCTCGGCTTTCCTGCATCTGGCGCGCACCGTCTGCCGGCGCGCCGAGCGCATCATGGTGGCGCTCAAGGACAAGGAGGGGGTGTCGGAGCCCTCGCTCAAATACGTCAATCGGCTGTCCGACTACCTGTTCGTCGCCGGCCGCTACGCCAACGACAAGGGCGCGCGCGACGTGCTATGGGTGCCCGGGCAGAACCGCTGAGGCCGGGGGGCGTCTTTGGTTTTTCCGCTTTACGACGACAATCCGTTCAAGCGCGCGAGCATGCCCTTTGCGACCTGGGGCCTGATCGGCGTCAATCTGTTCGTGTTCATGGCGACCGTCGGCGCCACGCAGGAGCAACAGCAGTTCCTTCTGATGGACTATGGCGTGGTGCCGGCGTTCGTTACCACCTCGCTGCACGCGCACGCATTGCGGCCGGAGCTGACGCTGGTCACCGGCATGTTCTTGCACGGCGGCTGGGGCCACATCCTCGGCAACATGATCTATCTCTGGGTGTTCGGCGACGACATCGAAGGAACGCTCGGCTCGCTGCGCTTTCTCGTCTTCTATCTGCTGGTCGGCATCGCCGCTTCGCTCGCCTTCATCGCGCTCAATCCCTATTCCGGCGTGCCGCTGGTCGGCGCCTCCGGCGCGATCGCCGGCGTGCTGGCCGCCTATCTGATGCTGCGCCCCTGCGCCAAGGTGACGGTGTTCGTATTCCGCGTGGTGGTGCGGGTGCGCGCCTTCTGGGTGATCGGCGGCTGGATCGTGCTGCAGCTCGTGAGCCTGCCCGGCCAGCAGCAGGACGGCGTCGCCTATATGGCGCATGTCGGCGGCTTCGCGGCCGGGGCGCTGTTGTTCCTGGTCATGCGCCCGGCCGGCACGCGGCTGTTCGAATGCATGAAGGCGCCGGCTGGCGAGGCGCTGTCGGGCATGGACCGCAATACGTTGACGTGAGAGCGCACCTGGAATCCGCGCTCGCTATGCGAGCCGAGGCGAACGAAATCGAGAATGTCCCGGTGATCGACGCCAACTCTCGCGTGGTCGTGTGCAATTTTGAGGCCGGTCGAAATATACGGATAGGCGGCAAATGAAACGCGTCGGCTCTGGAGATAATTACACATCATACGAAATCGGTGCGCTTGGCATAATCTCGCTACGTGATGGTTATGTCGATATGCCGATCACGCGATTGCGCCGACCCGGCAACAAGGTATTCGGCGATGACCTGCCGCAACAGGTGCGCCTTATCGACGGGAAACTGAGACTGTCAGTCAACGCCTTCGCGCTCGACGACGGAAACGACGTCACATTGATCGATACGGGAGCGTCGAACGCCTGGCTCCCAAGCATGGGCTCGCTTCCGCAAGCCTTGCGTGAAGCGAACATCGCGGTCGATAAGATTCGGACAATTGCCTTTACCCATACGCATATCGACCATATCAACGGGCTGATCCTTCCCGACGGCCAGGACGCATTCCCTCAACTGTCGCGTCTACTCGTGCCCAAGGAAGAGCTCGACATGTTCCGCGCCGAGGCCAGGCTTGAACGTTTTCATGAACGCGCAGAAGCATTTGAGGCCGGGCAACGAATTGGTGCCAATATCGAGGCCATAGCCGCTCCCGGCCACGAAATCGGACACACATGTTTCCGCATAGCAAGCCAAGGAGAAACCATTCTGGTTTGGGGCGATATTGTGCACGTGCCGTCGATACAATTTGAACATCCGCAGCTGACTTGGGAATTTGACGGCGATCAAGAACAAGCTCGTGCAAGCCGACTGCGGATAATGGCTCTGGCCGCCGACAATGCGTACTGCATTGCGGGCGCCCACCTGGATTCGCCTGGCGTCGGCCTTATCGCGCGGTCGGGAACCGGCTTCCAATTCGACCCTTTATGACCGGGTTGCCGACGAAAGGGCAATCGTACCCGGCACGACGCTTGTGCGGTGGGCGCGGCGCCCTTCCGCCTTTGCCCACCCGACGGCTTGCCGCCCGCTACCCCAAGAATTTTTCCCTAATTGCTCTTGACAATAATCCCAGGTGTATTATCCTAAGCATATCCCGCCTCGTTACCGAGGGGTGTCTGCGCAAGCATCTTCAGACACGGGGCGGGGAGCGGTGGCCGGGGAATGACTTCACGCTGGAGATGCGGCGGGAAGGCCCGGCGGTCCAAGCCGCATGTGTCCCGGCGCGCCAGCCGCGCGTCACCGGGCCCCGCTGACGGCGGCGGTCGGCACGGTCAGACGTGCTGGGCATCGTCTGGGCCCGAGAGCGGTGGATAGGCAGGCTTCCGTAAGGAAGGTTGCCTGAAAGGTACGTCCACCGGGGGCCATGCGGAGCAAACCTATAAACACCGCGCGCGGGACGCCTTGGGACTGGCGGACTTGCGGAGCCCTTGCGGCACGCGAAAGCGTGAAGCGGGGCTGTTTGATGCGCTTCGGCGTCGCGAGATGCCGAGGCCTGCGGGTCCGTTTGGGCCCAGCGGCGTCCCGCGCGCCCTCGGTACTTTTTCGAGGACCGCGGACAAGGGAAATACAGGCCTACCCCGGGCCTTCCAAACCAACAGGGGCGATGACGCACGTCCGGCCCACCCCCAGGCCCCCGCAGCGTTGACCGGGCAAAAGCGCGCGATTAGGGTGCGCCGCACCAAATTCCCGGCCCCGAAATCCAAGCAATAACGGCCCGAGGAGCGCATTCCGACCATGAAGATTCTCGTGCCCGTGAAACGGGTGATCGACTTCAACGTCAAGATCCGAGTGAAGCCGGACGGTTCCGGCGTCGAGCTCGCCAACATCAAAATGTCGATGAACCCCTTCGACGAGATCGCCGTGGAAGAGGCGATCCGCCTGAAGGAAGCCGGCAAGGCGACCGAGATCGTCGCGGTCTCGATCGGCCCGCAGCAGGCCTCCGAAACCATCCGCACCGCGCTCGCCATGGGCGCCGACCGCGGCATCCTGGTGAAGACCGACACCGCGGTCGAGCCGCTCGCCGTCGCCAAGATTCTCAAAGCCGTGGTCGAGGCCGAGCAGCCGGGCCTGGTCATCCTCGGCAAGCAGGCGATCGACGACGACAGCAACCAGACCGGCCAGATGCTGGCGGCGCTGCTCGGCTGGTCGCAAGGCACCTTCGCCTCCAAGCTCGCGCTCGACGGCGACAGCGTCACCGTCACGCGCGAAGTCGACGGCGGCCTGCAGACCGTGAAGCTGAAAGCGCCGGCGATCGTCACCACCGACCTGCGTTTGAACGAGCCGCGCTACGCGTCGCTGCCCAACATCATGAAGGCGAAGAAGAAGCCGATCGACGAGAAGACGCCGGAGGCTTACGGCGTCGACATCAAGCCGCGTCTGCAAGTGCTCAAGACCGCGGAACCGCCCGGGCGCAAGTCGGGGGTCAAGGTCGGGTCGGTGGCGGAACTGGTCGCCAAGCTCAAGGACGAGGCCGGGGTGCTGTGATGATACGTGCCGCCATTGACGACGCCCGTGATTGCGCCCTCTCCCCGCTGGGGAGAGGCGAAGAAAGAGCAGCCGCATGACCACACTTCTTCTCGCCGAGCACGACAACAAGTCGCTCAAGGATGCCACCGCCAAGGCGCTCACCGCGGCCAAGCAATTGGGCGGCGAGGTGCACGTGCTGGTCGCCGGCAAGGACTGCAAGCCCGCAGCCGAAGCCGCGGCCAAGCTCGACGGCGTTGCCAAGGTGCTGATCGCCGACGGCCCGGCTTACGAACATCAACTGGCCGAGCCGCTGGCGGCGTTCATCGTCTCGCTCGCCGGCAGCTACGACGCCATCGTTGCGCCCGCCACCACGACGGCCAAGAACGTCATGCCGCGCGTGGCCGCGTTGCTCGACGTCATGCAGATTTCGGAGATCACCAAGGTCGTCGCGCCCGATACCTTCGAGCGTCCGATCTATGCCGGCAACGCCATCCAGACCGTGCAGTCGAGCGACGCCAAGAAGGTCGTCACCGTGCGCACCTCGACCTTCCAGGCGACCGGTGCAGGCAGCGCTGCGGCGCCGATCGAAAACGTCACGCCCGCTGCCGATCCCGGGCTGTCCAGCTTTATCGGCGAGGAGTTGTCGAAATCCGACCGGCCGGAATTGACCTCGGCCAAGATCATCATCTCCGGCGGCCGCGCCATGCAGAACCGCGAGAACTTCACCAAATATATCGAGCCGGTGGCCGACAAGCTCGGCGCCGCGATGGGCGCTTCGCGCGCCGCGGTCGATGCCGGCTACGCGCCCAACGACTGGCAGGTCGGGCAGACCGGCAAAGTGGTGGCGCCCGAGCTCTACATCGCGGTCGGCATATCGGGCGCCATTCAGCATCTCGCCGGCATGAAGGATTCCAAGGTGATCGTCGCGATCAACAAGGACGAGGAGGCGCCCATCTTCCAGGTCGCCGATTACGGCCTGGTCGCCGACCTTTACCAGGCGCTGCCCGAGTTGGAGGCGGAACTCGGCAAGCTTGGGCGTTGACCATCGCGGCCGATTGGCCGCAGCCGCCCGTGGTGTCCCTGGGCGGTTGGGCGTAGAAGAGGCAACTTGGCGGAGCCGGGGGATTTCGCTCCGCATCACGGGTAACGGATTATGGCGGTCAACATAAAAACTGTCGGGGTGATCGGCGCCGGACAAATGGGCAACGGCATCGCCCATGTCTGTTCGCTGGCGGGCTATTCGGTGATGCTGAACGACGTGGCGGGCGAGCGCATCAAGGCCGCCATGGCGACGATCAACGGCAACATGACGCGCCAGGTCTCGCGCAAGGCGATCAGCGAGGACGAGCGCAAAGCCGCGCTGGCGCTCATCAAGCCGGCCGAGAAGATCGACGACTTGTCGAACTGCGACCTGGTGATCGAGACCGCGACCGAGAAGGAAGAGGTCAAGCGCAAGATCTTCGCCGATTTGTGCGTCGGCTTGAAGCCGGAGGCGATCCTCGCCACCAACACCTCGTCGATCTCGATCACGCGGCTGGCTTCCTCCACCGACCGCCCCGAGCGCTTCATCGGCATCCACTTCATGAACCCGGTGCCGCTGATGGAGCTGGTGGAATTGATCCGCGGCATCGCCACCGACGATCCCACCTTCGAGTCGAGCAAGGCCTTCATCACCACGCTGGGCAAGACCATCGCGGTGTCGGAAGATTTCCCCGCCTTCATCGTCAACCGCATCCTGCTGCCGATGATCAACGAGGCGGTCTACACGCTCTACGAGGGCGTCGGCAACGTCGAGGGCATCGACACCGCCATGCGGCTCGGCGCCCACCACCCCATGGGCCCGCTCGAGCTGGCCGACTTCATCGGGCTCGACACGGTTTTGTCGGTGATGCAGGTGCTGCACGAGGGCTTGGCCGACTCGAAATACCGGCCGTGTCCGCTGCTGGTGAAATACGTCGAGGCCGGCTGGCTCGGCCGCAAGACGCAGCGCGGCTTCTACGACTACCGCGGCGAAAAGCCGGTGCCGACGCGCTGATGGGCACGCGCGCCGCGCCTGCGTTTAGAATTCGTTGACGCGACAGGCCCTACAGTGCGCGGGTCATGGATCCCGCATCGATCGCCGCCGCCCTGGTCGGGGCGCAGACCAGCCGCACGCAGTTCGCCGTCGCCGCCTCGATGATGCGCATGAACGCCGACGCCGCGCAGTCGGTGGCGCAGCTTGTGCAGGCGGGCGCGCAGAATGCCGCCAGCCTCGCCAATCTCGCCGCCGGCGTCGGCGGAAACGTCAACGTCACCGCTTGAGCGGGTTGCGCAATTTGCCGCACCCTGGCGCGCCGGCACCCGCTTTCACCATCCATTAACCAGCAAATTTTATCGTATGGCCCAGGGGCGATACGATGTCTGGCTTTCAACTTGTTCCGTTCCGCTTTCAAACGCAGCGGACCGCATGGCAGGATATACAGTACTATCGCGCGCAGCGTGCGCGAATGATGCAGGACGCCCAGTCAAGCCTTGACGCCGCCAACGCCGTGTTTCATTCGGCCCAGCAAAACCTGATCGGCGGCATGACCAACATTGCGCAGCAGCGCGCGCTCGACCGGCTCCAGGCCGAGCTGCAGGCGAAATTGAAAACCGCTCAGAAGTAGATCGGTCGGTCGAAAAGCCCGCCTCAGCGCGCGCTCTGCTTTTCGCCGCCGAGCGCGGCCTCGATCAGCGCGACCGCGTCCTTGCTCGCCCATTCGGCTGGGCCGGCGATGCTGCCGATCTCGCAGCCGTGCGGATCGACCAGGAGTGTGGTCGGCATGCCGAAGGCGCGGCCGATGCTCTTAAGGTCCTGGAAGGCCTTGGCGCTCGGATCGGCGTAGAAGCTGAGCTTCTTGACGCCGATGTCTTTGAGAAACTGCTTCGGCCTCTCGGGATTGCGCGTATCGATATTGACCGCCACCACCTGAAAGCGCGGGCCGCCCAGCTCGCCTTCCAGCGCATCGAGCGTCGGCATTTCCTTGCGGCAGGGCACGCACCAGGTGGCCCACAGGTTGAGCAACACGGTGCGGCCGCGGAAATCGGCGAGCGTCAGGCGTTTACCGGCGGCGTCCTTGAAGGCGAGGTCGGGGATTTTGAGCGGGCTCTTGGCGACGTTGACGGCCGCCACCTCGCCGCGCGCCAAAGGCGCGATTTTCTTGGCCAAAGCCACGGCCGGCCGGCAGGCCGGATCGCCGCCCGCATTGCCTCTGAGGGCCGAAAACCCGTATACCCCCGCGAGTCCCAGGCCCAAGCCGGCAATGCCGCCGGCCACGATCAAGGCAAGCCGCTTATTGCCGGAGCCGGACGAAGGATGCGTGGGATCGGTCATGATCGGCGAAACCTCGATGGTCGTGCCATGAGCAATAAGATGTGGGGCGGACGATTCAAGTCCGGCCCGGATGCCATCATGGAGGAGATCAACGCCTCCATCGATTTCGACCGGCATCTCTACCGCCAGGACATCGCCGCGTCCAAGGCCCATGCCCAGATGCTGGCCAAGCAAGGCATCATTGCGGCGAACGATGCGAAAAAGATCGCTCACGGTCTAGACACGATCCTGTCAGAGATCGAGGCAGGCAAGTTCTCGTTCAAGCGCGCCCTGGAAGACATCCACATGAACGTGGAGGGCAGGCTTGCCGAGCTGATCGGGGAGGCGGCCGGCCGCCTGCACACCGCGCGCTCGCGCAACGACCAGGTGGCGACCGATTTCCGGCTGTGGATGCGCGATCGGATCGACGCGCTCGATGCGGCGCTCGGCGGTTTCCAGCGCGCCCTCGCGGAGAAGGCGCTCGAACATGCCGCGACCGTCATGCCGGGCTTTACCCACTTGCAGACCGCGCAGCCGGTGACCTTCGGCCATCATCTCCTCGCCTATGTCGAGATGGCGGCGCGCGACCGCGGCCGCTTCGCCGACGCGCGCAAGCGCTTGAATGAATCGCCGCTCGGCGCCGCGGCGCTGGCCGGCACCTCGTTCGATCTCGACCGCGACATGACCGCCAAGGCACTTCGGTTCGAGCGGCCGATGGCCAATTCGCTCGACGCCGTGTCCGACCGCGATTTCGTCATGGAGACGCTCGCCGCCGCCGCCATCGCTTCCGTGCACCTGTCGCGGCTGGCCGAGGAAATGGTGATCTGGACCTCGCCGCTGGTGGGCCTGGTCAAGCTCTCCGACAAATTCACCACCGGCTCCTCGATCATGCCGCAGAAGCGCAATCCGGACGCCGCCGAACTGGTGCGCGCCAAGACCGGCCGGATGATCGGCGCGCTCACCGCGCTCATGGTCGTGATGAAGGGCCTGCCGCTCGCCTACGCCAAAGATATGCAGGAGGACAAGGAGGGCGCCATGGACGCGCTGGCTGCGCTATCTCTGTCGGTCGCGGCGATGACCGGCATGGTTGCCGATCTCGAGCCCGACACGGGAAAAATGAAAAAGGCCGCGGGCGAGGGCTATGCCACCGCCACCGATCTCGCCGATTGGCTGGTGCGCACGCTCAAAATGCCGTTCCGCCAGGCGCACCACGTCACCGGGCAGATCGTCGCCAAGGCGGCCGAAGCTGGGGCGCCGCTGCACCGGCTGCCGCTCGCCGCCATGCAGGCGATCGAGCCGCGAATCACGGACGCCGTGTTTTCCGTGCTGGCGGTTGACCGCTCGGTGCAGAGCCGGGTGAGCTATGGCGGCACCGCACCGAAAAACGTGCGGGCGCAGGCCCGGAAATGGCTGCGCAAGCTCGAAAAGGATAAATCCTGACTTCGCCTTGTTCGCCTGTTTTGCTAGTGTGGCTCGATCCAGGGAGCGTTTCTTGAGCCGTTTTCGCGACTGTCCATTGCTGCGCCTGGCCACGATTGGGGCGCTTGCCGCCGCGCTCGCGCTTGCCGGCTGCGGGCGCAAAGGCGCGCTCGATCCGCCGCCCGGGGCCACGCCCGACGCGACGACCGTCAACGGCCAGCCGGTCATGGGCAGCGACAAGAACCCGCGCGCGCCGATCGGCCCCAAAAAGCACATCCCGCTCGATAATCTGCTCAACTGAGCGGCGCCTCCGATGCATCACTTCGACTATCGCGACGGCGTCCTTTTCGCCGAGGCGGTCGGCCTCGACGCGCTGGCGGACGCCGTCGGCACGCCGTTCTATTGCTATTCGACCGCGACACTTGAGCGCCACTACAAGGTGTTCGCCGGCGCCTTCGCCGGCGTGGACGCGCTCGTCTGTTACGCCATGAAGGCCAATTCCAACCAAGCGGTGATCAAGACCTTGGCCGCGCTCGGCGCCGGCGCCGACGTGGTTTCGGGCGGCGAGCTAAAGCGCGCGCGCCTGGCCGGCATCCCGCCCGGCAAGATCATGTTCTCCGGCATCGGCAAGACCGCGGACGAACTGGCGCTGGCGGTCGACGAAGGCATTCTCTGCATCAATGTCGAATCCGAGCCGGAGCTGGACCTGCTGTCGTCGATCGCCGCCGGCAAGGGCAGGACAACGCCCATCTCGGTGCGCGTCAATCCCGACATCGATCCGAAGACCCATCACAAGATCGCCACCGGTAAGGCCGAAAACAAGTTCGGCATCCCGATCAGCCGTGCGCGCGAAGTCTACGCCCACGCCGCCAAACTCAAGGGCGTCAAGGTCGCCGGCGTCGACATGCATATCGGCAGCCAGATCACCGACCTCGATCCGTTCGGCGATGCCTTCACGCTGCTCGCCGAGTTCGTGCGCGAATTGCGCGCCGACGGCCACAGCATCGGCCATGTCGATCTCGGCGGCGGGCTGGGCATCCCCTATCGCGACAATAACGAGCCGCCGCCGCATCCGGAACAATATGCGGAAGTGGTCAAGCGCGCGACGCGCGATCTCGATTGCAGGCTGATCTTCGAGCCGGGCCGGCTCTTGGTCGGCAATGCCGGCATCCTGGTGACGCGCGTGCTGTTCGTGAAGCACGGCGAGGCGAAGAATTTCGTCGTGGTCGATGCCGCCATGAACGATCTGATCCGCCCGACGCTCTATGACGCGCATCACGAAATCTGGCCGGTCGAGCTGCCGGCGGCGTCGGCGCGCCGCATCCGCGCCGACGTGGTGGGGCCGGTGTGCGAAAGCGGCGACTTCCTCGCGCTCGATCGCGACCTGGCCGAACCGGCGCCCGGCGCGCTGCTAGCCGTAATGTCGGCCGGCGCCTACGGGGCGGTGCAGGCCGGCACCTATAATACACGGCCGCTGGTGCCCGAAGTGCTGGTCAGGGACGCCGAATGGGCCGTGATCCGCCCGCGGATCGAAGTCGACCGGCTCATCGCCCTCGACCGCCTGCCGCCCTGGCTGTGAGGCGTCGAATTCGGGCCGGTTGCTCGGCTTTTCCAGCAAATCGGTATCCTGGCCATGCGAAAGCACCGGGTTGTTCCGCCATCAATCCGACCCAATGTTTGGCGCTCCTTTTGCATGCGGGCTTGCACGGTACGCCGGTGTGAACAGCTGCATGGTTTGGGAAATAATCCCGTGCTAGCGTGTTATGTGAGTCTAACCCCAGGCCGGGGCGACGGAGCGGCTCTTGGACGCGTTGGACGAAAAGCCTGAAGAACGCGGGCCGACCACCCGAATGTTGCTGGCGCGGGCTCTCAAGCGCGCGCGCGGCAGCCTGCTGTGGGAAGGCTTGTGGCCGGCGATCGCTTTGCTGGCGACGGCGCTCGGCCTGTTCCTGGCCTTCTCCTGGGCCGGCCTCTGGCTCGCCCTGCCGCCGCTTGGGCGGGCGATAGGGCTGGGCGTTTTCGTTATCGTGACGGTGGTGTCGGCGGCGCCGTTGGTGTTGTTGCGCCTGCCGAGCGTGGGCGATGGCCTGCGCCGGCTCGACCGCGTCAGCGGCGAGGGCCACCGGCCGGCCACCGCGGTCGCCGACCGCATCGCCGCCAATGAGCACGACCCGGTCTCGCAGGCGCTCTGGCAGGCCCATGTCGAGCGCGCGCTGCTCTCCGCGCGCAGGCTCAAGGCCGGCTGGCCGCACCCGAGGCTGTCGCTGCGCGACCCAATGGCGCTGCGCGCGCTGGTGCTCATCCTGGCGACCGCCAGCTTCTTCGCCGCCGGCGGCGAGCGCGTGAAACGCATCACCGCCGCCTTCGACTGGCATGGCGTCGTGCAGCCGGCCAATTTCCGCATCGATGCCTGGGTCACTCCGCCGGTCTATACCGGCCGCCCGCCGCTGATGCTGCCTGGCTTGCGCCCGGGCGAGAGCGCGCGCAACGAGGCCGCGGTATCGGTGCCGGCCGGCAGCCAGCTGGTGGTGCGCGCGACCGGCGACGTGCGTCTCGACATTGCGCCGCAAGGCGACCTGCAGGCCGCCAAGGCCAATCCGAAGGAGCCGCTGCCCAAGGGTGCCGCCGAACGCCGCTTCGTCATCAAGGGCGACGGCAGCGCGAGTCTGCGCGGCGTCGGCAGCGGCAATCTCACCTGGGCTTTCACCGCCATTCCCGATCGGGCGCCGACCATCGCGCTGCTCAAGCCGCCGGAGCCGCAGGCGCGCGGCTCGCTGCGGCTCGACTACAAGCTGGAGGACGATTACGGCGTGGTCGACGCGCAGGCGAATTTCGCCCTCAAGGACGCGCACGCGAAAACCGGCGCCGCCGCCCCGCATCCGCTGTTCAAGGCGCCCGTCATGCGGCTGACGCTGCCGCAGGCGCGCACGCGCAACGGCCGCGGCCAGACCATCCACGATCTGAGCGAGCACCCCTGGGCCGGTGCCGAGGTCACCATGACGCTGATCGCGCATGACGAGGCCGGCAACGAAGGGCGCAGCAAGCCGCATGCGTTCACATTGCCGGAGCGCTATTTCGGCAAGCCGCTGGCGCGCGCGCTGGTCGAGCAGCGCCGCATCCTGGCGCTCGACGCCCGCCAGAAGCCGATCGTGCTGACCGCGCTCGACGCGCTCACCATCGCGCCCGAGCAGTTCACGCCCGACGCTGGCGTCTATCTGGGCCTGCGCTCGATCTATTACGACCTCAGCCAGGCGCGCAGCGACGATCAATTGCGCGAGGTGGTGGCGCGGCTGTGGGACATGGCCGTGCAGATCGAGGACGGCAATCTGAGCCAAGCCGAGCGGGCGCTGCGTGACGCGCAAAACGCGCTGCGCCATGCGCTCGAGCGCGGCGCCAGCGATTCCGAGCTGAAGAAGCTGATGCAGGATCTGCGCGCGGCCATGGACAAGTTCCTGCAGGCGCTCGCCCAGAAGATGCAGAAGAATCCGCAGATGGCGCGGCCGCTCGACCGCAATACCCGCATGCTCACCCAGCGCGATCTCAACCGCATGCTCGACCGGATGGAAAATCTCGCGCGCTCGGGCGACCGCGACGCCGCCCGCCGGCTGCTCGAGGAAATGCAGTCGATGCTGGAAAACCTGCAGACGGCGCAGCAGGGCCAAATGGACCAGGGCGAGGACGACATGATGTCCGCGCTCGACGAACTCGGCGACGTGATCCGCAAGCAGCAGCAGTTGCGGGACAAGACCTTCAAGCAGGGCCAGAACATGCGGCGCGACCGCCAGGGCGGCCAGCGCAACCAGCGCTCGCTCGGCGATCTGCGAAAGGATCAGCAGGCGCTGCGCGACCGCCTCAGCAAGTTGCTGGAGCAGCTGCGCAAGCACGGCCTCGGCAATATGCCGCAAGGCCAGCAGGGCCAGAAGGGCGAGAAGGCCAGCAAGGCCAGCAAGGCCAGCAAGGGCAAAAAGGCAAAGGCAACCAGGCGGGCAAGCTCGGCGACGCCGGCAAGGCCATGGGCGAGGCCGAAGGCGAGCTGGGCGAGGGCGACGCCGACAGCGCGGTCGACAGCCAGGGCCGCGCGCTGGAAGCCATGCGCAAGGGCGCGCAAGGGCTGGCGCAGCAGATGCAGCAGCAGGGCATGATGGGCCCGGGCCCGAACGGCCGGCCCGGCCGCGGCCAGCAGCGCGCGCAGAACAACACCGACCCGCTCGGCCGGCCGATGCGCGGGCGCGAATACGGCGACGACGTCACCGTGAAAGTGCCGGGCGAGATCGACGCCCAGCGCGCGCGCCGCATCCTCGAGGAGCTGCGCAAGCGCTACGGCGAGAGCTACCGCCCGCAGCTCGAGCTCGACTATATCGAGCGGCTGCTGCAGGGGTATTGAGCGGCGCGCTGGCGGTTATCATCCGCGAAGGTCGGACGATCCGGTACGCCGCAGCATCTGTGATAAACGGAGGGGCCGGCCCCGGATTTCGCTTCGGTTCGCTCTGTCGCACCGAAGGCGCCACCTTGCGGGCTCTATCCGCGCCAGTTGCTTACTCGATGGCTTCGATACGATCCCGGTACACCTGCACGAGCCGGCAGCTCTGGCTTGCCCGGCAGACGTCCGGCCAGATGCTCGAAAGATAGCGATGGAGGTCGCCAATCGTGAGATTGCCGACCCGGACGTGGATGACCCGTGGTCCGCTGACGTTCACAAGGACGCGGTCGGAAAAGTCCGCGTCTTTCGTAACGATCGTCAGCGCGTTGGCCGTGGCAAACTCCCAGATTCTGCTGTCAGTCCAGGCCGGGCCGATATCGTGCATGAATTCATAGTCGCTGCCGGACCAGAGCGAGAACCAGCGCGGCAGATTGACGTCGATCAGGTAACGGGCCATCAGGCCGTTTCTTTGACGCTGTACCGGCGGTTCATCAGTCGGCTAGCAAATGCCAGGCAGGCCGAAATGTCCTCCGGCTCCAGCATCGGATACTGGCCCAGGATCGCCTCCGGCGTTTCGCCGGCGCTCAGATAATCGAGAATGCTCTCGACCGTGATGCGCATACCCCTGATCGCCGGCTTGCCGTTGCAGACATCCGGATCGATGGTGATCCTGTCGGTCACCGCGACGGGCTGAGCGGTTGTCATGACGATAGTCTCCGAAATCCAACAAGACATAGCTTATCATGTTAACCGCCGTCGCTACAGGGCTCTCGGAGCGATGCGTCGAGCGCGGCGTGCTCCCGCTCCCCGCGCGCGGGGAGAGCGAGTAGCCCGGGTGAAGCCCCCGGGGTCGAACCATCGGTGCGCCTGAGGGTGAACTCCGCGAAACCCGGGGCAGCCTATTAATCGTTCCCGGTTAACGCTTCGCTCTACCCGGGCTACGAGCTGTGCCGTAATACGGAGCAATGAGCAGAGTGTCGCTGGCAGCGCTCAGGACGTACCCTAATGCCTCGCCACCAGCGCCTCGCGCACCGCGCCCTTGATCTGATCGAGCGTGAACGGCTTGTTGATCACCTCGTGCACCAGCGCGTCGAGCCCGTGCGCGCGCTCGCGCTGATCGGCATAGCCGGTCATCAGCATGATGGGCAGCTCGGGATGATGGCCGGCGGCCGCGAGCGCCAGCGCGATGCCGTCCATCACCGGCATCTTCACGTCGGTCAGCAGCAGATCGAATTTTCCATTGCCGTCATCGAGCTTCGCGAGCGCCTGCGCGCCGTCGGCCGCCGCGGTCAGCTCATGGCCGTCTTCGCTGAGCGCGCGGGCGACGAGTTCGCGGATGGCGTCGTCGTCCTCGGCGAGCAGGATGCGCGCCATGGCTCATTTCGCTCCGGCGCTGGCGGTGGCGTCATGCGCATTGAAGAAGCGCACCATGACGTTCTTGGCGTCGGCCGGCGGTGAGGCGAGCCGGCTGCGGAAGTCGAGTTTCTCGCCGGGGCCGAGAATGCTGCGGCTCGGCAGCGCGGTCCAGGTGTAGATTTCCTGCCCCGCGGCGTCGCGCGCGGCAAAGCGCAGGCGCGGCACCGTCACCGGCTTGTCGGCGCTCGAGACGATGGTGCCTTCCACCACCAGCACGTTGACGCCGTCCTGCTGCTCCTTGGTGACGCGCACGTGCTCGAAGCTGAGATGGCGCAGGTTGACCGGCAGGCCGATGGCGGAAAACAGCGAGGCGGTCTGCGGCAGATAGCGCACCACCTCGTTGCGGGCGCCGACCAGGGCCACGTTGAAGGCGAACAGCACCAGCACGATGGCGGTCCAGCGCGAGGAGCGCCGCGCCTGCTTGCGCCGCGCCTGCATGCGCTGGCGGCGGGCGGCATAGCTCTCGACGTCCGCCGAATCGGCCTCCGGCTGGTCGGGCTCGCCGAGTGCCGCGTGCTCGTCGGGCGGCACCAGCGGGGGGGCGTCATCGACCATCACCGGCTCGGGCGCCTGTTCATGCGCGGCCGGCTCCGGCTCAGGCCAGGCGTCTTCGGTGTGGCTTTCCGCCGCGCCGGCCGGCTCGGCCGCTTCGGCGCCGAAATCGTCGGGGGCCTGCGGGATATCGGCGGCGGAAGGCTGCGCGGGCGCCGGGCTTGTCTGCGCTTGCGCCTCCGCGATGGCGCCGTCCACGAAGGCTTTGGCGTTCGGCGCCTGTTTCTGCCAGCTGGCGAACCAGGTCGTCTTGCAGCGCGCGCAACGCACCGTCCGGCCGCCCGAACCGAGCGCGCTCGGGTCGACCATGTAGGAGGTGGAGCAGTTCGGGCAGACGATCAGCATGGGCACATAGGGGTTTTTGGCCCTGGCACCGTAACAGCCGTCCGTTAATGGACCGGAAACCATGGGGCGGCCTCCGGCAGCGGGGAAAAGCCCGTGATTTCCGTTCCTTCCGCACTGGTCCCGCCGCATTATTGCTGTAAAAGCGCAGTTCTCGGGCCCGGCAGCGAGGCGCGGACGGCGCGTGCGCGCCAAGCGGGCGCCGCCTGGGCCGCTCCGTGGGCGGCGAGGCATCTGATCGGAGACGGGAGTGGTCCGATTCGAGAATGTGGGCTTGCGCTACGGCATGGGGCCGGAGGTCCTGCGCGACCTCACGTTCCGCATCGACCCGCATTCCTTCCAGTTCCTCACCGGCCCCTCGGGCGCCGGCAAAACCTCGCTGCTGCGGCTCTTGTTCCTCTCGCTCAAGCCGACGCGCGGCCTGATCACCCAGTTCGGCCACGACGTCGCCACCCTGTCGAAGGACGCGGTGGCGACGCTGCGCCGGCGCATCGGCATCGTGTTCCAGGATTTCCGCCTGCTCGACCACATGACCACCTACGAGAACGTCGCCCTGCCGCTGCGCGTCATGGGGCGGCCGGAGGACAGCTACCGCGAGGAGGTGGTCGAGCTGCTCAACTGGGTGGGCCTCGGCGAGCGCATGTGGGCGCTGCCGCCGGTCCTGTCGGGCGGCGAGAAGCAGCGCGCGGCGATCGCGCGCGCGGTGATTGCACGCCCGCAACTTCTGCTAGCCGACGAGCCGACCGGCAACGTCGACCCCTCGCTCGCGCAACGGCTGTTGCGGCTGTTCATCGAGCTCAACAAGTCGGGCACCTCGGTGGTGATCGCCACGCACGACATCGCGCTGATGGACCAGTACGATGCGCGCCGGCTGGTGCTGCACGAGGGACGGCTGCACATCTATGACTGAGTGGGAACGAGCATGACGCAAGCCGCCAGCAGCGATTTAACCGCGACGCCGCGCCTGCCGGCCGGGCCGCTGCCGCGCTTCGACAATGCGCTGGTGCCGCGCAATTCCATCTCCGGCCGCGCGCTGGTGGCGGTGGTCGCCATCATGACATTTCTGGCCTCCATCACCACCGGCGCGGTCATCCTGATCGGCACCTCGGCCAGCGACTGGCAGGCGGCGGTGGCGCGCGAGGTCACCATCCAGGTGATCCCGCGGCCGGGGCGCGACACCGATGCGCTGGTGGTGCAAGCGGCGGCGCTGGCGCGCAACTTTCCCGGCATCGGCGAGGTCTTGCCCTACAGCAAGGCGCAGTCGAGCAAGCTGTTGGAGCCGTGGCTCGGCGGCGGGCTGACGCTGGAGGAATTGCCGATACCGCGGCTGATCGTGGTCAAGATCGCGCCCGGCGCCGCGCCCGATATCTCGGCCCTGCGGCGCGCGCTCACCGAGCAGGTGCCGGGCGCCGTGCTCGACGACCACCGCGGCTGGATCGAGCGCATGCGCGCCATGGCCGGCACCGCGGTGGCGGGCGGCATCGCCATTCTCATCCTGGTCGTGGCCGCCACCATGCTGTCGGTCACCTTCGCAACGAGGGGCGCCATGGCGACCAACAAGCCGGTGATCGAGGTCTTGCATTTCGTCGGCGCCAAGAACGGCTTCATCGCCGGGCATTTCCAGCGCCATTTCCTGATGCTCGGCCTGCAGGGCGGCGCCTTGGGCGGCGGCGTCGCCGTGCTTTTGTTCGCGATCGCCGGCGCGCTCACGCGCGGCTTTGCCGGCACGCCGGCGGGCGAGCAGACCGCGGCGCTGTTCGGCACCTTCTCGATCGGCATCGGCGGCTATCTCGCCGTGCTGGTGCAGATCGTGCTGATCGCGGTGGTCACGGCGCTCACCTCGCGCCACACGGTCAACCGCACGCTGGAGGCCATCGACTGACATGTTGTCGGGCTTGGCACGCGGGATCGGCATTCTCACCATGCTGTTCGGGACGGCGGCGGCCGTGCTGCTCGCCTGCGGCTTCTTCTGGTTCGTCTGGCAGATTCCGAGCGAGGAGGTGCAGCTCGAGGGCAAGGCCGACGGCATCGTGGTGCTGACGGGCGCCGCCGCGCGAATTCCCGACGCCATCGAGCTGTTGGCGGCCGAGCGCGGCAAGCGGCTCCTGATCACCGGCGTCTATCGCTCCACCCGCGCCGGCGAGATCGCGCATCTGACGCCGCTCTACGCCAAGTATTTCAAGTGCTGCATCGATCTCGGCCACGCCGCGCTCAACACCTTCGGCAACGCCATCGAGACCAAGCGCTGGGCGAGCGAGCATAATTTCACCTCGCTCATCGTCGTCACCTCGAACTGGCACATGCCGCGCGCCATGACCGAGCTTGAGCATCAGCTGCCGCAGACCAAGCTGATCTCCTATCCGGTGGTGTCCGAGAAATACAAACGCGATCCCTGGTGGTCGAACGCCGCCACCGCCAAGCTGCTGGTCGGCGAATATCTGAAATATCTGTTCGCGTTCGCCCGCATGCGCCTCGACAGCGCCGGTTGAGGGGGCTCTCGGTCTTGCTTGTTCTCCGCTCGATCGTCTTCAACGCGCTGTTCTATCCGAGCACGCTCTTCTGGATGATCCTGGCGCTGCCGACCTTCTTCATGCCCTACACCGCCGCGGTCTTCATGGCGAAGACCTGGGGACGGAGCAATCTGCTGCTGCTGCGCATCGCCGGCATCCGCTGCGAAGTCCGCGGCCGCGAGAAAATCCCGCCCGGCGCGCTCATCGTCGCCGCCAAGCACCAGTCGGCCTGGGAGACGGTGGCGCTCATGCCGCTGTTCGACAATCCGCTGTTCATCGTCAAGCGCGAGCTGATGTGGATCCCGCTGTTCGGCTGGCTGATGCGCAAGGGGCGCATGGTGGCGATCGACCGCCGCGCCACCGTGCACGCGGTGCATGCCATGATCGAGGGCGCGCGCGCCGAGCTTGCCCGCGGCCGCCAGCTCATCATCTTCCCGGAAGGCACGCGAAGGCCGGTCGGTGCCGAGCCGCACTACAAAGCGGGCGTCGCCCATCTCTACGCGACGCAGGGCGTGCCCTGCCTGCCGGTGGCGCTCAATTCCGGCCTGTTCTGGCCGCGCCGCTCGCTCGGGCTCAGGCCCGGCACGGTGGTGGTCGAGATTCTCGATCCGATCGCACCCGGCCTCGACAAGAAGACCTTCTTGCGCCGGCTCGAAGACGCGATCGAAATGGCGACGGCGAGGTTGATTGAGGAAGGCAAAGCGCGGCAAGGTTGATTGAATTGATCGTCCCCGCGCAAAGCCGAGACAAATGCGGCAGTCGAATGTGTTAGAAGAATTCGCTGAGGAACGCCGCCGCTTCATCCGAGATGCCGACGATCTTGTTGGTTGCCTGGCGGTAGAATTTGAAATTGAGTTCGGTTTCGGGCCGGCCGTTGTGCCAGTTCTTGAAACCTTTGAGTTCGTTGCGGCCGAGCGGCCGCTTCGCGCGAGCGGTGTGCTTGATGGTCACGCTTACACGCGGGGTCTGTCGGGCGATGCCGCGCTTCTTTGCGACCGCTTCAGCGGACGTAACGATGCCGCGCACAATGAGACCTTGCCCGCCCTCGTTCTCACTCGCGAACACGAAAATCGTGTCGCCTTCGGCGACGTGCTTGCCGCCGTACATCGTCTTTTGCGCAGTAAAGGCGAACGTTTTTGCTCGCGGATCGCTGACTTCAGCCTTGATCGCGTACGGCATGCGCGTTCTCCGCTGCATTTGTGAGCCTCATGCTGACGAGCGCTCCGGAGGAGCGCATCTCGAAGTATGAGGCCGCCTTCATCCTTCGAGACGCGGCGCTGCGCGCCGCTCCTCAGGATGAGGCGGAGAGAGTCATCCCGCCCTCTCGTGTAGGCCCTTCAACCGCTCCGCCAAGAGATGCAACTGCTTGTCGCGATAGCCCTGCCGCTCGATCTCCTTGACCGCATCGAGCACGTAATCGCGGTTGTTGCCGGAGCGGCCGTGGCCCTGCCGCACGAAATGCAGCTGCCGCTCGAGCGTGAGCCGCCCGGCATATTGCACGTGCCCGCGGTCGACCATGTAACAGAGCGCCGGCACGGCCTGCTGTGGATCGTCGCCGAGCCAGACCGGGCGCATCGCCTCGCGATAGACCATGGTCACCTGCTCGCGCGCGCGCAGATAGCGTATCGTGTCGGCGCGCCTGGCGGTCGCCACCCGGTAGGCGATGCCGCGGCAATTGCCGCCGCGGTCGAGGCCGAGCACCAGGCCGGGCTTCTCCGGCGTGCCGCGGTGGACGAAGGAATAGACGCAGAGCGCGCGGTGGGCGCCGACCAGCCGGGCGGGGCGGCGCTCGAGGAATTCGAAATCCGGCCGCCACATCAGCGAGCCATAGGCGAAAACCCACAGCTCGCCGCCGCTCAGGTCGATTGTTGTGCTCATCGAGGTGGGATAAGGGGAGAAGCCTGAGTTGACAGGGCCCGGCGGCTCGCGTTCGCCTAGCAGGGGCCTTTCACGCACGCAACCCGTTCGGGGACGGCGGCGCAGAAACGCCGCATTCGGGAGGTTTTTGAGCTTCGATGGTCCGCGATCCGCACAGCATTCAGTCGCGCCGGAGCGTCGGCCGCCGCTATGTCATCGCGCTATTTGTCGTCTTCGCGCTGGTTGCCGGCTGGGCCTGGGCCTGGAAATTCGCCGCCAGCCAGGCGCAGGCCGCGGTCGAGGGCTGGCGGCTGCGCGAAGCCAAGGCGGGCCGCGTCTATTCCTGCGGCGCGCAGAGCGTGGGCGGCTTTCCGTTCCGCATCGAGATCGATTGCCGGCGGGCCTCGGCCAAGCTGCGCAATGAAGGCACCGCGCTGGAGATCGAGACGCCGAGCGTCGTGGTCGAAGCGGAAATCTATCGGCCGGACAGCTTGCGCAGCCGGCTCATCGGGCCGCTCACCGTGGCGGTGGCGGGAAAGGCGCCGTTCCTCACCGCTGAGTGGACCGAGGGGGAATCGCGCGTCACCGGCACGCCGCGTGCGCCGCAAAGCGCTGCCCTCAGTTTCGAGCGCCCGACCGTCGACCGCATCGTCGCGGGCAAGCGCGAGAACCTGCTGAGCGCCAAGCATGTCGATCTCAAAGGGCGCATCGCTTCCGGCACGGCCAGCAATCACCCGGTGGTCGAGGTCAGCCTGCATGCCGAGCGCGCTTCCGCGCCCGGCATCGGCCGCGCCGCGGCGCCGCCGATCGACCTCGATTTCACCGCGGTGCTGAGAGGCTTGTCCGATTTCTCGCCTATGCCGTGGCCGGCGCGCTTCCGCCAATTGCAGCAGGCGGGCGGACGCATCGAGGTGACGCAAGCGCGCGTGCAGCAGGGCGCGACGCTCGCCGTCGGCAGTGGCAGCGTTACGATCGACGGCAAAGGCGACTTGGCCGGCCAGCTCAATGTTACCGTGGTGGGGCTGGAGCCGTTCCTCACCGCCATCGGCGCGGCCGAAGCCGTGCGCAAGTCGCACAACATGGACAAGGTGGCTGGCTTCCTCGACCGCCTGTCGCCCGGCCTCGGCGATGCCGCGCGCCAGCAGGCCGGCGCCAATCTCGGCCTCGGCATTGCCATGCTCGGCCAGCCGGCGACGCTCGACGGCCGGCAGGCGGTTACGCTGCCGCTGCGTTTCGCCGACGGCACCGCCTATCTCGGCCCGATCCCGCTCGGCGCCACGCCGCGGCTTTTCTAGCAGCGCTAAGCTCAGCGCCCGTAGCGGCCGGTCAAGGTTGCCTTCGCCAGCGTGTGGAAGTGCAGGTCGAAGCCGACCAGCGCGGCGGAGGCTTGATCACTGGTGGCATCCGGCAGCTTGTCAACATCCACCGCGAACACCGTGATGTGATAGTGGTGCGGCTTGTCGCCCTTCGGCGGGCAAGGGCCGCCATAGCCGTCGGCGCCGAAATCGGTGCGGCTCTGGATCGCGCCCTGCGGCATCAGCTTCTTGCCCGGGTCGCCGGCGCCCTTGGGCAGCGAGGTGGTGCCGGCCGGAATATTGAACACCACCCAATGCCACCAGCCGCTGCCGGTCGGCGCGTCCGGGTCGTGTATCATGACGGCAAAGCTCTTGGTTTTAGCCGGCGCCCCGCTCCAGCTCAGCGCCGGCGAGACGTTGTCGCCGGTGCAGCCGAAGCCTTTGAACACCTGCTCGTTGGCGATCTTGCCGCCGTTCTTGATTTGCGGGCTGGTGAGCTTCATGCCTTTGGCGTCGGCGCCGCTCGCGGCGAGCGCGGCCACGCCGAGCGCGGCGATCCAGACCGATAATTTTTTCATTTGCATTCCTCCCTCTAGCGTCCCGACAGTCGTCCCTACTGCCGGAAGAACTCTAGGTTGCGGCTTTATCGGCGGCAATGGGGGGAGGCCTAATCGTCCGCCGCGTAGGGCTTCGGCAGCGGTGTGTGCGGCAGGTCGGGATGCGGGCGGCCGAAATCGGGCGAGGCTGAATCCTGCCCGATGTCGACGATGCCTTTGCGGATCGCGCGCGTGCGCTCGAACTGCGCAAACAGCGCCGCGCCGTCGCCGTTGCGGATCGCTTTGGTGAGCACGGAAACGTCCTCGTTGAAGCGGCCGAGCATTTCCAGGACGGCGTCCTTGTTGGCGAGGAACACGTCGCGCCACATGGTCGGATCGGAAGCCGCGATGCGGGTGAAATCGCGGAAGCCGCCGGCGGAGAATTTCAACACTTCCGAGCGCGTCACCGTCTGCAATTCGTCGGCCGTGCCGACGATGGTGTAGGCGATGAGATGCGGCAGATGACTGGTGATGGCGAGCACCAGATCGTGGTGATCGGCCGCCATGCTCTCGACATTGGCGCCGAGCAGCCGCCAGAACTCCGCGAGCTTGTCGACCGCCGCTCGGTCGGCGCCTTGCGGCGGCGTCAGGATGCACCAGCGGTTGACGAACAGCTCGGCAAAGCCGGCGTCGGGACCGGAATATTCGGTGCCGGCAACCGGATGCGCCGGCACGAAATGCACGGATTTAGGCAGATGCGGGCCCATGTCGCGGATGACCGCGCCTTTCACCGAGCCAACGTCGGAGACGGTGGCGCCGGGCGCCAGATGCGGCGCGATTTCTTTCGCCACCGCGCCGCAGGCGCCGACCGGAATGCACAAGATGACGAGATCGGCGCCCTCGACCGCGGCGGCGTTGCTCTCCACCACCTGATCGGCGAGGCCGAGCTCGGCCACGCGCCGGCGCGTTTGCGGCGAGCGCGCGGTGGCGACGATCGAGCCGACCGCGCCCTGCAGTCTGGCCGCGCGCGCGATCGACGAGCCGATCAGCCCGACGCCGATGAGGGCGAGGCGGTTGTACAGCGTTTTTTGTGTCACGCCGCTTTTCCCAGGAACGCGGCGAGCGCCTGCACCACCAAGTGGTTGGCTTCTTCCGTCCCCACCGTCATGCGCAGCGCATTGGGCAGGCCGTAGCCCGCGACGCGCCGCAGGATCAGCCCGCGCTGCGTGAGGAAGGCGTCGGCGTCGGCGGCGGTGCGGCCCTTGGTTTGCGGAAAGTGGATGAGCACGAAATTCGCCACGCTCGGCGTCACCTCGAGGCCGAGCTTGCCGATCTCCTGCGTGAGCCACGGCAGCCAGCGCGCATTATGCGCGGCCGACTTCTCGACATGCGCGCTGTCCTCGATCGCCGCGATGCCCGCTCGCATCGCCGGCGTGCTGACGTTGAACGGATTGCGCACGCGATCGAGCGCGTCGACGATAGGCGCCGGCCCGTACATCCAGCCGAGCCGCACGCCGGCGAGGCCGTGGATCTTCGAGAAGGTGCGCGTCATCACCACGTTCTCGCTGGTCGCCACCAGCTCGATGCCGGCTTCGTAGTCGTTGCGCTGCACGTATTCGGCATAGGCCGCGTCCAGCACCAGGACCACATTGCCGGGCAATTCGCGCTGCAGACGCTTGACCTCGTCGAACGGCACATACGTGCCGGTCGGGTTGTTGGGATTGGCAAGGAAGACGATGCGCGTGCGCTCGGTGACCGCCGCCAGGATGGCGTCGACGTCGGCGGTGTAGTTCTTCTCCGGCGTGGCGACCGGCTTGGCGCCGTGGCCGAGCGCGTAGATCGGGTACATCAGGAAGCCGTGTGCCGAGTAGATCGCCTCGTCGCCGTCGCGCAGATAGGCGTGCGCCAGGAGATTGAGCAGGTCGTCGGAGCCGGTGCCGCACAGGATGCGCTTAGGGTCGAGGCCGAAGGCGCGGCCGATGGCGGCGCGCAAATCGGTCGTCGCGCCGTCGGGGTAATCTTCCAGCCGCGCGGCGGCCTCCTTATAGGCCTTGACCGCATGCGGGCTCGGCCCCAACGGGCTTTCGTTGGAGGAGAGCTTGATCACGCGGGCAACGCCCGGCGCCTTGCTCTTGCCCGGCACGTAGGGCGCGATATCGAGCACGCCTGGGCGCGGTTGCGGTCGGGTCGCGTTCATTTCTGTTCCTCGAAGTCTGTCAGGCCCCACGCAGGCGGGGCATCCAGTAACCACAGACGTCCGGGGTTACTGGATCGCCCGCTTCCGCGGGCGGATGACACCGCGGGTTATTGGGAACCCTTGTCGGCGGCAACCGTATAGCGGGTTGCGTGGCTGCCGACGAGGGCCGCCGAGCGCACGGTAGCGCCAGCCTTAACCAGCGCGGCGCTGATGCCTTCCAGGCTCACCCCCTGCGGCAGCGTCACCAAAATCGCGGCGCCGTCGAAGGCGCGGTCGGGCACCGCGATGAAATCGGCCAGCATGGTGAGCGCCTCGGCCGCCGCCGCGCCCCAGCCGGCGACACGCACGCTCCAGACCGCGGCTTCCGTCGCCATGGCGTCGGCCGCCACGCGCGAGATCACGAACACCGGCAGCGCCGCCGGATGATCGGCGCGCTCGACGAAGGGCAGGCGGGCGATGATCTTGGGCGCGGAGTCGAATTCGAGCGCGCTCCACCAGGCGCCCGCCGAGGCGAGCGCAGAGGCGGGCACCAGCCCAAGATCGCCCTTGGAATCCGACACCGCCGCCACCACCGCCGAGGCGCCCATGTGTGGGACGAACGGCACCGTGAAGCCGAAATGGAAGCGGGCACTGTCCCGCATCAGCGCGTCGCCGGCCGACAGGTCGGCATGCACCGAGAAGGGCGCCTGGACATAAGTAAAGGTCGCGATGATGACGCGCCAGATGCTCTCGGCGGTATCGAGCGGCAGGATGCCTTTGTGCCGCTCGACCAGCCGCCGCATCATCTCGGCCTCGCGCGCGGGGCGGAAGGCGGAGCCGGTCTCGGCGCTGCCCTTGACCGCGATCAGCCGGTCGATGATCTCGCTGCGCTCGATCAGCAGTCGGTGCATCGCCTCGTCGATGCGGTCGATCTCCTGGCGCAGATCAGCGAGGTTGGGCTTTTCGGGTGCTTTCGCCATGGGCGCATTGATAGGTGGGCCGGGGCGCGAAATCAAAGAAAACCTCGTGGCCCAGGCCCGGTTGACAGTGAGCCCCCTTCTACCTAAACGCCCGCGACCGAAAGATGCTATAATTAAATCTTCTTCCTAATGGGCGCGCCGGGAGCGCTTAAGGATAATGGCCGAGGTCAAGGAAAGCACTGCGCGTCCGACGCCGGTCGCGCCGCGCGAGGCCGACCACCCGCGCGACTCGGAAATCGCCCGTTTCGGGCTCGACCAGCCGCTCGCGCTCGATGCCGGCGTTTCGCTGTCGCCGTTTCAGATCGCTTATAAGACCTACGGCACGCTCAATGCCGAGCGCAGCAATGCCGTGCTGGTCTGCCACGCGCTCACCGGCGATCAGCACGCGGCGAGCCGCAATCCGGTCACCGGCAAGGGCGGCTGGTGGGATACCATGGTCGGCCCCGGCAAGGCGATCGACACCGAGCGCTACTTCGTGATCTGCCCGAACGTGGTCGGCTCCTGCATGGGCACCAGCGGCCCGTCCTCGGTCGATCCGAAAACCGGCAAGCCCTGGGGCCTGGACTTCCCGGTCATCACCATCCGCGACATGGTGCGCGCGCAAGCCATGCTGCTCGACCATCTCGGCATCGAGACATTGTTTTCGGTGGCCGGCGGCTCGATGGGCGGCATGCAGGTGCTGCAATGGGCGGCGAGCTACCCGGAACGTGTTTTCTCGGCGCTGCCGATCGCCTGCGCGACGCGCCATTCGGCGCAGAACATCGCCTTTCACGAGGTCGGCCGCCAGGCGATCATGGCCGATCCGGAATGGCGCGGCGGCCGCTATCATCTCGAAGGCACCAATCCGCGCCGCGGGCTCGCCGTCGCGCGCATGGGCGCGCACATCACCTATCTCTCGGACGCCGCGCTGCACCGCAAGTTCGGCCGCAAATTCCAGGACCGCGAGAATCCGACCTTCTCGTTCGACGCGGATTTCGAGGTGGAATCCTATTTGCGCCACCAGGGCATTTCCTTCGTCGAGCGCTTCGATGCCAATTCGTATCTCTATCTCACGCGCGCCATGGACTATTTCGACCTGGCGGCCGACCACGACGGCAAGGTGGCGAAGGCCTTCAAGGACACGCCGACGCGCTTCTGCGTCGTTTCGTTCACCTCGGATTGGTTGTTCCCGACGGTCGAATCGCGCGCCATCGTGCATGCGCTCAACGCCGCCAGCGCGCGCGTGTCGTTCGCCGAGATCGTCACCGACAAGGGACACGATGCCTTTCTGCTCGACGAGCCGGAGCTGCTTGCCATCGTGCGCGGCTTCCTCGACGGCGCCTGCAAGGCGCGCGGGCTGCCGGTGAAGCCCGAGAAATAACCATGCTCAACCGCGGCAACCCCAATCTCAACCTCGCCAATATTCCGCGCACGCAAGGCGGCGCGCGCGTCGACTTGGTGGTGGTGGCCGACATGGTCGACTACGGCGCCAAGGTGCTGGACGTCGGCTGCGGCGACGGCGAGCTGCTGCGGCTATTGGCCGAGACGCGCAGCGTCGACGGCCGCGGCATCGAGCTCTCGCGCGAGGGCGTCAACGAATGCGTCGCCAAGGGGCTGGCGGTGATCCAGGGCGACGCCGACACCGACTTGGCCGACTATCCCGACGACGCCTTCGACTTCGTCATCCTGTCGCAGACGCTGCAGGCCACCCGCCACCCGCGCGTGGTGCTCGAGCACATGCTGCGCATCGGCCGCTACGCCGTGGTCTCGTTCCCCAATTTCGGGCACTGGCAGGTGCGCATGCAGCTCCTGTTCGCCGGCCATATGCCGCACACCGACATCCTGCCTTATAGCTGGTACGACACGCCCAATATCCATCACTGCACCATCAAGGACTTCGTGCAGCTCTGCGCCGAAATCGGCGTGAAGATGGAGAAATCGGTGGCGTTCAACGCCTGGGGCAGCCCCTTGCGTCTCAACGCGCCATGGTGGTTCTGGAACCTGTTCGGCGAACAGGCGGTGTTTCTGCTGAGCCGCAAGCGCTGACGGCCATCGGCCGCCGGTCGCCACATTGTTGCATTGCGCTTTAACTTTGCTGCAACTGCACAATAACTTGCATCCAAAATATTAACTTGCACCAAGACTGTATTCACAGCGTTGTACAAAGTATTAGTTTTTCTAGGCCGCGTATATTTTTAAAGCCACACGTATTAATGGCGTATACCGGCTATGCACGATAGCAATTCTCGGCAGATCATCACGAAATTGCCATGGTGAAACTGGCGATTGGCGTCCTCGACCGCCTCTGATTCTGTCCGAATCGGAGGCGTTGTTTTAACGACAGAGGACGAGAGCGAATGAGAGTTACGAAGAAACGGGCGACCTTACTCCTGTGTTCGGCAGCGCTGGTCCTTGCGGCCGGGTCCGCAGCCGCAAGACCCGTGCACAAGCACCACCGTCATCACGCCGTGCACCACCACGCGCATCGTCACGCGGTGCGCTACCACGCCCACGACGCCTATGGCGGCTTCACCGGCAACGCGCTGGTGGCAGAGGCGCGCCGATATCTCGGCACCAATCCGACCGGCCGTCGCAGTCTGTGGTGCGGCGCCTTCATGGACAAGGTGCTGCGCGAGACCGGCCATCGCGGCGGCGGCAATCTCGCGCTTGGCTATCTGCGCTACGGCCATCGCGTATCGGGCCCGCAGGTCGGCGCCATCGCCGTGATGGGTCGCCGCGGCGGCGGCCATGTCGGCGTGGTCAGCGGCATCGACGCCAACGGCAACCCGATCGTCGTCTCCGGCAACCACAATCACACGGTTGCCGAGTTGGTTTATCCGCGCAGCCGCATCGAAGCCTACGTGGTGCCGTAACGCCGCGGCCGGCGGCGTCGGTCGATATCCGCGCCTCGCTCGACGAGGCGCGGATTTTTCTTGCGCGCGTGCCGTGAAGGTTAACGGCGCGCCGTAAACCATTTCATCGTTAATTCAAACAATTCATTTCTCGCAACATCGGCATGGTAATTCCCGTTGGGGGCCGGCTGTCGAAGCCGGCACGTAGAAGAAGACTGGGAATAACGGGGACCGGCCATGCGCGACCACAGCCGTATTGCATTTGCCGGCGCTTGCGTCGGCCTGCTGATCGCGAGCGCACCGGCCTTGAGCACGCCGCTGCTCACCCGCGAGCAGATCGTCGAGCGCATGGCCGCCGCGCAGAAGCCGACCCTGGGTTGGCCGGCGCTGGTGGCCGAGGCGCGCAAATACATGGGCACCAATCCCACCGACCGCAAACGGCTGTGGTGCGCGACCTTCATGAATTTCATTCTGGCCCGGCTCGGCTATAGCGGCACCAATTCCGACGCCGCCAAGTCCTTCGCCTATTACGGCCAGCGCATTTCCAAGCCGCGCATCGGCGCCATCGCCGTGCTGACGCGCGGGCCCCGCGGCGGCCATGTCGGCGTGGTCTCCGGCGTCGATCCGCACGGCAATCCCATCATCATCTCGGGCAATCACAACGACCGCGTCGGCGAGGGCGTCTATCCGCGCGCGCGCGTGATCGCCTATGTCATGCCGACCGGCGCGCATCGGGCGACGACCACGCAGCTCGCCGCCCGCAGCCTCGCGCGTGTCCGCGACAAGGGTATCGATTCGCCGATCACGGAGCTGATCGCGGCGATCGAAGCCGAGCACGCGCGCGCCGAAAAGCAGCGCATCGAAAGGCAGCGCATCGAGAGGCAGCGCGCCGCGGCCGTGAAGCGCGTGCCCGCCCGCCACCGGTTCGCGCAAGCGCGGCCGCCGCGCCAACTGGTCGTGCAGCAGTTGCCGGACCGGGTAGCGCCGCCGCCGCGGCGGGTGCGGGCAAAGGCGAAAAATGAATCGCCGCTCGAGCCGCTGCTGACCAAGCTGTTCGGTCCCGACGATCGGGGCACGGTGCAGCGCCCGCCGCATGTTCGGCCGCGCGCAAAAAATGCGCGGCCGGGCCGGTTGGCGGCCAATATGGTGCGCTGACCTGCTGCGCCGAGCGAGCGCGGCGGTGATTCAATCCAATCGGATCGCGCTCTAGGCGGTGTGAACGCGCGAAGCGGCCGCTGGCGGGCCGTACCCGTCGATGAAATCGATGGTGGCCGCCGCCGATATCGGCGGACTATACAGATAGCCCTGCGCTTGCTTGCAGCCGTGCTTGTACAACATCGCGGCCTGGGCCGGTTGTTCGACGCCCTCTGCCGTAACCGTGAGCCCCAACCCGTGGCCAAATCCCAATAGCGCGCGAACCAGCGCGAAGGCCTCCGGATCGCGCTGCATGTTGTCGACAAAGCTGCGCTCGATCTTGATCTTGTCGAACTTGAGATTGCGCAGATGATAAAGGCTCGAATAGCCGGTGCCGAAATCGTCGAGCGCGACCCGCACGCCCGCAGCGCGCAGATCGCCCAGCACCGCTTGCGCGCCGTCCAGATCGCGCACGAGCGCGGCTTCGGTCAGCTCGATTTCGAGACGACGCGGGGAAAGCCCCGCCCCCTTGAGGATCGAGAGAATGCGAAGGCCCAAGGTATGGTCGCTGAGCTGCAGCGGCGAAATATTGAACGAGAGACTCATATACGCCGGCCATTGGCGGGCGGCGTTGGCGGCCTGCCGCAGAAGATGATCGGACAGTGTGTTGATCATCCCGCAACTTTCCGCGATCGGGATGAAACGATCGGGAGGCAGGTCACCGAGCGTCGGGTGGGTCCAGCGCGGCAGCGCCTCGAAGCCGAGAATCCGTTTCGTTTCCAGATCGATAACGGGTTGGTAGTAGGATTGCACGGCTCCAGCCTCGATTGCCGCGCCCAGGTCGCGTTCGATGATATCGCGCTCGCGGATGCGTGCGTCCATCTCGGCGTCGAAAAAACGCGAAGTGGATTCGGGCTCGGCCTTCGCGCGGTAGAGTGCGATGTCGGCCTTGCGCAGGATCTCCACATCGTCTTCCCCGTCCTGCGGAATGAGGGCTATGCCGATGCCGATCCCGATGTGATGGCGCAGCGAGCCGGTGGTAATGGGCTGCTCGAATTCCTTGAGAATGCGCAAGGCGATGCTGGTCGCATCCTCGGAGCCCGCCAACTGGCGCGCGAGGATCGCAAATTCGTCGCCGCCAAATCGGACGACCAAATCCTCCTCGCGGGCGGCGCGCCGCAATCGCATCGCGACGTTGACCAGCACTTCATCGCCGATGCCATGACCATAGAGATCGTTGACGTGTTTGAAGCCGTTCAAATCGAGCAGGAGCACTGCGTGGGCGCCGTTTCTGCCCGGCGGCGCGGCGATCGCGGCCTTGAGCTCCTGGTCGAAGCGGCGGCGGTTCGCCAGCCCGGTAAGAGCATCCTGCAGGGCAAGCTCGCGCGCGCGGTGCTCGGCCGCGATCCGCCGCGTCATCTCCCGCCGTTGCAACAGCAGAAACCGCCAGGAAAGGATCAGCAGGCCGAGACAGAGAAGCATCGCCAGCGCAAATGCTTCGTCCGGCTCGATCACGTATAGCTGTGTCGGCACGCCGGGCGGATTCGGAAAGATATCGTACTCGTAGGCGGCCAAAGTGGCGATGGCCAGCAGCGCGGCCAGCAGCACTGCCTCCTGCAAAATGAAACGGTAGCGCCTGACCGCCTGCCGCAATTTCTTCGCGAGACGTTGCATAAAATCTTACTCGTCTGAGCAGCGAACGCCGACAAATGTCGAGTGCGAAGTCGATTAGAGCAAGGCGATGAACAATCGGTGAAATGGTAGTAATAAAAGGAGACTAATGCCGCGCGGTATCGGAGAACGCTTCTCGTTCTTCTTACGCTTCGTCGATGCTGTCGCCGACCGCGACTTCGCCGCCGGCGATCACCTCGGCATAGATGCCGCAGTCGGCGTGGCCGAACGTATCCATGAGCGTGCGCGGGATGGTGAGATCGCGGATGCCGGTGTCGGGATCGACCTCGGTCGCCGCGCAGCGCACGATGCGCTTGACCGCCTTCAGTCGCGCAGCCCCGACGCCAAACTCGCGGTCGAGCAAATCGAACTCGTGCCAGGCCGGCCAGCCGCTGACATAGACATTGCCGCGAAAGCGCAAGGGATTGACCGGCGCGCCCAGCGCGCTCTCCACCGCCGCCACCGACGCCAGATTGATGATCGACACCACCTTCTTGGCGACGTCCGAGAAGCTGTGGCCCGCGCCATAGAGCACCCGCGGGGGCCCGCGCAGCTCGTCGGCGCAATAGTCGGCCAGGAAGCGCTCGATCGTCGCGCGCCCTTCGGGGTCGCGCAGGTCGCCGCGCGCCGCTTCGCGGCGTTCCCAGGCAATGGTGAGGGTGTGGCTTTCCTCGTCGTAGTCGGTGCGTAGCGCCGCCAGCCGCTCGTTGCGCATCAGCATCAGGAAGCGGATTTTGGGGAAATAGGCCGGGTGCGCCGGGTCGAAGCCGCAGGGGCCGTTCTCGATGGCGTAGAGCCGGTCGGCCGGCAGGGTCTGGCCGGGCTGCAGCAGGACGCGCTGCAGGGGCTGCGGGGAAAGCCCCTTGACCGGATAGCGGTAGATCGACTGGACGGCAGGCTGGTCGGACATGGGGGCCTTTTTCACGGGCGAATTCGGCTTGAAAGCTGACCTATATCAAGCCGCCCGGGTCTTCCAACTGCCAAAAGCAACCCAATATATGCCCTTAAGGCGGGCCGCCTGCGGGGGCCTGCTAGAGCATGATCCCGAAAAGTGTGAAGCGGTTTTCGGGCCAGATCATGCTCAGGAAAGACGTCCGGCGCCACAATGGGCCGAGGGAGTAAGCGCATGAATTTCGAGAAATATACCGACCGCGCGCGCGGATTCGTGCAGTCCGCGCAATCGTTGGCCCTGCGCGAGGGCCACCAGCAATTCGCCCCCGAACATATGCTGAAAGTCCTGCTCGACGACCCGGAGGGGTTGGCGGCCGGCCTGATCGACCGCTCCGGCGGCAATTCGCGCACGGCGCTGCAGCAGGTCGAGGCGGCGCTGGCCAAGCGGCCGAAGGTGTCCGGCGGCGGCGCCGGGCAGGTTTATCTCGATCCGGCGTTGGCGCGCGTGTTCGACGCCGCCGAAAAGGCCGGCGAGAAGGCGGGTGACAGTTTCGTCACCGTCGAGCGCCTGCTGTTGGCGCTGGCGATCGAGAAGGACAGCGAGGCCGGCAAGATCCTCAAAAGCGCCGGTGTCACCCCACAGAATTTGAACAGCGCCATCGAGGCGCTGCGCAAGGGCCGCACCGCCAATTCGGCTTCGGCCGAGAACGCCTATGACGCGCTGAAGAAATATGCCCGCGATCTGACGCAGGCCGCGCGCGAGGGCAAGCTCGATCCGGTCATCGGCCGCGACGAGGAAATCCGCCGCACCATCCAAGTGCTCTCCCGCCGCACCAAGAACAATCCGGTGCTGATCGGCGAGCCGGGCGTCGGCAAGACCGCGATCGTCGAGGGGCTCGCTTTGCGCATCGTCAATGGCGACGTGCCGGAAAGCCTGCAGGACAAGAAACTATTGGCGCTCGACCTCGGCGCCATGATCGCCGGCGCCAAATATCGCGGCGAGTTCGAGGAGCGGCTGAAGGCCGTGCTGCAGGAAGTCACGTCCTCGAACGGCGGCATCATCCTGTTCATCGACGAGATGCACACGCTGGTCGGCGCCGGCAAGGCCGACGGCGCCATGGATGCCTCCAACCTGTTGAAGCCGGCGCTGGCGCGCGGCGAGCTGCACTGCATCGGCGCCACCACGCTCGACGAATACAAGAAGCACGTCGAGAAGGATGCAGCGCTCGCGCGGCGCTTCCAGCCTGTCTATCGTCTCCGAGCCGACGGTCGAGGACACCATCTCGATCCTGCGCGGGCTGAAGGACAAATACGAGCAGCACCACGGCGTGCGCATCGCCGATTCGGCGATCGTCGCCGCAGCGACGCTCTCCAACCGCTACATCACCGACCGCTTCCTGCCCGACAAGGCCATCGACCTGATCGACGAGGCGGCTGCGCGGCTGAAGATGCAGGTCGATTCCAAGCCGGAAGAGCTCGATTCGATCGACCGCGAAATCGTGCGGCTGAAGATCGAGCAGGAGGCGCTGAAGAAGGAAAGCGATCCCGGGTCCAAGGAACGGCTGAAGAATCTGGAAGCCGAGCTGAAGGACCTGGAGAAACGCTCGGCCGACATCACCAGCCGCTGGAAATCGGAAAAGGAGAAACTGGGCTCGGCAACCGAGCTGAAGAAGCAGCTCGACGACGCGCGTAACGAGCTCGCCATCGCCCAGCGCAAGGGCGAGTACCAGCGTGCCGGCGAACTGGCCTATGGCCGCATCCCCGAGCTGGAGAAGAAGCTCAAGGACGTCGAGGACAGCGAAGGCAAGAGCGCCATGGTCGAGGAGACCGTGACCGCCGATCACGTCGCCGGCGTGGTCTCGCGCTGGACCGGCGTGCCGGTCGACAGGATGCTGGAAGGCGAGAAGGAAAAGCTGCTGCGCATGGAGGACGAGCTGAGTAAGCGCGTCATCGGCCAGAAGGAGGCGGTGCAGGCGGTCTCCACCGCGGTGCGGCGCGCCCGCGCCGGCCTGCAGGACCCGCACCGGCCGATCGGCTCGTTCATGTTCCTGGGGCCGACCGGCGTCGGCAAGACCGAGCTGACCAAGGCGCTCGCCGAATACCTGTTCGACGACGAGAACGCGCTCATCCGCATCGACATGTCGGAATACATGGAGAAGCACGCGGTGGCGCGGCTGATCGGCGCGCCTCCGGGCTATGTCGGCTATGAGGAGGGCGGCGCGCTCACCGAAGCGGTGCGGCGGCGGCCCTATCAGGTCGTGCTGTTCGACGAGATCGAGAAGGCGCATCCGGACGTGTTCAACGTCCTGCTGCAGGTGCTCGACGACGGCCGGCTGACCGATGGGCAGGGCCACACCGTCGACTTCCGCAACACGCTGATCATCATGACGTCGAACCTGGGCGCCGATTTCCTGGTCAATCAGCCGGAGGGCGAGGACACCGATGCGGTGCGCGATCAGGTGATGACGGTGGTGCGCGCGGCTTTCCGGCCCGAGTTCTTGAACCGCGTCGACGAAATCATCCTGTTCCACCGGCTCAAGAAGAGCGAGATGACCCGCATCGTCGACATCCAGATGGTGCGGCTGCAGAAGCTCTTGGACGACCGCAAGATCGTCATCACGCTCGCGCCGAGCGCGCGCGAGTGGCTGGCCGACAAGGGCTGGGACCCGGCCTATGGCGCGCGGCCCTTGAAGCGCGTGATCCAGAAGTCGGTGCAGGACCCGCTGGCCGAGATGATCCTGGCGGGCACCGTCAAGGACGGCGAGAAGGTGGAGATTTCCGCCGGCAAGCAGGGGCTTACGTTCAACGGCCACGCGGTCAAGCAGGCGGCGTAACAAAAGTTGTCATTCCGGGACGCCGCGAAGCGGCGGGCCCGGAATCCATACTCCGCAGCGCCAGGGTTATGGATTCCGGGCTCGCGGCCTAACGGCCGCGCCCCGGAATGACGGTGGAGAGGCCTACCGCGTCGCCACCCTTGCCGGCTTGCGCGCCAGAATGCCGTCGACGCGCGCGCGCTCCTGCTCGAACGCGGTCAGCACCTTGCCGCGCAGCTCGCGCCCGCGCGGCAGCTTGATGCGCACGAAATCTAGGGCGCGTACTCATAAATTTCGGGCATGTCCGCTTCGCTCCGATAACGACCACTTTTGCGCAGGCGCAGCAAATGGCGCGATGGGCCATAAAGCGACATTGAGGCGGCTATTCAAAGCGCTCGTCCCGCTCTCGATCTCGCTCGTTTTCCCACTTTCGCGTATTTGCAACCTCTTCGGCGAGCTGAACTTTAAGCGATGCTATGGTTTCGGCGAATGCGGTCGCGTGCTTTAAGGCCAAACGGTCGAGCAATCCTGCGCGGGACTTGACGATTTCCGCACGAGAACCGGACCAGCTCCTCGGCGAGAAGCGCTGGACAAACGTCTGTAGGACGGAAGCCGGATCGGGCGCGCGGTCGAGCATAATAAGCGCGAGCGGCGACCATTCCACTGGCTCCTTCTCCTTTTGAGTAAAGAAGGTCACGACTTTTGCAAGCGCCGGATATCGCTGCTCCGGAGCTTCGTCACGCCAGGCCAGCATGATGGGAAGTCGGCACTTCATCAAGGGGGCTGGCGTTACGGTCGCCGACGCCGTTGAAGTCGTCAACGTCAAGCTCGAGTTCTTCCGCGACAGGACTGGAAGGGAAGAATGTGTCGAGTGCGACGCGCGGTTGAAGCTTAAATAGGCACGACAGCAGATTTTCATGCGCATAGGCGCGGAAGGTGTACTCCGCAAAACCCTGGCGGATTTTCGCGCATAGTGCCTGTGAGGCAGCAGCGCCTTCCGGACCAGCGAGGCAGACCTTCGCGATCGACTGCAAATGGTAGTCGAACGACTGATCCCTGGAAGTGAGGTTTGCGTTCGATAGCAGATTCTCTACCGACAGCAATAAGCTCGGGCGGAACGGTGCCGTCTTCGCTGATTTTGTCTGAATGAAATCGCATCGACAGAATGTCAATCGCAACAGAGAAGCCCCCCTCCTTTGCCGCGATGCCAATCAGGATGTCGCGAAGGTCTGCACCGGATAGAGCGTCGGTTGACCGGCCCCAGCCAAGATTACGGAAAATATGCAAACTAGCTTTGCCAAGCGAGAGCGAGCGTTTCAACCGCTCCGCGCCTGCGGACGTGATAACAACAGAGGTTTGGAGAATCGGAAACCATGCCGCCAGAGTTTCGTCGGTCACAGCTTCTTCAAGCAGCTCTTCGCACAGCTCAGGTTGTATTTTGTTCAGGCCCGCAAGAAATCCAACGAGCGCGCCACCTGTACGGTTTTCCTCCTCAAGGGCATTAAAAGCTCCACAGATTTTCGACCAGTGCGCGCGTGGATCGGGGGATGCGGTTGCTAATCCGCTGGCGAAATTTGTTAGCCGCTGGGCACCGCTTGAAATGAGGCATGGCAGAAGTCGTTCAAACACGGGCGCATCAAGGGCGACTTTTCTGCCGAGTTCTTCAGCCAAGGCATTCGCACGTTCATATGGCTGCAACGGGTTTTTTCCGTTTCCGCTCTCGGCCTCATCATCCTCTTCGTCGCCGTCCATCTCGGCGAAGTCAAATGTACTCCAGGTTTGCGTGAGGACTACGGCGCGCACTTGCTGCTCTATATTCTGCGGCTTTAGTCGCTGCTCAAATGCGCGCAGCCTATCGACGCCCTCCACGTCCGGCTTTTTCGGCAATGCAAGAGCCTTGCGGACGGCAATCCAGCCTTCATGCCAGTAGCCTCGGGTACCGAGGTCGTCCGCGAAATCCTTCGAATTCCTGCTGTACTTCCGGACCCAGCACCCAAATTGCACGGATGGCTGACGCAATCTGCTTGCGTGCAAAGGCTGCATTCTCGCGGCTCACCGCATGTTTACGCGCAAGGCGCAGCGCCTGGACAAACCAATGTATCTGTTCTGCCCGTGTGGCGGGCCAATAGCCGTAATCCCGGACGCGCGAGCCAAATTCGAATGAGTGCGTAGCCATGAAATTGTCAGTTTTAAGCAGGGATTCGAGAAGCTTTCGTCCCAGCTCACGCTCCGCTGGATTGTTCGAGCTCAGCAGGCGATCCGCTATCCGTGCGCGCTGCTCCACAGGCGCGTGTGTGCCGGAAAGGAAGAGAGTAAACAGGTGGTTCAATGCGGTGGTGGCTGGGTGATTATTTTGTGCCGGCTTCGCGATCGCCATCGGAATCAAGATAGCCACGCACCGGTCGAACAGTGTGGCATCGTAGGCGATGGAATGGAGTGTCGAGATGAAGCGATTGCAGAAGCCGTAGTCTTGGGCGAGATCATCTTCGGGGACGGCAATAGCACGCTCGATAGCAGCGAGAACGGCCTCTGGCGCGACTGGCGCGATGTTCGTGAGGAGCGTTTGACCGAATTCATTCAGATTGTTGACCGTGCCGAGGTAGCCACCGGGCTTAAGCCAGGCCGTAGCGATCCGGGCAGCAGTTTCGCTCTCATGCAGGTAGCTAAGCCTCCGTGTAAACGACTTAAGTAGGCGCTGCGTCGTGAACTGCTCTAAGATATTTTCGGAAGGAATTTGCTCAAGGGCCATCTTGGCAAGGCGGTTGGCGATGGCATGTGGTAGGACGGCGCGCCACACGCTGCGGCGTTGCAGCAGGTCGCGCTGCTTAAGCTGTGTGACCTTGGCGTACATTTCCCGCCCGCTCATGCCGACAAGCGCGCCGAGTTGAGGCAACTCAGCCGCATCGCCCGTTAGTGTTTCACCTTCGAACGAGTACAGAAGCGAAAACGCCTGTGCAGCCTTCAAAAGGCTGTCGTCATGTACCTGCCGTTGGTGGAAGAGCCGTTTGAACAGTTCTTCATCCTGCAACCCTGCGAGGGACTCGTGTCTTTCAAGTGTGTTGGCAAGGGCAAGCGCCATACGCGCATTGCCGCCCGAGAATCCCGCGATGCGATCCACGTCAATGCGCAGCATCTCGGGAAAACGTCGCGCAAGCAGCTGCGCAACGACGGGAACAGAAGACGGCTCAAGCTTGTAAACCTCGGTGCCCTCTGGCTCGTCGTCCTGCACGTCGTATTCTACTGTGATGATGCTTACGGTGCTATCCGGCGCTCTGCATACCTCCGTTAAGCGGCGGTGTAGCTCGGGCTGGCAATTGTCTATGACGACAATCGCACGCGTGCGCGACATTGCCAGATTGGTGACCATACCGATTGGCTGCGGCGTGGGATTGTCATTGATGTCGGTGTAAAGGGCTAAGGCAGGATCGAGCGCGTTGTCGCCGATCCGGCCATCGAACAAGGCCTGCGCAAGGCGCGTTTTGCCTACGCCGGACAGGCCCGCCAGGCGGACGACGCCCCGAGCATTCCGGAGAATGTCACGGATGCGAGCGATGCCTATATTGAGTTCAACGCCTTTCTCGTCGGTTATCCCCGCATGAAGCCGAGCCTTATCATCCAACAGATAGACATCCTCCACACCTTCCGGTGAAAGCGCCCATCCGCTGTACGGCTGCCAGCCAGAAAGAATACGACCGCAACGCTGACGCACCCACGCGATGAGACCCGGATGGTTGCGAACCCATGTCGCCAGGCGATTGCGATCATAGAAATCGACGAGCAGATTGCCGTTGTCAGAAACGTCCGCGACGGCAGCGCGCATGGCGTCCACCCGATCCTTCAATGCGGAATCCGATGCGTCTGTCCCAGAGCTTGCGATGATGTAGGCACCACCGTGCCCAATGAGGTCACGGATCGAGGGACGCAACGTCCCAGTCGGCCGCATTTCGCCCGGGATTAGCCCTGGTGTGAAGTCGGTCTTCTTTACCTGAAAGCCGATGCTCGCACGCGGCAAGAAGCCGGTAGGCTCAGGGCCGGCGGGCGCGTTTACGCGCACGTCAATGCCGCCATCCGGCGCATTTTGATTGCCGCCCCACGTTACACTGGACGTTGGGATGCCATGCACGCGCGCGTCGGCTTCGCACAGGAGACCGATAAGCGTTCGCAAATCCTCATCGCTCAGTGCATGGATATCGGCAGTGGTGACCTCAAGCATCAGATCAAGGTAAAGACACGACCGCCACGCGCCAAGGCAAAAGTGCACTTGGCAGCACAGCTTCCTTAAGGAGCCGATGTCCGCCTCGGGTCATTTTCGACGGAATTAGCGAGGGCGTCGGCTGGTTGATGTCCGCTTTGCTTCGAAAACGCCGAAGCCGGGCCGGGCCAGGAGCGTTGCGCGACGCGCTACGACAAGCTTGCAGCCAGTTACCTTGCCTTCGTCCAGCTCGCATCAATCCGACGATGGCTGGCTGTGCGCTGAACGAGTCCGCGCCCTAATCGGAAAGGCGATAGTTAC
>CAWDUV010000002.1:392500-893706 GCA_963805535.1 uncultured Pseudomonadota bacterium
CATGCATGTCGATCGTCGCGGTGATGGTCGGGTCCATGGTGCAAGAATTCCAATGCTGTTGCCGGCCCACGGTCGTTTCGAGGCGCCGGCGGGCCGGTCACGAAATCTCCCGCGTCATCCTTGCATGTCCACGATCCGAAAGGGAGAAAGCAACGGTTGTGGCCGGGCGGCGCGGCGCGCGCCGTCACAATCTGCCGCGTCAGTCCTGGACGTCGTGGCGCTTGCGCGCCCGCCGCGCCGTCCACAGCGCCGCGATGCGGCGGCGGAATGCCTTCGGCTTTTCCGCGAACAGCCGCCCGGCGAGGCGCGCCGCGCTCCTTAAGTGCGCGCTGCGTCGTCCCTCGATCGGCGGCGTCAGCCGCGAGCGCCAGGGCGCCAGCGGCTGATGCGGCGCGGTGAAATTGGCGAGCACCGCCAGGTCCTGGCAGGCGCCGAGCTGATTGCGCAGCCGTTGCGCCTCCTCGGCCCACACCCGTCCGAGCCGCGGCCAGAGCGGCTCGATCAGATCCATTTGGTGGCGATGTTCGACCACGCGCCGGCGCAGGTCGTGCAAATGTTCGGGCTCGACGCTTTGCCAGTCGTCCGGCATTAATTGCCGCGCGCGCCGATAGGTGGCGGTTAGCCCGTCGACGACAGTGTCGAACGCGATTTCCTTGAGCGGCCAGCGCTCGATCGTAAGCGTGGCGTAATCGAGATAGCGCGCAAGCTTGTCGCGCATTTGCGGGCTGAAGGCGGTCTTTTCAGCGGCGTCGCGCATCTCGGTCAGGCGCTGGCGGATAGTTTCGGCCGAGGTGGCGGAGAAGGGCACATCGCTCTTTTTTAGGTCCGCCAGCGCGTCGAGCGCCGCTTGGGCGTCGCGGGCGCTTGCCATGGCCCGCATCAGCTCGCGCGCCTCCAAGCGCATCTGCTCGGCCGGCTCGGCGATGCCGTGGGTGAGCAGGCGCATGAGCGCGCGCCAGCGCTTGAGCGCCTTGCGCACGTCGTGCACCGCCTGCGGGTCTGCCAGCTCGGGGTCGGTGAGGGCCCGTCGGGCATCGGCAATAATCGCCTGGGCGGCGTCCGCCAAGCCGTCGCCGAACCCGCCGTGATGGCCGGTACCGCCCACCATGGCGGACTTGTGCCGCTCCCCGGTGACGGATTGATGAATTTGGCCGGTTTCAGCCCTGCCCAATGCTACCCGCCGTCACTGCTTGGCCCCGAAATACGTGGGGGCCGGCTCCGCCCGGCGCATCTTGACCCGGGATGGCGCCGGCCGCCAGCCGGTTTCGGATTATTCGGGGATAGTTCGTGCGCCGAGCTCACAACCGCGGCGACGCCGGGCGGGGGTGAGGCGAAAGGACAGGCGGGCCTGGACGCAAGGTTTGGCAAAGGAGCGGAACAGCCCGGCGGTCGCGCACCCGGCACCTCGAACAGCAAAGCGCGGCTGCAGCATAGCGCTGCCGACGCCTCTCGGCGCTTGCATGAGCAACGGCCTCTAAGCTCAAGCTGAGGTCGATGTAGCCATTTCCTTTCGCCCCGTGGGAAAGGTTATCGGAAGCGCGTGCGGCGCTGCATTGTATCGTCATAAAGCGCGATGCGCGCTGATGGCAGATTGGCACCGCGTGCTGCCGGCGCAAACCATTCTCGACCTAGGCGACGAAAACGCGGTCCGCCCGCCGATCTAGACGGGCGCCATCGGCCGTTGGCAGCGCTAAGCGAAAGACGTCGCGCCGCGGCTCGCCGCCGTGCATGTGCCGGCGCCAGCCAATGGTTCCAAGGCTCGATGAGTTTGCTGCCGGTTTTTATCGGCCATGTGTTGCCGCGGGCCGGCCGACCGCGATAAAAGCCGCAAGAGAACGATCCGCCGTCAGACCCAAAAAGGGCACAAAATTCGGTCAGGACATGGGCCGTATCGCTTGCCATCTGCTAAGCAATTGGTCTATCAAGCAAAACTATTGACGCGGGGTGGAGCAGCCCGGTAGCTCGTCAGGCTCATAACCTGAAGGTCGCAGGTTCAAATCCTGCCCCCGCAACCAATATATGAGCGCGCAATTAAGGCCGGGCCATCAGCCCGGCCTTGATCGTTCCTGCACCCACGGTGTCTCCGCGCCGTGAGGGAAAAATAGCTAATGACCGCCGCGCCGTTTTTGTATTAAGTATACCAGCCTGCCGTCCGGCTGCGGTTTCGTCCAGCCGATCGGGCAAGGCAAATTACGCTGTCGAGGCGCTCGATCCGGCCTAAGATCGGACGGCGGTAAGAAAACCAATCCACGGGAGGATTCATGCGAACCGCAATCAGAAGTTTAGCCCTGAGCGCTGCCGTCGTGGGCGGCCTCGTTGCCATGACGGCCCCGCCCGCGCAGGCGGCGTGGAAGCCGACGCGCAACATCGAGTTCATCGTGCCGGCCGGCATCGGCGGCGGCGCCGGACAAATGGCGCAGCTGATCCAAGGCATCATCCAGAAGCACAAGCTCTTGCCGGTCTCGATGGTCGTCATCAGCAAGAAGGGCGGCTCCGGCGCCGAAGGCTTCCTCTACGTGAAGAACGCCAAAGGCGACCCCCATAAAATCATCATCACGCTGTCGAACCTGTTCACCACCCCACTGGCGACCGGCTCGCCCTTCTCCTGGAAGGACTTCACCCCGATCGCCATGATGGCGCTCGACGAGTTCGTGTTCTGGGTGAACGCCAAGACGCCCTACAAGACGCCTCAGGAATATATCGCCGCGGTCAAGAAGGCCGGCGGCAAGATGAAGATGGGCGGCACCGGCTCCAAGCAGGAAGACCAGATCATCACCGCGGCCCTCGAGCAGAAGACCGGCGCCAAGTTCACTTACGTGCCCTACAAAGGCGGCGGCACGGTGTGCACCCAACTGGTCGGCGGCCACATCGATTCGAGCGTTAACAATCCGATCGAGTGCGTCGCGCATTGGCGCGCCGGCAGTGTCCGTCCGCTCTGCGTGTTCGACTCCAAGCCGATGCCCTATCCGGCCAAGATCACCAAAACCATGGCTTGGCAGGACATCCCGTCCTGCAAGTCCAAGGGCCTCGACATCGAGTACACGATGCTGCGCGGCATCATGACGGCGCCGGGCGTGTCGCAGGACGCCGTCAACTACTATATCGACCTGCTCAAGAAGGTCCGCGCCACGCCGGAATGGAAGGCGTTCATGGAAAAGGGCGCTTTCAATCAGAGCTTCATGACCGGCTCTGAGTTCCACACCTGGCTGACCAATGCGGCGGCCGAGCACCATAAGCTGATGGAAAAGGCCGGCTTCCTGCATAAGGGCTCCTAACCATCCACGACGTTGCGGGGGCGCCGTTCGTCCGGCGCTCCCGCAATTTGCTTGTCTGAAAGCATCTCCCGCCGAATTTGCGTCTTGCGCGCAAGGGCCGCGAGCAGGCCTTAGATCCGCATAGGCCCCCGTCACGAGTTCCCCAGCCATGAGTCACGGATCCGACGAAAACGAAGACGTAAGCGGCAGCGTCGTTTCCAACCGCATCATGAATATGGCGGTCTCGCTCGTGCTGATGGCGGTGGCGGCGGTGGTGATGATATCGAGCTATCGGCTCGGCGCCGGCTGGGCCAAGGATGTCGGGCCCGACTCCGGCTATTTCCCGTTCTACGTCTCGCTGTTCATGTTCGTCGCCAGCGGCGTGACCTTTTTCCAGCACCTGCTTGCCCGGCGCGCCGATGGCGAGGGCAGTTTCGTCGACCACGGCGAGCTCATCATGGTGCTGAGCGTTCTCATTCCGATGACCATCTTCGTGATCTTCTCGATCTATATCGGAATCTACATCTCGACCTTCCTATTCATCACCTTCTTCATGACGTGGCACGGGCGCTATTCGCTTTACAAGACGGTCCCGGTCGCGGTGTTGGTGCCGATCGCGCTGTTTGTCATTTTCGAGATCTGGTTCCTGGTGCCGCTGCCGAAGGGGCCGTTCGAGCATTGGCTGGGCTACTGAGGCGCCGGCGACGAGGCTGACGATGAGCAGGTCGCGCCATCGCGCCGCGCGCTCAGAGTGACGGGAGGTTCAAGTTGGACGCGTTCTTTTCGTTGATGCACGGCTTCGAGATACTGCTCACGCCCATGAACTTGGGCTACATGGTGGTCGGCATCCTGTTCGGCGTCCTGCTCGGCTTCCTGCCCGGCGTCGGCGGCGCCAACGGCATCGCCATCCTGCTGCCGCTCACCTTCTCCATGCAACATACCACCGCCATCATCATGCTGGCGGCGATCTATTGGGGCGCGCTTTTCGGCGGCTGCATCAGCGCTATCCTGTTCAACATACCCGGCGAGCCGTGGTCGGTGGCCACCACCTTCGACGGCCATCCGCTCGCCAAGCAGGGCCGCGCCGGCGAAGCGCTCACCGCTTCGCTGTCCTCGTCCTTCGTCGGCGCTTTTTTCGCGACCATCATGCTCACCTTCATGGCGCCGATCGTCGCCAATTTCGCGCTCGATTTCGGGCCGCCTGAATATTTCTCGGTCTACCTTTTGACCTTCTGCTCCTTCGTCGGCATGGGTCGGCAGTCGCCATGGAAGGTCATCGCCTCGATGATGCTGGGCTTTGCCTTCGCCAGCGTCGGCACCGACGAGGTGACCGGGGGCTTACGTCTCACTTTCGGCACCGAGGTGCTGCTCCCCGGCTTCCATTTCCTAATCGCGGTCATCGGTCTGTTCGGCATCGGCGAGATCCTGGTGACGGTGGAGAAGGGCCTGCACTTCGAGGGCCGCGCCGCCGGCATCAACCCCTTCGTGGTGTGGCAGACCTGGAAGAAGCTGCCGCAATACTGGGTCACCATCATTCGCGGTACCGCGGTCGGCATCTGGCTCGGCGTCACGCCGGGCGGCGCCACGCCCGCCTCGTTCATGAGCTATGGCCTGGCCAAGCGCTTCTCCAAGAACGGCGCGAATTTCGGCAACGGTGAGCTGGAAGGCGTGGTGGCGCCGGAGACCGCCGCGCATGCCGCCGGCACCTCGGCGCTCTTGCCCATGCTCACCCTCGGCATCCCCGGCTCGCCGACCGCGGCGGTGCTGCTCGGCGGCCTGCTGATCTGGGGCCTACAGCCGGGGCCCTTGCTGTTCGTCGAGCAGAAGGACTTCGTCTGGGGCCTGATCGCCTCGATCTATCTCGGCAATCTGGTGGGCCTGGTGATCGTCTTGTCGACGGTGCCGCTGTGGGCCTCGATCATGCGCATCCCGTTCTCGATCATCGCGCCCATCATCATCGCGGTCTGCGCCATCGGTTCCTACACGCTGTCGAACGCGCCGGCCGATCTCATCTTCATGGTGATGTTCGGCATCATCGGCTACCTGTTCAAGAAACTCGATTATCCGTTGGCGCCCATGGTGCTGGCGATCGTCCTGGGCGGGCGCGCCGAGAGCTCGTTCCGCCAGGCCATGATCGGTTCGCAGGGCGACATCAGCGTATTCTGGTCGAACGGCCTGGTCGGCTCGATCACCGCGCTCAGCATGATCATGCTGTTCTGGCCGCTGATCTCCACGCTGCTCGGCAAGCTCATGCTTCGGCTGCGCGGCGGTGGGCTGAAGCCGGCGGAATAGGCGGCCCGGCCGATGACCTCGCCCAAAACCGTCCATTGCGCGGGTGTGGCACCTGGCATATTGTATACCAGTCATGAGTAACCGAGACCGTCCCGCCCGCCGCGCCGGCGCCCGGGCCCGCCGCACCGCCCCCACCGCCGTCCTCGCTCCGGTCGCTTCCCAGCCGGTGCTCGAGCCGATCGACATGACTCCGAGCTTCAAGCACAAGGCCTATGCGGCGCTGAAGCACGCCATCGTCGCGATGGACATCTACCGCAGCCGCGACGACATCCGGCTCGACGAGCGCAAGCTGGCGCAGGATTTCGGCATCAGCCGCACGCCGGTGCGCGAGGCCATGGCGCAGCTCGAAAGCGAGGGCTTCGTGCGCTCGGTGCCGCGCCGCGGCATCTACGTGGTGCGCAAGACCAAGCGCGAAGTGATCGAGATGATCGAGGCCTGGGCTGCGCTCGAGAGCATGGCGGCCCGGCTGATCACGCAGGCCGCCAGCGACGAGGAGATCGCCGGCCTACGCCGCATGTTCGCCACTTTCGTCGACGGCAAACACCGCGCCCATCTCGACGAGTATTCCGACGTCAACATCGAATTCCACCAGACCATCATCCGGCTGTCGCGCAACGACGTGCTGATCGATCTGGCCGAGAACCTGTTCACCCATATGCGCATGATCCGGCGCAAGACCATAGGCGAGAAGGACCGTGCCGACCGCTCGATCCGCGACCACATGAACATCATCGAAGCCCTGGAGCAGCGGCAGACCGATCGTGCTGAGGACCTGGTGCGCGATCACGCGCTCGGCCTGGCCGAGCACGTCGCCAAATACGCCGACTATCTGGACTGACTTCGAACCGAGAATTGCGAGGGAGGATTGCCATGGCTGAAGCGGCGGTGAAGGAAAATCGCGCGGCCGAAGCGGAGCAGGAGCTGACCGACGGCTTTCACCTCGTCATCGACGCGCTCAAGCTCAACGGCATTGAGACCATCTACGGCGTACCCGGCATTCCGATCACGGACTTTGGCCGCATGGCGCAGGCGGAAGGCATCCGAGTCCTGTCCTTCCGTCATGAACAGAACGCCGGCTATGCCGCCTCGATCGCCGGCTTCCTGACCAAGAAGCCCGGCATTTGCCTCACCGTCTCGGCGCCCGGCTTCCTCAACGGCCTCACCGCGCTGGCGCACGCCACCACCAACTGCTTCCCGATGATCCTGATCTCCGGCTCGTCCGAGCGCGAGATCGTCGACCTGCAGCAGGGCGACTACGAGGAGATGGACCAACTGGCCATCGCCAAGCCGCTGTGCAAGGCGGCCTATCGCGTGCTGCACGCGGCCGATATCGGCATCGGCGTCGCGCGCGCGATCCGCGCCGCCGTCTCGGGTCGTCCCGGCGGCGTCTATCTCGATTTGCCCGCCAAGCTGTTCGGCCAGGTGATGGACGCCGCGGAAGGCCGCAAGTCGCTGGTCAAGGTGATCGACGCAGCGCCCGCGCAGCTCCCGGCGCCGGGGGCGGTCAAGCGCGCGCTCGACGTGCTCAAAAGCGCCAAGCGCCCGCTGATCGTCCTTGGCAAGGGCGCCGCCTATGCGCAGGCCGACGATGCGTTGCGCACGCTGATCGAAAAGAGCGGCGCTCCCTTCCTGCCCATGAGCATGGCCAAGGGCATCCTGCCCGATACCCACCCACAATGCGCGGGCGCGGCGCGCTCGACGGTGTTGCGCGATTCCGACGTGGTCATGCTGATCGGCGCCCGCCTCAACTGGCTCTTGTCGCACGGCAAGGGCAAGACCTGGGGCGAGCCGCATTCGAAAAAGTTCATCCAGGTGGACATCGAGCCGAGGGAAATGGACTCGAACGTCGAGATCGCGGCGCCGTTGGTCGGCGACATCGGGTCCTGCGTCACCGCGCTCAACGAGGCCATGGGCGTCAAGTGGCCGGCGCCGCCGGCCGACTGGACCGGCGCCGTCGCCAAGAAGCGCGACGAGAACGTCGCCAAGATGGCGCCGCGGCTGATGAACAACAACGTGCCGATGGACTATCACGGCGCGCTCGGCGTGCTGCGCACCGTCGTCAAGGAGCGGCCCGACGCCATCCTGGTCAACGAGGGCGCCAATGCGCTCGACCTCACGCGCGGCATCATCGACATGTACCAGCCGCGCAAGCGCATCGACGTCGGCACCTGGGGCATCATGGGCATCGGCATGGGCTACGCCGTCGGCGCCGCGATCGAGACCGGCAAGCCGGTGCTGGCGATCGAAGGCGACTCGGCCTTCGGCTTCTCGGGCATGGAGATCGAGACCATCTGCCGCTACCGGCTGCCGGTCTGCGTGGTGATCTTCAACAATGACGGCATCTATCGCGGCACCGACGTCAATCAGGGCGGCGGCGCGGACCCCGCGACCACCGTGTTCGTCAAGGGTGCACGCTACGACAAGATGATCGAGGCTTTCGGCGGCGTCGGCGTCAACGCCACCACGCCGGACGAGCTCAAACGCGCGGTCAACGCCGCCATGGATTCAGGCCAGCCGACGCTGATCAACGCGGTGATCGACCCGGCCGCCGGCAGCGAGTCGGGCCGCATCGGCAACCTCAACCCGCAGAGCAAGCTGAAGAAGAAGTGAAGGAATTCATGCCCGTAGGGTGGGCTGAGCGCAGCGAAGCCCACCGGCGGCCTTGCCGCATGGAAAATACCAGGTCGGTGGGCACGGCGCCGTTGGCGCCTTTGTCCACCCTACGAAAAAGCTGAGCGAGGAGAGAGACAGATGGCCAAGAAACAATCCAAGGCGAAGAAGGGCAAGGCGAAGGCCGCCGCCAGGAAACCGGCGCGCAAGCCGGTCAAGCTCGCCAAGAAGCCGGCCGCCAAGGCCAAGGCGAAAGCAAACGGCAACGGCCTGCCACGCGTCAGCGGCAAGCCCTGGGGCATGGACGGTAAGGCGCTCACCGGCGTGCGCATCCTCGACTTCACGCACGTGCAGTCGGGGCCGACCTGCACGCAGCTGCTGGCCTGGTTCGGCGCCGACGTGATCAAGGTCGAGCGTCCCGGCATCGGCGACATCACGCGCGGCCAGCTGCGCGACGTGCCCAATGCCGACTCGCTCTACTTCACCATGCTCAACCACAACAAGCGCTCGATCACCATCGATTCCAAGCACCCGCAAGGCAAGCGCGTGCTCGACGCGCTGATCAAATCCTGCGACGTGCTGGTGGAGAATTTCGCCCCCGGCGCGCTCGACCGCATGGGGCTGACCTGGGAGCACATCCACAAGACCAATCCGCGCATGATCGTCGCGTCGGTCAAGGGCTTCGGCCCCGGGCCTTACGCCGATTGCAAGGTTTACGAGAACATCGCGCAATGCGCCGGCGGCTCCGCTTCCACCACCGGCTTCCGCGACGGCCCGCCGCTCGTCACCGGCTCGCAGATCGGCGATAGCGGCACCGGCTTGCATCTCGCCCTGGGCATCGTCTGCGCGCTCTACCAGCGCAACCGCACCGGCCGCGGCCAGAAGGTGCTCGCCGCCATGCAGGATGGCGTGCTCAATCTCTGCCGCGTCAAGCTGCGCGACCAGCAGCGGCTCAAGGTCGGCCCGCTCAAGGAGTACAGCCAGTTCGGCGAGGGCGTGCCGTTCGGCGTGGCCACCCCGCGCGCCGGCAACGATTCCGGCGGCGGCCAGCCGGGCTGGATCCTGAAGTGCAAGGGCTGGGAGACCGACCCCGACGCCTACATCTATTTCATCACGCAGGCGCCGGTGTGGGAGAAGATCTGTGACGTCATCGGCAAGCCGGAATGGAAGACCGACCCGGACTACGCCACGCCGCCGGCGCGGCTGCCGCGGCTAAAAGCATATCTTCAACACCATCGAGCAATGGACCATGACCAAGAACAAGTTCGAGGTCATGGAGATCTGCAACCCGCTCGACATTCCGGTCGGCCCGATCCTGTCGATGAAGGAGATCGCCGAGGAGAAGTCGCTGCGCGAGACCGGCACGGTGGTCGAGGTCGATCATCCGACGCGCGGCAAGTATCTGACCGTCGGCAATCCGATCAAGCTTTCCGACTCGATCTCCGAGGTGAAGCGCTCGCCGCTCTTGGGCGAGCACACCGACGAGATTTTGAAGGACGTGCTCAAGTTCTCGGCCAAGGACATCGCCGACATCAAGAATTCCGGCGCGCTCTCGGCGCCGCCGAAGAAGGAGAAGGCGGCGTAGTAAAAAGCTGTCGCCCCCGCGAAGGCGGGGGCCCATAACCCGGTCGGCGGTTATGGGTTCCGGCCCTCGCTTCGCTCGGCCGGAACGACAAGAAAGAGTTTTGGGGAGGTTTTTCACAATGCGTATCGTCGTCCACGGCCAGCAGGCATTCGGCAAGGCCGTGCTGGAAGCGCTCTTGAAGCGCGGCGAGAACGTGATCGCGGTCTACGTCGCGCCCGAGAAGGAGGGCGCCAAGGCCGACCCGCTGAAGGAGGCGGCCATCGCCGCCAAGCTGCCGGTCTATCAGCCGACCTCCTACAAAGATCCCAAGGTCTGGGAGGAGTTCAAGGCGCTCAAGCCCGACCTGCAGGTGATGGCCTTCGTCACGCTGTTCGTGCCGGAGGACTTCCTCAACATCCCGACCCACGGCTCGATCCAATATCACCCCTCGCTGTTGCCGGCCTATCGCGGCGCCGCCGCCATCAACTGGCCGATCATCCTGGGCGAGAAAGAAACCGGCCTCTCGATCTTCTGGCCGGACAACGGGCTCGATACCGGCGACGTCCTGCTGCAGAAGAAGACGCCGATCTCCGACACCGACACCCTCGGCACGGTCTATTTCGACCGCCTGTTTCCCATGGGCGTCGAGGCCATGCTGGAGTCGGTCGATCTCGTCAAAGCCGGCAAGGCGCCGCGCATCAAGCAGGACGAAGCGAAAGCGACCTACGAAGGCCGCTGCGGCCCCGGCAATGCCAAGATCGACTGGGGCAAGTCCTGGCGCCAGATCGATCCCTTGATCCGCGGCTGCAATCCGGCGCCCGGCGCCTGGACCACGCTCGACGGCAAGACGCTGAAAATCTTCGACGCCAAGCCGCTGCCGGCGAAAGACCCGAAAGGGATTGCCGGCAAGCTGGGCGAGATCGTCGCCGTCGATGCCGACAGTTTCACCGTGGTCTGCGCCGACGGCCGCTTCAAGATCACCCGCGTGCAGCCGGAAGGGGCTAAGAAAATCGACGCGGCGGAATTTATCTCGACGACCAAGCTCGCAACGGGGGCGCGCTTCACCTGAGTCACTGCCGTCACGGCCGGGCTTGTCCCGGCCATCCCGATTAGGGAGGCACGGTGCCCTCCTAAGCGGGATGCCCCGGCACAAGGCCGGGCATGACGAAGCTGAGACTGTCTGCCGGCTCACCACTCTTTATATTGAACGGATCATCCCCATGCCCGCCTCGCAGCACCAAAATCCGAAGTCCGACATCGAAATTGCCCAGGCCGCCAAGAAGCGGCCGATCCTCGAGCTCGCCAAGGACAGGCTCGGCATTCAGCCTGAAAACCTCGATCCCTACGGCCACTACAAGGCCAAGGTGTCGATGGACTACATCAAGTCGCTGCAGGGCAAACCCGACGGCAAGCTGATCCTCGTCTCCGCCATCACGCCGACGCCGGCCGGCGAAGGCAAGACCACCACCACCGTGGGTCTGACCGACGCGCTCAACGTCATCGGCAAGAAGGCCATGTGCTGCCTGCGCGAGCCCTCGCTCGGGCCCTGCTTCGGCGTCAAGGGCGGCGCCGCCGGCGGCGGCTACGCGCAGGTGGTGCCGATGGAAGACATCAATCTGCATTTCACCGGCGACTTCCATGCCATCGGCGCCGCCAACAACCTGCTCTGTGCGCTGATCGACAACCACATCTATTGGGGCAATGCGCTCGGCATCGACGGCCGCCGCATCACCTGGCGCCGCGCCGTCGACATGAACGACCGCTCTTTGCGCCAGATCACCTCCTCGCTCGGCGGCGTCGCCAACGGCTTCCCGCGCGAGGACGGCTTCGACATCACCGTCGCTTCCGAGGTGATGGCCGTGTTCTGCCTGGCCAAGAATATCGACGACCTCAAAAACCGCCTCGCCAACATCATCGTCGGCTATACCCGCGACCGCAAACCGGTGCGCGCCGGCGAGCTGAAAGGCCAGGGGCCGATGACCGCGCTGCTCAAGGACGCGCTGTCGCCCAATCTGGTGCAGACGCTGGAAGGCACGCCCGCCTTCATCCACGGCGGCCCCTTCGCCAATATCGCGCATGGCTGCAACTCGGTGCTTGCCACCACCACCGCGCTCAAGCTTGCCGACTACGTGGTGACCGAGGCCGGTTTCGGCGCCGACCTGGGCGCCGAGAAATTCCTCGACATCAAATGCCGCAAGACCGGCCTCAAGCCCGACGCGGTCGTGCTGGTCGCCACCATTCGCGCGCTCAAGATGCATGGCGGCGTCAAGAAGGACGACCTCAAGAAAGAGGACCTGAAAGCGCTCGCCGCCGGCATGGCCAACCTGCAGCGCCATATCGAGAACATGCAGAATTTCGGCCTGGTGCCGGTGGTCTCGATCAACCGCTTCTCCGCCGACAGCGATGCCGAGATCGCGCTGGTCAAGGAAGCTTGCGCCAAGCTCGGCGTCGAGGCGCTGATGGCCGACCATTGGGCCATGGGCGGGGAGGGCGCGGCCGACGTCGCCCGCGCCGTGGTCAAGGTGGTGGAGAGCGGCAAGTCGAAGCTGAAGCTGCTCTATCCCGACGACATGCCGCTGTTGGAGAAGGTGCGCACCATCGCGCAGAAGATCTACCGCGCCAAGGACATCGACGCGCCCAAGGCGGTGCGCGACCAGCTCGCCACGTTCGAGAGCATGGGCTACGGCAAATTGCCGGTCTGCATCGCCAAGACGCAGTACTCGTTCACCACCAATGCCGACGCCAAGGGCGCGCCGGAGGGCTTCACCATTCCGGTGCGCGAGGTGCGGCTCTCGGCCGGCGCCGAATTCGTGGTGGTGATCTGCGGTGAAATCATGACCATGCCGGGCCTGCCGCGCGTGCCGGCCGCCGACGCCATCGACGTCGGCCCGGACGGGCGCATTACCGGGCTGTTCTGAAGAGATCGTCGTCAGCGTAGTGGCTTACTTACCTCCCCATGAAAAGGGGAGGTCGGCGCGCCATAGCGCGTGGAAGACGCGCGTAAACGCGCTTATAGCTGCGGGTGGATCGGTTGCGTGGTTAGCGATCCCCACTCCAACCCTCCCCTTTTCAAGGGGAGGGAGCGCGCCGTGTCTGTTGCAACTGCTTCGATCTGACATCCACGCAAGGGTCACGGCTTTGTGTGAGCAACCCCGCTTGCGCCGTTCTTTGCGGGGTGATGCTATGCGCGGCTTTAAAATTCAGAGGTCTCCCCCATGATCAAGTTCTACTACAGCGGCGCGCCCAACCCGATGAAGGTCGCGCTCATGCTCGAAGAGTGCGGGCTCGAATACGAGCCTATCCCGATCGATACCCGTAAAGGCGCGCAGCACACGGCGGAATTCCTGGCGATCAATCCGAACGGCAAGGTGCCGGCGATCGTCGACGGCGACGCCACCGTGTTCGATTCCAACGCCATCCTGCTCTATCTCGCCGAGAAGACCGGCAAGTTCCTGCCGCCGAAAGGCGATAAGCCGCGCGGCGAACTGTTGTCCTGGCTGATGTTCGTCGCCTCCGGCGTCGGGCCCTTCTCCGGCCAATCGGTGCATTTCCGCCACTACGCACCGGAGAAGATCCACTACGCCATCAACCGCTACATGTTCGAGGCGCAGCGCCATTACGGCATTCTCAACGACCGTCTCGCCACGCACAAATACGTGGTGGGCGAGGCCTACGGGATCGTCGACATGGCGGTGTGGGGCTGGGCGCGGCTGATCCCGACCGCGCTCGGCGAAGAGCACTGGACCAAGTTCCCCAACCTGAAGCGGCTGGTCGACGAGATTTCTGCGCGGCCGGCGGCCAAGGCCGCGCTCGCCATCCGCGAGAAGCACCAGCACACCTTCAAGACCGAGAACGACGAGGAAGCGCGCAAGGCCATGTTCCGGCACATGGACGTGAAGGTGGCGTGAACTTTCCCTCTCCCCGCTTGCGGGGAGAGGGTGCCGAGTGAGCGGTAGCGAGCGAGGCGGGTGAGGGGCTTTTGCTCCAAGCCTGCATTGCCCCTCACCCGGCTCGTATCTCGTTTCACTCGATGCTCGCCACCCTCTCCCCGCACGCGCGGGGAGAGGGTCGGCGTGAGGCGGCGTTTCCGTGCTGCCTAATCGCGTCTTTTCAAGGCGTCTAAAATTTTCATCTTTTTCCACACAGCAGGAACAACGGCTTTTTTGCACCTTGCCGGTATCCTGCAACCAATGACCTCCAGCCCGAGACCCTGTCCCCGCCATGCTTAACTTTGCCGTTCCCGACGAAATTGCCATCGAAACCCCCAACCTCATCGACGAACTGATCGGCGCGGTCGCCGCCGGCGACGTCAAACAGCGCCTGCGCGTCTTGCAGCGCGTCACCGACCTGTTCCTGGCCGGCTCGCGCTGCTTTTCCGGCGAGCAGATCGCGCTGTTCGACGACGTCCTGCAGCAGCTCGCCGCCGACATCGAGGTCAAGGCGCGCGCGCGGCTGTCGAGCCGCCTGGCGAACGCCGAGCGGGCGCCGCCGCAGCTCGTGCGCGCGCTCGCCTTCGACGACGAGATCGAGGTGGCGGGGCCGGTGCTCACGCATTCATCGCAGTTGAGCGATGCCGATCTTGCCGAAAACGCCCGCAGCAAGAGCCAGCAGCACCTCTACGCCATCGCCCAGCGCCTCAAGCTCGGCGAGTGCGTCACCGACGTGCTGGTCGAGCGCGGCAACGACCGGGTCGTGCGCAAGGTGGCGCGCAACAAGGGCGCGCGCTTTTCGCTCGCCGGCTACCGCAAGCTCACCGTGCGCGCCCGGCGCGACCGCCGCCTGACCCTCATCCTCGGCCAGCGCAGCGACCTGCCGCGGCATTATTTCCTCAAGCTCCTGGAAAACGCCTCCGCCTCGGTGCGCGCCAGGCTGGAAGCGGCCGATCCGCAGGCGGCCGCCGCCATCCGCGCAAGTGTCGACGACGTCGCCACCGCCATGCAGCGGGAAGCGCGCGAGGCCTCGCATGAATATTCCGCCGCCGCGCGCAGCGCCAAGCACCGCTTCCGCCGCCATCCGGTCAACGAGGCCGACGTGCACGCGCCCGCGCGGGCGCAAGAGTTCGAGAAGACCGCGGTGGCGCTGGCCAAGCTCGGCTGTTTCCCGATCGATCTGGTGGAGCGCGCGCTGCTCGACCAGGGCGAGGACATGATCCTCGTGCTCGCCAAGGCTGCCGGCTGCTCCTGGAGCACGGCGCGCGAGCTGTTGTTGATGTATGCCGCCCGGCGCCGCCTGCAGCCGGACGATCTTGCCCTCGCCTTCGAGCGCTACAAGAAGCTCGGCCAGGAAACGTCGCGCAACGTCGTCGCCTTCTACAAGAAGCGCTTGGCGCTGCACGCCGGCGGCGGCGCGGCCGCTCAATCGAGCGCAAACTCCCGCCACTTGAGCGCGGCATTGAACATGGCGGCGCGCACGCGCGTCACCGCATAGGGCTCGCCGAACACCCGCAGTGTCTCCTTGTCGTGGCCCTGCACCAGCACGACCGCGGCAAATTGCTCGCCGGTCTTGGTGAAGATGCGGTCGCGAATCTCTCCGGCGAGCCCGGCGAGCGCGGCGTCGTCGAGCAGCGCGTCGACCAGACGCACGGCGTGGATCACTCGTTGCGGGCCGTCGCGCACGGCGCCGTAGAGCAGCTGGTGGTTCATCGCCGCATCCGGATTTTTCCGTTGGTCGTCGGCACAATGCTATCGCGTGGCGCGTAAATCAATATTCGTCTGCCAATGGCCCGATCGAAAAACATCCATAGTACGGAGCTATATTCTCAATCGCGCGCAAAAAGGGCGCCGCCTCCGCGCGTGGCGGAAGGCGGCGCCCTGCCGTCGTTCTGAAGCCTAATGGAACAGCTTCATCGCGTTGGAAGCGGTCTGCAGCACGCCCCACAGCAAGGGAATGCCGACGAAGCCCCAGGCGAGCAGCACTTTCACGTTGATATTGCTCTGTTGATTGTTGGTCATGTCGGGGTTCTCCTTAGGCGCCGGCCGGCTCGCCCGCGGCGGCGACTGCCGCCTGCGCGAGCTCGGCATCGTGGTCGGGTTTCATGTGGAAGCGGTGGTGCACCGCTTTGATGAAGAAGTTGCAGATCAAGCCGACAATCAACAGCCCGGCCATGATGTACATGGTGGTGTTGTAGGCCTGCGCCTTCGCCACGCCGTGGTCGATCTGGTACTGGCGGATGTAGTTCACCAGGACCGGGCCGAAGACGCCGGCCGCCGACCAGGCCGTGATCAGCCAGCCGTGGATGGCGCCGACGTAGCGCGTGCCGAACATGTCCTTCAGATAGGCCGGCACGGTGGCGAAGCCCCCGCCATACATGGAGATGATCACCAGGAAGGCCAGCACGAACAGCGCGACGCTGCCGATCGAGCCGGTGTGCGGCACCAACGCGTAGAGCACGGTGCCGATGACGAAGAAGCAGAAGTAGGTGTTCTTCCGCCCGATGTAGTCCGAGGTCGAGGCCCAGAAGAAGCGCCCGATCATATTGAACAGGCTCAGCAGGCCGACGAAGCCCGCCGCCGCCACCGGGGTGACATGGCCGGGGAACATCTCCTGGCTCATGGCGGAAGCCTGACCGAGCACGCCGATGCCCGCGGTCACGTTCAGGCACAACACCCACCAGATCAGCCAGAACTGCGGCGTCTTGATCGCGTCATAGACATAGACGTCGTTCCTGGTGATCAGCTTCTGCGCCACCACCGGCGGCGTATAGCCCGCCGGCTTCCAGCCAGGGGCGGGAACGCGCACGATCGCCGCGCCGACCCACATGAAGATGAGATAGACGATGCCGAGCACGATGAAGGCTTCCGCCACGCCGACATGGGTCGCGCTGGAGAACCTGGCCATCAACCACACCGACAGCGGGGAAGCGATCATCGCGCCGCCGCCGAAGCCCATGATGGCCATGCCGGTGGCCATGCCCGGACGGTCGGGGAACCACTTGATCAGCGTCGAGACCGGCGAGATGTAGCCGATGCCGAGGCCGAGGCCGCCGAAGAAGCCGTAGCCGAGATAGACCAGCCACAGCGTGTGAGCATAAATCCCGATGGCCGAAACGAAGAAGCCGCCGGCCCAGCACAATCCGGCGGTGAACATGGCCTTGCGCGGTCCGCCTTCCTCGACCCAGCGGCCGAGCAGCGCCGCCGACACGCCGAGCACGAAGATGGCGATGGAGAAGATCCAGCCGAGATTGGTCAACTTCCAATCGCCCGGCGCCTGGTGCGTGATGCCGATCAGCTTGGTCATCGGCAGGTTGAATACGCTCAGTGCATAAGCTTGCCCGATGCACAGATGGATACACAATGCAGCCGGTGGGACTATCCACCGGCTGAAACCCGGTTCCGCAACCGTGTGATCGCGGTCAAGAAATGGAAGCAAGCTCATCGCGCGATTCTCCCCTGAGTTCGTTCTTTTACTTTTTCGCAGATCGCGCAAAGCGTTGATCGCTCGCACGTCTGGATTGCGCAGAGTGATGATGGCGATTTGGTAAATCAATAAACAAATTTCTATGACGCGATAGCACATGTAAATCTCGCAATAGCGAGACCCTATAGTGCTCCGCGACGTTGCGCGAGATTGGTTCTGCGTAACCTTCGTCGCACCGACGCATGCGGAATGAATCGCCGTGCGACTAAAGACGAATGCACGCGACGCGTTGCGATCAATCGGACAACAGCGGGGCAATGCGGCGCGCCTCCGACACCAAGGCGGTGGTGAGGGGCGTCATCGGTTCGCGCGCCGGCACCACCAGGCCGATGGTCTGCACCGCCTCCGGCTCGGTGATCGGAATGGCGCGGATGGTTTCGGTCAAGCCGAGCGTCTCTGCGATCTTGGCCGGCATTACGCTCGCCCAACGCCCGGTGCGCACGTGGCTGAACAACAGGATCATCGAATCCGATTCCAGCGTCGGCCGCGACTCGCCGCCCGCGCTTTTCAGCAGCCGGTCGATGATGCGCCGGTTCTGCATGTCGGGCGTCAAGAGGCAGAGCGGCACCTGCGCCACCTCCGCCCAGGTCACCGTGTCGCGGTTGCCGAGCGGGGCGTCGGACGAGGTCAACAGGCTGTAGTGCTCGCGATAGAGCGGCAACGGCTTGACGCGGCCGACCGGCTCGTTCTCGACATAGGTGATGCCGGCGTCGATCTCGAGGTTTTCCAACAGGTTCAAGATTTCCAGCGAGTTGCGCGAGTAGATGGTGAACTGAACGTTCGGATGCTTCTCGCGATAGGGCGTGGTGAGCGCCGCCACCATGGCGAGCGCGGTCGGGATGGCGGCGATGCGCAGGCGGCCGGTGAGGCCGTGGCGCAGCGCGTTGATCTCGTCGCGCATGTTGCGCGTGTCGCCGACGATGCGGCGCGCCCATTCCAACACGCGCTGGCCCTCGGGCGTGAAGCCGCGGAAGCGCGAGCCGCGGTTGACCAGGAGCACGCCCATCTGCTGCTCCAACTGCTTCAATCCCGCCGACAGCGTCGGCTGCGTCACCCCGCAGGCTTCCGCGGCTTTGCCGAAGTGCTTCTCGCGCGCCAGCGCGATGATGAATTCGAGCTTGTCGATCAAAAATAAATCCCCTGTCTTTTCAGTAGCTTACAATATTTCGCATCAAAAACAAGCAGCAACGACCATAACATTGATAGATATTTTCTATCAACCCATTCCGAGCACGGGGTTGTTCGCAGAGTGGAACGGTTTCAAATCGAGATTCAGGAGACCGCTCATGAACATGCAGACCCCGCCGCGCCTCGGGGGCGAAGGCACCGGCCGGCGCCGGCCGCCGCGCACGCCCAAGGGGCGGCAGGTCGACCCGACCGCGCTCGACGAAGTGCGCGCGCTGCTCACCGACCGTCCGCGCCGGCGCGACCTGCTGATCGAGCACCTGCATCTCATCCAGGACCATTACGGCCACCTCTCCGCGCCCCATCTCGCCGCGCTTGCCGCCGAGATGAAACTGGCGCTGACCGAGGTCTACGAGGTCGCCACTTTCTACGCGCATTTCGACGTGGTGAAGGACGGTCCGCCGCCGCCGGCGGTCACCGTGCGCGTCTGCGACTCGCTTTCCTGCGCCATGGCCGGCGCCGAAGCGCTGCTCGACCGGCTGCCCGCCATTCTCGGCGAGGAGGTGCGCGTTGTGCGCGCGCCCTGCATGGGCGCCTGCGACCGCGCGCCGGTCGCGGCGGTCGGCCACGTGCAGACCTTCAACGCCACGCCCGAAAAGATCGCCGCCGCCGTCAAGGCGAAGCCGCATGCGCACGCCTGGACCGCGCATGCCGATTTGGCCGCCTACCAAAAAGACGGCGGCTACGCGCTGTTGAAATCCTGCCTTGCCAACGAGCGCACGCGCGAGGAGATGATCAAGATCGTCAGCGACTCCGGCTTGCGCGGCCTCGGCGGCGCCGGCTTCCCGACGGGGCGCAAATGGCAATTGGTGCGCGCGGAACCGGCTCCGCGCATGTTCGCGGTCAATGCCGACGAGGGCGAGCCCGGCACTTTCAAGGACCGCTACTATCTCGAACGCGACCCGCACCGCTTCATCGAAGGCGTGCTGATCGCGGCGTGGGTCGTCGAAGCGGTCGAGACCTACATCTACATCCGCGACGAATATCCCGAATTGCGGCTGATGCTCGCCGACGAGCTTGCCAAGGTGGAGCGGGCGGGGCTCTCGCCGCACACCAAGCTGCACCTGCGCCGCGGCGCCGGCGCCTATATCTGCGGCGAAGAGTCGGCGATGATCGAGTTGATCGAGGGCAAGCGCGGCCTGCCGCGCCACCGCCCGCCTTACGTGGCGCAGGTCGGCCTGTTCGGCCGCCCGACGCTCGAGCAGAACGTCGAGACCATGTTCTGGATCCGCGACGTCGTGGAGAAAGGCGTCGACTGGTTCCACGCGCAAGGCCGCGGCGACCGCAAGGGCTTCCGCAGCTTCTCGGTCTCCGGCCGGGTGAAAAATCCTGGCGTCAAGGTGGCGCCGGCCGGCGTCACCATCCGCGAGCTGATCGACGACTATTGCGGCGGCATGCTCGACGGCCACATGCTGCAAGGCTTCCTGCCCGGCGGTGCGTCGGGCGGCATTTTCCCGGCCTCCATGGCCGACCTTCCGCTCGATTTCGGCACCTTCGAGCCGCATGGCGGCTTCGTCGGCTCGCACGCCGTCGTCATCCTGTCGGACCGGGATGACGTGAAGGCGGCGGCGCTCAACCTGATGAAATTCTTCGAGGACGAGAGCTGCGGTCAGTGCACGCCCTGCCGCGCCGGCACCGAAAAGGCGGTCAAGCTGATGCGCGACGGCCCCTGGGACGCGGCGCTGCTGAGCGAGCTGTCGGCCGCCATGCGCGATGCTTCGATCTGCGGGCTCGGCCAGGCCGCGCCCAATCCGCTGTTGTGCGTGCTGAAATATTTCCCTGACGAATTGAAGAAACCAATGGGACATTGGTCATGACGGACGGTGCAGCATACCTGAGCGTCGTCCCCGCGAAGGCGGGGACCCATACGCCGCAGTCTATCGATGGGCTGCGGAGTATGGGTCCCGGCTCTCGCTTCGCTCGGCCGGGACGACAGACGAGAGGTTGAAGCCATGGCTAAAGGTAACGGCGCCGCGAAACCGGTAAAATTCACGCTCGACGGCAAAGCGGTCGAGGCGCGCGACGGCGAGACCATCTGGCAGGTCGCCAAGCGTGAAGGCGTCGACATCCCGCATTTGTGCTACTCGCCCGAGCCCGGCTACCGCGCCGACGGCAATTGCCGCGCCTGCATGGTGGAAATCGAGGGCGAGCGCGTGCTGGCGGCAAGCTGCATCCGCAAGCCCACGGAAGGCATGAAGGTGAACGCCAGCAACCAGCGCGCCGCCACCGCGCGCAAAATGGTGTTCGAATTGCTGATGGCGGACCAGCCGGCGCGCGAGACTTCGCACGACCCGCAGTCGAAATTCTGGTCCTGGGCCGAGCGCATGGACGTCGGAACGAGCCGCTTCGGCAGGCGGCAGGCGCCCGCGTCCGACCGCTCGCATCCGGCCATGGCGGTCAACCTCGATGCCTGCATCCAGTGCAATCTCTGCGTCCGCGCCTGCCGCGAGGTGCAGGTCAACGACGTCATCGGCATGGCGGGCCGCGGCCACGACGAAAAGATCGTGTTCGACTTCGACGACCCGATGGGCGCCTCGACTTGCGTTGCCTGCGGCGAATGCGTGCAGGCCTGCCCCACCGGCGCGCTGATGCCGGCGACCGTCGTGAACGACAACAATGTCCGCACCGAGTTCGCCGATCGCCATGTGGACAGCGTCTGCCCCTATTGCGGCGTCGGCTGCCAGCTCACCTACCACGTCAAGGACGACAGACTGCTTTACGTCACCGGCAAGAACGGCCCGGCCAACGAGAACAGGCTGTGCGTCAAAGGCCGCTTCGGCTTCGACTATGTCAGCAACGCCGCGCGCCTCACCCAGCCGATGATCCGCAAGGAAGGCGTGCCGAAAGTCCCGCACGAGGTGATCGACCCGCTCAATCCGTGGACGCATTTCCGCCCCGCCACCTGGGAGGAAGCGCTCGACAAGGCGGCGCAAGGCCTCAAGACCATCCGCGACCGCGATGGCTCCAACGCGCTCGCCGGCTTCGGTTCGGCCAAGTGCTCGAACGAAGAGGCCTATCTGTTCCAGAAGCTGGTGCGCGCCGGCTTCGGCACCAACAATGTCGACCACTGCACGCGCCTCTGCCACGCTTCTTCCGTGGCGGCGCTGCTCGAAGGCGTCGGCTCCGGCGCCGTGTCGGCCCCCTTCAACGCCGTGAAGGACTCCGACGTCATCGTCGTCATCGGCGCCAACCCGGCCGAGAACCATCCCGTCGCCGCCACCTTCTTCAAGCAGGCGGCCAAGCGCGGTGCCAAGCTGATCGTCATGGATCCGCGCGGCCAGGCCCTGAAGCGCCACGCCTGGCGCATGATGCAGTTCAAGAACGGCACCGACGTGGCGATGCTCAACGCCATGCTCAACGTCATCGTCACCGAGGGCCTCTACGACAAGCAGTACGTCGAGACCTATGTCGAGGGCTTTGCCCCGTTCGCCGAGCACGTCAAGGACTTCACGCCCGAGGAAATGGCGCCGGTCTGCGGCGTGCCGGCCGACACGCTGCGCGAGGTTGCGCGCACCTACGCGCGCGCCGAAAGCGCCATCATCTTCTGGGGCATGGGCGTGTCGCAGCACACCCACGGCACCGACAATGCGCGCTGCCTGATTGCGCTGTCGCTGATCACCGGCCAGATCGGCCGCCCCGGCACCGGCCTGCATCCCTTGCGCGGGCAGAACAACGTGCAAGGGGCGTCCGACGCCGGCCTCATCCCCATGTTCTTCCCCGACTACAAGTCGGTGGAGGCGCCGGAAATCCGCGCCAAGGTCGAGAACCTTTGGCAGGCCAAGCTCGATCCCAAGAAGGGCCTGACCGTGGTCGAGATCATGGACGCGGTCCATGAAGACCAGATCAAGGGCATGTACATATTGGGCGAAAACCCGGCCATGTCCGATCCCGACTTGAACCATGCCCGCCAGGCGCTCGCCCATCTTGAACATCTCGTGGTGCAGGACCTCTTCCTCACCGAGACCGCCTGCTATGCCGACGTGGTGCTGCCGGCTTCCGCCTGGCCGGAGAAGGACGGCACCGTCACCAACACCAATCGCCAGGTGCAGATGGGCCGCACCGCGCTGCCGCTGCCGGGCGAGGCCAAGCTCGACTGGTGGATCACGCAGGAGATCGGCAACCGCATCGGCATGAACTGGAACTATGCCGGCCCGCACGAAATCTACGCCGAGATGGCTTCCCTCATGCCCTCGCTCGACAACATCACCTGGGAACGCGTCGGCCGCGAAAGCGCCGTCACCTATCCGTGCGACGCGCCGGACAAGCCCGGCCGCGACGTGGTGTTCGACAAGGGCTTCCCGCGCCCGGGCGGCTTCGGCCGGCTGGTGGCGGCCAAGCTCACGCCGCCCGACGAGACTCCCGACGCCGACTATCCCTTCATTCTCACCACCGGCCGCATGCTGGAACACTGGCACACCGGCGCCATGACGCGGCGCGCGACCGTGCTCGACGCGCTCGAGCCGGGACCGACCGCGGCGCTCTCGCGCGGCTCGATCGAGAAGCTCGGCATCATGCCGGGCGACATGGTGCGGGTGGCGACCCGCCGCGGCGTGGTCGAACTCGCCGCCCGCCAGGACGATGCCATTCCGGATGGTGTGGTGTTCATCCCCTTCGCCTTCTTCGAGGCGGCCGCCAACAAGCTGACCAACCCGGCGCTCGACCCGTTCGGCAAGATTCCCGAATTCAAGTTCTGCGCCGCGCGGGTGGAAAAGGCGCTGCCGCAGCAGGAGGCGGCGGAGTAGCCCGCGTTGCAAACGCCTCCGCTGAGGGTGCCGGCGAAGGCGCCGGGAGGCGCCGTGTGTGCGCCGCGCAGCGGTCCGTTCGCGCTATAATCGCCGGCATGCCGGGGGCGACTCACCCTGGAAAAGCGTTCACGGTCTGCTATGCTCGTCGCATTCTCGGGCACATTCATCATCTTGCGCGTGCACCTGCCCCTGCCGCCGAAACGCCCATCGCCATTGGCGCCATCTACAACCTCACCGGCGGCCAGCAGGACCTCGACATCCCGTCCTCGCGCGGCGCGCAAGCTCGCGGTCGAGGAGGCCAACAAGGCCGGCGGCGTGCTCGGCCGTCCGGTCAAGCTCATGCTGGTCGACGGCCAGACCAATCCGGGCGTCATCGCGCGCGAAACGCTCAAGCTGCTCCGGCAGCAGCCGGCGCCCGCCGGCCTGATCGGCCTGTCGGACACCGACATGGTGCTGGCGGCTGCGCGCATCGCCGCCGTGCACAGCCACGTGTTCATCACCTCGGGCGCCACCTCGCCCAAGCTGCCGCACGAAGTGCCGCGCTATCTGTTCCTCGCCTGCTTCGGCGACAATGTGCAGGCTGCCGCCGGCGCCGAGTTCGCGTTTCGCGCGCTGAAGGCGCACACGGCCGTGGTGCTCTACAAGGACAGCTCGACCTACGCCAAGCTGCTGCACGGCTATTTCGAGACGCGCTTTAAGCAGCTGGGCGGCAAAGTGCTGGCCGTGCGCGGCTACACGCTCGCCGACATCACGACGAAGGTGCAGGGCCTGCCCAAGGCCGACCTCGTCTATCTCGCCGCGCAGCCCAACGATGTCGCGGCCGCCATCCCCGCCTTGCGCGGCGCCGGCATTGCCGCGCCCATTCTCGGCGGCGACGGGCTCGACATCGGCGCCGCCTGGCTCAAGGTGGCGCGCGCCGACAAAATCTATTTCACCACCCACGCCGATCTCGGCGCCGACAACCCCGACCCGCGCGTGCAAGCGTTCCGCAAGCTGTTCGCGCAAGCCTATCCCGACAAGCAGCCGGACGCCTTCTCGGCGCTCGGCTACGACACCGCGCGCCTGCTCATGGCCGCGATCAAAGCGGCCGGCGACACGCAGCCCGAGGCGGTGCGCAAGGCGCTCGCCGCCACGCATGATTTTGCCGGCGTCACCGGCACGTATCAGCTATCGCGGCGGCAGCCGCATCCCGGTCAAATCGGTCACCGTCATGTCGGTCATGGGCGGCAAGCCGGCGTTCGTTGCCACCGTGCTGCCGAAGAAAATTCCGCCGCCGTGACATGCTTACCGCTTCGTTACTTGCGGAGCCCACGGTAACGTTTCGCTAGCGGTTTGCCGCATAAAGTGACCGCGGGGCCAACTTCATTAAGCAAGCGCGCGAAAATCCGCCGATGCCATACCGCGTCTTGCTGACCGGCGCTGCCGGCTATATCGGCGGCATGCTGTGCGCGCTGTTTGCTCGGCGCGCCGACGTCGAATGCATTATCGGCCTCGACACCGCGCCGATGCCGCAAGAGCTGCGCGGCAACGCGAAGCTGCGTTGGATCGAGGCCAACACCGCCGATCCGTCCTGGCGCGCAGGCGCCGCCGCCGCGCGCCCCGACTTGGTCATCCATGCCGCCTGGCAGATTCGCGAGCGTCACGGCCGGCAGGCCGAGCAGCGGCATGGCAATCTGACCGGCTCGGACGCCGTGTTCGATTTCGCCTTCGAGACGCCGTCGGTCCAACGTCTTCTCTACTTCTCCTCGATCGCTCCTTACGGCGCCGATGCCGGCAATAGCCTTGCGCGTCGCTTCACGGAAGCCGACACGTTTCGTGCCGGCGACTTCGGCTATGCCGAGGAAAAGCGGCTCGCCGAAGCGAGCCTTGCGCGCAAATTCGCGCAAAGCCGCGCCCGAGGCGGCGCCGTTGAGGTCGTGGTGCTGCGGCCCGCCGCGGTCATCGGCCCGCGCGGGCGCGGGCATGGCGTCGGCCCCTTGACCTCCGCGCTACGCGCGAAAGACGGCCTGTTCGGGCGCCTCGTCTCGTCATTTGCTTTCGTTCCGGTCACCGGCCAATGGGGCCGGCAATACGTGCACGAGGACGATCTCGCCGACATCGCCGGCCTGCTCGCTTTCGGCGCGCTCCAGAGCCCGTTCGACGCTTTCAACATCGGCCCACCGGGCGACGTGCTGAGCGGCCCCCAACTCGCCGAAGCGTTCGGCGTGCGGTCCTTACGCGTGCCCCCGCAACTTCTCCGCCTCGCCTTCTTTCTAATGTGGCACGGCACGCGCGGCCGCATCGGCACGCCGCGCGGCGCCTGGCGGTCGTACGCGTATCCGATCGTGGCCGACGCCGGTAAGCTCACCGCCCGATACGGCGTCGGCTATCGTATGGGCTCTCACGAGGCCTTCACCCGCGACGTCGGCCGCTACGCCGCCGCGGCAGCGGTTGATATCACCGCTCCGGCCGCCGAGGCGGTGGCGCGTTGATTGCGCGCGTCTTTTAATGAATCGTCGGCCGCTCCTCCACCACGCGCAATTCCAGCCGGCCGATCCATTCCGCCCGCATCGCCTCGCTCGCGCGCAGCGCCGCTGCCGTCTCGTTCCAGGTGGTGGCGTTGGAGCCGAGTAGCACGATGCCGCCAATCACCGCCGCCAGCGCCGCCACCAGCATGAAGGGCACGAACGGCGCCAGCCACAGCACGGTGAGCGTAAGCCAGGCCGCGCCGGCGCCGATCGCGATCTTGGCGACGAGCGACAGCTTCACGCAGCGCGCGACCTGCTCCTGCAGGAGGGCGATGCGCTCCTCGATGCGCGCGATGTCTTCGCCGGAAATCTGCTCGTCCATGGGCGTCCGCCGCCGCGCGCGTGATCGCACGCGGCCGCAAGGGTAGCCCGGATGGCCGGCGGACGAAACAACCGGCGCGGCGTCGCCGCCTCGGCTCAGCCGCGCTTGTCGTTCGGCGTCAGCCGCTTGGCGATATCCTTGGTGACGGTTATGGCGTTGATCGCCTGCACGCCGTCCTCGTCGGCATAATAGTCGACCGTGATCTCATCGCCGGCCTTCAGCGCCGGCACCGCAACCGTCGCCGGAATAGCGGCGAATTGCGAGCGGTCCTCCAGGGTGATGGTGCGGGTCGCCGCGTTCCACTCGGTTACCGCGGCGGTGACGGAATCGGCGAAGGCAGGGCCTGCGGCCAGCAGGCCGGCGGCCAGGAACAAAGCGCGCGTCAGCATGATCGGCGTCCTTTCAGGATCCGGTTGGTCGTGACGTTTGTCTTGCGGCTCATATCGCGGCCGGCTGTTCGCCGGCGGCTTGGGCCTCCGGCACATCGGCAAGCAGGCGGCCGAGCGGGAGGGCTTACGCGGGGCGCGTTTCATTCCGCGAACCGGACAGGATCGCGCGCCGTATGGCGCGATTGCGGCGGAGCGGGGCGCGGCTCGGCGTTTTTTACGCCGCGCGCGCATATTTTACGGCGGCGTTACGGCAATAAGATCGGGCCCGCTAGTGCCGCCGATTTGAAGTTTCTGCACCACCTGCCGCAAGCTCGTTCGGGAACTTCAAATCCGTCGCGCTAGCGGTTGGAGGAGTTCGAGCCGCGCATGTTGGACCAGGGGTCGATCTTGACCGCCTTGGCATTGGAATCGGTGGCGCGCAGCGTGCGCTGATATTGCCGCTCGATCTCCGCGTTCCGCTTCTGCTGGTCGTGGTATTCCTTCAGCAGTTCATTGTTGTCTTCGCGCTTCTTCTCGGCTTCCCGTTCCTTTTGGCTATACCCGTCCTGCTGCGCGTAGACGAGTACAGGCTGGGCCACGAAGGCCAGCAGTACCAAGCCGAACGTTATTCGTTTCATCGTCCGTCCCCGACATTTACCCAGCCGGCGGCAACGCTAGCACGCCGCCCAATGCAACCTCAATCCGATGGAATCATGGCACAATTTGGCCTAGTCCTGTGCGGGCTTCGGGGCGACGGGGGCGGCCCCCGGCCAGCGGTTTTAGCGGCGTTTCAGGAGGTGACGGCATGAGTTTGGCTCTCGATACGGGGCCGCGCGCGGCCGCTTCGCTTAAGCCCCGCAACGACTGGACGCGGGAGGAGGTGGCCGCCCTGTTCGCGCTCCCGTTTCCCGAGCTCGTGTTCCGCGCGGCGGCCGTGCACCGGGCGAATTTCGATCCGGCCGAGGTGCAGATTTCGACCCTGTTGTCGATCAAGACCGGCGGCTGCCCGGAGGACTGCGCCTATTGCCCGCAGTCGGCCAAATACGACACCGGCGTGAAGGCGGAAAAGCTGATGAGCCTCGACGCGGTCCTGCGCGAGGCGCGCGCGGCCAGGGACGCCGGCGCCCAGCGCTTCTGCATGGGCGCGGCCTGGCGCGAGCCGAAGGACCGCGATCTCAATTCCGTCTGCGCCATGGTGGAGGGCGTCAAGGCGCTGGGTCTGGAAACCTGCGTCACCCTCGGCATGCTCAAGCGCGAGCAGGCGCGCCGGCTGAAGGAAAGCGGGCTCGACTATTACAACCACAATCTCGACACGTCGCCGGAATTCTACGGCGAGATCGTCACCACGCGGACTTATCAAGATCGTCTCGACACGCTCGAGCGCGTGCGCGAGGCCGGCATCCATGTCTGTTGCGGCGGCATCGTCGGCATGGGCGAGGGCGAGGCGGACCGCGTCGGCATGATCGCGACGCTGGCCTCGCTGCCGCGGCATCCGGAAAGCGTGCCGATCAACATGCTGGTGCAGGTCAAAGGCACGCCGCTCGCCGGCGAGCGCGCGCTCGATTCGCTCGATTTCGTACGCACCGTCGCGGTCGCGCGCATCACGATGCCGGCCTCGGTGGTGCGGCTGTCGGCCGGCCGCGAGGACATGAGCGAGGAGGCACAGGCGCTCTGCTTCCTCGCCGGCGCCAACTCGATCTTCTACGGCCCGAAGCTGCTCACCACGCCCAATCCCGGCCGCGACCGCGATAGGATGCTCTTGGACAAGCTCGGGCTGCGGCCGATGACATGACGCGTCACGCGAAATTGCGGATCAGCGCCAGACCGGCGAACAGGCCGCCGACGCCGGCCGCGACCGACGCCACTACATACAGCGCGGCCAAGCCGAGCTCGCCACGTTCGTAGAGCAGCGCGGTATCGAGCGAGAAGGTGGAAAAGGTGGTGAAGCCGCCGAGCACGCCGGTGGTCAGCAGCAAGCGCCAGTGCTGCGAAGGGCTGCCTTCGAAGGCGAACCAGGCGGCAAGCAGCCCCATGGACAGCGAGCCGACTACGTTTACGGTCAACGTGCCGTAGGGAAAATGGGTACCGAGCAGGCGCGCGGCGCCGAGGTTGACGCCGTGACGCAGTGCTGCGCCGAGCCCGCCGCCGAGAAATACGAAGAGATAGCCCATGGCCGAGTTTTCCTGAGTTGCCAGGGCGATGAAAAACCGCCCTGTGGCGGACAGAGTCCTACCGTTGCTTCGTTACGGTAGGAGTCATCAGCCTTGTCAGGCGGTTATCGGGGGACCCCATCCCCATCGCCGCGCAAATTATCGGCCGCGCCCGACCCGGTCAACCGCGCCGCAGACAGGGGCGCGCTTGATCGGCTAACATGGCTCCACTGCGAAGGAGGCCACGATGTGCCACCCGGTCCATGTCTTACTGTCGGCCGAGGACAAGGCGGCCGCCAGGAAAATCGCCGGCTTTATGATACCAGTCTACGCCTCGGTCCTGCTGGCGATCGGCGCGCTGGTGGCGCTCAATCCCGCCCCGCGTCCGAGCGCGCTGGTCGCCTCGGCCTCCGCCCCGGCGGCGCAGCGCTAAACAGCGGGCGCCTAAAGCTCGAGCTTGCTGAAGATGGTGACGTCGAGGTCGACCTTCTGGTTCGACAGCGTCACCGCGGTGGTGAGGATTTCGCCGTTGTGCAGCGTGCCGTTGGCGAGCGCGCTGCGCACGACCTTTTCCAGCTCGCGCCGCGCGTTGAAGCTGACATTGGCGAGGAAGCGGTCGACCGCCGTTTTCAATGCCGCGTCGTTCATGGCTGCTAGCTTAAACCCGCGCGCGGGCTGCAATTCAAGCATCGGCGCAAGCACTCGTGCGAGTCTGGTTAATGCACGCGCGCGTGCCGTTACGCGTTATGGATAATGCGGGATTCCGTTTGGCGCGCGCGCCGCGGCGGTGGAATGATACGCACCAGGTCGGCGTCCGTGTCGGTCCGCGGTGCCCATCAACAGAGGAGGACGGCGTTGAGCTATTTTTCGCAACCGAAAGTCTCGCGCGAGCCGATCAAGGCGCCCGCGGCAGAGCCGAAAATCGCCGCTGCGGCGCCGGCCAAGGCTGCAGCGGAGAACGTCTCCACCTTCGGCACCGGCATGCAGATCACCGGCAACATCGTCTGCCCCGGCGCACTGAAGATCTTCGGCCTGGTCAACGGCGAGATCCAGGCTTCTCAGCTCACCGTGTGCGAGGGCGCCAAGGTCGAAGGCAAGATCATCGCGCAGGAGGCCGTGATCCAGGGCACTTTCAACGGCACGATTCACGCCGACAGCGTCAAGCTGCAGGGCACGGCCAAGGTCGACGGCGAAATCTTCAACAAGTCGCTGGCGGTCGATCCGAACGTGCAGTTTGAAGGCGTGTCGCGCCGGCTCGAGCGGCCGGTCGAGCAGCCGAAGGGCGGCCACACCAACACGATCAGGTCGGAAGCGGCAAGTCTCGCGCCGAGGCTCGTCGAACCGGTCGTCTGAACCGTAACGCTTTTATGCAGGCGGCCCGTGCCGGTGCGGTGCGGGCCGCAACTTTTTTCGCCGTCACGCGCGCTATTTGGTCAGGCGCGCTTCCTGCACGGCCTTGTTGAACAGCGCGTTCATGGCTTCCGCAATGCCGTCGGTCGGGCTCACCTCGAAGTAATAGCCGGGCGAGGCGCAAGCCTGCATGTTCTTGGCGATCTCGCTATTGACCGAGGGGCCATAGGGTCCGGGATTGAACGGATCGACCCAGGTCATGTACCAGCCGTCGGTCGGCAGCGCCAAATAGGTGGTGTAGAGCACCGCGATCTTGATCCCGCGATCCTTCAGCGCCGTACAGTTGGCGACGGTCAGCGGCTCCTGGCAGCGCCCGCCGGTGGTGGGCTTGGTGCAGGTTGAGGGATAAGAGGCGTCGCTGACGCCGTCGGAGACCAGAAACACCATCTTCATCGGCTTCGACGGCGTGCTGCCGTCGCCGGGGTCGTCGATCGCGCTGTTCATCTTTGCCAGCACGCCGTCGAAATCGGTATCCTGGTCGTTGTTATAGTTTTGGTACTGCACCGTCATCAGGTCGATTTTGTTGGCTGCCGATTTCGCCGATGTCAGATCGGAGGACAGCGAATAAATGTTGGTGAGGCCGAGGGACTTGTCCGAGCTGCCGAAGGTATAGATCGCCATGCGGAACTGGTTGGGCACGGTGGCGGTCGAGGCCGCGGTGTCCATCAGTTGCTGCGTCGCGCTGCGTACCACGTCGATGCGGGTGGTGACGCCGAGCTTCTTGGCGAGACTGTAATAGTCGTTCGGCGCGGTCGACAGGTCGTGGCAGGCGAAGGCGCATTGGTCGGGCGTATTGGCGACCATGGTTGCCACGTCGTCCGGCGTCGCGCCGACGCCCATCGACGGCGTGTTGTCGAGCAGCAGATAGAAATCCATATAGGTAGGCACGCCGGATGAAGCGGTCGAGGAGCCCGACATATTGATCGTGTTGATGTCGAGCAGGCCGAGAAAGGTCGTCGGCACGCTGGCGGTGTAGTTGACCACGGCGGTGCGGCCGTCGGAGCCGTTTTTGACCTTGACGTCTACCGAGGTGTACATGCCGCGCTTGAGCATGCCGGCTTGCGCAATGAAGTATTTCTTGGCCAGTTTCTTGGCTTGCGACGTCGACATTTGCATTGCCGCCTGGTTGACCGCCGACAGCGCCGCCATGTCGGCATAGGCGTTGAGCGCGGCATGCGCGCGGTTGGCGAAGCTGTAATCGATGGCGCCGCCGACCATTGCCATGATCGGGATGGCGGCGATGCAGAAGATCACGGCGACGTTGCCGCGCCGGTCGGCGCAGAACGCCGCGAGTTGTTGCTTCATTTTGCGGCGCGTTGACGCGACGAACATGACGGAACACCGGTGAATTCGGTACCTCGGCTTTTAGAGAAAAGGTATGAAAACGCCGTAAAACGTATCGTCGCGCCGGCGCCGTGCGCGCTACCAATCGTTGAGGTTAATGCTTCGTATTGTTGCTAGCGCATGATCCCGAAAAGTGGGCACCGGTTTTCGGAAAAGATCATGCGCATGCAAAATGTTGGGAGCGCGTGGTGATTCAAACTAATCGGATCGCGCTCTAATGCACCGCCGCGCCTACGCGCGGCACGATGGCGCCGCGGTGGCGGATCACCTGGCCCGCCAGTCTATGCGCGGCTTCGGCCGCTTCCAGCGCGCCGCGGCCCTTGAGGCGGGCGGCGAGATAGCCGGCGTTGAAGCCGTCGCCGGCGGCGGTGGCATCGACCGGCACCACGACCTCCGGCACCGGCACCGCCTCGCGCTTTTCCGCCGCCGCGACGAGCGCGCTGTTGGGGCCGTTCTTCACCACCACCTCGGTCACGCCGAATGCCTGCAGCCGCTCGATGGTCGCCTCCGGCGAGGGATCGCCCCACAGCACCGCCTCGTCGTCATAGGCCGGCAGCGCGATGTCGACGCGCTTGAGCGCTTCGGCGAATACGGCGCGCGTGCGCGTGAGGTCGCCCTTCCAGTCGCGCGGGCGGAAATTGCCGTCGAAGGCGACCTTGGCGCCGTTGCTGCGCGCCAGCTCGAGCGCCGCCAGAAAGCGGCCGAGCCCGATATTGGAATAGAGCGACAGCGTGACGCCGGAGAAATAGATGAGCCGCGCGCTCAGCAGGCCTTCCGCCACGCGGCTCCACGGCGGCAATTCGAACAGCTCGCGCGCGGGTGCTGCCTCGCGCCAGGCGTGGACGCGGCGGCGGCCTTGCGCGTCGGCATCGATCAGCGCCAAAGCCGGCAGGCGGTCGGCGACGCGCAGGATCAGATCGGTGCCGACGGATTCGGCCTCGGCCAGCGATACGATGGCCTCCGAATAGGGATCGTCGCCGAGCGCGCCGGCGAAGGCGGTCGGCTGCCCGGCGCGCGCCAGATAAATCGCGGTGTTGAAAGTGTCGCCGCCGCTCGCCAGCGCGAAGCGGCCGTCGCCGCCGCGCGCCAGCTCGACCGTCGCCTCGCCGACGCAGATGGCGCGTTTAGCCTCGCTCATGCCGCGTCTTCTATCACGTGCGCGTGTTCCTGTCGCCCGCGCGTCAGCGCTGCGAAATAGCCGAGCGCGCTCAGAATCGCGATGCAGAAGCTCACCGGCCAGTCGGTATAGAAGGCAAGCGTCAGGCCGAGCCAGGCCGCGGCAAGTGCGATGAGGGCCGAGAGCGACAGCCCGCTCCACAGGCCGGCGGTCAGCCGCTGGGCGGCGGCCGGCGGCCCGACCATCAGCGTGAACACCAGCAGCACGCCGACGATCTGCGCGCATTCCGACACCGCGACCGCCACCAGCGCGAGGAAGGCGGTCGACACGAAGCGCAGCGGCACGCCCTTGGCCTCGGCCAGTTCCGGCTGCAGGCTGGCGAAGACCAGCGGCCGCATGATGACGGCAAGCCCGGCGAGCGTGGCGATGCCGAGCACGGCCAGCGTCGCGATCATGGCGCGGTCGACCGCCAGCACGTTGCCGAACAGAAGCGCGGTCGCCTGGCTGGCAAAGGCGGTGTAGTAGTGCAGGAACAAGAGGCCGAAGCCGAGCGCCAGCGCCAGCACCACGCCGATGGCGACGTCGCGGTTGCTGATGCGCTCGCTCAACAGGCCCATGACCACGCCGGCGACGAGCGTAAAGCCGATCAGCCCGGCGAGCGGCGTGAGGCCGATCAGCACGGCGCCGGTCGCGCCGGCAAAGCCGATATGCGAGAGCGCGTGGCCGGCGAAGGTTTGCGCGCGCAGCACCAGGAAATAGCCGACCACGCCCGACACCACGGCGACGATGCCGGCGGCGGCGAAGGCATTGGTCATGAATTCGTAGGCGAACACTTGCTTATCCTCCCCCCGCGAGCGAAGCGAAGCGGCGGGGAGGGTCGCCCGCCGAAGCTTTAGCGAAGGCGGGCGGGGTGGGGGGCGCTTTGAGACTCTCGTGTCCGCTTCGCTCCCCCCACCCCCGACCCCTCCCCGCCACGCGCAAGCGCGCGTGGGGGAAGGGGAGGTGCCCGCTCTCAGTGATCATGCTCATGCCCGTGGTTATGGAGATGGTCGACATGCTCGACGTCGCGGCCGCGCGCCATCACGAAGATGTGGCCGTCGGCGCGCACCACGTGGATGTCGGTGCCGTAGAGCCGCGACAGCACCGGCGCGGTGATCACCTCCTCCACCGTGCCGAGCACCGCCTGGCCGTTGCCGAGATAGAGCACGCGGTCGAGCGTGCCGACGAGCTGGTTGAGCTCGTGCGCGCTGAACAGCACGGTCACCCCGCGCTCGCGGCAGACCTTGCGCACCACGTCGATCGCCAATTCCTGATAGCGGGCGTCGAGGCTGATCAGCGGTTCGTCGAGCAGCAGCAGCCGCGGCTTGCCGATCAGCGCCTGCGCCAGCAGCAGGCGCTGCCGCTCGCCGCCCGACATTTGCGACAGCGGCCGCCGCGCCAGATCGCGCGCGCCGACCAGCGCCAGCGTGTCGTCGATCATGGCGCGCTCGCCTTGCGAGACATGCGGCAGGCCCCAGCGCTCGCCTTCCAGCGAGGAGGCGATGAAGTCGATGCCGCGCAGCGCCAGATCGGGCAGCACGGTGCGCACCTGCGGCAGATAGCCGATGCCGGCATCGCCGCGCCGGACGGCCTGTCCGAACACGCGCAGCGCGCCTTCGCGCGGCGGACACAGGCCGAGGATGGCGCGCATCAGCGTGGTCTTGCCGGAGCCGTTCGGCCCCAGCACGCCGATGAACTCGCCGGGCTGGATGGCGAAGCTTACGCGCTTCAACACGTCGCGCCCGCCGAGGTGCAGCGTGGCATGGTCGAGCTCGATGGCCGGCGTCATGAAATTGTCCAGGCAGCGCAGCGAATGCAGGCGGGCTTCCTCTTCCCCAAGAGGATATCGTAGATGTAATAATATAACATATCGTTTGGCAAGCCTGCGATGGTCGAATATGGGTCGCAGGGGCGCGTCGAGCGCGAAAATTTTTGTGGATGTGACCCGCGTCACAGGCGCTCGTTCCGCCCGGTCCTAGATTGCGTACCAGAATTGCGCCATAGGTGGCGCCCGGGGGGAAGCGGCCGTGCGCGTGTTTTGTCTGGTGGTGTTTTTTATGGCCCTGTGCCTGCGCGTGGTCGCCTATGCCACCGCCGACGCCGCCGATCCCGCCTATATCGGCACCTGGCAATTCACCGCTGCGCAGCCGGCTCCCTGGACCGGCGCGCAGCCTGGCCATGACAGCGCCACGCGCGCGCGCTTCCTGGGGCAGAAGATCGTGTTTTCCTCCAAGGCGGTTGCGGGGCCGTCGCCCTTCGGCTGCCGCCACCCGCGCTACGCGCTCACCGATCTCACCACCGGCCTGCTGTTCGGCGGTGTCATCGACGCCATGCGCGCCAAGGATAAGACGGTGGATCCGGACAAGCTCGCGGCCGGCCTCGGCTACAAGGGCCGGATCGTGCGCACGCTGGAAACCGGCTGCGCCTTCGACGTCTATTTCGTCGATGCCTCGACCGCGCAGGTCGGTCTCGGCAACACCGTCTATACGCTGACGAAGCGGCACTAGCCTCGCCCGCCGGCGCTTGGCTGCGGGTCGAGGCCAAGTTTCGCCGCATTGCCGTCCGCTGATAGCTTTAAAGGCGACGCAGAAGAAATCCCCGATTGCACGAGGTCATCAATGCGCCGTTTCACTCTCTCACTTTGCGCCGGCATCGTCCTTACCGGCGCCGCGGCGGCGCAGCCACTACCGACGCTCGAGACCAACCAGGCCTATGTCGAGAGCGTGACCGCCGAATCGAGCCTCGCGGTCGGCGATCCGATGGCGGTCTTCGCCTATGTGCTCGACAGCCTGCCGGCGCGGGTCAAGGTCTATCCGACCGAGAACCATTATTACTTTTCCTTCTTGCTCGACGGCATCCGCTACGCCGGCAACATCAAGATCGACGCCTATCTGCGCAGCGAGGGCAAGGTCGCCTTCACCTATTACGAGGATCGGCCGGTTTGGCTAACCGACACGTCCGGCCCGCATCTCGTCCTCGGCGCCGCGCAGGGCGTGACGGTCGAAAAGCTCGATGAGTTGACCTACAAGCTGACCTACAAGAATAAAAGCGTGGTATTCGCGCTCAACGATCTGTCTCAGGTCAAGCCGCCGGCGGCCGCGCTCACGCCGGACGAGCGGTTCATCGGCCCGGTCTTCGACGATTCGGCGGTGCGCTTCTTCCTCGTGTTCAATCCGAAGCTGAAGCTGTTCCACTACATACTCGACGAAACGATCAAGCCCGCCGACGTGCTCGTGCCGGCGCCGGTCGGCGGCGGCCGCATCCTCATCGGCAAGCGCACCGGCTTTGCCTTCTATCGCGATCAGCAGCGCGACCGGAAGATCCTGATCGGCGTCTACCGGGGGAATGTGATGGCGAACAATTACCTGGACGGTCCGTTCGACCAGATGCCCGACAACTTCATCAAGGACAATTCATTGCGAAAGGCAATTCTGGCCGTGGAGCCCGAGCTCAAGGGCCAGATCAATCAATACGCCACCTTTTCCGACGGCGCGCGCTACGCGATCGAGACCTCCATGGAATATCGCGAGCCGAAGGACCTCGAGATCTTCGACCGTTGCGCCACCAGCCGGACTATCCCGGCCGGCTTGTACGAGGCGTGCTTCTCGCTTCCCCCGGACGGGCACCACGGTCCGCAGGCGCGGCCGCTGGCCATGCTGCGTCGTACGCCCTGAGTGGGCCGCAAAAGGCAAACGGGCCGCCGGTATTCAGCCGGCGGCCCGTTATTTTTCTAGTCGTGTTGTTGTGCCGATTACCAGCAGCGCATCCGTCTGCGCGAACGGTAGCGATGAACCCAAACGCAGCGGCGGCGGCGATAACGGCGATACCAGCGAACCTGCTTCAGCGGCTTGAGAGTGTTGAGCGCCGATCCCACGGCCCAACCGTTGCCCGGGGCCGCTTGCAGTGCCGGCATGCTGAACAGACCGAAGACGAAGGCCATCAGCACTGCGATCATTGTTTTTTTCATGTTTTCTGCCCTGTTTCTTTACTGAGTTAAACTCGGCACGAAAAGTTTCGTACCCGGATCGCTCAGCCAACTCGTTGCGATGCCCTGAGGGAATGATCCGTCCGGGGCCGCCGCGAGCGGGCGGAGACTACCGCAGTCTTTGGAACCCGGACAAGGGGTGTAACTTTGTCATCCATAGCCCAGCAAAAACAGCGGCTTCCCGGCCCCTAACGGCCCGCCGCCCGGATCGGTTCCGCGCAATTCAATCGGTTTCGTCGCGCGAAAGCGCCATCGACTCGTAATACACTTTTATGAAGGGTGAGAATATCCGGTAGAGCAGGCTTTTGGAAATCAGCGTGTCGTGCAGCGCGAGGTGGTCGATGCCGGTGTAGATGAAGCAATTCATGGCGTCCTGCGGCGTCTCGACGATGGGCTCGCCCTTGATGTTGAACGAGGTGTTGATCAGTACCGGAACTCCGGTGAGCTTCTCGAACTCGCTCAATAGCTCGTAGATGCGCGGGTTCTGCTCGCGCCGCACCGTCTGCACGCGGGCGGTACCATCGACATGCACGATCGCCGGGATGCGATCCCGCCATTCCGGCCGCACCTGTTTGGCGCGCAGCATGAACGGCGATTCGTCTTCGCCGACGAAGATTTCCTTGGCCCGCTCGTACAGCACGATCGGCGCGAAGGGCCGGAATGCCTGGCGGAATTTCACCCGCTTATTCAAGATGTCCTTCATCTCGGGTCGGCGCGGGTCGCCGAGGATGCTGCGGTTGCCGAGCGCGCGCGGCCCGAACTCGGAGCGGCCCTGGAACCAGCCGAACACCTTGCCGTCCGCCAGCAGCTTGGCGCTGGCGCGGCAGATGCCGCCGTCGGCGCCGTCGAAGCTCTTGCGGCTGACCAGCAGCGGGTTGCCGACGCGCGCTTCGGCGTCGGTGTAGTCGCGCCCGAGCGTTGCCTGCTTCATCACGAAGGCGCGCGGCTTCTTCTGCACCGCCAGCCGGCCGTAGAGCGCGCAGCCGATCGAGATGCCGTTGTCGCCGGCGGCGGGCTGGATCCAGACATTGTCGAAGCCGGCCTCGCGCACGATCCGCCCGTTGGCGACGCAATTGAGCGCCACGCCGCCGGCCAGACACAGGTTCTTGGCGCCGGTCGTCTCGCGCAGCCAGCGCGCGCGCGCGATGAGCACCTCTTCGCTGTCGTGCTGGATGCGCCAGGCCATGTCCTCCCAATGCTTCATGGCCGGGCTTGCTTCCCACTTCATCTCGCCGTCCGGCGCCCAGGGCTGGTCAAAAGTTTCGTCCCAGGCGGTCATGGCGAGCTCGCCGTTCGACTTCACGTCGATCAGCCGGCGGAACGCCTCCGGCCGCCCGTAGGGCGCCAGCCCCATCACCTCACCGCATTTGTTCCAGTCGGCGAAGATATAGCTCGACACGCGGCTGTAGAGCGCGCCCAGCCCGTCCATGTTGAAGAACTCGTCGCTCAACATGCCGCGGCGCGGCTCCAGCCACACCTTCTTCAGCGTTTCGAGCTGCGAGCCCTTGAACTTGTAATAACTCTCCGATTCGCGCGCCAGCGGATTGACGCCTTCGGTGAGCTGGCCCGGCTCCTTGATGTCGGCACTGTAGCTGCCGACGCCGTCGACGATCATCACCACGCCCTCGTCGAACGGGCAGGCGGCGAAGGCGCTGTAGGCATGCGCAAGATGATGCGAGACCGTCATCACCTTGTTCGACTTGGGCAGGAACAGCGGGCTCTTCTCGACCTGCTCGCGCTCGCCCTCGGCGAAGTCGCCCTGGTAGATCAGCCGCACCTCCAATTCCTCGACCGGAAGCACGTAGCAATTGCGCACCACCAGCTCGATATCGTCGAGCGTGATGCCTTCGGCGGCGAGCAGATAGTCTATCGGCTCCTGGAAGAAGCCGCCGGCATGCTTTGCGCGCGTGATGCGCTCTTTCTCGACCGCATAGGCGATCTCGCCGTCGCGCAGCAGGCAGGCGCTGACGTCGTGGTCGTAGGCGTTGATGCCGAGGATATAGCTGTGATTTTTCGCCATCGGGGCGGCGATCTTGTATCAGGCCACGCGCGCTTGGCAACCGGGCATGCGGTCGCTATGGCGCTGGGCCGGTTGGGGACTTAATGTCGACACAATGGGCAAGAAGGCGGGCGGCGCGATGACGGCGGTGAAGCGGATCGATCCGGCGCGCTGCGCGGCCGTGATCGTCGACCTGCAGGGCTTTTTCCTGGCGCAGATCCCGCCGCGCCAGCGCGCGCGGGTCAAGACCAATACCGCCAATTTCGTGCGCTTGGCCGGCGCTTTCGGCATTCCCGTGGTGGCGACGCTGGAGCGCCCGGTGGAAATCAAAGGCGCGCTGCCGCGCGAGGTGGCGCGGCTGCTTCCCGCCGGCGCCAAGACCTTCGAGAAGGACTTCTTCGACCTCAGCAAGGAAAGGAAGATCGAGGCGCACCTTGCAGCGCTGAAACGCCGCCAGATCGTCGTGGCCGGCTGCGAAACCGACGTCTGCGTGATGCAGTCCTGTCTCGGCCTCGCCGCGCTCGGCTACGAAGTCTATGTCATGGAGGAATTGATCTTCTCTTCCACGCGCAATGTGGCGGCCGCGCTCACGCGCATGCGGGACGCCGGCTGCGTGCTCATGACCTACAAGATGCTCTATTACGAGCTCACCGCCTCGGTGAAGGGACCGGGGAGGCGCTTCGACGCCTTCGGCCCCTTCCCCGAGGATCTGCCCGACGCCGCGATTTGAACTACCGGCGCCACCTGCGGTGCCGGCGATGTCTCTCTCTGCGGTACCTGCGATATTGACGGACTTGTTTGAGTGACGACACCGCTTTGAGCGCCGATTTCACGGCCCAGCCGTTACCGGCCGGTGTGGCCTGCAGGGATGGCATGCTAAAAAGGCCGAAGGCGAGCGCCATCAGCGTCGCGATTATTATTCTTTTCACGCGTTTTGCCTAGATCGTTACTGAGGTCAAGTTGGGACGCGATCGTTTCCGTCCACGGACTTCTCAGTCGGTACGCTGCGACACTTCCGAGAATGAAATGATTCATTCAGCGTCGCGACGAATGGATCGACGCTAACGCAGTCTTTCGAACTAAACAACCGATATTCCCATCCGCGGCAAGACAAGGGGACGAAAGGATCAAGATACCTCTCGCGCGTGCGGCACGCCGCAAAGCGATCGCGGCCGGCTGCTCGTGTTTTGCGGCTTAGCCGGCGAAGTAATAGGCGGCGAGCACCACGAAGCCGCCGATCGCGAGCGTGGCATGCACGGCGATCAGCGTTCGCGGCACTTTGCCGCGGCGCAGGCGTGCGGCGAACAGCGCGACCCCGAAGAGCGCCGCCAGCGCCAGGATCGCGGCGGAACCCGCGCCGAACGCCGCGGTGCCTTGCTCGACACCACGCACCGGTCCGCGCAACGAAAGCGCAAGCGCAGCGAGACCGCCGAGCGCGATGAGCCCGTGCAACGCCGCGAGCGAAAAAGCCGGCAGCGCGGCGTTCTCGCGCAGATGCAGCACCGCGAGCAGCGCCCCGATCAGCACGGCGATGGTGAGAACAATGAAGGCGGCGCCCAGCATGACAGTCGAACCGATGTGTCGCGCCCCTTGGTCCGCGATCATGCGCTGCGCCGGCCGCAGGTAGCAAGTGTTACCGGCGCGCGTGACAAAACGAGCATGCGCAGCGGAACTCCCGCAAACGCTTTCACGTTGGCTAGTGGGGCGGCAGGAGGGGGAGCAAAGAAGCTATGGAGAGCACGATGCGTAAGATGATAGCGCTTGCCGCGGTCCTGTCGGCCTTCGCCCTCGCCGCCCCGGCCGCCTCGGCCGCCGGCATGAGCGGCAAGTATTGCCTCAAGGGTCCTGGCTCGCAGATCAACTGCCAGTTCGCGACCATGGACGCCTGCAACGACCACAAGCAGGGCACCCAGACCTGCGCCGCGCGGACGGCCAGCACCACCGGCTCCGGCATGCACAAGAGCAAGATGAAGAAGTAGCGGATGAGGGCGCCGCCGCGAGGCGCGCGCCCGCCGTCGATTGCGACAATGCCGGCAGGCGCCGCCGCGGCGCCTGCCGTTTTTGATCGTGCAATTGTTACCGCCTTACTGCGGCTGGATACAAAACATTTACCAAGCCGGAACTCCCATACCGCTTTGACGTTGGCGTTGCGCCGGGGGGAAGCAGTGGAACCCAAGGAGAGCATGATGCGTAAGATGTTGACGCTTGCTGCGGTCCTGTCGGCCTTCGCCCTCGCGATTCCGACCGCTTCCGCGGCGGCCATGAGCGGCAAGTATTGCCTGAAAGGTCCCGGCTCGAAGATGAACTGCAAATACGAGACCATGGCCTCCTGCGCCAAGGCCAAGAAGGGCGCGCAGAGCTGTGTCACGAAGGCCAGCACCACCGGCTCCGGCATGAACAAGAGCCACATGAACAAGAGCAAAATGAAGTAGCGCGGGCGAGGGCGCTGCCCCTAAGGCGCGCCCTAAGCGATCGTGAGCATGCCGGCAGGCGCCGTCGCGGCGCCTGCCGTTTTTTGTGTGGGCCGCCGGCCGGGCGCGGCACGCCGCCCCTATCGGGCGCTTTCGGCCTTTGGCTACACTGGCCGGGGAGGGAATTTGTCCGCGGTCCACGCGGCGGGCCCTCAGGGGGAGTGCCGCAGCCGTGGTCAAGGCGATCCGCGCCGAATGGTTTCTGGGCGTGAGTCTGGCGACCACGCTCGCCTTCCTGCTGGCCGGCCGCGTGCTGCTGGCTTGGATTACCCATCCGCTCGGCTTGACGCTTATTTTCGTCTGGCTGTTCGGCGTGGTGCTGGGCTCGGCGCTGTCGGTGGTGCGCCATGCCGACCGCATCGCCGAGGCGCTGGGCGAGCCCTATGGCACACTCGTGCTCACGCTCTCGGTCACGGCGATCGAGGTGATGAGCATTTCCGCCGTCATGCTGCACGGCGCCAACAATCCGACGCTGGTGCGCGACACGCTGTTCGCCATCGTCATGATCATCCTGGGCGGCATGGTGGGCGCTTCGCTCTTGATCGGCGGCGCCCGCCACCGCGAGCAGCACTACAATCTGCAGGGCGCCAACGCCTATCTCAGCGTCATCATTCCGCTCGCCGTGCTCACGCTCAGCCTGCCGAATTACACCGTGAGCACCGCGCGGGCCGACGCTGTCGGCGGCGCAGCAGGTCTTTCTCGTCATCATGTCGATCGGGCTCTACGGCGCCTTCCTCGCCATCCAGACCGGGCGCCACCGCGGCTATTTCACGCTCGAGGATGAGCACGAGCCGCGCCCGCGCCGCGGCGACCGCCAGGCGCCGCTTTACCGCCACGCCACCTTGCTCATCCTCTACATGGCGCCGGTCGCCTATCTCGCCGAGCAGTTCGCCCATCCGATGGACTATCTGATCGAGACGCTCAATGTGCCGACCCAGCTCGGCGGCGTCGCCATCGCCCTGCTGGTGGCGACGCCGGAGGCGCTCGGCGCCACGCGCGCCGCGCTTCGCCAACCGGCTGCAGCGCTCGGTCAACATTTTCCTCGGCTCGGTGCTGGCGACCATCGGGCTGTCGGTGCCGTTCATGCTGGCGATCAGCTATTTCACCGGCCGCACGGTCGATCTCGGCCTCAACCCGGCGAATAATCTCTTGCTGCTGCTCACGCTGCTGGTCAGCGTCGTCACCTTCGCCAGCGGCCGCACCAATATCCTGCAGGGCGCCGTGCACGTGATGCTGTTCGCCGCCTTCCTGATGCTCATCTTCCAGGCCTGACGCACAATGGCGATGCGCCTCATCGAAGTCGTCGTGCCCGAGCGGGACCTCGACAAGGTCATGCGCGTGAGCCGCGCGCCCGAAGTGGCCGATGTCTGGTGCCTGCCGGGCGCCGAGGCCGGCGAGACGGTGGTGCGCGTGCTGGCGCCGGCGACCCATTGCCAGGCGCTGATCGACAAATTCCACGGCATTCTCATGGACAACCGGCACCGCATCGTGCTGCTGCCGACGCTGGCCGTGATCCCGCCGGCGGACGAGCCGGAGGAGCCGGCGCCGGCGCAGCCGAGCACCGCGGCGCGCGAAGAGCTTTACAACACGGTCGTGGAGGGCGCCCAGATCGACAGCACCTTCGTGCTGCTGATCGTGCTGTCGACGCTGGTCGCCGGCATCGGGCTGGTGGAGAACAATATCGCCGTGGTGATCGGCGCCATGGTGATCGCGCCGCTGCTCGGCCCCAGCCTCGCCTTCGCCTTCGGGGTGGCGCTCGGCGACCATGCGCTGATGGCGCGCGCGCTGCGCGCCAACGCCGCCGGCTTGATCCTTGCCATCGGCGTCGCCGCGTTCGCCGGCTTCTTCTTGCGCCTCGATCTCAACAGTCATGAATTGCTCGCGCGCACCACCGTCTCTTACGACAGTGTCGCCATCGCGCTCGCCTCCGGCGCCGCCGCCGTGCTGTCGCTGGTGTCGGGGCTGTCGAGCGTGCTGGTCGGCGTCATGGTGGCGGTGGCGCTGCTGCCGCCGGCCGCCGCGCTGGGGCTGACGCTCGGCGCCGGCGAGTTCAAGCACGCGGCCGGCGCCGCCACTTTGCTGGCGGTCAACCTGGTTTGCGTCAATCTGGCGGCGCAGGTCGTGCTGGTCAGCCGCGGCGTGCGCCCGCGCAGCTGGTGGCAGAAGAAGGAGGCGAACCAGTCGCTGCTGTTGAACGTGACGCTGCTGGGAATGCTGCTGCTGATCCTGCTGGGGATCATCTACCTGCAGAAAATCAAGCCGTTCTGGTGACCGCGCGTTTTATTCCGGCTTGTTCTTGCGCAAGCCGCGCATGATCGAGGTGATGAGCGGGATCAGCATCGCCGGCAGCACGGTTTCGAACGGGTCGCGCGCAGCGCGGCCGAGCCAGGCGAAGCGCTCCTGCAGGGGACCGAGCTCGCCCTCCAGCCCCTCAATCGACATGTCGCGTAGCTCGATCGCGGCGGGCAGCTCAGGCCCCGGCCGTACCGCCAAAGCCATCAGTACGACGACAAGCGCGATGATGAGGTCGCCGAGCGCGGCGGCAAGCGCGGCCCAGATCGGGCCCCACAGCCCGCGCAGGAAGAAATAGGCCGCCACGTTCAGCATGGCGAGCCCAAACACCGCGATCAGCCCGGCCAGGGCGTATAGCATCGAGCGGCGAAGCAGCACGCGCAGGCGCGTTTCCGCGATGATGCGCTCGGCGCGCCAAAACACGCGTAAGTGACGGAATACGGTCTGCACCGCGCCTGTCCTCGCTTATCTTGGCAGCACCCGCCCGATCACGAGGCCGAGCACCAGCGCGGCCAGCACGCTGGTGAGCGGATGGGCGACGACGCCTTTTTCGGTCTCTTCGGTCAAGTCGGCGATCTCGCGCGCCAGCCCGCGCAATTGCTCGGTCAGGCCGGCGGCGCCCGCTTCGATCGCCTCCTCGGCTTTCGCCGCGCCGCTTTTGCCGGCCGCGCCTTGCTCGGCGCGTAGGGCCGCGATCTCGCGCCGCAGCGCCTCGATTTCGGCATGCAGATCGGCGTCGCTCATGAACGCAAAACCTTCGCTGTCGGCGGCGGAACCTTAGCAAGCGAGCTTCGCGCCGCCAAGTTACGGATGGAACGTTTCAATTGCGCTGCCGGCGGCGGCCGGAATATGCCGCAGCCGCAGCACGCCATGGCGGATGGCGGCGACCAGCGGCGTCGCCACCGCCACGCTGGCGACCCCGAACAGCGCGCCGAACAGCATCAGGCTCGCCAGCGTCAAGGCGGGCGGCAGATGCACCGCCTGCTTCTGAATCAGCGGTATCACCGCATAGCCGACAACGATATGGATGACGGTATAGAGTCCGAGCACGATCAGCAGCGTCGTGGTGCCGAGCGGCAGCGTCATCAAGAGGATCGGACCGGCCGCGATGACGGCGCCGAGATAAGGCACGAAGTTGAACAAGCCGGCCTGGATGCCGAGCAGCACCGGGCTCGGCACGCCGAATAGCGCCAGCACGATCGAGGTCAACACCGCCAGCAGCAGCATGGCCGCCAACTGGCCGATCAGCCAGCGGCGCAGATAAAGCGCGGTCTCGTCGAGGATGATCGCGACCTTTAGCCGCCGCTGCTCCGGCAACAGCTCGACGATGCCGCGCCGGTAGAGGGCCGGGTCGATGGCCACGAACAAACCGATCAACACCACGATGACCGCTTGCCCGATGCCGCCGACGGCGAGGGTGAAGGCGTTGCGGGCCTCGCCGAACAGCTGATGCGGATTGGGAAACAGCAGCCGGCTGAGATGGCCGATCGGCGAGGCGCCGGCGCCGGCGCTGGGAGCCAAGCCGATCTCCGCCATGCCCCGCTCGAGCACGTGCAGTTGCTGGTTGAGCGCGCGCACCAGATCGTTGATCTGCTGGGCGACGCTGAAGCCGCTCCAGAACAAAATCCCGGCGACGACGATGGCGATGGCAACGCTGACGATCGTCAGGTTCCAGGAGCGGGACAACGGCAGCAGCAGCGACAGCCAGCGCGTGCAGGCGTCGAGCAGCGCCGCGAACAGCAGCCCGGCGAAGATCAGGAGCAGGGTGCCCGCCGCCATCCAGGCCAGAAACAGCCCGGCGGCGCCGGCCAGCCCCACCAGCACCGCGGTCAGCGCGCCGCCGCTGGCTAGCCCCGAAGACCTTTCCTGTTTGGATTGCGGCGAGCCTGGGTTCGGCACGGCTTCCTCCGGCGGCATAGATCATCGTACCCCGGCCCGCGCCTTACGCCGCCGGCGTCGATCCTGCAAGCCGCTGGCGGCGGCGCTGCAGCAGGCCGTAAAGCCAGCGCGTCAGGCCCCACCAGAAAAGGCTCGGCACGGCGTACATGGCGGCGAGCGCCAGCGTCGCCCAATCCTGCGCCGCCCAACCGCGCGGCGTGAAAAGCGCATCGTAAAGATCGCCCAGCGGACCGATCAGCCCGATGGCTGCGCCTGCGCCGACGACCACCGCGAGGCTCAGCCAGCGCCGGCGCAGCAGGATCGCCGCCAAGAACTCCGGAGATGATGCTGAGCGGGTTCAGCAGCAGCCCCAGCAGCAACAGCAGCAGGAAATCGCCGGGGCCCGGCCAGTTCTTCGGCACGGCGTCGGCCTTGGCCTCGTCCGCCTTGGCCGCGGCGGTATCGCCCATGGCGCGGCGGAGCGCGGCGCGCTCGCGGTAGGCGCGCGCGTAATTGGGCGACAGCTCGAGCGTCTTGTCGAGATCGGCGAGCGCATGCGCTTTGTCGCCGAGCGCCTTATAGGCCATGGCGCGCGCGTGCCAGAAGCGCGGGTCGCCCGGCTTGCGCGCGATCGCCGCGCTGTAGTCGGCGAGCGCGTGCTTGAGATCGCCGGCGGCGCGGTAGGCGTCGCCCCGGTCCTGCCAGTTGAAGGCGTTGTTGGGTGCGAGCTCGATGCGCTTGGAATAGCTCGCGATCGCCTCGCCGCTGCGGCCCATTGCGGCCAGCAGCTCGGCTCGCATGCGGTGGCCGACCGCCCAACCGGGATAGCGCTTGATCGCGCTGTCGTAGTCGGCGATGGCGCCGCCGGCATCTTCGGCGGAAAACTTCGCGCGGGCGCGGTGATCATAGGCGGCAGCGAGCTTGTCGGGCGGCAGGTGCCCATCCGCGATCAGCCGCGTGCAGGCGGCGATAGCATCGCCACCCTTGCCGCCGGCGCAAAGCGCCATATCGGTCTTGCCGGCGGCGGCGGCGGTGAGGGTGCCGGCGACCAGGACGGCCGAAATGAAGGCGATCAGGCGCAGCATGGCAAGCCTCGACCCGGTGTCGGCAGGCGACCCCGTACCGGTCTTTGTCGGGCCCGCCGCGGCGCCGGTTCGACCCGTTGAACCGGGCCGGGCGCGGGCCTGACTAAGCTTTGGCCCGGCGCCCGCCGGCGGCCATGCCATGGGGTTCAACATGCTGAAACGGCTCATTCTCGTGGGTTTCCTGTGCGTCCTGACGCTCGCCGGGGCGGGCGCCAGCGAGCGCATCACCCGCTTCGTCAGCGACGTCGACGTGCAGCGCAACGGCGACCTGCTGGTCACCGAGACCATCCAGGTGCGGGCCGAGGGCGCCGCCATCCGCCACGGCATCCTGCGCGACTTCCCCACCACCTACCGGGCCAAGGACGGCACGCGCGTTTCGGTCGGCTTCGACGTGCTGGAGGTCAGGCGCGACGGCGCGCCCGAGCCCTACGCCACCGAGCGCCTCGGCAATGGCGTGCGCATCCGTATCGGCGACGCCAAGCGCTATCTCAACGGCGGTCAGCACGAATTCCTGATCAAATACCGCACCACGCGCCAGATCGGCTTCTTCAAGGACTTCGACGAGCTCTATTGGAACGCCACCGGCAACGGCTGGACCTTCCCGATCGACGAGGCGGAAGCGCGCATCACGCTGCCCGAGCGCGTCGCCTTCAAGCAGACCGCGCTCTACACCGGCCCGCAAGGCGCGGCCGGCAAGGACGCAACGATCGTCGAGCAGCAGCCCGGCCGCATCGTTTTCCGCACCACCAAGGGCCTGCCTTACCGCAACGGCTTGACCGTCGCCGCCGCCTGGCGCAAGGGCGTGGTGGCGCCGCCGACGCAATTGCAGCAATTGCAGTCGCTGTTTGCCGACCGTCCCGGCGCCTCGTCCGCCATTTTCGGCGGCGCGCTGGTGATCCTGTTCTATCTCACCGCTTGGCTGCTGGTTGGCCGCGATCCGCGCGCAGGCACGATCATCCCGCTGTTTGCGCCGCCGGACGGCATGTCGGCCGCCGCCGTGCGCTATGTCGATACCATGAATTTCGACAACCGCTGCTTTGCCGCCGCCATCGTCGGCCTCGGCGTCAACGGCCACATCAAGCTCACCTCCACCGACGACGACGGCGAGATCAAGCAAGTCAAAAGCGACAAGCCGCTCGACGCGGCCGAGAAGGCGGTGGAGAACGCGTTGTTCAAGGCGCAGCCCGCGGTGCGGCTCGATCAGTCCGACAGCGACGCCATCAACGACGCCAAGCTCGGGCTGGTGCGCGCGCTGTCGAATTCCTATGCCGGCAAGCTGTTCAGGAACAATCGGCTGTGGTCGTTCTTCGGCTTCTTCGCCAGCGCCGCCGTGGTGGCGCTGATCGGTCACGCCTTTGTCGCCAATTACGGCAATGGCGGCCCGGGCATGACGGCCGGCATGGTGGTGCCGCTCATTCCGATCATGATCGGCGCCGTGGTCGTGCGTAACGGCTTCCGGCGCGGCGGCATCGGCGGCCTGCTGCGCGCGCTCGGCGGTCTGGTGCTGGCCGGCCTGTTCATCGCACTCGGCGTGTTCCTGATGTGGGCCAAGGCCGACAGCATGCAGGCGATCTTCCCCGCCTTCGCGGCTTTCGCCTTGGCGCCGTTCGCCGCGCTCGGCTTCCACTGGCTGCAGTCGCCCAGCAAGCTCGGCCGCCAGATCATGGACCAGATCGAAGGCTTCAAGCTCTATCTCGGCGTCGCCGAAAAGGACCGGCTCAACTTCGACAATCCGCCCAAGGAGACGCCCGAGCTGTTCGAGCGCTTCCTGCCCTATGCCATCGCGCTCGACGTGCAGAACGCCTGGGCCAAGCGCTTTGCCGGCGTGCTGGCCGCGGCGGCGGCCTCCGGAGCGGCGGTTGCGACCTGGTGCGAGGACCGGCGCTGGCGCGACGACCCCGAGGCTTTCGTCGACGGCCTGAGCCAACGACCTGTCGACCACCATCGAATCCGCTTCGACCGCACCCGGCTCGAGCGGCGGCGATAGCGATAGCAGCAGCAGCGGCTCCTCGGGCGGCGGCTCGTCCGGCGGCGGCGGTGGCGGCGGCGGCGGTTCGGGCTGGTAAGCCGCTGCGCTCTCCCCCTACGGCGCGCGGGAGCGCGCCGCAGGACCTAACGGCGGCAGCCCAAACGCTCGCGCGTCAGGCCGCGCGTCCGCTCAGCGCGTCAGCACGATGAAGCCGGTGGAATCGTCGGTCTCGTCGGACAGCGCATTGTCCGACACGATGAGCGAGGAGCCGGGGACCAGCAGCGCGGAAATCCGCTTCACCGCCTCCGGCGGCAGCGTGATGCGGTTGAGCGCTTCGGTCGCGCTCGAGGCGGCGGGCGCCGGCGCCGGCTTTGCCTCCTCATCGACCCGGCCGCGGCGATGCCGCCGTTCGGCGTGGCGCGGGTGGCGATAGCTGCTCGGGATCGACATCGCCGTCCAGCGCATCGCCTTGCCGCCGTCGGCGAGCCCCATGGCAGTGTACACATGGGTGCCGATCGGCTGGTCCGGATCGGCGATGGTCACCGGCATGTCGAACAGCTCGACAAAGCCCTGGCGCACAAACACCTTGGCCTGCTTGCGGCTGACGAACACAGCGACCGGCCCGCTTGGTTTCGGCTGCTCGTCGGCGACCGCCTTCTTTGCGGGCTTGGCCGGTTCCGGCAGCGCAATGTCGCCATTCGCGGCCGAGGTCTTGGTGTCGCCCGTCTTGGACGGGTCGGACGCTGCCTTGTCGTCGCCGGAGGCATCGCTCTTGGCGGCCGGCTTCGCGCTGGAAGTCTTGGCGGCAAAGGTCATATGCGCTGCAGCATCGCCGTTGGCCGCCACCGTCACCGGCTTTGCATCCGCCTTCGCCTCCCGCGGCGCCGGCTCGAACAGCTTCGCGCTGGCGATCGGCTCGGGTGCCACCGGTTCGCGCGTCACGATCACGCGCACGCCGACCTTGGTGGTGTGGTACATCCGCACGGCGAAATCCCCCGGCAGCCGGATGCAGCCGTGCGAGGCCGGATAGCCGGGCCGCGGTCCTTCGTGCATGGCGATGCCCGACCAGGTGATGCGTTGCATCCAGGGCATGGGGGCGCCGCTATAGATGTTCGAACTCGTGCCAGCGCGCTTTCGACAGAACGGTGAACACGCCGGTCGGCGTCGGGTGGCCGGGCATGCCGGTCGAGATCGAGGCGCGTCCGATCAACCCGTCCTGGCCGTAGAGCAGCAGTTGCTGCGAAGCGATGGCGATCACGATCTGGAACGGACCCTTCGCTTCCTTCGGGTTCCACGCCAGCTCGCGCTTGGCTTCGTGGCGGTGGCGTTTATGCCGCTCCTCGACCCGATGCCGGCGGTGCGGGCGGCGATGCTCGTAAACGCGCTGGCCTTCCGGCGCGGAATATTGCGGCTGCTGCGGCGGGTTGAAAATGTCGAAGAAGAACTGGGCGCTCGCCGGCTGCGCGGAGACCAGCGCGAGCGCGATGCCGGCCGGCGCCGCGCCGAGCAAAAAGCTTCTGATCGAGTTCCGCAGCACCTAGGGCCCCCGAATGGTAAGAATCGTTAAGCCTATTCTATAGCAGACGCGCGGCAGGTGAAGATGCGCAAATGCCACGTCATGCGTCGGTCATGAAGGCGGAAAGTTCAAATTGAGGACGAATTTAGCCAAAATTGTCTGCCCACTATTTGCGCAAAAGCGCGCCGCCCGCCTGGCCTTAACGAAAGGTTAAGGCGCCGCGGAGGAGCCTGGGTGTCCTGCCAAACGATTCGGCGTCGGCGCCAGCCGCTTGGCGTCAACTTGCGAGCCCCATCGGTGAAATCGCCGCCCACCAGTTTAGAAGCCGAAATCGCCGGCGCCGCGATGAGCGCCATCAGCCAGCCGGGCTTGCCGGTTGCGGTGAGGAAGCGCGCAGCCTTGCCGCCCATCAGGATCGGTCCGCAGCCGATCCTGAAGCGGCGCCAGGACACCGGGCTGGAGTCGGAGCCGTTCGACGTCTCAGACCTGCTCGAACAGGTCGCACCGGCCGTCGATGGCGACGGACGCCATTATCCGCGCCTCACCAACGTCCCGCGCGGCCGCGAGCGCGAATTGGAGCTTGCGCTCAAGGACCAGTGGCGGGAATTGTCCGCGCGTTGCATTCAGATCGCCGATCTATGCAATGTGCGGCAACAGCAAGCGGCCGAACTGCAGAGCATGCGTACGGCGCTCGTCGACCTCGAAAATTGCGTCGGCCTTCTGCAGGGGGCTTTGTCACAGCAGGAAAGCGAGACCGCTGCCGCCAAGCAGTCGCTCGCGCATGCCGACGAGGAGATGGCCGCGCTACGCGTGCAGCTTGAAGCCGCGCAAGGCGATGTCGCCAAATCGCAACGGCTGGCGCACCAGCTCAGGGCCGCCTTCGACGAACGCGGCACGGCGTTGACCGCGGCACGGCAAAAGATCGAGGCGCTGGCCGCTGGGCTCGCCGCCAAGAAAGCGGAAGCCGAGAAGCTGGCCGCGCCGATCGACGAGGAGCGGCGGCAACACCGCGCCGAACTCATGCAGCAAAGCGTCCGTTTCGAGATCGAAATTGCCCGGCTGACGCGGGTACTGCAGGAGCGCGAACGGCAACTTGAAACGATTCACGGTGCGCACACCCGCGTCGCCAAGCGCTATGAAGAGCTGGCGCGTTCGGCGGAAACTTTGGAAAGCGCGCAGAAAACGGCGCGTGATCACGTCAAGGCGCAGACCGAGCTCACTCAATTGCTCGAGGTGCTGTTGAAGGTCGAGCGCGAGACCGCCGAAGGCAAGATCGCGGAACTAACCGCCGCGCTTGCGCATGAGCGCGCCGCCCGTGCCGATGCCGAGCGCGCGTCGGCCGCCATGCGCAAGAACATCGGGCACCTTTTGCCCACGCTGGTGGCGCGGCGCGGCCAGGAAGCGGCGGACGCGCCGGTCAAGCGCGAGGATGCCGCCTGACTCTTGCTCGCCGCTTGTTCGCTTATGAGCGGGCAATGCCCCTCAGTGCCAATAGGGCGGGAAATCGGTGCTCTTCTGCTCGGCCGCCAGCAGCCGCAGCATGGCCGGCCATTCCAGCACGCCGTAGGGCCGCCGCGTGCCCGGCTGATAAAGATGCGCGGTGTGCGCCAGCACGTTCTCGCCCGGAAGGTTGAGCTCGGTACGCGCCGCCATGGCGTCGACCTGCGAGCGGCACGACAGTTCGAGCTGGTACATGGTGTTGAACGCCTGCTGCACGGTGGCGCCGCAGGTGAGCAGGCCGTGGTTGCGCATGATGAGCGCGTCGTGGGCCCCGAGATCGCGCACCAGGCGCTCGCGCTCGTCGAGCTCGAGCGCCGGGCCCTCGTAGTCGTGATAGCCGATATGGCCGACGAAGCGGATCGCGGTCTGCGACAGCGGCAACAGCCCGCAGGCCATCGCCGCCACCGCCATGCCGGCGCGGGTATGGGTGTGCAGCACGCAGGCGACGTCGGCGCGCGCCTTGTGGATCGCGCCGTGGATCACGTAGCCGGACTTGTTGATGCCGTAGTCGGTGTCGGGCTGCCAGATAATCTCGCCGTCGACGTGGATCTTGACCAGGCTGGAGGCGGTGATCTCCTTGTAGAGCAGGCCGTAGAGATTGATCAGCAGCGCGTCGTCTTCGCCGGGCACGCGCGCGGTGATGTGGTTATAGATGAGGTCGGTCATGCCGTAGCGGTCGACCAGGCGATAGCAGGCGGCGAGATCGAGCCGCGCCTGCCATTCCTGCGGCGAGACTTGGGTTTCGATCGAGGGAAAATCGGTCGAATAGTTCATGGCGTTCCTCATCCTGCCCGGCGCTTGCGGCGCGCTCTGGCGTTAGCTTAGCGTCCGGCGGCGCAGCCGGCCAAGGAGGGGGTGCTCAATTCTGCTCGCCGTAGCGTTCCTTCACCGCGGCGGCGATAAAAGCCTTGCGCCCGGGCCTGCCGGTCGTGGTGCCGTGCGCCGCGCACCAGGCCGCGAAGGTCGCCGGGTCGATGCGCACCTTCATCACCGGATGGCCGTAGGCTTCCAGGCCCTTCTTCATCTCCTCCGCCATTTTAAGCCATTCGGCCCAACTGGGCGGCAGCGTGGCGCCGTCTTCGAACAGGGCGCGCGCGGCCGCATAGTCGGCCTCCTCGATCCAATAGACGCCGACGGCGGGGAGGGGCTTTTCATCGGATTGCGGCATGGGGCGAGGCTAACACGTCGTCCAGGCCAAGATTGTGTCGCGCGGCGCCCAATTCTACAATTGTCCATCGATAGTAGTGTCATGGGGGGCGGCGATGAAACGATTGGCGCTTCTTCTGGTTCTTTGCCTGCCGGCTATGCCGGTTATGGCGGCAGATCCTGGTGACGAGGCCGACATGATCCGTGTCATGGCCTGCACCGGCGCAGATGCCAACATGGAGATTTATCTGCCGCAGTCGGTCGTTTTCCGACACAACGACCGGCCCGATCTCGACAATATCCTGGCGATGCCGCCGACGATCGGTTGGTACGCGCTCGATCTGACCGGCGCGTCGAAAGGCAAGCCGCTCGAACCCGTCCGCCTCAGCATAGCGCCGGACAAGAAACATCTGATCGTCAATCAATATACCCGCGGATTGCCGGCGACCTCGATCCCGATCGCGGGCGGCACGGTGGACTTCGACCAGCGGTTCGGCACCCGGGCGAAGTGCGGCGCGTTGAATTGGCACGAGTGACGGCGCCTATTTCCGGGTGGTGCGGCGCCGGCGGGATTCTGTTAGAGAGAGCCGCCGCGGGAGCAGGGCAAGCAAAAAGGGCCGTCATGTCGAAGGAAGAAATGCGCGCAGAAACCGAACGGCTCGTGCGCGAGGCGCTGGAGCGCAGAGCCGTCACCGTCACGCAGGGCGACACGCGCATCGAGACCCGCTGCGGCAAATGCGGCGCGGTGAACCGGGTCAAGGCGCCGAAGGGGCAGACCCGGGTGGAGTTCACCTGCAAGGAATGCGGGGCGAAGCAAAGGACGCTGTGAGGGCCAAGCGCGACCCACGCGTTTCGTCTGCGCTGCGGCCACCGCCGGCGAATTGGAGCGCGGCGGTAAGACGATACGGCGCAGACGCCGTTACGTCGGCATATTGCCGATTGAAATGAGCGAAATTGTCGCTGCGCCTTAACGCTCGAGAAGAGATTTTCTGGCAAGCCGGCTGGGAGCCCGGCAACAGAACCCTTTCCCATGTCATCGCTTCTCACTGAGCGTCAGAAAAGATTTTACCGACGTGCCGTGGTCGCCTGCCAGAAATGCGCGGCGCCTATTCTTGTCTACAAGCTCAATGCGCTGCCCGACGAATTCTCGCTGCGTTGCGGCAAGTGCGGGTCTCGCGGCTATTATTCGAAACGCGGGATCACCATTGAGGAATTGCCTGAGCGGCGGAAGAAACCGCGCAAATAGCGGGTAGCGAAGTTCGAGTCGTAACGGCACGCTGCGCAACGTGCGGCAACGATCGGCACGATAAGCCGCTATCGATGAGCCCGTAGCTATGGCATCAGGCGAAAACGCTATGCGAGAGCTTGAGCTCGCTCTCGGGGGCGACGCGCTCGTGCTTTTCGGCAACGCTCTTGATGCGGTAGCAAGGGTCGCCGGGATCTCGCTCCGAGGCAGGAACGAGATGACGAATTTCATAAGGGCCCGGGGCAGACGATCGAAGCACCCTCGCTTCGAGGTCGACGAGCTGGCCGATAGTGAACTTATGAGCCACGAAGCTCTCCTTTCGTCATGTTGGGATTGGAAACGCCGCCGGCAGGGTTCTCTTCGTCCTTGTGGTCATGCAGGAAGCGGGCAATCTGTCCTCGCAACGCGGTCGCTTGCAGCACGTCGCCCAGCGATCCCGCGGTATCGAACAGCTCACGCTGCAGCTTCGTCGGGATTGTGTTCCACCGCATGATGACGGCCGCCCCAAGACATCGAAGGATATGCTCCTCGACCTCCGCGACGGTTCTGCGGTTGACACTTTTTCCGGAGACTTTGCCCTGCTTTCCGGAGACTTCGTCCTGCGAGCGGATGTCTTGCGACGTGATGATTTTTTCGAAATTGGCCGCAAGCCAGTCTTCGTTTTGCGCCAGCGCACTGAAGCTTTGCTCCGATCGTTGAAGCGCGCGGATTTCGCTCGGCACGTCGGTATGTTTGAGCGATTCGGCGCTTTCCGCCGCTTTTGCGCGAAATTTCTCTGCCGTGAACATGGGAAGCTCCCTGCGTGACAGGCCGCAAGCGCTCTCCCGCTCGGCGGTGCCGTAATGTCTGCTTGTTGGATGCCAACTCTATATGGCGACGATCAAGTCGAATTGCGACGACTATTACGCGATTCCCGGAATTTGCCGGTCATCGACCGATTTGGCGTCTTATTTGCTCATCCGGGCGCGAGGTTGCCGATCTTTATTTCAAGCCAACGATCGGCTGCCCCTGTGGTTACCGGCAATTCATTACCATATGAGGTGATAGTTTGGATGATGCACATTCAAATGATGTTTCATGGATATTTTGGAGATAACGCTCATGAACGCTCAAACCACGAATACCGCTCCGGCAGGCACCGGAAATTCCGCCGAGAACAAGCAGATCCTTCTCAAGGACATCGGCACCAAGTGGAGCAAGTTTTCCGAGCAGGAGCTCGGCGCGCTCAAGAACCGGGATGACCTCGTCACCCAGGTGGTCGCAAAGTACAGCATGGACAAGACGCAGGCGCAGCGCGATGTCGATGCCGTGATGAAGGGCCGCCAGATCTGATCTGGACGCAACGAGCGCGAGGCCGCCTATTGGCGGCCTCGTCGTTTTCCGTAGTTTTTCCGGAGGGCCCAAAATGACGCAATGGTTCGTGCCTCCGACCGTCGTGACGATCGGGATGGCGGTGTTGCTCGTCGCGCTGACGTTCTACGCGCAATTCATCGGCGCCTGAGCGATAATTCAGCCCGTCCGTCCCTTGATCGTGATCGCAATATCCTCGACTTTTCGCAAATAAAGGCGCATGGTTGCGCCTGCACCACGCCGGGCTAAGGCGTCTCGGCGTTCGCGCCAACTTAATGAAAATTTGCGCTGCCTTGCCCCTGCTCGAAAGCCGGGCGAAAGGTTCACATGTTAACTTCGACGCTGTCGAAGGAAGCACCGTTCGTCGATATCCAAGGCGGAATCGAACTTGCGCACGCAATCGTCGATACCGTCCGCGATCCGCTGTTGGTGCTCGACCACGGTCTCCGCGTCATCGCCGCCAGCCGGTCCTTTTACGAGACCTTCCGGCTCGTTCGCGAAGCTGTCCGCGGCCATCTGCTTTATGAGATCGACGGCGGTCAATGGGACATCCCGGAGCTTCGCGATCTTCTGGAAACGATCGGCAATGGCCAGGCGGCGATCGAAGGTTATGAGGTCGAGCGCGAGTTCCCGACGATCGGGCATCGCGTCATGCTGCTCAACGCCCGCAAGGTCTTTTACGAGAAGGGCACCCACACCACCATCCTGCTGGCATTCGAGGACATCACCGCCCGGCGCGCGATCGAGCGCCAGGTGCAGGAGTTGCTGCGAGAAAAAGACATGCTGTTGGAGGAGATGGCGCACCGCGTCGCCAACAGCCTGCAGATCATCGCCAGTATCCTTCTTCTCAAGGCGCGATCGGTCCAGTCGGAAGAGACGAGGCTGCAATTGCAGGACGCGCATCAGCGGGTTTTGTCGGTCGCCGCGGTCCAGCAGCACCTGCATTTCTCCGACCGAAACGTGCCGATCGAGATCGGTAATTACCTGACCAAACTATGCGAAACTTTGGCGCAATCGATGATCGGCGACAGTCGGCCGGTTTCGCTCAAGGTCGAGGCCGATGCCGGCACCGCGGTCTCGCGCGATGCCGTGAGCATCGGACTGATCGTCACCGAATTGGTGATGAACGCATTGAAACATGCATTCCCCGGCGCGAAGCCGGGCGCGGCGATCGTCGTTTCCTACAAAGTCTCGGGAACTGATTGGAAGCTGACGGTTTCCGACAACGGCGTCGGCAAGCCCGACGTGAGTGCGGGCGACACCAAGCCGGGGCTCGGTACCAGTCTTGTTAAGGCGCTCGTGAGACAGCTTGACGCTGTCTTGGAAATCGCCAGCGACCCACGCGGGACGGCCGTGTCCATCACGCACGCAACCTTCAAATCAAAACCGCCCAAGGCGGACGAAATTCCGCCGGCTTGATCGTGGCGGCCAGGACAGAACCCGATGTTCACACGAACGCACCGCGAAACCGTAGCATTTCTTAGCCCTTTCTCGCTCGAAGGTGTCGGCCGGCTGTTGCCCGCCGGCAGTTATGAAGTCGTAACCGACGAAGAGCTGATCGAGGGATTGTCGTTCCCCGTTTATCGCCGTGTCGCAACGACGATGCTGGTGCCGGCACAGTCTTGCCCGGGCGCGGTCGAAATGCTGACCGTCGCTCCGCCCAGCCTCGCGGCGGCGATAGAGCGCGACGCCGCGGCCGCTGCAGGCAAGCTTGAGGGCGTCCCGGCAAAGGGGCGGTGATGTGGTTCCCACGGCTGTCGCAAAACCGAAAGGCTACGAATATGGCAATCAATTTTCCCAACCGCAGCCGCAGCTACGATGCGACGCGACGCGCGGTCCGCTTCTGGGGCTACGACCAGTCCATGGAGAGCTCGTTCTTCGTGACGGTAGACGCCCTCAACCGGATACAGCCGAACTTGCGGCCCGACGCGGTCGATCTGTTGCGGGCGTTTGACAATAACCGCGACCGCATCTACGCGATAGCCGCCAAGGTCTACGCGCGTGGGCGCCGCGGCTCCTACGATCTCGTCGCGGCCGATATTTGATCGCGCGGGCGGGCGCCGATAATGCAAACACCATAAAGGAAGACACATGAGCAAAGAGAAAAAGGCTAAAGCGGCAAAAAGCGAAGACGCATCGGACGAACAACCGATGCACGAAGAAGCAAAGGTGCAGGAGCTGCTGGTCCAGGCGCCAAAGATCCAGGCGCCAAAGATGCAGGAGTTAAAGCTCCAGGAAACGAAGAGGCCGACAAATCTGCGCGCGGACGCGGTGCCGGTCGACGGCTATGTTTTGTCGATCGATGGCAAGCTGAAGAAGCGCTACGAGAGCGCGGAAGAGGCCATGGCGGCCGGTACGACGCTCAAGCAAAGCTACCCGGTGATTCAGGTCGCGGTCTACGATGCCGCCGAGCGCAATTACACGCCCGTGGAGCTGGTCGCGCCGGAGAAATAGCAGGCCGGGGTTGTCACGGAGAAATGGCGTCGCCCGGCCGGGTTTGCGGGCCGGCCGGAGAGTTGCGCCCCGGTAGCGCGCCCGATCGCGTCAAGGCGACGAAGGGCCGGACCCCCGTCGAATTTACCTGCAAGCAATGCGGGGCGAAGCAGCGGCCGTTGTGCGGGGCATCGCGACGTAACGCTTTTTTCATCGCTCCGGAAGCGCGGGCGCGCGGCCGCTCCAGCCGCGTGCTAGCGTCATTTTGGTTTCCGGAATTTATCTGGACAATTTAACGACAAATGGAGCAACGCCAAATGTGCGAGATCTGCAACGAGCGGACGATTGGCCGACGGAAATTTCTCGCTATGGCCGGGTTCGGCCTTGCGGCGGGCGGCGCGCTGTTTCAAATCGATCGGGCCGCCGCCGCGTACGGTGCGACCACGTCGGTGACCGCGGATCAGGCGCTCGCCAATTTGAAATCAGGCAACGCCAAATACGTCGAGGCGCCGCAAGTGTGCGCGGCCGATCTGGCCAAGCGCCGCACGGCGGTGGTCACCGGGCAGAAGCCGTGGGCGACCGTGCTGGGTTGCGCCGACAGCCGCGTGCCGCCGGAGCTGCTGTTCGGCGGCCTCGGCGTCGGCGAGCTGTTCGTCGCCCGCAATGCCGGCAATACGGCCGACACCGCGACCATGGGCACGATCGAATACGGTGCCGCCGTGCTCGGCGTGCCGCTGATCGTCGTGCTCGGCCATGAACGCTGCGGCGCGATAGAGGCGGCCTGCGACGTCGTCAGCAAGGGTGCGAGCTTCCCGGGCTCGATCGGGCCGATGGTCGCAGCGATCGTGCCGGCGGCCAAGGCGGTGAAGGGCAAGCCTGGCAATTTCGTCGACAACGCGATGCGCGAAAACGCCAAACGCACGGCGGCGCAGATTGCCGGCAAAAGCAAGATCGTGGCCGATCTGGTCGCGGCCGGGAAGGTGAAGGTCCTCGCCGCGCGCTACGATCTCGACACGGGCAAGGTCGAATACCTGTCGTAAAATCGCCGGTCGACGGCGCCATCTCGCGGATGAGCGGCCCGACGCGTTGCGGCCGACCGGGCGCTTGAGTCGCGCTGGGTGGGCGACTACGCTGCCGATCGTTGAGGGCTCGCGCACAGACTGCTTTTGTCTGTTGCAGAACGAGTTCCTACGGGAGGATCAAAAAATGGTCACCGGCGCGCTTCCAGGCTGCCTTGCCGGCGTCCGCGTTCTGGACCTGACCCAGTTCGAGGCCGGGCCCTCCTGCACCGAGGCGCTCGCCTGGCTCGGCGCCGAAGTCGTCAAGATCGAAAACCCGCAAGGCGGCGAAGCCGGTCGTTCCCTGCTGCATGGCGCGGCCGACCACCAGCAGGACTCCTGGTATTTCCTGCTGTTCAACGCCAACAAGAAATCCGTCACCGTCAATTTGAAATCCGAACGCGGCCTGGCGCTGGTCAAGGATATGGCGAAGCGCGCCGATATCATGGTGGAGAATTTCGCGCCCGGCGCCATCGAGCGGCTGGGGCTCGGCTACGACGTTGTGCGCGGCGTCAACCCGGGCATCATCTACGCGCAGCTTAAGGGTTTTGGCACCGGCGGGCCTTACGAGAACAACCTTGCTTTCGACATGATCGCGCAGGCGACCGGCGGGGTCATGAGCATTACCGGCGAAGCCGACGGGCCGCCGCTCAAGCCCGGCGTGACGCTCGGCGACACCGGCACCGGCATGCTGCTGGCCATCAGCATCCTGGCCGCGCTCTACCGGCGGCGCGGCAGCGGCGAAGGCGAGCACATCGAGATCGCCATGCAGGACGCCATGCTGCAATACATCCGCGTGGCGCTGTCCAGCCAGGCGACGCAAGGCGCGGCCGCCAAGCGCAACGGCGCCAAGATCCTGTCCGGCTTTGCCGTGCCGAGCGGCACCTATCCGTGCAAGCCCGGCGGGGCCAACGACTACGTCTATGTCTATACCAGCCGAACCAATCCACAGCATTGGCGGCGTTTGCTCGAAGTGATCGGCCGCAAGGACCTGATCGGCGATGCGCGGTTCGATACCGCCGCGGCGCGCCTGGGCCACGAGCGCGAGGTCGACGACATGATCTCCGCCTGGACGCGCCAGCACGACAAGCGCGAAGCGATGCGCATCCTCGGCGACGCCGGCGTGCCGGCGGGTGCGGTCTTCGATACCATGGAGTTGACCGACGATCCGGATTTCGAGCGGCGCGGCATCGTGCAGACCATGCAGCATCCGGCCGCCGGAGCCTTCAAGATGCCGGGCTGGCCGGTGCGCTTCAGTGGCGGCACGGCGAAGATCGAGCCCGCGCCGCTGCTCGGACAACACACCGATGAAGTCCTCAGCGAATGGCTCGGCCTCGATAAGGACCAGATCGAGCAGCTCGGCAAAGACAAAATCGTCTGACGAGGAAACGGGACATCTCAGGGGAACAAGATATGGCGGACATCACCGGCTCGGAGATCCTGGCCAAATCCTTGAAGAACGAAGGCACCGACATCCTGTTCTTCCTCATGGGCGGGCCGATGCTGCTCGCCGAGTCGTCCTGCATCGAGGAAGGCATTCGTCCGCTCGACGTGCGCCATGAGCAATCGGCCGCTTTCATGGCGCAGGCCTACAGCCGCCTGTTGCAGCGGCCCGGCGTCTGCATGGCGGCGAGCGGCCCCGGCACGATCAACCTCACCACCGGCGTCGCCAACGCGCTGATCGACTGTTGCCCGGTCGTGGCGATCGGCGGCTCAAGCCCCATCGGCCAGAACGGGCGCCAGGTTTTCCAGGAGATCGACCAGCTTGCCATCATGAAGCCGTGCACCAAATGGGCCGATCGCGTCTACAACCTCAAGCGCATCCCGGAGCAGGTGAATGTCGCTTTCCAGAAAGCGATGAGCGGCAAGCCCGGACCGGTTTATCTCGATTTCCCCGGCGACGTTCTCTACGCCAAGATTCCGCAGGAGCAGGTCGACTGGAGCCTGTCCGGCCGGCCGCTGCTGAATGCACGCCCGCTCGGCGACCCCAACAAGGTCGACGCCCTGGTCGACGCCATCGCCAAGGCGCGTCAGCCGATCGTGCTGTCCGGCAGCGGCGTGATCTGGTCGCAGGCCTGGCCCGAGCTGCAGGAGTTCGTCGAAAAGACCGGCATCCCGTTTTACACCACGCCGCAGGGCCGCGGCGTGCTGCCCGACGATCATGACTATTCTTACATGAGCATGCGCTCGGCGGCGTTCCGCGACGCCGATCTGATTCTCGTGGTCGGCACGCGCATGAACTACATCATCGGCCACGCGGCGCCGCCGCGCTTCAACGCCGGCGCCAAGATCGCCCGCATCGATATCGACGCCGACGAAATCGCCGCGGCGCCGCGGCGCATCGATATCGGCATCGTCGGCGACTGCAAGGCCGTGCTGCGCCAGCTCATCGATGCGAGCGGCAAGCGGATCAACGCGGATCGGTTCTCCGCCTGGCGCAAGAAGCTCGCCGACGGCGAGACGGCCAAGCGCCAGGCGCCCGGCGCCAACAAGCCGATGGATGAAACCCCGATCCATCCGCTGCGGCTGTGCGACGAGATCAAGAACTTCATGCAGCGCGACGCCATCCTGGTCGTCGACGGGCAGGAAATCCTCAATTACGGCCGCCAGTCGATGCCGACCTTTGCGCCGGGTCACCGTCTCAATTCCGGGCCGTTCGGCACCATGGGCGTCGGGCTGCCGTTCGGCATCGGCGCCAAGATCGCCAAGCCCGAAAGCAGGTTATCGTCGTGCACGGCGACGGCTCCTTCGGCCTCAACGCGCTCGAGCTCGATACCGCCGCGCGCCACAACGCGCCGATCCTGGTCGTGGTCAGCCTCAACGGCGGCTGGACCGCCGATCCGGACGGCAACAAGCCGGGCCGCAATCTCGGCTATACGCGCTTCGACAAGATGGCCGAATCGCTCGGCTGCTACGGCGAGTTTGTCGAGCGCCCCGACGAAATCCGCCCGGCGCTCGACCGCGCGCAGCGGGAAGTCGATCGCGGCTCGGTCGCGCTGGTCAACGTCAAGACCGACCACCGCGCCCGCGCCGGCACGGCGGCCTTCGCGCAATATTCCACGTGAGCAGCGGGTCTACGCGCCGACATCCGGGTTTCGATAGGTACCGAGCACCCTATCCCAGAAAAAGTGAATCACGGCGAAGTTGGTGTTGGCGTGCCGGTGATGAACGAAATGCAGCTCCTGTTTGCGTCTGAACCAGGCAAAGCGCTGCAGCCGCGACCCCTCGACATGATATTCTTTGTCGAAAAAGACGTGCGCGTAGAACGACGCCGCACTTGCGATCGCCATCACCACAAAAAGATCGAGCGGCAAAATTAAGTAAGCGCAGCCGCCGACGAGAAACACCGGGATAAAGAAATAGGGTGTGTTGTTACCTTCCTCGCCCAGGTACTCGCGCGAGAGAAGATGGTCTTTGGAATAGTAGGTGTGATGGAAATTGATGTGGTTATAAAAGAACCGGCCGCCTATTCGGTGGTGACCGAGCTTGTAATGCATCAACGTCTGCGCAAATGACATAACCAGATGCGTGACGACGGCGGTGAGGAGAATGAGCGCAAGCAGATACAATACCTGAAGCATAACCCGTCTTCGGTCCGCATTTGGGCCCCGCAAACCAGTATAACGCGCATGGGCTGAAATTAACAGGCCGTGCGATGAGGGCGAATTGGCGGCTTTTGGCCTTGGCGGACCCCGGGCAAGCCCGCCGGGAAAAGCAAAATCGCGGCCGATCCGGTCGCCGCCGGGAAAGTGAAGGTCGCCGCCATGCGTTACGGTTTCCACACGGGGAAGGTCGAGCACCTGGCCTGAGGCTGGCGCCCCGCTACGCCCGCTTGCGCGCGAGATAGACCGTCTGCGTGAACGGCTTGTTTTGCAGCGGATTGTGAAACGTCACGGGCTCGGCGCGCGCCTGCGCGAACACGCGCGCCAGCCGCGCGGTGAAGGCGTCGTCGGCACGCTCATTCGACCACAGGCCGAACACGCCGCCGGGCTTTAGATGCGCGGCCAGCCGGGCGAGGCCCGCTTCGCCGTAGAATGCGGCGTTGCCCGCATCGAGCAGCGCGTCGGGCGAATGGTCGATGTCCGCCAGCACGGCGTCGAACGCGCGCCCGGGCGCGGCCGCATCGAAGCCCGCTGGCGACGCCGCCAGGGCGAAGAAGTCGCCGCGCACGAAGCGGCAGCGCGGCTCGGCGGCGAGTTCGCGGCCGAGCGGGACCAGGCCCGCGACGTGCCAGTCGATGACCGGCTGCAGCGCCTCGACCACGATGAGCGAACCCACCGCCTTGTGCTCCAGCACGGCGTGCGCCGTGTAGCCCAGCCCCAGCCCGCCGACCACGACATCGAGGGCTTGGTCGGGGTCTGGGCGGACCAGCGCGGCCAATCCCAGCCGCGCCAGCGCGATCTCGGACGCGGTGAACAGGCTCGACATCAGGAATTCATCGCCGAGCTTGATCTCGAACACATCGACGCCGAGGCTCAGCTCGCGCCGCCGGCGCAGGCTCAGGGCGCCGATCGGCGTCTGGCGATAGTCGAGTTCTTCGAACAAGCGGCTCATGGGACGCTACCTCTACGCTTGTTTTGGCCGGACGGCATGCCGGCCCGATGGTAAACCCCGCCCGAAGGGCGAAGGCGGAAGGTGCAACCCGCCGCCTCATTGCGAATTTCGCGGAGCCTGCCACCGGGCGGCGCTTTGCGCCGACCCGGTGGCTCATCCACCCTCCGAACTGTGTGACGACGTAGCGGCGGCAAGGCGCTATGTCTTGAGCGCGCGCTTCATGATTGCGACCCACAGGGGCGCGCTGGCGGTCATTGTCGGCGTCATGCCCTGTCCAAGGGTCACCATTTTGGATTCGCCGATCGCATAGGCGCCGGAGATCGCCTCCCAACCCTCGGCTCCCAGTTTGTTGAGCGCGGCTTGAAAGCTCTCGACGGTTGCCGCGCGGGCGATTTGATATTCCCAATTCATGGCTGTCTCGTTTGCTGGAGGAAGGCCGACGCGGAGGGCGCGCTGGCCGAAGGCGTCGCCTTGTTTCTTCGTCAGTATAGCCGATGACGCCGCGCTCATCCGTTCTGCGCGCGAGGTATTCGGCTCTTCTCCATCGCTTCGGCGTTTCCGCGCCATACCGCCGCCACGCGCGGCCGCGTGGCGCCGTCCTTAAACAGCGCGTGCGACCGGATCGTCGGCCTCGTCGATGCAAGCGACGCCGACGGCGGGGAGGCGTTCGCCATGGAGCCGAGAATAGCTCAGGGGGTGCGGCTCCAGCGTTCCCTCCCCCCTTGAGGGGAGGGACAGGGAGCGGGAGTGAATTGGAAAGCCGCAGCCGAAGGCGTAACCCGCCGCTCTCTTGGGGAAAGGCGGACGACGCGGCGCTCATCCGCCCTACGGCCGCATGATTGAACCTTCACCGCTCGCGCACGTTGTACCTAATGAATATTAATACTGCCACGGAGGAGCATCGCTCCCACCCGCCGGTGGCAGGTTGAGAGGCCTAATCAGCGTCCAGGGCGGCGTACGGAGGCTCTCACCAGGAATCGCCCCAAGGAAAAACGCCATGACAGAAAACAACAGCAACGCCGGGACCAAGTCCGCCGGCGCTGGGAAGATCGGAAGCCCGCAGGCCATGCGCGAAATGGCCGACAAGGGCACCGCGCAAGTCAAAGCATCCTATGACAAGATGAGCGCGGCCACGGCGGAAATGTCCGGCGTGCTCAAGAACGCCGGCGCGACCGTCGCGCAAGGGTTCAAGGACAGTAACGCCAAGGTCCTCGAATTCGCGCGCACCAACAGCAACGCCGCCTTCGACTATGCCAACCAGCTGCTTGAAGTGAAATCGCCGACGGAGTTCATTCAGGTGTCGACCGAACATGCGCGCAAGCAGTTCGACGTGCTCTCCGCGCAGAGTAAGGAACTCACCGCGCTCAGCCAAAAGGTGATGCTTGAGACGGCGGAGCCGCTCAAGGCCGGCGCCGCCAAAGTGTTTGGCGGTCCGCACAGCTGAGGCGCCGAGCCGACGCCAGCTTTCAAATCGATGCAAAGCCCGGGCCGGTGGCCCGGGTTTTTTGTTTGCGGAAGCGTGGTCTGGCGGGTGAGCCCGTCACGCCGCGCGCCGTTTCTTGCGAGTGCGCGCCGTCGCGGCGGGGCGGGCGGCCAGCGTCAGGCCGAGCGCACGGACGATCCGCATGACCGTGGCGAATTCGGGGTTGCCGCTTTCACCCAGCGCCTTGTACAGGCTTTCGCGGTTCAGCCCGGTTTCTTTTGCAATTCTTCCCATGCCATGCGCACGCGCAACGACACCGACGGCATCGCGGATGAACTCTATGTTCCCGGTTTCGAGCGCAGCCGTCATGTATTCGGCCCGCGCCTCCGCGGTGTCGAGATAGTCGGCCGCATCAAAGGGGGATGTTTTCATCATAGTTTCTCCGCCATCTCGTAAGCTTGCCTGATGTCCCGCCGCTGTGTGCGCTTGTCGCCGCAGCAGAGCAGAATCACGGCAGCCGTACCGCGATGGACAAAATAGACGCGGTATCCGGGCCCATAATCCACGCGTATCTCCATCAACCCGCGACCGCGGCTCTTCCAGTCGCCCAGATTGCCGAGCCTCATTCGCTCGATCCGAGCGGCAATCCGCGCTTTGGCCTTGGCGTCCTTCAGCCGGCGCAGCCAGCGCGAGAATGCTTCCGTCTGGCGCACCTCGATCATGAAACGACAATGTAGCCTATGGGCTACAAGTAGTCAAGCGCGTGGCATAGATTGTAGGGTGGGCTAAGGCGCGGCTTGCCCGCAGTAGCCCGCAACGGCGAAGGCGGGAGGCGTAACCCGCCGGTCTCTTAGAGGATGGCGGATTACGCTGCGCTAATCCGCCCTACGAGCTGGGGAAAGAAGATGGCGAGTGACGACAAGAAAACCAAAGCGAGCCCCGCAGCTAAAACTGAGATCGTTGCGAAGAAAAAAGACGAGAGCCAGCCCAAGGACATGGGCACGCCGGTTGCGGATGCTCCCAAGCCCGAGGCTGGCGAGAAAGCCGCCGACGCGCCCTCAAGTTATAGCCGAGGCGAGGGCCAGAAGCCGGTTTCGCAAGCTTACAGGGATAACTGGAATGCGATTTACGGGAAGAAGAAGAAAAAGAAACGATAGCTGGATCGATGGAGCGGCGTGTCGGGCGGGTTGGCCGGCTTGCCCGCCGTAGCCCGCAAGGGCGAAGGCGGAAGCGCGCCGAGCCCACCACTGGTGTTTGAGATAAAATTATATTTAACTGGTGGGCACGCTTCGCTTTGCCCACCGTACGCTCGCCATCAAGGCGGCGGTCGGCTTCGAACGGCTCGCCCGTGCATGATCCCGAAAAGCATGTCCTCGACCCCGATCGGGGATGGGAACCGGTTTTCGGAAAAGATCATGCACAAAACTGTGAGGCGACCGGCGCGCCGGCCAAGAGCCCGATCTGCATGTTCGGCCCGCGCGGCAATCCGCAGGCGAAAAATCTCTTCGCCCTCATCGGCTATCTGCAAAAGAAGGCCGGCGTGTACCTGCGCGTGACGGCTTAGCGCCGCGGCGCTTGCCGCAGCTTGCTCCCTCCCCCCTTGTAGGGGGAGGGTCGGGGAGGGGGGTAATGCGGTCCATAATACTACGGCCGTCATCCTGGGGTGCGAGCGAAGCGAACCTCGAAGGATGAACGGCTTGGGGTGGCTGAGGCACGGAATGAGTGCGACGGCGTCTTTGCTCATAGCACATGACTCAACCTAAACGCGAAGCTATACTAACAAAAGTCTTCGCGAGAGGCGTTACTGCAGTGCGGAACCTTGTGAATATTTTTGTAAGTTATGCATCTGAAGATGGTGAAGCCGTCAGCAAAATCGAGGCATGGCTTCGAGCCAAGGGCCTTGATCCATGGATTGACAAGAAAAAGCTAATTCCAGGTCAGGATTTCAAGCTTGAAATCGAGAGAGCTGTAAAAAAATCAGACATTATTTTTGTTTGTCTATCGAAGCATTCAGTAGAGAAAACAGGTTACTGGCCTGCACCCGGTTCCGAAGACACCGAGTTAGGTGTTTCAATGGAACCGGAGGTGCGTCATGGAGAGACGGAAGTTTACGCGGGAGTTCAAGCTTGAGGCTGTGCGCCTGATCAGGGATCGGGGCGTGTCGTTTGCTCAGGCATCGACAGACCTGGGCGTGCACGTATCTCAGCTACGCGAGTGGGTGAAGAAGTTCGCGGACGACCCGCAGCACGCATTCCCCGGCAACGGCCAGATGAAGCCGGAGCAGTTGGAGATCGCCCGGCTCAAGCGCGAAGTCATCAAGCTCAAGGCCGAGCGGGACATCCTAAAAAAAGCCGCGGCCTACTTCGCGAAGGAATCAACGTGAAGTTCTCCTTCATTGCGAAGCACCGGGGGATCTGGCCGGCGGGATGGTTGTGCGGGGCGCTCGGTGTCTCGCGCGGTGGCTTCTATGCGTGGCTCAAACGACCACGCAGCCGGCGCAGCCGAACCGACGAAGAGCTCGGTGCGAAGGTGCGCGCGAGCTTCATTGCCAGTGATCGGACCTATGGCGCCAGGCGCGTGTGGCACGATGTCCTTGCCGAGGGCCTGTCCTGCGGGCTTCACCGGATCGAGCGATTGATGCGGCAGCAAGGGCTCAAAGCACGCCCGCGACGGCGTCGGCTGCCGCCCGATCTAGGTGAGCGGCAGGCCTCCGCCGTCGCTCCCAACGTGCTCGATCGCACCTTCGCGGCTCCTGCTCCCAACCGACGATGGATCGCCGACTTCACCTATGTCTGGACGGCGGAGGGTTGGCTCTACGTGGCCGCCGTGATCGATCTGTTCTCTCGGCGCGTAGTGGGCTGGTCGATGAGCGCCGCTATGACGGCCCAGCTCGTCACCGATGCGCTCGTCATGGCGATCTGGCGCCGAGGCAAGCCCGATGCTCTGTTGCATCATTCCGACCGTGGCAGCCAATACACCAGCGAGCAGTTCCAGCGGCTGATGGCCGACCACGGCGTCGTCTGCTCGATGAGCCGCTCGGGCAACGTCTGGGACAATGCGGCGATGGAGAGCTTCTTCTCGTCGTTGAAGACCGAACGCATCGACCGCAAGACTTATCGGACAAGGGATGAGGCCAGGGCCGATGTGTTCGACTACATCGAAAGCTTCTACAATGCGAGACGCCGGCACTCGACGATCGGGTATCTAAGCCCTATGGAGTTCGAGCGGCAGGCGGATTCGCTTAAGTCGGTGTCATCCAAACCGGGTGCAGGCCATACGTTCAAAAAGAGCTTCGGATCATTCTCGATGCTGCGGACCAGCGGCCTCCAGGCAAAATTTTCGTAATTCCAATTCGGCTTAACGCCTGTTCAGTGCCAGAACGATTAGCACATCTACACTATGTCGATCTTTTCGCGCCCGATGGCTATGAATTGCTGGCAAGAACCCTGAATTTTGAAAAAGAAAAAGTGGCGGTAGGAGATCGGCTCGAAGCAGATGCGAGCGTGGTTACTAAGTCGCAGGCGCAAACGATAGAGCAGATCAGAGAATTTGTTCAACAAGCTGGGCTTGAAGATGTAACTCGCGTTTGCGTTATCACGCATACTGGTGGCGTTACCCTCAATGCTCTTATCCGGGCATTGGAGCGAGGCGGCGCTAAAGAAGAGAAGAAGGTGCCCATTCAACTTCAAGTGCTGCTGCGCTCCACGCATCTGTCGGATTTAGCCAGAGCACAAGGAATTGAAAGGTCGATTTCGGCGTTGAGAGAGTTTTCCCTTGCTTCCAGGAATTTTAATGTCGAGGCGCGTTCCTACGCTTCTCCTCCATTGCTGCGATGTATCATATTAGAACATCAGGGTGCCCATTACAGTGCGTATCTTTCTTTTTATGACTGGCCAATTGATGAAGGATTTAATCAACGTGGCGCCGCGAACCAGCGATCTTTTCTTGGTATTAGATTAACCAGCGATCACTGGCTTCTGGGAATGTTTTTGTCATGGTTCAAGCATCTTTGGGGAGGGCATCGTATCCAAACACTACTTTTCGATTTTGATGACACGCTCTTTTTGACCACGGAGTGTCAAGTCAAAGGTTGGATCGAAGCTCTGAGGACCGCGATCGATGGAAAAACCTTCTCGATATCGGATCTCGCGCCGGACATACGCAAGATGGTGGAACGCAGGGCTGATCTAACTTCACTTATGACCGCTATTTTTTTGGATGAGCAACAGGAACAGGAAATTCTACGGCGGCTGTTCAACAAGCTGCCTTCGCTCAGCAAGCTAGAACTTCTGCGTCGCCATAGGATGAGAGTACGGGAAGAACTTACTGCCCAGAACGCGATACCGATTTCTCAAATAATCAACGATATCCAGGCGCTCAGCGCCGATTATCAAATGGCTATAATTTCAGCGACTTCCGAAAATCTCGTCAGGCAGGTGCTTGATCGGCACGGGTTGAGCAAATTGTTTTCTTACATAATCGGTCGTGATGCGCCCCGCCAAAATTGGCAAGCAATGGAAAACAAGACGCAGCAGTTCCTTAGGGTTTCGAACATGACCGGTGTCCCTTTGGAAAGGATGGTTTTTGTTGGAGATTTTGATGCTGATTACAAATCCGCTGCTCAACTCGGCCTGCATTTTATAGAGAACCGTATGAATGCAACAAGACATAATCGTCGTTCACTTATTAAGTCGCTCGATCCAGAGGGGCATCCTTTCTTGACCGGCAATCCGGGGGAGTTGTCTTCTGCAATTCAGAAAATCGAAGCGAGGGTGCATCAGCTTCCCTGAGCCAAAGCCGCCAAATTTGTGGTCCCCCCTCCCTGTCCCTCCCTCACAAGGGGGGAGGGAACGCTAGAGCCGAGAGCGCCGTGCTTTGCAGCAGCGCTCGAGACCCCCTATATCTCCCCCATCACGGAGCCCTAAATCCCCCCATGCCCCCCGAAATCGCACCCCCGACACCCCCGCCAAAATCCCCGTCACCGTCCTCACCGGCTATCTCGGCGCCGGCAAGACCACGCTGCTCAACCGCATCCTGTCCGAGCCGCACGGCAAGAAATACGCCGTCATCGTCAACGAGTTCGGCGAGATCGGCATCGACAACGAGCTCATCGTCAACGCCGACGAAGAAGTGTTCGAGATGAACAACGGCTGCATCTGCTGCACCGTGCGCGGCGACCTGGTGCGCATCATCGACGGGCTGATGCGGCGCAAAGGCAAGTTCGACGCCATCATCGTCGAGACCACCGGCTTGGCGGACCCGGCGCCGGTGGCGCAGACCTTCTTCATGGACGAGCAGGTCGGCGCCAAGACCAAATTGGATGCCGTGGTGACGGTGGCCGACGCCAAATGGCTCAAAGATCGTCTCAAGGACGCCCCCGAGGCCAAGAACCAGATCGCCTTCGCCGACGTGATCCTGATCAACAAGACCGACCTGGTGCAGCCGGAGGAACTGCGCGAACTGGAAGCGCGCATCCGCGCCATCAATCCTTACGCCACGCTGCACCGCACCGAGCGCGCGCAGATCGGCCTCGACGAGGTGCTCGGCCGCAACGCCTTCGATCTCGAGCGCATCCTCGACATCGAGCCGAAATTTCTCGAGGCCGACGAGGAGCATGCGCACGAGCACGACCATCACCACGATCACGGCGACGGCCATCACCACCACCATCACGGCGGCGGCCTCAAGGTTTATCACGACGAGGAAATGCAGTCGGTTTCGCTGTCGACCGAGCAGCCGCTCAACCCCGACAAGTTCTTCCCCTGGATCCAGGAGCTGGTGGCCACCGAAGGCCCCAACATCCTGCGCTGCAAGGGCATCCTCTCGTTCAAGGACGATGCCGAGCGCTTCGTGTTCCAGGGCGTGCACATGATCCTCGACGGCGACCATCAGCGCGCCTGGAAGGCCGACGAGAAACGCTCAAGCCGCATCGTCTTCATCGGCCGCAATTTGTCGGAAGAAAACCTGCGCCGCGGCTTCGAGGCCTGCGTGGCATGATGAAATAGTGGCGGAGCCACACACTCAGCGTCATGCCCGGGCTTGACCCGGGCATCCATGGTGCCTTGCCACCCACGCCGACCTTACGTAAGTCCCTCTTTGCGGAACTTCATCATGGATTGCCGGGTCAGGCCCGGCAATGACAGCGCAGAGCATGTCCGACACCACCATCCCCTCCCTGACCGACCGCGTCCGCCCCGTCAGTGCCGAGGCGCCCATCGTCGGCGTGCACTTCCTCGGCAAGACGCCGGTCTTCGTGCTGGGCGAAGAGACATTGCTGTTCGCGCCCACGGACGGCGAGCGCGCGGTCAAGGTCCATGGCGGCGGCATCCTGTGTTCGGTGAGCGACGGCGCCCGCATCGTCAGCGGCGGCGACGACGGCATGCTGGTCGAAACGCAAGCCGACGGCGAGCACCGCGTGCTGGCCAGCGACGCGCGCAAGCGCTGGATCGATCAGGTGGCGCTGGCGCCCGACGGCTCGGTCGCCTGGTCGGCGGGCAAGACCGCGCATGTGCTCACCGCCAAGGGCGAGGACCGCAGCTACGACGCGCCGTCGACCGTGGCGGGCCTTGCTTTCGCGCCCAAGGGCCTGCGGCTGGCCATCGCCCACTACAACGGCGTCACGCTCTGGTTTCCCAATGCCCCCGGCGCCGTGCCGCAAAGATACGAATGGAAGGGCTCGCATCTCGCCGTCGTGGTCAGCCCGGACGGGCGCTATCTGATCACCGCCATGCAGGAGCCCACGCTGCACGGCTGGCGCGTCGCCGACGGCAAGCACATGCGCATGTCCGGCTATTCGGCGCGCGTGCGCTCGCTCGGCTTCTCGGCCGGCGGCGACTACCTCGCCACCTCCGGCTCCGAGCAGCTCATCCTGTGGCCGTTCGACGGCAAGGACGGCCCCATGGGCCGCCAGCCGACGATCCTGGCGCGAGCGGAAGCGCGTGTGACCGTGGTGGCCTGCCATCCGCGCGAGCCGGCGGTGGTGGTGGGCTATGCCGACGGCGCCGTGCTGCTGGTGCGCATCGAGGACGGCGCGCTGGTGCCGGTGCGCGCGAGCGACGGCCAGCCGGTCTCGGCGCTGGCCTGGGCCGCCGATGGCCGCCAGCTCGCCCTCGGCACCGAGGCGGGCAGCGCGGGCGTGCTGGCTTTCTAGCGCGCGATCATGGAACCGCCTCATTCGTCCGCTCGTTGGCGTGAGTGCCACGGGAGCCGACCGCAATGAAAACCATCAACGTCCGCCGCCTGCTGCTTGGATTGCTCGCAGCTTTGGCGCTCACCCTTGCCGGCGCGCTGGTGCCGGCGGTCCCCGGTACGGCGACGACCGCGCAGGCGCAGATCTCGGCCGAGTTCCAGGAGGCGCTGGCGCCCTACGGCCATTGGGAGCGCAATGCGCGCTGGGGCGAGGTCTGGGTGCCCGACGACACGCCGCCCGACTGGCGCCCCTATCAATACGGCCACTGGGTCTATACCGAGGAATGGGGCTGGTACTGGATTTCCGATCCGGAAGAAGAAGATTGGGGCTGGGTCGCCTACCACTACGGCCGCTGGATTCATGACCGCGGGGCATGGTTCTGGATCCCGGGCGACGAATGGGCCCCCGCCTGGGTCGATTGGCGCTACGGTGAAGACAGCGTCGGCTGGGCGCCGCTGCCGCCCGACGAACTGATCGCGCAATACGACGACGACCCGGCCTATTGGGTTTTCGTCGCCGCCCGCTTCCTGGCGGCGCCGCGGCTGCATTCCTATTACGTGCCGCGCGACCGTCATGGGCTGATCTTCCGCCGCAGCCACGTGATCAACCGCACGCTGCGCTACGGCCGCGACCGCGCCGCGGTCAATCCGGGTGTCTCGCCGGCTTTCGTGGCGCGCCGCACCGGCCGCGCGCTGCCGACCTACCGGGTGAGCCCGCATGTCTTGGCCGGCACGCGCGGCGTTGCCGGCGCGCTGCGCGTCAGCCCGCAGCAATTGCGCGGCCCCGCCGGTCCGCGCGGGCGGCGGCCGAGTACGACGCATGTGCACGCCGCGACGGTGCAGCGCGCTTCCACGACCATCAAGCCGGCCGCGACCACGGCGGCGCCTGCGCCGCTCGGCAACAACCAGCGCGGTCAGCTCGGCCGCCATCCGCCGCGCGCCGCGCAAGGCGCGCCGACGGTGCAGCCGCTGCCGCGCCAGCAGCCGCCGAAGCAATTGCAGCGAACGCCGCCGCCGGCCGGGGTCAAGCCGACACCGCCGCCGCAGCAGCCGCGTGTGCTGCATCCGCCGCCGGCCAGATCGGCCGTGCCGCCCACGCCGCCGCAGGTCGAGCGCACGCAGCCGGCCGTGCGCCCGCCGCCGCCCACGGTGAAGCGCCCACCGCCGCCGACCGTACGGCACGCGCCGCCGCCCACGGTGCGGCAGGCGCCGCCGCCGACCGTCAAGCGCGCCGCGCCACAGCGCCCGCCACAGGCGACGCGTCCACCGCCGCAACGTCCGCCGCAGGCGCGCAAGCCGCCGCCGCAAGCGGGCAAGCCAGCGGCCAGGAAGCCGCCGCCGAAACCCGGCCAGAAACCAGCCGAGCAAACCAAGTAGCCGAAACGAAACGGGCGGCCGCGCAGGCCGCCCGTTTCACATCCGGTCGCTTGGCGCGCCGTCACCGCACCAGCACGTTCTTGAACTGCCAGGGGTCGCGCTTGTCGATCTCTTCCGGGAACAGGCCGGGCCGGCCGGCGAGCGGCGTCCAGTCGGTATATTTGCCGACCACGGGGCCGAGATAGGGCATCTGCACTTGCAGGCAGCGCCGGTAATCCATCTCGTCGGCTTCCACGATGCCCGCCTTCGGGTTCTCCAGCGCCCACACCATGCCGGCGAGCACCGCGCTCGTGACCTGCAGGCCGGTGGCGTTCTGGTAGGGCGCCAGCGAACGCGTCTCGTCGATCGAGAGCTGCGAGCCGTACCAATAGGCGTTCTTCTTGTGGCCGTAGAGCAGCACGCCCAGCTCATCGATGCCGTCGGCAATCTCGTTTTCGTCGAGAATGTGCACGTCCTCTTGCCGCTCGGCCGCGCCGAACATCTCGTGCAGCGACAGCACCGCGTCGTTGCAAGGGTGATAGGCGTAGTGGCAGGTCGGCCGGTAGCTCACCTTGCGACCCGCGCGCAGGGTGAAATAGTCGGCGATCGAGATCGACTCGTTATGGGTGACCAGGAAACCGTATTGCGCCTGCGCGGTCGGCGTCCACGAGCGCACGCGCGTGTTGGCGCCGGGCTGCAGCATGTAAATCGCCGCCTGGCAGCCGGTTCTGTGCTTGCGGGCATTGGCCGGCATCCATTTCTCGTGCGTGCCCCAGCCGAGCTCGGCCGGCTGCATGCCTTCGGAGATGAAGCCCTCCACCGACCAGGTGTTGACGAACACGTCGGCCGGCTTGGGCTGCTTGGCGCGCTGGGTGTCGCGCTCGGCGATGTGGATGCCCTTGACGCCGGCGCGCTTGGCGAGCCGCGCCCAGTCTTCCCGCGTCTGTGGCTCCTTGACTTTGATGCCGAGATCGCCGGCGACGTCGATCAGCGCCTGCTTGACGAACCAGGACACCATGCCGGGATTGGCGCCGCAGCAGGACACCGCGGTGGTCGAGCCGGGTTTGCGCTTGCGCTTGGCGGCGAGCGTCATCTCGCGCAGCGCGTAGTTCGAGCGCGCCTCCGGGCCGAGCTTGGCGTCGAAGTAGAAGCCGGCCCAGGGTTCGTTCACTGTGTCGACATAGAGCGCGCCGATCTCGTTGCACAGTTCCATGATCGCCACCGACGAGGTGTCGACCGACAGGTTGACGCAGAAGCCCTGGCCGCCGCCCTCGGTGAGCAGCGGCGGCAGCAGCTTGCGGAAGTTCTCGCGTGTGACCGCCTCGTGGATGAAGCGGATGCCGCGCTCGTCCAGCAGCTTGCGGTCCTTTTCCTCGGGGTCGATGACCACGAAGCGCGACTTGTCATAATTGAAATGGCGCTCGATCAGCGGCAGCGTGCCTTTGCCAATCGAACCGAAGCCGACCATCACGATAGGCCCGTCGATGCGGGCATAAACGGGCCAATCCGTCATTCTTGCTCTCCTCTCACAAGTCTCAGGGGTGATATCCGCCGCGGCGGGCGCATGGAAGGCTTGCCGCGCCAAAAAACGGCGCGGCGTCCACGATTTTCTGCCGATTTTGCTAGGCGGCGGCTGCGATTGCGGGTTGCGCCACGCGTTCGCCGGCGGCGCCGATGATGCCACGGGCGCCATCGAGCGCGCCGGGCTTCAATTCGATCGCCAGCAGCCGGTGCCGCTCGAACGGGCCCGGCATGCGCAAGCCTGCCGTCTTGGCGGCATCGAAGCCGAAACGGCCGTAATAGGACGCATCGCCCACCAGGATCACGGCGCCATGGCCGCGCTTGCGCGCCTCGGTTATGGCGCGGCGCACCAGCGCGGCGCCGATGCCGCGGTTGCGACAGTCGGAAGCCACTGCCACCGGTCCGAGCAGCAGCGCCGGCTGCCCGCCGGCGCAGGCAACGTGCCACAGCCGCGCGGTGCCAAGGACGTGGGTGCGCTCGGCGGCGATGAAGGAGAGCCCGTCGGCCGGCAGCCGGCCCTCGCGCAGCCGCTCGGACGATTTGCGCCGGCGGGTCTCGCCGAAGGCCTCGTCGAGCAGCGCCTCGCGCGCGTCGACATCGGAGGGGCGTTCGTGACGCAAGGTGATCATTGCAAGTCCTTCCCAGCCTTGTCGCGCGCAAGCGGGCGCCGACGCGGCGATATTGCTCGTATGTGAGGGAAGGGGAGGCAGGCGCGGCCCGCCTCCCGGCGTGTTCAGATGTGGCCCGATCGCGGAGCGATCAGATGTGGCCCGATCGCGGAGCGATCAGATGTGGTAGGTCTGCAGCGGCGCGAAGCCGTTGAAGGCCACCGACGCGTAGGTCGCCGTATAGGCGCCGGTGCCCTCGATCAGCACCTTGTCGCCGATCTCCAGGCTGACCGGCAGCATGTAGGGCTCCTGCTCGTACAGCACGTCGGCCGAGTCGCAGGTCGGGCCCGCCAGCACGCACGGGGCCATGGCGTCGCCGTCGCGCGGCGTCTTGATCGGGTAGCGGATCGACTCGTCCATGGTCTCGGCCAAGCCGCCGAACTTGCCGATGTCGAGATAGACCCAGCGCACCTCGTCTTCCTCGCTCTTCTTGGAGACGAGCACTACCTCGGCCTCGATCACCCCGGCACTGCCGACCATGCCGCGGCCCGGCTCGATGATGGTCTCCGGGATGCGGTTGCCGAAGTGCTTGCGCAGCGCCTTGAAGATGGCGTTGCCGTAGGTCTTCACCGTCGGCACGTTCTTCAGGTACTTGGTCGGGAAGCCGCCGCCCAGGTTGACCATGGCGAGGTTCATGCCGCGCTCGCCGCACTCCTTGAACACGGCGGCCGCCGAGGCGAGCGCCCGGTCCCAGGCGTGCTGGTTGCGCTGCTGCGAGCCGACGTGGAACGACACCCCATGCGGCTCCAGCCCCAGCTTGAGGGCGTGCTCCAGCACTTCCACCGCCATGGCCGGCTCGCAGCCGAACTTGCGCGACAGCGGCCATTCGGCGCCGATGCAGTCCGACAGGATGCGGCAGAAGACGCGTGCGCCGGGCGCCGCGCGGGCGACCTTGTCCACCTCAGGCTTACAGTCGACCGCGTAGAGGCGCACCCCGAGCTCGAAGGCGCGCGCGATGTCGCGCTCCTTCTTGATCGTGTTGCCGTAGGAGATGCGGTCGGGCGTGGCGCCGGCGGCGAGCACCATCTCGATCTCGGCGACCGAGGCGGTGTCGAAGCAGGAGCCGAGCTTGGCCAGCACGGCCAGCACCTCCGGCGCCGGGTTCGCCTTGACGGCGTAGAACACGCGCGTGTCGGGCAGCGCCTTGGCGAAGGCGTTGTAGTTCTCGCGGACGACCTCGAGGTCGACCACCAGGCGCGGTCCGTCCGTGGGCCGCGTACGCAGGAATTCGCGAATGCGCTCGGTCATTGGCGCATACTCCCAGGCTTAAAGGGGCGCTCTCACGCCCTGATGCGCGGGATCCGGAGGCTTGCGGGGGCGCGCGATGGGGACGCGCCTCGGCTCGCGCTCAAGACCCGCTCATGCTGCCTTGGATTGGAAGGGGAGTACCCCGTCCGCACGGCCGGCAAAGATGAACAAGCCTCTTCGGTGCGCCGGCGGTGGAGACCGGCAGAGACCAGAGAAGCCCGATCGTCGTTGCTTTAAGCCGCGTCGCCTGCTGAGAGCAGGCTGTGCTGGTTTCGCCTCCAGCTGCCGGTCAGATTTCTTGGAGAGTTTGGCTTCTCTCTCCAGGCGGCTGGCGGGCCTCTTGTCCCGCTACCTACCGACCGACACACGGCCACAGGCACGTGCGAAATTGGGCAGGAGTGAAATAACAAGTTTTGCGCGCGACGCAAGAGAATTAGTTCGCACGAAGCGAATTCTTCGTTAACTTTTTTTCTGACGCGTGGTCGCGCGCGCTTCAGCGGCGCGCGGTGAACGGCTCGATGCGATGCGCGGCGCGCACGAACTGCACCATGACGGCGGCGCCGCAGAGCACGAACAGGACGTCGAGCACGCGCTGGCCGATGTGGCCGAGCCCGAACAGCGTGGCGACCGCCCACGAGGAGGCGAAGGCCGCGCCGAACACTTCGGCGCCGATCAGGATGGCGGCGCTGATGACGGTGAGCACGTGCAGCCAGACGATGCGGCGGTCTGCGGCCATGAGAGGCTCCTTTGCGAGGCCCGCAATCAAGCCGAATCCGGGCGTTGAATCAAGTCTTTAAGCGCGCGGACCGGCAAGGTTTGGGCTTTGATCTTGCGCATGGCGCGCAAGTGCCGCCAGCTTCATTAGAGTGAGCATGGACACCGCCCGCAGCCTCAAGCGCGCCCGCCCTTACCTCGCCGGCCTCGCCGCCGCCGGGCTGGCTGCCGGCTTCGCCGTGCGGTTCGCGAGCCTCGGCGGCTGGTCGCAGACGATCTGGGCGGCAGCCACCGTGCCGGTGCTGGCCGCACTCGTCGCCGAGATTGTGACCAGTTTGCGGCGCGGCGACCTCGGCCTCGACATCGTGGCCGCGCTGTCGATGACGGCGGCGCTGGCGGTCGGGCAGGAACTGGCGGCCGCGATCGTCGCGCTGATGTATGCTGGCGGCCAGCTCCTGGAGAGCTTCGCCGAGCGTGCCGCCCGCCGCGAGATGACGGCGCTGCTGTCGCGGGTGCCGCGCACGGCCGTGCGCCACCGCGACGGCGCCCTGGAGGAGGTCGCGCTCGAGCTGGTGATGCCGGGCGACCGGCTCTTGGTGCGCCAGGGCGACGTGGTGGCGGTTGACGGCACGGTGGCGTCAGGCGTCGCGGTGCTCGATCAGTCGGCGCTCACCGGCGAGGCGCTGCCGGTCACGCACGCCGCCGGCCAGCCGGTCATGAGCGGCACGACCAATGTCGGCGAGGCCTTCGATCTGGCCGCCTCGTACCGGGCCGAGGAGAGCACATTTGCCGGCATCGTGCGGCTGGTGGAGGCGGCGCAGTCCTCGCGCGCACCCATGTCGCGGCTGGCCGACCGCTACGCGGTTCTCTTCCTTACCGTCACCGTGGCGCTCGCCGCCGCCGCCTGGGCGCTCAGCGCCGATCCGATCCGGGCGGTGGCGGTGCTGGTGGTGGCGACGCCCTGTCCGCTCATATTGGCGGTGCCGGTGGCGATCGTGTCGGGCCTGTCGCGCGCGGCCAAGCTCGGCATCCTGATCAAGGGCGGCAAGGCGATCGAGCGGCTCGCCGCCGTGCGCGCGCTGGTGATCGACAAGACCGGCACGCTCACCCTCGGCCAGGCCCGCCTGGTCGACACGCAGGTGGCCGACGCCTTCGCGCCCGAAGAGGTGCTGCGGCTCGCGGCCTCGCTCGACCAGGCCTCCAAGCACATCATCGCCCAGACCCTGGTGGAGGCGGCACATGCCGGCGGGCTGAAGCTGGCGATCCCGTCCGCGGTCGTGGAGACGGCAGGCGAGGGCATTGCCGGCACGGTCGACGGCCGCGAAGTCGCGGTCGGCGGCTTGCGCTATGTCGAGAGCAGGACCGGGCAGAACCTGCGCGCGCTCGCCGGCAAGCGCCAGCCCGGAGCGGTGGCCGTGGCGGTGGCGGTCGACGGCAAGCCGGCCGGAGTGCTGACCCTGTCCGACCCGCTGCGCGCCGGCACCGAGCAGCTCCTGCGCGACCTGCGCGCCATCGGCATCGACCGCATCGTGCTGGCGACCGGCGACCGCCGCGAGGTTGCCCGCGCCGTGACCGCCGGCTTGTCCATCGACCAGGTGCGCTCCGAGCTCACCCCCGACCAGAAGATCCTGGTGGTGCTGTCGGAGCGCAAGAACGGCCCGGTCATGATGATCGGCGACGGCGTCAACGACGCCCCCGCGCTCGCCGCCGCCGATGTCGGGCTGGCCATGGGCGCCAAGGGGGCGGCCGCTTCGGCGGAAGCCGCCGACGTGGTGCTGCTGGTCGACCAGCTCGACCGCGTGCTGCCCGCCATCACCATTGCCCGCCGCTCGCGCCGCATCGCGCTGGAGAGCGTGATCGCCGGCATGGGGCTGTCGATCGCCGCCATGATCGCGGCCGCCTTCGGCTACCTGCCGCCGGTGCAGGGCGCGCTGCTGCAGGAGGTGATCGACGTGCTGGTCATCTTCAACGCGCTCAGGGCGTTGCGCGGGTGAGGGGGCGCCCGTAGATAGGGCGCATGACCTCCTCCCAGGCTTCCCCCGAATCGCAAAACCCGCTGCTTGCCGACTGGACCGCCGCCTTCGGCCTGCCGCCCTTTGCCGCCGCCGCGCCCGACAAGTTCCGGCCGGCCTTCGACGCGGCGCTGGCCGCCCACCGTGCCGAGATCGACGCCATCGCGGCCGACCCCGCCGCGCCCTCATTCGACAACACCATCGCCGCGCTCGAGCGCTCCGGCCGCCCGCTCGACCGCGTCAGCAATCTGTTCTGGGTGCTGGCCGGCGCCGACACCAACGACGCCATCGAAGCGGTCGAGCGCGATATCTCACCGCTGCTCGCCCGCCATTCCAATGCCACCTATCTCAACCGCGCGCTGTTTGCCCGCATCGCCGATCTCTACGCGCGGCGCGACGGCTCTCGGCCTCAGCGCCGAACAGGCGCGCGTGCTCGAGCGTTATCATACCCGCTTCGTGCGCGCCGGCGCCGCGCTGGAAAAGCCGGCGCAGGAGCGCCTCGCCGCCATCAACGAGCGCCTCGCCAGCCTCGCCACCCAATTCGGCCAGAACGTGCTGGCGGACGAGAAGTCCTTTGCGCTCATGCTGGAGGAGGGCGATCTCGCAGGGCTTCCCGACTTCGCCCGCGCCGCCGCGCGCGCCGCGGCCGAGGAGCGCGGCGCGCCCGGCCGCTACGCCATTACACTGGCGCGTTCCTCCTGCGAGACCTTCCTGCAGTTCTCCGCGCGCCGCGACCTGCGCGAGAAGGTGTTCCAGGCCTGGGTCAGGCGGGGCGAGAACGGCGGCAAGACCGACAACCGCGCCATCGTCGCTGAGATGGTGTCGTTGCGCGGCGAGCGCGCCAAGCTCCTCGGCTTTGCGAATTTCGCCGACTACCGGCTCGACGACATGATGGCCAAGACGCCGGCCCATGCGCGCAAGCTGCTCGACGAAGTGTGGACGCGTGCCCGCGCGAAGGCCGCGGCGGAGCGCGACGCGCTCCAGAAAATCGTTGCCGCCGAGGGGGGCAATTTCGCGCTTGCCGCGCACGACTGGCGCTATTACGCCGAGAAGCGGCGCAAGGCCGAATTCGACTTGGACGAGGCCGAGATCAAGCCTTACCTCCAGCTCGACAAGATCGTGGCCGCCGCTTTCGAGACCGCGCGCCGGCTGTTTGGTCTCACCTTCACGCCCGTCGCGGCGCCGCTCTATCACCCGGACGCGCGCGCCTATGCGGTGAAGGATGCGGCCGGCCAACCGATCGGCCTGTTCATCGGCGATTATTTCGCGCGCGCGTCCAAGCATTCGGGCGCCTGGATGACCTCGCTGCGCGATCAGGAAAAGCTCTCAGGCGACGTCACGCCGATCGTCCTCAATATCTGCAATTTCGCCAAGCCGGCCGCCGGCGAGCCGGCGCTTCTGTCGTTCGACGACGCGCGCACGCTGTTCCACGAGTTCGGCCACGCGCTGCACGGGCTGTTGTCGAACGTGACTTATCCGCTGCTCGCCGGCACCGCGGTGCCGAGCGATTTTGTCGAGCTGCCTTCGCAGCTTTACGAGCACTGGCTGGAAGTGCCGGAGATTTTGCAAGAGTACGCCCGCCATTACCGCACCGGCGTACCGATGCCCAAAGCGCTGCTCGACAAGCTGCTGGCGACGCGCACCTTCAACCAGGGCTTCGCCACTGTCGAATACACCTCCTGCGCGCTGGTCGATCTCGACATCCACGGGCTCGCCGATCCTGCCGGCCTCGACGTCGACGCCTTCGAGCGCCGCGAGCTTGCCGCGCTGCACATGCCGGCGGAGATCGTCATGCGCCACCGCCTGCCGCATTTCCAGCACCTGTTCGCCGGCCGCTATGCGGCGGCCTATTACTCCTACATGTGGTCGGAGGTGCTCGACGCCGACGCCTTCGAGGCCTTCGAGGAGACCGGCGATGTGTTCGATCCCGCCACCGCGAAGCGCCTGCGCGACTACATCTACGGTGCCGGCAACTTGCGCGACCCGGCCGAGGCCTACAAAGCCTTTCGCGGCCGGCTGCCGACGCCCGAGGCGCTCTTGAAGAAGCGCGGGCTCGCGGGCGCGGCATGAATCTCCACACCGCCGGCCACCGCCGTGGCGTCGTCTGCGCGCCGCATGCCGCCGCCGTCGAGGACGGCCGCGCCATCCTCGCCGAAGGCGGCAACGCCATCGAGGCCATGCTGGCGATGGCCGCCTCGATCGCCGCGGTCTATCCGCACACCAACCATATCGGCGGCGACGGTTTCTGGCTCATCCGCGAGCCGTCGGGCCGTGTGCGCGCGCTGATGGGGGCGGGGCGCGCCGGCAGCAAAGCCACCATCGCGCTCTACCGCGAGGCCGGCTGCGACGAGATCCCGGCGCGTGGGCCGCTTGCCGCGCTTACCGTGCCGGGCGCCATTGCCGGCTGGATGCTGGCGCAGGAAGCAGCCAAGGCGCAAGGCGGCAAGGGAATTGGCGGCAAGCTGCCGCTCGATGTGCTGCTGGCGCCGGCGATCGAGCACGCGCGCGAGGGCTACAAGGTCACGCGCGGCCAGGCGCGGCTCACCGCCGAAAAGCTGCCGGAGATGAAGGAAGCGGTCGGCTTCCGCGAAAACTTCCTGCTCGACGGCAAGGTCCCGGAGGTGGGCGCCACGCTCAAGCAGGCGGCCTTCGCCGCCACGCTCGATCATCTCAGCCATGTCGGGCTCGACGACTTCTACCGCGGCGATGTCGGACGCGAGCTGGCCGCCGACCTTGAGCGCATCGGCAGCCCGGTGACGCGCGCCGATCTCGAAAACTACCGCGCCTGGGTCGACGCGCCGCTCAGCGTCGCGATCCAGGCCGGCACGCTCTACAACACGCCGCCGCCGACTCAAGGGTTGGCCTCGCTCATCATCCTCGGCGTCTTCGACCGCCTGCGCGTGCAAGGACCTGAGACCTTCGAGCACGTGCATGCCATCGTCGAAGCGACCAAGCGCGCCTTCCGCGTGCGCGACAAGGTCGTCACCGATCCCGACCGCATCGTCGGCGATCTCGCGCGCTACCTTGCGCCGGCCTTTCTCGACGAGCAGGCGGCCAAGATCGACATGAAGAGGGCCGCGCAATGGCCGGCGCCGGACGCGCAAGGCGACACCATCTGGATGGGTGCGGCGGACGCTTCCGGCTTGGTCGTCTCCTATATCCAGTCGCTCTATTGGGAGTTCGGCTCCGGCTGCGTGCTGCCGGCGACCGGCGTGCTGATGCAGAACCGCGGCTCGAGCTTCTCGCTCGACCCCAAAGCGCTCAACGCGCTGGCGCCCGGCCGCCGCCCCTTCCACACGCTCAACCCCGCGCTTGCCGTGCTGAAGGACGGCAGACTCATGGCCTACGGTACGATGGGCGGCGACGGCCAGCCGCAATCGCAAGCGGCCGTCTTCAGCCGCCACGTGCTGTTCGGTGAGCCGCTCGAGCAGGCGCTCGATGCGCCGCGCTGGCTGCTCGGCCGCACCTGGGGCTCGAGCCACACGAACTTGCGCCTGGAGAAGCGCTTCGACGAAAACCTGATCGACCGCCTGCTGTCGGCCGGGCATGACGTGCAGATGCTCGACGAGGCTTACTCCGACACCATGGGCCATGCCGGCGCGGTGGTGCTGCACCCGGACGGCACGCTGGAAGGCGGCCACGACCCGCGCGCCGACGGCGGCGCGGCGGGGGTGTGATGGGCGCACCGTCCTTCTCCTCCCTCCCCCGCTTGCGGGGGAGGGTTGGGGAGGGGGCGACGCAAACGTTGGCATCGCAATTCCCCCTCCCGACCGGCCTGCGGCCGGTCGACCTCCCCCGCAAGCGGGGGAGGTGAAGGAAGGAAACGTTCTAGTATTCACCCGCCGCGCGCCTACCTTTCACGTTATGCACGGCGGCCACGACCACAGCCATTCGCACGCGCCGGAGGGCTACGGCCGCACCTTCGCCATCGCCATCGCGCTCAATATCGCGCTGGTCGCCGCGCAGGTCGTTTACGGCCTGCTCACCAACTCGCTCGCGCTGCTGGCCGACGCCGGGCACAATTTCGGCGACGTGCTCGGCCTGGTCATGGCCTGGGCCGCCTTCGCCGTCGCCGACTGGCGGCCGAGCGCGCGCTTCACCTACCGCATGCGCTCCGCCTCCATCCTCTCCGCCTTCGCCAATGGGCTGATCCTGCTGGCGGCGGTGGGCGCCATCGCCTGGGAGGCGGTGCTCCGCTTCCTGCATCCGGAGCCGGTGGCGAGCGGCACGGTGATGATCGTCGCCGCCGTCGCGGTGGCGGTGAACGGCGGCTCCGCCTGGCTCTTGGCGCGCGGCAGTCAATCCGACATCAACATGCGCGGCGCCTTCCTGCACATGCTGGCCGACACCGGCGTCTCGCTGGCGGTGATCTTGGCCGCCGGCGGCATCATGCTCACCGGCCGGCAATGGCTCGATCCGCTGGCGAGCCTGTTGATCTCGGCGGTGATCCTGGTCGGCACCTGGCGGCTGCTGCGCGAGGCGCTGCGGCTGTCGCTCAACGCCGTGCCCGAGACGATCGACCTTGCCGCGGTGCGCGGCTATCTGCAGGCGCTGCCCGAGGTCGCCGAGGTGCACGACCTGCACATCTGGGCCATGAGCACCACCGAGACCGCGCTCACCTGCCATCTGGTCACGCCCGCCGGCCATCCCGGCGACGCCTTCCTGCAGCCGCGTCGCGCACGAGCTCGCGCATAAATACGAGATCGGCCACGCGACCTGCAGATCGAGCTGAGCCGACGGCGCGCAGTGCGCGCTCAAGTCGGAACAGGCGGTGTGACTTTTCGGCTGTCGTCATCCGCGAAAGCGGATGACCCAGTAATCCCTGTCGCCGTGATTACTGGATGCCCCGCCTTCGCGGGTCATGACAGCGGAGAGTGACGCGCGGCCGCTAAGCGAAATCTTCTTCGCTCAACTCGATCGGCATTCCATGCGGCGTGCGTTCGCAAGCATGTTCCCAGGCGTGCTTGGTACGCGCAAGCACCTCAGCCGGCGCCACGCCCTTCTCCGCCACCAGCCGCTCCAGCGCGGCGAGCCAATGCCGATAATAAGTCTCGCCGCTGTCGGGATCGCCGGCCTCTTGCGCGCGCTTGATCTCGGCGCCCAAGGTTGCCGCCCATTCCTGCCAGGTGAACAGCCCGCGCGCGTGCAGCGCAAGTGCGAGCGCGAAAGCCTGCGCCTCCCACGGCGCGCGGAACACCGGCCCCTCGGCGTCGCGCGGGATGCTGGGTACTTCTTGCGTTGCGCGCTTGGCGGCGGTTTGGTCGATCGTCTTTCCTTCCTCGTCATTCCGGGGCGCCGCGAAGCGGCGAACCCGGAATCCAGATGCAAGCGCAGTCTAATTGTCTGGCTTCCGGGTCCGGCCCTGCGGGCCGTCCCGGAATGACAGCTAGAGCGGTTCCAAATACGGCTCCCAGGCGTCCACCGAGACCTTCGAGGTCGCATCGCCGTCCGCGCCCCACAATTCATCGCCGGCGAACGCCACCGTATAGAGCCATTGCGGGTTCTCGCCTTGGCCACGCGCGTTGCTGTCGGGAAAGACGTGGAAGCCGATCACCCGCTCGATAGTGCCGACATGGCCGCGCACGTAGCGCGGCAGCCGCGTATGGGTGAGCGGGTGGATGTTCCTGGCGCGCACGCGCTCGCCCGGCTTGAACGCGGCCTGTGTGTTGGTGTCGCGCTCGGTCGGCCCGCCGCGATGCAGCACGTTCGCGACGTCGGCGGGCGAGAGCACGCGCGGCACGGGCTTGCGCTCATGCAGGGCGCGGCCGGCCGCGATCTCGTCCTCCGCCACCAGCCCGCGCTGCTGCAGCATGGTCTCCAGCGCGGCGAACCAGATCTGGTAATAGCTCATCGTGAGATAGTCGGCCGGATCGCGGTTCTCGCGCGCAAAGCGCGAGGCGTCGATGTTCCAGCCGCCCGGCATGCCCATGGCGAGGGTCAGTGCGAAAGCACGTCTTTCCCATTCGGCGTGAAACACCGGCTCGTTCGGCTCCGGTTCCACCGCGCCGAAGCCGTGCGCGCCGCCCATGTCCTGTGCGCCGTTCATGGCTGCTTCGCCAGCCCCGTGCCGATCATGCTGTCGCGCGTGACCAGCTCCGCGAGCTGCTCCTCGCTCCAGCCTTCGGTGCCGGGGGGACGCATCGGGATCACGAGATAGCGGATTTCGGACGTCGAATCCCACACGCGGATTTCGCTGTCGGCCGGCAGCGTCACGCCGAAGTCGGCCAGCACGCCGCGCGGGTCGGCCACCGCGCGCGAGCGGTAGGGCGCCGACTTGTACCAGACCGGCGGCAGGCCGAGCACCGGCCAGGGGTAACAGGAGCACAGCGTGCACACCACCATGTTGTGCCGCTTCGGCGTGTTCTCCAGCGCCACGATGTGCTCGCCCTGGCGCCCGGCATAGCCGAGCTCGGCGATCGCCGGCGTTGCGTCCTTGAACAAGCGTGCGCGGTAGGCCGGATCGGCCCAGGCCTTCGCCACCACGCGGGCGCCGTTGCGCGGGCCGACTTTCTTCTCATAGGTCTCGATCAAGAGATCGAGCGTGGCCGGGTCGACATAGCCCTTCTCGGTCAGCACCGTCTCCAGCGCGCGCACGCGCAGCTCGGTGTCGGACAGCTCGGAATGGTCGTGATCGTGGTGGTGGTGGCCGTGGGTGTTTGCCATGGGGACAATTTAGCGAATTGGCCGCGCCCTGTCGCCCTCATCCTGAGGAGCGCACCGCTAGGTGCGCGTCTCGAAGGATGAGGGGCAAGGCGGCCGCCCCATCCTTCGAGACGGGCGCGTTCCGCGCCTTCCTCAGGATGAGGCGGCTTGATGCCGTGCCACACGGCGCGCTCCTATGCCATCATGGCGCAATGATCCCATTTCTCACCAAACTCGCCGACCTGATCGACCGCCTGACCTCAGGCATAGGCCGCGCGGTGGCCTGGCTGGCGCTTGTCATCGTGCTGCTGCAGTTCGCGCTTGTTGTGGCGCGCTATGTCTTCGGCTTCGGCTCGATCTGGCTGACCGAGACGGTAATCTACGCCAATGCCGCGCTGTTTCTGCTGGCCTCGGCCTGGACGCTGCGCATCGGCGGCCACGTTCGGGTCGACGTGTTCTACGCGCACGCCTCAGCCCGCACCAAGGCCGCGATCGACCTCATCGGCACGCTGCTTGTTGCTCCTGCCTTTCGCTGCGGTGCTGGTCTGGCTGTCGGTGCCGTACGCTGCGCGCTCCTGGTCCGTCCTCGAGCGTTCGCAGGAATCGAGCGGCCTGCCGCTGGTGTTCCTGCTCAAGACCTTCATCCCGCTGTTCGCCGCGCTCATGGCGCTGCAGGGCGTGTCGCAGGCGATCCGGGCGATTGCTGTTCTCAGCAACGGAAGCGCACGATGAAGTTCGGAGCGCGCAGCAGTGTCTCCCTCCCCCCTTGCGGGGGAGGGATGGGGAGGGGGGTAGAAAAGCGCGCCGGCGTTTGTTGCTTACCCCCCTCCCGACCGCCTTCGCTGACGCTTCGGCGGTCGACCTCCCCCGCAAGGGGGGAGGTGAACCCGTGGCACCGCCATGCCCCTCGCTGAAACCCTCGCCATGCTGCTGGTCGCCGCCGTCATCGCCGCGCTGATGGCCGGCTATCCTGTGGCGCTGACGCTCGCCGGCATTTCGCTCGCCTTCGCCGTACTTGGCCACATGCTTGGCGCCATGGACCTCGGCATTCTCGGCGCGCTGCCCGACCGCATCTTCGGCATCATGAGCAATCCGGTGCTGCTGGCGGTGCCGCTGTTCATCTTCATGGGCGTGATGCTCGAGCAATCCCGCATCGCCGAAGCGCTGCTCGAGCGCATGGGCCGGCTGTTCGGGACTTTGCGCGGCGGGTTAGGCGTTTCCGCGGTGCTGGTCGGCGCGCTGCTGGCGGCGTCCACCGGCATCGTCGGCGCCACCGCGGTCACCATGGGCCTGATCATGCTGCCGGCCATGCTGCGCCACGGCTACGATCCGCGCCTCGCCGCCGGCACTGTCGCCGCCTCCGCCACGCTGGCGCAGATCGTGCCGCCGTCCACCGTGCTGGTCGTGCTCGGCGATCAGCTCAACAACGCCTATCAGGCCGCGCAACTGGCGCAGGGCAAGTTCTCGCCCAATGTCGTGTCGGTGAGCGACCTGTTCGCCGGCGCCGTCGCGCCCGGCCTGCTGCTGGTCGCGCTCTATCTCGTCTATCTCGCGGCGGTCGCCTTCTTTCGCCCCGCGACATGTCCCGCCGTCGCAAGAAGCGAAGCGCCGCAGGGCAGCCTCGCCGAAGCGCTGCTGGCGCCGGTGGCGCTGATCGTGGCGGTGCTCGGCTCGATCCTGTTCGGCGTGGCGACCCCGACCGAAGCGGCGAGCGTCGGCGCGGTCGGCGCCATCCTGCTCGCCGCGCGGCGCGGCGGCATCGGCCGCCATCTGCGCCCGGTGGTCGACAAGACCACGCAAATTACCGCGATGATCTATCTCATCCTGATCGGCGCCACCGTGTTCAGCTTGGTGTTCCGCGCGCTTGGCGGCGACGTGCTGGTGCACGACACGCTCACCGAGCTGCCGGGCGGCGTCGACGGCGCGCTGCTCGCCGTCATGCTGGCGATCTTCCTGCTCGGCTTCGTGATGGACGCCTTCGAGATCGTCTTCGTGGTGGTGCCGATCGTGGCGCCCGCGCTGTTGAAAATGCCCGGCGTCGATCCGGTCTGGCTTGGCATATTGATGGCGGTCAACCTGCAGACCTCCTACATGCACCCGCCGCTCGGGCCGACGCTGTTCTATCTGCGCGGCGTCGCCCCACCCGAGATCACCACGCGACATATCTATGTCGGCATTATTCCGTTCGTGCTGATCCAGCTTTTTGCGCTGGTGGTGCTGTGGTTCGTGCCGGCGCTCGCCACCGCGCTGCCGCACGCGCTCTATCGCTAGAACACGAACCGCTCCGCCAGCACCCACAGCCACGTCACCCCCGCCGCCGTCAGCGACAGGAAGATGGCGGCCGAGCCCATGTCCTTCACCCGCTTGATGATCGGGTCCTCCTCGCGGGTGACGCGGTCGGAGAGCTTCTCGATGGCGGTGTTGAGCAATTCGATGATCAGCAGAAAAAACAGCGTGCCGATCAGCGCGAAGCGCTCGCCGGTGTCGCCCGTCACGTAGAAGGCGAGCGGGATGCCGACGATCAGCATCGCCAGCTCCTCGCGGAACGCCGCCTCCGAGCGCGCGATGGCGACGAGCCCGTGCCAGCTATTGATGGTTGCCTGCCAGATGCGTTTCACGCCGCCCGCCCGAATCGAGAGCCCTTGAAGTCGCACGCTACTTGGGCCTCCGCCGCTATTCCATAGGGCGGGCCCTCATGTGTATAAAGCGTGCCATGAAAGCAGCCGAGATGTTCAACTTGCAGGGCCGCGTCGCGCTGGTGACCGGCGCCTCCAGCGGCCTGGGCGTGCAATTCGCGCAGGCGCTCGCCGACAACGGCGCCGCCGTGGCGCTGGTCGCCCGCCGCGCCGAGCGCCTCAAGGCGCTCAAAGACTCAATCGAAGCCAAGGGCGGCCGAGCGCTGGCCATCGAAGCCGACGTCACCGACCGCGCCGCCATGACCCGCGCCTTCGATACGGCCGAGCAGGCCTTCGGCACCGTGACCATCCTCATCAACAATGCCGGCGTCGCCATGTCGCCCGGCCGCGCCGTCGAGGTGCCGCCGGAGGAATGGCGCCGCGTGCTGGGCGTCGATCTCGACGCCGTGTTCTACTGGGCGCAGGAAGGCGCGCGCCGCATGCTGGCCGCCAAGCAGCGGGGCGCGATCGTCAACATCGCCTCGGTGCTGGGCCTCGGCGTCGCCAAGGGTGTCGCGGCCTATGCCGCCGCCAAGGCTGCCGTCATCCAGACCACCAAGGCGCTCTCGCTCGAGCTCGCCTTCCGCGGCGTGCGCGTCAACGCCATCGCGCCCGGCTGGTTCGTCACCGAGATCAACCACGATTACCTGATGGGCGAGGCCGGCGACGCCATCAGGCGCGAGGTGCCGATGGGCCGCTTCGGCGCCGACGGCGATCTCGACGGCGCGCTCTTGCTCTTGGTGTCGGACGCCGGCAGCTACATCACCGGCCAGACGCTGGTGGTCGACGGCGGCCAGGTGGTGCAGATCAAGGGATGACTGTTATCCCTCCCCCGCTCCCTGCTTCGCCAAAGCGAAGCCGCTTTGGCTTCGCGGCGGCGAGTGCGGGGGAGGGTGGCTGGCCGAAGGCCAGCCGGGTGGGGGAGGTCTCTACCGAAGGCGAGGAAGCGCTCACTCGACCGCTCCCTTCGTTGCCGAACGAATCGAGCCATGTCGTGTCTTCAAAAAACGTGATATCCTGCTGCGCAGGAGGCTGTCGTGAATATTCATGCCCGCTCGGGCGATGCGGAACGCGCTCAGTCCCAGGGCGAAGCGATTTATCGGACCTTGCTCCCGGCTTTAAAGCAACAGGGAGTCGGAACCGGCTTTTTTGTCGCCATCAATATCGACAGCGGCGGGTACGTCGTAGCGCAGACGCGCCGCGAGCTGATGGTTGCCTATAAAGAGAAATTCGGTCGCGGCGTCGGGTGGGTCGAGCAAATTGAATACTGACAAGTTGCGGCGTTTGGTCGGTTGGATCGATAGCCGGCGCCGGCCGTTGTTGAACATCCACTTCCGGCACGGCAAAGCCGTCTGCGCGCTGCTGGATACCGGCTTCAACGGTTATCTGCTCTGGGAGGCGAGCGAAACGGAGTTGTCGGATTTTCCGGGAGAGCTGAGCTCGCTGTATGAATCGGTCGAGGTCGCCGGCGGCAATATTCTCGTCAACTTGGCATTCACGTATATTCAGTGGTTCGAGGACGAGGGCGCCGACACAGGCGTGGAAACCTTCGTTGCCGTGGCTTCAAAGCCGCGCCGCCCCGGCGATCCTTCCGTCCTGCTCGGGACCGCACTGCTCGCCGGAACGGTGGTGCTCGTGGATTTTGCCGGCGAAATGCTTCGCATCGAGCGCCCGACATAGCTTGGTAAGCTCCGTCAGGGCAACGGAGAAAGGCTGGGAATAGTAATGGACTTCACCCTCTCCCCCGACATCGAAGACCTGCGCCTGCGCACGCGCGCCTTCATCGCGGAAAACGTGCTGCCGCTGGAAGATGACCCGGAAAATTTCGCCGACCACGAGAACATTCCGCACGCGCGCCTCGAACCCGTCCGCCAAAAAGCAAAGAAGGCCGGCCTGTGGGCGCCGCAGTCGCCGAAGGAATACGGCGGCATGGCGCTGCCGGTCGTCGCCTGGGCCGCGCTTTACGAGGAAGCCGCGCGCTCGATCTTCGGGCCGCTCGCCATCAACTGCATGGCGCCCGACGACGGCAACATGAACCTGCTGTCGAAAGTCGGCACGCCCGAGCAGAAAGAAAAATTCCTTCGTCCCATCGTCGAAGGCAAAGTGCGCTCGTCCTTCGTGATGACCGAGCCGTCGCCCGGCTCCGGCTCCGATCCCGGCATGATGCTGACGCGCGCGGAGAAGCGCAACGACCGCTACATCGTGCGCGGCCGCAAATGGTTCATCACCGGCGCCGACGGCGCCGCGCACTTCATCCTGATGGCGCGCACCTCCGACGATCCGCGCCGCGGCCTCTCGGCCTTCCTCTATCACAAGGACCAGCCCGGCTGGCGCATCCTGCGCCGCATTCCGATCATGGGCCCGGAGGAGCATGGTGGCCACTGCGAGATCGAATATGACGGGCTGGAAATCCCGCTGGAAAACCGGCTGATGGAAGAAGGCGACGGCCTGCGCGCAACGCAAATCAGGCTCGGCCCGGCGCGGCTGACGCACTGCATGCGCTGGCTCGGCTTCGCCAAGCGCTGCATGGAGATCGCGCAGGAATACGTCGACCGTCGCGAGGGCTTCGGCGTCAAGCTCGCCGACCGCGAGAGCGTGCAAATCAAGCTGGGCGAGGTGGCGCAGCAGATCGAGATCGGCCGCCTGCTCACCATGCACGCGGCCTGGAAGCTCGACCAGGGCGGCCGCGCGCGCAAGGAAGTGTCGATGGCCAAGGTGCATGTTGCCGACACGCTGCATCTGGCGTCGGACGTTGCGATCCAGCTGCAGGGCGCGCGCGGCTATTCCAAGGACACGGTGGTGGAATGGATCTACCGCTACGGCCGCTCGGCGCGCCTGGTCGACGGCGCCTCCGAGGTACACAAGATGGTGCTCGCGCGCTTCATGCGCGAGGAAGGCCGCGATTTCTGGAAGTGGGGGTAGGGCGCCTGTCGAGAGCTCTCTCCGCCTCATCCTGAGGAGCGCACGTGAGTAGCGCGTCTCGAAGGATGGGGCGGCCTCGTGCTTCGAGACGCATCGCTTCGCGACGCTCCTCAGCGCGAGGCTGGGCGAACATCGAGACGTCGCCGAAAAAAAATCGAGCAAATTCAAAGCGCGAAAAAAAATTAGAAAATCTATCCCCGCTCGGAAAACCGGCCTCATAATCCGTGGCATCCCGCCTCGTTACCGAGGGGTGTCTGATCAGCATCTTCAGACACGGGGTGGGGAGCGGTGGCCGGGGAATGACCTTGCATCGGAGATGCGGTGCAGGGGCCCGGCGGTCCAAGCCGCATGTGTCCCGGCGCGCCGGCCGCGCGCCACGGGGCCTGCTGACGGCGGCGGCCGGCACGGTCAGACGTGCTGGGCGTCGTCTGGGCCCAAGCGGTGGATAGGCAGGCTTCCGTAAGGAAGGTTGCCTGAAAGGTACGTCCACCGGGGGCCATGCGGAGCAAACCTATAAACACCGCGCGCGGGACGCCTTGGGACTGGCGGACTTGCGGAGCCCTTAGCGGAGCGCGAAAGCGTGAAGCGGGGCTGTTTGATGCGCTTCGGCGTCGCGAGATGCCGAGGCCTGCGGGTCCGTTTGGGCCCAGCGGCGTCCCGCGCGCCCTCGGTATTTTCTTCGAGGACCGCGGAGAATGGGAATAGCGGCCACCCCGGGCCGACCAAAGCAATAGGGACGGCGGAGCGTTGGCTTGTCGCGCCGTAGCGAAGCGAAGGCGGACTAAACGCGATGCGGGCTGTCTGAAAACTGAATTTGTGAAAGTGACGCACGAACGCGCGGCAAACTCGCTTCCCTCTCCCATAGGGAGAGGGTGGCGCGGTCGAAGAAAATCTGCTTCCAGCACTTAACGCCGGTCGTGGCGAAATTGACGCGATGCAGCTTGCCCTTCATGGCGACAATCGCCTTTCGGATCGCCGCCACCTCGTTGCGCGCGGCCATCATCAGATATTGCACGTCGGAGCCGGCGATCACCAAGCGCGCGCCGAGCTTGACCAGCTCCGCCACCTGCGCGACGTCGCCGCGCACGCCGCCCACGCCCAGCACCTTGCCGTGCGCGCGGCAGGCTTGCATCGTGCTCTCGTAGGCCGCGCGCAGCTTCGGGTGCTTCAACTCGCCCGCAATGCCGAGCGCGGTGCACAGATCGTTGGAGCCGATCAGCAGCACGTCGATGCCGGGCACGCTGGCGATGGCGTCGGCATTGGCGATGCCTTGCGGGCTCTCCAGCATGGGAATGAGCAGCGTCGCGGCATTGCCTTGCGCGTTGACTTCGCCGAGCGGCGTTGCGCGATAGCCTTGCAGCGGCCCGGGCCCGGCGACGGAGCGCCCGCCCAGCGGCGGAAAGCGGCAGGCGCGCACGAAGTCTTCCGCTTGCGCGCGCGTCTCCACATTGGGGCAGACGATGCCGAGCGCGCCCATGTCGAGCAGCCGCGTCGCGTCATGGAAATTGTGCCCGGCGATGCGCACCAGCGGCGTCACGCCGGCGCCGAGCGCGGCCAGGCAGATTTGCGCCGTGGCGTCGAGCGAGACGGTCGAATGCTCCATGTCGACGAACAGTGCATCGAAGCCGCAGGCTTCCGCCATCATGGCGATCTCGGCCGTGCGCGCGAGCCTTGTCGCCATGCACAGGCCGACCTCGCCGCGCGCCAGGCGCTCCTGCAGGCGGTTGCTGACGGGCATGACGGACGTCAGTTGCGATAGCTGCGGTCGATCTTGTCCATCATGCGCAGGAAGGCCGCCCAGTCGGCGCTCCCTCTGCCGGCGTCGTGCTTTTCGTATTGCGCGGCGGTCTTGGCACAGACGTCCGGCGGGATCTCGATCACCTCCGAGCCGGTCGCCTCCAGCATCAATTGGATCTCGGCCGCCTCGATCAGGTGCTGCATCAGCACAAAGGCCTCGCGCGCCGACTTGCCGACCGTGAGCAGGCCGTGATTGTGCATGATCATGGCGCGGTTGTCGCCGAGGTCGCGGTTGATGCGCTCGCGCTCGCCGAAATCCTCGGTGATGCCTTCATAGGCGTGATAGCCGATGCGCTGGTAGTAGCGGATCGCCTGCTGCGACACCATGCGCAACCCGTGCTTCAGGCCGGCGATCGCCATGCCGGTCGCGGTGTGCACGTGGATCGCGCAGTTGACGTCCGCGCGCGCCGCCAGCACGCCGCCGTGCAGCGTGAAGCCGGGGCGGTTGACGCCGGCCTGCTCGTCGAGGTCCTCGTCCATCGACACTTTCACCAGGTTCGACGCGGTCACCTCGGTGTAGAGCAACTCGTGCCGCTTCATCAGGAACATGCGCGGCTCGTCCGGCACCCGCATGGAGGAATGATTGTAGATCACGTCGTCCCAGCCGTAGTGGGCGACCAGGCGATAGACGGCGGCGAGGTCGACCCGCGCCTCCCATTCGGCGTCCGTCACCGTGCCTTGCGACGTGGCCATGGCCAGTTTGCTGGGCTTGTTCATGGGCATTCCTCCTGTTTCTACAAGTCTAGCACAGCGCGCGGCGCGCCGGTATAGAGAGCCCGCATGACGTTCCAAATCCGCATGGCCGGCTACGGCCCGCCCACCACCGGCTTTTCCAAGGCGCTTCAATTCATCGGCGACCGGCTCATCGCCCAATTCGGCGATGGCGTCGCCGTCGACTACATCTGGAACATCATGCAGCGCGGCCACAAGGCCGAGGCAATTCTGACGCTTGTCGAAAGCGGCGAGATGACACTCGGTTATCAATCGTCGAGCTATCTGACCGAGCGTGTGCCCGAGCTCGGCTTCGTCGATCTGCCCTTTCTCTTCGCCGACAACGCGCAGGCGCGCGCCGCCATGGACGGCGCGCTCGGCCAATTCCTGGCGCGCAAGACGGAGGAGCGAGTCAACTACCGCATCCTCGGCTGGTTCGAGAACGGCTTCCGCCATATCTCGAATCGGCTGCATCCCATTCACATGCCGGCCGACATGAACGGCATGAAGATGCGCGTGCTGCCGAGCGAGATTCAGCGCCGCACTTTCGAACTGCTCGGCGCTATCGCCATGCCGATGGATCTCACCGAAGCCATCGCCATGATCAAGGCCGGCACGCTCGACGCGCAGGAAAACCCGCTGGCCAATACCGTCACCTACGGCGTGCACAATTTCCACAAATTCCACACGCTGACCTCGCATTTTTATATTTCGCGGCCCGTGTTCCTGCACCGCCCGACCTTCAAGTCCTGGCCGGAAGAGCTTCAACGCGCGATGCAGCAGGCGGTGCGCGAGTCGGTTGCCTTCCAGCGCGGCTTGGCCGAGCAGGAGCACGTCGTTGCGCGCAAGATCATCGAAGAGGCAGGCTGCGAGATCGTCGAGCCGACGCCGACGCAGCACGCTAAGTTCGTTGACGCCGTGCAGCCGCTGCTCGCCGATGCGCGCAAGATGTACGGCGCGGAGATGTTCGGGATGGTGGGGAAGTAGTTGTCGGTCCTCGCTTCTCGCGTCGCTCTCGGCTGTCATCGTCCGCGAAAGCGGACGATCCAGTAAACACATGACTGTTCGTGATTACTGGGTCCCCGCCTCCGCGGGGACGACACCAGAATATGCTTCACGCATACGCTTCGCGCATCCGCACGCGCATCACCAACGTGCCGACGATCAGAATATTGAGGATGTTGGAGCCGATGCCGACCGCCCAGGCCGGCGCGTAGTAGCCGTAAGTGTCGTACAGCAGGCCTCCGGCCCAGCTGCCGGTCGCCATGCCGAGCGCAGTGAACAAAAGCAGCGTGGGGATACGCCAGGACGCCTCCCGCGCCGGAAACAATTCGCGCAAGGCCAGCACATAGGCCGGGATGATGCCGGAAAAGCCCAGCCCGAAGCCGGCGGCCACGGTGAACAGGCCGGCCTCGCTCTGCGTCAGCAGGAAGGCGATCATGGCCGTGCACTGCCAGGTGGAGGCAATCAGCACGGTTGGCAGGCCGCCGATGCGGTCGGAGATCGCGCCCCAGACCTGGCGCGAGACGAAGGCGGTGCCGAGCAGCACCGACAGCATCACCGCGCCGACCGAGCTCGCGATGCCGAGGTCGCTGCAGAAGGCGACCAGATGCGCCTGCGGCATCGCCATCGGCACGCAGCACAGGACCGAGGCCGCGCACATCGTGGCGAACACGGCATTGGGCGGCCAGCCGAGCACGCGCGCGCTTTCGCCGCCGCTGCGCGCTGTGGGCTCCGGCTCGACGGCTTCCGGCGGCGTGCGGAAGAACCAGAGGGCGAGCGGCACGATCACCACGCATTCGAACAATGCGTAGTCGACCATGGTCTGCCGCCAGCCGAACGCGGCGATGGCGCGCTCGAACACCGGCGGCCACACCGCGCCGGCGAGATAGGTGCCGCTCGAGATCAGCGCCAGCGCCGAGCCGCGCCGGCGGTCGAACCAGCGGCTGACATAGATGTAGAGCGGGGCGTTGATGCCGGCCATGCCGGTCAGGCCGATGAACAGCCCGTGCCCGATCCACAGCGGCCAGGACGGACCGAAGCTCGAGATCGAAAGCCCGACCGCAATCATGGTGGCGCCGCCGGCCACCGTCCAGCGCGTGCCGATTTTGTCGGCGATGCGGCCCATGACGATGCCGCCGAGCCCGGAGCCGAGCCAGGCCAGCGCGCTGGCAAAAGCCGGGATCGAGCGCGCGCCGTTCACCTCCGCCGCGATGTCCTTCAGCGCCACCGCGGTGATCCAGTTGGCGCCGAAGGCGACCATCAGCGCGGCGAGCGCCGCGGCGGCGATCACCCAGGACGACCTGCTTTCGATCGAGGCGGAAGGCGACTGCAGCATTCGCAAAGGGACCCGGCGGCCCGTTTCTATTGCAGTCCGCGGGCGTTTTGGAAAGCCACGCCGCGGCGGAGCAGGCATGCGCTCCTTAGCGCTTCGCCTTTGAGCAGGTGCAGCGTGACCCGGAAGGCCGATCCGCGCTAGCGTTGCTCCCGCTGCGTGAAGGCGGGGGAAACGCCATGCAGGACTTCATCGTCGTCGGCGCCGGCTCGGCCGGCTGCGTCCTGGCGGCGCGGCTGAGCGAAAATCCGCAAAATCGCGTTCTCTTGCTCGAAGCCGGCCCGCCCGACCGCAAGCAGGAAATCCGCATCCCGGCCGCCTTCGCCAAGCTGTTCCACGGCGATCTCGACTGGGACTATCGCACCGAACCGGAACCGGGCACGGCCGGCCGGCCGCTCTATTGGCCGCGCGGCAAGGTCGTCGGCGGCTGCTCGTCGGTCAACGCCATGATGTATGTGCGCGGCAACCCGCGCGACTACGACCGCTGGGCGCAGGCGGGAAACCGCGGCTGGAGTTTTGCGGACGTGCTGCCCTATTTCAAGAAGAGCGAGGGCTTCCACGCCGCCAAGGGCGAGGCCGGCTTGCACGGCGGCGAGGGGCCCTTGCACGTCGCCGACCAGCGCTCGCCCAATCCGCTCACGCGAGCCTTTGTCGAGGCCGGCCGGCACGTCGGGCTTGCCCGCCTCGAGGACATCAATGGCGCAAGCCAGGACGGCGTCGCCTTCACCCATGTGACGCAGCGCAACGGCAAGCGCTGCAGCGCCGCCGACGCCTTCCTCAAGCCGGCGATGCGGCGAAGCAACCTGCGCGTCGAAACCGGCTGCCTGGTGCACAGAATAGAGTTCGACGGCAACAAGGCGGTCGCGGTGACCTACGAGCAGGGCGGCAAGACCGTCAGCGAACGCGCCAAACGCGAGATCGTGCTGTGCGCCGGCGCCATCGGCTCGCCGCAAATCTTGATGCTGTCCGGCGTCGGTCCAGCGCAAGCGCTGTCGCCGCTCGACATCCCAATCGTCGCCGATCTGCCGGGCGTCGGGCAGAACCTGCAGGACCATCTCTCTACCGGCATCACTTATCATTGCCGCCAGCCGGTCAGCCTGGCGAGCGCGGAATCGCTCGGCAATCTCGCGCGCTATCTCCTGTTCGGGCGCGGCCCGCTCACCTCCAATATCGGCGAGGCGCTCGGCTTCGTCCGCACGCGCGACGGCCTCGACGCGCCCGATATCGAGCTCATCTTCGCGCCCGCCTTCTTCATGGAGCATGGTGCGGCCAATCCGTCCGGCCACGGCCTCACCATCGGCGTCATCCTGCTGCGGCCGGAAAGCGTCGGCGCGCTGACGCTCCAGAGCAATGACCCGCGCGCGCATCCCGCCATCCGGCCGAATTATCTGGCGGCGCCCAACGATGTCGCCACATTGATCGCCGGCATTCGCTTTGCGCGGCGGCTCGCCGCGGCGCCGCCCTTCGATCCCTATCGCGGCGACGAGGTCTGGCCCGGCGCCGAGGCGCAGAGCGACGCGCAGTTGGAGGAATTCATGCGCGCCCGGGCCGAGACGCTTTATCACCCGGTCGGCACCTGCAAGATGGGCGCGGATACGCTGGCCGTGGTCGACGAGCGCCTGCGCGTGCGCGGGCTGGAGGGCTTGCGCGTTGCCGACGCCTCCATCATCCCGACCATCATCGGCGGCCATACCAACGCGGCGGCCATCATGATCGGCGAGAAGGCGGCGGATCTTGTGACGGCTGGCCCTTAAGCCCGGTTCCTTCCGAGCCGCACCCGCTGCGCGAGGCGCTGGCGTGCAGCCTGGAGCCAGATGAGCTAGTCTGCGCCGGATAACCCTGCGCCGAAGGCCCGCGATTGCAAAAGCACGAACGCGTCGAACGAAAACTGGCCGCCATCCTGGCCGTGGACGTTGTCGGCTACAGCCGGCTGATGGGCGCCGACGAAGTCGGCACGCTGCGGGCGCTCAAAGCCGCGCGCAAGGACGCGGTCGACCCGGCGATTGCGGCGCATAGCGGGCGCATCGTCAAGACCACCGGCGACGGGTTGCTGGTCGAGTTTTCCAGCGTCGTGAACGCGGTTGCCTGTGCCGTCACCGTGCAGCGCCAAATGCTGGCGCGCAATGCCGGCACGCCCGAGGACAAGCGCATCGTGTTCCGCGCCGGCATCAACGTCGGCGACATCATCATCGACGGCAACGACATCTTCGGCGACGGCGTCAACATCGCCGCTCGCCTCGAATCGATCTGCGAGCCGGGCGGCCTGTGCATTTCGGACATCGCCTGCGACCAGGTGCGCGACAAGCTGCCGCTCGCCTTCGCCGACCGCGGCGAGCAGCAGGTCAAGAACATCGCGCGGCCGGTGCGCGTGTTCGGCCTGTCGCCGCAGGCGATCGCCGAAGCGCCGGAGCTGGAGATCGGCCACGCCGCCCCGGCGAAGTCGCGCAAGGTTGCGCTCATGGCGGCCGCGCTCGCCATCGTCGTGCTGTTGGGCGGCGGCGCCGCCTGGTGGCTCATGCGCGCCGGTGCGCCGTCGCAATCCGCCGAACAGCCGTCGAGCGCCAATTCGCGTCCTTCGGTCGCGGTGCTGCCGCTGGTCTCGCTCGAGGCCGGCAACAAGGACGATTATTTCGGCGACGGCCTCACCGAGGACATCATATCCGCGCTCGGGCGATTTCCCGAGCTGGTCGTGCGCTCGCGCAACGCCGTATTCGCCTTCAAGGGCAAGACGCCGGCGCCGGCGCAAGTCGGCCGCGCTCTCGCCGTACGCTACATCGTGGAGGGCAGCATCCGCCGCAGTCCCCAGCGCATCCGCATTTCGATCAGCCTCACAGCCGCCGCGCAGGGCACGCAGCTCTGGTCGGAGAATTACGACGTGGCGCCGAAAGATATCTTTTCGGTGCAGGACGATATTACGCGGCGCATCGCCGGAACGCTGGCCAGCCGGCTGACGGATCTGGAACTCGCCAAGGCGAACACCAAGCCTCCGAGCAGCCTGGAAGCTTACGACCTCGTGCTGCGCGGCCGCGCCTTGTACGAGCGCGTCGACCGTTCCGCCAATTCGCAGGCGCGCATGCTGCTCAAGCGCGCCATCGAGCTCGACGCCAATTATGCGCCGGCCTATGTGGGTCTCGGCCGCGTCGAGCTCAACGGGGTGCTGCAGGGTTGGACCGCCGATCCTGCCGCGGCCATCCGGCGCGCCCAAAGCCTCGGCCAAAAGGCGATCGGCCTCGATGCGTCGAACGCCGGCGCCCACGAGCTGCTCGGCTCCACCTATATCCGCTATGGCGATTACGACCGCGCGCTCGACGAGATGCGGCGTGCGATCAAGCTCAACAGTAGCGATCCCGACGCCTATGCCGGGCTGGCGGGGGCCTCGGTGTGGTCGGGCGACATCGACGGCGCGATCAAGAATTTCGAGACCGCCGTCAAGCTCGGCCTCAATATGAACGTGAACAATTCATTCTTGCTGGGCATTGCTTATGTGCTTGCCGGCCGCGACGCCGACGCAATCCGCGTGCTCGAGCGCTCGATCGCCACCAACAAGACCGACGTCTACTCGCGCGCAATTCTGGCGGCGGCTTACGCCGAAGCCGGGCGGCAGGACGACGCCGCGCGCGTGGCGCGCGACGTGCACACGATCGATCCGCGCTTCGACACCGCCGATTTCGGCTCGCTGTTAAAAAAGCCCGACCTGCGCGCCAAGCTTACGAGTGCCCTGGCGAAGGCGGGCCTTTAGACGGCTCGGCTTTCTGGTTGCGCAGCTTCGGCCAGTTCTCCTTGGCCTTTTCGACGATGGCGACGGTCTCGCTCTTGAATTTCTTCACGCCTTTTTTGATCGAGAAGACGTAGAGCTTGCCGTCGGTGATGGCCCAGGCTTCCGGATCGGCCTCGACCTTGTGGCCCCACGACAGCTGGACCGCGCAATAGCCGTCGAATTGCGGCGCGTAGCGTTCCGGATTGGCGGCGAACTTGTCGCGATGGGCGGCACTCTTGAACCAGTAGGTGGCGTCGTCATAGGCGAAGGTGAATTCCTTCGAGCCCTTTTCCGGCTTGCCGTCGGTGAAATAGGCCACGGGGTCGTAGCCCTTGAGCGCGACGCGCGGGCTCGGGCCGCCGGCGTTCTGCGCCCACGCGCCGCTGCACAGCGCGATGCCGATAACAACCGAAAGGAAAATCCGCCGCGAAAGACCGCTCATCTTCTACTCCTAAATCGCCCCTAACTGACATTAGCACGGCCGACAGCCGGGGTGAGTAACACAGATCACACTTTCCCGTGCGGGCCGTCACGCCGCATTGGCGGCAGAATGATGACTATTCCCTGCTGCATTGCGCCAAAATGCGTGGCAAATTCTCCGCAGTCTGTTGAAGAAATTGAACAATATTCTCCGGCCTCCGGCGCCGACACGCCGAGCGGCGCCAGCTTAGGAATACATGAGCGCTGCAAGATGGGCGCCGACGCCAAGGCGATCGTGATCGGCAATAACGCGGCCGAGGGCGGCCGCCAACTCGTAGCCCGGGTGAGCGAAGCGAACCCGGGACAGACCCCGCCGCCGCTACAAGGCGTCTTCACTCAAACCGGTGTGTTTTGCGATCCGTGCGAGCATGCGCGGACCGATTTCGTCGCCGTCGTGAAACGCGAAGACGAAATCCGGCCACCCTGGGCGCTGCAAGATGCGATGCGAGCGCTTTGCCGCTTGACGGTCCAGCCGATCCGCAATCACGGTGACAGTGCACTCAATTCGATCACTTCTCGATCACTTCGCCGCAACCGGCGTCAGCTCGAACACACGGCCGTATTTCGCCGCTTCGGCGATATTGCCAGCGCGCAAGGCGAGCGTCACGGCTTCAAGCTTGCTCGCATCGTCGGCTGACATCGTTGGCGACCAGCTATCGTCGCCGTAGTGCAGTTCGATCTCGACTTCGGCGGCGTATTTGCCTTCGTGGATCAGCTTGATGGATTTTCTTGTCATCGGCTGCTCCGTCGTCTGAAGTCGCTGTCCCATAGTGCCGGGTCGGGTGCCGTGCGCCGCCCCTTCCCGGGCGAAGGGAGGTATACGACCTTACGCCACGGCGCATCAGGCAAAGCGTGCGCCCTCTGCTGCATTGCGCCAAAATGCGCTGGCGCCGCCCGCGGCGAAACATCCTTGCAAACCGCGCCGGCCCCACGAAATTCTCGGCAGCCTGTTGAACAAACTCACATAATTCGCATTGCCCGGTTTTAACTCTCGCCCATCTGGCCTATATGGTAGAGGTCCGCCGGAAGCTCCTTTACGCGAGCAAGCCCATGACGCTGCATACCGTCTCCCTCGACGACAAATACGACCTCTCCAAGGACCGCGTCTTCGTGACCGGTTACCAGGCGCTCATCCGCGCGCTGCTGATGCAGAAGGAGCTCGATCGCCGCGCAGGGCTGAACACCGCGGGCTATGTCACCGGCTACCGCGGCTCGCCGCTCGGCGGCCTCGACCAGCAGATGCTGCGCGCCGGCAAATTCCTGGCGGCGCAGGACGTCAAATTCCAGCCCGGCATCAACGAGGAGCTCGCCGCCACCGCGCTCTGGGGCACCCAGCAGGCCGAATTGCGCGGCGAGGGCAAGTTCGATGGCGTCTACGGCATGTGGTACGGCAAGGGCCCGGGCGTGGATCGTTCGGGCGACGTGTTCCGCCACGCCAATCTCGCCGGCACGGCCAAGAACGGCGGCGTGCTCGCGCTCATGGGCGACGATCATACGGCGGAATCCTCCACCACCGCGCATCAGTCCGAATTCCATTTCGTCGACGTGATGATGCCGATCCTCAATCCGGCCGGCGTACAGGAGATGATCGACTACGCGCTCTACGGCTGGGCCATGTCGCGCTTCACCGGCACCTGGAGCGCGCTCAAATGCATGCACGAGACGGTGGAATCGACCGGCGTCGCCGAAGCCGGCCTCGACCGCCTCAAGATCGTCACGCCCGAAGATTTCGTCATGCCCGAAGGCGGGCTCAATATCCGCCTAGTCGATACCATTCTCGGCCAGGAAGCGCGCCTGCATGATTTTAAGCGCGACGCCATGCTGGCCTTCCTGCGCGCCAACAAGCTCAACCGCATTATGACCTCCGGCGGCCGCACGCCGAAAATCGGCATCATCACCACCGGCAAGGCCTATCTCGACGTGCGCCAGGCTTTCGACGAGCTCGGCATCGACGAGATCAAGTGCAACGCGCTCGGCATCCGCCTGTTCAAGATCGGCTGCCCCTGGCCGATCTCGCGCCAGGAGCTGGCCGACTTCGCCCAAGGCCTCGATCTCATCATCGTCGTCGAGGAGAAGCGCTCGCTGATCGAAGTGCAGGTGCGCGAGGAGCTTTACGGCACCGCCAATCAGCCGGTCTGCATCGGCAAGAAGGACGAGCAGGGCAACTGGCTGTTCCCGGTCAAGGGTGCGCTCGATCCCAACGACGTCGCCATCTGCATCGGCGAGCGCCTGCTGCGCTACGGCGCCAACGAAGAGATCGCCGCCAACGTCTCGCGCCTCAAAGAGGCGCAGAGGGCGCTGGCCGAGACCACCGACGTCGCCCAGCGCATTCCCTATTTCTGCTCCGGTTGTCCGCACAACACGTCCACCCGCGTGCCGGACGGCAGCCGCGCCTATGCCGGCATCGGCTGCCACTTCATGTCGCAATGGATGGAGCGCAAGACGCTCGGCTTCACCCAGATGGGCGGCGAGGGCGCCAATTGGATCGGCGAGGCGCCGTTTTCCAAGACGCCGCACGTGTTCCAGAACCTGGGCGACGGCACCTATAACCATTCCGGCTATCTCGCCATCCGCGCCGCGGCCGCTGCCGGCGTGAACATGACCTACAAGATACTGTTCAACGACGCGGTCGCCATGACCGGCGGCCAGACCAACGAAGGCGGGCTCAACGTGCCGCAGATCGCCCGCCAGGTGGCGGCCGAGGGCGCCAAGCGTGTGGTCGTGGTCACCGACGAGCCCTGGAAATATCCCAAGGACACCGACTGGCCGCGCGGGTTGACCGTGCACCACCGCGACGAGCTCGACCTCGTGCAGCGCGAGCTGCGCAAGGTTCCGGGCCTCACCGTCCTCATTTACGACCAGACCTGCGCGGCCGAGAAGCGCCGCCGGCGCAAGCGCCACGCCTTCCCCGATCCGCTCAAGCGCGTGGTCATCAACGACCTGGTCTGCGAGGGCTGCGGCGACTGCGGCGCCAAGTCGAACTGCGTCTCGGTGCAGCCTTTGGTCACCGAATGGGGCCGCAAGCGCACCATCGACCAGTCGAGCTGCAACAAGGACTATTCGTGCCTGAAGGGCTTCTGCCCCTCCTTCGTCACCGTGCACGGCGCCAAGCTCAAGCGCGGCGAGAGCGTGGCCGAACCGAAGGAGTGGGCGGCGCTGCCCACCCCCAGCCTGCCGTTAGCCAACCATCCCTACAGCATCATCGTCACCGGCGTCGGCGGCACCGGCATCGTGACGATCGGCGCCATCATCGGCATGGCCGCCCATCTCGACGGCAAGGGCGCCGGCATCATCGACATGGCCGGCCTGGCGCAGAAGGGCGGCGCGGTCTACAGCCACATCCGCATCGCCAACACGCCGGAGGACATCCACGCCATCCGCGTGGCCGCCGCCAGCGCCGACCTCGTCTTGGGCGGCGATATCGTCGTCGTCGGCACCAAGAAGGTGCTGGGCGCCATCAAGCAGGGCCATACCCGCGTGGTGGTCAACACGGCCGAGTTCCTGCCGGGCGATTTCACCCGCAACGCCGACTTCTCGCTGCCGACCGAGCGCTTGAAGCGCGCCATCACCGGCCATGCCGGGCCTGAGCAGAGCCATTTCGTCGACGCCGGGCGGCTCGCCACTGCGCTCTTGGGCCAATCCATCGGCGCCAATATGTTCATGCTCGGCTATGCCTATCAGCTCGGCGCGCTGCCGCTCACCGCGGAGGCGATCGAAAAGGCGATCGAGATGAACGGCGAGGCGGTCGTGATGAACACGTCCGCCTTCCGCTACGGCCGCCGCGCCGCCATCGACCCCAAGGCGGTCGAGTCGCTGGTCAAGCCGCAAGCGGGTCTCGATAACAACTCGCTCAAGCTTTCGCAATCGTTCGACGAGACGGTCAAGCGCCGCATGGCCTTCCTCGCCGACTATCAGAACGAGGCTTACGCGCGCCGCTACCGCGACTGGGTCGAGAAGGTGCGCGCGGCGGAAGCCGCCAAAGCGCCCGGCCAGTGCGGACTGTCGGAAGCGGTGGCGCGCTATCTGTTCAAGCTGATGGCCTACAAGGACGAATACGAGGTGGCGCGGCTCTACAGCGACACCTCTTTCGTCGAACGCGTGCTGTCGAGCTTCGACGGCGACAGGCTGCGCTTGGAATTCCATCTGGCGCCGCCCTTGCTCGCGCGCACCAATCCTGCGACCGGCGAGCCGAAGAAAATGTCGTTTGGCCCCTGGATACTGAAAGCCTTCGGCGTGCTCACGACGTTCAAATTCCTGCGCGGCACGCCCTTCGACCCGTTCGGCTATACCGAAGAGCGCCGCACCGAGCGCAAGCTGATCAAGGACTACGAGGGGCTGCTCAACACGCTGGCCGCCGAATTGACGCCGGAAAACCATGCCGCGGCGGTGGCGCTTGCCACACTGCCGGAGAAAATCCGCGGTTTCGGGCCGGTGAAAATGCGCAGTCTGAAGGTCGTCAAGGCCGAGGAATCGGACCTCTACGAGCATTTCCGCTCTGCGGGACAGCCTTTTCTTAAGGCAGCCGAGTAGGTTAATTCTGCGCTTGCGACCGTTTTCCGTCGCAGCAAAGGCTTGACCCGTCTTCTCGGGTGTTTTCATATCGATACAAACAAGCCCGCCCGCAAAGGGCGGCAGGGGGTACGCGGCCCGCTTGCTGGGGCGCGGGTCATTTTGGGAGGAACAGGCTGTGGCGACCATCGCCGCCGCTCCGGCGGATACGTTTCCCAAGTTGCTGATTCGGAACGCCCAATTGTACGGCTCGCGGCCGTCCATGCGGCACAAGGACCTCGGCATCTGGCAGACCTGGACTTGGGGCCAGGCGCTGGAAATCGTGCGTGCCTATGCGGTCGGCCTCAACCGGCTCGGCCTCAAGCGCGGCGAGACCATCGGCATCGTCGGCGGCAACCGACCGAGGATATATTGGTCGATGTTGGCTGCCCAAATGTTGGGCGCAATCCCGGTGCCGGTCTATGCCGACGCGGGGGCCGACGAATTGGCCTTCGTGCTTGCCCACGTGGAAACGCAGTTTGCGGCCGTGGAGGATCAGGAACAGATCGACAAGATCATCGCGGTCAAGGCCCGGCTGCCGAAGCTTCAGGAGATGGTCTACGACGAAAAGCGGGGCCTGCGCGACTACGACCACAGCCACCTACATCCGATCGACGAGATTATCGAGGAAGGCCGCAAGGCACTCGCCGATCCGAAAGTGGCCGCATGGCTCGACGCCGAGATTGCCGCCGGCGAGGGCGCCGATCCGGCCATCATTCTCTATACATCCGGCACCACCGGCCAATCCAAGGGCGTGGTCCTGACCAACGCAGGTTTGATCAAGGCGTCGGGCGACACCGTGGAATTCGACAAGCTTACCGAAAAAGACGTCGTGCTCGCCTATCTGCCGCCGGCCTGGGCCGGCGACCATTATTTGAGTTATTGCCAAGCTCTCGTCGCCGGTTTCTGCATGGCCTGCCCGGAAAGTCCCGACACGACCATGGCCGACCTGCGCGAGATCGGTCCGACCTTCTACTTCGCGCCGCCGCGCACGCTGGAAGCGCTGCTTACCCGCGTGATGATCCGCATGGAGGACGCCGGCTTCCTCAAGCGCAAGATGTTCCACTACTTCATCGGCGTTGCGCGCAAATACGGCGAGCGCGTCCTCAATGGCGAGTCGGTGCCGCCGATCGGCCGGCTGCTCTACTGGCTGGGCGAGCTTCTCGTATACGGGCCGCTTAAGAACGTCCTCGGCTTCTCACGCGTACGCGTGGCCTACACTGCGGGTGAAGCAATCGGCCCGGACCTGTTCGCCTTCTACCGCTCGATCGGGCTGAACCTGAAGCAACTCTACGCGCAGACGGAAGCCGGTCTGTTTATTACCGCGCAGCCGGATGGAGAGATCTACTCCGACACGGTGGGGCCAGCCTTCCCGAATGTCGAAATCCGAATCGCCGAAAACGGCGAAGTGCAGTTCAAGTCGCCCGGCATGTTCACCGGCTATTTCAAGAGCGAGGACAAAACGGCGGAAGCGATGACGCCGGACGGCTACGTGAAGAGCGGCGATGCCGGTTTCTTCGACGAAAAGACCGGCCACCTGAAAATCATCGACCGTGCCAAGGACGTGGGCAAACTCAACGACGGCACGCTGTTCCCGCCGAAATACATTGAGAACAAGCTCAAGTTCTTTCCCAATATCCGCGAAGCGGTGGCCTACGGCGACAAGCGCGACTTCGTGGCGGTGATGATCAATATCGACTTGACCGCCGTCGGCTCATGGGCCGAGCGCCAAAACGTGGTCTACGCCTCCTACCAGGAGCTTGCGCAGCACCCGCTGGTCTACGACATGATCGCGGGGCACGTGGCCGAGGTGAACCGCTCGCTGGCCGCGGACAGGGTGATGGCGGGTGCGCAGATCAAGCGCTTCCTCATCCTGCACAAGGAGCTCGACGCCGACGACGGCGAGCTCACGCGCACCCAGAAAGTGCGGCGCGGCTTCATCGCCGAGCGCTATGCGCCGCTGGTCAATGCGCTCTATGACGGCTCCCGCGAAGCCGACATCGCGACCGAAGTCACCTTCGAGGACGGCCGCAAGGGCGTTATCAAGGCGCGCGTCAAAATCCACGACATGAAGACCGAACCGGTGCCCGCTCCGATGGAGAAAGCCGCATGACCCGGTGTGTGCGGCACACTTTCTTCACCTCCCCCTGGAGGGGGGAGGTCTGTTCGCACAGCGAACCGGGTGGGGGTGAACTTTCTGACGCGCTGTCGCCCCGCCCCGCCTCGCGGAGCCTGTCATCGGGACGTGCTTCGCGCGGACCCGTTGGCACGGCGACCCTCCCCCTCCAAGGCAGGGTGAGCGCCCGTCGTGGGGGCATCGCATGAGGGCCCCGAGCGGACCTGAAGTCGCCGTCGGCGATGTGCTGCTCTCGGTCGAGAACGTTTCGCTCTCATTCGGCGGCGTCAACGCGGTCAGCGACGTCTCGTTCGATATCCGCAAGGGCGAAATCCGCGCCATCATCGGGCCGAACGGTGCCGGCAAGACGTCGATGCTCAACATCATCAACGGCTTCTATCATCCCCAGCAGGGCCGCATCACCTTCAAGGGCCAAACCCGACTGCGGATGAAGCCCTATGAAGCCGCCTTCGGCGGCATCGCGCGCACCTTCCAGAACGTCGCGCTGTTCCGCGGCATGACCGCGCTCGACAACATCATGGCCGGCCGCGCGCTCAAGATGCACAAGAATTTCTTCTGGCAACTGTTGCGCTACGGGCCGGCGATGCAGGAGGAAGTCGAGCACCGCAGGCGAGTCGAGGAGATCGTCGACTTCCTCAAGATCCAGGAAATCCGCCGCACCCCGGTCGGCCGGTTGCCCTATGGCCTGCAGAAGCGGGTCGAGCTCGGCCGCGCGCTCGCCATGGAGCCGGAGCTGCTGCTGCTCGACGAGCCTATGGCCGGCATGAACCTGGAAGAGAAAGAGGACATGTCGCGCTTCGTGCTCGACGTCAACGACCACTTCGGCACCACGATTGCACTGATCGAGCACGACATGGGCGTGGTGATGGACCTGTCCGACCGCGTGGTGGTGCTCGACCACGGCATCAAGATCGCCGACGGCACGCCCGACCAGGTCAAGAGCAATCAGGCGGTGATCGACGCCTATCTCGGCGTCGCGCATTGAGGACGATGCGATGCACCTCCTCTATATGATCTTCATCGACCCCTTCGTGCAGATGGTCACCGCGCCCGATCTTCTGGCGCAGACGCTGTGGGAGGGCCTGGTCGGCGGCATGCTCTATGCGCTGATCGCGCTCGGCTTCGTGCTGATCTTCAAGGCTTCCGGCGTGTTCAATTTCGCGCAGGGCATCATGGTGGTGTTCGCGGCGCTGACGCTGGTCGGTCTCTACGAGGCGGGCCTGCCGGCGTACATCGCGCTAGCGCTCGCCATCGCGGCCATGTTCGTGCTGGCCTGGACCATCGAGCGCACCGTGCTGAGGCCGCTGATCAACCAACCCGACATTATCCTGTTCATGGCGACCTTCGGCATCACCTATTTCCTGATCGGCTTCGGCGAGTTGATCTTCGGCGGCGATCCCAAGGTCATGATCACCTCGCAACTCTATCTGCCCAAGGGCTCCCTGACCTACCACACGCTCGGTGGCGTCGTGCAGTTGCAGAAGCTCGACATCGCTGCGGCCATCGTCGCCTCGGTCATGGTGGCGGGTCTGGCGGTGTTCTTCTCCAAGACGCGCATCGGCCGCGCGCTGCGGGCGGTCGCCGACAGCCATACGGCGGCGCTGTCGGTCGGCATCTCGCTCGAGCAGATCTGGGTGATCGTCTGGTTCGCCGCCGGTCTGGTGGCGCTGGTCACCGGCATTTTCTGGGGCGCGCGCTCGGACGTATCCTTCGCGCTCGAGGTGATCGCGCTGAAGGCGCTTCCCGTCCTCATTCTCGGCGGCTTCACGTCGATCCCGGGCGCCATCGTCGGCGGCCTGATCATCGGCGTGGGCGAGAAGCTTTTCGAGTTCTACTGGGGCCCGCTGATGGGCGGCGGCACCGACGCCTGGTTCGCCTATGTAATCGCGCTGGTCTTCCTGCTGTTCCGCCCGCAAGGGCTGTTCGGCGAGCGGATCATCGAGCGGGTGTGAGGACGGAAAGATGCTTTACCGCGAGGCAGGCCAGTTTAAGACCGATTACGCCAGCGACCAGGCGATCTTCCCGATTTTGCAGGACCGCCTCGGGCTCGCAGCGATCGCGCTTATCGCGTTCTTGATTCCGTTGACCCACAACGACTTCCTGATCAACGCGGTGATGACGCCGTTCCTCATCTTCTCGCTGGCGGCGATCGGGCTGAACCTGCTCACCGGTTACACCGGCCTGTTGTCGCTTGGCACCGGCGCATTCATGGGCGTCGGAGCCTATGCCTGCTACAAGCTGACGTCGATCTTCCCGGGCGTGAACATCATCATCTGGATCGTCGCGTCCGGTTTTGTCGCCGCCGCGGTCGGCACCGTTTTCGGCTTGCCGTCGCTGCGCATCAAGGGGTTCTACCTCGCGATCGCCACGCTCGCCGCTCAATTCTTTCTGGAGTGGTGCTTCATCCGCATCCCCTGGCTGTACAATTACAACATATCGGCCGCCATCGAGGTCCCGCAGCGCGAGCTGTTCGGCCTCATTGTCACCGGCCCGCGCGCCACCGCGGAGGTTCGTTATTATATTGTGCTTTGCATCGTCATCGCGATGACCTGGGTGGCTTCCAACATTGTGCACAGCCGCATCGGTCGGAGCTGGATGGCGGTGCGCGACATGGACATCGCCGCCGAGTTGATGGGCATCCGCCTGCTGCCGACCAAGCTGCTCGCTTTCGCGGTGTCGTCGTTCTACTGCGGCGTCGCCGGCGCCATGCTGGTCTTTCTCTGGTACGGCGGCTCGGAAGCCTCGGTGTTCAACATCAACCAGAGCTTCACCACCTTGTTCATGATCATCATCGGCGGTTTGGGCAGCCTGCTTGGGGCGTATCTCGGCTCGGCTCTGATCTTTATCCTGCCGATTATGCTGCGCTTCGTGCCGGAATGGCTGGGTATTCCGCTGCGCCCAGACACGATCGAGCACATCACGTTCATGCTGGTGGGAAGCCTCATCATCTTCTTCCTGATCGCCGAACCGGCCGGTTTGGCGCGGCTTTGGCAGATCGGGAAGCAGAAATTGAGGGTGTGGCCGTTTCCGTACTAATGGGGCAAGATAGGACCTAATTTCCGACCGCGGCGACGTTGGCCGCGGATCCGAAAGCGCCCCTCGAAACGGGGTGAAGCGAGACCAGAGGCGCGCCATCACCGGCGCGAACCAAAGGGAGGAACGATATGAAGGCAAAACAACTGCTTGTCGCGATTGCCTGTGCAGGTCTGGTGACGAGCGCGGTGCTCGTCAGCAAGGCCCAAGCTCAGGACACCATCTACGTGCCGCTGTTCACCTATCGCACCGGCGCTTATGCCAATTCGGGTATCCCGATCGCCAACGGCATGCACGACTACCTCACCATGCTCAACGAGCGTGACGGCGGCATCGGCGGCGTGAAGCTGAATATCGAGGAATGCGAGACCGGTTACGACGTCAAGAAGGGCGTGGAGTGCTGGGAGTCGATCAAGGGCAAACACCCGACGGTCGTCAATCCGTTCTCGACCGGCATCACCCTGCAGCTGATTCCGAAAGCGGCGGTCGATAAGATCCCGATTCTGTCGATGGCCTACGGTCTTTCGGCCTCGGCGGTCGGCAAAGACTTCCCGTGGATCTTCAACCCGCCGGCCACCTATTGGGACGGCATGTCGCAGTCCATTCGCTATATCGGCGGCAAGGAAGGCGGCCTCGACAAGCTCAAGGGCAAGAAGATCGGCTTCATCTATCTCGACGCCGGCTACGGCCGCGAGCCGATCCCGCTGCTCAAGCAGCTGGCCAAGGACTACGGCTTCGAGGTGAAGCTCTATCCCGTCGCCGGCAAGGACATGCAGGACCAGTCCGGTACCTGGCTCGCCGTGCGTCGCGATCGTCCGAACTGGATGATCATGTGGGGCTGGGGCGCCATGAACCCGACCGCGGTCAAGCGCGCCGCCGAGAACGGCTTCCCGATGGATCACTTCATCGGCGTGTGGTGGTCGGGCTCGGACGACGACGCCCGCGCCGGCGGCGCGGCGGCCAAGGGCTATCTGGCGATGAACTTCAACGGCCTCGGCCCGAACTATCCTGCCATCCAGGACATCAAGAAATACGTCGTGGACAAGGGCAAGAGCCAGGTCGAGAAGGACAAGTTCGCGGAGAACCTCTACAACCGCGGGGTCTTCAACTCGGTGCTGATCGCGCAGGCGATCCGCAACGCACAGAAGCTTACCGGCAAGAAGGTCGTCGACGGCGCGGACGTGCGCCGCGGTCTGGAAACCCTCAACATCAGCCTCGACGACTGGACCAAGCTCGGCTTCCCGAATTTCGGCACGCCGGTCCACGTCACCTGCACCGACCACAACGGCCACAGCTCCGTCTATATGCAGCAGTGGGACGGCAAGAAGTGGGTCAAGGCCTCCGGCCTGATCAAGCCCATGAACGACAAAGTCGAGCCGCTGCTGCAGAAGGCGGCTGCCGACTACGTCAAGAAGAACACGGGCTGGCCGAAGCGCACCGAGCCTTGCGACAAGTCGTCGTAAGCTGAACGAAAAAGACCCCCGTCCCGAGGAGCGCCGTAAGGCGTGTCTTAAGGGACGAGGGGCGGCTTTGAGACAACGCCCTCATCCTTCGAAACTGGGATGAGGGCGCCTTCAATGGAGAGCATCATGTCCGCCGTCGAGCACGCTAGCCCCGCGCCGGCCGCCCAGACCGACAAGATCCTCGCGGTCAACAATATCGAGGTGATCTACGATCACGTCATCCTGGTGCTCAAGGGCGTGTCGCTCGACGTACCCAAGGGCGGCATCGTGGCGCTCCTCGGCGCCAACGGTGCCGGCAAGACCACCACCCTAAAGGCGATCTCCAACCTGCTGCACGCCGAGCGTGGCGACGTCACCAAGGGCACGATCACGTTCGACGGCGAGCAGGTGCAGGACCTGTCGCCGAACGAATTGGTGCGGCGCGGCTGCATCCAGGTGATGGAGGGCCGCCACTGCTTCGGCCATCTTACCATCGAGGAGAATTTGCTCACCGGCGCCTTCACCCGGCGCGACGGCAAGGCGGCGATCAACCGCGACATGGCGATGGTCTACGGCTATTTCCCCAAGCTCGCCGAGCGAAAAGGCTCGCTGGCCGGCTACACCTCCGGCGGCGAGCAGCAGATGTGCGCCATCGGCCGCGCGCTGATGTCGCGACCCAAGATGATCCTGCTCGACGAGCCGTCGATGGGGCTGGCGCCGCAGCTGGTCGAGGAGATTTTCGAGATCGTCAAAAGTCTCAACGAGAAGGAAGGGGTGTCCTTCCTGCTCGCGGAGCAGAACACCTATATGGCGCTGAAGTTCGCGAGCTACGGCTACATCCTGGAAAACGGCCGCGTGGTGATGGACGGCGGCGCCAAATCGCTGGCCGAAAACGAGGACGTCAAGGAATTCTATCTCGGCACTTCCGGCGCCAACCGCAAGAGTTTCCGCGAGGGCAAGCACTACCGCCGCCGCAAGCGGTGGCTGGCGTAGCGAATGACTGACCACTACGACTCCCTGGAAACCCGGCCGCCCGTCCTGCGCGACAGCGAGGAATTCGCGGTGCTGCCCAAGATCGTGGCCCATGCCATGGCGGCGCCGGGTTGGGCCAGGCATCTGGCCGGCGTCGACGCGCATAGCGTCACCTCGCGTGCGGCACTCGCCAGGCTGCCGGTGCTGCGCAAATCCGACATCGCCGCCCTGCAGAAGGAAAACCCGCCCTTCGGCGGCCTCAACGTCACCGCGCCCGGCAAGGTGCGGCGGTTGTTGATGTCGCCGGGACCGATCTTCGAGCCGGAGGGCGAGGGCAAGGATTGGTATGGCGCGGCCCGCGCGCTTCATGCCGCCGGCTTCCGGCCGGGCGACCTGGTGCACAATTCCTTCGCCTACCATCTCACGCCCGGCGGCTTCATTCTCGAGTCGGGCGCGCATGCGCTCGGCTGCGCGGTGATCCCGGGCGGCGTCGGCAATACCGAGCTGCAGCTCGACGCCATCGCGCATTACAGGCCGTCCGGCTATGTCGGCACGCCCGACTTCCTCAAGATCCTGCTCGACACCGCCGCAAAGACCAGCAAGGACGCCTCCTCGATCAAGCGCGCGCTGGTCGGCGGCGCCGCGCTGCCGTCCAGCCTGCGCGAGGAGCTGGGAAAACGTGGCGTCGCCACGCTGCAATGCTACGCCACCGCCGAGCTCGGCGTGATCGCCTACGAGAGCGAGGCCAAGGAAGGCATGATGGAAGGCATAGTCGAAGGCATGATCGTCAACGAATGCCTGCTGGTCGAGATCGTGCGCCCCGGCACCGGCGATTGCGTGCCAGAGGGCGAGGTGGGCGAGGTGGTGGTCACCACCTTCAATCGCGACTACCCGATGATCCGGCTGGCGACCGGCGACCTCTCTGCGCTGCTGCCCGGCCTGTCGCCCTGCGGGCGCACCAATATGCGCATCAAAGGCTGGATGGGGCGCGCCGACCAGACCGCCAAGGTAAAGGGCATGTTCGTGCATCCCAGGCAGATCGCCGAAGTGGCCGCGCGCTATCCCGAGCTCGGCCGCCTGCGCCTGGTGGTCGCCCGCGCGGCCGAGCAGGACACCATGACGCTTGTTGCGGAATGCGCAACGCCTGCGGCTTCGCTCGAGGCCGCGGTTGCCGCGACGCTGCAGTCGGTCACCAAGCTCAAGGGCGTGATCAAGCTGGTCGCGCCCGGCATGCTGCCCAATGACGGCAAGGTGATCGCCGACGAGCGGCCGATCTCCTGACTCGTCATGGCCGGGCAACCAGGTCCGGCCTTCGGCCGGCCCGGCTGTAAACTTGTCCCGGCCATCACGTCTTTCTTTATTGCGGCAAGGCGTGGATGCCCGACACAAGGGCGGGCATGACGGTGGAAAGATTGGTGTTCTTGCTGCTGCCCTTGAGGTCTTGACCCCACCCACCATTTCCCGCTCATAGCGCGCATGAGCGATGTTTTCGCCCCGTCGCCGAGCGGGCAGACCCGCATCGGCGTGCTGCTGGTCAATCTCGGCACGCCCGACGCCACCGACTATTGGTCGGTGCGCCGCTACCTCAAGGAATTCCTCTTCGACCGCCGCGTAATCGAGGAGCATCCGGTCAAATGGTGGCTGGTGATGAACCTCATCATCCTGACCGTGCGCCCGGGGCGCAAGGGCCGCGACTACGACAAGATCTGGAACAGGGAGCGCAACGAGTCGCCGCTCAAGACCATCACGCGTTCGCAGTCCGACAAGCTGGCGGAACTCCTCGCCGAGGTCGACCCGCGCATCCGCGTCGACTGGGCCATGCGCTACGGCCATCCCTCGATCGCCGCGCGGCTGGACGCGCTGGTGGCGCAGAAGTGCGATCGCATTCTGCTGGTGCCGCTCTATCCGCAATACGCCGCCGCCACCACCGCGACGGTGTGCGACGCGGCCTTCGCCGCGCTCGGCAAGATGCGCTTTCAGCCGACGTTGCGGGTGGCCGCGCCCTATTTCGCCGAGCCCGCTTATATCGACGCGCTCGCCAATTCGCTCACCGCGACGCTTGCCAAGCTGCCCTTCAAGCCGGAGGTGATCGTCGCCTCCTATCACGGCGTGCCGGAGGAATACGCAGCCAAAGGCGACCCTTACCCGCAGCAATGCGCCGCCACCACGCGGCTGCTGCGGCGGAAGCTTAAGCTCGACGAGCAGCGGCTGCTCATGACCTTCCAGTCGCGCTTCGGCAAAGCCGAGTGGCTCAAGCCCTATACCGACGCCACCATGCGGGCGCTGGGCGAGCGCGGCGTCAAAAGCGTGGTCGCCATCATGCCGGGCTTTGCGGCCGACTGCCTGGAGACTCTGGAGGAGATCGGCATGGAGAATGCCGAAATCTTCCGCCACGCCGGCGGGGAGAACTTCGCCGCCGTCCCCTGCCTCAACGACAGCCCGGACGGGATGGCGGCGATCCGCGACCTGGCGCTGCGCGAGCTGCAAGGCTGGGTATAGGCGCGCGGCAGGCTCCATCCCTCCCCCGCAAGCGGGGGAGGAATATGCCGACAAGCCCCGGCAACGTCTCGTTAACCATGCCCCTTTAACGTCCGTTAACCACTTCCCGCCGTTTCCGCGGGCACGCGCCTATGCGCATGCCCGCCTGGAAAGAGGCTTTTGGAGGCCGCGAGACGGACGTGCCGCGCATTCGTCCCTTCAGCCCCGCACCGCTTGGCATCGGCCTGCTGCTGGCCGCCTGTCTGGCGTCGGGGCCGGGGCGGGCGCAGACCGCGCTGGTCAATCCAGATCCCTTCGCGCCCAAGCTCGCGACCAAATCGAAAAAGCCGCCGCGCTTCCAGAAACCCACCCGCTCGGAGACCCGGCGCCTCGGCGCGCCCACCACCTTCACGCCGCCGCCCTCCGGGGCCGGCTCAACCGGCTTCGACGCCGGCAACGACCCTGACCGTGCGGCCAAGACCCAGGCCAGGAGCTCCACGTCGAGCGGCAGCGCTACGCCGAGCCCGGGTACGGTGGCGCCAACGCTTGGCACGGCGACGCCACCCTTGAGCGGCGGGGTAATCCAGCCGCCGCAGCCGTCGCCCTATGACCAACCGCAAATCGTCGCGACGCAGCCGGCCGACGAGGCCAATTCGGCGCTCGCCGCCGCGCCGCCCGGCACGCCGCCGACCCCCGACATCGGCCCGATCCGCAAGAAGCCGCCCAAGCGGCGGGCGCATGTCGAGCCTGAGGACCCTTACGCCCCGCTCGGCATCCGCGTCGGCGCCTTCAACCTCTATCCGGCGATCGAGCTGCAGGGCGCCTACGACACCAATCCGGGCCAGGCCAACAGTGGGGGCAAGGCCGCCTGGCTTTACGCCGCCAAGCCCGAGCTGCGCGTGGAGTCCGACTGGTCGCGCCATTCCTTCAAGGCCGACCTGCGCGGCAGCTACACCGGTTACAGCCCCGACCAGATCCCGTCGCTGAGCCGGCCTAATTTCTACGGCATCACCGACGGCCGCATCGACGTCAGCCACGACACCCGCATCGACACGCAGAGCCGCGCGGTGGTCGCGACCGACAGTCCCAACAGCCCCAACCTGCAGGCCGGCCTCTCCGAGCTGCCGATCTATTACACCTTGGGCAGTACGCTCGGCGTCGGCCACCATTTCGGCCGCCTCGATCTCTCGCTCAAGGGCGATTACGACCGCAGCAAATATCAGGACTCCCATCTCACCGACGGCACCACCGCCAGCAACAAGGATCGCGACTACGATCAATATGGCGGCCGGCTGCGCGCCGGCTACGAGGTGTTCCCCGACATGGTGCCCTTCGCCGAGGTCAGCGCCGACAAGCGCAAGCACGACCTCAACACAGATTATTTCGGCTACCAGCGCAACTCCAACGGCATCACCGGCAAGGCCGGTTCCACCTTCAAGCTCAGGGGCACGCTCACCGGCGAATTCGCCCTCGGCTACACCACGCGCCATTACCAGGATCCGCGGCTGGCCGACGTCGCCGGCTTGGTCGGCGACGCCTCGCTGATTTGGACGGCGAGCGCGCTCACCACCGTGAAGCTGACCGGCACCTCGACGATCGGCGAATCGACCGTGCCCGGCGCCTCTGGCACGCTCTATCGCGACGTCGGCGTGCAGGTCGACCATGCCTTCCGGCGCTGGCTGATCGGTACCGTCAAGCTGGGCTACGGTAACGACAACTATGTCGGCATGTCGCGCGAAGACAACCGCTATTCGGTCGGTGTCGGCCTCACCTATAAGGTCAACCGCATGCTGCAGATCAAGGGCGAGATCGACCAGTACTGGCTGCGCTCGAACCAGACCGGCAACAATTACAGCGATACGCTGTTCCTGTTCGGCATCCGCCTGCAGCGCTGAGCCTACGCGGCTTTGATCAATCGTTGAGCGCGTAGCGGGTCGCGTTGCGCGCGTGCACCGCGCGCGCGAGCTTGCCCTCGAGCCGCCGCACCACCACCAGCCGCTCGACCTCGCCCTTCTGGTAGGCGCGCAGGAATTTCGCATAGTGCTTGAACGACACGCAGCCGTTCGACTGGCCCGACGGCCCGAGCATGTAGGTGTGCGCCAGCATGCCGTCGCGCCCGAACATCTTGTCCTCGTCGACGGGGTTGAGTCGGATGGCTTGCACGCCGTGGAACAAGTGCCCGCGCAACGCGAGCTCGTAGCTGTTAGGCGGCGTCGGTCCGCGGTTCCGGCGGTCGACATAGCGCGGATCGTCGCGCCGGAAGCCGATGCCCGAATGCGCCTCCAGCCGCGCGCCGTCGGGCATGTAGACCGTGTGCGCGGCGATATCATAGACCGCCGTGTGCGCGTCGAAGCCGGGTACGTCGATGCGCGCCGTCGCTCGCGGTTTCGGCTGCTTGGGCGCCTGCGGCGGCGGGAGGCTGGCGGTGATCAGCTCGGGCGCGGCGCGGGCGGCGCTGGCGCGCGCGACTTCGTGCGTCGCCACGGCCGACGGCGCGTCGGCGGGGCGGCGCGGGGGCAACGGTACTTTGTTTGCCTCTTTGGGCGTCGGCTTCGCGGCGGGCGGCGCTGCGACGGCTACGGGAGCTGGCGCGGGCCTAGGGACAGGAGCCGGCTGCGGTGCCGGCTCCAATTTGGCGAGCTGCATCGGCGCCGGGGCAGGCACGCTATGCGGCTGCGGCAAAGGCGGCAGCGGTTTCGCCTGCACGGTTTCGACGGGGGCGATCGGCGGCTGCGGCGGCGCGGCACGCGCGGCGGCCAGCGCGCGGTGCAACCCCGCTTGCAGGGCGAAATCGCGCGCATAGGCGGTACGCGTCATGCTCGGCGCGGCGCCGGCGAACTGCGCCGTGCCGGTGAGTTTTAAGTGCGGATGGCCGGCCAGCGCGCGCAATTCCGGCGTCAGCGGCATGTGGCCGTGGAAATTCGGATGCGTGGAGAACGCGGCGCCGAGCAGCCAGATGGTGGAGAAAATAACCGCGGCGACGAGCGCAATCGCGGCGGTGACGGTCGTCAGCGCAACAGCAAGCGGCCTGATGACGCTGCGTGGAAAATCGCCGGGCGCGACGGCAGGGCCGTCGAACGAACGCGTGTCGGCAAACGTCGCACCCGCATACGCCATGGTACGCAACACTCAGTGAGGCTGGCTTTAGGAAGAAGCGATAGCCGCGTGCCGCGCGAGCGGCCCGGCCGTTCTTGCTTGTTGCAGAGAGCGAGAATTTTTCATGTTGACCCCACCGCCTTACGCCACGCGACGATTGGGTAAGATTGCAATGATTAGGGTTAAACGCTTGTAAACGGTGGCGAAAATATCGATTTTACCGGCGCGCATGGCGCCTCGGCTAAACCGGCCGAAGGGCGGTAATGCTTAACGCGCGCTATCGATCGCCCAGCACGCGCGCAAGCTCGGCGCGGAAAGCCGGCGCGATGTCGGGGCGCTCAAGCGCATAGGCGACGTTGGCGGTGAGGAAGCCGATCTTGGAACCGCAGTCGAAGCTGCGACCCTCGAATTTCAGCCCGTAGAACGGCTGCGTGCGCGCCAGCGCCACCATCGCGTCGGTGAGCTGGATTTCGCCGCCGGCGCCGGCCGCCTGCTTTTCCAGCAGCTCGAAAATCTGCGGCTGCAGGATGTAGCGGCCGGTGATGGAGAGATTGGAGGGGGCATCCTCGCGCTTCGGCTTTTCGACCATGCCGGTGATTTGGAAGGCCTTGCCTTTGGGCGCGCCGACGCCAACCACGCCGTACATATGCACCCGCTCGAGGGGGACTTCTTCAACGGCGATGATGTTGGCATTGGCGTCGAGCTTGGCCGCGGCATCGATCATCTGCGCCAGGCAGCCGCGCGGGTGCTGCACCAGCACGTCGGGCAGGAGCAGCGCGAAGGGCTCGTGCCCGACCAGTTCGCGCGCGCACCAGACCGCGTGGCCGAGGCCCAGTGGCGACTGCTGGCGGGTGAAGCTGGCGGTGCCGGCCTCCGGCAGGTCCTGCGACAAAAGCGCCAGGTCCGCCTTCTTGCCGCGTTCGGTCAGCGTCAGTTCCAATTCGAACTGGCGGTCGAAATGGTCCTCGATCACGCTCTTATGGCGGCCGGTAACGAAGATGAAATGCTCGATGCCGGCCTGGCGGGCCTCGTCCACCACGTGCTGGATCAGCGGCCGGTCGACCACCGGCAGCATTTCCTTGGGCATGGCCTTGGTGGCGGGGAGGAAGCGGGTGCCGAGGCCGGCGACGGGGAAAATGGCCTTGCGGATATGGGTCATGAGGTAGGGGTATCTCATGAACTTGAAGAAAAATCACCCGGTATTGCCCGCCCCGCCCGGTGGAACCGGGCTGGGGTAACCCGTTAACGTGCTGGAAACGATATCGGGGCACCCATAGGGCCCACCCGAGGGGCGGAAATCGGCGAAGCGAGCGGCACCGGCATGCGAAAACCCTTGTTGGTCGCGGCGATCCTGATCGCCGCGGCGAGCGGTATGGCTGCGGCTAAGAGCGCGCGCGACATCGGCGCGACCGGCGCTATCCCGCCTATCAAGCCCGGCGTGCGCGCGAGCCAACCGCCGTGGAGCGGCAGCAACGGAGCTTCGGGCGATCCGCGCATGAGCGCGCAGGCGATCCGCGCCGATGCCGCCGAATTTCCACCGCTGCCTCGAGCGCATGTGGCCATTGGCCGCGCGCCGGCATGTCGCGCGCGCGACCTTCGAGCGCTACACGCGCGCGCTCACGCCCGATCTGCGCATCATGGATCTGCTGGACAACCAGCCGGAATTCACCAAGGCGGTGTGGGACTATCTCGACATCCTGGTCAATGACGAGCGCGTCGCCAACGGTCGCGCGCTGCTCGCCAAGTACCGCGCGGATTTCGACGCGGCCGAGCGCGTCTATGGCGTCGACCGCAACATCATCGCGGCCATCTGGGGCGTGGAAAGCAATTACGGCACGCAAGGCGGCGACCGCCCGGTGCTGCGCTCGACCGCGACGCTTGCTTGCGTCGGCCGCCGGCAGAAATATTTCCGCAGCGAATTTGTCGCCACGCTGGAAATTCTCCAGCACCATGACGTGCCGCCGGAAAAATTGGTCGGCTCCTGGGCCGGCGCGTTCGGACCGACGCAATTCATGCCGACCGCCTTCCTGCGCTACGCCGTCGATTTCGACCGTGACGGCCGCCGGGACGTGGTCGAACTCGGTGCCCGACCTGATCGCCTCCACCGCCAATAACTTGCGCAAGGACGGCTGGGTCGACGGCAAGACCTGGGGCTATGAAGTCGTCGTGCCGGCCAATTTCAATTTTCTGCTGGCGGGCCACCACCGCCGAATGCCGCTCGGCGAATGGCAGCGCCTGGGGATCAAGCGCCCGCACGGCAAGCCGTTCCCGCGGCCGGGCGACGAGGCCTTCCTGCTGGTGCCGGGCGGCGTGCAGGGGCCCGGCTTCCTGATGCTGCAGAATTTCCGGGTCATCATGCGCTACAACCCGTCCGAGGCCTATGCGCTGGCGATCGGCCATCTGGCCGACCGGCTGGCCGGCGGCGGGCCCTTCGCGCAACGCTGGCCGCGCTACGAGCCGGTCCTGTCGCGCGACGACCGGCTGGAGCTGCAGCAGCTTCTGGTGCGGCACGGCTACGACGTGGGCGAGCCGGACGGCCGCCTGGGCGCCAAGACCAGGGCCGCGATCCGTCAATTCCAGGCCCGAAACGGCAGGATCCCGGACGGTTTCGCCTCCATGGTGGTCCTGAAACAGCTGCGCGGGCGCTAAGGGTTAACGGCGCCACCACCTTCGAGTTGACATTTTTTGCGGGCTATTGGCCCATGGAGCGGACGCCGCCGGCCGGTTTTCTTCAGAGCCGGGCGCCGCGCGCCAGGCGCTTGGGCGAAGCAGCATGTTCGGTAATTTGCGCATTTCCCGGTGGCTCCTCGGGGCGGTCATGCTGGCCGTGCTTGAAGGCGTGAGCTTCGTCGCTCTGCAGACCGTCTGGTCGTCGCCCGCGCAAGCACAATGGTACCGCGACGACCGCTATCCGGCCCAGCAGCACCGGCGCTCGGGCGGCTTCTTCCAGGATCTGTTCGGGCCCTATCAGCCGCGCGAGCGCTACCGCAGCGCCCCGCGCGTCGACCATTCGCGCGCGCCGCCGCCGCACAAAGTGGAGAAGGACGTGCCGCCGCCGTCCACCACGATCGTGGTCATGGGCGACGGCATGGCCGACTGGCTCGCCTACGGGCTGGAGGACGCCTTCTCCGACACGCCCTCGGTCGGCGTCGTGCGCAAATACAAGCTGCATTCCGGCCTCCTCCGCTACGAGGCCAAGGGGGATCTCGACTGGTGGCATCAGGCGCGCGACGTCCTCACGCAGGAGAAGGCGAACTACGTGGTCATGATGCTCGGCCTCAACGATCGCGAAAACATCCGCGAGCGCGATCTCGCCAAGGAAGCCGACAAGCAGAAGGCGGAGAAGGAAGCTGCCGAGAAGAAGAAAGACGAAAAGAGCGGCGACAAGAGCGCGGACAAGGATAAGGGCAAGAACAAGAAGGACGCCGACAAGAAGAAGGCGGAAGCCGAAAAGCCGAAGCCGCGGCCGTCCAACGGCATCATCGAATTCCGCAGCGACCGCTGGGCGGCGGTCTATGGCAAGCGCATCGACGAGACCATCGCCGCGCTCAAGAGCAAGGGCGTGCCGGTGTTCTGGGTCGGCCTTCCGTCGATCCGCGGCACCAAGTCGACCGCCGACGCGGTCTATCTCAACGAGCTGTTCCGCGCGCGCGCCGAGCGCGCCGGCGTCGTCTATATCGACGTCTGGGACGGCTTCGTCGACGACGCCGGCAAGTTTTCGAGCTACGGCCCCGACTACGAAGGCCAGACCCGGCGATTGCGCTCGTCCGACGGCGTGTTCTTCACCAAATTCGGCGCACGCAAGCTCGCGCATTATGTCGAGCGCGAGATCCGCCGCTACATGAGCAACCGCTCGCTGCAGGTGAAGCTGCCGACCGGGCCGTTGAACGCGCCGAAGAACGGCAAGTCGGCGGCGCGCCCGGCAGTCGGCCCCGTCGTTCCGCTCACCACCATCACCAGTACCGCCGACGAATTGCTCGGCGCCGGCGCAAACCTTCCGGCGCACGGCGATTCGGTCGCCACCCGCGTGCTGGTCAATGGCGAGCCGGTGGCCGTGCAGCCCGGCCGCGCCGACGATTTCGCCTGGCCGCCCGGCAGCAAGGCCAACGGCCCCAAGCCGCCGGCCGCGGGCGATGAGAAGCCGGCCGCCGCGCAGCAATCAAGCCTGGCGCCGGCACCCGCGCCCGCAGCTCCCGAGGGCAAGCGGCACGTCAGGATCATCAAGCCCGAGGAGCCCAATCCGGAGGCTGCGCTCAAGAAGGAAATCAAGCCGGCGCCGGCTGCCAACACGGCCGAGCAGACCGCGCAAAATGCCGCCGCGGCGAAGCCAGCGCTGCCGCCGGCCGAGGTCAAGCCGAAGACGGTGCAACATCACGCGCCGCGCCATCGCGACCGTTTTTCCCTCCCCTTCCATTTCAAGAATCCGTTCGACTTTTTCCGCTGACGCATGATCCCGAAAAGCATGTCCTCGACCCCGATCGGGGATGGGGACCGGTTTCCCGTCTTGCGAAGCCCGCTCTCGCCTTCGCGAAGCCGAAGCGGCTCCGCTTCGGCGGAGCAAGGTCGGCGGGCGAAGCAAGGTCGGAAAAGCATGCCCTCGGGCTCGACCCGAGGGATCATGCGCATGCAAAATGTCAGGGACGCACTGCGCTCGATCCAAAGAGCCGGGCTCTAGACTGCGGCGCCCAGCGCCGTCCGCGTCAGGAGCTCGCCGGCCGCGCCGGCGGCTTTTCCTTCTTGGCCGACTGCGCAGGCTTGCGATGGTTTTTCGCCGGCCGATGGCCGTGCGGCTTGGCCGGTTCCTCGCTTGCCGCCACCTTGGGCGGCCAGTCCCCCATCCAGACCGCCAGCGGCATGACCAGCGGCGGCTTGCCGTAATCCACCAGGCTGGCATCGAACGCGTAGAAGCTGCTGTCCTTTATCTCCTCCAGCACCGCGGTGTTGCGCATATTGGGGTCGGTCAGCGAGCCGGCATTGGACAGCGGCGCCACGCGGTGGAAATGCAGCAGGTTGCCGCGCTCCATCAGGGACATATAGGTCCAGGTATTGACCGCCTCGTCGACGCAGTCGAGCTGCGTCGTGTCGCCCAGGTTGGGCAGGATGAGCATGTTCTTGTGCGTCCACTGATGGGCGCCAGTCCCGGTGCGCGGGCCCACCGTGCGCTCGATCAGCGCCACAGCATGCGCGACGCGCTTGCGCTCATCCGCGGCATTGCGCGGGCGCGGCCGGAATACGGCGGTCACCTTGTGCCATTCGGCGAGGCTGAGGCTGGCATTGGTGCGCTCGCTGCAGCCGAAGCCGTGGCACACGGTGAACTCGGCCAACGTCGGCTTGGGCGTGGCGAAGCGGTCGACGTAATGGGTGGTCAGATGATTGGCATTGTCGGCGCAAGCGGACAAAGCCAGCGCCGCACACATTCCCGCCAAGACGCCAATGGACACGCACCGCCGGCCCCCCGTTTTTTTCATGCTAGCGCAAGGCGCCGCACGGCAGTAGTCCGAAAATGTCACGGCGGCACGCAAACTTGCGCGCACGACGCGGTAGCCTGGCTTCCGGAAGCGAAAAAGCGGGGCCGGCGTTGAAGTTACCGGGGCCGTCAGCGCGGCAGCGTGGTCGCGCCCATCAGGAACTTGTCCACGGCGTGCGCCGCTTGCCGGCCCTCGCGGATGGCCCAGACCACCAGCGACTGGCCGCGCCGCATGTCGCCGGCGGCGAATACCTTCGGCACCGAGGTGGCGTAAGCCTCCATGTCGGCCTTGACGTTGCCGCGCTGGTCGAGCTCGACGCCGAGCGACTTGATCATGCCCTCGTGCACGGGGCTGACGAAACCCATGGCGAGCAGCACCAGATCGGCCTCGATCTCGAACTCGCTGCCCGGCACCGGCTTGAACTTGGCGTCAACGTGCACGCAATGCAGTTTCTTCACCTCACCGTTCTCGCCGGAGAACTTCTGCGTCAGCACGGCGAACTCGCGCTCCGCGCCTTCCTCGAGGCTGGATGAGATGCGTAGCTTGAGCGGCCAGTCCGGCCAGGTGAGCATCTTGTTTTCGTGCTCGGGCGGCTGCGGCATGATCTCGAAATTGGTGACCGACAGCGCGCCCTGGCGGATCGAGGTGCCGATGCAGTCCGAGCCGGTGTCGCCGCCGCCGATGACCACGACCTTCTTGCCCTTGGCCAGGATCGGCGCGCGGTCGAGCGCCGGCTCGCCGGAGACGCGCCGGTTCTGCTGCGGCAGGAACTCCATGGCGAAATGGATGCCTTTGAGCTCGCGCCCCGGGACTGGCAAGTCGCGGCCCTTTTCGGCGCCGCCGGTGAGCACCACCGCGTCATGCTCGGCGACCAGCTTGTCGATCGGCACATTGACGCCGACGTCGGCGCCGTAGTGGAAAATCACGCCTTCCGCTTCCATCTGTTCGACGCGGCGGTCGATGTGCACCTTTTCCATCTTGAAGTCGGGAATGCCGTAGCGCATGAGCCCGCCCGCCTTGGCCCAGCGCTCGTAGACATGCACGTCGTGGCCGGCGCGCGCCAATTGCTGCGCGCAAGCCAAGCCCGCCGGTCCCGAGCCGACCACGGCGATCCTTTTGCCGGTCTTGTGCGCCGCCAGTTCCGGCTTCAAGCCTTGCGCGATGGCGCGGTCGGCGATCTCGCATTCGATGGTCTTGATGGTGACCGGGTTCTCGTCGATGTTGAGGGTGCAGGAGGCTTCGCACGGCGCCGGGCACACGCGGCCCGTCACTTCCGGAAAATTATTGGTCGAATGCAGGTTGCGCGCGGCCTCGTCCCAGTGGCCGCGATAGACCAGATCGTTCCAGTCCGGAATCTGGTTGTTGACCGGGCAGCCGGTGGGCGCGCCGGTGATGTGCGAAAGCCCGTGGCAATAGGGCACGCCGCAGTCCATGCAGCGCGCGGCCTGGTCGCGCAGCTCCTTTTCGGGCAGCGGCAGCACGAATTCGTGCCAGTGCTTGATGCGCTCGGCGATCGGTTCGTACTTGCGATCGTGCCGCTCGAATTCGAGAAAGCCGGTGACCTTACCCATACTACTCCGCGGCCTGCATGGTGGCGGCCTTCTCCTTTGCCATCTCGGCGAGCGCGCGGCGGAATTCGACCGGCATTACTTTCTTGAACAAGGGGCGATAGCGCGGCCAATCGGCCAGGATCTCGGCGGCGCGCCTGGAATCGGTATAGCGCGCGTGATCGGCGATCAGCATGCGCAGCCGCTCGGCGTCTTTGGTGGTCATGTCGGCCATGACCTCGACGCGGCCGTGGCTTTCCAGGTCGTAGCCGAACTCCTTCTCGGCGACGTCTTCTTCCTGCGGCACCGGCTCGAGCGCGACCATGGCCAGGTTGCAGCGGGTCTCGAACGAGCCGTCCTCGTCCAGCACATAGGCGATGCCGCCCGACATGCCGGCGGCGAAATTGCGCCCGGTGTAGCCCAGCACGACCACCACGCCGCCCGTCATGTATTCGCAGCAATGATCGCCGGCGCCCTCGATCACCGCGATGGCGCCGGAATTGCGCACGGCGAAGCGCTCGCCCGCCACGCCGCGGAAATAGCATTCGCCGGCGATGGCGCCGTACAGCACCGTATTGCCGACGATGATCAATTCCTCCGGCACGATGCCGCTTTCGGCCGGCGGGCGGATGATGATGCGGCCGCCCGACAGGCCCTTGCCGACATAGTCGTTGGCGTCGCCCTCCAATTCGAAGGTGACGCCGCGCGCCAGCCAGGCGCCGAAACTTTGGCCGGCGGTGCCGGTGAAGCGCACATGGATGGTGCCGTCCGGCAGGCCCGCGTGGCCGTAGCGCTTGGCCACTTCGCCCGACAGCATGCCGCCGGCGGTGCGGTCGATGTTGCGGATTTGCGCCTGCAGTCTCACCGGCGCGCCGCGGTCGAGGGCGGCTTGGGCTTCCGCGATCAGCTTGCGGTCGAGGATGTCGTGGATCTTGTGGTCCTGCTCCTCGCAATTGTAGATCGCCGTGCCCTTGTCCGCCTTCGGCTTCAAGAACAGCTTGGAGAAGTCGAGGCCCTTGGCCTTCCAGTGCTCGACCAGGCGGCGCTGATCGAGCATTTGCATCTGCCCGATCATTTCGTCGAAGGTCTTGAAGCCGAGCTCGGCCATCAGCGCGCGCACTTCCTCGGCGACGAAGAAGAAATAGTTGATCACGTGCTCGGGCATGCCGCGGAAGCGCTTGCGCAGCACGGGATCTTGCGTCGCCACGCCGACCGGGCAGGTGTTGAGGTGGCACTTGCGCATCATGATGCAGCCGGCGGCGATCAGCGGCGCGGTGGCGAAGCCGAATTCGTCGGCGCCGAGCAGGGCGCCCACCACCACGTCGCGGCCGGTGCGCACGCCGCCGTCGACCTGTACCGCAATGCGCCCGCGCAGGCGGTTGAGAACAAGCGTCTGGTGGGTTTCGGCCAAGCCGATCTCCCACGGGCTGCCGGCGTGCTTGATCGAGGTGAGCGGCGAGGCGCCGGTGCCGCCCTCGAAGCCGGCGATGGTGACATGGTCGGCGCGCGCCTTGGAGACGCCGGCGGCGACGGTGCCGACGCCGACTTCCGAGACCAGTTTGACCGAGACGTCGCCATCCGGATTGACGTTCTTCAAATCGAAGATGAGCTGCGCCAGGTCTTCGATCGAGTAGATGTCGTGATGCGGCGGCGGCGAGATCAGGGCGACGCCGGGCGTCGAATGGCGCACCTTGGCGATGGTCTTGTCGACCTTGTGGCCGGGCAATTGCCCGCCTTCGCCGGGCTTGGCGCCTTGCGCCATCTTGATCTGCATCATGTCCGAGTTGACGAGATACTCGGCGGTGACGCCGAAGCGGCCGGAGGCCACCTGCTTGATGGCCGAGCGCATGGAATTGCCGTTCGGCAGCGGCTTGAAACGGTCGCTCTCTTCGCCGCCCTCGCCGGTGTTGGATTTGCCGCCGATGCGGTTCATGGCGATGGCAAGCGTGGTGTGTGCCTCGCGCGAAATCGACCCGAACGACATGGCGCCGGTGGAAAAACGCCGCACGATGTTCTTGGCCGGCTCCACCTCGTCGAGCGGAACCGGGCTGCGGCCGTCTTCTTCCGCCTTGCCGATGCGGAACAGCCCGCGGATGGTGAGCAACTGCTCGTTCTGCTCGTTCACGATTTTGGCGAAGGCGCGGTAATGGTCTTGCGAATTGCCGCGCACCGCATGCTGCAACTGCGACACGGTCTCCGCGGTCCACACGTGATCCTCGCCGCGCACGCGCACGGCATAGTCGCCGCCGACGTCGAGCATCGACTTGTAGATCGGCGCGTCCGAAAAAGCGTCGCGGTGGCGGCGCACGGTTTCTTCGGCGATCTCGGCCAGCCCCACGCCCTCGATGCGGGTGTGCGTGCCGGTGAAATACTGGTCGACGAATTCCTGGCGCAGGCCGACCGCGTCGAAAATCTGCGCGCCGCAATAGGACTGGTAGGTGGAGATGCCCATCTTGGACATCACCTTCAGCAGGCCCTTGTCGATCGCCTTGATGTAGCGCTTGACGATTTCCTTGTCGTCGAGCTTTTGCGGCAGCTCGTCCTTGGCGGCGACCAGCGTTTCGAAGGCGAGATAGGGATTGATCGCTTCGGCGCCGTAGCCGGCGAGGCAGGCATAGTGATGCACCTCGCGCGGCTCGCCGGTCTCCAGCACCATGCCGACTGAGGTGCGCAGGCCTTTGCGGATCAGATGGTGGTGCACCGCCGCGCAGGCGAGCAGTGCCGGGATCGGCACGTGGTCGGCGCCAGCCTTGCGGTCGGACAGGATGATGATGTTGCAGCCCTGGCGCACCTCTTCCTCGGCGCGCTCGCACAGCGCATCGAGCGCCCAGCTCATGCCGTCCGAGCCGTGCTCGGCCGGGAAGGTGATGTCGAAGGTGCGCGAGAGGAAATGATCGCCGCTCATCTGCGAGATGGCGCGGATTTTCTCCAGGTCCTCGTTGGTGAGGATCGGCTGGCGCACTTCCAGCCGCTTAAGCGTCGAGGCGCCTTCCAGGTCGAACAAATTCGGCCGCGGCCCGATGATGGAGACCAGGCTCATCACCAGCTCTTCGCGGATCGGGTCGATCGGCGGGTTGGTCACCTGCGCGAAGTTCTGCTTGAAATAGGTGAACAGCGGCTTCGGCTTGTCGGACAGCGCCGAGATCGGCGTGTCGTTGCCCATGGAGCCGACCGCTTCCTCGCCGGTGGTGGCCATCGGCGACATCAGGAATTTCAGGTCTTCCTGGGTGTAGCCAAACATCTGCTGGCGATCGAGCAGCGCCAGGTTGGAGATCGGCGCCTCGTTGCCGGTGCCTTCCAGGTCCTCCAGCACGATCTGGGTGTTGGTGAGCCACTCCTTGTAAGGGTGGCTGCGCGCCAGCGTCGCCTTCAATTCTTCGTCGGGAATGAGCCGGCCTTCGTCGAGATCGACCAACAGCATCTTGCCCGGCTGCAGGCGCCACTTCTTGACGATGTCCTTTTCCGAAATCTTCAACACGCCCATTTCCGACGCCATGACGATGCGGTCGTCGCGCGTGAGCAGGTAGCGCGCGGGCCGCAGGCCGTTGCGGTCGAGCGTGGCGCCGATCTGGCGGCCGTTGGTGAAGGCGATCGCCGCCGGGCCGTCCCAGGGCTCCATCAGCGCGGCGTTGTATTCGTAGAAGGCGCGCCGCTCCTCGTCCATGAGCGGATTGCCCGCCCAGGCCTCGGGGATCATCATCATCATGGCGTGCGCAAGCGAATAGCCGCCTTGCGTGAGGAATTCGAGCGCGTTGTCGAAGCAGGCGGTGTCGGACTGGCCTTCGTAGGAGATCGGCCACAGCTTGTTGATGTCCTTGCCGAACAGCGGCGAGGCGACGATGCCTGGCGCGCCGCCATCCAGTTGACGTTGCCGCGCAGCGTGTTGATCTCGCCGTTGTGCGCGATCATGCGGTAGGGATGCGCCAGCGGCCAGGCCGGCAGTGTGTTGGTCGAGAAGCGCTGATGCACCAGCGCCAGCGCCGATTCGAAATCCGCATCGTGCAGGTCGGGATAATAAGTCTCGAGCTGATCGGCGAGGAACATGCCCTTGTAGATGATCGTGCGGCAGGACACCGACACCGGGTAATAGTCGGACACGCGCCGCTCGCGCCGGCGATAGATGGCGTTGGAGATCGACTTACGCAGCAGATAGAGCCGCCGCTCGAACTCGTCATCGGTGAGGTTCTTCTTGCCCTTGCCGATGAACGCCTGCATGTGCTTGGGCTCGGTTGGCTTGACCGATTCACCCAATGTGGAATTGTCGGTCGGCACCTCGCGCCAGCCGAGGAGGGCGAGCCCGTCGCGCGCGATGATGTCGGCGTAGATGTCGCGGATGATCTGCCGCCAGCGCGCGTCGCGCGGCATGAACAGTTGCGCCACGGCGTATTCGCCGGGAGCGGGCAGGGTGAAGCCGAGCTCGGCCGCCTTCTTGGAAAAGAACTTGTGCGGGATCTGCACCAGGATGCCGGCGCCGTCGCCCATGCGCGGGTCGGCGCCGACCGCGCCGCGGTGCTCGAGATTGCACAGGATGCTCAGGCCGTCTTCGACGATCTGGTGCGACTTCACGCCCTTAATGTTGGCGACGAAGCCGACGCCGCAGGCGTCTTTGTCGAGCGTGGGATCGTAGAGACCCTGCGGGGCCGGCGTGCCGGGATCGGCGGTCGGACAGGCGCGCAGCGCCGCGCGCGCGCCTTGGAGCCCGATCGTCTTTCTGCCGTGCCTGCCTTCGCCCATCTTGCCCTCACTCGCCGGCGCCCTGAAGCCAAGGCGTCCGGCGCACCTCCCGCGTCCGCAGCGTCCGTGGACGTTGCGGCCGACGCGCGACCGATCTCGAGAAGGGCAGCCTTGCCAGTCGTCGCCGTGGCTGCTCCCGTTGGGCGCCACCGACGTCGGCCCCGCCCCAAAGGGCCGCCATCGTGGCCGCCACCTATTAGGACAGCATTGCTGTCCTAATAGACAATGCCAAATTTTGCCCTGCCGCACAAGGCTGGTCCACGCCGGATTTGGCGGAACCGACTCTTTTGTTGCGGCGCCGGCGTCTCGACAGGCAAGAAGAGGACCACGCGATTGCGTTTCGCGCAATCTCTTTGCGCCGCTTCCCTGACGCCCCGGGGGCGGTGCCCCGGCGGGTTAACCGTTTAACCGTGGTGACCGGAAAACGCCGCATCAAGGCCCGGCTTGGCTAAGCTCCGAAAAAAATTTGGGACGGAGTGGGCGTCATGACGGATCAGGTTGCACCCGCCGCGGGGGCGGCGGGCATGCACGAGGCGACGGCGGCACTGTCGCGGCTGACCGAGCGGCTGGCGGCCATCAGCCCGCCGCCGGCGGCGGCGCGGCTGGCTGCGCCGGCGCCGGCGCCATTCAATCACCGCTTTTCGCCCGCCGTGACGGCGGCGCTCGGCACCAGCGCGGCGCTCGCGGCGGAAGCCGACCGGCGGGCGCGGCGCTCGCGCTCGATCACCGGCACGCTGGTGCGCAGCTTCGTCTCGGCCTGCAGCTTCGTGCCCTATGCGCTGGTGGCGCTGGTCTTAAGGCTCGCCATCGCGCGGGTGTTCTTCCTCGACGGCCAGACGCGCGTCGACGGCCCATTCGTGCCGGTCAACGTCCAGGGCTTCGACTTCTCCTTCGTCCTGCCGCTGCATGTGAAGGCGCTGAGCTATTCCAGCCTGCTCACCGGCTATCTGCCGCTGCCGGTTTCGCCCGGCCTTGCCGCCTATCTGATCAGCGGCGCCGAATTCCTGCTGCCGGTCATGCTGGTCATAGGCTTCGGCACGCGCGTCGCGGCGCTCGGCCTGCTGGCCGTCACCGCGCTGCTGCAGATCTACGTGATGCCGCAGGCGCTGTGGAGCGCGCACATCTACTGGGCCTCGATCCTGCTGGTGCTGATCTCCTGCGGGCCGGGGCAATTGTCGATCGACCATTTCATCAAGCTGGCGACCAAGGACTAGGGGGCGGCGGTGAAAAAGCGGCTGACGGTCGGCGTGATCGTGACGGCGATGGCGGCCACTATGTCGTTCGTGGTGGCCGGCCCCTACGGCGACGAGCGGGCGGACGCGCGCGCGCTGTCGCCGGAGCGCATCGTCGCCGCGGTGCAATCCTTCGGCCTGATACCGACCACGCGCGCCGTGCGCCGCGGGCACTACTATGTGCTGCACGCGCTCGACCGGCGCGGCACCGAGCTGCGCGTGGTGGCCGACGCCGCCTTCGGCGACATCATCGACGTGGTGCCGATCTATACGCCGCGCTACGACGGCGGCCCGCGCATCATCCATGTGCCGCAGGCGGCCGAACATGACGAGGCCTCGGTGCCGGACGATGCCGATGCCGAACGCGCGCCGGCGCCGCATCGGCAGGTCCGCCCGCTGCATCGCCGCGTCATCGAGCACAAGGCTGCGCCGGCGCCCAAGTCCAAGCTCAAGCCGAAGCCGCAACGCAGCGTGCGCAGCGTACCGCCGCCGCCGGCGCGCGGTTTGACCCCAATCTATCCGACCCCGCGCTTCAAGGCCAAGATCGAAGCGCCGCAGCCGAGCCCGCGCGATGATGCTGACGTTGCGCGCGCGCCGGCACCCATCGATGCGCGCAAGCAGACCGATCTTGGCCCGCACGAGCAGCCCGACACCGTCGACGACCGTACCGACAACGACACCGGGCAATTCCGCGCCGCCGATGAGCGCGCCGAGCGCACGCAATTGCCGCCGCCCGGCTATGCGCCGCCGATCCCGCCGCCGCTGCCGCAAGGCCATGCGTTGCCGCCGCGCGGTGCGCCGCCGGCGGCGCAGGATGAGAGCGACGTCGGCTCAAACGCGGCGCCGTCCGAAGACCCAAGGCGGCAGTAAGAACGCTTTCGATTTGTCAGAAACGAAAAGCGCCCCGGGGCATCCGGGGCGCTCTCGCGTTTGAAGGTTGAAGCTTCGAAAGTTAGGCCGCGACCTTGGCGTCGACCACCTGGGGCTTGGCCTCGCCGTTGCCGATCGGCACCTGGCGCGGCTTCTTCGCCTCGGGGATCTCGCGCACGAGGTCGACGTGCAGCAGGCCGTTCTCGAGCTTGGCGGCCTTGACCTGGACGTGGTCGGCGAGCTGGAAGACGCGCTCGAACGCGCGCGCGGCGATGCCCTGATAGAGCACCTCGCCGTTTTCCTCTTCCTTCGCCTGCTTGGCGCCCTTGATGGTGAGCGTGTTCTCTTTGACTTCGATGCTGAGCTCGTTCTCGCCGAAGCCGGCTACCGCGACGGTGACGCGATAGTCGTTCTCGCCGGTGCGCTCGATATTGTAGGGCGGGTAGCCCGGCGCGGCGTCGAAGCCGTTATCGAACATCGAGAACAGCCGGTCGAAGCCGACGGTTGAACGGTAAAGGGGAGCAAGATCGAACGTACGCATGGCATATCCTCCATTTGAAGCGACATGCGGGCGGTCCGCCGTTTGGCCGGACCAAAGTGCCCGTTGCGCAGCCGTCATTGGCCTGCGCAAGGCTGATATGGGAACGTGATTTTGCCCCCGCAAGAGGGCCGGGAGCAGCCCTGTAAGTCTTTGATTGCAAACGTTTTTGCGCGCCGAAAAGGGACGCGATAGAGCGCGCCCGCGACACTTTTTTAGTGGGGCGTGATCTTGGCCGAAAACCGGTTCCCACTTTTCGGGATCATGCACTATAAGGCCCGCCAGCCACCCCGGGTCCGGCACCAGCACCCCATGAAACTCGTCACCATTCCCGCCAATCCGGTGCCCGACAATGTGGTGGCCGGCAGCATCAAGACGCCGGACGGCGTCAACTTGCGCTATGCGCGCTGGGCGCCGCCGCCGGGGCGCAAGGGCACCGTGGTGGTGCTGCAGGGGCGCGCCGAGTTTATCGAGAAATATTTCGAGACGGTGCGGGACCTGCGCGCGCGCGGCTTTGCGGTGGCGACCTTCGACTGGCGCGGGCAAGGCCTGTCCGACCGCGCGCTCAAGGACCGCTACAAGGGCCACGTGCGCAACTTCGCGCAGTACGAAATCGATCTCGACGCCATCATGGCGCAGGTGGTGCTGCCGGACTGCCCGCCGCCTTATTACTGCCTGGCGCATTCCATGGGCGGTGCGGTCGCCGTGCGCGCCTGCCAAGCCGGCAGCCGCTGGTTCGACCGCGCGGTGCTGTCGGCGCCGATGATCGCGCTGCCGCCGGGGCGCTTCACCGGCATGGCCGGGCCGTTCGCGCGGCTGATGCGCTTTCTCGGGCGCGGCGGCGCCTATATACCGGGCGGCGGCCCGGGCGTGATCGGCAGCGAGGATTTCCTCGGCAACGTGCTCACCTCCGATCCGGTGCGCTTTGCGCGCAACCACGCGGTGCTGGAGGAGGACCCGCAACTCGGCCTCGGCTCGCCGACGATTGCTGGGCCAACTCGGCGCTGCGCCAGATGCGCGCCTTCGCCGAGCCCGGCTATGCCGGCCATATCCGCCAGCCGTTGCTGCTGGTGGCGGCGGGGCGCGACGACATCGTGTCGACGCCGGCGATCGAGACGTTCGGCACCAATCTTTTGGCCGGGCGGCATCTTATTCTGGCCGGCGCGCGCCACGAGCTGCTGCAGGAGCAGGATCAGTATCGCGCGCAATTCTGGGCGGCGTTCGACGCCTTCGTGCCGGGAACGCCGCGGTATTGAGCGGGGCGCTCTTCACCCTCTCCCTCCAGGGGAGGGTGAAGCGTGCGTGGCGCGCGTCCGCGCATTTTCCCGATGCCTGATTTCTGATTGCTGATCCCTGATTAGCCAACGCTCCGCCGTCCCTATTGCTTTGGTCGGCCCGGGGTGGCCGCTATTCCCATTCCGTCCGCCTCCGCCCTTTGGGCTTCGGCGGGACAAGCCGCCCGCTCTCGAAAAGAACCGAGGGCGCGCGGGACGCCTCTGGGTCCGAACGGACCCGCGCGCCTCGGCGCCTCACGGCACCGAGGCACATTAAACGGCCCCGCTTTCGCAAGGGCCACGCAAGTCCGCCAGTCCCAAGGCGTCCCGCGCGCGGTGTTTGTAGGTTTGCTCCGCATGGCCCCCGGTGGACGTACCTTTCAGGCAACCTTCCTTACGGAAGCCTGCCTATCCACCGCTCTCGGGCCCAGACCGATGCCGACGTGCCTGCGACCGGCTGCCGGCTCCGGCCATCACCGGGGCCCCGTGGCGCGCGGCTGGCGCGCCGGGACACATGCGGCTTGGACCGCCGGGCCGTGCAATCGCATCTCCGATTGCACGTCATTCCCCGGCCACCGCTCCCCGCCCCGTGTCTGAAGATGCTGTGCAGACACCCCTCGGTAACGAGGCGGGATGCCACGGATTATGAGGCCGGTTTTTCGAGCGGGGATAGATTTTTTTGACCTTTGAAATTGTTCGATTTTTTGCGCAGTGGCGCGATGATTGCTCGGCCCATGCGGTGGGCACGGCGCAATCTCTTGACGGATAAGCGAGGGTGCCGCCCGCCCGGTGCCAATTTAAGCTGCACGCGCGGATTCTCGCCCCCGGGCCCCTTGATCCAGGACAAAAGAACACAAGCCCGTGAATGGTAGCCATGCGCGGGTGAACGGCGGTCAGTTGCAAAGCGCGCGGAATGGCCTATTTGTCCGGGGGGCGCCTTGAGCCCAGGAGAAGCATGATGACAGCGAGCGACCCGCCTCTATTACGGGCCAACGAAAGAGGCCTCGACCGCGTCATCCGCGCGGCGGTGGGCGCGGCCATGCTGACCTTCGCCATCATCACCTTCACCGGGCCCTTCGCCGTAGTCGAAGGCATCATCGCGCTGGCGCTCGGCATCGCCGGCTTGATCTCGCTCGGCACCGGCCTGATGGGCTGGTGTCCGTTCTACGCCATGCTCGGCGTCAGCACCTGCGAAGCCCGCGTGCGCCGCCGCGCCTCGGCGCGGCAGTGAACGGCCGGCCTCACGTCCCCGCGCGCCTTCAATCCGTCTCGCTCGATCGCTTGTAGCGAAAGTCGCAGTGGCCGGCGCCCTGCATGATGGTTTGCGTGCGCGTGAGCTCGATGTCGGGACCGAAACCTTCCGCCATCGGGAAGTCGGCGCCGCAGACCAGCAGGAAGCCTAGCTCCGGCTCGCCCAGCTCCTTGTAGAACTCCGCGTAGCGGCAGCGCGTGACGTCGAACGCGAAGGCGTCTTCCGAGCGTTCGATCACGCGATAATCGAGCGCGTCGTCGCGGGCGAACGTCGTGAAGGCTGACGCTATGGCCTTGCCGAGGTTATTCTCACTCTTCTTGCGCCAGAACTCTTCGCCCTGGCGGCGGAAGACGTCGCCGAGCGCGCGGCGAACGATTGCGTTCGCCCGCTCCTCGCCCAGTTCGGCCTGCAGCGCCTTCACCAGCGGAACGAGCACTTGCGCCTGGATCTTGGCTTGTTGGATGACGGGAATGCTCACGGACAACCTCCCCCAAAACGCTTTAGCGCCGCTGCTTCAGCACGGCGTCATTTTCCCAGCGCGCGATAGGCCCCGGCTGCTTGTGACCAGCGGAAAGTTCGCCGCCAGCGGCCCTTGCGGTTTTTCACCGTCACGTCGAAATGGCCGTGGGCCTTGTGCGTGGAAATCTGCAGCACGTTATCGGCCTCCGTAATGTCGTGGTCGCGCGTGCCATCCTTGTGCCATTCGCCGGCAATGTCGGCATAGGCCGACATCGGCACCGCCAGCACCTGTTTGAGCCGCGTGCCTTCGGCCGCATACAGACACAGGCCGGTGTAACTTGCGCCGCCGCCGGAATAGCCCTCGCTCCACGTGCCACGCAGCCCGAAGGCGGTCTGGCCAGGCGCAATGACGTAGGGCGCAAGATCGAAACGGTCGATGCTATCGGGCGCGATAGGCGCGCCATTCGCCTCGTCTGCCGCCGCCGGTTGCCGCGGCAGGCCGGAGTCGTCCCAGCGCATCGCGCAGTCGACCGGGCCGCTCTTGGCGAGGAGCTTCGGCGCCGCGCCTTTGTGCTCGAGCACGCCGAGATAAATGTGCAGCGGCGGCGCCTTGCTGACGCGATCGGGGCGGCCGCATTGCGGCGCCTTTGGATCGAACGGCGGCGCGCCGCCGGTGCAGACGATCGCCACAAAGAGGTCGGACCGCCACGGTTTGGCGCCGACGACAGTCGCCGCCGCGCGGTCGCCGTCCGGCACCAGCAGCCGCGTGACCGCGGCGGCAGGCAGCGCTGCCGGCAGATGCGCGCCGAGCCGGTCCGGCGCCGGTTTGCCGACGATCTGCTCGCGGAAAGTTTCGCGGGCCTCCGGCGTTTTGAGATGCCCGGGAACCTGATCGAGGGAATGCACGGTTTCGGCGTTTGCAGTGCCCGCGAGCAGCAATAAGGCAACCACTGGCTTCCACATGACGGCCTCAGCCTTTCAACATCTCCAACGCCGCCTGCGTGCACGCGCGCGTCGCCCGCCACCACGATGCGGCCGCCCTGCTGCGGGGCTTCGTTCTCCCAGGTGGTGACGATGCCGCCGGCGCCGGCGACGATCGGGATGAGCGGCACGATGTCGTGCGGCTTGATCTCGGTCTCGATGACGAGATCGATCTGGCCTGCCGCCAGCATGCAATAGGCGTAGCAATCTCCGCCGTAGCGCGACAGTTTCACTTGGTCTTCGACGCGCTTGAAGATGGCGCGGTCGGCTGCGTTCATCAGCAGAGGGCTGGTGGTGAACAGAAGCGCGTCGGCAAGCGAAGCGCAGGCGCGCACGTTGAGGTCGCGGTCGCCGACCGGCCCGCGGTAGCGCGCGGCGCCCCCGTCGCCGGAGAAGCGCTCGCCGATGAAGGGTTGGTGCATCATGCCGAACACCGGCTCGCCGAAGCGCATCAGCCCGATCAGCGTGCCCCAGGCCGGCATGCCGGCAATGAAGGATTTGGTGCCATCGATCGGATCGAGCACCCAGACATATTCGGCGTCGCTGCGCTCGGCCCCGTATTCCTCGCCGAGGATGCCGTGGTTCGGGAAACTCTTGCGGATGAGCGCGCGCATGGCGTTCTCGGCGGCGCGGTCGGCGGCGGTGACAGGATCGAAGCCGCCCGGTTTCTTGTTCTCGATGGCGAGGTTGGTGCGGAAGAATGGCAGGATGGTCTCGCCCGAGACGCTGGCGAGCCGGTCGACGAAACTGGCGAAATCGATGGCCGTCATGGCTTTCCGCCCGGAGGTTGTTGGCCGCTTGGACCTATCGGACCCCGCCGGATGCGGCAACTGGCACCCGGACGGAGCCATGCATAGCCGCCTTGTTGCGGAGCGGAAAAAACCGCAAACGCGTTGCCTTTTGGCAACGATCCAGGGTTAACCATCGAATTTGCTTGGCAATTTTCACCTAGAGCTATGCGGAATTTGCATGTGAATTGGGCTTTGCGGCCTTGATTTTTGTGCGTCGCAGTGTAGCTTATTGCAATGCGGTAGCGATACCGCTGCCCTCCTTGGGCGTTTCCTCCCTAGACTTGGGCCGCTCTTCGTGAGCGGCCCTTTTTTTTGGGGGGGCCGCGGACCTCATCCTGCGGAGGCCGCGGAACGCGGCCGTCTCGAAGGATGGGGCCTCATGGTTCGAGACGGGCTTTCGGCCCTCCTCACCATGAGGGGCGAGGCTTTACTCCGCCGCGGCCCGATACGGCCGCAGTTCCTCCAGCGGGATCTCGCCCAGGCGCACGGCAAGCGTGTCGAGGTCGGCGGCCAGATGCGCGAAGTTCTTCGAGCGCTCGTAGCGCTTCTCGTCCATGTAGAGCGCGCGGTTGATCTCGAGCTGGATGGCGTGCAGGCCGGCGGCCGGGTTGCCGTAATGCTCGGTGATGAAGCCGCCGGCGTAGGGCTTGTTACGCGACACGCTGTAGCCGAGCGTGCGCAGCGTGTGCTCCACGGTCTCCGACACGGGCGAAACGCAGCTGGTGCCGTAGCGGTCGCCGAGGACGAATTCCGGCCGCGGCCGCTCGTCCTTGTGGCCGGCGGTCGAGGGCATGGAATGGCAGTCGACCAGGACGGCGGCGCCGAAATCGCGGTGCAGGCGGGTGAACAGGCGACGGAGCGCGCGGTGATAGGGCTTGTAGAGCGTCTCGATGCGGGCCAGCGCGTCGTCGACCGGAATGCGCTGGTCGTAGATTTCCTGCGCATCGCCGACCACCCGCGCCACCGTGCCGAGGCCGCCCGCCACCCGCATGGAGCGGGTATTGGCGAAGGAGGGCAGCCTGCCTTCGAACATGCGCGGGTCGAGCTCGTAGGGCTCGCGGTTGACGTCGACGAAGCAGCGCGGGAAATGCGCCCGCATCAGCGGATAGCCGTGCTCGACCACGCCGGCGACCAGCTCGTCGACGAAACTGTCCTCGGAGCGGCGCAGCGTGGCGATGTCGAGGCGGGAGGCGGCGAGGAACCCGCGCGGATAGGTCGAGCCCGAATGCGGCGAGTTGAACAGCACCGGGCCGGCGCGGTCGGCCGGCTCCAGAATCTCGAACGGCGGATCGAGCTCGTCGCGGATTTCACGCATGGCCGGTAACGGGGCAGGGGGCTTGGGTACAGGAGATTTGGGCGGTGGCGGGCATCGCGGGCTTTCGGTTAGCATTGCGGGAGCGCGGACTTAAGACCTAGTTTACGGCGTTATTGTCCATGCCCGGAGCGATAATGCCAAGCCATGCTGGGGGTTCACGCGTTATTTACCCGGCATAAGTCTTATAGGGCGGCTGGCGCCGGCCTGTGTGCGGGGCAGCGGTTGAGTGGGACGGCTGGGACAGGGTGTAGTGGGGCATGTCGAAAATCCTCCTGGCTGAAGACGACACCGATATGCGGCGCTTTTTGGTCAAAGCGCTGCAGAATGCCGGTTTCGACGTGACCTCCTACGACAACGGGCTTTCCGCCTATCAGCGGCTGCGCGAGGAACCTTTCGAGCTTCTGCTCACGGATATCGTGATGCCGGAAATGGACGGCATCGAGCTTGCCCGGCGGGCGGCCGAACTCGACCCCGACATCAAGATCATGTTCATCACCGGCTTTGCGGCGGTGGCGCTCAACCCCAATTCAACCGCGCCCAAGCAGGCCAAGGTGCTGTCGAAGCCGATCCACCTGCGCGAGCTGGTCAGCGAAGTGCAGAAGATGCTGGCGGCGGCGTGAGGGCGGGTCATTCCGGGGGCCCCGGAATGACGAAACCGGGCGGGGAGGCCGGCTTGCCACCCCCAGAGCCAGCCGATACATAACGCCGAAAGGGCGCGTAGCTCAGCGGAAGAGCACCTCCTTGACATGGAGGGGGTCACAGGTTCGATCCCTGTCGCGCCCACCATCCTTCGCTTGCTGCGCAAGCTTCGGATGGCAAGCCATCCCAGTCCTCACATGGCGGCTACTGCGGATTGGCGGGCGCCATGGCGGCGTCCGCCGCGGCAGCTTTGCGGCTGCGCCGGCCGCGGCGGATGCCTTCGACGAACACCAAGACGATGATCAGCAGCAGCGCGTGGCCGATATATTGCTTGGCGAAGAAGTCGAAGCCGTTGATGTCGAACAGGCGCAGCGCGCGGCGCAGGTTTTCGTCGGCCAGCGGCGCCAGGATGATGCCGAGCACCAGCGGCGCCGCCGGGAACTTGAACATGTAGAAGGCGTAGCCGATGAAGCCGCCCGCCACCATCACCCAGACGTCGAACATATTGGTGCGCACCGCATAGGCGCCGATGATGCAGATCGGGATGATCAGCGTCATCAAGAGGCCGCGCGGCAGCGAGAACAATTTCACGCACGGCTTGATGAGCGCGAGTGCGCAGAAAAACATCAGGACGTTGGCGACGATCAGCAGCGCATAGATGAGCTGGATCAGTCCCGGCTGGTCGACATTGATGGTCGGCCCGAGCATCACGTTCTTGAGCTGCAGCGCCGCCATCATGGCGGCGGCCGGCGCGCTGCCGGGAATGCCGAGCGTGAGCGTGGGTAGCATGGCGCCGCCGATATTGGCGTTGTCGGCGCATTGCGCGCAGACGATCGCCTCGAAGCTGCCCTTGCCCCATTTCGCGCTGTTCCTCCGGCTTGGCGCGGCGGCGGCCGACGTCGTAGGCGAGGAAGCCGGCGATGTTGGCGCCGGCGCCGGGAATGGCGCCGACCACGGTGCCGATCAGGCCGGAGCGGATCGCCGCCGGCATCGACTTCAGCAGCAAGTCGAAGGAGGGAATGGCGCGGCCGACGTTTTCCGGGATCGGCGTCTGCTCGCGCTGCGGCAGCACTTTGAGGATTTCGGCCAGGCCGAACAGGCCGATCAGGATGGCGACATAGCTGATGCCGTCATAGAGCGCCGGGATGTCGAAGGTGAAGCGCGGCACGCCGTGGATGGCGTCGTAGCCGACGAAGGCGAGCAGCATGCCGATCCAGCCGGTCATCCAGCCCTTCAGCGGCATGGTGCCGGCGGTCATGGTGCCGCAGATGGAAATGCCGATCAGCGCCAGGAGGAACATCTCCCAGGACTGGAACTGCAGCGCGATGGCGAGAATCAAGGGCATGGAGCCGACCAGCAGCAGGATGCCGACCCAGTTGCCGAGGAAGGAGGCGGTGATCGAGAGGCCGAGCGCCTGGCCGCCCTTGCCCTGCTTGGCCAGCGGATAGCCTTCGATCATGGTGCACACCGAATCCGGCGTGCCCGGGATGTTGATCAGCACTGCCGAGATGGCGCCGCCGAAGGTCGAGGCGGTGTAGACGCCGAGCATGAAGGCGAGCGCCACGTCCTGCTTCATGCCGACCGAAAGGCCAATCAGCAGCATCATCGCCATGGTGGTGGAGAGCCCGGGCATGGCGCCCCAGAAAATGCCGAGGACGACGCCGCCGAGCGTGACCAGCAGCAGATAGGGGTGGAGAGCCTGCAGCAATGCGTGGATCACGGGCGCGCCCTCACGGCAGCGGTGTCTGGAACAGCATGCGGAACACGATGGATAGAAACGCGGTCCAGCATACGGCGACCGCGAGGCAGGCCCACAGCGGCGCCTTCCAGTAGAGCCGCAGCAGCCCGGTGAGCATGATCACCGATACCGGCTCGAAGGCGCCGATGGCGAAATGCAGGGAGCCGATATTGAACCCGGTCGACAGCCGCACGACCTGCAGCCCCAGCACGTAAACGACGACGATGGCGCCGAGCGTGAGCGAGCGCAGGATATCGTCGGGCACCTCGAAGCGGTCGAGCGCGGCCGGCATGGCGCGGCGGCGGGCAAGCGCCGAAGCGCCGAGCACCGCCGCCATGATCAGCAGGCTGGCCGCGGTGAGAAAGGGCAGCAGGCCGGGCGCGGTGAACACGCCGGCCGGCACCGGCAGCAACAGCGAGTCGACGGCGATGAAGATGGCGATCGCCGCGATCACGCCAGCGGCGATCAGGTCCATGATCGGCGCCGCCAGCCCGGCGTTGGCCTCTTCCGAATAGACGCGGTGTTCGCCGTCAGCCAGGTCGTCGTCGGCCATCGCGTCGCCTCTCGTCAGGTCGAGCTTGCGAAAAGATTTTGGGGGGTGCGGGCGGGGCGCGTCGGGCGCCCCGTCCGCAAGCTGCGTGCGTCAGGCGCCGACCGGCTTATAGCCCTTCGGCGGCCACCACTTGTCGAAGCCTTCGGGTGAGGGCAGGCCGAGCTCTTTGGCCGACATCACTTTGCCGCCGATCTGGTCGCGATATTTGTTGAACAGATAGGCGGTGCTGACCTCGAGCTGGGCGGCGCGCTTGTCGGCGGCCTCGCCGGTAAGGATGTGGCGCTCGAAGAACTTCTTCTTGCACACCGCGGTGAAGGCCGGCGACTTGACCGCCGCGACGAAGGCTTCGGTGATCTCCTTCTGGACATCGACCGGGACCGTGCGCCGCATCAGCAGATTGTAGTTGCCGCCGAGCGGCAGCAAGGGCTTGGTCTTCGGCACCAGCGTGCCGATCGACTTCAACACCTTGCCGTCCTCGAGATGGATGTCGGTGGTGCCGCACTGGAACAGATTGCGCAGCTTGCCGGCGCGGATGAGCTCGATGTGCTCGTGCACGCCGCCGCCGGCGATCATGGTCTCGCCCTGCAGGCCGGCGAGCGTCGCCGGCTTGCCGCCCTTGTAGGGCACGAACTGTACCTTGATGCCGATCTGCTCGGCGATCTGCATGGCGACCTCGTGCCAGATGCCGCCGGTGCCGGAGGTGGAAATGGTCAGCTTGCCGGGATTGGCCCTGGCCCATTTCACCATGTCGTCGAAATTCTTGAGCGGGGAAGCCTCGCGCACCGACCAGTCGGCGAGCGATGAGGCCGCCTGCATGATGGTCCAGTCTTCCCACGACTTGCTGGTGGTGTGGCCCATGACGCGCACGAACTTGTTGAAGTTGGCGGCGCCGAGCAGGGTGTAGCCGTCGGCCGGCTCATGCAGCACGTAATTGGTGGCGATGCCGCCGACCGCGCCGGGCTTGTTGAGCGGCTGGATGGTCCAGCCCTTGGCGACGGCCATCTCCTTGGCGATCAGCCGCATGACGACGTCGGTGCCGCCGCCGGCGGCGTACATGATGACCAGCGTAACCGGCTTGTCCGGCCATTTGGCCGCACGCGCCGTGCCCGGCCGGATGATAAAGGCGCTCGCTGCGCCGAGCGCGCCGGCCAGCACGTCGCGGCGCCGGATCGTTTTTCGCGTTGCACTCCCAATCGTGTCGCTCATCTCATTCCTCCCCTGTGATGCCTTCGATGTTTTTCTTGTTGGGCAAGGCCCGCGCGCGTTGCGCGGCTTGCCGTTCGTCGGTAGAAGCGCCGCGCGGAGCTTTGGCGCGGCAGCAAAGCTCGCTTTAAGCGGCCGCCTTCACCTCCTCGGGATCGAGCGGCAATTTCACCGGCGCCTTGCGTTTGGCGGACAGATCGAGCGCCTTGGTCAGCATCAGATTGCGGTGCGCCTCTTCCACCGTCGCCGCCGCAGTGGGTAACCCAAGCGCGACGCGGTTGAGCCAGCTATCGGTTTCCTCCGCCATCGGCCCGCGCAATTCGCCGAACGCCATGTCGCCGGGCGGATAGCTGCCCATGAAATCGACGAGCCGCGTGGCGTCCGGATTGTAGCCCTCGCTCTGCGGCTTCGACACGGCGAGCACGATGTCGCGGTGGGTGTCGTCGATGGTGAGCACGCCGGTGGTGCCGACGATGCCGACTTCGAGCGAATAGACCGCGGCCGGCCAGGTCACCGGACAGCCCCAGGTCATGGCGAGATGATAGATGGTGCCGTCGGAGAAATTGATCATGCCGCAGGTGCCGTCGATGCCCTTGTAGAGCGGCCCCAACACCTTATCGACCGAACGCGCATAGACTTCGACCGCAGTCTTCTCCTCCAGGCACCACATGCAGATGTCGAGCGCGTGCGTACCGGAGATCACCATGGGCGAGATGGTGGAAGGATCGTCGGTGCGCTTGTAATTGTCGATCGCCACCAGGCGGTTCATGAAGGCGCGTGAGGTGACCATGGTGACGTCGCCCAAGGCGCCGGTGCGGCACTTCTCCTTGGCCGCCAGCCAGCGGCGGCGGAAGCGCTGGGTGTAGCCGACCACGGCGTCGACCTTGGCGTCCTTGATCGCCTGCAGCACGCGCGCGGATTCGTCGAGCCTTGTGGCGAGCGGCTTCTCGATCAGAAGCGGGATGCCGCGCTCGAGCGCGACCATGATGGGATCGACGTGCAGATGCTCGTCGGTGGCGATGATGGCCGCGGTCACTTCCGGCCGCTTGAGCAGCTCGACGTGGCTTTGGGTGACGAAATCGGCGCTTACCTTGGGGCCGACCTCGCCGGCGCGGTTGGGGTTCTTCTCGGCGAGGCCGATCCATTCGACCGAAGGATGGCGCGCGGCCACCTCGCCGCGAAACAAGCCGACCCGGCCGCCGCCGACGATCGCCAGGCCGATGCCTTTGGCGTTGTGCTTCATTGCTTCGCTCCCCGTGACTCGCGTGGCGTCTTTTTTTGGCGATAATCTCGCGCGCCGGCGGCCAAACACTAGCCCACGCCAATAGCTGCCGGAAGGCCGTGTCCTCGCGGCGTGGCGAGTTTTCACGCTATGCAATCGTTCGCATTCGCAAGCGGCGACGCGACCCGGCTCGCGGTACAATCAAAGTGAAGCGTCGACCAGCACGCGAGCCTTGCCGCGCCTGTTGGCTCAAGTTACGCGCATAGAAAACGGCTTTGCCCGGGGCCGGCCGATTTCCGCGCTTGGATGCGCGCTACTTCTTGGTCAGCTCCTTGACCAGGGCGCCGTACTCCTGGTCCTGCTCCATGCGCATCTTTTCGTATTGGTCGCCGCTCATGAACTCGTCGTTCTCGTCGAGCTTCTTGAGCAGCACCTTGTAGGTCTTGTCGTGCGACATCTTGGCGAAGGCCTCGCGCAGCTTGGCGAGGCGGTCCTTGGCGATGCCGGCCGGCGCCAGCACCACGCGCTGCATGGTGGCGATGGTGGCCACCTTGGGGAAGCCGAGCTCGCCCGAGGTCGGCACGTCCTTGAACACGCGCTTGTCGGCGAGGGTGACCAGCGTGCGCACCTTGTCGCCCTGGCTGGTGATCACCGAGGGGAAGGCGACGGTGAAGTCGACGTCGCCGGCCAGCACGCCGCGCATGGCCGGGCCGCCGCCCTTGTAGGGCACCAGCGTCATCTTCACATGCGCCGCCTGCAACAGCGCCGCGCCCGGCACCATGGCGGCGCCCCAATTGCCGCTGTGGCCGAACTTGACCGCACCGGGATGCGCCTTGGCGTAGTCGAGCATCTCTTTCAGCGTCTTGAACTTGCTGTCGGCGCGCACGACCAGCGAAGGCGGTGCGTAATTGGTGCGCGCCACCACCACGAAGTCCTTGTTCGGGTCATAGGGCAACTTGGTGACGTGCTGCTGCAACTCGTCGATGAAGTTGTGGGTGAACAGCAGCGTATAGCCGTCGGGCTTGGACTTGGCGGCGGCGGAGGTGCCGATGCGGCCGCTGGCGCCGGGCATCAGCTGCACCACCACCGGCTCGCCGAGATATTGCGGCAGCACCGAGGTCATCACGCGTGCATTGAGGTCGTGCGAGCCGCCGGCGCCGAGCGGGATGATCATGGTGATCGGCTTGGTCGGGGTATTTGTCCTGCGGCGAAGGCCGCGCCGCTGACCGTGACGGCGGCGGCGACCGCCGCCGCGGTGAAGGCCCGTCTGGAAAGCTCTGACATTTCTCGTTCCTCCCTATTGCGCGCTTTGGCGCTACTTCTGGCTTTCGAACGTTTCTCCTCGATCGGCGCCGCCTTTGCGTGCGGCGGCGCTCATTATTCAAACACCGCCGCGGGATCGGTCGCGGGGACGGCGTCGGGTGTCCGCAGCTTGCGCGTCCGGTACCACATCAGCCAGGTCAGCACCGGGGTTGCCAGGATGATGCCGAGCGCCAGCGGGCGCTCGACCGCGACGTAGTGGAACAGGTTGCCCTGCGACAGCAGGATAGACTGGCCGAGAGAATATTCGAGCACGGGGGTGAGGATAAAGGCCATCACCAGCGGCGTGACGTCGAAGCTCAGCTTGCGCGCGCCATAGCCGACCAGGCCGAAAAAGATGAGGAAATAGAGGTCGTAGACGTTGGAGCGGAATACGTAAGTGCCGACGAAGGCGAACACGATGGTGAGCGGCACGAGATAAGCCTTGCGGATCATCACCACCTTGGAAAACAGCGGGATCAACAGATAGCCGAGAACGTAAAGCAGCACGCAGGCGATCAGCATGCTGAACAGGATGGCGTAGATGAGCGTTGCCTGCTGCACGAAGAGCTGCGGGCCCGGGCGCAGGCCCTGCACCACGAAGGCGCCGAGCAGGATGGCGGTGATGTTGTCGCCGGGGATGCCCAGCGTCAACAGCGGCACCATGGTCGGGCCGTTGACCGCGTTGTTGGCCGATTCCGGCGCCGCTACGCCCTCCAGAATGCCGGTGCCGAATTTCTCCGGCGTGGGCGAAGCGGTCTTGGCGGCGGCATAGGCCATCAGCGCCGCCACCACCTGGCCGACGCCCGGCACCATGCCGATGATGGCGCCCAGCACGGTCGAGCGCGCGATGGTGCGCTTGCAGGATAAAAGCTCGGCGAGCGTCAGCCGGTCGCCCTCCGGCCGCACCGACTTGTCGATGAAGGGCTTGGTCTTCTCCTCGATCGCCAGCAGCACTTCCGGCACCGCGAACAGGCCGATCAGCATGGGCAACAAGTTGATGCCGGATTCGAGCGGGAAGAAACCGAAGGTGAAGCGGCCGAGCGCGCCGATCGGATCCTGGCCGATCATGGCGAAGAACATGCCGAGCAGCAGCATGACCAGGCTCTTGATCACCATCGAGGTGCCGGAAAAGGCGATCACCAGCATGCTCAGCACCATGACGGCGGCAAGCTCCGGCGGGCCGAACTTCATGGCGACGAGCGCGATCGGGCCGATCAGCACGATGGTGGCGGCGCTGCCCAGGAAGTCGCCGATCGCGGAGGCGGCGAGCGCCATGTCGAGCGCCTTGCGCGACTGGCCCTTCTTGGTGAGCGGCAGCCCGTCATAGGTGGTGGCGACGGAGGCGCCGGTGCCGGGAATGCCGACCAGCACGGCGGGGATTGAGCCGCCATAGATGCCGCCCTTGTAGACGCCGATCAGGAACGGGATGCCGACCAGCGGCTGCAGGAAGAACGAGATCGGCAGCAGCACCGCCATGGCCATGGTGGTGGTGAAGCCGGGCAGCGCGCCGATCAGAATGCCGAGCACCAGGCCGAGGCTCATCATCAGAATCGTGTCGACGCGCATCAGAAGCTCGATGCTTTGAATAATGGTGCCGAGCATGTTCAGAAATCCGGCAGTTCGGGCAGGGCGACGGTGAGCACGCGGCGGAACACGACATAGACCGCGGCCGGCACGCCGAGCGCGGCAATCAACACGCTGATCCAGTGGCGCGCGCCGTAGAAGATGCTGAGCACGCCGACGGTAAGCGCGCTCGACAGCACGAAGCCGAGCGGCTGCAGGATCGAGGCGTAGACGATCATCATCGCGATGGTGAAGAAGACGCTGACGTAGTTATCGCGCTTGAGGCCGCGGAAGCCGTTGGCGTCGTTGAGCGCGAAGCTCGCGCGCACGTACCACAAGCCCACCAGCAGGAAGCAGGTCGCCACCACGTGCGGAAAGAAGGCAGGGTCGAGCCCCGCCGAGGGCACGCCGAACAGCACCGGCGGCCGCTCGACCTGGCTCGGGATGACGGCGAACAGGAAGATGGAAAACAGCACGCAAGCCACGGCCAGCACGGTGTTGAAATTGATCCGGCCGCGCTGCGGCGGGTGCTCCGCCTCGGCGCTCACGTTCGATTTCCTCCCAGGATGGCCGGTTGACCGGCGCATGTCGCCGCTTGGCGCGGCTTGTCGAACTTGTCGTCCCGCAGACTTTTTATCGGCTTTTCGGCGGCCCGCCCAGCCGGGGTTCTAAGAAGCCGCGGGCGCTACGATGTTTTCGGCCCGCGATGTGGATCAGCGGCGGCGCGTGGCCGCCCAGCCGGCGGCGACCGCTCCGGCGGCGAGCACGGCAATGGCCACATAGGCCACGGTTCCCGTCCAATCTTCACCATGCGAAAGCGCGAAGTCGAGCAGGAAGGGAATCGGGAACAGGAAGAAGACGATCGAGCGAAGGATGAGGCCGAGGTTGTCCATCATTGCCTCTCCGTCATTCCGGCGCGCGAGCCAACGGGTCCGCGCGAAGCGCGGCCCGATGGTAAACTCCGCGAGCGAACCCGGAATCCAGGGCGACATGCAAGGTCCGTCGTTTGGCACTGGATTCCGGGCTCGTCCGCCTTCGCCTTTCAGGCTTCGGCGGACGCCCCGGAATGACAGGGTGGGTTATTTCCAAAACTGCCGGCTCGCGATCCTCGCGCCTTGCGCCATGGCGGCGAGCTTGGCGAACACCACCTCGGGATCGACCGCGGCCTGTCCGACCCAGGTGCCGAAGCCGCAATCGGAACCGGCGATGACGTTTTCGCGCCCGACCAGCTTCGCATAATGCGCAATGCGCTGCGCGATCAATTCGGGATGCTCGATGAAATTCGACTTCGATTCGATCACGCCGGGGATGAGCACCTTGCCGTCCGGCAGCTTCACCTTTTCGAACAGCGTCCACTCGTGGGCGTGGCGCGGATTGGCGGCTTCGAACGAGATCGCGGCGGGCTTGGCGGAAAACACGATGTCGATGATGTCGGCAAGCGCGACATCGTAATGATGCGGGCCCTCGTAATTGCCCCAGCAGACATGCATCCTGAGTTGCTCGGCCGGGATATTGGCGAGCGCGTGATTGAGCGCCTCGACGTGCAGCGCCGCGCGCTTGCGGAATTCCGGCAGCGTCAAGGCGGCGTATTGGATGTGGCGGCCCATGCCGAGATCGGGGCAGTCGATCTGCAAGACGAAGCCGGCCTTGGCGACGGTCTCGTATTCGTGGCGCATGGCCTCGGCGATGGCTTCGAGATAAGCTTCCTGGCTCGGGTAATGATCGTTGCGGAAGAAAAGACCGATGACGCCGGGCGAGGCCGCGCTCATGAAGCCGCCTTTCGCCTTCACCTTGGCGAGCGCTGCTTTCAGGTTTTTGGCGTCGGTGACCGGCGCAGCCTTGTCGCGCACGCCGATGGCGGCGTTGCAGCCCGGCGTCTTGCGGCGCGAGCGGCCGGGATCGCCGAACACGCGCTTTTCCAGGCGCGGGAAATCGGCGAGGTCCTGATAGACGAAGGTGTTGCCGGTGCCGCCGAAGCCGTTGAGCCGGTCCTTGATGTAGGTGGCGTAGCTCGGCTTCGACATTTCGCCGTCGTTGACGAGGTCGACGCCGGCGTCCGCCTGCTTCTTGACCACCTCGGCCACCGCTTGCTTGATGCGGGCGGCCAGTGCCTGCAGGCTCCACCGGCACGCCTTCCTCCTTGGCGTACATCATGCGGATGAGGTCGTCCGGCCGCGGCAGGCTGCCGGTATGGGTGGTCAGAAAGCGCTCGGTGCTTTTTTGCATGATTTTCCTCCGCGGGCGGACCTTAGAGCAGGGGAGGGCCGGTAACCACGGGTGGGGCGCTTCCGTTGACAGGTTCGGGTGCGGCCACTAGAACGCCCGCAACCAAGCATTCAGAGACCGTCATGAAAGTTCGTAACTCATTGAAAACGTTGCGTACCCGGCACCGCAACAACCGGTTGGTGCGGCGCAAGGGTCGTTTATACGTGATCAACAAGACCAACCGCCGCTTCAAGGCGCGCCAGGGCTGACGCCCTCAGGCCCGCCGTCCGGGCGGGGCCGCATTGCATTGCCGCATATTGGCCGCATCCGGCGAAGACATTAGTCTTCGATCATGCGCGCCCGATTCCCAAGCTTTGCTGTTGTAGCCCTTACGGCCACGCTTTTGGCCGTGCCGGCCTTTGGCGCGGCACCGGCGCAGGCCCCGGCCCCGAGTGCTCCCAAGGGCAAGTGGGTGCAGCCGCCCAAGAAGCTGCCGCCCATGAGCATGCGCGACAGCGTCAACAATCTCGATTTCCTGTTCGGCGCGCTGCAGGCGGCGCCCGACGACGAGACCGCCAAGGCGATCGAGCAGCGCATCTGGGTGCTGTGGATGCACTCCAAGAGCGACACCACCAATCTGTTGATGAGCCGCGTGCAGAAGGCGGTCGAGGATAAGGACGTCGATCTCGCGCTCAAGCTGCTCGACGCCATCGTCAAGATCAAGCCGGACTATGTGGAAGCCTGGAACCGGCGCGCCACCATCTATTACATGCGGCACGACTACGGCCACTCACTCGACGACATCCAGCATGTGTTGAAGCTCGAGCCGCGCCATTTCGGCGCGCTGACCGGCTTAGGGCTCATCCTGCAGGACATCGGCAGCGACAAGCAGGCGCTGGAGGTCTATCGCCGCGCGCTCAAGGTCTATCCGCGGCTCGAGCGCGTGCCGGGCATCGTCAAGCAGCTGGAAGAAAAGGTCGAGGGCCGCGATATCTGATCCGCCTTGCGGACAATCGTATCCTCATTCCGGGGCGCGAGCGAGGCGAGCGAACCCGTAACGACTGGGCGGATCGGCGCTTGCCGCTCACTTCCCGATGATGCGCGCGACTTGCGCGAGCGCCTTCCGGCAGCCTTGCGCGTCGCCGGCCTTGTCAGCCTTTTGCGCGCGGTCCATCGCCGCGTTCACCTTGACGATCGTCGCCGGCGACAGGTCGCCGAGCTTGCGCTCGGCATTGGCGATCGAATTGGGGGTCGGCTCACGGTGCATTTGCGCCCCGACGCTCTGTTTGGCGCTCGGGCCGGCTGCCGCGGCCTGGCCGAGATGCGCGTCGACGCGCGCCTGCATGCGGTCGATGTCCTTGCTGCAGGGCCCGGCCTGGGCCGGCAGCGCCGAGAGCAAAAGAACGCCGACACTGAACAGCGCGAATTGCCGCATGGTCATGGCATGCCTCCGTGTGGCGCCTTATTGGCTTGCCCGGGCAGTATCCGACCGGGCGGGCAAATCCGGCAAGAAGCTAGGCGGCAAATCGAACCTCTCTGTGCACAGGATTGCCGGGGTTTTAGCAAAAATTGAAGCGCCGGAAGGGGCTGCGGTCAGGGTGCGGCGGGGAAGGCGCGGCGGCGTCATATGACCGCGATCATACGGGCGTTCCGATAATGTGCGCTAAACGGACCTGTGAAAGACGCCGAGAGGAACCGATGAAACGACTGATCGCGCCGGCCGTGTTGGCCGGCTTGCTGGCCGTGCCGCTGTTGGCCTTCGCGCAAGGGTCGATGCACCATCAGCCGCAAATGCACGAGATGACACCGGCGCCGGCCAGCCCCGCGCCCGGCGGCGACGACCCACGCCAGCTCGTCAAGCTGCCGCCGATGATGCAGGAGCACATGCTCGGCAATATGCGCGACCACCTGGTCACGCTGAATGGGGTGATCGGCGATGTCGCCGACGGCAAGTTCGACGAAGCGGCCAAGCTCATCGAGGCGCGGCTCGGCATGAGCTCGCTCAGCCTGCACGACGCCGCCCACATGGCGCCCTATATGCCGAAGCCCATGCAGGACGCCGGCACCGCCATGCATCATGCCGCGAGCCGGCTGGCGATCGTCTTGCAGGACGCCGGCGTGTCGCCGACGGTGGAGTCGCTGCGCAAGGTGAACGGCGCGCTGCACGAGGTGACCAGCGCCTGCACCGGCTGTCACGCGAGCTATCGGATACGGTGAGGACAGGGAGCGCGATCGTGAGATGCCGCGCGATCTTGGCGCGGCCCGGCTAATCCAACAAGGCGGACAGAGCGACCGCCGCCTTGCGCAGCGCCGGCAGATGCCGCCGCGCCGCCTCGAGCGGCAGGCGGACGATCGGCGCATGCACGGCGAGCGCGGCGACCGCCCGTCCCTGCTTGTCGCGCACGGGCACGGCGACGGCGACCATGCCGGCGGCAAATTCCTGATTGTCGATGCCCACCTCCTCGGCGCGGATGCGCGCGAGCTCGGCGGCGAGCTTGTCGGGATTGGTGATGGTGCGGTCGGAATAGCGCTTGAGCGGGGCCGCGCGGATTAGCTCGTTCATCTGGCGTTCGGGCAGCAGGCTGAGCAGCAGCTTGCCGGTCGCCGTGCAATGGCTTGGCACGCGCGAGCCGCGGCTCAGATACATGCGCAACGGCCAATGCGTTTCCACGCGGTCGATATAGACGATGTCGCCGCCGCTCAGCGTGGTGAGATTGCAGGTTTCGCCGACCTCGTCGACCAGACCCTGCAGCACGCGGTGGCGGGCGGCGTGCCGCGTGGAGTTCGTCACCAATGACACCGCCATGTCGGACAGCCGGTCGCCGGCGGCCGAGCCGCGCCCGCCCAGCTCCGGAATCAGGATGTGCTCCTGCTCGAGCCGCGCGAAAATGCGGTAGGCGGTCGCGCGCGGAATGCCGAGCGCAGCCGACAGGTCCGCCGCCGTCACCGGCTCTTCCGCTCGCGCGACGTATTCGATCGCCGCCAGCAGGCGCGCGATGCTATCGCGCGGCGGCTTCTGCGGCTTGTGCACGGGTGCCACCGCGCCGCGCTCCACCGTGCGCTTGCGCGGCCGCGCGGCACGTGTCCTGGCGCTCGGCCTGCGAGCCGCCGAAGTCCGCCGGTGCGTCTTATCGGGCATCTTCGAGAATCATATCCGAGGCTTTTTCCGCAATCATGATGACCGGCCCGTTGGTGTTGCCGGACACGAGCGTGGGCATGACCGATGCATCGACCACCCGCAAACCGGCGACGCCGCGCACGCGCAGGCGCGTGTCGAGCACGGCCATATCGTCGACGCCCATTTTACAGGTGCCCGACGGGTGGAAGATGGTGGTGCCCGATCGGCGCACATAGTCCAGCAGGTCGTCGTCCGTCCGGGTGGCGGGTCCCGGTGCGATCTCGCTCTCGATGAAGCGCGCCAGCGCCGGCGCCGCGGCAATCTTGCGGGCGACCTTGACGCCCTCGACCATGACGAAACGGTCATAGGGGTCCGCCAGGTAGTTGGGCTGCATCTTGGGGGCCGCCTTCGGATCGGGCGAGGCGATCTCGACGGTGCCGCGGCTGAGCGGACGCAACTGGCAGACCGACGAGGTGAAGCCCGAGAACGGATGCACGGGGCCGCCGGGCACGTCCGAGCTGATCGTGCCGAAGTGGAACTGAATGTCGGGGCGCCTGGCGTCCCGATCGGCGCGCGTGAAGACATAGGCTTGATTGATGCCGACGGCAATGGGGCCGGCGCGGCGCAGCAGGAACTCAAGCCCCATGCGGACCTTGCCGATCGGGCTGCGCAGATAGTCGTTGGTGGTCACAGGCCGGCTGGCCTTGTAGGTCAGCCTGATCTGCAGGTGATCCTGCAGGTTGGCGCCGACGCCTGGCAGGTCGATCGCGACCGCAATGCCGTGCCGCTGCAGCAACGCGCCGGGGCCGATGCCCGACAGTTGCATCAGGTGCGGCGAGTTGAGCGCGCCGGCGGCAAGGATCACTTCCTTGCGCGCCATCGTCTGCACGACGCGCCCCTCGCGCTCGTAGGACACGCCGGTCGCACGGCCGTCCGACAACAGCACCTTCAGCGTGCGCGCTTTCGTGCGTATTTCGAGATTGTGGCGGCCCTTGGCCGGCTTGAGATAGGCCGCGGCCGAGCTACAGCGCAGGCCATGGTGGGTCGTGATCTGGAAATAGCCGGCGCCTTCCTGCGCGCGGCCGTTATAATCAGGATTGGCCGGGATACCGGTCTCGACCGCAGCCCCGATAAAGGCATCGCACAACGGCGACGGTGCGATCGGCTGGATATGCAGCGGTCCGTATTGGCCGCGGAACTGATCGGGCTCGGCGTGATAGTTTTCGAGCTTGCGGAAATAAGGCTCTACGCCCGCCCACGACCAGCCGCCGTTGCCTGCGTTCGCCCAGTCGTCGTAGTCCTGCGGCTGACCGCGCACATAGAGCAGGCCGTTGATCGAGCTCGAGCCGCCGACCACGCGTCCGCGCGGCCAATAGATCTTGCGGCCGGCCATGTTCGGCTCGGCCTCCGTGTAGTAGCCCCAGTTGAGCACCGGGTGGAACATGGTCTTGGCGTAGCCGATCGGTACGTGCACCCACGGGTTTCGGTCCCAGGGCCCGGCTTCCAGCAACAGCACGCGGTAGGTGCCACCGCTGCTCAGGCGATTGGCCAACACGCAGCCGGCCGAACCGGCGCCTACGATCACGTAATCGAAACTCTCGACCGTCACCGTCTTACACCTGTCCACCGCCGGCTGTGGTCGTGCGCACACACACGGCCGTTCATTGAAACGCATCCGCTCTGCGCGCACGCCGGCGCGCACAAGCCAAAACGAGCGGCCTCTGCCTTACGGGAAATCCGCTTGACAGGCGCTCGCCCAGACTTCTAGCATTTAAAAGTGAGATAAAAAAGTCTCAAATATGAGAACGCCCCGAAACGACGTTCCGGGGCGCATTTGGGAAGAAGAAAGGCCGGCCGGCAGTGGCCGGATCTGTTCGGGGAGAAGACGCGATTCGTGGCTCCAGCATGAGCGGCGGGCTTTTCGCGCCGGCGTCACGCCTGCCGCGTACCTGCGCGCGCCTGCGCGGAGGCAGCGGCAATGGCTGACGAACGCATCGACGCGCCGACGCCGCCCGCTTCTCTGCTCAAAGCCGTCACGATACTGGAACTGCCGACCGTTTTGATCGCCAAGCTCGCCGCCTGGCTGATCGTTCCGATGACGCTTGCGCTCGTCTACGAAGTGGTGGCGCGCTACATTTTCAATGCGCCGACCGTCTGGGCCTACGACGTCACCTACATCCTGTCGGGATCGCTGTTCATGCTCGGTGCGGCCTTCGCACTGCGGCGAGGCAGTCACGTGCGCGCCGACTTCCTTTTGAGCAGTCAGAATCCGCGCTGGCAGGCGCTGATCGACGTGGTGCTCTATATCGCCGTTTATTTTCCGGCCATGGCGCTGTTCTTCAACGTTAGCACGGGCTTCGCCATCCAGTCGTGGATGCAGGGCGAGACGTTCCCGCAAAGCCCCTGGATGCCGATCATCTACCCGCTCAAAACGGTCATGCCGGTGGCGCTTGCGCTCCTGTTCATTCAGGGCATAGCCGAGCTGTTGAAGGCGCTGTGGACCGTGCGCACAAACGTGTCGTTCAGGAGAAGTGAATAACGACAATGGCGAACGACGTTCTCGGATTGGTTTCGCTGTTCGTCGCGGTTCTCGGCGTGCTGTCGGGATTCCCGATGGCGTTCATCTTCATCTTCGTCGCCTTGCTGTTCGGCTATATCGGCATCGGGCATCAGGTTTTCTATCTGCTCACCTATCAGTTCTTCGGCCTGATGACGGATGTCGAGCTCGCCTCGATTCCGCTGTTCCTGTTCATGGGTTACATCCTCGAGCAGTCCGGTCTCATGGACCGGATGTTCAGCGCACTGCGGCTCATGCTGGGCAACACCAAGGGCGCGCTTTATATCATCGTGATGGTCGTCGCCACGGTTTTCGCCGCGGCGACCGGCATCGTCGGCGCTTCGGTGACGGTGTTGGGTGTCATGGCGGCGCCGATGATGATCCGCAGCGGCTATGACACCCGGCTTTCGGCCGGAACGATCGCCGCGGGTGGTACGCTCGGCATCCTCATTCCGCCGAGCGTCATGCTGATCGTCATGGGCCCGCTGGTCGGCGTTCCCATTTCCGACCTGTTCGCGGCCGCGATCATTCCCGGCCTGATGCTGTCGACGATCTATCTCGCCTATGCGGTCCTGCGCTGCCACATCAACCCGAGCCTCGGGCCGACGCTCGGCAGCGAAGGCGCCAAATATACGGGCGCGATGAAGCTGCGCGAGCTGGTGCTGGGCGTCATCCCGATCGCGACCGTGATCATGGCGACGCTTGGGTTGATCCTCGCCGGCGTCACCACGCCGACCGACGCCGCCGCCACCGGCGCGTTCGCCTCCTTCGTGCTGTCGGTCGCCTACGGGCGCATGGGGGTCAAGCAGTTCGTCAATGCGGTCTTCCGCACCATGGATACGACCGCCTTCATCATGTTCCTGATCGGCGCGGCCAATTTCTTCGGTGCCGTGTTCGCCCGCCTCGGCAGCGGGCGGCTCATCACCGGATTTCTGACCGACCTTCCGGTTTCGCCGATGGTCATGCTGGTGCTGATGCTGCTGCTGATCTTCGCGCTCGGCGGCCCGCTGGAATGGATCCCGGTGGTTCTGGTCATCGTTCCGATCTTGCTGCCGATCGTCAAACAGCTCCACATCGACATGCTGTGGTTCAGCATTCTGGTGGCGGTGACGCTGCAATCCTCGTGGCTGACCCCGCCGATGGCGCTGTCGTCCTACTTCCTCAAGGGCGTGGTGCCGCAGTGGAGCATGAAGGATATTTATCTCGGCATGCTCCAGTTCGTCTTTCTGCAGGCGATCGTCGTCGCGATCCTGATCAAATTTCCTTTCCTGGTCACGTGGCTGCCGAGCGTGACCGGATTGCAATGACCGTGGGCGACAATGCGCGTTCCCGCCGTCACAGGCGCCAACCGAAGGGAGGATACGATGAGTAAAACAAGAGCATTGCTGGCAGGCATGCTTCTGGCATGCGGACTGGTAAGCGCGTCGTCGGCGGCCTACGCCGCCGACCAGAAGGTCTACAAGTTCTCCATCCAGACCGTCGTGCCGTCGTCGAGTTTTTACTTCCAACTGCTCGAGCGGTTCGTGAAGCAGGTCGACACGATGTCGGCGGGCCGCCTCAAGGGCGAGGTGCTTCCGGCCGGCGCGGTCGTGCCGCCGTTCCAGGTGCTCGACGCCGTCAGCAACAATGTCGTCAATGCGGGCTATGCCTGGGGCAACTACTGGTCGGGCAAGAACTCGGCCTTCGTGCTGTTCGCCAACGTGCCGGCCAGCACCGGCCTCGACCAGAACGGCCTGGTCGCCTGGTACTATCGTGGCGGCGGCGAGAAGCTCTACGAAGAGCTCTTGCACGACGTCATGCATCTCAACGTCAAGGCCTTCTTCATGCAGCCGATGGGCCCCGACCCGCTCGGCTGGTTCAAGAAGCCGATCAAGAACATGCAGGAGTTCACCAAGTTCAAGTATCGTTCGCCGCCGGGCATCCCGGGCGAGACCTACAAGGACATGGGCGTGGCCGCCGTCGCGATGCCGGGCGGCGACATCGTCCCCGCCGCGCAACGCGGCGTGATCGACGCGGCGGAGTGGATCGGCCCCGCCGACGATCGCAATCTCGGCCTGCAGAAAATCTGGAAGTACTACTACCTGCAGGGCCTGCACCAGCAGACCGACGTCGGCCAGATCGTCTTCAACGGCGACTTTTGGAAGTCGCTGCCGCCGGACCTGCAGGAAATCATCAAGGTCGCTGTGATGGCGAATGTGGCGGAGACCATCAACGCCAGCACCTACGACAATGCGGTGGCTCTGCAGGAACTGCAGGAAAAATACGGCGTGCACGTCGAAGACACGCCGGCGGACTACTATCCGAAGTTCATCGCGTCCGAGAAGAAGGTGACCGCGGCCTATGCCGCCAAGAACCCGTTCTTCAAGAAGGTGCTGGATTCGGAGATCGCGTTCGCGAAGCAGGTCTATCCCTATCGCGTGCGCATCCTCGAATTGTACTACAACATGGTCAAGACCGCGCACGAGCACCCCTAGGAAGCGAGCGCAATCTTAAGACCTGAACAGCGGACGGCGGCCGATCGGGTGGTGCCCCGGTCGGCCGTCGGTTTCGTTGCGATGAGGCGCTTGTCCTGCGTGCGGGTTCAATCCCCGCCCGCCTCCGCCCCCACATAGGCGATGCGCAGCATATTGGTGGCGCCGGGCGTGCCGAAGGGCACGCCGGCAACGGTGATGATGCGCTGGCCTGACTTGGCGAAGCCCTCGCGGAAGGCGATGCGGCAGGCGCGGTCGACCATGTCGTCCTGGTCGCGCGCATCCTCGGTGACCACGCAGTGCACACCCCACACCACCGCCAGCTTGCGCCCGGTAACGATGTTGGGCGTCACCGCCACGATCGGCGGGCGCGGGCGCTCGCGCGCCACGCGCAGCGCCGTCGAGCCGGAGGCGGTCCAGCACACCACGGCGGCAAGATCGAGCGTGTCGGCGATGTGGCGGGCGGCGTCGGCGATGGCGTCGGCGCCGGTCGCTTCCGGTATTGCGCGCTGCGCGCTGATGATGCCGCGATAGACCTCCTCGCTTTCGACTTCCTCGGCGATGCGGTTCATCGTGGTGACCGCTTCGGTCGGATATTTGCCGGCGGCCGATTCCGCCGACAGCATGACCGCGTCGGCGCCTTCGAAAATGGCGGTGGCGACGTCGGAGACTTCCGCGCGCGTCGGCACCGGCGAATTGATCATCGACTCCAGCATTTGCGTGGCGACCACCACCGGCTTGCCGGTGACGCGGCCGAGCCGGGTCATCTGCTTCTGCACGCCCGGCACTTTTTCCAGTGGCATTTCCACGCCGAGATCGCCGCGCGCCACCATCAGCGCGTCGGCCTGGTCCATGATCTCGTCGAGGCGCAAGACGGCCTGCGGCTTCTCGATCTTGGCCATGACCGCGGCGCGTCCGCGCGTGAGCTTCTTGGCTTCGGCAATGTCCTCCGGCCGCTGGATGAAGGAGAGCGCCACCCAGTCGACGCCGACATGCAGCGCCGCTTCCAGATCCGAAATGTCCTTCTCGGTCAGCGCCGAGGTCGGGATGGTGGTGTGCGGCAGGTTGACGCCCTTGCGGTCGGACAGACGGCCGCCGACCTCGACGCGCGTGACCAGGCGATTGCTCTCGGCTTCGGTGACGGTGAGTCGTATCTTGCCGTCGTCGATCAGCAACTCGTGGCCGGGCTCGACCGCCATGAAGATTTCCGGATGCGGCAGGTAGACGCGGTCGGCATCGCCAGGCTCGGGATTGGAATCGAGCACGAAGGTTGCGCCCTGCGCGACCATCGCCTGGCCGCCGAGAAAGGTGCCGAGCCGGAGCTTGGGGCCCTGCAGATCGATCAGCACGCCAATCGGGCGTCCGGTCGCGCGCTCGGCGGCGCGAATGATGGCGATCAGTTCGCGCATGCGCTCCTGGCTGGTGTGGCTCATATTGATGCGGAACACGTCGACGCCGGCGTCGAACAGGCGCGCGATCATGTCGGCGCTGGAGGAGGCGGGCCCCAGCGTGGCGACGATCTTGGCGCGGCGCAGACGTCTCATTTCTTGTTGCCTTTGCCGGTTGCGGGCGGCGGGCTCGCCGTTGGCGGGCCGGCCGGCGGCGGGCGCGTTCCCGGCCGGCGCGCGGGCGATTGCTCGGCGCTGTCGGTCAATTGCACCGTCCAGGAGCGTTGCTCGCCGGTGTCGACCTCGAAGTAGCCGGTGCGGTCGTAGCCGCGCGCCAGACAATTACGGATGCCGCGAATGGTGAACTCCTTCTCGCGCGAGCACATATAGGCGTGGCCGGACCATTCGCCGCCGCGGTCGTAGTCGACCGCGTAGATATAATAGAAACGCGCGACCAGCGCGCCCCGCAGCAGCGTTTCGCAGGTGCGCGGGTTCACATTCCACCAACCCTCGGTGGTCCAGCCTTCCGCGTCCTTGTAGCCGAGCGCGACGCCGACCCGGCTGCCGGTGTTGTTGCACAGCCGGAAATCGGCAAAGGCTGCTTGCGCCGAGAGAAGCAGCGCCGCAGTCGCAGCGAAGACGGGTATGCAGCGCCTGGCGGCGATCGGGGGCAAAAGGGTCACGTTGCTTCGGTATCGAACGCTCTCGTGCCGCCGATTTGAAGTTTCTGCATCACGTGCCGCAACCTCGTTCAGGAACTCCAAATCGAAAGAGGCACTAGAATCATATAGTTGCTAGTGCCCCTCGGCTTCCGAAGTTCGTTTCAGCGCAGGCTGCAATGGAGCGCGAACTTCGGAAGCGGGGCACCAGGTTGTCGCGTGATCGCTCACGCCCTGTCAACGACGATGGCCCGGAAGTCGTTCACATTGGTGAAGGTCGGTCCCGGCCGCAAAAGGTCGCCGAGACCGGCGAAAAAGCCAGTGGAATCGTTGTCGGCGAGAAAGGCGGCGGGATCGAGGCCGGCGGCCCGGGCGCGCGCGGCCGTCTCGCCGTCGACCAAAGCGCCCGCCGGGTCGCTGGCCAGACCCGCCCCGCCGTCGGTTCCGTCGGTGTCGCCGGCGAGCGCGGCGATCCCCGGCATGCCGGCCAGCGCGATGGCCAAGGCGAGGGCATATTCCTGGTTGGGCCCGCCGCGGCCCTGGCCGCGGATGGTGACGGTCAATTCGCCGCCCGACAGGATGACCGCGCGCCTGCCTTGCGCGCGCAAGCCCCGGGCCAGCGCGGCGTGCTCTTTCGCCACTTCGCGCGCCTCGCCCTCGACGCGGTCGCCCAGCATCACGCAGTCGAAGCCGGCCGCGCGCACGGCCGCTTCCGCGGCGCGCAAGGCATCGGCCGGCCGCGCCGCCAGCAGGAAGCGGCTGCCGGCGAAGATCGCGTCACCCGGCTTCGGCGTCTCGTTGGCGGGATCGGCGAGCGCGCGCGCGATGCTTCCTCCAAGGTCGAGCCGGTATTTGGCGACGATGGCGCGCGCCTGTTCGAGCGTCGAGGGATCCGGCACCGTCGGACCGGAGCCGATCACGGCGGGGTCGTCGCCCGGCACGTCGGAGATGGCGACGGTCAGAAGCGCGGCCGGGTAGGCATGGCGCGCCAGCCGGCCGCCCTTGATGCGCGAGAGATGCTTGCGCACGCAATTGATCTCGTCGATGGTCGCGCCCGAGCGCAGCAGCGCGCGCGTCACGGATTGTTTGTCTTCAAACGATATTCCGGGCGCCGGCGCGATCCAATTGGCCGAGGCGCCGCCCGACATCAGCACCAGCACCAGATCGTTGGGGCCCCCACTATCGGCCAGCGCCAGCGCGCGTTCGGCGGCCCGCAGGCCGGCCGAATCGGGGATCGGATGGCCGGCTTCGATCATTTCGACCACGCGCGTCGGCCGTCCGTAGCCGTGGCGCGCCACGGCCACACCGACAAGCCGCGCGCGTTCGAGCCGAAATCGCTCGAAAAATACTTCTTCCGCGATTTCCGCCATCGAACCGGCGGCTTTTCCGGCCGCGAGCAGAATGACGCGGCCCGACGGCGGCGCCGGCAACAATAACGGCAGACAGGTCGCCGGATGCGCGGCCGCTACCGCAGTGCGATAAAGCTCGGTAAGAAATTCGCGCAAAGTGGTCGGCATTTCTGAATCTCTGGCTGTCTCCTAAAGCGGATATCTGCTTATAATTGTTTTTACTCAAATCTACCCGAGCGGTCCGCTCAGGGACACAACGGGGAAGTGAATCGTCGCGGCCGCAGAGGTGCGGCGCGCGGCCAAAGCCAAGCGGATCAACCGCGCGGCAATTACAACGTGCTCTCGAGGGAGAGGAACAGATGGCCATCAAATTCAAAATCAATGGAAGAACAGCGCGTGTCGATGCCGAGCCCGACACCCCGCTGCTCTGGGTGGTGCGCGACCACCTGAAGCTGACCGGCACCAAGTTCGGCTGCGGCGCCGGTCTGTGCGGCGCCTGCACCGTGCATCTCGACGGCAAGGCGGTGCGCTCGTGCCAGACCCCGGTCTCGCAAGCCGTGGGCAAACACGTCACCACCATCGAAGGCTTAAACAACCGGCATCCGCTGCAAAAAGCCTGGGTCGAAGAGCAGGTGCCGCAATGCGGCTATTGCCAGTCCGGCCAGATCATGCAGGCGGCTTCGCTGCTCAAGGAGCATCCGAAGCCGACGCGCGAACAGATCGTCGCCGCCATGGACGGCAATATCTGCCGCTGCGGCACCTACACCCGCATCATTTCAGCCATCCAGAAAGCAGCGGGGGCCTGATCATGACGACACATATTCAAGCGCTCTCGCGCCGCAGCTTCCTGATCTCCTCCGGTGCCGCCGGCGTTGCCGTCAGCTTCGGGACCTTCGACAACATACTGCCTGCCGACGCGGCGGCCGATTTCGCGGCCAATGCCTGGGTTTCCATCGGCAGCAACGGCGTTGCCACCATCATGTCGCCGGCGGCGGAAATGGGCCAAGGCACCATGACCTCGTTGCCGGCCTGTCTCGCCGAGGACCTCGATGCCGATTGGGCAAAGGTTCACGTCGTGACCGCGCCCGACAACGAGAAGCTCTACGGCAATCCGAAATTCTTCGGTCACATGGTCACCGTCGGCAGCCGCGCCGTGACCGGCTATTACGAGATCGTGCGGCTCGCCGGCGCCCAGGCGCGCATGATCCTGGTCGCCAACGCCGCGCGCATGCTGAAAGTGCCGGAGGCCGAGCTCACGACCGAAATGAGCACGGTCGTGCACAAGAAGTCCGGCCGCAAGCTGAGCTATGGGAAGATCGCCAAGTCGGCGAAGATGCCCGACCCGATGCCGAAGGTCAGCAAGGCCGACCTCAAGCCGCTCGACAAGTGCCGCTTCATCGGCAAGGACCTGGCGCGGGTCGATATCCCGCTCAAGGTCGACGGCAAGGCCAAATACGGCATCGATACCCAACTGCCGGGCATGCTCTATGCCTCGGTGCTGCATCGTCCGGTGCAGGGCGAGAAGCCCGACAAAATCGACGACAAGGCCGCCAAGGCCGTCAAGGGCGTCATTGCCGTGCAGCCGCTGCCGAACGGCGTCGCCGTCATCGGCCACACGCTGGAAGCCACGATGAAGGGCAAGGCGGCCCTCAAAGTCACCTGGACCAACGCTTCCCCGGCGCGCAAATGGAGCAACGAATTGCTCGCCGAGGATTACACCAAGATCGCCGGCGACAAGGCGCAGCAAGGGGTCGACATGCTCAAGCATGGCGACGCCCCGGGCGCCATCGGCAAGGCGAAGAAAGTGCTGTCCGCCGATTATGTCGCCGATCACGTCGCCCACTGCTGCATGGAGCCGCTCAACGCCACCGCTCTGGTGGAGGGCGACAAGGTGCACTTGTGGACCTCCAATCAGTCGGTCATCGACATGGAACTGGCCGGCTCGATCGCCGGCGGCACCAAGCCCGACAAGGTGAAGGTCGAGCGGCCATTCCTCGGCGGCGGTTTCGGCCGGCGTACCGATTGGGATGTGGCGTTCGAGGCGACGCTGCTCGCCAAGAGCATGCCGGGCAAGCCGATCAAGGTGGTGTGGAGCCGCGAGGACGACGTTACCCAGGATATGTACCGTCCCTTCGCGGTGCAGCGCATCGAGGTCGGTCTCGACGACAAGAACGAGATCGTGGGCTGGCGTCACCGCATTGTGGCGGCCTCCTATCTCGCGCGCGCCATCCCGCCGCTGTTCAAGAAGATCGGCGGCAGGGATCTCGTCTCGGCCGGCAACGGCGAGTTCCGCTATGCCGTGCCGGCGCAACAGGTGGACTATATCCGCGCCCAGAGCGGCTTCGAGGTCGGCGCCTGGCGGGGCATCTCGGCGGGCTACACCAAGTTCGCGATCGAGTGCATGATCGACGAGATCGCCGCCGCCAAGGGCGCCGATCCGCTCGAACTGCGCATCGCGCTCCTGCAAAAGCATCCGCGCGCCATCGCGGTGCTCAACGCGGTGGCCGCGATGTCGAACTTGAAGCAGAAGCCGGCGGCGGGCCATGCGCTCGGGCTTGCCTATTCCGACGCGCTGGATACCCACACCGCCGCGGTGGCCGACATCTCGCTCGACGAGAAGAGCGGGACCATCAAGGTCCACCACGTGTGGGCGGCGGTCGATCCCGGGGTCGTGGTGCAGCCGAAAAACGTGCTGGCGCAGATGGAAGGCGCCATCATCTTCGGCCTCGGCGCGGCGCTCAAGGAGCAGATCCACATCAAGAACGGCGAGCCGCAGGAGAGCAACTTCGACAGCTATCGCGTCAACCGCATGTCGGAGATTCCGCCGATCGAGGTGAAGGTGATCTCCACCGACAACTACCCGACCGGCATCGGCGAAGCGGGCGTGCCGGTGGTGGCGCCGGCGATCGCCAATGCTTTCGCCAAGCTCACCGGCGGTAAGCGGCTGCGCCAACTGCCGATGTCGCCCGACCGCGTCAAGCAGGCATTGCGCGGCGCCTGACCTTGCCGCAATGAATGGCCCGCCGCGTTCCGCACCCGGAGCGCGGCGGGGCTCATTTTTGCGGCGGCTAGTGCAGCACCCAGGCGTAGCGGATGAGCACGGCGGCGACGCCGATGGCGACGACGAAGAAGCCGAGGCCGATGGGCGAGCCCCATCCGCTCCACACCAGCGATTTCTCGGCGTATTTCCAGACGTCTTCCTTGATACTGTCGGTCATTGCTCGTTTTCCCTCGTCGTGTCGGATTGTTTGGCGAGCCAGACATCGTGGCCGATGAGCGTGGATTCGATATGGGCTTGGCCGAACGGCGTCGCCGCCGCCATGGCCTGAAAATCCTCGCCGGAATAGGCGCGCTTGCGCAGCATGCACTTGAAGGTCGCGCGCGTGATGAAGGCATTGACGCGGTCGAGCCGCATGCCATCGACTGCCGTGTCGATTTCGCTGTCGGTGGCATCGTTGCGCATGTCGATGACAAGCGCGCGACCGCCGGTGCGCAACACGCGGTGCATTTCCGCCAGGGCGCCGACCGGATCGGTGAAGTTCTTGAAGGCGGCACGGCAGACCACGAAATCGAAGCTCTCGTCGGCAAACGGCAGCTCGGCGGCGTTACCGTGCCGGAAGTCGACGGCGACGCCGGCTTGGCCTGCGTGCGCGCGCGCCATGCGCACGAAGGAATGGCTGATGTCGATACCGGTGACGCGATAGGGCCCGAGGTGGGCCAATGCGACCGCTAGATAGCCGGGGCCGGGCGCGACCTCCAGCACCGCGGCGCGCGGCGGCAGTTGGGCGGCGATGCGACGGGCGCAAGCCTCGAAATCGGCCTGCGCTTTGGCGGTGGTGCGGGCGTACCAGGTGGCCAGCATGCCCTTGAGCGGAAGGCCGCGGTAGGCTTTGACTGTCGGCACGGGAGCTCCTATCTTTCTCACACTGTTGATATCTTAGTATCTAAGATATTTGCTTAGTAAGATAATTGAGGAAGCCGTGTCAAGCCCGACGAATCGCGAGGCGCTGCTGCGCGCGCTCAACCACGCCATGCGCGAGTCGAGCGGCAAGGGCGTCATCTACAGCCAGGCGGTGGCGGCCCGGCTCGGCATCAACAGCACCGACCTCGAATGCCTCGATTTCATCGTCATGCGCGGGCCGGTGGCGGCCGGCGAACTGGCGGCGGCCACCGGGCTCACGACCGGCGCCATCACCGGCGTGATCGACCGGCTGGAGCGGGCGGGCTTTGCCCGCCGCGAGCGCGACGCCAAGGACCGCCGCAAGGTGCTGGTGCGCGCGCTGCCGGCGATCGAGCGGCGCGCCGGGTCTTTGTTCCAGCCGATGGAGCGCGGCGCCATGGCCGTGCTGGCGCGCTACAGCGACACGGAGCTGGCCCTGCTGCTCGACGTATTCACGCGGCTGGGGGAAGCCGCCGGTGCAGCCGCGAACGAGCTCAACGCGCGGCCCAAAGGCCCCGCCAAAGCCGGCAAGAAATGACGGCGCGGCCGCGGCCTTGGCAGGCTTGTGCCCGCCCAGCGCGTCTTTACATTAAGCGATGACAAGAAGCGGATGCCCGCCGACGGAGTGCTTAGCCCATGGACCCCAAGACGCGTACCGAACTGGAAGCCGCCGTCTACCGGCGCCTGGTCGACCACCTGCGGAGCCGCAGCGACGTGCAGAATATCGACATGATGAATCTCGCCGGCTTCTGCCGCAACTGCCTGTCGAACTGGATGAAGGACGCCGCCGACGGCATAGGCGTGCCCATGACGAAGGACGAAAGCCGCGCGGTGGTCTACGGCATGCCCTATGACGAGTGGCGGCAGAAATACCAGAAGGAAGCGAGCCCCGAGCAGAAGGCAGCGTTCGACAAGGCGAGCGGCTCGCATTAGCTCTTGGCTTGCCGAGCCGGCCGTGGGCTCGAATCACCTCTCCCACAGGGAGAGGTGAGCGGTTACGGCTTATCGAAAGTCTCGGCCCCCGTCACCCCGACGCTCTCCAAAAGGGAGCGTGAGCCGGCTGTGCTCGCAGCGTTGCCTCGATAAACAACGATCAAGTTTAATTTTGACGGTGCTGTGAACAGCGTGGATGACGGCGTGCTTTGCTTGACCTGAGGGCGCCGGACTCCGAATGCTCCTTATTGGGCGCATGATCCCGATTGAGCCCGTCTCCGCCTCGGCGGCGGCGGGGGCCTTCGGACGAGATCATGCGCCACCAGTTCCCGTAAGGAGACCTCGATGCCCGCCAGCGCCGCAGCCGAAAAAGAACAACCGGCGACCCGCTTCGCCAAGGATCAGCTGAAAGCCATCATCGAGCGCATCGAGCGGCTCGAGGAGGAGAAGAAGGCGACCTCCGACGACATCCGCGACGTCTATGCCGAGGCCAAGGGCAACGGTTTCGACATCAAAGCGCTGCGTTCGATCGTGCGCCTGCGCAAGCTCGATACCGACGAGCGGCGCGAGCAGCAGGAAGTGCTGGAAACCTACATGCACGCGCTGGGGATGTTGCAGTAGGGCACTGCCTCTCCGCCGTCATTGCCGGGCTTGACCCGGCAATCTATGAGCCCACTCCGCGATTTCAGCCGTAAAATTTTTACCGCGGCAATTCATCGTGGATGCGCGGGTCAAGCCCGCGCACGACGCCGCGTTTTGTTGCGCGAGTGTCAGCTTACCGCAGCGACAGCGTCGTCGGCTGAATGAAGGTGGCGGTGGCGACGAAGACCACCGCGTGGCCGGTAAAGCGGCCGGTCACCATGCCGAGATTGGGATCGGCCGAGAAGCTCATCATCACCGCCTGCGCCGGCTTATGCAGCAGGCTCACCTGCCATTGTGGATCGACGGGGCCGACCCGCGTGGCGGTCAAGTAGTTCGTCACGTTCGGTGTCAGCATGGCGGCGCGCAGCCAGGGGCTTTCGGGCACCGGACGGCCGCCGGTCGGCGGCTTCACGGCGACCGACGTGTTGCCGTCGGCCGGGATCACGCTCGCCTCGCGCGCCAGCCGTGGCAGGCGCTCGCCCATGGGACGCACGCGGGCGACCGGCTCCGCATCGCGCTCCGGCGCGTAGGCCAGCGCGCCGTAGCCGGTGGCGGCGGGCTCGGCGGCGGCGACGTCGAAGGGCGAGGCGGCCGTTCGCGCGCCCGGGCCGCTGCGGATCACGTCGCCCCAGATGTTGCGGGCGACGGGGCCGGCCGCGAGCGAGGCGGTCTGCATGACGGGCGCGGATTTACGCTTGGCGGCGGCCATCACGATGGTGTCCGGGCGCGCGGTCGGCAGCGGCACGTGCTTGGCGCTGCGCTTGGCGGAATGCTTGCCGGCGACGCGCTCGGGTGCGACCGGCGTGGGCGGGCTCACGCTCGCCACCTGCAGCGGCGTGTTGGCGGGCAGGGCGGCGGCCGGCCGCATCATGGCGTCGGCGCCGCTGACGCCGCCACCGCCGCCGAACAAGCCGCCGAACAGGCCGGCGAGCATGGTGGGCGCGCCCTGATGCGCCTGGCCGGCGATCAGCTCGGCTTCGCGCACCTGGCCTTCGCTGATCGCGCCGGCGGCTTGCGCGGCCGCGAGCGAGCGCTCGTTGGGGGCATTGCCGTGGCGCTCGATGTCGGCGAGCGCGGCGGCGTAGTTCTTCAGCGGCTTGCCGTCGGCGGGGATATGCACGGTGCGGCCGTTGGGGAAGATCTTGACCAACTGCTGGCGCGGGATGTTGGGCCAATGCCGCACCAGGCCGACATCCATGTGCACGAAGGGCGAGCCGGAGGTCGGATAGAAGCCGACGCCGCCGCGCTGCAGCTCAAGCCCGATGGCGCGCAGCTTGGCGAGCGGCACGCCGGGAATATAAAAATCGATGGCCTTGCCGAGGATGTGCTCGCTGTAGCGGGCGACGCCCTTGGAGCGCGCGCGCAGCATGGCGTTGGTGCCGGGCGAGCGGTAGCCGCAGATGATGTCGATCGGTTGGGTGGCGCCGCTCTCGCGATAGACCTGCCAGAGCAGGTCGAACAGGCGCGGGTCCATGCGCGTTTCTTTTGCCTTGCGCCAGTCGCGCATGAACCAGTCGAGCTTGGCGAGCGCGGCCGGCACGTAACGGCCCTCGCGCCTGAAGGTGACGGTGATGTCTTCGCCGGTGTGGACATGATGGAAGGTCAGCGTGCGGGTGTCGCCTTCGGCTATCGCGCTCTGCAGCGCGTTGCCGGCGGCGAGCAGCAGCAGTCCGGCGATCCCCAGCCGGGAACCGGCGCGCGTCAAACGCAATAGCCGCGGCCGCTCGCGCGCGCGGTCCAGCAGCAATGCCGAGTTCCGTGAAATCAACCGTCCCACAGTCGCCGCTACGCCCCAGTGGCCGTCTGACGACGACCCGTAGTGTTTGTCGCGATTGGTTAACGCGCCGTTAGCGGCCGTCCCCCGCTGATAATCTAATCCTATCGAACGAACCTGGCCAAAAATGAGGCCGCGGCCGCCCCGGCGGCGCTACCCCCGACGGCCCCCGCTGTGGATAAGTCCCGGGGCCATCAGCGGTATTTTCGTGCCGCCGGGGTCAGCGGAACAGTTTGTCGAAGAAACGGAAGGGATTGAGCGCCTCGCGCCGCTCGACCCGGCGCAGGATGGCCTGGTTGCTCTGTGCGGTCGCCTGGTCGCGCTTGGGGTCGGGCGGCGGCGCGATGTCGGCGATGCGGCGCTCGTTGCTGTGCATGATGGCGTGGATGCGGGCGTCGAAGCCGTAGATGTCGTCGCGCAATTGCAGGCGGCCGGCCTCGTCGACGAAGGCGGTCTGATAGGTCAGGTGCACCTGCGGGCGGTGGCTGAAGCGGAACACTTTTTCCGGGCGGCCGAACAGGGCGTCGAGCTGGCGCTCGCTCGGCGTCGGCCCGTTCATCGCCAGATGCAGCAAGATCTCGCCGAAGCGGGTCGGGTTCTGCACGCGCATGCAGCCGTGGCTGAAGGCGCGCCGATCGTAGCGGAACAGCCTCTTCTCCGGCGTGTCGTGCAGATAGACCTGGAACTTGTTGGGGAAGTTGAACTTGATGCGGCCGAGCGCGTTGGCGGCGCCGGGCGGCTGCACCACGTTGATGTGGCCGTCCGGGCCCTTCCGCACTTGCAGGCCGAGCCGATCGAAAATATTCGGGTCGCTCTGATAGGCCGGCAGCAATTCGTTCTCGATGATCGACTGCGGCACGTACCAGGACGGATTGACGATGACGTTGTCCATGGTGGCGGTGAGCAGCGGCGTCGGCGTCTGCGGCTTACCGACCACGATCTTGGTGTGCCAGACCACGCGGTGGTCGTGCACGACCTCGAGCGAATAGTCCGGAATGTTGACCATGACATAAGTGTCGCCGAGGTTGCGCGGCAGCCAGCGCCAGCGCTCCATATTGGCGGTGATTTTGTCGACGACCTGCTGCGCGCTCAGCGGCTTCGGTCCGTTGATCGCGGCGATGACATTGACGCCGACGATGCCGTCGGGGCGCAGGCCGTGGCGCTGCTGGAAGACGCGCACCGCATTGTAGAGCGCGCGATCGTAGCGGGTGCCATCCGGCTTGCCGCGCAGGCCGAGCCGCCGGCGCAACAGCGGCACGCGCGGGTCCCGGGCGCCGGGCTTGATCGAGGCGCCGCCGGGGATGCGCTCGGGCGGCTCGGCAGTAGAGGCAGGGGCGGCGCTGGCGCGCAATTCGGCGAGCTTGGCCTTGAGCGCGCCGAAGGCCCGGTGCGGGGGATCGAAACCGTCGAGCGCGGCGTCGACGTCGCTGGCCTGCATCAGCGTCTTAAGTACACCGGCCGGATCGGGCTCGTGCTCGGGATATTGCACCTGCGCGTAGACGCGGTGCGGCGCGATGCGGCCGGCCTGCAGATGGCGCGCGAAAGTGAGCACCGAGACGGTCAGCCCGATGTCGCCATTGGCGAGCGCCTCGGCGGTGCTGAAGCTTGCGAAATTCGGCACCGGATAGTCGGTGGCGATGAGGCCCTCGGAGGCGGCTCCCTCCAGCCGCGCGATCACGGCTTGCGCGCGTGCGGTGAGGCGGCCGTCATGGATCCACAGCGGGGTGTAGTTGCGCTGAGCGTAGAAGGATTGCATCGCCCGGCGCTCGGTGACGCGCTCGCCGCGCCGGTCGAAATGGCGGGCGGCGACGATGGCGCGCAGCCGATCGGCGATCTGGGCGTCGCTGGCGGCGAAGAATTTGTTGATGGTGCCTTTGATGTCGAAGCCGCCGCCGGTGGCGCGCGGCGCGGGCGCCGGCGGCGGTTCGGCCGGCGGCTCGGCGGCGCGCGCGGTCTCATGCGGCGCTTTGGGCTGCGGCGCCTCGTACTGCGCCGGCGCGGGCGGCGGCAGCGGCGTTGGCGCGCGCTCGCGGATGACGCGCTCGCCATTGAGCGACGGTGGCGGCGGCAGCGCCGATTCGACGCGCGGCCGCGCGTCGGTGAGCGTCGGCGCGGCGACGATCAGCGCCAGCGCGCCGCCGGCAATGAGGCGGTCGAATCGATTACCCATGAACGCGAACTCCACCCACGCGACTTGCACATATGCATGGCGCCGGCATGCGCACATCCGTCCCATCGACGCCGACGCCGATTACGCGGGCATTATGCGATGCGTGAGCCGCGCGCACGAACGAAATCGTGTGTTCGGCGGCGTTTACCTTCGATCAGGGCTAACGCGGCGGCCAATTGATTAAAATTGAATCGAATTTGGTTACTGCGCCGCCGCGCTTTCCTCGATTGCGGGAGCGGCATCGTCAAGCCCGAGCCCTTCCAGCTTGCGATAGAGCGTCGAGCGGCCGATCTTCAGGCGGCGCGCGACCTCCGACATCTGGCCGCGATAATGCGCGATGGCGAAGCGGATCGCTTCCCGCTCCAATTCGTCGAGCGCACGCATATTGCCGCGCTCATCGAGCAGCGTGAGCGACGGCGTGGTTAACGCCGGCGTGGCTTTTTCGGGCTCCGGCAGCGCCGCCGCCATGGCGGGCGAGGGCTCGATCATCATCGGCGCAGTGTCGGCGCCGCCGAGCGCGGCAATCTGCGGGAATTCGTTGACGCCGAGCTCCTCGTCTTCGGCCAGCACCACGGCGCGAAAGATGGTGTTTTCGAGCTGGCGCACATTGCCCGGCCAGCGATAGGTCTCGATCAGCGCCAGCGCATCGCCGCTCAACGCGCGCACACGTTTGCCCTCTTCCGCCGCCACGCGCGCAAGGAAATGGCGCGCAAGCTCGGGGATGTCCTCCGGGCGCCGCCGCAGCGGCGGCACGGCAATCGGATAGACGTGCAGGCGGTAGAACAAGTCCTCGCGGAAGCGCCCGGCTTTGACGTCGGCGATCAGGTCGCGGTTGGTGGCGGAGACGATGCGCACGTCGACCTTCACCGCCTTGCGGCCGCCGACCGGCTCGACCTCGCCTTCCTGCAGCGCGCGCAACAGCTTGACCTGCGCCGGCGGCGGCAATTCGCCGACCTCGTCGAGGAACAGCGTGCCGCCGTCGGCCTCGACGAACTTGCCGGTGTGCTTCTCGGTGGCGCCGGTGAAGGCGCCCTTCTCGTGGCCGAACAGGATCGAACTCGACCAGGTTCTCCGGCAGCGCGCCGCAATTGACCGCGACGAAGGGCCTGGCGCGGCGCGCGCCGCTGCCGTGGATGGCGCGTGCGATCAATTCCTTGCCGACGCCGGACTCGCCTTCGATCAGCACGGCGATGGACGAGGCTGCCGCCTTCTCGGCGGCGCGCAGCACGCTGCGCATGGCGGGAGAGCGGGTGATGACGTCGGTGAGGCTGAGCGTGCCGTCCTGTTTGCGCTTCAGGCGCTGCAATTCGCCGGCCAGCCTGCGGGCGGCAAGCGCGTTGCGCAAAGAAACCTGCAGGCGCTCGGGGTTGGCCGGCTTGACCACGAAATCGGCGGCGCCCGCGCGCATGGCGGAAACCACATTGTCGATGCCGCCGTGGGCGGTCTGCACGATGACCGGCAGGTCGAGGCCCGCCGCGCGCATGCGCGCCAGCACGCCGAGCCCGTCGAGATCGGGCATCACCAGGTCGAGCACCACGCAATCGAGGCGCGGGCGATCGGGGCCGGTGAGCAAATGGACGGCCTGGTCGCCGCCCTCGGCCAGCAGGGTCCGGTAGCCGAAACGCTGCACCATGGCTTCGAGCAGGCGACGCTGGACCGGATCGTCATCGACGATCAACACGACTTCGGACATGGGACCCCTCAACACTGTACCGAATTGGTGCAATGTCGTCGGTTCCGCTTAATGGGCTGTTAAATGGAGCGGCGAAAGCGGGCTCGCGCCGGCCCGAGTGCCTGTTGAAAAGATCGGCCGTGGCCATCGCATCGCCACGAGCGGTCGCCTAAATGAAGCCTTAACCGCCACAATTTCCCCATCAGAGAATTGCAAAAAAACATGGCCAAAGCCGCTTCCGCCCGCAAATCCAAGCCTTCCGCCAAGCTCGGCAAGCTGCCCGAGTGGAATCTCGACGACCTCTATCCCGGCATCGACAGCCCGGAAGTGTCGCGCGATCTCGCCGCCGCCGCCGCGGACTGCGCCGGCTTCGAGCGCGACTTCAAGGGCAGGCTGGCCGAGATGGCCGCGGCTGAGGGGGCGGGCGCGCGGCTTGCCGAGGCGGTGAAGCGCTACGAGGCGCTCGACGACACGCTCGGGCGGCTGTCCTCCTATGCCGGGCTCGCCTATGCCGGCAATACCAGCGATGCCAACATCGCCAAGTTCTACGGCGACGTGCAGGAGCGGCTGACGGCGGCCTCGATCCACGTGCTGTTCTTCACGCTCGAGCTCAACCGTATCGACGACGCGGCGCTGGAAGCGGCCATGCAAGACCCTGCGCTCGCGCATTACCGGCCGTGGCTGGAGGACGTGCGCAAGGAGAAGCCCTATCAGCTCGAGGATCGCGTCGAGCAGCTGTTCCACGAAAAATCGATGACCGGCTATTCGGCCTGGAACCGGCAGTTCGACGAGCTGATCGCCTCGTTGCGCTTCAAGATCGCCGGCAAGCCGATGGCGATCGAGCCGGCGCTCAATCTCCTGGTGGACGTCGACGGCAAGAAGCGGCGCGCGGCGGCGGAAGCGCTCGCCGTCACCTTCAAGGAGAACCTGCGCCCGTTCACGCTGATCACCAATACGCTCGCCAAGGACAAGGAGATTTCCGACCGCTGGCGCGGCTTTCAGGACGTGGCCAACTCGCGCCATCTGGCCAACCGGGTCGAGCCGGAGGTGGTGGAAGCGCTGGTCTCGGCCGTGCGCGCCGCCTATCCGCAGCTCTCGCACCGCTACTATGCCTTGAAGGCGAAATGGTTCGGCAAGAAGAAGCTGCCGCATTGGGACCGCAACGCGCCGCTGCCCAAGGTGGCGCAGCGCACCATCGCCTGGACCGACGCGCGCAACACCGTGCTCACCGCCTATGGCGCCTTCTCGCCGAAGATGGCGGAAGTGGCCGACCGCTTCTTCGAGCGGCGCTGGATCGACGCCGGCGTGCGCGAGGGCAAGCAGCCGGGCGCCTTCTCGCACCCGACCGTGCCGTCGGCGCACCCTTACGTGCTGCTCAATTACATGGGCAAGCCGCGCGACGTGATGACGCTCGCGCACGAGCTCGGCCACGGCGTGCACCAGGTGCTGGCGGCGCCCAACGGCGCGCTGATGGCGCCGACGCCGCTGACGCTGGCGGAGACCGCGAGCGTGTTCGGCGAGATGCTGACCTTCCGCAAACTGCTCGCCGACACGCAGGACAAGAAGCAGCGCAAGGCCATGCTCGCCGCCAAAGTGGAGGACATGATCAACACCGTGGTGCGGCAGATCGCCTTCTACACCTTCGAGCGCAAGGTGCATCTGGAGCGGCGCAACGGCGAGCTGACGGCGGACAAGATCTGCGACTTGTGGATGTCGGTGCAGGCGGAAAGCCTAGGCCCGGCCATCGAATTAATGCCCGGCTATGAGAACTTCTGGGTCTATATCCCGCACTTCATCCATTCGCCGTTCTACGTCTACGCATACGCGTTCGGCGACTGCCTGGTGAACTCGCTCTATGCGGTCTATGAGCAATCGGAAGCGGGCTTTGCCGAGCGCTATCTGGCAATGCTTAGCGCCGGCGGCACCAAGCATCATTCGGAATTGCTGGCGCCGTTCGGGCTCGACGCGCGCGATCCGAAGTTCTGGGACGGCGGCTTGCGGGTGATCGCGAATTTGATCGGGGAATTGGAGGTGCTCGGATAGACGAGATCGCGCCTCGTGTTATCCTCTGTCCGTTCCTCCTTCTTGGGACGCGGACATGGCCAAAGTCTGGATCGAAGCGGCGATCAACGGCGCCTGGACGCGTGAGCGCCAGCCGACCATCCCCATAACCATCGACGAGATCGTTGCCGACGGCATCGCGGCGGCGCAAGCGGGCGCGGCGATCATCCATCTGCACGCCTATGACGCCGCAACCGGCCGCCAGCGCGATGACTACGAGATCTACGCGCCGATCATCGAAGGCATCCGCGCCAAGGTGGACGCCATCGTCTATCCGACGCTGCCGATCGCCGGCTCGGGCTATGCCGGCGAACTGCGCAGCGCGCAGGAGCGCTACGCCCATGTCGAGCGGTTGGCGCAGAACGGACTGTTGGAATGGGCGGTGATTGATCCGGGCTCGGCGGTGTTCACGCGCTTCGACGAGATTGCGCGTGGGGAGGCGGGCTTCACCTATTTCAATCCGGACGACCATTTCCGCGAAGGCATGCGGATTGCGGCCGCCCATACGGTGCGGCCGAGCTACGCGCTCTACGAGGCGGGCTGCACGCGGCTGGGCGCCGCCACCGCCGCCGCCATGCCGGCCGTGCCGACGCCGGTCTACCGCTTCATGTTTGCGCAAGAATTCTGCTTCGGCTTTCCGCCCAGGCCGAATTACCTCGATGCCCATCTCGCCTTGCTTGGCGAGGTTGCCGCCGGCGCGCCCTGGATGGTCGCCGGCCTCGGCGTCGACATCAGGCCGCTGATTGCGCCGGCGGTCGAACGCGGCGGCCATATCCGCGTCGGGCTGGAGGACCGCCCCTGGGGCGTGCGCGAGAACAACCGCGCCCTGGTGGAAGAAGCCGTGCAACTGGTGCGCGCGGCGGGCGCCGAGCCGGCGACGGCGGACGAGGTGCGGGCGGCCTGTGCGGCGATCGATGTGGCGCTTGGGCGCGGGCGTGCCTAGATATCACGACAAGAATGAAAGATCATGAAGCCAACCGTTTTTCGGCCCGCGCCCGCCGCTACGCCAATGTCGGCACGCGGCTGTCCGGTACCGCCGCCCGCATGGCGGGCGCGCGGCTTTTCGGCGTGCCGCTCGACCGCGCCGCCAACGCGGTCGAACTGACCGCGGCGCTCGGCGGGCTGAAGGGCCCGATCATGAAGGTGGCGCAGCTGCTCGCCACCATTCCCGACGCGCTGCCGCCGGAATACGCCAACGAGCTGATCAAGCTGCAGAGCCAGGCGCCGCCCATGGGCTGGGCCTTCGTCAAGCGCCGCATGCAGGCGGAGCTGGGCGCCGGCTGGGAAAAAAAGTTCCAGAGCTTCGAGCATCATCCGGCGGCGGCGGCTTCGCTCGGCCAGGTGCACAAGGCGCGCGCGCTCTCCAATGGAAAAGATTTGGGCTCAGCCTTGGCCTGCAAGCTGCAATATCCCGACATGCAGTCGGCGGTGGAAGCCGACTTGAGTCAGCTGCAATTGCTGTTCGCGTTGCGCAAGCGTTTCGATCCGGCGATCGACACCTCCGAGATCGCGGTCGAAATCGCGGCGCGCCTGCGCGAGGAGCTCGACTATGCGCGCGAGGCCAAGCACGTAAAGCTCTACAGCATCATGCTGGCGGACAGCCGCGCCGTCCGCGTGCCCAAGGTGTGGCCGGAGTTGTCGACCAGGCGGTTGCTCACGCTCGACTGGCTCGAGGGCACGAAAATGCTCGCGCACAAGGACGACGCCCTGGAAGTGCGCAACCGACTTGCCGGCGCCATGTTCACGGCCTGGTGGTTGCCGTTCTCGCGTTTCGGCGTCATCCACGGCGACCCGCATCTCGGCAACTATAGTGTTTTCGAGGAGGAGGGCGGCGCCGGCCGGCATTAATCTGCTCGACTACGGCTGCATCCGCATCTTCCCGAAGAGCTTCGTCGGCGGCGTGGTCGATCTCTATCGCGGGCTCTTGAACGGCGACAACGAACTGGTGGTGCAGGCCTACAGGACTTGGGGCTTCAAGCGCCTCAGCAAGGAGATCATCGAAGCGCTCAATATCTGGGCGCGCTTCATCTACGGCCCGATGCTCGACGACCGCGTGCGCTCGATCGCCGACGGGGTGAAGCCTTCCGAATACGGCCGCCGGGAAGCCTTCCGGGTGCACCAGGCGCTCAAGGAACTGGGGCCGGTGACGGTGCCGCGCGAATTCGTGTTCATGGACCGCGCCGCGGTGGGGCTGGGCGCCGTGTTCCTGCACCTGGCGGCGGAGCTGAATTTCTATCGATTGTTCAATGAGGCGATCGAGAATTTCGACGCCGACCGGGTGGCCGCGCGGCAAAGTGCCGCGATGGCGGAGGCGGGGTTGGAGCCCGATCCGTCGTCCTGAGGTGCGAGGCGGCGGAACCGCCGAGCCTCCAAGGGTGACGGATTGTGGCCGTTGCCCAAAGGCCGCAATTGCGCTAACCCCTTGCGCGGCCCGTTCGCGGCCCCCGATCTTGCTGTCCCTGGAGACTTTCCCCCATGGCCGAACACGGCACCGTCCAATATGCCGCCGCCGCCGGCAACGACTACCCGGCGCACGAGGCGAGCTACGAAAGCTTCGTCCATTTCACCTTCATCGGCATCCTTGCCGTGATTAACATCCTGATCGGGCTGGCGGTCGGCGGGGTCATGGGGCATTGGCTGCCGGCGGTGGCGGTCTTCCTCATCGGCTTGGCCGGCGCGATCCCCGGCCTGCTGAGCGGCAATCGGACGTCGAGCTCGGTCGCCTTCGTGCTCTGCTTCCTGATTTTCGTCTTTTACGGCGTCTCCTGAGAGACCGACCCGGAGGCTCGGCATGCGAGTAGCCGTCGCGCGTGAAGTGGACGCCAACGAGCCCCGCGTCGCCGCCACTCCGGAAACCGTCAAGAAGCTGAAATCCTTCGGCGCCGAGGTCGCAGTCGCGCGCGGCGCCGGCATTGCGTCCGGCATCCCCGACGCCGAATTCGAGGCGGCGGGCGCCGAGATCGGCGAGAACGTCGAAAAGACCGCCGACGTGGTGTTGAAGGTGCGCCGGCCGGAGCCGAACGAGCTTGCCGGCTACAAGAAGGGCGCGCTCGTTATCGCGATCATGGACCCTTACGGCCATGAGGCGGAGCTAAAGAAGCTCGCCGAGGCCGGCCTGACCGCCTTCGCCATGGAATTGATGCCGCGCATCTCGCGCGCGCAGTCGATGGACGTGCTCTCCAGCCAGGCCAATCTCGCCGGCTATCGCGCGGTGATCGACGCCGCGGAACAATACGGCCGCGCGCTGCCGATGATGATGACCGCGGCCGGGACGGTGCCGGCCGCCAAGGTGTTCATCATGGGTGTCGGCGTTGCCGGCCTGCAAGCGATCGCAACGGCCCGCCGGCTCGGCGCGGTGGTCACCGCCACCGACGTGCGTCCCGCCACCAAGGAGCAGGTGGAGAGCCTGGGCGCCAAGTTCATCGCGGTCGAGGACGAGGAATTCAAGAACGCGCAGACCGCCGGCGGTTATGCCAAGGAAATGTCGAAGGAATACCAGGCCAAGCAGGCAGCCCTGACCGCCGAGCACATCAAGAAGCAGGACATCGTCATCACGACCGCGCTGATCCCCGGGCGCCCGGCGCCGCGCCTGATCAGCAAAGAAATGGTGGCATCGATGCGCCCCGGTTCGGTGATCGTCGATCTCGCGGTCGAGCGCGGCGGCAACGTGGAAGGCGCGCGCCCAGGCGAGGTGGCGCAAGTCGGCCCGGCAAGAATCGTCGGCTATCTCAACGTGGCAGGAAGGCTGGCGGCCTCCGCCTCGGCGCTTTACGCCAAGAACCTGCTCACCTTCCTCGAGACCATGATCGACAAGAACGAGAAGAAGCTTGCGGTCAACTGGGACGACGAACTGATCAAGGCCACCATGCTCACGCGCGACGGTGCGGTGGTGCATCCGAGTTTTCAGCCCAAAACGGCGGCGTGATGATGATGAATTTAAACTCGTCATTCCGGGGCGCTCGCGTAGCGAGCGAACCCGGAATCCAGATGCAGGCACCTAGCTTGTTTCTGGATTCCGGGTTCGCGGCCTACGGCCGCGCCCCGGAATGACGGATTAAGGAACGACACCATGTCCGAACTCGCAAGCGCGGTCGATCCCTTCGTGTTCCGCCTGTCGATCTTCGTTTTGGCGGTGTTCGTCGGCTATTACGTGGTCTGGTCGGTGACGCCGGCGCTGCACACGCCGCTGATGTCGGAGACCAACGCCATTTCCTCGGTGATTGTGGTGGGCGCGCTCCTAGCGGTCGGCGTCGCGCTGGTGGCCAATGACAACGGTCCCTTATGGGCGCGCGCGCTCGGCTTCTTCGCGCTGGTGTTCGCGTCGATCAACATCTTCGGCGGCTTCCTGGTCACCCAGCGCATGCTGGCGATGTATCAGAAGAAAAAGAAGTGATGTGATGATGATTGGGGGCAACACCCACTTCGTGTCCCGGGCGCAGCGCAACGCGAAGTGTTGCGCTGCAGACCCGGGACCGTTCCAATCGCCGAATCCGCAATGGTCCCGGATCAGCGGTGCAGCGTTGCACGCTGCACCGCGTCCGGGACACGCGAGCGGAGCGCGCTTATGAGCCCCAACCTCGTCGCGCTGCTTTATCTCGTCGCCGGCGTGCTGTTCATCCTGGCGCTGCGCGGGTTGTCGAGCCCGGAGTCGAGCCGGCGCGGCAATCAGTTCGGCATGATTGGCATGGCGATCGCGGTCGCCACCACGCTCGCCGCGCATCCTCCGACGGATGGGTTATCTTGGGCGCTGGTGGTCGGCGGCATCGCCATCGGCGGCGCCATCGGCGCGGTGATCGCGCGCAAGGTGCCAATGACGTCAATGCCGGAGCTGGTCGCCGCATTTCACTCGCTGGTCGGCATGGCCGCGGTGCTGGTGGCGGCGGGCGCCTTCTATGCGCCGGCCGCCTTCGGCATCGGCAGCGAGGCCCATATCCATCAGCAGAGCCTGATCGAGATGTCGCTGGGCGCGGCGATCGGCGCCATCACCTTCACCGGCTCGGTGATCGCGTTCCTGAAGCTTTCCGGCCGCATGAGCGGCAAACCGATCATGCTGCCGGCGCGCCACCTCATCAATATCGTGCTGGCGCTGGCGCTGATCTTCTTCATCTACAGGTTCTATGCCCATCAGACGCCGGTCGACTTCTGGGCCATTGTCGCGATTTCGCTCACACTCGGCATCCTGATCATCGTGCCCATCGGCGGCGCCGACATGCCGGTGGTGATCTCGATGCTCAACTCCTATTCGGGCTGGGCGGCCGCCGGCATCGGCTTCACGCTCGGCAACAGCGCGCTGATCATCACCGGCGCGCTGGTCGGCTCCTCGGGCGCGATCCTGTCCTACATCATGTGCAAGGGCATGAACCGCTCGTTCATCTCGGTCATCCTCGGCGGCTTCGGCGGCGAGGTGGCGGGGCCGTCGGGCGCGCATGAGCAGCGCCCGGTCAAGCTCGGCTCGGCGGAAGACGCCGCCTATATTTTGAAGAATTCGTCGAAGGTCATCATCGTGCCGGGCTACGGCATGGCGGTGGCGCAGGCCCAGCACGCGCTGCGCGAGATGGCCGATCGGCTGAAGAAGGAGGGCGTCGAGGTCAAATACGCCATCCACCCGGTGGCCGGCCGCATGCCCGGCCACATGAACGTGCTGCTCGCCGAAGCGAACGTGCCCTATGACGAGGTGTTCGAGCTGGAGGACATCAATTCCGAGTTCGCCCAGGCCGACGTCGCCTTCGTCATCGGCGCCAACGACGTGACCAACCCGGCGGCCGAGGACGACAAATCCTCGCCGATCTACGGCATGCCGGTGCTGCAGGTGTGGAAGGCGGGCACGGTGATGTTCATCAAGCGATCATTGGCGTCGGGCTACGCCGGCATCGACAACCCCTTGTTCTACCGCGACAACACCATGATGCTGCTCGGCGACGCCAAGAAGATGACCGAGAGCATCGTCAAGGCGATGTGAGCCGCTGGCTGCACCCGCTCAAAAGCGCAGCACGAAGCTGCCCTTGATGCCGTTGTCCTGCGTATGGCCTGCAAGCTGGCCGACATACGCGACGCTCAGCTCGCCATTCGGCACGATCTCGCCGCCGATGCCCAACTCGACTTCGGCCGCGTCCTTGGCCACCGGCAGTCCCGCCACCGTGAACGGCGTGCCGCCGGCAGCGAAAGCGAGCTGGGCGGTCGGCGTGATCGTGCCGAAGGCATGGCGCCAGCCGGCCGAGGCCTTGACGGTAAGCTTGGGCATGCCCTGCAACGGCATCGCGGCGCGCAGGCCGAGCGTGGAAAAGGTCGCGTCGGCGTGGCCGGCCACGCCGGCCAAGGCGGCGGCGCCGCCGCTTTCCGTGAAGGTGTCGGTGCGCACGTCGACATATGCAAGCTGAGCGAAGGGCTCGAGCGCGACCTGCCACCAGTTCATCCCGTAGCCTGCTTCGCCGAACACCTGCACGGTATGCCCGCCATAGCTCGCCTGCGTGGCGTCGGTGAAGCCGGGGAAGGCGATGCTGCGGCTGGTGGCGACGTCATGCCATTCGTAAGCCGCACCGCTGCGCAAGCCCAGCGGGCCCTGCTGGGTGCCGGCATAGGCGGCAAGATCGTAGCTGTCGATGCTGCCGGACGAGGCGCGGTCGTCGACGTTCAGCGTCGTGCGCTGATAGCCGCCGGCAAGCCCGAAGCGCCACAGGCCGCCGCCGGCATCAGCGACCGTCTTGTCGATGCCGGTCAGGAAACCGCCATTGGTGCGGTCGAGCGCGCCGGCATTGCCGTCGCTCGCGCTGTGGCCCCAATTGCCGAAGCTCTGCGCCCAGGCCGTGAACGAAGCGCGCGGCGCGCTGGCCAGCGCGCGCTCGATCGCGCCCGGCGCCCGTTTGCGGCCGCCATCGGCGTAAGCGAGTGCCGTCTCGCCGCCGAGCGCGCGCGTCGCGATCTGCGGCGCGAACAGCGCCGCCGGGCCGCCGACGAACTGGCGCAAGCGCCCGCCAATGCTGTCGCGGATGAAGCGGCTCTGCTCCAAGAGCATGGTCAAAATGCTGGCGTGGATCTCGCCCGACAACAGGTCGAAGGCGTGGCGCGCCTGGTCCGCGCTGAGCGGCAGCACGGCGTCGAAGACGGGGTTGCCGGCGCCGAGCGAGGTGATGCCGCCGGCGGCGGCGAACTGATTCGGCGTCTGTGCGACCTGCTGGAACGACACCGAACTCATGATGACGTCGAGATAGACATTATTGAGATCGTAGGCGAGCTGGAAATCGACGAAGGGCGCGTTGTCGGTCAGCGTCGTATAGGTGCCGGTGACGCCGCCCGCGGCGGTGAGGATGGTGTAGCGGTGGCCGACCGTGTAGAGGCCGGGCGCCGCCAGCACGCTGACCGTGGTGCCGCCTTGGATGGTGGCGGCGCCGGTGACATTGATGAGGTCGGACGTGGTCGTGTTGACCTCGGCCGTGTAGGTCGAGCCGGCGGCTTGCGTGTACGTGCCGGTGATGTTGAGCGTGCCGATCGAATTACCCGGCGCAATGGTGCCGCTGATCGTGGTCGGGCCGACGACCGTGCCGGTGCCGCCGAGGGTGCCGCCGGCGTCGACGGTCAGCGACGGTGTGGTGAGTATGCCGTTCACGCTCAACAACCCGCTCTGCACCGTGGCGCTGGTGGTAAAGGCGCCGGTGCCGGTCAGCGTCCAATGCGTGCCTTGCATGGACAGCGTCTCGAAGCTCAAGAACTTGCCGATGTCCTCGGAGCCGGTGCCCATCAGCACCAGATTGTCGGTGCCGGTGCCGCCCTGCACGTTGCCGCCCAGAACCGAGCCGGTGTCGAGATTGAGCGTGTGGGTGGCGGCGCCGTCGAACAGGATCGCAAGACCCCCGCTCGTACTCAGGATGGTGCCGCTGTTGGTGATCGAGCCGGCGCCGGTGAACCAAATGCCAGCGTCGCTGCCGTCGGTCGAGGTCGAACGAATAGTTCCCGAATTGATGACGCTGCCACCGCCATCCACTTCGATCCCTGAGCCTATGACGCCGAACAGCGTGGTTGCCTGCGACGCTTCGATCAGCCCGGCATTATCGATTGAGGTCGGATTGCTGCCGTTTGCCCAAACGCCGGTAAGGGCTCCAAGAATCTGCCCGCCGGAGTTGTTCGTCAGAACGCCATTTTGCAGCGCGACGCCGGTGGCGAACCCGGTGTCGTTGCTCTGGATCAAGCCGCTGTTGATGACGGTGCGGCTGGTTCCGAGAATCACCGACACGGCATTGCTGTCGCCAGTACTCATAATGATCCCGGTGGCGAGATTGGTCACCGTGCCTCCGCCCCAGAGGCTGATTGACTGGCTGGCGCTGGTGATGGTTCCCGCATTGGTCACGGTACCGGCGACTCCGCTGCTTTCGCCAATGACAATGCCGCCGCAGCAGCCTGGGCTGTCAATGGTTGCACCAAGCTTGTTATCGACCGAGGCGCTGGCACCGCCCTCGATCACGATGGCCCTGTCGCCGCTGAGGCTGCCCGCGTTGATGATGGCGCCGCCGGCGTTGAACATGACGCCGGTCCCGAAATCCGCCGGGCCGATCGTGCCGTTGTTGGTCAGGGTCCAAGCGTGGGTCGTGGCGCAAACGGCGGCGAGGCTCATCGCGCCGGGTGGAGGCGGCGACGGGCAATTAAAGTTGAACGTCGTATTGGAGACCGTCACGCCCGGAAAGACTTTTGCGGTCGTGCCTGCGAAGCCATCGAGGACGATGCCGTTATTGGTGTCGGTGGTGATGTCGACATCGTCGGCCCGCGCAGGGGCATCGGGCCGGCAAAGGCCGATGGCCAGGGCCAGTCCGCAGAGTGCCAGCCCCCAGCGCCTGAAACGGGATGTTCTCAACCGCGCTTGGCCCCGCGCGGCCTTCTCCACCCCGACACCCGCCAACGCCCCATCCCGGCACGCTGGGCGCAAAAGCGAAGCGCATTGCGCCCGTCCCAACGCTACCCCCACCATCTACGCCCCCCTCCGCGACAGCACGCGCACGATGCGAGCGCGCCGCTCCAGCAGCGGAGGCGCTATCGCATTACGCCCGTACCGATGATGGCCGAGGCGGCGTCAGGTGAGCGTCATGGGAAGCGTCAAAAGCGCCGTCAGGGCGCGTAATACCGCGAATTTTTTTGCTGACGTGGCCTGCGTCACACACCGCGAAGCTGGCGCGGAATCGGCGCAAAGATCGTGTCGGAACCTGTGCCCGGACGGCGTCAGGCGCTGCTCCGCATGCGTCTCTAACTGCTCGCTTGCTACCCGGTCGGGTGCGCGAAGGCGAGACCCAGCCCGCGCATCAGCCGCCGCGGCTCCGACCCCTTCTCCGACGCTCCGACCAGCCGCGCCGTCATCCGCTCGAGGGTCAGCCAGGGCGCGAGCTTGCGCGCCTCGGCGGCTTGCTTGGCCGCGCCCGCCGCATCGCCTTTGAGAGCGTAGGCGGCCGCCAGCGCCGCATGCGCAAAGGCGCTGTGCGGGGCAAGCTCGGTTGAGCGCTTGAGCCAGTCGAGCGCCTCATCGTCGTGGCCCTGCTCGAGCGCGATCTCGCCGCCGAACAGGCTCCAGATGCCGACGCCGTGGTCCTTCGGACTGAGGCGGATCGCATAGCGCACATGTTCCATCGCCTCGTCGAGCCGGCCGAGGCGCGAGAGCACGTGTCCTATCTGGGCATAGGCCGGCGCGTAGCTCGGGTTCAGGTCGATGACCTTCGTGAAATTCTTGAGCGCTTCGCGCGGCCGGCCGCGCGTCTTGTCGAGCGTGCCGAGATAGTAATAAGGCATCATATGCCAAGGATCGCGCTCGATGGCGCGGTGCAGCAGTTTCTCCGCCTCGGCAATATGCGGCTGCGGGTCGGCCGTCATGAACATCGCCACGGCCTGCACGTGATAGGCGCCGAGACCGGTGAGCGCGGAGAGGTTGTCGGGATCGCGCTTGAGCGCCGCCTCGAAATAACGGTCGGCGCCCGCGGTGCGGTCGCCGGCGATCATGCGGATGATGGCGGCCCATCCCCTGGCCACGAGAGCGCCTTCCTCGCTCCCCGGCGAACCGGGACGCGGCGCACGGCGGCGATCTTCGGCGAGCACGACGTTGACCTGGAGCCGGCGGGCGAGCCCGCGCACGAGGTCGTCCTGAAGCTTGTCGATCTGCGCCCGTTCGCGGTCGAAATGGTCCGACCACACCTGCAACCGCGTCGCGGCGTCGTCCAGCGCGACATCGATGCGCACGTGCTGTTCGTCGAGGCGCACGCTGCCCTCCACGACGTAGCGCACGCCGAGCTCGGCGCCGACTGCCGCGACATCGACCGGACGGCCGGCGTAGAGCCGCGAGGTCTGGCGCGAGATGACGCGCAGCGCCGGCACCCGCGACAGGTCGTTGATGAGGTCGTCGCCGATGCGACTGGCAAGCCGCGCGCCGGGGCTGCCATCGCCGCTCTCGGCGGTGAAGGGAAGCACGACCACCGCCGAGACAGATTGCGCCGAGAGCGCGGCACTCTGCGCGCCGGCATTTGCCAGAAGGTGAGGCGGGCGCCATGACATCGTCGCAATGACGGCATGGCCGGGAGGCGCCAGCGCCTGGCGCAGGGCAAAGATGCCGACGATCGCCCCTGCGGCAACCGCGCCGGCCGCGATCCATGCCGCCATCCGGCGCCGCAGGCGGGTTCTTTGGGTGTGTGCAGGATCGTGGGGCGGGCCGGCCGCGGCTTCGGTTTCTGAGCCGGGACCGGGAGGCATTTCGGGTCCGGCGGACGCCGCCCCGCGCGGCGGCGCCGGCTCGCCCGCCGCATCGCCATCGGCCGATTTCGGCGCGGGCGCGCCGCCGTTGCGCAGGCCCTCGATCAGGCGCGCCGTTTCCGCATCGGGCTCCGCACCGAATTCACGTCGCAGCGCCTCGATGAAATCCTGCGCGTGGGCATAGGCCGCGTCCCGGCCGCGATGGCGGGCAAGGAGACCTATCAGCAGCCGCTGCGCGGGCTCGCGCAGAGGATCGAGCGCGACCAGCCGTTCGGCCGCGTCGACGGCCTGCGGACCGTGCCCGGCCCGATCCTCGCGCGTCGCACATTGCTCGAAGACAAGGGCCGCCGTCGCCGCCATCCGGCTGCGCTCGTTGCGCAGCCAGGCGTCGAACAATTCGGCGCCGATCGCCAGCCCGTCGAGAAACGGCCCGCGGTACAGCTCGGCGGCGCGCGTCAGGTCGGCCAATTCATCCGAATGCGCCAAGGCCAGGAACGCGCGCACATCCACCGTGATGGCGGCCTCGTCGAGCGCGACCGTTTCGCGTCCGACGATCAGCGGCGCAGCCCCTACCGCCTGAAATTCCTGGCGCAGCGTCAACAGGCACTGGCGCAAGCTCTGGCGCGCCTGCCGGTCGGAACGGTCTCCCCACAGCAGCGCGGCGAGCCGCTCGCGCGTTTCCGTGAGTTCGGGCCGGCTCGCGAGATAGGCCAGCAGGGCGCGATGACGCGGCGCCGACATCGCGAGCACGCGCGGCGGCGCACCATCGATGCCGGCGGCAAACCGGCCAAGAAGCTGCAACGCAATCCGCATGCGGGCCGCCACCTGCTGTGTCAGCGGTGCGAAAACCTAGGGTGCGATGAGCTTAGCAAGTTGATCGGGCAAAACGAAGCCCGCGGATTCGGCCGCTCGCCCTGTGGCGGGTGCGGCTGTTGCGCGACGTGGCGTTGAGGAGGCAGCTAGATTTGCGTCTCGGCGGGCAGCGGCACGGCGCATTGCACGTGCACGCCCTGCGGCCGGTAGTCGATGCGGCTGCGCGCCTGGATCTGGCCGGGCAGCACGAAATCGAGCAGCCGCGAGCCGAAGCCCTGCCGCGCCGGCGGCGCAACCTCCGGCCCGCCGCTCTCCGTCCAGTCGAATTCCAGCGTGCGGCGGTCGGCCTCGATGGTCACGCGCCAAGCGATGTCCAGCTTGCCGCCATAGACTGACAGCGCCCCGAACTTCGCCGCGTTGGTGGTCAGCTCGTGGATCGCCATGCCGAGCGACACGGCGAGCCGCGAGACGATTTCGATCTCGGGACCTTGCAGGCGGATGCGATCCTCGCTGCCGTCGTCGAAGGGATCGAGCTCGTTGTGCAAAATGTCGGCGAAAGAAACTTCGGCGCCTTCCTCGCTCAGCAGGAGATGCGTGCGCGCGAGCGAGCCGATGCGCCCGATCATGGCGTCCTTGAATTCCTCGACCGTCTCGGCCGAGCGCGCGGTCGAGCCCATGATCGCCTGCACGGTGGCGAGCGTGTTCTTGACGCGGTGGTGCAGCTCGCGCACCAGGAGCTGCTGGTGCTCTTCGGCGCGCTGGCGCTCGCTGTCGTCGACCAGCATGTTGACCGCCCCCACCAGCCGGCCCGCCTCGTCGTGCAGCGGGCTTGGGCTGGCGATGAACGGCACGCGGGTGCCGTCGCGGCGTTCGGCAATCGCCTCCATGCGGCGCAGCGGCCGATCGCTCTTGAGCGCGATCGCCATTGGGCACTCGTCATGCGCCATGGGGGTGCCGTCCGGCCAGTAGAGCTTCCAGAAACCGCACCATTCGCCGATGCCGATCGCCGGGCGCTGACCCCACAGCTCGGCGGCGGCCTCGTTGTAATAGGTGATGCGCCCCGCGGCGTCGGTGGTGTAGACGGCGGCGGGCAGGGCATCGAGCAGCTCGCGGAAGCGGCGCGCGCGCTCGCGGCTGGCTACCTGCTGGCGCAGGGCGCCACCGATCGGCACTACATTTTCGGTATTTGCGGCTTCCGCCCCCGCGCCGCCCACCGCGAGCGCCCGCTCAAGCTCGCTTTCCAGAAATCCAACCGGCAAATCCATCTCCCGCCCCAGCTTACGCTGACGATTTCCCCAACACGGACGCTCAACATCACCCCCACCGTCCTCACGAAACGCAATAGGTGCCAATTGGTTGCGGCCGGGCGAAAAATATTCACCGGGCCGTCACATTTTACCCTAACAATTCCAGGGGTTTCGGACGGAGGGGCCATTCTGTCGCCTTGCTGCCGCCGGCTCGCCGCCGAGCGTTTGGAACACAGGCGTCCACAGGGCCAAGCCCCTCGGCTATCATTCCCGCCATGCCCAGGCTGAAGGCCATCGCCGCCGCCATCCTCATCGCCTTCGCCGGCGCCGCGCAGGCTCAAGAGCCAGCCTGTCCGACGTCGGCCAAAGCCATGCTACGGGCGGAAATCTATTTCGGCCGCAATATCGGCGGCCGGCTCGGGGTCAGCGAGCGGGCCTGGCGCCGGTTCGTCGCGCGGGAGCTTAGCCCTCGCTTTCCCGCCGGCTTGACCGTGATCGACGGCCGCGGCCAGTGGCGCGGACCCTCCGGCGCCACTATTGCGGAGCCGAGCAAGATCGTCATCCTATTGGTGGCGGACGCCGCGCCCGCGCGCGAACGCATCGCGCTGGCCGCCGCCGCCTACAAGAAGCGCTTCAAGCAGGATTCGGTCGCGATCGTCACGCGCGTGGTGTGCGTTGCGTTCTAGCTATTCCGTTCTGGCCATCTTTATGGGGGGCGGATGACCGTCCTGAAATGGCTCTTGGTCGTTGCCGTGCTCGGCTATGGCGCCCTCTTGGCGCTGATGGTGCTGTTCCAGCGGAAACTCATGTATTTCCCCGATCGGCGCCGCTATCGGCCGGCCGCGGCCGGGTTGCCGCAGGCCGAGGAAGTTGAGCTTAAGGCTTCAGACGGTGAAAAGCTGATCGCCTGGCATGTGCCGCCACGCGCGGACAAGCCGGTGGTGCTCTATTTCCAGGGCAATGCCGGCGCGCTCGACCTGCGCGTCGGGCGCTTTGCCTGGGTGATCGAAGACGGCACCGGGCTTCTGGCGCTCAATTATCGCGGCTATGGCGGCTCGACCGGCAGCCCGAGCGAGCAGGGGCTGATCCGCGACGCGGTGGCAACTTACGAATTCGCCGCCGCGCGCTATGCGCCGTCTCGCATCGTGGTGTGGGGCGAGTCGCTCGGCACCGCGGTCGCCATCGCGCTGGCTTCGACGCATGAAGTGGGCGGGCTGATCCTCGATGCGCCCTTCACGTCCGCCGCCGATGTCGGCGCCGCCGCCTATCCCTTCGCGCCGGTGCGCTGGCTGATGCGCGATCCCTTCCACTCGCATGCGCGCATCGCCAGAGTGCGTGCGCCCATCCTGGCGCTGCATGGCGAGCGTGACCGGGTGGTGCCGATCCGCTTTGCCGAGCGGCTGTTGGCGCTGGCGCCGGAGCCCAAGCGCATGGTGCGCTTTCCGCACGGCGCCCATGTCGACCTCGACGATCACGGCGCGGTGGACGAGGTGCGCAAGTTCCTGGCGGAGCTGCAATAGGGTGTTGGACAGACTCGCGGCCGCGCGAATATCATCCGGCTCGCGCATACGGGGGAACGCCAATCATGCTTTTCAATCTGTGCAATTGGCCGCGCGTCCGCGTTGGCCGTCGGCGCGCTCGGCGCCGGTAGCGCCGGCTTCGTCACCGCCATGATGGCGGCGCTGGCGACAAGCGGCCGCACGCAACCGGCCAAGACCTTGCGCGGAGAGGTGCCGGTGGTCGACCGGATCGCCGTGCGCATCGTCACCGACAATGTCATCGTCCAGTTCGTGCCGGACACAAAGCGCGATGGCCTCACCATCGAGCGTAACAAGGGCAACACCCATCCCGACCAGCCGCCGCGCACCGTGCTCAACGGCGAATGGGGCCTCGCCATGCACGTCGAATCGACGCGCGGCTCCGAGACGCGCCATCTGCTGATCGATTTCGGCTACACGCCGGAAGTGCTGCTCAACAATATGGGGATTTTACAGGTCGACCCCTCGCTGTTCGACGCCATGGTGCTGAGCCACGGCCATTACGACCATTTCGGCGGCATGGTCGGCTTTCTCAATGCCTGCCGGGGCAAGCTCAAGCAGAGCCTGCCGTTCTACGTCGGCGGCGAGGACTGCTTCTGCATCCGCCGCAATCCCGGCGGCCAGTTCGGCGCGCTCGACCGCAAGGCGATCCTGGATGCCGACGTGAAATTGATGATGGCGGAAGAACCGGCGATCATCGCCGACCACGGCTTCACCACCGGCCGCATCGGCCAGCATTCCTTCGAGACGCCGCTGCGCGCCACCAACGAGATCGTCGGCATTTTCGACGGCTTCGGCTGCTATCCGGAGAAGATGCCGGCGGCCAAAAACACCGGCGACTATATCCCCGACGATTTCGAGCACGAGCTCGCCACCAGCTATCTGATCAAGGACAAAGGCTTGGTGGTGCTCACCTCATGCAGCCATCGCGGCGTGATCAATACCGTGCGCCAGGCGATGGCCGCCTCCGGCGTCGACAAGGTGTTCGCCGTGCTCGGCGGCTTCCACATCGTGCCGCCGCTCGACGACAATTACATCCGCGGCACCATCGAGGAGTTCAGAAAGATCGATCCTACTTATTTGATTGTCGGCCACTGCACCGGCGACCGTTTCTACGACTTGGCGCGCGACGCGCTGGGCGAGAAGGTGATCCACTCGGCGGTGGGCACGCGGTTCGTGTTCGGTGGCAGTTGATTGGCTCGATATCTTCCGCTCATTCCCGCAAAAGCGAGAATCCAGGATGCAGTACGGAACGCAGAGAGTGAAGCCCTGGGTCCCCGCTTTCGCGGGGACGAGCGGATCATATGAATCCGCGCAAAGGAAACCGTTCTAAAACGTCTGATAGGCCTGCCCGTATTGCCCGCCGACGCGGGCGAAGCCGGCGCGCGCCGGCTGGTAGCTCTCGTTGATATTGATGGCGCGCGCGTAAGAGCCGGCCGCCTTCTGCTTGTCGTTGAGACGCTCGTAAGCGAGCCCGCGCGCCACCCAGGCCTGCAGGTTCTGCGGATCGATATTGACCGCCTGGTCGAGATCGGACGCCGCGTCCTTGTAGTTCTTCACCGCGATGTAGCTGAGTGCCCGCGCGATATAGGGCTCGGCCTGGTTGGTCGACAGGCCGATGGCGGTGGTGAAGTCCTCGATCGCGTAATTGTGCTGGTGCTGCGCCTGATAGAGCAGGCCGCGGTTGTAATAGGCCTGCGCGCTGTCGGGCCGGATGGAGATCGCCTTGTTGAAGTCGGAAAGCGCCGGCCGCACCTTGTTCTCGGCGCGATAGGCCATGCCGCGGCCGAGATAGGCGTTGGAGTATTGCGGGTCGATCTGGATCGCCTTGTCGTAGTCGGCAAGCGCGAGGTCGAGCTTGCCGGTCTCGCGATAGACCAGCCCGCGGTTGGCATAGGCCTGCGCGTAATTGGGATCGATCGAGATCGCCTTGTCGAAGTCGGCGAGCGCTTCCTCGTAGCGGTGGCCCTGGCCGAACACCGTGCCGCGCATATTGTAGGTCTGCGGGTCCTTCGGATTGTTGCGCACGACCTCGGTGAGCGAGGCGATATTCGCGGGCGAGGTGGCGTAGGCGGCGTCGCCCGATTCCAGCGCGCCGGCGGTGATGGCGTTGCTGCCGAGGCTGGAGCAGCCTGCGAGCAGGGCGAGGAGCGGCAGGGCGGCAAGCCTGGCCCGGCGCTTTGGTCTCGGCTCGCGGCTCATGCGCGGTCTTGCTCTATCGGTCATCGCCCGTCCCATCGGCTCCGCGATTGCGGCGAAGGTTCGGCAGCGGACAAGAACGCCCCTCAAAAACAATAGCGCGGGCGACAGGCTGCCCGCGCCACCGGTTAAGCGCTGTGCGGTCGGAGCCGCGAAGGTCAGCCCATGCGGCGCGCACCGCCGGTGCCCGGTGCGGGCTTCGGCTTGGCCGGCAGCAGGCCCTCGCGCTGCATCTTCTTGCGCGCGAGCTTGCGGGCGCGGCGGATCGCTTCCGCCTTTTCCCGTGCCTTCTTTTCCGATGGTTTTTCGTAATGGCCGCGGAGCTTCATCTCGCGGAAAATGCCCTCGCGCTGCATCTTCTTCTTCAGCGCCTTCAGGGCCTGGTCGACATTGTTGTCGCGAACGAGAACTTGCACGCTGTCTCCTTGCTGTGGCTCGGAACGGATTTTGCCCAAAAGCCCCGCAATGGCGCGGGCATTTGAGTCGGGCGGCTCTAGCAGAAAAGTGGCCAGGAGTCCATGAAGAGTCCATGGCGAGTCCATCGGAATGGGCGTCAAATGGCCCGTTTCCGGTCTGTTTGCCATATGGGGGCAGGGCTTGGCGCCCGCCAGGGCCGGCCTTTTTGCGCGGCCCGGCCGCCATGGCAGCCCGAGCAAACGTGCTATCGTGGCTGCAGGGGGACGCCTCGCCGCGATCCTGACGCCGCCGCGATGCCACGCAACGTCTATTACCAGTCCTATTGGGCCTTCGTCAGCTATGCCCGCCCGGACGAGCGCTGGGCGCGCTGGATTGCGAGCAGCCTCGAGCGTTTCCGCATCCCCGCCGATTACCGCACGCCGCAGGCGGCCGGCCGGCGCAGCGACCGGATCGGGCCGGTCTTTCGCGACCGTGACGAATTGGCGGCCGCCAGCGACATCCGGGCCGAGCTCGACAAGGCTCTGCTGGCGTCGCAATTCCTGCTGGTCATCTGCTCGCCGGCGGCGGCGCGCTCGCGCTGGGTAAACGAAGAGATCGAGCTCTTCTTGCGCCATCGCGGCGCCGAACGCATCGTCTTGCTCGTGGTGGGCGGCGAGCCGGGGGCATCGTTGCAGCCGGGCGGCTCCGCTAACGAGGCCTTCCCCCCGGCGATCCTGCGCCTAGCGCAGGAGCCGCTGTGGCTCGACCTGCGTCGGCGCGGCGTGCGCAAGGCGCGCGCCCTGGTGCAGGTGGCGGCCGCCCTCATCGACGTCGGTTTCGATCTGCTGTGGCAGCGCGAGCGGCGGCGCCGACGCCGCCTGATCGCCGCCGCCGGCATCGCCGTGCTGTTGCTCGCCGGCGTCGGCGGCGCGCTGTTCAAATATCAGAGCGACCGGGCGCGCGCGGCGCTCGAACGGCAACAACGCGAGGCGGCGCAAGAGCTCGCGCGCGAACAGGCGCAGGCCGAACGGCGAAAGCCGCAGGCACAGGTCGCCGCCTTCAAACAGTTCCTGCAGGCCTCGATCAAGCGCGACGTCGCCGAATCCAAGCTCGACGTTCCCGACGACAGGATTGCATTTCAGATCCTGGTCGGAGAGGACCTCAACGGCGATTCGATGCTCGACTTCATCGTGCTCAATACCACGCCGGGCTTCTGCGGCTCGGGCGGCTGCGGCATGGACGCTTACATCGCGGCCGGCGACGGCAAGTATCGCGACGCCGGGTCCTTCTTCGGCTACACCAATCCGCGCGCACTGACCCACCGGACCGACGGATTCCGCGATATCGGCGCGGTTCGCTATACCGTCGGCAGCCAGCAGCTCTGGAGCATCTACCGCTGGCAGGGCAAAGCCTATGCGCTGGCTTTTCATGAATTCTGCGGGCCGGTGGCGCTGGAATATTGCCCCGCGCCCGATGCCGTCATCGATCCGGTTTCCGACGACGAGCGGCTCGACGACACGCTGCGTCCGGGTGCCCGCTATTACGCGGCGCCCGACCTCAAGGCGGCCGCGATCGAGAAGCCGCTGACCGTCGACGGCGTGGTCGGCAAGGTGCGGGGCAAGGATTGGTATCTGGTGGAAATCTGGAAAGGCACCGCCGCCTTTGTGCAAGCCACGGACGTGATCAAGGCGGCGCACAAATTGTAAGCGCCCGCGCGCGCATCATGCCGTCGGAGCCAGCGCGCCAAGGGTCCGCGCGAAAGGGCCCGCGCGAACAGGGCCGCCAGCCAGTCATCGACCGCGGCGTCGATCACCAGATGGACGCGGGCGGCCTCACCCCGGTTGGCCACGCTGTGCGGGTCGGCGAGGCGCAAGTACCAGGCGGAGCCGGCCGGCATGACGCAAGGCGTGCCGTTGAGGCGGAAGTCGACACCCGCATTGGTGACGACCGGAATATGAATGCGCACCTTGCCCTCCTCGAAGGCAAGATCGTGGTCCGTGTGCTCCTTGATGCGCGAGCCGGCGGCAAGGCGCATCAGCCGCGCCGACATCAGCGGGCAGGCGAAGGCCGCCAGCACCTCCCGGAAATAGGGCGCGGCGGCGAGCAGCGGCGTATCGACGAAATCGCTGCAGGCCGGGTCGGAATAGATCATGCGCAGCGGGTGCGTCTCGCCTTTGGGCGCGCGCAGCGCGATCGCGCTCCAGTCGCCGTCATAATTCTGCTTGACGAAGTGCTCGGTCCAGCCGGCCGCTTCGACCGCTTTGAGATCGGCGGCGAGCCGCGCCGGCTCAAACGCGAGCGGCAGAAGCAGGCGGTCGGGGAAGCGGGTCGGCATAGCCGTAACCTGTCCATCGTGATTCCGGGCGCCCGCCGAAGGCGGGCGAGCCCGGAATCCAGAAACGAATTCTCTGCTTGTATCTGGATTCCGGGCCCGGCGCTTACGCGCCGTCCCGCAATGACGCAAGGATATTACTTCGCCCACACCCGCGTCACATGCCCCATCTTGCGGCGCGGGCGCGCCTCGCCCTTGTGGTAGACGTGCAACGCGGCGCCCGGCACGCTGAGCCAGCGCTTGGCCTCGTCGATCTCGCCTCCGATCAGGTTGATCATCTCGATCTTGCGCCCGAGCCGCAGCGGCTTGGCGAGCGGCAGGCCGGCGACGGCGCGGATGTGCTGCTCGAATTGCGACACCGTCGCTCCGTCGATGGTCCAGTGCCCGGAATTGTGCACGCGCGGGGCGATCTCGTTGACCAGCACGTGCTGCTTGCCGCCCCGCTTGACCACGAACATTTCCACCGCCAGCACGCCGACATAATCGAACGCCTTGGCGATGCCGGTGGCGACGCGGCGCGCTTCCGCCGCGAGCGCGGGCGAAACGCGCGCCGGCACGCGCGAAATGTGCAGGATATGGTCGCGGTGCTCGTTCTCGGTCACCTCGAAGCATTCCACCTTGCCGTCGGCCGAGCGCGCCGCCACCACCGAAACCTCGCGCTCGAACTTGATGAAGCCTTCCATGATGCAAGGCGCGGTCTGCACCGTGCGCCAGGCGGTCATCGGATCGGCGTCCTTGGCGATCTTGGCCTGGCCCTTGCCGTCATAGCCGAGCTTGCGCGTCTTCAACACGGCGGGCAGGCCGATCATCGCCACGGCGTCGGCCAGCTGCACCGCGCTGTGCACGGCGGCGTAAGGGGCGGTGGCGATCTTGAGCCCGGCGATGAATTCCTTCTCGATCAGCCGGTCCTGCGTGATCTCCAGGATTTGCGGATCGGGCAAGACCGGCTTGCGCTTGGCGAGAAACGCGGCGGTTGCCGCCGGCACGTTCTCGAATTCGTAGGTGATGACGTCGACGGAACCGGCAAAGCGGCCGAGCGCGGCTTCGTCTTCATAGGTCGCGCAGGTGCGCGCATGCGCTACGTCGAAGGCGCAAGAACCCTCCTCGGGCGAATAGACGTGGCAGCGCAGGCCGAGCCGCGCCGCGGCCAGCACCAGCATGCGGGCAAGCTGTCCGCCGCCGAGAATGCCGATGCTCGCGCCGGTCTTCAGCAACGGTCAATCCTTCGGCTGCTTGGCGACGGATTTCGTCTGTCGCGCGCGCCAGGCATCGAGCCTTTTGGCCACGCCCTTGTCCGACAGCGCCAGCACGGCGGCCGCCAGCAGTGCGGCATTGATCGCGCCCGGCTTGCCGATGGCGAGCGTGCCGACCGGCACGCCGCCCGGCATTTGCATGATCGAGAGCAGCGAGTCCTTGCCCTCCAGCGCATGCGTGTTCATCGGCACGCCGAACACCGGCAGCGGCGTCATCGCCGCCGTCATGCCGGGCAGATGGGCGGCGCCGCCGGCGCCGGCGATGATGATCTTGAAGCCCTTGTCGCGCGCGCTGGCGGCAAAATCATAGAGCCGCTTGGGCGTGCGGTGGGCGGAGACGATCTTGGCCGCGTAGGGGATATTGAGCGCGGTGAGCGTCTCGGCGGCATGCTTCATGGTGGCCCAGTCGGACTGGCTGCCCATGATGATCGCCACCGGTCTTGCCGCCATTTTGCTCCCCAGCTCCGGCGCCGAGCGCCGGGAAGCGGCGGATTATAGGTTGGGGCTCCCCCGTGGCAAGGCGGAAGCGGTATGATCGCGCGGAAAGCGCAAGCGATTCGCCGGCGGGATCGGGACATGAGCGCTGAACGGGCCCAAGCGCGCCTGGACGCAAATTTGCAAGGGGATGCGGCCGGCGGCTTGGCGCCGGGCGCGGGCTCGCGCGCCGAGATCGCGCGGCTGCAGGCAGAGCTCGCGCAAGCCCGCGTCAGGATCGCCGAGCTTGAGCTGCGCGCCGATATCGATCCGTTGCTCGACATCCTCAACCGGCGCGGCTTCGAGCGCGAGCTCGCGCGCTCGCTCGCCTATGTCAAGCGCTACGGCACGTTGGCCGCGCTGGTCTATATCGACCTCGACGGCTTCAAGGCGATCAACGACCAGTACGGCCACGCGGCCGGCGATGCCCTCCTCAGGGCGGTGGCGCGCGAATTGACCGCGCGCGTGCGCGCTTCCGATGTGGTGGCGCGGCTGGGCGGCGACGAGTTCGGCGTGCTGCTGTGGAACGTGAGCGGGGAGCAGGCGGCTTTGCGCGCGCGCGAGCTGGAGAGCCGCATCGAATGGCTGAGCCTGGAGCAGGGACCGGCGCGGCCGGGCGTCGGCGCCAGCGCCGGCGTTGCGCCGCTGGCGCCCACGCTCGACGCCGCGGCGCTGATCGCGACCGCCGACCGGGCAATGTATGCGCGGAAAAAGGAGAGGCGGGTGTAGCCGCACTTCCGATCTATATCCGCCTCATCCTGAGGGGCGGCCGAAGGCCGCGTCTCGAAGGATGGGGCGGCCGCATGCTTCGAGACGCCCGCCTTCGCTAAAGCTTCGGCGGGCTCCTCAGCATGAGGCCAGTGGGGCACGGCGCTCTCGCGCCCTTACGCAATAATATCCGGCGTGAGCTGGTCCTCGAGGGCGCGGATGCGGTCGCGCAGCTGCAGCTTGCGCTTCTTCAGGCGCTGTACCTGGATAAGGTCGGAACCGGGGGCGAGCGCCAGCGCCGCGATCGCGGCGTCGAGGTCGCGATGCTCCTGCTGCAGGCGCGCCAACTGCTCCCGCAACGCGCGTTCTTCCTCTTTGGTCATCGCAACCGCTGGGTTTGGTTTCCCGGGAGCTGGGAGAGCCCCGCTCCGGGGCGGCAGAAGGCACATATAATTATCGCGTTTTCCACAAGCGCGTTCAAGGCGGCTGAAAAAAGCGCCGCTGATCATAGACTTTTGGTTCCATTTGCGGGCTGCCGGTGGCGGGTGTACCGTCGCTCTTGTCAGCCTTCTGCGCTAGACTTAGCTCGTCTTTAAGGGCCACTGATTGAGGAGACATAACTACATGTCGATGCAATCTCATCTCGCGGAGCTCGAGAAGAAGCATCAGGCGCTCGAGCAGGAAATCGACGAGTGCCTGACCCATCCCGCGGTCGATGATCTGAAGATTGTGGAGCTTAAGCGTCGGAAATTGCAGGTGAAGGACGAGATCGAACGGATCAGGCACAACGGCACCGCCAGCGTGCACTGACCGCCTCCGGTCCGCGCATCCCAGGACTTGAAAACCGCCGGCTCGCCCGCCGCGAGACGGCGGTTTTTATATGCGGCCGGCGCCAATTCGCGGGGCAAAGTCGGCCTGCCAAGTCTTTGTCCGCCGGTAAAATCCGCGTAAAAAGATGGGGTCGGCGCGCCGCGGTGCGGCCATATTGTTCTGGCCCGATGCGGGCGAAACCGCTAGGGTGGCTCCATGACAGATCGCACGCACCGTCTCGCCCTTTTCGCCGCTGCGGTACTGGCCGCGGCGCTGCTCGCCGCGCCCGCGGCGCGAGCCTTCACCTTCGAAAGCAATGCTTCCGGCGACGCCGGTCCGGGGCTGAACTACGCCGATCCGGATCAGAACCTGGCGCCAAGCACGCAGGGCAATGGCTCGCAGTTCGACGGCAATGGCCGCAGCGTCTATCGGCAGGGCGGCATGACGATGCAAATGTACTCGGGCAACGGCGGCGGCGGTTCGTTCGACAATCGCTACAATGCGGACAATCTGTTCAATCCCTTCGCCCGCGACGGCCGCTAGTTTCCCGATTCCGAAGTTCGCATAACGGTGCAGCATTTCCGCGCAGGCCGGAACGTCCGTTCCGGCCTTCCGCTTTTTCGCTCACTGCAGCGCTTTTAGCTTGGTCTCCTTGTGCTCGCGCTTGCTGAAGGAGACGCCCATGGCGCTGACGACCAGGTCTTCCTGCTCGTCGATCAAGCGCGTCATGCCGCCTTTGACCGCGATCGTCGCGCGCATGTCCATCGACATGGTGAGCTGCTTGAACACCTTCTCGAGCTCGGCCGCCGGCAGCTTGTCGCCCTGCAGGCGTTTGACGAGGTCGAGCGTCCAGTCCTTCAGCGCCTCGGTGTCGAAGCTGCGCGTGCGCATGTACCGCACGTCGCCGGTGGTGGCATCGGCCTTGTCGATGCGGGTTTCGATATTGACCTTGATCGGGTTGCCGCCGATCGGGGACTGCTGGTTGGGGGTTTCGCGCCGCACGTCGCCGGGCTTGAGCCCGGTATTCTGCCAGGCGGCGAGCTGGGTCAGCTCGCCCAGATAGAATTCGGCGGCCTGTGTGCCTTGCACCGTGAGAAAACCGCTCATGGCTTGATTGATCACCGCTGCGGCGCGGCCCTTGCCCTTCAGCGATTCCATCAGGCTATCGAGGCTCTTGCGGAAAGCAGCCCTTACCTCGTCCAGGTTCTCGACGCTGACCGGCTTGCCTTTTGCGTCGGTGCTGCCGCGGACGGTGACGCCGCGCAGCGCGCGCATCATGTTGCGCATGAGCGCGGCGCTCTGCGAGGCACCTTCGACCGTGATGTCGCGCATCACGTAAACGACGCGATAGCCGGCCGCGGTCTTGCCGGCGAAAGTGAGCTCGCCCGTCATGTGCACGTGCTCGTGCTGCGGGCCGGCGGATTTCACCGTCACGGTGTCGGTGTCGGATTCGATCAGCCAGCGGCTGCCGACCGCCGGCGCGAATGCGGGCTCGCTCCAGGACGCGGCCTGCGCCGGCGGGGCGGCAAATGCGGCGGCGAACAGCAGGGCCGCGAAGGCGGCGGACGGGCGGAGGCGAGAAGGCATGGCGAGACCTATGGTGCGCAGCGGGGGCCACGGTATGTGGCCGGTGGGCGGCGGCCGGTTCAAGCCGACGCCGGGCGGCTTCAGCGCTTACGGTTAAGGAATGCCTGAAAGGCGGCTTTCGCTTCCGGCGAGGACAGCCGCCGGCCGAACAGCTCGACCTCCTCATCGATGCGCTTGATGGTCTCATCGACCGGCCCGCGCAGCAGCCGGCGCGCTATCTGCACGCCTTCCGGCGGCAGCGCGGCGATCTCGCGCGCGGCGGCGAGCGCCGCCGCCTCCAGCTCGGCCGGCGCCACCACCTTGTTGACGATGCCAGCCGCCTTTGCCTCGTCGGCCGAGAACGGGCGCCCCATCACCAGGAGCTCGAAGGCGCGTACATGGCCCATCAGCCGCGGCGCCAGCAGCGAGGAGCCCGCCTCCGGCAGCAGGCCGAGCGCGACGAAGGGCGTCGACAGCCGCGCGTCGCTCGCCGCGACCACGTGATCGCAATGCAGCAGCATGGTGGTGCCGACGCCGACCGCGACGCCGTTCACCGCCGCCACCAGCGGCGTCTCGCAGCGCGCCAGCACGTGCAGGAAGCGCACGGTCGGCCGGTCGAGCGCCGGGCCCTGCTGGGCGGCGGCGAGAAATTCGGCGATGTCGTTGCCGGCGGTGAAGCCGCTCTCGTTGCCTGCGATCACGATGCAGCGCATGCCCTCGCGCTTTTCGGTGATCGCCGCGCCGATCGCCTCGTACATGGGCAGCGTGAGCGCGTTCTTCTTCTCCGGCCGGTTCATGCGCACGATGCGGACGGGGCCGTCGTCGGTGACGAGAATCAGGGACATGGCGGTTGTTCCCAGCAAAACGAAACAGAAATCGGGTGGCGGCGCGCCGGCCATTCCTGCCATGGCGAGCGGACGCAAGCCAGCCCGGGAGCCTAGCATGGCCGAAGCCTATTACAGCACCGTGTTCGCGCACAGCGCCGAGGCCGTGTGGCGCGTCATCCGCGATTTCAACAATTATCCGGTGTGGGTGGACGGCGCCGGGCAAAGCGAGATCGAGGACGGCCGGGCGGGCGACGCGGTCGGCTGCGTGCGCAACGTGCTTTATGACGGCCGTCGCCTGCGCCAGCGGCTGCTGGCGCTGTCCGAGGTCGAGCGGACGCAGACCTATGGTTTCGCCGAGGAGGCGGCGGCGCCGGTCGCCAATTATCGCGCCACGCTGCGGGTGACGCCGGTCGTCGACGGCGACCGCGCTTTCGTGGAATGGTGGGCGAGCTTCGACTGCGAACCGGCGTCGGTGCCCGCGCGCTGCGACTTTTTCCGCGATGCGTTTGCCGGGTGGCTGGGCTCGCTGAGGCGGCATTTGCAACGGCAGGTAAAGCCGGCGTGCGCCGAAAGCCCGACATCACGGGAGGCTGTCACATGAAGCCGCGTTCTTTCACGGTGTCTCGAGCCTCTACGGTTACGGCCGCTGAGGCGCGGGTCGCCGGCCATGACTGGCAGGCGGTCGCCGGCGACCTCGACCAATATGGCTGCGCCGTCTTGCCGAGGCTTCTCGCGCCCGCGGAATGTCGTGCGATCGCGGCCCTCTATCCCGACGAGAGCTACTTTCGCAGTCACATCCACATGGCGCGCCACGGTTTCGGCAAGGGCGAGTATCGCTACTTCAAATACCCGCTTCCCGATCTCATCGCAGACTTGCGAACGACCCTCTATCCGCGCCTCGCCGGCGTCGCCAATGCATGGAACGAGCGCATGGGAAGTGACGAGCGCTATCCGGAAGACCACGCGTCGTTTCTGAAGCGGTGCCACAGGGCCGGCCAAACGCGCCCAACGCCGCTTCTGTTGCAGTATGTCGCGGCGGACTTCAATTGCCTCCACCAGGATCTCTATGGCGCGCTCGCATTCCCGATCCAGGTCGCGATCCTGCTCTCGGAGCCCGGCAAGGACTTCACCGGCGGCGAGTTCGTCCTGACCGAACAACGGCCGCGCATGCAAAGCCGCGCCGAGGTCGTGCCGCTTCGGCAGGGTGACGCCGTGGTCTTCGCCGTTCACAACCGGCCGGTGCGCGGATCGAAAGGCAATTACCGCGTGAACCTCCGCCACGGCGTGAGCCGCGTGCGCTCCGGCATGCGCCATACTGTCGGCATTATTTTCCACGATGCGACTTAGATGGGGGTCGCTGCGGCGGCATTTGCAACGGCATGCGTCGGTGGCGTAGAAAGCACCGTTGCAGCAGAGGGCTCGCTATGCGGTTTGCGACGATGTTTGCGGTCCTGGTGACGCTTGCCGGTTGCACGCAATACGATGCCGAGCGGCAGGCAAACCTGAAGGCGGCGGCGCAGGCGAGGGTGGCGGCCGACGACGCGAAATGCCGGTCATCTGGCCTGCAGCCCGGCACGCCGGCGTACGAAGATTGCCGCAAAAGGTGGGAAAACCAGCACGCCCAGGAGACGCGCGGGCAGCGAAACCTCCCCAACGAAATGTTGAAGCCGCCGACGACCGGCGGTCCGGTAGGGCAGTAGCCCGGGCGGCGGAGACATCGTTCCGATGCATTTCAAGCGCAAACGTCCGAAGAACGCCCGTTCTGGCTGCCTGATGTGCAAGCCGCATAAAGCCAATGGATTTTGTCCGCGTCACAAGAACATGCGGACAGGAAATCAGCGGCGTTATCTTGCAGGCGAGTACGATTTGCGCTGTGAGGGCCTCAAGTAAGCGCCCTATCACAATTCGCGATTTCCGCCCTCATCCTGAGGAGCGGCCGAAGGCCGCGTCTCGAAGGATGGGGCCGCCCATACTTCGAGACGCGTCGCTTCGCGACGCTCCTCAGCATGAGGCCGGTTGAGGTTGTACGCGCTCACTGCCGCCTTGCGCGCGCTCGGCAGACGGCTGGTAGTCGTCGCGGCGGGGTAAATGCCGGACGCCACCTAAACCTGGGCCGTGCGTACCCACCGTTGCCAGCGGACTCGCCGCATAAGCTCCATTTTTCCAATTTTTTCGACTCTCAAATAAGCCCCATAAGGCTGATCGCGGCGAAGTGCATCGCACTCCAGGCTACTATTCTCGTCTTCCCATGCGATGATAGTGCGCGCCAGGGCGCCAACCATTTCCATCAAGACGTCAATGGTCGATTGGTCAAGTTCAAACCAATCCGATCGTCTCACTTCTCTAAAACCAAAGCGCTTCAATATGGCAATTGCCGATTGCTCCACGTGGAGCGCAGCGAAGTAGTCCTGAAAAGTCCATCTATAGTACTCAATGATCTTATCTTGCGAACGAGTACCGTAGTGGTCATAACACAATTTCTTGCGACGACGTTCAAGGTCGCCACTCAATCCAATCTTATACCATTGTGTTCGGTGATCCTGCAGTATGTAAGTACAATGCGTGCCGTCTGGGATCGGATTTGGGATGTACATGCTTGCCCCATTCGGTTGACTGCAGGTCGTCAGCATTTGATGCTTTGATGACAAATTCTGGAATAAGACTTCACACCCCCTTCGCCATCTCCCTCAGTTTGAACTTCTGTATCTTCCCCGTTGCAGGTCTTCGGCAGCTCAGCGAACACCACGTAGCGCGGGCATTTGTAGCCGGCGAGGTGGCTCTTGCACCATTGCATCAGTTCGTCGGAAGTGGCCTTGGCCTCGGGCTTCAATTCGATGAAGGCGCACGGCGTTTCGCCCCATTTCGCGTCCGCCTTGGCCACCACCGCGGCGGCGGCGACCGCCGGGTGCTTGTACAAAGCGTCCTCGACTTCGATCGATGAAATATTCTCGCCGCCGGAAATGATGATGTCCTTGGAGCGGTCCTTGAGCTGGATATAGCCGTCCGGGTGCATCACGCCGAGATCGCCGGAATGGAACCAGCCGCCGGCAAAGGCGGCGTCGGTCGATTTCTTGTTCTTCAGATAGCCCTTCATCACCACATTGCCGCGGAACATCACCTCGCCGATGGTTTGCGCCGTCGCGCGGCACCGGCTGCATGGTCTCCGGGTCGCGCACGTCGAGCGCCTCCAGCGCGCCGTAACGCACGCCCTGGCGCGCTTTCTTCGCCGCCTGCTCGGGGCCGCCGAGCGCGTTCCATGCGGCGTGCCAGTCGTTCACCACCGCCGGCCCGTAGGTCTCGGTCAGCCCGTAGAGATGCGTGACGTTGAAGCCCGCCTCCTTCATCGCGGCGAGCACGGCCTCGGGCGGCGGCGCCGCGGCGGTGAAGAACTCGACAATATGAGGAAGCGGCTTCTTCTCATGAGCGGGCGCGTTGAGCAGCGTCGCCATCACGATCGGCGCGCCGCACAGATGCGTGACCTTGTGCTCGGCAATGGCGTCGTACATCGCCGGCGCGCGAACCGCGCGCAAACACACATGCGTGCCGGCGGCCACCGAAATCGACCAGGGAAAGCACCAGCCGTTGCAGTGGAACATCGGCAGCGTCCACAGATACACCGGGTGCTTGGCCATCGAACAGGTCACCACATTGCCGACCGCCAGCAGATGCGCGCCGCGATGGTGATAGACCACGCCCTTGGGATCGCCGGTGGTGCCGCTGGTGTAGTTGAGCGAGATGGCGTCCCACTCGTCCTCCGGCATCAGCCAGGCGAAGTCGGGATCGCCTTGCGCGATGAAATCCTCGTATTCGACCGTGCCCAGCCGCTCGCCTGCGCCTGAATATTCCGGGTCGTCATAGTCGATCACCAGCGGCTTCACCTTCGCCAACGCCAGCGCCTCCTGCATGGTCTTGGAGAATTCGCGGTCGGTGATCACCACCTTGGCCTCGGCGTGGTCGAGCGAGAAGGCAATGATCGGCGCATCCAGCCGCGTATTGAGCGTGTTGAGTACCCCTTGCGTCATCGGCACGCCGTAGTGGCATTCCAGCATGGCGGGCGTATTGGCGAGCAGCACCGAGACGCTGTCGCCGCGCTTGATGCCGTGCTTGGCCAGCGCCGAGGCGAGCCGCCGCGCCCGCGCGTAGAATTCGGCGTAAGAGCGCCGCAAGGGCCCGTGGATGATGGCGGTGTGCTCGGGGAAGACGCTCGCCGCCCGCTCCAGGAAGCCGAGCGGGGTCAGCGGCTGGAAATTGGCCGGGTTGCGGTCGAGATCGATATCGTAGGACGTCGGGGTAATGGGCGTTTTCGCCATGGGTCGTTTCTCCCTCGGGCCGCCACGTTAGCCGCGAGGGAGGGCGGCGATCAATTGCCGCTTTCGCCGCTCCCCGCCGGCGGCGAGGGGCAAAGCCCGCTCACTTCAACATATCCAGCATGCTCTTGCCCTTGGGCGCGATCTCCCATTCGGTCGAGACATTGACGCCGAGCTCCTTGAGCGCGATGCGCGCGGACATATCCTTCGGCTTGAGCCGCAGGATGGTCTGGTAATCGGCGATGGCGAGCGCCTTGTTGCCCTGCGTGCGGTAGGCGTCGGCGCGCTTGCGGTAGATCAGCACCCAGTCCGGCCTGAGTTCGATGGCCGCGCCATAGTCGGCGATGGCGCGGGCAAGGTCACCCATCGCCACATAGGCATTGCCGCGCACGGCCAGCGCGCCGGGGTGCTTGGGCTCGATGCGCAGCGCCTCGGTGCAGTCGTCGACGGCGGCGCGCGTGTCGCCGGTCTCGATCAGCATCAGCGCCCGCCGAATATAGCCGCGCGTTCCTTTCGGCTCGTGCTCGATCAACAGGCTGTAGTCGGCGATCGCCGCCTTGCGGTCGTCGATGGCCTCGTGCGCTTCGCCGCGATCGAAATAAGTGTCGGCATAGTTCGGGTCGAGGCTGACCGCCATGTCGTAATCGGCGATCGCGCGGTCGAAACGGCTGGCCTGGAAGTGCAACTCGCCGCGCCACTGGTAGGCCAGCAGGAATTTCGGATTGCGCTTGATCGCCTCGTCGAGCTCGGCCATGGCGCGCTCGCTCTGGCCGAGCTCCTTGTAGATCTTGCCGCGGTTGGCGAAGGCCGCGCCCAGCGGCGCCACGCGGATGATGGCGTCGAAGTCGGCCAGGGCTTTCTGGTAATGCTTTTGGAACGAGTAGACGACGCCGCGATAGAAGTGGGCGGTCAACCGCGTCTGTGCGGAGACGGAAGGATCGTCGATCAGCGCGCTGCAGCCCTTGATCACGCGCGGATCGTCGCTGGAGGTGCAATCGACGAAATCGTGCGTGTCGGCGGCGACCGCCGCGCGCAAGAGCGCGGCCAGCAGCACGGCGGTCAACAGGGCGATGCGCATGGTCGGTGGCCCCCGTGGGGGTAAGGTTCAAGCCATCTTAGCCTAAGTGACGCCAGCTTGGCGCGCGGGTTCATTCAGCCGCGTAGCACCGCGCTGGCGCCGGTATAAATGAGCTGCAGCCCGATCAGGAAAATCAACAGGTAAACGATCTTGTAGAAGGCCTCCGCCGGCGTGCGCCGCACCAGCCAGACGCCGGCCACGTTGGTGGCGATGGCGAGCGGCAGCAGCACCGCGGCCGTCGACATGTTCACCGGGTTGAGCTGGCCGAGCAGGAAATAGGGCAGCACCTTGAGCGCGTTGCCGGTGGCGAAGAACAGCGAAAAGGTGCCGACGAAAGTTTCCTTTTCCAGTTTCTGCGGCAGCACGTAGATCTGGAACGGCGGCCCGCCGGTATTGGCGATGAAGCTGGTGAAACCGGCGACCGCCCCCCAAAGCCGGCCGGCGATCACGCTCGGGTGCGGGCTGGCGAAGCGCCCGGCCAGTCCGAACCACTGGCTGAGCGCGAAAGCGACCGCGATCAGCCCCACCACCAGGCGGATGGCGGCGTCCGGCACGTAGGCCGCGATCGCCCAGGCGAGCGCCACGCCGGCGATCTGGCCGGGGATCATGATCTTGAGGATATGCGTGTCCCAGCGCCGCCAGTACGACCACACGGTCACGATGTCCTGCGTGATCAGGATGGGCGTCAGAATGCCGATCGCCTGCACCGGCGACACCACCAGCGCCATCAGCGGCGCCGCGATGGTGCCGACGCCGGAAAAGCCGCCCTTCGACAGCCCGAGCGCCGTCACCGCCGGAATGGCCACCAGGTAGAACAGCGGGTCGGTGATGATGGGCAAGGGTGGCGACGATTTGATGCATGTCACCCCCGGGCTTGACCCGGGGGTCCATCTTCTTTGCAAGATGGATTGCCGGGTCTAGCCCGGCAATGACGGACTTTGCAAATCGGCGCCGCACCCGCAAAATGGCGGCAGGGAGGAAGAAACATGGACGCCCGCGCCAGCCGCTATCAGGAAGTCTACGCCCAATGGCAGCGCGACCCGGAGGGTTTCTGGGCCGAGGCGGCACGCGAGATCGACTGGTACGAGCCGCCCAAGAAGATTTTCGACGCCTCCGCCGGCATCTACGGCCGCTGGTTCACCGGCGCCTCCTGCAACACCTGTTACAACGCGCTCGACCGCCACGTACTCGCCGGCCGCAACGACCAGGCCGCGCTGATCTACGATTCCCCCGTCACCGACACCAAGCAGACCTTCACCTACGGCCGCCTGCTGTCCGAGGTGCAGCTGCTGGGCGCGATCCTGCGCGACTTCGGCGTCACCAAAGGCGACCGCGTCATCATCTACATGCCGATGGTGCCTGAGGCGGTGTTCGCGATGCTGGCTTGTGCGAGGATCGGCGCCATTCACTCGGTGGTGTTCGGCGGCTTCGCCGCGAAAGAGCTCGCCACCCGCATCGACGATGCCAAGCCGAAGGCGATTTTGTCGGCGAGCTGCGGCATCGAGGGCGCGCGCGTCATTCCCTACAAACCGTTGCTCGACGAGGCGATCGAGCTCTCCCAGCACAAGCCCGACACCTGCCTCGTCCTCCAGCGCCCGCAATGCGAGGCGACGCTGAAAGAAGGCCGCGACCACGACTGGCGCAAAACCTGGGAGCACGCGGTCGAATACGCCAAGACGTCCGAATGCGTGCCGGTCCTCGCCACCGACCCGCTCTATGTCCTCTACACCTCCGGCACCACCGGCATCCCCAAGGGCGTGGTGCGCGACAATGGCGGCCACATGGTCGCGCTCAAATGGTCGATGCAATATCTCTACGGCGTCGATCCCGGCGAAGTGTGGTGGGCGGCGAGCGACATCGGCTGGGTGGTCGGCCACAGCTACATCGTCTACGCCCCGCTCATCCACGGCGCCACCGCCATCCTGTTCGAAGGCAAGCCGGTCGGCACGCCCGACGCCGGCGTGTTCTGGCGCATCATCGCCGAGCACAAGGTGGCGGCGATGTTCACCGCCCCCACCGCCTTCCGCGCCATCAAGAAGGAGGACCCGCAAGGCAAGCTGCTCGGCAGTTACGACCTGCGCCGCTTCCGCACGCTGTTCCTCGCCGGCGAGCGCGCCGACCCGCCGACCATCCAATGGGCCGAGGACATGCTGAAAATTCCCGTGCTCGATCATTGGTGGCAGACCGAGACCGGCTGGTGCATCGCCGGCAATCCGGTGGGGCTTGGGCCAACTGCCGGTGAAATACGGCTCAACTTGCGTGCCGATGCCGGGCTATCAAGTCGACATCGTCGACGAGGCCTGCAGGCCTTTGCCGGCCGACAAGATCGGCTCCATCGTGGTGAAGATGCCGCTGCCGCCCGGCTCGCTGCCGACGCTGTGGCATCAGGACGAGCGCTTCAAGGAAGCCTACCTCACCGAATTCCCCGGCTACTACAAGACCGCCGACGCCGGCTTCAAGGATGAGGACGGCTATCTCTACGTCATGAGCCGCACCGACGACATCATCAACGTCGCCGGCCACAGGCTTTCGACCGGCGGCATGGAGGAGGTGCTGGCCGGCCACCCGGACGTCGCCGAATGCGCGGTGCTCGGCATCAAGGACGAGATGAAGGGCGAGGTGCCGTGCGGCTTCATCGTGCTCAAGGCCGGCGTCAACCGCCCGCCGAGCGAGATCGAGAAGGAGATCGTGCAGCTCGTGCGCGACAAGGTCGGCCCGGTGGCGTCGTTCAAGCTGGCCATCACCGTCGCGCGCCTGCCCAAGACGCGCTCGGGAAAAATTCTCCGCGGCACCATCAAGAAGATCGCCGACGGCGAGCCCTGGACCATGCCGGCGACCATCGACGACCCGGTGATTTTGGATGAGATCGGGGAGGCGTTGAAGGGGAAGGGGTTGGCACGGTAGCGCGGGCGGTGCGGCATACGCGCTTCCCTCGCCCCTTGTGGGAGAGGGTGCCGGCGCGGAGGCGAAGCCGAGCGAGGGCGAGTGAGGCGTCTTATGCCGCGTATTCCAAATGCCGAAGGTGCAATCCTCGATCTGCACAAGATCGAGGATTATTGCCTGAGTGCGGCCCACCCGCGCGGACGGCATAAGGCGCGGGTCTTTCGCGAGGCGCTCGGTGTCACCCAAAGTGACGCCGCGTGGTTGAGGCAAGCGTTGCTCGATGGCCTGCCGAAACAGGAGGCGATCGAGCTTACCCAGGACCGCTTTGGAACGCGCTGGCGCGTCGATGTCCCCGCGGCGCGACACGACAGGCAAGTTGTGGTAAGAACCGTGTGGATTATCCGAAGCGGCGAACAGGTGGCGCGCTTCGTGACCTGTTGGGTGCTGTGATGACGAAGAAGGACCGAGCCGCACAGCCTTCCGCGCTCGACGTGGTGGCGCTGCTGGCCGACTTACCGGCGGCGGGGCTCGCGCGCGGCCAGGTCGGCACCGTGGTTGAGGCGCTCGACGAGAAGACGGCGTTGGTCGAATTCAGCGACGACAATGGCCGAGCCTTCGCGATCGTGCCTTGCGCGCGCGACGACCTTCTCGTTCTGCACTATGTTCCGGAAGCAGCGGAGTAGATTCGGCGGCGGCGCACCTGTCCCAAGACGCGCTCAGGAAAAATTCTCCGCGGCACCATCAAGAAGATCGCCGACGGCGAGCCCGCCTCATCCTGAGGAGCGTCGCGGGACGCGACGCGTCTCGAAGGATGTGGCGGCCACGGGGCCTCATGGTTCGAGACGCGCCGCTTGCGCGACGCTCCTCACCATGAGGAGCAAGGCGGTGCAGCGTGCACACTATCCCTCCCCCTTGTGGGGAGGGTGGCTCGCGCCGAGGGATCGTGACGCGCGAGCCGGGTAGGGGCGGACGCGCGGTAATTCGATGATTTGTGGCAACGCCTTTTGCCCGGCCACGACGAAGGGGGAGGCGTCCCGCGCCCCCAATATAGCTGTATCAATCGCCTTATTAAGCGCGCATAGTCGCGCGATGGAATGAGCGCTCACCTGTTCCTTCCGGGGGTTGGGAGTTCCGGCCCTCGGCGCGATAGCGTTCGCCATGCCCGTTTGGTGAGAGCGCCGCTCGGCGCCCCATTCCTCTAGCATCTGCCATCGAGGTCGCGGCCGATGACGCGCACAAAACGCGTGACGCTGACGTTCCGGCATCCTTTCACGCTTCATGGCGCCGGCCGCGAGTTGGCGGCCGGCCAATACGAATTGGTGGCCGACGAGGAACTGATCGGCGAAGTGTTTGTCCCGGTCTATCGCCGGGCCGCGACGCTGATCTTGCTGCCGGCGCAGGCGCATCGGCAGTCCTCCATCGAGATGGTCAATGTCGATCCGGCCGATCTGGCGGCGGCGCATGCGCGCGACCAGGCGATGCTGTCGGCGGCGGCGCCCGCCGCGCGGCGCGCGCCATGAGCAAGGTTGTGGACGCGATCGATTATTTCGTGGTGGTGAAGAACCGCGCCCGCCTGCCGAAGCCCTGGCGTTGGGAAATCCACCGCTCCGGACGGCAAAGCCCGGTCGCGCAGTCGCCGGGATATTTTGATTTGCGCGGCACGGCGATCATCGAGGGCCGGGCGGCTCTCGACGTGCTGCTGAAAAAACCCAAGCTTTGACCTGAAGCCGCCGGCGTCTCGCATAGACGATAAAAAAGCCCGGCGCTCGGCCGGGCTTTCGTTTTTTCAGCTGTGGCGCTGCTTACTTCTGCTGCGGCTGGCCGGCCGGCTTTTCGGTGCTCGGCTTGTTGCCGCCCTGCTGCTGCTGCGGGCTGCCCTGGTTCTGCTGGGGATTTCCCTGCGTCTGCTGCGGATTTGACGCCGGCTTCTGCTGCTCGGATGACGATGTCGGAGTATTGGTCATAGTATTTAGCCTTTCAAAAGGAACTTAATTACGCATTAGGTACCTCGTAGAGCTATGGCCGCGCGCTGCGATAACAAGGCGCGGCGACTGCCGGCGGCGGATATATCTTCGGTGGCTGCCTTATTTCATCGCGCTCGGCACGCTGCTGAGGTTTTTCCTGTCTACTGGATCGCTTGCCGGCGGTTCCGGCTGTGCGGCCGAAGCCCGCGACGCTCCTTCGCTTGCCCTCATGCGCGCCTGCTCGCTATCTTCTCCCCGGGCGACGAAACCTAGGGCCCCAAATTCGCTCATGCCCGAGAAGCGCTACCTCCTCGCCGTCATCGTCATCATCGCGATCATCTTCGTGCTCGCCTTCGTGCGGCTGTAGGAGGTGTCATGCCGCCTTGCGCTTGGTCTTTTTGTCGGGCGGCGGCAGCAGCACGTCCGCCGGCACGCGAAACCGCGCGCGCAGGCGTTGCACCATCGTCATGCTCAAGCCCTTCTTGCCGCGCAGCACCTCGCTGACGCGGCTGGCGGTCCCCAGGATCGGCACCATGTCGGCGCGCGAAAGTCCGTGCTGGTCCATGAGGTAGCGGATGATCTCGGCGGTTTTCGGCGTCCGGCGCGGCCACTTGCGTTCCTCATAGGCGGCGATCAGCCGCGCCTGCGCTTCGAGCCGTGCGGCATCGGCAGGCTTGTCCGACGCCATCAGCCGGTCTGCCAGCGCGCGCGCGCGCAAGCTCGGAGTCGTTTTCGATGACGATCAAAGTGGCATCCATCACACAGTCTCCGCGTCGATCCTGTCGAATTCCACATGTGTTCCGAAAGACCGGATGGCCAGCACGCCGGCGCGATAATTGAGGACGGTAACCAGCCGGAAGTCGTTGCCCTTGATGTTGAACACGACGCGACCGCCTTTGAGGACGCTCGCCTTCGGATGCGCGCGCTTCACGTCCTCGAGCGTCGCCCATTGTGCCTGGCTTGCGATCGCCAGCCAGACATCGTATTGCGACCGCGCCGCCTTGATCCGCTTGTGCCCGGCATGTTCCGCAAAATATCGCCCGACCAGCGGCGTGCCGCACAACCATCGTATATCGACAGCATATAATTCCAAAAAATGGAAATGGCGCGGCAGGCTCGATTCGCGCATTGGTGACGACCCAAAAACCAAAAGCCCGGCACTGAGCCGGGCTTTTGTTTCTTTCGTCTGGCGGTCCCGCGCGCGCGCAACCCGCGCGCCTTCGCCCTCACTTCGCCAACAGCTTCTCCAGTTTGCTGCAATCGAAGCTTCGGGCTGGCCGCCGGGGCGCAGCCGAGGACGCCGTGCAAGTGGAACGCCGCGCCCGGCGCGCGGAAAGTGTCGACGCTGGCGCTGCCGGTGGTCTGCGGCGCGGGCTGTGTCGCCGCCTTGTGCTGTTCGTGCGCGGCCGGCGGCGTGAGGGAACTCGCCGGCCGGTCGGGCGTGGCCGCCCCCGCCGCGGTCGCCATCAAGGCGGCGGCCGCAAAAGCGGCGGCGAAAACGATGCTGTGACGTTGCTTCATGGTGCTTGCCTTAGGTTCGTGTCGGTCCCCTCATTGGTGGGATGTCAGCTAACCATCTTTTTGCGGCGCACAAGCGGCGGCCGTTTCACATTAAATTGTCCAGCGATAGCTTAATGTTATGGGAATATTGCGCTGCACGCATAACAGCCCGCCGCGCGCCCTCCACGGAAATTAATCCGCAAGGCGCTTGACAGGCGCCAAGTCCTAGGTATATAGTCTAACAACCTGTCCAAGAGGGGCGCTTCTAGAGGCGTTCTCGAAGTGGGGCAGGTGCGGCGCCCGCGGGCGTGCCACGCAGGCACGCACTCGGGCGGTGCCGGGGCTCCGCCCGGGGGTACTACGGCCCCCTGCCAGGAGCTGGCTGACGGCGGCTCGCTCGCGGTTCGAGCGGTCCGCGGGCAAAGCGCGGCCCGGCGCCGGAAAACGCCGCAAGTGGAGCGCCGCGAGGCGAGCGCGTCGCAAGACGCGCGCCGCGCCTCGCAAGCGCGGCAGTTTAGCGCCTTGCGGCGCTCCATCCCCTCGCATTTTGCGGGGGGCGACTCCTCCGAGCCCCCGGGGCGCGGGAAGGAAAGACAGGCCTCGCCCGGGCCTTCACAAAAAACAGGGCGGCGGAGCGTTGGCTTCGCGAGCCGGCCATGACGGGAGGCGATCAATGCCCCACTTCATCTGCACCGCCTGCGGCATGCAATACGCGGAGAGCGCTTCGCCGCCGGCGCAATGCCTGATCTGCGAGGAGGAGCGGCAATACGTGCCGCCGCGCGGGCAGACCTGGGCCACGCCGGCCGCGCTCGCGCAAAGCCACATGATCGCGTTCCGCGAATACGAGCCGGGCGTTATCGGCCTCGGCGCGCAGCCCGCCTTTGCCATCGGCCAGCGCGCGCTGCTGTTGCGCACAGAGAATGGCAATGTGCTGTGGGATTGCATCGCGCCGCTCGATGCCGCTTGCGTCAGCATGCTCGAAGGGCTCGGCGGCATTGACGCCATCGCCATCTCGCATCCGCATTTCTACACCACCATGGTCGAGTGGGCGCATGCCTTCGAGGCGCCGATCCATCTCAACGCCGCCGACAAGCAATGGATCATGCGGCCCGATCCGGCCATTCGGCTCTGGGAGGGCGACACTTTTCCGCTATGGGACGGCGTCACGCTGGTGCGCTGCGGCGGTCATTTCGAAGGCGGCACGGTGCTGCATTGGGCGGGCGGCGCCGGCGGCCGCGGGCTTGTCACCGCCGGCGACATCGTCACCGTCTGCACCGACCGCAAATGGATGACCTTCATGCGCAGCTATCCGAATTTCCTGCCGCTGTCGGCGGCGGCGGTGCGGCATATCGGCGAGGCGCTGGCGCCCTTCGCTTTCGAAGCGGTCTACGGTCACTATTTCGACCGCGTCATCGCGCACGACGCCAAGAACGTGCTTGCGAAGTCGGTTGCGCGCTACGTGGCGGCGATCGAGGGGAAGCGGGGGTATTTATGATATGTGGAACGCGCGCGCCGCACTCCCCGGCGTCAAGCCAGGCAATGACGGGTCAGAGGACGCGGCGCGTTACTCGCCCTTGTCCTCTTCGCCCTTGCCGCCGAGCTGCTTCAGCTTGGCAAATACGGTTGAGACGTCGAGTTCGCCTGCGGGCTTCGACTGCGCTTCCTCGGCGGCGGCGGCCTCCTCGGCCTCCCTGCGCGCGGTGGTCTCGGCGGCGGGCAGAAGCGTCGCACCGGTGTCGACCGGCGCCGGCTTTTCTTTGTTGGCGCGCTGCACTTCGAGGTCGAGATCGATCTGCGAGGCGAGGCCGAGCGTCACCGGATCGAGCGGCGACAAGTTGGCCGAGTTCCAATGAGTCCGGTCGCGGATCGCCGAAATGGTCGACTTGGTGGTGCCGACCAGGCGCATGATCGCGCTGTCCTTGAGCTCGGGGTGATTGCGCACCAGCCACAGGATCGCGTTCGGCCGGTCCTGCCGGCGCGATACCGGCGTGTAGCGCGGGCCCTTCTTGCCGCTGCGCTCGGGCGAGGGCACCGCGACCTTCTGGTCGGCGAGCTTGAGCTTGATATCGTGGTTCTTCTCGCCCTCGGTGATCTGCTCGCGGGTCAGTTGCCCGGTCTGAATGGGGTCGAGGCCCTTGATGCCTTGCGCTGCGTCGCCGTCGGCGATCGCCTTGATCTCGAGCGGGTGCAGTTTGCAGAACTCGGCGATCTGGTCGAAGCTCAGCGCGGTGTTGTCCAGCAGCCAGACGGCGGTCGCCTTCGGCATCAGGGGGGCTGCGGTCGCCATGGGCAAAATCTCCTTAGCGCTTCGCCCGCCTTTTCGGGCGAAGCAGTAGATCATCGGGGATGATCGAAAGTGCGCGGAATATAGGCGGAGACCCCAATTCCTGCAACCATGCCGCCTTGACAGGGTGGGGCGGCGCAGCCCATGTCGGGGGCGGGCGACGCCATAAGAAACCGCGCAGTTTGGGCGGAAAAAGAGGGCCGCGATGGCCGAAAAACCCGTTCTCCAGGTCCTGATGTGTTCCCCGCGCGGCTTCTGCGCCGGAGTGGTACGCGCCATCGAATCGGTGGAACGGGCGCTGGCGATCTACGGAGCCCCGGTCTATGTGCGCCACGAGATCGTCCATAACCGCTATGTGGTGGAAAGCTTGAAGCAAAAGGGTGCGGTTTTCGTCGAGGAGCTGGCGGAAATTCCCGATACCGGCGCGCCGGTGATTTTCTCGGCCCACGGGGTGCCGCGCTCGATCCCCGATGAGGCGGAACGCCGCGGCCTGTTCGCCATCGACGCCACCTGCCCGCTGGTCACCAAGGTGCACCGCGAGGCCCAAATCCATTTCCGCCGCGGCCGCGAGATCGTGCTGATCGGCCATGCCGGCCACCCCGAGGTGGTCGGCACCATGGGGCAATTGCCGCCGGGTTCCATCGTCCTGGTGCAGACCATGCAGGACGTCGACAGCTTCACCCCGCACGACGAAGGCAAGCTCGCCTATGTGACGCAGACCACGCTGTCGGTCTCCGACACCGCGGTCATGGTGGAGGCGCTCAAGCGCCGGTTTCCCCGCATCGTCGGCCCGCACAAGGAAGACATCTGCTACGCCACCACCAACCGGCAGGACGCGGTCCGCCGCGTGGCGCCGGTGGTCGACGCCATGATCGTGGTTGGCGCGCCGAACTCGTCCAATTCGCAGCGGCTAAAGGAAGTGGCGCTGCGCTCGGGCTGCCCGCGCGCGGCGCTGGTGCAGCGCGCGGCCGACCTCGATTGGGAGCTGCTGGAGGGCGTTGCCCGCGTCGGCATCACCGCCGGCGCCTCCGCTCCCGAAGTGCTGGTCGAGGAAGTGCTCGGCGCTCTGGCCGACCGCTATACCTTGGATATTGCGACCGTCTCCGCCGCCGAGGAGCAGATGTTCTTCCCGCTGCCCCGCCCGCTGCGCGAGGAGCAGGCGGCGGAGTGACGCTTACATGGCCGTCTATACCGACGTCACGGCGGACGAGCTCGGCGACTTCCTGAAAGGCTACGACATCGGCGGACTGCTCGCCTACAAGGGCATCGCCGAGGGCGTGGAAAATTCCAACTTCCTGCTGCACACCGCCAGCGGCTATTTCATCCTCACGCTGTATGAAAAGCGCGTCGCCGAGGACGAGCTGCCGTTCTTTCTGGCGCTGATGGAGCATCTGGCCGCGCGCGGCATCACCTGCCCGCAGCCGGTGAAGAACCGGCAGGGCACCATGCTCGGGCGCCTCGCCGGGCGGCCGGCGGCGATCGTCACTTTCCTTGAAGGCTTATGGATCCGCCGTCCCAGCGCCGCCCACTGCGGCGCGCTGGGGGATGCGCTCGCGCATTTGCATTTGGCGGGCGCCGATTTTGCCATGAAGCGTGCCAACGCGCTCGGCATCGCCAGCTGGCGGCTGTTGTACGAAGTCGAAAAGTCGCGCGGCGACAGCGTGCGCGCCGGCCTGTGCGCGGAGATCGCGCGCGAGCTCGACGCGCTCGATGAGCGCTGGCCCGGCGACCTGCCGCAGGGCGTCATCCATGCCGACTTGTTTCCCGACAACGTGTTTTTCCTCGGCGACAGACTATCGGGCCTGATCGATTTCTACTTCGCCTGCACCGACACGCTGGCTTTCGACGTCGCGATCTGCCTCAACGCCTGGTGCTTCGAGCCCGACCAGTCCTACAACGTCACCAAGGGCCGCGCGCTGCTGCGCGATTATGCCAAGGTGCGTCCGTTGTCGCCGGCCGAACTCGATGCGCTGCCGGTGCTGGCGCGCGGTGCCGCGCTGCGCTTCCTGCTCACGCGGCTGGCCGACTGGTTGGCGGTGCCGGACGGCGCGCTGGTCAAGCCGAAGGACCCGCTGGAATATTATTGGAAGCTGCGCTTTCACCAGAAAGTGGAAAGCATTCGTGACTATGGGTTTGATGCATGATCCCGAAAAGTGGGCACCGGTTTCCCGCCTTCGCGAAGCCCGCTTCGGTGGGCGAAGCAAGGTCGGGCAAGATCATGCATCGGAAAAAAATGTCATGAGCGAGCAGCGCGTCACCATCCACACCGACGGCGCCTGCTCGGGCAATCCGGGTCCGGGCGGCTGGGCCGCGATCCTCACTTTCGGCGACCACGAGAGGGAGCTGAACGGCGGCGAGCCGCACACCACCAACAACCGCATGGAATTGATGGCGGCGATCTCGGCGCTGGAGGCGCTCAAGCGGCCGTGCACGGTCGACCTTCACACCGACAGCCAGTACCTGCGCAACGGCATCATGAGCTGGATCCACGCATGGAAGAGCAACGGCTGGCGCACCGCCGACAAGAGCCCCGTCAAAAACGTCGATCTGTGGAAGCGGCTCGATGCCGCGCTCGGTCACCACAAGGTGCACTGGCACTGGGTCAAGGGACATGCCGGTCACGCGCTCAACGAGCGCGCCGACCGGTTGGCGCGCGAGGGCCTGGTGGCCGCGCGCGCCGGCGTCAAAGGCGCGATGAAGCGCAAATAGCTAGAGGTCTTTCAGCAGCGTCTGACCGTTGGTGACTTCGCACTTGCCCGGCGCCTCCTCGACATGGAAGGCCTTCACCGTGCCGTCGTCGACCAGCATGGAATAGCGCTTGGAGCGGATGCCGAGGCCGCGCTCGGAGCCGTCGAAATCCATGCCGACCGCCTTGGCGAATTCGCCGCTGCCGTCGGCGAGGAAGTCGATCTTGCCGTCGGCGCCGTTTGCCTTCTTCCAGGCCTCCATGACGAAGACGTCGTTGACGCCGGTCACCGCGATGGTGTCCACGCCCTTGCTCTTGAAGGCGCCGATATTGGTGAGAAAGCTCGGCATGTGCACATTCGAGCAGGTCGGCGTGAAGGCGCCGGGAATGGCGAACAGCGCCACCTTCTTGCCCTTGAAGACCTCGTCGGTGGTCTTGGGCTTGGGCCCCTCCGCCGTCATCACGTGAAATTTGGCATTAGGCACTTTGTCGCCGACCTTGATGGACATTGTTGTTTCCTCTCGTACTCACACTATGGGATGGAGATGGCGCAAAATAGCGCAAGCGGCGGATTAGTCGAGACGGGTCGTGACCTCGATCGGCTTGCCGCCCTCCACGATGGTGAAGGTCAGGTCGAAATGGCCTTTTGGGCTCACGCCGGGCGGTAGGCCGTCGAGCTGGAAGCCGAATTGCCGGTGGCCGGGGGGCGCGCCCGGCGCCGGCTTCGGGATGGGCAGCGCCCATTCGGGCGTCGGGCCTTCCACGAACATCGCAACTTTCTCGCCGGCCGGCGCCTTGAGATCGACCATGATCAGCGGCTTGGCGTCGTTATTGACGCGCTTGACCGTGAGGTCGGCTTGCGCGGCCGAGACCTGTTTCGGCACCTGCGCCTCGGCGGCGGCAAGTGCTGCCTCATGCGCGCTTTTGCCGGGTGTGAGCGTGAGTTCGGCGCTGCCCTCGACCGGCACGCACAATTTGGCGCAGACCGCATAGGCAAGCTTGACCTGCAGCTTGACCGGCTTGCCGGGTTGGCGCGGCGTGACCTGCAAGGGAAATATGACACTATCCTTGTAGCCGAGCGTGTTGCCGGTCTCGTCGCTGTAGAGATGCGGCGCGGGGTAGCGCACTTTGGCGCCGGCGAGATTTTCCGAGCCCGAAAAATCGAAGCGCGGCGGCACGCCGGAATCGCCTGGGTAGCGCCAATAGGTGTGCCAGCCCGGCTGCAGCTTGATCGCGATGCCGGCGCGCAAATGGGCCGCATCCGCTTTATCGCTGCCGGCGATCAGCCGAAACGCCGAATGAAGGTCCTGGCTCCAGGCCGAGGCGTCGGCGGCGCGCGCCGGAGCGTTCTGCATAGCGGCGAGGGCGCCGACGGTGGCGAGCATAAGGAGCGTTCTGCGTGTGCATTTCATAAGGACGTTCTACTAAATGGTAAGGCCATGCCACGCCACTGAATTCATTGTGAGCAGGCCTTGAACAAGACTAATGCAATGCGGCTATTTCGCCACATTTGCCGGCTTGAATTATGACGGGGGCTGATTGAACTTTCCGCATTGTATGTCGTTTGCAAAGGCGGAACGATTGGGTAACCTTGCGCCATGAAGCTCCCCCGGAAAACGGATGCGGCGGTGTCGGCGCGCGGCTATCTCGACGGCCAGATGCTGATCGCCATGCCGGCGATGAACGACGAGCGCTTCTCGCGCACGGTGATCTATGTTTGTGCGCATTCGAGCGAAGGCGCCATGGGCATCGTGGTCAATCAAGCCGCCGCCAATATCAAATTCCCCGACCTGCTGGTGCAGCTCGAAGTGATCCCGGCGGGCGAACGCATTCAGCTGCCGACCAAGGCGGAAGGCGTCAAGGTGCTCAAGGGCGGGCCGGTGGAGACCGGCCGGGGTTTCGTCCTGCATTCGGCCGACTATTTCATCGAGAATTCCACGTTGCCGATCGACGAGGGCATCTGCCTCACCGCCACGCTCGACATCCTCAAGGCGATCGCGCGCGGCAACGGGCCGGCGAGCGCCATCCTCGCGCTCGGCTATGCCGGCTGGGCGCCCGGTCAGCTCGAGAACGAAATCCAGGCCAACGGCTGGCTGCACTGCGCCGCCGACCCCGACCTGATCTTCGGCGGCGACATCGACGGCAAGTACGAAAGGGCGCTGCGCAAGATCGGCGTCGGTCTAGGTCAGCTGTCGAGCGAAGCCGGCCACGCCTGACAATCAGCGCGCCGTTTCCATATGGGCGGCACTGAGCAGGCCGCTCGCGGCCTGCGCGCTCATCGGCTCGCCGAAGGCGAAGCCCTGCGCATATTCGCAGCCGAGCTGGTAGAGTTCGACCGCGTCCGAGTCGGTCTCGGCGCCTTCCGCCACCACTTCCATGCCGAGGTCGTGGGCGAGCGAGATGATCGAGCGCAGGAGCAACGGCCGCTTGCCGTGCGGGGCGGGGCGCACGAAGGACTGGTCGATCTTGATAGTGTCGAAGGGAAAGCGCTGCAGATAGGCCAGCGAGGAATGGCCGGTGCCGAAATCGTCGAGCGATAGGCCGGCGCCCAACTCCTTGATGCGGGTGAACATTTGCGCGGCGTGCTCGGGGTTCTCCATCACCAGCGACTCGGTGATCTCGAGCTTGAAGGTGCCGCGCGCGATCGCCGAGCGCCCCAGCACGCTGCGCAGGTCCTGGATCAGATCGTGGCGCAGCAATTGCCGCGATGAGACGTTGACGCTGGCGGTGATCGGCTCGCGCCCGCGGTTGGCGGCCTGCCAGGTGGCGAGCTGGCGCGCGGTGCGGTCGAGCATGAACAGGCCGAGATCGACGATCAGCCCGATCTCCTCGGCGATGGAGATGAACTCGGCCGGCGACAGCCGGCCCATCTTGGGATGATCCCAGCGCGCCAACGCCTCGAAGCCGGCGATGGCGCGGTCCTCCAGTCGCACGATCGGCTGGTACAATACCTTGATCTCTTCGCGCTCGATGGCGCGGCGCAATTCCGACTCCATGGTGAGCCGGTCGGTCTTGCGCGAACGCATGGCCGGCTTGAACACCTCGATGCGGTCGCCGCCGATGCGCTTGGCGTGATGCATCGCCAGCTCGGCATCTTTCAGCACTTCCTCGGTGCGGTGCGGCTGGTTCTCGGCGAGCGCCAGCCCGATCGAGGCGGTGAGGAAGATTTCGCGGTCGTTAAAGGCGATCGGCGCGCGCAGCGTGCGGCGCAGCGTCTCGGTGAAGGCGACGATGCGCGCGGCCTCGCGCTCCGACAGTAGGATGAGCGCGAACTGGTCGCCGGCAAGCCGCGCGATGGTGTCCTGCGGCTTCAACAGACGCGTCAGCCGTCGCGCGATGGTGAGCAGCACCGAATCGCCGACCGCCATGCCGACCGAATCGTTGACCTGCTTGAAGCGGTCGATGTCGATCACCAGCACCGACGGCCTGATCTGCGGATCGGAGCGGGCATAGGCGAAGGCCGCCTCCATGCGGTCGAGGAACAGCTCGCGGTTGGGCAGGCCGGTGAGATTGTCGTGCACGGCGTCGAACAGGAGCCGCTCTTCGGCCTTCTTGAAGTCGCTCACGTCGGTGAGCGTGCCAACGAGGCGCACCACCTCGCCGTCGGAGCCGACCACCGGCCGCGCCTTCAGCGTGAACCAGACGTAATGGCCGTCCTGCGCGCGCAGGCGGAAATCCTGGGCCAGACGGCCGCGCCGCTGCTCCACCGCGCTGTCGAGCGAGGCGCGGAAACGGTCTCGGTCGAGCGGGTGCAGAATGTCGAGCCAGGCGGCGGCGGCGCCTTCCAAAGCGCCGCGCTTGAGGCCCAGAATGTGCTCGGTCTCCGGGCTGGTGAATATCTTGTCGGCCGAGACGTCCCAATCCCAGATCAGGTCGCCGGCGCCGGTCAGGGCGAGAGCCCGTCTTTCGACGTCGGAGACGATGCCATGCGTGATGCCGCCGGCGAAGGCGTGCTGCATCACGGTGAAGCCGATCAGCATCACGATCAACACCAGGCCGCCGAGCAAAGCGGGGCCGATGATGTCGTTGGTGACGGCGCCGGTGACGGCAAGGCCGGCGCTCAGCGTCCACACCACCAGCAGCAACCAGGTCGGGATCAGCAGCACCGCGCGATCGAAGCCGTGGGTGGAGAGATAGATCACCAGGCCGAGCCCGACCACCGCGATGGCCGCAAGCGACATGCGCGCAATGCCGGAAGCGACCGCCGGATCGAACAGCGCAACGCCGATGAGAGCTGCGAGCGCGGCGAGCCAGGCGATGGTGATGTGCATATAGCGCACGTGCCAGCGCGACAGATTGAGATAGGCGAACAGGAACACCAGCAGCGTTGCCGCCAGGATCGCCTCGCCCGAGGCGCGCCAGACGCGCTCTGCGCCGGCCGACATGTCGAACACCTTGCCCCAGAAGCCGAAGTCGATGCCGATATAGACGAGCACCGCCCAGCCGAGCGCGGCGGCGGCGGGGAACATCACCGAGCCCTTGACCACGAACAGGATGGTGAGGAAGAGCGCGAGCAGGCCGGCGATGCCGATGACGATGCCGTAATAGAGAGTGAAGGAGTTGACCTTGTCCTTATAGGCGTCAGGTTCCCAGAGATAGAGCTGCGGCAGCTTGTCGGTGCGCAGTTCGGCGACGAAGGTGATGACGGTGCCGGGATCGAGCGTGACGCGGAACACGTCGGCGGTGGTGCTCGCCTGCCGCACCGGGCGATCGCCGGACGAGGGCGTGATGCCGGCGACGCGCGAGAGGCCGAGATCGGGCCAGAATAGACCGGAGCCGACCATGCGGTAATGTGGCACGACGATCAGGCGGTCGATCTGCTCGTCGGAATTGTTGGTGAGCGCGAACACCGCCCAGTTGGTCGAACGTTCGCGCGCGCGCACCTCGATGCGGCGCACGATGCCGTCGGTGCCGGGCGCGGTGGAAACCTGGATGCGGTCGGTGTCGGTTTTTTTCAGTTCCGTGGCGGCGGTGAGGTCGATGGCGGAGGCATCGAGCCGCACGCTCACCGCTTGGACCGCATGCGCCGGAGACGCCGCCAGAAGCGCGGCGGCGAGCATCAGCAGTAGCACGGCGGCCGTCAGGCGACGTATCGCAGTCAAATCGAAACCCCCGGCCGCGCCAGCTTGGGCCGAGCGGCCGATCCAGCGCCTGCGGCGAAGAAAATTGGCAAATTCCCCACGAACACTGCTCACTTTAGGCCCGACATTGCGCCGATTTCGCGGCCCGTGACAGGCAGAATAACATCTGCGGCATCAAACGGTTAGCACGATTTTGCCGATGTGGGTGCTCGATTCCATGAGTGCGTGGGCGCTAGCCGCCTCGCGCAACGGGAAGGTCTTGTAGACGAGCGGCTTGATCTTGCCGGCTTCGAGCAGCGGCAGCACCTTGGCCGCCAGCGCCTGGGCGATGGCCGCCTTGTCGGGCACCGAGCGCGCGCGCAGGGTGGAGCCGGTGTGGTGCAGGCGCTTGAGCATCAGGCGCAGAAAATTGACCTGCGCTGCGGGCCCTTCCAGGAAAGCGATCTGCACGATGCGGCCTTCGACGGCGGCGGCCTCGTAATTGCGCTCGATGTAGGAGCCGCCGACCATGTCGAGGATGACGTCGGCGCCCTTGCCGCCGGTGGCGTCTTTCGCCGCCTTGACGAAGTCTTCGCTTCTGTAATTGACCGCGACGTCGGCGCCGAGCTTGCGGCAGGCCTCGCATTTCTCGTCTGACCCGGCAGTGACAATGACGCGCGCGCCGAAGGCCTTGCCGAGCATGATTGCCGTGGTGCCGATGCCGGAGGTGCCGCCATGCACCAGCAGCGTCTCGCCCGCTTTCAGCGCGCCGCGCTCGAACACGTTGTGCCAGACGGTGAAGAAGGTCTCCGGCACGGCGCCGGCTTCCACCATGCTGAGACCGTCGACCGGCAGCGCGTGGCTCTCGTGCGCCACGCAATATTCGGCATAGCCGCCGCCCACCACCAGCGCCATGACACGATCGCCGACTTTCCAGCGCTGCGCGCCAGGCCCAAGGGCCGCCACCTCGCCGGCGATCTCGAGGCCCGGAATATCGGGCGCGCCGGGCGGCGGCGGGTAGAGGCCCTGCCGCTGCATCACGTCGGGGCGATTGACGCCGGCGGCTGCCACCTTGACCAGGATCTCGCCGGCGCCGGGCGTCGGCACGGGGCGTTCTTGCGGCACCAGCACATCCGGCCCGCCCGGGCTCTTGATGCCGATCGCGGTCATGCGGGTGGGAGAAGCGGCCATCGGTTCCTCATTTCGGTTGTGTGCACGCGATTTTTAGGTGGGCGCCGCGGGTGTGACAAGGAGGCTCTTTTGCATTGGCGCATGATCTTATCCGAAAACCGGTACCCACTTTTCGGGATCATGCGCAGGCGCTAAGCTTATGACATCGGGAGCGCGCGCCATGCCGGCATTCGACGACGAAGACAAGCCGAAGAAGAAGATAACGCACGAGATCGGGCAGGACCTGACGCTGTTGTCGGTCGACGAACTTGCCGCGCGCGTGCAACTGCTGCACGCCGAGATCGCGCGGCTCGAAGCCGACATCACGGGCAAGCGCGCCAAGCGCGCGGCCGCCGACCAGTTTTTCAAGCGGTAATCGGCTCCCTAAAACGTCGACAAGGTTTGCAAAAAATCTCGCATTAACCGTGTTTCGGTAAGGTGTCGTTAAGCTTTCTCGATCATTACTGGTCGCGTCCATCTTCATGGACATTGAGTGGCTCCTGTCCACTCTGTTTGACGCCTCCCTGTTATCACCTTCGAGCCGCCGGCTTTCGGCGGCTCCTTTTTTTGTCCCATTTCGGGTCACTTCGCGCGTGACGCCGCATTTACCCGCGCTTTCTCTTAAGCTTGGCGAGAAACTATGTCGCAATCTTCGCCTGGACAGGCGGGGGCCGGACGCGTCATGCTTACCCAATTGTTTACGGGACGGCGGTCGGGGTTCCAGTTTGTGTGAGGCGTAGCGTCATGTCGGAAAAGTCCAACCTGAGCGAGAAGCAGCCGGTATCTTTCGGGGAGCGGCTGGCCAACAGCCAAGCCTTCGCCGTTCTGTTCCGCGACGGCATGGCGCTGGTGGAGGAGACCGCCACCTATCTCGACGGGCCGGGCCGCGCCGAATCCAAGAACCTGCCGCGCGCCGGCGCGCTCGCCTACGCCACCGAAAGCATGCGGCTGACCACGCGGCTGATGCAGCTTGCCTCCTGGCTGTTGCTGCACCGCGCGGTGAAGGAAGGCGAGATGTCGCTCGCGCAGGCCAACAAGGAAAAGACCAAGGTCAAGCTCGCGGTCGCCGACCATCACGATCTCAGCAATATCGAATTGCTGCCCGAAACCTTGCGCGCGCTGATCGTGCGCTCGCAGGCGCTGCAGATGAAGGTGCGCCGGCTCGACGCCACCATTCACAACCAGACCGATGCGGCGCAGGTGGTGACGGTCAATCCGGTCGAGCGCCAGCTCGGGCTGCTCAAGGCCGCGTTCGGGGCGGAGAGCGTTTAACAAACGCGCGGCAAATTCGGATGTCGTCCCCGCGTAAGCGGGGACCCAGTAATCACTGACATACCGGGTGTAATGGATCGCCCGCCTACGCGGGCGATGACAGCAGAAGTTGTTGGCGCGCCCAAAACCAAAAGCCCCGGCAGGCCGGGGCTTTCGCGGTAACGCATTGAGCCGGCGGCTTACTTCTTCTCGCCCAGGAAGCCGGAAAACTTCTTCTGGAAGCGCGAGACGCGGCCGCCGCGGTCCATCAGGTGCTGCTGGCCGCCGGTCCAGGCCGGGTGCGACTTGGGGTCGATGTCGAGATGCATGACATCGCCCTCCTTGCCCCAGGTGGAGCGGGTGGTGAACTCGGTCCCGTCGGTCATCACCACCTTGATGGCGTGATAATTGGGGTGAATCTCGGCTTTCATGGCCTTTTTCCAGTCAGGGCGCGCGCCTTTGGCGCAAGCGCCGCAATTGCATTGGATTTGGCGGCTCTATACAGGAGGCGGGTGCGGGCGGCAAGTCGGCGCCGGCCGGACGCTAAGGAAAGCGTCCCCGGCCCAGCCTGTTGGGAATAGATAGAATGGAAAGGCAAGAATTGCGGGCCGCCGGCTCGCTCGCGGCCGTGTTCTCGGTCAGGCTGCTCGGCCTGTTCATGATCTACCCGGTGTTTGCCGCCTATGCCCGCGGGCTCACCGGCGCCAACCCTTATCTGATCGGCGAGGCGCTCGGCATCTATGGCTTGAGCCAGGGCCTGCTGCAGATCCCGTTCGGGCTGTTGTCCGACCGGGTCGGCCGCAAGGTGATGATCGTGCTCGGGCTGTTGCTGTTCGCGCTCGGCAGCGCGGTGGCGGCGATGTCGACCTCGATCGGCGGCGTGATCGTCGGCCGCGTGCTGCAAGGTTCGGGCGCCGTCGGCTCGGTGATCCTGGCGCTGGTCGCCGACCTGACGCGCGAGGAGAACCGCACCAAGGCGATGGCGACCGTCGGCATTTCGATCGGCGCTTCCTTCATGGTGGCGATCGTCGCCGGTCCCATCGTTGCGCGTTTCATCGGCGTTGCCGGCATCTTCTGGCTGATGGTGGGGCTGGCGATGGTCGGCATCGCGATCACGCAATTCGTGGTGCCCACGCCGCGCCGCGTGCGCGTGCACCGCGACGCCGAAACGGTGCCGGGGATGATCGGCGCGGTGCTGCGCAACGGCGAATTGCTGCGGCTCGACTACGGCATCTTCGCGCTGCACGCCATGCTGACCGCGAGCTTCCTGGTGGTGCCCGGCCTGCTGCGCGGCACGCTCGGGCTGACGGTGCACGACCAGTGGATCGTCTGGCTGCCGATGATGATCGTGGCGGTTGCCGTCATGATCCCCGCGATCATCGTGGCGGAGAAGCACCGGCGCATGAAGGGCGTGTTCGTGGCGTCGGTCTTGGCGCTGCTGGTGAGCCAGGCCATGCTCTATTTCGGCGCCGGCAATTTGTTCGTGCTGCTGCTCGGGCTCACGGTGTTCTTCTCGGCCTTCAACATCATGGAGGCGAGCCTGCCCTCGCTCATCACCAAGGCGGCGCCGCCCGACGCCAAGGGCACCGCCACCGGCATCTATTCGAGCGCGCAGTTTCTCGGCATTTTCGTCGGCGGCGTGGTCGGCGGCTGGGCGCATCTGCACGGCGGCATCGACGGCGTGTTCGCGCTCACCATCGCGGTGTCGCTTTTGTGGCTGCTGGCGGCGGCGAGCATGGCGCAGCCGAGCTATCTCACCACGCGGCTGATGCCGATCGCCGACGGCAAGGACGCCGCCGGTCTCGCCGCGCGCCTGCGCCAGGTGCCGGGGGTGAGGGAGGCGGTGGTAATCGCCGAGGAGAAGCTCGCTTATCTGAAGGTGGATTCGAAAGCGTTCGACGCGGCCCAGGCGCAAGCCGTGGCGGGGGCGTCGTGAGCTTTCGTCGGCGCACGCGCGGCAAACTCCGTAACCCTCTCCCCGCTGCGCGGGGCGAGGGAAGTGAGTTTGTCGCCCGCTCGTGCATCTCGTCTCCATAATTGAAAAAGCCAACGCTCCGCCGTCCCTATTGCTTTGGTCGGCCCGGGGTGGCCGCTATTCCCATTCTGCCGCCGGTCCTCGAAGAAAGTACCGAGGGCGCGCGGGACGCCAAGGGCCCAAACGGACCCGCAGGCCTCGGCATCTCGCGACACCGAAGCGCATCAAACAGCCCCGCTTCACGCTTTCGCGATCCGCTAAGGGCTCCGCAAGTCCGCCAGTCCCAAGGCGTCCCGCGCGCGGTGTTTTTAGGTTTGCTCCGCATGGCCCCCGGTGGACGTACCTTTCAGGCAACCTTCCTTACGGAAGCCTGCCTATCCACCGCTCTCGGGCCCAGACGATGACCAGCACGTCCTGGACCGGTGCCGGCTCCGCCATCAGCGGGGCCCCGTGGCGCGCGGCTGGCGCGCCGGGACACATGCGGCTTGGACCGCCGGGCCGTGCGTGCCGCATCTCCGAACGCACGTCATTCCCCGGCCACCGCTCCCCGCCCCGTGTCTGAAGATGCTTGCGCAGACACCCCTCGGTAACGAGGCGGGATGAATTGGACTATGATCCTAGATTATGGCGGGATTATGATCCTAGAGAAAATAGTCATAGCCGGGAGCGGGCGGCCCGGGAGGCCGTTTGGGCGGGAGAAGCCCCCCGAACGGCTGCAAACTCGGCGCAACGAGCGTAAAAATAAACCATTGGATGCGATTGCGACGTTTGCCACGACCGGGACACGATAAAATGGCAAGAAATTCCACGTGGCGCGCTTACCCGCAGGCGCCGCCCTGACCCCGGTTTCGTGCGGCGGGGCGGTCGGCCATAGTCCAGCGCTTCGACAGGAGGATCGGCCAGGTGCGATTGAGGCCAGCCCTTTCGACCGTCGCCGCTATCGTCGGCCTCTGCATCGTCGTGATCGCCGTGACGGCGTCGCATCGCGCGTTTGCCGCGCAGCAACCGCCGCCCGTTGCCGCCTGGCTGCGGGCGCATGTCGGAAACGGCGAAGGTCAAATCGCGCAACTTGTCCTGCAGCGGGCGCGCGCGCTTTACTTCCAAAAGAAGCGCGAGGGCGCGGTCAAAAATCCCTGCTATTTCGCCATGGACGCGACGCGTCCGCACGATCTGGGTCACGGCAAGCTGGGGCGCCGGTTTTACATCGTCTGCGAAGCCAAGCGATCGTTTCGCGCCATTTCGGCGGGTCACGGCGGCGGCCGCGATTTGAAGGGCGCCGCGGATTTCAAGAACGGAAGACGCTGCGCGAAGAACTTCGGCAACGCGCTGGATTCGAAGCTGACCGCCGGCGGGGCCTATGTGACGGACGAGATAAAGACATCCTTCAAGGGCTATTACCATCTTTCGGCGAAGCGTCGTGCGGCTTTCATGCGCTCGTTCGTTCAGTTCGACGGCGAAGGCGAGACCGCAAACGCCAGACAGCGCGCCATCGGCGGGCACGCGGCCGCCTTGTTGAGGAAGGTGTGTCGTCTGAAAGACCCGCACAGCCCGCACGCCAACCACGACGGCTACATCCGGCTCGGCAAGCTGGTGGATTACGCCAACGGCCGCAGCAACGGTTGCACCAGCTGGTCGCGCCCGGACGCCAAGAAAATCGTCGCGCTGGTGAAGGACGATCCGACCACGCTCTATATCTATCCCGAAAAAGCCGACATCGACGCCGTCGCGCAGGCGGTTGAGGCCGGCCGGCCGCCGGCGCGTTATTGGGACGCGTTCTGCTTGAGCAAAATCCACGCGCCGAAATTCTGGCCGAACAAAACGCTCGGGCCGATCATCGCGCAATACAAGAAGGATCATCCGCCGGGGCCGGAGCGGCCGCCGCCGATTTGCAAGGGGCGGTGATATTAGCCTGTTTTGGCATGCCGCCTGACTATCGGCTTGCGGGGTCGAGCGGATAAAGGCGCATTGTCGTCCTTGATGGCCCGGTCGCGAATAACCCTAAACGAACGCTTGCCGCCGAGTAATTTTGCTCCTACCAGGGTATCCTAGTTTAGGCCGAAACCTCGTCGGTGGTATTTGAAACGATGCGTTAGCGGGCAAAATTGCAATGCCCTTCGAATTGTAATCGGCATATGGGGAGTTTCATGGCGTGCAATTGAGAAAAGACAGCATCTACGCCTTTCTTGTATGCCACCTGATCGCCGGCTTGGCGATTGTTCCCTGGTTTTTCAGCTGGACAGGAGTAGTTCTTTTCGCCGCCGGTTGTTTTGTATTTGGAGTATTTGGAATTAATGTCGGCTATCATCGATTGCTGACGCATCGAAGCTTCTCGTGCCCGCTCTGGCTGGAGCGCACGCTGGTCATCATCGGCGTGTGCGCATTGCAAGATGCGCCGGGCTATTGGGTTGCAATCCACCGCAAGCACCATCAATATTCAGATGAGGGGCGCGATCCCCATAGTCCCATTGTGAGCTTCTTCTGGGCGCATATGGGTTGGCTCTGCACGAAATCCGACGAAATGAAACGCGGTCCATTGACCGAGCGGTATGCCAAAGACATTTTGCGCGATCCCTTGTACGCTTGGATTGAGCGGCGCAACCACTGGCTCCTGATCACGTTCGTATCTTGGCTTGCATTTTTCTTCGCTGGATTTGGCGCGGCCGCACTATCGGACGCTAGCTTACGGGATGCCGCTCAATTCGGCTTCAGCCTTCTGGTCTGGGGTGCCGCATTGCGGACCGTTGTCGTTTGGCATCTGACATGGTCAGTGAATTCCGTGACCCACGTCTGGGGCTATCGCAACTACGCCACACCCGATGTAAGCCGCAACAATGCGATCATTGCATTGTTGGTAAGTGGCGAAGGCTGGCACAATAATCATCACGCCGATCCCCGGTCTGCTCGGCATGGTCACAAATGGTGGGAATTTGACCTCACTTGGTTATTTATCCGGTTTCTGATGGTGCTCGGACTCGCCAAAAACGTGGCCATACCGTCTCCAAATCTGACGGCTAAACTCAACGATCGAGATGCGCGGATCGGCCGGCATCCCGAAAGCGCCACGGCTGCAAAGCTGAGCGTTTAAGCTCGGCGCCGATGTCCCAGGCTGGTCAAGCGGCCCCAGCTAGATAACAATGGCGCCGGGAGACGACTTCCGAGGGGGGGGCTTGCATGCTGGATACCCTGACCAGGACGAGCATCGACACGCAGCGCGAAGCGCGCGAACGCGCCTATGCCATGCCGCTCAGCGATTTTCACGTCGGCAATCCGGAGCTGTTCCGCAGCAATACGCTATGGCCTTACTTCGAGCGGCTGCGCAAGGAGGAGCCGGTGCACTGGTGCTCGACCAGCCCGGTGGGCAATTACTGGTCGGTCACCAAATATAACGACATCGTCCATGTCGAGAGCAACCCTGAGATCTTTTCCTCCGACGTGCGGCTCGGCGGCGTCATGCTGCGCGACGTCGACGCCCGTTACGAATGGCCGAGCTTCATCGCCATGGACGAGCCCAGCCATGCCGAGCAGCGCGGTTCCGTGCAGCCGCTGTTCACGCCGCCGGAACTGGTCAGGATGGCGGCGCTGATCCGCGAACGCTCGGCCTCGGTGCTCGACAACCTGCCGCGCAACGAGACCTTCAACTGGGTCGAGCGCGTGTCGATCGAGCTCACCACGCAGATGCTGGCGACGCTGTTCGATTTCCCCTGGGAGGAGCGGCGCAAGCTCACGCGCTGGTCGGACGTTGCCACCGCGCTGCCCAAGAGCGGCATCTATTCTAGCGAAGAGCAGCGCCTGGCCGAGCTCGCCGAATGCTGCGAGACCTTCGCCCGGCTGTTCGCCGAGCGCGCGCGGGCGCCGGTAAAGAGCGATCTCATCTCGCTGATGGCGCACAGCCAGGCGACGCGCGGCATGGACCGCGACAACCTGCTCGGCAATCTTATTCTGCTGATCGTCGGCGGCAACGACACCACGCGCAATTCGATGACCGGCTCGGTGCTGGCCCTGAACGAGAACCCCGAGCAGTACGACAAATTGCGCGCCGACCCGAAGCTGATCGCGGCCCTGGTGCCGGAGGTAATCCGCTGGCAGACGCCGCTTGCGCACATGCGCCGCACGGCAACGCAGGACACCGAGCTCGGCGGCAAGACGATCCGCAAGGGCGAGCGCGTGGTGATGTGGTACGTCTCCGGCAACCGCGACGAGGAGGCGATCGAGGAGCCCGACCGCTTCATCATCGGCCGGCGCCACGCGCACAATCATCTGTCGTTCGGCTATGGCATCCACAAGTGCCTGGGCCTGCGCGTCGCCGAGATGCAGTTGCGCATCGTCTGGGAGGAGATCCTCAAGCGCTTCCAGCGCATCGAGGTGGTGGGCGAGCCCAAGCGCGTCTATTCGAGCTTCGTGAAGGGCTACGAGACGCTGCCGGTAAGGATCGTGGGGTGAGGGGAGGCGCGCCCTGATCCAAATTGAAACGATCTTGCTTCAACGCATCGATCTTCACCGCCCTGCATAAGCGACGGAGCGGCGGGCAGTGGGCGCCTCGCCCGCCCGGTTCATCGTATAGAGGCGGCGGACGAAAGCGTTCGGCAGCTCGAGCGTCGGCGGCGTGCGTAAGCCGATCGAGCGCGCAATCCGGGCAGTGAAGGCGTTGCAGTTGTTAAACACTAAATGCCATGGCCGGCGTCGTCTATCCATGCGCTCCACCGTGGTGACCAGGCGCGCATAGGCGTCGGCGTGCAGATAGCGGCGATAGATCGCGCTCGGCCGCCGGCCGCGGTCGGAAGGCTCCAGGCCGATATAGCTCGGCATCGGCAGCACCGCCGACAACACGGTCTGCGAGATTTCGCCGCGCGGATAGAAGCCGGTGGCATGGGCGTTCAGGATGCGGCCGCGGCCGTCGATCTTGCCATAGACGACGTAGGTGTGGCCGAACACGCCGCCCTTTCGCGCGCGGAAATCGACGAAGTAATAGTCCGCCTTCGCCGACACGCCGCCCAAGGGCGCCCCCTGCGCGCAAGGGGCGGACGCCAAGGTCAGGCCGACGAGAGCGGCGAGCCATAGTCGCCTGCGGTGCATCGCGATTTCCCCTGTCGCGGCGCCGCGGCGTTGTCGTTGTCCCCACCCGCGTTCGGCGCCGCAGGCGGCAGTGTCGGCGAAACGGCCGCCGCCGCAACCCGGTTGTAAACAAATAGTTAATGTCGGCGCTGCGCCGGGAGGCCGCCGCGGCATTAACGCGGCATTAAGCATAACCATTCAATTTGCGGCGCTTGGAACTTCATCGAGCGTCATGGCGGCCATCATGCGAAAAGCTTTCATGCTTGCAATTGCGATCGTAGCTGCGTTGAGCGTTGCCGGCTGCGCCGGCAAGGGAAAGACGCCGTTCGGCAAAGGCAAGACGCCGGCGGTCGTCACCAGGGGCTAGTTTCCGGTTCATACAGTTTGAATCTGCGACCCGGCGCCGGTGCCTGCCGACCGCCGCGGCTGCGGTTCGGCTACGCAACAATTCGTGATCGATCCGAATCGAAGCTCGGCGCGTTGAGGGCGGATGGGGATCTGGTGGGATGCCTCAACCGATCTCAGGAGTGTAAAAAATGACACCGAAATCGACCCTGTTCGCCGCGGCCATCGTCGCCGCCGCTATGGCCGCACCGCTGAGCGTTGCGCAGGCCAACCCCATCGCGCCGGTGCAGGCCGCCGCCGGCAAGACCGCGCTGACGCCGGTCTATTATCGGCGCGGCTACCATGGGCACGCTTATCGCGGTCCGTACCGTTACCATCGCCGCTACGGCTCCAATTGGTATCTGACTCACCCGGCCGTGCTCGGGGCCTATGCCTATCAGCCGGCGGAGGACGCCTACCAGGGCTACAGCTATCAGCCGGGGACCGGCGCCTGCCCCTATTACGGCTCCAACGATCTTTGGTGGTGCCACTGACGGCGGGCCGCGCCCCGCAAGGGTGAGGCGGTTTACGGCCGCCAGCTCATTCTGTTGACGAGCATGTCCGAGCCCGGGTTCTTGTCGTCCCCGGCATAGGCGAAGCCGTGCTTGCGGTAGAAGCCGATGGCTCGGGCATTGTCCTTGTTGACCTTGAGATCGATTCCACGCGGCGAGCGGCGCTTGGCTTCGTCGAGCAGCGCGCGCGCGGCGCCGGCGCCCCAGGCTTCCGGCGCCACCACGATCTGATCGAGGTACAGGGTCGCGGGCTCGATGGTGACGAAGCCGACGAGCGCGCCGTCGCGTTCGGCCAGCACGATTTGCGTATGCGGCACCAGCTCGTTGCGCCAGCGCTCGCGCCACCAGGGCACGCGCGCGGTGAAATCGATGCGCGGATAGTGCTCGGCCCAGGTGCGCCGCCACAGCTCGATGGCCGCGTCCTCGTCGGCGGCGGTGTAGGGGCGCAGCGTAAGGGTGCCGGTCATGTCAGCGCTGCGCAAAACGCGCGACCCGCACCCGGCGCGCGACGGCGACGATTCTCGCGCGGTCGCAAGGTGTGGCGCCCAAGCGAAGCGCGCGGCCGCGTTCGTAGGCGGTGAGGTCGTAATGCGGGGCGGCGGTTTTGGGCGGGCCCTGGTAGGAGAAGCGCGAGAGGCCGAGCGCGCGCGCGAAACGGTGCAGCTCGTCGGTCCCGTCGGCGAGGAGATGGCACCAGTGGCGGCCCTGCCAGGCCCAGATCGCGTCGTCGACGTAGACGGTCATCACGGCTCCATTTCGTCATGGCCGGGCTCGTCTCGGCCATCCACGACTTGCTTCCTGCCAGAGTAAAGACGTGGATGCCCGGCACAAGGCCGGGCATGACGTCAAACAGATTGCGGCGTTTGTCCTACCGCTCCGTCAGCTTGAACTCGATGCGGCGGTTGCGGCGGTAGGCTTCCTCGGTGTTGGCGGGGTCGATCGGCTGATATTCGCCGAAGCCGGCGGCCACCAGCCGCTTGGGGTTGACGCCCTTGGCGATCAGATACTGCACCACCGAGATGGCGCGCGCCGCCGACAGGTCCCAGTTCGAGCCGAACTTGCCGCCGGGCGCGATCGGGCGCACGTCGGTGTGGCCGTCGACGCGCAGCACCCAGGCGATGTTCTTGGGGATCTGCGCCTCGAGCTGCAAAAGCGCGCTCGCCACCTTGTCGAGCTCGGCGGTGCCGGCGGGCTTCAGGTCGGCCTTGCCGGTGTCGAAGAACACTTCCGACTGCAAGACGAAGCGGTCGCCGACGATGCGCATGTCGGGCCGGTCGCCGAGGATCTGGCGCAGCTTGCCGAAGAAGTTGGAGCGGTACTTGGTCAGCTCCTGCACCTTGTGCGCCAGCGCCACATTGAGCCGCTGGCCGAGATCGGTGATGCGGCCCTGCTGCTCCTTGTTCTTCTGCTCGGAGGCGTTGAGCGCGGTCTCGATGGCCGCGAGCTGGCGGCGCAGCGCCGCGATCTGCTGGTTGAGCACCTCGACCTGCGCCAGCGCCTTGGCGGAAATGTTCTTCTGGCCCTGCAGCTCGGCGGTGAGCTTAGAGGCCTTGCTTTCGGCGGCGCCGATGCCGGCGCCGACGCCGGCGGCGATGCCCTTATATTTGTCGCGCTCGCTCTGCGCGCTGGAGAGCGTGGCGCGCAGGTCGGCGAGCTGGTTTTCCAAGTCGGCCTTGCCGGTCTTCTCCAGCGACAAGAGATCGGTGAGCTGGGCGATCTGCGCGTTGAGCCGCTGCAGCGCGGTGTCCTTGCCCTGCACTTCCTGCTGCAGATAGAACTGCACCACCACGAACACGGTGAGCAGGAAGATGATGCCGAGGACCAGCGTCGACAGCGCGTCGACGAAGCCCGGCCAGTAGTTCATGCCGGCTTCACTGCGGCGGGTGCGTGCAAGGGGCATGACTTAATCCAACTTCATTTGCCGCCAATCGCTCAGCGATTGACCTGCTCGCGCACCATGATCTCCAACAGCCGCTTGATCTCGCGCTGCTGCTCGGCCTGGCTGTCGACCCAGTCGCGGATCATCTGCTGCTCGGTGCGCATGTGGTGCACCAGGCCCTGGATCGCTTCGGCGAGGTTCGACATGGCGGCGGAGGCGGCCTTCGAGCCGCCGGCTTCCTCGACCGCCTCGCGCAGGCGCTCCATGGCGCTGCGCACTTCGCCGGCGCCGCCGGCCGCCATCGGCTCGACCGCGTGGTCGTAGACGGTGGTGGAGAGCCAGTCTTCCAGTTCGGTGTAGAAGCGGTTCTGCGCCTGGCTCGATTGCAGATCGAGGAAGCCGAGCACCAGCGAGCCGGCGAGACCGAACAGCGAGGACGAGAACGAGATGCCCATGCCGCCGAGCGGGGCGGCAAGGCCTTCGCGCAGCGAGTCCATCATGGTGCCGGCGTCGCCGGTCGCCTTCAGTCCCTGGATGACGCCGCCGACCGAGCTCACGGTTTCGATCAGGCCCCAGAAGGTGCCGAGCAGGCCGAGGAAGACAAGCAGGCCGGTCATGTAGCGCGAAATGTCGCGCGCTTCGTCGAGGCGGGTGGCGATCGAATCGAGAATGCCGCGCATCATCTGCGCCGAGATCGCCATGCGTCCCATGCGCGAGCCGAGGATCGCCGCCATGGGCGCGAGCAGGACGGGCGGCTTTTCGACCGCCAGACCCGGATCGGCCAGCCGGAAATTGTTGACCCAGGCGATCTCCGGGTAGAGCCGGATCACCTGGCGCAGCGCCAGGATGACGCCGATGAGCAGCACCGCGATGATCAGCGTGTTGAGGCCGGGATTGGCCATGAAGGCGGTCTCGATCTGCTTGTGCAGCAGGAAGATGATCAGCCCGCCGAGCACGACGAAAACCAGCATCCGAAACAGGAAGATGCGGGGTGAGGAGAGCTTGAGCGGATCGAGTTCTTTGGCCATGGGCGTTAAGCGTTAATGCCGGCGTTTTTTGCGTTTGCGCACGATCTCATCCGAAAACCGGGTCCCATCCCCGTTCAAGCCGGGGCAACGCTTTTCGGGATCATGCGCGCGGACCCCCGTGCAATATGGCACAGACCCGTGACAAGGAAAAAGCAAACATGCCGGAACCCTTAAAGGGTTAAGCCGGGGAATGAGTTTAAATTGCGGTGTAGACGAGGTCCGAATGTTTTCGGCCATTCCGGGACGCGCCCAACGGGTCCGCGCGCAGCGCGGCCCGATGACAGGCTCCGGCGCGGGCCCGAAATCCAGGGGCGACACGGCACTTGGCCCCTGGATTCCGGGTTCGCGTGCTGCGCACGCGTCCCGGAATGACGTTAGGATTTGCCCGCCTCCTTGAGCACGCGCAGGATTTCCTTGTGGATGGCGTCATTGCCGGCGGCGACCTGGCCCTTTTCCATGATGGCGTCGGTGCCGTCGCAGTCGGTGGCAAAGCCGCCGGCCTCGCGCACCAGGATTAACCCTGCCGCCATATCCCAGGACTTCAAGTCGCGCTCCCAGTAGCCGTCGAGCCGCCCCGCCGCCACCCAGGCGAGATCGAGCGCGGCGGCGCCGAAGCGGCGCAGGCCCGCCACTTGCGTCTGCATCAGGTTGGTCTCGCGGGCGGCGAGCTTGAGGTCACCGCGCCCGATATGCGGCAGTCCGCAGGCGATGACGGCCTCGGCGAGGCGCTTGCGGCCGGCGACCCGGATGCGCTGCTCGTTGAGGAAGGCGCCCTTGCCGCGCTCGGCGATGAACATCTCTTCGTTGGCGGGATTGTAGACCAGTCCAGCCACCACCGTGCCCTCGCGCTCGAGCGCGATGGAGATGGCGAATTGCGGGATGCCGTGCAGGAAATTGGTGGTGCCGTCGAGCGGGTCGACGATCCAGCGGTGGGTCTTGTCGGCGCCCTCGCGACTGCCGCCTTCCTCGCCGAGAAAGCCGTAGCCGGGGCGCGCCTTGGAGAGCTCGGCAAAGAGCGTCTCCTCGGCGCGGCGGTCGGCGGCGGTGACGAAATTGGCCGGGCCCTTGAGCGAGACCTGCAGGTTCTCGAGCTCGCCGAAGTCGCGCTTGAGCGCGCGGGCGGTCTTGCGCGCGGCGGCGATCATGACGTTGAGGAGTGCGGAGCGGAGCATGGCGCGTGCGGTCTGCCCGCAGGCGGGCGGAAGGTCAAGGGCGCGGCCTTATCCGAAGTCATTCCGGGACGCTCGTACCCGGATCGGCGCTTCGCGCCGTCCGGGCACAGGCTCCGCGAGCGGGCCCGCAATCCAGGGCCACGTGAAAGGCCTTGCCGTATCGCTCTGGATTCCGGGTTCATCCGCCTTCGCCCTCGCGGGCTTCGGCGGATGCCCCGGAATGACCGGTAGAGGTCAGGGGAGGGATAGCAAGGTCACGACGGCGGGCGCGCGGTCGACAGCCACGTCTTGGCTTGCTTCTCGGCGGCTTCGCGCACCTTGGCGCTTTGCTTGGAAGCGAACAGGTCGAGCTCGGGATCGGAAGCGCCGCCGGCCTTGGCGATAATGTGCCATTTAACCGCCGCGGTCGGATCGACCGGCAGGCCGCGCCCGGCCATCAGGATGCGTGCCAGCCGGTCCTGCGCCACCGGGTTGCCGAGGCGCGCCGCCTTGAGAAAGAGCTGGGCGGCGGCGGTCTCGTTCTTGTCGAGGCCGGTGCCGTTGAACTGGGCGATGGCGTATTCGACCATGGCGTCGACATTGCCGGCGAGCGTGGCGAGCCCCATGAGCTGCATGGCCTCGTGCATGTCTTTCGGCACGCCGCGGCCGTCCTTGTACAGCGTGCCGAGCGCGTATTGCGCCGGCGCACTGCCGGCGGCGGCGGCCGCGCGGAACAGCTCGGCGGCGCGCTTTGCGTCCTGCGGGAATTGCTGGCCCTGCAGATAGAGCAGGCCGAGATCGTATTCGGCGGCCGGATGGCCGAGCTTGGCGGCCTCGCTCAGATATTTGGCGGCCTTGTCGGGATCGTGCGGACCGTTGTGGCCTTCGAAGGCGAACATGGCGAGCGCGAACATGGCGTTGCGGTCGCCGTGGTCGGCCGCGCGCCGATACCATTGCGCCGCCTTGGCGTAATCCTGCGGCACGCCGAGGCCGCCGGCATAGAGCTGGCCGATCAGCGTCATGGCGGTGGGGTCGTTGTCCTTGGCGCGCTTTTCGGCTTCGGCGAGCGCGGTGAGATAATGGCCGCGCTGAAAGGCGCCGTAGGCGAGATCGACTTGGCTCGCCGGCGCGGCGGCGGGCGGCAGGCTCCGGTAGCGGCGTCTTCTTGGCGGGCTGCGCCAGCGCGGGGAACGCGAGCGCGAGCGTGGCGAGCGCGGCCAATGTCAGGCGCGCGCTCATGACGCCGGCTCCGCTAGCTTGAGGTCGCGCGCGGCGGCGGCGACGGCGCTTTGCGGATCGTGCCACAGCCAGTCGCCGAGCGCGACGAAATCGGCGCCGGCTTTGACGAGCGGGGCAACCTCCTCGGGCGCGCCGGCATAGGCGAGGCAAGGCGCTTCGAACACTTCCGCCCACCAGGCGACGCGCTCTTCGACCGCCGCGAAGGCGGGGCGTGCGCCGGTCTCGTCCGGCTCGCCGAACATGACGTAATCGGCGCCGGCTTCGGCGGCGACCATGGCATCGTGGCGGCTGGAGAGGCCGCCACAGCCGGCGATGCGTTCGGGCTTGAGCGTTGCGAGCGCCTCGCTGAAAGCATCGATGCCGGTGAGATGGGCGCCGTCGCATCCGGCGCGGGCGACCAGCGCGGCATGGCCGTCGAGCAGGAGCGCGGCGTCTTTGTCCTGCGCGATGGGCGCCAGCGCCTTGGCGCCGTTGATCAGGCTGCGCTCGTCGGTCTCGGCAAGACGCAGCAGCACGGCGGCGACGTCGCCGGCGGCAAGCGCCGCGGCAAGCAAGGGTGCGAAGCCGGCGGCAGCCTGCAGCCGCGGCGTCACCAGAGTGAGACGCGGGGCGGGACGCGGATCGGCCTTTTTCGGTCGCGGTGCCATGACGTCGGCATGGTAGCGCAATCGGGCGGAAGGTTGGCAAGGGTTGCGTGCAGGTGAGGGCGGGTGCAAGCCCCGCCCCGTCATCCTGAGGCGCGAGCGGCTTTAGCCGCGAGCCTCGAAGGATGATCGGCCCTGGCCTGCGCGGCGTGAATTGCCTTTCTGAGCGAGATCGAACTCTCCGCCGACTTTCGCCGAAAGTTTAACCCCCCACCCGCTCGCCTTCGCTTCGCTTCGGCGAGCGACCTCCCCCTTTCAGGGGGAGGTAGAGAAAGTAATCAGGGCATCGGGATCGGGCCCCATGTCCTTCGGCACCTGGTAGCCCTTCTGCACCGCCGGGCGCTTGGCGATGGTCGTGTACCAACGCTTGACGTTGGGGTACTGGTTCATGTCGATGGTCTGCCATTCGAAGCGCGAAATCCACGGCCAGATCGCGATGTCGGCGATGGAGTAATCGTCGGCGACGAACTCGCGGCCTTCCAGGCGCGTGTTGAGCACCTTGTAGAGGCGATGCGCTTCCTTCAGATAGCGCTCCTCGGCGTAGGGCGCCTTGCCCTTGTTGTATTTCACGAAGTGATGCACCTGGCCGAGCATGGGGCCGGGGCCGCCCATCTGCCACATCAGCCATTCGATCACGCGGTAGCGCGGCTCGCCCGAGCGCGGCAGCAGCTTGCCGGCCTTGTCGGCGAGATAGATCAGGATGGCGCCGGATTCCATCAGCGAAATATTGGTGTTGCGGTCGACGATGGCCGGGATGCGGTTATTGGGCGCGATCTTGAGGAATTCCGGATTGAACTGCTCGTCCTTGGAAATGTCGACCGGGTGAACGGTGTAGGGCAGGCCGAGCTCTTCCAGCGCGATGGAGACCTTGCGGCCGTTGGGCGTGGTCCAGGTGTAGAGATCGATCACGGGGGAGGTCCTGTGCTGGGCAATGAATTGGCGTGGCCGGTGGCGGCGGGACCATCCACTACTCACAAATCGCGCGCTTGGCTACCGTGGGGGCGCCCGACACGCGGTTTTGATCGCGGGCCTGCGGCGGCGGGCTTTTTGCGATGATGAAAGCCCGCGCGGAAGTGTCTCAGAATCAACACACTTGGTGAGCTTATGGCCGGTTGACGCGGGGGCGCCGCCGAGTATTGGGAAGCGTCATGCGCGACCGTATTCCGTCCTTGTCCGCCTTCGCCCTGACCGGGCTCATCTTCGCTTTGGTCCTGAGCGGTTTCGCGCCGGGCCCGGCGCGGGCGTGGAATTCCACCGAGATGACCGGCGCGCTGCCGGCGCTCAAATTCACCATGACGCGGGCGCGCGACGGCAAGACCGTCACGGCGGCCGACTTCAAGGGCAAGATCGTGCTCTTGTATTTCGGCTACACCTTCTGCCCCGACGTCTGCCCGACCACGCTGATGAACGTCACCGACATGCTCAAGCACCTGGGCAAGCGGGCGGACGACGTGCGCCTGCTGTTCGTCACCGTCGATCCCAACCGCGACTCGCTTGCCGTGCTGAAGCAATATGCCGGCAGCTTCGCGCCGCAGGTGGTGGGCCTGCGCGGCACGCCCGACCAACTGGCGACGCTCGCCAAGCGCTACCGCGTCGCCTATTCGGTGACGCCGGCGCATGACGGCAAGCCTTACGAGGTGACGCACAGTTCGGCGGTCTATGTGTTCAACCGCACCGGCGACATCAAGCTGATCTTCACGTCGTTGTCGAAGCCCAACGTCAAGCTCGGAGCCACGCTCGCCGACCTGCGCGGCATGGTGGCGGGCGAGGGTTCGGGGAGCTGGTGGCGGCGGATGTTGGGGTGGTTGTGAGTTTACGCGCCGTCACTTCCCGCCCGGGCCCTTGACCGCAAACTGCGCCGTGAGGCTGTCGCCGCCGGCGAATTCAAGCGTCATGGGCACGCTCTTGCCGAGAGACATGTTCGGCTTCATGCACATGACGTGATAGCTGCCGGGCTCGAACTTGAGCGTGCCGTGCGGCTTCACCGATCACGCTCTTGACCGGCAGCATCTTCTCGACGCCGTTTTCTTCTTTCGACTGGTGCAGCATGGCCATGCCGCAGGCGCTCGATGAAGCGCCGGTGAGCACGACGGGCTTGTCGCTATTGTTGCGCAGCGTGAAGTAGCCGGCCGCCGGGCGGGCCTTGATGATCATGCGCATCCAGGGGTGTTCGATGGTCACGCCCTTGGGTGCGGCCAGGGCGGGGGCCGTGAGCGATAGTGCGAGCAGCAGCGCCAGCGCTAACCGCCGGTCCATTGGCTGGCGTCGATGATCGGGCGCGTGTCGTCTTGTTCGGTTTCATCCTCGATTGTCCTTTCCTCGCAGCGTCGCAGCGCATTGAGCACCAGCACCAGGGCCAGCACGCTCATCATGGCCGGCGGAATCCAGGTGATCAGGCCGCCGATCACCTGGTCGTAATGCGCCCCCATTTCCGGATAGATGCGGCCGCACAGGTCGTAAAACGCATAAAGATCGCGCGGGCTGAAGGCGATCAAGGCGCCGCCGACGATCTGCGGAAACATCACCAGCATGGCGAGCGCGGCGCGCACGCCGAAGGAGGCGCGCGCCGGCGGTTTCGGCCGTGGATCGAGCACCAGGCACCAGAACAGGATGCCGTCCGCCACCATGGTCCAGTTCATCAGCGCGAACAGATGCGGGTCGATCATGGCGCGGAAATGCACCGCCGGAATGAGCCAGAAGAAGAACGTGCCGGAGAACAGGATGGCGGCGAGCGCCGGCTGCTGCAGCACATAGACGGTGCGGGTAAGGATCGGATGCACGACCACGCGGCGCGCCCACGCCGGCATGCCGCGCATCAGCGTGTCGCCGGGCCAGGCAAGCGCGAACAGGAACGGCCCGACATGATGCATGACCACGTGCTGGATGCGGTTGAAGAAGAACTGGTGCTCGGCGAGATATTCGTAGCGCGTCTCCAGCACGGCATAGGTGATGAGGAGACCGGCGAAGAAGGCGAGCTGGCGCGCGCGCGAAGGCCGCTCGGCGGCGGGCGTGCGCGATAAACCGCGCAGGTACCAGAACAGCGCCAGCCAGCCGCTGAGGAATTCGACGAAGGAGAAATCCCAGGGCGCAAACACCGGCAGCAGCGAAGAATGCTCGGCCGCCAGCCACCACAGCAGCACGGCGGCGCCGAAGAGGACGGCGTAGACCAGCGCATCCGGGCGCAGACCGGCGCGCGCAGGTCCGCGGTCGGCGGGCAATTCGGCTTTGAGCTCCACTTGGGCCAAAGGCTTTAATCGACGCTATGAGCGGCCGGACACAGGCGCTGCATCCGGCGCGTGGTGGTGCCGCCCCTGGCGCCTGCTTACTACGGAGGCGCCGGGGCGTGAATAAGGCGCACCGCCGCAGCGCTATCCCTCCCCGCTTGCGGGGAGCGGCGAACAAATCACGCCGCCTTCTTCTCCAGGTCGGCTTGCCACTGGCCGAGCGCGGCTAGTCCGTTCATCTGCGCGCGGTGGGCGAAGGCGCGCTGGGCGGCGGCGACGTTTTCCGCCTTGCCCTTCCAGGCGGTCTGCGGCGCCGCCTGCAGCGCGCGGCCGTAAGAGAAAGTGAGCCTCCAGGGCAGGTTGCCGATTTTGTTCATGGCGTCGAGATGGGCGGTCGCCTGCTCGTCGGACTGGCCGCCGGACAGGAAGGCGATGCCGGGCACCAATGCCGGCACGCAGATCTTCAGCACGGTAATGGTCTTCTCGGCGACCTCTTCGACGCTCGCCTGCTTGGCGCTCTTCTTGCCGGCGATCACCATGTTGGGCTTGAGTACCATGCCTTCCAGCATGACGTGGGCCTCGAACAGCTCGTTGAACACGGTCTTCAACACATTCTCGGTGACGGCAAAGCAGCGGTCGACGTCGTGGTCGCCGTCCATCAGCACTTCGGGCTCGACGATCGGCACGATGCCCTGCTCCTGGCAGAGCGCGGCGTAGCGGGCGAGCGCATGCGCATTGGCATGGATGCAGTTGCGGGTGGGCATGCCCTTGCCGATGTCGATCACCGCGCGCCACTTGGCGAATTTTGCGCCCAGGCTGCGGTATTCGGCGAGCCGCTCGCGCAGGCCGTCGAGGCCCTCGGTGAGGGTCTCGCCCTCGTGCGCGAGCGCCATGGGCTTGGCGCCTTTGTCCACCTTGATGCCGGGGACGGCGCCCGCCTGCTCGATCAGCTTGACCAGCGGCGTGCCGTCCTTGGCCTTCTGGCGAATGGTCTCGTCGTAGAGGATGACGCCGGAAATGTGCTTCATGCCCTCGGCCGAGCGGAACAGCAGCTCGCGATAGTCGCGGCGGCTGTCTTCGGTCGATTGCACGCCGATGGCGTCGAAGCGCTTCTTGATGGTGCCGCTCGATTCGTCGGCGGCGAGGATGCCTTTGCCGGGCGCCACCATGGCCAGCACAACTTTGTTCAATGCGTCGAGATTCATGGTTCCCTCTCCATACCGTCTCGCCCCTCGGGATTTTGGCGGATCATAGTCGCGCTCACTTGGCGCGCAACACCTCGACCCCCGGTAGGCTCTTGCCTTCTAGCCATTCCAGGAAGGCGCCGCCGGCGGTGGAGACGTAGGTCAAGCGGTCGGTGACGCCGGCAGCATTGAGCGCCGCCACCGTGTCGCCACCGCCCGCCACCGTGACAAGCTCGCGGTTGGCAGTCAGTTCCGCGGCGGCTTCCGCCACCTCAATGGTGCCGGTGTCGAACGGTTCCATCTCGAAAGCGCCGAACGGGCCGTTCCACACCAGCGTCTTGACACGCGCCAGCACCGAGCAGACGAATTCCACGCTGCGCGGGCCAATGTCGAGGATCATGTCGTCTGAGCCGACCGCGTCGAGGCCGACCGCGCGCGAAGGCGCGTTGGCCTTGAACTCCTTCGCCACCACCACGTCGACCGGCAGCACGATCTCGCGCTTTTGCGCTTTGGCCTCGTCCATGATCTTGCGGGCGGTGTCGACCAGGTCCTTTTCGACCAGCGATTTGCCAACCGGCTTACCCTGCGCCAGCAAAAAAGTGTTCGCCATGGCGCCGCCGATGATCAGCGCGTCCACTTTCTTCAGCAGATTGGCGAGCAGGTCGAGCTTGGTGGAAATCTTGGCGCCGCCGACGATGGCCGCCACCGGGTGCGCGGGATGTTCGAGCGCTTTGCCGAGCGCTTCGAGCTCGGCCTGCATGGTGCGCCCGGCGTAAGCGGGCAGCACGTGGCCGAGGCCTTCGGTGGAGGCATGCGCACGATGGGCGGCGGAGAAGGCGTCGTTGACCCAGATGTCGCCGAGCTTGGCGAGCTGAGCGACGAATGCGGGATCGTTCTTTTCCTCGCCCGGGTAAAAGCGGGTGTTCTCCAGGCAGATAATGTCGCCCGGCTTCATGGCGGCGACCGCTTTTTCGGCCACATCGCCGATGCAGTCCTCGACGAATTTCACCGGACGCTTGAGGATATGCGCGACTTCGGCGGCGACCGGCTTGAGCGAATCCTTGGGATCGCGTTTGCCTTTGGGGCGGCCGAAATGCGAGAGCAGGATGACTTTGGCGCCGGCGTCGGCGAGCTCGGTGAGGGCGGGGGCGACGCGCTCGATGCGGGTTGCGTCGGTGACCACGCCGTGATCGAGCGGCACGTTGAGGTCGACGCGCACCAGCACGCGCTTGCCCTTTACGTCGACGTGGTCGAGGGTGCGGAAGTTTGTCATGCAGGAGTTACCCGGCGCCCTCATCCTTCGAGACGCCTCGCTGCGCTCGGCTCCTCAGGATGAGGGCTGAAACTTCGGTCCTCATCCTGAGGAGCCCGCCGAAGCGTTAGCGAAGGCGGGCGTCTCGAAGGATGAGGCCCCTTGGATTAGATCAACTTCCCCATCGCCACGGCGGTGTCGGCCATGCGGTTGGAGAAGCCCCATTCGTTGTCGTACCAGCTCATCACGCGCACCAGCGTGCCGTCCATCACCCTGGTCTGCTCCATGTCGAAGACCGAGGAATGGGCGTCGTGGTTGAAGTCGATCGAGACGTTGGGCGCGGTGTGATAGCCGAGGATGCCTTTGAGCTGCTGCTCGGCGGCGCGCTTGATGGCGCCGTTGATCTCTTCCTTGTCGGTCGACTTCTTGGCGACGAATTTGAAGTCGACCACCGAGACGTTGGGCACCGGCACGCGGATGGCGACACCGTCGAGCTTGCCTTTGAGCTCGGGCAGCACCAGCCCGACGGCTTTCGCCGCGCCCGTCGAGGTCGGGATCATCGACATGGCGGCGGCGCGCGCGCGATGCAGGTCCTTGTGCACCTGGTCGAGCAGATGCTGGTCGTTGGTGTAGGCGTGGATGGTCGTCATGAAGCCCTTGTCAATGCCGACGGCGTCGTTGAGCACCTTGGCGACCGGCGCCAGGCAATTGGTGGTGCAGGAAGCGTTGGAGACGACCTTGTGCTCCTTGGTCAGCTTGTCATGGTTGACGCCGTAGACCACGGTCAGGTCGGCGCCGTCGGAGGGCGCGGAAACCAAAACGCGCTTGGCGCCGGCGTCGATATGCAACTTGGCCTTTTCCTTGGCGGTGAAAATGCCGGTGCATTCGAGCGCGATGTCGACACCGAGATCCTTCCAGGGCAGCTTGGAAGGGTCGCGCTCGGCGATCACTTTGATGGCGCCGTTGCCGACGCTGATGGTGTCGCCCTTGACCGTGACCTCGCCGGGGAAACGGCCATGCACGCTGTCGAAGCGCAAGAGATAGGCGTTGGTTTCGACCGGCGCCAAGTCGTTGACGGCGACGACTTCGATGTCGGTTCGCTTGGCCTCGGCGATGGCGCGCAGCACGTTGCGGCCGATGCGGCCGAACCCGTTGATGGCGACGCGTACGGACATGGTGGGCACACTCCTTCGGAAAAGCGCGCAATCAGGCGGAAATTTTAGCGGTCCGTCGCCCGACTGTGCGGCAAAAAGCTGACAATCGCGGCGGTCTTGTAGAACTCCTGCGGGTAACTCTCAAGCCGCCGGCCCGGTTCATGGCGTCGCCGGATGGGGTGGATCGCGCCGGCCCCAAAATTACATGGGGATGGCGACCGGTGGGCGCCAGAGCGGCCGGCGGCGGCGTCACATCGGCTTCACAATGCATTGGCCCGCTGGCGGCGGGCGCGCCATCGCGCCGCAGGCGGGCCGCGGTACCTCGACTTGGCGCCGGCCGGTAGGCAAGACTGCCTGACGCAAGGAGCTCCCGGATGGCCTCCGAAAACGAATACGCCAAGGCCCCCATCCGCTACGCCAAGAGCGGCGAGGTGCACGTCGCCTACCGGGTGTTCGGGCAGGGCAGCACCGATCTGGTGGTCTTTCCCGGCTTCATCTCGCACCTCGACCTGTGGTGGGAGGAGCCGATCCTGGCGCGCTGGCTGGCGCAGCTCGCCGAGTCGATGCGCGTCATCATGTTCGACAAGCGCGGCACCGGCCTGTCGGACCGGGTGGGGCGGCAGCCGGGCATGGACGAGCGCATGGACGACGCGCGCGCCGTCATGGATGCCGCCGGCGTCGAACGCGCGGCGATCTTCGGCATTTCGGAAGGCGGCTCGTTCGCCTCGCTGTTCGCGGCGACGCATCCGGGCCGCTGCCAGGCACTGGTGCTGTACGGCGCCTTCGCGCGCTTCTCGTCCTGGTTCCCGTCGCCGGAGGTGCTGCAGCAGTTCTTCAGCTATGTCGATAAGGCCTGGGGCAGCGGCGCCAGCCTGCGGCGCTTTGCGCCTTCGGTTGCAGGGCAGAAGCATTTCCAGGACTGGTGGGGCCGCTTCGAGCGGCTCGGCGCCAGTCCCGCCGGCTGCATCGAGATCATGCGCATGAACGGCGAGATCGACATTACCGATATTCTGCCGAGCGTCCACGTGCCGACGCTCATCATCCACCGCACGGACGACATGACGGTCAATGTCGCAGGCGGCCGCGAGCTGGCAAAGCACATTCCGGATGCGCGTTATGTCGAGCTGCCCGGCAACGACCATTTGTTCTACATCGGCGACAATGCGGGTGAAATTCTCGACTTGATCGTGGAATTCCTCACCGGCTCCAAGTCGGTGCCGGTGCTCGACCGCGTGCTGGCGACCGTGCTGTTCACCGACATCGTCGATTTCGACGGTGCGCGCCGAGGCGCTCGGCGATGCGGCCTGGCGTACGCTGCTCACCGCGCACGACGCCGCGGTGCGCCGCGAGCTTGCGCGCTTCCGCGGCCACGAAGTGAAGACATTGGGCGACGGCTTTCTCGCGACCTTCGACGGCCCGGCGCGCGCCATTCATTGCGCGCGCGCGATCGGCGCCGCGGCGCACGCGGTCGGCGCGCCCGTGCGCGTCGGCGTGCATACCGGCGAGGTCGAGCTTGCCGAAAACGACGTGCGCGGCATCGCCGTGCATATCGCCGCGCGCGTGGCCGCTCTCGGCAAGGCCGACGACGTCATCGTGTCGCGCACGGTGAAGGATCTGGTGGCGGGCTCGGGGCTGACCTTCGAGGATTTCGGCAGCGCACGCCTTGAAGGGCATGCCGGACGCCTGGCAGCTTTATCGTGTCACTGGCTGAGGCAGCGTTTACGCCAGCCTGTCGAGCGCGGCTTGCGCGATCGCCTCGGCCGTGATGCCGAAATGCTTGTAGAGCTCCTTGTAGGGCGCGCTGGCGCCGAAAGAATGACATTCCGATGAAGGCGCCGTGCTCGCCGATCACGGCGTCCCAGCCCTGGCGCACGGCTGCTTCCACCCCGACGTTCACCTTGGCGTTGCCGATTGCCGTGCGGCGGGCGGCTTCCGGGGCTTCCGCCAGCAATTCGAAGCAGGGCACCGAGACCACGCGCGCTCGGATGCCCTTGTCGGCCAGCAGCTTTTGCGCGGCGACGGCGAGCGAGACTTCCGAACCGGTGGCGAAAAGCGACACGTCGGCCTTGCCGGCCGCCGGGGAAATCTCATAGGCGCCGGCGGCGCATTTATTTTCCGCGTCGAGCGTACGGCGCAGTTGCGGCAGAGCTCTGGCGGGTGAGGGCGAGAACGCTCGGGCGGCTCTTCGTCTGCAAGGCGAGCTGCCAGCATTCGACCGTTTCCACCGCGTCGGCCGGGCGGAACACCAGCAGATTGGGGATGGCGCGCAAGGCCGCGAGCTGCTCGACCGGCTGGTGGGTGGGGCCGTCCTCGCCGAGGCCGATCGAATCGTGCGTCATGACATGGATGACGCGCATGCCCATGAGCGCGGCAAGCCGGATGGCCGGGCGGCAATAGTCGGAGAACACCAGGAAGGTGCCGCTATACGGGATGATGCCGCCGTGCAGCGCCATGCCGTTCATGGCCGCGGCCATGCCGTGCTCGCGCACGCCGTAATGAATGAAGCGGCCGGAGAAGTCCGACGGCGGTCGATCGCCTGCATCGACTTGGTGCGGGTGTTGTTGGAGCCGGTGAGGTCGGCCGAGCCGCCGATCATTTCCGGCAGCGCCGGCACCAGCGCTCTCCAGCGCGAATTCGGAGGAGGAGCGCGTGGCGATGTCCTTCGGCGTGGCGGCGAGGGACTCTTTCGACTTTGCGCACGGCCTCGTCGAGCGCGGGCGGCAGTTCGCCCTTGACGCGGCGCTCGAAGTCGGCGCGCGTTGCGGCATCGAGCGCGGCCAGGCGCTTGTTCCATTCGGCATGCGCCGGCTTGCCGCGCGCGCCGGCATCGCGCCACTCACCGAGAACATCTTCGGGAATTTCGAACGGCGGGTATTCCCAGTCGAGCGCTGCGCGCGCGCCTTTGATTTCCTCGGCGCCCAAGGGCGAGCCGTGCGCGGAGGCCTTGCCGGCCTTGGTCGGCGCGCCGTAGCCGATCTGCGTCTTGCAGGCGATCAGCACCGGCTTGTCGGAGGTTTGCGCTTTGCCGAGCGCGTCGGCGACCGCTGCTTGATCCATGCCGTCGATGTGCCAGGCGTTCCAGCCGCAGGCCTGGAAGCGCTTGACCTGATCGACATTGTCGGCGAGCGAGAGGGGTCCATCGATGGAAATGCCGTTGTCGTCGAACAGCACGATCAGTCTGTTGAGCTTCAGATGGCCGGCGAGCGCGATGGCCTCGTGGCTGATGCCTTCCATCAGGTCGCCGTCCGAGACGATCGCGTAGGTCTTGTGATCGACGATCTCCTCGCCGAACAGCGCGGCCATGTGCTTCTCGGCGATCGCCATGCCGACCGCGGTGGCGAGCCCTTGCCCGAGCGGGCCGGTGGTGGTCTCGACGCCGGGCGTGTGGCCGTATTCGGGATGGCCGGGGGTGATCGAGCCGAGCTGGCGGAAGCGCTTGATCTCGTCGAGCGTCATCGCCGGATAGCCGGTCAGATAAAGCAGCGCATAGAGCAGCATGGAGCCATGGCCGGCCGACAGCACGAAGCGGTCGCGGTCGGGCCAGTGGGGATCGCTCGGATCGAACTTGAGAACTTGCGTGAACAGGACGGTGGCGACATCGGCCATGCCCATGGGCATGCCGGGATGGCCGGACTTGGCCCGCTCGACCGCGTCCATGGCCAGCGCGCGGATGGCATTGGCCATGCGCTTATGGGCAATGGCGGAACCCGCGGCGGCTGGCCCGCGCCGCCCTGAAGCTGCCACGGCTGCCGTCGACGAAGCGTTTGCACTCATGGAAAGGCCTGTTGGTCGCGGGTGGATAGCATGTGACGCTTGCGAGTCAATGTGACGGGGGAACCGGCCGGGTTTCATGCACAGCCGCACGAAAACAACGGGGCATATCTTGTCGCCGCCGTTGACGGAAGCGTCGTGCAGCACGTAAGAATTCTTGGCTTAAGCTTTTGCCGCCGCAAGGCTTTTCGTGAATAATTCGGGCGATTTGGGACGCGTGGCGATGAGCGACCAGAACGCGATCGATTCCGCGGTCAAGCGCCTGGCCTCGGCGCTCGACGGGCTCGATGCCGCGGCCGAGCGCCGGCGCGAGGCCGACCGCCGCGAGGACGACCTGGCGCATCAGGTGGAGGCGCTCGGGGTCGACCGCACGCGGCTTGCCGCCGCGCTCGACGGCGAGACTTCACGTTCGCGGCGGCTGGAAACCACCAACCGCGAGGTCGCCGAGCGCCTCGATACGGCCATTGCATCGATTCAGGCGGTGTTGGATGCCAATGAGTGAACGCGCACGAGCGACCGATATGAACGCCATGACCCAGGTGAATGCCACCATCGCCGGCCGCCAGTTCCGCCTCGCCTGCGAGGACGGCCAGCAGGACCATCTGCATGCGCTGGCCAACGACATGGACGCGCGCATCGAGACGCTGCGGCAGAAATTCGGCGAGATCGGCGACACGCGGCTGACCGTGATGGCGGCGCTGATGGTGGCGGACGAGCTCGACGAGGCCAGGCGCCGCATCCGCCGGCTGGAGGAGGATATCGCCGGCTTGCAGGACGCGCGCGTGGTGGCGGCCGACCGGGCGAAGGCTGCTTCCACCGCGGTGGTCAATGCCTTTAACTCGGCGGCCGAGCGAATCGAGGGCATCACCCGCAAGCTCAACGCCACGGTGGCCAACGGCAACGGCGCGGCGATCGGGTAGCGCGGCGTGCCGGCCGCCTCCGCCATCGAGCAGCGCATTCGCGGCGCCTTCGCCCGCCAGGGCATCATGACCACGATCGGGGCTTCGCTCGTGGCGGTGCGCGAAGGCGAAGTCGAAATCGCCTTGCCATACTCGGCTGCGCTCACTCAGCAGCACGGCTTCGTTCATGGCGGCGTGGTAACGACCATCGTCGACAGCGCCTGCGGCTTTGCCGCCCTGAGCATGATGCCGGCGGAGGCGGCCGTGTTGACCATCGAGTTCAAGGTCAATCTGCTGTCGCCGGCCAAGGGCGAGCGTCTGCGCGCCGTCGGCCGCGTGGTGCGGCCGGGCCGTACCCTGATGGTCTGTATTGGGGAAGTGTTTGCGGAAGAGGCCGGGCGATCCAAACAGGTTGCGCTGATGACGACGACCATGATGGTGGTCGACGCGGCGACGGGCCTGCGCGATTGACCCGCCCGGGCCAGTGGCGGGCGGCGGCAAAGCGCACTACATTCCCCCCGCGGGGCTGCGAGGTGCGACAGAGACACATTCCCCGGGGCCTTACGATCCCAACGGGAGCTGTCCCTGGCCGAGCTCGTGGGTTCGGTCATATGGCGCCCACCTACTTATGTAGGTTCCCGGGATCACGCTCTGACGGCCATCGTGGCTCCGCACTGATTTTTTGTCCCGGGCGCAGCGCAGCACCATAGCGCGTTCACGCGCATCTTCGACCCGCTATGGTGCTGCGCTGCAGACCCGGGACCGCACGAATGGTTGGCGGTCCCGGATCGGCGGTGCGCCGCTTCGCGCTGCACCCAATCCGGGACACGAGTGTGATCAGCTCCGCACCTTCCACGACATCATTGAAAGCGCAGCTGCGCACTGAGGCGCTCGCCCGGCGCGACGCGCTGCCGGCGCAGATGCGCAGCGCAGCCGCCGAAGCGATCGCCGCGCGCGGGCTGCCCTTTGCGCTCAAGCCCGGCATGTTCGTCTCCGGCTTCATGGCGATGAAGAGCGAGATCAATCCGCTGCCTCTCATGCGTAAGCTGGCGGAGGCCGGCGCCAAGCTGGCGTTGCCGGCGATTGCCGGACGGGGCAAGCCGCTGATCATGCGCGCTTACGCATTCGGCGATGAGCTGGCGCGTGGGCAATGGGGCATCCGCGAGCCCAAACCGGAAGCGCCGGAGGTCGCCCCCGACGTGCTGCTGGTGCCGCTCGCCGCCTTCGACCGCGCCGGCCAGCGCATCGGCTATGGCGCCGGCTATTACGACATGACCATCCGCGCCTTACGCGCGCGGAAAGCGGTCACGGCGGTCGGCCTCGCCTTCGCCGCGCAGGAAATTGGGGAGGTGCCCGCCACGGACCGCGACGAGCGGCTCGACTTCGTGCTAACGGAGCGCGAGGTCATCGATTTGCGCGGATTGTGACACGGCATGCGTATTCTCTTCATCGGCGATATAGTCGGGCGCAGCGGACGCGCGGTGGTGCTCGAGCACATGCCGCGGCTGATCGCCGATTGGAAGCTCGACCTGGTGGTGGTCAACGGCGAGAACGCCGCCGGCGGCTTCGGCATTACGGAAACGATCTACAACGAGCTGATCGACGCCGGCGCCGATTGCGTTACGCTCGGCAACCACGCCTGGGACCAGCGCGAGGCGCTGGTGTTCATCGAACGCGCGCCGCGCCTCATCCGCCCGGCCAATTATCCCGCCGGCACGCCCGGCCGCGGCGCGGCGCTGGTCGACACCAAGAACGGCAAGCGCGCGCTGGTCATCAACGCCATGGGCCGCATCTTCATGGACGCGCTCGACGATCCCTTCGCGGTGGTCGACCGCGAGCTTAATGCCTGCGCGCTCAAGCGCGAGGTCGACGCCATCGTGCTCGACATGCATTGCGAGGCGACCAGCGAGAAGCAGGCCATGGGCTATTTCTGCGACGGGCGCGCGAGCCTGGTGGTCGGCACCCATACGCATGTACCGACGAGCGACCACCGCGTCATGCCGGGCGGCACCGCCTTCATGACCGACGTCGGCATGTGCGGCGATTTCGACTCGGTGATCGGCATGGGCAAGGACGAGCCGCTCACCCGCTTTATGCGCAAGATCCCGGGCGCCAAGTTCGAGCCGGCCATGGGTCCCGCGACATTGTGCGCGGTCGCGGTCGAAACCGACGATACCACCGGCCTTGCCAGCAAGGTCGGCGCGGTGCGGCTCGGCGGCGCGCTGGAGGAGGCGCGGCCCAATTTTTGGGCGTAGTGCCATTTCTTTCGCGGTTGACCGCGAGTGGCGGCGATGATTCGTTAGATCAAGATGATTCGCCGGCCCGTGCCGCGTCCGGCAAGGCAAGTCCGCAGCACGGGTCGTAATGGCACTGCACACCCACGGTCATCTCGCGCCCGCCGCCGACGCGGCGCGCTGGGCGCAAGCGCCGCAACCCCTGCACGACGAGCGCGCGCAATTCGCCGCGCAGTTCATCCCCGCCGGCGCGCGCGTGCTGGAGCTCAATTGCGGGCGCAAGGCGCTTGCTCGTTATCTGCCGAACGGCTGCGAATACCAAGGCTGCGACCTGATCGCGCGCGACGAGGACACCGTCGTCTGCGATCTCAATGCCGGCGAGTTTCCCACCAAGCAGGCAGCGCAAGCCGACGTCATCGTCATGCTCGGCGTGCTCGAGACCATCGCCGACGTGGAGAGCTTCTTCACGCATCTGCGCTTCTGCAAGCGCGATGTGATCCTGAGCTATTGCGCCACCGACCTGACGGGGGCTTGCGACCGCGCGGCGCTCGGCTGGCTCAACCATTTCGGCTATTTCGAATTGGCGCGGCTGTTCGACCGCTACGGCTTCCGCATCGAATGCACCGCGCCGGTCGACAGCGCGCAGGCCTTGATCCGGCTGACGCCGGCCGAACGCATGCGGCCGCCCGTGCCCTGCCGGGTGGCGCTGGTTGCGGACGACGATTGCCGCAGCTTCGGCGGCCGGCTGGGGCGGCAATTGATTCATGCTTTGCTGCCGGGCGAGGCGGAGCTCGATCACTTGACCTTCGGCACGCTCGACCGGGCGCGCGAGTTCGTACGACCTGGCGCTGATCGGCACCGGCAACGGGCTGTTGCAGCCGTTGCTCGGCGATGCACTCATCGATCTCGTTGGGCGGGCCAAGGCCTCGATCGGCATTTTCGGCACGCAGCATCGCGAACTGATCCCGCGCGCGCGGTTGGAGCGGCTGATCGGGCGGCTCGACCGCTGGTTCGCGCGCCATCAGGACGACGTGCTGATGTACGGGCGCGGGCGCAACAATGTCGAGCATCTCGGCGACTGGCTGATCGAGCTATTTCCGCTGGCGCATGCGAGCGACGACGCGCCGCTGCGCATCGACGGCGCCGCGGCGGCCGCGCTCGACATCGAGACCATCCAGCGCCACAAGCAGGTCTATGCCACGGCGCCGCAGCCGTTTCTCTGCGCGCTCACCGCCGCCGAGCTGGCGGCCTATGAGGAGCCGCCGTCGCCCGCTATGCCGGGCGCCGCCGCCGGCCATTTCCGCAGCCTGCTGATCGACATTTTCGGCCGCAGCTATCCCGAGCGCCAGTACTTCCTGGTCGACCGCGACGCGGTTGCCCGCTACAAGGCGCGCGTGCACGAGAATGCGGGGCGGTTGCGCGCCTGCATCGACGCGACCCTGCGCAACGTGACGGCGGCGGCGATCTAGCCCGGCCGGGCCTCACGGCAATATTTATTTTCTTGCGCGGCCGGCCTATATACCCGCCGACATTAATGCTCGAGTTCCAGAACCATGGCCGGTCATTCCCAATTCAAGAACATCATGCACAAGAAGGGGCGCGCCGATAAGGCGCGCGCCAAGCTGTTCTCCAAGCTCGCCCGCGAGATCACGGTGGCCGCCAAGCTCGGCATGCCGGACCCGGCGTTCAACCCGCGCCTGCGCGCGGCGATCCTGGCGGCCCGGGCCGAGAACGTGCCGAAGGACAATATCGAGCGCGCCATCAAGAAGAGCCAGGGCGGCGAGGGCGAGAACTACGACGAGATCCGCTACGAGGGCTACGCGCCCGGCGGCGTCGCGGTGATCGTCGAGGCGCTGACCGACAACCGCAACCGCACCGCCGGCGAGGTGCGCGCCATCTTCACCAAGGCCGGCGGCAACCTGGCCGAGACCGGCGCGGTGTCGTTCATGTTCAGCCATGTCGGCGTGGTCGAATACGACGCCGGCGTGGCCAGCGCCGACGCCATGCTGGAAGCGGCGATCGAAGCGGGCGCCGAGGATGTGATCTCCAGCGACGACGGCCATCAGATCTTCACCACGCCCGATGGCTTGGGCGACGTCGCCAAGGCGCTGGAGGCGAAGTTCGGCGAGCCGCGCAGATCGGCGCTCACCTGGAAGCCGCAGAACACCATCGCCGTCGACGACGAGGCCGGCGAGAAGGTGATCAAGCTGATCGAATCGCTCGACGACAACGACGACGTGCAGAACGTCTACGCCAATTTCGAAGTCTCGGACGTGCTGGTGCAGAAGATGAGCGTGTGAGGCGCATGCGCGCGCTCAGTGCAGAAACCTGTCGAACAGCGGCAGGCTGGCCAAGGCGGCGAGCGCAACGATAGCGTAGGCGATGCGGCGGTAGCCGATATCCGAGGCGGCGCGGAACCAGCGGGCGCCGAGCACCAGCGCCGGGATATAGACCGGCCACAACAGCGCGGCGAGCGCGAGCGGATGCGCCGTCGCCAAGCCCTGCCAGGCAAAGCTCGCCATCAGCGTGAGCTGTAGGATCACCAGAAAAACCAGCAGATTGGCGCGCACGGTGACGGCGGCGGTGGGGCTGCCGAGCCAGTAGAGAATAAGCGGCGGGCCGCCCATCTGCGCGGCGCCGCCGGTGAAGCCCGACAGCGCGCCGGCGCCGATCGCCGCCGGCGTGCTCGGCTTGAACGGGTAGCGCCAGCCGGAGGCGATAAGCGCGACGAAGCCGAGCACGAACAACGCCATGCCCCAGCGCAGCAAGATCGGGTCGACGGTCTGCTGCACGAAGGTGCCGAGCGGCACGGTGAGCGTGGCGGCGAGGTAGGCCGGCAGCACTTCGCGCCAGTGCGCCTGGCGCACAGCGCCCAGCGCGAACGGCGCCACGCACACGAAATCCAGCAGCACGAAGGATACGGTGGCGATGCGCGGCCCGTAGACCGCGGCGACCAGCGGCACATAGATCATGGCCGAGCCGAAGCCGGAAAAGCCGCGCACCGCGCCGGCGAGCAGGGCGATGCCGACGGCCGCCGCGAAACGGGGGTCGTGCAGCACGGCGGCGAAGGCGGCGAGGTGGGGAAGCTCGATCATGTGGGGAGCGGGGACTTGGCGGGGACTTGGGGGACTGGCCCCTCCTTATCAGGGAGCCCGCGCGCATGCGACCGACGTTGCCCGTAGCGCGTTAAGTTGGTTGGCATTTTTGCCGTCCCTAGGCGCGCGCGGGCGGCGGGGCTATCAACGGGGCCATGTGCCGGCAACCGATTCGCATCCTCGGCATCGACCCGGGGCTCCGCCGCACCGGCTGGGGCCTGATCGAGGCCGACGGCAACAGGCTCATCCACGTGGCCTGCGGCTCGCTCGCAACGAACGAGCGCGCCCCGCTCGCCGAGCGGCTGCTGGCGATCCATGACGGTCTGCTGGCGGTGATCGAGGAGTTCCGTCCGCACGAGGCGGCGGTGGAGGCGACCTTCGTCAACGCCAATGCGGCGGCGACGCTCAAGCTCGGCCAGGCACGCGGCATTGCCATGCTGGTGCCGGCCAGGGCCGGCTTGAGCGTCGCCGAATACGCGCCCAATTTGGTGAAGAAATCGATCGTCGGCGCCGGCCACGGCGAGAAGGCGCAAATCCGCATGATGATCGGCGTGCTGCTGCCGCAGGCCGACCCGCAGAGCGAGGACGCCGCCGACGCGCTGGCGATCGCGGTCTGTCATGCGCATCATCGCAGCAGCGTCCTGTTGAAGGTGGCGGCGCGATGATCGGCAAGCTCAAAGGCGTCATCGATAGTTACGGCGAGGATTACGTCATCCTCGACGTCAATGGCGTCGGCTATCAGGTGCATTGTCCGGCGCGCGTGCTGCAGGCGCTGCCGGCCAAAGGCGAGCCGGCGACGCTGTCGATCGAGACTTACGTGCGCGAGGACCAGATCAAGCTGTTCGGCTTTACCAGCGACCTCGAGCGCGAATGGTTCCGCCTGCTGCAGACGGTGCAGGGCGTCGGCGCCAAGGTGGCGCTCTCCGTGCTCGGCACGCTGAAAGTGTCCGAGCTCGCCAATGCGGTCGCCATGCGCGACAAGGGAACCGTGGCGCGGTCGCCGGGCGTGGGGGCGAAGGTCGCCGAGCGCATCGTGAGCGAGCTGAAGGACAAGGCGCCGGCCTTCGTCGATCTCGACGCCGGCGTGCTGCATCTCGCCGGTGCCGTCGACGAGAAGCGCGCGCCGCGCCCGGTGATGGACGCGGTGTCGGCGCTGATCAATCTCGGCTACGGCCAGCCGCAGGCGGCCGCGGCCATCGCCGCCGCCGCGCGAAGCGCGGGCGAGGGCGCCGATACCGCAACCCTGATCCGGCACGGGCTGAAGGAGCTCGGCAAGTGAGCGAGCAAGACCTGAGCGCGCGCGCACCGGCCGAGCAGGCGCTCGATCCGCCAGTGCCCGACGTGCAGGACCTGGAGGCGGCGGAAGAGGCGGCGAGCGACGAACTGCCGGTGCTGCTGCGCAGCTTCGGCATTATCGGCGTGTTCCTGTTCATCGGGCCGCCGCTCGGCGGCTATGCGCTGCTGCTGGTCGCCTTCATCTTCGGCGTGTTCGACCACGGCATCGACTGGCAGCGGCTGTCGGAGGCCTTCGCCGGCGCCATGTTCTTCACCGCGGTGTTTTCTTACGTCTTCGGCGGCATGGTGGCGCTGCTGACCGGCCTGTTGGTCACGCTTTCGCGCCTGATTGGCGGGCGCACCACAATATCTGACGCCGATCTTCGCGGCGGTGGCGGCCAACGGCCTGGCGCTGCTGCTCAACATGGTGATCGCGACCAAGTCGCTGGAACTCGACCTGCCCGGCAAACTGCCGTTGACGGCGGGCCTGCTGCCGAGTTCGATATTCGCGGCCATCCTGTGCTGGTGGCTGACCAAGAAATGGAAGCTGACATGAGCACGACCCCGCGCCGCCTGGTCAGTGCCGAGCCGCGCGACGACGACGTGGACGCGTCGTTGCGGCCGCAGCGGCTCGGCGACTTCGTGGGCCAGGACAAGCTGCGCGCCAATCTGAATGTGTTCATCGCGGCGGCAGCCGCGCGCAAGGAAGCGCTCGACCACGTGCTGTTCGTCGGCCCGCCGGGCTTGGGGAAAACCACGCTAGCGCAGATCGTGGCGCGCGAACTGGGCGTCAATTTCCGCGCCACCTCCGGCCCGGTGATCGCCAAGGCCGGCGATCTGGCGGCGCTGCTCACCAATCTGGAGCCGCGCGACGTGCTGTTCATCGACGAGATCCACCGGCTCAATCCGGCGGTGGAGGAAATCCTTTATCCGGCCATGGAGGATTTCCAGCTCGACCTCATCATCGGCGAGGGGCCGGCGGCGCGCTCGGTGAAGATCGATCTGGCGCCCTTCACGCTCATCGGCGCCACCACGCGCGCCGGGCTCTTGACCAATCCGCTGCGCGACCGCTTCGGCATTCCGCTGCGGCTCAATTTCTACAGCGAGGCCGAGCTCGAGCAGATCGTCAATCGCGGGCGCGCGCGTGCTCAAGCTCGCCATGACGGCGGACGGCGCCAACGAGATCGCGCGGCGCGCGCGCGGCACCCCGCGCATCGCCGGCAGACTATTGCGGCGCGTGCGCGATTTCGCGCATGTGGAGCGCGCCGACAGGATCGACCGCAAGGTGGCCGACCGCGCGCTCGGCGAATTGGAGGTGGATGCGGCCGGGCTCGACGCCATGGACCGGCGCTACCTGGCGACAATCGCGGAGCATTACGGCGGCGGCCCGGTCGGCGTCGACACGCTGGCCGCCGCCTTGAGCGAGCCGCGCGACGCCATCGAGGACATCATCGAGCCGTTCCTGATCCAGAAGGGCTTTATCCAGCGCACGCCGCGCGGGCGGCTGCTGACCGGCGCCGCGTTCAAGCATCTCGGACTGCCGGAGCCTGCGCGCGATGCGGCGCAGTTCGGGTTGTTCGGGGGCGTGGAAGAAGATTAGGTTAGGAGCCTTTCGGATCGGCATTCCCCCACTCCCGGAGACCGGAGCTGCCATGATGTTTTCTGTTCGGGTTGCCCTCGCGTTTTTTCTGGCGGTTGCGCCCGTCCCGGCGGCCTTCGCGCTCGACAGCGCGCCGGTTGCGGTTTCGCAGGAGCTTGTGCCGTTCGCCTCGAATGAGGGCTTGGCGCGGCTGGCGCGCTCGACGGCCAAGGTGGACTTTCCGGTTCTGGCCAATCAATTCGAAGCCCAGTCCAATGCGGCATTCTGCGGGCCCACCTCGGCCGCCATCGTGCTGAACGCCGTTCGCGGCCGCAGCGCTGCCCTGCCGCACGACCGAAGCCGGTTGCACCCGGGCGACTTGAAATACATTCCGGGCCGCTTCGATCCGACGCTGCCGCGCTTCACCCAGGACAACGTGATCACCAAGGGGCACAAGACGCGCGCGCAAGTGCTCGGCGAGCCGGTGACGATCGGCGGGAAACAGGTCAAGGATTTCGGTTACCAGGTCCGCCAGCTCGCCGAGATGCTGCGGGCGAACGGCGTGGCGACACGACTTGTCATCGTCGACGCCGGCAAGAGCGAAGACGAAATTCGCAGCGATCTGATCGGTAACCTCATGCGCCCCGGCGATTACGTGATCGTCTCCTACCTGCGCAAGGCCGTGGGCCAACGCGGCGGCGGACATATTTCTCCGCTCGGCGCCTACAATTCCAAGTCCAACTCGTTCCTCGTTCTCGACGTCAATCCCACCAGCGCGGGCTGGGTGTGGATGCCGACGGCGACGCTGATCAAGGGCATGCGCACGTTCGATACGGTTGAAAACCGCGGCTATATTCTTATCAGCGCGCATTGACGCTTTCTGGATGCAGGGCGAAGTGCGGAGACGATGGCATGAAAACCATGCAGGGCGGCTGTCACTGCGGGCGCGTGCGCTTCAAGGTCACCGCCAGCCTCGACCGCGTCACCTATTGCAACTGCTCGATGTGCAGCAAGAAGGGCTTTCTGCATCTGATCGTGCCGCCCGAGCAGTTCGAACTGCTGAGCGGCAAGGACGATCTTGCGACCTACAGGTTCAACACCGGCGTCGCCAAGCATACCTTCTGCAAGACCTGCGGCATCCACCCCTTCTACGTGCCGCGCTCCGATCCCGACAAGATCGACGTCAATGCGCGCTGCCTCGACGACATCGATCTGTCGCTGCTCTCGATCAAGTCCTTCGACGGCAAAAACTGGGAGCAGGCGATGGGGCAGAAGGTGCCGTGGCGGTGAGGGCGTTGCGGTCAATGGTGCCGAAGGACGGCGGATACGATTTCCTCGACCCGCAGCAAAGAAAGGCCCTGGCGTTGCTCGATCGCTAAGGGATGGTCGGTAGGCTCGAGCTCAATGAAGGGGCGCAATCCGTCGTTCCGTAAGTGCAAGTGGGTCTTGAGCGCAAATGTCTGCGGGTAAATGTGGATATTGTTGCAGACCCAGCCGAACATGGGAGGCTCGTCGTCTCGAAACTCGGTGTCCCAGAGCTCCAGGATGCGATCGAAACTTCGCTTGGAAACCGATACCCAGACGCCCCAACTGAAGAATTCCTCGCGGCCGACGATGGGGACATCCAGACAGCCGCGAACAAAAAATTGCCGGCCGTCGATGATGCACCGGTCCGAGTCGATCTGGCTGCGGGTCTGCCGCTCGGTGTCGTTCAGCTCGAACCACGGGTCCGGAGCGTCCAAGCCATAAGCTAACGGAAGCTCCTCGAATTGTCTGCCGCAGCAGTGGCACGTCCAGGTGTAATGCATTACACAACAACTGCGCTGGCGAGCGATGCTGGCCAAACATTATCTTAAGTTGTGTAAGTCAGGTAGACGGTAATGATCGGCACCAATTCTGCGCTCGACGGCGAAATCCGCGACGGCAAGCACCATCAGCCGATCCGCGTCTATTACGAGGACACGGATTTTTCCGGCATCGTCTATCACGCGAGCTATCTGCGCTTCATGGAGCGCGGGCGCACCAATTACTTGCGGCTGATCGGCGCCGACCACCGCGCGCTGTTCGAGGCGGCCGAAAAGGAGGCCCCCGGCTTCTCCTTCGTGGTGCGGCACATGGGCATCGACTTCAGGAAGCCGGCCTTCATGGACGACGTGCTCGACGTGGTCACCACGCCGGAGGAGGTGAAGGGCGCCTCCGTCACGCTCAATCAGAAGGTCATGCGCGGCGCTGAGCTGATCGTGGAAGCGCATGTGCAGGTCGCTTTCGTCTCCGGCGGCAGGGCCAAGCCCATCCCCAAGCCGCTGCGCGTGGCCATGGCGGCCGATCTGGAATCGGGTGGCGCGCAAGGTTGATTGCGCGCATGATCGCGCCATGAGCGATCTCAGCTTCGCCCTCTTCGACACCGCCATCGGCGCCTGCGCCATCGTATGGAGCGCGCGCGGCGTCGCCGCCGTGCAATTGCCGGAAGGCGACACGCAAGCCACGCGGTCGCGCGTCGTGCGGCGCTATGCAGAGGCACGCGAAGCGGAACCGCCGCCACCAGTGCGGCGCGCCATCGACGGCATGGTCGCGCTGCTTGACGGCGAGCGGCGCGATCTCAACGACGTGGCGCTCGATGACGCGGCGCTGCCGGAATTCAACCGCAAGGTCTACGCCATCGCGCGCGCGCATAGCGCCCGGCGAAACGCTCACCTATGGCGAGATTGCCGAGCGGCTCGGCGACAAATTGCTGGCGCGCGCGGTCGGCCAGGCGCTGGGCGAAAATCCCATCCCGCTGATCGTGCCCTGCCATCGCGTGCTGGCGGCCGGCGGCAAGAGCGGCGGCTTCTCGGCCGCGGGCGGCGTGGTCACCAAGCTGCGCCTGTTGACCATCGAAGGCGCCGCGCCCGGCGGCCCGACGCTGTTCGAGCGTTTGCCGCTCGAGACGCGGCGGCGCTAATCCGCACCGCTATCATTTCGGACCGATCCGCCAAACCCAAGCATCGCCGGGGCCGTGGACCGCGGCAAATAGCAGGCCGGCAATGAAGGTGAAATGATCGACGAAGAAGCCGAATTCCGCCTGGTTGCCGCTCCAATGCGATGGACCGTGAAAGGCAAAGCCCAGAAACAGGACATAGGCCGCGGCGAGAGCGGACGCCCATGAAAAGAAGGCGCCGCTGAAGAACGCGATGACGAGCGCAATTTCAAAAATTGTCGCCAGCCAGGCCAAAACGAGCGGAATGGGAAAACCGGCCGCAGCGATAAAGTCCGCGGTATGTCCCATCCCTCCAAATTTGAAACCGGCCGCCATCAGAAAGACGCTGCCGAAAATCAGCCGGGCCACAAGAATCGAAATTGACTTTGCCATGGCTATCCGCCCCTTTCGTGTCGCTGGATCATAGCCAAGCAGATCAATAGTCTTCGATGCAACCAGGGCTGGGAGCGGCCCTTCGCCGACCGCTCCCGTTACCGTCGCGCTCACGCCGCCGCCTTGTGGCGCGCGAGCTCTGCTTTGTACAGCGCGAGCTCCTCGTCGAAGGCGCGGGCGATGCTTGGGCGCCGGCGCAGCCGCGTGTAATAGGCGTTCATAGCCGGCCAACGCGCGAGATCGACCGGGGTCGCCATGCTCCAGTTCAGCACCGTGAACAGATAGGCGTCGGCCACGGTAAAATGGTCGAGCAGGAATTCGCGGCCGGTGAGATAGTCGTTGAGATAGGCAAGCCGCGATTCGCCCTTGCCCAGCGCGTATTCCTTGCGGCCTTCCGGCCCGTTCTTGGCGAGCAATGGGACGAATAGCGCCTTGTGCAGTTCGGTCCCTACGAAGCACAGCCATTGTTGCAGGCGCGCGCGCTCCATGTCGTCGCGCGCGCCGATTCCGGCCTGCGGATAGCGGGCGGCGATGTATTGCAGGATGGCGGCGTTCTCGGGCAGCAGCGAGCCGTCATCGAGCCGCAGCAGCGGCACTAGGCCGAGCGGGTAGATGGCGGTGTAATCGGCGCCGTCCTCCATGATGCGCTTGGTCTTGGGATCGACCTCGATAAAGCCGGTGTCGGCTTGCGCCTCGTAGAATGCGATGCGGCTCGCCAGTGAGCAGGCCAGCGGCGAGAAATATAGGTCCATGGCGGGGCTCCCTCGATTGATTATTGTACTGTTTCGCACTAAAATATCTGCGTCAAGGATTATTTTGCGAAATGGTACAAAAAAAGCAGAGCGAGCCGGCAAGGCGCCGTGGCAGACCGCGGGCCTACGATCCCGACACCGCGCTGGCGCGTGCCGCCGACGCCTTCTGGCGCAAGGGCTATGACGGCACCTCGCTCGACGATCTGTCGGCCGCCACCGGCATGAACCGGCCGAGCCTTTACGCGGCGTTTGGCGATAAGCGCGATCTCTATCTGAAGACGCTTGAGCGCTATCGCGACGGCGCGCGGGCCATGACGCTGAAAATGCTGGAAGACGATCCGCCGCTGCGCGTCTTTCTAGCGCGCTTCTATAAGGGCGCGATCGACCTCTATCTCGCGGAAGGCTCGCGCGGCTGCTACACGATCGGCACCGCGGCGACGCAGGCCGCGGTCGACGCCAAGGTGCGCGACTTCGTTGCCGGCAGCATCCGCGAGACCGACACGTTTCTCTCGCGCCGTATCCGCAAAGCGCGCGAATGCGGGGAGATCGCCGGCGATCCGACGGCGCTGGGGCAACTCGCCACCGCCACCTTGCACGGGCTGGCGGTACGCGCGCGCGCGGGACTCTCGCGCAAAGAGCTCAACGCGCTCGCGGCCGGCGCGATCGACACCATTTGCGGCCCGGTCAAGTGACGCTGGGGCGCCGTCAAATCCACTCCTCCTGCTCCTCGACCACCGCCGGAAACATGTTGATGTATTGCACCAGGCGGGGGCGGGCGCCGCGGTTGGGGCTGGCGCCATGCGGCAGCGCCTGGTGCCAGATGATGAGGTCGCCGGCGCGCCCGCCGATCGGCCGCGCGCCGAGCGCGTACAGGTCCTGCCGGCGCGGATCGCTGCCGGCCGGCAGCGATTTCAGCCAGTCCTCGCCCCAGCGCTGAAAGCCCGGCACCAAGGTGAAGGCGCCCTGCTCCGGCGGAGTGTCGGTCAGGTAAAGGATGCCGGCTGTGCCGAACGGGATCGGCGTTTTCACGCTGACGTCCCAATGCAGGTACGGCCCGGGAAAGGCAAAACCAGGCCGCTCCGGCGCGTTGAAGCCGACGCGGTCTGTGGTCGCCCACAAGTCGGCATGGCCCCATAATTGCGCAAACGCCTTGTGCAGGCGTGGCGAGCGGCGGTTGGCTTCGAAGGCGGGGTGTTGGAAATATTGCACCATGATGCCGTGGTCGCCGCGCCGGTACCAGGTTTCCGGATCGTCGGGGCGCGCGCCGATACGGTCGCACAGCGCCTGCACCGCCGCTTCGCGCGCTTCAAGCGGCACGGCGTCGTGCAGCACGACATAGCCGTGCGCGTCCCAGCAGGCGAGATCGTCGGGTGTGAGCACCGGTGCGCTCGCTTCGACCGCGGCCAGCCAGCGCGCGGTTTCGGGCGGCGGCGGCTCGCCGGCGACCGCCGCATTGATGCGCGCGACGCGCGCGGGCGTGACGCCGCCGGTGGTCTCGGCGATCCAGCGCTCGAATTCGCCGAAGCTGCGCGCGGCGGCGCCGAGATAGTCGAGGGTTTGTTCGAGCCCGAGCCCGCAGGCATGGATGACCAGGTCGTCGAGATGACGCTCGTGCGAGCTCGCGGGCGTGAAGCGGCCCTGTCGCGCGGCGGTGACGCGCGACCACAGGCGCTTGAGCTGGAAGATGCCGAGCGCGCCAGGGTCGGTGGCATCGGCGAGGGGCTGGGGCGGCCGCCGTTCTAAGTTCGATTGTAGTCATCGCATGAACAACCATGACGTGTTGTGGCCAATCAATAGCGCAGGGTTGGCCGGCGTCAATGCCGTGCCATCGACGCCGGCCTCGGACTCATGTAAAGGCCATTAACATGAGGCACTTCACATGAACTGGGGCAGGCGAGGCCACGGCCCGCGCGGCTACCACCACGGCAATTTGAAAGAAGCCCTGGTGCGCGCGGCGCTGGAGCTGATCGCGGAGAAGGGGCCGGCCGGCTTCACCTTCGCCGACGCCGCACGCTTTGCCGGCGTCAGTCCGGCCGCGCCCTACCGGCATTACCGCGACCGCGACGCGCTGCTCGCCGACGTTGCGCGCCGCGGCTTCGACGAGTTCACTATGACGCTGACCAAGGCCTGGGACGACGGGCGGCCCGACGCGCTGGGCGGCTTCGATCGGCTGGGCAAGGCCTATCTCGATTTCGCCAAGCGCGAGCCCGCCTATTATTCGGCCATGTTCGAGGCCGGCGTGCCCGTCGATGCCGATCCGCAATTGCGCGAGGCGGGTGACCGCGCCTTCGCGGTCTTGCGCGACGCGGCGGAGAAGCTGGTGGCGCTGATGCCGGCCAAGGGCCGGCCGCCGGCGCTGATGGTGGCGCTGCACATCTGGTCGATGAGCCACGGCATCGCCTCGCTGTTCGGACGCGGCGATGCCGCGCGCCGCACGCTGCCGATGCCGCCCGAGGAGCTCTTGGAGGCGGCCTTCCTGATCTATCTGCGCGGGCTCGGGCTGCCGGGCGAGGCCGGTCCCTGAGCGGTTCTAAAAAGTGCTGGCGCCCCCTCGCGGGCGGCTTTCGATTTCCTATGTGAAGGGTGTTGACATCCGCTCCCTGCGGGCGTAGCTATGTAAATGTTATTTACATTCACGCGAGGCCGACAATGCCTATCACCGCCAAGATCGACGAATTCGGCAAACCCGCCTGGATCGCGCTGATCGTTCTCGGGTTCTGGGCCTGGTGGCCGCTGGGCCTCGCCATGCTGGCCTTCACAATATGGAGCGGAAGAATGGGATGCGGATATCACCACGCCTACGGTCATGATCGCTGGCAGCACAAGATGGAACGCCTGCAGCGCAAGATGGACTGGATGAAGTCGCGCATGAGCGGCAATGCCTGGGGCGGTAACGCGTCGCGCGGTACCCCGTGGGGCGGCAATCCCTGGCGCGAGCCGCCCTCGAGCGGCAACCGCGCCTTCGACGAGTACCGCATGGAGACCTTGCGGCGCCTGGAAGATGAGCAGAGCGAGTTCCGCGACTTCCTGCAGCGGCTGCGCTTTGCCAAGGACAAAACCGAGTTCGACCAGTTCATGGCCGAGCGCCGCGACCGGCCGGAGCCCGAGAGCCCGCCGCCGCAGAGTTAGAGCCTTCTGCCCCCCGCGCTTCCCCTCAGCGCGTGGACCCGGCCGTCCGCTTTCTTTCGAGAGCGGGCGGCCGTTGTTTTTGTGCTGCGATGCGGTGGCCGGGCGCCGCCCGTTTAACGTCTCCTTAACCATAATCGGCGCTGTTAGGACCGCCAAACGGCGGTTCTTTCGCTCAAAACCGCGCCCAAGTTCGGCCAAGTTTGGCGCGGATTTCCTGGACCCGCCGGCGGCGGGATTTGGGGTTTCGCGAGCAGCAGCGTTTTGGCGCAGCGCCTCAGGCGGGCTTCGCCGCGGCGTTCCTATTGGTCCGACGATCGTGAAGCGCCGCGCCGGCTTTGCCTCCGGCGGAGCCGGGTCAAGCGGAAAGGACGTTTCTTATGCATCCAGCCGACGTCGCCCAGTCGGTTCTGCCGGTCACCGCCGATCTCTCCCTGTTCACGCTGTTCTGGAACGCGAGTTGGATCGTCAAGGTCGTGATGGTCGGGCTGCTCATCGCCTCGATCTGGGTCTGGGCCATCGCCATCGATAAGACCGTGCTCTATGGCCGCACCCGCCGCGGCATGGACTCCTTCGAGCAGGCCTTCTGGTCCGGTCAGTCGCTGGAGGAGCTTTACCGCTCGCTGTCCTCGCGGCCCAACAATTCCATGGCGGCCCTGTTCGTGGCGGCCATGCGCGAATGGAAGCGCAGCCTCGAAGGCCATCCGCGCTCCTTTGCCGGCCTGCAGATGCGCATCGAGAAGGTGATGGAGGTGTCGATCGCGCGCGAGGTGGAGCGGCTGGAGCGGCGCCTGCTGGTTTTGGCCACCGTCGGCTCGGCCGGCCCCTTTATCGGCCTGTTCGGCACGGTCTGGGGCATCATGACCAGCTTTCAGTCGATCGCGGCCTCGAAAAACACCTCATTGGCCGTGGTGGCGCCGGGCATTGCAGAGGCGCTGTTCGCCACCGCCATCGGCCTGGTCGCCGCCATACCGGCGACCATTTTCTACAATAAATTCGCATCCGAAGTGAACAAGCAGGCCCAACGGCTCGAGGGCTTTGCCGACGAATTCGCCGCCATCCTGTCGCGGCAGATCGACGAGCGGGGGTAGGGGACTTTTTCTATGGCAGCAGCCAATGCCGGCACCCCGACGATCGGACGGCGGCGGCGGCAACGCCGGCGCACCGTCATGAGCGAGATCAACGTCACGCCCATGGTGGACGTGATGTTGGTGTTGTTGATCATCTTCATGGTGTCGGCGCCGCTGCTCACGGTGGGCGTGCCGATCGACCTGCCGCAAAGCCAGGCCAAGAGCCTCGAGCAGGACAAGGCGCCGCTGACCATCTCGGTCAACGACAAGGGCAAGATCTACCTGCAGGAATCCGAGATCGACGCGGAGGGGCTGATCCCCAAGCTGGAGGCGATCGCCCAGGCGCGCGGCGGCAACGATGCCCGCATCTATGTGCGCGGCGACAAGAACGTCAGTTACGGTGCGATGATGAACGTGATGGGGCGGCTGTCGGCAGCCGGCTTCCATCGGGTAGCATTGGTGACCGAATTCGAGCAGGGCTCGAAAGCGCAATAATGCAGTTCAAAACGGCGTCAGTGATCTCGACCGGGCTCCACGCGGCGGTGCTGCTGTGGGCGCTGCTGTCGTTTTCGTCTTCGCCGTTCAAGGTGACGCCGGCGGAGTCGCTGCCCGTCGATCTGGTGAGCGAGAAGCAATTCTCCGAGCTCACCAAGGGCATCAAGCACGCCCCCAAGCCGGTCAAGAAGCCCAAGCCCGTAGTCGAGAAGATCGACACGCCCAAGCCTGTGCCGGAGGATATGAAAGCCAAGATCACCGAGAAGAAGGAGATCAAGGCCACCCAGCAGAAGCATGAGCAGCCGCCGCCCGAGCCCAAGCCCGATCCGATCGCCAAGGAGATCAAGAAGGATCAGAAGCAGCAGGTCGCCAAGAACGAGCCGCTGCCGCCGCGCCGCCCGCCGCGCCCGCACAAGATTGAGCCCAGGTTCAACGCCAACAAGATCGCGGCCCTGCTCGACAAGCGCGACCCGCAGCGCAATTCGCTCACCGGCTCGCAGCTCAACAGCGCGCCCACGCTCGGCACCGCGCTCGGCAACGCCTCGCAGCTCTCGCAGTCGGAACTCGATGCGCTGCGCGCGCGGCTGATGGCCTTATGGAATCCGCCGGTCGGCATCCAGAATCCGGAAGAACTCGTCATCCGCGTCCGCATCCAGCTCGCCCGCGACGGCCGCTTGACCGCGCCTCCGGTCGTGCTCACCCGCGGCAATGGCGTCATGTTCAACACCGCGCGCGACAGCGCGGTGCGCGCGGTTTACCGCGGCCAACCCTTCGACATGCTCAAGCCGGAGCATTACGACACCTGGAAGGACATCGAAGTCACCTTCGATCCCAGGGACATGTTTCACGGCTAGAACCCCCTCTTCATCCCGCGAAAACGCAATGACCGACAAGATTCTCGATCCGACCGTTATTTCCCGCCCGCCGCGCGGACCGCTCATCGACCGCCGCCGCCTGATCGCCGGTGCGGGCGCTGGCGCGCTCGCCGCGCTCGGCGGGCGGCCCGCCAATGCGGTGGTGCATCTCGACATCACGCAAGGCAACATCCAGCCGATGCCGATTGCGATCTCGCCTTTCGTCGCCGGCAGCGCCGGCGAAAGCGAAACCGCGCAAGGCGTGAGCGGCGTGATCACCAACAACCTGCAGCGCAGCGGCCTGTTCGCGCCGATCAATCCGCAGGCCTTCATCGAGAAGATCGCCAACACCGACCGCGTGCCGCGCTTCGCCGACTGGCGCACCATCAACGCGCAGGCGCTGGTCACCGGCCGCGTCACCAAGCAGCGCGACGGCCGCCTGAAGGCGGAATTCCGCCTGTGGGACGTGTTCGCCGGCCAGCAGCTCGACGGCAAGCAATACTTCACCACGCCCGATAACTGGCGGCGTATCGCGCACATCATCTCGGACGCGATCTACGAGACGCTCACCGGCGAGAAGGGTTATTTCGACAGCCGCATCGTGTTCGTCGACGAGACCGGGCCGAAGAACAAACGTGTCAAGCGACTCGCGCTCATGGACCAGGACGGCTACGGCGTGCGCTATCTCACGCGCGGCGACGAACTGGTGCTGACGCCGCGCTTCAATCCCTCGACGCAGGAAATCACCTACATGGCCTATGGCCGCGGCCAGCCCAAGGTCTATCTGCTCAATATCGAGACGGGCCAGCGCGAGATCGTCGGCAATTTCCCCGGCATGTCGTTTGCGCCGCGCTTTTCGCCGGACGGCCAGCGCGTCATCATGAGTCTGCAACAGGGCTCGAACGCCAATCTGTTCGTCATGGACCTGCGCTCCAAGCAGACCACGCGCCTCACCGATACGCCGGCAATCGACACCGCGCCCTGCTATTCGCCGGACGGGCGCTTCATCTGCTTCGAGAGCGACCGCGGCGGTACGCAGCAGGTCTATGTCATGCCGGCGAACGGCGGCGCTGCGCAGCGCATCAGTTTCGGCGAGGGCCGGCACGCGGGTCCCGTGTGGTCGCCGCGCGGCGACTACATCGCCTTCACCGGGTTGATCGGCAGCAAGTTCGCGATCGGCATCCTCAAGCCGGACGGGTCGGGCGAACGCATCCTGACCGAAGGGTTCCACAATGAAGGCCCGACCTTCGCGCCCAACGGGCGGGTGATCATGTTCTTCCGCGATCTGGGGCCGGGCCCCTATCTGTTCACGATCGACATCACCGGCCGCAACGAATTGAAGGAAGCGACGCCGAGCTTTGCCTCCGACCCGGCCTGGTCGCCGCTGCTGTCGTGAGGCTGCGTCCTAAGCGCATGGTCGCGAAAAGCATGTCCTCGACCCGATCGGGGATGGGAACCGGTTTGCGGAAAAGACGATGCACCGCCGAAAGAGCGCCACATTTTCACCGGCTCTTAACCATGAGCGGCGCTTTAACGTGCTGCAGTGCATTTAAAGGGGCCGTGCAAGGTTCCATCAAGGTTGACGGAACGTTCGATTAACTTACGGCCTGCTAGACCAAAAATGCCAAGGTCCGCGGTTTGTGCGCGAGTATGGAGGCAGCGGCATGATCGATCTCAAGCAAATTACGCGCGGCATTCGCTTTGCGGCGGTGCTCGCAGCGGCGCTGGCAATATCGGCCTGCGCAAACCAGCAGAGCGCGCAGAATCCGGCGGGCGCGGCGGCCGCGCCCGGCAGCCAGCAGGACTTCGTGGTCAATGTCGGCGACCGCGTGTTCTTCTCCACCGATTCCTCGGAGCTGTCGGTGCAGGCGCGCGCCACGCTCGACAAGCAGGCGCAGTGGCTCAACCAATACAGCCAATACGCCCAGTTCACCGTCGAAGGTCACGCCGACGAGCGCGGCACGCGCGAGTACAATCTGGCGCTCGGCGCCCGGCGCGCGCAGACGGTGCGCGACTACCTGATCTCGCGCGGGGTGGCGGCCAACCGCGTCCGCACCATTTCCTACGGCAAGGAGCGGCCGGTGGCGCTGTGTGACGACATTTCCTGCTGGTCACAAAACCGTCGCGCGGTCACCGATCTGAACGCCGGCGCGTCGTAACACTAAAAAATCGCGCAAAATTCGGACGGGCGGCGCCGGGACCGGTGCCGCCCGGTGCATTTCGCGTTCCCATCGCTTGCAAATCGCCGCAAATCACGGGAGCTTGGCGCTCGGGAGAGGTGTTTCCGGGGGGCCGCCGAGCATGGGTACTGTGCTGTCGATCGGGCGAAATGGGCGCATGGCCGCCGCGGCGCTTTTGGCGCTGGGCGGGCTTGCCGCTTGCGGACAGAAGAACGCTTACGTGCCGCCGCCGCCGCCCAAGGTGACGGTGGCGCATCCGCAAAAGCGCGCCGTGACGCTTTATCTGCAGGCCACCGGCAACAGCGCGGCGGTCAATACCGGCAATCTGGTCGCGCGCGTCTCCGGCTTCGTCCAGACCATCGACTACAAGGACGGCGACCTGGTGAAGAAGGGCAAGCTGCTCTTCACCATCGAGCCGGAATCCTACAAGCTCAAATGGGAGCAGTCGCAGGCGACCGAGGCGGCCGCCCGCGCCACGCTCAGGCAGAACCAGGCCGATTTCGAGCGGCAGCAGAATTTGGTCAAGACCAACGCGGTCTCGCAGTCGGCCTATGACGCCGCGCGCGCCACCCGCGACGTCGCTCAGCAGACCGTCAAGCAGGACGAGATCGCCACCAAGCTCGCCGCCATCAGTTACGGCTACACCAGCGTGACCGCGCCCTATGACGGCATCGTCACCGCGCGCCAGGTCTCGGTCGGCGACTATGTCGGCGGCACCAACACGCCGACCGTGCTGGCGAGCATCGTGCAGCTCGATCCGATCTACATCAATTTCAACGTCGACGAGCAGGACGTGCTGCGCATTCGCGCCGAGGTGCGCAAGCTCGGGCTGACGCCGGCCGAGCTGAAGAAAGTGCCGGCGGAGATCGGGCTGCAGACCGAGGAAGGCTATCCGCACAAGGGCCATCTCGATTACGCCTCGCCCACGGTCGACGCCTCGACCGGAACGCTGGCCGTGCGCGCCGTGTTGGAAAATCCCAAGCGCGTGCTGCTGCCCGGCCTGTTCGTGCGCGTGCGGGTGCCGACCGGCAAGCTCGACAACGCGCTCCTGGTACCGGAGAGCGCGCTCGGCACCGACCAGGGCGGGCGCTATCTGCTGATCGTCGGCAAGGACGACGTGGTCGAGCAGCGCAGCGTCACGGTCGGCCCGCTCGACGGCACCCTGCGGGTGATCGACAAGGGCTTGAAGCCCGACGACCGCGTCATCGTCGCCGGCCTCTTGCACGCCGTGCCCGGTCAGAAGGTCAAACCGCAGATGGCGAAGCCGTCGCCGGCCGCGCATTGAGCGCCGCGCCATGATCTCCAAATTCTTCATCGAGCGGCCGATCCTCGCCAACGTGATCGCCATCCTGATCGTGGTGATCGGCACGGTCGCGGTGTTCTCGCTGCCGATCGCGCAATATCCCGACGTGGTGCCGCCGACCGTGCAGGTGACCACGCGCTATCCGGGCGCCAGCGCCCGTACCGTCATCGACACCGTGGCGCTGCCGATCGAGCAGCAGGTCAACGGCGTGGAAGGCATGATCTACATGCAGTCCTACGCCGCCGCCGACGGCAGCTATTCGCTGACCGTGACCTTCAAGATCGGTAGCGACCTCAACTTCGCGCAGGTGCTGGTGCAGAACCGCGTGCAGGCCGCGCTCTCCTCGCTGCCGTCTGCGGTGCAGTCGCAGGGCGTGGTGGTGCAGAAGAAATCGACCTCGATTCTGCAGATCGTCACGCTGACCTCGCCCAGCAAGCGCTACGACAGCCTGTATCTGGCGAATTACGCCACCATCAATCTCAAGGACGAGCTGTCGCGGCTGCCCGGCGTCGGCAATGTCGCCGTGTTCGGCGCCGGCCAATACGCCATGCGCGTCTGGCTCAATCCGGAGAAGATGAAGTCACGCAGCCTCAACGTGCAAGACGTGATCAACGCGCTGCAGCAGCAGAATGAGCAGGTCACCGCCGGGCAGATCGGCGCGCCGCCGGCGCCGAACGACGTGTCGTTTCAATATACCCTCAACGTCGCCGGCCGCCTCGATACGGTGGCACAGTTCGGCAATGTCATCGTCAAGACCGGCTCCAACGGGCAGATCACGCGCGTGCGCGACATCGGCCATGTCGAGCTCGGCGCGCAGACCTACGGCCAGGTGTTCACGCTCGACCGCTCGCAGGCGGCGGGGCTCGCCATCTTCCTGGCGCCGGGCTCCAACGCGCTCAATGTCGCGAACGAAGTCAAGAAGCGCATGACGGAGCTGGCGCGCGCCTTTCCGCCCGGGCTCGCCTATGACGTTCCTTTCGACACCACCGTGTTCGTGAAGGCTTCGATCGACGAGGTCTACAAGACCCTGATCGAGGCAGGGGTGCTGGTGCTGATCGTCATCCTGGTGTTCCTGCAGGACTGGCGCGCCATGCTGGTGCCGGCGACCACCGTGCCAGTCACCATTATCGGCGCCTTCGCCGCCATGGCGGCGCTCGGCTTCACGGTGAACTTCGCCACGCTGTTTGCCATCGTGTTGGCGATCGGCATCGTGGTCGACGACGCCATCATCGTGGTGGAGGGTGCGGCACACAATATCGACAAGGGCATGAACGGCCACGATGCGGCCATCGCCGCCATGCGGGTGCTGTTCGGGCCGATCGTCGGCATCACACTGGTGCTGCTGGCGGTGTTCCTGCCGGCGGCCTTCCTGCCCGGGCTGACCGGCCAGATGTACGCGCAATTCGCGCTGGTGATCGCCGCCACCGCGCTGATCAGCGCCATCAACGCGGTGACGCTGAAGCCGACGCAATGCGCGCTGTGGCTGCGGCCGACGGTGCCGGTGGCAAAGCGCAACGTGCTCTACCGCGGCTTCGACGCCGCCTATATCAAGGTCGAGCACGGCTATACCGCGCTGATGCGCCGCCTGGTCGGCTTCTCCGGCATCATGGCGCTCCTGGCGATCGCGGTCATCGGCGTGACGCTGTACGAATTCACCCGCATTCCGACCGGCTTCATTCCGATCGAGGACCAGGGCTACATGCTGGCGACCGTGCAGTTGCCGAACGGCGCCTCGCTCGAGCGCACCCAGAAGGTGCTCGACCGCGTCAGCGACCGCGCGCGCGCAACCGGCGGCGTCGACAAGGTGATCACCATCGCCGGCGTGTCGGCGCTAGACAACAACGCCTCGCTTTCCAATGCCGGCGTCGCCTACATCATCCTCAAGGATTGGGCGGTGCGCGGCAAGAAGGAGGGCCTGCTGCCGATGCTCACCAACCTGAACAAGGCGATGAGCGATATCGAGCAAGCCGTCGTGCGCGTGCTGCCGCCGCCGCCGATCCAGGGCATCGGTTTTGCCGCCGGCTTCACCATGCAGGTCGAGATGCGCGACAACAGCTACGACTTCAACAAGCTCGGCAACATCATCACCACTATGGTCGACGATGCCAGCCCGCAATCGACGCTGCGGCTGGTGCTGAGCTCGTTCCGCGCCGACACCCCGCAATACGCGGTCGATATCGACCGCGTGAAGGCGCAGGCCGTCGGGGTGACGACCGACCAGGTTTTCAACACGATCTCCGGCTATCTGGGCTCGTCCTACGTCAACCAGTTCACCAAGTTCGGACGCACCTTTCAGGTCTTCGTGCAGGCCGACGCCGGCTTCCGCCTCAATCTCGACGACCTGCGCAATCTGACCGTGCGCAACGGCGCCGGCAACATGATCCCGATCGGCACGCTCACCAGGATCACGCCCGTGTCGGGGCCGGCGCTGATCAGCCTGTACAATCTCTACCCTTCCGCCAGCATCATCGGCATGCCGAACCGCGGCTATTCGAGCGGGCAGGGCATGTCGCTGATGGAAGAGATTGCCGCGCACACGCTGCCGCCGCACGTGAACTACGAATGGACGGCGATGTCGTATCAGGAGAAGCTGGTCGGCAGCCAGATGTATCTGGTCTTCGCCATGGCGCTGCTGCTCGTCTATCTGGTGCTGGCCGGGCAATACGAGAGCTGGTGGCGGCCGCTGGCGGTGATCCTGGCGGTGCCGATCTCGCTGATTGGGCCGGTGGCGGCACTGCGGGGCTTGCGCATCGACAACAATCTCTACACCCAGATCGGCATCGTGCTGCTGATCGCGCTGTCGGCTAAGAACGCCATCCTGATCGTGGAGTTCGCGCGCGAATTGCGCGCCGACGGCAAGTCGATCGTGGATGCGGCGGTGGAAGCCGCGCGCGAGCGCTTCCGGCCGATCGTGATGACCTCGTTCGCCTTCATCCTCGGCGTGCTGCCGCTGGTGCTGGCGAGCGGCGCCGGCGCCAATGCGCGCGCCTCGATCGGCATCACGGTGTTTACCGGCATGCTGGCCTCGACTTGTCTGGCGGTGCTGTTCGTGCCGTCCTTCTTCGTGACGATGCAGCGCTTCGAGGAATGGCTGGCGGGGCGCAAGCAACGGCGCGCCGCCCGGGCCGCCCGCTGAGCGGGCGCGGGCGCCGGCCGGGTTTAGCACCGTTTCCCCGGGTGAAACGGCCACAATCTAGTCGTACTCGACGGGCTATGCTAGCAATGCGGCTGCAAATCACCCTTTTCTCTCGCGTTTGGCACCGGATCCGCCGATGACACGACTTCGTATCCGCGCGCGGCTTGGCGGCGCGCTTCCGGTTGCGGTGCTCGCCGCCGCCCTCCTGACCGCGCCCGATCTTGCGCTGGCGCAGCAGGGGTCTGGGAATTTCCTCGACAATCTGTTCAACCGCGGCCAGCAGCAGCAACAACAGCAACAGCAACAGCAGCAGCAGCCGGCGCAGCCCGCTCCTGCGCAGCGGCCGCCCGAGATGGCACAGGCCGACAGCAACCCCAACGACATCGGCGTGCGCGTCGACCGCATCGAGCACGCGCTGCGCCAGCTCACCGGCGCGGTCGAGGAGCTGCAGCACCAGAACCAGATGCTGCAAATGCAGCTCAAGCGCATGCAGGACGATACCGAGTACCGCTTCCAGCAATTGGGCAGCCGCGGCGGCGCCCCGGCGCCGATGGCGGCGCCCAATCACGCGCCGGCCAATGCGCCACCGCCGAACGGCGCGCCCGGCCAGCGTTCCGACGCCTTCAATCCGGCAGCGCATCCCACTGCGCCCGGCGTGCCGCATGCGCTCGGCAATTCGCCGGGGATTGCCGTGCCCGCGGCGCCTGGCAACACGGCCGCGAACGACCAGCCGATCGGCGCGCCCGGCGCGGCCCCCGCCGGCGCCCCGCTCGATCTGTCGACGCTCGCCGGCAACGGCCCGCCGCCGCCACGGCAGCCGCCGGCACCCCTCGCCAATGCCGCGCCCATGGGGCAGCCACAGGGTGCGCCGCTTGCGCCGCCGCAAGGCGCGCGGTTGCCGCCACCGCCGCCGCGCAACACCAATTCGACCGGCGTGAAGCTTGCGACGCTGCCGCCCTCGGCCTCGCCCAAGGACGAATATCAGCTCGCCTACGGCTATGTGCTGCACAAGGACTATGGGCTGGCCGAGCAGGCCTTCCGCGACTTCCTGCGCAAATATCCGCACGAGAAGCTGTTGCCCGACGCGCAATATTGGCTGGGCGAAAGCCTATTCCAGCAGAAGCGCTATCGCGACGCGGCCGAAGCCTTCCTCGCGGTCTCGACCAAATACGAGCATTCCGGCAAGGCGCCGGAGTCGCTGTTGCGGCTCGGCCAGTCGCTGTCGGCACTGCATCAGAAGGAAGCGGCCTGCGCCACGCTCGCCGAAGTCGGGCGCAAGTATCCGCGCGCGCCTGCGCGCATCAAGCACGGCGTCGCGCGCGAGCAGAAGCGCACGCACTGCTAGGGGCGCGATCCGAAAACCGGTGCCCATCCCGGATCAGGTCCGGGGCGGGTTTTTCGGGATCATGCGCTAGCGGCTGGGCCCGTCCGCCGCAAAACCGGCCGAATCGGCCGAGAACGGCCCTCTCCCGGACATGCCCACCGAACGGGAACCCGCAATCGTGTCTCGGTTTGAGACACTATCAACCCCGCTACAATCTCGCCGTGAGAATTGGTAAGCTGAATGGCGCAGCGGTCGCCGATCGATCGGCACGAGGCTGTCGATGCAGCAGATTGCGGATTGGCTTAACGGGCTCGGTCTCGGTCAATACGCTCAGCGCTTCGCCGAGAACGACATCGATTGCTCAATCCTGCCCGAATTGACCGATCAGGATTTGGAAAAGATCGGCGTCGCATCGCTCGGCCACCGCCGAAAAATCTTGCGCGCCATCGCCGCCAGGGAAGGCGCAGCGGCGCCACCGCCCCTTGCGCCTGCCTCACCGCCCATGCAGGCGCAAGCCGCGACGCCGACTCCGGCAATCGCCAGCGCGGGCGCCGAAGCCGCCGGCGAGCGGCGCTATCTCACGGTGATGTTCTGCGATCTCGTGGGCTCAACCGGGATCGCCGCAAAGCTCGACGCCGAAGAATGGCGCGATGTTGTCGGCGCCTATCTGGATGCCGCCTCGGCGGCGGTGACGGAGATGGGCGGCCTCGTGGCAAAGAAGCTGGGCGACGGAATTCTCGCGCTGTTCGGCTATCCCGTTACGCAGGAGAACGACGCCGAGCGCGCCGCGCGGGCAGCGCTGGCGATCCAAAGCGCGCTCGCCGAACTCAGTGACAGGAACGCCGGCAGCGGCAAGCCGAAACTCAAGGCGCGCATTGGCCTCGACACTGGGCCGGCGGTGGTCGATGCGGCGGGTGAAATCTATGGCGACGTCACCAATGTCGCGGCGCGGGTGCAGGCGCATGCCGAGCCTGCCGCGGTCGTCATCACCGCGCGCGTGCAACGGCAAATCGCCGGCCTGTTCGTTGTCGAGGAGCGCGGCACTCACAACCTCAAGGGAGTGCCGGAGCCGACGACCCTTTTCAAGCTCGTGCGCGCGAGTGGTGGCGGCCGCCGCTCGGGGCAGCGACAGCTGACACCGCACGTCGGCCGCGACGATGAGATGACTATGCTGATGCGGCGCTGGCAGCGCGCACGGCAAGGCGATGGTCAATTGGTGCTCATCGTCGGCGAACCGGGCTTAGGAAAATCCCGCCTGATCGAAGAGTTTCATAGACGGCTTTCCGACACCCCCCACACCTGGGTCGAGTGGAGCAGCTCACAGCTTTTGCAGAACACGCCGCTGCATCCGATCGTCGAATGGAGCCGGGCGCGCTTCGGCGGTAGCGATGTGCCGGCGGAGCGGCGGCTTGCGGACCTCGAAAACTCGCTCGTCCAAGTCCAGCTCGATCCGGCGGAAATCGTGCCGCTCTTGGCCCCAATTCTCGATATGCCGCTGCCCAACGAGCGCATACCGGCTTTGGCAGGCGACGAATTGCGCCGCCGGCAACTGGCGGCGCTGATCAATTGGGTGATGGCCGGCGCGCGAGCGCATCCTGTGGTGCTGGCGTTCGAGGATTTGCACTGGGCCGATCCGACCACGCTCGATGTGCTGCGCGGCATCGCCGAGCACGGTGCGCTGGCGCCGCTTTTCATCGTAGCGACAACGCGGCCGGAATTCCGCCCTCCCTGGAGCATGCGTTCGCATCACGGGGCCATCTCGCTGGCGCCGCTCGACCGCGCCCAGGTCCACGATATGGTGGCGGAGCTGTCCACCCGTCGTGCGTTGTCGCGCGATGTGATCGAGCACCTGGCTGCGCGATCTGGCGGTGTGCCGCTTTTCGTCGAAGAAGTGACGCGGCTTTTGTTGGAAAGCGGCGAGCAAGGCGGCATTCAAGCCATCCCGCCGACGCTGCAGCAGTCGCTCATGTCGCGGCTCGACCGGCTCGGGCCAGCGCGCGAGTTGGCGCATATCGGCTCGGTGATTGGCCGCGGCTTTTCTTACACGCTTCTGCGCGACTTGACCGGCATGGAGGATGCGCCGTTTCAGGCGGCGCTGGAAAAACTCGCGGACGCCGACATTCTGCTCGTGCAAGGCCTGCCGCCGGAGAGCACCTATCGCTTTAAGCACGCGCTCATCCAGGATGCCGCTTATGAGAATCTGCTGAAGAGCCGCCGTCAAACACTGCATCGCTGCGTCGCGGAGACTTTGCGCGACCGCTTTGCCAGGGCTGACGCCGTCGAGCCGGAAGTGTTGGCGCATCACTTCACACGGGCCGGCATGACCGACGCCGCCATCGAATGGTGGGGCAAGGCCGGCGATCGTGCGCTGCACCGCAGCGCCTTCCAGGAGGCGATCGCGCATCTCGGCAAAGCCATCGAGATGGCTGACGAGGCTGACAAGGTTGAGAAGGCGGCGGCGGGAGCGACGGCTGCAAGCGGTGCCTGCACGAACCGGCGGCTCAAGCTGCAGACCAGCTATGGTCAGGCGCTCCTGTGGTCAAAGGGCTATGCCGACAAAGAAGCGAAGGCCGCCTTCGCTCGCGCCGAGGAACTCGCCGGCGGAATCGAAGACACTGCTGAGCGGCTGAAAATCTACTACGGCCGATGCCTTGGGAATTTGCTGCGCGGTGAATACACCTCGGCGCAAGGCCTTGCCGAGGGTCTTCTTCACGACGCCGAACATAGAGAGCGGATACAAGAAGCGGCATTTGCCCGGCGTGTCTTAGGTTTGACGCACCATATGCAGGGCGCTTTCGCAGAGGCCCAAGCGCTACTTGAACAAGCCCTGAACAGCTCAGACGGCGGCGGCGAATTCCATGTTGGGCTCGACATGGTCGTCGCCGCCAAAGCCTACCTCTCCCACACCGCCTGGGTCCGCGGCGAATTTGCGCGCGCCCGAAGCTTGATCGACAAATCTGTCGTGCGGGCGGTGTCCGTCTCCGATATTCCGGATCAGTGCACCGCGTACAGTTTTGAGACCGTCTTCGCGATGATGCAAAACGACGCGGAAACAGCGCGTCGGGCCGCGGAAAGGCTTATCGCAGTGGCGCAAGAGCACGGGACCAGATTGTTCATGGTGTTCGCTCGCGTCTGCGCGGGCTGGGCGCGGGCTTCGCTGGGCCAGAGTTCCGCGCTCCAGAATGAATTTCAACAAGCTCTGGCAGCCTACACGGGAGAGGGAAACAAGTTCGATGTTCCTTTCTTCCTGGGCCTTCTCGCTGCGATCCAAATGGAAACTCAAGGTGAAAAAGAAAGTGCCGCGGCGCGCATCGATGAAGCGCTGGCACTCGCGCAGCAAACCGGAGAGCGCTGGAGTGACGCCTTCTTGTATCGCCTCCGCGGTGAAATCCTATTGAAACTCGATTCGACGAATACGGCGCGGGCTGAGGGCGCCTTCCGCACCGCCATCGCCGTCGCGCAGCGGCAGGGAGCGCGGAGCTTCGGGCTGCGTGCGGCGCTGTCGTTGGCAAAGCTTTATCAAGCGACAGGTCGCGCCGCCGATGCCGATGCCGTGCTCGTACCGGCGCTGCAAGGCCTTTCGCCGACACCTGAGTTTCCCGAGATCGAACAAGGGCAAAGGCTTCTCGGCGCACTGCGTTCCGCCGCGGAGTAGAGGGAGGAACCGATGAAAGCGCATATCGTGGGTGGTGGATTCGGCGGACTGGCGGCGGCAGCGCTTCTCATACGGAACGCCGAGGTGCCCGGGGCGGACATCACGATCTACGAGGCGGACGAGCAGCTTGGCGGCGGGTTCTTTCTCGCCGGCACCGCGGAGAGCGGCTATCACGTGCCGGGCTCCGTCTTCGACAGGGAATACCGCTGTACGTTCAAAATGCTCGAGTGGATTCCCTCCGCAATAAATCCCTCTATTTCCGTCAGCAATGAATTCCGGGATTTCAATGAGAAGGAACCATACCACGACAAAGCACACGTCTTCGATCGCGACCGAAACATCGTGCACGGCCCGCGTTTCGGCCTGAGTTGGGTCGACGGATTCAGGATCACCCGGTTGCTGCTCACACCCGAAGGGTGGATGGAGGGGCGGCGCATCGACGAGTACTTTCCCGAGTCGTTTTTTTCGACCGAATTCTGGTTCCTCTGGGCGTCAATCATGGGCACGCTGCCCAAGCACAGCGCGATCGAGTTTCGGCGCTACATGAACCGGTTCTTGTACTTGTTCGGGCACCTATACGACATGAACGGCGTGTATCGTACGCCCATCAACCAGCACCAAATTTTCATAGAGCCGATGCTCGCGTGGCTGCGCCCGAAGGGCGTAAACTTCCTCACCGGCGCCTTCGTCAAGGACATCGGCTTCTCGCCAGTGCCGGGGCGTATCACCGTGGACCGGCTCGACTATGAACGGGGCGGCGCTGCGACGTCGGTTGCGGTCGCGCCGGACGATCTCGTGCTGGTGACCACCGGATCGCAACACGCCGACCTCGCCGTGGGATCGACGACCAAGGCGCCTAATACGCAGATCACCGGTCGGTCCTGGAAACTGTGGGAACGCCTCGCGCAGGGGCGCACGGATTTCGGCAATCCCGACGTTTTCTTCGCGCAAGACCGAATACCCGACTCGCGTTGGATAACGTTTACGGTCACCGAGAGAGGGACCCAGTTCCTCGAGCAACTTTGCGCGCTGACCGACAGTAAGCCTGGACGCGGCGGGCTCGTGACCTTGAAGGACTCGAACTGGGTGCTGTCGTTGTCCATCTTCCACCAGCCCGAAGTCAAGGACCAACCGAATGGCACGACCGTCTGGTGGGGCTACGGTCTGCATCCGGAGCGCGAGGGAAATTACGTGCGCAAACGCATGAATGAATGTACCGGCGAGGAGATTTTGCAGGAGACACTGCGGCACCTGAAGTTCGATAAGCAAATGGATGCGATCATCGCGGTATCAGATTGCATCCCCTGCGACATACCGTATGTGAATAATATCTGGCTCCCGCGCAACGCTGGCGACAGGCCACCCCCGGTTCCCAAGGGCTCGACCAATCTCGGGCTGATCGGTCAGTACGTGGAGATGCCCAAAGAAATCGGCTTTACCATCGAATGCTCCGTCCGCGCCGCATGGGAAGCGATCCGCGTCCTGCTCAAGCGCGGCCCTGCGCCGCCGCCCGTTTATCAGGGTCAATACGATCCGAAGGCCCTGTTCGACGCGCTGAAGGTGTTTGTCGGTGGGTGATTTGCGGCATTCCCGGCCACCGAAAGGTGATAATCGGGTAGGGCATGTCCGGGGTACAGCACAGCGCCAAGCCCATCTCGCGCGCGCAAGCCAAAGCGCTGCTCGCGGGACTGCATGCCGTGCCCGCGCTGGTGCTGGCGGTCTCGGGCGGGCCGGACTCGACCGCGCTCATGGTGCTCGCCGCGCGCTGGCGCGACGCGCTGAAGGGCAACAAGCCGAAGCTGGTCGCCGTCACCGTCGATCACGGACTGCGCAAACAATCCAAAAGCGAGGCGGCGCAGGTGGCGCGGCTCGCGCGCCAGCTCAAGGTGACGCATCGCACGCTGCGCTGGCGCGGTCGCAAGCCGAAGACCGGCTTGCAGCAGGCCGCGCGCGCGGCGCGCTACCGGCTGCTGGCCGAGGCCGCGCGCAAAGCGCGCGCATCGCACATCCTCACCGCCCATACGCTCGACGATCAGGCCGAGACGGTGCTGATCCGCATGAGCCGCGGCAGCGGGCTGACGGGTTTGGGCGCGATGCAGCGGGTGACACCGCTCCCCACGGCACGGCGCGCTCCCTCCCCCGCAAGCGGGGGAGGTGAAGAGGAGAGCGTAGGGCGCGCTGCGCACCAAATTCTGCTCGTGCGCCCCTTGCTTGACGTTCCCAAGGCGCGGCTGGTCGCCACGCTGCAGGCGGCTGAAATCGATTTTGCCGACGACCCCTCCAACCGCGACCCGCGTTTTGCCCGCGCGCGGCTGCGCGGCCTGATGGCCGGGCTGGCCGCCGAGGGCTTAAGCGCCGCCCGGCTGGCGCAGCTTGCCGGCAGGCTCAAACGGGCGGACCGGGCGCTGGAGGCGGCGACGAACCGCGCGGCGGCCGAGCTGGCCGTTGCGGGCGCGGTAGCCGGCGGCCTTGCCTATGACGCGGGCGGCTTCGCGCGCCTGCCCGAGGAAGTAGCGCTGCGGCTGCTCGGCCGGGCGGTCGGCCAGGTCGGCGACGAGGGCCCGGTCGAGCTTGCCAAGCTGGAACGGCTGAAAACGGCGCTGGATGGCGCCCAAACCGGCTCCCTCAAGCGGTTTCGGCGTACGCTGGCCGGCGCGCTGGTCACGCTTGCCGGTGGCCGCGTGACGGTCGAACGGGCGCCGCCACGGCATGGCAGATCCTTAACCACGGGCCGAGCCAGAGCGCCGAAACTGCGCTAGAAAGCGTAGGATAATATGAGATTCGGGACCTTTCCCTGCGGGCCGCTGCTGCCTACATTGGGATGGACAAGTGACGTGAAGTCGCCACGAACATAAGGCATAGGGAAGCATGGCCGTGGGCAGCGCGCGCGGGCCATGAAGGGCCACGGAATGAACGCCAACTTACGCAATTTCGCCCTTTGGGTGATCATCGTCCTCCTGCTGCTGGCGCTGTTCACGCTGTTCCAGAACCCGGGCCAGCGCACCAATTCGCAGGAAGTTTCCTTCTCGCAGTTGCTGAGCGAGGTCGACCAGGGCCGCGTGCGCGACGTGGTGATCCAGGGTCCGGAAATTCACGGCACCTTCACCAACGGCACCAATTTCCAGACCTACGCGCCGAGCGATCCCGGCCTGGTGCAGAAGCTCTACAAGAAGGGCGTCTCCATCACCGCGCGGCCGCCGTCGGACAACGTGCCGTGGTTCGTCTCGCTGCTGGTTTCGTGGCTGCCTTTCATCGCGCTGATCGGCGTGTGGATATTCCTGTCGCGGCAGATGCAAGGCGCCGGCGGCAAGGCGCTCGGCTTCGGCAAGTCGCGCGCGAAATTGCTCGCCGAAGCGCACGGCCGCGTCACCTTTGAAGACGTCGCGGGCGTCGACGAGGCGAAACAGGACTTGCAGGAGATCGTCGAATTCCTGCGCGACCCCGGAAAATTCCAGCGCCTTGGCGGACGTATTCCGCGCGGCGTGCTGCTGGTCGGCCCGCCGGGCACCGGCAAGACGCTGATCGCGCGCGCGGTCGCCGGCGAAGCCAACGTGCCGTTCTTCACCATTTCCGGCTCCGACTTCGTCGAAATGTTCGTCGGCGTCGGCGCCTCCCGCGTGCGCGACATGTTCGAGCAGGCCAAGAAGAACGCGCCCTGCATCATCTTCATCGACGAAATCGACGCGGTCGGCCGCCATCGCGGCGCCGGCCTCGGCGGCGGCAACGACGAGCGCGAACAGACGCTCAATCAGTTGCTGGTCGAGATGGACGGCTTCGAAGCCAACGAAGGCATCATCCTGATCGCCGCCACTAACCGGCCCGACGTGCTCGATCCGGCGCTGCTGCGCCCCGGCCGTTTCGACCGCCAGGTGGTGGTGCCGAACCCGGACGTGGTCGGCCGCGAGTCGATCCTGAAAGTGCACGTGCGCAAGGTGCCGCTGGCGCCCGACGTGAACCTGAAGACCATCGCGCGCGGCACGCCCGGCTTTTCCGGCGCCGACCTGATGAACCTGGTCAACGAAGCCGCCTTGATGGCCGCGCGCCGCAACAAGCGCATGGTGATGCAAGCCGAGTTCGAGGACGCCAAGGACAAGGTGATGATGGGCGCCGAGCGCAAGTCGCTCGTGATGACCGACGAAGAAAAGATGCTGACCGCCTATCACGAAGGCGGGCACGCCATCGTCGCGTTCAACGTCAAGGCGACCGACCCCGTGCACAAGGCCACCATCATTCCGCGCGGCCGCGCGCTCGGCATGGTCATGCAGCTGCCCGAGCGCGACAAGCTGTCGATGTCGCTCGAGCAGATGACCTCGCGGCTCGCCATCATGATGGGCGGGCGCGTCGCCGAGGAAATGGTGTTCGGCAAGGAGAAGGTCACGTCCGGCGCGGCGAGCGACATCGAACAGGCGACCAAGCTCGCCCGCCTGATGGTCACGCGCTGGGGCCTGTCGGACAAGCTCGGCACCGTGGCTTACGGCGAGAACCAGGACGAGGTGTTCCTCGGCTACCAGGTGTCGCGCCAGCAGAACATTTCGGAAGCGACGGCGCAGACCATCGACGCCGAGGTGCGCAAGCTGGTCGAGGCCGGCTATGCAGAGGCGACGCAGATTCTCACCGACAAGCGCGCCGATCTGGAAACGCTGGCGCGCGGGCTGTTGGAGTTCGAGACGCTCTCCGGCGACGAGATCAAGGACCTGCTGGCGGGAAAACGCCCGGTGCGCGAGTCGGTGATCGAGCCGGCCGGCCCACGCTCCTCGGCGGTGCCGCCGTCCGGCAAGCCGCGCCCGCGGCCTGAGCCGCCCACCGGCGAGGTGGCGCCGCAGCCGCAGGGGTAACGGCGCTGCAAGGACTTTCGGGACGCCCGCCGCATGGCGGGCGTTCTGTTTTGTGGGTTCACGCGGCCCAAGCCGCCCGTTAGAGGTGCGCTGAAGCCCGTCCACGCCGCGTCATCCGACCCCATCCCGCATGATCCCAACCGCGCATCGACAGCATCCACCGCGCTGGACACTGGCCGGCTTCCGGCAGGGCGCCTGGTCGGTGCTGCCGCTCACGCCGGGCGTCGTCGCTTTCGGCATCGCCTTCGGCGCGGTGGCGGCGCAAAAGGGCTTCACGCTGTTCGACACCTTCGCGATGAGCGCCACCGTCTGTGCCGGCATGGCGCAGCTCGTGGTGCTCGATTCCTGGCCCGCTGCGCTGACGCTGCAGGCCATTGCCGCGGCGGCGCTGATCACCGGCCTGGTGTGCCTGCGCTTTTTGTTGATCGGCGCGTCGCTGCGGCCGTGGCTGGCCGGTTCGCCGGCCGGCAAGGTCTATCCGGCGCTGTTCCTGCTCACCGAGCCGGCTTGGCTGCTGTCGATGCGCTATCGCGCCCGGGGCGGCGACGATGCCGCGTTCTTTGCCGGCAGCGGCGTGACGGTGTGGCTCGTCTGGGTGCTGGCCGCGGCGCCCGGCTACTGGATCGGCGCCTCGGTCGGCGATCCGCAGCGCTTCGGTCTCGATCTGGTCATGCCGGTGTTCTTTTCCGCCATGCTGGTGTCGCTGTGGCGCGGCGCGCGGCCGGCCTATGCCTGGCTCGTGGGCGCCGGCGTCGCGGTGGCGGCCGATCATTGGCTCGGCGGCTGGTGGTACGTGCTGCTGGGCGCGCTGGCCGGCAGCGTGACGGCGGGGTTGATCGATGACGGCGAATGACCCGATCGGATTTGCCGGCCTGCTGCTGGCGATGACCTGCGCGGCCTATGCGACGCGCGTGGGCGGCTATTGGCTGATCGGCCGCTTCGCCATCCGGCCGCGCCTGCGCCGCGTGCTCGACGCGCTGCCCGGCGTGATGATCGCGGCCATCGTGGCGCCGATCCTGGTGCGCGGCGGCGCCAGCGCGCTGCTGGCCGTGGCGGCTGCGGTGCTCACGATGCGGCTGGCGCGCAACGATTTCGCCGCGGTGATCGCCGGCATGGCAGCGGCGGCGCTGGCGCGCAGCGCGGGGCTTTAAGACCGATAGGCGCGAGCACCGCGCCATGCCACCATGCGGCATGCCGCTGCCAAACCGCGTCGATCCTTTCGGCCATCTGATCGCGACGCCCGCGCGCGGGACATTGCTGGGTAATCGCGGCGGGCGCTTTCATGGCGACGGCCGCAAGCTCACGCGCCGGCGCTGGGCGAGCAAGCAGTGGATCTGCTGCGCGCTGCAATTCAAGAACCGGCACCGCGCAGTCTGGGGTGAGGGCTATACCGAATTGTTCTTCCTCGACGAGGTGACCGGCTTCGCCGCCGGCCACCGGCCCTGCTTCGAGTGCCGCCGCAAGGAGGCGGAACGCTTTGCGCTGCTGTTCTCCGGCAACAAGCGGCGTGCCGCCGCGCCGACGATGGACGACATCCTCCACGCCGAGCGCCTTGCGGGCAAAGAAAAACGCCTTCACCGCCGCGCGCTCGACGATCTGCCCGACGGCGCCATGATCCTGCGCGACGGGGCGCCTTACGCCGTGCGTGCCGAGCGCCTGCTGCGCTGGACGCCGTTCGGCTATGCGGGCGCGCAAGCCCGCCCGCGCGGCATCGAGGTCGAGGTGCTGACCCCGCCTTCGATCCTCACCGTGCTTTCGCGCGGCTACCGGCCGCGCTGGCATGACAGCGCGGGCTGACGCGGCATTGGGCCGCACGAGAACTATGCGCCAGATCAAAGAAGCCGGACGGCACAGGGGCTAAAGGGCCCGATGGAGGTATCCGCCCATGGCCATGCCCGCCGCTCTTGCCCGCCGCCGCGACTATGCCGGACCGGCGCTGTTTTCCTACGGCTTCCGTCCGTTCTTCCTGGCCGCCGGCGCATGGGCTGCCTTCGGCATCCTGCTGTGGCTGCCGCAATATCTCGGCTGGTTCGCGCTGCCGACCCGTTTCGGCGCGCTCAACTGGCATATCCATGAGATGCTCTACGGCTACGTAGCCGCCACCATTGCCGGCTTCCTGCTCACCGCCATTCCGAACTGGACCGGCCGGCTGCCGGTGTGCGGCTGGCCGCTCGCCGCTGCTGGCCGCGCTCTGGCTGGCGGGGCGCGTGGCGATCCTGTTCTCGGCCGATATCGGCGGCGTTGCCGCGGCGGCGATCGACGTGAGCTTCCTGGCCACGCTCGCCGCCGTCGCCGCGCGCGAGATCATCGCCGGCAAGAACTGGCGGAACCTGCGCGTGCTGGCGGTGCTCGGCGTGCTGGTCGCCGGCAATATCGTCTACCACGTTGAAGTGCTGACCGCGGGCGGCGCCGACTACGGCATCCGCATCGCCATCGCCGCGGTCGTGCTGCTGATCTCGCTGATCGGCGGGCGCATCGTACCGAGCTTCACCAACAATTGGCTGGCGCGCAACAATCCCGGCCGCAAGCCGGTGCCGTTCGCGCGCTTCGACATGGCGGCGCTGGCGCTGAGCGCTTTGGCGCTAATTGCCTGGATCGCGGCGCCGGCGCAGCAGGCAACCGGCGCGCTGTTGCTCAGCGCCGGCGTTCTGCAATCGTTGCGGCTTGCGCGCTGGGCCGGCGACCGCACGCTGGCCGACCGGCTGGTGCTGGTGCTGCATGTGGCTTATGCCTTCGTGCCGCTCGGCTTCCTGCTGATGGGCGCTTCGGCTTTCACCGACGCAGTGCCCACCAGCGCCGGCATCCATGCCTGGACCGCCGGTGCCTTCGGGCTGATGCCGCTGGCCGTCATGACACGCGCAACATTGGGTCACACCGGCCGCGCGCTGAAGGCGGGTGCCGGTACGCAGTCGATCTACGCGCTGGTGCTCGCCGCCGCGCTCATGCGCATCGTGGCGGCGTTCACGGGCTCGCTCATGCTGCTCGAACTAGCCGGGCTGGCCTGGATCGCCGGCTTTGCGTTTTTCGTCCTGCTCTACGGACCGCTGCTGATCATGCGCAAACCGGCCTGGGCGGACGCGCGCGGTTGACGCGCGTGATCCCGAAAAGCGGGAACCGGCTTTCGCACAAGATCACGCGCCAGCTAAAATACTTCAGGGCGGCTCGATCGCCGGCGTCTCGGTGGCCGGCGGCACGTGGCGGGCCCAGATGAAATAGACGATGCCCGCCATCGCGGCGAGCATCGCCACCACCATGGCGACGCAGGCCGGCCACCCGCCATAGGTCCAGGTGACGCCGCCGAGCGCCGCGCCGAAGCTGCCGCCGCCGTAGAAGCTGGTGACATAGAGCCCGACCGCCGAGGAACGGCCGACCTTGGCGGTGATGGTCACGTAGGCCGTCGAGATCGCCTGGGAAAGCAGCCCGCAGGCAGCCGAAATGGTCAGGCCCAGGACGATCAGCCACAGCGAAGGCGCCAGCGTCAGCGCCATGCCCACCAACCACACCGCAAACACCCGCACCATGAAGCGCCGCCGCCCGAAGCGGCCGACCGCCCAGCCTGACCAGGGTGTCAGCATGGAGCCGCCGAGATAGGTCACGAAGATGGCGCCCAGCCAGGTGGCGGAGAGATTGTAGGGCGGGGCGGCGAGATGGAAGCTGACATAGGTAAAGGTGGCGATGAAATTAAACAGCACGCCGAAGCCGACCGCGAAGGTCGCGACCAGCTGGCCGTTGCGGAAATGCGCCAGCATCTGTCGGGTGGAGGCGGCGAGCCCGGTCGAGCGCACGAATTTGCGCTCGGGCGGCAGCAGCGCCATCACGCCCAGCGCGCCGGCGAAGGCGATTGCCGCGAGCGTGTAGAAGCCGTAGCGCCAGCCGACCACGTCGGCGAAAAGACCGGTGATCAGACGGCCTGAGAAGCCGCCGATGCTGGAGCCGGAAGAGTAGATGCCGGCGGCAGTGGTCGCCTCGTGATGCGGCCATTCGTCGCCGATATAGGCGACGGTCACGGCGAAGATCGGCGGCATCACCAGGCCCTGCACGCCGCGCCAGAAGATCATCCAGGAGAGGCTGTTCGACAGCCCCACCATCACCGTCGGCAGGACAAGCGCGAACATGGCGGCGACGATCACCCGTTTGCGGCCGAGCACGTCGGCGACCGTGCCGGTGAAGGGCGCGGTCACCGCGACTGCCAGCGTGCTCACGGTGATGAGATAGGAGACTTGCGCCGCGCTTGCGCCGAACTCATTCGACAACAGCGGCAGCAGCGACTGCGGCGAATAAAGGTTGATGAAGCAGCAAAAGCCGGCCAGCCCGATCGCCAGATGGCGCGCGGAAAATGTCGAGCGATGCGCAGCGTTCATTATGGGGCCCGGACAGCTTCAAGGGCTCAAGCTATGCATTGCTTTTGCACCGCCCGCCAAGGGGGTGGTGCGGCGGGGCAGCGGGGCGTTCGGCGCATGGCTCAGGCCTTAACGCAGCGAAAGCGCCTTGCGCGCCCGAGCAAGCGTGTCGGCAGGGGTGCCCGAGGCATCGACCGCATCCCAGGCAAGCGCGCCGAGATCGTATTGTTCCTGCGCCCGCGCCACCGCGGGGTCGGCATCGGAGGCATCGCGCGCGCGTCCCGCGACGCGGGTCACCCGGACGTTAAGCGGAGCGGTGAGGAAAAGGCCGTGGAAGACGGCGGAGCCGGCCGCGCGCGCGACGCCCGCGCGCTCTTGCGTGTCGGCGAACACGGCATCGGCGACGGCCGAATGGCCGGCGGCCAGCACGCGGCGGGCCTTGTCCTCGAGCGCGGCATAGACGCGCAGCGTCACCTTGCGCTCGTAGGCTTGCGGCGGCAGGCGTTCGGTCTCGGCCAAGCCGAACAGTGCCTTGCGCTCGACGTCGCTGCGCAGGACCACCGCGCCCGGCGCCGGCGCGAGGTCCGCCGCCAGCGCGCGCGCCAGCAGCGACTTGCCGGTGCCGGACAGTCCGCCGACCGCCACCAGGCGCGGCGCGGACGGCGCGATCAGCTTCTGCGCCAGCACGAAATAGTCGCGCGCGCTCTGCTCGGCTTCGCCGCGCTTGTCGCTCAGTTTGGCCCGCGCGGCGGTGACCTTGGCGCGGATGGCGGCGCGCACCGACAGGAACAGCGGCAGCGTGGCAAGCGCGTCGAGATCGGCGGGCCGGCGCGTCTCGCTGAGATAGCGGTTGAGCACGATATTGGCGGGCCCGCGCAAATCGCGCTCGATCATGTCCATGAGCAGAAAGGCGAGGTCGTAGAAAATGTCGATGGTGGACAGGCGCGGGTCGAATTCGATGGCGTCGAACAGCGTCGGCTTGCCGTCGAGCAGCACGATATTGCCGAGGTGCAGATCGCCGTGGCAGCGCCGCACGAAGCCTGCGCGCGCGCGCGCATCGAGCAGCGGGCGCAAGCGATCGAAGGCCGTACGCGTTGCCGCGCTCAGCGCCGTCACCTGCGGCGGCGCAAACAGATCGTCGCGCTCGCGCAGCTCTGCCTGGTTCTGCGCGATGATCTCGCGCAGGCTCTCGACAAAATCGGCGTCGGTCGCCGCGGCCGCCGCCTCATGCGCCTGCGCTACCGCGCGGCCGAGCACATCGGCAAGGCCATCGTCGATTTCGCCGCGTTCGGCGAGATGATCGAGCGTTTGCTTCTCGTCGAAGCGGCGCATCTCCACCGCCCATTCCACCGGCGCGCCCTGGCCGCCCAGGGCGAGGCGTCCATCGGGCGCGCGCGCGATCGCCACCACGCCGCGGTAGATCGCCGGCGCGAACGGCTTGTTGACGGCGATCTCGGCCGCGCAGGCGCGTTCACGCTTTGCGAGCGTCGAATAGTCGAGAAACGGAAAGCGCACCGCGCGCTTGATCTTGAGGGCGCGGTCGCCGGCCAGGAACACGCTCGCGGCATGGGTGTCGATGCGGGTGACAGCGGCCCCGCCGTGGGTGGCGGGGTCGGCGAGGAAGTCGAAGATCGCCTGTTGCGCGGGCTCGCCCGGGCTCATGTTGTCCTCTTGCGGCGGTAATTTGGGTCCCGCCGGCGGCGGCCGGCCTGATCCATGTCAAAGCCCCGGTTTGCCGGATCGTCATGATGTGGCAGAACCACGATCCGTCCGACGATTGGAGACAACCCCCGTGACCACGCTGCCACATACCTTCAAGCGCATCAGGCTCAATCTCGCCCGCTCCAAGGACTTCCCGCAAGGCTCGACGCGGCATGGTTACGAATTTGTTGCCCCGCTCGACGACAAGGGCCACATCGACGAGGCGCTCTGGCGCCAGCATCGCGACAATTGCCGGGTGCGCCGCTTCTGGGAAGGCGAGGACGACGAGATCGGCTTCCTGGTGCACCGGCCGGGCGGGCCCGAGCATGCGCGCTGGGTGTTCGACTACAACCCCAAGCGCGCCGACGACGACGAGAGCGGCTACCGCTTCGGCAGCCACGCCTTCCGGCAGGGCGAATATGTCTCGATCAGCGGCGCCGACGGCGAGATGCACACCTATCAGGTGGCCTCGGTGCAAGACGCCACCTGACGTTAAACGCGCCCGCGCATTGCCGGTTGCATCTGCGGCGAAAATGGCCATGTTAGTCGCGTGGGGGACGATCACCGGAGTCGTCTTGACATGCGCGCCCTTACCGTCGTTCCCGGTAAAGCCAATACCGTCAGCCTTGACGACGTCGCCTCGCCGCCGGAAAGCGAAGGCGCCGTGCTGGTGCGCGCGCTGGCGCTCGGCATCTGCGGCACCGACCGCGAAATCATCGCGGGGGAGTATGGTTGGCCGCCGCCGGGCGCGCAAAAGCTGACCCTCGGTCATGAATCGCTCGGCCAGGTCGAGCAGGCCCCGGCCGGGGCGGGCGTCAAGCCGGGCGACCTGGTGGTCGGCATCGTCTGTCTGACCGGTGTCTCCTCCGGCGGCCACACGCTCAAATTCGACGTCGGCCAGATGAACCGCGGCATGGTGCTGGAGAACGACGTGGTGTTCGGCTCGGTCAATGCCGACCGCCGCCATTACCGCGCCGCGGCGGAAGCGCTCGCCAAGGCCGACAAGGACTGGCTCGCCCGCCTGATCACCCGCCGCGTGCCGCTTGCGCGCTGGCAGGAGGCCTTCGAGCGGCGGCCAGACGATATTAAGGTGGTGTTGGATTTTGCGGCTTAAGAATCGTTATGGACCGCGCCAAATTGCCGCTCATTCTACTGCAAAGGTAAGCCGGAATGCCCTCCCGCATCGAAGACTATGCCTTGATCGGCGATCTCAATTCGGCCGCGCTGGTCGCGCGCGACGGCTCCATCGACTGGCTGTGCTGGCCGCGCTTCGATTCCGACCCCTGCTTTGCGGCGCTGCTCGGCACGCCCGAGCATGGGCGCTGGAAGATCGCGCCCAAGCACGGCGCCGTGCGCATCAATCGCCGCTACCGGCCGAGAACGCTGATCCTGGAGACGCAATTCGAGACATCGGAGGGCGCTGCGACGCTCATCGATTTCATGCCGCCGCGCGACGATGTCTCGCATCTGATCCGCATCGTGACGTGCGAGCGCGGCAGCGTCCCGTTCCGCAGCGAGCTCATCGTGCGCTTCGGCTGCGGCGCCAATGTGCCCTGGGTGACGCGGCTCGACGACACCACGCTACGCGCCATCGCCGGCCCCGACATGGTGGTCCTGCGCTCAGCCGTTCCGATGCACGGCGAGAATTTCAAGACCGTCGGCGATTTCATTCTGAAGGAGGGCCAGAGCCTGTCGCTGGTGCTGTCCTATTCGCGCTCGCACCTGCCGCTGCCGGAGAAGGTCGACGCCGACAAACAGCTCAGCAAAACCGAAGGCTTCTGGACCGAATGGGCCTGCAAGAACAAGATCGTCGGCGGCCCCTGGGACGAGGCGGTGTGCCGTTCGCTCATCACCTTGAAGGCGCTCACCTATGAGCCGACCGCCGGCATGTGCGCCGCCCCCACCACCTCGCTGCCGGAATGCATCGGCGGCGCGCGCAACTGGGACTACCGCTTCTGCTGGCTGCGCGACGCCACGCTCACGCTGCTGGCGCTGATGAATGCCGGCTATTACGACGAGGCGCAGCGCTGGCGCGATTGGCTGCTGCGGGCAGCGGCCGGCAGCCCCTGGCAGATCCAGATCATGTACGGCTTGCGCGGCGAGCGCCGGCTGACCGAATGGGAGGTGCCCTGGCTGCCGGGCTATGAGAATTCCGCGCCGGTGCGCGTCGGCAACGCCGCCCATAACCAGCTGCAGCTCGACATTTTCGGCGAGGTGATGGACGCGCTGCATCAGGCGCGTGTCGGTGGACTCGGCGGCTACGAGGCGGGCTGGGACCTACAACGCGAGCTCCTGGTGCATCTGGAACGCATCTGGCCCGAGCGCGACAATGGCATCTGGGAAGTGCGCGGCGGGCGCGAGCATTTCACCTATTCCAAGGCCATGGCCTGGCTCGCCTTCGACCGCGCCATCAAGAGCGCGGGGAACTTCGAACTGCCGGGACCGGTCGAGCGCTGGCGCAAGGTGCGCGACCAGATCCACAGCGACATCTGCGAGCGCGGCTTCGACGACGACCTCAAGAGCTTCGTGCGCTCCTACGGCTCCAAGGAGCTCGACGCCAGCCTGCTGCTGCTGCCGGTGATCGGCTTCCTGCCGGCGGACGACCCGCGCATCCGCTCGACCATAGAGGCGATCGAGCGCACGCTTTTGGTCGACGGGCTGGTGCTGCGCTACGACACCGAGAAATCCGACGACGGGCTGCCGGCGGGCGAGGGCGTGTTCCTGGCCTGCTCGTTCTGGCTGGTGGACGCCTATCTGATGCTCGGCCGCCACGACGACGCGGTGCGGTTGTTCGAGCGGCTGTTGGCGCTGCGTAACGATGTCGGGCTGCTGAGCGAGGAATACGAGCCGCATTCGCGCCGGCTGGTGGGCAATTTTCCGCAGGCCTTTTCGCATCTCGCGCTGGTCAATTGCGCCAGCAACCTCGCGCATTACCGCAAGCCGGTCGAGCAGCGCGCGCTAGCCGAGATGGCGGACAAGCCGCCGCAAGGCGCAGGCGTGGCTTAGGGCATATTTGTTTGAGGCTGAATCGCCGCACATCGCAGCGTCGCTTTACCTCACCCTGGAGGGGAGGGTGAGCAGCGAGTGCGCTGAGCCGCGCCAGTCTAAAACGACCTTGCTCTGAAGCTCAGGCGCCGATCTCAGCGGCGCAACACTTGCGAAAAGCGCGGCGCGCTCTGATCGTTGGCGTGGCGGAAGGCTGGCGCCGTGGCATGGCCGGCCGCGCCCGTCCAGGCGACGAACTCGTCGGCCGCGACGAGCCGGCAATACAACGGCAGAATGTCGAGCATGGCGTTGTAATTGCTGTCGGTAAATCCGCTCGTGGCGTCCTTGATCAGGGTGGCATTATAGCCCATGTTGGCGGCGCGCTTCACGGTGGTCTCCACCACGTGCTCGATGCATTGGCCGCTGACATAGACGTGGCCGATATTGTGGGTGCGCAGGATCTTGTCGAGATCGGTGCTTTCGAAACTGTCGGAGCCGAAATTGATCACGATCAGCTCGTTTGCCATGGGTCTGAGCGCGTCGATGACGTCGACGTCCCAGCTGCCGATGATGCCCTTGTTCTCGTCCTTGGCGCCCTGCAGCAAGGGGTAGAACTGGTTGTCGGGCAATTCGGGGAAGCCGGCGCGCCAGCCGATATTGACGAAGATCGTCAGCATGCCGCGGTCGCGCGCGGCGCGCAGCACCTTCTGCGCATTGACGATCGAGTTGTTCTTGACGATCTGCGGGTAGAGGCTCTTGCCCCAAACGCCATTGGGGTCGGCGACGCTGTTTTGCCAGTGCAGCATCAGCAGGGCGGCATGCGGGGAAACCTGCTTGGACATGGCTTTCTCCTGTCGGGGCCAACGCGCCTAGCGGCCGTCGATTGAGACGACTGTAGCCGATTTCCCGGCCACGATTTCAAGGGCTGCCGCTATTGACCGCGGCGCCGGCATCGATCCTCGACGCGACTGCAACTTGCAAGAAATTACAATGCACTCGGCCGACGTTGCAGAAAGGTCACTGACTCTGCCCTATCGCGCGGATTGCACAACCGGGGCTTGAATGGTTGGCAATTGGACGTAATATCTCCGTAAATATCGATATTTTTCGCGGTGCGGGACAAGGGGCAAGGATTTGAAAAAGCTCGCCATTTTATCCGCGGCGATTGCCGCATTCGGTTTCGCCGCTGCGGCGAATGCGGCCGATATGCCGGTGAAGGCGCCGGTGTACAGGGCACCGGCCGCGGTCCCTTACGGCTGGACCGGCTTCTATGTCGGTATCAATGGCGGCTACGGCTGGGCGCCGACGACGGGAACGCTTGAGACTTATTCGGCGGATTTTACCCCAGCGGTTACAGCCGGTGGCACGCCGCAAAGCCTGCAAACGAAGGCTGCGGGGGCAATCGGCGGTTTGCAGGCTGGATATAATTGGCAATTCGGAAGGGGCCTCTTGGGCGTCGAAGCGGATATCGATGTCGCCGACATCAGCGACACCGGCACCGTGAGTTTCGCGGGTGGCGGGGGCATCTTTCCCTCGACCTCGACCGGAGAAGAATCGCTCAAGTGGCTGGGCACGGTGCGTTTGCGGGGCGGATTTTTAATCCTCCCGCGCGCCCTCTTGTACGCGACAGGCGGCTTTGCCTATGGCCGCGTCAAGAACAGCGCAACCAACTTCTTCACTCCCGCTTTCGCGGGTATTTTTTCCGGCTCCACAAGTGCAACCAGAACCGGCTGGACTGTCGGTGGCGGCATTGAGTGGGCCTTGACCCATCAATGGTCGGTGCGGGCCGAATATCTCCATGTCGACCTCGGCGACACGACGGTGCGGCTCTTGGACCCGGTCACCTTTCCTGCCTCTTTCGTCGATTACAATTTCAAGCATCGCTACGATATCGTCCGCGCCGGCGTGAATTACCATTTCTAATAAGCCCGCGCGCACCGAACAAACCCCGGGCCTCGCGTCCGGGGTTTTTATTTTGACGACAATGCATTCATCGATCCTTGCCCGAAGTCTTTTTCGCCCATCGCGTCGATCCCGGGACTTTCCGTTCGCTATTGAGGCATAAGCCGGACTCCGGGTCTGCTAGGACGGCAGCGCCTCTGCGCCGCGCCCCGCTCTATTGACCGCGGCGCCGGCTGCGCGGAAAAGTGCGCGCCTCGCCGGCGGTCGGCGGGCAGTCAAAGGAGGCGCGCAATGCTTGTCGATCTTCGCACCTATCGTGTCCTGCCGGGACGTGTCCCGGCGCAGCTCGAACTCTACAACAAGCTCGCCTATCCGGTGCAGCTGCGCCACGTAGGCGAGCCGCTGTGCTACCTGGTAGCGGAAAGCGGCGAGCTCAACACGCTGGTGCACGCCTGGGTCTACGAGAACGCCGGCGACCGCGAGGCCAAGCGCGGCCGCATGGCGCAGGACCCGGACTGGAAGCATTTCCTGGCCGAGAACGGCAAGGCCGGCAATATCATCGAGCAGCACACCAGCCTGATGACGCCGGCGCCCTTCGCGCCGCCGCTGTCGATGCCGAAAATCCACAAGTGATGCTGCGTGTCCCGGGCGCAGCGCGGCGCACCGCAAGTCGGATGTTTCCGACTTGCGGCACTTAATAAATTGCCGCACATCGCGTAAACGCGACGTGCAGTGTGGCGCGCTACAGACCCGGGACCGTTGCGAGCGTCGGGTCTGGAACGGCCCCGGATCGGCGGCGCATCATTTCGCCATAGCGCGTCGAAGACGCGCGTAAACGTGCTTAAGGCTCATGCTGCGCCGCATCCGGGGCACGGGCGCTCGCGGTTGCGGTCGGCATCGTCTATAGATTTCCTGTCAAAAACGGGGTTTTTTAGTTCCATGCGCAGTAATGACGGCACGCGGACCGGCGGCGAAATCCTGGTCGACCAATTGGTGGTGCACGGGGTGACCCATGCCTTCTGCGTGCCGGGCGAGAGCTATCTGGCGGCGCTCGACGCCTTCTATGACCGGCCGGTGCAACTGACGATCTGCCGGCACGAGAGCGCGGCGGCGATCGCGGCGGAAGCGATCGGCAAGGCGACGGGCCGGCCCGGCATCTGCTTCGTCACGCGGGGCCCGGGCGCCACCAATGCCTCGGCCGGCATTCATATCGCGCACCAGGATTCTTCGCCGATGATCGTGTTCGTCGGGCAGGTCGGGCGGTCGATGCGCGAGCGCGACGCCTTCCAGGAGCTCGACTACCGCGCGGTGTTCGGCACCATGGCCAAATGGGCGACCGAGATCGACGATCCGGCGCGCATTCCGGAGATCGTGGCGCGCGCCTTCCACGTCGCCTGCCAGGGTCGGCCCGGGCCGGTGGTGATCGCGCTGCCGGAGGACATGCTGACAGAGCGCCTCGTGGTGCCGGACGCCAAAGCCTTCGAGCCGGCGGAGACCTGGCCGGGCCTGAGCGAGATGAGCAGGCTGCAGAAAATGCTGTGGGCGGCAAAGCGTCCGGTGGCGATCGTCGGCGGCAGCCGCTGGTCGGAGCAGGCGACCGCCGCGCTGATGCGCTTTGCCGAGCGTTTTGCACTGCCGGTCGCCACCACCTTCCGGCGCGGGCATTTGTTCGACGCGCTGCATGCCTGCTACGCCGGCGATCTCGGCATCGGGCCGAACCCGAAGCTGCTCGCGCGCATCAAGGGCGCCGATCTGGTGCTGCTGATCGGCAGCCGGCTGGGCGAGATGCCGTCGCAAAGCTATACGCTGTTTGACATCCCCGAGCCGCAGACCGATCTGGTGCACGTGCACCCGGACCCCGACGAGCTCGGCCGCGTCTATCATCCGGCGCTGGCCATCAATGCGTCGCCCACCGCCTTCTGCTCGGCGCTGGAGGGCCTGCAGCCGCCCAACGACATTCCCTGGCGCGGCGCCAGCGACACCGCGCATGCCGATTATCTCGCCTGGACCGGCACGGCGACGCCGCAGCCGGGCGGGGTCAATCTCGGCGAGATCATGGTGTGGCTGCGCGACACATTGACGGAAGACGCCATCGTCACGCTGGGCGCCGGCAATTACTCGGGCTGGGTGCACCGCTTCTATTACGTGCGCAAATATGGCGGGCTGGTGGGCGCCACCTCGGGCTCCATGGGCTACAGCCTGCCGGCGGCGCTGGCGATGCAGACGCTGCATCCGCGGCGCACGGTGGTGTGCGTGACCGGCGACGGCGATTTCCTCATGACGGGGCAGGACTTCGCCACCGCCGTGCAATACAAGCTGCCGGTGATCGTGCTGATCTACGACAACGGTCTCTACGGCACCATCCGCATGCACCAGGAGCGCGAATATCCCGGCCGCGTGATCGCGACGCAATTGCACAATCCCGACTTCGTCGCTTATGCGCGGGCCTTCGGCGGCTTCGGCGTCAAGGTGGAAAAGACCGCCGACTTCCCCGCCGCATACGAAGCCGCGTGCAAGTCGGGCAAGCCGGCGATCATTCAGCTTAAAGTCGACCCGGAGGCGCTCACGCCGGGTCTGAGCCTGACGCAGATCCGCGAGAAGTCGTTGGCGGGCGGCGGGGGGAAGTCAGGCATGCATCGGAGTTGAGCGCCCGCTTCGCTCGCTCCGCGAAGCGGGGAGAGCGAAGAAAGAGCGTGCCCGATTCGCTTGCCATGTCTGCATGAATCAGCATTCACTCGTTCCATGCCCTATCGCCGCACCGAGAACGTGGTCCGGCGGCTTGCCGCGCGCGAGCAGGCCATCGTTGCGGCCGCCACGGCGCTGGCGCGCGAGGGCGGCATGGCGGCGGTGCACATCGCGGCCGTGGCCGAGCGCGCCGGCATCGCCGCCGGCACCGTCTACCGCTATTTCCCCTCCAAGACCGACCTCGTCGCCGAACTGATCGCGGCGGTGGCCAGGCGCGAGCTTGCCGCCATGCGGGCGGCCGCGGATGCCGCGCCTGGGCCGCTGTCGGCGCTTGCCGCCGCGATCGCCACCGTCGCCGCGCGCGCGCTCCATGCCCGGCGGCTGGCCTGGGCGGTGCTGGCCGAGCCGGTCGACCGCGACGTCGACGCGCTGCGGCTCGATTTTCGCCACGCGCTTGCCGCCGAGCTCGAAACGCGCATCAAGGCGGCGATCGACGGCCGCCACCTGCCGGAGCTCGATTTAGGTCTTGCCGCGCCCGCCGTCATCGGCGCGCTCAGCGAAGGGCTGATCGGGCCGCTGGCGCCGGTGCCGCCGGACGAAGCCTCAGCGCGCGCGGCCGTGCAGGCGACAACGCTGCTTGCGCTGCGCGCGCTCGGCGTGATCGACGCGCGCGCCCGCGGCCTGGTGGCGCAGTGCAAGCTGCCCGCCTTCAGTGCATCGCCTCGGCCGGCACCTCGTCCATCGGCAGCGTGACGCGCTTGACGCCGAGCTCGGCATCGTCGGCGACGTGAAAGCCGAGCTCGCCGCACATCTGCAGCATGGTGGCATTCTCCGCCAGCACCTGGCCGTGCACGGTGCTGCAGGCCCTTGTCCTTGGCGTAGGCGATCATGTGTTTCATCATCAGCCAGCCGAGCCCGTGGCCTTTCAGGCGCGAGCGCAGCAGGATGGCGAATTCGGCCTCCTTGCCGTTGGGATCGTCGTGCAGGCGCACCACGCCGAGCATGCGGCCGCTAACCTCGTCGATGGCGATGAAAGCCATAGCCTGCGCCGGATCGTAATGGATGAGCTTGTCGAGCAGCTCAGGGCTCACCGCGCGCATGGCGGCGAAGAAGCGCAGGCGCAAGTCGTCCAGCGTTACCTCTGCGAGGAAGTCGGGATAAAGCGATGCGTCCTCCGGCTTGAGCGGGCGGAACAGCACCCTTTCGCCGTCGCGCAAGGTGAGGTGGCGTTCGAGCATCTCATCTCCGCTCGCTCGGCCTATACCGCCCTCAAGGTGAGGAGCGCTGCGAAGCAGCGCGTCTCGAACCATGGGGCTGCCCCATCCTTCGAGACGCGGCCTGCGGCCGCTCCTCAGGATGAGGCGGAGGGAGGCTGCGACGCAATCAATGCGACATCAGCACCGGGACCGTCATCGATTCCAGGATCTCGCGGGTGACGCCGCCGAGCACGAATTCGCGCAGGCGCGAATGGCCGTAGCCGCCCATCACGATCAGGTCGGCCGAGGAATCGGCGGCGTAGGACAGGACCGTGGAGGCGACATCGATGTCGGGCGAGGTGATGCGCTTGACGTCGACCTTGACCCCATGGCGGGCGAGATGCTGGCCGAGATCGGCACCGGACACCTCGTCGCTCTTGGGCGGCTTGGAGCCGACCACGACCACCTCGACCTGCTTGGCCTTCTCCAGGAACGGAATGGCGTCGCCGATGGCGCGGGTGGCGGCGCGGCCGCCGTCCCAGCACACCATCACGCGGTCGAGCTTGAGGCCGGTCTTCTGGATGAAGGGCACGAAGATGACCGGCCGGCCGGCGTCGAACAGCACGCCTTCATCCACCAGATCCTCCGGCGTCGGCTGGTCGCGCGTGGCCTGGCCGAGCACCGCCAGGTCGAAGCGGCGGCCCATGCGGGCGAGCTGGTCGGAGGCGCCGGCCACGCTCGCGCTCAGCATGCGGCTCTCGTAGGAGATGCCCTCGCGCTTGGCTGCCTGCTCGAAGCGGGCGATGGCGGCCTGCGCGCCCTTTTCCAATTCGGCGCGTTGGGTATCGAGGAATTCCGGCGGAATGCCACCCATCACCGAACCCGGCACCACCGGCTCATAGGCGAAGGCGACGCCGAGCAGGTGCGCCTCGAAGGTTTCGGCGATCGAAATGGCGAAATTGCCGGCCGGGTCCTGCTCGCCCAGTCCGAGATTGACGATGAGATCCTTGATCATGACGGTTACGTCTCCTGACCGAGCGGGGCGCCCGAGGTTGAAATAGTGCGCGGCCGGCCCTGCCGCAGCCTTGACCGAGGTCAAATGCCTTGTCGGGCCCCGCGCATGCTCCCTTGACCGGCCTGTTGCGTCAAAGCCGCTATTTCTTCATTCCGCCATCGGGGCCGAACTGGCTGAGATAGGCCCAGAGGTTGTCGACTTCCTTCGGGTTCTTGATGCCGGGGAAGATCATCTTGGTGCCCGGAATCATCGCGCGCGGATCGTGGATGTATTTTTCGAACGTGTCCTTGCCCCAGACGATACCGGAGTTCTTGTTGGCGGCGGAATAGCTGTAGCCGGGGGCGGTACCGGAATGGCGGCCGTCGAGGCCGTTGAGCTCGGGCCCCACCTTGTTCTTGGCGCCCGGCCCGACCGCGTGACATGGCAAACATTTCCTGAACGAATGCTCGCCGGCCGTCACGTCCTGGGCGTGTACGGCCGGTGCCAGCGCCAGCGCGGCCAGCAGGCCGATCATCCATGATGCTTTCATGGTCTGCGGTCCTCCCTCATGGGTCGTTGGTCGCTTGCCCCGTTGGACATGGTTTTGCCAGCCCTATGTGTCAGCCGTCAAATGGCTGGTATCGTGGGCAGGCAGCAGGCGAGCCCGGAGGGTTAAAAGGCATGACGCTACGGATGCCCGAGGTGGACGGCACGGTGCTGGCGCGGCGCGAACAAATCGTCGCTGCGCTGCGGCAGATCGTGCCGGGCGAGGGGGTGATCGCCGGGACGCGCGAGATGCGCCCCTATGAGAGCGACGGCCTGACCGCCTACCGGCAATTGCCCATGGTGGTGGTGCTGCCGGAAACCACCGAGCAGGTGTCGCAGGTGTTGAGCTACTGCCACCAAGAAGGCATCCGGGTGGTGCCGCGCGGGGCGGGCACCTCGCTCTCGGGCGGGGCGCTGCCACTTGCCGACGGCGTGCTGCTCGGCATGGCCAAGTTCAGCCGCATCCGCGAGATCGACTTCGCCAACCGCATCGCGGTGGTGGAGCCGGGCGTCACCAACCTGGCGGTGTCGAACGCAGTGGCGCACGAAGGCTTCTATTATGCGCCCGACCCGTCCTCGCAGATCGCCTGCACCATCGGCGGCAATATCGCGGAGAATTCCGGCGGTATCCACTGCCTGAAATACGGCATGACCACCAACAACGTGCTGGGCTGCGAGATCGTGCTGATCACCGGCGAGGTGCTGCGCATCGGCGGCAAGCATCTCGACAGCGCAGGCTACGACCTGCTCGGACTGATCACCGGCTCGGAAGGCCTGCTCGGTGTGGTCACCGAAGTGACCGTGCGCATCCTGAAGAAGCCGGAGACGGCGCGCGCGCTGCTGGTCGGCTTTCCGTCTTCGGAAGACGCCGGCGAATGCGTCTCCCGCATCATCGGCGCCGGCATCATCCCCGGCGGCATGGAGATGATGGACAAGCCGGCCATTCACGCGGCGGAAGAATTCGTCCATGCGGGCTATCCGCTCGACGTCGAGGCGCTGTTGATCGTCGAGCTCGACGGGCCCGGATCGGAAGTCGACTACCTGATCGAGCGGGTCGAGCAGATCGCCAAAGACTGCAAGGCGGTGTCGGTCAAGGTTTCGAATTCGGAAGAAGAGCGCAACCTGTTCTGGGCCGGGCGCAAGGCGGCGTTTCCGGCGGTGGGGCGCATCTCGCCCGACTATTACTGCATGGACGGCACCATACCGCGCAGCCAACTGCCGCTGGTGCTGCATCGCATGAAGAACATGTCGGAGAAGTACGGCTTGCGCGTCGCCAACGTGTTCCATGCCGGCGACGGCAATCTGCATCCGCTCATTTTGTACGACGCCAACAAGGAGGGCGAGCTCGACCGCGCCGAGCAGTTCGGCGCCGAGATTTTGAAGCTGTGCGTGGAGGTCGGCGGCGTGTTGACCGGCGAGCACGGCGTGGGCGTGGAAAAGCGCGACCTGATGGGCGCCATGTTTTCGGAAACCGACTTGAACCAGCAGCAGCGCGTCAAATGCGCCTTCGACGCCAAGGGCCTGCTCAATCCCGGCAAGGTATTCCCGACGCTGCACCGCTGCGCTGAATTGGGCCGCATGCATATTTCCGGCGGCAAGCTGCCGTTCCCGGATATTCCGAGGTTTTAGGCGCTCGACTGATCGGTAATGTGGGCTTGACGACAATGAGTATTTACTCATAATATCAAGCAGCAGCCATGGCAGGTTTGGAACGTCCGCTATTGTGGGTCGCTTCCAGTAAACGCGACTATAAGGAGCTGCCGTCGCGCGTCCAGGACGGCTTTGGGTTTGAGCTATTTCTCGTTCAGACCGGTCAGCACCCGCCATCGGCAAAACCGCTTAAAGGCCTTGGGAGCGGGACGCTGGAACCGATCGAGAATTTTGATGGTGACACGTACCGGGCCGTCTACAGCGTGCGTTTCAAGGAAGCGGTGTACGACTTGCATGCGTTCAAGAAGAAATCGAAGCGGGGCAGTGAAACACCGCAGGCGGACATCGAATTGATCGGGCGGCGACTGAAGGCCGCCGAAGAGGATCATGCCAATCGCTTCGGCAAGGACATCAAAAGATGACACGCAAACTGAAGATTGAAGATGGCACCGCCAACATTTTCGCCGATCTCGGTCTGCCGGACGCCGGGCCGCATTTCCTCAAGGCTCAGATCGTCGCGGAGATCTACCGGCTGGCGACGGCAAAGAAGCTCACCCAGGCGCAAGTCGGCAAGCGGCTCGGCATCAGCCAGCCGGAAGTGTCGCGCATGTTCAAAGGCCATTTCCGCGAATATTCCATCGAGCGCCTGATGGCGTTCCTCACCAGCTTCGACCGCGACGTAGAGATTATCGTGCGGCCGCACAAGAAATCGGGCAAGGCCGGACGCATCACTTTCAAAGGCGGACGCGAGGCGGCGTAATGCAATGCGGCTCTACTCCGCCGCAACCTCAACCACCGCAAAGCCCTCCTTCTGCGCGGCCATCGCCAATCTCTCATCGAGCGCGACGAACTCCAGCGTCGAAGGACGTCCGCTCGCTGCCACGAAAGCCGCGGCAAGCTGCAGTGCGTCGCCCGCGCGCAGCGGATGAACGCGAAGAAAACGGGCCGCCGTTTCCCGCACGTCGTTGGTCGGATCGACTTCCTGCCAGTTGGCAACCAGTTGGCTTAGGCGCTTATGGCCAGCATTGAAGCTCTGCGCATCAAGAAGCCCCTCGCGTTCCAGCCTCGCCAGCGCCGAGGCGCATTCGGTTTGGGTCGTCCACCAGACGAGCATGGACGGGTCGTCAGCGAGGATTGCGCGAAGGGACGGACTGCTGCGTTCTTCGACCAGCAAAGGGACGATCGCAGAGGCGTCCCAGAACTTCATCGGCCCTCGCGCCGCTCTTCCAGCAATGCGTCGAGAATCGACAGGCCGGCTTTGGAGCGAGGCAGCGGTTCGGTGAAGAAACTCTTGGGAAGACCCGGGCCTCGGGCTGGCCTCACCACCCCTTCGCGGATCAAGCGGGCGAGGCGGCCGGTGTCGTCGGCATCGGCGCCGGTCACCGGCTCGATACGCGCCACCGGATGCCCACGGTCCATGATCAAGACCGGCGTGCCCGCTTTGACCCCGTCGATGAGCTTGCTGAAGTTGTTCTTGGCTTCGGTAATGCTGGCTCTTTTCATAAGGCCATAATAGCCTTTTTGTTGAGGCTATTCAATCCCTTTTGTCGCTCGCGCGGTCATCGGCTGGGTGTTATTGGTTGGCCATGCAATTCGGCCTGTTCTGCTCGCCCAAAGCCGACGCGCCGGGCTTCGGTCCCGAGACCGGCCAGGGCTTTTTCGATTTCCTCGACTTCAACGTCGAGGCCGAGGCGCTCGGCTTCCGATCGAGCTTCGTGGTCGAGCATCATTTCAGCGGCTGGAACCAGGCCTCCGCCACCTTGATGCTGCTGATGGCGCTCGCCATGCGCACCACGACCTTGCGGCTCGGCACCGCCGTGATGGTGCCGACCTGGCACAATCCGTTGCTGCTCGCGGAGCAGGCCGCGACCCTCGATCTTCTCTCCCACGGCCGTTTCGACTTCGGCATCGGCAAGGGCTACCGGCACAGCGAGTTCGGCGGTTTCGCCATCCCGCAGGAAGAGGCGGAGGCGCGCTTCGAGGAGGCGCTCGCCTTGATGCGGCGCGCCTGGACAACGCGCCAGCGCTTCTCGCACCTCGGCCGCTACTGGCGCTTCAACGACGTCATCGTCGAGCCGCCGCCGGCACAGGCGCCCCACCCGCCGCTCTGGGTGGCGGCGGGCAACGCGCACTCGATCGCGCGTGCCGGCGAGCGCGGCTTCAATCTGATCCTCGACCAGTACGCCAGTCCGGCGGTGTTGGCCGAACGCATTTCGATCTATAAGTCGGCGCGCGAAAAGGCCGGTTTGGACTTCGATCCCATGCAGGTGGCGGTGGCGCGGCTCGCGTACGTGGCGGACGACAAGGCGGATCGGGACGCGGCGCTCAAGCGCCAGGCCGATTACACCGCCCGCACCGTCTCGGTGTCGCGTCGCCCCGACAGCAACCGGGAAGGCACCGCCGGCTCGCACGTGCTCGCCTATGCCAACCGTGCCGGCGCGACGGAAGAGCACGCGCTGTTCGGCACGCCCGACGAGCTGCGCGCCATGGTGGGGGATTTGCGCGGCGCCGGCGCGCGCTATCTGCTGCTGAGCATTTTCGGCGGCACCGACCAACTGCGCCGTTTTGCGCGCGAGATCATGCCGGCGTTCGCGGCCCAGCAAGCGGCGGCGGAATAATGATGGTACAAGCGCGGCCATGACTGACGTTTTGAAGCCCCGCGACGCCAAGGAGGTCGAGCAGGCTGTCGCCTGGGCGCTCGGCGAGGAAAAGCCGCTGGAGATCGTCGGCCAGGGCTCCAAACGCGGCATCGGCCGCCCCAGCCAGACCGACCTCACGCTCGATCTCTCCGGACTCACCGGCGTCACGCTCTACGAACCGGCCGAGCTTATCCTCTCGGCGCGCGCCGGTACGCCGCTAGCCGAGATCGAAAAGCTGCTCGCCGACAACAACCAGCAGCTTGACTTCGAGCCGATCGATTACGGCCCGCTGCTCGGCCAGCCGGTGGGGCAGGGCACCATCGGCGGTGTCATCGCCGCCAATCTGTCCGGCCCGCGCCGCGTCAAGGCGGGCGCCGCGCGCGACCATTTCCTTGGGCTGTCCGCGGTTACCGGCCGCGGCGACACCATCAAGTCGGGCGGCCGCGTGGTGAAGAACGTCACCGGCTACGATCTATGTAAATTGTTCGCCGGCTCCTGGGGCACGCTCGCCGCCATGACCGACGTGACGGTCAAGGTGATGCCCAAGCCGGAGACCGAGGCGACCGTCATCGTCGCCGGGCTTGACGATGCGCGTGCCTGCGCCGCCATGAGCGCCGCCATGGGCTCGCCCTTTGACGTTTCCGCCGCCGCCCATCTGCCCGACCACGTCGCCTCCTGGTTCGACGGCTTGCCCAGGGCGGAAGCGACCACCGTGCTGCGCCTGGAAGGCCATGCGCCCTCGGTGGCGCATCGCAAGGAGACGCTGAAGGCGCTGGTGGCGCCGTTCGGCCCGGTCGATATCCTGAGCGAGGCGGACTCGCGCGCGCTCTGGCACAGCGTGCGCACGGTCAAGCCGTTCACCGCCGAGGCCGCGCGCACACGTCCGCTGTGGCGCATCTCGGTGCCGCCGGCGCGCGGGCATGAATTGGCGGCGGTCATCACGCCGGCGGCGCAGATGTTCTACGATTGGGCCGGTGGACTGGTGTGGGTGGCCATGCCCTATACGCAAGAGCCGGATGCCGTCGCCGTGCGCAAGGCGGTCGCCGCGATCGGTGGCCACGCCACGCTGATCCGCGCGCCGGCCGCGGTGCGCGCGGCGACCGAAGTGTTCGCGCCCGAGGCGCCGGCGCTCGCCGCGGTCGCCAGGCGCGTGAAGGAGAGCTTCGACCCCAAGGGCCTGCTCAACCCGGGCCGCATGTGGGCGGGGGTGTAGCGATGATGAAAGGCAAAGCAGCCGGACTTTTCCCGGGCGCAGCGCAGCGCGGAGCGGTGCGCCGTAGACCCGGGATCCAGCTTTCAATTTCGCTAACCGGGGCCCCGGGTCAGCAGCGCATCATTTCGCTTCGCTCATGCTGCGCTGCGCCCGGGACACGAGTTTAATCAATGCAAACCAACTTCACTTTGGCGCAGCTAGCCGATCCTCAGACCAAGGAATCGGAAAAAATCCTGCGCGCCTGCGTGCATTGCGGCTTCTGCACCGCCACCTGTCCGACCTATGTGCTGCTCGGCGACGAGCTCGATTCACCGCGCGGGCGCATCTACCTGATCAAGGAGATGCTGGAGCAGAACAGGCCGGCCACCCGCGACGTGGTCAAGCATATCGACCGCTGTCTTTCGTGCCTCTCCTGCATGACCACCTGCCCATCGGGCGTCAATTACATGCATTTGGTCGACCACGCGCGCGACCATGTCGAGAAGACCTACAAACGCCCGCTCGCCGACCGGCTGCTGCGCGGCCTGTTGGCGCGGGTGCTGACCGATCCGGGCCTGTTCCGGCTGGCGGTCGTGGGGGGCATCGTCGGCCGGCCTTTCGCGCCGCTGTTGCGGGCGGCCGGGCTCAAGCGGCTCGCCGCCATGCTCTCGCTCACCCCGCGCCGCATGCCGGCGCCGCCCACCGAGCGTACCGGCAAGAGCTATCCGGCCTTCGGCCGCCGGCGCGGGCGGGTGGCGCTGTTGTCCGGCTGCATCAACCCGGTGCTGGCGCCGTCGACCGACGCTGCTGCCATCCGCGTGCTCAACCGGCACGGGGTGGAGGTCGTGGTGGCGGCGGGTGAAGGCTGCTGCGGCTCGCTCGTCCACCACATGGGGCGCGAGCGCGAAGCCCTGGCCATGGCGCGCCGCAACGTCGACGCCTGGATGCGCGAGATCGAAACCGGCGGGCTCGACGCCATCCTGACCACGGTGTCGGGCTGTGGAACCACCTTGAAGGACTATGGGTTCATGATGCGGACCGACCAGGCTTACGCCGCCAAGGCGGCGGCCGTGTCGGGCCTGGTCAGGGACGTGAGCGAATATCTGGCCACGCTCCGGCTGCAGGGGCAGGCCCCCGGCAGCCTGACCGTCGCCTATCACGCCGCCTGCTCGCTGCAGCACGGACAGAAAGTCACGCGCGAACCGAAAGAACTTCTTTCCAAGTGCGGGTTCATCGTCAAAGATGTGCCGGAGGGGCATTTGTGTTGCGGCTCGGCCGGTACCTACAACATTCTGCAGCCGGCGCTGGCGGCGAAGTTGCGCGACCGCAAGGTCGCCAACATCGAGACCTTGGCGCCGGACGTGATCGCCGCCGGCAATATAGGCTGCTTGACACAGATCGCCGCCGGCACGGCCATTCCCGTCGTCCACACGGTCGAATTGCTCGACTGGGCGACCGGCGGGCCGGTGCCGGAGCCACTGCGGGCAAAGCTCGGTGCCGAGCCTGCCGCCGCGGCGGCGGAGTAGGGGAAGTGCTGCGGCATCCCGCTGTAGCGCTTGGCGTTGGCAAGTACGATTGAACCGATCGGGAGGTCGATCATGGCGAAATCAAAGAAGCGGAAGAAGGCGAAGAAGTCGAAGGCGAAGCGGGCGGCGCCCGCGCGCAAGAAGAAGGGATTGAAGACGAAGAAGGCCGTGAAGAAGACGGCCAAGAAGGCGGCGAAGAAGACGGCAAAGAAGCGGGCCGCGCCGAAGAAAGCGGCACCCAAGGCACCGCCGGCACCCGCTCCGCAAGTCCCGCCGCCGGCCGGGCCCGCCTCCGTGATCCCGAGTTTCAGCGGCTTGTTCGGTGCAAGGGACGAATAAGGGACGAATGAAGACACGCAAACGTAAAAAAGGTCGGGGGGCCGCCGCCAGATCGGCGGCCGCCGGCAAGAGCAAGTCCGCTAACCCGCGCCGGGCGAGCCGCAAAGCCGCCCGGCGTGCGGCGCCCAAGGCCAAAACCAAAAAAAGTGCGACCACGCGCAAGAGCAAGGTCCAGAGCAGGCCGAAGGCCAAGACCGCGACCAAGATCGCGACCAAGAACAAGACCAGCGCAAAAGCCAAAGCTGGCGCCAAGTCCGCCATGAAGACTGCCCGCGCAATGGCACCGGCGGCGGTGGCGGGCGTTACCGTGCAGGGCCGAATGGGCCCGCGCTACGGCGAGATACTTTCCCGCGAGGCGCTCGCCTTTCTGGCCGCGCTGCACCGCCATTTCGACGGCAAGCGCCGCGAACTTCTGGCCGCGCGCGGTGCGCGGCAAAAACGCTTCGATGCCGGCGAGCTGCCGGAGTTCCCGCGCGAGACCAAACATATCCGCGACGACAATTCCTGGCGCGTGGCGCCGGTCCCCGCCGACCTGCAGGACCGCCGCGTCGAGATCACCGGCCCGGTCGACCGCAAGATGATCGTCAATGCGCTCAATTCCGGCGCCACCCACTACATGGCGGATTTCGAGGACGCCAATTCGCCGACCTGGGCCAACAATCTCGACGGCCAGATCAATCTGAAGGACCTGTGGGCCGGCAAAATCGATTTCACCGACCCGCAAAGCAAGAAGCGCTATGCCGTCGGTCCCAAGCCGGCGGTGCTGATCGTGCGTCCGCGCGGCTGGCATCTGCCGGAAGCGCATCTGACCGTCGACGGCGAGCCCATCTCCGGCAGCCTGTTCGACTTCGGCCTTTACGTCTTTCACAACGCCAAGGCGCAACTCGCCAAGGGCACCGGGCCTTATTTCTATCTGCCCAAGCTGGAGAACGCGCGCGAAGCGCGGCTGTGGAACGGCGTATTCGATTTCGCCGAAGGCCAGCTCGGCCTGCCCGCGCGTTCGATCAAGGCCACCGTGCTGATCGAGACGCTGCCGGCCGCTTTCGAGATGGACGAGATTCTGTGGGAGCTGCGCGAGCATATCGTCGGCATGAATGCCGGGCGCTGGGATTACATCTTCTCCTTCATCAAGACCTTCGCCAAGATCAAGGACGCGCGCTTCGTGCTGCCCGACCGCTCGCAGGTGGTGATGGGCGAAGCCTTCCTCGGCGCCTATGCTTCGCTGCTGGTGCGCACCTGCCACCGCCGCGGCGCCCACGCCATGGGCGGCATGGCGGCGCAGATCCCGATCAAGAACGACCCGGCCGCCAACGAAGCCGCCTTCGCCAAGGTGCGCGCCGACAAGGAGCGCGAGGTGCGCGAGGGCTATGACGGCACCTGGGTCGCGCATCCCGACCTGGTGCCGGTCGCCAAGGAAGTGTTCGACCGGCTGATGCCGCAGCCCAATCAGGTGAGCCGCCAACGCCTGCACGTGAACGTCTTGCGCGACGACCTCTTGAAGATCCACGAAGGCACCAAGACGGAAGCCGGATTCCGCCTCAATATCCGCGTCGGCGTGCAATATATCGAGGCTTGGCTGCGCGGGCGCGGCGCGGTGCCGATTTACAACCTGATGGAAGACGCCGCCACCGCCGAGATTTCGCGCGCGCAAATATGGCAATGGCTGAAATCGGGCGCCGAGCTGGAAGGCGGCATACAGGCGACCGGCGAATTCTTCGAGCGCGCGCTGCAGGAGGAGATGCAGGTGGTGATGCGCGAAGTGGGCGCCGCCAATTACGCGCGCGGCCGCTTCCCCGAGGCGATCAAGCTGTTCCGCGAGTTGTCGCTGGCGGAGGAGTTCGTGCCGTTCCTCACCATTCCTGCGTATGAGCTGATTGTCTGATTAAGCCACGCGCCGGTCGTGACTTCGATTAACAGGGGCGGCGCAGGCCGCCCCTGTTGATTTTAGCGCGCGAAAGTTCCGGTGGTGCCGTGCCGGACGATCGTCACTTGCTGTACTTGAATTCCGGCATCGATTTCAGCTGCTGCTTGTTGGCGTCGAGGATAGCGTGGTCGGGGTAGGTCCGGTCGGCGTTGTTCGTATTCGGCGCGGCGCCGGTCGTGTTCGCCGTGCCGGAGGCCGAACTCGCGGAACGCACCGGCTCATAGGCCCATTTCAGATCGCCGAAATTGACTGCGACATCGTGCTCGCCCATTCCGAGGAACCCGCCGACGCCGATGACGACCATCTCGACCTTGCCCTGCTTATCGAGCATCAATTCGTTGATGTCGCCGATCTTCTTTTTCTCGTTGTTGTAGACGTTGAGGCCGACCAGTTTCGAGCCGCGCCACAGGCCGGTGGCCGAAGCGCTGTGTTCGGTCTGACTGACGGATTTCTGCGGTGGCGGTGCCTTGCCGCTCTGCGCGATGGCGGGCAAGCCGAATAGGCTTGCCGCGATCAAGGTGGCCGTAAAAATCTTCGCGTGCATTGCAATCTCCCTGCGAAGGAACCATTCCTTCGATGGTTGACAACTCACGGAGACCGCATCGGTTCGCAGGACCGCCGGCGGAAACGCGATCGATATGTCGAATGACATACGCATGACGAAGTATCGCTCATAAATTCTCACGCTTCACTTTGCGGGCGGCTTGAGCGGGAACTTTCCTTCGACGCCCAAGTTATCGGCAGCGTCCACTCGGACGCTGGAGCTGAGCTATGGCCGAAGTCACTCGAACCGATGTAACGGCGCTCGACGGCGACCTGACGACGTTGTCGTGGGGCGCAATCATCGCCGGCGCCGTGGCGATCGCCGCACTGACCTTGGTGCTGGTTGCGTTGGGCAGCGCGGTTGGATTTTCGACCGTTTCGCCGTGGTCGAGTTCAGGCGTCTCCGGGCAGACCTTCCATATCGCCACCGGGCTTTATCTGGTGATGACTGCAATGCTGTGCTCGACGGTCGGCGGTTATTTGAGCGGTCGCCTTCGGACGAAGTGGCGGGCGGTCCACGACTACGAGGTTGTGTTTCGGGATACGGCGCACGGATTTCTGGCTTGGGCGCTGGCGATGCTTTGCGGCGCTGCGGTGCTGGGAAGCGCGGCCACTTACCTTGCCGGCGGGACCGTCGCGCATGCGGCGCCAGACCGTGTTGCCGCGCAAACGCCCGCGGTCCCCTCGCGCTATTTCGTCGGATTGCTGTTTCGCCCGGGAGCCGCGCGCGCCAACGGCGCGGCGCCGGTCGGCGTGGGCGGCCCCATCGCCACCCGCGAAGCAAGCGCGATCCTGGCGCACAACGTTGAGACACCCGGCGAGCTTCCGGCGGCGGACAGCGCCTACCTTGCGCAGTTGGTCTCGGTGCAGACCGGACTGAGCGAGGCTGACGCGCAAAAAAGAGTGGCAGCCATTCTCAATGAGCAAAAGGTTGAGGCGCATCGCGCCCGCAAGTCGGCGGCGGCGATCTCGATCTGGTTGACCATCGCGATGTTTGTCGGCGCGTTCTCGGCGAGCCTCGCGGCGATCGAAGGCGGGCAACTGCGCGACCGCCGATGGAAAGGCGTTATCGGCACGCGCGCTTATCGCGAAGCACGAATCGAGCCATAGGAGGCGACGGTGGGCTACATCTTGCTCTGGTTGTTGGGGATCCCGATCCCGCTTCTGATCCTTGTCGCGCTGCTGACCCATTAGCGGAGTGTTCGCTTGCCGCAGTCTTTTGTCGGGGAAAGCCAGCCCGATTTCATCCGAAGCGACGGACGATTGTTCCGATGTTAAGTGCGCGTTTCCGCAGTGGTGGCCGCCGGTTGGTGCCGTGAGTGCCGCGCCAGTGCGCCGGCATGCTCGCGTCTGTTTTGTTACGCAATCAATAATCTGAATATGAAGAAGCGTGCCGCCCCGATTGCATCGCCGCGCCGGCGCGCCTAGCATGTGACGCAGCGCGGGAGCGATGGCTTAAGCCGGAGTTCTCGGCGAATTTCCACAGCGCGAAAGACAAAATCCTTAGATCAAGGAGTGCTTGGCCATGCCGTATAAGATTCTGCTGATGGGCGCGTCCTACGGATCGCTGCTCGCCTCCAAATTGCTGTTCGGCGGTCATTCAATCCACCTGATCTGCCTGCCGGCGGAAGCCGATCTGATCAATGCCGAAGGCTTCAAGGTCAAATTGCCGGTGCGCGGGCGTAAGGAACCGGTACTGCTCGAATCGCGCAAGCTGCCGGGCAAGGTGACTGCCGGTCCCGCGGCCGGCGTCAGCCCGAAGGACTACGACCTCATCGGCCTGTGCATGCAGGAGCCGCAATACCGCTCGCCCGGCGTGCGCGAATTGCTCGACGCGGTCGGCAAATCCGGCAAGCCCTGTATGTCCATCATGAACATGCCGCCTTTGCCTTACGTGAAGCGTATTCCCGGCCTCGACTATGAGCCGCTGAAGGCCGCCTATACGGACGCGAGCGTATGGGACTCCTTCGATCCCAAGCTGATCACCCTCAACAGCCCCGACCCGCAGGCGATCCGCCCGCCCGACGGCAAGGCCAACGAGCTCCTGGTTACTCTGCCGACCAATTTCAAATGCGCGAAGTTCGAAGACGACAAAAATACCGCCATACTGCGCCAGCTCGAGACGGACGTGGAAGCCGCGCGCTTCGACACAGCCGAGGGCAAGATCGAACTGCCGGTGAAGCTGAAGGTCTACGATTCGATTTTCGTGCCGCTCGCCAAATGGGCGATGCTGCTCGCCGGCAATTATCGCTGCATCACGCGGGAAGGCATGCGCACCGCCAAGGAGGCCGTGCACGCCAATCTGGAGGAGTCGCGCTCGGTCTACAATTTCGTGGTCGACCTCTGCGTCAAGCTGGGCGCTAAGCCCGCCGACCTGGTGCCGTTCGAGAAATATGCCGCCGCCGCCGAAAGCCTGTCGCGGCCGGCGTCGGCCGCGCGCGCGCTCTATAACGGCGCCCCCAATATCGAGCGCGCCGACAAGCTGGTGCAGCTCATCGCCCGGCAGAAGGGCATGAGCCACCCGGTGGTGGACGCAACTGTCGCGCTGGTCGACGAGATGCTGGCCGCCAACCGCAAGAAGGCGGCAGCCTAACGGCTGTCGCCGGCAAGCCTTGCGATTCTCGTTTGCACACAAACTGCCCACCGCAACAGGGCGGCGGGCCGGCGTCGGCTTGTGGAAAAACCGCCAAATCGGCGGCGAACATTTCACGATCCGCCACCAGGCTACCCCGTTGAGCGCCAGAATTGTGACAATGTGGCAACAGTTGCTTGGAATTTAATGCCGATCGCCCGGATCGCCTAAAAAGGCAGCAATTGCCGCTGTTTTCGGCTTGCCGCAAAGCAAGGGGGAGTATGAAACTTTCCCCATTACGCGTCCTGTTGCGTGCGGGTCGATCGCTGCCGGGCTCTTTTGAAGGTTTCTGTACGCAAGAGTGACGCGGTGAACTGTATCGGCAGCAAGTCGATCGAACCGAAAAAGGGGCAGGGTCAAATGAAGAAAGTTGTTTTGTCTGTTGTCGGGGCGCTTGCAGTGGCGGCTATTTCAGTCCCCGCGTTCGCAGCCGACGTTCCCGTGAAAGCGCCGAAGGCGCCGCCGCCGCCGCCGCCCTACATGCTCGATATCGCCACTGGCGGGTCGGTGACCACCGATTATCTTTTCCGCGGCATCTCGCAGTCCGATAAAGGGCCGTCGGGGGGCGCCTATTTCGAGCCCGACCTGACGACGCCGATCGGAGTCTTCTACGCTGGTATCGCGGCTTGGGCCATCAGCTGGCCGAGCGCCTTTCCCTACGGCTTCACCGACCCCAACGCGGAAGTCGACATCTACGGCGGCTGGCGCAACACCTGGGGGCCGGTTTCGGTCGATATCGGCGCCGTCGAGTACTACTATCCGAGCGAAAGCTGGAACGGCGTCACCAAAAGCAGCGACTTCTACGAAATCTACGGCAAGATCGGCTACGACTTCGGCAACGGATTTGCGATCGGTGGCACCATCTTCTACACACCCGATCTGCTGCACTACAGCGAGACGTTCAACAATATGGCGTTGCTTGGCTTGATACCGGGAGGCCTCGGCAAGCCTTCGGCGGTCTACTACTCGGGCCTCGCGTCCTACACGTTTCCGCAAAAAGTCTGGGACATCACCACCAAGATTTCCGGCGAACTCGGCTACTGGGACATCGCGACCAGCAGCTTCGTCGTTGCCGGCGTAGCTAACGGCAACCCCACCGCCTCCAATCCGAGCTACACCTATTGGAACGTCGGCATCGGGTTCACCTATAAGAGCTTGACGCTGGATCTGCGCTACCACGGCACCGACCAGAGTGTTTCGGACTGCGCCAGCTTCCTCGTCGTTGGTACGACGCCTGGCTCGTTTAACGGTTCGAACAGCTGGTGTGACGACCGCTTCGTCGCCACGCTCAAGGTCGATACCTCGGTGCCGATCGGTCACTAACTCGCGATAGACCTTGTCCTTGGGCGGCGGCTCGCGATCGAGCCGCCGCCTTTTTCATTTGCGGGCGATGAAGCGGAGGTAAGCCAGTCCGCGCAAGGCACAATACCGAACCGTTCGGCTCATTGCGCAAAGCCAGTCGGCACCTTCCGCGACGTCCGGTATCGAGCGTGAGCGCACGCGGCGGTCGCGTGAGATCGCCGCTCAAGGGTGGTGCGCGCAATTCGACAATCGCGCTTCGTTCTTGGGTGCAGTGCAAACAGTCCGACGCGCCGCCCAATCGGCGTGGGGTTCATGGGCGAGGATTGGGGTTCGATATTTGTGCTTCGCGCGCGCAAAATAGTCCATGGGGTTGACGGCCCACGCCTTGCCCAATATTGCGTCCCGCGGCAGTACACCGTACCATCACTACCAAGGGTTATGCCGTTCGCGGCCGAATGGCCGGGCTTCGGAATAAAACCCGAAAAAAAATTGTTCAGGGAAGAAACCTAAGGGAGGGTATTAGATATGACCGACAAGAAGCCGTCCGCGGCCAGCCGCCGCAAGTTCCTGAAAGGGGCAGCGGTTGCCGGCGTCGCCAGCATCGCCATGCCGCAAGTATCGCGTGCGCAGACCGTTACCCTGAAGATGCAGGGTTCCTGGGGCGCGGGCGACATCATCAACGATTACGCCAAGCAATACGTCGCCACCGTCAACGACATGGGCGGCAGCCGCCTGAAGATCGACTACCTCAATGCCGGCTCGGTGGTGAAGGCGTTCGAAGTGCAGGACGCGGTCTCCAAGGGCGTGCTCGACGGCGGCCATCTGGTGCCGGCGTATTGGTACGGCAAGAACCGCGCGGCCTCGCTGTTCGGCACCGGCCCGTGCTACGGCTGGGATGCCCACCAATTCCTCGCCTGGTTCTACGGCCCCGGCGAAGATCTCTACAAGCAGCTCACCCAGAAGGTGCTTGGGCTCAACGTGGTCGGCTGGTTCCTGATGCCGATGCCGACCCAGCCGCTTGGCTGGTTCAAGTTCCACCCGAAGACCCCGGCCGACCTGAAGAACCTGAAGTACCGCACGGTCGGCCTCGCCACCAACGTCATGCAGGCGATGGGTTGCAAAGTCACGCAGTTGCCCGGCGGCGAAATCATCCCGGCCATGGAAAAGGGCGTCATCGAGGCGTTCGAGTACAACAACCCGACCTCGGACATGCGCTTCGGCGCCGCCGACGTGGCCAAGGTCTACATGCTGAGCTCCTATCACCAGCCGTCCGAGTGTCTGGAGATCGAGTTCAACAAGACCAAGTTCGAATCGCTCGCCAAGGAGCAGCAGGCGTTGTTGCGCCATGCCATTACGTCGGCGTCTTCGACCAACCTGTTCATGGCTTATGCGAACTACCCGCGCGATCTGCAGGTCCTCACCAAGCAGAAGGGCGTGAAGGTGTATCGCACCTCCGAGTCGATCTTGAACGCCCAGCTGGCCGCTTGGGACAAGGTCGTCGCGCAGTACGACAAAGAGGAATGGTTCAAGAAGATTTCCGAAAACCAGAAAGCCTGGGCGCAGCCCGTGGCTTACTACCAGCTCCTCAATGCGCACGACACGAAGCTGGCGTACAACCACTTCTACGGCAAGACACAGCCGCTCGGCTACTAAGCCGTTGGGCAATTCGGGCACGGCCCGGACAAAGCGTGGGGACGGCGCCGTTCCGCCGTCCCCGCCTGCTTGTCTGGAGCGTTAAGCGGGTAATCCATCATGCTTGCCTATATCGGGGTCGTCGATCGCTTCAGTACCGCGATCGGGAAGGCCTTCGGCTGGTTCATTCTGATCATGACGTTCGGCACCAGTTACGAGGTCTTCGTGCGTTACGTGCTCGATAACCCGACGGTCTGGGCCTACGATCTTTCCTACAATATGTACGGCGCCTTGTTCGTGATGGCGGGCGCCTACACGCTCTCGCGCAACGCGCATGTGCGCGGCGACGTGATCTACCGCTTGTGGCCGCCGCGCACCCAGGCCACCGTCGATCTGACGCTCTATATCATTTTCTTCTTCCCGGGCGTGCTGGCGCTCACTCTCGCCGGCTACCGCTACGCCGGCGAGTCGTGGCGCTACCACGAGGTCAGCGTCTACAGCCCGAGCGACATCCCGATCTTTCCGCTCAAGACCTTGATCCCGGTCGCCGGCGCGACGCTGCTGCTGCAGGGGCTGGCCGAGGTGTTCCGTTGCATCATCTGCCTGCGCACCGGCCAGTGGCCGCAGCGCGCCCAGGATGTCGAGGAACTCGAAACGGCGATCCTGCACGAGCGCGAGTTCGCCGCCAAACACGATGCCGAAGTCGCAGCGCATGCCGCCGGCAGCCGGGAGAACACGCCATGACCGGCGGTGAAGTCGGCCTGATGATGATCAGCCTGTTCATCATCACGGTCTTGCTCGGATTTCCGATCGTCTTTACGCTCATGGGCATGGCCGTGTCGTTCGGCTATTACGCCTATGCAACGCCGGATCAGCTCCAGCACATCTTCAACAACCGGATATTCGATCTTCTCGTCCAGAACACGTTCAGCATCCTCAGCAATGACACGCTGACGGCGGTGCCGCTGTTCTTGTTCATGGGATACGTGGTCGAACGCGCCAATATTCTCGATCGGCTGTTCTATTCGATCCAGGTAGCGGCGCGGCGCATTCCCGGCTCGCTCGCGGTGGCGACGCTGATCACCTGCGCGCTGTTTGCCACCGCCACCGGCATTGTCGGCGCCGTGGTCACCCTGATGGGCCTGCTGGCGTTCCCGGCCATGCTCAAGGCCGGCTACGACACCAAGCTGGCAGCCGGCGTGATCTGCGCCGGCGGTTGCCTCGGCATCATGATCCCGCCCAGCATCCTGCTGATCCTGTACGCCGCCACCGCCGGCGAATCCGTGGTCAAGCTTTATGCCGGCGCCTTCATACCCGGCTTCGTGCTGGCCGGGTTCTACATCGCCTATGTGGTGATCCGCGCCATCCTCAATCCGAAGCTGGCGCCGCCGCTGCCGGAGGATCAGGGACGAATTCCGTTTGGCGAAATCATGCTGGCGCTGCTGACCTCGTTCTTTCCGCTGGCCGTGCTCATCCTCTCGGTGCTGGGCGCCATCCTGATGGGTTTGGCGACGCCGACCGAAGCCGCCGCGGTGGGTTCGTTCGGTTCGCTGGTGCTGGCGGCCGTCTATCGCGAGCTCGATTTCACGCGCTTGAAGGAGGCCGTCTACCTGACCGCGCGCACCACCGCGATGGTCACCTATCTGTTCGTCGGCTCTTGGACTTTCGCGTCGGTGTTCGCTTATCTGGGCGGTCAGGGCCTGGTCGAGGAGCTGATCAAAGGCCTGCACATGAACCGGGTCGAGTTCCTGTTGCTCACCCAGTTCATCATCTTCCTGCTCGGCTGGCCGCTGGAATGGACCGAGATCATCATCATCTTCGTACCCATCTTCCTGCCGCTCTTGAAGTTCTTCCACGTCGATCCGATCGTATTCGGCATCTTGGTGGCGCTGAACATCCAGACCTCGTTCAACACGCCGCCGATGGCGATGGCGGCCTATTACCTCAAAGGGGTGGCGCCGCCCGAAGTGCGCCTGACCCAGATATTCGGCGGCGCCCTGCCGTTCGTCTTCATGGTTTTTATGACCATGGCGCTGCTCTACATATTCCCGAACATCGCGCTTTGGCTGCCGAACACGCTCTATCACCACTGACGGCGGTCGGGGCGGCCGGTTGAACCATTACCGGTCGGCGCCGCGCCGCCGGTCGAGGAGGAATTGCAGACATGGCTGAAGGGCCCACCTTGTCGAACACGATGGCGGCGTTGCGCGACGGCGCCGTCAGCGCGCTCGACGTGACCGAATCCTGCCTGGCGCGCATTGCCGAGGTCGACGGCAAGATCGAGGCCTGGACCTTCCTCGACCCCGAGCACGCCCGCGCGCAGGCGAAAGCGCTGGACGAGGCGCGCGCCAACGGCCGTCCGCTCGGGCCCCTGCACGGCATCCCGGTCGGGGTAAAGGATATTTTCGACACCAACGACATGCCGACCGAGGACGGCACCGTGCTGCACGCCGGTCGCCAGCCGATGCACGACTGCATGGTCGTCTCGCTGTTGCGCCAAGCCGGCGCCGTGATCATGGGCAAGACGGTGACCACCGAGATGGCGTTGTTCAGCCCCGGCAAGACGCATAATCCGCACGATCCTGCGCGCACGCCCGGCGGCTCCTCGAGCGGCTCGGCCGCCGCGGTCGGCTCCGGCATGGTGCCGCTCGCGCTCGGCTCGCAGACCAACGGCTCGGTGATCCGCCCGGCCTCGTTTTGCGGCGTGGTCGGCTACAAGCCGACGCACGGCCTGATCTCGCGCCGCGGCGTGCTGCAATTGTCGCGCACGCTCGACCATGTCGGCGTGTTCGCCGGCAGCGTTGCCGACGCGGCGCTCATCGCCGAAATCCTGATGCAATACGATTCCGGCGACGGCGACATGCAGATGCAGGCGCGCCACGAGCTCTGCCGCATGGCGGCGGAGGAGCCGCCGCTGCCGCCGAAGCTCGCCTTCGTCAAGACCCCGATCTGGGACCGGGTCGACGCCGACGCCCAGGAAGCCTTCGGCGAACTGATGGACATGCTCGGCGACAGCGCCGTCGAGGTCGAGTTGCCCTCGTTCTTCGAACGCGCCTGGGAGCTGCACCGCACCATCCAGGATTCGGAAGTGGCGGTGAATTTCGCGCCGGAATACGAGCAAGGCCGCGACCGGCTGAGCGACAAGTTGCGCGAGATCGTCGAGCACGGGCAGCAGGTGCCGGCGGAGGACTATATCCGGGCGGTCGCGCGCATTCCGCTGCTCAACCTCGCGCTCGATGAAGTCTTCAGCCGCTACGACGCCATCCTGACGCCGGCGGCGACCGGCGAGGCGCCGCTCGGCCTCGATTCCACCGGCAGCCCGGCCTTCTGCACGATCTGGACGTTGCTCGGCACGCCGGCGGTCTCGCTGCCGCTGCTGCAGGGTGCAAACGGCATGCCGATCGGCGCGCAGCTCGTCGGCCTGCGCGGCAATGACGGCCGGCTGTTGCGCACGGCCCATTGGTTGACGCAGGCGGTGGCCGAAGAGGCGGAATAACGCGGGTTGCGAAGCCGAGGCGGCTTATTTCTGCGCGTTGTGCTCGTCGATGATGCGCGCCTTCGCGGCGTCGCTGCGCATGTCGTCGTAGAACGAATAGACCATCAGTGCGAGGCTGCCGACGACGATGATGGTCAGGGGCAGCTGGTCCACCTTGTAGGCGAAAAAGCCGACGAAGACGATCGCGCCGAGCGAGCCGATAATATAGGAGATCAGATTGACCACGATTGTGCTCTCCGCGCGGCCCGCGCCGCCTGCCGAAATTAAAGCACGCCGCGGCGCCCGCCGCAACGGCCAGTGTAGCGGATTTGAAGTTTGCCATCTTATCGCGGTGGGTTCTTTGGCAAACATCAAAATCGGGACACTAGCCCAGGTTCTGCTTGAGGAAGGCGAGCGTGCGGCTCCAGGCGAGTTCCGCGGCCGGCTTGTCGTAGCGGCTGCCGGTGTCGTTGTTGAAGGCGTGATTGACGTTCGGGTAGACGTAGATCGTGTAGCGTTTGTGGTTGGCCTTCAGCGCGGCTTCGTAAGCCGCAATGCCGGCATCCACGCGCTGGTCGAGCCCAGCGTAATGCAGCAGCAGCGCCGCCTTGATCGCCGGTACCTGCGACGCCGGCGGCTGCACGCCGTAATAGGCGACCGCCGCCTTCAAGTCGGGCGACAGCACCGCCACGCGGTTGACCATGCCGCCGCCCCAGCAGAAGCCGACCGCGCCGACCTTGCCGGTCGATTCCGCATGGTGCTCGAGGAACGGCACGGCGGCGGCGATGCGCTGCGCGGTCTGATCGGCGTTGAGCGTGCCGATCATGGCGCGCGCCTTGTCCTCGTCGGCCGGCGTGCCGCCGAGCGGCGAGAGCATGTCGACCGCAAAGGCGAGGAAGCCGGCGAGCGCGAGCCGGCGCGCCACGTCCTCGATATGCGGGTTGAGCCCGCGGTTCTCGTGGATGACGATGACCGCGGGCCGTTTGGCTTTGTCCTTCAGCCGCGCCAGATAGCCGCCGATGCGGGCGCCCGGCGCGTCATAGCTCGCTTTGTCGATGGCGAGCCGCGCATCGTCCGCCGCCACCATGGCCGCGCGCGCGTAATCGTTCTGCAACAGCGGCAGCAGCGCCAGCGCCGCGGCGCTCGAGCCCGCGATCTCCGCCAGCCGGTCGAGGAAGCCGCGCCGGCTGAGAGCGCCGTGGGTAAAGCGGTCGTAAAGGTCGATGATGCGCTGGTCCATGGAGGCGCTCCGGGGTTATGCGGCATTCTAACACGCCGGCTGCCGGCGTTATTCCACAGGTCCGCTTGACGGCGCCGGCCGGGCCTTGCATGTCCTTGGCTCTTCCCTGGCGGCGCGGCCGCGCCCGCCCGATCCGGAGCCGAATGGCATGAATTCTCGCCTGTCCGCGGGCCGTAAAGCCCTTGCCGGCGGCGTGCTGGCGCTGCTTCTGGCCGGGCCGGCCGCCGCGGTCCAACCCTTTCCGTTCGACCAAATCTTGCAGCTCGATGTGGCGCCGATGCGGCCGGTCAAGCGCGTGCCGATCCTGACGGTGGCAAAGAACGGCGAGGCCACCATCGGGCTGTGGTGCAAGACCGTGCGCGGGCGGGTCGAGCTCAGCGCCGGCACGATCCGCATCGAGGCGGGGCCTTTGCCCGAGGCGCTGCCGCAATACATGGTCGACGGCCAGTGCAGCGAGCCGCGCCTGCAGGCCGACCAGGACACGCTGGCGGCGCTTTCTCTGGTGACGGGCTGGCGCGCGCGCGGCGACGCGCTGGTGCTGAGCGGACCGACGAATTTCCGCTTCCGCGTGTCGACCAACTAAGCCCGGTGCTCTTGGCGGTTACCAAATGAAAAGGGCGCGGCCGAAGCCGCGCCCTCTGTTCGTTTGCCGTGCCGGGCAGGCTTACATCATCCCGCCCATGCCGCCCATGCCGCCGCCCGGCATGCCGCCGCCGCCGGCGGCCTCGTCCTTCGGCAGCTCGGCGACCATGGCTTCGGTGGTCACCAGCAGGCCGGCGACCGAGCCGGCATCCTGCAGTGCGGTGCGCACCACCTTGGCCGGGTCGATGATGCCGGCCTCGACCATGTCGACGTATTTCTCGGTCTGGGCATCGAAGCCGTAGGTCTCCGACTTCTCGTCCATGATCTTGCCGACCACGATCGAGCCTTCCACGCCGGAGTTCTCCGCGATCTGGCGGATCGGGGCTTCCAGCGCCTTCAGCACGATGTTGATGCCGGCCTGCACGTCGGGATTCTCGTTATGGATGCGGCCGACCGACTTCTTGGCGCGCAGCAGCGCCACGCCGCCGCCCGGCACGATGCCTTCCTCGACCGCGGCGCGGGTGGCATTGAGCGCGTCTTCGACGCGGTCCTTCTTCTCTTTCACCTCGATCTCGGTGGCGCCGCCGACGCGGATCACCGCCACGCCGCCCGCCAACTTGGCCAGCCGCTCCTGCAGCTTTTCCTTGTCGTAGTCCGAGCTGGTCTCATCGATCTGCGCCTTGATCTGGCCGACGCGCGCCTCGATGTCGGCTTTCTTGCCGGCGCCGCTGACGATGGTGGTCTTCTCCTTTTCGATGATCACCTTCTTGGCGCGGCCGAGCATCTGCAGCGTCACGTTCTCCAGCTTGATGCCGAGGTCCTCGGAGATCAGCTGGCCGCCGGTGAGGATCGCGATGTCCTCCAGCATGGCCTTGCGACGGTCGCCGAAGCCCGGCGCCTTGACGGCCGCCACCTTCAGCCCGCCGCGCAGCTTGTTGACGACCAGCGTGGCGATCGCCTCGCCCTCGACGTCTTCCGCGATGATGATGAGCGGCTTGCCCGACTGCACCACCGCTTCCAGCACGGGGAGCATCGACTGCAGGCCGGAGAGCTTCTTCTCGTGCAGGAGGATATAGGCGTCCTCCAGCTCGGCGATCATCTTCTCGGCATTGGTGATGAAATAGGGCGAGATGTAGCCGCGGTCGAACTGCATGCCCTCGACGATGTCGACCTCGGTGTCGAGCGCCTTGGCTTCCTCGACGGTAATGACGCCCTCGTTGCCGACCTTCTGCATCGCATGTGCGATCATCTTGCCGATCTTGGAGTCGCCGTTCGATGAGATGGTGCCGACTTGGGCGACTTCGCCGGTCGACTCGACCTTCTTGGCGCGCTTCTCGATGTCCTTGACCACGGCGGCGACGGCGATGTCGATGCCGCGCTTGAGGTCCATCGGGTTCATGCCGGCGGCCACCGACTTGGCGCCTTCCCTGACGATCGCCTGCGCCAGCACGGTCGCGGTGGTGGTGCCGTCGCCGGCGAGATCGTTGGTCTTCTGCGCCACCTCGCGCACCATCTGCGCGCCCATGTTCTCGAACTTGTCCTCGAGCTCGATCTCCTTGGCGACGGTGACGCCATCCTTGGTGATGCGCGGGGCGCCGAAGCTCTTGTCGAGCACGACGTTGCGGCCCTTGGGGCCGAGCGTGACCTTCACCGCATTGGCGAGGATATCGACGCCGCGCAGCATGCGGTCGCGCGCATCGCCGGCGAATTTTACTTCCTTGGCAGACATTTCATTTCACTCCAGTTGAGTTCTGCTTTGACCCTCATCCTGAGGAGCCGCGCCGTAGCCCGAAGGGCGAAGGCGGGCGTCTCGAAGGATGAGGCCCGGATTCGTTGCCCTCGTCTTTCGAGACGCCTGCCTTCGGCAGGCTCCTCTGGACGAGGAGTTGCGTCAGGCGATCACGCCCATGATGTCGGACTCCTTCATGATCAGGAGCTCCTCGCCGTCAAGCTTGACCTCGGTGCCCGACCACTTGCCGAACAGCACCCGGTCGCCGTTCTTGATGTCGATCGGGATCAGCTTGCCGCTCTCGTCGCGGCCGCCGGGGCCGACGGCGACGACCTCGCCTTCCTGCGGCTTCTCCTGGGCGGTATCGGGGATGATGATGCCACCCTTGGTTTTCTCCTGGGCTTCGATACGGCGCACGACCACCCGGTCGTGCAGGGGACGGAACTTGGTTTTGGCCATGGGCTCCCTCGTCGGCGCTTCGCGCGCGGCTATTACAGAAACTGTAGGTTTGACAGACCTTTAGCACTCAGTGCCCCGGAGTGCCAAAAGCTGCCCGGGAGATATGGCCTTAACGTTTAGGTGTCAAGCTTGCGCTCGAATCGTACTTTTCAGGGTTAACGGGAACGCTTGCGCCGCCCGCCGATGGCCCGCAAAGTCTTAAGTCCACCGCGCCGGGGAGCCCGCCATGCGCCATTTCCGCCCCGCCCTCGCGTCCGGCCTCCTGCTCGGGCTGATCGCGCTTGCGCTCGCCGGGTGCCAGACGACGGGCATGGAGCAGCCGATGCCGGCGGAGCAGCCGAAGCCGGCGATGCAGCCGACGCTGCCGCCCGCCTTCCCGCCGCAGGACCTGGTCGGGCGCTGGGGCCTGGCCGCCTATCACAAGGAGGCCGACCGCGAGCGCACGGTGGCGGCGGCCGCCAATCAGTGCCGCAACCCTTACATCATCACGCTCGGGCCGACCGGCGGGGTGATGATGCATCTCGCCGACCAGTCGCAGCCTTCCGAACTGGCGCTTAAAGGGGCGCCCGGCCACAAGACCTATATCGGCCCCAAGGACGAGCCGCCTGGCGCGACCGCGGACCGCGAGGTGGTCTCCTTCAGCGGGCGCGTGCTGATCCTGCGCTGGATGGATTCGGAGGTGGAGGGACGCTACGGCACCATGGTCTATGTGCGCTGCGCGCCGGAGGGCCAGAAGCACGGCGCGCGTCACCGGGCCAAGCCGAAACACAAACCGAAGCCCAAGCCGAAGGCAAAGCCGGCGCCGAAGCCGATCCAGCCGCCGATCCAGCAGCGCTAAGCGGCAGCGCGCAACCGGTGCGGGGGCCGGCGCCGCCGTGCTAGAGATCGCATCCCGTAATTGGCGTTCCCGTCCGTAATGACCTCACCCCGCGACTTCATCGCAGGCCCCTGGCGCGCCATTCCGGTGCTCGGGGTCACGCAAATCCTGTCCTGGGGCACGATCTTCTACACGCCGGTGCTGATCGTGCCGCTGATCGCCGCCGACCGCGGCTGGTCGATGTCGTTCGCCATGGGCGGCTTCTCGGTCGGCCTGCTGGTCGCCGGCCTCGTCTCGCCCTATGTCGGCCGCTCCATCGACCGTTACGGCGGCCATGTGGTGATGACCATCGGCTCGCTGATCTGCGCGCTCGGGCTTTTCCTGATCGTGCATGCCGCGAACCGCGTGACTTATTACGGCGTATGGACCGTGCTCGGCGTCGGCATGGGGTCGAACCTCTACGATCCCGCCTTCGCCACGCTCGGCCGCATCTTCGGCGCGGAGGCGCGCCGCCCGATTACCGCGCTCACGCTGATCGCCGGCTTCGCCTCGACCGTGAGCTGGCCGGTGACGCATTTCCTGCTCGAAGGTGTCGGCTGGCGGGACACCTATGTCATCTATGCCGCCGTGCTTGCCCTGGTGGCGGCGCCTCTGCACGCGCTGGCGCTGCCGCGCATGCGCGCCGAGGCCGACGGCAAGCCGAAGGAAAGCACGGCCGCGCCGGCCAAAGTGTTGCCGCCCGCCGGACTTGCCTTCGTACTGGTGGCGATGGCGTTCACGTCCTACGCCTTCGTGCCGTCCGGCATGTCGGCCAATCTGCTGGCGATCTTCCAGCGCAACGGCATCGACGCCGGCACGGTGGTGTGGATCGGCGCGCTGTTCGGGCCGGCGCAGGTCGGCGCGCGGCTGATCGAATTTGCCTTCGGGCGCGACGTGCACCCGCTTCTGGTTGCGCGCTTTGCGCTCGCCACGCTGCTTGCCGCCTTCGCCGTGCTGGCCGTGTTCGGCATATCGACGGTGACGGCGGGCGCCTTCGCGCTGATGTTCGGCGGTGCCAACGGGCTGATTACCATCACGCGCGGGGCGGTGCCGCTGGCGCTGTTCGGCGCCTCCGGCTACGGCCGGCTGATTGGGCGGCTGGCCGGGCCCTGGCTGTTGATGCAGGCGGCAGCGCCCGTGGCGATGGCCTTTGTCATCGACCGCGCGTCCGATCCGGCCGCACTCGCGCTTGCCGCGGGCTTTGCCGCCGTGGCGCTCATCTGCTTTGTGCTGTTGCGGCGGCCTAGCTGAACAGCGCGTCGATGTCGCGCTGGCTGGCGTGGCCGGCATCGCCGTCCAGTTTCGGCCCGTTGATGAGGCCGCCGTTTTCCGCGGGCGCCGCGGGCGTTGCCTCGGACGGGCCGGTAGGCGCGCCATAACGCGCCAGCATGGCGGCGAGCTGCTCTTCCACCTCGTTCAAAATGCCGATCACCTTGCCGATGCGTTGGCCGGCCAGGTCCTGGAAATTGCAGGCCTCGTAGATCAGCATGGCGTGTTCCTGAATGTCCTGCGCGAGGCTGCGCGCGAACTCGGTCTTGAGCGCGGCGCCGAGCGACTTGGCGCTGTCGTCGATGGTCTCGGCCGCCTGCAGGATCTTGTGCGTGGCCTTCTCCATACCCTCGATCGCGGCGCCGAGCTCGCCGGCCGCGCGCGTCATGCGGCGGCTCTTGCTTTCGCCGATCAGCCGGCTGAGCTGCGCGCTGTTGCAGGCGATAGCCGCGCGCGTGCTCTCCAGTTCGCGCACGAGGGCGTCGCCGGAAAGGGTGGGCGCGTTGCCGAGCGCGTGCAAGGCTTCCAGCCGATCGAGCGCGTCACGCGCGCCTTCGGCCTGCGCGCGGGCGGAGCGATCGCCGAACATGCGTTCGACGCGGAAGACTTTGCGCTGCATGCTGCCTCCCCCCGTAATCCGACGAAAGGTTTTATCGCACCGCGTCTTAACGCCGGGTTGCGTGTCCAGGCTAAACCGTGCGTTTACCATGATGCTTGGCGTTTTACGCAAAATAAACGCTAATGCGACGAAGCGGGTGCACGAAGGCGCATTCGATCGGCGCGCCGCGGCATGGTTTACAAATCGGTTTCTCTTTCGCTCTTTACTGCGCGGCGTCGGTCGTTTTTCGTTTTCGAGTATCAGCAATGCTGCGTCCCATCGTTCCTATTTCCATCCTGCTGCTCGCCTGCTCGCACGCCTCCGCGCAGACCGCGTCCTACGGGACGGCGATGACGCCGCGGATGGTGGTGACGGCGCCGCCGCCGCCGCCGCTGCGCGCGGATATGGGCGGTGGCTTCATCGAGTTCCTGTTCGGCGGCCACGGCGGACGGCAGGTGCCGCGGAGCTATTACGCCCCGCCGCCGCCGGAGCCCGCTTTCGCCAATGCGCCGGCGTCGCCACCCATGGTGGACGAGCGGCAGATGAGCCGCCAGTTCGACCAGCGCTTCCGCCGCCGGGAGGTGGATTACCGCGGCCGCCAGGCGCCCGGCACCGTCATCGTCGATACCCCGCACCACTTCCTCTATCTGGTGGAGAAGGACGGCAAGGCGCTGCGCTACGGCATCGGGGTCGGGCGCGAGGGCTTCACCTGGTCGGGCGTGCACCACATCTCGGCCAAGAAAGAATGGCCGGACTGGACCCCACCGAAGGAAATGCTCGAGCGGCAGCCTTACTTGCCGCATTTCATGGCCGGCGGCCCCGACAACCCGCTCGGCGCGCGCGCCATGTATATCGGCAAGACGCTCTACCGCATCCACGGCTCGAACGAGCCCTGGACCATCGGGCACAACGTGTCGTCCGGCTGCATCCGCCTGCGCAATGTCGACGTCATCGATCTCTACTCGCACGTCAAGATCGGCGCCAAGGTGATCGTGCTGCCCGCTCAATCGAGCGTGGCGAGCGCGATCCCCTGATCGGCGAGCAGCGCCGCAAACGCATCGGAATTCAGATAGGCGAACTCGCGCTCGCGCTGATCGGTCAGCGGGTCGAGCGCCTTTAGCGCGCCATCGACATGGCCGGGATGCACCATGACCAGGCCGCCGTCCGGCAGGCCGGCAAGGAAGCGCGGGAAAATCCTGGCGAACGGCGCCTTGCCGTTGAAGTCGTAGGCGCCGGCAAAGGCGGGATTGGTGGCGAGGCCCCGTCGCCGCGCCGCCCGGCGGAAACCCAGGCTCAGAATATCGAGGCCGAGCGCCTTGCGGTCGTTGAGACGCCGCGCCGTGCGCGCGCGACCACATTGCCGCACCCAGGCACGTGGCGCTGCTTCCGCCACCACCCGCAGGAAGGCGCCGCGCACCTGCGGCAGCATGTGCATGTGTTGATGGCCGTCGAGAAAGTCGGGCAGGCGGCCGAAGGCGTCGACGAAGGCGGTGAGCTGGCTCGCGATCTCGATGACCAACCGTTCGGGATTGAGCCGCCGCGCCAGCGCCAGGCGCGTGAACTCCGGCTGCGGCAGGAAATACCCGTCGCGCTGTGGGACAAAGCCGGCGCTCAGCGGGCGGAAGCGCCCGGTAAGCGTGACATGCAGGCCGATTGCGACGCGCGGCGTGCCGGCATTGAGCGTGGAGAGCGCGTCGACTTCATCGGCGCCGAGATGCGGCGCTGCCACCATGACCGTCGTGGCGTTGAGCCGCCCGCGCAGGACCAATTCGCGGATGCCGGCATTGACCGCGGGCGAAATGCCGTAATCGTCGGCGCACAGCCAGATATGGCGCAAGGGCCCGGCCACGCTCACTCGGCCGCGCGCTTCGGCTTGGCGTCGGCCGCCGCGCCGCCTTCGGCGTGCTTGACGCTGTGCTCGGCGACGAAATAGACCGGGCGCGCCTTGATCTCGGCCAAGAGCTTGCCGACATATTCGCCCAGCACGCCGATCATGATGAGCTGCACCGAGCCGAGCACCATCATGCCGACGAACAGCGACGGATAGCCCGGCACGTCCTGGCCCTTAACCAGCGTCTCGATCAAAATCTGGATGCCGAAGATCAGCGCCAGCACGGCGAGCGCTATGCCGAGCAGGCTTGCCACGCGCAAGGGCGCCACGGTGAACGAGGTGAGGCCCTCGATCGACAGGCCGATCAGCCGGCGCGCGTTCCAGGTGGTGGCGCCGTGCGCGCGCAAGGCCGGCTCGTAATCGACGCGAATTTGGCGGAAGCCGATCCAGCTCGACAGGCCCTTGAAGAAGCGGTTGTGCTCCGGCATCCGGCGCAGCGCGTCGGCCGCGCGCGGCGACAACAGGCGGAAGTCGCCGGCGTCCTCGGGGATCTTCTGCTTGGCGCCGAGATTGATCAGCGCGTAGAACCAACGCACGCCGGCGCGGCGCAGGAACGGTTCGTTCGCGCGATGCGCCTTGGCGGTGTAGACCACGTCATAGCCGTCATCGCGCCAGCGCGCGACCAGCGTGCCGATCAGGTCGGGCGAATGCTGGCCGTCGCCGTCCATGAACAGGAGGCCGCCGAGCCGGGCATGATCGAGGCCGGCGAGCAGGGCGGCCTCCTTGCCGAAATTGCGCGACAGCGTGACGATCTGGATATCGGCGGCGCCGGCCGGCAAGCCGCGCAGGATCTCGCCGGTATCGTCGCTGCTGCCGTCGTCGACATAGACGAGCTCGACGCCGAGCCCGCGCTCGGCCTTCAGCCGCTCGGCCTCGGCGCCGAGGCGCGCGTGCAGACGGGCGAGGCCCTTGGCCTCGTTGTAGAGCGGCACCACGATCGACAGGCCGGGCGCGGCTGTCCCGGCGCGGGCGCTCGATTTGCGCGGTTTGGCGGCCATTACGCTTTAAGCCTCGGCAGTCATTTGAGGCTTCTATAGCGCAAGGCGCGGGCGCTGTCGCCGGTCTAAGGAGGCGGCCGCCACGCGCGCCTAAAACCAATTAATTCCGGCCAGAGGCAGCACCCGCTGCAGGATCGCTCCCACGCAAATCAGCACCACGAGCAGTTTGAGAAGGTATGCCAAGCGCCGATCATTGACGAATTTCTCGATCGCCCAGAAACAAATCGCGCCGACGACGATGATAATCAGAACACCGATCAAGACTGAAAGCATAGCAACCCCCTGTGCTGCCCTCTTGCCACGGACAATAAGCGACGCATTGATCGGCCCGGGCGAAAGCTTTCGTCGCCGCGGCGGTGAAGGTGCGATACGGCGACCAGCGGGTTACGCCTTCGTCCCCGCTTTCGCGGGGACAAGGCTAACTCGCCCTACGGACAAGGATGACGATAGCCATCATAGCCGACGTAAGTGCCGCTGCGCGGATCGTAAGACCTGAACCGCCGCATGCAGTAGCCCACCGCGTCACCACCAGAATAGCCCCGCTCGTAATAAGGGCGGTCATAGTAGGGAGCTGCGAGCATTCCGCCTAAGATCAGGCCGCCGATCACTCCTGCAGCCACACCAGCACCGCCGCCGCGATATCCTCGGCCGCGCCATCGCACGGTCTCGATATTCGTCGGGGCAGCATTCTTGATAGCGAGGGCATTAGGGACCGGCGCCGCCGAGGCGATGTTTGCAACCGGCGCAATGCTCATTGCAAATACTGCCGCCGCAGCCAGGGTAAGCAGTCGTTTTGTCATGGAGTCTTCTCCGTTAATTTGCGACCCGCTGATTTCAGCGGGCATTTAGCGCAATGGATTGCTGATCCTTATTGCCATACGAGCGAGCGAACCACATTGATGCAAATCAAGCTTTGCGGCGGCGCATTCGACGCCGGTCAATAACCGATAGCGCGCATTAACGCAGCGTAATCTGCGACGCGCTGCGCCAACCGCTCGCGTGGGAGCGTCGCGCCGGCTTATAATTTTCCCAGCAGGACCAGGATAAGCACGATGACGAGCACGAGCCCAAGCCCGCCGCCGCCATAATAGCCGGTCCCATAGAAGGGTCCGCCTCCAAAGCCGCTAAAGCCGCCCAGCAGCACGATGACCAGAACGATGAGAAGGATGGTTCCGATTGACATGGTAATTCCTCCAAGCCCATTGGCCTTTGATCAGTACTGGCCGTACCCAGACCGACATTGATTTGGGTCAAAGCGCGCGGCGGCTTTGAGCCTTCAATTGTTTTAATGGTCTCGACGATTGAAGTCGTTCGGATCTCGTGTCTCATCGAAGGGCAGATACCATGGACAAAGATCGTATCAAGGGATCGGCAAAGCAGGTCAAAGGAGCCGTGAAGGAAGCCATCGGCAAGGTTGCCGGCGATGCCAAACTCGAAGCCGAAGGAAAAAGCGACAAGGCGGCCGGCAAGATTCAGAACGCGGTGGGCGGCCTCAAGGACACCCTTCGCGGCAAATAGAAATCGAGTTGAAGCCCCGCGCGTAGGAAGCTTTTTATCGCTTTTGGAGGCGCCGATGAGCCTAATTCCCCTCATCATCTACGCCGCGGAGTTGGCGCTCGCCGCCATCATCTTGTTCTATGTGGTCGAGATGTTGACCATGCCCGGCAACATGAAGCGGGTCTGTCAGGGCTTGATTATCCTGATCGCCATCCTGTCGGTGACCGGGGCGTTGCTCGGCTCGGCTCCGCCCGCGCCAAGCCACGTCGGGCCCCTGGCGCCAAACTCACCGAGCAACCCCAGCATCATCCGGTGAAGCAGCGCGTGCCGTGGCCTTCCCGAAGCACGTCGCTCGCAACTTCTGCGCCCCCTCTCCCGCAAGGGAAGGGAGCAGGCCGCGGCGCGCCGCGCCTGGCTCCACCTGTCTTTGCCGCAGACCTCACATTTGCGCTGCCGAAACACTATATATTCCTCGTGGCCCTGAACGATTTGCCCTCGAAGGCCGTTAGCCTTGCGCCACCCCTTCATTCCGCCCCGGATTGAAGGGCGAGAGCACCAGTCGAGGCAAAGCGGTGCTCCGGTAGCTGTAACCATAGGCGGCTCCATCGTGGATCATCGTGCAAGATTCTCAACGCTGAGTGCCAGATACGACGACTTTCTGTTTGCGCCGGTGTGCGAGGACGCAAACGGGATGCGCCTCAGCGTCCTGTCGGCACTGGCGCGGATGAATGTCGATCCGTGGGAGGAGGCAACGCGATTGGCGGCCATGCCCAAGGCGATCGCGGAGAAGACGCTGCTCTCGATCCTCGATCTGGTCTCGGGCAGAAGCTGGAAGTCTCCGGAAGCGGCGGCCATTGCGGCGCGGCTGGTGCGGCTGCTCCCGCAGCCGGGCGAGGCCGGAGTCGCGAATACCGCGGCCGGAACCGCCAATGCCGCAACCCGGCCCGCAAAGGCTTCCGGGCAACGGACAAATTACTGGTGGGTGTGGCTGGGCTTTTGGCTGGTGATGTCGTTCATGATTCCGCACCATCAGGCGACGACACCAAACGCGGGCGCCGCCCCATCGGAATCCGCCGCACCGTCGCAATTGAAGCGCAGTCCCCCGGATCCGCTCGGTCTATCCCGCTAAATTCGGGCAGCGTCGGCGACGTCCGAGGGCGGCGATACGCTGCCGCGCCCGGCTAAAACCAGTTAATTCCCGCCAGCGGCAGCACCCGCTGCAGGATCGCCCCCACGCAGATCAGCACCACGAGCAATTTGAGAAGGTATGCCAAGCGCCGATCATTGACGAATTTCTCGATCGCCCAGAAACAAATCGCGCCGACGACGATGATAATCAGGACGCCGATTAAGACGGAAAGCATAGCAACCCCCTCTGCTGGCCTATTGCCACGGACAATAAGCGACGCATTGATCGACAACGCCGCCCTCAACCGTCTCCACCTGCTGCCACATCAGCTCGCAACCGTCTTCGGTGAGGCCTTCGCAATAGGGCTCGGGCGCCGAAATGTAGGCGTAGGGGTAGTAGTCGGTCGAGCCGATGGCGATTGCGCCCAACGTGCTGAGCGCGGCAAACGTCCACCAGCCGCTGCCATGGCGGCGGCGGTATCCGCTCCGCCACGCCGAGTAATTGTGGCCGCGAATGACGGCGCGACCGGCACCGCGCATCGGCACTCCGCGCAAACGAGCTGCGGTGACGGTTCTCGTACCGCGTGGCGTGACCACCCGCCGAGCGGCAACGGGCGGTCCGGCCTTGCGTTGCCTCGTCACGCGGGGCGTGGCCTTGCGTTGCCTGGTCACGCGCGGCGCGGTCTGGCGTTGCCTGGTCACGCGCGGCGCGGCCTGGCGATGCCTGGTCGCACGCGGCGCGGCCCTCTGGTGTCTGGCCGCGTGCGGAGCGGCCTGGCGTTGCCTGGCCGCGCGTGGAGCGGCCCTCTGGTGTCTGGCCGCGCGCGGAGCAGATTTTCGTCCCGGGGCAGCCTTGCCTTGTTTGCCTCTTTTACCTTGCTGTTGCTGCGCGGAAAAATCGGTGCCGGTGGCGGACGCCGCCTGCGCAACACTCGGCGTGCAGGGCGCAAACAGGCTAACTGCGGCGAGCAGAGCAGCGGCAAAAAGCGTCAAAACCATTTTACGCAGCATGGCGAGTCCTTTGTGTTCCAGTCCAGTCGTTGCTCAACCGCCAGCCCGACGCATCGAAAACCGGTGTGGGAAAGCGGCGCGCGTGAAAACCCTTAAAACAAATAGAATCGAGCCTGCCGCGGCGTGTTGATCCAGATCAACAGCCCCACGCCACGGCCGAATTTCATCGAGCTCGAAATGACGTTTGCGCTAGGTCAAGGCGCCTTGGACCGATTTCCAAAAAAATTAAACCGCCATCGCTTCACCCTCGCAACATTGCGAAACGATCCATGATCACCAAGTCCAACCTGCTTGTGGTCGCGCTGCTGCAGATCGCGTTATCGCTGCCGGGAAGCGCAGCCGATAAAAAGCCGGATGAATGCGGTCTTGCGTCGGTCTATTCATCCGCAAGCGAAGAGACCGCGAGCGGAGAAGACACTCTTGCGGAGGATTTCACCGCCGCGCATCGGACGTTGCCATTCGGGACGCTGGTCCGCGTCACGCATCAAAAGAACGGACGCTCGGCGGTGGTGCGGATCACCGATCGCGGACCTACCGTCGCCGGAAGAATAATCGATATTTCGCAGATTGCCGCGCGCGCCCTCGGCATTTCCGGTTTGGCGCAGGTTTGCCTCAAAATCCTATGGGTCCCCGAAAGCCCGGCCGCGGAGAGCCACTGATTGTCAGGCTATTTCCGCGGTAGCAGGTATCCCTACCCGATCCCACTCCCTCGGTTCCGTCTCAAGGGGGAAGCTCAATGCTTCCGCGAACTTGGTTCTTTCACTTTATTGTCGTCACGACCCTGCGTACCAGCGGGGCAAGCGTCAGCCCCTGCGCTACGATGGAAAAGATAACGACCGCATATGTCGCGGCCAGGATGAGTGGCTTTTGAGGGAATTCCGGGACCGATAGCACCAGCGCGATTGAAATCCCGCCGCGCACGCCGCCCCAGGTCAGCAGTGGAATCGTTCCTTTGATGAACGACACGCGGACGCTCAACACGGTGACGGGAACCGTCACCGAAAGCAACCGCGCCGCCAGAACGATGGGGATAGCCAGGAAGGCAACCGGCAGCACGGTGTGGTCGGGGCGCATCACCAACACTTCGAGCCCGATCAACAGGAACAGCACGATATTGAGAATTTCGTCGATCAGCGTCCAAAAGCCGAACAGATAGCGCTGTGTCGTTTCGCTCATGGCGTCCGCGGGCCCGCGTTCGCCGATCAGCAGGCCGGCACATACCATCGCAATCGGGCCGCTGAGATGGAGTTTCCCGGCCAACGCGTAGGTACCCATGACCATCGCAAGCGAGATCAGCACCTCGATGCGAAAATCATCGAGTAGCCGCATGGCGCGGTAAGCCACGTAGCCGGCGGCAAGGCCGAGGATCGCGCCACCCAGCGCCTCGACGAAAAACACTTGCGCGACCTGCACAACGCCAAACCGCTCACCTTCTACTCCAGCCGCCGCAGCCACGAGGATCGTGAACATCACCACGCCGACGCCGTCATTGAGGAGCGCTTCGCCGGTCATCTCGACTTCCGTATCTTTTGGAACATGCACGGCCTTCAATATGCTGAGCACCGCAACGGGATCGGTAGGACTGATCAGGGCGCCGAATACAAGCGCCCATACCAGTGGAATCGGGCTACCGAGCCAGCGGGTAACCAGCCAAAAGCTGACGCCCACAATCGCGGTCGAGAGGACAACGCCAACGGTCGCGAGCAGCCCGACGCTCGCGGCCCTGCTCTTCAATGCGCCCAAGTCGACTTGCAGCGCCCCGGCAAACAGCATGAAGGCCAACATGCCGTGCATCAGCGCTTCCGTGAAGTCGATCTGACGCACCGCGTCGGACAGCGCGCGGGACAATTGCGTCTCTGCTGTCAGCAATTCGAGCCCGATGAGGATGAGCGAGGCGGCCAGCCCCATGATCATGACCCCTATCGTGGTCGGCAGCCGCAGCAGCTTGGCGTTGACGAAGGCGAACACGGCGCTGACCGTCAGCAGAATCGCCACAAGGTCGAATATCGATAGCAACACCCATTCCTTGTCGTTTGAGCTGTTCGCGGAGTACTGCGGCTAGCATAGGGCTGCGCAGCCCCGAATGCAGCCTTGAATCAATTGGGGACGGTGGGCGGGACAATACCGACGGCGCCTTTCGGTATGCCCCGAGGTTTATGGCTCTTTATCCGGCCGCCCTCAGCCCTTCTTGTGCACCAGCAGGATCAGGCCGACCAACACCGCCAACAGCACCACCGACAGCGCAATGGCGATGCGTGTGGCTTTCACGGCCCGATCCTTCTCCCACCAACTGGTCGGCTTGATGCCTTGCAGGACAAACGTCGATACACCGGCCAGGTTCACGCAAATCAAATTCACCAGAAACAGCGAAAACGCGCCCGTTGCCAGGACCGGATGCCCGCCGCCCAGCAGCAGCCCGGACGTCACCAGCGGCGGCAACAACGCCACCGCCACCATGACGCCGATCAGCGTCGCCGATACGCCGGTGGTGAACGCCAGCGCGCCGGCACTGCCGGACGCCAATGCCACCGCGACGTCGCCCAGCCCCACCCACGTGCGCGACGCCAATTCGGGCAATATCGGGTCCACCTTCAGCAGCACGCCGAAGATCACCGACAGGGCCAGCGCCGCCGCAATCCCCGCCAGCGCCGTCCGAAGCCCCTGCCGAAGCAGCGACAGGTCGCCCAAGGTAATGCCGAGCGACAAGGCCACGTTCGGCCCGAGCAGAGGCGCAATCACCATGGCGCCGATGATGACGGCTACGCTGTTGTCATTCAAACCGATGGCCGCCACGACGGTGGACAGCGCCACCATCGCCATATAGACGCGCGACAGCCGCGCGCCATTCTTGATGTCCTCGTACAATTCCTCGCGGCCGATCCGCTCCGGCGGCTTTTCCTCGGGCGGCGGCGGCTCGGACGTAGCCGGTAGCGGTTCCGGTTCCGGCTCCGCCTGGGCGCGTGGCAAAGTCGCCTCGACCGGCAGAATTACCACCCGGTTGCCCTCGTCATTGGAGTAGCGCTTCTCCAGCAGATCCAGCACCTTCTCGCTCTGCTCCGCGTCTAGCAAGATGCGGACCAGCACTTCGCCGTCCGCCGATCGAATCTGCCGGTGTTCGAGCACTTTGCACTCGCTCAGGAGCGCGCGGACGTCGTCGCCGTCCTTCTCCCGCAGCACCATCTCGATCAAGCGCAGCGCCATCGCGTTTCATCCTTTCGATGTCCGGCCGAGGCAGGCCGTCACCGTATTTCAATCCGCTTCAGCAGCTCCCATATCGGCACCGCCGAAACGCCGCCGACAACCCCGCTCAGATAACTCGGAATGTCGGTGTTGAAGAGCCAGCGCCACAGCAAGCCGGCGACGAGGCTCGTCACCAGCATTGTCGCGAGCGTGATCAGCAGTCGCTGCCAGAGCGGCATGTCATCGCTCGCTAGTCTCTTGAGGATTTGCCATCGACGAACCGACGCGTCTTTTGCCTGTGCCCAGTCGTCAGACAACCGTGCCGAACAATTTCCCGATCCCGGCGGTGAGCGCCATCGCCAAGGCGCCCCAGAACGTCACCCGGGCCGTGGCGCGCAGCACGTTTGCGCCGCCGGCTTTCGCCCCGATCGCGCCCAGCAATGCGAGAAAGCCGAGGGACGCCGCCGACACGACGGGGACCAGCGCACTCGCCGGCGACACGACCACCATGAGCAAGGGCATGGCCGCGCCGACTGAAAACGTCGCGGCCGAGGTGAGCGCGGCCTGCACCGGACGCGCGGTGGTGATTTTCGAAATCCCGAGCTCGTCGCGCGCGTGCGCGGTCAAGGCGTCTTTCGCCATCAACTGTTGCGCAACCTGCCGCGCAAGTGCCTGATCGACGCCACGCTCGACATAAATTCCGGTAAGCTCATCGAGCTCAAACTCGGGATTTTCGCTGAGTTCCTTGCGCTCGCGCGCGAGATCCGCCTGTTCGGTGTCGGATTGCGAGCTGACCGACACATATTCGCCGGCCGCCATCGACATGGCGCCCGCCACGAGCCCTGCGACACCGGCGATCAACACGTCGTTCTGCGTCGCGGCAGCGGCGGCAACGCCGACGATCAAGCTCGCGGTCGAGATGATGCCGTCGTTGGCGCCGAGCACGGCGGCGCGCAGCCAGCCGATGCGGTCGACGAAGTGGTTCTCCGGATGGCGGCGAAGACAACTCATCCGACATTCCAACTTGTCAGATCACAGCCGCCCCATCAGAACCAGGACGACGAGGATGATCAGGATGATGCCGATGACGCCGATGCCGCCGTGACCGTAACCGTAGCCGTAGCCGCCGAAGCGGCCACTGAAGCCGCCGAGCAGGAAGATGACGAGGACGAATGATGAGAATGAGTCCAAGCGACATGGTCTTATCTCCTTTGGCAGGTTTTGACGTGGATTAGGCCGACATTCGCCACTGAAACCCCGAAGCCCTCAATCGTATCCCGAGTGCCACCCCTGGAGGCACGAACGATAGGTCGACGTCCGCCCATTTTGCCGCACGGGGACACGAAAGCGAGCCGGGGTTGCCTTTCGTCACTTCGCCATCCGCCAGGCGAACAGCACCACAGCGGCGCCGGCCGCGGCCGCAATAACGGCCGTTACCAGCCCGCCGCCGAGCGCAAGCAGCACGGCGATGTGGTAGCCGACGAACGCGCCGGCAACACCCACGAGCGCACTCGTAATGATGCCGCGGGTCGATCCGGAGAACTGGCGGGCGAGCCAGGACGGGCCGGCCAACCGATCGAAGAGAACGCCGGCCAAGATGCCGATTACGAGAACCAGAAGAAACGTCACGATCGGGTCGGTGGCGACCATGCAATGGCCCCTCCTTATTGCGTGGATCAGACAGAATAGCCGCTTGGTTTGCCTACGACAATCTGGCGGCAGGTAAGGAATGACCTTTTTGGGTCAAAAGCGCATGTCGCAGGTTTCGTGACGGCGAGGCGCCAGTCGTGCCGGCGTCGCTCAGCCGGCCTTCAAATAGCCGTAGCCTTTGCTTTGCAGTTCGCCGACCGTGCCGACCCCGGACGGTACCAGCCTGACGTAGGAAGCGTCCTTGGCCAGCGCGGTGTCGAGCTTTTTGCTCTTGAAAGTGATCTCGCACAGATAGACTTTGACGCCGTATTTGGCGAGGCCTTCCACGCGCTGGCCGAGCGAAGGTTCGATCGCGTGCTTCGCCCAGGGCGTGCCGTCGAGCATCTTCAGATGATGTTTGCTGCCGGCCCAATGCGCGACGATCACGATCTTGATTTTGAGCGGATCGAAATTATAGGCCGACAGGTGATTGTTGATGTTGCGCAGCATGGCGCTGTAGCACTTGTCGTCGCCGAAATCGCAGTGATCGAGGCAGGCAATATCGGTGTCCTTCTTCGTCTCGGCGAAGGGCAGCATTTTGGGCGCGGCCTGCGCCGACAGAGCGCTGGCGGCAACGACCCTGCCGGCGGCGAGCGCGGTCAGAAGGTTTCTGCGGTCAATCTCGGTCGTGGAGCGTCCCCCCCGGGCATTATTTTTAGTTTTTTTCGGCGCGGGTCCTGGGAGGTCCGCCGCCGGCATTTAGGCAGGCAAAGGCTTGCAGCTAAAGCAGGTGCGGCGGATAGGAGAAGCCGCGCTCAATTGCCGCGGCCCGCGGCCGCTTTCGCCGGCCTGTTGCGGCGGACGCCGACCTCGCGCGGGCTGACGGGCTGCGCGCATTCGGAGCAGGCGAGCACGGCGCGGAAGTCGTGGCCGCAGGCCAGATGCGTGTGGATGAGCGGCGGGCCGGCCTTGCCGGCATAGTACTTGTCGCCCCAGTGCACGAGATGCAGCAGCACCGGATAGAGCGCGAGGCCCTTTTCGGTCAGGCGGTATTCGTAGCGCTTGGGCCGTTCCTGATAAAGAACGCGCGTCAGGATGCCTTCGCCGACCAGCAGGCCTAGCCGCTCGCTCAACACCCGGCGCGCGATCTTGAGGCTCTTCTCGAAATCCTCGAAACGGCGCAGGCGCAGGAAGCAGTCGCGCAGGATCAGCAGCGTCCAGCGGTCGCCGAGCACGGCGAGCGTGCGGGCGAGCGAGCAATCTTCCCGTTTCAGCGAGCGCCAGCGCATGGCCGTGCACCCTGCCATTGACAGCGTCTTATTTCAAGACGTATAAATCTTAAAAGTGAACTAAGTCGCCTGATCGGCGGGGAGCCTGCTCATGCAGCGACGCAACGCCACCGCCGCGGTGATCGGCGCCGGCGACTATATCGGCTCGGCGATCGCGCGGAAGTTCGCCGAAGGCGGCTATGCCGTCTTCGCCGGCCGCCGCAACGCCGACAAGCTCGAGCCGCTCAAAGCCGAGATCGAAGCCGCCGGCGGCGTGTGCGAGGCGCGCGCGCTCGATGCCCGCAAGGAGGAGGCGGTCGCCGCCTTCCTCGCCGAGGCCGACGCCTATGCGCCGCTCGAGGTTTGCGTGTTCAATCCGGGCGCCAACGTCAATTTCCCCATCCTGGAGACGACCGAGCGCGTGTTCCGCAAGGTCTGGGAGCTCGCCTGCTATGGCGGCTTTCTCACTGGCCGCGAGGCGGCGCGGCTGATGCTGGCGCGCGGCAAGGGCTCCATCCTGTTCACCGGCGCCACGGCTTCGCTGCGCGGCGGCAAGGGCTACGCGGCGTTTGCCAGCGCCAAGTTCGGCCTGCGCGCGCTGGCGCAGGCGATGGCACGCGAGCTCGGCCCGCAGAACATCCACGTCGCCCATCTCATCATCGATGCCGGCGTCGACACCGCCTTCGTGCGTGAGCGCATCCGCGCGCATGGCGGCGAGGAGGCGGTCGCCGGCATCGCGCCCGACCAACTGATGAACCCAAGCTCGATTGCGGAAGCCTATTGGTACATCCACAACCAGGCGCGCGATGCCTGGACCTTCGAGCTCGATCTGCGGCCGTACAAGGAGACCTGGTGATGGCGGCGAAAGTTGAGTTCCTGTTCGATTTCGGCAGCCCGAACGCCTATCTCGCCTATCGCGTGATCCCGGAAATCGAGCGGCGTACCGGCGCCAGTTTCGAGCCCGTGCCGGTGCTGCTCGGCGGCGTTTTCAAGGCCACCGGCAACCAGTCGCCGGTGGTGGCCTTCGCCGGCGTCAAGGGCAAGCTCGAATACCAGCGGATCGAGTTCGCCCGCTTCCTGCGCCGCCACGGCATTGGCGATTTCAAGTTCAACCCGTTTTTCCCGGTCAACACGCTCGCCCTCATGCGCATGGCGGTGGCGGCGCAAGGCGAGGGGGCAATGGCGCCCTATATGGCGGCGGCGTTCCGCCACATGTGGGTCGAGCCGAAGAAGATGGACGATGCGGAGGTGATCAAGGCGGCGCTGGCGCAATCGGGGCTCGACCCGGCGCTGTTCGGAGCGCGCGCAGGCGCCCGAAGTGAAGGCGAAATTGATCGCCAATACGGAGGCCGCGGTCGCCCGCGGCGTGTTCGGCGCGCCGACATTTTTCGTCGGCGACGAGATGTTCTTCGGCAAGGACAAATTGCGCGACGTGGAAGAGGCGATTGCCGCGGCGGCGTGAAGCGCGGCGCCTTACAGCCCCGCTTCCAGCTTGGCGTAGAGCGGATTGTCGCGCGAGAAGACGTAATCGAGATCGGCCACCGCCACCGCTTCGGCGCCATGCGCGCGCAAGTAACTGGTGAGCGCGTAGACTTCGCCCGGCGGGCAATGCAGCGTCAGCATGCCGGACGAGGTTGGGCCGCCGAATGGCGTCGCCACGCCGAATTTCTGCTTGGCCGTCTCGACCAGCTGCGCGTCGCAGGCGGCAAAGCGCGCGCGCACCTCGCGGAAGGCGCGGGCGCGGGCCTGCGCGGCGATGCGGTCGAGGATGACGCGCGCCAGTTCGCGCTGTGCCTCGTCCCAGGAGGCGGTCCGCGCCGCCACCAGATTGGCCTGCGAGCGCAGGATGACGCCGTCGTCGACGATCTTGAGCGCGTTGGCGGCCAGCGTCGTGCCGGTGGTGGTGATGTCGACGATCAATTCGGCGGTGCCGGCGGCCGGCGCGCCTTCGGTCGCGCCCGAGCTCTCGACGATGCGGTAGTCGATGATGCCGTGCGCCGAGAAGAAGCCGCGCGTGAGATTGACGTATTTGGTCGCCACCCGCAGCTTGCGGTCGTGGGTGTGGCGGAAGGAGGTGGCGACGTCGTCGAGATCGGCCATGGTGCGCACGTCGATCCAGGCCTGCGGCACCGCCACCACCACATTCGCATGGCCGAAGCCGAGGCCTTCGATCAGCACCACTTTGGCGTCGGCGTCGGGGATCATCTCGCGCACCAGGTCCTCGCCGGTGACGCCGAGATGCACGGCGCCTTGCGCCAATTGCCCGGTGATCTCGGAAGCCGAGAGATAAGCAACCTCGACGCCGTCGAGGCCGGCCACCGCGCCGCGATAGTCGCGCGCGCCGCGCGGCTTGACGAGCGAAAGGCCGGCGCGCGCGAAGAAGGCTTCCGCGTTCTCCTGCAACCGGCCCTTGGCCGGCACCGCGACGATAAGCGGCGCGCTCATAGGGCGCCTCCGTAAATGGCGAGCCGCTCGATCCACACCGAAAGGCCGACCGCGGCAATTGGCTCGGCCGCGCCGAGGCGCGCGAGCAGGCCGTCATAGCGCCCGCCCGCCACCAGCGGATCGCCGGTGCGTGCAGGATCGGTCAGTTCGAACACGAAGCCGGTGTAGTAATCGAAGCCGCGGCCGAAACCGGTGGAGAAGCGCACGCGCTTCAGGTCGATGCCCTGCGCGGCGAGGAAGCCGCTGCGGCTTTCGAACAGGTCGAGCGCGGGCGACAGCGCTTGCGTCATGTTGCCTTCGCCGGCGAGCGCGCGCAGGTCGGCCGCCGCCTCGTCGGGATCGCCTTGGATGGCGAGGAAGCGCTCGATCAGCCCGCGCACCTCGCGCGGCAATTTGGCGGCGGCGCCGAGCGCCGACTGCTCGAGAAAGCGGTCGGCGATCTCGCCCACCGAGCGGCCGCCCACCGCGGTGATGCCGGCGATCGACAGAAGATCGGTGACCAGCGCGTGCGCGCCCTTGGGGTCGGAGCCGGCAAGCGCCGCCAGCACGCCCTGATATTCCGGATGCTGGTTGTTGCCGCCCAGCACCAGGCGGTCCAAGTCCTGCGCCAGATTGGTCTTGCGGTTGAAATCCTTGATCAGCCGCCGTTTCCAGGCCGGCGGCAGCTCGAGGCCGGCGATCAGCGACGTGAAAAGCGCCACGTCGCCGATGCGGATGTCGGGGGCAGCGAGTCCGTAATGCGCGGTCGCTTCCAGGCCGAGCGTCAGCATTTCGGCGTCGGCGGCGGCCTTGTCGCTGCGCCCGAAGCTCTCGATGCCGGCCTGCAGGAACTCGCCGGCGCCGTTGCTCTGGTGGCGGAACACCGGGCCGAGATAGCAGAAGCCCGCCGGCTGGCCGGCTTGCGGCGAGGCGAGGTAGTCGCGCGAGACCGGGATGGTGAGGTCCGGCCGCAGGCAGAATTCCTCGCCGCCGCCGGGCAGGGCGGTCAGATACATGCGCTTGCGGATGTCCTCGCCGGAGAGGTCGAGGAAGGGCTCCGCCGGCTGCAGGATGGCGGGCGCGATGCGGGCATAGCCCGCGCGCTCATAGGAGGCGACCAGCGCCGCCGCGCGCGCCTCCAGCCCCTTTGCCTCGCTTGTTGCCTTTGCGTCCATGGGGCGGCCCTTTAGCACGATAAATTTAAGGATTCGACGACCTTTGCCCGCCGCGCTTAACGGCCGGGCCGGCCAAATATCTGGCGTCGTTAACGAATTTTTGCGTGGGCGGGGGCCCCGGACGGGTAAGACTATTTCAACACAACCGGGGTTGACTGGCGGCCACGGGGGAAGAGGCTTCCGCGATGAGCTATGCCGTGCCGCGCGCCGTGGTGGAGGCCTTCTACGAGGCCTATGCGGTGCGTGACCTCGAGCGCACCGCGCAATTCCTCGCCGACGACGTTGAGTGGACGATCAGCGGGCCGGTCGACCTGCTGGTCTTTTGCGGGACCCGCCGCGGCAAGGCCGCCGTGCTCGACATGATGCGCAACCAGGTGGCGGAAGTATTCGAGGTCGACAGCTTCGTCACCGACACCATGCTGATCGAGGGCGACCGGGTGGCGACCTTCAACCGGCTGTCGGCGCGCATGAGCGAGCAGGGCCGCGTCGTCAGCTACCGGCTGGCGCATTTCGCGCGCTTTCGCGACGGCAAGCTGGCGGAGATGGTCTCGCTCATCGATTCATTCGACGCCGCCGAGCAGGTGCTCGGCTGTCCGCTCGCCGGCCAGTCCGACGCGCGGGCCGGCGATATCGTTTCGGTCTAGCGCATGATCCCGAAAAGTGGGAACCGGTTTTCGGAAAAGCATGCCCTCGGGCTCGACCCGAGGGATCATGCGCATGCAAAATGTTAGGGACGTGCGGTGATTCAGTCTAATCGAGTGGGCTCTAGGGGGACGGTGCCGATGGCCTATGCCGTGCCGCGCTCGCTGGTGGAGGAGCTCTACGCCGTCTATGCCACGCGCGACGCCGACCGTATCGCCGCCTATCTGCACGACGACATCGAGTGGACCATCAGCGGGCCGGTCGATTATCTCGCCTTCTGCGGCACCCACCGCGGCAAGGCGGCGGTGGTCGACCTGATCAAGCGCAAGGTGCCGATGGTGTTGCGCACCCACGCCTTCGTGCCGGAGGCGATGGTGGTAGACGGCGACCAGGCGGCCATGCTGAGCCGGCAATCCTCGCGCCGCACCGCCGACAATCGTGCGGTCAGCTTCCGGGTGGCGAATTTCATGCGCTTCCTCGACGGCAAGGTCGTCGAGAACATCTCGCTGATCGATTCCTTCGACGCGGTCGAGCAGGTGCTTGGCCGCCAGCTCGGTCTGCCGGAGGCGCCGCGCACCGGCCGGAGCGGCGTGGTCGCCGTTTAACTTTCGTTTTCCACCGCCCGCACTGTCATGACCGCCCGGTCCGCGCCATGCTAGGCTCGTGCATACTTTGCAAGCGCGAAAGAGGTTTGCCATGCCCCGTCGTCTCGTCCTGCTCCTTGCCCTGATTGCCGGCTGCCTGACCGGCGCCGCGCCGGCCTCCGCCCTCGACCTGCCGCAGCGCAAGGCCGGGCTATGGGAGTTGAAGATGAACTTCGAAGGCCGCCACCTGCCGGCGCAGGCGATGAAGCAATGCATCGATGCGGCGAGTGACAGACTGATGAACAGCAATTTCAGTGGGCCCGGCGCGGCGAAGTGCGCGAAGCGGGATATCAGCCACGCCGGCGCCGCCATGACCGTCGATTCGGTCTGCGAGGTGGCGGGCGCGACCGTCACCACGCATGCGGTCATCACCGGCAGTTTCGACAGCGCCTACACGGTGGACGTGACCTCGACGCGCAAGGGCGGGCGGCCGCTGCCGGGCATGGCGCCGGGCGGCGCCAGCCACATGAAAATCGCGGCGAAATGGCTGGGCCCCTGCGGCGCCGGCCAGCGCCCGGGTGACATGATCATGTCGAACGGCATGAAGATGAACGTGCTTGATCTGCGCAAGATGGGCGGCGCGCACCGGCCGACGCACTGACTTCTCACGGCGTCTGCTCCGCCGTCACCGTCACCTCGACCGTCATGTCGCGGAAATCCTCCGGGCTGCCGGCGTAGCTGCCGGAGATCGGGATCGCCTGCGCGGGATCGCGGGTGACCGCGACGCGGATCAGGTTCTCGCCGGCGATCAGCACATCGGTCGGGTCGTATTCGATCCAGCCGGCGCCGGGCAGGTAGACCTCGGCCCAGGCATGCGTGGCGGCGACGGCCTGCGTTGCCGTGCCCTTGTCGAGCGCCGGATCGTAGAGATAGCCGCTGACGAAGCGCGCGCCGAAGCCGAGCAGGCGCGCCGCCTCGATGAAAGTGAGCGCGAAGTCGCGGCAGGCGCCGGCGCGCTTTTGCAGCGTCTCGTCGGGCGCCTGCGTGCCTTGCTCGTGCCGCTCGGCATAGACGATGGTCGGCGCCAGCGCGGCGTTCATGGCCTGCAGCAGATCGAGCGTGCGCATCGGCCGCGACGTGACGAAACTGTTGGCCCAGCGCGCCAGCACGCCTTCCGGGTCGGGATAATGCTGCTCGAGCAGGCGGCCGAGATCGACGCGGTCGCTGCTCGAATAGATGAAGGGATAGAACTCGGCTTCCGGCGCGATGGGGAACACGGGGCCCTCGATGCCCCAGCGCTCGATCTTCAGCGTGCTGACGATGCTGAGGCTTGTGCCCGGCTGCTGGAAGTCGACCAGCGCGACCGAATTGCCGAACACGTCGTGCATCCAGCGCACGTTGCCGGGCGGCGAGAGCGTGAGCTCGGCGCCGACCAGGCGCAGGTCATGGCTGTCGCGCGGGCGCAGCATCAGCCGGTGGCTGCCGAAGGCGACCGGGCGCGCGTAGCTGTATTTGGTGGCGTGGCGGACCGTCAAAAGGCGCATTGGGTCACCGCTCGCTGCTGCGTCAGTTGCCGTCTTACTTGCCATCTAAGATGCAAACGGCGCGCCACGATGAATATTTTCGGTCTCCGAAAGGTGTCCAGCCGCGGCAATAGATCGGCAAGAAAATTGAACGCTCAGGCCTGCATGCTCACGGTCACATCGACCGCAATCCCCAAAAAATCCGAATTCGTCCCGCCGAACGATCCAGAAATCGGTATTGCCTGCGACGGGTCGCCGGTCACCGCGACTCGGATGAGATTTTCGCCGGCGACCAGCCCATTGGTCGGGTCATACTCGACCCAGCCGGCGCCCGGCAGATAGACATCCGCCCATGCGTGGGTTGAGCCCGCGCCCTGCATGGCTTGCGCGCCGTCGATCGCCGGATCGTACAGGTAGCCGGTGACGAAACGGGCGCCGAAGCCGAGGCTGCGCACGGCCTCGATGAACAGCAGGGCGAAGTCGCGGCAGCTGCCGCTCTTCTTTTCCAGCGTTTCGGCCGGCGTCTGCGTGCCTTCCTGGTAACGTTCGGCGTAGGCGAACTCGCTGCGGATGGCGCCGTTCATGTTCGACAGCAGATTGTAGGTCGGCAATGGCTGGTGGCCCATGAATCGTTTGGCCCACTTGTCCAGCATGCCCAGCGGATCGGGATAACGGCGCTCGACCAGCCGGCCGAGGTCGCTGCGGTCGTTGGACGAATAGACGAAGGGATACATCTGGGCTTCGGGGGCAATCGGGAATACCGGCCGCGCCAGACCGTAGCGTTCGAGTTGCAGCGTGCTGACGATCAGCAGCTCGGAAGCAGCTTGTGTAAATTCCACCAGCGCCACCGAGTTTCCGAACACGTCATACATCCAGCGGGTCTCACCCGGCGGCGAAAAAGTGAACTCGGCTGCGACCAGGCGCATGTCGTGGCTATCGCGAGGCCGCAGCATCAGCCGGTGCGGGCCGAAGAAGACGGGCTTGGCGTAGCGGTAGGTGGTGGCGTGGCGGACGGTGAGCAGTTTCATGGGACCACAGGCTCGCCCCGCAAGAGATGCAAGCCGCGCGCCAACCCGCTATGCCAGCTTGTGACGGGCGAGCAATTGACGCACGGCCTCGACCAGCTCGCCTTCCTTGACCGCAAACTGGGCTTGCGCCTGCTTCTTGAGGTATTCGTCGCGATCTTTGATGTCGCTCGGCGCCGAGCCCGCGATCAAGTCGCGGAGTTGCACTTCGCCTTTGGCTTTCTCGTCGGGCCCTTGGATGATCGCGCAAGGGCTGCCGCGTCTGTCGGCATATTTGAGCTGCTGACCGATGCCGTGCTTGGGATTGCCGAGATACATTTCGGCGCGCATGCCGGCCGCACGCAGTTGGGCGACTAGCGTTTGCGCGGGCGGAATGCTTTCGGCGCCGAACACCGTGACCAGCACGGGGCCGGGCGCCGCCTGTTCGCCGAGCTTGCCGAGAGCGGTCAAGCGCCGCCTGCAGGCGCGAGACGCCGATGGAGAAGCCGGTCGCCGGCACCGGCTGGCCCATGAAGCGTGAGACGAGCCCATCATAGCGCCCGCCGCCGCCGACCGAGCCGAAGCGGATGGGGCGGCCTTTGTCGTCTTCATTCGAAGGTGAGCTCAACTTCGAAGACCGGGCCGGTGTAGTATTCAAGGCCGCGCACGACGGATGCGTCGAACCTAATCCGGTCTCGCTTGTATCCTGCAGTGTTTCACACAAGTTCGATGATCCTTCCATTACTTCCGTCAAAAGCACATCGAAGCCGCGTTTTTGAAGTTCATGGACGAGCGCTTGTGCTTGACCCCACCGAGCCGGATCATTCGCATCAAGCGTTATGTACGTGATTATCTTGGAAATTTGGTCGGGCGTAAAGTTCGGCACCTTTTGTGAAGTCGCCGCTTTCGTCTTTGCGGCCAGGACCAAGAAGCATTCGCACGCCATCCGTCCCGAGCCGATCTAACTTGTCGATTGCGCGAAGAACGGTGAGGCGCTATTTTCGGTTATCGCAATTGTCGACAGCGTCCATCACGCCATCGGGAATTTTGCGGTTATTGACCTTCACCACATAGTCGCCGCGCTTGATGCCGAGCGCTTCCATGGTGTCCGCCGCCAGCATGCACATCTCCGCATCCGCCGCCATGGTCGGCGCACCGACCGTATCCGCATCGAATTGCATGAACTGGCGAAAGCGCCCCGGTCCCGGCTTTTCGTTGCGGTACACATAGCCGGTGCGATAGCTGCGATAGGGCAGCGCCAGGTTCTGGTAATTCTCCGCCACGTAGCGCGCCAGCGGCGCCGTCAGGTCATAGCGCAGGCTCAGCCACTGCTCGTCGTCGTCCTGGAAGGAGAACACGCCCTCGTTCGGCCGGTCCTGGTCGGGCAGGAACTTGCCGAGCGCGTCGGTGTATTCGAACGCCGGCGTCTCCACCGGCTCGAAGCCGTAGCGCTCGAACGTGAGCCTGATCTGCTCCACCATGTGCCGGGTGGCGGCGATCTCGGCCGGCCCACGGTCGGCGAGCCCGCGCGGCAGGCGGGCTTTGAGCTTTTTGGGTTTGTTGGATTTGTCGGCCATTTGGCGGCCTACATAGCAGACGCGGGCGTTCCGGCAACGCCGGAAAGCGCCCGCGCCGGGCTTGTCCCGTCTGGCGGGCGCGTTATGTGGTATAGGCAGTCAAGGCGTGGATGCTTGGCATTTGGCCGGGCATGAGGGCTCCAAGAAGGGTGAATTCCATGGCGCAAGCGCAGCAGCGAACCCCCGTCACCGCCAGCGTCCCCAACGACCTCGAGCCATATTGGATGCCGTTCACGGCCAACCGCGCCTTCAAGGCGCGCCCGCGCCTGATCGTCGGCGCCAAGGACATGCACTACATCACGGCGGACGGGCGCAAGCTCATCGACGGCTCCGCCGGCCTCTGGTGCACCAATGCCGGCCATAACCGCGACCCGATCGTCAAGGCGATCCAGCGCCAGGCCGCCGAGATGGACTACGCGCCGGCCTTCCAGTTCTCGCATCCGAAGGCCTTCGAGCTCGCCGCGCGGGTGGCGGCGCTCGCCCCCGGCGATCTCGACCACGTGTTCTTCTGCAATTCCGGCTCCGAGGCGGTCGATACCGCGCTCAAGATCGCGCTCGCCTATCACAATGTGCGCGGGCACGCCTCGCGCGTGCGGCTGATCGGGCGCGAACGCGGCTATCACGGCGTCGGCTTCGGCGGCGTGGCGGTCGGCGGCATCGTGTCCAACCGCAAGCAGTTCGGCGTTCTCATGGTCGGCGTCGATCACCTGCCGACGACCTATAACCGCGAGCAGCAGGCGTTCAGCGTGGGCGAGCCGGAATGGGGCGCGCATCTGGCCGACGAGCTCGACCGCATCGTCACGCTGCACGACGCTTCAACCATCGCCGCCGTCATCGTCGAGCCGGTGGCGGCCGGCACCGGCGTGCTGGCGCCGCCCAAGGGCTACCTCGAGCGGCTGCGCGCGATCTGCGACAAGCACGGCATTCTCCTCATCTTCGACGAGGTGATCACCGGCTTCGGCCGTCTCGGCTATGCTTTCGCCGCCGAGCGCTACGGCGTGCAGCCCGACATCATGACCTTCGCCAAGGGCGTCACCTCGGGCAGCGTGCCGATGGGCGGCGTGGTGGTGCGCAAGGGCATCTACGACGCCTTCATGCAGGGGCCCGAGCACGCCATCGAGCTGTTCCACGGCTATACTTATTCGGCGCATCCGCTCGCCTGCGCGGCGGGGCTCGCCACCCTCGACCTCTATCGCGAGGAGGGCCTGTTCGAGCGCGCGCGCAAGCTGGAGAAGCCATGGTGCGAGGCCGCCATGGGGCTGAAGGGCCTGCCCAATGTGCTCGACATCCGCCCGGTGGGGCTGACCGTCGGCGTCGACCTCGCCAGCAGGCCGGGCGCGGTGGGCAAGCGCGGGCTCGACGCGATGGACGCCGGCTTCTTCGAGCACGATTTCGCCCTGCGCGCGGTCGGCGATACGCTGGCCATGAGCCCGCCGCTGATCGTCAGCGAAGCGCAGATCGGCGAACTGTTCGACAAATTGGCCAAGGTGATCAAGCAGGTGGCGTGAGCCGCCGCGTGTCGTCCCCGCGAAGGCGGGGACCCAGTACGCCGCAGCCTATCGAGAGCACACGGCGTACTGGGTCCCGGCTCGCGCTCGCTGCCGCTCGCTTGGCCGGGACGACAGCCGCGGCTTGCTCCACATCAAGACACCATTGCATTAGGTGGCTAGATTTCCCCCGTGAAAACCCGCCGCTACATCCTCGTCGCGCTCATCGTGCTGGCGCTGGCGCTTGCCGCCGGCTGGTGGCATTTCACGTCCATGCCCAAGGTCACGGGCGTGGCGGCCAAGCGCGGCACCGCGGTCGAGATCGTCTATGCCACCGGCGGCGTCGAGCCGGTGACCTGGGCCAAGGTGGCGAGCCTGGTGCGCGGGCGCATCGCCTATATCTGCCACTGCGAAGGCCGCAGCGTGAACCGGGGCTTCGTGCTGGCCAAGCTCGACGACAGTGAGGCTACGGCCGCGCTCAAGGAGTTGAAGGCGCGCGAAGAGTTTCTCAAGCGCGAGATGTCCCGCGTCAGCGAACTGATCACGCGCGGCGCCGCCACCACGCAGGCGCACGAGCGCGCCTCCATGGACCTGCGCGGGGTGCAGGGCCTGATCTCGGTGCAGAACGAGAGGATCGGCGAATACACCATCGTCTCGCCCATGGACGGCGTGGTGCTGCGGCGCGACGGCGAGACCGGCGAGATCGCCGAGGTCGGGCAGGTGCTGTTCCGCGTCGGCGTGCCCAAGCCGCTGCAGGTGGTGGCCGAGGTCAACGAGGAAGACATCCCGCGCGTGCATGTCGGGCAGACCACGCTGTTCCGCACCGACGCCTTTCCCGACCGCCGGCTGCAGGGCAAGGTCAACGAGATCACGCCCATGGGCGACTACGCCGCCAAGACCTTCCGCATCAAGATCGCGTTGCCCGACGACACGCCGCTGCATCCGGGCATGAGCGTGGAGGCCAATATCGTCACGCGCGAGAAGCCGAACGCGCTGCTGATCCCGGCCGATGCGGTGCGCGACAACGCGGTGTTCGTGGTCGCCGGCGGCACTGTGCACAAGCGCGCCGTCAAGATCGGCATTCGCGGCACCCGCGCGGTGGAGGTGCTCGACGGCCTGAAGGAAGGCGAGCGCGTCGCCTCGCCCGTGCCACCCGACCTGAAGGACGGCGCCCGCGTGCGCGTCGTCCAGGCAAACCCATGAACCTGATCCTCGACATCGCCTGGACGCATGTGCGCGCGCGCCTGCGGCAGACCGGCTTTGCGGTGGCAGGGGTCGCCACCGGCGTCGGCTTCTCGGTCATGATGGCGGCGCTGATGGTCGGCTCGCAGGACGATTTCGTTAAGCGCATGATCAACAGCCTGCCGCACATCACCGTATCCGACGAGCGCCGCTTTGCGCCGGTGCAGCCGGCGCAGAAGCTCTACCAGGCGGTCGAGATCCACAATCTGACGCCGGAGGTGCGCCGGCGCGGCATCAAGAACCCGCTGGCGCTGATCGCCTCCATCGAGGCCTGGCTGCCCGGGGCGGTGGCGCCCTCGGCCAAGGTGCAGGCCATCATCCGCTACGCCAATCACGACGTGGCGGCGAGCGTGATCGGCATCGACCCGCGCCGCGAGGCGAAGGTGTCGGAACTGCCCAAGCAGATGCGCGGGGCAAACCTCAACGCGCTCTACCGCGCCACCAACGCCATCGTGCTGGGCGACCGGCTGGCCGAGAAGATCGGCGCCCGCATCGGCGCCAATATCACGCTGCAGTCGAGCGAGGGCGCCAATATGAGCGCGCAAGTGGTCGGCTTCTTTCATTCCGGCGTGCGGCAGATCGACGAGACCACCGCCTATACGCTGACCAAGACCGGGCAGATCCTGGCGCGGCAGACCGGCATGATCAACGAATTGCGCGGCCACCTCGCCGACCCGCTCAACGCGCGCGCGGTCGCCACCCGCATCGAGAACGAGACCGGCTACAAAACGGTGTCATGGCAGGAGGCCAACGAAGACCTGTTGTCGGCCTTCGTCATCCGCAACATCATCATGTACGCGGTGGTCGGCGCCATCTTGCTGGTGGCGAGCTTCGGCACCTACAACATCATCTCCACCATCACGCATGAGAAGGCGCGCGACATCGCGATTCTGAAGTCGCTCGGCCTGCCCGAGCGCACGGTGCGCGCGATCTTCGTGATCGAAGCGCTGATCATCGGCCTGATCGGCGCGCTGATCGGCTTCGCGCTCGGCTATATCCTGTGCCGCGCGCTCGGCGCAGTGCGCATCACCAACCCGTTCGTCGATTCCGACTATCTGCCGCTCGCCTACGACCCGCTGCACTATCTCTTGGCCGGCGGGGTTGCGCTGGTCTCCTCGCTGCTGGCCGGCTACGCGCCGGCGCGCAAGGCGGCGAGCGAGCATCCGGTCGAGATCATCCGGGGCGCCACATGAGCGAGGCCGCCGCCGTGCCGCTGATCGAGGCGCGCAACGTCACGCGCATCCTGCCGGGGGTGGTGCCGACCACGCTGGTGCGCAACATCGATCTCAAGATCGGCGACAACGAGTTCGTCGCCATCACCGGCCCGTCCGGCTCGGGCAAATCCTCGCTGCTCTATCTGCTCGGCCTGCTCGATTTGCCGACCGAAGGCCAGGTGCTGCTCAAGGGCCGCGACACCGTGGTTATGGACGAGCCGGAGCGCGCCGCCATGCGGCTCACCTTCCTCGGCTTCGTGTTCCAGTTTCATTTCCTGCTGCCGGAATTCACCCTTCTCGACAACGTGATGCTGCCGATGCGCGCGCTCGGGCGGCTTTCGCCCGCCGCCATGCGGGCGCGCGCGCGCGACCTGCTCGGCGCGCTCGGGCTCGGCGACCACATCGCCAAGCGCCCGGACCAGCTCTCCGGCGGCCAGCGCCAGCGTGTGGCGGTGGCGCGCGCGCTCGCCAACGAGCCGCCGGTGATCCTCGCCGATGAGCCGACCGGCTCGCTCGATTCGCATGCCAGCGAACAGGTGTTCCAGGTGCTGCGCGATCTGGTCGACCGGCACGGCAAGACCGTGGTGGCGGTCACCCACGACCTGGCGCTGGCCGAGCGCATGGACCGCCACGTTCAATTGCTCGACGGCCGCATCGTCGGCGACGGGCCGCACGTGCACGCCGCCGCGCTTTGAGCCGGCTCCTGCGCGGCGCGATGCGGAAGCGACTTTTGCGGCGACTCCCGATCGCGGCTATGCTGCGGCGCCCGGACCGGATGGCGCAGATCGCCGACATGGACCTCAATTGGTGGACCTCGCGAAGTGCCGTGCGGCTCACGAGCGCGCTCGTCCTGCTCGCATTCGTGATCTGCCATCTGAGCGCCCACACGTTGTTGCTGGTCTCGTTCGAGGACGCCGAAACGGTGCGCGGTGCGCTGATGTATCCCTGGCGCACCTGGGCGGGCACCGGCATCCTCTCGGCGGCGCTGCTCTTGCATTACGGCAATGCGCTGTGGTCGATCTATATCCGTCGCTCGCTCAGGCTTTCCCGCTGGGAATGGGCGCAGCTTGCGCTCGGCCTCACCATCCCGCTGCTGCTGATCCCGCACGTCATCGGCACGCGCATCGCCGAAGAAACGCTGGAGACGACCAGCCTCTATTCGACCGTGCTGCTGGCGCAGTGGGTGGTCTTCCCCTGGCTCGCCGCCGTGCAGACGCTGGCGGTGCTGGCGGTGTGGACGCATGCCGCCATCGGCATCCATTACTGGCTGCGCACCAAGCGCTGGTATCCGGCGTGGCGGGTCTATTTCTTCGCCTTCGCGCTGCTGCTGCCGGCTTTGTCGATCGCCGGCTTCGTCACCGCCGGCAACCAGATCCGGCGCGAGGCCAAGAACAAGGATTTCGTGCAGGCGGTGCTGGACGATTCCAACATCACGCCGGCCTCGCTTAGCGCGATGGCGCGCATGGAATATGCCGGCTGGGGCATCTGGTTCGGCCTTTTGTTGCTGCCCTTTGCCGGCCGCGGCATCCGCGCCTGGCACTATCGCCGCCACCATCCGCCCATGCTGGCGCATGCCGGCGGACGCCGGGTGCCGATCCTGCCCGGCGCCACCGTGCTGGAGACGCTGCGCGCCAACGGCATCGCGCATGCGTCGGTCTGCGGCGGCCGCGCGCGCTGCTCGACCTGCCGCGTGCTGGTGACCAAGGGTCTCGACCAATTGCCGCCGATTGCCGGCCTGGAGGCCAAGACGCTCGAGCGCATCGGCGCCACGCCCGGCATGCGGCTCGCCTGCCAGATCCGGCCGAGCGCGGATCTTGCGGTGATGCCGCTGTTGGCGACCGACGCCAGCGCCGCCGACGGCGCCATCCGCGGCGGGCTGGAAGGCAGCGAGCGCCTGATCACCGTCGTGTTCGTCGACCTGCGCAGCTCGACCGGCTTGAGCGAGCACCGGCTGCCCTACGACGTGCTGTTCATTCTCAACCAGTTCTTCCACGAGATGACGGCGGCGCTCGTCGCGACCGGCGGGCACTATTCGCAATTCACCGGCGACGGGCTGATGGCGCTCTACGGCCTGCATGCCGGCAATCCCGCGGCCGGCGTGGCGGAGGCCTTGCGCGGCGCGCGCGAAATGCTGAGCCGCCTGGAGCAATTGAACTACCGGTTGCGCGGCGATCTGCCGGCGCCCTTGCGCATCGGCATCGGCATTCATTACGGCGAGGCGATCGTCGGCAGCATGGGGCCGCCGCGCTCGCAGATCATCACCGCCATCGGCGACACCGTGAATACCTGCGCGCGCCTGGAAGGCCTGACCAAGGAATACGATTGCGCGGTGGTGGTCTCGCGCGCCGCGGCCGAGGCGGCCGGGCTCGCGCTCGACATGGAAAAGCGCCATGAGATGCCGGTGAAGGGGCGTACCCAGCCGGTGCAGTTCTATGCCTTGCAGGGCACGCAGGATTTACCGGCCTAAAGCGGCCCTGTCACACGGAATCCGCCTGATCAATACGCTGTCATCACCGGGCCGGCGCGAAGCGCCGTGACCCGGTGATCCATCTTTGCGAAAAAAGATGGATTGCCGGGTCAAGCCCGGCAATGACTGGAGAATTGATCGTTCGGATTGCGCATCACCGCTGTGCCGGCAGGATCGCCCAGCCCACGTGGACGCTCGAATCGCCGCGCCGGAAGCGCAACAGGAGCGGCGGTTGCACCACCGCGCCGGGCGCCACCGTCTGAAATTGCTTCGGAACCTGGCGTAAATTCCCCACCGTCCACACCACCACGCCGCCCCGCCGCCTGAGGTCGTCGAGGTCGATCCAGGGCGCGCGTTCGGGCTCGCCGTCTACCAGCACGCGCGGCTGGTCGGGCGAATAATGCGCGAGATTGCCGCCGTCCCACATGGTGCCGACCACGTAAGCCAGCTTCTTGCCGGCGATCGCATGATAGCGCTGCGTGATCTCGCGCCCCAGGCTGCCGCCCGGAAAGAACACGGCGCGGTAGCGGTGATCGAAGCGCGGCAGCACGTCGTAATTGATGTAAAAAGCGGCGCTTAAGCACGCGAACACGATCGCCCAGGTGGTGAGGATGCGCGCGAGCCTTGCGCCCTCGAGCGTGCGGCGCGCCGTCAGCACCAGCCAGAGGCCGAGAAACAGAAACAGCGGATAGCCCCACATCGCCACCGCGCCGCGTCCGCTCACGACGCCCATGGCGAGTACCGTCGCCAAGGGCCCGAAGGCGAGCCAGGTGACGATGCGGCGGTCGAAAGCGTCCGCGCTTTGCGCCGCCCGCGGCTCGCTGGCGCCGGGGCGCGGCCAGAACATAGGCGCGGCGATCAGCAGCGACGGGATCAGGAAGAAGAATTGGCTGATGCCGAACTCGAACGGATGCCAGAGATGGTCGTACCAGCCGCGCGATAAGATGGCGCGGTGCTCTGCATAGGCCAGCGGGAGAAAATCGGTCTTGATCAGCCAGACCAGGTGCGGCGATACCGCAATCAGCGCGACCGCCACCGCGATATAGGGACCGGGCGTGAGCAGTACCTGGCGCGCATCGCGGTCGATAAGGGCGAACAGCACCATGGGGGCCGCCAGCACCACCACGAAATATTTCGCCCACAGCGACAGGCCGAGCGCGAGCCCGAGCAGCAGCCAGTCGCTCAACAGGCGCTCGCGCAGCGCGCGCCGATAGGCAAAGCCGGCCAGCGCCCAGAACGGCAACTGCACCACGTCGTGATTGAACTTGGCGGCGGTGTAATTGACGTAGTGCAGGCCGTCGACGATCAGCACCGAAACCAGCGCGCCGACGCCGCCGACCAGCGGTCGCGCCGCCGCATAGACAAGCGCGAAGGCGGCGCAGACCGCGATTTCGGCCAAAAGGTAGTAGGCGAAGTCATGACCGATGGTCACGTATGCGGCTTGCACCAGCCACCACGGCAGCGGCGGCAGCTTGTCATAGCCGAGCTGCCATTCCCGCCCATACATCAAGGCCTCGATCAGATCGAGCGGCAGGTTGGGGTAGATGAGTGCCGGCAGCGCGGTCCAGACCGCGGCATGCAGCGCCAGAAAGGCAACAAAAGCCCGGCCCGGCCGGGCGGCGATGCGGCCGATGAGGGCAAGAAAGCGGGAGCCAGCTAGGGGCGGGGCGCCGGGTTCCATCTCAACTTCCGAGCTTTTCCTGCGACGAGGGGGCGAATAACCGTTATCATAGCGGGACTTCGAGGTTGCACGGACCCGTCCGCTCGGGAACATTGGGGCAAGGCGGCGCGAATCGGGCGTCTGCCCGGCGGGGGGCCGCCCAGGAATAGCGAATAGCGCAATGGTTCGTCTCGGCGCCATCTTCATCGGGATCTGCATGGTGCTGATCGCCGTCTCGGTCGGCGCCGTGCTCTATCTTGGCTTCAAGATGGACCTGCGCACGGCCGGCCTGATCGCGCTCGCCGCGCTGGTCGGCATGGCGCTCTACAACGCGATCGGCACCCGGCTTGCCGACCGCCGCACCGTCGGCGACCAGATCGCCGATCTGTCGCGTGGCACCGCCGATCTCGCTCGTCAGCTGGCCGAGCTCGGCCGCCGGGTCAACGCCATGGAGACGCGGGTCGACAAGGCGGTCGGCCGCACGCAGGCGGCGGTCGAGCCGCTCACCGCCGAGATGAACGAGCTCGGCGGCCTGGTGCGCCAGATCGCCGAGACGGTCGCCACCCACGCCACCCTGTTGCAGGGCAAGGGCGCGGCCGCGGCGCCGGTCGCCGTCGGCGCGGCGGCGGTGACGGACGGCGCGCTGAACCTGAGCGAGAGCGACGCGGTGAGCGGCGGCCGCCGCTTCCAGGGCCTCACGCGCGAGGATATCGCCGCGCTGCTCGGCAAGGCGATCGACGAGGACCGCATCGATCTCTATCTGCAGCCGATCGTCACTTTGCCGCAACGCAAGGTGCGCTACTACGAGGCGATGTCGCGGTTGCGCACTGAGGACGGCGACATCATCCCGGCCGGCGATTTCATCGAGCTGGCCGAGAACGTAGGGCTGATGCCGAAGATCGACAATCTCCTGGTGTTCCGCTGCGTACAGGTGACGCGGCGCCTGCAGCTGAAGAGCCGCGACGTCGGCCTGTTCTGCAATATCAACGCGGCCACATTGAACGATCCGAACGCCTTCAAGCAGTTGCTCGAATTCATGGACGCCAACCGGGCGCTGGCCGGCGCGCTCATCTTCGAGTTCACGCAGAGCGCCTATCGCGGCTTCGGCCCGATCGAGCACGAGAGCCTGGCGGCGCTGGCCGAGCTCGGCTTCCGCTTCTCCATGGATCACGTCGGCGACCTGCGCATGGAGCCAAAGGATCTCGCCGACCACGCCTTCCGCTTCTTGAAGGTGCCGGGCCGGCTGCTGCTCAACCGCGCGGCGGCGCAAAGCGACATCCACCCGGCCGATCTCGCCGATCTGCTGGCGCGCTCCGGCATCGATCTCATCGCCGAGCGCGTCGAGAGCGAAAGCATGGTGCTCGACCTGCTCGATTACGACGTGCGCTTCGGGCAGGGCTTCCTGTTTTCGCCGCCGCGGCCGGTGCGCGCCGAGGCCTTGCAGGCCGGCGCCGCCGCCGGCAAGGCGGACGCCCTGCCGGCGCCGCTCGCTGCCGCCGGCGGCGGCGTCGGCTGAGCGTCGGGTCGTATCGCACCGGTCATGACCGCGCCCTTGCCGCCCCTGATCCAGCATTTCTCGGCGCTGGCGCCCGATTACGACCTGCTGCTGTGCGACGTCTGGGGCGTGGTGCACGACGGGCTGGAAGCCTCGCCGCCGTCCTGCGACGCGCTGATGCGCATGCGCGCCATGGGCGGCACGGTGGTGCTGATCACCAATTCACCGCGCCCGAGCGACCAGGTCGGCCGCCAGCTCGCGCGCCTGCATGTGCCGGCGGAGGTTTACGACGCCATCGTCTCTTCCGGCGACGTCACCCGCAGCGTGGTCGAGGAGCGGCGCGGCCAGAGTCTCTATCATCTCGGTCCCGAACGCGACCGCGTCGTCTTCAACGGCCTCAACGCCAAGCTGGCGCCCCTGCAAAGCGCCGACTACGTGGTGTGCACCGGGCTCGAGGACGACGACGTGGAGACGCCGGACGACTACCGCGAGCGGCTCGCGCTCATGCTCGAACGCGGCCTGTTCATGGTGTGCGGCAATCCCGACGTGGTGGTGGAGCGCGGCCGCCGGCTGGTCTACTGCGCCGGCGCGCTCGCCGATCTCTACGCGACCATGGGCGGCGAGGTGCTCTATGCCGGTAAGCCCTACCGGCCGATCTACGACATGGCGCTCAAGAAGGCGGAAGCGGCGGCCGGCAAGGAGACGCCGCTGGCGCGCATGCTGGCGGTTGGCGACTCGGTGCGCACCGATCTCAAAGGCGCGCGCGCGCTCGGCATCGATTTCCTGTTCGTGACCTCGGGGATTCACGCCGAGGAACTGGGCGGGCGCGAGCGGCCGGACGCCGCCGCCCTCAAAGGCGTGTTCGCTGCCGCCGGCGAAATGCCGAAGGCGGTGATGCGGCAGCTGGTGTGGTGACGTTTAGGCTTACGAAGCGTGCGGCAGGAACACCGACTCGATCTTGCTCCGAAGCGTCTGGGCGTTGAACGGCTTGACGATGTAGTTCGACACGCCGGCCTTCTTGGCGGCGATCACGTTATCGGTCTTGGATTCGGCCGTCACCATGATGAACGGCGTGCGACCGAGGTCCGGATCGGCGCGCATCTCCTTGAGCAGGTCGTAGCCGGTCATGGGTTCCATATTCCAGTCGGAGATCACCAGGCCGTATTTGCGCTGGCGTAGCTTCTCCAGCGCCGCTTTGCCGTTGCCGGCCTCGTCGACGTTCTCGAAGCCGAGCTGCTTGAGCAGGTTGCGGATGATACGGACCATGGTGTTGTAATCGTCCACCACCAACACCGGCATCGACAGGTCGACCGCCATGACGTATTTCCCCCGGGGGGTCCCGTAAAGATTGTGCATGGGGTACCACCAGGGATTGAATAAGCGGTTAATTTGGAACCGCGCTAACGACGCATTAACCATGACCGCGGCCAGACCTCCCAACCCCACGCTATGATGAACACCCCGCGATTTTCGGCGAATAATTTCACCGTGGTGCGTGGCGGGGCCGGGGGCATCGATGCAGACGCACTCGTCGATGCCGTCGTTGCGATCGGCAATTTCGACGGCGTGCACCGCGGCCACCGCGCCGTGATCGGGGCCGCCCGCGCGCGCGCCGACCAGCTCGGGCGCAAGACGGCGGCGCTCACCTTCACCCCGCATCCGCGCGCCTTCTTCCGCCCGCAGGACGCCCTGTTCCAGCTCTCCTCCGAGCGCGACAAGCTGCGGCTCCTGGCCGCCACCGGGCTCGATGGCGCCATCATCATGCGCTTCGACGCCGCGCTCGCGTCCACCTCGGCCGAGGATTTCGTCTCCCGCATCCTGGTCGGCAGCCTCGGCATCGGCGGCGCGGCGATCGGCTTCGATTTCCATTTCGGCCAGAACCGCGCCGGCTCTCCGGCGTATCTCGCCGAGCAGGGCGCCCGGCTCGGCTTCACCGTCGACATCGTGCCGCCGCTCGAGGACGAGGGCCGGCCGGTCTCCTCCGGCGCGGTGCGCACCGCGCTGAGCCTGGGCAAGGTGGTGGAGGCGGCCGAGCTTCTGGGGGCGCCCTGGTTTACCTCGGGCGAGGTCGTGCACGGCGAAAAGCGCGGGCGCGAGCTCGGCTTTCCCACCGCCAATCTCAAGCTCGACCCGGCCTGCGGGCTCAAGCACGGCATTTATGCGGTGCGGGTGGGGATCGGCGGCAAGCGTTTCGACGGGGTGGCATCTTTCGGCCGCCGCCCGATGTTCGACGACGGCGCGCCGCTCCTGGAGGTCTATCTATTCGACTTCGCGGGCGACCTCTACGGGCAGACGATCGACGTCGCCTTCATCGGCTGGCTGCGCCACGAGCAGAAGTTCGAGACCGTGGAGCACCTCAAAGAGGCCATGCTGGCCGACGCCGCCCAGGCGCGCGCGGCGCTTGGCCGCGCGGGCGATGCTTTTCCGGTGCTGGGGGAGATTTGAGCCGCAAAACCGGCCTTTCCGCCGCCGAATCCGCCTGCTAGTACACGCCCCATGTCGAAAGAGCGCGATTATTCCGAAACGCTGTTCCTGCCGCAGACGGATTTTCCGATGCGCGCCGGGCTGCCGCAACGCGAGCCGGAAATCCTCAAACGCTGGGAAGAGGGCGGGCTCTACGGCCAATTGCGCCAGGCGGCCAAGGGTCGCGACAAGTTCATCCTGCACGACGGCCCGCCTTACGCCAACGGGCCGATCCATATCGGCACCGCGCTCAACAAGATCCTCAAGGACCTGGTGACGCGCAGCCAGCAGATGCTCGGTTTCAATTCCAACTACGTGCCGGGCTGGGACTGCCACGGCCTGCCGATCGAATGGAAGATCGAGGAGGAGAACTACCGCTCCAAGAACAAGAAGAAGCCGGACTTGAGCGATCCGGCGGCGATGATCGCCTTCCGCCAGGAATGCCGCGCCTATGCCGAGCATTGGCTCAATGTGCAGCGCGCGGAGTTCAAGCGCCTCGGCGTCGAGGGCGACTGGGCGCACCCTTACACCACCATGGCGCCTTTCGCCGAGGCGCAGATCGCGCGCGAGCTGATGAAGTTCGCCGCCAACGGCACGTTGTATCGCGGCAGCAAGCCGGTGATGTGGAGCGTGGTGGAGAAGACGGCGCTTGCCGAGGCGGAAGTCGAGTACGAGGACTACACCAGCGATACGGTGTGGGTGAAGTTTCCGGTCCGATTTGTAGTTCGAGACGGGTCGACAATGCGTCCCGAGCTTCTCCGCGCTTCGATAGTAATCTGGACGACCACCCCATGGACGCTGCCCGGAAATCGCGCGATTGCGTACTCATCACGGATTAAATATGGGCTTTATGAGGTTACAGAGGCGCCACCGAACAATTGGGCGCAGAAAGGTGACCTCTTCATCCTCGCCGATAAACTGGCGGGTGCCGTCATGCAACAAGCGAAAGTAACGGCGTATGAACGGCGAGGTGATGTTGCGGCTGATGAGCTTCGCGGGATGGGCACGCGTCATCCATTAGAGGCTTTTAACTCTGGTTATGTCCGCACCATTCCGTTGCTTGATGGCGATCACGTAACTGACGAAACGGGCACCGGTTTTGTCCACACCGCGCCCGGTCACGGTCGCGAGGATTCGATATTTGGACTGCCCAAGCACGATTTCATGGCGTTGATACCGCCATCCCCTACACGGTCGACGAGAACGGTGCCTTCACCGAGGCCGCGCCCGGCTTCACCGGAAAACGCGTCATCAACGACAAGGGCGAGAAGGGCGACGCCAACGAGGCGGTGATCAAGGCCTTAATCGACGCCGGCATGTTGATCGCGCGCGGGCGCCTCAAGCACCAGTATCCGCATTCGTGGCGCTCGAAGAAGCCGGTCATCTTCCGCAATACGCCGCAGTGGTTCATCGCCATGGATAAGGACATCGACAAGTCCGGCGACACGCTGCGCGCGCGCGCGATGCAGGCGATCAGCGACACCCGCTGGGTGCCGCCGCAGGGCGAGAACCGCATCAATGGCATGATCGAAAGCCGCCCCGATTGGGTGATCTCGCGCCAACGCGCCTGGGGCGTGCCGATCGCCGTATTCATCAAGGAAAAGCCGGACGGCTCGGTCGACATCCTGCAGGACCCCGAGGTCGAAGTGCGCATCGTCGAGGCCTTCGAAGCCGAAGGCGCCGACGCCTGGTACGCGCCCGGCGCGCGCGAACGCTTCCTTGGGCAAGCGCGCCGGCGAAGGCTGGCAGAAGGTCGACGACATTCTCGACGTCTGGTTCGATTCCGGCTCCACCCACGCCTTCGTGCTGGAAGACCCAGCGCACTTCCCGCAGCTCGCCGGCATCAAGCGCAAGCGCGACGGCGGCCGCGATACCGTGATGTATCTGGAAGGTTCCGACCAGCACCGCGGCTGGTTCCAGTCGTCCCTTTTGGAATCCTGCGGCACGCGCGGCCGCGCGCCCTTCGACGTGGTCGTTACCCACGGCTTCACGCTCGCCGAAGACGGCCGCAAAATGTCGAAGTCGCTCGGCAACACCATTGCGCCGCAGGACGTGATCAAGCAGTCGGGCGCCGATATCTTGCGGCTGTGGGTCGCCTCCTGCGACTATTGGGACGACCAGCGCATCGGGCCCGAAATCCTCAAGCAGACGGTCGAGACCTATCGCAAGCTGCGCAACACGGTGCGCTGGATGCTCGGCAATCTCGCGCATTTCCACGAGGACGAGCGCGTGCGGCATATCGAGCAGATGCCGGAGCTGGAGCGGCTGATGCTGCACCGGCTGGCCGAGCTCGACCAACTGGTGCGCAAGGCTTACGAGGATTTCGACTACAAGCGCATCTTCGCCGCGCTCAACAATTTCATGATCACCGAGCTGTCGGCCTTCTATTTCGACATCCGCAAGGACGCGCTCTATTGCGATCCGGCCTCCTCGATGAAGCGCAAGGCCTGCCTGACCGTGCTCGACCATCTGTTCCGCTGCACGGTCACTTGGCTGGCGCCCATCCTCTGCTTCACCGCCGAGGAGGTCTGGGGATCGCGTTACGGGGGCGCGCCGTCGGTGCATCTCGAGCTGTTTCCGCACGTGCCTTCATCCTGGCGCAACGACGCGCTGGCGGAGAAGTGGCGCAAGGTGCGCAACGTGCGGCGCGTCGTCACCGGCGCGCTCGAGATCGAGCGGGCGCAGCAAGCGCATCGGCTCCTCGCTCGAGGCGCATCCGATCGTGCACGTGTCGAATGAAGAACTGGCGGAGGCCGTGCTCGACGTCGACATGGCCGAAATCTGCATCACCTCGGCGCTGACGCTGGTCGAGGACGAGGGCCCGGCCGCGGCTTTCCGCTTGCCGGACGTTGCCGGCGTTGCCGTGGTGTCCAATCTGGCCGAAGGCACCAAATGCGCGCGCTCGTGGAAGGTGCTCACCAATATTGGCGAGGACCCGCAATTTCCCGAGGTCTCGCCGCGCGATGCGCAGGCGCTGCGCGAATGGGAAGCCATGCGCAAGGCGGCCGAGTGAAATCTCAGCGGTCGTCCCCGCGAAGGCGGGGACCCATAACCATCGAACGTCGTGTCACGCGATGCCCTATCATGTTTATATTCTTGCAAGTAAACGGTATGGCACTTTGTATGTCGGTGTAACGAATGACCTGCGCAGACGGATGGAAGAGCATCGCCTTGGTATGGGCTCGAAATTCGTCAAGGAATATCAGGTTACGCGTCTGGTGCATGTCGAGACTTTTGACGATCCAGAATTGGCGATAGTGCGCGAAAAGCGGCTGAAGAAATGGAATCGGGATTGGAAAATTCGATTGATCGAAGAAGAGAATCTCGAATGGGACGACCTCAGTCACCTTGTCTGACGGAGCACGGCGTATGGGTCCCCGCCTTCGCGGGGACGACGCCCTCATGACGTCGCGTTCCTATCTCCACGGCCCGTTCACGCGGCTCGGCCTCATCGCCGCGCTTATTGCCTGCGCCGTCGATCAGGCGAGCAAGCTCTACCTGCTGTTCGTGTTCGATCTCGCCCATAACGGCCCGGTGCGGCTCGGGCCCTTCTTCGACCTGGTGCTCACCCGCAATACCGGCATCAGCTACGGCCTGTTCCAGACGCAAGGGGCGCTCGGCGGCTGGGTCCTGCTCGGCACCAAGGTGCTGGCGGTGGCCCTGCTGTGGATATGGCTGGCGCGGGCGCCGGGGCGGCTGACCGCGCTGGGCCTCGGCCTCATCATCGGCGGGGCCATCGGCAACGCGATCGACCGGCTGGCCTATGGCTGGGTGGCCGATTTCGTGTTTTTTCACGTTTCCACGGCCACTTGGCGCTTCGACTGGTATGTTTTTAACCTCGCCGATGTAGCCATCGTTGCCGGGGTTATCGGCCTGCTGTATGAATCCCTGATCGGCGAAAGCGCCGCAAAAGCGCCCTGATCGGCCGCAATAGTGGGTGCTGGGACTTTGAATTCCTTGAGGAATCGCAGTTTGTCGGTACCGCAAGCGCAAGGCGCTCAAATGGCAAGACGCGACCGCATGACGTTCACGCGCCCGACCCGGCCGGTCTATTCCTGCGCCGCGCTCGGCCTGGCGCTTGCGCTCGGCCTCGTGGCGGCGCCGCAAACCGCGCGCGCCGGCGACGAGAACAGCAGCAGCGATTTCTACAAGGCAACGTTCGGACGGTTCCTGGAAGGTTTCGGCCTGAAGAGCGGCGAAGATCCCGACATCCAATACCGCGAGCGCGCGCCGCTGGTGCTGCCGCGCACCGACACGCTGCCGCCGCCCGAGAAGACCAGCGCCGTGCCCAATCCGGCTTGGCCGAAGGATCCCGACGTCACGCGCGCCAAGCGCATCGAGAAGATGGAAAAGAACCGCGACGTCGAAGCCGAGCGCATGCGCGAGGAAAACCCGCTGCCGCCCGGCCAGTTGGCACCCGGTCCGCGTCCGCGCGGCGTGGTCAACCGCGACACCGAAGGACCGAGCCCGATCGGCAAGCTCTTGTCGCCGAACGAACTCGGCTACAGCGGCGGGCTGTTCAGCAACCCGTTCAAAGGCAAGAACGACAACGTCGCCCGCTTCACCGGCGAGCCGACGCGCACTTCGCTCACCGAGCCGCCGCCCGGCTATCAGACACCCTCGCCCGATCAGCCCTACGGCACCGGCGCGGCGGCTGCTCCCAAGGCCGACGACAGCTATGTCACCCGCGTCGAGCCGGCGAGGTGACGGCGTAAAGTGCCGCGCGCGGCCGCTCTCGTCAGTATCGCGCCGAGTGCCGCCGATTTGACGTTCCTGCACTACCTGCCGCTAGCTCGTTCAGGAACTTCAAATCGATAAATACTTGCTCGTGCCCCTTTGCTTGCGAAGTTCGTGTCAGAGGATGCTGCGATGTGTCACGAACTTCGGAAGCGGGGCACTGGCCGCCGCTGGCGGCGCGCGTATGCGTGGGGCGCATCAACTGCGAGCTTGAAGGTTCCCAAAGTGCACGTGAAACGAAACCTCGTCATGGCCGCCGCGGCGGTCATCGCCATGGCATTGTCGGCGCCGGCGCTTGCCGCCGCCGACAAGATCGCCGACTTCACGCTGGCCAACGGGCTCGAGCTGGTCGTCATTCCCGACCACCGCGCGCCGGTGGTCACCCACATGATCTGGTACAAGGTCGGCGCCGCCGACGAGACGCCGGGCAAGTCGGGGCTGGCGCATTTCCTCGAGCACCTGATGTTCAAGGGCACCGTCAAGCATCCGATCGGGCAGTTCTCGCAAGTGGTCGCGCGCATGGGCGGCCAGGAGAACGCCTTCACCTCGAACGATTACACCGCCTTCTACCAGCGGGTGCCGAGCGAAAAGCTCAAAACCGTGATGGAATTCGAGTCCGACCGCATGAACGGGCTGCAACTCACCGATAAGGTGGTGCTGCCCGAGCTGCAGGTCATCCTCGAGGAGCAGAACATGCGCGTGCGCAACGATCCGCGCGCGCGGCTCTCCGAGCAGATCGACGCCGCGCTCTACCTCAACAATCCCTACGGCAAGCCGGTGATCGGCTGGCGCCACGAGATGGAGGGGCTCACGCGCGACGACGCCATCGGCTTTTACCGGCGCTTCTACGGCCCCAATGACGCGATCTTGGTGATCGCCGGCGACGTGGCGCCGCAGCAAGCGCTCAAGCTCGCGCAGGAGACCTACGGCAAGGTCAGGCGCAACAACAATATCGTGCCGCGCCATCGCCCGCAGGAGCCCAAGCCCGTGGCGGTGCGCTCGCTCACGCTCGCCGACCCGCGCGTCGAGCAGCCGCTCATGATCCGCGGCTATCTGGTGCCGTCGTTTCACACCGCCAAGCCCGGCCAATCGGCGGCGCTGGAAGTGCTCGCCCATATCCTCGGCAGCGGCAGCAACAGCCGGCTGTACAACAGCCTGGTGGTCGACAAGCATCTCGCGGTCGGCGCCGGCGCCTGGTACGAGGCCGACGCGCTCGATCCCTCGAAGTTCTCCGTCTACGGCGCGCCGCGCGAGGGCGTGACGCTGCCGCAGCTGGAAGCCGCCACCGACGCGGTGATCGCCGAGGTGGTCGCCAAGGGCGTGACGCCCACCGAGCTCGCGCGCAGCAAGACCAAGCTGATCGCCGACGCCGTCTATGCCCATGACAGCCAGGCCAGCATGGCGCGCTGGTACGGCGAATCGCTCGCCACCGGCTCGACCGTCGCCGACGTCGCGCACTGGCCCGACCGCATCCGCGCCGTCACTGCCGCGCAGGTGCAGGAGGCCGCCCGCACGTGGCTCGAAAAACGCCGCTCGGTGACCGGCTATCTGATCAAGGATACCCGCCCGCAGGTGGAGAAACGCACATGACGCGGTTTATCGCTCCTCTTGCGCTCGCGCTCTCGGCGCTTGTCTTCGGCGCCTCCGCCGCCTCCGCCATGACGATCGAGAAGATCGTCAGCCCCTCCGGCATCCATGCCTGGCTGGTGCGCGAGCATGCGGTGCCGCTGATCGCGCTCAATTACGCCTTCCACGGCGGGGCGAGCCAAGACGCCGCCGCCAAGGGCGGCGCCGCCAGCCTCGCCGCCAATCTGCTCGACGAGGGCGCCGGCTCCCTCGACAGCAAGGCCTATCACGAGCGGCTGGAGGCGCATGCCATCGAGCTCGGCTTCGATGTCGGCCGCGACTATTTCCGCGGCTCGCTGCGCACGCTGACCGAGCACCAGGACGAGGCCTTCGATCTCCTGCATCTGGCGCTCAGCAAGCCGCGCTTCGATCCCGACGCGATCGAGCGGGTGCGCGGGCAGGTGCTGGCCCAATTGCGGCGCGAAACCACCGATCCGAACAATCTCGCCAGCAGCCGCTGGTGGCAGACGGCGTTTCCCGGTCACCCCTACGGCCGCGAAAGCAAGGGCACGCTGGAAACCGTGCCGCGCATCACCGCCGATGACCTGCGCGCCTATGTCAAGCAGGTGTTCGCGCGCAACGAGCTCACCGTCTCGATCGTCGGCGACATCGATGCCGCCACCGCCGGCAAGCTGATCGACCGCGCCTTCGGCGACCTGCCGAAGACCAACAAGCTCAGGCCGGTGCCGGCGGCGAGCCCGACCAATCTCGGCCAGCAGATCGTGATCGACGTCAACGTGCCGCAGGCGGTGGTGAATTTCGGCGGCCAGGGCATTGCCCGCCAGGATCCCGATTTCATGGCCGCCTATATCGTCAACCACATCCTGGGCGGCGGCACCTTCTCCTCGCGGCTCTACCAGGAAGTGCGCGAGAAGCGCGGGCTGGCCTACGGCGTCTCGGACAGTCTGGTCTGGTTCCGCCGCGCCGCCGTGGTGATCGGCGGCACCGCCACCCGCGCCGACCGCACCGCCGACGCGCTTCATGTGATCGAGCACGAGATCAAGCGCATGGCCGAGAACGGCCCGACCGCGGACGAACTGGCGGCGGCCAAAGACTACATCAAAGGCTCCTATGCGCTCTCGCTCGACACCTCGAACAAGATCGCCGCCCAGCTCACGCAGATTCAGATCGACAATCTCGGCATCGACTATATCCAGCGCCGCAGCGCCCTGATCGACGGCGTCACCATCGCCGACGCCAAGCGGGTGGCCAAGCGGCTTTACGGCGGCGGGCTGTTGGTGACGGTTGCCGGCCGGCCCAAGGGCCTGACCTCGGGCGTGGTGAAGGAGTAAATTTCCCGAGCTGTCATGCCCCGCACCCGCCTGCGCGGGTGCAGGCTCCAGCGGGCATCCAGTATTCCAGGAGCTTGCCGCCGCGGCACCTCGATTTCGCACAGCTTTCGTTTCAAAGGCGATTCTGGGATTATCGGATTCCGGGTTCGTCCGCCTTCGGCGGACGCCCCGGAATGACAAGGCCATGCCCCGCATCACCGACAGCATCGAAATCGACGAGGCCGAGCTGGAGGAGAGCTTCGTGCGCTCCTCCGGCCCCGGCGGGCAGAACGTCAACAAAGTCTCGAGCGCGGTGCAGTTGCGCTTCGACGCGCGGCGCTCGCCCGCGCTGCCCAACGACGTGGCGGTGCGGCTCATCCGGCTGGCGGGGCGCCGCGCGACCAAAGAGGGCGTCATCGTCATCGTCGCGCAGGCCCACCGCGACCAGACCCGCAACCGCGCCGAGGCGCGCGAGCGCCTGTTCGCGCTGATCCGCCAGGCGGCGGTTAAGCCCAAGCCGCGCCGCCCCACCAAGGTGCCGAAGGCGCAGAAGCGCCAGCGCCTGGAGGGCAAGAAGCGGCGTTCCGAGATCAAGCGGCACCGCAGCGGCAAGGGGTTCGATTGATCTCTGCCGTCGTCCCCGCGCAGGCGGGCGATCGAGTAACCCCGGTGTTTACCGGGTGTCCCGCCTGCGCGGGGCATGACAGCCTTGGGATAGCGGGTAGTAAGGGCTGGTTCGCCTCGCGGGCACCCCATTGGCTCGCTAAACTTGCGCCAAATTCCGAATCAGGCCGCTCATGCCCGTCCGCCAGCTCTCAGAATCCATCGTCAACCGCATCGCCGCCGGCGAGGTGGTCGAGCGGCCGGCGAGCGTGGTCAAGGAGCTGGTCGAGAATGCGCTCGATGCCGGGGCCAAGCGTATAGACGTTTTGACCGACGGCGGCGGGCGCAGGCTGATCCGCGTCACCGACGACGGCGCTGGCATGACGCGCGGCGATCTTGCGCTCAGCGTCGAGCGCCACGCCACCTCCAAGCTCGCCGGCGACGATCTGCTGGCGATCGACACGCTCGGGTTCCGCGGCGAGGCGCTGCCTTCGATCGGCGCAGTGGCGCGCCTCGCGATTACCACGCGGCACGCTTCCGAGCCGCATGCCTGGTCGCTCGGCGTCGATGCCGGGCAGAAGTCGGCGCTCAAGCCGGCGGCGCTCGGCCAAGGCACCACGGTGGAGGTGCGCGACCTGTTCTATGCCACGCCGGCGCGGCTGAAGTTCCTCAAGACCGACCGCAGCGAGGCGGAAGCGGTGCGCGAAGTGGTGCGCCGCCTGGCCATGAGCCGGCCGGAGGTTGCCTTCACGCTCGCCGGCGAGGAGCGCGCGCCCATTACCTGGGGGCCGGCCAAGGACAATCTCGCGCGGCTCGGCGACGTGCTGGGCCAGGACTTCCGCGCCAATGCGTTTGCGGTCGAGGCCGAGCGCGAGGGCGTGCGCTTGTCGGGCTTTGCCGGCCTGCCGACCGCCTCGCGCGCCAATTCGCTCGGGCAATATCTGTTCGTCAACGGCCGGCCGGTGCGCGACAAGCTCTTGTTCGGCGCGGTGCGCGCGGCCTATGCCGATTACCTGCCGCGCGAGCGCCATCCGGTGCTGGCGCTGTTCGTCACGATCGATGCGCGCGAGGTCGACGTCAACGTGCATCCGGCCAAGACAGAGGTGCGCTTCCGCGACGGCGCGCTGGTGCGCGGGCTGATCGTGCGCGCGCTGAAAGAGGCGCTGGCGCGCGAGGGCGGGCGCGCCGCTTCGAGCGGCGGCGGCGCCACCATCGCAGCCTTCCGTCCGAACGCGGCGCCGCGGCGCGGCGGCTATGACTGGCGGCGCTCGCCGGCGCGGCCTTCCGGCTATGTGTCCGCACGCGGCGGCGCGGCGCTCGGCTTCGCCGAGGCAGCGCAGGCGGCCTTCGACGTGGGGGAACCGGCGGCCGATGCGGCGATTGCCAGCTTCGAGCCGGCGGCCGAATTGATCGAGCGACCGCTCGGCGCCGCGCGTGCGCAGGTGCACGAAACTTATATCGTTGCGCAGACGCGCGACGGGCTGGTGATCGTCGACCAGCACGCCGCGCATGAGCGCATCGTCTACGAGCGGCTGAAGGTGGCGCTCGCGGCTTCCGGTGTGGCGCGCCAGATCCTGCTCATCCCGGAAATCGTCGAGCTCGACGAGGCTGACGCCGCGCGGCTCGTCGGGCGCGCGGCGGACCTGGCGCGCTTCGGCCTGGTGCTGGAGGATTTCGGCCCCGGCGCGGTGGCGGTGCGCGAGACGCCTTCATTGCTAGGCGAGGTCAATGTACAGGGGTTAGTTCGTGACCTCGCGGAGCACATGGCGGAATGGGACGATTCGCTGCCGCTCGAGCGCCGGCTGCTGCATGTCTCCGCCACCATGGCCTGCCACGGCTCGGTGCGCGCGGGGCGCAGGCTCAAGCCGGATGAGATGAACGCGCTGCTGCGCGAAATGGAGGCGACGCCCAATGCCGGCCAGTGCAACCACGGGCGGCCGACTTATGTCGAGCTGAAGCTGACGGATATCGAGCGGCTGTTTGGGCGGCGATAAATCTTCGGCTGTCGTCCCCGCGACGGCGGGGACTCATAACCCCTGCCTCTCTCGGCCTCATGGTGAGGAGCGCTGCGAAGCAGCGCGTCTCGAACCATGTGGCCGCCCCATCCTTCGAGACGCATCGCTTCGCGATGCTCCTCAGGATGAGGCGGACATAGGCTACGGCGTATGGGTCCCCGCCTTCGCGGGGACGACCGCTTAAACGCTCCGCAAAAAAATCAACTCCGTATCGTCGTATTGGCGCCGCTCCAATTCCTCGAAGCCTTCCGGTGCGGTGAAGCCGGCATCGGCAGCCTCTTCGACGACGACCAAAGCCTGCGGCTTCAGCCAGCCGCCGTCGCGCGCCGAGGCCAACGCCTTCTCGGCCAGGCCTTGGCCGTAGGGCGGATCGGCGAATACCAGATCGAATGGCTCGAGCGGATGCGCGGGGCCGAGCCTGCTGGCATCGCGGCGGAAAATGCGGGTGACGCCGCCGAGGCCGAGCGTCTCGACGTTCTGCCGCAGCAGCGCGCGCGCCTCCACGCCTTCGTCGACGAACAGCGCATGAGAAGCGCCGCGCGAAATCGCTTCGATGCCGAGCGCGCCGGTGCCGGCGAACAGGTCGAGCACGCGCGCGCCGGTGACCGGGTCGCCATAGGCATGCGTGAGGATATTGAACATCGCCTCGCGCAGGCGGTCGCCGGTCGGGCGCACCGCGTCCGACTTGGGCCCGGCGATTGCGCGTGAGCGCAGGCGTCCGCCGACAACCCTCATGATTTAGGCCGAGGATATTTCGGCCGCGGCCCGCCGGTGCGATCGCGCCGGCGGTGAGGCTTCTTTTTGTCATTCCGGTCGCGCGCGTCGGCGCGCGGACCGGAATCCAGGGGCGGCGGTGCAAGACCTCTCTGGGTTCCTGGCTCGCGGCCTTGCGCCCGCGCCCCGGAATGACGGTGCGAGGCTTCATCCTGCAATGGCCCCGCGAAATCCGCCTGCGCCTGCGCGGCGAGCTCCGGCCCCAGCGCCTGGCGCAGGTCCTCCGTCTCCACTTCCTCCACCGCGCCGTCGTCGAGCTCGCCCAGCTCGAACGGCCCGTAGGAAACGCGGATCAGCCGGTTCACCTTCAGCCCGAGATGCTCCAGTACGCGGCGCACCTCGCGGTTCTTGCCTTCGCGCAGCGAAACCGTGAGCCAGACATTGGCGCCTTGCTCGCGGTCGAGCGTGGCTTCGATCGGCCCGTAACGCACGCCGGCGACCGCGATGCCGCGTTTGAGCTGGTCGAGCGCCTCTTGCGTCACGCGGCCGAGCGCGCGCACGCGGTAGCGCCGCTCCCAGCCGGTCGCGGGCAGTTCGAGCGCGCGCGCCAGGCCGCCGTCATTGGTGAGCAGCAGCAGCCCCTCGCTGTTGATATCGAGCCGGCCGACGCCGATCAGCCGCGGCAGCCGCTTGGGCAGCTTGGCAAAGACGGTCGGCCGCCCTTGCGGGTCCGAATGCGTGGTCATCAGCCCGCGCGGCTTGTGGTAGCGGAAGAGGCGCGTGCGGGCGCGGCCGGACAAAGGCTGCCCGTCCACCGTGATGCGGTCGCGCGGCGTCACGTTGAGCGCGGGCGAGGCGATCGCCGCGCCATTCACCGTCACCCGCCCGGCCGCGATCAAGGCTTCCGCCGCGCGCCGCGAGGCAAGGCCGGCGCGGGCGATCACCTTGGCGATGCGTTCGCCGGGTTTGTCACGGTTGCTTTTTTCGGGCATGAGCAGGATTTATGGCATCGCCATCCTTCATGCAAACGGCCCTGGAAGAAGCCCGTGCCGCGGGCGCGCGCGGCGAGGTGCCGGTCGGCTGCGCGATCGTGCGCGGCGGCGACGTGGTGGCGCGCGCCGGCAACCGCACGCTGGCCGACAAGGACCCGACCGCGCATGCCGAATTGCTGGCGATTCGGCAGGCGGCGGCCAGGCTCGGCTCCGAGCGGCTTACCGACTGCGATCTTTATGTGACGCTGGAGCCGTGCGCCATGTGCGCGGCGGCGATGTCCTTTGCCCGCATCCGGCGGCTTTATTTCGGTGCGGCGGACGAGAAGGGAGGGGCGGTGGAGCATGGCGTGCGCTTCTTTTCATCGCCAACGTGTCACCATAAGCCCGAAGTCTATGGCGGAATCGCCGGAACCGAGGCGGGCGCTCTGCTGAAGGACTTCTTTACCGTGCGGCGCTAGCCGCATCATAGCACGCTCGTTGTGTCGCGTGTGCCAGACGCGCAGGGAGCGACCCATAATCAAGAGCGTGGAAACGGGCCGGGGTGTCATTGCGGTAGCTCCACTTTTTCGATTCTCGTATGAATGCCGGTGACGACGTCGTTGTCGCCGGCTTGATGCTTCTGGCGGCCGATACTAGTTGGCCGCGTGCAACGTTTCAGCGATCTGGCTGGTTACCCGCCTCTCATAGTCGTCCGCGAGCGCATGCAACGCCGCCTTGCCGTCGCCGACGAACGAAGGCCCATGCATCAGCGCCAAGGTGCGCGGGGCGAGCTTGGCAAGGCCACGGATGGTCGCGCCCATGGCGGGGTTTAAGGCGGAATATTTGAAAACGTCCTCTGCCGCGATCGCGGGCCCCACTACGTCGCCTCCGGTAAGCGCCGCGCCATTGCCGAGCTGCGTGAACAGGTCGCCGCACATCAGCGTCTGCGTCGATTCCTCGAACAGCACGCCGGCGTCCCAGCCGTGTGGCGTGTGCGGCGTGTCGATAAAACGCGCGCGTTTGCCGCCGCCCAGGTCGATTGTCTCGCCGTCCGCCAGCATGCGCGGCGGGCGGTCGGCAAAATCGTTGAGCGACACCATGCAGCCGGTGCGCCCATGGGCGGGCGTCGCCCGCGGCGCGACCGCGAGCCATTCGTTCATGGCGCCGCATTCGTCGGCCTCGAAATGGCCGAAGGCGATCCAGCGCAATCGCTCCGGCGCAATGAGCCGGCTGAGCGCCTCCCGGTTGAGTGGAAACATCTTGCGCAGGCCGGTGTGAAACATCAGCGGCTCGTCGCCAAGGACGAGGAACTGGTTGAAGGTGAAACCGGCGGGCGGGGCGATGTCCGGCACGAAGGTCGAGAGCCGATATATGCCGTCGGCGATTTGGTCGATCTTGGTTTCCATCGCGTGATCTCCGCGGAAGTGGCTCATTTAGATGCACAGATGTGTACACTGAAAATAGCGGCTTGTCAACAATCACTGCACATGATAGTGTATCGAAAGTGACATGACCCGGACCTACACCCTCAAGCGCCGTGCCGAGAAACAAGCCGACACGCGCCGGCGCATCGTCGAAGCCGCCGTCGGCCTGCACAGCAGCGTCGGCCCGGCGCTCGCGAGCCTGAGCATGGTGGCTGAGCGGGCCGGCGTACAGCGGCACACGTTGTATGCGCATTTTCCCGACGAGCGCAGCCTCTTTCTCGCGTGTTCGGGGCTCGCAATGGAGCGCGATCCACCGCCCGATCCCGAGCCATGGCGCGCCATCGCCGACCCGCGCGCGCGGCTGAAGGCCGGGCTCACGGCGATTTACGCTTGGTACGGGCGCAATGCGGAGCTCACGGCCTGCGTGCTGCGTGACGCCGAGTACCACGCGCTCACCCGCGAAATGGTCGAACTGCGGCAGGCGCCGGTCATGAAGGCCCAACACGCGGTGCTGGCAGCGAAGTTGAATGCGGCCCAGCGTAAGTTGCTGCCTCTCGCGCTCAGCTTCTTCACTTGGCGGACGCTGGTGCGCGAGAACGGTGTGCGGCAGGCCGACGCGGTTGCGGCGATGGTGCAGGCCGTCAGCGGCGCGACGCCGCGATGAGGGCCGGAGCGCACGGTCCAGCCGCCGCGGCTAGACGATCTTGTCGAACAGCAGACCCATTCCGGGCGGCGGCGGGGCCGGCTCGGCGGCAACTTCATCGACGGCGTCATCGGGCGCCGCGGCGATTTCGTCGCCGTCGTCTTTAGACGCGGTCGCACGCGCCTTCTGCGACGAGGCGCCGCTTTTCGACCGAATGGACTGGACCGCGCTCATAGCCTGCGCTCCGTGGGGTTCGCGCAGGATAGCGGGCAGGCGTCAAAATTACGCAAGCGCGATGCGTGAAATCGGGGAGTCGCTGGAAAGGATTCGTTGACGATAATGATGCGTGGCGATGCCACATGCACAGCGCCATGGATTGCCGGGTCAAGCCCGGCAATGACAACGGAGAGGGCAGGCTTTAAGCCTGCTGCGCGAAATGCCAGCCGCGTTCCGCCATCGGGCGGATCAGTTCGGCCTTGGCCGGCGCGAATTCGGATGTCGCGGTGCCGTCGCGCACGCGCCCGATGATGCCCTGCAGAATGGCGGCGATGCGGAAGAAGTTATAGGCGAGATAGGCGGGCAGATGCGGGCGCGGATCGAGCCCGGTGCGGGCAACGTAATCGTCGACGTAATCCTCCATCGAGGGAATGCCCAGCGCGCCGAGATCGTGGCCGATGAGAGTCGCGGTGCCGGCCGCGCTGTCGGAGGCCGGCATGTGCCAGGCCATCAGATGATAGGTGAAGTCGGCGAGCGGATCGCCGAGCGTCGACAATTCCCAATCGAGCACGGCGAGGATCTTCGGCGCATCGCGCGCCACGATCATATTGTCGAGCCGGAAGTCGCCGTGCACCAGCCGCACCGGGCCGGCCGGCGGAATGTGCGCGGGCAGCCAGGCGATCAGCCGTTCCATCTCCTCGATCTTCTCGGTCTCGGAAGCGCGGTACTGCTTCGACCAGCGGTCGACCTGGCGCGCCACGTAGTTCTCGCCGCGGCCGAAATCGGCAAGGCCGATCTGCGCCGGCTCGAACGCATGCAGCCGCGCGATGGTCTCGTTCATGGCGTCGTAGACCGCCGCGCGCTCGGTCGGATTGGACGATGGCATGTTCGGCTCCCAGAACACGCGGCCGTCGACGAAGCCCATGACGTAGAAAGCGGTGCCGGCGATGCTCTCGTCCTCGCAATAAAGAAACGGTTCGGCGACGGGAAAGCCCTGCGCATGCAGGGCGCGGATGGCACGATATTCGCGGTCGACCGCGTGCGCCGAGGGCAGCAGCTTGCCGGGCGGCTTGCGCCGCAGCACGTAGGCGCGGGCGGGCGTCTGCAGGAAATAGGTCGGGTTCGACTGGCCGCCCTTGAACTGCTTGACGGTGAGCGGCCCGGCGAAGCCCTTGATCTGCGTGGTGAGGTAATTCTCCAGCCGCGCGGCGTCGATCTTGAGCGCGTCCGCTACGTCCTTGGTGCCGGAGAAGGCCTGCTGGCGGTCGATATCGGTCATGGAACAATCATACCGTCATTCCGGGGCGCGAGCGAAGCGGGCGAGCCCGGAATCCAGAGCGGCATGGCAAGGGCTTTCGTGTCGCCCTGGATTCCGGGTCCGGCCCTTCGGGCCGTCCCGGAATGACGAATGAGAGTCACTTCTTCCCCCCGAATTCGATCGGCGCGTCGGCGTAGACCTTATAGCTTTGCGTCTTCGGCTTCTCCTTATCTTCCGCCTTCACATAGGAGATCGAGCTTTTGCCGGTCAGCGCGCGCGGCAGGATCATGCAGCGGATGAAGCGGCTCGGCACCTCGGTCGAGGCTTGCGCGAACACCGGGTCGGGACCGGTCTCGTACCAGGCGCCGCCCGGGCCGTAAGAGGTCGAGCGCCCGCGCGTGTCGATGCGGATGCCGCCTTCGATCAGGCAGCGGATGCCGGGGCCCTGGTGCACGTGGGTATAGGCACAGCCGCCGGGCGGGAAGGCGACGCTGTCGCCGCGCATCAGCAGTTCGCCCTTGGGCAGCGTTTCCAGAAAGGCGCTGAGCTTCTCGCGCGTCTGCATGCCGGGGGCGCAGGCGACGGTCGAGCCCATGTCGCCGTGCGCCAATTCCCAGCGCCAGCAGCAGACGCCTTCCGGTCCCGGCCGCACCACCACCTCGCGCTCGCCCTGCCAGGCCTCGCCCGCCTTGACCACGCGGCCGCCGATGGTCGCCGCGCCTTGCACCACGAAGATGAAGCGCGGCAGCGGCGGCAGCCGGAACTCGACCGTCTCGGTGTTAGAGAGCACGTCTTCGTAGAGCCGCAGGACGGGGTGCATGGGTATCTCCGGACGCAATATAACCACGATCTGTCATGCCCCGCGCAAGCGGGGCATCCAGTAATCGCTGACCATGCAGTGATTACTGGATCGTCCGCCTTCGCGGACGATGACAGCCTTACTTCTTCTCCCGCTCCACCGCCTGCCAGCCGATGTCGCGGCGGCAGAAACCCTCCGGCCAGCGGATGCGGTCGATCGCCGCATAGGCGCGCTGCTGCGCCTCGCGCACCGTCTTGCCGCGCGCGCAGACGTTGAGCACGCGCCCGCCATTGGCGAGGATGCGCTTGCCGTCGGCCCGAGTCTTGTCGAAAATTGTGCCGGCGTGGAAAATCTCCACGCCCTCGACTTGCGCGGCCTCCTCGAGTCCTTCGATGACCGAGCCCCTGTCGTAAGCGCCCGGATAGCCCTTCGCCGCCATCACGACGGTCAGCGCCGCGTCGTCAAACCAGCGCAGATCGAAATTCTTCAACTGCCCGTCGCAGGCAGCGATCAGCGCCGGCACCAGATCGGACATCAGCCGCAGCATCAGCACCTGGCATTCCGGATCGCCGAAGCGGACATTGTATTCGATGAGCTGCGGGCCGCTTTCCGTGATCATCAGGCCGGCATAGAGCACGCCTTTGTAGGCTGCGCCGGCTTTTTTGAGCGCGGCGACGGTCGGCTTGACGATTTCATCCATCACGCGCCGTTCCATGGCCGGCGTCATGATCGGCGCCGGCGAATAGGCGCCCATGCCGCCGGTGTTCGGGCCCTTGTCGCCGTCATAGACGCGCTTGTGGTCCTGCGCCGACGCCAAGGGAATGGCGGTCTCGCCGTCGCACAGCGCGAAGAACGAGGCTTCCTCGCCGATAAGACAGTCCTCGATGACGATCTCCCAGGCCGGCTGCCCCAGCCCGCCGCCGAACATCATGTCGATGGCGTCTTCGGCTTCCTTGATTGTTTCGGCCACCACCACGCCTTTGCCGGCCGCGAGGCCGTCCGCCTTCACCACGATCGGCGCGCCTTTCTGGCGCACGTAGTCTTTCGCCGCGCTTGCGCCCTTGAAGCGCGCGTAAGCCGCGGTGGGGATCCTGTTGGCCTTGCACAGGTCCTTGGTGAAGCCTTTGGAGCCTTCCAGGCGCGCGGCCCATTTGGTCGGGCCGAAAGCCCTGATGCCGGCCGCCGCCAGATCGTCGACGATGCCGGCGCAGAGCGGCGCCTCCGGCCCCACCACGACCAGGTCGATCTTCTTCTCCTTGGCGAAGGCGATCACCGCGCGGTGGTCGCTCGCATCGAGATCGACGCATTCGGCTTCCTGCGCGATGCCGGCATTGCCCGGCGCGCAGTAGAGCTTTTCCGTCAGCGGGCTGGCGGCGATCTTCCAGGCCAGCGCGTGCTCGCGCCCGCCGGAACCGAGGATGAGGATGTTCATGCCGGGGGTGTTGGCCTTTGGGGGACGATCGCCATTTGGTGTAACATGTCATCTCACCCCCGCAAGAGATTCGGACCGAATGGTACAAGCCGCCCTCGATAACGCTGTGGAATGGACCGTCTCGGAGCTGTCGGCCGCGCTCAAACGCACGGTCGAGGACGCCTACGGCCACGTGCGGGTGCGCGGCGAGGTCTCCGGGTTCCGCGGCGCCTCGCCCTCCGGCCACTGCTATTTCCGCCTCAAGGACGACCGCGCCGTGCTGGAGGCGGTGATCTGGAAGGGCGTCTACGGCCGCATGCGGGTCAAGCCCGAGGAGGGGCTCGACGTTATCGCCTCCGGCAAGCTCACCACCTATCCGGGCTCCTCCAAGTACCAGCTCGTCATCGACACGCTGGAACCGGCCGGCATCGGCGCGCTGATGAAGCTCTTGGAGGAGCGCAAGAAGAAGCTCGCCGCCGAGGGCCTGTTCGACGCGGCGCGCAAGCAGCTGCTGCCGTTCCTGCCGCGCGTGATCGGCGTCGTCACCTCGCCCACCGGCGCCGTCATCCGCGACATTCTGCATCGGCTGCAAGACCGTTTTCCGCGCCGGGTGCTGGTGTGGCCGGTGCGGGTGCAGGGCGAGAGTTCCGCGGCGGAAGTGGCCGCGGCCATCGAAGGCTTCAACGCGCTGCCGGAAAAGGGCCCGTTGCCGCGGCCCGATCTCATCATCGTCGCGCGCGGCGGCGGCTCGCTCGAGGACCTGTGGTCGTTCAACGAGGAGATCGTGGTGCGCGCGGCGGCGGCGAGCCTGATCCCGCTCGTCTCGGCGGTCGGCCACGAGACCGACGTGACGCTGATCGATTTCGCCTCCGACAAGCGCGCGCCGACCCCGACCGCGGCGGCCGAACTGGCGGTGCCGGTGCGCGCCGAATTGATGACGCAACTCGCCAATCTCGAGGCCCGCAAGCTCGCCTGCTGGCAACGCAACATGACGCAACGTCGCCGCGAGCTCGTCATGCTCGCGCGCGGGCTGCCGGCGCGCGATGAATTGCTGGCCGGCCCGCGCCAGCGGCTAGACGCCTGCGCCGACCGGCTGCCGCGCGCGCTCAGGGCCAACGCACAACTGCATCACAACCAGCTCACGCGCGTCGCCGCCCGGCTGTCGCCGCGCCTTTTGCGCCAGCGGCTTGCGCGCGGCAAGGAAAACGTCGCCGCGCTCGATCAACGGCGCCGGCGCAGCTTTCGCGTGCTGCTCGAGCGCCGCGCGCAACGCCTCACCGGCGCCGGGAAGTTGCTCAACGCCTATTCCTATCGCGGCGTGCTCGGCCGCGGCTTCACCCTGGTGCGCGACGGCGAGGGACGCCCCTTGCGCTCGGCAACCGCGGTCGCCGCCGGCATGAAGCTCGCCATCGAATTCGTCGACGGCCGCGTCGGTGCGACCGCCGACGGCGAGGCGGGGCGGGAACCCGCGCCGCGCGTCAAACCGCGCCGCGCCGGCGGCAGTGGGCAGGGGCAGTTGTTTTAAGGCTTGCCTTCTGTCATGGCCGGGCTTGTCCCGGCCACCCCGATCAGGGACGCACCGTGCCCTCCTAAGCGGGATGCGCGGGTCAAGCCCGCGCATGACAGAGGAGACAGGCTTTCGCTTGCGCGCGCGAAGCATTATCTTGGCTTAAGTCCGCTACCGGAGGCCGCCTTTGCTCAACCGCTACGACCGCTCCCCGCCCATGAGTGGCGAGGCCGAAGTCAAATATCTCGACGGCGATTTCCGCGTCGTGCGCCCCGGCGCCTATGTGCGCTGCGCCATCACCGGCGTGCCGATCCCGCTCGAGGAGCTGAAATATTGGAGCGTCGAGCGGCAGGAGGCCTATGCCTCGCCCGACGCGGTCCTGCAGCGCCACCGCGTGGATTACGAAAAGGCCAAGCGCTAGCGCCGCAGCGCCGCCGTCATCAGCCGCCGCAAGTCGTCCGCCTCGCGCACCGCCATCGTCACCGGCAACACCTGCACGCGTGCCGCCAAAGGCGCGGCGATGGGATCGCCGCTCATGCGGGCGCGGTCCTTGGCGGTGGTGAGCAGCGTCAGTCCGTCACGCTCGGCGTCAGCGATCAGACCGGCCACCTCGGTGGCGCTGAAGCGGTGATGATCGGGAAAGGCCCTGCGCCGCGCAACGGCGATACCGGCAGCGGTAGCGCTAGCAAAGAATTTTTCCGGATCGCCGATGCCGGCGAAGGCCAGCACCTTGCGCCCTTGCAATGATTTGACCGCCCCCGCATCGGGCAGCAGATGGCCATGCAACACCGGCAATCCGCGCGCCTTGGCGGCGGCCACCACATCGCCTGCGCGGGCTTCCTCGCCCACCAGCAAAAGCGCGTCGGTCGCCGCCAATTGCGCAGCGAGCGGCGCGCGCAAGGGACCGGCGGGAAACACGCGTCCGTTGCCGATGCCGCGCCGGCCGTCGACGACCGCGATGGTAAGATCCTTGGCGAGCGAGGCATTCTGCAAGCCGTCGTCCATGACGATTGCCGTCGCGCCCTGCGCGCGCGCGAGCGCCGCGCCGGCTGCGCGGTCGCGCGCGATCACGGTCGGCGCCACGCGCGCCAGCAGCAGCGGCTCATCGCCAACCAGCGCGGCGCTGTCGCCCGCATCGACCGACTTGGGTCCGGCGAGGCTGCCGCCATAGCCGCGGCTGAGACAAAACACGCGCTCGCCCATTTCCGCCAACATGCCGGCGAGCAGCAGGGCGGCCGGCGTCTTGCCGGTGCCGCCGAGGGTGAAATTGCCGACGCAGAGCACGGGGATGCCGGCATCGGCGCCTTGGCGCGCTAAGCGCTTCGCCGCCACCGCGCCATAAAGCGCCGCCACCGGTGCCAGCAGCGCGGCACTTATGCTTGCCTTGCGCTGCCAGAACGCCGGTTCACGCATGGTCGCTCCGCCGCGGCAATTGCAGCTGCATCAGATAGGGCTCGAGCTCGGCGAGCGTGCGCTCGAGCGCGCCGCCGAGCGCTTCCACGGCCGTGCGTGCCGCCTGCGCCGCACGTTCGCGCGCGGCCGGGTCGCCGAGCCAAGCGGCGAGGCTGGCCGTCAGCGCTTCGGCATCCGCGACGCGGGCGGCGCCGCCGGCCTCGTCGAGCGCCGCATAGATATCGGCGAAATTCCACACCTGCGGCCCGTGCAGGATGGCAGCGCCGAGCTTGGCGGCCTCGATCGGGTTCTGCCCGCCGTGCTTGACGAGCGAGCCGCCGATGAACACCAGCGGCGACAGGCGATAGATCAGGCCGAGCTCGCCCATGGTGTCGGCCACATAGATATCGGTCGCGGCATCGGGCAGCGCGCCGCGCGAGCGCAGAGACGCATTCAGACCCGCGGCAACGGCGAGCTCCGCCACGCCGGCACCGCGCTCGGGATGGCGCGGCGCGATCAGCGTCAGCAGCCCCGGAAAACTGCCGCGCAGCCGCCGGTGCGCGGCGATCAGCGCGGCCTCCTCGCCGGCATGGGTGGACGCCGCCGCGATCAGCGCCCGGCCGGCGAGCGCGGCTTTGAGCGCGTCAAGCTTGGTGCGGTCGGCGGGCGGCGCCGGCACGTCGAGCTTGAGATTGCCGGCGGTCACCACGTGCGGCGCGCCCAGCGCGCCGAAGCGCTCGGCATCGGCCGGCGAGCCGGTAAGGCAAAGATCGAAGCGCTGCAGAAGATCGGCGATGATGCCGCGCAGATAGGTCCAGCGCCGATAAGAATTCTCCGATATGCGCCCATTGATCACGATCATCGGCACGCCGCGCGCCGAGGCCTCGATGATCATGTTGGGCCACAGGTCGGATTCCACGAACAGTGCGAGGTCCGGCCGCCAGTGCGCGAGAAAGCGCTGCACGAAACGCGGCACGTCGAGCGGCACGAATTGGTGGATGACGCCGCGCGGCAGCCGCTGCTCGGCAAGCCCGCCCGAAGTGACGGTGCCGGTGGTGACCAGCACGCGGATGCCGCGCTCGGCGATGCGCTCGATCAGCGGCAAGACACTGGCCAGCTCGCCGACGCTTGCCGCGTGCAGCCAGACCAGCGGCCCCGCCGGCCGCTTCAGGCGCGTGAAGCCGCGCCGCTCCGACAGCCGTTGCCCGTGTTCCTTGCCGCGCTTGGCGCGCTGCTTGAGCAGCCAGGGCGTCAGCGGCCCGGCCGCCGCCGCCAGCAGCCGGTAGGTGCGCAGGCCCGCCGGCAGCGCGCTCACGAGCCGGCGCTCCCATCCTGATCGGCGATCTCGTAGGCGCGCGCGGTCACGCGGTTGAGCTCTTGCTCGACCGCGCAGCGCGCCTTTTCCAGGGTCGCGTCGTCGGCCTCGCGCGGCACCAGGATCGGTCCGCCGCCGACAAAGGCCAGCCGGCCGAACGGCAGGTTGAGCGCGCTGCGGTCCCAACTGTCGAATTCCTTGCGCCGGCTGGAGGCGATCGCCAGCGGATAGATCGGCCTGCCGGAATATTGCGCGAGCTTCACCACGCCGAGCCCGGCGACGCGCGCCACCTTCGGCACGTCGGCGGTGAGCGCGACGTTAAATCCTTCTTTGAGCGCGTCGAGCATTTCGGTGAAGGCGACGGCGCCGCCCTTGCGGTGAAACTCGCCGTTGTGCGCGCCGGAGCCGCGGATGGTGCCGATGCCGAGGCGCTCGGCCGCGCACGCGTTGATCGCGCCGTCGCGGTGACGCGAGATCAGCACCTTGACGCGATGGGTGGCATCGCGACGCTTGACGAAGGGCGCCATGAAATGCTGGCCGTGCCACATCACGATGATGGCGGGCAATTCCACCAGATCGTAAAGATCCGGCGGTTCCATGATCGCCCGGTTGGTGCGCCAGACCAGGCGCAGATACCAGGCCGCCACCGCTCCAACCGCGCCCTGGAATGCCGGCGAGTATCTGAGACGCTTGAGCGGCGACATCGATCTTGCGGCTTCAGCGCGCGCGGGCACCCGCGCCGGCGCTCTCGGGATCGAGCAGGCGGTGCAGGTGGACGATGAAATAACGCATGTGGGCGTTGTCGACGGTCTGCTGTGCCTTCGCTTTCCAAGCGGCATAGGCGGTGGCGTAGTTCGGGTAGACGCCGACGATGTCGAGCCTGTCGAGATCGCGGAACTCGGTTGAGCCGAGCTCGCTGAGCTCGCCGCCGAGCACCAGATGCAGCAGTTGTTTACCGGGCACTTGCGTGGACATGGCTGAATCCCTGAAGAAAGCCCCGGCTGCGGACAAAAGACGGCTAAATTGGCCTTGAAACGGCTGGCGGCGCAAGCGCTATGCGAACTCGGCCATGCGGTCGCGCACCAGATCGACCAGGGTGCCGTGGCGGGCGGGTCCGGCGGCGATCAGCGCGCGGTGCGCCGCCTGCGGCCGGTCGTAGCGCAGTGCCCGACCGGCAAAGTCGGTCATCACGCCGCCGGCTTCGTGCACCAAAAGGTCGGCCGCGGCAAGGTCCCAGTCGTGGCTGCCGCCGGAGGCGAAGGCGGCATCGAGGTCGCCTTGCGCCACGCGGGCAAGCCGCAAGGCGAGCGAGAACACTTTGGGCAGCGCCACGATTTGCGGATGTAAACCCTCGAGCCGGTCGAGATAGCGCTTGGGGCCGGCGAGCCTGGCGCCGGCGAGCGCGGCGCCTCCGCTGGCGCGCAGCGCCGCGCCGTTGAGCGTGGCGCCTTGCCCGCGTAAGCCAAGAAACATCTCGTCGCTCACCGGCGCATAGAGCGCGGCCAGGAGCGGCGTGCCGTCCTCGACCAGCGCCACCGAAATGGTCCAGTCGGCGCGGCCGGAAATATAGGCGCGGGTGCCGTCGATCGGATCGACCACCCAGGCAAGCTTTGTTTCGCGCGCCGGGTGCTCTTCGGTCTCCTCCGACAGCCAGCCGGCGCCGGGCGCCAATTCGCTCAAGCGCTCGCGCAGGAGATCGTTGACCGCGATGTCGCCTTCGCTCACCGGCGAATTGTCCTCGCCCTTGGTCCAGCGCTTGAAGGGCCCGCGCGCGGTAACGCGGGCGAGCTCGCCCGCTTCGCGCATGACGGCTTCCAGTGGCTCGCGCAAGCGCGTTGCACTATTGGCCGGCAACGGTCAGTTCCTCCATCCGCAGCGTCGGCGCGTTGGTGCCGAAGCGGAATTCGAGATCGTTGGCCGGCGTCAGCGAGCGGAAGATGTCGAGCAGGTGCCCGGCGATGGTGACCTCGCTCACCGCATACGTGCGCTCGCCGTTTTCGATCCAGAAACCGGAGGCACCGCGGCTGTAATCGCCGGTCACCATGTTGGCGCCCATGCCGATCAGATCGGTGACGTAGAAGCCGTCCTTGATGTCGGCGATCAGTTCTTCGGGGCTGACGCTGCCCGCCGCCATGTGCAGATTGGTCGCCGCCGGTGAGGGCACGGTGGAAACGCCGCGCGAGGCGTGCCCGGTGGTGGCGAGCCCCAGCTCGCGCGCTGTGGCGCAATCGAGCAGCCAGGAGCGCAACACGCCGCCGTCGATCAGCTTCAGCTCTTTGCCGGCGACGCCCTCGCCGTCGAACGGGCGCGAGCGCAGGCCGCGCCTGCGCAAGGGATCGTCGACGATGTCGATGCCGTCGGCGAACAGCTTCTGGCCCATCTTGTCGCGCAGGAAGGTGGTCTTGCGCGCGACCGCGCTGCCATTGGCGGCACTGGCGAGATGCGAGACCAGCGTGCCGGCGATACGCCGGTCGAACACCACCGGCACCTTGCGGGTGGAAATCTTGCGCGGATTGAGTCGCGCAACGGTGCGCTCGCCCGCGCTGCGGCCGATCTTTTCCGGCGCTTCCAGATCCGCGGCATGGCGCACGGCGGAATAATCGTAGTCGCGCTCCATGGCGGTGCCTTCGCCGGCGATCGCGGTCATCGACAGTCCATGATTGGAGCCGAGAAAGGCGCCGCGGAAGCCGGTCGAGGTCACCAGCACCATGCCGCCGAAGCCGGCCGAGGCAGAAGCGCCGCCCGACTTGGCGACGCCCGGCACGGCAAGCGCCGCCTCTTCGGCGGCGCGCGCCATGGCCTCGAGCGCGGCCACGCTCGGCATTTCCGAGTCCATCAGGTCGAGATCGGGAAACTTGTGCGCCAGCAGCGCGGGGTCGGCGAGGCCGGCATAGTCGTCCTCGGGCGCCGCCCGCGCCATGGCCACGGCGCGCTCGACCAGCGCATTGAGATCGCCGGCGAGATCGTTGGTCGAAACCACCGCCTGCCGCTGGCCTACCAGCACGCGCAGGCCGAGATCGTCGCCCTCGGCGCTTTCGGTCTCCTCGACCGCGCCGTCGCGCAATTCGATCGCCAGCGCCAGCGAGCGCACCGCCACGGCGTCGGCCGCGTCGGCGCCGGCTGTGCGCGCGAGCTTCACCAGCCGTTCGGCGCGGTCGATGAGCTCGCTCTGGTCGAACAGGGAAGGGGTGGGGGCGTGCATGGCTTCAAACATTCAAATGGGCCCGAATCCGGCGGGACGCAACCTCCGTCTTCCGACAATTTGCGCCGGCGCGGCAACGCCTCGTCAATCATGGTTGGCAACGCCCCGTCAATCATGGATGGCGAAGCAGCGCGCGCTGGAAAGGATTAACCCCAAACTTTAAGCGGATTCCGACGCGCTTTTGCCATGATCGCCGCCAGCGACCGGGCACAAAAGCCCGGCGCCGGGAGAGTTTGAGGCGTCAAATGCGTTCGGACGGATGCCCGGCCGGGTCGGGCCGCGCGCTGCGGCTCGACCCGTTTGCCCTGCCGGTGCGGTTTGCGGCAAGCGATGCGGCGGCCGATGGGCACCTGCGCGAGGTGGAACTGCACCGCACCCGCGTGGTCGTGCGCCGGCAGTTGGCCGGCATGCGCATGGCGCTCAATCTGCCGGTCGCGGCCTATGCCGGCGTCGGTTTGCGCTTCGCAGCCGACGCGGCGGGGTTTATCGCCGTCGTGCTCGCGCACCGCGATCCGGGCTTGGCGCTGCCCCTGTTCGTTTCCGGAGATACCGAAGAGGCCGTGGCCGAATGGCGCAGCTGGGGCGCCGTGCTCGGGCTGCCGCTGCTGGTGGAGGACGAGGGCGACTGGCGCGAGCCGGTCGCGCGGCTGGGCGGCGTGCGCATCGGCCGGTTGCGTCCGCGCCGCCGCCGCCGCAGCGCCTTGCAGCGCCGCCGGCCGCGCATGCCGCTGCGCCGCGCCCGCGGCGCGCTCACGGACGCCACGCCCGTGCATCGTGGCGAGCGCGAGATCATCGCGCGGAACTGAGCGGATTATTTACAGCGCTGCAGCGTGAGCGTGCCGCCCTGCATTTGCAGCTCGATGTGGTCGGCGTCGGTGCGGCGCAGCGTGTAGCTCGACTGCCCGTCGCTGATCTGCCCGGTGCTGAAAACGTCGGTGATGCGGTACTGCCCTGAGCCGACATCCGTGACCGAGCGGTTGCGATAGGCGGGCACGCCGCCGCCTGAGTCGGTGCGCTGGTTGCCGTTGAAGTCGATCACGCGCTTGCCGCTGCAGTCGATCGGGCCCTTGCTGCTGGTGGTGGTCTGGCCCCATTTTCCGGACACCGGATAGGACTGCGCCGCGGCCGGCGCGGCGAGCGCGGCCGTCAGCAGGGCGGTGAGGATCGCTGTGCGCATTTGGTGAAGATTTGCTCGCCCCGCGTCAATTGCAAGCGCCAGGTGCGGTGATGTTTAACGATCGGCGCCGGAATTGGCTTTAATTAACGCTAAGCCTTGCCATATCCCCCTGCCGTCGGGGTCTGGATGATCACGGCTTCGCCTTCGTCGATCACCGTTTCGTCGCAGCCTTTGAGCTTCTCCAGGCGGCCGTCCCGGCGGCGCGCCCAGTTCTCGCCGACCTCACCCGCCTCGCCGCCGGCAAGCCCAAAGGGCGGCACGCGGCGGTGGCCGGACAGGATGGTGCAGTCCATCTTTTCCAGGAAGCGGATGGTGCGGCGGATGCCGTCGCCGGCGTGCCATTTGCCCTTGCCGCCGGACCCGGCGCGAATGTGGAAATCCTCCAGCACCACCGGATAGCGGAATTCCAGCACTTCCGGGTCGGTCAGCCGCGTGTTGGTCATATGGGTGTGCACGGCGTCGGTGCCGTTGAAGCCGGGCCCGGCCGGCGAGCCGGAACAGATGGTCTCGTAGTACTGATATTTGGCATTGCCGAAATTGAGATTGTTCATGGTGCCCTGCGCGGCGGCGAGCGCGCCGAGCGCGCCGAACAGGCAATTGGTCACAGCCTGCGAGGTTTCCACGTTGCCCGCCACCACAGCGGCGGGATATTCCGGCGACAGCATCGACTGTTTCGGGATGACGATGTTGATCGGCCGCAGGCAGCCGGCATTCATCGGGATATCGTCGTCTACCATGACGCGGAACACATACAAGACAGCCGCGCGCGTCACCGGCTCGGGCGCGTTGAAATTGGTCGGCTGCTGCGGCGAGGTGCCGGTGAAATCGACGGTCGCCTCGCGCTTTTTCTTGTCGATCGCGATCTTGACGTTGATCCAGGTGCCTTGGTCCATCTCGTAGGCGAACTGCGCGTCGTGCACGCGGTCGATCACGCGGCGCACGCTTTCGGCGGCGTTGTCCTGCACGTGGCCCATATAGGCCTTCACCACCGGCAGCGTGAACTGCTTGACCATCTTGTTGAGTTCGGCGACGCCCTTCTCGTTGGCGGCGATCTGCGCCTTGATGTCGTTGACGTTTTGCACCGGATTGCGCGCCGGATATTTGGCGCCGGTCAGCGCGGCCATCAGCGCCGCCTCGCGGAAGCGGCCGCGGTCGACCAGCTTGAAATTGTCCATGTAGACGCCTTCCTGCTCGATGGTGGTGGCGTTGGGCGACATGGAGCCGGGCGAGATGCCGCCGACGTCGGCATGGTGGCCGCGCGAGGCGACCCAAAAGAGAATGTTGCGTCTCTTGTCGTCGAAAACGGGCGTGCACACGGTGATGTCGGGCAGGTGGGTGCCGCCGTTATAGGGCGCGTTGATGGCGTAGACGTCGCCGGGAGCGATCTTGCCCTTGTTCTCGCGAATGATGGTCTCGACCGCGCGGTCCATCGAGCCCAAGTGCACCGGCATGTGCGGCGCGTTGGCCACCAGCGTGCCGTCGGCCGAGAACACCGCGCAGGAGAAATCGAGCCGCTCCTTGATGTTGACCGAATAGGCGGTGTTCTGCAGCGACACGCCCATCTGCTCGGCGATCGACATGAAGAGATTATTGAACACTTCCAGCATCACCGGGTCGGCATGGGTGCCGATGGCGAAGACGCGCTTGAGCTTCTTGGCGCGCGTCAGCACGAGGTGATTCTTCGCCGTCAGCTCGGCCTGCCAGCCGGGCTCGACCACGATGGTCTGGTGCGGCTCGATAATAATCGCCGCACCCTTAACCTTCTGCCCCGGCTTGATCTGGTCGCGGGTATAGACATTGGCCTGATGCCATTTCCCGCCGGAGAAAAAGCGCGTGCGGCGCGCCGGCTTGGGCAATTTGCCGCGCGTGCGCTTCCCGCCGCGCTCGCTGAACTTGGCGCCGCCGCCGACCGCCTCCACCGACACCGCTTCCACCACCAGCTTCTTGGAGCGGTCGATGAAGCCGAAGCGCGCCTTGTGCGCGTTTTCGAAGGCGCGCTGCATGGCGGCAAGCGAGATGAGCTTGAGCGCGCCGGCGCCCGCGCGCGCCGCGATGCCGCCGGCATCGACCACCAGCGGCGTATCGGTGCCGGCATAACGAATGTGCGCGCGCGCGATCACCTTGATCTTGTCGGGCGGCACGCCCTGGCCGGCCACTTCGTCCTTGGTCGCGCGCGCCAGCCGGGCGCCGGTCTTCTTGATCTCGGCCAGCGCCTTGGTGCCGAACGGCAATTCAATCGCCTGCTGGCGGGTGGCGCGGATGTCGGCCAGCCCCATGCCGTAGGCCGACAACAGCGAGGAGAAGGGGTGGATCAGCACCCGCGTCATGCCGAGCGCGTCGGCCACCAGACAGGCATGCTGGCCGCCGGCGCCGCCGAAGCAGTTGAGCGCATAGCGCGTCACGTCGTAGCCGCGCTGCACCGAAATCTTCTTGATCGCGTTGGCCATGTTCTCGACCGCGATCTTGATGAAGCCGTCGGCGATCTCCTCCGGCGCCTTGCCGCCGACCTGGGCGGCGAGATCGGTGAAAGCCAATTGCACGGCGTGGGCATCGAGCGGCAGGTTCTGCGAGGGCCCGAAGATCTTGGGGAAGAAATCGGCGATCAGCTTGCCGGTCATCACATTGGCGTCGGTCACCGCCAGTGGCCCGCCGCGCCGGTAGCATTTCGGTCCCGGATTGGCGCCCGCGCTGTCGGGGCCGACGCGGAAGCGGGCGCCGTCGAAATGCAGGATCGAGCCGCCGCCCGCCGCCACCGTGTGGATCAGCATCATGGGCGCGCGCATGCGCACGCCGGCGACTTCGGTCTCGAAGGCGCGCTCGTATTCGCCGTCATAGTGGGAGACGTCGGTCGAGGTGCCGCCCATGTCGAAGCCGATCAGATGCGTGAAACCCGCCTGCCTGCCGGTCTCCGCCATGCCGACCACGCCGCCGGCGGGGCCTGACAAGATGGCGTCCTTGCCCTGGAACAGCTCAGCCGCGGTCAGCCCGCCCGAGGACATCATGAACATGAGGCGGATGTTTTCTTCTGACTTGCCGCTTGCCCCAACATGCTCCCTCCCCCCTTGTGGGGGAGGGTTGGGGAGGGGGGTGGAAACTCGCTCCGTGCTGTGTTGCTTACCCCCCTCCCTGTCCCTCCCCCGCAAGGGGGGAGGGAACGCTGGAGCCGAAGCGCCTGTCGTCATCTCGTCGGCGACTCTCGCCACATACCTGCGCAAAATCGGCGACAGATAGGCATCCACCACCGTGGTGTCGCCGCGGCCGACCAGCTTGATCAGCGGCGAGACTTCGTGGCTGACCGAGACCTGCGTGAAGCCCATTTCGCGCGCGAGCCGCCCCACCGCGCGCTCATGCTCGGGAAAGCGGTAGGCGTGCATGAACACGATCGCTACCGCCTGGATGCCGGCGACTTTGGCCACGCTGAGATCGCGCTGCACGGCGGCGAGGTCGGGCGCTTTCTCCACCGTGCCGTCGGCGCGTACGCGCTCATCCACTTCGGCCACGCGCTCATAGAGCATGTCGGGCTTGACGATCTCGCGCGCGAAGATTTTCGGCCGCGCCTGGTAGCCGATCTTGAGCGCGTCGCGGAACCCCTTGGTGATCAGCAGCAGCGTGCGCTCGCCCTTGCGCTCGAGCAGCGCATTGGTGGCAACGGTAGTGCCCATCTTCACCGCGCCGACCTGGCCGGGCGGGATCGGCTGGCCGCTTTTCAAGCCGAGCAGGTCGCGGATGCCCTGCACCGCGGCGTCGGCATAGGCCTCCGGGTTTTCCGACAGTAGCTTGTGCGCATGAAGCGTGCCGTCCGGCCGCCGCCCGACCAGATCGGTGAAGGTGCCGCCGCGGTCGATCCAGAAGTCCCAAGCCTTGTCAGCCATGGCCGCTCCCCGGCGCGATCTGCCGCGCCCTTATACGGTAGGCGGCCGCCGCCACGATAGCGGTCAGCGGCGCTCAACCCGCATCTTTTGCCCGATCAGCACGACCGCCACCACCGCGGCCGCGTAGGCGAGCGTCGAGGCCTCGATCGGCTCGCCGTTGACCGGCCAGGCCAGCGCCACGATCATGAACGGCTGCAGCAGCATCACTTGGCTGACGCGCGCGACCCCGCCCAGCGCCATCGCCGCATTGAATACGAAGAACGATAGGAACTGGCTGACCAGCGCGACATAGGCGAGTCCCGCCCAGGCCGGCCACGGCACGTGCGCGAGGTTGGCCGGCCACAACAGGAACGCTGCTAGCGCCGACAGCGGCAGGAACAACGCCACCTGCCAGGAAATCACCTCCCAGCCCGGCATGCGCATGGAGAGCCGTCCCGACAGCGCGTAGCCGAAGCCGCCGGCGATCACCGTGCCGATCAGGAACAGATCGCCGGCCGAGAGACCGCCGCCGCCGCGGCTCAGCACGAAGACGATAACGATGGCCGTCCCCGCCGCGCTCGCCAGCCAGAAGCCGGGGCTCGGCCGCTCATGCGCCACCAGCGCCGCCGCTGCCGCGGTCGCCAGCGGCAATATGCCGAGCACCACCCCGCCATGCGAAGCCGGCACGGTGACCATGGCGAGTGCCATCAGCACCGGAAAACCGATGATGGTGCACAGGGCGGTGGCCGCCAATTCGCGCCATCGCGCCCGCGTGGGCAGCTTGCGCCTCGTCAAGGCGAGCGTCGCAAGTCCCATGCAGCCGGCGATGGTGGCGCGCGCGGCGGTCAGGAAAAACGGATCGATGGAGCCGACCGCCAGGCGGGTGGCCGGCAGCGTACCGGCGAACAGCATCATGCCCGCGAGCCCGAGCAGGAAGCCGAATGTCTCACGGGATTGGGGCGTTGCCGGCATGCAGGAGGGACTTTCGCGGCCACCCTAGCCGATGCGCGGACGCGGCCAAACCCACCCCCGCCTTGACTTACTTTCGCCAATCCGTATATACGATTTCATGAAAATAAAGACCGACCGCATGCTCTCGGCCGCCGACGAGGCAACCACGCTGTTGAAAGCGCTGGCCAACCGCCGCCGGTTGGTCATCGTCTGCCAGCTCCTGGAAAAAGAGCGCTCGGTAGGCGAACTGGCGGAGTTGCTGAAGGCGCGCAATTCCACCGTGTCGCAGCACCTCGCCATCCTGCGCAAGGACGGCCTGGTGGCGGCGCGACGCGACGCGCAGACCATCTGGTACTCGATCGCCAGCGAGGCCGCGCGCGAGGTGGTGGCCGCCCTCTACCGCGCCTATTGCGCGCCCGCCTGCATGCCGAAATCGCCCGTCAAGCCGGCGCGTCGCCGCAAGCTTGAGCCAAATCAATGAAGCAAGGTCCCGGCTGCGGCACAGGATGCTGAAGCTTCCGCTCGCGGACCGTCTCACCCGAGGAACCCTAACGCCCATGCGTATTGCCGCGACGCTTCTTGCTCTTACCCTTCTGTCGGCCCAGGCCGCGCTGGCGCAGGGCACCTTCACGGTGGCGCCCAAGCAGGTCGCCGACGAGAAGGCCGTGTTCGCCACCGTCGAGAGCGCCAATATCGTGCCCGCGCGCGCGCGCATCGGCGGCACCGTGGCGGAGCTCAATGTGAAGGAAGGCGACGAGGTCAAAGAGGGCCGGGTGGTCGCCACCGTCGGCGACGAGAAGCTGGTGCTGCAGTTGAAGTCGCTCGACGCCCAGATCGCCGGCCTCGACGCGCAGCTCACGCAGGCCAAGACCGATCTCGACCGCGCCCAGGAACTGTTCTCCAAGGGCACCATTCCGAAGGCGCGCTTCGATCAGACGCAGACCGCCTTCAACGTCGCCAGCAACGCGCACCGCGCGCGTATCGCCGAGCGCTCGGTGGTGCAGCAGCAGCTCGCCGAGGGCAAGGTGCTGGCGCCGACAGCCGGTCGCGTGCTGCGCGTGCCGGTCACCGCCGGCAGCGTCATCCTGGCGGGCGAGCCGGTGGCGCAGATCGCCGAGAAGAATTTCGTGCTGCGTCTGCGGGTGCCCGAGCGCCACGCGCGCTTCCTCAAGGCCGGCGACCGCGTGCGCGTCGACAGCCATGAGCTTGGCGCCAATGGCGCCAAGTTCGGCACCATCAAGCTGGTCTACCCGCAGATCGAGGACGGCCGCGTGATCGCCGATGCCAATGTGAAGGGGCTCGGCGACTACTTCGTCGGCGAGCGAATTCTAGTCTGGGTGTCGGCCGGCAAGCGCGAGAGCGTCACCGTGCCGGGTAAGTTCATCGTCACCCGCTTCGGCATCGACTATGCGCGTGTGCGCAAGGACGGCACGGCGATCGATGTGCCGGTGCAGCGCGGCCGCGAATTGCCGCGCCCCGACATGCCGGACGCGCTTGAAATCCTGTCCGGCCTGAAGGCCGGCGACGTGCTGGTGCGCCCGTGAGCCTCGGAATTTCGGGGCGGCTCACCCAAGCGACCATCCGCTCTCCGCTCACGCCGCTGTTCCTGATGGCCGCGCTCGCCGTCGGCCTGATCGCGCTCATCACTATTCCGCGCGAGGAGGAGCCGCAGATCAGCGTGCCGATGGTCGACATCCGAGTCAACGCCGACGGGCTAAAGGCGCCCGACGCGGTCGAGCTGGTGACCAAGCCGCTGGAATCGATCGTCAAGGGCATCAATAGCGTCGAGCACGTCTACAGCCAGACCGTCGACGACCGCGTCATGGTCACCGCGCGCTTCAAGGTCGGCACCAATGCCGACGACGCCATCCTGCGTGTGCACGAGAAGCTGAAAGCCAATCTCGACCGCATCCCGGTCGGCATCCCGGAGCCGCTGATCATCGGCCGCGGCATCAACGACGTCGCCGTGGTGGTGCTGACGCTGTCGCCCAAGCCCGACGCGGCCGCGCGCTACAATGAGAAAGACCTCTACCAGATCGCGCGCGAGCTGCAGTACGAGCTGGTCAAGACCGACAATGTCGGCCTCACTTATATCTCCGGCGGCAATGCCCAGCAGATCCGCGTCGAGCCGGACCCGGAAAAGCTCGCGCTTTACGGCGTCACGCTGCAGCAGCTCGTCGCCAAAGTGCGCGAGGCCAACCGTTCGTTCCAGGCCGGCAGCGTGCGCGACAACGATACCATGCGCACCGTTGCCGCCGGGCAGACGCTGGCCGGCACTCCCGATATCGGCTTGCTGCTGGTCACCACCCGCGACAACCGCCCGGTCTATGTGCGCGACGTCGCCAAAGTGGTGATCGGGCCGAGCCCGCAGGAGCACCGCGTCTGGTTCGAGCAGCCGGAGAAGGGCGGCCCAAAGGGCGAGAAGTGGGAGCGGGTGCCGGCGGTCAGCGTCGCCTTCGCCAAGCGCTCGGGCGCCAACGCCGTGGTGGTGGCCGAGGACCTGCTGGCGCGGCTCAAGACGGTCGAAGGTCGGCTGGTGCCGCAGGATGTCAGTGTCACCGTCACCCGCGACTATGGCGAGACCGCCAACGAGAAGGCAAACGAGCTCTTGTTCCATCTCGGGCTCGCCACCGTCTCCATCGTGGTGCTGATCGCCTTCGCCATCGGCTGGCGCGAGGCACTGGTCACCCTGGTCGTCATCCCCACCACCATTTTGCTCACCCTCTTCGCCGCCAAGGTGATGGGCTACACCATCAACCGCGTCAGCCTGTTCGCGCTCATCTTTTCCATCGGCATATTGGTCGACGACGCCATCGTGGTGGTGGAGAACATCGCCCGCCACTGGGCGATGCGCGACGGCCGCTCGCGCATGCAGGGAGCGATCGAAGCGGTGGCCGAGGTCGGCAACCCGACTGTGGTCGCGACGCTGACCGTGGTGGCCGCGCTCTTGCCGATGCTGTTCGTCTCCGGCCTGATGGGCCCCTATATGGCCCCGATTCCGGCCAACGCCTCGGCCGCCATGCTGTTCTCCTTCTTCGTCGCCATGGTGATCGCGCCCTGGCTGATGCTCAAGCTGCACCCGGAAGGCTCGGTCTTGCACGAGAGCGAGGATGCGCACGGCGAGGGCAGGCTCGGCAAGATCTACCGGCGCTTTGCCGGTCCGATTCTGAAGACGCGCAAGCGCGCCTGGATTTTCCTTATCGGCGTCGGGGTGGCGACAATTGCAGTGTGCGTGTTGTTCTACACCGAAAGCGTGACGGTGAAGCTGCTGCCCTTCGACAACAAGTCGGAAATGTCGGTGGTGGTCGATCTGCCGGAAGGCGCAACGCTGGAAGACAGCGAGCGTACGCTGTTTGCCATCGCCGATGCGGCGCGCAAGGTTCCCGAGGTGCGCTCGATCGAGACCTATGCCGGCACGCCGGCGCCGTTCAACTTCAACGGCCTGGTGCGGCACTATTATATCCGCGAATCGCCTGAGCTCGGCGAACTGCACTTGAACCTGGCGCCCAAGTCCGAGCGCCACCGCACCAGCCACGAGATCGCGCTCGACCTGCGCGCGCGCATGAAGAATGTCGTACTGCCGGTGGGCACGGTGGCGCGCGTGGTCGAGGTGCCCCCCGGCCCGCCGGTGCTGTCCACTTTGCTGGCCGAGGTCTACGGCCCCGATTCCAAGACCCGGCGCGCGGTCGTCTCCGAGCTGAAGAAGATCTTCAAGTCGGTGCCCTTCATCGTCGACGTCGACGATTCGATCGGCGAGCCGCGCCCGCGGCTGCACATTTCGATCGACCAGGACCGGCTTGAATTCTTCGGCGTGCAGCAGCAGGACGTCTACGACACCATCCAGGCGCTGTTCGGCGGTACCACCGTCGGCTATTCGCACCGCGGCGAGGGCCGTAACCCGATCGAGATCACGGTGCGGCTGCCCAAGAGTGGTCTGTCCTGGAACCAGGCGATCGCCTCCACGCCGGTGCCGGCCAATGTGCTGCCCGGCTCCAAGAAAGTGGTCGAGCTCGGCGACGTGGTGCGCGTCACCCGCGAACTGGGCTCGCCGGCGATCTTCCGCCGCGACGGTCATTTCGCCGACATGGTCATGGCCGAGATGGCCGGCGCCTACGAAGCGCCGATCTATGGCATGCTGGCGGTCGACAAGAAGATCGCCGCGCACGACTGGGGCAAGCTCGGCACGCCGGCCATTCTCATTCACGGCCAGCCGGAAAACGAAGCCAAGCCGTCGATCCTGTGGGACGGCGAATGGGAGATCACCTACGTCACCTTCCGCGACATGGGCGCCGCTTTCATGGTGGCGATCATCGGCATCTACATTCTGGTCGTGGCGCAGTTCGGCAGCTTCAAGCTGCCGCTGGTGATCCTGACGCCGATCCCGCTCACGCTCATCGGCATCGTGCTCGGCCACTGGCTATTGGGCGCGCCGTTCACCGCCACCTCGATGATCGGCTTCATCGCGCTCGCCGGCATCATCGTGCGCAACTCGATCCTGCTGGTGGATTTCATCCGCCACGGCGCGGGCGCCGGCCGGACGCTGCGCGAGATTTTGCTGGAGGCGGGGGCGGTGCGCTTCAAGCCGATCCTGTTGACCGCGATCGCCGCCATGATCGGTGCCGCTACCATCCTGCTCGACCCGATCTTCCAGGGTCTCGCCATCTCGCTGCTGTTCGGCTTAGCGTCCTCGACGCTGCTGACCGTGCTGGTGATCCCGGCGATCTACGTGGTGCTGCGCGACGCCGACCGGGTCGCCGGCTGAGCCGGCCTATTGCCGCGCGGCGGAGGCCTGCAGCTCGCGCAAGGCGGCGCTCGCCTGCGCGTGCAGCGCCGCCATCGCTTGCTCGCTCGGGCCCATGGCGGTCATGCCGGCGGTGCCCGTGCGGTCGAAGCTGTCGGTAAAGGCCGGCGCGCCCAGCGGCAGCGCGTCCTTGGCCTGCACGCTCGGCATCAGCGCCGGCATGAGCAGCGCGACGCAATAGGTCGCAACGATAATGAGCGGCGCCCAGCGGCGGCGAAATTCGGTCACGGCATTGCCCCCCGGCAATATGGTAGTGAGCCTGATCCTCTCACAAAGTTCGTGCGCTTTCGTTGCAAAGGCTTCGGTAATTGCGCACCGCGCGGTAAGCTTGCGTTAAGCCTGTTCGCGGGCGTCGCGCGCGCGTGCTAGGTTTTTCTCGCTCGCCCGGGGGTGCTGCCCATGGAATTCTCACTCACATCGCGCCAGCAGGAGGTGCGGGCGCTGGCCGAGCGGTTGTGCAGCCGCTTCGACGACGCCTATTGGCTGGAGCAGGACCGGCGCGCCGAATTCCCCGAGAGCTTCTACCGCGCGGTCGCCGATGCCGGGCTGCTCGGCATCGCTATGCCGGAAGCTTATGGCGGCTCCGGCCTCGGCATCGCGGAAGCCGCGGTGCTGATGGGTACCATCGCCGAATCCGGCGCCTGCATGAGCGGCGCCTCGTCGGTGCACATGAACATTTTCGGGCTCAACCCGGTGGTGGTGTTCGGCAACGACGAGCAAAAGAAACGCATGCTGCCGCCGCTCATCCGCGGCGAGCACAAGGCCTGTTTCGCCGTCACCGAGCCGGACGCCGGGCTCAACACCGCCGCGCTGCGCACGCGCGCCGAGCGCCGCGACGGCCACTATCTGCTCACGGGGCAGAAAATATGGATTTCCACGGCCCAGGTGGCCGACAAGGCGCTCATTCTCGCGCGCACCACGCCGCGCGAAAGCGTCATGCGGCCGACCGACGGCATGAGCCTGTTCTACACCGATCTCGACCGGGCCCACGTCGAAATCCGCGCCATCGACAAGATGGGCCGCGCGGCAATCAACTCCAACATGCTGTTCATCGACGGCCTGCAAGTGCCGGAGGGCGACCGCATCGGCGCCGAAGGCGACGGTTTCCGCTTGATCCTGCACGGGCTCAATCCCGAGCGTATCCTGATCGCGGCGGAAGCGGTCGGCATCGGCCGCGCCGCGCTGCGCAAAGCTTGCAGCTACGCCAACGAGCGGCAGGTGTTCGGCCGCAAGATCGGCCAGAACCAGGCCATCCAGCATCCGCTCGCCAAATGCTGGATGCAGCTCGAAGCGGCCGAATTGATGATGTTGAAGGCGGCGGCGCTCTACGATGCCGGCGAGCCGTGCGGGCTCGAAGCCAATGCCGCCAAATATCTCGCGGCGGAAGCCGCGCACGAGACCTGCCAGACCGCCGTGCTTACCCATGGCGGCATGGGCTACGCCGCCGAATATCACGTCGAGCGCTATTTGCGCGAAAGCTACATCCCGCGCATTGCGCCGATCACCCCGCACATGATCCTCAACTTCATCGCCGAGAAGGCGCTCGGCCTGCCGCGTTCCTACTGAGCGCGGGGCGGGCGCGAAAAACGCCCGAAAAACGGGCAAAAACCGCGAGCGCCTTTAACGGTCACGGCAAGGCCGCCTTAACCATCGCTGTTCTAGACTTGCAACCGTTTCAACCGAGCGGAACAGGCCATGGCGGCGAGTTCAGAGCGCATCCGTTACAGCATCGTCATCCCCGTCTACAACGAGGAGGCGGTGCTGCCCGTGCTGCTGCGCCGGCTCGATCTCCTGCTCGGCCGGCTCGACGGCCCGGCCGAAGCGATCTTCGTCGACGACGGCAGCAGCGATAGCAGCCCGATCGTGCTGCGCGCGCTCGCCAAACGCGACCCGCGTTTCCGCTATATCGGGCTGTCGCGCAATTTCGGCCACCAGGTCGCGATCACCGCCGGCATGGACGCGGCGCAAGGCGCGGCAATCGTCGTCATGGACGCCGATCTGCAGGACCCACCCGAAGTGGTCGAAGAAATGATCGCCAAGTGGAAGGACGGCTACGAGGTGGTCTACGCCCGGCGGCTCTCGCGCACCGGCGAAAGCCGTTTCAAGCGGGCGACCGCGCATTTCTTCTACCGGCTGCTCGGCCGCATGTCCTCGGTCGCCATTCCCGCCGACGTCGGCGATTTCCGGCTGATCGACCGCAAGGTGCTGGAGGCGCTGCGCCAGATGCCGGAACAGGAGCGTTTCGTGCGCGGCATGGTGGCCTGGCTCGGCTTCAAGCAGACCGAAGTCACCTTCCACCGGCTCGAGCGCCTGGCCGGCGAAACCAAATATCCGCTGTTCAAGATGGCGCGGCTCGCGCTCAACGCCGCGCTCGGCTTTTCCGACGCGCCGTTACGGCTGGCGATCTGGTGCGGGCTTGCGGTGTCGGGCCTGGCGCTGCTCTATGGCGGCTACGTGCTGGCGCTGTGGCTTGCGCATGACTCAAGCCTGGTCGCCGGCTGGTCCTCGACTATCATCGTCATTTCGCTTCTGTGCGGCATCAATATGCTGATGACCGGCATCGTCGGGCTCTATGTCGGGCGCATCCACGCCGAGGTGAAGCGCCGGCCGCTCTATGTGGTCGCGGACAAAGTGGGATTCGAGCGCGACGAGGCCGCGTCCACGCGCCCCGCCATCCATGCGGTGCGCGAATAATGTCGGCGCAGTTCGACGACTACCGCCGCAATTATCGGGATGTCGTCCAGTCCTCGATCGATTTCTCCGGCCTGCCGCACGATTTTTTCATGCGCGCCAAGGCGGTGCTGTTGCGCGACCTGATCGCCGAGAGGCTCGGCGGCAAGCCCGCCATGCTCGACGTCGGCTGCGGCGTCGGCAGCTTTCATTCCTTCATGCGCGGCATGGTGTGTCGCCTGTCGGGCATCGACGTCTCGGCGCCAAGCATCGCGCAGGCGCGCGCCGACAACCCCGACAACGATTACCGCGCCTTCGACGGCAAGAATTTGCCTTTCGACAGCGGCAGCTTCGATCTGGCCACCGCCGTCTGCGTGCTGCATCACGTGGCGCCCGCGGAATGGCCGGGCTTCATCGCCGAGTTGCGGCGGGTGGTGCGGCCGGGCGGCCTCGTCTGCGTGATCGAGCACAATCCGCTCAATCCGCTCACCCGGCTCGCGGTGATGCGCTGCGAATTCGACCGCGACGCCAAGCTGCTCGACGCCGGCAAAACGCAGGCGCTGATGGCGCAAAGCGGTCTGTCCGAGATCGAGACGCGCTATTTCCTGCTGCTGCCCTGGGAGACGACGCTCGCCCGCCGGGTCGAAGGCGGTTTGCGCCATCTGCCGCTCGGCGCGCAATACGCAGCCTTCGGTTCCGCCTGAGCTAGTGCCCGCTTCCGAAGTTCGTTTTACGTTGCAGCATGTGCTGACACGAACTTCGGAAGCAAAGGGGCACTAGCAACTATTTGATTCTAGTGCCGCTTTCGATTTGAAGTTCCTGAACGAGAGCGCGGCGAGTGGTGCAGGAACTTCAAATCGGCGGCACTAGTGCGGCGCGGGCTCGCGTCGCTTGTGCACAACCGCCACGCCGTCGGCATAGACGCGCCGCCAGTCCGGCAGCCGGTCGAGCAATTTCGCCGCCGGCGTATCGGGCGCCAACAGCGTGGCCTCGATCCGATACTCGTCGAGCAATTTGAGGAAATCGGTGAGGTCGGCCAGCGCCAGATCGCGGTTGTAGCGCGCGATGAAGCGGCCGCCATAGAGCTCGCCGCGCCCGTCGATGAAGGTCGGAATGCCGGCAAAGATCAAATAGCCGCCGAAGCGATAGTCGTTGAGCACGTGGCCCGCAGCGCCGAGATCGGCGGCAGCGATCGCCGCGCGCGGCGCATTGCGCGGGTCGGGCGTAACCGGCCGCATGAGCGCGAGCGCGGTTGCCACGACGATCGCCGCCGTCGCGGCGAGCGCATAGCCGTACGCCGCGCCCGGCTCTTCCTCATGCGTCGGCTTGAATTGGCGCGCCAGTGGCGCCGCCAGATAAAGCGGCGCCAGCATCGCCAGCAGATCCGTGTTGCGCACCTGCGCCAGCGCGAAATGCAGCAGCCCCAGCAGCACCAGCATGCGCACCAGCGGCACCTTCACTCCGCGCGACAGCGCCAATAGGCCGATCAGCAGCAGAAACTCGAAAGTGCCGAAATGGCCGAAATCCTGCGGCCGCCACTCGACGATGGTGGTCAGCGCGTGGCCGAGCCCGAGCGTGGTGAGCGGCACCAGCAGCGGCCCCGGCCCGTAGGGCGTGAGGCACGCCGCCAGCACCGCGAGCGCCGAAAACGGCAGCCAGCGCCACAGGATGCGCGGCCAGGCGCGCCAGTCCTCGATCAACGCTTCCAGCACGGCCGGCCCGATCAGCCCGAGGCCGAGCGCCACGCTGCCGTGCAGATTGGCCCACAGCACGATGAGCGGCAGGGCCCAATAGGGCGGCTTTAAGCGTGCGTCCATGGCGCGCACCAGCGCGGCCGCCCAGGCCACCATGATCGGCAGCGCCAGGACATGCGGGCGCGCCAACATGTGCGGCGCCGTCAACGCCAACGCCGCCAACACCAACAGCAACGCCGGCGTCGGCTGCAGTTCCCGCAGCAGGAAGCGCGTAAGCAGCGCAAAGGCGAGCGCTATGGCCGCCGCCGCCAGCACCGCCACGCCCGGCCAGCCGGCCAGCCAGTAGGCGCCGGCATAACTCAGCTCCGATAGCCACTCGAAGGCGATCCAATGCGCTCCGTGCATGGAAAAGGAGAACGGGTCGGCTCGTCGGCACGGTGCCGTGCGCCGCGATCCATCGCCCGACCGCGATATGCGAGAAGCTGTCGGGATCGTTGAGCAGCTTGGGACCGAGCGCCAGCAGCAGCCCGTAAATGGCCGCGCCCGCCAGCCAGGGCAACGCCGCCCGCGCCGGGAACGGTCTGGCCGCGCTGCGGATGACCTGATCGCTCATGCGGCGCGAGGGTAAAGTGCGCCCGTTAACTCTTCTTTACCTATCCCCAGGCCGCCGGGGCCGCGCGGCTGCCACATCGGATGGCGGGACGGCGTCTACGGCAATGCGCCCGGGGCGGCGTTGATCTGCGGCTGATTGCGGCCGCCCGCCGATGCGCACGCACGGCTTGACCGGCGCCGCCGGCCGCTTCTCTAATAGCGGCCTCGTTCCCGCGGCCGGGGTTTCGCCCATGAAGACCTACGCAGGCAGGCGCACCATCGACGGCCTTGTGGTCAGTGTGGACGGCAAGCCGCTCTCCACCCATGACGAGGTCAAGAGCTTCACCAAATACGGCTTCGAATGGGCCTATGAGGGCGCCAGCCCGCAGCAATTGGCGCTCGCCATCCTGGCCGACTACCTCGGCGATCCCGACAAGGCGCTGCGCCTGTCGGAACCCTTCATGAAGCAGGTGGTGGCCAATCTCGACAATGACTGGCAACTGACCGGTGCCGACATCGATGCTGCGTTGCGGGCCTTGGCGGCCTGAGCCGGTTGGCAGGCGTGCCGCAAAGTGAGAGATTTCGACTCGAAACGAACGAGCAGGGGAGGCCGGCCATGATCGGCCAGCGGCAAATCGACTTCCGCAACGAATACCGGTCGCGCATCGTCGGCTGGTACAACGGTTATTTCCACATCGTGCTGATCTACGCCATGGGCGCGGCGGTGTTCTACGTCTATGTCACGCACATCCATGACGTGACTTGGGCCGAATGGCTGACCGTACCGATCACTTTCCTGTTCACCAACATTTTCGAGTGGGTGGTGCACCGATACGTCATGCACCGGCCGGTCAACATCAAGGGCCTACGCGCGGTCTACGAGCGGCACACGCTCAATCATCACCAATTCTTCACCGACCATGAAATGCGCTTCCGCGACGACAAGGACTGGCGCGTCACCGTGTTCCCGCCCTATGCGCTGGTGGTGTTCACGCTGATGTCGATCCCGCTCGCCTTCATCCTCGGTTATGTGTTTTCTCCCAATGTCGGCTGGCTGTTCATGTGCGTGACCACGGGCATGTATCTGATCTACGAGTTCATGCATTTCTGCTGCCACGTCGACGAGGGCTGGTTCGTCAAGCATTGCCCATTCGTCAACACGTTGCGCCGCCATCACACCGCGCATCACAATGCGCGGCTGATGATGGAGGTGAACATGAACCTTACTTTCCCGATCGCCGACTGGCTGTTCGGCACCTCCGATCTCGACCGCGGCCTCATCGGGCATGTGTTCAATGGCTACAATACGCGCTTCCTGAAGAAAAACCTGCGCGCCAAGCCGACCGGCCCGGAGCAGGCGGCGGTGCGGCCGGTGGGCGCGAACTGATCCGGAGGGAGCGCATGCCGGCCGACGTCAAAGCAACCGTCTCCGCAGTCGTGATTCTGGTGGCGCTCGGCCTCGTCTACTGGGCGGGCTCGCCGGTGCATGCCGACAAATTCGTGCTGCTGATCGGCGCGTTTTTCGTCATCGCGATGTGGATCTTCCCGGAAGCCGGCGCGAAAAAGCGCGCAGCCGAAAAATCGTAAGAGCACAAACAGCAATTCGCCGCCGGCGCTAGGCTTGGCGGTTGCGCTAGCCTTTAATTTTTATAATTCTCGCGCACCCGCTTGCCGCCGCAAGCCGGGAAGGGATGCCCGCATGCAGGTGAGCACCGCGCCCTGGCTTGTCCTGCTGTCGGTCTTACTGGCCGTCGAGGGCGGCCATCTCGCACTCCGCCAATTGATGCAGATCGAAGCGGTTGCGGGTTTGCGGCGGCGGCTTCTCCTGGCGGGCGCCGCGTTTGCCTTCGGCAGCGCGGTCTGGGCCATGCACTTCACCGCCTTGCTGGCGGCGCATGCGGCGACGTTCTATCTGGCGCTGCCGGTGCTGCTTTCATTGTTCGCCGGCGTGCTGATGGCCGGCGCCGCGGCCTATGCCATGAGCGCCGGCGCGGCCGACCCGGCGCGGCTGGCGGTCGGCAGTTGCCTGCTGACCGCCGCCATCGTCATCATGCACGGCATCGGCGTTTCGGCTTTGCCGGTGCGTATTATCGACAGCCTGCCGGCGCTGATTTCGAGCGTCGCGATTGCCTTCGCCGGCAGCGCGCTGGCGCTGTGGCTGGCAGCGCGCCAAAGCCGGGCGCTTGCGGGCGCCATCGCCTTCGGGCTGGCGGTCGCCGCCGCGCATTACGTCGCTATGGCCGGGGCCAGGCTTGTGCCGATACCGATGTTGTTGTCGGCGCCTGTGTTGTCGGCGGGCATGCTCGCCATCGCGATCGCGCTTGCCGCCTTCGCTCTCACCGCGCTGTTCCTTTTGTCGGTGGTGCCGGAACGTACCGAGATCGGAGCCGCAATCGCGCAAGCCGCGTTCCGCGCTGCCGAAATTGCTCCGGAAGAGCTTCCCTTGGCCGCCGCTGCCGCTTCCGGCGGCGATGACAAGCGCCGGCGCGGCATCTACGCCCCGCTCGGCGGCGCCGGCGCGCCGCCGCCGCGGCTTGCCGATCATCTGCCGATCGAACGTGACGGCGCGACGCAATTCGTGGCCGTAGAAGATGTGGTCGCGGTGCAGGCCAACGCGCATTACACCTATCTGTTTGACGGCAAGGCTAAATTGTTCTGCCCGCTTGCCATCGGCGAGGTCGAATCGCGCCTCGACCGCGGCCGTTTCCTGCGCGTGCACCGCAGCCATATCGTCAATATCGAACGTGTCGTCGGCTACAAGCGCTCCGGCGACAGCGAAACCGTCGAGCTCGCCGCCGAGGAGCCCTATACCGTGCCGGTGAGCCGCAGCCGCGCCGGCTGGCTGAAATCGCGCATCGACGAGAAGAACGGCGGCGCGAACGCGGGCAAAGGGCCCGTTTCCGATCCCGCCAAATAATCTTTCCGCCATACGCGTTCATTTGCGTCAATCGTGCTGACGCAATTCGTGCAAAGCCTGCCGCCATTGGTGCAAAGCCGCCCGTTCTCGTGCATGTTAAGTTGTTGCTGCGCCGCACAGCTCGGCACTCTTCGCCACAATCAAATGGACAGGGTGCCCGCTCAGGGACCGCAATGTCGGCCGTAAGCCGACCGGTCATGGGCGCCCGGGAGGAGCGGTTATGATTCCTGGGTCATTCGACTATCATCGTCCGTCATCCGTGAAAGAAGCGGTCGGCCTGCTTGCCCAGTTCGGCGAGGATGCCCGCGCCATCGCCGGCGGCCACAGCCTCATCCCCATGATGAAGCTCAGGCTCGCCAGCCCCTCACATCTTGTCGATCTCGGCGGCGTGTCCGAACTGAAGGGCATCCGCGACGACGGTGGCGACGTCGTCATTGGCGCCACCACGACCCAGCACGAGCTGGTCGGTTCCGACGCGCTCGCCAAGAAGCTTCCGCTGTTGCGCGAAGTGGCGTTGCAAATTGCCGATCCGCAGGTGCGCTATGTCGGCACGCTCGGCGGCAACGTCGCCAATGGCGATCCCGGCAACGACATGCCGGCGGTCATGATGTGCCTGGGCGCGACCTATCACGCGGCCGGCAAGGCGGGCGAGCGCAAGATCGCCGCGCGCGACTTCTACCAGGGCGCCTATTTTACCGCGCTGGAGCCGGGCGAGATCGTCGCCGCCATTCGCATCCCGGTGCCAGCCGCCGGCCACGGCTACGCCTACGAGAAGCTCAAGCGCAAGATCGGCGATTATGCCACCGCCGCGGCCGCCGTGGTGCTGACCATGAAGGCCGGCAAGGTCGCGTCCTGCTCGGTCGGCCTCACCAATGTGGCCGAGACGCCGTTGTGGGCGGAAGAGGCGAGCAAGATTCTCACCGGTTCTACGCTCGACGACGCAACCGTCAAAAAAGCGATCGCTGCCGCCGAGGCGATCACCTCGCCCGCCTCCGACGGCCGCGGGCCGGCCCAATACCGGACCAAGATGGCGGGCGTCATGCTCGCCCGCGCGCTGGCACGCGCGAAACAACGCGCCGGCGCGTAAGGGGGGACAAAACGATGGCCAAAACCCACGTCAAAATGACCGTCAACGGCAAGTCGGTCGAGGAACTGGTCGAGCCGCGTACGCTGCTCATCCATTTCCTGCGCGAGCAGCTCAACCTCACCGGCCCGCATATCGGCTGCGACACCAGCCATTGCGGCGCCTGCACCGTCGATCTCGACGGCAAGTCGGTGAAGTCCTGCACCATGTTCGCGGTGCAGGCGAACGGCGCCGACATCCGTACCATCGAAGGCATGGCCAATGCCGACGGCACGCTGCACGCGCTGCAGGAAGGCTTCCGCGAGATGCACGGCCTGCAATGCGGCTTCTGCACCCCCGGCATGATCCTGCGCGCCTATCGGCTGCTGCAGGAAAACCCGAACCCGACCGAAGAGGAAATCCGCTTCGGCATATCCGGCAATCTGTGCCGCTGCACCGGTTACCAGAACATCGTCAAAGCCATTCAATACGCCGCCGCCAAGCTCGGCACCCCGATGAAGGAGGCCGCAGAATGAACGACCAGACCCCCACCTCCGCCGAGCGCGCCGAGAAGCTGGAAGGCATGGGCTGCCGCCGCAAGCGCGTCGAGGATATCCGCTTCGTCCAGGGCCGGGGCAATTACGTCGACGATCTCAAGCTGCCCGGCATGCTCTACGGCGATTTCACCCGCTCGCCGCACGCGCATGCGCGCGTGAAAAGCATCAACACCGAAAAGGCGGCCGCCGTGCCCGGCGTGGTCGCGGTCATCACCGCCGAGACCTTGAAGACCGTCAACCTCGCCTGGATGCCGACGCTCGCCGGCGACGTGCAGATGGTGCTGGCCGACGGCAAGGTGCTGTTCCAGAACCAGGAAGTGGCCTTCGTCATCGCCGAGGACCGCTACACCGCGGCCGATGCGGCCGAGCTGGTCGAGGTCGAATACGAGGGGCTGCCCTGCAATGTCGATCCGCTCAAGGCGATGGACGCCGACGCGCCCGTCATCCGCGAGGACATCAAGGACAAGAAGGAAGGCGCGCACGGGCCGCGCAAGCACTACAACCACGTGTTCAACTGGCAGGCCGGCGACAAGGCGGCGGCCGACGCCGCCTTCGCCAAGGCCGACGTCACCATCAAGGAGATGATCCAGTATCCGCGCGTGCACCCGTGCCCGCTGGAGACCTGCCAATGCATCGCGTCCTTCGACAAGATCAAGGGCGAATTGACATTGTGGGGCACCTTCCAGGCGCCGCACGTCATCCGCACCGTCGGCTCGCTGATCTCCAAGATCCCCGAGCACAAGATCCACGTCATCGCTCCCGATATCGGCGGCGGCTTCGGCAACAAGGTCGGCGCTTATCCGGGCTATATCTGTTCGATCGTGGCCTCGATCGTCACCGGGCGTCCGGTGAAATGGGTCGAGGACCGTATCGAGAATCTCTCCACCACCGCCTTCGCGCGCGATTTCTGGATGGAGACCGAGATCGCCTGCACCAAGGACGGCAAGATCTTAGCGCTTCGCTGCTACACCGTCGCCGACCACGGCGCCTTCGACGCTTGCGCCAATGCCACCAAATGGCCGGCCGGCCTGTTCTCGATCATCTCGGGCTCTTATGACATCCCGACCGCGCATTGCTCGGTCGACGGCGTCTATACCAACAAGGCGCCCGGCGGCGTGGCCTACCGCTGCTCGTTCCGCGTCACCGAAGCGGTCTATGCCGTCGAGCGCGCCATGGACATCATGGCGCAGAAGCTTGGGCTGGACCCGGCCGAGTTCCGCATGAAGAACCTGATCCGCGCCGAGCAGTTTCCCTACACATCGGCCTTCGGCTGGGTATACGATTCAGGCGACTACCAGACCGCGCTCAAGAAGGCGATGGAGGCGACCGAGTACAAGAAGCTGCGCGAGGAGCAGAAGAAGAAGCAGGAAGCCTTCAAGCGCGGCGAGACGCGCGAATTGATGGGCGTCGGCGTTGCCTTCTTCACCGAGATCGTCGGCGCCGGCCCGTCGCGCAATTGCGACATTCTCGGCATCGCAATGTTCGACTCCGCCGAAATCAAAATCCACCCGACCGGTTCCGGTATCTGCCGGCTCGGCACCAAGTCGCAGGGGCAGGGACACGAGACCACCTACGCCCAGATCATCGCCAGCGAGCTTGGCATTGCCGCCGACAACATCATGGTCGAGGAGGGCAACACCGACACCGCGCCATATGGGTTGGGCACCTACGGCTCGCGCTCGACGCCGGTGTCGGGCGCCGCCACCGCCATGGCCTGCCGCAAGATCAAGGCCAAGGCGCAGATGATCGCCGCCTACATGTTGGAAGTGCACGACGACGATCTGGAATGGGACGTCGACCGCTTCCGGGTGAAGGGCAACCCCGAACGCTTCAAGACCATGACCGAGCTGGCATGGGCAGCCTATCACGAGGTGCCGCCCGGAATGGAGCCGGGGCTGGAGGCGGTCGACTACTACGATCCGCCCAACTTCACCTTCCCGTTCGGCGCCTATATCTGCGTTCTCGACATCGACGTCGACACCGGCGCCACCAAGGTGCGGCGCTTCTACGCGCTCGACGACTGCGGCACCCGCATCAACCCGATGATCATCGAGGGCCAGATCCACGGAGGCCTCACCGAAGGCTTCGCCATCGCCATGGGGCAGGAGATCCATTACGACGCCGACGGCAACGTCACCTCGGCCTCGCTGATGGACTATTTCCTGCCGACGGCGGTGGAAACCCCGCATTGGGAGACCGACTGGACCACCACACCCTCGCCGCACCATCCCATCGGAGCGAAAGGGGTAGGAGAGAGTCCCAATGTCGGCAGCGTTCCCTGCTTCTCCAACGCGGTGAACGACGCCTTCAAGTTCCTGGGCTCAACGCACATCCAGATGCCGCACGACAACTGGCGGGTCTGGACCGCGGCCGACAAGCTCGGGCTGCATGGGTGAGGCGGCCTGCGGTTGGCGCGAGCCGTGCTCGGCCTCATGCTGAGGAGCGCTGCGCAGCGGCGCGTCTCGAAGCATGGGGCCGCCCCATCCTTCGAGACGCATCGCTTCGCGATGCTCCTCAGGATGAGGCGGAGAAAGCCAAAGGCGCTTGGATTGCCCGCTTACGCGGGCATGACAGCCGAACTATATTAAAGCGATGGAAATCACCCGCGACCAAATCTCAGACCGCCTCGCCGCCGCCGGCTATATCGCCGACCGGGATCTGGCGACCGCGCTCTGGCTGATGGATTTCCTCAAGCGGCCGCTGCTGCTCGAGGGCGAAGCCGGCGTCGGCAAGACCGAGGTGGCCAAGGCGCTCGCCGCCGTGCACGGCGCCGAACTGATCCGCCTGCAATGCTACGAGGGGCTCGACCAGAACGCCGCGCTCTACGAGTGGAACTATCAGCGGCAGTTGCTCGCCATCAAGACGCGCGAGGGCGAGAACGCCGACGAGATCGAGGAACACATCTTCTCCGAGCGCTATCTGCTCGAGCGCCCGCTGCTCGCCGCTATCCGCCGCATCGATCCGCCGGTGCTGCTGATCGACGAGGTCGACCGCGCCGACGAGGAGTTCGAGGCCTTCCTGCTCGAGCTTTTGTCGGACTTCCAGGTCAGCATCCCCGAACTCGGCACCATCAAAGCCACCGCCATTCCGCGCGTGGTGCTGACCTCCAACGGCACGCGCGAACTGTCCGACGCGCTACGCCGCCGCTGCCTCTATCATTATGTCGATTTCCCCGACGTCGACCGCGAGGCGCGCATTGTCATCGCGCGCACGCCGGGCATCGACACCGCGCTGGCGCTGCAGATCGCAAACATGGTGGCGAGTGTGCGCAAGGAGGATTTGCGCAAGGTTCCCGGGGTCGCCGAAACCCTCGACTGGGCCGCGACGCTCGCCGGTCTCGACATCCACGATCTGCGCCAGGAGCCGGAACTGGTGCACGAGACCATGCTGTGCCTGATCAAGACGCGCGAGGACAAGAGCCGCCTGCCGCGCGAGGTGACCGACCGGCTGCTGGGCAAGGTGGCATGATATGGCCGCCGGCAGCCCACACTCAGCTCATTCCCGCGCAAGCGAGCGCGGCGACTCTTCGGCTCAAACGGCCCTCGGCCCGCCCGCGCGCCGGCGCCTCGCCGGCTTTGCTCGCACGCTGCGCGACAACGGCTTCAAGGTGGGGCTGGCCGAGACCGGCGACGCGCTCGCGATCGTCACCGCGCCGCTCGCCGAAACCCCGGCGCGGCTCAAGCCGGCGCTGCGCGCGCTGTTCTGCGCCACCCATTCCGACTGGGAGCGCTTCGACGAGATATTCGACGCCTATTGGCTGAGCCGCGGCCTGCGCCAGGCGCGCACGCTGGCAGGCTCGCCGCTCGAAAACCGCGCGCCTGCGCGCACGCTTAAGGATGTCGGGCCGCGCGCCGGCCAACCCGGCATGCCCGACCATGTCGAGCGCCGCAACGAGGAGGGCGATTTCGCCGGCGACGGGCGCGGCAAACGCGAAGGCGCCTCGCGCCATGAGAACCTGGCCAGCGCCGACCTGCGTCACATCGTCGATCCCGCCGATATTGCCGAGGCGCACGAACTGGCCGAGCGCCTCTCCCGCGTCATGCGCGCGCGCCTCGTGCGCCGCCAGCGCGTGCGCCGGCGCGGCCGCCGCCTCGACCTGCGCCGCACCATCCACCGCAACATCTCGCACGGCGGCACGCTGCTCGACCTTGCCTTCCGCCGTCGCAAGGAGAAGCCGCTGCGGCTGGTCTTCCTGCTCGACGCCTCCGGCTCGATGAGCCTCTACACGGCGTTCTTCGTGCGCTTTCTGCACGGGGTGGTCGACGCCTTCCGCGAGTCGGAGGCCTTCGTGTTCCACACCCGTCTTGCGCACGTCTCCGGTTCGCTGCGCGACCGCGACGTCGCCCGCGCGGTCGACAAGCTGGCGCTGATGGCGCAGGGCATCGGCGGCGGCACGCGCATCGGCGAGAGCCTCGCCACCTTCAATCGCTGGCATGCGCGCCGCGTGATCAATTCGCGCACCGCTGTCATGATCGTGTCCGACGGCTACGACACCGGCGAGCCCGAGCGGCTGGCCGAGGAAATGCGCCGGTTGCGCCGGCTCTGCCGCCGCATCGTCTGGCTCAACCCGCTGATCGGCTGGCGCGACTATGCGCCGGAAGCGCGCGGCATGCAGGCGGCGCTGCCTTATGTCGACCTGTTCGCGCCCGCGCATAATCTGGCGAGCCTGGCGGCGTTGGAGCCCTATCTCGCGAGGATATGAGAGCATGCGTTCTGCCTCCGACATCCACGGCGTCATCTCCGAGCGCAAAGCCTCGGGCGAACCGTTTGCGCTCGCCACCGTCGTGCGCACGGTGGCGGCGACGGCGGCGAAAGCCGGCGCCAAGGCCGTCATCCTGCCCGACGGCTCCATCACCGAAGGCTGGATCGGCGGCGGCTGCGCGCGCGCGGCCGTCATCAAGGCCGCCAAGGACGCGCTCGCCGACGGCCAGTCGCGCCTGGTGTCGGTGCAGCCGCCCGATTTGCTCGACCGGCAGGGATTGCAGGCTGGCAGGGAAGAGGGCGGGGTGCGCTTTGCCAAGAACATGTGCCCGAGCCAGGGCACCATGGACATTTTCATCGAGCCGGTGCTGCCGCGCCCGCAGGTGATCGTCTGCGGCTCGAGCCCGGTGGCGGTGGCGGTTGCAGACTTGGCGCGCTGGAGCGGCTTTGCCGTCACCGTCTGCGCGCCGGCCGAGGAGCAGGCAAGCTTCGCGGAGCCCGACCGCCGTATCGAAGGCTACGCGTTGCCGGTGGATGAGGCGGGCAGCCGCTACGTGGTGATCTCCACGCAAGGCCGCGGCGACGAAGCGGCGCTGTCGGCGGCGCTCGCGCTCGATGTCGATTACGTCGCCTTCGTCGGCAGCCGCCGCAAGGCGCAAGTGCTGAAGGAAAAGCTATTCGCGCGCGGGGTCACGCCCGCGCGGCTGGCCAAGCTGAAGGCGCCGGCCGGCCTCGACCTCGGCGCCATCCGGCCGGACGAGATCGCCATCTCGATCATCGCCGAGATCGTGTCGCTGCGGCGGGGCAAAGGGGACCGCGGCGAGCCGCCGGCCTGATCGCCGGCAGCCGCTTCACAGGATCTTGCGGCTTGCGAACGGCTCGCCGAACTGTTGCTCGTAGTCCTGCTCGTCCCAATAGCCGATCAGAATGCCTTTCGGCTCGCGTCCGGCCATGGTCTCGACGCGCTCGGGCGACATGGTGATGCGGTTATGGTGCCGGCGCGCCCAGGTGAAGATGGCATCGTAAAGCCGCGCGCGCTCCTTCTCGTAGGCGGGATCGGCGCCGAGATCGTTGAGCTCCTGCGGGTCGCTCTCGAGATCGAACAGCATGGGCCGGAAGCCCTCGCAGTGCACGTATTTCCAGCGCCGGTCGCGCACCATGATCAGCCGCGCTTGCGCCTGGTCGATGCCGAGCGCCACGCGCGGGCGCCGCGTGGCGTAGTCGTATTCCGAGATCACGGTGTCGCGCCATTGCTCGGGCTTGCCCTTGCGGTGCAGCAGCGGGCTTAACGAGCGGCCTTCCAGAATGTGCGGCATCGCCGTCCCGCCGAAGTATTCGAGAAACGTCGGCGCCAGATCGATGCCTTCCACCAGCTCGGCGCAAGAACTGCCGCGCGTGGCGTCGGCTTCCGGCCGTGGATCGTAGACGATGAGCGGCACGCGCACGGTCTGTTCGAAGAACAGATCCTTCTCGCCCATCCAGTGGTCGCCGAGATAATCGCCATGATCGGAGCTCATGACGATCATGGTGTTGTCCATCAGCCCGCACTTTTCCATATAGCCGAACAGCTTGCCGAGTTGATCGTCCATCTGCTTGATCAGCCCCATGTAAGCCGGGATCACCCGCTCGCGCACCTCGTCGCGCGAGAAGGCGCGGCACACGCGTGTCTTCTGATAGGCGCCGAACACCGGATGGTCGGTCAGCTTCTCGGCTTCCGAGCGCACCGGCGGCAGGACGTGCTGTTTGCCGTACATGTTGTGGTAGGGCGCCGGCACGATATAGGGCCAGTGCGGCTTGATGTAGGAGAGATGGCACAGCCAAGGCTGGTCGCCGGCCCGGTCCATGAAGTCCATCGCCCGCTGCGTCATATAGGGCGTTTCGGAATGCTCGTCGGGTATGCGCGCCGGCAGATTGTCGTAGCGCATCAGCCAGCCCGACAGGATTTCGCCGTCGTCGCCTTCGGCCGAGTTGGCCCATTCCTCCCACGGGTTGCGGCCGAGGAAGCCGTGCTGGCGCAGGTAGTTGTCGTAGTCCGGGTCGGGATCGTAGGGCCCGTAAGGATGCAGGCCGTCGTCGCGCTCGAACGGCTCGAAGCCGCATTGCGACACCGTGACGCCGATCGGCGAGCCGGGATCGATGCCGAGCCATTCCATGCCCTTGGTGTCGGCCACCATGTGGGTCTTGCCGACGATCGCCGCGCGCACGCCGAGCGGGCGCAGGTGATCGCCCAGCGTCGGCTCGCCGACGCGCAAGGGAAAGCCGTTCCAAGTCGAGCCGTGCGAGCGGCAATAGCGCCCGGTGTAATAGCTCATGCGCGAAGGGCCGCAGAACGGCGACTGCACGAAGGCGGCATCGAAGCGCACGCCTTTCTCGGCCAGCGCGTCCAGATGCGGCGTGTGCAGGTGCGGATGGCCGTAACAGGACAGGTAATCCCAACGCAATTGGTCGGCCATGATCCAAAGCACGTTCTTGGCAGCGGGCATTCCGTCGTCTCCAAACGATGATTGCGGTCTTTACATCCAGCGCGGCAGGAAGGTGGCGAGGCTGGGGAACAGGAAGATCAGCACCAGCGCCACCAGGATGGCGACGATGAAAGGCGTGACGCCGGCGAAGATGCGCGAGAGCTTGAGGTCGGGCATCACCGCCTTGACCACGAACACGTTCATGCCGATCGGCGGCGTGATCAGGCCGAGCTCGGTCACCAGCACCACCACGATGCCGAACCAGATCATGTCGACGCCGGACTGGTTGAGCGCCGGCATGAACACCGGCACCAGGAGCAGCAGGATGCCGATTGCCTCGAAGATCATGCCCATGAAGATCGCGATCAGCACGATCGCGATCACCAGGCCGGTCGGCGACAGATGCAGCGAATCGACGATGTCCACCAGCCCGTAGGGCAAGCCCGAGAGATTGACGAATTCGGCAAAGACCAGCGCGCCGAAGATCACGATGAACAGCGTCGAGGTGGTGCGCGCGGCCTCGGCCAGCGTGGAAATCCATTCCTCCAGCGTGCGCAGGTGCCCGCGCGCGAGCGAGATCGCCATGGCGCCGAAAGCGCCGATGCCGGCGGCCTCGGTCGGCGTGAAGATGCCGCCATAGATGCCGCCCAGCACCAATACGAACAGGAACAGCACCGGCCACACCACGCGCAAGGCGCGCCGCTTGACCTCGGGCGGGAGCGGAGCGCCGGCCGGGCCGAATTCCGGATTGCGCCATACCGTCCACCTGACCGCGCCGAGGAACAGCCCGACCAGCAGCAGGCCGGGCAGCACGCCGGCGATGAACAGCTTGCCGATGTCCTGCTGCGCCACGATGGCGTAGATGACCAGCGGCACCGAGGGCGGGATCATGATGCCGAGCGTGCCGCTGGCGGCGACCGAGCCGGAGGCTAGGCTGTCGGCGTAGCGGTAGTGCCGCATCGGCGGGATGGCGACCTTGGTCATGGTGGCGGCGGTGGCGAGCGAAGAGCCGCACACGGCGGCAAAGCCGGCGCAGGCGACCACCGTCGACAGCGCCAGCCCGCCGCGAAAGCGCCCGAAGCCGGCATAGGCCGCGTCATAGAGATCGCGCGAAAGATCGGCGCGGTAGATGAAGGTGCCCATCAGAATGAACAGCGGAATAACGCTCAGATTGTAGTTCATCGCGTTTTCCATGACCTGCTGTCCCATCAGCGACAGCGCGGCCGGAAACCCACGCAAATAGGCAAAGCCCACGATGCCGACCAGCATGGTGGCAAAGCCCACGCGGAAACCGAAAAAACACAGCAGAATGAGGACGGCGAAGCCGGTCAGTGCCGGGATCACAGGCTGCCCCCCAGATCCTCGGCGCCGTGGCCCTCGCGCGCCAGCACGAGGCCGAGAACCTGCATGACGAGGCTCAGGACCGACAGCCCTGCGACCGTAAACGACACCACGGCGAGCGGCCATTCCAGCACGATGGTTTTGGTGCCGATCTGCTCGGCATCGAGCGCGTATTGATAGAGCTGGTAGGCGATGAGCGCCATCACGCCGACCGAGAACGCCTGGATGATGATGCGGCGCACCGTGTGCGGCATCAGCTGATCGAGCTGCACCTCGAACAGCTCGACCGTGATGTGCTCGTCGCGCGCGTTCACCAGGCAGAGGCCGGCGAAAATGCTCATCGCCAGCAGGAACTGGATCATCTCGGCTGCACCGAAGATCGGCGCGGAGAACACGTAGCGGCCCACCACGTCGGCAAAGGTCAACATCATCATGGCGAACAGCAGCGCGGCGGCGGCGACCTCCGATATCCGCATCAGCGGAGGCAGCACAAACCGAGCGAACGCGCGCATGGCCGCCTCCGTTTCGACGCCGATGATGCCGACCGCGACCGCCGCTCAGTCTATCTTGTGCGACAGTTCCTGCACGCGCTTGACGTAGAAGTCATAGGCCGCCTGCCCGTTGATCCCGCGCTTGTCGGCGGTCTCGATCCACTTCTTGGTCAGCTTGTCGCCGATCTTGACCAGCGCCGCTTCGAATTGCGGGTCGGCCTTGACGATCTTGACGCCGTCCTTCTTCAGCTCGGCCAAGGATTCCTTGTCGGCCTCGATCCAATAGGACGAGATCATGCGGCCGAATTTGGCGCCGCTCACCGCGGTGATGGCGTCCTGGTCCTTCTTCGACAGCGCCTCCCACTTCTTCTCGCTCATCACGAAGGAGAAGCAGGTCGAATAGATGCCGCGGCTGAACCGCGTCATCGACTTGGTGTAGGGGATCAGGCGGAAGTCGCGCACGCTCGCCGGGCTGACGCCGACATAGGCGTCGACCACGCCGCGCGAGACGATCTCGTTCATCTGCACGGCCGGCCCGGAGACGACGCCGGCGCCCACCGCCTTCATGATGGCGGCGTTGGTGCCGGGCAGCGCCCAGATCTTGCGTGACTTCAGATCCGCCATGGAGTTGACCGGCTTGTCGGTCTGGCTCCACAGCTCGGCCGGCGTGATCACCCAGAGCGAGAGCAGGTGCACGCCCTTATACTCGTGCGGAAAATACTTCTCGTAGGTTTCCCACAGCGCCTGCGACATGGCCGGCGAATCGTGCGTGGCGATGAAGGGCTGCATCGCCACCGTCGGGCCCCACACCCGGTTGGCGACGAAGCCGTTGAACTGGAACGCGGTGTCGGCGATGCCCTTCTCGACCGAGGCCCATTGCTGCGGCGGCGGCGCCAGCGACTTGGGCGGGATGATGATCTTCACCCGGCCTTCGGTCGCCTTTTCCACCCATTTGGCCCAGGTCGGCAGCAGCTTGGTGCAGACGGGATGTTGCGGCGGCCAGAAGCAGTTGGAGACCAGGCGCGTGGTCGCCTGCGCCTGGGTTGCGGCGCCGGCCAAAAGCATCACGGCGGCGGCGGTGACGAGTGTCAGCAGTCGCATTGGTATCCTCCCACGGGTGTTTGCCGGCGTTTGTTGGCTTTCCGGCCAGTATTTTGGGAAGATCATAGGCGGGAAATAACTTGATTAAAAGTCATGATTTGGCAGGATATCATATCAGACTGATATGAAGCTCGATCCGCGCCATCTCGTGCAGCTCGCCGCCATTCTCGACAGCGGCACGCTGCGCGTCGCCGCCGAGCGGCTCGGCACCACGCAGCCGGCGCTCAGCCGCACCATCGCGCTGATGGAGGAGCGCATCGGCACGCCGCTGTTCGAGCGCAGCCGCCGCCCGCTCACGCCGACCGACACCGGGCGCGAGCTCGCCGCCTTCGGCCGCACCATCCGTGGCACCATGGAGCGCGCCGACAATATTTCGCGCGAGATCACCGCCGGCCAATACGGCACCATCCGCATCGGTGCGCCGCCCTTCTTCTGCGATCATCTGTTGAGCCGCATGATCGGCGAGTTCGTGCGCACGCGCCCGCATATCCGCGTGGTGCTGCACGGCGATTATTTCCCGGGGCTGGTAGCCGCCTTGTTCAATCATCGGCTCGACATGGTGATCGGTCCGTTCGAGCTCGTCGAACGGCCGACCGGTCTCGACGTCGAGCGCATCTCGCAGAACCGCAACATCATCGCCTGCCGACCCGGTCACAAGCTCACGCGCCGCAAGCAGCCGAGCGCCGCCGAGCTCGAGGCCGCCATATGGATCGGCCACGTGCGCGACAGCGTGCTGGCGGCCGACATGCGCGCAACGCTCGCCAACCTCGGCGTCAACCGGCTCAATGTCGTATTCGAGAGCAATTCCGCCGCCGCCGTGGTGACCATGCTGCGCGAGAGCGACTATCTGAGCGTGCTGCCGCTTCTTTCCGTGGCGCAGCGGCTGGCCGCCGGCGAGTTGGCCGCGTTGCCGACGCCGCGCAGCGGTCCCGAGCGTTGGACCGGCATCATCACGCGCAGCGACAGCACGCCCAGCGCGGCCATGATCGAGCTCAAGAAGGTGTTGGCGCGCGAAATCAACGCCGTGGTGCCGCTGATGAATAGGATCGCCGCCCGCAGCGAACGGGCGGGCTGACCGGGCCTAGCACATGATCCCGAAAAAGCCTGTCCCCGACTTGATCGGGGATGGGAACCGGTTTTTGCAAAAGGATCATGCGCAAGCTAAATATTAGAGGCGCACCGCGATTCGATCTAAGCGCATTGCGCTCTAAGCCCGCTGCAGGTGAATTTACAAGTCGCGGCCATGGCATTACTTTTGGCCGTCCTGAACGGCCGGGGTGAGAGCAGGGGCCATGCAACAGACCGGGTGCGTCACGCTTCGTCTGCTCGGCCGTTTTGCTCTGCGGGCGGAAGGCGAGCCCGCCCGCCTTATCCGCATCACCTCCAGAAAGGGCTGCGGGCTGATCGCCCGTCTCGCCATGCATGGTGCGGAAGGCGAAAGCCGCGAAGCGCTGGCGACGCTGCTGTGGGGCAACCAGCACGACCGGCAGGCCCGGCAGAATCTGCGGCAATGCCTGACCTCGCTGCGCAGCGACCTCGCTTTGGCGGCGCCCGGCTTGTTGCTGTTCGAGGGCGAAATGCTGCGCCTGGATTTCTCGCGGCTCGGCGTCGATGCGCTCGACTTCCTAGCGCTTGCCGAATCCTCCGCCGCCGACGATTTGGTCCGTGCGGCCGCGCTCTACCGCGGTGAATTCCTCGCCGGCATCGGCTTCGACGTCGAGCCGTTCGACGAGTGGGTGCGCATGGAGCGCGCCCGCATCGCCGCCGCGGCGGCGCGGGCGTTCGAGTTCTGCGTCGGCCATTTCGAGCGGCTCGCCGACGGTGCCCGCGTGGTCGAGGCGGCCGAACGGCTCGGTGCACTCGATCCGTTGCGCGAGGACTGGCAGCGGCTGTTGCTGCGCGCCTATGCGCGCTATCGCGGCAGCGACGTAGCGCTGGCCCACGCCCACACCGTGGCGGCGCTCATCAAGCGCGAACTGGCCGTCGAGCCGGAAAGCGCCACCGCCGAACTGATCGCCGCGATCAGAAGCGGCGCGATCGCGCCCGTCGCCGCCGGCCCCGCTGCCGCCCGGGAAAGTCCGCCGCCCGAGCCTGTGCCGACGCAAGACATGAACGCCGTCCCGGTCGTAACGCCGCCGAGCGCGCGCGCCGGTTTGCTCGATTGGGCGCGCGGCGTTTCGCGCAAGAAGCTGGCGGTCGCGGCGGCGGGCGCGGCCGCGTTGTTGGTCGGCGCGCTTGGTCTCGTCTATCAGGCCACGCTGGCGGGGCGATCCGGCGTTTCCTGGATGCCGCCGCGGCTGCCCGCCGATCTCGCCGGCGACATGGCGGCGCTCAAGGCCAAGGCCATCGTGCCCATCATGGTCTGGCCGTTCGAAGCGCCCGACGGCGGCAGCGACCGCAAGCTCGCCGACGCGGTCACCGACGATCTGACCACGAATCTCGCCCGTAACGACGGGCTGCGGGTGATCTCGCACCAGACCTCTTCCTACTATCGCACGCATGCGGCCGACCCGGCCGGCGTCGGCGCGGCCTTCGGGGTCAATTACGTGGTCGAGGGCAGCGTCCGCACCCGCAACGACCGCGTCCATGTCAATGTCCGTCTGGTCGATCCGACGACGCGCCTGCAGGTATGGGCCGACGCGGTCGAGCGCGACAACGCCGACAGTCTCAAGGTGCAGAACGAGATCGCCCGGCGGTTGGCGCGTGAGCTCAGGCTGGCGGCGATGATTTCCAGCGTGCCCCACCACCACAAAAATAAGCGCGAACCCGTGATTTCGGAATTGGTGGCGAAAGCGCGCGCGGCGCAATTTCGCGGGCCCGGCAAAGGGGACATTGCCGCCTCGCTCGGCTATTTCGAGCAGGCTCTGCAACGCGACCCGAAGCTGATGCCCGCGCTCGTCGGCATTGCCTCGGAACTGACGATGGGCAGCCTCAACTACCTGCTCGACCGCAAGCCGAGCCTCGCGCGCGCGGAAAAACTGCTGCACAAGGCTCTCGGCATTAATCCGCGCTCGGTTTCGGCGAACTACTGGATGGGCATGGTCGAGAAAGGACAAGGACGTTACGAAAGCGCCGTCAAGTCGTTCCAGCACGCGATCGCAATCGAGCCGAGCTTCGCGCCCGCTTATGCGCAGACCGGCATCGCCTTGACCCTGCTGGGCAGGTCCGACGACGCGATGCCCTATATCGAATACGCCATGCGGCTCAGCCCCAAAGATCCGATCATGCGGTTCTGGACTATGTTTGCCGGCGCCACCGAGCTCGAGCGCGGCAACGACAAGGCCGCGTTGCAATGGTTCGAAAAATCGGCGGCATTTACGCCGCAAAGCCCGTCGCTGCAGATGTACTTTGCCGGCGCCTACGCCCTCGCCGGCGACCAGGCGGCGGCCGCCCGCTACGCGGCCGCCTTCCGCAGCGGCGCCAACAGCGCCGCCGCCGCCGACCTGTTGCGGCAGATCCGGCTCGGGGCCGACGGCAAGCTTGCCAAGCTGCCCCGATTGCGGGCGGGCCTCGAACGCGCATTTGGCGGCGAACTGTAGCCCTTCTGCCACAGGGCTTCACGCTTTCCCGCTTTTCGGCGGGGCTTTGACGCCCATTTCATGCGGTTAATCGCGCGTGAATCACGCTGCATTCACGCTTGGCTGACGCCCCGAATGCTGAACTTGCCGGCGCCTCTGGAGCGAGAACCGGAGAGCGGAAACGGCATCGCGCGCCTGCTCGGGGGCTTGGCGCGCCGGGGCCGAGGTGGTGGGGAGAACGGTGCGATGTCGTTGTCGTTTGGGAAACTAGTGCGCGGCGCGGGGCTGACTGGCGCCGCCGCCGTGGCTCTGCTGGCGGTCAATGCAAACGCCGCCGACATGCCGGTGAAGGCGCCTCCGCTTGCGCCGCCGGCGGGCTACGACTGGACCGGCTTCTATGTCGGCGGCCATGTCGGTTACGGCTGGGCCGACGGCAAGACCACCAACATCAACGGCACGCGGCCATTCCCGCCCGGCGAGCAGAGCACCAGCAGCGAGGAAGGCGTGTTCGGCGGGCCGCAGCTGGGCTTCAATTATCAATTCGCGCAGCATTGGCTGATCGGCGTGGAAGGCGACTATTCCTGGAGCGATATTTCGGGCACGACCTCGCGCTTCAGCACCGTGCCGCCTTTCACCGCGACACGCTTCTTGACCACCAATAGCAAGATCGAATGGCTGGCGACGCTGACCGGCCGGTTCGGCTACGCCGTCGACAACTGGCTGTTCTACGGCAAGGGCGGCGCGGCCTGGGGCCATTTCGAGGTAAACTCGCAAACCACCAATCCGGTCGCCGGCACGCTGCAGACGACGGTGAGCGGCGGCGAGACGCGCACGGGCTGGACCGCGGGCGGCGGCGTGGAATGGGGCTTCCTCGGCAACTGGTCGGCGCGGCTCGAATACGACTATATCGATTTCGGTTCGCAGACCGTGTCGCGCAACGTCACCTTCGCGGCTACGCCCGTTCCCAATCCGCTGCTGCGCACCGCCGAGTTGCACATCCAGCAGGTGACCTTCGCGATCAATTACCGCTTCGGCGGGCCGGGTGGGCGGCCAGCCTACTGATCGCCGGAGCTCGGCAAGGCGGTTTTAAGAAGACGGCCCGGCCAGCGCTTTTTCGGTGGCGGCGAGCTCGCTCAGCATCCATTGCTGGAAGCTCATGCCGGGCGGCACGGTCTCGGTCACGCCGACCACCGGCACGTTCGCAGCGCGCGCCAGCGCGACAAGCTGCTGGACGATCTTGTCCGTCGCCTGCTTGTTGTAGAACATCGCCTTCACCTTGTGCGCCTTCAGGTCGCGTTGGAAAGCGGCGACGTCGCTGGCGCGCGGCTCGGTGTCGTTCATGATGGCGATCTGGAAGCGCTCGTTGCGCATCTTGAGGCCGAGCGCGGACGCCATATAGCCGAACACCGGCTCGCTCGCCGTTACCGCAACGCCTGCGTATTTCTTGCGGATGGCCGCGATCTTTTCGTCGACCGGCTTGAGCGAAGCCAGGAACGCGGCCAGCCGCGCCTTGTAGTCGGCGGCATGGGCGGGATCGATGCGCGCGAAGGCAGCGGCCAGCGCCTTGGCGACCGCCGGCATGGTTTGCGGGTCGTACCACAGATGCGGATTGTCGCCGGCCTTTTTGTGCACAAGGTCGGAGGCGACGACGACGATGCGCCCCGGCTTCATCGCGGCCTTGAGCAGCTTCGGCATCCAGGCGTCGTAGTCGGCGCCGTTGTAGACGACGATCTGCGCGGCGGCGAGCTCGCGTGCCACCGACGGCGAGGTCTCAAACAGATGCGGATCCTGGTCGGGATTGCTCATCACGCTAAGCACTTCGACTGCGTCGCCGCCGATCTGCCGCGCCACCCCGCCGTAGAAATTCTCCGCGGCGACCAGCTTGATGGCGGCGTCCGCGGCGCGGGCGGGCGCTTGCAGAGCGACGGCGAGCAGGGCGGTAACGGCGATGCCGGCGATCGTCTTGATGAGGGCAAAGCCGGTGGCAGTCTTCATGGCGGAAACCTCGATGGCGGCTGGGCCACAGCAATGTAATATTATAACATCACGAAATGCAAGCGGCCTTTGCTGGCTGCCGCCCGGGCTCAAGGCTGCGGCGGCCGGCCGCTGTCGGCCGGAAATGGGTTCGGCTGACCGGCCGGCGGCAGGCCCGGGAAGGGAGCAGGCTGCCCAGTCGGCGGCAGGCCCGGCAGCGCCGGCGCGAAAGTGGGTGCGCTGCGCGGCGACGGCGGGGCCAGGACGGCCGGCGGCGGTTTTCGCGGCGGCAGCAGCCCGGCCCCGCCATAGAGCAGGCCGATCGCCAACAGCCAGCTGCCGAGAATGCGCGCGAAGATCGCCAGCCAGCGGTGCCGGAACGCGCGTAGCGTGAGCGCAATCGCCGCCATCAGCCAGGCCGCGATCAGCAACGGCGTCCAGGTATAGAGCGGATCGTGCAGGCTGGGGTCGCTCATCCTGATCACCAGCGCCAGCGTGGCGCCGACGATCGCCGCCGCAAGCGGCGTCAGCCACGACCACAGCCTGGCGCCGGCGGCCAGCGCGCCGCCGATGACGATGAGCGCGATCGGGCCGGCGTAGAACAGATGCGTTGTCGCGCGCGGCACCTGGTCGAGTAGCCGTAGCAGCGCATCCTCCGCCATCAGGCCGGAAGCGACGCCGAGCGCGAATAGCGGTACCCCCAGCCAAAGCGAACGCAACGCGATCAGGCCGAAGGCAACGCCGAGGCCGATCAAAGGCAACAGGCGTTCGGGCGTCAGCACATCCGAAAGTATCCAGCGCGCGAACGGGCTGGCGCCGCGCGCCGGCAGCAGCGCGAGCGCGGCAAGCGCAAACAGCAAGGCCAGGATCGGGCCGCTCCACCTCAGCGCCGCGGCGAACATGCGCGGCCGACCGTCAGGCGGCGAGCACGGCGGGGACAAGGAAATAGATGCCGCCGAGGCCGATCAGCGCGCCCAGCCCCTGCGCCAGCCGCCCGCCGAACGGCTTATGCAGCCCGAGGCCGACGCCGATGCCGAACAAATGGATCATGCCGGTCGCCAGTACGAAGCCGATGGCATAGTCGGCCGGATCGGTCGACAGCGGCAGTTCGGCGCCGTGGGCGTAGCCGTGACAGAGCGCGAAATAGGCGATCAGAATGAGCGCCACCCATTCCGCCGGCCGCCAGGCCAGCGCGATCGCCAGCCCCAGCGCCATGATCGATAGCGCAATGCCGATCTCGACCGCCGGGAAGGGCAGGCCGGCCATGCCGAGCGCGCCGCCGATCACCATGATGAGCGGAAAGGTGACCGGCAGCGTCCATACCGAGCGGCCGCCCATCTGCGCGCCCCACAGGCCGACCGCGAACATCGCCAGGAAATGGTCGGGCCCGGTGAGCGGATGCGCAAAGCCGGCTGCCGAAGCCGCCCTGCTCGCCCTGGATGATGTGGGCGCTGGCCGGCTCCGCCAAAAAGGCCAGACCGAGGATTACGATTGCCGCACCTGCCGCCAGATGGCCGGCCGTCCCTATGCGTTGCATTGCTTGTCGTCACTCCCGCCGGAATCAGCCGCCCCGCAAGGCCGGCGCCATCATGCCATAACGCCGCCCTTGCCGTCGTGGCCGCCGAATAAGGCATTTGCATAGCAGGGGAAAACTGGCGCCACCTTTGCGCCCCAGTCGCCGCTATGGTGCCGGCATGGCCTCGACGCTGCGCCTCTTGCTTGCCGCCCTGGTCGGGCTCGCCTTCGCCTGTCGCGCGCAGGCGCACCCGCATGTCTGGGTCACCATGAAGAGCGAGCTGATCTACGCCCGCGACGGCCGCGTCACCGGCGTCCAGCACCATTGGGCCTTCGACGACATGTTCTCGGCCTTCGCCACGCAAGGCATTCCGAGCAAGGTGAAGGGCCAATTCACCCGCGAGGAGCTGGCGCCGCTCGCGAAGACCAATATCGAGTCGCTGAAGGAGTACAAATACTTCACCTACGCCACCGCCGACGGCAAGAAGGCGCCGTTCGCCGAGCCGCTGCCGGGCTATTGGCTCGATTACAAAAATGCGATCCTGGTGCTCAACTTCGTGCTGCCCTTCAAGCATCCGGTGAAGGCGAAGCAGCTCAAAATCGACATCTACGACCCCACCATCTTCGTCGATTTCGAATTCACCAAGAGCACGCCGGTTGCGCTCATCGGCGCGCCCAAGGGCTGCAAGCTCGACGTCGAACTGCCGCACGACATCACCGCCGCGCAATCGCAGAAGCTGGGCGAGGCGTTCTTCAATTCGCTGTCTTCGTCGCAGAATTGGGGCGCGCAGTTCGCCAACAAGATCCTGGTGCAGTGCCCCTGATGTCCAATGCATCGGCGTAACTGTGTAACACCAATCAAGACCGCCCCATGAAACCCGCGCCCGTGCTAAGATCGTAAAATGAACGTCTCCTCCCGCCTGCATCGCCGCCTGTCTGTTCGCACTCGGCTTTGCCGCCGCCGCCAACGCGCATCCGCATGTCTGGGTGACGGCTACCAGCGAGCTCGTCTACGCGCCCGACGGCAGCGTCACCGGCATCCGCCAGCACTGGGCCTTCGACGACATGTTTTCGGCTTTCGCCGTGCAGGGGCTCGCCGGCAAGGAGAAGGGCAAGTTCACGCGCGCCGAGCTCGCCCCGCTCGCCAAGGTCAACATGCACGACCTGAAGGACACCGGCTATTTCACCTTCGCCACCGTCGACGGCAAGAAGGCGCCATTTGCCGATCCCGCGCCCGACTATTGGCTCGACTACAAGAACGAGATCCTGACACTGAATTTCACCCTGCCGTTCAAGCAGCCGGTGAAGGGCAAGGACATCACCATCGAGCTGTATGACCCGACCTATTTCATTGCTTTCACGCTCGCCAAGGAGGCGCCGGTGCGTCTGGTCGGCGCGCCGGGGCCCTGCAAGCTGGCCGTCACTTGGCCGCGTGAAATGTCTTACGCGCTCGGCAAGCAGCTCAGCAACAATCCCGAGGCGGCAACCAATTTCGGCTCCTACTTCTCCAACAAGATCACGGTGCAATGTCCATGACGGCGCGGCGCTCGCTGTGGGCGATGCTGGCGCTCGCGGCCGCCATCTGCCTGCTGGTCGAGCCGGCGCTGGCGCAGTTCGGATTGCGTGGGCACGGCGTGCCGGAGCCGGCCGGCTTTGCCGGCTGGATCCTGGCTGAGCAGGCGCGCTTTTATCTCAAGCTCTCGCACCTGATCCGCGCGTCGAAGGCGGACGGCAGCGCGGCCTATACGCTGCTCGGCATTTCCTTCATCTATGGCATTTTCCACGCCGCCGGCCCTGGCCACGGCAAGGCGGTGATCTCGTCGTATCTCGTCGCCAATGACGAGACCTGGCGGCGCGGCGTCGTCTTGTCCTTTGCCGCCGCCGTACTGCAATCGCTCACCGCGATCGTCATTGTCGCCGTCGCAGCCGTCTTACTCGGCGCCACCGCGCATGTGATGGGCAATACCGTGCGCGTGGTGGAGACGGTGAGCTACGTCTTTATCGTCTTGATCGGGCTGCGCCTGTTCTGGGTGAAGGGCCGCTCGTTCCTCAGTCTGCTGCACGCGCGGCCGGCGCAACAGCACGGCCAAGATCACGCGCATGCACATGAGCACGCGCATGATCATCACGACCATGCGCACGATCACGATCACGGCCACACGCACGCGCATCACCATGACGCGCACGATCATCACCACCACGAAGAGGAAGCCTCGGCCTGGGGCCATTCCCACGCGCCGGAGCCGCAGCAATTGAAAGGTCCGCATTGGCTGCGGCGGGGGCTGGCGGCCATCGTCGCCGTCGGCCTGCGGCCCTGCTCGGGCGCCATCATCGTTCTGGTGTTCGCGCTGGCGCAGGGCCTGTTCTGGATCGGCGTCGCCTCGACCTTCGTCATGGGCCTCGGCACCGCCATCACCGTCGCCGGCGTCGCTACGTTCGCCGTCGGCGCGCGCGGCTTTGCCGGCCGCATCGCCAAGTCGAAGCCCGGCACCGGTCTGTTGATCGTGCGCGGGCTGGAGACCGCGGCCGCCGGCGCCATCATCCTGTTCGGCGCCGCGCTGCTCACCGGTTACATGGTGAGCGAGCGGCTGATGGGCGTATAAACAGAAAATAAACACGGGCGCCGGCTTGACGCGCCCTTTTCACGGTCGCGCGGGGGCGGTACATCCCGTTCCGGGGCGGCTCGAAAGACCATTCACCACGCGCCGGTTCCGCCCGCGTGGTATGGTGCGCCATGGCCACAACCAAAGCCTGTCCCGCTTGCCAGGCCCCGATTGCCGATAGCAGCCGGTTCTGCCCGCAATGCGGGGCGGCGCAGAGTCTGGCTTGCGCCGCCTGCGGCCATGACAACGCGCCCGGCTCGCGCTTCTGCGCGCAATGCGGCGGCAAGCTCGGCGAAGCGCCCGCCGCCGCCCCGGCAAAGCCCGCGCCCGCGCCGGCAGCGCCGCCGCGCGCGGCCTCCGCGGCCGAGCGCCGCCAGCTCACGGTGATGTTCTGCGACCTGGTCGGCTCGACCGCGCTGTCGACGAAGCTCGATCCGGAAGATCTGCGCGAGGTGATCGCCGCCTACCATAAATGCGTGGCGGACGTCGTTGCGCGCTGCCGCGGCTTCGTCGCCAAGTATATGGGCGACGGCGTGCTCGTTTATTTCGGCTACCCGGAGGCGCACGAGGCTGACGCCGAGAACGCGGTGCGCGCGGGGCTTTCGGTCATCGAGGAGGTCGCCGCCGGCGAGGTCGGCAAAGGCGGCCATCAGGTGCGCATCGGCATCGCCACCGGGTTGGTGGTGGTCGGCGAGCTGGTCGGCAGCGGCGAGGCGCAGGAACGCAACGTGGTCGGCGAGACGCCGAACCTGGCGGCGCGCCTGCAATCCGCAGCCTCCCCCAACAGCGTGCTGATCGACGCCGGCACGCGGCGGCTGACCGGCGATGTGTTCGAATACGAGCCGGTCGATCCGGGCGCGCTCAAGGGATTCGATGGTCCGGTCGGCGCCTGGCGCGTGTTGCGCGAGCGCACCATGCAAAGCCGCTTCGAGGCGCTGCGCGCCGCCAATCTGGCGCCGCTCATCGGCCGTGAGGAGGAACTGGACTTGCTGCTGCGCCGCTGGCAGCAGGCCAAGCAGGGCGAGGGCCGCGTCGTGCTGTTGTCGGGCGAGCCCGGCATCGGCAAGTCGCGGTTGACCGCGGCGCTCACCGAGCGGCTCGCCGATGAGCGGCCGACCGCGCTGCGTTATTTCTGCCTGCCGCATCATCAGGGCAGCGCCCTGCAGCCAATCGTCAGTCAGATCCAGCACGCCGCCGACTTTTCCCGCGACGACACGCCGGCCAGTAAACGCGCGAAGATCGAAAAAGTGCTGGCACAGGGCAGCGACAACGGCGGTGCAGCCGCGGACTTGCTGGCTGACCTCCTGGGCCTCGACCGGCAGGTCGAAAGCGCAGCGCCCATGGACCCGCAGCGCAAGCGCAATCAGGTGCTCGCTACGCTGATGGCGCAGCTCGAAGGCCTCGCGCGCATGAGCCCGGTGCTGATGGCATTCGAGGACGTGCAGTGGAGCGATCCGACCTCGCTCGAACTGCTCACCCTCACGGTCGAGCGCATGCAAGGCTTGCCGATCCTGCTGGTCATCACGCACCGGCCGGACTTCCAGCCGCCCTGGGCCGGCCAGCCGCACGTCACCAGCATGAGCCTCAACCGCCTCGGCCGGCGCGAGCGCATGGCGCTGGTCGACCATGTCACCGGCGGCAAGGCACTGCCGCAAGCCCTGCTCGAGCAGATCGTCGAGCGCACCGACGGCGTGCCGCTGTTCGTCGAGGAACTGACCAAGGCCGTGCTCGAAAGCAACGAGCTCGCGCAGCCGGCGCAACAGGTCGCAGTCCCGGCCACGCTACAGGCCTCGCTGATGGCGCGGGTCGACCGGCTCGGTTCGGCACGCGAAGTCTTGCAGATCGGCGCCGCCATCGGCCGCGAATTCTCCTACGAGCAGATCGCGGCCGTCGCCGGTTTGCCCGACGCCGTGCTGCAGGATGCGCTGGCGCGGCTGACCGAGGCGGAGATGCTGCTGATACGCGGCTCGCCGCCGAATGCAGTCTATGCCTTCAAGCACGCATTGGTGCAGGACACCGCCTATTCCACCATGCTGCGCGCGCACCGCCAGTCACTGCACGGCGCCATCGCGCAAGTGTTGGAGAATCGCTTCCCCGATACAGCGCCGGAAGTGCTGGCGCAGCAGTTCGAAGGCGCCAGCCAGAGCGAAAAGGCCATTCACTGTTGGCTAAAGGCGGGCGACCGCGACCTGCGCCGCTTCGCCATGCAGGAATCGATTGCGCATTATTCCAGCGCGATGCGTCTCGCCGTCGCCATGCCGGAAGGGCCGCAGCGCTTCGAACTGGAACTCGCCATATGCCTCGGGCTCGGCATGGCGCAGCAGATCGGCCTCGGCCCGACGTCGAAGGACGCAGCCCTGAACTATGAGCGCGCCTTGCTGCTTAGCCGCGAACTCCCCGGCAAGGGACGCGAGCGCTTCCTTGCTTCCTGGGGCATCTGGTTCAATCGGACGCTGTCGGGCCGCACCCGGGAAGCGCTCGACCGCGGCGAAGAGCTGTTGGCCATCGCGCGCGAGCTCGACGATCCCGATCTGCTGCTCGAAGCCTATCACGCGCGCACGCCGGGTCTGCTGCGCACCGCCAATTACCCGGCGATGCTGGAGTCCACGCAGCAGGTCATGCGTCTCTACGATCGCGAGCGTCATCGCGATCACGCCTTCTTTTTCGGCGGTCACGATTCGCGCGTCTGCGCCCAGAGCTTTTATGCCATCAGCCTGTGGGCGCTCGGCCAGCCCGACCAGGCGCAACGGGAGGCATGGCGTTGCATCGAAGACGCGCGCGCTTTGGGCCACACGTTTTCGATCGCCCATGGCTTGAACATGGGGGGGCTGACGCATCTTCTGCTTAACGACGTGGAAGCGTGCCGCGCCGTGAACGAAGAACTCTACCCGCTGGCCGAGCGCAACAATTTTCCCTGGCCGCTGAGCTACGCGAAATTCCAGCGCGGCTGGCTCTTGGCGCAGGACGGCGACCGCGATGAAGGCATCGCGCAGATGGAGCACGCGAGTAAGAGCGCGCCGGTCGCCGTGCTTCAGCCTATCGTGCTGGCGCTGATCGCTCAGGAACAGATGCGCGCCGGCCGCTTCGACGACGCCCTCGCCACCATCGCGCGCGCCGCCGACAACATCAACGAACAGAATATTCATTTTCACGAAGCCGAGATCACGCGGCTGCGCGGCGAGATCCTGCTCGCGCAATCGCACGACAACGCCGCCGAGGCCGAAGCCGTCTTTCGGCAGGCGCTCGCCGTCGCGGCGCAGCAGTCGTGCCGCCCCATCGCGCTGAGCGCGGCCGTGAGCTTGGCGCGCCTGTTGCGCGATGGCGCGCGCACCCAAGAGGCGCGCGATCTGCTGGCGCCGGTCTATGCCGCTTTCACCGAAGGCTTCGAACGGCCGGACCTGCGCGACGCCAGGGCGTTGTTGACGCAGTTGAGTTGAGCCGGCGCGGCTGCCGCTATTGCCCGAGCAGCTAAATTGGCGGGGGCCCGGCGGTTTTGCCGCCGAGCCCCCGTTTGACGTATCAGCCGGCCTGTAAGCCGGGTTCTGTATGGCCCGCCGCTCGCGCGGCAGACGTGACGGCCATTCCTCTGGTACGCCGGTTGCCCGGCGCATCATGCAACCTACCCGAATGACTGGCCCGGACGGACCTGAAGCTTGCGCTTCGCGTCATTCCTATTCGGTCTTGCTCCCGGTGGGGTTTGCCGTGCCGCTGCCGTTGCCGGCAAGCGCGGTGCGCTCTTACCGCACCGTTTCACCCTTGCCGTGGGCTAAACGCTACGCGCCCGCGGCGGTCTGTTCTCTGTGGCACTGTCCCTGAGGCGAGCCCGAGGGCCGCCCCGCCGGACGTTATCCGGCACCGTTCGTCCATGGAGCCCGGACTTTCCTCCCCGGCCGCCTTTCAGCATTGGCGCGGGGCGGCCGTCCGGCCGACTGACGGAATAGGATTGGGGGCGGCGAGGGCGCGGGTCAAGCGCAGCCCGTCGCGCCGGTTAAAAAAAGCCCGGACCCGCCGGGAGGGAGGCGAGGTCCGGGCTTGCTCAACCGCGCCGCCAGCGCCATTTCTGACGCTTGCGGCCGGGAGGACTTATCCGATTGGTGTCGAAGGCTTAGGCCCAGGCGCCGTTACGCGGTAGGCGCGCCCGGCCGAAGCGCAGCTTGGCAGCCACGCGCTTGACCAGCGTCGGCAGGCGGAGAAGCGCCAAGCGGACATATTCGCCGCGGTCGGCATGCGCCCGCGCCAGTGCGGCATGGACGTCGACGGGCTCGAAATAGCTGTTGAATTTGGCGGTCATTTCCATTTCTCGGTTTTTCGGCGGGGCTGTCAGCCAGCCCCTATGCGTTGGTTGCATAATATTATCTTCTCATCGGAATATAATATGCTATTATGTCCAAGCATTAGTGATCAGTAGGCACAAATAAATGGACGCTGTCTCCGATTTGCGCGTCTTCGTGCGGGTCCTGGACCGCGGCAGTTTCTCCGCCGCTGCCAAGGACTTAGGGCTGACCCCCTCGGCCGTCTCCAAGCTCGTTTCGCGGCTGGAGGACCGCCTCGGCGTGCGCCTGCTGGAACGCAGCACCCGCCGCCTGGCCCTCACCCCCGAGGGCGAGGCTTTTCTGGCGCGCGCCCGCCGCATCGTCGCCGACATCGAAGAGGCCGAGGCGGAAGTGGCGCAGGCGCGCGGCGCCCCGCGCGGCAAGCTGCGCATCAATGCCGGCACCGCCTTCGGCCTGCACCAGCTTGCGCCGGCGCTCGCCGATTTTCTCGCCCGCTATCCGGAAATCGACCTCGACCTGTCGATCACCGACCGCCTGGTCGATCTGATCGAGGAGCAGGCCGACATCGCTGTGCGCTCCGGCCACATTCCGGACGGGCCATTGATCCAGCGCAAGATCGCCGACCTGCAGCGCGTGATCTGCGCCGCGCCGTCCTATCTCAAGCGCCGCGGCACGCCGCAAAGCGCCGCCGACCTGAAGGCGCATGACTGCATCCTGGTCGCCGGCCCCGGCCTCAATCGCTGGCCGTTCAAGACGCGCGCCGGCATCGACGTGGTCGACGTGCGCCCGCGCGTCATCACCGACGACGCGGAAGCCGCGCTCCGCCTGGCGGTCGAAGGCGCCGGCATCGTCCGCCTGTCGGACGTGATCGTCGGCGGGCCGCTGCGCGACGGCGAATTGACCGCGCTGCTTACCGACGTGCATCACGTCGAGCCGTTTCCGCTCGCCGCCATCTACCCGGCCGGCCGCCAGCGGCTGCCGCGCGTCAAGGTGTTCATCGATTTCCTGGTCGAGCGCTTCGGCGGCGCGCCCTGGCGCCTGCCGGGCCTGCCGCTGCCGGGCGAGGAGAAACCCGCGCGCAGGGCTTAAGCGCGCGAAGACGCCTGCAGCGGCACCGGCCGCGTCTCGATCAGCGCGCGCAGCGTGAACAGCGTCGAGGTGTCGGCGACGCCGTCGACCCGCGCCTGGCGGAAATGACGCTGGAAGGCGGCGACCACGTCGCGCGTCAATTCGTCGTAGTGGCCGCTCTCTTCCACGCCGTAGCCGTATGCGCGCAGCGTCCGCTGCAGCCGCAACACCAGGTCGCCGCTGTCGCCCGGTTTCAACTGGCGGCCGTCGAGCGTCAGCGGCGCCGGCCGCACCCAGTGGCCGACGCCGGATTCGCTGAGCAGGCCCCAGGGGAATTTCTCCCCCGGATCCTGCTTGCGCGCCGGCGCCACGTCCGAATGCGCCAGCACGCGATCGGCGGCAATCGGCCCGCGCCGCGTCAGGATCGACTTGCACAGCGCGATCACCGCCGCGATCTGCCGCAGCGGAAAATCCACGTAGCCGAACTCATGTCCCGGATTGACGATCTCGATGCCGATCGAGCAGGAGTTGATATCAGTCTCGCCGGCCCAGAACGACACGCCGGCGTGCCAGGCGCGCCGCTCCTCCGGCACGCATTGCACGATGCGGCCGTCCTCGAACACCACGTAATGCGCCGACACTCTGCTTTCGGCCGCGCATAGACGTTCAAGCGCCGCCGCGCCGGTGACCATGCCGGTGTAATGCAGCAGGATGAGGTCGGGCTTGCGGCCGAGCGCGCGTTCGTCGTGGTTGGGCGAAGGCTTGACTTCGGCGACGATGAATGAATCCGGCTGGAAAAGTGACATGGACCGGAGCCGGACGCTTTCAGGGTTGTTGTGCGCTTGGCGCGCATCATTCACCGCGCGCGCGAAAAAGCAATAACGCAAAAATGCAACGGTCCGGGCGGTATTTACCGGCCGCCCGGATCGCATTTCGCATCCGCGGTTTTGCCGCGCCGTCAGTGCCGCGGCGCGTTCATTCCACCCAGCGGACTGCCGCCGCCCAACGGGCTATGGATGGCCGAGCCGGTTGTGGTCGGCCGCGGTTTCTCATACGGCTTGAAGTTCTGCGCCTGCTTCAGCTCGTTCTGCGTCATCGACAGCTTGAGCTTGTCGGAGTCGCCCTTGCTGCCGGGCAAGACAGTGAACGAGTTCGGCGCCAGCGCCACTTCCTTGGCGCCCATGCCGAGGAAGCCGCCCATGCTGATCACATAGGCTTCGATCTTGCCGCTTTTGTCGAACAGGATGTCGCCGACGGTGCCGACCTTCTTGCCGTTCTCGCCGACCACTTCGGTGCCTTTGAAGTTCGACGCCAGCCACTGGTCGGGCTTCTGCGACATTACGATATCGGCCCTCTTCTCGGCCGGCTGAGCGGCCGCCGACTTGTCGGCGGGCTTTGCCGCGTCCGTCTTCGCCGGCTTGGCGCGATCGGACTTCATCATCTGATCGGTAGTCGTCGCCGCCGGCGGCGCAGAACTCGGATTGGGAGCCTGCGGGCTCTGGGCAAACACGCCCGACACCGTCAGTGCCGACAGCGCGACGCCAAGCATCAATCTCTTGGTCATAGTCGCCTCCTTGGATTCGTGGAGTCCTTCGGCTTCGTCTGCTACGCGAACTGGTACGGAACTTCGGGGCGGTTGCCGCCCCGCCTTGGCGCCAACGCAAGCGGCGGGGTGACGTTCCGGCATGGCGGCGCGTCCGCGCCTTGCGGTTTTTGCATTCCTGCGGAACCGCACCGGAACCGGCGCGAACGGCGGATGGAACCGGGCCGCCGGCAAGAAATCCTTAAGTTTAAGGGTCGTTAATGGGAATCGGACGGCGGCCCGCGCCGGGCGCCCGCAAGGGTGTCCGTAGCGGGCTCATTCCATTGACGCCCATAAAATCCCATGGTATCCCACAAACTCTCTTCATGGATGGCCCGCTGCTTCGCTCCAGCGCGCGGCGTGGGCGCCCGAGAGGGTCGTGTCCGCGTTGCATGCGGGCGTCGCGTCCGGTCGGCGTGTGGGGTTGCGGGCGATGGACCGCTTCGTGTCGAACGTCACGCTGCGGCTCGACTCCAAGGGACGCGTTTCCATACCCGCCGCCTTCCGCTCGGTGCTCGCCCGCGACGGTTTCGAGGGCCTCTTTTGCTATCCGGCGCTCGCTTCGCCAGCGATCGACGCCGGCGGGAATGCGCTGATGTCGGAGATCGAGGCACTGATCGCGCGCTATCCCCCGTTCTCGGAAGAGCGCGAACGCTTTGCGCTGGCGCTCTACGGCACCAGCGAGACGCTCAAGGTCGACGGCGAGGGGCGGGTGAGCTTGAGCGAGGCGCTCAAGCGGCATGCGGGGATCGCGCAAGCGGTGAGTTTCGTCGGCCTCGGCCACAAGTTTCAGATCTGGGAGCCCGGCCGCTTTCAACGCGAGCTCGCGGAGGCCACCCAAAAGGTGCGCGAGTTCCGAAGCGAACTGAGCTCCCAGGCGACGGCGCGCGAGGCGCGCGGAGCACGGGAATGACGGCGGGCGGCGACGGCTTTGCCGCTGTCGCTGGCGGACCAGCCCCCCACATTCCCGTGCTCGGCCGCGCGGCGCTCGATTTCCTTCAGGTCAAGGACGGCGGCGTCTATATCGACGGCACCTTCGGCGCCGGCGGCTATACGCGCGCGCTGCTGGCGGCGGCGAACTGCCAGGTGATCGCCATCGACCGCGATCCGGGGGCCATCGCGGCCGGCGCCCAATTGGCGGCAGAGGCGCAGGGCCGCCTCACCTTGGTGCAGGACCGCTTTTCCGAATTGGACCACATCGCGCGCGCCCATGGCCGCGACTCTATCGACGGCGTGGTGCTCGATCTCGGCGTCTCCTCGATGCAGCTCGACCAGGCCGAGCGCGGCTTCTCTTTCCGCCGCGACGGGCCGCTCGACATGCGCATGAGCGGAGAGGGCCCAAGTGCCGCCGACATCGTCAAGGCTGGCAGCGAGCGAGACCTGGCCGACATCGTCTACATTCTCGGCGAAGAGCGTCATTCACGCGGCGTGGCGCGCGCCATCGTGCGGGCGCGCGAGAGTGCGCCGATCGCCACGACGGCTGCGCTCGCCGATATCGTTGCCTCCGTCGTGCGTTCCAAGCCCGGCGACATCCATCCGGCCACGCGCACGTTCCAGGCCTTGCGCATTTTCGTCAATGACGAGCTCGCCGAATTGGCGGCGGCGCTTGTCAGTGCCGAGCGTATCCTGATAGCCGGCGGGCGGCTGGTCGTGGTCTCCTTCCATTCGCTCGAGGACCGCATCGTCAAGACCTTCCTCGCCGAGCGCGCGGCGACGCGCGGCGGCTCGCGCCATGCGCCCGAAGTCAAACGTGCGGCGCCGAGCTTCCGCCCGCTCACCCGCCGTCCCGTCACCGCCGACGAAGAAGAAGTCGCCCGCAATCCGCGCGCCCGCTCCGCCAAGCTGCGCGCCGCCGAGCGTACCGAGGCGCCCGCGCATGCCGGCGATCTGACGCGCCTATTGCCGCGCCTGCCCACGCTCGCCGACGTCATGCGGGGGCGCTGACATGATGCGCCTGATCAACATCCTGATCATCTGCGCCCTCGTGCTGGCGGCGGCCTCGGTCTACAAGATCAAATTCGATTCCACGCTGCAGGCCGCGCGCGTCGCCAGGCTGCGCAACGAACTGCGCCACGAGCGCGACGCCATCGCGGTCTTGCGCGCGCAATGGGCCAAGCTCGACACGCCGGCGCGCGTCCAGGAGCTGGCCGACCGTTTCCTGAAACTGCAGCCGATCAAGCCGACGCAATTCGACAGTTTCGACAACTTGCCGATGCGCCCGCCGGTGCCGCCGCCCGGCCGCGATCCGATCGGCGCCATGATCGCGCCGGCGGCGCCCGCCACCACCGGCAGCGTGCCGGCGGCGCCGGCCGGACGGTGACGCCATGGCGGGCCCTCTGAAAACCCCTGAGAGCCGCTTTCAGCGCACGCTGCGCTCGCTGCTCTATGGCGTCAACGTCGACCGCGAGGTGAAGGCCAAGGCGCGGCTCGGCCTCGCCATCCTCGCCTTCGTCGGCATCTATAGCGTGATCGCGCTGCGGCTCGTCACTTTCGCCATCGAGAGCCACGAGCATGGCGACCGCCATAGCGTCGGCCAGGACGCGGTCGCCACCGCGCGCCCCAACATTCTCGACCGCAACGGCGCCATCCTCGCCACCGACATCAAGGCACCCTCGCTCTACGCCGAGCCGCGCAAGCTCATCGACATCGACGACGCCGAGGAGCAGCTCACCGCCGCGCTGCCCGACCTCGACGGCAAGGAATTGCACGAGCGGCTGGCCTCGAAGCGCGGCTTCGTCTGGCTCAAGCGCGAGATCACGCCCAAGCAGCAGGCCGAGATTCACCGCCTCGGCATTCCCGGCGTCGGCTTTCTGACCGAGAACAAGCGCGTCTATCCCAACGGTCCTACGGTCTCGCAGGTGATCGGCCTGGTCAATATCGATAACCAGGGCATCGCCGGCATGGAGAAATGGGTGGATGGGCAGGGGCTCGCCGCGCTGCACATGGCGGGGCTGGCCACCGACCGGCTGCAGCGGCCGGTACAGCTCTCGCTCGATCTGCGCGCGCAATACGCCATGCGCGACGAACTGGTCAAAGCGCGCGCGAAGTTTCATGCCAAGGCCGCCGCCGGCCTCATCCTCAACGTCAATACCGGCGAGGTGGTCGCGCTGGTGTCGGAGCCGGACTACGACCCCAACAATCCGCGCGAGGCCAACGATCCCTCGCGCATCAACCGGCTGACCACCGGCGTGTTCGAGATGGGGTCCACCTTCAAGGTGCTCACCGTCGCCATGGCGCTCGACGACGGCAAGGCCACGCTCAAGTCCAAGTTCGACGCCAGCCACCCGCTGCATTACGGGCGCTTCTTCATCCACGACTACGAGCCGAAGGGGCGCGCGCTCTCGGTGCCGGAAATCTTCACCTTTTCGTCCAATATCGGTGCCGCGCGCATGGCGCTTGCCGTCGGCGTCGACGGCCACAAGGCGTTCCTCAAGAAGATGGGCCAGCTCGACCGGCTGCGCACCGAACTGCCGGAAAGCGCCGAGCCGCTGGTGCCGAAACATTGGGGCGAGCTCAACACCGTGACCATCGCCTTCGGCCATGGTCTGTCGGTGGCGCCCTTGCAGGCGGCCATGGGGATCGCGGCGACGGTCAATGGCGGGCTGCTGATCAAGCCGACCTTCCTCAAGCGCAGCCGCGCGGCGGCGCTCAAGGTCGCCAAGCGCGTGTTGAAGCCGCAGACCAGCCTCGACATGCGCTATCTGTTGCGGCTCAACGCCGAGATCGGCACCGCGAAGCTTGCCAACGTTCCCGGCTTCTATGTCGGCGGCAAAACCGGCACCGCCGAAAAGGTGGTCAACGGCCGCTATGCCAAGCACAAGCTGCTCACCGATTTCATGGCGGTGCTGCCGGCCGACAAGCCGCGCTACCTCTTAATGATCATGCTGGACGAGCCGCAGCCGGTGCCGGGCACGCATGGCTTTGCCACCGCCGGCTGGAACGCCGGGCCGACCGCGTCCAAGGTGATCGCGCGGGTGGCGCCGCTGCTCGACATCGAGCCGCGCTTCGACCTGCCCAAGGCCGACCAGTTGATCCTGGCCAAGGCGGTCGAAAGCCGCTAGTTGCTTGCAGTCCTCAGGGCGCCCCAATTTCCGCTCATTCCCACGTCAGCGGGAATCCAGAGCCACCGGGGAGGCGGCTCCAGGTTTTCTGAACTGGGTCTCCGCTTGCGCGGGGGACGAGCGGGGTGACGTCTAGATGAAACTTGCCGCGCTGCCGCTGGAAAATGCCCGCTTCGACCCGCGCTTCGCGCGCGCCGAGCTCGCCGGCATTGCCTCCGACAGCCGCAAGGTGAAGCCGGGCGATTTGTTCGTCGCGGTGCCGGGGACCAAAAGCGACGGGCTTGGCTTTGTGCCGCAGGCGCTCGCCGCCGGCGCCGCCGCCGTGCTGGCCGAGCGGCCGGCCGCCGTGCCGGACACTGTCGCTTTCATTCAGGTGCCCAATGCGCGGCGCTCGCTCGCGCTCGCCGCGGCGGCCTTCTTCCCGCGTCAGCCCGGCACGATCGCCGCCGTCACCGGCACCAGCGGCAAGACATCCGTCGCCGCCTTCACGCGCCAGATCTGGGCGACGCTCGGTCTGCAAGCCGCCAGCATCGGCACCATCGGCGTGGTGTCGCCCAAGGGCGAAATATACGGCTCGCTCACCACGCCCGACCCGATCGAATTGCACCGCACGCTCGACCGCTTGGCTGGCGAGGGCGTCACGCATCTGGCGCTGGAGGCGTCCTCGCACGGTCTCGACCAGCACCGGCTCGACGGCGTACGCGTTGCGGCCGGCGCCTTCACCAATCTCTCGCGCGACCATCTCGATTATCACCCGACCATCGAAGCCTATCTTGCCGCCAAGCTGCGGCTGTTCTCTGACCTGATCGTGGCGGACGGCACCGCGGTGATCGGCGTCGACGACTGCTATGCCGGCCAAGTGGTCGCGGCCGCCGAGAAGCGCGGCCTGAAGATCATGACGGTCGGCGTGCAGGGTAACGACATCAAGCTGGTGGCGGGCGCCATCGACGGCTTCGCGCAGGTGATCCGCCTTGCCCATGCCGGGCGCGCCTACAAAGTCAAATTGCCGTTGGTCGGCGCCTTCCAGGTGGAGAACGCCGCGCTCGCCGCCGGTCTCTGCATTGCCACCGGCAGCGATCCGGCGCGCGTCTTTCCGGCGCTGGAGACGCTCAAAGGCGCCAAGGGCCGGCTCGAGCGCGTGGCTGAGAAAAACGGCGCGCCCATCTTCATCGACTACGCGCACAAGCCGGACGCGCTGAAGAAGGCGCTCGAAGCGCTACGCCCTTACGCGCGCGGCCGGCTTATTGTCGTGTTCGGCGCCGGCGGCGACCGCGACGCCGGCAAACGCCCGCTCATGGGCCGCATCGCTGTGGACAATGCCGACCGCGTCATCGTCACCGACGACAATCCGCGCAGCGAGCAGCCCGCCGCCATCCGCGCCGCCATTCTCGCCGCGGCGCCCGGCGCGGCCGAGATCGGCGACCGCGCGCAGGCAATTCGCGCTGGCATCGCCGAACTGAAATCCGGCGACGTGCTGCTGATCGCCGGCAAGGGCCACGAGACCGGGCAGATCGTCGGCGAGCGCGTGTTGCATTTCTCCGACCACGAAGCGGTCGCCGCGGCGCTGCGGGAGGAGGTGGCATGAGAAGGGCACGGCACCTCGTGTCCCGGACGCGGTGCAGCGCGAAGCGGTGCACCGCTGATCCGCGACCCAGCTTTCATCCGGCGATAACCGGGGTCCCGGGTCTGCAGCGCATCACTGCGTGCTGCGCTGCGCCCGGGACACGCGTCGGAGGAATTTCATGACCGCCCTCTGGACCCTCGACGCCATGGCCGCCGCCATGCGGGCGGAGAAAGCGGGCAGGCTGCCGGCCGAGGTGCCCGGCATCTCCATCGACAGCCGCACCATCGGCAAGGGCGAAGCCTTCTTCGCCATCCAAGGCGATGCCCGCGACGGCCACGATTTCGTCGAGGCAGCGCTGAAAAGCGGCGCCGGCCTCGCGGTGGTGGCGCGCGCGCAAGGCCCGCGCTTTCCCAGCGCGCCGCTCTTGCTCGTCGACGACGTATTGGAAGCCTTGCGTGAGCTTGCCCGCGCCGCGCGCGCGCGCTTTGCCGGCAAAGTCATCGCCGTCACCGGCTCGGTCGGCAAGACCGGCACCAAGGAAGCCTTGCGTCTCGCATTGTCGCGCGACGGCGCGACGCATGTCTCCGCCGCCTCCTACAACAATCACTGGGGCGTGCCGCTGTCGCTCGCGCGCTGCCCGTTGGACGCCAAATACGCCGTGTTCGAGATCGGCATGAACCATGCCGGCGAGATCACGCCGCTCACCAGATTGGCGCGTCCGCATGTGGCGATCGTCACCACTGTCGAGCCGGTGCATCTGGAGTTTTTCGGCACGCTGGAAAAAATCGCCGACGCCAAGGCGGAGATCTTCCTTGGCGTCGAGCCCGGCGGTGCCGCCGTGCTCAACCGCGACAATAGCCAATTCGAGCGCCTCGCCGCCGCCGCCAAGAAGGCGAGCGTCGCCCGCATCGTGTCCTTCGGCGAAGACGAGAACGCCGATGCCTTCCTCGTCCGCTACGCCTTGCAGCCCGATAGCTCGACCGTGGAGGCCATCGTCCTCGGCGAGCCGGTCACCTACAAGCTCGGCGCGCCCGGCCTCCATCTGGTGCACAATTCGCTTGCCGTGCTGGCGGCGGCCGCGCTTGCCGGCGCCGATCTCGCGCTCGCCGCGCTCGCGCTCGCCGATTTGAAGCCGGCGCTCGGCCGCGGCGCCCGCGTCGCCCTGCTTGTGCCGGGCGGGGCCGCGCTGCTGATCGACGAGAGCTACAACGCCAATCCCGCCTCCATGGCTGCTGCCATCGCGCTGCTCGGCCAGGCGCCGGTCGGCGAGCGCGGCCGCCGCATCGCCGTGCTGGGCGACATGCTGGAGCTCGGCCCCACCGGCGCCGACCTGCATCGCGGGCTGGCCGGCCCGCTGGAAGAGGCCAAAATCGACCTGGTTTTCTGTTCCGGCCCCCTGATGCACGCGCTCTGGGAGGCCCTTCCCTCCAACCGCCGGGGCGGCTATGCCGGGACGGCGGCGGAGCTGGAGCCGGCCGTGCTGGAAGCCCTGCGCGCGGGCGACGCGATCATGGTAAAAGGCTCGCTTGGCTCCAAAATGGGTCCCATCGTCAAGGCATTGGAGCGGCAATTTCCCCGCCAGGGCGCGCGCGATCGGGCGCGGGCAGAGCTAGGATAGGTTTGACCGATGTTCTATTGGCTGGCCGACTTTTCCGAGCATCTCTCGTTCCTCAACGTCTTCCGCTATCTCACTTTCCGCACCGGCGGCGCCATCGTCACCGCACTGGTTTTCGTGTTCCTGTTCGGCGGCCCGATGATCGACTTGCTGCGCGTCAAGCAGGGCAAGGGCCAGCCCATCCGCCTCGACGGCCCGCAGTCGCATCTCATTTCCAAGAAGGGCACGCCCACCATGGGCGGGCTGATGATCCTGGCCGGGCTGTTCGTCTCCACCGTGCTGTGGGCCAACCCGGCCAACCCTTACGTCTGGGTCGTGCTCGGCGTCACCTTGAGCTTCGGCCTGGTCGGCTTCTACGACGACTATCTGAAGGTGACCAGGCAGACCAGCGGCGGCTTTGCCGGCCGCACCCGTTTCCTGATCGAGGCGGCGATCGCGGTCGCCGCCTGCCTGGCGCTGGTCCATCTCGGCAGCGGCAAGACCGCGACCGCACTGGTGTTTCCCTTCTTCAAGGAGCTGATGGTCAATCTCGGCTGGGGTTTCCTGGTCTTCGGCGCCTTCGTCATCGTCGGCGCCGGCAACGCCGTCAACCTGACCGACGGCCTCGACGGCCTCGCCATCGTGCCGGTGATGATCGCGGCGGCGAGCTTCGGCTTGATCAGTTACCTCGCGGGTAACGCCGTGTTCGCCGAATATCTGCAAATCCACTATGTCGCCGGCACCGGCGAATTGTCGGTGCTGTGCGGCGCGGTGATCGGCGCCTCGCTCGGCTTCCTCTGGTTCAACGCGCCGCCCGCCTCGATCTTCATGGGCGATACCGGCTCGCTCGCGCTCGGCGGGCTGCTCGGCACCGTCGCGGTCGCCATCAAGCACGAGATCGTCCTCGCCATCGTCGGCGGCCTGTTCGTGCTCGAAGCCGTGTCGGTGATCGTGCAGGTGGCCTCGTTCAAGCTGACCGGCAAGCGGGTGTTCAAGATGGCGCCGATCCATCACCATTACGAGCAACTCGGCTGGACCGAGCCGCAGATCGTCATCCGCTTCTGGATCGTCGCCGTGGTGCTGGCGCTGGCCGGGCTGGCGAGCTTGAAGTTGCGATGACGACGGGGCTGTCGTCCCCGCGAAGGCGGGGACCCATACGCCGTGCACTATCGACAGGCTGCGGAGTATGGGTCCCGGCCCTCGCGCAGTTTATCATCGGGCCGCGCTTCGCGCGGACCGGTTGGCTCGGCCGGGACGACAGGAACTCATGATCCCCGCCACCACGTTCGCCGGTAAAAAGGTCGCCATCTTCGGCCTCGGCAAATCCGGTCTCATCTCGGCCGGCGCGCTGATCAAGGGCGGCGCCGAGGTGGTGGTGTTCGACGACAACGCAAAGAGCCTCGCCGACGCGCAAAGCGCCGGGCTCAAGCCCCAAGACCTGCACGACATCGACTGGTCCGGGATCGCGGCGCTGGTGCTGTCGCCCGGCGTGCCGCTCACCCACCCGGAGCCGCATTGGAGCGTGCGGCTGGCGCACAAGGCCGAGGTCGACGTCATCGGCGACATCGAATTGTTCTGCCGCGAGCGCGCCGCCCACGGTAAGGACTGCCCGCTGATCGCCATCACCGGCACCAACGGCAAGTCGACCACCACCGCGCTCACCGCGCACCTGCTCGCCGCGGCCGGCCGCGACGTGCAGATGGGCGGCAATATCGGCGTGCCGGCGCTGGCGCTCGCGCCCTTCGCCCCCGGCCGCACTTACGTGCTGGAAATCTCCTCCTATCAGGTCGATCTGGCGCCTTCGCTCAAGCCCACCGTCGGCGTGCTGCTCAACGTCAGCGAGGACCATCTCGACCGCCACGGCACCATGGCGAACTACGCCGCGCTCAAGGCGCTGGTGCCGGCCAGCATCGAGCCGGGCGGCAGCGCGGTGATCGGCGTCGACGACCGCTACACCCGCAATGCCGCCGACCGCATCGAGCGCGCCGGCAAAAAAGTGCTGCGGGTATCGGTCGAGGCGCCGCTGCGCGAAGGCTACTACGCCGAAGGCAGCCGGATTTTGCGCGCCGAGAACGGCAAGGCGCATGCGGTGGCCGAGCTCGCCGGCATCGGCAGTCTGCGCGGGCGGCACAATGCGCAGAACGCGGCCTGCGCGGTGGCGACCTGCGTCGCGCTCGGCGTCGATCTGCCCACCATCCAGAAGGGGCTCACGAGCTTTCCCGGTCTCGCCCACCGCATGCAGCAGGTGGGACAAAAAAAGACGCCCGCGGGCAAAGTGCTGTTCGTCAACAATTCGAAGGCGACCAATGCCAATTCGGCCGCCAAGGCGCTCGGCAGCTTCCACGACATCTTCTGGATCGCCGGCGGGCGGGCCAAGACCGGCGGCATTGCGAGCCTCGCCGAATTCTTCCCGCGCATCGCCAAGGCCTATCTGATCGGCGAGGCGGCCGCGGACTTCGCCCAGACGCTCGACGGCAAGGTGGCGTATGAGATGAGCGGCACGCTGTCGGCCGCCATCGACGCCGCCGCGCGCGCCGCCGCGGCGTCCAAAGCCAAGGAGCCGGTGGTGCTGCTGTCGCCCGCCTGCGCGTGCTTCGACCAGTACCCGAATTTCGAGGTGCGCGGGAAGGCGTTCACCGACATCGTGCTGGCGCTGCCGGGGGTTAAGGGCGCGACGTGACTCTCAGCTGTCATCGTCCGCGAAGGCGGACGATCCAGTACTCACCGCGAAACCGGGATTACTGGATTGCCCGCTTTCGCGGGCAATGACACCGAGTGTTAATCCTTCCTCAACCATCCCCCGTCAGCTTGGCCCCGGACGGGAAGCCTCATGGTCTCGCGCGCGCAACGCACGCCCTTTGCCGAGTGGTGGTGGACGGTCGACAAGCTCACGCTCGCCGCCGTCGGCGCGCTGATGCTGGCCGGCATCGTGCTGTCGCTTGCCGCCAGCCCGCCGGTTGCCGCCCGCCTCGGCCTCGACCCGTTCTATTTCGTCGACCGCCATATTCTCTACCTCGTGCCGACGCTGGCGGTGCTGCTCGGCGTCTCCTTCCTCAATCCGCAGCAGATCCGCCGGCTGGCGATGATCGTCTTCTTCGTCAGCCTCGTCCTGGTCGCGCTGACGCCGGTATTCGGCGCCGAGATCAAGGGCGCGCGGCGCTGGCTGGTCATCTTCGGCATGAACATCCAGCCCTCGGAGTTCCTCAAACCCGCCTTCGTCGTGCTGGTGGCCTGGCTGTTCGGCGAATCGGCCAAGCGCCCCGACATGCCGGCCAATACGATCTCGCTCGCAATGCTGCTGCTGGTGGTGCTGCTGCTGGTGCTGCAGCCCGACTTCGGCCAGACCATGCTGGTGGTGCTGGTGTGGAGCGCGCTGTTCTTCATGGCCGGCATGCGCGTGATCTGGGTGTTCGGCATCGCCGGCCTCGCCGGCGTCGGCCTCACCGCCGCCTATTACACCGTGCCGCACGTCGCCCGCCGCATCCGCCATTTCCTCAACCCAACCTCCGGCGACACCTTCAACATCGACGTCGCCACCGAAAGCTTCATGCGCGGCGGCTGGTTCGGGCGCGGGCCGGGCGAGGGCACCGTCAAGCGCATCCTGCCCGAGAGCCATACCGATTTCGTGTTCTCGGTGGCGGCGGAGGAGTTCGGCGTCGCGCTCTGCCTGGTGCTGGTGGCGCTTTATGCCTTCATCGTCATTCGCGCGTTGATCCGCGCCATGCGCAACGACGACCTGTTCATCCGCTTCGCCGCCGCCGGGCTTGCCATCCTGTTCGGCACCCAGGCTGCGATCAACATGGCGGTCAATATCCATCTCATCCCGGCCAAGGGCATGACGCTGCCGTTCATCTCCTATGGCGGCTCCTCGATGATCTCGCTCGCCTATACCATCGGCATGCTGCTGGCGCTGACGCGCGAGCAGCCGCGCGCGGCCATGCTGGCGCCCGACCGGTCGCCCGATGTGGCGCCGGCTGAAAGCGCGGCTTGACTCTTTCTTACCTCCCCCTGAAAGGGGGAGGCCGGCGCGCGAAGCGCGGCGGGTGGGGGTCTTTTCGTGGCGGCGAAAAACACGAGCAATGAACGGTTGATCCTCCTCTGCGCCGGTGGCACGGGCGGCCATCTGTTTCCGGCCGAGTCGCTCGCCGTGGTGCTGGAAAAGCGCGGCGTCACGATCGATCTCGCCACTGACACCCGCGCCGCCCATTTCAAGTTTCCCGCGCGCGCCGTGCACCTGATCCCGAGCGCCACCTTGCGCGGGCGCGATCCGCTCTCGCTCGCCCGCACCGCGACGCTGCTGGCGTTCGGCACGCTCAAGGCCTTGCGCCTGATCGGCCGTCTCCGCCCCGCCGTAGTGGTCGGCTTCGGCGGCTACCCGACCGTGCCGCCGCTGTTCGCCGCGAGCTTGCGCGGCGTGCCGACCGTGCTGCACGAGCAGAATGGCGTCATGGGCCGGGCCAATCGGCTGCTGGCCGGCCGCGTGACCTCTATCGCCACCGGCTTCCGCACGCTGGCCAAGCTCGATCCGCATTTGCAGGGCAAGATCAATTTCACCGGCAATCCGGTGCGCCCGGCGGTGATCGCGGCGGCGCAAACGCCTTACGCCCAGCCGGCTGCCGACGCGCCGCTCAACCTGCTCGTCTTCGGCGGCAGCCAGGGCGCCCATGTCATGGCCGAGATCGTGCCGCCGGCGCTCGCGCTTCTTTCGCCCGGCTTGCGCGCGCGGCTTTCCATTGTGCAGCAGGTGCGCGCCGAGGACATGGCTGTCGTGCGCGCGACCTACGATCGCCTCGGCATCGCCGCCGAATGCGCGCCGTTCTTTGCCGATCTGCCGGCCCGCATGGCAGCCGCGCATCTCATCGTCTCGCGCTCCGGCGCCTCGACCGTCGCGGAACTGTCCGCCATCGGCCGCCCCGGCATCCTGGTGCCGCTGCCGCATGCGCTCGACCAGGACCAGTTCGCCAATGCCGGCGTGCTGGCGGAGGCGGGCGCCGCCATTCGACTGCCGCAGCGCGATTTCACGCCGCAGCGCCTCGCCGACGAGATCGCTACGCTCGCCGCCGATCCGGCGCGCCTTGCCCATATGGCGCAGGCCGCCAAAGCGGCGGGCACGCTCGACGCCGCCGAGCGGCTGGCCGATCTGGTGCTGAAAACCGCAGGGCTTAGAGTTCTGATCTGCGGAGTTCGAAGCATTCTCCGCTCATTCCCGCTCAAGCGGGTATCCAGGGGCGAAAATCGCAAAGCCCTCGGTTTGCCGTTCTGGTCCCCGCTTGCGCGGGGACGAGCGGTCAAAGGTGCTTCAGCCTAAATGAGTCGGACTTTAATGCGCGTCGACCGCGACCGCCGGCGCCGGCCGTTTCATGATGACGCCGAGCGCGGCCAGCGCCAAAAACAGCACCGTCAGCATCAGGAATACGTCGGCAAAACTCATCACCGCCGCCTGCTGGCGCGCCATGGCCATCATCTGCTTGAGCGCCATCGTCTGCGCGTCCGAGCCTTGAAAATGGGCGGTGAGCCGCGCCAGCATCTCGGTCGCCGGCTGGCGCGCCCAGTTCACCGACGCGTGCAGGCGGGCAAGGTGCAGATCCATGCGGTCGTTGAGCACGGTGTTGATGGCGGCAAGCCCGATGGCGCCGCCGAGATTGCGCGTCAGGTTGAACAGGCCGGAAGCGTTCTTCACCCGCTCCGGCGACAAGGTGCCGAGCGCCGTATTGGTCACCGGCACGATGGAGAACATCAGCCCGATGCCGCGGAACACCTGCGGCCAGAAAATCTGCCAGAAGTCCCAATCCTTGGTGAGATAAGTCATCTGCCAGGTGCCGATGGCGAACAGCACGAAGCCGCCCATCAGCATGAAGCGCGGATCGAAGCGCTGGCTGAGCTGGCCGGCGATCGGCGCGCTCAGGAACATGACCAGGCCTGAGATGAACATGGTGTCGCCGATCATCAGCGCATCGTAGCCGCGGATCTGGGCGAGATAGACCGGGTAAATATAGGTGAGCCCGTAGAGCCCGATGCCGAGCACGAAGGAAAACAGGCTGCCGACGGCGAAATTGCGGTTGACGAAGGCCTTGAGGTCGACGATCGGCGCCCGCGCCGTGAGCACGCGCGCGAAAAAGACGACGGCCGACAGCGCGGACACCAGCGTCACCACGGTGATCGTGGTGTCGTCGAACCAGTCGTGACGCGGGCCCTCTTCCAAAGCGTATTCCAGCGCGCCGAGAAAGGCCGCCATCGAGATGAGGCCCCACCAGTCGAAATTCTCCAGCAGCGACAGTTCGGGCTTGTCGAAATCCACCAGCATCCAGGTGGCGCCGGCGACGATCAGCCCCGGCACGATGTTGATGAAGAACAGCCAATGCCACGACATCATGTCGGTGACATAGCCGCCGACGGTCGGCCCGATGGTGGGCGCCAGTGTCGCGATCAGGCCGATCACCGGTGCGACGTATTTCTGCCGCTCGCCGGGAAAGATGAGGTAGGCGGTGGCGAACACCGTCGGCACCATGCCGCCGCCGATGAAGCCCTGCAGCGCGCGCCAGACGATCATCGTATGGATGGACGAGCTCAGCCCGCACATAATGCTGGCGAAGGTGAAGCCTGCTGCCGAGATCGTGAACAAGATGCGCGTGCCGAAAGCACGCGACAAAAAGCCGGACAGCGGGATCGCGATCACCTCGGCGATCAGATAGGCGGTCTGCACCCAGGGGATTTCGTCGGCGGAGGCCGACAGGCCGGCTTGAATCTCGGAAAGCGAGGCCGACACGATCTGAATATCGAGAAAGGCCATGAACATGCCGAAGCACATCACGACGAAGGCGATGACGCGGCGCGGCGCAAGAGCGTCCGCGCTCCCGGCGCCGCCCATCGGGGAACGAGCGGAGACCGGAAGCGCGGCGGGGGTGGTGGCGAGGCTACTCACGACACGCCTGCTCACCACCGGGCGGAATTCAGCGAGGCTGAGCGCTCCGTAGCGGGGGTGAACCACGTTGCGCTTTCGTTACTCGCTGAATCCGATTTGGTATTGACGCTGACCACCACCGACATGCCCGGACGCAGCAGGCGCGTGTCGGTCACCGCCGCCGGCAGGCGAATGCGCACCGCCAGCCGCTGCACGATCTTGGTGAAGTTGCCGGTGGCGTTGTCGGGCGGCAGCAGCGAGAACACCGAGCCGGATGCCGGCGACATGCTGGCGACCGTGCCGGCGATGTCGTGCGCCGGCAGGGCGTCGACGCTCACCTTGACCGGTTGGCCGGGACGCAGATGCGCCACCTGCGTCTCCTTGAAATTGGCGTCGACATAGACGCCCGATAGCGGCACCAGGCTGGCAAGGCGCTGGCCGGGCTGCACGTAGTCGCCGACCTGCATCGCGCGGTTGCCGATGACGCCGTCGACCGGCGCGCGGAGCACGGTGAAGGAGAGATCGCGCGCGGCTTTGGCTTGCGCCGTCTTCAGTTCGTTGAGCGTGCGCTCGGCTTCGCGCTGCTGGGCTTCCAGCACGCCGACATTGGCGATTGCCGTGGCGATCGCGGCTTGCGCGCTCTGTACCGCGGCGATCGCCTGGTCGCGATCGCTCTGCGCGCGCTCCAAGGTCTGGCGGCTGGCGAAGGCCTTGTCGGCGAGCGCCTGCTGGCGCTTCAGCTCGGATTCGGTGCGTGTCTCGACCGCGCGCGCGGAGGCAAGCTGCGCCCGCGCCTGGGTGACCGCCGCCTGCGCGGCGGCGATCTGTTGGCCGATGCGGCCGATGGTGGCCTGCTGGGTGGCGACGCGGTCGCGCGCGGCATCGGTGGCCAGCCGATAGTCGCCATCGTCGATGCGGGCGATCACGTCGCCGGCATGCACCAGCTTATTGTCGCCAACCTCGATTGCCGACACGTAGCCCGGCACCTTGGCGGCGAGGGTCGTGGTGTCGGCCCGCACATAGGCGTCATCGGTGGTGACCAGGAAGCGGCCGACGGTCAGGTAGCCGTACCCGAACCAGCCGGTCGCCCCGAGCACGATCGCCGCGACGGCGCCGATCAAGGCCAGCTTGCGCCGGCTGCGCTTGGGCGCGGGCTTTATGTCCTGAACGGCGGCGCCGGCCAGATCGGCCCCAGGGGGCTCAGGGCGGCGTGCCAGGGGGACCTCGGCGGCCGCTGGCAGGTCGGCCGTGGGCTCGCGGGCGGCGAGGGGGGTCGGTGCGTGTTGCAGATTGCGGGCGCGTTGCGCGGCATTGGCGCCGCGGGCGCCGACGAGCGGGCTCGGATCATGGTAAACCTCATCATTATCGGCGCGTTGGGGCTGCATTATTGGCTCCTCGGGAGAAACCCCTATTGACCGAACGGTTCGGTCAACATAAGTTTGCCTCAGAGCGCTGTCAACACTTTATTGACCGAACGGTTCGGTCATTGAACGAAAGTCTCAAAGGAGTGGTAGAGCGGGCCGACTCGCCGCTAGAACGGGCATCCGAGGGGAGTGCCAGACACATGAGCGATATTGCTGAACTGAGCCAAAGCCGGCCGGTCGAGGCCGACGAAGACAATGCCAAGCGGCGCCAGATCATGGAGGGCGCGCGCGCGATATTTCTGGCGCGCGGCTTCGATGCCGCCAGCATGGCCGATATCGCCAAGGCGGCCGGTGTCTCCAAGGGCACGCTCTACGTTTATTTCAAGGACAAGGACGAGTTGTTCACGGCGATCGTGCATGACGAATGCTCGCTGCAGTCCGAAGGCGTGTTCGATTTCGATCACGCCGATCGCGACGTGGAGGCGGTCCTGCTGCGCCATGGCAAGGCCTTCGTGCGCAACATGGGAACGCCCGGCCGCATGGAGTCGCTGCGCGCGGTGATCGCGGTGGCCGAGCGCATGCCGGAAATCGGCCGCAGGATCTACGAGACCGGTCCGGCGGTCGGCATCGCCCGGCTCGCCGCCTATCTGCGCGCGCAGGTCGAGGCCGGGGTGCTGGAAATTGAAGACTGCGAGGTCGCCGCGGCGCAATTCATCGAGACCACCCACGCCACCATGTTCAAGCCGATGCTGTTCAACTTCGCGCCGCCGCCGAGCCCCGAACGCATCGACCACGTCGTCGGCATCGCCGTGCGCGCTTTTCTGAAGGCCTACCGCGCGCGCTGAACTGCGGGACGCCATCCCGTATGATCGGTCACCATGTCCCGCGAAACCGGGCTGTCCGGCGCCCGCGGCGAATTCAAATTCTCGGCGCTGCGTGCCATAACTTGGCCCGGCTCACGCAGGGGAAACCGGTCCCATGAAACTGCCGCGCAATATCGGCCCGATCCATTTCGTCGGCATCGGCGGCATCGGCATGAGCGGCATCGCCGAGGTGCTGGTCAATCTCGGCTACACCGTCACCGGCTCCGACGTGGCCGAAGGCGCCAACGTCAAGCGCTTGCGCGACAAGGGCGTCAAGGTGGCCATCGGCCACAAGGCCGAGAACGTCGACGGCGCCGACGTGGTAGTCGTCTCCTCGGCCATCAAGCAGGACAATCCGGAGCTGGTCGCCGCGCGCGCCAAGCGCCTGCCGGTGGTGCGGCGCGCCGAGATGCTGGCCGAGCTGATGCGGCTGAAATCCTGCGTCGCCATCGCCGGCACCCACGGCAAGACCACCACCACCTCGCTGGTGGCGGCGCTGCTCGACGCCGGCGGGCTCGATCCGACCGTGATCAACGGCGGCATCATCAACGCCTACGGCACCAATGCCCATCTCGGCAAAGGCGACTGGATGGTGGTGGAGGCCGACGAGTTCGACGGCACATTCATCAAGCTGCCGGCCGACGTCGTCATCGTCACCAATATCGATCCCGAGCATCTCGATCATTTCCACACCTACGAGGCGGTGCAGGACGCCTTCCGCGATTTCGTCGAGAACATTCCGTTCTACGGCTTCGCGGTCATGTGCACGGACCATCCGGTGGTGCAGTCGCTGGTCGGCAAGCTGCAGGACCGCCGCATCCTCACCTACGGCACCAACCCGCAGGCCGACGTGCGGCTGACCGATCTCGACCATCACGCCGGCGCCTCGCGCTTCTGCGTGCAGTTCCGCGACCGCGCCGGCGAGATCACGCACACGATCGACAAGCTCACGCTGCCCATGCCGGGCCGCCACAACGCGCTCAACGCCACCGCGGCGGTGGCGGTGGCGCACGCGCTCGGCATTTCCGACGCGCTCATCCGCAAGGCGCTGGCCGATTTCGGCGGCGTCAAGCGCCGCTTCACCAAAGTGGGGACATGGAACGGCGTGCGCATCGTCGACGACTACGGCCACCATCCGGTGGAGATCGCCGCCGTCTTGCGCGCCGCGCGCGAGAGCGGCGACGGCCACGTGATCGCGGTGATGCAGCCGCACCGCTACACGCGACTGCACGATCTGTTCGAGCAGTTCTGCACCTGCTTCAACGACGCCGACACGGTGATCGTGGCGCCGGTCTACGCGGCCGGCGAGGCGCCGATCCCCGGCGTCGACCGTGATGCGCTGGTCGCGGGCCTGCGCGCGCGCGGCCACAAGCAGGCGATCGCGCTCGAAGGTCCCGAGCAGCTCGCCGGCCTGGTCAAGCGGCTCGCCAAGCCGGGCGACAGCGTCATTTGTCTCGGCGCCGGCTCGATCACGCAATGGGCCTACGCGCTGCCGGGCGAACTTGCGGCGCTATGAGTTTCCCCGACATCACCCCCGAGCTCAAAGCGCGCATGCCGGAATTGCGCGGGCGGCTCATCGCCAACCAGTCGCTGGCCGAGGTCACCTGGTTCCGCGTCGGCGGTCCGGCGCAGGTGTTCTACCTGCCGGAGGACGAGAACGACCTCGCCTATTTCCTGCGCAACCTCGCCGCCGACATCCCCGTCGCCGTCGTCGGCGCCGGCTCCAACCTGATCGTGCGCGACGGCGGCGTGCCGGGCGTGGTGATCCGGCTCGGCCGCGGCTTCCACGACATCGGAATCGAGGACAGCCGCGTCGCCGCCGGCTGTGCGCTGCTCGACGTGATGGTGGCGCGCGCGGCGCGCGATGCCGGCGTGGCGGGCCTCGCCTTTCTGTCCGGAATCCCCGGCTCGATCGGCGGCGCGCTGCGCATGAACGGCGGCGCCTATGGCGGCGAGACCAAGGACGTGCTGATCGAGGCGCGCGGCGTCGACCGCCACGGCCAAATCCGAACCTATAGCAACGCCGACATGGGCTTTTCCTACCGCCACTGTTCGGTGCCCGAGGACGTGATCTTCACCCACGCGCTGTTGCAGGGCCGCGCCGGCAGCCGCGACGAGATCGCCGCCGAGATGGACGCCATCAAGCATAAGCGCGAGGCGAGCCAGCCGCGCACGTATACCGGCGGCTCCACCTTCAAGAACCCGCCGGCCATGAGCGCCTGGAAGCTGGTGGACGAGGCCGGCTGCCGCGGCCTCACCGTCGGCCACGCGCAGGTCTCGCCGCTGCACAGCAATTTCCTCATCAATCTCGGCGGCGCCAGCGCTTCGGACATCGAGACGCTGGGCGAGACGGTGCGCGCGCGCGTTAAGGAGCATTCCGGCGTCGCGCTGGAATGGGAAATTAAGAGGATTGGGGTAGGGCGCTCTTGACCCTCTCCCCAAGTGGGAGAGGCGAAGAAGGGAAGCGGAATGAAACACGTCGCGGTGCTGATGGGCGGCTGGTCGGCCGAGCGCGAAGTCTCGTTGCGCTCGGGCGCGGCCTGCGCCGATGCGCTCGATCGCACCGGCCGCTACCGCGTCAGCCGGCTCGACGTCACCGGCGAGGTCGCCGCCGATCTGCGCACGCTCAAGCCCGACGTCGCGCTCAACATGCTGCACGGCCGGCCCGGCGAGGACGGCACCATCCAGGGCCTGCTGGAGATCATGGGCGTCCCCTACACGCATTCCGGCGTGCTCGCTTCCTCGGTCGCCATGCACAAGGAGATGAGCAAGCTCGTGCTGGAGAAGGCCAAGATACCGGTGCCGGGTGGATTGGTGGCCGCGCGCCGCGATGTCGCGCAAGAGCACCTGTTGCCGCGGCCCTACGTGATCAAGCCCCTGGCGGAAGGTTCCAGCGTCGGCGTCTTCATCGTGCGCGAAGACCACGCGCATCCGCCGCAGGAGCTCACGCGCGCCGACTGGAAATATGGCGAGCGCGTGCTGGTCGAGCCCTTCATCCCCGGCAAGGAATTGACCTGCGCGGTGATGGGCGAGCGCGCGCTCGGCGTCATCGAGATCGTTCCCACCGCCAGGTTCTACGACTACGAGGCCAAATACGCGCCCGGCGGCTCCCGGCATCTGCTGCCGGCGCCGGTGTCGACGGAAGTCTACGAGGAATGCCGGCGCCTCTCGCTGGCCGCCCACCGCGCGCTCGGCTGCCGCGGCGTTTCCCGCGCCGACTTCCGCTACGACGACAGCGGTCCCGGCGTGGAAGGCCTGTTCTGCCTGGAAGTGAACACGCAGCCCGGCATGACCGAAACTTCGCTGGTGCCGGAGCTTGCCGCGCATGCCGGCATTTCGTTCGAGGAACTGGTCGCCTGGATGGTGGAGGACGCCTCGCTCGATCGGTGAGGCGACGCCCGCCGTGCGGGCTATTTGCGCCTCCGCTGTGCCTCGTAAGCGCGCTCCAGCGCGATGGCTTCTTCGAGCAACTGCATGGAGCGCGGCAGGTCGCGCGGCGGACGTTTTGGGCGCTTGCGCCAGCCCTCGCGTTCGACCAGGCGGCCCAAGGTGCGCGCGCTGATATCGCAATCGAAAGCGATGGAACGTAGCGACTGGTCGGTCTCTTCATAACGGCGCCGCGCAGCGGCGATGAGCGCAGGCGTGAAACCCGCCATGGCGATGCTCCATGTAATGAGACTTGAGTTTTTCAAGGAGATGGCTTCGCGGCGGCGCGCGAAAGGCGCACGACAGGAGCCGGCGCCTTTGCTAGCAGAGCAGCGTTACGCTGTCGAGGAATTTAATCAGAGAAAGCTTGATGTTTGGCTCAACCCCCGTGTCCCGCTTGCCACGCTCGCGGCATCTTCCCCTTAACCCCCCGAAATCCTTCAAATTTTACTAATCATTTACCAATAGGCCCGAAGACTAGGATGTTAGCGGCGGTTCGCGGCGCTGTTCGCGCCGTGTGTGTCGTTTGCGTGCGGGAATCGCCGCCCTCCGCGGGCATGACCGAAACCTCGTTCGTGCCGGCGCTTCGCCGATGCCCCCGCTTGGCATCCCACTTGAAGAATTGGTGCGATGGACGGCCGCCGACGCCTCGCTCACATGCCCGACGATAGATCGAGCCGCCGCGCCTTCGCGCCGGCCTGGGCGCAATCGCCGGCCTGGCGCACGCTCAGGCGCTGGCTGGCCATGCTCGTCGCGCTCGATCCGCCGCGCGGTCTGGGCGCCAGCGCCGCCGCCGTCCTGCTGCTCGGCTCCACCTGCTACGGCGTGGTCAAAGGCGGCCACAGCGACGTCATCCTCGCGCAGGTGCAGGACATCTGCGACGGCGCCGCCAATGCCGCGGGCTTTCGCATTTCGCAAGTTCAGCTCGCCGGCCAGCACGAAGTGAGCCGCGAGACCGTGCTCACGCTCGCCGGCATCACCGGCCGTTCCTCGCTGCTGTTCCTCAACGCCGCCCATGCGCGCGCGCGCCTGTTGGCCGATCCCTGGATCGCCGAAGCGACCGTGCTCAAGCTCTATCCCGGCCGCCTGCGCATCGGCATCGTGGAGCGCAAGCCTTTCGCGCTCTGGCAGAAGGACGGCACGGTCTCGCTGATCGCCGCCGACGGCACGGTGCTCGAGCCCTTCGTGCCGGCGTCCTTCGCCGCGCTGCCGCTGGTGGTCGGCAACGGCGCCGAGCATGCCGGCTTCGGCTTCCTCAATATCGTGCAGCGCTTTCCCGACATCGCGCGGCGCATCGACGCTTCCGTGCTGGTCGCCGACCGGCGCTGGACGCTGCATCTGAAAAACGGCGTCGAAGTGCTGCTGCCGGAGGTCGCGCCCGAGCAGGCGCTCGCCACGCTCACCAGGCTCGCGCGCGAGAAGAAATTGCTCGCGCGCGACATCGTCGCCGTCGACCTGCGCCTGCCCGACCGCGTGACCGTGCGGCTGTCGGAAGCCGCCGCCGCCGCGCGCGACGATGCGATCAAGGCCGCCGAGAAGAGAAAGAAAGCCAAGGGCAAGGGAGGCGAGGCATGACACTCGCCACGCGCACAACGCGCTACCTCGCCACGCGCACTGCCTGCTCCCTCCCCCCTTGCGGGGGAGGGTTGGGGAGGGGGGTAAGCTGCAAGCACGTCATATGCAGTGTACCCCCCTCCCTGTCCCTCCCCCTCAAGGGGGGAGGGAACGCTGGACCGCAAGGCTTGCAACTTGCGCCAGCGTTCGCACGCGGAGCCGCCGCATGACCGTGCTCCGCTTCGGCCTCACCCCCAAGATGAAACCGGTGTCGCCGCGCCGCTCGGCGATCGTTGCCGCGCTCGACGTCGGCACCAGCAAGATCGTCTGCCTGATCGCGCGACTGGAGCCGGCCCCGCCAAAGGACGTGCTGCGCCGCCGCAGCCACGGCGTGCACATCCTCGGCTTCGCCCATACCGCCGCGAGCGGCATGAAGGCGGGCTCCGTGGTCGACCTGGTCGAAGCCGAAGAGATGATCCGCCAGGCCATCGACAACGCCGAGCGCATGGCCGGCGTGCAGCTTGAATCGGTGGTGGTGTCGCTGTCCGGCGGCCGCCTCGGCAGCGAGCGCTTCATTGCCGACATTGAGCTTACCAACGGCGTCGTCACCGACGGCGAGATCGCGCGCGTGCTGGCGGCCGCCAGCCGCCATTCGGTGCGCGACGGCCGCGCCGTGCTGCATTCGTTGCCGATCGGCTACCGGCTCGACGCCGCCGCCGGCGTCCGCGAACCGCGCGGCATGCTGGGCGCCCGCTTCGGCGTCGACATGCACATGGTCACCGTCGACGTCGCCACCGTGCGCAACCTGATGCTCGCGGTCGAGCGCAGCCACCTTTCGATCGAGGCCATGGTGGCCTCGCCCTATGTGGCCGCCTTGGCCGCGCTCGCCGACGACGAGGCCGATCTGGGCGCCGCAACCATCGATTTGGGCGCCGGGACGACCACGCTGGCGGTGTTTTCCGGCGGCCGCTTCGTCCATGCCGACGGCTTCGCCCTCGGCGGCACGCACGTGACCATGGACGTCGCCCGCGGGCTGAACACCCGAATCGCGGATGCTGAGCGAATCAAAGCGATTTATGGCAGTGTTTTGACCGGTGGATCGGATGAACGCGACATGATCACGGTACCTCCGGTCGGCGAGGACGAGCGCGAGCCGCCGCAATTCGTCTCGCGGGCGGCGCTCGTGCGCATCGTCAAGCCGCGGGTCGAGGAAATCCTGGAAATGGTGCGCGACCGCCTGAAGGCTTCGCCCTTCGCGGCCGAGCCGCGCGGGCGCGTGGTGCTCACCGGCGGTGCCAGCCAGCTCGTCGGCATGACCGACCTGGCCTCGAGGATATTGCAGCGGCCGGTGCGCGTCGGCCGTCCGCTCGGCATCGCGGGCTTGCCGGAAGCGGCCAAGGGGCCGGCTTTCGCGGTGGCGGCGGGCCTCCTGGTCTACCCGCAGGCGGCGCATCTAGAACACTTCGAACCGCGGAAAACGCGGGCATTGATGACAGGAACGGGCGGCTACATGGCACGGGTCGGACAATGGCTGCGCGAAAGCTTCTGACCCTCACCCCCAGATCCACCAGGGGCCGGCGGCGGACCGGCCCGGTTCGGCGGCGCGCGAGCTGCCCGTGCAATAAAAAGGCAAACCCATGACGATCAATCTGAAGGTTCCCGACATACGCGAGATGAAGCCGCGCATAACCGTGTTCGGCGTCGGCGGCGCCGGCGGCAACGCCGTCAACAACATGATCACCGCGGGCCTGCTCGGCGTCGACTTCGTCGTCGCCAACACCGACGCGCAGGCGCTCACCATGTCGAAGGCCGAGCGCATCATCCAGATGGGCGCGCAGGTGACCGAAGGTCTCGGCGCCGGCTCGCAGCCCGAAGTCGGCCGCGCCGCCGCCGAAGAGGTGATCGACGAAATCCGCGATCATCTGAGCGGCGCGCATATGGTGTTCGTCACCGCCGGCATGGGCGGCGGCACCGGAACGGGCGCCGCGCCGGTGATCGCCAAGGTCGCGCGCGACATGGGCATTCTCACCGTCGGCGTGGTCACCAAGCCGTTCCACTTCGAAGGCCAGCGCCGCATGCGCTTCGCCGAGACCGGCATCGTCGAATTGCACAAGGTGGTCGACACGCTGCTGATCATCCCGAACCAGAATCTGTTCCGGGTGGCCAACGAGAAGACCACCTTCGCCGACGCCTTCGCCATGGCCGACCAGGTGCTCTATTCGGGCGTCGCCTGCATCACCGATCTGATGGTCAAGGAAGGCCTGATCAATCTCGACTTCGCCGACGTGCGCGCGGTCATGCGCGAGATGGGCAAGGCGATGATGGGCACCGGCGAAGCGAGCGGCGAGAAGCGCGCGCTCACCGCCGCGGAAGCCGCGATCGCCAATCCGCTGATCGACGACGCCTCCATGAAAGGCGCGCGCGGTCTGTTGATCTCGATCACCGGCGGCAAGGACCTGACGCTCTACGAGGTCGACGAAGCGGCCACCCGCATCCGCGAGGAAGTCGATCAAGACGCCAATATCATCGTCGGCGCCACCTTCGACGAAAGCCTGGAAGGCATCATCCGCGTGTCGGTGGTGGCGACCGGCATCGACGCCAACATCGCGCAGCGCACCACGCCGGCGCAGGCCGAGAACGTGCTCAAGGAGTTGGCCGGCCGCATCCGCACCGACGGCCGCCGCGTCGTCGACCGCGTCGAGCGTACGCCGCCCGCGGCCGCGCAGGCGCCGGCTGCTTTCGCGTCCGTGCCGCAGCCCGCAACGGCCGCGGCGGCCGCAGCGCTCGAATCGGCGGCGCAGGCAGCGGTGGCTGCCGCCATCCTGCCGCCGTTGGCACCGTCGGCGCCGCCGCCGGCCGGCGTCATGGAAGACGTCTCGATTCGCCCGATGCCGATGAAACCGTCGCTGTTTGAGCCGGCGCCGGCGGAAGCCGCGGCGGCCGAGCCGCCGACGCCGCGGACCTTCATCCCGCCGCCGCCCGAGCGGGTGGCCGCGCCGCCGCGCGCGCCGCGCATGCCGCGCATCGACGAACTCCCGCTGCCGGCCCAGAACGAGATCCGGGCCCAGCGCGGGGAACCGGCTGAGAATCACCCGGAAAAGCAGCGACTGTCGCTGATGCAGCGGCTCGCCCAGGTCGGCCTCGGCCGGCGCGAGGAGGGCGAGGCGCCGCAGGCCCCGCGCACGGCGCAGCCGATGCCGATGACGCAAATGGAGCGGCCGCCGCAACGGCCGAGCGCGCGCCAGCCGGAAGGGCGGCCGGCGCCGCCGGTATCGGAATATGCCCGGCGCGCGGCGCCGGTACCGCAGGGTCTCGACCCGCACGGCCGGCCGGCACCTGTGCATAATTCGCCCGAGGACGACCAGCTCGACATCCCGGCTTTCCTGCGCCGCCAGGCGAACTGAGGCTCGGATGCACGAAACCAGCCCCGTTCCGCAAATCGCGGAGCGGGGCTGTGCTTTTTATTAAGATATTGAGTTATATAGCATTTTATAGACTGCGGGAAACGGCTACCGTCCGGCCAGGCCTGCCGTGGTTAAGTTAAATGGGGCGCGCGGCGGCCCGAGGCCCAGCAAATGCGGCAAAAAAGAGTAACAGTCGGTAAGAAATGGTGAGTTGGAGAAGGCCGCGGGCGTGGCCTAAGTTACAGCCGTGAAAGGGACTTTTCGGTCCCGGGGGGCTGCCTTCCTTAATCTTGCTGGTAGCACTGAGTTGAAGGCTGGAATGTGGCCCGGACGGGGCCGGTAAGGGGACCGCACGGCCCGCGTTCAGGGCTTGCGGACGAAGGGACCGATGAAGGGCGCCAAGCAGACAACGCTCCGCGACCATATTGCCCTGTCCGGTATCGGCGTCCATTCCGGACGTCCCGTCACGCTCACCTTGCATCCGGCTGACGACGACGCCGGTATCCTGTTCCAGCGCGTCGCCGCCGACGGCACGATCGAGCGCGAGATTCGCGCCGACGTGCGCGCCGTCACCGCCACCGAATTCGCCACCGTGTTGGGCGACGCCTCCGGCCCGCTCTGCTCGACCGCCGAGCATCTGCTGGCGACGCTGCGCGCGCTCAACGTCGACAATGTCGCGATCGAGATCGACGGCCCGGAAGTGCCGATCATGGACGGCAGCGCGGCCGCCTTCGTCGAAGCCATCGATCAGGCCGGCCTCACCGCGCGCGCTTTGCCGCGCCGCTTTATCGAGGTCATCAAGCCGGTGCGCGTCGCCAAGAACGATGCGCTCGGCGAGCTGCGTCCCTACCGGCACGGCTTCCGCGTCGAGGCCGAGATCGCGTTCGATCATCCGCTGATCGGCCGGCAGGAGCTCGCGCTCGATGTCGGGCCCGACAGCTTCCGCAAGGAAATCGCCCGCGCGCGCACCTTCGGCTTCGTCAAGGACGTCTCGAAGTTGTGGAACGCCGGTTACGCGCTCGGCGCGTCGTTCGAGAACACGCTGGTCGTCGACGACCACCGCGTGCTCAATCCGGACGGCCTGCGCTATGCCGACGAATTCGTGCGCCACAAGGTGCTCGACGCCATCGGCGATCTGGCGCTCGCCGGCCTGCCGCTGCTGGCGGCCTATCGCACGGTGCGCGGCGGCCACAAGCTCAACTACGCGGTGCTGTCGGCGCTGATGGCCGACAAGAGCGCCTGGCGGGTGGTCGAGGCCATCGACGAGCCGGCGCGCCGTCCGCGCGGCCAGGCGCAAGTCGCCACCGGGCTGGTGGCTCCGGCCTACGGGCCGGAAGTGTCCTGAAACAAGCCGGATTCCACCCTTAACCTTCGCCTTAATCCGGGCCGATTGTCGGCTTAATCGCTTGGCGGTGCCGCGTTTTTTCGTCTACACCAGCGCGGGACCTGGGGCCTCTTACAGGGCTCCTGCGGGGGAAGAGGACACGAACGCGTCGATGAGTTTGTGGCCCGGGGACTTTGTGCAGAAGCGATCTGTTGCGCGTGAAGACACGCCCGCGCGTTCGACGCGGCGCTCGTTCGCGCGCGGCATATTCGCGCGCGGGTTGGCCGCGCTCGTGTTGGCGGCGAGCCTTGCCGGCTGCGGCGGCGACTTCGACATGTTCGCCAAGAAGGACATCCAGCCCGACGAGGCGGCCGACCGGCTCTATAACGAGGGCCTCTATCTGCTCAACGTGAGGAAGGACCCGGTCAAGGCGGCGAAGAAGTTCGAGGAGGTCGACCGGCAGCACCCCTATTCGGAATGGGCGCGCAAGTCGATGATCATGTCGTCCTATGCCTATTACTCGGCCTTCGACTACGAAAACAGCGTGGCGGCGGCGCAGCGCTACATCACCCTGCATCCCGGCAGCGCGGACGCCGCCTATGCGCAGTATCTGATCGGCGCCTCCTATTTCGACGAGATACCCGACATCACCCGCGATCAGGCCGGCACCGAAAAGGCGCTGGCCGCGCTGCAGGAAGTGATCCGCAAATATCCGACCAGCCCTTATGCCGACGCCGCCAAGCACAAGCTCGAAGTGGCGCGCGACCAGCTCGCCGGCAAGGAAATGCAGATCGGCCGCTACTACCTGAAAAGGAAAGACTACACCGGCGCCATCAACCGTTTCAAAGTCGTGATCGTGAAATACCAGACCACCCGCGAGGTCGAGGAAGCGCTGGAGCGGCTGACCGAAGCCTATATGGCGCTCGGCATCACCGGCGAGGCGCAGACCGCGGCCGCCGTGCTCGGGCACAATTTCCCCGACAGCCAGTGGTACCACCACGCCTATGCGCTGGTGAAATCCGGCGGGCTCGAGCCGTCCGAGGACAAGGGTTCCTGGATCAGCAAGGCCTTCGTCGATTTCAAGAAATCGATCCTGGGATAGGGCACCCCCCTAGCCCCCCGATGCACGGCGTCATGGCCGGCCCGGGCACAGGTCTTGTGCCGGGCTTAGACGTCTTTAATGATGGCGAATCTCTAAGACGTGGATGCCCGGAACAAGTCCGGGCATGACAGGCCTTACCGGACGTGTCCGCTCCATGCTCTCCCGACTCTCGATCCGCGACATCGTTCTGATCGACCGGCTCGACATCGATTTCGGCGACGGGCTGGCCGTGCTCACCGGCGAGACCGGCGCCGGCAAGTCGATCCTGCTCGACGCCTTCGCCCTGGCGCTCGGCGCGCGCGGCGACCAGACGCTGGTGCGGCAGGGCCAGGAGCAGGGCCAGGTCGCCGCCGCCTTCGAGGTCGCGCCCGGCCATCCGGCCCATGCGCTGCTGAAAGCCAACGCCATTCCCGCCGAGGACGAATTGATCCTGCGCCGCGTGCAGTTCGCCGATGGCCGCACCCGCGCCTTCGTCAACGACCAGCCGGTGAGCGTGCAGGTGATGAAGCAATTGGGCGAGGCGCTGGTCGAGATTCACGGCCAGCACGACGAGCGCGCGCTGGTCGATGCCGGGACCCACCGCGGCCTGCTCGACGCCTTCGGCGGACTGGAGGCGCAAGGCACGCGCGTCGCGGCGCTGTGGCAGGCGCGGCGCGCAGCCGAAGAACAGGCCGCGGCGCACCGCGCCGAAGTGCAACGCGCGCAGCGCGAAAGCGACTGGCTGCGCCACGCCGTCGCCGAGCTCGGCCAATTGTCGCCGCAGGCGAGCGAAGAAACCGTGCTGGCCGAGCGCCGCGCCATCATGATGCAGGCCGAGAAGGTGGCGGAGGATTTGCGCGAGGCGCACGAGGTGATCGCCGGCGCCAATTCGAGCGTGCCGGCGCTGGCCGGCGTGATCCGCCGGCTGGAGCGGCGCAGCGCGCAGGCGCCGGCGCTGATCGAGCCGGCGGTGAAGGCGCTCGATGCCGCGCTCACCGCCATGGAAGAGACGCGCGCCCATCTGGAAGCTTCCTTGCGCGCCGCCGATTACGACCCCGACGAGCTCGAGCGCATCGAGGAGCGGCTGTTCGCCTTGCGCGCGGCGAGCCGCAAATTCAACGTGCCGGTGGACGAATTGGCGGCGCTGGCTGCGCGCTACACCTCCGACCTGGCGCTGATCGACGCCGGCGAGGAAAAACTGAAGGCGCTGGAAGAAGCCGCACGCGCCGCGCAGGCCGATTACCGCGCCGCCGCCGACACGCTGTCGAAGGCGCGCGGCAAGGCAAAGGCGGCGCTCGACAAGGCGGTCAATGGCGAGCTCAAGCCGCTCAAGCTCGAGCGCGCCAAATTCTCCACGCAGATCGAGACCGACGCGCAAGCGCCCGGCCCCAACGGCATCGACCGGGTCGAGTTCTGGGTCGAGACCAATCCGGGCACCCGGCCGGGGCCGCTGATGAAGGTCGCGTCGGGCGGCGAATTGGCGCGCTTTCTGCTGGCGCTGAAAGTGGTGCTGGCCGACCGCGGCTCGGCGCCGACGCTTGTTTTCGACGAGATCGACACCGGCGTCGGCGGCGCGGTGGCGGATGCGATCGGCGTACGGCTCGCCAGGCTCGCGCGCGGCGTGCAGGTGCTGGCGGTGACGCACGCGCCGCAGGTGGCGGCACGCGCCGACCGCCACTATCTCATCGCCAAGGACATGGCTGAGAAGGGCAGGCGGGTCGCCACCCGCGTCACCGCGCTGGAACCGGAGCGCCGGCGCGAGGAGATCGCCCGCATGCTGGCCGGCGCCGAGATCACCAACGAGGCCCGCGCCGCCGCCGAGCGGCTGATGAAGCAGGCCTCTTAGTCATTCCGGGGCGCGCGCATCGCGCGCGAACCCGGAATCCAGAGGCACGTTCAGAGGCTGTTTCTGGATTCCGATCGGCGCTGCGCGCCGTCCGGAATGACGGGCGCAGGATGATCATTCCGGGGCCGGCCGAAGGCCCGAACCCGGAATCCAGACGCAGACTACTTACCCAATGAATCGGGATAAAGGTCTATCCAATCTGGATTATCTTTTTCGATTAGCTCGACTTTCCAATCTGCGCCGCCATTTCTTAATATCTTTTTCGCGTTCGATCGCATTTGTCGGGATCATCGTAGGCTTCGAACCAGACCAGATCGAACGGACATCGTATCGAGAAGTAAAGCCGGGCAGCATCTTCGTCCTTATGCTCGTACACTCGACGAACGATATCCCTGGTGACGCCCAAATAGAGCGTTCCTTGTTTTCGGCTCGCTGAGAAGGTAAACGTAGAACAAGAGAAGCGCCCGGACTCGTTTCGGATTCCGGGTTCGCGGACGGAGCCTGCCATCGGGCCGGCCTTCGGCCGGATCCTTGGCCCGCGCCCGAATGACGGAGAATAGCATGGCCGCAAACGACCCCGGCAAAATCGACCCCGCCAAGCTGACCGCGGCGCAGGCCAAGGCGGAGCTGAAGCGGCTCGCCTACGAGATCGCGCTCAACGACAAGCGCTATTACCTAGAAGACGCGCCCAAGGTCACCGACGCCGCCTACGACGCACTGCGCGAGCGCAACAAGGAAATCGAGGCGCGCTTTCCGCATTTGGTCCGCGCCAATTCGCCGTCGAAGCGGGTGGGCGCCGCGCCCACCGGCCGTTTCAGGAAGGTGCGCCACGCGGTGCCGATGCTGTCGCTCGACAATGCGATGGCCGAACAGGACGTGGTCGATTTCGTCGCCCGCATCCGCCGCTTCCTCAAGCTCGGCGAGGACGAAAAAATTACCTTCTCGGCCGAGCCCAAGATCGACGGGCTGTCGATGTCGCTGCGCTACGAGCGCGGCGAGCTTGTCGTTGCCGCCACCCGCGGCGACGGCAGCGAGGGCGAGGACGTCACCGCCAATATCAAGACCTTGAAGGACGTGCCGCACAAGCTGCATGGCCGCCATATCCCGGCGGTCGCCGAGGTGCGCGGCGAGGTCTATATGACCAAGCAGGCCTTCCTCGCGCTCAACGAGCGGCAGAAAGCGGCGGGCGAGCCGGTCTTTGCCAATCCGCGCAACTCGGCGGCCGGCTCGCTGCGCCAGAAGGACTCACAGATCACCGCCTCGCGCCCGCTCGGCTTTTTTGCTTACGCCTGGGGTGAGATGAGCGAAATGCCGGCCGACACCCAGTCCGGCATGATCAAATGGTTCGAGACTTGCGGCTTCAAGACCAACCCGCTCACCAAGACCTGCCATTCGCTGGAGCAATTGCTCGCCTTCCACCGCGACATCGAAGAGCGGCGCGCCAAGCTCGACTACGACATCGACGGCGTCGTCTACAAGGTCGACCGGCTCGACTGGCAGGAGCGGCTGGGCTTCGTCTCGCGCTCGCCGCGCTGGGCGATTGCGCACAAGTTCCCGGCCGAGCGGGCGACAACCGTCGTGAAGGGTGTGCTGATCACGGTCGGCCGCACCGGCGTGCTCACGCCCACGGCGCAGCTCGATCCGGTCGGCGTCGGCGGCGTCATCGTACAGAACGCCACGCTGCACAACGAGGACTACATCAAGGGCATCGGCAACAAGGGCGAGGTCCTGCGCGAGGGCCGCGACATCCGCATCGGCGACACCGTCATCATCCAGCGCGCCGGCGACGTCATCCCGCAGGTGGTCGACGTCGTCATCGACAAGCGGCCGAAAAGCGCCAAGCCCTATCGTTTCCCGAAAAAATGCCCGTGCCCGCTGAAGACCGATATCGTGCGCGAAACCACCGCCACCGGCGAGGAAGGCGCGCGCCTGCACTGCACCGGCGAGTTCGCCTGCCCGTTCCAGAAGATCGAGCATTTGAAGCTGTTCGCCTCGCGCGGCGCCTTCGACATCGAGGGCCTCGGCGAGAAACAGGTCGAGCTGTTTTTCGACAAAGGCTGGGTCAAGGAGCCGGCCGATATCTTCACGCTGGAGAAGAAGCATCGCAGCGACCTGCTGGAAGAAGAAGGCTACGGCGAGACCTCGGTGCGCAATCTGTTCGCGGCCATCGAGCAGCGGCGCGCAATCCCGCTCGACCGCTTCATCTTCGCGCTCGGCATGCGCCATGTCGGCGAGACCACGGCACGGGCGCTCGCGCGCGGCTACGGCTCGTGGAAAGCGTTCCACGACGCCTGCCTGAAGGTGGCCAAGGGCGACGAGGAAGCGATCGTCGAGATGGACGCGCTCGACCAGATCGGCGACACCGTGATCGAGAGCATCAAGGATTATTTCGGCGAGAACCATAACAGGGGCATCGTCGAGCGGCTGACCAAACAAGTGGACATCCTCGATGTCGAGAAGCCGAAGACGGACTCGAAAATCGCCGGCAAGACCGTGGTGTTCACCGGCAGCCTGGAAAAGATGACGCGCGAGGAGGCCAAGGCCCAGGCCGAGCGCCTGGGCGCGCACGCGTCGGGCTCGGTGTCGAAGAAGACCGATTACGTGGTGGCGGGCCCCGGCGCCGGCTCCAAGCTCAACGAGGCCAAGAAGCTCGGTGTGACGGTGCTCAGCGAAGACGAGTGGCTTGAAGCTTGAGTTGGGTCAACTGACTCGTCAGTTCATGCCAGGCAGGCTGTTAGCGGCTCCAAATCTTCAGCGTCATGCCCGGGCTTGACCCGGGCATCCATGATGAGTTGAAGCGTGTGAAAGCTGTACATGAAGCTTGGGTGTGAGGCGCGCCGTCATGGTTTGCCGGGTCAAGCCCGGCAATGACGGCGGAGAGGCTCTGCGTTCGGCTTTACAATAGCGGCCTTGTCGCCTGCTCCAGCCAGGCCCGCGTCTCCGCCTCCAGCAGCGGCGCGATCTCTTCCTGCACGCGCGCGTGATAGGCATCGAGCCAGTGCCGCTCCTTGGCGGTGAGCAGCCGCGTGTCGATCAGCCGGCGGTCGATCGGCGCCAGCGTCAGCGTCTCAAACGCATTGAGCGGCTTCTCGGCGCCTTCCGGCTCCGGCGCCGCGATCACCAGCAGCAGGTTTTCGGTGCGGATGCCGTAAGCTGCCGTCTTGTAGTAGCCCGGCTCGTTCGACAGGATCATGCCGCGCCTTAAGCCGGCCGTGCCGAGCTTGGACAGCCGCGCCGGCCCCTCGTGCACCGACAGATAGCTGCCGACGCCGTGGCCGGTGCCGTGGTCGAAATCGACGCCCGCCTGCCACAGCGCCACGCGCGCCAGGGGATCGAGCTGCGCGCCGCTCGTGTTCTCCGGAAACACCGCGGTGGCGATGGCGATATGGCCCTTGAGCACGCGCGTGAAGCGGTCGCGCATTTCTTCGCTCGGCGTGCCCACCACGACGGTGCGGGTGACGTCGGTGGTGCCGTCCTCGTATTGCGCGCCGGAATCGATCAGGAACAATTCGTTCATGCCGATGCGCCGGTTCGAGCTTTGCGTGACGCGGTAATGCACGATCGCCCCGTTCGGGCCGGCGCCGGCGATGGTCGGAAACGAGATGTCCTTGAGCAGGCCGGTGTCGCGGCGGAAACTTTCCAGCGCCTTGACCGCGTCGATCTCGGTCAGCTTGCCGCTCGCCGCCTCGCGGTCGAGCCAGCAGAGAAAGCGGGTGACCGCCGCGCCGTCGCGCTTGTGCGCGGCGCGGGTGCCTGCGATCTCGGCGTGGTTCTTCACCGCCTTCATCACGGTAATGGGGTCGGCGCCGCGCGTCGGCTTGCCGCCATTGTCGGCGATCAGGCGGGTGAGGGTGTCGGCGGCGCTGGCCTGGTCGAGCTGCACGCTCTTGCCGGCGAGCTTGGCCAGATCGCTTTCCAGTTGGTCGGGCGGGCGCACGTCGGCGAGCTGTTCCAGCGCGTCGCGCACTGTGTTGCTCAGCTTGCCGGGCGCGATGTAGAGCGTCGGCCTGCCTTCGCGCGGCACCAGCGCGAAGCCGAGCACCAGCGGCGTGTGCGCCACGTCGGCGCCGCGGATGTTGAAGGTCCAGGCCAGGTTCTGCGCATCCGATATGACCAGCACGTCGGCGCGCAGGCGCGCGAGCTCGGCCTGCACGCGCCGGAGCTTGTCGGCCGCGCTTTCGCCGGCGAATTTGACGTCGTGCAGGACGACCGGCGCGGAAGGCGAAGCGGGGCGTTCCTGCCATAACGCGTCGATCGGGTTGTCGGTTACCGGCACCAATTCGGCGCCGGCTCGCGCGCAGGCCTTCTTGAAGCTGTCGGCGCTCTCGGTCGTGTGCAGCCAGGGGTCGTAGCCGATCTTGCTGCTGCTTACGGCGTTGCGCTCCAGCCATTGCGCGGGCGGCGTTTCCACCAGATGCTCGATGGCGAACACGGCTTTGTCGACCTGCGCTTCGGCCTGCACCGTGTAGCGGCCGTCGACGAAGATCGCCGCGCGGTCCTTGAGCACGATGGCAAAGCCGGCCGAGCCGGTGAAGCCGGTGAGCCAGGCCAGCCGTTCATGACCGGGGGGCAGGTATTCGTTCTGCTGGCAATCCGCCCTTGGAACCAGGAAGCCGTCGAGGCCGCGGCGCTCGAGCTCGGCGCGCAAGGCGGTAACGCGGGCGGCGCTTTGCGCTCGCTCGCTTGCGTCCTCGAATGTCTGAAAGCGGGCCTCGAACATGGCCGGCACTCTAGCGCGCTTCGCCAGCATCGCAATGCAGGCATGCACGACCGGCTAAACGCAGCATGGCCGTCATGCGGCGCACCGCTGCGATGGAAAAAATGCCACGCGCTGGCGCGCGATGCGGCAACGAATCAGTTGTTTGATTCAAATTTGTGCATCGCAATAAATTCGCCGCATTATTGCCACGTAAGTCACCGCGCGGTTAATCTGTTCATGCCTATAACACAGGGCTTTCATGCATTGTCACGGCTACTTCGCAATTGCGGGGTAGTTTATGTTGCGTCGCAATAGTCAGGGACGAAACGAGGGTGCAAGTTGAACCTCGGTCGAGAAGGAGAATTCTACGATGGTTGCCGTCACTTATGATGTTGGCCGCGTTCCCGCCAGCGAAGCGCCTGCCGCGGCGGCAGCGCCGCGCAAGAGCTTTTTCGCACGCGTCATGGACGCGCTGATCGAAGCGCGTATGCGGCAGGCGCGCCGCGAGATCGCGCGCCACGTGGCGATGCTGCCTTACACCCTGGACGAGCGCGGCAACCGGGTCGTCAAGATCGGCAAGACGGAGATGCCGTTCGGCGGCTGGTGACGCTCAGGCTTTTCACCGGCGAAGCCGCCCCGGCTCTCCCCGCCCGGGGCGGCTTCGTTTTGGGCGCGCGCGAAAGGTATGTGCGTGGCGCTGGCGTCCGCTCGCGGACATGAACGGAATTGTCCGCAGACCGCGGGCTAGGCGACTCACGCCGCAGCACCAGCGACAACCAGCGACTACACGGCGCGTTTGCGTGCCGCGATCGCCTCGCCAAATGACTGGAACAGCGCCCGGTTCACCGCGTTGCGGTGCGCCTCGTACTCCGCGTGCCATTGAACGCCAAGCGCAAAGCCCGGCGCGTCGGCAATCCGGATCGCCTCGATCGTGCCGTCTTCCGCCACGCCCTCGACGACGACCCGCGCACCCGGCTCGAGAATGCCTTGCCCGTGCAGCGAATTCACGCGCACGGTTTCGCGGCCGAAGAGGCGCGCGAAGGCGCCGCCCGGGATGAGATGGACCTCATGGCGGTCGCCGAAGATGACGGCTTGATCGGGATGGATCTCGCCGTTTTCCAACCGCGGCATGCGATGGTTTACCCGCCCCGGCAGTTCGCGGATCTCGGGATGGAGCGAGCCGCCGAAGGCCACATTCATCTCCTGAAAGCCGCGGCAGATGCCGAGCAGGGGGACGGCGCGCGCGACACAGGTCTGCACCAGATCCAGCGCCAGCGCGTCGCGCGGCGTATCGTAGGGTTCATATTTTGGATGCGGGTCGACCCCGAAACGCGTCGGGTGCACGTTCGCGCGCGCGCCCGTCAACAACACGCCGTCGACCACCTCCAGCAGCGCGTCGATGTCCGTGATCTCCGGCGAGCCCGCGAATATCAGAGGCAGCGCCCCGATCACGTCCACTACCGCGCGCAGATTTCTTTCGCCGACCCGCTGTGCAGCGAATTGTTGTTCGACCACCTGCGCACTTCCGATCACGCCGACAACGGGCCGTTTCATTTCATGACGCTCGCCTGCCCGCGTGCCGGGCGACTCGTGCGGCAAAGTCTTCGGGCGGCAGACCCGTATCAGAAAAATCGGCCCACGCAAGACTGTTCATCGGTGGTGCCGTCGCGCGGAAGTTGGCCGCCGCCTAGCTGCGTTTTGCCAGGCTCACCCCACCCGGGGCGGTTTCGTTTTGTTACGGCGCGATGGCCTCGACGCAACGGTTGCCGGCGGAGCGGTAGATCGCCTCTTCGACTTCGAGATTGGCAAGGTAGTCCTTGGCCGTGTTCATGATCGGGCCGCGGCCTTGCAGGTGATCGACCACGTGCCGTTGCAGCCGGAACACGCTGTCGCCGCCGAAGCCAGTATCGCTTTTTTCGAACGCGAGTGGCTGCCATTCATTCGAATGCAAAGCGCGCGTGAACAGGTTGCCGTCGCCGTCAAGGCGCAGCACTGCGCGCTCGCCCTCGACGATCATTTCACCCATGGTGAGACGGTGGTTGCGCGCCGGATGGTCGATCAGACGATTGCCGTCGAACACGGCGCAAACGCCGTTGCGGTGGCGGAAGATGACGATGCCGGCATCCTCGCCCGCAATCGCCGGATTGAGCCGTCTCAATTCGGCAAAGACATCGGCGACCTCGCCGAACAGGAAGCGAAACGTGTCGATGAAATGGATGCCGGTCTCGTGCACGAGGAAGCGCTCCATCTTCTGGAAATAGGGCTGGCGGTTGAGATAGGCGTCCGCACCCTGGCCGTCGCCGGGCCGCAGGCGGAACGTCGCCTGGTAGACCTGGCCGAGGGCGTCGGAATCGAGCAGGCGCTTGATTTCCGCGTACCAGGGCTGGAAGCGAAAGTTCTCATGCACGACCAGCAGGATCCCCGCCGCCGCGGCGATTTCGACGGCTTGCCGGGCTTCCGCCAGCGACCGGCAAAACGTCTTCTGGCAGATCGCATCGACCCGCCGGGCCGCTGCCAGCCTGATCAGCGCCAAATGGGTATCCGGCGGCGTGATGATGTCCAGCAGATCCGGCTTGAGCTCATCGAGCATTTCAGAAGCGTCGGTGAAGCTGCGCGCGACCTTCCAGCGCGCGGCGGTGTCGGCTGCGCGCGCCGGATCGAGATCGCACAGCCCGACCAATTCCACCTCGTCGATGCGCGTCCAGGCGTCATAGTGAAACTGGCTGAAATAGCCGGCGCCGATGGCGGCGACACGCAGCTTGCTCATCGCTTGCGGCCTCCCTGGCGTGCATGCCGCCGGCGGGGCGGAGACTTCAGCACCAGCGTCACCCAGCCCTCCAGCACGATGCGGCGCGTGAGCGCAAAGCCTTGCGCGCGGCAAATCGCGAGCAGCGCATTGGCGTGTGCCGGCAACAGTCCTGACAGCACCACGCGCGCGCCCGGCTCGGTGAGACGCGCCAGCGGCAAGGCCAACCGCAGCAGCGGGCCGAGCAGGATATTGGCGAAGATCAGGTCGTAGGGCGCATGCGCCGTGATGGCGCGCGCTTTGGTCCCGGTTGCGCGCAGCGTGGTGATGAAAGGGGCGACGCGGTTGAAGCGGGCATTGGCGCGGGCGGCCGCGACCGCGCGCGGGTCGATGTCGGAGGCGACGACCGGCGCGCGGAAAACCTTCGCCGCCGCGATCGCCAGCACGCCCGAGCCGGTGCCGAGGTCGAGGGTCCGGCGCACCCGCCGCCGCTTGGCCAGCGCATCGAGCGCCAGGAGGCAGCCGCGCGTGGTGCCGTGATGGCCGGTGCCGAAGGCGAGCGCCGCCTCGATCTCGATGCCGATCGCGTTGACCGGCAGCTTGGCGCGGTCGTGGCTGCCGTGCACCACGAAGCGGCCGGCCTTGACCGGCGCCAGCCCGGCGAGACTCTGCCGCACCCAGTCGGCGGCGCCGACCTGCTCGAAGCAAAGCGCCGCCGCCGCCTTATCGCCGGCCGCCAGCCGCACCAGCGCGCGCACCGCTTCCTCCACCGGCTGCACGCGGAAATGGATCGGCCAACTGCCATTGGCCGCCGTCGCTTTCGAACGCGGCGCAAACCGCGTCTTCGGTATCCAGGCTCTCGCCCAGCGCGGCGGCCAAGCGGCGAGCGGTGGCCTCGTCGCAGGTCAGGCGCGCGACAGTGGTGGTCATTGTGTTCGGTCATGGCCGGGCTTGACCCGGCCATCTCGATGCGATGGGCACCCAACGTCCCTAAGCCGGATGCGCGGGTCAAGCCTGCGCATGACAAGGTTGCTATTGCGCGCGCGCAATGGCGATCGAGCCTGGCGCGCGCCGGCCACCCGCTCAATGCCGCTTGAAATACTGGATCTCGCGCTCGTGCTGCACGGCGGCTTTCTTGCTGGGGAAGGTGCCGAGATTGCGCCGCTTGCCGGTCTTCGGGTTCACCTTGCGCGAATAGAGCCGCCACTTGCCGTCGCGCAATTTGCGGATCATCGGCCGCGTCCGCGCCGGCTCAGAACGGGAAGGAGAAGGGGAAATAGACGCGCCGGCGGTAATGGTGCCGGTATTCGCGCGGCGGCGGCGGGGGCGGCGGCTCGTAGGCGGGCTCGTCGTTATAGTCGGGCGCGATGGTGGCGCGCGCCGAAATATCGCCGGTGGTGGCGTCGTCGTTGCGCGCGATCATCTCGTCGTGCGAGCGGATATGCCCGGTGAGCACCACGCGCGTTTCGTCCATGCCCTCCGCCTTCACCAGCGCATAGAGAATGGCGGCGTGCGCTTCCGACAGCCGCACGCAGCCGTGCGAGGCCGCCTCGCCGTTGATCGCATGGCCGGTGCCGTGGATGGCGTGGCCCTGGTTGGTGAAGAAGATGGAATAGGGCATGGGCGCGTTGTCCCACTGCCGCGAATAGTGCTGGCGCTCCATGCTGGTCGGGAGGAATTGCCCGCTCGGCGTGTTGTAGCCGGCGCGGCCGGTGGACACCGGCCAGATATAGCGCGGGTCGCCGTCGACCGTGACGGTCATGCGCTGCGCGCTCTTGTCGACGTTGATCAGGATGCCGGCGCGCGCCGGCGACACGAGCGTGAGCGCCGCGAAGCCGGCGGCAAGCGCGAGGGAAAAGCCGGGGAGACGGGTCATGCGCGATTCCTTTTCAACCCGAGCGGGGGAGCTTAGCACGGCCGCGGGCGGGATTAAGGCCCCCTTCCGCCCTCATCCTGAGGAGGCCGCGACGCGGCCGTCTCGAAGGATGCGGGCGGCCCCATGCTTCGAGACGCGCCTTCGGCGCTCCTCAGCATGAGGCCGAGCTAAGCTTTGCCGGAGTTCGAACGCCGGCGCGGCGCGGGTGTTCCCGGCCGCGCATAGCGGGCCCCCGCCGTACCATCGACTTCGCCGGGATTAAGGCGCACACTGCCTACGACCGAAACGCCAGCGCAAAGCGGCCGGCACGACCCCCAAACTCAAGCGATCGGAGCCCAACCGGGTATCCGTCATTTCCGCTCCGGCCCCGCGGCCGGACGAAAGGAAACGCCATGAAATTACCCGCCATTCTCGCAGGCGAACTCGCGCACGCGGCTCATGCAGGGTGCCGTTGCCGGCAGCGTGCTCACCATGGTGGTCGGCTTCGGTTGGGGCGGCTGGACGCTCGGCAGCACGGCCGCGCGCAACGCGGAGACGAGCGCCACCCAGGCGACGGTGGCGGCGCTGGCGCCGATCTGCGCCGAGAAATTCCATAATGCCGCCGGCTCGCAGGCCAGGCTGGTGGCGTTGAAGGCGGCCGACTCCTGGAAGCGCGACGACTTCGTGACCGAGGGCGGCTGGGCGACCTTCCCCGGCAGCAAGGAGCCGGCGGACGGCGTGGCGCAGGCCTGCGCCAACCTTCTCACCGCGCAGAAATAGCGGGCAACATCGGACGGCGGGTGGATCAAACGCCGGCACGGCGCGTGCCGCCGCGCACGCGTCCGGCCGCGCCCTTCCGTGGCCGCACCGGCATCGCCATATCTCCCTTGCAGCCCCGCGCGCAGGAGGCAGGCGCACCATGACCGAGCCGCTCGTCGTCACCATTCCGCACCGCCTCGGCAAGGACGAGGCCAAGGCCCGCATCCAGGGCGGCTTCGGCCGCGCCAAGGGCGAATTCGCGCATCTCATCTCGATCCAGAACGACACCTGGGAAGGCGACCGCCTGAGCTTCGCTGCCAGTGCGCTCGGCCAGCACGCGCACGGCTTTATCGACGTCTATGAGGGCGCCGTGCGGCTGGAGGTGACGCTGCCCTGGCTGTTGGCGCGCTTCGCGCACGCGGTGCAGCGGATTGTGGGGTATCGCGGGCAGGCGCTGTTGGAGAAGAAATAGCGCCGTTGTGCACGGGGCGCGCGTGAAGCTTCTCACGGCCTCATGCTGAGGAGCCCGCCCAACGGGTCCGCGCAAAGCGCGGCCCGATGGCAGGCTCCGGCGGGCGTCTCGAAGCATGCGGCCGCCCCCATCCTTCGAGACGCGCCGCTTCGCGGCGCTCCTCAGGATGAGGGCGGATCGTCAATTCACGCACACATATTGCGTGCCGCGCAGCCCCAAGCGCCGCGCGGCGCCGCGCGCGAGATCGAGCCGCGCGCCCTTGGCGTAGGCGATGCCGAAGGGGCCGCGGTCGTTGATGCGCACGCTGAGCGAGCGGCCGTTCTGCGGGTTGCTCACGGTGAGGGTGGTGCCGAGCGCCCAGGTGCGCGCCGCCGCCGTGTTGCCGTTGGCGTCGAAGGGCTCGCCCGAGGCGGTGTGCCGGCCGGTCCAGTAATAGCTCGCCAGCACTTCCTGCCCGGCGCAGCGGCCGGACCTGTGCACGTATTTGTGCACCGAGCCCCAGCCCCGCGCGTGCGCGGCGGCGGTGAGCGTGACGAGGCTCAGCGTGAGGCCGAGGGCGATCAACCTTGCGATCAACTTCATGCAAATTTGTCCCGAATTGTTGACATTCGGGGGCCTGTAGGGCGGCCGGATGGGGCGAGAGCGTGGCGCGGGGGTGTCTGCGCCGCGGCAAATGGCAGCTATGCGGGGCGAATTGCGGGAAGTGCGGGGAGAGAGGGGTTTGGGAGCGTGGGGTTAACGATTTGCGGGGCGGATCACGGTGACGGTGCCCCAACACTCGCGTGCTTTGCCCACGCGGTGCGGCGGGTGATGTGAGGCGGAGCTGTTGTTGCGGAAACCTGAGGCGCCATGCCGAACTCGTCTGAAAGAGGTGGTCGACGCTCTTTCAGACTCAGAGCTGGCATGCGATTCGAAGCATCGCACTATCATTTCGGCGGTAGCCGCTTCGCGGAGCTTCAGATTTTTCGTCGAGAACATAGACTCCAGAAGCCTCATTAACGCGAAGAAGTTTCCATCCTATAGGCTCACCACCGGCACTGCCGCCGCGGACTTGCCAAACTCGCATTATCCCATCGCCTTTGCGCGAAACTCCAACGGCATGCACTTCGACGACGCGCACGAACCCATCGTAGCGGAGTTCGAGGCGATGCCCTGATTTGAGCGCGTCGCACGCCTTCGCGATTGACACCTGTTTATCTCTCTCCCGCCCGCACAAATTTGTATTTTAATTGAGGTTATATTCGATTACAATTTATGGGTGTTGCGCGCGTGAGGGGTATTCAATGCGAATATCGCGAGTAGAAGTCGTCAATTTTCGTGCGATCTCTCAAGCGTCCATAGATTTGGAGCCACTAACCTGCATTATTGGAGAAAACAATTCAGGAAAGTCAGCTTTTCTAAAGGCCATCGATCTTTTTTTCCAAAATGCCCCAAAGGTCGAGGAGGATGATTTTCACAACAAAAACGTTCAGCAGCCGATTGAGATAACGCTTACTTTGGTCGACCTGACGCCTGACGAAAGCCAGCTCTTTCAGAGTAATTTGATTGATAACCAGCTCACGATTACTCGTCGAATAATACATGGGAATCCGAAAAATTTGGAGGGTTTTCGGTTGATGGAATGGTCAATCCAAATTTTTCTGGGTGCCGAAATGAGCAATCAAAGGGCGAGCGAAGGGAACTGTACAGAGAATTGCAACAACAATATCCCGATCTCCCGAACGTTAGGAACGCCGATGAAATAGATGAGAAACTGGAGGCGTGGGAAGATGCGCATCCCGGCGAATTGTCGCGGCAGCGCGTCGGCTCGTTTCGTGGATGGAAAAACGTTGCAATCGGTCAGCTAAAGAGCCGAACTGATTTTGTCGCCGTTCCTGCCGTGCGAGACGCAGTTGAAGAAACCGGCGAAGCACGTTCACCTGCAAGGCAATTAATTGATGCCGTCGCGAAGCAAACTATCGAGAACAATCGCGATTTTCAAAAGTTTAGTTCTGAAGCAAATGAACAGCTCAGAAATCTTACCGACCCCAAGAACGTACCGGCCTTATCAGAAATTAGCACCACGCTATCAAATATACTTCGCCAATACTATTCCGACTCAGAATTGATTGCGACGTGGGATCCGATCGAGCAAATGCCGATTTAATTCCCAAGTTCGCAGATTGCGGTAAAGGACCACAATTTCATTTCTTCCGTCGAGCGAGTTGGGCATGGTTTGCAACGCGCGGTGATTATTACAATTCTGGAGTTTCTTGTCCAACACCGCGTGCGAGAAATAGAGAGAGCAGAAGGGCAAGTGAGTGAAGAATTTGATGAACCCCAGAGTGATTTGATCATTGCGATTGAAGAACCTGAAATTTATCAGCACCCGACCAAACAGAGGCATTTGTCGAGTGTCCTTTGTGACTTGGCCGGCAAATTCAATCACGAAACCGGGATTAGAATTCAATTGATAATGGCGACGCACTCGCCGCTTTTTATTCATCTTCCTCGGTTCAATGAAATTCGTATCGCGAGGCGCCCCCAAGATGACGAGAGTCGAGTTGAGATTTCGAAAATTTCGATTTCTGAATGCAGTGCGGGATTAGCTCAATGTTTCGAACCGGCGCGTGACCCAATGGGCGATGCCGCTTTTGCGGCCCGTCTTCATGTCTTTACATCTGAGGTTTCCGAAGGTTTCTTTGCTCGTAAAGTCGTTCTGGTAGAGGGACCATCAGACAGAGTGATTCTAGAAGCCGCCTTTGCATTGATCGACCGGTCTTCGATTTCAGAAGGCATTTCGATAATTGATGTTGGTGGCAAAACAAAAATTGACAAGCCTGCATTTATCTTCAGTTCTTTAGGCATTCCAACTTACGTAATATTCGACAATGATCATAGCGTCGGCCCCGCGCGCCAAGCCCAAGAAATCCAATACAATAGATTTTTGCAGAGAGTTCTAGGAGTTGATGGTGCCGATATTCAAGATTGGCCGTCAGGCATCAAGGGGCATTGGGCTGCATGGGATGGCAACTTGGAAGAATACATCCGCAGAACCAGCGGTGATGACCTCTTTGGTGCAGCAAAGGCAGAGGCTTTGACCAATTTCGAGGTCGAGAGTGAAGATTATTTAAAGTCTCCAGCAATCGCCAGAACAATTTTGACGCGCTTAATTGCGAGCGGAGTACAATTTAAAGAGCTTTCGGACCTGATAGAAAGGATCGACGCGATGTGATTGGAGTCCAAAAAATCGAAAGAACTTAAGGACCAGATCGGCCGTTCCAGCCTAAATTACACGTTCCCTACAAAACTATCCACCACCCGCTTTTCCCCCGCCTTGGCGAAGCGAATCGCGAGCTTGGTTAGCCGTCCACGGCTCACGCACTCACGCCGCCGCGTTGAACCGGATGCGCCCGCCTTGCTTCGACTTGCCGCGCCGGGGCCGCACGGTGATGTCGATATCCTGATCAAACGCCGTGAGCATGCGCATCAGCCGTTCCAGCGAAAAGCCCTGATAATGGCCGCGCAAGATATTCGACAGGTCGGGTTGCTTGATGCCGATCAGCTTGGCGGCGGCGGTTTGCGTCAACTTGCGCGCTTTGATGAGGCGGTGCAGCTGCACGACAAGTGAAGCCTTGAGCAGATGTTCCTCGGCGTTCGGCAGGCCGAGGTCTGCGAAAATGTTGCCGCTGCCGATGTGGTGGGCGGGCAGTGCCTTTTTACTCATGATCGAGTTTCCTTGCTTGATCTGTGAATGATCTCGGCCTGGCGCAACCGCTGTTTGATCAAATCGAGATGCAGCTTCGGGGTCGCGATCCCCTTGGTGGATTTCTTCTGGAACGCATGCAGGACATACAGCACGTCCTCGAAGCGGACCGTATAGACGGCGCGATAAGCATCGCCGCTGGCGGTTTTTCGGATCTCAAGAACGCCGCCGCCGAAGCCCTTCAGCGGCTTCGCGCCGGCGGGATGGTCGCCGAGTTGCGCCTCGAAAAGCGCTTGCCCGATCTCCCGCCGCGCAGTGGCAGGAAACGACTGCAAGTCGCGGCGGCTTGACCCGATGAAGACCGCTGGCTTGATGCTGCGGAGCAGTTCGTTCACATAGTTATAGTAATACGGCTATAATTTGGCGTCAAGGCATGGACGCACCACCCGCTTTTCCCCGCCTTGTCGAAATAGATGGTGAGCTTTAGCCGCGCTGTGCGGCCCTAAGCGGCATGGCCGGGTCGAGCCCGGCCATGACGACAATCCCTCACCACGCAATCCCCTTGCCGTCGAGCGCCGCCAGCAGTTTCTTGTCGTGGCCGTAGATGTCGCTGCGGAAATTCACCACGCCGTTATCGACCCAGGCCGTCAGATAGGTGATGTGCACCGGCATCGGCTCGCGCAAGTTGACCACCGTGGTCTTGGCCGAGGCGATCACGGTGTCGATGCGCCCAGGCGTCCAGCCGGCGACGCCGCTCGCCGTCAGCACCTCCTGCGCCAGCTCGAGCGGCCGCGCCAGGCGGATGCAGCCGTGGCTGAAGGCGCGCTCGGCGCGGCCGAACAGGCTGTGCGCCGGGCTGTCGTGCAAATAGACGTTGTGCGGGTTGGGAAAGATCAGCTTCACGCGCCCGAGCGCGTTGTTGGCGCCCGGCCGCTGGCGCAACGTGAACGGAAAATGTCCGGGGCCGTATTGGTTCCAGTCGATCGACACCAGCGAGAACACACGGTCGCCCTGCACGGCCTCGAAGCCCTGCGCTTCGATCGCGCCCGGATTGCTGCGCAGCTTCGGCAGCTCTTCCTTGACGGCGATGCTGGGCGGCACGCTCCAATACGGGTTGAATTCGACGTAGCGGATGCGGTCGCTGAACACCGGCGTGCGATGGTAGGGCTTGCCGACCACGACGCGCATGCGCTCCTTCTCGACGCCGTTGTCGAAGCGGCGCAGCTCGAAGGCGGCGATGTTGACGATGATGAATTTCTTGCCGAGGTCCTCCGGGATCCAGCGCACGCGCTCCATGGTGGCGATGAGGCTGTCGATGCGGGCCGCGACCGGCACGTTCATGGCGACGATGGTGGAGTTGCCGATGACGCCGTCGACCGTGAGGCCCTGGCGTTGCTGGAAGCGCTTGACCGCCTCGACCAGCGCGGCGTCGTAGACGGTGGGCGCGGCTGTCGCAGGCGCCGCGCCGGCGCCGTCGGTCACCGCGAGCCGGGCGCGGATCGCCGGCACGCGCGCATCGGTGCCGCCGGGATGCAGGCTGGCGCCAAGAGCAACGCTTTGCCAGCCGCCTTGGGCGGCCAGCGCGCGGTAATCGGCAAGCGCCTTGCGCAGCGCGGCATAGAGCGGGTGGTGCGGCTGCCAGGCGGCGAAGAATTGTTCGAGGCTCGGCGCCTGCGCCACGCCTCTGAGCGCGGCGAGCGGGTCGATGGTGCGCCGCTGCAGAAAGAAATCGGGATCGACCTGGCTCGGCAGCACGCGGCCGACGCGCAGGTCGGAGGCGTACTGCAGAAACGCCGCGGAAAAATACAATTCGGCGATGGCGAGCCGGCGCTTGTCGAGCGTGGGGCTTTCCGCGTTGACCTCGGCCAGCGCCTTGCCGTCATAGTCCTTCGGATCGAGCCCCTCTTTGTCGGCGGCCAGCAGCCGCTTGACCAGCGCGCCCGCGCGCTTGCTGCCGAGCCAGAGCAGCGCGCCGTTGTTGGTGTGGTAATAGGCCTCCAGCACGTCGCGCCGCTGCTTGATCGGCAGCGGCAGGCGCGGCTCCTTGGCCAACAGGTCGAGCACGTTGAGGCGCACGATGGCCGCCTCGCGCGGCGTCAGCGCGATGTCCGCCCGCGCCGGCGCGGCCGCGCCGATGAGGGCCATCGCGGCGAGAACGCGCAGCGCGTTATTGCATCGGCGGAGCATAGAGCAGGCCTCCCTGCAGCCACAGCGCGTTCATGCCGCGCTTGAGCGCCAGCGGCGTGTCGGCGCCCAGGTTACGCTCGAATATGTCTTTATAATTGCCGACGCCGCCGATCACCGTGACCAGCCAGTCGTCCCGCAGCCCCAGCGCCTTGACCGCCGGGTGCCCCATGGCAACCGCCTTCTGCCGCAGCGTCGTGGTGGCCGTTCCCTGGTCGAGGCCCTGTTCCTCGGCGTTGATCAGCGCGAACAAGGTCCAGCGCACGAGATCGGTCCAGGCCTCGTCGCCCTTGCGCGTCACCGGCCCGAGCGGCTCCTTGGAGATGACGCCTTCGAGCACGACGTGATCCTCCGGCTTCGCCAGCCGCGCGCGTTCGGCGGCAAGCGCCGAGCGGTCGCCGGTGAAGGCGTCGCATTTTCCCGCCGCGTAAGCTTCGCGCGCCGCCGCGTGGTCCTTGAACCGCAAGAACGACACCTTGACCTTGCGCCGCGCGAAAAACGCCGCCGCGTTCTGCTCCGCCGCGGTGCCAGTGACGACGCAGATGCTGGCGCCCTCGAGCTGCAGCGGGCTCGACGCGCCGAGCTGCGCCGGCAGCATGAAGCCCTGGCCGTCGAAATAGTCGATGCCGGCGAAGGCGAGCCCGTCCACCAGGTCGCGCGACATGGTCCAGGTCGTGTTGCGCGCCAGCAGGTCGATCTGTTTCGTCTTCAGCGCGGCGAAGCGGTCGTCCGCGGCAAGCGCGCGGTAGTCGACCTTGCTCGTGTCGCCGAGCACGGCGGCGGCGACCGCCTTGCAGAAATCGACGTCGAAGCCGTGCCAGGCGCCGGCCTTGTCCTTTTCCGAGAAGCCCGGCAGGCCCTCGCTGACGCCGCAGATCAGTCTGCCGCGCGCGCGCACGTCGTCGAGCGTGCGGGCGGCGGCGGTCTGCGCGAGGAGGGCGGAGGCGAGGCCGATCGCGGCGAGAAGCGAACCGAGTTTGGCCGGGGGCCGCAGGCTGATGGGCATGAACCTCACCCGGAAATCGTTCGCGCTGGGAGGGGCATAGCGCAGACCCGCTTGAAAGGGGAGGGGGTGGGAAGCGGCTCGACCTGACGCCGCCCTCGCCGCATGCGCTATTCACCTCTCCCCGCGTGCGGCCCTTTCACCTCTCCCCGCTTGCGGGGAGAGGTCGACGCGTCCGAGCGAAGCGAGGGCGCGGCGGGTGAGGGGGCTTTGCCGCGATTCTGAGCCCGGCCGCTGCCCCTCACCCGCCCTCGCTCGGCTTCGCCTCCGCTCGGGCACCCTCTCCCCGCAAGCGGGGAGAGGGAACGCGCGCCGCAACCTCCGAGGCCAATATTAAGACGCCAGCTCTTTCCTGAGCGCGCGGCGCACGCCTCTCGGCTTTGGCTCAATGCCAAGCTTTCGCCGCGCCGCGCGCGCGGCCGCAGCGCTCGGCACGACGCGGTGTACAATCACGTCGACCTTCTCGCCGCGCGCGTACCTCAGCGCCTCTTCGAAGCTGACCCGAATGTCATCGGCCAACCAAGTCTTGATTTTCTTCGCCATGGCGGTGCGCAGTACGGTGATGGGGCTCGGAGGTCAAGAACGTGGTTTGCTCGGCCTCATGGTGAGGAGCGTCGCGAAGCGACGCGTCTCGAACCATGTGGCCGCCCCGGCGTCTAAGAGGGCACGGTGCGGCTCGCTAGTGACGCTGCCCTGGCTCTTGGCGCGCTGTGCTCACGCCAGGCAGCGGGTGGTGCGGCAACGGGGGCAGTTGCTGTTGGAGAAGAAATAGAGCTCTATTCGATTAGACCCTCATCGCGGCACGCAGGCTCGTATCGCTTTTTCCGCGTCTGGAAGTATGCCTGGTTTTAAAATCTCGATCCTCGTTCCCGTGCCCTTCGCAACCAAGGTGGGAATTTCTGCATTGTCAAAAACGAAAAACGCGTCAACAAGTGGGATAATTCGAGTAAGCATCGCGTGTGACCGCGGCCACCGTGCACGCACTTTATGTTCCGGTACGTTGTGGCCTCCGGCAGCAACGCGTTCAGCTATACGTCGCAATGAAAGATCAACGGAGGGCAACCCAACATACACTAAACCAACAAAGAATCCGGCCTTCTTTGCTGCTTCAATACGACTTAGGTATTTGTCTGTGCTGAGAACAGTCTCAACAATAAAACTTTTCCCGTCGGCAATGTTTCTATCTACATTCGCTTCCATAGTTTGGAGGGCTTGATAGTCGGCCTGAGCTACCGAAAGTGAGGGGCGGCATTACTTAAAACTTTGCGGCCTGCACCCGGTTCCGAAGACACCGAGTTAGGTGTTTTTATGGAACCGGAGGTGGGTCATGGAGAGACGGAAGTTTACGCGGGAGTTCAAGCTTGAGGCGGTGCGGCTGATCAAGGATCGAGGCGTATCGTATGCGCAGGCTCGGCCGACCTGGGCGTGCACACGTCGCAGCTGCGCAATTGGGTGAAGAAGTTCGCGGACGATCCGCAGCAGGCCTTTCCCGGCAACGGGCAGATGAAGCCCGAGCAGCTCGAGATCGCGCGGCTGAAGCGCGAAGTGACGAAGCTCAAGGCCGAGCGAGACATCCTAAAAAAAGCCGCGGCCTACTTCGCGAAGGAGAGCGACGTGAAGTTCTCCTTCATCGCGAAGCACCGGGGGATCTGGCCGGCGGGATGGATGTGCGGGGCGCTCGGTGTCTCGCGCGGTGGCTTCTATGCCTGGCTGACACGGCCGCGCAGCCGAGCGCAGCCGCAGCGACGAAGAGCTGGGTGCGAAGGTGCGCGCGAGCTTCCTTGCCAGCGATCGGACCTACGGCGCCAGGCGCGTGTGGCACGACCTGCTGGCCGAAGGCGTGTCCTGCGGGCTGCACCGGATCGAGCGATTGATGCGGCTAGCAGGCCCTCAAAGCACGCCCGCGACGGCGCCGCCTGCCGCCCGATCTGGGTGAGCGGCAGGCGGGCGCCGTCGCTCCCAACGTGCTCGATCGCAGCCTTCGAAGCCCCGGCTCCCAACCGCAAATGGATCGCCGACTTCACCTACATCTGGACGGCGGAGGGCTGGCTCTATGTGGCGGCGGTCGTCGATCTGTTCTCCCGGCGCGTGGTCGGCTGGTCGATGAGCGCCGCGATGACGGCCCAGCTCGTCACCGATGCCCTGGTGATGGCGATCTGGCGGCGGGGCAAGCCCGATGCGCTGCTGCATCACTCCGATCGCGGCAGCCAGTACACCAGCGAGCAGTTCCAGCGGCTGATGGCCGATCACGGCGTCACCTGTTCGATGAGCCGCTCGGGCAACGTCTGGGACAATGCGGCGATGGAGAGCTTCTTCTCGTCGCTGAAGACCGAGCGCACGGCGCGCAAGACGTATCGGACGCGGGATGAAGCCAAGGCCGATGTGTTCGACTACATCGAACGCTTCTACAACCCAAAACGCCGGCACTCGACGATCGGATATATGAGCCCAATGGAGTTCGAGAGGAAGGCAGGATTAGCTTAAGCGCGTGTCAACCGAAACCGGGTGCAGGCCAGATCACCGTAGCTTGTGTCTCGATAGAGCTGAACAGCCTTTTCGGCGAGCACGATGCTGTGCGGCAGCTTCATTGGGCGAACTCGACAAAGAAAATCTCTTAAATTTCGTGGCCTCGCTCGCGATGCCTTTTCAATCACTCCTCCGCAGAAGAAAATGAATTTTGATGGGCGCCGAACCCGCAGCAGATCAAGATTAATATCGTCGTGCAGAGCCTTTAATTCTGCGACCACGGAAAGTCTCTTTACCTTTGAAGGGATGCCGAGGCAGGGAGGCTTATCGGCCGCTTGCGGCAAGTCGCGCTTGGGCGACGAGAGATAAGCCTCGCTGCCTCGGCATCCCGATAAACCCACACAATAACGTTACGTCTGGCTAAGCGCCCGACGGAATCCACCGTGACGATGGACTCGATACGCGTAAAGAGCAGGCTGAGTTTGAGTTATTTTGGCACGCAGTCAATCTAGAGTTGATTGAAGATACCATTATCCCCAAAATTCGGATTTATCTCGGAAGCGTAGGCATTCCAGTGCCCAGATGGGCGCTTCAAAGTAGAAAAAGCGCTACACCCTCTCCACAAAACTATCCACCACCCGCTTTTCGCCGGCCTTGTCGAACGCAATCGTCAGCTTGTTGCCGTCCACGGCGGTGACATTGCCGTTGCCGAACTTGATGTGAAATACGCGGTCGCCGGCCCTGAAATGCGATGACACGCCGGTCGATTTCGCCACCAGTTCGCCTTCGATGGTGAGCGGTTCGCGGCGCGCGGCGCGGCCTTTCGATGTGCCGGTGCCGCGGGCGGAATGGGCGCCCTGGCGCGTGACCCCCTCCCGTCCGCCTGCCGGCGGACCTCCCCCTTCAGGGAGAGGTGACGAAGTGGCAACAGCGCCACTTCGAAGCGGGCTTCGCTTTCGAATTCGGAGCCCTCATCGGCACGAAGCCGTCGAAAATTCGGCTTCTTCTTGCGCTTCTGCGCGCGCTGCCAGCCGGGCGTGGCATAGTCGAGCCCGCCGGCTTGAAGCTGTCGAAGCGCGAGGCGCCGTAGCCACCGCCGCCATAGCCGCTCATGCCGCGGCCTCCGTCACCTCCACATGCGCTTCCGGCAATTCGTCGAGGAAGCGCGAGGGGATGGTCGAATTCCACAGGCCGTGCATGCGCCGGTTGGTGGCGAAATAAAGCTTGGCGCGCTTGCGCGCGCGCGTGAGCCCGACATGGGCCAGACGCCGCTCTTCCTCGAGCCCGGCGCGGCCGCTTTCATCCAACGATCGTTGATGCGGGAACAGGCCTTCCTCCCAGCCGGGCAGGAACACGGTGTCGAATTCCAGCCCCTTGGCGGAATGCAGCGTCATGATGTTGACGGCGTCGTCGTGCCTGCGCGGTCGCGGTCCATCACCAGCGAGATATGTTCGAGGAAGCCGCTGAGGTTTTCGAATTCCTCCATGGAGCGGATCAGCTCCTTCAGGTTCTCCAGCCGGCCGGCGGCGTCGGCGGAGCGGTCCTTCTGCCACATCTCGGTGTAGCCCGACTTCGTCGAGCACGATCTCGGCGAGCTCGGTATGCGGGATCTTCTCTTTGGCCGCGCGCCAGCGCTCGAAGCCCGCCATCAGCGTCGCGCAGCGAGTTGCGCGGTTTCGGCTTCATCTCGTCGGTGGAGGAGATCTGGGCGGCGGCTTCGTCAGCGGAATGCGCTTCTTGCGCGCGATAGTCGTGCAGCATCTGAACGGCGGCGTCGCCCAAGCCCCGCTTGGGCGTGTTGACGATGCGCTCGAAGGCGAGATCGTCGGCCGGCTGCGGGATGACGCGCAGATAGGCGAGCGCGTCGCGGATTTCCATGCGCTCGTAGAATCGGGGTCCGCCGATGACGCGATAGGGCAGGCCGAGCTGGATGAAGCGGTCCTCGAATTCGCGCATCTGGAACGAGGCGCGCACCAGGATGGCGATCTCGTCGAGCGGATGATCCTCGCCTGCTCGCGCGCGGCACGCTGGAAGCCTTCGATCGCCTCGCCGATGCTCGCGCGCTTCTTCCTCCGAATCCCAGGCAGGCGGTGACGGTGACCTTTTCGCCCAGCACGTCCTCGGTGCGCAGCGTCTTGCCAAGCCGGCCCTCGTTATGCGCGATAAGGTGGGAGGCGGCGGCGAGGATGTGTCCGGTGCTTCGGTAATTCCGCTCCAGCCTGACGACTTTGCGCCGGGAAAATCATGCTCGAAGCGCAGGATGTTATCGACCTCCGCGCCGCGCCAGCCATAGATCGACTGATCGTCATCGCCGACGCAGCAGATGTTTTTTCTTTGCGTTGATGGGGCGCCGAGCGGTGCTGCGCTCTCTTCCTCTCCCGGCACCACCAACCCCCGGCCTCGTTTCGTCTCCGACACCGGGCGTATTTCCGGATCGCCGCTGCGCGGCCTCCGGAATGACAGCGGATAAGGGCGTGGGCTGCGCCGCCGCGTTCTCCTCCGTCATTCCGGGGCGCGCCGAAGGCGCGAACCGAATCCATAACCCCGCCTCCCATCTCCAACGCGCGCCGCTGCCTCTCCCCTCATTCCGGGGCGCAGCGCGATCACCACTTGCTCCTCATCCGAGGAGCCGGCGCTGCGCGGCGTCCGGAGACCCCGGATGGCCTGCGCCAGCAGCCGCAGCCATAGATACTGCGCCACGTTGGTGTCCTGATACTCGTCGACCAGGATGAATTTGAAGCGGCTCTGGTATTGGCGCAGCACGTCCGGATGCCGGCGGAACAGGCGGATGCATTCGAGCAGCAGGTCGCCGAAGTCGGCGGCGTTGAGCGTCTTCAGCCGCTCCTGATAGGCGAGATAGAGCTTCTTGCCCTTGCCGTTGGCGAAGGCCGCGGCCTCGCCGGCCGGCACTTGATCCGGCGTGAGCCCGCGGTTCTTCCAGCCGTCGAGGATCATGGCGAACACGCGCGCCGGCCAGCGTTTTTCGTCGAGCTTCTCGGCTTCCAGCAGCTGCTTGATCAGCCGGATCTGATCGTCGACGTCGAGAATGGTGAAGTCGCTTTAAGCCGACCAGCTCGGCATGGCGGCGCAGGATTTTGACGCCGATCGAGTGAAACGTGCCGAGCCAGGGCATGCCCTCGACCACCTGGCCGACCATCAGGCCGACGCGGTCCTTCATTTCGCGCGCGGCCTTGTTGGTGAAGGTGACGGCCAGAATTTCGCCCGGCCGCGCCCGGCCCAGATTAAGGATGTGCGCGATGCGCGTGGTCAGCACCCGGGTTTTGCCGGTTCCCGCGCCCGCCAGCACCAGCACCGGCCCGTCCAGCGTCTCCACCGCCGCGCGCTGTTCGGGATTGAGTCGCGTCGAGATAGGGCGCGGCGCGGGCGCCAAAGCACGCGCGGCGATGCCGCCGGGGGCCGGCTGGCTGGACGCAACGGGGCTGTGACGCTTCGGCTCGGCCATTTTCTGGTCATTCTTTCCTCGCCGAAGATGGAAGGAAGCATATGAAATGATCTTTGATGCTTTTGAAGCTTCAGAAAAATACAAACTTCCGGTATTGTTCAGGATCACCACACGTCTTGCACATTCAAGATCAAGTTTTGATAAAAAAGCTTATCTGAAAACAAATTGACTATTCCTTCTGACCCTTCAGTTCGTGCTTCTTCCTGCGATTGCCAGAAAAAAATATAAGTCATTGTTTCTTCCTATGAATCACTGAGATATGAACACAGGATTTCAAAATACAATACCTTTCAGAGATGGAGCTAAAAGAGAATTGGGAATAATTGCATGCGGAATAGCATATAATTACCTTAATGAGAATCTTGATGGCACTGAATAGTGATATTCCTGTTCTCAAAATAGCAGCCTATCCTTTTCCAAAAGATCTGATTGAGGATATTACCTCAAGATGCAGAGAATTCTGGTACTTGAAGAGGGTGCTCCTATGATTGAAGAAGTCGGTAAGAGGAATTCTTGATAATGGAATAAAAATGTACGGAAGACTTGATGGGACTGTTCCGCGTGATGGAGAACTTAAATCCTTCTATTGTTGCAAAAGCTCTGGGGCTTCCTGTAATTTTATGGTGCAAAGAGTACCCTCGCTTGTTAAAATGCGACCTCCTTCATTTTGTAAGGGATGCGGACATGCCGATATGTTCAATTCATTAATTGAAGCAATTAAACAATATGGTCCGGGACACGTTTTTTCTGACATAGGGTGTTATACACTTGCGCGCTTCCTCCATATAATGCTATAAATTCCTGCGTTGATATGGGTGCATCTGTCACTATGGCAATCGGAGCATCGGATGCCGGATTATTTCCCTCGGTTGCCGTGATAGGTGATTCCACTTTTACTCATTCGGGAATGACAGGTCTGCTTGATGCGGTAGTTAAAAATTCTACAGTAACAATTATAATCTCAGATAATTCAACCACCGGAATGACGGGTGGTCAGAAATCAAAGGCAACCGGCAGAATTGAACAGATATGCAGGGGTATTGGAGTTAAGGGGAATCATATAAGGATAATCAGTTCCATTGCGAAAAAATCATGAAGATAATGTACATATAATGAGAGAGGAATTTGAATACAAAGGAGTATCTGTAATAATTGCAGCACGTGAATGTATTCAGACCGCAACAAAGAGCAAAAAAACAGAAGGATCAGACGAATAACGCGAAAATAGAATTATAATGAAGAATGACATAATATTATCAGGAGTAGGAGGACAGGGAATTTTATCCATTGCTGCTGCAATAGGTCTTGCAGCAGTCGAGAATAACCTTTTTCTGAAACAATCAGAGGTTCATGGAATGAGTCAGAGAGGAGGAGATGTGCAGTCCCACCTTCGTATTTCAGATAAGCCTGTGGCGTCTGATCTTATTCCTTATGGGAAGGCCGATATTATAATATCAGTTGAGCCAATGGAAGCACTTCAGGTATCTTCCATGGCTTTCATCAGACGGATGGCTGGTAACAAATTCAGTTCCTTTTATAAATATTTCTGACTATCCCTCTGAAGAAGAGATACTCAGAGAGATAAAAAAGGTCAAAAACCATATAATAATTGATGCTGATGCTATAGCAAAAGAATCAGGATCGGTTCGGTCGGGAAATATGGTAATTCTTGGAGCCGCATCACCTTTTATAGATATGTCATATGCAAGTCTTGAAAATGCAGTCAGAAACCTTTTTGAACGAAAAGGAGAGGAGATAGTTGGGATAAATCTTAAAGCTCTTAAGGCAGGAAGGATGATTTCCGAGAATAGAACTTTACTCAAATAATTAATCTTCAATTACTTTCCTTTCTCGTGAGGGATTTCATTTTGCTTCTTAAAATTTGAAATGTGCATTAAGATAAATAGCATCAGTCGAATGATATTTCGGTTAGATATGGCATGATTCGACGGTAATTAAGTGCCAGCTTCAGGTTACTGGTTAACGAGTGCTGATACCCGGTAATAAGATAACTGCCATCAATGTTGTAATCCCATTGAAGGTTTCCCCTGGCAAAATGACTGAAGTTGCGTAATCATATCTTGCGAAGATCTCTGAGGATTCGTTAAGGAAATATGAACCTGTTGCTGAAATACCCCAGACATTATGCCCTGGTGTCAGATCAAGATTTGATTTGTAACTGGCTTCTCCACCTATGCTTATTTTGTCATCCTTATAACCGGCAAATGCAATAAACGTTGATTGCCAGACTCCCTGAGGCCTGATAATATCAGTATATAACCTGAACACAACATGTCCGGGTGTAGTGGCTGTAATTCCAATTGAGCTTTTCAAACTGTTGTCGACCTGAATATTAGTATAGCCTTCTCCATTCATCAGGGATAAATCGATCTCAAGGATATCATTAATTTCATAATCCAAAACCACGCCAAGGTCAGCTACTGTACCGTAACCATATTTTGCCTGATATTCAGGTCCAAGATATCGTTTACCCCAGAAACCTTGCTGAAAACTAAAAATTCTGGTGTTTGCAATCCCAAACGAAACTGTTAATTTATCCTTTGAGTAGGTGACTGATGCTTCTCTGAAATAAGCATATCTTTTTGGTACAGAGCCTTCTGCAAGATCATCCGGAGAACCTACACTGACAATTATCCTTGAAGAAAAGTTCCCATCAGGCAGAAATTCATAACCCAGATTAGCTCTGTTTAAGTAAAATCCATTTCTTTGGGCAGTATCATTAAAGCTATAATGAAAATCAGTGAATATTTCAGCTAATGGCTTTCCGTCAATTGTAATAGACTGTGATCTAAGCATATGTAAAGAGAATGCTGTAAAAAACAGGATAGCAAAAACTTTTTTCATTAAAAATATATCCTACGATTAGGTCAAAATTCAGAATCGCAAATGTAAAATTTATAAATTAATGCAACTCTCAAAAGAGGTAAATTTTTAAAATTTGATTAAACAGAATGTTATAAAAGCTCTTTTAAGGAGATTTATTGTTTTTTTTAACAAAATTTGTAAGCTCTTAAAAAATAGGTTTAATGTCAATAGATTCATCCGTTAAAGCTCAAAGATTTCTTACTATTGCTGATCAGTATAAATTGGGTAGGCTTGTAACTGAGTCACCTCACCCTGCAACCATAAATTTGTCTGAACTTGCCAAGGAAAATCTACCGGAAGCTATTGCGGTTTTAAAAGATCTTGACAGGAATACTGTTAAAGTTTTAACAGATAACATACAGCATATTTGCTACCTGAAAAATAAGATCATTGAAACTATTGAAGCCGGAAATAGTATTTATTTCTGTGGTTGTGGCGCTACCGGAAGATTAGCTCTTACAATTGAAACCCTGTGGAGACAGGTACATAAGGGTGACAGATCTTAAAAACAGAGTATTTAGTTTTATGTCTGGCGGTGATGTTGCTCTTATAAGGTCAATAGAAAACTTTGAAGATTATCCTCAATTTGGAGCAAGACAGCTTATTGAAGCAGGATTTAAGCAGGGGACTTGTTAATTTCCACAACTGAAGGAGGGGAGACTCCATTTGTGATCGGGGCAACTGAAAAGGCTGCGCTGATTTCAGACAGAAAACCATTTTTCCTCTATTGTAATCCTGATGATATTCTTTGTGATGTAGCAGAACGATCGAAGATGGTTATTCAAAACAAGCGTATTGAAAAAATTAATCTTACTGTTGGACCAATGGCTGTTACCGGTAGCACTCGCATGCAATCGTCAACGATACTTCTTGCGGCAGCAGGAATTGCCCTGCTTTATTCCGGTGAAAGCGATTCTAAAGTATCCGATGCAATCAGGTCATTCAGTGCTTACTGGGATTCACTTGATATAAGTTTCATTGGCAGATTCATTATTCTTGAATCGGCATTTTACAATAACGGGGATTATTTTTTATACGAGACTGATAATAAGCTCGGTATAACTGTGATAACAGACACAACAGAACGATCTCCAACATTTAGTCTGTTCCCTTTTGAAAACACAGACGAAATTGAACCGGGTCTTTCCCTTTGCTACCTTTATCTGCCGAGAGAACCTGATAGTGAAAAGGCCTGGAAATCATTATTATGGAGATCCCCACGAACATTGGAATGGCCAGATATCAACGGAATAGCTTCGGAAAAACGGCTTCTTGGTTTCGATTTTAGTCAGGAAGTGTTATCTAAGGCGTGAAAATCAGATAGTGAATGGACAATCAGTACAGGTTTGTAATCAAATCAACAAAGGCAGGACTTGATTTTAAATTGGGGAAAGATGAACATTTATTAGAAACGCCTTTCGTGTCTCCAATCTTTATCCATCTGGTTCTTAAAATGATTTTAAATACACATTCAACTTTGATAATGGGGAGGTTGGGCAGGTATGAAGGAAATGTGATGACTTATGTAAGGGCAAGTAATAATAAGCTTATAGACAGATCGATACGATACATTGACCTGATTCTGCAAAGAAAAAATATAAAACTTACTTATGACAAAATTTGTTATAAGCTATTTGAAATGCTTGAAAAGACACATGGGGATGAATCGATTGTACTTAAAACAGTTCGGGAATTAGAAAAGTAAAGAGCGAAGTAATATTAGTTGAGGTAAAATGAGAAAGAAATCATTAATAATTTAAAAAAATAGATGACTATGAAGAAGTATAATTATTTGAGAGTATATGTAATGGCGGCTTTAGTATTTGTATTTGCGGGTGTTAGAGCACAGGAAGCAAAGAAATTGTATGATCCTTCTCTTGATGGAATGAAGCAGATAAAGGAAGCTGTTGCAACAGCTGCAAAAGAGGGTAAACATGTTTTGATTCAATATGGCGGTAACTGGTGCAGCTGGTGCATTAAGTTTGATGCTTTCTGTAAAGCTGATACAGCAATTTCCAGAATTATATCCCAAAATTATATTCCGGTAAAACTTAATTATGATCCTTCCAATAAAAATGATGCTGCAAATGAATATCTCGGAAATCCAACTCGTTTTGGTTTTCCGGTTTTCATTATTGTTGACGGAAAAGGAAATGTGCTTCATATTCAGGATAGCGCTCTTTAGAGGAAGGAAAAGGATACAGTAAAGAGAAGGTTACCAGGCTTTTTTATGAACTGGACAGTATCAGCTCTGATTCCAAAGACTAAAAGAAAATCGTAAACTGACTAAAAATTTAAGAGGCTGTATCCTGATTGGGAACAGCCTCTTTTCGTCAGAAATGCAGCGAACATTTCCACCGATCCTCTTAACATTATTCCTGGATCATTTCATCCTGACCCTGAGCCTTTCCGTTTCGAAGCAGAAGAAGATCATTTAGAACAATCTCGGTAATGTTCTTACTAACCCCTTTCTTATCTTCGTAAGTACGATAGACAATTCTTCCTTCAACTGCAACTTCTTTTCCTTTCTTAAGAAATCTGCCCGCAATATCAGCAAGTCCGTTCCAGGCTACAATATTATGCCAGGTGGTTTCACTGACTTTCTGACCTTCAGCATTTTTATAGCCATCATTGGTGGCAAGAGTGAAATGAGTTACTTTTTTTCCTGTTTCAGTTGTTTTGATTTCAGGATCCATTCCCAGGTTTCCGATGAGTGTTACTCTGTTTTTTAATGAGTTCATGACTTTAAGATTTAGTTTGACATAAATTAATTTCTTAGCAAACTTAAGTCATCTCGTGAAATGTGTTACCGGTTAATAATCAATTATACTCGTTTTCAAATCATTTATAGTCGTTTGTATCCGTTTGAAAACGTTTTTTAATATCTGTATCAGATATATATGATCATTTATATTTTGTATCTTTATAAAAACATTAGTGCTTTGGAAAAGAAATGTCTCGATTGTGGCGATACTTTGCGTGGCCGTACCGATAAAAAATTCTGTTCTGATCAGTGCCGGAATAATTATAACAATAAGCTAAACCGCGATTCAAACAATTATGTCAGGAATGTTCATGGGTTGTTGAGAAAGAACAGAAGAATATCTATCAGATCTTTATTCTGAAGGAAAGGTCAAAGTTCATAAAGATGCCTTGTTCGCACTTGGGTATAATTTTAGTTTTTTTACCCATATTATTGAAACATCGGAGGGCAGAAAGTTTCATTTTTGCTTTGAATATGGATATTGTGTAACAGAAGATGATTATCTGGAATTAAAACAGAATGAGAAGTATCTCGATTATCAGTAGACTTATTACGGTTTTTACGATTAATATTAAGGTATCAGATACGTACGTTATTCTTAAGAGGGGTATGCTCTCTGGCTTTAATCGGAACAAGATGGCCGGTATAGCTTACATTATCGATCATTAGGGTATTCATTGAAGCCGAACAGGTTCCATCCTTTGTTATGCTGAGGTAAACATCGAATGAATTGTTCCATTATCAACAGTCAGTTTAATTTCATATCTGCCTTTTTGATCTATATTAGTCAATTGATAATCTTTTGTTCTCCCTATAACGTTTATTGCAGCTATTGGCTTGAATTCATATTGTCTTCCCAGGTATGCAGCACTTATAACGGCTTTATTCGCCATCTACAATGATGTAGTTCGATCGTGGCATAAGGTCGATCAGTCCTCCATATGCAAAATGTAGCTTGTTAAATTTAAGTATGAACCTTTGGCTTTCAACGGCGTTCTTAACAACTTCCTGGTTGGCCAGTTTCTTTTCATTCCTAAGTTCAGCCCTCGAGACACCGGTGTCTTTGGTGGTTGCACATGATGTAATCAATAAAGAGAGTCGATACAAAAAACAATATCTTTTTCATGGCAGTATGTTTTTCTTTGTTAGAAACAAATATCATGCCATAACAGGAAGATATTTTCTTGAAGTAAACTATTTAATAAAGGGGAAGTAGTAGCTCATATTTTCCTTGGTCAGTTTTGCTCCATAACCTGAATCTTCAAAAGCTTCACAATATTTTATTTTTTCGCCTCTCTCTTTTCCATAAATCTCAATAAGTTTTTCGCGATAAGGAGAAGCATCAGATGATTGTTTTCTTGTTTTTCCAAGCCATATCCTTCTGTCTGCATCCGATGCAGGTACCTGATCAAGAACACCCTGGTTAAATGGTAGCCATTCATACATCTGCGATTTATGCTGGTGATACATATCCATTTTCTTTTCAATTACATCATCAATATCAATACAAACATCAGCTTTAAATGGTTCAGGATGAATGAACCTGTCACTCATAAAAAGAAACATCGGGTTCTTTTTCAGAAACGGCACCTCAGGCAATATTGTCGGAACAGTGACCATATATGCAGCATCAAGAACCAGTACCCCTGTATACCTGTGATCGGGATGATAGTCATATGGACGTGGGAAGATTACTATATCGGCTTTCTGTTCCCGGATTAACCTGATGATTTCCAGTCGGTTTTCATAAGTAGGCATTAATTGTCCGTCATGATTATCAAGTGTAATATACCGTACCCCTATAACTTCTCCGGCTTTTCTTGCTTCTTCGCGACGAATTTTGGCTAATTCCGGGGCTTTTATGCTCTGGTGTCCTGCATCTCCGTTGGTAACTGAAACCATTAAAACATCATATCCGAGCTGTGCCCATTTGTAAGCTGTTCCACCGACTTCATCAGCATCATCGGGATGTGCTCCGATTATAATAATATGTAGTTTTTTATTTTCCTGCTCTGTGCATTTACCTTTGGAAAGAATGCAAGCAAAAAGGCGACCTGAATGATAAAACAGAACTGTTTTCATATCGTATGAGATTTTAGTTAATTATCAGTTACCAACTTGAATTTGCCAGTTCCCAAACATTTGCAAAGCTTATCTTAATTATCTTCTCCATAATATCCCAGTTAACAGTATTAATTTCATCTTTAGGTGTATGATACTCTTCTCTGTGACCTGGTTTGAATCTCATTACAGGCACTCCAACTTCAACAAATGATCTGTGGTCAGTACCTCCCGGAGGATCGTCAGAAGGCTGATAGTCAACAAGAAGATCAATATTATACTTTTCCAGGTTTGCCTGTGTTATGTCTTTGAATAAAGGATAGGAATCATTATAAGTCATAGTGACCTTTTTGGGTTCATCATCTGTAATATATCTTGAGATCATATCAAAATTAACATTTAACTTCATGATTTTTAAGAGGGTAAGGCGAGATTCCTGTACATAATATCTGTGATCCAAGCAAGCCCTCCTCTTCAGCTGTCCATAGTGCTATAATAATAGTCTTTTCTGGTTTAACATCTGTATTCATAAGTGCTTTTGCAATTGTCAGTACACCAACAGTACCTGATCCGTTGTCATCTGCGCCATTCCAGATATATCCGTTGCCAATGCCCATATGGTCATAGTGGGCGCCTATTACTATTATTTCATCCGGATTCTTTCCTTCAATGACACCAATAATATTTTTAACCGCTACCTGCGATGTATTTACTGAGGTTTTAATATAAACCGATTTATTTGTCGTCTGTGGTATAACATAGGGCTTGTTCTCTTCTGTTTTGGCAATATATTCATCAAGATCAATCCCGGTGCCTTTCAAAATTTCATTGGCTGTTTTTACCGAAGCAGTAATCCTGATCATGTTATCAGGATTATTCTTATTCGGAATAGAATACCTTGCATAAGGTCTTCCGGTACGTGGAGTTCCTTCTGAAGGCGACATATTCATAAAATCATTTGGAGCCGGATATCCGACAACAGTTGCCGAAGGATTAAACTCAATAATACCGATAGCACCCAATTCTTTCAGGGTTGATTCTGTGGCTCTTGAAATAGATTGAAGTTCTGACTGATTTTGTGTTTCCTTAATAAACCCGGGAATCCAGCAATCTTAAGGACGATTTTTCCTTTAATATCAAGCTTATTGAAGTCGTTGTGCTTAAGTTTTTCATTTTTAATTCCATATCCTATAAAAACAACAGGAGCCTCAATTTCGACAGCAGGATCTGATGGTCTGACCAGAAAATCAACATTATAAGTACAATTTATAGTTTTAACATTTTTACCGTCAGATACTTTTATTTTCATCAACTGCTCATCTCCAGGAAGTGTTTTTAAAAGGACAAAGTTCTGAAAGTATGACCTTTCAATGACGTTGTTTATATTTGTGCGGTTTCTTGGTCTTATAATGTCACCTGCAGGCTTAACATTGTATAATTGAAGCATACTGGCGATATAATCGGCTGCCAGTGATTCTCCTTTTTCACCTGCCATCCGGCCTTCGGTCCAGTCGGACGACAAAAAACCCAGCTGCGCTTTTAGTGCATTGGGAGTGATGGCATCAAGACCTTTGTTTATTGGGGTTACCTGTGCATTTATCAACCTGGCGCTAATAATAAACAGCAGAAGTATTGACAGGAATTGTTTTTTCACGTGTAATTGGTTTAAGGATAATTATTAAATGAAAAGGCTAAAATATAAAAATATTATCTCCATTCCCGTTATTTTTGAATTTCTGCTGTATTTTCAGGTTATTGGTTGATTCCATTTTTACACAATGATCATAATTCATCTGAGCTTAAATTTTTATATTTGGGAAAAATTAAATTAAATGTTTATGAAGAAGGTTGTAACTTCAATAATAATAATGATAGTATTTTCATTCATGGCTTTTTCACAATCAAAGGCAGTCTATCAAAATGGTTATCTCGTTAAGGTTGGAGATAAATCTCCTGATTTCACTATTAATGAAACTGGAGGAAAGTCATATAAACTCTCTGATCTTAAGGGGAAAGTAGTTATGCTTCAGTTTACTGCAAGCTGGTGCAGTGTTTGCCGTAAAGAAATGCCCTTTATTGAAAAGGAAATATGGTTGGAGAAGAAAAACGATGGTTTGGTTGTTATTGGTATTGACAGGGATGAACCTGTTGATAAAGTTATTCAGTTTAAAAAAGATATTGCAGTCACGTACTCGTTGGCTCTTGATCCTGGTGCAGATATATTTGGTCTTTTCGCCGAGAAGGAAGCCGGCGTGACCAGAAATATAATTATTGACCGCAACGGGAAAATTATCTTTCTCACCCGACTTTATGACCGCAACGAATTTGATCAGATGAAAAAGGTGATTTTTGCAGAACTTGCACTGAAATAATCTGACAATATATACGTTATATGTACTGAGATCGCTAACCATAAACTTTTTATCTTGAATGATGTTCTATTAATTGATTCTTTACGAATACTTTTACAGAACTTTACTTTTAACCATAAAAACTAAAATGATGAAAAAACTATTTGCAGTAATCCTTATTGTATTTATAGCAATACCAGCCTTTTCCCAGATAAAATTTGGAATAAAAGCCGGAGTAAGTACAACCAACTTATCAATGCCATCAGTAAAAACTGTTCAAACTGCCTCGACGTCATATTCTGTTGAAGCGCTTACTGCTGCAAAATATGGATTTCAGGGCGGAGCGTTTATGAGAGTTACGCTTCTTGGTGTCTATATTCAGCCTGAATTATTATTTACTAACAGAACAAGTGAATATACTGTTACAGAATTAATAGCCCATCTGCCGTTGTAAAACAAAAGTTTAATAAACTGGATATTCCTGTTATGGTAGGATTCAAGCTTGGTCCGATGCGTCTGAATGCAGGTCCTGCAGCTTCACTTCTTATTAATAGTCCAAAAGATCTTATTGATGATCCAAATTTAAAGAGCAATTACAGCAGAATGACTATTGGATACCAGGCCGGTGTGGGTATTGATATCCTGAAGACTCTTACTTTTGATGTGCGTTACGAGGGAAGTCTTAAAAAATACCAGAATCAAATTGAAAACCTTACTGGTACGAAATTCAATCTCGATGACAGACCAAATGCTTTCCTGTTCAGTCTGGGTTTGTTTTTCTAGGATGATTCAAACTATTCAGAAAACATTTTATAAATGAAATATGCAGTTTTTTGCCTGGGTTTGCTGGCTTTGTTGTCATGTAAGCCCAGGCAAATTGCTTCTGAACTGTAGCTTATTTTCCATTGGGAACCCCTCGAATGGCAAAGCTATCATTTGCCTCTTGGTTCAGACGGTTTGCAATCAGAGGAGTTTTTTAAACGATTGGCCTCTGAGGTCGGAGGCATTGTACTTCCTAAGTTGTTTCTCGGTCCTGATGGTTATGATACCGTTATCAATAACAGGGAATATTATGGCATGGATTGCGGTAAGCTGTTCAGTGATCAGTGTACATACGATATTCAGCAACTTGTTGGAAGTGCGTATTGGGTGCCTGATGAGACATTTGACATTATAATGAATGGCATTATGAAGCAATTAAAAAGAGCAGGATTTAAAATTGTCGTTGCTCACGGACATGGCCCGTCAAATAATTATATAAGCAGTCACTCTGTAAGCTTTAAGGAAAAGTATGATCTGACAGTCATGAATTGCTCAGGTAACAATTCAGTTGATTTATGCCTACAGTGCGATCATGCCGGAGCCAATGAGACTGCAATTATGATGTATGTACGACCAGAATTGGTGCATATGGAGAACTTACCTCAGGATACTTCTGTATGGCCACTGGGAATGCTTGGTAATGACCCCCGTACCCATGCCAGCAAGGAATATGGTAAAGCAATTATCGATTTTGAAGTTAAGAAAATGGCTTCTTTGATTCGAAAAGAATTATCAGAAGATTGAATTAACAAAATTCTGATTATTTTATATTTATGATAGTTTAACTATTTTGACAACAGCATTTTAGCTGCTACAAGAAGTAATACAACTCCGAATATTTTTTTCATCATTGTCTGGGGTATATGCCAATGCAAGTTTTGATCCGAAATATGATCCAATAATGAAAAAGATTGCAATTATAATTGCAAATTTGAAATTTACCTCGCCGGCTTTATAATAATTGTAGGCAGCTATAATACCAATAGGAGGTAACATAACTGCAAGGCTTGTTCCCTGTGCTGTTTGCTGACTTAATCCTAAAATATAAACCAGAGCAGGAATCATTATAATAGCTCCGCCTATACCAAGCATTCCAGCCATGACACCTGTTACGATTCCTATTAGTATCAGGATAAGTAGCATAGTTGTTGACATCTTCATAATGTATTAGTTTAAATGAATCGGAACAAAATTATAAAAAAATCGGGCATGGTAATCACAAAGATCTGTTGGTATATAAAAAAGATAATTATTTCTCTGAATGTTATAGCATTATTCTTAACTCTTCTTTTTGAGTTAAGAAGCATTTAATCATTATTTTGCCACATTAAACATTATCCGTAAATTTGTAGCCTGTTTGAAAGACAATGAAGAAAAAAGCTTTAATATATATTCTGGGGAGCATTGTTGTTTTAGTCTTGGCTGTTATCATATTTGTTTATAAAAATGTATATGGTACTACAGTGTTCGTGAAAAACAACAAAAGCATCCTTTATATTCCAACCAATTCATCTTATTCACAGGTACTTGATACTATTGAAAAGAACCTGAATGTTACCAATATGCAGGCTCTTGACTGGGTGGCAAAAAGGAAAAACTATCCTGCCAGGATTAAGCCTGGAAGATATGTTATTGAGTCTGATTTAAGCTATTCCAAATTAATAAACCTGTTAAGATCTGGTCGTCAGACACCTGTAAGGGTTACTTTTAACAATGTAAGAACATTAAATCAGCTTGCAGGGAAGATCGGCAATCTGATTGAAGTTGATTCGTCCGATATTATCAGTTTCCTCTCCGATGAATCAAATTACTCTTCCGATGGATTTAAAAAGGAGAATATTATAGCGATGTTTATTCCGAATACCTATCAGATTAACTGGAGCACAGATGCTAAAGGGTTATATACCAGGATGCTCACTGAATACAGGAAATTCTGGAACGAAGACCGGCTTACAAAAGCAAAAGAAGAAGGACTTGATCCCTTGGAGGTATCAATTCTTGCTTCAATAATTGACGATGAAGTATCAAAGCCTGATGAGAAACCACGAATTGCCGGAGTTTATCTTAACAGATTAAAGAGAGGAATTCCTTTGCAGGCTTGCCCAACAATTAAATTCGCATTAAATGATTTTACTATTACCAGGGTCTTAAAGAAATATCTTGTTGTTGATTCTCCATATAATACCTATATGCATAAAGGCTTTCCTCCAGGACCTATTGGATGCCCCTCTGTTGATGCTATTGATGCTGTGTTAAATGCAGAAAAGACATGACTACATTTTTTTTGCAGCTAAATCTGATTTCTCGGGTATCATAATTTTTCAAAAACCCTTTCAGAGCATAATCATTACGCTGCCTTGTATCAGAAAGAACTGAATAAGAGAAAAATTTTCAGATAGCGCCTATAACTTCTACTTCACGGTCGAGCACAATACCAAATTTATCGATGACGGAATTTCTGATTTCTTCAGATAATCTGTAAATATCAGAACCGGATGCTTTCCCATAGTTGACAATAACCAATGCCTGTTTTTCATGAATGCCGGCATCACCAATTCGCTTGCCTTTCCATCCGCATTGCTCAATAAGCCAGCCGGCAGAAAGTTTTATACCTCCCGATATATCAGCATATAAGGGTATTTGAGGATATTTTATTTTTAGTTCTTCTGAAACATTTTTATCAACAACAGGATTCTTGAAGAAGCTGCCGGCGTTGCCGATCTTTTCAGGGTCAGGTAATTTACTGCTTCTTATATTTATTACTGCCTGTCTTATATTATTTAGAGTTGTTACCCCAAGTCTCGAAACTTCATCTTTGAGTGAACCATAATCCAGATTAAGTGATTCATTTTTTGTAAGTCTGTAATATACCCTGGTAATCAGATATTTACCTTTAGCCTTGCTTTTGAAGATGCTGTTTCTGTATTCAAACCTGCACTGATCATTATCGAAAATTCTTTTGCTTCCATCACTGGTACTTAAGGCTCTTACCTTCACAATCAGATCCTTAACTTCAACTCCATATGCTCCGATATTCTGAACAGGAGTTGCCCCAACATTTCCCGGAATATGTGAGAGGTTTTCCAGTCCTCCGAATCCTTTACTCACACTCCAGGCAACAAGTTTATCCCATTCCAATCCGGCACCGGCTGATACTATGACGTAATCATCAGTTTCTTCTTCTATCTTTATATCCTCTTAATCTCAGGAATAAGAATTGTGCCTTTAAAATCATTGGTAAAGAGCAGATTACTTCCTCCTCCGATTATCAGAAGAGGTTTTTTCCATCTTAGTTCACCAGCTAGTACAGACGTGGCTTCCTTTTCATTTTTGATATGGATCACACAACTTGCCTTATAATCGAGACCAAAGGTGTTATATTTTTTAAGCGATATATTCTTATTTATTATCATGCTGGTTATAAATCAGTGCCTGGAGTTTGGAGTGCCTAAAATGCCTAAAGTTAAATAGATTGAATCAGTTTGTTTTATAACCCTATGATATTTAAAGCTTGTAATATAGTAATAGAATTTAATTAGTGATAATACTTAAATGACAAATTGTTAATCTGTTTAACCGATATCATAAAATCTAATTTACTATTTTTGATAGTCAATTATTCTCTTGTCAATTTGGAGGTATTTCAGTGCTCTAATTTTGCTATATGATTTATATTTTTTAAAACTATGGATAAACTGGATCTGATAAAAGAAGCATTTCCTTTTCTTGAGAAAGAACTGATTGCTGAAATTGATAGTGTTTCAACATTCCTTGAGCTTAAGACAAACCAGAGCATTCTTGGTGAAGGTGATTATATAAAATCCTTTCCAATGGTGCTTAAAGGCTGCCTGCGTGTAGTACGACTTTCGGAAGATGGAAATGAATTGCTTTTATATTATCTTAATAGAGGCGAAATATGCAGCATGTCGCTTACCTGTTGTATGTCGCTGCAGAAGAGTAATATTATAATGATAGCTGAGGAAAATTCATTAATCATTACTATACCTGTAAATAAACCGGAGAAATGGATGACTGAATTTAAATCGTGGAAAGAGTTCATGATGAATTCATATCGTCAGCGATTTGAAGAACTGCTTGATACAATTGACTCAATAGCGTTTACAAAACTTGATGACCGGATAATAAGGTTTTTCGAAGAGCGATACAAATCCACAGGAAAAAGTACCTTTATCGGAACACATGCAGGATATTGCGGAACAGCTAAATACATCACGGGAAGTGGTAAGCCGTCTTTTGCGCAGTCTTGAGCTTCAGGATCTGGTACGCACTGACAGAAACAGGGTTGATTATTCCATGTTGATAAAGAAATAAGCTCCTTCTGTGACTTTAGTCACAGAACAGACCGGAAAGGAAAACTATTTTTGTCACAAATATTAATTATGAAAGATTTTTTTAATAAACATTTTGTACGAGATTATTTTTGCTCTGGTGGGTGGTGTCGCAGGTTTTCTCTATTGGAAATTTGTAGGATGCCAGTCAGGTACATGCCCTATAAAATCTGTATGGTACCTAAGTACATTATGGGGAATGACTTTTGGATACCTCACAGCAAGTATAATAAAAGATCTTTTTTTAAAGGTCAGAGATAAGAAAAAAGCAGGAGCTGAATCAGATTCTGAATCAAAAGTAATAGTCATTAGTCTGAACTTACGATAGGAAAAATTTCAGGTAGATTTTTTTTCAAAAGAAGGCTGTCATTTTAAATAGTGATGGCTTTTTTCTTTGTAATTCGGTCCCCATGCATTTTTGCACACGAATCATTATGACAACTTGCTCTGAAAGAGCCATATATGAATAAGATGGTTTCTCTGAAAGTGTTTATTAACCGCAAGGCCAAAGTCTGTAAAGAATGCAAAGTATATAGTAATGCTTTAGCAGTAACTCCTGAACCCGATAACTCATTGAGAGGCTTTGCAGTTAAGTAAGAATTATTCTGGAAACTCTCTGGAAAACCATGCTTTCATCTGGAGTTATATTTTTATTAGCACTTTCAGAGAGATCATGGTTAGTCACATGCCCGGTTGCATGACAGTTACTTATGGCTATGCCTTGATGTAAAATATATGAAATTCTGTATATTCAACTTATAAAAGATAAAGTTGTCATTTGGTTCAAAATTCTTGTGGTTAATAGGTGCAGTACATTTTAAATAAAATATTAATTTGCGGATAATTAAATTTATTATGCATAAACTGTAAAATACTTATTCATGGCAACTAATCGTCGAAATTTTCTCAAGAACAGCAACACTTAGCAGGTGCTGGTGCAATGGCAGGCAGCTTAATCTCAGGATGCAATACCAACCCAACCTGAATCAAATCTGGCTGGAATACTTGAATCAGTTAAAAAGCCACATACACAGAGATTTAATATGTCTGGATATGCTGCTCCTGCTCTTCCTGTTATAAGAATTGGGATTATTGGGCTTGGCGACAGGGGAAGTGGTGCAGTAGAACGGTTATCATATATTGAAGGAGTTGAAATAAAGGCACTTTGCGACAAAAGAGAGGTTGCGGTAAAAGGATCACAGAAATATCTTGGAAGGATTGGGAGACCTGCCGCCCAGGAGTTTTTTGGCAGATGAGGATGGATGGAAGAAGCTTGTTGAGCTGCCTGATCTGGATCTGATATATACCTGTACTCCCTGGGTGTTGCATACGCCTATTTCTGTATATGCAATGGAAAATGGAAAACATGTTGCCTGTGAAGTTCCGATAGCCAGAACAATCGATGAGGCATGGCAGCTTGTTGAAACATCTGAAAAAACCAAGAAGCATTGTATGATGCTTGAAAATTGTTGCTATGATTTTTTTGAGCTGCTAACACTAAATATGGCACGACAAGGAATGTTCGGTGATATAATTCATGGTGAAGGAGCTTATATTCATAATCTGATGGGCTATAATTTTAAGAAGCCACTTGATGATAAGCAAACCGATGGAGCTTATACCGATATGTGGAGACTTAAAGAGAATGCCACACGAAACGGTAATCTTTATCCGACTCACGGACTTGGTCCGATATGCCAGGTACTTAATATCAACTGTGGAGACAGGATGGAATATCTTACTTCAATGTCAACTTTCGATTTTACAATGGGTCCAAAGGAAAAGGAACTTGTTGCCAGCTGATCAGTTTTATGCACCATGGAAAGATTCAAAATTCAGAGGAAATACAAATACAACGCATATTATGACCGCTCTTGGAAAGACAATTATGGTGCAGCACGATGTGTCCTCAACTCATCCCTACTCAAGGATCCATCTTGTAAAAGGTACAAATGGAATGGCACTTAAATATCCGAAAGAACTTATTGCTCTGGGTGAGAGGTGGGTCGATGATGCAAAACTTAAAGAATTATATGATCAGTATAGTCCTGAAATTGTAAAAAGAGTGGGGGAGATGGCTAAACAGGTCGGTGGTCATGGAGGAATGGATTTCATTATGGATTGGCGTTTAATGGATTGTCTGAGAAATGGATTACCTCTCGATCAGAATGTATATGATGGAGCATTGTGGAGTTCTGTTGCCCCTTTAAGTGAATGGTCAGTGGCAAACAGATCACAGTCAATTGATGTTCCTGATTTCACAGGAGGTTCATGGAAAACCAATGATCCTCACGGCATCAATCTTGAAACAGGAGGAACACACAAAGGTTCTTGAAATTAAAGAGGTAAAGGAAGACCTTCAGCTTAATGTAAAATAAGAAATAACTGTAATGTTTGCAGATATATAAGCAAAGTCAGTATTCAGATTTAAATTCTGCTGCATGCAGGAATGATTGGAGATTTCATGTTATTTTAAGATTAATATCATCGGTGATGTAAAGTTATTCCCATACCTGAATTTTAATCAATTTCCGGGATCTTCTGTTTAAGTTTTTTTTTATTTACTTTGCAGCCTGTCAAAAAATCAGGATGAACTAATTAGGCAATGATGGTTTATGAGGGTAGCGAATTAATTGGTTTTCTATTTAAAACATACTTAATAGTCTTATTGTCAGGAATAATTGCTACTCCCTTTTGTTCCATTAAAGTATAAATCTGTTATTGCTATTGTATCAGTTTCCCTTGTTGCATTAATAACGGGCTATCTGGCTGTAACATGTTTTATAACAGGGGAAACCGGAGTAATTCTCAATGGCGGTGCTTTTTTTGGTGATATACCCTTAAGGATAGATGCCCTGTCTGCATGGTTTATATTAATAATAAATTTCACATCAGTTACAGGCGTCATTTATGGTGCGGGATATCTGAAATCGTCAGTTGTTCAACCCCAGCTGATCACATTTCACTGGATCCTTTATATCCTGTTTCAGTCTTCAATGCTTGTTGTAAGTATGGTGCAACACAGTATTGCATTTATTGCAGCCTGGGAAGTAATGTCACTCTCATCCCTTTTTCTCGTATTATTTGATTATACAAACCCAAAAGTATTAAAAGCAGGAATTAATTATCTGGTCCAGATGCATTTAAGTGTAGTGCTTCTCACTGTTGCATTTATATGGGTATATATCAAAACCGGAACCTTTGACTTTAAAGGGATCAGTATTTTTTTTGGTACCAATGTTAATATCTGGTTATTCCTGATCTTTTTTGCCGGATTCGGTATTAAGGCAGGTTTTATTGGACTACACACATGGTTGCCTCAAGCTCATCCTGCTGCCCCTTCACATATTTCGGGTGTGATGTCTGGTGTGATTGTCAAGATGGGAATCTATGGAATTTTCAGAATAATCACATTTCTCAAATCTGATTATCTCATCATTGGGAGAGATAGTTCTGACACTATCGATGCTTACCGGCTTATTTGGAATTATGAATGCTGCTGTTCATCGTGATTTCAAGAAGATGCTTGCCTATTGTACAATTGAGAACATTGGTATTATTGGCGTAGGGATGGGAGTCGGCCTGATAGGTGTTGCCAGAGAACAAAGTCTATTGGCATTCCTGGGGTTCGGTGGTGCTCTGTTGCATGTAATGAATCATTCATTGTTTAAATCATTACTATTTTTTTCGGCAGGATCGGTCTACAGTCAAACTCATACCCGCGACATGGATAAACTGGGAGGTATTCTAAAAACGATGCCCCGTACAGGGATGTTATTTCTGACCGGAGCTATTGCAATTGGGGGAATTCCCCCGCTAAATGGTTTCATTTCAGAATTTCTCATTTATTGCGGAATACTTAAAGGAATCAATTCGGAAGGAATAGCTCAGATTACACTAATGATA
>CAWDUV010000003.1:0-265633 GCA_963805535.1 uncultured Pseudomonadota bacterium
GCTGGTGCAGATGATGCGCGAGGACGGCGCTTGGGGTACGCGCGCGCCGGTCGCGGCATCGTGAGCGAACGCGGCAAGCGCGGCGGCCCGCGCGCGCTGAAAGTCCGGGTCAAGGATGGGCGCAAGTCGGCCTCCTCGCGCCGTTGGCTGACGCGCCAGCTCAACGATCCTTACGTCGCGCGCGCCAAGCGCGAAGGCTATCGCTCGCGCGCCGCTTTCAAGCTGAGCGAGATCGACGACAAGGCGCGTTTCCTGAAAAAAGGCGCGCGCGTGGTTGATCTGGGCGCGGCGCCCGGCGGCTGGAGCCAACTGGCGGTCAAGCGCGTGGGCGCGCCCGAGGCGGGCCGCGTCATTGCCATCGACATTCTGCCGATGGAGCCGGTCGCCGGCGTCGAATTTCTCGCACACGATTTCCTGAACCGGCACGCCCGAGCGGCTGAAAGCCATGCTGGGTGGCGAAGCCGACGTGGTGCTATCCGACTTGGCGGCCAATGCCACCGGCCACGCCAGGACCGATCATCTGAAGATCATGGCGCTGGTGGAGGCGGCGGCCGATTTTGCCCGCGAGGTGCTGGCTCCGGGCGGCACATTCCTCGCCAAGGTGCTGCAGGGCGGCACAGAATCCGCACTGCTCGCCGGGCTCAAGCGCAATTTTGTCTCGGTAAGACATGAAGCCGCCGGCGAGCCGCGCGAACTCGGCCGAGCTTTATCTGCTCGCGACAGGATTCCGCGGCAGCCGCGACTAGCGCCAGACCTTGTCGAAGGAGGCGGCGCCCGCGGTCGCGGCCCGCGCTGCGGCTGTCGCTTTCGTGCAGCAGCCGCTTGATCTCGCGCACTTCGCGGCGCTGAGCGGGCGGCCATGCGCGTCGGTCCAGACTTCGCGGATGACTTGCGGTTTACGCGTGTGGGCGGCGGTCCGCTGCTCCGGCCTTTGCTGGTGCGCGAGCGCCTGCCGGCGCGGCGGCAACGGAACGGCGGATTCGGCATGCGCCGGCACTGAAGCGAGCTTCATCGTCGGCGGTTTCGGCTTCGGTAGCGGCACGGCCGCATAGGTCGCTTCGGTAGTCTTGGGGGCGATGTCGGGGACAATCTTGGCGGCAGGCTCAGGCGCGGGCGCCGGCTGCGGAATGGCGGCCACCGCGTGCGGCCCGGGCATCTGCGCAATCGTATTTTGCGTTGCGGGCCCGGCGGGCTCGGCCGGCTGGCTTTGCGCGGCGCGCGCTTCGGCTGCCGCCTTGCGCTGGCTACTCTCGCTTCGGCTGCCGCGCGCGCAGCCGCCTCGGCCGCTTGTACTTGCTGCTTGCGTGCCGCCGTGGCGCGCGCCAGCGCTTCGGACGCCTGGGCCAATTGGCGGTCGCCGTGCAGGGCGCTCTTGAAATCGGCGATCGCCTTGTCGAGCTGGCCTTCCTGCTCATAGGCCAAGCCGCGCCGGTAACGGTCTTGCGCACCGTGCGGATCGAGCCGGATGATGCGGTCGTAGTCGGCGATTGCCGCGTCGTATGCCTTGCCTGTCAGCCGCAACGCGGCGCGCCCGCGCAAGGCGGCGAGGTTTTTCGGGTCGCGCTTGAGCACGGCCGTGAAGTCGGCAAGCGCGCCGTGGCTATCGCCCATTCTTTGCTTGATCGCACCGCGCACGCTCAGGCCGGCGAGGTTGTCCGGCGCGCGCGCCAGGCCGCGGTCGATGTCGGCGAGCGCCAGCGCGCTGGCGCCCTTGGCGTAGCGCAGCCGGCCGCGCTCGAAATAGACGCCGGCCGGGCGCGGGTCGCGTTTGATCGCGATGTTGAGATCGGCCAGCGCATTCGCGGTGTCGCCGTTCTTCTCGTAGATCTTGGCGCGCGTGCGATAGGGCGCGGCGCCGATGGTGCCGAGCGCGATGGCGCGGTTCAAGTCGACGAGCGCGCGCTCATTGTCGCCCTTGGCGAAATAGATTTCGCCGCGCGCGCCGAGCGCCAGCGCGTCGCGGTCGTTGGCTGCGATCGACTTGTCGAGATCGACAAGCGCCTGGGCATAGTCCTTCTGGCGCGCCAGCGCAGCGCCCCGCAGCGCCAGGGCATGAGGATTGTCGGGCTGCAGCTTCAGCATAGCGTCGGCGTCGTGCATGACGCCGGCAATGTCGCCGTCGTCGAGCCGCAGTTCGCCGCGCACCTTGAGCAGGTCCGCCCGCCAGGTCATTTTGAGCGCGCGGCCGATGTCGGCCATGGCGCGCTTGCGCTCGCCCTTGGCGGCGTAAGCTTCCGCGCGCAATTTGTAAGTGGCCGGGCGCGCGGGATCGCGCTTGAGCGCGGCGTCATAGACGCCGATCGCCTTGTCGTAATCGCCCTTCTTGCGCCACACGCCGCCTTGCGCGGTGAGCGCGCCGATGCGCTGGGGATCGAGCCGCGCCGCTTCGCGGTAGTCGGCGAGCGCGGGATCGTATTGCCCGGCGCCTTCATGCGCCTCGGCCCGCAGCATGTAATTGTCGGCGTCGGGCTTGAGCGCGATGGCGCGGTCGAAATCGGCGAGCGCGCGCGCATAGTCCTGCTCGCGCAAATAAAGCTCGCCGCGCGCCCGGTAGGCCGGCGCGTGCTGCGCATCGAGGGCGATCGCCTTGTCGAAATCCGCGAGCGCCCCGCTCATATAGCCGAGGTCGCGCCGCACCGTGCCGCGGCTGACGTAAGGGGAGGCATTGTCGGGATCGAGCGCGATGGTGCGCTCGTAATCGGCCAGTGCCTCGCCGTAATTGCCGCGCGCGTACCAGGCATTGCCGCGGTTCTGGTAGGCGGGGGCGAAAGCGGGCGCCAGCTTGACGGCTTGGTCGAGGTCGCCGATGGCGTGCGGGATGTCGCCGCGGTCGAGATAGGCGAGTCCGCGCAGGGCATAGGCGACGCCCTGCGGCTCGCCGGAAAGCCGCCTGGAATTCAACAGACCGGTGCAGGCCTCGATGCGGTCGGCGGCCAGGTCCCGGGTCTGGGTCGCGCACATTTGCGCCTCGGCGGCGCTTTCCCGCGCCGGCGCTCCCGACAACGGCACGAGGGCGGCGCCCGCCAGCAGGGCGGCCCGGATCAGCCAAAATGGCGGGGCCTGACGCATACGCAACCCTTACCCATTAACCCTGCTCGTTACGGAAAATTAGGCGTGGCGCCAAAGACTTGTCCAGAGAGCGGGGGTAAAAGTTAATAAACATGGTTAACGGCCGGTTTCCCTCTGCGAAACACGGCTATCCGGCCTCCTGGCTGGCGGAATCGGCCGGATTAGGCGGCCGATTGGCCATTTCGGCGCCGGCATGCGGGGACAGCCGCAGGAAAAACAGTATCGAGCAGGCCGAAATCGCCGCCACCACCAGGAAGGCCGGGCGGAAATCGGCCGCCGTCAGCGCCCCGCCGCCTTTGAAGTGCTGGGTCAGTTCCACCGCCATGGCGCCGACCGCGACGCCGGAGGAGATCGCCAATTGCTGTGCGACGCTGGTGAGCGAAGTGGCCCGCCCGACACGGGCGTTTTCCACCTCGGCATAGGCGATGGTGTTGGTACAGGTGAATTGCAGCGAACGGAAAAAACCGCCCGCAAACAACAACGCCAGCATGACGATGACCGGCGTCGCGATGGTGAAGCTGGCGCAGGCCGCGAGGAAAACCGCGCTGACCAGCGAATTGATCACCAGGATGGTGCGGAAGCCGAACCAGCGCAGGATGGTGGTGGCCGCCCACTTCATGCCCATGGCGCCGAAAGCGCCGGCGAAGGTGATGAGGCCCGACTGGAACGGCGTCATGCCAAAGCCGATCTGCAGCATCAGCGGCAGCAGAAACGGCAGCGCGCCGATGCCGAGCCGGAAGACGAAGCCGCCGGTGATGCTGGCAAAAAAGGTGGGCAGCCGGAACAGCGTCAAATCGAGCGCCGGGTTTTCCGTGCGCCGGGCATGCGCGAGGTAGGCGGCGATGAACAAGGCGCCGCCCACGATCAGCGCGGTCACGACGAACCAGGGCAGATAATTCAGCCCCAGTATCGAAAAGCCGAAGGCGAGGCCGCCGATGCCGAGGCCGGCCAGCACCATGCCGGTGACGTCGAAGCGCTCGTGGTGCTCGCTGCGCAGGTCGGGGATGTAGCGGGTGGCGAGCAGGATGCCGGCAATGCCAATCGGCACGTTGATGATGAAGATCCAGTGCCAGGTGGCGTAGGTCGTGATGAAGCCGCCGACCGGCGGCCCCAGCATCGGCCCGATCAGCGCCGGGATCGCCACCCAGGCCATCGCGTTCACCAGCTCGCGCTTGGGGATGCTGCGGATCACCACCATGCGCCCGACCGGCGTCATCATGGCGCCGCCCATGCCCTGCACCACGCGGGCGATGACGAAATCGGTGAGCGAGCCGGACAGCGCGCAGCCGATCGAGCCGATCACGAACACGGCGATCGCCGCGCGGAACACGGTGCGGGCGCCGAAACGATCGGCGGTCCAGCCGCTCGCCGGGATGAAGATGGCGAGCGACAAGAGATAAGTGGTGATGGCGAGCTTGAGCGCCAGCGGATTGGCGCCGATATCGGCCGCGATCGCCGGCAGCGAGGTGGCGATCACGGTCGAGTCCATGTGCTCCATGAACAGAGCGACCGCGATGATCAGAGGAATAATGCGGTCGGCGCGCATGCGATCAGGAGCCCGGCAGGAGCGGCATTTCCGAGCTCTCTTCAACAGCAAACGGGAGGCGGAAGGAAGGCCGCCCCTCGTGGCCTGACTTCATAACAGGCATCCGCGAATGTCCTAGGAATCGGCGCTAAGGCGTGCTACTGACCCACGCCAACCCAAAAGCGGGCCGTGAAGTCGGGCGAGGAACCCTCGCAGCAGGCAGCTTATTAGCCTTCCGCACCCGGTCTCGCTTCCTATTTGGGGGTGAGACGGAGTTGGCGATGGCACCGAAAAATAACGGTAATCCGCGCGAGGCGCTTACTTTCGACGACGTGCTGATCAAGCCCGGCCTGTCGGAGGTGCTGCCCTCCGACGTCGATATCCGCAGCCGCATCACCCGCACGATCCCGCTCAACATCCCCATCATCGCCTCCGCCATGGACACGGTGACCGAGTCGCAGATGGCGATTGCCATGGCGCAGGCCGGCGGCATCGGCGTCATCCACCGCAATCTCGAGCCCGATCAGCAGGCCGCGCAGGTGCGGCAGGTGAAGAAATTCGAATCCGGGATGGTGGTGAACCCGCTCACCATCGAGCCCACCGCCATGCTGCAGCAAGCGCTCGATCTGATGAAGGACAACCGCATCTCCGGCGTCCCGGTGGTGGAAGGCGGCGGCAACGGCAAGGCAGGCAGACTGGTCGGCATATTGACCAATCGCGACGTGCGCTTTGCGCGCGACCCGCGCCAGCGGGTGTCCGAGCTGATGACCAAGGAGAACCTGATCACCGTGCGCGAGGGCGTCAGTCAGGACGAAGCCAAGAAGCTGCTGCACCAGCACCGCATCGAGAAACTGCTGGTGGTGGACGATCAGTACCGCTGCGTCGGCCTGATCACCGTGAAGGACATCGAGAAGGCGGTGGCCAATCCCGACGCCTGCAAGGACGACCAGGGACGCCTGCGCGTCGCCGCCGCCACGACCGTGGGCGACAAGGGCTTCGCGCGCACCGAGGCGCTGATCGCGGCCGGCGTCGATCTCGTCGTCGTCGACACCGCGCACGGACATTCGCGCTACGTGCTCGACGCCGTCACGCGCATCAAGCGGCTGTCGAATGCGGTGCAAGTGGTGGCCGGCAATATCGCGACCACCGACGGCGCCAAGGCGTTGATCGATTGCGGCGCCGACGCCATCAAGGTCGGCATCGGCCCCGGCTCGATCTGCACCACGCGCGTGGTGGCCGGCGTCGGCGTGCCGCAGCTCACCGCCATCATGGACTCGGTGGAGGCCGCGAAAGCCGCCGGCGTCGCGGTGATCGCCGACGGCGGCATCAAATATTCCGGCGATCTCGCCAAGGCGCTCGCCGCCGGCGCCGATTGCGCCATGGTCGGCTCGCTGCTCGCCGGCACCGACGAGACACCGGGCGAGGTGTTCCTCTATCAGGGCCGCTCCTACAAGAGCTATCGCGGCATGGGCTCGGTCGCCGCCATGGCGCGCGGCTCGGCCGACCGCTATTTCCAGCAGGACATCAAGGACGCGCTCAAGCTGGTGCCGGAAGGCGTCGAGGGCCAGGTCGGCTACAAAGGGCCGGTCGCCAATGTGCTGCATCAACTGGCGGGCGGCTTGCGCGCCGCCATGGGCTATGTCGGCGCCAAGACGCTCGCGGATTTCCACGAGCGTGCCGAATTCGTGCGCATCTCGGGCGCGGGCCTGCGCGAAAGCCACGTGCACGACGTGACCATCACGCGCGAGAGCCCGAATTATCCGGGCAGGGGGTAAGCGCCGTCCGCCGTCACTTCTTGTCGATGAAAGCGACGATCTTCGCCGTGGTCTGCTGCGGCTGCTCTTCCATGACCCAGTGACCCGAATTTGCAATGATGCCGCCGCGCACATCGTCGGCGACCAACCGCATGATGTCGGCCATCTGCGTGCCGAAGGAATGATCGCCGCCGAGCGCGAGCACCGGCATGGCGAGCTTGCCCTTGGCGGCGAAGGCCTTGTTGTCGGCCGCGTCCTGCGTGAAGGCGGCGAACTGCTCGAAGGCGGCATGCATGTTGCCCGGCCGCGCGTAGAGCTTCGCGTAGTGGCGTCGCGTCGCTTCGTCGATCGCCTTCGGATTGGCCGACAGCTCGTTGTAGAAGCGGTCGAGATAGATGCGCTCGCGGCCCTTGACCAGCCGCTCGACGTCGGGGCCGCGGAAATTGAAATGCCATAGCGCCGGACTGCGGATGATCTCGTCCCACGGCCCGATACCTGGCAGCGGCGCGTCGATGATCACCCAGCGGGTGATGCGGGTGGGGAATTGGGCGGCGAGCGCGTAGCCGACCATGTTGCCGATGTCGTGGGTGACGAGGGCAGCCCCGTCGATCTTGAGCCTGTCCATGACGGCGGCGATATCGCGGCCTTGCGTCTTCTTGTCGTAACCGGTCTTCGGGTGCGTCGAGAGACCCATGCCGCGCAGGTCGGGAACGACGACCGTGTGATCTTTGTGGAGGACCTTGGCCACCGGCGCCCACATGTCGCCGGTGTCGCCGAAGCCGTGCAGCAGGATGACCGCCGGCCCCTTGCCGCCGACGCGGACGTGGAGCGTCGTGTCGCCCGATTTGATGCGTTTGGCCTGGAAGCCCGCTGGAAATTTCTGCATGGGTGCATTCTTGAGCGTTGGCGCGATGCGATCGTTCGCCCACTATAGCCTATTCGCTCAATCGAGGCGCCGCCCCCGGTTTCTCGATCGTAGGATTTGAGCAAAAGGTTCGGCTATCGCCGCTGCCGCGTTGTGTAGCGCCGGCGGGGCCGATCTGATAGAGCGCGGGGCCGATGCCGAGCCGCTCGGGGGGAAGCCCATGACCGTCCGCGCCATCCTGCTGCCGCCGTTCGTCGAAGTTGCGCTGTCCCTGTAGGAGCTTGCCATGGCCGAAGCCGCCCGCCGCATCGTGCTTGCCTCGCGTCCCGTCGGAGAGCCGAAACCCGGCGACTTCCGTCTGGAGGAATATCCGGTGCCGCAGCCCGGCGCCGGCGAGGTATTGCTGCGCACCAAGTGGCTCTCGCTCGACCCCTACATGCGCGGGCGCATGAGCGACGCGCCGTCCTATGCCAAGCCGGTCGGCATCGGCGAGGCGATGGAAGGCGGCACGGTGAGCGAGGTCGTCGCCTCGAAAAACGATCGTTTTGCCAGTGGCGACATCGTGCTCGGCCATAGCGGCTGGCAGACGCACGCGCTGTCAAATGGCGCGAACTTGCGCAAGCTCGATCCCAAGCTGGCGCCGGTCTCGACCGCGCTCGGCGTGCTCGGCATGCCGGGCATGACCGCCTATAGCGGTCTGTTGGAGATCGGCAAGCCGCAAGCGGGCGAAACCGTGGCGGTGGCTGCCGCCTCGGGCGCGGTCGGCTCGGTCGTCGGCCAGATCGCCAAGATCAAAGGCGCCCGCGCCGTCGGGATCGCCGGCGGGCCGGACAAGTGCCGCTACGTCAAGGACGAGCTGGGCTTCGACGACTGCATCGACCATCGCGCGCCCGATTTCGCCGCGCGCCTGAAGGCTGCCTGCCCAAAGGGCATCGACGTCTATTTCGAGAATGTCGGCGGGGCGGTGTTCGACGCCGTGTTGCCGTTGCTCAACCCGTTCGCGCGCATTCCGGTGTGCGGCTTGATCGCGCAATACAATGCCACCGAGCTGCCGCCCGGGCCCAACCGGTTACCGCTGCTGATGCGCAATGTGCTCACCAAGCGGCTCACCGTCCGCGGCTTCATCGTCACCGACTTCGCCGCCTGCCTCGACGATTTCCTCCGCGACGTGTCGCAATGGGTGAGGGAAGGCCGCATCAAATATCGCGAGGATATCGTGGAAGGGCTGGATAAGGCCCCGGCGGCGCTCATCGGCCTGCTCAAGGGCAAGAACTTCGGCAAGCAACTCGTGCGCGTCGCGGAGTGAACCCATGACCGTCCGCGCCATCCTGCTGCCGCTGTTCGTCGAGGTCGCGCTCACCTTCGTGCTGCTGTTGTGGACCGCCGGCGTGCGCGTCGCCGCGATCCGTTCGGGCGCGGCGAAAATGAAGGATACGGCGCTCGGCCAGCCGAATTGGCCGCCGCGCGCAACGCAGATCGCCAATTGCTACAACAGCCAGTTCCAGCTGCCGGTGCTGTTCTACGTGCTGACGGTACTGGCGATGGTCACGCGGCACGCCGACCTTCTGTTCGTGGTCATGGCCTGGCTGTTCGTCGTGGCGCGGCTTGCGCATGCCTTCATCCACACCGGCAGCAATTACGTGCCGAACCGTTTCAACGCCTTTGCCGTCGGCGCCGTGGTGCTGCTCGCGATGTGGCTCGTCTTCGCCGTGCGCATCCTCGCCGGGCTGCCATGAGTTTTGCAGCATGAGTTTTGCAGCATGAGTTTTGCAACATGAGTTTTGTAACATGAGTTTCGCAAGATGACGCCTTCCGCGCGGCTGGCAGGGGCAATCGAGGTCTTCGAGGCGATCGAGAAGGAACGCCGCCCGGCGGCGGACGCGTTGAAGAGCTGGGGGCTGGCGCACCGCTTCGCCGGCTCCGGCGACCGCGCGGCCATCGCCGGCCTGCTCTACGACGCGCTGCGCCGGCGCGCCTCCAGCGCCTGGCTCATGGGCAGCGACAGCCCGCGCGCCATTCTGCTCGGTATGCTCAAGCGCGAGCGCGGGCTCGATACCGCCGCCATCGAGAAGCTCGCCGACGGCGTGCGCTTTGCGCCGGCGCCGCTCAGCGAGGAAGAACGGCACGAGCTCGATACTTCCACTCTGAAAGGCGCGCCGCCGCACGTGCTGGGCGATTATCCCGACTGGCTCGAGCCGCATTTCACGAAAGCCTTTGGTGACGACCGCGCCGAGGAAGGTGCAGCGCTGGCCGCGCGCGCCCCGCTCGACCTGCGCGTCAACACGCTCAAAAGCGAGCGCGAGCGGGCGGCCGAGCTTTTGTCCGACTTGAAGCCGGAGCCGACGCGCTGGTCGCCCTGGGGCCTGCGCATCCGCCAAGCGCCCGAGGCCAAGAGCCCGGCCATCCATGCGGAGCCCGCTTTCCTGAAAGGCATGATCGAGGTGCAGGACGAAGGCTCGCAGCTTGCGGCGCTTTTAACGGGTGCCAAGCCGGGCGAGCAGGCGCTCGATCTCTGCGCCGGCGCCGGCGGCAAGACCTTGGCGCTGGCGGCGATGATGGAGAACAAGGGCCAGCTCTACGCCACCGACGACGACAAACGGCGGTTGGCGCCGATCCACGAGCGGCTCAAGCGCGCGGGCGCGCGCAACGTGCAGGTGCGCACGCCAAAATCGGTCGGCACCGAGCTCGACGATCTGGCCGGCCGCATCGACCTGGTGTTGATCGACGCCCCCTGCACCGGCACCGGCGCCTGGCGGCGCAACCCGGACGCCAAATGGCGCATGCGCCCCGGCGCGCTCGAGCAACGCCAGAAAGAGCAGGCGGAAGTGCTCGATCGCGCGGTACCGCTCGTCAAAGCGGGCGGCCGCATCGCCTATGTCACCTGTTCGGTGCTGCAGGAGGAGAACGGCGACCAGGTGCGGGCATTCCTCGCCCGCCAGCAGGGTTTCACCCTCGTGCCGCCCGCCGACGTCGCGCAGGCACTGGGCGAGCGCGCCTTCATGTTCGGCAAGGCCGCGCGCCTCGGCGACCAAGGGATAACGCTGACGCCGCGCTTGACCGATACCGACGGGTTCTTCGTCTCGCTCATCAGGCGCGTGTAACGGGTCATTTACGCAAAATCCCCGATTGCGCCTCAATCCAGGCTCAAATTCTCCCCGAAATCGGTGTGTCTGGCGCTCTCGACGCATTTTCCCCGGGGGTTTTGCAATGCTGACGGCCAGGCGCGATCCCTTGCTCCACCCGGGGGCGCCCGAGATTGCGCCGGTCCACCACGCCGCCCACGGCCCCGGCTTTACCCGATTCATGACCGTGGTTCAGGTGGCCGGCTCCCTGCTGGCCATCCCCCTCGGCCTCGCCAGCGGCTATTCGATCTACCATTCCAGTTTCTCGGCCGAGGCGCGCTGCCAGGGCCTGCGCGCCAACATCATCTCCATGCTCGACAAGAGCGCCGACGCCTCCACCTTGCGCATGCTGATGCGGCGCGACGTGGCCGATTTCGAAAACGCCTGCGGCACGGTCGATCCCGACGCTGTCAAGGCGTTCAAGACGCTGATTGCCTCCGGCAGGAAGGCGGTGCCGGCGCCGCAGCCGGTCAAGCAGGTTGCGCATGAGCCGGTCGCGCATGCCAAGGAGATCGCCAAACGCGCCGAGCCCAAGGCGCCGCCTGCGGTAACGCAAGCCAAGGGCGGGCGGCGCGATGCTGCCGAGTCCGATGCCAGATGGGTCGCCTCGGTGCGCGAGGCGTTGATCCATACGCCGGACGCCGAGCCCGAAGCCACCAAGGCGCCCGCGGCTGAAACCGCCAAGGCGCCGGCCGTGCTGCCCGCTCGTCCGCGTGCAGTCGCGCGCGATGCCGTGCCTAACGCCGCGCCGCGCGTCATGCAGCAAGCGCCAGTGTCACTGGCGCCGCCAGCGGTGCCGCACGAAGCCGCGCCCGCTTTGCCTCCTGGCGCTGCCGTCGCTGAGGCGCCCGCGCCCAAGCAGGCGGGCGATCATCCGGTGCCGCCGGCCTCGATTCCCGATGCCGCACCGCCGCCGCCGGTGGCCCCGGTTGCCGAGAAACATTCGAGTTTCCGCGACGCCATCGCGGAAATTCCGCTGCTCGGGCGCATGGTCGGCCATTAGCCCCCGGCCGGGGAGACGCGGCGCTTGCCCGTTGCAATACCCCTCCAGATTAAAATAAACTTTTGATTGTGGTGGACGGGCGGCCAGCTCCGTTGGGGGGACCATGGCGCGCGGCGAAGCAGGCAATACGGCATTGGACGAGCGCCCGGGCAGGCTGGCGTCCGTTTTTTGGGCAGCGACCGTCGGCGTTGCCGCCGTCGCGATCCTGGCGCTACTTTCCCTCTTTGACGCCACCGTGCTCAGCCGCTCACTCGCGGCCTCCGCGCCCGGCACGAAGATACGTTACGCCTGGGCGCAATTGGTTTCCGTCAACCGGCAGACCAAAGTGGCGGTACGCGTGATCGTGCCGGAAGGAGCCGGCTGCGGGGACCTTGCCCGCTATACAGGCAGCGTCGCAGCGGTCCAGTTTAAGCTGCGCCCGAACGCCCGGCGGGACCTGTTCCCGATCGATCTGTGCCAGGCGGTGCTCGGCCTCGACGACGCGGGCGTGGCGCTCAGCAATGGAACCGAGTTGAGCTGGGCGAGCGTTGCGACACGCAAGCCGAAGCGGGTTGCAATTATCGGCGATACGGGCTGCCGCAAATCGGAAAATCAAATCTGCAGCGACGACAACAGCTGGCCGCTTTCGAAGGTTGCGGCCGCGGCGGCAAGCTTCGGCGGACAGAACCCGGACTTGATCATTCATGTCGGCGATTATCGGTACCGCGGCACCGACACCTGGACATTTTGGCAGAAGGATTTTTTTGAGCCAATGCGCTCGCTGCTGACGGCCGCGCCGATCGTTCTGGCGCGCGGCAACCACGACAACTGTTACCATGGCAAGGGCTTTGGCTGGAAATATCTCCTGGCACCGACCGTGCAATTCGAAAACTGTTCGAACGAAGGCACTAGCAAAGCCGACGTCGAATGGCCTTATGCGATCGATTTGGGCAAGTTGCGCATCGTCGTGCTCGACAGTGCCAACTCCTATTACCGTTGCGAGAGCTGGGACGCGGTCGTGCAAGCTCAGCATGGAAAATTCATAAAGGCGCTAAAAACTCTCATCGGAAGTAATGACGACAGCCCGATCTGGTTCGTGTCGCACTATCCGATCTTCGATCTCCGGCCCAGCGGCGATTGTGGCAGTCCTTACGATAGTTCGTTCTTCCCGCTGCATAAGCGGATCGCACCTTTGCTTGCCGGCGATCCGGACATCGAGGCTGTAATATCCGGCGACATTCATCACTACGAAGCACTTCGCGTGCGTGATGCAGCCGGCTGGCAGACCTTGCAATTCGTCGCCGGCCATGGCGGTGCCAAGCGTGAGGGGCTCTCGGACATACTTAAGACCTTCAGCGCTGATGAGAATAATGCCAAGGCAAGCGACAATCGCTGCAAGTCCGATGATCGTGCTCAGACCGCGTATTGCGAGAAGGTCGAACTCGATAACGACCGCGGTTATGCGCGAGACAAATTCGAAGTGACGGCCCGGCTGCGCAAAGTTTTCGGCTTCCTGGCTGCGACCTGGGATAAAGACGGCGGACATTGGCAGTTTCAGATGCAGACAGTGCCGCCCGATGAGCCAAGCATCGAGCCGGCTTGCCAAGTGCCGGCTGGACAGCGAGTCGGCTGCGTGGCTGCTCCGAAACGCTAGCGAGGCTGCCAGTCGGCCACCGCCGCCACGTCCGCCTCGACTTGCCAGCGCCCGCTCTTGCCGGGCCCGCGTTCGGCTTGCGCAAGGCGCGCCAGATAATCGCGGCGCGGAATTTCGCGAAAGCCCATGTCGCGGCAAGTCGGCGTCATCAGCTTGCCATCGTTGAAGGCGAAGCCCCAATGGGCGAGATGCCAGTTGAGCAGCGCGAAGCCGATCTTCGACGTATTGGTCTCATGCGAAAATTGCGATTCCGTCGCGAAGGCGTTGCCGACCGCCACGCCGTAGCCGCCGCCGGCCAGTTCGCCGCGCTCGTTCCAGACTTCAAAGGAATGCGCAAAGCCGGCATCGAACAGCGCGGCATAGGCGCGCATGATCCTCGGCGTGATCCAGGTGAGATGCCAGCGGCCGGCGCGCTCTCCGGCGCAGGCCGCGATCACGCCCTCGAAGTCGCGGTCGAAGGTCACCGTGTAGCGGGCCTGGCGCATCTGCCGGCGCAGGCGCTTGGCGATGTGCAGTTCGTCGAAGAACAGCAGCGAGCGCTGCGGCGGCGACCACCATTTCGGCGGTCCGACATGGCCGAGCGGATAAAGCCCGCGCCGGTAGGCGGCGACCAGCGTCGGCACCGACAGGTCATGCGCGATGCCGGCAAGGCCGGGCGGCCGCGCGAGCGCGCGCTCGGGATCGGGCAGGGCATAATCGGGCGCCAGCAACTCGCGAAAGCAGAGCTTGAGCAAATTGGGCACGCCGGAGACGCGCGACGGCATCAGCGCCCAGGCGAGCCCCAGCGCCCAGCGCTCGAGCACGGCGGTGGGCGGCTCGCGGAACAGCGCGGCGCGCCGGTCGGCACCGGCGGACGCGCTGAATCTGATCTGGTCGGCATGGAAGGCCAAAGCGGCGCTCCGGGGATACTATCGGTCGCGGCCGTTCTCGCATGCCGCGGCTAATGGAGCGTTAGCCGGCGCCCGTAAACAGATAATTGAAGTAGCCACGAATACACGCGTAGAGTGTAGAGCGAGCAGGTAACCGGAGGGGGAAAGCCATGGCCAAATTCTCAAGGCGGCAGGTGCTCGGCGGCGGTTCGGCGCTGTTGATCGGCGCCAGTCTCGATACGCCGGCACAGGCCAGGCGGCGCGGCCCGCCGCATTACGACGTGTGCGTGGTGGGTGCCGGCTATTCGGGCCTCACCGCCGCGCTGCGGCTCAAACAGGCGGGCGCCAGCGTCATCGTGCTGGAAGCGCGCAACCGCATCGGTGGCCGCTCGCTCACCGCGCCGGTTGAGGGCGGCGGCTGGATCGATCTCGGCGGCCAATGGGTCGGCCCCGACCAGAACGCCTATTACGGGCTGATCAAGGAAGTCGGCGGCGAAACCTATCACTCCTACGACACCGGCAAGACGCTCGAGCGCAGCACGCTCGACCCGAAAGAATTCATCCGCTTCGGCGACGAGCTGCACGACAAATATCCCGGCTCCGAGCGGATCGAGGCGGCCTACAACAAGGTCGACAAGCTCGCCGAAACGATCGACCCCGACAGGCCCTGGGCGCAAGCCGACGCCGCGCGGCTGGACGCCATGACCTTCGCCGAATGGCTCGAGCAGAACGTCGACAACGACAATGTGCGCGCTTTGGTCGGCGGCGTGGTGGCCTCGGTCGCCTGCGCCTCGACGTCGGAAATCTCCATCCTCGAAATGGCCTATCTGGTGCGCGCCTGTCACGGGCTCGACAAGTTGTTTGCCTTCAGCGGCGGCGCCCAGCAGGACCGGCTGATCCACGGCACGCAGCCGATCGCGCAGCGGGTTGCCGACCGGCTGGGCAAGGGCGCGGTGCGGCTCGGCCAGCCGGTGCGCAGCATCAAATGGAGCGACAAGGGCGCCATCGTGCGCAGCGACGCGCTCAGCGTTGCCGCCCGCCACGTCATGGTCGCCATCCCGCCCAATCTCGCCGGCGCCATCGACTACGATCCCTCGCCGCCGACCGCCCGCGTGCAGGTGACGCAGCGCTGGCCGCAAGGGCTCGTGATCAAGGTGCAGATGGTCTACGACGAGCCTTATTGGCGGGCCGACGGGCTCAACGGCGCTTCTTCCGACTATCTCGGCGTGGTCGGCGAGACCGCCGACAGCGGCGTGCCGGAGAAATATTCCAAGAAGGGCATCATGACCGGCTTCGTCTATTCCGATCAGGCGCGCAAGGTGGCGGTGCTGCCGGCGGCCGAGCGGCGCAAAGCCGTGCTCGACAACGTGGCCGAGCGCTTCGGGCCGAAGGCGCACAAGGTGATCGACTATCACGAGATGAACTGGTCCACCCAGCAATGGACGCGCGGCTGCTTCACCGGCTTCCTCACGCCCGGCGCCACCACGCTGTTCAAGTCGGCGGTGCGCGATCCCGTAGGCCCGATCCATTGGGCCGGCACCGAGAACTCCACCGTCTGGCCGTCCTTCATCGACGGGGCGATCGTCTCGGGCGAGCGCGAGGCGAAAGCCATCATCAAGCTCAGAGGTTGAGCAGGGCGCCTGCCGCGGCCGAAATACCGTGGATCGCGCCCCGGCGGCCAGTTGCGGCGGGCCGCGCGGTCGCCTAATTCATGGCCATGCAGCCAGCCCGCAAGACCGCTTCGCCGCCGGCCCCGGCCGCGCACGATAAAGTGCTCATCGTCGATTTCGGCTCCCAGGTCACCCAGCTCATCGCGCGCCGGGTGCGGGAGGAGAAGGTCTATTGCGAGATCGTGCCCTACCAGAAGGCGGAGGAAGCCTTCCTCACGATGCGCCCGAAGGCGGTGATCCTGTCCGGGGGGCCGGCCTCGGTGCTCGACCGGGACGCCCCGCTGGCGCCGGCGTCGATCTATGAGGCGGGCGTGCCGGTGCTCGGCATCTGCTACGGCGAGCAGGCGATGGCCGCCCAGCTCGGCGGCAAGGTCGAGGGCGGCCACCACCGCGAGTTCGGCCGCGCCGAGGTGGAGGTCGACGGCCGGCTCTCCGCTGCTTGAGGGCGTGTGGGAGAAAGGCGAGAAATATCCGGTGTGGATGAGCCACGGCGACCGCGTCACCGTGCTGCCGCCGGGCTTCCGTGTGCTCGGCACCTCGCCCAATGCACCGATCGCCATGATCGGCGATGACGCGCGCAAATTCTACGCCACGCAGTTCCATCTCGAAGTCATGCATACCCCGCACGGCGCCGCGCTGTTGCGCAATTTCGTGCGCAAGGTGGCCGGCTGCGCCGGCGACTGGACCATGCGCGCCTTCAAGCAGGAAGCGATGGAGAAAATCCGCGCCCAGGTCGGCAAGGGGAGGGTAATCTGCGGCCTCTCTGGCGGCGTCAACTCGGCGGTGGCGGCGGTGCTGATCCATGAGGCGATCGGCGAGCAGCTCACTTGCGTGTTCGTCGACCACGGGCTGCTGCGGCTCGCCGAAGCGCGGAAGGTCGTGTCGCTGTTCCGCGACAGTTACAACATTCCGTTGGTGCACGTCGACGCGGAGGACACGTTCCTCAAGGCGCTCAACGGCATCGAGGACCCCGAGCAGAAACGCAAGACCATCGGCAAGCTGTTCATCGACGTGTTCGACGCGGAGGCGAAGAAAGTGGGCGGCGCCGAATTCCTGGCGCAGGGCACGCTCTATCCCGACGTGATCGAAAGTGTGTCGGTGACCGGCGGGCCGTCGGTCACCATCAAGTCGCACCACAATGTCGGGGGCTTGCCCGAGCGCATGCATATGAAGCTGGTCGAGCCGTTGCGCGAATTGTTCAAGGACGAGGTGAGGGCGCTCGGCCGCGAGCTGGGCCTGCCGGAAGCCTTCGTCGGCCGCCATCCGTTTCCGGGGCCGGGCCTTGCCATCCGCTGCCCGGGCGCGATCACGCGCGAGAAGCTCGACATCTTGCGGCTCGCCGACGAGATCTATATCGAGGAAATCCGCCGCACCGGCCAATACGACAATATCTGGCAGGCCTTCGCGGTGCTGCTGCCGGTGAAGACGGTGGGCGTCATGGGCGACCACCGCACCTATGAATATGTGGTGGGCTTACGCGCCGTGACCTCGACCGACGGCATGACCGCGGACTTCTACCAGTTCGACATGCAGTTTCTCGGCATGGTGGCGACCCGCATCATCAACGAAGTCAAGGGCGTCAACCGGGTGGTTTATGATGTGACGAGCAAGCCGCCGGGGACGATTGAGTGGGAGTGAATTGGGCTTGTAATTGTTGCCTCTCAACGCCATTGTATCTTTAGGTGGAGAGATAACGAAATGACGACCAAGACCACAAAGCGCGAAGCGTCCAACGTGCCCCGGGAGGGACGATATGAGTGGCGCGACGCCAAAACAGGGAAGTTCAGGGGGGTCGAGATTGTTCGTCCGGCGAAGGGGCCAAGCAATACGTCAGTAGCTGAGATTCGCCGGGCCATCGACATGTCGCATGGCGGGCGCAAGGCGAAGTGAGAATTCAAGAGAGTATTATTTTAGCGTCTTCATCAATTGTCCATTCGATGCGGCGTATGTAGGCCTTTTTCGCTCCATCGTCTTTGCTGTCATCCACTGTGGCTTTCGAGCACGCTGCGCTCAAGAAATTGATGATGGCGGACAAGTCCGCATCGAGAAAATTCTGAAGATTATCGAAGTGTGTCGCTATGGAATTCACGATCTTTCGCGAACCGAGATCGATAGAACCAGCAAGCTGCCACGGTTCAATATGCCCCTCGAGCTCGGGTTGTTCCTGGGCGCGCAACGTTACGGGCAGCCGCAACAACGCAGAAAGACTTGTTTGATATTGGATCGCGAGCAATATCGATATCAGAAATTCATTTCCGACATCAGTGGGCAAGACATTAGGGCGCATCGGGGGCGGGAAGGGCAAGCAATTCGAGTGACGAGAGATTGGCTCAGCACCAGTTCTGGCAGAACAATTCCGGGTGGCGCTCATATTTATCGTCAGTACGGTCGATTTAAGAGAGAGCTTCCGTCGCTCTGCCAGAGGCTCAAGCTCAAACGTTCAGAAATGACGTTTAATGACTACGCAAATATCGTCACGGCTTGGGTTGCTGCTTCAGGTTAAAAATCGCGATAGGCGTGTTCACGTCGCCACCCGCATCATCAACGAGGTCAAGGGCGTCAACCGCGTGGTTTACGACGTGACCAGCAAGTCGCCGGGGACGATCGAGTGGGAGTGACCGGGAAGAAATGTGGATACGCAGGGATAGCCCAGGGTGCAAAGGACCTGCCCTGCTGAAGAAATTGTGGGTGATAGTTTCGGAATGTCTTGGGTACAGGACGAGGCTCGCGCCGGTAATTGTCCACAAAACGCGACGCTGGCAAATGGCCCTCTTAACCTCTCGTCGATGTGCGCATTGAATAATGTCATCAGATCAAGCGCCGAGCCAGCGAAATGACTTTGCAAGAAAGGCATTGCCATTCGCGCGCGGCCACTCGCCGTGAGCCACAATGACGCGTTGACAATTCCAGCTCAGCACCTTGTCGCGCGCCCGCCGCGCCGGCGCGCGGCTGATAAACGATAACCGCCATTCGAGCGGCGCGCAGGCTTGCTCCTGGGTGAGGCCATCGAGGCGCGCCAGGAAACGCCACCGACCCCAATGTTCTCGGAGAAAGTGATCGCTGAACGTCTGGATCAGATCGGCGACGATTGCGGTGGCGGAGGGGCGGTGAAGAAACACAATCTCGTCCATGGCGAACGAACCGCGGAACCATGCCTGGTCGATATCGGGAAGCCATTCGGGCGGCGGGCTGTCCTTCAGCGCTTCGCGGAACGGGAGGTCGGAGCATTTCTTGATGGTCGATCGCGGCCCCCATAACTGTGCCTCGGGATAGGCCGTCTTCCATTCCTGCAGGTAGAGGTGGTGGAGTTTGTTGGGGCTCACGAGGTGACGAACAAAGCCCAGACGATCCACTTCGGTGCGCAGATCCGCAGTTAGTTTGACCGGCGACCATACCCACAGATCGCCATTCTCCAATCGGGCGATGACGCAACGCGTAGAATAGGGAATGCCAAAGAAGCTGACAATCTCTCCTTCAGCGACCCAGAGTGCCTCATGCACTTGCTCGAGCATTTCTCAACCCTCTACCGCGAAACGGTTAAACAGCACTGGCTTGGGTGGATTCAAGAGCGTTCCCGCCCGCGGAATCTGCTCATTTCATTGGCGAGCCAGCGCCTCACTTTTTGCGCTGGCCCTTGGTTTCGGCCCAGGCGTGGAGGGGCAATAACAAGTGTCACGAGTTCGCGGCCGGCTTCGGACAGCCCATAGCCGCTTTCGTCGCGCGTCACCAATCCGGCCGCGCGCAATTCCTTGACACGCGTATTGAGCACCGTCGGGTTGGTGTCGGCCGCAGCCTGCAGCATTCGGAATGTCAGGGGCTCTTCGGCGCGGTATAGCTCCCAAAGAATGCGCAGCGCCATGCGGCGGCCCAGCAGGTCGAGCAGCGCCATGATTGGCCGGCCCGTCCGCGACCCTCTGACCTGGCGCCTGCGCTGAGAATTGACCATGCTACGCTTTTCATAGCGACGGATTCGGGTTATGCTATGATAATTGTAGCATGGAGAGCCCGTCATGTCACCGCGCCTCGCGCCGCTCGATCCGCCCTATGCGCCGGAGCTGCAGGCCGTCTTCGACCGCATCATGCCTGCGGGCGTTCCGCCGCTTGTCTTGTTCACGACGCTTGCCCGCGACCCACGCCTGTTCGAACGATTTTGCGGCGGTAGCCTGCTCGACAAAGGCCATCTCACGCTGCGCCAGCGCGAGATCGTCATCGGCCGCGTCACCGCGCAGTGCAGGTCCGAATACGAATGGGGCGTTCATGTCGCCTTCTTTGCCGCGCGCCTCGGGCTTGACGAAGCGATGCAACGCTCATTGGTGCTCGGTAGCGGCGAGGATCCATGCTGGTCGAGCGCGGAGCGCGCAATTATTCACGCCTGCGATCAATTGCATGCAACTGCCGATTTGACCGACCAGGCATGGCAAGACCTGCGACAGCACGTGAGCGAGATGGCCGCGGTCGAAATCGTCATGCTGGCGGGGTTCTATCGAACCGTGAGCTATCTGACCAACAGTCTGCGCTTGCCGCTGGAGACCTTTGCCGTTTGTTTTCCTCGCTGAGCGGCGGTCTTCGCCAAATAGCGGCGATAAAGGGCGCGGCCGGCCTTGCCGTGGCGCGCCGCGCCGCTCAAGCGGGCGCCGCCACCTTGTCTTGCGTCTTGGTCTCGAAGTCGCTCGCCTCGTGGCGTTCGTGCAACTGCTTCGACGGCTCGCCGCTCACGCGGTTGACCATACGGCCGCGCTTCACAGCGGGCCGCGCCCAGATCATGTCGGCCCAGCGCTGGACGTGTTTGTAGTCCTGCACGCTCAGGAACGTGGCCGAGTCGTTGTAAATCACCCCCTTGACGAGGCCGCCGTACCAGGGAAACACCGCCATGTCGGCGATCGTGTAGTCGTCGCCGGCGAGGTAAGGCACCTCCGCAAGGCGCCGGTCGAGCACGTCGAGCTGGCGCTTCACCTCCATGGCGAAGCGGTCGATCGGGTATTCCATCTTGAACGGGGCGTAGGCATAGAAATGGCCGAAGCCGCCGCCGAGATAGGGCGCGCTGCCCATCTGCCAGAAGAGCCAATTCAGGGTCTCAGTTCGGGCCGCAGCATCCTTCGGCAGGAAGGCGCCGAACTTTTCCGCCAGATAGAGCAGGATCGCGCCGGACTCGAAGACCCGGATCGGCTTGGCGCCGCTGCGATCCATGAGCGCCGGGATCTTCGAGTTCGGGTTGACGGCCACGAAGCCGCTGCCGAACTGGTCGCCGTCGCCGATCTTGATCAGCCAGGCGTCGTATTCCGCGCCGCTGAACCCAAGCGCGAGCAGCTCCTCCAGCATGATCGTGACCTTCTGGCCGTTCGGCGTGGCCAGCGAGTAAAGCTGCAGGGGGTGGCGGCCGACCGGCAGTTCCTTTTCGTGCGTCGGCCCGGCGATCGGGCGGTTGATGCTGGCAAAGCGGCCGCCGCTGGGCTTGTTCCAGGTCCAGACCTTGGGCGGCACGTATTCTGAGGTGTCGTTCATTTTCATTTCTCCTGACATCGACTTGCATGCGCCTGCTGGCGCCGTCGTTCGGTGGGCTATTGATGGGGGGCTGCTCTGCGAGGGTCCTGCTAAGCGCCGAACAGGCCGTCCAGCGATGGCTGCCGCAGCGTCGGCTCGAATTCGATGATCTCGGGGGCGACGATATCGTGCGCGACAAACGGATCGTCGTTCACACGCACCTGAAGATCCCGGCGCGAAACATTGTGTGCCATGATGCCGCCGCCACCTTGAGGCTTGAGGCTGCCGGCCAACAGGAACACGCCGTCGTCGAAGCCGCGTTTGAGCCACGCCTTGTGGCCGTCCATGAATTGGCCGGCCCGGGCTTTGTTGTCCGAAAACTTGAGCAACACGATAAACATTCGATATGCCTCCTTAAGGCCGACTTCGTTTCGCTGCGGACGCGCGCTTGCTCGACGTGCCTGCGGCTTTGGACTTGCGCGGAACGTCTTGCGCGCACGACTTAAGCCAGTCGCACATCGCATCGACTTCCCGTTTGATGAAGGCCTCGTCGTGCAGGGCGCCGGCCAGCGTGGCGACGCCCTGGCTGCGGGCGAGGAGATGCATCGCCAGCGTGTCGGCGTCCGACTTGCGACCGAGCAAGGTGAACTGCCGGCGCAGCCAGATGCGAAACAGTGTGAACAGCTTGTTGGCCTCGGCTTGCGAGGCGTGCCCGAGCTTGGCGAGCTCGCTGCAGAGCGTGCCGACCGGGCAGCCGTAATGTTTGATGTCGGCGCGGTTGGCGATCAGGACGAGAATGAAGCTTCGGATGCGATCGGCGGGGGTTTGCCCCTCGCGCTCCCACCGGTCGAGCATCTTCTGGATGCTGGCCAGGCGCGCGTCGATCACGGCGCCCAGAATTTCGTCCTTGGATTTGAAGTGATAGTAGAAATTGCCGCGCGAGATCCGCACGACATCCGCAATATCGGCAAATGAAGTGTGCTCGTAACCTTGCCGATAGAAGAGCCGGTCGGCGGCTTCGATGATCTGGTCGCGGGTTGTCTGGTCGCTCATGCCATAACCTTATCCGGCCGCGGCAGACCGTCTGTCGGACGGTTGTCCTAATCCTCATAGGACAAGCGTCCGAATCCGTCAAGGGCCGGCAGGGAGCGCGGAAGTCGGGGGCGGGGAAGCGTGTCCGGGTAGATTCTGAAGCTCGGACAACAAGCGGTTAAAAGGGCACCCTCTAGCCTTGCCGCACAGCACTGGCGGGTCGGTATCTCCGTGACCTCAATCTCCACCGACGGCACGACGGCGGATTTTTACCCGTTCGACATAAGTTTCCTGGGCCTGGTGGCGACCAGCATCATCAACGAGGTCAAGTGCGTCAACCGCGTGGTTGACGACGTGACCGGCAAGCCGCCGGGGAGATCGAATGGGAGTGCGGGGGTAATCATCGAGTGCGGATAATGCCGCGTCTTAACGAACGCCGTCCTTGCTGATTTGGGCGGCAAGAAAATCGACAAACGCGCGCACTTTGCTCGATGGACGCGGGCCGCGGGGAAACACGGCGTGCACCTCGACCGGGTCGAGCGTATAGTCGGGCAAAAGCCGAACCAGTCGCCCGGCTTCGACCTGCGGCCGGGCGGCAGCGCTCGACAGCGTCGCAATGCCGAGTCCGGCCATGGCGCTGGCAAAGATGCCCGCTCCTGAGTTGGTGTGGATGCGTCCGGTCACGTCGACCGCGATGACGCTGTCGCCCTTTTTGAAATTCCAGGTCTCGCGACCGAAGCCGCCCGGACCGAAGATGCAGTCGTGCGCGGCAAGATCGGCGGGCGTCTTCGGAGCGCCGCGTGCCTTGAGGTACGCGGGCGAAGCGACGGGAAAACGCTCGAGCGTCGCTAGCCTGCGCGCGCCGAACACCGAATCGTCGAGCTGTCCAAGCCGGATGGCAACGTCGGCGCCTTCGGCAACGAGATCTTGGCGCTCGTCCGAAACGGTCAGTTCGACCCGCAGCAGTGGGTGCGTCGCAAGAAACGTCGCAAGCCGCGGGATAACCTCGCGCGTGCCGTAGATGACCGGGATGGCGACACGGATCAGCCCGCGCAGGGAATCGATGCCGCGCGCGGCGTCTTCGGCGTCCTCGACACTGGCAAGAATTTCGCGCGCGCGCTCGAGAAACACCGCGCCGGCATCGGTCACCGTGATGCGCCGCGTGGTGCGCAACAGCAAGGTCACGCCGAGCCGCGATTCGAGTTCGCCGACGATGCGCGAGACCGACGGCTGCGACAGACCGAGTTCGCGGCCGGCACGGGAAAAGCTGCCGCTCTCGGCCGCGCGTACGAAGACCGTCAATTCCTGGAGCCGGTCACTCATCTGTTTTTCAAATAGATCTTGTTCGCAGAAACCATGTAGCCCCAATTTCACGAATAAACCAGATTGCGGGGCAACGCACGCTTAACACGGAGAAAACCATGCCCCTGCAAGACCGTCTCGACGCATTCAAAGCCGATCTCAAGGGCGGGCGGCTGCCATTCAAGCCGCAGCCCAATCAACTTGAAATCATGGACCGCGCCACCGCAGACCTCACTGCCAGCGGTCAGGCCGAGCGCGCGCTCAAGGCCGGCGACGCCGCGCCGGACTTCACGCTCGGCGATCCCGACGGAAAACCGGTATCCTCGGGCGACCTGCTCGCCAAGGGGCCACTGGTCGTATCGTTCTATCGCGGGGTCTGGTGCCCCTACTGCAATTTCGAAATGCAGGCGCTGCAGGCCGCGCTGCCCGAGATTCTTGCGCGGGGCGCGAGCCTCGTCGCCATCTCGCCGCAGACCGCGCCGAACAGTCGGCGGTCGCAGCGCGACAATAAGCTCACCTTCCCGATCCTGACCGACGCCATGAGTGAAGTGGCCAATGCTTTCGGCATCCGCTTCCGGCTGCCTGAAGATCTAATCGGCGTCTACAAGGCCTTCAAGAACGACCTGCCTCTGGTCAATGACGATCCGTCCTGGGTGCTGCCGATGCCGGCGCGTTACGTCATCGGCACCGACGGGATCATCGCCTACGCGGAAATCAACCCCGATTATACGCAGCGTCCCGACCCATCGGAGTTGTTGCCTGTTCTCGATCGCCTGCGCGCCAGCAAGGCGGCGTGACCGAGGCTCGACGGCTTGCTTGCGAGGCGGGGCTGGCAACAGCCTCGCCTCGTGTGTAAGAAGGCCGGCTATGCTCGGCATTCTCTCGGGCATCAAGAACCGCGACACGATGAAGAGCGGCGCGCCGAAAACACGTGACGCCGGATGCCTGCGGTTCGGCGCCGAAAACCAAGAGAAGGGGGCCGCAATGAGCGCAGTTCTGGTTACCGGCGGGTCCGGGTTCATTGGCAGCCATGCGATCCTGCAACTTCTTGCAGCGGGACATCGCGTGCGTACGACGCTGCGCAACCTGAAGCGCGAGAGCGACGTGCGCGCGATGCTGAAGGTGGGCGGTGCCGTGCCGGACGACCGCCTGTCCTTTGCCGCCGCCGATCTCGGCAACGATGCAGGCTGGCCGGAAGCGGTTGCCGATTGCGAATATGTGCTGCACATAGCCTCGCCGTTTCCGCCAAGCGTCCCCAAGCATGAAGACGAGCTGATTGTGCCGGCGCGCGACGGCGCTCTGCGCGTTTTGCGCGCGGCGCGTGACGCCGGCGTCAAGCGCGTGGTGCTGACTTCCTCCTACGCGGCGGTCGGTTACGGCCATAAGGCACAAAAAGCGCCGTACGACGAAACGAACTGGACGGACCTGAATGGCGAGGGGCTGACCGCTTACGTGAAGTCGAAGACAATCGCCGAGCGTGCGGCGTGGGATTTCATCGCCAAGGAAGGCGGCGGCCTCGAGCTTTCCGTCGTCAATCCGGTGGGCGTGTTCGGTCCGGTGCTCGGGCCGGATTATTCGACGTCGATCCTGATTGTGCAGCGCTTGATGGACGGAGCCATGCCGGGCTGTGCCCAAGCTTTATTTCGGTGCCGTCGACGTGCGCGATGTTGCCGATTTGCATATCCGCGCCATGACCGATCCTGCTGCCAAAGGCGAGCGCTTCCTTGCCGTGGCCGGCGACTTCCTGTCGATGCGCGACATTGCGACGATATTGAAAACACGCATGGGCGCGGCGGCCAAGCGCGTGCCGACGCGGCAATTGCCCAATTGGCTGGTGCGTCTTGCCGCTTTGCGCGATCCGGCGATCAAGCTGATAACGCCGGAACTCGGCAAGGCACGGAACGCGACCAACGAAAAGGCAAAACGGCTGCTGGGCTGGGCACCGCGCTCGAACGAAGAGGCCATCGTCGCCACCGCGCAGAGTCTGCTGCGGCTCGGGCTTTTAAAGGATAGCCCGAAAGACGCTCGCTTGAATGCAGCCGCCTGAAGCGAATAGACCAGTCATGCCCACCACCATCTACGGCATCAAGAACTGCGACACCATGAAGAAGGCGCGCGCCTGGCTCGACAAGCACAAGGTCACTTACGCCTTCCACGACTACAAGACCGCCGGCATCGAGCGCGACAAGCTGGAAACCTGGGCCAAGAAGGCCGGCTGGGAGACGCTCCTCAACCGCGCCGGCTTGACGTTCAAGAAGCTGCCCGACAAGGACAAGGCCGGCCTCACCGAAAAGAAGGCGCTGGCGCTGATGCGCGCGCAACCCTCGATGATCAAGCGGCCGGTACTCGAGCTTGGCGGCGGCAGGGTGCTGGTCGGTTTCAAGCCGGAAGAATACGCCGCAGCGGTTAAGTGAAGAGCGGGCACGCGCGCCGCTCATCCAGAGCGAATATTGGGAATTTGCGGCCCTGGGTTCCCGCTTTGCGCGGGGACGAGCGGAAAATGGGCAAGCGATGAAAACCTACAAAAAACGCGACTTTCCGGTCGCCGACATTCGCCGCTTCCTCGAGCCCGGGCCAGTGGTGCTGGTCTCGTCGGCGCATAAGGGCGGGCGCAACATCATGACCATGGGCTGGCACACGGTCATGGAATTCACGCCGTCGCTGGTCGGCTGTATCATCGCCGCCGGCAATCACAGCTACGAGCTCATCAGCCGCAGCCGCCAATGCGTGATCAACGTGCCCGAGGCGCATCTTGCGGCCACGGTAGCGCAAATAGGCAATTGCTCGGGCGCGCAGGTCGACAAGTTCGAGCGCTTCAAGCTCACCGCGCGGGCGGCCGAGACGGTGAAGGCGCCGCTGATCGCGGAGTGCTATGCCAATCTCGAATGCAAATTGGTCGACGGGCGCCTGCGCGACACCTACAACTTCTTCATCTTTGAAGTGGTGAAGGCGCACGCTCCGGCCGCGCCGAAATATCCCAAGACCATCCATTACCGCGGCGACGGCCGGTTCATGCAGTCCGGCCGTACGCTCAACCTGCGCCGCTATTTCCGGCCGGAAATGCTTTAGAGCGCGATCCGATTAGATTGAATCACCACGCGCCTCTAACATTTTGCATGCGCATGATCTTTTCCGAAAACCGGTACCCACTTTTCGGGATCATGCGCTAGCCGGCCGGCACCGCCAGCACGGGGCAGGGCGCCTGCCGCAGCACGCGTTCGGTGGTGCTTCCACGCACCGCGTCGAGAAAGCCGTGATGGCCGGCCGTCGGCATGGCGATCAGGTCGGCGGGCCAGTCGGTGGCGGCCTTGACGATGACATCGACCGCGTCGCCCTCGGCGCTGGTCACGTCGAGCGGCCGGTTGGCGTCGCTCGCGATGCGCGGCGGCGCCTCGCCGACATGCAGCAGGTGCCGCTCGGCCGGCGCATCCGCCAGCCCTTGCGTAAAGCGCGCGATGGCGCGCACCGCGCCGTCCGGCCGCGGTTCGTGGTCGACCGGGATCAGCACGTGGCGCAAATGCGGCTTGCCGCTGATCGCATCGACGAAGCCGTGCGCTTTCGCCGGCACGAACAGTGTGGCGAGCTTGGCCGCGCGCGCCAGCGCCTCGGCGACCGAGCCGTGCAGCCAGCGCGCCAACCCCTCCCGGCCTTCCGTCGCCAGCACCATCAGTTCGGCCGGATGGGCGTGCAGAAAGCGCATGATGCCGTCGACCGGGTCCATCGGCATCATCTCGGCCTTCACCACCTTGACGCCGAGCTTGGCGTAGATCGCCGCTGTGTCCGCGCGCTCGTCCATCAGGCCCCAATGGGCGAGCGTCTGCCGCACATGCGGGAACGCGACCCAGTCGTCCACCGCGGCGTCGGTCGAGACGTGCAGAATATAAAGCGGGCATTTGGCGCTGAGCGCGATGCGCAGCGCGTGCGCGAAGGCAGCAGAGCTCGCGGCTGAGAAGTCGGTCGGATGGGCAATGGCGCGGAAATCCGGCATGGCAGCTCCCCGTTGGCGGTTGTTCTTAGCACGGTCGGTGCCGGCCGGGGTTTGCGCGAAATCAAGCCGGCGGACGGCTTAACGCCGCGCGGCGGTGGTGCATTCGTGCCGCAATTGCCGCAGCACGGTGGCGATGTCGCGCTTGAGGGCCGCCTCGACCATGAATCGCGGCGCCGGGACGTCGGCGGAGAGCGTCGCGTCATAGCTGACACGGGTGGCGCTGCCGCCGTCGATTGGCTGCAGCCGCCACTCGCCATCCGACCGTTTCAGCGTGCCACTGATACGGTGAAAGCGCAGGCGTCGGGGCGGGTCGTAGTCGGAACGAAACACGCTTGTGACGTCCGGCAGGAACCACATCCAGGAAATCTTGTGCTCGCGGATGTCCCAGCGGCCGGCCGGGTCGCGTTTCAGCACGCGGCAACTGGTGAGGCCGGGCACGAACCGCGCGGCGCGTGCGCAGTCGGTCATGATCGCCCAGACCTTGGCGCGCGGCGCCGCAATCTCGATGCTGGCCCTGATCTCGACGGTGTCGCTCGTCCCCGCCGGCACGACCGCGACCGCTGGCTCGGTGGCATAGCGCTCGGTGCCGGCGCTCGCCGGCACGGCGCAGACAATGACGATCGTGGTGAGCGCGGCCGCCCGGAAGCCCATTCAAGTCACCAATGCCGAATTCCGCCGGCAGGCTAACACCGCCAGACGGCGCGCCGGCCGCGCTCGCGAGGTTTTGATGACCCCTTGATCCTGCCGGCTTTCCCTGCCACATGCGCCCCTATGAACAAGCCGCTTTCCGCCGTCGATTCGGTTGCCCTGACGCCGCTGGCGGCGCAGGTCGAGCGCCGGCGAACCTTTGCCATCATCTCGCATCCGGACGCCGGCAAGACCACGCTGACGGAGAAGCTGCTGCTGTTCGGCGGCGCCATCAATCTCGCCGGCCAGGTCAAGGCAAAGCGCGACCGCCGCTCGACCCGCTCGGACTGGATGGCGATCGAGCGCGAGCGCGGCATTTCGGTGGTCACCTCGGTGATGACCTTCGATTACGACGGGCGCGTGTTCAACCTGCTCGACACGCCCGGCCACGAGGACTTCTCGGAAGACACCTACCGCACGCTTACTGCGGTCGATAGCGCCGTCATGGTGATCGACGCCGCCAAGGGCATCGAGGCGCGTACCCGCAAGCTGTTCGAGGTCTGCCGGCTGCGCGACATTCCGATCATCACCTTCATCAACAAGATGGACCGCGACAGCCGCGACCCGTTCGAACTGCTCGACGAGATCGAGAAGACGCTGGCGCTCGATACCGCGCCGATGACTTGGCCTATTGGAAGAGGTCGCGACTTCGCCGGCACCTATGACATTGCCTCCGGCGAAATGCGCCTGGTGGGCGAGGACGGCAAGACGGGCGAGCGCCAGCCGCTCGATCTGGCGGCGCTCGCCGCCAAGAATTCCATGCTCGACGTCAAGGCAATCGAAGAAGAGCTGGCGCTGGTGAAGGATGCCTGCCGGCCGTTCGATTTCAAGTCGTTCCGCGAGGGCCATCTGACGCCGGTTTTCTTCGGCTCGGCGCTGAAGAATTTCGGCGTCAAGGATCTGCTCGATGCGCTCGCCGCCTTCGCCCCGCCGCCGCGCGCGCAAAGCGCCAATGCCCGCACCGTCGACGCGCACGAAAACGGCATGACTGCCTTCGTGTTCAAGATCCAAGCCAATATGGATCCCAACCACCGCGACCGCATCGCCTTTGCGCGATTGTGCTCGGGCAAGCTCACGCGCGGCATGAAGGCGCGGCTCGCGCGCACCGGCAAGCCGATCACGCTCGCCACACCGCAATTCTTCTTCGCGCAGGACCGGGCGCTGGCGGACGAGGCTTACGCCGGCGACGTGGTCGGTATTCCCAATCACGGCACGCTGCGCATCGGCGACACGCTGACCGAAGGCGAGGAGTTGAGCTTTCTCGGCGTGCCGAATTTCGCGCCGGAGATACTGCGCCGCGTCAAGCTGGGCGACCCGATGAAGGCGAAGAAATTGAAAGAAGCGTTGCAGCAGATGGCGGAGGAGGGCGTGGTGCAGGTGTTCCGCCCGCTCGACGGCGCGCCGGCGCTGGTCGGCGTGGTCGGTCCTTTGCAGCTCGACGTCTTGAAGACGCGGCTGGCCGACGAATACGGCCTCGACATCGGCTACGAGCAGCCCGAATTCCAGCTCGCGCGCTGGATTGCGTGCGACGATGCCAAGAAGCTCGAGGATTTCGTGCAGGCCAATTATTCGAGCTGCGCCGAAGACCTCGACGGCGACCGCGTCTTCATGGCGCGCAACCAGTTCATCCTCGATTACACGCGCGAGCGCAGCGCCGGCCTGCTGTTCACCGACATCAAGGACGTGAAGAAGCCGGCTTAATCGGCGACGGCGTCAGTGCGGCAGGCCGATGCCGGCGAGCGGGCCGATCCCGCGCGCCTGCACGATGAGGAAAATCACGTACACCGTCACGCTTGCCGCAATCCACGGCCAGGAGCGCTCGACCGGAGCGACCGCGTCGCGCCCGCGCGCGGCTCTTCGGGCCGCGAACAGCAAGCCGAGCGGCGCGACACCGAGTGTCAGCAACGCTTCCAGCGCGCTGCGCAGGGGAGCCGGTTGCCAAATCAGCCCGGCGATGACGGCGGAAGTGACGGCGGCGATATAGGCAAGCCGGATCGCCGGCCAACCGGGCGCGCTCTTGCCGCGCAGCACCGCGGCCGTGAGTGCGATGGTGCCGGCATAGGCGGCGGCCCCAATCGCAATCGAAATCGGGCGCCACATGGCGGGCCAATGGTTGCGATGTGCGATGATCCCCCAGTCGTCGCCATTGATCAGGGCGTGGTCGATCAACTGGCCGGCAACCCAGAACAGGCTGACGGCGCCGAACAAGATCAGCACGAATCGGGCGACGCGGTTGATGTCTCCGATCTGCAATAGGCCGAAGGCCGCCAGCCCGGCAATCAGGCTGGCGAAGGGGCCGCCGGCATCGGTAACCGAGCCTGCACCATGGCAGCGAAACCAGATGGAGGTGAGCAAGGTAATACGGCCGCCGTCGATCGCGCAGCCGAGACCATGCCCGACGGTCTCGTGGCAGAGCGCGGCCAGGGTGGCGGCGAGCACGCCGGCCGCGATGGCGGTCGCGGCGTCATCCGGATGCGTCTGCAAGCTTCGGTCGTCGGTGGCCATCGCGTGTCCTTACGGTACGGCGTTGCGCGCCGGTGCACCCGGTCATGCAACGGTCCGATGAAGTCTTGCATTGCGCGGCGCCTTCGCCTCTACTGCGCCCGCTGCCGGGAGTTTAGCACATGGGTTTGCTGGTCCTCATCTTCGGGCTGATCCTGCTGCTCGGAGCCCACGTCTTCGTCACTTTCCGTAAATGGCGCGCGGCGGCGATCGAGGAGCTTGGCCACGGCTATCGCATTTTGTTCTCGCTGATCGCGCTGGCCGGCATTGCCTTGATCGCCTGGGGTTATGGCGAATATCGTGCGCATGAATGGGTGCAGGTGTGGACGCCGCCGCCTTATATGCGGCATATCACCGTCGGTCTGATGCTGATTTCGGCGATCGCGATCACCGCCGCCTTCATCCCCAGCCATATCAAGGCCTGGCTCAAGCATCCGATGCTGCTGAGCGTGAAGAGCTGGGCGCTCGCGCATCTGTTGTCGAACGGCGATCTGGGCTCGATTATCCTGTTCGGCGCGTTCCTGGTCTGGGGCGGCTATGCGCGCGTCGCCGCCAAAATGCGCGGCGACAGCGGCTTTGCCACGCCGCCCGCGGGCTGGCGCAACGACATTATTGTTGTCGTGGTCGGCATTATTGTCTACTTGCTGCTCGGTTTCTACTTCCACCCCTACGTGATCGGCGTGCGGGTGTTTACAAGGTAACAGCGTAACAACGTATGTCAGTTCAAAACGAAATGCGGCGGCTCACCGCGCCCGACATCCGCGCGCGCAAGGGTGGCGCGCCGATCGTCTGCCTCACCTCCTATCACGCCCACACGGCGGCGATCGCCGACAAGCATTGCGACGTGATCCTGGTCGGCGATTCGCTCGGCATGGTCATGCACGGGCTGGAGACCACGGTGCCGGTCACGCTCGACATGATGATACTGCAGGGCCACGCCGTCATGCGCGGCTCCAAGCGCGCGCTGGTCGCGGTCGATATGCCGTTCGGCGCCTACGAGGCTTCGAGAGAACAAGCCTTCATGAACGCGGCGCGCGTACTGAAGGAGACCGGCTGCGGCGCCATCAAGGTGGAGGGCGGCACGCGCATGGCCGAGACCATCCGCTTCCTGGTCGAGCGCGGCGTGCCGGTGATGGCGCATGTGGGCTTGACGCCGCAGGCGATCAACGTCATCGGCTCGTTCCGCGCGCAGGGACGGGAGGAGGCCGACTGGGGCCGCATCGAGCAGGACGCCGCTGCCGTGGCTGACGCCGGCGCCTTTTCGGTGGTGATCGAGGCGGTGGCGGAACCCTTGGCGCGCAAGATCACTGAGAGCGTGGCGATCCCGACCATCGGCATCGGCGCGAGTGCCGCCTGCGACGGACAGGTGCTGGTGATGGAGGACATGTTGGGCCTCAGCCCCCGCGTGCCGAAATTCGTCAAGCGCTATGGCGATCTCGGCCCCGGCATCGACAAGGCCATCGCCGCCTATGCCGCCGAAGTGCGCGCCCGCAGCTTCCCCGGGCCCGACAATGTCTACCCGATGAAGGCGAAAAAGCCCTAGTTTCCTTAATCTTAACCGGCTGCAGGCGGGCTTTGCCTTGCGTCCGCCACATCGTTAGGTTACCCCGCGCGCGGTCCCGGACGGGGTGACGGCGCGGGGTGGGAGCTGGTTTTGGCCGATATTTTTCACGAAGTAGACGAGGAAGTCCGCCGCGAACGGCTCAAGAAGCTGTGGGACAACTACGGCATCTACTTCATCGCGCTCGCCGTGCTGATCGTGGCCGGGGTCGGCGGCTGGCGCGGCTACCAGTGGTGGCAGGACAAGCAGGCCGCCGCCGCCGGCGCTAAATTCGAGGCGGCGCTCACGCTCAGCCAGCAGGGCAAGCATGCCGAGGCGGAGCAAGCCTTCGCCAAGGTCGCCGCCGAAGCGCCCGCCGGCTACGCCATGCTCGCGCGCTTCCGCGCCGCCGCCGAGCTCGCCAAAGCCAACCCGGATCAAGCGGTCAAGGCGTATGACCGGCTCGCGGCCGACAGCTCGCTTGACCAGACCCTGCGCGATCTCGCCAATTTGCGCGCCGCCATGTTGCAGATCGACAAGGCGCCGTTCGCCGACATCAAGAAACGGCTCGCGCCGCTTGCCGAGCCCGGCCGCACCTTCCGCGCCAGCGCGCGCGAATTATTGGCGCTGTCGGCCTGGCACCACAACGACGCGAAAGAGGCAAAGCTTTATCTCGACATGCTGGAGACCGATCTCGGCACACCGCCGGGCACCCGCGCGCGCGCGCAAGTCTTGTCGGCGCTGATCGCCGCCGGCGGGAAGAGCTGAGCCTCCATGCGTCCTTTTACCCGCATCGTCCTTCTGGCCGTGCTGGTCGCGGTTACGCCCGTGCTCGCCGGTTGCGAGGACTTCGACATGGACAAGTTCGACGTCTTCGGCCTCAACAAGAAGAAGACGCTGCCGGGCAAGCGCGAAGCTGTGTTCCCGAACGGTGTGCCGGGCGTCACGCAAGGCATCCCGCCGGAATACATGAAGGGCTATCAGGAAAAGCAGCAGAAGGAAGCGGCCGCGGCCGCCCAGGCTGCGGCCGAAGCCGAGAAAGACAAGAAGGCCAAGGAGGCCGCCGCCGCCAAGGCGAGGGCCGCGGCCGAAGCGCGCGCCAAGACGAAGAAGCGCCGGCATGTGGTCAAGCGCAAGCCGAAGCCCAAGCCGGCCGCGCAGCCGGCCTCGCAACAGGCGCAGCAGGCGCCGTGGCCGGCGAAACCGCCGGCGCAGTCGAACCAGGCTCCTTGGCCCGCGCAGCAGCAACAACAGCAGCAGCAGCAGGCGCCGTGGCCGTCGTCGCCGCCGGCCGGCACCTTCTCGCGCTGACGGTCCGGCCGGGTTAAGAGTGCCTCGCCCGCGTCGCCCGGGGCCGGATCGCTTACCATGAGCTTCACCGTCGCCATTATCGGCCGGCCGAATGTCGGCAAATCGACCCTGTTTAACCGGTTGGTCGGCCGGCGCCTGGCGCTGGTCGACGACCGGCCGGGGGTGACGCGCGACCGCCGCGAGGGCGAGGCGCGGCTTGCCGATCTGGAATTCACCGCGATCGACACCGCCGGGCTGGAAGAGTCGGCGCCCGACAGCCTCACCGGCCGCATGCGGGCGCAGACCGAGACGGCGGTCGCCCAAGCCGACGCCATCTTTTTCATGATCGACACCCGTGCCGGTCCGACGCCGGCCGACCGCGCCTTTGCCGCTCTTGTCCGCAAGTCCGGCAAACCGACGATCCTCATCGCCAACAAGAGCGAGGGGCGGCTCGCCGAAGAACGCCGGCTCGAAGCCTATGAACTCGGCCTCGGCGACCCGGTGGCGATCTCGGCCGAACACAACGAAGGCATGAGCGATCTCTACGACGCGCTCTGCGAAGCGCTGCCAAAGCAGACCGCGCAGCAGCAGGAGCCCGACACGGGAGGGTCCAGGCCGCATCCGATCCGCGTCGCCATTGTCGGGCGGCCCAACGCCGGCAAGTCGACGCTGGTCAACCGGCTGATCGGCGAGGAGCGCCTGCTCACCGGGCCGGAAGCCGGCATCACGCGCGACGCCATCGCGGTCGAGCACGATTGGCACGGCCACACGTTCCGCATCTACGACACCGCGGGCCTGCGCCGCCGCTCGCGCGTCGAGGAGAAGCTGGAGAAGCTCTCGGTGGCGGACGCGCTCAACGCCGTGCGCTTTGCCGAAGTGGTGGTGGTGCTGCTCGACGTCGAGCACGCCTTCGAGGAGCAGGACCAGCGCATCGCCGACCTGGTCGAGCAGGAAGGCCGCGCCCTGGTGCTCGCCATCGGCAAATGGGACCTGCACGAGGCCAAGGCCGGCAGCATCAAGAAGTTTCGCGATTTGGCGGCGGCCAAGCTCACGCAATTGAAGGACGTGCCGCTGGTCGCGGTCTCGGCGCTGACCGGCGAGGGGCTCGACCGGCTCATGCAGGCGATCCTCGACGCCCATGAGGTCTGGAACAGGCGCGTGCCGACCAGCGCGCTCAATCGCTGGTTCGAGCAGGCGCTCTCGGCGCATCCGCCGCCGGCGGTGTCGGGGCGAAGGCTCAAGCTCAATTATATTACGCAGGCCAAGACGCGGCCGCCGAGCTTCGTTTTGTTCTGCACGCGCGCCGACGCGGTGCCGGAGGCCTACAAGCGCTACCTGGTCAATTCATTGCGCGATGCGTTCGACCTGCCCGGCACGCCGATCCGCCTAACGCTGCGCGAGAAGGAAAATCCGTTCAAGGGCCGGGCGAGGCGACAGCGCTGAGCGCGCTGGAATGGCATTGCTGAATTGGTTCCATATTTATTTTTCGGAACGCGGCCGCGCGGGCTTGCGTTGACAAACATCGGCGGCGCCCATGTTCGCGCTGCTTGAAATGTTTGCAGCCAAGGAGGCAACCTATGGACAAGAAAATCGCTGCGTTACTCGGCGCGGCTGCGGCGGTGGCGACCGTCGGCGGCGCGCAAGCCGCCACCCAACCGGCCGCCGGTTCATCGCCGAACTTGCAGGCATCGTCTTACGCCGACTTGCTCACCCCGGTACCCAATGCGGTGGAACAATTGGAGGCCGATAATGCGGTGCGTGCGCAGATCCCGGCCGATACCGGCGTGAAGCTTGCGCAGGACTACCATCACCACCACCATCATCATCACGACACGGTCATCATCAAGCGCCATCGCCGTCATCACCACCATCACCACCATCATCATCGTCACCACCACCATCATCACGGCGCCTTCATTGGCATTCCGGGTGTCGGTGGCGTGGTGGTGCACTCCGATCGCGATTGAGCCGAACTACGTTGCAGTGTGAGGCGGCGCCTGAAGCGGATATTCAGGCGTCGCTTTCGCGCGCCTTGTCGCGCTCTTTGCCCTTGGCTGCGCGCAGGATGTAGCGGTAGGTGCCGTCGAATACGGTATCGGTCGAGGAGGTCCACATCGAATCGTTCCCGAGCGTTTCGCGGCTGGCGTGAATACGGCGGCTGCGCATTTCGCGTTCGGCCGCTTCCTCTTCGTCCATCGGCGTCAGTTCGAACTGCGGCTCGACCGGCACGAACAATATCTGCATGAACGGTTCGCCTGGGCGGAACACGTGCCAGCGCCCCTCCGGCGGCGCCTTGAACACCACGAAGGAGATCATCGGCCACCAGTTGGTGCGCAAGAGCGCCGGCACCGCGACCGGTACCTCGTCTTTGGGATCGGTGTAGAAGCGTGGATGCGGCTCGGTGCGCACCGCCATGTCGGGCGGCACCTGCAGGTCAAGCAGCAGCTGGTAGGTGTAGAAGTTCTCTCCGAACGGACGGAACGGCGGCCAGTTAATGCCGGTCCCGGGATCTGGCCCGAAGTCGCCGTCGAGCACCAACTGGCCGTCGCGCTTGGTCACGCGCAGCTCGTTGTCGTACGGATAGAAAAGCTCAATGCCGTATTGCGCCCCCTCGGTGAAGGGGATGCAGTGCCAGGCGTATTCGTGCGAGCCGTCACGGCGCGGCTCCGGCTTGCCGGCCCAGCCGGGCATCTCGAGCTTGGTGCGGCGCGGGGCCAGACGCGGCTCGTATAGTCGGTATTTGACAGTCTGCATGGGAATTCCTCGGTCGCCAGACGGGTGCGCGAGGATGGCGGATCGGCCAAAACAACGTCTGGACCGCCGGAATTGTTCCCGAAGCTCTAGCTTGGCGGGTTGAAGTCGAGAAACTTCGCCGCCCGGTAGCTGTAGAGCTTGCCGGTTTCGGTGCATGCCGGCAGGCACAGCGGCACGATCGCTTGCGACACGTCTTCCGGCGTCGGCAGCGTCATCGGGTCGATGCCGGGAAAGGCCGCGGCATACATGCGCGTGCGCGTCGGTCCCGGGCTGAACAGATTGACGCGCAGCGGGACGGTTTCGTTCTCCGCCGCGTAGGTGCGCACCAGCGCTTCCAACGCCGCTTTCGAGGCCGCGTAAGGGCCCCAATAGGCGCGGCCGAGATGCGAGACCCTGGAAGTGAGGAACACCGCGCGGCCGGCGTCCGAGCGCTGCAGCAGCGGGTCCATGCAGCGGATGAGCTGCCAATTGGCAGTGACGTTGACGGCAAAAACGTTATCCCAGTCCTTCGGCTCGACATGGCCGAGCGGCGACAGCGGCCCGAGAATGCCGGCATTGCCGACCAGCACGTCGAGGCGGCCGTAGCGCTCGTTGAGCGCCAGCGCCAGACGCGCGATGCCGTCAAAATCTTTCATATCCAGCGGCACCAGCGTGGCGGTGGAGCCGGCGGCATTGATCTTGTCGTCGAGCTCTTCCAGGCCGCCGACCGTGCGCGCGACCGCCACGATATGCGCGCCCGCTTGCGCCAGATGCAGCGCCAGCGCGGCGCCAAGCCCGCGCGAAGCGCCGGTGACGAGCGCGATCTTGTCGACGAGGGGTTTTGCGGTGTCGGCCATTTATTCGTCATGGCCAGGCTTGTCCCGGCCATCCACGTTTTGCATTCGGTGCAGCGTTTAAAAGACGTGGATGCCCGGCACAAGGCCGGGCATGACGGAAAAGGGGGGCTTACCTAACTCGCTTCCGACAGCAGTGACAATTGCCGGGGGCTCGCTTCCTGCGCGCCGAGGTCGGTGAGCGGCGTCGGGTAATCGCCGGTGAAGCAGTGGTCGGTGAATTGCGGGCGCGCGTTGTCGCGGCCGGCCAAGCCCATGGCGCGATAGATGCCGTCGACCGAGAGGAAAGCCAGGCTGTCGGCGCCGATGAACTGTCGCATCTGTTCGAGATCGTGGGTGGCGGCCAAGAGCTTGTCGCGCTCGGGCGTATCGATGCCGTAATAGTCGGGATGGGTGATCGGCGGCGAGGCGATGCGGAAATGCACTTCGGTCGCGCCGGCGTCGCGCATCATTTGGACTATTTTTCGCGAGGTGGTGCCGCGCACGATCAAATCGTCGATCAGCACGATGCGCTTGCCCTTGACCACGGCGCGGTTGGCGGAATGCTTCATGCGCACGCCCTGGTCGCGGATCGCCTGCGTCGGCTGGATGAAGGTGCGCCCGACATAGTGGTTGCGGATGATGCCGAGTTCGTAGGGGACGCCGGATTCTTGCGCGAAGCCGATCGCCGCCGGCACGCCGGAATCCGGCACCGGCACGATCACGTCAACTTGCGCCGGCGCCTCGCGCGCGAGCTCAGCACCCATGGCCTTGCGCACATCGTAGACGTTGCGCCCGCCAACGATCGAATCGGGCCGCGAGAAATAGATGTATTCGAAGATGCAGGGGCGCGCCTGCATGGGCGGGAAGGGCTTGTGCGAATGCGCGCCGTCCTCGTCGAAGATCAACACCTCGCCGTTCTCGACGTCGCGCACATATTTGGCGCCGATGATGTCGAGCGCGCAGGTCTCCGAGGCCAGGATCGGGCAGCCGTCGAGCGTGCCGTAGACCAGCGGGCGGATGCCGAGCGGGTCCCGCGCGCCCACCAGCTTCTTGTTGGTAAGGCCGACAAAGGCATAGGCGCCCTCGAGCTGGCGCAAGCCCTCGATGAAACGGTCGACGAAGCGGTTGCGGCGCGCGCGCGCCACCAGATGCAGGATCACCTCGGTGTCGCTGGTCGACTGCATCATGGCGCCTTCGTGCACCAGTTGCCGGCGCAGCGAGATGCCGTTGGTGAGATTGCCGTTGTGGCCGACGGCGAAGCCGCCGCCTTCCAATTCGGCGAACAGCGGCTGCACGTTGCGCAGGATCGTTTCGCCGGTGGTCGAATAGCGCACGTGGCCGATGGCCGAATTGCCGGGCAGGCGCTCGATCACCTCGCGGCGCGAGAAGGTGTCGCCGACCAGGCCCAAGCGGCGCTCGGAATGGAAGCGCTTGCCGTCGAAGGAGACGATGCCGGCGGCTTCCTGGCCGCGGTGCTGCAGCGCGTGCAGGCCGAGCGCGGTGACGGCGGCGGCATCGGGGTGGCCGAAGATGCCGAACACCCCGCACTCCTCGCGCAGGCGGTCGGCGTCCGGATCGAATTCGGCGTCGGCCGGCGGCGCAAGGTCGAGTTCAAGTTGCCGCATCAGTGTCGCGTTCCGGTTGACGGTTTCAGGTCGGTACGCTGGTCGGGACCGGTGTCGGCCGGCTCCTGCTCCTCGTGCTTACGTTGTCTGTACTTAGATATGGTCTCGTCGAGGTTCTCCGGCAACATCGATTTCAGCCATTCCCCCGTACTTTCCAACACGACTTTCGACTTCGCGTTCTTGATCCAGGTCGGCTGGCCGCGCTCGGGCACCAGCCAGGCGAAGAAGATGAAGGCCACCACTACCACCAGCAGGCCGCGGCCGAGTCCAAACAGGAAGCCGAGGGTGCGGTCGAGCGCGCCCACGCGGCTGTCGAGCACCATGTCGGATATGCGCACGGTGATGACCGCGACCACGATCAGCGTCACCAGGAACACGGCGGCTGCGGCAATGGCGTTGGTCGCGGTCTCGCCCAGGCTGACATAGGAGCGCACGATCGGGGTGAGCTTGGCATAGAAGGCGAGTGCCGCTACCGCCGCGATGATCCAGGCCGCAATCGACAGCACCTCGCGCATGAAGCCGCGGATCATGGCCAAGAGGCCAGAGATCAGCATCACCACCAACAAGAGGATGTCGAGCAGCGTAATGGGCATGACCGGCTCAGGCGCTCCGCGGGAAACCGCGCCCGCCGCCGCGTGGCTTGCGCGGCTTCTCCACAGCGGCTTCGGCGGCTGCGGGCGAGGGCGGCATTCTCGGCCTTAAGTTCTTAATTTTAAGCCCAATTTTGCTCCGGCCGCCGGGCGCCCGCGGGCAGGTGGCCGGGGGTTCAAGACGCCCGTTGTATAGCGGGGCGTCACGGTGCCGTCACCCGTCTTGTCGCCGGCTTTGGCCGTTTTGATGGCCTTTGGCCGCGATATCGGCGACGAGGCTCGCCAAACTCGTCACATCGCCGACCGCCAGCCCCAACTCGCCGGTCTCGCCGCGCAGGCCCTCCGGCGCGACGGCGCGGGTAAAACCGAGCTTTGCGGCTTCCTTGAGACGTGCCGGTGCCTGCGCCACCGGGCGCACCGCGCCGGACAGCGATACCTCGCCGAAATAGACCGCGTCCGCCGGCAGCGGCGCATGCGCCAGCGAGGAGACCAGCGCCGCGGCGGCGGCGAGATCGGCGGCCGGCTCCTGAATGCGCAAGCCGCCCGCCACGTTGAGATAGACGTCGTGGCCGCCGAGCTTGACCCCGCAATGCGCCTCCAGCACCGCCAGCAGCATGGAGAGCCGGCTCGGGTCCCAGCCGACCACCGCGCGCCGCGGCGTGCCGAGCGTGGAGGGCGCCACCAGCGCCTGGATCTCCACCAGCAACGGGCGCGTGCCCTCGATGCCGGCAAAGACCGCGGTGCCGGGGCTGCCGAGCTCGCGCCCCGACAGGAACAGTTCCGACGGGTTCGACACTTCGCGCAGGCCCGCCCCGGTCATCTCGAACACGCCGATCTCGTCGGTCGGCCCGAAGCGGTTCTTCACGGCGCGCAGGATGCGGAACTGGTGCGAGCCCTCGCCCTCGAACGAGAGCACGGCATCGACCATGTGCTCGACCACGCGGGGCCCTGCGATCTGGCCGTCCTTGGTGACATGGCCGACCAGGATGATCGCCGCGCCAGAGCGCTTGGCAAAGCGGATGAGCGCCTGCGCGCTCGCACGCACCTGCGTCACCGTGCCGGGCGCCGAGTTCGACCATGTCGGTCCACATGGTCTGGATCGAATCGACCACGATCAGCTTGGGAATAACGCCTTGCGACAGCGTGGCGATGATGTCTTCGACCGCGGTCTCGGCGGCGAGCTCGACCGGCGCATCGCGCAAAAACAGCCGCTCGGCGCGCAGGCGCACCTGCGCCACGGCCTCCTCGCCGGAAATGTAGACGGCGCGGTGGCCGGCGCGGGCCAGCGCGCCTGCGGCCTGGATCAGCAAAGTCGATTTACCGATGCCGGGATCGCCGCCAACCAGCAGCACCGAGCCGCGCACGAAGCCGCCGCCGGTGACGCGGTCGAGCTCGGCGAGCCCTGAGGCCAGGCGCGGGGCGTCATGGGCTTCGCCGGTCAGCGGCTCGAGCGCGAAGAGCCGGCCCTTGCGGGGGGCCCGCCCGGGACCGGCCGCGCGTTCGGCGCCTTCCTCGCAAAGCGTGTTCCACTCGCCGCAAGCCTCGCATTTGCCCTGCCAGCGCGTATAGGCCGCGCCGCAGTTCTGGCAGATGAAGGAGAGGCTGCGCTTAGACATGGAAATCGGACATCAGAATCGTCCCCGAATGGCCTTCCTGAGCCTAAGGAAGACCAGAGAACATTACAAGAACATTGTTTAAGAAAGGCCTTATTTTCGGGGAAATTGACCGATCACACCCGATAAACCCGGTGATACCGCTTGCTCAAGCTGGTCAGCACCTCATAGCCGATAGTGCCCGAGACATGGGCCACATCGTCCAGGCTCAGCTCGTCGCCGATCAGCGTGACCAGGTCGCCGCGGCGCGCGGCATTGTCCGGCAGGCCGGTGATGTCGACCGCCATCAGGTCCATGGAGATGCGGCCGGCGAGCGGACAGCGTTTTCCCGCAACGATGGCGTCGGCGCCCGGCGCCTCGTCGCTCGATCCGGCCGTGCGCATGAAGCCGTCGGCGTAGCCGACCGCCACCACCGCAATGCGGCTGGCATGGCGCGCGGTCCACACCGCGTCGTAGCCGACCGTGTCGCCGCGCGCGACGCTGCGCACCTGCACGATGCGCGCCTGCACTTCCACCACCGGCCGCATCGGATTTGAGCGGCCCGGCGTCGGATTGACGCCATAGAGCGAGGCCCCCGGCCGCACCATGTCGCAATAGGCCGTCGAGCCAAGAAAGATGCCGGAGGAATTGGCGAGCGAAGACGGAATGCCGCGATAGAGCATGCGGATCTCGCGGAACAGCCTGATCTGCCGGTCGTTGAGCGGGTGCTCCGGCATTTCGGCGCAGGCGAGATGGCTCATCAACAGCATGATGCCGTGGTTCTCGGCGCGGATGCGCGGGGCAAGGGCGGCCGCTTCGTTCGCCGTGATGCCGAGCCGGTTCATGCCGGTGTCGACATGCAGCGCCGCGCCCCCCTGCCAGCCGCTCGAGGCAGCGAAAGCGTCCCATTCGGCGAGCTCGACCAGGCTGCCGATTACCGGCCGCGCCGCGATCCTGGCGAAGGCGGGCGCGGTGCCCGGCATCAGGCCGCTCAGCACATAGACCGTCGCGTCGGGCGCGGCCTTGCGCGCGCGCGCGGCTTCCGTCAGGTCGGCGACGAAAAAGGTCTTGCAGCCGCCGCGCGACAGGCGATGGGTGACCTGATCGAGCCCGCAGCCATAGCCGTCGGCCTTGACCACGGCGGCGCATTCGGCCGGGGTCGAGCGCCGCGACAGCGCGCGCCAATTGGCTTCCAGCGCGCCGAGATCGACGGTGAGGACGCCGCCGGCTTCGCGGGCCGGCGGGCCGGCGGTGAAATCCCGCTCGTCGGCGCCATAATCGGGCGCGGCTTGCGCGGGCTCGGGGGCAGGCTGGGCTTCGGCCATGGTGGCAGGTTCTTAGCGGGGCTTGCGCGCGGCGTCCATGCGGGATGCCGCCGGGCTAGGATTGCGCGGCGGCAACCGGCGCAAACAGCTCGTGCGGCGCGGTCAAGCCGCGCAATTCGTGCTGGCCGAGCGAGGTGAGCGGGGCGTCATAGGCGCGGGCAAAATCGTCGCTGACGATGATCTGCTGGTCGAGCGCCTTGCCGACCGTCTGCAACCGGCTCACCAGATTGACCGCCGGCCCGACCACGGTGAAATCGAGCCGGTCGGCGGCGCCGATATTGCCGTAGAAGGCGGTGCCGACATGCAGCGCAACGATCACCTCGAGCGGCGGCTCGCCGTCCATCGCGGGATCGTCGGCGAGGCGATCGACCGCCGCCACCGCCTCGAAGGCCGCGGCGAGCGCGTTGCGCGCGGCGTCCGCCTGGCTCTGCGCGCCGTCGAGCGGGAAGATCGCCAGCATGCCGTCGCCGATGAATTTGAGGATTTCGCCGCGATGCGCGGCGATCGCCTTGGCCTGGGCGTCGAACAGCGCGTTGAGGATGGCGATCATGCGGTCGCCCGACAGGCGGTCGGAACGCGCGGTGAAGCCGCGCAGATCGGACGACCACAAGACGGCGGCAAGCGTCTCGCCGGTGCCGCGCCTGATCTTGCCGGCCAGCACCTTGGGGCCGGTAATGGGACCGAGATAAGCATTGAGCACGTTGCGGCTGAGCGCGCGCTGGGTGTGCATGTCGGCTACCGCCGCGATGTATTGCGACAGGCGAGTCAGCTCTTTGATGTGTTCGGCGGTGAAGCCGCCCGGCCGGTCGGTGGCGTAGCTCACCATGTAATTGTCGCCATGCGCGGCCGGCACCGGCAGCGCGAAATAGTCGGTAACGCCTTCGGCCTTCAGATCGTGCAGGATCGGGAAGTCGAACTTGGCGTCGGGCGCGCCGATCCGCCGCCTGATGGTCTCGCCGCCCACGCTCACGCGCAGCACCGGATTGTCGTCGTAGCGCAGCGTGTCCGCCACCTCGTGGCCGATCAGGACACGCGTCGACACACCCGTCGTGCGCCACCAGTGCATGGAGGTGCCGAGATATTGCGGATGCAGCGTGCGCGCGTGCAGCGTGACGCGCAGCACCGGAATGCCGGCGGCCAGCAGCCGCCAGGCGAATTCATCGAGCACCTTGAGCGGCTCGTCGATGCGGCGGGCGCGTCCGACCAGCCAGGCAGCTATACCGTCGATGGTGTCGCGCACCGGCCGCTCGGCGACCGGGCGCTCATAGGTTTCCGCGGTGCGGATAAAGCTCGACTCGACCTGCACCGGCAGAGTGTTGACTTGCTGCTGCTGATCGCTCATCGCGTCGATACCGCCCTGGGAAAGGGCCGGCTCCACAGCTTAAGGCCGGCGTAGCGTCCTGCATTGTGCATCATGGCACAATTGTTGCGGCAGGGGCGCCTTTGCAAGGGGCGGCGCGCCGGGGCCGGGGAGGGCGCCCTACAACCGCTCCGGCAGATGATCCTCGCGCGCGAGCGAGGAGAACTTGGTGATCGCGCCTTCGAACTGCAATTCGACCGTGCCGGTCGGCCCGTGCCGCTGCTTGCCGATGATCACTTCCGCCTTGCCGTGCACCTTCTCGCCTTCCGCCAGCCATTCGGCGAATTTTTCGCGGTTGGTTTCCAGCGGCTTGCGCATCTGGTGGTAATACTCCTCGCGAAAGACGAACAGCACCACGTCGGCGTCCTGCTCGATCGATCCCGATTCACGCAAGTCGGCCAGCTGCGGGCGCTTGTCGTCGCGGCTTTCCACCTGGCGCGACAATTGCGACAGCGCCATGATCGGCACGTTCAATTCCTTGGCCAGCGCTTTGAGCTTGGTGGTGATCTCGGTGATTTCCTGCACGCGGTTTTCCGAGGAGCGCTTGGTCGAGCCCTGCAGCAATTGCAGATAATCGACGATCACGAGATCGAGGCCGCGCTGGCGCTTGAGCCGGCGCGCGCGCGCGGCGAGCTGCGCCACCGACAGGCCGCCGGTCTCGTCGACAAAGAAGGGCAGGTGCTGCAATTCGATCGAGTGGTCTTTGATGCGCTCGAAGTCCGCCTCGGTGATGCCGCCGCGCCTGATCTGGCTCGACGGGATGCCGGTCTGCTCGGCGATGATGCGGGTGGCGAGCTGCTCGGCCGACATTTCCAGCGAGAAGAAGCCGACGATGCCGCCGTTGACCGTCTTGGTATGGCCGTCGGGCTTGACCTCGCCGTGCCACGCCTTGGCGATGTTGTAGCCGATATTGGTGGCGAGCGAGCTTTTGCCCATGCCCGGGCGGCCGGCGACGATGATCAGGTCGGAGGGCTGCAGGCCGCCCATCATGCGGTCGAGATCGTCGAGGCCGGTCGCTAGTCCCGACAGCCGCCCGTCGCGCTGGTAGGCGGCGGCCGCCATGTCGACCGCGGTAGTGAGCGCCTGCGCGAAGCGCTGGAAGCCGCCGTCATAGCGCCCGGTCTCGGCTAGCTCATAGAGCTTGCGCTCGGCGTCCTCGATCTGCATGCGCGGCGAGGAGTCGACCGGCGAGTCGTAGGCCTCGTTGACCAGGTCCTCGCCGACATTGATCAGCGCGCGGCGCACCGACAGGTCGTAGATGGTGCGGCCGTAGTCTTCGGAATTGATGATGGTGGTGGCCTCGGCGGCCAGCCGCGCCAGGTATTGGCTGACATTGAGCCCGCCGATGTCGATATTGGCGTCGAGAAAGGTCTTGAGCGTGACCGGCGTCGCGATCTTGCCGGCGCGGATCAGATCGCGCGCGAGCTGATAGATGTTCTGGTGGATAGGCTCGAGGAAATGCTCCGGGTTGAGGAAGTCGGAAACCCGGTAGAAAGCCTCGTTATTGACCAGGATGGCGCCCAATAGCGCCTGTTCCGCCTCGATATTGTGCGGTGCAGTGCGATATTGCGCGGCCGGTTCTTCGACCGGCTTGCGGGCGACTGATTCGAGCGGAGACATGGGTATCCTTGTTCCGTCAATTTGACGAAACTTTGTTGTCTCATGGCTTACACCGCTTGAACGCGCGCACGACGGCGGCTGCGGCCTGATCGCACGCTTTCCACACTAATCACTGCAACAAAATTTATGCTTGGCCGCCGCGCTTGACGTCTCGCGCGGCCGCGCGGCAGCGCGCCGCTTACTCGCCGGCCAGCCGCAGCGGCTGGCGCTGCTTGCTTTCCAGCGCGCGCAGGCGCTGTTCCTCGCGCGCGATGTAATCGCGCGTCATCGGCGTGACGCCCTGCCGCTTGGTGAGCTGGATCTGGAACACCATCATGGCCTGCTCGCGGAACGACATTTCCGCCGCCCCCAGATAGAACTCCCACATTCTGACGAAGCGCCGGTCGTAGAGGCGCTCGACTTCCTCGCGGTGGGCCAGGAACCGCTCGCGCCACGCTTTGAGCGTCTCGGCGTAATGCAGGCGCAGAACCTCGATGTCGGTGGTCAGCAGGCCGGCCTTCTCGATCGCCGGCAGCACTTCCGACAGCGAGGGAATATAGCCGCCGGGGAAGATGTATTTCCTGATCCACGGATTGGTGGCGCTCGGGCCTTCCGAGCGGCCGATCGAGTGCAGCACCATGACGCCGTCGTCGGCGAGCAGTTCCGCGCATTTCTTGAAGAAGGTATCGTAGTGGCCGACGCCGACATGTTCGAACATGCCGACCGACACGATGCGGTCGAACGGTCCCTTGACGTCGCGGTAGTCCTGCAGATTGAAGCGGGCGCGCTCGGCGAGCCCGCGTTCCGCCGCGCGCGCATTGGCGATGGCGTGCTGCTCCTGCGAGAGCGTGACACCGGTTACCTCGGCGCCGGTATATTCGGCCAGATACAAACCCAGCCCGCCCCAGCCGCAGCCGATGTCGAGCACGCGCTCGCCGTTCTTCGGCAGCAGCTTGGCGGCCAGATGCCGCTTCTTGGCGAGCTGGGCATCGTCGAGCGACTGCTCGGGGCTTTCGAAATAGCCGCAGCTATATTGCCGGTCGGCGTCGAGGAACAATGAATAAAGCCGCCCGTCGAGATCGTAGTGATGGGCGACGTTGTGGCGCGCGCGCTTGCGCGGGTTGAACTGGGTGAGCCGGCGCACGCAATAACGGATGAGATATTGCGGGCGCGCCCAGTGCGGCAGTTCGGAGTTCTGTCCCAGGCAGATGGCGAGCACGTCGGCGATCGAGCCCTGCTCGACCACGAAAGTGCCGTTCATATAGGCTTCGCCCAGCCTAAGCTCGGGATCGAGCAGGATGCCCCACTCGGCCTTGCGGGTGGTGAAGCGCACCGCCACCGGCTGGCCGCTGCCGTCGCCAAAAGTAAAAGTGGTGCCGCGCGAGGTCGTGAGAGTAAAGTCGCCCCGCCGCACGAAAGTCTGCAGTAGAAACTGAAGCAACCGGTCCATCGGCCGCCTCCATCACTGAAATGCCACGTTCCGGGCGTTGCCCCCTGGCAATATGCGCCTCAACCATAAGAACGCAGCGTACTAAATTTCGTTCGGACCCAAGCTATTAAACCAAAGTTCCACCGGCCCAGCAATGCTGCAAATAGTGCCCCCGCATGCGATTCTGGCTTGGGTCACATTGCCGGCGTATTTAGGCTATCACAGGTGTGAATCGCGGATTCGCGTTGGGCGGGAAAGGTTGCAGGCGATGAGGGCTCTTCTTCGGCGCGTGGCGGTGGGCGTATTGGCGCTTGGCATCGCGGGGCCCGCCCTGGCGCAGGAGAATATCGACGCCGGCAAGACCCCGGCCCAGCTCTACGCCCAGGATTGCGCCATCTGCCACAAGGTCCCGCACGGCCTGTCCCGGGCGGGCGGCCTGTTCGGCTTGCAGAACTTCCTGCGCGAGCACTATACGGCCAGCAAGGAATCGGCAGCGGCCATCGCCGCCTATCTCGTGGCCATCGATCGCAAGGCGCGGCCGCCCGAGCGCAAGCGGGCAAGGCACGCGCCGAAATCCGAAAAGTCGAAGAAAACCGGTGCGCGGCTGTCGCCGCGCAAGCCGGGCGAGGCGAAGGCCGAGGCCAAGACGCAGGGCAAGCCGGCCAGCAAGCCGGACGAGGCTGAGCAAGGCCGAGCACAAGGCCGAGTCCAAGGCTAAGTCCAAGGCTGAGTCCAAGCCCAAAGCCCAGGCCAAGAGCGACGGCGGCAAGGCCGCCGCCGGTAAGCCCGAGAAGAAGACCGACTAACGCGGCTCCTGTTCGGCGGCCGGCTTCTCCGCGGTTTCTTCTCCCGGCGCTGCTTCGCCGTCGGGTTCGGCGCCTTTCTCGAAGAACGCTTCCGCCGCGGCCGCGGCGGCCGCCGCTTCCTCCTCGGCCTCGGTGCGCGGCACCAGCACGTTCTCACCGCGTCCGATGCGCTCGGCTTCCTCCTGGCTGCGCGCCACCGTCACGGTGACGGACACCTCGACCTCCGGATGCAGCTCGAGCGGCACCTTGTACTGGCCGATCGCCTTGATCGGCGCGTTGAGCGCCACCTGCGAGCGCTCAATATCGGCGCCGTCGGCTTTCAGCAGGCCGGCGATGTCGCGCGTGGTGACCGAGCCGAACAATTGTCCGGCTTCGCTTGCCTGGCGCAGCACCACATAGGCCTTGCCGTCGATCTTGGCGCCGACCTGGCCGGCCTCGCCCTTCATTTCCATGTTGCGCTTTTCCAGGTCCCCCTTCATGGATTCGAAGCGCGTCTTGTTGTCGGCGGTTGCCCGCAGCGCCTTGCCGCGCGGCAGCAGGAAATTGCGGGCGAAGCCGTCCTTTACGCGCACGACGTCGCCCATCTGGCCGAGCTTGCCGACGCGCTCGAGTAGGATCACTTCCATTGTCGTCTCTCCTTGATCTGATCTGCGTAAGCGTTGATGTGTGATTTCCAAAGACTAGCCGCCGGTCGGCGGCGGTAAGCGCCGGTGGGCAAGGCGCGCGCGTAGATCGACGACGCTCTCGACCAATCCGATGAGGCAGAGCATCAGGATCGGCCAGCCGAACGCCATCACCGCGGCATAGACGCCGCCGAGCAGGAAGGCGCGCGAGCCGATCCCTTTGGTGATGGCGTGCAGCACCGCAAAGCCGAGCACGCCGAAGGCCACCACCAGGGCGGCCGTCACCACGCCGGCCATGATGCCGATCAGGCCGCCGACGAAGCTCAAAACGGCGGCCAGCACCAGCGCGCCGGCAAGCCCGCGCGGCAGCGTCATGGCCGCCAGCTCAGGCCATGGCCGTTTCAGCCTGCCGGAGAACTGAACGATGCGGCCCGCCAGCCACAGATTGACGATATTGGTGATGGTGGCGAGCACGGCCGCCGCCGGCGGCAGCGCCGCGACCAGGAAGTCGATCAGGCGCTGCGTATCGGAAATGCCCGGCACGCTCAGCGGCTGGTCGGTGCCGTCGCCGCCCTCCACCCGCAACAGCACGGCCAGCGCCTTGTGCATCTGCGCGCGGAAGGTTTCCGCGTCGGTGCCGGAATAGAGTATGGCGCCCGCCACCACCAGCGCTGAGACGATCGCTGCCCACATCACCAGCCGCCCGGGCGGATACCATTCGAGCGAGGGCGCGCCGCCATTGCCGCCGGCGGGTGCCGGGCGCGCCAGCATGGCGAGATAGCCGAGCCACCAGGCCGGCAGGCCGGCGGTCGCCAGAAAGCCGGTGAAGAACAGCGAGCCGAACACGGCGGTGAGCGCGAGCGCGGCGGTGAACGCGCCGATCAGCGCCGACCAATGGCTCCAGCCGACTGCCGCGATCATGATCGGCAGCGGCGAGAGATAAAACAGTGCCACCGACAGCAGCGAGCCCGTGGTCAACGAGGCAAACAACAGGGCAGCCGCGACGCCGGCGCCGACACCGATCAGGACGATTTGTATCATCGCGAGCTGTCCCGCTCCTTTGAGCGGTTAGAGGCGGATCGTAATGCCCGCCCCAACCATCGGCCCCGGGACGATTTCCGAAGGCCTCGTCGTTTCTCCTCATCCTGAGGAGCGGGCGAAGCCCGCGTCTCGAAGGATGAGGCCCTTTGCCATTCTCCCCCTTCGAGACGCGCGCCTTGCGGCGCGCTCCTCAGGGTGAGGACGAATTTGTTGTCGCCTACGCTACCGTATCACATACGGCAGCAGGCCGAGAAAGCGCGCGCGCTTGATCGCCTGCGCGAGCTCGCGCTGCTTCTTGGCCGAGACCGCGGTGATGCGGCTCGGCACGATCTTGCCGCGCTCCGACACGTAGCGCTGCAGCAGTCTGACGTCCTTGTAGTCGATCTTGGGCGCGTTGGCGCCGGAGAACGGGCAGGTCTTGCGCCGGCGGAAGAAGGGGCGGCGCGCGCCGCCTTGCGATGAGAATGCCATGGCCTATTCCTCCTTGCCGCTGACGGCGCCGGAATCTTCGGCCTCCTCGCGGCGCGGACGGCGCTCGCTGCGCTCACCGCGATCGCCCCGGTCACCGCGGTCGCCCCGATCGCGTCCGCCGCGATCGTCGCGATCGCGGTCGGATTTGCGCATCATGGCGGAGGGGCCTTCCTCGTGCTCGTCGACGCGGATGGTGAGATAGCGCAGCACGTCTTCGTTGAGCCGCTCCTGGCGCTCGATCTCGTTGAGGGCAGCCGCCGGCGCCTCGACATTGATGAGCGTGATATGCGCCTTGCGGTTCTTCTTCATCCGATAGGTGAGCGACTTCAGACCCCAATATTCGGTCTTGGCGATTTTGCCACCCAACTGCCCGATGACGCCGGACAGTTGCGCGGTCAATTCCTCCACCTGCTGCACCGAGAGGTCCTGGCGCGCCAGATAGACGTGTTCGTAGAGCGGCATGGATTGCCTTCCCTTTGTCTGTTCCAACGGTCCTCGATCCCGGCGCTAAGCCCCTCGAGCCATCCAAAGGGAAGGCTCGAATGTTGCTCAAAGGCGGAAGCACGGGACGCCGGACCCACCGGTCCTACCGATTTCGCGCGCAAAAAGCCCGAAAACGGCCGTCCGTTCAGCCCCCAACCGGGATCGACGGAGCGCGCGGTTTATAGGGGTTTTTGCGGGAAAGGCAAGGCTCGGCGCGCGCGCCGGCAGGGCTCGTCCTTGGCGGTGGAAAGCGGCCAAGGTTGCGCAGGCAACCAATCAAACTACCACCTCTAAATGGACCTTGGCACGCTCAATGCCTCGGCGACGTCGGACCTGGGCAACACCATCGCGACGAGCAGCCATTTCGCCGACATTATCGTCCGGTTCGGGGCGAACTATCGCCCCATGAGCGATTAAGCCGGCGCGCAACGCGACTTTTCGCGCCGCCCGCGGCGCGGGCTCACGCCGCCTTCGGATCCGGCTTGCCGCCGTGCCGCTGCAGGCGGTCGGCGAGTTCGACCGCCAGATCGACGCCTTCGCGCATCTGCGCCGCGGCCTCAGGCGCATCGCTCTTGTCCCGCCGCATCTTGTTGAGCGCTTCCAAAAGGCGCTCGAGGTGCTCCGCCATCATCTGCTGGCGGAAGGCCGGGTCGTCGCGCGCGCGCGCGAGATCGTCCTCGCTTATCAGCCCGCTCATCGCTGCCGCCTTTCAAAGGTTAACGAAAACGCTATCGCAGAGAGCTTGTCGCTTCGTTACCGCACCTGTCGCAACTTGACAGATCGGCTCCCGCCAGTGTCTTTCGGCCCGAAATTTGGGCAGGTGACGCAAAAATGACGGTTGCTTTCGTGTTTCCGGGGCAGGGCAGCCAGGCCGCCGGCATGGGCAAGGCGCTGGCCGCCAATTTCGCGGCCGCGCGCTCCGTGTTCGACGAGGTCGATGCGGCGCTTGGGCAGAAGCTGAGCACCGTCATCTTCGAAGGCCCCGGCGACACGCTGACGCTGACCGAGAACGCGCAGCCGGCGCTGATGGCGGTCTCGCTCGCCGTCATGCGCGTGCTGCAAAGCGAAGCCGGCCTCGATCTTGCGCGCGACGCCCAATTCGTCGCCGGCCATTCGCTCGGCGAATATTCCGCGCTCGCCGCGGCGAACGCCTTCAGCCTGGCCGATGCCGCGCGGCTGTTGCGCACGCGCGGGCTTGCGATGCAGAAGGCGGTGCCGGTCGGCGTCGGCGCCATGGCGGCATTGCTCGGCCTCGATTTTGCGACCGCGTCCGCGGTCGCTGCCGAAGCCGCGCAAGGTCAAGTCTGCCAGGCCGCCAACGACAATGGCGGCGGCCAGGTGGTGGTGTCCGGCGACAAGGCGGCGGTCGAGCGCGCGGTCGAGATCGCCAAGGCCAAAGGTGCCAGGCGCGCCATGCTGTTGCCGGTGTCGGCGCCGTTCCATTGCGCACTGATGCAGCCCGCCGCCGAGGCGATGGCGCAGGCGCTGGCCGAGGTGACGGTCACGCCGCCGGTTGTGCCGGTGGTGTCGAACGTGTTGGCGCAAGCGGTGAGCGAGCCGGAAAAAATCGTCGACGCGCTGGTCGAACAGGTCACCGGCACGGTGCGCTGGGCTGAGTCGGTCGCCTATATGGCTCAGGCTGGCGTCGACCGTTTCTACGAGCTCGGCGCCGGCAAGGTGCTGAGCGGGCTGATCAAGCGCATCGCCGAGGGCGCCACCGCCAGCGCCATCGGCACGCCCGACGACGTCGCCGGCTATAAAGCTGGGACAGGGAGAAATGCATGATGTTCGATCTGACCGGCAAGACCGCGCTGGTGACCGGGGCGACCGGTTCCATCGGCGGGGCGATTGCGCGCGCGCTGCACAAGCAGGGCGCGGCGGTCGCCATCTCCGGCACCCGCCGCGAGGCGCTCGAAGCGCTCGCCGGCGAGCTGAAAGAACGCGTGCACGTGCTGCCCTGCGATCTCGCCGACATGGAGGCGGTCGAGAAGCTGGTGCCCGAGGCCGAGGCCAAGATGGAGAAGCTCGACATCCTGGTGGCCAACGCCGGCGTCAACCGCGACAACCTTTTCGTGCAGCTGTCCGACAAGGACTGGGACCTGGTGATCGCCGTCAACCTGACCGCCACCTTCCGCCTCACCCGCGCCGCGGTGAAGACCATGATGCGCCGGCGCTGGGGTCGCGTGATCGCCATTTCCTCGGTGGTCGGCGTTACCGGCAATCCGGGGCAGGGCAACTATGCCGCCTCCAAAGCGGGCCTGGCGGGCATGATGAAGTCGGTGGCGGCCGAATACGCCCGCCGCAACGTCACCGCCAATTGCGTGGCGCCCGGCATTATCGTCTCGGCCATGACCGACAAGCTCAACGACAAGCAGCGCGAGGCCATCCTGGCCAAGGTGCCGGTCGGCCGGCTCGGTGCGCCGCAGGACGTGGCGGCGGCGGTTGTGTTTCTCGCCTCGGAAGAGGCCCAATACGTGACCGGTCACGTCCTCAACGTGAACGGCGGCATGGCGATGATTTGACCGCCCGCGCCGGTTTGCGCCCGGGCGCCGGCGCGGCGCCGTGCGGGCCGGGAAGTGGCGGAAAGGCATGGCTTTTTGCGGGGTGGCAGGCTAGCTTCACACTGCTAGTCAACCGATTTGAAGTGTGGTAACCGGATTTCGGCCCGGCTGGGGCGGCCGAGCGCGGATGCTGTCGAACACCTTCCGCGTTTCGATTTGTCTCACCAGCGTCAACCACGACGAGGCCAAGCCGCCATGGCCGCGACCTGAAAATCCAGGTCGCGCCCCTATCGAAGAAGCACGAGGTTGGAACGATGAGTGACATTGCCGAGCGGGTGAAAAAGATCGTCGTGGAGCACCTTGGCGTCGAACCCGACAAGGTGACCGAGCAGGCCAGTTTTATCGACGATCTTGGCGCCGACAGTCTCGACACCGTCGAGCTCGTGATGGCCTTCGAGGAGGAATTTGGCTGCGAAATTCCCGACGACGCCGCCGAGACCATTTTGACCGTCGGCGACGCCGTCAAATTTCTCGAGAAGAACGCGAAAAGCTGAGCGAGCGCCTGCGCAGCCGCTCGAAACGCATAATAACGCGATTGGTTTTGCGGCTGTGCCCCGATAGAGCGGAGCATGGGCCCGCAAGTTTGTCCGGAACCCGGCCATGAGACGTGTCGTCGTAACCGGTATGGGAATGCTGACCCCGCTCGGCTGCGGCGTGGACGCCACCTGGTCGCGTCTGATCGAGGGCCGAAGCGGCGCCAAGCGCGTCGACCGCTTCGAGGTGAGCGACCTCGCCTGCCAGATCGCCTGCATGATCCCCTACGGCGACGGTTCCGACGGCACCTACAATCCCGACCAGTGGATGGAGGCGAAGGAGCGGCGCAAGGTCGACGACTTCATCGTCTACGCCATGTGCGCGGCGCGCCAGGCGCTCGACGACGCCGGCTGGAAGCCGCAAAGCTATGAGGAGCAGACCTCGACCGGCGTGCTGATCGGCTCCGGCATCGGCGGCATCGAAGGCATCGCGGAAACCGCCGTCACGCTGCACGAGCGCGGGCCCCGCCGCGTGTCGCCATTCTTCATCCCCGGCCGCATCATCAATCTCGCCGCCGGTCACGTGTCGATCGAGTTCGGCCTCAAGGGTCCGAACTCGGCGGTGGTCACCGCCTGCTCGACCGGCGCGCATGCCATCGGCGACGCCGCGCGCCTGGTCGGGCTCGGCGACGCCGAGGTGATGGTGGCGGGCGGCGCGGAATCCCCGGTCAACCGCATGTCGCTCGCCGGCTTCGGCGCGCTGCGCGCACTCTCGAACGGCTACAACGATAATCCCACCCGCGCTTCGCGTCCCTACGACAAGGACCGCGACGGCTTCGTGCTGGGCGAGGGCGCCGGCTGCGTGGTGTTGGAAGCGCTCGATCACGCCAAGGCGCGCGGCGCCAGGATTTACGGCGAGCTCGTCGGCTACGGCCTGTCGGGCGACGCCTACCACATCACCGCGCCGGATCCCAACGGCGACGGCGCCTATCGCTGCATGGCCATGGCGATGAAGCGGGCCGGCGTCACGCCCGACGACATCGACTACATCAACGCGCACGGCACCTCGACCCCGCTCGGCGACGAGATCGAGCTCGGCGCCGTGGAGCGGCTGGTCGGCAATGCCGCCGGCCGCATCTCCATGTCGTCGACCAAGTCCTGCATCGGCCACCTGCTCGGCGCCGCCGGTGCGGTGGAGGCGATCTTCTCGATTCTCGCCATTCGCGACGGCGTCGCGCCCCCGACCATCAATCTCGAAAACCCCTCGGTCGAATCGGCGATCGACCTGGTGCCGCTCACCGCGCGCAAGCGCGAAATCTCAACCGCCCTATCGAATTCCTTCGGTTTCGGCGGCACCAATGCCTCCCTCGTCTTCCGCCGCTACGCGGAATAGCGCATGATGGCCGTCGAGCCTTCCTGGCGCCCGCCCTCTCGCTTTCGCCATAATCCTTGCTAACCTGCGAAAGCCGTTGATGTTTTCGGGCCAAACCGGAGTATGACCGAGGTGAGCTTGCCGGCGCCGACAGCGGGAGCGAGACGTTGAGTACGACGCCTCCGCCAGGCGGCAATGATGGCGGCGCGCCGCGCTTTGACGGCCGCGGTAAGCCGGGGCCGAGCGCCGTGCCGCCGCCGCCGGCCGAGCGGGTGAGCACTCCGCCGCGTTCCCCGCGCGTCGCGCTCGAGCCGGAGCGGGTGCCGCTGCCCAAGCGCCGTTCCAAGCGCGTGCGCCATCCGCTGGTGATCGCCGGCAACGCCATCTTCATGGTGATCGTGCTGATGTCGGTCACCGTGGGCGCCGCGCTCTATCTCGGCAAAAAGCGCTTCGAGGCGCCGGGCCCGCTGCCGCAAGCCAAGGTGGTCAACATTCCGCGCGGCCTTGGCATTCGCGACATCGCCGGGCTCCTGCAGCGCGAAGGCGTGATCGACCAGCCTTACGTCTTCATCGGCGGCGTCATGGTGATGAAGGCGCGCGGCGGCCTCAAGCACGGCGAATACCAGTTCAAGCAGCACGCCAGCCTTGCCGACGTGGTCGACACCATCATCGAAGGCAAGGTGGTGCAGCATGCGCTCACCGTGCCGGAGGGCTTGACCTCCGAGCAGATCGTGGCGCGGCTGTTGGAGAGCAAGGCGCTCACCGGCCAGATCAAGGAAATCCCGCCGGAAGGCTCGCTGCTGCCGGAGACCTACCGCTTCACCCGCGGCATGACGCGCGAGCAGATGATCAGGCGCATGCAGGAGGCCGAGCGGCGCGAGGTCAAGGACGTCTGGGCGCACCGGGTGGCCGACCTGCCGCTCACTTCGCCGCAGGAGCTGGTCACGCTCGCCTCCATCGTCGAGAAGGAGACCGGCAAGCCCGACGAGCGCTCGCGCGTCGCCGCCGTGTTCATCAACCGGCTGAAGAAGAAGATGAAGCTGCAGTCCGACCCGACCATCATCTACGGGCTGACCGGCGGCAAGGGCTCGCTCGGCCGCCCGATCAAGAAAAGCGAGATCGAGCAGCCGACGCCCTACAACACCTATGTGATTACCGGGCTGCCGCCGGGCCCGATCGCCAATCCCGGCAAGGCCGCGCTGGAAGCGGTGGCCCAACCGGCGCGTACCAAGGATCTCTATTTCGTCGCCGACGGCACCGGCGGCCATGTGTTCTCGGAAACCTACGAGCAGCACCAGAAGAACGTCACGCATTTGCGCGCGGTCGAGCACGCCAAGACGCAGGAGCCGGCGCCGCCGGCGGCGCCCGCCGACAAGAAGGATGCGGCCAAGCCGTAGTCTCTGTTACCTCTCTTCGCGTGCGGGGAGAGGGAGAGCCGCCGCCTTGTGACGCCTGCGCGCCGCCGCTAAGGTCGCGCCGCATTTTCGATGCGGCAACCGGAAGAGATCTGCATGGCCTTGTCGAGCATGACCGGTTTCGCGCGCGGCCACGGCGTGACCGGCGCCTATGCCTGGAGCTGGGAGATCAAGTCGGTCAACGCCAAGGGCTTCGACCTGCGCTTGCGGCTGCCGCCGGGCTGGGACGCGGCCGAAGTGCCGGCGCGCAAGCGGGCAAGCGAGAGGCTCTCACGCGGCACCGTCTACGCCAATCTGAGCGTCGCGCGCAAAGGCGTCGCCCCCACCGTCAAGATCAACGAGCCGGTGCTCGCCGCAGTGCTGGCTGCGTTGAAGGGTCTCTCCGGCAAGCTGCAGGCCTCGCCGCCGAGCCTCGACGGCATCCTGGCGCTCAAGGGCGTGATGGAAGTGACCGAAGAAGACGAAAGCGAGGACGAGCGCGCCGCGGCCGAAGCGGCCATTGCCGCCGGTTTCGATCGCGCGCTCACCGACCTTATCGACATGCGGCGCGAGGAGGGCGAAGCGCTTCGCCGCGTGCTGTCGGAGCGGCTGGAGCAAATTTCCACGCTCACCGCGCGCGCCGAAGCCGCGCCCGGGCGCAGGGCGGAAGCCGTCAAGGCGCGGCTGGCCGAGCAGGTGGCGAACCTGCTCGCCGCCTCGCAGCGGTTCGACAGCGACCGCCTGCACCAGGAGGCGGTCATGCTCGCCGCCAAGGCCGACATCCGCGAGGAGCTCGACCGCCTCGTCTCGCATGTGGCGCAGGCGAACAAGCTGCTGGCCGAAGGCGGCCCGGTCGGCCGCCGGCTCGATTTCCTGGCGCAGGAACTGCATCGCGAATCGAATACGCTCACCGCCAAGTCGAACGACGTGGAGCTGACCAATATCGGCCTCGAACTGAAAACCGTGGTCGAGCAGTTCCGCGAGCAGGTGCAGAACCTGGAGTGAGCATGGCGCAAGCGCAGCCGAACGCGAGTGTCGCCCGCCGCGGGCTGATGCTGGTCCTGTCCTCGCCTTCGGGCGCCGGCAAGACCACGCTGTCGCGCCGCCTGCTCAGCGAAGATGCCGGCGTCACGCTCTCGGTCTCGGTCACCACGCGCAGGATGCGCCCCGGCGAGGTCGACGGGCGCGACTATCATTTCATCGACCGCCGCCGCTTCGACGCCATGGTCGAGAACGGCGAGCTTCTCGAATACGCCGAGGTGTTCGACAATTCCTACGGCACGCCGACCGCGCCGGTGATGGCCGCGCTCGATCGGGGGCGCGACGTGCTGTTTGACATCGACTGGCAGGGCACGCAGCAATTGCGCGACAAGGCGCGCAGCGATCTCGCCAGCGTGTTCGTGCTGCCGCCTTCGATCCCCGAGCTCGAGCGCCGGCTGAAGGCGCGCGCGCAGGACGACTACGACACCATCCTGCACCGCATGTCGATGGCCGCCGACGAGATGAGCCACTGGGCGGAATACGACTATGTCATCGTCAACCGCGAGATCGATCAAGCGTTTGCAGACGTCAAGGCGATCCTTGCCGCCGAGCGCCTCAAGCGCGAGCGCCAGCCCGGCCTCTACGACTTCGTGCGCGGCCTGCAGGCCAAGCTTTGACGCGCGTCCCGATCCACTACAAGCCGCAGCAGAAGCAGCTCTGGCACATCATCTGGATCACGCAAGGTGCGCTGCTGCCGACCGATGCGCGCGGCGACTGGCAGCGGCTCGCCGATTTCTACGCGCCGCTGGCCGCGGCGCGCGCGGTCTATCTCTCGACGCCGCTGGAAGCGCACTACAGCGCCGAGCCGCGCCTGACGCTGTCGCTGGCGGAAGCGGACGGCAAGCTGCTCTGCCGCGCGCTCATGGAAGCCTCGCATGACGCGCGCGACCGGCTCACCGGCGGCCGCACCGTGCTGGCCGGTGCCTTCCTGCCGACGCAGGCGCACGTGCTGTTCCGCTGCGAGAGCCGCGACCTGCATCTGGTCGTCGGCCGGCTGAAAGCCCGCGTCGCGCGCATATTGATCGCGCACGGCCGCTGGCGCCGCCCCGGCAAGACGCTTTGGGACCGCAGCTTCTGGGCAGCCGAAATCGTGCGGCCGAAAGCCGCCGACGCGGTCAAAGCCTTCATCAAAAGCCTGGGCGGCGTGCAGTGCGCCGTGCGGTGAGCGGCCCCGCGCGGCCGCTCCCGCCCGACACCATGTTGCGCCATCCGTTTCAGCTTTTGTTCTTGGCCTGCTCGCCCGGAACCTTCTTGAGATCGGTCATCAACTTATCGACGCAGGCGGTGGCGACGTCGTCATTGGCCGCTTTGGAGCCGGGCGGCGTGGCAAAGCCCGCCTTCTCGATGAAGTCCTGCTGGTCGTAGTCGGAGGCGGCCTTCTTCAGCGCCGCCCAATGACTCGTCATGTCGGTCTGCGTCTCGAAGTGCCTGACGCATTCCGGCGTATAGAGCCGCACCACTTCGGTGTTGACCTTGTCGTCGGTCATCTTCTGCGCCGTGCTGGAGAGTACGGCGCCCAGGCCGAAGTCGAACCAATTGAACGTGAGCGCGAGCGCGATGACGGCGCCGATGCCGAGCGCGATTGCGTGGGTCTTGAGTCCTTCGCCCTTCAGATATGAAGGTATCTGCATTGCCGTTCCTCCAAAGGAAGACAGATGCCGCCCTACGGACACGATGCTAGCACGCCCGGTGTGCGCCTGCGGCGGCTAAACGAATTTTAATGTAGGCGCGGCGGGCTCTTTAAGCCGTCAGCACCACCCGCCCGACGATCCTGCCGGCGCGCAGGTCGTCGAGCGTGGTCGAGGCTTGCGCCAAGGGCCGCTCGGCGATCGGCGGGGCTGCGATCTTCTTCTCCCGCACCAGGTCGATCAGCTCGCGCGCCTCGCCCAAGGTGCCGGTCTGCGTGCCCTCGATGGTCATGGCCTTGATCGGGAACATGGCGACCGCGGCCGTATAGCCGCCGCCGATCAGGCCGGTCACCACCACCTTGCCGCCCTTGGCCAGCACGCTGGTGGCGAAATTGAGCGACTTGTCGGAGCCGACGAAATCGACCGCCGCGAAGATGCCGCCGCTCGCGCTCAGCACCGCCTTGCGCGTTGCCGGATCCGCCGGGTCGAACACTTCCTTTGCGCCGGCCTTGAGCGCCGCCTCGCGCTTGGCCGCGTCGATATCGGCGACGTAAGGCGCGCCGTACATTTCGCGCGCGAGCGCAAGCCCCATCAGCCCGACCCCGCCGGCGCCCACCAGCATGAGCGGCGCGCGGTCGGCGCGGCTTTTGAGCCGCTTGAGCGCGGCATAGGCGGTCAGCCCCGAGCACATCAGCGCCCCGGCATAAGACACCGGCAGCGGCGCATAGTCGATGAGGTAACGCCCATGCGGCACCAGCACGTGGGTGGCATAGCCGCCGTCGACCGCGATGCCGAGATGGCGCGGCCGCGCGCAGATGTTCTCGTCGCCGTGCCGGCAGGCCGGGCATTGCCCGCAGCCGATCCAGGGGTAGACGGCGACCGCCGCCCCCGGCTTGGCCTCGCTATCGGGGCCTGCTTCTTCCACCACGCCGGCGATCTCGTGGCCGAGCGTGAAGGGCAGCGTGCGGCCGGCGCGGATGTCGAGCTGCTTGCCGTCGCCGAGCATGAAATAGCCGTCCTGCATGTGCAGGTCGGAATGGCAGACGCCGCAGCGCTGAATGCGCACCAGCACTTGCGTTCCTTGCGGGCGCGGCGCCTCCACCACGGTTTCGCATAAGGGTGCGCCATAGGCGGTGAGCGATTGGCGGTGCATCTGGGTCATTTCACACTCCGCTGTGAGCATCCGCCCCCAAACACCTGCGCGGGGGCAGGCTGCAGCGGACGATCTATTAATCACGACCGTCGCGGGCTCTCGCGACCGTTGAAAGTACTGGATAGCCCGCTTTCGCGGGCTATGACAGCATCATTCAACGCCCGCGCCAGCTTGACGAAACCTTCGACCGCAATCTCTTCCGCCCGCGCGGTCGGCTCGATCCCGGCCGCCGCCAGCAGCGCGGCCGCATCGCAGCCCAAGCTCTTCAAGCTCTGCCGCAGCATCTTGCGGCGCTGGCCGAAGGCGGCTTGCGTCATCCGCTGCAGGGCCTGCGCGTCGCACGGCAAGGGCGCGGCGCGCGGGGTCAGCCGCACCACCGCCGAGATCACCTTGGGCTGCGGCACGAAGGCGGTCGGCGCCACCTCGAACAGCAACTTGGCTTGCGTACGCCAGCCGGCGAGCACCGCCAGCCGGCCGTAGCTCTTGCCGCCGGGCGCGGCCACGATACGCATCGCGACTTCGCGCTGGAACATCAGCGTAAGGGAATCGTACCAGGGTGGCCAGGGCTCGGCGGTGAGCCAGCCGATCAGCAAGGGCGTGGCAATATTATAGGGCAGGTTGGCCACGACATGCGCACGCCCGCCGTCGAGATAGGCGCGTGCGTCGAACGCGAGCGCGTCGCCTTCGACGATCGTAAGCCGCCCCGGATAGCGTGAGGCGATCTCTTCCAGCGCCGCGATCGCGCGTCGGTCGCGCTCGACCGCGATCACGCGCTTGGCTCCTTGCGCCAGCAGCGCGCGCGTCAGGCCGCCCGGGCCGGGCCCGATCTCGACCACGGTCGCGCCGTCGAGCGCTCCGGCCGCGCGCGCGATGCGCGCGGTCAGATTGAGGTCGAGCAGGAAATTCTGGCCGAGCGATTTCTTCGCCGTGAGCCCGTGCCGCTCAATCACCTCGCGCAGCGGCGGCAGGTCGTCGATCTGGGTCATTTAGGCCGGCGCTAGGGCCGGCGCATTTGCCGCCAGCCGCGCCGCCAGTTTGAGCGCCGCGGCAAGGCTCCTCGGGTCGGCCTTGCCGCTGCCGGCGAGATCGAAGGCGGTGCCATGGTCGGGCGAGGTGCGCACGAAGGGCAGGCCGAGCGTGACGTTGACGCCGTGGTCGAAGGCCAGCGTTTTGATCGGGATCAGCGCCTGATCGTGATACATGCACAGCGCCACGTCGTAGCGCGCGCGCGCCGCCGCATGGAACAGGGTGTCGGCCGGCAGCGGCCCTACCGCGTCGATGCCTTCCAGCTTCAGCGCAGCGACCGCCGGTGCCACGATATCGCGGTCTTCCGTGCCGAGCGTGCCGTCCTCGCCGGCATGCGGATTGAGCCCCGCCAGCGCCAGGCGCGCCCGCGCGATGCCGAAGCGCGCCTTGAGATCGCGCGCCACGATGCGCCCGGTGGCCACGATCAGCTCGCGCGAGAGCGTATCGAACACTTGGCGCAAGGGGATATGAATAGTCACCGGCACCACCGCCAGTTCCGGCGACCACAGCATCATCACCGGCAGCACATTTTCGCCGGTCGCCTCCCGCACCAGCCGGCCGAGGAACTCGGTATGGCCGGGATCGGCGAAGCCCGCGCGCGTCAGCACGCTCTTGGCGATCGGATTGGTCACCACCGCGGCTGCCTTGCCCGCCAGCACGTCTGCGACCGCGCGGCGGATCGAGCCGATCGCCGCCGGCGCGCTCGCCGCATCGGGCTTGCCGGGCATGGCGGTGACAGGCAAGCCGAGCGGCGCAACCGGCAGCGCGCGGGCAAAGGTCGCGCCCGCCTCGGCCGGCGACGCTTGCGCCACCGCCACGTCGAGCTTGAGCGCACGCGCGCGCGCTTTGAGGAAATCGACGTCGCCGACGACATAGAAAGCCGGCAGATCGAGCTCTGCCCGCCGGCGCCACAGCGCAAGCGTCAGATCAGGGCCGATGCCGGCGGGTTCGCCGAGCGTCAGTGCCAGTGCTGGAGGCGCCGGGTCGGGCATTGGTATCCTTGTATTCGATCATCGCCGATTTGCGCAGCTCTTCCATGTAGCGCTTCGACTCCTGCTCGTAGCGCCGGCGGAAGATATCTTCGCGCGCCTCATGCTGGGCCGGCGAGTCGGTCTTGGTCTGCTGCTTGTCGCAGACCGCGAACATCTGCAGGCCCTGCGCCGTCACGTCGGGCGCGGTCAGCCGGCCGATCTCCATGCTGCCGAGCAGGGCGCGCAGCTTTTCCGGCAAGTCGGCCGAGCTGCGCGTGATCGGCTCGCGCACCGCCACGTCGCGCTGCGCGCGCGCGACCGCCAGGCCCTGCTTGCAGGTGAGGAAGCGGCTGCGCAGCGCCTCCGCCTCGCGCCGCTTGGCCTCTATTACGGGCCGGCTCGAGCCGGAAGGCACCACCACCGTCACCGGATAGAGCGTGTAGATGTAGCCGACGGTGTCGAGCGCCTCGTTCTTCGAGCGCAGCGCGTTGACGACGTCGGATTCGCCGACTTGCAGCGAGGCGCCGAACTTGCCGCGCACCAACTGGCTCCAGGTCAACTGGGCGCGTAGGCGATCCTTGATCGTCTCGGGCGAGATGCCGGCGCGCTGCACCACCTGGGAGAATTGCTGCGGCGTGATGTGCTGGCGCGTCGCCATGGCGTTGAAGGCCTGGTCCACCTCGTCCTGGCTGACCACCAGGCCGTATTGCTTGGCCTTGGCGATGCCCAGCCGGTCGTCGATCAGTTGCTGGATGATCTCCTGGCGCGAAGCTTTCTTGTGGGTGGAGGATTCCACCAGTTTGGTGCGCTGCTCGATGTCGTAGGCGGTGATCGGCGCGCCGTTGGCCACCACCACGACCTGGGCGCGGGCAAGACCCGGCGCGGCCAGCATGGCGGCTACGAGAACGGCGGCCGCCGGCCAGCGCCGGATCAGGTTCGCTCTCACGGGTTTCTTCGGCATTGCAGGTTCCATCGTTTCGAATCGGCCGGCGGCGCGCCCCATGGCGGCCCCGCCATCGGCGCTACAGGCCGCCGACGCTGCTGACCCCTTGGCTGAGCGACACGCCGCCGAGCGTGCGCAGGCTCAATTGCAGCATGACCGTATGGTTGACGCCCGGGTTGCCGCTATAGGTGTAACTAGTGATGTAATTCAGGGCCAAGATGAGGCAATCGTCGACATAACCGAGGCCGATCCGGGTCTGGTCGAATTTACCTGCCGTGAGGTCGTAGCGCGCCGAGCCCAGCAGCACCCAATTGGAGTCCAGCTTGATCGTGCCGGTGCCCAGAACGCCCTGGCGGCGGTCGAGAATGCCGAGCTCGGGCTGGGAGGCGTAGTCGCCGTACAGCATGTCGACCGACCAGCGGTCGAAGGCCGCGCGGGCCTCGAGCTCGGTGCGCTGCACCGTGAAGTCGTTCTTGTCGAAGCGGAAGCGCGAGGTGAAGGTATAGGTGCTGTTGGGCTGGTAGGAGACGCGCGCCACGTAGTCCGACAGCCTGGTATCGAGCCCGCTGTCGAGCCCGGTATTGGCGACGCCGCCGGCGGCGAAGGAGTTTTGCCCGAACAACTGATAGGACTGGCCGAACAGGGCGTTGACGAAGCCGCCCTGATTGAACTGCATGGTGTACTGCGCGCCGTAATTGGTACGGCCGCCGCCCTCGACCCGGTCCCAGCCGGAGAACTTGTCGATGCGGAACAGGTTGCTGTCGTCGAAGATGAAGCTCTGCGCATCCTCGTTCGGCCACTTGCCGATCTGCGGTTCGTTCGGCCGCGCGATCACCTGCGCGATCGGCTCGAACGTCTGCGTGCCCCAGGACTGCACGTTGATGAAGGGATAGCGGTATTCCAGGCCGACCGTCGGCATCGCGCGCGCGAGGTCGGAGCTGCCGGTCTGCAGATAATTCGATACGCCGGCCTGGTCCTTCACGTCCATGGTGGCGACGTCGCCGCGCACCGAAGCGAATGGCGTCCACACCTGGCCGATCGAGTCGGTGACGCTGTGGCGCCAATGCGCTTCGGTGGAGAAGCGCGTATAGGTGCCGGGGAAGCCGCGCAGCAGGCAATTGGCCTTGATTATGATCGCGGGGTTGGCGGTCTGCGCGCAGGCCCCGTTGAGGCCAGCGGCACTGGTGATCGGGTCGAAATTGGCGTTTTCGCGCGTGAGGCTCGTGAAATTGGTCTTGAAGCCGAATTCGCCGCCGAACACCGGATGGTTGACCGTATACATGTAGTCGATCACCGGGTGGATGACCGGAATCTGGCTCTGCGAGTCGGCCTCCGAGAAGCCCTGGTAGTAGAGCGTGCGCGCGTCGAAGTAGCTGCGGTCGCCTTTGCCGGCGAGATAGAGCTGCGAGACGCCTTCGCTGGCGCCGGTCTGGAAGGCGTCGGTGATGCGGTAGCGCGACAAATGCGGGTTGTAGTCCTGCAGGAAGGTCTTGTCGGTCAGCGCCACCGCGTTCCAGCCCCAGACCCAATGCTGATTGAGCGCAAACTGGCCGTCGCTTTCGATGCTGCCGCGGAAGTTCCGGTCGCCCGGCGTCGGCGTGCCGTCGGTATGCACGAAATAGCCGGGGTCGAGCTGGTAGATGCCGGCGGCGCGGACGTCATAGGCGCCGTTGATCAGGCGCTGGCGGAACTCGCCCTGCAGCAGCGGGCCCTGCTTGGTGGTGATCATCGGCGCGAAGGTGGCGTCATAATTGGGCGCCAGCGCGAAATAATACGGCACTTCAAGCGCGAACCCGTATTTCGAGCTCGACGACATGACCGGCTCCAAGACGCCGCTCTTGCGTTTGACGGTTGGGTCGGGGATGGAGAAATAGGGCATGTAGGCGATCGGATGACCCCAGAATTCGAGGCTGGCGTTCTCGAAATAGATCATCTTGTCGCTTTGATCGTGGATGATGCGCACCGCCTTGACCTGCCATTCCGGCGGCTTGAGCGGATTGTCCTTACAGGGCTGACAGGCGGTGTAGACGCCGTTGTGAAAGACCGTGAAGTTGCCGGCGCTGCGCTCGGCGCGCGCCGCCGCCATGCGGGTCTGCTCGGGCGCGTCCAATCTCAGCGAGTTGACGAAGCCGTCGCGGTAATCGTCCGACAGATCGATGACCTGCCCGTAGGTGACCTTGCCGTCCGGCTCGGTCAGGCGGACATTGCCCTCGGCGTGCAGGCGCTTGGTGGTCTGGTCGTAGATGACCTTGTCGGCCTCCAGCGTCGAGCCGCCGTAATACATCTGCACGTTGCCGACCGCGGCGACGCGATGATTGGCATAGTCGTAGTCGATCTCGCGCGCCTGCACGAGCATCTGCTTCTGCCCGGATTTCTCGCGCGCGATGGCGTATTTGGATTTCTTCAGCGGCGGTGGGCGCTGCGGGAAAGCTACCTGCTGTGCCAAAGCCGGCCCGCACGCCAGCATGCCGCCCGCCAGGATGGCGAGAGCGGCAACGAGCCCTCGAACGCCGCGGCGACGGGCGCAGGGTATCGATGGACGAGCGCGAGGCCCCGCCATCACCCGTCCTCCTGGTACAACAACGCAATAAACCCCGTCAGACCGCCGGCGAGCACAGGCAGCCAGGCGGCCGCCACTGGGTGCAGCAGCCCGGCCTTGCTCATATCGTCGGTCACTTTCGACAGGACATAAAGCAGAAAGCCGGCCGCCACGCCACTTAAAACCATTTTCTGCACACCGCCGAAGCGGAAGAACCGTAAACTGACCGCCGCGGCAAGGAACACCATGGCCGCCAGCAAGAACGGCAGGGCCAGAAGCTTCTGGAACTGAAGTCTATAGCCTGCCGCCACCAGTCCTGCGTGCTCGGCGATCTTGATATACAGTGGGAGTTCCCAGAACGGCACGGTTTCCGGGGTTGCAAAGCTTTCGCGCACCTGCTCGGGCGACAGGCTGGTCTTGAGCAGGAACACCGACTGGTCGACCGGCCGCTCGCCCAGCACGTAGATGCGGGCCTCCAACAGCCGCCATTCGCCCGGCTCCAGGATCGCCGAGCGCGCCTCGATGCGCTGCTTGAAATGGTGCGCCGGATCGAAGGTGAACACGGTGACGCCGGAGAGCGCCACGCCCTGGTCGCGGCTCGACTTGGCGTTGATGATGGCCTGGCCCTCGGCGGTCTTCTGGCTCGCCCAGAACGGCCCGCCGCTCGACAGCAGGTTGACGCGGGAATGGCCGAACAGCTCGGCCTCGTAGCGCTTGGACTGCTCGTCGAGCACGGCGGCGAGCGGGTTGTAGACCGCGGTCGCCAGCACGCCGAGCACGAAGGCCACCAGCACCGCCGGCGCGATGAACTGCCAGGCCGACATGCCGGCCGAGCGCGCCACCACCAGTTCCAGCCGCCGCGACAAATTGAGATAGCAGCTCATGGCGCCGATCAGCACGCAGAACGGCAGCACGCGCTCGGTCACCTGCGGCACGCGGAAGAACGAGGTCTTCGCCACCAGCAGCGCCGACACGTTGGGGATGTCGCTCGAGCGCCGCATCAGCTCGATATAGTCGAGCAGGCCGACCAGCAGGAAAATACCGGCGAACACCATCGCCGCCGCGCTCAGGAAGCGCAGGCCGAAATATCGCGTCAGTGTTCCGCCCAGGATACGCATTCAGGTCAGCTCATGGCGTGGCGAAACGTTGCGTGATGCGCTCGGTGAGCGCGGCGAGCCATTGCGTCAGGAAGGCCGGTGCCTCCAGCACCAGCCCGCTGCGGATCACCCAGACGCCGAGGCCGATCGCGCCCGCCATCGCCACGAATTGCAGCGACAGCATCCACGGGATGGTGGCGCCGAACACGGTGGAGGCAAAGCCCAACAGCCGCAGCAGCGCCACCCCGCCGATGGCGCCGAGCATCGACATCGAGCGGCTCTGGCGGGTGGTGCGCGGCGCGCCGAGATAGGCGAAGGCGATGATCACGAAGCCGATCGGATAAAACGGCGCCATCAGCCGGTCGTACAGCTCGGCGCGGAACTGGCCCGGCTCGCGCACGTAGAACGCATCCTTCGGGTCCGGCCACAACAGCTGCCAGAGATAGCGCTCGCGGATGGAATATTTCACCGCCTGCGAACCACCGGCGAATTGCGAGAGATCGAAGGCGTAGCGGTCGAACACCACCATGGCGGGGTCGCGCTGGTCGGCGGCGTGGCGTTGCACGATGCCCTTCTGCAGCACCAGGAAGGTGCCATTGTTGTTGTCGAGCAGCTCGCCGCTTTCGGCCAGCACCGTCAGCCGCTCCTTTGGATTGCGGCGGTCGTCGAGGAAAATGCCGGACAATTCGCCGTTGGCGAGCCGCTGGCGGATATGGATGGTGACGGCGCTCTCCAGCTTGGTGAAGCGGCCGGGCTGCACCACGCTGCTCACCACATTGGCGCGCACCTCGGTGATCCAGTCGCGCAGCATGCGCAGGCCCTTGGGCGCGAAATAGGCGCTGATCGCCGTCACCAGCAGCGACACCACCACAGCCACGATCATGAAGGCGCGGAACAGGACCCACGGCGACATGCCGGACGCGTTCATCACGATGATTTCGGAATCGGTCGACAGCTTGTTGAGTACGTGCACGACCGCGATCAGCAGCGCGATCGGCGCGATCACCAGGATCAGCAGCGGCACGATCAGCGCGGTGATGCCCATGAAGACCAGGATGGTCTGGCCCTGGCTGGTCACCAGGTCGAAATCGTGCAGCGCCTGCGTGACCCAGATCACCGCCGTCAGGCTGATGAGCACGACGATGAACGCACTGAAGGTGGTGCGGAAGATATATCGACTGATCGACCCCATCCGCGGCGCCGTCCCCAAAAACCGGCAAACAGCCGCACCCGCGCGCACAGGTTTCCCCACCGTGCGCCGGGCGCCAGCCAGCCTACTACTCCAACCCCCCGTAGGGTTTACCTTTTTCGGCTCACAAAGTGGCCGTGCAAAGGCAAAGCCGTTGAACATGCACAACAAAATCTTAAGGCCGGAGCGGCCCCGAAGCTAGCCAAGGGCCCGATTCTGGCAAGCGAATACGGCCGTTGCCCCTGCGGCTTTGGGCAGCCGCGGCCTGGTGAAAAGCAGCCTGAGCTTCGCGCGATTTGGGCTTTGCAGCCGGCCGCGGCGGGCGCATATGGGGGCTTCAAGACCCGCCATAACCCCCGCCACGGCCTGCCGAAACAGGTCCGCCCGGCCCCGTAAAGGATTGTCTCGATGCCCGACGCCCTCAAGCTCGGCTTTGGCCCGCTTGCCGCCCCCGCCCGCGGCGTTCTCGTCGTGTTCTGCGACGATAAGCTGAAATTCGGCCATGCCACCACCACGGCGCTGGGCGCCGCCGCCGCCGGACTGATCGCCCGCGCCGCCAAGGCCGAACGCTTCACCGGCAAGAGCGGCACGGCGCTCGACCTGGTGGTGCCGGAGGGGCTGAAGGTCGACCGCCTTATCGTGGTGGGGGCCGGCAAGACCGCCGGGCTGAAGGAGCAGGACTTCGTCAATCTGGGCGGCGCCGCCATGGGCAAGGTGCCGGCGTCTGCCGCCGAGGCCACCGTGTTCGCCGACCTGCCGGGCGGCGTCATGCGCGCCGAGCGCGCCGCCGATCTGGCGCAAGGCGTGCAACTGCGCGCCTATGCCTTCGACCGCTACAAGACCCGGCGCAAGGACGACGACAAGCCGCCGGCGAGCCGCAAAGTCACGGTGGCGGTCGGCGACGCGGCCGCCGTGCGCAGCGCCTTTGCGCCGCGCGCGGCAATCGCCGATGGCGTGCTGATGGCGCGCGATCTTGTCAACGAGCCGGCCAACGTGTTGTTTCCGGAAGAATTCGCGCGCCGCACGGCGGCGCTGAAGAAGGTTGGCTGCGCGGTCGAGGTGCTCGACGTGCCGAAGCTGAAGAAGCTCGGCATGGGGGCGCTGCTCGGCGTAGCGCTTGGCTCCGCGCACGAGGCGCGCGTCGTCGTCATGCGCTGGAACGGCGGCAAGAAGGGCGAGGCGCCGGTCGCCTTCATCGGCAAGGGCGTCTGCTTCGACACCGGCGGCATTTCGATCAAGCCGGCCGCCGGCATGGAGGACATGAAAGGCGACATGGCGGGCGCGGCTTGCGTCACCGGGCTCATGCATGCGCTGGCCGCGCGCAAAGCCAAGGTCAACGCGGTCGGCGTCATCGGTCTGGTGGAGAACATGCCCGGCGGCAAGGCGCAGCGCCCGGGCGACATCGTCACCTCCATGTCGGGGCAAACAATCGAGATCATCAACACCGACGCGGAAGGCCGCCTCGTGCTGGGCGACGCGATCTGGTACGCCGCGCAGCGCTTCAAGCCGAAATTCATGGTGGATCTGGCGACGCTGACCGGCGCCATCATCGTCTCGCTCGGGCACGAATATGCCGGCCTGTTCGCCAACGACGATCAACTGGCCGAGCGGCTCGGCAAGGCCGGCGAGGCGACCGGCGAGCGCGTGTGGCGCATGCCGCTCGGCAAGGAATACGACAAGATGATCGATTCCAAATTCGCCGACATGAAGAACACCGGCGGCTCGCGCTACGGCGGCGCCATCACCGCGGCGCAATTCATCAAGCGCTTCGTCGACGACAAGACGCCGTGGGCGCATCTCGACATCGCCGGCACCGGCTTCGATAGCCGCCAGAACGAGATCAACAAGAGCTGGGGCTCCGGCTGGGGCGTGCGGCTGTTGGATCGGCTGGTGAAGGATTATTATGAGAAGTGAGTCAACCGCGAATGATTGGACTGGCTCATGAAATTTTTGAAGTTTTGCTGCGCACTTATGGCGTTGGGCAGTCTTGCTAGTGCGCTTATCCCAACGTCCATTATGCCCCCGCACAGTGCAACCGCACCAGAATGGGTCGGTCGAGCGCTATATGTTGTGGACTTTCTGCTTCTCGGCACTGTGCTCTACGGTATTCAGACGCGTAAGCCGATCTATTGGAAATTAATCCCGGTACTAATGGTGGTGTTTCTATTGAGTGTCTTGATTCCGACGCTTTGGAGTCTCATTCGACTTTCACTGCCTTGGCTTCCTTTTATGCTTATCCTCGTTTTCATTTTAATCGGCGCGGTGTTTTTCCTTGCGTGGTGGCAAAATCAAAGAGACTATTTTCGATTTCCGCAACGTGACACTAGGTCATGACCGAAATCCTCTTCTACCACCTGCTGGGCCAGAAACCCGAAACCGTGCTGCCGACGCTGCTGGAGAAATCCTTGCAGCGCGGCTGGCGCGCGGTGGTGCAGGGGGCTTCCGAAGAGCGCATCGAGGCGCTCGACGCCCATCTGTGGACCTATCGCGACGATGCCTTCCTGCCGCACGGCACGTGGCGCGAGCAGGAGGCGGCGCAGCAGCCGATCCTGCTTACGCTCACTGAGAGCAATCCCAACGCCGCAGAGGTGCGCTTCCTGATCGACGGCGCGCCCATGCCGGCGGATGTCGCGAGTTACGCCCGCATCGTGCTTCTATTCGACGGCGAGGACGAGGAGGCGGTCGCGGCGGCGCGTAGCGCCTGGAGCGAGGCCAAGGGCAAGGGCTTCGACGCCACCTATTGGCAGCCGGACGAGCGCGGGCGCTGGGTGAAGAAGGCGTGAGTTCGCTTGCGGCGGCGTTCCGGCCGGGCGCGAGGGTGGGGCGCGGGTCCCCAAGAATTTTTCCCTAGTTGATCTTGACAATAATCCCAGGTGTATTATCCTAATCGCATCCCGCCTCGTTACCGAGGGGTGTCTGCGCAAGCATCTTCAGACACGGGGCGGGGAGCGGTGGCCGGGGAATGACGTGCGCTCGGAGATGCGATTGACGGCCCGGCGGTCCAAGCCGCATGTGTCCCGGCGCGCCAGCCGCGCGCCACGGGGCCCCGGTGATGGCCGGAGCCGGCAGCCGGTCGCAGGCAGTCGGCATCGTCTGGGCCCAAAGCGGTGGATAGGCAGGCTTCCGTAAGGAAGGTTGCCTGAAAGGTACGTCCACCGGGGGCCATGCGGAGCAAACCTACAAACACCGCGCGCGGGACGCCTTGGGACTGGCGGACTTGCGGAGCCCTTAGCGGATCGCGAAAGCGCGAAGCGGGGCTGTTTGATGCGCCTCGGCGTCGCGAGATGCCGAGGCCTGCGGGTCCGTTTGGGCCCCTGGCGTCCCGCGCGCCCTCGGTTCTTTTTCGAGAGCGGGCGGCTTGTCCCGCCGAAGCCCTAAGGGCGGAGGCGGACGGAATGGGAATAGCGGCCACCCCGGGCCGACCAAAGCAATAGGGACGGCGGAGCGTTGGCTATGGAGGCGAGCTATGGAGGCAAAATGACGCGAAAATCCCGAAAAACCCTCGATATCCGGCCGGTCGGCCAGTGGCCGATGCGGAACTCCGCTAACCTTCGCGCGAGTGGCCGCTTGCCGGCTGCCATTGTGATGACGCAAAATCCGGCTTAAGGGACAAGCAGATAGAGCGTGCATTCAAGCAGGTTTGGGGGACGCCGCTTGCCGAGCCGTCTTTACAGTTCAAGTTTCGGGCTTTGCCTGGCCGGCGCGCTGGCCGCGCTGGTTGCCGGCTGCTCGGCCGGCTCCGACATTGCCGAGGAAATCAAAGAGGGCAACTACCTGCAGAAGCCGATGTTCAGCACGCCCGAATGGGCGCGCGTGCGTCCCGCCAATACCGTCGTGCTCGGTCCCCAAGGTCCGGTTGCGCCGGACGAACTGGTCGATGCCTCCGGCCGCTGCGCCCCGGCGGCGGCGCAAGTCGCGACACAAATCCCGCCACAGGCCGCGAGCGCGGAAGCCTCCGCGCAGCCTGCGCCCGCGGCGCCGGCCAAGCCGGCAACCCCGCCCTCCTATGGCTCGATGGCCGGCGATCTCGCCAGCGCCCCGATGCCGCGCGGCCCAACCCCCACGCCGGTGGCGGTCAAGCACGCTTCTGCCGCGCCGCCGCAAGCCGGCCTCGGCGGTTTGCAGCCGGAGGGCTCGACCGGCGGCCTGGGGGCGCCGGGCAGCCCGCTCATCGGCGGCATCGCGCTCGGCATGACCGAATGCCAGGCGGTGCGCCGCGCCGGCCAGCCGAGCAACGTCAATATCAGCGGCGGCCCGCACGGTCGGCGCCATGTGGTGCTCACCTATCTGGGCGGCACTTGGCCCGGCATCTACACCTTCGAGTCCGGCCGGCTGAAAGTGGTCGATGCCGCACCGGTGCCGGAAAAGCCGAAGACGAAGCCCAAGCGCAAATACAAGAAGAAGCGCAAACCCGCCCGCACCGCCCGCGGCAACGACGTCTACGTGCAGTAATCAGGCTGTCTCGAGCGCGCTGCTCGCCGCCAGCCATTCCTCTTCCGCCGCGGCAAGCGCCCGCGCCAGCTCCGCGCGTGTCTTCGCCAGCGCGCCGGCCTGCTCGGGCTCGCGCGCAAACTGCTCGCCATCGGCAAGCCTGCCGTCGAGGCTCGCGAGCTCCTTGGCAAGCCGTGCGATCTCGGCTTCGGCATGTTTGACGCGCTTGCGCAGCGGCGCGGTTTCGGCGCGCTTCTCGGCCGCCGCGCGCCGCGCCTCGCCGCGGCTCAAGCCGCCATTCTGCGCTTTCGCTTCGCTCGTGCCGGCGCCGCGCTGGCCCAGCACCGCGCGCCGGTAGTCGTCGAGATCGCCGTCGAACGGCGTGACCTTGCCGTCCGCCACCAGCCACAGCCGGTCGGCGGTCGCTTCCAGCAGATGGCGGTCGTGCGAGACCAGGATCACGGCGCCGGGATAATCATTGATCGCCTCGATCAGGGCGCCGCGGCTGTCGATGTCGAGATGATTGGTCGGCTCGTCGAGAATGATCAGATGCGGCGCATCGAAGGTGGCAAGGCCGAGCAGCAGGCGCGATTTCTCGCCGCCCGACAAATTCTTCACCGCGGTGTCGCCCGCCGCGCCGGAAAAGCCGAAAACGCCGACGCGCGCGCGTACTTTCGCTTCCGGCGCATCCGGCATCAGCCGCCGCACATGGTCGTAGGGGCTCGCCTCCGGCTCCAGCTCATCGAGCTGATGCTGCGCGAAATAAGCAACGCGCAAAGGTGCGGCGCGCGTCACCGTGCCCTGCAGCGGCTGCAGCCGACCGGCGATCAGCTTGACCAGTGTCGACTTGCCGTTGCCATTGGCGCCGATCAGCGCAATGCGGTCGTCATTGTCGATGCGCAAATCGAGTCCGGAAAGCACGGCGCGCCCGTCATAACCGACCGCAACCGCGTCGGTCGCCACGATCGGCGGCGACAGCACTTTGCCGGGCGCCGGAAATTGGATCGGCCGCACCTCGTCGGTCACCAGCGCGGCGATCGGCTCCAGCTTGGCCAGCATTTTCAGCCGCGATTGCGCCTGCCGCGCCTTGGTGGCCTTGGCCCGAAAACGATCCACGAAAGCCTGCAGGTGCTTGCGCTGCGCCTCCTGCTTCTTGATCGACTTCTGGTCGAGCACCATGCGCTCGTTGCGCTGGCGGGCGAAGGCCGAATAGCCGCCGCGATAAAGCGTGAGCTTCTTCTGTTCGAGCGACAGGATGTGGCCGACGCTCGAGTCGAGCAGATCGCGGTCGTGGCTGATCACGACCAGCGTATGCGGGTAGCGCGAGAGATGCTCCTGCAGCCAGAGCGTGCCTTCGAGGTCGAGGTAGTTGGTCGGCTCGTCGAGCAGCAGCAGGTCGGGCTGGGCGAACAAGGTGGCGGCGAGCGCAACGCGCATGCGCCAGCCGCCGGAGAATTCCGCGCAAGGCCGCTGTTGATCGTCCGGCGCAAAACCGAGCCCGGACAGGATCGAGGCGGCGCGGGCAGGGGCCGCGTGCGCGCCGATATCGGCAAGCCGGGTCTGGATCTCGGCAATGCGGTGCGGGTCCTGCGCCGTCTCGGCTTCCGCCAGCAGGTCGGCGCGTTCCGTATCGGCGCGCAGCACCACCTCGATCAGCCGGTCCGGCCCGTCCGGGGCTTCCTGCGCCAGCCGCCCGATGCGCCAGCGCGGCGGCACGGTGACGCTGCCGTGCTCCGGTGCCATATCGCCGGCGATCACCGAGAACAGCGTGGTCTTGCCGGTGCCGTTGCGCCCGACCAGGCCGACGCGCGCCCCGGTCGGAACATTGACCGAAGCGCCCTCGATCAGCGTGCGGCCGGCGATGCGGACGGTAAGGTCGTCGATGATCAACATGGGGCGCGTTTTGGCCGAGAGCGGTGTGTTGTGCAATCCCATTCCGTCATTCCGGGACGCCGCGAAGCGGCGGGCCCGGAATCCAGCACAACACGGCAGGTATTGAGTTCTCTGCCCGTGGATTCCGGGCTCGCGCTTATGGCGGCGTCCCGGAATGACGCACCGAAAATTACCGCAAACCCACACCGGTCTCGCGCTGATAGACGATCAGGTCGAAGGACGGGGTGGCCTCGTTGCCGATCACGCGCGACAGCAGCGCGTGCGCCTGGCCGCGGTGATGGGCCTGGTGGTTGAAGAAATGATCGAGCGCAGGTTGCAGGGGCTGCTCGATGGTCTCCGGCCGCACGAAAGTGCGGAAGCGGATGGTGCCGGCAAGCTCGGCGGCGCTCAAGCTTTCGATATAGCGGCCGATGCGCGCGTCCTCGGCGCGGCGCGCGACGCGCAAGGCCGCAAAATCGTCATAGAGGATCTCGTCCAGGCTGCTCGGCACTGCGCCCTCGCCGGTGAAGCGGGCCATCCAGATGCGGTCGCCGACCAGCAGATGGTTGAGCGTGCCGTGCAGCGACTTGAAGAAGGCGCCGCGGTCGGCGCGGTATTCAGCGTCGCCCACTTTGGACGCTGCGTCATAGAGCCGCTCATTGCACCAGGCATTGTAGCCGGCGAACATGCGATAGCGCGCGGTCATGTAGGGGGCTCCCCGAAAGCCTCAATAAACCATAGCCAAGGCCGGATGCGGCGGCCAGCCGCGCTTGCCGGGCAAATGGCCTCCCGCTATAAGCCCGCGCAACCTAAGCGATCCAATCAATCCCGGTTATCTCTCCGATCAAGCCCAGTGAAGGACCCATTCCGATGGCGGTCGAGCGCACCTTTTCGATCCTGAAACCCGATGCCACCGCGCGCAACTTGACCGGCGCCATCAACGCCATGATCGAGAAGGCGGGTTTGCGCATCGTCGCCCAGAAGCGCGTGCGCATCACCAAGGAGCAGGCGCAGAAATTCTACGCCGTGCACAAGGAGCGGCCTTTCTTCGGCGAGCTGGTCGATTTCATGATCTCCGGCCCGGTGGTGGTGCAGGTGCTGGAAGGCGAGGGCGCCATCGCCAAGTACCGCGACGTCATGGGCGCCACCGATCCGGCCAAGGCGGCGGACGGCACCATCCGCAAGGTGCACGCCAAATCGATCGGCGAGAATTCGGTGCACGGCTCGGATGCGCCCGACACCGCGGCGCGCGAGATCGCGCAATTCTTTTCGGAAAACGAAATCGTCGGGTGATCGGCGCGCGCTGATCCTGCGAAAGGATAGGCGTTGGAATTTCTCTGGCAGGACGTATCCCACGCGCCGTTCTGGATCGCGGTCGCCCAGATCATCGGCGTCAACGTCGTGCTCTCCGGCGACAATGCAGTGGTGATTGCGCTCGCCTGCATGACGCTGCCGCCGCGCCAGCGGCTGTGGGGCATGATCCTGGGCGCCGGTGTCGCGGTGCTGATGCGCGTCGTGTTCACCGTCGCCATCGTGCAGGCGATGAACCAGCCCTTCCTGCGGCTGGCCGGCGGGTTGCTGCTGTTCTGGGTCGCGCTCAAGCTGGTGGTGGACGAGGAGGCGGGCGTCGACGGCCGCGTCAAGGCCGCGCCCACTTTGTGGCGCGCGGTACGCATCGTCGCGGTCGCCGACATCGTCATGAGCCTCGACAATGTCATCGCCATCGCGGCGGCGGCGGAAGCGGCGGCGGCGACCGTCGACTTCGCCCATGCCGAAGCGGTCAAGATCTCGCTCATCGTGTTCGGGCTTGCCACCAGCGTGCCGCTGATCGTCGCCGGCAGCGCGATCCTGATGGCGCTGCTCGAGCGCTACGGCATCCTGATCTGGGCCGGCGGCGCGCTGCTCGGCTATATCGCCGGCGAGATCGTCAGCACCGATCCGGCGCTGGCCGGCCTCATCGGCCATGCGGCGGCCGGCCATCTGGAAACCTGGGCCGGCCGCGTCGGCGCACTTGCCGTGCTCGGCATCGGCCTCATCCGCGTACACCGCCACCGCCGGCTGACGATCGAGGACATGCTGGCGGGCGTCGGCCTGTTGATCTGGCTTGGCGCCGATATCGGCATCGACCGGTTCATCGCGGAGAGCGCGCAGGTCACCCGCTGGGGCATCCGCATCGTCCTGTTCGCCCTGCTGACGGTCGGCTATTTCGGCCTGCGCAGCAGTCGCGCCATCGGCGGCGAAGAGGTATGATGGCGCCATGACGATCATGGTCCGCCCCTCCGCCTGTCCGCACGATTGCCCCTCGACCTGCGCGCTCGAGGTCGAGGTGATCGACGCCCACACCATCGGGCGCGTGCGCGGCGCCAAGGACAACGACTACACGGCGGGCGTCATCTGCGCCAAGGTCGCGCGCTATGCCGAGCGCGAGCATCATGCGGAACGTCTGCTGCATCCGCTGCAGCGCGTGGGCGATAAGGGCTCCGGTGGGTGGCGACGCATCTCCTGGGACGACGCGCTCGATCTGGTGGCGGAAAAATTCTTGGCCGCCGAGCAGCGCCACGGCGCCGAAAGCGTGTGGCCCTATTACTATGCCGGCACCATGGGCCTCGTCATGCGCGACGGCATCAATCGCCTGCGCCACGCCAAGAAATATTCCGGCTTTCATTCCACCATCTGCGTCAACCCGGCCTATGCCGGCTTTGCCGCCGGCGTCGGCAAGATTGCCGGCGCCGATCCGCGCGAAATGGCGAAGTCCGATCTGGTGGTGATCTGGGGCACCAATGCGGTCAACACGCAAGTCAACGTGATGACGCATGCGGTGCGCGCGCGCAAAGAGCGCGGCGCCAAGATCGCGGCCGTCGACATCTACATGAACGGCACCATGCAGCAGGCCGATCTGCCGGTGCTGGTCAAACCCGGCACCGACGCGGCGCTGGCTTGCGCGGTGATGCATTGCCTGTTCCGCGACGGAAAGGCCGACTGGGACTACCTCGACAAATACACCGACGCGCCGCGCGAGCTGGAAGCGCATCTGCGCAGCCGCGATCCGCAATGGGCGAGCGCCATTACCGGCACGCCGGTCGAGACCATCGAGGCCTTCGCCGCGCTGATCGGCGAGCGTAAGCGCGCCTTCTTCCGCCTCGGCTACGGCTTTGCGCGCTCGCGCAATGGCCCGGTCAATATGCACGCGGCGAGCTGCATTCCGGCCGTGACCGGTGCCTGGCAATTGGAGGGCGGCGGCGCTTTCCATATCAGCGCCGATATTTTCGGTCTCGACAAGACGCTGATCGAGGGGCTCGACGTATTCGACCCCGCGGTGCGCGTGCTCGACCAGTCGCGCATCGGCGCCATCCTGACCGGCGAGCGCGAGGCGCTGTTCGACGGCCCGCCGGTGACCGCGCTGATCGTGCAGAACACCAATCCCATGTCGGTCGCACCCGATCAGAACAAGGTGAAAGCCGGTTTCGCGCGCGACGACCTGTTCGTCTGCGTGCACGAGCAGTTCATGACGGAAACTGCAAAAATGGCCGACGTGGTGCTGCCGGCCACCACCTTCCTGGAGCACGACGACATTTATCGCGGCGGCGGCCATCAATACATCATCCTCGGGCCCAAGATCGTCGAGCCGCCGGGCGAATGCCGCAACAATCACGAGGTGATTTGCGCGCTGGCGAAACGGGTAGGGGCCGGGCATCGCGGCTTCGCCATGAGCCCGCGCGAGCTGATCGACCAGATGCTGCGCGTGTCCAAGCGCGGCACGCTGGAGCAGATCGAGCGCGAACGCTGGATCGACTGCCAGCCGCCGTTCCGCCAGTCGCACTATCTCGACGGCTTCCCGTGGCCGGACGGCAAATTCCGCTTCAAGCCGGACTGGGAGAACGTGCCGTTCCGCGCGCCTTACAAGAGTGGGCCGATCGCCGACATGCCGCCGCTGCCCGACCACTGGACCGCGATCGAGCAGCAGGACGCCGAGCACCCGTTCCGGCTCGCCACCTCGCCGGCGCGCGGCTTCCTGAATTCGACCTTCACCGAAACGCCGACCTCATTGACGCAAGAAGACCGCCCGACCGTGATGATCCATCCGGACGACGCGCGCGCTGCCGGCATCGGCAACGACGATCTGGTCGTGCTCGGCAATCGGCGCGGGCAGGTGCGCCTGCATGCGAAGGTATTCGACGGCGTGCGGCGCGGGGTGCTGATTGCGGAATCGATCTGGCCCAACGCGGCTTACGCCGACGGCTGCGGCATCAACAGCTTGACCGGCGCCGATCCGATCGCGCCCTATGGCGGTGCCGCTTTCCACGACAACAAGGTGTGGGTGCGCCGAGCGCAATGACTCCGTCATTCCGGGGCACGCGCGAAGCGCGTGAACCCGGAATCCATAATCACTGCTGCGGCGTATGGATTCCGGGCCCGCCGCTTCGCGGCGTCCCGGAATGACAAGCAGGTGGACGCCTACAGCTCCTTGCCGATGGCGCGGTCGATCGAATAGGGCCCGCCGCCGCGGATGGCGATGGCGAACAGCACGATGCCGAGCAGCAGGACGTATTCGTAGCCGCCCTTGCCGGCGCTGAAGCCGTGGGCCCAATGCACCGCGAACATGGCGAGCAGCATCTCGATCGCCAGCGCCGCCGCGAAGAAGCGCGTGAACAGCCCGAAGATGATGCAGAGCGCGCCGATCGTCTCCAGGAAGATCGCCGCCCAGGCAAAGGCGAGACCCGGATGCAGGCCGCTCTTGGCCATGTAGCCGCCGACGCCGGCCGCGCCCATCACGGTCAATTTCGCCCAGCCGTGCATGAACAGATTATAGCCGATCACGACACGCACCGCCGTATAGGCAATGTCGCGCCACGACGTGTAGAAGCCCGCGAGACCCGGATACATTAGCTTGGTTTCGCCATTTGCCATTTGGTGTCTCCCCTTCGTTGTCGCCCCGGCTATGTGGCCATGCACCGGCCAATCTATAACACTTGGGCTCCCGCCGAAATTCATTCCGGCGCGAAACGCAGGCCGTGAATTATCTGTTGTGCGGTGCGAAACGGCGAGGGGCGGCGTTAGTCGGCGGGCGGCACCAAAAGGACGCCGTCGCCTGTACCATCGCCGCCGATGCGGCAGCGCGAGCCTTCCACGCGCAGGCGCCCCTCGGCCAATAGTTTGAGGGCCAACGGATAAAGGCGGTGCTCGACCGCGAGCACGCGGGCGGCCAGCGTTGCTTCGGTGTCGTCCTCGCGCACGGCAACCGCGCCTTGCGCCACGATAGGCCCAGAATCCATCTCCGGCACCACGAAATGCACGGTAGCGCCGTGGATTTTCACGCCGGCTTCCAGCGCGCGCTTATGGGTGTCGAGGCCCTTGAAGGCCGGCAGCAGCGCCGGGTGGATGTTGATGAGGCGCTCCTGCCATTGCGTCACGAACCAGGGTGTCAGCAGCCGCATGAAGCCGGCCAGGCAGACGAGCGCGATGCGGTGCTTCTCCAGCACGCCTTGCAAGGCGCGTTCGAACGCGGCGCGGTCCTTGCCATATGTCGTGTGGTCGACAACTTCGGTGGCGATGCCGTTAGCGCGCGCGGTTGCCAATCCGCCGGCGTCCGGCCGGTTGGACACGACGAGCGCGATCTCCGCCGGGTAGTCTTGCGCCTTGGCGGCCTCGATCAGCGCCGCCATGTTGGAGCCGCGGCCGGAAATCAGAACGGCGACGCGCGTCTTGGTCATCCGCTCACCAGGCAAGGTCGAGCCGGCCGGAATATTGCACGCGCGGCCCATCGCCCGGGAGCGCGATCACTTCGCCCAGCCGCACGACGGTCTCGCCGGCACCGGCCAGCGCATCGGCGACCGCCTGCTCTTCGCCGGCCGCCGCGATCGCGATCATGCCGATGCCGCAATTGAAGGTGCGCAGCATTTCCTCTTGTGCGATGCCGCCCGCGCTCGCCAGCCATTTGAACACCGGCAACACCGGAATAGTGGAAAGCGCGATGCGCGCGCCGAAACCCTTCGGCAGCACGCGCGGGATATTGTCGGTAAAGCCGCCGCCGGTAATATGGGCGAGCGCCTTGACCGCCTTGGTGGCGCGAACGGCAGTGAGGCAGGATTTCACGTAGATGCGCGTCGGCGCCAGCAGCGCTTCGCCCAGCGTTGCCTCTTGCGCGAAAGGTGCGGGCTCGTTCCAGGTGAGGCCGCTCGCCTCGACCACTTTGCGCACCAGCGAAAAGCCGTTGGAATGCACGCCCGACGACAGAAGGCCGATCAGCACGTCGCCCGCTTTGATGTCGCCGCGCGGCAGCAAAGTCCCGCGCTCTGCGGCGCCGACGGCAAAGCCGGCGAGATCGTAATCGTCGCCGCGGTAGAGGCCCGGCATTTCGGCGGTCTCGCCGCCGATCAGCGCGCAGCCCGCCTCGCGGCAGCCGAGCGCAATGCCGGCAACCACGGCCGCGCCGATCTCGGGCTCGAGTTTTCCACATGCGTAATAGTCGAGGAAGAACAGGGGCTCGGCGCCTTGCACCACCAGGTCGTTGACGCTCATGGCCACCAGGTCGATGCCGATGGTGTCGTGACGGCCGGTCTCGATGGCGATCTTGACCTTGGTGCCGACGCCGTCGGTGGCGGCGACCAGGACGGGGTCGGCAAAGCCCGCCCGCTTGAGGTCGAACAGCCCGCCGAAACCGCCGATTTCGGCCTCCGCCCCGGAACGCGCGGTGGCGCGCACCAGGGGTTTGATCAGTTCCACCATGCGGTTGCCGGCGTCGATGTCCACGCCCGCCTGCGCGTAGTTAAGTCCGCGCGCCTTTTCTGCCATGATGGACCCTGTTTTCGCGGGGGTCGTACGTGGAAAACGCAAGTCGTGCAATGGTCCGCGCGCCGTTATACTCTGGCGCTGGTTTAGGCGCTCTGCCCGCCGCTTGGGCGGGTCTGCGCCGCCGAGCCGGGTCTAGCTCTTTGAGTCTTCCGAACCTCATTACCCTGGGACGCATCCTGTTGGTGCCGGTGGTGGTCTGGGCGATCTCGTCCGGCGCCATGTGGGTGGCCTTCGTGCTGTTCCTGGCCGCCGGCGTTTCCGACGCGGTCGACGGCTTCCTCGCCAAGCGCTTCAACATGACCACCGTGCTCGGCGCCTATCTCGACCCGCTCGCCGACAAGGCGCTGATCGTGTCGATCTATGTCACCCTCGGCATCAGCAATGTGATCCCGCATTGGCTGGTCATCTTGGTGGTCTCCCGCGACATCCTGATCGTCGGCGGCGTCATGCTGGCCTGGCTGGTCGGCACCCCGCTCAAGGTCAAGCCGCTGCTGGTGTCCAAGCTCAACACGGTGGCGCAGATCGCCTTTGCCTGCGTGGTGCTCGGCTCGCTCGGCTTCGCCATCGAGGCCAGGACCTTGACGCTGGTGTTGATGGGCCTGGTGACGGCCTTGACGCTCATGTCGGTCGCCGCCTATGTCGCCGAATGGGTGCGTCACATGAACACGGCGGCGGCTAAATCGTGACGACACGCGCGCAACCGCATGCGCGCGGCCCCGCGCCCGGGCCCGGCGGCAACCTGTTGCAGCGTCACGTCGTATTCTGGCTGGCGGCGCTCGGCGTGTTCATCATGATGCTGTGGCTGTTGAGCGGCATTCTGCTGCCGTTCGTGGCCGGCCTGGCCATCGCCTATCTGCTCAACCCGCTGACCGACCGGCTGGTGAAGCTCGGCATCAACCGCATGATCGCCTCGCTGTTGATCATCAGCGTCGCCGTGCTGACCTTCATCGTCATCATCCTGCTGGTGGTGCCGCTGCTCGCCGGCCAGCTCACGTCCTTCATCGACGCCGTCCCGGCCTATGTCGCCAAGCTGCAGGCCATGGTCACCAGTCAGAGCAAGCCCTGGCTGCAGAAGCTGCTCGGCGCCGGCTTCAGCCCGCAGAAATCCTTCGGCGATCTCGTCAGCCAGGGCATGGGCTGGATCACCACCTTCTTGACCTCGCTGTGGTCGGGCGGCCGGGCGCTGGTGTCGCTGTTCTCGCTCATCGTGGTGACGCCGGTGGTGGCGTTCTACCTGATCTACGACTGGCACCGCATGCTGCGGGTTGCCGACGGCTGGGTCCCGGTGCATCAGCGCGCGACCGTGCACGCGCTGGCGCGCGAAATCGACGCCACCATCTCCGGCTATGTGCGCGGGCAGGCGGCGGTCTGCCTGATCCTCGGCTCGTTCTATGCGTTGTCGCTGTCGCTGTCCGGGCTCAATTTCGGCCTGCTGATCGGGCTGATTTCCGGGCTCGTCAGTTTCATCCCCTATGTCGGCTCGATGACCGGGCTGGTGCTGTCGGTGGGCGTGGCGGTGGTGCAATTCTGGCCGCACTACACCTCGATCGCGATCGTGCTCGGCATTTTCCTGGTCGGCCAGTTCCTCGAAGGCAACGTGCTGTCGCCCAAGCTGGTCGGCGGGAGCGTCGGTCTGCATCCGGTCTGGGTGATCTTCGCGCTGCTCGCTTTCGGCTATCTGTTCGGTTTCGTCGGCCTTTTGGTGGCGGTGCCGCTGGCGGCCACCATCGGCGTGCTGGCGCGCTTTGCGCTTCGCCGCTATCGGGAAAGCTCGCTCTATACCGGGGAGAACGCCGGTTGAACCTCGCGCCGCGCCAGCTCGTGCTTGCGCTCGATCACGCGGAAAGCTTCGCGCGCGAGGACTTCCTGGCCGGTCCCTCGAACGAAGCGGCGCTGGCGCTGATCGACCGCTGGCCCGATTGGCCCGACCGCGCGATGGCGCTGGTCGGACCGGAAGGCTCCGGCAAGACCCATCTCGCTTCGATCTGGGCGGAGGCGGCGGGCGCGCGCGTGCTCGCCGCCAAGCTGCTCGGGCGCAGCGACGTGCCGGCGGCGCTGGCGACCGGCGCCCTGGTGCTGGAAGACCTCGATCCGGCCGCGCTCGACGAGCGCGCGCTGTTCCATCTGCTCAATCTCGCGCGCGAGGAGGGCGCTTATCTGCTGATCACCGCGCGCGAGCCGCCGGCGGGGTTTCCCGTCACCATCCGCGATCTCGCCTCGCGCTTGCGCGCACTGCCGGTGGTGACGCTGCGAGCCCCCGACGATGCGCTGCTGCGGGCGCTGATCGTCAAGCTCGCCGCCGACCGCCAGCTCACCGCCGACGAGCCGCTGGTGAACTACCTGGTCAACCGCATCGAGCGCTCCTTCGTCGCCGCCCGCGCCACGGTCGCCCGGCTCGACGAGGAGGCCTTGCGCCGGCACCGTCCGGTGACGCGGGCGCTGGCGGCGGAGCTGTTTCGCTGAAAATTAAGCCCGCCACGCTAGAGCTTAAGCCGTTCACCGATTGCGCTTGACGGGCAGGGCCGTTCGGGCGCGAATTGTCATGCAGCCGCCATTTTGGTCGGCTAGGCAGTTGATCTTTCGGGCTAAATCGAGATGGCTGATCGCAGACAAGCCGTTGCCGCGGTTGAGGAAATAGTCCCGGAGCGGGAGCGCGTGAGCGCGGCTGCGGCGCAAGCGGCAGCGCTCGGGTCGAGCCCGCAACGCTTCATCAACCGTGAACTGTCCTGGCTGCATTTCAATCGCCGGGTGCTGGAGGAAGCCGCCAACGAGCACCATCCGCTGTTGGAGCGGGTGCGCTTCCTGTCGATTTCGGCCAACAACCTCGACGAATTCTTCATGGTGCGCGTCGCCGGCCTCAAAGGCCAGGTGCGCGAGGGCATCCTGACGCAAAGCCCGGACGGGCTGACGCCGTCCGAGCAGCTCGTGCGCATCGGCGAAGCGGTGGTGCAACTCGCGCACGACCAGCAGCAGCGCTGGATCGAGCTGCGCCCCGAGCTTGCCGCCGCCGATGTCACGCTGATCGAGGGCGCGCAGCTCAAGAAATCCGAGCGCAATTGGCTGGAAGAATACTTCCTCAGCCACGTGTTTCCGCTGCTCACGCCGCTGGCGATCGACCCGGCGCATCCGTTCCCCTTCATCCCCAATCTCGGCTTCTCGATCGCGCTGCATTTGGCGCGCGCCAAGGACGGCAAGGCGATGAACGCGCTCATCCGCATGCCGCAGAAGATCGAGCGCTTCATCAAGCTGCCGAGCGGCAGCGGCGGCGGCATCCGGCTGATCTCGCTCGAGGAAGCGACCGTCTTGTTCATCGGCCGGCTGTTCCCCGGCTATACGGTGAATGGGCAGGGCGGCTTCCGCGCCATCCGCGACTCGGAAGTGGAAATCGAGGAAGAGGCCGAGGATCTGGTGCGGCTGTACGAGACCGCGCTCAAGCAGCGCCGGCGCGGTTCGGTGATCCGGCTCGAGCTCGAGGCCAAAATGCCGGCCGAGCTGCGCAGCTTCGTGCAGCGCGCGCTCGCGGTCGCCGACGACGAAGTGTTCCTGGTCGACGGCGTGCTGGCGCTCAACGATCTTGCCCAGCTCACCAAGCTCGACCGGCCCGATCTCGAATTCGTGCCCTATAATCCGCGCTACCCCGAACGCATCCGCGATCACGGCGGCGACGCCTTCGCCGCCATCCGCCAGAAGGACCTGGTGGTGCACCATCCTTACGAGTCGTTCGACGTGGTGGTGCAGTTCCTGCAGCAGGCGGCGCGCGATCCCAACGTGGTGGCGATCAAGCAGACGCTCTACCGCACCTCCGCCGAATCCCCGATCGTCAAGACGCTGGTCGAAGCGGCGGAAGCGGGCAAGTCGGTCACCGCGCTGGTGGAGCTCAAGGCGCGCTTCGACGAGGAAGCCAATATCCGCTGGGCGCGCGACCTCGAGCGCGCCGGCGCGCAGGTGGTTTACGGCTTCATCGAGCTGAAGACCCACGCCAAATTGTCATTGGTGGTGCGGCGCGAGGGCGGAACGCTCGCCACCTACGTTCATGTCGGCACCGGCAATTATCACCCGGTGACCGCGCGCATCTACACCGATCTCTCCTTCTTCACCGCCGAGCCCGTGATCGGCCGCGACGTCGCGCGCATCTTCAACTACATCACCGGCTATGCCGAGCCGGACCAGCTCGAGCGCATGGCGATCTCGCCCATCAATCTGCGCAAGCGCATCCTCGATCACATCGCCGAGGAGATCGCCAACGCCAAGGCCGGCAAGCCGGCGGCGATCTGGATGAAGATGAATTCGCTGGTCGATCCCGGCATCATCGACGCGCTCTACGAGGCTTCCTCAGCCGGCGTGCCGGTCGACCTGGTGGTGCGCGGCATCTGCTGCCTGCGGCCCGGACTGCCGGGCCTGTCGGAGAATATCCGGGTCAAGTCGATCGTCGGTCGCTTCCTGGAGCATGGCCGCATCTACTGCTTCGGTGCGGGTAACCGGCTGCCGCATGCCAAGGCCGCGCTCTACATTTCCTCGGCCGACATGATGCCGCGCAACCTCGACCGCCGGGTCGAGGCGCTGTGCCCGATTCTCAATCCGACCGTCCACGAGCAGATCCTCGGCCAGATCATGGTCGCAAACTTCAAGGATAACGAGCAAAGTTGGCAGGTCTTGCCGGACGGCAGTTCCACGCGCATAAAGGCCGGGCCGGGCGAGGAACCGTTCAACGCCCATAAGTATTTCATGACAAACCCGAGCCTGTCGGGCCGTGGCAAATCGCTCAAGGAATTGTCGCCCCGTAGCCTTGTACGCCGCCTCGTCGAAGGCGCGTAAGCGTTCGCCCGCCATTCAGCACTATCCCAAAGGCCGGCTCGAGCACGGGCCGCCCATCGCCGTCATCGATATCGGCTCGAACTCGGTGCGCCTGGTCATCTATGAGGGGCTGACCCGGGCGCCGACCCCCATTTTCAACGAGAAGGTCCTGGCCGGCCTCGGCCGCGAGGTGCAGACCACCGGCCTGTTGGCGCAGGATGCCATCGACACCGCGCTCGAGGCGCTCGGGAGGTTCCGCGCGCTCTGCGACATTTTGCATGTGCGCAAGATTTGGGCGATCGCCACCGCCGCCTGCCGCGACGCCCGCAACGGCCACGCCTTCATCGCCCAAGCCGAGCGCATCTGCCGCACGCCGATCAAGATACTCTCCGGCAAGCGCGAGGCCAGCCTCACCGCCTACGGCGTGATCGCCGGCATGTACAAGCCGGACGGCATCGTCGGCGATCTAGGCGGCGGCTCGCTCGAACTGGTTGACGTGCACGGCGCGCGCGTGCGCTCGGGGCTCACGCTGCCGCTCGGCGGCTTGGCGCTGCAGGACATCGCCGGCAAGTCGATCAAGAAGGCCGAGCGGATCGTCGAGGACACGCTGGACGATCTCGACATGCTGGCCGAGGGCGAGGGGCGCACCTTCTACGCGGTCGGCGGCACCTGGCGCGCGCTGGCGCGGCTGCACATGTGGCAGACCGGCTATCCGTTCCACGTCATGCACAATTACCGCATCAGCGCGCGCGAGGCGCTGGAGTTCTCGCGGCTGGTGCACCGCGTCGACACCGAGACGCTGTCCAAGATCGAAGTCGTCAACGCCGCCCGCCGGCCGCTGCTCGCCTATGCCGCGCTGGTGATGGAAAACCTGGTGCGTGCGATCAAGCCGAAGGAAGTGGTGATCTCCGTGCTCGGCGTGCGCGAGGGTCTGCTCTATTCGCTGCTCAAGGCAAAGGAGCAGGCGGAGGATCCGCTCATCCAGGCGGCCGCCGAGCTCAACGTGCTGCGTTCGCGCTCGCCGCGCCACGGCGAGGAACTGATCGCCTGGACCGACCGCTTCATGGCCTCGACCGGCATCGAGGAGACCGGCGACGAGCGCCGCCTGCGCCACGCCGCCTGCCTGCTCGGCGACATCGGCTGGCGCGCACACCCCGACTATCGCGGCGAGCAGTCGATGAACATCGTCGCCAACGGCGCCTTCATCGCGGTCGATCACCCCGGCCGCGCCTATCTCGCGCTGGCGATCTATTTCCGCCATGCCGGCTTGAGCGAGGAGGAGCTGTCGCCGCGCCTGCGCGAGCTGGCGACCACGCGCATGCTCGACCACGCCCGCGTGCTGGGTGCCGCCATGCGCGTCGCCTACATTCTCACCGCCGGGCAGGGCGGGGTGCTGCCGAAGACGCCGATGCAGGTCAAGCGCGGCCGGCTGGTGCTGAGCCTGCCCGGGCGTTTTTCCAAGCTGGCGCATGAGCGCCTTTCCAACCGGGTGCGCCAGCTGGCGCGGCTGATCGGGCGGGAACCGGCGATCGAGCTTTAGCGCGCGCTGCTCGCCGCGCGCCCGGCCAGGAAAACCCTTTATATTAAGGCGCTTGCGGCTCGCCTGGCGACCGCCGCGGCGGCTTGGTGGTGGCCGCGTTTGGCGATATAGCTGAGGCCAACAAACGCCATCTGGGGGAGGTTGCAATGCCATCGATGACGCGACGCGCTTTCGGTCTCAACGCGCTCGCCGGTTCCGTCGCGGTCGCGAGCGGCACGGGTTTCTCCGTGCCCGCCTTCGCCGCCGACAAAATCAAGGTCGGCATTCTGCCGCTCACCTCGCATTCGCCGGACATTATCGCGCAAGGGCGCGGCCATTTCGCCAAGCACGGCATCGATGCGAGCTTCGTGACCTTCCTGGCGGCGCAGCCGATGGCGCTGGCGATCGCCTCCGGCGACGTCGATTTCGGCATTACCGCCGTCACCGCCGGCCTCATCAGCCTGGCCGACAAGGGCGCGGTCAAGGTGATCGGCGGCGCGCTCGAAGAGGCGCCCGGGGTCGAAGGCGAGAAGATCATCGTCTCCAAGAAGGCGCATGACGAGGGCGTCACCACGCCGGCCAAGCTCAAGGGCCGCATGTTCGGCATCACCACCGCCGGCTCCTCCTTCCATTACATGGCGCACAAGATCGCGCAGAAGGAGGGCTTCCCCGAATCCGAGATTCATCTGAAGCCGCTGCAGAAGGTGCCGACCATCATCGCGGCCCTAAAGAGCGGGCAGATCGACGCATGGTCGATCGTGCCCAATATCGCCGACGCGCTGGCCCGCGGCGGCAGCGTGGTTGAGATCGGCAAGATCGCCGACTACATCCCGAACTACCAGGTCACCACGGTCTTCACCTCGACCGCCAACGTCACGAAGAAGTCCGACCTGGTGAAACGCTTCATCGCCGCCTATTCGGAGGGCGTCGCCGACTACAACGCGGCGCTGGTCGAGAAAAAGATGAGCAAGGCCGACACCGATGCGATCGTCAAGATGATCCATCAATACGTCTATGCCGGCATGCCGCTGGAAAAGGCCGCGCCGCGCATCCGCGCCGGCGCCATGCGCATCAGCCCCAACGCCGAGCTTAATCTCGAAAGCGTCAAGGACCAGCTTGCATGGTTCAAGGCGCAGAAAATGGTGCCGGCCGACGTGACCTTGGAGAAGCTGGTCGATACGCGCTTCGTCAAGACGCGGTAACGGCGCCGCCCGGCGCCGGCAACAGGCGAGATCATGGAGCTGATCCTCGAGAAGGTCGGGCATGACTACGGCTCAACGCAGGTCCTGCGCGACATTTCCTTCACGGTGAAGCGCGGCGAGATCGTCTGCATCATCGGCCCGTCGGGCTGCGGAAAGTCCACGCTCTGCGCTTCATCGGCGGGCTCGAGCGCCCGGCCGATGGGCCGCGTGCTGGCGGCGGGCGAGCCGCCGGCGGGCTCGCTCAATCCGCTCACCTATATCTTCCAGGACTTCGCGCTGCTGCCCTGGCGCACGGTCGAGGGCAATGTCAGCCTGGTGCTGGAGGACCACGGCATCGCGGGCGGCGAAGCGCGCGCCATCATCGGCGACGTGCTCGCGCGCACCAAGCTCGCCGATTTCGCCAAGGCGCTGCCGCGCCAGCTCTCCGGCGGCATGAAGCAGCGGGTGGCGATCGCGCGCGCCTTGAGCGTGCGGCCGGCGGTCATGCTGATGGACGAGCCGCTGTCGGCGCTCGACAGCCAGACGCGCGAATTGCTGATGGACGACCTGATCGAGCTGTGGCTGCGCGAGCGCTTTTCCGCCTGCTACGTCACGCACAATCTCGCCGAGGCGGTGCGACTCGGCCACAGGGTCGTCGTGCTGTCGCGCCGGCCGGGCCGCATCATCGAGGTGGTCGAGATCGACATTCCGCTCAACGAGCGCGCCGACCACGTGGCCGAGCTCGACCGCCTGCAGCGCCAGGTCTGGTCGGTCATGCGCGAGGAAGCGCGCCAGGCCGACATGGAGCTTGCCCATGTCGAATGAAGCCCTCGCCAAGGATGCTGGCGTCGCCGCGCCGGAGCAGAAGCCGGCGCTGCGGCCGGTGCCGTTTCGCGGCGGCGGCTTCCGCCACCGGCCGCACGGCGCCATCTCGCTGCTCGTCTTCGTCGGGGTGCTCCTGTTCTGGGAGCTCGGCTGCCGCTTCGGCATCATCAACAGCATCGCGCTGGCGCCGCCGTCGGAGGCCTTCGGCGCCATCATGGACCTCGTCCATACCGGCATGCTGTGGAAGCATGTCGGCATCAGCCTCTACCGGCTGATCGCCGGCTGGACGCTCGGCACGCTGCTCGGCATCGGGCTCGGCATCGTGATCGGGCTGTTCTCGCTGGTGCGCGCCGGCCTGTTGCCGCTGGTGTCGGCGCTGTTTCCGATCCCGAAAATCGCGCTGTTGCCGCTGTTCGTGGTCTGGTTCGGCATCGGCGAGGGCTCCAAAGTCGCCACCATATTGTTCGGCACCTTCTTTCCCACCGTGATCGCCACCTATAGCGGCATCGACAATGTCGACCGCAATCTGATCCGCATGGGCCAGTCGTTCGGGCTTTCCTGGCTGTCGATCGTGCGCAAGATCATCATTCCGGGCGCGCTGCCGGCGATCCTGTCCGGCTTCCGCATCTCCGCCGCGATCGCCATCGTGCTCCTGGTGGCGGCCGAGATGATCGGCGCGCAATACGGCATCGGCGCCTATATCCTCACGGCCGGGGCCGAGTTCGCGGTCGACAAGCTGATCGCCGGGGTCGCGCTCTTGTCGGTGATCGGGCTGGCGATCGCATGGCTGATCGGCCGCGCCGAGAAGCATTTTCTCGATTGGCGCACGTGAGCGGCTGCTTTAGGCTTTCTCCACGGTCACCACCTTGCCCCTCTCCACTGCCAGCGCCAGCCGGCCGTGCTTCAAGGCCAGCGCCTTCTCGCCGAACAGTTCGCGCCGCCAGCCCTTCAGGGCCGGCACGTCGGCCTCGTCGTCGGCGGCGATGCGGTCGAGGTCGTCGACGGTGGCGATCACCTTGGCGGCGACGCCGTGCTGCTCGGCGGTCATGCGCAGCAGCACCTTCAACAGCTCGACAGTGGCCGCGCCCTTGGGCGCCGGGCGGAAGCGGTCGAGCTGCGGCAAGGTCTTGGGATCGCGCGCCAGCCCGCGCTTGACCGCCTCGACGATCTCAGCCCCCCAGCGCGAGCGCTCGAAGCCCTTGGGCAGCGAGCGCAACGAGCCCAGCCGCTCGATCGTGGTCGGCGCCTGCACCGCGATGTCGCCGATGGCATCGTCCTTCAACACGCGCGCGCGCGGCACGTCGCGCGTCTGCGCCTCGCGCTCGCGCCAGGCCGCCACCTCGATCAGCACCGCGAGCTCCTTCGGCTTGCGCACGCGATTTTTCAGCCGTTCCCAGGCGCGCTCCGGCTCCATGCGGTAGGTGTCGGGCGAGGTGAGCACGTTCATCTCGGCCTCGACCCAGTTGCCGCGACCTTGCCGGTCGAGATCGGCGGCGAGCTTCTCGTAGACCGCGCGCAAATGCGTGACGTCGGACAACGCATAGGAGATCTGCGCGTCGCTCAAAGGTCGCCGCGTCCAGTCGGTGAAGCGGTGCGACTTGTCGAGCGCGTCGCCGGTGATGCGCTGAACCAACTGGTCGTAGGAGATCGAAGTCGCCGTAGCCCAGCACCATGGCCGCCACCTGCGTGTCGAACACCGGGTGCGGGATGATCTTGCCCATGTTCCAGACGATCTCGATGTCCTGGCGGGCCGCGTGGAAGACCTTCATCACCCGTTCGTTCGCCATCAGCGCAAAGAACGGCGCCAGATCGATGCCCGGCGCGAGCGAGTCGACGACGACCGCGTCATCCGGGCTCGCCATCTGCGCGACGCAGAGCAGCGGGTAATAGGTGGTCTCGCGCAGAAACTCGGTGTCGATGGTGACGAAGCGGTGCTGCGCCATGTGCGCGCAGGCCTTCGCCAGCTCGGCGGTGGTGGTGATCGGCTCCATCGTTACGGGAGACCTAACCCGATCCGGCCTGCTCATGGCAACCCGTATTATCTGTTTTTGCCGCGCACGCGCGGCATGTGGAGGAACTCCCAAGGCGAAGGCAGCGGTCCGAGCGGCACCTCGATCAGCGTCGGCTCGCGGGCGGCGATGCCCTCGCGAAGGCGCTTGCGCAGCTCGGCCGGGTCGCGCGCGCGCGCGGCCCGGGCACCGAAACTTTCGGCGTATTTGACGAAATCCGGGTTGGTCAGGTCGCAGGCGATCAGCCTATTGCCGAAACGCTCCTCCTGGATGCGGCGCACATTGCCGTAGGCGTCGTCGCGGAACACCACCGCCACCAGCGGAATACGGTGGCGCATGGCGGTGGCAAGCTCGTTGCCGGTATAAAGAAACCCGCCGTCGCCGTTGATCGAGACCACCGGCACGTCGGAACGGGCGTGTTGCGCGCCCAGCGCGGTGGCATAGCCCCAGCCGAGATTGTCCTGATAGCCGGGCGAGAGAAAGGTGCGTGGGCGATAGACCGGCATGGCGATGCGGGCGGCAAAGCCAACTTGCGTCACCTCGTCCACATAGATGCCGTCCTCCGGCAGCTCGGCGCGGATCGCATCGACGAAGCCGAGCTGCGGGCCAATCTTCTCTTCGAGACGCGCGCGCAATTTGGCTTGTCGCTCTTGCAGCTCCTCCTTGCGCGAAGCGCGCTTGGCATTGACCTTGGCGAGCTCGTCGATCAGCCGCCGCAGGATAGGCGCGGCATCGCCGATCAGCGCCACGTTGGGCTTGTGCAGGCGCGCCGGCTCCTGCTTGTCGGCGTCGATGCGCACCATCTTGAGGTCGCGGTCGACGCCCCATTGGCTCAAAGGGTAGAGCATGCGCGAGCCGACGCCGAGCACCGCGTCGGCCTCGGCCCATAATTCGCGGCCAAGCGGCAGCGTGACGCTCAAAGGGTCGCGCGAATCGAGCACGCCGCGGCCGCGCCGATAGCCGAGCACGGGCGCCTGCAGCATTTGGGAGATGAGCGTCACTTCGGGCGCGGCGCCTTGCGCGCCGCCGCCGGCCACGATCAGCACGCGCTTGGCTTTTGCCAACAGCCGGGCGGCGCGGCGCACGGCGTCGTCGTCGATGCGGGGGCCGCGCGGTGGGGCGGGTGGGGAAATTGCCGGCATGGGCGCGCGCTTGCCCCAGACGTCGATAGCGCATTCGAGCGCGGCCGGGCCGGGGCGGCCCTGGCCCATGGCGCGGAGCGCCTTGGCGGTCTTGGCGGCGGCTTCCGCCGGCTTGTCGATGCGGGCGGAATGATCGACCAGCCGGGCGATGATGCCGGCCTGGTCGCGGATTTCGTGCAGCTCGCCTTGCCCGCGACCGATTGCTCCCGCCGGGATCTGGCCGATCAGCGCCAGCACGGGTGCGTTCATGCTGTAGGCGGTCAAGAGCGCGGCGCCCGAGTTCAACAGGCCCGGCCCCGGCACCACCGCGTAGGCCTGCGGGCGGGCGGTCGCCAGCGCCGCTCCCAGCGCCATATAGGCCGCGCCCTGCTCGTGGCGGGTGTGGACGACGCGCATGGCCTCGCCCGCGCGCTGCAGAGCGTCGAACAGGTGATCGTTGTGCACGCCGGGCAGCGCGTAGACGGTGTCGAGCCCATGGGCCAGCAGCGTCGCCACCGTGGCTTCCGCGACGGACATTTCGCTCATCGGCACGGATTTGGCCGGCTTGTTCGAACGCTTCGATCTGGGGGGCATGGCGACTCCGGCCGCTAATGTGCAGGCCGCGCGCACGTCTGTCGAGCGCGGGTTTTCTTCATGCCGGCTCTGACGAGCCGGTTGTCTTGACAAAGCCTGCCCCCCATGCGCTTTTCGCGCGCCTCACCCGCCCCCCGTGAATCGCACCTCGGAACCGCCCACGAGCCCCATGCATCGCTATCGATCCCACACCTGCGGCGCGCTGCGCGAAGGCGATATCGGCAAAGAAGTGCGGCTGTCGGGCTGGTGCCACCGCATCCGCGACCATGGCGGGGTGCTGTTCATCGATCTGCGCGACCATTACGGCCTCACGCAAGTGGTGGCCGACCCGGACAGCGCCGCTTTCAAGCTCGCCGAGACGCTGCGCTCGGAATGGGTGGTGCGCATCGACGGCAAGGTGCGCCGGCGCCCGGAGGGCACCGAAAATCCCGAGCTGCCGACCGGCCAGGTCGAGGTCTATATTTCCGAAATCGAGGTGCTGGGCGCCGCCGCCGATCTGCCCATGCCGGTGTTCGGCGAGCAGGACTATCCGGAAGAGATCAGGCTCAAATACCGTTTCCTCGATCTCAGGCGCGAGCATCTGCACGCCAACATCATGCTGCGCGGCAAGATCATCAATTCGATCCGCACGCGCATGAAGGAAGCCGGGCTTCTTCGAATTCCAGACGCCGATCCTGACCGCTTCTTCGCCGGAAGGCGCGCGCGATTATCTCGTTCCCTCGCGCATCCATCCGGGGAAATTCTACGCGCTGCCGCAGGCGCCGCAGCAGTTCAAGCAGCTCATCATGGTGGCGGGCTTCGACCGCTATTTCCAGATCGCGCCCTGCTTCCGCGACGAGGACGCGCGCGCCGACCGTTCGCCCGGTGAATTCTATCAGCTCGATCTGGAGATGAGCTTCGTCACGCAGGAAGATGTGTTCGCCGCGGTCGAGCCGGTGATCCACGGCGTGTTCGAGGAATTTGCGGGCGGCAAGACGGTGACGCCGAAGTTTCCGCTCATTCCTTATGCGGAAGCGATGGCGAAATACGGCACCGACAAGCCCGACCTGCGCAATCCGATCGAGATGGCCGACGTGAGCGAGGCGTTCCGCGGCTCAGGCTTCAAGATTTTCGCCAAGATTCTTGAGACGCCCGGCAATGCCGTCTGGGCGATTCCGGCGCCGAAGGGCGGCAACCGCGCCTTCTGCGACCGCATGAATTCCTGGGCGCAAGGCGAGGGCCAGCCGGGCTTGGGCTATATCTTCTGGCGCGAGGGCGAGGAGAGCGGGGCGGGTCCCTTGGCCAAGAACATCGGCCCCGAGCGCACCAAACAGATCGCCGATCAGCTCGGTCTCGGCGTCGGCGACGCCTGCTTCTTCGTCGCCGGTAATCCCAAGCAGTTCGTCAAGTTCGCGGGTCCCGCGCGCACCAAGGTCGGCCGAGGAGCTCGGCCTGATCGCGCAAGGCTGCTTCGAGCTGTGCTGGATCGTCGATTTTCCCATGTACGAATGGAACGAAGACGAGAAGAAAATCGACTTCTCGCACAACCCGTTCTCCATGCCCAACATGCCGGTCGAGGAATTCCTCGCGCTCGATCCGAACGATCACGACAAGCTGCTGGCGATCAAGGCGATCCAATACGATCTGGTCTGCAACGGTATCGAGCTTTCCTCCGGCGCCATCAGAAATCACCGCCCGGAAGTGATGAAAAAGGCCTTCGGCATCGCCGGCTACGACGAGACCGTGCTGGAGGCCAAGTTCGGCGGCATGCTGCACGCGCTCTCGCTCGGCGCGCCGCCGCACGGCGGCATCGCGCCCGGCATCGACCGCATCGTCATGCTGCTGGCGGGCGAGGAGAACCTGCGCGAAGTGGTGCTGTTCCCGATGAACCAGCGCGCCGAAGACCTGATGATGGGCGCGCCCTCGGAGGCGACGCCGAAGCAGCTCAAGGAGCTGCATATCCGGCTGGACCTGCCGAAGAAATAGGGCTGGGCGCGCCATGCCCAAGACCGTCAGCGGTTCGCTGCCCCGGCCTGCGGCGCCGCCGCACGCCGACATCCGCGCGCTGCTGCGCGCCGGCAAGAACGAAGCCGCGATCGTGCGGCTGTGCGCGATGCTCGTCGTTCATCCCGACGATCTCAACGCCAAGGAACTGCTCTTCGACGCCTTCTTCCAGAGCCGCGACTGGCAGCCCGCTTTGGTGCTGGCGCACGAGCTGGTCGCCCGCCAGCCGGAGGTGCCGCGCCATCGCAAGAGCCTGATCGTGACGCTGTCCAACATGAAGCGTTACGACGAGGCGACCGCCGAGGCGGCGCAATTTTTGCAGCGGCACGGCGACGATCTGCAGATCCTCGACGTGCTCAAGGTCGGCCACTTCTACAGCGGCCGCACCGCGGAAGCGATCCGCTACGGCCAGCGCGCGCTCGAATTGCGCGACGCCGAGGCCTGCCGCAATCCGCCGCCGGCGGCCGTGCATGATCCGAGCGGGCGCACCGGGCGCAACGTGATCTCGTTTTCGCTCTGGGGACGAGCGCCCTTCTATGCGTACGGCGCCATGATCAATCTGGTGCTGGCCCGCAGCGTCTATCCGGGCTGGGGCTGCCGCTTCTATGTCGATTCCGCCGTGCCGCCGCCCTGCGTTGCTTTTCTCAAGGACAACGGCGCCGATGTGCGCAACATCGAAGACGAATACCCGGGCGTCGGGCTGTTCCAGCGCTTTCTGGTAATGAACGACGACAGCGTCGAGCGCTTCCTGGTGCGCGACTGCGACGCGCGGCTGTCGCCGGCGGAGGCCGCGCTCGAGGCGCAATGGATCGACAGCGGCAAGCCGTTTCACATCATCCGCGACCACGTGCTGCACAACGAACTGATGATCGGCTGCCTGTGGGCCGGGCGCACCGACTGCGGCATCGACATCGTCGACTTGATGCGGCGCTATTTCGTACACGGCCCCACGGCGAAATACGGCCACGACCAGCGCATGCTCGGCCTCATGCTGTGGCCGCTCATCCGAAGCCGCTGCCTGGTGCACGACAAGTTCTACACGCTGCCCGGCATCGAAACGCGCCCGCTACCCGATCCCAACAGCAGCTTCGGCGCCGGGCACCAGAACATCGAGGCGGTGCTCAAGGAGGTCGAGCAACTGGGTATTCCAAGGGTATTGTGACGGCGCGACCTAAGCGTGTGCGCAGCCCTAACGGCCTTCGTCAGTGGCGGCACGGGCCCGCGCCTCCAGCGTACGCAGGTCCTCCTCGGCGGCGAGCGACCGTCGTCCGGCATTGACCACCAGCCGCAGGTGCTTCTCGAGCGGCGGCCGGTAGCCGTCCTCGGCCTGTTGCAGGAGCTGCCCGATGCAGTCCGCCATGTGGATCACCACGGCGGGCAGGGCCTGCTGCCTGATCTGATTGAAGGCGGCGTCGGTGATGCCCTCGAAAGTGGACACGGGCGTCTCCAGCCGCGTCGTACCCTCGTCGTCCTGCCACACGCTCTTGGCCGTGCCACGCGTCATGATCATGGCGATTGACAGCGTCAGCCGGTCGAGCACGGCATTCGCCGTATAGGGGTCGTTGATGCCGGGCGACAGCGCGCGCAAGGCGATCTCCACAAGGTGGCGAATGGAGAATTCCAGGTCCTGCACGGCCGTGCGCTCGCCGCCGACCACCACCGCGTTCTGGATCGTCCGGCACAAGCTGTCATCGGCGGCCCGCTCGGGCGCGACATAGGCGATGATGCGGCCGGGCACCGCGTGCTGGCCGGCGCGGATGACGAGCGCGACCTTGGCATCGGCGTGCGCGGCGGCGGCGACGATCGAATTGAAATCGACGGCCTGCACATAGCCGCCCGTCGACAGCATGACCGGCGCGCCGTTCGTCTGGATATCGGCCGGCGCTTCATGATGCTCGCGCCTCTTTTCCGGCAAAAGCCGCGTCAGATCGCGATCGAGCTGGGCGCCCACCCGAACGATGACGTTGTCGGAAATGATCGAATGCGCGAGGTGATGGACGAACAGCACCAAGGTGGCGACGCATACCAGCACCAGCACGGTGCCGCCGGTGACGGCAAAGTTGGACACCGAATTGCCGTGGCCGTAGGCGCTGCGCAGCACGAGCAACAGGTAGATCACGGTCGCGACGAACAGGCCAAGCGCTGTTTGCGTGCGGCGGTCGCTCATGAAGCTGCGAATGAGCCGCGGGCCGAGCTGCTGGGCGGCGAGTGCCAAGACGACCATGGTGATCGAGATGGCGAGCGTCGCCATGGTGATCATGGCGGTCACCAGGTTGGAGAGGAATTCCGGCGCTTGGCTGGCAGTGCCGCTGAATAGAAACCAGACCGAGGTCGAACGTTCGCCGAGGTCGACATTGAGCGCGCCGACGGCGAGCGCGCCCGCGGCTGCCGCCATGGCGAGCGGCAACGCCCATAGGCTGGTGCGAATCGTTTCCCAGGTGGTGACGAGTCGTGTGAACATAAGCGGGCTCCCGGAAGGGAACCCGCCACGGGCCCTACTGTTCCGGCAGCGGAATGAACTCGATCTCGTCGCCCGGCACCTTGCCGAAATGGCCGGCCTTCCACTCGGCCTTGGCCTGCTCGATACGCTCTTTGCGCGAGGAGACGAAATTCCACCAGATATGGCGCGGGCCGTCCATGGCTGCGCCACCGCAAATCACGAAATGCGTATCCGTTGCCGCGGTGACGGTCACTTTGTCGCCCGGCTTGAACACCAACAGCCGCCCGGCTTCGAACTTGTCGCCGGCAATGTCGATGATGCCGTCGATCACATAGATGCCGCGCTCCTCGTGATCGGCGTCGAGCGGCAGCGTCGTGCCGGCCTTCAGATGCACGTCGCCAAAGATGGTCTCATGCACCACCGGCACCGGCGAGGAAGCGCCGTAGAGCGAGCCCACCACCACGCGCACGCTCTTGCCGTTCTCGTTGACCATCGGAAATTCCGGCGTCGCGTGGTGGGCAAAGCCGGCGTCCATCTCCTCCTTCGCCGCCGGCAGCGCCACCCACATCTGCAAGCCGTGGATCGGGCTGCCGGTCGTGCGCAGCTCGGCGCCGGTGCGTTCCGAATGCACGATGCCGCGCCCGGCCGTCATCCAGTTCACCTCCCCGGGCTTGATCGCCGCCGCGGTGCCGAGACTGTCGCGGTGCATGATCTCGCCGTCGAACAGATAGGTGACGGTGGCGAGCCCGATATGCGGATGCGGCCGCACATCGAGCCCGTTGCCGGCGCGGAATTCCGCCGGCCCGAAATGGTCGAAGAAGATGAAGGGCCCGATCATGCGCGTGCGCGCCGAGGGCAGCGCGCGGCGCACGGCGAAATCGCCGAGGTCGACCGTGCGCGGCACGATCACCTGGTCGATCGCTTCGCAGGCATAGACGTCGCCCGCCTGCGGGTCCTTGCCGGGAAAGAAACTCATCGCGTCCGCTCCTCTTTCCTTCGACTAGGTTCGGTTCGCGCGTGGCTTCAGGAGGCCAGCGTCACGAAAGGCTGCCCCTTCACGGACTCGACGAGGCCGTTGAACACTTCGTTGACCTTGTCCCAGTTCGGCAGCTTCTTCATGCGTGCGATCCAGTTCTTTACGTTCGGATACGGCGAAAAATCGACCCCGATCACCTCGCCCAGCGTCACGATGCCGGCGCCGAAATAGTCGGCGATGGTGATCTGGTCACCGCATAGATAGGGCTTGTTCGGGCCCAGCCAATAGTCGTTGAGCACTTTCAGCCAGCGCTTGGAATTCTCCTTGCCGAATTCGAGCGTGGCCGACTGCGCCTCGTCGCTGCGCCGCTTCAGGTGCGGGAATAGCTGCGGGTAGCAGAGATTGTAGCCCCACTCGCGGTAGAAATTGGTGTTGATCCAGTCCATCGTCTCGTTGACCTTGGCGCGCTGCTTCAGATCCTTCGGATAGGCCGGCGAGCCGATCTTGTCGGCGAGATATTTCAGGATGGCCGAGCTCTCGGTCAGCTTGAGATCGTCGTCCACCAGCATCGGCACCAGGCAATTCGGGTTGATGTCGGAATAGGGCGGCTGCATGTGCGCGCCGGTCATCAGGTCGACGACCTCCTCGTCCATGGCGATCTTGTTGTCGGCGGCAAACAGCCGTACCGGCCGCGAAGTCATGGACACCGGATGCATGTAGAGCTTCATGGTAACGTTCCTCCCTGGCGGACGCCGCTGTGTTTGTGCGCGTTGATCGGGACTTGCCCGACGCAGCGCTTGCCCCGCGCGGCACTCTAGCGCGGCGGCGTTATGCGCCCAATGCCTCGCCGCGGCAATTGCTGGCCGAATTGCGGACGGCCGCGCGGCGCGGGCCACCGCCCCGCAAGCGCGTGTGGGCAGGCGGCCGGTACGGACGGCAAATTCTCCTGGATTTACAGATTCTTCTTGAAACATCCGCAGCTTGCCCCTATGTGGGACGCGCTGCGCGGCGCATCTGTGGCGCGGTCATTCACTTCCGCGAGCCGGCACGCCGGTCTCTCGGGCTTCGATCTCTGGTTGGGGAGAGCGGCATGTCACGGGACGCCCTCTTGCGATCGGGGAAGGGCTTGGAGACTCCAGGTACCACCCGAAAAGAAAAACAACTGGCCGCGCTGCGGCCGGCCGATAACGACGAGCGCGAGGACCATTTCGTGGTGCGCGCCGGTGTGCGCTGCGCCGGTGCGCATCTGATCGTCGACCTCTACAAGGCCAAGCGGCTCGACGATATCGAACATATCGAGAGCACGCTGCGCGCCTGCGTCGAGGCCGCCGGCGCCACGTTGCTGCACATCCATCTGCACCATTTTGAGCCGAGCGGCGGCGTGTCCGGCGTGGCGGTGCTGGCCGAAAGCCACATCTCCATCCATTCCTGGCCGGAGCATGGCTTTGCCGCGCTCGACATCTTCATGTGCGGCAACGCCAATCCGGACGCCTGCGTGCCGGTGCTGCGCGAGGCCTTCAGCCCGAACAGAATAGCGGTGAGCGAGCTGATGCGCGGGCAGGGCGTGGGCTAAAGGCTCCGCCGCCGGGCTCGGCCACTGACCGACAAAGGTAGGCCGATGGCCGAGAAGCGCTGGATCGCGGAAACTTTGTTCGAGCCGCTCGGCTTCCGCATGAGCTACGAGGCCGAGCGGGTGCTGTATGAGGCCCGTACCGCGCACCAGCATCTCGTGCTGTTCGAGAACCGCTTCTTCGGCAAAATGCTGATGCTCGACGGCGCCACGCAGATCACCAGCCGCGACGAATATGTCTACCAGGAGATGATGAGCCACGTGCCGCTGTTCGCGCATGGCTCTGCGCGCGACGTGCTGATCGTCGGCGGCGGCGACTGCGGCATCGCCGAGGAAGTGCTCAAGCACCGTTTCGTCAAGCGACTGACGCAGGTCGAGATCGACGCCTCGGTGGTGGAATTCGCCAAACAGCATTTCCCCGAGTTCACCGCGCCGGTGTTCGCCGACAAGCGCTTCGAATGCGTCATCGGCGACGGCATGGACTATGTCGCGCAGACCAAGCGCCGCTTCGACGTCATTATCGTCAACTCCACCGATCCGCAGGGCCCCGGCGCGGTGCTGTTCACCAAAGAATTCTACGCCGCCTGCAAGCGTTGCCTGAACAAAGGCGGCGTGCTGGTGACGCAAAACGGCGTACCCTTCCTGCAGGCGGACGAGCTCAAATCCAGCATCGCCCATCTCGGCGCGCTGTTTACCGATGCCGCCTGCTATCTCGCCGCGGTGCCAAGCTATGTCGGCGGGCACATGGCGATGGGCTTTGCCAGCAACGACAAACGTCTGCGCCGCGCCTCCGTGCGGCTCATCACCGAGCGCTATCGCAAGGCCGGGCGTTTCGCGACGCGCTATTGGACGCCGGAATTGCAGATCGGCGCCTTCGCGCTGCCGCGCTTCATCGCCGACTTGGTGGCGGCGGCGCGCGCAAGCGAGGCGCGGCCCCGGCGCCGTTAACCCGCCGCTAACCATAGCCGCCCCGACTTGCACCCGCTTGCACGCTTATCGGCCTGCACGACCTTTGGTTTAAGCGGGCCTTTACGGCGGCGTGTCTCACTACCAGGGCACCAGGAGGGGTTGGCCCAGCCGGCCAGGGATGAGTTCGCTTTTGCGCGCGTTTACGCGCCGGAACATTATTGCCATTGCCGCCGGCGTGCTGCTCGCCGGCGTGCCCTTTGTCGCGTTCGACCTCTGGCTCGGTGGTGTGATCGATCGGCAGGCGCAGGACGAGGTCGCCACCTCCGCCAAGCGCGCGATCGCGCTGGCGGAATCGCGCGTGAGCCAAACCATGCGCGCGCTCGATGCGCTGGCGCTCAAGGGCGTGAAGGCTTGCGGGCCGCAGGACATCGAAGCGATGCGGCGCGCCGCCTTCAAGGCGACTCCGGTCAAGGAGATCGACGTTATCGGCCCGGCCGGGCAGACGCTGTGCAGCCATCTGAGCCTCTCGGGCAGCCGGCGTGTCGTCGAGGCGAGCGAGCCGCTTGCCGGCGGCGAGGGCTATTTCATCGACATGGTGCGCCTGGCGAGCGGTGGCACCATGGTGCGGCTGCGGCGCAAGGCTGATGCCGCCGGCAACGCGCTCGCCGCGCTGGTGCCGACCTTGCTTTTCTTGCCGCAAGTCTCGACCCGCGGCGGCCCGTTCCAGGGCTATGCCCGCATCGCCACACGCGGCGGCATCACCATCGGCGAAGTCGGCCATCGCCCCAAAGCCGGCGCCGCCGATGCGTTCGCCGCCGCGGCCGCCTCCGGCAAATTCGGCTTCCGCGCCCAGGTGGTGGCGCCGCGCGGACCGGTACCGGCCGACAAGGCCGATCTGAAATGGCTCGGCCCGATCGCCAGCATCGGCCTCGTCGTGCTGTTCGGCATCGTCTACTTGCTGATGGGCCGCCGTGCGCCCGGCAACCCGGTGGCCGAGATCGAGCGCGCCCTGCAGGCCGGCGAATTCGTGCCCTACTACCAGCCGGTGGTCGATATCCGGTCCGGCCAATTGCGCGGCGCCGAGGTGCTGGTGCGCTGGAAGAAACCCGACGGTACGCTGGTGCTGCCCGGCGCCTTCATTCCGCTCGCGGAATCGAGCGGCCTGATCCGCGAGATGACGCGCGACCTGATGCGGCGGGTCTGCGCCGAGGCCGGCGAGGCGCTCGGCAAGCGCCCGGCCATGAAAATCTCGTTCAACTTCGCCGGCAAGTTGTTCGGCGACGCGACGATCGTGAAGGACGTGCGCAAGATCTTCTCGGCCTCGCCGATCAAGCTGTCGCAGGTGGTGCTGGAAGTGACTGAGCGCGACCCGATCGAGAATTTCACCGAAGCGCGCCAGGTGATCGCCGCGCTGCAGGGCCACGGCGTGCGCATCGCCATCGACGACGTCGGCACCGGCCATAGCGGCTTGTCCTACATGCTCAAGCTCGGCGTCGACATCATCAAGATCGACAAGATGTTCGTCGACGCCATCGGCACCGACCGCAACTCCACCACCATCGTCGAGACGCTGATCGACCTCGCCCACAACATGCGCATGGACGTGATCGCCGAAGGGGTGGAGAATTTCGAGCAGGTGATCCATCTGCGCGACCTCGGCGTGCGCTCGGCGCAAGGCTATGTATTTGCGCCGCCGCTGCCGGGCAGCGCCTTCCTGCAGCTTGTCGAGGCGATCGACCCCGTGCCGGTTGCCGAAAAACCCGCAGTTGAAGTGGATTCCCGCAGCGACGCCGCCTGAGCGCGGCGGGCCGCCGTCCCCTATGCCGCAGCGCAAATTGATCCGCGTCAAGGTTCGCCTTAGACAGGCCTGGATAAAGGGCAGACGGAGGTAAGCACCATGCTTCGGATCATCACGGTTATGGCGGCCGTTATCTTGCTGGCGGGGGCCTTGGCGCCGCGCGCCTTGGCGCAGGACAACACCCTGGGCGGCGCCATCATCGGCGGCGGCTTGGGTGCCATCATCGGCGGCGCCGCCACCGGCAGGGCCGGCGGCGCGGTGGCCGGCGGCATCATCGGCGCGGCCGCCGGCGCCGCCATTGGCTCGCAGTTCGAGGAACGCGGCGACGGCTATTATTGGTATCACAGCCGCTGCTGGCGCCGCTGGGGAGACGGCAGCTATCACCGCGTGTCGCGCCGCCATTGCTACTGAAGCGGCGGCGGGTCGCGGCCCCTAAGGAAAAAGGGCGGCCTCGCGGCCGCCCAGTCTAAACGCCACGCGGGAGGAACCTCGCAGCGGGTCGGCTAACCAAACCGGGGGCCGGCCCGCGTGACTTAATTCGACGCTCAGTCCGTCATGGGCGGGCCGATTCGTCAATCGGCGTTTATCGGATTTATGAAGCGGCCGGTGCCATGTTGCCGCGAGGCCGCGGTTTTCCACCATTGCCGGCCTGTACGAGGTAGGGAACTGGCGTGGGCAGACTTGCGTTGGAACTTTGGCACGGCCACGTTCACGCCGCCCGGTCCGAAAGGGAATTGCAATGACCGATACACATAGCGATTCGCCCCAGAACCCCGCCGCCGCCCTGCATTGCCCGACCGGCCGCTGGTGGCTGTGCGCGCTGCTCGGCCTCGTCCTGTTGGCTGGCGGCGTCTTCCTGTTGTGGAACGTGGTGGCAGCCTCGCTGGTCACCGCATTGTTCTTTGCCGCCGCGCTGACGGTGGGCGGCATTTTCCAGATCATCCACGCCTTTTCGGCGCGCGGCTGGGGCTCGCTCGCGCTCAGCCTGATCATCGGCCTGCTGCTGGTGGCGGCCGGACTCTTGCTGGCGGTCAATCCGCTCGCCACCTCGCTCGGGCTGACGCTCGCCATCGCCGCGCTGTTCCTGGCCGGCGGCGCCTTGCGGCTGTGGCTCGCGGCACGCCATTGGCACGATCACGGCTGGCTGCTGACCATATCGGGATTGCTCAGCCTGGCGCTCGGCGTGGTGCTGATCCTTGGCTTTCCCTGGAGCGGCCTGGTGGTGCCGGGAATCCTGCTCGGCGTCGACCTCATCTTCCAGGGATCCTGGTGGCTGACCGTGGGCCTGTGGGTGCGCCGGCCGCATCCGCAAGCTGGCACGCTCGCGCACGCCTGAGGCGGCAAGAAGCCGGCTTCAACGAATGACGCCCCGAGGATGCGACAGCCTGGGTGAGGGCGCTTGCGCTTAAGCCGGCTTCTTACTTTGTTGCGCGTGCGCTGACCGAGAGCCGTATCCTCCCGATCCGGCTTGCGGCGCTCATGCGCCTCCCTCGTTTCGTCATGCCGCCGCCGCGTAGCGCACGGTGGTCTCGAAAGCGTAGCCGCAGGCCTCGCAGGCCCACAAATGGCGGATGCGGCCGCCGTCGCGGTATTCCGTCCACTCGGGGACGTAGAGACGCTCGCCGCACTGGGCGCATTCCAATATCGGCCGCGAACGCCCGAATGCGCCGGTGCCGTCTGACAGTTCCATCGGGCCTTCTCCAGTATGCTGGCTCGGCCCCCGTCTCCTGGTAAAAACATAGACTGCATGGATGGCGGGATTGAAGCAGCAAGGCTGACGTAACGTTCGGACTTATTCGATGAAAAACATTATCGTATTTCAAAGTACGATGCCGAACTGCCTCAACGCCCAGGCGGTAAGCAAATAGAGTACAATGGTGAGGGCGGAGCCGGCGGCAAGCGTCGGCCAGAAAGAAACGCCGTGGCGCAGCAGCAGCGGCAGCAGCAGAAACATCGGCAGCGTCGGCAGCACGTACCAGAAGGTCGATTGGGCGAAGGCCGCGATGCGCGCGCTGTCGCCGCCCTCCTGCCACAGCCAGATCAGCGCCAGAATCGAGACCAGCGGCAGCGAGACGATGAGCGCGCCGAGCGTGGGCGCGCGGCGGGCGACTTCGGACGCCGCGGCAATGATGACGCCGGAGATGGCGGCCTTGATGACGAGCTGGAGCATGGGGCACCCGGAATAGTTCACGCGGATGTTATCACGGCGGCCAAGGGCCGGCAGCAGCATGAAAATTGTGCCGGCTGGCGCGCCAGGCCGCCGGCCCGACAGGGCCCCCGCGACAAGTTCCACAATTCGGCCACGGATTTCACGATTGGCTCGCGCGGCGGGCGATTGTGCCCGATTTAAGGGGGCCGACGAGAAAGCCATGACATTGCAAGACCGTCTCAATCAAACCTCGCCCTACGTGCTCAGCATCGTGCGTATCGTGGTGGCGCTGCTGTTCTTCGAGCACGGCTCCTCGAAAATGTTCGGCTTCCCGGGGCATCAGCTGCCGCTCGACCTGTCGCTGCACTGGTTTTCCGGCCTGATCGAATGCGCCGGCGGCGCGCTGCTCACCGTCGGCCTGTTCACACGGACGGTCGCCTTCATCCTCTCGGGCGAGATGGCCTTTGCCTATTTTATGGCGCATGCGCCGCGCGGGACTTTCCCGTTGCTGAACGGCGGCGACGCCGCGATCCTTTATTGCTTCATCTTCCTCTACATCGTCTTTGCCGGCGGCGGCGCCTGGTCGCTCGATGCCGCGCTCAAGCGCAAGCCGCGCATGACCGCCGCGCAGCGGGCGTGAGCAAAGCGCGGCCGCTGCTTTCCCTCTCCCCGCCTGGCGGGGAGAGGTGAGCGCGCCTCGCGCCAACGCGCCGTCTGGGCTATAATGGCGCACCGCCGGCAATCGGAGCCCGCGATGAGCCAGCAGACGAACGTCAAGCCGCGCACAAAGACCAAGCCGCAGACGCAGCGCCCGAAGCTGTGGAAGGTGATCCTGCTCAACGACGACTACACGCCGCGCGAATTCGTCGTGCAGGTGCTCAAAGCCGTGTTTCGCATGAACGAGAGCGAGGCCTACCGCGTGATGATCACCGCGCACCAGCGCGGCGCCTGCGTGATCGCGGTGTTCACCCAGGACGTCGCCGACACCAAGGCGAAGGAAGCCACCGAACTCGGCAAGCAGGCGGGCTTTCCGCTCTATTTCACCACCGAGCCGGAAGAGTAGCGCCGCTGCAGCGCCAGCAGCGCAAAGCCGATCAGCGGCACGATAATGTCCGTCCAGAAAATGATGCCGGCATTGCCGGGCGCGAAATTATGCGCGGCGATCATCTGGTAGACGTGGCCGCCGGCGGCCCCCAGCAGGAAGATCGACGGCCCCACCACCGCGCCCAGGCGCAAGCCGTAAGAGCCCTTGAAGGCGAGTAGCGCCACCGCCGCGAAGCCGAGGCTGGCAAAGCCGACCTCGGTCTCGAACGGGCTCGGCTGCCAGCCGATGTAGCCGGCCGCGATCGACTGGAAGAAGACATGCATGACGAAATTGTAGAGAAAGGCGAAGCCGAGCGCGCAGAGCAGGTAATAGGCCAGCAGCGCCTCGGTAAGCGCGCCCGGACCGCGGCCGCCCCGCGCATAGGCGATAAGCCCGAGCACGAAGCCGAGCACGAGGAAGGTGAGTGTGAAATTCGACAGCGCGAATACGATGGCGGTCTGCATGGCCGGATGCCTCTGGCGACCGGCACTTTAGCACGGCCGAGCCGGGCTGGCCCCAGTTCGGCCTAAGTGGTTGACGATCCCTGATCGGCCTGCATGAAGATACCGGCGAGGGTGGCCCATGGATATCGGATTGGCGGACAAGGTGGCTTTGGTGGTCGGCGGCAGCCGGGGAATCGGCCTGGCCACGGCCAAGATGCTGGCGGGCGAGGGCGCGCGGGTGGCGATTGCGGCACGCGACGAGAAAGTGCTCGGCCAGGCGGCGGCCGAGATCGCCCGAGAGGGGCGCGGCGAGCCGCTGGCGCTTGACCTGCGACGGTGCCAATTCCGACGCGCTTGCCCGCATGATGGCCGCGGTGACCGAGCGGCTCGGCGGCATCGACATCCTGGTCAACACCATCGGCAACGCCGCCGGCGGCGATTTCCTCGCGCTCAGCGATGAAGAGTGGGAGGACAGCCTGCGCGTCAAGCTGCACGGCCAAATCCGCTCGTGCCGCGCGGTTCTCCCAATTATGCGCGCGCGCGGCGGCGGCGCCATCGTCAACGTGATCGGCCACCGCGGCAAACAGCCGGACGGCCGCGCGCTGCCGGCAAGCGTGGCCAATGCCGGCCTGATGAATTTCACCGTGGGTCTCGCGCAGGAAGAAGCCAAACACGGCATCCGCGTGGTGGGCGTCAATCCGGCGCCGGTCGGCGGCACGCGCCGGCTGCAAAGCGTGTTCGAGACCGAGGCGCGGCTGCTCGGCGTTTCGGTGGAAGAGGCGGGCCGCCGCTGGGTATCGCAGACCGCGCTTGGCCGCGCCGCATCGCTCGACGAGATCGCCTCCGTCGTCGTGTTCCTGGCCTCGCCGCGCGCGAGCTTCGTGACCGGCACGGTGGTGGCGGTGGATGGCGGCGCCACCAAGTGCCTGTAAGCTTAAGCGCCGGCTTTTGGCCGGGCATGAGGGGAAACATGCAACGCGTTCTGATCACCGCCGGCGCCACCGGCATCGGCCGCGAATTCGCCCGCGCCTTTGCGGCCAACGGCGCCAAAGTGTTCGTCTGCGATATCGACGCGCCGTCGCTCGACCGAGCTCGCGCGCGAGATCCCCGGTCTCGTCATCGACCGCTGCGACATGAGCCAGCGCGCCGAGATCGAACGCATGGTGCCGCAAGCCGTCGCCGCGCTCGGCGGCCTCGACGTGCTGATCAACAATGCCGGCATCGCCGGGCTGACGCTGCCGGTCGACGAGATGCCGCCGGACGAGTGGGACAAGGTGGTGGCGGTCAACCTGACCGCCATGTTCGACGTCTGCCGGCTCGCCATTCCGCATCTCAAGCAATCGAAGGCCGGATGCATCGTCAACATGACCTCGATCGCCGGGCGCTACGGCTTCGAGAACCGCAGCCCTTACGCGGCGACCAAATGGGGCGTGATCGGGCTGACCAAGACGCTGGCGATGGAGCTCGGCCAATGGGGCATCCGCGCCAATGCGATCGCGCCCGGCGCGGTCGCCGGCGAGCGCATCGAGCGGGTGTTTGCCGGCCGCGCGCAGCGCAGCGGGCACTCGCTCGACGAGGTGCGGGCGGAGGCGTTTGCCGCGCAGTCGATCAAGGCGCATGGTCGACCCGAAAGACATCGCGGCAGCTTGGCGGTGTTTCTGGCGTCGGACGCGGCGAAATCGATCTCGGGGCAGGTGCTGCCGATCGATAACGACCGGCAAAGGGCGTGAAGGCTCGTGCGCGGAACCATCCTCCGTTCGTTCCCGCGGAAGCGGGGACCCAGGCCCACCGGTGCGGGCATTCTTTTATTTCAAAAATATGTATAGTAACTATTGACTACCTATTTGGAGCGGCCTATGTTGTAAAAGCGCCTTTTTATATAGAGGAATTCAAATGTCCAAATACGAACCGCTAGGCGAGTACCTAAAAAAGCAGGGCAAGGGATATGTCCAAATGACCTTTGCCGAAATCGAGCGGGTGACCGGGGTGAAGCTGCCGCCGTCGGCCAGCAAGCACCGGCCGTGGTGGTCGAACAACCCGGACAACAGCGTCATGACCAAGGTGTGGCTCGACGCCGGCTTCGAGAGCGAGCAGGTGGACATGGCTGGCCGCAAGCTGGTGTTCCGCCGCGTGCGCGCGTCGAAGGTGGCGGGCGGCGAGGGCGAGGAGAAGCCGTTTCATCCCGCCTGGGGAGCGATGAAAGGGCTAGTTCGCATCATGCCTGGTGTCGACATCACGCAGCCGGCCGATCCGGAATGGGCCGCTCGACTCGATGCCGAATACGGCCCCGAGAAGCGGGAGAAGTAGGTGCAACCGTTATTGTGGGACACGCACGCGGCGATTTGGATTTACGGCAAGACGCCGATCGCGCAGGCGGCCGTTGACATCCTTGCCGCCGCGGATCGGGAGGGCGTTCCGTCCTTTATCTCGCCGATCACGGCTTGGGAAGTCGGCATGCTGGCATCGCGCGGACGATTGCAACTACTGATCCGGCCGGAGCGCTGGTTCGCCAATTTGTTCGAGATACCGGGCGTGAAGCTGGCGGATATGTCGCCGGATGTGCTGATCGCATCATCCTACCTGCCGGGCAAACCGCCGAACGATCCGAGCGACCGCATCATCGCCGCCACCGCGCGCGAGCTTGGCGCTACCCTGATCACGCGCGACCGCGCGCTGTTGGATTACGGTGAGCAGGGACATGTGAGCGTGGTGGCGTGTTGAGCGATTGCACGGTGGTTCACGGTACGGCGCGCTATCGTTCGCCGCAAGCTTGCTATTTCCCGCAATTCCACATGTAGCCGATCGGCGTGTAGGTATAGCACGGCCCGAAGCCGCCGCCGTTCCAGCGCCCGCGATAAAAGCCCGGCCAGGCGGGGCCGTAGAAATGCGGGCCGCTCTCCCAATAGCGCCGCTCGCGCTCGCGTTGCGCCACCTTGGGCGGCACATAGCCGGGCAGGAAGCCGTAGCCGTGCCAGTGGCGGGAGACGTGGCGCTTCTTGTGCGCGACGCGCTTGTGGGCGTGCTTGTGCGCGGTCGCGCGAAGGCAGGCGGCGCCAGCGCGACGATGAGCGCGAGGGCGAAGGCGCCGGGAATGAGACGCGGCATGGGGGGCTTCCAGTGAGAGCGCAGCGGCAGGCGGGGCACGGGAAGGCCGCGTTCGTGTTGGAAGTGAGACGGAGTGTATCGCGTCGCGTTTTCGCTGAAAGATGCGGATTACGCTGCGCTAATCCGCTTTACGGGCTACGGGCTACATGGGGTGCAACGACGGGATAACGCGCCGCCAGCCATTCACCGATTTCGCGGAGTTCATTCTGTGCCGTGGCGGTGTAGACGACCTTCATGCGCCGCGGAATTTGGCGAAGGCCTGCTCCACCTCTTCATCCGTCGCAAACCGGCCTTGCTCGGCGTCGCGCAGGCCGCGGTCGATCCCCGCAAGCTCTTCAGGTGTCGGATAATAGACGCCGTCCTTGAGCCCGGCGTCGATATCGAGCGCGATATCCGCTAATTGCTCCCGCCGTTCCGCGGGCCTATTTTCCACCCGCGCCAGCGCGTCTGTCAGCCGCTTGGTTTTCATGCCGGGAATATCGGCGACTTAGGTGGACGGGCAAAGTCGATGCGGCGTAGGGCTGTAGAGCTTAAGTGCCAGCGCCCTAGCCCGGATGACGCGCTAGCGTTATCCGGGATGAGCGTTGCCGGTTGCGCGTAAGGCCCCGGATGTAGGTCCGCTCCAGGGCTACGCTTGCTGGAATTTTAGGCGTAACGCGTAGGGCGCAATAGCGAAGCGTATTGCGCCGCGGTTTCCTAATTGGCGGATTACGCTGCGCTAATCCGCCCTACGGGCTCAAGCGCGATCCGGAGTTTGTGGAAGATGCCGACGGCGCCATCGTGACGATGGTGAGGCCAAGGGAGATGGTGGAGGCGAAATCAGAGTGAGAGCTGTAGCGCCAAGGGCAGAATAGCGAGGCGCGTTTCGCAATGCTTCCAATGAAAAAAAGCCTCCGCCACGCTACTCCACCATACGACCTTTCCAAGGCCAATAGTTTTGATATTCTACGTACGGTTGTGCTGAGGGTGGGCGGGGGATGAAACAATGCCTGAAGCTTCGAAAGTAAAAGTTCCTTTCGTAGTCAAGCTGCTTACATTCCTAAGCGCGGTTATTATCATTTTCGTTTTGTTGATTGCTTCGGGGGCAGACCCATTGGCTTTCACTAGCCTCGATGTGGTCTTCGCTTCGGGAGGCGGGCCGCCGCGCTTCCAACCGAACTACATTCTCGCTCGGATTTAAGCAATGTAATAATTGCGGCCGTCCTTTCTTTAATCGCAGTGCCGATTGTTGTCGGGGTTTTGAAAAACGAGGCCGAAAAGAAGCTTACAGAAGCAGAATCCGAGAGCGACACAGAACTGAGAAGCGCAACTGTCGATGAAAAGCCAGCGGATGGTGCAGCCATCGAACTAAAACAAACAACTTCCGAAACCAAAGTTCAACTAGACAGAAAAGCTAAGCTGATAAGGAATCCGCGAATGCGCGTGGTGTCGGACTTAGACGATGCGATCAAGCGGCTGCAGAATCGGGCCAATTTAATTTATTGGACAATCATCGTGACTTTGCTTGCCGGCACGATACTTATAATTTTTGCGGGATATCTCTCTTCATTCGACACGACGTTTAGTAATCTCAGTTCGCAATTGCAGAGCGAACGAGCAACTGCATTTAATGATTTTACGCGCTCAAATTTGAACAGCCCCAATGGTACCTTCGCCGCTTATTACACAGCAAAACTTAATGAGATCGACAAATTGTATAGCGACCTAATTGGGACAATGACTAAACAAATGGCAGCCAAAGCGGACAATAGAGGCGGCATCAATTGGTCCAGCACAATTTTGCGTATTGGTGTAATAGGACTTTTGGTATTTCTGACGGACATTCTCGTCTCACTTTATCGATATAACTCGCGAATTATTGCATTTTATCGATCTCGGCGAAGATGCGCTGCTTGTTGCGGGACAGGGATACGAAGACGTGAAGCGATTTTCAGAGCTATTTTTTCCTGCCGATTTGAAATTCGGTCGAGAGCCACGTCACCCACTACAAGAAATGGCACAGTTTATTCGAGGAGCGCGAGGCTCATCGGTTGGCAAAAAAGTTGAACCAAAGGCGTCAAAGGTGAAGAAGTTGAGCAGCGAGTGCTCAGGAGTAATCTGACGCGATTTATTTCGTTCGAACTTTGCCGGGCAACCAACGAAGAGGCGGCCTTTTCCGCCCCTTAAGCCGTAGACGACCAGGTCAAGCCCGGCCATGACGAGTTAGAGAGGATCGCCCCCTACCGCCGCTTCTTCTTCCCCGCCGCCTTCGGCTTTTCCGCCGCCTCGACCTCGGCGGCTGCCTCGTCGGCCGCCTCCTTGGCCTCGCGCAGCTTCTTCAGGCGCGCGGTTTTCTCGCGCGTCGCGATCTGCGCGGCCTCGTAGTCGGCCATCGCCTTGGCGCCTTCGCGTGCCTGCGTCTCTTTGCGTTTGAAGCTTGCTTCGGCCTTGGCCTTGGCTTGCGTGTCCTGCGGCTTGCTGCTCAGAGCGGTCTCCCAGTACAAAAGCCCGACCGGGGCGCGTGAATGTCTTGTCTCGTCTTCCTAATCGAGGTCGCCGGGGCTTTTGCGCGAAGACGCGCTTCGCGCTTTTGCCCGGCGATGACGGGTTTACGTTTGCGTTGCCGTCACGAGCACCCCGTCGTCGACCCGCACGTGTCGCACTTGAGACACGTGCCGTTCCTGACCAAGGTGAAATTGCCGCACTCGCCGCAGGCCTCGCCCTCGTAGCCCTTGGCGCGGGCTTCGGCGCGCTTCTCGGAGGCGGCGTGCTTGGCGTGCACGCGCGCGTCGTGCTCGTTGAGCGCTTCGAGCTGTTGCGCCGGCGAGAGCTTGGCTTCCGGCTCGGCTTTGAGAGCGGTGGCGCCGGAGGTCTCGGCGCGCGGCGCGCCGGAGCGGAAGGCCGTCACTTTCGATCCCTCCCCGGCAAGCGGGGCGGGCGCGCTCGTGGCAGCGCCCTGCGCGGTCACCACCGAGAGACGATCGGTGCGCGAGCGGGTGAGGCCCTTGGAGACGTAAGCGCTGGCCGGCGTCGGCTTTCCTTCCGCCACGCCCTTGCCGAGCGCGTCGAAGCCACTCTCGCTCGGGTCGACATGGGCGAGGTCGAAGCGCTCCTGATACGACACCGCCAATTCGCGGAACACGTAGTCGAGGATGGAGGTGGCGTATTTGATCGAGTCGTTGCCCTGCACCGGGCCCTGCGGCTCGAAGCGGGTGAAGGTGAAGGCGTCGACATATTCCTCCAGCGGCACGCCGTATTGCAGGCCGAGCGAAACCGCGATGGCGAAATTGTTGATGATCGAGCGAAGCGCCGCGCCTTCCTTGTGCATGTCGATGAAGATCTCGCCCAGGCGGCCGTCGTCGTATTCGCCGGTGCGCAGATAGACCTTGTGGCCGCCGACCACGGCTTTCTGCGTGTAGCCTTTGCGGCGGTCGGGCAGCTTCTCGCGCTCGCGCAGGACGGTCACGCGCTCGACGATCTTCTCCACCACCTTTTCGGCAAGCCCCGTGACGCGCGCGGCCATCGGCTTGTCGAGGAAGGCCTCGACCAGGTCATCCTCGCATTCCTCGTCCTCGATCAGCTGCGAATTGAGCGGCTGCGAGAGCTTGGAGCCGTCGCGGTAGAGCGCGTTGGCCTTCAGCGCCAGCTTCCAGGACAGCAAGTAGGCCGACTTGCAGTCCTCGACCGTGGCGTCGTTCGGCATGTTGATGGTCTTGGAGATGGCGCCGGAGATGAAAGGCTGCGCCGCCGCCATCATCTTGATGTGGCTCTCCACCGACAGGAAGCGTTTGCCCGTGCGCCCGCACGGGTTGGCGCAGTCGAACACCGGATAATGCGCCGGCTTCAAGTGCGGCGCGCCTTCCACCGTCATGGCGCCGCAGACATGGATATTGGCGGCCTCGATCTCGCGCTTGGTAAAGCCGAGCGCGGCGAGCAGGTCGAAGGTCGGAAGGCTCAAGTCCTCCGCCTTGATGCCGAGCGTGTCGCGGCAGAACTCCTCGCCGATCGTCCACTTGTTGAAGGCGAATTTGATGTCGAAGGCGGTGGGCAGCGCCTTATCGACCTTGGCGATCGCTTCCTCGGTGAAGCCCTTGGCCTTCAGCGTGGTGTGGTTGATCGCCGGCGCCTGCGCCAGCGAGCCGTGGCCGACCGCATAGACCTCGATCTCGGCGATCTGGCTTTCCGAATAGCCGAGCGTGCGCAGCGCTTCCGGCACCGCGCGGTTGATGATCTTGAAATAGCCGCCGCCGGCGAGCTTCTTGAACTTCACCAGCGCGAAGTCGGGCTCGATGCCGGTGGTGTCGCAGTCCATCACCAGGCCGATGGTGCCGGTGGGGGCGACGACGGTCGCCTGCGCGTTGCGGTAGCCGTGCGCCTCGCCGAGCGTGAGCGCCCGGTCCCAGGCGGCCTTGGCATGCGCAATCAATTGCACGTCGGGGCAGGCGGCATGGTCGAGCGGCACCGGCGGCTGAGCGACCTGCTCGTAGCCGGTGCGCTCGCCATGGGCGGCGCGGCGATGGTTGCGCATGACGCGCAGCATGGGCTCGCGGTTCTTCTTGTAGCCGGGGAAGGGACCGAGCTGCTGCGCCATTTCGGCGGAGGTCGCGTAGGAAACGCCCGTCATGATGGCCGAGAGCGCGCCGCAGATGGCGCGGCCGGCGTCGGAATCGTAAGGGATGCCGGAGGTCATCAGCAGGCCGCCGATATTGGCGTAGCCGAGGCCCAGCGTGCGGAATTCGTAGGAGAGCTGCGCGATCTGCTTCGACGGGAACTGCGCCATCATGACCGAGATTTCGAGCACGATCGTCCACAGCCGCACCACGTGCTCGTAAGCCTCGACGTCGAAGGCGCCGGTTTGCGCGTCACGGAAGGCGAGCAGGTTGAGGGAAGCGAGATTGCAGGCCGTGTCGTCGAGGAACATGTATTCCGAGCACGGGTTCGAGGCGCGGATTTCGCCCGAGGCCGGACAGGTGTGCCAGTCGTTGACGGTCGTGTGGTATTGCAGGCCGGGATCGGCGGAGGCCCAGGCGGCGTAGCCGATCTTCTCCCACAATTCGCGCGCCTTCAGCGTCTTCTTGACCTTGCCGTTCTTGCGGAAGGTCAGGTCCCAGCTGGCGTCGGCCTCGACCGCCTTGAGGAAGCCGTCGGTCACCCGCACCGAATTGTTGGAGTTCTGCCCGGAGACCGTGAGATAGGCGTCCGAATCCCAGTCGGTGTCGTAGGTCGGGAACTGGATGTCCTTGTAGCCCTGCTTGGCGAACTGGATCACGCGCTTGATGACGTTGTCGGGAACGAAGGCGCGGCGCGCCAGCCTGATCTCGCGCTTGAGCGCCGGGTTCTTCTCCGGCGAGAAGCAGTCGTCGCCCGAGCCCTCGCAGTTCACGCAGGCCTTCATGATGGCGCGCAGGTGCTTCTGGTTGGTCTTGGAGCCGGTGACCAGCGCCGCCACCTTCTGCTCCTCGATCACCTTCCAGTCGATGTAGGTCTCGATGTCGGGATGATCGACGTCGACGATCACCATCTTGGCCGCGCGGCGCGTGGTGCCGCCCGACTTGATGGCGCCGGCGGCGCGGTCGCCGATCTTGAGGAAGCTCATCAGGCCGGACGACCTGCCGCCGCCCGAGAGTTTCTCGCCTTCGCCGCGCAGCGCGGAGAAATTGGTGCCGGTGCCGGAGCCGTATTTGAACAGGCGCGCCTCGCGCACCCACAAATCCATGATGCCGCCTTCGTTCACCAGGTCGTCGCCGATGCCCTGGATGAAGCAGGCGTGCGGCTGCGGGTGCTCGTAGGAGGTCTTCGACTTGGTCAGCTTGCCGGTGAAGGGATCGACGTAATAGTGGCCCTGGCTCGGCCCGTCGATGCCGTAAGCCCAGTGCAGGCCGGTGTTGAACCATTGCGGCGAATTGGGCGCCACCATCTGCGCGGCCAGCATGTAGCGCAATTCGTCGAAGAAGGCCTGCGCGTCTTCCTCCGAATCGAAATAGCCGCCCTTCCAGCCCCAATAGGTCCAGGTGCCGGCGAGCCGGTCGAACACTTGTTTGGAGCTGTGCTCGCCGACGGTGCGCTCCTTCTCGGGCAGCGCGGCAAGTGCCTCCTCGTCGGCGACCGAGCGCCACAGGAACGAGGGCACGGAATTCTCTTCCACCTTCTTCAGGCGGGCGGGGACACCGGCTTTGCGGAAATACTTTTGCGCCAGCACGTCGGAGGCGACCTGCGACCACGATTCCGGCACCTCGACATTGTCGAGCTTGAACACCACCGAGCCGTCCGGGTTGCGGATCTCGCTCGCGACATGACGGAAGGTCATGTTTTCGTAGGCCGACTTTTTCGTGTACCGCCGTTCGATCCGCATTGTCGTCACTAGCCCCTAATTGCTGGGCGGCTGTCGACCGCCGACGATTATACCCGCCGGGCGCTGATAACGCCCGCCTGGCCCCGTCGGCCCCGTTCAACACCGCCTTCGTTTCAGTCCGGCGCTCTCCATTGGCACCGGTTACGCATGATCTCAGTTGGGCGTTTTGGCGCCCGGCACAAAGCTAACCTGTTGCCCAAAACGCCGTGGCCGGCGCGGGTGAGATACGACTTCTGGAGCCGTTTTGGAGGTTCGGAGGGAACCTGAACTCACGCGCACCGAACAAACCAAAGCTAGGTGGACTCGCTGCCATCGTCAACAACAGATAGAGGGTAAATCTGAATCAAACACTAAATCTTGTGGTAAAGAGCCCCGGAAAGCCAACGCCAGCAAGCGAAACCGGGGCCAGTATTGAGCGATCGGTGGGTCGCGGAAAGCACTTTTCTCGGAACCCAGGGGTAGGTTTTTAAGCCGGGGCCGATGACAGAAAAATGACGGAAAAACCGGGCTTGCGGCGCCCGCCGCGGCGGGCGCCTTGCGCGCCGGCGCCGGGGATAAATGCGGGATAGCGCCGGCATTGGGCGCCCAAGAGTCTCTGATTCTCAAAACGCGGTCAGTGCGTTACGGCGAAAGCCGCGGCGTTGCTCGAGCGTGTTGATGTTGCCCACGCTTGTGAATCAGCCGCGGCGGCAATTCGCCGTAACGGAGTGCCGCGCATCGACGGCGAACGGCGTTAATATTGCGGGCGGCGACGGGAAAGGACCACGCGATGGAGCAGGCGCTCGCGCTCGATCGCCGAACGCTGATCGCCCGCGCCTTCCGGCTGGAATGGGCGACGATCGGCTGGATGACCGTCGAAGCCGCGGTCTCGATCGCGGCGGCAATTGCCGCCGGCAGCTTGTCGTTGCTTGCCTTCGGCCTCGACAGCGCCATCGAGCTGATCTCGGCCGGCGTGCTGATCTGGCGGCTCAGCGTCGAGTTGCGCCACGGCGCGGAATTCTCCGAAAGCGCCGAGCGGCTCGCGTCCAGGATCGGTGGCGCGCTGCTGTTCGCATTGGCTTTCTACGTGGTGGCGAGCGCGGCCTGGAGCCTGATGGACGCGGGCGGGGCCAGGAATTCTCCATTCCCGGTCTCGCGGTTACCGCGGCGGCGATCCCGCTCATGTATTGGCTCGCCCGGCGCAAGCTCGCGGTGGCCGAGGCGATCGGCAGCCGGGCGCTGCGCGCCGATGCGGTCGAGAGCATCACCTGCGGCTATCTGGCGGCGGCGGTCGTGATCGGTCTGATCGCCCAGCTCTTGACCGGCTTCTGGTGGGTGGATGCCGTCACCGCGCTCGCCATCGTCTGGTTCCTGGTCAAGGAGGGCCGCGAGGCCTGGCGAGGGGAGGCATGCTGTGGGGACGAGCGCGGATAAATAGCCGACCTTGCCAATGAAAAAGGCGGGCCCGGTTTGCGAGCCCGCCTTTTTGTCCCGGCACTGTCATTCGCTGATCGGCGCCTGCCCGGATAAGGCACGGCGTTGATTAATTCCTGGGCACCTTTACGGCTTCGCACGGCCAATTGCAACCCGGGCAAATCCGGTGCGCGCGGGGGGGCGACGGTTGATCGCGCCGTCACTCGGCGGCGCTGCTCTCGGTCCTGCCGTAGCGCCGCTCGAAGGCGTGCACGGCGGGAAAGCCCATCAGCTCGTTCATCTCGGCGAAGGGCAGCATGGGGGCGGCGCTGCCTTTGCCGGTGCCGCGCTGTCTTGAGGTGCTCGTAGCAAAGCTTCATGGCGCCGGCGGCGGTCAGCAGCGCGGTCACCGGGAAGATCGCGAGCTTGAAGCCGAGCGCGGCGAGCTCGCCGGTCGACAGGTAAGGCGTGCGGCCGCCCTCGACCATATTGGCGAGCAGCACCGCGCCCTTGAAGGTCTCCGCCACGCGGCGCAGTTCCTCCAGGCTTTCCGGGCTCTCGACGAACAGGACGTCGGCGCCGGCCTTGAGGAAGCCTTCGGCGCGCGCAAGCGCCGAATCGAGGCCTTCGGCGTAGCGCGCGTCGGTGCGCGCGACGATGAGGAAGTCGCGGCTCGGCCGCGTGTCGACCGCGACGCGGATCTTGGCAATGGCATCGTCGGCCGCTATCACCCGGCGATATTCGGTGTGGCCGCACTTCTTGGGGAATTCCTGGTCCTCGAGCTGAATGCCGGCGGCGCCGGCGGCGGCATAGCCGCGCACGGTGCGCTCGACATTGAGGAGGCCGCCATAGCCGGTGTCGCCGTCGGCAATGAAGGGCAGGGCGGACGCAGCGGCGATGCAGCGTACGCGCTCGAGCATCTCGCTGTAGGTGGCAAGGCCGGCATCGGGAATGCCGAGCGCGGAGCCGACCACGCCGTAGCCGGTCATGTAGAGCGCTTGGAAGCCGACGCTGGTCGCGAGCTTGGCGGAAACGCCGTCATAGACGCCCGGCAGCGCCAGGCAGCCGTCCTGCTTGATGAGGTCGGATAGCGTGGCTGACATGGCGCGGCCCTCCTGTCGGTTGCTCGTCGTCCGCGCGATCATATCGCCGCCGGCAAGCGCTCGCCATTACGGCGGGCTCGCCACCGCCGCTGGACAGCTTTGGCCGGAGGTGGCAGAACGCGCAACGTCGGGGGAGCAATACGCGAAAAAGCGATGAAAAACTTCCTGCTGAAGCTCTTCACCTGGTGGAATTCGCAAACTATCGGCACCCAGTTCTGGACTTGGATGTATGGGGAGCCCGTGGGCGAGGACGAATTCGGCAATCGCTACTACCGCACCAAGGGCGGCAAGATCGACGCGCGGCTCGGCTTCGAGCGGCGCTGGGTGATCTTCAACGGCTATGCCGAGGCGACCGCCGTGCCGCCCTCCTGGCACGGCTGGATGCATCACACGGTCGACGTGCCGCCGACGCAGGAGAGTTACACCGCGCGCGCCTGGCAGAAGCCGCATCGCCCCAACATGACCGGCACGCCGGCCGCCTACCGGCCACCCGGCTCGACGCTGGCCTCGGGCCGGCGTCCGAAAGCGACCGGCGATTACCGCGCCTGGAATCCGGGCGAATAGAGCCCGTGACTGAGCAGTAGGGAGTAGCCAATAGCGGGAAAACGGCACCTATTCGCTATTCGCTACTCACTACTCGCTTTCTCCCGCCCTTCCGCTGCCGCATTCCCCGTGTTAACCGGGCCTTGCCTGCTTATTGGCGTGACCGGGTAAGGGTGCAGGCGGAACCCCGCATCGATGGCGCGATTGAGACTGACATTCGGTGTGCCGGCGCTGGCCGCGCTCTTGCTGGCGGGGCCGGCCGCCGCGCAATTCGGCTCGATCTTCAACGAGCCGCCGCCGCGCCCGCCGGCCGATGTGCCGAGCGCGCCGCCCTCCGAACGCCAGCCGCCCTATTATCCGTCGGGCCGCGACCAGCCACCGGCCCGGCCTTTGCCGGCGCCCATGAACCTGCCGCCCGGCAGCCGGCCCGACCGCGGCGCCATCCAGCAGCAGACGCTGCCGCCGCCGCCCGGCGTCCAGCAGGCGCCGCAACAGGCCGCCAAGCCGCCGAGTCAAACGCGGCCCGGACTGCCGCCCGGCCAGCGACAGCCGCCCGGTGCGCAGCAGCAGCAGCAGCAGGCGCAGCCGGGCGCGCCGGGCCAGCCGCCGCAGCAGGCCGCCACCACGCCGCCGGAGCGCGAAGTGGTGGTGGCGCCGCCGCCCGAGCGCATCGCCAACCCGACCGCGGTGTTCTCCGGCCTCGACAAGATCACCGGCCGCATCACCTCGTTCGACGTCGCCATCAACGAGACCGTGCAGTTCGGCGCGCTGCAGGTGACGCCGCGCGTGTGCTATTCGCGCCCGCCGACCGAGACGCCGCAGACCGACGCCTTCGTCGAGGTCGACGAGGTGACGCTGCAGGGCGCCATCAAGCGCATCTTCACCGGCTGGATGTTCGCGGCCAGTCCCGGCCTACATGCGGTCGAGCATCCGATCTACGACGTGTGGCTGTCCGACTGCAAAGGCGGCAAGCTGCCGGCGGTGGCGGAGGCGCCGCCGGACGATCAGCCGGTGGCCAAGCCCAAGCCCGCGCCCAAACCGCGGCACACCCCGCAGCGCTCGCAGCGGCGGCGCGAAGGCGGCTTCCTACCGACGCTGCGTTAGTTAATCGGAGTGCGGCGCGGCCAGCGCGCCACGTTTACTTTTCAAGTCGCTTCAGCAAAGATCGCCGGTGCCAGACAAGGCGTTTGCGTGCGTTTGGGCGCCACCAAGCCGATGTCGAGTGAAATTGTCCTGTCGATCTTGATGCCGTGCCTCAACGAGGCGCGCACGGTCGGCGTATGCATCGCAAAGGCCAAGGATTTTCTCGCGCGCGCGAACATCTCGGGCGAGATCATCGTCGCCGATAACGGCAGCACCGACGGATCCGTTGCGATCGCCGAAAGCCTCGGCGCGCGCGTGGTGAGCGTCGAACAACGCGGCTACGGCCACGCGCTGACGGCGGGCACCCAGGCGGCGCGCGGCACATTCGTGATCATGGGCGACGCCGACGGCAGCTACGATTTCTCCGCCCTGGACGGGTTCGTCGAGAAGCTCAAGGCGGGCTACGATCTCGTGCTCGGCAACCGCTTCGCCGGCGGCATCGATGCCGGCGCCATGCCGCCGCTGCACCGCTATTTCGGCAATCCGCTGCTGACGGCGATTGGCCGTATTCTGTTCAAGACGCCGGCCAACGATCTCTTCTGCGGGTTGCGCGGATTTCGGCGCGCGACCGTCCTCGAGTTGGAGCTCGCGGCGCCGGGCATGGAGTTCGCGCTCGAGATGATCGTCAAGGCGACCATCGCTCGCTTGCGCATCGCCGAAGTACCGACGGTTCTGCACGTGGACGGCAGGGGAAGGCCGCCGCACTTACGCAGCTGGCGCGACGGCTGGCGCAGCTTGCGCTTCTACTTGCTGCTCAGCCCGGAGGGGCTGTTCCTCTATCCGGGCGCTCTGCTCGCATCGCTGGGCGGGTTGACCTCGCTGGTGCTGTTCTTCGCCAATATCCGCATCGGCGGCGTGGTGTTCGCCCAGCATACGCTGATCCTCACCTGCGCCTTGACGGTGGTCGGCATTCAATCGGTGTTCTTCTGGATGCTGGCGAAATCGGTCGCGATTCAAAAGCGCTTGGTGCCGCCCGACCGAACCTATGAAGCGCTGCGGCCATGGTTCGCGCTGGAACGCTGCCTCGCCGGCGGCGGCGTGCTGGTCGCGGGCGGGCTGGCGGCGGCCGGCTACGGTCTGTTCTATTGGTATTCGGTCGCGTTCGGCCAGGTGGAAGGCGACACGCTGATCCGGCTGGTGTGCGCGGCAAGCTTTCTGATCTCAGTCGGATGCCAGCTGATCTTTGCCGCGTTCTTCATGCTGCTGCTCGATCAGCAGCCGGGCCCGGATACGGCTGAACAGACGGCGCGTGCGGTGGCAGCGCCCCCGCGGCCCCTGGGCGCGGAGCAGGTGCGCGGCCTTTAGGGCGCGTCCGGCGCCGGCCGCTGCTCCGCAATAATCGCCAGCGCTTCGTCGCCGCTCACCGGCCGGTCGAGCGGCAGCGTTGCGAAATCGCCTTCGCCGACGAGCGCCTCTTCCAAGAGCCGGTGATAGCGGCGCTTGGGCACCTCGACCGCGCCGAAGGTGCGCAGGTGGTCCGTCACGAATTGCGTGTCGAGCAGGCGGAAGCCGCCGGCGCGCAGGCGCGCCACCAGATGCACCAGCGCTATCTTGGAGGCGTCGCGCGCGTGGTGGAACATGCTCTCGCCGAAAAAGGCGCGGCCGAGCGAGACGCCGTAGAGGCCGCCCACCAGTTCCTCGCCGTCATAGACCTCGACGCTGTGGCAATGGCCGTGCGCGTGCAGCGCGCGGTAGATGCGGCGGATACGGCCGTTGATCCAGGTGCGGGCGCGGTCGCCCTTGGGCTCGGCGCAGCCGGCGATCACCGCCTCGAAATTGCGGTTGACGCGCACGCTCAAGGGCGTGGCGCGCATGGTGCGGGCAAGCCGCGCCGGCACGTGGAAAGTGTCGAGCGGGATGATGCCGCGCATTTCCGGCTCGATCCAATAGAGCGCGGGATCCTCGGCGCTTTCGGCCATGGGGAAAATGCCGCAGGCATAGGCCTTGAGCAGCACGTCCGGCGTGATCTCGATGAAGGCGTTTTCGCGGCTGGCCATGGCGGGTCGGATTCTAGGGCTCTCGCGGCTCCGGTATTTATTGCGGCATTGACGCGACGGTTAACGGTCAGCTTACCATAGCATGAGCAAATTTCTGAAAAGGAGAACTGCCGCCGGGCCGCCGCGTTCTCCCACCGAGTGACCGACGGAACGATACGTGGGGTCCCATGGGACGCGCCGCAACAACCACCGTCCTGCTGGTAGAGGACGAAGCACTGATCAGCCATCTGGTCGCCGATTGGCTGGCCGAGCGCGGCTTCGCCGTGCACGAGGCGGCGAGCGGCGACGAGGCGCTCGACTATATCGACGCCGGCGGCGAGCTGGACGTGCTGTTCACCGACGTCAATCTGCCCGGCGGCATCGACGGCTCGGAGCTGGCGGTGCGGGTGCGCGAGATGCGGCCCGAGGTTCCGATCGTCTACGCCTCCGGCCGCTACCGGGCCGGGCAGATCGCCCCGCTGGTGTCGCGCTCGGTGTTCGTGGAGAAGCCCTATAATCCGGCCGATGTCTGCACGCTGCTCGCGCGGCTGACCGGAGGCGTGGGCGTGTGAGAGGCGGGTCGAAAAAATGCCCCGCTTGCCAACTCCGTGTCCCGGGCGCAGCGCAGCGTGAAACGGTGCGCTGCAGACCCGGGACCCCGGTTGGCTGAAGCAAACCGGGCCCCCGCGTCTGCGTCGCACCACCATAGCGCGTCGAAGACGCGCTTATGGCGCTGCGCCGCGCGCGGGGAACGCAATCCGAATAAGCGCGAATTTCAAGCGTTTCCCTTCAGACAGACTCTGAAGCGCATTGGCGCTGCCTCCCGGCGCGGCTAAGATCGCCGCAGAGAGCCGCCGGGGGACTGCATGAGCACCGAGGAACTGATCAAGGCCGACGCCTGCGCGCTGGTCGAGCGGCTCAAGCGCGGCGAGGTGACGCCGCACGACCTGCTCGACGCGCTTGAGGCACGCATTGCCGCGATCGACGCAAGCGTCAACGCGCTGCCGACCTTGTGCTTCGAACGGGCCCGCGCCCATGCCGACCGGCTGATGCAGCTGCCGGTCGATGAGCGCGGGGTGCTGGCCGGCATGCCGGTGCCGATCAAGGATTTGAGCGACGTGGCCGGCGTGCGCACCACTTACGGCTCGCTCGTTTTCAAGGATCACGTGCCGGCGCGCTCCGACATCCTGGTCGAGCATCTGGAGGCCAACGGCGGCATCGTCTACGCCAAGTCGAACACGCCGGAATTCGGCGCCGGCGCCAATACCTTCAACGAGGTGTTCGGCTTCACGCGCAACCCGTGGAACACCGCGCGCTCGGCCGCCGGCTCTTCGGGCGGCGCGGCGGTGGCGCTGGCGACCGGCATGGCCTGGCTGGCGCACGGCAGCGACATGGGCGGTTCGTTGCGCAATCCGGCGAGCTTCTGCGGCATCGTCGGCATCAGGCCGAGCGTGGGGCGCGTGGCGCGCACGCCGAGCGCCAAGATCGACCGCACGCTGGGCGCGCAAGGGCCGATGGCGCGCAACGTCGACGATCTGGCGCTGATGCTCGACGCCATGTCGGGCGAGCACGCCGGCGATCCGCTGTCGCTGCCGGCGGTGCCGGGCGCCTTCCGCGCCGCGGTGAAAAACGGAGCGACGGCCCAAGCGCGTCGCCTATTCGCCCGACCTCGGCATCACGCCGGTCGATCCCGAAGTCGCCGCGATCACCCGCAAGGCGGCCGAGCGCTTGGCGCAAGCCGGCGTCGTCGTCGAAGAGGCGCATCCGGATTTCTCCGGCGTGCACGAGTGCTTCCAGGTGCTGCGCGGCTACGACTACGCGGTGAGCAAGGCCGCGCTGCTGCGCACCAAGCGCGATCTGCTCAAGTGGGAAGTGGTGGCCAATATCGAGCTCGGCATGCGGCTGACCATGGATGAGCTCGAGCGCGCCGAAGCGCAGCGCGTGGCGATCTGCGCGCGGGCGTTGGCCTTCTTCGAGCGCTACGATCTCCTGCTCTGTCCCGCCACCATCGTGGCGCCGTTCCCGGTCGAGGAGCGCTACGTCAAGGAATGCGCCGGCGTGACCTTCGGCAATTACGTCGAATGGCTGGCGATCGCCTATGCGCCCACCATCGCGCATTGTACGGCGCTGTCGCTGCCCTGCGGCTTCACGCGCGAGGAGTTGCCGGTCGGCTTGCAGATCGTCGGGCCGCCGCGCGCCGAGGCGCGCGTGCTGGCGGGGGCGAAGCTGCTGGAGGACATGCTGGGCTTGCGCGGCAGCGTGCCGATTATGCCAAGGGTGGACGGGGCGGCGGCCAGGGCTGCGGCGGGGTAGGGCAGGTCAGTTCCGTAGCCCGCATGAAGCGAAGCGTAGCCGGGAACGATCGATAGGCTGCCCCGGGGTTTCGCTGCGCTTCACCGGGGCTACAAGCTGCATTCGGTAAATCAGTTCGTCATTCCGGGACGGCGCGAAGCGCCAGGCCCGGAATTCAGGCCCACACAAATGGCTTCGCCATGTCGCTCTGGATTCCGGGCTCGCTCGCTTCGCTCGCGCCCCGGAATGACAACGGAGAATCAATCAGCCGAATTCGGTATAATCACCACGCCGCTTCCAGAATCCGCATCACATCGTCCGGCGAATTGATCGGCTGCGGGTTGGTGCGCACCCACAGGTTCGACATCGCGGCCTCGGCGATCTGGGGCAGTTGCTCGCGCTTGACCCCGACGGCGCGCAAGGTGGTCGGCTGACCGAGCGCGGCGATCCATTCCGCCACCACGTCGGCCGCCGGCACGCCCGGCCGGCCCATGGCCTCGGCAATGAGCGATTGTTTGTCGCGCGTCGCTTCTTCGTTGAAGCGCATGACATGCGGCAGCATCACGCAGCTGGTGTGGCCGTGCGGCACGTCGGCGATGCTGCCCAGCACATGGCCGATGCCGTGGCTGGCGCCGTAATTGACGCGCGCGATCGAAGAGGCGGCCAACCAGGAGGCCTGCTGGCAGGCCAGCCGCGCGGCGAGATCGCCGTCGCTCTTCGGCAGATTCGCCGCGAACAGCCGCAGCGCGTGCAGCGCCAAGCCGTCGCAATAAGGATGCGCGTCGATCGAGCACAGCGTTTCCACCGCGTGGTCGAGCCCGCGCACGCCGGTCGACAGCCACAGCCATTCCGGCGTGTAGACGGTCGCCGCGGCATCGAGGATGACGGCGCGCGCGCCGATGTCGGCGCCCATAAAGGATTCCTTGAGGCGCGTGCGCTCGTCGGTGACGCCGCCGAGATTGGAGAATTCGGCGCCCGACAGCGTGGTCGGCACCGCCACTTGGCGGACCGGCGAAGGCTTGATGGTGGGCACGGTGCGCGTGCCGTCGGGCGCGACCGACATGTGCAAGGCGTCGAGCCCCTCGATGCTGTCGACGTTATGCGCCAGGCAGATTTGCAGCACCTTCACGGTGTCGATGGGCGTGCCGCCGCCGACGGTGAGGATCAGGTCGGGCTTGGCCTCGCGCACGGCGCGCGCCGCCGCGAGCACGCTCGAGCGCGGGGTGTGGGCGACGCAAGCATCGAACAGGCCGACATAGCGCTCGCCGAGCGCGTCGGCGATGTCGCGCACCAGCGGCGTCTTGGTCGAGAGCGTCTTGGAGGCGACGATGAAAACGCGTTTTGCCCCGATGCGCGCGGCTTCCTGCGCCGCGGCGTCCGCTGCCGGCACACCGAACACCACGCGCTCCAAAGGAAGGTAGGCGTAGGCGCCGGGTTTGCTCATGACGGGTTAGCTTTCCATCCCCCCGCCGGCCAGGAACTGCTCCAGCCAGTGGATGTGGTAGTTGCCGTCGAGGATGTCCTTCTCGCGCACCAGCGCGCGGAACAAGGGGAGCGTGGTCTCGATGCCGTCGACCACCACTTCGTCGAGCGCGCGCTTAAGCCGCATCAGGCATTCGGTGCGCGTCTTGCCGTGCACGATCAATTTGCCGACCAGCAAATCGTAGAAGGGCGGGATGGTGTAGCCCTGGTAGACGGCGCTATCGATGCGCACGCCCAGGCCGCCGGGCGGGTGGTAGTGCAGGATCCTGCCGGGCGAGGGGCGGAAGGTGACCGGGTTCTCCGCATTGATGCGGCACTCGATGGCGTGGCCGTGGAACTTGACGTCGCGCTGCTCCATCGTGAGTTCGTGGCCGGCGGCGACGCGGATCTGCTCGAAGATCAGGTCGATGTCGGTGATCATCTCGGTCACCGGGTGCTCGACCTGGATGCGCGTGTTCATCTCGATGAAATAGAACTCGCCATTCTCGTAGAGGAACTCGACGGTGCCGACGCCGAGATAAGCGATCTCGCGCATGGCCTTGGCCACCGTCTCGCCGATCACGTCGCGCATCTGGGTGTTGAGCGCGGGCGAGGGGCTTTCCTCCAGTACCTTCTGATGGCGGCGCTGCAAGGAGCAATCGCGCTCGCCCAGATGGATGGCCTTGCCCTTGCCGTCGCCCAGCACCTGAATTTCGATGTGGCGGGGCTTTTCCAGATATTTCTCGAGATAGACGGCGTCGTCGCCAAAGGCAGCCTGCGCCTCGGCGCGCGCGGTCATCAGCGCATTGGCGAGCGCCTCGGCGTTGCGCGCGACCTTCATGCCGCGGCCGCCGCCGCCGGCGGCAGCCTTGATCAGCACCGGATAGCCGATGTCGCCGGCGACGCGGGCGGCTTCGGCGTCGGAGGTAATGCCGCCCTCCGAGCCCGGCACCACCGGAATGGCGAGGCGCCGGGCGGTGCGCTTAGCCTCGATCTTGTCGCCCATGAGGCGGATGTGCTCGGGCTTGGGGCCGATGAACTGTACGCCGTGCTCTTCCAGTATCTCGGCAAAGCGCGCGTTCTCCGACAGGAAGCCGTAGCCGGGGTGAACCGCATCGGCGCCGGTGATCTCGCAGGCGGCCAGGATATTGGGGATGTTGAGATAGCTGTCTTTGGCGGCGGGCGGGCCGATGCACACGCTCTCGTCGGCAAAGCGCACATGCATGGCGTCGGCGTCGGCGGTGGAATGCACCGCGACGGTCGGAATGCCGAGCTCCTTGCAGGCGCGCAAGACGCGCAGCGCGATCTCGCCGCGGTTGGCGATGAGGATTTTATCGAACATCTCGGGTGTCATGCCCCGCGCAGGCGGGGCATCCAGTAATCCGTGTGGCTTCGGTCGTGCGCATTCGCGTCGTCGGTGTTTACTGGGTCCCCCGCCTTCGCGGGGGACGACAGGAAGGAGCTACTCAATAATCACCAGCGGCTCGCCGAACTCCACCGGCTGGCCGTCCTCGAACAGAATCTGGATCACGGTGCCGCCGCGCGGGGCCGGGATCTGGTTCATGGTTTTCATCGCTTCCACGATCAGCAGCGTGTCGCCGGCCTTCACCTGGCTGCCGATCTCGATGAACGGCTTGGCGCCCGGCTCGGGCGAAACGTAGGCCGTGCCGACCATGGGCGAGATCACCACGCCCGGATGCTTGGCGAGATCGAGCGGCGCGGCCGCCGTTTCGGCGGCCGGCGGCATCGGCGCTTCCAGGCGCTGAGCCGGCGCCGGTGCCGCCACGGTGACGTTGCGCGCCACGCGCACGCGCTGGCCGCCGTGCTCGATCTCGATCTCGGTCAGCCCGGTCTCGTCCAGGAGCTTGGTGAGCTCGTGGATCAATTCGCGGTCGATCAGCGAGGTTTTCGGAGGCTTACCCATCTTGCCCGGTTCAGCTCTTCTCTTTGGCGCCGACGAAGCGCGCCAGGCCGGTGACGGCAAGCGCGTAGCCCTCGATGCCGAAGCCTGCGACCACCGCCTTGGCCGCCTTCGAAATATAGGAGGTGTGCCGGAAGCTCTCGCGCTGGTGGATATTGGTGATGTGGCATTCGATCGCGGGCACGGTGGCGCTCACCGCCAGCAACGCGTCCAGGATGGCGATCGAGGTCGAGGTGTACCCGGCCGGGTTGATTACGATGCCGGCGGCGCCCTTGGCATGCGCTTCCTGGATCCAGTCGACGATCTGGCCTTCGCTGTTGGACTGGCGGAACACGATGTCGAGCGAAAAGCGCGCGGCGGTCTCTTTGCACAGCTTCTCCACGTCGGCGAGCGTGGCGCGGCCGTATTTCTCCGGCTCGCGCGTGCCGAGCAGGTTCATATTGGGGCCGTTGAGGATGTAGACGGTCTGGGGCATGCGCGGGAGCCGGGCATTTTAAAGGAGAACTCGGCGCTTTATAGGTGGCCGCGCGCGGAAGGGGAAGCCCGCCACGCTGTCATTCCGGGACGGCGCGTTAGCGCCGGGCCCGGAATCCAGACGCAATTTCCGAATTTGTTTCTGGATTCCGGGTTCGCTCGCTGCGCTAGCGCCCCGGAATGACGACATTTGATTATACCGCAACCGTTTCCGCCGCCACCCAGTCGATCACCTCTTTGAGCGCCGTTAACCTTCGCCGGCCCGCGGCGCGGGCGCGGGTGAAAATGTCGATCTGGCGGTCGCCGCTGGTGCCTTCGGCCAGGATGCGGTCGATATGCGCGATCTCGGCGGCGCAGCCGAAGGCGGCCACGTCCTCGGCGATCAAGGCCCTCACTTGCTCGACCCAGTCGCGCATGGTGAGCGGGGCGTGGCTGAAGGGATCGACGAAGGTGGCGGTGATGCCATAGCGCTGGGCGTGCCAGCGATTCTCCTTGGTGATGGCGAGGCCGACGCGGTCGAAGCCGGCATTGATCTCGCGGTTGCGGTCGAGCGCGCGCACCAGGCAGCGGAACAGCGCGGCGACCGCGAGCGCGTCATCGAGCCGCGTGCAACTGTCGGCGGTGCGCAGCTCGAGGGTCGGGTAGTTGAGCGAGGGACGCAGGCTCCACCAGATATAGCTCGCGTCCGGAATGATCTTGGCGCCGACCAGGGCCTCGACATAGCCGCGATAGTCCTCGTTGGTGCGGAACAGTTCGGGCAGGCCGGTGCGCGGCAGCTCGTCATAGGCGGCCAGCCGATAACCGACGAGCCCGGTGAGATGACCCTGCCAGAACGGCGAGGAAGTAGAGAGCGCGAGCAGCAGCGGCAGATAGGGCGTCAGCCGCATGATCAGGTTGATCCGGTGGGAGACGTCCGGCACCTCGACATGCACGTGCATGCCGCACAGCATGTTGCGGTAGCCGATCATCTGCAGGTCGTCCATGATGGCGCCGTAGCGCGCCTTCGGCGTCACCATCTGTTCGGGCCAGAAGGCGAGCGGGAAGCTGCCAATGGCGGCCAGACCGAGATTGCGCTTGGCGGCAGCCTGCCCGAGCGCGCGCCGGTAGCCGGCAAGATGCACGCGCGCTTCGGCGGTGGTGGTGCAGGGTGGGGTGAGCACCTCGATCTGCGACTGCAGCATCTCGGTCATCACGCGGTCGCCGAGCGCGCGTTGAGCCCCCTCGAGGAACTGGCGGTCGATGCGGCGCACGGCGCGGCGCGTGCGCGCGTCGAATACGAAGAATTCCTCTTCCAGGCCGATGCCGTACATGGCCGTGCCGCGCCCCGGCGCCGCGCGGCGCCGGGCCGATCCTGACGCAAAAACGGCCGCCGGGCGATATCTCGCGCGGCGGCCGTCTCAAGCCGGCTGTGGATTATGTCCGAGCCCGAAAGCCCGTCCGTGGGCCTTCGCTAATGCGCCACGGTGGAACGGAATGGGTAGTGCCTGCGCTCCCATTCCTCGATCAGCGTGACCAGCGCGGCCAGACGCGCGCCGTCGCGCCTGTTGCGCCGCCCCGCCACCAGGCGCTCGATTTCATCGAGTGCGCTGCGGTAGTCCTGCTGGTTGCGGATCGTGGCGATGGGCATGCGACCAGCCGTCGGCTCAGCAGGAGGCCTTGCCGCAGCGCGCGGTATTGATCTTGGTCTCAAGGCCCTTGAGCCCGATGGCGCCGACGATCACGCTGTCGCCGATCACGTAGCTCGGCGTGCCGTTCAAGCCCAGCGCCTCCGCCAGCTTGAAGTCCTGCTTCAGCGTCTTTTCGACCTCGGGGCTCTTCACGTCCTTCTTCAGGCGCTCCATGTCGAGCCCGATCTCTTTGGCCACCGCCAGGGCGCGGGCGGCGTCGGCATGGCCGCGCCCGCCCAACAGCTTGGTGTGGAATTCGAGGTATTTCTGCGGCGCCTGCATGCGCACGGCGACCGCGACGCGCGCGGCTTCCACCGAGCCGGGCCCGAGCACCGGGAACTCCTTGAGCACCACTTTGAGCTTGGGATCGGTCTTCATCAGCGTGAGCATGTCGCTCATGGCGTGCTTGCAGTAGCCGCAATTGTAGTCGAAGAACTCGACGAAGGTGACGTTGCCCTTCGGATTGCCGAGCACGACTTCGTCGGGCGAGGTGAACAGCGCCTTGGCGTTGGCCTTGACGGCGGCCTTATGCTTCTCGGCCTCGGAGGCCTGCTGGCGCTTCTCCAGCTCGTTCATCGCCTCCTGCAGCACTTCCGGGTGCGTGACCAGGTAGTCGTGCACGATCTTCTCGATCGCGCCGCGCTGCGCCGGCGAAAACTCGGTGGCGCGCACGCTCTGCGGGACGGCAAGCGCGAGCAAGGCGACGCCGGCGACGGCGGCGGCGAAAAGGCGCAAGGGTAAATGCATCGGTTCGGTCCTTTTTGGGAATCGTTATGGATTATGGCGTGGAACTTTGACGCTGACGATATCGTCGGCGCGCACCCAGGCGGGCGAGCCGACCGGTAGGCGGTGCTTGGCGCGCTCGGCCAGCATGCGCGCGGTCTTGACGTCGCCGCGCGCGAAGGCGGCCTGGGCGGAGGCAAGATCGGCATGGGCGAGGTCGCCCTTGTGGCCATAGGCCATAGCAAGCTGCATATAGGCGGCCGGCGAGCCGGGCTCGGTACGCAGCGCCCCGTGCAACAGGCCAATCGCCTCCTCGGACATTTTGCGGTTATTGGTGCCGATCAGCGCCTGCGCCAGCATGATCTCGATCAGCGGCGCGTGGTGGGAAAGTTGCACCGCGCGGCGCAACGGCTCGACCGCCTGTGCGCCGCGCCCGCCTTCCAGCAGCGCCTGGCCCTTCAGCTCATGGAAATAGGGGTTGTTCGGCTCGGACGCGATCAGCCCATCGATCTCGGCGATCGCCGAGCGCAGGTCGCCGTGCCGGTAGGTGGAAATGGCACGGGCATAGCGCGCCGGCAGGCTATGGTTGCTGAGCGGATAGCGTCGCAGCACGGTGTCGGACGATTCCAGGAAGCCGGACAGTTTCGCCCGCATCAGGTCGTGGCGCAGTTGCAAGGCGGGCGGGTCCTTGACGTTCCAGTAGGGGCTGGCGCGCGCGATCTGCTCGAGCGCGGCGACGCGGTCGGCCGGCATCGGATGGGTCTGCAGATAAGGATCGGCGCGACGTGCGGTGAACAGCATCTCGCTGCTCAGCCGCTTGAACAGGTCGACCATGCCCTTGGCCGATTGGTGCGTGGCGTTGAGGAATTTCACCGCGGCGTGGTCGGCTTGATCTTCTTGGGTGCGAGCATAGGCGAGCAGCGAATGCAAGATGGCCGACTGCGGGGCCTGGATGGCGGCGACGCCGATATTGCTCGCGCCATTGCCGGCGCGGGCGCCGGCCACCAGCGCGCCGACGCCGAGCAGCAGGGCGACGATCGATTGGGTTTGCGCCTGCGCCAGCTTCTCGCGCATGCGCATCAGGTGCCCGCCGGCCAGGTGGCCGGTTTCGTGGGCGAGCACGCCGATGATCTCGTTCGGCGTCTTGGCGTCGAACAGCGCGCCGGCGTTGATGAAGATGTGGCGGCCATCCATCACGAAGGCGTTGAAGCCGCGGTCGTTGATGATCACCACCTTCACGTCGTGCTTGGCCAGACCGGCCACTTTCAAAATCGGCCGTGCATAGTCGCGCAGCAGGTTCTCGATTTCGGTGTCGCGGATGATCGGCAGGTGGGGAGCGGCTTGCGCATGCACGGGCGTGACCGTCGGCGCAAAGCCTGCAACCGCGATGGCAGCGGCGCTCAGCAGCGACAGGGCGCGGGCCGCTGGCGTGCTGCGCCGGGCCCTGATAGGTCTCGCGTTCTCGATCATGCCGCTCTATGCCAGATGGGCGAAAAACCTAGTGACGCGCCACTATGCGGTCAACGCGGGGCCCGATCACGTAAAGTTGCCGTGTGATCCGCGCCGCAGACCCCAAGCAAACGGGTGAATGCGGCAACAGCGGGGCGGGTTTTGCCTCCGGGAGGCCGTTTAACGATGCTGGACGCGGCAAAAGCGCTGTTGATGCCCTCCCGGCGCAGCAATGTGCCGCCCTTCATTGTCATGGACGTGATGGCGGCGGCGGCCCAGCGGGAGGCGCAAGGGGCCCGCGTGGTCCATCTGGAGGTGGGCCAGCCGGCAGCGCCCGCGCCGCGCGCGGCCATAGCGGCCGCGCAGGCAGCGCTGGCGCAAGGGCGGCTCGGCTATACCGAGACCCTCGGCATCCCCTCCTTACGCGCCCGCATCGCCCGCCATTACGCCGATGCTTACGACCTGGCGCTCGATCCGGGGCGGGTGGCGGTGACCACCGGCTCCTCCGGCGCCTTCATCCTCGCCTTCCTGGCGCTGTTCGAGCCGGGCGACCGGGTGGCGCTGGCCAATCCCGGCTATCCACCTTACCGGCACATCCTGTCGGCGCTCGGCTGCGAGCCGGTGCTGATCGAGACCGGCCCCGAGACGCGCTGGGCGCTGACGCCCAAGGCGCTGATCGCCGCGCACCGCAGCAAGCCGCTGCCGGCCTGGTGGTGGCAAGTCCGGCCAATCCGACCGGCACCATGATCGAGGCCGACGCGCTGACGCGGCTGATCGCGGTCGCCGAAGCGGAGGGCATCCGCGTCATCTCCGACGAGATCTATCATGGGCTCGACTATGCCTTCGCCGCCGAGACTGCGGCCAATGTCTCGGAGCGGGCGGTGGTGATCAATTCCTTCTCGAAATATTTCTGCATGACCGGCTGGCGCATCGGCTGGATGGTGGTGCCGGAGAGCCTGGTGCGCACCATCGACCGCCTGCAGGGCAATCTCGCCATCTCGGTGCCGACGCTGGCGCAGGTCGCAGCCGTTGCCGCCTTCGACGGCCGCGAGGAGATGGAAGCGGTCAAGCACGGCTATGAGGAGAACCGCCGCATCTTGAGCGAGGGCCTGCCGAAAGCGGGGCTCGAGCGGTTCCTGCCGGTCGACGGCGCCTTCTATCTCTACGCCGACATTTCGCGCTTCTGCGACGACAGCCTCGATTTTGCCAAGCGCATGCTCAACGAGGCGGGCGTGGCGGCGACGCCCGGCATCGATTTCGATCCGGTGAACGGGCACAATTTCCTGCGCTTCTGCTATGCCGGCGCGGCTGCCGAAATGCACGAGGCGGTCGAGCGCATCGGGAATTGGCTCAAGCGTTGAGCCGGGTAGTCGTTTATTCTCCCGTCGGTTCCGCGGGCAGCGATGCAGTGCGCCAATTCGGGAAATGTATCGCAGACAATGCGATATTCATTCAGGCGCGCCGAGGCGTGACGTGGGCGCACGATTTGCGTCCGGCTCGGGTTCAAAAAAAGCGTCTTTCGCGGCGAGGGTCGGCCTCACTCAAAACTCTACATCGAGCTCGACGACCTCGTCCGGCTCCGCGCGCGCGCCTTCCAGCCATTCCTGCATGGCCGGCAACGCCAGCACTGCCTGGCAATAGCCGGCGCAGTCGGGATCGAGCTTGACGTCATAGGTCATGAAGCGCGTCACCACCGGCGCGAACATGGCGTCGGCCATGCTCGGCTTGGGCCCGAACAGATAGACGCCGCCATGGGTGTCGAGGCATTCGCGCCAGATGAACACGATGCGGTCGATGTCGGCCTGCGCGCCGGCCCAGACCTTGAAGCCCGGATGATGCGCCTTCAGGTTCATCGGCAGCGCCGAGCGCAAGTTGGAAAAGCCGGAATGCATCTCGCCCGAGATCGAGCGGCAATGCGCGCGCGCGGCCAGCGTCTTCGGCAGCAGGCCGGAGTCCGGCATGATCTCATTCAGATATTGCGCGATCGCCAGCGTGTCCCAGACCTTGATGCCGTTGTGCGTGAGGCACGGCACCAGGAAAGAGGGCGACAGCAGCAGAAGCTCGGCGCGGGTGGAAGGATCGTCGCTGGCGATCACCTGCTCGTCGAAATCGAGCCCGGCGAGCTTGCACAGCAGCCAGCCGCGCAGCGACCAGGAGCCGTAATTCTTGCTGGCGATGGTGAGGGTTGCCTCGGCCATGGAGCAGCATTGTCCCTTTTTCAGCACGGCCCGGCAGCCGCTAGCTTAGACGAAAGTTCTGGCGGATCAATAGTTTCCCGTAGTGCAAAAAGTCGCGCCAACTGCCTTTTCCCCAGGCAGGCGCGCCTAGCAATTTATCTCGCAGTGCAGCATGAAATGTTCTAGGTTTTGTCGGCGGTTCGCCGGGACCGCGGGGGGATTGGATGCTCTATCAGGCCTATCAGGCCCAATCCGACATCATGGCGGCGGTGCGGGCGCTTGCCGGCATGGCGCTGGAGCAGACGCGCGCGCGCATAAACGGCGCCGCGAAGCCGAGCGTGTTGAGCAATATGACGGCCGCCTACGAGCTGATCGCGCGGGCGGGGCTCACCCATGTGCGGCCGGCCTACGGCATCGACAGCGTCACCGTCGGCAAGCGCGACGTGGCGGTGACCGAGGAAGTGGCGCACCGCACGCCGTTCGGCACGCTGTTGCATTTCAAGAAGGACATCGACGTGGCGCAGCCGCGCGCGCTGCTGATCGCGCCGCTGTCCGGCCATTTCGCGACGCTCTTGCGCGCCACCGTGCGCACCATGCTGCCCGAGCACGACGTCTACATCACCGACTGGCATAACGCGCGCAACGTCTCCACCGCGCACGGCCGCTTCGGCTTCGACGACTACATCGCGCATCTGATCCGTTTTCTGGAAGCGATCGGGCCGGGCGCGCATATGGTGGCGGTGTGCCAGCCTTGCGTTGCCGCGCTGGTTGCTGCCACCGTGATGGCGCAGGGCAATTCCCCCGCGCAGCCGCGCTCGATGACGCTGATGGCGGGGCCGATCGACACCCGCGTCAACCCGACCAAGGTCAACGAGCTTGCCAAGTCGAAGAACATCGGCTGGTTCGAGCGCAATCTGATCGCGCGCGTGCCCGGCCGCTACGACGGCGGCGGGCGCAAGGTCTATCCCGGCTTCGTGCAGCTCGCCGCCTTCATGAGCATGAATATCGACCGCCACATCAAGGCGCATCAGGAACTCTACGACAATATCGCCAAGGGCGACGAGGCCAAGGCTGCGCAGACCAAGGCCTTTTACGACGAATATTTCGCGGTGCTCGATTTGACCGCCGAGTTCTATCTGGAGACGGTCGAGCAGGTGTTCCAGCAGCATCTCCTGCCGCTCGGGCAATTGACCTATCAGAATCAAAAGGTCGAGCCGCGCGCCATCAAGCGCACCATGCTGTTCACGGTGGAAGGCGAGAAGGACGACATCTGCGCGGTCGGGCAGACGCTGGCCGCGCACGATCTCTGCTCGGGCCTGCGCCCCTACCGCAAGCGCCATCATATGCAGGCCGGCGTCGGCCATTACGGTGTGTTCGCCGGCCGCGCCTGGCAGAGCCAGATCTATCCGCTGGTGAAGAACGTCATCTTGCAGAGCGATTGACGGCTCGCATGCGCTATTGACTGCGGTGGTGAAGGCGCGCTCTTCGTGTGCGGCGCGGCCGCCAGATCCAAGCATCGAATGCCTAGCCGTTGGCGGCCTTCTTGATCCGTTTCGGCGAGACGTATCGGAACGTCGAAATGAAGTCGGCGACGCGATCGGCCTCGAGCGGCTTGGCGAAAACATAGCCCTGCACATAGGTGCAGCCCTTCAGCCGCAACAAAACGAGATGCTCCGGCTGCTCCACGCCCTCGGCGACCACCTTCATGCCGAGGCTCAGCGCCATGTTGATCACTGCGTCGACAATGGGGGTGCTTTCGATCGATTGAACGAACGACTTGTCGATTTTGATTTTGTCGATGGGAAATCGGCGCAAGTGCGTCAACGAGGCATAGCCGGTGCCGAAATCGTCGAGCGAGATGGAGACGCCGGCCGCGTGCAGCTTGCGCACCGTTTCCGCCACCACGTCCGCGCCCCAAGCCATGTAGACATTCTCGGTCACTTCCAGCGTCAGCCGCTTCGGCGGCACGCCCGCGGCCGCGAGTTTGGCCAGGACGATGTCGGCCAGGTCGACGAGCCGGAATTGCGCGGTCGACAGATTGACGGCGACGCTGCCGAAGCGGACGCGGGCATCGAGCCAGGCGCGCATTTGCGCGATCGCCAAATCGAGCGCCACATTGCCGAGCTTGACCGCCAGCTCCGGCTCCTCGAACCCGATCATGAAACTTGCCGGCGCCAGAATGCCGCGTTCGGGATCTTTCCAGCGCATCAGCGCTTCCAGCCCGACCACCCTGCCGCTGCGCAAGGCGACGATCGGCTGATAATACATGATGAATTCTTTGTTCTCGATCCCATCGCGGATCTTGCGCACCAGCGCATCCTTCTCGTCGGCGGCTTTGCGGATCTCGGGGTCGAACATCATGACGCTGCCGCGCCGTTGCGCCTTGGCCTGGAACAGCGCGACCTTGGCGTTTTTCATGATGCTGTCGGAATCTTCGGCGTGCTCGGGGAAGATCGCTATGCCGGCGCTGATGCCGATCGGCAGCGTGGAGTGCTCGTAGCTGAAAAGCGTCTTGGCTTGCTCGACGAAGTCCTTGGCGTATTGCGCGGCCTTGTCCACCGACGGCCCGTGCATGATCACCGCAAATTCGTCGCCGCCGATATGGGTCACGGTGCCGACTTTGCTGAAGGCTTTCCACAGCCCTTCGGCGACGGCTTTCAGCAGCGCATCGCCGGCTTGTTGACCGAGCGCGTCATTGACGTCCCTGAAATGGTCGAGGTTGAACTTGAGCAAGGCGACGCGCGCGCCGGTCGCATGCGCGATATCGATATAGCGTTCGAGGGTGTCGAGGAACGAGGCACGATTTGGCAGCCCGGTGAGCGGGTCGCGAAAGGCCAGTTGATGGAGGCGTGCATCGGCCAGCTTGAGTGCGGTGATGTCCTGCACGGCGCCGATGAGACGCGTCACTTTCCCGTCGGTCTTTTCCGCTTCCGCCATGGTGCGGATCCAGAAAACCGCGCCGTTGGACCGCGTACCGCGCATCTCGGTATCATAGGGGATGCCTTTGGTGAGCAAGGCCTCGGTGCGAAGGCGCGCCTGCTGGCGCATCGCCGGTTCATAATGCTTTATGATCGATTCGAACGTCAGCGGCGTGCCACGCGCAATCCCGAAAATCGCGTAGAGGACGTCGTCCCAGACCATCTGGTTCGACGGGGGGCGGAGCTCCCAGCTGCCGATCTTGGCCATCTGCGCCGACTGGGCGAGGAGCTTCTGGCCGGCGGTGAGATCGAGCGCGGCTTGGCGACCGCGTATTTCGCTCACGATCATGTCGGCGAGCGCGGCGAGATTGGCTCTTTCCGCGGCGCCGAAGCTACGCGGCTCGAGGTCGATGATGCAGAGCGTGCCGATGTTGATGCCGGGCCGCAGGCGCAATGGCGCGCCGGCATAGAAGCGGATTTTCGGCGCGCCGCGCACATAGACGTTGTCGGCGAAGCGCGGATCGGCGGCGGCGTCTTCCAATACCAGCGGCGTGTCCGCAAGGATCGTCGTGCTGCAAATCGCGTCCTCGCGCCTGAATTCCGTGACATCGAGGCCGAAGCCGGACATGGTGACGACCGTGTCGCGGTCGATCAGGTTGACCAGTGCGATCGGAACTTTGAACAGGTCGCGGGCGAGCGCGCATATGCGATCGATCTGCTCGTTGCGTTTGCCGCCGATGAGGTCGAGTTCGTAGAGCGCGCGCAGGCGTTCCTCTTCTGCGGGCGGGCACTGAGATGGGCGCTGCTCGATGGATGTGTCGACCATCTGATTAAGGTAGCAACGGCAATGCAAATTATCTCGGAATCGCGCGATGATACCCCCGCGCTAGTTAATGAACGTTCTCCGCACGGCGGTAACGGCATGCCGTCCCAGGCGACAACGCCGGAAACGGCGTTCGCCGGCGACCTTTGCGCTCTTGTCAAGCCGCTGGCGTCTCGCCGCGCGCGGCCTTGAAGCCGGCGACGAAGCGGCGAGCGTGGCGGCGGACGCCGCGCGGCAGCATCACCTCGATCAGCGAGAACTTGCCGCGGCGCTGCGCCGCCGCTTCCAGCGCCTCCGTCAGTTGATACCGCGTCTGCGCGCAAGGATTTCTGTCACTGCATCGTATAGCAGGTGCGCAAGCCGCCCCATTGCTTGCCGAAAACGCGGATCGGGGCGCCGATCTCCCACAGCATGACCACGCGGTCGCCCATGTTGCGCGGGTAATTCTGGATGATATAGGGCCGCACCACGCGGCCGGCCGAAAGCCCGGCGCGGTCGTCGAAGATGCGCCGATTGCGGCAATTGGCGGCGTTCCAGAGCGGCTCGCCCGGCCGTTGCGGCTTGGAATAGATGGTGTTGTGCACCGGCAGGTAGCCGTTGCGGTCGACCGCGGCGCAGAACACCAGGCGCTTGTCGCTCGCCAGCAGCGGCTCCTGAATGCCCGGCAGCACGGCCTCGGTGAACTCCAGGAAGCGCGTACGGTATTGCTGCGGTTCGGTGCCGGGGAGCGGCACATAATTGTTGTCGAACAAATCGTCCTGCGAAATCCGCTCTTGCGTTATGGCATCCTCGAAGGTGCGCGAGATGCGGTCGGCGGCCGCGATGGCGCGATCGATGAACTCGGTATTGTCGGAGCGGATGCTGGCGAGCTTGCGTTCGAGGACGGCCTGCGCATCGCCGTCGAATTGCACGAACTGCAGGTGAAGCCCGAGGTCGGAGCGGTTGACCGGCCGCACCCGGCATCGGCCGATGCCGCCGAGCCTGGCGCCGAATTCGCCGCCGATGGCGATGGCGCCCGCATCCGGCAGCCGCAGCAGCATGCCGCCCTCCGAAATGTCGGCGGTCTGTCCGGTGGCGATGCGCCCATCCAGGTCGAGATCGACCGCCAATTCGCACGGCAGCCGCTCATGGCGGCGGCGGTCGCCCATTTCAGTCAAGCGCAGGAAGATCACGCAGCGCGTCTTGAGGCGCTCGGCCATGGTGGCGGCGGCCTGACCCGATTGCACGACGCTTTCGCCGTGCGCCGTCGCCCCAATCGCGGCCTGCTTGATCTCGTCTGCCCCGTCGGCGACCGCGCCGACGAAACGCGAATTGTCGCTCGTGCTGCGGGACAGCCCGTTGGTCGTGTCGACCTGATGCTCGATTGCCGTGGCGATGGTCGAGAACACCGGGCGCACCGCCTTGGTCGCATCCGCGATCCGGTGCACGGCGCCGATCGAAAAGGTGGCGTCGCTCTGCAGCATGTCGATGCTGCGCTTGATCTCTTCGGTCGCCTTCTGCGTCTGCACCGACAGCGCCTTGACTTCGGCCGCGACCACGGCGAAGCCGCGGCCGGCTTCGCCCGCGCGCGCGGCCTCGATGGTGGCGTTGAGCGCCAGCAGGTTGGTTTGCCGCGCAATGCTGGCGATCAGATTGACGATCTTGCCGATTTCCGCGGTTGACGATTTCAGCCCGTCGACGCTGCGGCTGGCGGCAACCGCGGCTTCCGCCGCATCGTCGGTCAAGCTGCCGGCGGCGCGAACCTGTCGGTCGATTTCGGCGGAGGATTGCGCGAGCTCGACGCTGGCAGTGGCGACCTGCTCGGTGTCGCGTTTGGCATCCTGCGACTGCGCGGCGAGCGTCTCGGAGCGCGCGCGGATTGCAGCCAGCGCTTCCGCCGAAGCGCCGCTGCCGCTGCGCACCGCCGCTGCCGCGCTCGCCACGTCGCGGATCATGGCGCTGAGATCGAGCTCGATAAGGTCGATCGTCTCGCGAATCGACGTGGCGGCGCGCCCTTCCGCAGCCTCATTTCCCGGCGGAATGTCGCTTGCAGGTTGTGCCATCCGGCGCAGCCACTACTAAATTACGGTTAATGCGCGGTTAAGCGGGACGTAACACGCCGCCTCTACGCCTGGCGCAGCGCCCGTGCCGTTGCTGCTCGGGCATCGCGCGCGAGCAGATGATCGTCCGCAGGCCATTTGGCATGGATCGGTCCACCGCGCCGGTAAAAAATTGTCGCGCCGGCCGTCACTTAGGGCGCGGACCCATAAGCGTGCAGCCATGTCCGGATTGATGCCAGCTTGATGAAGGCGAGATAGTTGGCTGCAAGCTTGTCATATCGAGTTGCGATGCGCCGACACTGCTTGATCTTGTTGAAGAACCGCTCAACCAAATTACGCGTCCGGTAGAGATATGGGCTGAAGCAGATTGCCTCTTTGCGATTCCGCTTGGGCGGGATGTTTGCCCACGCGCCTTGGTCACTGGCAAATGCCTTGATCCAGTCGGCATCATAGCCGCGATCTGCTAACACCATTGCTCGTGGGCGCAATTCGCTCAGGAGAACAGAACAAAGCTGATTGTCATGCGTCTCGCCGGGCGTGAGGCCAATTTGGACCGGCAGGCCATTGGTATCCACAACGGCATGAATTTTGGTCGTCAGCCCGCCACGCGAGCGGCCCATGTGTTGCTGATTATTGCCAGCGATGCAGGCTCCGTGCTGATGCACTCGCACGATGGACGTATCGATCATCTGCACCGCCGCATCATGCATTGCAGCCAATGCATCCATGATCTGGTCCCAGACGCCAGCCCGTCCCCAGTGAGCGAAGCGATTGTAACAAGTCGTATAGGGACCAAACGTCTCCGGCAGATCGCGCCATGGCGCGCCTGACAGGCGCGTGAAAAGCGATGGCCATCCGACCGCTCTCGCAACGCCATTGATGCGCTAAGGCATCCCAATTGCCGTTGACGTTCTCAGCCGGATTACATCATCGATATGTCCGGATATGATTTTCGGCTAGGACAGCTTTTCGCCGATACCAACGACCTGTTCGACTTCGTAGACCTGAACGTCAATCGGTCCGTCCAACAATGGTCGTAATTTTTCGAGAGTCGCTAGCCGACCTTTAAACTCGTGCCATTCATCCAAATTGGCGTCTTCGTGGAAAAAAGAGACGTTGACCAATTCGTGTGTCGACGGGTGCCTCAGGAAAATGTTGAGGCGTTTCTGTTTGGCCTCCACTGCGGCGTCGGAGAAGGCGCTCGTGATAATTTCAATACCCTTGCGGTAATGCTCGGGCTTGAATTTATGCGTATAGATGACAACCGTGTGGTCTTCTTCTGGCGTAAAGACTGCTGTGGCGTCGGCGCCATGATGCTTTTTCATTGCTTGCCTTTCTAGGTTCGATGACTGTGCTTGCTTACGTCCCTGGTGGAGATGATGCGGGGCGGACAACTGTGAACGAAATTCAACCTATCCGATGACCGGCTTTGTCGAGCTGAGATTGCGACCACGAGCGGTCACTGGCAAGTCCAAACCACGTTGCGGGCATCAATCCCGTGCTATAGGGCCTCCCTGCAGCGGCGTCCCCTATCTTGCCGGGTCGGGCGTGCCGATTTCGATGAGCGGATTAATGTCGGCTGTCGGCGGTAAAACGGTCAGCATTGGCGGGGCGCGCAATTTCGCCTTTTGGTACTTCGCGACATTTCCGGCATTGCATCAATTCGGTCGTTTTCGGAGTGAAGCGGACATTCAGTGAGCCGCGATTACAGAACCGGATTTATGAGTGCGCGCCCTAGCTAGCCCGCTCGCGCGCCGCCTTGTAGCCGGCGACGAAGCGGGCGAGCGTGTGGGAGGTGACGCCGCGCGGCAGCATCACCTCGATCAGCGAGAATTGCCCGCGGCGCTGCGCCGCCGCTTCCAGCGCACTGGCGAGCTCGCGCCGCGTGGTGACGCGGACGCCGTGGCCGCCGAGCGAGGAAGCGATGTCGGCGAAATGCCAGTCGGACAGATCGTTGAATTTCGATTCCGGCTGGAATACGCGCAGCATTTCCCAGCTCGTATTGTTGAACAGCACCACGATCGGATCGAGCCCGTAGCGGGCGCAATTACCGAGCTCCCAGCCGGTCATCTGGAAGGCGCCGTCGCCGACCAGCACCAGCGGACGCTCTCCGGTTGCCACTGCCGCGCCGATGCCGGCCGGCACGCCGAAGCCCATGCCGGCGTAATAGCCGGGCGCCACCAGCGCGGTATTGTCGATCTCCATGGCGGTGAACAGGCAGTCGCCGACGTCGGAGGCCATCGGCATCTTGCCGTGGCGGTCGAACAGATCGTTGATCGCGGTGGCAACGTCGGAGGGCACGATTTTGGCGTCGTCCGCCTTCAGCTTGCGCGGATAGACCGGGTGCTTGATCTTCGGCTGCGCCGGCTTCTTCAGTCTGGGCGCGCGCTCGCCGAGCGCCGCCACCAGCGCGTCGATCGGCAGATTATTGTAGACGTGATGGCCGATCTGCACGGTGCGCCCCATGGCGGCGACGGTGCGGCGTGGGTCGAGCTTGCGCGCCGACAGCGCGAAATTGGTGTCGGACAGAATGACGCCGAGCAGGAGCAGGGCGTCGGCATTCTCCACCATTTTCGAGATGGCCGGATCGCCGGCGGCGCCGAGATAAGTGCCGGCCAGCACGTCGGGGGCATCCTGCAACAGGCCGCGCCCCATGAAGGTGGTCACCACCGGCAGGCCGAGACGGCGCGCCAGCGCCGCGGTCTCGCGCTCGATGCCGTAGCGGCGGACTTCGACGCCGACGATCAGAACCGGCGCCCGCGCCGCTTTCAATTTGGCGAGGATCTCGTCGGCGCATTCGGTGAGCGCGTCCTTGGCCGCCGGGCGCGGCGGCTTCACCGGCACCTTGGGCATGAGCGCGCCCACCATGTCGCGCGGCAATTCGATATAGACCGGCAGCGACTGCTCGCGCGCCGAGCGCAACACCCGCGCGATCTCCTCGGGCGCGCGAGCGGCATCGTCGAGCACCGCCTGGTCGCAGGTGATCTCGCGGTAGACGGCGAGCTGGCTGTCGACGGTGCGCGCCTGATGGTGCAGCAGGAAGCCGGCGGCGCGCTCGCCCGCGCCCGGTGCGCCGGCAATCACCACCACCGGCGAGCGCTCGGCATAGGCGCCGGCCACCGCATTGACCAAGTTGAAGGCGCCGGCGCCGTAGGTGACGACGGCCACGCCAAGGCTCTGATGGAAGCGCGCCGCGGCATCGGCGGCAAAGCCGACCGCCGGCTCGTGGCTGAGCGTGTAATGCGGCAGGATCTTCTCTTCTTCGATCGCCTTGTAGAACGGCAGCACGAAGTCGCCCGGGATGCCGAAAATCTCCCGGGCGCCGTAGTCCTTGAGCGCCTGCAAGAGGCGGACGGCGAGCGTGCTCATGCGGCCATGATAGCGCGCTCAGCCTGGAACGGAGGGGTAAAATCGGATAAAAGCGGCGAGCCATCCCGCCGCTTTGCCAAGGGAGTTCGCGCCCATGATCACGGCCATCGTGCGCTACAAGCTGCCCGCCCATATCGGCAAGAACGAGTGCCTGGCGCATTTCCACAAGATCGCGCCCGGCTTTGCCGACGTGAAGGGGCTGGTTCGCAAGCAGTTCATCTGGGGCGAGAACGGCGTCGCCGGCGGCGTCTATCAGTGGGAGAGCCTCGCGGACGCCAAGGCCTTCTATCAGGGGCCCTGGCTTGACGGCATTCTGGCGCGCTACGGCGTCTATCCCGAGATCGAATATTTCGTGACCTTTGCGGTCACCGAGAACCCGGGCGGCAACGTCATCTACACCGAGCCGCCGGTGCGGGCGGTTGCCAAGACCGCGGCGGCGTGAATTTCTAGAACACCCCGGGCAGCAGCCGGTAGCGCACGCGCTCTGTGTAAGCGCGATAGCCGGGGTCGCGGGAGAGGATCGCTTCCTCGCGCAGGATGCGCCCCACATTGAGCGCCAGCACGCTCGCATAGAGCAGTGTATTGGCGGGCGAGGGGAAGCCGATCAGGAAGCCGATATGGGTGAGCGTATAGCCGGCATACATGGGATGTCGCAGCAGGCGATAGGGCCCGCGCGTCTTCACGCCGTGATTGGCCGGCACCACGCCGAAGCTGCGCCAGAGCGCGAGCTTGGCCGAAATCTGCATCAGCAGGCCCAGTAACATCAGCCCGGTGGTGACGGCGGCAGGCACCAGCACGCCGGGCTGCGCCGGCCTGGTGAACAGCAGCGGCAGGGTCACCGCGCCGAAGGCCAGCGCCCAGTCGAGCGCGCGCGGCGACAGCGTGTCGGAACGGCACCGGATCAGGATCAGCGCAACGCCCAAGCCCTCGGCGATCACCAAAAGCAGAATTTGCGCGTTGATATCGGCGGCCTGCCAGATCAGTTCCGGATGCGCGCGCTCGATGAGGACGAGGTTTGTGAGCCGCGGCAGCAGCCGGTGCACGAAGATCGCAAACAGCACCAGCACCGCCAGCCGCTCGGCGAGATCGCGCAGGCGCGTCAAATTGAGACGCGCCGGCACGGTCGCGGGCGCGTCTCGTTTTGGGGACATGGATCCCGGCGCGTGTCTACGCCGCGCCCTGCGACCGCAGCGAGCTGTAGAGCTCGAAAGCCTGCTTGGGCGTCAGCTTCTCGTGCACCACGCCGTTGACCGCGGCCAGCATGGCGTGGGGGGCGTCCGACTGGAAAATATTGCGCCCCATGTCGACGCCGGCGGCGCCCTGCTGCACGGCGTTGTAGGCCATGGTGAGCGCGTCGAGCTCCGGCAGCTTCTTGCCGCCGGCCATTACGATCGGCACCGGGCAGGAGGCGGTGACGGTCTCGAAGCCTTCCTCGACGTAATAGGTCTTGACGTATTGCGCGCCGAGCTCGGCGATGATGCGGCAGGCAAGACGGAAATACTGCGCGTCGCGCGTCATCTCCTTGCCGACCGCGGTGATGCCCATCACCGGCACGCCGAATTTGAGCCCCGCATCGACCAGCCGCGTCATGTTGTGCACGGTCTGCGTCTCGTGCTCGCCGCCGATATAGACCTGCACGCCGACGCCGCAGGCGTTGAGCCGCGCGGCATCCTCCATGTCGAGCGCGATGTGCTCGTTCGACAGGTCCTTCAGCACGCTCGGGCCGCCGCTCGCGCGCAGGCAGATGGGGATGGTGTTGTCGGCCGGAATCACGCTGCGCAATATGCCGCGCGTGCAGAACAGCGCGTCGCATTGGTTGAGCAGCGGCACGATCGAGATATCCACGCGCTCGAGCCCGGTCGTGGGCCCTTGCATATAGCCGTGGTCGATGGCGAGCATGACCGTGCGGCCGGTCTTCGGGTTGAAGGTGCGGGCAAGCCGGTTCTTCATGCCCCAGTCGAGCTGGTGCGAGCCTTTGAGAAAAAAGCCGGGCGCGGCCTGCGGCTTGTTGGCGTAGTAAAGCTTGCCCTGTTTGTCGGCTTCCGGCATGGGTCCTCGTCGAAGATTTGCGGTGCGGCGTCGCGTTCGCCTATTGCTGCTTCTGCTCGGGCTTCACGGCAGGCTTCGTCGCCGGCTTCTTCATGGCCGCCTTCTTTTTGGCGGCGGGCTTTTTCATGGCCGCCCTCTTTTTCGCCGGCTTCTTCATGGCCTTTTCTTTTTTCATCTCTTCCTTGCGCGCCTTTGGCTGATAATTGCCGCGCCCCATGCATTTGTTGATGAAGGCGGTGCGTTTCTTGCCGGTGAGCTTCTCGTTGGCGGCGCCGAACTTGCAGGTTTCCATCTTCTGCTTGGCGGTGATGGCCGAGGCCGGGCTCGCCGTCAGCAAGAGCAGGGGCAGGGCGATGAGGGCGAGATAGCGCAGCATGGTATTGGCTCCCTTGGGGGTTTCCTTCCGGATCGCAGGATAGCATGTTTTTTTCGGGAATATCAGTGGATTAGTGCGCTCTTGCCGTTGCCGCTTCACACCGCGGTTAACGTGGCGCCACCGCGCTATCCGCGCCTATAGCGCCTCGCGTCGGGCATATCGGGCGCGGCGAGAACGATTGGCACCGGCACATCATCCGCCTCGTCCGGGTTGGCAGAGTGACTATAACGAAGTCTGCTTTATCGGATATTTCGGTGCGCTTTAGACTTGCCTTTGTTTGAGACGGGTGGAGGCTCCGGGCGATTTATCGATAGCGGAATGTAGTTTCTGTCGTTCGCAATGATCGATCGGCAATGCGGTTCTTGCGTCCACGACCCGTCCACTTGCGACAAAGACCGCGAAATTGCCATCGACTCCGTCGACGGTGGCCCGCATGCAGGTTTCCCATGCCCAGCCATGGAAATTTGTGAGCGTTCTTATTTGTGCGCTGGATATTCCAACATTGCTGACGCGATATTGGATCGGAAAGATCAACTCTTCGCGCGTCGCGTCTTCTTGTGTCGGATCGCTCGCATTGGCGGGGTGCTCCAGACTGGCCCTTATAGCGGTTTTAGCGTCGGGTGGGGTACCGCTGGTTGGTTCGTTTGATGCGAGCGAGTTCATTGAGCAACTCGCCCCTAAGAGCCCGATCGCCAAGCAGGTAACAACGCGCCGCACCAATTTTCTGCCGGGTTGCCGTCATCGGAAAAACGCCGCTCAATTGAGCCGACAGGCAAGATCAAATTGCGGCGAAGAAGAAACTTCTGTGTAAAATTGTCATCGAGGCGCCAATCAGCTTACAATTGAAAAGCGGTCTTTTGCTGTGGAAATTGGCGTCTCCGGCATATCTTACGCGAGTCAGTCGCGTAAATTGTTCTTCGCCTCGCGAGCCATAGAGCGAACGCGCCGCCGCCAGCGCGTGGTACATTATTCTGAACCCCGCTGAAATTGCCACGGCCGAGGAAGCACGCCCATGACCACGCGACACGCCGCCTGCAGCTGCGGTCAGCTTCACCTCACGATCGAAGGCGAGCCCGCGCGCGTTTCCATGTGCCACTGTCTGGAGTGCCAGCGCCGCACCGGCGCTGTGATCAGCAATCAGGCGCGTTTCCCGCGCGGGCAGGTCGCCGTCGCCGGCAAGTCGACGACATGGACGCGAAGAGCCGAAAGCGGAAACCTGTTGATCTTTCACTTCTGTCCGGCCTGCGGCTCAACCGTCTATTGGGAAGGCGAAGGCTTTCCCGGACACCTCGCCGTTGCAATTGGCAACTTCGCCGACCCGAATTTTCCTCCGCCGACGATCGCTGTCTGGGAGGAGCAACGCCACCCCTGGGTCTCGTTGCCGCCCGACACGCCGCCCAAGCGGGCGGCGAAGCAAGGTTGATCGTCACTGCAGCGCCGCCGCGATATCGCCGCTGTCGACGGTGGCCACGTCCGCGGCGGTCTTCAGCGCCAGCGCGCACACTGCATTGAAAGCTCCCGTCTAGATCGTGACGTCAGACAAAGCATTTTTATTTAGCAGCACTGATTTCAATTGCGCATGCTGAAATCTTGCCGTTGGCCGCACGCGGAATCGATGGCAATGAGAAAAGCCGCACGGCGCCTTCAATGCCTCTATGCCGAAGTATAGCTTCGAGTTCGGCGGCATCTGCCTCTTTGCAGTCGACCGTGGCCACCCAGATTTCGGGCGGCCCCGCATCGTTGCCGACAAGCACCGCGGCCGCATCGGCAGCATCCCACTGCAGCTTCACCAGGTGCTCGATTTCGTAAACCGGCGAGACCTGTTGTGCCGTTGCGTCGTCGATGCTGGTAGTTGCAATATCAGCCGTCCTGCCAACGACATAGTATCGATTGTCGCTCGTGACCCAGCCGACATCGCCGACATCGATCCAGGGATGCCCGTTCTCGCTTTCAGCCGGCAGAGTTCCGATCCAGTTCTTGATCCGGCCTTTGACGATGCCGACCTGGCCGGACGGCAACCTATTGCCACGCGTGTCGAAAACAGCAAGCTCGATATCCGGTATCACTCGGCCTATGAGGCCCGGATTCGCCAAGACTTCGCTTGCCGGAGCGTCGGCCACCAAGCCGAGTTCTGTGGTCCCATAACGGCAAATAATGTCCTTGCAGACGTGGGCTGCCGCGGCTTCGAGCAGTGCTCTCGACGGAACGCTGCCCCCTGCGACCACGGTACGGAGGCTTCTCAGTTTGGCGGAAAGTTTTCGGGTAATGCGCGTAATGGCGACGAGTTGGTCAATCGACGCCATGAAGTAATCGATCGAGAACAGCTCGATCATGCGGACCGCCTGGAACGGCGTTGTCGCAAAACACAGCGTTTTCCCCGTTGCCAAGGTGGCGCACGCGATCAAGTAGCCCCAGGCCGACGACAGGCCCAGCATGCAGAGAACATGGACGCAGTTGTATATGATCGCCCGCGGCACGTGCCGCCCGACATATTCGATCGTGCAGCCGAAGCTCTTGCGCGCGCCGGTCGAGCCGGAAGTCAGCGCGTAGTGGCAAATTTCCTTGGGATCGGAAAAACCCGCAGGCAGGCCGTCGCCGGGCGGAGCATCCGGTCCGAACCAATCGTCGGAGACCTCGATAAACCGGCTGCCGGGATCGACCCGGGTTCTTGCCGCACCGTCGCCAAGGATGGCGGCAAAGTTGAGACTGGTAATGCCGGGTTGGCCGTGCTCCAGCGACATGGAGCAGAGTCCGATCCGGTACAGGGCAAGAATTAGCGTGAGGTGCCGGATTGGATTCGCAATGCAGACGGCGATCAGCCCGCCCTTCGGGATATTCAACGACGCGATACGCCGTGCGGAATTTTCAATCGCGACCCCCAACATGCGGTAGGTGACAACCCGATCCTCCACCACGATCGCAGGGGATTCCGGCTGGCTCAGCGTGTTGTAAATGATATGGTCGAACCAGTCGTTCATGGCGCGCGCGAGCTATCGATTGCAGGCTCGAGTCCGATAACCGTCAGGATGGCCGCAACAGAGCGCGAGCGAAGTCGGCAGCAGCGGTCGATAACGTTCAGAACTTATAATCGACGCCGACGCGTGCGATGTGCGCGGACAGATCGGTCGAGGTGTTGATCGCGTTGCCGTATGCCCCCGCCGAATCGGTGACCAAACCAGATGCCGTGATGGCATCAAAGTGGACGTAAAGGTATTCGGCGCGCACCGACCAATTGTGATTCACAGCATATTCGGCACCGCCACCGACCGTCCAGCCGGCCTTGTTTTCCGACTTGCTCCAAGACCCATGGCCGCCGCCGAAAATACCAGGAGCGTTATCGGAAAAAGAATTTGCAGCATTCAGATGGGTTACGGCCAAGCCTCCCGTGACGTAAGCGAGAAGGTTTGTATCGAACACCCAACCCAGGCGGCCACGGGCAGTGAACAGCCACTGCGCGGCGATCGACGATGAAATTGTGAACTGATTTGGAATATTGGCATAGGTTCCGGTGGCTGTCCGGGAGGCCTTGGCTTGGAAAGCACCGAAATCAGCTTCAACACCGATCACGACCGAATTGAATTGCCAATTGTAACCGGCCTGTAACCCACCCGTGAATCCGCTGCCCGACATCGAGCCGGTGCCGACCGCATTGACCCCGGGTATGTTGGCGCAAGAGAAGTACGGCCCGATAAATCCCGGCAGTCCGATGCACGAGGCCGTGGTCGTGGGATCATCGGAATATGCCCAAAGGCCGCCGGCGTTAAGGCCGGCGTAGAAACCGGACCAGTTGTAGACCGCAGGGACCGGTGGTGGCGGGGGTGCCTTCACAGGCAAATCGGCGGCCATAGCGGGAACTGCCATAAAGAATGGCAGGGCCACACCGCAAAGCAAACGACCTTTCATGGAATTTATCGCCCGCATTCCGCGCACTGTTAATAAAATGCTATCATGGCGGCTCGCTTCCGTATGTTGCCGTTTGGCCACAGTGAATAAGAAAGCGGGCGTGTTGTTGCTGTCGGGCTGTCGCGCCCTTCACCCAAAGCGGCCTTGATGGCGGCACTTCCGAAAAGGGCCGAGCGCGTCGATTTCTCTCGACCTTGTGCTGCCTTACCTCACCGCAGCGCCGCCGCGATATTGCCGCCGTCGACGGTGGTGACGTCCGCGGTGGTCTTCAGCGCCAGCGCCTGCGCCAGGAAGGCCTGCGCGACGTCCTCGGCCGTGACCTCGCGGCGCAGCAGATTGCCGCTCATATAGTCTTTTTCGCTCAAGCCCCGCGCCTTGGCGCGCTCCTTGACGAAGTCCGCGGTCAGCAGCCCCGAGCGGATGCGGTCGGCATTGACCGCGTTGGCGCGGATTCCGTCGGCGCCATAGTCGAGCGCGTATTGCCGGACGAGAAACAGCGTCGCCGCCTTGGGCAGGCCGTAGGGGCCGAAATTGGGGCCCGGATTGACCGCCTGTTTCGACACGTTGAACAGCAGGCAGCCGCCGGTGCCCTGCTTGAGCATGATGCCGACCGCAGCCTGCGCTACTTTCTGGTGCGCGAAGAAGTTGAGCTCGAAGCTCTTACGCAGCTCGCCTCGTCGACCTCGCCGATGCGGCCCTGCCAGGCGGCGCCCGCATTCGACACCACGATATCGACGCCGCCGAACGCCGCCACCACGGCGTCGAAGGCGGCCGCCACCGATGTCGCGTCGGTGACGTCGCATGACAGCCCGAGCGCGGCGCCGCCGATGGCGGCGGCCTTGTCCTGCGCGGCCTTGCCGTCGAGGTCGAGCAGCGCGACTTCGGCGCCGGCCTGAGCGAAGGCGCGCGCGGTGGCCGAGCCGATGGCGCCGGCGGCGCCGGTAACGACGGCCACTTGGCCGCCGAGCGGCAGCGCCTTGCGCGTTCCGAGCTTGGCGAGTTCCAGCGGCCAGTATTCGCAATCGAACATGTCTTGCTCGGAAATCGAGGTGAAGCGGCCGATCGCTTCGGCATCGGTAATACCTTCGACCGCGGCTTCCGCCACGTCGGCGGCAATCGCAGCATCCTTGGCGCTGGCGCCCAGGCCGAACAGGCCGACGCCCGGGACCAGCACGAGCCGGGGCAGGGGATCGAGCATCTGCGCGCCTTGCTGGCGCGCGCGATGGCGCGCGAAATAGTCGCGGTATTCGGCGATGAATTCCTGCGCCGCCTCTTGCGCGGCTTTTCTGAAATCGCCGAGCGCGCCTGCTTCCGGCGCGGGCAGGATCAGGGGCCGGGGCTTGACGCGGATGACATGGTCGGGCGTCAGCACGCCGGCGCGGCCGTAGCGCGCCAGTTCCTCGCCGTTGACGAAGTTGAGGATCGTCTCGCTCGTGCGCAATTCAACGACCTGCCGGCGGTGCGCGCCTTCGCCGAAGGCATCGCGCAAGGTGCAGGCCCCGCGCAGGATCGGCGCCACCTCGCGTGCGCGTGCGAGATTATTGGGCAGGGCTATGGAAGCGAACACCGCCTTGCGGCCCGTGGCGAGGCGCCGCTCGGCCAGCGTCACCAGTTCGATCATGCGCTCGTAGGACTGGCGCGCCTCCTCGCCGAAAGTGAAGATGCCGTGCTTGTCGAGGATCAGGCCCTCGACCTTTGGATCGCGCTCGAACACCGCGGCCGCTTGCTTGGCGAGACCGAAGCCCGGCATCAGATAGGGCACGAAGCCGAGCCGCCCATTATAGACCTCCTCGCACAGGCTTTGTGCGTTCGGCTGGTCGATCAGGCTCAGCACCGCCGTGGCATGGCTGTGGTCGACGAATTTCGCCGGCATGAAGGCATGCAGCAGCATTTCGACCGACGGCGCCGGCGCCAGCGGGTCGATGAGAAAAGCGCGCTGCGCGCGCGCCATGTCGTCGTCTGACATCGCCTCGCGCGCGCGCAAAGCGCGCAGCGCGTCGAGCCGCAGCGCCGGGAAGCCGGCCGGCTCGATTGCGCCCATGTCCCAGCCGGAGCCTTTGACATAGAGCGCCGCGACCGCGTTGCCGGCGAGATCGCGCGCTTGTGCTTTGAGCGAAGTGTTGCCGCCGCCGTGCAGCACCAGCTTGGCGTCGGCGCCGATCAGCCGCGTGGAGTAGACGCGCAGCGCCAGATCTGGCGCGACGCCTTGCTCGCCGTATCGCCCGACCGCGGCCTTGGCCTCGCGCTCGACCCAGGCGGATTTCATGACCGGGCGCGCACGGCCGCCATCGTGCGCTAGTCCTTGTTGCCCATCAGGCGCTTGCCCCACCAGCCGCGTTTGGGCGCGGCGCTTTCTTCCGCGCCGGTCGAGGAGATCACCGGCGACGGCGACGGCGGCGGCAGCGTCGGCGAAGGCGGGGCCTGCGTCTCGCCGCCTAAGGCGGGCTCGCGCACGGTCGAGCGCCGGCGCGTAGGCTCGGCCTGGGCTTCTTCCGGTGCGGCCGGTGCGGCTTTCGGCGCTGCCGCCTCGGGCTCGCGGTCAAAGGGCGGCGCCATGGCGTCGGCGTCCTCCTCACTCACCGGCGGGAAATCCGTGCCGACATGCAAATCGTGTCCGCGGCCGCCGTCCTCGTGGGCCGGCGGCCGGTCGAGATTCTCTACCGCGTGCCGTAGATCGGGCTCGGTCGTGCCTTCGCCATTGCCGAGGGCCGGCTCGTCGCGGCCGTTGCGGCCGCGTCGGTTGCGCCGGCCGCCGCGGCGGCCGCGCCGCCGTCGATTCCTCTCGCGCCCCTCGCCGGATTCATCGGCGTCGGCCGCTTGCGGCTCGCTTTCCTCGCCGGCGAATTCCTCGACCGAGGCCGCGTCGTGATCCTCATGCGCGACCGCATGCTCGGCCACGGTCTCATGCGTGAAGCTTGGCGCCGTTTCGCGCTGCTCGTCGCCGCGCGCACGTCCGCCGCGTCCGCGCCGGCGGCGCCGGCGGCGGCCGTCTTCGCGCTCGCCTTCGTCCTGCGTTTGCTCTTCGGCTGGCGCGGCTTCCGCCGCTTCTTCGGTCGCTTCGGTCTCTTCGAGCTCGACCGTTTCCTCGACCGGCATTTCCGCGCGCGCGGCGGCGACGAGACTCTTGGCCGCCTCCAGCGAATGCATCTGCTCGCCGCGGTCGATCACGTAGGACTGCTGCCCGCTGACGGTGGCATCGGCCGACACGGTGAGCGTGACGCGGAAACGCTCTTCCAATTCGCGCAAATGCGCGCGCTTGTGGTTGAGCATATAGAGCGCGACTTCCGAGCGCGTGCGCACGATCAGATTGTGCGTGGCGCCCTTGATCAGCGTTTCCTCGAGCGCACGCAGGGCCTGCAGCGCCACCGAGGACACCGAGCGCACGTGGCCGGAGCCGCCGCACACCGGGCATTTCTCGGTCGAAGACTCCAGCACCGAGGAACGGATGCGCTGGCGCGACATTTCCAGCAGGCCGAAATGCGAGATGCGGCCGACCTGGATGCGGGCGCGGTCGTACTTGAGCGCTTCCTTCAGCCGCCGCTCCACCGTGCGGTTGTTGCGGGTTTCGTCCATGTCGATGAAGTCGATGACGATCAGCCCCGCCAGATCGCGCAGGCGCAGTTGCCGGGCGATCTCCTCGGCCGCCTCGACATTGGTCTTGAGCGCGGTGTCCTCGATATGGTGCTCGCGCGTGGCGCGGCCCGAGTTCACGTCGATCGCCACCAAAGCTTCGGCCTGGTTGATCACGATGTAGCCGCCGGATCTGAGCTGCACCACCGGCGAGAACATGGCGTCGAGCTGGCTTTCGATGCCGTAGCGCGTGAACAGCGGCTGCGGGTCCTTGTAGAGCTTCACGTGCTTGACGTGGCTCGGCATCAGCATGCGCATGAAGTCGCGCGCTTCCTTGTGGCCCTCCTCACCGGCGACCGTGATCTCGTCGATGTCCTTGCTGTAGAGGTCGCGGATCGAGCGCTTGACCAGCGAGCCTTCCTCGTAGACCAGCTTCGGCGCGGTCGATTTGAGCGTGAGGTCGCGCACCGTCTCCCACAGCCGCAAGAGATATTCGAAGTCGCGCTTGACTTCCGTCTTGGTGCGCGAGGCGCCGGCGGTGCGCAGAATGACGCCCATGCCTTCCGGCACTTCCAGTTCCGCGGCGATCTCCTTCAACCGGCTGCGGTCGTCGGCGCTCGTGATCTTGCGCGAAATGCCGCCGCCGCGCGCGGTGTTCGGCATCAGCACCGAATAGCGGCCGGCGAGCGAGAGATAGGTGGTCAGCGCCGCGCCCTTGCTGCCGCGCTCTTCCTTGACCACCTGCACCAGCATGACCTGCCGGCGCTTGATCACCTCTTGGATCTTGTATTGGCGGCGGAAGCGCGGCAGCCGCTCCTGCACTTCTTCCAGCGCATCGGCGCCGCCGACGGATTCGACCGCTTCGTCCTCGTCGCCGTTTTCGTCGCCATGCCCGTTGCCGTCGTCATGTCCGTTGCGGTCGCCGCGGTCGGTTTCCGCTTCGATGGTCTGTTCTTCGGCCGCGGCCTCGACCGCCAGGTGATCGCCGGTCTCGGCATGCTCGGTGCCGCCTTCCGGCCTTTCGGCGGCTTCGACCGCCGGCGGCGCGCCGGCTTCGGCTTCGCTTACCTGTTCTGCTTCGCCTTCATGCAGCGAGGGCGCGACCGCTTCTTCTTCGGCGGCGATTTTGGCGGCGGCTTGCTGGGCCTCCTGCTCGGCGGTGAGCTCGGAAGGGATATCAACCGCTTCGGCTTCGCCGGGGGCGCCGGTCGTCGCGGCGATCTCATCCGGTGACGGATTGGTCAGACCCGCCTCGGCCAAGGCCTCGGCGTTGTCCTGCCCGATCTCCTCGTCAGCGAGCGGCTCGCTGCGCTGGACTTCCTCGCGCCGGCGCGAGCCGCGATGGCGATGACGGCCGCGCCCGCGTCCGCCCCGCGCACGATGATCGGCCTCGGCGTCGGCCGCGCGCTGGTCGCGCTCTTCTTGGGCGATCAGCGCCTGCCGGTCGGCGACCGGGATCTGGTAATAGTCGGGATGGATTTCCGAAAACGCCAGGAAGCCGTGCCGGTTGCCGCCATAGTCGACGAAGGCGGCCTGCAAAGACGGCTCTACGCGCGTGACCTTGGCGAGATAGATGTTACCGCGCAGTTGCTTGCGGTTGGCGCTTTCGAAGTCGAATTCCTCGACGCGGTTGCCTCGTAGGACCACAACCCGGGTTTCCTCCGGGTGGGCCGCGTCGATCAGCATTTTGTCGGCCATGGATAAATCTCACTGGGGCGGAGCGCGCCGCGCGCGCCGTTGCCGGCGCCAAAATGCGCAAGTTGCGCACGGAGCGGTCCGCCAATGGGTTGGGGAAGGGGAAGGTGGAGGCCGCGTTTTCACGCGAAAGCGCGGCGAGGCCCGCAAGTGGACGCGCCGGCGCGATGGATTCGCGGCGACGTTGGACCTCGAATTGCTTTTGCTGCATCAACGGCAGCATGAAACTGCGACCCGTAGCGCTTGTCGGCTCTTCGCTAATTGCTCAGCGCGAACCGAAGTTTCTCATCGCTCACGGCTTCAAAACGGGCGGTTTTAGCCCCGCACGCTCATCCGGTTGTCCTTGACCCAAGGGTTTCGGCTCGCTTCGCCGCTCGTCCGCCGGCCTCCTCGAGGGGGCGGTCCTGAGCTGGCGTGCCGGGCACCCGAACGCGGCACAACCGGAACATTAAACCGTCAGCAGGGCATACATACGGCTGGAATCCCTCAATAGCAAGCGGGGGTTGGGGGAGGGCGGGCGCATCCTCACCATCATTGCGGGACGCACGCACCCGAATTGGCGCTTCGCGCCGTCCGGGTACAGGCTCCGCGCGTGGGGGCGAATACAAGGGCGACCCCGAATCCAAGGGCGACATGGTGACGCCTCGATTATGTGGCCCTGGATTCCGGCCTTGGGCCGGCCTCAGAATGACCGGTGGCGATAGCGAGCGGCCAAACCGCGACCCCGAACCGCCCCCCGCTTGGTTAACTTCCGTTAACCATTGCCGTCCTATTGGAGTAGAAAGAGCCGCAAAGGGTGTGAGATTCGTGCCGTTCCGTCCGCTCGTCCTCGGTATTGCCGCGGCCTGCGCCTTGAGCGCCATGCCCTTCGCCGTGCCCGCGCGCGCGGCCGGTGAGGGCGTCGTCACGCGCAAGCTCGGGCCGCTCATAGAGACCATGCCGGAGGCGACCGGCGTGCGGCTCGGCGGCGATAACCGGCAGACCCGTTTCGTGGTCGATCTGTCGCGCAAGATCGACCTCGCCACTTTCACGCTCGCCGATCCCTACCGGGTGGTGGTCGATCTGCCCCAGGTCATGTTCAAGCTGCCGGCGCATGTCGGCGACCACGGCCGCGGCCTGATCAAGGCCTTCCGCTACGGGCTGATCATGCGCGGCGGCTCGCGCATCGTGCTCGACGTGACTGGCCCGGTGCGGGTGAACAAGGCCTTCGCGCTCGGTGCCGGCGACGGCCAGCCGGCGCGGCTGGTGCTCGATCTCACCGCCACCGACCGCGAAACCTTCCTGCACAATATCGAGCTGCAGAACCACGCCACGCCGCACATCCCGGTCCAGCGCAGCGCCGCGGTGCCCGATGCCGGCGGCGATGCGCGTCCGCTGATCGTGCTCGATCCCGGCCATGGCGGCATCGATTCCGGCACCAAGTCGTATAACCGCAAGGTGGACGAAAAGGACGTCGTGCTCGCCTTCGGCCTCGACCTGCGCAAGGTGCTGGAGAAGAGCGGCAAATACCGGGTGGCGATGACGCGCAGCGACGACACTTTCGTGCCGTTGCAGGAGCGCACGCGTTTTGCCCGGCAGCGCCGCGCCTCTTTGTTCATCTCGATCCATGCCGACTCGCTGCCGCGCAGCGAGGGCCAGGCGGAGGGCGCCACGGTCTATACTTTGTCCGAGCACGCCTCCGACGCCGAAGCCGCCAAGCTCGCCGAAAAGGAGAACAAGTCGGACATCATCGCCGGCGTCGACTTGAACGCGCAGCCCGACGACGTCGCCAATATCCTGATCGATCTCGCTCAGCGCGAGACCAAGACCTTTTCGGTGCAGTTCGCGCGCACTTTGGTCGGCGATTTCAAGCCGACGGTGCCGCTGCATATCAAGCCGGTCAAATCGGCGGGCTTCGTGGTGCTGAAGTCGCCCGATGTGCCCTCGGTGCTGATCGAGCTCGGCTACATGACCACCCCGAGCGATCTGCGCCATCTGGTTTCGCCCGAATGGCGCATGCAAACCGCGCAAAAGGTGGCGCAGGCGGTCGACGATTTCTTTGCCCGGCGGCTGGTGGGCGCCAGCGTGGGGGCGCGATGAGGGTAAGCGCGGTTGCATCCGGAACACGCTACCGGCCTCAGTTTCAACATAAAAACCGGCCACCAAAAAGGCTCGCGGTGCCGGTGGGCGGCAATAGCGGCGCTGCGCAAATCGGCGGTAGAAGATTTGGCAAAGCCGTGCGGTCGAGGGGACGCGCGGGCAGGGTAAACGGGGAGCCGCTCTTTAAGAGCCGCGGCGGGACCAATCGCCTATGAAGTTCATTCTACGCTTCTTCGGTTTCCTGTTTGCCGTCGGCACCATCCTGTTCGTGGTCGGGGTGGCGGGCGTGGCGGGCTTGTTGTGGCATTACTCCAAGGACCTGCCGGACTATTCGCAATTGCAGGACTACGAGCCGCCGGTGATGACGCGTGTGCACGCCGCCGACGGCTCGCTGGTCGCCGAATACGCCAAGGAGCGCCGGCTCTATATCCCGATCCAGGCGGTGCCGAAACGAGTGATCAACGCCTTCCTCGCCGCCGAGGACAAGAACTTCTTCGAGCACGGCGGGCTCGATTTCACGGGCATCGCGCGCGCGGCGCTGTCCTATGCCGAGAATTACGGCTCCGGCCGCCACCCGCAGGGCGCCTCCACCATCACGCAACAAGTCGCCAAGAACTTCTTGCTGTCGAACAAGGTTACCTTCACGCGCAAGATCAAGGAGGCGCTCTTGGCGCTGAAGATCGAGCGCACCTATTCCAAGGACAAGATCCTCGAGCTCTACCTGAACGAGATCTATCTGGGGCTCGGCGCCTACGGCATCGCCGCCGCCTCGCTCACCTATTTCGACAAGGGCGTGAACGAGCTGACCATCCCGCAGGCGGCCTATCTCGCCGCGCTGCCGAAGGCGCCCAACAACTATCATCCCTTCCGCCAGCACGACCGTGCCATCGAGCGGCGCAATTGGGTGATCGAGCAGATGGCGGCCGACGGCTTCATCAGCCAGGCGGACGCCGAGAAGGCCAAGCGCAGTCCGCTCGGCGCCGTGCAGAAGCCGCCGACCCAGCACATGTTCGCCGCCGAGTATTTCGCCGAGGAAGTGCGGCGCGAGCTCTACGACCGCTACGGCGAGAAGAAGCTCTACGAAGGCGGCCTGTCGGTGCGCACCACGCTCGACCCCAAGCTGCAGATGATCGCGCGCAAGGCGCTGATCGACGGGCTGGTGCACTACGACGAGGCGCACGGCTATCGCGGCCCGGTCGCCAAGATCGACGTCAGCCGCGACTGGGGTCCCAAGCTCGCCGACGTGAAGTCGCTCTCCGACATTTCGCCCTGGAAGCTGGCGGTGGTGCTGGAGGTCGGCGAGAAGTCGGCGCGCATCGGCCTGCAGCCGGGGCGTGAGCCGGGCGGCTTCGTCAGCAAGGAACGTAAGGTCGGCATCATCCCGCTCGATGGCGTGAAGTGGGCGAAGGTGAAGGGCCGCACGCCGCGCAAGGTCGGCGAGGTGCTCTCGCCCGGCGACGTGATCTATGTCGAGCCGAGCAACGATCAGGGCCAGTTCGCGCTCAAGCAGGTGCCGAAAGTCTCCGGCGCCATCGTGGTGGAAGACCCCTGGACCGGGCGCGTCCTCGCCATGGTCGGCGGCTTCTCCTATGACGAAAGCCAGTTCAATCGCGCGACGCAGGCGCTGCGCCAGCCGGGCTCCTCGTTCAAGCCGATCGTCTATGCCGCCGCCCTCGACAACGGCTATACGCCGTCCTCGCTCATTCTCGACGCGCCGATCGAAATCGATCAGGGCCCCGGCCTCGGCGTCTGGAAGCCGGAGAACTACGAGCACGACTTCTTCGGCCCCTCGACGCTGCGTTTCGGCGTCGAGCATTCGCGCAACGTGATGACGGTGCGGCTGGCGCAGGACGTCGGCATGCCGCTGATCGCCGAATATGCCAAGCGCTTCGGCGTCTACGACTCGCTGCCGCCTTATCTGTCGTTTGCGCTCGGCGCCGGCGAGACCACGCTGCTGCGCATGGTCACCGCCTACGCCATGATGGACAATGGCGGAAGGCGCGTGAAGCCGACGCTGATCGACCGCATCCAGGACCGCTACGGCCACACCGTCTACAAGCACGACCAGCGCGAATGCATCGGCTGCGACGCCAAGAAATGGGCCGACCAGCCGGAGCCCTCGCTGATCGACCGGCGCGAGCAGGTGCTCGACCCGATGACCGCCTATCAGATCACCTCGATCATGGAAGGCGTGGTGCAACGCGGCACCGGCACCCTGCTGCGCAGCCTCAACCGGCCGGTCGCCGGCAAGACCGGCACCACCAGCGATTACAAGGACGCCTGGTTCATCGGCTTCACGCCCGACATCGTGTGCGGCGTCTACGTCGGGTTCGACAAGCCGAAGTCGCTCGGCCGCGGCCAGACCGGCGGCCATGTGGCGGCGCCGGTGGTGCGCGATTTCCTCAAAGAGGCGCTGGCCGGCAAGCCGCCGGTGCCGTTCCGGGTGCCGCCCGGCATCAAGCTCGTGCGCGTGGACTACAAGAACGGCATGCGCGCCGGTCCCAACAGCAGCCGCGTGATCCTGGAGGCCTTCAAGCCCGGCACCGCGCCGCCCGACAATTACGCGGTGGTCGGCTATGGCGACGGCGGCAACGGCGCCGACGATACCGGCAACACCCGGCAGCCCTATTACGGCAACGTGCCGCCCGACGCCGGACGCGCGGTGCGCTCGGGCACCGGCGGGCTATACTGAGCATTCTTCGCTCATTCCCGTCCCCGCTATCGCGCGGACGGGCGGACATGACTTGCGCGCCGGCGCGCGTGACGTTAAATCCTGACCCCTGAACGGGAAAGGCCGCCGCAAACGGCGGCATGGACAATCATGCGCGCGGAAACCGAAAGCCTCATCGAAGAAATCAAGCAGTCGCTCGTACTGCTGAGGAGGCATCTTTGACGTCGAAACCGCGCAACGCCGCCTCGCCGAGCTGAACAAGGCGGCCGAGGACCCCACTTTCTGGAACGACCAGGCCCGCGCCCAGCGCACCATGCGCGAGCGCGACGCGTTGGAGGACCAGCTCAAGGCGATCGGCCGCATCGAGCAGGACCTCGACGACCAGCTCACGATGATCGAGCTGGGCGAGGCCGAAAAGGACGACAAGACCGTCGCCGAGGCGGAAGCAGCCCTCAAGCGCCTGAAGGCGGAAGTGGCGCGGCGCGAATTGGAAGCGCTGCTCTCGGGTGAAGCCGACGCCAACGACTGCTACCTCGAAGTCCATGCCGGCGCCGGCGGTACCGAAAGCCAGGACTGGGCCGGCATGCTTGTGCGCATGTATGTGCGCTGGGCCGAGGCGCACGGCTACAAGGTGGAATGGATCGAGGAGAGCGAGGGCGAGGGCGCCGGCATCAAGTCGGCAACCGTGACCATCAAGGGCCATAACGCCTATGGCTGGCTCAAGAGCGAGAACGGCGTGCACCGCTTGGTGCGCATCTCGCCGTTCGACGCCAATGCGCGCCGGCACACGTCGTTCGCCAGCGTGGTGGTGTTCCCGGTGGTCGACGACCGCATCAAGATCGACATCGATGAAAAGGACGTGCGCACCGACGTCATGCGTTCGGGCGGCGCCGGCGGCCAGCACGTCAACAAGACCGAGTCGGCGGTGCGGCTGACCCACATTCCGACCAATATCGTGGTGAAGTGCCAGCAGGACCGCTCGCAGCACCGCAACCGCGCCATGGCCTGGGACATGCTGCGCGCCAAGCTGTTCGAGGCGGAGATGAAGCGGCGCGAGGCCAAGGCCGAGGCCGATCAGGCCGCCAAGACCGATATCGGCTGGGGCCACCAGATCCGCTCTTACGTCTTGCAGCCCTATCAGATGGTGAAGGACCTGCGCACCGGCTTCTCGACCTCCAACACCGGTGCCGTGCTCGACGGCGATCTCGACGAGTTCATGCAGGCCGCGCTGGCGCAGAAGGCCTTCGGCACGGCGCCGGTCGAGGTGGAGGACGTGGAGTAGCGGCTCGCTATTTCGACAGGCCGCGCTTGAGCTCGTCGTGGGTCATGACCGGCACGATCTCGATCGCGGCATCGAGGGCTGTGACCATCGGCTCGACGAGCTGCGGCATGCGGGAGGAATTGTTTTCCTCGAAAAAGATCAGGCCGCCGCGTTTGCCGTTGACGAGCGTGAAATAGGCCGCGTCCGCCTTGGTCGCCTTGATCAGATTGTCGATCGCCTGGCCGAGCGCGCCGTCCTTGGCCGCCGCGTTGCCGCGTTCGGCCGGTATGGCGAATTTGAGCATGAGCCGCATGGTGGTTCTCCCGGGTCGGTTTTGGGGCCTCGCGGCCCGCAACGAGCTGCTTGATGGGGCGCGAAGAGGCTAATATTCGGACAGATGCGCGGACCGCTCAACCCCGCTCCGTGCGGCGGCGCGCACGGCGGCAATTGGTTTCGGATTGAGTCAAACAAGATGACAGTTCGACGATGAGCGATAACATCACGGCGCCGCCGACCTTGAACATCCTCTCGTCCCTTCCGGCGCCGCGCGGCGACGAAGCGATCGACACGCTGCTGAGGGGGAGCGGCATCCGCGTCGAGCGCATCGTCTCGCACGGACAGGCCTCGCCGGCGGGCTTCTGGTACGACCAGAACGAAGCCGAATGGGTGCTGGTCTTGCGCGGCCGCGCGCACTTGAGCATCGAAGGCGAAGCGCAGGACCGCGCGCTCGGGCCGGGAGACAGCGTGTTCTTGCCAGCCCATTGCCGGCACCGGGTGGCCTGGACGTCGCCCGATGAGCCGACCGTGTGGCTGACGATCTTTGTCGATGCGCAATTGTCACCGAAGCCGGCTGTTTGAACGGGCGGGCTGCGCCCAAGGCCAGTTCGTTCAAATCTCCAGCCGCTCGCCGGTCTCCGCCTGCCAGGCCTTCAGCCATGTCCTGAACCGGTCGCCGTCGCGCGCGGCGCCCTTATGCAGCGCGGCGAACACCTGACCCTCGGTCATGAACATCAGCACCGCATCGAGCCCCTTGGAGCGGGCCAGCGTGTCGAGCGCCTGTTGCGGCGTCTGCGCGATCGGCCCGGCCACATTGAACGAGGTATTGACCGCGCACTCGACGCCGATGCGCCGGCCAAGCGCCTTGAGATAAGCATAGGTGAGGGGATCGGTGTTCTCGCGCACGATCTGCAGCCGGCCGGTGCCGTCGGCATGGATCGCCGCGGGGATGCGCTCGCGCGCCTGCGGCTTCGCATGCGCGGTCAGCACCATGTAGTTATAGGCATTGTAGTCGGCGTCGCTCGCTCCTTCCGCCAACTCGAAGAATTCTCGTGCCGCTGCCAGCGTCAGCATCGGCGCCAGCGGACGGATGGCCTCGCGATATTTCACCCGCGCGTTCAGATTGTTGCGCGTTTGCGGATTGCAAGGGTTGGCCAGGATCGAGCGATGGCCGAGCGCGCGCGGGCCGGTTTCCGCCGCGCCCTGATAAAGCGCGAAGATGGCGTCCTGCGCGGTCATATAGGCCATGAAATCGGCATAGCGCGCGCGGGCCGCGTCGCTGTCGGCGGGCGCGAGCGCGAGCCATTCGATGTCCTGACTTGCCTGCAGCGCCGCGCGGGTGTCGGCTTCCGCCGGCGGCATGCCGCAATAGAATGCGTGCTCGACCGGCGCGCCGAGGCCGTAGCCCGCCAGATAGGCGCCCATATAGGCCGCGCCGATGGTGACGCCGGCATCGTTCGGCACCGGCGGCACCCACAAATGCAAGCACGTGTCGCGTTGAAGTGTGCGCCGGTAATACGCGCGGTCGAAATGCTCCAGCAGCCGCATATTCGCCAGCGCATTGAGCCCGATGCCGCCGGTCAGCACCAGCCGCTCGCTCCCCGTGCTGCGGATGAAGTGATCGATCACGTGCATGAGCGCGTCCTCGAACACCATCTGCGTCGCCGCCGCCTTGTCGAGGCGCGCCTGTGTGGCCTCCGAGTGCTTGATGTCCTCGACGCGCAGCACCGCGTCCGGGTTCCACAGGTCCTGCTGCGCGATCGGCTCGCCGAGAATTTCTTTGAGCGCGGCGGTGTAGGGCTCGCGCATGATGTCGCGCGGCCAATTGGCAAAGTCGCGGTTGAGATAGATGCGCCCCTCCGGAGCCAGCGCGAAAATCTCTTTCAGCCTGGCGTAATAGGGGTTGCTTCTGCGGTCGTTGTCGCCGTAGGCGGTGGCGCCCATGTAGCGGCCTTCGCTCGACAGCCAAGTCCAGCCGCCCTGCGTCGAGGAGATCACCGCGTAGAAAATGCCGAGCGAGTCGAACACGCTGTTGTTGGCATAGGTGAGCTTCATGCGGCCGTTCTCGACCGTATAGAGCGAGATCGCGCCCCTGTCGCCGAGCCCGTCGAGCACCGCCACCATCACCGGCTTGGTCTCGCGCGCGAAGGGCGAGCCGGCGAAGGAGAACCAGGCGTGGTTTTCGTGATGCGGCGTGCCGATCAGGTCGACCGGTCTGTCGAAGCCGAGCTGGCGCCCGATGTGGCGCGCGGCGCGCCAGCCGCGGTCGAGGTCGTGCGCGTTGAACAGCGGCGTGCCCTCGGCGCGCAGCAAGGTGCGCAGGCTGGCCGGCGCCTCCTCGAGGAAGGTGCCGATCAGCGTGGCGGCAAGCGCGGTATAGTCCCAGGCGCTGAACCAGGCGTCGATGCGTTGCGGCCCCAACCCTTGGCTAGCCAGCCAATCGACCATGGCCGCGATCGCGAGCTGCGGATAGGCGTTGCTGTGCTTGACCGCGGAGAAGCGCTCTTCTTCGTTGTTGAGGATCAGCTTGGGCCCGGCGCGCGTCACTTCGACGAGCGCGACGCCTGCATTGTGCGTGCCGGCGGCCGATACGCCGGCCAGATAGACCGTGTCGCCGCGCCCGATCTTGTCTTTGAGCGCGGCGATGCGCGCGCGCGCGAACGCGCTGTCGGCGCGGTGGACGTGCCGGCGGCGGAAGGCGCCTTGCAGGAAAGGCCGCGTGAGATAAAACCCGGCCGCGCCGAGCCAAGGGTGGCGTGGCCCGATCCGCATGCGACTGCCTGTCCCTCCCGATGGACGCAAATGCCCGACGCAACGCTTGCGCGGGCCCCCGAGTCACATTTTTACCACCTTACCATGGGTGAATGAACCGCGCCCAATTCCTCCCCTCGCGTTGCCCTGCATGAGGCGCGCCTTGCTTTTCCGCTCTCGCCAAGTACTGATTTTTACATTGTGCACGATGGCCCCGTTGAGCGCGGCCGCCGCCCACCCGCACGTTTTTGTCCAGGCGAGGTCGGAGGTGCTGTTCGATCGACAAGGGCGCATGACCGATGTCAGGCATGTGTGGCAATTCGATCCGGCCTTTTCCGCCTTCGCCAGCCAAGGTCTCGACACCAACGGGGACGGCAAGTTGAGCGCCGCCGAGCTGGCGCCGATGGCCAAAACCAACGTCGATTCGCTGAAATATTACGGCTTCTTCACCTGGCTGACGGTCGGCAAGAAGAAGATCAAGCTGAAAGACCCCGACAAATATTTTCTGCGCGACGACAAGGGGCTACTCACTTTGTACTATGAGCTGCCGCTGGCGGCGCCGACCCCGCCGGGCCCGCATATGACCCTGGAAGTCTACGATCCCGAGTATTTCGTCGCCTTTACGTTCGCCAAGAAAAATCCGATCACGCTCTACCATGCTCCCGCCGGCTGCACGGCCGCATACCATCCGCCGCATCCGCTCGACGCGAAGATCATGGCTCAACTCGCGGCGGTGCCGGTAAGCCAGCACGACCTGCCGAAAGCGCTGGAAGACGCCGCGGTCGGGCTCGCAAATCTGATCGAGATATCATGCCCATGATGACCGCACGGACAACGATCATGCGCAAAGGACTTTGCGCGGCGGCCGCCGCCGGCGCTCTGCTGGCCAACGTCGACTTTGCCTTCGCTGTGCGCACGCCGTTCGGCATAGCGACGCCCGACAGCAGCGGCGCGGCTTTCGGCGGCCCGCTCGGCGGTCTGTTCGCCTGGGTGGCGCTGCGGCAAGCGGAATTCTACCGGGCTTTGACCGCGGCCTTGCAGGCGTTGCGGCACAACGGCCACGCCTTCTGGCTGCTGGCTGGCGTGAGTTTCCTGTACGGCATATTCCACGCCGTCGGCCCCGGGCACGGCAAGTCGGTGATCACCTCGTACCTGCTGGTGACGCGCCAGACTCTGCGGCGCGGCATCGCGATCTCCTTTGCGGCCGGCCTCACGCAGGCGCTGACGGCGATCGTGGTGGTGCTGAGCGCCGCGGTGATCCTCAAGGCGACCGCCATCGGCATAACGCAAACGACCGATTGGTTCCTGATTTTCAGCTACGGGCTGGTGGCGGCGGTCGGCGCCTGGCTGCTGTGGTCGAAAGCGACCGGCCGCGGCCATCACCATCACGGTCATGGCCATGACCATGTCCATGATCACGGGGCGCATCACCGTCACGAGCATGATCCTGATGGCCACCACCATGATCATCATGCGCACGCCCACGCGAGCCTCGCGCATCGCCATCATCACCGCCACGGCGACGCCGTCGCGGCGCAGCCGGCCGGGGCTGCGCCGGCGCTTGCCGTCAATGCCGACCATGCCGCACACGCAGAGGCGGATTGCGGGCACTCGCATGCGCCCGATCCGCGCCTGCTGTCGCAGCCCCTGACCCTGTCGCGTGCCTGGGCGGCGATCCTGGCGGTCGGCATCAGGCCGTGCACCGGCGCCATCATCGTCTTGGTATTCGCACTGTCGCAGGGGCTGCTGCTGGCCGGCATTGCCTCGGTGGTGGTGATGGCGATCGGCACGTCGATTACCGTGTCGTCGCTCGCGATCTTGGCGGTATCGGCCAAGGATGTGGCCTTGCGCTTTGCCAAGGCGGATTTGGTCATGACCGGCCGCGTGGTGCGCGTGTTGGAAATCTGTCTTGCGGCTTTCGTGATGCTGCTCGGGCTCGCACTGCTCGGCGGTGCGCTCGCGGGCGGGCTGCCGGGCAGCTAGCTTTGGGGGTGACGCGATTGGGAGCGTAGATCAATGCGCTCTTCGTCATTACCGGGAAATGCCCGGCGGCTTTGCGATGCAGGGCTGGTTTATCTCGACGATCTATACGATCGTGGAAGGCCCGACCCATCTTTTTCTGACGGGTCCGATTTCATGTCTCGTCATTGGGCTCGCGCTGGTGCCGCGCGCGCGGCTGCTGGCTTGGCTGCTGCCCGGCGCAGCCATCGTGCAGGGCGCCATGCTGGCGCTTGCGGTTTTCCTGACCGATCCCAGCCTGCACGATCCGCTGTTCGTGTGGACGCCTCTGCTCGCCGCCTTTTGGATCGCCGGCGCCGTTGCATTGACGCTGCAGGCCTTCCGGCGTCGTTGGTTTGCGATCTTCGGCCGCATTCTCGGCAGCTGGCTGGTGGCGGTCGGCCTGTTGTACGGCGGCGCAGCGCTGCTGCCGGTTCTCAAGCCGCCGCCGCCACCGGCCGATACGTCGCGGGAATCCACACGCGGGGCCGAGCTCATGCAGTCCCGTCGCCACGCGCGCGGCTCGGTGCCGTCAAGGCCGGCCCAACCGTAGCGGCTCGTCGCGCTCAGACCCGCCCGAGCCGCAAGCCCGCGCGCAGGAATTTCTGCGGATTGACCGGCTCGCCGTTGATGCGGGTCTCGTAGTGCAGATGCGGGCCGGTGGAGCGGCCGGTCGAGCCGATCTTGCCGATCACCTGGCCGATATGCACCCGCTGGCCGACCTTGACGTCGATCTCCGACAGATGGCCGTAACGCGTCGACAGGCCGTGGCCGTGGTCGATCTCGATCAGGTTGCCGTAGCCGCCGTCGCGGCCGGCGATGGCGACCTTGCCATCGGCGGTGGCGTGCACCGGCTCGCCTTTCTCGCCGCGCAGGTCGAGGCCGGTATGCATCGCCGGCGTGCCGAGGAAGGGATCGCGCCGCACGCCGAACGGCGAACTCACTTCCAGTTCGCCGGGCACCGGCTTGCGCACCGGCACCGAGAGCAGCGTTTGCCGGTAACGGTCGATATGTGCGCGCGCGACATTGATGCGGTAGAGCTGGCGGTCGAAGGCGGACGAGCCGGCCCGCGGCGGCCGGATCGGTATCAAGGGGCCGCCTTCGGCCGACTTCGTGAATTTGCCGACATGGACGCCGAGATCGGTCAGCACGCCGTGCATGGTGCGCACCTTGTTGTCGACGCGCTCCTCGACATTGCTGAGCGCGGCGGTCTGCCGGAGCGCGATCTTGTCGAGACTGCCGGAGACGCGCGCCAGCACGCCGTCGAGCCCGCCGGCGTCGGTGCGCATGGCAAGGCGCGTCGGGCCGGCGGGGGCTTCGCGCGATTGCAGGCGCGCCTCGCGGTCGGGCGGCGCCACATAGATCACGGTGTCGCTGATCGGCGACGGCTTGGGCATTGCGGGTGCCGGCGCCCGCCTGGCGCGGTGCGCGGGCGGGATCGAGCCGGTGATGAGGCCGTCGCCGGCGAGCGCCTCGGTGCGGCTCTCCAGCCTCGCCTGCCGCTGTAACAGCGTTTTGAGCTTCTGCTCGAACTGCTCCTGGTCGAGCAATTGCCGGCTGGTGATGCGGTCGACCTGCGCGCGCAGCTCGGCGATGCGGTCTTCGTAGGCGAATTGCATCTTGGCCTGGCGGCCGATCAGGCCGGTCAGCACGTCCTCGCTGAAGGCGAAATAGCTGCCGGTCAGCACCGACCACACCGCCATGACCACCAGGGTTCCGACCACGATCCAGAACGCCACCGGCCCGATGCGGATCTGATGGCCGGCATGCTGCAGCGTGTAGCCGCCGCGGCTGCGCCGGTGGTGCTGGTGTTGGACGTGGCGCGAGACGTCGCCCGCCGATTGCCCGCGTGCCGGCGCCGCCCGCGCGGAGGTGTGATCGAGGCTCGGCTGGCAGGTGGACGACATCGCTACTCCGGCTCAAGTCCGTGCGAGCAGGCGGCGGACCGGCAAAGCGATATCAGGCCGATATGGTTAAAAAGCCCCTAAGCGGAACCGGCTGCGGCGCCAATTCGGCTGCAAAAGCAGGGGATTACAGGGCGCGGGCGGCCTCTAATACCTCCTCGGCATGGCCCTCCACGCTGACCTTGGGCCACACCCGGGCGATGCGGCCTTTGCCGTCGATCAGGTAGGTCTTGCGCATGACCCCTAAGAATTTGCGGCCATAGAGCGATTTTTCGCCCCAGGCCCCATAGGCGGTGAGCATCTTGTGGGTCTCGTCGGAGGCGAGCGGGATTTTCAAAGCGTGCTTGGCTTTGAACTTATCCTGGGCGGCCACCGAATTGGCCGATACTCCCACGATATCGGTGCCGGCCTTGGCGAAAGCGGCGCGCAGCCGCGAGAATGCGATAGCCTCGCGCGTGCAGCCCGGCGTGTCGGCCTTGGGGTAGAAATAAAGGACCAGATTGCGGCCCATGAAGTCCTTCAGCGACACAACCGCGCCGCCATCGCCGGGAAGTGTGAAAGCCGGCGCCTTGGCTCCGGCTGCCAATTCATGCGCCATGATGCCTTCCTTTCGTCGTTTTCGACCCTTCAAACTGGCCAATAGCCGCCTGCGTCGGGTGCACGCAAGCGCATCCGCGAATATGGGCCATGTGGGCCGCGCCGGGCCAGCGGGGTCGGTTTGCCAGGCGTTCGACGCCGGACGAGGGGCGCCCATCAGGGCATGAAACGCAACGACCACGATTCCGCACCTTCGCCCCACCATCCGGCGGGCAGCCAACGCGCGTCGGCGCATCGGTCGCATGCTCCCGATCACCGCAAGCACAAGGCGAAGGCAGAGCACGCGCACGCTGCGCGCGATGACGGCGAGCCGGCGCCGCGCGCGCGCCGCCTGCCGCATCGTGTGGCTCTGCGGCAATGGAACGCGCTGCAACGCCACGCCTTGCAGTTCCTGCGCCGGCGCACGGTGCGGCGATTGCTTTGGGGCACGACGATTACCCTTGCACTGGTCGTCGTGGCGGCGGGCGGACTTTGGTGGCGTCTGGCGAGCGGGCCGATCGAGCTCGATCTGGCGACGCCCTGGCTGAAGAAGGCGATCGAAGACAATTTCGGCGGCGCCCATACCGTCTCGGTCGGCGGCACCCAACTCGAGCGCGACGAGAACGGCCGCATCTCGCTGCGCCTGCGCGATATCACCGTGCGCGCGGGCGACGGCACGGTGGTGGCGAGCGCGCCCAAGGCGGAAGTCGGCCTCTCGGGCCTTGGCCTCTTGACCGGCAATGTGCGCGCCAAGAGCCTCAATCTGGTCGGCGCTGAAATGGCCGTGCGTATCGAGAAGAGCGGCGCCGTCACCGTGTTCGCCGGCGCCAACAAGCGCCCGATCGCGACCGCGCAGCCGGCGCTTGCGCCCACCAGTCCGGGCGCGGTGGCGGAAGCGGCGGTGCCGGGTCCGCTGGGCGCGGGCGCCCAGGATCTCGCCGGCCTGCTCACCTGGATCGACGGGCTCGGCGCCACCGGTCTCGACGGTCACGATCTGCGCGAGCTCGGCCTGAAGAACGGCAATCTCACCGTCGACGACGAGCGCAACGGCAAGCACTGGACCTTCAGCAAGATCAATATCAGCCTGATGCGGCCGGCGGCCGGCGGCATCACCTTCCGCCTGTCGTCGGATGGCGTCAAAGAGCCCTGGGTGTTGAGCGCGGCGATGCGGCCGCTCGGCGACGGCGTGCGCGCGGTCGGGCTGGAAGCGCGCAACGTGTCCACCTCCGACATTCTGCTCGCCCTGCGTCTCAATGAATTGGAGGTGGAAGCCAACCTGCCGGTGTCGGCGAGCGTGCGCGCGGAGATTTCCGCCAACGGCGCCTTGCAGAACCTGCAGGGGCGGGTGGTGGCGGGCCGCGGCAACGTCGTCGATCACGGCGACGACGACGTCAAAGTCGATGTCGAACGCGCCGATATCCGCTTCACCTGGGACGCGCGCCAGCACGTGCTGCTGATCCCGTTCCAGCTGCACGCCGGCGGCAATCAGTTCACCATGCGCGCGGCGCTGCGGGCGCCCTCCGACAAGAGCGGCGTGTGGACCTTCGACGTGGCGCGCGGCGACAACGTGATCGACCCGATCATTCTCGCCGGCGCCGGCCAGTTGGACCCGGAAAGCTTCGCCATCAACCGCGTCACCATGCACGGCCGCATCGACACCAAGCGGCGGCGCATCGATCTTATCAAGGGCGATCTCACCCGCATCGACACGCGGCCGCTCTATAATATCGGCATCGCGCTGACCGGCAGTTTCGACTATTCGGGGCCGGTGCCGCATCTCGCTTTCGGCGTCGCCTGCACGCGCATGCCCGGATCGGTGCTCAAGCGCATCTGGCCGATCTTCGCCAATTACGCGGTCAGGCAGTGGGTCGAGGAACACGCTTTCGGCGGCGTCGTCGAGCATGTCGTCATCGCCGGCAACGCGCCTTTGCCGGACTTCCGTCCGGACGGCCCGCCGATGCCGCCCGACGGATTTTCCGTCGATCTGGAAACCAGCGGCACCATGGTGAAGCCGCTGCCCGACATGCCGGCGATCCGCGACGCCGATCTGACCTTGCGCGTGGTCGGCCGCCACGCCAGCGTCAGCCTGGCGCGCGGCACGGTCGATGTCGCGCCCGGCCGCAAGCTCAATATCGCCGACGGCGTTTTCGACGTGCCCGACGTGAATCCCAAGCCGGCGGCGGCGACCGCGCGTTTCCGTGTCGATGGCGCCGTGCCGGCCGCGGCCGCGCTGTTGTCGAGCGATGCCATGCGCGACACCGTCGGCATGACGCTCGACCCGGATTCCACCCGCGGCACCGTGAGCGCGCGCGTCGGCGTCGATCTTTTCGTCGGGCGTAACGTGCCGCGCGATTCGTCGAGCTATTCGGTCAATGCCGTGCTGACCAATTTCGCCGCCGACAAATTGGTGATGGGACGCAAGATCGAAGCGTCGACGCTGCGGGTGAGCGCCACCAACCTGGGTTATCAGGTCAAGGGCGACGTCAAGATCAACGGGGCGCCGGCCGCCGTCGACATCGAGAAGAAGCCCGGCGGGCAGGCGCGGCTGGTGCTGCAGGCCAAGCTCGACGAGCGCGCCCGCCGCCGGCTCGGCATCGACCTCGGCGAGGCCGTCACCGGCGTCATCCCGGTCAAGGTCAGCGGCGACATCGGCAACAACAACAACGACGCCGACGACGGCAAGCTCGACGTCGACGCCGACCTCACCCAGGCCAGGATCGACAACATGCTGCCCGGTTGGCAGAAGCCGGCCGGCAAGCCCGCGCATGCTTCCTATACGCTGGTCAAGACGCCGAAGACGGTGCGCTTCGACAATCTGGCGATCACCGGTTCGGGCGCCAACGTGAAGGGCTCGGTCGAATTCGATGGCACGGGCGACATCGTCTCGGCCGACCTGCCGCAATTCGCGCTGTCGGACGGCGACAAGGCTTCGCTGAAGGCCGAGCGCGGCGGCGACAATGTGCTGCACGTCGCCATGCGCGGCGACGTCTATGACGGGCGCAACTTCGTCAAGTCGTCAATGGCCGGCGGCGACAAACGGAAAACCAGCAAAAAGAAGGAACCCGACCTCGATCTCGACGTGAAACTCGGCGCGGTGGCGGGCTTTAATGGCGAGACCTTGCGCGGCCTCGATCTCAGGATGTCGCGGCGCAGCGGCCACATCCGCAACTTCACCATGAAAGCCAAGATCGGCCGCGACACCGCGCTCATCGGCGACCTGCGCCTGCGCCGGCGCGACAATCACCAGGTGGTCTATTTCGAGACCGACGATGCCGGCGCGCTGTTCCGCTTCACCGACATGTATCCGCGCATGTATGGCGGGCAGATGTGGGTGGCGATGGATCCGCCGAGCGCCGATCAGAAGCCGCAGGTCGGCACGCTCTATGTGAGCAATTTCTCCGTGCGCGGCGAGCCGACGCTCAAGCGCGTGACCGCGGGCGCGCCCGGCCAGCAGGGCAGTGCGGTGCAGTTCTCCGAGGCGCACATGGACTTCACCCGCTATCCCGGCCACATGTCGATCCGGGACGGCGTGGTACGCGGGCCGGCGGTAGGCGCAACCGTCGAAGGCCAGATCGACTACGCGAAGAACGACGTGCACCTGCGCGGCACTTTCGTGCCGTTCTACGGCCTCAACAATCTGTTCGGGCAGATCCCGGTGGTCGGCCTGATCCTGGGCGGCGGCGCCAACGAGGGCCTGCTCGGCATCACCTACGAAGCGACCGGCCCGCCGAGCGCGCCGCGCATCATCGTCAACCCGGTGAGCGCCATCGCGCCGGGCCTGCTGCGCAAGTTCATCCCGTCGCCGGGGCAGTTCGATCCGAGCTTCAACCCGCCGCGGCAGTGAGCGGGGGGCTAGCGCTGCGCCTTGTCGAATACCGGGACCGTGCGCGCCGCGGCGGCGGCCTTTTCTTGCCGCCTGATCGAAGTGGCGATGCGCTCGACTTCGGGCAGGGCGTGCTTGAAGAACCGCCGCAAGCCGGCGCAGAGATAGTTCAAGCCGGGCTCACCGTCGGGCGTCCGTATCAGGCGGTTGCGCGGGCATTCGCCCCAGCAATCGGTCTTGAACGGGCACTCGCGGCAATAACGCGGCAGCGTTTCGGATTTGGCGTAGCCGAATTTGACCTGGGTCGGCGAGAACACCATCTGGTCGAGCGGCTTTTCCCGCAGCGTACCCAGACGGTAGTCGGGATAGACGTAGTGGTCGCAGGCATAGAGACTGCCGTCGTGCTCGATCGCTACGTTCTTGCCGCAGAATTCGCTGTAGATGCACATCTGCGAAGGCAGGCCGAGATGCTGGGCCACCAGCGTCTCGAAATGGCTGACCAGCACTTTACCGAGATCTTTGCGCCGCCACTCGTCGAACACCCGCGATAGGAAGTAGCCGTATTGCTCGGGATCGACCGACCAGTCGGTCACCACCGAATTCGGATGATCGGGGCGGGCCTCCGGGCTGCCGAAGATCGGCAGGCGGGATTGCTCGCGCGCCTGCGGCGCGGCGATCTCGAAATCCTTCGGTTCGACGACCGGAATGAATTGGATATAGGTGGAATCCAGTTCGCGCCGCAAAAACCGATAGACGTCGAGCGGACGTGATCCGTTGAAGCGGTGCACGCAGGTCAGCGTGTTGAAACGTATGCCGTGTTTACGCAGCAGATCGGCCGCCGCCATGACCTTGTCGAAGGTGGGCGCGCCGCCCTTGTTGACGCGATATTTGTCGTGCAACTCGCGCGGGCCGTCGATGCTCAGCCCGACAAGAAAACGATTCTCCTCGAGGAAGACGGCCCATTCTTCGTCGAGCAGCACGCCGTTGGTCTGCAAATCGTTTTCGATGCGCTGGTTGGGCTTGGCATATTTCTTTTGCAGCGCGACGACGCGCCGGAAAAAATCGATGCCGCGCAAGGTAGGCTCGCCGCCCTGCCAGGAAAATACCACCTCGGGTCCCGTCACCCCTTGGATATATTGCTGGACGAACAGTTCGAGCGTCTCGTCGCTCATCTGTCCGGTGCCGGGACCATTTGGCAGCGTCTCTTTGCTCAAATAGAAGCAATATTTGCAATCCAGGTTGCAGGTCGAGCCGGCAGGCTTGGCCATCACATGGAAGCGCCGCTGCGCCGCCGAGCCGAGCATTTGAGGCATGCTGTATTTGTCTGTCATTGGGAACCAAACTTATGAGGCGGCCCGCCCGCGCGCTCACGCTTGCACGGGGGAGATGGATACGCAGCACTGGCGCTCTCGGGCACCAGCGCTGCCTAGTTACTACGGCCCGGCCTCTGCACGTGCTTCAGCGGCTTGCCGTCAAGCGCTCGACACTGGTCCCTCGGACAGTGCGTCACTGCAAACATTTCCGCACAAATTTGATGCGCTCGATCGGACCTAGCTTCTGCGCATCAGCTTTCTTGCGGCAATCCTCTCGGTCTTTGTACCGCGCTTCTATCTTTTGGACCAAGGTAAGGTCTTCAGAGACCGGTCCGTCCGCGGCCGCCTTCATCGCGCCTTGAAGCTTTTTGATGTCCGCGGGTGACAAATGCGGCCGATCGAGCTTGATCGTCAGTTTGTTGAGCTTGGCGGTCAGCGGGAACGGCGGCTTGTAGTCGGCGTCGTTGACGCCGGTCAGGGTATCGGAGCCGATGTCGAAGCTCTCGTCCCACTGCAGGATCATCGGCAGGGTCTTTTCCATCTTCTCGGTGGCGACGACTTTACCGTCAACCTTGAGCGTGCCTGTACCTGGGCGACCAACGCCGGAGAAATTGTTGTACGCTAGCGTGGCCGGGCCCAAGCCGTCGTATTTGAAGTCGAACTCGACGGTGTGTCTGCCGGGCGTGAGGGCGTCAGGGCCTTCCCACTTGATGCGCTTGAGATCGACCATGTTCCACAGCCACACTGGTTTACCCTTCAGCAGATAGAAGCCGTAGCCGCCGAAACGGCCGCCGGAGGTGAGGATCATGCCCTCGGCGCCGCCTTGCGGCACCTCGATGTCGGCCGTGACGGAGTAGGACGTATTGAGCAGCAGCGGTGAATTGCCCTGCGGCAGACCGACCATCGGCCGGGTGTAGACGAACTCCGTGCGTCCGGCGGTGATGTTCGGGCGCGGCGCGACGATGCGGCCCGCCACCGAGGCATCCATCGGGAAGACATGGTACTTCTTCGCTTCCGCGACGAACTTCTTGCGCATCTCCGCCACCTTCTTCGGGTATTTTGCGGCGATGTCGTCGGCCTGGCTGAAGTCCTTGTGCAGGTCGTAGAGCTGGAACACCTGGTTGTTCAGCGGATCCGGGTTGGCCGGACCGAAGGCCTCCCACGGTGCGCGGTTCACCTTGGTGCTCAAGAGCCAGCCGTCGTCATATAGCGCCCACTGGCCCATCATCTCGAAGTACTGCATCTTGTGACGCGACGGCGCTTTCGCGTTCTTGGCATCGAAGGTGTAGAGGAAGCTTGTGCCTTCGATCGGCTTTTGCTTGATGCCATCCACGATCTCGGGCGCGCGAATGCCGGCGGCCTCGAGGATGGTCGGCACGACGTCGATGACGTGGATGAACTGCTCGCGCAAGGCTCCCTTGTCCTTGATGCGCGCCGGCCATGACACCACCATGTTCTGGTTGATGCCGCCGAGCCTAGACGCGTTCTGCTTGAACCAGTCGAACGGCGTATCGAAGGCCCACGACCACCCGGCCGACATGTGGGGGTAGGTCTGCTCGGTGCCCCAGGCGTCGTAGAACTTCATCTGCACTTCGACCGGGAGCTTGTTCAGGCCGTTAAAGAATGCGACCTCGTTCGGCGTGCCAAGCGGCCCACCCTCGGCGCTGGTGCCATTGTCGCCGTTGATATAGATGATCAGCGTGTTGTCGAGCTTGCCCGCGTCCTCGAAGGCCTTGACCACGCGGCCGATCTCGTAGTCGTTGTACGCCGCGTAGGCGGCGAAAACTTCCACTTGGCGGATGAAGAGCTTCTTCTCGACGGCGCTGAGCTGGTCCCACGGTTTCAGGACGTCATTGGGCCAAGGCGTCAGCTTCGAATTCTTGGCGATCACACCGAGCCGCTTCTGGTTCTCGAAGATGCGTTCGCGCAGCTTATTGTAGCCATCGTCGAAGAGGTGCATCGCGTGGATCTTGTCCACCCACTCCTTGGTCGGATGATGCGGCGCGTGCGTAGCGCCGGGCGCGTATTTGATGAAGAGCGGTTTGCTCGGCTGCGTCTGATGCATGCGCGAAATGTAGTCGATGGCGTCGTCGGCCATCCCGGTGACGAGGTTCCAGCCCGGCTTGCCTTTGAACGGATAGATCTGGGTCGTGCCGCGGAACAGGTTCGGCTGCCACTGGTTGGCATCGCCGCCGACGAAGCCATAGAAATACTCAAAGCCCATGCCGGTCGGCCACTGGTCGAACGGTCCAACCTGGCTGGCCGCGAAGGCCGGCGTGTTGTGATCCTTGCCGAACCATGCCGTGGCGTAGCCGTTGTCGAGCAGAATGCGCCCGATCGTCGCTGTATCCTTGCCGATAATGCTGTTGTAGCCGGGATAGCCCGTCGACTGCTCCGAGATCACGCCGAAGCCGACCGAGTGGTGGTTGCGTCCAGTGATGAGCGCCGCCCGCGTGGGCGAGCACAGCGCGGTCGAGAATATCCGGTTGTACCGCAGCCCCTCATGCGCGATGCGATCCATCGTCGGCGTCGGGATCACGCCGCCGAAAGTGCTCGGCACCCCGAACCCGGCGTCGTCGGTGATGATCAGCAGGATGTTCGGCGCGCCCTTTGGCGGCACGACGCGCGGTGCCCACCACGATTTCGATTGCAGAGCATCATTCCTGATCACGCCACCAAACTTCGCGGTCGGCGCCGGTAATTGTGTACCCTTGATCGTGGTGGTCGCGCTCGGCGAGCCGGGCGTGCCGGTTATTTGCTGGGAAAGCGCGGGCCCGCAGATCAAGAGGGAACCCATTGCCAGTATCGTAGTACCAATCAAGCTATTGGCTCGCATGATTGCCTCCAAATTGAATTGCGCGTGCGTGAAGGCTTTCACGCCTCGTGTTGTCTAGAGTACGCGCGTCTATCCTTGTTGATGTGGATCAAGAATGCATGGACGAGTTGAGCGAAAAGTTTGTAGTTTGGTATGTAGATGCTGGGGGCTGATGTGTCCAAAATTGTACAGTCGCTTTTGCGTGCTGTTGCCCTTTCTGCGGCCGGCATGTTTGTCGTTTGCGCGAGCATGAATGCCGATGCGGCCGATGTGAGCATTCCACCGTCAAAACCCTTAGCGACACCGGCTCCTCTCGCCAATCAATGGACCTACACACTCTCGGCCTATTCTTGGCTGACGAGCCTGAACGGCACGACGACTGTCGCAAATCAGACGAAGGACATCGATGTCACCTTCGTCGATCTGCTGAAGCAGGCCCAAATCCCCAAGACGCTTTTCGAAACGTCCGTTTTCGCCGAAGCGCGCAACGGGCGGTTCTCCTTGTTCAGCGACTTGAATTACGAAATGCTGCAGGTGTCCAAAAGCGGCGCACGTTCGCGCACCTTGACGATCGGCGGCGTGCCGGTCGCCGTCGCATCGGGTTCGGTTTCCGCTTCGGTCAAGGTCCAAATGTTTATTGCGACGCTCGCCGCGAGCTATGAAGTGGCGCGCTGGCAGTCGCCGATCGGTATGCCGGGCGCGACCGCGGCCTTCGATCTGTACGCGGGCGCGCGCATCTGGTGGCAGCAGGCGGATTTGGATTTAGGGGCCGCGGCTGGCATCGCCGGTCTCGGTCCTCTCAACCTGGCGGTCAGCGGCGGCAGGATCGTCGCAACGTCAGGCGATGTTTCCTGGGTCGATCCGCTCGTCGGCGCGAGGCTCCGGTATCAATTCGCGCCCGGCCGCGTGCTGACGATCAGCGGCGATATCGGCGGTTTCGACGTCGGCAGCCGGTTCTCCTGGCAGGCGGTCGGCGCCTATAATTTCGACCTCCTCAAGACGCCCTACGGCATTTGGTCGGGCATGATCGGCTACAAGGCTTTATACGCTGATTACTCGCAGGGCTCGGGCGTGCGGTACTACAATTATGACCTTGTCCAGCATGGCCCCATCATGGGTCTTACTTTGCGGTTTTGAGGCGCAAGTCGAGGTCTATTCGTCGCGGACGGCGTCCTGATGCGTCACTTGGCCGTGGATGTGATAAAGCTCCGAGCGGTCGCTGGCCTTGATGCGCGCGTGGTGGGCGCTCGGCGATTTGCGGTAGGGCCAGTGGCGCCATTGCGTCGGCTCGATCTTGATGGCGCTGCCGAGGTCGACGTCGATCCAGGCGCCCTCATTCGTGCGCAGGCAGGGAAACTCCAGCGCCGAGACTTTGCCGTCTTCCATAAAGCGAACCTCGAGCTCCTGATTGGACGGCGCGGTCGAGATCGGACGCCAGGGCGTGAGGCGACCGCGGAGGATAAATTTGAAAGGGCTCGCCGCGGCTTGCGCTGCCGCGCGCACGCTATGCGCGATGCCTTGCAAAAAGCTCATGTCCGCGATTCTTCGCCGGTGAAAACTCGCTCGCTATTCTATCCGATATTTGGGCGGCGGTAAGCGGCCCCGCTGCGGCGCGGTGGGCCAGCCTTATTCCGGCCTGAGCAACACGTGCCGCTTCTTGCCGAGCGAGAGCTTGATGACGCCTTCGGGCGTCACGTCCTTGCCGCCGATCACGTGCTTGTCGGAGGTGACGCGCACGTCGTTGACGGCGACGGCGTTGTTGGCGATGGCCCGGCGCACCTCGCCGTTTGACGCGGCAAGGCCGGCGGCAACGAAAGCGGCGAGCACGCCGAGGCCGGCCTCCACGTCCTTGCGCGCCACGGTGACGCTCGGCAGCGACAGCGCGGTGGCCCCTTCCTCGAACGTCTTGCGCGCGGTGTCGGCCGCCTGCGCGGCCGCCTCGCGCCCGTGCACCAGCGCGGTCGCTTCGGTCGCCAGCACTTTCTTCGCCTCGTTGATCTCCTGATCCTTCAAGGCGGCGAGCTTGGCGATCTCGGCAAGCGGCAGCACGGTGAACAGCTTGAGGAAGCGCGCGACGTCGCCGTCCTCGGTGTTGCGCCAGTACTGCCAGTAGTCGTACGGGCTCAGCAGCGCCGGATCGAGCCACACCGCGCCGGCGGCGGTCTTGCCCATCTTGGCGCCGGACGAGGTGGTGATCAGCGGCGCGGTGAGCGCGAACAGCTGCGCGTTCTCCATGCGGCGGCCGAGATCGATGCCGTTGACGATGTTGCCCCACTGGTCGGAGCCGCCCATCTGCAGAATACATTTCTCGCGCTTGTAGAGCTCGACGAAATCGTAGGCCTGCAGCACCATGTAGTTGAATTCCAGGAACGACAGCTCCTGCTGGCGCTCGAGCCGCAGCTTCACCGAGTTCGAAGGACAGCATTCTGTTCACGGAGAAGTGCCGGCCGACGTCGCGCAGGAAGTCGATGTAATTGAGTTCGTTCAGCCAGTCGGCATTGTTGGCCATGACGGCGCTGCCGCCCTCGCTCGCGAACGTCAGGAATTTCGCGAAGACGGCGCGGATGCCTTTGAGGTTCTCGCCGATCTGCGCGTCGGTGAGAATGCGCCGGCTCTCGTCCTTGCCGCTCGGGTCGCCCACCCGCGTGGTGCCGCCGCCCATCAGCGCGATCGGCCGGTGGCCGGTCTGCTGCATCCAGTGCAGCATCATGATCGGCAGCAGCGAGCCGACATGCAGCGAGGCGGCCGTGCAGTCGAAGCCGATATAGCCGGCGATGGCGCCCGCCTTGGCCGCCGCGTCCAGCGCCTCCGGCTCGGAGATCTGGTGGATGAAGCCCCGTTCGGCCAGAATGTTAAGGAAATCGGACTTATAGGCGCTCATCGGGCGGTCTCGAGCGGTCGGGCAACGGCCTTGTCGGGTGGTTCGGCCGCGTGGTGTAACAGGTCCGGCGGAGAATTGAAGGGGCGGGCGCATGGGGCTGGTGCGGGCCATTGGCATGATGAGCGGGACCTCGCTCGACGGGGTCGACATCGCGCTCATCGAAACCGACGGCGAGCGGGTGGCGGCTTTCGGGCCGACCGGCTACCGGCCCTATAGCGAGGACGAACGCGCGCTGCTCAGGGCGGCGCTGGCCGCGGGCGCGGGCCTCACCGACCGTGCCGCGCGCCCGGGCGTGCTGGCGGAGGCCGAGGACTTCGTCACTGCGGCGCACGCCGAAACGGTGGAAGCCTTTCTCGAGGCCGAGCAGATCGATCCGGCCGACATTGCCGTGGTCGGCTTCCACGGCCAGACCGTGCTGCACAGGCCGGCGGCGCGGCTGACGGTGCAGATCGGCGACGGCGCGGCGCTGGCGCGCGCAATCAACCTGCCCGTCGCTTACGACTTCCGTGCCGCCGACGTGGCGGCGGGCGGGCAGGGCGCCCCGCTGGTGCCGGTGTTCCACCAGGCGCTGGCGCGCGAGCTCAAGCGCGAGCACCCGATCGCGGTGCTCAACGTGGGCGGCGTCGCCAACATCACCTTCGTCAATGGGCGCGATCCGATCGCCTGCGACACCGGGCCGGGCAACGCGCTGCTCGACGATTTCATGCGCGCGCGCACCGGCAGCCCGCTCGACCGCGACGGCGGCGAGGCGGCGCGCGGCCGCGTGCACGAGGAGTTCATCGCGCGCGTGCTGGAGCAGGACTTCTTCGCGCGGCCGTGCCCGAAATCGCTCGACCGTAATGCCTTTGCCTTCGCCAATATCGGCTTGCCGGATTTCTAGCGTGGCCGACGGGGCGGCGACGCTGGCCGCGCTGACCGCGGCCTCGGTCGCGCGCGTGGTGCCGCATCTGCCCGAGCGCCCGCGCGACTGGATCGTGGCCGGCGGCGGCGCGCGCAATCCGACGCTGATGAAGATGCTGGCCGAGCGGCTGCAGCCCGCCTCGGTCGAGACCGCCGACGCCGCCGGCTGGTCGTCGCAGGCGCTGGAGGCGCAGGCCTTTGCTTATCTGGCGGTGCGCACGCTCAACCGGCTGCCGCTGACGTTTCCGAGCACGACCGGGGTGCGGGAGCCGATGGTGGGCGGGGTCATCGCGCAGCCTTGATCCGTCATCCTGAGAGCCTGGCCGGAAAAGAAATCCTTGAAATCCGGGCATATGGCGACTGCGTTCCCCGCGCGCGGCGCAACACGAAGTGGTGCGCCGCAGACGCGGGGGCCCGGTTTGCTTCGCTTAACCGGGGTCCCGGGTCTGCAGCGACCGCTCCACTTCGTTACGCGCTGCGCTGCGCCCGGGACACGAGTGCGTAGCCCGGATGGAGCGAAGTGTAATCCGGGAGTGGTCGACGGATCGCCCCGGGTTTCGCGGAGTTCATCCTCGGGCACCGAAGGTGCGACCCGGGGGCTTGACCCGGGCTGCTTACTGCCTTTGTTTTGCGCTAAGCGATTTGGTATATTGGCGCCATGGTCAAAACCCTTGAACAAGCCATTGCCGAAGTGGAGCGCCTGCCCGCCGAGGATCAGGAACAGATCGGGCGGACACTGCTCTCTCATGTCGAAAAGCTGCGCGCACTGCGCGCGGAAATCGACAAGGGCATCCGCTCGCTCGATGCGGGACAGGGAAAAGCGTCCAGCATCGAAGATTTCATCCGGCAAAAGACCGGGTAGATGGCCGAAGCCGGGCGCGCGGCTCTCTGGTCGTCCGAGGCGCTCGACGATCGAGAGTGGATTTGGGATTACTACGTCCGGGTCGCCGGCAGGCATACAGCGGAAAAGGTACTCCGCGAAATCGCCGAGGTGATTGCGCTGATTGAAGACCATCCGTTTGCGGGACGCGCGCGCAGCGAGGTGCGCGCAGGGCTGCGTTCGTTTGCTGCCGCGCCTCACGTCGTCTTCTATCGTGTCGTCAACGACGCGCCGGAAATCGTGCGCGTGCTGGATGGGCGGCAGGATATCGAGGAGCAATTTGCGGCGCGGGATGGGGAGTAACGACTCGGTCCATAGCTCGGGTGGAACGCGTAGGGTGGGTTAGCGCCGAAGGCGCGTAACCCACCGGCTGCCCACGCCGCGAGTCCGAGTGCTGGGTTACGGCGCTGCGCACCTACCCCATAATACGTGCTGCCGCTGACGTTTCCGAGCACGACCGGGGTGAGGGAGCCGATGGTGGGTGGGTGGTGGTGCGGCCGTGAGACGCTGAGCCCGCGAGGCGGTCATGCCCGGCGGCACCTGCGCCGCAAATGTTTTACCTAGACTTCGCTTTAGTCGCGAAGCCGTTTGGTATTAGATGCGCTCATGGGTTACGGAGTCTTCATTCATCGCTCAGACTCGATTTACGACGATAGTCCCGCCGAGCGTTACCAGTTTCCCAGCCAATATCTGGGTCGCGTTCAAAAGTGTATCGACGATTGGATCGTCTATTATGAGCCTCGCAAAGTGGCCCAAACGCGGGGCTATTTTGCCATAGCAAAAATCGAGCGCGTCGTTCCTGATCCTGCAACGTCCGGGATGTACCTCGCTCTCATCACGCCCGGGAGCTATCTCGATTTTGTAAATCCTATTCCTTTCACCGATGCATCAGGCGCCGTGATTGAACTAGGCGTACTGAACGAGCAAGGACGAATTTCGGGTCGCGCTCAATCGGCAGTCCGTCCAATCTCGTCAAGTGACTTCAACCGAATTGTCGCGCTGGGCCTGAACGAAAGTGAGCCCATACTTCCGCGCGCCGGCGAAGAAACGCCAGGTTTTGACGAACAACAAGCGCCGTTCGAATTCGAGCAGAGCCGTGATCGCGCGAGCTTTACTGTGTCGAGAATTGTGCGCGACCGGATTTTCCGCCAGATCGTTTTGCGAGCCTATTCCGAGCGCTGCGCCATTAGCGGCCTCAGGCTTATAAACGGCAGAGGCCGCGCCGAAGTCGCCGCAGCACATATCCGGCCGGTTGAAGCGAGTGGTCCGGATATCATCGGCAATGGGATCGCCCTTTCAGGTACCGTGCATTGGATGTTTGATCGGGGACTACTCAGCCTTTCTGACGACCTGCAGATTTTAGTGTCGCGGCAAGCAAACGATCCTGAGAGCATTCGAGCCCTTATCAATAAGAGTGGCTACGCCCGAACACCTCAGCGGCCTTCCGACCGTCCGCATCCGCATTTTCTGCAATGGCATCGCGAGCACTGTTTTAAGCAGTAGCCCTATAATATTTCGATGAACTGCGCGCCATGTTCCTGGTCCAAAACGAGCGTACAAAGTTGACGGCGGCCTGGCTCAACGCTCTGGCCGCGGCACTTATCGCCGCCGGGGTTTTCGCGCCGGTCGTCGCGCTTATGTACGGGCTTTCGCAGGTGTCGGCGGATGGCTCTCGGCTTTCAATGATGACGCTCGGTTGTCTTGCCGGCGGCGTATTCATACATTGGCTGGGACGAGCCGTTCTTGGGAGGTTGCGCGAATGACCCCGCACGATGTCGAACTGCTCTGGAATTATTTGCTGGCTGTGCCGTTCCTCGTCGTCGGCGTTGCGCTTTTCATGTACTGGTTCACGGGTTGGTTGGACCGGCGCGAGCAGCGGCGGCATCACGCGGCCGAGTGAGCCTCTGCATCCTATAGATGTTGTCGTTTTGGCCGGTTTGATCCGCCTGCGAACCGAAGTCAGTATGGCGGATTAGCCGAAGGCGTAATGCGCCAATCGCCGCGATGACAGAGAGCGGCGGAATACGCGTCGCTGCGCTCCGCTATTCCGCGCTACGCGCTTATGATATGATATCCAGCCTCTTGAGGATGCCGCCATGACCGATTTCCCCCGCATTACGCAAAACCCTGCAGTGATGGGCGGCAAGCCGTGCATTCGCGGCCTGCGCGTCACGGTCGGCACGATCGTGGGACAGATCGGCGCAGGACGCACGACAGAAGAGATTCTGGCCGACTATCCGTATCTTGAACGCGAGGATATTTCTGAAGCCTTGCGCTATGCCGCCTGGCGGGCCGAGGAGCGCGAGATCGAGCTCACCCCGCGCTGATGAAATTCCTGGTCGACATGAACCTGTCGCCGGGCTGGATCGAACTTCTCGTCAGCGCGGGATTTCAGGCGGTTCACTGGTCGACCATCGGCCGCGGCAGCGAATCAGATGCCGAATTGATGGATTGGGCGGCCCGGCACGAGCATATTGTGCTGACCGCCGATTTGGATTTCGGCGCAATTCTTGCTGCGACCCAACGTCGGAAGCCGAGCGTGATCCAGATCAGGGCTGACGTTCCTACCCCGGCCGCGGCCGGCGAGGCCGTGCTTGCGGCCATTCGGCAGGCGCGTAACGAACTGGAGAGCGGCGCTATCCTGTCGGTCGACACCGCACGCGCGAGACTTCGCGTGTTGCCGTTCAGCACACGCTGAATGAGCGACGCCCGCCCCTACGCCGCGCTCGGCTTCCGGTCGCTCTTCAGCCGCTTGTCGAGATAGACGCCGATCGAGGTGAGCAGCGGCTCCACCTTGCCGTCGAAGAAGTGGTTGGCGCCTTGCACCACCTTCTGCTCGATGATGATGCCCTTCTGGGTCTTGAGCTTCTCCACCAGCGTGTTGACGTCCTTGTGCGGCACCACCGCGTCCTTGTCGCCGTGGATGATCAGGCCGGACGAGGGGCAGGGCGCCAGGAACGAGAAGTCGTAGAGGTTGGCCGGCGGGCAGATCGAGATGAAGCCCTCGATCTCCGGCCGCCGCATCAGCAGCTGCATGCCGATCCAGGCGCCGAACGAGAAGCCGGCGATCCAGCAGCTCTTGGCTTCCGGATTGATGGTCTGCGCCCAGTCGAGCGCGGCGGCGGCGTCCGACAGTTCGCCGGTGCCGTGGTCGAACGAGCCCTGGCTGCGGCCGACGCCGCGGAAATTGAAGCGCAGCGCGGAAAAGCCGCGGTGCACGAAGGCGTAATAGAGCTGGTAGATGATCGGATGGTTCATGGTGCCGCCGAACTGCGGATGCGGGTGCAGCACGATGGCGATCGGCGCGTTCTTCTGCCGCGCCGGGTGATAGCGGCCCTCGATGCGTCCGGCGGGACCGGTGAAAATGACCTCAGGCATGCTGTCGACCTCAAAACTCCGGTCCGCCGCGCCATCGGGGGACGGAAACGGCGGTTTTCGCGCGGAACTTACGACTTTCCGGGGCGGTTAGTTTAGAACTATTCTAATTATGGGAATTCCGCTTTGCAGCACCGCGGCAGGCGCTATAACTGCCGGGAACGCGCCGGCTTCTAACATGACCCCGGGGGCAAAAAGCAAGCATTTTGCGGGGTCTGGCGCGAAGCGGTATTTGGGCACCAAGGGCGGCAAGGGCGGCAAGGGCGACATGAGCGAACGCGTCTATTTCGATTGGAATGCCAGCGCGCCGCTGCGCAGCGAGGCGCGCGAGGCGTTTTTGCGCGCGTTCGGGGCCAAGGGGGTCAAGAATGCCTCCTCGGTGCATGCCGAGGGACGGGCGGCGCGGCAGCTGGTCGAGCAGGCGCGCGCCCAGGTGGCGCAGGCCTTCGGCGCCGAAGCCAAGAACGTCACCTTCACGTCCGGCGCGAGCGAAGCCAATATGCTGGCGCTGACGCCCGCGCTGGAGACGGCGGGCGAAAAGCGTCCGCGCGACCGGCTGTTCGTGTCGGCCATCGAGCACCCTTCGGTGCTCGGCGGCGGGCGCTTTGCCACTGAAAACGTTGAACAATTGCCGGTGAGCGCGGACGGGCTGGTCGACTGCGACGCGCTGAGAGCAGCGCTGGCGCGCGCCGAACGGCCGCTGGTGTCGGTGATGCTGGCCAATAACGAGACCGGCGTGGTGCAGCCGGTCGCCGAAATCGCCGACATCGTCCATGGCGCGGGCGGGCTGTTTCACGTCGACGCCGTGCAGGGCCCCGGCCGCATCGATTGCAATTTCGCGCGTTTTGGGTGCCGATCTGATGACGGTTTCCTCGCACAAACTGGGCGGCCCGCAAGGCGCCGGCGCGCTCATCCGCCGCACCGACATCCACATCACCCAGCCGCTGATCACCGGCGGCGGCCAGGAGCGCTCCTTGCGCGCGGGAACCGAGAACGTGGCGGCCATCGCCGGCTTCGGCGCTGCCGCGCAGGTCGCGGCTGCTGCTGCGCAGCCGAGGCGGCGCACATGGTCGCCTTGCGCGACAAGCTCGAGGCCGGCCTGAAGGTGGTTTCGCCGGAAGCGGTCATCTTCGGCGAGGAGGTCGGCGCGGCTGCCCAATACGACGCTGTTTTCAGTTCCCGACATGCGCGCGGAGACGGCGATAATCGCCTTCGATCTCAATGGGATAGCCGTGTCCTCCGGCTCTGCGTGTTCCTCCGGCAAGGTGACAAGCTCGCATGTGCTGGCGGCCATGGGCGTCGCGCCCGAACTCGCGCGCGGGGCGGTGCGCGTCAGCCTCGGCCGCAGCAGCACCGAAGCGGAAGTGGAACGGTTCCTCGGAACTTGGAATATGCTAGCGGCATCATTAGTTAAGGAGAGACGCGGGATCGCCGCGTGAGGCGGCGGCCGCACACCAATCACCCAAAGGGACAGCTAGCGAACAAGCGCTCAGCAGAACCATAACCGACAAATCCAACCCGCGGTCCTTGCAACCGTGAGCGGAGGGAAGAATGCCGGCCGTACAAGAGACCGTCGATCAGGTCCGCCTCATCGACGTTGACCAATACAAATACGGGTTCGTCACCGACATCGAATCCGAGAAGGCCCCGAAGGGCCTGTCGGAAGACACCGTCCGCTTCATCTCGGCCAAGAAAAACGAGCCGGCTTGGATGCTTGAGTGGCGGCTCGGCGCCTATAAGCGCTGGCTGACGATGCGCGAGCCGAGCTGGGCGCGTGTTCACTACCCGAAGATCGACTACCAGGACCTCTATTATTATTCGGCGCCGAAGCGCAAAGCGCTCGCCTCGCTCGACGAAGTCGATCCGGAAATCCTCAAGACCTACGAGAAGCTCGGCATTCCGCTGAAAGAGCAGGAAATCCTCGCCGGCGTGCGCCGCCAAGGCGAGCCGAGCATGCTCGACGACGAGACGACCGGCGGCGAATCCGGCAGGAGCCGGGTCGCGGTCGACGCCGTGTTCGATTCCGTGTCGGTTGCGACCACCTTCAAGGAAGAGCTCAAGCGCGCCGGCGTGATCTTCATGCCGATCTCGGAGGCGATCCGCGAGCATCCCGAGCTGGTGAAGAAGTATCTCGGCTCGGTGGTGCCGACCTCGGATAATTTCTTCGCCACGCTCAATTCGGCCGTGTTCTCCGACGGCTCCTTCGTCTATGTGCCGGAAGGCGTGCGCTGCCCGATGGAGCTGTCCACCTACTTCCGCATCAACGAGGCCAATACCGGCCAGTTCGAACGCACGCTGATCATCGCCGACAAAGGCGCCTACGTCAGTTATCTCGAAGGCTGCACCGCGCCGATGCGCGACGAGAACCAGTTGCACGCCGCGGTGGTCGAGCTGGTGGCGCTCGACGACGCCGAGATCAAGTATTCGACCGTGCAAAACTGGTACCCGGGCGACGCGCAGGGCAAGGGCGGCATCTTCAACTTCGTCACCAAGCGCGGCGACTGCCGCGGCAAGAATTCCAAGATTTCCTGGACCCAGGTCGAAACCGGCTCGGCCATCACCTGGAAATATCCGAGCTGCATCCTGCGCGGCGACGGCTCACGCGGCGAATTCTATTCGATCGCCATCTCCAACGGCCACCAGCAGGTCGACAGCGGCACCAAGATGCTGCATCTCGGCAAGAACACCGTGAGCCGCATTATCTCCAAGGGCATCTCGGCCGGGCAATCCAACAACACCTATCGCGGGCTGGTCTCGGCGCACCGCAAGGCGACCGGCGCGCGCAACTTCACCAATTGCGATTCGCTGCTGATCGGCAACAAGTGCGGCGCGCACACCGTGCCCTATATCGAGGCGAAGAATTCCTCCGTCGTATTCGAGCACGAGGCCACCACCTCGAAGATTTCCGAGGACATGCTGTTCTACTGCCAGAGCCGCGGCATATCGGCGGAAGAAGCGACCGCGCTGGTGGTCAACGGCTTCGTCAAGGACGTGCTGCAGCAACTGCCGATGGAATTCGCGGTGGAAGCGCAGAAGCTGATTTCGATCAGTTTGGAAGGAAGCGTGGGGTGAACCGGATATCGATGCCGGGATCGCTGCGATGGCGCAGCAAGGCGGCTTTCTCGAAGGGTTTCGTCGGGAGATGCAGCAAAGCGGCGCTGCCGATCTCAGCGGTGAACAGGTGGCGGTTCGGCTGGGAGCACATCTTGTGGCCGATGGCCGCGAATTCGGATCGCAGATTGCCGATGTGACGCAATGGGCGACCAATGTGGAGATCGAGCTGAAAACCGGAGCCTGGTGGAACGCAGAATGCCTGAGCGCGAACGCCTACCACTTTTATCCCGCCCATATCAGTGAAGACGGGACGGTGGTGTGGATGAATGTCTGGGTGGCCGACGACTTGAGCCTGGACGAGACGCTCGCGCGGATAACCGAGCAGGCGCTCGTTTCGGGCGCAGGGAACAAGAGTTAGGAAGAGAAGATGGCGTTTCTTGAAATAAAAAATCTGCATGTCGAGATCGAGGACAAGAAAATCCTCAACGGTCTCAACCTGACGGTCGAAAAGGGCCAGGTCGCGGCGATCATGGGCCCCAACGGCTCCGGCAAGTCGACGCTTGCCTATGTGCTGGCCGGCAAGCCGGACTACACCGTGACCGAAGGCGACGTGCTGCTGAACGGCGATAGCATCCTGGAGATGAGTCCCGACGAGCGCGCCGCCAAGGGCGTGTTTCTCGCCTTCCAGTACCCGGTCGAGGTGCCCGGCGTCGCCACCATGACCTTCCTGCGCACCGCGCTCAACGCGCAGCGTAAAAGCCGCGGCGAGCCGGAAGTCTCCACGCCCGAATTCATGAAGCTGGTGCGCGACACCGCGGCCAAGCTCGGCATCAGCCAGGACATGCTGCGCCGCGCGGTCAATGTCGGCTTCTCCGGCGGCGAGAAGAAGCGCCAGGAAATCCTGCAAATGTCGGTACTGCAGCCGAAATTGGCGGTGCTCGACGAAACCGATTCCGGCCTCGACATCGACGCGCTCAGGATCGTCGCCGACGGCGTCAACGCGTTGCGCTCGCCCGAGCGCGCGATGGTGGTGATCACGCATTATCAGCGGCTGCTCAACTACATCGTGCCCGACGTGGTGCACGTGATGGCGCGCGGCAAAGTGGTGAAGTCGGGCGGCAAGGAGCTGGCGCTCGAGCTCGAGGCCAAGGGCTACGCGCAGTATCAGGACGAGGCGGCGTAGGCGGCAATGGCTGACGTGACTCCCATGAAGACATCCGCCGAGCAGGCGCTGAGCGCTGCCTTCGAAGGCGCGCGCGGCAAGCTGCCCGGCAAAGGCGGCATCGCGAGCCTGCGCGACGGCGCGTTCAAGCGGTTCGAAAGCAGCGGCCTGCCGCATCGCCGGGTCGAGGAATGGAAATATACCGACTTGCGCGCGCTGATGCGTGAGGCCTTTCCCTTGGCGCCGCCGCCCGATCGGGCGGCCAAGGCGCGCGCCAAAGAGGCAGGCAATATCCTTGCCGGCGTCGATTGCCGCCGCCTGGTGTTCGTCGACGGCGCCTTCGTGCCAGAGCTGTCCGATCTTGCGGCCGAGCCGGGCTTGACCATCGGCGGTATGGCCGATGCGCTGGCCAAAGGCGATGCGCTGGTCGCGGAGCATGTCGGCAAGACCTTTCAGACCGATGACGCCGCGGTCGCCCTCAACACCGCGCTGATGGGCGACGGCGCCGTGATCCGCGTCGACAAGGGCGCCGAGATCAAGCGGCCCATTCATCTCGTCTTCGTAACCGGCAGCGACAAGCCGAGCTCGGCGTTCACGCGCTCGCTGGTGGTGGTGGGCGAGGGCGCCAAGGCTGCCGTTATCGAGGACCACGACAGCGGCGGCGCGCAGGTCAATGCCGCGACCGAGCTGGTCGTCGGCGACAGGGCGCAGGTCGATTACTTCAAGCTCACCCGCGGCGGCGCGGTGCATGTGGCGAACTCTGCTGGCCGCGGTCGGGGCCAAGGCCCGGTTCAACACCTTCGCCTATACCGCCGACATCAACGTCGTGCGCAACCAGAATTTCGTGCGTTTCGCCGGTGAGGGCACCCATGCCGCGATTCGCGGCGTGTCGCTGTTGCGCGGCAAGCAGCACGCCGACACCACGCTGCTGATCGAGCACGCCGCCGGCCATTGCCAGAGCCGCGAGCAGTTCCGCTCGGTGCTCGATGAAGACGCGCACGGCGTGTTCCAGGGCAAGATCGTGGTCAAGCCGCACGCCCAGAAGACCGACGCCAAGATGATGACGCGGGCGCTGATGCTGTCCGACACGGCGGAGGCCGACAACAAGCCGGAGCTGGAAATCTTCGCCGACGACGTGGTCTGCGGCCACGGCGCTACCGCCTCGGCGCCGAACGAGGCGCTGAAATTCTATTTGATGTCGCGCGGCATTCCCGAGCCGCAGGCCGAGGCGCTGCTGATCCAGGCCTTCATCGGCGAGACGATCGAAGAGATCGAGCACGAAGGCATCCGCGATGCGCTGATGAAGGCGGCGATCGAATGGCTGGGGAAGCGGGGATAAAGGCCATGCACCCGGCGGTGAGCAACGGCTCCTACGATCTTGCCCGCATCCGCGCGGATTTCCCCGCGCTGGCGCTCGAGGTCTATGGCAAGCCGCTGGTCTATCTCGACAATGCGGCCTCGGCGCAGAAGCCGAAAGCCGTGCTCGACCGCCTGCAAAGGGCCTACGTGGAGCAATACGCCAATGTGCACCGGGGCCTGCATTATCTCGCCAACGAGGCGACCGAGGCTTACGAAGGCGCGCGCGAGACGGTGCGGGCGTTCCTCAACGCCGCGCGCCCGGAAGAGATCATCTTCACCCGTAACGCCACCGAGGCGATCAACCTGGTCGCCTATACGTTCGGCCGCGAGCGCATCCAGGCCGGCGACGAGATCGTGCTCTCGATCATGGAGCACCATTCCAACATCGTGCCCTGGCATTTCCTGCGCGAGCGGCAGGGCGCGGTGATCAAATGGGCGCCGATCGACGAGGACGGCAATTTCCTCGTCGACGAGTTCGAGAAGCTGCTGACGCCGCGCACCAAGCTGGTAGCGATCACGCACATGTCGAACGCGCTCGGCACCGTGGTGCCGGTGAAGGAAGTCACCAAGATCGCGCATGCGCGCGGCATTCCGGTGCTGGTCGACGGCGCGCAAGCGGCGGTGCATCTTAACGTCGACGTGCGCGACATCGATTGCGATTTCTACGTCTTCACCGGCCACAAGATCTACGGGCCGACCGGCGTCGGCGCGCTCTACGGCAAATACGCGCACCTCGCCGCCATGCCGCCGTTCAACGGCGGCGGCGAGATGATCGAGGAAGTCACCTGCGACCGCGTCACCTATGGCGAGCCGCCCTACCGCTTCGAGGCCGGCACGCCGGCGATCGTGCAGGCGATCGGGCTTGGCGCGGCGATCGAATACGTCAATTCCATCGGCAAGGAGCGCATCCGCGCGCATGAAAGCGAGCTGGTCAAATACGCGCATGAGCGGCTGGGCGCGATCAATTCGCTGCGCATCATCGGCACAGCGAAAGACAAGGGGCCGGTGGTGTCCTTCGAGATGAAGGGTGCGCATCCGCACGACGTCGCCACCGTCATCGACCGCCAGGGCGTGGCGGTGCGCGCCGGCACCCATTGCGTGATGCCGCTGTTGGCGCGTTACGGGATGACCGCGACATGCCGGGCTTCCTTCGGCCTCTACAACACCAAAGACGAGGTGGACGCGCTCGCCGCCTCCCTCATCAAGGCGCAGGACATGTTCGCATGACCGACGATCCACAGACCCCGACGCACGTCGAAGACAAGCCGCCGGAAACGGCCGCCGTGAATGCCGCCGTCAGCGCCGCCGCCGCGCTGCCCGGCGACGAGCTCGGCCGCATGACCGACGATATCATCGCCGCGCTCAAAACCGTGTACGACCCGGAAATTCCGGCCGACATCTACGAGCTGGGGCTGATCTACAAGATCGACATCGGCGACGACCGCGCGGTCAAGGTCGACATGTCGCTCACCTCGCCCAATTGCCCGGCGGCGCAGGAGCTGCCGATCCAGGTGGAGAACGCGGTGGCGAGCGTGCCCGGCGTGAAGGAGGCCAAGGTGGCGGTGGTGTGGGAGCCGCCCTGGGATCCGAGCCGCATGTCGGACGAAGCGCGACTCGTGTTGAATATGTGGTGAGCAGCGCATGATCCCGAAAAGTGGGAACCGGCTTTCGGAAGAGATCATGCGCAAAAAGACAGGCGCGAATAGCGAGTGGCGATTAGTCGATAAAATCGCCATATAGAGAGAGAACGAGGATTGCCATGGCGACTGCCCAGCCCCGACCGCGGCCCCAAGTGATGCGGCTGACCGACGCCGCTGCCCTGCGCATCAAGGACGTGATGGCGCGGGCGGATAAGCCGGTCGCCGGCGTGCGCGTCGGCGTCAAGAACGGCGGCTGTGCCGGCATGGAATACACCATGGAATATGCCGACGCGGTGCATCCGACCGACGAGGTGGTGGAGGACAAGGGCGTCAAGCTCTTGATCGATCCCAAGGCGGTGCTGTTCCTGCTCGGCACCGAAATGGACTTCAAGACCGAGAAGCTGTCGGCGCAGTTCGTATTCAACAATCCGAACCAGACCAGCGCCTGCGGCTGCGGCGAATCGGTGCAGTTGACGCCGGCCAAGCTCGAAGCCGAGTAGGGCGGCCATACCGGGGCGCAGCCCGTGGATCGCGAAGGCCTCGCCGAGTTGTTTTCAGCCTTCGGCCCCGTCGGCATCCGCCGCATGTTTTCCGGCTTCGGCCTCTACGCCGACGAGGTCTGCTTTTCCCTGTTCCTGCGCGGCGAGCTCTATTTCAAGGCGGACGAGACGAGCGTGCCGCGCTTTGCCGCCGAAGGCTCGCGGCCGTTCAGCTACACGCAAACGAAGTCCGGCAAGGTCGTTACGGTGAATTCGTTCTGGCGGCTGCCGGAGCGGCTCTACGACGATCCCGATGAACTCGCCGCGTGGACGCGGGCGGCGGTCGCGTCGGCGCAGCGGCAAAAGCTCGGCAAGCGTGTCGCCATGAAAAAGCCAGCGCCCAAGCGGCCGAAAGCCGGCAAGCGCAAAGCGATGAAGACGAAACCGGCGAAGAACAAGAATCGCTAACCGGGCGGCGATCAGGCTACCTGCATGGCCGCGTCGGCGGTGAACTCCGGGTCTGTCTCGCACATTACGCGGTTGCGGCCGTGGCGCTTGGCGGCATAGAGGCACTTGTCGCTGCGCTCGATCAGCGCCTGCGCATTGTCGTTGCGGTGCAGCGTGGCGACCCCGATCGAAATGGTGACGCGGCCGAGATGCTCGCCGGTCGAGCGCTTCATCAGCTCCTTGGTCATCACCGCGCGGCGGATGTGGTCGGCCACCGTGATAGCGGAGCGCAACACCGTGTTGGGCAGGATGATGGCGAATTCCTCGCCGCCGTAGCGGGCGGCGGTGTCCTGGCCCTTGACGTTCTGCTTCACCGAAGTCGCCACCAGCCGCAGCACCTGGTCGCCGGTCAAATGGCCGAAGGAGTCGTTGAACTTCTTGAAATGGTCGATGTCGGTCATCATCAGCGACAGCGGCTCGTTCTTGGCGCGCGACTCGGCGATGGCTTCGCTCAGCGCGGTGTCGAAGAACTTTCGGTTGGCGAGCTGGGTCAAGGGGTCGGTCAGGCTCTCGTTGCGCACCGCCTCGAGATTTTCCTGCAGCACGTTGATTTCCTGCTTGGAGGCGTTGAGCCGCTCCTCCAGCCGCTGGTTGGAGGCTTCCATTTCCTTGGCGGTGTGCACCAGGCTCTCGACGATGGCGCGCAGGCCCTCGCGGTCCTTGGACTGGCCGAGCTTGACCGACATGTCGGCCAAGCTCTCGGTATAGCTGGTGGCGGAGCCGGCGGCGGCGTCGATCATCGCCATCACCTGCTCGATCTCGCCCTTGACCTGGCTGCCGACAGTGTCGATGCGCTCGGACAGGCGCACCGGCGACAGATAGGCTTCGTAGATCTGCTCGATATCGGCGGCGCTCAACCGGCCGTGCGCCTTCAGCGTCTCGTTGATCTTCTGGTTGAGCGAGGGCTGATAGCCGGTGGCGTAGGCATACCAGACCTCGTAATTGCGGGGCGTGGCCGGCTCATGCAGCGCCTTGATCTGGCCGAGCGCAATCTCGGCGAACGCCATGGTGCGTTCGTGTTCGTCAACGGGCTCCGCCATCGGCCAACACACCCTAAAGCGCGCGGCCGTTCTGGCCACGCTCCGTCCTGCCGAGCACGGTATGCGAGGGAGATGAATTCGCGGTAAATCGGTGTGTGTCGCCCACAACTACCTGGTGTGGCCGGTCTGGAGCTCTAAGTGCTTGAAATCAGGCCTTAACCGGCACCGGTCGCAGCAGAAAAGCCGGCAAATGACTACTATCGGGCGCACTATCGGGTTGTGGGCGTTGTGGCCGCGGGCGCGGCTGGTCGCCGGCGCGCACCGGCTCATGCGACGGGCGCTCGCTTGAATGGCGGTCGCGGCCGCCGTGGCCTCTGCCGCGCGAGCGATCGCTGCGGCGCGGGCGCTCACGCTCGCCGTCGTCCGAGGCGGTATCCTGGGGCGCGGCCGGCTGTCCGTCCATCCACGGGATGGACTGGCCGATCAGCTTTTCGATGGCACCGACCGCCTTGCCGTCGATCGGGGCGACGATGGTGATGGCGGTGCCCTTCAGGCCGGCGCGGCCGGTGCGGCCGATGCGGTGGACGTAGTCGTCGGCATGATGCGGCACGTCGAAATTGAAGATGTGGCTGACCGCCGGGATATCGAGGCCGCGGGCGGCGACGTCGGAGGCGACCAGCAGCGTGACCTCGCCCTTGCGGAAGGACTTCGAGCGCGGCGGTGCGCGCCGACTGGTCCATGTCGCCATGCAGCGCGGCGGCGTTGAACTTGTGCCGCAGCAACGAGCGGTGCAGCTGCGCCACCTCGCGCTTGCGGTTGCAGAAGATGATGGCGTTCTTGAACGCTTCCGCCGAGCGGATCAAACGGCGCAGGGTCTCGCGTTTTTCGGCCGGATCGCGCCCGGTGCGCACCAGTTGCTGGACGATGGTGACGGCGGCAGTGGCCGGCTTGGAGACTTCCACGCGCACCGGATTGTGCAGGAAGGTATCGGCGATGCGCTGGATTTCCGGCGGCATGGTGGCGGTGAAGAACAGCGTCTGGCGCGTGAACGGCACCAGCTTGCCGATGCGTTCGATGTCCGGGATGAAGCCCATATCCAGCATGCGGTCGGCTTCGTCGATCACCAAGAGCTCGACGCCCGACAGCAACAGCCGCCCGCGCTCGGAATGGTCGAGCAGCCGGCCCGGCGTCGCGATCAGCACGTCGACGCCGCGGACCAGCTTGGCGTCCTGGTTGTCGAAGGAGACGCCGCCGATGATCAGCGCGACGTTGAGCTTGTGGTTCTTGCCGTATTTTTCGAAATGGTCGGCGACCTGGGCGGCCAATTCGCGCGTCGGCTCCAGGATCAGCGTGCGCGGCATGCGCGCCCGCGCGCGGCCTTTTTCCAGCATGGTGAGCATGGGCAGCACGAAGGCGGCGGTCTTGCCGGTGCCGGTCTGCGCGATGCCGAGCACGTCGCGCCGCTGCAGTACGTGCGGGATGGCTTGTTCTTGAATGGGGGTCGGGGTTTTGTAGCCGGCAGCCTCAATGGCGCCGAGGACTTTGTCGGATAGACCGAGATGGGAAAAGGACATAGAGCCTCAAAGGCAGCGGCCTCCGGAACCGCGCCGGACTAAGAAAACCAGTTGCGTTGCGCGGGGGATGGCCGAATCTTCGTTCGAACCGGTTGGCCGGAACATGGGGGCTGGAAGGACCAAAGTCAATGCTTCGCAAGCGCGAAAAGTGACACAAATGCTTAATATTTCGGCGTTTTTGAGGGTGAAATGACACAATCTCTACCGCTCGTTCTGGTTCCCGGGCTCACCTGCAGCGCCCGGCTTTATGCCCCGCAGATCACGGCGTTGTGGCCGCTTGCCCCCATCATGGTGGCGAATCACCGGCGCGACTCCGACATGGCCGGCGTCGCCGCGCGCATCCTCGGCGAAGCGCCGCCGCGCTTTGCCCTCGCCGGGCTGTCGATGGGCGGCTACATCGCCTTCGAAATGCTGCGGCAAGCGGCAGGCCGCATCGCCAAGCTCGCGCTTCTGGACACTTCGGCGCGCGCCGACACCGCCGAGCAGACGGAAACGCGGCACGGCCAGATCGCCATGGCGCAAGGCGGCCGCTACGCCGAAATTCCCGAACTCGGTATAAAGCGCTACCTGCACGTCGACCATCAACAGGACGAAGGCCTGAAAACCATCGTGCGGCAGATGGCGCAAGAGACCGGGGCGGAGGCCTTCGTGCGCCAGTTGCACGCCATCATGTCGCGGCCGGATTCCCGTCCAATGCTGTCGTCCATCCGTTGCCCGACTCTGGTGCTGGTCGGCGACGGCGATTTGGCGACGCCGCCCGAGCTCAACAAGGAAATCGCGGACGGCATCCCGGGCGCCAAGTTCACGATCGTGCCGGACTGCGGGCATCTCTCCACCGTGGAGCAGCCGGAGGCGGTGAACGCGGCGCTGGCCGAATGGCTGCGGGCATGAGCGCGGCGCGCGACACCGCCGGCGTGATCGCGCCGCCGCCGCTGATCGCGGCCGTCGCGGTGGCGCTCGGGCTCGTGCTCGACCGCCTGCTGCCGGCCTATGTGCTGACGCGTGCTGCTGCCGTTTCCCGCGCGCATCGTCATCGGCGCGCTGGCGATGGCGGCGGGCTTTGCGCTGGCGCTGCCGGCGGTGTTTTCGTTTCGCCGCGCGCGCACCCATGTCGAGCCGTGGAAGCCGTCCTCGGCACTGGTCACCCACGGCGTCTACCGCTACTTGCGCAACCCGATGTATGTCGGCGCGACGCTCTTGCTGGCGGGTTTTGCCGTGCTGTTTGCCTCTGACTGGACGCTGGTGACGACCGTCGCCTTCGCGCTCATCGTGCATTTCGGCGTGGTCAAGCGCGAGGAACGCTATCTCGCGGCGAAATTCGGCGACGCCTACCGCGCCTACAGCGCGCGCGTGCCGCGCTACGGCTGGCCGCCGGTCGGCGTCGCCTGACATTCGTGCCAGGGAATCCGGGCTTCGTCCCTTTGCCGGCGCGGCGGCGAACTCCTATAGAAGCCGCAAGTTGAATAGAAGAAGCGGGAGAAGGCGCCATGCGCACACAGGTCGGCATTGTCGGGGCCGGGCCCGCCGGCCTGATGCTGGCGCGCCTGTTGCGCATGCAGGGCATCGAACTCGGTCGTCATCGAGAACCGCAGCCGCGACTATATCGAGAACCGCATCCGCGCCGGGCTGATCGAGCATTGGGCGGCCGATCTGTTGCGCGACGTCGGCGTCGGCGAGCGCATGGCAGCGCGAGGGCATGCTGCATTGGGGCATCAATATCGGCATCAACGGCGATCTGCACCGCATCGACTTCAAGAAGCTGGTGGACAAGCGCGTCACCATCTACGGCCAGCAGGAAGTGGTGAAGGACCTGGTGGTGCGCCGGCTTGCCGACGGCGGCGAGCTTTTGTTCGAGGTGGACGGCGTCACGCTGCACGACCTGACCGGCGACCGGCCGAAGATCCGTTTCACGCACGAAGGCGTACAACAGGAAATCGACTGCGACTTCATCGGCGGCTGCGACGGCTTCCACGGCATCGCGCGCCCGAGCATCCCCGACGGCGTGCTCTCGGTGTTCGAGCGCGATTACCCGTTCGGTTGGCTCGGCATCCTGTCGGAATCGGAGCCGCCCGACCACGAGCTGATCTATTCCTATACCGACCGCGGCTTTGCGCTCTACACCATGCGTTCGCCAACGCTGTCGCGGCTCTATTTGCAATGCGATCACGACGAGGAGATCGAGAACTGGCCGGACACGCGCGTCTGGGACGAGTTGCACAAACGGCTGGGCGGCTCGCGCGCGCTGAAAGAGGGCAAGATGCTGCAGAAGGGCATCACCCCCATGCGCAGCTTCGTGGTGGAGCCGATGCAATACGGCCGGCTGTTCCTCGCCGGCAACTCAGCCCACATCGTGCCGCCGACCGGCGCCAAGGGCATGAATCTCGCGTTTGCCGACGTGGTGTATCTCTCGCGCGCACTCGCCGCTTTCTATAAGGAAAAGCGCAGCGATCTGCTGGAAGGCTATTCGGCGCTCGCCTTGCGCCGGGTCTGGTACGCGCAGCGTTTTTCCTGGTGGATGACGCAGATCATGCACCGCTTTCCCAACGAGAGCGCCTTCGACCGGCGGCGGCAATTGTCCGATCTCGATTATCTGACCGCGTCGGAAGCGGCCTCGCGCTCGCTGGCCGAGCAGTATGTCGGGTTGCCGCTGGGGTAAACTGTGTCCCGGGCGCAGCGCAGCACGTAAGCGGTGCGCTGCGCCCGGAGCACGCAGAACAATCTAATCTCGCAGCACCTTGCGCAACGGCTTATGCAACAGGGCGATCGCCAATCCGGCCGCCGCCGAGATTGCCGCCAGCATCAAAAAGAAATCGTCCTTGCCCATGCTCGACCAATAGGTGCCTAAGAAGCCGGCGAGGAAATCGCCGACGAAATTGGCGGCGAGCCAGACGCCCATCATCAGCGACAACAGCCGCGCCGGCGCGACCTTGGTCACCAGCGAGAGGCTGGTGGGGGAGAGGTAGAGCTCGCCCACGGTGATGACCACGAAAAAGGCAAACAGCCAGAGCCAGCTGGCTTTGCCGCTGCCCGCCGCGTGCGCGGCCGCCAGCATGATCAGCCAGGACAGCGCATTGAGGATGAGCCCGATCGCCATCTTCATCACGGTCGAGGGCTCGTGCCGGCCCTGCCAGCGCCAGAGCGCGACGACGAAAGGCGTGAAGGCGAAGATCATGAAGGGATTGAAGGCCTGGAACCAGGTGACCGGAATTTCCCACGCGCCGACCAGATGGCGGTCGGTATATTGGCTCGCCCACAGCACGATGGTGTTGCCCTGCTGCTCGTAGGTGGCCCAGAACAGGCTCGTCGGCAGAATGAGCGCAAGGATGGCGCCGATCGCCTGCCAGTCGCCGCGCGCAAGCGGCGCCGAAGTAGCGGCGCGCGCGCTGAAGGCGTCCTTGGGCAGCGTGGGCGTGGCGGCAAGATAAATGACGAGCCCAATCGTCATGCCGACGCCGGCGGCGGCAAAGCCGTAATGCCAGCCGACCTCTTCGCCCAGCGTGCCGCAGACCAGGGGCGAGAAGAACGCGCCGAGATTGATGCCGACATAGAAGATCGAGAAGGCGCGGTCGCGCCGGCGGTCGCCTGACGCATAGAGGCTGCCGACCTGGGTGGAAACGTTCGGCTTGAAGCAGCCGCTGCCGAGAATGAGCAGCAACAAGGCGAACAGAAACAGGCGCTCGAAGGCCATCATGAAATGGCCGGCGGCCATCAGCGCGGCGCCCAGGATGACGGTGCGGCGCTGGCCGAGCAGGCGGTCGGCCAACAGGCCGCCGAAGATCGGCGTCAGATAAACGAGCCCGGTGTAGAAGCCGTAGATCTGCGAGGCGAGCGGCTGCAGCGCCAGCGGGCCGAACACGGCTTCCAGCGCGCTTCTGAAGCCGGCGAGGCCCACCACATGGCCCGCCTGCGCCGGTTTGAGCAGATACTCCACCATGTAGAGCACGAGCAGCGCGCGCATGCCGTAATAGGAAAAGCGCTCCCACATTTCGGTGGCGAACAGGAAGGAGAGCGCGCGCGGATGGCCGAACAGTTCACCGGCGGCGGGGCGGTCGGCGGAGGCGGTCATGCGGGCTTAAGGCTTGCTCGGCGCGGGCGGCTGTCGCAACCATAGCACATCGGCAATCATATGGGATTGCCGGAGCGCCGAGCGCTGCTATGCTTTTGCCTGCCGGCTGGCGTTGCGGAGCTTGGGTTATGCGGCTTGCGGCGGTTCTTTTGCTTTGTCTTGCAGCCGCCGGCCGCGCCGCCGCGGCGCCGACTGCCGGCGAAGGCCCGCCGCCCGAGGTGCTGTTTCAAGAGTTCGGCCTGTTCGGCACCTGGGCGAGCGATTGCGCAGCCCAGCCTTCGCCCGCCAATCCGCATATCACCATCAGCCAGCCGGCGCCGGGCGTGATCCTGGAGGACAACGACCTCGGGCCAAACAACGTCGTCAACCGCTACAGCGTGCTGGCGGCCGAGAAGCTGTCGGCGACGCGGCTGTCGCTGCAGGTGATCTTCCAGCCGGGGCGCGAGGGCGAGGAGCGGCAGACACTGGTATGGGCGGTGAGGGGCGGCACGCTGCGCACGCTGTTCAACCAGCCGCAGGGCGGGCCGGTGCGCGTGAAGGACGGCATGGCGGTGAATTTCGGCATCGCGACGCCGGTGCTGCGGAAGTGCCGGTAGGGCGGCTGGCCGGCGCCGAGATTGCGCCCGCTTGCGTGAATTCGCAGCCGTTCACAGCCTATGGTGCAACGCACAGTTTTCCTTGCTGCAATGCAGCAATTAGGCTATGGCTAAGCCTGGACTGAAAATACGGAAGCCAAAATTCATGAACAAAAGCAATAATAAGGCCTGGAACACCAAATATGGCCGGCGCCGCGTCCGCAACGACGCGCCGACCCTGCAGGAGGCGATTGCCGCCGCCCAGGGGCTGTCCGACGAGCGCGAGGAGCAGGTTGAGATTGCCGCCTCGCTGATGGGGCTGCCGCGCGATCAGGTGCGTGCCGAGTTGCTCAAGGCCGCCCCGCCGCGCAATGCCGCCGCCACATCGGTCGCGTTCGTGGGGCGGACCTCGGCGCCACGCACCATCGTGGTCGAGCGCAAGCCGATCCGGCGCGTGGTAACTGCGAGCGACCGCGGTAGCCGCTCGGCAATGTGAGCGGCCGCGAAGAAAGCGTCGGACGACTATCGAGCGGCGGCCCCGCTCACACGTCCAACAACTCCTCATTGGCAAACTCGGCATGCTCCTGGATGAAGGCAAAGCGCGTCTCCGCTTTGGTGCCCATCAGTTCCTCGACGATCTTGGCGGTCGGCTTCTTCTCCTTCTCCGCCAGCACCACGCGCAGCAGCGTGCGCTTACCCGGGTCCATGGTGGTTTCCTTCAACTGCGCCGCCATCATCTCGCCCAGGCCCTTGAAGCGTGAGACCTCGACCTTGGCGTTGGCGTGGAACTCCTTCTTCAACAGCTCGTCCTTGTGCTTGTCGTTGCGCGCATAGACGATCTTGCCGCCGTGGCTGAGCCGATAGAGCGGCGGCACCGCGAGATAAAGCTTGCCGCCCTCGATCAGCTTCGGCATCTGGCGGAAGAAGAAGGTGATGAGCAGCGAGGCGATATGCGCTCCGTCGACGTCGGCGTCGGTCATGATGATGACCTTCTCGTAGCGCAAATCCTTCTCGTGATAGTGCACGCCGGTGCCGACGCCGAGCGCCTGAATGAGATCGGCGAGCTGGGCGTTCTGCGCCAGCTTGTCCTTGCCGGCGCTCGCGACATTGAGGATCTTGCCGCGCAAGGGGAGTATGGCCTGGCTGCGGCGGTCGCGCGCCTGCTTGGCCGAGCCGCCGGCTGAATCGCCCTCGACGATGAATATCTCCGAGCCTTGCGCCGCCGAATTGGTGCAGTCGGCGAGCTTGCCGGGAAGCCTCAGTTTACGCACCGCGGTCTTGCGCGCGATGTCCTTTTCCTGGCGGCGGCGAACGCGCTCATCTGCGCGCTCGATCACGAAGTCCAGGAGCTTGTTGGCAGCGAGCGGATTGCCGGCGAGCCAATGGTCGAAAGGATCGCGCATCGCCTGCTCGACGATGCGCTGGGCTTCCGCGGTGGCGAGCCGGTCCTTGGTCTGGCCTTGAAATTCCGGCTCGCGCACGAACACCGACAGCATGCAGCCGGCGCCGGTCATGACGTCTTCGCTGGTGACGGGCGCGGCACGCTTTTCCTGGCCGACGCGGGCGGCGTGGTCCTTCAGCCCGCGCAGCAGCGCGGAACGCAAGCCCGACTCATGCGTGCCGCCGTCGGGTGTGGGAATCGTGTTGCAGTAGGAGTTGAGGAAGCCGTCGGTGTCGGCGGTCCAGGCCACCGCCCACTGCACCGCGCCGTGCGCGCCGACTTTGCCATGCGTGCTCGAAAAGATATCGGGATGCACCAGCGTTGCGCCGGTGAGCTGCTCCGACAGATAGTCCTTCAGGCCTTGCTCGAAATGGAACGTGGCCTTCTCGGGCACGTCCTCGACGCCCTTGAGCAGCGCCTTGTCGCAGTGCCAGCGGATCTCGACGCCGCCGAACAGGTAAGCCTTCGAGCGCGTCATCTTGAAGACGCGCTCCGGCTTGAAGGCGGCCTTGGGTCCGAAAATCTGCGGGTCGGGGCGGAAGCGGATGCGCGTTCCGCGCCGGTTGGGCGCGCGGCCGACTTTTTCCAGCTTGCCCTTTGGCTTGCCGCGCTCGAAGGCCATGCGATAGAGCGTCTGTTCGCGCGCGACTTCCACTTCCATGCGCTCGCTCAGCGCATTGGCGACCGAGACGCCGACGCCGTGCAGGCCGCCCGAGGTTTCGTAGACTTTCGAGTCGAATTTGCCGCCGGCGTGCAGCGTGCACATGATCACTTCCAGCGCCGACTTCGACTTGAACTTGGGATGCGCGTCGACCGGAATGCCGCGGCCGTTGTCGGTGACCGAGACGAAGCCGTCCGCCTCCATCTCGACCTCGATCCAGTCGGCGTGGCCGGCAAGCGCCTCGTCCATGGCGTTGTCGATCACTTCCGCGAATAGATGATGCAGCGCCTTCTCGTCGGTGCCGCCGATATACATGCCGGGGCGGCGGCGCACCGGCTCCAGCCCCTCCAGCACCTCGATGTGCTTGGCGGTGTAGCCGCTCTCGGCGCTCGCGCCGCGTGTAGCCTTGCCGCGCGCCGGCGATTTGGCGGGCTTATGCGCCGGCGCCTTGCGGGCGGACGGCTTGTGCGCCGGCTTCTGGCGCGCGCCCGCCTTCGCGCCCTGGACGGGGGCGTCGAACAGGTCGTGCTGCAAAAGCGATTTCTTCTTGGTCGCGGTCTTGGCCATGGAAGGTTTTTAGATAGGAACGGGGCGATTTGCCCGCCAGCCACTATGCCATGAACCATGGCCGGGTCGTGACGCCCGGCCTGCCTTTCGCCGCAAGCGGGGAGGGGGAAGAGGCGCCGCAACCATTTCGGCGCGTGGGCCGTTAACAATCCCATGGATGTCCGTAACCCGACGGCGGGGGAACCCCAAAACGGTAAAAGCGGCAACGGCCGCCCGGCGCGCCGCAAGCGCCTGCCGTCGCAGATCGAGGAGCCTGCGCCGCTGGCCGGCATGCCGCGCGCCTGGCGCGGCGCGGCGCAGGCGGCGACCGTCGGTATTTTCATCATCCTGTTCATTGCCGCGCTCAGTCTGGCGCGCCCGATCGCGCTGCCGACCGCGGCCGCCTTCGTGGTGACGCTGATGCTCAGCCCGCTGTCGGAGCGGGCCGACAGTTTCCGGGTTCCGCCGGTCATCACCGCGATCGTGCTGTGGCTCTTGGTGCTGACGGCGTTCTACATGGTCATCACGCTGGTCTCGGCGCCGGTGGTCGACTGGATCAACAAGGCGCCGGACATCGGCCGCAGCGTCCAGGAGAAATTGCAGCTGTTCGAGCGCCCGCTGGCGGCCTTGCGCGACATGCGCACTGCGCTGCTGCCGGCGGACGCGGGTAAGGGCTTCAATGTCGACCTGGTGGCGATCGCACAGCAGGCGGTTTCGGTGGTGACGCCGGCGGCGGGCGAATTGCTGATCTTCTTCGTCGCGCTGTTCTTCATGCTGCTCGGACGGCGGCGCATGCGCCACGTGCTGGTCGGCTTCTCCCACCGGCACGAGGCGCGGCTGCGCACGCTCAGGATTATGAGCGAGGTCGAGCGTAACCTGACCGGCTATCTCAGCGTGGTGGGCGTGATCAATGCCGGCGTCGGCGTCGGCGCCGGCATCATCGCCGCGGCGGTCGGCCTGCCCGACCCGGTGGCCTGGGGCGTGCTCGGCTTCGTGTTGAATTTCATTCCCTATATCGGCGCCGCCACCGTGGAGCTCGCCATGTTCCTGGTCGGGCTGGTGAGCTTCCCCTCGCTCACGCACGCGATTATTGCGCCGCTTTTATATCTCGCCATGGGGCTGATCGAAGGCCAGTTCATCACGCCCTCGATCATCGGCCATCGCTTTACGCTCAATCCCTTGACGGTGTTTATGTCGTTGGTGTTCTGGGCCTGGCTGTGGGGGCCGGTCGGCGCCTTCCTGGCGGTGCCGCTGCTGATTGTAGGGTTGGTGGTGGTGGAACACGTGTTTCCCAAGCACGAGCCGGAATTGCCCGACTAGCTTTAATTGTCATTCCGGACGCCGCGCAGCGGCGATCCGGAATCCAGGGCCAAGGCGAAATGGCTCGTTTCTGGAGTCCGGGTTCGGACTAGCAGTAACAGCGCCGCTGGGCTAGAACCGTGCCTCTCCGGGGGCCGGCCGCGCGCCGTTTGCATGCACGACTACATCCAGCCTGTCATCGACTTCGTGCACAATCACGCGGCCTGGGCGGCGCCGGTCGTGTTCGTGCTCGCCTTCATGGAGTTGCTCGCCTTCATCTCGCTTTTGGTGCCGGCCTGGGGCGCGCTGGTGGCGATGGGCGCGCTGATCAAATCGGGCGGGCTGGAGTTCTGGCCGGTCTGGGTCGCGGGCTCGCTCGGGGCGGCCTTCGGCGATTGGCTGTCCTATTGGGTGGGGCTCAAGCTTGAATATTCGGTCGCGCATATGTGGCCGCTGTCGCGCCATCCCAATCTGATCCCGCGCGGCGAAGCCTTCGTGAAGGAGTGGGGCATTCCCGGCATTTTCATCGGGCGCTTCTTCGGACCGTTGCGCGCCTCGGTGCCGCTGGTCGCCGGCATTTTCGAAATGCCTTATTGGCGCTTCCAGTTCGCCAATTTCACCTCGGCCTTCGTGTGGGCGGCGGTGCTGCTCACCATCGGCGACGTGATCTCTTGGACGGTGAATTGGCTGTGGCCGTGATAAAAAATCCGCCGGGACTTTGCGCCCCGGCGGATGTCGATCAAACCGACGGCCTCAGAAGCTCTGGTCGCCGCCCGGCTTCATGACGATCAGCTTGTCGGCGAGCTTGCGCTTGGCAAGCGCCGCCTTGAACTCGGCCGGCGTGCCGGCGAGCAGCCCGAACGTGCCGAAGTGCATCGGGATGACGTGATCGGGCTTCACGAACTGTACCGCGAGCGCCGCGCCCTGCGGATCCATCGTGAAATACCCGCCGATGCACGCAAGCATCACATTGATATGGTGGAACTCCGGGATCAGCTTCATGTCCTCGGTCACGGCGGTATCGCCTGTGTGGTAGATCGTCGGTCCATTGTTGACCATGATCACGTAGCCGACCGGATTGCCGCTGGTGAGCGCGGCGGGCTCGCCGGGCTTGGGCTTAAGCTGCGGCGCTGTCAGCTCCGAGCCGTGGACCGCGTTGACGATCATGACCTTGGCGCCCGCCTTGGGCAGATCGATGGTGCCGCCGACATTGCCGCCGGTCATCGCCTGGTCCTTGGGAAAGCCGATCATTGAAACCATGTTGGTCGCCAGCGCGTAGGGCGCGAGCAACTTGGCGCCGGTCTTCTTGGCGATCTCGACCGCGTCGCCGACATGGTCGCGGTGGCCGTGCGTGATCAGGATGTAATCGACGCGCCCGAGCTCGGCGATCGAGTTCTTGTCGGGATTGGTCGGTACCGTCAGCCACGGATCGACCAGGATCACGCCGCCCGACGGCGTGGTGATTTTCCAGGCCGCCTGGCCGTACCAGTGCAGCTGGGTCTTGCCGGCAGCGAGTGCCGGGCTCGCCAGCGTTGCCGCCAGCAGCAGCGCGACGCAGGCGCCGATGACTGTGGTGTAAAGTTTTTTGATCATGCGTGTCCTCCCCACGTTGAAGTTTTTGCTTGTCGGCCCTCAGCGGCTCCATCGCCGCTGTGGCCTCGGCTTTGCGTTGCCCAATTTATAGAAACGTTATGGCGCCGCCTACATGGGGTGCTGCCCAAGGCGCGCATTGCGGAATATATTTTGGGCCGCGGGGTTGTAAGCGGACAAACGATCATTGTCCGCTCAACGCCGCGGCTTACGAGCCACAACAAAGGGGGAGACACCATGACGGATTTCACACGCCGAAAACTTTTCGCAACTGCCGCGGCCGCCACCGCGGCCAGCGCGCTGGCGCCGCTCGCGGGCGGCTTAGCGCAAGCGACCGCATCGGCCGGACGCGGCACCGGCGTCTATCGCTACAAGCTCGGCAGCTACGAAATCATCCAGCTCATGGACGGCGCGCGCACGTTCCCGATGCCCGACAAGTTCGTGGTCAATGTCAGCAAGGATCAGGCGATCAAGGCGGCGGTCGCGGCCTATATGCCGGAAGGCAAGGTCACCATCCCGTTCAGCCCGATGATCGTCAACACCGGCTCCAAGCTCATCGCCATCGATACCGGTAACGGGCTCGGCGCCAATAAGGCGAGCAAGGGCGCGGTCGGTCAGGCCCGCCTCAACATGGAAGCCGCCGGTATCGATCCCAAGCAGATCGACATCGTCATCATCTCGCATTTCCACGGCGACCACATCGGCGGCCTGAAGAATGCCGACGGCAGCGTCGCCTTCCCCAATGCCGAGATCAAAGTGCCGGCGGTCGAATTGGCGTTCTGGAGCGACGACGCCAATGCGGCGAAGGCCAACGGCTTCAACAAGGCGCAGTTCCCCAACGTGAAGAAGATGATGGCGGGGCTGAAAGTGACGCCCTGCGAGGCCAACAAGGAAGTGGCGCCGGGCATCACCTCGATCTTCACGCCGGGCCATACGCCGGGGCACATGTCCTTTGCAGTAGCCTCGGGCTCAAAGCGCATTCTGGTGCAAACCGACGTCACCAATATCCCTTCGATGTTCCTGACGCATCCGGACTGGCATTCGGTGTTCGACAACCAACCGGACATGGCGGAAGCTACCCGTCGTAAGGTCTACGATATGGCGGCGGCGGAGAAGATGACGGTAGTGGGCTATCACTTCCCGTACCCGTGCATCGGCCATGTGGAGAAGGACGGCAAGAACTACCGGCTGGTGCCGGTGGCCTGGGACCCGAACGGCTAAGGCCGTTTACAAGGCTTGCGATGCGGAAGGCCGCCGGCGATGGCGGCCTTCTTCGCGCGCGGGCGGCCGCTTGACCGGGCCATGGACGCAGCCTATATGGCGCGCCCATGACGACGCTTTTGGCAATTTCGAAGCTCCGCCGCCGCCGTGCCAGCAAGGCACGGGCGCGCGCTTAGCCGTCGTCGTTCCGTGCCGCCGGATATTGGGGCCGCGGCACTTTCTTCCTGATCCAGCGCCGTTGGCCTTGCTCCGGACCTTCGTTTAAGACTCTGGATCGAGGAGCGGGCCATGGCCGCAAAAGCGAAAATCGGCGTTCTCGGTGCCTCCGGCTATACCGGGGCGGAACTGGTGCGCATGCTGCTGCGCCATCCGCGCGCCGAACTGGTATTGCTCACCGCCGAGCGGCGGGCGGGGCAGGAAATGCGCACCGTGTTTCCGCAATTCTCGCCCTACAATCTGCCGACGCTCACCGCGATCGAAGGGCTCGACTGGGCGGGCTTGGCCCTCGATGCCGCCTTCTGCGCGCTGCCGCATGCCACCACGCAGAAGGTGGTCAAGGAGCTGTTGGCGAAAGCGCCGGCCACCAAGGTGGTCGATCTGTCGGCCGATTTCCGGCTTGCCGACACGTCTGCTTATGCGAAATGGTACGGCCACGAGCACCATGCGCCGGAATTGCAAGGCGAGGCGGTCTATGGCCTGACCGAAGTGCACCGGCGCGAGATCAAAAATGCGCGGCTCATCGCCAATCCGGGCTGCTACACTACCTGCGCGCAGTTGCCGCTGATCCCGCTGATCAAGGCGAAGGCGATCGAGCTCGACGAGATCGTGGTCGACGCCAAGTCCGGCATGACCGGGGCGGGCAGGGCGGCGAAAGAAGCGATGCTGTTCTCGGAAGTCTCGGAAGGCTTCCACGCCTATGGCGTCGGCCATCACCGCCACATGGCCGAACTCGATCAGGAGTTTTCGCTCGCCGCCGGGCGCGAGGTGATCGTGAGCTTCACCCCGCATCTGGTGCCGATGAACCGGGGCATCCTCTCGACGATCTATGTGCGCGGCCGGCGCGGGCGCAGCCCCCAAGAGCTTCATGCCATACTTTTAAAGACCTACATGAAGGAGCCCTTCGTGCACGTGCTGCCCTTCGGCGAAACGCCGCAGACGAGGCACGTACGCGGCTCCAACATGACCTTCATCGGGGTGGCGAACGACCGAATCCCCGGCCGGGCGATCGTGATTTCGGCGCTCGATAATCTGGTGAAGGGTGCCTCCGGCCAGGCCATCCAGAATATGAACCTGGTCATGGGCTGGCCGGAAACCATGGGGCTGGAGCAGGTAGCGCTGTTTCCGTGAATCGGTGCGTGCATTAGGCTCTCATTCCGGGATGCTTTCCTTATCCCTCCCCTGAAAGGGGAGGGTGGCGCGCGTCAGCGCGCCGGGTGTGGGGTCACTGTCCCGCAATGAATGTGGCCCCACCCGGCCGCTCGCTGCGCTCGCGTCCAGCCTCCCCCGCAAGCGGGGGAGGGATAAGCAAAAGCCCGAATGACGGGGAAAGCCATGTTCGACGTCTCAAACCAGCCGCCGCCGCTCGAACCCTATAATCTGTTCACGAGCGACACCGTCCTGCGCGAAGCAGTCCGGCGCGAGCGCGCCGGCTGGGCGGAGGATGGCCTCACCACGCTCGGCGTCACCTTCGGCAAGCCGGAGACGATCAAGCTCGGATTCGATGCCAACAAATACCCGCCGGTCTTGCGTACGCTCGACCGTTACGGCCGCCGCATCGACGAGGTCGAATTCCACCCGGCCTGGCACGAGTTGATGGCGATCGCGCTGCGCGCCGGGCTGCATTCCAGTCCCTGGGCGGAGGCCAAACCCGGCGCGCATGTGGCGCGCGCGGCCGGCACCTACATGCTGGAGCAGGTCGAGAGCGGCACCTATTGCCCGATCGCCATGACCTACGGCTCGGTGCCGACACTGCGCCACGCGCCGCAGATCGCCAAGGAATGGCTGCCGCGCATCTGCGGGCGCGACTACGATGCGCGTTTCGTGCCTGCGCGCGAGAAGGCGTCGGCGCTCATCGGCATGGGCATGACCGAGAACCAGGGCGGCACCGACCTGCGCACCAATTCAACGCGCGCCGAGCCCGCCGGCGACGGCAGCTTCCGCCTGTTCGGCGCCAAATGGTTCATGTCGGCGCCGATGTGCGATGCTTTCCTGATCCTGGCGCAAAGCCCCAAGGGCCTGAGCTGCTTCTTCATGCCGCGCTGGACGCCGGACGGCGAGCGCAACGCCGTGCATATCCTGCGGCTGAAGGACAAGCTCGGCAACAAGTCGAACGCTTCGAGCGAGGTCGAGTTCGACGGCGCCTATGCCGAATTGGTGGGCGAGGAGGGGCGCGGCATCCCGACCATTATCGAGATGGGCAATTACACGCGGCTCGACTGCGCCATCGGCTCTTCCGGGCTGATGCGGCAGGCGCTGGCGCAGGCGGTGCATCACGCGCGCCACCGCACCGTGTTCCAGAAGAAGCTAATCGACCAGCCGCTGATGGAGAACGTGCTGGCGGATCTGGCGCTCGAATCGGAAGCCGCCGCCGCGCTGACCTTTCGCCTGGCGCGCGCCTATGACGAGGACGACGAGGCTTCGCTGGTGATCCGCCGGGTGGTGACGCCGGCGGCCAAGTTCTGGATCTGCAAGCGCACGCCTTACGTGACCTATGAGGCGATGGAGGTGCTGGGCGGCTCCGGCTATATCGAGGAAAGCATCATGCCGCGGCTCTACCGCGAGGCGCCGGTCAATTCGATCTGGGAAGGCTCCGGCAACGTGATGTGCCTCGACGTGCTGCGCGCCATCGGCCGTACACCGGCGGCGGCCGAGGTGCTGGCCAAGGAGCTGGATGCCGGCGACAGGCGGCTGACCGTCTTCACCGAGCGCCTGCAGAAGCGTCTGCAAGCCGCTGAACGTAATGACGAATTGCAGGCACGCGCGCTCACCCGCGAGCTGGTCTTGGCGCTGCAGGCAGCGCTGCTGATCAAGCACGCGCCGGCCCCGGTCGCGGACGCCTTCTGCGCCTCGCGGCTTGCGGGCGACGGCGCTGCCTTCGGCCTCTTGCCGCGCGGGCTCGATCTGCGGGCGATCGTGGAGCGGGCGGGACCGCAATGACCCCGTCATTCCGGGACGGCGCGAAGCGCCGGGCACGGAACCCAGAGACCCACGTTCGACGCTAACGATCTGGCTCTGGATTCCCGGCTCGCGCCTTCGGCGCGCCCCGGAATGACAGAAACTACAATTTCCCGAACACCGCCAGTACCAGCGCCACTTGCGCCAGGAAACCGACCGTGAAGGCCAGCGTGCGCAGCACCGGGATGCCGGCCCAAAAGACCACGACGTGCGCCAGCCGCGCCCAGAAATAGACCGCGCAGGCGAGCGCCGTGCTCATCGTGGAGTGGTGCAGCGCGTTGAGCGTCAGCACCAGGGCCGCGAAGATCACTAGGTTTTCGACCGCGTTATTGTGAGCCTTGTGCAGGCGCTGCGCCCATGGCGATTGCGGTATGTCGTTGGGCGAGGGGTTGGCCATGGCGCCAATCAGCCCGCGCACCATGACGCGGTCGAGAATGTAGGGCACCCATAACAGTCCGGTCAGGATGACCGTAAGCGTCAGCCAGAACAGTTCCTTGGACATTGCCATCTCCCCAGCATGAGAATGTCGCCGCGGGGAGCAAGCTTAAGCGAAGGCGCGTGCCCTGTCGCGGGCGCACGCGCTCACGAGGCCGTTATCGGGCGGGGGCGCGGTTGCCGACGATCAGCGCAACAGCGCGGACAGGCGCGCCATGATCCCGCCTTGCGGCTCAGCCGCAGCGGACGCGGCCTGCGCGGGCTTGGCGGAGGTCGCCAGGCCGGCGCGCTTCCAGGCCTCGATGCCCCCGCCCAAGAGATAAACCTCGCAATCGCCGGAACGGCCGGCCAGTTTGCCGGCATTGATGCGGGTGCGGGCGCCCGACTTGCAGTGATAGATCAGCACGCTGTCGCCCGCGCGCGCCGGATGGCGGGCCTCGATCTGCGACAGCGCGTGGTGGCGGGCGCCGGGAATGTTCTCGCGCGCGTATTCGTTGCCTCGCGGATGTCGATCAGCACGGCGCCCTGCTCGATCAATTCGGCGGCGCGTTGCGGGCCGATGGTCTCGACTTTGCTCATGGTCGTGTCGTCCTGTCGTGGCTGTTGCGTGTCAGGTCTTGGCGCCCATTGCCGGGCAGTAGATGTCGTGCAGGAGGCCAAGCAGGCGGATCGTGGCCGGGTCGGCAAGGCGATAGAACACGGTCTGCGCGTCGCGCCGCGTGCCGAGCAGGCCCTGCCCGCGCAGCAAAGCGAGGTGCTGCGACAGCGCCGATTGGCTCAAGCCTACGGCCTCGGCCAGTTCGCCCACCGACAGTTCCTTGGTCTGCGCCAGCCGGCACAGGATCAGCAGCCGGTTCTCGTTGGCGAGCAGCTTCAGAAGGCCGGCCGCCTCGGCCGCCTTGCGCTCCAATTCGCCGATGCCGGGTTTGCCCGCGGGCTTGGCGCGCGGGGCGGTCAGCACCGTCATGGGAACCTCCATTGGATCAGTCCTTGCTAAATTAGACAGTCCTAATATATACGTCAAGCACCAACCAAGCAAGGGAGCCGCATCATGTCCGCGCACCCCGCCATCAAGGCCTTTTTCGACGAGCCCACCAATACCGTGAGCTACTTAGTATGGGATCCGGCGACCATGGAGGGCGCCGCAATCGATCCGGTGCTCGACTACGATCCGCGCAGCGGCAAGGCCAGCGTCAAATCGGCCGACGCCATGCTGGCGGCGGCGAAGGCGCTCGGCGTCAAGGTCGCCATGGTGCTGGAGACGCACGCGCATGCCGACCATCTTTCGGGCGCGCCTTATCTCAAGCTGAAGACCGGCGCCAAGGTGGCGATCGGCGAGCACATCCGCGAGGTGCAGCGCATTTTCCGCCCGGTGTTCAACGCCGAGGACGTCTCCGGCGACGGCTCCGAATTCGATCATCTGTTCAAGGACGGCGAGCGCTTCAAGATCGGCACCATCGAGGCGGAGGTGATCTACACGCCCGGCCACACGCCGGCCTGCGTATCGTACAAGATCGGCAACGCCGTGTTCGTCGGCGACACTCTGTTCATGCCGGATTTCGGCACGGCGCGCGCCGACTTTCCCGGCGGCGATGCGCACGCGCTCTACCGCTCGATCCACCGCCTGCTTTCGCTGCCGGACGAAACGCGGCTGTTCGTGTGCCACGACTATAAGGCGCCGGGCCGCGACCGCTATGCCTGGGAGACCACGGTGGGCGAGGAGCGCGCGCGCAACGTGCATGTGCATGAGGGCGTGAGCGAGGAGGATTTCGTTGCGATGCGGCAGACGCGCGATAAGACACTGGCCGCACCCTTGCTGTTGTTACCCGCGATCCAGGTCAATATCCGCGCCGGCCATTTCCCGCCGGCCGAGGCCGACGGCGTGCACTATCTGAAGGTGCCGGTGAAGCTGGCGGCGTGAGAGAGTGTTGTGTGAATGCGAAGGGCCGGAGCGATCCGGCCCTTTTCACGCATCGCGGTATCGCCTTGCCGCATCGAGCGCCGGCCTACCCAATCTGCCGGATTGAGCGAGATCAACGAGCAAGCCGCGCGCACAAGCTAAAGGACGGTCATGCACATCGGTCGTTCCTGGATGAGCAGGATCGCGCGCGCCGCGGCGCTACTGCTGCTGCTCGCGCTCAGCGCGCAAGCCGACAGCAGCGAGCCGTTCGGGCTTGCGACGGTGGCGGCGCCGCAAAGCCGGCTCTCGGCGATCTGGCAAGCGCTGCAAGCCGAGATGAAAGCGGAGCAGCCGGTGATCGCGCATTGCCGCGCGGCGCCGCTCGACTGTCGCTCGATCCCGGCGCTGCAGTTCATCGCCATCGTCGATCAAGGCGAGGACTTCAAAGGTATCGCCCGCATCGGCCATATCAATCGGGCGGTGAATTTCGCGCTCCGCGCCGCCGACGACAGCGAGCCCGGCATGCGCGACGCCTGGACGTCGCCTTTCGCCGCGCTGGCGGCCGGTGCCGGCGATTGCAAGCAATACGCGGTGCTGAAATACGCCGCGCTGCAGGCGGCGGGCATTGCCGCGCATGACTTGCGCATCGTGATCGTGGCGCAGCGTGCGCGCCAGGAAAGGCATGCGGTGGTCGCCGTCCGCCGTGCCGGCCAGTGGCTGATTCTCGACAACCGGACGCTGGCCCTGGTCGACAGCGGTGCCTTGCTTCGTTTCTATGCGCCGCTCACGATGCTTGACGAGCGCGGGGTCCGGCAATTCGTCCGCGAGCCGCAGGTGGCGAGGCGGTTCGGCGCGGCCTGCACCGGCTAGCCCCAGCTCTTCGTCTTCACATAGGACCCCGGCGCGTCTTCGATCGGCTGAAGCTTGCCGCCGCCCACGGCGCGCGCGGGAACGGTCTCGGCGCCTTGCGATTTCAGCCAGTCCAGCCAATCCGGCCACCAGGAGCCGGGATATTCCTTGGCCTCTTTCATCCACTTGTCGAGATCGGAGCCGACCGGCGGGCCGCCAACCCAATATTGGTATTTCTGCTTGGCCGGCGGATTCACCACGCCGGCAATATGGCCGGAGCCGGCGAGCACGAATTTCACCGGCCCCCCTAAGAACTGCGAGCCGAACAGTACCGACTTCGCCGGGGCGATGTGATCCTCGCAGGTGGCGAGATTGTAGACCGGCACCTTCACTTTGCGCAGGTCGAGATGTGTGCCGGCGATCTCCATCTCGCCTTTGGTCAACCGGTTTTCCAGGTAGCAGTTGCGCAGATAGAAGGAATGATTAGCCGCCGGCATGCGAGTGGCGTCGGAATTCCAGAACAAAATATCGAACGGGTAGGGCGCCTTGCCGCGTAGATAGTTGTTGATCACGTAAGGCCAGATCAGGTCGTTCGCGCGCAGCATGTTGAATGCATTGGCCATGTAGGAGGCGTCCAGATAGCCCTGCTCCTGCATGCGCGCTTCCAGCTGCTTGATCTGCTGCTCGTCGACGAACACCATGAGGTCGCCGGCATAGGTGAAATCGATCTGCGCGGCGAAGAAGGTGGCCGACAGCGCGCGCTCCTCATTGTTGGCGGCGAGATAGGCCAGCGTAATGGCGAGCAGCGTACCGCCGACGCAATAACCGATGGCATGCACCTTGTCCTCGCCCGTCGCCTCCTTGACGACGTCGAAGGCGGTGAGCACGCCTTCGCGCATATATTGCTCGAAGCTCTTCGTCGCGAGCGTGGCGTCCGGATTGACCCAGGAAATCACGAACACCGTGATGCCTTCGTCGACGCACCATTTGACGAAGGACTTCTCCGGCGCCAAGTCGAGGATGTAGAACTTGTTGATCCAGGGCGGCACGATCAAGAGCGGCGCCTTGAGCACGTTGGGCGTGGTCGGTTCGTATTGGATGAGCTGCATCAGCTCGTTCTGGAATACGACCTTGCCGGGCGTAAGCGCGAGATTGCGGCCGACCTCGAAGTTCGACTGGTCGGATTGGCGCAGCTTGAGATGGCCTTGGCCGGCCTGGATATCCTCGCCCAGCATGCGCATGCCGCGCACCAGGTTCTCGGCGTTCGATGAAAGTGTCTCGCGCAAGAGTTCCGGGTTGGTCAGCACGAAATTCGATGGCGAGATCGCCGCGCCGATCTGCTTGACGTAGAACTCGGCCTTCTGGCGGGTGTGCTCGTCGACGCCTTCGGCGTTCTTGACCAGATGGTCGGCCCAATTGACGGTGAGCAGATAGGCCTGCTTGAGGAAATCGAAGAACTGGTTCTGCGACCAGTCCGGATCGGCGAAGCGCTTGTCCTTGCGGTCGGGTTGAACGACCGGCTCGCTCGTCTCGCCCGCCATGCGCTTGACCGCGCCGCCCCACAATTCGAGATAGGCGCGGCCGAGATTGGTCTGCAATTCGATCGCGCGCTTTGGATCGGACAGCCAATAATTGGCCACTTGGCCAACGGTGCGCACCACCTCGGTGACCTCGTCGGACACGTCGCCCTTGATCTTGCCTTCCTCGCGCGGCTTTAAATAGGCGGCGAGCGTCTTGCCGCCTTCCTCGATCAGGCGGGCGAGATTGCGCGAGAACGCCTCGACATCGACGCTGTCGATCTTGGCCGGTTCGCTGGGCTTTTCCATGCGCATAACGTCGGTCCCCGCTGCAACAAGTGGCCCGGACCGCGGCCGGCTGCAAGACTGGAATTGGGGCCCGCGACACCGCGCTCGCCGGCGTGGCGTTAAGGACGCAAGCCAATCTTGCTGCGGCCATAATAGCCCGCTAGCGGGATTGTGGTATAATTCCTTGAGTCCTAACGAATTTCCGGTTCGGGCCGATCTTGCGCAGCATGCGGGCAACCCTTTGGCGATCGACCCTGGCGGCTTGCTGCCTCGCCGCCGGGCTGTCCGGCTGTGCGGCCGGCCAAGTCGGCGAAGCCATTCCGCAGAGCCTCGGCGGCATGCCGGCCGACGTGCCGGTATCGCCGAAAGTGCCCTATCAATACCCGGCGGTGCACGACATGCCGCCGGAGCGGGCCATCGAGCCGCTGACGGAGCAGCAGCAGCAGCAGATGCAGCAGGACCTCACGACGCTGCGCAATCGCCAGGAAAAGCGCCTGGCGGACGATAAAACAGCGGCCAAACCGGCCAAATCCAAGCCCGGTAAGAAGCCCGGTAAGAAGCCCGGCAAGCAGAAGCCCAAAAACAAGACGGCCGGCGGCGACGGCAAGACCTCTGGCGCCAAAACCGACCCGTGATAAAAGCCGGGTTGGGGATCACGCCCGCCGGGAGAGCCGCGGGCGCATTCTAAGGTTCGAGACGATGGAAGAATTCTACCGCATTCGCCGCCTGCCGCCCTACGTGTTCGAAGAGGTGAACAAGGCCAAGGCGCGCGCCCGCAATGCGGGGGCCGATATCATCGATCTCGGCATGGGCAATCCCGACCTGCCGGCGCCCGCCCATGTCATCGAGAAGCTGAAAGAGACGCTTGGGCGCCCGCGCACCGACCGCTATTCCGCTTCGCGCGGCATTGCGGGCTTGCGGCGCGCGCAGGCGGCCTATTACGAGCGCCGCTTCGGCGTCAAGCTCAATCCCGAGACGCAGGTCGTCAGCACGCTCGGTTCCAAGGAGGGCTTCGCCAATGTGGCGCAGGCCATCACCGCGCCGGGCGACGTGGTGCTGGTGCCGAACCCGAGCTACCCGATCCACGCCTTCGGCTTCCTGATGGCGGGCGGCGCCATCCGCGGCGTACCGTCCGACCCGACGCCGAACTTCTTCCACACGCTCGAGCGCGCGATCGTGCATTCGATCCCGAAGCCGACCGCGGTGGTGGTGTGCTATCCGGCCAATCCGACGGCTTACGTGGCGAGCCTCGACTTCTACCGCGATCTGGTCGCCTTCGCGAAGAAGCACGAAATCATGATCCTGTCGGATCTCGCCTATGCCGAGGTCTATTACGACAACAATCCGCCGCCCTCGGTGCTGCAGGTGCCGGGCGCGATGGATATCACCGTCGAATTCACCTCGATGTCGAAGACCTATTCGATGCCGGGCTGGCGCATCGGTTTTGCGGTCGGCAACGAGCGCATCATCGCGGCGCTGGCGCGGGTGAAGTCCTATCTCGACTACGGCGCCTTTACCCCCGTGCAGGTGGCGGCGACCGCGGCCCTCAACGGGCCGGACGACTGCATCAAGGAGATGCGCGCGATCTACCAGCGCCGGCGCGACGTGCTGGTGGAAAGCTTCGGCCGCGCCGGCTGGCACGTGCCGGCCCCGCAGGCTTCCATGTTTGCCTGGGCGCCGATCCCCGAGCCGTTCAAATCGCTGGGCAGCGTCGACTTCTCCAAGCTCCTGGTGGAGAAGGCCGACATCGCGGTGTCGCCCGGCATCGGCTTCGGCGAATATGGCGAGGGCCATGTGCGCATCGCGCTGGTCGAAAACGAGCAGCGCATCCGCCAGGCCGCGCGCAATGTGCGCCGCTTCCTCGACAACGCGCCCGACCAGCTGCACAACGTCGTGCCGCTCGCGACCAGGCGCTAAAGCACAGCACGATGGCTCAGCCTCTCCGAGTAGGCGTCGCCGGTTTGGGCACGGTGGGCGCGGCGCTGGTCGCCCAAGTGATGCAGCAGCGCGAGGCGCTCGCGGTGCGCTGCGGCCGCCGCATCGAGATCGTGGCGGTCTCGGCGCGCGCCAAGGGCAAGGCGCGCGGCATCAGCCTCAAGAAGATGGAGTGGTTTTCCGATCCGGTCGCGCTCGCCTGCGCCAATGGCATCGACGTCTTCGTCGAGTTGATCGGCGGCACCGGCGACCCGGCCAAAGCGGCGGTGGAAGCGGCGCTTCGCTCCGGCAAATCGGTGGTCACCGCCAACAAGGCGCTGCTCGCCAAATACGGCATGCGGCTGGCGAGCCTTGCCGAGAAACATCACGCCGCGCTCAATTTCGAGGCGGCGGTCGGCGGCGCCATTCCGATCGTGAAGACGATCCGCGAGGGGCTTGCCGGCAATTCCTTCGAGCGCATCTACGGCATCCTCAACGGCACCTGCAACTACATCCTCACCAAGATGGAGCAGGAGAATCTGTCGTTCGAAGACTGCCTGAAGGAGGCGCAGCGGCTGGGCTATGCGGAGGCCGATCCGAGCTTCGACATCGAGGGCCACGACACCGCGCAGAAGCTCGCGATCCTGGCGTCGCTCGCCTTCGGCACCAAGGTCGACGAGCGCGCGATTTATGTCGAGGGCATTTCCTCGATCACCCCCGCCGATCTGACGGCGGCCGACCAACTCGGCTACCGGGTCAAGCTCCTGGGCGTGGCGGTGAAGACGCCGCAGGGCATCGAGCAGCGCGTGCACCCCACTATGGTGCGCAAGGACTCGGCCATCGCCCAGGTCATGGGCGTGACCAATGCGGTCACGGTCGACGCCGAGGGCATCAATCCGCTCACATTGGTCGGCCCTGGCGCCGGCGGCGCCGCCACCGCCTCCGCCGTGCTCTCCGACATCGGCGACATCGCCCGTGGGGTACGCACCGCGCCCTTCGGGCGGCCGATGGCCTCGCTTGCTGCCGTGCACAAGGCGCCGATGCAGCGCCACGAAGGCGGCTATTACATCCGGTTGCTGGCGCGCGATAAGCCCGGCACCGCGGCAACTATCGCCAAGCGCCTTGCCGAACAGGATATTTCCATGGAATCCATCGTGCAGCGGCACGATGCCGGCTCCGCCGGGGTGAAGGGCGGGCCCGTCCCCGTTATCCTCATTACCTATGCCACAACCGAGGATGCGGTGCGCAAGGCCCTTGCGGCGGTGGGGCGCGATAGGGTGATCTCAGGGCGGCCGCAGGTGATCCGGATCGAGAAGAACTAGCGACGGGTCCGGCCGGCCCGAGGGGAGCCTTCCATGGCGTCGATTACCATCCAGCCCGAATTCCTGCTGGAGCGCATTCTCACCCTCGAGATCGTGCGGGTGACCGAGCGCGCCGCGGTGTCGGCCGCGCGCCTGCGCGGCCACGGCAAGGAGAAGGCCTCCGACCAGGCCGCGGTCGATGCCATGCGGCGCGAGCTCAACCGGCTGCCGATCCACGGCACGGTGGTGATCGGCGAGGGCGAACTGGACGAGGCGCCCATGCTCTATATCGGCGAGCAGGTCGGCACCAAGCAGGGGCCGAAGGTCGATATCGCGGTCGATCCCTTGGAAGGCACAACGCTCTGCGCCAAGAACATGCCGGGCTCGATTGCCACGCTCGCCATGGCGGACGCGGGCACGCTGCTGCACGCCGCCGACGTCTACATGGACAAGATCGCCATCGGTCCCGGCTATCCCAAGGGTGTGGTCGATCTCGACGCCCCGGCGGAAGAGAACATCCTCAATCTCGCCAAGGCCAAGGGCGTGAAGCCGGAAGGCATCACCGCCATCCTGCTCGACCGCCCGCGTCACGCCGACATGGTCGCGGCGATCCGCAAGATCGGCGCTTCGGTGACGTTGATTACCGACGGCGACGTGGCGGGCGTCATCCATTGCGCCGAGCCCTCGAAAACCGGCATCGACATCTATCTCGGCATCGGCGGCGCGCCGGAAGGCGTGCTGGCGGCGGCGGCGCTTCGTTGCATCGGCGGGCAGATGCAGACCCGCCTCATCCTCGACACCGAGGAGCGGCGCGAGCGCGCTCTCAAGATGGGCATCAAGGATTTCAAGAAGCGCTACGAGATCGAGGACATGGTCAAGGGCGACTGCCTGTTCGCCGCCACCGGCGTGACCGACGGCCCGATGCTCTCCGGCGTCAAGTTCGGCAAGAGCGTGATCGAGACCGAGACGGTGGTGATGCGATCGGTCACCGGCACGGTGCGGCGGGTGAAAGCCGAGCACCGGCAATTCGACAAGTTTTATCTCGATTGAGCACGTCGGGCCGTTTCGGCCCGGCTGCGCAACGGAGAGAGGCCATGATCCGCCTGACGGTCATCTTTTTGCTGGCTTGCACGCTGACGCTGCCGGCGCGCGCCGCCGACAAGCCGTCGGCGGAAACCGTGCAGGTCGCGCAGGAACTCGCCGCCATCATGACCGGCGACACGGTGCAGCGGCTCAGCGCCGCCATGGCGGCGCAGGTGTGGCCGAGCATCGAGGCGCAGGCGGCGGGCAAGGTCGACGCCGCCACGCTTGCCGATATGCGCAAGGCGTTCGAAAAGACGATGGCGAAGTTCACTGGCGAGGTGATGGCGAATGCGCCGGAAATCTATTCCCGCCATTTCACCGCGCAGGAGCTGCGCGACATGGTCGCCTTCTACAAATCGCCGACCGGCGTCAAGGCGCTGCACGAAATACCGAAGGTGATGGCCGACGTCTCGATGCAAATGGCACCGCAGCTGCAGGCTTTTGAAAGCGAGCTGAACGCGCAGATGATCGCGATCATGCAGAAGCACGGCTATAAGAAGCACCAGCACTAGTGCCGCCGATTTGAAGTTACTACGCCACCTGCGCGCAAGCTCGATTTTGGAACTTCAAATCGAAAAGCGGCACTAGAACTCATATAGTTGCTAGTGCCCCTGTGCTTCCGAAGTTCGTGTCAGCGCGTGCTGCTATGTAACACGAACTTCGGAAGCGGCGCACTAGCGCCGTTCCAGCCGGCGCCCGGCTTTGTCCACAGTGGCGGGCTCTCTTGCGGGACAATTCGCGGGTTAAGATTGCGCGCGGGTCAGCGCGTGGGATTGCGAGTCAGCGAGCGGGATTATTGTGAGATCATGGCGGCAGTGCCGGCATTCGCAACGAGCAACGACGAGCGCTTTTTTCTAGGCGTTGCGCAGTCGGCCTGCGGGCGGGCCTGGCGCGACCGGCTGGATGCGCGCGGCCAAGCGCTGGCGCTGGCGATCGCGCAGCGCCACGGCTTGCCGGAACTACTGGCGCGGGTGCTGGCGGGACGCAATGTCGAGGCGGACGGGGTCGAGGCCTTTCTCGATCCGACCATCAAGCGCCTGATGCCCGATCCGCACACGCTTACCGACATGGAGGCGGCGGCCGAGCGGTTGGCCGACGCCGTTGTCGCACAAGAGAGCATCGCCATCTTCGGCGACTACGACGTCGACGGCGCCACCGCCGCCGCGCTGCTTTGCCGTTATCTGCGCCATTGCGGGCTCGATCCGGCGGTGCATATCCCCGACCGCATTTTCGAGGGCTACGGGCCCAATGTCGAAGCGATCCGCGCGCTGGCCGCGAAGGGCGCCACGCTCCTGGTGACGGTCGATTGCGGCACCACCAGCCAGGAGCCGCTGGCCGAAGCGGGCCGGCTCGGCCTCGACGTGGTGGTGATCGATCACCACCAAGCCGACGAGGAACTGCCGCGCGTCGCGGCGATCGTCAATCCCAACCGCGCCGACGATCTCTCCGGCCTTACCTATCTGGCGGCGGTGGGGCTGGTGTTCCTGACGCTGGTTGCGGTGACGCGGGCCTTGCGCGGCCGCAATTTCTGGAGCGCCTCACGGCCCGAGCCCGATCTCTTGTCGCTCTTGCATCTGGTGGCGCTCGGCACGGTGGCCGACGTGGTGCCGCTGATCGGCCTCAACCGCGCCTTCGTCGCCAAAGGCCTGATCGCGCTGCGCCGCCGCGAGCACGTGGGGCAGACCGCGCTGATGGACGTGGCGCGGCTGTCCGGCCCGCCGGAGCCCTGGCACCTCGGCTTTCTGCTCGGGCCCCGCATCAATGCCGGCGGCCGCATCGGGCGCGCCGATCTCGGCGTGCGGCTGCTGCTGGAGGAAGACCCGAGCGAGGCCGCCCGCATCGCCGGCGAGCTCGACCGGCTCAACCACGAGCGCCGCGCCATCGAGCAGGCGACGGTCGAACAGGCGCACGCGGAGGCCATGGCCGCGCTCGGCCTGGAGGAGAAGGGCGCCGTCGTCGTCACCGCGCAGGAGGGCTGGCATGCCGGCGTGGTGGGGCTGGTGGCGGCGCGGCTGAAGGAGCGCTACGGGCGGCCGGCTTTCGCCATTGCCCTGGAGCCGGGCGGGGCCGGCACCGGCTCGGGCCGCTCGATCGCCGGCGTCGATCTCGGCCGCGCGGTGCGCGAGGCGGTACGCGAAGGCCTGCTGGTCAAAGGCGGCGGCCATGCGATGGCGGCCGGCGTCACCTTGCGCAAGGCGGCGCTGGCGCCGTTCCGCGCCTTCATGGAGGAGAAGCTTTCGGCCGCGGTGGAAGCCGCGCGCCGCGAGCGCGCGCTTCTCATCGACGGCGCGGTGAGCGCGGGCGGCTTCAACCTGTCATTGGCCGAACTCCTGGCGCGCGCCGGGCCCTATGGCGCCGGCAATCCGGAGCCGGTGCTGGCGCTGCCGGCGCACACGATTGCCTACGCCGATCCGGTGGGCGAGGCCCATGTCCGCGTGCGGCTGAAATCGGGCGAGGGCAAGTTCGTCAACGCCATTGCGTTTCGTGTCATGGGCACGCCGCTCGGCAAGGCTTTGCTCGACAATCGCGGCCGCCAGGTGCACGCGGCCGGCTCGATCGCCGTCGACCGCTGGCAGGGCGAGGAGCGGGTGCAGCTCAGGCTTGCCGATATCGCGCCGGCGTGAAGGGGCGGGCCGTCATTGCCCGCCGAACAGGAAGCGCGAGGGGTGCTTGGCCAGATCCGTCACCGCCCGGTCGATATTGTTGATGGCGCGGTGGGCGTCGGCGCCGACGATATTGATCTGCTTGTTGGCCGAATCCATCACCTTGTTGGCGTTGGCGGTAATGCTGGCGGTGCGCTTGTCGAGATTGTCCGACAGCTTGTGCACCGAATCCATCGTGTCCTTGCTGGTGCTCACCAGATCGTTGGCGTTGGCCATCATACTGTCGGTGTGGGCGACGATGCTGTCGATCTTGCTCGAATTGCGCGCCAGCGCGTCGGTGAACACCTCGATGTTCTTGATCGCCTTGTGCAGCAATTCCTGATTGGCGGCGATGACCGCGTCGGCCCTGCCAAGCGTCTCGCGCACGGCCGAGGACAGGTCCTGTCCGGCGTTGGATTCGGCCTTCAAGGTGGGCAGCTCGCCTTTCTTGGCGACCAGCGGCGGGGAGGAGGCCAGCACGCCCTTCAGCGACACCGAGGCGATGCCGGTCAAGCCGCTGAATTCGAGCGTCACGCGCGTGTCGGAGCGCATCGGCGTGGCCTTGTCGATCGACAGCAGCGCCGCCACCTGGGCGGGATTCTTGGTGAGCTCGAGGGTGGTGACCTCGCCGACGCGGATGCCGTTGAACAAGACGGGTGCGCCGACGCGCAGGCCGGTCACCGAGCCGTCGAAGATGACGCGGTAGGCGGCGCTCTCCTTGGCGCCGGCGCTGGCGTGGAGCCAGTAGACGAAGCCGAACGCACCGGCGATCACGGCGAAGGTGAACACCCCGATCAACACGAATTTCGCCCTGTCCTCCATCGTCCTTACTCCGCTTTTACGTTGCGCGTCAGCTTTGGCGAAAACCGGTTCTGCCGTCCTCGGATCGAGCCGAGGGCCGCTTTTCGGCATCATGCGCTACCCTTTGACCCGCACGTGCCAGTCGGCGTGCGCCCGGTCGCCATGGAAATACGACATCAGCCAGGGATGCTTGGATTCAAGCATCTTGTCCATGGTGCCGGCCGCGATGATCTTGCCGTCGCCGAGCACGGCGATGCGGTCGCAGACGCGATGCAGGCTGTCGAGGTCGTGCGTCACCATCATCACCGAAATGCCGAGCGTCTGCTGCAGCGTCAGGATGAGCGCGTCGAACTCGCCGGCGCTGATCGGGTCGAGACCGGAGGTCGGCTCGTCGAGGAACAGGATTTCCGGGTCGAGCGCCAGCGCGCGGGCGAGCGCGGCGCGCTTGATCATGCCGCCGGACAGTTCGGACGGGTATTCGCGGTAGACGTCCGGGCTCAAGCCCACCATTTCGAGCTTGGCGATCGCCATTTCGGTGGTGAGGCGGTTGGACAGGCGCAAATATTCGCGGACGGGGAACTCGATGTTCTTGCCGACGGTGAGCGAGGAAAACAGCGCGCCCTGCTGGAACAGCACGCCCCAGCGCCGGTCGATCGCGCGCTTCTGCTCGTGGCTCGCCTTGTCGATGTCGACGCCGAATATCTCGATGCGCCCGGCGCGCTTGGGCAGGAGGCCGATGATGGTGCGCGCCAGCGTCGACTTGCCGGCGCCGGAGGCGCCGACGAAGCCCAGAATTTCGCCGCGATAGAGATCGACATTGACGCCGTTGAGCACGCGGTGCGACTCGAAGTCCACGACCAGGTCGCGCACCTTGATCACTTCGCTGCCGGGGGCCGGGATCATGGCTAAATTCCGATCGAGGCGAAGAAGATGGCGAAGGCGCCGTCGAGCACGATCACCAGGAAGATCGATTTCACCACCGAGTCGGTGGTCTTGGTGCCGAGCGATTCCGCGCTGCCCTTGACCTGCAAGCCCTCCATGCAGGCGACGAGCCCGATGAGGAGCGCCATGAACGGCGCCTTGATCATGCCGACCTCGAAGGACTGGACCGAGACCGCGTCATGCAGCCGGCTCATGAAGATGGTCGGGCTGATGCCGCCGTAGAGCCAGGCCACCAGGCCGCCGCCATAGAGTGCGGCCATCGAGCCGAGGAAGGTGAGGATCGGCACCGCGACGATCAGCGCGAGAATGCGCGGCAGGATCAGCACTTCCACCGGATCGAAGCCCATGGTGCGTAGCGCGTCGATTTCCTCGCGCATCTTCATGGAGCCGAGCTCGGCGGTATAGGCGCTGCCGGAACGGCCAGCCACCATGATGCACACGATCACCACGCCGATCTCGCGCATGACCAGCACGCCGATCATGTCGACCACGTAGATGTCGGCGCCGAAGGTGCGGAAATGGAAAATGCCCTGCTGGGCGAGGATGGCGCCGATCAGCAGCGTCATCAAGAGGATGATCGGCACCGCGTTCCAGCCCACGCGCTCGAGATGATTGACCATCGAGGTGAAGCGGAAGGTGTGCGGACGCACGAGCACGCGCAGGAAGGCGACGATCAGCGCGCCCAGCATCTGCACCAGCGTGGCGAGGTCGGCGGCGACCAGCGTCATGGTCTTGCCGACGTTTTCGAGCGTGGCGATGACGGGGTTCGGCCGGCGCGGAACGGGCGTCAGCTTGTGGGTGCCGGCCTGGATCTTCTCGAACAGGCCGCGGTGGTCCTCGGCAAGCCCGACGATGCGGGTCTCGCAACCCTGGCTGCTCCAGCTGCGCAGCGCGCGCTCCAGGAGCCAGGCGCCGTAGGTGTCGATGCGCTCGATGCGCTGTACGTCGATGGCGACGCTGCGCACGGCGGTCTTCTTGCCGGTGACGGCGTCGACGATCGGCTCGAGCGTGCGCGCATGCTCGGCCGTCCACGCGCCGGAGGCCGCAAGCGCGAGGCCATCGCCGCGTTGGGCGCTGATCAAAGTCCCTGCCGTCACGTGAGAACTCCGCTCCTTGGTCTATGCAAAAGCGCCCCGAACGCTCTTGCTAGGCCCGGTGCAAGGCCCGGGCCGGGCCTGATCTGCTCCGGTCAGGAGGTGGCAATCAGCCGGGACCAGGAAACCGGTGGAAGCGTTTGCGTCACGCTGGCCGCCTGTCGGCAAGTCATAGCCACGCGTTATGGCCGCGCCGCGCAATTGGGTACTCGTCACATGCCCTCCAGGCCCCGTCCAATTTAGGTTAACAAATCCCTAAAATATCTCAAATTGCCTTCGGAGCTTAAGGTTAATGCGGGCTGAACCGGAGGTTCCGCCGGGTTCCGGCGCGGGTCATGCGGCCGTCCGGCGTAGCGGGGGCCGGTGGGATTGAGCCGGGCGGGCAAGTTCCGCCGCAAGCGGGCTTCGCGAAGGCGGGAAACCGGTTCCCATCCCGGATCAGGGCTGGGACAGGCTTTTTCGGGATCATGCGTTAGGCGCTCGGGTTGCGCGACTAACGAAGCGCGCCGCGGCTTGACGGTCAGCGCTTGCGCGTTTTGCGGCAGAACACGTCGTAGATGGCGCCGATGACGGTGCGCGCTTCGTCGCTGGCGACGCTGTAGTAGATGGTCTTGCCTTCGCGTCGCGTATTGACCAGCCCGTCGGCGCGCAGACGCGCAAGCTGCTGCGACACCGTCGGCTGGCGCAGACCCAAGCTGCTGCTCCAACTCGCTCACCGACTTCTCGCCCTCGGCCAGGATGCACAGCATCATCAGCCGGCTCTCATGCGCCAATGCCTTGAGGAAGTCGCTGGCGCGCTTTGCGTTGTCCATCATGTGATCGAGCTCGGTCGAACGAGGCGATCGGATGTCCAGCCGTTGCAGTTCCATCGGTGCACCATGCTTCTTTCCGGCGCTGTTAGATTACAGAACTTCAACCGTTTGCGCGTACGGCTTTTTCACTGTGTCGCGCGCGTTCTCCGCTCGTTCCCGCCGCGTCAAGCTTCTGCATCAGCATATAGAGTTGGGTCCAAAACATTTCTTCGCCGCCATAGCCGCGAATGCGCCCGATTTCGCGGCCCTTGTCGACCAGCACAAACACCGGCGTGAACCGTTCCACCTGAACGAAAGCGAGGTCCGGCGGCAGCGCTCTGTCGATATCGACATGGCGCAGCGGTGCGCGCAAGCCGTCTTCGCTCTTGGCGTAGGCCGGCGCGATCTCGCTGTCGAATTTCTGGCACCAAGGGCAGCCGGCCTGCTCGAACATCACGAGTTGCGCGGCCTGCGCCTGCGCCAGCGTGAAAATGACGCACGCCGCGCCGATGAGCGCGACACGAGAAAAAAATGCCACGGCGCGTGACATGCCTGCCAATTTGTCCTCTTCCGAAACCGGTTGCTCTGCGCTTAGGACCTGAGGCCTGGAGCGGAACCTATTGAATCGAAGTTCAATATATCACAAGACATGAATATGTCGATGGAGGAAGCGTGAGGTCATGAACCTGGACGTGACGGTGGGGGGTGCCTTCCTGGCCGGGCTTTTGTCGTTTTTCTCGCCCTGTGTGCTGCCGCTGGTGCCGGCGTACCTAGCCTATATGGGCGGGGTTTCGATCGAGGACATGCTGGAAGAGGGCTGGGTGCGCGCCCGCTGGCTGGTGCTGGTGGCGGCGCTGTGTTTCGTGGCCGGTTTCAGCACCGTTTTTGTGGCGCTCGGCGCCACCGCCTCCTGGATCGGCCAGGCGGTCAGCGCCTATCTCGGCTGGCTGAGCTATATCGCCGGCGTGCTGATCGGCGTGATGGGGTTGCATTTCCTCGGCCTGATCCAGATTCCGGTGCTGCACCGGACCGCCCGCATCGGGGTCAGCCACAGTCCGGCCAGCCTGGTCGGCGCCTATGTGATCGGGCTTGCCTTCGGCTTCGGCTGGTCGCCATGCGTGGGGCCGGTGCTCGCCGCCATCCTGCTGATCGCCGGCGCCAAGGAGAGCGCGGGCGAGGGCGCGCGTTTGTTGTTGGTTTATTCGCTCGGCATCGGCCTGCCGTTTTTGCTGGCGGCGGGCTTTGCCAGCGCCTTCATGCGCTGGAGCGCGCGCTTCAAGAAGCGGCTGGGGCAGGTGGAGAAGGCGATGGGCGCGCTCTTGCTGGTCGCCGGCGTGTTGATCTTCACCGGGCAGATGTCGGCCATCGCCAACTGGCTGATCGAGACCTTTCCGGCGCTGGCGAAGATGGGTTAGCCGAACCGGAACGTCAGCAGATTGTCGATGGCGCGCAGCTCGATCAGCACGCGGTGCACGAGATTGCTGTCGTGCGTTTCGACCGCTTTGGGAATATGCGCCACGCTTTCCTTGGCGCCGTCGATGAGCCGGCGAAAATCGGCATCCTTGCGCACCTTCTCGCTCGCGATCTCGTCGCAGCGGCCGAGCACATAGCCGTAGATCGCGGCCTTGCCGGCCAGCCCGACGCCGGTGTCCGGCTTGCTCCAGTCGAGGTCGTGCTTGTCGTAGGCGAGCAGCGCCACCATGGCGTCGTTGGAATCGCGGATGCAGTCGGCCAGCACCACGATGCCGGCCGAGCGGCGCAGGCGATAGAGATCGCCGCGCACCGCTTCCAGCGCCTGCCGCACCACCTCCGGCCGGCCGGACTTGAACATCAGGTCGGCGGTCACCAGACGGGCGCCGATGTCGGTCAGCATGAGGCCGTAAAGCACGTTACCGTCGAAAGCGCCCGGCCGTTTTCCCGCAAAGCGCGCGGAAAGCGCGTCCCAGGCCTGGCGCAGCCGGTCGATCTCGATGGAGGCAAGATCGGTGTTGCCGGTGCGCAGATAGCCGATCGCCACCCGGTTATGCGCTTCGGCCGCTTCGACCGCGGCATTGAAATCGGCCAGATCGCCGGCCTTGGCCGGCGTGGCCGGCCCGCAAGCCCAAGCCAGCAGGCTCAGGGCCAGGAGGGCGGCGCGTGCAGGGAGAGGCGACATTTTATTTATTCACCCGGGCTAGCTGGCGGGAGTATATATAACGCTTCGCGAATATAAGACCCGCCGGCCGTTCGGGCGAGGGCGGGTCCGCCGGGTTGTGAATAAGAGCCGATCATGGCCATGACACGTCGAGATTTGCTGCTGGGCGCCGCCGCGGGCGCGCTCGTAATGCCGCGCGCCTTCGCCAAGGAGATGCAACTGACGCCCGAGGGCCTGATCGCCGAGCCCTGGTTCCTGGAAAGCTTTCTCGATCTGCCGGACGATCTCGCCGCCGCCGGCAAGAAGGGCAAGCGTCTCGCCATCATGTGGGAATTGCGCGGCTGCCCCTATTGCCGCGAGACGCATCTGGTCAATTTCGCGCAAAAGCGCATCGTCGATTACATCAAGGCGAATTTCGAGGTGCTGCAGCTCAACATCATCGGCGACCGCAAGGTCACCGACTTCGATGGCGCCGAGCTGTCGGAAAAGGCGCTGGCCGCCAAATACGCCGTGCGCTTCACCCCGACCTTCCAGTTCTTCCGCGACACGCCCGCCGAGATGAAAGCGCTGCCACCGGCCAAGCGCGAGGTGGCGCGCGCTCCCGGCTATCTGCGGCCGGACGACTTCCTCGCCTTTTTCCGGTTCGTGCGCGAGAAGGCCTACGAGAAGGGCAGCTTCCGCGATTTTCTCAAAAGCCAGCAGCCGAGCTGACGCGCCGCGCTTTGCCTCGGCCTGCGGTTTCGCCTATGACTTCCGCCCGGATGCAGCGCTGATCCGGGTTGCGCATGGCCAAACTCAATCTTTCCCTCGCCGTCGGCCCCTATGACCGCACGCGCGCGCTGGTCGACGGCTCGGTGCAGATCGACGGCGTCAAGGCATCCGCCATGACGCTGTCGCCGGAAGAGATCTTCTTCCGCGCCTTCCGCCACGCCGAATTCGACATCTGCGAATTGTCGCTGTCGAGCTTCACGGTCAAGACCGCGCAAGGCGCGTGCCCCTATGTCGGCGTGCCGGCTTTCGTGTCGCGCGCCTTCCGCCACACCTCGATCTACGTGCGCAGCGACCGCATTAAGCAGCCCGGCGATCTCAAGGGCAAGAAGATCGGCGTGCCGGAATATCAATTGACCGCCAATGTCTGGGCGCGCGCGCTGTTGGAAGACGATCATGGCGTCAAGCCGTCCGATATCCATTGGGTGAGGGGCGGGCTGGAGCAGCCGGGCCGCCCGGAAAAGATCGCCATTACGCTGCCCAAGGACGTCAAGCTCGACGACGCGCCGGCAGGCCGCACACTGTCCGCCATGCTGGAGGCGGGCGAGATCGACGGCTTCATCGGCCCGCGCATGCCGTCCGGCTTCGGGCGCGATCGGCACATCGGCTGGCTGTTCGCCGATCCGGTGGCCGCCGCCAAGGACTATTTCAAGCGCACCGGCATTTTCCCGATCATGCATCTGGTCGGCGTGCGCCGCACGCTGGCCGAGGCGCATCCCTGGCTGCCCGGCGCGGTGCTCAAAGCTTTCACGCAGGCGAAGGCGCAGGCGCTCGCGCTGCTGAGCGACACCTCGGCCACCAAGGTGACGCTGCCTTTCATCGAGGAGCGGCTCATGGAGGCGCGCGCGCTGATGGGTGAGGATTTCTGGTCCTACGGCGTCGAAGCCAACCGCGAGACGCTCGATACGTTCCTGCGCCACCATCACCGCCAAGGCCTGTCGCCGCGGCAGGTCGCGGTGGAGGAAATGTTCCACCCCGGCACGCTGGAAGCCTTCAAGCTGTAGCGCCTGGCCGCAAAAAGCGGGAATTGGTTTTGCCTGAGATCGCGCGCCGAAAAATCTCATGAGCACTATCACCAGCATTGCCGGTGGCGCGCCCAAGCCGGTGTTCGACCGGCTGGCGCCCGCGTTCGAGCGGCGCACGGGTCAGCGGCTTAACGCGCTCTACGACACCATGAGCGGGATCGCCGCCCGCGTCGCCGCGCGCGAGCCGCTCGACGTGCTGGTGATGCCGGTCGGGCTGATCGAGGCTTACGTTGCCGACTGTACGGTGCGGCCGGAGGGGCGGGCGGCGCTTGCCGATATCGGCCTTGCGGTGGGCGTTCGTGCAGGCGCGGCCGTCCCCGACGTGTCGACGCCCGAGGCGCTGCGCCGGGCGCTGCTGGATGCGCGTGCATTGGTGCATGCGCCGCCGGGTGCGACGCCGAGCGGGGCGCAGAGCGACAAGATCGTCAAAGCGCTCGGACTTGCCGACGCCTTGGGCGCGCGCGTGATCCATAGAGCGGGGCTTGCTGGCGGCGTCGCCATGATCGCCAGCGGCGAAGCCGAAATCGGCATTTTCCCCAAGAGCGAGATCGCCACGGCCGATGGCGTCGTGCTGGCGGGGGCGGTGCCGGCGCCGTTGCAACTGACCATCCACTATGGCGCCGGCGTCACCGCGGCGAGCCAAGTGCCGGAAGCAGCGGCGGCCTTCATCCGTTTTTTGCGCGAGCCGGAGAGCCGCGCGGTCTGGCGCGCCTGCGGCTTCGATCCGCCGTCCGCGTGAGCGATCGCGCTCAGCCGCTCTTTGGCGTCATCACCGCTGTCATGGCGGCGCTGTAGCCGGGCTCTACCCGCACATCGACCACCGCGACTTCGCCCGCTTCCACCGCGGCGATGGCCTCGGCGAATACCGCCGGCAAATCGCCGAGCGCGCTCACCGGGCCGAAGGCAGAGGCGCCTTGCGCGCGCGCCATGCCGGCGAGATCGATATCGGGATCGGAAATGCGCTGGCCGACCCAGCGGTTCTCGATCGGCCGGTTGCGCATGCGCGCGACGCGCTCCTGGTGCAGTTCGTCGTTGAAGAAAGAGCGGTTGTTGGCGATCACGATGAGCAGCGGGATCCGGTAATGGACGGCGGTCCACAGCGCGGTGACGCCCATGAGGAAATCGCCGTCGCCGCACACGCCAACGGTCAGCCGGCCGGACCCTTTCAGCGCGAGAGCGGCACCGACCGAGATGCCGGGGCCGCCGCCGACGCCACCGCCGCCGTCGCTGCCGATATAATCGAGCGGATGTTTGAAGGCCCAACTCGCCCCGTTCCACGACAGCGAGACATGCGTCAACGTGCACGGCCGTGTCCCCACGGCGCGGCGTAGGCTGTCCGCTAGATGATCGACCGTGAGCCGGTCGCCCTCCGGCTTGAAGGCGGGCGGCTGGCCGCTCGTCACCGCGCGCGGCTTGCCCGGCCCGAGCGCTTCCAGAAGCAGCGGCACCGTGGCGTCGGGCGTGGCGGCGATAAAGACATCGACCGGCGGCAGGCCCTCATAGTCCATGCTCCAGCCATTGTGCAGGCGATGGTCGAGCGAGACTTGCACGATCTTCGCCGCGGCGACGCCGGTCTGCTTGAGCGTGCCGGCAAGATCGACCCAGTCGAGGCTGAGGATGACGTCGGCTGCGCGCAGGGCTTCAATCGCATCCGCGGTTGGCGCCAGGAAAGTCGGTGCGCCGATATGCAGCGGGTGATCGCCGGGGAAGGCGGCGCCGACCTTGATGTCGGTGACGACGCGCGCGCTCAGCCGCTCGGCGAGCGCAATGCGCGCGTTCCAGGCTTCAAGCGAGCGCGATACCCGGCCGGCCAGGATCAGCGGGGTCTTGGCATTGCCCAGCAGGCCGGCCGCCTGCTCGAGCGCGCCCTTGTCGGGCGCGCTGGTAACGACTGGCATCAGGCGCTGGCCGTCGGCCGGCGGCACCGGCTCGGTCAGCTTTGCCTCCTGCAGGCCGGCGTCGAGATTGACGTAAGTCGGCCCGCAAGGCGCGGTATTGGCGATCCAGGCGGCGCGCAGGATCGCTTCCTGCGCGGCGGCGGGCGAGGCCGGCTGGTCATCCCATTTGGTGTAGCCGCGCACCAGCGCGCCCTGGTCGCTGGCGGTGTGGATCCAGTCGATCCAGGGTCGCCGCTTGACCGCGTCGACGGGCCCGGTGGCGCCGAGGATCAGGATCGGCATGCGGTCGCACCAGGCGTTGAAGATCGCCATGGTGCCGTGCATCAGCCCGACATTGGAATGCACCGCCGCCGCCATCGCGCGCCCGGTCACCTTGGCGTAACCATGCGCAATGGCGATGGCGCTTTCCTCGTGCAGGCAGAGCAGCATCTGCGGCTGCGCATTGCCGAGAAAGTTGACCAGGCTGTCGTGGAAGCCGCGGTAGCTGGCGCCCGGATTGAGCGCGATATAGTCGACGCCGGTGGCGCGCAGCGCGTCGGCCGCGACATCGCTGCCGAAAGCGGGCGCATTGACGCCGGACGGTACGGGCCGGTCGATCGCCGCCATGCCGGGCGCTGTGCGCTGCGCCGCGGCGCGCTTGGAAGCTTGCTCGCTCAAGGACGGACACCCCGCCTGGCTGCCGGCTGACGCGCGTTGACGCCAATCCAACCGGATTAGCCGCCCTGGCGCAATCGGGCGAGCACCTTGAGCCCGATATAGCCGTCGGCGGGCTGCATGCCGACTTTCTTTTCGTAGGCGGCCACGGCCCTGACGGTTGCGCTGCCGGTGCGGCCGTCGATGCCGCCGGTGTCGAAGCCGAGCGCGGTCAGCCGGCGCTGGATTTCCTTGACCTCGGCCAGCGTCGGCGGGCGCTCGCCGCCGGGGAATTGCCGGTGCAGCAGCGGCCGCCCGTTCCGTATCGCGTCGCCGAGCAGGCAAGTGGCGAGCGTATAGGCGCGGGAGGGATTGTAGGATTTTACGGCGTAGAAATTGCGCCCGATCAGGAAGGAGGGACCGCCGCGCTCCGGCGTCCATAAGCGCGCGCGATCGTGCGAGCGCGGGAACGGCTTGCCGTCGGCGCGCCGCACGCCGACCGCGTGCCATTGCCCATAACTGTGCCAGTCGCCCGACGTGTGGCGCCCGGGGTTCACCTCACAGCCCCAGGCTTCGCCGCGGCGGTAATGGCCGCGCTCGACCAGATAGCGCGCGGTGCCGGCGAGCGCGTCCGCCGGATTGCCGAAGGGATTGGCGCGGCCGTCGCGGTCGTAGTCGACGCCCATGTGCAGCCAGACTTCCGGCATCCATTGGGTGTGGCCCATGGCGCCGGCCCAGGAGCCGATCATGTCGGCAGGCTTGGCCCAGCCGCGCTCGACGATCGTGAGCGCGTTGATGAGCTCCTGCTCCCAATAGCGCCGCCGCCGCGGCTCGCCATAGGCAAGCGCGGCAAGCGCCGGGATCACCGGCCGCATATATTTGCGGTTGGTGATGACGTCGCCGAACGAGGACTCCATGCCCCACAGGCCGAGCATGATGGTGCGGTCGACGCCGTAGTCTTTCTCGATGCGCGCGAGCAGATGGGCATATTTCTTGGCGCGTTCTCGACCGGTGATGACACGCCAGTCCGAGCAGCGCCGGTTGACGTATTGCCAAAGCTGTTCGGTGAACTCCGGCTGCTTGCGCTCGAGCGCGTAGACGCTGGTGTCGGGCGTAACCGCGTCCATCACGCGGTCATAGGTGTGCGCCGAGACGCCGCGGGCTAGCGCGCGCGGACGGAAGCGCGCCACCCAGCGCGTAAAGCCTGGCGTCTGCTTGGCGAGCGCGCGCGCGCCCAAGGCAAGCGCGGCGGTGACGCCGAGCGCGCCGGCGAGCAAGGCGCGCCGGCTCGGCGTTGGAACCGTGAAGCCGTCCATCGAGAATCGCATGTGCGGCATTGTAGGCAGCGCAAGCGCGCAGACAATCGGCCGCAATGGGACTTTTTCGGGATGGTTACGATGGCGGCTCAGCGCCGGTGGTGCGTGGTGCTTGTGATGCTTGGAATGCCGCCTCTTGTGGCGATGCGCGTGCCTGCGCTTCTTTTTCTTTTCGGCGCTGGCCTCTTGCCGCGTCGCTTTGCGGCGTTTCGCGGCTTTGTGCCGCACCTTGTGTTCACGATGCGACGTCGCGGCGCGATGCCGCTCCGGTTCCGCATCCTCGGCCGCGCGTGGGGGCGCCGCGGACGGCACGGATGTGCCCGACGCCGCGGGCCGCGCCTTCGGCAGCGTGACCACGCTCAAGCCTTTGCCGGACGGCGCGTTAACCACAAGCAGGCGCTTTGGCCCTGGCTGGTCGGGAATGACCGGCGGCACGTAATGGCCGTGCTCGACCTCCGGCGTGACGCCCGCGATCGGCGGCGCCGGCTCACCCGGCTTAATCTCGGTACCGCGCGCACCAATCAGGTGTTCGTAGGACGCGACAAGCGTCATGTAGGGGCTGACGAACACATAGCCGATGCGGGTCGGCACCTGCATGTCGAAATGCAGGTGATAGGTGGTGCCGTGCTCGTGGCCGTTGAAATTGCCGACCTTGCCGATCGCTTCGCCTTCGCGCACGACCTTGCCGCTGAGGATGCCGTCGGCGTCGAGCTGGCGCGGGTTCATGTGCATATAGCGCACGCGCAAATGCGCGTTCGCCGTGTTGACGAACAGATAGACCGCTTCCTGGCGGCGCGCGCGCAAGATCACGCCGTCGCGCACCGCCACCACGTCGTGCTGATAGGGCTGGCAGCGGTCGGAGCCGGTATTGTAGAGCGTGCACCGGCCCGGACGGATGTCCTGGCCCTGGTGACCGTGGCCGCCCGGGCATTGGCCGACGAAGAAGTGACGGTGCTCGCAGAAGTTATCGCGCCAGGGATAGGAGTAGTTGCGCGGCGCCGCTTCGTCGAAGATGAGCGTGCGGTCGTTGACCCGGCAGCTATAGGTCGCGTCCTTCCTGCTGACGCTGCGCGTACGCCCGGTGAGATCGCAATTGCCCCAGCTGTTGAAGGATTGCGAATTGGCGAAGTCGGGCGCGCTCCCGATCGGAAAGCGCAGGCGCGCGTAGACGGTGTAATCGACGCGGCCGACGCCGCCGCGGTTGGGACCGGTGCCCGGAATGAGGTCGCCCGGGCTGTAATAGGTGAACTCGGGCGACTTGTTCGGCGGCCGGTCGACGGTGTCCGCGCGCACGCTCGCGGGTGCCGGCTGCGGCGTGCCGCCGACGATTTTGAGCGCGCGCAGGAAGCGTTGCACGACGCGGTCGGCCTGCCGGCAATTCAAATAGCGATGTGTCGGACCGTCAATGCAGTAGATCGCCGCCACATAGGTGACGCCGAAGCGCGTGAAGCTGTAGCGGACATAGGATTCCAGGATGGTGCGGCGAATGCCGGGGAAGTCGGCTTCCAGCTCCTTGACCGGCTCGCCTTCCGGCAGCGGCGGGCCGCCGAGGTCGTAGACCAGATCGAAGCCGGAAAACAAAAGATAGATCGGCTTCGAATAGGAAATGTCGAGCGACGGGATATCGTCGGCATTGAGCGAGAAGGCGGCGTCGTAGCCGGCCGGTCCCGCCAAAAGGAAATTGGAGGCGTGGAAGCCCGCCTGCATGAAGCCGTCGGCGCTTGGCGGCTGCTCGACAGGCGTCTTGGCGGCCGCGGCGGCAAGCGCCTTGGCGTAACCCGCGACGTCGAACGGCAGCAGCACCGGCACGCTGCTCTTGGCGATGTCCTTGAAGTGCAGGCGGCTCACCGCATTGAGCTTGGCGAAGGTGGCCGCCGCGGCCGGCATGTCCGGCGCGCGGTCGGGCAGGGCGGCCGCGGCCGCCTGCCAATTCACCGCGGCGCGCTGAACGCGCGGGCTCGTCATCTCCTGGGCGGATGCGGCATGGGCGACGAGCAAGACCAGGCCGGCGAGCACAACGCGCTTCAAGACGGCTTCCCTCGTTCTTCCCCGCCCAGCAAAGGTCGACGAACCGAAGGAAAGTTAAAAGCATCGGCCGGGGATGCACAAGGCCCGCGCGGCACCAACCAAGCGGCGCCGGGACGCGTCAATCCTTGGCGCGCTCGACGTAGGAGCCGTCGGTGGTATTGATCACCACTCGCGCACCGGTAGTGATGTGGGTCGGCACCATGGTGCGTACGCCGTTCGACAGCATGGCCGGCTTGAACGAGCCGGACGCGGTCTGGCCCTTCATGGCCGGTTCGGTGTCGGTGATCTCCAGCGTCACCTTGGCCGGCATTTCCATGGAAACCGGCACGCCTTCGTGGGTGGCAAGGCTGACCACCATGCCCTCCTGCAGGTATTTCTCGGCATCGCCCACCACGTCTTCCGGCACCTGCACCTGGTCGTAGGTCTCCTGATTCATGAAATGGAAACCATCGGCGTCCCGGTAGAGGTAAGAGAACTCATGGTCCTCGACATGGGCGCGCTCGACCGGGTCGGTGGTCTTGTAGCGCTGCGAGGTCTTCACGCCGTCGGAAATCCGGCGCATATCGACCTGCGTGGTCGGGGTGCCCTTGCCGGGATGGAAGTTTTCCGCGGTGAGGACGACATAGAGCTTGCCGTCAATGTCGACGATATTGCCCTTGCGGAGCTGGCTGGCGATGACCTTCACGACGAATATCCTTGAACTGGGGGCGGCCGGGGCCTGCGGATTCGGGCCGCAACATACCCGTCCTGACGGAGGACGCCAGCCTTTCCCGGCCTATATGGGACAGGCCAAGGTGTGAGCAAAGCCCCGCCATTCTGGCTGCCGGGCGTGCACGCCGCCCGCCGGCCGTTCCTGATCAAGCGGGCGCGCATCCAGGCCGCCTTGCGCGCCTGGTTCGCCGAGCATGACTTCGTCGAGGTCGAGACCGCCGCCTTGGCGGTCTCGCCCGGCAACGAAACCCATCTGCATGCCTTCGCCACCGAGCTGATCGCGCCCGGGGCTGAGCGCCGCCCGCTTTATCTGCGCACCTCGCCGGAATTCGCGGCTAAGAAGCTGTTGGCGGCAGGCGAGCGGCGCATCGTCGATTTCGCCCGCGTGTTCCGCAACCGCGAGCGCGGGGCGCTGCATCATCCGGAGTTCACGCTGATCGAATGGTATCGCGCCGAGGAGCCTTACGAAGCGCTGATGGACGATTGCATGGCGCTTGTGGCGGCGGCGGCGCGGGCTGCAGGCGTCACCCGCTTGACCTGGCGCGGCCGCGCCTCCGATCCCTTCGCCGCGCCGGAGCGGCTGACGGTGGCCGATGCCTTCGCCCGGCGCGCCGGCATCGATTTGCTGGCGACACTGCACAAGGGAAAAGGCGATCGCGATCGTCTCGCCGCGGCGGCGGTCGGTGCCGGCATCGGTATCGGCACCGACGATGATTGGGGCGATATCTTCAGCCGCGTGCTTGCCGAGCTCATCGAGCCGCATCTCGGCAACGGCCGTCCGACAATATTATATGAGTATCCGCTGCCGCTGGCGGCGCTGGCGCGGGCGAAACCGGGCAGCGCTCCGGTGGCCGAGCGTTTCGAGCTCTATGCCTGCGGAGTGGAGCTGGCCAACGGCTTCGGCGAATTGACCGACGCTCAAGAGCAGCGCGCGCGTTTCGAGCAGGCGATGGCCGAGAAGGCGCGCATTCACGGCGAGCGCTATCCGATCGACGAGGATTTTCTCGCCGCCCTGGCGCAGATGCCGCCGGCGTCGGGCATCGCGCTTGGGCTGGACCGGCTGGTCATGCTGGCGACGGGCGCCGCCCATATCGAGCAGGTGATCTGGGCGCCGGTGGTGGACAACTGAAATGAAAAGGAAGACGCCATGACGAGTTTGCGCACGTCCGCGCAATTGCACGCCGCCGGCCTGATCCCGGCCGAGCGGCTGCCGGCCCTGCAGGCGGTGGCCGCACGCTATGCGGTGGCGCTGCCGGCCGATCTCGCCGCGCTGATCGACCGCCAAGACCCGCGCGATCCGATCGCGCGCCAGTTCGTGCCCGATGCCGCCGAGCTCGATCAGGGCCCTGAGGAATTGGCCGATCCGATCGGCGACGACGCCTGCAGCCCGCTCGAGGGCGTGGTGCATCGCTATCCCGACCGCGTGCTGCTCAAGCTGACGGCCGTCTGCGCGGTTTATTGCCGCTTCTGCTTCCGCCGCGAGACGGTCGGCAAGGCCGCGCCCTTGTCGGCGCAGGCGCTGCAGCGGGCGCTCGCTTACATCCGTGCGCACGAGGAGATCTGGGAGGTGATCCTTACCGGCGGCGATCCGCTGGTGCTGTCGGCACGGCGCCTGCGCGCCGCGATGCAGGCGCTGCGTGCGATCGAGCACGTCAAGGTCGTGCGCATCCACACGCGCGTACCGGTGGCCGAGCCCGGTCGTATTACGCCGGAGCTGGTGCGCGCCATCAAGGCGAGCGGCAAAGCAACTTACGTTGCCGTGCACGTCAATCACGCGCGCGAGCTGACGGCGGCCGCGCGTGCGGCCTGCGCGCGCCTGGCGGATTCCGGGCTGGCGCTGGTAGGGCAGTCGGTGCTGCTCAAGGGCGTCAACGATACGCCCGAGGCGCTCGCTGAGCTTATGCGCGCTTGCGTCGAATGCCGCATCAAGCCCTATTACCTGCACCACGGCGATCTCGCGCCCGGCACCGGGCATCTGCGCAGCGACATCGCCACCGGTCATGAACTGATGCGGACCTTGCGCGGGCGCCTGTCCGGCCTGTGCCAGCCCACTTACGTGCTCGACATTCCCGGCGGCCACGGTAAATCGCCGATCGGGCCGAATTATATCGAGCGCGCGGGTGCGAACGGCGCCGCGCATTTCATGGTGGAGGATTACCGCGGGCGCCGGCACGCTTATCCGCCGGCCGCCGGCTCAATGCCGCAGCGGCCACAGGTCGAGCAGCGCGGCGGCCAGGGCAAGCCCGGCGAAGCCGATGAACACGACCGCGATCACGGCGTTCCAGACGAAAGCCGCGTCGCGCCGTAGCGCTGCCACCACGCTTTTGCTTCTGATCATGGCCTGCGCTCCTTCGGGAGCTGCCCGGACATCGACAATATAGAACATTCGGCAGCGGGCCGTTCCATAATTTCTTCGTTAATCACGGCGTTCGCTGCGGCTTGTGCCCGCATGCGGCGAATGGACCGCCGCGCCGCGAAAATGGCGCGCCCTAGGGGATTCGAACCCCTGTTACCGCCGTGAAAGTTTGCGGATAAGACGAGAGCGGACGCCGGCGGACTCGCAAAAAGCTTTATTTTATCGGCACTTCTTCATATCGTGTCTGGGCGGGTCCGGCGCCGTTCGGTCACGCTTATTAGGCAAAAAGTAGGCAAAAATTTCAGGCTTCCATCATGGCCCGCACCGTCCGTGAAGCCGCACTCGCCACCCGCACCGCCCGCCTGCGCCTTGCGGTGAGCAACAAGCCGTACTGGCGCGCGCTCGAGAAAGGTCTCCATCTCGGATACCGCCGGCGCGCCACCGGAGGCTCCTGGATCGCACGCAGGCGTCTCGACAGCGGTCTCTATCGCGAAGGCAAGCTCGCGCTCGCTGACGACCTTCAGGACGCGAACGGGGAGGGCGTGCTCGACTTCTCGCAGGCCCAGGTCGCGGCCCGTCGTTGGTGGCTCGACGAGCAGCGCAGAGACCAGGGACTCGGCGCACCGCGTCGTGGCCCCTACACCGTCAAGCAGGCTTGCGATGACTATCTTGAGGACTACCGCCGCCGCGGGGGCCGAGCGGTTGAGGTCCTCGGCTACGCCTTCGCGGGGCACGTGCTCCCGAAACTGGGCGCGATGCAGGTGGCGAAGCTCACCACCGCGCCAGCTGCAGGACTGGCATCGAAGTATCGCCGAGCAGCCGCGTCGGCTGCGCACACGGCCCGGAGCGCCCCAGAACTTCGCCGCGTTCGACCGGAACGATCCGGAGGCGGTCCGGGAGCGGCGCGCGACCGCAAACCGCGTGCTGAATTATTTCCGGGCGGCGCTCAACCTCGCCTGGCGAAACGGGCTGGCGCCGTCCGACGATGCCTGGCGGCGGGTCAAGCCCTTCCGCGGCGTTGATGCCCCCGTCATTCGCTACCTCGCCACCGACGAGATCACCCGGTTGCTCAATGCCAGTTCGGGAAGCTTCCGCGACCTGGTGCATGCAGCGCTCCTCACCGGCTGCCGCTATGGCGAGCTCTCACGCCTCAGGGTGGCGGACTACAATCGGGACGTCGGGACACTGACCGTCCGGATCGGCAAGGGTGGCAAGGCGCGCCACGTCACCCTGACCGAGGAAGGCCCTGAATTATTCGAACGTTTGGTGGCCGGCCGTAGCGCCCAGGACCACATTCTGTTGCGGGACACTAATTCTACCTGGGGAAAGTCCCAGCAAAAGAGGCTTATGGACGCCGCCAGCGCCCGGGCTGGCATCAACCCGCCGGTGAGCTTCCACGTTCTGCGGCACTCCCATGCCTCGCACCTCGCGATGAGAGGCGTGCCAATGGGGGTCATCGCCCGTCAGCTCGGCCACGCCGATACCCGAATGACCGAGCGGCACTACGCCCATCTGGCGCCGAGCTATATCGCCGAGACCATCCGCAAGAGCTTCCCGCGCCTGACGCCAGAACGCCCTGCCGTCGTGGTGCCCATCCGGGCCGGGCAGGGCGGCGCCTGATTCATTCCGCCGGTACCTTGTGCGCTGAAATCCACTGTTTGCAGAAAAATCAGCGCACCGAATCAACCCGGGTCAACCAAATCAACGTCTGGCAGCGGCCAGTTGATTTTTTGAAATAACCCTGGCGCGTCAGCGGACGTGGACGGACAATCGGACCGTCACTCCGTCCGTGAGGCGCTCCATCGTGCGATCGAAATCGACATCGAACGCCAAAGCCAAAGCTAAGAAGCCTCGAAATCAGGCTTCAGTCCTGGTCGAACCTGACCCGGACAAACTTGAGCGGCTGGGCGCCAAGCTACAGCCGTTTCCGGCACTCGACCTCCGGACGATCGTCGAGGAGGCGAAAGCCTCATCGGAGCTGACGGCTGAGAAGATACGAGCCAAGCATAAGGCTGAGCAGATCGAGCAAATCCTTGCCATGCTCGGGTTCCAGAACGCAACGGCGTGGGATCGGATAGCCGCCTTTTATCTGCTGGCAGAGGTGCTGCTCGGCGTCGGCCACGTCACTTACACGCCTAAGCGGTCGAACCGATCGGCCGCAAAGTGGGACAAGGCGGAGCTGCCGCTTATCGGATTTATGCATCAGCTCACTGAGAGTGGGCTAAGCGAGCGAGACGCTTTCAAAGCGATCGCGGCTGATCCCGAAAAATGGCGGCGTCTACCCTACGAGCAGCGTGGCAAGGTAATTTGGGGCGGCAAGAAGGAGCAAAAGAATCGCGCAGGCGCGCTTAAGAAGAAATGGGATCGAATGAAAAAGAGGTGGGGCGACGACCCGCTTGGGCGCGCACTGGGCCTTGACTGGGAGGGGCCGAAAAGTCCTTTGGCGCAAAAGCTTTTGGAATTGGAGCTCGGTCCATTATTGGGCCCGAGCAGTGGTGACAAACGAAACGGGTGATTTTCGCGGGTTTGATTGTCACCGGATATCGGTGGTTTCCGTGGGTGTTCGTCAATTCACTCACGGAGACGTCAATGTCCGCCGATCACACCAAACTGGCCTACTCCATAGCCGATCTCGCGCACGTCGCCGGCGTTGGCCGCAGCTTCATTTACGAAGAAATCCGGCAAGGCCGGCTCAAAGTGAAAAAGGCCGGCCGCCGCACGCTGGTCTTGCAGTCGGAGGCCACTCACTGGCTCGACGCGCTGCCGGAGCTTTACGTGAGCTCGCATAGGCGCGCTTGCTAGCGAGTTTCCGAGCCGTTTGCCCAATTGCCAACAAGCGCACATCTCCCAATGAATACTAACCCGAAATTCTCTTGCCCGCGAACGCCACTCACACCCGAAGAGATACGGCGGCGGGAACTGGCTTTTTCAAGCTCGAAACAGCTGCCAGCGACCGTAATGACGCCGTCGAAGCCCTCCGCAGCCTATTTGGAGGGCATTGAGAGCTGCATCGGAACAATCTACGCCGCTGATCCCGAGCAGCGGGCGTCCGTGTTCGAGACGCAAGCGCGGAACGCTTTCAGCCAAGCTCAGGCGGTCGGCCTCGAGCGCGCGAGGATTGCCGATCGTCTCTATCAAGTGGCGGATGCAATCGGCCTTGTGCGCGAGCATGGGCCCGATCGCATTCAACAGTGGCTCGCTGATGCGAGCAAAACCGATATTAGTCAGGATACCTCGCCATCAGGGACGACCTTAATTACCCGCGGCAACCGCACGCTCATCAGTCAGCGGGCCAGCGAAATTAAGCCCGAGGGTATCGAATGGGTTTGGCCCGGAAGGATAGCGGTCGGCAAGCTGACTCTGGTCGGCGGTAAGCCGGGGCTAGGGAAGTCGCAAGTCACCATCTCCATTGCCGCCTCCGTCTCCAATGGGGGCAGTTGGCCATGCGGCGAAGGCCAGGCGCCGCGTGGCAGCGTCATCTTCTTGTCGGCAGAAGATGGCGTTGCCGATACGATCATTCCTCGCTTGATCGCTAGCGAAGCGGATCTTACCCGCGTCGAGCCTGTGACGGGGGTCAAGGACGCGAATGGCCGCCGGACGTTCGACCTCAAGGCCGACATTGACTTGCTGGAAGCGAAGGCGGAGTCGATGGGTGACGTGAAACTGATCGTGATCGATCCGATCAGCGCCTACATGGGCCGGGCGGACGGCAATGGCAACGTCGAAACCCGTGCAGTGCTTGAGCCCATCGCTGAAATGGCAAATCGCCTCGGGATCGCGGTCCTCGCAGTCACGCATTTGAACAAGGGCAGTGCCGGCACTCAAAATGCGCTGGAGCGATTTGCCGGCAGCATCGCCTTCGTGGCGGCCGCGCGCGCCGGGTTCATCATCGTCGAGGACAAAGAATTCGAAGACCAGTTCCTGTTCCTCCAAGTCAAAAATAACATCGCGTCAAAACAAAAGGGATTGGCGTATCGGTTGGAACAGCGCCAAATCGAAGGCGGAATCTTGGTGTCCGGCGTCGTTTGGCGCGAACAGCACGTCGAGCGCAGCGCCGATGAAGCGCTCGCGGTGACGGAGCGAAGGGCTGGTGATGATCGCAGCAGCACGGATGAGATCGCAGACTTCTTGCGCTCTCTTTTGTCAGCGGGGCCGGTTTCGGCAAAGGAAGTCGAGGCGCAGGCGGTCGAAGCCGGTCTATTGGCTGAGGGCAAGCCGGTAAGCCAGAGCAAAGCTTTCAGGCGCGCGCGCGACCGGCTGGGCATTAAGCCTCGCCGCGATGGCGGGGCAGCTGGTGCCGGCCGGTGGGTCTGGGAATATCCGGCTCAGTCTAAGATGCCCTGAAGACCTATGGTGCCCTGCATTATAGCTGGGGGGCATCTTAGACATAGACGGGCATCTTAGCCTCGGCGACGCCTCGCCATGCCATTAAACTCCTGCGCCACAGTACTCGACGCGGTTGGATAAGGCGTTGAGTTGATTTATAAAAGCGCTTCTTTGCTTGGCAGTGAAGGATCACAGTCATGCAATCGATATGCCCGTCAGGTACCAAGGTAGGTGCCTGCCGACGAAACATATTTGCAATATCGATGTTCGCTGGGTCAGACGCTACCGCCCCATTCGGCGCCAGCGCGGCCCAATGTCCGCCCTTACTTCAATAGCGATCAGAAAAGTGCGCCGCGCGGGAATGCAGCGAAGGGCCAATTCCTAACTCGTGCACTGCAGCAAACAGCATCATTATTCGATCATCAAAGCGACCCGGACGAGTATCATTTCGGTACCCATGGCGGCGGCGGTTGGCATCTTTGCGCGGTAGCAGTATCTTCTAACGTCAACATCGGAGTTTGAGTATGGCCAAGGGCACCGTGAAGTGGTTCAACCCGACCAAAGGGTACGGATTTATTCAACCGGCGGGTGGAGGTGGGAAGGATGTCTTCGTTCATATCTCGGCTGTTGAAAGGGCTGGCTTAAGCACCCTCAATGAGGGGCAGACTGTTGAGTACGAAGAAGTCCCCAACAAAGGTAAGACGTCGGCAGAGAACCTTAAAATCGTGTGACCGGCAATAAGTGAAATACGGCCCACTTCGAAACCGATAAGCCGCCGCATCTGTGCCTCAGCATCAGTTCGATCGCCTGATCTTCAGTCAGGTTCTGCTCCCAAACCAATCTCCGCCAAGTATCGAAGCTGAGCGCCAGCGCCAAGGCGGCGTGTAGCAGCGCCTTGCGGCGGCCCGTTACCGGCCAGCCGGCCGCGAGCCCGTCGGCGGCGCGTCGCAATGCGTATGATAACGGGCCGCGCTACGATCATTCTATCCGGTGCGGCCTCAAGATTTCAGTGCCCATTTTGCCGGAAAGCCGATTGCAACGGCCAACTTGACTACTGTTCGTAAAATGTGTCTTATACGAACAGTCAGCCCGAAACGAGCGCGAAACGCATGGCCAAACGTCACCTTAAGCTGGCAACGCCAGCCACCGTAAACCGAACAGTCGCCCCGAAGCGGCCCCCCAATGCCGACCTGCGGACCCGCGAGTATCTCACCGAGGCCGAGGTCGAGCGACTGCTGAAAGCAGCCGGAAAGAACCGATGGGGCCACCGAGATGCCACCATGCTCCTGGTGGCCTACAGGCACGGCCTGCGGGCCTCCGAGCTGGTAGACCTGCGTTGGGATCAGGTGGAGTTCAGGATGGCCTCCCTGCACGTCCGCAGGGTCAAGCAGGGTACACCGAGCACCCATCCGATCCTTGGGGACGAGCTGCGCGCCCTGCGGCGGCTACAGCGCGACCAAGAGCCCAAGTCGCCCTTCGTGTTCACCTCGGAGCGGGGCGCCCCGTTCAGTACGGCTGGGTTCGCCCGCATGGTCGAGCGCGCCGGCGCCGAGGCCGGACTGGGCTTTAAAGCGCATCCACACATGCTGCGGCACGCCTGTGGCTTCGCGCTCGCAAATAAGGGCCACGATACACGCGCGCTGCAGGCCTACCTCGGCCACAAGAACATTCAGCACACGGTGCGCTATACCGAGCTCGCGCCGACGCGATTTAAGGATTTCTGGCGGAGCTAATCTGTTGCGCCGGGGTTGGGCTTCGCCCTTGAGTCCGATAAGCGCGATTATCGGTCCCTGATAAAGGTTTCAGGCCAATTTTTGCTTTTTGCAGCCTTGCCCTGCGCGCTTGGCTGCGCGAGCATGCCCGCCAAGGCCGCACCAGACTCGGCCGCCACGCGGACGAAAAATCCAAAAGAGGAGTAGGGCGATGATCAGGACTGGCAAATTGGCCACGGCCGGGTTCACGGCATTGGCATTGGCGCTTGCAATCGGCGCGGCCGGCGCCAAGGACAAGGTGAAGGTCGGCTTCATCGGCCCGCTCACCGGCGGCGTTTCGGTCAACGGCATCGGCGGCCGAAATTCGGCCGATCTCGCCGTGAAGTTGCGCAATGCCGATGCGAAGGCGAAATATGAATACGAAATGGTCGTGCTCGACGACGAGTGCAAGCCGAACGTTGCCGTTCAGGTCGCCACCAAGATGGCGACCGACAAGGAGATCATCGCCGGCGCCACGCACTATTGCTCGGCCGCGGCGATCGCCGCCGTCGACGTCTACCACAAATTCGGTTTCCCGGTGATCGTGTGGGGCGCCGTGCTGCCCGACATCACCTACCGCAACAAGTATCCGGAGGTTCATCGCGTCAACGGCACGATGATCAACCAGAACGATACCAACGCGGCGCTGATCTCCAGCCTCGGCTTCAAGACCGTGGCCGTGATCCACGACACCACCGATTACGGCAAGGGCCATAACAAGTATTTCAGCGCGGCGCTCGCCAAGATCGGTAAAGCAAAGATCGTCGGCACTTTCGGCGTTACCGCCGATCAGCAGGACTTTACCGCGGAGCTCACCAAGATCAAGGCGCTCAATCCTGACGTGATCTATTTCGGCGGGCTGACGCCGATCGGTGTGCGCATCCGCTCGCAGATGGACAAGCTCGGTATCAAGGCGGTGTTCGACGGCACCTCGGGTATCGTGTCCGATGCCTTCATCCAGGGCCTCGGGCCGCTGGCCGAAGGCACACTCGCTTTCCGCGAGGGCGCGCCGACCGCCAAACTGCCGGGCGGCAAGTTCTTCATGGAAAAATACGCCGCCCAGAAATACGACAGCCCGCCCGAGGCCTACGGCGCCTTTGCCTTCGCAGCGATGAACATGATCCTCGATACCATCGAGAAAGTCGGGCCCGACCGCAAGAAGGTCGTCGCCGCGCTGGGCAACGTGAAGGACCGCGATTCGATCGTCGGCAAGATCAGCTTCGACGACCACGGCCAGAACACCGTGGCCGCGATCACGAAATATGTCGTCCAGGACGGCAAATTCGTGGAATGGGATGAAAGCGAATATGCCAGCGGCAAGCGCAAGCTGCCGGGGCAGAAATAATCCGATCCGGGGCGGGGCCGCGCCGGCGCGCGGCTCCGTCTTCGCGTCGGCAAGACCAATGACATGGATCTAGGGCTTTTTGCGCAATACGTCATGAACGGGCTGATGCTCGGCATGATGTACGCGCTGGTGGCGGTCGGCTTCACGCTGTTTTTCGGCGTGCTCGACGTCATCCAGTTTTCGCACGGCGACGTCCTGACCGTGGGCGCCTTCACGGCGCTCGCGGCCTTTGTCGGCTTGCAGACGCTCGGGCTGCAATCGCCGTGGTTCAATCTCGTCGTCATGCTGGTGATCGCGACGCTGGCGATGGCGGCGCTCGGCATGCTGATCGCCCGCTATCTGGTCATGCCTTTGCGCTCGGCGCCGGCGCTCAACACGCTGCTGATAACCTTGATGCTCGGAACGGTCTTACGCGAATCCGTGCGGCTGTTCTATCCGCAGGGCGCCAATCCGAAGCCTTTTCCGGCGCTGTTGCCGCGCAGCTCGATCGACCTCGGCGAATTCAATCTGCGACTCGACAACGTGCTCATGCTGGCGGCCGGCGTCGCGGTGATTATCGGGCTGCAGTTCCTGCTCAACCGCACCAAGCTGGGTCTCGCTATTCGCGCCGTCGCGCAAGACGAAGAGACGGCGCGCACCATGGGCATAAATTTTACCGCCATCGTGCTCATTACCTTTGCGATCGGCTCGGGGCTTGCCGCTTTCGCCGGGGTGATGAACGGCCTCTATTACAACGAGATCAATTTCGGCATCGGTCTCTATCTCGGCGTGATCGGCTTTTCGGCCGCCATCATCGGCGGGCTCGGCAGCATCTATGGCGCGATCCTTGGTGGCTTCTTGTTCGCCGGCTTGCAGACCGTCGGCACGGTGCTTTTGCCCTTCTCCAGCGCCTACAAGGACGTGTTCGCCTTCGCCGTCGTGATCGCAATCATGGCCTGGCGGCCGACCGGGCTGATCCGGGAAAAGATCAGCGAGCGGGTGTGAGCCGATGGCGGTTGACGGAAACAATGCGCGCGCGACGTTTCTGCCGGGCCTGATCGCGCTTGCGGCGGCGACCGTGTACGTGATTGCGCTGCTCGCCGTCGAACAGCAGGCGCTCATCATCTCCTTGCTCTTTGCCGGTATTGCCGCGGTGGTCGCGGCCGCCTGGCTCGGCCTGTTCGGCAGCGTGAGCCGCTCCTTCGCCGATCACGAGGACGCCTTGGGCTTGTTCGCCGTTCTGGCGTTGCTCGTGGTCGCCGCCTACTTTCACGAGGACCATTTCGTCCTGCTGCTGGTCATCACCGTGCTGCTCTACGGCGTGGCGACGCTCGGGCTCAACATCCAGTTCGGCTATGCCGGCGTCTTGAATTTTGCCGGCGCGTCGTTTTTCGGCATCGGCGCCTATACCTCGGCTGTGCTCAACACCTACACGGCGCTGCCGCATCTTTTGGTGCTGCTGGCCGGCGGTCTGCTGGCGGCGCTGATCGGCTCGCTGCTTCTGCTGCCGGTTTTGCGCACGCGCGGGCATTATGCCGCGGTCGTGACCATCGCCTTCGCGCTGCTGTTCAAGACCTTCCTTGAAGTCAACGATATCGTCGGCGGCCCGCAGGGGATGCGGGTGCCGAGCATGAAGATCCTCGGTTGGTCGTTCAATGACGGCATCGAGATCGGCGGCGTCTCGTTCTCGTTCTACATGAACTATTTCGTCGTCAGCCTGCTGCTGCTAATCGGCGTCTTCGTCCTGGTGCGGCGGCTGGAGCGTTCCTGGATTGGGCTCAATCTCGACGCGTTGCGGCTGGATGAGACCGCCGCGGGCTGCTTTGGCCTCGACATTATGCGCTGGAAAATCACTGCTTTCCTGATCGGCAATTTTACTCATTGGGCTTGCCGGGGCGATGTTCGGCATGGTCGGCGGCTTTGTCGCGCCGAATAACTACTCCTTCGCCAACTCGCTCATCCTGGTGTCGATCCTCCTGCTTGGCGGCATCGGCAACCCCTGGGGCCTCATGGCCGCCACCTTCATCGTCGTCGTGGTTCCCGAAAAGCTGCAAACGATCCAGGAATACCGCTTCCTTCTGTATGCATTGATGGTGATCGCGGTCCTGCTGTTCCGGCCGGAAGGTTTGCTGCCGCGGCCGGTTCGCCGCTATTTTCCGGGATGGCGGCCGTGAGCCCGCTCTTGCAGGCGCGCGGGCTGGTGCGGCGATTCGGCGGCGTGGTCGCGCTCGACGGCCTCGATCTCGCAGTGGCGCCGAACGAAATCCTCGGATTGATCGGCCCAAACGGCTCCGGCAAGACCACCTTCTTCAACGTCGTCACCGGCATCTACGATGCCGAGGAAGGCCACGTCATCTTCGACGGCCGCGATATCACGAAAGCGGCGCCGCGCGCGGTCTATCAGGCCGGAATTTCCCGCACCTTCCAACGGTCGCGGCTGTCGCTGCCCTTGTCGATTTTCGACAACATCATGGTCGGCAATCACAAGCATCTCAATCAGGGGCTCTGGTTCAATCTGTTCACACGCGGCGCCTTCAAGCGCGAATTCGAGGCGAGTTACCATGCCGCCCGCGCATTGGTCGAGGTGTTCGAGCCCGCGCTCGCCGAGCGCATGTTCGAGCCGGCCGCGGGCCTGCCGATGATCGACCGCCGCCGCATCGAGATTTGCCGCGCGCTGATCAGCGGCCCGAAACTGCTGCTGCTCGATGAGCCCTCGGCTGGCATGACCCATGAGGAAACGACCGAGCTGATGGACGACATTTTGCTGGTGCGCGAGCGCAACAAGAACCTGACCATCATCATCGTCGAGCACGAGATGGGCGTGATTGAGCGCATCACCGACCGCTGCGTCGTGCTCAATTTCGGGCGCAAGATCGCCGACGGCCCTTATCGGGTGGTCGCGTCCGACGCCCAGGTGCAGGAAGCCTATCTCGGGGTGGAATAGCGCATGATCCCGAAAAGTAGGTACCGGTTTTCGGAAAAGATCATGCGCAAGAACAATATTAGGAATGCACGGTGATTCAAACCAAGCGGATCGCACTCTGATGGAGAACTTGCTCGAGATCGACGGCGTCTATACGGCCTATGACAAGGCTGACGTGCTGCAGGGTGTTTCGCTCACCGTTGCGGCCGGCAGCATCACCTGTCTGCTCGGCTCCAACGGTTCGGGCAAAACCACGCTGGTGCGCTCGATCCTCGGTCTGACGCCGGCGCGCGCCGGCCGCATCGTCTTCAACGGCACCGACATTACCCCGCTGCCCACGCACAAGATCGTCGCCGCCGGCATCGCCTGCATTCCCGAGGGGCGCAAGGTCTTTCCCAAGCTCACAGCCGAGGAGAACTTGCGCGTCGGCGCCTATCAGGAAGCCTCGGATGCGGTCACCCAAGAGCGCATGACCGACATCTTCCGCATCTTTCCGCGCCTGGCCGAGCGCCGGGCGCAGCTTGCCGGCACGCTGTCGGGCGGCGAGCAGGCCATGGTGTCGATTGGGCGCGGGCTAATGTGCGCCCCCAAGCTTTTGTTGATCGACGAACCTTCGCTCGGCCTCTCGCCGCTTCTGGTGAAGGAGAATTTCAGCATCATTCGCCAGATCAAAGAGCGCGGCATCACCGTCTTTCTGGTCGAGCAGAACGTGCACCAGACGCTTGCCATCTCGCAGCAAGGCTATGTGCTCTCGAAGGGGCGTGTCGTTGCGGGGGGCACGCCCGCCGAGCTCCGGGACCGCGCGGAAGTACGTGAGGCTTATTTTGGAGCCACGTAAATCGTTGCTAGTTGCCTCCGATATGGATGCGTCGCCAGTCCTTGAGTCTTCCAAACATGTTTTCGATCCTGTAACGCTGGCGATACAGGATGCGGTCATGTTCGATTGGTGCTTTTCGGTTGGATTTTGACGGGATGCACGCCGTAATGCCTCGCTGGGCGAGAGCCTGTCGAAACCAGTCGGCATCATATCCTTTGTCGCCGAGGAGTTCCTTAGCGTGCGGCAGAGCATTGAGCATCAGGGCCGCGCATTTGTAGTCGCTCATCTGGCCTTCGCTGAGCAGCATAATCAGCGGTCGGCCTTTGCCATCGCACACGGCGTGCAATTTCGAGTTCAAGCCGCCCTTGGTGCGCCCGATACATCTGGGAACAGCCCCTTTTTTAGAAGACTGGCGGCGGTGCGGTGCGCCTTCAGATGGGTCGCGTCGATCATCAGCCGTCGAGGCTTGCCGGCGTTGCGCGCCAGCTCCGCGAAAATCTTGTTGAACACGCCAAGACGGCTCCAGCGTACGAACCGATTGTAGATCGTCTTGTGCGGACCGTAGTCGCGCGGAGCATCGCGCCAGCGCAGTCCATTCCTGATGACAAAGACGATCCCGCTAATTACCCGCCGGTCATCAACCCTGGGAATGCCGTGAGACAGAGGGAAAAATGGTTCGATCCGGCGCATCTGCGCCTCAGACAGCAGAAACAAATCATCCATAGCGGCGCCTCCTCGCGCCGCCAGTGAATCAACCGATAATCTGATCCGCAAGATATTTAATGGGTCCTGAGCCTAGTGGACCACCCTCCATGTACGTGAAAGTAGGCCGCAAGGTTTGTTGACGTACCTTCTCGCGTCTCTCTTCTGGCGCAACAATATGGAGCTTAATTTGAAACTGCGGTTGCAAAGCGATCAAATCCGACATTCTCAAAATTCCAGAATAGACGGCTGTTGTATCTTCTACTTCAAATGCATGAATTATTGACCTTCCTTTCACCCAAAGGACATCAATTCGTTCCACAGTGTCCACCGTATTGTCGTCGGCGTTTAGGGGAAGCTTGGACAGAATATAGTCACTGCCGTTTGCTGCCAGGTTGCTTAGTACGGCGACGCGATCATTTGCGGGCAGTCATATTTTGAAACCTAACTCAATTCCGATAGCTGCGAGTTTTGATTGAATTTTGATCGAACGACGTTGCTCAGAAGCAGTGGGCTTTGTCGTTGTCTCATCTTCCTCAAGCGGAATTTCGACGGTGGCCTGAGCGTGCTCATTCACCTCGACCAATCCAACAACGTCAACTTTACTCCTGCACAGATCAAGATCTTCGATAGGGTCGCCGATACTATCTCTAAACTGGAGGAAAAGCTCACCAACGAGCGTAATGCCAGGAGAAAGGCTAACCCGTTCCAATCGATGTTTCTCGACGGTGACACCTCAGCGACGGCCGTCTTTTGCAAAGGCATCACCGCCGCTACCAAGCAGGTGGAGCTTCTGAAGCATGCGAATTACCAGCGGACCGACGGGCCAGCGATGAGTGATCTGCAGAAGCAGATCGATGATAAGCGAAAGCTCGATATCCCTAAAAAGAAGAAACAGCTCGAAGGAGATCGGCAAAACCTCGCTGCACTTAAATCGACGCTCCAGGGTGTGATTGACAGATTCACAAAGGCGAAGGAGCGGGAAGTAAATAAGCTCGTGGCGGACATTCTGGAAAAAAAGAAAATCGTTAAAGCAAATTTCAAACTTGGGCACAATCGCCGAGTCAAACGGAAACGGAGCGGGCTGAGAACACCGAGCAGATGGTTCGGAATGCCATCAAGGCGAGTTCGAAGCTCAGCACACGGAACATAAAAGTGTTCGCACAAGGCTCATATCGCAATCGGACAAACATCCGCCGCGAAAGTGCAGAAGACGAATGCGGTGGCGATGGGTGCCGCGCAATCCAGGCAGGCCTTCATGGCGACACCTCTCTGTTGAACGACGTCGTTTAAGGGTGATGCATGCTGCACCGTTAAAATCTGAAATTCACGCCGATGCGGCCGGTATGAAAATCAAGTCTGCTGAACGACGCGCGATAAGAGGCCGAGGTCGTACCCGGTGCGGTTGGACCCTGGAACAGGACGTTGAAGGCGTCCCCGCCGCCGAGGTCCACGTAGAGATATTCGGCCTTCAAGCTGAGATGTTGCGTGAGGATGTATTCGGCACCGGCGCCTGCAGCCCAGCCGACGGCAATCCGGGACGACGAGCCGAACATGCAGGTTGCGACGGGGGCAGGACCAAAACCAAAGCTCTGTCCGCAATTGATACGGGAGCCGTCAAGATTATTGGTGATGCCAAGGGGGGCTGAAACCGCCATGTTGACGCTTTCATCGACGTGGCCATAGGCGAGGCCGCCGCTCGCAAACACCAGGAGGTCGCTGCTGACCAGCCGCCCCAGGCGCGCGCGAATGGTGCCGAACCAGTCGATGTCCTGATGCGCGGTGAGGGTCTGGGTGACTAGCGCGGATACGGCATTCGACGCTGAGCCGTTGCCCTTGATCGAGGTCCAGCTGAAGTCGGCCTCTAGACCGATCAGCCAGTGCGGATCGAATTGCCAGTTGTAGCCAATCTGAACCCCGCCGGTGACGCCGCCGATACCGAATGAAATTGGACCGGACGCGGTTCCCGGCGCGGTCGGATTCAGCAGAAACGCTGCGACCAGATCGTTGCCGCTGAGCGTGACGGTCGGGTCCTGGCCGGCGTACCCCACATTGACGCCGGCATAGAAGCCCGACCATTGGGGAGCAGCATATGGCGCGGCCTTTCCAGGCATGTCTGCGGCATGGGCGGCGACGGCAAAAACGCCTGCCGCTCCCAGCGCCAAAGCGCGCGCGAACTGTCTAGCCATACTCCGCCCCCTGTCTCCGACTGACGTGATTCTTTGCCGAGGAATACTCGCGCACCTAGCAACCGATCTTCTCGTCGCGCAGCAGCTTGCCCACTCCGCTCCTAGATAGAATCTGGACTAAGGAGCGAACGTCACGACCAGCCCACCGCCGGCGTACCAACTCAGCTCCGACTGGAACTTGATGCCGGCGGGGGTGCCGCTCGAGCCTGCGAGTGCCCTGGCCGGCTGCCCGGGCGTGGCGATGCCCGGCACGTCGCTGTCGTAGCGGAGCCCAGCGAAGCCGCGCAACGCGACGTTCGGAGTCCACGGCCGCGCCACGACACTCGCCTCGGCGCTGGCCAGGAACGGCGTCTTGGTGACGGAGGTGGTGATACTCGACGCAGGAGCGGTGGCGACAAAGAGGGTGCAGATCGGGATGAAGCCGTTCTCGCAGAAATCGCTCGCGTTCAGATCGGCGTCGCGATAGGCGACCCCGACGGCGCCACCGACGCCGAGCGTCAGCCACGTCGACACGGCATGCTGGACATCGAGACCGACCCGGACGCCGACATCGGTCCAGCGCAGCGTGGAATTCGCCGAATAGATGGCGTCCGGGCGCGTCGCGGACGCGGCCGTGTCGATCAGGTTCTGAACCAGGTTCTGGTCGTTGCTGGTGCGCCCGCCGAACACGGCCAGCGAGGGCGAAACCGTCGTAGCGCCGAACTGGTAATCGGCGGCTGCCTTGCCATTGATATTCCACGACCGGTAATCGGTCTGCAGCGACGAAGCGGTGCGGCAGCCCGCCGCTCCGATGCAAGATTGGTTGGTCTGAACGCGTCCGTTCAGCAGCTGGACAAAGTACCCGGCGGTGAGGCCGCCTGCGATGCTATTGGCCGCGGTCTGGGACGCCTCGGCCTCGACATAGGACCCACCGATCTCGAAGCGCAGCGTGCGGCCCGGGCCCCACGGGACCTTGTAGCCGACCGCGCCGGCAATACCCCACCCGTTCGCACGCGGATCGTAGGTGTCGAACGGCGCACCGGGCGCGTTGCCGGGGAGCTGGTACGTCTTGAAGCCGAGATCGTAGGACGGCAGCTTGACTGACTGGTACGAGCCGTCCGCCCAGACGTACCAGCCGCCGCTCTGCTGCATGATCGAGTTCGGCGGCTCGGCAAAACTTTGCGCCGCCAAGCCGATGACCCCGGTCACGCTCACCGCGACCAAACGTACAAACTTTACGATCACTTTTCCGCCCCCCAGCCCATTTACGCGCGCTTATGGCGGTAAGAATTAGTGGGCCTGCTTGCCGATAAAGCCCCTCCCAAATGAGGTAGTTGAAAAGAAAACCGGTGTGCGGCGTTGCTTATGAGCCGTCATTGTTGCCAAAATGATACACATATTGGCTCGGTTGTACGGCGCGAATTTGGCAGCTAACGTCGCAGGACCTATCGCCGTGGGGGCGGCGGACGATGCCGGACGACGACCTCTTGCGTGCCATCGAGAAGGTCTATTCCGCTGTGCTTGCGCCGGCGGATTGGCCGGCGGCTCTGGAGCCGATTCTCGGCCTCGTGGGCGGCAGCCATGCCTTCTTGCATATCGTCGACGGCCAAGCAGCGGAGGGTTCGTACTTCACGCCGGTGCGGATCGACGAGCGCGATTTCGCGCGCGCGTTTTCTCCCGAGGCGTTGCGCATTGCTGCGCCGGTAATGCGCGCCCTGCCGAACGGGGTTGTGCCGCGGGAGGCCGTGATCGCCGACCGGGATTTCGAGCGAACCGAAGTCTATAACGAGGTCATTCGCCCGATTGACGGCTTTCACTCGCTGCATGCGCGACGCGATTTTGCCGCGGGCACGCTTCTGTTCAGCGTCTGCAGGCCGAAGCACGCGGCGGCGTTCGGCGCGGTCGAAGCCGCGACCTTGCACAGGCTTTTGCCGCATCTTGCGACCGCCGTCGAACTGCAACACCGCTTGCAGGTGGCGGAAAGCCGATCCGCCGGGCTGATACAATTGATCGAGCGGCTCAAGACCGGCGTGATCCTAACCGACGCGTCCGGCCATCCCGTCGTGTGCAATGCGATGGCGGTGCGGATACTTGATAGGGACGAGGGCCTGAGGCTCGACGGACCGGTGCTGGCGGCGACAACGGCTGCCGCGAGGCGGCAGTTGCAGGATGCCATTCTGGCGGCAGCGAGCGGCGCGGCGCCGGAAGCTCAGCGGCTCCCGCTCCCGCGGCCCGCGAGTGCATCGCCGCTGTTGTTGACCGTGCTTCCCGTCGGTCGGCTGGGCGTGGATACGCGTGGCAGCGGGCTTGCACAGGCGGCGATCCTTGTCAGCCTGCCCGACACGCCGCGCCCGCTCGAAGCCACGCTCATCGCCGACGTTTTCCGCCTTACCCAACGGGAGTGCGAAATCGCGGTGCTGGTCGCAAGCGGCGTAGGCCTTGCCGAGGTCGCTGCGCGATTAGACCTCGCGCTCGGCACGGTGCGCGTCCATCTCAAGCACGTCTACGAAAAGACCGGGACGCACCACCAGGCGGCATTGGTCGCGTTGCTGCACAGCTTCGTCGATCCGTTGTCGTAGCGCGCTAGGCTCAGGAACTCATTGATCACAGCCAGAAGATGACGGCGGCGGCGATGCAGATTGCTGACATGAAGGTATGGGCGCATCGATCGTAACGGGTAGCCGAAGAGCAGCAACTGGCTGTGCGGCAAGCTCAGCGTCGTGCGGCAATGGAAGAGCTCCTTGGTCTGTCTTCGCAACATTCTCGGCGTGAGCAGCTCCGACGTGTACTGGCGTCAGATCGGCGCCGATTGAAATTACTAACTGACGCCAAGGCAAAAGCAGATGAGCGTGTGACGAGTGCTAGAGAGCTTGCACGGGCGGCGAGAGACGTGCGAACGGGTGTTGTGCGCCGGGTGTTTAATGATTCCCTAAATCTAATTTGGCGTGATCTCTTTGTGAGGCTAGCGCCTGAAGAACGGTTCGTGCCGGCGTTTGCGCTTCCAGAAAGAAGCGATGGTCCGGTTGAAGCCATATTGGAGACTCATTACCGAGACGGGGGAAAGGGCGGTAATCCCCGCGCCATGTTGAGTGCGGGTAATCTCAACACCGCAGCGCTGACGCTGTTTTTATTACTCCACTTGTCGGTCAATCCGGAATTACCATGGCTTATTATCGATGATCCCGTCCAAAGCATGGATGAAGTTCATATCGCACAGTTCGCGGCGCTCTTGCGAACTTTGTCGAAGGGGCATAGGTGCAACGAATTAGTGCAGAGTCATTTTGTTGGCGATAAAGCCTGGTTTACGGACGAATCTGAACGCAATAAGAATGCATACCGGCGCGAGTTGACTTTTAAGGACCCGCTTGGGGGGGAGATATATTTGCGCCCTGGCATGGCAAAATAAAATCTCCGCAATATAGATCCACTTCGATTGGCCAGTGTCTCCGCAGACACAAAATATTCGGGTGCTGTACTTGGGCCCCAAAATCACTAAGACCTGAAATTTATTTCAAATATGTAATCGCTTCCGATAACGACATTTATCGGAAGCGTGCGTCGGCGCTAAATTACTGGCTTTGCCACACAGCTGTGCCGGATGGGGGAGGGCGACTGTCCGATTTTCGGTAGGCGGCGTGGACGCAATGACACGCATTTCACCCTCAATTTTCTGGGTTGCCTATCGATAATTGTTCAGACAAGGGTCCTTTTACGGACAGTATCGGATGGCTTATCGTCGGCAATTGGGGCAAAAGCGGACCAATGGCTGACATCACCGAAGCGACGCGTTTGACCCGCAAGAGAGATAACGAGCCTGTTGATTCAATGGATTACGGCTGTGTGACAAAGCGGCAACGGTCGAGACCTATTTGGTGTATACGAGATATCCACAACCCGACTTCTGCAAACTGGTATATATTTTTCGTTATCGATGACACGCCATTTTGGGGGCAAGTCATGCATCGCCCATCGCTGGGAGTTTTTGCTGGCGTCCTTACCTTTGCTTTCGTTCAGTTTGCTAATGCGGCTGATTTGCCAGTCAAAGTGAAAGTGCCACCAATCGTTACCGTGCCGGCCTATAGCTGGACCGGTTTCTATTTCGGGGCAAACATAGGCGGCGGATGGAGGAACAACGACGTTGACTACGTTCCAAATGATCCACTCAGCACGATCTTTTTTTATGCAAACAATGCTGCACCACCGCCCGCATCGGCAAGTAATTCTGGTCTGATTGGCGGATTGCAATTCGGCTACAATTGGCAATTTAATCCGGCTTGGCTAATCGGAGTGGAGGCTGATTTCGACTGGACGGGAGTCAAAGAATTTACGAGCACAGGTGGTGGTGCATTCGGCGGCGTAGTTTCCGTTTCGAATACGGTTGAACAAAAAGTCAAATGGTTCGGCACGGTAAGAGGCCGCCTGGGCTATCTACCCGCACCTAATTTGTTGGCATTCGTCACTGGTGGGTTCGCCTATGGGCGCGTTGAGCAGTCCGGCGCATATACCACGAACGGAGTAGTGATCGGGTTCTTGCCCCCTTTCAGCTTCCTGTGTAGTCCAAATGTTCCATGCTTTGCCGGTTCTTCAAGTGACACCGCGTACGGTTGGACCGTGGGTGGCGGCTTCGAATATGCGTTGTGGCAACATTGGACGATCCGGGGCGAATATCTTTACATTAGCTTAGAGAACCAATCCGTCACAGAAACAGCGACGGCGGTGGCGGCTGCCGGAGCAACGCCTTCCTCATTCAATGCGAACTTCGGTCGTACTAATCTAAATATTGCCCGGGTCGCGCTGAGCTATCGCTTCTAAACGCTTACGGAAACAGTCGGATACGTGAGATTGCCATGGGCGTTGCTTTAACGCATCCAAACCCATATGGCCGCTATCGATGCTGTGGGCGGTTCCTCCACTGGCACGTGAGTGCCATGAACGTGGGTGCTGTTGTCGCCCATTGAATAAAAAATTGCGGCGATGCGATGGTCGCTAATGGCATGTCGCCCCATTCGCCGCGACCCACCATTTTTAGTCGCTCTTAAGGTAAGAGCGGACATCGGTCGCGGCTGGCGCGGAAAACGTCGGTAGCGTTTGACCCGAAAGAGACATTCGACCCACTTTGGAAAGAGTTATGGGAAGGGGTGATCGAGCAGCAGACGCTTTGGCCTTGGATTCCGGCATCGGGAGTATCGGCACCTAGGCTTCGGGCATTCCAACTAATCGCAAGGCTTCGGCATAACTCTCCCGGTCCACGTTGCGGAGGAATGGCTGTATAACGGCCGCGATTGTCATGTCGCCTCGCCCGCTCGCCAACAACTCACGCATGGCCTGGCGCGCTTCTTCCAGTTTTCCAAGCTGCGCATAGCTCGCCGCTAGCACGCGCAGGGCGGTGTGATACCGCCGGATACCAAGACTCTGCTGCGCCGACTTAATGGCCTCGGGGAAACGACCGCAGAGATAGAGCGCGGATGCTTTCGTTGAATACCAGAAGAATGTCTGCGGATCGCTTGGGCTGAGGCGCAACGCGCGATCGATTGCCTGTAATCCATCCTCGGGGCGCCCCACATACAAAGAGGCGACAGAATATGCAAAGTATCCGAGAGTGAAATTGTCGTTGATTTGGATTGCACGTTGCGCGAATTGAAGCCCGGCTTCTGGATCTCCGTTGTGCGACGAAGCGAGCGAGAGCGTGTATTGAGCATTGATATTTTCGGTATCCAGTACCAGCGCCCTTTTAGCCTCTGCGAAAATCATATCCCTATTCTTTTCTCGCTGGTCGGCGGCCCAGTACATCGTCCCACTCAATATTGTACGGGCGATTGCCGCATGCGCATCGGCCAATGTTTCGTCGAGTTGGAGTGCGCGCTCGAACGAGGCCAGAGCCTTCTCGGCTTCCCTAGCATCAAGCTTGTGGAAGTGCCACATCCCGCGCAGGTAATGATCCCAGGCGAGCATCTGCTCGCGCGTCTTGTGCTTAACTCGCTCGGTCTCGACTCGGGACAGCGCCGGCTCGATCGCCGCCGCGACGTGTTGCGTCAATTCGTCCTGGATGACGAACACGTCAGTCAGATCGCGGTCAAATCGATCGGCCCAGATATGAACGCCGCTGCCCGTCTCAACGAGTTGCGCAGTGAGGCGGATTTTGTTGCCGGCTCTGCGTATACTTCCCTCCAGGAGATAACGTACCCCAAGTTCCTGTCCTACCTGCTTCACATAGACGGCGCGCCCTTTGTAGATAAAACTTGAATTGCGGGCGATCACGAAGAACCAACGCCACTTCGAGAGAGCAGTGATGATGTCCTCGGTAATGCCGTCCGCAAAATACTCCTGCTCCGGATCGCCGCTCATGTTGACGAATGGGAGCACTGCGATTGACGGGCGTTCAGGCCACGTGAGTGGGGGCGCCGCTGAATGGGCCCCAACCTCGGCCTGCGATCCCCGAGCCGGCGTTTGTGGCTCCTCATGGACAATCCCGATGAAGCGAATGCCCTTGCGCGGGAGGGTGCGGATGAGTTGCTGAGCTTCACCGGAATCGTTGATCGCAGCGCGGGCGGCATTGATCCGCGTCGTTAGGGCCGATTCCGATACAATTCGCCCGCCCCAGATTGCGGCGATCAGGTCGTCCTTGCTGGCGACACGTTCGCGGTTTCGGACCAGATACTCCAGCAGGTCGAAGACCTGTGGTTGGAGCGTGATCAAGGCCGAGCCTCGGCGTAGCTCGCGACGCTCGCTGTCGAGCACATAATCCTCAAATAAATACAACAACTTACGGCTCCTGCCTTGCCGCGTTTGACTCCGGTTCCGCACGCCGATTAGCGAGAAGATAAAGGGAACGATAAGCAGAAATTAAGGCCCTCTGAAAGCGGGCAGAACTGGCGCGCGGCATCCTGTGCGCGATGAGGTTCGTCGATTTCCCGACGTTCGCCCTGTAGAGGATTCAACGATGATACTCATGTCCGAACTTACCGGTTTCGTCGCGTCCGCGCTCGTATTGACCACCTTCGCGATGAAGGACATGCGGCTATTACGAGTTGTCGCGATTCTCAGCAATCTCGCCTTCATGGCTTATGGGGCGCTCGACTGGCTACCGCCGGTCTTGTTCCTGCACATGACCCTCCTGCCTTTGAACATCGCGCGCCTGTGGGAAATGGGTGGTATACCGGCCTCGAAACTGGGACTTATCCATCACTGGAATTTTGCTGCTCCGTTCAAAGGTCGCCCGATCATTTCGCAATGAGAGTGGCGAACACGGAGCAGACGCTAACGGGCGACCTGGCTAGTCTAGTCTCCTGGGAGAAGTCGGGCGGAGCCTTCCATGTCGCGTAGCGAGACAATCCAGTTCTGGTTCTCAATCGGGAGCACCTACACTTATCTCACTGTGTCTCGATTAAATGAAGTCGCGGCTCAAACCGGTTTGCAGTTCGATTGGCGCCCGTTCAATGTGCGCGCCATCATGCGAGAGCAGAACAACATACCGTTTACCACCAAGCCGATTAAAGCCGACTATATGTGGCGGGACATCGAGCGGCGAGCCCGCTTGTACAAGCTGCCGGTCAAGGTCCCGGCACCCTATCCATTGCAAATGTTCGACCTTGCAAATCGCGTTGCCATTGTCGGCAAGCGAGAAGGATGGTGTGCCGATTACGTGCGTGCGACCTACCGGCGATGGTTTGTGGAGGGTCAGGAAGCAGGCAGCGATCCGAACCTATCGGAATCCCTGAGAGAGATCTGTCAAGACAGGGACCGTGTATTTGAATCGGCGAAGTCTCCGGAGACCGGGGCCGCCTACGATGCGGCGACCGACGAGGCAAGAAAGATCAATATATTCGGCGCGCCAACGCTTGTCGCGCAAGGTGAGATTTTCTGGGGCGACGACCGTCTTGATGATGCGATTGCGTGGCATCGTGCCGCAAAACTTGGATAGCCACCCTCCGTAGTCCTTCCCTGATATTGGGAATGATCCGCGATCACGATTGCTTTTTATACCTAGTTACTAAGTTCGTTTCTGGCACTTCGCTGCGTTCGCTGCGCCGCAAAGGCTCGTCGGCTATTGGTGCAACAACGGACAAACACCGCTGATGATGCTCAATTGATACGCAGCGTTTGACCCGACTGCGACAATTGCAGAGCGGAATTGCTGCACTGCCGGCAGGCCCTATCCAGGGCTCATTATGCCTTGTATGGCTTATTGTAGGATATAGGCCATATTTATTGCACGAGTATTTTGCCAAATTTAAAGCCCGTCTGGACATTTTTATGATTGGCAATCAACGACTTAAGCTAAATAAGATTACGGTTCTGATATTTAGGCTAGCGGCTAAAATATTGCCTTGACGGATTTCCGTAGTTGATAAAGCATATATAGGTGGCGTTTATTAAACGGGGCGAACCGTGAAAATAAAGTCTGTTTATGGGCTGCTGGTGGCGGCAACACTTGCAGTTGGAATTTCTGCAAATGCGGCGAACGCGGTGACTTATACATTGACAGGCACAGCGCTTAATACTCCTGAAGCTGGAATGAGTTTCTCTTTCGTCTTTACATCACCGACGTTCATTACGTCTACGATGGAGCACGTGGCGCTCGATAGCTGTACAACATCAAACTCGGCCTATGCCTGCAACGTTGCCAGCTTCAGGCCGGGGGAAGTCAAAAATTTTCCTGCCACTGGTGATGCCTACGATCAGATAGACTTTGAATGGTACAACACTGATTTATCAGGTGGTGGCGGTGGTCAGCTCTTGTTTCAGCTTGGCGCTTTCACGACCGTTGGCGCTTACAATGTTGGACCAATCAGCATGAGTGATGACGCGGTTCTTACCGTAAGCGAAACACCACTTCCGGCCGCGCTGCCGCTCTTTGCCGGCGGGGTTGGCGTGGTTGGCTTGCTGGCCAGGCGCAGGAAGCGAAAGGCGTCAACTATGGCAAAGGCAGCCTGATTAAAGCACCTGATCGATTTTAGGAGAGGCCGCCGCTTTGGCGGTCTTTCTTTTTACAGTGCATGAGTTCGGTTGTGGCGCTTCGCGTCGTTTCGCGGCGACGCAAAGCCATGTCCGGTCTTGGAGCAATAGCCGACATCGGGCGGCTTTGCGGGCTGGATGGGTCGCTGGCAAAGTGACCCTTAGCGGACGAAATAAATAAAACAAGAAACCGTTTTCGATTCGCGAAAAAACCCAACGCGGTCATTCTATTCTCGGGCATTAGACCAAACCACGCCTTCGCGGATCATATGAAAAGGCCGTATCTATAGGGACTTCTGCGTGCGACAGGTTGACCCACGGAAGCTATACGTGATTTAATAGCGAAGTGGCGATAGACGCATTTTTCGTTGGGGGTGCAACAAATGCGATCACTAAACGCTATTGCATATGCCGCCGCTTTGTCGCTTGTAGTGGCGGCTTCCAATGCTCAAGCCGTAACTATCAATATCGTTGCAACGCAAGCCGGATGCGGCGACGGTGATAATTGCTTCGACGCAGCCGACCACCTTACTGCGGGTGAACTCGTCACCCTTGGCTCAACTCCTATCCTGCATACTTTTGGGCCGGGCACTTACACCATCACCAATGGAGACTTGAGCGGGTCACTATCCGCTTGGCGGTACGACGGCGGCCCCGACTGGGCCTGGAATTTTGGCATCGCGACGTACAACGGGAATAACACCGGTAACCTCTTCGCCGTGGGAGGGTCCGCAGGCACTAGTACGTCACAGTCTGGGATGGCTCAGTCTCTAGGCATGAACGTCTTCGGCCCCACGGGTCCCAATAGTGTAGTTCCCACGACTGGGAATTTTGGCCCGGCTGATTACTCCGCCACCTTCGTGCTGAACGCGACCACCACACTAGCGTTCTTTGTACTGGATGGTCTTACAGGCTTATACGACAACGCTGGCGGCGTAGCCCTTACCATCTGCCCTTCTGTTGGCAGCTGCGACGCCTCTGCTGTACCGCTTCCCGCCACGCTCCCTATTCTCGCGACGGGCCTCGGCGCGTTGGGTCTGCTCGGCTGGCGGAGCAAGAGAAAGCGCAAACTCGCAGCCTGACCAAAAACTCCTAGAGAAAATATTAGAGAGACCGCCGCGAGCAGGCCGTGTGAAAAGTCAGAGGCTCCGGTTTTCCGGAGCCTCTTTTTGTATTGCTCAGGCGATGCTTGCCTTGAGGGTGGCGGCACCGACGAGATTGATCGTCCGGATGATGTTGTAGGCGAGTACGCTGAGCGCTGCTTCAGCGCTGGCTTTTCTAAGCCCTCGTGTGAGAAATCGCCCGCCGGCGGTCATTCGCTTGATGGTTCCAAAGGGATGTTCAGAGGCGCATCGGCGCTGTTTGATCAGGGTCGGATCGGCCTGGAAACGGGCGTTCATTCGTTCCAGGGCGTCCTCGTAGATATGGCGGCTGACAAAGCGACGCTTAGCGTTGGTACACCGCGGCTTGAGCGAGCAGCCAGTGCAATCGCGTGCGGCATAGAGGATCATACGATCGCGGCGCAGCGCCTCCTGCTTGCGAGCGAGAATGTGGCCCGCCGGACAGATATAGGTGTCCGCTTCCGGCTGATAGGTGAAAGCCGAACGGCCAAACATCGTGCCGTCGCCCTGACTGTGTATCGACCGATTGGTCGGCGCGCAGGCCGTGATGCCGTCAGCTTCGCAGGCCGCGGCGGCTGTTCCACTCGAGTAGCCGGCATCGGCCACCACCGTCAGATTTGAAACGCCGAGAGAATCCTTTGTTGCCTTCGCCATCGGGTATAGCTGGCGGGTATCATTAGGTTCGCTAGTCACTTCGTGATGGACGATAAGGCCGGTGTCAGCATCGACGGCTGTTTGCACATTGTAGGACGGCGGCTTGGGTCCTTTGCCGATCCCCATCGGCCGGGCGTCGAGCTCGCCCTCCACCAACGTGTTGCGCTCTTCGGCATCCAGCTTGGCAGCTAGGCGATCAAGCTCGGTGCGCCGCGCTTTGAGTGCGGCAAGTGCCGCTGCTGTCGCGCTTGGCGCTTCGTCGGGTTCGTGGGCATCGTTCTCATCCAGACCGGCCAGATACTCAGCGATCCGGCGGTCGAGACGGGTGGCCTCCTCGGCAATCTCTCGCCGCCCCATAACGCGCTTAGTGCTGGCCGCAGCCCGGAACTTCGAGCCATCGAGTGCGACCAACCGCGCCGTGAACAGACCCTGATCCCGGCAGAACAGCACAAAGGCCCGGCACGACCCTACGATCGCGGCGCCGTTGTCGCGGCGAAAGTCCGCAATCGTTTTGAAGTCGGGCGCCAGCCGCCGCAGAAGCCACATCACTTCGACATTGCGAGAACACTGGCGCTCCAGCCGGCGGGAGGAGCGCACTTCGTTCAGGTAGCCGTAAACATAAAGCTTCAACAGGTCCCGCGGATCATAAGGCGGTCGCCCCGTTGACGCCGGCATCGCACGGCCAAATCCGAGCCCGCCTACGTCAAGCCCGTCCACGAATGCATCGATCACCCGAACCGGCGCATCAGCCGCCACGTAGTCCTCAATCGCCGCCGGCAGCAGCGCCGCCTGACACGATCCTCGCCCCGAACATAGCTCATGGAAAAGGCCGCATCGTTGTCGATGCGGCCTTGTTATCGACTCGGTCAGTTCTCACACAGCCTGCGCGAGGCGGTCTTTCTTTGCGCTGTTTGCTGCGGCGCGAATGTCGCCTGTGGCACTTCGCGTCATTTCGCGGCGACGCAAAGCCATGTCCGGTCTTGGAGCAATAGCCGACATCGGGCTATGACTATTGACACCGGCAGGGGTGGTTGCCACGATCAGGCTGTGGCGTAAGGCGTGGGAATTTTGGGGCGACGATGAAGAAATGCGCGAGCGGCGCGATCGGGGCAGTGTGTGCTTTATGCTTGAGCGTCGTAGCCGGACAGGCAACGACAATTACATTCGAAGGTGTAGTTCCCCCAGGGAACTATGTGGAACCAGCAACCCCGTACACGGAGGGCGGTTTTATATTTACTAGTAACACCGGGCCGGCAGACGGGATTTTCAACTCGGTAGTTCCGGTAAATACAAATGGCACTTCAGTTTTCGGTTGGTCTGCAAACTCGCAGTTAGGCATAGTCATAGACTTGAGGGCGGTTAGTGGGGCTACATTTTCTCTATCTAGTTTGGACGCTGCGTTCCTTGATAACCCCGGCTTGCAACAGTTAATGGTTCAGGAAGTTTCGCAGGCGGCGGAACGGTCACCCAGTTCCTTACTCTTACCAGCACTTGGACAACCTTTGCCCTTGTTGATTTACCAATCTGACGAATGTCGATTTCTCAGCTGTTATATGGGTGACAATGTCAACAGATTGTGACCGGGCTTTGACAATATCAACGTTGCGGAAACGCCGCTTCCCGCCGCACTCCCGCTCTTCGCCACCGGCCTTGGCGCATTGGGTTTGTTCGGATGGCGGAGGAAGCGGAGACAACTCTCCTAATTACGTTTGTGGATGTGGTCGGAAAACGCTCGGGTAAAATTGCTCGGGCGTTTTGTGGGCCGGCGATGTCGGCTGTTGGCACTTCGCGTCATTTTGCGACGACGCAAAACCATGTCCGGTCTTGGAGCAATAGGCGACATCGGGCGGCTAGCGGGCTGGATGGGTCGCTCGCAAATGACCCGAAGAGGAACTCCGAAGCGGCTCATGTTCTTACATGAATGCCATGTTTGCAACGATCGCCGAAATACTCTCGTTGTGCGACCTTCACATACTAAACCGAGGGTGCTCAGTTGGCCGGCACTGGCGCCATTGGCTTGCGTCCGACCAAGAACCATGTCCGCATCGGCCCTTTGCCGCGTACCTCGGTTACGCCCCGCTCGACAAGCTCAAAACGGTCGACGAGCAGATCGTGTGTGCCATGGGCAACCTGAATCTTTCCAGTCTCTCCGGTCAACTCCATGCGTGACGCTGTGTTCACTGTGTCGCCCCACACGTCGTAAAAGAACTTGCGCGTGCCGACCACGCCCGCCACTACGGGCCCCGATGCAATCCCGATGCGGACGGGTACGGGACGCCCCTTGGGGTCGACAAGCCCGGTCAGCGCATCGCGCATGTCGAGCGCAAGCGCGGCTAAATCAGTGGCATGGTGCGGACGCGGTTCGGGCACGCCGCTGACTACCATATAGGCGTCGCCAGAAGTCTTGATCTTCTCCAGACTGTGACGCTCAACCAGGGCGTCGAGCTTGCTATAGACGTCATTCAAAAAACGCACGAGCTCCTCCGGTGCCGTGTCGTTCGTCCGCGCCGTAAATCCAGCCATGTCGGCAAACAAGACGGAAGCTTCAAGATAGGCGTCTGCAATCTGCGAACTCGGTCTATTTTTCAACCGTTCAGCAATGCGCGATGGCAAGATGTTGACGAGGAGGGCTTCTGAGCGTCGATGCTCGCGCTCAGCTTTTTCCTCGGCATCTTCCATTTGGCGCACCGCATAGAAAATGATGCCATAGAGTATTGCCGTACTTAGCACGATACTGGCGGCGAAATTTGTGTAGAACAGCAACGTAGGCGAGGCAAAGCCGGTACTTCTCGGCAGCATAATTTCGGTCAGAAATGTAAGTATTACCGATACGATGCCGACCGCGACCGTGATGGCATAGTGCTCAGTTCCGATGACGAGGATGCTAAGCCCGGCAGCGACGAGGTAGCCAATATGCTCACCCCCACTAGTGCCGACAAGCCAGCTTACCCAAAACAAGACTGCGTATGAGATGGTCAAGAAAACAAGGGGCGCCACTAGCGGTCCAAACCTGTGCAGCAATGGCATCGATACATAGATGGCTGCCACTAATGCATCGGCCGCCGCCACTGGCCATTTTCCAGTGGCAAGCCGTACTAAGACCATGCCCGCGGGCACGGTGGCCGCGAGCCAGACTGCGGCATTGAATGCCCGCAGCCGCCGTGCCACCTTTTCGGGGTAGCCCTCAGTGCCATAGCCAATGTTAGGAATGAGGCGCAATGGCGGACCGTCTTTGCTAGATGATTATAGGATCAGCCCCGCGCAAATTGCAGTCAAGTGACCAACGCTGATTGAATACTACCACTAGACGCAATTTCAGTCAGACCGGCATTTGCCACATAGCTGCGCGTCCTCGCGATGGTCCGTTGTTGGCCCATCGCGACATTTCGGTGCAACGCAGTAACTCGGTCGCTT
>CAWDUV010000004.1:0-868655 GCA_963805535.1 uncultured Pseudomonadota bacterium
AGTATCCACTCGGTGTGGGCCGCCTTGCGGAATTGCCCGGCCGGTAGCTGATTGTCGTTATGGATAGCCATAATGACAGTCGCCATATCAGTCGCCTTGAGATTGTTGATACCGGTCGGCGCCGTCGATGGTCCGACGCGGAGAAACTGCGGATCGTCGAGGAGAGCTTTTCGGGCCCACGGCTGGCCTCGACGACCGCGCGTCGGCATGGGATTTCCAATCCGCTGCTGTTTGCCTGGCGCAAGGCGTATCGCGAAGGGCGGCTTGGCGAGGCATCTGCTTTCGTGCCGGCGGTGATCGTGCCGGAACAGCCTAAAAAGGGCACGGGACCGGACTGTCGTCGAATGGAGATTGTGAGCGCGAACGGCCGGCGCGTTGTTGTCGATTGCGACATAGACGTGGAGATGCTGCTGCGGATCATCCGAGGGCTCGAGACGCTGCCATGATCCCGGTTCCGAGCGGCGTCCGGGTGTGGTTGGCGACCGGTTACACCGATATGAGGAAGGGCTTTCCGAGCCTGTCGCTGCAGGTGCAGGAAGTGCTGCGGCGCGATCCGCTGAGCGGTCATCTGTTTTGCTTTCGCGGCCGTCGCGGCGATCTCTTGAAGGTGATCTGGCACGATGGTCAGGGGGCCTGCCTATTCATGAAGCGATTGGAGCGGGGCCGCTTCTTGTGGCCGAGCCAAGCCGACGGCGCGGTGACGATCTCCTCGGCGCAACTCGGTTATCTGCTTTCCGGCATCGATTGGCGCAATCCGCAAGAAACTTGGCGCCCGACGTCGGTGGGGTGACGGTTTTGCTTTGCAGTTACTGACGAATATGATTCTCTTGGCGTATGACATCGGCGCCTGAGCCTCTGCCATCCGATCTTGCCGCCGCTCATGCGATGATCCTCGCCGAGCGCGCCGCGCGCATGGAAGCTGAGGCGATTGCGGCTCGCGCCCAGGCGGTGAACACCAGCACGGAAGCTCTGATCGCCCACCTCAAGCTCGAGATCGAGAAACTTCGCCGAGCGCTTTACGGCAGCCGTTCGGAGCACAAGGCGCGGCTGCTGGAGCAGATGGAACTGCAGCTGGAAGACCTGGAGGCGGCAGCGACCGAGGACGAGTTGCTGGCTGAGAAGACGGCGGCCCGGACGCAGACGGTCAAATCGTTCGAGCGTAAGCGACCCTCGCGCAAGCCGTTCCCCGATCATCTGCCGCGCGAGCGCATTGTCATCGCCGCGCCAGAAAGCTGTCCCTGCTGCGGATCGTCGAAGTTGTCGAAGCTGGGGGAGGATATCACCGAGACACTGGAGGTGATCCCGCGGCGAGATGTGAGTGGAAGGAGCATCACATGGCAATCGAGAAAGATCTGCTGGATCAGCTTCTGGCTGGCTGGGATCTGAAGGACGTGTTCAACAAGGATGGGCTGGTCGACGAGTTGAGAAGGCGCTGTCTGAACGGATATTGAATACAGAGATCGACGAGCATCTTGACGGTGACAGCGCTGAGGGCAAGTGCAATCACCGCAACGGCTATTCGAGGAAGTCGGTCTCACCGGCACCTCGAAGATGACGCTGTCGGTGCACGGGATCGTGCTGGGACCTTTGACCCAAGCTGATCGCAAATACCAGCGCAGGTTCCGGATTTCGACGACAAGATCATCTCGATGTATGCGCGCGGAATGACGGTTCGCAGATTCGGGGCATCTCGAGGACCTCTACGGCATCGATGTTTCGCTGGATTTGATCTCGGCGGTCACCGATGCGGTGCTGGACGAGGTGACGGAATGGCAGAACCGGCCTCTCGATATCTGCTACCGCTGGTGTTCTTCGATGCATCCGGGTAAGGTGCGCGACGAAGGCTTCGTGCGCAATAAGGCGATCTACATCGCGCTCGGTGTTTGCGAACGGCACCGAGGAGATTCTCGGTATCTGGATCGAACAGACCGAGGGCGCAAAGTCTGGCTGCGCGTCGTCAACGAATTGAAGACCCGCGGGGCCAGGACATTCTCATCGCCGTCGTCGACGGCCTGAAGGGCTTTCCTGAGGCATCAATGCCGTTTTCCCGCAGACGATCGTGCAAACATGCATCGTCCACCTGATCCGCATTCGATGGATTTGCCCTGGAAGGATCGCAGAGCGTCGCGCAGGCGTTGCGGACGGTCTATCGCGCGGTGATGCGCGCGGCAGGCGCCTCGACGCCGCAAAGGTCGTGGGGCGCAAGTACCGGCGATCGCCAGAGCTGGCGTCGCACTGGGAGCTCGTGACCGCCTGAAGGCGTACGGCGCTCACACACCACGAAGCACGAGGCGGAACCGAAGCTGCGCGCGCGTAGGCCAGGGGGCCCCGACGAGCGCGTGAAGCTGTAGGTGACGCGGCGCGGGACGACCGCGCGTGAGTGGGGGGGAGGCGGGGAGCGGGAGGGAGATGGAAGGTAATCCAGACGGTGCGCGAGAAGTTCTCCTGCCGAGAGTGCGAGAAGATTACGCAGCCGCCGGCGCCGTTCCATGTGACACCGCGCGGCTTTGCCGGACCGAACCTGCTGGCCATGATCCTGTTCGAGAAGTTCGGCCAGCATCAGCCGCTGAACCGCCAGAGCGAACGATATAAGCGGGAAGGCATCGATCTGAGCGTATCGACACTGGCCGACCAGGTCGGCGCCTGCACGGCGGCGCTACAGCCACTGCATGCGCTGATCGAAACCCATGTCCTGGCTGGCGAACGACTGCACGGCGACGACACGACCGTGCCAATCCTGGCCAAGGGCAAAACGGTCACCGGGCACATCTGGACCTATGTCCGCGACGACCGGCCATTTGGCGGCCGGGCGCCGCCCGCGGCGCTCTATTACGCTTCGCGGGATCGCAGACACGATCATCCCGTTCGCCATCTTGAAGGCTTCACCGGTATCCTGCAGGCCGATGCCTACGGCGGGTACAACGAGCTTTATGATCCGTCGCGCGCTCAGGGAGCGATCACGGCGGCACTGTGTTGGGCCCATGCACGGAGGCAGTTCTTCGAGCTGGCTGACATCGCGGCTAATGCACGGCGCGGAAAGAACGCTGCGGCGATCTCGCCGGTCGCGCTGGAGGCGGTCAAGCGCATCGACGCGCTGTTCGATATCGAGCGCGGCATTAACGGGCTGGACGTCGACGAACGTCTGCGCGTTCGCCGTGAGCAAAGTGCGCCACTTCTGGCCACGCTGGAAGCATGGCTGCGTGACGAGCGATCCCGCATGTCGCGCTCTGCCTCTGTCGCCAAGCCGATCGACTACATGCTCAAGCGCTGGGACCGGTTCGCCCGCTTCATCGACGATGGCCGGATCTGCCTCACGAACAATGCGGCCGAGCGCGCCTTGCGCGGATTTGCATTGGGTCGCAAGTCGTGGCTCTTCGCCGGCTCCGAACGCGGTGCCGATCGGGCGGCGGCCATGACGACGCTGATCATGACGGCCAAGCTCAACGATATCGATCCAATGGCTTGGCTCGCCGACGTGCTCGCCCGCATCGCCGACATCCCCCAGACCAGACTTCCTGAACTCTTGCCCTGGAACTGGAAGCCGGCAAGCCTGCAAGTAGCCGCCTGAGCCACGCGCCGTCTACCCGCGCGCCCGCGGTACTCAGCGTATGCTTACCGTTGATATCTAATATCTCATTCAAGGGGGTATCTTAGTGAGCTGCACACGCACCCATTTCAACAAGCGTCGACTAATAGCCTGGGATTACAGCCAGGATTACGGGGAGCTGGATTGGTCTTTAAAGCGGCCGTTGTCCAGCAAGCCTCGGTGCGCTTGGCGTATTTAAGGCACCCGATCAAAGCAAAATATTTTCTCCAGGAATAGAGGGACTAGCCCTGCTGGCTCTCATTGCACTCGTCCCGGTGTCGCTAACGTTTATGTTAGTAAGACAGCGTCTCCGCAATTGGTATCTGCTTGGCGACTATCTCTTACACCGCACGCTTGCGATAACTATTTTAATCGTTGCCTGCTCCAGCATTGTTTGCCTCGCTACCGGAGCATTCCTTGGCACATATCACTTCGTTAGTTTCGCAGTTTGGCTGAAGTCACCTGTTGCGGTAAAGGCAGGTCCCATTATTCACAGTCTAGTTTTGGCAATCACTTACCATGTGGGCTCCGCAACGTTATTCCTAACAGTGATTAAAGAAGATGGTGGCCTACCATTGCTTCCACCAAAATCAGAAGTTGATAGTCTAATCCTGTTACGCAGCTGCTTAAAGAAAATCCGCAATAGTAAAATCTGGTCGAAGCCGCCTAGCGCCTGACGACATATTATCCGATAATTCGGCGATAGATCTCGGCACGGATATAAATAAAGCAAGAAAAACTCTGGAGTCCTTATCAGTTTTGTGTCCCTATTTCGGGCGTCAAGGTCTTTAACAACACGTTGTCTGCTGAGCTTGAAGCGTTATCGGCTGCCGTTAACGAGGTTCGTATCTCTATCTTACCTGGAAAAATTACTGGGGCCCGAACGCGAAAGAGTTAGGCCAAGAACAAGAAGCTCGCCGGCAAAAGATCAAGTCGATTAGAGGATTGAACGTCAGTGTCTGAGATACCCAATCACCGTATGCGTGATAACAGTGAGCTATGTGCGGAAGTTGGTGACAGCATGAAGGGGTAAGGCGGCATATCGTGGGGGTGTTCAACGCCTCCACTTCTCCACTGAAGGAGTGATACGCCGTGACCGACACTAACGTGATCAAGCTCGCTCAGCCAGGGACTTCCGCGATTCGCTCACCGAGATTTTGCGCAACGGGGCACGTACCCTGCTCACGCAGGCCGTCGAGACGGAGGTCGCCGACTTCCTCGGGCGATACGCCGATCTCAAGACCGAGACGGGCCGCCAGCGCGTCGTGCGCCACGGGCATCTGCCCGAGCGCGAGATCATGACCGGCATTGGGCCGGTGGCCGTGCGCCAGCCCCGGGTGCGCGACCGCGAGGCCGCCGGGGGCGGGCGGATTCGGTTCAGCCCGAGCATTCTGCCACCTTACGCGCGGCGCACGAAGAGCCTCGAAGTGCTCATCCCGATCCTCTACTTGAAAGGCGTCTCGACCGGGGACTTCGGGGAGGCGCTGGCAGCGTTGCTCGGCCAGGACGCCGGTGGACTATCGGTATCGAGCAATGCGCGCCTGAAAGAGGCCTGGGTCGACGAGCACGCCCGCTGGCGCGACCGCGACCTGTCCGCCAAGCGGTATGTCTACGTCTGGGCCGATGGCATCTACGTCCAGGCCCAGCTCGAAGATGACGCGCAGTGTCAATGGTGATCATCGGCGCCACCGCCGAAGGCAAGAAGGAACTCGTTGGGCTTGCCGACGGCATCCGCGAGAGTGCGCAATCCTGGAAGGAGCTGCTGCTCGATCTCAAGCGGCACGGCCTGACGATCTCCCCAGTCGCTGTCGCCGACGGGGCGCTCGGCTTCTGGAAGGCGATCGATGAGGTATGGCCGAAGACGCGCGGGCAACGCTGCTGGGTGCACAAGACGGCGAATGTCTTGAACAAGCTGCCAAAGAGCCTGCAAGCAAAGGCAAGCGTGTCTTGCAAGACATCTGGATGGCGCCGACCAGGACGGATGCCGAGGCTGCATTCGATGGCTTCATCGAATGCTATGGCGTCAAGTACGACAAGGCGGTCGAGTGCCTCAGCAAGGACCGCGAACCCCTGCTCGCCTTCTATGACTTCCCTGCCGAGCACTGGAAGCATCTACGCACGTCAAACCCGATCGAGAGCACGTTCGCGACCGTTCGGCGTCGAACGGTCCGATCGAGAGGATGTGTTTCCAACAAGACCGCGCTCGCCATGATCTTCAAGCTCGCACAGGCCGCCGAGAAAAGCTGGCATCGTCTGCGCGGTCACGACCAGTTGCCAAAAGTCGTCCTCGGAGTAAAACCCAACGACGAAATCGAGGTCGTCAGATCGCAAGCTCAAACCGCCGCCGCCTGATCCCGCTCGTCACCAAAATACGGCGATAACTTTCCCCAACCGTGAAGGCCCCTAACAGAAAAAAGAGGTAGAACAACCAAAAAATCAAAGCACCCCCAATCCACCACCCGCTTTTCCCCCGCCTTGTCGAAATGGATGGTGAGCTTCGGCCGCGCCGTGCGCTCCTAATCGCGATGGCCGGGCCTTCGCCCGCCGAAAAGCACAATCGGCGTAGGCGGGCGTCTCGAACATCGCAAGTCGGCTATTGCCAACTCGCGCACGTTAAGTGCCGTCGGGTAAACCCGAGATCGGTCGCCTCCCCATCCCCCGATCAAGTCGGGGGCAGGTTCTTCGAGACGGCGGCGGGGATTGACCCCCACCCGCCCAGCCTTCGCCCTGCGGGGCTCGCGCGCCGGCCTCCCCCTTTCAGGGGGAAGTCAAGAAGCGCGGCTCACCACGCAACCACTTGCCGTCGAGCGCCGCGAGCAGCTTCTTGTCGTGGCCGTAGATGTCGTTGCGGAAATTCACCACGCCGTCGTCGACCCAAGCCGTCAGATACGTGATGTGCACCGGCATCGGCTCGCGCAAATTGACCATCGTGGTCTTGGCCGAGGCGATCACGCTGTCGATGCGCGCGGGCGTCCAGCCGTCGACGCCGCTCGCCGTCAGCACCTCCTGCGCGAGCTCGAGCGGCCGCGACAGGCGGATGCAGCCGTGGCTGAAGGCGCGCTCGGCGCGGCCGAACAGGCTGTGCGCCGGGCTGTCGTGCAAATAGACGTTGTGCGGGTTGGGAAAGATCAGCTTCACGCGCCCGAGCGCGTTGTTGGCGCCCGGCCGCTGCCGCAACGTGAACGGAAAATGCCCGGGGCCGTATTGGTTCCAGTCGATCGAGACCAGCGAAAACACGCGGTCGCCCTGCACGGCCTCGAAGCCCTGCGCTTCGATCGCGCCCGGATTGCTGCGCAGCTTCGGCAGCTCCTCCTTGACGGCGATGCTGGGCGGCACGCTCCAATACGGATTGAATTCGACGTAGCGGATGCGGTCGCTGAACACCGGCGTGCGGTGGTAGGGCTTGCCGACGACGACGCGCATGCGCTCCTTCTCGATGCCGTTGTCGAAGCGGCGCAGCTCGAAGGCGGCGATGTTGACGATGATGAATTTCTTGCCGAGGTCCTCCGGGATCCAGCGCACGCGCTCCATGGTGGCGATGAGGCTGTCGATGCGGTCGCCGACCGGCACGTTCATGGCGACGATGGTCGAGTTGCCGATGACGCCGTCGACGGTGAGGCCCTGGCGCTGCTGGAAGCGCTTGACCGCTTCGACCAGGCCGGCGTCGTAGACGGTGGGCGCCCCGGTTGCGGGGCCGGCGCCGTCGGTCACGGCAAGCCGGGCGCGGATCGCCGGCACGCGCGCATCGCTGCCGGCCGGGATGCAGGCTGGGCGCCGAGCGCAACGCTTTGCCAGCCGCCTTGGGCGGCCAGCGCGCGGTAATGCGCAAGCGCCTTGCGCAACGCGGTATAGAGCGGGTGGTGCGGCTGCCAGGCGGCGAAGAATTGTTCGAGGCTCGGCGCCTGCGCCGACGCATCTGAGCGCGGCGAGCGGGTCGATGGTGCGCGCGCTGCAGAAAGAAATCGGGATCGACCTGGCTCGGCAGCACGCGGCCGACCCGCAGGTCGGAGGCGTACTGCAGAAACGCCGCGGAAAAATAAAGTTCGGCGATGGCGAGCTTGCGCTTGTCGAGCGTGGGGCTTTCCTCGTTGACCTCGGCGAGCGCCTTGCCGTCATAGTCCTTCGGATCGAGCCCCTCTTTGTCGGCGGCCAGCAGCCGCTTGACCAGCGCGCCCGCGCGCTTGGTGCCGAGCCAGAGCAGGGTGCCGTTGCCGGTGTGGTAATAGGCCTCCAGCACGTCGCGCCGCTGCTTGATCGGCAGCGGCAGGCGCGGCTCCTTGGCCAACAGGTCGAGCACGTTGAGGCGCACGATGGCCGCCTCGCGCGGCGTCAGCGCGATCTCCGCCCGCGCCGGCGCGGCCGCGCCGATGAGGGCCATCGCGGCGAGAAGACGCAGCGCGTTATTGCATCGGCGGAACATAGAGCAGGCCTCCCTGCAGCCACAGCGCGTTCATGCCGCGCTTGAGCGCCAGCGGCGTGTCGGCGCCCAGGTTACGCTCGAATATGTCTTTATAATTGCCGACGCCGCCGATCACCTTGACCAGCCAGTCGTCCGGCAGCCCCAGCGCCTTGACCGCCGGGCGCCCCATGTCGAATCGCCTTCTGCCGCATCGAGGTTGTCGCCGTCGCCTGGTCGAGGCCCTGTTCCTCGGCGTTGATCAGCGCGAACAAGGTCCAGCGCACGAGATCGGTCCAGGCCTCGTCGCCTTTGCGCGTCACCGGCCCGAGCGGCTCCTTGGAGATGACGCCTTCGAGCACGACGTGATCCTCCGGCTTCGTCAGCCGCGCGCGCTCGCCCGCGAGCGCCGAGCGGTCGCCGGTGAAGGCGTCGCATTTGCCAGCCGCATAAGCTTCGCGCGCCGCCGCCCGTTCCTTGAACCGCAGGAACGACACCTTGACCTTGCGCCGCGCGAAAAACGCCGCCGCGTTCTGCTCCGCCGTGGTGCCGGTGACGACGCAGAGGGGGGCGCCCTCGAGCTGCAGCGGGCTGTGACGCGCCGAGCTGCGCCGGCAGCATGAAGCCCTGGCCGTCGAAATAGTCGATGCCGGCGAAGGCGAGCCCGTCGCCCAGGTCGCGCGACATGGTCCAGGTCGTGTTGCGCGACAACAGGTCGACCTGTTTCGCCTTCAGCGCGGCGAAGCGGTCGTCCGCGGCAAGCGCGCGGTAGTCGACCTTGCTCGTGTCGCCGAGTACGGCGGCGGCGACCGCCTTGCAGAAATCGACGTCGAAGCCGTGCCAGTCGCCGGCCTTGTCCTTTTCCGAGAAGCCGGGCAGCCCATCGCCGACGCCGCAGACGATCTTGCCGCGCGCGCTGCACGTCGTCGAGCGTGCCGGCCGCGGCGGGCGGCGCGAGGAGGGTTGAGGCGAGCAGGGCGCACGCAAGGCCGATCGCGGCCAGAAGCGCGCCGGTCTTGGAGGGAGGCCACTGGCTGCTGCTCATGATCCTCACTCGGAAAGGGTTCTGGCGCTTCGGGCGCCAGGTCGGTTTGTGGCCGTCATCGGTGCTGTATCCCGCCGTCGGATTCGCTTGGCAGGGGAGTATAGCAGAGCAAGCGGCACGGCTTCACCTCTCCCCGCGTGCGGGGAGAGGTCGCCCGCCGCAGCCCGAAAGGGCGAGGCGGGCGGGTGAGGGGGCGTGGCCGCGAGTTCTGAGCTTGGCCGCTGCCCCTCACCCGCCCTCGCTCGGCTTCGCCTCCGCCAAAGCCCAGCGCTTCGCGCTGGCCGTCTATTGCGCAAAAAGACGCGAATGCCATGGGCATTCGCTATGCACCCTCTCCCCGCGAGCGGGGAGAGGGAACGCGTGCCGCAACCTCCGAGGCCAATACTAAGACGCCAGCTCCTTCTTGAGCGTGCGTCTCACCGCCTTCGGCCTTGGTTCAATGCCAAGTATTCGCCGCGCCGCGCGCGCGGCCTTTGCGCTCGGCACGACGCGGTGCACGATCACGTCGGCCTTCTCGCCGCGCGCGTATTTCAGCGCCTCGTTGAAGCCGGCCCGGATGTCATCGGCCAACCAACTCTTGATCTTCTTCGCCATGGTGGTGCGCAGTACGGCAACGGCGCTCGGCGGTCAAGAACGCGTGCCCTCCTCGGCCTCATGCTGAGGAGCCCACCGAAGGCGGGCGTCTCGAAGCATGTGGCCGCCCCTGCGACGCCATGCGGCTGGAGGTGGCGCTGCTCGGGCTGCTGGCGCGCTTTTCCCATGCAGCGGGTGGTGGGGCAAAGGGGCGTGGCGCTGTTGGAGAAGAAATAGAGGCGCTAGTTACCAAGATATTTTTTCAAACCGATTGATTAAGGGTTCAGCAAAACCAGCATCGACCATTTTCGCAAACTCAAGCTTCCCCCTGATATGGCGGTACATGCCGGTCACGGAATCAAAATTTCTGGCCCTTGCGTGCGCATCCGGTCCGACCTTTTGCAGGTAGTAGAGATGCTGTCGTAGGAGGTCTCTATAGCTCTTTTGGAGTCGTGGTTTTTCGCTGTCGACCAAAAGACCAAGAACAATTTTTCGCGCTCCCGGTGGCACAATAGTGGTCTTGCGATCGTTTGGCCTGAGGCCAATGTCCGCCAAAATTTTCGTTACTTTGGAGATTAACACGTGAGCACTTTTGCGATCGAAATCATTGCGCGTCGAAAATGTCAAATCGTCGCTGTACCGCGTGTATATGAGGCCGCTCTTCTTAGCCAGCGCGCTAAGCTTTTGGTCTGTACCGCGCATAATCAAATTGGAAAGAGCGGGACTTGTTGGAGCTCCTTGCGGCAGAAAACCAATTAGGTGGCTGTGATATTTTGCGATTGGACTCTTGTGGGGTCGAGTTACCCAGTTCGCTTTGTTGTACCTTGCACTACCCACTAATGTATGCGTGCTCAGCCTTGCCAATTCGAAAGCTACTAAGGTGCCGTAGTTCAGTTGCCGGAAGATTTGATAAACTTGAATTTCACTAATCGATCCAAAAAAGCCAGCGACGTCTAATTTAATCAACCAGCGTGCCCCGCAATGCTTGCTCGCTGCGTCGACAATTGAACGATCTGGTCGAAAGGCAAAACTGGCGGGATGAGGTCTAACCGGCCTGAGGATATATTTCGCAATCCAACGTTGAACCTGCATTAGTTCGGGAGAGGGGACGCTAATCAACCGGCGCCCTCCGGATTTTTTGCGGATGCGAAAGAAGCGATACGGCGGGGGATGACTGTGCTCAACGTATGACCGCAAAATTCTATAACTTATACCGGTTCGGGCAGCGAGATGTCCTAGTGTAAGAACCGCAGGACGAGAAGGATCATCGGAGGTTATATCTTCAATCTGTTGAGCTGCTCGCTCCAGCAGCGATAGGTCGAAACCTTCGACCCTGCCCTTCCGGATGTAGCGTTGAGAGGACCACATGGCAGCTACTTTGGGCCGCCCGCGGGCGGCTGCATGCAAGTTCACGCCGGAGACACCGATGGATGGGAAGTTGCATGCAACCTCCTGCCAAGCATCAGCTGGTTCCGAGAGCTACGGCAATCCGTGCCCCAACGGCCACCGCTTAAAGCGACCGTCCGTACGCCGCTCTCGCGGCGTCACTAGCTGTCAGGGTCCCCTCAACTGGCGAGGATAATAGCTATTACTACCTCTGGGTGGAACATTCTTCTTACGAACGACCCGGCCGACCACAGCTTTAATTTCTGCCTTTCCAGTTGAGGTGAGCCGAAGCAGAGGAGTTAAAAATCCTCGGCGAACGCATTCGTCCAAGAGCGCGCTACATTCACCCGTTGAGGCGCCAGTTGCGTACGCGATGGCCGCTCGATTGGTGAAGCCCGAGGCGGCCAAATACAGAACGGTAATGAGATCTGATTTAAGAGGCGTGGGGTTTTCGAATTCACCAGCGCCGGCCAACTTGGCAAGTCCAATGTCGATCAATAGGGGCGCTAGATTTGCGGGTGCGATCCTATCCGGAAATGCGGAGGACTCTTTTGGCATTACGACTCTATTTGGGAAGAGTGCGTGCCATTTGCTTTTGTTGGGTGACCACAAAATTGCGGGCGCGTTATCTGGGCAGCCATGTTCGAAGACAATTGTTGCCATAGTGTCTTCGAATCCAAGAGGCGTCATTGTGGCTGCGGTCTTTCTGCCGTATTTTTTGCACAAGTCTATCACCGCTGTTTTGAGTTCCTCTGGCCAAGGCATCTCGTCTAATGTCGGGCAAGGTCGTTGCAATCGGACATCCGGTCTACAGCCGGTGCGCTTTACGCGATCCACACCGGTCGTCGTCCCTGAATAAGCTAGAGCGAAGAACAGAATTAGGTGATACGAGTGCCAAGACCTTAGCGTAGGAGATAACCACATCGAGGTGAGAAATTCGGACGTTCTCTCTCCAGATCCTATAAAGTCATCGACTACGAACACCGCGCGGCACTTTTCCTTCTTCATTTTCTCTAAGCTTGGATGATTTAAATATTTCTTTGGATCGGCTTTGGCTAAATTTCTGACCGTTGCCGCGACTCGTGCTTCACTGCCCAGTTCGCTTCCTCGCCGAACCGCATCAATTTCTGTAGTCGCGCTCGAGAAGAAAGACGCCGTTGGGTCTTGTTCTTTGGTGGCATACAGTGCCACCGGACCAATAATGTTTTCACTCGCCTCCACGAGCAGTTGCCTAAGTCCGCGTTCAAATTCAGAATGAGAAACCAACGTTAGGCTGTTCAAGAGGCATTCGGCGGTATTTCGGTCGCTAATTGAGAATTGCGCAAGCCAATTTTTCGCCTGCTGAGTTTCAATAAGAGCAATCTCGGGTTTTGAAGCCTTAGACCTTAGGCGCCGCTTCATTGACCTCGTCCCGCCCACACCCTCTCCACAAAACTATCCACCACCCGTTTTTCCCCGCCTTGTCGAAGGCGATGGTGAGCTTGCCGCGCTGTGCGCCCCTAAGCGAGATGGCCAGGCCAAGCCCGACCACGACGGGTCACGGCTAAAGCGAAAACTCCCGCGACATCAGTCTCATCGAACGAATAGCGGCAAGTCTCGGGAAACGCACTTTCCTCCAGCCCGGTCTCCTTCGCCGCTTCGATGCGCGCCCGGCGGTAGCCGCGCGCAATCGCCTCCGGAATTCGTGGGCGCAGGCCCGGATTGTCGGCCAGGACGTCTTCGATTTCGAGCCGCTGCCCTTGGATCGTCAGCGCCCACGAGCGTGAGCGCCGCTCCGGCTGATGGTCCCATTTCAATATGTGGGTAAGCAGCACGCGTAGCGCGCTTTCCAGCTTGTTGAATTGCTCCCGCCCCAAGCTTTCGATCTCCTCCGCGAGGTTGTCCCGGTCGAGCGCGTCCCAGCGGCCCTCGCGCACCAGGCGCGCCTGCTCCATCAGCCAGGAATAGAAGTCGCGCTCGTATTCGGCGCGCGCGGGCGCGTCGGGCGCCAGGCCGACCGGGTTGCCGTTGTCGTTGCGATGTTCCGCCATCGGTTCACCTCGCGGGGGAGTATAGCAGGGATTGCGCGGCGCCGCGTTACCTCTCCCCGCTTGCGGGGAGAGGTCGCCCGCCGAAGCCCGCAGGGCGAAGGTGGGCGGGTGAGGGGGCGTTTCCGCAAGTCTGAGCCTAAGAGCCGCCCCTCACCCGCCCTCGCTCGGCTTCGCCTCCGCTCGGGCACCCTCTCCCCGCAAGCGGGGAGAGGGAAGAAGCTCACACCCTCTCCACAAAACTATCCACCACCCGCTTTTCCCCCGCCTTGTCGAAATGGATGGTGAGCTTGTTGCCGTCCACCGCCGTCACGTTGCCGTTGCCGAATTTCTGGTGGAACACGCGCTCGCCCACGGCGAAGGCTGAGGTGGTGCCGGTGGATTTGGCGATCAGCTCGCCTTCGATGGTGAGGGGCACGGCCGGGCGGCGCTTCTTTGAAGAGCACCCCCCTCCCGTCCGCCTGCGGCGGACCTCCCCCGCAAGGGGGGAGGGGACGATGTGGCACGCGCCGCCGCCTTCATCGCCGCCCTCGTCTTCGTCGCGCTCGTCGAACACCCCATCCGGCACATACCTCGGCTTGCCGTCCTCGCTGAATCCGCCGCGCCCTTTCGCGTCCCTGCGCGCGCTGCCAGCCCGGCGTCGTGTAGTTGGAGCCGAACGATGCCATCTCGTCGAAGCGGCTCGGCCCATAGCCCGACATGCCGAAGCCGCCGCTGGCGCTTTCCGTCACCTCCACGTGCTCCGGCGGCAGCTCGTCGAGGAAGCGCGAGGGCACCGTCGTGGTCCACAGGCCGTGGATGCGCCGGTTGGTGGCGAAATAGATCTTGGCGCGCTTGCGCGCGCGCGTGAGGCCGACATGGGCGAGGCGGCGCTCCTCCTCCAGCCCGGCGCGGCCCTGGTCGTCGAACGAACGTTGGTGCGGAAACAGGCCTTCCTCCCAGCCGGGCAGGAACACGGTGTCGAATTCGAGCCCCTTGGCCGAGTGCAACGTCATGATGTTGACCGCCTGCTCGCCTTCGCTCTGGTCGCGGTCCATCACCAGCGAGATGTGCTCGAGGAAGCCGGCCAGGTTCTCGAATTCCTCCATGGAGCGGATCAGCTCCTTCAGGTTCTCCAGCCGGCCGGCGGCGTCGGCGCTCTTGTCGGCCTGCCACATCGCGGTGTAGCCCGACTCGTCGAGCACGACTTCGGCCAGCTCGGTGTGCGGGATCTTGTCTTTGGCCGCGCGCCAGCGCGCAAAGCCCGCCATCAGCGCGGCCAGCGCGTTGCGCGGCTTCGGCTTCATCTCGTCGGTGGAGGAGAGCAGGGCGGCCGCTTCCGTGAGCGGGATGCGTTTTTTCCGCGCATAGTCGTGCAGCATCTGCACGGCGGCGTCGCCTAAGCCGCGCTTGGGCGTGTTGACGATGCGCTCGAAGGCGAGATCGTCGGCCGGCTGCGCGATCACGCGCAAGTAGGCGAGCGCGTCGCGGATTTCCATGCGCTCGTAGAAGCGCGGCCCGCCGATCACGCGGTAGGGCAGGCCGAGCTGGATGAAGCGCTCCTCGAATTCGCGCATCTGGAACGAGGCGCGCACCAATATGGCGATCTCGTCGAGCGGATGGTCCTCGCCCTGTTCGCGCGCCGCGCGCTGGAAGCCCTCGATGGCCTCGCCGAGCTCGCGCGCTTCTTCTTCCGAATCCCAGCAGGCGGTGACGGTGACTTTTTCGCCCAGCACGTCCTCGGTGCGCAGCGTCTTGCCGAGGCGGCCTTCGTTGTGGGCGATGAGGTGGGAGGCCGCGGCCAGGATGTGGCCGGTGCTTCTGTAGTTCCGCTCCAGCCTGATGACTTTGGCGCCGGGAAAATCATGCTCGAACCGCAGGATGTTATCGACCTCCGCCCCGCGCCAGCCATAGATCGACTGATCGTCATCGCCGACGCAGCAGATGTTTTTTTGCGCAGGCGGCGGCGCCACGGCCTCATCCTTCGAGACGCTCGGGCTCTGCCCTCGCTCCTCAGGATGAGGATTAAGGGCTTCCCCTGCGGCACCGCTTTTCTCCTCATCCTGACGAGCATCGCGAAGCGCGGCACTACCTTTCCCCTCATCCTGAGGAGCATCGCGAAGTGCACCACCTGTCTCCTCATCCTGAGGAGCCGCGCGCAGCGCGGCGTCTCGAAGGATGAGGCCCCCGGATTGCGAAGCCTGCGACAACAACCGCAGCCACAAATACTGCGCCACGTTGGTGTCCTGATACTCGTCCACCAGGATGTACTTGAAGCCGCTGCTGGTACTGCCGCAGCACGTCCGGATGCTGGCGGAACAGGCGGATGCATTCCAGCAGCAGGTCGCCGAAGTCGGCGGCGTTCAGCGTCTTCAGCCGCTCCTGATAGGCGAGGTAGAGCTTCTTGCCCTTGCCGTTGGCGAAGGCGGCGGCCTCGCCGGCCGGCACCTGCTCGGGGGTGAGCCCGCGGTTCTTCCAGCCGTCGAGGATCATGGCGAACACGCGCGCCGGCCAGCGCTTGTCGTCCAGCTTCTCGGCTTCCAGCAGCTGCTTGATCAGCCGGATCTGGTCGTCGACGTCCAAAATGGTGAAATTCGACTTCAGGCCGACCAATTCCGCGTGGCGGCGCAGGATCTTGACGCCGATCGAGTGGAAGGTGCCCATCCACGGCATGCCCTCGACCACATGGCCGACCATGAGGCCGACGCGGTCCTTCATCTCCCGCGCGGCCTTGTTTGTGAAGGTGACGGCCAGGATTTCGCCCGGCCGCGCCCGCCCCAGGTTGAGGATGTGCGCGATGCGCGTCGTGAGCACGCGGGTTTTCCCGGTCCCCGCCCCCGCCAGCACCAGCACCGGCCCGTCCAGCGTTTCCACCGCCTCCAGCTGCTCGGGGTTGAGCGCGTCGAGATAGGGCGCCGCGCGCTGCGCCAGCGCCCGTGCGGCGATGCCACCGGGCGCGGGCGGGCTGGGCGGAACGGGGCTGTGACGCTTGGGCTCGGCCATGTTTTTGTGATTCTTTCCTTGCCGAACATGGCATTCATAAGCGGCAAATTCGAGGGGCGCCCGGCCGCCCGGCCGGCACAATTTCCCCGCCCTTGGCGCCGAATTTGGCGCTCCGCCGTTAACTTAACGGCCAGCGCCGGCCGGCGGGTGGCTGGAATTGGTCGGGCGCATTTTCTAAGCTCGCCTTTGAAACCGAAGACGGGGAGGCCAGCGGCCCATGCAGGCAACGACACCGGGTATCACCAAGGCCAATACCGGCATCGATGGAATCGTCTGGAATATTCTCGGCCAGACCTATGTGCCGAAGCAGCTGAGCGAGCAGACTTTCGCCTGGCACGCCACCTTTCCGCCCTCGACCTTCGTGCCGCCGCACATCCATCCGACCCAGGACGAGTTCATCTATATGCTGGAAGGCAGAATGGACGCGGTGCTCGACGGCAGGGACTTCGTCGCCACCGCCGGCGATCTGATCCGGATGCCGATGAACATTCCGCACGGGCTGTTCAACAAGTCAGACCAGACAATCAAGTGCCTGTTCTGGGTCACGCCCACGCGCAGGCTCTACGACCTGTTCTGGGCGATCCATTCGATGAAAGAGCAGAATCCGCCCGACGTGGTGGCGCTCTCGGCCCGGCACGAGGTCAACTTCCTGCCGCCGCCTCCGGCGTGAGATAGCGCTCGGTCATTCCGGACCCGCGAGCTTCGCTTGCGTCGCGGGATGACCAATGCGCTTACGCCACCTTACCCGGCCGATTGACCTGCTCCTTGGCGAAACCGGCCTTGGAGGCGTAGCCGCGCACGATCGCCTTGCGCTCCTCGTACGACAGCACGTTGTCGATCTGGTCGAAGCCGTCGGGCGCGCGCTGCTCGACGGCGTCGATCACGCCTTCCGGGCCGCCGGAGCGGTTCGAGTGCACGATCTGCGCCGTCATCGGCAGCCGCTCGGTCTCATAGCCCAATAGCGCCTGGCAAGGATGCTCGGCCTCGCGCAGCCGGTCGGCCAGGCAGCGGGCGTCAAGGATCGCCTGCGAGGCGCCGTTCGAGCCGACCGGGTACATGGGATGCGCGGCGTCGCCGAGCAGCGTCACGCGTCCGTGCGACCAGCGCGGCAGCGGATCGCGGTCGCACATGGGATATTCCCAGAACTCCGGGGTCGCCTCGATCAGCGCCCTGGCATCGACGAAGGGAATAGAAAAGCGCTGCACGTGCGGCATCAGGTCTTCGAACTTGCCGGGCCGCGACCAGTCCGCCTTATCGGGTGGCGCGCCGCCTTCGCCGACCTTTACCAGCACCGCCCAATTGGTGAGCGGCCTGTCGGCGCGCGGGCCTTCGCCGATCGGATAGACCACGAGCTTGGCGACCATGCCGCCGGCGATCACCATCGAGCGGCCGGTGAGGAATTGCGGCCATTCCATTGCGCCGCGCCACAGGATCGAGCCGTTCCAGCGCGCCGGGCCTTCGTTTGGGTAGAGCGCGTCGCGCACATGTGAGTGGATGCCGTCGGCGCCGATCAGGATGTCGCCGCGCGCAGTGGCGCGATGCGCGCCTTCGCGGCCGAAGAAATAGGCGGTGACGCCGCCCTCGTCCTGCGTGAAGGCGCCGAGACGGTGACCGGTATGGATGCGCGATTCACCGAGGCGCGCGCGCACGGCCTGGTAGATCACCGCCTGCAGGCGGCCGCGGTGGATCGAGAACTGCGGATATTCGAAGCCGGCATCGGTGCCGCGCGGCTCGCGCCAAATCTCCTGGCCGTTGCGGTTCATGTAGAACAGCTCGTGCGTGCGGATGCCGATCTGGTCTAGCCGCGCCAGCAGGCCGAGCTCGGCCAATTCCTTGATCGCGTGCGGCAACGTATTGATGCCGACTCCGAGCTCGCGAACGGTGTCGGACTGCTCAAAAATCTCGCAGTCGAGGCCGCGTTTGTGCAGCATCAGGGCCATGGTGAGGCCGCCGATCCCACCGCCGACGATGATCGCTTTCATGGCTAATGCCTACGCGCAGGTTACCGAGAGCCGCTCGCGGCTATAATGGAATCCGGGGGAACCGCCGGCAACCGGTCTTTGGGCACATGGTAAGCTGCCTAACCGGTTGACTTGGCGACGATTAAACCGGTCAATAGCGGCCGGGAAGGCTGTTGTTTCGAAAAAGGGGAGGGCTTCATGCTGTCGGTTGTTCGGGGGCTTATCGCCGCCGCGGCTGTGTTCATCACGATCAATGCCGCCGCCGCGCAGGACAAGATCCGCATCGGTTTGATCTATACGCTGTCCGGACCGGCTTCGGTGCTCGGCCAGCAGTCGAAGAAGGGTTTCGAGCTGGCGGTGAAGGACCTCGGCGGCAAAATGGCCGGCAAGGAGGTCGAACTGTTCGCCGTCGACGACACGCTCAACCCGGGCGTCGCCATTCAGAAAGTGAAGGAATTGATCGACCGCGACCACGTCGATTTCGTCGTCGGGCCTATCTTTTCCAACGTGTTGAACGCGATTCATAAGCCGGTGATGGACGCCGGCAAGATCCTGATCAGCACCAATGCCGGCGCCTCGTCCTTTGCCGGCGCCGCCTGCGATCCGAAATTCTTCGTCACCTCCTACCAGAACGACCAGATTTTCGAGACGCTCGGCAAGATTGCCAACGACAAGGGCTACAAGCGCGTCTTCGCCATGGTGCCGAACTATCAGGCGGGCCGCGACGCGATTTCCGGCTTCAAGCGCACCTACAAGGGCAAGATCGTCGAAGAGGCGCTCGTCCCGCTCAAGAGCCTCGACTTCCAGGCGCAGCTGTCCAAGCTCTCGTCGCTCAAGCCCGATGCCCTGTTCACCTTCATGCCGGGCGGTCTCGGCATCAGCCTGATCAAGCAGTTCAACCAGACGGGCATGAAGGGCAAAGTGCCGATCATCTCGGCCTTTACCGCCGACGAGGCGACGCTGCCGGCGCTGAAGGACGCGGCGGTCGGCATTTACGGCGCGCTGACCTGGGCGCCCAATACCGACAATCCGCAGAACAAGAAATTCGTCGCGGAATATCTGGCGGCCTACAAGGCGGTGCCGGCGTCCTACGCCATGCAGGCCTATGACGCCGCCATGCTGATCGACAGCGCGGTCAAGGCGGTCAAGGGCAATGTGTCGGACACCAAGGCGGTGAGCGCGGCGCTCAAGAAGGCGGATTTCAAATCGCTGCGCGGCGCCTTCAAGTTCAACGTCAACGGTTATCCCATCCAGAACTTCTACCTGACCAAGGTGGCCAAGCGCGCGGACGGACTGTTCGAGACGCAGATCGTCGAGAAGGTGCTGTCCGACTACGCCGACTCCTACGCGAAGAACTGCAAGGCGAAGTGAGGCTTGGCGGCCGGCGCGGCCGAGATCGGCCGCGCCGGGAGCTGGCGCGCGGACTCGAGCATATTTTGATCTTTATTGGGGCGAAGCGGACAAACTCGAGCGGACCTCAGATGGAGGTCCCTCATCCCAAATCGTCAAAGTCTTCCGGCTCAAGCTTTAGGGCGGCCGCAAACACATTTTCTTCGAGGTGCTCGATGGATCGAGTGCCGGGGATTGGCAGCATAACGGGAGATTTTGCAAGCAGCCACGCGAGGGATAGGGCTGCATGCGTGAGACCTCGACGCGCGGCTACTTGCTTTATCTTGTTTGCCTTTAGGCCGCGTTTGCCACCCAAGGGATACCAGGGCAGAAAAGCCACGCCAAGACGCTCGCACGCGGCGAGTACGTCTTCGCTCGCTCGGTTTCGCAGATTGTACGCGTTCTGAACCGACACAATTGGTGTGATCGAACGCGCGGCCTCGAGCTGCCCCACCGTGACGTTCGAAAGGCCTATATTACGAATTTTTCCTAAGCGCCTTAAGTCAGCCAGTGCTTCCACTGACGCAATAAACGGCACATTGGGATCAGGCGCATGAAGTTGATATAGATCGATCCGCTCCAGTCGCATGCGTTGCAAGCTGCCCTCAATCGCGCGCCGCAAATGCTCAGGGCGACCGTCTTCGACCCAGGAGCGACGATTTGGTCGTACTAAGCCGCCCTTCGTGGCAATGACTAAGCCAGGCGGATAGGGATACAACGCCTCCGAAATCAATGTCTCGTTCGTCTCGGGGCCGTAGCTGTCCGCAGTGTCAATAAAATTCACGCCAAGCTCGACCGCGCGATGCAGAACCCGATTGGCATGCCCTCGATCCCTTGGTCTTCCCCACGCTGAGTCTCCGCATAGACGCATTGCGCCGAAGCCCAATCGGTTAACTGTCAAGTCGCCAAGGTCAATTGTTCCAGCAAGCGCTGCGCCATTGTATGGAGACTGTTCCACCCGCAACTCCATCTTATCGAAACGGCACGCAGTGCTCTGCATTCTCAGAAAAGGTCATCATTGGGCGCTTATCGGAAGTGTCAGTCTCGGTGCGTAAGCTCGTGCGACCGCCGTCGATCGTCAAGCTAGAGACAAGCATAACCGGCCAGCTTTGGTCGACCTTTACGCCCGCAGAGGCTGCATCTACACTGGCTGAAATTGCAATTTCTCGCCGTGCGCGGCCCCACGCACCTTCGAAGAGAGTGCGGACTTGCGGAAGCAAATGTCTCCTCATGGCCCATCGCGTCATTCGCGGTGCTGCAAAAAGTTCGGTCGCTATTGAGTGGACAGCGGACTTTGCGGCCCGGCCCGCGCGCGATTATGAGTTCACGCCCTAGCCGGCCTTGAGCCGCGGATCGCGCACCACCACCTTGTCGGCATAAAGCTGCGCGATCTCCTCGTCCGACAGCGCCAGCAGATCGCGCAAGACTTCCTCGTTGTGCTCGCCCAGCCGGTCGGCCTTGATCTCTTCCGGCGCCGGCCAGCGCGAGAACTTCGCCGCCAGGCCGGGAATATCGAACTCGCCGATCTCCGGGTCGCGCACGCGCCGCACCGTGCCGCGCTCGCGCAAGTGAGGATGCGCCATCGCCTCGTGCAGCGTCAGCACCGGCGCGCAGGGTACCCGCTCGGCCTCCAGCGCGGCGAGCGCTTCCTCGCGGCTGGCGAAACTGCCGAGCCAGGCTTCGATCACGTCCTGCAGCGCATCCTTATTGTCGCGCCGCGCGCGCGGCGTTGAAAAGCGCGCATCCTCGGCCAGCTCCGGCCGTCCCATCGCCTTGGTGATCGGCGGCCACTGGTGCGGCATGGCCGCGATGGAGATGAACTGGTCGTCCTTGTAGCGGAACAGGCCGGTCGGCCCGCCGTCGGGATGCAGGGAGCCGGCGCGCTGCGGCGCAAATTTGGCGCCGCGCAACGAGGCTTTCGGAATGTTGATCTCGTGCATGTTGAAATAAGTGTCGACCAGCGAGCATTCGAGATATTGCCCTTCGCCGGTGCGCTCGCGGTGCAGCAGCGCGAAGCCGATCGCCATGGCGGCGGTGACGCCGGTGGCGTTGTCGCCGACCGCCATCGGCACCTGCGCCGGCGCGCGGTCGGGCTCGCCGATGGCCGAGGTGATGCCGGCATAGGCCGCGCCCATATAATCGTAGCCCGGCTTGTCGCTGAGCGGGCCGGTCTGGCCGGCGAGCGAGATCGAGCACATCACCAGCTGCGGGTTGATCGCACGCAAGCTCTCGTAATCGAGCCCCGCGCGCTGCATGACGCCGGGCGCGAAATTCTCCACCAGCACGTCGACTTTGGGCACCAGCGCCTTGACCAATTCGCGCCCGCGCTGCTGCTTGAAGTCGAGCGCGAAGCTCTTTTTCGAATGGTTGTGCTGAACATTGTAGGTGCTCTGCGAGGTCTGCTTGAGCGCCGGGTCGAGCGGCCGGTCGCCGAACAACCGCCCGCGGTCGCCGTAGGGCGCAATCTCGACCTTGATCACCTCGGCGCCCAGCTCGGCCAGAATGCGCGTGCAGGTGGGGCCGGCGACGTATTGCGTAAGGTCGAGCACCCGGTAGCCCTTGAGCATCGGCAGGTTCGCGCTCATCGCCCGGCTCCCGCTTCTCACATCGCCTGCTGCAGCGCCGGCGCGCGCTTGAGGCCGGCCTCGCTCAGCCGGTGCTCGAGCAGGCCCATGCGGTCGTAGCCCCAGAACGGCTCGTTGTTGAAATAGAACATCGGCACGCCGAACACCTGGTCGGCGGCCGCGTCCTCTTGCGCGCGCTCGTAGTCGGCCGGCCCATCGCCTGCCAGATAGTCGCGGTAGCCCTGCTCGGACAGGCCCAGGCTGGCGATCACCGGTGCGATCGCATCGGCCTCGTCGGCGGCGAGCTCGCGCTTGAAGAAGCCCTCGAATATTCGGTTGCCGTAGTCGCGCAAGCGACCGTGCTTGTCCGCGTAGAGCCCGCCGATCAGCGCCGGCGTGGTGTCGAAAATCTTCAAGGGGCCGCGGAGCATCAGCCCGCCGCGCAAATTGGCCCAGCGGCGCGCGTCCATGTAGGAATACTTCACCTTGTATTCGGAATAGACGCTGCGCTGGCCCTTGCCCTTGATGCGCAATTGAAACGGCTTCCACTGCAGCCGGATGCGGTATGTGTCCTCGAGCGCGAAGGCGGGGTCGAACGCCAGGAAGGCGTAGGGGCTCTTGAAGTCGGAATACATTTTGACTTCAGACAAGTCCTGGCCCAGCTCGTCTGCCATCGGCGCCTCCCGTTCTTCGCGTCTTTATATTGTGGGGAAACGCTATGCCGGCGGCCGGCGCTTGTCTATGCCTGCGCCGGCTTGGCCGCCGGCATCCCGATGCTGCGCCCGGCGCCTTCCGGCACCGGCAGCCTGGCGTGCGCTTCTTTCATCGCCGCCAGCCGGCGCAGCACGTCGTCGGGCAAGGGCGCCACCTTCTTTGCCGTCATGTCGACGTGCAGCGTCATGTTCTCGGAAGTGGCCGACACCCAGCCTTCCTCGGCGTGCTTGAGCGTCTCGAAATAATGAATGCGCTTGGCGTCGAAGTCGAGCAGCTGGAACTCCACCCGCACCGGATCGCCCTCGTGGATTTCGCGCAAATAGCGCACGTGCACCTCGGCGCTGAAGGTGGAATGCCCGCTGCGCTTGAAATAGTTCGGCCCGATGCCCAACAGCTCGTAGACCTCGTCCACCGCGCGGTCGAACAGCACGTTGTAAAAGGCCATGTTGAGATGGCCGTTGTAGTCGATCCATTGCGGCTCGACCCGCATAACCGAGGAGACGAAAGGCGTGGGAATTTCGGATGTGGGGTTGAGCATGACTATCTCATTTTGCGCATGATCTTTTCCGAAAACCGGTTCCCATCCCGGAGCAAGTCCGGGACAAGCTTTTTCGGGATCATGCGCCGATCGGATAAACCGCCTTCTCGCCGCTCAGCACGCGCGCGACGTCGGCGGCGCATTTGCTCTGCAGCTCGTCGAGCGCCTCGATCGAATAGAAGGCGGTGTGCGGCGTGACGATCACATTGTCGCGGCCGAGCAGGGCAGAATCCTTGGCGAGCGGCTCGACCGCCACCACGTCGAGCGCGGCGCCGCCCACTTGCCCCGAGTTCGAGCGCGGCGATCAGTGCCGCCTCGTCGATCAGCGGCCCGCGCGCGGTGTTTACGAGATAGACGCCCTTCTTCATCTTGCCGAAGGCTTGCGCATTGACCATGCCGCGCGTCTGCGGCGTCAGCGGCGCGTGCACCGAGATGTAGTCGGAGCGCGCCAGCAGCGTGTCGAGATCGACGCCGTCGACGCCGGTTTGCGCGAACAGCTCCGGCTTGGCGAAAGGGTCGTAGGCGATCACCTGCATGCCGAAGGCTTTGGCTTTCGGCGCCACCAGCCGCGGAATATTGCCGAAGCCGATGAGCCCCAGCACGGTACCCTCGATGCGGCGGATCGGCACCACCGCCGGCATTTCCCAGCGCCCGGCCTGCACCAGCCGGTTCGAGTAGGGGATCTTGCGGATCAGCGCCAGCAGCAGCGCCATGGCGTGGTCGGACACTTCGCGGATGCAGTAGTCCGGCACGTAATTGACCGCGATGCCCTTTTCCTTGGCGGCCGGCAGATCGATATTGTCGACGCCCAGTCCGAAGCGGCCGATCGCCTTGCAGCGGGTGAGCTGCATGATCAGCTCGCGCGGCAATTTGGCGTAAGTCACCAGAATGGCGTCGGCGTCGCGCGCCACGTCGAGAATGTCGGCGGCGCTCGTGCTCTTCGCCATGCGGAAGGTCGGCTTGAGCTTGGCCAGCGCCTGCTCGGCCGGCGCCAGCGTGGGAAAGATGTTCTCGGTGACGGCAATCACGGGGCCGGCCATGGCAAACTCCGGGGCTCAGGCAAGTCGGGACGGCGGGAACCTACGCCAGCGGATTTTGTCCGTCCACCGGCGGCCGGTCCCGGCATTCGGTGCAATTGTGCGCGCGGCCGTCAGCGTCTAGAAAGCTCGCGCGAATCCGCACGCAGCAGAGGCGTTCCGCATGCCCACGATCGACCGTTCCCTGGTCGCGCAACTGCCGCTGTTTGCCGGTCTGGCGCCGGAAGCGCTCGACGACATCCTGCGCGAAGCGCACAGCGTTCATCACGCCAAGAACAGTGTGGTGTTCGCCGAGGGCGACGAGGCGGACTGCTTTTACGTGCTCATGCACGGCCACGTGCGGGCGAGCAAGACCACGCCGGACGGCCAGCAGGTCGTGGTGCGCTATGTGGCGCCGGGGGAGGTGTTCGGCGTGGCCATGGCGATGGGACTTGCGCGCTATCCGGCGACGGCGACGGCGGTCGACGATAGCGTCGTGCTGGTCTGGCCGGCGGCGGTCTGGCCGCGCCTGGTCGAGAGACATCCGGCGCTGGCGGCCAACACGCTGCAGACGGTGGGCAGCCGCTTGCAGGATACCCATACCCGCGTGATCGAAATGTCGACCGAGCAGGTCGAGCGGCGCGTCGCCCATACTCTATTACGCCTCATCCGGCAGGCGGGACGCCAAGTGGAAGCCGGCGTGGCGATCGATTTTCCGATCAGCCGGCAGGACATCGCCGAGATGACCGGCACCACGCTGCATACCGTAAGCCGCATCCTGAGCGGCTGGGAGCGGCAGGGCCTGGTCGAGGGCGGCCGCCAACGCATCGTCATTCGCGATCCGCAGAAATTGTTAACGCTGGCGGAGGCGGAAGCATAAGCCTCCGTAGTTCTACGTAGCTGTATAATTACGGATGCGCGCCGCTGCGCGAGTTTGACCCAGCACAAAGAAGCGGCGGCCGCCCGCGCGCAAGGTCCCCGGCGTCAAATCAATTCTGCAACGCAGGGGACTGCCATGATTATCTCCAGACGCACAGCAATGATCGGCGCCGCCGGTTTGGCCGCCGCTGCTGCGGCTGCCACCGCTCCGAGCGTGGCCGAGGCCGCCGTCACCGCCCATTCGAACGCCGGCGCATTGCCGCGCCAAAAGATCGATCTGCTCACGCCGCCTTTCGTGCATCCGCACGACCAGGTGGCCAAGACCGGCCCCATGATCAAGGAATTCACCCTGACGGTGCACGAGAAGAAGATCGTCGTCGACGACGACGGCACGACGCTGAACGCGATGACCTACAACGGCTCGGTCCCGGGTCCGCTGATGGTCGTGCACGAGGGCGACTATGTCGAGCTGACGCTGGTCAACCCGCCGACCAATATGTTCGAGCACAATATCGACTTCCACGCCTCCACCGGCGGGCTGGGCGGCGGCGCGCTTACCCATGTCGGCCCCGGCGAGCAGGTGACGCTGCGCTTCAAGGCCACGCGCCCCGGCGTGTTCATCTATCACTGCGCGCCCGGCGGCCCGATGATCCCCTGGCACGTCGTCAACGGCATGCAGGGCGCCGTCATGGTGCTGCCGCGCGACGGCTTGAAGGACGCCAACGGCAAGCCGTTGCGCTACGACCGCGTCTATTACGTCGGCGAAACCGACTTCTACATCCCGCGCGACGAGAAGGGTAAGTTCAAGAGCTACGCCAATGCGGGCGATGCCTATGCGGACCAGGAAACCGTCATGCGCGGCCTGATCCCCAGCCACGTCGTGTTCAACGGCAAGGTCGGCGCGCTCACCGGCAAGAACGCCATGACGGCCAAGGTCGGCGAGACCGTGCTGATCGTGCACTCGCAGGCCAACCGCGACACGCGGCCCCACCTGATCGGGGGCCACGGCGACTATGTGTGGGAGAGCGGCAAGTTCTCCAACCCGCCCGAGACCAATCTCGAGACCTGGTTCGTGCGCGGCGGTTCGGCGGCGGCCGCGCTCTACACGTTCCGGCAGCCGGGCATCTACGCCTACCTCAACCACAATCTGATCGAGGCCGTGCTGCTCGGCGCCACCGCCCACTTCAAGGTGGAAGGCGCGTGGGACAACGACCTGATGATGCAGGTCAAGAAGCCCGGCCCGATCGCCGGCAAGGCCGCGCAAAACGGTTGACGGGCCGCGATCGGCCCGCCGCCCACGGAGCCCGCCATGTTGCTGGCGCTCAACATCAAGACTGCCATCGTCGCCGCGGCCTTCGCCGCCGGCCCGATGGCGGCCTCGTTTTGGGCCTTGGCGCCGGGACGCGGCGGCGGCGCCATCGAGGCGCCAGCCATGGTCGAGATCGCGCCCGGCACCATGCAGTATTGGGCGCCGGGCGAGTTCGACCGCGACGGCAAGCCGGTCAATGCGCCGCGCCTCACCGTCAGCATGCGCCGTCCCGTCGCCATCATGAAGCGCGAGGTGACGGTGGCGGAATATCGCCGCTGCGTGGCGGAGCAGGCTTGCTCGGCAAGCGCCGGCGCGCCCGAGCAAGACAACATGCCGGCCGTCATGACGAGCTGGCGCGATGCGCAGGCTTACGCGTCGTGGCTGTCGCGCAAGCTCGGGCGGCGCTACCGGCTGCCGAGCGACAAGGAATGGACCTTTGCGGCCGGCAGCCGGGCGCCCGACGAATCCCCGATCGCGCTCGATAGCGACGACCCGGCGAAATGGTGGCTGGCGCGCTACGAGCGCGAGGCCAATGCCGATCCGAAGGACAAGGAGCCCAAGCCGGTCGGCAGCTTCGGTGCCAACGAGCACGGCCTGCTCGACGTTGCCGGCAATGTCTGGGAATGGACGTCCGACTGCTTCACGCGCAGCAAACTCGATCATGCCGGCGCGCCGGTTGCCGTCTGGTCGCGCAATTGCGGCGTGCGCGTGGTCGAGGGGCCGCACCGCACCTATGAGAGCGACTTCATCCGCGACCCGCGCGGCGGCGGCTGCGCCGTCGGTACCCCGCCGAGCAATCTCGGCTTCCGCCTGGTGCGCGACGACGGCGCCGGGGCGTGGCTGGCCCGGTTGCGGGCTTGGCTCGGCGCGCGCGGCTGAGTTCGACCTCTCTCAAAGAGAGTCGAATTGCGCTTAATCGACCGCCTCATAAAGCCGGCCGATCAACCGCCCGTGCGCCGGGTGGGACGTTTTCGTTCGGGCTGTTGTACGCCTTGGTAACGCGGGTTTGGATTGCAAAAACCTCGACCCCCGCGCCGCACGCAATCCTCGACCGAGCCGTATTGGCAATCCCAATAGCCCTCGGACTTGAGCGCGCACCAAGGCGCTTCATCGGCGTGCGCAGGCCGCTGACCTAATGCCGCAGCCATAAACACAATTATACCAAAGCATAAGGCCCGCGCCATTTTCGACCTCATTGCTAGGCGCGAGCTTGCGCGGCACGGGTGTCTTTGGGTCTGACCTGAATCAATGGAACTTCCGCCGCGGACGGTTTGTTAACGCTGGTGAAAAGGAGCAACCCTGTGAACGAAATGATCATTGATCAGACCGAAGACGAAATCCTGACCTACGAAGTCTCCGACAAGTCGCTGGAGACCGCGGCGGCGACGGCCAAGGCAGGCGCCTATACGCTTGGCTTCTGCACCGGTTTGTCCACTTGCCCGGCCTAACGCGGCAAGCCTTGCCGATGTGACAGCGATCGACGCGACCCCGGCGCTTCCCTGAAGGCTCGTGTCATCTGTACGGGCTTTTTTCGTTATACGCGCGGTATAGAGCACGCGGCCTAGTCAAGCCCGGCCTTGCGGAAGCCTTCCAGATAGTGCTCGCGCTCGGCTTCGTGCCGGATCGGCATATTGGCCGCGATCCAGGCCAGCGACAGGTTGGGCTGCGCGCGGTGGAGCTCGGCCAAAGCGCTTTGCGCCAACTCTTTGTTGCCGGCCATGCCGGCCGCCGCGGCGAGCACGCGGTAGGCGCCGACGAAATCGCCGCGCTGGCGAATGCCTTCGCGCGCCAGTTTGATGGCTTCCTCGTAGTCGCGGCCGATGTACCGGGCGTAGGCGGCGATGCCGTAATAAACACCGAGGAACGGATCGCGCGGACTCAGGCTGATCGCGCGCCGCGCGGCCGCATCGCCTTCCTGCCAACGGCCGCAATAGCAGAGCGCCAGGCCGTAATAGGCCTGCGCCATCGCGAAGTTCGGGTTGAGCTGCAGCGCTCGCTCGAATTCGGCCAGTGAATCGTCAAAACGGCGCGCCAGCATGTGGGCGCCACCGAGCGCCTGGTGCGCCCAAGGGTCTTCGTTGTCCGCGCGGATCGCGGCCAGCGCCGCCCGTTCCGCGTTGTCGACGGCCGTTCGGTCGGCCCAACCCATATGCGCGCAAAACATGTAGCTGGTGGCGAGCACGCCGAGCGCCTGACCGTAGTTAGGATCGATGCTGATGGCCTTTTCCAGCAGCGCCTGCGCCACCACATTGTCCTGCCGCGTCACGCGCCAGTAGTGCGAGAGCGCGCGCATCACCAGGTCCCAGGCGTCGAGGCTGTCCGGGGCTTTTCGCTGGGCGCGGAAATTCTCCGCCGCGTAGAGCTGCGGCTCGATTGCGGCGACGATGGCCTCGGTAATCTCGTCCTGTACCGCGAACACGTCGGCGAGACCGCGGTCGTAGCGCTCGGCCCACAGGTGGCTGCCGGTCGCGACGTCGTTGAGCTGGGCGGTGATGCGCACGCGGTCGCCCGCCTTGCGCACGCTGCCCTCGATCACATAGCGCACGCCGAGATCCTCGGCGATCTGCTTCATGGGCACGGCCTTGCCCTTGAAGACGAATGAGGAATTGCGTGCGATCACGAAGAACCAGCGCAGCTTCGACAGCGCGGTGATGATGTCCTCGCTGATGCCGTCGGAAAAATATTCCTGCTCGGGGTCGCCGCTCATATTGACCAGGGGCAGCACGGCAATCGCGGGCCGGTCGGTCAGGGGAAGCGTCGCGTGCGCCGGCTGCACGCGCGGTGCGGCAGGCGTCGGCTCATTGCGCAACTCGCCGATGAAACGAAAACCCTTGCGGGGCACGGTGCGGATCAGGCTCTGCTGCTCGCCGCTGTCGCCGACCGCCTTGCGCGCGGCGTTGATGCGGCTGGTGAGGGTCGATTCCGAAACGATGCGGCCGCCCCATACGACCGCAATCAAATCGTCTTTGGTGACGACCCGATGGCGATTTTGCACCAGGTGGACCAACAGGTCGAAAACCTGTGGCTCGACATGAACCGTGGCGCCGGCACGTTTGAACTCGCGCCGCTCGATGTCGATCTCGCAGTCGCCGAAGCTGAAGATCATTCCAAGCCTGCGAGATTTGGGGCGGGCGCCATCGCCCGCCGGACACCAAACGGTCGCGATTTCTGCCTTCCGGAAGCGCCGGGTCGCCGCCGATTAAAAATCAAGGGCGTCTCAGGGGCCTCTGGAGCATAAATCATTGCCGTCTGAAAGTCTTGACCGGCCGGCGCGCACATAGTGCCGGCATTCCTCGCTGCAAGCGGGGCTCGCAAGAAGGAGTCAAGGCAATGCCGCAGATCGATGTCCACCTGATCAAGGGCGTGTTCGACGCCGAGCAGAAAAAGCAGATCATCCACAAGCTGACCGATGCCATGGTCTCGATCGAAGGCGAGAACCTGCGCGGCGTGACCTGGGTGAAAATTTTCGAGGTCAACAGCGGCGAGTGGGGCATCGGCGGCCAGCCGTTGACGACCGAGGCCGTCAAGGACTTGGCCGCCGGCCGCCGCGCGGCCTGAGCCGGCTGCGCCAGTACCGCCCACCCGGCCGGCGGTGCTGGCGCGCGCCTTCATTTTTGCGAGCGTGTTGCTCCGCCGAAATTCGCATCGGCCTGCGGCCACCGTGAAATCTTCGAAATTGGCTCGCACTGGCGCTCGATCCTGTCGCCTAGGCCCACACCGGCTGCAACTCCGCAATGATGCGCTCGCCGAAGAAGCGCTGGATTTCGTCAAGGCTCAGGCTTGGCCGCAGGCGGCGGGCTTCGGCCAATGCCGTGCGCGCGTCTTCTGCGCGTTTCAGCCTCGCGAGCATCCAGGCCGTCACGACGCGCGCGCCGTAGAGGCGGCCGTCGCGCCGAGAAGCGGCGGACGCCTCGGTCAAGGCTTCTTCGGTGCGCCCGGCGCAGCCCAACGCATGGGCAAGGATCATGCCCCAAAAGGGCAGGCGGAAGTCCTTGGGACTGGACCGCATGCCGAACTTTAGGCTTTTGATCCCTTCATCGAGTTCGCCATTCCGTACAAGCGCGGCGCCGAGCGCCACGTGCGCCTGCGCGTTGCTGGGGTCGAGTTCGACCGCGCGGCGCAGCAGTTCGACGCCGCGCTCATGGTCGCCGATGTCGGCGAGGGCGCAGCCTGCAAATCCGAGAACGTCGGAAGCGTTGGGATCGATGGTGACCGCGCACTCGGCTTCGTCGCGGGCGCGCGCCACGGCAGCTTCCGCGTCCTCGACCAGCGAAAGGTTGGCGCTGAGAGCATCGACCAATGCCAGCAGCCCGCGCGCGAGCGCAAAGTTCTCATCGGCGGCAATGGCTTGACGCAACCGCTGCCGTGCCTCCGCGAGCGAACGCTCGGTCCAGCCGTGCATTGCGATCGTGCCGTTGGCCTGCCGGAACAGTGACCAGGCGTCGATGCTGTTGCTTCTACGGCGGCAAATGACCGAAAAATCGGCCTTGGTCAGGGCCGGCTCCAGTTCGATCATGATCCGGCGGGCGATCTCATCCTGCAGCTGCATCGTGTCGCCGCGCTCGACGTCGTAGCGCCCATCCCATAGCTGCGCGCCGCTTTCTGAATCGACGAGCTGCACGGTTATGCGTACGCGCTCCGCCGAGCTGCGGACGCTGCCGGTGACGACATAGCGCACGCCCAATTCGGCTCCGACCCGGCGCATTTCAGCCGGCCGCTGCGCATAGTGGAAAGATGAAGCGCGGGCGATCACGAAAAATCCCGGCACGCGCGCCAACAAGGCGATGATATCCTCAGCGAGCCCGTTGACGATCAGTTCGAGCGCGCGATCCTCCGACAGGTTCTCGAACGGCAGTACCGCGATTGAAGGTCGGTCGGCGATCATCGGCGGTAACGTGTCGGTGCCCGCGCTCGCAGGCACGCCCAATTCGACAGGGGCGGTGAGATTGTCGTCCCGGAGCGTGCCCACGAACCGAATTCCTTTGCGGGCCATCGTCCGAATGAGCCGCTGCTCCTTGCCGCTATCGCGCAACGCTTTTCGTGCCGCGTTGACGCGGCTGTCCAGCGTTGAGTCGGACACCACACGCCCGCCCCAGATTGAGGAAATGAGATCGTCTTTGCTGACCACCCGCTCGCGGTTCTCGACCAGATAGACCAGCAGATCGAAAACCTGCGGCTCGACCGGCACCAACGTGCCGGCCGCTCGCAACTCGCGTCGCTCATCGTCGAGCGCGAAATTCTCAAACAAATACAGCACGTTGTCGCCCCCGCGACCATTGCCTGCCAAAAGCGGGCAGGTGACCGTCTAACGGGAAATCAAGGCTTCCTCAAGGGCAAGTCAAGTCCGGCTCAAAGCATCGCGCCCGCCCCGGTGGCATAGCGGCGGCAACAACGATCATCCGGCCCCCAGGGGCCGACAGGAGCCGACAATGTCTTTCTTTGGTACGAGATGGAAATCCATCCGGCGGTCTGCTGCGACCGCCCGGCAGCGCCGCGCGCTGCAATCGCTCTCCGATCACATGCTCAAGGACATCGGGCTGAGCCGCAGCGATATCGACGGCATCTCCGCAAGCCTGGTCGACCGGCGCGCCGACGCCACACGGCGTTCGCGCGGACCGTGAAATCGCAGCCCAGGTTTCAAAAGGAGCATGACCATGTCGAGAGTCGCTTGGCTGCCGGGCAACGGCAAGCCCGATGGGCTGCTTTCCGTTATCGCGCTGCATTGTTCCGGCAGCGCGGGGCGGCAGTGGAAAAAGCTCGCGCTTGCGCTGGGCGATCGCTTTGCGCTGATCGCGCCCGACCTCATCGGCTCCGGTGCGACGCCGCGCTGGAACGGTGAGCGCGACTTCACGCTCGCTGACGAGGCGGCGCGCGTCGTCGAGATCATCGACGCGCGCGAGGGGCCCGTCCATCTGGTCGGTCATTCCTATGGCGGCGGCGTGGCGCTCCGCGTTGCATGCGAACGGCCGGCGCGCGTCGCCAGTCTTTCGCTGTACGAGCCGTCGGCGTTTTTCGTGCTCCGTTTGATGGGGGCGGAGGGCAGGCCCGCCTTGGATGAGATCCGCGCGCTTGCCGGCGGGGTCGCGCGGGATCTGATGGCCGGCGACAACGGCGCGGCGGCGGCGCGCTTCTTCGACTATTGGAACGGCGCGGGCACCTGGGCCGGCATGAAGCCGGAAATTCAGGCCGAGTTGGTCGGATACATTCCCAAAGCGCCGCTTGAATTCGGCGCCTTGATCAAAGAACCGACCTGGCTTTTCGCCTTCACCCGGCTGGCATGCCCCGTCTTGCTGATGCGCGGCGCGCGCGGGCCCGCGCCGACCGCGCTGATCGCGCGCAAGCTGTTCTCGATCATGCGCGATGCCGTGCTCGAAGAAATCCCGGATGCCGGACACATGGGTCCGTTCAGTCACGCCGAGCGGGTGAACGGCATGATCGCCGCTCACGTGCTGCGTGCGTCTCGCCTCGATGCATTGGCGGACGCGCGCACGCCGGCGCCGATGCCGGTCATGGTCTCACGCGCGGCCGCAGTCTCTCACCCCTGAAAGGAGAACAACCATGGGACGTTTCCTGGGCTTCCTCTACGGCATTCTCGCCTATCTCTTGTTCTTCGCCGCCTTCCTCTACACCATCGGCTTCATGGCCGGTGTCGTGGTGCCGAAGACCATCGACAACGGCACGCCGACCCCGCTGGCCGCGGCGCTGATCATTAATATCGTTTTGCTGTCGGTGTTCGCCATCCAGCACAGCGTGATGGCGCGCGCAAGGTTTCAAGCGCTGGTGGACCAAGATCGTGTCGCCGGCGGTGGAGCGCAGCACCTATGTGCTGGCGGCCACGCTCGCGCTCATCTTGCTGCTCTGGCAATGGCGGCCGCTTCCTGCCGTGGTCTGGCACGTCGGCAACCCGAGCGCGGCGACGGCATTGATGGCGCTGGAAGCGCTCGGCTGGGGCATCGTGCTCACCAGCACCTTCCTGATCAACCATTTCGAGCTGTTCGGCCTGCATCAGGTCGCCAACAATCTGACGGGCAGGCCGATGCCGGCGCCGACATTCAAGACGCCGCTGTTCTACAAGCTCGTGCGCCATCCCATCTACCTCGGTTTCATCATCGCCTTCTGGGCGACGCCGCTGATGACCGCCGGCCACCTGCTGTTCGCCGCCGTCACCACGGCCTACATCTTCGTCGGCATCGCGCTCGAGGAGCGCGACCTGATCGCCCTGTTCGGCGACGACTACCGCCGCTACCGCCAGCGGGTGGCGATGCTGGTGCCGTTGCGGACCAAGCCCGGCGCGGCGCCGCGGCGCAGCCCCTCGCTGAACTGACAGCCAAAGCCGGCGCCCGAGGTCGGGGGGCTCCCGTTTCACCCGAGCGGCATCCTCTGCTAACGTCCGGCGCAAAAGGACATAAGCAGAGGAAACGCCGCATGGCTCTGGCTGACGCCGCCGAAAGACAACGCAACCCGGCCGCCGCGCAAAAGGCGCTCGCCGCGCTGGCCGCCGCCTTCGGCAACCGCATGGTCACTTCGCTCGCCGTGCGCGAGCAGCACGGCAATACGCTCACCTGGGTGCCCAACCAGCCGCCCGATGCCGTGATCTACCCGCAATCGACCGAGGACGTGCAGCAAATCGTGCGCATTTGCGCCGAGCACGATTTCCCGCTCATCCCCTTCGGCGTCGGCACCTCGCTCGAGGGCCACGTCAATGCGCCGCAGGGCGGGGTGTCGCTCGACTTCCGCGACATGAACAAGGTGCTGGCCGTGCACGCCGAAGACCTCGACTGCGTGATCGAGCCCGGCATCACGCGCAAGGCGCTCAACGAGTATCTGCGCGACAGCGGCGTGTTCTTCCCCATCGACCCGGGCGCCGACGCCACCCTCGGCGGCATGGCCGCCAGCCGCGCCTCCGGCACCAATGCGGTGCGCTACGGCACCATGAAGGACAATGTCATCGCGCTCGAAGTCGTGATGGCCAGCGGCGAGGTGATGCAGACCGCCCGCCGCGCCAAGAAGACCTCGGCCGGCTACGACCTCACCCGCCTCATGGTCGGCTCGGAGGGCACGCTCGGCGTCATCACCAAATTGACGCTCAAGCTCTCCGGCATCCCCGAAGCGATCTCCGGCGGCGTCTGCCCGTTTCCCTCGGTGGAGGCCTGCTGCAACGCCACCATCCACACCATCCAGTCCGGCATTCCGGTGGCGCGCATCGAACTGCTCGACGCCTTGCAGGTCAAGGCGGTCAACATGCACTCCAAGCTCGGCTTGCCGGAGACGCCGATGCTGCTGCTTGAGTTCCACGGCACCGAGGCCTCGGTTGCCGAGCAGTCGGAGCGCTTCGGCGAGATCGCGGCCGAGTTCGGCGGCGGTCCTTTCACCTGGGCGACGCGGCCGGAGGAGCGCAGCAAGCTGTGGGAGGCGCGCCACCACGCCGCGTTTTCCAACGCGGCGCTGCGGCCGGGCGCGCAGATGGTCGCGACCGACGTCTGCGTGCCGATCTCGCGGCTGGCTGAATGCGTCACCGAGACGCAAGCCGACATCGCCGCGAGCCGCCTCTTGGCCCCGATCGTCGGCCATGTCGGCGACGGCAATTTCCACCTGACCTTGCTGGTCGACATGGACGATGCCGAGGAGGTCAAGCGTGCCAAGGCCCTGGCGCAGCGGCTGGTGGAGCGGGCCTTGGCCATGGATGGAACCTGCACCGGCGAGCACGGGGTGGGCCAGGGCAAGATGCAATATCTGCTTGCCGAGCACGGGCCCACGGCCATGGCGGCCATGGCGGCGATCAAGCGCGCGCTCGACCCACAAAACATCATGAATCCGGGCAAGATCGTCGCGCTCGACTGACCGGATCATCCGTTCGTCCCCGCGCCAGCGGGCACCCAGGGGGCAGCCTCCGAGCCGGCGACGGCATTCCGGATGCCAGCTCGTTTCCACTCGTTTCCATGCTCGGGCGACATATATTTGCCGACAAAGCCGGGCAAAAATCGCCTACATTTACAATAGTGAGCGCACACGCGGGGTTGCGGCCCCGCGCCCCAACACCCGCGCCGGGAGTTGTCGTTGCAAACCACCCTGCTCGGCATTGCGATCGCGATCATTTTGGCGCTGGTGGCGGCGCTGGTCGGTCCGCTGATGATCGACTGGGGCGGCTATCGCGCGTTGTTCGAGCGGGAAGCGACGCACCTGGTCGGCGTGCCGGTACACGTCACCGGCGCAATCGACGCCCGTCTGTTGCCGACGCCGCAGCTCACCTTGCACGACATCGAGATCGGTACCGGCGACAAGATCCGCGCCCGCGCGGCGGCAATCGAATTCGCGCTCGGCCCGCTGGTGCGCGGCGAATGGCGGGCGTCGCAGCTGCACCTGTCCGGGCCGCAACTGAGCCTCGGGCTGGACGCATCCGGCCATGTGCGGGCGCCCAAGCTGGCGCTCGGCTTTGATCCGGACACGCTCACTATCGATCACCTGAATATCCAGGACGGCACGCTGACGCTGATCAACGAGGCCAATGGCGGCAAGCTCACGCTCGACAAGCTCTGGTTCAACGGCTCGGCGCGCTCTCTGCTCGGGCCCTTCAGCGGCGAAGGCGCCGTCACGGCCGACGGAGATCTCTATCCGTTTCGGCTGACGAGCGGCCGCTATGGCGACGGCAAGCTGACGCTTCACCTCAGCGTCGATCCGGTCAATCATCCGCTGAGCATCCGAGCCGACGGCGCGCTTTCGCTTGCCGGCGACGTGCCGCGCTTTGACGGCAAATTGAATCTGACGCGTCCGGTCGGCATCGCCCCGGGCAGCAAAACCAAGTTGAGCCAGCCCTGGCAGGTGAGCGGCAAGATCAAGCTGACGGCCGCGTCCGCGCTGATGCAGGGGCTGGAATTCCAATACGGCTCCGAGGATAAGGGCTTCAAGCTTACCGGCGACGCCGAACTGAAACTCGGCAAGCATCCGCGCTTCGACGGCGTGCTGTCGGCCCGCCAGATCGATCTCGACAGTACGCTCGCCGGCGATGACGGCACGCGGCCGCCGCCGGCCGCCGCGCTGCGCAAGATCGCCGAATTGGCCGGCGGCGTCTTCCGGCCTGCCTTTCCGATGCAGATCGGCATCGGCATCGATCAGGTCACGCTCGGCGGCAACGCCTTGCAGAACGTGCGCGGCGACATCAGCACCGACGCGCAAGGCTGGAACCTCGACCGCTTCGAGTTCCGCGCCCCCGGTTTCACCGAGGTGCGCCTGAGCGGGCGGCTTGCGGTCGCCGACGACCGCGTCGCCTTCACCGGTCCGGCCGCGCTCAAGACCAACAATCCGAAGCTGCTGACCGCTTGGCTGGAAGGGCGCAACGACGCCGGCAAGGGCGCCTTGCAGCCTCTGAGCCTGCGCGGCGATCTCACTTTCGCCAGCGACAGGATCGCGGTCGAGCATCTCGCCGCCGAGATCGACCGCAAGAAGGTGAACGGGCGCTTCGCCTATGTCTTCGCCTCGCCCGCGCACCCGGCGAGCTTCGATGCGGCGCTGCATGCGCCCGATCTCGACATCGACGCGGCCTTGGGCTTCGGCCGCGCGCTGCTCGCCGGCTCGCATATCGAGCGCCCGCACGACATGACCATCGCCGCCGATATCGGCCATGCCACCGTCGCCGGCTTCAGCGCGCGCGATCTGAGCGCGCGCGTCAAGGTCGACGCCGCAGGCCTGCGCATCGACAAGCTCTCGGTGGCCGATCTCGGCGGCGCGGCTTTTTCCGCGAGCGGCCGCATCGTCACTACGCCGGCGACGCAAGGCACCGTGCAGGTGGATCTCGATGCGCCGGACGTGGCGCCGGTCATCGCGCTGGTTGCGCGCTTTGCGCCCAAGACCGCCGCCGCGCTCGAGCGCGGCGCGCCGGCCATGAACCCGGCCAGGCTGCATGCCAGCCTGTCGGTGCAAAGCGCGCAGCAGCCCGGCGCCGTTGCCAGGCTTGCGCTCGCCGGCAGTCTCGGCAAGGCCGCGCTCACGCTGACGGCTGAGACCAACGCCGACATCGCCAAGTTCGACGCCGGCGAGGTGAAGCTTGCCGGCAAGCTCAGCGCCGCCGACGGCCGGCTCTTGCTGGCGATGCTCGGGCTCGACCGCGCGGTGGCGGTCGGCGCCGGTCCCGGCACGCTCAGCTTCGATGCCGACGGTCCCCTGCGCGGCGACCTCAAGGTCGAAGGCAAACTGAGCGCGGGCGGTCTCGACGCACGTGCACGCGGCACCCTGAACGCATTCGCGGCCAAACCGTCCGCCGATTTGCGCGCGAGGATCGCCCGCGCCGATCTGGCGCCGCTGCGCCGCGCCGGCAGCGGGCGCGCGGCGCTGCCGGTCAGCTTCGCCAGCCACATCGTGCTGGCGGGCCGGGACCTGACGCTGAACGACATCGATGCCGGCGTCGCGGGCGCGACCCTGCGCGGCAAGCTCGGCGTCACGCTCGGCGCGCCGCACCGTCTGCGCGGCGAGATCGACGCCGACCGCATGGACGGCGCCGCTCTGGTCGCGGCGGCGATCGGCATGCCGGCGCCGGCCGACGGCAAGACGGCGGCCTGGACCTGGTCGGATGCGCCTTTCGGCAAAGGCATCCTCGGCGACTACGCCGGCAGCATCGCCTGCAAGAGCCGGCGCGTCGATCTATTGCCGCAGCTTGCCGCGCGCGAGGTCGCCGCCACGCTGCGCTTCGGCAAGGATGCCGTCGCGCTCGACGACGTCAGCGGCGATATCGCCGGCGGCCGGCTCGGCGGCAGCCTGACGTTTCGGCAGGGCCCCGACGGCCTGAGCGCCGCGACCAAGCTCTCGCTCGTCGGTGCCGACATCGATGCGCTGTTGCCCTCCGGCGCGCGGCCGCCGGTCACCGGCACGCTGACGCTGTCGGGCGAGGCCGAAGGCACCGGCTTGAGCCCGGTGGCGCTGATCGGCTCGCTGCGCGGCAAGGGGCAATTCACGCTCGGCGACGCGCAATTCGCCGGCCTCGACCCGCGCGCCTTCGACGCCGTCACCCAGGCGGTCGACGACGGCCTGGCGATCGACGCCAACCGCATTTCCGACGTGGTGAGCAAGGCGCTGCAAAGCGGCAGGCTTTCGGTCAAGCAGGCGCAAGGCGCGCTCGCCATCAGCGCGGGGCAGGTGCGGCTGACAAAATTCAGCGCCGACAGCGATGCCGCCAAGCTTTCGCTCAGCGGCTATCTCGATCTCACCGGCGGCACGCTCGATGCGCGGCTGGTGCTGTCGGGCGCCGGCGAAGGCGCCGGCACGCGGCCCGATATCTTCATGGCGCTGAGCGGGCCGGTGGCCGCTCCGCAGCGCTCGATCGACGTCTCGGCGCTGACCGGCTGGCTCACGCTGCGGGCGATCGAGATCCAGGCGCGCAAGGTGCGCGAGCTCGAGCGCGAGCGCGCGCTCGAAAGGGAGCGCGAAAAGAAGCTGGAGGAAGAACGCGCGCGCGCCGAGCGCCAGCGCGAGCAGGAGCGCGAACGCGCGCTCGAACGGCAGCGTCAGGAGCGCGCCCGCGCGGCGCAGCCGCCGGCGGCGCCCGCGCCCAACGCCAAGCCGACGGCGCCGACGACCCGCGCGCAACCGCCGGCGGCCGCCGACAATAACGAAGCGGCCGCCACCGCGCCGTTGTCGTTGACGCCGAAGCCGAAACTCAAGCCGAAACCGAAGCCGAAAGCCGCGCCTGCGCGCGCGTCGCGGCGCCAGCAGGCGCCCGCCTTGCCGCCGCCGCTGGTGATCGGTCCGCCGCCGGGCGGCGGCAGCAGACCGGAAGCCTCAGCAGTCGGCCCGCATCACTGAGCCGCCGGCGTGCCCGGACTTCTCGCGCCCCGGCGGGCGCAAGTTCGCCAGCGCGCGGTAATGGTCGAGCACGAACAGGCGGATCGCCGACGACAGGTTGCCCTGGTGGCGGTCGGTGTCGATGCCCGCCACCAGATCCGAAAGCGTCGTTTCGCGATCGGTCGCGATCTGCTTCAAGCCTTGCCAGAATGCTTCTTCCAGGCTGACGCTCGTCTTGTGACCGGCGATCACGATCGAGCGTTTGACGACCGGCGAGCTCATTTGTTGCTTCCTTTTTCGTTCCGGTGCCCATCGATATCGCGAACCGCTTTGGCGCGGCGCGCGGCTTCGAGCTTGCGCAGGTGTTTCGGCTGGCCGTGCGCGAGCCGGTTGGCTTCGGCCTCGCGTGCGTCCTGCTCGCGCTGGGCGCGCTTGCGGACGGTGCGAAGATTGACCGGCTCAGCCATTCGGGTTTCGGCGGTACGTCGATACATGATGATTAACCCCTCCATCGCTAGTAAATGCGCCGCCAATTTGTCCGCTATAGCTCAGACCTATAAGCGGCGGCATCTGGCCGGGAGACGGTTCCATTCTTTAATTATGAGAATAAAAAGCTGCCGCTGGCAATAGACTGTCAATTAGTCGCAACAATAGCTTGATATACTCTGAAATGAATACAAGAGGACATCATCAGTACAATAGATAACTAGTAGCGAACTTCCGTGGGTCTGTTTCTATAGGTCAAGAATTGCTATGGTTTCTTTTGATATTGAAAAATTTCTATATGTATAACCACCGTTACTTTTCCCGCGAAATGATACTCGGAAATAGGCTTTGGTAATTTGCTACCCCGCAATTGGGCTGACTGCGGTACATTAGACTTTCGACGTACGCCAAGCGTCGCCGATTACTACCCCGGCCGCACCATCTTCTCCGGCCGCACCCAGCGGTCGAAATCCTCCGCGCTGACCAAGCCCAGCCGCACCGCCTCCTCGCGCAGCGTGGTGCCGTTGGCGTGCGCGGCCTTGGCGATCTGCGCCGCCTTGTCGTAGCCGATATGCGGCGACAGCGCGGTCACCAGCATCAGCGACTTTTCCATCAACTCGTCGATGCGCGCTGCGTTGGCCTTGATGCCGACGACGCAATTGTCGGTGAACGACGTGGCGGCGTCGCTTAGCAGCCGGATCGACTGCAGCATGCAATAGGCCAGCACCGGCTTGTAGACGTTGAGCTCGAACTGGCCCTGGCTGCCGGCGACCGTCATGGTGGTCTGGTTGCCGAATACGCGCGTGCACACCATGGTGAGCGCCTCGGCCTGCGTCGGGTTGGTCTTGCCCGGCATGATCGAGGAGCCGAGCTCGTTCGACGGCAGGATCAATTCGCCCAAGCCGGAGCGCGGGCCGGAGCCAAGCAGGCGGATATCGTTGGCGATCTTGAACAGCGCGACCGCGGCGGTGTTGATGGCGCCGTGCACATAGACGTAAGCATCGTGCGCCGCCATGTGCTCGAACTTGTTGGGCGCGCTGACGAACGGAATTTTGGTCAGCCGCGCGATGCGCCTGGCGAACTCGCCTGCGAATTTTGGCTGCGAATTCAGCCCGGTGCCGACCGCGGTGCCGCCTTGCGCCAGCGGATAAAGCTCGGCCTGCGCCGAATGAAGCCGGGCAATCGACGATTTCACCTGGGCGGCGTAGCCGGAAAATTCCTGGCCGAGCGTAATCGGCGTTGCATCCATCGTATGCGTGCGCCCGATCTTGATGATCTTGGCGAATTCCTTGGCCTTCTTGTCGAGCGCGGCTTGCAGGCTCTTGAGCGCCGGCAGCAGATGGTCGCGCAGCGCGATCGCCGCCGCGATATGCATGGCGCTCGGCATGGAGTCGTTGGACGACTGGCTCATATTGACGTGATCGTTGGGATGCACCGGCGATTTGGCGCCCAACTCGCCGCCGAGCGCGAGATTGGCGATGTTGGCGATCACCTCGTTGACGTTCATGTTGGACTGGGTGCCGGAGCCGGTCTGCCAGACCAGCAGCGGGAAATGCTCGTCCAGCCTGCCGTCGGCGATAGTTTGCGCGGCCTCGATAATGGCCTTGGCGCGCCTGCGGTCGAGCGAGCCGAGCTCGCGGTTGGTTTCCGCCGCCGCGCGCTTGATCAGCCCGAGCGCGCGCACGATCTCGATCGGCATGCGCTCCCAGCCGATGCGGAAATTGTGCAAGGAGCGTTCGGTCTGGGCGCCCCATAATTTGTCGGCGGCGATCTCGAGCGGCCCGAAGGCGTCGCTTTCGACGCGGGTCTTTACGCGACTCTTGCCGCTACTCTTGGCGCGACCGTTGGCGCTGCTCTTGGCGCGTGACTTGCGCGCTTTGCGCATTACTTCTTGCGGAAGCGGTCGAGGCGTACGACTTCGCCGCCGCCACTCGGCTTATCGGGTGCGGGCTCGGGGGCGGCGGCCGCCGGCTGTTTCTCGCGCGGCGCCGCTGCCACTGCGGGAGGCACAGGCGCCGGGCGCGGTTTTTTGGGCGCGGCCTTGTCCTGGCTGAGCGTGGGTGGAGGGCTTTGCGCCGCTTCGGTTTCCGACACTTCCTCGAATTGCAGGCCGAACTGCACCGACGGATCGAAAAATCCGGTGATGGCCTCGAACGGCACCGCCAGCTTCTCCGGAATGCCGCCGAACGACAGGCCGACCTCGAAGCCATTGTCGGTGACGGCGAGGTCCCAGAACTGGTGCTGCAGGATGATGGTCATTTCCTCCGGGTACTGCCCGCGCAGCCGCTCGGAAATGCGCACGCCCTCGGCCTTGGTGTCGAAGGAGACGTAGAAATGATGGTCGCCCGGCAGGCCTTTCTTGGCGGCCTCGGAGAGCACGTCGCGCACCACGCCGCGCAGCGCCTGCTGGGTCAGGAGATCGTAACGGATATGGTCGGTCATGCCTGGAATTGAAGGTTCGGAACCGGCGGATGCTAACGCGGTTGGCGGCGAAATCCATCCCTCCGCGGACGCAGGGCGGCATTGTCACAAAGTTCGTGCCGGCGGGGGCGGAAAAAAGTTCGTGCCGGAAGGGCAGGATTCATGACCGAGGGGCAGGAAAACTGACGTTCATGACGGAAGGGCAGGATTTCATGACCGAAGGGCAGGTAAGTGGAGGCTTCTGTTGCCAGGTGCCTCCGAACCCCGCCTAACCGCTGCTAAGACGGCTAGGGCTTGTAGGCTTGGTTACCGGAGCTGCTTACGCAGCCTGAGCAACCGGAGCATAGTTGTCGTTGGCAACTATGAGATTGGCCCGATAACGGCGGAACCATGCCGAGCGAAAACCTGCCCTTTACGCCCTCGTCGATCCTATTTCGGCCCCGCCGAAGCCCGTTCTCGCCGGGTTTTGGTGGAGCCGCCGGGTACTGCCCCCGGGTCCGATGGGTTTATTACGACGGCCATTTATCGCCATAGCCGGGTTGCCCCGGCAGTCCTGAATATAGGCGGGAATGGTTTAGGAAAAAAGAGCGGGTAAAGAACGGGCCGGATGACGCTGGGTTCGATGTTGCGCGGGAAAAATTTCCTAATTCCATTGCACTGGCGCGTGCCGAAAGCGCATGCCGGGAGCGGAAGCGAAGTTATCCCCGGCGGGGCGGCGCGATTTCGCCATGCGGTGGCCATGCGCGCATGCCCCATGCCACCATGCCGCGGTCACATTGATGCCGCCTGAGTCGGGTGAGTGATCAGGGCTCGCGGCAAGCGCTTTGGCGCGTGCGGGCAATCTCCGTCAGTTCAGGTTGAGGTTCTAGAGAACGATGAGATCGACATCGCCGGCTCGTATTGTTTTTGCCGCGCTGCTGCTCGTGAGCCTGTCGGCAGCGAGCGCTTTTGCGCAAGGCTCGTCCGCACCCGCCGCGCAACCCGCAGCACCGGCAGCAGCGCCCGCCGCTGCACCGCGCCGCCGCGCCAGCGGCGAAGCCGGCGGCGTCGGCGCCGGCCGCAGCCCCTGCACCGGCGCCCGCCAAGCCCGAGGCCGATCCGTTCGGGCGCGAGACGCCGCAGGGCATGGTGTCGGGTCTGATGAACGCGCTCGCCGCCGCCGACTACGAGCGCGCGGTCAAATATTTCGAGGTCGATCAGGTGCAGGGGCTGCACCAATGGTACGTGCTCTATGGGCCGGAGCTCGCCAAGCGCTTCCAGCAGGTGCTCGACCGCGCCGGCAGCGTGATCACGCCGGCCGAGCTGTCCAACGATCCCAACGGCAACGTCAACGACGGCCTGGCGCAGGACCAAGAGCGCTTCGGCGCAGATCAAGCAGGACGGCCACGTCGTGCCGCTGCTCGCCAAGCGCATCAAGCGCGACGGCAAAATGCTGTGGCTGGTTTCCACCGCCACGCTGAGCGAAGTGCCGCAGCTTGCGCGCGCGTTGCATGTCAATACGCCGATCGGGCCCTGGTTCGACTTCTTGCCGGAAGGCCCGAGCATCGCCGGCGCGCCGGCCTCGCATTGGCTGGCGCTCATCATTCTGGCCCTGCTGAGCTTCGCGCTCGCCTGGGCGCTGGTGGCGATGCGCGAACCGATCGAGAAACTGTTGCGGCGCGGCGGCGCCGAGACCAAGCTGTCGCGCTTCATCGAGAAATCCTCGGGGCCGGCGCGGCTGCTGATCATGCTCCTGGTGTTCGGCATTGCGGTGCAGACGCTCGGCATTTCAGTGATCGCGCGCTACCGCGCGATGTTCGCGGTGCAGATCGTCGGTTGGCTGGCGCTCGCCTGGCTGCTGTGGGGCTGGGCCGACGCCGCCGGCGAGGTGGTCTTAAGCCGCATGTCGCGGCGCGGCCAGCTCACCGCCTATTCGGCGGTCAGCTTCCTCGGCCGCGCCTTCAAGGTGCTGCTGGTAGTGCTGTTCGTGGCGGCGCTACTGCGCGCCTTCGGCGTCAACGTCACCGCGGGGCTTGCCGCTCTCGGCGTCGGCGGCCTGGCGATTGCGCTCGGCGCGCAGAAGCTGTTCGAGAACCTGATCGGCAGCCTGACGCTGCTCGCCGACCGGCCGGTGCGCATCGGCGATTTCTGCCGCTTCGGCAACACGCTCGGCACCATCGAGGAGATCGGCATCCGCTCGACCCGCGTGCGCACGCTCGACCGCACGGTGCTGACGGTACCGAACGGCGAATTCTCCTCGCTGCACATCGAGAACTATTCGCAGCGCGACCGCTTCTGGTTTCACCCGATCCTCAACCTGCGCTACGAGACCGGCACCGACCAGATGCGCTACGTGCTGCAGGAACTGCGCGCGCTGTTGGCGCGGCATCCGAAGGTCGACAGCGACTCGGCGCGGGTGCGGCTGATCGGGCTTGCCGCCTATTCGCTCGACGTCGAGATCTTCGCTTACGTTTCGGCCTGGGACTATGCGAGCTACCTGGAGATCCAGGAGGAGCTTTTGCTTAGCTGCATGGAAATCGTGGAAGCGAGCGGCACCGGCTTCGCCTTCCCGTCCTCGACGCTCTATCTCGGGCGCGACGGCGGGCTCGACGAGACGCGCCGGCACGAGGCCGAGCAGGCGGTCCGCCAGATGCGCGAGGCGAGCGAGTAGGGTCGCGGCATTCAGGAAAACGGATAGGGCCCGGCGAATTCGCCGACCGGCACCAGATGCGTGACGACGTGGCCGAAGCCGTCGCCGGCGAACCAGGCGTGCAGGTGGAAGGCGGGCGGCTCCTGCATGAAGACCTCCGGTGCGCCGGCCGAGAAGTCGAGCGCGCAGGCCTGCGGGCCGGCCGGGCAGATGGTGGCGGAGACGCCGGCGAACAGGCTTTGCGCCGCCCGGTGCACGTGGCCGGCGGCCACCAGCTTGGCGCGCGGATGCCGGCGTAGCAGCGCCGCCAGCGCTTCGGGCTCGCGCAGCTTGATGGCGTCCATATAGCCGATGCCGGTGTCGAACGGCGGGTGATGCAGGAACAGCAGTGCCGGCCGCGTGGCGGAAGACGATAACGCGCGCGCCAGCCAGTCGCGTGTCGCGGGCGCGAGCTCGCCATGCGCGGCGCCGGGCGCGGTGGAATCGATCAGCAGAACATCGAGCGGGCCGACGCCGCGCGCGGCGTTGAGCGGGCCGCCGGACGTGTCGCCGGGGAACGCGACAGCGAACGGCGCGCGGCGGTCGTGATTGCCCGGAATGAGCGCGTAGGGGATCTGCAAGGCGGCGAGCAGCACCTTGGCATGTGCGTATTCCTCCGGCAGTCCGGAATCGGCGACGTCGCCGGAGATCACCACCAGCGTGGGGCGCGGTACGAAGCGGTTGAGCGCGTCGATCGTCTTTCTGAGCGTGGCGGCGGTATCGACGCGGCCATAGGCGAGCGTGCCTGGCGCGGTGATGTGCAGGTCGGAAATCTGGGCGATCAGGACGGGCGGCGCGGGCATGGCAGCAGGCAGGCCGCTTTATTTCACCACCACGGTGCCGTGCATGCCGGCTTCGCGATGGCCGGGAATGAGGCAGCCGTATTCGAAGGTGCCGCGCTTGCTGAATTTCCACAACAGCTCGCCGTCGGTATAGGGCGTGAGCGTGATGGCGTTGGGATCGTGGTGCGCCATGTGCGGGTGGGCCTTCATGTAGGCGGCGTGGTGCAGATTGTCGCGCACGGTCGCCAGCACGAATTCGTGATTCGTGCTGCCATCGTTGAACAGCTTGAAGCGGATCTGCTCGCCCTTGCGCACCACGACGCGCGCCGGCGCAAAGAACAAGTGCGTGCCCTGTTCCTCCATGGTGATCGCGACGGTGCGCGCCGGCTTTTTCGCATTGCCGGGCTCGCCGGCGGAGAAATGATGGTGGCCTTCATGGGCGATGGCGGGCGCGGCGAATAAAGCGGCGGCGCCGAGCAACCCGATCGTGGCGAGCGTGGGGAGGGATTTCATGCGCCTGCGTGCTCTCCGGAGGGACGATCAGCCCCCATATCTGCCCGTATTCGCCTTAGCAAGCGTTAACGCGTCATGGGCAACGCGTCATGGGCGCCGATTGACCTGGGTCAATGCTCCTCCTGCGCTGCGGCATTAGATGGCTATGCGACAGAAAAGGCGCCCGGCGGAGTGTCCCCATGATTTTCTGGCCCGTCCTTGCGATCATCCTCCTCTTGGCCGCGGTGTGGTACGCGGGCCTCGACCGACCCGCCGATGCGCTGCAACCGGCGCGGCGGCGCGCGCCCGGTTCCGAGACGCTGGCGGAACGTTATGCGCGCGGCGAGATTGGCCGTGACGAATACCTGCAGAAGAAGCGCGATCTCGGCTGAGCGCCGGGGCTCCGAGCGAAAATAGCTATAGAACGCCGCCGCAATGATCCGGCGGCAGAAGGACGAACATGCCATGGGATACTATTTCAGCAAGACGTTGCCGGCCGGCTTCGACGAGGCGGTCAAGCGAACCACCGAGGCGCTCAAGCGCGAGGGCTTCGGCATCATCACCGAGATCGACGTCAAGAAGACCATGAAGGAGAAGATCGGCGTCGATTTCCGCAACTACCGCATTCTGGGCGCCTGCAATCCGAAGCTCGCGCACGAGGCGCTGCAGCTCGAGGACAAGGTCGGCACCATGCTGCCCTGCAATGTAGTGGTGCAGGACGCCGGCGCCGGCAAGACCGAGGTGGCGGCGATCGATCCGGTGGCCTCGATGGCGGCGATCGACAATCCCAAGCTGCGCCAGGCGGCCAGCCAAGTGCAGGGCATGCTGAAGAAGGTGATCGACAGCCTTTGATCAGCGCGCACGGGTGGGTCGCGTGTTGGCGCGCTTGGCTTTGGCGCTCTTGGCTTTGACGCGCTGGCGCGGCGGCTTGGGCTGCGCGCGCGCATAGGCGATGGCCAGGGCGCTTTTGAGCTCCGCCACGCTGAGTTTGGCAAGCGTCGCCGTGGTGGCGCCCTTCCTGCCCCAGGCGTTCGGCACCGGTGCAAAGGCGTCGGGCGCCGTCATGCATTTGAATTCCTGTTCGTCGGGCGCGAACATGAAATTGGCGCTGCGCCCGTCGGCGGCAAGCGTCACGAAAATGCGCGCGGCTCGAAACGCCGTGCGGTCGAAATGCGGCGCTTCGCTCACGCCCGCCAGCGCGAGCGCCAGACGTCGCAAGTTTTTGGCTGTTGCCATCGCGCAAAATCTACGAAAATCCGCATCATCGCGCTAGCCGCCGGTTAACGCGCCGGCGCGGTTTCATGCGGCGGTAGCCGGTTGCCGGACGCATAATGGTAGCGACGCTATGCGAGGAGCGATCAATGCGCGATTGGCTCTTGGTGTTCGTGCCTTTGGGCGTGGTGGTGTACTTCCTGGTCTTTCCCGACCAGTTCTTCGCCTTCATGAGTTGGGCGACGCAGATGTTCGGTTGAGCGTTTCTCGGGAAACGCCGCGCGCCGCCAGGGTGAAACGACGGCCGTTCCCCTTTGGCGCGGCACGTCGCGGCGTCGTTACGCCGTCTTTTCTTCCGTCAGTCCCAGCTCTTCGATCGTCTCCGCGCGCATGATGAACTTCTGCACCTTGCCGGTCACCGTCATCGGGAAGGCGTCGACGAATTTGATGTAGCGCGGGATCTTGTAATGCGCGATCTGTCCCTTGCAAAAGACCTGGATTTCCTCGCCGCTTGCGCTTTCGCCGGCCTTCAGCTTCACCCAGGCGCACAGCTCCTCGCCGTATTTGACGTCGGGAACGCCGACGACCTGCACCGCCTCGACCTTGGGATGGCGGAAGAGAAATTCCTCGATCTCGCGCGGATAGACGTTCTCGCCGCCGCGGATCACCATGTCCTTGATGCGGCCGACGATGTTGCAATAGCCGTCCTCGTCGAGCGTGGCGAGATCGCCGGTGTGCATCCAGCGCGCGGCGTCGATCGCCTCGGCGGTACGTTCCTCGTCGTCCCAATAGCCGAGCATCACCGAATAGCCGCGCGTGCACAGTTCGCCCGACGTGCCCGGCGGCACGATGCGGCCGTCGGTGTCGACGATTTTGACCTCGACGTGCGGATGCACGCGGCCGACGGTGGAGACGCGGCGCTCCAACGACTCGTCAAAGGAGGTTTGCGTGCTCACCGGGCTCGTCTCGGTCATGCCGTAGGCGATGGTCACCTCGCTCATGTGCATGTCGCCGATGCAACGTTTCATCACTTCGATCGGGCAGGGGGAACCGGCCATGATGCCGGTGCGCAGCGAGGTGAGATCGAAGCGGGCAAAGTCGGGATGGCCAAGCTCGGCGATGAACATGGTCGGCACGCCGTAGAGCGCGGTGCAGCGCTCGGCCTCGACCGTTTGCAAGCTCGCCAGCGGCTCGAAGCCTTCCGACGGGTAAACCATCGCCGCGCCGTGGGTGATGCAGGCTAGGTTGCCCAGCACCATGCCGAAGCAGTGATAGAGCGGCACCGGAATGCAGACGCGGTCTTGGTCAGTAAGCCGCTGCGCCTCGCCGATGAAGAAGCCGTTGTTGAGAATGTTGTGGTGCGTCAGCGTGGCGCCTTTCGGCGCGCCGGTGGTGCCGCTGGTGAACTGGATGTTGATCGGCTCGTCGAACTGCAGCAGCGGTGCCAATTCGCTCAGCCGGTCGTATTCCCGCGCACCGCCCATATTGAGCACGTCGGCGAACGAGAAGAAGCCGGGCGCGCCGCCTTGGCCGATGCGGATCAGGCTGCGCAGCGTGGGCAAGCGCTCGGCCTGCAACCGGCCGGGTTCGCTCGCGTCGATTTCGGGTGCGAGTTCGCGCAACATGCCGACATAGTCGCTGGTTTTGAAGCTCGCCGCGGTGATCAGGGCTTTGCAGCCCACCTTGTTGAGCGCGTAGTCGAGCTCGACCAGGCGGTAGGCGGGGTTGATGTTGACCAGAATGAGACCGGCCTTGGCGGTGGCGAACTGGGTTATCGCCCATTCGCTGTTGTTGGGTGACCAGATGCCGACGCGATCGCCAGGCTCAAGCCCGAGCGCGATGAGGCCGGCGGCGAGGGCGTCGACTTTGGCGCCAAGCTCGGCATAGCTCCAGCGCACGTCCTGGTGACGCACGATGAGTGCCGGGCGGTCGCCCCAGCGTGCGACCACCTTGTCGAAATGCGCTCCGATGGTATCGCCGATGAGTGGGACGTTCGAGGCTCCGTGCGCGTAACTTTGCGCGAGTTTAGCCATGCCTGTCCTCCCGGTGATTTTGTTTTGCCGGTTTCCGTTCAATATAGGCGGTTCCGGCGCGGCGCAAAGCGGGCTGCCGTCTCATTTGGCCACCACGTCCTTGCCGATCGGCCAGAGCGCAAGCCCGGCGAGCTTCAGATGCGCCCAGGCGAAGGGCAGGCCGATGATGGTGATGGCCATAACGACCGCAACGATCAGATGGCCGAGCGCCAGCCACCAGCCGGCGAGCACCAGCCAGATCAAATTGCCGAGGAAGCCGAGCGGGCCAACGCCGATGCCGGTCTGGCGGTCGACGACGGTGTTGCCGAAGGGCAGAAGCGTATAGAGCGCGATGGTAAGCGCCGCGCGCGCCCAGGGCAGGCCGATAATGGTGATCGCCATGATCACGGCGGCGAACAGCCAGGCGATGGCCATTTCCAGGCCGCCGAAAATGATCCACAGCACGTTGAGAAGCAGGCTCATGGCGGACATGGGGCGCGGTCCTTTGCGGCAGTGCCGAGGGTGAGGCCCTTCGGCTAGCCGGCATTAGGGCGGCGCGGCTGCGACAAGGCAAGCGCTTTGCCGGACCAATTCCGACTGCTAGAGGAGCCGGCCGACCTTGCCCGCCGCCCGCCCCGGAAGCCTTCCCCAAGAGCGAAAACGATGATCGACCAGCTCATTTCTCTGATCGTGACCTGGGTGGTCGCAGTGATCTCGGCGGCCGGCTATCTCGGCGTGGTGGGGCTGATGGCAATTAAATCGGCCTGCATTCCGTTGCCTTCCGAAGTGATTATGCCGTTCGCCGGCTATCTGGTGTCGCTCGGCCAGTTCAGTCTGGTGGGCGCGGCCACCGCCGGCGCGCTCGGCTGCAACGTCGGCTCGACGGTCGCCTATTACGTGGCGGCCTGGGGCGGGCGGCCGGCGGTCGAGCGATGGGGCCGTTACGTGCTGTTCGGACCCGACGACCTTGCGCGCACCGATGCGTTCTTCGCGCGCTACGGCGCGGCGACCGTGTTCATCGGCCGGCTGTTGCCGGTGGTGCGCACCTTCATCGCTTTTCCGGCCGGACTGGCGCGCATGCCGATGCTGAAATTCCAGGTCTACACCTTCATCGGCTCCTGGCCCTGGTGCTACGCGCTTGCCTATGTCGGCTACAAGCTCGGCCAGCGCTGGCACAGCGATCCGACCTTCCGCCGGCTGTTTCACGAGTTCGACGCCGTGGTCATTCTCGTGCTGGTGGCGGGCTTTGCCTGGTTCGTGTGGACGCACTGGAAGCGCATGCGGCGGCGCTAGTGCCGCCGATTTGAAGTTTCTGCACCACCTGCCGCAAGCTCGTTCAGAAACTTCAAATCGATAAGCGGCACTAAAATCATATACTTGCTAGTGCCCCTTTGCTTCCGAAGTTCGTGTCAGAGGGTGCTGCGGTGTATCACGAACTTCGGAAGCGGGGCACTAGCCTAGAGCCTGCCGGCAAAAAACCTATTCCGCCGGCGCAGGGCGGGACAGCGGCAGCCCCGCTGGTCGCGCGCGAGAGCGCGATGTAATGCTTGCCCGGCAATGAGCGAATCCTCCCTGCAGGCGCCGGCGAGCCCGGCGCACCCCACGCTAAGCGAACTGTTGCGGGCTTTTGTCGGCGTCTCGCTGTCCGGCTTCGGCGGCGCTTTGCCCTGGGCGCGGCGCATGATCGTGGAGCGCCGGCGCTGGATGACCACGCAGGAGTTCAACGAGGCCTTCGCGCTGTCGCAATTCCTGCCCGGGCCGAACACGGTCAACTTTGCCGTGGTGTTCGGCACCCGTTTCAATGGTGCGGCGGGTGCGGCGGTAGCGGTGATCGGGCTGATCGGTCCGCCGCTGGTAATCGTGACCGGGCTGGCCTTCCTCTACGAGCGCTACGGCAACATCACCACCCTCGGCCACATGCTCGCCGGCATGGCGGCGGCGGCGGCCGGGCTGTTGATCTCGGTGATCGCGCGCATGGCGGCGCCGCTATTCACCCAGCGCTGGGGTGCGGGCACGCTGGTGGCGATCCTCGCCTTCATCGGCGTCGCCATCATGCATTGGCCGCTGCCTTACGTATTCGTCGGGCTGGCGCCGTTCAGCATCGCCTTGGCCTGGTTCAAGCCGGTGACGCCGCGATGAACCAGAACCCGCTGCACGCCCTGTTCACGCTGTTCGTCACGCTGTCATTGGTGTCGGTGGGCGGCGCCAATGCCGCTATCCCCGAAATGCACCGCGTCGCCGTCAACGTGATGCATTGGATGACCGACAAGCAGTTCGCCGACATGTTCGCCATCGCGCAGATGTCGCCGGGGCCGAACGTGATCATCGTGGCGCTGATCGGTTTCCACGTGGCCGGCTTGAAAGGGGCGGGCGTGGCGATCGGCGCCATGTGCGGGCCGACCTGCGTATTGGCCTACGGCGTGGCGCGCACCTGGGACCGCTTCAAGGACGCGCATTGGCGCATGGCGGTGCAGGCGGGGCTGGTGCCGGTGTCGCTTGGGCTGATCGGGGCGAGCGCCTTCGTGCTGGCGCGCGCGGCCGACCACAATGTCTATGCCGCGCTCATTACCGTCGCCACGGCTAGCGTGGCCTTCTTCACGCGCGTCAATCCGCTTTGGGTGTTCGCGGCCGGCGCCGCCGTCGGCTTTGCCGGGCTGGTCTAGTGCCGCCGATTTGAAGTTCCAGCAGCACTCGCCGCAATCTCGTTCAACAACTTCAAATCGAAAGCGGCACTAGAATCAAACAGTTGGTAGTGCCCCTTTGCCTCCGAAGTTCGTGTCAGCGCGTGCCGCAACGTAACACGAACTTCGCAAACGGGGCACTAGGCGGCGGCCAGCGGCTTTTTTGCGCGCTCGATTTCGCGCGGCGCCAGGCAGCGGCAGGTCAGCGCCTTGCGCGGTGCAAGTTCCAGCCGACGCCCGTCGGGAAACTCGAGATAGCGGCGCACCAGGGGCCCGCGCGCTTCCAGCACGTATTTGGTGTTTTCCGGAACATATTCCGGCAACCGGGTCGGACCGGGCATGGGAGCTCTCCATGGCATCGCCTCCGGAAAGGTAAACGGCGCCGCAGGGGGAAGGTTCGCGCCCGGCTCGAAGTTATGCCCGTATTCCACCGCTCCGGAACATTACGGAAAGGGCAAGCCCTGAATTGCCGCGGCGGCCGGCTGCGCGCATCTAAGGACCCATGTCGGAAACTCGGAAATTGACGGTGCGCTCCTGCCCCATTTGCCGCGTGTCCATGGTGCGCAGCGACTTAGGCTGGAGCTGCCCGCAATGCGGCAGCGCCATCATCGAGCCGCCCAAGGGCGACGGCGCGCGCAGCGAACAAGTGGCGCAAGGGCAGGCAAGCGCGGCGGCCGGCGGCGCCTTGCGCCGCTGACCGGGGCATCACGGCGTCAGCCGCCAGACCAGCCAAATCCCGAACACGATGGTGACAGCGAGGCTCACGATGAGTGCGCTTTGCATTATGGTCTCCCCTCGTGACGGGACAACGGAGCGCGCATTAAAGCGGCAATGTGGGCGGTGTTCGGGCCGCTGCGCGAAAGACCACAGGCTTAGTGATTGAAATGGTTAGCCGCTGCTGACCGCGCGCGCAGAAAGCAGGACAGAATAATTGCAAAGGTGGAACCGCCGCGCGTGGCGCGCGTTCGGCGCGCCGCGCGAGGAAGGCGGATCAGCCAGCGAAGCCGTCAAAGATAAAGGCGACGCCGACCGCGGTGACGCCCATGATGGCGATGGCGATCGAGGTGTCGAAGAACGGCCGCGACACCATCGGATGGACGACCCCTTGGCGCGGCGCAAACCACCAGAGCGTTGTGCCGCCGGTGCCCACCAGCACGACACCCGACAGGACGGAAAGCATGTGAGAGCCCCATTCCGCGATTGCGTGGAACGGGAAAAATTTAGGCCGGCGCGTGGAAAACCGGTGTTAAGTCTGCGCCGCGTGCCGTAAAAAGCACATAAAATCGCCGTCAGCCCGCCGCGGCCAGCGCAACCCCGCTGAGGGCGAGCAGGACCAGCTGCACCGAGAAGACGGTGATGTTGACGTCCCACCCCTTGGCGACGATCGGCACCGGCGCGCGGAACGGTTGGTAGCCGTTATCGTCATAGGCCGCGCCGCCATAGACCGGCATCGTGAACACGGCGACGAAGAACGCACCGTAAACGATAGCCGCCATCAGCGCGGCGAGCGTGAGGCGTTCGTGCGCCAGAGGCCCGGGCCACCAGATGAGCGCCAGTGCCATGAGCCCGAAGCCGACATAGCTCGAAATCTGCCACACCACGTGGAAGCGGGCGTGCCCGGTCCATTGCGGATTTGTGGCGTGAAGTCTTGTTGAAATCGGCGATCACCGTGGCGCCGGCATAGCCGAAGGTGACCAGCGTGAGCAGGATGCGGGCGATCAGATAGCTCATAGTTCTCTCCCTTTTGGCGGCCGAGCGCGGTTTACCCGCGGCTTTTTTGCATGATAGCAGCACCGCCGAGGCCAACACCGGCAGGTGCGGCCTTTCTGGCCGTTGAAAAGCACCGGCCGGACGTTGCCCGGGGCGGCGAATTTGCCCATCTTCCGACTCGAAGGAAGCTGCGCATGATCCCGAAAAGCCCGTCCCCAACTCGATCGGGCATGGCAACCGGTTTTCGGACAAGATCATGCGCCAAACGCGAAAATTACCAATGCGCCAATATCTTGACCTGATGGAGCGCATTCTGGCGGACGGCGTGGAAAAGCGCGACCGCACCGGCACCGGGACGCTCTCCGTATTCGGCCATCAGATGCGCTTTCGCCTGGGCGAGGGCTTCCCGTTGCTCACCACCAAGAAGCTGCACCTGAAATCGATCGTCTACGAACTGCTCTGGTTCCTGGCCGGCGATACCAACATCAAATATCTGACCGACCACGGCGTGCACATTTGGGACGAATGGGCGGACGAGCGCGGCGAACTCGGGCCGGTCTACGGGCACCAGTGGCGCTCCTGGCCGGCCAAGGACGGCAAGACCATCGACCAGATTAGCCATGTCATCGACATGATCCGGCGCAACCCGGATTCGCGAAGGCTGATCGTGACGGCGTGGAACCCGGCCGACGTCGACAAGATGGCGCTGCCGCCGTGCCATTGCCTGTTCCAGTTCTATGTCGCCGACGGCAAATTGTCCTGCCAGCTTTACCAGCGCTCGGCCGACGTGTTTCTCGGCGTGCCGTTCAACATCGCTTCATATGCGTTGCTGACCATGATGGTGGCGCAGGTGACGGGCCTGAAGGCGGGTGACTTCGTGCACACCTTTGGCGACGCGCATCTTTATCTCAATCACCTGGAGCAGGCGCAGCTGCAATTGTCGCGTTCACCGCGTGCGCTGCCGCTGATGCGCATCGACCCGGCCGTGAAGGACATTTTCGCCTTCCGCTACGAGGACTTCAAAATCGAGAACTACGACCCGCATCCGCACATCAAGGCCCAGGTCGCCGTATGAGTGGCGGTGTGAGCCTCGCGATCCGCCCCGCGCGGGCAGACGATGCCGCGCTCATCTTCGCGCTGGTGCGCGAATTGGCGGACTACGAGAAATTGGCGGCGGAGGTCGATGCGACCGAGGAAACGATCGCCGGCGCGCTGTTTGGCGACAATCCGCGGCTGTTCTGCGACATCGCGGAATGGGACGGCGAGGCGACGGGCTTCGCCACCTGGTTTCTCAACTTTTCCACCTTCCGCGGGCGGCACGGCATCTATGTCGAGGACATTTTCGTTAAGGCCGCCTTCCGCCAGCGCGGTATCGGCAAGGCGCTGATGCGGGCGCTCGCGTGCCGCTGCATCGAGCAAGGCTATGCGCGCTTCGAATGGGCGGTGCTCGACTGGAACGCGCCGTCGATTGCGTTCTACCGCTCGATCGGCGCGCAAGTGCTGGACGAATGGCGCATCTGCCGCTTAAGCGGCGAGGCGCTCACGCGCTTTGCGGAGACGGGCGCATGAAGATCGTGCTGGTGGCCGCCGTCGGCGCAAACGGCGTGATCGGGCGTGCTGGCGGCATGCCGTGGCGGCTGAAATCTGATCTCGCGCATTTCAAGCGGCTCACCCTCGACAAGCCGGTGATCATGGGGCGCAAGACTTTTGTCTCGATCGGCAGGCCGCTGCCCAAGCGCACCAATATCGTGATCACGCGCGACGCCAATTTTGCCGCGCCCGGCGTGCTGACCGCGCCGAATTTCGAGGCCGCGCTGGCGCTGGCGCGCGAGGACGCCGACCGGCGCGGCGGCGACGAGATCATGGTGATCGGCGGCAGCGAAGTGTTCGCCGCCGCCATGCCGCTCGCCGCGCGGCTGGAGATCACCCATGTCCATTCCGACACGCAGGGCGACGTCACCTTCCCGCCGATCGATCCCGCACTCTGGCGCGAGGCCGAGCGTAGTGAACACCCCGCCGGTCCCGACGACGAGGCGGCTTTCGACGTGACCGCCTATGTGAGGCGTTAGCCCGGCGACATCGACAAACCGCCGCGTTCATGCTTTGTGCGAGCAACGGCAGCGCGATGCAGCGGTGAAATGAACAACAAGAACAAAGGATTACGTCGAATCACGGGGCACCGGTGCTGACCCCGGTAGACTATCTCGCCGCGCTCAACGAGGCGCAGCGTCGCGCCGTGACGCATGGTGGGGCGACGGGTGAAGAGACGCCACCGCTCTTGATCATCGCCGGCGCCGGCTCCGGCAAGACCAATACGTTGGCGCACCGGGTCGCCCATCTCATCGTCGGCGGCGCCGATCCGCGCCGCATTTTGCTGCTGACCTTTTCGCGCCGCGCGGCGGCGGAAATGCAGCGGCGCGTCGAGCGCATCACCGCGCAAGTGCTGGGCGGACAGGCCGCGCCCATGCTCGGGGCTTTGAGCTGGTCGGGCACCTTCCACGCCGTCGGCGCGCGGCTGCTGCGCGAACATGCGCGCGATATCGGTCTCGAACCTGCCTTCACCATCCACGACCGCGAGGATTCCGCCGACCTGATCAATCTGGTGCGGCACGAGCTCGGCTTCTCCAAGACGCAGAAGCGCTTCCCGATGAAGGGCACCTGCCTCGCCATTTATTCGCGCGCGGTCAACGCGGAAGCGCCGCTCGGCGAAGTGCTGGCACGCGCCTATCCCTGGTGCGCGGAATGGGAAGCCGAGTTGCGCGCGCTGTTTGCCGCCTATGTCGAGGCCAAGCAGAAGCAGAACGTACTCGATTACGACGACTTGCTGCTATACTGGGCGCAGATGATGCTTGCAGGCGCGCTGGCGCAGGACATCGCGGCGCGCTTCGATCACGTGCTGGTCGACGAATATCAGGACACCAACCGGCTGCAGGCTTCCATATTGCTCGGCTTGAAGCCGAATGGGCATGGGCTGACGGTGGTCGGCGACGACGCGCAGTCGATCTATTCGTTCCGCGCCGCGACCGTGCGCAACATCCTCGATTTTCCGGCGCAGTTTGCCCCGCGCGCCGCGGTGGTCACGCTCGAGCGCAACTACCGCTCGACGCAGACCATTCTCGCCGCCGCCAATGCGGTGATCGCGCTCGCGGCCGAGCGCTATAGCAAAGAGCTGTGGTCGGAGCGGGTCTCCGCCGAGCGCCCGGCGCTGGTCGGCGTGGCCGACGATGTCGCGCAGGCCGGCTATGTGGTCGAGAAGGTGCTGGAGAACCGGGAAGAGGGCACCGCGCTCAAATCGCAGGCCGTGCTATTCCGCACTTCCAGCCACAGCGCGGGGCTCGAGGTAGAGCTGACGCGGCGGAATATCCCGTTCGTCAAGTTCGGCGGCCTGAAATTTCTCGAGGCCGCGCATATCAAGGACGTGCTGGCGAGCTTGCGCTGGGCGAGCAACCTGCGCGACCGCGTCGCCGGCTTCCGCGTGGCGCAACTGCTGCCGGGGGTGGGACCGGGCACCGCCGGCCGCCTGCTCGACCGCATGCGGGAGGCGGGCGATGCGGTCGAGGCGTTGAGCGATTTCAAGCCGCCGGCGGCGGCGGCCGAGCACTGGCCGGATTTCGCCGACACCATCGGGCTATTGCGCAGGAACAGCCTGGGCTGGCCGGCCGAGCTCGAGTGCGTCAGCCGCTGGTACGCGCCGCATCTCGAACGCATTCACGAAGACGCCGCCGTTCGCCGCGCCGACCTGCAGCAGCTCGCGCAGATCGCCTCGACCTATGCCAGCCGCGAGCGATTCTTGACCGAGCTCACGCTCGATCCGCCCAATGCGACGAGCGACGAAGCGGGCGCGCCGCTGCTCGACGAGGACTATCTGATCCTGTCCACCATCCATTCCGCCAAAGGGCAGGAATGGGCCAACGTGTTCGTGCTCAATGTCGTGGACGGCTGCCTGCCATCCGATCTTGCTGTCGGCTCCACGCCGGAGATCGAGGAAGAGCGGCGCCTGCTCTATGTTGCCATGACGCGCGCCAAGGATCGATTGCATCTCATGGTGCCGCAACGCTTCTATACCCATGGCGAGCGCGGCGATCGCCACGTCTATGCACAGCGTACGCGCTTCATTCCAGACGGCCTGCTCGGGCATTTCGAGTGCCGCGCCTGGCCGGCGCCGCAACAGACTGCCGCACGCGCGGCGTCCGGCGCGAAGATCGATATACGCGCGCGTATGCGCCGGATGTGGGTTTGATCGCGTGCGAGGCTTCAATCGCGAAGTTTTCGCCGCTTCTCGCTCGCGGCATAAATAAGGCGAGGACTTTACAAAACGCCGCACGGCTGCGCGTTGTATCGCCGGCTGGCAACCCCTATAACCCTCCCGAAACAGGCGGCCGGCCCCTTATGTTCCGGCGCCAGGAGATCGATTCCATGCCATGGACCAATCAGGGCGGCGGCGGTGGCGGCCCGTGGGGCTCGGGCGGCGGCAGGGGCCCGTGGGGCTCCGGACCGCAGTCGTCGGGACCCAAACCGCCGGATCTCGAAGAAATGCTCCGCCGCGGCCAGGACCGGCTGCGGCGCTTCCTGCCGGGCGGCAGCATGGGCAGCCGCGGCTTTATGCTGCTGGCGCTCGCGGCCATCGTGCTGTGGGGCGCCTCCGGCTTCTTCATGGTCCAGCAGGAAGAGCTCGGCGTGGTGCTGCGCTTCGGCAAAGTCGTGCGCGAGGTCAAGCCTGGCCCTAACTACCATCTGCCCTATCCGATCGAGACCGCGCTCACGCCGAAGGCGCTGCGCGTCAATAAGATCGACATCGGCACGCGCGAGATCGACACCGGGCGCGGTGCCGGTGCCACCCGCGACGTGCCGCGCGAAAGCCTGATGCTGACGGGCGACGAGAACATCGTCGACGTCAACTTCTCGGTGTTTTGGAAGGTGAAACCGAACGGCGTCGGCCAGTACCTGTTCAACATCCAGAATCCGGAAGGCACGGTGAAGGCGGTGGCCGAGAGCGCCATGCGCGAGGTGGTCGGCCACTCCGACATCGGGCCGCTCCTGTCGACTGCGCGGCAGACCACCGAAGTTGCCGTGCAAGACCTGATGCAGAAGACGCTCGACGATTACGGCTCCGGCATCCTGATCCAACAGGTGCAGTTGCAGAAGGTCGATCCGCCGCAGCAGGTGATCGACGCCTTCCGCGACGTGCAGGCCGCGCGCATCGACCAGGACCGCTCGGTCAACGAGGCGCAGACCTACGCCAACCGCGTGATCCCGCAAGCGCGCGGCAATGTCGCCAAGATCGTGCAGGCGGCGGAAGCTTATCGCCAGCAGACGGTGGCGGAGGCGACCGGTCAGACGTCGCGCTTCACCCAGATCTACGACCAGTATAAGAAGGCGCCCGAGGTGACCCGCGAGCGCATGTATCTGGAGACCATGGAGCGCGTGCTCGGCGACGCCAGCAAGGTCATCATCGATTCCAAGGACGGCGGCCAGGGCGTGGTGCCCTATCTGCCGCTCAGCGCGCTCTCCAAGCCGGCGCAGAGCGAGCCGCCGCATCCTGCCGCGAGCGTCCCCGGCCAACCGCATGCGTCGGGAGACAAGCAATGAGACTCAATTTCATGGGCGGCATCTTCGCCGTCCTCGCGGCCGTCGTGCTGGTTGTCGGCTATTCCTCCCTGTTCACCGTGTATCAGACGCAGCAGGCGCTGGTGGTGCGCTTGGGTAAGGTCGTCGGCGTAGTGACCGAGCCCGGGCTGCACGTGAAGGCGCCTTTCATCGACAGTGTCATCAGGATCGACAAGCGCATCCTTGACCTGGAGGCGCCGGCGCAGGAAGTGATCGCCTCCGACCAAAAGCGATTGGTGGTCGACGCTTTCGCGCGCTACCGCATCAAAGATCCGCTGCGCTTCTATCAGTCGCTCGGCTCCAAGGTGGCCGCCAATTCGCAGCTCAAGATCCTGCTGGTCTCCGGACTGCGCCGCGTGCTCGGCGAGGCGAGCTTCATCGAGGTGGTGCGCGACAAGCGCGCCGAGCTGATGGCGCGCATTCGCCGGTTCGTCGGCCAGGAAGCGGTGTCCTATGGCATCGACGTCGTGGACGTGCGCATTCGGCGTGCCGACCTGCCCGAGCAGAACAGCCAAGCGGTCTACCAGCGCATGCAGACCGAACGCCAGCGCGAGGCGGCCGAGTACCGCGCGCAGGGGCGACAGCGGGCGCAGGAAATCCGCTCGCGCGCCGACCGCGAGGTGACCGTGCTGGTGGCGGACGCGACTTCCAAGGCCGAGCAGATCCGCGGCCAGGGCGACGCCAAGCGCAACGAGATTTTCGCCAAGGCTTATGGGCAGGATCCGAAATTCTTCGAATTCTACCGCTCCATGCAGGCCTATGAGCAAGGGCTGAAGCCCGCCGACACGCGCTTCCTGCTCAAGCCCAATTCGAACTTCTTCCGCTTCTTCAACCACCCCTCCGGCAACGGCCAGGCCGGCGGCAAGCCCACGCTGGCGCCGCCGGCGGCCGCGCCCGGCGCGCCCTCGGCGTCGCGCTGACGGCGCGCCGCGGCTATGTCCGACTTCCTGGCCGCGCTCGGGTTGGTTTTCGTGATCGAGGGGCTGGTGTTCGCGGCCTTTCCCGGCCAGGCCAAGCGGGCGATGATGAGCGTATGGGAGACCCCCGATTCGACCTTGCGCATGATCGGGCTTGCCTCGGCGCTGATCGGCCTGGTCGTGGTGTGGCTGGTCAGGGGGTAATAGGAAACAGTCATCAGCGATCGGTAATCCGGGGGGCCAAAAATACGCGTTCCGATCGCCTATTTCCGATCGCGGATCCTTGGCTGGTCTGCCCTTGAATCGCCTTGAAGACAGGGCCACTTTGCGACAGACCCCCTTTCCAGGAGCCTTGACGCCCATGGGCGCACTCTTTTCTTCGCTCGCGACGTCCGTCCGCCGCCCGGTGGCGGCGGTTTTGCTTGCCGCCGCAATCGTTTGGCCGGCGCTGACGGTGCCGGCTTCGGCGCGCGGGCCGGAAGCGATCGCCGACGTCGCCGAGCAGGTGATCGACGCCGTCGTCAACATCTCGACCAAGCAGACCGTCGACATGAGCGAGAATGCCATGCCGCAGCTGCCTCCCGGCTCGCCGTTCGAGCAGTTCTTCGAGGACTATTTCAAGAAGCACCGTGGCAAGAACGGCGCGCCAACGCCGCGCCGCGTCAATTCGCTCGGCTCCGGCTTCATTATCGACCCCTCCGGCTTCGTGGTGACCAACAACCACGTCATAGCCGGCGCCGACGAGGTCGACGTGATCCTCAACGACGGCACCACTCTGAAGGCCACCATCGTCGGCCGCGACACCAAGACCGATCTCGCGCTGCTCAAGGTGAACCCGACCAAGCCGCTGAAGGCGGTGAAGTTCGGCGACTCCGACAAGCTGCGGCTGGGCGAATGGGTGATCGCGATCGGCAATCCGTTCAGCCTGGGCGGCACGGTAACCGCCGGCATCGTGTCGGCGCGCAACCGCGACATCCAGTCCGGCCCCTACGACAACTACATCCAGACCGACGCCGCCATCAATCGCGGCAATTCGGGCGGGCCGCTGTTCAACCTCAACGGCGAGGTGGTCGGCGTCAATACCGCCATTATTTCGCCCTCGGGCGGCTCGATCGGCATCGGCTTTGCGGTGCCGTCGAAGACCGTGATGCCGGTGGTCGAGCAGTTGCGCGAGTTCAAGGAAGTGCGGCGCGGCTGGCTCGGCGTGCGCATCCAGCAGGTGACCGACGAGATCGCCGAAAGCCTGAGCGTCAAGCCGCCGCGCGGCGCGCTGGTAGCGGGCGTCGACGACAAGGGCCCCGCCAAGGGCACGATCGAGCCCGGCGACGTAATCGTCAAATTCGACGGCAAGGACGTGAAGGAGATGCGCGACCTGCCGCGCATTGTCGCCGACACGCCGGTCGGCAAGAGCGTGGCGGTGACCATCGTCCGCAAGGGCAAGGAAGTTGTCGAGCACGTCAAGCTCGGCCGGCTGATGGATCAGAAGCAGGCTGCGCTGACGCCGAAGAAGGACACGCCGGAGGAAAAGCCGGTGGTGAAGAAGGCGCTCGGGCTCGACCTCGCCAATCTGACCGACGCCCTGCGCAAGAAGCACAGGATCAAGGACAGCGTGAAGGGCGTGCTGATCACCGCGGTCGATTCCAATTCGGCGGCCGCCGACAAGCATTTGCGGCCCGGCATGGTAATCGCCGAGGTGCAGCAGCAGCAGGTGGCGACCGCGGCGGAGCTGGAGGAGCGCATCGGCGACCTCAAGAAGAGCGGCAAGAAGTCGATCGTGCTCTTGGTGATCTCGCCGGACGGCGACCCGAGCTTCGTGGCGCTGAGTTTGCAGTAACAGTTCCAAGCCGCACGTAGCCTTGATGCTGACATGACCCGCGAAAGCGGGGCCGCCAGTATTCCGTGATTTCTCCGATGTGTAGGGCGTACTGGATCATCCGCTTTCGCGGATGATGACGCCCGCGTGTCACTCAATCCAGCACGTGATTGACCATGCCGTCGGCGAGCTTGGGCTCGAACCAGGTGGATTTCGGCGGCATGATCTCGCCGGCGTCGGCGACCGCTATCAGGTCGGCCATTTGCGTCGGATAAAGCGCGAAGGCGAGCGCCATCTCGCCGGAATCGACGCGCGCGGCGAGGCCCTCGAGTCCGCGCGCGCCGCCGACGAAATCGATGCGCTTGTCGGTGCGCGGGTCGCTGATGCCGAGCAGCGGCTCGATCACGTTGCGTGTCAGCATGGTGACCGGCAGGCGGCCGATCGGATCGCCCGGGATCAATTCGGGGCGCAGCGTCAACTTGTACCATCGGCCGCCGAGATACATGCCGAACTCGTTGGCGGCGGCCGGGCGCACCGGCTTGGCCGCGGCCTCGACCGTGAAGCTCTTGCCGAGCGCTGCAAGCAACTGCTCCGGCGTGCGGCCGTGCAAATCCTTCACCACTCGATTGTAGTCGAGGATGGTCATTTCGCGCTCGGGGAACATGACGGTCAGAAAATAGCCGTCGGTCTTGCGCTCTTGCGCGACGCGGGCGGCCGCCGCCGAGCGGTGATGGCCGTCGGCGATATAGACGGCGGGCAGGGCGTCGAATGCCTTGGTGAGCTTGTCGATGGTGCCGGCATCGGAAACGACCCAAAGCTGGTGGCGCACGCCGTCGTCGGCGGTGACGTCGACCTGTGGGGTGCCGGCGGCGGCCGCGGCGATCAGCGCATCGATCGCCCGCTGTTCGGGATAGGCGACCATCACCGGTCCGGTCTGCGCATTGACCGCCTCGATCTGCCGCACGCGGTCGTCTTCCTTCACCGGCGTAGTGAGTTCGTGCTTGCGGATGCGGTTCGACGCGTAATCGGCGAGCGAGGCGACGCACGCCAAGCCGGTCTGCGTGTGGCCGCGCCAGGCCAGCCGGTAGACGTAATAGCATGGCTTGTCGTCGCGCATCATCACGCCGGCCGCGATCATGCGCTTGAGGTTTTCGGCGGCCTTGGCGTAGACCGGGGCATCGTAAGGGTTCGCGTCCGGCGCGAGGTCGATCTCCGGCTTGGAGACATGCAGGAAGCTGAACGGCTTGCCTTGCGCGCGCAGGCGCGCCTCGCTGCTGGAGAGCACGTCATAGGGCGGCGCCAGGACTTCGGCGGCGCGCGTTGGCGCGGGCCGCAGGGCGCGGAATGGCTTGATGAGGGGCAACGCTGTCTCCGGGTGGTGCGAGACGGTATTAAGGACGGAACCAAGGCGGCACGATGACAGGACACCTTAGGCGCGCGGTGCTTATTGCAGGGCCGACCGCCAGCGGCAAGTCGGTGCTGGCGCTTGCATTGGCGGAGAAGCTGGACGGCGTTATCGTCAATGCCGATTCCATGCAGGTCTATCGCGATCTGCGCGTCATCACCGCGCGGCCGACGGCGGAAGACGAGGCGCGTGCGCAACACCTGAACTACGGTCATGTCGACGCGGCGGTCAATTATTCGACCGGCCAATGGCTGCGCGATGTCGGCGACGTGCTGGTCGAGCTGAGGGCGCAAGGGCGGCGCGCCATTCTGGTCGGCGGCACCGGGCTTTACTTCAAGGCGCTCACGCAAGGGCTTGCCGCCGTGCCGCCGATCCCGGCCGATATCCGCGCCGCGGTGCGGGCGCGCCTGCAAAGCGAAGGTGCGCCCGCACTGCATGCTGAACTGGCGCGTCGCGACCCGGAGATGGCGGCGCGACTGATGGTCAACGACCGCTCGCGCATCTCGCGCGCACTCGAAGTGGTGCTGGCGACCGGGCGCTCGCTTACCGACTGGCATCGCGAAGGCATGCCGGCGCTGGTCGATCCGGCGCGGGCGGCGAAAGTCTTCCTCGCCTGCGGACGCCAGGAACTGGTGCGGCGCATCGAGACGCGTTTTGCCACCATGCTGCAATCCGGCGCGCTGGAAGAGGTGAAAAGGCTCGCCGAACGCAATCTCGATCCCATGCTGCCGGCGATGAAGGCCCATGGCGTGCCCTGGCTCATCCGTCATCTCAAGGGCGAGCTCACAATGGAGGAGGCGGTGGCGCACGCGCTCATCGACACGCGTCGCTACGCCAAGCGCCAGCTCACCTGGTTCCGCACCCAAATGCAGGATTGGCCCTGGGTGCCGGCGGAGGAGGCCGAGGCGACAATAGAAAAGCAGCTTGCGGCGGGCTGAATTTGGCGCGAAAAACGCTTGACCAGGGCGCGGGGCACCCCTATAAATCGCGCAATGAAAGTTCAGGCGAGCACGATGTTACGCAATATTATTACTCTCGTAGTAGACGTTCGGACGCGGCCCAGGCGGCCCTGAGGGGCACCGCAGGAGCTTCGTCCGAACATGGCCCTTTACGGGCCTTTTTTAATGCCGGGGCGAAGGCGACGCGAGCAACGAGTACAGCGAAGGCAAGGACGACGACCATGACACGGGAAATGACCGGCGCCGAAATGGTGATCGAGGCGCTCGCCGATCAGGGCGTGAAGCATCTTTTCGGTTATCCGGGCGGCGCGGTGCTGCCGATCTACGACGCCATCTTCGCCCAGGACAAAGTGCAGCACATCTTGGTGCGGCACGAGCAGGGCGCGGTGCACGCGGCGGAAGGTTACGCCCGCTCGACCGGCAAGGTCGGCTGCGTGCTGGTGACTTCCGGCCCGGGGGCGACCAACGCGGTCACCGGCCTGACCGACGCGCTCTGCAACTCGATCCCGATCGTCTGCATCACCGGGCAAGTCCCCACTCACTTGATCGGCAACGACGCCTTCCAGGAATGCGACACGGTCGGCATCACGCGGCCCTGCACCAAGTACAATTACCTGGTCAAGCGCATCGAGGACCTGCCGCGCGTGCTGCACGAGGCTTTCCACATTGCCGCCAGCGGGCGGCCGGGGCCGGTGGTGGTCGACATCCCGAAGGACATCCAGTTCGCCAAGGGCGTCTATGCGCGGCCAAAGGATTTCGCGCATGCCGGCTACAGGCCGAAGGTGAAAGGCGACCTGGCGAAAATTAAGGATGCGGTCGAGCTGATGGCGCATGCCAAGCGGCCGCTGTTCTACACCGGCGGCGGCGTGATCAATTCCGGGCGCGCGGCGAGCGATCTGTTGCGCGAGTTGGTCGACCTCACCGGCTTCCCCATCACCTCGACGCTGATGGGGCTCGGCGCCTATCCGGCCGCCGGTCCGCAGTGGCTCGGCATGCTCGGCATGCACGGCACGCTGGAAGCCAATATGGCGATGCACGATTGCGACGTGATGATCTGCATCGGCGCGCGCTTCGACGACCGCATCACCGGGCGCATCGACGCCTTCTCGCCCGGCTCCAAGAAGATCCATGTCGACATCGATCCCTCGTCGATCAACAAGAACATCCATGTCGATTTACCCATCGTCGGCGACTGCGCGCATGTGCTGGAGGACATGGTGCGGCTGTGGCGCACCACCGCCATCCATCCCGACAAGAAGGCGCAGCAGATGTGGTGGACGCAGATCGACAAATGGCGCGCGCGCAAGTCGCTTGCCTACCGCCAGTCGAACGAGGTGATCAAGCCGCAATACGCCATCGAGCGGCTGTTCGAACTGACCAAGGACAAGGACACCTACATCACGACGGAAGTCGGCCAGCATCAGATGTGGGCGGCACAGTTCTACCGCTTCCAGGAGCCCAACCGCTGGATGACCAGCGGCGGGCTCGGCACCATGGGCTACGGCCTGCCGGCTTCGGTCGGCGTGCAGCTGGCGCATCCCAAATCGCTGGTGATCGACATCGCCGGCGAGGCGTCGGTGCAGATGACCATGCAGGAATTGTCCACCGCGGTGCAGTACCGGCTGCCGATCAAGATCTTCATCCTCAACAATGGCTATATGGGCATGGTGCGGCAGTGGCAGGAATTGCTGCACGGCGGGCGCTATGCCGAGAGCTATTCGGAGGCGCTGCCGGACTTCGTCAAGCTGGCGGAGGCCATGCACGCGGTCGGCATTCGCTGCGCGAAGCCGGGCGATCTCGACCACGCCATCCACGAGATGATCAATGTCGACAGGCCGGTGCTGTTCGACTGCGTGGTCGATCCGGCCGAGAACTGCTTCCCGATGATCCCCTCCGGCCGCGCGCATAACGAGATGCTTCTCGGCGACGCCGGTGTCAGTGTGGAGGATGCGGTGACCGAAGAAGGCAAGGTGATGGTGTAGGTTTGCTGTGTGGCGATCGAGCGCGCCCCATACTCGGCGTCATGCGCGGGCTTGACCCGCGCATCCATGATGAAGGGCGGTGCGCGAAAGCCTTACGTAAGTCTGTCTCAAGTTGGTATGCACCATGGATTGCCGGGTCGAGCCCGGCAATGACGGGCTCTGGAATAGGATTGCAACAATGAACGCAAACGCAAACGTGACACCGAGCACCAGCCATTACCCCAGCGCGCCGACGGCGCAGAAGCCGGAGACGCACACGCTCTCGGTGCTGGTCGACAACGAGCCGGGCGTGCTGGCGCGCGTCATCGGCCTGTTCTCCGGCCGCGGCTACAATATCAAGTCGCTGACGGTGTCGGAGACCGAGCACCGGCAGCATCTGTCGCTTATTACCATTGTCACCACCGGCACGCCCATGGTGATCGAGCAGATCAAGAACCAGCTCGATCGCCAGGTGCCGGTGCATCACGTGGCCGACATGACGCTGACCGGCCGCGCCATCGAGCGCGAGCTCGCGATGGTCAAGGTGAAGGGCAAGGGCGAGGCCCGCGTCGAGGCGCTGCGGCTGGCGGACGCCTTCCGCGCGCGGGTGATCGACGCCACCACCGAGAGCTTCGTGTTCGAGATCACCGGCAAGAGCGACAAGATTGAGCAGTTCGTCGAATTGATGCTGCCGCTCGGGCTGGTCGAGGTGGCGCGCACCGGCATCGCCGCCATCATGCGCGGGCCGGAGGGGATGTGAGGCGCAAGCGGCGCGTTCTGTAATGCCCCTCGACATTTTCCTGGCGCTGCTGCTGTTCTCCTGCGTGATGGCGTTCACGCCGGGGCCGAACAACATCATGCTGGCGGCCTCGGGCGTGAATTTCGGCTTCGCGCGCACGCTTCCGCACATGGCCGGCATCACGCTCGGCTTCTTCGCGCTGCTGGCGGCCTGCGGCGCCGGGCTCGGGCTGGTGTTTGCGGCAGTGCCGGATTTGCAGCTTGTGCTGAAGATCGCGGGCGCCGCCTATATGTTGTTCCTCGCCTTCAAGGTCGCCACCGCCCATCTGAGCAATCCGGAGGGCGGCGCGCCGGCGCGGCCCTTCACCTTTCTGCAGGCGGCGGCATTTCAATGGATCAATCCGAAGGCCTTGGTGGCCTCTCTCAGCGCCATCGCGGTTTACGTCCGGCCCGGCCACGAGCGCAGCGATTTTCCGATTATGCTGGCGGTGCTGATGGCGGCCACGGTGCTGTCGACCTCGACCTGGGCCGGCTTCGGCGTCGGCTTGCGGCGGCTGCTGCGCGAGCCGCGTCACGCGCGGATTTTCAATTTCGCCATGGCGCTCTTGCTGGTGGCCAGCATCGTGCCGATGGTGGTTTGAGGGGCCTGGCGACGGGGCTTGTCGGCTCTCCCCAGCCGTCCTAGAAGCAGGGCCGAAACGCGACCAGGGGCTTAGTAGAGGATCATCATGCGTGTTTATTACGATCGCGACGCCGATCTCAACCTGATCAAGGGCAAGAAGATCGCCGTCATCGGCTATGGCAGCCAGGGCCACGCCCACGCGCTCAATTTGCGCGATTCCGGCGTGAAGGAGGTGGCGGTGGCGCTGCGCAAGACCTCCGCCGGCGTGAAAAAGGCCGAGGGCGAGAAGCTGAAGGTCATGGAGGTGGCGGAGGCCGCCAAATGGGCCGACGTCATGATGATGCTGACGCCGGACGAGCTGCAGGCCGACATCTATAACGACCACTTGGTCAAGAACATGAAGCAGGGCACGGCGCTGATGTTTGCGCACGGGCTCAACGTGCATTTCAACCTGATCGAGCCGCGCGCCGATCTCGACGTGATGATGATCGCGCCCAAGGGCCCGGGCCACACCGTGCGCTCGGAATACCAGCGCGGCGCCGGCGTGCCCTGCCTCTTGGCGGTGCATGCCGACAAATCCGGCAACGCGCATGAGCTGGGACTCTCTTACGGTGCGGCGATCGGCGGCGGCCGCGCCGGCATCATCGAGACCACCTTTAAGGAGGAATGCGAGACCGACCTGTTCGGCGAGCAGACCGTGCTGTGCGGTGGCGTGGTCGAATTGATGAAGGCCGGCTACGAGACGCTGTGCGAGGCCGGCTACGCGCCCGAGATGGCCTATTTCGAATGCATCCATGAGATGAAGCTGATCGTGGATCTCATCTACGAAGGCGGCATCGCCAACATGAACTATTCGGTGTCGAACACGGCCGAATACGGCGAATACGTTTCCGGCCCGCGCGTGATCACGCCGGCGGTGAAAGCCGAGATGAAGAAGGTGCTGATCGACATCCAGTCCGGCCGCTTCACCAAGGATTGGATGCTGGAGAACAAGGTCAACCAGACCTCGTTCAAGGCCATGCGCGTGAAGCTCGCCGAGCATTCCGCCGAGCAGGTCGGCGCCAAGCTGCGCGAGATGATGCCGTGGATTAAACAACGCGCGCTGGTGGATAAGAGCAAGAACTGACCATGCTGCGCATCGCAGTTATCGCGGCGGCCGCCCTGGTCGGGGCGGCCGTTTGTGCATCGGCCGCCGACGAAAAGGAAAAAGACTGCCAGGGCAGCACCTACGACATCGTCACCTGCCAGAAAGGCAATCTCGCCATCCTGGAAAGGCGGCTCGCCAAAGCCTACGCCAAGGCGCTGGCGATGGCCGACAACGCCAAGCAGCGTAAACAGCTTGAGCGCGCGCAAGGCCAGTGGCTGAAATTCCGCGGCGCCAATTGCGACTATTACGAATTGGGCGGCGGCACGATTGCGCGCATCCGCGGCGGCATCTGCATGCTGGAGCTGACGCGGGCGCGAGCGAAGGAGCTGGAAGAGGCGGTCGAGCCCTGAGGCCGGCCTATTTCATTTTCTTTCCGACCTGCCCCCACAGCCACTTCGCCACCGCGCCCGTCAGCACATCGCCGCCGGCGGCGCGCAGGTTTGCTTCGCGCATTTCCTTCACGTCGATGACGTCGATCAAAGGCTGCAGCGCGGCGGTGAGCTTTTTGTCGCTGCGTCGTCCGGCGCCAGCAAGAGGATGGCGTCATAAGGCGGGATGGCCTGTTTCGGGATCGTTCAGCACTTTCAGGTCGTATTTGGCGATGCGGCCGTCGCTGGAGAAGGCCGAGATCACGTCGACCTCGCCGGTGGCGGCGGCCTGATACATGAAGGTCGCCTGCATCGATTTCTGCTCGCGAAAGTGCAGACCGTAAGCCGCTTGGATTGCCTTCCATTCCGGTCGGTCGAAGAATTCGTAATCGCCGGCGATGGTCATCTGCGACGCGTGGGCGGCCAGATCCGCGATCGAATTAATGCCGAGCGCCGCGGCCTGCTTGCGCGGCATGGCGAGCGCATAGGCGTTCTCGAAGCCGAGCGGGCCGAGCATGCGGATGCGGTAAGTTTTCTTCAGCCAGGCCGAAACTTCGCGCAGCACCTCGCCGCGCGGCTTGACGTCGCTACGGTGCATGTAGTTCGCCCAGATGGTGCCGGAATAATCGACATAGACGTCGACGTCATTTGCCGTCAGCGCCTTGAAGATCACCGCCGAGCCCAAGCCGTCGCGGCGCTCGCTCGTCAGCCCGCGGGCGGCGAGCCGCTGCTGGATCAGCGCGCCGAGGATGTATTGCTCGGTGAAGCTCTTGGTGCCGACCACATACGTGTTGCGCGTGGCGGCCGTGCCCGGCGCCAGCGCCGCCAGCAGCACCAGCGCCAGGCCCACGCCGCCGGCGGCAACCCTCATGCGGCTGCGCGCGGCGACGCCGTATTCCATCAGCGCCAGCAGTTGATCGACCACCAGCGCCAAGACGGCGGCGGCGACGCAGCCGAAGATGACGAATACCCAGTTCTGCGTCTGCAGGCCGGCGAAGATGTAGTTGCCCAGGCTGGTCTGGCCGACCGGCGTCGACAGCGTGGCAGTGCCGATCACCCAGACCGCGGAAGTGCGGATGCCGGCCATGATCACCGGCATGGCGAGCGGCAGCTCGACCTCCCTGAGCGATTGTGAAGGCTTCATGCCGATGACGCGCGCGGCGTCGCGCAAACTGGGATCGAGCCCGTTGAGCCCGGTGACGGTGTTGCGCAGCACCGGCAGCATGGAATAGAGCGCCAGCGCCAGCACCGAGGGCAGGAAACCGAGCGCGGAGAAGCTCACGCCGAACAGCCGGTCGCTGAGCGCGGCGATCGCCAAGAGCAGCGGATAGAACAGGGCCAAGAGCGCGATGCCGGGAATGGTCTGGATCACGCTGGCCACCGTCAGCAGCACGCCGCGCAGCAGCGGGCGGCGGGTGGAGAGGATGGCGAGCGGCAGGCTGATGCCGAGGCCGATGGCCAGCGCGGTGATGCTCACCAGCACATGGCTGCCGAGATAGTCCGGCAGCCGCGCCCATGCCTCGGCCAGTCGCGCGTCGATATTCATTGCCGGCGATCTTGGCACGCGCGGGCGGGCGGCGGAACCCGCGTGCTTCCCGTCGGAGGAAAATCGCTTTAGGTTGCCGCCGGCATGGAAGCATCGCCCAACAATATGGCGGCCGCGGTGGCCTTGCGCGACGTGGCGGTGGCGTTCCGGCTGGCGGGCGGCGCCGGCTTCACCGCGGTCGAGCGCGCGACGCTTGAAGTGGCGGACGGCGAGTTCGTCGCCATTGTGGGCCCGACCGGCTGCGGCAAGTCCACGCTGCTCAATATCGCCGCCGGGCTGCTGCCGCCCGCGGCCGGCACGGTCGAAATTTTCGGCCAGGGGCTTCGCGCGCTCAACCGGCAGGCCGGCTACCTGTTCCAGGCCGATGCGCTGCTTCCGTGGAAGACGGCGCTGGAGAACGTCGCCATCGGGCTGGAGACGGCGGGCACGCCGCGCGGCGAGGCGCGCGAGCGCGCGCAGAGCTGGCTTGCGCGCGTGGGCTTGGCCAGCTTCGGCGACCGCTACCCGCACATGCTCTCCGGCGGCCAGCGCAAGCGCGTCGGCCTGGCGCAGGTGTTGATCCGCGACCCCAAGATATTGCTGATGGACGAGCCGTTCGGACCGCTCGATGCGCAGACGCGGCAGATCATGGGTAACCTGCTGCTCGAATTGTGGAGCGCCGACCGCAAGGCGGTGCTGTTCGTCACCCACGATCTGGAGGAGGCGATCGCGCTGTCGGACCGTGTGGTGATCATGTCGGCGGGCCCGGGCTCGCGCATCATCGGCGACTGGCGGGTCGATCTCAAGCGCCCGCGCGACATCGGCGAGGTCAAGCTCGATGACGCCTTCCACGAGCTGCACCGCGACATCTGGCACAACTTGAAGGCGGAGGTGATCAAGACCTATGCGCAGGCGGAGGCGGGGTGATGCGTTGGTTCGTGTGGTCGCGCGAGCGACATGCTTCGGCGCGCTCCTTCCCCCTGAAAGAGGGAGGGTTGGGGTGGGGCTCTAGATCGTTCGGCAATGACCCCCACCCGACCACCTTCGCTACGCGAAGGTGGTCGACCTCCCCCTTGCAGGGGGAGGTAAAGGGAGCTAGCGGCGGAGGTGTGCCATGTCGCGCCTAACCCTCCTGGCCCTGCAAGTCTCCGTCGCCGTCGTCGGCCTCGCACTGTGGTACGTGCTGGCGAGCTATCCGATCTTCGGGCACGTGGTGCTCCCGCCGTTCTTCTTCTCCAACCCGGTCGACGTCGCCAAGCAGGTCGTCGACTGGTTCGTCACCGGCGTGATCTGGAAGCACCTGTGGGTGACGCTGGAGGAATCGATCCTCGCCTTCGTCATCGGCTCGGTCGGCGGCGTGCTGGTCGGCTTCTGGTTCGCGCGCCAGCCGCGCACGAACGCGGTGTTCGACCCTTACGTCAAGATGGCCAATGCACTGCCGCGCGTGGTGCTGGCGCCGATCTTCACGCTGTGGCTGGGCCTCGGCATCTGGTCGAAGGTGGCGCTCGGCGTGACGCTGGTCTTCTTCATCGTGTTCTTCAACGTCTATCAGGGCGTCAAGGAAGTCTCACCCACGGTACTGGCCAATGCGCGCATGCTGGGCATGAACGAGCGGCAATTGATGCGTCACGTCTATTGGCCCTCGGCGCTGTCCTGGATGTTCTCCTCGCTGCACACCTCGGTCGGCTTTGCGGTAGTAGGCGCGGTGGTCGGCGAATATCTGGGCTCCGCGGCCGGCTTGGGCTATCTGATCCAGCAGGCGGAAGGCGTCTTCGACGTCGCCGGCGTGTTCGCCGGCATGTTCGTGCTCGCCGCCTTCGTGATCGTGATCGACATGATCGTGACCTTGGTGGAGAAGCGCCTGCTGGTGTGGCGGCCGACGGCGGAACACGCGCGACCCTAAAATCGGCAAGGCAAAAAACGTTTTGCCCGCTGTTGGCGCGCAACACCCTGGCCGTGGCGGAAAGGTATTCCGGCACGTCGCATCCATAGCCGCGTACCGGCGGATTGGGACTCGGCGGAAACACCACGAAAACACGTTCCCATTGTCGATAGATATCGTCCGTCGCATTAACGCGTTGCTGGTAGGTCGAGCGATCCCGCCTTGATCTTTTTGCGCGCGTTGGCGGCAGGCATCAGTTGTACGTTGTCATTCGCGAGCACGAACGCGATCTATGCATCCAGAAAGTAGTCGTATGAAATTGCTCGGTTCACCCGTTCCAGCGCCGATCACGATCGGTGCAAACGGCGTCCGCGAGGATGCGAAAACAAAATCTGGCGATCGCGTTGAAGGCGCAATCCGGAACAAGCCGATGACCGGCCAAATCGCGCGAGTCGCGTTCGGGGTCGCTGTCGTGGTTCTGCTCGGCGTCGGCGCGCTTTCCTACCGCGTCATTCTCGTATCCGGCGAAAGCAGCCGTTGGCTGGAGCACACTCGCGATGTTCTTAAGGCCATCGGGTCGACGAACCTTTCCATGGAGTTCGTGGCGTCGAGCGTCCGCGGATTTGCCGTAACCGGCGATGAATCCTATTTCGCCAATTACCGCACGGAAGTGTCGGCCCTTAAACGGCACGTGGCCGAGCTTCGCGATTTGACGGCGGACAATCCAAGGCAGCAGCGCAGCGCTTCAATACTTGAAAAGCTGGCTGATGAGAGGGCCGCGCGCGCGGCGAAAGTCGTTGGCTTGCGCCGGGAGCGGGGGGCGGAAGCGGCAGCGGATGAAATCCGAAAAGGGCCGGGCCCGCGGATCACGCGGGACTTTCAACAAACCGTTCGCGATATGCGGGGCGAAGAGGCGCGATTGTTCGCACTGCGCGACGCGGCAGCGAAGAATGACCTGAGCGAGACCAAAATCATCTTGATCGCCGGGACGCTGCTGGGACTGATGATCACCGGCGTTGCGGGATTTATCGTGCAGCGCGACGGCACCAAACGTGGACTGGCCGAGCAGGCGCTTCGGGATAGTGAAGAACAATATCGAACGTTGATTCAAGCCGTCCAAGACTATGCGATTTTCATGTTGGACCCACAGGGCCGGATTGTCACTTGGAATGCCGGGGCCGAACGAATCAAGGGTTACAGCGCCCAAGAGATCGTCGGTCATAACTATTCCCGCTTCTTTACCCCGGAAGACATCGAGCGCGGCAGGCCGGCGGAGATACTCAGGATAGCCGCGGCAAGCGGGCGATACCAAGAACAAGCCATGCGCTCGCGAAGGGATGGCTCACAATTTTTGGCGAATGTCACCATCATAGCGTTACGCGACCCGGTCGGAGAGCTACGGGGGTTTTCCAAGATTACCCGCGATCTCAGCGAGACCAAAGAGTCAGAGGCGAAGTACCGCGGGCTGATGGAAGCAGCGCCCGACGCCATGGTGGTAGTGAACAAGGCCGGCGAGATCGTGCTGCTCAATGTCCAGGCGGAAAAGCAATTCGGCTACCGTCGCGACGAACTTCTTGGGCAGAAGGTTACGAACATCATTCCCGAGGGCTTCGCGGAGCGGTTGATCGCCGACCACCTGCGGTCCGAGGAAGACGCGCTGACTCAGCAGATCGGCGCCGGCATCGAACTCACTGCGCTGCGCAAGGACGGCAGCGAGTTTCCGATCGAGATCATGCTGAGCCCGCTGCAAAGCGCAGAAGGCACTTTGGTAACCGCGGCGATCCGAAATATCAGCGTACGCAAAGCCGCCGACAAGGTCCTTGTGCAGATGGAAGGCCGCTATCGCGGGCTGCTGGAAGCGGCGCCGGATGCCATGGTGGTGGTGAACCAGGCGGGCGAGATCGTGCTGCTCAATGTTCAGGCGGAGAAACAGTTTGGCTACCGCCGCGACGAGCTGCTGGGGCAGAAGGTCACCAATATCATCCCGGTGGGTTTCGCCGAGCGGTTGATCGCCGACGATCTCCGTTCATCGGAAGATGCGTTGGCGCAGCAGATCGGCACGGGCATTGAATTGATTGCCCTGCGCAAGGACGGCAGCGAGTTTCCCATCGAGATCATGCTGAGCCCGCTGCAAAGCGACGAAGGCACTTTGGTAACCGCGGCGATCCGCAATATCAGCGTGCGCAAGAAGGCGGACGAGCATTTGGCCCAGATGGAAGGCCGCTATCGCGGTCTGTTGGAAGCGGCGCCCGATGCGATGGTGGTGGTCAATCAGGCGGGCGAGATCGTTCTGCTCAATGTTCAGGCGGAGAAACAGTTCGAATACCGCCGCGACGAACTGCTTGGGCAGAAGGTGACAAACATCATTCCGGTCGGTTTCGCGGAGCGGCTGATCGCGGATGGTCTGCGATCGGCGGAGGAAGCCTTGGCGCAGCAGATCGGAACTGGAATCGAGCTGCATGGGCAGCGGAAAAACGGCAGCGAATTTCCAATCGAGCTCATGTTGAGCCCGCTGGAAAGCGCCGAAGGAATTCTGGTGACGGCGGCGATCCGCGACATCACCACGCGCAAGCGGGCGGAATCTCATCTTTTGCAGAAAGTGGAAGAATTAAACCGTTCGAATGAGGAGCTGCAGCAATTCGCCAATATCGCATCGCATGACTTGCAAGAGCCGCTGCGCATGGTGGCCAGTTACACGCAGCTTCTATCCCGGCGCTACAAGGGAAAGCTCGACGCCGATGCCGACGAGTTCATTGCCTTCGCGGTGGACGGAGCTGCCCGCATGCAGCGGTTGATCCAGGATCTGCTGGCCTATTCACGCGTCGGAACGAAGGGAAAAGAATTGCTGGTTACGTCCAGCGAAAATGCCTTGAATCAGGCACTGCTTAATCTGCGCGGCGCCATCGAAGAAAACGGGGCGGTGGTCACGCACGATCCTTTGCCCATGGTGATGGCCGACGAGATGCAGCTGATCCAGTTGTTTCAGAACCTTGTCGGCAATGCCATAAAGTACCAAAAATCCGAAATTCCAAAAGTACACATCTCAGCCGTCATGAACGGCGAGGCTAAATGGAAGTTTTCGGTGAAAGACAACGGGCTGGGGATTGACCCGCAGTATTTCGACAGAATTTTCGGCATGTTCCAGCGCCTGCACAGGCGGGAAGAATTCGCCGGCACCGGTATAGGCTTGGCCATTTGCAAGAAAATCGTCGAACGGCACGGCGGAAAGATCTCGGTCGAGTCGCAGCCCGAACATGGTTCCACATTCCGCTTTACCTTGGCGGAAATTGGGGGGAATTCATGATATTGCACGGGAACGAATCCAAGCGAATGGATGTGCTTTTGGTCGAAGATAGTCCCGGCGACGTGCGGTTGACGCAGGAAGCCTTCCACGCGGCCAACGGGTCGATCCAAGTGCACGTGGCGACGGACGGCGTGGAGGCTATGGCCTTTCTGAAGAAGGAGGGCTCGCACGCCGATGCTCCGCGCCCGGATATCATCTTGCTCGATCTCAACCTGCCGAAAATGGATGGCCGCGAGGTTCTGGCGCACATCAAGGCCGATAGAGACCTAAAAACCATCCCTACGATCATCCTGACCGCATCGACCGCCGAAGCGGATGTTCTGAAATGCTATCAACTGCGCGCAAACTGCTACCTCAGCAAGCCCGTGCAACCGTCCGATTTCGTGAGCATCGTGAAGAGCATCAATGATTTCTGGCTGACAAAGGCCGAGCTGCTGCCGCATGAACAATGCAATTCATAAATGAAGTCGTGAAGAACCAAGTAGGAAGACATGTTAAAACAAGTTCTCTTGGTCGAAGATAGTCCCGGCGACGTCCGGCTGACGCAGGAAGCTTTTCGGGACGCCAACGGCGCCATCCGTTTGCATGTGGTTGCCGACGGTGTTGAGGCCATGGCCTTCCTGAAGAAGGAGGGTCGCCACGCCTATGCACCACGTCCGGATATTATCTTGTTGGACCTCAATCTTCCTAAGATGGATGGCCGCGAAGTTCTGGCTTACATCAAGTCGGATAGCATCTTAAAAACGATTCCGACCGTAATCCTCACCACATCGGGCGCGGAAACGGATATTGTGATGAGCTATCAGCTCCAGGCGAACTGCTACCTCACCAAGCCGGTGCAGTTCGACGAATTCGCGGGCCTGGTGAAAATAATCAATGAGTTCTGGCTGACAAAGGTGAAGCTGCCGCAGCAGACAGAAGACGCATAACATGAAACCGATCAAATCAGTTCTTTTGGTAGAGGATAATCCCGGAGATGCGCGGTTGCTGCGCGAGATGCTCAACGATTATGATCCCCGAGGCTGCGAATTGACGCACGTGATGTGCATGATGGACGCGCAGAATTATCTTTCGAAACACGCCGTCGACATTATCTTGCTCGACCTCGGCTTGCCCGACGCCGACGGATTGGAGGCGATACGACGAGCCCGGGCCGCCGCACCTCGGGTTCCTTTGGTGGTGCTGACCGGGCGGGACGACGAAACGATGGCCGCGCTGGCGCTGCAAAAAGGCGCGCAAGACTATCTTATCAAGGGCCAAATCGAGACACGCGGGCTGCAACGTGCCATGCGCTATGCCACTGAACGCAAGCGCCTGGAGTGGATGAAGGACGAATTCGTTTCGTCGGTGAGCCATGAGCTGCGCACGCCGTTGACGTCGATTTCGGCTTCGCTCGCCCTGCTGATGACTAGCGTTGCCGGCACTCTGTCCGACCCCGCAGCGCGCCTGCTGCGGATCGCCTCCACCAACAGCCAACGGCTGGTTCGGCTGGTCAACGACATTCTCGACATCGAGAAGTTGGAGTCAGGACAGGTCGTCTTCAATTTCAGGCGCGTCAACGTTCGATCGCTGGTCGACGAGGTGATCGATGCCAATAGGGCATCCGCCGAAGCCTGCGGCGTGCGAATTCGGCTTCTCGAAGACACGCATATTTGCGACAATTCGCGGGCCGATCCGGACCGTCTTTACCAAGTCATTACCAATCTGCTGTCGAACGCCGTCAAGTTCTCTCCGCCGGATAGTGAGGTGGTGGTCGCGGTCGAGAATGGAAGCGGTGTCGTCCGCTTCTCGGTGAGCGACCACGGATCCGGAATTCCGGCTGAATTTAGACCGCACATCTTTGAGCGGTTCGCGCAGGCCGATGGTACCAATTCGCGGCTGCGGAGCGGCACCGGGCTCGGCCTCAGTATCGTGAAGGAGATCGTCGACCGTCTCGGCGGCAGGGTGAACTTCGCCGATGTGCCTGGTGGCGGCACGGTCTTCCAAGTCGATCTGCCGCGCTGGAAGGACGAGGCCGGCGGTGTCATCGATCGAGACGCGCAAGTGGATGCTTTAAGACGAACCCACCGAGAGCTAGGCCCCAAAATGGAAGCGACACAGCGCGAGCGAGCCGCACACAAGCAGAAACAGGCTTGAACGCTCTTGGCGTGTTCGCCGGCATGTTCGTGCTTGCCGCCTTCGTCATCGTGAGCGACACCATCGTCACCATGGTAGAACGGCGTTTGTTGGTCTGGCGACCGGCGCGGGAGCACGCGCGACCCTGGCGTGGCGGATCGGAAGTCCGCTTCATTGTTGCCGCAACCTCATCAAGCGGACTTCCGAACCAAACCACACTAAAATCATAGAGTTGTTAGCGTCCTTCGAATCCGAAGTCCGCTCACGCGCGAGCCGCAGATTGAAGCGGACTTCGGATTCGGGACACTAGGCAACGCCCCCAATCTTGTCCTATCGTCCGCGCCGAAACGGCCGGACAACCAGGCCGTCAACGACCAAGGAGGAACCAATGGCGGCAAAATTCATCCGCCGTCTGGCGGCCGCGCTCACGGCGCTGGCGCTGACGTCGGGCTTTGCATTCGCGCAGATGCCCAAGGTGACGCTGGCGATCGGCGGCGCCTCCTGCCTGTGCTATCTGCCCACCATGCTCGCCCACCAGCTCGGTGCGTTCAAAAAGGCCGGCGTCGACGTCGAAATCGTCCAGTTCAAGGGCGGCTCGCAGTCGCTGAAAGCCGTGCTCGGCGGCAGCGCCGACGTGGTGTCGGGCTATTTCGACCATTGCGTGGAGCTGGCGCCCAAGGGCCAGAACCTGCAGTCTTTCGTGGTCTATGACCGCTTCCCGGGCTTTGCGCTGGTGGTCTCGCCCAAGCACACCAATGAGATCAGGGCGGTCAAGGACCTCGCCAACAAGAAGGTCGGCGTCTCGGCGCCCGGCTCTTCCACCGACTTCTTCCTGAAGTACATCCTGCACAAGTTCGGCGTCGATCCGAACTCGGTCGGCGTGATCGGCGTCGGCCTCGGCGCCACCGCCATCGCCGCCATGGAGCAGGGCCAGATCGACGCCGCCATCATGCTCGACCCGGCGGTGACGGTGCTGGCCGGCAAATACTCCGACCTGCGCATCTTGAGCGACACGCGCACGCAGAAGGACACGCTGGCGGTGTTCGGCGGCGAATATCCGGGCGGCGCGCTCTACACCAAGGCCGAATGGATCGCGGCGCATCCGAAGGAAGCGCAGGCGATGACCAACGCGATCGTCGCGACGCTGAAATGGATCCGCACCCATTCGGCCGAAGAGATCACCGCCAAGATGCCGCCCGAGTGGACCAAGAACAAGGCGCTCTATATCGCGGCGCTCAAGAACACCATGCCGATGTATTCGCGCGACGGCATGATGGACCCGAAGGGCGCGCAGGCGGTGCTCAACGTATTCGCGCAGTCGTCGCCGGCGATCGCCAAGGCGCATATCGATCTGGCGAAAACCTACACCAACAAGTTCGTCGAGCAGGCGAACAAGATGGGGGTGAAGTAGCTTTCCCGTCATTCCGGGGCGCCCGCCGCTGCCCGTCAGGGCTGCCGGCGGGCGCCCCGAAATCCATAGCTACAATGGTTGCCGCATTGTCGCGGTCGTGCGCTATTCTCAAAGCCGGTGATTATGGATTCCGCCTCCCGCGCGCTGCGCGCGCTCGGCCGGAATGACAAAATAAGATGAACCTCCTCTCCATCCAATCCCACGTCGCCTACGGCCATGTCGGCAATTCGGCCGCGGTGTTTCCGCTGCAGCGCATCGGTGTGGAAGTGTGGCCGGTCCACACCGTGCAGTTCTCCAACCACACCGGCTACGGCCAATGGCAGGGCCGCGTGTTCGACGCCGACATGATCCGCGAGGTGGTCTCTGGCATCGCCAAGCGCGACGTGCTGAGCGAATGCGACGGCGTGCTGTCGGGCTATATGGGCGGGGCCGATATCGGCGCCGCCATCCTGGAGGCGGTGGCGACGGTGAAAGCCGCCAACCCTTCCGCGCGCTATTGCTGCGACCCGGTGATCGGCGACGTCGGCCGCGGCGTGTTCGTGCGCGAGGGCATCCCGGAATTCCTCAAGCAGAAGGCGCTGCCGGCCGCCGACCTGATCACGCCCAATCAGTTCGAGCTGGAATATCTTTCCGGAAGGCAGTGCAAATCGGTCAAGACGACGCGCGACGCCGTGCAGGCGGTGCACGATCTCGGGCCGCGCGCCGTGCTGGTGACCTCGCTGCACACCGAGGAGACGCCGGAGGATGCCATCGACATGCTGGCCTCCGACGACAAGGGCTGTTTCCGCCTGCGCACGCCGCGGCTGCCGGTGGTGGTGAACGGGGCGGGTGACGCCATCGCCGCGCTGTTCTTCGCGCACTACCTGCGCGAAGGCAGGATCGAGCTGGCCTTGTCGAAAGCCGCTTCGGCGATCTTCGGCGTGCTGAGCAAGACGGCGGAGGCGGGCGCGCCCGAGCTGCTGCTGATCGCGGCGCAGCAGGAACTGGTCGAGCCGAGCGAAGTGTTCGAAGCCGAATTGCTCGAAGACGCATAAGCGGGCTTGACGGCGCGCCCGCGCTCGCGTCGATTGTTTGCCGATGAGCGAGCCTGCAGTCTATCCCATCGAGCGGCTTGAGCTTTCCTTTTCGCCCAAGGTCTGGGAGTTCGCGCGCGCGCGGCGCGCCGAGATCGACGCATTTTTCGCCGAGGTGCAGCGCGAAAAGCCGGACGTCTGGAACGGCCGCGTGCTCCTGCTGCATTCCCAGGTCATCCGCGGCGGCGTGTTCAGCGGGCAATTTCTGCAAACCGATTACGCCGGCTTCGCCGCCTGGCGCGCCTGGGGAAGGCCGCCGGCCGGCGTGCGCGACTGCTTCGGCGCGGCGGCGATCAGGGCAAGCGACGGCGCCTTTCTGCTCGGCGTCATGGCGCCGCATACCGTCAACGCCGGGCTGATCTACTTCCCCAGCGGCACGCCCGACCCGGACGACATCGTCGAGGGCAAGGTCGATCTCGAAGCAAGTGTCTGGCGCGAGCTTAAGGAAGAGACCGGGCTTACCGCGGCCGAGGTGGCGGCCGCGCCCGGATGGAGCACGGTGGTCGATGGTAACGTGGTGGCGCAGATCAAGACCCTGCACGCGCGCGAAACGGCGGAAGACCTGCGGGCGGAGATCCTCGCTTGGCTTGCGCGCGAAAAACAGCCGGAGCTCGCCGATATCCGCATCGTGCGCGGCGAGAAGGACTTCGTTAGGGCCATGCCGCGCTTCGTCACCGCCTTCTTGACGGCGCAATTCGCCGGGGACTAGACACTGCGCGTGGAGGATCGCCCATGAAGCTCAAGCAGATCGCCAAGCAATTCCGCATCGACAAGCCGGCGCACTTCAAGCTCGCCAAGTACGATCCGGCCGAAACCTGCGGGCTTTCGATCGACAAGGCCGAGGCGAAATCGATGCTGCAGGACGGCATCGCGCGGCTCGAGGAACTGCAGGAGCGGCTCTACGCTAGCGACCGCTGGTCGGTGCTGATCGTGCTGCAGGGCATGGACGCGGCCGGCAAGGACAGCCTGATCAAGCACGTGATGAGCGGGGTCAACCCGCAAGGCGTTGAAGTGCATGCCTTCAAGCAGCCGAGCGAGGAGGAATTGCAGCACGATTTCCTTTGGCGCGTCGGCACGAAGCTGCCGGCGCGCGGCCAGATCGGTATTTTCAACCGCTCGCACTACGAGGACGTGCTGGTGGTGCGCGTGCATCCCGAGGTGCTGGCGCGCAAGAAGCTTCCCGAGCGGCTCGACGGCAAGCACTTCTGGCGCCACCGCTACGACGACATCCGCGCCTTCGAGCAGCATCTGGCGCGCAATGGCACGCTGATCCTGAAGTTTTTCCTCAATGTTTCGCGGGCCGAGCAGCGCCGGCGCTTCCTCGACCGCGTCGAGCTGCCGGGCAAGCGCTGGAAGTTCTCCATGAGCGACGTGGCTGAACGCAAGCTGTGGCCGAAATACATGCGCGCCTATGAGCAGGCGATCCGCGAGACCTCGCGGCCGGAAGCGCCTTGGTACGTGCTGCCGGCCGACAACAAATGGTTCACCCGGCTGGTGGCGGCGGCGGCCCTGGCGGAGGCGCTCGACCGGCTTAAGCTCGAATATCCCAAGCTCAGCGGCGCGGCGCTGAAGGAATTGGAAAAGGCCGGCAAGGCGCTGAAGGCGGAGAAGGGCAGCTGAATTTACCGCAAGCGCGATCAAGAGACGGCAAGCGCGCAAAATTTATGCGGCGTTGATGTGGCGCCGCTTGCGCGCGCTGCATGCGTGGCCTGTCGAATGACCGCTTGTGGCTGGGACGGGGCAGGCGCATGCTGCGCACAATCAACGACACCAGGTTCTGCGGCGGCTGCCCTTGCGCCCGCGCGCGATTGGATTGGCGAGGCTCGTCATGCGCTACCGGCTTCATGTCAACGGCCAAGCTCATACGGTCGATGTCGACAGCGACACGCCGCTGCTCTGGGTGCTGCGCGACGCGCTCAATCTGAAGGGAACCAAGTTCAGCTGCGGGGCCGCGCTGTGCGGCGCCTGCACCGTGCATCTCGGCGGCGCGCCGGTGCGCTCCTGCGTGATCCCGATCTCGGCCGTCGGAAATTCGCCGGTGACGACGATCGAAGGCATCGGCGCAACGCCGGTCGGCGCGCGCGTGCAGAAGGCCTGGCTCGACGTCGACGTCGTGCAATGCGGCTTCTGCCAGGCGGGGCAGATCATGGCGGCGAGCGCGCTGCTCGCGCACAACAAGTCGCCGAGCGACGACGATATCGTGTCGGCGATGGACGGCGTCATCTGCCGCTGCGGCACCTACAACCGCATTCGCGAAGCCATCAAGCAGGCGGCCGCGGCCGATGCCGGCGTCGGCAGCAAGAAGGGGACCTGAGCCATGTTGCGGGAACGCCCCATGCCCAAGCGGACCATCGACGGTCTCGTCTCCTCGCGCCGCGATTTCCTCAAGGCGAGCGCCGCCGGCGGCGGGCTGCTGCTCAGCTTTGCCCTGCCGGTCGCAAGCAAGGCCGCTGCCCTGGGCGAAGCGGCAGCCACGCCCGCGGTGCTCAACGTCTATGTGCGCATCGCGCCCGACAACATCGTCACCATCGTGTCGAAAGAGCCGGAGATCGGGCAGGGCATTATGACCAGCCTGCCCATGGTAGTTGCCGACGAAATGGACGCCGACTGGAGCCAGGTGCGCATCGAGCAGGCAATTGCCGACGCCTCCATTTACGGCCGCCAGGTCGCCGGCGGCAGCATGGCGACGCCGCTCGAATGGACCCCGCTGCGCAAGATGGGGGCTGCCGCGCGCGCCATGCTGATCGCCGCCGCGGCGCAGCGTTGGAAAGTGCCGGTGGGCGAATGCACCGCCGTCGACGGCCATGTGAGACACGCCGGCAGCGGCCGCACGCTCACCTACGGCGCGCTCGCCGCCGCGGCGGCCCGGCAGCCGCTGCCCGATCTCGATCGTCTGAAGCTGAAGGATCCGAAGGACTACAAGATCATCGGCCATTCCAAGCCCGGTTACGACAGCCCCAAGGTGGTGAAGGGCGAGCCGCTGTTCGGCATCGATACCGTGGTGCCGGGCATGCTGCATGCCGTATTCCAGAAATGCCCGGTGTTCGGCGGCAAGGTGGCGAGCGCCAACGTCGATGCGTTGCGCAAGATGCCGGGCGTGCGCCATGCCTTCGTAGTGGAAGGCGGCAGCGACCTCGCCGGGCTGATGCCCGGCGTGGCGATCGTTGCCGACAGCTGGTGGCGTGCGGAAAAAGCGCGCCGCAGCCTGCAGGTAAAATGGGACGAAGGCGCAACGCGCACGCAGAACAGCGAAAGCTTTGCCCGCCAAGCCATGGCGCTCGGCGCCAAGCCGCCGGCGCACCGCCTGCGCGATGACGGCGACGCCGCAAGCGCGCTGCGCGGTGCCGCGCATGTGGTGGAGGCGACCTACCATTACCCGTTCATTGCGCATGCCACGCTGGAGCCGCAGAACTGCACCGCGCATGCCCAAGGCAACAAGGTCGAGATCTGGGCGCCGACGCAGAACCCGGAGCCGGGCCGCCGGCTGGTCGCGGGCACGCTCGGTATCCCGGCGCACAACGTCACCATCCACTTCACGCGCGTCGGCGGCGGCTTCGGCCGGCGACTGATGAACGACTACATGGTGGAGGCGGCGTGGATTTCGAAAGTCGCCGGCGCGCCGGTCAATCTGATCTGGAACCGCGCCGACGACATGCAGCACGATTTCTACCGGCCGGGCGGCTGGCATTTTTTCAAGGGCGGTCTGGACGGCAACGGTCGGCTGATGGCCTGGCAACAGCATTTCGTCAGCTTCGGCCGCAACGGCAAATTCGCGCCCTCCGCCAATCTCAGCGCCGAAACCTATCCGGCCGGCCGCGTGGCGAACCTGTCCTACGGCTATTCGCTGATCCCGTTCGGCATTCCGACCGGACCGCTGCGGGCGCCTGGCGACAACGCGCTCGCCTTCGTGTTCCAGTCCTTCATCGACGAGCTGGCGCATGCGGCCGGCAAGGACCCGCTGCAATTCCAGATCGACCTGCTCGGCAAGGACGAATTGCTCCCGGGCCGGGGGCCGGGCTTCAACACTGCGCGCGCCCGCGCCGTGCTCGAAGGGGTGCGCGTCGTGTCGGACTGGGGCAAGCGCACGCTGCCGGCGCGCAGCGGCGTGGGCGTTGCCTTCTATTACAGCCATCTCGGCTATTTCGCCGAGGTGGTGGAAGTGGCGGTCGCCGACGACGGCGGCGTGAAGATCAACCAGGTCTGGGCGGTCGGCGACATCGGCAGCCAGGTGATCAATCCCACCGCGGCGGACAACATGGTGCACGGCGCCATTCTCGACGGCTTCGGCGAAGCGCTCGGCCAGAAGATCACCTTCGAAGACGGCCGCGTGGTCGAGGCCAATTTCGACAGCTTCCCGCTGCTGCGCATGTCGCAAGCAGCGCCGATCGAGGTGCATTTCATCAAGAGCGACCATCCGCCGACCGGCCTCGGCGAGCCGCCACTGCCCGCGGCCATCCCCGCGCTGTGCAATGCGATCTTCGCCGCCACCGGCAAGCGCGTGCGCACGTTGCCGATCGATCCGGCAATGCTGAAGGCGTGAGCCGCTACCAGAGGAAAGGAATGAGCCGGTAGCGCACGCGCCGGCAATAGTCGGCATAGCCTCGCAGGTCGCGCCTGAGCACGCGCTCCTCGTCGAGCAACCGCCAGGCCAGGATCGGAACGACTATGATCAGCAGCAGCAGGCTCCACGAGGAGCCAAGCGCCAGCGGCATGCACACCGTCAACAGCAGCGCGCCCGTGTACATCGGGTGGCGCACAACGCCGTAAAGCCCGGTCGAGATCACCGGCTGATCGGTTTCGACGCGCACGGTGGCGGCGGCGTAGCTGTTCTGCTTCATCACAAAGAAGAACAGGACGAAGCTCGCCACAATCCCGATATTGGCCAGGATCGCAAGCCAGGCCGGAACCGCGGACCAGTGCCAACGATAATCAAGCGCCGGCACCAGGATGGCTAGAAACAAGCCGGCCATCAGCAAGCCGATGATGATCTTCTGCGTCGGCTCCTGTTCGGCGGAGACGCCGCCTTGCATGCGTCGCTCGATCAGAGCGGGATCGTGCCGCACGAAATAGACACCGAGCGCGACGCTCGAGCCGATGAAGGCGGCCAGAAACAGCCAAGCCTGCCAATAGCGTAGCGTGCCGGCCAAGGCGAAGATCGACGCCGCCAGCGCCAGCGTGAAAATGAGCTGCCGCGGCCAAGCCCGGCGAATGAGGCCGCGCCGAAATTCGTCCATTGCCACCTCGCTTGCGGAAAAATAGACAGCAATACTGTCCTATCCCGCGCTTGATTCGTGCCGCCCCTTTCCGTTAGAACGATCACGTCCTAGATGCGGGTTAACGTGGACTTTACCTTGTTCCGCGATCTTAGCCCGCGACCAAGAGGGTAATTTGAGAGCCATGACGACGCGCCGCAAGTTGAGCGCGATCGGACGGGCGGCCTCCCAGGCCGAACCCAAGGGCTCGGCTATGGCTACCCTCATTCTGGGCTCGCTCCTTCTCCTTATCCGCCCCTGAGGGCCGGCAGGGCGTTTTCGCCTGGGCACTCGGGGGATTGACGGAGACAGCATCCCAATCGAGCGCCTGAAGCGGCGCATGCTTTTGAGAAGGAACGACTGCCATGACTACCGACCCGAAATCCGACAAGGACCGCGTCGTCATCTTCGACACCACCTTGCGCGACGGCGAGCAATGCCCAGGCGCCACCATGACCCACGAAGAAAAGCTCGAAGTCGCCGAATTGCTCGACGACATGGGCGTCGACATCATCGAGGCCGGATTTCCGATCGCCTCGGAAGGCGACTTTGCCGCCGTGCACGAGATCGCCAAGCGCGCGAAGAACGCGGTGATCTGCGGGCTCTCGCGCGCCGCCTTCAACGATATCGACCGCTGCGCCGAAGCGATCAAGCCGGCCAGGCGCAAGCGCATCCACACCTTCCTCTCCACCTCGCCGGTGCACATGAAATACAAGCTGCAGAAGGAGCCGCGCGAGGTCTACGAGATGGTGATAGCGCAGGTGACGCGCGCGCGCGGCCACACCGACGACGTGGAATGGTCGTCGGAGGACGGCACCCGCACCGAGTTCGATTTCCTCTGCCGCTGCGTGGAGGCCGCCATCAACGCCGGTGCCACCACCATCAACATCCCCGACACCGTCGGCTACTCCACGCCGGAGGAATATTTCGAGCTGTTCAGAAAGGTGCGTGAGAACGTGCCCAATTCCGACAAGGCGGTCTTCTCCACCCATTGCCACAACGATCTCGGCATGGCGGTGGCCAATTCGCTCGCCGGCGTGATGGGCGGCGCGCGCCAGATCGAGTGCACCGTCAACGGCATCGGCGAGCGGGCGGGTAACGCCGCGCTCGAAGAAATCGTCATGGCGATCAAGACGCGCAACGACGCGTTCCCCTTCGTCACCGGCATCGACACCACCATGCTGATGCGCGCCTCCAAGCTCGTGTCGGCGGCGACCTCGTTTCCGGTCCAGTACAACAAGGCGATCGTCGGGCGCAACGCCTTCGCGCACGAGAGCGGCATCCACCAGGACGGCATGCTCAAGAACGCGCAGACCTACGAGATCATGAGGCCGGAATCGGTGGGCGTGAAGCAAACCTCGCTGGTCATGGGCAAGCACTCGGGCCGCCACGCCTTTGTGCACAAGCTGGAGGAGCTCGGCTATCATCTGGCCGGCAACCAGGCGGAAGACGCCTTCGTGCGCTTCAAGGCGCTGGCCGACCGCAAGAAGCAGATCTACGACGAGGACATCGAGGCGCTGGTCGACGAGGAAATCGCCACCGCGCACGATCGCGTCAAGATCGTCTCGCTGACGGTGATCGCCGGCACACAAGGCCCGCAATCGGCGACGCTGACGCTCGACATCGACGGCAAACACATCACCACGCAATCGACCGGCAACGGTCCGGTGGACGCCATCTTCAACGCGATCCACGCGCTGGTTCCGCATGAGGCCACACTCGAGCTCTACCAGGTGCACGCAGTGACCGAGGGTACCGACGCGCAGGCGGAAGTCTCGGTGCGGCTGTCGCATGACGGGCGCTCGTTCACCTCGCGCGGCGCCGATCCCGACACCCTGGTCGCCTCCGCCAAGGCCTATCTCGGCGCGCTCAACAAGATGACCAGCCGGCGCAGCAGGACGCCGGGCATCGAGCGGCGCATCCACTCGCAGGAAGTGGGTTAACGCTCCGCTCAGAAATGCAGGCCGCGCCCGCACACCGAGCGCGGCCTTGCATTTCTGCTATGCTCTCGATTCCAGACCCGAAAAAATCACAGTTCGACCGCAATTCGCCCCGCTGACGGCGGATTTGACCGCTATGCGCGCGTCCGAAACGTGAAATCACGCGGGGACTTGCAAGCATGAGGACGATGTTATTCGCGGGCGCGCTGGCGCTCGCGGCGGTGAATTTACTGTCCGTTAACACTGCGGCCGTCGCGCGCGATGCCGGCGCCGTTGCGATCGAGCACGAGGCCGCCTCGATCGATATCGCGCGGATCAAGCACACCTTGCGGCTTACGCCCGAACAGCAGCACTACTGGCCGCCGGTCGAGGCCGCGCTGCGCGGCATTGCTCGGCATCAGGCGCAAGGCCCGCAGGGCGGGCTGGTACACCGCATCAGCCACCGCGTGGTTTCCATCGTGCTCGATGGTAACGCGATAAGGCGGCTGGCGGTGGCGGCGCGCCCGCTGATCGCGACCTTGCGCGACGACCAGAAGCAGAGCGCCATGATGCTAGCGCAGGAAATGGGCCTGGGACCCGTGCTGGCCGCGCTCAATTGAGCCGGCCGCCGGCGGCCAAGCCGCCATGGGCGCCTTTTTCGGCTTGACGGTAGGCCCGCCGGGTGCTGCCTATAGCGCCCGCTGGCCGGACAACCGGCTGGCGCGAACCTTTGTTCAATCCCAATGGCGGCCGGACCGAAGAACGCCGGCTGCGTATCCCACGAGGGGGTGACGTCCATGCGTAAGTGGTTATTGGCGGCTGCCGCGGCCGCCGTTTTTGCCATGCCCGTTGCGGCGAGTGCCGCACCGATTGTGATCAAGTTTTCGCACGTGGTCGCCGAGCACACGCCGAAGGGTCAGGCGGCGCTCAAGTTCAAGCAGGCGGCCGAACGCCTCTTGCCGGGCAAGGTCAAGGTCGAGGTCTATCCCAACTCGCAGCTTTACGGCGACGCCAAGGAGATGGAGGCGCTCGCGCTCGGCGACGTGCAGTTCATCGCCACCTCGCTGTCGAAGTTCGGCAAATACACGCACAAGACCGAGGTGTTCGACCTGCCCTTCATGTTCAAGGACATGGACGCGGTCGACCGCTTCGAGCAGAGCAAGGTCGGCCAGTCGATCCTGCACTCGATGGAGAAGCGCAACTATCTCGGGCTCGCCTATTGGCACAACGGCCTGTCGCAGATGTCGGCCAACAAGCCGCTGCTGATGCCGGCCGACGCCAAGGGCCTCAAGTTCCGCATCCAGCAGTCCGACATCATCGCCGCCAGCTACGAGACGATCGGCGCCAACGTGCAGAAGCTTGCCTTCTCGGAAGTCTATCAGGCGCTGCAGGTCGGCACGGTAAACGCGCAGGAGAACACCTGGTCGAACATCTATTCGAAGAAGTTCTACGAGGTGCAGAAGGACTTCACCGAGTCGAACGGCCGCGTGATCGACTACATGGTGCTGGTCAACGCCAAGTGGTGGAACGGCCTGCCGGCCGACATCCGCGCCGGCCTCTCCAAGGCGCTGGCCGAGGCGACCAAGACCAACAACGAGATCGCCAACAAGCTCAATGTCGACGCGAAGGCCAAGATCAAAGCCTCCGGCGTGACCACGATCCATGAGCTGACGCCGGCGCAGCACGCCGCGTGGGTGAAGGCGATGCATCCGGTCTGGGCGAAGTTCGAAGGCAAGATCGGCAAGGGCATCGTCGATGCTGCGGTCGCCTCGAACGGCCCGAAGACCAACTAAGCATTTGCGGCTGCCGCGGCGTCACAGCCGCGGCAGCCGTCTATAATGAATAGACATAGCGTGGGGGGTTACGGTGTCGCTGCGGGAGGCGGTGCACCGCGCCGAGGAAGGGTTGATCGCGCTGATCCTCGGCGTGATGACGATACTGACGTTCGTTCAGGTCGTTCTTCGTTACGTTTTTAACTCGGGCTTCATCTGGCAGCTCGAGGCGAATTTCTATCTGTTCTCCTGGCTGGTGATGATCGGCATCTCCTATTGCGTGCGGGTGCGCGCGCATATCGGGGTTGACGCCGCCGTGCGCCTATTGCCGGCGCCGGCGCGGCGCGCGGTCGGCATACTCGTGCTGTTGTTGGCGCTCAGCTACAGCGTGCTGATGATGTACGGGTCGTTCGATTACATCCACAAGATGTACATCATCAACGTCGAGGCCGAGGACATTCCGGTCGCGACCTGGAAGCTCAGCGTCTGCCTGCCGCTCGGATTCGTGCTGCTGTTTGTGCGCCTGCTCGAAATGGGCTGGCGCATCATCACCGGCCGGTCGGAAGGCTACGAACTCGCCGACGAGGCGCATGAGGCGGTCAGGGACATCACCCACGACGATATGCCCGACGCCACGACGGTCCAGCGATGAAGACGGTCTTTCTCTTCGCCACGATGCTGTCGTTCCTCGGCCTCGGCCTGCCGATCGCCATGGCGCTCGGCCTGTCGTCCGTCCTCACCATCCTGCTGTTTGAGCATGACAGCCTGGCGTCGCTGGCGCTGGCGTTCTTTCAGACCATGGATCAGTTCACGCTGCTCGCCATTCCATTCTTCATTCTGGCGGCCAATTTCCTCACCACCGGCGGCGTGGCGAAACGCATGATCAATTTCGCGATCGCGGCGGTCGGACATTTGCCCGGGGGGCTTGCCATCGCTTCGGTGCTGGCTTGCATGCTGTTCGCGGCGGTATCGGGCTCTTCGCCGGCGACCGTGGTGGCGATCGGCTCGATCGTCATCGCCGGCATGGTGGAGGCGGGCTACACGCAGTCCTTTGCCACCGGCGTGATCGTCAATGCCGGCACGCTCGGCATCCTGATCCCGCCCTCGATCGTGATGGTGGTCTACGCGGCCGCCACCGAAACCTCGGTCGGCCGGCTGTTCATGGCCGGCGTGGTCCCGGGCATGCTGCTCGGCCTGTCGCTGATGGTCGCCATCTACGTGGCGGCGCGCATCAAGAAGCTGCCGCGCCTGCCCAAGGCCAGCTTGCGCGAGCAACTTCGCCTGTTCTGGAACGCGCTGTGGGGGCTGCTGCTCATCTTCATCGTGATGGGCGGCATCTACGGCGGCGTTTTCACGCCGACGGAAGCGGCGGCGGTGGCGGCGGTTTACGCGTTCTTCGCGGCGGTATTCATCTATCGCGACCTGCACATCACCGACGTGCCGCGGGTGCTGCTCGATTCCGCGCGCGTGTCGGTGATGCTGATGTTCATCATCGGAAACGCTTTTCTGTTCGGCCACGTGCTGACCACTTCGCAAATCCCGCAGAACATTTCGAACATGGTCGCCGCCGCGCATATGGCGCCCTGGCATTTCCTGCTGATCGTCAACGTCATCCTGCTGGTGGCCGGAAATTTCATGGACCCGTCGGCGATCGTGTTGATCACCGCGCCGATCCTGTTTCCAACCGCGCAGAAGCTCGGCATCGATCCGATCCATCTCGGCATCATCTACGTGGTCAATATGGAGATCGGGCTGGTGACGCCGCCGGTCGGCCTCAATCTTTTCGTCGCTTCCGGCATCACCAATATGACGCTGGTCGAGGTGGTGCGCGCTTCCGTCGGCTGGCTGATGATCCTGCTCGGCTTCCTGATCGTGGTGACTTATATCCCGGAAATCTCGCTCTATCTGCCCAATCTTCTGTTCGGTAAGCCCGTGTGAGCGGGGCACAGCAACGCGCCGCCCTCTGATTCCCTGCGCTTTTTTCTAATGAACGCGCGTACATCTTTGTTGCACGCGGGTAACCTTCTTTCCAAACTTTAACTTGATAAGGCAGGGCCGCGTTCCAAACTTGCCTGCATCAGAACTGCCATTGGAGGTGGCTATCATGTGGAAGACTGTTCTTGCCGGCACGACCGCTCTGGCGATCGCCGGCGCAACCCTTGCCTACGCCGATCAGGCGCCGGGCAAGGCCGAGCGCATGCAAGGCTGGCGCCCGAGCGCGACCGACATCACCGCCTTTGCCGACGCCCGCATCGCGGCGCTGCATGCCGGGTTGCAACTGACGCCGGCGCAGGAGAAGAACTGGCCGGCGGTGGAGAGCGCAATGCGCGACATGGCCAAGCAGCGCGCCGAGCACTTTGCCGCGCGGCAGAATGCGGCGAAGCCGGCCGACCCGATCGCGCGCATGAGCCGCCGCGCCGAGGCGATGGAAAGCCGCGGCGCCGCGCTCAAGAAGCTGGCGACAGCCGCCGGCCCGCTGTACCAGAGCCTGGACCAGGCGCAGAAGCACCGCTTCGTGGTGCTGGCGAGGGTGATGGGTCGGCACGGCGATCACGGCTGGCACGGCCATCACGGCTGGCGCGGCCATGACGGCTGGCGCGACCATGGCGGCCGTCGCGACCATGGGCCGCGCGGGCCGATGGGTGGACCCGACCGCGGCCCCGGTGCGCAGTAAGACAAGCCAAGCAGGCAATGGGCCGGCGCATTCCCTGACGCCGCGCGCCGCTGTCGAGAAGCCGCCGGGTTCGCCCGGCGGCTTTTTCGCGTGGCGGGGGAGGGGCTTAAGGCCGGGCCGCGCGCTTGCCAGCTTGGCCCCTCTTTGCTAAGGGACCGGGCCTGCTTAGATCGAGCGGGCAATCCGGGCGCATAGCTCAGTTGGTAGAGCAGCTGACTCTTAATCAGCGGGTCCAAGGTTCGAGTCCTTGTGCGCCCACCATCCTGCTTCGCGAAAGCGCGCTTGGCAGGATCACCTGGTCTGCCAAAAAATAGCGCGACGTTTCTAGAAATCGGCGCCGCATGCGTTTCGCCTGGCGCAACGCGCCGCCGCGGTTTCACGGCGCATCGGCGCAGCGGCCTTGCCTAGCGATTGACCGCCCTCTAAGGCTAAGCTGCCGTTGAAGGATGGATGCGCAAATGGCCGGCGCTATTCTCGAGCGTTCAAGTCCATTGACGCTTTACCAGCAGATGGCTGTGCGTCTGGAAAGCGAGATCGGACGCGGCCGCCTGCGTCCTTCCCAGAAACTGCCGAGCGAAATCGAATTGATGGCGCAATACGGCGTCAGCCGCATCACCGTGCGGCAGGCGATCGATCTTCTCGTGCGGCGCGGCGTCGCGGTGCGCCGGCAGGGCAAGGGGACCTTCATCAGCGGCCCGACGCTCACGCACGAGCTGCACGAGCTGCGCGGCATCTACGAGACTTTGCAAGCGACCGGACTGTCGCTGCGCACCAAGCTGCTCGATTTCTCGGCGCAGGCGCCGCCCGAGCGTGTGCGCAAGCTGCTGGGCGGACGCAAGCGGCTGATGCGCTTGAAGCGACTCTATTATGTCGGCGAGCGTCCGCTCGGCTTGCTGGAATGCTGGCTGCCGGCCGGCGCCGAGCGCTTTTCCTTCGCCGACGCCGAGGCCAATACGATCTACGGGCTGCTGCGCATGATGAAGCGCGAGGTCAACCGCGCCGATCTGAAGATCGGCGGCCGCGCCGCCGGCCGTCTCGGCCGCACGCTGGGCTGCGCGGCGTCGGCGCCCTTGCTCGAGCTCGAGCGCATTTCCTACGGGACCGACGATTGCCCTTGCGAGATCACGGAATTCAACGTGCGCTCGGACGGCTATCACTTCACGCTCAGCCTGCGCGGGCCGATGCCGCTGGCGGGGAACATCCGCCCGACGCCCTGATTTCACCTGCCGGAGAGCGTTTACAAGACGTCCTATGACGTCCTATAATTCGCCTTTCACGGGCAGGGAGGGGCGTTTTGCAGCTCAGCCAAGAAGAAAAGGCGATGCTGGCGGGCGAACTGGGCGAGCCGCGCCAATGGGCGATCAAGCACCAGATCGAGGTCGGCGGCTTTTTCGACGCCGACGATCTCGTGCCGGTGGCGCAGGCGCACATCATGGCCGACCCCGAGTCGCTCGGCCAGCATGGCGTGGGCTTTCTGGAAAGCCTTGCCCGCCACGCGCCGGAGGCGCGCCGGGTTCGCATTCCCACCATCACCGATCCGCGCGGCGTCGATTTTCGCGTCTACAAGAAGCTCGGCCAGCAGCAGTGGATGGCCGATCTCGAAGCGCGCGCCATCGCCGCTTTCGAGGCGCTCGGCATCCTGATGACCGATACCTGCATCAACTATCAGACCATCATGCCGCCGGTGCTGGGCGAGCACATGGCCTATGGCGACACCGGCGTCGTCATCTACAGCAACAGCGTGCTCGGCGCCCGCAGCAATTTCGAAGGCGGGCCGTCGGCGCTGTCTGCCGCCTTGACCGGGCGCACGCCGCGCTACGGCTATCATCTCGACCGCAACCGCCGCGGCACGCATCGCTATGTCGTGGAGTTCGCGCCGCGGGATTGGAGCGAGTGGGGGGCGCTCGGCGGGCTGATCGGGCGCATGGCCGGAAACTACTGGGCGGTGCCGGTGATCGAGGGCATCGCCGGCGCGCCCGGTTCCGACGCGCTCAAGCATTTCGGCGCCGCCATGGCGAGCTTCGGCTCGGTCGCCCTGTTTCACATGGTGGGCGTGACGCCGGAGGCGCGCGATCCGCGCGAGCCCTGGGACGGCCAGGCGCCGGAGCCGCGGCGCATTACCCGCGCCGATCTCGATGCCTTCTTCGCCGGCTATTCCAGCGGCAGCGACAAAGTCGACATCGTCGTCTTTTCGGCGCCGCAGTTGTCGCTGGTCGAAATGGCCGCGCTCGCCGACCGGCTCGACGGGCGCCAGATCAACAAATCGACCACGCTTTTGGCCGTCACTTCGCCCGAGATCAAATCGGCGAGCGACCGCATGGGCCTCACCGCGCGTATCGAAGCCTCCGGCGCGCTGGTGCTGTCGGGGGTCTGCTTCTATCAAAGCTATGCGCGCGAAATGGCGGAAGCCAATGGCTGGCGGCGCCTGGTCACCAATTCCGCCAAGCTGACCAACATCATCGGCGGCTACGGCTACGAACCGACGCTTGCCAGCATGGATGCCTGCGTCGAGGCGGCGGTCGCCGGCCGTATCGCGGCGCAAAGGAGCGTGGCATGAGCGTGCGTAGCTTCACCGGCCATGTCGGCGTCGGCCCGCGCGTCGAAGGTGTCGCGCTCGTCGCCAAGGACAATTTCAGCGCGCGCTACGACCTCGACCGCATCAAGGGCATCTTCTCGCGGCCGGCGCATGCGCTCGTCGGGCAATCTTATGTCGACCGCATCCTGGTGCTCGACCAGGCCAAAGGCGGCGTGGCGACCGCCTGGATGCTGGCCGAGATGGCCTCGCGCAAGATGGTTCCCAAGGCGCTGCTGTTCAACCGGGTCAATCCCATCATGGCGCAGGGCGCGTCCTTCGCCGGCGTTTCGATGGTCGACCGCTTCGACGTCGATTTGACCGACGAAGTGCGCACCGGCGACCGGCTGGTCGTCGATCCGAGCCGTGGTACCGTCGAGGTGCATCGCGACGAATAACGGCCAAATAGCGAATAATAAAATCAGGGGAGGAAGATATGAGACTAGCAAAGCTCGCCTGCATCGCAGGCATCGTTGCCGCCATTGCTTTTCCGGCTGAGGCCGGCGCGAAAGTGCGCCTGTCACTCTCGACCTGGGGCAGCCCCAAGCACCCGCAGGTCTCGCAGTTCGTCGACCGTTTCGTGAAGGCGGTCGAGACGCAGAGCAAGGGCGAGATTACCTTCAAGGTGTTCGCCGGCGGCGAAATGGTCAAGCAGCAGTTCGTGTCGACCGCGGTGCCGCAGGGCACGGTCGACATTTCGCTGACCACGCTCGACACCTGGTCGGGCCGCATCCCGGAAGTCTCGGCGACCGTGAGCCCGCTGTGGCCCTACAGCATGCAGATGGCGCGCGACGACTTCCTGCCCGGCAAGCCGATCTTCGAATATTACAACAAGCGCCTGCAGGCGAACGGCGCCGTGTTGCTCACGCTGTTCGACATCGGCTCGCCGGTGCTGTCCACGCGCAACAAGATCCTGAAGCCCGCGGACATCGCCGGCAAGACCATCCGCACCTATTCGAAGGGCGCCAGCGAGCTGCTGCAGGCGGTGGGCGCGTCGCCGGTCACCATGGGCGTCGGCGACGTCTACGCGGCGCTGCAGCGCGGCGCTGTCGAAGGCGCGCTCGGCGGCATCCAGGGCGCGGTCGGGCTCAAGCACTACGAGGTGACGAAATTCGTCATGGTGCCGAACGGGCTGTTCGGCACGCTGGTGCACGCCTACGTCATGAACAAGGACAAGTGGAACAGCCTCACGCCCGCCCAGCGCAAGATCGTGCAGGACGCGGCGACCGCGGCGCGCAACCATTCGGAAGATTTTATGATCGCGTCGTACGGCAAGTTCGTGCAGGTGTTCCGCGACAAGGGGCTGACCGTCACCGAGGTCAAGCCGGGCAGCGATCTATACAAGCTCTGGCAAGCCAAGCTCGCGCCACTCGCCGAGCGCGACCGCAAGCGCTACCCCGCGGCGCTGATCAAGCTGCTCGACGAAGCGAAGAAATAGCTCGATAAGGCCGGGCCCGGACCGCCGCGCCGCCGCGGCGCTCCGGGCCTGCTGCAAGGGCTGACCCCAGCGTGAAAGAACGGCTTGCCACTCGGCTTGAGGCAGTCGCCCGTGTCATGGGCTGGATCGGCATCGCCCTGGTCGGGCTGCTGCCGTTCCCGATCGCCTATGACGCGGTCGCCCGCTCGTTCGGGCACCCGACGCTATGGGTGTTCGAGACCACGCTGTATGCGCTGGTCGCCGCGGCCTTTCTCGCCAACGGCATCACGCTCGCGGGCGGAGCGCATTTCCGCATCACCGCTCTCGCGCATATGTGGCCGCGCTGCCGGAAGGTCATCGATATCGTCGTGCTGCTGGTGATCTTGGCTTTTGCGCTTACCTTGATTTTCGCCACTGCCCAGTTCGTCGCCTATTCCTGGGCCAACGATATCCGCTCGAACACGCTGCTGTCGGTGCCGCAATATCTGCCGGAACTGGCGCTGCCACTCGGCGGGCTCGCTTTGACCATCCAAACGCTCGCCCAGCTTCTGCGCGGCGCCATGCCGGGTGAGCCGGACGAGCGCGCCGAGCCGGGCGCTTAAAGCAACAGAGGCGCCGACCCGCCGCATGCCGTTCCTCGACTCCCTTTACGACTACGCCGGCTTCATCGCCATTGGCCTGCTGTTCGGCTTCATGGTGCTGGGCGTGCCGGTGTTCGTGTCGATGGCGGCGGCGGTGTTGTTGTCGTCGCTGATCACCGACGCGCCGGCGCAGGTGCTGCGCAATTTCGCCCAGATCACCTGGCAGGGCTCGTCGATCTTCGAATTGGTCGCGCTGCCGCTGTTCATCCTGACCGGAACGATCATGCAGCGATCCGAGGCGGGCGCCGACCTGTTCGCCGCGACCAAGGCCTGGTTCGGGCGGGTGCCCAATTCGCTCGGCGTCGCCACCATCAGCGCCTGCACGATCTTCGCGGCCATCTCGGGCTCCAGCATCGCGACCGCCGCCACCGTCGGCCTGGTCGCCATTCCGCTCTTGCAGGCGGAGGGCTACGGTGACCGGCGCTCCGGCGGTTTCGTCGCCGGCGGCGGCACGCTCGGCATTATCATCCCGCCCTCGATCCCGCTCATCCTCTACGGCGTGCTGACCGAGACCTCGATCGGCAAGCTGTTTATCGCCGGCATCGTGCCCGGCCTGATCATGGCGAGCCTGTTCGCGCTCTACGCCATGCTCAGCCGGCCCGCGGTGCGCGTCGCGCACAGCATGAGCTGGAGCGAGCGGATCGACGCCACCCGGCGCGGCACCTTCGTTCTGCTGCTGCCGCTCGTCATCATCGCCTCCATCTACCTCGGCATCTTCACGCCGACCGAGGTCGGCGCACTGTCGACCATCTACGTTCTGGCGCTCGGCATCGCGCAGCGCCGCCTGGATTGGCACAAGATCGTCACGGCCGTGGTCGACGCCACCAAGACGAGCTGTATGCTGTTCATGCTGATCGTGTTCGGGCAGTATTTCGCCCACTTCCTGACCTTCCAGGAAATCCCGCAGAGCATCGCCAAAGCCATCATTTCGATCTCGGCAGGGCCGCTGGCGGTGAGCCTGATGATTTTCGTCTATCTCATTCTCGGCATGTTCCTGGAAAGCGCGGCCATGCTGTTGATTACGGTGCCGATCTTCGAGCCGGTGGCGCACCAGCTCGGCATGGACCCGCTGGTGTTCGGCATATTCGCCTGCATCTCGATGGAGATCGCGCAGATCTCACCGCCGATCGGCGTCAATCTTTTCACCATCCACGGCATTTCGCGCATCAAGCTGTCGACTTTGGCGCACGGCGTCGTGCCGTTCATCGCCGTGCAGATCGTCATGCTCTACGTGATCTACTTCTTCCCGATCCTGGTGACCTGGCTGCCGTCGACCATGTATGCCAATTAGCTCAAGCTTTGCCCGAGGTCTGCTGCAATTCGTAGAGCGCCAGCCCCAGCACCAGCGCGCCGACGATGACGAAATCGGCGGTCACCGCCGCGCCGCTAACCGGGATCGCCCAGGGCGCCGCGATCAGCCAGATGCCGATGGCAATGTTGATCCATTCCTCCCAGGCGCGGAACACCGACAGCGTTACCGCCTCCACCAGGATCAGCACGAAGCCGGTGATGACGGCGGCACGGGTCGCGGTCGGCTGCAGGTCGAAATGCAGCGCCCAGGGCGAGATGCACAGCCAGATGCCGAGCCCCCAGCTCAACCAATCTTCCCACTGGCGGGGCGGGGTGAATTGCGCTGCCGGCATGCGCTGTCTCCTTCGTGGCTCGCGGGATTCGCGGGCGAGCTTACGACGAAGGGCCGGCTCAGCGAAATGCGCGGCCAGCCGGCTGCGGCGATTTCGCTGCACCGCCCATGGCGCCCGCGGACGGGCCGAATTATGATGCCGCGTCCGAGGGTTAAGACAGGGTAAGGCATGGCGCGTGCGCGCATTATTGGCGCCCGCGGCGCGGCCATGACGCCGAAGGAAGTATCGAAGGAAGTATAAATGGATGCACAAACGAAACCGCTGAGCGCGGACTTGCGGCCCTATCTGGCGGCGGTAGCCGATTTCCGGTCGGGTGCCGACTCGCCGCGCCATTTCCTCGAGCGTTGCCTGGCGGCCATCGCGGCGCGCGAAGCGCAAGTCGGCGCCTTTGTCCACTATGATGCGGCGAACGCACGGCGCCAGGCCGAGGCGTCCGCCGCGCGCTGGCGCGCCGGCCAGCCGCTGTCGCCGATCGACGGCATGCCGGTCGGCATCAAGGACATCATCGAAACCGCCGATTTCCCGACCGAGATGGGCTCGCCGCTCTACGCCGGCTGGCGCTCGGAGCGCGATGCCGCGAGCGTCGTCGCCTTGCGCGCGGCCGGTGCCGTCATCGTCGGCAAGACCGTCACCACCGAATTCGCCGCTACCGAGCCGCGCGGCACCCGCAATCCGCTCGATCCGGCGCGCACGCCGGGCGGCTCCTCGAGCGGCTCGGCGGCGGCCGTTGCCGCCGGCATGCTGAGCGTCGGCATCGGCACGCAGGTGGTCGGCTCGATCTTGCGGCCCGCGAGCTATTGCGGCGTGGTCGGCTTCAAGCCGTCGCTCGGCGCCATCAATCGCGGCGGCAGTCACGACGGCTTGAGCCAAAGTTGCCATGGCGCGCTGGCGGCGTCGCTCGCCGACGCCTGGCAGGTGGTCTACGAGATTGCCGTCCGCGCCGGCGGCGACCCTGGTTTTCCCGGGCTCGTCGGCCCGCCGTCGCCGCCCGCGCCGGTTCAACCGCGCCGGCTGGCGCTGCTGGAGACGGACGCCTGGGCGGAGGCCTCATCGGAAGCGAAAGCGCAGCTTGATGCAGCCGTCGCGCGGCTGCGCGCACGCGGCGTCGAGATCGTCGCGCGCGCCGGCCATGCCGGCGTGGCGGCGGTCGAGCAAGCCTTGTCGGGCGCGCTGGCGCTCGCCTTCCGGCTCCATGCCTGGGAATGCCGCTGGCCGCTCAACACCTACCGCGACCGCGACGCCGGCAAGCTGAGCAAGATCATGCTGCAACGGCTGGCCGAGGCCGAGGCGATGACGCCGGCGGATTATCGCGCCGCCCTCGCCGAACGCGCCGCGCTGCGCAAGATCTACGCCGAGCTTGCGCGCGACTGCGACGCTTGCGTGACGCTCTCCGCATCGGGGCCGGCGCCGCTCGGGTTGCAATCGACCGGCAATCCTGCGTTTGCTGCGCCGTCGTCGCTGCTCGGGGCGCCGGCCGTGTCGCTGCCGCTGCTTACGGTCGACGGCATGCCGGTCGGGCTGCAGGTCATGGGCTTCGAGCAGCGCGACGCGGCGCTGTTCGGCGTCGCAGCCTGGATCGAGCGGGCGGTTGCACGATGAAGCTCGCCGTGCCCGACATGATCTCGAATTCCTACTTCCCCGCCGAGGCGGCGATCGAGCTCGGCTTCATGCGGGAGCAGGGGCTCGACGTTGCACTCGAGCTGATCTTCCCGGTCGACAAGGCGTACGAAGCGCTGCGCGACGGCGCGGTGGATTTCGTCGCCGGCTCGGCGCATTCGGCGCTCGCCGCCTTTCCCGATTTCAACGGCGCCAAGCTTCTCTGCGCGCAGGCGCAGGGCATGTACTGGTTCCTGGTGCTGCATAAGGATTTCGGCGCCAAGCGCGGCGACCTTGAAGTGCTCAAGGGCCGCAATATCGGCGCCGCACCCTGGGTCGACATGGGGCTCAAGCGGCTATTGATCGCCGCCGGTCTCGATCTGGAGCGCGACCGCATCCGCATCGCGCCGGTGCCGGGTGCGCAAGGTTCGGGCGTCAACTTCGGCCTGACCGCGGCGCGCGCGCTGGAAGAGCGCAAGATCGACGGTTTCTGGGCCAACGGCATGGCGGCGGAAATCGCGGTCACGCGCGGCGTCGGCACGGTGGTGCTGGACGTGCGGCGCGGCGACGGGCCGCCGGAGGCGTTCAATTATACGATGGCTTCGGTGGCGACGACCGACCGACTGATCGAGGAGCAGCCGGAAATTGCCGCCGCCGCCGTGCGCGCCATCGTCAAGACGCAAGCCGCGCTGAGAAGCGACGTCACCCGCGCGGCGCAAGTCGGCCGCGCGCTGTTTCCGGAAAACGAAGCCGGCTTGATTGCCGCGCTGATCGCGCGCGATCTGCCTTATTACGACGCGGCGATCTCGCCGGACTTCGTCGCCGGCATGAGCCGCTTCGCCGGCGAGCTCGGGCTGATCGATGTGGCCTTGCGCTACGAGCAGGTGGTGGCGAAGCAATTCGCACCGCTCTGGAAAGCCGCCTGACCGGACGAGGCTCGGCTAGCTTATGAAGGCGCGGCGCCGGCCGGCGTCGCGGTCGGCTTCCCGCCGGCCAGATATTCGCGGCCCAAGATAACGGCCGACAGCGAAATGCCGGCGGCGTCGACGATGCCGCTGAGACCGACGGCGGTATCCGGGAACACCGCCGCCAGGCCGCCGATCGCGAGCAGCAGCCGCGTCACCGCGCCGAGCGGGCGGGTGAAATAGCCCACCATGGCGACGGAGGCGACATAGACGCCGATGGTGGCGGTGGTGACATTGAGCGCGATCTTCCAGGGCGCCCCCACCAGCAGCAGCGTCGGCGACAGCACGAACACGAAGGGGATGACGTAGGCGACCCAGCCCATGCGCATGGCGACATAACCGGTCTTCATCGGATCGGCGCGGCTGATCGAGGCGGCGGCAAACGCCGCGAGCGCAATCGGCGGCGTGATCATCGACATCATGCCGAAATAGAGGATGAACATGTGCGCCGATAATTTGGCGACGCCCGCTTCGATCAGCGAGGGCGCGACCAGCGCCGCCAGCAGCACGTAAACGCCGGTGGTCGGCATGCCCATGCCGAGCACGATGCAGATGACGGCTGCCAGCAGCAGCAGCAAGTAAAGATTTCCGCCGCCGAGCTTGACCAGGAACAGCGTGAGTGCAAAGCCGCCGCCGCTCTTGTTCAATATGCCGATGACGAAGCCGGCGGCCGCCACGATCATCACCAGCTCGGTGGTGGCAATGCCGGCATCCCAGAACGAGGCGGCCAGGTTGCGCAAATTCATGCGGTGGCCCTTGTACTGGCGCACCGCCCCCAGTACGGCCATGACGATTGCCGCGTAAAGCGCCGCGTCCTCGGCGTCCGATTGCGTGTTGAACAGCGCGTAGATCAGCACCGCGAAGGGCACGATGAAATGCCAACCGGCGCGCAGCACCTCGCGCGCCTTGGGCAGGTCGTCGGCCAGGAGCTTGATGCGGTCGCGCGCCGCCACCAGGTCGACCTGCACGAAGATCGCGAAATAATAGAGCAGCGCCGGGATGGCGGCGGCCACCGCTACCTCGACGTAGGGGATTTCCAGGAACTCGGCCATCAGAAAGGCGGCAGCCCCCATCACCGGCGGCATGAACTGCCCGCCGGTCGAGGCATTGGCTTCGATCGCGCCGGCGTCGACCGCCGAATAGCCGGCGCGCTTCATCAGCGGAATGGTCACCACGCCGACCGTGGTGGCGTTGGAAATGGCGCTGCCGGAAATGGTGCCGAACAGGCCGGAGGCCAGCACCGAAATCTTGGCGGCGCCGCCGCGCCGCTGGCCCATGGTGGCCATGGCGATGTCGGTGACGAACTCGCCGCCGCCGGTGTTGAACAGCACCTGGCCCATGAAGATGAAGATCACCACCACCGTGGTGGCGACGCCGAGCGGGATGCCGATCAGCGCGTTGGTGTCAAAGGCGAGGTAGATCGCGAGTTCGTCGAGCTTGGTGCGCGTACCGGTGAGCGGCGCCGGCACCAGATGCGCGACCAGCGCGTAGATCATGAACACGATGACGATGGAAAACAGCACCCAGCCGGAGACGCGGCGCAGGCCCTCCATCACCAGCACGATCATGACGACGCCGAGCGCCAGCATGAGCGGCGGCTCATATGCGGCGTTGAGCAGGAACCACTCGTAGTTCCAGGAGATGTAGAAGCAAAGCGCCAGCATGATCAGCGCCAGCGCCCAGTCGAACAGCGGCGCGCTCGACGTCTTGCGGCGGTCGTAGCGGGTGGTGAGATAGACCACGGCGCCGGCAAGCCCGAGGCAGAGCAGCAGGAACTGCTCCTTGTAGACGCTATAGCCGAGCCGGCTCGGCACCTGGAAGGTCCACGCGATCGACAGCGCGACGAAGGCGGCGCCGCAGGCCCGCGCCAGCCATTGCGCGGGCGTCGCCTGCTCGGGCGCGGACGGCGCCGTGTGTGGATCGCTCAAACGCCGTGCTCCTCATCTTGCAAGACAACGCCGCCGGTGCCTGGGCCGGCGGCGTCGCCCGCAATCGGTCTAGTGCCGCCGATTTGAAGTTTCCGCACCACCTGCCGCAAGCTCGTTCAGAAACTTCAAATCGATAAGCGGCACTAGGATCATATACTTGCTAGTGCCCCTTGGCTTCCGAAGTTGGTGTCGGAGAGTGCTGCGATGTATCACGAACCTCGGAAGCGGGGCACTAGCTTACTTCGGCGGCCAGAGCCCCAGTTCCTTGTAGGCCTTGATGGCGCCGGGATGGTAGGGCACCGAGCTCTTGCGCACCATCAGCTTCGGATTGAAACGGGTGAAGGCGCCGAGTGCTTTGGTCAGATCGGCCTTGCTGGCATAGGCCGCCTTGACCGTCTTATAGACCACGTCGTCCGGCACGTCCTTGTTGGTGAACAGGGCGACGTCGATGGCAGTCAAGGTGGTCGGGTTGTCGACCACGCCGGTGGCGTTCTTGCCCGGCTTGATCTTGACCGTGCGCGCGGTCGGCAACGCCTCTGACGCCTTTTCGTCGGCGTTGGGCACGGTGCCGGTCGACAGATAGTGCCAGCCGCCCGGAATCTTGGCCATGGCCTGCTTGCCGATGCCGGAATTGAACGGGATGTAGCCGGCGTCGGTGCGTCCGTCCATGAAAGCCTTGACGCCGACCACGAAGTTGGGCACCGGCACGACGATCACGTCCTTGGGGCTCAAGCCCGCCGCGGCGAGCCAGGCGTCCTGCAGATAGGCGAAGATGCGTCCGGAGCTGTAGACACCCGGGACCTTCTTGCCCTTCAGATCGGCGGCGGTCTTGATCGGGGAATCGTTGCGCACGGCGAAGCCGTTGGTGAGCGCGAAGGTGAACAGCACGCTGCGCAGGTTCTTGTTGGGATGGCCCTTGAACAGCTCGGTGCCGGAATAGGCGAAGGCGTATTCGGCGCCGTTCGACATGCCGAAGGCCAGCTCGCCCTTGTCGACGAGCGGAATGTAGGTCGAGGAGCCGGAATAGGGCGCGACGCGGAACTGCAGGCCGGTCTTGTCCACCTCGACCTTGGCGATGGCCGCGGCGGCGGCGAAGAACACCGAGCCTTGCGGGTTGGCGCCGATGGTATAGGTCTGCTGCGCGGCGGCCGGCAGGCTCAGCCCGACGACCGCACCGAGCGCGACCGCCATCGTCTTGATGTTCATAATCTCGTCCTCCCCTTATGCGAGCGCGCGCGCCGCTCGGCTAGCGCGTTAGTTCGTTGCTTGCCGCTCAGCCGACCACCAGAGCCGCGTGGATGGATTCGCCGGTCCAGGAGTCGCGCGCCGCCATCGGCCGGCTACGGCGCCTGAAACGATAAAGATATATTGTCCCATTGGGCCGGGGCGCTGTCAAAGCCGCGCCTGCATTTCGGGTGAAATCGGCCGCATTCTTAGCCGGCACGCGCGCTTTCAGGATTTCGACTGGGCGAAATTCAGGGCGGCGGCGCGCAAGGCTGACGGGTCCGCGTCGGGCGGCGCACCGTAATGGGCAAGCAGCTTGCTGAGGTTTGCCGCAAGCGCCGCGCGCGCCTCGCCCCTTTGGCGCGTGCCGTGTTGCGCCTGCCACCAGCGCCACAGCATGGCTTGCTCAATTCTTTCCGCTTCCACCTCGGCGGCCTTCACCTGGTTGCGCAAAGCCGCGGTCGGGCCGCGCAGCGCGTTTTCCGGGTCCAGGCTTGCCGGCTTGAGCGCGCGGCGCAACGCTCGCAATCCGCGCACCGTGTCGGAATGCCAGGCGCCCACCACGCCCGCCGCCGCCGCAACGTCATCGGCCTGAAGCGTCACGCCTTCGGCCGCGCCCAAATAAGCGGCAAACAGCAGCAGGTTGACGTCGAGGCCGAGCCGCTCCTGCAGCTCGAGGCACTCCTCGGCGACGCCGGGTGTGGCATAGACCTTGAGCGAGAAGCTCCAGAATGGGCTGTCGAGCCTTGGTGCCGGGTCCATGCCGTCGATGCCTTTCGTTAACCGCTTTATAGCCGCCCTGTCGGCCCTTGACCTGGATCATGGCGCCGTAACGTAACAACGCCATATTCCTCCGCGATCTGAGGCCCCGACAAGACCTTTGCGCGGAGAACTCGGCCATGGCCGCCCCCGAGACTGCAACGCCTTCCGAAACCGCCGCGGCGGCCGGCAAGATCCGGCCGTTTCCCAAAGCCTATCGGCGCCCGCCCGCCGGCGCGCCGGTGCCGCACGAGACGCGCGACCGCGATTCCTATGTCGCCACGGCGATCGCCGATATTACCGACCGCTCGCTGCATGCAGGCATGGCGCGCTTCACCGCCGGCCTGTCGCCGGCCGCGCTCACTTACGCCTACCTGCATTGGGCGACCCATCTCGCCGACCAGCCGGGAAAACGCCTGCAGCTCGTCGACAAGGCCTTGCGCAAATCGCTGCGCTTTTCCGATTACGCCCTGCGCTACGCAATGAGCGGCGGCAAGACCGAATGCTGCATCGAGCCCCTGCCGCAGGACAAGCGCTTCGCGGCGCCGGAGTGGCAGCGCTTCCCCTACAATTTCATCTATCAGGGCTTCCTGCTGCAGCAGCAATGGTGGCACAACGCCACCACCGGCCTGCGCGGGCTGTCGAAGCAACATGAGAACATGGTCGAGTTCGCGTCGCGCCAGTTGCTCGACATGATGTCGCCGTCGAATTTCCTGCCGACCAATCCGCAAGTGCTGCAGCACACGCTGCGCGAGGGCGGCGGCAATCTCGTGCGCGGCTGGCAGAATTTCATGCAGGACTGGGAGCGCGCGGCCGCCGGCAAGAAGCCGGTGGGCGCCGAGAGCTTTGCGGTCGGCCGCGACGTCGCGGTCACGCCCGGCAAGGTGGTCTATCGCAACCGGCTGATCGAGCTCATCCAATACGCTCCTACGACCGACAAAGTGCGGCCGGAGCCCGTCTTGATCGTGCCGGCCTGGATCATGAAGTACTACATCCTCGATCTGTCGCCGCACAATTCGCTGGTGAAATATCTCACCGCGCAGGGCTTCACGGTGTTCATGATCTCCTGGATGAACCCGGGCCCCGACGACCGCGACCTCGGCCTCGACGACTACCGCACGCTCGGCGTCATGGCCGCGCTCGATGCGGTCAATGCCATCGTGCCGGACGAGAAGGTGCACGCGGTCGGCTATTGCCTCGGCGGCACGCTGTTGTCGATCGCCGCGGCTACCATGGGGCGCGACGGCGACGAGCGTCTCAAGTCGCAGACCCTGCTCGCCGCGCAGAGCGACTTCAGCGAGGCCGGCGAATTGATGCTGTTCATCGACGAGGGCCAGCTCGCCTTCCTCGAGGACATGATGTGGGAGCAGGGCTTCCTCGACAGCCGCCAGATGGCGGGCGCCTTCCAGATGCTGCGCTCCAACGATCTGGTGTGGTCGCGCCTGGTGCACGAATACATGATGGGCGAGCGGCGGCCGATGATCGACCTGATGGCGTGGAACGCCGACGCCACCCGGCTGCCTTACCGCATGCATTCGGAATATCTGCGCCAATTGTTCCTCGACAACGACCTGGCGGAAGGTCATTTCCTGGTGGACGGTCGGCCGATCGCGCTCACCGACGTGCGCGTGCCGGTGTTCGCGGTCGGGACGCTGCGCGACCATGTCGCGCCCTGGCGCTCGACCTACAAGATCAACCTGCAGCTCGACACCGAAGTGACCTATCTGCTCACCGACGGCGGCCACAATGCCGGCATCGTGTCGGAACCGGGCCACGACGGCCGCGGCTTCCAGGTGATGACCAAGACGGAGGCCGACCGCTATATCGATCCGGACACCTTTCTCGAGGTGGCGCCGCGCAAGGAAGGCTCCTGGTGGCCGGAATGGGTGGCGTGGCTGAGTGGCCATTCGGGCGCGGCCGTGGCGCCGCCGGCGATGGGTGCGCCGCCGCGGGCTATCCGCCGCTTGCCGACGCGCCGGGCAGCTACGTGCTGCAGGATTGAAGCGCGCCCGCGCCACGACGTGCGATAATGATTGCGTCTTTTGGCGCGAGGCAGGGATCGTCGGACGGATGCCGGTGCTCCACACGATTTCATTCACATTGATTATAAAGCCGTGGCGTCCCGTTATGGGGGTATTCACAGGTCACACAACTTTCATTTGCGGCCCCTAAAAATCGCGCCTAGCGTCCCGGTCGAACTTAGCCCGCATATCGTGCGCGGTCGCGGATGGACTTCGAGGGGCGGCATACCATGCGGACGGTCTTCGCGGCCGATCTTATCGATTTTGTGATCCGCACTATTTGTCGCGCCGCACGGGGCGCGTGGCGGAAAGGCGTAACGTATCGGCCCTATTTCATTTTACATCGGTCTCTTAAGCGCGGAACGAAACGCGTCACTCTGCTGCTTATTTGCGCAGTCGCAATAATGCGACTGACAGAAATTCAGTCGGTGCGCGGAGATGATTCCATGCAAAATGTTAACGCAGGGCCGTCTAACGCAAAACAATTGGATATAGCCTTCACGGCGGCATGAGCGATCTACAAACAGGGCCAATGCATTTGGGTGGTTCAGGACACAGCGATGACCATTCTCATGATTTTACTTGGACTTATTTTGCTGCTGGTCTCAGCGGGCTTCTATTTGACAATGGTTCAGCAAGCGAAGCCGTTTCTGCCGAAGCCTCTTCAGGATGATCTTACAATGCGATTCGTGATCGGAGGCGAGCTTTGGGAGCGCGCCGTTCCACGAACATTACGTCAAAAGTATTTGATTTCAATTTGGTTTGGTGCATCGGGCTGCGCATGCCTTGGCGCTGCTCTTTATCTGCGAGGATATCTGTTCGCGGCCGGATTTGCGGGCATCTTAGCCATCTGGTCCATAGCGCACGGGTTCAGTCGGGCGAAACGCTATCGCCACCTACCATGAACATCACTTTCGACATTGGCCGGACTTAGGAGCGACAACGATGGGTGCGGCAGCGGCAACGACACCTTCGTGTTCAAGGCAGGCTTTGGCCATGACGTCATCACCGACTTTGTCGCGGGTGCCGGCACCGACGATGCTATCGAATTCCAGAACAACATTTTCGCGGATTTCGATGCCGTGCTCGCGGCAGCGAGCGCCTCCGGGAGCGATACCGTCATAACCGTCGATGCCGATAACAGCATCACTCTTCAAAACGTCGCGCTCGCCAGTTTGCACCAGGACGATTTCCACATCGTCTGACACCGATGACGGGCGCATGCCCGCCGCGTAAGCAAGCGCGGAATCTGTCGGCGGAGGGCCCCGGCGGCGGGGGCGGCCGGGCCACGACGGCCGCAGCTTCCAGGTGATGACCAAGACGGAGGCCGACCGCTATATCGATCCGGACACCTTTCTCGAGGTGGCGCCGCGCAAGGAAGGCTCCTGGTGGCCGGAATGGGTGGCGTGGCTGAACGCGCCATTCGGGCGCGGCCGTGGCGCCGCCGGCCATGGGTGCGCCTGCCGCGGGCTATCCGCCACTCGGCGACGCGCCGGGAACCTATGTGCTGCAAGACTGAGCAGGCCGCCGCCGGGCCATATGCCGCAAGCGCACACCGCTATATAACCGTATTCCCCGGTCACGCCCGGCGTGCGACATGCTATAAGATGTTATAGGAAGCTTGATTCAGGGGCGCGGCAGCCGCTGGCGATCGGGGTCGCCGGGGCCGCTGGCAAAAGCGAGAACCACCGGGCTATGACGAGCAACGACGCATCGCGTGCGCCGGCCGGCGACCACGACGATCACAGCGATATTGTCTATCCGTCGGCGATCCCGTTCGTGTTGGTGCATCTCGCCTGTCTTGGCGCGATCTGGAGCGGCGTGACCTGGCCATCGGTCATTCTGTGCATCGCGCTCTATTGGGGCCGCATTTTCGCGATCGGCGCCGGCTATCACCGTTATTTCTCGCACCGCGCCTATGCGACCGGTCGCGTCTTCCAATTTGTCCTCGCCTTCGCGTGCCAGAGCACCTTGCAGAAGAGCGTGTTGTGGTGGGCGGCCAAGCACCGCCACCATCACCTGCATTCCGACACCGAAGCCGACGTGCATTCGCCGCGTCACAAAGGCTTCGTCTACAGCCACATGGGCTGGATCTTCGCGCGCCGGCACGACACTTTCGACATGGTCAAGGTTGCCGACTTCGCGAAATATCCCGAATTGATGTGGCTGCACCGGCATGAGCGCTGGCCGGCCTATGCGCTGGCGGTGCTGTGCTTCCTGATCGCCGGCTGGCCGGGGCTGTTCGTCGGCTTCTTTCTGAGCACGTGCCTGGTGTTCCACGGCACCTTCTGCATCAACTCGCTGGCGCACGTGCGCGGAACCAAGCGCTACGTCACCGGCGACGATTCCCGCAACAATTGGCTCCTGGCCATCTTCACCATGGGCGAGGGCTGGCACAACAATCACCACGCCTGCCAGAGCAGCGTGCGCCAGGGCTTCCGCTGGTGGGAATACGACCCGACTTTCTATCTGCTGAAGCTTCTGTCCTTCACCGGGCTGGTCTGGGACCTCAAGAGCCCGCCCGAGGCGATCCTGCGTAACGAGCAGCGGCTGGGCTCGCGGGTGATCGAGCGGGCGGCCCGCCAGCTGGCCGCCAGCTTTAATTCGGAGTGGATTGCCAGCCACATGGCGTCCGCGCTCGGCTCGGGTTCGCTGGCGGCGTTGCAGGAGCGGCTGGCCGTGGCGCAGGATCGGGCGGTGGAAGTGCTGGCCAACGCCCACCTGCCGCACCTGCCGACGCGGCCGGAGCTCGCCGCCCGCGCCCGCGCCATGTTCGCCCGCACCCCCAGCGTCGACGACATCGTCGACCGCGCCTACCAGCTGGTGCTCGACGGTATCGGCGCCCGCCTGCGCGCGGTGCCGGTCCAGGCCTGAGCCGGGGGGCGCCGAGCCAAGTCCCTGAGCCAAGTCCCTGAGACGGATAAGCCGGTTGCCGCCGGTTCCTTGCGCGCGCGGAGGGCGGCCTTGAGGTTCCATAATACCGGCATGATACCGGCAAAAGCCGCATCGGCTGCCGAGGGGCTTGCCTTTCGGCCCTAAAAATACCTTCAATGCGCTGGAACTCTGCCGGGAACGAACCTGTTAGGACTGGCATGCGAGTTATATTGGCTCAGCCACGGGGATTCTGTGCCGGCGTCGTGCGGGCGATCGAGATCGTGGAGCGGGCGCTCAAGACCTTTGGACCCCCGGTCTATGTCCGCCACGAGATCGTGCACAATCGCCACGTCGTCGAAAGCCTCAAGGCTAAAGGCGCCCGTTTTGTCGAGGATTTGTCGGAGGTCCCGGCCGAGGCGGTGACCATCTTCAGCGCCCATGGCGTCGCCCGCGCGGTCGAGGAAGAGGCCGAGCGGCGCGGGCTCAACGTCATCGACGCCACCTGTCCGCTGGTCAGCAAGGTGCACAACCAGGCCAACCGCTATGTGCGCGATGCCCGCGAGCTCATCCTGATCGGCCATGCCGGCCATCCGGAGGTCGAGGGCACCAAGGGCCGCATCCCGGTGCCGGTGCACCTGGTGCAGACCGAAGAAGATGTGGAAAAGCTCACCATTCCGCGCGATACCCCGCTCGCCTATGTCACCCAGACGACCCTGTCGGTGGACGACACCCGCGGCATCATCGCCGCCCTCGAGGCGAAATTCTCCGACGTGATCGGGCCCGACACCCGCGATATCTGCTATGCCACCCAGAACCGGCAGAGCGCGGTGCGCGACCTGTGCAAGCTGGTGGATGTGCTCCTGGTGGTGGGGGCAAGCAATTCCTCCAACTCCAACCGGCTGAGCGAGATCGGCGCCGACAGCGGAATCCCAAGCTATCTGATTGCCGACGGCAGCGAGCTCAAGCCGGAATGGGTCAAGGACGCCAAGGTGGTCGGCATCACGGCCGGCGCCTCGGCGCCGGAAACCCTGGTAGAGAACGTGATCGATGCGCTGGCCGCGCTGGGGCCGGTCGATATATCGACCATGGCGGGGCGCATCGAGGATATCGAGTTCAAGCTGCCGCCGGCGCTGGCCGACCCGCTGGCGCCGAAACTGGCGACCGCGTAGGAGAAACGTAAGGCGCGCGCGGGCGTTATGCATGGGGGCTGCCGAAGCGGGCATTCGGCCCGATTTCGCCATAAGATCCAGGCAAAGGGATCCTGACCGATCCGAATTGAGAGACATCAATGGGTATTCCGTTACTGCAAAAGTTTCACGTCGGCTCTTACGTCGTCCGCCAGCACTTGGCCGGCCGCAAGCGCTATCCGCTGGTGCTCATGCTGGAACCCTTGTTCCGCTGCAACTTGGCCTGCGCCGGCTGCGGCAAGATCGACTATCCGGACAAGATTCTGAACCAGCGCCTCTCTGTCGATCAGTGCCTCGAGGCGGTCGACGAATGCGGCGCGCCGGTGGTTTCGATCGCGGGCGGCGAGCCGCTCTTGCATCGCGAGCTGCCGCAAGTGGTCGAGGGCATCATCGCGCGCCGGAAATTCGTCTATCTGTGCACCAACGCGCTGCTGATGGAGAAGAAGCTCGACCAGTACAAGCCGAGCCCCTATTTCGTCTGGTCGGTGCATCTCGACGGCGACCGCGAAATGCACGACCACTCAGTCTGCCAGGACGGCGTCTATGACAAGGCGCTGGCCGCCGTGCGTAAAGCCAAAGAGCGCGGCTTCCGTCTCAGCATGAACTGCACGCTGTTCTCCAATGCCGATCCCGAGCGCGTCGCCAAATTCTTCGACAGCGTCAAGGGCTTGGGACTGGACGGCATCACGGTATCGCCCGGCTACGCTTACGAGCGCGCGCCCGATCAGGAGCATTTCCTCAACCGCACGCGCACCAAGCAGCTATTCCGCGACATCTTCCGGCGCGGCAAAGGCGCGCGCAACTGGTCGTTCAACCAGTCGAGCCTGTTCCTCGACTTCCTCGCCGGCAACCAGGAATATCACTGCACGCCCTGGGGCAATCCGACGCGCAACGTGTTCGGCTGGCAGCGGCCCTGCTACCTCTTGGGCGAGGGCTATGTCCGCAGCTTCAAGGAGCTGATGGAAGAGACCGACTGGGATTCCTACGGCACCGGCAATTACGAGAAATGCGCCGACTGCATGGTGCATTGCGGCTACGAGGCCACCGCCGTCATGGATTCGGTGCGCCATCCGCTCAAGGCGCTGAAGATCGCGCTGCGCGGCGTCGAGACCGAGAAGCCGATGGCGCCGGAGATCGCGCTCGACCGCCAGCGGCCGGCGCAATACGTGTTCGCGAACCACGTCGAGAACAAGCTAACCGAAATCGGCAAGACCGAAGCCGCGCGCAAGGTTGCGGTGGGCGCGGGTTAGCGCCAGCCGCGCCACCGCCGTGTGGCGCGCAACCGCGATCACGCCGACGATTTCTCCCGGCGTGCGCAGCATGGCGCGCAGCACCGCCAGGCCGTCGAGCGTGCCGTCGGCGCGGATGGCGCTAAGCGCCGCGCGCGGCAGGCGCTGATGCGCCGGATCGGCCACCACTCGGAATACCGCGAAGGGCAGGCCATGGCGCGTCGCCACCTCGGCGGCGATGTGCGATTCCATGTCGACCGCCACCGCGCCGGTGCGGTGGAACTTGCGCAGCTTGCCGAACGGTCCCATGACCGGCTCGTCGACGCCGAGGATCGGCGCGTGCACGGCGTCGGGCCGCGCCTTCAAGAGCGCCTGCGACCAGCGCGCGTCGGTCGGCACCGGCCCGTTCGTCCCGATCACCGTGGAGGCGACCACATGGGCGCCGGCGGCGAGCTTGGGATCGAGACCGCCGGCGATGCCGAAGCTGATGATGCCGCGGCAGCCGGGCTCTATTGCCGCGGCCAGCGCTTCGGCCATGACGGGTCCGCGGCCGCGACACACTTTCGCGTGCCCCACGCCCAGCGCCAGCCGTTCCTCGAAATCGAGGCCGACCGCGACCACCACATAGCGCGCCCGTCCGGTCACATGCCGAACGCCACGTTGCGGCTGTTGGTTTTCTTCAAGTTGCGAAATCGGCCCAGCGCCCACAGCGGAAAGAACTTCGGATAGCCATGATAGCGCAGGTAGAACACCCGCGGAAAGCCCGTACCGGTGTAGTCGCGCTCGCTCCACAGTCCTTCGTCGTCCTGTGTGGCAAGCAGGTAACGAATTCCGCGCTCGACCGCCGGATGGTCGACCTCTCCGGCCGCCATCAGGCCGAGCAGGGCCCAGGCGGTCTGCGAGGGCGTGCTCGGGCTCGCCTCATGGCCATGGTAGTCGAGCTTGTAGCTTCCCCCGTCCTCACCCCACCCGCCGTCGGCGTTCTGGATCGAAACCAGCCAGTCGGCGGCGCGTTTGATCTCCGGCGCCTGGTGCGGCAGGCCGAGGGCGTTGAGTGCGCACAGCGTCGACCAGGTGCCGTAGATATAATTGATGCCCCAGCGCCCGGTCCAGGAGCCGTCGGGCAATTGGGTGTCCCTTAGATAGGCGATGCCGCGCTGGACGGCGGGTGATGTGGCGGCAGAGACGCCGAGCTGCGCCAGCATCGACAGGCAGCGCGCGGTCAGGTCGGGCGAGGGCGGGTCGAGCAGGGCGCCATGGTCGGCGAACGGGATGTTGTTGAGGAATTCGTGGGTGTTGTCGGCGTCGAACGCGCCCCATCCCCCGTCGCTGCTTTGCAGGTCTTCGATCCACCGACGCGCGCGGGCGATGGCGCGATCGTAGGGCCGCGTTTCGTCGTCCTGCTGCGCGCGCGCCATGGCCATGACGATGACGGCGGTGTCGTCGAGATCGGGGTAGTGCGGGTTGGCGTATTGGAAGGCCCAGCCGCCGGGCACCGCCTGCGGGCGCTTGAAAACCCAATCGCCTTTGACGTCGAGCACCTGCAGCGGTGTCAGCCATTGCAGGCCCCGTTCCGCATGTGCGGCATTGACCTGATGGCCGGCCTCCAGCAGCGCATGGGCGGCGAGCGCGGTATCCCACACCGGCGACACGCAAGGCTGGCAATAGGCCTCGTCCTTTTTGACCACCAGCAGCTTGTCGACCGATTTGCGCGCGATGGCGCGCTCGGGATCGTCGGGCGGCACACCGAGCGCGTCGAACATCAGCACCGAATTGACCATGGCCGGGAAGATGGCGCCGAGGCCGTCCTCGCCGTTCAGCCGCTCCTTGACGAAGCCGACCGCCTTGTCGATCGCGCGCTTGCGGGTGCCGCGCGGGAAGAACGGCTCGGATTTCTGCAGCACAATGTCGACGATGCGGAAGAATTCATACCACAGCCTTTTCTGGTGCGGCGCCTTCGATTGCCGCCCGGTCTCAGCGGGCGGCGCGGCGAATAATTCATCGACGCGTATGCCTCTTGGATTGCGCGCGCGCGGCTTCAGCGCCTGCAGCACCAAGAGCGGCACCAGCACGGTGCGGCCCCAATAGGAAATCTTCGACAGGTGGAAGGGAAACCAGGCCGGCAGCAGCGTGATCTCGACCGGCATCAGGGGCACGCTCGACCACGGCAGGATGCCGTAGAGGGCGAGCAGGAAGCGGGTGAACACGTTGACGTTGGCGGCGCCGCCGCGCTTGAGCACCGCCTCGCGCGCGATACGCATGTGCTCGGCGTCCGCGTCGTCGCCGATCATCTTGAGCGCGAAATAGGCTTTGACGGTGGCGCTCATGTCGAGCGCGCCGCCGTGGAACAGCGGCCAGCCGCCTTGCGCCGATTGCCGGCGGCGCAGATAGACGCCGATCTTGCGCTCCAATTCGCGGTCGGGCTCCTCGCCGAGATAATGCGTGAACAGCACGTATTCGGCTGGGATGGTGGCATCGGCCTCCAGCTCGAACACCCAATGGCCGTCGGCGCGCTGCGTGGAGCGCAAGGCCGCGGCCGCGGCGTCGATACGGCGGTCGAGCAGCGACACCACGTCGGCGGTTTTCGGCGGTTGGCTTTGGTCGACGGTCTCGCTCATGGTCGCATTATGTCTCATACGGCGGCGAGTTGCGCGGCGCGCTCGCCGGAACGGATGGCGCTTTCGATGGTCGGCGGCAGGGAGGTATCGGTCCAGTCGCCGGCGAGGAAGAGGTTATTCCAGGCGGTTTTGGCCGGCGGGCGTAGCCGCTCCGTGCTTGGATCGGCGGCGATTGTTGCGCGGCGCTCGCGCACCACCTGCCAGGGCGGCAGCGCGTCGGGCAGGCCGGCTATCGCCGCCACCTCGGTCCACACTTTGCGCGCCAGTTCCTCGCGCGGCATCTGCATCAGCGCGTCGGCGCTGCTGATGGTGACGGAGAGCCGACCCGGGTAGGCGAACAGCCATTGCGTCAGCCCGTGCACCACGCCGGTCATGGCCGGCACCTGCACGTTGCCATCGACGCGGTAGTGCACATTGGCGATGGCGCGGAATTCGCTCGGCACTTCGAGGTTGGGCAGCAGGCGGGAGGCGAGATTGGGCGGCACCGCCAGCACCACCGTGTCGTCCGGCCCGAGCGCGATCGTGTCGCCGCCGAAATCGAGCGCCGCGGCGCGGCCATCCTTGAATTCGATGCGGTGCAGCTCATGGCCGAAGCGCAGTTCCGCGCCGTGCGACTTGAGCCATTCGAGCGCCGGATCGACGAAGGCGCTCGACAGTCCCTCCTGCGCGATCAGCGGCCGGCAGGTGCGGCCGCCGGCGGCGATGGTCTCGCGCAAGCAGCGTGGCGGCGAGGCGCGCGGATGCTTCGGGCGGTTCGTGGTTGAGGGTGGCGAGCAGCAGCGGCTCGATCAACCGCTCATAGAGCGCGCCGGAGCAGCGGATTCGCTCGCCCACGGTTTTGCTGCCCGGCCGCCACAGCAGCCGCGCCAGCACCAGATAGTCGAGCGCCCGCGTGTGTGGGACGCGGCGGGCGTCGCTGAAAATCCACCACGGGATCACGCCGTCGCCGAGCTTGAGCTGCCAGCGCTCGTTGGTCGCGAGGTCGGCGAAATTGAAATCGGCGGTCTCCGGGCCGCGCATCTTGTCGGTAGCGCCGATAACGCCGAGGAAGCCGAGCGCCGACTTGTTGCCCGACAGGATGACGTGGTTGCCGTTGTCGATCGTCATGTCGAGGGTGGCGTCGTGATAGGAGCGGCAGCGGCCGCCGGCCTGCGCGCCCGCTTCGTGCAGGATGACGCGGGCGCCGCTTTGGGTGAGGCGTAAGGATGCGGACAAACCCGCAAGGCCGGCGCCGATGACGTGAACCGCGCGGGCCATCACGACACGTAGCTGCGAATGAGGATTTGCACGATGCGCGCCTTGCCGAGCTTGATGGGCGCGCGCGGGGCGGCCCAGCCGCGCGCCAGCAATCGGCGCAGGATGGCGTGATAGGCCTCCCCCATGATGCGCGGCGCGCGCACGACGCTGCGTGGGGTGCGCGCCATGATGGCGTCGGCTTTTACGAAATGCTCGGCCGCAAGCGCCGCCACCTTGGCGCAGGCCTCGCCGAGCGCCGGGTTCGACGCCACTTCCTGCGGATCGTCGCTGTCGATGCCGGCCTGTTCGAGAAACTCGCGCGGCATGTAGAGGCGGCCGATACCGGCGTCCTCATCGATGTCGCGCAGCGTATTGGTCAGCTGCAGCGCGCGGCCGAGATGATAAGCGAGTGCTTTGCCGTCCTCTTCGCTCATGCCGAACACGCGCACGCTCAGCCGCCCGACCGCGGACGCGACACGGTCGCAATAAAGATCGAGCGTGGCCAGATCGGGCGCGCGGATGTCGGCGCGCACGTCCATCTCCATGCCGTCGATCACGGCGAGGAAATCCTCGCGCCGCAGGTCGAAGGCCTGCACCGCCTGCGCCAAGCTATGGAGCCGCGCCGGCGGCTGGCCGGCATAGAGCGCGTCGATGTCGCGCCGCCATTGCGCGAGCTGCTCGGTCCGCACGGCCCGGTCGCCGCCATCGTCGGCGACGTCGTCGACTGCGCGGCAGAAGGCATAGATGTCGTACATGGCCTGGCGCTGCGGGCGCGGCAAAATGCGCATGGCGGCGTAGAACGAAGAACCGGAGGCGGTGGTGGCGGCGTCGGCGCCGGGCTCGTTGCTGTTGGCCTCTTGGCCGATCGACTTCGGCTTGGCAAAGCGGCGCGAGGCGCCCTGCACGAAGCCGAGCACGGCGATGCCGGCGACTTCCAGCTTGCCCAAATGCACGCGCTCGGACAGCGGATCGTGCGCGCGCAGCATGCGGGTCAGCTTTTCCGCCAATCGCTGGATCACCGCCACTTCCAGGCTCAAGCCCCGATCGGCGATCTGGGTGGAGAAGGGCGCGCTGTCTTTCAGCAGCACCGTCACCCGCGCACAGATATCGTCGAGACAAGCGCGCAATTGCGGCGCGGCGGCCGGCGCTTTGAGCTGCTCGACGCTGGCGCCATAGCGCGCCAGCAGGTCGAGCGGCAGGTAGACGCGGTCGAGATCGCGGACGTCGGCGGCGCAGTCCTGCAGGTGATTGACGATCTGCAGCGCGGCGCACAACGCGTCGTTGGCGGCCCAAGTGGAGCGCGGCTCGCCGTGCACGTCGAGCACGAAGCGGCCGACCGGCATGGCCGAGTAGCGGCAATAGTTCATCAGGTCGGCCCAGTCGCGATAGCGCCGCTTGATCACATCCATGCGGAAGGCGGTGATGAGGTCGCGCGCGTGCTGCGGATCGAGCCTGCGTCGCCCGATCTCGGCGCGCAGTGCAACGCCCTCCGGCTCGGCATCGCTTTGGCCGAGCAGCGTCGCCTCCAGGCTATCGAGCAGCTTGAGCTTTTCCGCCTGCGACAGCGTGGCGTGATCGGCCACGTCATCGGCCGTGCGTACGAAATTGTAGAAGGCAAGGATTGGCTTGCGGTGGCGCGCCGCGATCAGTCGCGAGGCCACCGGGAAATTCTCGTTGCGGTGCCCCTTGCCGCTGCGCACGTCGGCGGCGAGCGTCATCGTGCGCCCCGCGGTGCCGCCTGCACGCGGCCCTTCCATTGGCCGCCGCGGCCGCGCACATATTGCAGCGCGGATTCATTGGTCCACAGCGTGTAAATGAAAGCGATGGCCGGCAGCGCCAGGCCCCAGAGCGGGCTCAGGCGGTAAAGCCGCAAGGTCGGGAAAAAAGCGATCAGCATCAGCGCCCAAGTTGTCGCGCCCGCCCAAGCCGCCGGTCCGCCCGCAAACAGCGCCAGCAGCGGCCCGGCCAGAAATACGAAAACCATGCCGAGTGTGGTGCCGGCGAGCCGCAGCGGCGAATAGCGCAGCTCGGCATAGGCCGAGCGCGTCACCATGCGGCGGATCGGGCCGAACGTCTCATAGGCGCGGATGCTCTCGATGTGCTCGCTCAAGCCAAGCCAGATCGGCCCGACCGCTTTCATTTGTCTCGCCAGCGCGCAATCGTCGATCAGCGCATTGCGCAACGCTTCAATGCCGCCGGAGGCGGCGAGCGCGTCGCTGCGCACCAGCATGCAGCCGCCGGCCGCCGCCGCGGTGGCGCGTTCGCGCCGGTTCACCCAGGCGAACGGGTAGAGCATCTGGAAGAAGAACACGAAGGCCGGGATGAACAGCCGCTCGGCCAGGCTCGCGCAGCGCAGCTTGACCATGACCGAGGTCAGCACGGTGTGCTGCCGCTCGGCGCGCGCTACCAGCCGCCTGAGCGCGCCCGCGCCGTAGACAATGTCGGCGTCGGTCAGCAGCAGATATTCGGGCCCGCGCGCGCGCGCCGCCGCCACGCCCTGGCTCACCGCCCATAATTTGCCGGTCCAGCCCGGCGGCAGCGGCGGCCCGGCGATGACCGTGAGGCGCTCGCCCGCTCCAACGGCTTCAGCGGCATCGGCTGCGACGTGCGCGGTGCCGTCCTGGCTGCCGTCGTCGACCAAAATGACTTCCAGCCCCGGGTAATCCTGGCGGAGCAGGGACGAAACGGTCTGCCCGACGCTCGCCGCCTCATCGCGCGCCGGGATCACCGCCACAATGGCCGGCCAAGCCGCCGGCTCGCCCGGCTCCGGCCGGTCGTCGCGCTGGCGCGCCAGCCAAAACCCGCCGCGCCCCGCCAGCAGGTAAAGCCAGACGGCGAGGACAAAAAATGCAGCGATATCAAGCATTACGGGACAACCCCAGAGCGCCTCGCGCATCCCCCTGGCCCGGCCGGCCGGCTAAATGAACCCGCCGCTTCGGGGGAAGGTTCCCTTATCGCCTTCGGCGGCGCCGAACAATCCTCGCCCGGGACCCTTGACGAGGGCCAAGCCGGCAGCCGATGGCAAGGCCATGGATTTGACCGGAAAAGCCCTCGTCACCGGGGCCAGCGGCTTCGTCGGCTCGGCCGTCGCGCGGGCGCTGACCGAGCGCGGCCTCGAGGTGCGGGCGCTGGTGCGCGGCCTCCAGCCCGCAGGCGCATCTTGCCGGCCTGCCGATCGAATTCGCCACCGGCGACCTGCGCGATGCGCAATCCGTGCGCGCGGCCATGAAGGGTGTGCGCTTCCTGTTCCACGTGGCGGCCGACTACCGGCTGTGGGCGCGCGACCCGAACGAGATCGTCGAGAACAACGTCACCGGCACGCGCATCGTCATGCAGGAAGCGCAAAGCGCCGGCGTCGAGCGCATCGTCTACACCTCCAGCGTGGCGACGCTTGAATGCCGCGCCGGCGGCGAGGCTGCGGACGAAAGTCGGCAGGTGCCGGTAGGCGAGACCATCGGCGCCTATAAGCGCAGCAAGCTCCTGGCCGAGCAGCTGGTGGAAAAGATGGTGGCGCAGGGCCTGCCGGCTGTGATCGTCAATCCTTCGACGCCGATCGGCCCGCGCGACGTCAAGCCGACGCCGACCGGGCGGCTGATCTTCGAGGCGGCGGCCGGCCGCGTGCCGGCCTTCGTCGATACCGGGCTCAACATGGTGCATGTCGACGACGTGGCGCAAGGCCATATCGCGGCGCTCGCGCGCGGCCGCACCGGCGAGCGCTATATCCTCGGCGGGCAGAACGCCTCGCTGTCGGAGATACTCGCAACCGTCGCGCAGCAGACCGGCCGGCCGCCGCCGCGCATCAAGCTCCCGCGCGCGGTGGTCTACCCGCTCGCCTATGCCGCGGAAGCGCTGGCGCAACGCACCGGGCGCGAGCCGTTCGTCACCGTGGACGGCTTGCGCATGTCGAAGAAGCGCATGTTTTTCACTGCGGCCAAGGCCGAGCGCGAATTGGGTTTCCGCGCGCGGCCCTATGCGGAAGGTATTCGCGACGCCATCGATTGGTTTCGGCAGGCGGGGCGGCTGCGATAGCGCCCGCCCCATATGCCGCGTCATGCGCGGGCTTTACCCGGGCATCCATGATGAATCGCAACGGCCGATGATCGTACGTAAGGTTGTGCCCGCGGCGCGGCCTCATGGATTGCCGGGTCAAGCCCGGCAATGACGGCGGAGAGGGCGCCTTCTCGTCGCCTCTGCGGAAATGTGCGACCGCGGCAGAAATCACGACAGAGAAAAAAGTACCTGTGGAAGCGGCTCCCTTCGCATTGCCGGATTCAACGCAATGTCCACGCGTGCGCGCCTCTAAGCCGCGGAAAACCTTCGCCTTTCGTGGGTGCGACAATTCCGCAACACATCGGACGGATTATGAACGGAGTTTGGCGGGCTCGGTTGCCCGTCAGGCGTAAAAGATAAATAAAAGACAAGTCCTTCTGGCGAAAATAGAAATAGGCTTCGAACTGGTTTCCGTGGTCGTATAATTTGGGATGTCGAGCATGCGTAGCAAAATTGCGCTTATTGTTGCGATCATGTGTTTGCTTTCGGCGCCTGCGTTTGCACAAGCGCCGCCACTAGTTTTCTCGCTAGCCAATGGGTCGAATTCAGCGCATGCCAGCGGCTGGGTTGCCGGCGGGCAGCTTGGCTACGATTGGCAAAATGGTGCGTTTGTATACGGCCTAGAGGCCGATTTGTCGGGGATGAATTTCAAAAGCGAGATGAACGGCGGGCTGACATCGAATTTTGGCATCCCCGCATCGGCAAGTACAACAGCGAAAGTCGACTGGTATGGCACCGTGCGCGGCCGGCTCGGGTGGGCTAGCGGTCCATTGCTGTTGTACGGGACGGGCGGTCTTGCCTACGGCAAGGTCGAATTGAATAGCGATTTTAATGTTGCGTTCCCGCCATTGGGGACGCCTGGCGCTCTCAGTTCGCAAACGTCACCCGTAAAAACGGGGTGGGTCGCGGGCGGGGGTCTCGAATATAAAGTTCTGCCTAACCTGGCGCTGAATCTTGAATACCAATATGTCGACCTCGGAACCGTCAGTTTGTTCTCTTCGACCACGGTGCCGATTGCCTTTGGACAAATGAGCCAGAGCGCAGCGGTACATGCGCAATTTCAAGTGCTTACTGCTGGGTTGAACTGGTATTTCGCTCCGACCGATACTGCGGGTTCTTGGGCGGGATGGCATGTCGGTGGGCATGGTGGCGGTGCTTGGGGCAACAGCGCGAGCGCCAGTTATGCTTCCTCTTGTGTTGCCTGCATACCTTCCGATGCACGGCTTAAGCGCGACATCGCGCTGGTGGGTCGCTTCAAGGACGGACTCGGGATTTACCGTTATCGCTACCTGTGGAGCAATACGGTTTATGTCGGTGTCCTGGCGCAGGAAGTCGCACTCGATCATCCCGAAGCCGTCGTCCGCGGTCCTTTCGGCTACCTCATGGTCAACTACAGCAAGCTCGGCTTGAAACCGATGACGGAAGCGCAATGGGATGGCGCGCGCGACCTGCGCTGCTGTCAAGCACAGCACCGGGCAAGCTTGTCGGGCGCGCGACCGCTGAAGCCGATGTAGGCGAAGATGGCGATTGAAGGCGGAACGACGAGCAAAAGCCGACGAGGAGGACCGCTGCAAGGCGGTCTTTCTTTTTGTTGCTCGTCGATCAATTCGACATTGGCGCTGTTGAGCCAGCCGTTCTCGCGCGCCTGTTTGTAGTGGAACGTGCCGGGGGGCATCGACGAGGCCACAGGCATCTCACCCGGGCGAAACGCCGATGAGATGGATGACCCTGAGGCGCAAATGGTTCGGCGGCGCGCGGCGGCCGATGCTGATGACGGCGGATTTGGCCAGTTCGCCCTCGAAGACGGATTCTATGAGGGCGCATTGCTCGTCGCTGAGATCGTTCAAGACGTGATCGGCGAAAATCCAGGACGGCCTGTGCAGCAACAGCCGCGCAATGCCGACCCCGATCTGCTCATCGTCGGTCAACGCGGCCGCCCATTGCGCCTGCCGGTCGAGCGCATCGAAAAGATACCCCAATTTGACCCGATCGAGCGCGGCCTTGATCTCGCTGTCGGTAATCGACGAGGACTCCGCCGGAAAAGAAAGCGCGGTGCGCAACGATCCGGGCGGGAAGTACGGCTTGCGCTTGAGGAACATCATCTTCATGTCGGCGGGGCTCTGCAGCTTTCCCGACCCCCACGGCCAAAGCCCCGCCAGCGCAGCCAATAGCGGGTTAGGCCCCGCGCTGGTCTTGTCGATCACATGCACCCGGTCGCCTGGCACGACCTCGACCTCGTGTTGATCGAGCGCCGCCTTCTCGCCCGCTTTGGCAACCCCGATATCCTCCAGTCGCAACCGGTCGCCGGAATCTTTCGATTGGGCGATCCGGTCTTTGCTGCCGAGCCGGCTTTCAAAAGTCAGCAGCACTTCGCGGAAGGACATCACCCGCAGCAGCGTCGCTCCCCATTCGGCAATGCGCGAGAAATTGTCGACGAACCACCGCAGCGACGAATTGACCTGGAAGAAGCCGCCCACCACCATCATCAGTTCGCCGAATGACAATTGTCCGCCGAAATAGGACGGCGCGGCAATGACCAGCGGCGCGATGATGGAGATCCAGCCGTAGCCCGCCGTCACCCAGGTGACCCTGGCAATCGCGCTGACAATGCGGCGCATGACGGAGAGGACGCTGTCGAGCTCGTTGCCGAGGCGCTGCTTTTCACTCGCTTCACGATGGTGCTGGGCAATGTTGTCGGCTTGCTGATTGACCTGGACGAGCGCGAAACGAAGGGCGGATTCGCGCTGAAACCGCGCCGCATTCAATCCGACGAGCGATCCGCCAACCCGCCAGGCGAGCCACGAGCCCGCCGCGGCAAAGAGGAGCGCGCACCACACCATGTAGCCCGGTATCGTCACGCTCACCCCGCCGATCGGCACGGTGAGAGCGCCGGACAACTGCCACAAAACCCCGAGAAAGGTGAAAAGGAGCAGAAAAGACTGCAGCAGCCCGATGCCGAGCTCGGCGGCCAGCTCGGTCAACTGGCTCGTGTCCTGCTGGATGCGCTGGTCGGGATTGACGCCGATCTCGCCCGCGTAGGCGAGCCGCACGGCCCGCCCCGGCTGCAGCCACTGCGCGAACAGATCCCGCGTCATCCATTCGCGGGATCTGAGCTTGATCATCTCGCGCAGCCAGGCTTGCGCGACATTCAACACCAGAAGGGTTCCCGCAATGACGACAAAGACAAGGCTCTGATGCAGAAATTCAGAAAGGTTTCGCTCTTGGATCGCATTGTAGAAAGGGCGGTTCCAAGCATTGAGCGCAAGCTGTGCGGCAACGGTCGCGCAGATGACGAGGACGGTTGCAACGGTGAGAAAGATGAGGGTCCGCCGGCCTGCGGTCGACCAGAGTGTGCCTACAAAGGCGCGCAAGGCGCGGACAAGGGGGGCAAACTCTTGCCTGAAAACCAATGGCTTCGGGGCATCGATGGTCGCATTCTGGGTCATCGTGGGGAACCTGAGGTGGTCGTTTCGATCTCTCGAAGGGTGTAGGTTACTTTGGCCGCCGGAACCAATGCCGGCGCGGGCGGCGTCGCCGGATGGCAACTTTGGTGCCACGAGGCCGGTTGAAAGGGATGTAACTTACGTCTGAGCGGTCAGGTTCGTTCGTTTGAAGAAGTGGGGCAGCGGAAAGGCTCGGAGCCGCCGCATCGGGTGTCGGATGACGACAACTACCATGCCGCGCACGCGGACCGGGGGCTGGACCGGCTTTGCCGGCACCATTGGCAGCCTGCTCGAATGGTATGACTTCACCGTCTACGGCTTCCTCGCCCCGATCCTCGGCAGGCTCTTCTTCCCCGCCGACGATCAGGTCGCCTCGCTGCTCGCTGCCTTCGGGGTCTTTGCCATCGGTTACGCCGCCCGGCCGCTGGGCGGCGCCATCTTCGGCCACGTCGGCGACAAGTTCGGGCGCAAGCCGGCGATGATCGTGTCGGCGGTCATGATGGGCATCGCAACATTGGGCATCGGCATCCTGCCGGTTCACGCCCAGATCGGCACCGCGGCCGCGTTGCTCCTGGTCGTCTTGCGGATTCTCCAGGGTCTCTCCGTGGGCGGCGAATTCACCAATTCGGTCGTCATGTTGGCCGAGCAGGCCCCGCTCGACCGACGCGGCTTCGTCGCCAGCTGGGCGGAAATGGGCGGCATCGTGGGCATGCTGCTCGGTTCCGGCGTCGGCGCGCTCACGAGCAGCGTGCTCGGCGACGCCGCGATGCACGCCTGGGGCTGGCGGATTCCATTTCTGCTCGGTGCCGTGATTGCCGTCTTCGGTGTCGTATTGCGGCGGCAACTGACCGAGTCTCCGGCGCTCCAACACGTCGAGCGTGCCGCAGGCTCCCCGGTCATCGTGGCGCTCCGCCACCATTGGCGACCGATCTTGCGCATGGTCTGCCTGCTCCTGATGCAAGGCATCGGCTTTTACATGGTATTCATCTACGCGGCGTCCTACCTCACCGAGCAGATGCACATCACCACGGCGCGCGCGCTTGACATTAACACCCTGGCTTTGCTGGCCATGCTGGCAGGCGCGCCGGTGGCCGCGATCGTCTCCGATCGTGTCGGGCGTAAGCCGGTCCTGTACTTCATCGTGGTCGCGACGTGCATCCTGGCGTGGCCCTTGTGGGGGCTGATGCATCATCAAAGCTATGCCCTGATCCTCGCCGGACAGATCGGCTTCGGCCTGTTGATGGGGCTGGCGTTTGGGGTGACACCGGCCACGATGATCGAGATGCTGCCGACGGAGGTTCGCTGCAGCGGAGTCGCCATCGGGTACAATCTTTGCTTTGGGCTGTTCGGCGGCACGACGCCGTTGATCGCCACGTATCTGGTTGCCCGCACGGCAGACGATTTCGCGCCCGCCTACTATCTCATTGCGGTCACGTTTGTCTCCTTCATCGCCTTGCTGGGAATGCCCGAGACGGCGCGCAAGCCGTTGCGCTGACCGCCGCCGTACCGCCCAAACTCCACTAAAATGTCTAAGGCCGCTGGATTAACTCTTGCGGTCGACAGGCAGGTTAATAGAGCGCTTCGGAGCGGAGCGGGCATATCTTCACAGCCGGATTTACGGGTGGGCGCGCTAGCTCGTAGCCTGCCGAATTACGGAATTACGGTGACAGTGCAGCAAATTACGCGTCTCCGCGCATTGAACGAACTAATTAAATGCACTGCCACCGTAATGGCGTAATAGCGTGAAGAAGCAAAGAGCTGCTCACCACTCGAAGAAAACTAGGCCTTGTCGGGTTGACGGCCCGGGTTCGCCTCGCAGCGGAGGGTCAATGCTCCGACGACACAATTTCGCGGCGCAGAATTGCTTACGAGAAATGTTACTTTGGCGGGCTCACTGTGCGCGGCTGATCGGCCAGCAGCACCCCCAATAAAGAACTATGGACCTCGAGATGTCCATTGTAATTAATGAAACCCAATTTACGGAACTTGTTCATGAAATGGCTCACGCGTGACCGGGTCGTGCCAATCATCTCAGCGAGCATCTCCTGGCTGATCTTCGCGAGAATTGGCTCCGGTCGGCCTTCCTTTCCAAAATTGGCCAGTAGTAGCAACAAGCGCGCAAGCCGCTTTTCTGTGGAGTTGAAGAGCTGATCGACCAGGTCTTCTTCGACCCGGGCGTTCCTCGCCAAAATGTGCGCGACAAACATTTGCGAAAATGCGGGCTCGTCAAGAATGACCCGCTGAATTTCACTCTTTTGCACGCGCATCACCTCGCATTCCGTCACAGCAGACGCAGTTGCCAAACGCTTTGGCTGCCCGAGCAAGCAACCTTCACCGGCAAATTCGTCGGGCCCCAAAAGTGCGACAACGGCTTCCTTTCCATCCTTGGACAGGACAGCGACTTTGACCTTGCCCTTCTTGATATAGAAAACCGAATCCGCATCGTCGCCCTGAGCGAAAATGACTTCCTTCTTTGAATACGTCGAAATGCCGCGACCGACGCCTGCCGTAGCTAAGAACGCGGCAGGATCGAACAGCGGGACCGTGGCTGTTTGGCGGTTTGCGTTGCGCTTGGCAGGCCTTGATCTAGGTGCAAGCGTCACGACGGCTTTACCTCCATTCAGGCGAGAGCACAATTGTCTCTCAGCCACCGGCGCCTGACACAAGTCTACTGTTGGTGATGGGCCAGTGTACGCTTCCGGACGTAGTGGTCCAAGACAATTCGACGCCGTTAGGCGAGGCGAATTGGTTCACGGTCGCGTGAAAGCCTGCCGTGGGGATGAGTTTCGTCGTTAATTAAGCCTTAAAATAAGGAAAAGTGGTCTGTATGGATCAGTCATCGTTCTTTCGATGGGACTACCATACCTTTATCACCGAAACAGTATCGAGCCTCGGTGACTGAGAGACGGTTCTGTGCTCCCGCTCGTGATATTCGGGAGGCCAATATGACTATCAATCATGTCCAATACGATTGGCTCGACGAACCGATCCAAGACGTTTGGTTTGACGACGCTACGATGACGGCTATGGGCGAGGCCTTCGACCACGCCTGCATGTCGCTCGATCGCATCGACAATTCAGTCACAGTGCGTAAGGAAACCATCGCAAAATGGTTTATTGAAGCAGCCAAGAACGGCGAACGTGATTTCGGTCGCCTCTGCGAGCAAGCACAAGAAGCCTTTGGCAGCGTGGGCTTTTCGATGCCAGTCGCTAGCGTAGGCCGCGATTCCCCCGTCCCAGCCTATGCTTCGGTCGCGCACGCAGCGTGATCATAGAGCGCCCCGCCCTATGCAATCCATCCCGGGCGTATGGAGGCGGGACACTTTCCAAACGCCACGGTTCATTCATGTCGGCCAATTCGCACTTTCCACACCTGAGCTACGAACGACCGCCGTGCCCAAAGTGTGGCGCGACGATGATGCTTTCCCGGTTTGATCGCGAGAACCAGGATCACGTTAAGCGCGCGTTCGATTGCATCCCCTGCGACCACTATGAAACCGTGATCTTGCAGTACCGATAGGCGGTTTCAATAGGCGGCCGCTTTTTGGGTGAGCCACCGGCGCGATGTCACCAATTGGCGCTCAAGGTGCCATGTCACCTAATTGGACTAATGTCCACTTTCGGACGCAGACGTGGCAAGATGTCTATGATGAACCAAATCAGCCATTATTTATTTGAACCTTTTTGGCCTTGCGCGAGTTGAGTCGCGTATTCAGCCAATCGACTGTGGTCTGAAACGGCGCAAGTTATCGCGGACGCTGTGGGCAACACATCTTCGCGACGCCTGACTCGAAAGGAGGCTTCCAATGGAATTACTTTTGATTATCGTTGTCCTCTTTCTGCTCTTCGGCGGCGGGGGATACTTTGGTCGCCGTCGCGGCTACTGGTGAAGCTATTTTTGTCGTCCTTGAGGAGGCAATCGCGTTTTGCGTAGGACATCTCCTTGAGAGCTTTGCTCAAAGTTGAACTAAGCGCGGTTGGGCGACGATGTCTTTCGATACTTCCATGTAACAATTAGCAATTGCGGACTCTCCAAAGGAGACCTTATGAGCAATCTACGACTGTTATCAACCATGGCGGCGGTAATGCTGCTTGGTGTCGGCGCCGTCTCGGCGCAAACTACGAAGAGTGATGAGGCTCCGGCTGGCGCTCAGGCGGCTCAGCAGAATGCCCCGGTCGAGAAGGTTGCCCCGGCCCTGAAGTCCGACCAAAGCAAAGCGCCCGAAACGACCGGGCAAGCGGCGCCGAAGGCGTCTGAAGCCGACAAAAAACCTCCTGCGGCCGCTGCGACCAAAAGCGGCGCCGGCGCGGCATCGCCGTCCAGCAAATCCGCCGACGAAGGCAAACGCAGCGCCACCGATCAGGGCGCAGTAAAAAAGCGTGTGGCCGCCCATCCGAGACATCGGCACTATCGCCATTACCGGCACCATAGCCATCGCCATTATCGGCACTATCGCCATCGCCATCATCGTCACTGCTGGACCAACATCTTCGGCTATCGCAATTGCTGGTACTAAGCATTCAATCACATGTACTGCCGGGGCAGCCGTTCGTTGCTCCGGCAGTTCGATAGCGGCAGGACACTGTCCTTTCACCGTTCACTGCGAAAACGAAAAGCCCGGGGTATCGTCTGGGCTTTTTCCTTGATGAGCCTCAACATTCTACCAGGCAGCGCGCGGGCTGCGGTTGCTGCAATGCATCGGTAGTTCCTGGCCCACCGCGTCACTTCGCGGCACCGCAGTTATTCCCTCGCTTTCGGAGCAAAGCGCACATAACTTCGGCCGGTCACGGCCGGATTTGTCGGTACGCGGCCCTAGCTCGTAGCCTGCCGCCGCTCGCGCAGGAAGCCGAAGAATTCCACCGCCTCGCGCAGCCGCCGCTTCATCATCTCCGGGCTGCGCGCCATCTCCGAGACGATCGAGGCGATCTTGGGCGCGCGGAAATAGAAGGTGCGGTAGAACTCCTCGACCGAGTGGAAAATCTCCGCGTGCGAGAGGTGCGGATAGTGCAGCGGCGCCACCTGCACGCCGTGCTCGTCGAGCAATTCGGCATTGGCGCTGTCGAGCCAGCCGTTCTCGCGCGCCTGTTTGTAGAGGAACGTGCCGGGGTAGGGCGCGGCCAGCGACACCTGCAGCGTGTGCGGGTTGATGTCCTTGGCGAAGTTGATGGTCTCCTGGATGGTCTCTTTCGTTTCGCCCGGCAGGCCCATGATGAAGGTGCCGTGGATGGTGATGCCGAGCTCGTGGCAGTCCTTGGTGAAGCGCTTGGCCACCTCGATGCGCATGCCCTTCTTGATGTTGTGCAGGATCTGCTGGTTGCCGCTCTCGTAACCGACCAGCAGCAGGCGCAAGCCATTGTCGCGCATAACTTTAAGCGTCTCGCGCGGCACATTGGCCTTGGCGTTGCACGACCAGGTCACGCCCATCTTGCCGAGCTCGCGCGCGATCGCTTCCGCGCGCGGCAGATTGTCGGTGAAGGTGTCGTCGTCGAAGAAGAATTCCTTCACCTGCGGCATCGCCTTTTTCGCCCAGGCGATCTCCTCCGCGACGTTTTCCACGCTGCGCGTGCGGTATTTGTGGCCGCCGATGGTCTGCGGCCACAGGCAGAAGGTGCAGCGCGATTTGCAGCCGCGCCCGGTGTAGAACGAGATGTAGGGGTGCTTGAGATAGCCGATGAAATAGTTTTCGACCTTGAGGTCGCGCTTGTAGACCGGCGTGACGAAGGGAAGCCGGTCCATGTCTTCCAGCATGGGCCGCTCTTCGTTCACCTGGATCGCGCCGTGTTTGTCGCGATAGATCAGGCCGGGGATCGCTTTCCAGTCGCGGCCTTCGGCGACGTCGCGGATGGTGAAGTCGTAGTCCTTGCCGGTGACGAAATCGACGCTGTCGGCCTTTTCCAGCGCCGCGCGCGGGTCGACCGCGATATTGGCGCCGACCAGCCCGACCTTGATGCCGGGCTTGGCCGATTTCAGCCGTGCCGCGGTCTTGGCGTCGGAGGCGAAGGTCGGCGTCGAGGAATGCAGCACCGCGAGATCGTAATGCGTGGCCTCGATGACCGCCTCGTCGGGGCCGATGCCGTGCGGGGCGGCGTCGATCAATTTCGAATCCGGCACCATGGCGGCGAGCTGGGCGAGCCAGGTCGGATACCAGTAGGACTTGATCTCGCGCCGCGCCTGGTAGCGCGCGCCGGCGCCGCCGTCGAATCCGTCATAGGACGGCGCCTGCATGAACAAAGTGCGCATTCGTTAATTCCCTTAATTCCCTTATTGCGAAGCTTGCAGCAGCTTTCCGTCGGAGCGCACCCGGTAACGTTGTCCGCGCCATGTCACGGTGCCGCCGAAGAAGCTCGCGACGTAAACCGCAAAAGCGGCGAGATCGTGCAGCGGCAGCAGCCAGTAGCTCGTGCGCACGCCGAAACGGCGCGTTACGCAGCCGCACAGCGCAGCCCGGCCGGTCAGCGCAAGTCCGGCCAGCACGACCGCCGGCCCGCCGGCGCCGAGCAGCACCGCCACGACGGCGAGCGCGAACGGGTGCGTGACGACGGCGCCGAAATTGCCGATCGGGTCGATGCCGCCGATGGTGCGCGCGTTGCGCAACTGGTAGGTGAGATACTCACGTCCCGTGCATTCCGGGGAGACGTGGCCGACCGTCAGCGCGGACACTCTCACTTCAAGTCCGGTCTCGCGTATCGCCTGGCCGATGGCATAGTCGTCCCATAGCTGGTCGACGAATTTCTGCAGGCCGCCGATGCGCTCGAGCGTGGCGCGGGTGAGCGCGATGGTCGAGCCGAAGCAGGGCTCCGCCATGCGCGCCTTCAGCCCGACGATGACGCCGGGCAGGAAATGCAGGTTGGTGCTCTTGGCGGACAGAAAGGCCCACAGCCCGCGGCGGGCGACGCCGGTATAGAGGCAGGTGACGGCGCCGACGCCCGGTTCCTGCAAGTCGCCGACCACGCGGGCGAGATAGTCGCGGGAGACCTCGATATCGCTGTCGATCATGATGAACACGTCATGGCGCGCGTGGCGCATGACATTAATCAGGTTGGACATCTTACGGTTGCGCCCGTGCAGGCCGGGGTCGATGTGCCATTGCACATGGGCTGCAGGGAAATCGCCGGCGATCCGCTCGACTGCCGCGATTGCCGGGTCTTCCGGGTCCTGGATGGCGCAGAGGAGTTGCACCGGCGCGGCATAGTCCTGCTGGCACAGCGCGCGCATCCGCGCATAGAGGCCCGCCTCGTCGCCGCACAGCGGCATCAGGATGGTGACCGGCGGCAAAGGCTTTGCGGGGTCGACTTGTGCCCTATCCCGGCCGAAGCGCAGCGTCAGCACCGACGCAATCGCCATATAGACCAAGCCGAGCGAAGCGCCCGCGACGCAGAAATCGGCGCTCCAGCGCGCCAACTCGTGCAACAACCCCATGGGCCCCGTACCCCATTCCCAACTTACAAGGTCCCCGCGCCCCCGTAACGGCGTTCGAGAGCGGCGCGCGAGATATAGACCAGCGCGTGATCCCGCCACAAAACGTCGGTGCGGATGGCGGCCGGATTGGCCGCCAGGACCAGAAGGTACATCAGTATATTCTCGCCCAATTGCCGAAGCGAGCCCGTCTCGGCCCGGAATGCCGCGGATTCAAATCCGTAGTGGGTAAGGATTCGCACCAGTTTTTGGCTTTGAGCCACCGTCGCCAGCCGCATATCCGCCCGCAGCGCCGCGATATCGGCGAGCCTTTCCTCGCGCGCGAGCCAGCGGGCCAATTCGCGCAGCGAGACATCGACCGCACGGTGGGCTTGGCGCGCCCAGCCGGGGGTCGGGCCCGCCGCCGGCATGGGCGGCATATGCTCGTTCCACAGGTGCAGGTTGAGAATCGGCACGCCCCGCGCGGATGCGGGTGCCGTCGGTCAGCGTGAGTGACGCATCGGCCTCGTCCCGGTTGATGCGAAACAGGCAGACCGGATTGGCCGTGTATTCGAATAGGCCCTGGCGGCGGCGCAGCCCGCGATCGAGACCGTAGATGGCGTGCTCCAACAACGCGCCGCCCGATCCGGTCCCGTGATGCGAAATCGCCGCGGACAAGGGTCCAAGGCTCCAAATCGGTGCAAAATGCCGCCCCCTGATCTAAAGACTTGTACGTCAGCGATTAGGTTCCAAGCTCGGCGCGGGCCGCCCGCTCGCGCGCCCTCTTGAGCGGGACGCGCGAGCCCGATGCCATTCACTCAAGGGCAGGGATGGCGGTGGCCGTCGTAACCCATGTAAGTGCCGCTCGCCGGGTCGTAAGAGCGGAAGCGCTGCTCGCAATAGGCAACCGCGCTGTCGTCGCCCGCATAGCCGGGCTCATAGGCATAGGCCGGCGGCCCGTAGCCGTATCCGTAATAGGGTCCTGGCGCGAGCGCGCTGCCGAGAATGGCGCCGGCGGCAAAACCGGCAATGCCGGCGCCCCAGCCGCCGCCGTGATGCCACCCATGATGATGCCAACCGCCGTGATGGCCGTGCCAGCGCGCCTGCGCCGGCGCCGCCGCGAGCATGAGGCTACTGCCGACAATGGCTGCCGCCATGATCGTTTTCGATTTCATCTCATTCCTCCGCGTTGTTCCCTGCGTTCCAAGAGGAAACGTTTCATGCCGCGCCCGCGTTCCGATGAATTTGCGGCAATGAAGCCGACGCCCCGCGCCCGCCGCATGGCGCCACGGAATTGCCATAACCAAAAATTTGTCGCACTCGCGGCCTATCGATCGGAGCGAGCAATGCAGCGAGACGGGGGAGGAAAGGAGCCCGTCATGACGTTCAAGTTGAAAAGCGCGGCCTTCGGGGAAGGCCAGCCGATCCCGGCCAAATACACCGCCGACGGCGACAACGTATCGCCGCCGCTGGAATGGTCGGTGCCGCCGAAAGGCGCCAAGAGCTTCATCCTGACCGTGGAAGATCCCGACGCACCGGCCGGCACCTTCCACCACTGGGGTGTCTATAATCTCAAGGGCAGCAGCCTGGCCGAAGGCGCCGCCGCCATGCGGTCGGCGGCGCTCAACGATTTCGGCGAGGCGCGCTATCGCGGGCCGGCGCCGCCCAAGGGAGACGGCAGGCACCATTACCATTTCAAGCTGGCGGCCCTGAACATCGACATGCTGCACGCGCCGGCTTCGGCGACGGTGTCCGATCTGTGGCCGGCGGCCAAGCGCCACATCATCGGCGAGGCCGAACTGGTCGGGACCTACGCGCGTTGAGCGCCCGCCGCATCACGGTCTTCGGCGGCAGCGGATTTCTCGGCCGGCGTATCGTGCGCCATCTGCTCGCGCACGGCTTTGCCGTGCGGCTGGCGGCGCGCCATCCCGAACGCGGCGCCGTGCTGTTCGAAGGCCGCTCGGCGCTCGAATGCGTGCGCGCCGATGTCGGCGACGACGCCTCGCTCGCTTCGGCCATGGCGGGCGGCTGGGGTGCCGTCAATGCGGTGAGCCTCTACGTCGAGCGCGGCGGGCTGACCTTCCAAGCCGTTCATGTCGCGGGCGCCGGGCGGCTGGCGGCGCAAGCGCGGCGCTGCGGCGTTACGCGCTTCGTGCATGTCTCCGGCATCGGCTCCGATGCCAATTCCAGCTCGAACTACATCCGCAGCCGCGGGCAGGGCGAGGTGGCGGTGAGCCATGCCTGTCCGGACGCCATCATCGTCCGGCCTCCCGCCATGATCGGGCCGGACGATGCTCTGATTGCCGGGCTCGCGGCGCTGCTCGGCCGCTTCCCGGTGTTTCCGATGTTCGGACGCGGGCGCACCAGATTGCAGCCCGCCCATGTCGAGGACGTCGGCGAGGCGGTCGCCCGCATATTCGAAGCCGACAAGCCGGCGCCGCTTTACGAGTTCGGCGGCCCGCAGATCATGAGCTATCGCGCGCTCTTGCAAGCCATTGGCCGGCGCCTCGGCCGCAAACCGCTGCTGCTGCCGGTGCCGTTTGCACTGTGGCGTCTGGTGGGAACGGCGGCGGAAATGCTGGACGACCCGCCGCTCACCCGCAATCAGGTCGCGCTCATGCAGCGCGACAATGTCGCCTCTCCGGAATGTCCCGGCTTCGACGCTCTCGGGATCGTGCCGCAGGGTTTAGACGCCGTGCTGCGGCAGATAGAGCGGCGATCGTAACGGCTAAGCGCGGCCGCCATCGCGGTCCATTGCGATCGATGCCGCGAGGTGCCGGGTGCAATTGACCAGGCTCACCCCGTGCGGCGCATCTTCATGCAGCACCGTCAGGCTCGTATTGTCGAAACGGTCCGGACAAACGACACCGTCGGGCAGCAGCGCGTGGCGTTCGACCAGGGCGCGGCAAACCAAACCATGCGTGACCACGACCAACGTGCCGTTCACGCTGCGGCGCCTGTTGACGATGAAGGCGAAGGCATCGGCGACGCGCGCGTGAAAGCTCGGCCAGTCCTCGCCGTTGCGCGGCGCGAAGTCGGGTGCGAACGGATTTTCGGTCAATTCGGCATAAGGCACGCCGCGCAGATCGCCGAAGTTGCGCTCCTGCAGGAGCGGGCTTTCTTCGACCGCTATTCCGGAGCGGGCGGCGAGCGGCGCCGCCGTCATGCGCGCGCGCACCAGGTCGCTGCACAGGATGTGAACGAAACCGTGATCGGACAGGCGCTGCGCGAGCCGTTCGGCTTGACCTATCCCGCGTTCGTTGAGCGGAACGTCGGCGCGCTGCATAATGCGCGCAGCGTTGCCGTCGGTCTCGCCATGCCGCACGAGCAAAATCGTCATGCCGCATCGTTAGCAGCATCCGCCCGCACAGGCGAGTTACCATTGAACTTCCGCGCGGCTATTGTCCCCGCTTTCCCGTGACCCGAGCTTACCCGGGCTCGGGTCGAACCGAGCCCGGGTTGGGATAGAAAGCCGGAGCGCGCTTTATGCCGCCGCCAGTGCCTGATCGAGATCGGCGATGATGTCGTCGATGTGCTCGATGCCGATCGACAGCCGCACATAGCCGGGCGTGACGCCGGTCTGCGCCTGTTCCTCCGGCGTGAGCTGGGAATGCGTCGTCGAGCCCGGATGGATGGCGAGCGAGCGCGCGTCGCCGATATTGGCGACGTGATAGAACATTTTCAGCGCTTCGATGAACTTGCAGCCGGCGTCGCGGCCGCCCTTCAATTCGAAGCCGCACAGCCCGCCATAGCCGCCTTTGAGATAAGCGTCGGCGCGCCGCTTCGGTTCGCCGCTCATCTTGGACGGATAGATGGTCTTGCTCACCTTCGGGTGCTTCGACAGATAGTCCGCCACCGCCGCCGCGTTGGCGCAATGCTGGCGCATGCGCACCACCACCGACTCCAGCCCCTGGATATGCATCCAACAATTGAACGGCGAGGCGGCGGCGCCCACGTCGCGCAGCAGCGTCACCCGCGCCTTGATGATGTAGGCGATGGGGCCGAGCGGCTTGACCGCCTGCGTCCACACCGCGCCGTGATAGCTCGGGTCCGGCGTGTTGAGCATGGGGAAGCGGTCGGCGTGCTTCTCCCAGTCGAAATTGCCGCCGTCGACGATGACGCCGCCGATCGAGGTGCCGTGACCGCCGATAAATTTGGTGGTCGAGTGCATGACGATGGCCGCGCCGTGATCGAGCGGGCGGCACAGCACCGGGCAGGCGGTGTTGTCCATGATGAGCGGGATGCCCATCTCGCGGCCGAGCTTGGCGACCTCGCCGATCGGGAACACGGCGAGCTTCGGATTGGGCAGCGTCTCGCCGTACCAGCAACGGGTCTTCGCATCGCTCGCCTTGACGAAGTTCTGCGGATCGGCCGGATCGACGAAGCGGCACTCGATGCCCATGGTGCTCATGGTGTTCTGGAACAGGTTCCAGGTGCCGCCGTAGATGTCGGTCGAGCAGACGAAATTATCGCCGGCGTGGCAGATGTTCTGTACCGCAAACAGCGAGGCTGCCTGCCCGGAGGCGACCGCCAGCGCAGCCACGCCGCCTTCGAACTGGGCCACGCGCTCTTCCAGCACAGCCTGGGTCGGATTCATGATGCGGGTGTAGATGTTGCCCAATTCCTTGAGCGCGAACAGGTTGGCGGCGTGCTCGGTCGAATTGAACTGATAAGAGGTGGTCTGATAGATCGGCACCGCAACCGAGGTGGTCGCGGGATCGGCGCGATAGCTGCCCCCATGCAGGGCGATGGTTTCCGGGTGCTTGCTGGTCGTGGGCATGTTTCCCCCTCCTGGCGGGCGTCGCTGATTATCGGTCGCGAACGGTCCGACAGCGTAGCCGGGTGCCGACGCACTGTTCAAGTGCGCCGTGCGACCTGCGACAGCGTATCCGGCGAAGGCGGCTATTCTAGAAGATCAGTGTCGCGCCGGAGGCGACCAGCAGGATGGCGAGCGCCTGGCGGAAGCGCCGGTCGTTGAGCTTGCCGTAGAGCTGCCAGCCGATCCAGGCGCCGAGCGCCACCGGCGGCAGGATCAGCAGCACCAGGATCAACGCGTCGCGGTCGTAGCTTGCCCACACGATGCCCGCGACCGCCACGGTTTGGATGACGATGATGTAGGTCTGATAGACCGCCCGCGCGCTCTGCTTGGGCCAGCCGCGCAATTGCGTCCACAGCGTGGGCAGAGCCCCACTATAACCGCCGACCGCGCTGAGAATGCCACCGAGGAATCCGATGCCGGCGTCGGCGGCGCGCCCGCCAGCCTGGAAGGTGTGCAGCTTGGGGGCGAGCAGCGAATAGGCGCCGAAGGCGACCAGAAACACGCCGAGCACCGCCTTCAGAATGCCGGCGTCGACGATCAACAGCACCGGCACGCCGATCGGAATGCCGATCAGGCCGCCGACGACGAACGGCCACAGCCGCTTCACCTCGATGTGCTGGCGCTGCGGCCAGATGGTCGTCAGATGCAGCATTGTACCGCAGCAGTCGATCAGTAGCGTCGAATGCAGCGGATCGATGCTGTGCAGCCAGATCGACGACGCCACCAGCCCAAAGGCAAAGCCCGCGCCGCCGGCGGCGATGCCCCCCATCAGGGCGCCGAGCCAAAGAAGTGCGAGCGTTTCGAGCGGTACGCCCGCGATCATGCGTGCCCGGCCCGCGACGGGCTTGAAGGCGCGGGCGAGCGCTTCGGTGCCGACCGGCGCCGTCATCGCTGCATGCCCCAGGCGTTGACGGTGCGCGCCTCGATGGCGCGGAAGATCACCGACTCGACCAGGAGGCCGATGATGATGACCATGAGCAGGCCGGCGAACACGCGCGCGGTGTCGAGGTCGTTGCGTGCCTCGAAAATGTACCAGCCGATGCCGCCGGAGCGCGACGACACGCCGAACACCAGCTCCGCCGCCACCAGCGTGCGCCAGGCGAAGGCCCAGCCGATCTTCAGGCCGGAGAGGATCGAGGGGAAGGCGGCCGGAATGAGAATGAGCGCGACATAGCGCGCGCCCTTCAGGCCGACATTGCGTCCGCTCATGCGCAGCGTCTCCGGCACCGCGCGAAAGCCGCTCAGCGTGTTGAGCGCGACCGCCCACAGCACCGAATGGATGATCACGAACACCAGCGACGGCGTGCCGAGCCCGAACCAGATCAACGCCATCGGCAGCAGCGCGATCGCCGGCAGCGGGTTGAACATGGCGGTAAGCGTGGAAAGTATGCGCGTGCCGGTCTGGCTGATCACCGCGAACGTGGTGAAGGCCGCTGCGATCGCCAGTCCCGCGGCGTAGCCGACGGCCAGCGTCTGCAGCGAGGTGACGGTGCGGTTGAACAGGAGCCCGCTGCGCATGTCGCTTACGAACATGCGCACGGTCTCGCTGAAGCTCGGAAACAGAAGATTGTCGTCGAGCCACCAGGCATAGAGCTGCCAGATCACGATCAGCGCGAGCAGAATGTTAAGCCGCTGCACCGCCTCGCTCTGGAACAGGCGTTCGAAGAAGCCGAGGGGGCGCTCGACGTCGCCGATGGCGACGGCATCGAGCGGCGGCCGCTCGAATTCCGGACGCGCCTCGGCGCTTTCCGGCGCGGTGTTCGGGACGTCGCTCATGCGCCGACCTTCTCGGCCGCGCCGGCGCGTTCGCCGCCGAACAGCAGCCCGTGGATGCGTTTCGACATGGCGCCGAAATCGCTCTGGTCGATATTCGAGAAATTGAAGCGCGCGGCGTCGAGCTCGGCGCGCACGCGGCCCGGATGCGGCGACAATACCAGAATGCGCGAGCCGACCAGGATCGCCTCCTCGATCGAATGGGTGACGAACAGCACGGTGAAATGCAGCTGGTCCCACAGCGACAAGAGCTCCTGCTGCATGGCGCGCCTCGTCAACGCGTCGAGCGCGGCGAACGGCTCGTCCATCAGCAGAATGTCCGGCTCGAGCGCCATGGCGCGCGCGATCGCCACCCGCATCTTCATGCCGCCCGACAACATGTGCGGATAGATGTCGCGGAACTTCGTCAGTTGCACCTTCTCGATGGCGGCATTGGCGCGCTCGACCGCTTCCGCCGCGGAGAACTTGTGCGTGACCTTCATCGGGAAGACGACGTTCTGGTAGACGGTTTTCCAGGGCATCAATTGCTCGAATTCCTGGAAGACCATCATGCGGTCGGGCCCCGGCGCCTCGACTTCGCGTCCGCGGATGCGGATCGAGCCCTCGACCGGCGCCATGAAGCCCCCGACGGCCTTCAGCAGCGTGGATTTGCCGCAACCCGAAGGCCCGAGGATCACGTAGCGGTCGCTTTGGTGAACGGAGAAGTCGACCTGGTACGTCGCCGTCACCAGATGGCGCGGCGTCTTGTACTGGAGCGTGACCCCGCTCACCTCAAGCAGCACGGACGTCATCGGTCGTTCCCGTCAGCTGCCAGGCAGGCTGTGGACTTGGTCGATGAACATGTCCTTCCAGCTCGAAGGCCGGTTGGGCACCATCTTCACGTCGGCCATGTAGCTTGCCACCACCATGGTGCGCAGCGGCGTCATGGTGAAGGTGTTCTCCGGCTTGGTGACGATCGATTCGGCCTCTGCCACCGGCAGCTTGGAGTGGTTGGATTTGACCCACAGCGCGGCCGCCGCCTTCGGGTCCTTCTTGATGTCGGCCATGGCTTCCTTCAGCGCCGCCAGAAAGGCCTGCACGATTTTCGGGTTGTTCTTGTAGAACTTGCCCATCGACCAGACCACGTTGAAGGTGTGCGGGCCGCCGAACACGTCGTAGCTGTTGAGCACGCGGTGCACTTTCGGGTTCTTCAGCTCGATATACATGAACGGCGCCGAGGTGAAGTGCCCGGTGATCTCCGACTTGAAGCTCATCATCTGGGCGAGCCCGTCGGGATGGCTGAGCGAGACGGTGTATTTGTCGAGGTCGTGCTCGTGGCCCTTGCCGAGCATTTTGAGCGCCGCCATTTGCAGGATCACGGCCTGCATCGACACGCGCACCGCCGGCAGTGCGATCTTGTCCTTGGCGGTGAAGTCCTTGATGGTCTTCACGTTGGGATTGGTCGTGTTGAGCCAGAGCGGCATCGAGTTGAGCGCGGCGAGCCCCTTGATGTCCTGCTTGCCCTTGGTGCGCGCCCAGGCGGTGACCAGCGGGCCGACGCCGCCGGAGGCGATGTCGAGACTGCCGGACAGAAGCGCGTTGTTCATGGCCGCGCCGTTGGAGAAGTGCGTCCACTCGGTCTTCAGGTCGAGGCCGAGTTTCTTACCCTCCGCCTCCAGCAGATGCTTTTCCTTCATGATGGTCAGCGGCAGGTAGGAAATGCCGAACTGCTGCGCAATGCGTACGGTCTTGGTTTCGGCCTGCGCTGCGACCGCGGAGAAGGCGAAGGCTAGTGCCGCGGCCATAAGCGGCAGGCGGCACAGGTGGCGGCGATCGAGTCTCAATTCTTCCTCCAGGTTTATTTTGTTTGGGGTTTGTCTCTCTTCACCCATCGTGGTCACTTTGCGCTAGCGTGGCAATTGACATTTACGCCAAGGAGCCGCCGATGGCCGAAGCCGTGAAAACGACCGAGGATGCGCTGTTCGCGCGTTTCGGGGAGCGCTTTACAGTGGACGCCACGTTGCCGGGGCTGGCCGAACTTAGCCGCCTCACCGCCCGCCGCGTGTGCCGGCGCTACGCCGCGCGCGCGCTCGCGCCCGATGTGCTGCGGCTGTTGTGCGCGGCCGCGTTGAGCGCGCCGTCGAAAAGCGATCTGCAGCAGGCCGACATTCTCATCGTGCGGGAAAAGGACCGGCGCGGCCGCATCGCCGATCTGCTGCCGGCGATGCCGTGGCTGCGCGAGGCGCCCGTGTTCCTGGTGTTCCTGGCCAATGGACGGCGCGTGCCGCAAATGTCGGCGCTGCGCGGCAAACCGTTTCCCAACGACCATCTCGACCTGTTCTTCAACGCCACGGTGGACGCCGCGATCGTGCTCGCCACCTTCCTGCGCGCGGCCGAAGCGGCAGGGCTCGGCTGCTGCCCGATCAGCGTGATCCGCGATCATGCGCGCGCCATCGCCGACCTGCTGGAGCTGCCGGAGAAGGTGGTGCCGGTGGCCGGCATGGCGGTCGGCTGGCCGGCGGAGGAGGGGGCGATTTCGCCGCGGCTGCCGCTTTCCACGACCGTGCATGAGGAGCGCTTCACGGAAGGCGATCTGGCCGCGCAGGTCGACGCTTACGACCGCCGGCGCGCGGCGATCAGACCCTACCGCAACCAGCGCGACGTCGCGCGCTTCGGCCGCGCGCAATTCTACGGCTGGTCGGAGGACAAGGCGCGGCAATACGCCGTGCCGCAGCGCGCCGATTTCGGCGCCTTCGTGCGGGCGCAAGGGTTTCATCTCGACTAACCCCAAATTGGGTGAACCCACGCCGCTCACCGCAGGTCCACCCCATAATGCGAGCGGTCGGTGCGGCAGAGCGAGACCCGCCATTCCGCGGCTTTCCCGTCGGCGGCGATGGCGCGGCGGTCGATCGACAACAGCGGCGCGCCCGGCGCGAGTTTGAGCTGCCTGGCATCGCGCTTGCCCGCGGCGACCGCCTTCAGCTTCTCCTCGGCGCGCACGATGGTGACGCCGAAGTCCGAGCGGTAGAGCCCGTAGAGATTGTTGGGCAGCGCGCGCTTCTCGATGCCCGGGAACAGGTTGCGCGGCAGCACGATGCGCTCGGCAATACAGACCTGCCCGCCGAGCGAGCGCAGCCGTTCGATGCGCACGATGCGGGCGCCCTGCCGCAGGCTGAGCGCTTCGGCGGCGCGCGTATCGGCGTTTGTCGTTTCGACGCCGAGGATCCGGCTTTCCGGGAACTCGCTGGTGCCGCTGTCGGGGATGAGCTTGAAGAACTGAAAGAGAATGCGCGCCTCGTCGTGGCGGGCGACGTAGGTGCCCTTGCCCTGGCGGCGCACCACGAAGCGCTCGGCCTCCAACTCGTCGAGCGCCTTGCGGACGGTGCCCTGCGAGACGCCGAGAACGGCCGCGAGCTCGAACTCGCTCGGCAGCGCCGCGCCGGGCTGCCATTCGCCGTCGACGATGCGCTTGACCAAAAGATCGCGCGCCTGCCGGTAGAGCGGGCGGAATCCGAGCTGGGCGCGCGTGGCCCCGCCGGCGGCTCTCGCTTCGGTGCGCTCGGCCATGCTGGCTCGCCGTCCCCCCGCGGCGCGCCTCTAAAAAGCGCGCCGGCCCTTTGACTCTCCTCTTTTATGTCTTATAGAAGACCAGAGCAAGCCAAGATCGTCGTCAGGAGGGAGGGAAGGCGCGCCATGGGCATTCCGCAGTTTCTCGTGCACAACAAGAAGGACACCGTCGGCGTGGTGGTGATCGAGGGCCTCAAGGCCGGCACCCAGATGTCGGGCGTCAACACCGCCGATAATTCCACGCTGCGGCTGAAGTCGAAGATGGCCATCCCGATCGGCCACAAGGTCGCGCTTGACGCCATCAAGAAGGGCGACACCGTGTGGAAATACGGCCAGGACATCGGCAAGGCGGTGGCCGATATCGGCAAGGGCGAGCACGTGCACGTTCACAATCTCAAGACCAAGCGGTGGTGACATGGCAAAGGGTAACGGCAAGGCCAGGCGGGGCGGTAAATCCAACATGCGGTTCATGGGCTGGCGGCGCGAAAACGACCGCGTCGGCGTGCGCAATCACGTGCTCATCCTGCCGCTCGACGACATTTCCAACGCCTGCTGCGAGGCGGTCGCCAACAACATCAAGGGCACGATCGCGGTCCCGCACGCCTACGGACGCCTGCAGTTCGGCGCGGACCTCGAACTGTTCTTCCGCACCATTATCGGCACCGGCGCCAATCCGAACGTCGCCGCCGTGGTGGTCATCGGCATCGAGGAGCTCTGGACCAAGCGCGTGGTCGACGGCATCAAAAAGACCGGCAAGCCGGTCACCGGCTTCGGCATCGAATTGCACGGCGACATCGACACCATCGCGCGTGCGTCGCGCCAGGCCAAGGAATACGTGCACTGGGCCTCCGAATTGCAGCGCGAGGAATGCGATATCGCCGATCTGTGGGTATCGACCAAGTGCGGCGAGAGCGACACCACCACCGGGCTCGGCTCGTGCCCGACCGTCGGCAATATGTACGACAAGCTGATCCCCAAGGGCATCCACGGCGTGTTCGGCGAGACCTCGGAAATCACCGGCGCCGAGCACATCGCGAAAGAGCGCGCCATCTCGCCGGAGATCGGCGAGAAGTGGATGAAGACCTGGCAGGCCTATGAGGACGACGTCATCCAGGCGCACAAGGTCGACGATCTTTCCGATTCGCAGCCGACCAAGGGCAACATCGCCGGCGGTTTGACCACCATCGAGGAAAAGGCGCTCGGCAATCTGGAGAAGATCGGCCGCAAGTGCCGCTACATCGACGTGCTGGAGCCGGCGGAGGCGCCGGCCAAGGGGCCCGGCCTCTATTACATGGACACTTCGTCGGCGGCCGCCGAATGCGTGACATTGATGGCGGCGGCCGGCTATGTGGTGCACACATTTCCCACGGGCCAAGGCAACATCATCGGCAATCCGATCATTCCGGTGATCAAGATTTCCGCCAATCCGCGCACCGTGCGCACCATGTCCGAGCACGTCGATCTCGACGTGTCCGGCATCCTGCGGCGGGAAATGACCATCGCGCAGGCCGGCGACGCGCTGATCGACATGATCCTGCGCACCGCCAACGGCCGCTCGACCGCGGCGGAGGCGCTTGGGCACCGCGAATTCGTGCTCACCAAGCTCTACCGCAGCGCCTGATCTTCGCAGGCATGGCCGCGATCGTGATCTCGGAATTCATGGACGAGGACGCCGTGCGCGGTGTCCTTGCCGGCCATGACGTGCTCTACGACGCGACCCTGGTCGATCGCCGCGCCGATCTCTTGGCGGCGCTGCACGACGCGCGCGCGCTGATCGTGCGTAACCGCACCCGCGTCGATGCCGAGCTGCTCGGCAAGGCGCCCAAGCTCGCAGCGGTCGGCCGGCTCGGCGTCGGGCTCGACAATATCGACGTGGCGGCCTGCCAGGCGCGCGGCATCGCGGTTTATCCCGCGACCGGCGCCAACGACGTGCCGGTGGTGGAATATGTCATCGGCGCCATGCTGATCCTGCTGCGCGGCGTCTTCGACGCGACCGAGGAGGTCGTGGCGGGGACCTGGCCGCGGCCCAAGCTGATCGGCGGGCGCGAAGCCTTCGGCAAGCGCATGGGGCTCGTCGGCTTCGGCGGCATCGGCCGCAAGACCGGCGCGGCGGCGGCCGCGCTCGGCATGGAAGTGTGCGCCTACGACCCGCATGTGGCGGTCGCCGATCAGCCTTGGGGCAAGGTCAAGCCGCTCGCGCTCGATGCGCTGCTCGCCGAGAGCGACGTGATCTCGCTGCACGTGCCGCTTACCCCTGAAACGCGCAACCTGATCGACCGCGCGACCATCGCCACCATGAAGCGCGGCGCCATCCTGATCAATGCCGCGCGCGGCGGCGTACTCGACGAGGCGGCGGTGGCGCAAGCGCTGAAATCGGGGGGGCTCGGCGGCGCCGCGCTCGACGTGTTCACGACGGAACCGTTGAGCAAAGAGCAGGCGCAAGTCTTCGCCGGCTGCCCCAATCTCATCCTGACGCCGCATATCGCCGGCCTTACCGTCGAAGCGAATATGCGCGTGTCGCGCCTGGTGGCGGAAAAGGTCCGCGACCATCTTGCCGGAGCGCGCTGATGCCGACGCTGACGCTGGCCGAGGCCGAAGACCTCGTCGTGAAGACGCTTCAGCGCTGCCGTACCGATGCGGACAATGCGAAAAGCGTCGCGCGCGCACTGGTCGGCGCGCAAGCCGAAGGCCAGAAAGGTCATGGGCTGTCGCGCCTGCCGAGCTATGCCGCGCAGGCCAAGGTGGGCAAGGTCGACGGCATGGCCAAGCCCACGCTGAGCTGGCCGCGGCCCGCCGCCGCGCTGGTCGACGCCAAGCACGGCTTTGCCTATCCGGCCATCGACCTGGCGCTCGCCGCCTTGCCGCCGGCCGCGCGCGTAAACGGCATCGCCGCGGCCGGCATCACGCGCTCGCATCATTGCGGCGTCGTCGGCCACCCGGTCGAGCATTTGGCGCGAGAAGGGCTGCTGGCGCTGATGTTTGCCAATACGCCGGCGGCGATCGCGCCATGGGGCGGCGCCAAGGCGGCATTCGGCACCAATCCAATCGCCTTTGCCTGTCCGCTGCCGGACCGTGCGCCCATCGTGGTGGACTTGTCGCTGTCGAAGGTGGCGCGCGGCAATATTCTCGCCGCCAAACAGAAGAACGAGAAAATTCCGGACGGCTGGGCGCTCGACGCCGACGGCAAGCCGACCACCGACGCAAACGCCGCGCTCGCCGGCACCATGCTGCCGCTCGGCGATGCCAAGGGCACGGCGCTGGCGCTGATGGTGGAGTTGCTGGCGGCCGGGCTGACCGGCGCCCATTATGCCGCCGAGGCGTCCTCCTTTCTTAATGCCGAGGGCCCGCCACCGGGCACCGGCCAAACGTTGATCGCCATCGATCCCGCGCCGTTCGGCGGCACGCTCGCGCATTTCGCCGCGCTCGCTTCGTCGATCGAGGCACAACCGGGCGCGCGGCTGCCGGGCGCGCGGCGTCTCACCGCGCGGGAAACCGCCGCGCGAGAGGGTGTTACAGTGACCGAGGCGCTGCTCGCCGAAATCGCCGCCGTTTGACGGAGCACGTGAATGACAAAGCCGGCCATCATCACCTGCGCGATCACGGGCGCGCTGCCGCGCAAGGCGCAGACGCCGGCCGTGCCGGTAACGCCGTCCGAGCAGATCGAATCGACGCATGAGGCCTACGAAGCCGGCGCCGCGCTGGTGCACATCCACGTGCGCAACAAGGACGAAAGCCCTTCGTCCGCTCCCGAGCTGTTCGCGTTAGTGCAGGAGGGCGTGAAGAAGCACTGCCCCGGCATGATCATTCAATTTTCCACCGGCGGGCGCGGGCGCAAGCCGGAAGAGCGCGGGCGCTCGATCGGCCTCAAGCCGGACATGGCTTCGCTTGCCACCGGCTCGGTCAATTTCCCCAAGCAGATCTACGAGAACCCGCCCGATCTGGTGGAGGATCTCGCGCGCTCGATGCTCGACAACAACGTCAAGCCGGAGATCGAGGTGTTCGATCTGGCCATGCTCTATAACGCGCGCGATCTCGCCGAGCGCGGCCTGATCAAGAAGCCGCTGCACGTGCAGTTCGTGATGGGCATTCCTAACGCGCTGCCGGTGCGGCGCAAGGTGCTGGAATTCCTGGTGTCGGAAATTACGGAAATCATGCCCGACGCGACCTGGGCCGCCGCCGGCATCGGCCGGCATCAGCTCGAGGTCAATCGGTGGACGCTCGAGCTCGGCGGCCATGCGCGCACCGGCTTGGAAGACAACATAAAATTCGACAAGGACCGGCTGGCGAAAAGCAATGCCGAGCTGGTCGCCCGCCTGCGCGACATTTGCGGCGATTATGGACGCCATGCGGCGACGCCCAAGGAAGCGCGCGCCATTCTGGGGCTGGCCACGGTTTAATCTAGATCTGGCCGGCTCAGCCGTACGCGGCCATCGGAAGTTCAACAATGGCGCGAAGACCGCCTTCCGGGCGATTGGCCAGCGTGAGCTGGCCACCATGTCCCTGGATTATTGAAAGCGCGATTGCCAGCCCAAGGCCGATCCCGCCCGTATCGCGACTCCGCGACGCTTCCACACGATAAAACGGCTCGAATACACGCTTTAACTCATCTTCAGGAACTCCCGGTCCCTCGTCATCGATCACGATCTCGACCCATTCCGGCGTCGTTCGGATCGTTATCCGAGCCTGCTTGCCATATTTCACGGCGTTGTCGAGGAGGTTAGTCAGTGCGCGTTTGAGCGCCGCCGGCTGGCACTCGCAGATAACCGCCTGTGCGGGCTCCATACTAACCGGCGCACCGGCATCGGCCATGTCATGAACCACGCTGGCAAGGAGCGCCGAGATATCCGTGCGGCGGCGTGGTTCGGCGGTTGCTTCGTCCCGGGCGAAGCGAAGCGTTTCGGCAAGCATCGCATCCATTTCGGCGATGGTGGCGAGCATCTTGTCCCGCTCGGCGGCTTCGGTGACATTCTCTGCGCGCAGCCGCAACAGGGTCAGCGGGGTACGCAGATCATGCGAGATCGCGGCGAGCATGCGCATTCGGTTGTCAATCAGGTTGCGCAGCCGGGCTTGCATGGTATTGAAGGCATGCGCGGCCTTTTGCGTCTCGATCGTGCCTGTCTCGGGCAGCGGCGGCGCGTTCAAGTCTGTGCCGAGCCGCTCGGCGGCGGCCGACAGCGAGGTGAGCGGGGCCGTCACGCGGCGCACGGCCCACACGGAAACAGCAATGAGGATGATGGCCATCAGCGCCATCGAAATAAGGAATTGTCGCGACAGGGCCGGTCCGCTCGCCGGCACCGCCGATGTGAAGGCAAGCCATTGGCCGTCCGCTAATGGAATTGCAACACCCAAATCGCGAAACCCTCCGAACGGACCGAACGCTCCGAAGCCATGCATCATCGGACCTGGGCCCATCATTGGGCGCCATCTCCCGAAGGCAGGAGCATTGCTCGATGCAACGGCAACTCGAGGCTGCCGCGCAGGCCCGAGCGCAAGCTGATCGACCAGAAATTCTTTGACAGCCTCGGCGACGCCCCCACCGTCGTCGTTCGCCACGAGGTTCGGCGGTTCGGCGGACAATGAGACGTGAAACGAGGGGTCATTCAGAGCAGCTACAATCCGCTGCCGGCGGTCGAACGGCGTGTCCTGCACTAAGCGCGTGGCATTGGCGATCCGCTGCGCCGTAGCGAATCCGCCGACTGCGCGCACCGCCTCCTCGCGGTCGGTACTGTAGATGAGCGACCCTGCAAGCTGCGAAATCAGCAGGCCCGCAAGCAGAACCAGGAGGGTCTGCCCAAACAGACTTTGTGGAAATACGCGCCTCATTGCGGCGTCACGGTGGGCGTAAAAATATAACCGCCGCCCCAGACCGTCTTGATGATCTTGGGGTTGGCCGGATCGTGTTCGAGCTTTTTCCGCAAACGGCTCACCTGCGTATCGATGCTGCGGTCGAATACGCCGGCCGTGCGGCCACGCGCGAGGTCAAGGAGCTGGTCGCGGCTGAGCACCCGTTGCGGCCGTTCAACCAACGCCATCAGCAGGTCGTACTCCCCGGTGCTGAGTGGGACGGTGACTCCGTCCTTGCGCACGAGCGCGCGTTGGCCGGTGTCCAAAACCCACCCCTCGAAGCGATATCGCTTCGGCCGCTCGTCGGGAAGAGCTGCCGCGGCGCTTTCTCGGCTGCGACGGAGCACGGCCTTGATGCGGGCGATCAATTCGCGGCTGCCGAAGGGCTTGGGAAGATAGTCGTCGGCTCCCATTTCCAGCCCGATGATCCGGTCGATCTCGTCGCCTTTCGCCGTGAGCATAATAATGGGAATTTTCAACTCAGCGCGCAGCCCGCGGCAGAGCGACAGTCCGTCTTCACCCGGCAGCATCAGGTCCAGCAGGATAAGATCGATCCGGCTGTCGGCGAGGACCTTGCGCATGGCGCGGCCGTCCGCTGCTGTGCTGATTCGAAAACCTTCCTTTGCGAGCGCGCGCGACACCAGATCGCGAATTTCGCGATGATCGTCGACGACGAGAATATGCGGCCCAGTCTGCATGGCTCGACTATAAACGAAGGCGGTTTGCTCACTTTACGAAAATATGTGGCAGATCATGGCGGCCGGGGCGTTTGACACACTTTGTCACAAAATACCTTGGTTCGGAAAAACTTGGGTGACATGGGCTTTCCCATATAGGCACACGAGCAACGGACATCTCCGTTGCCAAAGCATCGGAGAGAGCCATGAAGAAAAAAGTCTGGGTGATCGGCGCCATCGGCGGCGCCACATTGCTGGTCGCTGGTTGGGCACTCGCGCAGTCGCACGGCCCCGGTTTCGGTCCGCCGCTCATGCAGGGCAACGGCCCTGGTGGCATGGGCCCTGGCATGATGCGGCATATGGGTCCCGGCATGGGCCCGCCCATGATGCAGCACATGCGCGGTGCAATGGGCCCGGGCATGATGGGCCCAGGAGGCCCCGGATTCGCCTTCGCCGATCAGGCGCAGATCGACAGGCTGAAGACTGAACTCGCCATTACACCTGCCCAGGAAGCAGCCTGGACGAAGTATGCCAAGACTGTGCAGGACGCCGCGGCGACGATGAAGGCCACGCGCGAGAGCGCCAATCCGACCAATCCGCAGGATCGCTTTGCATTCGCCAGCAAGATGCGGGAACAGGGACAGAAGCAGTTCGAGGCCGTGAAGTCCGCAGCGAATGTGTTGCTTGCCACGCTCGACGATACGCAGAAGACCAAAGCCCAGCAGATGCTTCCGGGTCTGGCATTCGGTCCGGGCATGATGCATGGCGCGGTCGCCGGCGGCCCGCCCTTCCGCCATTGATCGTCTCGACAAGCTTGAAGGCGTAAATCCCTCCGGGCGCGCTGGGCGCCCGGAGATCGCTTGCAGACCGTCCGCGACGCGCCGGTTCTTGATCCACGTCAAGTCCGTTTGGCAATCGTCTCAGCGCATGGTTTCGAGCAGAGCAAAAGAACTCCCTTGTGGCTCATCCCGATTGCCCGAATGGGCATTGGATTTTTGACCGATCTTCACGTCCATTTTGATCTAAATCAGTGTCGATCTCCGTCAACATGCGATCTTACCGTCCGCGCGAAGGAGGGTAAACGCGCGATGCTTGATACAGCAAAACCAGCCATGAAGAATGCTCCTCCAGTTGCTCCCGGCAAGGAAAGCGGTGACCTCGTCGGCGTGGGGACCGTGCGGAACTCGACCGCACGTCGGCGCGTCGTCTATCTCGCTGCGGTGGCTATTCTAGTTGCTGCCGCGGCGGTCGGCGCCTGGTCCCGTTTTTTCAGCCCGGTCAAGGTGACGGTTGCGCATCCGGCCGCCGATGTGGCGGTGCAGGTGTTCGGCCTCGGCACCATCGAGGCGCGCGTCACCTCCAAGATCGGCTTCAAGATTTCGGGCATTCTCGTCGACCTTCGCGCCGATGTCGGCAACCGTGTTGCCAAGGGCGCGGTCTTGGCCCGCCTCGACGACCGCGAGCAGAAGGCGCAGGTCGCCCGCTCGAAGGCGGTGGTCGAGCAGGCCGAGGCCAATTTGCAGAAGGCGAACGCCAGCGTGCAAAAGGCGATGGCCAATTATGACAACGCCAAGCGCATCAGCGAGCGCCGGCAGCAGCTGGTGCTGAGCAAGACCACCTCGGTTGAGGCAGCGGAAACCGCAAAGGCCGTGCAAGACGCCGCCTTCGGGGACTTGAATCTGGCTAAAAGCGACGTTGCGGTGGCTACGGCCACCATCAGCGACTCAAAGGCGCAAGCGCAGCTGCAAGAAGTCACCCTGGATTTCCACACGCTGACCGCGCCCTACGACGCCATGGTAACGGCGCGGCTGAAGGAGCTCGGCTCCGCGCTCGCCGCCAGCGAGCCGGTCTTCACGTTGATCGATCCGAAAACCGTCTGGGTGCTCGCCTTTATCGACGAGAGCAAGGCCGGCGAGATCAAGGTCGGCGAGCCGGCGGAAATCGTGCTGCGCTCGCATCCGAACGCGCGCCTCAAGGGTAAAGTCGCCCGCATCGAGCCGGAAAGCGACCGGGTCAACGAGGAGCGCAAGATCGAGATCGCGTTCGACCGGATCCCGACCTACGCCAATCTCGGCGAGCAGGCCGAGGTTTACATTACGACCGTGCATTTGCCGCGCGCTTTGCTGGTGCCGGAGGCGGCGATTAGCGGGCTCAGCAAGGATCATGGAACCGTATGGACCGTCGAAGACGGGCATCTGCAACAACGCGACGTGACGCTCGGCCACCGGCTGCTCGACGGCCGCTATGAAATCACCGGCGGCGTGCCGAACGATGCAAGCGTGGTGACGCAGTTGCGCAGCGGGCTTGCGCGTCGGGCGCGCGGCCAAGATCGACACGAAGATCGCCAGCGAGCCGAAGCGATGAATCTCGCCTACCGCGACATCAAGCATAATCTGCTGCGCTTCGTGCTGACCAATTTCGGCCTGAGCCTTCTGCTCGGCATGGTGATCATCATCACCGGCGTATACGGAGGGCTCATTGATGACGCGCTGCGGCAGGCCCGGGCCGCGAATGCCGACCTCTGGATCGTCCAAGCTGGCACCAACGGGCCCTTCGCCGAGGCTTCGCGCATTCCAGGCGATACGAGGGAACTCGTTGCGCCAAGTCTACGGCGTACAACACGCCGGATCAGTTACCTACCAATCGGTACAGACTGAGATGAACGGTAAGCCGCTTCGGATCTTTGTCATCGGCTACCAATTGGGCCGGCCGGGCCGCCCGCAAAAGCTTATGGGCGGACGCGACATCATGCGCGATCATTACGAAATGGTCGTCGACCGTTCCGCCGGTCTTAAGATCGGCCAGGAAGTGTCGCTGGGAACACACGGCCACCGTTGGACCGTCGTCGGTCTGACCCGCGACAACGTTACATCGTCCGGTGACCCCGTGGCCTACGTCACTCTGCTCGATGCGCAAGAGCTGCAGTTTGAACTTGCGCCTCCAGCCCAGCGGCGCGAGGTTGCGCGCGCCGGAGCGATTGAAACGAAAGACCAGATCAACGCCGTCATCGCCAAGGTCTCACCCTACGTCCCGATCAAGGACGTCGCCGCAGCGCTCACGCGCTGGAAGCACCTCACGGCGCTCACTCAGGGCCAGCAAGAAAATTTTCTGACCAAACAGGTCATCGAGAAGTCCCGCAAACAGCAGATGCTTATCATGGTGCTGCTGATCATCGTATCGGCAGTCATCATCGCGTTGATCATCTACACGCTGACCATGGACAAGACGCGCTCGATTGCCACGCTCAAATTCGTCGGCGCACCGGACAGCACCATCGTCGGCCTCATCGTGCAGCAGGCGCTGTCGATGGGGATCATGAGCTACGCGATCGGCTTGGGCCTTGTCCTCATTTTCCAGCCGTATTTCCCAAGGCGGCTGGTACTGGATACCTTTAGCATTGCCGTTGTGTTCGGCATCACGATCGTAATGTGTCTGGCCGCCAGCACCCTCGGCATCCGGCTGGCGCTCAAGATCGACCCGGCGGAAGCGCTGTCGGCGGCGGGGTGAGACAATGGCCGACAAACCCCCGGTCGTGCGCGTGGAGCACCTGTCCAAGCATTTCGGCTCCGGGATCGCGCGCGTCGATGCGCTGCGCGACATCGACATGGAGGTCTATCCCGGCCAGGTGGTCGGGCTGATGGGACCGAGCGGCTCGGGCAAGACCACGCTGCTCAACTGCATCGCCTGCATCATGGAGCCGAGCGGCGGGCGGCTGACGCTCGACGGCGAGGTGGTCTATGACGGCGGCTGGCTGCGCGCCGACCTGCGCCGGCTGCGGCTCGACAAGGTCGGTTTCATCTTTCAATACCCCAATCTGCTGCCGTTTCTCGACGGCACCGACAATGTCGCGGTGGTGCTCAATCTCGCCGGCTATGGCGGGGCGGCGGCGCGCGAGCGCGCCATCGGACTGCTCAACTATCTCGACGTCGGCCACCGCAAGCACGCCATGCCGGCGCAATTATCGGGCGGCGAAGCCCAGCGCGTGGCGATCGCCCGCGCGCTCGCCAACCGCCCGCGCATCATCCTGGCCGACGAGCCGACCGCGCCGCTCAATTCCGCGCGCGCCCGCACCGTCATGGACCTGCTGCGGCGCATCGCCGTCGAGCAGGACGCCGCCATTATCGTGGTCACTCATGACGAGATGATCCTCGACCGCTTCGACCACATCTACCGGCTGCGCGACGGGCGACTGGAGCGGGAGCCGGCGCAGCAACTGGCGTCCTGAGCGGGCGCGCCAACGGCTTGACAGCCGGTTAATAGTTCAATATTCGTTGAAATATGGAAACGACAGACACCGTCGCCGCGCTTTCGGCATTGGCCCAGGAGCATCGGTTGGCGATCTTCCGCCTGCTGGTGCAGGCGGGGCCGCGGGGCCTGCCGGCCGGGCAGGTGGCCGAACAACTCAAGCTCGCGCCCAACACGCTGACCTTCCATTTCGACCGGCTGCGGCTCGCCAGCCTGGTCACCCAGCGGCGCGAGGGCCGCTCGATGATCTATGCGGCGCAGTTCGAGACCATGAACGCGCTGCTCGGCTTCCTGACTGAGAACTGCTGCCAGGGCTCGCCGGAACAATGCGCACCAGGCGTGTGCCAGCCGGCCAAGCCCAAAGCTGTAAAGCCCACGCGCGGCAAAAGCCTCGTGTCCTGAACGGGAGTTGCCCCATGAAACGCCTGCACGTCCATGTCGCGGTCGACGATCTCGACCAAGCGGTCGGTTTCTACGCGGCTCTTGTTCGCCGCCGAGCCGGCGGTGCGCAAGGACGATTATGCCAAATGGATGCTCGACGATCCGCGCGTGAATTTCGCCATCTCGACGCGCGGCCGCGCGCCCGGGCTCGACCATCTCGGCATCCAGGTCGAGAGTGCCGACGAGCTCAAGGACGTCTATGCGCGCATGCGGGAAGCTGGTCGCGCCGTGCTCGAGCAGGGTGAGACCACCTGCTGCTACGCCCGATCGGAAAAATCCTGGACCGACGATCCGGCCGGTATCGCCTGGGAAGTGTTCCACACCACCGGTGAAGCCACCGATTACGGCGTCAGCGTCGCGCAAGGCGCGCAGATTGCGCACGCCAAAGCCTGTTGCGTTTCGCGGCCGGACGTCAAAGAGACCGCATCGTCTTGTTGTTGAGGTCGGTCATGACTGAAAAAGTCTATAATGTCTTGTTCCTCTGCACCGGCAATTCGGCGCGCTCGGTCATGGCGGAGGTGCTGCTCAATCGCGCGGGGCAGGGGCATTTCCGCGCCTTCTCCGCCGGCAGCCAGCCGAAGGGCAAGGTGCATCCCTATACGCTCGATCTTTTGCGCAAGCTGCATTTCGACATCAGCGGGCTGCGCTCGAAGAGCTGGCTGGAATTCGCGCAGCCCGACTCGCCCAAGCTCGATTTCGTCTTCACCGTCTGCGACAACGCCGCCGGCGAAACCTGCCCGGTCTGGCCCGGGCAGCCGATGACCGCGCATTGGGGCGTGCCCGATCCGGCGGCGGCCACCGGCACCGAAGCCGAGATCCGCTTTGCCTTCGCCGACACGCTGCGCATGCTGACTAACCGCATCAACATCTTCGTCAGCCTGCCGCTCGCCAAGCTCGACCGCCTCAGCCTGCAGAGGAAGCTCGACGAGATCGGCAAGACCAAAGAAGCCGCGGCGCCGGCCACGGCCGCCGAATAAGCGAAAGGCAAGCAGGAGCGGCCATGTCGACCTTCGAACGTTATCTCACCTTTTGGGTCGCGCTTTGCATCGTCGTCGGGATCGCGCTCGGGCACGCCTTTCCGGCCGTGTTCCACGTCATCGGCGCGGCGGAGATCGCCAAGGTCAACATGCCGGTGGCGGTGCTGATCTGGTTGATGATCATTCCCATGCTGGTGAAGATCGACTTCGCGGCGCTGTCGCGGGTCAAGGAGCACTGGCGCGGCATCGGCGTCACGTTGTTCGTGAACTGGGCCGTGAAGCCGTTTTCCATGGCCCTCCTCGGCTGGCTGTTCATCGGCTGGGTGTTCCGGGCCTATCTGCCGGCCGCACAGATCAACAGCTATATCGCCGGGCTTATTCTGCTGGCGGCGGCGCCCTGCACGGCGATGGTGTTCGTCTGGAGCAATCTGTCGGATGGCGAGCCGCATTTCACGCTCAGCCAGGTCGCGCTCAACGACCTCATCATGGTGTTCGCCTTCGCGCCGATCGTCGGGCTGCTGCTCGGCCTGTCGGCGATCACCGTGCCGTGGGAAACGCTGCTGCTCTCGGTCGTGCTTTACATCGTGGTGCCGGTGATCATCGCGCAGGTGGTCCGCCGCAGCACGCTCGCCGGCGGCGGGGAAGGCGCGCTCAAGCGGCTCCTGTCGGCGTTGCAGCCGGTCTCGCTGGTGGCGCTGCTGGCCACGCTGGTGCTGCTGTTCGGCTTTCAGGGCGAGCAGATCCTGGCGCAGCCGCTGATCATCGCCATGCTGGCGGTGCCGATCCTCATCCAGGTCTATTTCAACGCCGGCTTGGCCTACCTGCTCAATCGCGCCACCGGCGAGGCGCATTGCGTCGCAGCTCCTTCCGCCCTCATCGGCGCCAGCAATTTCTTCGAGCTGGCGGTGGCCGCCGCCATCAGCCTGTTCGGCTTCAACTCGGGCGCCGCGCTGGCGACCGTGGTCGGCGTGCTGATCGAGGTGCCGGTGATGCTGTCGGTGGTCAAGATCGTCAACGCCACCCGCGGCTGGTACGAGGCGGGCGCCAGCGTGCGCCGCGTGGCGGGCGGCAAGGCCGCGCCGGCCGAATAAAATAGGCCGCAAAATCCGGCAATCTTGATGTGAGTCAAATACGCGCGCCGGGGGCCTGCGATGGTTGCGCTGCAATCATCGTGGAGCCAGCCATGAACCAGATCGTCCGTCGCAACCGCCTGCTGCCGTGGTATATGGGCATCGCCATCATCATCGCCGCCGAGATCGTGGTCGGCTACCAGATGTTCTATGTCGGCTGCCCGGCGCCGGTTCTGCTGGAACTGGCGCTGCTGGTCGTCATTCCGGCGGTCTACTTGGTGCTGATGTATCTGACGTTCATCAGCCAGGAATGATCCCCGCGCCGCGGCGCTCGCCTGCCATGCGCAAGCTGCTGCTCACGCTCCTGCTGCTTGCCGGCGCCCTGTTTGCGAGCGCACCGGCGGCGTTGGCGCAGCCAAAGCCGGTCGACCTCGTCCTGTTCTACGGCCGCGGCTGCCCGCATTGCGCGGCCATGCGCGATTATCTCGCCACGCTGAAGGGCCGCTTTCCGCAATTGCGCGTTCGGACTTACGAGGTTTATTTCGACGGCGCCAATGCGCGGCTGTTCGAGCGCATGGCCGATGCCTACAAGTTCAAAATCGAAGGCGTGCCGACCGCCTTTCTCGGCGATCGCGTGTTCAGCGGCTATGCCGACGACCTGCAGCCGGAAATCGAGCGGCAGATCCGGCAATGCATCGCGCAGGGCTGCGCTTCGCCGCTGACGCGCGTGGTGGGTCCCGCGCGCCTGCGTAATCTGACGCTGCCGGCGGTGTTGTCGGGCGCCGCGGTCGATGCCATCAACCCTTGCGCCTTCGCAGTGCTGATCATCCTGATCACCGCCGTGCTCGGCGCCGGCGGCCGGCGGCGCGCGCTCTACGCCGGACTTGCCTTCTCCCTGTCGGTCTTTCTGTCTTATTACCTGATGGGCCTCGGCCTCTATTCGGCGGTGGAGGCCGCCGGCGTCACGCGCGGCATCTACATCGCGGTCGCCGCGCTCGCGATCCTGATCGGCCTGTTCAACCTCAAGGACTATCTCTGGTACGGCAAATGGTTCGTCATGGAGGTACCGCTGAGCTGGCGGCCGAAGCTGAAGGAGATCATCCGGCGGGTGACCTCGGTGCCGGGCGCCTTCCTGATCGGCTTCGCGGTCAGCCTGTTCCTGCTGCCCTGCACCTCCGGGCCCTACATCGTCATTCTCGGCCTGCTGGCCAGGACCGAGACGCGCACCGCCGCTATGCTCTGGCTCGTGCTCTACAATGTGGTGTTCGTCGTACCGATGGTGGCAATCACCGTCGCAGTCTATTTCGGGCTCACCACGGCGGAAAAAGCGGAAGAATGGCGCATCGGCCATTTGCGCACGCTGCATTTGATCGCCGGTACGGTCATCCTGCTGCTCGGTATCGGCATGCTGGCCTCGCTCTGGCTCGGCTACGCCTAGCGGACGTGGCTTCGTGCGTCCGCGCTTGCTATCCTCGCGCGGCACGTCAAGCCTCAAGGAGGGACGTCATGCCACTTTGGCAACGATTGCTTGCGACGCTCGTCGCCATGCTGCTGACCAGCCTGCTCGCCGGCTTGCTCTGGCACGGGGCCTTCAATACCGAAATTCCGAGCTATTTGAGCGGCCTGGTCGGCGGCATTACGGCGGTGCCGGTATGGGAATTCCTCAAGCGCGTGGGTCCGAGCTCGCCGCGCTGACGATGCCCGTCTGTTGCGTTCGCGGAAGCATGCGCATGAGCGACGCACTCTCCGGCGGACATACCCTCACCTGGGTCGGCATTGCCCTGTGCATTGTGCAGGCGGGCATCTTCCGCGCCCTCGACCGTGGCGCCCAGCACTTCGCCGGTCGGTTGGATTTCCAGCATCGCCTGCGATCCGTCGTGAAGGCGTTAAATGCTACGGCGGAAGGCGCGGCTACCACAAGCCCTTCAGCCGCCCGCCTCCCCGGCCTGATGCTTATCGTTGCGGCATAGAGTATCCTTGCGCCCGGCCAAGCGGCAAGTGAGCTTGAGGAAACGTCATGGGCATCGTCGAGCGCGCAAAAGTTAAAAGCTTCAGCGTCGGCCAGGCGACCGTCACGCTTATCGAGGAGACCAATCTGCCCTGCTATCCGCTGAGGCAGATTTTTCCCGAGTTCACCGAGGCACATCTTGCCGCGCACGGGCACTGGCTGGCGCCGCACCATTACGAGGCCGAAACCGGCCGCATCAAGCTCGCCGTGCACAGCTGGCTGCTGCAGGTTGGCGGCAAAAAGATCCTGATCGACGCCTGCTGCGGCAACAACAAGCGCAAGCCCGGCCGGCCGTTCTGGGAGAACCTCAACGAGCCCTATCTCGAGCGGCTCGCCGCCGCCGGCGCGCGGCCCGACGAGATCGATCTCGTGATGTGCACGCATCTGCATCACGACCATGTCGGCTGGAACACGCAACAGAAGGACGGCAAATGGGTGCCGACCTTCCCCAATGCGCGCTACGTGTTCTCCAAGCCGGACGTCGATTACTTCGCCAAGATCGACGCCGATCCGCAGCAGGGGCCGGCCGAGCTCGGCACCTTCCGCGAATGCGTGCTGCCGATCCTGGAATACGGCAAGGCCGATCTGGTGGACGGCGGGCCCTACCGGCTCAACGACTTCATCGAGATCGATGCCGCGCCCGGCCATTCGCCGGGACATGTGTTCTTCAAGCTGGAGAGCCAAGGCGAGCGCGCCGCCTTCACCGGCGACGTCTGGCACCACCTGTTGCAGGTCTATTACCCGGACTGGAATTTCCCCAAGAATTCCGACGCAGCGCAGGCGCGCGTTTCCCGCCGCAAGGTGCTCGACTATTGCGCTTCCACCGCCGCGCGGGTCTTCCCCGGCCATGTCGGCGCGCCCTTTAGCGGCCGCATCGAGAAGACGGCGGACGGCTATAGGCCCGATTTTCCGGCTTGAGCGTCGCCGCGCGGCTTCACCTTCCGCCGGTCTTAGTGACGGCGTGGCGCCCGGCTATGCTAGCCTTGCGCCGTTGACTTGTCGACGTTCACTTGCCGAGGAGGGATCATGCGTGCCGTTGTCTGCGCCCTTGTTGCGGCGATTGCGCTTTGCACGCCTCCGGCGTCGACAGCGAGCGAGCGCGCCGCCGCGACGTTCTGGAAAGCGGTGCAGGCAAACTGTGCCGCCACCGCGGCCAAGCCCGCCGGCAAGTTCGGCCGCCGCATCGCGCAGACCGCCATCGACGAGTTCTACCGCTTCGGCGGCCATGAGATCGATGCGAACGGCCGGCTGTTCCGCTTCGGCCTGACCGAGGCGGAGCACGAGGAGGAAGACAGCGCGCCGGCGCGGCAGGCACAGCTCGGCCATCTCGGCTGGTGGCGGGTGATGCAATACTGGCGCGCGCTCTATGGCGATACGGCGCCGGACAAGCTCGAAGTGCGCGGCTATGACGACGCCTCGCGTGCGACGAAAGGTGCGCAAGTCGAACCGCTCTTGCGCGCCGATGCCAGCCAGCTCTTGCGCGACGCCGAGACCGTCACCGATCCGGCGGCACGCGAAATTCTGCGCGAAGCGGCCTTGCGCGCGGCAATCGTCGATACGCCGTGGTCGGCGGCCTTCATCAGCTATGTGATCCGCACGGCGGGCGCGACGGCGCGGCAGTTCCATTTTTCCAACGCCCATCGCGACTATATCTACGACGCCTTCGCCACCGACGCGGCCGAGCTCGACGGCGGCGATGCCGGCGGCAAACTCTACCGCGCCTGTCCGCTCACCGCGACGCGCCCCCGCCCGGGCGATCTGATCTGCGCGTATTATGGGCGCGCGCTCGGCGATGCCGGCGCGCGGGCGGTGCGTGAGCGCATCCGCGCCGACCTTGCCGGCGGCAAAGCGACGCAGTCGGTTCGCCGCACGCATTGCGAGGTGGTCGTCTCGATCGATGCGCCGGCGCGCAAGCTGTACAGCATCGGTGGCAACGTCTATCAGGCCGTCACCGCCCGCAAGCTCAACCTGCGCCGCGATCTGCGCTTCTCGCCGGCGCAAAGCGGCCATTGCGGCGGCCCGGGCGACTGGACCTTGCCGCCGCCGTCGCCCGGCACGCAGCGCGCCGCGAGCCTCACCAAAAAATGCTCGCTCAACGACGAGAAATGGTTCGTGCTGCTGCAATTGCGCTGAATGTGGCGCAGGCGCCACCGTGCGGTTCCATGCTCGCTTTATTAACATGGGCGGCTATGGACTTTGCATTCCGTTTTCGCAATAGTCCGCGCCTTGCGGTTGCGGGCGCGATAAGGGGTTTCCATTGTCACCGGCACGCCGAATATGCAGCCGCCGCGTTGTCGCTGCCGATCGCGGCGGTTTTTTTCATCGGCCTTTTCTCAGGCGTCAGCGCGCGGGCCGACGACCCTGGTACGTGCAAGGACGCGGCCGGGATCACCGTGCTTCCTTCGCCGATCGCGCCGTGGAAGGGCGTACCGTTGCGCGTGCTGTTCGTGTCCGAGAAGCCGCTCGCGGGCGAACTCGCGCTGATCGCGCCCGGCGGCGTCGTCGCCGCCAGGTCGCATCGCCGCAACGGCGGGCCGCCTTATTTCTGGTACGCCGAAGTCAATGCGCCGGCTGCCGGGACCTGGCAGGTGAAATTTGCGCGCGAGCGCGCGCCGCCCGGCTGCGGCACGGTCACGCGCGACATCGCCGTGCGCGCGGTCAAGCCGCCGCCGCCGCACGCCACGCCGGGCAGCGTCTGGCCGCTGCACAATTCCTGGAACCGCGCCACGGAAAACCTCTATTCGGCCTGGATCGAGAAGCTGTTCGACGCGCCGCTCGACCAGCAGCCGTCATGGCCGGCGCTCGACAGAGTGCTGCGCGACCGCTCGCGCAACTTCCTGTTCGACTATCTGGGCCTGCGCGAAGACCAGGCGAGACTGATCATCCGTCCCGACTGCGCGGACTTCCCCTATTTCCTGCGCGCCTATTTCTCGTTCAAGCTGGGCCTGCCGTTCGGCTATTCGAGCTGCACGCGCGGCTTCGGCGGCCACCCGCCCAAGTGCACCGGCTGGTCGAACGTTCTCCGCGCCGGCGGCGAACAGCCGGGGCTGGTCGCGACCTTCGGCCGTTATCTGCACACGCTCGCCGACGGCGTGCAAAGCGGCAACGGCCGCACGCTGGCGAGCGACAACAACACCGATCTTTATCCGGTGCCGCTGACGCAAGATACGCTGCGCCCAGGCACGGTTTACGCCGATCCTTACGGGCATTTTCTGACGCTGGTGCGGCGCGTGCCGCAGGTGGGCGAGGGGGCGGGCATCTTCCTCGCCGCCGACGCCGAGCCCGACGGAACGGTCACGCGCAAGCGCTACTGGCGCGGCAACTTCCTGTTCGTGCACGATCCCAAGCTTGGCAGCCCGGGCTTCAAGCGCTTTCGGCCGATCGTGCGCGAGAAGAACGGCACGCTGCGGCGGCTGAGCAACCGCGAAATCGCAAAAGACCCGCAATACGGCGATTTCTCGCTCGAACAGTCGAAGCTCGCGATGCAGGACTTCTACGACCGCATGGACGACGTGATGTCGCCGGCGCCGCTCGATCCGGTGCGGGCGATGAAGGAAGCGATCACGTCGCTCGAAGAGCAGGTGCAGGCGCGCGTAACGGCGGTCGAGCTCGGGCGCAAGTACCAGAACGGGCACGGCGAGGTCGCCATGCCGAACGGCGCTTCGATCTTCGAGACCACCGGCCCGTGGGAGGATTTCTCGACACCGGCGCGCGATTTTCGCCTGCTGATCGCCATCGACTTCGTGCGCGGCTTTCCCGAGCGCGTGGCGCGGCGGGCCAATCGCTACGTCATGCCGGCGGGCAAAAGCGTCGCCGACGTGAAGGCCGAATTGCAGCAGGTGCTGGCGGCGGAAGTTGCCAAGCGCACGTTCTCCTATACCCGCAGCGACGGTTCGGCCTGGAAGCTTTCGCTCAAGGACGTGCTCGCCCGCGCCGGCGATTTGGAGATGGGCTACAACCCAAACGACTGCGTCGAATTGCGCTGGGGCGCGGCCGCGCGAAGCCAGGAAGCGGCGACCTGCAAGCGCCATGCGCCGCAGGCGCAGCGCGCCAAGATGGTGAAGTATCGCGGCTGGTTCCAGTCGCGGCACTGGCCGGCGCACAGTTAGCGGTCGGCGCCAAGACTTCAGCAAGCAGGCCCCGCGCTCACCGCCCCTGATAGCTCGGCGTGCGCACGATCAGGCCGTCGAGCGCGTCCGTCACCTTGATCTGGCAGGACAGCCGCGAGGTCTCCTTCACCTCGAAGGCGAAGTCGAGCATGTCTTCTTCTTCCGCCGAAGGCGGGCCCACCACCGGGAACCACTTCTCGTCGACATGCACCAGACAGGTCGCGCAGGTGCAGGCGCCGCCGCATTCCGCGACGATGCCGCCGATGTCATTCTTCAGCGCGGTTTCCATCACGGTCGAGCCGAGCTCGGCCTCCACCGTGTGCTCGGTGCCGTCATGATCGATGAAGGTGATCTTCGGCATGATCTCTTTGCTCGCGGCGGTGGACGGGGCGACTTCCGTATCCTGCAGGCTCATGCGACACCCAATTTCTTCTGCAGATTGGTGGACGATGTCGTGTATTGGAACACCAGCCGCTTTTCCGGATAGACATAGTGAAAGGCCTTCTGCGCCATCAGCGCGCCTTCGTGGAAGCCCGACAGAATGAGCTTGAGCTTGCCCGGATAGGTGTTGATGTCGCCGATGGCGAACAGGCCGGGCACGTTGGTCTCGAACGTGCCGGTGTCGACCGGCAGCAGATTGTCCTGCATGGCGAGGCCCCAGTCGGCGACCGGCCCGAGCTTCATGGTCAGCCCGAAGAACGGCAGCAGGGCGTCGCATTCGATGCGCTCGACGACGTTGTCCTTGCCCTTGATCGAGGCGGCGGTGAGCTGGCCGTTGTCGCCTTCCAGCGCGGTCACCTGGCCGATCCTCAAATCCATGCCGCCGGAGGTCACCAGCGCGCGCATCTTATTGACACTGTCGGGCGCGCCGCGGAATTCGTCGCGTCGGTGCACCAGCGTGAGCCGCTTGGCGATCGGCTGCAGATTGAGCGTCCAGTCGAGCGCCGAATCGCCGCCGCCGACGACGAGCAGCTTCTTGTCGCGGAAGGCGTCCATCTTGCGCACGGCGTAGAACACCGACTTGTCCTCGTAAGGCTCGATGCCTTGGATCGGCGGGCGCTTGGGCTGGAACGAGCCGCCGCCGGCCGCGATCACCACGCATTTGGCTTCGAAGGTCTTGCCGGCGTCGGTGGCGACGCGGAACAGCGGATCGCCGATCTTCTCCAGCGTCGTCACCATCTCGCCGAGATGGAAGTTCGGGTTGAACGGCTTGATCTGCTCCATCAGCGCCTCGGAGAGGCCGTGGCCGGTGATGTAGGGGATGCCGGGAATGTCGTAGATCGGCTTTTCCGGGTAGAGCTCGGCGCACTGGCCGCCGATCTTGTCGAGGATGTCGATCAGATGCGCCTTGATGTCGAGCAGGCCGAGCTCGAAAACCGCGAACAGGCCGACGGGCCCCGCGCCGATGATGACAACGTCGGTCTTGATCGTCTCGCTCATTCTGCTTGCCCGGCCCGGGGGCCGGCTCCTCCGCTTTGCTTCAAGGGCCGCTCACGCCGGCTGGCGGGCGATCGCGTTGCTGGTGACCGGGATGACGCGCAGCAGTTCCACGAGGTTCTGCTCGGGCGTCCGGCCGGTCGTGTTGAGGGATGCTTCCGCCCGGGCGTAGAGCGGCTCGCGGCTCTTCAGGATGGCGATCAGGTCCTCCATGGCGCGGGCGCTGCCCGCCATCGGCCGCATGTCGCCTTGCCCGATCACGCGCTGCATGTGCACGTCGGGTTCGGCGCGCAGCCATACCGTGAAGCACGAGGACAATAAAAGCTCCATGGTGCCGGGATCGGTGACGATCGAGCCGCTGGTGGCCATGACGAAGGTGCGGTGCTGGCGCAGCACATCCTCCAGCGCTTCGCGCTCGGCGCGGCGGAAGGTCTCCTGCCCGAACATGTCGAAAATCTCGCTCAGCGAGGCACCGCTGCGGCGCTCGACCTCGCGGTCGAGCTCGATGAAGGGCATTTCCAGCCGCTCCGCCAGCAGGCGGCCGAGGGTGGATTTGCCGCCGCCGCGCAGGCCGATGAGCGCAATGCGCCGGCGCCGCAGGTCGTCCGAGGGCTCGCCGAAATGACGCAGCAAGAGCTCGCGCGCCTCGTTCAAGTCGGGCGGCGACAGCCGTTCGAGGAACTGTTCCAGCAGCACCAGGTCGAGCGGCGGCTCGGCACCTTCGCGCACCAGCTGGGTGACCGGCAGGCCGATGGCGCGGGCGATGCGCCGCAGCAGCACGATCGACACATTGCCCTTGCCGACTTCCATCTGGGCGAGATAGCGCTCGGACACTTTCGCGTGCTGGGCCAGCACCTTGCGCGACATACCACGCTGGTTGCGCAAGGTGCGCACGCGCTCGCCGAGGCGGCGAAGATAGACTTCGCTGTCGCGCATGGGGAGCGGCTTGGCCATGCCGTGTTTCATGGGGCTAGGAGCTAACATGCATTATAATGCAAGGCAATAGGTCTTTGTGGACCGCTGAGTACGCTTTTGGCGAGCGGCTCTTGTGACGGCCGCGCAGAAGTGTTAGTTTGCATGCAAAATAATGCATGAAAACATGAAAACGGGAGGCGCGGCTGCAGCCCGGGTGGGAAGGCTTATGACCGTCATCGATTATCGGACCGATCCCTCGCGCTACCGCCACTGGCGCATCGAGACCGACGGCGACGTCGCCTATCTGATCATGGACGTCGACCAGGGCGGCGGGCTCGGCGACTACGAGCTCAAGCTCAATTCCTACGACCTCGGCGTCGACATCGAGCTCAACGACGCCGTGCAGCGCCTGCGCTTCGAGCATCCGGAAGTGCGCGCGGTGGTGATCAAGTCGGGCAAGGACAACGTGTTCTGCGCCGGCGCCAATATCCGCATGCTGGGCAAGTCCAGCCATGGCGCCAAAGTGAATTTCTGCAAGTTCACCAACGAGACGCGGCTGGCCATCGAGGACGCGTCGGAAAACTCAAAGCAAACATACATTTGCGCGATCAACGGCAATGCCGCCGGCGGCGGCTATGAGCTGGCGCTGGCCACCGATCACATCATGCTGGTCGACGACCGCCGCTCGGCGGTGGCGCTGCCGGAGACGCCGCTGCTCGCGGTGCTGCCCGGCACCGGCGGGCTCACCCGCGTCACCGACAAGCGCAAGGTTCGCCGCGACCGCGCCGACGTGTTCTGCTCGATCGAAGAGGGCATGCGCGGCACCAAGGCCGTCGACTGGCGCCTGGTCGACGAGGTGGTGCCCAATTCGAAATGGAAGGAAGTGGTGGCCGAGCGCGCGCACGAAATCGCGGCGCGCTCCGACCGTCCGCAGGGCGCCAAGGGCATCGCGCTGACCCCGCTCGAGCGCAAAATCGAAGCCGACCGCGTCGCTTATTCGCACGTCGAGGTCGAGATCGATCGCGCCCGCGGGCTTGCCAGTGTCACCGTGCGCGGTCCGGCGGACGCGGTGCCCGCCTCGGTCGAAGCAGCGCATGCGCTCGGCGCCCAGTTCTGGCCGCTCACCGTGGCGCGCGAACTGGAAGACGCCATCCTGCATTTGCGTTCGAATGAGGCGGCCATCGGCGTGGTGCTGTTCCGCACCGACGGCAATGCGCAAAACGTGCTGGCGCACGACGATTTCCTCGCCAAAGCCAATGGCGACTGGCTGATGCGCGAGATCCGCCATTATCTCAAGCGCGTGTTGAAGCGCGTCGACGTGACGCCCAAGAGCTTCATCGCGCTGATCGAGCCGGGCTCCTGCTTTGCCGGCACGCTGGCCGAGCTGTCTTTTGCCGCCGACCGCTCGCTGATGCTGGTCGGCACGCGCGAGGGCGACAACCGAAAGCCGGCGGCCATCACGCTCGGCGCGGCCAATTTCGGCTTCTATCCGATGGGCAATGGGCTGACGCGTCTCGAGACGCGCTTCCTCGGCGAGCCGCAAACGCTTTCCACGGTCAAGGCCAAGACCGGCCAACCGATCGAAGGCGAGGAGGCCGCCACGCTCGGCCTGGTCACCACGGCTTACGAGGACTTCGATTGGGACGACGAGCTGCGCATCCTGCTCGAGGAGCGCGCGAGCTTCTCGCCCGACGCCATGACCGGGATGGAAGCGAATTTGCGTTTCGCCGGCCCGGAGACGATGGAAACCAAAATTTTCGGGCGCTTGACCGCTTGGCAGAACTGGATCTTCCAGCGTCCGAACGCGATCGGCGAGCAGGGCGCGCTCAAGCTCTACGGCTCGGGCGTCTCGCCGACGTTCAATAAGGACAGGGTTTGATGCGTGCCCCGGATGCGGCGCAGCACCCGCAAGTCGGATGTTTCCGACTTGCGGCGAACGGTTAACCGCCGCACATCGCGTAAACGCAATGTGCGGTGTGACGCGCCGCTGATCCGGGGCCGTTCCGTACGCAAGAGTTTGTAACGATCCCGGGTCTGCAGCGCACCGCATGCGCGTTGCGCTACGCCCGGGAAAAGACCAGAGGACAGCAGCCATGACCATGGACGCAGTCGATTATGACGGCCTGATCCCCAACAACGTCGCGCTCGGCCAGGACGTCCGCGTCAAGCGCGCGCTGGAGAAGTGGCATCCCGGCTATATCGGCTGGTGGATGGACATGGGGCCGGACGGCTTCCAGAACGCGATGGTCTATTTGCGCACCGCCATCGGTGTCGACCCGAAAGGCTGGGCCAAGTTCGATTACGTGCGCATGCCGGAATACCGCTGGGGCATCCTGCTGGCGCCGCAGCGTGCAGAGCGCAAAATCGCGTTCGGCACGCACAAGGGCGAGGACGCCTGGCAGGAGGTGCCCGGCGAATACCGCGCCATGCTGCGCCGCTTGATCGTCATCCAGGGCGACACCGAGCCGGCTTCGGTCGAGCAGCAGCGCCATCTCGGCAAGACCGCGCCCTCGCTCTACGACCTGCGCAATCTGTTCCAGGTGAACGTCGAGGAAGGCCGGCATCTGTGGGCCATGGTCTACCTGCTGCACAAATATTTCGGCACCGACGGCCGCGACGAGGCGGAAGCGCTGCTGGAGCGGCGCTCCGGCGACCCCGACACGCCGCGCATGCTCGGCGCCTTCAACGAGAAGACGCCGGACTGGCTGTCGTTCTTCATGTTCACCTACTTCACCGACCGCGACGGCAAGATGCAGCTCGAGTCGCTGGCGCAATCCGGCTTCGATCCGCTTTCGCGCACCTGCCGCTTCATGCTGACCGAGGAAGCCCACCACATGTTCGTGGGCGAAACCGGCGTCACCCGCATCGTGCAGCGCACCTGCGAGGCGATGAAGGAGGCCGGCATCGGCGACCCCTATGAGATCGAGAAGGTGCGCAAGCTCGGCGTCATCGACCTGCCGACCATCCAGAAGAAGGCCAATCTGCATTTCTCGTTGACGCTCGACCTGTTCGGCAACGAGATATCGACCAACGCGGCTAACGCCTACCATGCGGGCGTCAAGGGCCGCTTTCGCGAGGACCGGCTGAAGGACGACCATGAGCTCGAAAACGGCACCTATCCGGTGCTGCGGCTGATCGACGGCCAGGTCAAGAACGACGATGCGTCGGCGCTGTCGGCGCTCAATATGCGGCTGCGCGACGATTACGTCGCCGACTGCCAGGCCGGCGTCGACCGTTGGAACAAGGTGATCGCCGAGATCGGCATTCCGTTCGAGATCAAGCTGCCGCACGTGGCCTTCCACCGCCACATCGGCGAGTTCTCGCGCACCAACGCCGACGTCGACGGAAAGATTCTGTCGCCCGCCGAATGGACGCACAAGCGCGCCGACTTTCTGCCCTCGGAAGCCGACAAAGAATTCATCGTGAGCCTGATGGTGCCGCAGTTCGAGGCGGGCCAGTACGCCAACTGGATCGCGCCGCCCAAGGTCGGCATCGACAACAAGCCGGGCGACTTCGAATACGTCAAGATCGCGGAGGCGTAAGCGCTTATCTTTACCGCCCCCTGAAAGGGGGAGGTCGCCCGCCGAAGGCGGGCGGGTGGGGGTCGCGTCGATGCCGCGATGACGCCCTCCCTAACCCTCCGCCTTGCAGCGGGAGGGAATGCGCTGTGCCTTATCGCTCGGCCGAAGCCCGCAAATCCTCTTCGCGCAGCTTGTAGCGCTGGATCTTCCCCGTCGCCGTGCGCGGCAGGTCCTGGCGCAATTCGATCCAACGCGGGAATTTCCAGCTGCCGGCCTTCTCCTTGACGTGCCGCTTTAGCATCTCGAACAGCGCCTCGTCGGTGGCAACCCCGCTCTTCAGCACGACGAAGGCCTTCGGTTTGATCAACCCGTCGGCGTCCTCCCGGCCGATGACGGCGGCCTCCAGCACGGCTTCGTGCGAGGTGAGCGCCGCCTCCACGTCGAACGGCGACACCCACATGCCGGAAACCTTGAACATGTCGTCGGTGCGCCCGCAGTAATAATAGTAACCCTCGGCGTCGCGCCGGTATTTGTCGCCGGTATAGGTCCATTCGCCGGCGAAGGTGCGCCTGCTCTTGGCGCGCTGGTTCCAATAGCCTTCGCCGGCCGACGGCCCGCGCACGATCAGTTCGCCGATTTCGTCCGTGCCAAGCTCCCGCCCTTCCTCGTCGACGATGCGCGTCTCGTAGCCGGGCACCGGCTTGCCGGTCGAGCCGTAGCGGATGTCGCCCGGGCGGTTGGACAGAAAAGTCTGCAGCAGCTCGGTCGAGCCCAGGCCGTCGAGCACGTCGACGCCGACCATCTCGCGCCAGCGCTCGCCGATATGGGCGGGCAGCGCTTCGCCCGCCGACACGCAGAGGCGCAAGCGGTCGGAGCCGGCGCCTTGGCAGAGTTCCGCATGCGCGAGCAGCGCGGTGTAGAGCGAAGGCACGCCGTAGAAGACGGTCGGCCGGTGCTTGCGCATCATTTCGAACACGGCCTCCGGCGAGGGCCGTTCCGGCCACAGCACGGCGGTGGCGCCGACCGACAGCGGAAACGTCATGGCGTTGCCGAGCCCGTAGGCGAAGAACAGCTTGGAGGCGGAATGCACCACGTCGTTTTCGCCGATGCCGAGCACGCCCTGGCCGTACAGCTTGGCGGTCGCCATCAGGCTCGAATGTACGTGCTTGACGCCCTTGGGCGCGCCCGTCGAGCCGGAGGTGTAGAGCCAGAACGCCACTTCGTCGGACAGTGTGTCGGCGGTGAAGGGCTCTTCGCCCGCCTGCGCGATCAGCTCCTCGAACAGGTGCACCTCGCGGCCGGGAAACATCGCTCTGTCGTCTTCGATGGCGCCGACCAGGATGATAGTCTTCAGGTGCGGCAGCTCGCCGAGGATCGGCCAGATGGCCTGCGCCAGCGGCGCGGCGACGACCAGCGCCGAGACACGCGCGTCGGCGAGGATGTAGGCGTATTGCGGCACGGTGAGGAACGTATTGAGCGGGATGGCCACGTTGCCGGCGCGCAGCGCCCCCCAGAACGCCACTGGGTAGTCGACCGTATCGTGCAGCAGGAGCGCGACGCGGTCCTCATGGCGCAAGCCCAGCGCGCGCAATGCATTGGCAAAGCGGTACGACCGCGCCTGCAGGTCGCCATAGGTGAGCGAGCGGTCGGGATCGACGAAGGCGATCTTGTCGGCGCGGCCGCGCGCGATATGCGCGTCGACGAAGTCACTCACGGCGTTGTAGGGCCGGCGCGCGGTGAAATCGTCCAGCGCCATCCCGCCGCGCATCGTCTTACCCCTCGAACAGCCGGGCGAGCAGGCGGCGCGCCAACACGCCCGCCACGCGCCGCCGGTAATGGCCGGGCGTGAAGGTGGTCTTCATCGGCATGATCTGGTCGCGCACCAGCGCGTCGAGGCCGCGGATGACGCGCTGGTCGAGCGGGCCGCCGCACAGCGCGTCGGTACCGGCGAGCAGCACCGGCCGTGGATTGGTGCCGGTGAAGCCGATGCTTAAGCGCGCGAGCGTGTCGCCCTCGCGCCGGAGCGCCACCGCGACGCCCGCCACCGGGTATTCGATCGAACGGCGAATGCGAATCTTGTCGTAGGCCGAGCGCAGGCCGCGCGTGTTCTCGACGCGCACCGCGATGACCAGCTCGCCCGGCCGCAGCGAGAGATAGAACTTGCCGTCGCCTTGGGTTTCGGTGACCGGCACAGTCCTGGCGCGCGAAGCCGATATAGAGTTTTTCGAGCGGGATGGTGCGGCGCCCTTGCGGCCCGGCGATGTCCACCTCGGCGCCCAGGGCGAGCAGTGCCGGCGCCAGATCGCCGGAATAAGTGGCAAAGCACACCCCGCGGCTCTTCGGCGCCACGTGGCAGACGGTGCCGGTGGTCTTCAGGCAGTGATTATTGGCCGAGCGCCACCATTCGCTCTGGTTGTAAAAGATGCAGCGCGTATCGAGGCAGAGATTGCCGCCGACCGTGCCCATGGTGCGGTGGGTGGGGCCGGCGATGTGGGCCGCCGCCTGCGCCAGCACGGGATAATGCGCGATCACGCCGGGATGGGTGGCGAGCTCGCTGATGCGCACCGATGCGCCGATTTCGAGCGATTGCGTGTCGGCCTTGATCCCGTGCAATTCATGAACGCGGTTCATGTCTATGAGCACTTTCGGCGCTTCGATGCCCCGCCGTATGTTCACCACCAGATCGGTGCCGCCGCCGAGCGGCTTGGAATCGGGATGCGCCGCGCGCGCGGCGATCGCTTCCTCGAGCGTCGCCGGATTGAGCACGCGGAAGTCGGGCAGGGCGTCCATCAGGTTGCGCCCGTCCGAAAGAGCGAAATTGCGGGCAAGGCCTCTCCGCTGTCATTGCCGGGCTTGACCCGGCAATCCATGAGGCTATCGCCGCGGTGAAGGCCGAAGGGAGTTTCCGCGTGGCCACTCATCATGGATGCGCGGGCCAAGCCCGCGCATGACGGCCGAGTGTGTGGCGGGGACGGCAGCTTCCATTACGCGCCTCCCTTCTTCTCCAGCGCACGTTTGCGCTTCTCGATCGCCTCGAACACGCGGTCGGGCGTCACCGGCAGATCGTTGAAGCGGATGCCGATGGCGTCGGCGACGGCATTGGTCAGCGCCGGCAGGAAAGCGGCGAGCGAGCCTTCGCCCGCCTCCTTGGCGCCGAAGGGCCCATGCGGGTCCATGCTCTCGACGATGCCGACCTCGATCGGCGGCGAATCCTGGATGGTCGGCACGCGGTAATCGAGCATGTTGGCGGTGAGCATGAGGCCGTCATGAAAGGCGGTTTCCTCGCTCATGGCCTGGCCCATGCCCATCCAGACCGAGCCCTGCACCTGTCCCTCGACCGTCAGCCGGTTGAGCGCCTTGCCGCAGTCATGCGCGACCCACACCTTGTCGACGGTGACGACGCCGGTTTCCTCGTCGACGGTGACTTCCACCACCTGCGCCGAATAGGAATAGCCCATGGTGCCGCCGATCGCCGCGCCGCGATATTTCTTGCCGCCGTGCGATTCGGGAATCGTGGAATAATTGCCGGTGACGGTGATGGTGCCGGAATCCTTGAGCGCTTCCGTCACCACTTCGTCGAAGGTGGCGCCCTTGTCCTGCGCGCCGGCGCGATAGACCTCGCCTAAGGCTTCGATGTCTTCGGGCTTGGCCTCCAGCTTGCGCGCGGCGGCGGCGATCAGCAGGCTTTTGAGGTTCTGCGCCGCGTCGATCGCGGCATTGCCGACCATGAAGGTGACGCGCGACGAATAGGAGCCGTTGTCCTTCGGCACCACTTCCGAGTCGCCGGTGACGATGCGTATGCGCGAAATGTCGAGGCCGAGCACTTCGGCCACGCTCTGCACCAGGATGGTGGAGGAGCCCTGCCCGATGTCGGCCGCACCCGACAACACCACAACCGAGCCGTCGAAATCGACCTTGATCTTGACGGTGGCGTGCGGCTCGCCGGTCCAGTTCACCGGCTTGGAGGCGCCCGAGATGTAATGCGAGCAGGCCATGCCCCACCCCTTGCGCAGGCCATTGCCGTCGCCGCGCTTGCTCTTGCGCGCTTTCCAGCCGCTTTCCTTCTCCACCCAGTCGAGACACTCCGGCAGGCCGTAGCTGTTCACCATCAGGTCGTTGTCGGTGTAGGTTGGCGCGCTCAGCAGATTGGCGCGCCGCACCGCGAAGGGGTCCAGTCGCAACTCAGTCGCCATCGCGTCGATCAGGTTCTCGAAGGCGAAGCGCACGTCGACGGTGCCGTGGCCGCGGAAGGCGCCGCAAGGTGGGGTGTTGGTGAGCACGCGGCGGCCGACATATTTCACGTTATGCAGGTCGTAGATGGCGTAAAGCATTGAGCCGGCATAGAGGATCGTCACGACCCCATAGCCGGAATGCGCGCCCCCGCGCTGGTCGCATTCACACTCCACCGCCGTGATGGTGCCGTCGCTGCGCATGCCGATCTTCAGCTTGATGTCGGTCTCCGGCCGGCCGCGGTGGGTGATGAAGGTCTCCTCGCGCGTGGTGACGATGCGCACCGCCCCTTGCACCTTGCGCGCCAAGAGCGCCGCGATCAGCTCGACATTGAGCGTTTCGGTGCGGCAGCCGAAGCCGCCGCCGACATGCGGCTTGATCACGCGGATACGCGACATTTCCATGTTGAGGATATGCGCCAGCATCAGGTGCACGTAATAGGGCACTTGCGTCGAGGCATGCACGGTAAGCCGATCGCGCACGGCGTCATAGTCGGCGACCGCGGCGTGCATCTCCATCTGGTTCTGGCAAACCTCGGCGCAGTTGTAGGTGCCCTCGCGCACCAGGTCGGCTTGCGCAAAGCCTTGTTCGGTCGAGCCCAGCTCGAACAGCACGTCGCGCTCGATATTGCCGGGCTTCTTCTCGTGCAATTGCACGGCGTCGGGCGCCAGCGCCGCCATGCTGGTGTAATAGGCCGGCAGTTCGCGCACGGTCATCGTGATGCGGCGTACCGCCTCGCGCGCGGCGGCATCGTCCACCGCCGCCACCGCCGCCACCGGCTCACCTTTGTAGCGCACGCGCTCGCGCGCCAGCGCGTATTCGCTGCGCGCGATCGGCAGCACGCCGAAGCCCTTGTCGCAGTCGGCGCCGGTGACGATCGCCTTGACGCCCGGCACCTTCAGCGCCTCACTCACGTCCACCGAAACGATTTCGCCGTGCGCGTAAGGGCTGCGATAGATGCGGCCGGCGAGCTGGCCGGCGCTGAGAATATCGGCGGTGTATTTGGCGCGGCCGGACACTTTCTCCGGCCCGTCGATCATCGGCACATAGTCGCCGATGTTGTGCGCGGGGAAGGGTTTGTTCATGGGCTCACCCCTTGCGCATTGAGCGCCGCGGCATACTTCACCGCCTCGATGATTTTCACATAGCCCGTGCAGCGGCAGATATTGCTGCCGAGCGCGTCCAGGATTTCTGCGTCGCTCGGATTGGGATTGCGCCGCAGCAGCCCGGCCGAGGCCATGATGAAGCCGGGCGTGCAGTAGCCGCATTGCGCGCCGAGCTTTTCGTGGAAGCCGCGCTGCACCGCCGACAATTGCCCGTCGTGGCCGAGCGACTCCACGGTATCGACGCGCCTGCCGGCGACCGTCGCGGCCAAGGTCAAACAGGAGAGCGTCGGCTGGTCGTCGATCAGCACCGTGCAGGCGCCGCATTCGCCGCCGTCGCAGCCCGTCTTGGTGCCGGTCAGCCCGAGCTGCTCGCGCAGGAAATCGAGCAACAGCAAATTATCCGCGACCGCGTCGATGCGGTCGCGACCGTTGAGCGTGAACTCAAGCAGCCGTGCCAAGCGTTTCTTCCCTCTGCCGCGCGAATTCGAATCGCGCTTATCGTTATTTGCGTTTACGAGACATCAGGCGGCTTGTGCCCTCCAGACCCAAAGCCGGGAATGGCTGGCACTTTGCCCCTGCGCTGGGCCGAATTATCCAAATCTGGCGATGACTTCGGCCGGGATCGCGGCGGCGCCGATCTTCTCCGGGTCGTCCTTGCTGCGCACCGTCCAGACGCGGCTTTCGCCGCCTTCGACCGCCAGTTCCCCGGCCAGCGTGACGCGGTGCTCGACGTCGAAGGAGGAGCGGCGGAACGCCGAGACGCGCGAGGCGATCTCGATTGCGTCGCCGAATTTCACCGGCTTCAAGAATTCGGCGCCGGCGCCCACCAGAGCGATGCCGATGATGCCGAAATGGGCGCCCAAATCCTGCGGCTTGACGCCGAGGGCGGCCTCGAACAGCAGCCAGGTGCTGGCGTCGAACATTTCGAAGTAGCGCCGCTCGAACACCATGCCGGAGGGATCGCACTGGCCCCATTCGACGGTCAATTGTCTGCGGAAGGTGAGGGAGGGCACGCGGGGTTAATCTCCGGCTGTCGAGGTCGGCGCTGTTATAGCGACGGCATTTCGGTCTGTCATTCCGGGTTCGCGGCTTGAGCGCAATGAGCTTCTAGAGAGGTAGCCGGCGCCGCGCACGGATGCCCAAGCCTATGCATGCGCGATACAGGTGCCGGGACTTTGATGTCGATTTCGGCGGCACGTTTACCGACCTGGTCGCCGGAAGCGGGCGACCGGCGGTACACCGGCGAGATGCGACGCGAGACGGTAAGGCGCGATGTGCTAACCGCACGGGGCGAAACCTTTGTCGTGTGCCGCGCGTTGATCATTCGGACAAGAGTGGGGTGAAGCGCCTATGGCATTGCGATCTCGATATCCTATTCGATATTTTGCGCTTTCCGCGCTGCTTACCGCCGTCGTCGGCGCAAACACCGCGCAGGGGCAAGTCATGGAAAGCGCGCAGCAATTCTGGCGCAACCAGGCGCAGCAGCCGGCGCAGGGGGCGACGCCGGACGCCTCTGCCAATTACGGAAACGATGGCGGCGCGCTCGGCTATGCCAATTGGACACCCGCATTCGGCCAATCCGACGGCTATGGAGCGGCGCCGCCTCCGCGCGCGACCCCGCATGTGTCGGTCAAAAGCCCGCAATATTACGCCTACAAGCCGGACGCCTTGGCCGACGTCAAGCTCGCCGATGTGTGCAAGCCGGATGTGGCGGCGAACACGGCCGTGCCCGAGACGACCGGCGCGGCGTCAACTGAGATAGCGGGCGCGGCTCCGATCGCACCGTCCACGCTCACGCCGCCCAATTCCTTCGCGCGGGCCTGTGCGCAGTCGCCGCCAGTTTCGCTGCGCATGCTGCCGCAAGTCGGCAAGGCATTGATTGCCTATTACACTGCACACCCGCATTTCATCTGGGTGGAGCAGGGTCGCGTGAGCGGCAAGGCGATGGCCGCCATGGCCGAGCTTGCGGCGAGCGACCGCTTTGGCCTCATCCCGGCCGACTATCGGGTTGCGCTGCCGGCGGCAAATTTAAGCGATCCTGAGCGGCGCCGGGCACTGCTGCGCTTCGAGGTGACGCTGTCGGCCAGGGCGCTGACCTACGTACTCGACGCGCGGCGCGGACGCGTGGCGCCCGACCGCATCTCCGGTTATCACGACCTCCCGCGCAAGCAGGTCGATCTGGTGGCGGCGCTGGGTAACATTGCGCAGGCCGCCGACGTCGGCGACAATCTCCAGCGGCAAAATCCGGACAATGGGCGCTTCCGGGCGCTGGTGGCGGCGCTGCAAAAATTGCGCACCGACGCGCCGCAACCGATCGCGATCGCGCCGGACACACACATCGAACCTGGCGCGAGTAATCCGGCGCTCGGCAAGGTGATCGCCGCAATCGCCGCGCAGGCGTCCGCCTCGTTCAAGCAGAAGCACGCCGCGGCCCTGGCGCAGGGCACGACGGCGCTGCGCTATATGCCGGATTTCGTGGCGCTGGTGCGCGATTTCCAGCGCGAGCGCGGGCTCTCGCCCGACGGCATTATCGGCACCAACACCGTCCAGGCGCTGAGCGGCAACGCGCCGGCCGACAAAATAAGGAAGATCGTGCTCGCCATGGAGCGGCTGCGCTGGCTGCCTCGCCACCTCGGGACGCGTTACGTTTTCCTCAACGAGCCGGCCTTCACGGTCAATTATATCGACGGCAACCGGGTGGCGCTGAGCACGGAAGCCGTGATCGGTCAGGTCTCGAAGCAGACCTACTTTTTCACCGATCACATCAAGGCGGTCGAGTACAATCCCTATTGGAACGTGCCGCGCTCGATCCTGGTCAACGAGATGCTGCCGCATCTCTATCGCAATCCGTCCTATCTCGACAGCCACGGCTATCAGGTCATGAATGAGCGCGGCCGCCGGGTGTCGTCGGCGGCGGTTAATTGGGGCGCGGTCGCCACCGACCGTGTAAGCGTCGACGTGCGTCAGCCGCCGGGCAACCGCAACGCGCTCGGGCGTTTGAAGATCGAATTCCCCAACGGTCATGCCATCTATATGCATGACACGCCGGAGAAGCAGCTGTTCGCGCACGCCCGCCGCGCGTTCAGTCACGGCTGCGTGCGCCTGCAGAAGCCGCGCGCGATGGCGGCGGCGTTGCTCGGCACCGGCCGCGAATACATCGACGGGCAGATCGACAAGGGCGAGAACGCCAGCCAGCCCGTGCCCGGAAACATCCCCGTCTATCTTGCCTATTTCACCGCATGGCCGGATTTGCACGATGTCGTGCACTACTACGAGGACGTCTACGGCCGCGACGATCACCTCTCGCTCGCGCTCAAGAAGACCGAGGCGGACCGCGCGAAGAGCTAGCGTCTTGCGGGAGCGCGCCGGAACAGGTTCGCTGATGATTCTGGGGCGGCCCTACCGGCACCTGCGTGCCATGAAAGTGCGCCCTGTTCGGTAACAGCGTATTAGTCCGAATTTGGCGGTGGGTTCAACCGATCGCTGCAAGACATTCGGCGAACTTCTCAGCCGGCGTCTGATAGAGCAAGGTCTTTCTCGGCCTTTCATTGAGCTGCCTTGCGATGGCGCTGAGCTTGGCCTGACTATGCAAGGATAGGTCAGTGCCGCGTGGCAGGTACTGGCGCAGCAATCTGTTGATGTTTTCATTGGATCAGCGCTTTCAGCCGGCGCGGCATCGGCTCATTCCATCACCTCCTGCGCGTGCATCTCGACCCGGGCAGAAGACCTACGCGCGCGCATGGCGCGGGCCGGGCGACCGCCCAATACGGCAGTTGATCAAGCGCATAGAGCAGCCAGCAAAGCGCAGCCCGATGGTAGACTCCGCGGGCAAACCCCCAATCCATAATTGCGGCTGCGGTGTGTGGATTCCGGGTCCGCGGGTTTAACGGCCGCGCACCCATCCTCCATTGCATTGTTGCCTTCGGACCGGCCATGATCCTTATGCTTGGTCTTAATTTTGGCGGCCAGCCGCCCCCTTTGCGAAAGGGAAGTCTCACATGAACCGCATTGCCGGACGTTCGGCCTTTCTGGCGCTGCTCAAGGATGAGGGCATCACGCATCTGTTCGGGAATCCGGGGACGACCGAATTGCCGATTATGCACGCGCTGAAGGAGCATCCCGACCTGACGTACGTCATGGCGATGCAGGAAAGTCTCGTGGTGGCAATTGCCGATGGCTACAGCAGAGCCTCGGGCCGCCTGGTCGCCTGCAATGTGCATGTCATGCCCGGCCTGGGGAATGCCGTCGGCGCCCTCTACAACGCAAGTTTCACCGGGACGCCGATGATCTTAACCGCCGGCCAGCAGGAGCAGGGGCATGGCCTGATGGAGCCGATGCTCTCCGGTCCTCTTGTCCGGGTCGCCGAGCCGCTGGTGAAGTGGGCCATCGAAGTGACGCGGCTTGAGGACCTGCCGCGGATCGTCCACCGCGCCGCCAAAGTTGCGACGTCGCCACCCACCGGACCCGTGTTCATCTCGCTGCCGGGGGATATTCTGAATTCAGAGGCAGGAATTGATCTTGGGCGATCGACCAGGATAGATACGCGTGTGCGGCCGTCGGACGACGCCCTGCAACTGTTGGTCCAGCGTATTCTAAAGGCGGAGCGTCCCGTCATCGTCACCGGCGATGAGGTGGTCAAGAGCGACGCCTTGCAGGAAGCCGCGCTGTTGTCGACGACGCTCGGCTGTCCGGCCTATCAGCAGTCGGTCCCCTATGGCGCGCATTTCCTGTCGGAGAGCCCTTGCTTCATGGGAGCGCTGTCGCGCACGCAAAAAGAAACCCGGGACGTGTTGGCGGCGCACGATTTGATGATCGTGCTGGGCGCGGATCCGCTGCGCATGTCGGTGCACAGTGAGATCGATCCGCTGCCCGAAGGGATGCCGATCGTGCAAATCGGTCTCGTCGAATGGGACCTTGCCAAGAATTACCCAGTCGAGGTCGCGCTCGAGGCCGACGTGCGGGAAACGCTGCGGGTGCTGATCCCGGCCCTCAAGGCCGCGGGCGGTGCTGCGCTCGACCGGCGCGCAAAAGACGGCGTGGCAGCCTTGGCGTCCAGGAACTGGACGGCGCGGCGTATAAAGCTCATGCACGAGGTCGGCAAAAACAAGGATTGCGTGCCGATCGATCCCGATTGGTTGACGCTGCAGCTTGCCGAGGCGATGCCGGCAAACGCCATCCTCATCGACGAGGGCCTGACCTCGTCACGCTATATGCAGGCGCTGCGTCCTCACCGCGATCGGTACGGCTATCACGCGCTTGCATCCGGCGGCATCGGCTGGGGGCTGCCGGCTTCGGTCGGCGCGAGCCTCGCCAATCCCGACCGTCCGGTGGTCTGCTACTCGGGCGATGGCAGCGCGATGTACTCGATCCAGGCGCTGTGGACTGCCGCGCATCACAAGCTGCCATTGACGGTGCTGATCGCGAATAACGGCGGCTATCGGATCATCAAGCAGCGGCTTCTGGGCTTTCACCAAAACCGCCATTTCGTCGGCATGGATTTTGCCGATCCGCCTGTCGATTTCGTCGGGCTTGCCAAGGCGCTTGGCCTCGAGGCCGTGCGGATCGCGCAACCCAAGGAGTTGCGTCCGGCGCTTCTGTCCGCTTTCGCACGGCCGGGCACGAAGCTTATCGAGGTGGTTGTCGACGGTTCGGTGTGAGGTTTCAGCCGCGCTTGGTTCTACTGCGCGGCGGGCGTTTGCGCCGCACCTTGCTCTTGATCAGGCTTTTGAGCCGGCGCGGCACCGGCCATTCCACCACCTCCTGCGCGCGCATCTCGACCCAGGTCGAGCGCCGGCGCCCGCGCATGGCTTGGCGCGGCGCCACCGGCCAATGCGGCGAAATGTCGAGCGCGTAGAGCAGCCAGTCGAGGTCGTCGGGCGCGGTCACCCAGCGTGCCGGCGCATAGCGCGTGAGCGAAAACGGCCGCGAGAATTCCAGCAGCGACTTCTTGCCGCCGGGCAGCGCGTATTCGTGCGCGTAGCTCATGGCGAGCTCGCGCGCGCTTTTGTAGATCGGATCGCGCCAGCGCAGGATGGCGTGATTGGTCTTGGAGATCGCGCCCCAAAGCCCGCGCTGCTTGAACAGCGTGACGATGTGGTCATGATCGCTCGGCAGCGCGCGCAGGTCCATCAGCCAGGCCGGCTGCCCGTGAAATGCGAGAACCGCCGCCGCGAAGATCGCGCCTTCCGAGCAATGCGCCACCTGCGCCAATAGCATCGACCGCGGCGAGCGCGCGGTGTCGCCGTCCGGCTCGAAATTGGCCGGCATGTTATCGAGGAAATCCTGCACCTTCTGCGGCGTGTCGAGGCGCGCGAAGAGGCGGCGTTCGGCGGGGTCAAGCAGCGCGCGCAGTCGTTTGCGATAGGCCTGAGTGGTCATTGCGGCCGCAATCTAGCTGCGGCGCAGGGATTCGCAACTAGTGGCTGCCCGCCTGGCTCAACAGAAAGATCAGCAGCAGCACGACCACGAACAGCAGCGCCGAGAGTGCTTTCCAGAACAGCAGCGGATCGCGCTCCATCAGCGGCGCCGGCTGCGCGTCGACAAATCTCTTGTTGGGATGGCGCAGATCGAACACGAATTCGGACAATTCGCCATAGCGCTGATAGGGGTCGGAATGCACCGCTTTCTTGAGCGCCGCGTCGATCCAGGCCGGGATCGCGCTCGTGTCGTCGCGCGCCGACTTGTAGCGCAGCTTTCGCTGTTGCGACTTGGTCCTCGCCTTCGCCGCCGCCGCGCCATAGGGCAGCCGGCCGGTCAGCATCTGATAGGCGATGACGCCGAGCGAGAACAGGTCGGAGCGGCTCGATCCCGCCTCGCCGAGGAAATATTCCGGCGCCGAGTACTGCACGGTGCCGAGAATGCCGTCATAGAGCGCGGACGGCGTGTCGTCGGCGATGCCGGCAATGCGCGTCGAGGCAAAATCGATGATCTTGGCGGTGCCGGTCTTGTCGATCATAATGTTGTCGGGGCGTAAATCCTGGTGCAGCATTTCCAGCCGGTGGAAGGCCTGCAGGCCGCGCGCGATCTGATCGACGATGCCGCGCACGGTTTCGAGGTCCGGTTTCGGATTGTCGATCATCCACTGCGTCAGGGTCTGCCCCTCGACGAACTCGGTCACCACGTAGAGATAGTTGCGCTTACGCGAGGCGCTGCGGGTCTTCAGCACGTGCGCGCTGTTGACGCGCCGCGCCACCCATTCCTCCATCATGAAGCGCTGCAAGTAGGTGGGGTCGCCGCGCAGGTCGAGCGAGGGCACCTTGATGGCGACCGGCGCATTGTCGGCGCCGTCGACGGCGAGATAGACATGGCTGCGGCTGCTGCCGTGGATTTCCCGCACGATGCGGTAGCCGTCGAGCGCCATGCCCGCTTCCAACAGCGGCGGGCAGGGCAGCTCCGCCGCCTGGCGGACGATCTCGCTTTCTTCGCTGTCGGGCAGTTCATCGATGCGCACGATCTGCACGGTCAGATTATCTGGGCTGCCCTGGCGCTCCGCCTCTTCGGCGATGGTCCTGGCGGCGGTGGCGAGGTCGCAGGCGCCGGCAACGACAGTGTCAGCAATGAAGTGGCCGTTTACGTGCTCGTAGACGCCGTCGGTCGCCAGCACGAACACGTCGCCTTGCGCGACATTGATCGCGTCGTAGTCGATCTCGATTTGCGGATTGACCCCGAGCGCGCGGCCGAGAAAGCTCTGCTGCGACGAGACGATCACCCGGTGATCTTCGGTGAGCTGCTCGAGGCTGTGCCCGGCGAGGCGGTAGATGCGGGCATCGCCGACGTGAAAGATATGCGCCGTGGTCGATTTGATCACCAGTGCGCTCAGCGTGCAGACATAGCCGCGGTCGCGGTCGTAGAGGTATTGGCTCTGCCGGGTCTGCGCGTGCAGCCAGGAATTGGTCGCCGCGATCACGCGCTGCGCCGAGGTCTTCACCGACCAGCTATCCGAGGTGCAGTAATAGTCGGTCAGGAAGCTCTTGACCGCCGATTCGCTGGCAATCGCGGCGACCTCGCTGCTGCTGATGCCGTCCGCCAGCACGACGGCGATGCCCTTCAGGCTCAAGAGCGGCTCGTCGGGGATCAGGGCGCCGTGAAAGTCCTGGTTGGCCTGCTTACGGCCCTGGTCGGAATATTGCCCGAGCGAGATCGCGAGCTTTGCCATGCGGCGGACCAAGGAAAAGAGCCTCAACCCCGTGCCGGGTTGAGGCTCTCTCTCTACACGAGCGGGTCTTGTTAGGCGACCTGCTTGAGGGGAGCGACGCGCTTGGGCGCGGTGCGCACGTGGGTGGCGTATAGCGTGAGCCCGGTGAAGGCGATGCCGCCCGCCAGGTTGCCGAGCACGGTCGGGATCTCGTTCCAGATGAAGTAGTCCATGAGCGAGAACTTGGCGTGCAGCATCAGGCCGGCCGGGAACAGGAACATGTTCACCACGGAATGCTCGAACACCATGTAGAAGAACAGCATGATCGGCATCCACATGGCGATAACCTTGCCGCTGACATTGGTCGACACCATGGCGCCGACCACGCCGGTCGAGACCATCCAGTTGCACAGCATGCCGCGGATGAACAAAGTTGCCATGCCGGCGGCGCCGTGCGCGGCGTAGCCGAGCGTACGCGCCACGCCGGCGTTACCGATCACGGTGCCGACCTTGTCCGGCGCCTGCGTGAAGCCGAACGTCGTCACGAACGCCATCATGAAGGCAACGGTGAGCGCGCCGGCGAAGTTGCCGACGAAGACAAGGCCCCAATTGCGTAATACGCCGGCGACCGTCACGCCCGGCCGCTTGTCGATCAAGGCCAGGGGGGTGAGCATGAAAACGCCGGTCAACAGATCGAAGCCCAGCAAATACAGCATGCAAAAGCCGACCGGAAACAGAACGGCGCCGGCGAGCGGCTGGCCGGTGTGCACGTTGATCGTGACCGCGAACCAGGCCGCGAGTGCGAGAATGGCGCCGGCCATGTAGCCGCGGACGATCGTGTCGCGAGCCGACATGAAAATCTTCGACTCGCCGGCGTCGACCATCTTGGTGACGAATTCCGAAGGAACGAGATAGGACACAGGATCACCCCCTTGCTTCCGTTGAAGTCTGCTAAGGGGCCTGAGCAATTGACATGCCAAGTCGGAAACGGCGCGCATAATGGCGCGGCCGTTGCGCTCTTTGGGCGATGAAAATGGCGGCATTGCGCAGCCGGCGCGCGCTTTCGTTGTTTTGAACGGTGCGAGCCGATTGCTGCGCCTTATTGCTCTGCACAAATTTTTGTCGGCGACGATTAGTTTGCATGCAACGCTGCCGTGCACGTCAATCAAATACAGTTATTTCAAATACTTAACTTCTGGCACGGTCATTGCGACGTGATCCGCAAGATTTGCTTCAGGTAGCGAGCAGGATGACCACGGAAGCCGGGCAGAATCTGCGGTCGGAGAGCGAGACGGCGACAGGCGATTTCCAACCCGAGCAGAAGCGTTACCTGGAAGGGTTCGTCGCCGGCTTGCAGATCGCCAAGACCGCCAAGGGCGTAGGCTTGGGCGTGGGCGCGGCCGGCACGGCAAGCGCCGGCGCCGCTACGCCTACGCCTGAGCCTGAGCCGGTCGGCCCGGATGCGGCCGCGCGCCTGGCACAGGACCGCGTGCTGGCCGCCGGCGGCAAGCTGTCCGATCCGGAGAAGTTCAAGCGCGAGGAGAACCCGCTCGACACCTACGAGCGGCTGAAGGATCTCGCCGCGCGCAACGAATATCCCAAGCCGCCCGATAATTTCCGCTGGCGCTTCTTCGGCTTGTTCTACGTGGCGCCGAATCAGAACTCCTATATGTGCCGCTTGCGAATTCCCAACGGCATCGTGAAGGCGCACCAGTTCGCCGGCCTTGCCGATCTCGCCGCGCGCTACGGCGGCGGCTACGCGCACGTGACGACGCGCGCCAATATCCAGATCCGCGAGATCGAAGCCAAGAACGCCGTCGCCATGATCGAGGCGGTGCAGGACCTGGGCCTGTGCTCGCGCGGCTCCGGCGCCGACAATATCCGCAACGTCACCGGCACGCCGACCGCCGGCATCGACCGCCAAGAGCTGATCGACACGCGCCCCTATGCGCGCGAATGGCATTTCCATATCCTCAACGAGCGCGCGCTCTACGGCCTGCCGCGCAAGTTCAACGTCGCCTTCGATGGCGCCGGCGTCATCCCGGTGCTGGAGGACACCAACGATATCGGCTTCCAGGCGGTGGAGGTGAAGGACGGCTTCGGGCTCGAGCCCGGCATCTGGTTCAGGCTCTGCCTCGGCGGCTTGACCGGGCACTTGAGCTTCGCCGGCGACACCGGCGTGATCGTCAAGCCGAAGGACGCGACCAAAGTGGCCGACGCCGTGGTGCGCGTGTTCATCGACACCGGCGACCGCACCGACCGCACCAAGGCGCGGCTGAAATACGTGCTCGACCGGCTGGGCGTCGAGGCCTTTCTCGCGCTCATGGAGGAGAAGCTCGGCTGCAAGCTCACCCGCGCCGTGCCCGGCGCGCTCGAGCCGCGCCCGCCATTCTCGCGCACCGCCCATCTCGGTGTGCACCGGCAGAAGCAGGCGGGGCTCAACTGGGTCGGCGTCGCGCTGCCGGTCGGGCGCATGACGGTTGCGCAGATGCGCGGGCTGGCCGACATTGCGCGCGAAGCGGGCGACGGCGATATCCGCCTGACGGTCTGGCAGAACCTGCTCATCTCCGGCGTGGCGGACGATGGTGTGCAGGCCGTGCAGGAAAGGATCGAGGCGCTCGGCCTTGCCATTTCCGCCAACGCGCTCCGCGCCGGGCTCATCGCCTGCACCGGCAATACCGGCTGCAAATTCGCCGCTTCCGACACCAAGCGCCACGCCGAGGAGATCGCCGCCTGGTGCGAGAGCCGCGTTGCGCTCGATACGCCGGTCAACATCCATCTGACCGGCTGCCATCATTCCTGCGCGCAGCATTTCATTTCCGAGATCGGCCTGCTCGCCTGCAAGGTCGAGGTGTCGGAGGAGGGCGACCAGGTCGAGGGCTATCACGTGCTGGTCGGCGGCGGCTTCGGCCCTGACGCGGCGCTCGGGCGCGAGCTTTACCGCGACGTCAAGGCGGAGGATGCCCCGCGCGTCATCGAGCGTATCCTGAAGGCCTATCTGGCGCACCGCGCTTCGAAAGACGAAAGCTTCCTCGATTTCGCGCGCCGCCACGAGCTCGACGCGCTCAAGGCCATGAGCGACGAGAAGGAGGCGGCCGCATGAGCATCACGCCGCGCCCGCCGTTACCGTCGTTCCTGCCGGAGAACGCGCCGTTCTCGCCGGAGCAGCGCGCCTGGCTCAACGGCCTGTTCGCCGGCCTGTTCGGACTGGAAGGCGGCGTCACGCCGCTGTCCAAGCAGGACGTGGCCAAGCTCTTGCCCGGCCTGGTCGACGCGCCGGAACAGGGGGCGGAAGAAGAAGTCGACGACGGCGCGCCCTGGCACGATCCGGCCATGACGCTGGCCGACCGCATGCAGCTTGCCGCGGGCCGGCCGTTGCCGCGCCGCCTGATGGCGGCGATGGCGCAGCAGGACTGCGGCCAGTGCGGCTACAATTGCCAGGATTACGCCAACGTTCTGTTCAGCCAGACAGAGAAGCGCCTGAACCTGTGCGTGCCGGGCGGCAAGGAAACCTCGCGCATGCTCAAGCAGCTCTATCAGGAGCTGGAGAGCGGCGCGCCCAAAGCCGACGTTGCGGAGGCGGAAGCAGCGCCGGCCCCCGTCGGCGAGCGCGGCCGCTCGCGTGACAATCCGGCCACCGCCGCGCTTTTATCGCGCTACCGGCTCAACAAGGAGGGCTCCGAGAAGGACACTTGGCATATCGAGTTCGATCTGGCCGACAGCGGGCTCGATTACCAGGTCGGCGATTCCTTCGGCGTGTTCCCGGCCAACGAGCCCGCGTTGGTCGACGCGGTGATCGAAGCGCTGCAGGCGCCGGCCGATTTTCCCGATCGGCGGCCGCACTTTGCGCGAGACGCTCATCGACGGCGTGTCGCTGTCGCCGGCGCCCGACATGCTGTTCCAGCTCATCTCGTACTTGACCGGCGGCGACCGGCGGAAAAAAGCCAAGGCGCTGGCCGAAGGGCGCGATCCCGACGGCGATGCCGCCACGCTCGACGTGCTCGCCGCTCTGCAGAAATTTCAAGGCGTGCGGCCCGATCCGGAAGCCTTCATCGAAGCGCTCGATCCCTTGCAGCCGCGGGTCTATTCGATCTCCTCTTCGCTCAAGGCCAATCCCGGCCGCGTTTCGCTCACCGTCGACGCCGTGCGCTACAAAATCGCCGAGCGCGTGCGGCTCGGCGTCTGCTCGACTTTCCTGTCCGGCCGCGTGGGCGCGGGCGACAAGCTCAAGGTCTATGTGCAGAAGGCGCAGCATTTCGCGCTGCCGGCCGATCCCGCCAAGCCCATCATCATGATCGGGCCCGGCACCGGCGTGGCGCCCTTCCGCGCCTTCCTGCAGGAGCGCCAGGCCACCCAGGCGAGCGGACCGAACTGGCTGTTCTTCGGCCATCAGCGCAGCAATTGCGATTTCTTCTACGAGGAGGAGTTCCGCAAGATGCGCGCCTCCGGCCTGCTCACGCGCCTGACGCTCGCCTGGTCGCGCGACGGCGAGGAGAAGATCTACGTGCAGCACCGCATGCGCGAAACCGGGCGCGATCTGTGGGCCTGGATCAAGGAAGGCGCGCACATCTATGTCTGCGGCGACGCGCTGCGCATGGCCAAGGACGTGGACAACGCGCTGCTCGCGATCGTCACCGAGCACGGCAAGCATTCGCCGCAGGATGCCGCGCGCTTCATTACCGATCTGAAGAACAACGGCCGCTATCAGGCGGACGTTTATTAGAGGCAAGCATGCAGATCGCCCGCACGCCCATCGAAACGCAGCCCGGCCGCATGCAGGCGCTGGCGCGGCTGCCGGTATTCTTCGCGCTCGAAGGCAAGCGCGTGCTGCTGGCGGGCGGCTCGGCGCAAGCGGCCTGGAAGGCGGAGCTGATGTCGGCCGCCGGCGCGCGCGTCGAGGTCTACGCGCACGAACTCTGCGACGAGCTGCGCGGGCTGATCGCCGATCCCCCGCGCGGCGCCATCGTGCACGCGCGCCAGCGGCTGGGCGCCGGGCGATTTCGACGGCGCAGCCGTTGCCGTTGGTGCGTTCGAAGACGATGAAGCAGCCGAAGCGTTCGCCAAGGCCGCGCGCGCGGCCGGCGTGCCGGTCAACGTGATCGACAAGCCGGCCTATTGCGATTTCTCCTTCGGCGCCATCGTCAATCGTTCTCCCTTGGTCATCGGCATTTCCACCGACGGCGCCGCGCCGGTATTCGCGCAAGCGATCCGCGCCAAGCTGGAAGCCTTGCTGCCCGGCGGCTTTGCCGGCTGGGCGGCGGCCGCCGCGCGCTGGCGCGGCCGCGCTCAAAGAGAGCGGGCTATCCTTTGCCGGCCGCCGCAAGTTCTGGCAGCTGTTCACCGCGCATGCCATTCGGCATCCCGACGCGGCGCCGAGCGAGGACGATTTTGCGCGTTTCGTCGCCGAGGTGGCCGGGCAGGGGGCAAAGGTCGAGGCCGGTACGGTCACGCTGGTCGGCGCCGGCCCCGGCGATCCCGAGCTGCTGACGCTGCGCGCGGTGCGCGCGCTGCAATCGGCCGACGTGATCCTGTTCGACGACCTGGTCTCGCGCGAGGTGCTCGATTTCGCCCGCCGCGAGGCGAAGAAGATGCTGGTCGGCAAGAGCGGCTTCGGCCCCTCCTGTAAACAAGACGACATCAACGCGCTCATGGTCGGGCTTGCCCGCCAGGGCCGGCGCGTGGTGCGGCTCAAGGGCGGCGATCCGCTGATCTTTGCGCGCGCGGCCGAGGAGATCGCCGCCTGCCGCGCCGCCGACATCGCGGTCGAGGTGGTGCCCGGCATCAGCGCGGCGCAAGGCGCGGCGGCGCGGCTCGGCCTCCCGCTCACCGACCGCGAGCACGCCCGCCGGCTGCAATTCATCACCGGCCACGGCAAGGACGGCGCGCTGCCGCACGATCTCGATTGGCAGAGCCTCGCCGACCCGGCCACCACCACCGCGATCTACATGCCGACGCGCACGCTCACCGCGCTGATCGCCAAGGCGACGGCGCAAGGCCTCGACCCGCAGACGCCGGCGCTGGCCATCGCCCGCGCCACCCGGCCCGACCAGGCGGTGGTGCAGGCGCCGATCGGCGAATTGGCGGTGCGGCTGGCCAAGGCCGGGCTGCCGGGCCCGCTGCTGGTGGTGCTCGGCCGCGTGGCGGCCATGCAGCACGGCGCGCTGGCGCAAGGGTCGGCGCGGGGGGTGGGGTGAGCTTGGCGGCTGGTAGCCGGTCGGCCGGTCCAGCTTAGTGCAGATGCTTCAGCTTGTCAGGGTTCCGCACCACGTAAATGGCCGCGATCTTTCCGTCCTCGATGTCGAGCGCGGTCGTCTGCAGCTCGCCGTCGGCCTCCAGCGTGACGAAACCGGGCAAGCCGTTGACGAAGCCGGCACGAACAAATTTCGAGCTGTTATGCTTGAAAAGAACCGCCAGTCTTTCGTGCGCTTTCATCACGGCGTCGAATCCGACAATGGGCTTCATGGCCGCCGGACGTTTTCCCCCGCCGTCGGCATGAACACTGACATCGGCCGCCAGCATCGCGGAAAGCCGCTTCATGTCGCCGCTGCGCGAGGCGGCAAAGAAGGCCTCGGCAATCTCAATGCCGCGGCGTTTGTCCACCTGGAAGCGCGGTCGCGCTTCGCGCACATGGGCGCGCGCGCGCGCCGCGAGCTGGCGGCAGGCGGCGGGATCCCGCCCGACGCTGGCCGCGACTTCCTCGAATTCCAGCCCGAACACATCGTGCAGCAGGAACGCCGCCCGTTCGAGCGGCGAAAGACGTTCCAGCGCCAGCATCAGCGGCAGGGTGACATCCTCCTCTTCCGCTTCGTCGACGATCGGGTCAGGTAGCCAGGGTCCGATATAGGTCTCGCGTTGGCGCCGCGCCGACTTGAGTTGATCGAGGCAGAGGCGCGTGACCGTGCGGCGCAGGAACGCCTCGGGTTCACGCACCTCGCCGCGGTCGGCCCCCATCCAGCGGATGAAGGCCTCCTGTAGAACATCCTCGGCATCGGCCACGGAGCCGAGCATGCGGTAGGCGACCCGCATGAGTTTCGGTCGCAGCGGGTCGTAGCTGGCTGCCGCATCCTCGTGCCGGCCGGCTGCCATCAGGCGGCCGCCGCTTTGGCGGCGGACTTGGCGACCGCCGGATCGACAAACTGGCCGAAACCGACCGCGATGCGGTTCCAGCCATTGATGACATTGATCATCAAGGTGAGCTTCACCTGCTCCTCCTTGTTGAAATGATTCCACAGGCCCTCGCGGGCGCTCTCGAGCGAATGCCCCTCGGCGATCCGTGTCAGCGCCTCGGTCCAGGCAAGCGCGGCGCGCTCGCGCTCGGTATAGCACGGGGCCTCGCGCCAAGCCGACAGCAGGTAGAGGCGCTGCTCGGTCTCGCCTTTCGCCCGGGCTTCTTGCGTATGCATATTGATGCAATTGGCGCAGCCGTTGATCTGCGAGGCGCGGATCTCCACGAGCGCGGCGAGGCTCGGTTCCAGGCTGGCGGCGACGGCGACCGAGGTGGCGGTCCACTTCTTCATGAGTTCCGGTGCCGCGGCAAAAAGATCGTTGGCATTCATGGCTGGTCTCCTTCTGTAGGTTCCAACACCATGACGAGCCGGCATCCGCGGCTGTGACATCCACGCCGGAATTTTCTGTCGGGAACCTCGGCGGGCAACGGGGAAGCGGATCGATCGTTCCCGGGCTGCTTGCTCTACGGCTTCCACCACGGCTTGAAGAAGCGCGCGCGCAGTTCGGCGCCGAGCGACTTGTGGCGCGGCGCGTGGCGTGCGCGCGGACGCGGCAGCGGCTGCGCCACCGGGCGGGCCTGCACCCGCTCGGCCTGCGCCCGCTGTGGTCGCGCCGGCGGTATCGGCACCGCCCTCCGCTTCGGCTTGGCGGCGACGCCGCGCGCCGGCACCGGCACCGGCGCCGCAACCGCCGCGGTCTTCTCCGCCGGCGGCGCGATCAGCGGCGGGCTTGCCGGCGGGAAAGTCTCCGGCGAATAGGCAAAGGCGTTGTAGCGGCCGTTGCGGATCGGCGGATTGGCGTCCTGGACGATGCGGTCGCCCTCGCGCCGGTTCTCGTAGCTGCTGCGATAGTTGACGGTCATGGCATAGACCGGCTTCGGCTCGGCCGCGCGGCCGCCGGCGGCGACCGTATCGTCGTAGTCGCGCTTGTCGTAATAGGCGTTGCCGCGGTCGTGGAACGCGGTCTGGAAGTTCGGATTGAGCTTGATCGCCGCGTTCATGTCGGCGGTGGCGCGCTCGAAGTCGCGCTTGTCGTAGCAGCGCGATACCGCGGTTATAGAGGGCGAGGGCGTATTTCGGATCGATCAGCAGCGCCTTGTCGTAATCGGCGACGGCGCGGTCGAGGTCGCCGCGGCTGCGATAGGCAAAGCCGCGGTTGTTGTAGGCGCGCGCATTGGTCGGATCGAGCTGGATGGTCTGCGTGTAATCCTGGATCGCCAGATCGAACTGGCCCTTGTTGTCGTAGACGATGCCGCGCCCGTTATAGGCGGCGGCGAACTTGGGATTGAGCGCGATCGCCGCGTCGAAGTCGGCGCGCGCGCGCTCGAATTCGCGCCGGTCGACATAAGATGTGCCGCGGTTGTAGAGCGCGGTGAGGTAATCGCGCTTGCGCGCGATGGCGGCGCTGAAATCGGCGATGGCCGCGGCGGTTTCGCCCTTGTTGCGGTGGGCAAAGCCGCGGTTGTTGAGGGCGACCGCGTCGTCCGGATCGAGCTTGAGCGCCGCGTCGAAGTCGGCGATGGCGCGGTCGGTGTCGCCGTGCATGCCGTAGGCGGTGCCGCGGTCGCTGTAGAAGGCCGCGCTCTTCGGATCGAGGCGCAGCGCCGCGGTGAAATCGGCGATGGCGCGGTCGAGCTCGCCCTTCTGCCGGTAGGCGAGGCCGCGGTCGTCATAGGCGGGGCCATCGTTGGGCTGCAGCCGCAGCATCTGGCTGAAATCGGCGATGGCGCGGGCGTAATCGCGCTTGTCGCGATAGGCGAGGCCGCGGCGGTAGAGCGCCGACGCGTAGCTGCCGTTAACGCGGATCGCCGCGCTGAAGTCGTCGATTGCCTTGTCGAGCGCGTGCCGGTCGTAATAGGCGTTGCCGCGGCGGTAGAGGGCTTGCGCGAAATGCGGGTCGTGGCCGATCGCCGCGCCGTAATCGGCAATGGCGCGCTCGCTATTGCCGCCGAGCTGGAAGGCGATGCCGCGGTTATAATAGGCGAGCGCGTTGTTGGGGTCGCGCTTGATCGCCTCGCCGAGATCGGCGATGGCGCGGTCGGCGTCGCCTTTGGCGCCGTAGCTCAGGCCGCGGTCGTAATAGGCGACCGCGTCGTCGGGGTCGAGCCGGATCGCCCGGTCGAAATCGGCGATGGCGCGGTCGTAGTCGTGCCGCGCCTCCAGCGCGCTGCCGCGGTTGTAAAAGGCCGCGGCGTCGTTCGGATCGGCCTTGATGGCCTCGCCGAAGCTCTCGATGGCGCGGTCGAGGTCGTGCCGGTCGCGGTAGGCGAGGCCGCGATTGTAATAGAAGATGCCGGTGCCGGGCGCGTATTTGACCGCCTGTTGGAAATCGGCGAGCGCGCGGCCGGTATCGCCGCGCGCGGCAAGCGCGACGCCGCGGTCGTTATAGGCCTGCGCATAGCCGGGCTTGAACTTGATCGCCTGCGCGAAGTCGGCGATGGCGCGGTCGTAGTCGTGCAGATGCGCATAGGCGTTGCCGCGGTTGTTGAGCGCCTGCGCGTCGGCGGCGTTGAGCTTGATCGCGCTGGCGTAGTCGGCGACGGCGCGGTCGAAGGCGCCGCGGTCGTATTCGGCATTGCCGCGATTGTAGTAAGCGGCGGCGTAGTTGGCGCTGAGCTGGAGCGCCTGGTTGTAGTCGGCGATGGCGTGGGCGAGATCGCGCTTGGCGGCATAGACGATGCCGCGGTTGTTGAAGGTCGGCGCGAATTTCGGGTCGAGCGCGGCGGCGCGGTCGAAATCGGCGATGGCGCGGTCGCGCTCGCCCTTGAGCGCGTAGGCAATGCCGCGGTCGTTGTAAGGCTGCGCGCGCGAGGAATCGAGGCCGATTGAGCGCGTGAGCTCGTCGATCGCCCGGTCATATTGGCCGAGCGCGGCGAGCGAGGAGCCGCGCGCCGCGTAGGCCCGCGCCAGCTTGGGATCGAGCTTGAGCGCCTGGCTGAAGTCGGCGACGGCGTGCGCATAGTCGCGCTTCTCGTGATAGGCGATGCCGCGGTTGTAGAACGCCGCGGCATTGCCGGCATCGAGCGCGATGGCGCGGTCGAGATCGGCGATGGCGCCGTTGTAGTCTTCGTGCCCGTAGCGCGCCACCGCGCGGTCGAAATAGGCCGTGGCGTCTTTCGGATTGAGCCCGATGGCGGCGTCGAAATTGGCGATTGAGCGGCGCACGTCGCGCTTCTGGAAATAGGCTTTGCCGCGGTTGTAATAGGCGGCCGACAGGTTCGGGTTGATCTGGATAGCGGCGTCGAAATCGGCGATGGCGCGTCGCGAAATCGCCCTTGGCGGCGAATTTGATGCCGCGGTCGTCATAGGCGAGCGCGAACAACGGGCTCACTTTGAGGGTGGGCGAGAACTCCGAACTGCCGCGGTCGTAGCCGCGCTGGCTGCCGACGCCGAGCGGGCGCGCCGCCACGGTGTATTTCGGCTCGAGCTTGGTCACCTGCTCGAAATCGGCAATGGCGCGGTCGACGTCCTGCTTCTTGAAGTAGGCGATGCCGCGGTCGTGATAGGCGAAGACATCCTTGGGGTCGAGCTTGATCGCGCGGTCGAGATCGGCGACGGCATGGTCGAAGTCGCCCTGCGCGAGGTAGGCGTCGCCGCGATTGTAATGGGCGAAGGCGTAGTCCGCGTTGAGCGCGATGGCCGCGCCGAAGTCGGCGATGGCGCGATCGAGCTCGCCTTTATTGCGGTAGGCGAGGCCGCGGTTGTTGAGCGCGATCGGGTCCTTCGGATTGAGCTTGAGCGCCTGGTCGAAATCGGCGATGGCCTGGTCGGCCTCGCCCTTGGCGCCATAGGCGACGCCGCGGTCGTAATAGGCCCGCACGTAGTTCGGGTTGAGCTTGATCGACTGGTTGAGGTCGGCGATGGCGCGGTCGTATTCGTGCTTCTCGAAATAGGCGCTGCCGCGGTTGGAATAGGCGAGCGCGTAGGTCGGGTCGATCTTCGCCGCCATGCTGAAATCCGCGATGGCGCGGTCGTTCTCGCCCTTGGCGCGGTAGGCGAGGCCGCGGTTGTTGTAGGCGGCGGCGAACTGCCCGTTGAGCTTGAGCGCGCGGCTGAAATCGGCGATGGCCTGGGCGTAGTCGCGCCTGCTGGCGTAGGCTTGCCCGCGCGCATTATAGGCGGGCGCGTTGGCCGGCTCCTGCTTGATCACCCGGTCGAGGTCGGCGATGGCGCGGTCGTGATAGCCGATCGTCTCCAGCGCCTCGCCGCGGTTGAACAGCGCCTGCGCCGAGCCGCGGTTCAGCGCGACCGCGCTGTCGAAGTCCTTGAGCGCGAGCTCGAGCTTGCCCTTGCTCTTGTAGGCGAGACCGCGATTGGTGAGCGCGGTGTCGGAGCGCGGGTTGGCCTTGAGCGCGGCGTCGAAATCGGCGATGGCGCGCTCGATATGGCCCTTTTGCCGGTAGATGACGCCGCGGTCGACGAGGGCGGCGGAGAAGCCCGGCTCGAGCTTGATCGCCTGGTCGAGATCGGCGAGCGCGTGGCCGGTGTCGCCGCGGCGGCGATAGAGCAAGGCGCGGCTGCGGTAGACGGCGGCATAGGTCGGGTTGAACTTGATCGCCTGCTCGAAGTCCTGCAGCGCGCGGTCGATGCGGCCGCGCAGCGCATAGGTGTTGGCGCGCTCGGTGAAGGCGGCGGCGTTTTTGGGGTCGAGCTTGATGGCCGCATCGTAGTCGTGGACGGCGTGGCTATAGTCGCCCTTGCGCTGATAGGCGTTGCCGCGGTCGACATAGGCGACGATCGAGCTCGGATCGAGCCTGAGGGCCTGGGTGAAGTCGGCGACGGCGCTGTCGTAGTCGCGCCGCGCAAGATGGGCGAGCCCGCGCGTCTGCACGGCTTGCGGGTTCTTCGGATCGAGCCGGACCGCCTGCGTGAGGTCGGCGATGGCGCGGTTGAGCTCCTGCCGGTCGTAATGGGCGACGCCGCGGTTGTAATAGGCGTCGCTGAAGTCGGGATCGAGCTTGATCGCCTGGTCGAAATCGGGGAAGGCGCGGGCGTCCTCGCCAAGCTGCACGTAGCAGAAGCCGCGCGCGTTGAAGGCCTCGGCGCTTTTGGCGTCGAGCTTGATGGCCTGGTTGAAATCGGCGAGCGCCTGCTTGTAGTTGCGGCCGTCTTTGTAGGCCAGGCCGCGCTGGTAATAGGAGCCGGCGTAATGCGGGTCGACCTTGATGGCCTGGCCGAAATCGGCGATGGCGCGCGCGTAGTCGTGCCGCTTGCGGTAGGCGTTGCCGCGGTTGCTCAGCGCGGCGGCGTTCTTCGGGTCGATGCGGATCGCCTGGTCGAAGTCCTGGATGGCGCGCTCGCTCAGGCCCTTGGCGTTATAGGCGAGCCCGCGCACGTTGAAGGCCAAGGTGTAATCGGGCCGGATGTTGATCGCCTGGTTCAGGTCGGCGATGGCGCGGTCGTAGTCGTGACGGGCGAACAGCACCTTGCCGCGCGCGTAATAGGCCTCGGCGTTCTTGGGATCGAGCGCGATGGCGCGGTTGATGTCGGCCAGCGCGTGCTCGCCGTCGCCGCGCTGGCCGTAGGCGAGGGCGCGGTTGTAGTAGGCGGCGGCGTTCTTCGGGTCGAAATGGACGGCCTGGCTGAAATCGGCGATGGCGCGGTTCTCGTGGCCCTGGCGGCGCAGCGCCAGGCCGCGGTTGTAGTAGGCCTGCGCGCTCTTGGGATCGAGCTTGATGGCCTGGTCGAAATCGGCGACGGCGCGGTCGAGCTTGCCCTGCGCGGCGAAGACCACCCCGCGGTAATAGCGCGACAGCGGATCCTTGCGGTCGAGCTTGATTGCCTGCGCAAGATCGCTCAGCGCCTGGCCGTAGTCGTGCAGGTCGAAATAGGCGACGCCACGGTTGTAGTAGGCGAGCGCGTAGTCGGCATCGAGGGCGATTGCCTTGTTGTAGTCGTCGATGGCGTGATCGTAGTCGTGCTTGTCGTAATAGGCGTTGCCGCGGTTGTAGTAGGCCAGCACGTATTTCGGATTGAGCAGGATGGCCTGGTCGTAGTCCTTGATGGCGCGGGCGGTGTCGCCGCGGTTGCGATAGGCGAGCCCGCGGTTGTTGTAGCCGAAGGCGTCGCGCGGGTCGGTGAGGATGGCTTCGTCGAAATCCTGGATGGCGCGGTCGGCGTTGCCGCGGGCGGCATAGGCGATGCCGCGGTCGTTGAGCGCCAGCACGTATTTCGGATTGATCTTGATCGCCTGGTCGAAATCCGAGATCGCGTGCTCGTAGTCACGGATGTCGCGGTAGGCGAGGCCGCGGCTCTCATAGGCGACGGCGTCGTCGGGCTTGAGCTTGATGGCGCGGTCGAAATCGGGAATGGCGCGGTCGGGCTCGCCTTTGGCGCGGTAGGCCATGCCGCGGTTGAAGAAGGCAAGCTCGTTGTTGGGGTTGAGCCGGGTCACCAGGTTGAGCGCCTCGATGGCGCGGGCATAGTCCTTCTTGTTGTAGTAGACGTGGCTCAATGTGTTGAGCGCATCCGCGTCGCGGATGCCGTATTTGACCGCCTCTTCGAGGTCCTGCGTGGCGCGCGTGGTGTCGCCGCTGTCGCGGTGGGCGATTCCGCGGTTGTAATAGGCGGCGCCGTCTTTGGGATCGCTCTCGATTGCCGCGTCGAAATCGGCGATCGCCGCCGCCATATTGCCCTTGGCGCGATAGGCCTTGCCGCGGTGGGTATAGGCGTCGGCTTTCAGCTTGCTGGAGCGGATCTTGTCGAGGACCTTGCTGCAGTCGGCGATGCGCAGGTCGGGCGCAACCTGCTGTTTGCCGAGGCAGCGGCGCAGTTGCTCGCGCGTAAACGCGAACGCGTCATGCGCGGCGGCAAGCGTCAATACCGCCGCCGTCACGCCGATGATGATGCGCCGCGTTCCCCCGCCCATGCCGCCTCATGCCCGGTCGTCCGGGACCCCTGGATCGGCGGTAAATTTAGCGGTTTATCCTTTGCTTTTAGGGATTTGCCCGAATTAACATTAACCCGCGGCAAGCCAATTAACGGCGCACATTATTGAGGTTTCTGTGATGGCTGATGCCGAGCACTATCGCCACGTGAGCTGGTAGAGGACAGCCGCCGTGCACGGGGATTGGCGTGGGCCCGCAGAGTTTGACATTGACAGCGAGCATGAAGTTTAGCGGGTTTGAGTGCCCTCGAGCTTCGCCGATCCGAAGAGGTGCGAAGTCCGACGCTCACCGGAGCGTCCAGGGCTCTGCGGCGTGGGTAAGGAACGGCAAGCATGTGCGAGCGGCGGAATGCTACGGTCATGAGCTGTCGAACCTTCTTGCACCATGAGACCCAGCTCGGCTTCCGTGAGTTCTTTCGAACGTCTCGATGATCTTCATTCGGCCGCCGCAGCACGGACAGGGTGGCGGGTCGTTGGCTGGAGCAACCTCATTAGAATTATCGTTTTCGGCGGTCGACCGAGGAGACGGCACCGCCAGCAGTTTGCGGCAAAGTTCGCCCCTGTCGGCGCGGTGGCCGTTAGCGAACAGACCGTAATGGCGAACGCGATCGAAGCCGTCCGACAAGGTGTGCATTAGAAAGCGCCGGATGAACTCGCCAGCTTGGAGCGTCATCGTCTTGCCCTTGCCGTCCTGGCGATAATCCTTCCAGCGGAATGTCACACGACCAACGGACAGCGAGATCAACCGGTTGTTGGCAACGGCAGCGCGATGGGTGTAGCGGGCAAGATAGGATCAAATGAGACGAGGGCTTCCCTATCGAAGGCGTCGCGCAAGGGTCGCGAAACGAGGATTGTGCGACGTATCGGGAATGGCTCTACTGAGCCATATTCTGTAAATCCCCCATCTGGATTATCCGTGCCAGCTTGCGGTTGGGCATGCTCGATGACGAAGAGCCGAAGCCAGGAACTCTCGGAAAAAGCCGCAGCCGAACGGCGACGATCTCCGGACTGGCTGCTTCCATTCATGCAGAACGGCCAGCCGAAATTCTTGACAAAGGAAGAGCTGCGTGTCGCGGCGATGCGCCAGCTCAAAGTTGCGAAAAGCTCATTCGACTTTGCGTAAATCGATGCTATCGAGACAACCGGCCGTCACGATTGGTACGAGCCCTTGCGCCGACGGTCGCGCTCCAAAACCTAGCCGCTTCCCTATCCGCGTACTCCCAACCGGGTCCGGCAATGCCGTGTGGGTAGCGGTGCGGAGCGGAGCAATGTCGGCTATTGGGGGTAAAGCGGAAAACATGTGCTCCATCTGAAGTTTACAGATTTCGACCCATTTCGGACCTTGGGCAGCAGCGTCTAGATCGATTGTTTGCCCTTTCGCACTCGCCGCCCCGTCGCAAAGTGCTAGGCTTTAGCAATCGCAACTGACGGCATTTCCTCCGGGAGCTCGGACGGTGTCATCAACGGTACTTAGAGAGTTCTGCGAGGCTGACGCGCAAGAAATCAATCGCCTCGCGGTCACTGCGTTTGAGGAGTTCGGGTGTAACTATTCTGATTGGCCGGCGCTTGCGGCCTTTTATGGGAAAATGTCCGACCTCGCAAAGAGTGGGGAGATTGTGGTAGCCGAGATTGCTGCAAACATCGTAGGTGCAGTCGCTTACATACCACCGCACCGAGGGAAGGCAGCCTATTTTGACCAGGCTTGGCCCGTCATTCGGTCCCTGGTCGTTGATCCCAAGAGTAGAGGGGTTGGTGTTGGTCGGGCGCTAACGCACGAATGCATCAAGCGAGCAAGACGGGATAGATCTCCAGTCATTGCTCTTCACACAAGTGCGATATTGAAGGTGGCCCTTGCGATGTATCTCCGGATGGGCTTCGAATGGCATCACGATGCGCCTGCTGTCTACGGAGTACCGTATGCTGTCTATCTCAAGAAGCTGCTGCCTTGAGGTTGCACGCACAGTCTAATTTTCTCGCGCTCGCCGATCGTAGTGAAATGAGACTTCCCATCGGAGCACGACGCGCTCCAAGTAAGGGTTACCGCGATAGCGGTTTAGTGCAATAAGCTTTTCGCACGTGGTGAATTTCCGCGCGGCGCATAAAAAAAGCGCGCCGGGAGGTTCACGGCGCGCTTTCGGATCGAGTGGCGCGTTTTGATCCGAAACTATCTGCCGTTGTCTGCCGCGGCAGCGGCGGCCGCGCGCGCGGCGGCGGCCATGTCGTCGAGCACGTATTTCGGCGGCATCACATAGGCGAGCACCCGGCTCTTGGGATAGACCGATTGGCGCACCGCGTTGCCGTGATTGCCCGACACGATGATCGGATTGCCCTGGCCGTCGGTGCCGCGCACCACGCCGACGTGACCGCTGTTTTGCCCCTTGCGGTAGAGGATGGCGATGGCGCCGACGCGCGGGCCGTCGAGCTTCTTGCCATAGTCGAGGAACGAGCGCGCCGCGCGCGAATGCGTGCCCTTGCCGCCCGCCTTGCGCAAGACGAAATTCATGAAATCGGCGCACCACAGCTTGGTCGGCAGGCCGAGTTGGCGCGCGTTGCGGCCGCGCCAGCGCAAAGCTTCAAGCAACAGCATGGCGGCGCCGGGCACCTGGCCTGCCTGCTCGATGGCGTCGCTGCGGCTGCGCGTGACGATCTCCAGCGGCTCGACATTGGCGAAGCGCTCGTTGTGAGGCCGCTTGTAAGTCGCATGCGCCGGCGCCGCGGCGGTGGCCGCGAACGCACAGGCGATCAGGAGCGCCATCGATCGTTGCATCGCTCGTCGCATCGGTCTCGAGTTCCGCCGATCCGCGCTGTCGGGACCCTCTCGCTTTCTTTGCTTGCCGGCCCAGGATTGGCGAAGACTTCGGGCCGCGTTGCTAAATCGCTTGCGTGCATATCTTTTCCGATCCGGCCGTCACACTGCAAGGGATTGCGGGCTGCGAGCGCTCATCGTTTAAAATCATGGTTAACGCGCGTTAACCAAAACCGGCCTCGGAAACATCGCGGTTTTCAGCGCAGGCTGTAGCGAATTGGCACAGTGATCGCGATCTGGCTGCCGTGCATTTGCGGCGGCGGCGGCGGCAATGGTTGCGCGCGCGACAAAAGCGCGAGTGTCGCGCTGTCGAGCAGGCTCGATCCCGACGAGCGCACGATGCGCGCGTGATGCACGTGCCCGCTGCGGTCGACGCTGAAGGCAAGCTGCGCCACGCCCTGCACGCGGCGCGCCTGCGCTTCGGCGGGATAGCGCTTGTAGCGTTCGAGCCGCGCCAGCAGGGCCGATTTCCAGTTCGGCAGCGCGTTTGGCTCGCCCTGGCGTGCACCCGGCGCCGGCGCCACGGCGCGGGCGGCCTTGCGCGTCGTTGCGCGCGGTGCGCTGGCCAGATGCGCCTGCTGCTGCTTGCGTTTTTGCCGCTTTTCCACCGGCTTGCGCGGCGGCAGCACCACCTCGCGCAGCAGCGGCTGCTGCTTCTGCTGCTGCTGTTGCTGCTGCTGTGGCGGCGGCAATGGCAGCGCCTCGACTTTTTCCACCGCCAGCCCCGCCGTCATGTCTTGGGTTATGACCGGCTTCTCCGGCTCCGGCGCAGCCTGTGTCTGCCGTGGGCCGGGTGCCGCCTCGCTCGTCGGTGTTGCCGGCGCCGCCGGTGCCGGCGCCAGATCGACCAGGATTGCCGGCGCATTGGCGAGCGGCGAAATCGGTGCGCGCCAATGGCCGATCAGCGCACCAGCAGCAGCAGCATGAGCAGCAAGCACAAGCGCAAAACACGCCGCCCAGCGCGCGCCTTCCGAGACGCGCGGCAACATTATGCCCTGCCCCGCCGCGCTCATGGCATGAGCTTGTCCGCTTCGAGCCCGACCAGCGCGACATGCAGATAGCCGGCGTCGCGCAGCGCATTCATCAGGCTCATGAGATCGCCGTACGCCACGGCCTTGTCGGCGCGCAGGAACACGCGCTTGCCCTTGTCGCCGCTGCTTGCCGCATCGAGCGCGGCGGCAAGCCCGGCGCTCGCCACGGATTTTGCGTCGACCAGCAGGCTCAGATCGGATTTGAGCGTCACGGTGAGCGGCTTGTCGGGCCGCGGGCTCGCCGCGGCGGTGGCGGCCGGCAGATCGACGCCGATATCGACGGTCGCCAGCGGCGCCGCGATCATGAAAATGATCAGCAGCACCAGCATCACGTCGATGAACGGCGTGACGTTGATCTCGTGCAGCTCGGCGAGCGCGTCGTCGCCGGGATCGAGGCGCAGGCTCATGAGCAATCCTACTCCGCCGCGCTCACCGTCCGGCGCCGTTCCGCCGGACGCTGCTCGAAGGCGCCGCGGTCGAGATCGCGGCTGACCAGGCGCAGGATCTCGGCCGACGCATCGGCCTGCAGCGCGCGGTAGCCGGCGCTCCAGCGCGAAAACATGTTGTACATCACCACGGCGGGAATCGCCGCCACCAGCCCGAGCGCCGTCGCCAGCAGCGCTTCGGCGATGCCGGGCGCCACCACCGCCAGATTGGTGGTGTGCTGTTTCGATATGCCGATGAAGCTGTTCATGATGCCCCAGACCGTGCCGAACAGGCCGACGAAGGGCGCGGTGGCGCCGATGGTGGCGAGCCAGCCGGTGCCGCGGATCATGCGCCGGCCGGCTGCCGCCTCGATGCGTTCCAGACGCGAGGCGATGCGCTCCTTGACGCCGGCCAGCGCCCCGCTCGACAGCCGCAGTTCCGCGTCGGTGGCGCGCACCAGCGCGCCGACGCCGTTGCGCGCCTGCGCGAGATCGGCGGTTTCCTGCCAGCTGCGCGCCTGAGCAAGCGCGGCGATGCCACGGCGCAGGGCGCGCCGCGCCAGCACCAGTTCGATCGCCTTGGCGAGCCAGATCGTCCAGCTCAGCACCGAGGCGAAGATGAGCCCGATCATGACCGCTTTGACCACGATATCGGCGGCCTGGAACATGCCCCAGGGCGACAGATCGCGCGGCAATTGCAGGGCGATCGCCGGCTCAGGCGCCGCCTGCGCCCAGGCCGCCGCCGGCAAGGACAGCAGGAGGCCAAACGCCACCGCCGGCCGGCACAGCTTTCGAATGCGGGAAAATCCGTTCATTTTGCCACGGTTAGGCGCCCCGAGCGCCCCATACTGTAGCACTGTGGCGTCTTTGCGCGGCAGTCAATGCGGCGCGGCGTCCATGAAAAAACCCGCCCCGTCGGCCAAGGCCGACGAGACGGGCGAAAAAGCTGGCGGTTCTTTTCGGGCGACTAATCGCGATAGGAAACGACACGGCCGCCATAGTAGCCGCCGCCCTCGTAACCGCCGCTGTAGCGAGCGCCTTCTTCACCGCAGTTGCAGTTCACGCCGCGCACTTCGCGACGCTCCACCACGTGCCGGACCGAGCCGGGCACGAAGCGGTTGACCACCTGGCGGTGATATTCGTTGCGGAACTTGTTGGTGGTGTTGGTGCGATGCAGGATCACATCGCGCACCACGGTGTTGGTCCGGTGCACCACCACCTCGCGGTTGATCACGGGCCGCACGTGGACGATCAGGCGGTTTTCCTGGATCAGCCGCGTCCGACCGCGCACCACGCGCGTGCGGTTGACGTAGCGCTGGTGGGTCACCACCCGCGCCGGCGCCCGTTCGACGCGGCGGGTGGTATATTCGGAGTCCGGCCGCATGCAGTTGCAGGCCGCGTCAAAGCGATAGCCGTCGGCCATCGCCGGTTGAGAGTGGATGCCCGCCAGCCCGAGGACAAGCAGGGCACCGCTGAACGCTTTGTACAGATGCTTCATTTTTCAACGCCCCGTTAACCATGTAAGTTTAGTCGCCAGCATCATTTTTTCGCCATTAACCAATCTTGTAAAGAGATAAGTTTCCGATGTTTCCGGTCTGTTTCTTTGCGTGACCGCGGGTCGCCGATCTCAACAAATAGGCCCCGGAAGCAATTTCCGGGGCCAAAACCGCAAGATTTAGATGACGCGGCTAACTTGATGAAACTTTTATGTTTTTTGTCACGATTATTTTTTTAGCCGGGCGGCCGCTTCCTTCACCAAACTCAAGTCCGAATGCGCTTTCACGTCGACGTGCTTCTTGGTGAAGCCGAGGCTCTGCACGGTGTCGACATTGTGCTGAAGCGCGTCCAAATCGGGCAGCAGGTTCGGATCGCGATAGGTGTCCTGCTTGGTGAACAGCCAGCCAAAGCGGCTCGCCGGCGCCTTGGTCACCTTTGAGGCGATCTCGGCCGCGGCGGCATGGTTCTTCGGGTCGAGGTACCAGTGCACCACGCGCAGCATGTCCTCCATGAAGTCGACGAGTTGGGCATGATGGGCATCGATGAACGGCTTGCGCGCCGTCCACACGATCATCTGGGTCTTGCCGAGCGCCTGATCCTGGGTGAACAGCACCTTGCCGCCGGCGCGCAGCTTGGGATTGAGCGCGAAGGGCAGCACGGCGGGGATGAGGTCGGCCTTCTTCTCGAGCAGCATGGCCGGCATGGCCGGCAAGGGGCCTTCCACGATGGTGTAGTCGCGCTTGGGCTCGAGCCCGTGCTTGCGCAACATGGCGCGGCTGGCGATGTCGACCGCGGAACCGGCGGCATTGGTGCCGACCACCTTGCCCTTCAGGTCCTCGACTTTCCCGATGCCTGAAATCTTTGCGCACATAGTATTGCTCGCTGAAATAACCGGGCACGCCGTCCTGGAACTCGTCGGCGATGACGCGGATGTCGTCCATGCCGGCATTGGCGATGGCGATGGCGAGCGTCGAATAGGCGAGGTTGGAGATTTCCAGCTCGTTATTGGCGAGCGCCGTGATCATCGGCGGCGTGCCGCGGAAGTGGATGGTCTCAAGCGTGTAGGACTTGCCGAGATGCTTCATCAGGTCCTTCTTGTACAGAAGGATCGAGGCCCAGTTGGCGACCGGCGCCACCCACGACATGCGAATCTTCACCGGCTCCGCCTTGGCGGCTCCGACGGTAAGGCCGAGCGCGCACAGGCCGGCCAATGCGAGTTTCAGAAAACGCATCGTTCCCTCCCAGTTATTGCCGGCTCGCTCTTGAAGACGGGCGAGCTTTTTTCGATGAACGCAAAGATTGTCGGGGTTCCAACTAATTTTTGCAAGCCCGGCCATCCTTCCCGCCATGCGGTACAAGGACGTCATGGTGGCCGTCACACCGTGCTCGGCTCGTGCGCTTCCTGGTGCCAGATCAAAAGCCTGCGGCGGATCGCGCTCATGGCCTTGACCAGGCAATAGCCGACAATGGCGATCTCCACGATGCCGGCGAACACGCCGGTGGAATTGGCGAAGCGCGAGGCTTCCATCATGGCGCCGCCGAGCCCGTAGCCGCCCATCAGCATCTCCGCCACCACCGCCACGATGAGCGAGAGCGGCAGTGCCACTTGCAGACCGGTCATGATCTGCGGGAACGCCGCCGGCAGCACCACCTGCGTCAACACCTCGCGATTGCTCGCCCCCATGTTGCGCGCCGACCAGACGAGCTCGCGCTCGACCCCCTGGATGGCGATGACGGTCGCCGCGATCACCGGGAAGATGGCGTCGACCACGATGATGGTGATCTTGGAGACGTCGTAGACGCCGAGCCAGAGAATGACCACCGGCAGGAAGGCGATTTTCGGCATCGGGAAGCCGACCGAAACGATCGGATCGAAGAACCAGTTGGCGACGGTACTGCGCGACATCGCCACGCCGATGGCCACGCCGCCGACCGCGGCGATGCAGAAGGCGGCGAGCGCGCGGTAAAGCGTGAGCGCGGTATTGAGCCAGAGGTCGCCGGAGACGCCGTCGCTCCAGATGCGCGCGACCACTTGCGAGAAGGCCGGCAGTTGGAAATGCGTGAACATGCCGCTGCGCGCCAGCCCCTCCCAGAGCGCCAGCAGCAGCACGATGGAGAACACGCGCATGGTGCCGGCCAGAGCCAGGCGCGAAAGCCGCATGGCCAGCGGCGCCGGCACGTCGCCCGCGGTGACGTTTGCCCGCGTCAGGCTGCCGCTCACGCGCGCCATAGCAGCACCCGCCGGGTGATCGCGAGATAGAGCCGGTCGGCGGCGAAGCCGAGGAAGGCGACCGTCAGCACCACCGCATACATCGCGTCGTAAGTGCCGTTGGAGCCGAGCACGCCGATCAGATAGCCGAAGCCGCGATGGGCGACGATCAGCTCGGCCGAGACCAGCAGAATGAAGGAGAGCGCGAGCGCGGTGCGGATGCCGTTGAGCAGCTCCGGCATGGCGCTCGGCAGCACCACGTCGCGCAGCACGCGCAGGCGGCTGGCGCCCATGCAGCGCGCCGACCACAGCAGCGTCTGGTCGCTGGAGCGCGCGCCGTTGAAGGCGCCGATGGTCACCGGCAGCATGCAGCCGAGGAAGATGAGCAGGATCTTGGAGCCGTCGCCGAAGCCGAGCCAGATCACGGTGACCGGGATGAGCGCCGATTTCGGCAGCGGATAGAAGACTTCCACGATCGGCGCGAGCAACAGGTTCACCGGCTTCCACCAGGCCATGCAAATGCCGAGCGCGCCGCCGATCACGATCGCCAGCGCGAGGCCGGCGGCGGCGCGATAGAGCGAGGCGCCGCCGTTGGTGACGAGATCGCCGTCTTTGATCATGGCGAACCAGGATTCGACCACGCTCGACAGCGTCGGCAGCGCGTCGGAGGAGACCAGATGCAGCCGCGACGTCAGCTCCCAGGCGATCGCCAGCAGGAGGAGCGGGGAGTAGCGGACGAAGGTCTTGGCCGTGGCGTTCATGGGCGCGGCCCCTTGTCACCTCTCCCCGCATGCGGGGAGAGGTCGACCGCCGAAGCGCAAGCGGAGGCGGTCGGGTGAGGGGGCGTGCCCACGATTCTGAGCGCGTGAAGTTGCCCCTCACCCCAACCCTCTCCCCGCAAGCGGGGAGAGGGAGCACGCTGTGCTCGCGGCTTGCTCATTGCCCGCTCCCCCGCTTGAGCTGCTGCGCCTTGATCGCTTCTTCGCGCACCAGGTGCCAGATCTCGTCGACCTTCTCGATGAAAGCCTTTTCCTTGAAGATGTTGGCGGCGTCCTTTTCGAATTTGGTGTCGACGATAGTCTTGACGCGGCCGGGCCGCGCCGACATCACCGCCACGCGGTCGGCGAGATAGACCGCCTCCTGCACGTCGTGGGTGACGAAGATCACGGTCTTGGGCGTGCGTTGCCAGATGCGCAGCAATTCGCTCTGCATCAGCCCGCGCGTCTGCGCATCGAGCGCGCCGAACGGCTCGTCCATCAACAGGATATTGGGATCGAAGGCGAGCGTGCGCGCGATCGCGGTGCGCTGCTTCATGCCTCCGGACAATTGCGAAGGGTAGCTGTCCTCGAAACCGTCGAGGCCGACCAGCTCGATGAAGTCCTGCGTGCGCTTTTCGCGCTCCGCCTTCGGCATGCCCTGCCGTTCCAGCCCGTAGAGGATGTTGCCGCGCACGGTCTTCCAGGGAAACAACGCGAAATGCTGGAACACGATGCCGCGGTCGGGGCCGGGCCCGGCGATCCGCTTGCCGTCGACCGAGATGGCGCCGGTTTCCACCGGCAGGAAGCCGCCGATCAGATAGAGCAGGGTGGACTTGCCGCAGCCGGAGGGGCCGAGCAGGGCGACGAATTCGCGGTTGCGTACCTCGAGCGAGACGCGGTCGAGTGCCAGCACCTCGCGCCCGCGCGGCGGACGGTAGAGGTGGCTGACGCCGTCGATGACGATCTGGGCTGGCCCGGCCATGCGCGAAGAAGCCTCCCCAAAGGCCGCGGCCTGTCAAGCTTGTCGTCGCTTATTCTGCGCGCGGCCCGGCCTGTATTGTAGGACAGCAAACCATATTTATTCGAGGGGGAAAGCGACGAAGCGGCGACGGCAACACGCAGACCCGGCAGGTTTTCGCAAAGCCGCTAGCTTTTCTTGGCGGCGCCGATCGCGCCGAGCAAAGCGGCGCGTCCTTGCGTCTTGGCCGTGCGCACGCCCTCGTTCTGGCCGAGCGCGCCCATCTCGCGCTGGCGCTTGACGGTTGCCTCCACCATCAGCGGGTCGAGCCCGAACTCGCGCAGCGTTGCGGCCGATTGCTCCATTTCGGCGGCGCGGCGCTCGCCGTGGCTTGCCATGCGCTCGAGATTGTATTCGGACATTTTCGGCCAATCGAGCCCGGGATAATTGTTCTCGAGCGAGGCGGTCACCTCGTCGAGCACGCCGGCGCGCTGGGCGGCGAGGAAACATTCCAGCGTCAGCGCCTCGATACCCTTGATCATCACGCTGCGGATCATCTTGATGGCGGCGGCCGCGCCCGTCGCTTCGCCTACCACGGTGAACTGCATCTCCAGCGCGTTGAGCAAGGGTGCAACGGCTTGCGCCTGCGGACCCGCGATCAGCAGCGGCGTGCGGTGGCGCTTGGGGTGGATGGCGGCCACCACCGCCACGTCCACGTAGCGCGCCTTGCCGGCGAGCAGCTTCTCGGTTTCCTGCTTGCGGCCGGGCGAGACCGAATTGATGTCGAGATAATAGGGATTGCCCGACAGATGCGGTGCCACCGACTGGGCCGCTTCCAGGCTTGAGGCGGCGGTGACCGCGGAAACGACGATGTCGGTCTCCGCCACCGCCTCGGCGGCCGAGCCGGCAAGCCGCACGCCGATTTTTTCGCCGGCGGCCTTGAGGGCTGCGCCGGCGCTTTGCGGAAACAAGATATCCCAGGCGGCCACGCGCTCGATGCCGCTCTCGCGCAGGCCGGCGGCGATCGCCTGGCCGGCTTCGCCGAAGCCGATGAAGGCAATGCGCTGGGTGTTGCGGCGGGGCATGGGGTGTCACTTCTTCAGCAGCTTGGTCGCGTCGCCTGATTTTATGAGCACCGCTTCCGGTTCTTCAACTTGCCGCCATAAGTACTTTGTTCGCGCCATCTCTTCAATCGTCGACCGCTTGTCACGAAACTTTTTGAGATGTCCTTCTTTATCGGATCGACCCGCCCCGAAATCGTCATCGAGGGCTTCGCGGCTTATTCGGCACACGACTTGGTGGCCGAGCGCTTGCCCGTGAAAAACAACAGCGCCTCGATCGAAGTCGTAGTGTGCCGGCCGATCATCAAAGATCAGATCGATGCGCGGAAGAATGTGCCGCGTTCTATTGGCGACTTTGAGAGTGATGTCGCGGACCGAAGGGCTGATTCGCGTTATGCTTTCCGTTAGAGCTTGTCGCCAATGTTGGCCACGCTCAAATGCTTCGTTCAAGACTTCGCCGAGCTCATACGGCCGCTTCTGGCACAAGGCGTTCAGAAGCGCTTCTGCTTGCTGGATGTCTTTATCCCGCTTGACGGTCCCGCTTCTGCGGCGGCGTGAAATGATCAGCTTATGGATAGCGTAGCGCTGTGGCGTGGGCACCAAAACCAAGATGCCGGGCCCGTGCAGGATGACGGCCTGCTCGGGTTCGTAGATGAGGAAGTCCAGAAATCGAAGCGGTTGTGCGTCTGTCTGCAGCGCGGGAAGGGGCCGCGGCGCGTCGGTTTCGGGCCCTCTATTGGGCGTGAGGAATTCGACGCGAAGTCCGTCCTTTGCCACATAGCTTGTGACGTGGTCTCTGTGAGTGGTCGGGACTGGGCGAAATGTATTGTCCACCTGTTTGAGAATATCGAGGGCCGGTCCGGTATGATCGGCAACCGCGACTGAAACGTCTTCAAATTGTGCGATATCGATATCGTCCGTTTGCAGGCTTTGATTCGGAAGGGTGATCCCCAGCATCGCGGGATAGGTTTGATAGGCAACCGTGCCGACGAGCACGCCGCGGAGCCGGAATACGCCGGCTTTCGCCAGCGCTTCGATGGCGTTTCCTATTTCCGCTTTCGGGCGCGGCAGTCTGAATGAACGCACAAGGGCTGCGACCAGAGCGCGCCGTTCGCGCTCATCGTCGCGCGCTGTTTTGTGATCTTCGATTTGTGTCAGCAGTTCGGGTGTTTCGGGGCCGACATATTTTTGGGTGCGTCCGCCTGAGGTTGACGATTGGAAATACCAATAGCGGCGGCTCTTGACTGTCTTTTTGATAAAGGTGCCATCTTGTGGAAAGGACGCGGCGAACGCGGTCGTGCGGCAGCGCTCGAGCAATTCGGCGTAGTTCGTTTGCATAACCAGCGACGGCGGCGGCATGGCAGCAACTTGTTATACTCAGATTGTAGTTTGAGTATAACCAGCCCGGAAGCCGTCGCCAAGCTTTTTATACGCAAAATTCAAATTGCGTATAACTCATCGTTATTACTATAACTATCAATAGCTTATTATTCCGCTACCGGCGGCGTGCCATGGGTATGGAACGAGGCGATGGTCTGCAGCCCCCAGGCCTGGCCCTTCTTGCGCTCGGCTTCCGACCAGCGGATCGGTTTCCAGTCCGGCGCCAGCACCAGCCGCGCGCCGGCGCAGGCAACCTCGACGCGATTGCCGCCGGGTTCGTAGACATAGAGGAAGAAGGTCTGCTGGATGGCGTGCTTGTGCGGGCCGGTCTCGATGAACACGCCGTTCTCCAAGAAGATATCGGCGGCGCGCAGCACGTCCTCGCGTGAATCGAGCGCATAGGTGACGTGGTGGAAACGGCCTTTGGTGCCGGTGTGATCGCGCGTATAGGCGAAGTCATAAGACTTGTTGGTCGCCGTCATCCACATGCCGGCTTCGCTGCCGTCGTCCATGACGATCTGCTCGGTGAGACGGAAGCCGAGGTAGTTCTCGAAGAATTCGCGGTTGGCCTTGATGTCGACGGCAAGCCCGTTGAAGTGGTCGATGCGCCGCACGTTGCAGCCGCGCGCCGGGTAACGCTGCGCCTGATTCTTCAGCGCCGGCCTCTGGTCGGGCGGCGGATCGTACCATTCGGTGTCGTAATAGAGCTCGATCGCGTGGCCGTCCGGGTCCTGGCAGCGAAAGGTCTTGCCGTGGCCGAGATCGCCGTCGCTCCAGCCGACGTCGAAGCCGGAGCCTTTCAGCGCCGCCGCGCGCCGCTCCAGCGCCTGCGGCGAGCGCGTGCGGAAGGCGACATGCGCCATGCCGGAGGTCTTCGAGGCGGTGAGCTTGAGCGAATAGCGCTCGTAGTCGTCCCAGCCGCGCAAGAATATGCTGTCGCCTTGCTCGCCGCTCTGGGTCATGCCCATGACGTCGATGAAGAAGCGGGCGCTCTGCTCGAATTTGGGCGTGAGCATTTCGAGATGGCCGAGATGGGCGATGTCGTAGATCGGTTCGTTTTGCATATGTCGCTCGTACCTTCGGCTCAATTCTGCCGCCCGGAGCGCGCGAATACCAGCACCAGATTATTGGCCGGCATGGCGTGAATTTCGGCGCGCGCGAGGCCGGCTTTTTCCGCCAGCGCGTCCAGCTCGTCGATGTCGCGCACGCCCCACTCCGGGTTCTCCGCCCTCAGCACCGTATCGAAGCGTTCGTTGCTCGGCGCGGTATGCGCGCCGCCGCGCTTGAAAGGACCGTAGACGAACAAATGCCCGCCCGGACTCAGCAATCGTCCGGCGCCGGCGATCAGGTTCTGCGCCACGCGCCAGGGCGAAATATGCAGCACGTTAATGCAAAGCATGGCGGTTAGCCCGCCGCTGCCGGCCTCGCCGCGAAAGGTCCAGTCGGGATCGTCGAGGTCGATCCGTTGCGGCGCGCGCAGATTGGCAAGCCCCGCCTGCGCTCGCCAGGCCGCGATCGAGACGAGATGGGCAGGCACGATGTCGCTCGGCCACCAGGTGAGCTGCGGCGCGCGGCGGGCGAATTCGGCTGCATGCTGGCCGGTGCCGCTGCCGAGCTCCAGCACGTCGCCCTGCCGTGTACCGAGGTGCGGGACAATCGCCGCCCAGATGGCGTCGTGGTTGCGATGGAAGGCAGGCCCGTCCAGTCGCCCGTCGGCCTTGGGCGGGCTGCCAAGAGTTCCGAAATCGACGACAAATCCAGGCATGGCTGCGACCTTTAAACGACCTGACGGGGCCGCAACTAGCCATGGAGCCCGCGCGCGGTCAAAGACCGATTGCCGGCAAGCGCCGGATAGGGACGAAAGGCGGGGGGTTCGTTGTTTTTGTTTGTACAATCGGGCAAAATCGCAACCCGGGCGGGAACATGTCGGCGACCGCCAATGGCCGCCGCGAAAGCCAATAACAAGGAAAATTCTCAGGGAGGATATCGATGCGCAAATGCTGTCTGATGCTGGCGGCGCTCGCCGCCGGCGCGCTCGCGTTGCCCGGCATGAGCGCCGCGCAAACCACGCTCACCGTCGGCATGCCGACCACGCCGCCGAACGTCGTCCACATGCCGGTGATCGTCGCTCAGGATCTCGGCATCTTCAAGAAGAACGGCATCGCGGTCAAAACCGTGGCGCTCGACGGCGGCGTCAAGGTGTTCCGCGCCATGCTGGCCGGCAATCTCGACATCGCGCAGTCGCCGGGCACCGTCACCACGATCGCCATCTCCAAGGGCTCGAAGGTCAAGGGCATCCTCGGCACGCTCTACAAGTTCGAAGCCTCCATGGTCGTGCGCGACAACATCAAGACCATGGCCGACCTCAAGGGCAAGCGCATCGGCATTCAGCAGCCGCACGGCTTCGCCGACATCCTGAGCCGTACCGTGCTGCGCGCGGCGCATGTCAATCCGAAGGACGTCAACTTCGTCAGCATCGCGACGGAAGACGTGCCGGCGCTGGTGGCCGACCAGGTCGACACCGCCATCCTGCATGTCGAGCAGGAAATGCTGGCCAAAGAGAAGGTGCCGACGCTGCACGCGATCGCGCGCATGTGGGAGCTGCAGCCCAAGCAGATGTACACCTACTACGCGGTGAAAGAGGACACCATCAAGGAAAAGCACGCCGCGCTGCAGGCCTTCGTCAAGTCGGTGATCGAAGCGACCCGCATCATGTATAAGGACAAGGCCAAGGTGCTGCCGATCATGGTCAAGCACACCGGCTATCCCGAGCCGATCATCTCGAAGACCTACGACCTGCTGGTCAAGAGCTGCATCTGGGACGCCAATACCGGTCTCGATCCGGTGCGCGTGAACTTCACCGCCAACCTGATGACCAAGGTCGGCAATATCGCCAAGGGCAAGACCCCGAGCTACGACCAGATCGTCGACAAGGAATTCGCCGACAAGGCGATCAAGGAGCTCGGCGTCTGGAAGGGACCGATCTGTCCGACCGCGGCGTTCTAGACTGGTCGGTATTTCAATCGGCCTCATGCTGAGGAGCGCACCGCTAGGTGCGCGTCTCGAAGCATGAGGCCGCCCCATCCTTCGAGACGGGCGCGTGCCGCGCCTTCCTCAGGATGAGGGCGGACGATGATCTGCGGAGGATCTTGAATGAGCGTCGCCAACGAGGCCCGCACCGGCGGACTGGCCGCCCAGGCGCAGACGGAGCCGGCCGCGCAGCCGAAGGCGGCCTGGTGGGAACACCGGGCGCTGTTCCGCTACGGCTTCATCGCGCTCATTCTCATCGTGTGGCAGATCGTCGGCCCGCATATCAGCCCGATCTTCTTTACCTATCCGACCCAGATCGCCGTCGCCTTCTACGAGCTCACGATCTCCGGCGACCTGCCTTACTATCTCGGCCAAAGCCTGGAAGTGATGGTGCTCGGCCTGTTGTCGGCGATCGTGATCGGCATTCCGCTGGCGATCGCCATGGCGCGCGTGCGCTGGCTCGACTGGGCGCTCGATTTCCCGATCAACGCGCTCTACGCCACGCCGCTGGTGGCGCTGGTGCCGATCTTGGTGTTGTGGTTCGGCATTTATCTGAAGGCGAAGGTCATCGTGGTGTTCCTGTTCGCGGTGTTTCCGATCCTGATCAACACCTATCAGGGCGTGCGCGAGTGCGACAAAACCATGCTGGAAGTGGCGCGCTCATTCCGCTCCAGCGAATGGGGCGTGTGGCAGGACGTGCTGCTGCCCTATGCGCTGCCCTATATCGCCGCCGGCGTCAGGCTCGCCATCGGGCGCGGCCTGGTCGGCATGGTGATCGCCGAGTTCTACACCACCATTTCCGGGCTCGGCTTCATGATCACGCGCTACGCCAATAATTTCGAGATGGACAAGACCTTCGTGCCGGTGATCGTGCTGATGACACTGGGCGTCTCGCTCACCTCCGGGCTGAAATGGTTGGAGCGCCGCATCGCGCCCTGGAGCCACGCCAACCGGTGAGGATTGCGGCGGCGGTCATGGCTGCATCCGCCTAAAGCCGTATCGACAGTATGACACGCCGGGCGCACCCTTCAATTCTCACACAAACGGAGAGGGTGTCATGATTCTCGGCCTGTCGGTTGCGAATTTTACCTTGCTCCACGTCATCATCAGCCTCGTCGCTATTGTCAGCGGGCTGGTCGTGGTGTTTGGCATGCTCAGGTCGCAGCGTATGCCCGGCTGGACGGCGCTGTTTCTGCTTATGACCATCTTGACCAGCGCCACCGGGTTCATATTCCCGATCCATGCCTTTACGCCTGCTCTTGCGGTCGGTGTCGTATCGCTCGTGGTCCTCGCCGTCGCGCTGATAGCGCTATACGGCAAGCACCTGCAAGGCAACTGGCGCTGGGCCTATGTGGTCGCCGCGATCCTCGCGCTGTGGTTCAATGTCTTCGTGTTGATCGTACAGTCGTTCCTGAAGATTGCGCCGCTACATGCGCTCGCGCCGAAGGGCAATGAGCCGCCTTTTGTGATCGCGCAAGGCGTGGTGCTGGCGCTGTTCGTCGCGCTCGCCATGTTTGCCGTGCTGCGCTTCCGGCCTGACGCGACGCTCTCTGCGTGAAAGAAAAAATGGAAGCCGCCGTCGCCGGCGGCTTCCAGGCTCAGACATGCCCACGTGTGGATTATTGGAGCTTGTCCGAAATCCCCTTGAAGACGGTATTCAGGTTGGCGCCGAGCGTGTTGACGACAGCGATGATCGCTACCGCGATACCGGCGGCGATCAGACCGTACTCGATGGCCGTCGCCCCGGTTTCGTCTTGCAGGAACTTTTTGAGTTTCGACACGGGTCCTCTCCGTTTGCGCGGGTGCAGATTCTGCGTGCGTCACGGCAAGCTAGCGCGCGCGCTTAAAGACCGCGTCAACCTGCACGCACGAATTCGGTGAAATGTTTAGCGGCAAGGAACTTCAAACGACGCGCGCTTCGCTACTCGCGTACCGCGTTGCTCACGAGGCCTTGGCTTTGCGCCACAAGCGTTCGCTCGCGATGCGCGCGCCTTGTGCGAGCGCTTTGAATTTCTCCCAAATCACCTTGGGATGAACCTCGGTCTTGTAACTTGCCTGCGAGGAGAAACCGCAGTCGGCCGCCGGCATGACGTTCGCGCGCCCGACCAAATGCGCAAAGCGCGTGATGCGCTCGGCGATCAGTTCGGGATGCTCGACAATATTGCTGGCGTGGGTGATGACGCCGGGAATGATCATCTTGCCGTCTGGCAGCTTGACCGTCTCCCACAGGTGATATTCGTGCTCGTGCCGGCAATTCGCCGCTTCGAAGGAATAGGCACCGGCGTCGATCCTGAGCATGTGGCCGACGACGTCGTAAAGCGATGCTTCGTGGATGCGCGGGCCCTCGTTGATGCCGTAACAGGTGTGGTAGCGCACGCGCTCGGGCGCAATGCCGCGCAGCGCGTGATTGACCGCCGCGACGTAGAGCTCGGCCTTCTTGTTCTTCTGCGCGGCGTCGAGATCGGGCTCGGCGAATATGTCGGCCAGGAACGGGTCGTCGATCTGCACCAGGAAACCGGCCTCGACGATGGCGCGGTATTCGACCGCCAGCGCCTCGGCGACGGCGAACAGATATTCCTCTTCGTTTCCGTAGTAGTCGTTCTGTCCGACGCCGCTCGGCGCCACCGACGGCATGAAGGCCTCGACATGCGGCACCCGCGCCAGCGCGGCTTGCAAGTTATCGAGGTCCTTGCGCAGGATTTCTTCGCCGACATAGCGCACGGGCCCGACGCAGACCATCGGCACGATCGGCGCCACCGCGCCGCCCAGCATGGCGCGCTTGAAATAGTCTTCGTAATATTCCGGAAAGGCCGCGCGTTCGGCCGCGAATGGCATGCGGCCTCGTCCGGGCCGCGGCTCGAAGCCGGCGAGCCGCTCACTCACATAGACGAAAAATCCCGGCTTCGACATTTCGCCGTCGGTCAGCACGTCGAGCCCGCATTCCGCCTGCTGGCGCACGCAATCCGCGACCGCCCGGCGCACGCGCGCATCGTAAGCGGGGGCATCGTAGGACCCGCCCGAAAGCTTCGCCTTCATCAAGTCGAGCAGATCGTGCGGTCGCGGCAGGCTGCCGACATGGGTGGTGAGGATGCGCTCGCTCGAGTGAATCATGGCCGTTTCCCGGATGCCTGTTGTCCGGCGATGCGGCCGAACACGGCGCCGCGCAGCACCGAGGTCGCGCCGGCGTAGGTGCCGTAATAGAGCCCGATGGTTTCGCCGGCGGCATAGAGGCCGGGGATGACCGCGCCGTCGGCGTCGAGTACGCGCGCCTGCGCGTCGACCTTCAGCCCACCGAAGGTGAAGCAATTGCCGCAGATGATGGGGAAGGCGAGGAAGGGCGGCTTGTCGAGCGGGCGCGCCCAATTGCTCTTGGCCGGCGCCAGGCCGTCGCGCGTCGCCAGACCGTCGAGCTCGAGCGGCTTGAAGGTGCCGCCCGGGCAGGCGGCGTTATAGGCCTCCACGGTCGCGGCGAGCGCGCGCCCATCGAGGCCGAGCTTTTGCGCCAGTTCCGGCAGGCTGCCGGCCGCGATCGGCGGCTGGTCGGAGCGCACCGCGCGCCGCCAGTTCGGCACCGCGTCGATCTTGGAATCGAGAATGCAATAGGCGATGCCTTCCGGCTGATCGAAGATCACGCGGGTGATGGCTTCGTAGGTGGCGTCGACCGTCGCCGGCGCCTCATCGACGAAACGCCAGGCGTTGCGGTTGACCAGGATGCCGTAGTTGAAAACCATCACCACCGGCTCGGTCGCACCGGAGCGCGGATCGAGCGGCTCGGCATGGAAGCTGCCGTAATCGCCGCAGGCCGCGGCCCCGACGGCCAGCGCCATGCGGATGCCTTCGCCCTTGTTGTAATAGCCGCCGCGCGCCACCGGCCTAATGTAGCGGGCGCGGGGTCCCAGATAATGCGTGAGCATTTCCGGATTGCCCTCGAAGCCGCCGCTGGCGAGCACCACCGCGGACGCCCCGAATCGAACGGCCTTGTGGCCGCTGCCGACGCAAGCGATGCCGACCACCGCGCCGGCCTCGTCCTGGATGAGCGAACGCGCGGTGGTCTGATAGAAGAATTGCCCGCCGTTGCGCTCGCACCAGGAAGCCAACGCCTCCACCAGCGCCAACCCGCCGCCGACCGGCGCCATGCGCGGCTGGCAAGCGGTGATGAAATAGGTCGGCAGGAAATCGAACTTGACGCCGAAGCCTTTCAGCCAGCCGACCGTCGGCGCCGCGTTCTGGGCAAAGGTTGCGATCACCTCGGGGTCGGTGAAGCCCAGCGTCTTGACGATTGAAGGCCAGTTGTCCCAGTCGCGCGCGGTCTCGGCCACCAGTTCGGGGTCGAGATAGTGGCCGGCGTTGCGCGCGAAATGCGCTTCGAAATCGTCGGAGACTTCGCGCTCGCTTTTCATGCGCAAGAGCGCCTCGGTCCAGCGCGTATTGCCGCCGCGTTCTTCCTTCGGCGCGCGCTCGATGATGGCGACGCGCTTGCCCGCCTGCAGCGCGCTCGCCGCCGCCGACAGGCCGGCGATGCCGCAGCCGACGACGACGAGGTCGAAGTGCGCGGAATTCGCGTCCATGCGCGACACTAGTGCCCCGCTTCCGAAGTTCGTGAGACGTCGCAGCACCCTCTGACACGAACTTCGGAAGCAAAGGGGCACTAGCAAGTATCTGATTCTAGCGCCGCTTATCGATTTGAAGTTCCTGAACGAGCTTGCGGCAGGTGGTGCAGGAACTTCAAATCGGCGGCACTAGCGCAGCATCTCGGCGAGGCCGCCGGCCTGGTCGGCGCGGGCGACGTTGAAGGCGGCTTCCCAAACCGCGATCTTGCCGTCGCGCATCTGCCAGGTTTCGACGCCGAAGCCCTTCATTGCCACGCCGCTCTCGGCGTCATGCCATTCGCCATTCCAGACATTGGCGACGGTGTTGCCGGACAGGCTGCGAAACTGCTTGGTCAGGCGGTAGCCCTTCTGCTTGGCGCTGCGCGCGGTGAAGAATGCGCGCAGGCTGTCGCGGCCGCGGAATTCGGGTACCGTGCCGAAACGCACCACGCAGTCCTCGGTGAAGCCGTCGACCAGCGCGTCGATGTTCCACGGCATGAACAAGGATTCGACGTGCTTGATGAGGGCGCGCGCCTCCTCGTCGTTGCGTGGATTGTCGCCCGCGCTCGCGCGCAGTGCCTGCACGGCCATGGTCTCCTCCCTGAATTTCCAGTCTTGTCGTTGTGACGCGGGCGCAAGGCTAACACCGGGGCAGGGCTTGCGAAAGCCGTTCCCCCTCAGCGCAGCGCGCCGGGGTCGTTGAATTTCATTTCGAACAGGATGTCGGCGTTCGGGCAGAAGGGCGGCGCGAAGGCGAGCGGGCCGCGGTGGCCTGCGAGCCAGGCGCCGCAGCCTTCTTTAAGCGGGCAGGCCTGGCAGCGGTGGAAGGCGGTGATATGGGCAAGGCTGAGCCGCGGGATGGCGCCGGCACCCGCATCGAGGCCGAGCCGCTCCATCATCTCGACGATATGCGTCGGCTGGGGCTTGCTGAGGGCCGCTTCGCTCGGCATGGCCTGGCTCCGATTCCCACCCGCGCGCAAGCTAGCGCGGGTGCGCGGCCGTCCCATGATCCAGATCAAAAGCGGTCCAGCCTATTGTATCTTCTGCCAAGCCCAGCGATTCCCGCGGTAATGCACCAAGGCGTCGCAGCTCTTGCCGGAGGTGTAGAACTTGCCCGGCTTCGGGTGGCAGCGGGGGTCGCCGGCATAGATCGTGACGACCATCAGCTTGAAATGGCCCTCGTCATCGACGCTGATGAATTTTCTGAACAGGTTCTCGTCGAACACCTTTCGCCAGCCGTTCGACCCGACCCGCTTCCATATTTTCAAATCGCAACCGCGATTATTACAGTTCGCGCCTGCCATGCGAGAATTGCAGAGCGTTTCGGCGTCGACGAATAAGGCGGGCGCGCCGCCGAGTTCTACCGAGTCGATGCCCTGCATGAGATCGTACGGCTTGGACTGCGGGTTAAGGTCGATGCAGCTCTTGCGGACGCTCTCAGCGTATTGGCGCACTTCGGTCGGCAAATGGCGGTATTGCGCGTCGGGCGTTTGACCCGAGGCCGAACCGAACGCAGAAAAGAACGCCAGCGTCGAGGCGGCCGCTGCCGCGGCGACCCTGCCAAGCGCGCCGGCGCGTAAACGCACTTCGGTCGTTACCTGGCGCCCGGCCACGGACGGCTCCCCCTCAACTGCAGCCGCTGTCGTTCGCCACGCGCGGCGATGCTGGCTATACGTCCTCCGGATTGTCCACATAACGTAGGCCCGCCTTCGCCAGCCCCTCGCGCATATTGTACATATCGAGCGACAATTCGCCCGCTTCCAGCTGCTTGCGCTTGCCGTCCTCGTCGTCCTTGCGCTTCTGCGCCTTCTGCGCGGTGTCGACGGCCAGCGCCTTCGGGATCACCACCACGCCGTCGTCGTCGGCCACCACCACGTCGCCCGGCTCGACATTGACGCCCGCGCACACCACCGGAATGTTGACCGCGCCAAGCGTCGATTTCACCGTGCCCTTGGCCGAGATCGCCTTCGACCAGACCGGGAAGTTCATGTCGTGCAGCGGCTTCACGTCGCGGCAGCCGGCGTCGATGACGAGGCCGATCACGCCGCGCGCCTGCCAGCGCGGTGCCGAGCAATTCGCCGAACATGCCGTCGCTATTGTCGGCGGTGCAGCCGACCACCAGCACGTCGCCTTTCTGGCATTGCTCGACCGCGACATGGATCATCCAGTTGTCGCCCGGCTGCGCCAGCACGGTGACGGCGGGGCCGGCGATCTGCGCGCCGGCCCAGATCGGCCGCAGATAGGGCTTCATCAGCCCGGAGCGGCCGAGCGCCTCGTGCGCGGTCGACACGCCCACGGCTGCAAGCGTGCCGACGGCATTGGGATCGGCGCGTTTGATGTTGCGGACGACGACGGGTTTCATGTTCGTTTCCTCCGAACTCAGCCGAGTGTTTCTGCGACGCGCGGGAACAGCGTCTGATAGGCCTCGCCATAGGTCATCGGCACGCCGGTGTTGCGCGACCCTTGCATGCCGCGGTTGACGGCGACCCGCTCGTAATAGCCCCACAGATGCTTCTGCGCGGCCAGAATCTGGAAGGCCTGGTATTTCGTTTCCCACACCTCGTCGATCTTCAGGATGAGGTCGGGCTTGTAGTTGCACATTTCCGGCTGGTGCGGCTCGAACAGATAGACCGGCGGCGCCGAATATTTGTATTGCGCGCCCGGCTTATGCCCCATGGCCTGCGCCACCACGCGCGTCTCCTGCGCGAAGTGCGCCGCGGCCGGGTGATCGAAATTATAAGGATCCTCCAGCGCGTGGGTGAGCACGAAGGAAGGATTGAGCGCGCGATAGATGTCGACCATGCGCTCGAAATGCTCATTCGTCAGCTTGAGCGGATAATCGCCGGCATCGAAGAATTCGATCTCAGCGCCGAGCAGGGCGGCGGCGCGCGTGGCTTCGTCCTTGCGCCCAGCCTTCACCTTTTCGAGCGTGGCGCCGGCTTCCTTCCAGGCGAACTGGCTCTCGCCGCGCTCGCCGAACGACAGGCATACGATCTTGACCTTGACGCCATGTTTGGCGTGCAGCGCGATGGCGCCACCGCTGCGCCAGACGAAATCGCCCGGATGGGCGGTGATGACGAGCCCGGTCTTCTGCTCGGCCATGGGTCGGGGCCTCCCTTTATTGTTGGGCCTTTCTTTAGACTAACCAGGCCGCACAAAGAAAGCCCGCCCCATGCCGGACCCCATCACGCTCCGCATCGCCATCGGCGACTATCCGCACACGCTCCCGCTCAAAAAGGGCGAGATCGCCTCGCCCCTCATCAAGCTCGACTTCGTCGACGTTGAGCCCATGCACAAGGCGTTCAAGCCCATGGTGCGCGAGCACGCCTATGACGCGAGCGAAATGGCGCTGGTCACGGCGATCCAGGCCAAGGCCTACAACAAGGGCCTGAAACTGTCTGCCGGCCGCCATGCTGGCCCGCTTTCAGCACGGCGCCGTGCTGCACAATGCCGAGCGCGGCCCGCTCACCCCCACCGACCTGCCCGGCAAGCGGGTCGGCGTGCGCTCGTGGAGCCAGACCACCGGCGTCTGGATGCGCGGCATCCTGCAGAACGACTACGGGGTCGATATGGCGCGCGTGCAATGGGTCACCTTCGAGGACGCCCACGTGCCCGAAGCCAAGGACCCGCCCGGCGTCGTGCGTGCCGGCGCCGACAAGAACCTCACCAGGATGCTGATCGACGGCGAGATCGACGCCGCCATCTACGGCGCCGAATTGCCCAAGGACGCGCGGCTCAAAAGCATCGTCGCCGATCCCGACGCGGCGGCGCGCGCCTGGTACGAGCAGCACCGGCTAGTGCCGGTCAACCATATGGTGGTGGTGACCGACGAATTGGCGCGCGCCCACCCGGAAGCGGTGGCCGAGCTCTATCGGCTGCTGGAGGCCGGCAAAAAGGCGGCGGGCGCCCCGGCCGGGCTCGACCTCGCGCCCTTCGGCAAGGAGGCCAACACGCCCGGCCTCGAATTATTGATGTCCTACGCGGTTCAGCAGTGCCTCATTCCGCGCAAATTCAGTGTTGCCGAGCTGTGGTAGCCGGCTGAGGGAATATCAAGCAGAATGCCTCTATATTAGGCATAGGTCATTGCCCTAAAAATGGGCAATCCACAGGCTCGGGCGAGAACCTTTCATTTTACCAGCCACTTAGCGCCGCCTACAGGCCTTGGCACAGGCTTTGCGAACTCTTCAGCGCGCCGGGAGTCGCCGGGACAACCATGCGCGTCAAACGATGAAGGGGACTTCGCTCATGCTCAAATCCATCAAGGCGGTCGCTCGACGACCGCATGCGCGGTGGTGGCTGTCCGCCGCCGCGGGTCTGGCTTTCGCGGCGACCGGGGCGGTCCACGCTGCCAAGGCCGCCGACACCATCAAGGTCGGCATTCTCCATTCGCTTTCCGGCACCATGGCGATCAGCGAGACCACGCTGAAAGACGTCATGCTCATGCTCATCGCCGAGCAGAACGCCAAGGGCGGCTTGCTCGGCAAGAAGCTCGAGCCGGTCGTGGTCGATCCGGCTTCCAACTGGCCGCTGTTTGCGGAAAAGGCGCGCGAACTGATCTCCAAGGACAAGGTGGCGGTCGTGTTCGGCTGCTGGACTAGCGTGTCGCGCAAGTCCGTGCTGCCGGTGTTCAAGGAGCTCGAACTCGATCCTGTTCTATCCGGTGCAGTACGAGGGCGAGGAATCCGAGCGCAATGTATTCTACACCGGCGCCGCGCCCAACCAGCAGGCCATTCCCGCCGTCGACTATCTGATGAGCAAGGACGGCGGCTCGGTGAAGCGCTGGGTGCTGGAAGGCACCGACTACGTCTATCCGCGCACCACCAACAAAATCCTGGAAGCCTACCTCAAGTCCAAGGGCGTGAAGTCCGAAGACATCATGATCAACTACACGCCGTTCGGCTTCTCCGACTGGCAGACGGAAGTGTCGAAGATCAAGAAGTTCGGCTCCGCCGGCAAGAAGACCGCCGTGGTTTCCACCATCAACGGCGACGCCAACGTTCCTTTCTATAAGGAGCTCGGCAACCAGGGCATCAAGGCCACCGACATCCCGGTGGTCGCGTTCTCGGTCGGCGAGGAAGAGCTCGCCGGTCTCGACACCAAGCCGCTGGTCGGCCATCTCGCCGCCTGGAACTACTTCGAGTCGATCAAGACCAAGGCTAACAAGAAGTTCATCGCCGACTGGCACAAGTTCATCAAGAACGACAAGCGCACCACTAACGACCCCATGGAAGCCCACTACATCGGCTTCAACATGTGGGTGAAGGCGGTGCAGAAGGCCGGCACGACCGACGCCGACAAGGTGATCGCCGCGCTGCCAGGCACCAAGGTGCCGAACCTGACCGGCGGCATGGCCACCATGCTGGTGAACCATCACATCACCAAGCCGGTCTACATCGGCGAGATCCGCGGCGACGGCCAGTTCGACGTGGTGTGGAAGACCAAGGGCCTGGTGCCGGGCGATGCCTGGTCCAACTACTTGCCTGGCTCGAAGGACCTGGTGTCCGACTGGGTCAAGCTCAAGTGCGGCAACTACAACACCGTGACCAAGAAGTGCGGCGGGCAGGGCTCCTGACGCCGAAGATCTGATGTGTGACCCGCACGCGGGTCAGGCGTCCCGAAAAGGGGAGGCGGCGGCGTTTCGCCGCCTCCCGCCACCGAACCCTTGCCGGGGATTGACTGCAATGCGCAAGTTCTACGGCCGCATGGCGGCGCTCGCCTTCGCATTCGGCTTGGCTGTCGCCGCCGCTGCCGGCGCCCATGCCGACCCTTACGAAGACGCGCTCATCGGCTTCACGCAAGGCTCGCTGCACGACACCGGCGAAGCCATCGACAAGGTGGTCGCCAGCGGCAATCCGCTCGCCGAGACCTTGTTGAAGGCGGCGGAAGACGCGCGGTTGATGTTCAGCGCCGAGCAGAAGAAGGTCTATATCCAGACCAAAGACGACAAGCTGCTCGATGCCGCCACCGGCCAGCCGATCGCCGGCAAGGCGCCCGACGACATCGATACCGTCGTCGTCAACAACCGCCTGCGCAACATCATCGACGCCGCGCTCGGCAGCCTCACCTTGATGTCGGCCAATGCCAATACGCGCTATGACGCGGCCCAAGCGGTGTTCAAGTCGCGCGAATTGAGCGCGCTGCCCAACCTCGACAAGGCGCTGGCCAAGGAGAGCGATCCGCGCGTGAAGGCCGCGCTGCAGCAGGCGCGTGCCGCCGTCGTCCTCACCGATCCGAAATCGCCGCCCGACGCCATGATCGCCGCCATCGCCGTGATCCGCGACCGCGGCGATCAGGACGCCCTCGGTCTGCTTGACGGTTTACCGGCCGGCCAGCCGAAAGCCGTGGTCGAGGCGGCGCTGGCGGCCAAGTCGTCCATCCGCCACTCGCTCGAGCTGTGGAATACGGTGCAGAACGCTTGGTACGGGCTCTCGCTCGGCTCGGTGCTGCTGCTGGCGGCCATCGGCTTGGCAATCACCTTCGGCGTCATGGGCGTGATCAACATGGCGCACGGCGAGATGGTGATGCTCGGCGCCTACACCACTTTCGTGGTGCAGCAGCTCATCCGCACCTATGACCCGATGTTGTTCGACTATTCGCTGGCGATCGCGCTGCCGCTCGCCTTCATGGTGTCGGGCGCCGCCGGCATCGTGGTCGAGCGCACCATCATCCGCTTCCTCTACGGCCGCCCGCTCGAAACTTTGCTCGCCACCTGGGGCCTGTCGCTCATTCTGCAGCAGGTGGTGCGCACGATGTTCGGGCCGACCAACAAGGACGTCGGCAACCCGTCCTGGATGAGCGGCGCCTTCCAGTTCGGCCAGATCACCGTCACCTATAACCGGCTGTGGATCATCTGCTTCACGCTGATCGTGTTCGTGGCGCTGCTCGCCATGCTGCGCTTCACCCGGCTCGGGCTTGAAATGCGCGCGGTCACGCAGAACCGCGCCATGGCCGCCGCCATGGGCATCCGCACCGCGCGCATCGATGCGCTCACCTTCGGGCTCGGCTCGGGCATTGCCGGCATTGCCGGCGTGGCGCTGTCGCAGATCGACAATGTCAGTCCCAACCTGGGGCAGGGCTACATCATCGACTCATTCATGGTGGTGGTGTTCGGCGGCGTCGGCAATTTGTGGGGCACGCTGGTCGGCGCCTTCACGCTCGGCATCGCCAACAAGTTCCTCGAGCCTTACGCCGGCGCCGTGCTCGCCAAGATCGCCATCCTGGTGCTGATCATCCTATTCATCCAGAAGCGCCCGCGTGGCATGTTCGCGCTCAAAGGCCGGGCGGTGGAGGCGTGAGCATGGTGGCTCCGCGCGCGCTCTCTCTCCTTCTTCACCTCTCCCCGCTGCGCGGCGAGGGGAAGGAGGCGCGCGCATGAAAGCGCTCGGCGCTTTTCCGCTCACCCGCCTGATCGACCGCGGCGCCACCGTCTTTCTGGTGCTGCTCGCCGCCTTCGCCATCGCCGTGCCGGTGCTCAACCTCATCGTGCCGGCGCATTCGTCGATGCATCTGTCGACCTATTATGTTGCACTGTTCGGCAAATACATCTGTTACGCGCTGCTCGCGCTCTCCATCGACCTGATCTGGGGCTATGCCGGCATTCTGTCGCTCGGCCACGGCGCCTTCTTCGCGCTCGGCGGCTATGCCATGGGCATGTACTTGATGCGGCAGATCGGCACCCGCGGCGTCTATGCCAATCCGATCTTGCCCGACTTCATGGTGTTCCTGAACTGGCACGCGCTGCCGGTCTATTGGTACGGCTTCAATTGGTTCATCTACGCCGCCGTGATGATCTTGTCTGGTGCCCGGCCTGCTCGCTTTCGTGTTCGGCTGGTTCGCCTTCCGCAGCCGCGTCACCGGCGTTTATCTCTCGATCATCACGCAGGCCATGACCTATGCGCTGATGCTCGGCTTCTTCCGCAACAATTTGGGCTTCGGCGGCAATAACGGCCTGACCGACTTCAAGGACATTCTCGGCTTCAACGTGCAGTCGGAAGCGACCCGCAACGCGCTGCTGGTCGCCTCCTGCATCGCGCTGGCGCTCGGCTTTCTGATCTGCCGCGCCATCGTCACCTCCAAGTTCGGCAAGGTGCTGATCGCGGTGCGTGACGCCGAATCGCGCACGCGCTTCCTCGGCTATCGGGTGGAGAACTATAAGCTGTTCGTATTCACGCTGTCGGCCTGCATGGCGGGGGTGGCCGGCGCGCTCTACGTGCCGCAGGTCGGCATCATCAATCCGAGCGAATTCACGCCGGCCAATTCGATCGAGGCGGTGATCTGGGTAGCGGTCGGCGGGCGCGGCACGCTCACCGGCGCGGTGCTCGGCGCCTTCGTGGTCAACTACGCCAAGACCTATTTCACCTCCGGCTTCCTGGCGCCCTATTGGCTTTTCATGCTGGGCGGGCTGTTTATCGCGGTGACGCTGCTGTTGCCGCGCGGAATAATCGGCTCGATCAAATACGGTCTAAGCCTGCGCGCCGATAAGCGCTCGGCGGCCGCCGAGGAGGGCACCGAAATCGACCAGCCGCCGCCCGATGCGGCGCCGCGCGCGGCGGAGTAGCCCATGTCCGATACGCTCGCCATCCCCGACGCCAAGACCACCTCCGCGCTGCTTTATCTCGACGGCATCACGGTGTCGTTCGACGGCTTCAAGGCGCTCAACGAACTGTCCTTCTTGATCGAGCCGGGCGAGATGCGCGCCATCATCGGCCCCAACGGCGCCGGCAAGACCACCATGATGGACGTGGTCACCGGCAAGACGCGGCCCGACGCCGGCGACGTGTTCTTCGAGGAGGGCACCTACGACCTCTCCAAGCTCGACGAAACGCAGATCGCCGCGCTCGGCATCGGCCGCAAGTTCCAGAAGCCGACCGTATTCGAGATGCATACGGTCGAGGACAATCTCCTGCTGGCGCTGAAGAACGACCGCCGCGTGGGGGCGACGCTGTTGTGGCAGAGCTCGGGCGCACAGACGGCGCGCATCGACGAAATCCTCGACACCATCCGGCTTTCGCCGCTGCGTTCGCGCGTGGCCGGCAGCCTGTCGCACGGGCAGAAGCAGTGGCTGGAGATCGGCATGCTGCTGGCGCAGGAGCCGAAATTGCTGCTGGTCGACGAGCCGGTCGCCGGCATGACCGACACCGAAACCATGCAGACCGCCGAGCTGTTGAAGCAGATCAACCGGACCAAGACGGTGATCGTGGTCGAGCACGACATGGCCTTCGTGCGCGAGCTCGGCGTCAAGGTCACCTGCCTGCACGAAGGCTCGGTGCTGGCGGAAGGCACCATCGACCAGGTGTCGGAGAACGAGCGGGTGGTGGAAGTGTATTTGGGGCGGTGAGGGGACACGCCCCCATCCTTCGAGACGCGAGCTTCGCTCGCTCCTCGGGATGAGGGCTACGGACGGTAAGTCACCTCATCCTGAGGAGGCCCGAAGGGCCGTCTCGAAGGATGAGGTGACGAAAGGCGGTTGAAGCATGCTCGACGTGAACGCCATCGACCTCCACTACGGCGCGGCGCAGGCCCTGCGCGGCATCTCGCTGCAGGCCGAGCCCGGCAAGGTCACCTGCGTGCTCGGCCGCAACGGCGTCGGCAAGACCAGCCTGCTGCGCGCCATCATCGGCCAGCATCCGGTGAGCAAGGGCGCCATCACCTTCGAGGGCCACGACATCACCAGGCTCACCACGGTCGAGCGCGCGCGCCAGGGCATCGCCATCGTGCCGCAGGGCCGCGAGATCTTCCCGCTGCTCACGGTCGAGGAGAACCTGGAGACCGGCTTTGCGCCGCTGCCGCGCGACCAGCGCACGGTGCCGGACGACGTGTTCTCGCTGTTCCCGGTGCTCAACAGCATGCTCGGCCGCCGCGGCGGCGATCTCTCCGGCGGCCAGCAGCAGCAACTGGCCATCGGCCGCGCGCTGGTCATGCGCCCGCGCCTGCTGCTGCTCGACGAACCGACCGAGGGCATCCAGCCTTCCATCATCAAGGACATCGGCCGCGCCATCTCCTATCTGCGCGGCCTGAAGGAAATGGCCATCATCCTGGTCGAGCAATATCTCGACTTCGCCCAGGAACTCGGCGATCACCTGGTGGTCATGGACCGCGGCCAGATCGTCTATGCCTGCGACAAGGACGACATGGACGAAGGCGCGCTCAAGCGGGCGATGGCGATTTGAACAAGTTCTGTCATGCGCGGCCTTGTGCCGGGCCTCCACGTCTTCACAATAGCGCGTAAAGACGTGGATGGCCGGGACGAGCCTGGCCATGACGGGTTGGGGGGAAACGCGTGCTGACGATAACCGCGCCAGACCGGGAGCGCATCTTCGCCGCCAACCGCGCCACCGGCACCATTGCGCTCAGCGTGGCCGCCACGGGCGGCGTCACCCGCCGGGCGCGCGTGCAGGAGGCGGGCTCCTTGCGCGTGCGCTTTCCCAATGCGGCCGATGGGACGCTGGAAGCCGTGTTGGTCAATACCGGCGGCGGCATGACCGGCGGCGACCGCTTCTCCATCGATCTGACGGTCGGGGCGGGCGCCAGGCTGATCGCCGGCACGGCGGCGGCGGAGAAAATCTACCGCTCCACCGGCCCCGACGCCGAGATGGACGTACGGCTCGACCTGCATGCCGGCGGCCGGCTCGCCTGGCTGCCGCAGGAGACCATCCTGTTCGACCGCGCGCGGCTTTCCCGCCGCATCGAGATCGATCTCGCCGACGGCGCTTCGCTGCTCATGGCGGAAGCGGTGGTGTTCGGCCGTGCCGCCATGGGCGAGGCCGTGAGCGACGGTTTCTTCGCCGACCGCTGGCGGCTGCGCCGCGCCGGCCGTCTCGTCTTTGCCGATGGCGCCCGGCTCGACGGGCCGATCGCGCGCAAGCTCGGAGAGCGCGCGGCGGCGGCCGGCGGCATCGCGCTCGCCACCGTGCTGCTGGCGCCCGGCAACGAGCAGGCGACGAGCGCGGTGCGCGCGCTCGAAGCAGAATTCCTCGGCGAGGTCGGCATTTCGGCCTGGAACGGCATTGCCGTGGCGCGGCTGGTGGCGCGCGACGGCGCCGCCTTGCGTCACGACCTCATCGCTATACTGAGTGCGCTCGGCCAGCACGTCCCGCGGCTTTGGTACCAGTAGCGCATGAGCCCGAAAACCCTGTCCTCGGACTTGATCCGTGGATGGGAACCGGTATTCGGATAAGATCATGCGCAAAGGAAATATGAGACGCTCATGAACCTGACATCGCGCGAAAAAGACAAGCTGATGATCGCCGTTGCCGCCATGGTGGCGCGCAAGCGGCTGGAACGCGGCGTCAAGCTCAATCATCCGGAGGCGGTGGCGCTGATCACCGACTTCATCCTGGAGGGCGCGCGCGACGGCCGGACGGTGGCCGAGCTGATGGAGGCCGGCGCCCACGTCATCACCCGCGCCCAGGTGATGGCGGGCATTGCCGAGATGATCCACGACATCCAGGTGGAGGCTACCTTCCCCGACGGCACCAAGCTGGTCACCGTGCACAATCCGATCCGCTGAAAGGACGACAACAATGAAAAAAGCGTTCGCAATTCTTTTTTCGCTGGGCGCCGCGGCGGCGCAGGCGCACCCCTCGCTGATCCCGCATCATCACCCGCACGGCGTCAGCATGCTGCCCGACCTTGGCACCTTTCTGGTCGGCGGCATCTTCATACTTGCCCTCGCGCTTGTCGCTTACACGAGTTTCGGACGTAGCCCATGATCCCCGGCGAAATGTTCATCCAGGACGGCGAGATCGAGCTCAATGCCGGCCGCAAAACCGCGACGCTCACCGTCGCCAACACCGGCGACCGGCCGATCCAGGTCGGCTCGCATTACCACTTCTTCGAAACCAATCCGGCGCTCAAGTTCGAGCGCAAAAAGGCGCGCGGCATGCGCCTCGACATCCCGGCCGGCACCGCGGTGCGCTTCGAGCCGGGGCAGACGCGCGAGGTCCATCTGGTGGCGCTTGCCGGCAAACGCACCGTCTACGGTTTCCGCCAGGCGGTGATGGGCAAACTTTAGAGCGCGTACAATGCTCGCCATCGCTCCAACCCTGTCGGGAGGACGTCATGAAGCAGAGCTACACGGGCGGCTGCCAATGCGGCAAGGTCCGCTACCAGGTCGATCTCGATCTGAGCCATCCGGTCATCGCCTGCAATTGCTCGCGCTGCGGCCGCCTCGGCTCGCTGTTCGCCTTTGCGCCGGCCACCGACTTCAAGCTGAGCACGGGCGAGAAGGAATTGACCGACTACCAGTTCAACAAAAAGGCGATCCACCATTTGTTCTGCGCGAACTGCGGCATCGAGTCCTTCGCCCGCGGCAAGCGGCCGAGCGACGGCGCCGACGTTGTGGCGGTCAATGCGCGCTGCCTGGACGGCGTCGATCCGGATACGTTGACGGTGAAAAAAGTGGACGGGGCGAGCCTGTGATGGGTACCCCAAAAAGCCATAACGGGCAGACCGTCGTCTGCCCGTCACAAGCTCTCGGATCCAAACCCGGCGCAGGCGTGAGCCTGCAGCGCGAGTGCCAGTTACTGAGAGCCAGGGCCGGCAATCATGGACCACGAATACAGCGAGCTGCATCCACGTCCCATGACCGCTCCGGTCATGGCGGTTCACCCGTGTCCAGCGGAGCCAGAGATGGATGACCTGTCGCGAAGCCTACGCCGCTGACCTTTCCTGGCAAGTCTCTTGAAATGGCTGTTGATAACTCTGAGGACGAAAAATGGCGGTCATATTCGCGTGAGCGGGCCTGAAAATGTTCGATTCTCCGGCGCCTTGCGCCGGCGCAGTGGGAGTCTGAAATCATGTCGATCAAGATGAGACGCTCAGCCTATGCCGACATGTTCGGCCCCACCGTGGGCGACAAGGTCCGCCTTGCCGACACCGATCTCATCATCGAGGTCGAGAAGGATTTCACCACCTATGGCGAGGAGGTGAAGTTCGGCGGCGGCAAGGTGATCCGCGACGGCATGGGGCAGTCGCAGCTCACCAACAAGCAGGGCGCGGTCGACACCGTCATCACCAATGCGCTGATCCTCGATCACTGGGGCATCGTCAAAGCCGATGTCGGCCTCAAGGACGGCCGCGTGGCGGCGATCGGCAAGGCCGGTAATCCGGATATTCAGCCGGGCGTCACCATTATCATCGGCCCCGGCACCGAGATCATCGCCGGCGAGGGCAAGATCCTCACCGCCGGCGGCTTCGACGCCCATATCCACTTCATCTGCCCGCAGCTGGTCGATGAGGCGGTGAATTCGGGCCTCACCACCATGCTCGGCGGCGGCACCGGCCCCGCCGCCGGCACCAACGCCACCACCTGCACGCCCGGCCCCTTCCACCTCGGCCGCATGATCCAGGCTGCCGACGATTTCCCGGTCAATCTCGGCTTCTCCGGCAAGGGCAATGCCGCGCGGCCGGCCGCGCTTGAGGAGATGGTCAAGGCCGGCGCCTGTTCGCTCAAGCTGCACGAGGACTGGGGCACCACGCCGGCGGCGATCGACTGCTGCCTGAAGGTCTGCGACGAATACGACGTGCAGGCCATGATCCACACCGATACGCTCAACGAGAGCGGCTTCGTCGAGGACACTATCAAGGCCTTCAAGGGCCGCACCATTCACGCCTTCCACACCGAAGGCGCCGGCGGCGGCCATGCCCCCGACATCATCAAGGTGGCGGGCCTGAAGAACGTGCTGCCGTCCTCGACCAATCCGACGCGGCCGTTCACGCGCAACACCATCGACGAGCATCTCGACATGCTGATGGTGTGCCACCACCTCGACCCGTCGATCCCCGAGGATTTGGCGTTTGCCGAAAGCCGCATCCGCAAGGAGACCATCGCGGCCGAGGACATCCTGCACGACATCGGCGCGCTGTCGATGATGTCGTCCGACAGCCAGGCCATGGGCCGCGTCGGCGAGGTCATCATCCGCACCTGGCAGACCGCCGACAAGATGAAGAAGCAGCGCGGCCGGCTGCCGGAGGAAAAGGGCGACAACGACAATTTCCGCGTCAAGCGCTATGTCGCCAAATACACCATCAACCCGGCGATCGCGCACGGCATGTCAAAACACATCGGCTCGGTCGAGAAGGGCAAGCTCGCCGATCTCACGCTGTGGTCGCCCGCCTTCTTCGGCGTCAAGCCCGACATGGTGATCAAGGGCGGCTCCATCGTCGCCGCGCTGATGGGCGACCCCAACGCCTCGATCCCGACGCCGCAGCCGGTGCATTACCGGCCGATGTTCGGCGCCTTCGGCAAAGCGCGCATCGCCTCGTCGCTGACGTTCGTGTCGAAAGCGGCGGCGCGCTCGAATTTGCGCAACCGGCTCGGCGTCGAGAAGCAGTTCGTCGCGGTCGAGAAGACGCGCAAGATCGGCAAGAAGGACATGGTGCACAATTCGGCAACGCCCGAAATCGAGGTCGATCCGGAAACCTACGAGGTGCGCGCCGACGGCGAGCTTCTGACCTGCGCGCCGGCCGAGGTGCTGCCGATGGCGCAAAGGTATTTTCTGTTTTGAGTTTTAACCTCGGTGCGGGCCCCACGGGCCCGGCGTGTCGGAAGGAGCAGGACCGGAGCCTGAGCCTGAGCCCCAGGGGCCCTGCTGTGGCGGTTCGCTCGAGGGCCCCTGCTGCGGCGGCTCGCCCCACGGGCCCTCGGCATCCGAACGGTCGTCGAGCTGCGCGGGCTGCTCGGAAGCCTCCAGCGCCAGCGGGCCGGGATCGTGGCCGCCGGCAAATTTGACCAGCGCCTCGACGCGCGCGTCGATCGGCGGATGGGTGTCGAAAATATTGGAGAAACCCAGGCGCGGATTGTCGATGCACATTTCCATTACCGCCGAATTGGCGTGGGAAAGCTCGCCGCGTCCCTCGATCTTGCGCAGCGCCATGATCATGGCGTCCGGGTCCTTGGTCAGTTCCACCGAGCCGGCATCGGCGAGATATTCGCGTTGTCTTGAAAGGGCAAAGCGGATGACCACCGACAAAATCCAGGCCACCGCGATGAGCGCGATGGCGATGACGATGGCGATGCCGGCGCCGCCCTTGCCTTCGCTGTCGCCGCCGCGGCGGCGGCCGCCGAAGCCGCCATAAAGCGTGCTCTGGAAAAAGATGCGGAACACCATCTCGCCGAAGAACGAGATCACGCCGGCCATCACCACCGCGATCACCATCATGCGCACGTCGCCGTTGCGGATATGGGTGAGCTCGTGGCCGAGCACGGCCTCCAGCTCGCGGTCGTCGAGGCTTTCGACCAGCCCGCGCGTGACCGTGATCGAATACTGCTTCGGGTTCATGCCGGTGGCGAAGGCATTGAGCGCCTCGTCGTCGGCGATGCGCAGTGTCGGCATGGTGATGCCGCGCGAGATGCACAGGTTCTCCAGCAGATTATAGAGTCGCGGTTCCTCCTTGCGCGTCACCGGCTGGGCGCCGGTCACCGCGTCGATCATCGACTGGTGGAACTGGTAGGCGATGAAAATCCAGATGACGGTGCCGACGGTGGCGAAAGGCGCGGCCTTGACCCAGTCATATGCTGCCGCGTGCAGCAGATAGTCGAGCGGCGCGTCGCCGACGCTGAGCACTTCGGCGAGCAGGGCGCCGGCGTACACCAGCACATAGACCAGGAAGAACAACCCGATCAGCAGCGCGATCGAGCGCCGCCTGTTGGACTGGATATGCGTATAGAGACCGTAGGCGGCCATGGTTGGGTTCCGTCATTCCGGGACGGCACGAAGTGCCGGACCCGGAATCCAGAGGCAAGTTCGGCGTTGGTGTCTGGATTCCGGGTTCGCGGGCTTCACCCGCGCCCCGGAATGACAGAACAGTCAGAACTTAACGCTCGGGGCCTGCTCGAGTTGAGCGCGGGTTTCGCCGAGATCGAAGAAGGTGTGCGGCTGGAAACCGAAGCTCGCGGCGAACAGCGCGGCCGGGAACTGCTGGATGCCGGTATTGTATTCCTGCACCGCGTTGTTGAAGAAGCGACGGGAGGCGGCGAGCTTGTTCTCGATGTCGGACAGATCGCTCTGCAGCTGTTGGAAGTTGGCGTTGGCCTTCAGGTTCGGATAGCTCTCCGACAGTGCGAACAATTGCCGCAGCGCGCCGGACAGCATGTTCTCGGCCTGCACCTTCTGCTCGACGCCGGGTGCGGCGATGGCCGCGTTGCGCGCCTGGATGACGGCTTCAAGCGTGCCGCGCTCGTGCGCGGCGTAGCCTTTGACGGTCTCGACCAGGTTGGGGATCAGGTCGTGGCGCTGCTTGAGCTGGACGTCGATGTCGGCAAAGGACTGGTTGACCCTTTGCCGCATGGCGACCAGGCCGTTGTAGACCATGATCGCCCAGAGCACGATCAGGACAACGACGCCGAGGACGACCCAGGCGGTGATGGACATGCGGGGCTCCTGATAGGGGGAAAGCGCGGGAACTCAGGGGCAGCCTAGCCTAGTTAGGATCAATGCCGCCAACGGCAAGCGGGCAGGCAAGCGGCGGCAGCCCTTGATAGTCGCACATTAAGGCCGCCGGGTTCGGCCAAACCGCCTTCCACACATAAAAAAAGACCCCAAGCAGTGCTCGGGGTCTTTTCGCCAGACGGCTATTCGGGGGGTAAGGGGGGAGCCGCCCGGCTGAAAGTCACGCGGGTTTAACGCTGTCCCTCCGGTTTGGTTCCGGGCATGGTTGCGATCACCAAGACGTTATCCACAAGGCGCCGACTCCGTCTCAGGGCGGACACGTTTGGCGAGTTCCATCGGCCTCATAAGCGGGACGGCTACCTATCGGAGGGCTTCCGTGAGCACTGTGATGATCCGGTGCCCCAATACCGGGCGTGCGGTTTCGACCGAGATCGAAATCGAGCCGAGCGTTTTCCGTAAGCTTCCCAACATTGGCGCGCGCATGCATTGCCCGGCCTGCGGGCAGGAGCATACGTGGCGCACGAGCAAAGCCTGGCTGGCCGGCGCGCCACGGCCGGTCGAGGCGCCAAGACCGGCGGGGATGCGGGCGGCCTAACCTTGGTCGTCGGGGCAACGCGGCCAGAGCGCGAACCCGGAACCTAAATCAACGGACGCGAGGCCTTTGGCCTCAAGATTCCGGGCTCGGCGCGGCGCGCCGTCCCGGAATGGGGCCCAGGCGCGATCAACCCGCTTCGCGGAAGCGCACCGCGGCTTCCAGATCGACCGAGACCAGCTGCGACACACCGCGCTCGGCCATGGTGACGCCGTAGAGGCGGTTCATGCGCGCCATGGTGATCGGGTTGTGGGTGATGATCACGAAGCGGGTGTCGGTGGAATTGGTCATCTCGTCGAGCAGGTCGCAGAAGCGCTCCACGTTGTGATCGTCGAGCGGCGCATCCACTTCGTCCAGCACGCAGATCGGCGCCGGATTGGTGAGGAACACCGCGAAGATGAGCGCCAGCGCGGTAAGCGCCTGTTCGCCGCCCGACAGAAGCGACAGCGTCGAGGGCTTCTTGCCCGGCGGCTTGGCCAGGATTTCCAGGCCCGCTTCCAGCGGGTCCTCGCTCTCGATTAGCTGCAATTCGGCAGTGCCGCCGCCGAACAACTGCACGAACAGGTGCTGGAAGTGCCGGTTGACTTGTTCGAATGACGCCAGCAGCCGCTCGCGCGCCTCGCGGTTGAGGCTCTGGATGCCCTGGCGCAGCTTCGAGATGGCCGCCACCAGGTCGTCGCGCTCGCCAGTGAGCGTTGCGTGCTGGGTTTCGACCTCGCGCAATTCTTCTTCGGCGCGCAGGTTGACCGCGCCCAGCCGCTCGCGCTCGCGCCGCAGCCGCTCGAGCTTTTCCTCGATGTCCGGCAGTTCGGGCAGCGCCTCGCCTTCCTCGATCTCGGCCAGCGCGGCGACGGCGGAGGGCTCGATCTCCAGCATGTCGTGGATTTCGCGGCCGATGTCGGCCAGGCGGCGCTTGGCGCCTTCGAAGCGCTCCTCGGCACGCGCCAGTTCCTCGCGCGCGGCGCTGGCCGCTTCGAGCGCGGCGCGCGCTTCGCGGTCGGCCTCGGCCAGCGCGTTCTCGGCCGCTTGCAGGCGGTCGGCGCAAGACTGGCGCGCGGCTTCCGCGCCTTGCACCTCGGTGATGAGGCCGGAGCGCTTTTCGGCGAACAGCTGCGGGGCATTTTCGAGCTCGGCGCGGTCGCGCCTGGCTTCGCCGATGCGTTGTTCCAGCGTGCCGATCTGGTTGCGCGCGCCGTCGCGGCGCTCGTGCCAGCCGGCCTTGTCCGTGGCCAGTTGATTGAGCCGGCGGTCGGCCAGTTCGGCTTCGCGTACGATCGCCTGCTGCTCGGCGCGCACTTCGGCCAGGCGGGCGCGCTTGGCCGCGATGTCGTCGCGCACCTGCGCCAGCCGGCTTTCGAGATCGGCGGCGGGCGCGAGCTCGCCGAGCGCGCCTGCGGCCTGCGCCTTGGCGCTTTGCGTTTCATCGCGATTGGCGGCCAGGCGCGCGCGCGCCTCGGTCAGGGCGGAGAGGCGGGCGGCGTGGCGGCTGGCCTCGCGTTCGGCAGCCTCATGGCGATCGCGCGCGGCATTGGCCTCCTGCCGGCGGTCGCGCGCGGCGTTGCGCGCTTGCGCTTCCGCGGCCGCGGCGGCGCGCAGGTCCGCTTCGGCCGCTTCGACTGCACCGCGTGCGCCGTCGGCATCGGCGCGGGCGCCCTGCAGCTCGCCCTCGATTTCCGTGAGGCGGGCGCGCTCGGCAAGCCGCCGGGCGGCGCCGGTCGGCGCATGGGCCGCGGCGGCAAAGCCGTCCCAGCGCCACAAGTCGCCTTCCAGCGAGACCAGCCGCTGGCCGGGCTTGAGCTGGCCGACCAGTCGATTGCCGGTGTCGCGGTCGACCACGCCGATCTGGGCGACACGGCGGGCAAGCTCGGCCGGCGCCAGCACCTTGTCGGCCAGCTTCTCCACGCCTTCCGGCAGCGCCGGGTCGGCGGCATCGATGGAAGAGCCCATCCAGCGCATCGGCGCGGTCGGGTCGACCGGCGCATCGAGGTCGTCGCCCAGCGCGGCGCCCAGCGCCTTTTCGTAGCCCTTCTCCACGGCGATATGGTCCATCACCGGCGGCCACAGGTTCTTGGTCTCGACCGCCAGCACCTTGGAGAGCGTCTTGGCTTCGGTCTCCAGCCGCTGCACGCGGCGCTCGGCCTCGGCGAGGGGGCTGCGCGCCGCCTCCAATTGCTGGCGCGCCGTGCCGTGGGCGGTTTCGGCTTCGACCGCGGCGGTCTCGGCGGCGGCAACGGCGGCCTGCAACTCTTCGACCGCGGCGCCGAGCGCCGAAAGATCGGGGCCGGCTTCGGCCTGCAGGCTGGCGAGCTCGCGCTCGATCTCGGCCAGCTCGGCCTCCAGGCGGGCGGTCCGCTCGCCATGCTCGCGCGCGGCCGTCTCGAGCTGGTTGCGCCGGGCGGTGAGATCGGCGAGCGCCGTGGTGAGATCGGAGAAAATCTTCTCGGCCGCGTTCAGTTCGGAGTCGGCTTCGCCGAGACGCGCATCGACGCCGCTGCGGCGGCCGGCGCTCTCGCGCGCCTCGGCGCGGATGGTCTCTTCCTCGGCGGCCAGCCGTTCGAGCGCGGTGTCGGCGTCGGCGGCCAGCCGCTGCTCGCGCTCGATGTCGGCGGCGAACTGCACCAGGCGCAGGTCGAGCTCGGCTATGCGGTCCTTGGCGCGCTGCTCCTCGCGGTCGAGCTCGGCCAAGGCGATATTCAGGCGATGCAGCGCGGCGCCGGCGCTTGCCTCCGCCTCGCGCAATTCCGGCAAGGCCGCCTGCGCCTCGGTCTGGCGGGTGGAGGCCGCGGTCTGCGCCGCGGTGCGCTCGGCGACCGCGCGCAGGCAGATATCCTTGGCGCGCTCGGATTCCTCGACCTCGCTCACCCCGGCGGTCCAGCGCAGGTGGTAGAGGGTCGCCTCCGCCTTGCGCACCTGCGCCGAGACGGTGCGGTAGCGGATCGCCTGGCGCGCCTGCTTCTTCAAGCCGTCCATCTGGGCGGCGAGCTGGCCGATCACGTCCTCGACCCGCAGCAGGTTGGTTTCCGCCGCCCTCAGGCGCAATTCGGCCTCGTGGCGGCGGGCATGCAGGCCGGAAATGCCGGCGGCCTCTTCCAGCACGCGGCGGCGCTGCTCGGGCTTGGCCTGGATGATCTCGCCGATGCGGCCCTGGTGCACCAGCGCCGGTGAGCGCGCGCCGGTCGAAGCGTCGGCGAACAAAATTTGCACGTCGCGCGCGCGCACTTCCTTGCCGTTGATGCGGTAGGTGGAGCCGGCCTCGCGCTCGATGCGGCGCGCGATCTCCAGCGCGTCCTCGTCGTTGAAGGCAGCCGGCGCCGAGCGGTCCGAATTATCGACCGCCATCGATACTTCGGCATTGTTGCGCGCCGGGCGGTTGGTCGAACCGGAGAAGATCACCTCGTCCATGGCGGACGCGCGCATGGATTTGAACGAGGATTCGCCCATCACCCAGCGCAACGCTTCGACCAGGTTGGATTTGCCGCAGCCGTTCGGCCCGACCACGCCGGTTAAGCCCGGCTCGATCAGGAAATCCGTCGGCTCGACGAATGATTTGAAACCAAGCAGCCGCAGCCGCGTGAGCTTCATGCTTTAAGGCCTCGTGCCGTGGTTGCCGGCGCCGCCCATCGGTAACGCGCGCACGGGACAAACGCTGGCTTTTGCATTGAGAGTTGTTGAACGAGAGTCGTCGAACCATTCCGGGATTGGGCCCGGCCTGGAAGTCTGAGGTGCCGTATCGACCGGAGAATGAATCGCCGCGCGCGCTTGGGCAATGGCGTAGCTCGCGCGGAGGCGGCTTTTCCAGACCTTTCGCCGCAACAGGTGGCAGGATAGGGGCGCAAGCGGCCGCCGGCCGGCCCCAAAAGCCCTTATTTTCCCTTGAGTTGCGGGTCGATTTCCTTGGCCATCTCATCGATCGAGACCGCCCCGGCAAACTCCTTGCCGTTGATGAAAAAGCTTGGCGTCGAGTGCACTTTGTATTTGTCGATGGCCTGCTGGCGCTCTTTTTGGATGTCATCCAGGAGCTTCTGATTCGCCAGGCAGGCGTCGAAACTCTTCTCGGTGAAGCCCGCTTGCTTGGCGATCGCCAAAAGGTCCGGCAGCGGCTTCTGCTTGACCCACTGGTCCTGCTGGCGGAACAACGTGTCGACCATCGCGTAATATTTGTTCTTGTCCTTCTCGCCGGCGCAGCGCGCCAGCATGAAGGCGGCAGCGGCGAGCGGGTCGAGCGGGAATTCGCGCAAGGCGTAGCGGACCTTGCCGGTGTCGATGTATTGCTTCTTGAAGGCCGGGAAGGTTGCCTCGTTGAAATGCGCGCAATGCGGGCAGGTCATCGAGGCATATTCGATGACGGTGACCGGCGCCTTGGCATCGCCGAGCCACAGGTCCGGCAAGGCCTGCGGCGCCATCAGTTCGGGGATCGGCACCGAGGCGCCGGCCTCCTGGGCATACGCGGGCAAGGGCGTCAGCAGCGCGGGCGCCAGCGCGGCGGCGAGCGCGACGGCGGCGACGCCCTGGCAGAATTCGCGGCGATTGAACGGCAACGTGCAACTCCTCGGCGTTGGGCCCCCGTGAATTGGGCCTTTGCCTAGCCTTAACGCGCGATTGTGGCAATGGCGCCTGCACAAAGCGCGGGCCGGCGTCACTTTCGCTTGACCACCGCGCCCAGGCGGGCCAGCGCCGCCCGCAAGTCCTCGTCTTCGATCTGCGGCAGGGCGGCGGCGATGCGCGCCTGCACGGCCGGGTCGGGCGGCTTTGGCCGTACGGGCGGCGTGCGCCGGCGCAGCGGCGCCTGACGCAGTGCCAGGCGCCCGATCGCCTGCCAGCCGAAGAAGCGGTTGATGCGTTCCAGGATCACTGCCGACAGATGCTGGATTTCGATCGCGGCCGGACCTTCCACCCGCAGCACCAGCGTGGCGGGGTCGGGCGGCGGCGCCTCGCCTTCGCTGACGCGCGGCCAGTTGATCTTGAGCGGCTCGGAATGGGCGGCGATCTCCGGACCGACGATCTCCCCCCAGCGCGTGACGATTTCGCTCGAGGCGAAGCCTTGCCGGCGCAGCGGGCCGCTCAAGACGCTGCCGGCGAGCTCGGCAAGCGGCCGGGGAAAACTGCGCGAAGGCTTGTTCATGGAAGCGAGGCTCATGTGCCAAGGTCTGCCGCATGACCGTAGCAGTCCGCGAGCAGCGCCGAAAGAAAGCCGTCAAAGTAGAAGACGGCGGGTGCCGCAAACTCTCTTCACCTCCCCCCTTGCGGGGGAGGTCGGCGACCCCCGGCTTGGTCGGGGGGAGCCGGGAGGGGGGTAAACGGCAAACGAACGCTGGAAAAAGTACCGCCCTCCCTAGCCCTCCCCCGCAAGGCGGGAGGGGACATTCAGTGCGCGCGGCGATGGGATCGCCCAATCCTATCGACCTGCTCGCCTGGTACGACCGCCACGCCCGCGTGCTGCCTTGGCGTATGGAGCCTTGGCGGGCGCGCAAAGGCGAGCGGGCGGAGCCTTACCGGGTGTGGCTGTCGGAGATCATGCTGCAGCAGACCACGGTGAAGACGGTCGCGCCCTACTATGCCAAGTTCCTTCAGCGCTGGCCGACGGTGGAGCGGCTTGCAGCGGCGAGCCTGGACGACGTGCTACGCGCCTGGGCGGGGCTCGGCTATTACGCGCGTGCGCGCAATCTGCATGCCTGCGCGCGCGCCGTGGTGGCGCGGCACGGCGGCATTTTCCCCGAAGAGATCGAAGCTTTGCGCGCGCTGCCCGGCATCGGCGACTACACGGCGGCGGCGGTCGCGGCAATCGCCTTCGATGCTCCGGCGGTGCCGGTGGACGGCAATGTCGAGCGGGTGGTGACCCGGCTGTTCGCGCTTGCGGACGAATTGCCGGCGGCGAAACCCGCCATCAAGCAATTGGCGACGAGCCTGCTGCCGCCAGGGCGCGCCGGCGATTTCGCGCAGGCGCTGATGGATCTGGGAGCCACGCTGTGCTCGCCCAAGCGGCCGGCATGCGTGCTGTGCCCCTGGAGAGATTGTTGCCAGGCGCGGGCGCTTGGGCGCGAGGAGGCGTTTCCGCGCAAGGGGCCCAAGCGCGCGGGCCAGCTACGGCGCGGCGCGGCTTTTGTGGCGCTGCGTGCGGACGGGCGCGTGCTGCTGCGCCAGCGGCCGGACAAGGGCCTGCTCGCCAAGATGACGGAAGTGCCGGGCAGCGAATGGACGCATGATTTCGACGGGCAGGACGCGCAGTACCTGGCGCCACGGTGGCCCGGTACGCGATGGAAGCGCCTGCCCGGCGCGGTGCATCATGTGTTCACGCATTTCCCGCTCGAGCTTACGGTGTTCCTGACAAAAGTGCCGCGCGCGGCCAAAGCGCCCGCGGGTGCGCGCTGGGTCAAGCTGGGCGAGCTGCCGGGCGAAGCGCTGCCGACGGTGATGCGCAAGGTGCTGGCGCACGCGCTCGAAGCGGCCGAGGGAGGGCATCATGCCAAGCGGCATCGATGAAAGAAGCGGCTGGTCGCCGAGCCTGCGCTATCCCGATCCGCTGGTGCGCTCGCTCGATCCGCGCTTCGACAAATACCGGCTGCCGCTGGCCAGCGTCGAACGGCTGTTCACCGGTGCGCGCTGGAGCGAAGGCCCGGTCTGGTTCGGCGACGGCCGCTGTCTCGTCTGGAGCGACGTGCCGGGCAATGTCATGCGCCGTTGGGACGAGGAGACCGGCGCCGTCAGCGTGTTGCGCAAGCCGTCCAACAACGCCAACGGCAACACGCGCGACCGCCAGGGCCGCCTCGTCACCTGCGAGCATCGCACCCGCCGCGTCACCCGCACCGAATACGACGGCAGCATCACCGTCGTCTGCGACCGCTTCGAGGGCAAGCGGCTCAATTCGCCGAACGACGTGGTGGTAAAGTCGGACGGCTCGATCTGGTTCACCGACCCGCGTTTCGGCATCCTCGGTAACTACGAGGGCGAAATCGCCGAGCCGGAGCTGCCGATGAATGTGTACCGCGTGGACGGCAAGACCGGCGCCGTCACCGTGGTCGCCGACGGCATCGATGCGCCCAACGGGCTCGCTTTCTCGCCCGACGAGACAAAGCTCTACATCGTGGAATCGCGCAGCGAGCCGCGCGCCATCTTGAGCTTTGACGTCGCGGCCTCCGGCGACAGGCTTTCGAACCGCAAGCTGCTGATCGATGCCGGACCGCGCGGCACGCCGGACGGCTTTCGCGTCGACATCGACGGCAATCTGTGGTGCGGCTGGGGCATGACGGCGGAGCTCGACGGCGTGCGCGTCTTTACGCCCGCCGGCGAGCCCATCGGCCACATCTCGCTGCCGGAACGTTGCGCCAATGTCTGTTTCGGCGGGACAAAGCGCAACCGCCTGTTCATGGCCGCCAGCCACTCGCTCTATTCGCTCTATGTCAACACGCAAGGCGTGGCCGGCGGCTAGCTAGCTAGCCGATTGCGGGTATTCCGGCGGCCGCGCTGAGAACGGCGTTTTCCGCGCGCTCGACTTCGTCGGGCCGCGGCTTGCGGCGCGCCAGCGCCTTCTTGTTGATCTTGCGCTTGGCCATGGTGGTGAGCTTCTTGTCGGTCGCCTTTTCTTCGTTGAGGTTGGAATTCAGCAGCTTGGCGACGTCGGCGTGGCCGAGTAGCCGCGCCCAGGCCACCAGCGTGCCGTAGCGGGTGATTTCGTAATGCTCGACCGCCTGGGCGGCGGCGATCAGGGCGGCATTGAGCACCATCTTGTCCTCGACTTCGCCGGCAATCTCCTCGGCCTCGTCGATGATGCCGTCGATGGCCGGGCACTTGGTGCCCTCCGGCTTCTGCTTGAGCTTCTTGAACGCCTGGTCGAGCCGCTTGATCTGGCCCTTGGTCTGCTTGAGGTGCGTATTGAAACTCTTCTTGAGCTCGGCGTCCGAGGCCTTGGCGATCATCTTCTGCAGCGCCCGCTCGATGCGGTGCTCGGCGTAATAGATGTCCTGCAGCGAATGCAGGAACAGGTCATCGACGGTTTTGATATCGGAGGAAAACCAGCCCATCGTCGCCTCCCGTGGGGTTGAGGTGGTGGATGCAACAATTCGCCAGTGCTTTCCCGGTTCCCAAAGTCGGCCGGGGGCGATACCAATCGGGGCAGCGGTTTAAATTTGACACAGAGGGAGGACGCAGCCGTGAGCATCGAACGCAAGGAAACCGGCGCCCGCATGAGCCAGGTGGTGGTGCACGGCGATACGGTCTATCTCGCCGGCGTCGTCGCGCACGCCAACAAAGGCAAGAGCGTCACCGAGCAGACCCAGGAAATCGTCGCAACAATCGACAGGCATCTGGCCAGCGTCGGCAGCGACAAATCGAAATTATTGTCGGCCAATATCTGGATCACCGACATGGCTAAATTCGCCGAGATGAACGCGGTGTGGGACGCCTGGGTGTCGCCCGGCAACACGCCGGCGCGCGCCTGCGTCGAGGCCAAGCTCGCCGCGCCCGACTATCATGTCGAGATCATGGTGACGGCGGCCAAGTGACCGCGGCCAAATGAACGCAGCCAAGTGAACGCTTAAGTGGGGCATCGCAATGGCATTCGATTTCTCGCCGCTGTTGCCGGCCGGACTGCCGCCGCCGGCGGTGCGCTGGACGGGCACGGCGCGCTTCAATTTCACCGGCGGCAATAACGACCCGGACGCGGTGCCGATCGAGGGCTTGTTGAGCGCGGCCGAAGCCGTGCTCAAGCGCGAAGGCCGCGACCTGTCGCATTACGGCCTGCGCAGCGGGCCGCAAGGGTATCGGCCGCTGCGTGAGTTCCTCGCCGCCAAGCTCAAGCGCGATGCCGGTATGGCCTGCACCCCCGACGACATCCTCATCGTCTCGGGCTCGCTGCAGGCGCTCGACCTGGTCAACGGCGCGCTCTTGCAGCGCGGCGACAGCGTGATCGTCGAGCAGGACAATTACCAGGGCACGCTGACGCGGCTGCAGCGGCTGGGCGTCGGAGCGGTCGGCATTCCGCTCGATGAAGGCGGCATGCGCATGGATGTGCTGGAGGCCGCGCTGAAGGAATTGAAAAGCCGCGGCGTACAGCCGAAATTCATCTACACCATCCCGACGGTGCAGAATCCGACCGGCACCATCCTGAGCGCCGGGCGGCGCGAGACTTTGCTGAAGCTCGCCGAGGACTACGGCGTGCCGGTGTTCGAGGACGACTGCTATTCGGACCTTACCTGGAGCGGCGAACGGCCGCCCGCGCTCTACGCCATGAGCAAAAGCGAAAACGTCATCCATATCGGCTCGTTCTCGAAATCGATCGCGCCGGCGCTGCGCGTCGGTTTCATCGTCGCGCCCTGGGCGATCCTGTCGCGCATGCTCGCGCTCAAGACCGACGCCGGCTCCGGCGCGCTCGAGCAGATGGTGCTGGCCGAATATTGCGCCGGCCGCTTCGCCGAACACCTGCCGGCGCTGCGCGCCGCGCTGAAGGCCAAGCTCGACACGCTGACCGATGCGCTCAACGCGCAGTTCGGCACCGCGGCGGAATTCGCCTATCCGCAGGGCGGCATCTTCCTCTGGGTCAAGCTGCCCGAACATGTCGATACGCGCAGGCTTCATCAGGCGGCGCTCAAGCAAGGCGTGGCGATCAATCCGGGCCCGGAATGGTCGACCGACGCTAACCACAGCAAGAGCCGCATGCGGCTGTGCTTTGCCAGCCCCTCGCATGCCGAGATCAAGGAAGGGGTCGCGCTCCTGGCCGAGGTGTGCCGCAAGGAATTCGGCGTGCCCTTGCGCAGCGCCAATATCGAGCCGGGCGGAAAGGGCTAAAAGTCATGGCCGAACGCGGCATCCTGGCGATCTTCAACGATTGCGCCGTCGGCCGCGAGGCCGAGTTCGAGGATTGGTTCCAGGGCGAGCACCTGATCGAGCGGCTCGGCGTACCCGGCTTCCTGTTCGGGCGGCGGCACCAGGCGATCGCGGGCGCAAGCGGCTATTTCAATTTCTATCTGACCGAGCGGCCGGAGGTGCTCACCGCCAAGCCTTATCTGGAGCGGCTCGACAACCCGACGCCGATGACGCGGCACGTCATGTCGGAGGTGTTCCTCAACATGAACCGCACCGTGTGCCGGCGCACGCTCAGGCGCGGCGCCTTTCGCGGCGCCTATGCCGTGACGGTGCGCTTCGACCGGACGCCGGACGAGGCCGCGCTTGTTGCGCAGCTCGACGCCATGCTGGCGAGCACGGCGGTGGCCGCCGGCGAAATCTGGATGGCGCTCGATCCCGCCGGCATGCCGGTATCGACGGAGGAGCGGTTGCGCGGCGGCGACCGCAAGATCGAAGCCTGCCTGATGGTCGATACGCTGCGCCAGGACGCCGCCGAGCAGACCGGCTGCGCGGCTGGCGGCGCAGTTTCCGGGGACTGAAGTCGGCGTGTTCCGCGTGCTATGCCAGATCGGGCGCGGGGATTTGTGAGGGCCTCATGCAGACGTTGTTGCCTATAGCTGAGAAGATTGCCGCGCGGCTGAAGCAGCGGCACGAAACGGTCGCGGTGGCGGAATCCTCGACCGGCGGCCTGATCGCGGCCGCGCTGCTCGCGGTGCCCGGGGCGTCGGCTTATTTCGTCGGCGGCGCCGTGGTCTATACGCGCACCGCGCGGGCGGCGCTGCTCGGCATAAGCGATGCCGAAATGGCCGGCATGCGCGCCTCGACTGAGCCCTACGCACTGCTCTGCGCCCGGCGCATGCGCGAGAAGCACGGCGCGAGCTGGGGCATCGGTGAGACCGGCGCGACCGGGCCGACCGGCAACCGTTACGGCGATGCCGCCGGCCATAGCTGCATCGCCGTGGTGGGGCCGGCAGCCGAACGCGCCATCACGCTGGAAACCGGCAGCGTCGACCGGCAGGCCAATATGCGGGCCTTTGCGCAGCGGGCATTGGAGCTGTTTGAAGAGCTGTTGGCGAAGTAGCCGCGCCGCGGCCTTCGAGTACGCGCATTTTCTACTTCCGAGAGTTATTTTGCCGCAGTCGGTTGTGCAGGCTTGCCCAATCCGGCGTGCAAGGCCATCCTCATGCACGTAAAAATTGCCATGAGGGTGTCATGCACGGGAATGAACAGGTGGAGCGCAGCGGCTGGGCGCCGACGCTGCGCTACCCCGACCCGCTGATCCATTCGCTCGATCCGCGCTTCGACCAATACAAGCTGGGCAATGCCAGCGTGCAGCGGCTGTTCACCGGCGCGCGCTGGGGCGAGGGGCCGGTCTGGTTCGGCGACGGCCGTTTTTTCGCCTGGAGCGACATCCCGGCCAATCTCATGCGGCGCTGGGACGAGGAAACGGGTGCGGTCAGCGTATTCCGCAACCCTTCCAACAACAGCAACGGCAATACGCGCGACCGCCAGGGCCGTCTCGTCACCTGCGAGCATCTCACCCGCCGCGTCACCCGCACCGAGCACGACGGCAGAATCGCCGTCATCTGCGCCGGCTTCAACGGCAAGCGGCTCAACTCGCCGAACGACGTGATCGTGAAATCCGACGGCTCGATCTGGTTCAGCGATCCGCCCTTCGGCATCCTCGGCAATTACGAGGGCGACAAGGCGGAGCCCGAGCTGCCGCCGACGCTTTATCGCGTGGACGGCAATACCGGTGCGGTGACGGTCGCGAGCGCCGAGATCGATGCGCCGAACGGCTTATGCTTCTCGCCGGGCGAAAAGCAGCTCTACGTGGTGGAGACGGCGCCGCATTCGAAAATCTTCGTGTTCGACGTTTCGGCCGACGGCGGCAAGATCGGCAACAAGAAGCTGTTCGTCGATGCCGGCGACGACGCGCCCGACGGCATTCGCTGCGATGTCGACGGCAATCTCTGGTGCGCCTGGGGCACGGGCGAGGGGCGCGACGGCGTGCGCGTCTATGCGCCGGACGGCGATCTCATCGGCTTCATCGAACTGCCGGAGCGTTGCGCCAATCTGTGTTTCGGCGGCGTAAAGCGCAATCGTCTGTTCATGGTGGCCAGCCACTCGCTCTACGCGGTCTATGTCGGCACGCAAGGGCTGGCGGGCGGCTAGCTATTCGGCGGCTTCCGCCATCTCGGCGCGCACCTGCGCGCGGAACGCGTCGATCAGCATGAGACCCTTCGGCGTTTCCACGTGCCAGAAGGTCCAGCCGTTGCAGGCATCGAGCCCTTGTACCAAGGCGCCGATCTTATGGATCGAGCCGACCTGGCCTTCGACCGAAACCGCGCCGTCGGCGCGCACCAGCGCCTTGTGGCGCTTCTTCGCATCGACCAGACGCGCGCCGGGCGAAACCAGCCCGCGCTCGATCAGCGCCGAGAACGGCACGCGCGGGGCCTCGCGCGCGGTGACGAAAGGCGCCAGCGCCGGCGCTTCGAGCGGCTTGGTGGCGGCGATGCGCTGCTCGGCCGCCTTGGCGTATTTGGCGTCGCGCTCGCAGCCGACGAAGCGGCGGCCGAGCTTCTTGGCCACCGCGCCGGTGGTACCGGTGCCGCAGAACGGGTCGAGCACCAGATCGTCGAGACGCGAGGACGACAGCAGGACGCGCGCGAGCAGCGCTTCCGGCTTCTGCGTCGGATGCAGCTTCTTGCCGTCGCCGCCCTTCAGGCGCTCCTCGCCGGTGCACAGCGGCAAGGTCCAGTCCGAACGCACCTGGATGTCTTCGTTGCCGGCCTTCAGGGTCTCGTAATTGAAGGTGTAGCCCTTGGCTTGCGGCTCGCGCGAGGCCCAGATGAGCGTCTCGTGCGCATTGGTGAAGCGGCGGCCGCGGAAATTCGGCATCGGGTTCGCCTTGCGCCAGATCACGTCGTTGAGGATCCAGAAGCCGAGATCCTGCATGATGGCGCCGACGCGGAAAATATTGTGGTAGGAGCCGATCACCCAGATGGTGGCGGCCGGCTTCATCACGCGCTTGCAGGCGGCGAGCCAGCGTTCGGTGAACGCGTCATAGCTCTTGAAGCTCGCGAACTTGTCCCAATCGTCGTCGACGGCGTCGACGCGCAAATCGTCCGGGCGCTTGAGCTCGCCTTCGAGCTGAAGATTATAGGGCGGGTCGGCGAATACCAGATCGACGGAGGAAGCCGGCAGCTTCGCCATCTCGGCGGCGCAGTCGCCGACCAGGATGCGCTGCTGCGGGGGCTCGGAAACTCCACGGGGCGCCCGCAAGGGCGCCCCGCGACGCGACACAACCATGACTCAGGACTCTCGACTCAAGGGACGACGCGGCCGGCGACGCGGGACCTACAACCGACAGGCCGGCACTATGCCGGGCCAAGGTAAAAAAGCCGTTTATGAAAACGCCCGCCAACTGGGCAATTTCTGCCTATCGCACGGGGGCTTAGGCGGTATCGCGCTGTGCCGAATTAAGACTTTTCGCAATTGTGAAATTGAAAATCAGCGGGCGCCGCGCTAAAAGATTAAACAGTTCGGGCCATCGACAGCCGCCCGGTCAACTGCCCAGCAGTCAAGCGTTGTCTCGCTCCGCAATGGAGGTGAGACATGTCTTGCGGCAGCAATACCTGCAAATCTGCGAATTTTCCGCGGGAACTTGAGTCGACCGAGCGTCCGTCTTGGCGTTCGCGCGTTCTGGTCTGGCTCGGCGCGGTGCTCGACAAGTCGCGGCGGCAGCAACTCTGGTTTGAACTCGAAAAGGCCCGGCAGCGCGGCCTGCTCAAGCATCTCGACGACCGGCAACTCAAGGACCTCGGCCTGACCCGCGAGCAAGTCGAGCGGGAGGCGCGCAAGCCGTTCTGGAAGTAAGAACATTCGCCGGAGGCTTGGCATCGAGGCGCGATACGCCTTACTCTTTGCCCGGCGCAGCGAACAGGACGACCATGCCCGGCATCGACGAAACCAGACAATTCGTGCCGCTGAAGATCGCGGTGCTCACCGTGTCCGACACCCGCGAGCTGGCCGACGACAAATCGGGCGGCACCTTGGTCGAGCGCATCCGCGCCTCCGGCCACGTGCTGGCCGAGCGCGCCATCGTCAAGGACGAGATCGCGGCGATCCGCCAGCACGTCAAGAACTGGATCGAGGACAAATTCATCGACGTGGTGATCACCACCGGCGGTACCGGCTTCACCGGCCGCGACGTGACGCCGGAGGCGATCGAGCCGCTGTTCGAGAAGAAGATGGACGGCTTCTCGATCATGTTCCTGCTGGTGAGCGAGAAGAAGATCGGCACCTCGGCGATCCAGACCCGCGCCACCGCCGGCGTCGCCAATGCCACTTATATCTTCTGCCTGCCGGGCTCGCCCGGCGCCTGCAAGGACGCCTGGGACGAGATCCTGGTGCACCAGCTCGACGTCCGCTACCGGCCCTGCAATTTCGTCGAGATCCTGCCGCGGCTCGACGAGCACCTGCGGCGGCCGAAGGCGAAAGGGGCGACGGCCTAAAGCCGCGAACCAGCTTCCCCCGCCTGCGGCGGGAAGCTAGGGTTGCGCCCAACCTCCACGTGGAAGCGACAATGTCGCTGGAGCATCATTCCGTGACGAGTGAAAGCTCGTTGGACGAGCTGAAAGCGGCGCTGGCGCAAGTCACGCGCGAGCGCGACGAGGCGCGCGCGCAGCAGACGGCGACCGCCGACGTGCTCAAGGTCATCAGCCGCTCGACCTTCGACCTGCAGGCCGTGCTCGATACATTGACCCAATCCGCCACTAGGCTCTGCGCGGCGGACAAGGGCGTCATCTACCTGCGCGACGGCGACGTGTTCCGGTTCCACGCCAACCACGGCTTCACCGAGAAGGCCGTGCGCTACGGCCGGGCAAATCCGTTGCGCGCGGGGAGCGAGAGCAGCATTGGACGTGTCGCGCTCACGGGCAGGATCAGCCACATCCACGACGTGCTTGCCGATCCCGACTACAAAGTGAGCGGCTATCAACAGGCCTTCGGCTATCGCACCAATTTGGGCGTTCCATTGTTGCGCGACGACGCCGTGATCGGCGTCTTCGCGCTGACCCGCGACGAGGTCGCCCCGTTCACCGACAAGCAAATCGAGCTGGTGACCACCTTTGCCGACCAGGCCGTGATCGCCATCGAGAATGCGCGGCTGTTCGAGGCCGAGCAACAGCGCAGCGCCGAGCTATCCGAAGCGTTAGAGCAGCAAACGGCGGCATCGGAGGTGCTGCGCGTCATTTCGAGTTCGTCCGGCGAGCTCGATCCGGTTTTCCAGGCGATGCTCGAAAATGCCACGCGCATTTGCGAAGCTAAGTTTGGCGTGCTGTTTCGTTACGACGGCGGCGGTAAGTTTCATGCGGCGGCTTCGCTTGGCGTGCCGCCTGCCTATGCCGAGTCGCTCCGGCAGCGCGGGTCGTTTCAACCGGAAGCCGGATCTCTCCACCGTCTCCTGCAGACAAAGGAGCTGGTGCACACCGCAGACGAATCGCAGGAATTCGAACCCCGGACCCGCGGCGCGGCTCGGCGGCGCGCGTGCTTATATCGTCGTGCCAATGTTCCTCGATACGGAGCTAGTCGGTGCCTTCGGCATTTTCCGCCAGGAGCCTCAGCCGTTCAGCGATAAGCAGATCGAGCTGGTATCGAATTTCGCGGCGCAAGCCGTCATCGCCATCGAGAATACCCGTCTGCTCAACGAATTGCGCCAGCGCACCGACGATCTGACCGAATCGCTGCAGCAGCAGACGGCGACGTCCGACATTCTCGAAGTCATCAGCAACTCGCCGACCGAACTCGCAGCCGGCGTTCGACGCCATCGTGCATAGCGGATTGAAACTGTTCCCCAACTCGGTCGTCGTGATCTCTCTGCCCGAAGGCGATCAGGTCGCGCTCGCCGCCATGGCCGGGGCGGATGCCGGCGAAATTGAAATGTTGCGCGCACGCTACCCGATGCCGTTGTCGCGCGAATTCATCACCGCCACGGCTCTCCTCGATGGGCGCGAGATGGATTTTGCCGATGTGCGCGAGACGCCGGAACAACTGATGCCGGGACGGCAGAATTTCCTGGCCAGCGGCTACCGCGCCATCACCGTAATGCCGATGATGCGCGGGGACACGGCGATCGGCGCGATCAGTGTCATCGCGCGCCAGCCACGGCAATTGTCCGACAAGCAGCGCGAGCTGCTGCGCACCTTCGCCGCGCAAGCCGTCATCGCCATCGAGAACACGCGGCTGTTCAACGAGCTGCGCCAGCGCACCGACGATCTCACGGAGTCACTGGAACAGCAGACCGCGAGCGGCGAAATCCTCGCTTCGATCAGCGGCTCGATGGCCGACACCAAGCCGGTGTTCGAGGCCATCGTACGAAACCTCAAGCGGCTGTTCGGCACCCGTCTGTCGATGGTCCAAATCGTCGAAGACGGCATGGTTCATCTCGCGGCGACCGGACAGGAGGAAGAATACGACATTATTTCGAAGTCCTTCCCCCGCCCGCTCGACGATACGACCGGCGCCGGCCGCGCCATGTTGGCGAAAAAAGTGGTGCAATTCGCGCCGATCGTCGGCAATTCCGATGCGCCCCCCAGCATGCAGCAATTCGCAAGGCAACTGGGCTTCAATGCAACGATCTTCGCCCCCATGCTGCGCGACGGCAAGGTGATCGGCGCCATCGGCGTCGCGAGAGAGGAGGCGAAACCGTTCACCGAAAAGCAGGTCGACCTCATCAGGACCTTCGCCGATCAGGCTGTCATCGCCATCGAGAACACGCGGCTGTTCAACGAACTGCGCGAGCGCACCGACGATCTCACCGTGGCGCTCGAGCAGCAGACGGCGACGGCCGACGTGCTCAGCGTGATGAGCCGCTCCAAGTTCGATCTCATGCCCATCCTGCAAAGCGTGGTCGACACCGCGGCGCGCCTTTGTCGCGCCGACCAGGCGGTGATCTTCCGGCTGGAAGACGGCCTCTATCGCTTCGCCGCCGGTTTCAGCCTGGTGCCCGAATATCTCGAAATCGAGCGCGCCAACCCGATCGCGCCGGGGCCGGGCACCGCGGTCGGGCGAACCGCGTTAAGCCGCGCGGTGGTTCGCATCGAGGACGCGATGCGCGATGCCGGCTACGCGATGAAAGAGCAGGCGGCCATCGCGCGCCTACACTCCATCATCGGCGTGCCGTTGTTGCGCGACGGCGAGCCGATCGGCGTCATCGCGCTGGCGCGCTGTCGCGTCGAGCCGTTCAGCGACCGCGAGGTCGATCTGGTCACAACCTTCGCCGACCAGGCGGTGATCGCCATCGAGAACGTGCGGCTGTTCGAAGAGGTGCAGGAGCGCACGGAGGATCTTCAGGAGTTGCTGCAACAGCAAACCGCCACCGCCGACGTGCTCAAGGTCATCAGCCGTTCGACCTTCAATCTGCCGGCCGTACTCAACACGCTGCTCGAATTGGCGGCCAAGCTGTGCCGCGCCGATCGCGTGTCGCTTAGGCTCTTGCGCAACGGCGCCTACCATGCGGCAGCCTTGCACGGCTATTCGCCCGAGCATGACGCGTACATGAAAAGTCATCCGGCAACGCTCGGGCCGTCGTCGTTGGCGGGCCGCGCCGTTTTGGCAGGCAAGCCCGTTCAAGTCGAGGATATCACGAAGGACTTGGATTTGAGCTTTGTGCGATCGTCTCCGGGATTTGAAGTCATCCGCACATTGCTAGCGGTTCCCTTGCTGCGTGAAGGCGCGCCGATTGGCGTGCTCGTGCTGTCGCGCGAGCGGGTGGATCTATTCACCGAGAAACAGATCGAGCTGGTGTCGACCTTCGCCGACCAGGCGGTGATCGCCATCGAGAACGTGCGGCTGTTCGACGAAATCCAGGAAAAGAGCCACCAGCTTGAGGAAGCGAGCAAGCACAAGTCGCAGTTCCTCGCCAATATGAGCCACGAGCTGCGCACGCCGCTCAACGCCATTCTCGGCTATACCGAGCTGATCGTCGACGGCGTCTATGGCGAGACGCCGGAAAAGGTGCAGACCGCGCTCAAACGCATCACCACCAACGGCAAGCACCTGCTCGGCCTGATCAACGACGTGCTCGACCTGTCCAAGATCGAGGCCGGGCAGCTCACGCTTTCGCTCACCGATTACTCGATGAAGGACGTGGTGCACGCGGTCTATGGCGCGGTCGAGCCGCTGGCGGCCGAGAAGAAGCTCGCCTTCAAGGCCGAGATCGCTCCCGACATGCCCGCCGGCCACGGCGACGAGCGGCGGCTGACGCAGGTGCTGCTCAACCTGGTCGGCAACGCCATCAAGTTCACCGACGAAGGCGAGGTGAAGATCAAGGCCGCCGCCAGCGACGGCCATTTCGCGGTGGCGGTGGTCGATACCGGTCCCGGAATATCCGAAGACGACCAGAGGAAGCTGTTCCAGGAATTCCAGCAGGCCGACTCATCGACCACCAAGAAGAAGGGCGGCACGGGCTTGGGTCTCGCGATATCGAAAAAGATCGTCGAGATGCATGGCGGCTCGGTGCGGCTCGAGTTCAAGCCCGGCGAAGGCTCGACCTTCTCTTTTACGGTGCCGCTGCGCGCCGAACAGGCCAAAAAGCAGGTATGAGGCAGGCATGAGCAGAACCATATTGGTGGTCGAGGATCAGGAGGACAACCGGCAGATCCTGCGCGATCTCTTGGGCGCCCACGATTACGACATGCTGGAAGCCGAGAACGGCGAGGAAGCGCTCGCCGCGGTCAAGCGGCGGCGGCCCGACCTGATCTTGATGGACATTCAACTCCCGGTCATGGACGGCTACGAGGCGACGCGCCGGCTCAAGGCCGATCCCGAGACCAAGGCGATCCCGATCATCGTGGTGACGTCCTACGCGCTGTCCGGCGACGAAGCCAAGGCGCGCGAGTCGGGCTGCGATGCCTACGTGACCAAGCCCTACAGCCCGCGCGCGCTGCTCGCCAAGATCAAAGAGTTTCTGCCGTAAGGGAACTTCAGTCTATGATTTTGCGACGTATTACGAGCCGGGGCGCTTCGGTTTGCAAAGGTGCGCGAGAACAGGTTTGTCCTCCCCCGCGAAGCGGGGGAGGGGGACCGCGCGCAGCGCGGTGGAGGGGGCTCATCATGCGAGCGCCGAAAAAAACGATGATCAATGCCCGCCAACTCCGGCGCAGTCTGTCGATGCCGGAAGCGCGATTATGGCGGCTTTTGCGCGCGCGGGTGCCGGGTCGGCCGGTTTTCCGGCGACAGCATCCTATTGGGCCTTACGTGCTCGATTTCTATTGTGCAAAGGCGCGTCTAGCGATCGAGGTCGATGGTTTTGCTCACGAGACGGGTAACCGGCCGCAACGCGACATCCACCGGGACGAATGGCTTGCGTCACAGGGCGTGACCGTGGTCCGTATTGGCGCAGGCCATTTGGCGAGCGGTACGGAGATCGATGAGGCGGCCGACGCGATCGTCCGCATGGCGGTGGACAAGTTGCGAGGCCCCCTCCACCATGCTTCGCATGGTCCCCCTCCCCCGCTTCGCGGGGGAGGATAAGAACCCGGATTGCACGGAAGACGTTTCCAAAATGCACTCTCCGCCGCGCATCCTGATCGTCGACGACAACGAGACCAACCGCGACATCCTGGTCACGCGGCTGTCGATCCACGGCTACGAGCTCGTCCAGGCGGCCGACGGCGAGGAGGCACTGGCTGCGGCCAAGGAGCAACTGCCCGATCTGATCCTGCTCGACATCATGATGCCGAAGATCGACGGCATCGAGGTGTGCAGGCGCATCAAGAGCGACGCGACGCTGCCCTTCATCCCGATCATCCTCACCACCGCCAAGGCCGACAGCAAGGACGTGGTGGCGGGGCTGGAGGCGGGCGCCGACGAATATCTCACCAAGCCGATCGACCAGGTGGCGCTGGTCGCGCGCGTCAAGTCGGTGCTGCGGCTGAAAGCGCTGCACGACGAGCTCGCTGCGCTCAACAAAGGCCTCGAGCAGCGCGTCGGCGAGCAACTCGGCGAGATCGAGCGCATGAGCCGGCTACGCCGCTTCCTGCCGCCGCAGGTGGCCGACCTTATCGTGTCGTCCGGCATGGAGAGCCAGCTCGAAAGCCACCGCCGCGAGATCACCGCGCTGTTCTGCGACCTGCGCGGCTTCACCGGCTTTTCGGAAAGCTCCGACCCGGAAGACGTGATGGCGCTTCTGCGCGAATACCACGGCGCCATCGGCGGCATCATCCACAAGCACGGCGGCACGCTCGAGCGCTACGCCGGCGACGGCGTCATGGTGATCTTCAACGATCCGGTGCAGGTGGAGAACCCCGCGCTGTGCGCGGTGCGCATGGCGCTGGAAATGCGCGCGGCGCTCGGCGCGCTGATCGGCAAATGGCGCCGGCTCGGCCACGATCTCGGCTTCGGCATCGGCATCTCGCACGGCTATGCCACGCTCGGCACCATCGGCTTCGAGGGCCGCTTCGATTATTCGGCGATCGGCACGGTGTCGAACGTGGCCGCGCGGCTGTGCGACGAGGCGCAGCCGGGCCAGATCCTGATCAGCCCGCGCGTGCTGATCGCCGTGGAGGAAACGGTGAGCACCGAAGCCGTGGGCGAATTCGCGCTCAAGGGCATCCGCCGGCCGATGGAGATTCACAACGTGCTCGATCTCGCCGCGCCCTCTAAGGCGGCGGATTGATTTACGGGCGTCGTCATGCGCGGGCTTGACCCGCGCATCCATCGGAAAAACAATAGATTCGATCCAAAAATGATGGATTGCCGGGTCAAGCCCGGCAATGACGAGGCCAGATCCCGGGGCGTCTCCGGGGAAATTTCCAGGCCGCCATCTGGGTCCCGGGAGAGCCACCTCCGGCAGCGACCGGCAATACTCGCCAGGTCTTGAGGCAAATGTGGTTTCCAGGCGTTCACTCCAATATAGGCGGCGGATATCCAAAACACGGACTTTCCGACACGACGTTTCTGTGGATGGTGTCGCAGCTAAACCCGCTGCTTGGGCTTGACCGGAATTCCATCGTCGTGTCGCTGGACCGCGATGGATCCGAGTTATATCCCGGCGGCGAATTGCAAAACTCGCGCACTCGGTTTTGGCGTCTGCTGGGCTCCCCCGTGCCTCGCCCGATTTGCGCGATCTCGCAAACTGAGAAAATCCACGAAAGCGCGTGGCAAAGAAGCACAGCGGCGACGGTGGCTGCGTCGGACCGTTACAAGAAGGAGCGACGAAAAAATTGGCTCGACAGCATGGCGAAATACAAGGCGAGTCACGAACCATTTGAGTCGGAAATTGCCGCCATAAATCGCCCTAATCCGATTGCTAAATCAGGGCTCAAGACGAAACTGGATTGGTGCAGTTGGCTCCTGCAAGTGGTCGGCGCGCGAGGGTAGGGCGGATATGGATACTGTCGCATTTTTCACAAGTTGGTGGTTGCTACTCGCCGGAGCGATCGTTGGCGCCTTCATATGGGGCATGGTGAATCGGATCAAATGGGACAAAGCGTGGAATCTTCCACATACGGACGTCCCGCCGATTCCCGAGCGGTGCTGGACTTATGACGTTCATGCTTTGGAAAGGTTTGTTACGCATGCGCGGAGCATTCAGGTCGGAAATTCGGCGTCGCTTGCGTTCTATGTGCGGTCCATTCTGAAAAAATCGGATATCGTCTTTGCCTTGGCCCTGTCGACCGCCACGGTGTGGATCTTAACCGCGGTGATCGTCTCGACGAGCATCTGGGAATGGGTGCAATGGGCAGCATTCCCGGCGGGGGCTATGGCCGTAGCTTACGGCGTTGCCGACGTCGCGGAAGATCTGAAGCTCGCGGCCATCTTGGGTAAGTCGTCCGATCATTTGAAAGTGTTCGATCGAGCTGACGTGTCGGCCGTCAACATGCTGACGCGCATAAAATTCGTCACGCTGACATTGTCGGTCGTGGGTGCCGCAATCTTCGTTATATTATTACTGATTCAATCCGCGATAAAAATGGGATCGGGCACCGGCGCGACTTCGCAGACAGATCAAAACGACTTTGTCCACGGCGCGGGCGCGCCCGCCTAGTGCTCGGGCAGCAGTTCCCGGCCAAGAAGGCGCGCCTATTGCCGTTGGAAGGCTACAAATCCAAATCCCAATATTCCGCCACCACGTCCTGGCCCCAGTTGTGCTTCTTCTCGCTCGAGGTGAGCGTGAAACCCGCCTTCTCGTAGATGTGGCGCGCGGCGGTGAGCACGCTGTGGGTCCACAGCGTGATCTTCTTGTAGCCGGCGGCGCGCGCGAACCGCACGCATTCCTCGACCAGCCGCGTACCGAGATTGAGCCCGCGCGCCTTGGGGTCGACCAGCAGCAGGCGCACGCGCGCGACGCCGGGCGCATCGTCCTTTACCAGCATGACGCAGCCGACGTTCTCGCCGTCCAGCTCGGCGATCCAGCAGCGCTCGCGCTTGGGGTCGTGGCCGTTGGCGAAGTCGGCGACGATCTGCGCGCACAGGCCCTCGAACGGCTCGGTCCACTTGTATTCCTGCGCGTAAAGCTCGCCGTGGCGGGAAACGATCCAGCCGTAATCGCCGATGCGCGGCGCGCGCAAGGTGTAAGACGGCTCGGTCCGCGGGCGCGGGATCTGCCTCGAGCAGGCGCTCGATGGTCTGCATGGCGCCGACCAGTTTGTCCTGCTCGCTTGGCGGCAGCTTGCCGAGCATGTCGCCGACTTGGGCCTGCGAGCGCTGCTCGAACGGCGCGAACATCTTGGCGCCGCGCGCGGTGAGCGCGAGATGGCTGCGGCGGGCGTCCTCGCGCGCGGTCTTGCGCGAGATCAGCCCGCGCTTCTCGAATTTGCGCAGCAGGCGGGAGAGATAGCCGGCGTCGAGCTCGAGCGCGCGGGCGATGTCGCTCGCCGTCAGCGCGCCGCCAAGTTTCATGGATTGCGCCAGCTCGTAGAGCACGCGCATCTCCCCCAGCGTATAGGGGCTGTCGAGATAGGTCTTGCGCAGCACGCCGATCTGCCGCGTGTAGAAGCGGTTGAAGCGGCGCACCGCGGCAATGTCGCGGGCCGCAGCGGTCATGCTCACGAGGTTCGGACAGTTAGTTGACTAAGTCAAGTATCACCGCGGCGCGCTCGCCCCCGCCGCGAGCATGGCAATGCGCCGCCGTCCGAGCTGGCGCAGCAGCGCGGCCTCGGCCGCGTCGGTGCTCGCATGGCCGCCCAGCGTCACATAGAAGCGCCGCGCGATCAGCAGGCCCTGCTCGGGCCCAGGCAGCCCGCCGCAGGCTGCGCGCAGGATGACCATGAGTTCGGCCAGGCGCGGCCGCATCAGGTCCGCGGCGCTGTGCGGGCGGAACACGGCAGCCCGCCCGGCATCGTCCAGCATTTCGGCACCGCGCATGAAGTGCTCGGCGGCCGCCATCCAGCCCGGGTCGGGCACGCAGCCGGCGCGCAGGAACATGAGCCAGGGCGCGCGCGTGCTCTCCGCCGCCTGCTTGAGCCGCGCGCCCAGCGGCTCGGCCGAGCTCATGAAGCGGCAGCCGGCGATTTCGGCGACCTCGCCGGTCGCATCGCGCGAGCCGGCATCGGCGATCACCACCTCGCGCAGCAGGCCTGCCGGCACCGCCGGCACCAACGCCGTCAACGTCGGCACCAGCGTCCGCTCCGATTCGGCTGTAGCGATGACTGCGCTCAACATGAAACCTCAAGCCCCGCGCTCGCGTTGCCACCATATCATGTGGGAATCGTATGTGACGCCACGAGATCGGGCCCCAAAATGCTGAAATTGTGGGCTTTGTAAAATGTTCTTGTTATGTTCACATTCCGTGACTAGGGTGCCGCCATGGCTCGTTCGAACACAGTCTCGAAGCGTCCGCCGGTGCAGGAGCTGCCCTCCACGCCGGCGGGCGCCTATGCCGAGGTTGGCGACCTGCTCGGCGTCGTCGTCGATCACGAGCGCCGGCGCGGGCGTGGCGCGCAGTCGAACGCCTCCGGCCGCTACGAGCCGCTGGCGCGCATCGCCTTCGACGACGGCTGGCGCTCGCTCGACGAGCTGCCGCCGTTCAAGACGCAGGTGACGGTCGACGCAACGCGCAAGATCATCACCCGCAACGACAGTCCCGACATCGGCTTCGACCGCTCGATCAATCCCTACCGCGGCTGCGAGCACGGCTGCATCTACTGCTTCGCGCGCCCGACGCACGCCTATCTCGGGCTGTCGCCCGGGCTCGATTTCGAATCCAAGCTGTTCGTCAAGCCGGAGGCGGCCGCGCTGCTGGAAAAGGAACTGGCGGCGCCGAACTACCGGCCCAAGGTGATCGCCATCGGCACCAATACCGACCCCTACCAGCCGATCGACCGGCGCTACCAGGTGATGCGCCGCATCCTGGAAGTGCTCGAGCGCGCCGGCCACCCGGTCGGCATCGTCACCAAGTCGGCGCTGGTGCTGCGCGATCTCGACATTCTGGCGCGCATGGCGACACGCAATCTGGCCAAGGTGGCGCTGTCGGTGACCACGCTCGACGCCGAGCTCGCGCGCAAGATGGAGCCGCGCGCGGCGACGCCCATGCGGCGGCTGGAGACGCTGCAGGCGGCTTGAGCCAGGCCGGCGTGCCGACAAGCGTCATGGTGGCGCCGGTGATCCCGGCGCTCAACGACATGGAGATCGAGCGCATTCTCGATGCCGCGCAGGCCGCCGGCGTGCGCGAAGCCGGTTATGTGCTGCTGCGGCTGCCGCTCGAGCTGCGCGACCTGTTTCGCGAATGGCTGGAGACCAATTATCCGCACCGCGAGGAGCATGTATTCAAACTGATCCGCGACATGAGGGGCGGCAAAGATTACGATTCGACTTGGGGGCGGCGCATGAAGGGCAGCGGGCCCTTACGCTTGGATGATCGCCCGCCGCTTCGAGATGGCCTGCGAGAAGCTCGGGCTGAACGAGACCAAGTCGAAGCTCACCACCGAGCATTTCCGCCATCCCAAGCCGGACTCGGCGCAGTTGAGTCTGTTCGCTCAATGATCGCGCCGGAGGCGATGCTCACGCTGGTGACGCTCGGCGTTTCCGATCTTGCGCGCGGCATCGCGTTCTACGAAGCGCTCGGCTTCCGCCGCAAAGCAAGCAAAGCGGACGGCGTCGGCTTTTTCCAGGCTGGCGCCGTCATTCTTGCGGTGTGGCCGCTCGAAGAGCTTGTCAAGGATGTCAATGCCGCCGCCCACGCTGGCGGCTTTCGCGGCGTGGCGCTCGCCTGGAATTGCCGCTCGTCGGACGAGGTCGATGCGGCGATCGAGCGCGCCAGAAAAGCCGGCGGTTCGGTGCCGAAGCCGGCGCAGCGCACGTTCTGGGGCGGCTATGCCGGCTATTTCGCCGATCCCGACGGCCATCTCTGGGAAGTCGCGCACAATCCGCACTGGCCGCTCGGCGCCGACGGCCGGCTGACGCTGCCCGATTAGCGCTCTACATCTTCTCCTTGATGCCCACGCTGATCAGCCACCAGTTCACCGGATAGCTGGTGGCAAAGCCGCACAGCATGGCGAGCTGCATGGTGAACCAGAATTCCGGTGTGTTCACCTCGATCGGCTCGCCGGTAAGCGGCCGGAAATAGCCAAACTGCGCCAGCGCCATGAAGCCGTACATGCCGACCTGCCAGGCGGTGAGCGAGAGCGTGTCGGCTTTTAGCGCAGCCCGGATGCCGGGCCAGAACGACAGGCCGCGCATGGGCGCGATGGCGAAATACTGGAATGCGATGCCGAATGAGAAGGCGAAGATGTAATCGACAATCCATATCGCGAAGATCTTGTCGGCAAAGATCGACCGGTAGCCGAACCAGACCGCGATGACAGGCACGCCGAAGCACAGCCACTCCGCGCAGATGTCACCGAGCGTGCAGCCCGCCCCGCAATGGGTGGCGCCCGTGCCGACGGCGGCGAAGAACGGCGGGTCCGGTTGCCCATGTTGCCGATGTCCGCGAGGCTTGGCGCGGCCGAAGCGGAAATAGCCCCACAGCGCCAGCGGCCCGGCATAGAGCCCGGTGATCGGCCAGACCACGTCCATGATCCACATGTGCTGCCGATAGCGCAGGACGTCCGAAAGCAAGATCACTGCACAAGCCGCGCCCAGGATCAGCGCGCCGATCGAAAGCGCGTGCAGCCAAACCGGGACCATGCCTCAGCCCTTGCGCGGTTACCACTCAGAGCAACGCCAGGCGGCGGTGCAGGTTCCCGCGCCCGCAACGCGCCTTCGTGGCGTCATCCACACGCATCCAGCGCTGGCGTTGACTTTGGGCCGCGCGCGCACGCATCGTGGCGCATGGCCCGCAAGCCCAAACGGAAGCAAAAGCCCGCCAAGGGCAAAACGATGACCAAGACACCGGCCAAACCGGCGGTCAAACGCGCTGCCGGCGCGCGGCTGCCGCTCGACGAGCCGGAACTCAAGCCGAGTTTCCGGCGCGAGCGGCGCGCGCTCAATGGCGGCCTATGGCCGGTGGCGGGCTGCGACGAGGCGGGCAGGGGACCGCTCGCCGGCCCCGTGGTGGCGGCGGCGGTGATCCTCGATCCCGCGCGTATCCCGCGCGGCTTGAACAACTCCAAGAAGCTCAACGCGCCGGCGCGCGAGAAGCTCTACGAGAAGATCTGCGCCACCGCGCAGGTCTCGGTCGCCTTCGGCTCGATCGAGCGTATCGACCGCGACAATATCCTGCGCGCCTCGCTGTGGGCGCTGACGCGCGCGGTCAGGGCGCTGCCGGTGCGGCCCAAGCTCGTCTTCGTCGACGGCAACAACCGCATCGATTGCGGTTGCCAATGCCAAGCGGTGGTCTCGGGCGACGCGCTGGTGTCGTCGATTGCCGCCGCCTCCATCGTTGCCAAAGTCACCCGCGACCGGCTGATGGCCCGGCTGGGTCTGGCGCATCCCGGCTACGGCTTCGAGCGCCATATGGGTTACAGCGTGCCGGAGCATTTCGCGGCGCTCGCCCGGCTGGGCCCCTCGATCCACCACCGCAAGTCCTTTGCCCCGGTGGCGGCCAAGCTGGCGGCGCTGGGCGGCGCCTCCGACGAGGCGATCGCCGACTTGTTGCCTCTTTGAGCCGGCTTCTCTATCCCTGTTCCGGCTGGTCTTGATTTCATCCTGCCGGGCCGATGCATTACGTCTCGCTGATCGTCGAATCCTTACGCGGCCGCCCGCGTGTGGTGTTCTGGTTCGTGGCGCTGTCGCAGGCCGCGCTGTGGACCTTCATCCCGGCGCTTTTCTACAGCGCGCCGCCGGGCGGGGCGCCGCTACTGCTCGCCGTTGGTCATGAATTCGTGCTCGGCAGCTATCTAGGACCGCCGCTTGCCTTCTGGCTGGGCGAGGTCGCCTTCCGCATCGCCGGCGCCTTCGGCTTCTACGCGCTGGCGCAAGCCTGCATCGTCGTCACCTATTGGGCGGTATTCGCGCTCGGGCGCTCGATCGTCGGCCTGCGCCATGCCGTGCTGGCGGTCTTGCTGATGGTCGGCGTCGCCGCCTTCACGGTGCCGAGCCCGGCTTTCGGCGAATCCATCATGGCGGCGCCGCTCTGGGCGCTGGCGCTGCTGCACTATTGGCGCGCGGTGGGCGAAAACCGGCGCGGCTTCTGGTTCCTCTTGGCGCTCGATCTCGGCCTGCTGCTGCTGGCGAGCTATGTCGGCGCGATCCTGATCGCGCTGATGATCCTGTTCACGCTGGCGACCGAGCGCGGGCGCGCCGCGCTCATGCAGCCGGAGCCGTGGATTGCGGTGCTGCCGCTCGTCATCGTCGTGTTTCCGCATGCGTTCTGGCTGTGGAGCAACCGCGCGCTGGTGATCGAGGGCTTCAACGACAGCCTGGCGCAGGCGGGCGGCCATACGCCCTGGCTGGGGCTCATTTTGTCGATCCTGTCGGCGCATCTCGGGCTGGTGCTGTTGATCGCGCTGGCCAGCGGTTGGCCGCGCCGGCCGCGCGAGCGCCCGCCCGAGATCGACCGCAGCCCGGCCGATCAATTGGCGCGCTGGTACGTCTACGTATTCGCGCTGGCGCCGGCCGTCGTCGTTGTCGCCGTCGTGGCCGCCAGTCACCGGCTGGGGCCCTTCGCGCGCATTGCGCCGCTGCTGGTGTTGTCGGGCCTGGCGGTGGTGGTTTTGGCGGGCGACCGTGTGCCGCTCTATCGCGAGCGGCTGGTATCGTCGGCCTGGCTCGGGCTGTTGGTGCTGCCGCCGGCGATGGTGGTGTTCGGGCTTGCCTTCATGCCCTGGCTCGGCGGCGCCGACCTCAGTGTGGCGCAGCCGGCAAACCGCGAGGGGCGCTTCTTCGCCGAGAGCTTCGAGCGCCGCACCGGCCAGCCGCTCAGCTACATTACCGGCGATGTGCGCCTGGCGCCGATCATCGCGCTCGGCGCGCCCACGCGCCCACATGTCTATTTCGACTGGGCGCCGCAGCGCAGCCCCTGGGCGAGCGTCGCCGACATGCGCGAACATGGCGGCGTGCTGGTCTGGCCGACGGGGGAGAAGACCACGCAGCCGCCGGCGACGCTGAAGGTGCAGTTTCCCGACATCGTGCCGGAAGTGCCGCGCTCGTTTGCCCGCGCGGTGCAGGGCTTCCTGCCACTCATCCGGCTGGGCTGGGCGGTGGTGCGGCCGGAGGGGCCGGAGCCGGCGGCGCAAAAACCCTGAACGTCATTGTGGGGCGCTCGCCTGTGCCGCACTCAATTATATTTCCATTATTCTAGAAATATAGTTGACGTCGAAGCCGCGCCTTGGTAGTCATGTGTTCATGAAACTGGAAGACGCCGCCGCCCGCCTGGAAGCCCTTGGCAATCCGACAAGGCTGAAGATCTATCGTGCCCTCGTCCGCGCCGGCGACGCCGGCATGGTCGTGGGAAAACTTCAGTCGAAGCTCGACATCGCGGCTTCGACGCTGTCGCATCACCTAAAGGCGCTGGTGACGGTGGATCTGGTCACGCAGGAGCGACAGAACACGTCCCTGATCTGTCGCGCCAACTACCCCGCGATGCGAGGCCTCACGGATTTTCTGGTGGAGGAATGCTGCGCCGAAACGGCATGCGCAGCCCCGTCCAAGGTCGCCTGAAAAATTTTAGCGCATTATTCTGCAGTTCTGGAAGGAACGAAATATGGGTGCTCAGGTAAGGTCGCTGGCGATTGTCGGAGGAGGGCCGGTCGGACTCGCGGCCGCCGCGCAAGCCCTTGAGCGGGGCCTCACCCCGACCGTGCTGGAGGCCGGCCCGGAAGTCGGCCATGCGATCCGTCAGTGGTCGCATGTGCGCATGTTCTCGCCATGGGAATACAACGCTGACAAGGCGTGCGGACGTCTGCTTCAAGAAGCGGGCTGGAATTCGCCGGATTCGACGCAGTATCCGACCGGCGGCGATCTCGTCGAGCGCTATCTCGTTCCGCTGCGTGAGAGGACCGTGCTCGGAGAGCACATCAAGACTTCGGCCCGCGTGACGGGCATCTCGCGAATGGGCCTCGACAAGATGAAGACGAAGGGGCGCCAAAGCGCTCCGTTCGAAATCCGCTACCGCGATGGAGCCGAGAAGTCGCTCGTCGCCGACGCCGTCATCGATGCGTCGGGATCCTGGTTCTCGCCGAACCCGGCAGGCGCGAACGGATTGCGCGCGGTCGGCGAAGGCGATTTGGAAGATCGCCTTTTTTACGGAATGCCGGACGTCCGCGGCAAATTGCGCGGCCGCTTTGCGGAAAAAACGGTGGCGGTGATCGGCAGCGGCCATTCGGCCATCGGCAATCTCATCGACCTCGTAAGGCTGCGGGAAGAGGCGCCGGCCACGCGCGTGATCTGGATTCTCCGCGGCGACAATCCGCAGAAGGCCTTCGGCGGCGGCGCCAACGACAAGCTCACCGCGCGCGGCGAGCTTGGCTCCCTCTTCGAGGCCTATGTGAAATCCGGCAACCTGGAAATCGTCGCGGGCTTCGCCACGACGCATATCGCTCGCGTTGGCGACCAACTCCGCGTCGGCGCCGGCGGCGCATGCTGCGGACGAGATGTCGTCGTCGACGAGCTGATCGTCTCGACCGGATTCCGCCCGGACCTGTCGGTGCTGCGCGAGCTCCGCATCTCGCTGGACGATGCAGTGGAAGCTCCGCCCGCCTTGGCGCCACTGATCGACCCGAACCTGCACAGTTGCGGCACGGTGCGGCCGCATGGCGCGCGCGAGCTCGCCCATCCCGAGCCGGGCTTCTACATTGCCGGCATGAAGTCGTACGGTCGCGCTCCGACATTCCTGATGATCACCGGGTACGAGCAGGTCCGCTCGATCGTTGCCCACCTTGCCGGCGACTTCCAGGCGGCGGAGCGCACGGAACTGGTGTTGCCGGAAACCGGCGTGTGCAACCTCACCGCGGCCGGCGCCCAAGCAGCCGGGTGCTGCGGGGGACCGCCAAAACCGGATGCCGAAGCATGCTGCGCGGCCGACGAGGCAGCGAAGGCATCCGGAGAAAGCGGCTGCGGGTGCTCCTCGCGCTGAAGGCTCGCAAATGCGCCTGACCAATCGCTCGCTCGTGTTTGCGATGTGCCTTGGCCAGGTCGGCAACCTGTTGCCGCACGTTGCCGTGCCGGCGGTGATGCCGCAGCACCTGATGCCGCTGTGGAGATTGAGCGGCTCCGAGGCCGGCATGATGGCGAGCGCCTTCGCGTTTGGCTACATGCTGGCGGTGCCGTTGCTGACGACGCTGACCGACCGCATCGATGCGCGCGGCATCCTGCTGGTGGGCTCCGCCGTGACGGCGCTGGCGACGCTGGCGTTCGGCTGGTTCGCGCAAGGCTTATGGTCGGCGACCGCGATCTGGGGCCTGGCCGGCATCGGTTTTGCCGGCGCCTACATGCCCGGTCTCAAGGCGCTGACCGATCGCCTGCCGGCCGGCGACGTCTCGCGCAGCGTGACCCTTTATACCTCCAGCTTTTCGTTCGGGGTCGGACTTTCCTTTCTGGTCAGCCAGGTGGTAGCGGACCGGTTCGGCTGGCGCGCGGCCTTCCTGGTCAGCGGGTTCGGCCCGGCGATCATGGTCGCCGTGTGCCTCCTCATGCCGGCGGTGAAGCCGACGCCGTCCGCGCGCAAGCTTCTGGATTTCGGCCCGGTGCTGAAGAACCGCCCGGCCATGGGCTACGTGCTCGGCTACGGCGCGCACTGTTTCGAGCTCTACGGCATCCGCACCTGGGTGGTGGCGTTCTGGGCCTTTGTCGCGACGCGCAAACCCGACGCGCTGCCGTTCGGACCGGTGGCGGTCAGCGTTGCCTTTGCGATCCTCGCCATGCCGGCCAGCATCCTCGGCAACGAGGCGGCATTGCGTTTCGGGCGCCACCGCGCGCTTAACGTGCTGATGGTCGTGTCCGCCGCGGTGGCGCTGGCGATCGCACTGTCGGTTGAGGCCTCGCCGCTGCTGCTGCTGGTGTTGCTGCTGCTCTACGGCCTGACCGTGCCGGCCGACTCCGGCGCGCTCACCTCGGGCATGGCGATGAGCGCTGAGCTCTCGCACCGGGGCGCCACCATGGCGATGCACTCGACCGTCGGCTTCGGATTGTCGGCGGTGGGGGCATGGGCCGCGGGCGCCGTGCTCGACGTGGCCGGCGGGCCGGCGAGCGCATCCGGATGGTCCGCTGTGTTCGCGCTGCTCGCGGCGGCGATCCTGCTTGGCCCGGTTGCGCTTTGGTGGTCGCGACCGGTCACGACAGCTTGATCAGTGATAACTCTCGCCCTCGCGCACCTTGCCGCGGAACAGCCAGTACACGAAGGCGACGTAGCCGAGGATCATCGGCAGCAGCACCAGCGTGCCGAGCAGCATGAAGATCTGGCTGGCGGGCGCGGCGGCGGTGTCCCGGATGGTCAATGACGGCGGCACCAGGTAGGGGAAGTTGGAGATCACCAGCCCGACATAGCCGAGCAGGAAGAGCGCGATCGCCGCAAAGAAGGGCGACGCGTCATAGCCCTTCTCGATCCAGCGCCAGCAGGCAAAGGCGACGAGTGCGGTCACCACCGGCACCGGCCAGAGGAAATAGATGTTCGGTGTCGAGAACCAACGCGCGGCGATGCGCGGCTCGGCGAGGGGGGTCCAAAGGCTGACCGCGCCCATGAACAGCAGCACCAGCAGCAGCAGCAGCTTGGCCTGGCGGCGCGCGCGCTCGGCCACCGGCCCTTCGGTCTTCAGCATGAGCCAGGTGGCGCCGAGCAAAGCGTAACCGGCGACCATGGCAAAGCCGCACAGCGCAGCGAACGGCGTTGCCCAATCGAGCGCGCCGCCGGCATAGGCGCCGTCTGCGACCTTCACGCCCTGGATCAGCCCGCCGAGGATCACTCCTTGCGCGAAGGCGGCGGTCGCCGAGCCGGCGGCGAAGGCGACGTTGAGCCAGGTCTTGCTGCGCGACACGGTGCGGAATTCGAACGCCACGCCGCGGAACACCAGCGCCAGCAGCATCACGACGACCGGCAAATAGAGCGCCGGCATGATCACCGCATAGGCGCGCGGGAAGGCGACGAACAGGCCGCCGCCGCCGAGGATCAGCCAGGTCTCGTTGCCGTCCCAGAACGGCGCCACCGAAGCCATGATCTGGTCGCGCTGGCGCTCATTGGCGGCGGAGGGAAACAGGATGCCGATGCCGAGGTCGAAGCCGTCGAGCACGACATACATGGCGACGGCGGTGCCGATCAGCCCGGCCCAGATCACGGGAAGATACCACTCCATAGCCGGCTCTCCCTAATGCAGCGGCTCGCCGCCGCCATGCGCCGCGGCGATCGGCGTTCCCACGATCGGGCGGCGGATCTCGGCCGGATGTTCCGGCCCGCGGTTGATCAGGCGGTTGATGTAGTAGATGCCGAAGGAGAACACGACGCCATAGGCGATGACGAACAGCGCCAAGGTCACCGCGATGCTCTCGCCGATCACCGGGGAGGTCGCGTCGGCGGTGCGCAGAATGTGCTCGACGATCCACGGCTGGCGCCCGCTCTCGGTGGTGATCCAGCCCGCCATCACGGCGATAAAGCCGATCCACCAGCATTGCGACATCACCGCCAGATACCAGCGCGTCGTGAACAGCGTGCCGCGCCACCACAGGAAGGCGCCGAACAACGCCGCCGCGATCATGAACAGCCCCAGCCCCACCATGACGCGGAAGGCGAAGAACACGATCGGCACCGACGGCCGGTCGGACGGCGGCACGCTTTTCAGTCCCGGGAACAGACCGTTCAAGCGGTGGGTGAGCAGGAGCGAAGAGACGTTCGGGATCGATAGCGCGTAGCGGTTGCTCTCGGTCTTCTCGTCCGGCCAGGCGAAGATGTGGAAGGCGCCCGGCTTCGAGCCGTCCCAATGCGCTTCGATCGCCGCGATCTTGATCGGCTGATACTTGAGCGTGTTGAGGCCGTGCTGATCGCCGATAATCAACTGCAGCGGCGCCAGCACCGCGGTGAGCCCGATCGCCATGCGCAGCATGGTGCGTCCTTCCGCGATGTGGCGGCCGGCCAGCAGATAGCGCGCGCCTACCGCCAGCACCACGAAGCCGGTGGTCAGATAGGCGGCGTTGAGCATGTGCAAGAAGCGGTAGGGGAAGCTCGGATTGAAGACGACCGCGAGCCAGTCGGTCGGATAGGCGATGCCGTTCTTGATCTCGTAGCCGGCCGGCGTCTGCATCCAGCTGTTGGCGGACAGGATCCAGAAGGCCGACATGGCGGTGCCGAACGCGACGATCGCCGCCGAAAGTACATAGAGCCAGGGCGGCACGCGGTTGAAGCCGAACAGCAGCACGCCGAGGAAGGTGGCCTCCAGGAAGAAGGCCATCAGCACTTCGTAGCCGATCAGCGGGCCGACCACGTTGCCGACCGTGAGCGAGAAGCGGCTCCAATTGGTGCCGAACTCGTAGGACAGCACCAGGCCCGACACCACGCCCATGGCAAAAGACACCGCGAAGATGCGGGTCCAGAAGCGCATGAGCTGGTGATAGCGCTCCTCGCCGCTGCGCGCCCAGAGCACGCCCAGCGTGGCGATATAGGCCGACAGGCCGATCGTGAAGCTCGGGAAGATGATGTGGAAGGTGACGGTGAAAGCGAACTGCAAGCGAGCAAGCAGGACAGGATCAAAATCCATTTCGCTTCACTCCGAATCACTCCGAACCGGCCCCCGCCGGCGATCATAATTCGGGGCATCAAGCCCTGGCGAGCGGCCTTGTTCCCAAGCGCTGCGCCAAATCGAAGCGGCGCCGGCGGTATCCACATCATCCACAGCCGCGGGCTGCCGTGCGCGCCTTTGCCGCGCTAGGCTTGCGGCCCGGGGTAGCCAGACGGCGGGGGGCTTTTGGGATGACTGAGCAGGCAAAGACGCAAGGAAGCCATGCGGCGGCGAAAAAAGATGGGCTGGCCGGGATGCTCGACCGCTATTTCGGGCTGGCGGAGCAGGGCACCAACATCCGCACCGAATTCATCGCCGGGCTGACCACCTTCCTGACCATGGTCTACATCGTGTTCGTCAACCCGGCGATCCTGGGCAAGGCCGGCATGCCGCAGGGCGCGGTGTTCGTGGCCACCTGCATCGCCGCCGCCGTCAGCACCATGGTGATGGCGCTCTACGCCAATTACCCGATCGCGCTGGCGCCCGGCATGGGCATCAACGCCTTCTTCGCCTTCACCGTGGTGCTCACCTACAAATATACCTGGCAGCAGGCGCTGGCCGCGGTGTTCTGCTCCGGCGTCATCTTCTTCCTGATCTCGGTGTTCCGCATCCGGCAATACGTGATCGACTCGATCCCGTACAATCTGAAGCTCGCCACCTCGGCCGGCGTCGGGCTGTTCCTCGCCATCATCGCGCTCGAGGAAGCCAAGGTGGTGGTGGCGCAGCCGGCGACCCTGGTCACGCTCGGCGATCTGCGCAACCCGGTCGCCTATCTGATGCTGTTCGGCTTCGTGCTGATCGCCGCGCTCAACTTCCGGCGCATCATCGGCGGCACGTTGATCGGCATCCTGGCGGTCACCGCCATCGGCCTGCCGATGGGCCTCACGCATTATACCGGCATCGTCTCGCTGCCGCCCTCGATCGCGCCGACCTTGCTTAAGCTCGACTTCTCGCGCGTGTTCGAAGGCACCTTCCTGATCGTGGTGTTTTCCATCTTGTTCATCGACGTGTTCGACAATGCCGGCACGCTGATCGGCGTCACCCACCGCACCGGCTTGATGATAGACGGCAAGCTCGCGCGCATGAAGGAGGCGCTGATCTCCGACAGCTTCGCCGCCATGTTCGGCGCGGTGATCGGCACCTCGACCACGACGAGCTATATCGAAAGCGCGGCCGGCGTGTCGGCCGGCGGCCGCACCGGCCTGACCGCGGCGTTCGTTTCGATCTTCTTCCTGCTGGCGCTGCTGTTTGCGCCGCTGGCCGGCATGGTGCCGGCCTATGCCACCTCGGCGGCGCTGCTCTACGTCGCCTGCGTGATGGCGCGGGGCCTCGCCGAGATCGACTGGGAGGACGTCACCGAATACGCGCCCGCGGTGGTCACCGCCATCACCATGCCGCTGACCTATTCGATCGCCACCGGCATCGGGCTCGGCTTCATCACCTATGCGCTGGCCAAGATCCTGTCCGGCAAGTTCAAGGAAGCAGCACCGGCGGTGCTGGTGCTGGCGCTGCTGTTCGCCATCAAGTTCGCGATTACCGGCTAGCGCATGATCCCGAAAAGTGGGAACCGGTTTTCGGAAAAGATCATGCGCAAACAAAATGTTAGGAAGGCAAAGTGAGTCAATCTGGGCGGATTGGACTCTAGACCGCGCAAAAGGAAACGCCATGCCAGTCCTGTTCGGCTTCAAGGAGCTCGCCGCGCTGCCCGAGGAGCGCATCAGCGACAAGATCAGCCGCCGCGTATTATCGGGCAAGCAGGGCATGATCGTGTGGTGGACGATCAAGGCCGGCGCGCATGCCGCCGCCCACAAGCATGCGCACGAGCAGATCGTGTGGATGCTGAAGGGCCGGATGGACTTCCGCATCGGCGAGGAAAGCCACAGCATGGTGGCCGGCGACGTGGCGGTGGTCCCGTCCGGCGTCGAGCACGAAGGCTTCTTTCCCGAGGACACCGAGGTGGTCGACATGTTCGCGCCGCCGCGCGAGGACTTCATCGCCGGCGGCACGCCGGCCTATATGCGGGAAGGCTGAAGGCGAAGCGCTAGGGCGGGATGGAATTTAGGTGAATCGCCCCATACTTCGCTCATTCCCGCGCAAGCGGGAATCCAGCACTGGGTCGCCGCTTCCGCGGGGACGAGCGGAAGAGAACGTGGCTCACCCGATATTTCGACTTAACCGCATCATGCTTTAGCGCGTCGGGACCGTGAGCTTGAGGCCGAAATAGGCCGGCGGCAGGTCCTGATCCTTCGACTTCGGCAGAATTTCAGGATCGGCGGCGTCGAGCCCGACGCGGGGAATTGAATCGGCCGCCTTGCGGTCGGCTTCGAAGCTCAGCGTGCGGTCGCCGAACTTGATGTTGTCCGGGATCTTCACATCAGGCTTGTCGGCGGCCGCTTTGTCCGATTTGGGCGGATCCATGCCGAGCGCGGCGGGCGAGAGCGCCGACGAAGTGGCGCCATGTGCGTTGCCGGCGAGCGCCGCGCCGCTTCCCGCCAGCAAGAGGGCGGCAAGCGCGGCAAGCGTTGCGATCGGTCGCGGCATTTTTCCGACGGAGCTTTGCTGAAACAAGGTTGCGGGAACTCGGTACTTCAAGATTCAGGTGGCGAGCGCCTTTTTTATGGCAAGGAAATCGCGCCAGGCAAAGCGCTTTTGCAAGGGGCTTCGCAGCAAAAATGCGGGGTGGAAGGCGGCGATGGCGCGGATTTCGCGGGCTCCCGTGTCGAATGCGAACCAGCGCCCGCGCGTCTTGGTGATGCCGTCCTTGATGCCGAGCAGTGCCTGCGCCGAAGGTCCGCCGAGACAGACGAGTATGTCGGGATCGACAAGCTCGATCTGGCGCAGGATGAAGGGCAGGCAGGTCTGCTGCTCCTGCGGCGTCGGTGTGCGGTTACCAGGCGGGCGCCAGGGCACGATGTTGGCGATGTAGACCGACGTGCGGTCGAGGCCGATGGCCGCCAGCATGCGGTCGAGCAATTTGCCGGAGCGGCCGACGAAGGGCAGGCCTTCGATGTCTTCGTCGCGGCCGGGCGCTTCGCCGACGAACATCACGCGCGCGTCAGGGTTGCCGTCGGCGAAGACGAGCTGGGTGGCGGTTGCCTTGAGCCCGCAGCCGTCGAAGCGCTCGAGCGCGGCGCGCAAGCTCTCGAGCGTCTTGGCATTTTTGGCCGCCTCGCGCGCCGAGAGCGCGGCTGCGTCGGGGGCGAGCGGCGCGAGGGTTGTGGGCGCCGCGCGGCCCTTGGTTTCGAGATCGCGCGGCAGCGCGGCCGGCTGCGGCGCGCGCGCCGGCGTCGGCGGCGGCTCCGGCGCGGCAAAGCGGTCGACCGGCTCTTCCCCGAGCAGCGCATCGACGCCGGCCTCGGCATAGAAGTCGAGCAGTTCGCGGGCGGGGCGGTGCGGGCTCATGCGGCGATCTCAGTGGCGCAGCCTGGCGTCAAGGAATTGCCAGGCCAGCTTGTGGGAATCCTGGGCGGCCGACTGATCGAACGCCATGCGGTGCCCAAAGTATACCCCGTTCGCCCGCTTGGCATCGAACGCGTGCGTGGCGCCTGGATAGACTTTCAACAGCGGGCGGTACTGTGTCGCGGGCGGATATTTCGCCGCCCAATCGATGCAACGTTTCGCCGGTGTCCAGTCGTCGGCGTCGCCGATAAAGATCTGTATGTCGGTCACGAGCGGGAACGCGAAAGCCGGACACCGCGGATAATAGGCAATGACGGCCTGCAGCGGTCGCGCATGCGCCGCGGTCACGAAACGCTCGGCCGTCGCGAACAGCACCGTCCAAGCGCCATGCGAGAGGCCGATTGCGCCGATGTGCGCGGCATCGATGTCCTTGCGCCCGCGCAGATAGGCCGCCGCGGCGAAAACGTCGGCGACCCGGCGAACGGCCGGGAAAGTTCCCCCGCGATTGCAGATAGTGCTGAGGCCGCGCGGCCGGAAACTATCCACCACCAGTGCCGCATAACCCCAGCCGGCGAGACGCTTCGCCAGTCGGCGCACATGGCGCGACACGCCGTTGCAGCCATGCAGGACGATGACGGCGGGATAGGGCGGGGCGGCGGCCTGGGGCAGCACGAGTTCACCCGCCTTGTTGCTTCCGAGCGGTCCTACGGTGCCGTCGTTGAGGATCAACGGCTGTTCGGCCGATGCGCTACCGCACCAGGCGAAGGCGGCCAGAACGAGAAAAGCAACGAGGCGCGGCATGCGCCATCCTAGCACGCGCCGCGCCGCGCAGAATGGGTTTGCGCCTACTCCGCCGCCTGCGCCGGCAAAGTGACCACTTCGCCGCGCGCCGGATAGTTCTTCTCGGCGACGAAATCGAGCGCGCCGAGGAGATCGTCGAGATGCGGCCGCGCGAACGGCATGCTCTGCACGCTGGCGCAATAAAGCGTGCCGTCAGGCTTGATCAGGAACAGGCCGGGCTCGTTGAACAGGCCCGTCTCCTCCACGCCCGCGGATGTCTTGCCGCGGCCGGTCGATATCCACAGGCCGTAGGCGCGCGCGGTGCTCAGGGGCAGGCCGTAGCCGATGCGCAGATTGGGCAGGCCCCATTCGGCCTTGGAGCGCTCGGCGCGTTCGGCGTCGTCGGCGGAGATCGCCACCACCGAGACGCCGCGCTTGTCGAATTCGGCAAGCTTGGCTTCCAATTCGCCGAGCTGGCGGCGGCAGAGCGGGCAATGCAGGCCGCGGTAGAACGCGATCAGCACGAATTTGTCCGGGCTTTCGGTGGCGAGGTCGAACTTTCCGCCGCCGGCGAGCGCAACGGCAAGCGGCGGCACCGGCTGGCGCGGAACGAGCGGGGCAATATCGGTCATGAGCAAACTCCTTGCGCGGCGCGGGGGGAGACGGGGCGAGCATAGCGGCAGGGCAGGCGGCAGGCAGCGCCCGTGGCCTTCACACTTGGGTGAACGGCTTAGAGTTTGGTTCATTTAGATTGAATCACGGCGCGTCCCTAACATTTTGCGTGCGCATGATCTTTTCCGAAAACCGGTTCCCACTTTTCGGGATCATGCGGTAGGGGCCGCAAGCGGCGCGGGCGGCAGATTGTCAGGGTCGCCAAATCGTGGGACAGATCGGGCCTCGCAATCGACGCTCAAGGCCCGGCCGGCCGCAGGAACGCGTGATGAGCCAGCAGGATGTTGCCGCCCGCGAGGCGATGGAATTCGACGTGGTGATCGTCGGCGCCGGGCCCGCCGGGCTCGCGGGCGCCATCCGCCTCAAGCAGATCGATCCGAACATCTCCGTCGTCGTGGTGGAGAAGGGCTCGGAGGTCGGCGCCCATATTCTCTCCGGCGCGGTGATCGATCCGGTAGGCATCGACAGGCTGCTGCCGGATTGGCGCTCCGAAGAGGACACGCCGATCAAGACGCACGTGGCCGACGACCGCTTCTATTGGTTGAGCGCGGGCGGGGCTTTGCGGCTGCCGAATTTCATGATGCCGCCGCTGATGAGCAATCACGGCAATTTCGTCGTCTCGCTCGGCAATGTCTGCCGCTGGCTGGCGACCAAGGCGGAAGCGCTCGGCGTCGAAATCTATCCGGGCTTTGCCGCGGCGGAAGTGCTCTATGACGACAACGGCGCGGTTATTGGCGTTGCCACCGGCGACATGGGCATCGGCAAGTCGGGCGCGCCCAACGCCTCCTTCACCCGCGGCATGGAGCTGAAGGCCAAGTACACGCTGTTCGCCGAAGGCGCGCGCGGCAATCTCGGCAAGCAGCTCATCGCCAAATTCGCCCTCGGCCAGGGCCGCGAGCCGCAGAAGTTCGGCCTCGGCCTCAAGGAGCTCTGGCAAGTTGCGCCGGAGCAGCACCGCAAAGGGTTGGTGCAGCATTCCTTCGGCTGGCCGCTCGATAATTCAACCGGCGGCGGCTCGTTCCTCTACCACTTCGACGACAATCTGGTGTCGGTCGGCTTCGTGGTGCACTTGAACTACAGCAATCCGTACCTGTCGCCGTTCGAGGAATTCCAGCGCTTCAAGACGCATCCGCTCGTTCGCGACACCTTCGCCGGGGCTAAGCGGCTCGCCTACGGCGCGCGCGCCTTGACCGAGGGCGGCTATCAGTCGGTGCCCAAGCTCGCCTTTCCCGGCGGCGCGCTGATCGGCTGCGACGCCGGCTTCATGAACGTGCCGCGCATCAAGGGCAGCCACAACGCCATGCTGTCCGGCATGGCCGCCGCGGAGGCCGCGGCTGCCGCGCTTGCCGCGGGCCGCGCACCACGACGAGCTCGCCGATTACGACGCGAGCTGGCGCGCATCGCCCATCGGCAAGGACCTCTGGCGCGTGCGCAACGCCAAGCCGCTGTGGTCGAAATTCGGCACCTTGCTCGGCATCGCGCTTGGCGGTCTCGACATGTGGAGCAACACGTTCGGCTTCTCGCTGTTCGGCACCCTCAAGCACGGCAAGCCGGACTATGCGACGCTCAAGCCCGCGGCCGAATGTGCGCCGATCGGCTATCCCAAGCCCGACGGCAAGCTCACCTTCGACCGTCTGTCCTCGGTGTTCCTGTCCAACACCAATCACGAGGAGGATCAGCCGCCGCATCTGGTGGTGAAGGACTTAGGCCTGCAGAAGTCGTCCGAGCACGACGTCTATGCCGGTCCCTCGGCGCGCTATTGCCCCGCCGGCGTCTATGAATGGGTGGAGGAGGGCGGCGCTCCTAAGTTTGTGATCAACGCGCAGAATTGCGTCCACTGCAAAACCTGCGACATCAAGGACCCGAATCAGAACATCACTTGGGTTCCGCCCGAAGGCGGCGGCGGCCCGAATTATCCGAATATGTGATTTCCCATCAGGCGTCGATAGCGGAGCATCGCGGCGCCATGGTTCGCATGAATCGAAGAGAAATTACCGACGGCAAACCGTGGGGAGTCTGGACGAGCGCGCTCTGGGTCGCGGCGGCGATGGCTTTGTTCGTCGATCTCTTTCCGCGCCTCGAGCTTCTGCTGCTCAAGGGCACCGCCGTCGGGCACGCAATCGACGCTCATTTCGCGCTCGGTGCGCTGAACCTAGCGCTGACCTGGGCCATGCCGATCCTGCTGCTGCTCCTTGCCGTGTGGATCAAACGTATGCCGGCGCGGGATTATTTCGCCTGGGTGGCGCCGCGGCGCGGTTACATATTGATTGCTGTGGCAAGCGGCCTCGCGTTGCAGGTCGCAAGCTATGCCGTGCCGTATTTGGCTGGCGGCGATTTGACCGCGCCCGGCGTCGCGCAATATCGGCACGCGCTCAGCGCTGGCAATCCGGTCTGGCTGCCGCTGCTGTTGAGCTGGCCGGCCATCCTCGCCGCGCCGCTGGTCGAAGAGAGCGTCTTCCGCGGCTTTCTCTGGCGCGGCTGGGAGGCTTCGCTCGGCGCCAGATGGACCTTGCTGCTCAGCGCGCTGGTGTTTTCCGCCTACCACATCATCCGGGTGTTCGACATGGACGTGCTGAGCGCCGGGATCATCCTGACCGAGGACCTTGCCCTCGGCCTCGTGTTCGGCTGGCTGCGCTGGCGCAGCGCCAGCCTGCTGCCGGGCATCGTGGCGCATATCACCTACAATATTGTCCCCCCGATCTTCGATTTGATCGTCGGTGTGCTGCTGGTCTCGCAGGTGTGACCAGACTCTCCCACGGCCTGCCTGAGGCGGCGAATGGGTGAAATAGCGGCGCGCCGTCTTGCGAGTTCTATCGATAGACGTTCACCTGTGACGTCAAGGACCCGAATCAGAACATCACTTGGGTTCCGCCGGAGGGTGGCGGTGGTCCGAATTATTCGAATATGTGACGGGCTGCCGGCCGCTATTGGCCACGATGCTGCCTATATCCGGGCGTTCAAGCATGAAAGGCTGGCCTAAAGCCGCCGTTCTTGCGGGGGCGGCGCAAAAAGGCCATTCTCGCCCAACCCCGGCGGCAGCAGGTTAAGCCTTCGCGCGGACCGCCGCTTCATTGGAGCATTGCCAGTGACCTCTTCGAGCCTCGCCCGGTGGATCGCCGGCAGTGTGCTGGCGGCCGTTCTTGCGGCCGCACCCGTCGAGCTGCAAGCCACCTCGTCGCAGGACGGCATAACCGCCGCCGGCAGCTATCTCGCCGCCCGCCATGCCGGCCACGATCGCGACGCGCTCGCCGCCGCCGCCTATTACCGCGCCGCGCTCAAGCTCGATCCCAAGAACCAGGAATTGCGCGACCGCGCCTTCCTGTCGCTGCTGGTCGGCGGCGACATCGACGAGGCCGTGCTCTTCGCCAAGCGTATCGTGCGCAGCGACAAGGGCGACCGCGTCGCCCGCCTGGTGCTGGGCGTCAACGCCATCAAACAGAAGCATTTCCGCACCGCGCGCCACGACCTTACGCAGTCGGTGCGCGGCCCGATCACCGACCTTGCCGCCACGTTGCTGGGCGCTTGGAGCGACTTCGGCGCTGGCTCCAGCAAGAACGCGCTCGCGGCGATCGATAAGCTGGCCGGCCCGGATTGGTACGAGATATTCAAGGATCTGCACGCCGGCATGATCGCCGATCTTGCCGGCAACGAGAAAGAAGCGGGCATACGTTTCGAAAAGGCCTACAAGCTCGATTCGAGCGCGCTGCGGGTGGTGGAGGCTTACGCCAGTTGGGTGTCGCGCAACCGCTCGCCCAAGGACGCGCTTGCGGTGTTCGAGACCTTCAACAAAGTGCTGCCGGATCACCCTTTGGTAATGGCGTCGATGGCGAAGCTCAAGCGGGGCGAGAAGCTGCCGGCGCTGGTTTCCTCGGCGCAGAACGGTGCCGCCGAAGCGCTTTACGGCCTCGGCGCCTCGCTCGGCCGCCGCGGCGGCGAGGATCTCGGCCTCGTCTATCTGCAGCTTGCGCTTTTTCTCAAGCCCGACCACGGGCTGGCGCTGCTGTCGCTCGCCGATCTCTATGAATCGCTGAAAAAACCCGACCTGGCGATCAAGGTTTATGAGCGCGTGCCGGCCTCTTCGCCGCTGCACCGCAACGCCGCCATCCAGATGGCATCCGATCTCAACTCGCTCGACCGTTCCGCGGAGGCCGAGAAACACCTCGAAGCGCTGATCAAGAAGTATCCGCACGATCTCGAAGCGATCATGGCGCTCGGCAATGTGCAGCGCGGCCACAAGAAATTCGCCGAATGCGCCGATACCTATTCCAAGGGCATCGACACCATCCCGCAGCCGGTCAAGGCCAACTGGGTGATCTTCTATTTCCGCGGCATCTGCTACGAGCGCTCGCATCAATGGCCGAAGGCGGAGGCCGACCTGAAGGCGGCGCTCAAGCTGTTCCCCGACCAGCCGCACGTGCTCAACTATCTCGGCTATTCCTGGATCGATCAGGGCGTGCATCTCGACGACGGCATGGCCATGATCAAGAAGGCGGTGCAGCAGCGCCCCGACGACGGCTATATCGTCGACTCGCTCGGCTGGGTCTATTTCCGGCTCGGCAATTATCCGGAAGCGGTCAAGCAGCTCGAGCACGCGATCGAGCTCAAGCCGGAAGACCCCACCATCAACGAACATCTCGGCGACGCCTATTGGCGCATCGGGCGCACGCTGGAAGCCCATTTCCAGTGGGCGCATGCGCGCGACCTCAAGCCCGACCCGGACGAACTGCCCAAGATCGAGCAGAAGCTGAAGAACGGCCTGCCCGACGAGGTCTCATCTCAGGCCAAGGCCGCCAAGAAGGAAAAGGCCGGCAACGGCGGCTGAGACGGGTCTTAGCGCGTGAGCGAGCCGCCGGTCGAAAAGGCCCGGGCCAAGATCAATCTGACATTGCGCGTGCTCGGCCGCCGCGAGGACGGCTATCACGAGCTGGAAAGCCTTGTCGGCTTCACCGATCTTGCCGACAAGCTCGAGCTGGAGCCCGGCCCCGGCAGCACGCTGGAAATATCCGGCCCGTTCGCGGCAGCCTGCGGACGAACCGCCGACAATCTGGTGTTGAAGGCGGTGGCGGCGCTGAGCGCGCGCACGGGCGCGATCGAGGCCGGGCGATTCCTGCTCGACAAGCAGCTGCCGGTGGCCGCCGGCATCGGCGGCGGCTCGGCCGACGCGGCGGCGGCCTTGCGGCTGCTGGCGCGCGCGAACGGGATTGCCGCCGACGACGCGCGGCTTGAAAGCGCAGCACTTGCGGTCGGCGCCGACGTGCCGGTCTGCCTTGCCTCGCGCGCGCGCATCATGCGCGGGGTGGGCGAGTTGTTGTCGGCGCCGTTGCCGGTGCCGGCGTTGCCGGCGGTGCTGGTCAACCCGAATGTGCCGGTTTCGACGCGCGAGGTGTTCGCGGCCTGGGCCGGCAGCAAGGGCAGCGACAGGTATCTCGCCAACGTGCCGGGCAAGTCCGACGCGCTGATCGGCTTCCTCGCCGGGCACGGCAACGATCTGACGCAGGCGGCGATTGCCTGCGCGCCGGCGATCTCGGACGTGCTGATCGCGCTGCGCGCGCTGCCGGGGCAGCAGCTGGTGCGCATGTCGGGCTCGGGGCCGACCTGCTTTGCGCTGTTCCGCTCGTCGGGCGAGGCACTGGCCGCGGCGCGCCGTCTGCAGGCCGAGCGCAAGGAATGGTGGGTATGCGCAACCACCATCGGCTGAGCCTTCTTGAAAACGCCGTCATTGGCCCGGAGTGTTTGGGTCTTGCGCGGCGCCCCGCGGTGGAGAGCTTCATGAAATTGACCTGGCTTGTTATCGCGATAGCAGGCTTGACGCTTGTCGCCGCCGACCAGGCGGCGGCCCGCGCCAAGCATCACCGCCATTACCGCCATCGCGCCCACTACGCCCATTGCGTCGACCGCCCGAAACCCTTCTCCTGGGGCTTTCTGCTGCCGGGCGGGGCGCCGGCGCCGGAGCCGAACGGCTGCGCGCCGCCGGTCCATGAATACGGCCGCTATGTCGGGCAGGACCCGGATGCAAACATCCGCTTTCAGCTCAGGCGCGATCCCGCCACCGGCTATTCCGGCGACCTCTATCCTTGAATCAGAACGCGCGGCCGATGCAGAAGGCCACCGTTTCTTCCAGCGCGGTCTTCATCTGCGAGCGCGGCACCAGCGCCAGCGCGTCGGTGGCGATGGCGCCGTAGTGGCGGGCGCGGCCGACCGTGTCGTCGATGGCGTGGTGCTTGGCCATCAGCGCGACCGCGGTGTCGAGATCGTCCTCGCGTACCTCGCCGCGGCTGAGCGTGCGGTTCCAGAACGCGCGCTCCTCGGCATTGCCGCGGCGGAACGACAGCACCACGGGCAGGGTGATCTTGCCTTCGCGGAAATCGTCGCCGACGTTCTTGCCGAGCTTGGCCGACTTGCCGCCGTAGTCGAGCGCGTCGTCGATGAGCTGGAAGGCGACGCCGAGATTCATGCCGAAGGAGCGGCAGGCGGCGAGCTCGGCTTTCTCCTTGACGGCGAGCGCTGGCCCGACCTCGCAGGCCGCGGCGAACAATTCCGCGGTCTTGCCGCGGATCACCGCCAGGTATTCGTCCTCGGTGGTGGCGGTGTTCTTGGCGGCGCCGAGCTGCATCACCTCGCCTTCCGCGATCACCGCAGCGGCGGCGGAGAGGATTTCGAGCGCGTGCAGATTGCCGACCTCGACCATCATCTTGAAGGCCTGGCCGAGCAGGAAGTCGCCGACCAGCACGCTCGCCTCGTTGCCCCATAACATGCGGGCGGCGGCCTTGCCGCGGCGCATGTCGCTTTCGTCGACCACGTCATCGTGCAGGAGCGTCGCCGTGTGCATGAATTCGACCGCGGCGGCGAGCTTGATATGGCCGTCGCCCCGGTAGCCGGCGAGCCTTGCCATGGCCAGCGTGAGCATCGGCCGCAGCCGCTTGCCGCCCGAGGAAATCAGGTGGTTGGCGACCTCCGGGATCATGGCGACGTCGGAGCCGGTGCGCGCCACGATGGTCGCGTTGACTCGCTCCATGTCCGGTGCCACCAGTTCGGCCAGACGATCGAGTTGGGGGGCTTGCGGATTTTCGAACGGAATAACGACGGCCAAAACGCTTCTCCGGGGATCGCAACGTCGGGCGAGCATAGAAACGCAAGGCTAACGCGGCAAGGGCATTAGATCGTCGCGCCGCATAATGACGCGGGGGGCTGAGGGGCCACGTGTACGCGGGAAAGCGCCCATAGCTATGGTTGTAGAGCTTTTTTTCGCGTTGCCGGGGGCGCGGCACCGGCGCCCGCAAGCCGCGGCGCTGTGCGACGATGCGTGAGCTTGTGCGCACCAACGATGCGGTCCTGGTGTCCGCCATCGGCGCCCTGCTCGACGGCGCCCGCATCCCGCATATGGTGTTCGACCAGAACATGAGCGTGCTGGAAGGCTCGCTCGGCATCCTGCCGCGCCGCGTGCTGGTCGCCGACGACTATTTTGCCGCCGCCCGCCGCCTGCTCACCGATGCCGGCCTTGCCCATGAGCTCAGGCCCGATGCCGGCTGAGCGCCCGAGGCTTGCGACCAGCACCGACGCCGTACTCGGCGGCAGGCTCAACCTACGCCAACCGCTCAAAGGCCACCGCGTCGGCCACGACGCCATCCTGCTGGCGGGCGCGAGCGGCGGCCGTTGCGGCGAGCACGCGGTCGATCTCGGCGCCGGCGTCGGCGCCGCCGGTCTCGCGCTGGCCGTGCGCGTTGCGGGACTGAAGGTCACGCTGGTGGAGATCGACCGTGATCTCGTCCTGCTGGCCGCTGAGAACGCGCGCGCAAACGGCCTGGCCGATCGCGCGGCCGCGCTGGCCTGCGACGCGGAAGACGTGGACGCTCTGGTGGCCGCCGGCCTCTCCGCACAAAGCGCCGACCGCGTGCTGATGAACCCGCCGTTCCACGATGCGCACCGGCACAATGTATCGCCCGATGCCGGCCGCCGGCGGGCCTACACCGGCGCACCGGGCCTGCTGCAGCGCTGGATCGCCGCGGCCGATTTTCTACTCAAGCCTGCCGGCGTGCTGACGCTGATCTGGCGCGCCGACGGCCTCGACGACGTGCTGGCGGCGCTTGTGCCGCGCTTCGGTGATGTTGTCGTGCTGCCGCTCACGCCGCGCGAAGGCGCCGATCCGATCCGCGTGCTGCTGCGCGCGGTCAAGGGTGGCGCCGCGGCGCCGGCGATGCGCGCAGCGCTCGCCCTCAACGACGCGCAAGGCAAGCCCAGCGCGGCGGCGGAAGCCGTATTGCGTGGCGCCGAGCCGCTCAGCCTGGCGCAGGACTGAAAGGGCGCAATGCCCTGATTGCACGCCGAAATCGGAAAAAGCGCCGCGGCGCGCGGAACGTTGGCGCACCGGTAGGCTTTGACTTGGATGCACAAGCTGGCCTAACTGGCCACCATGGCGACCGCGGCAACTCAACCCATGCCCAATATGCTCTCGCGTCCGTTCGATTTCCTGCGCATGCTGATACCGGCGCGCTTCCGGCCCGACATTCCGGTGGTGCCGGTGGTGCGGATGACCGGCATCATTGGCGTTTCCACGCCGCTGCGACCGGGGCTGATGCTGGCGGGCATGGCGCGCTCGCTCGAACGCGCCTTTTCCATCAAGCGCGCCCGCGCGGTGGCGCTGGTCATCAACTCGCCCGGCGGCTCGCCCTCGCAGTCGAACCTGATCTGCCGCCGCATCCGGCAGTTGGCCGAGGAGAAGAAGATCCCCGTCATCGCCTTCATCGAGGACCTCGGCGCCTCCGGCGGCTATATGCTGGCCTGCGCCGCCGACGAGATCGTATGCGACGAATATTCACTCGTCGGCTCGATCGGCGTGGTCGGCGGCTCGTTCGGCTTTCCCAAGCTGATGGAGAAGCTCGGCATCGAGCGGCGCATCTACACCGCCGGCGAGCGCAAGGTGATGCTCGATCCGTTCGAGCCGGAGAAGCCCGACGACCTCAAACGCATAAAGACGATCCAGAAGGAAATCCACGAGCGCTTCATCGCGCTGGTGAAGGAGCGGCGCGCCGGCAAATTGAAGGGCACCGACAAGACGCTGTTCTCGGGCGAGTTCTGGACCGCGCAAAAGGCGATCGATCTGGGGCTGGCCAATTCGATCGGCGACCTGCGCTCGTTCCTGCGCGCGCGCTTCGGCGAGAAGGTGCGCACGCCGTTGATCGCGGCCGAGCGCAGCCTGTTCGGCCGGCGACTGCCGGGCGTCGATCTCGGCCAGGCGCTGGCGCGCCAGCCAGGGCTCGCCGACGATCTCATTTCGGCGCTGGAAACGCGCGCCATATGGGCGCGTTACGGCCTGTGATTATTTTTTTGTCATTCCGGGGTCGGCCGAAGGCCGCAGCCCGGAATCCAGAGCCACAAAGCTGCGAGTTGGCTTTGGATTCCGGGTTCGCTCGCTTCTGCTCGCGCCCCGGAATGACAGAAAATAGAACGCGTCGCGAAAATGCCTTGATTGGCCGGAAAGCTTGAGCACACCAACGATAAGGAGCCGCCAATGCCGACCTTTCTGCTCTCGCCGCTGGTGAAATGGACGCTCGCCGTCGTGGGCGGTGCGATGGTCGTGCACTGGGTGGTGAAGGAAGCGCGCCGCGTCAACGAAGAGCTCGAGCGCGCCAAGCGCACGGTGCGCGTTTCGGATCGCGAGAAGATGCCGAAGTTGCGGCGCGATCCGTCGAGCGGCGAATACCGGCCGTAGACCGCGTCAACAATTCAAGAATGATGTGGATGATGCGGGCGGCCGCCTCAGCGGCTTATCGAATGCTTGCTGCTGATCAGCGAGCCGAGGAACAGCACAAGCAAAGCCATCCCGACGAGTTCCCAACCTTGCATGACACCCTCCGTCCCGACCGTCCCTCGGTCTTGGGCGCGGAGTTTCGCGGCGGCGGTTCAACAGGACGTAAATGGCTGCCGGCTTGACCCCCTTATGACCCGCCGATAGGGTCCAAACTCTTTCCCGTGCTTAACAATCCGTATCCGAACGATGGCTGAAGCCGATCTTCTTGCCAGGCAACGCATGCGTCGGGGCGATCTCGATCCGGCGCGCTCGTTTCAGGGGCTCATTCTCGCTCTGCAACAGTATTGGGCGAATTGGGGCTGCGTGATCTTGCAACCCTACGACATGGAAGTGGGGGCGGGCACCTTCCACCCGGCGACCATTTTGCGCGCGCTCGGTCCGAAACGGTGGAACGCGGCCTATGTGCAGCCCTCGCGCCGGCCGAAAGACGGCCGCTACGGCGAGAATCCCAACCGGCTGCAGCACTATTACCAGTTCCAGGTGACGCTGAAGCCGTCGCCGCCCGATATCCAAGAGCTCTATCTTAACTCGCTGCAAACCATAGGCATCGATCCGGCGCTGCACGACATCCGTTTCGTCGAGGACGACTGGGAAAGCCCGACGCTGGGCGCCTGGGGGTTGGGGTGGGAGTGCTGGTGCGACGGCATGGAGGTGACGCAGTTCACTTACTTCCAGCAGGTCGCCGGCTTCGAATGCGCGCCGGTCACCGGCGAGATCACCTACGGGCTCGAGCGCCTCGCCATGTATGTGCAGGGCGTGGAGAACGTATTCGACCTCAACTTCAACGGCGGCACCGGCGACAACAAGGTCACCTATGGCGACGTGTTCCTGCAGGCCGAGCAGGAATATTCGCGGCACAATTTCGAATTCGCCGACACCGCCATGCTGTTCGAGCAGTTCAAGATGGCGGAGGCCGCCTGCCGCAAATATCTGGCCGACGGCTGGAACAAGGACAAGACGCATCACCTGATGGCGCTGCCGGCCTACGACCAGTGCATCAAGGCGAGCCACGTCTTCAACCTGCTCGACGCGCGCGGCGTCATCTCGGTCACCGAGCGGCAGAGCTATATTTTGCGCGTGCGCGAATTGGCCAAGGCCTGCGGCGAGGCGTGGCTGAAGACCGAAGGGGGAGGGGCGTCGGGTCCGTAGACCGATTCCCCAACGGATTACCGGAAACTGCTACTGCTGAAACTTGCCGTCGATAATGTACAACAAGGCGTTGGAATCCCACAGCCGCCAATAGGGCATCGCGGCAAGGCCGTTCGCTGCAATCGACAATACGCAAACGGCGACGCAGACATAGCGCCCCACCGAGGTGCGCCAGAGCCACGTCTCCGGCAATTTCACCAACGCCACAAAGACCAGTGGCAGTAACGGCACTTCATAGCGCGCTGCATAACAAGACGCGCCGGAAAAGCTCACGAAGTCGGCCATCAGCCCAAAATAGAGCATGACTGCCGCGGCCACCACGATCGCGTCGGCCCGATGGGCGCGCATGAAGGCCGGCCATGCGGCGAGTGCCGCGATGATGGCGGGCGTCGTGATCAAATAGCCGTATTTGAGGGAAAAGAGCACACCTGTCGCACCGGTAATGAACGACCCCGATCGCCACGCTTGCGAGCTTCGCCACGGCGCGCCGAACAACAAGTCATTCAGCCAAAGGATCGCGACAAAGGCGATGACGGTCGGCAAAATGAGCCATGCGGCCGAGCGTAAATCGCGCGCCGCGACGTACATCAGTGCGAGTGGAATAACGAGAAGCGCGAAGGGCGGCTTCATCATCATTCCCAGCGCGATGAATGTGCCGGCAAGCAAAGGGCTTTTTCCGCGCAGCGCAAAGCTGTAGGCGCCGACCGCGAACAGCAGAAGGAAGGTCTCGTTGTACAAACTGCGGCCGTAGTACCAAGCCGGCGTTCCGAGGAAGGTGACCGCCGTGACGAGGTCGACGACCAAGCGATTCGTGCAATAGGTCTGCGCCCAACCCCGAAACAGCAACATGGCGGCAATCATCGCCAGGGTCGAACAGAAGATGGCCAAAGGCTCGACGTAGGCGGTGTGACGAAAGGGAAATAACAGCGGAGCCAGGATTATCGCCACACCGGGAGGATGGGTCGAATATTCCGGATGGCCGGGAGCCGGCGGCGTCTGCCCCGGACGCAGGGTTGGTACCGGACGCCCCGCCGCGTCGCGGCGCCAAAGCCGGCCGTCAGTCTCGTAGATTGAACGCCAATTCCTGCGCTTGTTGTCCCGAAACCAGACCGAGTGGTGGTCCAACGGCGAGCCGGCAAACCGGCGACCGGCTTGCTGTGCGCCCGCGTGCACGGCTGCATAATTGTTGGCGAGATTGAGGTCTCCGTCGAGCAGCAGGCTGTTGATCATGACGAGGTAATGCGGCTCGTCGCCGCTCAGCACGCGCGGCAACCCAAGATGGAATTTTCCGGGCGCTTCAGGCGAAGCGAACATAAGCGGCAGCAGCAAGGCCACCGCGACAATCCAAGGAATCGAACGCCCGACCAATGCAATCCGATTGGACGGCATGGCATCGACTGTCGGGTTCATGGCTGGACGGCCAAATTTCACATGAATTGCTTTGCGCAAACCGGGACCGGTTCGCAGGCATGATAGTCGGGCGCCGGCAGAGCGACAAACAATTCTGGTGTAGCCACGCTACCCTTGTCAGCCCTCGCCCATAGGCCTTCACGCCCCATCGGTGCTGCAGGGTATTGGCTTCGACTAGGTTCTGACCGGCGCGTGGAAGCGTGCTACCATCTCTTCGACCGGGGCAGGAGGGAGGCGCGGCCATGAGCGATCCCGAAATCGGCGGGCGCGAGCCCGTTATCGTCGATGTGGTGGAGGGGGAGACCTATTGGTGGTGCCGCTGCGGGCGCTCGCAGAGCCAGCCCTTCTGCGACGGCTCCCACGAGATCACCGACTTCGAGCCGCTGGAATGGACCGCCAAACGGGCCGGAAAACGCAATTTCTGCACCTGCAAGCGCACCAAGACCCCGCCGTTCTGTGACAACAGCCATTTGAAGCTATAGTTGAACCTCCTGACGGGGCGATTCGACCAACCAGCCATGACGCTTTGGATCATCCTTGCGCTAGTCGCGGCGGCGGTCGTCTACGCGGCCGTCGTCTTCAACAGCCTGGTGCGCACGCGCCAGATGGCCAACGAGGCCTGGAGCGGCATCGACGTCCAGCTCAAGCGCCGCTCCGACCTGGTGCCCAATCTGGTCGACACGGTGAAAGGCTATGCCACGCATGAGCGCACGGTGCTGGAGGAGGTGACGCAGTTGCGCGGGGCGGCGCGTGCCGTCCCCGCGGGCGACGTGGCCGCGCGCGCCCAGGCCGAAGGCCTGCTGTCGGCGGGGCTTGGCAAGCTTTTCGCGCTGGCCGAGAGCTATCCCGACCTGAAGGCCAGTAACAATTTCCTCGCATTGCAGCAGCAGTTGAGCGATCTGGAAAACGAACTGCAAATGGCGCGGCGCTACTACAATGGCACGGTGCGCAATCTCAACGTGCTGGTGCAGTCCTTCCCGAGCAATCTGATCGCCGGTCCGTTCGGCTTCGGCACGCGCGCCTTTTTCGAGCTCGGCGCGGGCGAGGGCGCCGTGCCTAAGGTCGATCTCGCGCCGGCGGCGCACTGAGGCACCCGCATGCCGGTAAGCGCCCGCACGAGATGGTCCACGTTTCTCGTCGTCCTGGCGCTGGCACTCGGCACCAACCTCGGCGCCACCACCGCGCGCGCGGCCGAGGTCATCCGCTCCTTCACCTCCTTTGTGCAGGTCGCCAAGGACGGCGAACTGACCGTCACCGAAACGCTGGTCGTGCACGCGGAAGGCCGCGCCATGCGGCACGGCATCTACCGCGATTTTCCGCTCCTGTTCCGCGACGCCGCGGGCCGCGTGCACGAGGTGACCTTCAGTCTCCTCGGCGTCAGGCGCGACGGGCACGAGGAGCCCTATCACACCCAACGCCATAACGGCGTGCTGCGCATCTATGCCGGCAGCAAGGACAAGCTGATCTCGCGCGGCGATCACACTTACGAATTCCTCTACCGCACCGGCCGGCAGATCCGCTGGTTCGACGGCAAGCCGGAACTGAACTGGAACGTCACCGGCAATTTCTGGAATTTCCCCATCATCGATGCGAGCTACTACCTGGAGCTTCCCGACCACGCGCGTGTGCTGCGCTGGACCGCCTATACCGGCCGGCCCGGCGCGCGCGGCACCGCCTGGCAGGGCCACATCACCAACGAAGGCGCGCTCTCGGTTTCCACCACCGCGCCCTTGTTGCCGCGCGCGGGGCTTACGGTGGTCGCCGCGCTGCCGGCCGGCGCGGTCGAGCCGCCGAGCCGCTCGACGCTGCTCTGGTACCGGCTGCTCGACAACCGCCGCTGGATCTTTGGCGCAATCGGCTTCGTCGTGGTGTTCGGCTATTACTTTTTCGCCTGGCGCGCGGTCGGCCGCGACCCCAGGGCCGGCACCATCATCCCGCTGTTTCATCCGCCGGCCGGCATTTCGCCGGCGCTCGCCAACTACATCCGCGACTGGGGCTTAGGGCGCGAGAAGTGGCGCGCCTTCACCGCCGCCGCGCTGTCGCTGGCGGTGCGCGGGCTCGTGCGTTTCAATCAAGACGGCAAGGCGCTGACGCTGGAGGCGACCGGCAAGCAACCCGAGGGCGGCTCCATGAGCTTGCCGCCGGGTGAGCGCGCCATCTTCAGCTGGGTCAGCGAGATGGGCGCCGCCACCATCGACCGTGCGCATGGCGAGCGCGTGGCCAAGGCCGGCGCTGCCTTCGCCAAGAACATCGAGGGCGAGAATCGCAACCGCTTCTTCCGCCGCAATCTCGGCTATGTCATCGCCGGGCTGATCATGACGGCGCTGGTCGGCTTCGTGCTGGTCAATTTCGGCGGCCTGCAGGACCAGGACATCACGATTGCCGCCGTCCTGGCCTTCGGCGGCTTCTGGCTCGGCATATTCCTCATTCCGCTGCTGACGGCGCTGTTCGGGAGCAGCAGCTTCGCAAACCTGGCGCGCATCGCCATGGCGCTGGTGGCGGTCGGCATCTTCGTCTCGTTCGCCTTCATCTTCCTGCAAGGCATGTTCCCCCACGGCTTCGGCACGGCGCTGCCGGTGGTCTGGGGGCTGGTCGCCAATTATCCCTTCTCGTTCGTGCTGGTGACGGCGTTTGCCGCGCTCAATGGGCTGTTCTTCTATCTGATGCGCGCGCCGACCGCACTCGGACGCCCGGTGATGGATCAGCTCGCAGGCTTCCGGCTCTATCTCGAAACGGCGGAAGCCGACCGCCTCAATTACCAAGCGCCCGAGATCACCGCCGAGCGCTTCGAGGCGTTGTTGCCTTACGCGGTCGCGCTCGACGTGGAGAAGCCCTGGGCGGGCGCCTTCGAAGCCGCCTTGCGCCGCGCCCATCCCGAAGATGCCGATCCCATGCGCCACTACAGTCCGGCCTGGACGACCGGCGCCGTCTGGTCGAGCGGCAGTTTCAGCAGCGCGGTGGCCTCGAGCGTCAGCGACGTGTCCAGCGCCCTGTCGAGCGCCGTGCCAGTGTCGTCGGGCTCTTCCGGCTTTAGTGGCGGCGGGGGCGGCTCCGGCGGCGGCGGTGGCGGCGGTGGCGGCGGCGGCTGGTGACATCGCCCGGCCGCCTTGCTAGGCAGGCCCCGCCACGCCTGAAAGTCCCGCCATGCCCGACCTGCTGCTCGAATTCCTGTCGGAGGAAATCCCCGCCCGCATGCAGGCGCGCGCCGCCGACGATCTGCGCCGGCTGGTGACCGACCGGCTGGTGGAGGCAGGGCTGACCTATGAGGGCGCCAAGGCCTTCGCCACGCCGCGGCGGCTGGCGCTGACGGTGCACGGTGTGCCGGCCAAGCAGCCGGACATCAGGGAGGAGCGCAAAGGGCCGAAGGTCGGCGCCCCCGAAAAGGCCATTGCCGGGTTCCTGCGTGCAGCCGGCTTATCGTCAATAGATCAGGCCAAGGTGCAGCCCGACAAGAAGGGCGATTTCTACCTGGCGCTGATCGAGCGGCCGGGCAGGGCGGCGATCGAGGTGATCGCCGACATGCTGCCTGAAATCGTGCGCGGATTTCCCTGGCCGAAATCCATGCGCTGGGGCGCGGGCGCGCTCAACTGGGTGCGGCCGCTGCATTCCATCGTCGCCACTTTCGGCCCGGAAACGGAAGAGCCTGATATCGTTCCCTTCGAGGTCGGCGGCGTAGTTTCCGGCGACGCCACGCGCGGCCACCGCTTCATGGCGCCGGCAGCCTTCAAGGTGCGCCGCTTCGACGATTACGTCGACAAGCTGCAGGCCGCCAAGGTGATGCTCGATCCCGCGCGGCGCGCCGAGACCATCCTGACCGACGCCAAGAATTTGGCGTTTGCGCAAGGCTACGAGTTGGTGGAAGACGAGGGGCTCTTGGCCGAGGTCGCCGGACTGGTGGAATGGCCGGTGACGCTGATGGGCGCGTTCGACCAGGCGTTTCTCGCTATCCCCGACGAGGTGATCCGCGCCACCATTCGCACCAACCAGAAATGCTTCGTGCTGCGCGATCCGCAGACCGCCAGACTGGTCAATAAATTCATTCTCGTCGCCAATGAAGATGGCAAGCGACGGCGGCAAGCAAATCGTCGCCGGCAATGAGCGCGTGATCCGCGCGCGGCTTTCCGACGCCAAATTCTTCTACGAGACCGATCTGAAGACGCGGCTGGAAGACCGCCTGCCGAAATTCGGCTCAATCGTCTTTCACGAGAAGCTCGGCAGCCAGGCCGAGCGCATCGCCCGCATCGAGGCGCTCGCCGGCGAGCTTGCCGACGTGACCGGCGCCGATCCTGTCAAAGCGCAGCGTGCAGCGCGCCTGTGCAAGGCCGATCTGCTCACCGAAGTGGTCGGCGAATTTCCCGAATTGCAGGGCCTCATGGGGCGCTATTACGCCGAGGCGCAGAACGAGGATGAGGCGGTCGCCCACGCCATCGAAGATCATTACAAGCCGAAGGGCCCGGACGATATGGTGCCGGGCGATTCGGTGGCGATCGCGGTCGCGCTCGCCGACAAGCTCGACACGCTGGTCGGTTTCTGGCTGATCGACGAGAAGCCGACCGGCTCCAAGGACCCTTTTGCGCTACGCCGCGCGGCGCTCGGCGTTATCCGCATCGCGATCGAGAACGAGCTGCGGCTGCCCTTGCGCATGACGCTGTGGCGCCATTTCGGCACGGTGGCGCGCGACGAGAAGCTGCACGAGGCTATCGCGCTGCTGCATCCGCTGCACGAGGACATCGTCAAGCTGAGCGCGGCCGATATCGAGCTGGCGGTCAAGCTGGAAGTGCTGGTCGACGAAAAGAGCAAGCAGGTCACCGGCCCGGTGCTGGTGCAGGCGCATTCCTATCTGCAGCAGACCCATGACCTGCTCGCCTTCTTCGCCGACCGCCTCAAGGTGCAGTTGCGCGAGCAGGGCGCGCGTCATGACCTTGTGGACGCGGTGTTCGCGCTCGGTAACCAGGACGATTTGCTGCTGGTGGTGCGCCGGGTGGAGGCGCTCGGCAAGTTTCTCGACAGCGACGACGGCAAGAACCTGCTCGCCGGCTACAAGCGCGCCACCAACATCATCCGCATCGAGGAAAAGAAGGACAAGCGCGACTATACCGGCGCGCCCGAGCCGAAGCTCTACGGCCAAGCGGAGGAAAAGGCGCTGGCCGCCGCCATTGCCACCGCCAAGGACGAGGCCTCGGCCGCCGTTGCCAAGGAGGACTTCGCCGCCGCCATGAGTGCGGTTGCCGCGCTTCGCGCCCGGGTCGACGCCTTCTTCGACAAGGTCACCGTCAATGTGGATGACGAAAACTTACGGGAAAATCGCCTGAAGCTGCTCAACGAAATCCGCCAAGCCACCCGCGCGGTCGCGGATTTCTCCAAGATCGAGGGCTGAGCGGCGCGCTGTATCGCACAATCGTGTATGGAACTCGTAGGCTCACTTCGCCGTTTCAATCTCACCACAGCCACACCACAGGGGGAAATGATGCACATTACCATCGGCCATATGGCGCCGATCATCTCGATCGCCGCCGGCATTCTCATTCTGATCATGCCGCGCCTGCTCAATTTCATCGTCGCCATCTATCTGATCATCATCGGCCTGCTCGGCCTCAACATTTTCCACTAGGGAAAATCCCGGACTTGTGCCGGCTTTTCCGGCGGCTTTCTATCGGGCAAGCTCCGCAACCAGCGTTTTCGACCCATGGCCAAAAGCAAATCTTCCCGCGTCAGCACCAAAGCGAAAAAGCAGGCGGTCCGCCGGGCCGCCAGGCCGAAAGCCCGTGCCAAGGCGGGTAAACCGGCGAAGACGACTAAGACGACCAAGAACAAATGGGTCTTCTCGTTCGGCGACGGCCGCGCCGAGGGCAAGCCCAACATGCGCAATCTGCTCGGCGGCAAGGGCGCAGGCCTTGCCGAAATGGCCAATCTCGGCCTGCCGGTGCCGCCCGGCTTCACCATCACCACCGAGGTCTGCACCTACTACTATGGGCACGACCAGCAATACCCGCCGAACCTGAAAGCGCAGGTCGAAAAGGCGCTCACCCAGGTCGGACGCATCGCCGGCAAGAAATTCGGCGACAGGCAGGACCCGTTGCTGGTCTCGGTGCGCTCGGGCGCGCGCGCCTCCATGCCCGGCATGATGGACACCGTGCTCAATCTCGGCCTCAACGACGAGACGGTGGAGGCCCTTGCCAGCGGATCGGGCGACCGGCGCTTTGCCTATGACAGTTACCGCCGCTTCATCACCATGTATTCCGACGTAGTGCTGGGCCTCGGCCACGAGCATTTCGAGGAGCTGCTCGACCAGCACAAGGAGCGCCAGGGCTACCATCTCGACACCGACCTGGGCGCCGACGACTGGGCCGAGCTCACCGAGCGCTACAAGAGCCGCGTCAAGCAGGAGCTCGGGCAGGACTTCCCGCAGGACCCGCATGAGCAGCTCTGGGGCGCCATCGGCGCGGTGTTCGGCTCCTGGATGAACGCGCGCGCCAAGACCTATCGCCGCCTGCACAATATTCCGGAAGACTGGGGCACCGCGGTCAACGTGCAGGCCATGGTGTTCGGCAATATGGGTGAGACATCCGCCACCGGTGTCGCCTTCACCCGCAACCCCTCGACCGGCGAGAAGAAGCTTTACGGCGAATTCCTCATCAACGCGCAAGGCGAGGACGTGGTCGCCGGCATTCGCACGCCGCAGGAGATCAGCGAGGCGGCGCGCAAGGAGTCCGGTTCCGACAAGCCGTCGATGGAACAGACCATGCCCAAGGTCTATGGCGAGCTCAAGCGCATCTACAATGTGCTCGAACGCCATTACCGCGACATGCAGGACATGGAGTTCACGGTCGAGCGCGGCAAGCTGTGGATGCTGCAGACGCGCAACGGCAAGCGCACCGCCAAGGCCGCCTTGCGCATCGCGGTCGAGCTCGCCAACGAAAAGCTGATCAGCAAGGAAGAGGCGGTCTTGCGGGTCGAGCCGCTGACGCTCGACCAGCTCCTGCATCCCACCATCGATCCGCGCGCCCACCGCAAGGTGATCGCCACCGGGCTGCCGGCCTCGCCCGGCGCGGCTTCCGGCGAGATCGTGTTCTCCTCCGACGAGGCGGCGCAGATCAAGGCCGACGGCGGGCGCAAGGTGATCCTGGTGCGGGTGGAAACCTCGCCCGAGGACATCCACGGCATGCACGCCGCCGAAGGCATCCTCACCACCCGCGGCGGCATGACCTCGCACGCCGCGGTGGTCGCGCGCGGCATGGGCAAGCCTTGCGTCTCCGGCGCCGGCACCATCCGCGTCGACTATGCCAACAGGACCATGACCGCCGGCGGCCAGACCTTCAAACAGGGCGACCAGATCACCGTCGACGGCTCGACCGGCCAGGTGCTGGCCGGCAAGGTCGAGATGATCGAGCCGCAATTGTCCGGCGAATTCTCCACGCTCATCGGCTGGGCCGACAAGGTGCGCCGGCTGGGCGTGCGCGCCAATGCCGATACGCCGGCCGACGCGCGCGCCGCCGTCCGCTTCGGCGCCGAGGGCATCGGGCTTTGCCGCACCGAGCACATGTTCTTCGAGGAAGGCCGCATCCAGGCGGTGCGCGAGATGATCCTCGCCGACGACGAGAAGGCGCGGCGCTTGGCGCTCGCCAAGCTGCTGCCGATGCAGCGCGGCGATTTCCGCGAGCTGTTCGAGATCATGGGCGAGCGGCCGGTCACCATTCGCCTGCTCGACCCGCCGCTGCACGAGTTCCTGCCGCACGGCGATGAGGAGATCGCCGAGGTGGCGCAAGCCATGGGCGCCGACCCGCGCAAGCTCGCCGACCGCGCGCGCGAATTGCACGAGTTCAACCCGATGCTCGGCTTTCGCGGCTGCCGCATCGCCATCGCCTATCCGGAGATCGCCGAGATGCAGGCGCGCGCCATCTTCGAGGCGGCGGTGGAGGTACAGAAGGAAAGCGGCAAGCCGGTCAGGCCGGAAGTCATGGTGCCGCTGATCGCCACCAAGGCCGAGCTCGATATCGTGAAGGGTTGTATCGACGCCATGGCCGCGGCGGTGCGGCAGGAGACTGGTGTGGATCTCACCTACGACGTCGGTACCATGATCGAACTGCCGCGCGCGGCGCTGATGGCCGGCGAGATCGCCGAATCGGCCGAATTCTTCTCCTTCGGCACCAACGACCTGACGCAGACCACCTTCGGCATTTCGCGCGACGATGCCGCGACTTTCCTGGCCACCTATACCGCGCGCGGCATTCTGCCGGCCGATCCTTTCGTGACCATCGACCAGCAGGGCGTCGGCGAGCTGGTCAAGATCGGCGTTGCCCGCGGGCGCAAGGTGCGGCCTAAGCTGAAGGTCGGGATTTGTGGTGAACACGGCGGCGATCCGGCCTCCGTCGCCTTCTGCCACGAGGCCAAGCTCGATTACGTGTCGTGTTCACCGTTTCGCGTGCCGATCGCGCGGCTAGCCGCGGCGCAGGCCGCGCTCGGCAAGTCCGCGACGAGCCAGGCGTAAGCGTCCCGGTCAGTTGGTTTTTGGTTGCGGCCCGCCGCCCGCGCGCGGCGCCTCGACCAGCGGCCAGGATTTGAGCCCGGCGCGCGCCAGTCGAAAGCGCAGCGCGGTTTCCAGCACGCGCAAGCCGTAAGTCAACGAGCGGGGGAAATCGATCGAGGAGGCTTGCTCGAAATAGCGGGTCGGGCAGGAAATCTCGCCGAAGCGGAAGCCGACATAAAGGGCCTGCGTGATCATCTGGTTGTCGAAGACGAAATCGTCCGAGCAGCGCTCGAACGGCACGCTTTCCAGCAGGCGGCGCGACCAGGCGCGATAGCCGGAATGATATTCGGAGAATTTCTGCCCGAGCAGGATGTTCTGCATCAAGGTCAGCCCCCGGTTGCCGAGATAGCGCCACAGCGGCATGCCGCCGCTGAGCGCGCCGCCGCCCAGAATGCGCGAGGCCAGCACCGCGTCGTAATGGCCGGAGGTGATCATCGAAGCCATGGCCGGGATGAGGCGCGGGGAATACTGGTAGTCGGGGTGCAGCATCACCACGATGTCGGCGCCGCGGGCGAGCGCCGTCGCGTAGCAGGTCTTCTGGTTGCCGCCGTAGCCGCGGTTCTCGGGATGCACGACGGTGTGCAGCCCGAGCGCGCGCGAAAGCTCCACCGTTGTGTCGGTGCTGGCGTCGTCGGTCAGGATCATGTCGTCGACGACCGCGCGGTCGATCTCGGCGACGGTGCGCGCCAAGGTCTGCGCCGCGTTATAGGCCGGCAAAATCACAGCGATCCGCTGACCGTTCAGCATCGTCAGCTGGTCACCGGATTGCCGCTGCCAGTCCGCAGACTATTGGGGAGGACGTGAGAACAGTGCAATGTCATATCCAGCGACGTGTTCGATTGAAGTCGGCGCCCCGTAGGTATTCGTGATGGTCTCTGTTGTGACACCGAAATCATTTTTCGGCTCGTAGATCACGAATTGCGGGCGCGGTTTGTCATGATACCAGGCCCGCTTACTGAGCCATAGAAATGGTTCGAGCCGGCTATTTTCGGCGTGCACAGCACGGACGGCAACCTTTTGACTGGACAGCGCGGTGATTATGTTTGCGGCCCAATAGGGGCCTACCCCGTGGGTCAAACCGCGACTTTGCAGCCATTGCCCCGCGATCCGGGCCGGTTGCCGTGCCGTGGCCGGTTCCTCGCGCCAGCGCAATATGCCGTGCGCACCGAACTGCCAAGCTGCCGCGAACAAGGCCAGGCCGCAAATTCCGATCGAAGTCCCGCGCAACGCGGGCGCCGCGATACGGCTGACCATGCCCGGCAATTCGAGCGCGGCCAAAATGCCGCCGAACATTATGCTCGGGCTGAGATAGCGGATTGCCGCTCCGCCGGTGAGGGCCGTCGGCACTAACGCGTGTGTGTAGAAGTCGCTGGCGAGGCAGCTGGCGATGTTGATGAGGACGGCGATGGCGAGCACCAGTCGCAGGTCCCACCCTTCCACGCGCTTTAGGCCGCGCCGCAATGCCGCCACCGCCGCCGTCAGCATGAGCGCCAGTCCCAATACCCGGATCGCCGTGACCACCGTGTCGGGCCGGTCGAGCGAGCGCTCGAACACATAGCCGCCCGAAAGCTTCAATAATCCGAAGAATACACCGGTGGCATTGCGTCCGAGATTTGCCGCGCTGACGAATTTCAGGGAATGGTTGAGCACCATGGTGAATCCGCCCAACGCCTCGATCGCGGCCAGTCCGAAATGCGCGCCCACCAATGCCGCAAGCGTAAGGCCGGCCAGACCGGCATGGATCGGTCGCCGGCTTGGCGCCAGCAGCGCGAAAAACAGTCCGATCAAAGTAGGGATACAGAACACGACGACCGCGAGTGGATCGCTCATCAGCGCAACCAGAGCGGCGGCCGCATAAAGGGCGGCGAACCAACCCACCGCGCGCCCAGTGCGCGCCTTAAGCGCAGCCGTTAGTGCGAGCCAGGCCAAGACGTCGAAGGTCAGGGCCGCGATATGCACGTTTCCGACGAAAGTCACGGGCGCGGTATCGTGCAGGCTCGGCGTGCCGAGATAGAAAACCAATATGCCTAACGCGAATATCAGCGCACGACGGTGGCTTGTCTCTAGCCGCACAATCCCGATCGCGCCCAGCAGGAACACAATGTAGACCAGAAATGGGGCGGCGTAGATGGCGAGCAATGTGCGCCCGAACAGCAGTCTCGTCACCAGGAAGAACGGGTTGTCGGAGAGGTAGAAATTGTCGGTGGCGAGCACCCATCCATGCAGCAGCAGGTTTCCCTTCAGGATGTCACTGACGGTCAGTACATTTAGGACCTCATCGGAATTGAGCTTAACGAGCGCGCTGGTCCGAAGCAGAAGCACCAGTTCGAAGAGGGCCAAAAGGCCGGCGGCGATCCAAAGCAAAAGGCGAGGCCAGGCGAGCTTCGCCTTGTGAGGCGCTTTGGGAACACCCCTCTTTGGCTGAAATGGCAAAGGGACGGCCCGGGCGGCGCTTTGACTCTCTTCGGTGCGCATGAAATATCGGCTTCGGTAGGCAGTGGTCACGGCCGGTTGTTAGAGATGATCGCACATCATCCCGCTGTCCGCTACGACCACGAGGGAGGCTGAAAGAGCTAACCCGACACTTTGCGCAGGAAGTCCTCCACCTCGAGCCGCAGGCCGGCAACCGCGGCTTCCATTGTCTGTGACGACTCGCGCACGACTTGCGCGGACTTGCGCGTCTCGCTCGCCGCGTTATTGACCTCGCCCAGCACCGCCACCACGTGGCCGGTGCCTTCCGCCGCGCTCGCCACGTTGTGCGAGATTTCGCCGGTGGCGGCGTTCTGCTCGGTGACCGAGGCCGCCACCGCCGCGGTGTATTGATTGATCTGCTGCATGCGCGCGGCGATGTGGCGGATCGCCTCGACCGCGCCGGCGGTCGAGCCCTGCACCGCCAGGATGTGGTTGGCGATCTCCTCGGTCGCCTTGGCGGTCTGCACGGCGAGCGATTTGACCTCGGCTGCGACCACGGCGAAGCCCTTGCCGGCTTCGCCCGCGCGCGCGGCCTCAATCGTTGCGTTGAGCGCCAGGAGGTTGGTCTGGCCGGCGATGTTGCGGATCAGCGCGACCACGTCGTCGATTTTTTGCGCGCCGTCCGCGAGGCTGGCAATCTCGCCGTCGGTGGCACGGGCTTCCTCCGTCGCCAGCGCCACGATGTCGCTGGTGTGCGTGAGCTGACGGCTGATCTCGTCGATCGAGCGCGACAATTCGTCGGCCGCCACCGCCGCGGTCTCCACATTGGCGGAGGCCTCGTTGAAGAGTTCCTCCGCGCTGGTCGCGCGCTGCGTGGTGCGGTCGGAAAAGCCGAGCAGCGCGCCCGCGGTCGCGCGCATGTCGGCGGCGCGGTCGCTCACGCTCGAGAGCAGCGTCTCGGCGCGCGGGCGGAACGAGGCGATGCCGGCGTCGATGACGCCGCGCCGCTGCTCCTCGCCTTCGGCCGCCGCGCGTTCCTGCTCGGCGCGGCGTTGCTCGGTGACGTCTTCATGGGTGGACAGCCAGCCGCCGCCCTTGAGCGGTACATTCTTGGCGAGCACGATGCGGCCGTCGCTTGCCTGCACGTAGATGCCACCGCTCTTGCCGGCGCGCATGTCCTCGACGATCTGTTCGCAATAGCTGTCGACGTCGCCGGTGAACAAGCCAGTGTCCTTACGATGCCGGATCAACTGCTTGAGCGTGCAGCCCGGTTTCACGACCTCCGGCGACAGGCTGTACATTTCCAGGTAGCGGCTGTTGACCACGACGATGCGGGTCTTCGCGTCGAACATGCACAGGCCTTGCGACATGTTGTCGAGCGCGTCGATCATGCGGGAATTGCCCGCCTGCCGGCGTCGGTAGATCACGCCCGTGGCGGCGAGCGCGACGATGCAAAGCGCCGCGGCCAGCATGACGCCGGCCGTGGTGTTCAGGAGAGGGCTCGGGAACGGCATGACGGCCCGACAATCGATAAAACAGCCCGCACTATCGGCCGCAGCGATTTCAATACGGTTAACAATGGTTAACAAGCCGTTGCCGCGCGCCGCCTTCCGTGCGCGCCTACCGCCCAAAAACTGCCCACCCGGCGTATTTTGAGGCTTGCCAAGCTTAATCGGAAAATAACAAAACCGATCGCATTCTTATGGCTCGGGTGACGTGTGCGGCAATGGCGTGCGGTGTCGGGTGGGTGTGCGCGTAGCAGGAGCGAGCCGGCACAAAAGCGCGGCGCGGGTCGGCGCCTTGGCGCTTGTCTGCGCGCTCGTGCCCACGCCGGTAGCCTACCAGGATCTCGGCGCGCTGTTGGCGCGCCAGCCGGGGGTCATGGCCCGCGCGCGCGCTTTTCTGATCGCCTCGCCCTTCGGCACCATTCACGCCGCCATGTTCAGCCTGCCGCGGCCGGTCGGCACCGCCATTCCGCATCCGCCGCTCTATGCGCTGGCCGATTTCGATCCGGCCCACGCCGCGCGCATGGTCGGCCGCCAGCTGCTCGGCGATCCGAGCGGCCCGCTGCAATTTCCTACCGTCAACCGGCGCGACAAGCGCAACTCTTTCATTTCGCGCGGGCGCACGCCGATGCCGCCGATGCCGCCGATGCTGTCGGTGCAGGCGATGCCGCAAGCTGCGGCCGACGCACCCTTGCATGCGAAGGAGGCAGACGACCGCTTCGATCCCTACGCCGATTACGACTTCGCGGCCCCGGTCGAGCAACCGCCGGCGGCCGGGCCCGCCGCCAAGCAAAAAGAAGAGGCGCGCGTCTATTTCGGTGCCGTGCCGCTTGCCGGCGCGAAGGAAGCGATCAAGCCCTGGAGCAAGGGTCGGGCGCCGGTGGTGAGGACGCTTTCGGGCGATGCCGGCCTCAAGCTCGCAGCGCTCGCGCCGGCGGATAGCGATGCATCGGCGAAAGGCGGCGAGAGCATCGCCAACAAGGGCGTGGTTACCGGCCCGGCGCAGCGCCCGCAATCGCCGGCCGAGCGGCTTGCGCTGACCGCCAAGACGCGCGCCAAGGCCGAGAAGTGTCTCGCCAACGCGGTTTATTTCGAGGCGCGCGGCGAGCCGGTGCGCGGGCAGATCGCCGTGGCGCAGGTGGTGATGAACCGGGTGTTCTCGCCCTTCTATCCCAACAATGTCTGTGGCGTGGTCTACCAGAACGCCAACCGGCATCTGGCCTGCCAGTTCACCTTCGCCTGCGACGGCGTGCCCGACGTGGTCACCGAGCCGGATGCCTGGCTGCGCGCCAAGCGCATCGCCCACGATATGCTCGACGGCAAGCTGTGGCTGCCGGAAGTCGCCAAGGCCACGCATTACCACGCCTACTGGGTGCATCCCGACTGGGTGTCGGAGATGAACAAGATCTACCGGCTCGGCGTGCATACTTTCTATCGGCCGCGCGCCTGGGGCGACGGCGCGCGCGAGCCGAGCTGGGGCGACCCCAAGACCACGGCGAAAGAGACCAAGATCATCAAGAAGCTTTAGCCGGACAATTCTCATTCGCCTCACGCAGCGAGTGGCGCTGTGCGCTCGCCGCCATCTGACTGACTCTCCATCGGCGCGCCGCCTTTACGGCCGCACGCAATCAGCTTCCATCCCATGCGATGAGAATTCGCGTGATCCCGCGCGATGAGAATATGAGCGGAAAATCACGCGTATGTGCAATCTTTGGGCGCTTGGTGCGGTTGACAGCTTTTTAGGCGCAAGCGATCCTCAATGCGTCGGTCCGAAATGCCGGGCATGCGGAACCGCGCACTTTGTGCAGCCGCACCTCGTGCAATGCGAATCTTTGACCCAAGGAGCACCTATGGTCCGCATTCCAGCTCGATACGTCGTGATGTCTGCAATTGTGGCCGGCCTTGCCGGTCCGGCAACGGCGCAAGAAGTTATCAATTTCGGCGTTCAGCCCTCGACGCAACCGATACTCGTTGCGCACGGAGCAGGCTACCTCAAGCCGATCGAGGAGAAATTCAAGGTCAAGATTGTTTTCAGGTCATTCTCGTACGGCGCACCGGAAAATCAGGCGCTCGCCGCCGGCGCCATCCAAATCGCGTCGGCCGGCATGGGCCCGGCGATCGTCGCTGCCGCGCGCCTGCCCGCGAAGTTGATCGCCATCGACATTCTCGATCAGACGGCGATTCTGGTGCCGAAGGGCTCAAAGATTAAGACCGTGGCGCAGCTCAAAGGTGCCAAGATCGCCTATCCGGGCGAAGGCTCGCAGCAATATCCGCTGCTGATCAAGGCGCTGGCCGACGCCAAGTTGTCGATCAAAGACGTGCAATTGTTCAAAACGCAGGGCTCGCAGGTCGCCAACCTGCTCGCCAACAAGAGCGTCGACGCCGGTATCACCTGGGACCCGCATGTATCGCGGGCACTTGCCGACGGCGTCGGCACCGTGCTGCTCAGCTCGGCGCAGATCATGCCGATCAAGAACGGCCATTACGTCGGCGACGGCACCTATGCGCGCGAAGATTTCATCAAGTCACACCCGGCTTTGGTGCAGGCACTGATCAATGCCGAGGTCAAGGCGATCGATCTGGTACTCAAAGACCCCGATAAAGCTATTGATATCTGGACCGCGGAGAACAAGTTCCCGCGCGCGGTGATCGAATATGCGGTGAAGCAAAAGATATCCGTGTTTGACCACAACATCGTACCGGATAAGTCGACGGTCGACGCCTACAGCGCCTTCTTGAAAAAAGCCGGGTTGCTGAAGCCGACCGACAATCCAAAGGTCGACACCAGCTTCGCGGAGCAGGCGCTGAAGGATGTGAAGTGACGCTCGCGGCCGAGCAGGGAACGGCGTCTGCGCCTGCCGGCCGGCTTGCGCCTATGCTGGCGGCAAGTTTGCGGCGGCGGGCGGCGAAAGTCCTGCCCTATCTCTACGCAGCGGCCGGCGTGATCGTCGTCTGGCAAGCGGTGGTCACCTTCGCCAAGCCGCCGGCCGCGCTGCTGCCTTCGCCGCTGCTGACCGCGCGGACCTTCGTTCAGATCACGGCGAGCGGAGAACTCCCGATCGACGCCGCTTATAGCGTCTGCCGCGTGCTGGCTGCCTGGGCGCTGGCGGCGCGTCGTCGCGGTGCCGCTCGGCTTCGCCATGGGCCGCTGGCAGCGGCTTGAACGAATCCTCGATCCGGTGATCGAACTGTTTCGTCCGATTTCGCCGCTTGCCTGGATTCCGCTCGCCATACTCTGGTTCGGAATCGACGAGGGCGGCAAGATTTTCGTCATCTTCATCGGCACCTTCTTTCCGATCCTGCTCAATACGATCGCCGGCGCCAAAAGCATCGACCCGGTGCTGATCAATGCCGGCCGTATCCTCGGCTGTAACGACAGCGTATCCATGTTCCGCAAGGTGGTGCTGCCGGCCTCGCTGCCGCAAGTCATTGTGGGCTTGCGCATTTCATTCGGCACCGGCTGGGCAGCGATCATCGCGGCCGAGCTCGTCGCCGCGCGCTCGGGCCTCGGCTATCTGATCTCCAACGGCATGGAGATAATTCGCTCCGACCTGGTGCTGGTCGGCATGGTGACGATCGGCGTGCTCGGGGTCTTGTTCGATGCCGTCTTCCGCTGGGTGGACGCGCGCTACAATTGGGTGAGCGTATGACCGCGGCCGCGAGCACGGGCAAGCCACTCTCATTGCACGGCCTCGCCAAGCGCTACACGAGCGCCGACGGTCGCGTGGTCGAGGCGTTGTTGCCGGTCGACTTGGACATCGCCGCGGGCGAATTCCTGGTCGTTGTCGGCCCGTCGGGTTGCGGCAAATCGACGATGCTCAACATCCTTGCCGGCTTGACGCCGCCTTCGGGCGGCGAAGCGCGCATCGGCGAGGTGCTGGTGCGCGGCCCGGACATAGATCGCGGCATGGTCTTCCAGGACTATGCGTTGTTTCCCTGGCTCGACGCGATCGGCAATGTCGAATTCGGTCTCGAGCGCAAGGGCGTGCCGAGGCGCCAGCGTCGCGAAGTGGCCATGCGCTATCTGGAAATGGTCGGGCTTGCCGACTTCGCCGAAAAGCGGCCGCGCGAGCTTTCCGGCGGCATGAAACAGCGTCTGGCGATCGCGCGCACCTTCGCGACCGAGCCGTCGATAATTTTCATGGATGAGCCGTTCGGGGCGCTCGACGCGCTCACGCGGCGCCATTTGCAGCACGAACTGTTGCGCATCTGGCAGGAGCACCGCAAGACGGTCGTATTCATCACGCATTCGGTGGTAGAGGCGATCTACCTTGCCGACCGTATCGTGCTGATGACCGCGCGGCCGGGCCGCATCAAAACCGTGCTGAAAGTGGACATTCCGCACCCGCGCGACCCGACGGCGGACGATTTCCGCGCCATCGAACGGCGGGTCTATGCCGACCTTGACGAGGAACTGGCCAAGACTTTCCGCATGGAAGGGCGCGATTCTGCCGCGTGAGAGCGCTTTCGGCCGGCCAGCCATGCGCCGGGCAAATGGCTTCGATCGGCATAATCCGTTTCTGACAGGCCGCCGGGCCAGGGCGGCGGCCGGCCGTCAAGTGGAAGGTTTTTCGTCCGCCGCCGCCTCGAAAGTCACGAGATGTTGGATCTCGTCGCTGAGGATACCGGTGCAGGTCGCATGCCGCACGCCGGGGATCGCCTGCACGTCGAACAATTCGGTAACGCCGCCGTCCAGCCTGATCCATTCGACGATATTGCCGGTCGCAAGCTCCACGATCTGCACGCCGCACCACGGCTCGGCGTCGCGCTTCTTCAATTCGCCGTCGAGCGCAAGCCCGCCGAAACTGCCGTCGCGCGGCAGCGACAGGGCGACCAGCGCGTAGCCGTTGTGGAAGGCAAGCCCGCGCAGGAAGCCGGGGCAGAAAGTGTGCGGCACGAACTCGCCGCTTGCCAGATCGATGCTGCCCAGTTGACCGGTGCCGGAATTCAGCAGCCAGAGCTTATCTCGATAGAGACGCGGGCTGTGCGGCATCGACAGTCCGTCGCTCACCACCGCGTTCGTGTTCACGTCGATCACGCAGCCGCCCTCGGCGCGGCGGTCGCGCCAGCCGTTGACGATGTCGCTCTTGCATACGGCGGTGACATAGGCGGGCGCGCCCGCGCGCATGGCAAGCCCGTTGAGATGGCAGCGGTCCTCCGGCGCCAGCTTGGAAATGAACGGCGGCTTCCAGTAGACGCGAAAGGAATGCGTCGGACTTAAGGTCGCCAGACAGGAATAGGCGGTGTTGACGAAGACGATGCGGCCGTCGCTCATGACCGCCACGTCGTGGACGTCGAGATCGCCGGTGGTGTGCGCGACCCGTGGCACGTAGTGGCGGTCGGCGCCTTCATTCGTGCGCTGCTCCGGTCCGAGCACGTTCTCCAGCCGCCAGATCTGAAACAGCGTGGCGAGCAGAATGCGTTGCGGATCGGCCCACAGGCCCATGGCGCGGGCGAAGAAGCGCTCGTGAAAAGATACCCGCTCCTGGGCGTCGACGCCGATCAGATAGAGCCGCCCGGTCTGATAGGAGCTGAAGGCGATGGTCACATTGTTGCGCAACAGCCAGCCGGCCAGTCCGCGCGTGCAGTTGATTTTGACCGGCTGCTGCGCCGGCGGCGCAGGATCGGCGGACTCATTCATCGCTTTATTGCCCTCGCCGTCAAAATCCGCGGTTCTACTGTGTCATTTTCGCAACATAAGATTGCCAAAGGCAGCGGGAAAACCGGTGGCTCTAGTAGCGCATTACCAAACCTGTCTCTAGTTTACACGCCGTCGGCGTCGATCGGGCAGTGGTCTTTGGCCGGTTCCGTGCGAGCGGCGGCGTAGGGGTTTTCGGTGCGGGTCAGGGTTGTTTCGCGCAGGCGTTCGCTTTCGGTTGGCAATGGCGTGCCTGCGCAGCCGGCCGCGCACGAAGGATTCTGGCGCCCGGGCCCGACCCCGACGGTACGCAAAGAGACTTCCGCACGCCCCCTGCGGCTCGGTCGTTTGACGGCAGCGGGCGCCTACAGCTACGACGCGCGCGCGGGCGCCGGCTCCGACACCTTCGACACCATCGGCGGAAGCTGGCGCGCTGCGCTACTGGGCACCGTGGCGGCGGGCGCGTTCTGGTGCATGACGCCGAAGCCCGTGCGCGCCGGGCCAAGTGCGTGCGTGACGGTCGGCAACGTCGCCACCTGCACCGGCGACCAATCGGGCGGCATCGCGAGCGGCGTCGATTTCAACCCCGCTGCGGTCGACACGCTGGTCGTCAATTCGCTGGCGGCCGACATCGCGCCGCCGGCGAACACGAGCGGCATTTACTTCAGCCGAAGCGGCGCCGGCAATACGATCACGATCGACAGCAATATCTCGCCGCACTCGATCTCGGTGACGGGCACCGCCGACGGTATTTACGCGGCCGCGGATGACAATGTCACCGTCAATCACACCGGCGATATTACCTCCGCCGGCGGCGGCGGCATCTATGCTTTGTCGCGCTACGGCAAGACCACGGTCACCGGCACCGGCAAGATCACCGCGCTCGGCGATGGTATTGCGGCGATCGCCTATGGTGACGTCACAATCAACCATACCGGCGATATCACCTCGAACGCATCAATCGGTATCAATGCCTATTCGATCTACGGCAAAGTGGACGTCACCAGCACCGGCGCCATCTCCGCCGTCGGCCCCGGCATTTCCGCGGTCGGATATAATGACGTCACCGTCAAGCATACCGGCGACATCACCTCGCAGGCAGCCGGCGGCGTCTACGCTCTTTCGGGATACGGCAAAGTAACGGTCACGACCGCCGGCAATATCTCCGTGCTCGGCGATGGGATTTCGGCGATTGCCTATGGCGATGTCAGCGTCCACCATACCGGAAATATCACCGCGCAGAACGGCGACGGCATTTCCGCGTATTCCCGCCTAGGGGCGGCGACGATCGTCAGCGCCGGCAATATCAAGGTCTATGGCAGTTGCGGCTGTGCGGCGGATGGCATTCACGCCATCGGATATAATGGCGTCAGCATTTCGCATACCGGCGACATCACTTCGAAACAGGGCAATGGCATTTACGCCCTCGCGCCCTATGGCGCGGTGTCAGTCACCACCCATGGCAACATCACCGGGTACGTGTACGGCATCCAAGCGATAGGCTACTCCGGCAACACGGTTACGGTGAACGGCGGCACTGTCTACGGTGTTCAAGCCGGCATCTCCGTTCAGAGCTACCCTGGTTACAGCAACACCATTACGATCAAGTCCGGCGCGACCGTTGGCGGCGGTCTCAATGCGATCCGCGATTACGGTCCGACCGGCCCGACGACGGTGTACAATTACGGTACCGTCACCGGCAATGTCGATCTTTCGGCGGGCGGCGGCACGTTCAACAACATGCCGGGCGGGCTGTTCAACAGCGGCGCGGGGGTCGATCTCGGCGGCGGCACGCTCACCAACGACGGCACGCTGGCGCCGGGCGGCATCGGCATCGTGCAGACCACCGCGCTTAGCGGCAATTTCGTACAAAACGCCGACGGTAAATTCGCCGTGGACGTGGATCTCGCCGGCTCGAGCGCCGACAAGCTGACCGTGACCGGCACCGCCAATCTCGCCGGCGTGGTGGCGCCGCGTCTCTTGAGCTTCGGCACCATGCCGCAGACATTCACCATCCTGTCGGCCGCCGGCGGCACGACCGATAACGGTCTGGCCCTGCAGAATTCCGCGGTGGTGACCTATCAGCTCGCCTATCCGAACGCCAATGATGTGACGTTGACGGTCGCCGGTATCAATTTCGCACCGTCGGGGCTGACGCCGAACGAAACGGCGATCGGTCAGCACCTGCAAGGTGCGTTCAACGTGGGCGGCGGCGCGCTCAATCCGCTGCTGCTCTATCTGGCCAATCTGGACCTAGGCTCCTTTGCCAGCGCCGTCGACCATTTGAGCCCCGAATCCTATCTCACCGAGACCGAGGTCTCGCTGCTCGGCGGCATAGACTTCGGCAACAGTCTGTTCAGCTGCCCGCTGCCGGCCAATGGCGGGCAATCCTTGATGGGCGAGGGCGGCTGCTACTGGTTGCGCCCGAGCGGCCACATCGCCGATTACAGCCCGCAGAGCGGTTATTTCGGCTTCAATGAAAAGGCCGGCGGCCTCACCGGCGGCGCACAAGGCGAACTGGCGCCCAATTGGTTTCTCGACGTCGGCTTCGGTTACGAGCGCTCGACAATCAAAGTCGACAACAATCTTGCCTCGGCCACGGGCAACGTGTTGCACGGCGGCGCGGCGCTCAAATTTATCCGCGACAACTGGCTCGTGGCCGGCAGCGTGAGCGGCAGCTTCGCCCGCTACGACACCAGCCGCTACAATATTCCGACCGCCGGCACGGCGACCGCGCATGCCGACAATAACACGCTCGATTTCAAGCTGCGCTTTGCCTATGCGTTCGGCGATGAAGCGTTCTACGTCAAGCCGCTGGTCGATTTCGATGCGATCGGGCTGTGGCGCGGCGCCATCGACGAAAGCGGGGCGGGGCCCTTGAACTTGAACGTGCAGAGCCAGAACGTCTGGCTTGCATCGGCGGCGCCCGGTTTGGAAATCGGCCGCCAGTGGCGGCACGGCGAGACGATCTGGCGGCCCTATCTGAAGGCCGACGTGCGCTTCCTCAGCAAGGACAGCCTGAGCGCGACCGCAAGCTTCGCCGGCTCGCCGGCCGGCGTTGCGCCCTTTACCGTGACGACGCCGCTCGACCGGACCGTAGCCGAGGTCTCGGCCGGCTTCGACGTTTGGCAGAGCCAGCGCTTCAGTCTGCGCGTCTCCTATCAGGGGCGCTTCGGCGCCCACACTGCCGCCAATGGGGGCGAGCTCGAATTGCATGAAGCGTTCTGAACGGACGCCATTGTGCATGCACGGTTGCCGCCTCTGGTGCCCGCTTTTGCTTGCCAGCCATCGAAAAATTCACTGAAAAAGCCTCAGATTGTCGATAGCCGGCCGCCAATTCCCGGCAGCCATGCGCTGAGCAAATGGCTTCGATCAGGATAATTCGTTTCTGATCGGCCGCCGGGCCCTATATCGTCCCAGCGCCGCGCCGGTGGGCGCTGCATTCGCAGGCTGATCAAGCCGGGGGCATGCAAGGATGGCAGTGAATTCAGCCGACGCGCGGGCGGCGCTCGCCCATTGGCGTACGCCGATGGTGATCCTGCTCTGCGGCTGCGCGATCAGCACCGTCGGCTTCGGGCCGCGCGCGGCGCTCGGGCTGTTCCTGACGCCGATGTCGCAGACGTATGGCTGGGGCCGCGACGTCTTCGCGCTCGCGCTCGCCATCCAGGTGCTCGTCTGGGGCGCCGCGCAGCCCTTCGTCGGGGCGATTGCCGACCGCTTCGGCTCCTTGCGCGTGTTGTCGGTGGGCGCACTGTTCTACTGCGCCGGACTGGCGCTGATGGCCTATTCAACGACGCCCGGCATGCTCGATTTCTCCGCTGGCGCACTGACCGGGCTCGGCATCGCCGGCACGTCCTTCACCATCGTGATCGCCGCCTTCAGCCAGTTGATGCCGCCGCATATGCGATCGCTCGCCTTCGGCGCCGGTACCGCCGCCGGTTCCTTCGGCCAGTTCCTGTTCTCGCCGCTGGCGGTCGCCTTCATCGGCGGCTTCGGCTGGCAGCACGCGCTGGTGGCTTTCGGCATCATCACGCTGCTGGTGATACCGCTGGCGCGTGCCGTGGCGACGCCGCCGATGGAGAGCCATCACGCCGTTCGGCACCAGTCGCTGCGTGAAGCCTTGGCGGAGGCGTTCGGCCATCGCTCCTTTCTCCTGCTGGTGCTCGGCTTCTTCACCTGCGGTTTCCAGCTTTTCTTCATCACCGTGCATCTGCCGGCTTATCTGGTCGACCGCGGCCTGTCGGTCGATGCCGGCGCCTGGACGCTCGGCGCCATCGGCCTGTTCAACATGATCGGCTCGATCAGCGCCGGCTGGCTCGGCGACCGCATGCCCAAGCGCTATCTCCTGTCGATCATCTACCTGCTGCGCTCGGTCGCGGTGGTCGCGTTCGTCATGCTGCCGGTCACCACGGTGTCGGCGCTGGTGTTCGGCAGCGTGATGGGCCTGCTGTGGCTGTCGACCGTGCCGCCCACCTCCGGGCTGATCGCGCTGATGTTCGGCACGCGCTGGATGGCGACGCTGTTCGGCTTTGCCTTCTTCAGCCATCAGGTCGGCGGCTTCCTCGGCGTCTGGCTGGGCGGCTTCTTGTACGACAAGACCGGCTCCTACGACGTAGTGTGGTGGCTGTCGGTGGCCTTCGGCGTGATCTCGGCGATCATCAATTTGCCGATCGTCGAGCAGCCAATCGGCCGTGCCGCGGAAGCGGCCGTCTAGGCCGCGGCGGCGTTAGCCTCCGGTTCCACTGCGCGCGACCTTTCTAGGCAATCGCGCGCAATCCATCGTAGTTTTTCCCTCAGGGGCTGAAAGAACGCGCCGGGGGAAAGGGCGGGGCATGGTGAGTTTTGTTCGGAGCGGGCGCGCCTTCGGGGCAGGGCGCCTACGCGGCGTCGTGCACGACCTGCTCGCCGGCTCGATTTGCAGCATTCTGACGATCACCTATTGCCTGACCTACGCGGCGCTCATCTTCTCCGGCCCGCTCGCGCCTTGGCTGTCCTATGGCATCGCCGTCACCTTCCTGTCGGCGGCGGTGGCCTCAGCCGTCGTCGCCTGGCGCAGCTCGCTGCCGTTCGCCATTGCCGGGCCCGATTCATCGACCTCTGCGGTCATTGCGGCCCTTGTGGCCGCCATGGCCGAGCGCCTCACCGCAACCGGCCAGACCGAACTGCTGGCGCCGGTGCTGATCGTCATGGCGTTGGCGACCGGCATGACCGGGCTCTTTTTGTCCGGCCTTGGCCTCATGCGCGCCGGGCGCGCCATTCGCTTCGTGCCCTATCCGGTCATCGGCGGTTTCATGGCCGCCACCGGCTGGCTGATGGTGGTCGGTGCCGTCGCCGTGATCGCCGGCAACAAGCTCACGCTCGGCAATATCGGCGACTTCGGCGCGCCGGCAATGCTGGGCAAGCTCGCCGCCGGTCTGGTCGTGGCCGCCACGCTGGAACTGCTGTTGTCGCGCTCGCAGAGCCCCTTCATCCTGCCCGGCGTGCTGCTGGCGGCGGTGGCGGCGGCGCATCTCGGCTTCGCAGCCGGCGGCATGAGCGTGGCGGCGGCGCAAAGCTCCGGCTGGCTGTTCGAACCGCAGCATGCCGCTACGCTTGCTTCGCCCTGGCATATGCGGGCGCTCGCCGCGTTTCCCTGGAGCTCGCTGCCTGCGCTTTCCGGCGAGCTGGTGGCGGTAATGTTCGTCACCGTGGTCAGCCTGTTGCTCAACACGACCGGCGTGGAGATGGCCACGCGCCGCGAGGCCGACATCGATCGTGAGCTGAAGGCACTGGGGCTTGCCAGCCTGGTCACCGCCGCGCTCGGCGGCTTTGTCAGCTGCCTGTCGCTCAGCCGTACCTCGCTCAACTTCAATCTCGGCGCCCGCAACCGGCTGCCCGGACTGACGGTGGCGGCGATCGCGGGGCTCATGCTGCTGATCGGCCCGGGCTTCCTCGGCTATGCGCCCAAATTTGCACTCGGCGGCGCGCTGATATTCGCCGGCGCGCGACTGCTGCGCCGCTGGATCGTGCAGTCGGCGCGGCAGTTGCATCTCTCCGAATACGCCTCGCTGCTCGCGGTCACGCTGATCATCGTCGAATGGGGCTTCATCGCCGGCGTGCTGATCGGGGTGATCATCGGCTGTGCTACTTTTGCGGTTTCTGCAAGCCGCGTGAACGCCATCAAGTTCTCCTTCGACGGCTCCGAGTATCGCAGCCGCCTCGACCGCAGCGCGGAAGAGCTCGCCATCCTGGCGCGCCACGGACCCGAATTGCAGGGCATGGCCTTGCAAAGCTATCTGTTCTTCGGCTCGGCCAACCGGCTCTACCAGCACGTCAAGGAACTGCTGCGCCGGCGCGGCGACTGCCGCTATCTGTTGTTCGATTTCCGCCTGGTCACCGGCATCGACTCCTCGGCCACCCACAGCTTCTCGCAGATCAAGCAGGCGGCCGGCGAAGCGGGCGCGCGCATCGTGCTGGTCAATCTCAAGGACGACTTGCGCCGCGCCTTGCAGAATACCGGCTTGCTCACGCCGGAGGTGATGGTGGCGAGCGATCTCGACCGCGCGCTGGAAAGCTGCGAGGACTTGATCGTCGCGGCGCATCGCGGTGAGGGCACCGAGAGCGACTCCTTGCGCGGCTGGCTGGGCAAGGCGCTGGGCAGCGCCGAGCATGCCGATGCGCTGGCCGCGCTTTGCCGCCGCTTCGAAGTCGGCCCCGGCGAGATCATCGCGCGGCAGGGCGAGCCGTCCAATTCCATGCATTTCATCCTCGACGGCCGCGTCGGCATCGTCGTCGACATGGGCGACGGCCATGCGGTGCGCGTGCGCAGCCTCGGGCGCCACACCACGATCGGCGAGATGGGGTTGATTTCGGGCCGCCCGCGCAGCGCCACCATCGAAGCGGAGGCGCAGAGCGTGCTCTACGAGTTGAGCCTGGCGCATTTCGACGAGATCAAGCGCGACATGCCGGCGCTCGGCCAGGCCTTGCTGAGCTACGTCATCGCGGTGATGGCCGAGCGGCTGAGCTTCGCCAGCCGCGTGATCGGCGTGTTGCAGCGGTAAGGCTCGCCTCCGGTCTCCGCTCAGGCGTGATAAACGCGCGCGCCGCCCGACTGCCGGTACAGCTCGCCGATACGCTTGCGCGCGTAGAACATGCGCGTCTTCACCGTGTTGCGCGGCACGCCGAGGACGTCGGCTGTCTCTTCCACCGACTTGCCGTGATAATAGACGAGGTCGATGACGGCGCGGTGGTCGGCCGACAATTGCGCGATGCAAGCGCGCAGCAACGCGCCGTCGTCGGTCTTCTGCATGCAGGTTTCCGGATCGTCGGCCTCGTCGGCGATTGTTTCGGCCATGACGTGGTCGAGCGGCTCTTCGCGGCGGGCGCGGCGCGCGGTCAGCGCCTTGAAGCGCGCGATCGCCAGGATCCAGGTGCCGACCTGGCTGCGGCCCTCGAAACGGCCGGCCTGCCGCCACACGTCGAAAAACACCTCGCTGACAACGTCCTCGGCCTTGGCGGTGTCGCCGACCAGGCGCAGCACGAAGCGGAAAGTCTTCACGCTGTGCCGCGCATAGAGCGCGCGCATGGCGAGTTCGTCGCCTTCGGCGATGCGTTCGATCAGGCTTTCGTCAGAATTGTCCTGGACGACGGCAATCTGCGGCCAGGCCCGGGCAGCATGGGCAAGTGCTAATCCCTGTTGCATGTGGCATCTCCCCTTCGCCTTGTCGGCGTTTCGTGTATGCGGGGGGAGTAGCAAGCGCCCGTTGCCGCAATTTTTCGCGCAAGAAAAAAGTGGTTTCGCGGCGGTCGAGATTTGTTTCGAGCGCCGGGCCGGCACGAAACATTTTCCGCGACGGCCCGGAATTGTTTCGCCCGGACGGCTTGGCGCGAAACATTTCGCCGGCCGGCGGTCCAAAAGCGGACGTTGCCGCGAAGGACGGCGCCAGGCCCGAATCGATGTTGGAGCAGGACTAGGCCGCGGTCCGGCCGCGGGCCGCCGCCATCATGCTGCCGGCGAGCACCGTATAGACGGCGATCCAGGCCTGCCGCACCCGCGGGGTGAAGTCCTCGCCCAGGCCGCGGCCGAGGCCGGCCATGAGCGCTGTGCCGACCATGGCGTAATGGGCTTCGCTGACGCCGTAGCCGCGGTGGCGCAAGGCGAGGCTCTGCACCGCCGGGAGGATGGTCGGCAGCCGGTCGAGGTGGTTGACCAAGAAGGCCAGCATCCTGGTGAGGCGCTTGGCCTGCGGGCCAATATCGGCGGCGAACATGGGCCTGAGCTCGGGATGCGCCGCAAAAAGCTCGGCATAGAACGCCTGTCCCACCGCATCGCCCTTGGGCGCCAGTTTGGCGAAGCTCGACTGCACCAGCTTCACGTCCAGATCGTTCATGGCCTTCAAGCCTTTTGTGACAGCAGCGGCGCCGCGCGCGCCCTGCCCAAAAGATGCGCATGCGCATGTTTCAGTCGAATTTCGCCTTATGTTTCAATTGGCGCGCCCGCCGCCCGCCGGTTTTGCAGACGGTAGATGCCAGTAGTCTTGCCGCCGCCAGCCGGTGTAATCTTGCGCCTGGAATTTGGGGGCAGCCCTCTGCCAGGGCGACAGTGGCAAGCTAATGACGAGCGAGGATAAGCCGCGTCTTGTCGTCGTGGACGACGAAGCGTCGCTGCGCGAGATGCTGGCCGACTATCTCGGCAAGCACGGCTTCGACGTCGCCTTGGCCGCCGACGGGCGCGCGCTCGATGCCGCGCTCGCCGAGCGTGCAGCCGACCTCGTCCTGCTCGACGTCAACATCCCGGGCGAAGACGGCTTCGCCATCGCGCGCCGCCTGCGCGCCGCCAGCAACGTGCCGATCCTGATGGTGACCGCGGCCGAGGACGTGATCGACCGCGTGGTGGGGCTGGAGGTCGGCGCCGACGATTACGTCACCAAGCCGTTCGACCTGCGCGAATTGCGCGCGCGCATCCGCGCCATCCTGCGCCGCGCCGGCATGGCGAGCCAGATCGTGCTGCCGGCGGAAGCGGCGCCGGCGCCCGGCGAGATCCGGGCCCCAGAGCCTTACGCCCTTCGGCAAGGTCATGCTCGACGTCGCGGGGCGCTGCCTCGTCCATGTCGACGGCAAGCAGGAGCCGCTCACCGCCATGGAGTTCGACTTGCTCTATGTGTTCTCGCAGAATCCGCACCGCGTCTTGAGCCGCGACCGGCTGCTCGATCTCGCCCATCATCGCGAGAACGAGCCGTTCGACCGCAGCATCGACATCCGCATCACGCGCATCAGGCGCAAGATCGAGGTCGACCCGGCCAAGCCGCAGGTGATCAAGACCATCCGCGGCGCCGGCTACATCTACGTGCCGCCCAAACGCCCCGCATGAGACCGGCATGACCTCCTCGCCCATCGACATGAGCGAACATCGCGCGCGCGAGGAAGAGCTCGCTGCCCGGCTGCAGGCCTATGCCGACAGCGAGGCGCTGTCGGCCGCGGTGCTGGTCTCCGCGCTCGACTGCATCGTCGTGATCGATGAGCGCGGCTGCGTCATCGAGTTCAACCCGGCGGCGGAAGCGACATTCGGCTATAGCCGGGCGGAAACGCTCGGCCGCCCGATCGGCGATCTGATCGTGCCGCCTTCCTTGCGCGGGGCGCACGAGCAAGGCTTCGAGCGCTTCCGCACGACCGGCGTTGCCACCGTGCTCGGCCGCCGCATCGAGATCGAGGCCATGCGCGCCGATGGCACGCAGTTCCCGGTCGAGCTGGCCATCACCGAGGTGAAGCTGCCGGCGCGCCATCTGTTCACCGCCCATATCCGCGACCTGACCGAGACATACCGCGCGCGCGCCGAGATCGAGCGCCAGCGCGAGGCGCTGCACCAGAGCGAGAAGCTCGCCGCGCTCGGCTCGCTGCTCGCCGGTGTCGCGCACGAGCTCAACAATCCCCTGTCGATCGTGACCGGCCAGGCGCTGATGCTGCGCGAGGCGGCCGGCGAGCTCGCCGCGCAAAATCCGGTCTTTGCCGAATTCGCCGAGCGCAGCGCCAAGATCGAGGTCGCCGCCGACCGCTGCGCGCGCATCGTCAAGACCTTCCTCGCCATGGCGCGCCAGCGCCAGGCCGAGCGGCGCAAGGCCAGCGTGCCGGCGCTGGTGGAAGGCGTGCTCGATCTGTTGACCTATGGCCTGCGCACCGCCGGCATCGAGGTCGCGCTCGATCTCGCGCCCGAGCTGCCGGACGATCCGCGCCGACGTCGATCAGCTCCAGCAGGTGCTGGTCAATCTCATCGTCAACGCCAAGCAGGCGCTCGAGGAGGTGCAGGGCCGGCGCCGCATCGCCATCGCCGCCAAAGTGGCGGGCGAGCCGGCGCAGATCGTCGTCACCGTCTCCGACAACGGCCCGGGCGTGCCGCCCGACATCCGCAGCCGCATCTTCGATCCGTTCTTCACCACCAAGCCGCAAGGCGTCGGCACCGGCATCGGGCTTGCCGTCTCGCGCGGCCTGGTGGAGGCGCATGGCGGCACGCTGACGGTGACGCCGGCAAACGGCGCCGGCGCCAGTTTCGAAATGCGGCTGCCGATCGATCTGAGCGCGTCGCCGGCGCAGGAGGTAGCGCCCGCGCCGCCGGCTGCCGCGCCGGCGCCGGGCTCCGGCCGCCGTGCGCTGGTGGTCGACGACGAGGTCGAGATCACCGGGCTGTTGTGCGAGATTTTGCGCAAGCAGGGCTTTGCCTGCGAGGTGGCGGCGAGCGCCAGCGCTGCCAAGACCCGCATCGCCGATGGCGGCACGCGCTACGATCTGATCCTCTGCGACATCCGCATGCCCGACGGCGACGGGCCTTCGCTGTACGCGTGGCTCGAGGTCGAGCATCCCCAGCTCGCCCGCCGTATTGCCTTCGTCACCGGCGACACGCTCGGGCCGGCGGCCGGCCGGTTCCTCGCGCGCTCGGGCTGTCCGGTGGTGGAAAAGCCGTTCACGCCCGCCGACATCGCGCGCGTGGTGGAATTGCTGACGGCGGAACGGGCGGCGAACGCCTGAGTCTCCACCAGACCTTCTTGATCATGCCACTGCCGGTATAAAGGGCGGTGGTTTCGGAAAACTCGCCGTTGAACTTGGCGAGCAGCGACCAGCCGTCGGCGAGCTTGTATTCGGCGCCGGCACTGACCAGCGCGCTGTCGGGGTCGGGCTTGGCCGCATTGACCACGAAATTCGATGCCGGCAGGAGTTGGAAATTCGCGTTCGCGACCGGCGTGTTGTTGAAGTCATGCGCCCAGGCCGCCCGCGTGTAGAGCGTCAAAACGCCTTGCCCGACCGTGTAGCTCCTGTCGAAGCGGGCGCCCAATTCGGTGCGGGTGGTGTACACCGTTTGATCGGCGTAATGCAGCGCGAATTGCGCTGAGCCGGTGGCCGCGGTCTCGCCATAGGCCGGCAGTTCGATCCACTGCGCCTGCACCGCGCCGAAGGGCGTGACATTGATCAGCGGCGCCGCGAAGGAATAGCCGCCCTCGGCCCGGCCGCCGAACACATTGGCCCTGAACTTGGCTTCCAGCGCGTCGGCGCCCGCCACCGTTACCGTGCGGTTGGTGGTCACGTCGTGGAACGAATAGGCCAAGGCGCCGGAGAAATAGGCCGGGCCCGCATGCGTCTTGCCGTAGAGGCCGGCCTGGAACATGTCCGAACGTCCGCCGCCCAGCGCCTGCTCGAGGCTCCAATGGCTGCCGCCGCCGGCGAGCGCAAAACCGACCACGCTGTCGGGCGTGGCGCGATAATCGAGGCCGGCGGCGAGGGCGTAAAAACGGTCGCTGTAGTCGTGCGTGCCGGTTGTCGCGTTGCCGTTGATGCTGCCGCTGCCGCCATAGTTCCCGCCCCAGACGCCGAAGCGGGATGCGGGACTCGGCTTCCTGTCGAGCGAGGCGAAAGCATCGGTCGCAGCGCGCGGCTCCTCGGCATAGGGGACAGCAGCGAAGCTCCCGCCGTTGCCGAACGATCCTTCGAAATAGGGATTGAGCATCAGATTGAGGAACGAATTGCCGGCCTGCAGCGCGTCCTGCATGAAGCCCGCGCCGGCCTCGCCGGAAATCTGCGTCAAACCGTTGGCGCTCAGCGTGCCGAACACCGCCGGAATGCTGCCGGCGGTGTTGAACGAATTGGTGAGCGCGTTGAAGACATTTTGCTGATTGACATTGAGGCCGCCGGGCGAAACGGGCGGGGCCAAGAACAGGTTGAGATAGACGTTCGTTGCGTCGGTACTCAGCGTGTCGCCGAAGCCGCTCGGCAGGTTGACATTGTTGATGGTGCCGAAGGTGCCGCTCACGCTGCCGGCACTGAGAATGATGTACTGCTTGGCGATATAGCTGCCGGGCGTGAACACGGCTTTGACGGTCGCGCCGTTGAGCGTCGCGGTGCCGGTGACGTTGGCGAGGGAAGCGGTCGTCGGGTTGAGATTGACGGTGTAGGTGGCAGTGGAGGCGAAATCGAGCGTGCCGTTCACGCTCATCGAGGTGCCCGGCGTGCCGTTGCCCGGCAAGAAGATGCCGCCGGCGGCGATGCTTGTGTTGCCGACCGCCCCGGTGCCCGTGAGCGTCGCGCCGGTATTGACCGTGGCGAGGCTCGACAACGCGATCGAGCCGGTGACGTCGAGCGTGCCGCCGTCGACCGTGGTGGCGCCCGAATAGAGATTGGCGGCGTTGGACAGGGTCAGCGTGCCGATGCCGACCTTGTCGAGCCCGCCGCTGCCCTGGACTACGCCGGCGTAGGTGGTCGAGGTGTCGTTGCCGCCGACCGTCAGCGAATTGTTGAGGGCGATGAAGCTCCCGCCGCTGGCGCTGGCGATCGAGCCAGCCGTCATCGCTGTCGAGTTCACAATCATCGAGCCCGTGCCGTTGAAAACGAAGCTCGCCGTGCCACCCGTGCTGCTGTCGTTGAACGACACCTGGCCGCCTGTGTTGGTGGTGATGCCGGCGCTGCCGGCGGTCGCCGAATTGTTGAAGGTCGCCGCCCCGTTGTTTACGATGGTTGCGCTCTGCGCGTCGGCGACGTTGTTGAATTGCAAGGTCGCGTCGTTGGTGATCTGCGCGGTGCCGCCGAGGCTCAGGTTGTTGAACGCGACCGTGCCGGAATTGTTGGTGATGGTCGCCGATTCGGCGGTGCTCGAGTTGTTAAAGTCGAGCGTGCCGCCGGCGTTGACCGTAATGTGCGAGGAGGAGGCGGTCGCCGAATTGTTGAACGAGACCGCCGCGGTGGTGGTGATCCCGGCGCTGCCGGCGGAGCTGGTGTCGTCGAAGTTGACGGTGCCGTCATTACCGATCGTCGCCGTCGTTCCGGCCGTGCTCGTGTCGTGGAAGGTGATCGTTCCGCCGCTCATATTGGTGATCTGGGCGCCGCCGGCGGTGCCGGTATTGCGGAAATCGATCGTCCCGCCCGACTCGTTGGTGATGACGGCGCTGCCGGCCGTGCTTTGATTGTTGAATTGCAACCCGCCGCTATTGTCGATCGACGCCGTGCTGGCGGTCGCGCTGTTGTTGAACGTGATCGTGCCCGTTGCGCTGTTGGTGATGGTGGCACTTCCCGCGCTCGCCGAATCGAAGAAATCCAGCTCGATCGTGTTGTGAATAGTAGCGCTGCCGGCCGTGCTGTTTTCGCTGAACTGCAGGATCTCGTTGTTGTTGATGGTGGTCGCAGAGCCGCCGGCGCTGGTCGTGCTCTGGAAATACATGAAGCCAGCATTGTTGTAGATGATGGCGCCGGTCCCGCCATTGGCGGTGCTGGCGTTCTGGAACACCAGCGCGACGGTAGTGTCGAGGATGTTGAAGGTCTGGGTGTTGCTCGAATTGTTGGCGATGCCCGTGCCGTTGACGATGAAGAAATTGTCGACACCGATCGTGTAGGCTTGCGCGCCGGCGGTGAAATCGACGGCGCCGATACTCACAAAGCCGGAGTTGGCGACCGTCGTGTTCCCGGTCGCGCCGAAGGTCGCGGTGCCGCTCGGCACGCTGGCCGGGTTCCAGTTGTTGCCGTCGACCCATTCGCTGCTAACGCCGCCGACCCAGGTCGCGTCCTGCGCATGGGCGACAAAAATCATGCCGGTGCTGCACAGCAGCCCGGCAAGCAAAGCCCGTAACGACCGACCAGCCACGACCATCCGACGCCATTCTCTGCCCGCGAGCGTAACGCACCGCGAACCACCCCCGCGGGACGCGCCCCGTTCTAGTTCCGCAAGCCGCGTTAGCTTGCGTTATTTGCCGGATTTCTCGCGTGAACGCATCCCGATACCAATGCTAGCGCGTTTCCCTGGGAGCCGTAAGTCCCTCTCGACCTGTTGCCACAGGATGATCGACCTTGCCGCGCCGGGCGCTTGCGCCATCGGCCCCGGCGCGCCAAAAAGGCCACCGGGTTCCAATCACGGGTTCCAGCCAGTGGTGAGGTCGGCGTGGCGACATTCAAGGCGATCGTGATCGAGAAGGCGGATAGCGGCACTAAAGCGGCGCTGACCGACTTCGACGAGGCCGATCTGATGGAGGGCGACGTCACCGTCGCCGTCGACTATTCCTGCCTCAACTACAAGGACGGCCTCGCCGTCACCGGCAAGGCGCCGGTGGTGCGCCGCTTTCCCATGATCGCCGGCATCGATTTCGCCGGCACCGTGGAGGCGTCCAGCGATGCGGCCTGGAAGCCGGGCGACAAAGTCATCCTCAACGGCTGGGGCTGCGGCGAGACCCATCTCGGCGCCTATGCCGGGAAGGCCCGCGTCAAGGGCGACTGGCTGGTGGCATTGCCCGATGGGCTTAGCGCGCACGATGCCATGGCCATCGGCACCGCCGGCTATACCGCCATGCTCTGCGCGCTGGCGCTCGCCCGCCATGGGCTCACCCCGGAGCAGGGGCCGGTGGCGGTCACCGGCGCCGCCGGCGGGGTCGGCTCGGTCGCGGTAGCGCTGCTGGCCAAGCGCGGCTTCACCGTCCATGCCGTGACCGGCCGTCCGGCCGAGGCCGATTATCTCAAAGGCTTGGGGGCGGCCGAGATCGTCGACCGCAAGGAATTGGCCGAGAAGCCCAGGCCCCTCGCCAAGGAGCGCTGGGCGGGCGCGGTGGACGTGGTCGGCTCCACGACGCTCGCCAATCTCCTGTCCATGACCCGCTATGGCGGGGCGGTGGCGGCCTGCGGCCTGGCCGGGGGTATGGACCTACCGGGGTCCGTTGCCCCGTTTATTTTGCGCGGGGTGTGCCTTTACGGCATCGATTCGGTGATGTGCCCGCTGCCCCGGCGAAAAGAAGCGTGGAAAACCCTGGCCGCGGAGCTCGACCGCCAGAAATTGGCCGCCATGACGCGCGAAATCGGTCTCGACGAGGTGATCGGGGTAGCCCCCGATATCGTGGCCGGCAAGGTGCGCGGCCGCATCGTGGTCAAGCTGCAGTAAACATATTCATGATTTGTCGACGAAAGCCGTTCATAATGGCTTAGGCTTAAAAAACGGTCAGTTTGTATCGGTGCGTAGGTGGCGTCGGTCGGAGTAACGGGGATGGTGCGCGCGTTCTTTGTGCTGGTGGGCCTGCTGACCACCTTGCCGGCCTTTGCCGGCGAACTGACGGCTTCGGAAGCCCGCCGCTTCATTGTCGGCAAGACCTTCCATTACAGCTGCTTCGAAGGCACCCGCGGCCAGGGCCGCGTTTATGCCGACGGCTCGGTCGTCGGCTCCATCCAGTTCCAGGGCCATGGCCGCATGCATTATGCGGCGCTGCCGACCGGCACGCTCAGGGTGCGCGGCGAGTCGGTTTGCGCCTCGCTGCGCGGCCTGCCGATCCAGCCCTGCTTCAACCTCGAGCGTACCGGCGGCGACAGCTTCCGCGGCTCGATCTCCGGCTTGGGCTTTGCCTATTGCAATTTCACCCGCCGCTACGAGCGCGCGCATGTGGTGCATCACGCCGACCGTCACGGCAACCCGCTGGCGCTGCGCCCTTCGCTGACCGCCGAAGCGGAATAGCATCTCCAACCGAACGGCCGCGCCGGCCGTTGACGAGGCGATGAGCCAGCAGCAGACCAGCCGCTCGCGCGGGCCGCGCTCGCCTGAAGTGACCGGCTTCTACGAGCCGGATACGGGCAGCGTGCAATATGTGGTGAGCGACCCGGCCAGCAAGCGCGCCGCCATCATCGACGCGGTGTGGAATTTCGATCCGCGCAGCGCCCGCACCGACACCCGCTCGGCCGACGAGATCGTCGCGCATGTGCGTGAGCGCGGGCTGACGGTGGAATGGATCCTCGACACCCATCCGCATGCCGACCATTTCATGGCCGCGGCCTATCTGAAGCGGAAGCTCAACGCCCCGCAGGCGATCGGCGCCAAGGTGCGCGAGATCGCCGGGCTCTGGCGCGGCATCTACCACCTGGCGCAGGCCTTCGACGTGGATGCCGATTTCGACCGGCTGTTCGCCGACGGCGACAGCTTCAAGATCGGCGGGCTCAGCGTGCGCGTCATGCTGTCGCCCGGGCACACGCTCGGCTCGGTCACCTATATCGTCGGCGAGGATGCGGCCTTCGTGCACGACACGCTGATGGCTCCGGATTTCAGGCTCCTCGCGCGCGGATTTTCCCGGCGGCGACGCCTCAACGCTCTACCGCTCGATCCAGGCGATCCTGGCGCTGCCAGCGCAGACGCGCCTGTTCGTCGGCCACGACTACTGCAAGGACGGCCGCGCCCCGCAATGGGAAGCGAGCGTCGCCGAGCACAAGGCCAAGAACATCCACGTCAAGAACGGCACGAGCGAAGCGCAATTCGTCAAGCTGCGGACCGCGCGCGACAAGACGCTGCCGCTGCCCGACCGCATGCTCTACGCGCTGCAGGTCAATTTGCGTGGCGGCCGGCTGCCCGAGCCGGAGAGCGACGGGCGCAGCTATTTCAAGATTCCGGCGAACAGGTTTTGATCTGCCGCGTCATTCCGGGACGGCGCGAAGCGCCGGGCCCGGAATCCAAAGCCAAGTCCGTATGCGTTGCCCCTGGATTGCGGGTTCGCGGGCTTCGCCCGCGCCCCGGAATGACAGGGTGTAGCTACTTCGCCGGAAAGATCATGCAAGTCGTTGTGGCGTGGGCGTAGAGCTTGCCGCTCAGATCCTTGATGTCGCCTTCGGAGGTCGCGACCGTGCGACCGCGATGGATGACGCGGCCTTCCGCCGTGACCTTCCCGGTGTCTTTGCTCAGCGGGCGCACCAGATTGAACTTCAATTCCAGCGTGGTCCAGGCTTCGCCCTTGGCGAGCGTCGAGAAGATGGCGCAGCCGAGCGCGGAATCGAGCAGCGTGGCGGCAAAGCCGCCGTGCACGGTGCCGATCGGATTGTAGTGGCGGTATTCTGGCAAGCCCTCGAATACCGCGCGGCCTTCCTCGACCTCGGTGAGATGAAAGCCGAGCGTCTGGCTCATCGGCGGGCTCGGCTGCGTGCCGTCGACGATACCTTTCAGGAAGGCGAGCGCGCCGAGCTCCTTGATCACCTCCGGCGTGACCACGCCGTATTGTCTGTCGCTCACTCTCGCCCCCGTATTACGGAAATGTAACGCCCGACATCGATGGAACTTGATTCATATCAAGGCGATTGCAACGTCGATATCGCTTTTTTCGAATAAAGGCGATGCGCGTCGTGAATACGCACGATGCGCCGACTTGCACTCGCGCCGCAGGAGAATGCCATGAAAGCTCTCGTTTACCGTGGTCCCGGCAACAAGGCGGTCGAAGACCGCCCGAAGCCGAAAATCCAGGCTCCCAGCGACGCCATCGTGAAGATGGTCAAGACCACGATCTGCGGCACCGACCTGCACATCCTCAAGGGCGATGTGGCGACCTGCAAGCCGGGCCGCATTCTCGGCCACGAAGGCGTCGGCATCGTCGAGGAGGTCGGCGCCGCCGTCACGGCCTTCAAGCCCGGCGACCACGTGCTCATCTCCTGCATCTCGTCCTGCGGCAAGTGCGAATATTGCCGGCGCGGCATGTATTCGCATTGCACCACCGGCGGCTGGATCCTCGGCAACGAGATCGACGGCACGCAAGCCGAATATGTGCGCACGCCGCACGCCGACACCAGCCTCTATCCCATTCCGGCGGGCGCCGACGAGGAGGCGCTGGTCATGCTGAGCGACATTCTGCCCACCGGCTTCGAATGCGGCGTGCTCAACGGCAAGGTCGCGCCGGGCGCGAGCGTGGCCATCGTCGGCGCCGGGCCGATCGGGCTCGCCGCGCTGCTCACGGCGCAGTTCTATTCGCCGGCCGAGATCGTCATGATCGACCTCGACGACAGCCGGCTCGGCATCGCGCGCCAGTTCGGCGCCACCCACACCATCAACAGCAAGGACGGCAACGCGGCCGCCGCCGTAAAGAAGCTGACCGGCGGGCGCGGCGTCGACACCGCCATCGAGGCGGTGGGCGTGCCGGCGACCTTCGAGCTGTGCGAGGAGTTGGTGGCGCCCGGCGGCATCATCGCCAATATCGGCGTGCACGGGCATAAGGTCGATCTGCATCTGGAAACGCTGTGGGCGCAGAACATTGCGATCACGACCCGCCTCGTCGATACCGTGACGACGCCCATGCTGCTGAAGACGGTGGCGTCCAAGAAACTCGACCCGAAGCGGTTGATTACCCATCGCTTCAAGCTCGATGAAATCGAGCAGGCCTATGAAACCTTCGGCCACGCCGCCGAAACCCAGGCGCTGAAGGTGATCATCGCAGCGTAAGGGGCAGGCCACGCGCCGCTCACGCGCCGCCTTGCGCGCCGGGGCTCGCCACCGGCGCGCGCGGTGGGAACAAGAGCTTCTGGTAGAGCCAGCCGATACCGACCAGCACCGCGCCCAGGCCGATGAAGGACAGCGCGCGGAAAATGCCGGTCAGTCCGGCCATGTCGATGAGGAACACCTTGCCAATGGTGAGCGCGATGACGGCGGCCGAGGCCATGCGCGCCGGCTGCGAGCGCAGCAGGAAGCCGGCGGCCAGCAGGGCGACGCCGAACAGCAGCCAGACGACCGAATAGATGTATTGCTCGGCATCGCTGGTCGGCAGCGCGGGCGTCAGCAAATTGCCGTGGTAGAGCCGGCGTACCTCCAGCGAAAGATAGAGCAGGGCGAGCACCACCGCGCTGGCGGCGGCGATATAGCGGTAGGCGAGCGGCCGGCTCGCGCGGGCGGCCAGCGCCAGGATGGCGGCGAGCACGGCGGGAATGCCATAGCCGAGCAGGATGAGATTGAAGAAAGGCCCGCCCACCTCGGTGCGCGTGAAGAACGGATTGAGCGTCGATAGTGGGCCGAGCACAATCGCCGCCAGGCTCAGCGCGCCGATGACCAGCGCGCCGATATTGTGCACCAGGCTGTGGCTGCGCAGGCGCAGCCGCTCCAGACCGATGGTCAGCGCGAGGCCGGCCGAGATCTGCATGGCGACTTCGGTGAGCGCCGTGGTCTGCGCGTAGATGTCGCCGCCGGTCATGAAGTGGCGGATCTCCAGGAGCACCAGCAGCACGGTGAACAGGATGGCCGCCGCGTCCGCCATGCGCGCCGGCGCGTCGTCGGCGCGCTTGCGCAGCAGATGGCCGCCATACCAGAAGGCGGCGGCCGGCAGGCCATAGCCATAGAGCAGCCAGTTGAAGATCGGTGTGGCGCCGAGATCATGGCCGACGATGCGCGGCTCATAGCCGACGCGCAGCAGCACCAGCACCACCATGGCGGCGGCGAGCGACCGCAGCGCCGGCAGCGGTCGCTGCTCGGCGACCCAGGCGATGCCCGGCACCATCAAGGCGAGCCCGACGGTGAGCCAGCCCTTTTCCAGCGCGAAGGTCAGCGTCAGCGCCAGCGATGCCACCGCGCCGGCGGCGAACACCGCGGCCGATCCGGCCAGGCCCGGACGCGGCTCGCGCTTGCTCAACGCTTCGGCGGCATAGCCGTAGAGCGCGGCCAAGAGCAGCGCGAGCCCGGCGAAGGGAATCGAGCGGTCGAACTCGGCGATGTGCAGATAGAGCGCGATCAGAATGGCGATCGGCGTGACCACCGCCGTGCCGCTCCAGATCAGACCGGCCACGGCATTGCTGGAGCGGCCTTGCGCGGCAAAGCCGGCCGCGCCGAACAGCGCCGCCAGCGCGGCGCCGAGCGCGATATGCGTGCCCGCGCCGGTGGGCAGGTCGGGCACCGCGCCGCGCGCCGGCCCGGGCGGCAGCACCAGGTCGATGGCGTAGTGTGGCGCGACCCAGTGCAGCATCACCACGACGACCATCAGGCCGGCGGCCGGCAGCGCATAGAGCGCGGCGGCGGTGCGCCAACAGATGGCCACGGTGGCGGCGATCATGATGCTGAACACGGCGAGCGCGGCGGGATCGTGCAGGCTGATGATCGCCACCACGGTGGCCGCCAGCAGATAGGCGCCGATGGCGCCGGACGAGATGTCGTCGATCGCGCCAGGCTCGCTGTCGGGACCGAACAGCAGGCCGCAGACGATCAGCGCCGCCGCCAGCGCGAAGCCGGCGATCACGTGGAAGAGGTGGGCGCCGAGCGCATCGACATGCGCGTATTCCAGGCCCGGCAGCGTCCACAGCGCGCCGAGCGCCACCGCAGTGATCGCCAGCCAGCGCCACAGCCGCAGGCGCGCCAGCGCGAGCGCGGCGCCGGTGACGACGAAGAGATACAGATAGAGCGCCCAGTAGCTCGGCTCTTTGCTTGCCACCAGCAGCGGCGTCACGAAGGCGCCGGCAAGGCCGAGGCCGGCCAGCGCCGGCCCGTGCAGCAGCGCGGCGGCGAGCGTCGCCAGCGCGACGAGGCCGAGCAGGATGAAGGCGACCGCCGGCGAGAGAAAGCCGTAGAGCGCGAAGGCGGCGTAGACGGTTGTATAGGCGGCGACGGTGCCGGCGGCGGTGAGGATGCTCGGAATGTGCTGGGTCGGGATGGCGCGCACATCGAGGCCGACTTCCTTGCGCCGCGTCCATTCGCCGGCGCCGATCAGCACCGCGGCGAACAGCGCGGCCAGTATGATACGCACGCCGGGGCCGAGCAGGCCCTGCTCGACCGAATAGCGCACCAGGAAGATGCCGCCGAGCGCCAGCGCCAGCCCGCCGATCCACACCACCCAGCGGGTGCCGAAGCGCTCCTCCAGCGTGGCCCTCGGCGGTGGCGGCGCGGCGGCGTGCGCCGCGGGCGGCGGCGCTGGCTCAACCGCTGGCGGCGCCTCTTCGCCGGCCGGCGCCTCGGCGCGCGGCGGCCGCGTGGTGAGCACCGGCGGCGGGGCGAAGGCGGGGGCGACGGCAGCGGCCTCGGCCGGCGCTTGCCCGGCTTCCAGTTTGGCGACGCGTGCCTGCAGCGCCTGCAAGGCGCTGCGCGAATTCAGCGCCATCACCAAAGCGACGATGGCGATGATCGGGAAAGCGAAAAGAACTAATGCCAGCAGTTCGAACATGGCCCGCGCCCCCGCGAATCCTCAACGCCATCGTAGTCGGGGCTTAGTCGCGGCGGAAGCCGGGCAGGTTCAGCGAAGCTCAGCTCAGCTCGAGCCTGAACGGATCGCCTTCCATGGCGCCGACGCCGGGGCCGATCGCCTCGATCGCCCGCACCATGCGGCCGTCGCGCGCGAGCAGGCGGTCGGCGATGGAGACGATGCGCGCGTTCGGCTGCGCTGTGCGCGAGGCGCGGCGGATCGCCAGGGCGATCTCGCGCTCGTCGCGCTTGGGATTGAGCGCGCAGGCGGTGACGAAGGCGCCAGCGGTGGAGCGGCTGATGCCGGCGAAGCAGTGCACCACCATGGGCGCCGCCCGGTCCCAGCGGCCGGCGAAAGCGATCAGCCGCGCGACGTGCTCGTCGCCCGGGCAGCTATAGCCTTCGATCGGCGCCGAGATATCGTCGACGCTGAGCACGAGATGGTTTTCCGGCGCGATATGCGCCGGCCGCTCGACCCGGTCGGTCAGCCGCAGCAGGGTTACGATGTGGCGCGCCCCGGTTTCATCGACCGTGGCGTGCAGGCGGGCGAGCGAGCAGACGTGGATCATCGCGGTCCTTTGAGCAATTCTTGCGTCATATCTATGACCTTGCGCGACGCAATAAAAGCGTCAGGCGCGCATCAACTTTTCCAGCCGCTCGCGCAGCCGCGTCTCGGCGGTCCCGGCCGGCCAGGGCGTCAGATATTCGCGCTCGAGCGCGGCGGAGATTTTCGGCGGCTGGCCAAAAAAGCGGCGCGCTTCCTCGGCGGCGAAGCCGGCAAGCCGCGTCGCTTCGAGATAGGCCGCGCCGCGGTCGGCCGTCTTGATCAGCGCGGCCAGGCTTTCCGGCAGCCTGGCCGGCAGGCCGAAACGCAGATGGATGGCGGCGAGCAGGCGACGCTCCACCGCCTTGTAGCTGTCGCCGATCACCGCCTTGAACGGCGAGATCATGTCGCCGATCACGTATTCCGGCGCGTCGTGCAGCAGCACCGCGCGGCGGCCGGTGGCGTCGAGCCGCGGCACTTTCGCGCGCGCCAGCGCTTCCACCAGCAGCACGTGCTGCGCCACCGAGAAGATATGCGCGCCCTTGGTCTGTCCGTTCCAGCGCGCAACGCGCGCCAGTCCGTGCGCGATATCCTCGACCTCGATATCGAGCGGGGAGGGATCGAGCAGATCGAGCCGCCGCCCCGACAGCATGCGCTGCCAGGCGCGCGGCGCGCTCGCGGGCGCAGACTTGGCGGCTTTGCGCGCCTTGCTCATCTGCGCTTGGCGAGCTTGGCGCAGGCCGCGTGGCGGTGGCAGCTCACCAGATGATCGTTGACCATGCCGACCGCCTGCATGAAGGCGTAGACGATGGTCGGCCCGACGAACTTGAAGCCGCGCGCCACGAGCTCCTTCGACATCTGGCGCGATATCTCGGTTTCCGCCGGCACCTGGCCTTTGCGCTTGAAGGTGTTTTGCTTCGGCTTGCCGTCGAGGAAATCCCACAGCAGGGCGGAGAAGCCCGGGCCGCTCTCCATGATCTTCAAATAAGTGCGCGCCGAGGTGACCGCGCCCTCGATCTTGGCGCGGTTGCGCACGATGCCGGCATCCTGCATCAGGCGCTCGATCTTCTTCGGCGTGTAGCGCGCGATTTTTTCGGGTGCGAAATCGTCGAAAGCTTTGCGGAAATTGTCACGCTTGCGCAGGATTGTGATCCAGGAAAGCCCGGCCTGGAAGCCGTCGAGCATGAGCTTCTCGTAGAGCGCGCGGTCGTCATATTCCGGCACGCCCCATTCGCTGTCGTGATAGGCGACATAAAGCGGGTCCTGCCCCGGCCAGGGGCAGCGTTTGAAATTGTCGGGCTGGACCGGCGTGCTCATTCCGCCGCCGTCGCTTCCCCCGGCCAGGCGAACTTCGCCCACACCGGCTTGACCGCGTGAAGCGTGACGCCGCCGCAGGTGAGCGGCGTGCCTTCGGCGAGCGCGTCGGCCACGCGGTCGAGCCTCAACAAAGCGAGCCCGCGGCCCTTCGCCGCCGAGCCGAAAGTGCCGACCTGCTTGTCGCCCGCCGTCACCGGCAGGCCGCCCAAGGGCGCGGCGTCCGCGTATGTCACCGGCACCACCCGGCTGCGCGCGCTGGCGCGGTGCTCGACGCGCGAGACCACCTCCTGTCCGACATAGCAGCCCTTGTCGAAATCGACCCCGGCGAGCTGGTCCATGTCGGCTTCGTGCGGGAAGGTGCCGTCATAGCTGAAATCCTCGCCGCCGCGCGGTACGCCGAGGGCGATGCGATGGGCTTCGTAATCGGCGGCATCGACCAGCGTGGCGCCGAGGTCGCCCGCCGCTTCCGCCGCCAGATGCGGCGGCAGCATCACCCGCATGCCCAGCGCCGGCAGGCGTGGGTCGGGATAGCAAAGCCCGTATTCGGTGTCGCCTTGGCCGTCCCACAACGCCATTACGCCCAGTGTCGCCGAGAGGTCCTCGGCCATGACCTTGGCGCGCAGCTTGTAGAAATTGAGCTTCGCCGTCAGCGCCGCGGCGAGCACCGCCGGGCAGTCGAGGAAGAAGCCGCCGCCGTCTTGCGCCGGCGCCTCGGCGGCGATGAAATCCACAATGATCTTGCCCTGCGGGGTGAGCAGGGCGGCAAAGCACGGGGCCCCGGGGGCGACCTTGCCGATATCGTTGGTGGCGAGCCCGTTGAGGAACTTGCGCGCATCCTCGCCGGTCACCTTGACCGCGCCGCGGTCGGGAAGAAGCGCTGCCTGCATGTGCAATCCTTGGAGGTCTCGTGTCGGGGGTCTCTTGCCAGAACTCGCGGCGAAACGTAAGCGCTGTCGCTGAGGGCTCAAGCCCGCGATCTGGAACGGCTCCAATATGGCCGAAAGCTACGACCTGATCCTCAAGGGCGGCACCGTGGTCAACCAGGACGGCGTGGCCTTGCGCGACCTCGGCATCCGGGAGGGGCGCTTTGCCGCGATCGGCGATCTGTCGCGCGCCTCGGCCGGCGAGATCGTCGATTGCCGCGGCCTGCACCTGTTGCCGGGCGTGATCGACAGCCACGTGCATTTCCGCGAGCCCGGCCTCACCCACAAGGAGGACCTGGAAACCGGCTCGCTCGGCGCCGTGCTTGGCGGCGTCACCGCGGTGTTCGAAATGCCCAATACCGACCCCGCCACCACCACGGCCGAGGCGGTCGCCGACAAGGTCGCCCGCGCGCATCACCGCATGCATTGCGATTTCGCCTTCTACGTCGGCGCCACCCGCGACAACACCGAGAGGCTCGGAGAATTGGAACGCCTGCCGGGCGTGGCCGGCGTGAAGGTATTCATGGGCTCCTCCACCGGCTCGCTGCTGATCGAGGACGATGAAGGCGTGCGCGCGGTGCTGCAAACTATTCGCCGGCGCGCCGCCTTCCATTGCGAGGACGAATATCGCCTGCGCGAGCGCATGAGCCTGCGCGTCGAAAACGACCCGCGCTCGCACCCGGTATGGCGCGATGCCACGGCCGCGCTGATGGGCACGCAACGGCTGATCGAGCTCGCGCGCGAGACCGGCAAGCGGGTGCATGTGCTGCACGTGACCACCCAGGAGGAGGCGGAATTCTTGAGCGCGCACAAGGACGTCGCCACCGCCGAGGCGACGCCGGCGCATCTGACTTTGCAGGCGCCCGACTGCTATGAGCGGCTGGGCACGCTCGCCCAGCTCAACCCGCCGATTCGCGACGCCGGCCATCAAGCCGGCCTCTGGCACGGCATCGCGCAAGGGACGATCAATTCGATCGGCTCCGACCATTCCCCGCATACGCGCGAAGAAAAAGCCAAGCCCTATCCGGCCAGCCCCTCCGGCATGGCGGGCGTGCAGACGCTGGTGCCGCTCATGCTCGACCACGTCAATGCCGGTCGGCTCAGCTTGCAGCGCCTGGTCGACCTCACCAGTGCCGGGCCGGCGCGCATTTTCGGTATGGCGGCCAAGGGCCGCATCGCCGCCGGCTACGACGCCGACGTGACGGTGGTCGATCTCAAGCGGCGCGAAACCATCACCGATGGCTGGATCGCCGTCCGCGCCGGCTGGACACCCTATAACGGCATGCGCGTCACCGGCTGGCCGGTCGGGACCTTCGTGCGCGGCCGCAAGGTGGTTTGGGAAGGCAGCTTGGCGGCGCCCGGACAAGGAGAGCGCGTGCGCTTCCTGGAGACATTGCACGGCGCCGCGGGCACCGGAAGTTAATGTGCTGGCGGCAGCACAACCATTGATTAGTTTAATTCAACAATTGCGCGAGTTTTCCCCAGATTTTCATGCATTATAGCCCAGTGTAATTGAAATCCCCGCGCAACAGGCTATTGAACGGTAGCCAGCCAGCCAGCCTCGCCGCGGTCGGACTTACGGGCCGGGACGCGAAGGGCAGGGACCATGAGCGCTGACCTCGTTTCGCTCCGCATGCTGCTGGTGGCGGCGCCGCCGCCGCAGCAGGATATGTGGCGCAAGGGCGCGGCGATGGCGTCCGTGCCGGTCGATCTGTCGACAGCAGAGGCGGGGGCTGCCGCCGGCATACTTGCCGGCGACGGTTTCGACCTGTGCGTCGTAGAAGGCGAGCTGGACGATGCCGACAAGGCGGCGCTGGTGGCGGCCGCGCGCGCGGCGCGCTCGGCGCCGCTGATCTTTGCCGCGATGGCGCGCGGCGGCCAGCGCCCGGGCGACGTCGATGGCGTCATGGCCAGGCCAGGCAATGCCGACGACGCGCGCCGGCTGGTCGAGCTCGGCGCCCGCACCAAGATCCCGACCCGCGTGCTGATCGTCGACGATTCCGGCACCACGCGCACCGTCGTGCGCAAGATCTTGTCGGCCAGCCGCTTCGCGCTCGACGTGCACGAAGCGAGCGAAGGCATCACCGCGCTCGGCGAGATCGGGAGCGGCGATTTCGGCCTGGTCTTCCTCGACTACAACATGCCCGGCCTCAACGGCTTCGAGACGCTGTCGGAGATCAGGCGCACCAAGCCGCATGTATCGGTGGTGATGATGACCGGAACAATCGACAACAAGATCGCCGACCGCGCGCATGCCTCCGGCGCCCTCGGCTTTCTGAAGAAGCCGTTCTTCCCGGCCGATATCGACGCGGTGCTCGAGCGCCATTACGGCCTGCACCTGACGCTGCGCTAGACGCGCTAAATTCTGGAAAGAAACGGACGCGCGCGTACTATTGGCGCGCCTGTTCGAGCGAGAATTCGCCGTTGCGAATGCGCACGCCGAGGCCCTCGGCGAAAGTCGCAGCGGCATCCTCGCCATAGGTGGAGACGAATTCGGCCAGCGCCGCGAACAGGCAGGCCTGCGCCAGGCAGTCGCCGTCGATGCCGTCGAGCCGCGCTTCGGCCCAGGCCTCGTGCAGATAGCCGAGCGCCACGCGCTTCTGCTCGTTGGCGGAAGCGGCGGTCGGCTGCTCGGTCGAAGATCCCGTGTCCGTCACTACGTTTTCGTCCCCCGCGTCCGGCTCGAAGCCGACGCATGTCCCTTATGTCCCGAGTACGAGGTTAGCATGCGAGCGTTCCGCGGCGAGCCGGACCTTGAGGAAAGGTTAACAACGGCAGGGGTTTATCCACTGCGACGCGCGCCCTAATTGGCGTAGCGCGCGGTGATTTCGCGCGAGATCTTGGCGCCTTCGGCCAGATAGCGGCGTATGGCGAGATCGGCGGCCGGCGTGCAGGTGCGATAGGTCTGCTGGAAGCCGCGGTAACCACGATTGAAGCTGGCGATGATCTTCTTGCGGCGGTCGCCGTCGGGGGCCTCGGCATCGACCAGCGACTGCATTTCGTTGCGCCATTTCTGCCCCTCATGGGCGCCGCAGACCGCGCGCAGATAGTGCAGCGCGCCGAGGATTTCGGCCAGCCGCTGCAGGTCGTGGTCGAACGGCGCCCGCGTGTCGCCGGTGTGCGGAGCGGCCGCCGTGTCGTCGGCGCGCGCGGGTACCGCCGCAAGGCAAAGCAAGAGCGAGGCGATGGTCAGGAGCTTCTTCACGCGGCCTGATATGCCCCCGCTCTGAGGCATTCGCAAGGCAAGCCGCCGGTTAACCCTGCGCGGCGACGAGGCCGGCCGCCGCGGCGACGATCTCCGCCAGGCCCTCGGTGGTCTTGAGCTGCGCCAGCTCGGACGGATCGAGCCAGCGCGCCTCGTCGAGCTCCTCGTTGAGGACAGGCTCGCCCGCGCGCCAGTGCGCGGCAAAGCACATGATGACGAAATGGCGCTCGACGCGCCCTTGCGCGTCGCGCACGATCGCCTCGCGGTGGCCGGCGAGCGCCACCGGCTCGATCTCGAGCTGCGTTTCCTCGCGAACTTCGCGCTTGACCGCCTCGACGAGCGTCTCGCCGGTCTCCACCCCGCCGCCCGGCAGCGTGTAGAGCGCGAGGGCCGGCCTGCGCGCGCGCCGCACCACCAGCACCTTGCCATCGCGCATGATGGCCGCGCTGACTGCGAGAATGGGACGTTGCGGATAGGCGCGGGGGTCGTTCATGCGCCGCGCTGCATCAGCCCGTCGACCACGGCTTGCGGCGCCGACGATCGATCGCGCTCGGCCTCGCCCTCGCCGTTGATCAGCGCGCCCGCGCGGGCGACGAGCGGCTTGAGCCCGGCGGCCACGGCTTCCGCGATCAGGCCTCCGGCGTCCGGCGGCAGGCCGGCGCGCAAGGCCATGCCGGTTGCCTGCAGCATGGCGGTCATGGCGGTGGCGAGCGCGTCGAGGCGGGCGCGCAGCCCGGGGTCGGCCGCCTCGTAGGCGGCGATCGCCAAGTCGCGGCCCTTGAACTGCGAGCCGGCGAAATGCTCGCGATAGCTCAGCGGCCGCCAGGCGAGAAAATCCTGAACGCAATCCGGGCAGTTCGGCAGCATCTCAAGCAGCATGATGGCTTCGTTGAAATGATTGAGATAGTCGCTGGCCAGCCCGGTGGCCGGATTGATATTGGCCTCGGCGAGCCGCTCGCCGGCGGCCGAGCCGCCGGGCGCTTGCGCAGGCTGGATGCAATCCTGATATTTCATTGAGGGCCCGCCGCCGGCCATTTACCCCGCCTCATGTTATCGTGTTCGGCGGTTAAGGCGCACTTAAGCCCCGGGAAGCTTTAGGATTCGGCAAGAAATGTGCGGCCGCTACACCATCACCTCGGCGCCGGAAGCGATCCGCGCGCTGTTCCGCTATCCGGAGCTGCCCAATTTCCCGCCGCGCTACAATGTCGCGCCGACGCAGCCGATCCCGATCGTGCGGCTCACGGAAGGAGAGCGCCATTTCGCCCTGGTGCGCTGGGGCCTGCTGCCGTCCTGGGTGAAGGACCCGAAGAATTTCACGCTGCTGATCAATGCGCGCGGCGAGAGCGTCATCGACAAGCCGGCCTTCCGCGCCGCCATGAAGCGCAGGCGCTGCCTGATCCCGGCCGACGGTTTCTACGAGTGGAAGGCTGTTGCGGGGCGCAAGCAGCCCTACTTCGTGCGGCTGAAGGCGGGCGGGCCGATGGCCTTCGCCGGCCTGTGGGAATGTTGGACCGGGCCGAACGGCGAGGAGTTGGAGACGGCGGCGATCGTCACCACCAATGCCAACGCCACGCTCGGCGAGGTGCACGGCCGCATGCCGGTGATCTTGGCCCCCGAGGCTTTCGATCTGTGGCTCGATTGCGCGCAGGTCGACGCGGTGACGGCGTCGGCGCTGATCCATCCCGCGCCCGAGGATTTGCTGGAGCTTTATCCGGTGTCGCCGGCGGTCAACCGCACCGCCAACGACAATCCGAAGCTGGTGGAGCCGGTCGCCGCGGGTGCGGAGGTGGCGCCAGTGCCGCCGAAACCGCCGGTCCGTGCGAAGCGGGCGAAAGAAAAGAAAGACAGCGGGCAGGGGGCTTTATTCTGACTTAAAGGACCTTCCCCGGGTTCAATATCCCCTTCGGATCGAGCAGCTTCTTGATCCCGCGCATCAGCTCGATCGCCACCGGGTCCTTGTAGTCGGGCAGGATGTCGCGCTTCATCACGCCGACGCCGTGCTCGGCCGAGATCGAGCCGCCGAGCTTCTTGACCACCGCGAACACCGCCGCGTTGACCTCGTCCCAGCGCGCCAAAAACTTTTCGCGGTCGGCGTCTTCCGGCTGCGTGACGTTGTAGTGGATATTGCCGTCGCCCATGTGGCCGAAGGGCAGCGGCCGGCAGCCGGGGATGAGCTTGGTCACCGCGGCGTTGGCCTGCTCGATGAAGGCGGGCACAGCGGCGACCGGTACTGAGACGTCGTGCTTGATCGAAGCGCCGATATGGCGCTGCACCTCGCCGAACAATTCGCGGATGCGCCAGAAGGCTTTGCCCTGCTGCACGCTGTCGGCAATCGTTGCATCGAGCACGAGCCCTTTGTCGTGGCCCGCGCCGAGGATTTCCTCCATGACTTCGCGCAAACCCGAGCGCGCCTGCGACGACAATTCGATCAGCACGAACCAGGGATGCGGGCCGGCGAGCGGCATGCGGCTCATAGCGTCGAACTTCACCACCGCCTCGACGCCCGAGCGCAGCATCAATTCGAACGAGGTGACGCCGCCGGCGGTGCGCTCCTCAGCGAGGCCTAGAAGCTCGAGCGCGGCCTCAGGCGAAGGCACGCCGATAAAGGCGGTCTCCACCGAGCGCGGGCGCGGCACCAGCCGCAGCACCGCCGCCGTGATCACGCCGAGCGTGCCTTCCGCGCCGATGAACAGGTTCTTCAGGTCGTAGCCGGTATTGTCCTTCTTCAGCTTGTTGAGATTGTGCAAGGTCCGCCCGTCGGCCAGCACCACTTCCAGCCCGAGCGCGTGCGAGCGCGCGATGCCGTAGGCCAGCGCCGCCACCCCGCCGGCATTGGTCGAGAGGTTGCCGCCGATGGTGCAGGTGCCTTCCGACGGCAGTAGTTGTGGGTAGAGCCGGTCTTTCTCGGCTGCCGCCTCGCGCGCGCGCTGCAAGGTGACGCCGGCCTCCACCGTCATGGTGTTGGAGACCGCATCGACCTCGCGGATCCTGTCCAGCCGGGTGAGCGACAGCAGCACCTCGCCGTGATGCGGGATCTGCCCGCCGACCAGGCCGGTATTGCCGCCTTGCGGCACGATCGCCGTTCCGGTCTCGTTGGCGAGCTTGAGGATGGCCGCCACTTCCGCAACCGAGCCCGGCCGCAGCACCAGCGGCGTATGGCCGCGATAGAGATCGCGCATTTCGAGCAGATAGGGCGCCTGCGCGTCGCCCGCGGCGATCGCGTATTTCTCGCCGACGATGGCCGCGAAGCGGGCGAGCAGGTCGGGATTCAAACCGGGTTGATCGAGCATGGCGTTACCTTAGTGGCATTCTCGGCAGCCGTCATCGCTAGCCGGATCATGTCAATGCGCCTGCAAGAAGGCGACATAGGCTTTCTCGGCGCGGTCGAGGGCTGCCTTGTCGGCGCCGGTCATCACCACGTCGAGCACGAATTCGTTGCCGTCCTTGTCGGTGTCGATGCCGAAAGCGCCGAGCTCATAGGCCTGCTCCTTCTTGCTCGGATTTTCGAAGGCAAAGCGAAGGAACCCCGGCTTGCCGTTGGCGCGCTTGACCGTGGGCAGCGCGGTGATCTTGGCGTCCTTGACATGCGCACGCCAGCGGTCGTTGCTCACGCGCGCGAAATCGGCAAGCGTGTGGTTTTTGTCGCGATGAGGGAAGACCTGCACGTAGATCAGCGCCGGGGCGCTGGCAAAGTCCGTGCCCTTCGGCACCATCATCTGAATCTTGTTGTGCCAGGTGGCCCTGGCGTCGAGCACCCAGCCGGGCGGCGGCGTCAGGGTAATTTGATAATAGGGACAGAGCTTGCCGCCGCAAGCGACGATGAATTTCTGCACTTCCGCACGGGCGGTGCCGGCGCAAGCAAGCAGCGCTAAAGCAAGCACCGTTCCGAATACGCGACGACGTCTCATTGCCTTGCTCCTCCGCGCGGCGCAGCGGCGCGTTTCAGCCGATCGTTGATCGCTTCGCCCAGGCCGTCGTGCGGCACTTTCATGACCGCGACGGCGCGCGCCCCGGAAACGTCGAGCGCACGCAGATACGAGAACAGGTTGGCCGCCGCCTCGACCAGATCGCCGCGCGGCGAGAGATTGAGCGCCGGGCCATCGGCCGCCGGCACATCGGGGCCGAAGGCGAGCAGGGCTTCGCCCGTGCGCGGCGCTTGCGCCTCCAGGCGCAGGCGTGCCTTGGGCGCGTAATGCGAGGCCAGCATGCCGGGCGAAAGCGGCGCCTCCTGCGCGGCGGCGGCAGCGAGCGGGCGCCCGAGCACGCGCTCGATATCGGCGCGCGCGACGCCGCCCGGCCGCAGCAGCCTCGGCTCGCCCAGGCAAGCCACGATGGTCAATTCAAGCCCGACTTTGCAGAGCCCGCCGTCGAGCACCATGTCGATGCGCCCGCGCAGATCGGCCAGCACATGCGCCGCGCCGGTGGGTGAGACATGGCCGGAGCGGTTGGCGGACGGCGCCACCACGGGCGCGCCGAACGCCGTCAGCAGCGCCTGTGCGATCGGGTGTGCCGGCACCCGCACAGCCACGCTGTCGAGCCCGGCCAGCGCCAGCTCCGACACCGGACACTCCGGCAACTTCGGCAACACCAGCGTGAGCGGGCCGGGCCAGAAGGCCGCCGCGAGCTTTTCGGCCGCCGCATCGAAGCGGCCGAGCCGGCGCGCCGCGGCCGCGTCCGCCACATGGGAGATCAGCGGGTTGAAAGCGGGCCTGCCCTTGGCGGCGTAGAGCCTGGCCACCGCCTCGCCCTGGCACGCGTCGGCGCCGAGCCCATAGACGGTCTCGGTCGGGAAGGCGACCAGCCCGCCGGCCCGCAGGCAGCGCGCGGCCGCCTCGATGCCGGCCCGGTCGGCCTGCAAAACCCGTGTTCCCGGCTCGGCGGTCATGGCTTCTCGTTATTTTTGAGCATGATCTTGTCCGAAAACCGGTGCCCACTTTTCGGGATCATGCTCATAGCTTGCGTTTAGGGGCGCCGGGGTTATAAGACCGGCCTTCAGTCGGAGTGTAGCGCAGTCTGGTAGCGCACCTCGTTCGGGACGAGGGGGTCGCAGGTTCAAATCCTGCCACTCCGACCATTAAATCGGACATTTAGCGGCGATTTCCAAGCCCCGGCTCCCGAGGCCGCCGCCGGCCGGCCGTGCTCTCATCGCGACGCGGCCCGCGCCCCCGCCCTTGGCAACCCAGGCGCGCCCCGCGTACGCTACGCACTTACAAAAACGCCCCGGCGGCGCCAAGCACCATGCTTTGGCGCCAAGCGACGGGCAGGGGAGGAAACCACCATGCAAGCTTCGTTGAAGAAATTCGGCACATTCGTTTTCGGCGCCGGGTTGGCGCTGGCGCTCGCGGCGCCCGCCGCCGCCGCCGATCTGAAGATGATGACCGGCCCGCAGGGCGGCTCGTGGATTCCGCTCGGCGGCCAGCTCAAGGACATGTGGGAGAAGGCGGTGCCCGGGCTCAAGGTGCAGGTGCTGCCGGGCGCCGGCATCGCCAATGTGCGCGGCGTCGACGAGGGCAAGGCCGATATCGGCTTCGGCAACTCGATCTCGACGGTCGACGGCGTCAACGGCAAGAAGCCGTTCCCGCGCAAGGCCACCAACATCTGCAACATCGCCACGCTCTACCCGCAGTATTACCAGTTCGTGGTCCCCGCCAATTCCGGCATCGACAAGTTCAGCGACCTCAAGGGCAAATCGATCACCACCCAGCAGCGCGGCAATACCGGCGAGCTGATCACGCGGCAGATCCTCGGCGTCAACGGGCTCACCTACAAGGACGTGAAGGTGAGTTTCGTCGGCTATACCAACTCGGTGAACCAGATGAAGGACGGTCACGCCGTCGCCTTCGGCCTCGGCACCCAGGTGCCGGCCGGCGCGGTGATGGATCTCGCCTCCGCGCGCCCGATCAAGCTGCTCGATCAGTCGTCGAGCTTTGCCGGCATGAAGAAGCTCAATCCCGGCTATACGCTGGCCACGATCAAGGCCGGCAGCTATCCGGGGCAGAAGACCGACGTGAAGGTGATCGGCTACGCCACCCACGTGTTCGCCTCCTGCAAGCTGCCGACCGACGAAGTCTACGCCATGACCAAGGCGATCATGGCGAACACGTCGAACCTCGCCAGCATCGCCAAGGCGGTCGGCAAGCAGCAGATGGCGGATTTCGCCGCCGACATCGGCGTGCCGTTCCATCCCGGCGCCGCCAAGTTCTACAAGGAGCACGGCATCAACGTCGTGTCGCACTGACAACGGCTGCGGCTCTCCGCCCTGCCGGAAAGTGCAGGGCGGAAGCTACGCCCGCTCATTCCCGCGTAAGCGGGAATCCAGGATGGAAATCGAAATGCATGATTAAGGACTGGGTCCCCGCTTTCGCGGGGACGAGCGGATAAGAGCAGCGGCAGCGCGCAGGCTTCCCATGATCCTCAAACTCGATCTCAGCTACCGCGGCATCGTGCGCCTTGTCACGATCGCAGTCGCCATCGCCATGGTGCTCTACCACATGTGGGCGATCGCCTTCGGCTCGCCGGAGGCGATTTGGTTCCGCGGCACCCACCTGCTGTTCGCGCTGACGCTGACCTTTCTCATCTACCGGTCTTCCGGCATGCCGGAAGGCACGCCGCGCCCGCTCGACCTTGTGCTCCTGGTGCTGTCGGTCCTGCCGATCCTCTATCTGTTTTACTATTACGATTACATCGTCAACCGCATCTTCTACGTCGACGATCTCTATCTCAGCGACAAGATCATGGGCTGCATCATGGTCGTGCTGTTGCTCGAGGCCGTGCGCCGTGTGCTCGGCTGGGCACTGCCGATCACCGCGATTACTTTCCTCGCCTATGGTTTGTTTATCGCGCGCATCGAACCGCAGCGCCTGCTCGATCAGCTTTACATGACGACCGAGGGCATCTTCGGCATCCCCTTGTCGGTGTCGGCGACCTATGTGCTGATCTTCGTGGTGTTCGGCACCTTCATGGAGCGCACCGGTACCGGGCAATTGTTCATGGATTTCGCCACCGGCCTGACCGGCCATCAGACCGGCGGCCCCGGCAAGGTGGCGGTGGTGTCGTCCTCGCTGTTCGGCACCATCTCGGGCAGTGCGGTCGCCAATGTCATGGTCACCGGCCAGATCAGCATTCCCTTGATGAAGCGCACCGGCTTCCGGCCCGAATTCGCCGGCGCGGTCGAGGCGGTCGCCTCCACCGGCGGGCAGATCATGCCGCCGATCATGGGCGCCGCCGCCTTCGTGATGGCCGAATTTCTCGGCGTTTCCTACGGGCAGGTGGTGATTTGGGCGGTGATCCCGGCGTTGCTCTATTACGTCGCCTGTTTTTCGGCGGTGCATTTCGAGGCCAAGCGCCTGGGGTTGGTCGGCCTGCCGCGCGCCGAGCTGCCCAGGCTGGGCGCGGTCATCCGCACCAACGGCCATCTGTTCATCCCGGTCGCACTGATCCTGGCGGTCATGTATTCCGGCTTCAGCGCGCCCATGGCGGCCTTGGTCGGCACGCTCGCCTGCTTTCCGGTGGCCGCCTTGCGCGCCAATACCCGCGTCAACGTCACGCTCGATAACGTCGTCGGCGCCATGGTCGATGGCGCCCGCAACACGCTCACCGTGGCGCTCGCTTGCGCCGCCGCCGGCGTCATCGTCGCGGTGGTGACGATTTCCGGCCTCGGCATCGTGTTCACGCAATTCGTCGTGCATCTGGCCAAGGATGCGCTGTTCGTCGCGCTGTTCCTGACCATGATCGCCGGCATGGTGCTCGGCATGGGTATCCCGACCACGCCGGCCTACATCATCATGACCGCGCTGCTGGTGCCGGCCATCGTCAAGCTCGGCGTGGTGGTGCCGGCCGCGCATATGTTCGCCTTCTATTTCGCCATCTTGTCGGCGATTACGCCGCCGGTGGCGCTCGCCGTGTTCGCGGCTTGCGGCATCGCCAAGTCGGACCTGTGGAAGACCGGTTGGGCGGCGGTGAAGATCGGCGCCGCCGGCTTCATCGTGCCCTACATGTTCGTCTATTCGCCGTCGCTGTTGATGATCGGCGACTGGCCGACCATTGCCTCGAGCTGTATCAGCGCCATCATCGGCGTCGTGCTGTTTGCCGGCGGCCTGCACGGCTATCTGATCACGGCGGCCAATTACTGGCAGCGGCCGATGCTGATCGTCGGCGGCCTGCTGCTGATCAAGCCGGGGGTGACAAGCGATCTCATTGGCGCCGCCTTGGTGTTGATCGTGATCGTGACGCAGCTCATGGCGCTCCGCGCGTTGCGCGAGGGAGCCATCAAGCCCGAGATCGCAGCGGAATGACCGACCGCAAATCCCCGCAAGACCTGCGCAGCCACCGCTGGCTCGGCGTCAACGACCTGCGCGCCTTCGGCCACCGTTCGCGCCTGCGCCAGGGCGGCTATGACGCGGACGATTTCGCCGGCAAGCCGGTGATCGCCATCGTCAATACCTGGAGCGACATCAATTTCTGCCACACGCATCTGCGCGCGCGCGCCGAGGACGTAAAGCGCGGCATTCTGCAGGCCGGCGGTTTTCCGGTCGAATTGCCGGCGCTGTCGCTGTCGGAGCCCTTCGTCAAGCCTTCCACCATGCTCTACCGCAATCTGCTGGCGATGGAGACGGAGGAGTTGCTGCGCAGCCATCCGATCGACGGCGCCGTGCTGATGGGCGGCTGCGACAAGACCACGCCCGGCCTGATCATGGGCGCCATCAGCATGGGCGTTCCGGCGATCTTCGTGCCGGCCGGCCCGCAGCTGAGGGGAAACTGGCGCGGGCAGGTGCTCGGCTCCGGCTCGGATGCCTGGAAATACTGGGACGAGAAGCGTGCCGGCCGCATTAGCGAGGCCGACTGGGCGGAGCTCGAAGGCGGCATCGCGCGCTCTTTCGGCACCTGCATGGTGATGGGCACCGCCGCCACCATGATGGCGATCGCCGAAGCGCTCGGGCTGACATTGCCGGGTGCGTCGTCTATCCCGGCCGCCGAACTCCGGCCATCCGCGCATGTGCGGGCAGGCCGGCCGCCGCATCGTCGACATGGTGTGGGAAGACCTGACGCCGCAGAAGCTTCTGACGCCGGCCGCTTTCGACAACGCCATCCGCGTGCACATGGCCATGGGCGGCTCGACCAATGCCATCATCCATGTGGTGGCCATGGCGCGCCGCGCCGGCTTGCGCGATGGACATGGCAGCGCTTCGACGCTATCTCGCGCGAGATTCCGGTGCTGGCCAATATCCGTCCGTCCGGCGAATTGCTGATGGAGGATTTCTTCTATGCCGGCGGCTTGCGCGCGCTGATGGCGGAGCTTTCGCCCACGCTCGATTTGTCCTGCCGCACCGTCACCGGCAGGAACATCGGCGAAAACATCGCCGGCGCGCAGGTCTACAAGCCGGACGTCATCCGCACCTTCAACAATCCGGTGTCGCGGGCGGAAGCGACCGCGGTGCTCACCGGCAATCTGGCGCCACGCGGCTGCGTGATGAAGCCGTCGGCCGCCGAGCCGCGCCTGTTGCGCCATCGTGGGCCGGCGATCGCCTTCGAAGACTACAACCACATGGCGCGCGAGGTGGAACGCGACGATCTGGAGGTGACGCCCGACCACGTATTGGTGCTGAAGAATGGCGGTCCCAAAGGCGGGCCCGGCATGCCGGAATGGGGCCAATTGCCGATCCCGACCAAGCTGTTGAAGCAAGGCGTCAAGGACATGCTGCGCATTTCCGATGCGCGCATGAGCGGCACCAGCTACGGCGCTTGCATCTTGCACGTGGCGCCGGAGAGCTTCGTCGGCGGGCCTTTGGCTTTCGTTAAGACCGGCGACGAGATCGAGGTCGACGTGCCGGCGCGCCGCATTCATCTGCACGTTTCGGACGAAGAGCTGGCGCGGCGCCGCGCCGCCTGGACGCCGCCGCCCCCGCGCTATCCGCGCGGCTATGGCGCGCTCTATTCCCAGCACATCGGCCAGGCCGACGAGGGCTGCGATTTCGACTTTTTAGGTCCGCTGGGGGCGATCCCGGAGCCGGAGATTCATTAAGACCCAACAAATTAGTCATTCCGAGCTCGCGGACTTCGTCCGCGCCCCGGAATGACGATGAGGAGAGCGCGCCTCACACCACAAACGGCACCAGCATCGCCACCTGCGCGCGGTAGCGTGCATAGGCCTCGCCGAACTCCTGCGCCATGAAGCGCTCTTCGATCTTCAGCTTGCGCACGAAGGACGCAATGATGAGCGCGAGCCCGATCAGCGCGCGCCAATTGCCCACCATCAGTGCGCTGCCGATCAGTGCCAGCAGCATGCCCGTGTAGATCGGATGGCGCACCAGCGCGTAGGGGCCGCTGCGGATCAGCTCATGGCCCTGCTTCACCGTCACCGTCCCGCTCCAATTGCGCCCGAGCCAGATGCGCGCCGCGACCGAAAAGCCCAAGCCCACGGCGACCAGTGCAATGGCCAGCGCTTGCCAGAAGGCGTTGCGCGCCACAAACAGGCTTTCAAGCTGCGGCCCGAGGACGTGGGGCACCGCAATAAACAGCGCGCCGACGATCAGCGGCAGATGATAGCTCAGCCGCGAGCGCACGCCCTCGCTGCGCTCGGTCTCTTTGATGCCGCGCGCGGCATAAGCCCAGTAGGCGAGCCAAGCGAACCACATTGCCGGGATTACGATATGCGCTATCCATTGCATGGGCCGCGTTTAGCACGCGATTGCGGTGAAAAGAAAACGGCGCTGCAAGGTTCCGCTGCCCGCCTTACTGCAGCGGCGCCGCCATGGCCGCCTGGTAATGCGCCTGGTTGCCGGCGCTGTGCGGGCGCAGCTCGATGCGCTCGCGCAACAGCGCGCGCGCGAGCCGCCAGTCGCCGGCCTTCTCGGCACTGGCGATCAGCAGGATGGCGAACAGGTCGCGCTGGGCGTGGCTGGCGCCGACCAGCGGCCAGCGGTAGCGCGAACCGCTGAGTTTCTCGATCGCCGTGCTGTAGTCGCGCTTTTCGTAAGCCAGCATGGCCTCGGCCACCGGAATTGCGGCCGGCTGCATGGTGGCGGCGGTGCTGTTGCCGGGCGTGCCGGCGAAGGTACGGAACGAGGCGAGCAGGCGTTCCGCCGTGGCGAGGCGCCCGTCGCGGCAGAGCGACAGCATGAAGTGCAGGTCGGTGAAAGCGAGGATGTGATCGTCGATATGCTTTTCGGCGACCTCGGCCAGGTCGCGCCAGCGATCGCCCACGTCGACCCCGCACCATTCGAGCCGAAACAGCATGGAGGCGGCATTCTGGATGTCGAGATAGAATTCCGACGGCTCGGCGCGGATGGCGCGGTCGTAGAATTCCAGCACGCGGTCGTATTGCCCCAGTTCGAGGGGAAACAGCGCGGTGTGCCACCACAGATGCTGGCGGAACGGGTTGCGGTCGGCCCAGGTGCCGAGCGGCTGCTTCAGCCAGTCGACGCCTTCCTGCAGGCGCCCCTGCATTTCCAACACGTGCGAGACCGCGTGGATCGCCCACAGGTCGTCGCCCGATAATTCCACCGCGCGCCGGCCCTTGGGCTCGGCGGCGGCATAGTCGCCGCATTCCTCCAGCGCGAACGAATACATGCCGAGCATATTGCCGTAGCCGGGCATGCCTTCGTCCCAGGCGCCGAGCGCGCGCGCGGCGGCGTCGCGCATGAAATAGGACTGCCCCGCCCAGAACAGGCTGAAATGCTGCAGCCGCATCGCCAGGATGTCGTGCGGATGCGCGATCAGGATGTCGTCCCAGATGCGGTTGGCGCGTTCGGTGTCGCCGCTGCGCCAGGCGGCGAGCGCCGCCACGTGCTTGCGCTCGCGCTCGCTCGCGTTCGGGGCAAGGCGCTTGGCCTTGGCCAGCGCGGCGTCCACCTTGCCGTCGACCGCATGCGAGCCGAACAGCATGAACAGGTAGCCGATGAAGCAATGCGCCAGGCAGAATTCCGGATCGGCCTCGAGCGTTTCCATCGCCGTGGCCAAGGTCGGTTTGCGGTATTCGAGATATTCGGCGATGGCGCGGTCGAACAGCCGCGCCGCCGCCGCGCTGTCGGTCGCAAGAGCAAGGCCGCGCGCATCGTGCTGCATGATTTCAAGTCCCCCGTTATTCGCGCCGCCACTACAGCACAGCGCGCGGAGAAGCGGAACACGCTTCGCGCGAGGCTCAATCGGGGCTGTTGTTCCAGAAATTCAGCGCTGCCGAGGCAGTCGCGCCACCCACGACGCAGGGGATGCCGAATTCGACGTGGCCGGTGACGGCGGCCGCGATGCAGCCGCCGGCGATCGCGCTCTGCCCGAGATAGCCCCACCACGACACGTTGCGCCGATAGGCGGGGCCCTTGGCGCGCACTTCCGCAATCGCGGCCAGCGCCTCCTTGCGGATGCGGGCGGTGTCGACCGTTTCGGCGGCGTCGATCACCTCGGCGAGGAGGCGCGCGGTCGTTTTGGTCTGCCCGCGCGCTTTGCGCGCGCTCTTGAGCAAAGCGAGCAGTTCGGGGTCGCGCATGGCGTTGGTTGCCAGCGTGAATTTGGCCATGCTGCCGACGGTCAAGCGGTCGGCGTCGTCGTGATCGACCGACAGCGGCAGCATGGCGACGATGTGCATGATCGGCCCGAAGCCGCCGCTGGCGAAATAATAGCCCCACAGGATGTCGAGCACTTCCGGGCTCGGCGCCAGGATCAGGCGGGTAGCGGGCGCGCCGAACACGGCGTCGAGGTGCAGATGCTGGCGCACGCGCTCGAAGGCGCTTGCGCGTGGCGGCACTTCGTATTCGGCGAGCGTCGCCATCTTGCCGTCGAGATAGCGCTCGCTCAGCGTCCGGTAGCGCGGCGTAACCTGCTCGAGCGCGCGCAGCATCGGCTTCCAGCGCGGCAGCCCGGAATAGGCGACGGCGCGCACCACCACCCAGCGGTCTTGGCTGTCCATCTTCAGCGCCTGCGCGACCAGCCACTCGGTGCGCTCGGGATTGGCCGCCAGCACACCGGCGAGGAAGCCGACATAGACGCCGGCGCGCTCCGGCTGATTGAAGGCGCCGAGCCGGCTCAAGGCCCGCATGGCGGCGGGCACGTCTTTGGCTGCGGGATCGTGGCGATAGGTGTCGACCCAGTCGAGCATGGCCGCGGTCGAGGCCCGATCGACCGCGCGCAAGGGCTTGGCTGCAACCGGCGCCACAACGAGCAGCGCGGCAAGTCCGGCAATCAGGCAGCGCATGTCCCCTCCCGCGCGACGCCCCCAACACGCGCAAGTCGAGCAAGCGTCCGGGACTTTTTCGTGGGGTCGGCGGGGCAAAGTCATGGCGGCTATGCGCGCCGCCGTCTCAATTCGGGAAAGCCATTGACGAAAGGCCCTCGGCAGCGGGCATGTGCTCGGCTCAGCATGAGCGACGACATTCCCTTCGACAAGAATCTCACCCTTGCGCCCGACACAGCCGAAGAGGTGGTGCCGGGCGTGCGGCGAGTGATGGCGAACAATCCCGGGCCCTTCACCTTCAAGGGCACGATCAGCTACATCCTCGGCCAGGGCAAGGTCGCCATTATCGATCCCGGTCCGGACGATCCGGCCCATGTCGGCGCGCTGCTCGATGCCGTGCGCGGCGAGACGGTGACGCACATTTTCGTCACCCACACGCATCGCGACCATTCGCCGGCGACGCCCGCGCTCAAGCGCGAGACCGGCGCCACCGTCTATGCCGAGGGCCCGCACCGCGCCGCGCGCCCCTTGCATATCGGCGAGCACAATCCGCTCGATTCAAGCGGCGACCGCGACTTCATGCCGGACGTGCGGCTCAAGGACGGCGAGATCGTATCGGGTGAGGGCTGGGCCGTGGAGGCGGTGGCCACGCCCGGCCACACCGCCAACCACATGGCTTACGCGGTCAAGGAGAAGAACCTGCTGTTCGCCGGCGATCACGTCATGGGCTGGTCGACCACCATCGTAGCGCCGCCCGACGGCGCCATGAGCGACTACATGGCCTCGCTCGCCAAGCTCAGCAAGCGCTCCGAGACGCTCTATCTGCCCGGTCACGGGCCGGCGGTGCATGACGCGTCGCGCTTCGTCAACTACTTGATCCTGCACCGCAAGGCGCGCGAGGCCTCGATCCTGCACCGCCTGGGCAAGGGTGCCACCGACATCCCCACCATCGTGCGCGCGATCTATATCGGCATCGATCCGCGGCTGACCGGCGCTGCCGGCCTGTCGGTGCTGGCGCATATGGAAGACCTGGTGGCGCGCGGCCAAGTCGAGACCGACGGGATGGCGGCCATCGACGGCGTCTATCGGCTGGCGGGGTAGGGCGCCTCTTATCCTCTCCCCACAAAGCGGGGAGAGGGAAGCGTTACGCTACCGCCGCCGCTTCGCCGGCGGCTTCTTCTTCGGCGGCGGTTTTTTCTCCGGCTCCGGCCGCTGCGGCGCCGCCATCGCCTCGTTCATGGCGTCGTCGATGTCGCTGAGCAGCGCGGTCAGCCGCTTGGCATTGGCGCCGAAATCGCGGTCGCCGTAGCGCGAGGCCGAGCGCGCATCGATGCGCACGCCGCCGTCGCTGGATCCGGCCACCCGCACCACCACGTCGTCGCGGAAGCCCATGATGAACGTGCGCGCCACCGCCTCGATCTCGCCCGGGCGCTGCGGCGTCGGCGCCAGCGCATCGACGATGTGCCATTTGCGCTTGGTGACCACCTGCAGCGCGACGCGATAGGCCAGCGGCGGCGGCGCGTCGTATTCGAGCGCGTCGATGTCAGGATAATACTGCTCCTGCAACGCCGCCGCGCGCGCGCCGGGATAGGCGTTGCTGCCGCGCGGCCGCAGGCGCGCCAGCACGTCGAAACGCGGCGGATTGGCCGGGTCGGTGGTGATGTCGTTGAGCGCCGGCAGCTTGGAGCCGCGATAGGCGAGATAGCCGGGATAGGCGAGCAGCGCGGCGCCGAGCGCCAGGCCCAGCACCGAGCGGCCGAGGCCGCCGAGCCCCTGCCGCCAGATCACCACGAAGGCGGCAAAGGCGAGCAGGATGGCGAGCGCCGCGAAGATCAGCGCGGCGCCGAAGGTGGCGAGCGCCGGCTCGATCTCCAACAGGCCGGTGCGCACGATCAGGATCGACAGGATGACGACCGCCAACGCGAACCAGGCGAAACGCGCCGACCACGCCGCCAGCTTCGACATGGGCACGTCGAACAGGGGGCCCCGCGCCATGGCTCTCATGACGCCATTCTCAGTCTGGTTTTGCACCCGGTCATGGCCGCAGGCATAGAGGCTGGCCGGGGCGGAAGCAATAACGCCGCATTTCGCAACTGTTTCCAAAGCGGAATTTTGCGGCAACGGCTCCTTAACGCGGCGTCAATTACCGTGGGCCCGGTGTTGTAAAGAGGCGGTCACGATGGCGGCGCGTGCGGCGACTTCCTACCTCTGGCGTGATGTGCGGCTGGTCTATGTGCTGCTCATTTGGGCGGCCTTCGCCGCCGCCCTCTTCGCCTTTTTCGAGAGCAGCGTGACCTTCCACGGCGCGGCGGTGCGCCCGACGCCGGCGGCGCCGGCGGCGCAGGCGGCAATCGACGACGCGCTCTATACCGGCTCGATGATCGTGGTGCCGCGCAGCGGCAACGACTGCTGGAAGATGATGCTCGACAACCGCACCGGCCGTACGTGGGAAGGCGGTTACGTCGATTGCGACGCAACCGTCGGCGTGCTGGCGGAAAACCAGGCCGATGCGCAGGCGCGCGCCGGGCGCCTAAACGCGATCGGCGCGTCCTTCCGCGAGCGGCGCTAAAGCACGATTGGCTTGGATTGATGCGGCTGCCGCAAACGAGCGGCTTCCCTCAAGCGGCCAGCCAGCGGGCGAGGTCTTCCGGCTTCGGCAGGCCGCCAGCGTGTACCACCTTGCCGTCGACGACAATCCCCGGCGTCGAGGCGATGCCGTAGCCGGCGATGGCCGCGTAGTCGGTGATCTTTTCGATTGAGACCGGAACGCCCAGCTTGTCGGCTTCCGCTTGCACCATCTCAGCGGTGGCGACGCAACGTTTGCAGCCGGGGCCGAGTATCTTGACGTCCTTCATGGATAATCACCGCTTTACTAGAACAGCGCGTTGAACAGGAAGCCAACCGCGAGGATGCCTGCCGCGACCACGCCGACGAACACCGCAATCAGCCGCATCGACAGCACCTTGCGCAGGATGATCATCTCGGGGAACGACAGCGCGATGACCGACATCATGAAGGCGAGCACGGTCCCCAGCGCCGCCCCCTTGGCGAGCAGCGCCTGCACCACTGGGATGATACCGGCGGCGTTCGAATACATCGGGATGCCGACCAGAATCGCGGCAGGGACCGACCACCAGGCGCCGCGTCCCATGATCGAGGCCAGAAGCTCCGTCGGCGCATAGCCGTGAATGAGCGCGCCGGCGGCGATGCCGGCGATGATCCACGGCCACACCTTACCGACGATCTCGTGCACAGCTTCAATGCCGGCCTTGATGCGGTCGACTGCGGTCACGTTCTCCGGCGGCAACTCGGCCGCGCTCGAACGGATATTGCGAACCCACTCCTCCAGCCAATTCTCGAGGTGCAGGCGTCCGATCGTCCAGCCGGCGACGATGGCGACGGTGAGGCCGAAGCCGAGATAGATGAACGCGACTTTCCAGCCGACCAGCCCGAACAGCAGCCCGAGCGCCACCTCGTTCACCATCGGCGCGGAGATCAGGAACGAAAAGGTGACGCCGAGCGGCACGCCGGCGCTGACGAAGCCGATGAACATCGGCACGGCGGAACAAGAGCAGAAAGGCGTGAGAACGCCGAGGCCGGCGGCCAGCACGTTGCCGGCGCCTTCGCGTTTTCCGGCAAGCAGCGCCCGCGTCTTCTCAGCCGAGAAGAAGCTGCGCACGACGCCCATGGCGAAGACCACCAGCGTGAGCAGCATCAGCACTTTAGGAGTGTCGTAGGCGAAGAAGTTGATCGCCTCGCCGAGGTGGCTGTCGGGAGCGACCGGGATCGACGCCACCACCCATTGCGAGAACGGCACGAGCTGGCTGTAGACCACGCCCCACAGGATCAGGGCGGCGATCGTTGCGCCGATCCACTTGACGGCCGACGGACCGGCGCCGGGCGCATGTTCGCTGACGGAGCGCAGGCTCATGCGGCTTGCCTTTCCTGATTGGCCGGCAGCGCCAGCGCGGCGTCGACCAGGGCAACGACTTCTTGCGGCAACTGCGGCGCGCGGCGGTAACGGACCCATTGCGCGTCGCGCCGGTCGGTCACCAGGCCGGCAGCCTTGAGCGCGGCCATATGACGGGACATGCGGGACTGGCTGGCGCCGAGTTCCTGCATCAGCTCGCAGACGCAGTGCTCGCGCCCATCCCACACCAGCCGCAGGGCTTCGAGCCGCGTCGCCTCCGCTAAGGCCGCGAGAATCCTGATTGAATTCATATGCCTAACATTTTTATTCGCTTATGCGTCTAAGCGCATATTGGGGCACTCTTGGCATTATGCAAGGCCCTTCGCGATCGTTCGTGGCCCGCTAGCGCCTTCGCGCTTCAGCTTGAGGGATAGGCATTACTCCGCCGCCTCCGAGCTCGGCAGCCGGTAGTCTTTGAAACTCTGCCGCAGCGTCGTCTTCTGGATCTTGCCGGTCGCGGTGTGCGGGATCTCGTCGACGAACGCCACGTCGTCCGGCATCCACCATTTGGCGATCTTACCTTCCATAAAGGCGAGCAGCTCTTCCTTGGTGGCTTTCTCGCCTTTCTTCAGCACGATCACCAAGAGCGGCCGCTCGTCCCATTTCGGATGCGCCACGCCGATCACGGCGGCTTCCGCCACCTTGGGATGGCCGACCGCCAGGTTCTCCAGGTCGATCGAGGAAATCCACTCGCCGCCCGACTTGATCACGTCCTTGGCGCGGTCGGTGATCTGCATGTAGCCCTGCGGGTCGATGGTGGCGACGTCACCGGTGTCGAACCAGCCGTCTTTGTCGAAGGCCGGATCGTGCTCGACCTTGAAATAGGCTTTCGCCACCGCCGGCCCGCGCACCTTGAGGCGCCCGAAGGTCTTGCCGTCCCAGGGCAGCTCCTTGTTGGCGTCGTCGGTGATCTTCATCTCCACGCCGAACGGCGGAGTGCCCTGCTTCTGCTGCACGTCGAGCTTTTCCTCGCCGGTCAGCTTGGCATATTCCGGCTTGAGCGAGCCGAGCGTGCCGAGCGGGCTCATCTCGGTCATGCCCCAGGCATGGATCACCTCCACGCCGTAGCTGTCCTGGAACACCTTGATCATGGCGCGCGGGCAGGCCGAGCCGCCGATGATCACCTTCTTCAGGTAAGGCAGCTTGGCGCCGGTCTTCTCCAGGTCCTGCAGCAGCATCAGCCACACGGTCGGCACCGCGGCGGTGCAGCTCACTTTGTAGTCGTTGAGCAGTTGGTAGATCGAAGCGCCGTCCATCTTGGCGCCCGGCATGACGATCGAGGCGCCGACCATCGGACAGGTCAGCGCCAGGCCCCAGGTATTGGCGTGGAACATCGGCACCACCGGCAAGATCGTGTCGGCGGCCGACACGCCCATGGCGTCGGGCAGCGCCGCGATCATGGTGTGCAGCACGTTGGAACGGTGCGAGTAGACCACGCCCTTGGGGTTGCCGGTGGTGCCGGAGGTGTAGCACATGCCGGCGGCGGTGTTCTCGTCGAACTGGCGCCATTGGAAGTCGCCGTCCTCTCCGGCGATCCAGTCCTCATAGGCGACGGCGTTCTTCAAGCTGGTCTGCGGCATGTGCTGGCCGTCGGTCAGCACGATATAGCGCTCGACGGTCGGCAGCTTGTCGGCGATCTTCTCCAGCAGCGGCACGAAGGTGAGGTCGGTGACCATCACGCGGTCTTCGGCGTGATTGACGATCCACACGATCTGGTCGGGGAACAGGCGCGGGTTGACCGTGTGATAGATCGCGCCGATGCCCATGATGCCGTACCAGGTCTCCAGGTGGCGCCAGGTGTTCCAGGCCAGCGTCGCCACCCGGTCGCCCAGCTTGATGCCGTCCTTATCCAGCCGCTGCGCCACTTTGAGCGCGCGCGCACGGATTTCGGCGTAATTGGTCTCGTGGATCGGGCCTTCGATCGAGCGGGTGATGATCTTGCGCGCGCCGTGCTGGATGGCGGCGTGGTCGAGGACGCGATGGCACAAAAGCGGCCAATCCTGCATCAGGCCGAGCATGGGTATCCCTCCTTGGCGGGTCTTCTTCGCTTTCTTGGGCTGGCGCCTCTCGCCAGCCAAGCCTTAAATTAGCGCGTGTCCCGACTGGCGCAAGCGCAAGGCCGCCGACCCCGGAATCGCCGTATTTCCTGGCCGATCATCGCTTGCATGCGGCAATTTCTCGCGATCCTCGCGCTGGCGGGCTTGGCAGGCGGCGCGGCCCTGGCCGAGCCGGTGCCGCTGCCGCGCCCGCGGCCGCCGATCTGGGCCGAGCCGCACAGCTTCGCCGAGGCGGTCGCCGGGCTCGATTTTGACGCCACCGATGTCTCGGCCGATCCCACGCCGTGCGACCGGCGCCTGGCGGCGATGGCCGAGACGGAGCCGCTGCCGCGGCTGATCGGCCCCGGCGCCTGCGGCGGCCGCGACATGGTCGCGCTCAAATCCGTGCGGCTTCCCGGCCAGGCTCCCGTTGCGATCGTGCCGGTGCCGGTCTTGCGCTGCGCCATGGCGGAGCAACTTGCCGGCTGGGTGAGCGCGGCCGCCGTCCCCGGCGTCAAGGCGGCGGGCTTTCGCCTGCGCAGCGTCGACACCTACGACGATTACGAATGCCGCAGCCGCAATCGCGTGAAGGGCGCCAAGATCAGCGAGCACGGCAAGGGCAACGCGGTCGATGTGCGCGCGTTCACGCTCGCCGACGGCCACGTCATCGCGCTCACCGACGTGACGGTCGACAAGGGCTTGCGCGAAAAACTGCGCGACGCGGCCTGCCGCGACTTCACCACCGTGCTCGGCCCCGGCGCCGATCCCTATCACGCGGGCCACATCCATCTCGATCTCGAAGCGCGTCACAATGGCTATCGCATCTGCCAGTGGGAGGTGCGCGTGCCGCCGCCGGCCTCGAAACCCGGCGAAAAAATGCAAGTTCCGTTGCCGCGCCCGCGTCCGGCCGCCCTCGGCCATTAATCATATCGGCCGACTTAATGCGGCCTCCACTTTCCTTTCACAGTTGCGGGGCTAAGTGCTCGCCCATGACCATCCAGCATGCGCGCGAAACTCTGCTGCCGTCGCCGCGGCCGTTGGCCCGGCCGCTGAGCCGCCGCAGCCTCATCAAGGCGGGCTTGGGCCTTGCCGGCGCCGGCATGATCCTGCCCGGCACCGCGGCCTATGCGGCGGCCGAGGCCGCGCACGATCTCGTCGTCACCCGCTACAAGCTGTCGCCGCCGGGCTGGCCGGCCGGCCGCCGCCTCACCATCACGGCCATCGCCGACATCCATGCCGGCGGGCCCAATATGGGCATCGAGCGCGTGCGCGAAGTGGTCGATGCCGGCAATGCGCTGAACAGCGACCTGATCGTGGTGCTGGGCGATTATTTCGCCACCCACCGTTTCGTCACCGAGCATGTCCCGCCGGCGGCCTGGGCGGGCGAGCTGGCACGCCTGCGCGCGCCGCTCGGGGTCCATTCCATCCTCGGCAATCACGACTGGTGGTACGGCATTTCCAGCGTGCGCAAGGCCTTCGCCGACGTGCACATGCCGCTGATGGAAAACGATGCGGTGCTGATCGGCCCGCCCGGCCGCCGCTTCTGGCTGGCGGGCCTGGGCGACCAGCTTGCGCACTACGTCCGCCCCAGCGTGTTCCGCGGCGAGGACGATCTGCCGGGCACGCTGAAGAAGATCACCACCGACGATCCGGTTATTTTGCTGGTGCACGAGCCCGACATTTTCACGCAGGTGCCGGCGCGGGTTTCGCTCACCCTTGCCGGTCACACCCATGGCGGCCAGATCCGCCTGCCTCTGGTGCCGCCGGTCTGGGCGCCGTCGGCTTATGGCGCGCGCTTTGCCTATGGCCACATCGTCGAGCGCGGCCGCCATCTCATCGTCTCGGGCGGGCTCGGCTGCTCGAAGGTGCCGCTGCGGCTCGGCGTGCCGCCGGAGATTCTGCGCATCGAGCTCGGCGCGTAGTCCGTCATTGCGGCTTCGCTCGCTGCGCTCGCGCCCCGGAATGACAAAATAAAAAACGGCGCCGCAGCGGGCGCCGTTTTCGCATTCGCGATTTGCGTTAGGCTTATGGAATGAACTTGCGGCCGCTCGAGGCCAGCCGCGGATTGTACGGCGAATCGCCCTGGCCCGGCGCCAGCACCACCACCACCGTGCCCGCCTTCACCCGCTTGTAGAGGTCGATCACGTCCTCGTTGGTCATGCGGATGCAGCCCGACGAAATGGCCTGCCCGATATATTCCGGCTGGTTGGTGCCGTGGATGCGGTAGAGCGTGTCCTTGTTGCCGTTGTAGAGGTAGAGCGCGCGCGCGCCCATCGGGTTCTGCGGGCCGGGGCCGACATAGGCCGGCACGTCGAGCCGCGCCCGCTCGCTGGCGGTCGGCGTCCAGGACGGCCATTCCGTCATGCGGCCGACCTTGGCCACGCCCGTCCAGGCCATGGCTTCCTCGCCGACCGAGACGCCGTAGCGGATCGCCTTGCCGCCCGGCAGCACGTAGTAGAGATAGCGCGCGTCGGAATCGACGACGATCGTGCCGGGCTCTTCCTTGCGGTGGTAGTCGACGATGTGGCGCCTATAGGTGTCCGGGATCATCGCCTTTTCGTAAGGCGCGGCCGCCAGCAGCTTCTTGTCGCGCGGCGTCAAATTGGCTTCCGACGCCGGCTGCAACGTCGACTGCATGCACCCGCCGAGCATGACGCCGATGCTCAGCACCAACAACAATCCCCGCACGGCCATTTTTTTGAACCTCTGATCCAGTCGCCCTGGATTGGCGCCCGCCGCATCGAATCCCCGAGGGCTATTAAGCCAAATACCCACGCCCGCGCTACGACTTCCCGCGGCGCCACAAGCCTTGCTGTAAACCTGTGGCAAGATTGTCGCACCCCGGCGGCACCCGGCCCGGCAGGCCGGCCGGAAAGCCGCGAAGGCCACATTGCCGCCAACTCGTTAAGAGCAAGTTTACCATAATTGACGGCATATAGGCGGGGAAAGAGGCCCGGTGTTCGCGGTTTTCCGGGCAAAAATGCCACGACAACAATAGAAAGCGTGCGCAATTTAGCCTTAGTCGGCTATCAGAAATCCCGCGTCAACCAAGCGCCACGAGGGCGGAGAGGGTAAAATGCAAGCGACCAAGGGCACGGAGCAAAGCCAAGACTCCGGCCGCCAGAAGCTCGCCGAACGCTACGGCAAGATCGGCATTTCCGCAGTTGCGGGCGCGCTGCGCTACAAGGGCGAACAGCGCGCCACACGCAAGCCGCACCGCCTCGAAGAAATCTACGACTGCGACTGAGCGCCCGCTGCCGGCCCCGCGCGGGGCCGGCGCGCTCAAGCAGCTCTTAAAAGAACGGCCGCCGCGAAGCCAAGCCCCGCGCCCGCTTGAAGGCGCGCGGCGCGCTTTCCGGATTCCGTGTTGTCTTGCGCGCGCGCCCATGGTCCGATCGGCACGGGCGGTCCGCTAGCGCGGGGAGTGGGGAGTTCCATGCTTTCGGTCTATGTGCCGCGCGGCACGCAGCTCACCCGCATCGCGGCCGAGCCCGGCGAGCCGCCGCCGGAGGCCGCGGTCTGGATCGACCTCATTCAGCCGAGCCTGCCGGAGGACAAGCTGGTCGAGCGCATGCTCGGCATCGCGGTGCCGACGCGCGAGGAGATGCAGGAGATCGAGGTTTCCAGCCGCCTCTATACCGAGAACGGCGCGCGCTACATGACCGCGACGCTGCTGTGCCACTCCGACACCGCGTCGCCGAAGACCACGCCGGTCACCTTCATCCTCGCCGGCCATCGCCTGGTCACCGTGCGCTACGACGAGCCGCGCCCCTTCGCCATCGTCGAGCACAAGCTCGCCCGCCAGTGTCCGCCCAAAATTTCCGGCGAGACCGTGATGATGGACCTGCTCGACGCGGTGATCGACCGCGCCGCCGACATCCAGGAGCGGGTCGGCGCCGAGATCGACCAGATCTCGCACACTATCTTCGAGCCGGACGCCGACACGGGCCCGCCGTCCTACAACGACATTCTCAAGGCGCTCGGCCGCAAAGGCGACCTCACCTCCAAGGTGCGCGAGAGCCTGGTGTCGATCGGCCGCCTGCTGCTGTTTCTCAGCCACGAGGCGGAGGCGATGAAGTGGACGAAGGAGACGCGCGCGCAATTGCAGTCGATGCAGCGCGACGTGCTCTCGCTCACCGACCACGCGAGCTACCTCACCAACAAGATCACCTTCCTGCTCGACGCCATGCTGGGCGTGGTCAACATCCAGCAGAACAATATCATCAAGATATTCTCGGTCGCCGCGGTGGTGCTGATGCCGCCGACGCTGATCGCCTCGATCTACGGCATGAACTTCAAGCACATGCCGGAGCTCGAACTGCACTACGCCTACCCGATCGCGCTCATCTCGATGGTGCTGGCGGCGATCCTGCCCTACATGTTTTTCAAGTGGAAGAAGTGGTTGTAGGCTGACGTGCGCGTTGCGCGGCCTCTTATCCCCCGCTCCTTGCTCCGCCGAAGCGAAGCCGCTTCGGCTTCGCGAAGGCGAGTGCGGGGGAGGGTGGGGGCGCTCGGTGAGGCCGTAGCCTCATGTCGAATTTAGCGCTGAAAGCGGACATCAGCGGATAATGATGTGACGTCCGCAATCGACCAACAACAGACATTGGTGCCGGGTATTCAGACGCCCGGAAACGCCCAGACATTTATGGTAGCGATGCCCTCGCGCAACTTTTTTATCGGCACATAGTCTGGAGAATTCCAGAATGCACGGATCGCCTCCATAGTGGGAAACTCAAACATAACTACCGACCGTGTATCGTGATCGCCTTCGAGGACTTCGACCTTGGCGCCTCTAGCGGCGAATCTGCCACCGAAGCTGGCGATGAACGGAACGACCGCTTCGCGGTATTTCTGATATTGGGGCTCGTCCGTAATCGTGGCTTGGACAACGAGGTATGCAGGCATAGGCACCTTGCTCGATTTTGCGATGCGGCTCTCAGGGCCGTAAGCGTAGTAGGCCTGCGGTCCGCTGTCGACATTGCCGAGGTCCGCTTCGGGCCGTCGGCTGACATTGGCGCGTAAGCCGCACCGCATCCGTTTCGTTTCTGAAAACGGACATCTGTCGCTCAGTATCTTGAATAAAATACTAGGATAATAGTCATAATTCCGCCGCAATGGGCTGCCATACGACATTCGCCTTGCTCGTCGAGGGGCGTCGTCGCGAGACGTTCGCACGGTGGAGCAACGGGAAGGATGCGGTGGCGGAGATGCGCCATCCAACTTCCGGGGCCTCGTTCCGGGTAATTCCCGGGGCATAAGGTCGGCGCGGCGCCCGCGGGCGGGGCTCGTAACCCCGCACTCGGGCGGCACCGGGGCTCCGCCCGGCCCCACTACGGGGGCCTGCCAGGAGCTGGCTGACGGCGGACCGTTCGCGTTGAACGGTTCGCGGGCAAAGCGCGGCCCGGCGCCGGAAAACGTCGCAGGTGGAGCGCCGAGAGGCGCCCCTCACGCCGATCGCAAGGCGGAGGGGGCACGCCTCGCAAGCGTGCCGGGCGGCTTCGCCAGCCGCTCAGGGGGCCTCGCAAGCCCTCGCGTCTTTCGGCGCTCCGCTCCCCTCGAAAGGGGGGCCGAGAAGAGAAGAGGGCGAACCCCGCGCCGACCAAAGCAACAGGGGCGGCGGAGCGTTGGCTAAGAGTGCTGCGCGGGCTGTCTGAAAATTGAATCGGAATGTGCGAACGTGCGAGCAACAAACGCGGCGTCATGCGCGGGCTTGACCCGCGCATCCATGATGAGCCGCATCGAGCGGCAGCCTTACGTAAGTCTCGATTTGTTGAATTGCATCATGGATTGCCGGGTCAAGCCCGGCAATGACAGCGCAGCGGATGCATCGCGCGCGTCGCGCCTCTCACACGTGCTGTCCGCCGTTGATGTGGATCTCGGCGCCGTTCACATACGAAGATGTCTCCGTGCACAGCACGTAGATGATCTTGGCCACCTCGTCCGGCGTGCCGAGCCGGCGCAGCGGGATTTGCTCGACGATCTTCTCGGTGCCCGGCGACAGGATGGGGGTGTCGATCTCGCCCGGCGCGATGGCGTTGACGCGAATGCCGAGCCGGCCGAAGTCGTGCGCCATCTCGCGCGTCAGCGACGCCAGCGCCGCCTTCGAGGTGGCGTAGGCCGAGCCGGCGAAAGGGTGCACGCGCGAGCCGGCAATGGAGGTGACGTTGACGATCGAGCCCTTGGCGGCCTTGAGCTGATCGACCAGCCCGCGCGCCAGCATGATGGGCCCGAAGAAGTTCACCTGAAACACCTGGTGCCAGACTTCGATCGCGGTATCGAGCGTGCCCATGCGCTTGCCGCCCTCGGCCTTGGGCGAGATGGCGGCATTGTTGACCAGCGCGTGCAGCTCGTTGCCGTCGAGCCGGTTCTTGATCTCCTCGACCGCTTCCAACGTCTTGGCCTCGTCGGCGAGATCGACCTGGATGTGATCCTCGGGGCCGGCGTCCCACGGGCAGTTCTCCGGGAAGGGATGGCGCGAGCAGGTGATCACGCGCCAGCCGGCGGCGGAGAAACGCTTGACCGTCGCATGGCCGATGCCGCGGCTGGCTCCGGTCAGGAGCAGCGTGCGGCGCGGCTGGTTGGGTTGCGAGGTCGGCATGGTTGCTCTGGCTTATGTGGCGTGCGCGCGGTTGGCGGAGAGGAGCCTAGCTCACGGATAAAGTCGCGTCTTGCGCCAGGTCGCGCCCGGGCCTTCGCGGTTGAACACGATGCGGTCGTGCAGGCGGAACGGCCGGTCCTGCCAGAACTCGATGCTCAGCGGCACCACGCGGTAGCCGGACCAATGCGGCGGCCGCGGCACCGCGCCGATGGCGTATTTGGCGGCGTAGAGCGCGATCTGCTTTTCGAAGGCGAGCCGGCTTTCCAGCGGCGCCGACTGCTTGCTGGCCCAGGCGCCGATCTGCGCCTGCTTCGCCCGGCTGGCGAAATAGGTATCGGCTTCCTGCTCGCTGACCCGCTCGACCGGCCCGCGCACGCGCACCTGCCGGTTGGAGCTTTTCCAATGAAACACCAGGGCGGCGGCGGCATTGGCGGCCAATTCGCGGCCCTTTTGGCTCTCGGTATTCGTGTAGAACACGAAACCTGCCGCGTCGGCGCCTTTGAGCAGCACCATGCGGGCGTCCGGCAGCCCGTCGGCGTCGACGGTCGCCAGCGTCATGGCGGTCGGGTCGCGCGGCTCCGCGGCGGTGGCGGCCTCCAGCCAGGCGGCGAACAGCCGAAAAGGCTCATCGGCGGCTGTGAAATCACCACTCGTTAACCAGCTTGGGTGTTCAATTGGTTTTATGTCGGACATCCCTTGGAGCGCTCGCGTAGCCGGGGCAGGTCGTATTTGGGGACCTTATAGTGGATGCGGGAGGTCGCGCCTATGGCGCGGGGCGGCCGCCGCATCGGCTATGCTCATGGCGCTGGCCGCCGGCGGGTGCAGCCTGTCCTACCAGTTCGACTCCTTCTTCGGCGGTGGCGACCGCAGCCTCACCACCGGCTCGATTGCCCATGCGCCCAGCGTGCGGCACGCGGGCAAAGTGCCGCCCGACGACCTCGCTTACGCCCGCGCGGCGGCGAGCGAGGTGCTCCGCCGCGACGAGAAGAACGCCAGCCTGCCCTGGGAAAATCCGCACAGCGGCGCGCGCGGCACCGTCACGCCGATCGCCTCGGCCTATACCGAGGGCGGGCAGACCTGCCGCAATTTCCTGGCGAGCTACGTGCAGGGCCGCGACCAGACCTGGCTCACCGGGGAAGCCTGCCGGCAAGGCAAGGACGCCTGGCAGGTGCGCAGCCTCAAGCCCTGGAAGAACTCGTAAGGCCGTCGGGCGCGCTAGCGCCGTCAAAGCCTGCAGGGCGAAGACGCGTTGCATCTGCGCGCCGGGAACCCCACATTCAGCTTCGAGTCGCCGGCGGTTCCGCCGGCGAGGGGCATTTCACGGAGATCGGTAACGAATGCGCGACCCCTACCAGGTCCTGGGGGTATCGAAGACTGCGAGCGAGGCGGAGATCAAAAGCGCCTACCGCAAGCTCGCCAAGAAGCTGCACCCGGACGCCAACAAGCACGATCCGAAGGCGGCCTCGCGCTTCGCCGAGCTCAACGCCGCCTACGAGATCGCCGGCGACGACGACAAGCGCAAGGCCTTTGACCGCGGCGAGATCGACGCCGAGGGCAAGCCGCGCTTTCAGGGCTTCGAGGGCTACGGCGCCCAGCCGGGCGGCGGCGGCGGCGGTTTCCGACGCGGCCCGGGCGGTGCGCATTTCGAGAACTTCAACTTTGGCCCCGACGGGTTTCAGCGCGGCGGCGGCGGCAATTTCCGTGGCGGCGGCGGCGGTTTCGAGGACGTCCTGCGCGACATGTTCGGCGGCGCGGCGCGCGGGCGCGGCGCGCATTTCGAGCCGGAGGATTTCGGCGCCCCCGCCACCGGCCAGGACCTGCACGCCTCGCTCACCATCGCTCTGCCGGAAGCGGCCAAAGGCACCAAGGCACGCGTGCATCTGCCGACGGGCAAAGACATCGAGGTCAAGATCCCGGCCGGCATTGCCAGTGGGCAGACCATCCGGCTGAAAGGGCAGGGCTGGCCGAGCGCTACCGGCAAGGCGGGCGATGCGCTGATCACCGTCAACGTCGCGCCGCATCCGCTGTTCACGCCGGACGGCGCCGATCTGCGGCTCGATCTGCCGATCACGCTTTACGAGGCGGCGCTCGGCGGCAAGGTGCGCGTGCCGACGCTCGACGGCGCGGTGGAGCTCGCCATCCCCGCCGGCACCAATTCCGGCCGCACCTTCCGCCTTAAGGGCAAGGGGCTGAAAGCCAAGAGCGGCAGCGGCGACCTGCTCGCCACCGTGCGCATCGTGCTGCCGGAAGGCGCCGACGACGAGTTCCAGGAGCTGATGAAGAAGTGGCGCGAGGCAAAGCCCTACGATCCGCGCAAGGATCTCGGGTGAGGCTTTCCATCTTCCCCTCATTCCCGCGCTGAGGGCTCACGACCTCTTGGCGCCGCTCTTGTCGACCTGCTCGTAGACCAGCTTGCTCACGCGCTCGAGCCTGGCGCGCTCGGCCGGCCCGCTCACCACGAAGGCGCGCTTGTCGTCCACCCAGTAGACGGCGGCGAAATGGCTGCCGCTCTTGAAGCGCAGCGCGCTCGACGGCGCCTTGGCCTGCGAGCAGTAGACGGTGAAGCGCTCGCCCGAGGGGCCTTCGTACATGTAGAACGCCGCGGCGTCGCCGTCGGGCCCCGGCAACAGCCGGCCGCCGACCAGCTTGAGGCCGAGCGATTGCAGGTCGGGAATGTGCTGCGCATAGCCGAGCCGCTTGGTGAGCCAGGCGGTCAGATGCGGGCGCTCGTTGCCCGGCACTTCGACCGGGTGGCGCACCTCGACCACGTAGAGCTTGTGCGCCTCCAGCGCGTCGGCGGTGAAGGTGGCAAAGCTGCTGGGCGCGGCGGTCGCCCCGCGCGCGAACCAGCCGGCGCCGCCACCGATGACGAAGGCGAAGAGCGCGGCCGCCGCCACGGCGGCGAACGAACGCCCGAAGCGGCGTTCCTGCCGCATGATCCGCTCGAGCTTCAAGCGCGCCGGCATCGGCTCGTCGACCGTCGCGCCGTAGCGCGCGCGGATCGCTTCCGCCTGCGCGCGCCAGGCGGCGACCGTGGCGGCCTCGCTCGGGTGGGCGGCGAGCCAGTTGGCCACGGCCTCGCGGCGATCGGCGGACAATTCGCCGTCGATATAGGCGTGCAACTCGTCCTCGGTTACCGGTAAATCGTTGTCGGTCATCGTTTCACCATGTCTGTCATTTCACCCGGCGCAGCGCCGGCCGTCCCCCTTCGAGATAGGTCTTGATCTGCGCCCGCGCGCGCGCGAGCCGCGACATCACCGTGCCGATCGGCACGCCTTGCACCTCGGCCACCTCGCGGTAGCTCAAACCCTCCAGCACCACCAAGAGCAGCGCGGTGCGTTGCTCCTCCACCAGCAGCGCGAGCGCGCGCTCGATGTCGCGGCCGCCCGCTTCCGGTCCCGCCAGATCGGGCGCGTCATTGTCCTCGATCGGCGACAGGATCGGCCGGCGCGCGAGCGAGCGCAGCCGGTTGCGGTTGAGATTGGTCAGGATGGTGTAGAGCCAGCTCCTGATCTCGTCGCCCTCGAACAGATGCTCCGAGCGCAGCGCGCGTACCAGCGTGTCCTGCACGAGGTCGTCGGCGATGTCGGCGTCCCGCGTCAGCGCGCGCGCGTAGCGCCGTAACGCGGGGATCGCCGCCTCGACCTTCTGCCGGAACGTCGCCAAGCGCGGCTCCCTGCTCAATCGCAACCGTCAGGAAAAACCCCTGAAGCGCAATCATATTCCCGAAAACGCATGGAATTAACAGTTCCGGCAGGCCGTTCGGCGCCGTTGCTTGCTGGCCCCAGGACCCTATGCCATACGAGGCGGCCGGCCCTTCACCGGCCAACGGGGAGTTCGATGCCGGAAACTGCGGGTCTGATGCGCGGCAAGCGCGGGCTGATCATGGGCGTGGCCAACAACCGCTCGATCGCCTGGGGCATCGCCAAGGCCTGCCGCGCGCATGGCGCCGAGCTCGCCTTCACCTATCAGGGCGACGCGTTGAAGAAGCGGGTCGAGCCGCTGGCGGCGGAAGTCGGCGGTCTGGTGGTCGGCCATTGCGATGTCACCGAGCCGCAGACGCTCGATGCCGTGTTCGCGCAAGTGCAGTCGACCTGGGGCGCGCTCGATTTCCTGCTGCACGCTATCGCCTTCTCCGACAAGGACCAGCTCGACGGCCGCTACGTCGACACCAGCGAGGACAATTTCAGCAAGACCATGCTGGTGAGCTGCTATTCGTTCACGGCGATCGCGCAGCGCGCCGAGAAGCTGATGGCCAACGGCGGCTCCATGCTCACGCTCACCTATTACGGCGCCGAAAAGTGGATGCCGCATTACAACGTCATGGGGCTGGCCAAGGCCGCGCTCGAATGTTCGGTGCGCTACATGGCGGCCGACCTGGGCGTCAAGAACATCCGCGTCAACGCCATCTCGGCCGGCCCGCTGAAGACGCTGGCCGCCTCCGGCATCGGCGACTTCCGCTATATCCTGAAGTGGAACGAGTTCAACACGCCGCTGCGGCGCAACGTGACGCTGGACGACGTCGGCAAGGCCGGCGTCTATTTCCTCTCCGACATGTCGAGCGGGGTGACCGGCGAGGTGCAGCACGTCGATGCCGGCTATCACATCGTCGGCATGAAACATCCCGACGCACCGGACATCGCGGTCGGCAAGGACGACTAGCACGCGCTATGGCCGCGCCCACCATCTACTACATGCGGCACGGCGAGACCGACTGGAACGTCGAGCGCCGGCTGCAGGGTCAGAAGGACATTCCGCTCAACGCGCGCGGGCGCGCGCAAGGCGCCCATTGCGGCGAAATCCTGCGCGACCTGTTCGCGCGGGAAGGGCGCGATCCGGTCGCACTCGATTACGTGTCGAGTCCGCTCGGACGCGCACGCGCAACCATGGAGCTGGCGCGCGCCGGACTTGGGCTGCCGCCGGACGGCTATGCCGTCGACCCGCGCCTCATCGAAATCGGCTTCGGGCAATGGCAGGGCTACACCATCGCCGAGCTGCACTTGCGCGACCCGCAGCGCATCGCCGCGCGCGAGCACGACAAATGGCATTTCGTGCCGCCCGGCGGCGAAAGCTACCGGATGGTGGCGGCGCGCATGGGCGTCTGGCACGCGAGCTTGACGCGCGACACGGTGGTGGCCGCGCATGGTGGCACCGCGCGCGGGCTGATGGCCTTTCTCGGCATCGCCAAGCCGGCGGCGGCGCCGCTCCTCGATATCGCGCAAGGCGTCATCTATGTGTTCGAGGGTGACAAGCTGACGCGCTACGCCTGAACGGCAAAGAAGAACAACCAAGAAAAAACGATCAAGAAAAAACGGCCGGACCCGAGGTCCGGCCGCTCAATCGAGCGCGGGAGGTGCGCTCGCTGTCGGATCGCGCGCTTTAAGGCGGCGATGCGAGAGGAACTTACATCTTCTTCTTCATCGCCTTTTTGTGGTGATGCTTCTTGTGATGATGCTTCTTGTGGTGATGCTTCTTGTGCTTCTTGTGATGCACGACCTTCTTGTGCTTCTTGTGGTGCTTCTTCTTGGCCGAGAGATCGGTGGCGAGGCTGGACTTCTTGTCCATCTTCTCCATCGACTTCTTCTTCTTCATGGCCTTCTTTTTCTTGGTGGCCTTTTTCTTCTTCATGGCCTTCTTTTTCTTGGTAGCCTTTTTCTTCATGGCCTTCTTTTTCGCGGGCTTCTGCTCAGTCTGCGCCGACAGCGTGGTGCTGGTCACGCCGTTGGTCGCCGCAGTCGCGAGAGTCGGCAAGCTCGTCGAAGCGAGAAAGCCGAGCGCGACCGCGATGGCAATCAGTTTGCGCATGGTCGTTTGTCCTTGTTGGATCCAATTGGCAGGAGCTGACAGGCGATCTGTCGTGCTCGGATTTGTTTTGGATCCGGGCGATTGTCCCCCTGGCCAAGGCTTTCTCCATAACCCAAGGCGGCGGCGGCGGCAATCACGAAAATCGAAAAACGCTTTATTTTTCCGTAGCTTAACGGATATTCAGCTTACCATTAATCGCCGTTCAGTGAGGTGAATGGCTGTTCAGCGAGAGGGCACCCGACGCGCCGTTTGGCGGCTGCTTGGCCCTGCTGCCCAGCACGCAGCCGCGCTTATTTGACCGCCGCCGAGGTGCGGGCTACCAAGCCCGCAACACGCGGAAAGCTCTATGTCGTTCAACACCTTCGGTCATATGTTCCGCTTCACCAGCTTCGGCGAGAGCCACGGGCCGGCGATCGGCTGCGTCGTCGACGGCTGCCCGCCGCGCATTCCGCTCGAGGTTGTGGATATCCAGCGCGAGCTCGACCGCCGGCGGCCTGGCCAGTCGCGCTTCACCACCCAGCGGCAGGAGCCGGACAGTGTGAAGATCATGTCCGGCGTGTTTGCCGACGAGGCAAGCGGCCGGCAGCTCACCACCGGCACGCCGATCATGCTGCTGATCGAGAACGTCGACCAGCGTTCGCGCGACTATTCCGACATCAAGGACAAGTACCGGCCCGGCCATGCCGGCTACACCTACGACGTCAAATACGGCATCACCGATTATCGCGGTGGCGGCAGAGCGAGCGCGCGCGAGACCGCTGCGCGCGTTGCCGCTGGCGCCGTGGCGCGCAAGATCGTGCCGGGCCTTTCCGTGCGCGCCGCGCTGGTGCAGATGGGCCCGCACACAATCGACCGCGCGCGCTGGGACTGGAACGAAATCGGCAACAATCCGTTCTTCTGCCCCGATGCCCAGCAGGCCAAATTCTTCGAGAGCTATCTCGACGAGGTGCGCAAGGCCGGCTCCTCGGTCGGCGCGGTGGTGGAGGTGGTGGCCGAAGGCGTGCCGGCGGGCCTGGGCGCGCCGGTCTATGCCAAGCTCGATGCCGATCTGGCGTCGGCGCTGATGGGCATCAATGCTGTCAAGGGCGTGGAGATCGGCGACGGTTTTGCCACCGCGGCAATGCGCGGCGAGGACAATGCCGACGAGATGCGCATGCCGCATGAAGGACTGGGTAACGACAACCGGCCGGCGTTCCTGTCCAATCATGCCGGCGGCATTTTGGGCGGCATTTCGAGCGGCCAGGCGATCGTCGCCCGCTTCGCGGTCAAGCCGACCTCATCGATCCTGATCCCGCGCAAAACCGTGGACCGCTACGGGCGCGACACCGAGGTGGTCACCAAGGGCCGCCACGACCCGTGCGTCGGCATCCGCGCGGTGCCGATCGGCGAGGCCATGGTGGCGTGCGTATTGGCCGATCACTATCTGATGCATCGCGGGCAGGTGGGCGAGGGGACGGCGTGGCCGTTCGAAAAGAAATAAACCCCCGTCATTCCGGGACGCGCCGAAGGCGCGGGCCCGGAATCCATAACCCCGCTGCGGAGTATGGATTCCGGGTTCGCCGCTTCGCGGCGCCCCGGAATGACCGATAAGATCGCGGAGCGATTAAGTGTCCGACAGCCACCACCGTATCGATGCGGCGATCAAGGCCTTCGCCAAAGGCGAGATCGTGGTCGTCACCGACGATGACGACCGTGAGAACGAGGGCGACCTGTTCGTCGCCGCCTGCCATTGCACGCCGGAGAAGATGGCCTTCATCATCCGCCACACTTCCGGCATCGTCTGCGCCCCGCTCGGCGGCGAGCTTGCCCGCAAGCTGCAGCTCGATCCCATGGTGGCGGAAAACGATGCGCCGCTCGGCACCGCCTTCACTGTTTCGGTTGACGTGCGCCATGGCCTGACCACCGGCATCTCGGCCGAGGAGCGCTGCAACACCGTGCGCGCGCTCGCCAACGACAACAGCGGGCCTGCCGATTTCGTGCGCCCCGGCCATGTGTTCCCGCTTGTGGCGCGGCAGGGCGGTGTGCTGATGCGCTCCGGCCACACCGAAGCCTGCATCGATCTCTGCCGGCTCGCCGGCTTGGCCCCCGTCGGCGTGCTCTCGGAAATGATGAACGACGACGGCACCGTGATGCGCGGGGCGGAGGTCGCGGCCTTCGCCGCAAAGCACAGACTGGCGCAGGTCTCCATCGCCGAACTGATCTCCTACCGGCAGAACCGCGACAAGCTGGTGGAGCGGGTGGGCGAGTTCCAGGTCGACTCCGAGCTCGGCCCGCTCAAGGGCTACGCCTATGTGACGCCGTTCGACCGTGTGCATCACATGGCCTTCGTCTACGGCGACATCGGCGACGGGGCAGGGGTGCCGGCGCGCCTGCACCGCGCCGACGTGATCGGCGACGTGTTCGGCGGCGCCAAGCCGATCCACGCCGCGCTGGCGCGCTTCAGAGAGGCCGGGTGCGGCGTCATCGTCTACCTGCGCGACGGCACCGCCGGCGTGCCGGTGGCGGAAATCCCGCACGAGGGCGCGACCGGCGCCGAGGCCGCGCGCTCGCAGCAATGGCGCGAAATCGGCCTGGGCGCCCAGATCCTGAAAGACCTCGGCATTTCCTCCATCCGCCTGCTCACCTCCACCAAGCGCACTTACGTGGGCTTGAGCGGCTTCGGCATCGAGATCGTCGACACCGAGGCGCTGGAGAGCTGACCTCCCGCCAACACTAGCGGCCTTTTTTTCGCCCCGGCGGCGTGGCAGCCTTTGGCTCCCTCGCTGGGAGTCGAATCGACATGGGGCGACGTCAGGTCTTGGCCGGTAGCGCCGCGGCGGCGATTGCACTTGCGGCTTTGTCCGTGGCGGTTTGGGCGGCGCCCGGCACGCGTTTTTCCGACCGCAGCCCGAACGCCATTGCGGTCGACGTCGAATTGGTGCTGGCGGTCGACGTTTCCTATTCGATGGACCCGGAGGAGCAGGCGCTGCAGCGCGAGGGCTATGCCAGCGCCTTCACCTCGAAGGAGTTCATGCAGGCGCTGCACGAGGGTGCCAACGGCAAGATCGCCGTTACCTATATCGAATGGGCCGGCCAGTACGACCAGCGCGTGATCATGCCGTGGCGGCTGATCGAAGGCCCGGAATCGGCCGACGCGGTTGCCGCCGAAATTTCCGCCGCGCCGACGCGGCGCGCCTCGCGCACCTCGATCTCTGGGGGGTTACGCTTCGCGCGCGGCCTGTTCGAGCACAGCGGCTACCGCGGCGTGCGCCGCGTCATCGACGTCTCGGGCGACGGCGCCAATAATTCCGGCCCGCCGGTCGCACCCATGCGCGATGAGACCGTGAAGATGGGCATCACCATCAACGGGCTGCCGATCATGCTCAAGCGCGCCAATCCCGGCACCATGGATATCGCCGATCTCGACGTCTATTACGAGGACTGCGTGGTCGGCGGACCGGGCGCCTTCGTGATCCCGGCGCGCACGCGCGATAAATTCGTCGAGGCGATCCGCACCAAGATGGTGCTGGAAGTTGCCGGCCGTGAGCCGCAGCCGCGCGTGATCCCGGCCTCGGCCGATCGCCCACGCGTTTCCTGCCTGATCGGCGAGCGGATGTGGCAGGAGCGCTGGGGCGGCTTCGATTTCCACTGAAAGCTAGCGCGTGAAGACCGCCACGATTTCCACGTGGTAGGAAAAGCGAAACTGGTCGACCGGCGTGACGTTTGCAAGCCGGTAGCCGCCGCCGATCAATAGCGCGGCATCACGCGCGAAGCTCGACGGCTCGCACGACACCGCGATCACGAGCGGTACCGCGCTCTTGGCCAATTCGCGTGCTTGGCGCTCGGCGCCCTGGCGCGGTGGATCGAACAGCACGGCGTCGAAGGTTTTCAGCTCGCTCGCCATCATGGGACGGCGGAACAGGTCGCGCGCGACCGCCTCGACCGATTTTAAGCCTTGCGTCGTCGCGGCCGCGCGCTTGAGCGCCGCGACGGCGGCATCGTCGCTGTCGACGGCGGTGACGCGGGCGAATTCGGCCAGCCGCAGCGCGAAGGGCCCGACGCCGCAGAACAGGTCGGCGACACGCTTGGCCCTGCCGACATGACCGAGCGCCAGGTGTGCGAGCGCCGCTTCCCCCGCGGCGGTCGCCTGCAGGAAGGCGCCGGGCGGCAGCGGCACCTGGGCGCGGCCGATGGCGAACGTGGGCTGCGCGCTCTGCGCTACCAATTCGCCGTGGCGGGTGAGGCGGATGAGCTTGTGCGCTCCGGCAACGCGCGCGAGCGCCGCCATGCGTTCGGGTGCGAGTGCGCCTGAGCCGCGCACATCCACGTCGAGCCCGTTGTCGGCCGCGGTCACCTGGATGTCGAGCGGCTTGTTGGCCGGCTCCAGTGCCTCGGCGATCGCCCAGGCGGCGGGGATCGCGCCGGCGAGCGCGGGCGTCAGCACGGGACAGGTGTCGATGGCGACGATGTGGTGCGCGCGCGGCGCGGCGAAGCCGACCTCGAGCAGGTCGCGTGCTCCTCGCCGCGCGTGCAGCACGCAGCGCCGGCGGCCTTGCCCATGCGCGTCGACGAGCGGCGCGACCGGCGCCACAATGCCGGCAGCGCTCAGCGCTTCCACCACCAGCTCGCGCTTCCACAAGTGATATTCGGCCAGCGACCAGTGCTGCATGGCGCAGCCGCCGCACTGGCCGAAATGCTTGCAGATCGGCGTAACGCGCGCGGGCACCGGCGCGGTCGACGCGCACCAGATGCCGCCGGTCGGGATGGCCGGCAACCGGCTCCGCCGTCACGCTCTCGCCGGGCAGCGTATAGGGCACATAGACCGGACCGGCAGGTGTTTCCGCGACGCCGTCGCCGCGATGGCCGAGACGGGCGATGATGAGTTGCTCAGTCACGCGCGGCCCCAAGCAGGTATTCAATATTGCCGTCGCCGCCTGCGATCGGCGAGGGCGTCACGCCGAGTCACGCGCCAGCCGAGCGAGGCGACGAAGGCGGCGATATCGTCGCACACCGCTTGCCGCACGGCCATCGTCGCGCACCACGCCCTTCTTGAGCGCGGCGCGGCCGGCCTCGAATTGCGGCTTGATCAGCGCGACGAGTTGCGCCGGCGGCTTGGCGAGCGCCAGCGCCGTCGGCAGCACCAGCTTGAGCGAGATGAAGCTGACATCGACGGTGACGAGATCGGGTGGCGCGTCGAGCCGGGCAGGGGAGAGATCGCGGATATCGGTTTCTTCCAGCGACACGATCTCGGGCCGCTTGCGCAGCAATTCATGCAACTGCCCGCGGCCGACATCGACGGCGTAGACCTTGGCTGCTCCGCGCTCCAGCAGCACTTGCGTGAAACCGCCGGTGGAGGCGCCGACGTCGAGGCAGACGCGGTCTTTCGGATCGAAGCCGAAGCGATCGAGCGCCGCGGCAAGCTTCACGCCGCCGCGCGAGACGTAAGGATGCGGCGCCCGCGCATCGAGCGCCGCGTCGATCGGGATTTCCTCGGAAGCTTTGCGCACCGCCACGTCGTTGGCGCGGACCAGACCGGCTTCGATCGCGGCCTGCGCCTTGGCGCGGCTTTCGAACAGGCCGCGCTCGACCAACAGACGATCGGCGCGGAGGCGTTGCGTCGGCAACTAAGCGAGCTTCACCGTCTCGGCGGCGGCGTCTTTGCCGAGCGCTTCGAACACCTTGGTGACGATGCCCTTGGCGTCGAGGCCGGCGGTGGCGTACATGGCGGCGGGCGAGTCCTGGTCGATGAACACGTCCGGCAGCACCATGGTGCGCACCTTCAGGCCGCGATCGAGCAGGCCCTGCTCGGCCAGCGTCTGCAGCACATGCGCGCCGAAACCGCCGATGGCGCCTTCTTCGATGGTGACCAGCACCTCGTGCTCGCGCGCCAGCCGCAGCAGCAGCTCGGTGTCGAGCGGCTTGGCGAAGCGCGCATCGGCCACCGTGGTGGACAAGCCCAGCGCGGCCAATTCGTCGGCCGCTTTCAGGCATTCGGCGAGGCGTCCGCCGTAAGAGAGCAGCGCGACTTTATGGCCTTCGCGCACGATGCGGCCCTTGCCGATCTCGAGCGGCTTGCCCTCTTCCGGCATCGGCACGCCCATGCCTTCGCCGCGCGGATAGCGCAGGCCGCTGGGACGGTCGTCGATCGCGACCTGCGTCGCCACCATGTGCACCAGCTCGGCCTCGTCGGCCGCCGCCATCAGCACGAAGCCGGGCAGGCAGCCGAGATAGGCGACGTCGAAGGAGCCGGCATGGGTCGGCCCGTCGGCGCCGACCAGGCCGGCGCGGTCCATGGCGAAACGCACCGGCAGCCGCTGGATGGCGACGTCGTGCACCACTTGATCGTAGGCGCGCTGCAGGAAGGTCGAATAGATCGTCGCGAACGGCTTCATCCCTTCCGCCGCCAGGCCGGCGGCGAAGGTGATGGCATGTTGTTCTGCAATGCCGACGTCGAAGCAGCGGTTGGGGAATTCCTTCTGGAACAGGTCGAGCCCGGTGCCGGATGGCATGGCCGCGGTGATGGCGACTACTCTGTCGTCCTTCTTGGCTTCCTTGATCAGGCTCTGCGCGAACACTTTGGTGTATTGCGGCGCCTTGGCCTTGGATTTGGCCTGCGCGCCGGTGGCGACGTCGAACTTGACCACGCCGTGATAGCGGTCGGCGGAAGTCTCCGCCGGCGCATAACCCTTGCCCTTCTGCGTCACCACGTGAACCAGGATCGGTCCGGTTTCGCTGTCGCGCACATTGCGCAGCACCGGCAGCAGGTGATCGAGATTGTGGCCGTCGATCGGGCCGACATAGTAGAAGCCGAGCTCCTCGAACAGCGTGCCGCCGGTCCAGAAGCCGCGCGCGAATTCTTCCGCGCGCTGCGCCTTCCTCTCGAAGAATTTCGGCAGGTGCTTGGCGAGCTGCTTGCCGATGTCGCGCAGCGTGCGGTAGGTCTTGCCGGAGATCAGCCGCGCCAGATAGGCCGACATGGCGCCGACCGGCGGCGCAATCGACATGTCGTTGTCGTTCAGGATGACGATCAGCCGCGAATCCATGGCGCCGGCATTGTTCATGGCTTCATAAGCCATGCCGGCCGACATGGCGCCGTCGCCGATCACGCAGACGACGTTGTTGGCCTTGCCTTGCATGTCGCGCGCCACCGCCATGCCGAGGCCGGCGGAGATCGAGGTCGACGAATGCGCGGCGCCGAACGGGTCGTATTCGCTCTCGGCGCGCTTGGTGAAGCCGGACAGCCCGCCGCCCTGGCGGATGGTGCGGATGCGGTCGCGGCGGCCGGTGAGGATCTTATGCGGATAGGCCTGGTGGCCGACGTCCCAGATCAGGCGGTCGGCGGGGGTGTCGAAGACGTGGTGCAGGGCGACGGTCAGCTCGACCACGCCGAGGCCGGCGCCGAGGTGGCCGCCGGTGCGGGCCACCGCGTCGATCGTTTCAAAGCGCAATTCGTCCGCCAGCTGCTTGAGCTGTTCGGGCGACAGGTTCTTCATGTCGCTGGGGTATTTGACGCGGTCGAGAAGCGGTGTGGGGGAGGCTTCGGACAAGACTAAGAACTCCGCAGGTAATGGCTAACGCGGGGTCGTGAAATCGGTTCGCCGCACCGTCCCCGGTTTAGGCGGGATTCTGGCAGGGTTACACAGTTCCAAGCCGCCAGGCAATTTATAGTTCCATGGCGCCGGCTGGCGCCCCGATTTTGCCATCATGGCTGCGGCGCACGAGGGCCGCATTGGCGGCGCGGCTTATCAGTTCGAGCGGCCGGCAACAAACCCAAAATTGGCCGCAAGCCGCCCTGGGGCATTCGTTGCCGGGCAAAATCCGGAAATGCGCATGTAAAAAGCGCCGCCGGCGGCGGGCCCCGCGCCTCACAGGTCGCGCAGGCCGACCGGCACCGCCTTGCGGGGTTTTGCCGCGACGGCACCGCGATACCGTGGCCGGCCGTTACCCGCTCGGCCTTGGTCAATCCACGTCCAGCGGTTCGCTGCCGCTCGGCTTGCCGTCGGCGTTGAGCGTGATCTTCTCCACGCGCGCCTCGGCCTGGCGCAGCAGCTCCTCGCAGCGCGCTTTGAGCACCTCGCCGCGCTCGTAGATCGCCACCGATTCCTCGAGCGGCACCTTGCCTTCCTCCAGCCGCTTGACGATCGATTCAAGCTCCTCGATCGCCCGCTCGAAGGGCAACTTCTTCACGTCGGTATTGCTGTTTTCGGCCATCGATTGGTTCCGGCGAAACGGTCAAAATACACGATTGCTCCTAGAGAAGCGAAGATCGCCGGCAAGATCAACCGCCGGCGCCCGCCCGCTTCCAATAGCTTCCGCTCATGGCCAGCATCAGGCCGCGCGGCATGACGCGCGAGATGAGCGTAACGATGCGGTTGGGGGTGCCCGGCACCACCACGCGGTGGCCGGCCATGAAGCCCTCATAACCCTCGCGCGCTACGCGTTGCGGACTGCGCACGAAAGAGGAGGGGAGTGCGAGCTCGGCTTTGCCGGCGCGCGCGAAGAAGTCGGTCTCGACCGGACCCGGGCAGAGCGCGCAGACGCGCACCTCGGCGCCGGCAAGCTCCGCATGCAGCGCCTCGGAGAAGGAGAGCACGTAGGCTTTGGTTGCGTGATAAACCGCCATGCCGGGGCCGGGCACGAAGCCGGCGGTGGAGGCGACGTTGAGGATGCCGCCGCGCTGGGTTTTCACGTCGTCGATGAAGCGCAGGCAAAGATCGGTGAGCGCGCGCATGTTGAGGTCGATCATGGCGAGCTGGCGGGCGCGGTCGAGCTCGGCGGCGTTGCCCATGAGGCCAAAGCCGGCATTGTTGACCAGGAAGGCGGGGGAGAGACTGCGCGCGCGCATTTCGCCGGCCAAGGCGGTGACGCCCGCGGGCGTTGCGAGGTCGGAGACGATCACCGCCGGGCGGGCGTGGCCGGCACCGGCGATTTCCTCGGCGAGCGCCTGCAATTCGGCTTCGCGCCGCGCGGTCAGGACGGTAGCGTGGCCGCGGGCGGCGAACTCGCGGGCGAGGGCCGCGCCGATGCCGGAGGAGGCGCCGGTGATCAAGGCGAGAGGCTTGGCGGGTGACATGGGACCATGAATGCTCGACAATGCGGCAATTGGCAATCGCGGGGGAAAACGTGGCCAAACTTAACGACAAAATCGTGCTGGTGACCGGCGCCGCCGGCGCCATCGGCTCGGCAATCGTCGCCGGCGTCAAGGCCGCCGGCGGCACGGCAATCGCCAGCGATCTCGCCGCCCGCCCCGGCATCGACATGACGCTTGACGTGACCTCCGAACCGGACTGGCAGCGCGTTACGGGCGAGATCGAGGCCAAACACGGCCGGCTCGACGGGCTGGTGAATGCGGCCGGCATCGCCACCGTCGGCCATGTCGAGAAGGCCGATTTCGCCAGCTGGCGGCGGGTAATGAGCGTCAATCTCGACGGCACGTTTCTCGGTTGCAAATACGCCTTTCCGCTTTTGCGCAAGCGCGGCGGCTCGATCGTCAACCTGTCTTCGGTGCTCGGGCTGATCGGCAGCGCCAATATCGCCGCCTATACCGCGTCCAAGGGCGGCGTGTCGTTGCTGTCCAAGTCGGTGGCGCTGCACGGCGCGCGCTACAAGCCGCCGGTGCGCTGCAACGCCATGTGCCCGGCCTTCATCGAGGGGCCGATGGTGGATTCGATCGCGCAAGGCTCGCGCGATCCGGCGGCGGTGCGCAACAAGCTCGCGCTCGACATTCCGCTCGGCCGCCTCGGCGCGCCGGAAGAGGTGGCCAAGCTCGCGGTCTACCTGCTGTCGGACGATTCTTCCTTCATCACCGGCGTCGACGTGCCGATCGACGGCGGGCTGACGGCGCGATGATTTGCTGGGGCTGTCATGCTCCGCGAATGCGGGGCATCCAGTATATACCGTCGGCACCGTGATTACTGGATCGCCCGCCTTCGCGGGCGATGACACCCCGTGGTTGGACGCGATCATCATCCCCGCATCAGCGCCGTGACATGCGCGTCGACCGAGCGCGCGAGCCCTTGCAAATCGTAGCCGCCTTCCAGCATCGAGACGATGCGGCCGTTGGCGCTTTGCGTCGGCGATCTCCATCAGCTTCTGCGTGACCCAGGCGTAGTCGGCTTCCACCAGATTGAGATTGGCCAGCGGGTCGCGGGTGTGGGCATCGAACCCGGCGGAGATGACAAGCAGATCCGGCTTGAACGCGGCGAGCCGCGGCAGGATCGCGGTCTCGAAGGCTCGGCGGAACTCAACCCCGCCATCGCCGGCGCGCAGCGGCGCGTTGACGATGTTGTCGTGCTCGCCGCGTTCCGAGGTCGAGCCGGTTCCGGGATAAAGCGGCATCTCGTGCGTCGAGCAATAGATCACGGTGGGGTCGGCCCAGAAAATATCCTGCGAGCCGTTGCCGTGATGCACGTCGAAATCGACGACGGCGACGCGCTCGGCGCCGTGCTTTTTCTGCGCGTAACGGGCGGCGATGGCCGCGCTGTTGAACAGGCAGAAGCCCATCGGCCGCGCGCTCTCGGCGTGGTGGCCGGGCGGGCGCACGGCGACGAAGGCATTGGCGGCGGCCCCCGACATCACCTCGTCGACCGCGCGCATGCCGCCGCCGGCCGCGCGTAGCGCCGCCTCGTAGCTGCCGGGCGACATGGCGGTGTCGGCGTCGAGATGGATGGTGCCCTCGTCGGGCGAGGCGTTGCGGATCGCCTCGACATATTCCATCGGGTGGCAGAGCGCGATGATGTCGAGTGAGGCCAGCGGGGCCTGCTCGCGCGCCAGCGTCTGGAATTTCTCCGCCTCCAGCGCCTGCTCGATGGCGCGCAGCCGGTCCGGCCGCTCCGGATGGCCCATGGGCGTCTGGTGATCGAGACAGGCGGGATGCGAGAGGAAGAGGGTGGAGGACATTTTCTACACTTAGACCCTCAAGCCGCGCGGTGAAAGTCCCTAACGCGTTCGCGGGCTTACGCTCACCCCCTTCGGCGCCGGGATGTCGTCGGGCACGAAGAAATCCGCCCCCAGCGGCTGGCTCGGATCGACGCGGTACGGCTCGAAATCGCTGACGCCTTCTTGGCTGAGGAACGTGTCATCGATCAGGAAATTGCCGCTGAAGTCGACCGGCTTCTGGAAGATGCGCCAGGCGGCGTCGGCGAGGATGTCGGGCTTGCGCGACATGCGCATGATCGCGTCGCCGCCGAGCAGGTTCTTGATCGCGGCGGTGGCGACGGTGGTGCGCGGCCACAGCGCGTTGACCGCGACCTTGCCTTTCAATTCGCCGGAGAGGCCGAGCACGACCAGGCTCATGCCGAACTTGGCCATGGAATAGGCGGTGTGCGGCGCGAACCATTTCACGTTCATGTCGAGCGGCGGCGACAGCATCAGAATGTGGGCGCTCGAAGACTTCAGCAAATGCGGGATGGCGTATTTCGACACCATGAAGGTGCCGCGCGCGTTGATCTGATGCATGAGATCGAAGCGCTTCATGTCGGTCTGCGCGACCGGCGTGAGCGAGATGGCGCTGGCATTGTTGACCACGATGTCGAGGCCGCCGAAATGCGCGGCGGTTTGATCGAGCGCGGACTTGACGGCGGCCTCGTCGCGCACGTCGACCACGAGGGGGAGCGCCTTGCCGCCGGCTTTTTCGATTTCGCTGGCCGCGGTGTGGATGGTGCCTTCCAACTTGGGGTGCGGCTCGACCGTCTTGGCGGCGATGGCGATATTGGCGCCGTCGCGCGCAGCCTTGAGCGCGATGGCGAGCCCGATGCCGCGCGAGGCGCCGGTGATGAAAAGCGTTTTTCCCTTGAGCGACATCGTTTCCTCGCGTGCTTTATGTGGTTTGCGATTTAGCCCGCCTTCGCTTCGCTCCGGCGCGCCAAGCCAACGCTCCGCCGTCCCTATTGCTTTGGTCGGCCCGGGGCAAGCCGCTATTCCCATTCCGTCCGCCTCCGCCCTTTGGGCTTCGGCGGGACAAGCCGCCCGCTCTCGAAAAGTACCGAGGGCGCGCGGGACGCCGCTGGGTCCGAACGGACCCGCGCGCCTCGGCGCCTCACGGCACCAAGGCTCCCTCCGCTCGCGCCTCGCGGCGCTGTGGAGGGTAAAACGGCCCCGCTTTTGCGCTTTCGCGCTTGGCAAAGGCCACGCAAGTCCGCCAGTCCCAAGGCGTCCCGCGCGCGGTGTTTGTAGGTTTGCTCCGCATGGCCCCCGGTGGACGTACCTTTCAGGCAACCTTCCTTACGGAAGCCTGCCTATCCACCGCTCTGGGGCCCAGACGATGCCCAGCACGTCTGGACCGGTGCCGGCTCCGCCGTCAGCGGGGCCCCGTGGCGCGCGGCTGGCGCGCCGGGACACATGCGGCTTGGACCGCCGGGCCGTGCAATCGCATCTCCGATTGCACGTCATTCCCCGGCCACCGCTCCCCGCCCCGTGTCTGAAGATGCTGATCAGACACCCCTCGGTAACGAGGCAGGATGACGTCGGAATATGATCCTAGATTGTGGCTAGATTATGATCCTAGGATAAAAAGGAAGATCGTCCCTCCGCGGCATCCGGGGAAGCCGCGCGAAGCGCGGCATTTCATTTCACTTCCGCTTTCGGGACACAGCCGACATGGCGGGACACGCTGCTGGCCGCGTCCCGGTCGAAAATGACCCTAAGCAGGCATCGCACCCTTAGTCACATTTCGCCGGATTCACCTGTTGACGTGCGGCCCTTCGTGCAGAACGACATTCAGCGCGTCTAGACGGCTTTGATCTGCGTGAGCGGCATTGAAGGCTTGAATTGAAAAGTGTGCACTTTTGAACAGACGCACGGTGGGCCTTCCGGAAGGGTGCTAGCTTCAACGGCCCCGCCCTATGCACCCCCCCGAATCCCCGCATAGAGGCGGGGTTACTTTCCAGCGCTCAGGTTCGTTCGTGTCGGCCAACACGCCTTCGCCATAGGAGTTCGAGATGCGAAGGATCATCCAAGCAAATATCGACAGGCTCAAGAACCTACTTAAAACGGAAACCGATCCTACAAAGCGGGCAATGGAAATGCGCCTTCTCGCCGAGGAAGAGGCGAAAAAGGAACAATTGCCTCCGTATGAAAAGAATGAATCTAAGGCTTTTTAATTTAACGGTTGTCAGTCCATTTGCGCCAATGCGTCGGCTGTATGTCGACGCGTTCTTTCGTTGAAGCATCCACCCAATCAGTTCCGTTTTTGCGGACCGGAAATATCAGCGCGTGAACACTGCCCTTTTCCATCGCCCCGACCTCAAGGTCGGTGTCAGATGGCGCAATTGAAACGGGCAGCCATTTCTCAGGTAGCGAATACACCATGTAATCATTTGAGGCTGCGAAGATTGTGGCGCATTGACCCATATCAACATTGCTGCATTCGGCTGCGTGAACGCCGCTCACGGTAGCCCAATAGCGCTGTCGTGGCACCCGCGATCCATGGCGGCCTCTTTATTTTCGAGTAGGCCGCGGGCGCGATGTCGCCTATTGGCCCATCGCGTCATTTCGTTGCCGCGCAGCAATTCGGTCGCTTTCGGGGCAAAGCCGCCGTCGGCTGGGCCGAACTCACGGACTCGAATTTGTACGAGCACACGGCCTAAGTCGGCGCGTGGCCGCCCCGCACCGCTCACCAGATCTTGGCGAAATCGCCGTGGCGGCCGAGGCCGTCCTTGAAGCGGGTGGCGCCGGCGACGCCGTCTTTGATGAGCGCTTCGCGGCCGTTGTACCATTCCTGGATCAGGCCATCGCGTACGCTCAAGCCCTGGCTCTTGATGGCGGAGCGGCGGTCGGCGCGCGCGCAAGCTTGCGGGAAGCGCGCGATCTCCTGCGCCAGCGCTTCGGCTTTGGCGCGCGCGCCGCCTTTCGGCGTGACGTATTCGCACAGGCCGATCGCCAGACATTCCTCCGCCGGCACCTTGCGGCCGGTGAGCATGATTTCGAGCGCGCGTCCTTGCCCGACGATGCGCGGCAGCCGCACGGTGCCGCCGTCGATCAGCGGCACGCCCCAGCGCCGGCAATAGACGCCGAGGTAAGCGTCTTGCGCCATGACGCGGAAGTCGCACCACAGCGCCAATTCCATGCCGCCGGCGACGGCGGGGCCTTCGATCGCCGCGATCACCGGCTTGTCCAATTCGAGGCGCGATGGACCCATCGGCCCGCGCGGAATGTCGCCGCCATTGCCGCGCGGCTTGGCGGGCGGGATGTCGAGCTCGCCGAGCGGATAGTCGGCGTTCAGCGTCGAGACGAATTTCAGGTCCCAGCCGGCGCAGAAGGCGCCGCCTTCGCCGTAGAACACCGCGACGGAAGCGCTCGCGTCGGCGTCGAATGCGAGGAAAGCCTCGTTGAGCGCATCGGCGCTTGCCGGGTCCATGGCGTTGCGCGCTTGCGGGCGGTCGTGGATCACGGTCCACACCGCGCCGTCTTTCTCGATTCGAACTGTCATGGGGGGCGTTCCTCTTTTGATGATCGCGAATTGTAGAGCGGCCGGCGCAGGGTGAGCAAAGGCATACCGGGATCGGCGCTTCGCGCCGTCCGCGCGCAGGCTCCGCGCCGTGCCCACCGGCGAGGCTGCGGCCCGGACCGCCGAGCCACCGGCGTCGTCTTTCGCAACAGGCTCCGGCATTCTCAACATGACCCGGCAGACCGGCCTGGCGCTGGGCGTGGCTATTTTCGTTGCCGTTGTCGGCCATCCCCATTCGCCGCTGGAGCGCCTTGCCGCCTTCGAGCGCGGCTGGTGGGTCATGATCGCCATAACGCTGGCATGCATCGCGCCGCTGGTCTTGCTGCCGAAGCGGCAATCTCCGCGCTGAGGCCGCCGATCAAGACCGGACGTTAAGCCCGTCACTCCGCCAGCGCGGCTTGCGCCTGGGTGACGCTGTCGGCGCCGCCGGTCACCACGCGCTCCAGCCCCAGGGCCTGCACGGCGATGTTCTCGGCGAAGAAGCGCGCCAGCGCCAGGCGCCCGGCGCCGTCGGTGGAGAGGCGCAGCGCGGCGAGCGCCTGCTCGGCCAGCAGGCAGCCGCCGGCGGCATTGCCGAACAGGCGCAAGTAAGGCGTGGCGCCGGCGAGCGCCACATCCTGACCCTGTTGCAACAGCAGCCATTGCGTGGCGCGGTCGAGACTGTCGACCGCTTCCGACAGCCGCGCGGCGGTGTGCCCGAAGCCGGGCGCGTTGCTTGCCCGCACGTCGGCGACGGTCGAGCGCAATTCGTCGAGATAGAGCGCGACGGTGCGCCCGCCCTGCAGCGGGATCTTGCGCGTGACCAGATCGAGCGCCTGGATGCCGTTGGTGCCTTCGTAGATGGCGGCGATGCGGGCGTCGCGGTAATGCTGGGCGGCGCCGGTTTCCTCGACGAAGCCCATGCCGCCATGCACCTGCACGCCGAGCGAAGCGACCTCGATGCCGATATCGGTGGAGAAGGCCTTGGCCACGGGCGTGAGCAGGGAGGCGCGCTCGTGCGCGGTTCGGCGCGCCTCGGCGTCCGTGTCGCGCAGCGAGCGGTCGAGCGCGACACCGGTCGTGTAGCAGATGGCGCGCGCGGCGCCGGTCAAAGCGCGCATGGTGAGCAGCATGCGCTTGACGTCGGGGTAATGGATGATGGCGCCGGCGGCACCCTGCTTGCGCTCGCGCGCGTAAGCCAAGGCCTGCTGCAGCGCGCGCTCGGCAATGGCCACGCCTTGCGCGCCGATCGCCAGCCGTGCGCGGTTCATCATGGTGAACATGGCGGCCATGCCTTTGTTCTCTTCGCCGACCAGGTAGCCTGTGGCGCCGCCGTGATCGCCGTAGATCATGGTGCAGGTGGGCGAGGCATGGATGCCGAGCTTGTGCTCGACCGAATGCGCGCGCAGATCGTTGCGGGTGCCCAAAGACCCGTCTTCGTTGAGGAGGAACTTGGGCACCAGGAACAGCGAAATGCCCTTGGTGCCGGCGGGCGCCTCGGGCAGGCGGGCGAGCACGAAATGAATGATGTTGTCGGTGAGCTCATGCTCGCCATAGGTGATGAATATCTTGGAGCCGGTGATGCGGTATGTGCCGTCGTCGGCGCGCTCTGCCTTCGCGCGCAGCGCGCCGACGTCGGAGCCGGCCTGCGGCTCGGTGAGCTGCATGGTGCCCATCCATTCGCCGCTGACGAGCTTGCCGAGATAGCGCTCCTGCAGGTCGGCCGTGCCGTGCGCGTGCAGGGCGTCGATCGCCGCCATGGTCAGCACCGGGCCGATGGCAAAGGCCATGTTGGCCGAATTCCACATCTCGACGCAGGCGGTGTTGACCGCGTGCGGCAGCTCCTGGCCGCCCCAATCGGCCGGCGCGGCAAGCCCGTTCCAGCCGGCGGCGGCCCAGGCGGTGTAGGCCTCCTTCCACCCGGGGGGCATGGTCACCTGGCCGTCCTTGAACGGGGTGCCGAACTTGTCGCCCACGGTATTGAGCGGCGCGACCACGTCGGAGGCGAACTTGCCGGCCTCTTCCAGCACGGCCTCGACGGTTTCGCGGTCGAGCTCGCCATAAAGGCCCTCGGCCAGCGCGGCGGAGAAGCCGGAGGCGTTGAAAAGCGCAAAAGCGATGTCGGCAACCGGGGCGCGGTAGGTCATGGGGCGCTAATCTAGCGGCGGCGACCGGGCGGGTCAACGCGGCGGGCGGGGAACGGTGCGGACGCGCCGTTTATGCCTATTTATAGCGGTGCGGGCGGACATTGATTGGATGCAACGGCGCATATATGGTCCCGCGCACCCCGCCTCAGGCGGGTTTCTCCCGGGTTTAAGGTTTTGGGGCGTAGCCAAGTGGTAAGGCAGCGGATTTTGATTCCGCCATTCGGAGGTTCGAGTCCTCCCGCCCCAGCCAGCCAATGCCGTCTCCAAGGCTCTCCCGACCGAACAAGCGAAATACCCGGCAAACGGCGGCCTTCGGCGCGCAGATTGGTCTCCGCGGTTCCTGAATTCGCCATGAGGAACGCGTTAAGGGCCAAAATTCTCTCGGCCGAATTTGGAAAATTCCCTTTTTCGGGAGCGTGCGCCCAGAGACTGGTCCGACGTTCCACTGGGTGGCAGGTTTGCCGATCAAAAACGTTAGCGCCGCTTGAATCCTGATCGCTCCGCCAGTCTCGATTGGCAACGTCCGTCTGCACGTATTTTTCGTCAGAACGTCCGATCACAGGCGCGATGCTTTCGCACTCCTTTGAATTCTCGGGCCTACGATGGCGTGCCGCATTCCTTCTTGATGTTGGTGTTTATCTGCAGCGCTAAATCCGGTCATGTGCGAGCGGTATTTGGACGTGCAGCTCGGGCAATACGGGCGCTATCGCACCAATGTGTGGAGCCACCGCGGCGCCAATTCTTTCGGGCAAGGCACAGAGGAGGGCAACCTGCTGGCGCTTCATCCAACGGTGAAGCCGGTCGCTCTTGTCGCCGATGCGATCATGGATTGCTCGGCGCGCGGCGATCTAGTCCTCGATGCCTTCCTCGGCAGCGGGGCCACGCTCATCGCGGCCGAACAGACCGGCCGGCGTTGTTGCGGCCTGGAGCTCGACCCGCGCTATGTCGAAACGATCATTCGCCGCTGGCAGACTTACTCCGGCGAACAGGCCAAGCACGCCATCAGCGGCGAGAATTTTGATGAAGTCATTGTGAAATCAGAGGTGCAGCATGTCCATTAAATCCACAAAGGAAAAACCCTACGAGGTGGGCTATGGCAAACCGCCGGAGCATACGCGGTTTCAACCGGGTCAATCCGGCAATCGCAAGGGCCGCCCAAAAGGACCAAAGGATTTGCCGGCGGCTTTGCTGAAAGCGCTGAACGACAGCGTCATTGTCACCGAAAATGGCGAGCGTAAGAGGATCACGAAGTTTGAGGCGGTCATCAAACAGCTCGTCAACAAAGCGCTGGGCGGTGATGCCCGGGCGACGAGATTATTGATGCAGTTGGTAGAAAAGATGAAGGATCTGGCTGGCAGCCCGCCAACCGTGATCGTCACGCTCTCCGAAGCCGACGCCAGACTGTAGCGTTGCGAGAGAAGGCGGCAAATTGCCGGCCTTGTTCCCGGCAGTTCGACGCAATGCCAAACAACCATGAGGCTCCGGCAGCGATGCCAGGGCCTCCTCGTCAATAGTTCGATGATGGCGCGGTCAAGTTCGGCTGAACACCGCCAGATTCGCAGAATGACAGGCTATGGAAAGGTCGGCGAGCTTACTGGCTGCCAGACAACTGTCCGAATGTCGGGCGAATGCGGACATAAAGTTGGCCCGTGGCCCGATAAAGTAAGCTTGTTGCGGCGCGTCGTTGTGCTCCTCGCATACGCCATACGCCTCGCGTAAGGCGATAAAGAAAGCGTCTGTTGAAGGACTTCTCGCGGCTGGCCATTGATTTTCCGCCGGTTGTCGGAATGATCGTCAGATCAATCGCGACCAGAATGAATTTAAGCGCCCCTGGTTGACCAAATTATTTCGTTTTCCAACGGTTCACGACGCCCTGGATCACATCCTCGACCACTCCGCTGCAGCCTTCCTCAGCGGTGCCTTCACGGCGCTGGCAAGGATCAAAACGAGAGCCGATCGTTCCACAGCTGGAACCGATCACAACCCAACTATGAACTATCGCCTCACCGAACCGGCCGCTAACAAACCATTCAACAATAGGCTAGCACCAGCTGGCGGATTTAGCGCGGGGATGGAATGCGACCGGGCGGCGGCAAACCTAACGTCAAAGACGTTACCGATATTTTTCAGCGGATGATGCGGCCCAAATCAGTGGCCATCATCGGCATGTCGGCCAAACCCAATACGGCCAGCCACGCCGTATTGCGCAACCTTCAGGTGAACGAGTTTGCCGGCGACATCCACCTGATCGGGCGCTCCGACGCGGTGATCGAAGGCCTGCCGATCCGTACAGACCTGTCGGCGCTACCCGACAACGTAGACGTGGCCGTGCTCACCGTACCGGCCGCCGGCGTCGAAGAAGCGCTCACAGTTTGCGTCGAACGAAAAGTCGGCACCGCCGTCGTGTTTGCGTCCGGCTTCGCCGAAGTCGGCGACGAGGAGCGCAGCCGCCAAGAAAAGATCGGCAAGATGGCGCGCGACGGCGGCGTTTCGGTCATCGGCCCCAATTGTCTTGGCTATACCAACTTCGTCGACGGCTTCGTCATTGCCTTCGCGAGCGTCAATAAGGCGCCACACGTAGCCTCCGGCACGCGCGACGCCGTCGCAATCGTCGCGCAAAGCGGCGGCCTCGGCAATCATCTGCGGCTCGGGCTCGATGCCCGCGGTGTCCCCGTATCCTACACCGTCTCGACCGGCAACGAGATGGGCCTCGGACTGGGCGATTTCGTGCGCATGTTGCTCGCCGACGAGACGACGCGCGTCATCCTCATCTACGCCGAACACATCCGACAGCCGAGGGCCTTCCTCGACGCGGCCGCGCAAGCGCGCGCCGCCGGCAAAGCCATTGTGATGCTGCATCCCGGGCGTAGCGCACGCGCCAAAGAAGCCGCCAAATCGCACACCGGCGCCTTGGCGGGCGACTACGCCGTGATGCGGGCGCAGGTCGAGCGCGCCGGCGTGCTCATGGTCGACACGCTCGACGAATTGATGGACGCAACCGAGATTCTGGCGCGCTATCCCCGTCCCTCCGGCGGCGGCCTCGGCGTCCTGACCTTCTCCGGCGCCTTCTGCGGCATCGCACTCGACTTCTGCGAAGCCATCGGCGTTCCAGTGCCGGTCCTCTCGCCGTTGATCGAGGCGCAGCTCAAGCCGCAAATGCCGGCCTTCATCGCGCCCCGCAATCCGCTCGATCTCGGAACGCAGCCCTTATGGCAGCCGGAGATCGTGCGGATCGGCCTCGATGCGTTGCTGAAGGATCCCAATATCGGCGGCGTCGTTGTCTCGATTCCGGTCGGCGCGCCGAAATACGCCAACGCCTATCTCGCAAACATCATTGCTGCCCGTCGCGACAGCGAAAAGCCAATGGTGGTAGCGATGCTGGGCGACAGCTCACCCTTGCCGCCCGAATTCGTGCAGACCGCACGTGACAACAAAATCCTGCTCTCACGCTCGTCGGATCGTTGCCTGCGTGCCATGGGCGCAGTGCTCAAGTGGGGTAACCGCCCGCTCGCCGCGCCGTCCAAAGACACGCCGTCATTCGGCGCAATGCCGCACCTGCCACACGGCACCGCGCCGGAATGGCTCGGCAAAAAGGTCTTGGCCGCCGCCGGCATTTCGGCCCCGCGTGGCGGCTTGGCCAAGACGGCCGACGAGGCCGCTTCCATCGCTGCCGGCATTGGATTTCCAGTGGCGATGAAAGCTCAAGCGAACGCGCTGGCCCATAAGACCGAAGCCGGCGGGGTCATCCTCAATCTCGCCAACGTCGATGCGGTCCGCGCCGCGTGGCCGACGCTCGTCGCAAACGTCGAACGCGCCCAGCCAGGCCTCAAGCTGGATGGCGTGCTGATCGAAGCCATGGCTGCGCCGGGACTGGAACTCGTGATCGGCGCCCGCCGCGATCCGCAATGGGGGCCGATCGTGCTCATCGGCCTCGGTGGCATTCTTGTCGAAGCGCTGCAGGACGTGCGGATCGTCGCGGCGGACGCTACGAAACAAGAGTTCCTCGACGAATTCGAGAAGCTGAAGACGGCCAAGCTGCTGCACGGCTTTCCGCAACCTGCCGCCCGTCGATGTCGAGACTGCGGCCGAAGTCGCGCAGCGTCTCGGACGCCTGATGCTGGCGCGGCCGGACATCAGCGAAATAGAGATCAACCCTCTGATGGTTCATGCCCGCGGCCAGGGCGCCACGGCGCTCGACGCGCTCATCGTGGTCGATTGAGATCGTGGAATAACGGAGAGCTTTATGTCGCCCAACTTCATCACCTACGAGCTCGAAGAAAACGTCGCGATTATCGGCATCAACCGGCCCGAGAAGCGTAACGCCATGAACGACACCGTCATCGGCGTGCTGCGCGAAAATGTAATTCGTGCCGGCGAAGAAGCCGACGCGGGCGTCATATTCGGTCACGGAAAGAACTTTTCCGCGGGCCTCGATCTGGCCGAGCTCGCCAGCCGTCTGGCGCCCGACGCGCAACGGCCGCGTAAACGCCGTCCTCACCCCTGGCATACGACCTTCGATCTCATCGCCCGCGGCACCATTCCGTTCGTTGCGGCATTGCACGGCGCCACGATCGGGGGCGGTCTCGAACTGGCTGCAGCCGCCCACATTCGCGTCGCCGATGAAACGACGTTCTTCGGATTGCCGGAAGGCCAACGCGGAATCTTCGTCGGCGGCGGCGGGTCGGTGCGCATTCAGCGCATCGTCGGCTACGCGACCATGGCCGACATGATGTTGACCGGCCGCCTGCTCTCGGCCGAGGAAGGGCTTCGTAACAAGCTCGCTCAATATCTCGTGCCGCCCGGGCAGGCCTTGGAAGAAGCAAAGCGACTTGCCCGCCGCATCGCACAGAACACCCCGCAGACCAATTGGCAGATCACTAATGTTCTGCCGCGCATCACCGATCTGTCTCACGACGATGGCCTGTTCATGGAATACCTGAACTCCTCGATGACCAGGCCGCCGGAAGCGCTGCAGCGCTTGCGGGATTTTCTCGATGGCCGCGCCGCGCCGCTCAACCAGCCGAAGCCGACGGCCGACCAAAAGGTCTAATGGTCTAAAATCCGGCGCCAAGCGTCGGCACACAAAGGACTATACCAACGCGCAAGAAACATTATCTCAATATGGACGACAGTCGATAACACGGGAGGGAAAGATGACAGCGACACTCAATAAGCGGGATCTGATGAAGGCGACCCTTGGAGCGGCGGCGGCTGTCGGCATGCCCGCGCGGCTGTTGGCCGAGGCCGGCAGTCCCGCACGCTGGGCCTATCTGAGGCCGGGCTTCACGGTGCTGATCGCGCAATACATCAAGGCCAAGGGCCTCATCAAAAAGAACGGCGCCGACATGGCGGATCCGACCCAGTACACCGCCGTCTCGACCTACTACAACGATTTTACAGCGGGAAATTCCGACGTCTGCATCGGAAGCTGGGACGTGTTCGCGGCGCGCTACCAGGCCGGCGTGCCGATCAAACTGCTGTGCACGATCACGACCGGCGACATGATCTCCATCATTACGGGCGACAAGTCGATAAAGACCGCCAAGGACCTGCGCGGCAAGACCATGGCCGCGCTGCAATCGACCGGCACGTTCCGCATGGTTTCGGCGCTGCTCAAGGAAACTTACGGTCTGCAGCTCGGAAAGGACGTGGCGATTCAGGGGGTCGACAACCCGGCGGCGGCGGTCACGCTCGTTATGGCCAATCGCAGCGACGCCGGTCTTTCCTGGGAACCGAACATCAGCATGGCGCTGCACAAGAAGCCCGATCTGCGCGTGATCTTCAATGCCGGCGAGGTCTATCGCGAGCAGACGAAAAACACGCTGCCGTACTTTGCGGTCGCGGTCCGCGACGATCTGGCGAAGAAGAGCCCCGATCAGGTCAAGCGAATTCGCCAGACCTTTGCCGACTGCATCAACGGCATCAACGAACATACCGAAGACGCCGTCAAGATCGCCGGCGCAGGCACCGGCTACCCGGCCGAGGTCATGACCGACGCCATTCGCTCGCACCGTCTGCGTTTCCGCTTCGGATCCATGGCGGATGAGGCGGAACGCGCAACCATCAAGAAGGCGGGCGAGTTCATGGTGCGCAACGGGCTGCTGAAGAAGCAGGTGGATGAAGGCTTTTTTGTAGAGACCTGAATAGCGCGCTGCGAGGTGGCGACATTGCTTATCCGAAGCTCACGCGGTCTCTTTGACTCGGGCAGGCGCATTGCCCGCGCCGGCCAACTCTTTTCGGTCGAGCGCCTGGACCTCGTCCGAGGCAAGGAAATCCGCGATGTGGTCGACGAACACCTTGGTCTTTCGGGGCATGTGTCGTCCCGAGAAGAAGGTCGCCGAGGCTTCGAGAGCGGGAATATCGTAATCGATCGGTATGCGCACGAGACGCCCGCTCTTGACGTCGTTACGGCACATGACGTTGGGGAGAATGCCGACGCCAATGCCGGCGATGACCAGCTCGCGTGCCATGCCGATATTGTTGACGACGACCCGCGCTTGCCGGCGCAAGCGGTCCTGCTCGTTCTCGCCGACGTTCCAGACGCCTTCGGACAACTGCTGTTCGGTGAGGATGCACTCGTGATTGCGCCATCGGCCGGTCGGCAGGCCGCGTCGCGTCGCGTATTCGGGGCTGGCATAGACGCCGCGTGTGAGTGCGGACAGCCGACGAAACTGTACGTCGGGGTTGATCAGCCGCCCGATATGGATGGCGACATCGTAGCTTTCCTCCTGCACGTCGACCCAACGTCCGTTCACGAAGATATCGAGCTCGATCTGCGGATAACGTTCAGCGAAGGACGCGACCGCCCGGCTCAACCAGCCGGTACCGAAATCGATCGGCATGCTGACGCGCAATCGTCCTTTCAGGCTGGTGCGCAACTGCACGGCCTGCAGCCCCGCATCCTCCACCTCGGCAGCAATGCGGGCACAATGCTCGTGCAAGCGATACCCGGATTCGGTAACCGAGATTCGGCGGTTGCCGCGCTTGAGCAGCTTCGATCCGACTTGGTCTTCGAGATGTTGAATCTTGCGGCTGACCGTCGACTTCGGCAGGCCAAGGGTTCGCGCCGCCTTGGTGATGCTGTCCGAATTGACGACCTCGAAGAAGACCAGCAGAGCATTCAAATCGATGTTCATCGCAACGCCGCCTCCGGCTCGGGTGCTCCTAGTTTAGCTTATTGTTCCAAAATTGGGACAAAAGATGAGACGGCGCCCCGGCCGCATGCCAAAGGTGTTTTGCGCAATCTATCGCGCGTTGCGTGTAGCAACGCGAACCTGGGCGCTCCGATATGACCGATGCACAGGTAGAAACGAGGCAGTCCTCGGCCTCCGCCCCCGGCGTGCGGCCCATGAACGCCCGGCAGAAGGGCGGCGGCAGCGCCGAAGCCCGGCGCGACGTCATCGCGACGGTGGGCGTGGTCGTGGTCATGATCGTCGCAATGCAGATTGCGAGCGCCTACGTCCCCGAATACATCATCCCGACACCGGCGAGCATATTTGAAGCGACGAAGGATCTGCTGCTTCATGCCCAGCAGCACATTTTTGTCACGCTCGCCCGCCTTGCCGCCGCCGTCGCCTTCTCCATGATCGTCGGCATCGTTTTGGGCGGCATCATGGGTACGGTTTCCCTGCTGCGGCCGGTCCTGCGCGCGATCATCATCATCGACACCGGCATCCCCGCGCTGTCGTGGATGCTTGTGGCCGTGTTCTGGTTCCGCGACACGGAAGTACGCATCTTCTTCATCCTGACCGTGATTCTGTTGCCGTTCTACACCTTGAACGTCTACGAAGGCATTCGTGCGCTTCCGCGTGACTATGTCGATATGGTCGAGAGTTTCCGTCCATCGCGCTGGCAAGTGGTGCGCTATTTGGTGATTCCGCACATCATGCCCTACGTCTTTATGACGACCAAGTCGGTCGTCGGCTACGCCATCCGCATGGCCGTGTTCGCGGAGCTTGTCGCGTCCGCGATCGGCATCGGCTCGCAGATGAGCCTGGCGCAATCGACTTTCCGCATCGACAAGGTCTTTGCCTGGACGTTCCTGCTTGTCGTGTTGAACTTTGCGCTGCAGGCGATCGTCGGCGCGCTCGAGAAGGTGGTCCTGAAATGGCGTCCCGAGGTTGAAGTCCGATGACCGCGGCGACGCCAACCGTCATCGAACTCAGGAACGTGCGCAAGACGTTCGGCGATTTCGTCGCCGTCGAGGACCTGAGCTTCGCCGTCGCCGAGGGAGAGATCGTCGCTCTGCTCGGCAAGACCGGCGCCGGCAAGAGCACGGTACTCAATCTCGTTATGGGCACCCTGCAGTGCGATTCCGGCTCCATCCGGGTGACCGGATACGACCCCTTCCATCAGTTCCGGGCGCTGCGCGGGCGCATCGCGGTCAGCTTCCAGACCGACCGCCTGCTGCCCTGGCGCACGGCCATCGAAAACGCCGAGCTCGGCTTGCTCATTCTCGGCGTCGAAAAGGCCGAAGCGCGGCGCCGCGCGCGAGCCTGGCTGGAGCGGGTGAAGTTGGCCGGCGCGGACGACAAATACGTCCACGAGCTTTCCGGCGGCATGCGCCAGCGCGTCTCGCTGGCGCGCGCGCTGGCGGTCGATCCCGCGATCGTCTTTCTCGATGAGTCGTTCAGCCAGCTCGACCACGTCACCTCGCAGGCGCTGCGCTCGGATTTCCATCGCATCGCCAAGGAATTCAACAAGACCTGCGTGTTCGTGACCCACCGCATCGCCGACGCGATCGAAATCGCCGATCGCGCGCTCATCCTGACCAAAGGCGCAAACATCGCCTCGGCCGAGGAAATCACGCCGGAAATGCGCGCCGATGCGCAAACGCTGACCGATCTGCACGATCGCATCGCCCAGGCGATGGGCGGCGATGAAGACGAAGAGGCCGCGGCCGATTTGGTAGTCGGTCCGCTGCAGACCGGCGATCGACGATAAACTCGAGAAAGGTGACCCGATGGCCAATTCAGATATCGTCATTGCCGGTTATTCGGAGACCAAGGTCGCTTACAAGAGCGGGCGGAGCGCCTACGATTTCGCCGGCGAAGCGCTGGCCGCCCTGCTCGAACGCACCGGTATCGCCAAGAGCGAGATCGACGGGCTGTCCGTGACCTTCGCCTTGAGCGAAGCGTCGAACCCGTTCTTTGCCGTTTACATGACCGATGCCTTGGGGCTAACGCCGACTTGGCTCAATGCCGGCGCGATCGGCGGCTGCTCGGCCACCGGCGGCGTCGCGCGGGCGGCGTCGGCGATCCGCGACGGTATGTGCAAGATTGCGGTCGTTCTTTCGGCCGACGCGCCCAGCACGGCCTGGCGCTCGAATTACGGGGCCTACCGCGAGGAATTCCAGGATCCGCCCGGCGTGCAGGGCCCGCCGGCGACTTTCGGACTGTTGATGAGCCGCTACGACCATCAATACGGCCTGAAGCCGGAAGCGCTCGGCAAGATCGCCATCACCCAGCGCGAACACGCCATCGCCAATCCCAACGCGCTGGAGAAGTTCAAGAAGCCGCTGACGATGGACGACTACATGTCGTCGCGCATGATCGCGGATCCTCTGCGTATCCTCGATTGCGTCATGTTCTGCGACGGCGCCAATGCCTTCCTCGTCACCACCGAGGAAACCGCGCGCACACACGGCCTCGATAAGACGGTGCGGCCGAAGGCCTATGCCGAAATCACCAACTATCGCGGCGACGAGGCCTGTCCCGATATCACCGACAGCGGTTTCTGGAAGATCGCGCCCGATCTCTACCGCCGCGCCGGACTTGCCGCCAAGGACATCCGCATGTTTCAGCCTTACGACGATTTCACCATCGCCGTTCTGATGCAGATGGAGGCCTTCGGCTTCTGCCCGCGCGGCAAGGGTTCCGACTACATCCTCGACACCGACCTGTCGTTCAAAGGCCGGCTGCCGCTCAACACCGGCGGCGGGCAGATCTCCGCCGGGCAACCCGGCCTTGCCAGCGGCGGCCTCAACCTGGCCGAGGCGGTCCGCCAAATGTTCGGCGAAGCGAGCGGCCGCCAGATCGCCGATCCCCGTACGGCGCTGGTTACCGGCATCGGCGTCATCCCTTACGGCCGCAACTGGGGAACCAGCGCGGCCATGATCCTGGAGGCCTGAGATGAGCAGCGAGACGCGCCGCCCGATCCCGAAGCCGGACGTTTACGTGCCGACAAGGCCGTTCTGGGACGGTGCCCGTGCCGGCAAGCTGATGCTGCAGTATTGCCTCGATACCAACCGCTTCCAGCATTATCCGCGGCCGGTGAGCATCTATACCGGCAGCCGCCATCTCGAATGGCGCGAGGTCTCGGGGAACGGGACCATCTATGCCTGTACGACCCTGCGCATATCGGGGCCTGGTCTGGAGGGCCGCATCCCCCTGGCTGTCGCTACGGTGGAGCTGGACGAAAAGGTCCGTATCATCGCCAACATCGTCGAGAGCAAGTCCGAGGACATCAAGATCGGCAAGCGCGTGACGCTCGCCTGGGACCGGCTCGACGAAGACACGCCCTATCCGGCGTTTCGTCTCGCGTGAACGCTTGCGGCCGCGCCGACACATGGCAACGCCAGCGCAAGGAATATTAAATGCTGCGTCCTAAATCCGCGGCCGACAAGGCGTTCCGGCATGAGGTCCGCGACTGGTATGCGCGCGAGCTGCCGCTCGAACTGCGCGATCTGACCTTCCGGCCGCCGCCCGATGCGATCATGCCGTGGTACAGGAAACTGTCGCAGCGCGGCTGGATCGCGCCGCACTGGCCGCGCGAATTTGGCGGCATGGACGCCAGTCCGGTCGAGCAGGTCATCCTGCTCGAAGAGTCCGCCCGCATCGGCGCGCCCGACTATCCGAGCCAAGGCCTCAACCAGATCGGACCCATCCTGCAGCGGTTCGGATCGCAGGCGCAAAAGGACTATCACCTGCCGCGCATCCTCAATGGCAATGTGATTTGGTGCCAGGGCTATTCCGAGCCCAACTCCGGCTCCGACCTCGCATCCCTGCGCACGGCGGGCGTCATTGACGGCGACCACGTCATCATCACGGGTCACAAAATATGGACGACATGGGGCCATCATGCCGATTGGATGTATGCGCTCGTCCGCACCAATAAGGACGCGCCGAAACGCCGCGGCATCTCGTTCGTGCTGATCGACCTGAAGAACTCCTGGGATCACGCGGCAACCGATCCTCACCCTCGCCGGCGAGCACGAGTTCTGCGAAGTCTTCTTCGACAATGTTCGCGTGCCGATCGGCAATGTCGTTGGCGATCTTGATAACGGCTGGACCATCGCCACCTCGCTGCTGACGCAGGAGCGGTTGTTGCTCGGCGCGCCAGGCAATGCATTGCGGGCATTCGAGCGCCTACGCCGCATTGCCCGGGCCCTCGGCCCGGGCTTGACCGAAGCCGGGCGCGACCGCATCGCCGCCGCCACCATCGAGCTGGAGACGCTGGTCGCAGCCTTCCTCGATGCCGCCGAAGACACCCGCGCGGGCCGCCCGGTCGATGCGTCCTATCTCAAGATCATGGCGACCGAAACAACCCAGTTCATCCTTGACGTGGCGCAAACGCTTTGCGGGCCCTGGGCCGCGCTCAAGGCACCGACACAGTTGGGCGGCACGACGATCGATTTCAGCGAAATGTTCCTGCAGTCGCGCCGTCTGTCGATCTACGGCGGCTCGAACGAAATCCAGCGCGAGCTCATCGCCACCCGGGTTCTCAACTTGCCGCGGGAGCGCGCGTGATGCCGCATATCACCTCCGAACAAGACTTGATGCGGGAGAATGCCCGTCGCCTGTTCGCTACGCAGGACGGCTTGGCACGCGTCCGCCGAAGCGCCGAAGACTGGCCCGGCGTCGATAAGAGGGTTTGGCGCGAATTTGCTGACGCGGGCTGGCTGTCGCTGCTGCTGCCTGAAGACAAAGGCGGCATGGGCGGCAATGCGACCGATTTCGTCATGCTCATGGAGGGGCTAGGCGATCTACTTCCGCCCGAACCGGTAGCGGCTGCTTTGACCACAGTGCCCCTCCTGGCGGCCTGCGTTACCGAGCGGGCGCACGAATTGCTAGGCGCGGTGCTGAAAGGCGAACGAACCGCACTTGCCTTGACGGAAGAGCCGCTATCCCTATTCGGAGCGACGGCCCGGCTCATTCCCGATGCGCATTGGGCCGATGTGCTGATCTTCACCGTCGAAGACGGCAAGAACGCCGCCCTCCGCGCCCTCGATGTGGGCCCGGCCAGCAATGCTTTGTCGATCGCGCGCACCGTCGATGGCAGCTCCTTGGGCACGGTCTTGCTCGATCCTTCGAGCGGATATCTCATTGGCGAGGGCGAAGATATCCGCGCGGCTTTCGTGCGCTGCCGGAATCTGCAGCGCCTCGGTGCCGCCGCCAGCTTGGTCGGCATTGCCCATGCGGCTTTTCGAAAGACCGTGGAATATCTGAAGCTGCGCCGCCAATTTGGCGTGCCGATCGGCAGCTTTCAGGCACTGCAGCACCGTGCCGCATCCCTCCACGTGGCCTGCGAGAGCAGCCGTGCCGTGGTTTACGAGGCAGCGCGAACTGCCGGGACTCCGAAGGAGACGCTGGCGTGCGCCATTGCCAAGGCCAAGGCGGCGGAAACCGCCACCAATGTCGTGAAAGAAAGCGTGCAGCTCCACGGCGCCATTGGTTTTTCCGATGCCAGCGACATCGCGTTGTTTTTCCGGCGCGCTGATCGCACTGACGGCATCTTACGGTTCGCCGGACGCCTGCCGCCGGGATGTATATCGATGCGCGCCAGCAGTAGATGCGCATCGGCAATGCGATGCATGGGAGACGAGACTTGCCAAGCCGCGCCCGCCACGAACCAAGATCAGGCCGCCCGAAGCGGCAGCAATGTGCCGGAGCCGATCAGGTCGCTGCGCGATTGGCTCGACCACATGGCCAAACACGATCGCCTGGCTATCATCCGGCCGGGTGTTTCGCTGCGCCATGAGATCGCGGCCATCGTCAAGCGGCTTGACGGACGCAAGGCGACGTTTTTTCCGCAGCCTGGCGGCCACAAAATTCCGGTCATTTCCGGCTTGGGGTCCGACCGGCAATGGATCGCCGAGGCGATGGGCGTCGACCCAAGGGAAGTACTGAGCCGCTTTCAGGACGCCGTGCTTAATCCCCTGCCTTGGCGCGAATTGAAGTCGGCGCCGGTGCAGGAGGTCGTTGTCAAGCGCGATATCGACCTTAACGCGCTGTTGCCGATCCCAACCCACAACGAGCTCGATAGCGGCCCCTACATTACCGCTGGGCTCATGATTGCGCGCAATCCGCGCACCGGGATCCAGAACGTTTCGATCCATCGTTGCCAGATCAGCGGCCCAAACCGAATCGGCGTGCTGCTGCTGCCGCGCCACACGAACATGTTCTACGAGATGGCGGAGAGCACGGGCCGAGCGCTGCACGTCGCGATCGTGATCGGCGTCGATCCGTTGACGCTTTTGGCGTCGCAGGTCATCGCCCCCGTCGACTTCGATGAACTGACCGTGGCCGGCGCGCTGCATCGACGTCCGCTGCCGGTCGTGAAGTGCATTAGCAGCGACGTGCGCGTGCCGGCAGAGGCGGAGATCGTTATCGAGGGCCGCTTGCTGCCGCAGGTGCGCGAGCCCGAAGGTCCGTTCGGCGAATTCCCGCAATATTACGGCGAACGGGCGCCGCACCATGTCATCGAGGTGGATGCGGTCACTCGGCGTGAAGACGCCATGTTCCATACCATCAACGGCGGCGGCCTGGAACATCTGCTGCTCGGCGCAATCCCGCGCGAAGCAACCTTGTTAGGCCATCTGCGCCGCAACTTTCCCAATGTACTTGATGTGCACCTCGCCCGCGGCGGTGTCTGCCGCTACCACCTCTATGTGCAAATCAAGAAACGTCAGGAAGGCGAAGCCAAGAACATCATGATGGGCGCCTTTGCCGGCCATTATGACGTCAAACACGTGGTCGTCGTCGACGAGGACGTAAACATCCACGACCCCACGGAGGTCGAATGGGCGGTAGCAACCCGTTTCCAGGCTGACCGCGATCTGGTTGTCATTTCGGAAAGTCAGGGCTCCAAGCTCGATCCCTCCACGCGCCAGGGCGTCGGCGCGAAAATGGGGCTGGATGCCACCAAGCCGCTGTCGGCGCCCGAGTTCGTATTCAAACGCATTCGTGTGCCCGGTGAGGAAGCCGTCGATCTCGACAAGGTGGTCGAGCCAGCCGACGGCGCGGATTGGCGCAGGTGGCTCAGGCAAGGTATATGAGCCGCTGATCGTTCTACCCGAGCAAGCGCCTGACGCTCTAATTGCCGACAAAGACTACGACGCAGATGCCATCCGCGATGATCTGAAGAAGCGCGGCATGGCGTGATCCACGCCTCACGGCACGGCTTCCCTGCTCTTGTCGCAATATTCCTTGTTTTGCCGAGCTAATTCCCTGTTATCCTGTTTAGGGAATTTCGATCGAACGCATTGAGAGTCCGCCGAACTTTTCGTCTCTGGCATGGCTAAATCAATAATTCGCGAACTTCACTGTAAAACCCCCGCACGCCGAAGCGGTTTAGTTGGCTTTGAAGCGCATTGGCAGATAGCCGAATCCGCGCAGCGTGTTGTTGAGTCTTCGCTTGGGTTCTCCCGCCAGCTCAACCGAGACCTTGCGCTTGGCCAATTGATCCAACAACACCTCGATCTCGAGCCTGGAGATCATCTGGCCGATGCAGCCGTGAATGCCGACGCCGAAACCGACGTGCCCAAGTGTGATGCGTTCGATATCGAATTCGTTGGGGCGCTCCCACTTTCTTGGGTCTCGGTTGGCGCAGCCGGTCAAAATGGTGATCTTTTCATTGGCCTTGATCGGCACGCCGGAGATTTCGACATCCTTCGTCGTCGTGCGGAAGTAAGTTTGGAACGGCGAATCAAAGCGCAGCACTTCCTCGAAGGTGTTGCGTGCAAGCTTGGGATTGGCCCGCAGCTTGGCAGCCTGATCGGGATGGGTGGCGAGGCACCAAAGCCCATTTCCAATGGCATCGACCGTAGTATCGACGCCAGCCGACAGGAACGAGCGCACCAGCATCAGCGCCTCGTCCTCGGTGATTTCTCCGGTGGCGACGCCTTGATAGACCTGATCGCCGAGCGCGCCCGGCTTGAGATTCTCACGCTTGCATTGCTCCATCACCCAGGCGGCGACCGGTGCCGCATCCATGGCCAACTCCTCGAAGATATCGTTGCGCGGACCGAAGGAGTTGAAAACCATGTTGCCGTATTTCATGAGATTGAAACGATCGTGCTCGGTCAGGCCGACTGCGTCAGGAAACACCTTAAGCACATAGGCCTGGGCCAGATCGTTCACCACCTCGACCTCGCCGGCATCCAAAATCCGGTCGATCGCCTTGCCGGCTTCCGCCTCGAAAGTGGCGCGCAAGCCCCTGAGATTGGGCGCCGACAGTACCTTGCCGACAATTGCGCGCCGTGGCGTGTGACCGGGCGGGTCGGCCTCGAGCAGCAGGCTGAGCGGCCGCCACGGCTTCTCCTTGGTGAAATTCGCCAGGCCGACGCCCGCGCCGGAGCAGAAGCTTTTCCAATCGGTGGCGATGGCCTGGCATTCGGCATAGCGCGGGGCAACATACACTTGCCACTTATTCAGCCAGACGATGGGGCCGGTCTCCAGCAGCTCCTCGTGATAGGCATAGGGGTCGATGATGTAGTCGCGCGAAAATATGTCGATGTCGCTGGTCGGGCAGGTGACCTGCGGTGCGGTTGTTTGCGCCATGGGAGCGTTTCCTGGATTTTGCGTTCTTCTTTCAGCTTAGACTGGGTTTGCGGGATCTATCCAGCGGGGAAATCGTGCTCTCTAGTGCGTGACGGACCCGCCATCGACGACGACCGTCTGTCCGCTCATGAAGTCGCTTTCCGGCGAAACCAGAAACAGCAGAGCGCCGGTCAGGTCCTCCGGCGTCGCCTCGCGCTTGATGCAGCGGCTGGCGACGTTGTTGCTGACAATCGCTCCGGCCCAGTCCTTATTGGCCAAGACGCCTTCGCTCATGGTCAGACCCGGGGCTAGGCAATTGACGCAGATGCCATAGTCGCCGGCCTCGCGCGCCAAGGCGCGCGTCATGGCGACCACGGCGCCCTTCGAGCTGACGTAATGCAGCAGCATCGGCGTGCCCTTGAACACGGTGCCGGAGGCGATGTTGACGATCTTGCCGTAGCCTTGCCGCTTCATGATAGGGAACACCGCCCGCGCGCACTCAAACGAGCCGCGCACGTTGACCGCCATCACCTTGTCCCATTCGGCATCGTCGATGTCGAAGAACGGTTTCAAAGCGAGATTGGCAAACAGCCCCGCATTGTTGACCAGGATATGGACGCCGCCGAAAGCGCGCTCGGTTTCGGCGACCAGTTCCGTCACCGACTGGCGGCTGGTGACGTCGCAGGCGCGGGAAACGACATCGCCGCCGCTCTGCCTGATCTCTGCGGCGACCGCATCCGGCGCCGAAAGGTCGCAGAGGCCGAGCTTTACCCCTTCGGCCGCGAGGGCCTTTGCGTAAGCGGCGCCGATGCCTTGCGCTGCGCCTGTCACGATGGCGACTTTATCTTGTAAGCGGCTCATGAGCGCTCCTACCTCTGGTCATTAGCATTGGTCAGTCGAGGCCAAGAAATTTGTTGCTGAAATCCGGGTCGTTCAGCAGAGCGTCGCGGCTGCCTTCCAGCACTGTGCGGCCGTTTTCGATCACATAGGCGCGTTCGACGAAGTCGAGCGCGCGATGAATGTTCTGCTCGACGAGCAAAATCGTGACGTCCTTCTCTGCGATTCGTGTCAACGCCTCGATCACCTCCTGGACAAGCAACGGCGCGACGCCGAGGAACGGCTCGTCAAGCAGCAAGAGGCGCGGGCGCGACATCAACGCTCGGCCGATCGCGACCATTTGCTGCTGCCCGCCGCTCAATTGACCGGCGTGCTGCTCAGCCTTCGAATTCGAGCGCTGGAAACAGCGCGAAGACGTCGGCGATCGTCTCCGAAATGTTCCGCCTCGCTTCCGGCAAATAGGCGCCCATTTCGAGGTTTTCGCGCACGGTCATTTCCGCAAAAAGCCGGCGTCCTTCCGGCACCAGCGCCAGCCCGCGGCCGACGATATCGGCCGGCGACTTGCCTTCGATCGGCCGACCGTCGAAGGCGATTTCGCCGGCGCAGGGCGGATAAAGTCCCATCAGGGCGCCGAGCGTGGTGCTCTTGCCGGCGCCGTTGCCGCCGAGCAGGCCGACGCGCTCGCCGCGGTCGACCGACAGCGTGACGTCCCACAGCGCGCGCAACCGGCCGTGTTCGACCACGATGTGCTGGATGTCGAGGAAATGGCTCATGCGACGGCGGCCGGGGCTGCGCCCAGATAGGACTTGAGGACATGCTCGTCGCGCACAGCCTCTTCGAGTGGAGCGTCGGCGATGACATTGCCCTGCTCGAGGACAACGAGGCGGTCAACCACCTCGGCAAGCGCGGAGAAAATATGCTCGACCCAGATGACGGTGATGCCGTACCCGTCGCGTATTGTGCGGATGTGGCTCACGAAGCGCTTTACTTCGGCCGGCGTCAGACCGGAGGCTACTTCGTCGATCAGAAGAAGTTTTGGCCTGAGTGCGAGCGCGCGCGCAAGCTCCAGACCCTTTTTTTCCTGCAGCGTCAAGGCGTCGGCGCGCGCCGACAGGCGCTCCTGCAGCCCGACAAAGGCGGCGAACTCGGCCCCCCCGGCAAGCGCTTGGGACATGGAGAGACTTTCTGGCCCATGGGTCAAGGCGATGGCGATGTTCTCCTCGACGGAGAGGTCGCCGAACGGGCGCGGAATCTGGAAGGTGCGGCCGACCCCGAGGGCGGACACCTGATCGCGCCGCAGGCCCTTAAGCGAATGGCCGTCGAACACCAGCGAGCCTTCCGCTTCGTAGACCTTGGAGATGCAGTTGAACAGCGTGGTCTTGCCGGAGCCGTTGGCGCCCACCAGGCCGACGATCTCGCTTTCATTGACCGAGAAGTTGATTTTGTTGATGGCGATGTTGCCGCCGAACGCCATGGTCAGGTCGCGGCATTCGAGCAGGCGCTTGCTCTTGCCCGGCTGCGTGCGCGGCAGCGGCAGGCTGGTGGAGGCGCGGCCGATGCGGGCCTTGTCGATCTCGACGTGCTCATGGTGCTCGCGCGCCAGCCAGCGCAGCCAGGCAACCCGCTGCACGAAGCCCGCGCGCAGCAAGCCGCCGGGCATGAAGCGGCCGATGAGCAGGATCACGCTGCCATACACCGTCGCCTGTAGGATGGTGAGATTGACCAGCAGCCATTGTTGCAGCGCGAACAGCAGCACCACGCCGACCAGCGGGCCCCAGCGCAGGCCGGAGCCGCCCAGGAGCGCCATGGCCACCGGTACCAGGGCCACGTTGAGGCCGAACACCGTCGGCGGATCTATGAAGCTCAGTTGCCAGCCATGGATGGCGCCGGCCATGGCGGCAAAGACGGCGCTGAGCACGAGCACACGCATCTTCGCCCAGAAAATGCGGACGCCGACCACCTCGGCCGCCAATTCGTCGTTGCGGATGGCCTTCAAGGCGTAGCCGAAGCGGCTCCTGGTCAACAGGCCGCTGGCGGCCAGCGTCACGCCGGCCAACGCCGTGGTCATGAGGAGCGCGGGCACCAGCACATATTTCGGCGGCAGCACCAGGCCGTCGGCGCCGCCGGTCAGCGGTACCAGGTTGAAGGCTAGCAGCTCGGCCAGCGGCAGCAAGGCGAGCGTAGCGAAGGCGAAATAATCCCCGCGCAGGCGCAACAGCGGCACGCCCAGCCCGGCAGCGATAATGGCCACCGCCAGGCCGGCGAGCGCAAAACATGCCGCCAGCGGCACGCCTCGCGTGAGCAGGATGCCGAAGGCGTAGGCGCCGAGGCCGTAGAACACGAAATGTCCGAGATTGACGTACCCGGCTTCGCCGCCGATCCAATCCCAGCTTTGCGCCAGCACATAGGCTACCAACAGCAGAAAGGCGAGATTGGTGACATAGGCATTGCCGATGAGCGGGGTCATCGCAAATAGCGCAAGAACGGCAAGAATTGCCCCCGCTTGTCCGATGCGCGCTATTCTCACCGCCGCCTCGCGAAGAAGCCTTCCGGAAATGCGACGAGAATGCCGAGCAGCAGCACGATGCTGATGGCCGGCGCCCATTCCGAGCCCCAGAAGAAGGCGATATAGGCTTCCGCCAGGCCGAGGAAGAGGCCGGCGGCGAGCGCTCCCAGGAGATTGCCGACGCCGCCAAGCACGATGATGGTGAAGGCCTTCACCGTCAGGCTGAAGCCGGAATAGGGATCGATTGGAAAGCTCAACGCATAGAGCACGCCGGCGAGCGCCGCCAGTGCCGCCCCCATACCGAAGGTGAGGCCGTGAATGGTGGTGCTGCGTACTCCGCAGAGGGCGGCGCCGACATGGTCCTGCGTCACCGCGCGCACCGAGCGGCCGAACCAAGACCGCTGCAGAAAGAAATGGAGCGCGATCGTCAGCGCGGTGATCGCCGCCAGTATATAGGCCTGGGTGGTCGGGATGATCACGTTGCCGAGCTCGATGACGTCGGAGCGCAACGGAATATTGCGCGGACGCGGACCGGCGAGGGCGGCCGCGACGTCGCTCAGGATGATGAGCGCGCCGACCGTCACGAGCACGGTCCCGACCGTCATCTGAAAATGACTTCGCTTGCGCAACGGCTCCAGCAACACCGTATGGAAGGCGAAGCCGAACGCGAAGAACAGCGGCAGCAATATCACCAGCAGGAAGAACGGGTTGAGCTTGGTTGCGGCATAAAGCACGCTGCCGGCGATACCCGCCATCGCCAGCAGCGTGCCATGGGCGAAATTCAGAATGCGCGCTACGCCGTAGATCAGCGATAAGCCGAAGGCGAACAGAGCGTAGAGCCCGCCGATCAGAATACCGCCGATCGCAATCTGGATCAGTATCTCAATAGGCATCCGGTCTACTCATACCGGATCACCTATTGCCAGCTCGGCGACGGCCAGATCAGCTTGCCGGTGGCGGCCGATTTGGGCCACACGACCACGAGCTTGCCATGCTGCATCTGGACGGTGAAGGCGCCATTGGTCGTCGGGAAGCCGGTCGCGTCGAACACGATGTCGCCGGGCGGTGCCTTGAACGTGCCCTTGTAGAGGGCCTCGCGCACTTTTTCCCGGTCAACGGCGCCGGCGCGCTCGATCGCCTGCGTCATCACCAGGTAGGAGGCGAGGCGCCCCATGCTCCAGATCGTTTCGAACATGTCGACATGCGAACGTTTGAGCACGTTCTCGACGAAATCGCTGTACGGCCCTTTGATGCCTGGATACCAGCTCAGTTCACCGGTGACGCCGTCGACGTCGTTGCCGATCTGCCGCGCCAGTGCACCGGTCAGCATGGTGTGGTGCACGTCCATGGCCTTGATTTGCTGCTGTCGCATCTGCTGCAGCAGCGGGCCCGACACATTGTCGAACGAGGCGATGTAGACGATGTCAGGCTTGGCAATGCGCATTTTCAGCACGATGGCGCTGAAGTCCTTGGTGTCGGAAGGAAACACCTCGCTGCCGACGACCTTAAAGCCCATCGCCTTGGCCTTGGCGCTCCAGAAGCCGGAGATCGCCTTCATCACCGGATTGTCATGGGTGACGAAGAAGATCGTCTTCGGCTTGGGATCGACGTGCTGCAGCATCTCGAAATAGCGCTTCGACCACAGCGGCACGGTCGGATAGGGCGTGCCCCACAGGTATTTGAAGCCGCGGTGATAGATCGCAGGCGTCGCCACGTTGGCGGCGACCAGCGGAATCTTGTGCTTTTCGGAAACGGTCGGCACCGGCAGGCCCAGCGAGGACCAGTCGGGGCCGACGAAGAAGTCGACCTTGTCGACCGAGGCCATCTTCTCGAACAGCGACACCGCGGTCGCAGGTACGCTCTGGTCGTCATAAATGACGATTTTCACCGGCAGTTTCTTATTGCAGGATTTCACGAAAATCCCGCCCTTCTTGTTGATCTCGTCGAAGAAGACCTCGGTCATCTCCTTCCAATGGTCGGTCAGCGTCGAGAACGGGCCGGTTTCCGATATCGTGGTGCCGAGCAGGATAGGGTCATTGCAGGAGCCGATTTTCGCACTGGCAGTGGACGCGCAGGTCACGGCCGCCAAAGCGACAGCGGCGGCGCACACGCCGATTATTGGTTTCATGACTATCTCTTTCCTCCCGTAAGATTTTTCTTCTGTGGGTCGTAACGCCTTCTGCATTTGCACGGGCATTTGCGAGTTCCCACGGCGCTTTACGCTGCTTGATGCTTGGCCGGCTCAGCGCGCCCGTCGAGCTCCGGCACCGGAATTCCAGGGTCCTGGTTTTGGATATCCTTAAGCATGTGCGCGTGCGAGGGCCCGTTGAACAGCGTGCCGATCAGGCCGCGGTCGAGATCGCTGGTGCCGAAGAGTGCGTCGCAGATCGGAAACGTGAGATTGAAGTTGCGCGTCTGCATGAAGCCGAGGACGTGATGCATATAGTGCATGCGCCGCACGGTGTTCACGAGCGGTATATGTTTCAGGTAGGGATATTTCTCGTCTTCAAGATGCGACAGCGTGTGCAGCCCCTCGTAGAGCACATAATATCCGGCCATGGTCAGCACGGCGATGTACCCCGCATTGGCCGAAATCAGATAGCCGATGATGAGCGCCGGCGGGATGGAGACGAGGATGAAGCCGATCGGTGCGAACGGCGGGAAAAGCAGCGCGCGCCATTCCGACTGGCCCTTGTAGCCAAGGTCGTGGTGCGTGAAGAACTGATGGTGCACGGTGCAGTGCCGCTTGTAGATCATCTTCAGTCCCGGCACCGGTCGATGCAGGATGTAGCGGTGCGCCGCCCATTCCGCCCAATTGCCGAACAGCGCGAAGGGAATGATCAGCAGCCATTCCCACGGCTTCGAATTCTCGATGTGCAGCCAGCAGTAGGCGATCGTGCCCAAGGTCACGAACAACATGAAGGCGAGGTGATATTCGCCGCGATACCATGACGGGGTATTCTCGACGAACTTTTTGCGGAACAGCGTTTGCCGCTGTTGCTCCCGCGCGTCGCGGGCGGGATCCTGGATGACGACGGCCATTCGATGCGTCCCTGTAGCGCCTTCGCTGATTGTGGTACGTTTTCAAGAGAGTGACCCCGGCGCGGCGAAATGGCACTCGCGGCGGAGATGGAAATTTATCAACCAGGATGATTTTATGGCCCTGGACGGGAATGCGAGGGCGCGGCGATGACGGAAGCGCTGGGGGTATTGCGGGGAAGGTTCGGGCGGGTGGCTCTGCTCGACATGGACACCTCGCTCGTGTCGCACGCCCATCCACATTGCCACGTTATCCTGAAGGTGAGCGGCCGCGACCAGGTTTTCACCGTCGAAAACGAGGATTTTGCCGTGCGCGAGGACACGGCCGTCCTGGTGAACACGTGGGAGCAGCACCATTATACCCATTACAACTATGACGGGCGAACCGTTTTCCTCGCCATGTACATCGAGCCGTCCTGGCTCAAAGGCGCCGACAGCAGCTTCGCGTCATGCGAAACGCCGGCCTTCTTCGATCGGCCCGGCGTCAGCATTACCGACGAAATCCGCCACTACCGCAGCAGGCTGGTGCAGTGCATCGAATGCGAAGGCTACGACAACTCGAAAGAAGGCGAGGAATTGATCTTCGGCCTCACTGCGGCAATCGTGCATCAGTTCGCCAATTGGCGCGGCGCCCCTCCATGCGATCGGGACGCAACGCGCGATTTTCGTATCCGCCGGGCAATGCGGTATATGCGCGAGCATCTGTATGAGCCTGCCGATTTCAACGGGCTGGCCCGTGCTTGCGGCCTCTCGCGCCCGCATTTCAACTATCTCTTCCGGAAGTGCACCGGGGTAACGCCCCGTCTGTTCCGTAACGCAATTCGGGTCGAGGAATCGGTGCGGGCCTTGAGCGAGCGGGACACCGGACTGGCGGGCGTGTCACAAGAACTTGGGTTTTCCACGCAGGGTAATTTCACGCGTTTCTTTCAGCAGCACACGGGCGCCAATCCGCACCAGTTCCGGCGCGTGCTCGCTGAACTCGACTGAATATCGGCACCGGCAGGCTCAGACAGCCCCGCGCCGCAAATCCGCGCGGCGTACAGGGCTATGCCGCCGGCCGGCTCAACCGTTCGACTTGCTCGACTGTTGTCCTTTCCGAAAATTCCATCCGGCTCGGATTCGCGTTGCCGGGCAGAATCGTCGCATCATGAAACGCGATGTTTGCGATGCTTTATGCCCTTGAACTGGCTGCTGCCGACCTGGTCAAGTCGCGCGCCTGACTTGAAGCCGAGATATTGCTGCTTCGGCACCAATTGAACCTTAAATTGCAGCACACGCCGCCGCGGGTTCGACTGCGCGGTGGTGATCGCGCCTTCATGGTTTGGATGGTTCGAATATGGCCGAGCCTGCTTGACGTAGTCCGGGTGGTTCAGCCGGAGACCGTGCTGCGATGGGACCGAGCGGGATTCCGTATCTATTGGCGCAGGAAATCGCGGAAGCGGGGAGGGCGGCCGAGGATTGACCGGGGACTGCGGGATCTGATTCGGCGGATGAGCCAGGAAAATCCGCTTTGGGGTGCGTCCCGCATCCACGGCGAACTGTTGATGCTAGGCTTTGAGGTAGCCCAATCGACAGTGTCTAGATACATGAAGCGCGGTCGACGGCCTCCGTCCCAGAGCTGGATTACGTTTCTGCATAATCACGCCAATGCGATTGCAGCGATCGACTTGTGCATCGTCCCGACGGTGACGTTTGAACGGCTTTTTGCCTTCCTAGTTGTTGGCCACGGCCGACGACGGTTGCTGTGGGTTGAGATCACTCGGCATCCGACGGCGGAGTGGCTGGCTCGCCAAATGACGGAGGCCTTCCTGTGGACGTCGGCGCCGGCCTATCTCGTTCGCGACAATGACGGGGCCTATGGACAGGTGTTCAGGGCTCGAGTTTCCGCGATGGGCATTCGTGACCGTCGGATTGGTCCACGTTCACCCTGGCGGAATGGGATTGCTGAACGTCTAATTGGCACGCTACGTCGCGAATGCCTGGACCACGTCGTTGTTTTTGGCGAAGGCCACTTACGCTCGGTGGTCCTAGCTTATACAGCTTATTATAATCATATGCGTCCGCATCGGTCACTCCAGAAGGATGCGCCATTGCGGCGAGCGATCCAGCGGATCGGTGAAGTCGCAGCAATCCCAATCCTGAGCGGATTACATCACCAATATGTTCGGATATGATTTTCGGAAAGGACAGGGCTACTTGCATGCGCTGGCGCTTTATGCGGACCAAATCCCCCACAAACCGGGACGATTTTTGCGGACCCACACATACCGGTTTTGAAATGGGTGCTCGCGCGCCTCACGGCGAGCCCGTGCTCACCATTAAGATCCGGTCAGGAATTGAATTGAGCTTTCGGATGCCTACCCAAAACGCGAGGGAATCGGGACTTCTGGATAGATGATGACCTGCTCCCCAACTTGCCCCAATTCATAAGTAGAGTTTGTTTCGATTATGCCCCTGATTGGGGCGTGTTGCGAACTCGGTTGGTGTAAGCCCGTTGAGGCTCGTGTGTGGCCTGTTGGTGTTGTAGTCGATCCTCCAGTCTTCGATGATCCGGCGGGCCTCGCTGAGGTTGCTGAACACGTGCTCGTTGAGGCACTCGTCGCGCAGGCGGCCGTTGAAGCTCTCCACAAAGCGATTCTGCATCGGTTTGCCCGGTGCAATGTAATGCCATTCGACGGCGTGCTCCTGTTGCCAAGCCAGGATGGCGTTTGAGGTGAGCTCGGTGCCGTTGTTGCTGACGAGCATGCAAGGGTAACCCCGCAGTTCAGCGACGCGGTCGAGCTCTCGGGCAACACGCAGGCCGGTGAGTGAGGTGTCCACAACTAGGCCGAGGCACTCGCGGGTGAAGTCATCGACCAGCGTGAGGATGCGGAAGCGTCGGCCGGCGCCGAACGTGTCAGCCACGAAGTCGACCGACCAGCGGAGGTTCTGCCCTGAGGGACCGTCATCGGGGCTCGCGTCCCCAGCGCCCGTTTGCGACCGCCACGCCTGCGCACCGTCAGACGTTCCTCCCGGTACAGCCGATAGAGCTTCTTGTGGTTGAGCTTGATGCCCTGACGAGCCAACAGCAGGCCGAGACGGCGATAGCCGAACCGCCGGCGCAGTGCCGCAGCGGCGGCGGGCTTGTCGAGGGTGGGCAATAATGTATGCTAAAGAATACCAAATAAAGCGGCGGCCTCCGCAGAGGCTAAGCCGCGGGGGAGCGTGGCGTTGCGTCATTGGCTCGGCGAGGCGAAGGCCAAGCAGGTCTATCTGGTTTTGCGCGACCGCATTTTGAGCGGCGCCCTGGGCTTCGGCGCCAAGCTGCCGACCGAAAACGAATTGGCCGGATTCCACGGCGTGTCGCGCGTCACCGTGCGGCGCGCGCTTGGCGAGCTTGCGCGCGAGCGCCTGATCGAGCGGCGGCGCAGCGCCGGCACGCGGGTGATCTACCGGCAGGCGCCGGCGCCGATCACCGCCGATATTTCCGGCGTGCTGGCCAATCTCGCCGACATGGGCCGCCGCACCGCGGTCGAATTGCTCTCATTCGATTATGTGCCGGCCGAGGGCGCGGTGGCCGAGGCGCTCGGCGTCGGCCCCGATCAACTGCTGCAGCGCTCGGTGCGCGTGCGCTCTGTCGACGGCCTGCCGTTTTCTTACTTGACCACGCATGTGCCCGAGAGCGTGTCGGTGACCTTCACCCGGCAGGAGCTCGCCTCGCGAGCGCTGCTCGATCTGCTCGAGCGTGCCGGGGTCAAGGTCGAGCACGCGCGCCAGCGCATCAGCGCGGGGCTCGCGACGCCGGACGTCGCGCGCGCGCTCGGCGTGCGCGCCGGCTCGCCGCTCATCGAGCTGGTGCGCGTCGTCTACGACCAGGCCGGGCGCGGCGTCGAGCATCTGCACGCGCTCTACCGGCCCGACCGCTACGCCTTCGAGATAGAGTTGGTGCGCTCAGGCGCCGCCAAGGCCAAGGCCTGGTCGCCGATCATGCGCCAGGACGGCAAATCCACCCGCAAAGTTTCGACTCCAAGAACCTTGCACAGTAAAGCCAAACCGGCGGGTCTCGCGCCGCCACGCTAAAAGCAGAGAGGGAGAGTGATCATGTCGCAGAAGAAGACCCCGTTCAGCCGCCGCCAATTCCTCGCCACCAGCGCGCTCGGCGCGGCGGTCGTCGCCATGCCGTCGGTGCTGCGCGCGGCCGGCACGCCCGTCAAGCTCGGCGTGCTGCATCCGGTGACCGGCGCTCTGTCCTATTCGGGCACGCAAGGCCGGCTCGGCGCCATGCTGGCGATCGACGAGATCAACGCGGCCGGCGGCATCAAGTCGCTGGGCGGCGCCAAGATCGATCCCGTGCTGGGCGACGCGCAATCCTCGCCCGCCGGCGGTACCGCCGAGGTCGAGAAGATGAATTCGGCCGGCGTTGCCTGCATCGTCGGCGGCTATGCCTCCTCGATCTGCCTCGCCACCACGCAGGCCGCGGCGCGCTACAACCTGCCTTACGTGGTCGACGTCGGCGTCGCCAACTCGATCGTCAAGCGCGGCCTCAAGAACACCTTCCGCTTCGGCCCCGGCTTCGGCGTCATCGCCAAGACCGCGCTCGACAATCTGGTCACGATCAACAACAACGCCGGCAAGCCGGCCAAGACCGTGATGATCGTGCATGAGGATTCGCTGTTCGGCTCCGGCCTTGCCAAGCTGCTCAACGCGCAACTCCCCGGCAAGGGCTTCAAGGTGCTGGAGACCATCGCGCATCCGACGCCGACGCGCGACTTCAACACCATCGTCTTGAAGATCAAGGCGCAGAACCCCGATCTCGTCATCCCGGCCGACTACTACAACGAATACGTCCTGCTCGCCCGCACCATGCTGCAGCAACACGTGCGGCCCAAGGGCATCTATTCGGTGCTCGGCGGCGCTGCCTCCTCCTACAAGTTCGTCAAGGAGTTCCCGGACGCCGCCAAGGGCATCATGGACTGCAATCACTGGTTCAACCCGCTCAGCGACAAGGCGCAGGCGCTGAAGAAGAAGGTCGAGGCCAAGGGGCAGTTCTTCACCTACGAGGTGTATCTGAACTACACCGGCGTCGGGCTGATCGCCGACGCGCTGGAGCGTGCCGCCTCCGCCGACCGCGCCAAGATCATCGCGGCGCTGGCGAGCTCGACCTGGTCCGACCACATCATGCCTTACGGGCCGACCAAGTTCGTCGATGGCCAGAACCAGGGCGCGGCGCCGTGCAACACCCAGGTACAGGGCAACGACATCAAGGTGATCATGCCGCCGAAATTCGCCAACGCGAAGCCGATCTTCCCGATGAAGGCGTAGCTTCGACCGTGCGGCATTCTCAGCCCTGTTCCCTCCCCCCTTGTGGGGGAGGGTTAGGGAGGGGGCCACGCAAAAGGTACGATGTCGATCTTCAACAGCGACCCCCACCCCCAACCCCTCCCCACAAGGGGGAGGGGAGCTGTCAGAGTTCGCGGCGCGCTTGTGCTCCAACACAACCGCAAACCGATTTAATCTCGTGCTCTCGCCCACAATCCTGATCCCCGCCATCCTCAACGGCCTGTTGACCGGTGCGGTCTATGCGCTGATCGCGCTCGGCCTGACGCTGATCTACGGCGTGCTGCACATCATCAATTTCGCCCATGGCGCGCTGCTCACCGCCGCCATGTTCGCGGCCTATTTCGCCTATCATATGCTCGGCATCGATCCCTACCTTGCCGCCTTCATCCTGGCGCCGGCCTTCTTCGCGCTCGGCTACGGCTTGCAGCGCCTCGTCATCGGGCCGGCCTCGCATGGCGACGACCGCAACATGCTGCTGGTGACCTTAGGGCTGGCCGTCGTGATCGAGAACGGGCTGCTCTATGCCTTCCGCGGCGACACCCGCACCATCGAATTGCCTTACGCCTTCCAGAGCATCGATTTCGGCTTCACTTTCCTGGCGCTGCCGCGCGTGATCGGCTTTGCCGCTGTGTTCGTGGTGGCGCTGGTGCTGTGGCTGATCATGGGCTTCACCGATACCGGCCGCGCCATCCGCGCCGTCGCCAAGGAGAAGCTGGGCGCGCAGCTCGCCGGCATCGACGTCGCCCACATCTACGCGGTGACCTTCGGCCTCGGCACCGCCTGCGTCGCCATCGCCGCCTGCCTGCTGATCCCGAACTATTACGTCAATCCGAGCGCCGGCAACGCCTTCGTGCTGGTCGCCTTCACCATCGTCGTGCTCGGCGGCATGGGCTCGGTGCCGGGCGCGTTGATCGGCGGCCTGTTGATCGGCGTGGTGGAAAGCCTCTCCAGCCTGTTCTTCGGCAAGTCGCTCGGGCAGATGGGTATCTTCCTGATCTTCATCGCGGTGCTGCTGGTGCGCCCGCGCGGCCTGTTCGGAGCGCGGGCATGAAGGCCTTCGCGCCCATCGTGATCGTGGTCGCGCTGCTGGCGGCGGTGCCGCTGCTGGTGCATTCCAATGTCGTGCTCAATTTCCTCGTGGTCGCGCTGATGATCGCGCTGGCGGGGCAGGGCTGGAACGTGCTCGGCGGCTATGGCGGGCAGTATTCCTTCGGCCACGCGGCGTTCTTCGGCACCGGCGCCTATGTCACCGCCATCCTGCAGGTGCGCTACGGCATCAATGCCTGGGTCGCCTTCGGCTGCGGCATCGCAGGCGGCGCCATTGTCGGCGCCGTGGTCGGCGGGCTGGCCTTCCGCTCCGGCCTGCGCGGCTCGTACTTCGCGCTGGTGACGCTTGCCTTCGCCGAGGTGCTGCGCATCTTGGCCAGCGTCGCCCCCATCACCGGCGCCGGCGTCGGTACGCTGGTCAAGCTCGATCTGCGCGCCGCGGCGCTGCAGTTCGATAGCCGCGCCGTGTTCTACTGGGTGATTCTGGCGCTGGTCGCGGCGGCGCTCGTCATCACGCGCGTCATCGAGCGCTCGCGCTTCGGCGCCTGGCTGACGGCGGTGCGCGAGAACGAAGACGCGGCAAAAGCGCTGGGCGTCGATGCCTTCGCGATCAAGCTCGCCGCCATGGTCGTTTCCGGCGCCATCACCGCGGCGGCCGGCTGCTTCTACACGCAATATTTCCTGTTCGTCGATTCCGGCATCGCCTACGGCACCTGGATTTCGATCGAGGCGCTGCTCACGCCGATCATCGGCGGCGTCGGCACCGTGTTCGGGCCGCTCATCGGCGCGCTTGTCGTCAAGGCGCTGGGCGAGGGCGCGCTGATGGTAACCGGCGATGCGCCCGGGCTCGACCTCGTGGTCTTTGGCGCGGTGCTGGTGCTGGTGATCTGGTTCACGCCGCGCGGGCTGATCGGCGGCCTCGACGCGCTACGCCGGCTACTAAGCCACGCGAGAACGACCCCGCTGGCGCAGGAGGCCGGTCATGACTGAGCCGCTGCTGTCGGTCGAGCGTGTCTCGCGCCGCTTCGGCGGCCTGCTGGCGGTCGACAAGGTCACGCTGTCGGCGGCGGAAGGCCGCATCACCGCCCTGATCGGCCCCAACGGCGCCGGCAAGACCACGCTGTTCGCGGTCATCTCCGGCTTTCTCAAGCCGAGCGAGGGCGTGGTGCGTTACGCCGGCGACGACGTCACCGGCGAGCCGCCGCATCGTCTGGCGCGCCGCGGCATCGCCCGCACCTTCCAGATCGTGCAGCCCTTCGCCGGCCTCACCGTGCGCGAGAACATCATGGTGGGCGCGTATCTGCATCACCGTTCGCGCGACGCCGCGCGTCTTGCCGCCGAAGAGGTCGGCCGCGCGCTCGGGCTCGCCGATCGGCTCGACCTGCCCGCCGCCGCGCTCACCGTTGCCGGCCGCAAGCGGCTCGAGCTTGCCCGCGCGCTGGCGACCGAGCCTAAGCTCTTGTTGCTCGACGAGGTGCTGGCCGGCTTGAACCCTTCCGAGATCCGCGACGTGGTGCCGGCGATCCGCGCGCTCGCCGCGCGCGGCATCACTATCGTGATGATCGAGCACGTCATGCAGGCGGTGATGAGTCTGGCCGAGCACGTGTTCGTGCTGTCGGAAGGCCGCATCATCGCCGATGGCACGCCGGCCGAGGTGGCGGCCGACCCGAAAGTGGTCGAGGCCTATCTCGGCCATGGCGCGGCGGCCAAGCTGGGAGCGGCGCAATGACCCCAGACCCGCTGCTCGACATCCACGACCTGCGCGCCGGCTACGGCGAGACCGAGGTGCTGCGCGGCATCGACCTGGTCGTGGAGCCGGGCGAGATCGTCGCCGTGCTCGGCTCCAACGGCGTCGGCAAATCGACGCTCAACCGCACGATTTCCGGCATCCTGCGCGCGCGCAGCGGCTCGATACGCTTCGGCGGCGCGGCGATCGAGCACGAAAAGCCGCAGGCAATCGTCAAGCGCGGGCTCATCCACGTGCCGGAGGGCCGCCGCATCTTCCCCAATCTGTCGGTGCGCGAGAACCTCGATCTCGGCTCTTACGCCCGCGCGGCGAAAAACCGCGCGAAGAACCGCGCGCGTGTGTTCGAGATTTTTCCGCGCCTGGCCGAGCGCCGCGGCCAGCTCGCCGGCACGCTGTCGGGCGGCGAGCAGCAGATGCTCGCCATCGGCCGCGGGCTGATGGCCGAGCCAGAGCTGATCATCCTCGACGAGCCCTCGCTTGGCCTGTCGCCGCTGCTGGTCGAGGAGCTGTTCGCGCTCATCGCGCGCATCAATGCCGAGGGCGTCTCGGTTCTGCTGGTCGAGCAGAACGTGGTGCAGAGCCTCGACGTCGCCGACCGCGCCTATATCCTCGCCGAGGGACACTTCGTCATGTCCGGCACCGCCGCCGACATCGGCGCCGATCCCGCGCTCAAACGCACCTATCTAGGAATGTGACGCATGACCGATAGCTTACGCCAACGTCTGTCGCGCCCGCCGATCCTGATCGCGCCCGGCGTCTACGACCCGCTTACCGCGCTGATCGCCGAACGGGCGGGCTTCGAGGCGCTCTACGTCTCCGGCGCGGCAATCGCCTATACGCGGCTCGGCCGGCCCGACATCGGGCTGGTCAGCATGAGCGAGGTGATCGAGACCGTCGGCCTGATCCGCGACCGCGTGGCCACGCATCTGGTGGTGGATGCCGACACCGGCTACGGCAACGCGCTCAATGTCGAGCGCACGGTGCGCCTCATGGAGCGCGCCGGCGCCAATGCCATCCAGCTCGAGGACCAGGATTTCCCCAAGCGCTGCGGCCATCTCGACGACAAGACGCTCATCTCCGCGCCGGAGATGGTCGGCAAGATCAAGGCGGCGGTCGATGCGCGGCGCTTCGCCGACACACTGATCATCGCGCGCACCGACGCCGTCGCCGTCGAGGGCTTCGAGCGCGCCGTCGCCCGCGCCGCGCTCTACCGCGAGGCCGGCGCCGACATGCTGTTCATCGAGGCGCCGCGCGAGCGCGCCGAGCTCGGCCGCATCGCCGCGCTGATCGGCAAGGCGGCGCCGCTGATGGCCAATATGGTGGAGGGCGGCAAGACGCCGCTGCTGCCGGCGAGCGAGCTGGAGCAACTCGGCTTCGCCTTCGTCATTTTCCCCGGCGCCATCGTGCGCGTGCTGGCGAAAACGGCGGAAGAATTCTACGGCTCGCTCAAGGCGCATGGCTCAACGGAAGCTTTCCGCCCGCGCATGTTCGACTTCGAGGCGATGAACGCCCTGATCGGCACGCCCGAGCTGCTTGCGCGCGGCAGGCAATATACCGGGCTCGATCCGGCGCCCGCGCCCGGGCGCAAAACAGGACGGCGCTGATGCGCGCACTCGATCCCGTCACACTTGCCGTGCTCAACGGCCGCCTGGTGCAGATCGCCGACGAGATGGACGCGACGCTTTTCCGCTCGGCGTTCAATCCGATCATCGCGGAAGCGCACGACGCCTGCCACGGGCTCTACCACGCCGAGACCGGGGCCACGCTGGTGCAGGGCACCTCCGGCCTGCCGATCTTCGTCGGCGCCATGGCTTTCGCGGTCAAGGCGGTGATCGACAAGGTGGCCGAGCAGGGCGGCCTGCAGGAGGGCGACACTTATCTGTTCAACGACCCATACGACGGCGGCACCCATCTCAACGACTTCCGCCTGGTGCGGCCGGTGATGCGCGGCGGAAAAGTGTTCGCCTGGCTGGCCTCGGTCGGGCATTGGCTCGACGTCGGCGGCAACGTGCCCGGCAATTTCAACGCCAAGGCGACCGAGAGCTTCCAGGAAGGCTTCCGCGTGCCGCCGGTGAAGCTCATCAGCGGCGGCGTGTTCCAGCAGGACATCGCCGACATCCTGGCCGCCAATTCGCGCGTGCCGCTGTCGAACTGGGGCGACCTCAACGGCCAGCTCAACGCGCTCGGCCTCGGCGAGCAGCGCGTGCACGCGCTGCTCGACGAATATGGCGACGACACGGTGGCCGCCGCCATGGCCGCGCTGTCGGACCGCGCCGAGGCGCTGATGCGCGCCAATATCGAGTCGCTGCCGGACGGCACCTACTCCTATGACGACTTTCTCGACAATGACGGCGTCACCGACGAACCTTTACGCATCGCGCTCGATCTGACGATCAGCGGTGATCGCATGAAGCTCGACTTCTCGCGCTCGTCGCCGCCCTGCCGGGGTCCGCTCAACATCGCGCGCTCGACCGCGGTCGCCTGCTGCTACGTCGCGCTCAAGCATCTGTTCACCGACGTGCCGGCCAATGCCGGCTGCCTGGCGCCGATCGACTTCGTCATTCCCGACAGCACGCTGCTCGGCGTTTCGGCGCCCAAGCCGGTCGGCGGCTATACGGAGACCATCCTGCGCGTGATCGACACCGTGTTCGGCGCCTTCGCGCAGGCCGCGCCCGAGCGCGCCAATGGCGGGCCGTTCGCCACCATCAACGCGCTCTCGCTCGCCGGCTGGCGGCAGAATGGCGCGCGCTGGGTGATGTTCTGCTTCTTCGGCGGCGGCTTGGGCGGAAATCCGGAAGGCGACGGCCTCAACCACGGCAACAACCCGATCTCGACCGCCACCATTCCGCCGGCGGAAATCCTCGAAGTCTTTATATCCCGTGATGTTCACGCAATGGGCGCTGCGGCCGGATTCCGCCGGCCCCGGCCGCCACCGCGGCGGGCTCGGCGCCATCTACGAGATCGAGGCGCTCAACGAGGGCGACACCGAGGTGTTTCTGCTCGGCGAGCGCGGCAAGTATCCGCCCTTCGGCGTCAATGGCGGCAAGCCGGCGGCGCTCAACCGCTTCTACTTCGACACCGATGCGGGCGAGCGCACGCCGCCGCTCGTCTCCAAGATCACCGACGTGCGCATCCGCAAAGGCCAGCACGTGCGGCTGGAGACGCCGGGCGGCGGCGGCTTCGGCGATCCGTTGACGCGCGAGCCGTCGCAAGTCGCGCGCGATGTACGGCTGGGCTATGTCTCGCGCGAGGCCGCGCGGCGCGACTATGGCGTGGCGCTAGGCGAAGATGGCCGGGTCGATGAAAGCGCCACCGCACGCTTGCGCAACGAGGCGCGGGCATGAGCGCGGCCAAGCCACTGGTCGGCGTCGATGTCGGCGGCACCTTCACCGACCTGTTCCTGTTCGACGCCGCCGCGCGCAGCTTCCGCACCGCCAAGGTGCCGTCCGAGCGCGGCAACGAGGCGGCCGGCTTCATGCAGGGGCTGGACGCGCTCGGCAAGATCGCGGATTTCGGCTCGATCGTCCATGGCACCACGGTCGGCACCAACACGCTGTTGGAGCGGCGCGGGCCCCGCATCGGCGTCATCACCACGCGCGGCTTCCGCGACGTCTTGGAGATGCGCCGGCGCGACCGCCGCAAGACCTGGGGCCTGTGGGGCGAGTTCCTGCCGATCGCCGACCGCGACCTGCGCCTGGAGGTCGCCGAGCGCACATTGGCCGATGGTACCATCCGCACCGCGGTCGACGCCGCGGCGGTGCGCGCGGCGGCTGAGGCCCTGCGCGCCAAGGGCGCCGAGGCGCTCGCCATCATTTTCATCAATGCCTACGCCAATCATGAGAACGAGCGGCGCGCGCTGGAAGCCGCGCGCGCGGTCTGGCCCAACGAGCATGTTTCCGCCTCGCACCAGGTGCTGCCCGAAATCCGCGAATTCGAGCGCGCCTCGACCACCGCGCTCAATGCCTATCTGCAGCCGGTAGTCGGCGCCTACCTCGCCAAGCTGGAAGGCGCGCTGGCGCAGAACAGCTTCCACGGCACCTTCCACATCGTGCAGTCGAACGGCGGCGTCATGTCGACTTCGACCGCGCGGCGGCTGCCGGTGCGCACGGCGCTGTCGGGGCCGGCCGCCGGCGTCATCGCCGCCGCCGCCATCGCCGCCGCCACCGGCACCGACAACGTCATCACCTGCGACCTCGGCGGCACCTCGTTCGACGTCTCCGTGGTGGCGGGCGCCAAAGCCTCGCTGGCGGCGCAGAGCGTGATCGATTTCGGCCTGGTGATCCGCACGCCGATGATCGAGATCACCACCATCGGCGCCGGCGGCGGCTCGATCGCCTCGGTCGACCGCGGCGGCTTGTTGCAGGTGGGCCCGGAAAGCGCGGGCTCCGTGCCGGGGCCCGCCTGCTACGGCCAGGGCAACGAGCGGCCGACGCTGACCGACGCCCATGTCGTGCTCGGCCGCATCAATGCGGCGCGGCCGATCGGCGGCAAGCTCGCCGCGCTCGACGTCGATGCCGCCAAGCGCGCGATCGCGACGCATGTCGGTGCAGCCGCTCAAGCTCGACCTGATGCAGGCGGCCGAGGCGATCGTACGCGTCGCCGACGCGCGCATGGCCGGCGCCATCCGCCTGGTCTCGATCGAGCGCGGCCACGATCCGGCCAAGTTCGCCGCCATGCCGTTCGGCGGCGGCGGCGCGCTGCATGTCTCCGCCATGATCAAGGAGATTGGGTTGAAATGCGCGGTGGTGCCGCGCTTTCCCGGCGTCACCTCGGCGCTCGGCTGCGTCATCGCCGACCTGCGCCACGACCAGGTGCAGACCGTCAATCTCATGGCCGACGGGCTCGACGCCGGCGCGCTCGATGCGCGCATGGTGGCGGCGGGCAAGGAGGCGAAGGCGATGGTGGAAGCCGCCGGCATCGCGGTCGAGCGCATCGATGTGCAGTTCGAGCTCGACATGCACTATCTCGGGCAGACGCACACCGTCGCGGTGCCGCTGCCGGTGATGTTTGCCGTGGGCGGCACCGGCATCAGCGAGCAAATCGTGCGCGCGGCCTTCGACAAGGCCTATACCGCCGCCTTCGGGAGGCTGCTGCCGGGCATTCCGCTGCGCATCGTCTCCATGCGCACCGCAGCCATCGGCCGCCGCCCGGCTTTCGACCTGTCGGCTTTCGGGCCGGGGCCGGATGCTTCGCTTGAAAAGGCCGCGAAAGGAACGCGCAAGGTCTGGCTCGACGGCGCCTGGCACGAGACGAAAGTATGGTCGCGGCTCGATCTGCCGGAGGGCGCGTTGATCGAAGCGCCGGCGGTGCTGGAGCAGCCGGACGCCACCATCTTCATCGACCGAGGCTTGCGTGGCCGCGTCGACCGGCTCGGCAACGTCATCGTGGAGCGCTGCGCATGAACATCGCCGACACCGCGCTGCTGCTGGTCGACCTGCAGAACGACTTCATCCATCCGAACGGCGCCTATGCGCGCGGCGGGCAGGCGAACGCCGATATCGCGGTGCTGCCGATGCGATTGAAGCCGTTGACGCAAGCCTTCCGCGCTCAGGGCGGGCTGGTGGTGGCGACACTTTTTACGCTGGTGCCCGGCCGCGGAGGTGAGCCGATTATTTCGCCGCACCTGAAGAAGCTGCGGCCTTTCCTAAGCAAAGGCGATTTCGCGCCCGGCTCCTGGGGCCAGCGGCTCGTCGATGAGCTTTCGCCGGCGGACGTGGCGGTCGAGAAGATCGCCTATTCGGCCTTCTACATGACGCGGCTGGAATGGCTGCTGCGTAAGAGCGGTATCGAGCGGCTCGTCGTCGGCGGCATCGTCACCAATGGCGGCGTGGCCTCGACGGTGCGCGACGCCCATGTGCGCGACATCGAATGCACGGTGCTGGAGGACGGCTGTGCGGCGTTTTCGCACGAGGTGCACCGCGCGGCGATCGAAGGGCTGCGCCCGGTTTGCAAGGTCGCGACCATCGCCGAGGCCATGAACGATATTACGGCGTCATGAGCGGCGTCATCGCGCCGTCCGATGAGAAATTCGACAGCCAGGTGCCGCTGCTGATTATCGGCGCCGGCGCCGCCGGCCTGTGTGCCGCGCTCGCCGCCAAAGAGGCGGGCGTCGATGCGGTGGTGATCGAACGCGAGGCCGCGCCTTCCGGCTCGACCGCGCTATCGGCCGGGCTCATCCCCGCCGCCGGCACGCGCTTCCAGCGCGAAAAGGGCATCGCCGACAGCGCGCAATTGTTCGCCGCCGATATCCAGCGCAAGGCGCACAACGAAGCGGATCCAGTCGTGGTCGAGGCGGTGGCGCAGGGTTCGGGGCCGCTGATCGAATGGCTGGCGGATCGCTATCGCTTACCGTTCGACGTGGTCGACAATTTCAATTATCCGGGGCATTCCGCGCTGCGCATGCATGGCCTGCCCAGCCGCACCGGGCAGGAGCTGATCGATCGCTTGCGCAACACGGTCGACGCAAACGATATCGTCATCCTCACCGAACGCATCGCCGAGCGCCTGTTGGTCGACGCCGACGGCCGAATCCGCGGCGTCGAGACCTTGCGCGGCGACGGCGCGCGCGAGCGCTTAGGCTGCGATACGCTTGTTCTCGCCTGCAACGGCTATGGCGGCAATCCGGAACTGGTGCGGCGCTTCATTCCCGAGATGGCAGACGCGCTCTATTTCGGCCATCCCGGCAACCGCGGCGACGCCGTCATTTGGGGCGAAGCGCTCGGCGCGCGGCTTGCCCATCTCGGCGCCTATCAGGGCCACGGCTCGGTGGCGACGCCGCACAACATCCTGATCTCGTGGGCGGTGATCATGCAGGGTGGCATCCAGGTCAACGCGCAAGGACGTCGTTTCAGTGACGAGTCGCGCGGCTATTCGGAAGCTGCCGCCGACGTGCTGCGCCAGCCTGACGGGATCGCCTGGGACGTGTTCGATGAACGCATCGCGGATGTGGCGCGGCAGTTCCAGGATTTCCGCGATGCCGAGCGCGCCGGCGCCGTGTTGACGGCCGCGACCATCGCCGATCTCGCGCCGGCCATGCATGTGCCGGCGGCGGATTTCGTCGCCGAATGGAACGCGGCCGAAAGCCTGAAAATGCAAGGCGCGCGCGGCCGCTTCGGCCGAGAATTCTCGTCCGCGCAGCGCTGCGCGCCGCCCTTCCATGCGGTCAAGGTGACCGGGGCGCTGTTTCACACCCAAGGCGGGTTGGCGATCGACGCTTCCGCCCGCGTCAAGCGCCAGGACGGCACGACCTTTCCCAATTTGTTCGCGGCCGGCGGCGCCGCGGCCGGAGTTTCCGGCGACACGGCGGCCGGCTATCTCTCGGGCAACGGCCTGTTGACCGCGACCGTGCTTGGCCGCTTAGCCGGACGAGCTGCGGCCATACAACTATCGCGCTGATCGTGCGGCCACCATATCGGTCACAGGAACCGCGAGTTGCAAGATCGCTGTTTGACCTTACTTACAAAAATTGTGTCACTACCGGAAAATAAGAATTCCCTGTTGCCGGGCAAAGTATTCCCTGCTCTTCCAAAATAATTCCATGTTATCCGCCTTAGGGAATTTCGATCTAATGTGCTGAGGATACGCCGTAATTTTGCGTCTCTGGGCGACTAAATCGACGATGTCCGCAAATTTCCCTGTAAAATTCCCTGTTAGCAGGGAAACCGGGCAGAGCAGGGTGGTAATTGCACTGCGCCGCCAGCCAGCCGGTGGCGTCTCCGCGGGTCTCCCGACCGGATAGGCGATATTGCCCGCAAACGGCGGCCTTCTTGCGTGCGGCTTGGTCTCTGCGGTTCTTGAATTGGCGGCGAGAGACGCGCTCAGGGGTGAAATTCTCTGGACCGAATTTGGAAAATTCCCTTTTTAGGGAGCGGGCGCCCAGAGACTGGTTCGATATTGCACTGTGTGGCAGGTGCACCAAACTACAAATCTGGGGGTCAGGAGTTCGAAATCTCTTCGGGCGCGCCACTACTTACGTTCTGAAGCCCTTGCCCGGTTTGCAGCCCGGATTGCAGAATTTGTTTCCATATCGTTCTCGAACTTGGCGATAGCGTTGGCCGCGAGCTTGCCGGTCCTCGCCAGGTATCTGTCGAGAATTCGCTGCGCCGTACGCAGTGAGTGTCCGGCGATGCTCGCTATTTCGGGAACGGCGCATCCCGCCTCGGCGAGCATCGTCACGGTCGCGCCGCGAAGGTTATGAAAATGCAGGCCGCTGATGCCGGCCGCCTTGCACGTCGCTTCCTATTGCGCCGCAAAGTGCCGCTTTGCATAAGCCCGGCCGGTCTTGGTGTCGAGAATGACGGCCGCGCGCCTTGGTGCCTTATCAAGAGACACTTTCAGCGCACGAGTGCAGGGCACGACAATGAGATTACCTGGCTGGTTCCGCCGCCTCGATTTGCTCTGCCGCAGCGTGATGCGCTGCCCGTCGTATTGAAATTGTTGGGCGCGTGCACTCCGCTCCTGGCACCAAAAACTTAGCTCATGTTAGCGATTGCCTCGTGTAGCAGCCTCTCAATCTCCTTATTTGTCTTGAGGCTCTCGATCGCCTGGTTCAAGAGATCGACTAGAGCGTGATCGCCTTTCTTGACTGCAATGCCAAAGGGCTTCGGCTCGAATTTGTCACCGATATCGATAATTTCGTACCGGTCCGGATGGGCCGCCCCCTTTTGCAACAACGTTAAGTTGATTAAATCGTTTGACGCCGCATCCGCCTCGCCTCTTGCCACCGCTTCCAGATTTCCGGCACTTAGGTCGGTGACAACCAATGTCGCGCCGGATAGCGAAGGCAGGGCCGCACGCATCCTGCGCAACGAGATCGAACCATCTGTGACGGCGATGCGCTTGCCCTTGAGATCCTCGAAACGCTTTATGCCGCTTGCCTTGGGAACGAGCAGTGCTTCCCGCGTTACGTAGTAGGGAATGGAGAAGTCCACTTGCTCCGCGCGGTCTGGCGTGATGGTCAGCTGGGACACCACGAGATCCACGAGACCGTTTTGCAAGGCTTGGATGCGCTGTTGGTCGACCACTTGAAAGAAATCGACACAGTCCGAGGAACCGAGAAGTTTTTCCGCAATAGCCCTCGCCAAATTCACCTCGAATCCATCGATTACGCCGGTCCGCGGGTTCTTGTACCCCATGCCGTCGATGTCGAACGAGACGCCGGCGATGAGTCGTCCTCTTGATTGAAACTGCTGCATGCTTCGCTCCAACACGACCGACAGGGTTCAATCCTGAGTGATACCGACAGAAGAATATCTTTTGGTTTTGCCGGTGTTGTAGTGCTGAGAACTCTTGAGCGCTTTTGTTTGCGTCGCAGAGCAGTCTAATAGCCGCTAGAGACCGACGCTGCTTTGCATGATGCCGCCGTCCGCGAAAATCGTCGTCGCGGTGAGATAACTTGCACCGTCGCCGGCCAAGAATACGACCACGTTGGCAATCTCCTCGGGGCGCGCCATGCGTCCAATCGGGATCGCGGCATTCAACTTTGCGAGCTTGGACGGATCGTCCATGGTGCCGAGATTGATCGGCGTTGCCACGGCGCCCGGACCAACGCCAACGATCAAGATATTGTGAGGCGCGAGCTCGACCCCGGCGGTGCGGGTGAGCATCCGCATGCCGCCTTTGGCGAGACAATAAGGCGTATTGCCGGGCATCGGCCAGTCCTCGTGCACCGACGTAATATTGATGATGCGGCCGCCACTGCCCTGCTTGATCATCTGCTTGGCGGCGATTTGTGTGCCGAAAAACGCGCTCTTGAGGTTGATGGCCATGACACGGTCATATTGATCCTCGGTGGTGTCGAGGACCGACGTCCGTGTTTCGATGCCGGCGTTGTTCACCATGATGTCCAGCCGCCCAAAATTGCTGACCGCCGCATCGACAAGTTTCTGCAAATCCGTGGGCTTGCTGACGTCGGCGTCGACGCCGAGCGACCGGCCGCCAAGCTTGGCGATTTCTTGTTCCTCGGCCGCCGTCGCTTCCGGGTCGACGACGTAGTCAATGACCACGCTTGCGCCCTGGCGCGCCAACGCAAGACCGATCGAACGACCGATACCGCTGTTGCCGCCAGTGACGATCGCAACCTTGTTCTGCAAAGACATGCATCACCCCTTATTGGCTATTCGACTGTCCACGTGCGACAAAAGTGGAACGGCTCGCAGCGACGGCCGCTGACAAAGTCTAGGCTAGACATAGCAGGCAGCATGCGCAACTTTATCATCGTCGTGGTATTCGGTATTTGACAGTGCTGTGACGTGGCACGCTGATCTGATTCTTGGGAGGCGAGAAAATCGTGATGGCGAAATACGACGTAATCATCATCGGCAGCGGCGCGGGCGGCGGCAGTACCGCCTACAAGCTGGCAAAGGCCGGTAAACAAGTGCTCCTTCTTGAGAAGGGCCCGTTTCTACCGCGCGACGCCTCCACGCTGGACGTCAGGCAGGTCTTCGTGGACGGCGTCTTCAAGAACCACGTCGTTTGGCGCGACGGCAAGGGAGGCGAGTTTGTCCCCGGCGAGTTCTACAACGTGGGCGGCAAAACCAAGTGGTACGGCGCGGCGCTGTTCCGCTTCCGGCCCGTCGAGTTCGAGGCAGAGCCCGACTTTGACCTACTTGGATGGCCGTTCGGATACGAGGAGCTCAGGCCCTATTACGATGAGGCGACCGAGCTGCTCAGGATCACCACGTTCAAGAACGAGCCCGAACTCCAGGCCCTGCTTGATAAAATCACGACCGCCGATCCAGGCTGGAAGCTGGAGTCACTGCCGCTCGGGTTGTCGAAGGAGATTCTCTCCAATCCTGACGAAGCGAAGCATTTCGATGGATTTGCGTCGCCCTCGGGCTACAAGTCGGATTCGGAACGCAACCTGATTGACCACATCAGGGACAAGCCGAATTTCACGCTTATCGCCGGCAATCCGGTGTCCGAGCTCGTCGCTGCGCCGGGCGATCCGCGCACCATCGTCGGCGTCAAATGCGCCGATGGCTCCACCTACGAAGCAGGGACTGTCGTGCTGGCCGCCGGCGCCATGACAAGCCCGCGCATTCTTCAGGATTATCTGCGTGCAAGCCGGCTTACGCTCCCCTGCGGCGACCTGGTGGGGGCCAACTTCAAAATGCACATCAACTCGGCGGTGATCGGCTGCTCGCCGTTCAAGGACCACGATGTGATGCGCAAGACGGCGGTCCTCTATAACGAGAAGTTCCCGCATTCTTCGATGCAGTGTCTCGGTTGGATCGACGGCGAGATGCTCGCGACGCAGGCGCCGAAGGCGTTGCCCGGCTTCCTCGACAACATCCTCGGCAAGCGGGCGATTGGCTTCTGGGCGACCACCGAGGATTCCTCCTCCCCGCTGAATCGCATCATCTCCGGCGGCCCGGGCGGCAAGCCGATCATGGATTACAGCCTCGATCGCATTGCGAAGGCCAAGAAAGAGCACGAAGCGCTGATCGATGCTTGGTTGAAGCGCCTGCTGCATGCGGGATTGGTCGGCTTCGAGAAATATATGGGCATGGCGGGCACGGCGCATGCCTTGGGCAGCATGGTGACCGGCGACGATCCGAAGACCTCGGTGGTCGACCCGCACGGCAAGGTCCATGGCATGGAACGTCTCTATGTGGGCGACGGCAGCACGCTGCCGCGTGCCAGCCGCGTCAATCCGTCGCTGACCATCTATGCCTGGGGCTTGCGCTTGGGCGATCAACTCGCGGGCGCCTGAGCTTCGCGCTCAATCGACGGAGAAGCGGAACTCCGTGCTGCTCGCAAAGCGCTCGCCCGGACGCAACACTGTGCCGGGAAAGGCCGGCTGGTTCGGCGAATCCGGGAAGTGTTGCGTTTCAAAAGCAAAACCGGTGTGGCGGTCGTAGACCTTGCCGTTCGGGCCGCGCAGCGTGCCATCGAGATGGTTGCCGCTGTAGAACTGAATGCCTGGCTGTGTGGTGTACACTTCGAGAACGCGCCCACTGCGCGGTTCTCGCGCGCGAGCGGCAAATTGCGGGTCGCCGCTCGCCGATGCGTTCAGAATGAAATTGTGATCATAGCCAAGGGCGGCCAGGAGTTGATCATCCCGCTCGCCGATGCGGGCCCCGATCGGGTGCGGTGCTCGAAAATCGAACGGCGTACCTGTGACGGCACGCATCTCTCCGGTCGGAATGAGCTGCGCATCGGCCGGCGTAAACCGGTCCGCGGCGATCGTCACTTCGTGGTCGAGGATGTCGGGGATCGCCGCTCCGCCCAAGTCGAAGTAGGTATGGTTGGTGAAATTGATGACGGTCGGACGGTCGGCTTCCGCGCGATAGTTAATGCGTAACGTATTCCCCCGCGACACGCTGTAAGTCACCTCGAGGGCGACAATACCGGGAAAGCCCTGGTCTCCGTCGGGGCTGATATGGCGAAGGGTGATGTACGGTTCCGGGTCTTCCCGGCTATCAACGACTCGCCAGACTGCTTTGTTGAACCCGATGCGTCCGCCATGCAGGCAGTTTTCGCCGTCATTCTTGGACACGTGATATTCGCAGCCGTCGAGCACGAACGACGCGCCGCCGAGGCGATTGGCATACCGCCCGACCAGCGCGCCGAGGTAAGCGTCTTGCGTGACATAGTCGGCGAGCGTCGGGAGCGAAAGGACGACATTGGCGCGGACGCCATCTCGGTCCGGCGTCTCGATGCCGACGATCGTCCCGCCATAGGTAATGATCTGGGCACGCAGCTCGGCGTCACCGCCCAGGGTGTAAAGATCGACCGCCGTGCCGTCCGGCGTTACCCCGTATGGTGATCGCACAAGCATAGGCAGTGCATCCGATCAGAGTCAGGAGGCGTTGTGCTCAGGTTCTGTGATCGTGATGCCACCCGCTCAAGCTTCACGACGTAAGGACGCCCGCCACCGCAAGCCCGGCTTGCCAGATCACCGTGTCGCAGAGAATGAACAGCACGTCGTTGTCCGGCCCACCGAAGGTGAAATTGGCAACGCCCGGAGCGATGATTTCGCCGAGCAGATCGCCCTCCGGGGTGAACACTTGTACGCCGGTTAAGGAGGAAGTGTAAACGCGACCTTGCACGTCGAGCTTGATGCCGTCGGGGGCGCCCGGGCTGACAACGGCGAACAGGCGTTCGTTGCGCAAGTGGCGGCCATCCTGCACGTCGAAGGCACGGACATGATGCGGCAGGCTGGCGAAATAGGTGCCCGGAGCTTGATTGGCGCCGGTGTCGGTGACGTAGAGGACGGATTCGTCCGGCGAGAAGGCGAGGCCGTTCGGCTTGTTGAAACTGTCCGCAACAACGGCGGTCTCGCCCGTGGCAGGGTCGTGGCGATAGACGTAGGCGCCGACCTCCGGCGCACTCTTGAAGCCCTGGACTTCGCCATAGTTGGGATCAGTGAACCACACGGTCCGATCACTCTTCACGACCACGTCGTTCGGTGAATTGAAGTGAAGTCCGCGCCACCGATCGACCACCGTGTCGACCGAGCGGGTCCTGAGGTCCAGGCGGCTGATGCGAGCCGGCGTCTCACGTGTACCCTGCTCGCAAATCACGAGCCGGCCGTCGCGGTCGAGCGTCATGCCGTTCGCCATATTCGAGGGAAATCGGACTATATCGAGCGCATGCGCTTTAAAAGGAAACGCCTCGCCGATCAATTGCAGGCGCTTGATGGCGATGTTTTTGGGGCCTGGCTCCGGTACCGTGGTGAAGTAGAGCGAATGTTCCGCGGCAACATAAACCGGCCCTTCGTGGGCATTTGTTTCCATCAGGACGGGGCGGCGAAAGCCCGAGCCCAAAACCGAGCGAAATGCGTCGTGATGGACCGTAAATGTCGCGCCGTCACCATTGTCGGGGGAACGAACCATTGCCTCTGACCTTGCTCACCTGCGGCAGCGGGGCTTGCGAATTTGGCAGCCGCGAACCGATTTCGTCAATTGGGTGCCGCCACGCTAGAGTAGCGCGCTACAAAAGGGGTTGCGATCCGCGCCCTCTTCGCAGAGGATTCGGTATTTCGCGAACCTATCAAGAGGGGTGCCCGCCATGGATTGGCTGATCAACGACGCCTTGCCCGTGATAGCGCGCATCTTCATCGTCTGGATTTTCCCGTTCAGCTTCCTCGACAAGATCATCAATTGGGACAATGCGCTCAAGCAGGCGAGATCAAGCTGGCTTCCCGGCGGGCCGGTACTCCTGATCCTCGCCATGATCGTGGAGCTCTGCACTCCGCCCATGATCGTGCTCGGATTCTACGACGGGATCGCGGCCTTTGTTCTCGCCGGCTACTGTGCCGTCACGGCCATCGTCTATCACGCCTTCTGGTCCTATCCACGTTTCTGGTCACCGCAGAGCGAGGGCTATCCGCACATCTGGGATTTCTTCAAGAATTTCGCAGTGGTCGGTGGGCTGATCTTCGTTATGTACGCGAGCGGCTTCATCCAAACGGTCGGCGCCGGCATAGAGCGGGTATCCATGCTGACGAGGTGACAATGACCGGCCGAAAGGCATTAGGAGTGGGCGCAGAACCTCCAAAGCTTGCCTACTGGCATCTTTGGACGGACGATCATGGCGTGAGCCGTCAAACACGCTGCGAACTCACTGAATTCGAATCGGGTGCGCTGGGCCCCGGCGATTCCCCGCAATGGAACGACACGCTGCTCAAGGATGGCAATGCCTTTCTGACTGTACTCCCGGCGGGCTGGAGCGCCGGCTGGCATATGAATAAGACGGCGAAGTGGATCGTCGTGCTGTCGGGCCAATGGTACGTCGAGAGCATGGATGGGGAACGTGTGGTGATCGGCCCCGGCGAGTTCTCCTTCGGCGGCGATCAGGGCTGCAAAGCTGATGCACAAGGCCGCATCGGGCATCTTTCGGGACAGGTGGGCGACGTGCCGTGCGTCCAGCTGATCATTCAGAATAACGAGCCCAAGGCCTGGGTCGGCGCGAGACCCGGCGCCTTCAAGTAGGCGGCGTCACATGCCGGTCACGCAGCTCGTCGGGGTCAGTCTCACCGTCGCCGACATCGCGGAGATAGCCGCCTTCTACCGCGACTCCCTCGGACTCATGGTCAGCCCCGAGCAGACGCTGGAAGATTCGGCCTGGAACAGCTTGCTCGGCCTGGAGCCGGGCGCCAGGGTGCGCGTCGCCGATGTCGTGATCGGCCGGCAGAAGATCCAACTCGCGGCAATCGACCCGCCGGGGAAACCGTATCCTCCTGAACGTGCCTCAAATGATCAGTGGTTTCAGCATTTCGCTCTCGTCTGCCGTGACATCGCAAAGGTCGCGGCGCCACTGAATGGCGACTCTCTCGGCGCAATCACAAAGGGTGCGCCGGTGCTCCTGCCGCCCAGCACCGGCAGCGTCACCGCCTTCAAATTCCGTGATCCCGAGGGCCACCCGCTGGAGCTGATCTCCTTTCCGGATGGCGTGGGCGCACCTGTTTGGCAAGGGATGCCCGGAAAGGGAATTCTCGGCTATGACCACACCGCCGTCTCGGTCATGAATGTGGAACGAAGCACAGCCTTCTACACGGACCTGCTCGGATTTCACGTCGGCGGACGCTCGCTCAACCAGGGCCCGGAGCAGGATCGGCTCGACGGGCTTGCCGGTTGTGTAGTCGATGTGGTGGCGCTCGAACCGGCCGCCGAAGCGACGCCGCATGTGGAGCTCTTGCACTACCGGACGCCGCCCGGCCACACCCTGACGGCAGAGGTCAGGGCCAGCGACGTGGCCTCGGCTCGCCAAATTCACAAGGTCGAGGATCTCAATTCGCTCATCGGGCGGCTCGAGACTGAAGGTGTAAGGTTCGTCTCCCCAGGCCCGGTAATCTTGAAGGACGGCAGGAAAGCCGTTTCCATCCGCGACCCCGACGGGCATATGCTTGTGCTCATGGAATGAGAGTGCTGCGACGCCAACATAGTAGGAAGGCAACGGCCGAAAACGATGGTCATGATCGTCACGCCCGCGCAGGGCTAGATGGAGCGATCGGTTGCTGGACTGGCGCAGATGGTGCGTCAAGGGAAGGTTGCCGCGAGTACGCTGGTCGAGGAGGCGCTCCAAAAAGGCCGATGCGAAGGCCGCCCTCAACGCCTTTATTGCGATTGACAGCGATGGCGCCCTTTCCAAGGCCCGTCGCATTGATGCTGTTGGCGCGAAGGGTGACGAACCTCGGCCCTTGGCCGGCATGCCGCTCGTGGTCAAGGACAACATCAATGTCGCCGGTCGTCGTGTCGAAGTGGACTGACGTCCGCTCCTGGAGGGTGAGTGGACCTGCGTTGCTAGCTATCTTGCAGAGGATGCGAGGTGGGACACCAAAAAAGGAAAACACCAACGCGATACGGAACGTTTTGACTGTCCCACTTTTGCTTAAGTGATTGATTTTGTTAACTTGTCGGACCCCGCCCCTGGCATCCATTATTTCGACGAGTCGTTGACTTTTCCAGTGCAGCAACGGCAGCCCGCCAACCGTGATCGTCACCCTCTCCGAAGCCGACGCCAGACTGTAGCGTTGCGAGCTCGGCAACAACTTCGGTGGCCCTCGCAACCTGCTCAACTCAATACCAACCGAGGTCCCGGGTAGCGCCGGGGCCTCGTCAATGCCAGCAATCATTTTTGCAATAGCCGTCAGATTAGCAAAATGAATAATTATGGAATGCCTGCGGGACGGCCCGACCGGCGCGCCTCGTAGAGCAAAGCCATCATCGTGTACACCGCTATGTGCCGTTCGCGCCTCATTTCAACCTCGCCGCCGCGTGAAATCCGAATTAGGTCAGTGCGCCGCGACACCAGGGCTTGCGCCTTTGCGCAACAGCATGACCGGCAGGACAGCGGCGAACAGGACTGCGCCGAGCAGCCCGAAGCAATCCGCATAACCCATGATCGTGGCCTGCGCGCGGATCACGTGGCCGATCGCGATCGCCCCCTGGTGCCATGCTTCCGTGGCGCTCCGGAAGCCATGGGCCATGAAGTAGTGCTGGAGATCCGCCAGCCGGCTGCGAGTCGCCGGATCGACCAGCGACACATTGGCGTTGATGATGAAAGAGTGAAAATGCTCGCGCCTCGTAAGAAACGTCTCGATGGCGGCGACTCCCACCGCGCCGCCTAGATTGCGCATCATGTTGAAAATGCCGGAGGCCGCGCCCGCCTCGGCTTTCGCTATCCCAACCATCGCGATCGCCGAGAGCGGGGTAAACACGATCGCCGTTCCCACCGCCCTGACGACATCGGGCCAGAAAAGCTGCGGCGAAGCGTAATTCCTGTCGAGGTTCAAATTCATGAAGCAACTGGCGCCGAAGATCAGGAAGCCCGCGACGGCCAGCAGACGAACGTCGATCCGCTTCATTAATAGCGGCACGAAGGGGACCACGACGAGCTGCGGCAATCCGGTCCAGGCCATCACTTTGCCCGCCTGCTCGGCATCGAAGCCCTGCGTCACCGCGAGGTATTGCGGCAGAAGAAAGGCCGCGGCGTAGAGGGCAAAGCCGAGAAGGAAATTGGCGGCCGTTCCGAGCCCGAAATTGCGTCGCCCGAGCAGGCGGAGATTGAGGACGGGCTCCGGTGTCAAGAATTCGAGCACCACGAAGGCGCCGAGGGCGATCGCCGCGATGAGCGAGAGCTTCACGATATAGGGCGACCCAAACCAGTCGTAGACGTTGCCGTCGTCGAGCACGGTCTGCAGCGCCGCAAGGCCGACCGCCATCAGCGCGATGCCGCGCCAGTCGCCGCGCCTGAGCAATGAGAGCCGCATCGGGCTATCCGGCAGGCCGTACCAAAGGGCGCCGAGCATCACGGCTCCCGGGAAGAGGTTGACGTAGAAAACCCACGGCCAGCCGTAATGGTCGTTGAGCCAGCCGCCTATCGTCGGTCCGATCGCCGGTGCAAAGACGGCCGTCAGCGCAAACCCGGCGAGCCCCATCGGCTGCTTCGAAGGCGGCAGCATCGAGAAAATGATCGTGAAGGCGAGGGGTATCAGAACGCCGCCCGAAAGCCCTTGCAGCGCGCGGAAGAGGATCATCGCGCCCAGGCTGTGCGCATGGGCACACAAAACCGAGAAAACGAGGAAGAGGGCAGTATTAGCGAGGAGATATCGGCGCAGCGAGAAGGCGTTGGAGAGGAAATCGGCGATCGGCACGATGATGATCTCGCCGATGAGGTAAGCCGTCGCAATCCAGGTGCCGTAAACTCCCCCCGTCCCGATGCCGCCCTCGATGTAGGGCAGGGCGGTGTTCGTGATCTGGATGTTGAGCACCGCCACGAATGCGCCAAGCAACGCGCCCCCAACCGCGATCCAGGTCTTGAGCGGGACGGTCGGTTCCGCCGCGTTCATGCTTGCTGTGGTCATTAGGGCCTTCTGCGGGGTCCGCGATCGGCATCGGGGGGCTTGGTGTCGATCGTCGGTTCGACCGACATGCCGGGCCGCAGCAACTCGCCGAGTGGATCGCCCTTGTCGATGACGATCTTGACGGGGATGCGCTGCACGATTTTCGTGAAATTGCCGGTTGCGTTGTCCGGCGGCAGCAGCGCGAACTTTTCGCCGCTCGCCGGCGCGAGGCTCGCGACACGGCCGTGCACGATCGTGCCCGGGTAGGTGTCGACGGCGATCGCCACCGGCTGGCCCGGGCGCACCTTTGTGAGCTCGGTCTCCTTGAAATTCGCAGTGACGTAGACCCGATTGAGCGGCACGACCGCCATCAATTGTGTGCCGGGCTGTACATATTGTCCCGGCGCCACCGTGCGCACCCCGACCGTGCCGTCGAAAGGTGCCCGGATAACCGTGTAGCCAAGATTGAGGGTCGCCTGCCGTTCGGCCGCTTGCTGCTGAGCGAGTGCCGCTTTCGCGTGTTGCAGCTGCGCCTCAAACACTTTTATTTGTTGCGAGGCGGCCGCAACCGCCGTGGTGTCGCGATCGAGGAGCGCCCGCTGCTGCTTATTTTCGGCGGTCGATTGCTGCGCCTGCTGCAGCGTGCCGGAGCCGGTGCGCGCCAGCGCGGTGTAGCGCGCGAAATTTTGTTGAGCAAAAGCGAGCGTAGCCTGGTCGGCGACGACCTGCCGGCGGTCCTCTTCGACGACGAGCCGTTGCTGTGCAATCTGCCCGCGCAGAATGGCGATATTGGCTTCGGCCGCCGCGACATTGGCGCGTGCCTGCGCCAGTGCTGTCTCATAATCGCGCGGATCGATGCGCGCCAGTACCTGGCCTTTTTGTACGCGCTGGTTATCGGTCACCGACACCGCTGCGATGTAGCCTGCCACTTTTGGCGCGATCAAGCTCGAATGGGCGTCCACATAAGCATCGTCGGTGCTGACAAGAAACTGGCCGGTCGTCCAGTAGCGGTAGCCGTATTCCGCGCCGCCGGCGACGCTGGCGGCAAGGACAAGGGCCAAGGCGACTTCTTTGAGCCGCGTGCGTGATACGTGAATTCGGCCCCCCGTCTCGGGCTGAGCCGTGCGGATATTCCGTGCATCTAACACATCTGCCATCGCAAGCCTGGCGGTCCAGAAGCGGCTCCAAAGGTCGAGCCAATTCGACCTTCAGGGGAGGGCGCAAACGGGCCCTTCATCTCTGCGCCCTACAGATGTGGCGAATGCACCGGTGGGTCGATTAGACGAAGGTGTTGCCGATACTTTGGCGTCAATGGATGCCTGGCTTGATGCGGTTCTTCGGCCGCTTAATCGCGGGAGTTCCACACGTCCTCGGTGCTTCGTTGCCCAAGGCTTTAGATTTGTCGAACGCATTCGTAGACGCGGCCCGGGCTTGGACGTCATACAGCGTCCGCAACTAACAGGACCGCATGTGTGATGTCAATTGCGGTCGCGCTATTTGCCGGTTGCTGCGACTTTTTTCAGCTTGCGGATTAGACGCGTGCGCCTATGGACAGGCGACAAGCGCGCGGCAAAATACATGGGCGGCGACAATGAGCGTTGCCAGCGACGGGATGCTTGCAATGCCTTCAATGTGTGCCGACGCACAGTCTTCAACCCAGCTTTCGCTTGCAAAATAAATATCTGAAGGCGCGAGGCCAAATCATCGATGTCCAGTCCAATCGAGGACTATGCGCTGATCGGAGATTGCGAGACCGCGGCGCTCGTCTCTAAAACGGGCTCTATCGATTGGCTTTGCTGGCCACGCTTTGACTCGGAAGCATGTTTTTCGGCCCTGCTTGGAGGTCCCGATCGCGGTCGCTGGCAGATCGCGCCGGCCGGCTCCGCAAGCGGCACGCGCGTCAGCCGTCGTTACCAGCAGAACACGCTGATTCTCGAGACCGAGTTTACCAGCGTAGATGGCGCCAACGCTGTCACCCTAATCGATTTTATGCCCCTGCGGCACGGGCAAATCTCGTCGCACATAGTACGTCTGGTTGTCGGCAGACGAGGCAGCACTATACCCTTTCGCGAAGGAGGGCGGGCTGGCGGACGTATCGGCGTCGTTGCCGCGCGCACTTAGGAAGCGTGGCATCGATGTTCGAATGGTGATGCCCGCCTTTCCGAAGGCGCTGGAGCGAACGTCGTCACTGCGCAAGGTCCTGCCGTTAGGCAATCCCTTTGGTCTCGGCGAATCGAGGCTCTTAGAGACCTATCTGCCGGACTCGGACGTGCCTGTTTGGCTCGTGGATTGTCCCGCGCTTTACGGGCGCGAAGGGGGGCTTTATCAAGACGGCAATGGTTGCGACTGGGCGGACAATGATGTTCGTTTTGCGCTGCTCAACCATGTGTCTGCGGCGATCGCGCGCGAACCAGGCGCGCAATGGCGGCCAGACATTGTCCACGCCAATGATTGGCACACCGGATTGCTCCCGGCATTACTGGTGGAGCGTGATCGCCCGCGGCCGGCGACCGTATTTACGATCCACAACCTCGCCTATCAAGGTTGTTTCGCGAAGGATCAATTCGAACGCTTGGGGTTGCCCAAGTCCAGCATGAAAGCCCTCGAATTTCACGGCAAAATATCTTTCCTGAAGGCCGGTATCGATCTGGCGGACGCGATCACGACGGTGAGTCCCACCTATGCAAAGGAGGTCATGAGGGCGGAATATGGTTGTGGCCTCGATGAAACACTTCGCGAAAGAGTAGCGTGCGTGAGAGGAATCCTGAACGGCGTCGATTACGATATCTGGGACCCTGTCGCCGATCCACATATTGCGAAAAATTATTCCGAACACACAGTGGGGCTGAAGGCCATTAACAAGCGTGTCCTACAATCCGAAATGGGACTCGACGTCGATGTGGAAACGCCGCTTCTCGCCTTTTCGAGCCGCCTTGTCCACCAGAAGATGCCTGATGCCGTACTGGAGACGCTACCCGCGCTTATCGAGGATGGTATGCAATTCGCGCTGGTTGCCGAAGGAGAGCGAGACTATCAGAGCCGCTTTCACCTTCTTGCTAAGGACTATCCCCGCCGCGTAGCTGTGCAGATCGGCTACGAAGAGGGCCAGGCACATCGCTTGATGGCTGGTGCCGATATTCTGCTGCATCCGTCGCGCTTCGAGCCCTGCGGCCTGGTACCGATGTATGCCATGCGTTACGGAACTATTCCCGTCGTGCGAAGCAGCGGTGGGATGGCGGACAGCGTAAACGACGCGACCGCGTCCGCAATCCAACACGGGACTGCCACAGGATTCTCGTTCGAGCCGCCAAACGCGGCGCAGTTGCTTGGCGCTGTGCGGCGGGCCCATACCCTCTATTGCCAGCCGATCATCTGGCACAGGCTCAGACAATCGGCGATGCGGCGGGATTTCGGCTGGCACCGTTCGGCGCAGGCCTATGGCGATATCTACGACGCGTTGACGAACGAGCGTCGAAGCGCGACCGCCGGGCCTGAAGGTGACGAGCCGATGAAATTGCGCGCCTGAACGTGCGGTCCGCGAGCGGGCATGAAAGCGCGCTATTGGAAAACGGTTATGACGGGTGCAGACATCAGGCAATATAGGTGCGCCCGGAAGGGGTCGCGAGCATTGCCCGCCATCGATGTTGAATCTGGACACCACAACTCGGCGCTCACGAATGGCCGCGAGCAGGGGCGGGATAAATTCATTCCGGTTCGCAAGGAAGACCTTCTTGGTGCCCTGGTCAAACAAGGCGAATTCGCGGATACGGCAGAATGCAAACTGTTTCGGCGCTTTGCGCGCACGCTGCGGAATATCTGTCACTACGAATATTCGGAGACGCTCGATCGATTGCGTGACGACTATTACTATTTCAGTCCCGAAATCGCAGGCCTCGCGTTGGCCGACCGCGTTAAAAGCGACTTCACCTATGATAATCTGATCCGCTCACTTGACAGCGTTCTCAAGGATGCAAATTTTGAAGAGTTGCCGCAGGAGGACATTGCCGATGCGCATCGGCGGCGGACGGTGCCGGTCGAAGTCAAGGCGAAGCACGACGATTTCCGAGAAGTGCGATTCTATCGGCGCGGCCATCATATAGATGAGGCCGACGTTACTGAATGGCTAAGGTTGCGGCGACGAACGGTTGAGATTGAAGTATTCGACGACCTCGTTCTCGTGGTTGCGATGAAGACTAAGACCGAGATCAACTCACGGCGCGAGCTGCGTACTTTGAAACGCCGCAAGATCGTCCCCGGCTCCGTGTTGCTCAAGTATTTTCGCAATATCGCCTACGGCGATCTGTACGCCCTGGTCCCAAACACCCGTGTCGTCATGAGCAAGTTCGACAAGGCCTTTCTTGGAGTGCCGGCGATTGCAGGTGGCATACCAATCTTGCTGAAGCTCTACGCGACGGTTTCTGTCCTGCTCCTCGTGATCGGAGTTTACATAGGCGGCTACGGTTCGGTCAGCAATACCGAGATGAAAACGGCGCTCGCCGCCTTGGCGGGAATAGTGACACTTGGTGGCTTCGTCATGCACCAGTGGCTGAAATATCAACGCCGATCGCTGAGATACCACATGGAGCTCACCGACAACGTCTATTACCGCAACGTCAGCAACAACGCCGGCGTTTTCGACTACTTAATCGCCACGGCCGAAGATCAAGAGTGTAAGCAGGCGCTGCTGGCGTACCATTTTATTCGCAAAGCGAAGGCATTGCCGACGAAAGCTGAAATTGTAACCCGTATAGAGGTCTGGCTCGCGGAAAGCTTCGAAGCCACAGTCGGTTTCGACATTGAGGCTGCGATAAAGACGCTCGATCGCTTTGGCCTTGTGCGATACGAGGCGGGGCGCCTCTCCGTCTCGCCTCTTGAGCAGGCAATCCCTCAATTACACGAGGTCTGGAGCCGTTTCTTCAAGGAGAGTTGATGAGATTAAGTGCTAAAGGCGCACGTGCCGAATAAGGGGCACTGCCGCAGCCGGCTGCGTCTTGCATTGAGTGCTGATTGAGGAAGCTTGCGCAAAAATGCGAGCGCGAACGAGAAAATCGACCGCGACGCGAAGCTTTTGTCCAATTACATTAGCGCGAGCCTCGCATCGCGGCGCAAATGGATGTCAAAGAGGTCGCATTACGCGCCAAGCATAACTCGTTTCGCCGCTCGTATCTAAAGGTATCGGCGATACTATCGTACGATAAAATCACTCTTCTTCCGTTTTATGTTTGTATGGCGCCCCCGATGAATTGGACGACTTCGTGTGGAGTGCGAGAGCGGTCACCTTTGTCGCCGCTCAGCGAGCCGAGCGAGGGTCATAATGTCGAACATCCAAGGCAGGGTACAGTCGCCCCGCCGTTTTGTGGTGAAGCAAGTAAGTGTGCTGGCTCAATTTGGGCTGCATCTCTTTGTTCCGTGACGTCGTTTTCGCGGAGTCGGAGAGGGGCCTTCTTGTCTAAATCGTCGTCGCGATGCGTTTGTCGCCAATGCACAAAAGGCACAACAAAAGCGGGAGAGGTTCGTGCTTAAGCGTTTTGTTGTCGCATTCGTTGCATTTGTCGGGCTGATCGTGCCGGGTACCTTCGCAATGGCGCTTCTGGCGGCGCCGCCTGCACGTCCGGAAGCGCGAGGTTTGTCGGATTGCGACCGCAACCTTGCGGACGCGCAGGCCATCGTCGCAGCGATGCGGTCGCGAATTCAAAAGGCTTCGCGGGCAGCGCCGATCAGAAATATGCACAGCGACGCAACTCGACTTTTTCGAAGTGGTAAAGGCGCGCGGGGTGATCGCTTCGTGCAAAAGCGACACCGAACGCGAGCACGATCTTCGCCGCTTCGACGCGGACGTCGCCCGCACTAATGATGCAATCGCTGCGCGTTGCCTCTGACTAAGGCGCGGCAACTGTGGCCGCGTGCCGGTGAAGCGGTATTTGTGTGTTCCAAGTTGTGCGGTGTCCTTGCCGCGGGCGACGCGACGAGGGGTGCGAGTGGTCACTTCGGTGCTTGCCTCGCGCACCGGCTGATTATAGGAGCGGAAAATGCGTGATTCAGATGTGCCTTCTGACAACCAAACTACGATCTTGGCTTGCGCCTGCGTGCGGCCATCACTGGTGGGATCAAGGGGATGATGACGCTGATGCAGAGCGGGAGAGGGGGCCTAGTGCTCATGTTCGGCTCCAACGACGAAGGTCCGATCGGCATTGGCATGGTCCTGATGATCGGCGTGTTATTGGCGCTACTCGGCTCCTCGATTTATTACGCATGGAGGATCTGGACGGCGTTCGGACCCGCCGACATGCCAGGTTGGATCTATGGCGCAGTCGTGGGTGGCGTTCTGTTCTCACTGGTGGTCGGCTGCGGTTTGATGGCGCTTATGTTCTATTCCAGCCGCGCCGGCTATGATGACGCCGCCGGCAAACGCAATTCAGATAGTGGTTCTGAATTGAGCTGAGAATCAATGTCTTTAAGCCCGTTTCTCACTATGTCCAGCGAACTTGTGCCAATGCGATAGCTGCGCAGCATCTGACCAGGAAGGACATAACGATGAAAGACGCCGTCATCCGCACTGTCCTTGATCGTCACTGGCTTGCGGCAGATGCGAATGATTTTTCCACTGAGCACGAGATCTATCACGAGGACGCCGTTCTCGAATATCCACAGTCGCGCGAGCGAATTTGCGGCCGTCAAAAAAATCAAGCCTCTCGTGAGGTCCAACCGAACAGCAAGCGCTTCACGATACGCCGCATTGTCGGTCATGGCGATATTTGGATAAGCGAATTCATCCTCAGCTATGATGGTTGGCCTCATATTCCGTAAGTATTATAGAAATTTGAGGGGGGGTAGGGTGGCGAGGGAAGCGCAATACTTCGGGGATTCTTTCGAGGCATGAAGGCGGCCGTGAATTCGGCGCCTCGCCGTGTCTGTTTGTAACCCCAAGTTCGCAAGCTGAGCAATTCCTTTAAATTGGGATATTTTAGGCTTGTAATAGTGTGGCGCCCGCGCCATGCTGTCCGTTCGGCAACCAACGCGGAGACGGCGATGCGAGCGGCAGTGCTTGGGGGCGGCCCGGGCGGGCTCTATTTCGCGATCTCGCTGAAGCTGCGAAATCCCGCGCACGACATCGTCGTCATCGAGCGCAACCGGCCGGGCGACACTTTCGGTTGGGGCGTGGTGCTGTCCGACGAGACGCGCGACAACCTCGCCGGCAACGACCCCGTCAGCGCCGAGGCGATCCGGCAATCCTTTGCCTATTGGGACGACATCGCGGTCTATTACCGCGGCGCCGTGGTGCGCTCGGGCGGCCACGGCTTCTGCGGCATTGCGCGCAAGCGGCTGCTCAATATTCTGCAGGAGCGCGCCGCCGGTCTCGGCGTCGAGCTGCGCTTCGAAACCGAGGCGAAGGACCCGGTCGAATACGCCGATTACGACCTGATCGTGGGCGCCGACGGCGCCAATTCGCGCGTGCGCGCGGCGCATGCCGACGTATTCAAGCCCGATATCGACGTGCGCGCCTGCAAATATATCTGGCTCGGCACCCGGCAGAAATTCGACGACGCCTTCACCTTCATTTTCGAGGAGACAGAGCACGGCTGGATTTGGGCGCACGCCTACCAGTTCGACGCCGACAGCGCGACCTTCATCGTCGAATGCTCCGAGCAGACCTGGCGCAATTTCGGCTTCGATCGCATGTCGGGCGAGGAGACCGTCGCGGCGTGTGAAAAGGTGTTCGCGCGCAATCTCGGCGGCAACGCATTGATGTCGAACGCCAAGCACCTGCGCGGTTCGGCCTGGCTCAACTTCAACCGCGTGCTGTGCGAGCGCTGGAGCTATCGCAATATCGTCCTGCTGGGGGACGCCGCCGCCACCGCGCATTTCTCGGTCGGCTCCGGCTCCAAGCTGGCGATGGAGAGCGCGATTGCGCTCGCCAACTACATCGACAGCGAGCCTGACCTTGAGTCCGCCTTTCGCCGCTACGAGGACGAACGGCGCTTGGAAGTGTTGCGGCTGCAAAACGCCGCGCGCAATTCCACCGAATGGTTCGAGGACGTCGAGCGCTATTTCCATCTCGATCCGGTGCAGTTCAACTATTCGCTGCTGACGCGCTCGCAGCGCATCAGCCATGAGAACCTGCGTCAGCGCGATCCGGCCTGGCTCGCCGGCGCCGAGAAATGGTTCGAGCGGCAGGCGACCGGCCGCGCGCCCAATGCCGCGCGCCCGCCCATGTTCGTGCCGTTCCGCGTGCGTGGGCTCGAGTTATCGAACCGTGTCTGCGTCTCTCCGATGGCGCAATATCGCGCGGTCGACGGCACGCCCAACGACTGGCACTTCGTGCATTACGCCGAGCGCGCCAAGGGCGGCGCCGGCCTGGTGTTCACCGAGATGACCTGCGTGTCGCCCGAGGGTCGCATTTCTCCGGGCTGCACCGGCCTCTACAGCCAAGAGCACGCGCGCGCCTGGAAGAAGCTCGTGGATTTCGTGCACGCGGAGACCGAAGCCAAGATCGCCATTCAGCTCGGCCATTCTGGCCTCAAAGGTTCGACCCAGCTCGGCTGGGAAACGCCGGACGCGCCGCTTACCGACGGCAATTGGCAGACCATCGGCCCTTCTTGCGTTGCCTGGAGCACGAACAACCCGGCGCCGCGTGAGATGACGCGCGCCGACATGGACGCGGTGCGCGATGCGTTCGTGCGCGCGGCCGAGATGGCCAATGGCGCCGGCTTCGACTGGCTCGAATTGCACTATGCGCACGGCTATCTGATGTCGTCCTTCATCACGCCGCTGACCAACCGGCGCAGCGACGAATACGGCGGCAGCCTCGACAACCGCATGCGCTTTCCGCTCGAAGTCTTCCATGCGGTGCGTGAAGTCTGGCCGGACGAGAAGCCGATCTCGGTGCGCATCTCGGCGCATGATTGGGTCGGCCCGGACGGCATCCAGCCGCAGGACGCGGTGGCGATCTCGCGCATGCTGGCCGAGCACGGCGTCGATCTGGTCGACGTTTCGGCCGGCCAGACCTCGGTCGAGGCAAAGCCGGTGTACGGGCGCATGTTCCAGACCCCGTTCTCCGACCGCATCCGCAACGAGGTCGGCATCGCCACGCTGGCGGTCGGCAATATCTACGAGCCCGACCACGTCAATTCGATCCTCATGGCCGGCCGCGCCGATCTCGTTTGTCTGGCGCGGCCGCATCTCGCCGATCCCTATTGGACGCTGCATGCCGCCGCCGACCTGCGCTACGAGGGCGTGCCCTGGCCGAAGCCCTATCGGGCAGGACGCGACCAGCTCTATCGGCTGCGGGCGCGCGCCGAAGCCAATCCGGCAACCATGACGGGGAAGGTGTGATGGGCGCGCTCGAGGGCCGGCACGCGCTTGTCACCGGCGGCGGCACCGGCATTGGCGCCGCGATCGCGCGCGCGCTCAGCGAGGCCGGGGCTGCCGTCACGGTGGCCGGCCGGCGCCAGCCGCCGCTCGATGCGGTGGCGGCAAGCCTCCCGAAAGGGCGGGCGGTGGTCGCCGACGTCACACGCGAGGAAGATTGCGCGGCGATGGTCGAGGCCGCGCGCGCCGCGCACGGGGCCCTCGATATCGTCATCGCCAATGCCGGCGTGGCGGAAAGCGCCCCCTTCGGCAAAACCGATCTCGCCCGTTGGCAGCGCGCGCTCGACGTCAACCTCACCGGCTCGTTTCTCACCGTCAAAGCCGCGCTCGCCGACCTCACGCGCGCGCCAGCGACCGATAGCCGCCGCATCGTCTTTATCGCGTCGACCGCCGGCCTGAAGGGCTACCCTTACGTTGCCGCCTATTGCGCGGCCAAGCATGGCGTGGTCGGGCTCATGCACGCGCTCAGCGTGGAACTCGCGGGCAAAGGCGTCACCGTCAACGCGGTCTGCCCCGGATATACCGAGACGCCGCTCTTGCAGGCGGCGGTGGACAAGATCACCGCTAAGACCGGCCGCTCGGCGGCCGACGCCCGCGCCGAGCTCGCCAAGGATAATGCGCACGGCCGGCTGATCGCGCCGGAGGAGGTGGCGCAGACCGTGCTGTGGCTGTGCTCGCCGGCGGCGGCTTCCGTCAACGGCCAGGCCATCGCCATCGCCGGAGGCCAGCTATGAGCACGGTCACCAAGGTGCGTCCGCGCGCCGCGGCGCGTCCCTCGAGCCGGCAGCGGCTGCGGCTGTGGCTGCGCCTCTTGCGCGCCACCCGCGCCATCGAGGCGGAGCTGCGTGAGCGCCTGCGCGTGCAGTTTTCGCTCACGCTGCCGCAATTCGACGTGCTGGCGGCGCTGGCGCGCCAGGAGGACGGCATCACCATGACCGAGCTGTCGCGCATGCTGATCGTCTCCAACGGCAATGTCACCGGCATCGTCGACCGGCTGGTGGCGGACCGGATGGTGGCGCGACAGGCATCGCCCAACGACCGGCGCTCGTTCCTGGTGCGCCTGACGCCACGCGGACGATCGGAATTCGTCGGCATCGCGCGCGCGCACGAGCAATGGATCGACAAGATGCTGGCGGAATTCGACGCCGCCGAAGCGGAAACCATCATCCAACATCTCGACGGCCTCGCCGGCCGCGTCCGCAACGGAGGAGCGCGGCCGTGAACATGCAGGATTTCCGACCGAAGCATTTCAACCTGGGCCTGGACGGTGACGTTATTGCCCGGGCCGTCTTGTCGGAACTTTCGGGAGCTGCGGCATGAAAAATCCCATCACGCTTGGTCCGTCCGCGCATGTCGACACCTTCGCGCGCGACAATCTTCCGCCCTTCGCGCAATGGCCGGACATTCTGCTCGACCGGCCCGAATTCCAATATCCCGAGCGGCTCAACGTCGGCGTCGAATTGACCGACCGGATGGTGGAGAAGGGCTTCGGCGACCACACCGCGCTGATCGGCAACGGACGCCGGCGCACCTATAAAGAGCTCACCGACTGGTCGAACCGGCTGGCGCATGCCCTGGTGGAAAACTACGGCGTCAAGCCGGGCAACCGCGTGCTGATCCGCTCCGGCAACAATCCGGCGCTGGTCGCGGCCTGGCTCGCCGCCACCAAGGCCGGCGCCGTCGTCGTGAACACCATGCCGCTGCTGCGCGCGGGCGAACTCGGCAAGATCGTCGACAAGGCCGAGATCGCGCTGGCGCTCACCGACAGCCGCATCGCCGACGAGCTGGTGGCCTGCGCCAAGACCAGCAAATTCTTGAAACAGGTGGTCAATTTCGACGGCACCGCCAACCACGATTCCGAGCTCGACCGCATCGCGCTCGACAAGCCGGTCAAGTTCGACGCCGTGCCCACCGGCCGCGACGACGTCGCTCTGCTCGGCTTCACCTCCGGTACGACCGGCGAGCCGAAGGCCACGATGCATTTCCATCGCGATCTCCTGATCATCGCCGACGGCTATGCGCGCGAAGTGCTGAAGGTCACGCCCGACGACGTGTTCGTCGGCTCGCCGCCGCTCGCCTTCACCTTCGGCCTCGGCGGCCTGGCGGTTTTTCCGCTGCGCTTCGGCGCCACCGCGACGCTGCTGGAGAATGCCTCGCCCGCCAGCATGATCCAGATCATCGAGAACTACAAAGCGACGATCTGCTTTACCGCGCCCACGGCCTACCGCGCCATGATGGCCGCGATGGACCAGGGCGCTGACCTCTCCTCGCTGCGGCTGGCGGTGTCGGCCGGCGAGACGCTGCCCGCCCCGGTGTTCGAAGAATGGACGCGCAAGACCGGCAAACCGATCCTCGACGGCATCGGCTCGACGGAGATGCTGCACATCTTCATCACCAACCGCGTGGGCGACGCCCATCCCGGCGCCACCGGTCGTCCGGTCGCCGGCTACGAGGCCAAAATCGTCGACGATGCGATGAACGAGGTTGGGCGCGGCGAGCTCGGCAAGCTCGCGGTGCGCGGGCCGACCGGCTGCCGCTATCTCGCCGACAAGCGGCAGAAGAACTATGTGCGCGACGGCTGGAACCTGACCGGCGATACCTTCATGCAGGACGAGGCGGGCCTCTTCCACTTCGTCGCCCGTGCCGACGACATGATCGTGTCGGCGGGCTACAACATCGCCGGCCCCGAAGTGGAGGCCGCGCTGTTGCAGCATGCCGATGTCGCCGAATGCGCCGTGGTCGCCGCCGTAGACGAAGAACGCGGCCAGATCGTCGCCGCCTATGTGGTCTTGAAGACGGGCGTTGCCGGCGACGCCGACTGCATCAAGCGGCTGCAGGACCACGTCAAGGCGTTGATCGCGCCTTACAAATATCCGCGTGCGGTGAATTTCATCGAAGCGCTGCCGAAGACGCAGACCGGCAAGGTCCAGCGTTTCCGCCTGCGCCAGCAGTGAGAATGCCATGAGCAACGCGGATTTCGAAATCCTGCAGCCGAAAGCCTGGGCGAGCCCGCAAGGCTACGCCAATGGCATCGCCGCCCAGGGCCGGCAGGTGTTTATCGCCGGTCAGATCGGCTGGAACGCCGAGGCACGCTTGGTCGGCAACGATATCGTCGCGCAATGCGAGCAGGCGCTGAAAAACATCGTGGCGGTGCTGGCGGAAGCCGGCGGCGCGCCGCATCATATCGCGCGCATGACCTGGTACGTCGTCGACAAAGCCGACTACGTGGCGCGGCGCAAGGAAATTGGCGCGGCCTACCGCCGCGTCATCGGCAAGCACTACCCTGCCATGACCCTCGTGGTCGTGGCCGGCCTGCTGGAAGAAGGGGCGGGCGTTGAAATCGAGGCGACGGCCGTCATTCCACCTGGGTAGCGGTTGTATTGCGCCGCGCGGCCGTCGGCGGCACAACGATACGATGAAGGAAAACGCATGACCGGTGCTGCGTCAAACCCCATTCCCGTCATTTTCCTGCAAGGGATCATCGGCGCGGCGCGGCTGTGGGATCCGCAGCTCGCGCGCTTTCGCGCCGCGGGCTACGAGCCGGTGGCGCTCGATCTGCTGGGCTATGGCGCCCGTGCGCCGGTCGATCGCATGGCGTTCGACATGCTGGCCGCGGACGTCGAGCAGGCGGTGGCGGAGCGCCGGCTCGACCGCCCGGTCATCGTGGGGCATTCGTTTGGCGGTATGATCGCGCAGACGGCCTTGCGCCGCCGCCCGCAAGGCTATCGCGCCGCCGTCCTGTCGGGCACCAGCCCGGCCTTCGGCAACCCCAGCGGCGATTTTCAGAAAAAATTCGTCGCCGACCGACTCAGCCCGCTCGACGCCGGCAAGACGATGGCCGACATCGCGCCGGGCGCGGTCGATCAGCTTTTGGGCGCGCAGGCCGATGCGCCAAACCGCGCGCTGTTCATCGAGACGATGGGGGCCGTGTCGCCGCGCACCTATCGCGCGGCCGTGCAATGCCTGGTTGGCTTCGACGAGCGCGCCAATCTTGAGCACATTCAGGTCCCGGTACTGTGCATCGTCGGCGAGCGCGACCGCAACGCGCCGGCACCCATGATGGAGCGCATGGCGGGCAAAATTCCGGCCGCGAAATATGTCTGCCTGCCGGGTCTGGGCCACATGCCGAACCTGGAAGCGCCGGAGGTATATAATGCGGCGATTTTGGATTTCTTGCGTGAGAAGCTGGCGCCGGCGGCCTCGTGAGTGGAGTTGATGCGATGAATGTTCAAGACCGCGATGGTGAGCGGGACGAGCCGATCTTCGCAGCGGAAGCCTTCCGCCTCACCGATTTCCAGGCGGAGCTGATCGGCAAGGCGCGCCGTTTCGGCAAGGCCAAGCTTGCCCCGCGCGCGGCCAAGCACGACCGCGAAGCCACTTTCCCGATCGAGAATTTCCGCGATATGCACGCCGAAGGGCTGCTGTCGATCTGCATCCCCAAGGAAGACGGCGGCACCGGGGCCGATTTCCAGACCTATTGTCTCGCCGCGGCCGAGCTCGGCCGCTACGACGGCGCCACCGCACTGTCCTGGAATATGCACGTTTGCTCGACGCTGTGGTCGGGCGCGTTGTCGGACGACCTCGAGATGGATGCGCAAACCCGCAAAGGTCATCTCGCCCGCCGGCGTATGCACTATCAACGCATCCTCAAGGACGGCGCCGTCTATGCCCAACCGTTCTCCGAAGGCGGCGCGGCGGCGGCCGGTGGCGTCGCGTTCGGGACGGAAGCCAAGCCGGTCGACGGCGGCTTCATCGTCAACGGCAAGAAGATTTTCGCCTCGCTCTCGGGCTCCGCCGACTATTACGGCGTGCTCTGCACCGAGCGTGCGGAAGGGGAGGCGGCGAGCCGCCGCAACACGCTCTATCTCGGCATTCCTGCCAAGGCGGAAGGCGTGTCGGTGGTGGGCGAATGGGACCCGCTCGGCATGCGCGGCACCGTCTCGCGCACGCTGCTGTTCAAGGATGTGTTCGTGCCGGAAGATGGCATGCTGATGCCGCACGGCGTCTATTTCCAAGCCGCCACGCGCTGGCCGCATATGTTTCTGACGCTGTCACCGACCTATATGGGCCTCGCGCAGGCGGCCTACGACTTCACCGTCTCATATCTGCGCGGTGAGGTGCCGGGAATGCCGCCCGTGAAGCGGCGCATGTTTCCGACCAAGCAGATCGCCGTAGCCGAAATGCGCATCATGCTGGAGCAGACCAAGGCGCTCTGGTTCCAGGCCATCACCGAGGCCCGCCCCAACCCGTCGAAGGAGCAGGTGCTGCGCGCCTATGCCGCCCAGCATACGGTGATGGAAAACGCCAACGCCATCGCCACCAAGGCCATCCGCACGTGTGGCGGCCAGGCGATGCTGAAGAGCCTGCCGCTCGAGCGCATCTATCGCGACAGTCGCTGTGGATCGCTCATGCTGCCCTGGACGGCGGAAATCTGCGTCGACCGCATCGGCCGCGAGGCGCTCTACGAGCCGGGCGAGAAGGATGAATGAGGATTGGCAGTGCCTCGCCGCGCTTTCCCTCTCCCCGCAAGCGGGGAGCGGTGAAGAAGGGGTGAGACCGATCGCATGAACCTCTCCGACCTCATCGACCGCAACGCCGCCTTCGCGCCCGGCAAGAGCGCGCTGCGCTTCGAGGGCGCGGCGCTCAGCTATGCCGGCTTGAGCGAGCGCATCGCGCTCGCCGCGCGGGCGCTGAAATCCAGGCTCGGGGTCGGTCGCGGCGATCGCGTCGCCATTCTCAGCCTCAACCATCCCGACTATCTGGTGCTGCTCTATGCCTGCGCCCGGCTCGGCGCCATGCTGCTGCCGCTCAATTGGCGGCTGGCCGTCCCCGAGCAGGTGTTCATCCTCAGCGACGCTTCGGCCAAGGTGCTGGTCGTCGAGCCGGACTTCGCCGGGCTCGCGCCCTCGTTGAAGGAGGCGCTGCCCGACATCCGCCTGATCGGTCTCGGCGCAGCCGACGGCTGCGAGGCGAGTTTCGACGAACTGCTTGCCGGCGGTTCAGGTGACGGCCGCAATCCGCATATCGACGAGAGCTGTCCGCTGCTGCTCGTCTACACGTCGGGCACCACCGGCCGCCCCAAGGGTGCGGTGCTGCGCCAAGAGGCGCTGTTGTGGAACGGCGTGATGAGCCATCACATGCACGACATGCGCAGCGAGGATCACATCCTCACCGTACTGCCGTTCTTTCATGTCGGCGGGCTCAACATTCAGACTACGCCGGCGCTGCACATCGGGGCCACGGTCACCATCCATGCCCGCTTCGCGCCCGAGGCGACGCTTTCCAGCATTGCACAAGACAAGCCGACGCTGACCGTGCTGGTACCGGCCACGATGCAGGCCATCATTGCGCATCCCGACTGGGAGAAAACCGACCTCTCGTCGCTGCGCGCGCTGTCAACCGGCTCGACGCAGGTGCCGGTGCCGCTGATCGAGGCGGTGGAAGCGCGCGGCGTGCCGGTGCTGCAGGTCTACGGTTCGACCGAAACCTGTCCCATCGCGGTCTATACCCGCGTCGGCGGCGATCTCTCGCGCAAGACCTCGACGGGGCTGCCCGGCCTGTTGTGCGAGGCGCGCGTCATCGGCGACAAGGGCCGGGAAGCTGCGGCGGGCGAGGCGGGCGAGGTGCTGGTGCGCGGGCCCAATGTGTTCTTCGAATACTGGGGTAACGAGGCGGCGACCGGCGACGCGCTGCGCAACGGCTGGTACCACACCGGCGACATCGGCACGCGCGACCAAGACGGCTATTTCTATATCCACGATCGCAAGAAGAATATGATCATCTCCGGCGGCGAAAACATCTATCCGGCCGAGGTCGAGCGCGTGCTGCACGATCATCCCGCCGTCGCCGAAGCCGCGGTGATCGGCCGGCCCGACCCGAAATGGCAGGAGGTGCCGGTGGCCTACGTTGTGCGGCGCGGGGAATGCGACGCCGGGACCCTGATTGCGCATCTTTCCGGCCAGCTCGCCCGCTTCAAGGTGCCGCGCGAAATCGTTTTCGTCGACGCGCTGCCGCGCAACGCGCTCGGCAAGGTGCAGCATTTCGTGTTGAAAGAGCAGGCGGGCCGCGCATGAAGATCGCGGTCCTCGGCGGCGGCAACGGCTCGTTCGCGGCGGCCGGCGATTTCAGCCTGCAAGGCCACGAGGTGCGGCTGTGGCGGCGCGATGCGCAAGCCGTGCAGGCGCATCGCGCGGCCGGCGGCACGATTACCGTCAAAGACTTCGCCGGACGTCACGAGGCGAAACCGGCGCTCATCACCGCCGATATGGCGGCGGCAGTCAAAGGCGCCGAGCTGATTTTCTGTCCGGCGCCCGCCACCGCCCAGCACGACATTGCGCGGGCCCTGGCGCCGTTCATGACCGATGGTCAGGTGTTGTTCCTGCCGCCCGGCACCTTCGGCTCGGTCATCTTCGCCAAGGCCGCCTACGAAGCAGGCAACAAAGCGAAGGCCGCCTTTGCCGAGACCGGCACGCTGCCCTGGCTGACCCGCAAGCACGGACCTTATGAGGCCGCGATCACCATCCGCGCCAAGCGGCTGCCAACCGGCGTCTTTCCGCTCACTCTGAAAGAGCACGCGCTCAAGGTGATCGGCGAAGCCTTTCCCGGCGCTATCGAGGACTGCGGCGACGCGCTTTCCGCCGCGCTGATGAATGCCGGACCGATCATCCATCCGCCGCTGATCGTGATGAACGCCGGCCCGCTTGAGCACTTCGAGCGCTGGGATATCCACAAGGAGGGCACGCAAAGCGCGATCCGCCGCGTCACTGACGCGCTCGACGCCGAGCGCATCGCCGTGCGTGAGGCATTCGGCTACGGCGCGCCCCATTTTCCGCTCGCCGACCACTACGCCAAGGAAGGGCCGGAGTGGATGTACGGCCGCGGCAGCCACGACAAGCTCACCGATAGTGGTGACTGGCGCGAGCACATCGTGCTGACCCGGCACCGCTACATGCGCGAGGACGTGCAGCTGGGACTGTCGTTCTTCGTTTCCGTCAGTGCGCTCGCCGGTGTCGATATGAAGCTTGCCCGCGGTTTTCTGGCGATCGGCGGTGCCATCTGCGGCGAGGATTTCACCGTGACCGGCCGAACGCTCGACAGTCTCGGCCTCGGCGCGCTCGACCGTGTGCAGTTGCAGGCCTTACTGCGGGTGGGGTTCGAATGACGGCGCGCGAACGCATCGCCTGCCTGGGCGCCGGCCGTATGGGGCGCGGCATCGCCGTCGTCTTCGCCTATGCCGGACATCCGGTCACCGTGGTCGATTTTAAACGACGGCCTCAAGCCGATTTCGACAAGCTCGCCGCCGAGGCTTTGGGCGAGGTCAAGCGCACGCTCGCGAGCCTTGCCAGGCTCGGCCTGTTCGATGCCGGTCTGGTCGAGGCTATCGCCGGCCGCGTCACGGTCGTGCCGGAAAGCGAAGCGGCTGCCGCGCTATCCTGCGCCGACGTGATTTTCGAGGGCGTGCCGGAGTTGCTCGAGCTCAAACGTGTCGTGCTGGCGCGCGCTTCTGAGCTTGCCGGCGAAATGTCGATCATCGCTTCCACGACCTCGACCATCCTGGTCGACGACCTGTCCGGCGCGGTCTCCCATCCCGAGCGCTTCCTCAACGCCCACTGGCTCAATCCGGCCTATCTGGTGCCGCTCGTTGAGTTGTCGCCCGGGGGCAAGACCGCGCCCGAAGTCACTGACAGGCTGAAAGTCCTACTTGAGGGCATAGGCAAGGTGCCGGTGGTCTGCGCCGCCAGCCCCGGCTACATCGTGCCGCGCATCCAGGCGCTGGCTATGAACGAGGCCGCGCGCATGGTGGAGGAGGGCGTCGCCTCGCCCGAGGATATCGACAAGGCGATCAAATACGGGTTCGGCTTCCGCTTCGCCGTGCTGGGCCTGCTCGAATTCATCGACTGGGGCGGCGGCGACATCCTCTATTACGCCAGCCGTTATCTCACCGGCGCGCTCGGCAGCGAGCGCTACCGAGCCCCCGAAATCATCGAGCGCAACATGCGCGGTGGGCGTATCGGGCTGACCACCCGCCAGGGCTTCCTCAATTACGAAGGCCGCGATCTCGACGCCTACCGGGCCGAACGGATGAAGGCGTTCATCGGGATGTTGGAGTTTTTGGATCTGGTGAAGCCGCCGGTGCTGGACTAGCCAAACACATCCTGCAGCACGCCCGCCTTCACCACCACGGCATTGTCCACGGCGATGGTCGTTTTCATCACCGGGATATCGAAGTGGCCGGCGGTATGACGGCCGGCGAATTCGTTGGCGCCGGTCGAGAACAGGAAATTTCCGGGCAGGGCGCGTAACTCCGTACCGTTGGTATCGCGCATGTCGTACATCGCCAGCGCTTCATAGCGCGCGCCCGGATTCATGCCCCAGCCGACATGCGACACCGCATAGGCATCCTTGTCGCCCCAGGCGGCAAAATAGCCGCGCATCATTTCGGCGTCCGCGCCGTCGCCCTCGATCTTGGTGACGTAATCCTTTTCCAGCGTCAGGGTGATGCGATCCTGCAAGTAGCGTTTGAAGGTCAGATTGATGTCGCCGCGGTCAAGCACCAGCACGCCGTCGACCGTGCCGCTCTTGGGAAAGCTCACCACGATGCCGCCCGGCCAATGCGCCAGCGTGCCCGGTTTGTCGGTCCAGCCCCAGATCCCGACGGTGGAAGCGCCCTCCATGTTGACGTCAAGGTCGGTGCCGGCGGCCGACGTCACCTTCATGCGTTTCGATCCGCGCAGCATCTTGGCCGCGGCCCGCACGCGCGTCTGCAGCGCGTCGTCGGGGCGCATGCGCTCGAGTGCCTCCGGGTGCTCGTTGGAGATGACCATGATGCGCGCGCCGGCCTTCAAGATCTCAGGCGTTTCCGGTGCATGCATCAGTCCTTCCAAGGTGCAGTCGACGACGAAACCGGACTGCGCCAGCGCGCTGACCACCGGCTTGAGCCGGCCGATCGCCTCGCTCGATCCGGTCGAGCGCACCGGCACCGGATGCGGATTACGCGGCGTGGGCACGACGACGTGGAACGGCCGCGCGCCGAGTCGCAGCAGCGCCAACTCCGCGAGATGTACGTTTAGCAGCCGCGATTGCGTTTCAGACAGGATCGATGCCGTGTCGCCGCGTTTGACAGCGCATTTCTCGAACACCTCGCAAAAGGCGTCGATCCATTTGGCTTCGATGCGGTCGGCGAACATCCTGCGGGCTTCCCGAGCTAAATTGGCATGGGCGCACGGCACCGGCCGTGCGCCCTCGCTTGGGCCTATTTTTCGTTGGCCTTCACTTGCGCGATGAAATAGTCGAGCGCCGCCTTGCCGTCGACGCCTTTCTTCTTGGCCTTGGCCAGCCACTCGGCCGTCATCGGATCGAGCTTGGCATGCAGATTCGTCATCATCGCCGGATCGGCGACATGGAACTGAGTGCCGAGCTTCAACAGCCCAGCCTTGCCGTCGGCATCGGCCTTATCCCACATCGCGCCGGCGAGCTTGGCGATCTCCTCGCCGGAGACCGAGTTCGATCGCCTTCTTGTCGGCGGGCGAAAGGGCATCCCATTTCGCCTGATTGACGACGATGTACATGGCCAGGCGATAGAGTCCGCCGGGAATTTCTAGGCCCTGCTTGATTACCGGGCCGAGCTTGAAATTGTAGATCGACTCGGTCGGGAAGAAGATTCCGTCGGCAACGCCCTTGGACAGCACGTCATAGGCCTGCGAGGCAGGCGCAAATACTGGGACTGTATTGAGCCGTTTGGCGATTTCGTTTACCACGCCGCCCGGCACGCGCATCTTCAGATGGTCCAGGTCGGCGATAGTGTTGACCTTCTTTTCGCGCGTGAAAACCTGACCGGGACCGTGCACCCAGATACCCAGCAAATGCACACCTTTGTACTCGTCTGTCTTCTCGAAGAACTTTTTGTAGGTTTTCCAATAGGCGATGCAGCCGGACATGGCGTTCGGTGCCAGGAAAGGCAATTCAACGCCCTCGCTCAGCACGAAGCGGTTGGCGGTGTAGCTGTTGACGCTCATGCCCACGTCGGCGACGCCGTCCTTGACCAGGTCGAAATGAGAGGGCGGGTTGCCGAGCGCGCTGACGAACTGGATCTTGACGTGGCCGTGGGTGGCCTGTTCGACCTTCTTGGCCCAGACCTCGAACACCTCTTTGCTGAGCGGATGGGTGGGTGGCACCCATCGCGAAAAGCGCCAAACCGTGGTTTGCGCCGAAGCCTGGCCATGCGCCATAAGGACTGCCGCTGCGGCAACCGCCACGGCTACGAAGCTACGCGTTGCCCATTTCAACATGTGGTTCTCTCCCCATTCTGGCCTGGGGCTATCATGCCGGTTAACCCGGGTCGGAGACAAGCCGCTCCGACCGGCCGCCCGGTCGTGGCGCGAGGTAGTTGCTGCAGGGCGTGCGGGCAGCCGGGACGTGCCGTTACATCAGCGCCGGCAGGAACAGGACGATCTGCGGCACCAGCACGAAAAGCGCCAGCCGCACGATATCGGCGAGGATGAAATAGCCTACCCCCCGGAAAATCGTGGCAACTGGAACGTCTTTCAACGTCGCCTTGAGGACGAAGACGTTGAGGCCGATGGGCGGCGTGATCATGCCGATCTCGACGACAACCACGACGATGACGCCGAACCAGACAGGATCAAAGCCGAGAGCTTTCACGATGGGGAAGAAAATCGGGATGGTCAGCAGGATCATGCTCAGGCTTTCCAGCAAGCAGCCGAGCACGATGTAGATCCCCAGGATGCATAGCATCACCGTCATCGGGGCCGCACCCAACGCATCCAGCCAAGTGGAAAGCTGGGCGGGAAGGCCGGCGATGTTGATGAAGTTGGAAAAGATGATCGCCCCGATCAATAGAATGAACATCATGGCCGAGGTGCGCGACGTTTCCACCAGCACGTTGAACAAGATGCGAAGAGTGAGCTTGCGCCGCGCAAGGGCGAACAGAAAGGCGCCGCCCGAGCCTATTCCGGCCGCCTCCGTCGGGGTGAACAGGCCGAGATAAATGCCGCCCATGACGATGAGGAACAAGAGCAGCACGCCCCAAATCTTCGACAGCGCCTGCAGGCGCTGGCGCCAGCTCGATCGCTCGCCGGGCGGGCCCAACTTGGGATCGATCCAGGTCACCGTTGCGATCGCGGCCATGTAAAAGGCAATGCCGATGATGCCGGGCACGATGCCGGCAATGAACAGTTTGCCGATGTCGGTGGAGGTCATGATGCCGTAGAGCACCATGATGACGCTCGGGGGGATCAAAATGCCCAGCGTGCCGCCGGCGGCAATCGATCCGGCCGCGAGGCTGTCGCCATAGCCGTAGCGGCGCATGGCCGGCATCGCCACTTTGGACATGGTCGCCGCCGTCGCCATGCTGGATCCGGAGACCGCGGCAAATCCGCCGCAGGCGGCCACCGTGGCCATTGCCAGCCCGCCGCGGCGATGACCGAAAAAGGCGTTGGCGCAGTCATAGAGCTCCTGGCCGAGCCCCGCGTGGTTGATAAAGCTGCCCATCAGAATAAACAACGGCAGCACCGAGAGGTCGTCGGAAATCGTGGTTTGGTAGCTGATCTGACCGACCATGGCCAAGGCGGCGTGCCAGCTGGTGAACCAGGCAAAGCCGGCAAAGCCGACCAGCGCCATGCCAAAGGCGATCGGTGCTCCCAGAAACAGAAGCGCGAAGACGACGACAAAACCGATGGACGTCTGCAGCAGCGGCGGGCCTATGGCGTGTCTGGAGGGCTGCGGAAGAGGGCGACGATCTGAAGGCCGACGACCGCGACGGCGAGGGCGGTCATGACGCTCATGAAATAGGCAAACGGGGCCACCGGCACGTTCAGGTAAGAGGTGAAGTCGCCGTAGGAGGCGAGCGCTTGCGCCTTGTCCCATAGCCGCCATGCCATCAGCGACAGTGCGACGAGCGAGGTCGCGAGCAGCGTGACACGTTCGATCCGCTGGGTGTGACGGCGGCCGGCGACCATTTCCAACAGGCCGACGCTGACGTGCTCGCTGTGAGCGGTGATGATCGGCAGGGCGGCAAAGATGACGAGCGCGAGGCCGAGCCCCGTCAGCTCGGATGTGCCCGGAACCGGCGCATTGAACACGTAGCGCCCGACCACGTCGACGCAGCGCAGCACCATCAAGGTGAACAGCACGAGAGCGACGAACAGGCTCAGGAACATTTCCAGCCGGCCGAGCACCGAATTACCGATGATGAATTTGGTCGACGATTCGTCGGTCGCGCTCACGTGGCCTCAACTGTTACCATTGCGATGGCGCGCGCGTTACGCACACGCCGGCGTCTCATGCGGGCATTGGACATTAGCGCAAATCGCCCATTCGAAGAACCGCGGTGGGGCTTCGGGCATCGAAGTCAACTCGCGAACACCCCTCTGCCGGCAGACATTAGCGCTTTCGGACTGGCTCGTAACCATGTTTGCCGGAATCTTTGGAGGGCCTCCCGGAATACGCCGGTTGTTTGAGGGTACTCCCGGCAGGCCGCTCAGCGCAATTGCGCGCAAGTCGCAGCAATAGCGCGTTGAAACAATTCCACGCATATGGTGTTATAGCTTCAGACGTTTTTCGAAAGGCTTGTCGCTGGAGATGACGGACGCTCGACCATATCTGGGATGCGTTTATAGCGCCGTCCCGTGGGGCGGCACTTGTCGTCAACGTCGACAATACGCCGCTCGACAACCACGTCTTCCAGTGGGGCGCAATGCCAGAGTTTTTAGAGCCCGCCTGGAGGTGAGGTTGTGAAACCAACAGACATGCTGCATAACCTTGGTCAGAGCTTGTGGCTCGACAACATCACGCGTGACTTGCTCGACAGCGGCACGCTGCAACGCTACGTCCATGAATTCTCGGTAACTGGACTGACATCTAATCCAACCATCTTCGATCACGCTATCAGAAACAGCGCCGACTATGACGGCGATATTTCGCAAGGCGCTTCTCGTGCGAAATCCAGTGAGGATTTGTTTTTCGATCTCGCCTTGGCGGATCTGACGAGAGCCGCCGATCTGTTTCAGCCAATATTCGAGCGTACCGACGGGGTTGACGGCTGGGTATCATTGGAACTCTCGCCGTCTCTCGCCTACGACACGCAACGCTCTGCCGCGGCGGCGCGCGACCTTCATCGGCGCGCCGGTAAACGGAATCTCTTCATCAAAATACCCGGCACGGCGGAGGGATTGCCGGCGATCGAGGCGGCGATTTTTGCCGGCATTCCGATCAACGTCACCCTGTTGTTCTCCCGTAAACAATATGTCGCCGCGGCGGAGGCGTATCTGCGCGGCGTCGAGCGGCGCATCGAGGCGGGCCTCAATCCCGCTGTCGCCTCGGTCGCCTCGCTCTTCGTCAGCCGCTGGGATGTCGCCGTGAGCGGAAAAGTGCCGGTTGAATTGACCGATCGGCTGGGCATCGCGATCGCTCAGGACACCTACAGAGCCTATGGCGAGTTGCTCGCTTCGGCGCGCTTCCAGCGCACCGCAAATTCGGGGGCGCGCGCGCAACGGTTGCTTTGGGCGAGCACCGGTACCAAGAACCCAAAAGCGTCCGACATCCTTTACGTGAAGGCTCTCGCCGCGCCGTTCACCGTCAACACGATGCCCGAAGGCACGCTGAAAGCCTTCGCGGATCATGGCGAGGTCGGCGAGGTCCTCCGACCCGATGGTGGCGACTGCGAGAAGGCTCTTGCCGCCTTCGCCAAGGCCGGCGTCGACATCGATGCGCTGGCTGGCCGTCTGCAAAAGGAGGGCGCCGCGTCCTTCGTGGAATCCTGGAACGATCTGATGACCTGCGTCGATTCCAAGAGCACCGCAATGCGCAAAGCGGGTTGAATTATGACCACCGCATCCCGCCAGCGCGAGCGCAAACGGCAGCCCGATGGCGAGCAGCCGGGCACGCCACCTCTGCGCAGTCGACCCGCCTGGGCGCTGCTTGCGGAGCACTATCGTAAGCTCAAAGACGTCCACTTGCGGCGCCTATTCGCCGACGATGCCGCCCGCGGGGAGCGGTTTACCCTCGAAGCGGCGGGCCTTTATCTCGACTATTCCAAGAACCGCATTACCGATGAAACGTTGACACTTTTGCGCCAACTTGCGCGCGAATGTAGTCTCGAGGAACGCATCGCCGCCTTGTTCAACGGCGACAACGACGGCGAAATCAACGTGTCCGAAAACCGCGCAGTGCTGCATGTGGCACTCCGCGCGCCGCGGCAGGCCGTCATCATGCACGAAGGACGAAACGTCGTGTCCGACGTGCACGCCGTGCTCGACAAGATGGCTGATTTTTCCGACGCGGGTGCGCGGCGGGGAATGGAAAGGTCATACCGGCAAGCGCATCCGTAACGTCATAAATATCGGCATCGGCGGTTCCGATCTCGGTCCCGTCATGGCGTACGAGGCGTTGCGGCACTACAGCGACCGAGCGATGTCGTTCCGTTTTGTCTCCAATGTCGATGGCACGGATTTCGCCGAAGCGGTGCGCGACCTCGACCCCGGCGAGACGATGTTCATCGTCTCCTCCAAGACCTTCACCACTCTGGAAACGATGACCAACGCGCGTACGGCGCGTGCGTGGCTGTTATCGAGCCTGAACGACGAGGACGCCATCGCCAAGCACTTTGTCGCCGTCTCGACCAATGGACAGGAGGTCGAGCGGTTCGGCATCGATACTGCCAACATGTTCGGCTTCTGGGATTGGGTCGGCGGCCGTTACTCGATGGACGCGGCGATCGGCCTTTCGACCATGCTGGCGATCGGGCCGGATAATTTCCGCGCCATGCTGAGCGGCTTCCACGCCATGGATGAGCATTTCCGCTCGGCGCCGTTCGAATGCAATCTGCCGGTACTAATGGGACTGCTCGGCGTGTGGTACACGGACTTCTTCGACGCCCAGACCGTCGCCATATTGCCCTATGAGCAGTATCTCAAGCGTTTTCCCGCCTATCTCCAGCAACTCACCATGGAGAGCAACGGCAAACATGTGACGATCGACGGCGTTCGCGTCGACTACGACACCGGCCCGATCTATTGGGGCGAGCCGGGTACCAACGGCCAGCATTCGTTTTATCAGCTGATCCACCAGGGGACGCGCCTCATTCCCTGCGATTTCATCGCGTTTGCACGCGCCCTCAATCCGCTGGGCCGGCACCACGACATGCTGCTCGCCAATGTCTTTGCGCAGACCGAGGCGTTGGCCTTCGGCAAGACGGCCGCGGAGGTCAAGGCGGAAGGCACGGCCGACTGGTTGGTGCCGCATCGATTGTTCGAGGGGAATCGTCCCTCCAATACGCTGTTGCTCGACGTGCTGACCCCAGCGGGGCTGGGAAAGCTCGTGGCGCTCTACGAGCACATCGTGTTCACGCAAGGCGTGATCTGGCAGATCGACTCGTTCGACCAGTGGGGCGTGGAGCTTGGCAAGGCGCTGGCCCAGAAAATTATTCCTCAACTTGAGAGCCCGAACGAGCCAAAGCTTGATCACGACAGTTCGACCAATGCGCTGATCCGGCGCTACCGCAATCTCAAAGGATCAGAGTGATGCCACGGCGCTGTTACCAGGCGATCCGCTTCGTCCTGCTTAGTCGCTCCGGATCTGCTACTTTATGGAGGGCTGATGCGTGCAGCTAGGAATGATCGGGCTCGGCCGGATGGGAGCCAACATGGTGCGGCGCCTGCTCAAGGACGGTCACCACTGCGTCGTGTTTGACCGATCGACCGAGGCGGTCGCAGAACTGGTCAAAGACAAAGCGGACGGCACATCGTCATTGACCGATTTTGTCCATGCTCTGACCAAGCCTCGCGTGCTCTGGTTGATGGTGCCGGTCGGCGCGGTCGATGACACCATCGCCGATTTGCTACCCCACCTCGATCGCGGGGACATTCTGATCGACGGCGGCAATTCTTATTACGTCGACGATATTAGGCGTGCGAAGGAGCTGAGCGCCAAGGGCATCCATTACGTGGATGTCGGCACCAGTGGCGGCATCTGGGGGCTGGAGCGCGGTTATTGCATGATGATCGGCGGCGAGAACGAAGTCGTAAATCATCTCGATCCGATTTTCATGTCGCTGGCGCCGGGCCGTGGCGACATTCCGCGCACACCTGGACGCGAAAAGGCCGGCGGCACAGCTGAGCAGGGCTATCTGCATTGCGGGCCCAATGGGGCCGGCCATTTCGTCAAGATGGTTCACAACGGCATCGAATACGGTGCGATGGCGGCATACGCCGAGGGTTTTGCCGTTCTCAAGGCCGCCAATATCGGTACAAAGCGTACCACGGTCGATGCCGAAACCACGCCGCTGCGTGATCCAGAACACTATTCCTATGATCTCAACCTGCCGGATATTGCCGAATTATGGCGCCGTGGCAGCGTCATCGCGTCGTGGCTGCTGGATCTCTCCGCAACGGCCTTGTTGCAAGACCCCGCGCTGAACAATTTCGCCGGACGCGTATCCAACTCCGGCGAGGGCCGCTGGACGATCAAGGCCGCCGTTGACGAAGGCGTGCCGGCTCATGTGCTGTCGTCAGCGTTGTACGAGCGGTTCAGCTCGCGCGGCGAAGCGGACTTCGCCGACAAGCTCCTCTCCGCCATGCGTTACCAGTTTGGTGGCCATGCTGAAAAACCGGCCGCAAAGCGGACCGGATGACAACCGGAGCAAACCGCGAATGCAGCAGCAAGCAAAGCTGAAGGGCATGCCGGCCGCCGAACTCGATAGGCTTGCGATCAACACAATCCGCACGCTGTCCATCGATGCGGTTCAGCAAGCGAAGTCTGGACACCCGGGTGCACCGATGGCGTTGGCGCCGCTGGTTTACTTGTTGTGGAACGAAGTCATGCGCTTTGATCCGCAGGACCCGATCTGGCCCGACCGCGATCGCTTCCTGCTGTCGAATGGGCACGCCTCGATGCTACTCTGGTCGGTTTTATATCTGACCGGTACGCGCGCCGTGAATGCAGACTATGAGCGGCTTGGCCATCCCGCGGTCACCCTCGACGACATCAAGCATTTCCGCCAACTCGGCAGCAAGTCGCCGGGGCATCCGGAATATCATTTGGTGTCGGGCGTCGAGGCGACGACCGGTCCGCTCGGTCAAGGCATCGCCGACAGCGTAGGCATGGCAATGGCGCGGAAGTGGCTTGCGGCCCGCTACAACAAGCCGGGGTTCGAGGTTTTTGATTACAAGATTTATGCGATTTGCGGCGACGGCTGCTTGATGGAAGGCATCGGCTCGGAAGCCGCGTCGCTGGCGGGCCATCTGGGCCTCGACGACCTTTGCTGGATCTACGACAACAATCACATCACTATCGAAGGGAAGACCAGCATTGCTTTCACCGAGGACGTCGCGGCGCGATTCCTTGCGTACCAGTGGAACGTGCTACGCGTCGGTGATGCCAACGATCTGGAGCGGATCGAGGAGGCGCTTGCAGCATTCCGTGCGACCAAAGGTCGACCGACGCTGATTATCCTCGATAGCCACATCGGCTACGGTTCTCCCCACAAGGTCGATACCGCTGAAGCCCACGGCGAGCCGTTGGGCGAAGACGAGGTCCGGCTCGCCAAGCGCGCTTATGGCTGGCCGGAAAATGCCAAATTTCTCGTGCCCGACGGCGTGATGCAGCACTTTGCAGAGGGAATCGGTGCTCGCGGCGCCAAGACCCGAAACGAGTGGGAGAAGCGCTTCGCGAGCTACCGTGTGCAGTTCCCTGAGCTCGCAACCGAGATCGAGCAAATGCAGCGGCGTGAGCTGCCGGCCGCATGGGATCGTGATCTGCCGAGCTTTCCGGCGGATCCAAAAGGCATCGCGGGGCGTGACGCCTCGGGACAAGTGCTCAACGTACTGGCCCAGAACATTCCATGGCTGATTGGCGGCTCGGCGGACCTCGGACCCTCCAATCGGACGACGCTCAAATTTGTTGGCGCCGGGGATTTCGAGCCTGGATCATTCACTGGCCGCAATCTGCATTTCGGGGTTCGCGAGCACGCAATGGCCGCGATCGTCAACGGTCTATCGCTGTCGAAGCTGCGGGCGTTTGGTGCAACGTTCGCGATCTTCAGCGATTACGCCCGGCCGGCAATTCGGCTCTCCGCCTTGATGGAGATTCCTACCATCTTCGTTCTCACGCATGACGCCTTGGGTGACGGCGAAGATGGACCGACGCATCAACCGGTCGAGCACCTCATTTCGCTGCGCGCAATTCCCGGCCTGGTCGTGCTGCGCCCGGCGGATGCCAACGAAGTCGTCGAAGCCTATCGTTATGTGATGCAACTGCGCCACAAGCCGGCGATAATCGTGCTGTCGCGTCAACCGCTGCCGACGTTCGATCGGCAGCGGTATGCGTCGGCGTCCGGAGTCGCGCGCGGCGCTTATGTCATGGCTGATACGCCCGGCGGTTCGCCGGACATCATTCTCATCGCTTCGGGAAGCGAAGTGTCGCTGGTGGTCCAAGCCCATGAGACCCTGGCATCCCGCGGTGTGCGCTCGCGCGTCGTCTCGATGCCGTCGTGGGGCATTTTTGAAGATCAGCCCCAATCCTATCGGCACGAGGTGCTACCGCCCGCGGTGACGGCGCGCGTCGCCGTCGAGCAGGGCTCCGTCCTTGGGTGGGATCGTTATGTGGGCGCTGCCGGTCGCATTATCGGCATGAAGTCATTCGGCGCATCGGCGCCGCTCAAAGAGCTGCAATGCAAATTCGGCTTTGTGCCGGAGCGGGTTGTTGCTGTCGCCATGGAAGCGCTCGGACGCAGTTGACCGCGGCCTCGCCGTGAAAGTCCCACCGCTCCCGATGCGAGACCGAGACGAAGGACCGGATCGATGATGCTAGATAAGCATGATCAAGTTATCGAAGCCGAAGGGGCGGCGGGAATCGCGTCGAAACTGCAGGCCGAGAGTGCTCCGCGCGCGCCGCCATGCGCCATGGTGATCTTTGGCGCCGCGGGCGATCTTACCAAGCGCCTTGTGGTGCCGGCGCTATATAACCTCGCCCATTCCCGGCAGCTTTCCAACTGTTTTCAGCTCGTCGGGGTTGACCTCGCTAAGACGACTGCAGAGCAATGGCGAAAAAGCCTCACTGAAGCGATGGAAGGATTCGTTGCTAACGGCGGGGAGTTCCACGTCAATGAATTGAACCATACCGTCTGGCGTTGGCTTGCCGATCGCATGAGTTATGTGCAAGGCGACATCAACGATCCGGGTACCTATACGCGGCTGGGCGACCATCTGGAAGGACTGGACAAGACGGCCGGCACCGCGGGCAACTACCTTTTCTATCTCGCCGTTGCCGACCGCTTCTTTGCACCGGCGATTGCCGCGCTCGGCGCCAGCGGTCTCCTGGCCGAAAGAGAGAACCAATGGCGCCGCGTGGTGATCGAAAAGCCTTTCGGTCACGATCTCAGCTCAGCCAAGGCGCTCAATGCCGACATTCTGAAAACGCTCAAGGAGCGTCAGATCTACCGTATCGACCATTTCCTCGGCAAGGAGACGGTCCAGAACATCATGGCGCTGCGCTTCGCCAACGGCCTTTTTGAGCCGCTGTGGAATCGGCAGCAGATCGATCACGTTCAGATCACGGTTGCGGAGACTATCGGAGTTGAGCACCGCGGCAAGTTCTATGAGGAGACTGGAGCGCTGCGCGACATGGTGCCCAATCATGTGCTGCAGCTCCTGGCGGTGACGGCGATGGAGCCGCCGATCTCCTTCGATGCCGACTCGGTCCGGGCCAAGAAGGCGGAAGTCCTCCAGGCCATTACACCCATCGATCCGGCGCAGGCGATGAAGGACGCCATCCGTGGACAATACGGCGGCGGCACCGTCTTGGGCGAGCAGGTGCGCCCGTATCGCGAGGAACCTAACGTGTCGGCTCATTCGACGGCCGAGACCTTTGTCGCCTGGAAGCTGACCATTGACAACTGGCGCTGGGCCGGTGTGCCGTTTTACCTGCGCACCGGTAAGCGCATGAAACGCCGGTCAACGGAAATTGCGATTCGCTTCTACCAAGCGCCGTTTGCGCTTTTCCGCGATGCGCGCGTAGAGCGAATGCATCCTAACTGGATGATTCTCCGCATCCAGCCCGACGAAGGAATTGCGCTGGAATTCGCGGCCAAGCACCCCGGTCCAACCGTGAAGCTGAGCACTGTCAGCATGGACTTTGCCTACAAGACCTATTTCAAGATCGCGTGCAACACCGGCTACGAGACGTTGATCTACGACTGTATGATTGGGGATGCGACGCTGTTTCATCGCGCCGATACCGTCGAAGCGGGATGGCAAGCGGTACAGCCCATCCTCGATGCCTGGGCGAATAATCCGCCGCGGGAATTTCCCAATTATGTCGCGGGAGGAAGCGGTCCGGCGGCGGCGGACGAATTGCTCGCGCGCAGTGGTCGCGCGTGGCGACCGCTGGCCTGACCGGGCGTTGGAGGTCTCGGTGGCTAAGAAACGCAAAATGTCCCTGGTGCTTGCGGACGTCGACGGCACGCTCGTCACCGAGGGAAAAGTGCTGACCCCGCGGGCGCAACGCGCCGTCCTAGCGCTGCAGAAAGCCGGAATCCGCTTTGCCATTACCAGCGGCCGTCCGCCGCGCGGCATGGCCATGCTGTTCGACGCACTGAACATCGACACGCCAATCGCCGGCTTCAATGGTGGGCTTTTTATGCAGCGCGATCTTACGATCCTGGAGGAAAAGAGCCTGCCGGCCGATGTCGCGCGCCAGGCAGTCGATCTCATCCGCCAGCAAGGGCTCGACGCCTGGGTCTATCGCGGCAATGAATGGCTGATTTCCAGGATCGACGCTCCGCATGTCGCCCGCGAAGCCTGGACGGTCAAATTTGAGCCGAAGGTCGTCCGTGACGTTGCCGAAGACTTGCAGCAAGTCACCAAGATCGTCGGCGTCAGCGACGACCACGGTAAGGTGCAACGCTGCGAGGCCGCTGCGCAAGCTGCATTCGGATCGCGGGCGACGGCGACCAGGTCGCAGCCCTATTACCTCGATGTCACCCACAAGAACGCAAACAAGGGCGCGGTCGTCGAGTTCCTTTCACAGCACGTGGGGGTCCCGGTCGACGAGATCGCCACCATCGGCGATCAGCCAAACGACGTGCTGATGTTCGAACGGTCTGGCTTCAGTATCGCGATGAGCAACGCCTCCGAAGAGGTGAAGGCGCAGGCCACCGCCGTTACCGATTCCTACAATGACGAAGGTTTCGCCAAGGCGATGGAGCATTTCATCCTCGGTACCGGGAGTTGACGGTATGCCAGACATAGGATGCATCGAGATACTTTCGGAGCCGACGTCGCTCGCGACGCATGCGGCGGAATGGATGACCGCCGCGGCGTTGGCGGCGGATGCTCCGTGCCGAGTCTCGCTCTCCGGTGGGTCCACGCCAAAAGCGCTTTACGCGCTTCTGGCCTCCGAGGGGTACCGCAACCGCTTCCCGTGGCAGCGCGTGCATTGGTACTGGGGCGATGAGCGCTTTGTTCCTCACGACCATCCCGAAAGCAATTATCGAATGACGCGTGAGGCAATGCTCTCCAAGGTGCCTGTGCCGCCGGAGAACGTTCACCCAATTCCGACTGACGGGGATGCCGACGATGCTGCGCACGCTATGAGCGCACATTGCAGGAAGCTTACGGCCGCACAAACTTCGATCGCGCCCACCCGCTCTTTGATGTGACGTTACTCGGACTCGGCGCCGACGGGCACACGGCGTCGCTATTGCCCGGCGAACCGGTGCTCGATGAACGCAAACGCTGGGTAGCCGCCGTCTCGCACGGGCGCCCCGAGGTTCGCGTCACAATGACCTATCCGACAATCGAGAGCAGCCGCCGCGTCGCATTTTTGGTCGCAGGAAAAGAAAAAGCCGAGATCTTTGGCGCGATCCGTGCCGGCAACAGCCGCGTGCCGGCGGCGCAGGTGCGGCCGGTCGGCCAACTGTTCTGGTTTATCGATCGAGCCGCGGCTGACGAACAAGTCCGCTAGCTCGCGGGTCGCATGCCACAGGTTTCCGTTCGCGAAAAATAACCGGGGAGTGAAGCGCATATCCGCAACGCCTCCCTGGGACTCCACACGCAGTGGCGCAAGGTCGAAATACAAATAAGTGAAACGCGAGAGCGTCAGATTGTTGTGCCATTCGTGATATTGGCACCTCGCCGGCACGAAGGTGAGCTTGCGCGCGTACCTGCGCAATTTCGATCGCGGTGCCCCCTCAACGATCGTCTCCCCGTCGCAACGTATGCCCTCGTCGTAGGCGACCAACAAGTGCGCCGGCGCACAAAGGCGATAATCGATTTTAACGTTGCCCGTGGACTGAACGATTTCGGCCGTTATGCTGCGCCCGACGATGGCACGGCGTCGGACTGCATCGGGCGGAAAGACGTCTACGGTCGGACGTGCCGTGCGGCCATGACCGCTGGCCAACCGCGGCGCCCCGTTGCGTCAGCGAGTTGTGGTCGCATGACCAAGATTGCGAAGAAGACGAAGCGGTACCCGTCTGATCTGACGGATGCGAGCAGACCGTCATCGCCCGTGAGCTTCGACGCGGGGCGATGTCGGAGCTTTTCGGTCAACCGAGGCCATGTCCGGCCGATTCAAGGAGTGCGGCGCCGCTTACAGCCGTCGTTCCAGCAGGTGGCGCTGGATCTTGCCCGTGGTCGATCGCGGCAAGTCCCCTGGCTCAACGAAAATGATGCTCTTCGGCCGTTTGTAGCTGGATAGGTCCGCCTCGCAGTTCGCCAGTACGTCCGCCTCGGTTAATTGGGCGTCGCGGCGCACCACAAAGACGACCGGGACCTCGCCCCATTTGGGATCTTTCTTGCCAACCACGACGGCCTCCGCGATCCGCGCATCGGTCAGCAAGATTTGCTCGATCTCGGCCGGGTAAATGTTCTCGCCGCCCGACTTGATCATGTATTTGACGCGGTCGACGTAATCCAGCGTGCCGTCGGCATTGCGGCGCATGACATCGCCCATGTGGAACCAACCGTTGCGAAAGTCCTTTGCGTTCGTTTCGTCGGCGTTCCAATAGCCGCTGAACAAGGTCGGCCCGCGCAACGCTACCTCGCCCGGCGTTCCCGTCGCGACCTCGCGATCCTCCGGGTCCACGAGGCGCAGCTCGCAAAAGGCGCTTTGGCGCTTGGACAGGCGGGTCGGCGCCACGCCGACGGGGATGGTGGCGCCGGTAGCCGGCGGGAGGCCCGTTTCCGTCGATCCGAAGCTGTTGAGATAAGGCGCGTTCAACGTGCGGGTGGCGGCGGCGATTTCGTCACGCGGCACGAGGTCGGCCATGGCGCCGCAAATGCCGATCTGTTTGATCTTCGCCCGGCGCCTTTGGCAATGGACGGCAAAATCCCCCACCACGCCGGGCATCACGATGAACCAACGGGTGACGTAGGCTTCGAGGATATCGATCAGCCGGTCCGGCTGATACCCATCCACGACATGTACGGTTCCGCTTCTGAGCAGGGTGGCGATGGACTGATCGGTGGAAGCCATGTGGTAGAGCGGCGCCCATGCGATAAAATTATCGCCGACCGGAACTTCCAGCTCCGATGCGAAGCACATGGCGCGGGCCACCATGGCCCGGTGGCTGATCAAGGCTCCCTTGGGCAGTCCTGTCGTTCCGCTGGTGTAGAGGATGACCAAACCGTCCTCTGGTCCCACCGCGACGTTGGGAGCGCAGTCGTCTGCGTCGGCGAGCAGGCTTTCGTAGTGGTCGCCGATCAGAATGCGTTCGTGGGCCGGAATGTCCAGGACGTCGAGGACCGGGGCAAGCTCCGCCTGGGCGATAATTATCCTGGGCTCGACCAGGTTGACGCAGTGCGCCAGTTCGCGTCCACCGAGACGCCAATTGAGCGCCGCCACGATGGCGCCCGTCTTGGCGGCCGCCAATTCCAGCTCCAGATATTCGGCGCAGTTGTGCGCGAGGATCGCCACGCGGTCGCCGGGCGCAAGCCCCAGTCGGGTCATGGCGTTGGCAAGACGATTGCTGCGGGAATCGAGTTGCGCATAGGTGAACTGCCGCGCCGCGTCGATCAGCGCGACGCGCCCGGGATTGGCGCCCGCACGCGAGCGGAACAGTCCGCCGACCGTGGCGCGGCCTGCAGCAAGCGCCAGCTCCGCTGCTCGATCGGTCAAGGCCTCTCACCTCCCCTTTTCGCGCGGCGCACGCCCTTTTTTCGCAATCGGCGCTTACCGGTCGAGCCATTTCGGGGTGCGCTTTTCGGCAAAGGCACGCGGTCCTTCGACGGCATCCTCGCTGGCGTAGACGACTTTGTGAAGCTCGGCCGCCCGTTCCAGCCCGGCTTTGCAGCCAAGGTCCATGGCGGCCCGCACGCTGGCCTTGGCGGCGCGAACCGACAGCGGCGCGGCGCGAACGATGTCGGCGGCGAGACGCCGGGCCCGTTCGCGCACCGCCTCGGCGGTCGGCTCCAGGGCGTTGAGGAAGCCATAGCCCGCCAGGGTTTCGATCGGGACGAGATTGCCGGTCAGCACCATCTCCATCAGGATCGGCTGCGGCAGCATGGAAAGGGCAGGGACCGCCCAGGGCGAGCCGCGCCCGACCTTGACCTCGGTAATTCCCGCCCGGCTCCCCGCCAGGCCGACCCTGAGGTCGGCATTGATGGCCAGCAGCATCCCACCCGCCATCACGTCGCCGGTCATGGCGGCGATGATCGGCTTTTCCACCTCGCGCATGCGCCGATGGAAGGGATCGTGCACGCGGGTCAGCACGTCGACGCCTTCGGCTTGGCGCAACGCCGCCGCCTCCTTCAGATCCATGCCGGCGCAAAACACGCCGCAATCGGCCGACGTCAGGATCGCCACGCGCACGCCGGCGTCGCGGTCGATTTCGGCCCATAGCTCGGTCAGCCGGTTATTGACGGCGACGCTGAGTGCATTTTTCCGCTCCGGCCGGTTGATCGTAATGGTGGCGACGCCGGCATCCACCGCATAAAGAACTTCCTGCATATCCACGCTCATCTATTCCGATAGGCGGCCAATGAGCCCGAATGCATGATGCGGCCGGCCAGCGGGCGGCCGATGATTTCCTCGGCGTAACGGGCCGCTTCGATCAGGGCCTCGAGGTCGATGCCGGTCTCGATGCCCATTTCGTGACAGAGGAACACCATGTCCTCGGTGCAGATGTTGCCCGCCGCGCTGTGGCTGCCATGGCCGGCGAAGGGACAGCCGCCGAGGCCTGCGACCGAGGCGTCGAACAGGTCCACCCCCATCGCCAACGCCGCATAGACGTTCGCCGCGCCGAGCCCGCGCGTGTCGTGCAAATGCAGGCCGATGCGCGCGTCCGGAACAAGCTCGCGCACCGCGCCGACCCTTTCCTGAATGACGCGCGGGTTGGCCCAGCCGACCGTGTCGGCGAGAAAGATCTCGGGTAAAGGAACGGCGCGTTCGGCGCACAGCGCGGCAATCCACTTCACCAGGTCGGTGACGGCCGACAGCGGCACCTCGCCGTCGAAGTTGCAGCCGAACGCGGTCATGATGTAAGCACCTTCGAGACGCAGACCACGCGCGAGATAGAGATCGAGCCAGTCACGCTGCGCGTCGCGCATTTCAACTGCTGACATGTTGTTGTTGCGGCGGCTGAACCCGTCGGTGGCATAGAACAGCAGGCGCGGATCGAGATCCACCTGCGGGGTCGCGGCGGCGGCCTCGAACCCCTTTCGGTTGAGCCAGAGCGCGGTGTGGCGAACTCCCGCCATCGGCTTGATGGCTTCGAACAAGTCGCGCGCGTCGGCCATCGTCGGCACCGCCTTCGGGCTGACGAAGGAGGCGACCTGGACGCGACGCAAGCCGGTCCGGCTCAGCATGTCGACCAGGCGCGCGCGCTGGTCCAGGGGGTAATGTGTTTTCTCGAACTGAAAGCCCTCGCGCGGGCCTTCCTCGTTGAACTGAACGAAGCGGGGAAAATCGTTCATGTCGCTACACCTTCGCCGTCGGGGGCGATCTCGGCCAGCAAGGCGCCGCGTTCGACCATGTCGCCCGCCGCATGGTTGACCAAGGTGACCACCCCGGCGCGCGGCGCCGGGACGCGAATTTCCATCTTCATCGATTCCAGGACGGCGATCACGTCGCCTGCTTCGACCCGGTCGCCGACGCGGACGTTGATCGCCACCAGCCTGCCCGTCAACGGGGCTCCCAGGGTGCCGCCCACGACGCCGGCGCCGGCATCGGTATTCAGCGCCGGCCCTACCTCGGCGCGGATATATCCGGCCGGTTCGTCCAAGCTGACGGTGCCATCTGCGACCGTCACGTCGGCGATCGACACCCGCTCGCCGACGGAGATGCGCATTTTCGTGCCGGCAAAACGCTCCAAAGCGATGGAGAACATTTCGTCATCGAGACCGATGGGGATTGCCCCTTGCGCCGAGACCGGCCCGATTCGAACGGCTTTTTCCGTGTCGCCTACGCGAACCCGAAGTACCGGAGAATCGCTCAAGCCCGCGCCCAGTTGCCAGCCGGAAAAGCCGTTCCAGGCGCTCCACGGCGAGGCGCTCGCGACCTGACGCCGGGCCTGCAGCCATGCGGCGGCGGCAATCGCCAGATCGACGTTGCCGGGCCTTGGCGCAGTTTCAAAGGTCAGGGCGTCAACCAGACCGGTCGTGAAGGTTCCGGCGCGGGTCTGATCGAGGCCCACCAGGCGATTGAGCATAACGAGGTTGGTCTCCAGCCCATGCACCACCGATGCGGTCAGGGCCCGTTGCATGGCGTCGAACGCCGCGTCCCGCGTTTCGCCGTGGGTCACGATCTTGGCGATCATGGAGTCGTAGTGCGGCGTGATCTCGTCGCCCGGTTCGACGCCCGCCTCGATGCGTGCCCGATCGGCGGGCAGCTCGAGCCGGTCGACCCGTCCGGTGGACGGCGCGAAATTGCGCGCCGGATTTTCGGCGCAAAGCCGCGCCTCCACCGCATGACCGGCGCAGGAAATTTCCTCCTGGCCAAAGGGCAGGGCGCCGTGGCCGGCGATGAAAATTTGCAGTTCGACCAGGTCGCGCCCCGTCACCATCTCGGTCACCGGATGTTCGACCTGCAGGCGGGGATTGACCTCGAGGAAGTAATGCGCGTCCGCGGCGACCAGAAATTCGACGGTGGCCAGGTTGCGCAAGCTTATCGCGCGCCCGATCGCGACCGCCTGTGCGAGCAGCGCCTCGCGCACGGCAGGCGGCAAGGGCGCGGCGGGGGCTTCTTCGATCACCTTTTGGTGGCGACGTTGCAAGGTGCATTCGCGCTCCCACAAGTGCACCACGTCGCCCAGGCCGTCGCCGGCGATTTGCACCTCGACATGGCGCGCCCGGGCGATGTGGCGCTCGCCGATCAAGGCGGAGACGCCGAAGGCCCCCTTCGCTTCGCGCATGGCCGAGCGGATCGCCGTGGCCAGTCCGTCGTCCGATATGATCGCCCGCATGCCGCGCCCGCCGCCGCCACCGGCCGCCTTGAGCATGACCGGATACCCGAGCGCGCGAACCATCGCCGCGACTTTCTCGGCGTCGTCGCTCGCTGCCGGCGTGCCGGGGACCACCGGAACGCCGAGCTTTGCCGCCAGGGTCTTGGCGTTATCCTTGCGCCCCAACAGCGCCAGCGTTTCCGGCGTCGGGCCGATGAACGCCAATCCCGCCGCCTCCACCGCGCGGGCAAGCGCCGGATCTTCGGAAAGAAAGCCATAGCCGGGGTGGACGGCGTCGGCGCCCGCCCGCTTCGCGGCGTCGACGATGGCGCCGATGTTCAGGTAGCTGTCCGCCGGCGCCGGGCCTCCAAGGCGGAAGGATTCGCCGATCGTGCGCACATGCAGCGCCCTTGCGTCGGCGTCCGAATGGACGCCGGCAACCGCGATGCCCAGCCGGCGACAGGTGCGGGCGACCCGGCAGGCGATTTCACCTCGGTTGGCGATGAGAATCTTGTCGATCTTGCCGATCATCGCCTACACCCTGAACACGCCAAAGTGTGTCTTTCGGACCGGAACGCGCGCGGCGCAATCGAGCAACAAGGCAAGCGTCTGGCGGGTTTCGCCCGGCGTGATGATGCCGTCGATCCATAAATTGCCGGCGAAGTTGTAGGCGTCGGCGAAAGCCTCGTAGTGCTTGCGGATGGGCGCCTTGAAGTCTTCTTCCTCTTGATCGGTCCAGGGCTTGCCTTCCTCATCCCGGATCTTGCGTTGAACCATGGCGAGCGTGTTCGCCGCCTGATTTGGCCCCATGATGGCGGCGCGACCGTTCGGCCAAGCGAACATGGCGGTCGGCTTGAAGGCGCGCCCGCACATGGCCAAATAACCCGCCCCGTAGGCGCCGCCGATCATGATCGTGTATTTGGGCACGTTGGCGCTGGCCATCGCAGTGATCATTTTTGCGCCCGCCTTGGCGATGCCGGCGGCTTCCGCCTCGCGGCCGACCATGAATCCGGTCACGTCGGCAAGGAACAGCAGCGGAATATCGCGCTGGCAGCACAATTCGATGAAATGCGCCGCCTTGTTTGCGCTTTCCGTGAACAGCACGCCGCGGTTGGCGAGAATGCCGACCTCGAAGCCGTCGATGCGCCCGAAGCCGGTGATCAAGGTATCGCCATAGAGCGGCTTGAATTCGCGAAAGTCGCTATCGTCGACCAGGCGAATGACGATCTCCATCGTGTCGGTCGGCACTTTCGGGTCGCGGCTGACGATGCCATCGATATCGATCGGGTCGTGCTTGGGCGCGCAGGGCGCCTGAGGCCGCCAGCGCGGGTCCGGCGTCGGCGGCAGGTTGGCGACGATGTCGCGCGCAATCGCCAGCGCATGGGCGTCGTCGCGCGCGATGTGGTCGGCGACGCCGCTGACGGCACAGTGCATCCTGGCGCCGCCGAGGGTTTCGCGATCGACGTCTTCGCCGGTCGCCGCCTTGGTCAGCTCCGGCCCGCCGAGGAAGATGTAGCCCTGACCGTCGACGATCACGACTTCATCGCAAATCGACGGAATATAGGCGCCGCCGGCGGTGCAAGGGCCCATCACGACGGCGATCTGCGGGATGCCTTCGGCCGACATGCGGACCTGATTGTAGAAGATCGAGCCAAACTGCCCGTCATCGGGAAAGATCTGCGGCTGGTCCGGCAGGAAGGCGCCGCCGCTGTCGACGAGCGTGATGCACGGCAGCCGGTTTTCCCATGCGATGAGCTGGGCGCGGACGTGCTTTTTGCACGTGATGCCGAAATAGGTGCCGCCTTTGACGGTCGAATCGTTGGCGATAATCATGCACGGCCGCCCATGCACGGCCCCTATGCCGGTGACCATCCCGGCCCCTGGCGGCACGCCGGCATGCATGTCGAGGCCGGCCAGTTGGGCGAGCTCGAGAAACGGCGATCCCGGATCGATCAACGCCTCCACCCGATGACGCGGCAGCATTCGCCCGCGCGCGATGTGGCGCGCCCGCGTTTTCTCGCTGCCGCCGCGCCGCGCCGCCGCCCGACGCCTTTCCAGCGTCTCGAGCAGCGCCCGGTAAGCGGACCGGTTGAGGTCGAATTCCTCGTCCTTGCGCAGATGAGATTCAATGACCGCCATCGGCTTCCCTGAGGTCCAATCCGCGAAGGATTTGGTGCGTGTAAAGCCGGGTCAGATCGGCGCGACCCAAACGACCCGACGGCGAAAACCAGGTGCAAACGCCGCTCAGCATGGCGATCGCGGCGAATGTGGCGACCCGGGGATCCTCGACCGCCCAGGCCCCTTCGCGGTTGCCCGCTTCGAAGATCGATTGCAGGCGCGCCTCGTACCGGCTACGGCGCGCGATGAGCTCGGCGTAGTGGCGGCCCTTCAGGCTGCGCAGCTCCATATTGCCGATAAACACTTCGCGCTTGCGGGCGGTGTGAAAATCGATGTGAAACGCGATAAAGCGTTTTAGCGTATCGAGCGCGCCGGCCGCCCCGCGGAGAGCCGTTTCCAATTCAGCCTCCAGATCCGCCATGGTCGCGCTCAACAGGGCGAACAACAGGTCCTGCTTGGAATCGAAGTAGTTGTACAAGGACCCCGCCTTGACGCCGACATCGGCGGCGACCTGGCGCAGGGTGGTTGCCTCGAACCCGGATTTGTAGATGCGGGCGACGGCCTTGCGCCGGATGGCGGCAAACGTTTTCGAACCGGAGGCGCCGACCGGCCGCCCCATCACACGGACTCCGCAAACAATTCGCGGCCGATCAGCATGCGGCGGATTTCGCTGGTGCCGGCCCCGATCTCGTAGAGTTTGGCGTCGCGCAACAGGCGCCCGGTCGGGGCGTCATTGACGTAGCCGGCGCCGCCCAGGCACTGGATGGCGTCGAGCGCCACCCGCGTGCCATTTTCCGCGGCGAACAGGATCGCCGCCGCCGCCTCTTTGCGCACTGCGGCGCCGCGATCGGCGGCGGCCGCCACCTGGTAGACCAGCGCGCGGCTGGCGAGCAGGGCAGTGTACATGTCGGCGAGCTTGCCCTGCATCAACTGGAACTCGCCGATCGGGCGGCCGAACTGTTTACGTTCGTGGACATAGGGCAGCACCACGTCGAGTGCGGCCTGCATGAAGCCCAACGGCGCGCTGCTGGCGACGATACGCTCGAAGTCGAGACCGCTCATCAGCACCCCGACGCCGCGCCCTTCCGCGCCAAGGACGTTTTCCGCGGGGACTTCGCAATCCTCGAAAATCAGCTCGCAGGTGCCCGAGCCGCGCATGCCGAGCTTGTCCAGCTTCTGCGCCCGCTTGAAACCCTTGCAGTCGCGTTCCACGATGAAGGCCGTGATGCCGCGCTTCCCCGCCTGCGGATCGGTTTTCGCATAAACGACGTAGATATCGGCGTGATCGCCGTTGGTGGTCCACATCTTCGTGCCGTTGAAGACATAGCGATCCCCTTTGCGGTCGGCCCTGAGCTTCATACCGACGACATCCGAACCGGCGCCGGCCTCCGACATGGCCAGCGCGCCGACATGCTCGCCGCTCAACAAACGGGGAAGGTAGCGTCGCTTCTGCTCGGGCGTGCCGTTCTTGCGGATCTGATTGATGCACAGGTTCGCATGCGCAATGTAGGAAATGCCGACGGAGCCCGAAGCGCGGTTGATTTCCTCGGCGATCCGCACGTGATGGCGATAGCCGAGGCCGAGACCGCCGAATTCCTCCTCCACCGTCACCCCGAACAGCCCAAGCGCGCCCATGCGCGGCCACAGGTCGCGGCGGAAGGCGTCCGTCCGGTCGATTTCCGCCGCGATGGGGGCGATGGCGTCGCGGGCGAAATCCCGGGTCGCGGCAACCAGCATTTCCGTCGTTTCGTCCGCGTCGAACATGACCCCCCACACGCCGGTTGAAAGCGAACGCCCGTTAGTTTTTAATGGGCCCCGAGCGGCCCCGTCAAGCGAGGGCCGAAGCAATCGATTTCCAAAAGGGGGAAGCGGCTCATGTATCTGACGCAATCTCTGCGCCGCGCCGTGCAGATCGCCGGTAACGATACGGCCACGGTTATGGGGGCGCGCCGCCACACCTACCGCCAGTTCGCCGAGCGGGTGCGAAAGCTGGCCGGCGCCATTCGCAACGACCTTGCGCTGGCCGACGGTGGGCGTGCCGCCATTCTCGCGCTCAACAGCGACCGCTACCTGGAATTCACCTTGGCCATGCCGTGGGCGGGCTGCGTCTTCGTGCCGGTGAACACACGCCTGGCCGTGCCGGAAATCGCCTATTGGCTGAACGATAGCGGCGCCGAGGTTTTGTTCGTCGACCAGGCCTTTGCCGGCGTCGTGCCCGCCTTGCGCGAGCATTGTCCGGCGCTGCGCGAGATCGTCTATATCGGCGATGGCGAGACGCCGGCCGGCATGCATGATTACGAAGCCCTGATTGCGGGCGCCGAGGGGGTAGACGACGCGGGCAAGGGCTACGACGACCTCGCCGCGCTATACTACACCGGCGGGACCACCGGCGTGTCCAAAGGCGTGATGCTGAGCCACCGCAACATCGCCACCAACGGCCTGCACATGGTCCAGCCGCTCCGCTTCCGCCGCGAGATGCGCTGGCTGCACGTTGCGCCCATGTTCCACATCGCCGACGCCCTGGCGATCTTCCTCACCACGGCGGTTGCCGGACGGCACGTCTTCATTCCCGGATTCGAGCCGGTGGCGGTGATGCGCGCCATGCAGGACGAGAAGATCACCGATACCCTGCTGGTCCCGACCATGGTCAACATGCTGGTGAACCATGCGGAAATCGGAAACTACGATCTGTCGAGCCTGACCCACATGACCTATGGCGCTTCCCCCATGCCCGAAGCGGTGATCCGCCGCGCCATGGAAGTCCTGCCGGGATGCGAATTCACGCACGCCTATGGCCAAACGGAATGCGCGCCGCTGGTCTCGCTCAACGGCCCGGATGCCCACCGGGGCGCCGGCCTCGAAAACAAGCTGTTTCGTTCCTGCGGGCAGGCGGTGCTCGGCGTCGAGGTCAAGATCGTCGATGCAAACGGCGCCACGCTGCCGCCCGGCCAGGTCGGCGAGCTGTGCGCACGCGGCGGCAATGTCATGCTCGGCTATTGGAACAAGCCCGAACAAACGGCGGCGGCGTTGCGAGAGGGCTGGATGCATTCCGGCGACGGCGCCTATATGGACGAAAACGGCAACATTTTCATCGTCGACCGGGTGAAGGACATGATCATTTCCGGCGGCGAGAACGTCTATTCGGCCGAAGTCGAGAACGCCGTTGCGACCTTCGGCGCGGTCGCCGAATGCGCGGTGATCGGCGTGCCGGACGAAAAATGGGGAGAGCGGGTGCACGCCATCGTCCGCCTGAAGAATGGCGCGGCCGCTTCGGAAGCAGATATCGTCGCGCATTGCCACACGCTGATCGCCGGCTTCAAATGTCCGCGCGGTGTCACGTTCAGGACCGAGCCGTTGCCCCTGTCGGGCGCCGGAAAAATCCTGAAAACCGAATTGCGCAAACCCTATTGGGAAGGGCGCGAGAAGGCGGTGAATTAGCGGCTGGTGCAAACTCCCGCTACAACCCTTGCGGGGCTTTGCGCAATGTGAGCGCCACCTTCTGCACGCCGGGCTTTTCGAAGAAGTCCGCCGCCACGATGGTGACGTCGGGCTTGATGGACAGTGCGTTGCGCACCCGCGTCTCGATTTCCGCCTTGAGCGCCTCGTCCTCGCCCGGATCGCGATGTGCCGCGCGTTCGACCAGGACCTTCAGATTCGACTGCGTGCTGTGGCCTGCGAAATCCGCCAGCACGCGCATCACGCCGTTGGTCTGCGCGTGCGAGGCGACCACATCCTGGATGGCGGAGGGAAACACGTTGACGCCGCGCACGATCAGCATGTCGTCGGTGCGCCCGACGCAGCGGATCGCCGCGCCGGTGCGGCCGTTGCCCGGATTGGCCGCCGTCACCACCACGTGGTCGCCGGTGCGGAAGCGCAGTACCGGCGAGGCTTCGCGGCCGAGCGCGGTATAGACCAGTTCGCCGCTGGCGCCGTCGTCGAACGCGATCACCCGCCCGCTTTCCGGCTCGATCAGTTCGGCCAGGACGTATTCGGGCCCGACGAGCTGCATGCCGACCTGATCGTCGGATTCCGCCCAATAGGCGCAGCCGAGGTCGGTGCCGCCCAGCAACTCGCAACATGTTGCGTTCCAGCGCGATTTCGAGTTCGTTGCGGATCGCGGGGATGCCGCCGCCAGGCTCGCCGCCGACGATCAGGCGGCGTGCGCCCAGATCGGCCACGTCCATGCCGATGGCGTCCTTCGCCGCGTCGGCGAGGTAAAGCAGAAAATTCGGCGTGCCGACGACGCATTGCGGGCGCAGGTCGCGCGCCGCAACGAGCAGCCGCTCGACGCCGCCGTCCGCGCCGATCGGCACATCCGTGGCGCCGAGATACTGGATGGCCTGAAACATCGGCACGCCGCCGACGAACCCCTTGCTCATGGAAAAGCCGTGCAGCACCAGATCGCCCGGCCGCATGCCGCAGGCGAACAACGTGCGCGCGGTGACCTCCTGCCACGACAGGACATCGTTTTCCGTCAGGCCGACGTAGGACGGGCTGCCAGTCGTCCCCGACGATGCCTGGATTTGCACGACATCCTCCAACGGCGCCGCGAGGTGCTCGCCCAAAGGGGGCACGCGCTGCAGGCTTTCACGCAGCTCGGATTTCACTGTGAAGGGAACGGCCGCGAGGTCCTCGATCGTGCGGATTGCATCGAACGATAATCCGGCCTCGCCAAAGCGGCGCCGGTAAAAGTCGGAACGCCGGGACAGATACGATAGCTGTCGACGCAGACGCTCTTCCTGAAACGAGCGGAGCGCCGCCGGGTCGGCCAACTCGATGCCCGCGAATGTCGCGGCGACCGCATTCGACTGGGCCATTGGCTTTCGGAAACGCATCGCCTCCTCCCAAGGTCTGAGCCGTCGCCCGGAAGAAAGCGTGGCGACTTTCCCGGCTGCGACTTCCTTGCGATCTTCGCCGAGATTTTGTCCGGAGTCAGCACCCGAGAGACAGATTGGCTGCGTTGAAGAATGGAGGTGGTCATCCCGCGCGCCGCGCGCCGCCGTTACCGGCCCGAACTTGTCTACGGACCGTCGGTCTCCTGAACCCCACCACCGGTCTTCGCAAACGGGTCGCTCGACGCCGCCTGCGCCCTGGCGGCCATCTGTCTACTGGCGGGCGATGTACCCCTTCATCGCACGGTCGATGCGCTCTTCGCCCAGCCACGCGAACAAAAAGTTGACGGAGATATTCTCTTCGGTTGTAAGAAACCGATTCAGTGCCGTGACCCAAGAGATGCCGTCAATTTGAACGACCAGGAAACGGCAATTACGGCTCGATAACGAGTTGTCCAGGGACAGAACCGCTCTCAAGGTAAGCGTGGGCGGCTGCGGCCTCCGCAAGCGGAAGTTGTTTTTCGACGTGCGGCAAGATGCGCCCCGCTCGGAGCAGGGCGACTGCGTCGGCGAGATGCGAGAGGCTGGCGGCTTTCGCGCTCAGCCAGCCCCTCCGGCGCCGACATTCTCCAACGAGGCCGTCAAGCTTGACTGGTTGGAAGCGGGAGTTGCGCTTGCCACGATGACGCGCGGCGCGGAAATGAACACGCTCACGCTGGGTCTCATAGCGGGCATGGCTCAGGTTCTCGATATCGCCGAACAGGCCAAGGCGCGTGCGCTCATCGTAACCGGCAGCGACCGGGCATTTTGTTGCGGGGCTCATATTCGCTATTTTACGAGCGGAGACTCGCCGGTCGGACGTACACCGATAGAGTTGCGCGACAACTATCTCACCAAGATCGCTTTGCTCTACGACCGGTTTGAGGCGATGCCGTTTCCCACGATCGCGGCCATCCGCTATTACCGCGACAATCGAATCTGCACGATTGGCGACGGCAGTTCGCAGATTCAGAAACTGCTGATCGCCCGCGAATGCGGTCTCGACGTGAGCTTGAGCTGAGGCCGGTCCACTTTCTGAATGGGCTGGTTCCAGGCCTGGTATCGAACGGCGCCGGCCGGAGGTCGGCAAATTCGACGATGCGGATGCCCGACAGCGGGCTTATGAGGCAGCGTTCTTCGCGCGCTTGGCGCTGCCGCGCCGTGCGGCGCCGCCGAAGACGATGCGGAAAAACATGGCGCCCAACTCCTCCGGCGAAGGCCCGCCCCAGCGCAGCCACTCCAGCGTCCAGTTCATGACGCCGAACAGACCGTAGCGCAGGGCATCGTCGTCGACATCGTCCGCCAGCCGTCCGGCCTTGCGCGCCTTTGCGATCAGCTTGCGCCAATCCGACTCGTAGCGCTTACGCACCGTGCGCAGTTGCCGCTTCATGTCGTCGGGAACGTGCGCAAAGCAGCGGATGTTGGCGGAAGCATAATCGCCCGAGTCGTGCAGCGCCTGCAGATGCGCGACGATCGCCACTGCGATATTGTCGAGCGGATCGGCATCGTCCGGTTGGCTGGCGAGCGCCCGGTCGACCGCGGCGCGCACCAGTTCGATGCCTTTCACCATCACCGTTTCGGCAAGCTCCTCCTTGGACGCAAAATGGTAGTAGAGGCTCCCGGCCTTCATTCCGGTCGCGTCGGCGATGTCGCGCAACGAGGTGGAAGCGTAGCCGTTGACGCGCAGCAGCCTCGCCGCGTGATCCAGGATATCCTGCTTCGTGTCGGGCGGATTTTCGCGCCGTGCCCGTGCCCGCACCATTGGCCGATCCTTTGTCTAGCCGCCCGGCGCGCGTCGCCGGGCGGGGCCCGCTTGATCCTGCCGCGAATTCTAACTAATGTTAGGTAGCTTCTCAACCATGCGGTGGGTTCCCCTCTATGGCGATCCTGACGAGCTCCGTCGATACCGCCGCGGAAGCGTTCCGGGTCAAGGCGGCGCTCTACCAGGATATCCTGACCACCCTGCGCAGCCGCTATCAATGGTCGCTCGCCGGCGGGGGAGAGCGCATGGTCGAGCGCCATCGCGAGCGCGGCAAGATCCCGGCGCGCGACCGGATCGATCTGCTGATCGACCCGATGTCGCCGTTTCTGGAGCTTTCGCCCCTGGCGGCCTGGGGGCTTTACGACAACAAGGTGCCCGCCGCCGGCCTGGTCACCGGGATCGGCACCGTGCGCGGCGTCGTCTGCATGATCATCGCCAATGACGCCACGACCAAGGGCGGATCGTTCTTCAAGGAGACGATCCGCAAGCATATCCGCGCGCAGGACATCGCCTTGGAAAACCGCCTGCCGGTGGTCTACCTGGTCGATTGCGGCGGCGCCAATTTGCTGCAAGGCGACGAGGTATTTCCCGACCAGGACCATTTCGGCGGTGCGTTCTATCGCCAGTGCCGGATGTCGGCGGCGGGCATTCCGCAGATCGCCGCGGTGTTCGGCGAATGCACCGCGGGCGGAGCCTATATCCCGGCGTTGTCCGATGAAGTCGTCATGACGGCGGGCAACAGCAGCGTGCATTTGGGCGGCCCTCAGATCGTCAAGGCGGCCATTAAGGAGATCGTCGACCGCGAAGACCTCGGCGGCGCCGAAATGCACTGCACGGTCTCCGGCGTATCCGACCACCTGGCGCATGACGAGCAGGAGGCGATCGCGAAGACGCGCGACATTGTCGGCGCGTTGAGCCGCGTGCAGCGCCTGCACGGCGACCTACGGCCGGCGCGGGCGCCGCTGTTCGATGCCGCCGAGATACCCGGCATCGTCGGCACCGATCTCAACCGCCCCTTCGACCAGCGCGAGGTCATAGCCCGTCTGGTCGACGGCAGCGAATTGCACGAGTTCAAGCCGCTTTACGGCGCGACCCTGGTCTGCGGCTTTGCCCACATCTGCGGATTTCCCGTCGGCATTCTCGCCAATAACGGCGTGCTATTTTCCGAATCTTCGCTCAAGGGCGCGCATTTCATCGAGCTGTGCGATCAGCGCGGCGTTCCTGTGCTTTTCCTGCAGAACATCACTGGCTTCATGGTTGGATCGGACGCCGAGCACAACGGAATTGCCAAGGATTCGGCAAAGCTCGTCTATGCGGTCGCCAATGCGCGCGTGCCGCGCTACACGGTGGTTACCGGCGGTTCCTATGGGGCCGGCAATTACGGCATGAGCGGCCGCGGCTTCCGGCCCCGCTTCATGTTCATGTGGCCCAATGCCCGGCTCGGCACCATGAGCCCGGAGATCGGCAGCTCGGTGCTGATGGATCTGCGCCGCTCGAGCATCTCCCGCTATCCGGCGAGCGAGGAACAGCTCGCCGATTATGAAGCGCAGCTCAAGCGCATGTTCGCCGAACAGTCCGATCCCTATTACTGCACCTCCCGACTCTGGGATGACGGCCTCATCGAGCCGCAGGACACCCGCGAGATTCTGGGTCTTTGTCTGGCAATCGGCGCCATGCAGCCGCCGGAACTTGGAAACAGGCCGGTTTACCGGATGTAGGAGAATATCCGTGCGCTTCGCAGCATCGCCGCGCCCCATTCGCCGGGTGCTTATTGCCAACCGTGGCGAAATCGCGCTTCGCGTCATGCGCACCTGCGTGCGGCTCGGACTGGCTACGGTCGCGGTCTATTCCGACGCCGACGCCGAGGCCCCGCATGTGAGGGCGGCCGACCGGGCGGTGCGCGTGGGCGCGGCGCCTGCGCGCGAGAGCTATCTCGACATGGACGCGATCGCGGCGGCGGCGCGGCTGACTGAATCCGACGCTATCCATCCGGGCTACGGCTTCTTGTCGGAAAATGCCGCCTTCGTTCGCCGCTGCGAGGCGGAAGGGCTGATCTTCGTCGGACCGTCGGCCGATATCGTTGGCCGCATGGGATCGAAGATCGAAGCCAAGGGCATCGCCGAAGCGGCCGGCGTCGCGACGGTTCCGGGCTATCGCGGCGCGGCGCAAGACGACGATACGCTCGCTCGGGCGGCGCGGCAGATAGGCTATCCAGTCATGATCAAAGCGTCTGCTGGCGGCGGCGGGCGCGGGATGCGTTGCATCGAGGCGGCGGAGGATTTCATTGCCGGGCTGGCCGCGGCCCGCGCCGAGGCCGAGCGTGGCTTCGGTGACGGCACGCTGCTGCTGGAAAAATACATCGCCAACCCGCGCCATCTCGAAGTGCAGATCGCCGGCGACCGGCAGGGCAATCTCGTGCACCTGTTCGAGCGCGATTGTTCGGTGCAGCGCAATAATCAGAAGGTGATCGAAGAAGCTCCGGCCCCCAATCTGCCGGACGGCGTGCGGCAGACGCTGCTCAACTCTGCCGTCAAGGTCTGCCGCAGCATCGGCTACAACTCTGTCGGGACCGTCGAGTTCATCATGGAGGCGGGCAGCGACACGCCGTATTTCCTGGAAATGAACACGCGGCTGCAGGTCGAGCACGCGGTCACCGAAATGATCACCGGCTTCGATCTCGTCGAATGGCAATTGATCGCGGCGGCCGGAGAGGAGCTGCCGGCGCGGCAGGAGGAGATCGCGAGCAGCGGGCATGCGATCGAAGCGCGCATTACCGCCGAGCGCGCCGACCGCCATTTCCAGCCGACCGCCGGCACGATCCACAGGATCGAAGCGCCGCGCGCGCTCCGCTTCGACGCCGGCGTGGCGACGGGGTCGAGCGTCAGCCTCTATTACGATTCCCTGCTCGGAAAGTTGATCGCCCACGGCCACACGCGTGAAAGCGCCGCCGAAATGCTTGCCGAGGGGCTCGGCGACCTGGTCGTGCTTGGCATCCCGACGACACAATGCTTCCTGCGCGACGCCTTGCGGCATCCGATCTTTGCCCGCGGCGAGGCGACCACGCGCTTTATCGAACAGGCCTTCCCTGGCGGCTGGCGTCCCGAGCCGGGAGAGCTGCGCGTGCTGCGGGCCGCCGCCGGTTTGTGCTGGATCTGGTCCGGCGCACAGGAGCCGGCGGGCGGTGCAAACCCGTGGCTGCGGCGGGTGGGGACACGGGTGACGGCGTCGGTGCGGCCGGCAACCTCGACGTTGCTGCTCGCCGACGAATATGGCGAGACGCAGCTTGAGGTGGCCCTCGGGCGCGAAGGCGCGTCGGTCGTCATCGATGGCGAGAGCGTCGATTTCGGCCGCTTCACCTTGCAAGGCGACCGGCTCGTCGTAAACGGCGTGAATGGGCCGGAAGCGCTCGCCATCTGGTGCGCCGGCGACCGGATCGATGTCGCGCGCAAGGGCATGAGCGCGAGCACGACGATCGAACTTGCGATCGATGCGCCGCGCGAAAGCGGCGTAGCGGCTGCGCGCGGCACCTCCATCGAAGCCCCGCTGCATGGCCTGATCTCGCAGATCTACGTCGCCGTTGGCGAAACCGTGGAGACCGGCAAGCCGGTCGTGCAGATGGAGGCTATGAAACTGATCCATACCTTGAGTACGGCGGTTTCGGGGACGGTTGCGGCGATCCGCTGCGCGGTCGGCGACGTTGTGCAAAGCGGAGCTTTGCTCGTGGAAATCACGCCGCACGAAAATGGGGAGGACGAGTGATGTCTGGACTGTGGTTCGAGGAATTCAAGGACGGCATGGTGTTCAACCACGAATGGTCGCGCACGATCACCGAAACGGACAACATGTGGTTCTCGCTGCTCACCATGAACGTGCAGCCCTTGCACATCGACGCGCATTATTCGGCCAAGTCGGAGTGGGGCAAGCCGCTGGTCAACAGCCTATTCACGCTCGGCTTGATGATCGGCATGTCGGTGAACGACACGACTTTCGGCACGACGCTGGCCAATCTCGGCATGAGCGACGTACGCTTTCCGAAGCCGCTCTTCCAGGGCGACACCGTCAAGGTGCGCACGACGGTGCGCTCGAAGCGCGAGAGCAAGTCGCGCCCCAAGGAAGGCATCGTGACGTTCTATCACGAGGCTTTCAACCAGGACGGCGACGTGGTGGCGACCTGCGAGCGCGCCGCGCTGATGCGGAAACGGCCGGTTGCGGCGGAGGGGTGATGCGGTCGCTGCTGTTCGTTCCGGGCGGCTCCGCGAAGATGCTGGCGAAGGCGGCATCGAGCGACGCCGACGCGGTCATTCTCGATCTTGAGGACGCCGTTCGTCCCGACTTGAAGAACGAGGCGAGGGCCATGACGGCCGGCGCCCTGCGCGGCGCTTTCCGCAGCCGCCGCTATGTGCGGATCAATCCGCTTTCCTCGCAATGGTGCGAGGCCGATGTCGCGGCCATCGCTGCCATGCGGCCGCACGGCCTCATGTTGCCGAAAGTGACGGGGCCGCAGGACATCGAGGCGCTCGATCGCTTGATTTCGCGCTTCGAACCGGCCGCGGCCAAAGGCGCAACGCGGGTGATTGCCATTTGCACCGAGACGCCGGCGGCGACGCTCGCGCTGGCCGCGGCGTCGTGGAAATCGCCGCGCCTCGAAGGGCTGTTATGGGGCGGCGAAGATTTGTCCGCCGAACTTGGCGCGCTGGCGAACCGGGACGCCAAAGGCGGCTATACGGCTACCTTTCTATTGGCGCGCAGTCTGTGTCTGCTGGCGGCGCGCGCGGCCGGCGTATTGGCGATCGACGCGGTCTATACCGATTTCCGCGACACCAATGGCCTGTTACAAGAGGCGGAAGCTGCTCGCCGCGACGGTTTCGACGCCAAGGCCGCGATCCACCCCGATCAGATCGCGATCATCAATGCGGCCTTCGCCCCATCCGACGCCGAACGGACGTGGGCGGAGCAGGTCGTCAAAGCTTTCGGGGAGGCTAAGTCCGGCGTTGCCGTATTGAACGGCTCCATGCTCGACGCACCTCACCTGAAGCGAGCAGAACGTATCCTGGCGGCCGTACGCGATCGACTGGCGGGTCGCGAGCGCCATTGAAAAGCGTGCTCCCGCGCCTGACGCGCGATGACCGGACATCGCAGCCCAAGGCGGCTTCAATTGGAAGGTAGTGAACCTCGGGCGCGCGCTGCGACCGCCGCCACGAAATCGCGTACGTACATGCCAAGGGATGCGCCCAGGCGGACAGCGGTCTGGTTGGCGTGCGAAATTACCCCTTCTTCGAACACGGAGCGCGCATCGCCGATGCGAGCGCTCGATGCGGCCACGGTCACCGCCGCAATGCCGCGGGCGTCGAGGGCGGGAAGCCTGCTCATGCCGGCGCCGTCGACGCCGCCGCCGGCGTCGTGGAAGGCGGCCGCCAGAGCATCGACCTGGAGCGCCATCTTCGGCGCTCCGCCCACCAGTCCGCCGTGGGAGCCGGTGACGACGATCTGGCCGGCGTCCTCGGGCCGCACCAGCGAAGCGGAATCGATCAGCACGATGCGCGGGAGTCCGGAGCCCGGCTCGATCACCGAACGCGCCTCGGCATAGGCGGGGGGAGCCGTCGTCCACGCGGGCGCTGCCTCAAGTTTTTCCGCCGCCGCCATGCAGCCGTCGCCAGTGCGCACGCCTAAGCCGGCGGCGATGGCGTTGACGTGGCTGATACGCCCGCGCCGCATCATGTCGTTGGCGTCGCCGATGCGGGCGGAATGGGTGTCCACTGCCGCCGCGGCCATCCCGAGATCGGCGCAGTAATGGAGAAAGGCGATCCCCGCGTTATCCTTGCCCACGCCGGCATCGTTCAGGATCACCGCGCGGCAGCGGGCGGAAGCCACGAGGTAGGCTGGATAGAGGCCGCCGTGGGAACCGCAGACCAGAACCGCGTCTCGGCAGGATGCGTCAAGCTTTGTCGCGCTGTCGACGACGCGGATCATAGCGTCTTGCTCCAATTCGCCTGGCGGCACTGTCGTTCGGGCCTGGCGTCGGTTGACCGGCCTGTTGTTCCATTTTAGTGTATTCGTGTTCCACATTACGAAAAGAAAAAATGTGGACCGGGGACGGGACGGCTGGGGACGGGGCGGTGAGCGGTGTCCAGAGCATAGAGCGCGCGGCGTCGGTTTTGTGGGCCTTGGCGCGCGCCGATCCCCAGAACAGCCGTTTGTCCGACGTTGCCGAGGTGACCGGCCTCGGCAAAGGGACGGCGCACCGTCTGCTGCGCGCCTTGGTGGCCGTTGGCTTCGCTCGCCAGGACCCGGGTTCCAAAGGTTACGGGCTTGGGCTTGGGCTGTTCGCTCTCGGGCGAATGGCGGAACAGCGCCTCGACATTTTCCATTTGGCCAGGCCGGCGCTGCTGCGGCTCGCGGCCAACACCGGCGACACCGTGTTCCTGTCGGTGCGTGACCGGCTTGAATCCGTCTGCATCGATCGGCGGGAAGGCGACTTTCCCATCAAGACCCTGACGTTGGACGTAGGCGCCCGCCGGCCCCTTGGTGTTGGCGCGGGTAGCCTCGCACTGCTGGCGTTCCTGCCCGACGATCGGGTGCAGGCGATCGTCGGTTCGCTGGGCGCGATGCTGGATCGCTATCCCGGATTCGATTCCGCCGTGCTGCACGGTCTGGTGGCGGAAAGCCGGCGCCGGGGCTACGCCTTCAACCAGGAACGCGTCGTCGTCGGCATGAGCGCTGTCGGCGTGCCGGTGTACGGGCCCGAGGGCGACGTGGTGGCGGCGCTGAGCGTTGCCGCCATCAGCCAGCGCATGGGCGACGACCGGCGGCGGGAGATCGTGCAAGCGCTGCAGAAGGAAGCGGACATACTCGGCGGCGGCGACCCGTCCGCCGCGAACGGCAAAAGACGACGGAGGCAAGCCGGTGTCTGAGAGGCCCAAAGCGACGGCGCGGACCAACATCGATACCGCGCGTCTGATCGGACACTACGAATCGATGCGCCGCATCCGCGCCTTCGAGGAAACCGCGATCGCGGCGGCGAAGGATGGGTTGGTGCTCGGCGCAATCCATCCATCGATCGGCCAGGAGGCGGTCGCGGTAGGCGTCTGCGGCAACCTGCGCCGCACCGACATCCTGCTTTCCACCCATCGCGGGCATGGCCACACCATGGTCAAGGGCGCCGACGTCACCGGCATGATGTGCGAACTGTTCGGCCGCAAGGGCGGCGTGTGCGGCGGAAAGGGCGGCTCCATGCACATCGCCGATTTCAGCGTCGGCATGCTGGGTGCCAACGGCGTCGTCGGCGCCAACATCACCATCGCCGCCGGCGCCGCCCACGCCATCAAGCTGCAAGGCGGCGACCGCGTGGTGTGCGGCATCTTCGGCGACGGCGCCGTCAATCGGGGGCCGTTTCTCGAAGGCCTCAATTGGGCCAAGGTGTTCGACCTGCCGGTGCTGTACGTATGCGAGGACAATGGCTACGCGGCCACCACCCGCACCCGCACCATGACCGCCGGCGCCGGCGCCGCCGCGCGTGCCGAGAGCTTTGGGATTCCCGCGACAGAGGTCGACGGCAACGACATCGTCGCCGTCGATGAAGCGGCGGCGGAGTTGTTGAGTGTCGTCCGGCGCGGCGGCGGGCCCCGCTTCCTGGTCGCCCGCACCTATCGCCTGAGCGGACATACTGCGGCCGATGCCGCGCCCTATCGCAGCCAGCAGGAAGTGTCGGACGGCTGGCGCAACGATCCCATCGAACGCTGCGGCGCGACGCTGCGGCGCGCCGGTATCGCGGACGAGGAACTGGCCGCCGCCGACGCGCGTGCCGCCGCCGATATCCGCCGCGCCTTTGAAACCGCCAGGGCGGCGCCCTGGCCCGACCCTGCCGACGCCTTCACCGACGTGCAGGACGTTGGTGCCCAATATCGGAGCGCGGAAATGAAGAGGCCGGCGCTGTGAGCGAGATGACTTATCTCGACGCCGGGCGAATGGCGCTGGCGGAGGAAATGCGGCGCGACTCCCGCGTCTGGGCGGTGGGCGAGGACCTCGGGCGCGGCGGCGTGTTTGGCCAATACGCGGGCTTAAGTCGACGAGTTCGGCCGCGACCGCATCTCGGACGCGCCCATCTCCGAGGCCGGCATCATGGGCGCGGCCGTCGGCGCCGCCATGATGGGGACCCGGCCGGTGGTGGAGATGCGGTTCTCGGATTTCGCGCTCTGCGCGGTGGACGAGTTGGTCAACCAGGCCGCCAAGGCGCGCTACATGTTCGGCGGCCAGAGCAAGGTGCCGCTGGTGGTGCGCGAGCCGATCGGCATGTGGCGCTCGTCGGCGGCCCAGCATTCCCAATCGCTCGAGTCTTGGTACACGCACATCCCCGGCCTGGTGGTCGTGACACCATCCACGCCGGCCGACAACAAAGGCCTGCTCAAGGCCGCCATCCGCTGCGACGATCCCGTCGTCTACATGGAGCACAAGAACCTGTGGCGGTTGATCGGCGACGTCCCCGACGACGTCGAGCATGTGGTGCCGCTGGGCGAGGCGCGCGTCGTCCGGCAAGGCAAGGACGTCACCATCGTTACCTGGTCGGCCATGGTCCATGTCTGCGCCGATGCCGCCGGTGCGTTGGCTGCGGACAAAATCGATGCCGAGGTCATCGACCTGCGCACGCTGTGGCCGTGGGACCGCGAGCGCGTCGCCCAATCGGTGCGCAAGACCGGGCGCCTTCTGATAGCGCAGGAAGCGGTCTCCGTGTCGGGCTTCGGCGCCGAGGTCGCCGCCTGGGTCGCCGAGCACCTGTTCGACGATCTCGCTGCGCCGGTCGCGCGCTTGGGCGCGCCGCGGGCGCCGGTCTCCTATTCGCCGCCACTCGAGGACCAGGTCCGGGTGACGGCGCCCGATATCGCAGCGGCGGTTCAAAGGTTGGTCGCTCGTTGACTGTCGATTTTTGAGTGCGCTGAACAAGGAAAGCAAAAATCTGCAACGGAGGAGACAAGACATGCGCTTCGTGAAGTATCTCGCTTCCGCCGCGATGGCGGTTTGTATCGCGCTTCCCGCGTGGGGAGCCGATTACAAGGCCGAGTACAAGGTTTCGACAGTGGTGCCGGCGCCGTTCCCGTGGGGCATCGCCGCCCAGAAGTGGGTCGACCTGGTCGGCCAAAAGACCAAGGGCCGCATCAAGATGAAGGTCTATCCCGGCTCTCAACTCGTCGCCGGAGACCAGACCAAGGAGTTCACCGCCATGCGCGAGGGCGTGATCGACATGGCGGTCGGCTCCACCATCAACTGGTCGCCGCAGGTGGTGCAACTCAACATCTTCTCGATGCCTTTCCTCATGCCCGACTACAAGGCGGTGGACGCGCTCACCGAGGGACCGGTGGGCAAGAAGCTGTTCGATATCATCCGCTCCAAGGGCGTGGTGCCGTTGGCGTGGGCCGAGAACGGCTTCCGCGAGGTGACCAACTCCAAGCACGCGATCAAGACCCCGGCAGACCTCAAGGGACTGAAGATCCGCGTCGTCGGCTCGCCGCTGTTCAACGACACGTTCTCTGCGCTGGGTGCCAACCCGGTGCAGATGAGCTGGGCCGACGCCAAGCCCGCGCTGACCACCGGCGCCGTCGACGGCCAGGAAAACCCGCTGACCGTTTTCAAGATCGCCAAGATGCAGACGGTCGGCCAAAAATACGTGACGCTTTGGCACTATGTCGCCGACCCGCTGATCTTCGCCGTCAACGAGCGGGTGTGGAAGAGCTTCTCGCCCGCCGACCAGAAGATCGTCCGCGAGGCGGCGCTAGAGGCCGGCGCTGAGGGCATCAAGATTGCCCGGGCAGGCATGATCGGCAACGACCTCGCCCTGATCAAGGAAATCGAGGGCTACGGCGTCACCGTCACCACGCTCAACGCCGCCGAACACAAGGCGTTCGTGGATGCCACCCGCGGCGTCTACAAGAAGTGGACCAAGAAAATCGGCGCCGGCCTCGTCAAGACGGCCGAGCAGTCGATCGCCAAGCGGTAAGCCGAAGATAGCGTACGGCAATGGATGCCGGAATTTCGGCGCGGCGGCGGCAGGCCGGCCGACGTTCCGGCATCCCGTCACGCGAGGATCGTAACTTGAGCGAAAAAGACATCGCACGAGAGGACCGGCACCGGGTGCCGCTCGAGCTCGAGAAGGCGGTCGGCGCCGCGGCGATGGCGTTGATCTGCCTCATCAGCTTCGCCAACGTGGTGGTGCGCTACTTAACCGACGTGTCGTTCGCGTTCACCGAGGAGTACTCGGTGTTCCTGCTGGTGGTGATGACCTTCGTCGGCTCCTCGCTGGCGATTGCCACCGGTGGCCACATGCGCCTGACTTTTTTTGTCGAGCGGCTGGGGCGCCCTGGGCGGCTCGTGTGCGGGCTGATCGCGTTCGCCGTCACCGCCACGGCGTTCGGCCTGCTGATCGGGTACGGCGCCAAGCTGGCCTATGACGAATACGCGTTCGGTGAGACGTCGGCCGGCCTCGGCAATCCGACCTGGATCTACACGATGTGGCTGCCGCTGCTGTCACTGGCGGCATTGCTCCGCCTGATCGGCCGCTTCCGCGTCTGGATGCGGAGGGGCCCGTGACCGCCAATCTGGTCCTGCTCGGCAGCTTCGCCTTGTTCCTGGTCGTCGGGGCGCCGATCGCGGTGGCTTTGGGCGTTGCCGGCGTGCTCGGCATCATGGTCGGGCTCGATTCCAGCGCCATGAACATGGTTGGCACCATCTCCTATGCCAGCATCGCCAAGTATCCGCTCATCGCACTGCCGCTGTTCATCCTGACCGGGATGATTTTCGACCGTTCCGGGGTCGCCGGCCGGCTGGTGCGTTTTGCCCAGGCGGTGGTGGGCGCGCGGCGGGGCGGGCTGGCGCTGGTGGCGATCCTGGTGTGCATGATCATGGGCGGCATGTCGGGCTCCGGCCCCGCCGACGCTGCCGCCGTCGCCACCGTAATGATCCCGAGCATGCAGCGGGCCGGCTATCCGCGCGCGTTCTCGGCCAGCGTCATCGCCGTCTGCCGCGTCGACCGCGATCCTGATTCCGCCGTCCATCGCCCTCATTATTTATTCGATCATGGTGCCGGGAACCGATCTGCGCGCGCTTTTCGCGGCCGGCCTGGTGCCCGGCGTGCTCGCCGGGCTGTCGATCATGGTCCCGGCGGTGCTGCTGAGCCGCAAGTACGACTTCGGCGCCGCCGAGGAAGCCAAGCGTCCGCCTTTGGGCGAGAGCTTCGTGCAGGCGTTGCCGGGCCTGATTGCGCCGGCGATCATTTTGGGCGGGCTGCGCAGCGGCCTGTTCACACCCACCGAGGCGGCGGTGGTGGCGGTGTTCTATGGCCTTTTCGTCGGCGTCTTCATCCACCGCTCGCTCGGTTGGCGCGACATTTACGAAGTGCTGGCCGATTCGGCGGAAGTGTCCGCCACGGTGATGCTGATCATTGCCCTTGCCGGCATCTTCGCCTGGGCGGGCAGCACGCTCGGCGCCTTCGACATGGCGGCAAAGGGGCTGCTGGCCCTTTCCAGCTCCTCCGGCGTCGTTCTGGCCATGCTGATGGTGCTGTTGCTGCTGGCGGGGATGGTGCTGGACGGCATCTCCATCTATCTGATTTCGATTCCGTTGCTGATGCCGGTGATGAAGACCTTCGGCTGGAACCCGGTATGGTTCGGCGTGGTGATGGCCATGAACATCGCCATCGGGCAGTTCACGCCACCGGTGGCGGTCAATCTGATCGTGACATCGCGGATTGCCGGCGTGCCGATGGAATCGACCGTGAAGTGGGTGATCTGGGTGGTTCTGGCGATGGTGGCGGCGATGATCCTGGTTATCCTGGTGCCCGGCTTGGCTCTGTGGCTGCCGGAGGCCCTGGGCTATCGGCCGTAACAGCGAGACGCCACGAATAACGAGAGAGCGGCGGATATGACGTTAAACGCAAGCGCGAATAACATGATCTGCGGCGGTGAGGCGATTGCGCTGACGCTGAGAGCCTGCGGCGCCGGGCCGATGTTCGGCATGGGCGGATTCCAGTTGCTGCCGTTCTATGACGCCGTGCGCCGACACGGCCTTGAGCACCACCTGATCAACGACGAGCGCTGCGGTGTGTTCGCCGCGGATGCTTACGCCAAAGTGTCGGGGCGGGTCGGTATCTGCGACGCCACGCTCGGACCGGGCGCGACCAATCTGGTCACCGGCCTGGTCGAGGCGCTCAATGCCGGCACCCCGCTGGTCGCCATCGTCGGCGACACCCATCGCGATCATTCCTGGAAGAACATGACCCAGGAGGCGCGGCAGACGGAAATCCTGCGCCCGGCCTGCAAGGAGCTCATCCGCGTCGAGACCATCAAGCGCATTCCGGAATTGGTCCGCCGTGCTTTCGCTGTCGCCACGCGCGGCCGGCCTGGCCCTGTCGTGATCGACGTGCCCGAAGACGTTTGCCACGATACTTATCCATTCGATCCAGAGGAATTCGAGGCAAGCCCGTGGCTGGCGTCGTCACCCGCGCTGCGCTGTCGACCCGACGCGGCTGCGGTCGAGCAGGCGGCGGAGATACTGCGCCAGGCACGGCGGCCGCTCGTGCTTGCCGGCGGCGGCATCCACCTGTCGCAGGCCGCGGCGACCCTGCAGGCGTTCGCCGAGGCGGCCGCCATTCCGGTCGCCCACACCATGACCGGCAAGGGCGCCATCGCCTGTACGCATCGCCTGAACGCCGGGCTGTTCGGCCGCTACGATCGCATCGCCAACAAACTGATCGAGGAGGCCGACTGCTTGCTGGTGGTCGGGTGCAAACTCGGCGAGATCGCTACCAAACGTTACACCCTGCCGGGGCGCGACAAGCCGATCATCCATCTCGATATTCTGGCGGAGGAATTCGACCGTACGGCGCCGGCCACGGTGCGGCTGTGGGGCGACGCCCGCGCCGGGATTGAGGACCTCGCCACGGCGCTGGCGGCGTTCGGTTCCGAGATGCGCGGCCGCCGCGAGGCCTACACCGCCGAGGTCGCCGCGCGCATGGCCGAGTGGTGGCGCTCGGTCAAAGATCGCGTCACGTCGTCTGAAAGACCCATCAACATGGCCCGGTTGATGGCCGAGATCGGCGCCGCCCTGCCGGCCGACGGTCTGCTGATCGCGGACGGTGGGTTCGCCGCCCATTGGGGAGGATTGCTGTTCGACACCAAGCGGCCGGGGAGGGGCTTCGTTCCCGACCGCGGCTTCGCCTCCATCGGCTACGGCGTGCCCGGCAGTATCGGGGCGCAGCTCGCCGCGGGCGGCTCGCCGGTCATTGCCGTCACTGGCGATGGCGGCTTCAATATGATGATCGGCGAGTTGGAAACGGCGCGCCGCATTGGCGTCGGGCCGACCCTGGTGATCGTCAACAATGCCGCGTCGGGCTACGTCAAAGCGCTACAACACCTGATGTACGGCAAGGGGAGTTACCAGTCGAGCGATCTCGCCGAGGTCGACTACGCCCGCGTCGCCGAAGCGATGGGCTGCCACGGCATCCGGGTCGACCGTCCCGAGGACATCGCCGCCGCGCTGCGCGCCGGCATGGCAGAGAAGGGCCGGCCTTCGGTGATCGACGTAGTGGTGACGCGGGACCCCGCGTTCATGCTGCCGGCAGTGGACAACCGCACCGTCCAGATCAAAAAGGGCGACCGCGTCGCCTGATGCGGACACTAATGACTTAGCCGACCGGGAGGAGCCGCAAGCGGCCGCTGGCGAGGAGTTGCCTTGAAGTCTTCGCTTATCGCCAGGGATTTTGATTCGAAAATTTCAGAATTTGCTCGCGCAGCCAAACATGCGCTGCGCCGGTATGCGTGCCCTCATGCCAGACAAGGTTCATCGAGAAGCCCGGCACGTCGATCGGAAGCGGCAGCGCTTTCAGCGTCGGGCTAAAATATCGGATCAGCCGTTCGGGAGCCACCGATATGAAATCATTGTGCTGCAACATGTGCGGCAGAATGAAAAAGTTCGGCATCTTCAGCACCGCCCGACGTTCGCGGCCGAGCGCAGCGAGCGCTTCATCGACGGGGTCCGCCGAACGCGGATCGGCGGATGCCACCGCCACTTGGGGGAGCGCGCAAAACTGGTCGAGCGAGAGGGTTCTGCCGACCTGAGGATGATCTTTGCGCGCGGCGCACATATACGTTTCACGGAACAACATCGCCGTGCGCGCGCCCTTTGGCGGTTCGGTGAACAGCGTTATGGCAAGGTCGACGCGTTGACGCTCAAGTTGTTCGCCCAGATTTTGGCCGAGACCAACGACCTCGATGCGGATATTCGGCGCCATATCGCCGAGCCGGCGCATCAAAGGCACGACGACCGCAAGCTGGGCATAGTCGTTGGCGCCGATCCGAAATAGCGCATGCGAATGAGAAGGATCGAAGGGCTGCGCCTCGATGATCTCCTCGATCTGACCGAGGACGGCCTTGGCCGCGTGCGCTACTTCAAAGGCGCGCGGGGTCGGCAGCATCCCCCGCTGCATGCGCACAAACAGCGGATCTCCGAAGGAATCGCGCAGTCGATTGAGCGCCGCGCTTACCGCCGGCTGTGAGAGCCGCAGGCGCTCCGCAGCGCGTGTAACATTGCGCTCGTCCATGAGGGCGTCGAGGACGACCAGTAAATTCAGATCGAAATTCCTGATATTCATGGCATTTATCGCTAGCATCCAAATTTATAATTTTATTAGTATCAGCTTGCCATGCAACTTCAAGGGATCACGTCGCAGATCGCCGGCCGGCCGCGATGAGCTGAGCCGATAACGACAAGTTGTCGCCGATCTGCAGGGGGGCCGTGCGGCCGCCCGGAGGACATAAAGCTCGGGAGAAGAAGCGATGCCAAGCCAAGGCCACATTTCCGAACGCATCAAGCCGAAAGCTTTCGGCGACTTGCGCGGGTGGATCCAAGCGCTACGTGAAGCGGGCGAGCTGCAGGAGATCAACGCCGAGGTCGACTGGGACGGTGAGATTGGCGCGATCACGCGGCGTGCGTTCGGGCCGGGAAACGGTCCGGCGCTGCTGTTCAACAACATCAAAGGCTACGGCAAGAACGACAACGTCTGGTCGCGCAAGCTTTTCACGGGCGGCCTTTCCAACTATTCGCGCCTGACGATGATGCTCGGCCTGCCCAAGGGCGCGCCTGTCACCGATCTCGTCCAGGCCACGCAGCACTACTTCTCGCAGCGCGTAAAGCCGGTCGAAGTCGACACCGGCCCGGTGAAGGAACTGATTTTCAAGGGCAGCGACATCGATCTATACAAGTTTCCCGTTCCGCGCTGGCACGGAGCGGACGGCGGCCGCTACATCAACACCTATCAAGGCACGGTGACGATGGACCCGGACACGGGTCAGCACAACATCGGCATCTACCGCGGCATGCTCGGCGAGCATCCCGACACGCTTCCGGTGTTGCTGTGGCGCGCGCAGAATTGGGGCGTCCACTTTCAGCGCTGGAAGGAGCGCGGCATGAAAATGCCGGTGGCGCATGTCTACGGCTGGGAGCCGGCGCTGCCCTACTGTGCCTCGGCGCCTATCCCGACCGGCGTCTCGGAATACGAAGTGATGGGTGCGATCCGCGGCGAGCCCGTGCCGCTGGTCAAATGCGAGACCAACGACCTCTGGGTTCCCGCCAGCGCCGAAATCGTCGTCGAGGGTTACATCGATTCCGATCCTGAGACCTTCGAGATGGAAGGCCCGTTCGGCGAGTACACCGGGTATTTCGGCGGCGACCGCGGTCCCAAGCACGTGACCAAGGTCACCTGCGTCACCATGCGCAAGGATCCGATCCTGCGCGGCACGCTGGAGGGCACGCTGCCCAAGCGTCTCAACGAGAACTCGGTGGTGAGTTCGATCCAGCGCGCGGGCGTGGCCTGGAACGTGTTGAAGACGGCCGGCGTACCCGGCGTGACCGACGTACACTGTCCCGCGGCAAACAACGGCACGACGCTGGTGATTCAACTGCACCAGACCTACCGCGGCCAAGCCAAGCAAGCGGCAGCCGCGATCTGGGGCTCGAACGCGGCGCATCTTCGTTATAAGCACATCTGGGTGGTCGACGAGGACATCGACATCCACGACTACGGCTCCATCGACTGGGCCTTCGCTTACCGGGTGAACGCCGCCGAAGACGACATCGTATTTTATCCCGGCACGTTCGGCTCCCTGCTCGATCCCTCGGTCCGCCTTGAAGAGCGCGACCCGCTGCTGTTCGGTACCGGCAAATGGTGCCGCGTCCTGATCGACGCGACCATGAATCTGGATTTCCGGCCGCAGGAGCAATACGGCGGCGAACGCTATCCGCGCTCGGTGGTGCCCCTCACGGAGCACTCCGACCTGGTCGACAAGCGTTGGGAGGAATATGGGTTCAAATCCGGCAAGTAAGCCGGGCGGATCAGCCGGAAAGCTAAGGGCGAAAGCGAGCGAAGGTGCGGTGCGCTTGGCTCGCAATCGCCGGATGAAACGGTGGTTGGGGCGCGGCGATGGCGACTGAGCTACAGTCCTCAACGCTTTATCCTTGGCAGTCCTCACCTCGCCGCTGTCTTGCACGAAAGCCGTAAAGGCGGGAGTATTCAGCCCGGTCTGGGGATCATCCGGGCGATCAGGGGTCAATAAAAACGGGAGGAGACGCTATCATGCAATCCAGACTCGCAGCCATCAAAGCAGTCGCGTACGCCTGTGCGCTCATCGGGGCGCTCGCCGTGCCGGCGTCGGCGCAGCAGACCTACAGCTTCGGCACCAATCCGCAGGGCTCGCTCGCTTACGGCACCGGCAGCGCGATTGCCAAGCTATTGAACGAAAAGGGCAACTTGCTGGCGCGGGTGCGCGCCGGCGGCGGCTCGTCGACGATTGTTCCGCAGATGAATCGCGGGCAGATCGATTTCGGATTCAACAACGCGCTCGAGGCGACCTACGCCTATATCGGCAAGGGGCCGTTCGCGGGCAAACCGAACAAGAATATTCGGCTGGTCGCCGAGGTCTATCCGCTGTGGATCGGTTTTGCCGTCGCCGCTGACTCTGGTATCAAGACGCTGGCCGACGCCAAAGGCAAGCGCATCCCGTGCAAGTTCACGGCACAGATCATCCTCGCCGACGTGCAGGACGCGATGCTGGCGAGCGCGGGACTGACCACCAAGGACTTCGAGTGCGTCCCGGTGGCGAACTACATCAAGGGCCAGAACCTGCTGCCGCAGGGCAAGGTCGACATCGCCATGGCGGCGCCGACGAGCGGCGCGACCAAGCAGGACAATGCGCAGCTGCGCAATCATGGCGGCCTTACTTTCATCTCGATCGGCAATTCGGACGCCGGCGTCACGGCGATGCAGAAGATATTTCCGGAGTCGAGCGCGCGCCTGCTCAAGAAAGGCAAGTACTCGTCGGTCACCAACGATACCTATTTCCTCGAATATCCGTATTTCCTCACCGCCGGCGCCAAGGTTTCCGACGACGTCGTCTATAAGATCGTCAAGCTGATGGCGGCGAACAAGACGCTGCTTGGGCAATCATTCGCGCCGCTCAAGCGCTTCGATCCCAAACACATGGACCCGAAGCACGGCACGCCGTACCATCCGGGCGCGATCAAGGCTTACAAGGAGATGGGACTCTGGAAGCAATGACGACGCGTCGTGCCGCTGGTGCGGCGCGCGCCGCTTTGGCCGTGAGGTAACGGGCCGGCCATGTCAGAAAGCGTGGTTACACCGGAAGGCGCAGGAGCCTCACGTCTCGCAGACGTGAGCGCCTTCCTGCTGGCCGCGCTTTGCGTCTTCTGGGCGCTCGATCCGCAAACGATGTTCGGCTTCGCGGTCTATCGCGAGCAGTTTCTGTCGCTGGTGCTCGGGCTCACCCTCTCGACCTGCTACCTGACCGTGACGGTGCGGCGGCGGGAAACGCAACGACTGGCCTGGTACGACGCGCTTGCCGCGTTCGTCGGTTTCGCCGTTTGCATCTGGATGTCGTGGCACTGGGAGCGTTTGCTGACCGCGGTCGGGGACCAGACCAATGAGGTGCTGATCCTCGGCGCGATCGTGGTCTTTCTGGTCATGGAAGGCCTCCGGCGCGTCACCGGGCTGCCGCTGTTCATCGTCGTCGTCGTCTTCATCGTCTATGCATTGGTTGGCGACCAAGTGCCGGGCGAGCTCAAGGCGCTGCATGTCGGCCTCCGCCAGTTGATGATCTACCTTGCCTTCGACCCGACCTCGGTGTTCGGCACGCCGTTCACCATTGGCGCGCAGGTGGTGGTGATCTTCATCTTTCTGGGGCAACTCCTGCTCAAGACCCATGGCGGCACGTTCTTCACCGATCTTGCCATGGCCACGATGGGCCGCCAGCGCGGCGGCGCCGCCAAGGTCGCGGTCGTGGCTTCCGCTTTGTTCGGCTCGATCTCCGGCAGCGCGACCTCGAACGTGGCGTCGACCGGCGTACTTACCATTCCGCTGATGCGTTCGACCGGCTATTCGGCGGTGGAGGCAGGGGCGATTGAGGCGGTGGCGTCCACCGGCGGCCAGTTCATGCCGCCGATCATGGGCGCCGCTGCTTTCCTGATGGCCGAGTTCCTCGAGATCGCCTACTCCAAAGTGGTCGTCGCGGCGATCGTGCCCGCGCTGCTCTATTATTTCGCCGTGTTCATCCAGGTCGACCTGCTGGCAGCGCGGCGCGGCATCGACGTGGTCGAGCAGAAAATCCCGCGCGCGCGTACCGTGCTCAAGGACGGCTGGCATTTCATCGTTCCGTTTGCGCTGTTGCTCTACGTTCTGTTCGAGCTCTTGCGCAGCGCGCAGGAGGCGGCGGTATGGGCGACCGGCGCGATCATCGTCCTCGGCATGGTGTTTTCCTACAAAGGCGCGCGCCTGCGCCCATGGCAGATCGTCGAAGCCATCATCGAGACCGGCCGCATCTCGGTGGAGTTGCTGCTGATCCTGGGCGGCGCCGGCATCGTGATCGGGGTGCTCAACGTCACCGGGCTCGGATTTGCGTTGACGTTCTTCCTGATCCATCTCGGCGGCAGCAGCGAAATGCTGCTGCTGATCATTGCCGCCTGCGCCTGCATCGTGCTCGGCATGGGCATGCCGACCTCGGGCGTCTACGTCTTGCTGGCCGCGCTGATCGCGCCGGCCTTGGTGCAGGTCGGGGTGCAGCAACTGGCGGCCCACATGTTCATCCTGTACTTCGGCATGATGTCGATGATCACGCCGCCGATCGCGCTGGCGGCCTTCGCCGCGGCGGCGCTCAGCAAGGCGGACGCGATGAGCATCGGCTTCACGGCCATGCGGCTCGGCTGGGTCGCCTACATCATTCCGTTCCTGTTTGTGTTCGCGCCCAGCCTGCTGCTGATCGGTTCCACCTACGACATCGTGCTCAACATTTCTACCGCGGTGATCGGCGTCTACGTGATCTCGGTGGCGGCGCTCGGCTATTTCACCCGGCCCCTTACGCTCGCGTGGCGGGCCGGCTTGATGGTCGTCGGCTGTGCGGCCTTGTTGCCCGCCGTTCTGGTGCCGGGCGGCGTGTTCGTGGAGATGGCCGGCTCGGTGTTGAGCATTCTATTTCTCGCTTACGAGTGGTGGACAACGCGCCGGTTTCCTATCGCCCGCGTTTCAGCGGAATAGGGTTTTGCTATTTGCCATTTACCGGATGCGATTTCCGGTCGGGTGACTTTGACGTGCTCAAAGGCGCGTTCCCGCCGGCTCACATCAGCGAAGGCAGCAAGAGGCTGATCTGCGGAAAGGCCACGATCAGGCCGATGAGCACGACATAGGCGATCCAGAACGGAAAGACGCCGCGGAAAATGTCGTGCATCGACAAATCGTCGGTCATCGACGCCATGGCAAAGACGTTGACGCCGATCGGCGGCGTCACGACGCCCAGCTCCACCATGATGACGATGATCACGCCGAACCAGATGGGATCGAAGCCGGCCTTCATCGCGATCGGAAAGAACAGGGGGACGGTCAGGACCAAGGCTGGCAAGGCGTTCATGAACATGCCGATAACGACGTAGAACAACAAGATCACGCCGATCAGCTGATATTTGCCGAGGTGAAGTCCGATCACCAAGTCGGCGGTCTGTTGCGTCAGGCCGCTGATCGCGATGAAGCGGCTGAAGGCGGTCGCGAACATGAAGATCACGATGATGCCCGCGGTCAGGCGGAGGGCGCGCTCGATGGAGTGCCAAAACGCCTTGAGCGTGAGGCGCCGCGTCAGCATCGCGATAACCAGCGCGCCAAAAACGCCCAATCCGCCCGCCTCGTTGGGCGTCACCAGCCCGGCGTAGATGCCGCCCAGGACGAGGATCATCAGCAGCAGGACCGGCCAGACCCTGCCGCTTGACGCCAGACGCTCGCGCCAACTGCTGCGTTCGCCGCGCGGCGCCAAAGCGGGCGTAATGGCGGCGCGCACCGTGATCAGCCCGACCAATATGACGGCGAACAGGATGCCCGGCAAAATGCCGGCGATGAACAGCTTGCCGATCGAGACCTCGGTGATCATGCCGTAGACGATGAAGCCCAGGCTCGGCGGGATCATGACGCCGATGGTGGCCGCGCAGGCGATCGACGCCGTGGCAAGCTTCATGTCGTAGCCGTAGGACTTCATTTGCGGCAGCGCGATTGCGCCCATGCTGTAGACCCCCGACAGGGTGTCGCCGACGATCGATGCAAGCCCTGCGCAGGCGACCGTGCTGGCCGACGCGAGCCCACCCGGCAGGTGCCCGATCCAGCGGTAGGCCGAGCGGTAGAGCTCCTCGGCAAAGCCCGAGGCGACGACGATCAGCCCCATCCAGGTGAAGAGCGGCACCACGCTCCAGGTCTGATCGCTCACCACGTCGATGGTCGTGGTGCCGAGGCTGGTCAAGCTGGCCGAGGAGCCGACCAGCAGGCTGATGCCGAGCAGGGCGGTGACCGCCATGGCGGCGGCCACATGCACGCCCAGGAAGATCAGGACGAAGCAGAGGCCGATGCACAAAATGCCGCGCAGATTGTGCGACAGCGTGAACGGCAGGGAGCCGGGATAATAGGCAAGCCAGACTATGGCGGCCACCGCCGCCGTCCATGCCAGCACGATCGCGACGGAGCGGATATCGCGCAGCCTTGCGACGGCGCCCAGCGCCGCCGCGAGATTGACCAGCAGGGCGAGGGCGAACAGCACGACGAAGAAGGTTGCGCAGAGCACGAAAGGCCACTCGGGCAGCCGCAGCACGCCGGTGACGATCGCGTTGTCCTTGAGATAGGCCGCCTGCTTCAGGATTTGCACGGCGGCGACGATCATGGTCGCCAGCGTGACCATAAGCCCGCCGGCAATCGTCGGAAGGCGGACGAAGTCGGGCAAGACCTCGAGCACCAGGTCAACTTGAATATGGCCGCGCTCCAATTCCACCGCGCTCAAGGTCGACAGCGCGACGATGATCATCAAGAGGCCCGTCATCTCCATGCCGCCCGGCACGACGATGGCGAACAGGTTGCGGAGCACGACGTCGGCGACCGTGAGCCCCATCATGAGGACAAGGGCTACGCCGCCGGCGAACAGCGCCAAGCGGCTCGGCCAGGCGACGGCGCAGCGGACGGCTTTCGTGGATACGTCGAAAAGCGCGGAAAGCGGTGCGTTGCCGGTCGCCGGTGGTATCGCTTCCTTCACGCGCCTTTATTCCTTCCCGCTCATCGCCACGTCCGCCGTCTCGACGTCAGCCTATCGAGACGGCGCGCGCCGCGCGGGTCCCGGCTAATTTTGATCGTAAAGCTTGATCAAGCGCGCGGCCTCGTCGAGGATTTTCTGTCCGGGCATGCCCATGGCGTCGGCCTTCTTGACCCAGGCGCCCCACAGCGGCTGCATCTTGGCCGTCAATTCCGCCTGATCTTCCGCCGTGAGCGTGAAGATGTTGGCGGCGGGAATGCTCGCCATTGCGGCCGCGGCGCCATCTGTCGTGTTGTAGAAGAAGTACAGCGGGCGAATATCGGCAAGATGCCGTTTTTCTTCCGGCGTCAGCTTGTCGTAGGTATTCTTGTTCATGACGGTGCTGTAGCTGCCCGGATTGAGGTTGAGCAACGTGTGAAACTTCGTCACTTCGTTCAGCTTGAAATTATTCACCCACCCCCAGGCGCACAGGACGCCGCTCACGGCGCCGCGCTGCATTGCCAGGTAGGCGTCGGGCCCGACCATGACGCTGGCGCTGGCGCCGAGCTTTTGCAGCACCGCCACGCCGGCGGAATCCTGCGCGGCAAAGACCTTGCCTTTGAGATCGGACAGGCGGCGGATGGGCTCGCGGGTATGCAGATGGGACCCCATGGCGACGAATGTCGCGATCTCAACGACATTGTCTTCCTTGCTGAACAAATGGCCCATCTGGGGATATTCCTCCCGCAGGCGCCAATAAACGATGGTGGAGATGGTCTGGTTCTTCGACAGGCCCGGGAGGCCGAACAACTCCATCTGTCGGAACTTGCCCGGCAGGACCGGGTGCCAGACAAAGCCGAGATCGAGCAGACCGGAGCCGGTCGATCGAAGCCAGTCCTTGAACGGGGTCACCGAGTTCGGCGGGAAAAAGACGACCTTGGCGCGGCCGCCGGTGATCTCTTCCAGTTGCTTGGCAAAACGCCGGTCCATCTTGTTCCACGGCGTGCCGTCGGGTGACGCGAACTGCATCTTCAGTTCGAGTTTGGCGGCCGCCTCGGATGGCGTGGGCCATTGCGCGCCTGCAACGGTGAAGAGCGACAACGCTCCAAACATCCGACGGCTGAGCGTGCGCCCGGACGATGCGCTCTCGATCGATTTCGCGGATTTCATCGTTCTCCTCCCCGTTCCTCAACAGGCCTCTGCCTGCGGACGCCTTTGTTGCTGCCATCTTCTTGTTGCAGACCGATGCGGCCTGGCTGACGCGGTGGCTGGGTCGGGAAAAGGGTAGGGGCGAGAGAGGGTAAAGAGAATTTATATCTTCTAATGCGATCCCTAATCGTGGCTTAAGGGTGTCGCCATGATGCGCTGCCACTCCGCGTCGGTGCGCTGCAATTCCTGGCAGAAATAGTCATAAAGCACCTGGGACGGGCGCGACAACGGCCGCTGAGCGGGAAAAATAAGCGCCACATCGACCCTGAGCGTCGTATCGACGATCGGATTGACGGTGAGGCGCTCATTGCCGAGCTCCTTGAGGCAAAGCCAATAGGGCAGGATCCAGGACCAGTCGGTTTGGCTGAGGAATTCGAGCCCGGCCGAAAGATTATCCATCAGGATCGTCCGCTCGACCGCGATCTCCCGGCTTTGGATCGCTTCTTCGATCTTGGACCGCAGGCTGTTGGTGGGCGAGGGGAGGATCAGCTTCAGCGGCGCCACGCTATCGAGACGAATGGGTTTCATCGGCATGAAGCCGCGCCGCGAGCCCGAGATGAGCGCCACCGGATAGCGTCCGATCGGAACGGCCGAAAGCCCGATATGCGCCTTGGCGAGTTGCCCGATTAAGAAATCCAAGGTGCCGCCGGATGTCGCGGCAACGAGGGTGTCGGCCGAACCGCTGGATATGGCGATGTCGACCTGGGGAAACTCGCGTGTAAAGCGGGCCAGCGCCTGCGGCAGGATCGCGTTGGCGACACCGGGGCCGAATCCGGCCGCTATCGATCCGCGCAAGCCGGCCTTGAAATCCTCGATTTCGATCTCCGCCTCCGAGACCGCCTTCAGCACCGCCATGCATCGATCGTAGAAGCGGCGCCCGGCAGCGGTCGGCGTCACGCCCCGCCGTGAGCGCTCGAACAGGCTGGTGCCAAGCCGGCCTTCCAGCGCGCTCATCTGCTGGCTGACGCCGGGCGCGGTGCAATTGAGCCGCGCAGCGGCAGCACTGAGCGAGCCCTCTTCGCAGGCGGCAACGAAGTAACGGATTTGCCTGAGGTCCATGGCATAGCCCGGGATTGCTATAAGCAATCCATAATACCCGCCTTAGGAAATTTAACTACTGCTAATAGCTGGATCGCCCCTATGGTCGGCCGGTCTGGGTGCCAGGGTGCCCGACGGTTGCGCGGCGCAGAGATAAAGGCCGGGTGTCGGAGGAAAGCAGCGGATGACGCCGCAGGAGCGCAGCACCTGGGTTCGGCGCATGGGCGCGCGATGCGAGTGGTGGGATCGCCGCCGCGAGGCCGTTATCGAGCCGGCGTGGGAGGTCGTCGATGCCCACTGTCATTTCTGGGTCGAGCGCTGCCTGCCCGATCCGACCGACAGCGCCCTGCAACTGCAGACCAGTCGCTATCTCACCGAGGAGTTCCTGCGCGATTCCGCCGGCCACAAGGTCGCGCAATGCGTCTATGTCGAGTGCGGCTCGGCCTATTACACGGAGGGCCCGGAAAGCCTAAGGCCGGTCGGCGAGACCGCCTTTGCCGTCGGCCTGACCGCGCAATTGGCCGCATCGCAAGCCGCGACCGCGATCGCCGCTATCGTGGCGCACGCCGACATGCGCAATCCAAATCTCGGCGCCGTGCTCGACGCGCACGAAAAAGCCGGCGGCGGCCGCGTGCGCAGCATTCGCCACAGCGCGGCCCGGCTGGAGGATCCGTCGGCGCGGCTGATCGCCGGCGCCGCGCCGCCCGGTCTTTATCGCGACCCGGACTTTCGCCGCGGCGTGGCGCTTCTGGGCGAGCGCGGCCTGGCCTTCGATGCATTCCAGTTTCATTTCCAGCTCGATGAACTGGCCGAGCTCGCCCGTTCCGCGCCCAACACGACTATCGTGGTCAATCACCTCGGCGGACCGGCCTGGCTCAGCCCCGAGGCCGAGCCGCACGATCCTGACTTTGCCGCTTGGGCGGAACGCATCGAGATGCTGGCCGCGCTTCCGAACGCCGTGATGAAGCTCGGCGGACTTGCTTCCATCGTCACGGGCTATGACGGCTATCTGCGCGACCGGCCGCCATCCTCGCAGGAATTCATCGACGAGCGCGGCGGCTATTTCCACCACGCCATTCGCTGCTTCGGCCCCGAGCGCTGCCTGTTCGAAAGCAACTTTCCGGTCGACAGCGTGTCGCTCAGCTACGGGACGCTGTGGAATGCCTACAAGCTGATCGCCATGGATTACGGTAGCGCGGCCCGCCGTGCGCTGCTGGCGGAGACGGCACGCCGTGTCTACCGCATGTAACGGGCGCGTTCGCCGAACGAACGCGCGATCGAGGAGCACCGCATTGCAATGAATAGCGATCGATCCGCCCAATCGACCTCGCACGCGGCCAAACTGGCTCGCCCCTTCGAGGGTGTCCGCATTATCGACGTGACGCACGTGCTGGCCGGCCCCTATTGCAGCTACCAATTGGCGCTGCTCGGCGCCGACGTCATCAAGGTCGAGCCGCCGAGCAAAGGTGACATCGCCAGGACCATCGGACCGCAGGCCGAGCTGAACGCCCGCGGCCTCGGCCTCGGCTTTCTGGGACAGAATTCGAACAAGCGCTCGCTCGCGCTCGACCTCAAAACCGCGGGCGGCAAGGATATCCTCTGGCGCCTGATCGACACGGCCGACGTCTTCATCGAGAACTTCCGCCCGGGCGTGATGCCGCGCCTCGGCTTCGACGCCGATACGGTGCTGGGCCGCAAGCCGGATATCGTCTACGCGTCGCTGACCGGGTATGGACAGGAGGGCCCGCTTTCGGCGCGGCCCGCCTATGACCACGTCCTGCAGGGCATTTCCGGCATGATGGCGGTCAACCGGACGCTGGCCGGCGAGCGGCATCGCATCGGATTTCCGGTGGTCGACTACGTGGCCGGTCTGGTCGGCGCCTTTGCCGTTGCTTCCGCGCTTTACCAGCGCACCCATACCGGGCGCGGGCAGCGCATCGACATCGCCATGCTGGATGCAGCGCTTGCCATCATGGGACCGCTGATCACCGAAGTGGCCATGACCGGCGGGCTCAACAGGCCGGGGGGCACCAGGGCCTTCAGCGGCAGCCCGCTTTCCGGCATCTTCGAGACCGCCGACGGTTCGATCGTGACGACGGCGAACACGCACGCGCAAGCCGTCGCCATGCTGGGCGCCATCGGCATGCAAGAGCGCGCCGGCGATGCGCGGCTGCGGAACTGGGGCGAGCATCCGGGCCTCGGCGACGAATATGCGCCGCTGCTGCGTCAGGTCTTTGCCGGCAACTCGGCGGCGCATTGGGAGGATGTTCTGTCGGCGGCCGGCGTGCCCGCGTCGCGGGTGCGCGACCTGCCGGAAATTCTCGGGCATCCGCATCTGGCGGGGCGCGAGGTTTTGCTCGAGGCGCCGAAGATGACCGGGCTGGACGAGACGCTGCGTGTGCCCGGCGTCGGGTTCAAATTGGCGCAGGGCGGACAGACGGTCGATCGGCCGCCGCCGCAGCGCGGCCAGCACAGCATCGAAGTGCTGAAATCGCTTGGCTGCTCGGCCGAGGAGATCGACGCCCTCATCGCCGCCGGCGCGGTCGGCGTGAGCGATTAGCGCGCGACCACCGTGTAGCGCTGCGGCAGCGGCGCCAGCGCGTCCTTCAGCTTGCGGATACCCACGGCATCGTCGGTCGGCACTTCGACCCGCACGACGGTGTTCAGCTTCTCGTCCTTGCCGACGGTCACGACGGGCACGACCGCGGCGCCGAAGATGGGCGCGGCCTCGAGCTTCACCTTCTCGATCACGGCGCGGTCTCGGAGATCGTTCTTGACGATCTTGCCGACCGCGGTCGTCGGCAGGGCGTCGATCACGATGACACGCTTCGGCTTTGCCGGCGGCTCGGCGATGTGGTCCTCCACATAGCGTTGCAGGAGGCCGGCATCGAGCGCGGCGCCCGGCGCCGCAACGGCATAGAGGATCGGCACCTCGCCGGCATAGGCGTCGGGCATGCCGACCGCGGCGCTGATCTGCACGCCCGGAAAGCTGTTGGCCACGTCCTCGATGTCGGTCGGGTTGATGTTGTGGCCGCTGCGCACAATCAGATCCTTGGCGCGGCCGGTCAGCACCAGTCTTTGATCGTCGGTCAGATAACCGACGTCGCCGGTATTGAGCCAACCGTCCGGGCGCAAGATGTCCTTATTGTGCTTGGGGTCGACATAGCCGGGGAACACCTGCGGCCCTTTGACCAGCACCAGGCCGCTCGTGCCGGGCGGGCAGTCCGCGTCGCCGCCGGCGGGATCGAGGCTGACGATCCGGGTCTGGGAAAATGGCGCCCTGAAGCCGACGCTGCCCTGCAGCGGCGTGCCGCGGCCGGGATTGAAGGCGATAGCGGCCGCCGTCTCGGTCATGCCGTAGGTCTCATAGAGCATGATCCCGGTTCGCTCGGTGAAGCGCTCGCTCACGGCTTTGGGACAGACCGCCCCGCCGGTCAGCCCCATCCGTACCGACGCTATGTCGGCGTTTCCGACCGGTATTTCGGCCAGCGCCGCGATCGACGTGGGAACCCCGCTCACGATCGTGACACTGAAGGCTTCGACCATGTTCCAATAGGTTCGGATCGCGTCGCGGTCGCGCAGGCTGTAGGGCGAGGGCATGATCACGTGGCCGCCGGCCGCCAGCACCGAGAGACCGGTCGTCATGGTCCCGCCTACGTGAAAGAGCGGGAAACCGTTGATCACGACGTCGTCTTCGGTCAGGCCGTGCACCTGCGCGAAGCCCCAGGCGGCGTGAATTTGATTGCCGTGAGTCAGGCGCACGAGTTTGGGCCGCCCGGTCGTGCCGCCGGTATGGAAAAGCGCGCAGACCGTGTCCCGGGACGCGCGCGGCTCGAATGCCAGGACGTCGTCGCTGTGCGCGCCGGCCGCAGCGGCGAATTCGATCGTCGATCCGGCATCACCCGGATTCCCCAGCACCACGATTTTCTGCAACGAGGCCGCGCGATCGATGACGGCCTGCGCCTTCTGCCATATGGCGGCGTCGATATCGGGGGGCGAAAGGACGAGGACGGTCGCGTTCTCCGCGACCAGCAAATCGGCGATGACCTCGGCGCTGAGAAGATAGTTGATCGTGCTGGCGACGCCCGCGGTCTGCGCGCCGAGGAGCGCCTCCATCATGCCTTCGACGATGGGGCCGAGGAAGGCGACCGTGCCGCCTTGCGATTCCGCCAAGAGGCTGTGAAAGAGGTTGGCCGCGCGGATGACTTTCTTATGGAGCTCCCGATGCGAGATGGTCGACGACCGGCCCGAATATCCTCCCGCCGGAATGGTCGTAAGCGCAGGTCGATCCGGGTGCAAATGGGCGGTGGCGCGCAAGAGGTCGATTAGCGTTCTCGCCGGAATGAGCTCGTCGTAAGGACGGGCTTCCAGCGCCTCGATGTCGGCGATCGTGATGACGTCGCGCGCGGCTCGTGTCGTCTTCATCACAGGAATGTCGGTCACTGTCCGCCGGCCTTTCCGCTAACCCGTCGTCAATTCCCGCTTCAGCACGTTTCTGGTAATCTTGCCGGTGACGGTTTTCGGCAGATCGTCCATCACGCGGATTTCGGCCGGGCACTTGTAGGCCGCAAGCCGATCGCGGCAGAAGCGCGCAAGCGCGGCCGGATCGATTTCCACCCCACGCGCGGCTGATACGAAGGCCACGACCGTCTCGCCGCGATAGGAATCCGGCGCACCGACGACCGCCGCTTCGCGCACCCCCGGAAAGCCGTAGAGCACGTCCTCGACCTCGCGCGGCCATACCTTGAAGCCCGAAGCGGAGATCATGTCCTTCTTCCGGTCCACCAGGTAAAACCAGCCGGCCTCGTCGTAGAAACCGATATCGCCGGTGTGCATCCAGCCTCCGAGGAGAGCTTCGGCCGTCTCTGCGGGCTTGCCCCAATAGCCCATCGTGACGCCGGGGCCGCGCACGACGATCTCCCCGTATTCGCCCGCCCCCAGCGGACGGCGCAGATCGTCCACGACGATCGAGCTCACGCCCGGAATTGGAAGGCCGATCGAAAGCGCTCCCGACTGCGGGTCGACGGGGATAGGTCCATCGTTCGGCGTCAGATGGCTCGGGCTGGTCAGCTCGGTCATGCCGTAGGCAACGCGGATCGAATGTCCGAAGCGTTGCGCAAAAGCTTCGGCTACCGCGGGCGCAATCGGGGCGCCTCCGGAATAGAGATGGGCGAAGCTCGCGAAATGCGCGCGCGTTGCCTCCGGCTGGTTCATGAGGGCGATGAAGACGGTAATGGCGCCGATCATGAAGGTCGGCTTGCGTTCGAGGAACGCTTCGAGCACGACCGACGGATGGAAGCGGTAGGTGAGCACTTGCGAAGCGCCGGCGGCGAAGCCGGTAACGAGCTGGAGCTCGAAACCCGTGATGTGGAAGAGGGGCGCAATGCCGAAAATGCGCGAGGCGCCGTCGAACCCGAAATGGTCACGGCTGATGAGCGCATTGGCGACGAGGTTACGGTGGGTCAGCATGGCGCCCTTCGGCACGCCGGTCGTTCCGGACGTGTAGAGCAGCAGTCCGATGTCGTCGGGACGGAGGGGGGCGGGCGAGGGTGGCGCCAGCGCCTGCGCGAGGACGTTCGCCATCGCCTGCTCCGCCGGGGCTTTGCCGGGCGGGGGTAGCACGCGCGTATCGTTGCGCGTTTGAAATTCGTAACCGCTGGTCCAAAGCACGAGATCGGGCGCGATCATGCCGGCGGCCGCGCTCGAAACAGTCTCCCATTGATCGTCGTGGCAAAGAGCTGCCTTCGGCGTGCAATCGGCGAAGAGCTTGGCGAGCTCCGGCGCGCGGTACATCGGATTCGAGACTGACGACAATCGCCCCCATCTTCCAGGCGGCAACCGTTGCGATCGCGAACTGCGGCACATTCTGCAGGATGATCGCGACGCGGTCGCCGCGTCCGACGCCCTTGCGCGACCACCAGCCGGCCAGACGCTCGCTGAGCAGATCGATCTCGCCGTAGCTGAGGCACGTGTCGAAATAGTAGAAAGCCGGTGCCGCGCGGGGGGCGGCGCGGAAGAGATCGAGCGCCGTCACGCTGCGCGATTGCGCCGCGTCGGCTTCGGTGCCGCGAAATTTCGTCCAAAGGGGCTCCGCCGCCGCCGCTTCATATGCAGCGAGGACAGTCTCGATATCGGAGGCGGAAGTCACGGTCGTGCTGTCTCGACAACCATTCGAGCCTCGGATCAATGAATCGCCGCGTACATGATCTTCTCTTCGGTCGCCTCGAGCGCCGAGAATTCCTCCACCACCTTGCCCTGGCGCGAGACCAGGATGCGGTCCGACAGCCCGAGGATCTCCGGCAGGTAGGAGGATATGACCACCACCGCCTTGCCCTCGTCGGCGAGGCGGTTGATCAACTCGTGGATTTCGACGATGGCGCCGACGTCGACCCCGCGCGTCGGCTCGTCGAAGATGATGATATCCGGCTCCTGGATCAGGGACTTTCCGATGACGACCTTCTGCTGGTTGCCGCCGGACAACTCGATCACTTTCGCTTCGTCGCCGATCGCGCGTATGTTGAGGCGCTTGATCCAGTCCGTGCCGGACGCCGACTGTTCGCGCCGGGACAGCAGCGCGCGCCCGCCGGGGAATTTCGCCAGCAGGCCGAGATAGATATTGCGCGCGATCGAGGTCGTCTCGAAGAAGCCTTCGATCTTGCGGTCTTCGGTGACATAGGCGACGCCCGCCTTTACCGCCGGCGCCGGCACGCGGTAGCGCACCGGCTTGTCGCGCAGGATGATGTCGCCGCCGTGGAAGAAGTCGCGCTTGAGCACGCCGGACACGATCTTGAACGTTTCGGTGCGGCCGGCGCCGACCAGGCCGAACACGCCCGTGACCTGGCCGGCGAAGATGGAGAGCGAATTGTTCTTCACCATCGGCGCCATCTTGAGGTTCTGGATGGTGAGAACGCGCTCGCCCGCCGGGCGCACCGTCGTCCTCTTGACGCCGTAGAGCGTGTGCGAGAGGTCGCGGCCGACCATTGCCTGGACGATGCGTGCGCGGTCGAATTTGTCGGCCGCGTCGGTCACGATCTTCCTGCCGTCGCGTAGCACGGTAATGCGGTCGGCGAGGATCAGCGCCTCTTCCAGCGCATGGCTGATGAAGACGATGGAAACGCCGCGCTTCTTGAGGTCGCGCGCGAGATCGAAGAAGTATTTCCTTTCTTCGGGCGTCAAGGCTGCGGTCGGCTCGTCGAAGACGATCACCTTCGCGCGGTGCAACACCGCGCGTGCGATCTCGACCATCTGCTTCTTGGCGGCGCCCAGCCCGCCGACCATGGCCGTGGGCGGCACGTCGAAGTTGAGCGACTGCAGGAATTGCTGCGCCGCGATATTGATGCCGCGCAGGCGGTTGTAGAAGCGTTCATGACCGAGGAACAGGTTTTGCGCCACCGTCATGGTCGGCACCAAACTGTTCTCCTGGAACACCATGGCGACGCCGAGATGGCGCGCTTCCAGCGGCGTGTTCGGCGCGGCTTCGGCGCCGTCGATCTTCATCGTGCCCGAGGTCAAGCTCACGACGCCTGCCATCACCTTCGTCAGGGTCGATTTGCCGGCGCCGTTCTCGCCCACCAGCGCATGGATTTCGCCGCGCGCGAGCTCGAAGTCGACCTCCTCGATTGCCGGCACGCCCGAGTAGAGCTTCGTCGCCTTTTCGAGAGAAAGAATGATATCGCTCATGCCACGAATTCCTTCGCCAGCCCTTCGGTGGGCAGGCGCAAGACGCGGCGCGGCCCCTTGGCGATCATGTAAAGCCAATCGCCGCACTCGACCGCCGATACGATCCCGTGATTGGTGCCGTCGACCCGGCTGTGCAGCGAAAATATCGGCTTGCATGAGGCGTCGAGGCGGATCACCAATCCGTAGGAGCGGGGCGGCGCCCAGGGCTTGACCACCCCCATGGTCTTCAAATGCGCGCCCTGCATCGGTTCCTTGAACGATTTGCCCGAGCTCAGGCGCGGCACGATCCAATATTCCGGGTCGATCTCGGCCATCATGCGTTTGCGATAGGCGGGCTCGCGCAGCACGAATTCGACGAGCTGGGTGCGCGCGATGAAGGCGGTCAGCCACCAGCCTCCGCCGGCGGCGGGGGAAAGGCGCGAGGGGTAAACGGGCAGATGGCTCAGCACGACCTTGCTCGCGCCATCCGGCGAAACCGCGATCAGCCGATGCCGCCAGCTTTCCGCAATGAGCGCGGAACCGTCCATCGCGCAGGCGCCAAAGGCGTAGCGCAGGTCCCGTGCGAGGGCGGTGATGCCCTTGGTGTTCAAATCCAGGCGCAGCGCGCGGCCCGAGTGGCCCCGCTCCATCAGGTCCCAGGCCCATTCATCGACGTCCCGCGTCGCCGAGCCGTCGGTTGCGTAGAGAGCTTTGCCGCCAGCCGGCGCCAGGGCATTGATGCTGCGCATGCCGGAGCCCGCGAAGGTGGCGGTTGGGTTGGCCGCAGCGGGATCGGGGTAAACGCGCACTTCGCGGCCGCCGAGCGCGACGGCCAAGCCGCCGCCGGGCAGGCAGGCGAGCGCGGTGATGGGGTGGGTGAATTCGCGAATTGTCGTGGCGCCGTTGCCTTCGATGCGGGCAAGACTGGCGCCGTCGGCAAGGTAGACGTTGACCCCGTCGGTGGCCAAATCCTCGGGCGCGGCGCATTCGAACAAAATCTCGGCGCGCTCGAGCGCCTGGTTCGGCTTCAGCGCGCCGTCGAAAGACGGCACCGTGATGGTCGCTTCGCCGCGGCCGAGAAAACTCTGCGCAAAATCGCGAAAAACGCCGAACACTATTGCCTCGCCCACCGCTTTTCGTATTGCGCGAAAGTCAGGTCGGCGCCTTCCAGTCTGTAGCGGCCGATACGGTTATTGGCGATGCCGCCAAGATAGAGATAGCCGCGATGCTCGCGCATCGAGGTGATCATGGGATGATTGAGGCCCTTAAGGTCCCAATAGGATTCGAGGATCTCGCCCTTCTCGTTGAATTTCACCACGCAACCGGTGTTGATGTTGGGGAATAGCCATTCGTCGCCGGGCACCCGCTTGGCCATGCGCTGGCGAAAGCCCGGCATCTTCCAGGCGAGGTCGAGCGCCGGGCTGCGCATGCCCACGAGCGCCAGCCAATAATTGCCATCGGAAGCGAGATTGATGTTGTCGGGAAAGCCCGGCAGGTTGTCGATCACCGTCTCGACGGCGCCTTTTTTCGGCCCTTCGAACCAGTAGCGCTTGATCGAACAGCCCCAGGTCTCGGCGAACAGGATCGACTGGCCGTCGCTGGCGACGCAAATACCGTTCGGGAACTTGAGGCCGCGCAGCACCGTGTGCGTCCTGCCGGTGTTGCTGTCGTAGCAGATGATGCGCCCATTGCCGCGCGCCTCCAGCCCGTCGATCGGCCATTCGTCCATCTCGTAGCGCACCGTGGCTTCGGAGAAGAAGATGAGGCCGTTGTCGGTGATGTCCAGGTCGTCGGCCAGCCGCAGCCGGCTGTCGTCGTTGACGGAGTAGAGGCTGCGGTTCGTTTCGTCCGTTGCCTTCTCGACCTTGCCGTCGGGCGCGATACGGTAGAGCCCCATGCCGCCGACGCAGACGTAGAGATTGTCCTTGCGGTCGAACGCCATGCCCAAGGGCTGGCCGCCGATATGGGCGAACACTTCCATCCGCTCGTAGTCCGGCGGGAAGAAGCGGATGATGTCGCCGTGGCGCGAGCCGGCGTAGAGATTGTCGTTGCGGTCGAGAATCACGTCTTCGGGTGCCTCGATGCGTCCCAGGCCGATCAGGGTCACATCGCGCAGCTTGTCGTTCTGCTCGAACGATCCGCCGCCGCCGATCTCGGTCGGTGGCGGTGCGGGCAGCCCGAGATAGGTCGGGCTCACATAGACCTTGCTGATGATGCGCGAGCGGTTCTTCTGCCAGCGGATGTCGATGATCGCGGCGGTGAGCAGGATGCCGGCCAGCACGATGCGATTGACGCCGCCGCGCGCGTTGAGCGTGGTGAGGCCGTTGATGATCAAAAGCACGATCAGCGTTCCGACCAGAGATTTTGTGACCGAGCCCCGGCCGCCGCCGAGCGTGATGCCGCCGAGCACGGTGGCGGTCAGCACGATGATCTCGAGGCCGACGCCGATGTCGCCGCCGACCGTGCCGAGGCGGGCGGCAAAGAAAAGCGCGCCGATGGACGTGAGCCCGCCGCTGGCGACGTAGCAAAGTGCGATCGTGCGCCTGACCGCGACACCCGAATTGTAGGCCGAACGCCGCGATCCGCCGATCGCGGTGATGTGCCAGCCGGGCCGCAGGCGGGTCAGAAAGATGTGGCCGAAAATGGCTATGACGATGTAGAGCAGCGCAACGCTCGGTATGCCGAAAACCGTGCCGTTGCCGAGAAAATCCCAGGACGGAAAGTCGGGGAAGGCGGCGGCGATCTTGTTCGAATAGCCCTGGATCAACAGGTCGTAGGCCGAGCGGTAGATGATGAGCGTGATCAGCGTGGTTATGAAGGCGCGCAGGCGCAGATAGCCGATCAGCACGCCGTTCACGGCTCCCAGCAGCATGCCGCAGACGACGGTCGCCAGCGCGACCAGCGGCATCGGCCAGCCGAGCACGTCAAGCGTGAACAGGGCGCAAAAGTCGGTCAGCGCGAACATCGAACCGACCGACAGGTCGATGCCGCCGACGATGACCACCAACGCCATTCCGAGCGCGATGAAGCCGATTTCAGCGGCCTGCCGCGCCGTGTCCGCCAGGCTCGCGAGCGACAGGAAATTGTGGATCGACTGGCTCAGCCAGAAGCCGACGACCAGCAGCACGAAGACCGGAATGGCGGTTTCGGTCCAACGCTTCGAAAGAATTTCACCAAGCCAATGGTCGGGCCAATAGCGGTAGCGCAGACGGGTAATGGTTTCTCGCATCGGACGAGCGAACTCCGGGAACACTCAAGAGAGCGGGCCAGCCGGGTGAACTGCACCCGGCTGGCATTGGCTCATTCGCCGGCTTCCTTCTTGAGGACGGCGAGGTCCCAGCACGTTGTCGCCACGTTGGCGTTCGCCTTGGTGATCGGGATCAGCGTCGTATATTCGGAGCCCTTCACCTTGCCCGGCTTGGCGCCGGAGGAGAGCAGCCATTTGATGGTGCCGGCCATCTGCGCGGCCTGGGTCGGCACGTCGTAGCTCATGTCGAGGTCGAAGGCGCCGGTCTTGACGAGATCACAGGCGCCCCTGCGCTCGCCGCCGCCCGAGGTCGCCAGGAACACCTTGCCGGTGAGGCCGGCTTCCTTGACGGCCGCCGCCGTGCCGATGTCCATGCCGTCCCAGAAGCCGACGATGCCGCAGAGGTCGGGGTGCTGCTTGAGCACCGTCTGGGTGATCGCCTTGGCCTTGGCCGCGTCCCAATCCGCCGCCTGGCTGGAGACGACCTTGATTTCGGGATGCTTGGCGAGGACGTTCGACACGCCCCTCAGCGTATAGGCGCTCGCGGCGGCCGACAGGGCGCCCTGCACGATGGCGATCTTGTTCGACTTGCCTTTGCAGGCATTGACGACGGCCTCGGTATCCCGCTCGCCGATCTCGATCCAGTTCGCCCCGACGAAGGCCGAGCTGCGATAGGCCGAGCCCATATTGATCTGCACGACATAGATGCCCGCATCCTCGGCACGTTTGAGCAGTCTGGCATAGGTCTGCACGTCCGGATTGTGGATCACCATGACGGCCGGTTTTTCAGAGACAAGCGAAGTGACGGCCTGCGCGCCGGCATTGGTGTTCCAATTCGGATCGCGCAGCTCGAATTTCACGCCGTATGGTTTGAGCTCCTTCTTCAGGCCCGCCCACCAGCCTTCGGTGAGGTCGAAGCCCATCGCCACGGGCACGAACGCGACGGTCTTGCCCGCCAGGTCCTTGCGGAATTGCGCCTGGAAGGGCTCGTTAAGCCCTTGTTCGGCGGCGAACACGCCGGAGCTTGCCGCCGCCGCGATGCCGGCGGCCATCAGTCCCGCATACATCCATTTCGAAAGCGAAGTCATAGGTTCCTCCCTTTTTTGGAATCCACGGTTGTCGTTGTTCAGATATCGCCTTGTTGCGCCGTCTCCTCGTTGCGCGGATTGAGGAACGAGTCCGCAATGACGGCGACAAGAAGCACGACGCCCTTCACCAGGTTCTGCGCCGCATAGGACATGTTCATGATAGTCATGCCGTTCAGCATCGTTCCGATCAGCAGGGTGCCGAGGATCACGTTGATGATGCCGCCGCGGCCGCCCGAGAGGCCGATGCCGCCGAGAACGACGACAAGGATGACGTCGTAGATCAGCGTCGAATTGAAGATTCGGGTCGGCATGGAGTTGACCGATGCCGCCAGTACGAGACCCGCAAAGCAGCCGATCAGCGCCGCCAGCACGTATTGCAGTACGATGATCGGACGCGTCGGAATGCCGGTCACGCGCGCGGCGGAATAATTGTCGCCGACCGCGTAAATGTAGGCACCCCAGCGCGTGCGGCGCAGCAGAAAGGCGACCGCCACGCAGGCGAGCGCGAACAGGATGATAGGCGTCGGCACGCCGAATACGCTGCCCTGTCCCAGCCGCTCGAAGCCCTTCATGCCGTCGCTCCACTGCACGACGTCGACCTGGAACAGAAATGCCTGGCCGAAGCCGGCCAGGAAAATGCCGGTGGCAAGCGTCGCGAACAGCGAGGGCACCTCGGCAAAGGCGATCAGCCATCCATTGATGAGGCCGAAGGCGATGGCGATTGCAAAGGCGACGACGATCGATCCGGTGAGCGAATGACCATTCTGCACCATCTGCAACACGAGACCCGGCGGCACGGCAAGCGTCGCGATCAGCGAGATGTCGATGCCGCCGCCGATCACCACGATCGCCATGGCCAGGCCGAGAATGCCGAGCACCGACACGTTCTGCAGCAAGGTCAGAATATTGTCGGGCGTCAAAAATCCCTTGAGGAACACGGCGCAGAAGACGAACAGCGCGGCGAACACCACGAAGACGATTTCCTGCTGGGTGATGCGAAAGCGTTTCATCGGAGTAGTGCCAGCTGCCGCTGTTTCGGAGGGAACGGCTTAGCCCCACGCGAACATGATGCGCTACGGACGCGCGATAGAAGAATTTCCGCCGCGGAGAAGCCAGGAAGAATGGCGCCGAACACTGCCATCGGGACGAGGGCGAGCGGCAAGACGATGCGCTCTCGCGTCAGATTATGCGCGCGATAGGGGGGCACGGGCATTCCTCCAACCGAGGATCCGTCGGCTCACGGTCCATGGCGTCTGCAGGCCATTTGCCGCCGTTAGCAGCATACCATGAGGCGATTAGGAGGTCTTGCCTCTGCGCGCAGGACACTTGCTTGACCGTGCACTCATATGCTTATTTTTGCGGCTAGCCGGGCGAAAAGCATCAAAAAATGAGACCCGGGGACACGGCTGCTCTCGACTTCGTCGCGGTATTGGCCGTAGGCGTCGTTCGAAGAGAGCCGGCCGGTTTCCAGGGAGGCCGGGGGAGGGGAACGTGGATCTCATCTTCTCAACGGAGAGCCTGGAGCGCGAAAAGCGCTATGCGGCCTGGCGCGACGCGATTTGCGACGTGTACGTCCACGTCGACGTCCGGGCCGACGATCCATCCAACTACGACGGATTTATCCGAGAAGTGCAATTCGGCTCGGTCGCCTTGACCGACGTGCTGCTTTCGCACCAGCAGATATCGCGACGCCCTTCGCACTTATCGAAGCTCGACAAGGACTGCTACTACGTTCAACTGATCCAGACCGGGAAGATCAACGTTCTGCAGGACGGCGCGGTGCTGCCGACCAATGCCGGCATAGGGGCGCTGTTCTGCGCGTCGGAACCCTACGACCTGCAGTGTCTGGGCAAGGTCCGCTCCTATTATCTGGAATTGCCGCGCAAGGAGTTCGCCGCCCGTTTCGCGAAGGATCGGGTCCCGCTTTCGACCACCATGAGCACCGGCCAGGGGCTGGGCCGCATCGCCACCGAGTTCTGCACGACGCTGGCAACGCAAGGGTCCGCGCTCGATGCGGCCGTCCGCGCGCGCCTGGGTGAGGAGCTCATGGATGTGCTGGCGCTCGCTTTCGATTCGACGCAGCAGGAAGAGCCGCTGGCGGAACAGGTCGTGCGGCGGGCGCGCCTTCGCTCTGTCAAGTCCTGGCTTGAGGCCCACCTGTGCGACCCGAACCTGACTCTGGAAGCGATCGCCAAGGCCAACGAGATATCGTTACGTTATCTGCACGCGCTCTTCCGGCTGGAAGGAACGTCGGCGTCCAATTGGATTTGGAACCGGCGGCTGGAGCGCAGCTACGACATGCTGCTGGAAAATAACGGTGCGCGGTCGCTGACGGAGATCGCCTATCGTGTCGGCTTCAGCAGCGCGTCCCACTTCAGCACGATGTTCCGCCGCAAGTTCGGCATCCGGCCGTCGGATGTGAGGCGCAAACCGTCGAGCTGAGCTCGCGGCGCCGTTGCGCCTTCGACGCAGGCGAACTTATCGACCGGTCCAGGCCGGCTTGCGCTTTTCGGCGAACGCCGCCACGCCTTCCTTTGCGTCCTCGGTCATTGCGAGCAGCGCGATCTGGCTTTCGGTATAGGCGACGGCCTCGTCGAAGGACATCGCGGCGATGGCGCGCATGGCGTATTTGCCGCGCCGGATGGCGGTGGGCGACTTGTCCGCGATGCGGCCGATCAGCCACTCGACCTTGGCGTCGAGCTCGGCCGCCGGCACCGCGTAGTTCAAGAGACCGGCGCGAAGCGCCGCGGCGGCGTCAAAGGGCTCGCCGGTGATACACCATTCGTTGACGATGCGGCGCGGCACCAGCGTCTGCAGCAGGCTCAGCACCTGCATGGGAAAGACCCCGACCTTGACCTCGGGCAGGCCAAAGCGCGCCGTCTCGGCGGCAACCGCCATGTCGGTCATGCACAGCAGTCCGATGCCGCCCGCCATGCACGCGCCGTTGACGCGGGCGATGGCCGGCTTGGTCGCGTTCTGCGTGGTGCGCAAGAGATCGGCATAGGGCGCGTTCGGACGCGAGGCGTCGAAGGCGAAGGCCTTGCCCGGCTGCAGGTCGGCACCGGCGCAGAACGCCTTATCGCCGGCGCCGGTCAAGACGATGACGCGGATGGTCGTGTCCTCATGCGCTGCGCGATAGCCCTCGGCGATGCCGTCGATGACCGCGGCGTTGATGGCGTTGCGCCGCTCCGGCCGGTTGATCGTGATCCAGAACGCCGCGCCGCGGCGCTCATGCAGAACTTCGTTCGTCATGTCTCACCTGCTCATGCGGAACGATTTCGACGACGATCTTGTTGGCGGCGACCTGCTGGTTCATCTCGACGTGCACCAAAGATACGGTCCCGGCGATCGGTGCGGCATGGATATGTTCCATTTTCATGGCCTCAAGCACCAGCAGCGGCTGGCCGGCCTCGACGGCGTCGCCCGACTTCACCAGCACTGCGGCGACGCGGCCGCTCATCGCAGCGCGCAGCCAGCGATCGCCGCCTGCATGGCCGGGCCTGGCTCGCGGCGACACGGGACTGGTCTTCAATGTGGACCGTCTCGCCGTCCCGGCAAAGATAGAGATCGCGTCCGCTGCGGAAAAAGGTCGCGCGGCCTTCGACGCCCTCGCAGCGAAAGCGCAGCGTCTCTTCCGTCGCTTCGATGATCTCGATCTCGGTGGTCTGCGCTTCGTGCGCGATATTGAAGGAGCCGTTGCGGTCGCGTCGCAGGTCGCACGCGATGGTTTGTGCGCCGAGGCGGAAACGCAAGGGAAGGGTGAAGGTCGTGGCCAGTGTGCGTCCCAGAGCGAATTCCGGCACCTGCCCCTCGGTCATGTGCAGGGCGAGCGCGGCAAGGGCGGCCTGCGGGGGATGCCTTGCGTCGCTGCGGTCGCGCAGCGCGGCCTGGTGGGTATCGACGAAGTCGGTGGTCGCCGCGCCTGCGACGAAAGTGGGATGCTCGAGGCAGCGCCGCAGAAAGCCGGCATTGGTTGCAACACCGAGCGCAACCGTCTCGGCGAGGCCGTGCACGAGCTTGCGGCGGGCTTCTTCGCGCGTGGTGCCATATGCGATCAGCTTTGCGATCATCGAATCGTAGAAGGGCAGGATGTCGCTGCCGTCCTCGATGGCGTGGTCGACGCGCAAAGCCGCGGGCGGGCGCCATAGCGCGAGGCGCCCGGATTGCGGCAGGAAATCCAGGTCGGGGTCTTCGGCGCACAGCCGCGCCTCGATGGCGTGTCCGCCAAAGCGGACATCTTCCTGGCGCAGCGCCAGCTTTTCGCCGCGGGCGATGCGCAGCTGCAGCGCGACGAGGTCGAGGCCGGTGACGGCTTCGGTGACGGGGTGCTCGACCTGCAGCCGTGTGTTCATTTCCATGAAGAAGAAGTCGCCGGCGGCGTCGAGCAGGAACTCCAACGTCCCGACCCCTTCGTAACCTATCGTCCCGACCGCGCCGACGGCGGCCGCGCCCATCGCCGCGCGCAACGCCGGCGAAACCGCCGGCGAAGGCGTCTCCTCGATCAGCTTCTGGTGCCGTCGCTGCACCGAACAGTCGCGCTCGCCGAGGTGGACGGCATTGCCATGGCGGTCGCCGACGACCTGGATTTCGACGTGACGCGCGCCCTCGATCGCGCGCTCGATGAGCAAAGTCGGGTCGCCGAAGGCATGCTCCGCCTCCGAGCGCGCCGAGCGCAGCAGGGGGATAAGGTCGTCTTTGCCGCGCGCGCGCCGCATGCCGCGCCCGCCGCCGCCGGCCCTCGCCTTGATCATCACGGGAAAGCCGATCCGCTCCGCCTCAGCGGCAAGCCGTTCCTCGCTCTGGTCGTCACCCTGATAGCCCGGTACGCAGGGCACGCCGGCGCGGCGCATGACGTCCTTGGCGCGCGCCTTGTCGCCCATGAGCGCGATCGCTTCGGGCGACGGGCCGATGAAGACGAGGCCTTCCCTGCGGCACGCGCTGGCAAAGGCGGCATTCTCGGCCAGGAAGCCGTAGCCCGGGTGGACCGCGTCGGCGCCGCTGCGGCGCGCCGCTTCGATAATCGCATCGATGCGCAGATAGGAGGCCGCCGGCGCCGGCCCGCCGATAAGGCACGCTTGGTCGGCCGCCCGCACGTGCGGCGCGTTTGCGTCGGCGCTCGAATGGACGGCGACCGTCTCATAGCCCAGGTGCCGCGCGGTACGGATGATGCGCAGCGCGATCTCGCCGCGATTGGCGATCAGGATGCGGCGAAACGGCGTGTCGGACATGGCGCGGTGCTCCATCCGGCTCACGGCCTGGCAACGGAGAATTGCATGGCCTGCGGCGTGCGCATTTCCGCTTCGCGGCAGATCGCCAGGCTTTCCGCCAGCACGGCGCGGGTGTCGCGCGGGTCGATCACGCCGTCGTCGAGCATGCGCGCGCTGGTCGTGAACACGTCCATCTGGCTGTTGAAGACCTGCATGATCTGCGCCTTGAGCTTGGCGAGCTTGTCGGCATCGATCGGCTGCCCGCGCCGTTGCGCGGCGCCTTCCATGACGATGGCCATGGTTCCGGCCGCCTGCTCGGCGCCCATGACGGCGGTCTTGGCGTTGGGCCAGGAGAAGCAGAAGCGGGGGTGGAAGCCGTAGCCGCACATGCCGTAATTGCCGGCGCCGAAGGAGGCGCCGCAATAGACCGTGATCTGCGGCACGCTGGCGCTGGTCACGGCCTGGATCATCTTGGAGCCGTGCTTGATCATGCCGGCCTCTTCGTAGGCGCGGCCGACGATATAGCCGGTGGTGTTGTTGAGGTAGATGAGCGGTGTGCGGGACTGGCAGCAGGCCTGGATGAAATGCGTCGCCTTGTTGGCGCCGGCCGGGTCGAGCGGGCCGTTGTTGGTGACGATGCCGACTGCGTGGCCTTCGATCGCCGCATGGCCGCAGACGGTCGCGGGACCGTAATTGGCGGCGAATTCGAGGAAGTCGGAATCGTCGACGATGCGGGCGATCACCTCCTTCATGTCGACGGGACGCTTGTAGTCCTCGGGCATGATGCCGAGCAGCTCTTCGGCGTCGTAGCGCGGCGGTCTGGCGCGTGGCGGCGCGGCGGCAGGCAGGTCCTTGTTCCAGTCGAGCTTGGCGACGATGTCGCGCGCGATGCCGAGCGCGTCGCGGTCGTCCTCGGCGAGATAGTCGCCGAGTCCCGACACGGTCGTGTGCATCTCGGCGCCGCCCAATTCTTCTTCGGTCGCGATCTCGCCGGTCGCGGCCTTCAACAGCGGCGGTCCAGCCAGGAACGCGCGCGTGCGGCCGCGCACCATGACGATGTAGTCGGAGAGGCCGGTCTGATAGGCGCCGCCGGCGGTCGAAGAGCCGTGCGTGACGGTGACCACCGGCAGACCGGCTGCCGAAAGCCGGGCCAGGTTGCGGAAGATGTTGCCGCCGCGCACGAAATCCTCGACCCGGTAGCGCAGCAGATTGGCGCCCGCGCTTTCGACCAGCTGGACATAGGGCAGCCGGTTCTCAAGCGCGATCTCCTGCGCGCGCAGCTTCTTCTCGATCCCCATCGGCTGCAGCGCGCCGGCATCGATCCCGCTGTCGCTGGCGTTCACCAGGCAGCGCACGCCGGAGACGAAGCCGATGCCGGCGATCACACCGCTGCCCGGTACGCTCTTTTCGGGATCGGACACATCGAGCAGATAACCGCTCAGGGTCGACAGTTCGAGAAACGGGCGGCCGGCGTCGAGCAGCAGGGCGACGCGCTCGCGCGGCAATAGCTGGCCGCGCTTGGCGAAGCGTTCCTTCGAGGCACCCGACGTGGCGCGGGCGCGCTCCTCGAGCTCGCGCACGCGCTCGATGAGCGCCAGCATCGCCGCTTTGTTTTTCTCGAACGCGGCGTCGGCGGGTGCGATCTTGGATTCGATGACGGGCATTGGGCTTAACGGTTCAGCCCGAGCATGGCGCGCGCCTCGGCCGGGGTCGCGATGTCGCGGCCGGTTTCGCGCGCGATTGTCGCAAGCGCCGCGATCAACTGGCCGTTGGAAGCCGCTTTGCTGCCGTCGGGTAGGTAGAACGTGTCCTCCAGGCCGGAGCGCAGATTGCCGCCCAGCTCGGCGCAGCGGCGAAACAGCGGCCATATCTCGGCGCGGCCGATCGCCGTGATCTGCCAGGTGGCCTCCGGCATTTTCAGCTTGAGCAGGATGGGCAGGAGATCGGCGTCGGCCGGCATGCCGGAGGCGACGCCCATGACGAAATTATAGTCGAGCGGGCCTTTATGCATGCCGGCGTCCACGTACATGCCGACACAGCGCACGATGCCGACGTCGAAGCACTCGAACTCCGGCATGGTGCCGACGTCATGCATGGCGTCGAGATAGGCCTGAACCTTCTCGACCGGATTGTCGAACAGCATCGGCTTCCAGGCCCAGGTGTGGTCGGCCTTCACCTTCAGATAATTGAGCGAGCCGGCGTTGCAGGCGGCGATTTCGGGCTTGGTCTGACGAATGCAGTCGAGCGCGCCCTGATAATCGGGGCCCACCACGCCGCTGGTGTGATTGATCACGACGCCGGGGCAGGCCGCGCGGATCGCTTGCGTCACGGCGAGCGAAACTTTGGGGTCCCAAGAGGGGAGATGGCCGAGGCCCGGTTCCTGCCGGCGGATATGGACGTGCATGACGGTGGCGCCGGCGTCATAGGCGGCCTTTGCTTCGCGCGCCATCTCTTCCGGTGTTACCGGGACGGGATGCTGCTTCGGATCGGTCAGAACGCCGGTAAGCGCGCAGGAGATGATGACTTTGCCGCTCATTCCGTTCTCCAGACCATGGGCGTCCGCTTCCCCGTCGGGGAGCAGGATACCGGCTTTGCCGGGAATGTCATGATGCTTTGGCCAATGGCGTCACGGCAGGTCACGGCCACGCGGGCAGCCCTTGCTGCTCGGCGGCGCGCTTCTGCGCCGCCAGCGCGCGCTTGAAGCCATCGCGCTGGCTGAGCCGCTGCCAATAGGCGGCGACGCGGCCGGCATGCTCTTGTCGAGGTCGATGAAGCCGGTGAGCATCAAGGCGTAGCCGACCGAGATGTCGGCGACGGTGAAGCGGCCGGCGCACAGGAAGTCGCGGTCGGCAAGCGCCGCCTCGATGCCGCGCAGCCGCCCGAGAAACCAGCGCGTGTAATCCTCGACCGCCTGCGGAAGCCGCCGCTCGGGCGGCTCCAGCCGGGAATAGCGCAGCACGATCGTCTGCGGAAAGGTGAGCGTCGCCTCGCCGAAATGCAGCCAGTTGAGATAGAGCCCGAAATCGGGCTCATCGGGCGCGACCGCGAGCGGCGTCGGCCCGTAGCGGGTCGCGAGGTATTGGCAGATGGCGGCCGATTCCGTCATGCGTAGCGGCCCGTCGAGCAAGGTCGGGATCGTGCCGAGCGGATTGACGGAGAGATAATCCTTGGCGTGGACGCGCGGCGGGAACGGCAGCATCTTGAGCTCGTAGGGAAGGCCCATCTCCTCGAGCGTCCACAGCGGACGGAACGAGCGTGCATTGGCGCAATGGTAGAGAACAATCATCGGTTACCGCTCAAGTTCGGTTTGACTGGCCCGGCAGCGTGTTCATCATCTTGGCCAGGATGGTGAGCATCACCTCGTCGGCGCCGCCGCCGATCGAGGGGAGCCGGAAATCGCGATAGGCGCGGCTGACCGGCGTTTCGTTCATGAAGCCCATGCCGCCATAGTATTGCAGGCAGGCATCGGTGACCTCGCGGGCGAGCCGCCCTGCTTTGAGTTTCGCCATGGTCGCGAGCCGGGTCATGTCCTCGCCGGCGACCAGGCTTTCGGCGGCGCGGTAGATCAGCGAGCGCAGCAGTTCCACTTCCGTGGCCAGCTCCGCCAAGCGGAAATGCACGGTCTGATTGTCGAGGATCGAGCGGCCGAAGGCCTGGCGCTGGCGCGTATATTCGATGGTGTCGGCGATGACGGTCTCGAGCGCGATCAGCACCGAAGCGGCGGCCCAAAGCCGCTCCTCCTGGAACTGGATCATCTGGTAGGTAAAGCCGCGGCCCTCCTCGCCGATGCGGTTGCGCTTGGGCACCCGCACGTTGTCGAAAAAGATCTGCGCCGTGTCGGACGAGCGCATGCCGAGCTTGTCGAGGGTGCGGGCGACCTCGACGCCCTTGCTCTTCATCGGCACGCAGATCAGCGTCTTGTTGCGGTGGACGGGGCCGTCGCCGGTATTGACGAGCAGGCAGATCCAATCGGCTTGCGCGCCGTTGGTGATCCACATCTTGCCGCCATTGATGACGTAATCGTCGCCGTCCGAGCGGGCATTGGTCTTGATCGCGGCGACGTCGGAGCCGGCGCCGGGCTCGGAGACCCCGATGCAGGCGACGTAATCGCCCGTCACCGACGGCTCAAGGAACTCGCGCCGGATCTCGTCGCCGCCGAAGCGGGCGAGCGCCGGGGTCGCCATGTCGGTCTGCACGCCGATCGCCATCGGCACGGCGCCGCAGCGGATGGCGCCCAGCTCCTCGGCCATCAGCAAGGCATAGCTGTAATCGAGGCCCTGGCCGCCGAATTCGACCGGCTTGTTGAGGCCGAGAAAGCCTAAGTCGCCGAGCTTCTTGAACAGCTCATGCGCCGGAAAGCGGCCTTGCGCTTCCCAGGCATCCACGTGCGGATTGATCTCGGCATCGATGAATTTGCGCAAGGTTCGCCGGACTTCGTCGTGCTCGGCAGTGAAGAGCGTCATGGCGTTTCCCCGCTCCTGTTCTTTTTCGGCATTGCCCGATCATAGCCCCATCTGGCGGCTGGCGAGGTCCTTCATGATCTCCTCGGTGCCGCCGCCGATCGCATTGACCTTGACCTCGCGATAGATGCGCTCGACCTTGCTGCCGCGCATGAAGCCGGCGCCGCCGAATATCTGGACCGCTTCGCTGGCGCAGAAGGCCATGGTCTGGGTCGCTTGGTTCTTCAGCATGCAGAGTTCCGCCACCGGGCTCTCGCCTTGGTCGAGGCGCCAGGCGAGAAGCTCCAGCATGGCTTGGCTCGCCGCCACGCGCTGCGCCATGTCGACGAGCTTGTGCCGGATCACCTGGTGGCGGACCAGAGGCTGTCCGAAGGTCCGCCGCTCGCGGGCGTAGCGAATCGCCTCGTCGAGGCAGACGCGGGCGAAGGCGGTGGCGCCGGCCGCCATGGTCAGCCGCTCACCGTTGAAATTCTGCATGACAAGCTTGAAGCCTGCGCCTTCGGCGCCGATCAGATGGCTCGCCGGCACGCGGCATTCGCCGAAATGCAGCATCGCCGTGTCCGATGCCCACCAGCCCATCTTGTCGAGCTTGGTGCGCGCAAGGCCCGGCGTGTCGCCCTCGACCAGCAGCAGGCTCACGCCGGCCGCGCCGGCGCCGCCGGTGCGCACCGCGGTGGTGATGTAATCGGCGCGCAGGCCCGAAGTGATGAAGGCCTTCTCGCCGTTGACGATGTAGTGCTCGCCGTCGCGGCGCGCGGTGGTTTGCAGATTGGCGACATCGGAGCCGCCGCCCGGCTCGGTGATGGCAAGCGCCGAGATCTTGCGGCCGGAGAGGATCTCCGGCAGCACGCGCGCCTTGATCTCAGGCTGCGCCGCGCGCGCGATCGGCGGGGCGCCGATCGAATGGCTGAATAACCCAGCGCTGACCCCGCCGGCGCCGCAGCGCGCCAGCTCCTGGACGAGCACGATCCACATGAAACTGTCGGCCGCGACGCCGCCATAGTCTTCCGGAAAGCCGAGGCCCAATAGCCCGAGCTCGCCGGCCCGCGCATAAAGCGAGCGCGGGAATTCGCCCGCCTCGTCCCATTGGGTCGCGAAGGGGGCGATTTCCTTGTCGACGAAGCGGCGCACGGTGGCGCGGAATGCTTCGTGCTCCTCGGTGTAGAACGGGTTAGCCAACGACCCTCCGGCGAAGCGATGGACCGCCGCTGCGCAATTTCGCTTGCGTTGCCATGCCGTCTCAGTTCCCGACGATCTCGTGGCGCAACTGGAACGGCTTCAGCGCGGCGCGCAAGCTGGCAATTGCCTCGCTGCCGGCGCCGTCGAGCGTGATGGTGGCCAAGGTGCCGTATTCGGGATGCGGGCCGACCTCGACGGCGACGTTCGCCGCCGGGCCGAGCACCGAGTGGGCCAGCCGCTCGAACACGCGCTGCGCCGCCTGGTAGCGCAGCTGCGGCTTGAACACCTTGCCGACCGCGGTCAGCGGCATGGCTGGGACGATCACCACTTCGGCCGGCGCGGCCGCGCGCTCCGTGATGCGCGCGCGGGCGAAATCCTGCAGCTCGCCGGGCTCGGCCTGCGCGCCGGCCTTGAGCTGCACGAAGGCGACCGGCATCTCGCCGGTATGGGCGTCGGGCCGGCCCACAGCAGCGGCGATCTCGACGGCGGGGTGGCCGTGCAGCACCTCCTCGATGGCCAGTGGGTCGATATTGTGGCCGCCGCGGATGATCAGGTCCTTGGCCCGGCCGGTGAGCCACAGATAACCGTCGGCGTCGAAGCGGCCGAGGTCGCCGGTGTCGAACCAGGGCCCGCCGGGGCTCCAGGCCGGGACCGTCTCGCCGGCGGGCGGCTCGATCCAGGCTTCGCGGTTATGCGCCGGGTTGACGTAGCCGCCGAACAGTTGAAGCCCGCGCACCAGCACCTTGCCGATTTCGCCGGGCGGGCAGAGCTTGGAGATCCGACCCTCGGCGACTTGCGCCACGACGATTTCGGTGAAGGGCGTGCGAAAGCCGACCGAGCCGACGCGGGTTTCGCCGGCGGAGGGGTTCATCGAGGCAAAACCATGCAGCTCGGTCATGCCCCAGCCCTCGATGAGCGGCGCCGGGAGCTTTTGCTCCAGCGCCTTGGCGACCTCGAGCGGCAGGGCGGCCGCCCCCGAGGCGGCGAGCTTGATGCTTGAGCGGTCGTAGCCTTCGTGCGGAACGTTGAGCACGACGCCCCAGCTCGTCGGCACCATGCCGATCACGCTCGGGCGGAAGCGCTCGACCAGCGCCCAGAAATTGCTCATCACCTGCGGATGGCGATAGCCCACGGCGGTCAACAGCACCACGGTCGCCCCTTCGGAGAAGGGCCCGAGCCCGGCGCAGGTGGCGCCGCCGACGTGGAAGGGCGGCAGGCCGTTGAAATAGACCTCGTCGGCGCCGGTGCGCATGATCTCGGAATTGGTCCAGCTCTGCACGATCAGCCCGCGATGGGTGTGGCGCGCAAGCTTGGGCAGGCTGGTGGTGCCGCCGGTGTGGAAGAGGGCGGCCACGTCGTCGCCGGCGATATTGCGCGTAAAGACAAGCGCATCGCCCCGCTGCTTGTCGAGTTCGCTCTCGAAATGCAGCGCGTCGATGTCGGGCCGTTCGACCGGACCACCGACCCGGATCACCGTTTTCAGGGTCGGCACGGCTTGGCGCACCGCCTCGACCTTGTCCCAGATGCCGGGAAAGACGCTTGGGTCGGGCCCGAGTAGCACACGGCATTTCGCCTCGCGCAGCAGCCCCGCCAGATGCTCGGGCTCGAGCAGGAAATTGATCGGATTGGCAATGCCCGCCGCCTGCGCGCCGAACAGAGCGTAAAAGGTCTCCGGCAATATCGGCAGCAGCATCGAAACGGCATCGCCCTCGCCGACGCCGAGCTGGTGAAACAGGTTGGCGGCCTGGATGATGCGTTGCTTGAACTCGCGGTAGCTGATGTCCCGCGTCGGGGCATCGAGCGCGGGCGTGGCCAGGTAGCGCAGGGCAAGTCTGTCGGGGTCCTTGTCCGCGATATGGGTGAGGAGCTCGAAGACGGTCGTCTGCGGCCGGTAATGCGCCAGGGCTTGCCGTTCCAACGCCTCGATGTCGGCCAAGGTCGCGATTGCCACGTTTTCCCCCCATCGGTTCTTATTCGTTAGGGCAAGTCTAGGCCGCCCTATTGCCTCGTGTAAAATGCAATGCGGTCTGGCCTCTCGCGGCGGCATTGCCAAGTTCGCCAAGCTGGGCGAATCTGACCGGCAAACGCGCGGCAAAGAATATAATCAGCAGACGCCGCGCGCGGGGGAGGAACTATGGCACCCGACATCGGACTGGCGAACTGGTTCAGGCAGCGGGCAGCGCGGACGCCGGAGCGTTCCGCGCTGCATTTCGAGGGCGAGCGCTGGACCTATGAGCAAATGCAGCAGGAGATCGAGCGCTGTGCGGCGCGCCTGCAGGCGCTCGGCGTGGCGCGCGGCGACCGGGTCGCATTCCTCGGCCTGAACCAGCCGATGTTCTTCTTTTCGATGTTCGCGACTTTGCGGCTCGGCGCCATCTTCGTGCCGCTCAATTTCCGGCTCACCGGGCCGGAGATCGCTTTCATGCTCAACGACTGCACCGCCAAGGTGCTGATCGTCGACGCCCAGCTTCGCCCCATCATCGCCGCGGTGCGCGATGAGTTGAAGACCGTGACCGCGCTGCTCGCGGCCGAGGAGCCGGAGGCTTGGGTCGGCGGCGACCTGCCGGTGACCGCGCACGCCGCGGTCGGCGAGGACGACGTCGCGATGATCATGTACACCTCGGGCACCACCGGCCGGCCGAAAGGCGCCATGCTGACGCACGGGAATTTCTGGTGGAACAACACCAATACCATGCACGCGCTCGACGTGGTGCAGGATGACGTGACCTTGGTCGCCGCGCCGGTGTTTCATATCGGCGGGCTCAACGTCACGACGCTGGTGACCTTGCAGAAGGGCGGCCTGGTCGTGCTGCAGCGCGCCTTCGATCCCGGCAAGGCGCTGGCCGACATCGTGGCGCATCGCGTGACCACCATGTTCGGCGTCCCGGCCATGTTCCAGTTCATGGCCCAGCATCCGACGTTCGAGGCGAGCGACCTGTCGACGGTGCGCGTCTTGGTCGTCGGCGGGGCGCCGTGTCCGGAGCCGGTGCTGAAGGCCTATCTGGCGCGCAACGTGAAGATGCAGCAGGGCTACGGCCTCACCGAGACCGCGCCGATGGTCAGCTTTCTGGCGCCCGAATTCGCGCTCGCCAAGGTGGGCTCGTCGGGCAAGCCCGCACTTTTCGTGGAGGTGAAGCTGGTCGACGCCAAGGGGCACCAGGTCACCGAGCCCGGCGCGAAGGGCGAAGTGCAGGTGCGCGGCCCCAATATCACGAGCGGCTATTGGAATCTGCTCGAAGCGACGCGCGCGGCAATCGACGAGGAGGGCTGGTTCCGCACCGGCGACGTCGCCTATCTCGACGCGGAAGGCTTTGTCTACATCTGCGACCGCGTCAAGGACATGATCATCAGCGGCGGCGAGAACGTCTATCCGGCCGAGATCGAGAGCGGCCTGATGCGCCACCCCGCCATCGCCGAGGTTGCCGTCATCGGCGAGCCGGACGAGAAATGGGGCGAGCGCGTGGTGGCGATCGCCGTGCTCAAAGCCGGTCATAACCTGACCATCGAGGAGCTGCGCACTTTCGCCGGCGATTTCCTCGCCCGCTACAAGCTGCCGAGCCGGCTCGAAACCGTCGCGGCGCTGCCGCGAAACGCAACCGGAAAGCTGTTGAAGTATCAACTGCGGGAAACGTTCGCGCAGACGCGCGAGGAGCATCCGCCCGCCCGGCAATCGGCGTAGCCGGCGGGCCATGATGCGGAAGTCGCGGGCGCGAACGCGCACGCCCGTGTCATTCAATAAATATTCGCCCCCGCGAGGATCATGTCGGCCGCCTTCTCGCCGATCATGGTCGACGGCGCGCTGGTGTTGCCGGATACCAACAGAGGCATGATCGACGCGTCGGCGATGCGCAAGTTGGTCAGGCCGTGCACGCGCAGGCTCGGATCGACGACGGCCATCTCGTCGACTCCCATTTTGCAGGTGCCGACCGGGTGAAAGATGGTGGCGCCGCTTTCGCGGCAGAACTCCTTGATCGCCTCGTCGCTGTCGGCGCCTCCGGCCGGCCTGTAGGCGGCCTCGGTGTAGTCGCGCATCGAGGGCGCGTTGGCGAGCGACTGGGCAAGCCGCACGCCGGCAACGGCGCAACGCCAATCTTCCTCCTTGGTGAGATAGTTCGCTTTGATCGCCGGCGCGTCGCCGACCGCGCGCGAGCGGATATGGATCGAGCCGCGCGAGGCCGGGCGGAGCTGACAGACGCTGAAGGTGAAGCCGGGCCAGGGATGCGTCTTGCCGCCGGCCTGCTCGGCTGAGACGGCGGCGATGTGAAACTGCACGTCGGGGGTCTGCGATTGCGCCAGCGCGCGCGCGAACATGCCCACGTGGTTGATGCCGACCGCCATCGGGCCGCTGCGCTTGAACAGGTAGCGCAGGCCGATGCCGACCGTGCGGCGCCAGGAGGCGAGGTCGTCGTTGGTGGTGATCGGCTTCTTGCAGCGGTACATCAGGCGGAACTGCAGGTGATCCTGCAGGTTCTCGCCGACGCCGGGCAGCGCATGCACGACATTGATGCCGTGCGCCTGCAGGAGCGCCGGATTGCCGACGCCGGAGAGCTCGAGCAGTTGCGGGGTCTGCACGGCGCCGGCACAGAGGATCACCTCGCGATTGGCGCGCACGTCGACGCTGCCGCCATGACGTTGGTAGCGCACGCCGGTCGCTTGGGTGCCGCCGAACAGCACGCGCTCGACCGTCGCTTCGGTGACGACGTCGAGATTGGCGCGGTTGCGCGCCGGCTTGAGGTAGCTGACGGCGGTCGATGAGCGCCGGCCGTTGCGGGTCAGCAGCTGATAGTAGCCGATGCCTTCCTGCGAAGGGCCGTTGAAGTCATAGGTTTCGGGCACGCCGATGTCTTTGCCGGCACGGATGATCGCTTCCATGAGCTCGGGCCGCTCGTGAATATCGGAACAGCCAAGCGGTCCATCGCCGCCGTGAAAGTCCGAGGCGCCGCGCTCATTGCCCTCGAGCTTGCGAAAGATCGGCAATACGTCCTTCCAGGCCCAGCCCGGGTTCCCTTCGGCCGCCCAATTGTCGTAGTCCTGCGCCTGACCGCGAATGTAGATCAGTCCGTTGATCGAGCTCGAGCCGCCGAGCACCTTGCCGCGCGGCCAATAGAGCTTGCGGCCGTTCAGCTCGGGCTCCGGCTCGGTGTAAAATCCCCAATTGTAGCGGGGATTGAACATCGTCTTGGCGTAGCCGATGGGAATATGGATCCACGGATAGCGGTCGGCGGGGCCGGCTTCGATGACCAGCACCCGATAGGCGCCGGACGCGCTCAACCGGTTGGCGAGCACGCAGCCGGCCGTACCGCCGCCGACGATGACGTAGTCGTATTCCGCTTGGCTATTTTGGTTCATCGTTCGACTTCACAACCGGCATATCGAGCGGTCTTTCCTCTGCACAATTGAAGCGGGACAATTGAAGCGGGTTTTCCGCACTTTGCGGAATTTGCCTTGGCGGAATCTTGGGTCAAAGCGCAAGCTTTCCGGCCGGGCGCCCTTGCAAGCTACGCCGCGCATTGGCGAGGCGCGGCTGCTTGCGCTTGCTCTTATGCGGGACCGTCGTTTCCCAGCCCAGCTCCTTGGAGATGGCGGTCGCGCAGGCGCGGATTTGCGCGATGCGCGCCCGCATCGTTTTGAGCGGCAGACTTGCGGTCGGGGCCATGACCGCCAATCCGGCGACGACATCGTGCGCGCGATTGTAGATCGGAACGGCAAGGCAATTGACGCCCGGGAAGTATTCCTGGTCGTCCACCGCGAAGCCCTGCTTGCGGATCTTGTCGAGCTCGCGGGCAAAAGCGCGGGCGGTCGTTATCGTCTTCTTGGTATATTTGCGGTAAGGGGCGCCGCGCAGTACGTGCTGGCGCAGCTCGTCGGACCCGAATGCGAGCAGGAGCTTGCCGCTCGCGCTGCAATAGACCGGCAGCGGCTTCGTCGTTTGCGAGATCGACCCGCAACGGCGTCATCGATTCGACCCAATGCACGAAAGAAATGTTGCCGGCCTTGAGCACCACCAGGTTCACGCGCGCACCCATCTTTTCGGCGAGCGCGTTCATCAACAGCCGCCGCCGCGTGCGCCCGGCGCCGTGGCGAAGCGCGTTGAGTGCGATCTCCTCGAACGCCGCGCCAAGATGATAGCGGCGCGTGAGCGGGTCCTTGTGCACGAAGCCGGCGTCTTCGATCGAGCGTGCCAGCCGATAGGTGGTCGGCTTCGGCAGCTTGAGCGAGCGGCTGATGTCCGCCAGCGCGACCGGTCCTTTGGCGTCGGCAAGATGCGCCAGGAGCCTGAGCGCTTTGGCGACAGAAGAATGTGCGTCGGCGGTCATTTAAGACGTTCACCGTTGAATAGGACCGTATCGCTCGACGGCACGAAGCTAATGATTGGTGCGCAAAGGAGTCAAGGCAAAGCGCGCGCTACGCCCATTTACGCATTGCGCTGCCGGCAACCGTTGTGCTTGCGCATCGAGCGGCATTGGCCGGACCGGATTGCTGCGTGTGCGAGCCGCGCAAGCGTTTTTGAAAGGGCGCTGGAAGATTTAAGGGCGCCGACCCCGCCACTTTGCGTGTGCGCTGCGATCGCCGCGGCAAGCCGTGTTGGAAGGCAATAGTCGATAGTTTTCAGTGCGTCCAACGCCGGCATTTCGTTGAACGACACGATCGTGCGTCATGCGATTGCGGCCGCGCGCGCGTCGATCGCGGAGCAACCGCATCGCCAACTGCTCGCCGCGCGCGCATCCATCGTCGTGTTCGACCGGCTCGAAATCTTTTGCTTCGCGAACCGCTCTTTGCAAGACGCGCCGCACGACTTTTTCCTTGACAGTTTTATCGTGCGCTCACTAGCTTTCGCTCGTGTCGAAAAACGATACAAGACGTTTCATTTGGTGAAACGCAGGGAGGAGGATGCAAATGCAAAAATCGGACGGCAAGGGGCGTGACGGCCGGACTCTCACCCGACGCGAGGCGCTTGCCATATCGGCCAAATACGGCGCGACGGTCGCCAGCGTCGGCTTTGCCTACATGCTCGGTGACGGCGCCATGTCGTTTGCCGATGCCGCCGCCGGCGAGGCGGAGAAGAAGGCCAAGGCCAAATACATTCTGACCATGGGCCTCGACGGCACGATCAACCTTTTCCCGAAGCGGCCGGTGGCGAAAAACTCAAGCTGGATTTCACGGCACACCGGAATTCAAGGCCTTCATCGAAGAGCATTCCAAGGGCCGCATCTATGTCGACATCCACGACGCCGGCGCGCTCGGCGGGCAGACAAACGCATTGAAGAAGGTGCAGCAGGGCATCATTCAGGGCGCCTCCTGCTCGACGCAGAATGCCGCCCAGCTCGCGCCGATCTGGAACGTCATCGACGTGCCCTACACGGTGGGCCCGGTGGAGAACGCCTGGAAGCTCATCTTCAGCAAGGAGTTCAACGACACGGTGCGCGCCAATTCCGAGAAGCACCGGCTCACCGCCGCCTACATCATGCCCTATATGCGCTGGCTGGAAATGTCGCCGCACGTGGACAAGGAGATCAAGAAGCCGCAGGACGTGAGCGGACTGAAGATCCGCGTAACCGGCTCCAAGCTGGAGCAGGCCGCTTTCGAGATCCTTCCCTCCAATGCCACGCCGGTGGCGTGGTCGGAGGTCTTCACCGCGCTCAAGGACGGCGCCGTCGACGGCATCCATGTGGCGCCGACCTCGGTCTACGACGGCGGCATGGCGCCGGTGGTCGGCCAAATCATCGATACCAAGTGGATGTACAACAACGACAGCATCTGGCTGAGCACGACCTGGGTGAACGCCTTGCCGGGCGATCTGCAGGAGGTGATCCGAGAGGCCTCGTTCTTCGGCCAGAACAAGATCTACCAAGACTACGAGCCGATGCTGCGCGACGCGTTCGGCGTAACGCGCGACGGACCGAAGGTCGGCTGGAAGGCGAGCAAGAACACCAAGATCATCTTCCTCACCGACGCGGAACGTCAGGTTTGGATGGACTACCTGTCTCTCGACCGCAACAAGGCCAAGCTCGACCCCCTCATCGACAAATACGGTCGCAAGGAGTTCGAGCTTGTGGTTAAGATCGCGAAATCCGGCGATGGCAAGCCCAGGCGCTGGTGGAAGGCCTAACGAACCGGCGATCTGCGATCGACTGAAGCGACGGACGGCCGCCCGCAAGCGCGGCCGTCCGCCGTGGGGGACCCAAGAGAATGCACCGCATTGTCCAATGGCTCGATGACCACGCAGAGGACGCGCTGAGCTGCGTCCTCTATACCTACATCATCACGCTGATCTTTTGCGAGGTGGTGGCGCGCTATGTCTTCCACTCCTCCATCCTGTGGGGGCAGGAGACGGCCATCTACGCCTTCATCTGGCTGACCTACATTTCCATGGCCAAGCTTGCCAAGACGCGCTCGCATCTGGCGTTCACGGCGATCCGCGACGCTCTGCCGCCTTTCGCTCAGTTGATGCTTCACCTGCTTTCCGACCTATGCCTGCTGATCGTTTGCGTCGTGATCCTGATCTATGTCTATCGACCGATCGCCGACAGCATCACGTTCCAGCAGCAAATGACCGGCGCCGATCTGCCGCTCTGGCTTGCCACCGCCGCCGTTCCGTTCGGTTGGCTGCTGGCAACAATACGCGTCATTCAACGTACCGTGATCATCATCAACAAATACCGCGCCGGCGAAGCGCTTGCCGTAAGCGTGGCCGCGTTGGACTGAGGGAACCGATCCGCGCGCCCGCGGTCCGGCTGGGAGCAACTCCATGGATGTCACCGTCTGGATAGCAATCCTGATTGCCGTCCTCTTTCTGCTCGGAGTTGAGGTCATCTCGGTCCTTGGCATCGGCGCCATCCTGCTGACGTTGGTCACGCGGCAGTTCCCGCTGATGAACATCAGCCTGACGATGTTCGATTTGCTCAATCTCTTCCCGCTCATTGCCTTGCCGCTGTTCGTCGTCACCGGCGATTTGATCGCGGCCGGCGGCATCGCAAAGCAGATCATCGACTTTTCGCGCTCGCTGGTAGGATGGATGAGTGGCGGCCTGTCGCTGGCCGCAATGGTAGCGTCGGGCATTTTCGCCGCCATCAGCGGCTCGAACGCAGCAACCGTGGCCACCGTCGGCCGCGTCGTCCTGCCCAGCATGAAGGAAGAGGGGTATCCGGCGTCGTTCGCGGCGGCGACGGTTGCCGCCGGCGGCGTGGTCGGCATCATCATTCCGCCCAGCATCGCATTCGTCCTCTACGGCGTAACCGTCGGCGTGAGCGTGTCCGACCTGTTCCTGGCCGGCGTTTTGCCGGGAATCTTCATGGTCGGCTGCATGTGCGTCGTCGCCTGGTTGATGTGCAAGAGGAAGAATTACGGCAAGAAGTTTCCGTTCACCTGGTCCGAGCTCGCGCGCTCGGCTTTCGATACCAAATACGCGCTGGGCGCGATCGCGATCATTCTGGTCGGCATCTATGCCGGCATTTTCACGCCCACCGAGGCCGGCGCCGTCGCCGCCGTCTATACCTTCCTGGTCGGCCTGCTCGTCACGCGGCAGATCAAGCCGAAGAACATTCCGAGCGTGCTGATCAGCAGTTCGCAAATCTGCGGCCTTATCGCGCCGATCGTCGCTATCGCCCTGGTGTTCTCGCAGAACATCGCCGTGCTGCACATCCCCGACGCTTTCGTGAAAGTGTTTCTCGGCGTTTCGGACAACAACGTCGTCCGCATCCTGGTGATCATGGGGGTGCTGCTGATCGCTGGCTGCATCATGGAAGCGGCGCCGAACATATTGCTGCTCTCGCCCATTCTCGTTCCGATCGGCGAGAAGCTCGGCATCGACCCCATTCATTTCGGCGTCATCGTGGTGTCGACGCTCGCCGTCGGGTTCATCACGCCGCCCATCGGCTTGAACCTGTTCGTGGCGTCGGCCATGTCGGGGGTGCCGTACACCACCATCGCCAAAGACGCGGTCGCCTATGTTGCGGTCCTTATCCTGTCGCTGCTCGTGATCGCATTCGTGCCGCAGCTTTCGACAATATTCCTCCATTGAGCGCGTAAGGCGGAACGATGGTAACCGTTATCACAGGGGGAGCGAGCGGCATCGGTCTCGCCACCGCCGCGCGCCTTCGCCAAGGCGGCGGTCGCGTGGCGTTGCTCGACATCGATGTCGAGCGTTGCCGCAGCGCGGCCAATATGCTTGGCGAGGACGTCCTCGCCTTGCAGGCGGACGTGGTCGACGAGGACAGTCTCAAGCAAGCGGCCGACCGGGTGGAAAAGGCGTGCGGGCCGGTCGCAGGCCTGGTGTGCGGTGCCGGCGCGCCGCAGGTTCCCGGCAAGGCCGTGGACATGGACATCGGTGATTGGGACACGGTGGTCAGCTCGCATCTCAAGGGGACGTTTCTGACCTGCCGCGTCTTCGGCGGCAAAATGATCGCGCATAGGCAGGGCGGGGCGATCGTGAATATCGCCTCGGTGACCGGCTATTGTCCCGGACCGACCTATGCCTATGCGCCGGCGAAGGCCGCCATCATCAACATGACGTCGATCCTGGCGGTCGAATGGGCGCGGCAGGGCGTGCGCGTCAATGCCGTGGCGCCGGGCTGGACGGATACCCCGTTTCTGACGCGCCGGAGCGTAGCCGAGAAGCCGCGCGACATGTCGGCGCTCGCCAATGCGAGCCTCGCCGGCAAGCTGCTGCAGCCCGAGCAGATCGCCGAAGTGATCCGTTTCCTGCTGTCGCCACAATCGAGCGCGATCGTCGGTTGCACGCTGCCCTGCGATGGCGGCTATCTCGCCTCGCGCGGCTGGGGACCTTACGGCGGCGCGCCGCAAGGCTGAAGAGTGCAAAGGCCATGAAAGAAGTCGCATTCATCGGATTGGGCTCCATGGGCGCGGGGATCGCGCGCAATCTGATCAAGGCGGGCTTCAAGCTGCGGGTGTTCGACCTGGCGGAGAAGGCGCTCGCCCCGTTCCGGTCGCTCGATTGCCGCATCGCCACCTCCGCGCAGGAAGCCGCCACGGGAGCCGACGCGGTGATGTGCATCGTGCCCGACGTAGCGCATGTCGAGGCGGCGCTGCTCGGTGCGCAGGGCGCCTGCGCCGGTCTTAAGCAAGGCGCGCTGGTCATCGACATGAGCACCATTTCGGCGAGCGGCAGCGACCGCATTGCGGCGGAGGTGCGCCGCCAAGGCTTTCACTTTATCGACGCCCCCATCGGACGCACGCCGCGCGATGCCGCCGCCGGCACCTCGCTCATTATAGTGGGCGCCGACGCGGCCGATCTCGATCGGGCGAGGCCGTTGTTTGCAGCTTTCGGCGACAAGATCGTGCATGCCGGCGGAAACGGCGCCGGAATCCGGCTCAAGCTCGTCAATAACTACATGTCGATGGTCGGCACCGCCCTGGTGGCGGAAGCGTTGACGCTGGCCAACAAAGTGGGGCTCGACCGCGCCGCCACCGTCGAGGTGCTGAGCAATACGACGGCCGGGCGCGGGCAGTTGATCGTCAATTACCCCAAGAAAGTGCTGGCCGGAGATGTCGACCCCGACTTCCCCCTGTTCATGGCGCACAAGGATGTTTCGCACGCGCTGTCGCTCGCGGCCGACGCCGGCGTGCCGCTGCTGCTGGGGGCGGTGACGCGCGAGCTGTTCAATCTTGCCAAGAGCTGGAACAGGGAAAACGAAGACTGGACGGCGATGCTGCTGCTGTTGGAGGACGTGACGCGGGCCGAGCACCTGGATCCGATCTATCCCAAGGCGAAATAGCCGCGACGCTTCGCGCGCAGGCTTGGAGCCCGGTCCACTTAGCTTGAATCGCAGCGCGTCCCCTACATTTTCCGTGCGCATGATCTCGTCCGAAAACCGGTTCCCACTTTTCGGGATCATGCGCTAGCTAGCCGCGCGCTTGATTGCCGGCTTTGTCGGCCGCACGCTTGCGCTTCGCTCCGGCTTTGCGTGCGCCGCCGCGCAGCCGCACCTCTGGCAGGAAGCGCCGCCCCTCTGCCACCAGGAAGTCGCGCAACGCGCCGGCCGCCGGCATCAGCCGCTTGGTGGCCGGCCGCACCACGAACCATTGCCGCATTTCGGGCAGGCCGTTGACGTCCAAGATGACCAGCCGGCCGTCCTCGATTTCCGACGCAATCGTGTGGCCGGAGATGAAGGCGATGCCGAGGCCGGCGATCACCGCCTGCTTGATGGTTTCGTTCGAGCCGATTTCCATGCCGATGCGCGGCTTGATGCCGTACTGCTCGAGAAATTGTTCGGCCAGCAGGCGCGTGCCCGAGCCGTGCTCGCGCATCAGCAGCGTCTCGCCGGCGATCTCGCCCGGCGCGATCGCGCGCGTTGCCGCCAACGCATGGTCGGGCGGCGCGATGATGACCTGCGGGTGATCGCCGATCAGCGCGCTTTCGACCTCGACGCCCTCGGGCGGGCGGCCCATCACCGCGACGTCGAGGCGGCCGTCGCGGAAGGCGGCGATTGTGTCCTCGCGGTTGCCGATGATCAGCTCGATATCGATGCCGGGATGCGCGCGGGCGAAGGCGGCCAGCATCTGCGGCGCGAAATATTTGGCGGTGGAGACGACCCCGACCGCCACCCGCCCGCCGGCGAGCGATTTCAGGCCCGCCAGTCCCGCGGCGCAGTCGGCGAGCGCCGCGTCCACCTTTTCCGCGGCGGACAGAATTTCCCTGCCGGCGGCAGTTAGCCGCAAACCGCGACCGTCGCGCTCGAACAGCGGCAGGCCGACATCGTCCTCGAGCTGGCGCATCTGCATGGTGACGGCCGGCGGGGTGACGTTGCAGGCTTCGGCGGCGGCCGCGAAGCTGCCGCCGCGGGCGGCGGCGGTGAGCAGCCGCAATTGCTTGACGGTGATATGGCGCATGGGGCGATTAAGTTTACCTGAACCTTGCAATAAGATAATTCATCTTTATTTAATATGCAAGCCTCCCTAGGTTGGGCGGGACCGGAGAAAGCACCATGGATGACCGCACCAATCTGACCAAGATCCGCGACAGCAAAAAGCGCTACAAGGCCGGCGTCTTGAAATATGCCCAGATGGGCTATTGGGACGCCGACTACGAGCCCAAGGACACCGACGTCCTGGCGCTGTTCCGCGTCACCCCGCAGGAAGGCGTCGATCCGATCGAGGCGGCGGCCGCCGTCGCCGGCGAATCCTCGACCGCCACCTGGACGGTGGTGTGGACCGACCGCCTGACCGCCTGCGAGGCCTATCGCGCCAAGGCCTACAAAGTAGAGCCGGTGCCCAATCAGCCGGGGCAGTATTTCTGCTACGTCGCCTACGACCTCGACCTGTTCGAGGAAGGCTCGATCGCCAATCTGACCGCCTCCATCATCGGCAACGTATTCTCGTTCAAGCCGCTGAAGGCCTGCCGGCTGGAGGACATGCGGCTGCCGGTCGCCTACGTGAAGACCTTCAAGGGCCCGCCCACCGGCATCGTGGTCGAGCGCGAGCGCCTCGACAAGTTCGGCCGCCCGCTGCTCGGCGCCACCACCAAGCCGAAGCTCGGCCTCTCGGGCAAGAACTACGGCCGCGTCGTCTACGAGGCGCTCAAAGGCGGCCTCGACTTCACCAAGGACGACGAGAACATCAATTCGCAGCCCTTCATGCACTGGCGCGACCGCTTCCTTTACGTGATGGAGGCGGTCAACCGCGCCGGCGCCGAAAGCGGCGAAATCAAGGGCCACTACCTCAACATCACCGCCGGCACCATGGAGGAGATGTACAAGCGCGCAGAATTCGCCAAGGAGCTCGGCTCGGTCATCGTCATGGTCGATCTGGTGATCGGCTATACCGCCATCCAGTCGATCTCCAACTGGGCGCGCGACAACGACATGATCCTGCACATGCACCGCGCCGGTCACGGCACCTATACACGGCAGAAGAACCACGGCGTTTCGTTCCGCGTCATCGCCAAATGGCTGCGGCTGGCCGGCGTCGACCATCTGCATGCCGGCACCGCGGTCGGCAAGCTGGAAGGCGATCCGATGACCGTGCAGGGCTATTACAACGTCCTGCGCGAACTGAAGAACGAAGTCGACCTGCCGCGTGGGCTGTTCTTCGAGCAGGATTGGGGCGGCATCCGCAAGGTCATGCCGGTCGCTTCCGGCGGCATCCACGCCGGGCAGATGCATCAACTGCTCGATTTGTTCGGCGACGACGTCTGCCTGCAGTTCGGCGGCGGCACCATCGGCCACCCGATGGGCATCCAGGCCGGCGCGACCGCCAACCGCGTCGCGCTGGAAACCATGGTGCTGGCGCGCAACGAAGGCCGCGACATCAAGACCGAAGGCCCGGAAATCCTGGCCGACGCCGCCAAGTGGTGCCAGCCTTTGCGCGCCGCGCTCGACACCTGGGGCGACATCACCTTCGAATACACCTCGACCGATACCTCGGACTACGTGCCGACGGCGGCGGCGGTGTGAGCCGGAAAGAGAGAGGACCGATCATGCGCATAACCCAGGGGGCTTTCTCGTTCCTGCCCGACCTCGACGACAAACAAATCGCGGCGCAGGTGGAATACTGCCTGCGCCAGGGTTGGGCGGTGAGCGTCGAGTTCACCGACGACCCGCATCCGCGCAACACCTATTGGGAAATGTGGGGCATGCCGATGTTCGACCTGCACGACGCCGCCGGCGCGATGGCCGAGATCAAGGCCTGCCGTAAGGCGAACCCGGAAACCTATGTGCGGGTCAACGGCTTCGATTCCACGCGCGGCTGGGAAGCCGTGCGGCTCTCGTTCCTGGTGCAGCGGCCCTCGCACGAGCCCGGCTACCGGCTCGAGCGGCAGGAGGCGCCGGGCCGCACCATCCGCTACACGCTTCAGCCTTATGGCGTCGATCGCCCGGCCGGCCAGCGCTACGGGGCCGAGCAGACACGGAGCAGGTAATAATGAGCGTGGCGGAACCAAAGGCCAATTTCGAAAGCGCCGGCGAGGTCGTCGACCTCAAAGCGCTGCTGGCCGAAACCGATATCGCGGCGCCGATCGCCGAACTCGAGCGCGACCTGGTGGGGTTAGCGCCGGTGAAGCAGCGCATCCGCGAGATCGCCGCCTTCCTGCTGGTGGCGCGCGCGCGCGAGCAGGTGGGGCTCACCGCCGGTCCGCCCACGCTGCACATGTCGTTTACCGGCAATCCCGGCACCGGCAAGACCACGGTGGCGCTGCGCATGGCGAGCATCCTGCACAAGCTCGGCTACGTGCGCAAAGGACATCTTGTCTCGGTGACGCGCGACGACCTGGTCGGGCAATATATCGGCCACACTGCGCCTAAGACCAAGGAAGTGCTCAAGCGCGCCATGGGCGGCGTGCTGTTCATCGACGAGGCCTATTATCTGCACCGCCCGGAGAACGAGAAGGATTACGGCCAGGAGGCCATCGAGATCCTGCTGCAGGTCATGGAGAACCAGCGCGAGGACCTGGTGGTGATCCTCGCCGGCTACCGTGACCGCATGGACAAGTTCTTCGCCTCAAATCCGGGCTTCCGTTCGCGCATCGCGCACCACATCGATTTTCCCGACTATGACAATGGCGAGCTGCTCGCTATCGCCGAAACGATCGCGGCCGAGAACCAATACAGACTGAGCCCGCAAGCGCATGCGGCGATGACCGACTACATCGCCCGCCGCCGCCAGCAGCCCAATTTCGCCAACGCCCGTTCCATCCGCAACGCCATCGACCGCGCGCGCCTGCGCCAGGCCATGCGACTGTTCAAAGACGGCGCCGCCGTCGACCGCAACGGGCTGATGACCATCGAAGCCGAGGACATAACCAAGAGCCGGATATTCGCGACCTGACGGTAGAGCCGGGGATGCGAAAGGGGGAAATGCCATGTCAAGTCACGTTCGTCTGGATGCGTATTTGCAGGGCTGGGCGCAAGGCGACCTGCAGCGCCAGGCGGTCGCCAAGACCGTCGGCGCGCTGGCCAATGCCTGCAAGGAGATCGGAGCGCTGGTCGCTGCCGGCCCGTTATCGGGCGAGCTCGCGCGGCTGCAGGCGGACAAGGTCGGCGGCGATTTCCAGACCGAGCTCGATATCCTGGCCAATACCCATCTCATCGATGCGCTGCGCAGCGCGCCGGTCGCCGCCGTCGCCTCTGAAGAGCTTGACGTGCCGGTCGAGCTCGACCCGCACGCGCCGCTGATCGTCGCGCTCGATCCGCTCGACGGCTCCTCCAATATCGAAACCAACGTTTCGATCGGCACCATTTTCTCGCTGCTGCCAACTCCTCCCGGTGGCGGCGCTGAACCGGCGGCGTTTCTGCGTCGCGGCCACGACCAGGTCGCCGCCGGCTATGTTCTGTACGGCCCGCAGACCGCGCTGGCGCTGACGCTGGGCGCCGGCACCGACGTCTTCACCCTCGATCCGGCGAGCGGCGCCTTCGTGCTGACCAAGCCGCAGGTGCAGGTGCCGCCGGTGAGCAACGAGTTCGCCATCAACGCCTCCAATGCCCGGCACTGGTCGGGCGAGGTGCGGGGCTGGTTCGACGATTGCGTCGCCGGCGCCGACGGCCCGCGCGGGCGCAATTTCAACATGCGCTGGATCGCCTCCATGGTGGCGGAGGCGCACCGCATCCTGATGCGCGGCGGCGTCTATGCCTATCCGGGCGACGCGCGCGAAGGCTACCGCAGCGGGCGGCTGCGCCTGGTCTATGAGGCCAATCCCATCGCCATGCTGATGGAGCAGGCGGGGGCTGCTGCCTCCACCGGGCGCGAGCGCATCCTCGACCGCGTGCCGCGCATGCTGCACGAGCGCGTGCCGCTCATTTTCGGCTCGCGCGAGGAAGTGGCGCGGCTCGAGCGCCATCACAACGAACCGCATCCGGGCGAATCGCCGCTATTCGGCCGGCGCGGCCTGTTTCGGGCCTGAATGGGCGCCGCGGGAGTAGAATGTCGTGTCGATCAAGCACCCCATCATCTCGATCACCGGCTCGTCAGGCTCCGGCACGACGTCGGTGAAGAAGACGTTCGACGAGATCTTCCGCCGCGAGAACATCCAGGCCGCCTTCATCGAGGGCGACGCCTTCCACCGCTACGACCGCGCCGGCATGCGCACCGCCATGGCGGAGGCACAAAAGACCGGCAACAACCATTTCAGCCATTTCGGCCCCGAGGCCAATCTGATCGACGAACTGGAAACGGTGTTCCGCGAATATTCCGAGAGCGGCACCGGCCGTACCCGCCATTACATCCACGACGAGGACGAGGCCGAGAAGTACGGCCGCGGGCAGGGGACCTTCACCGACTGGCAACCGCTGGAGCAGGGCACCGACCTTCTGTTCTACGAGGGCCTGCACGGCGCGGTGGTGACCGAGACCGCCAATACCGCGCGCTATGCCGACCTCAAGATCGGCGTGGTGCCGGTGATCAACCTCGAATGGATCCAGAAGATCCATCGCGACAAGGACGAGCGCGGCTACACCCAGGAAGCGGTGGTCGACACCATCCTGCGCCGCATGCCGGACTACGTGAACTATATCTGCCCGCAGTTCACCGAGACCGACATCAATTTCCAGCGCGTGCCGACGGTCGACACTTCCAACCCGTTCATCGCGCGCTGGATCCCGACGCCCGACGAATCGATGGTGGTGATCCGTTTCCGCAATCCGCGCGGCATCGATTTCGTTTATCTCGTCAAGATGATCCACGACAGCTTCATGTCGCGCGCCAATTCCATCGTCATTCCCGGCAATAAGCTCGATCTCGCCATGCAGCTCATCCTGACGCCGATGATCCTGCAACTGGTCGAAAAGAAGAAGCGCGCCGGATAGGGAAGGAATCTATCAATGAACGTCGCACCGCAAGGATTGCATGCCGGGCTGACCGAGCCCACCAGCGCTGCCTTGCGCGCGCTCGCCATGGATATGGTGGAGGCGGCCAAGTCCGGCCATCCCGGCGCGCCGATGGGCTTGGCCGACGCCATGACGGTGTTGTGGCGGCGCCATCTGCGCCATCACCCGGGCAATCCGGCCTGGTGCGACCGCGACCGATTCGTTTTGTCGAACGGGCACGCCTCGGCGCTGCTCTATTCATTATTACATCTCACCGGCTACGACCTGCCGGTCGAAGAGCTCAAGCGCTTCCGGCAATTGCATTCCAAGACGCCGGGCCATCCCGAATTCGGCGTCACCGTCGGCGTCGAGACCACCACCGGGCCGCTGGGCCAGGGCTTTGCCAATGCGGTCGGCATGGCGATCGCCGAGAAGACGCTTGCCGCGCAGTTCAACCGGCCGGGCCATACAATCGTCGACCATCGTACCTTTGTGGTGGTGGGCGACGGCTGTCTCATGGAAGGCATCAGCCACGAGGCGGCCTCGCTCGCCGGCAGGCTTAAGCTCGGCAAGCTGATCGCGCTCTACGACGACAACGGCATTTCCATCGACGGCGACGTGTCCGAATGGTTCCCCGACGACACGCCCCAGCGCTTCGAGGCCTATGGCTGGCAAGTCATCCGCGACGTCGACGGTCACAGCCAGCTTGCGGTCGATGCGGCTTTGACCGCGGCGCTGGCGGACACCGGGCGGCCGACGCTCATCTGCTGCAAGACCGTGATCGGGCGCGGAGCGCCCACCAAGCAGGGCCATCACGACACCCATGGCGCGCCGCTCGGCGCGGAAGAGGTAGCGCGAACGCGTGAAGTGATGGCGTGGCCGCACGCGCCTTTCGTCATCCCGCCCGAGGTTGCCGATATGTGGAACGGCTGGCGCCAGGGCGCAGCGCTCGAGGCCGATTGGCAGCGCCGCTTCGACGCCTACCGGGCGGCGCATCCCGAGCTGGCGGCGGAATTCCTGCGCCGGGTCTGGGGAGAATTACCGAACGATTTCAGCGGCCTCGCGGCCGATCTGGTCGCCAAGACCGACGCCAAGGCTGAATCGATCGCCACCCGCAAGGCGAGCCAGAACGCGCTCGCCGCGCTCTCGCAAAGTTTGCCCGAGCTGTTCGGCGGCTCGGCCGATCTATCGCATTCCAACCTCACCAACCATCCGCTCACCAAGCCGATCACACGCGACGCCGCCGGCAACACGGTGTTCTTCGGCGTGCGCGAGTTCGGCATGGCGGCGATGTCGAACGGGCTGGCGCTGCACGGCGGCTTTTTGCCTTACGCCGCCACCTTCCTGGTGTTCTCCGACTATGCGCGCAACGCGCTGCGCATGAGCGCGCTGATGCGCCAGCGCGTGGTCTATGTGCTGACCCACGATTCGATCGGGCTGGGCGAGGACGGGCCGACGCACCAGCCGATCGAGCACGTGGAATCGCTGCGGCTCATTCCCAATCTCGACGTCTGGCGCCCTTGCGACGCGGTGGAGACAACGGTTGCCTGGACGCAAAGCGTGGCGCGCGACGACGGCCCCAGCGTGCTGGCACTGTCGCGGCAGGCGCTGCCGCATCAGCCGCGCGACGCCGCCCAACGCTCGGCCATCGCCCGCGGCGGCTATGTGCTGGCCGAGCCTGCGGCGGCGCCGGTCGCGGTCATCGTCGCCACCGGCTCGGAAGTGAAGCTCGCGGGCGCGGCGGCTGCGCTGCTCGCCGAAGACGGCATCGCGGTGCGCGTCGTCTCCATGCCTTGCGTCGACCTGTTCGAGCGCCAGGACAAGGCCTGGCAAGAGCAGGTGCTGCCGCCGCAGCTGCCGGTGATCGCGGTCGAAGCCGGCGTCACGCGCGGCTGGTACCGCTATGCCGGCCGCGACGGCGCGGTGATCGGCCTCGACCGCTTCGGCGAGTCGGCGCCCGAGAAAGACCTGTTCACGTATTTCGGCTTCACGCCCGAGCGCGTGGCCGCGGCAGTGCGCGCAAGCGTCGGCCGGCGCGCGCTTGCCCGACAAGATTGAACGCCAGGGAGATAACCGATGTCGCTCGTTTCAATGCGTCAATTGCTCGACCATGCCGCCGAGGAGGGCTACGGCCTGCCGGCTTTCAACGTCAATAATATGGAGCAGATCAAGGCGATCATGGACGCCGCGCGCGCCACGCAAAGCCCGGTGATCCTGCAGGGCTCGGCCGGCGCGCGCAAATATGCCGGCGAGCCTTTCCTGCGCCATCTGGTCGCCGCCGCGGTCGAGGCCTATCCGGAAATCCCGATCGTCATGCACCAGGACCACGGCGCTTCGCCGCAGGTCTGCGTCGGCGCCATCCGCTCCGGCTTCACCTCGGTGATGATGGACGGCTCGCTCAAGGACGACGCCAAGACGCCGGCCGACTACGGCTACAATGTCGGGGTCACCCGCAAGGTGGTGGAACTGGCGCACGCGGTCGGCGTGTCGGTGGAGGGCGAACTCGGCTGCCTCGGCTCGCTCGAGACGCTGCAGGGCGACAAGGAGGACGGCCACGGCGCCGAGGGTAAAATGTCGCGCGAGCAGTTGTTGACCGATCCCGACGAGGCCGCCCGCTTCGTCGACGAGACGCAATGCGACGCCTTGGCCATTGCGATCGGCACCTCGCACGGCGCCTACAAGTTCAAGCGCCAGCCGACCGGCGATATCCTGGCCATCGACCGCATCAAGGCCATCCACGCCCGCCTGCCCAACACGCATCTGGTCATGCACGGCTCCTCCTCGGTACCGCAATATCTGCTGCAGGAAATCCGCTGCTACGGCGGCGACATCCCGGAGACCTATGGCGTGCCGGTGCAGGAAATCCAGGAGGGCATTCGCTACGGCGTGCGCAAGGTCAATATCGACACCGACATCCGGCTCGCCATGACAGCGGCCATGCGCCGCACCATGAAGAAGAACGCGCGCGAATTCGACCCGCGCAAATTCCTGCAGGCGGCGATGGAGGAGACCAAGAAGGTCTGCATCGACCGCTTCGAGGCCTTCGGCTCGGCAGGACAAGCGCCGAAAGTCCGTGCCGTCGAGCTCGACGCCATGGCGCAGCGCTACCGCAGCGGCGAATTGCGCCAGATCGTGCACTGACGGCGGCAGCGCAAGCCGATTTTTCTGGTTCTCGGAGCGGTATCCCGCTTTACCGACTACCGGCGACTGCGCCACACTAGCGCGGGGAGGGAGAACGCCGATGCCGGCACTCACGCGCGCCATTGCCGAGTTTGCCGCCGCGCTCGAACCGCAAGCGATCCCGGAAACCTGCCGGCGCGGCGCCCGCATCGGCATGCTCGACTGCGTCGGCGTGATGATCGCCGGCGCCAAGGAAGAGGCGCCGCGGATCGTGGCGACCATGGTGGCGGCCTCCACCGCCAATGACGGAGCGCCGGAAATTCCCTGCGGCCGCAACCTCGCGCCCGCCGACGCGGCGCTGGTCAACGGCACCGCCGGCCACGTGCTCGATTATGACGACGTCGCCGTCGACGGGCATACCAGCGCGGTGCTGACGCCCGCCATTCTGGCCGAAGGCTGGGCGCTGGGCGCGAGCGGCGAGGAGGCGCTGGCGGCTTATGTGGCGGGCTACGAAGTCTGGGCGCTGCTGAAGGAGATCGAGCCCGGCCGCATGCATATGCGCGGCTTCCACCCGACCGCGATCTGGGGAACGCCGGCCTGCGCCGCCGCCTGCGCGCGGCTCAACCGGCTCGATGCCGGGCAGACGCGCCAATGCGGTCGCCATCGCCGCCTCGCTTGCCGGCGGGCTGGTGGCGAATTTCGGCAGCATGACCAAGTCGCTGCATGCCGGACGCGCCGCGCAAGCGGGCGTGCTCGCCGCGCGCCTGGCCAAGGCCGGCTTCACCGGCGCGGCCGATGTATTCGAGCACGACGCCGGTTTCGTGCAGGCCCATTCGCCCTCCGGCCGACCGAATCTCGCCGAGCACGACTGGCAGCTCGGCACGAACTGGCGGATGCTCGAGAGCGGCATCAACGTCAAGCGCTATCCCATGTGTTACGCCACCCACCGCGCGATCGATGCCATGCTCGATCTCGTCGGCGAGCACGACCTGGCTCCGCAGTCGGTTGCCGCGATCAATGTCAGGATCGGCGACGCGCAGAAGCTGATGCTGCGCAACCATGATCCGGCGACCGCACTGGAAGGAAAATTCAGCATGGAGTTCGCGCTTGCCGCGGCGCTGACCGCGCGGCGCGTGAGCCTGCAGGAGCTGGACGATGCTTTCGTGCGGCGCGCGGACGTGCGCGCGGTCATGCGCAAGGTCCATACATCGACCACCGAGGAACGCATGGCCGAGCTGCCGTTTGCCCCGGACGACCGCGTCAGCGTCGTGCTCGCAAGCGGCGAAACGCTGGAGCATGCGCCGGTCGTCCACCCGAAAGGCAGCTGGCAACAGCCGTTGAGCGAGGAGGAGTTGCGCGAGAAATTCCTCGATTGCGCCGGCCGCGGCCTGCCGCCGGGGCAGGCGGAGCGCCTGTTCGAGCGGCTGGCGTCGCTCGACCGGCTCGAAACCTTGCGCGAATTGCCGCTGGTCGCGGCCTGAAAGCGCGTGAAGCCGGCTTGATCAAGTCCGTTGGTGCCCCGTAGTGCTACGGCGGGGCGCCGGGCCTGAACACAATTCCGCAATTTGTCGCCGCTAGGGTGGTGGGCTCAGCAACCGCGAAGCGCAAATCTCGATGAATCCAATCGAACCGTTCCTGCAGCGTACCCGCATCGCCTATTTCTCCATGGAAATCGCGCTGCGCCCGGAAATGCACACTTACGCCGGCGGGCTCGGCGTGCTGGCCGGCGATACCGCGCGCACGGCCGCCGACCTCGAGCTGCCCATGGTGTTCGTCAGCCTGGTGAGCCGCGCCGGCTATGTGCGGCAGGAAATCGACGCCGCCGGGCGGCAGGTGACGAAGGCGAACCCGTGGGAGCCGGACACGTTCACCGATAGGCTGGAGGCCATGGTGGCGGTGCCGATCGCCGGCCGCGAGGTCTGGATCAGGCCCTGGCTCTACCGGCTGACCTGCCCGCTCGGCCATAGCATTCCGGTGCTGCTGCTCGACACCGACCTCGAGCAGAACAGCATCGAGGACCGCCGGATCACCGACCAGCTCTATGGCGGCGACGACGCCTACCGGCTCGCCCAAGAAATCGTGCTCGGCATCGGCGGCGCCCGCATGCTGCAGGCGCTCGGTTTCGCCATCGACACCTATCACATGAACGAAGGCCACGCCGCGCTGCTGACGCTGCATCTCCTGCGCTCGTCGCGCCAGCCGGAGGAAGACGTCGGCCCCGGTGAATCGCCCTACGATCCCGCGCGGGTGCGCGAGCGCTGCATCTTTACCACGCACACGCCGGTTGAAGCCGCCTTCGACCGTTTCTCCTATCCCTTGGTCGAGCGCCTGCTCGACGACTATATCGAGCGCGACGAGATCAAGCGCTTCGCCGGCGCCGACAATCTGAACATGACGCGGCTGGCGCTGCGCCTGAGCGGACGCATCAACGGCGTCTCCGAGCGCCACGCCGAGACCACAGCCCGCATCTTCCCCGGCTATCGCGTGCGCGCCATCACCAACGGCGTGCACGCGCCGACCTGGACGCATGCGGGCTTCGCCAAGCTCTATCAGGCCAGGTTCCCGCACTGGGCGCACGAGCCGGAGGTGCTCGCGCGCGCCGACCAGCTCGACGACAAGGCGGTGTGGGGCGCGCATCAGGAGGCCAAGCGCGACCTGATCGCGCAGGTCAACGGCGCCGCCGCGCTCGCGCTCAGCCCGGAGGTGCCGCTGATCGGCTTTGCCCGCCGCATGACGCAATATAAGCGCCCGGGCCTGTTGTTCAGCGACATGGACCGCCTGGCGGCGATCGCGCGCAAGCGCCCGTTCCAGGTGGTGTTCGCCGGCATCGCGCATCCGAGCGACGCGCCGGGTCAGGGGCTGATCGAGGCGATCAACCGCCACATCCAGCAGCTCGCCAACACGGTGCCCATCGTCTACCTGCCCAATTACGACATGCGCATCGCGGCGAGCCTCGTCGCCGGCGCCGACATCTGGCTCAACACGCCGCTGCCGCCGATGGAGGCTTCCGGCACCAGCGGCATGAAGGCGGCGCTCAACGGCGTGCTGAACCTGAGCGTGCTCGACGGCTGGTGGGTGGAAGCCTGCATCGACGGCGTCACCGGCTGGGCGATCGGCGACGGCGACGGGGAGAGCGGCAAGCACGGCAGCGATGCCGTGGATCTCTATGGCAAGCTGGAACGGGTCGTGCTGCCGCTCTATTACGACGACCGCGCACGCTGGATCTGGATGATGAAGCAGGCGATCTCCAAGATCGGCTCCTACTTCAACAGCGCGCGCATGATGCGGCGCTATGCGACGGAAGCGTATATCCGCTGAAAGCTGCGGCCGCTCATAGCGAATTCCGCTGATCGGTCCTCCGTTGTCATTCCGGGGCGCGAGCGAAGCGAGCGAGCCCGGAATCCAGAGCGACACGCCGACGCTGTTCGTGTGGTCCTGGATTCCGGGTCCGGCGCCATAGCGCGTCGAAGACGCGCGTAAACGTGCTTATGGCGCCGTCCCGGAATGACGAACTGAAGCATCACGCCTTGCGCCCGCTGAAGACCGGCGCGCGCTTCTCGATGAAGGCACGCACGCCTTCGCCGTAGTCGGGCGACGCGCCGGCTTCCCGCTGCAAATCGCGCTCGAGATCGAGCTGGGCGTCAAGCGTGTTGGTCTCGGAGGCATCGAGCGCGCGGCGGGCAAGCGTCAGCGCCGCGGTCGGCGCGCTGGCAAAATGCGCACAGAGTTTCTCTGCTTCCCCCATGAGTGCTGCGTCGTCGACCGCCTTCCAGATCAGGCCCCATTGCTCGGCCCGCTCGGCCGACAGCGGTTCGGCGAGCAGCGCGAGGCCGCGCGCGCGCGCCATGCCGACCAGCCGCGGCAAAACCCACGTGCCGCCGGCGTCCGGCACCAGCCCGATCTTGGCGAAGGACTGGATGAAGCGCGCCGAGCGCGCCGCCAGCACGATGTCGCAATGCAGCGCGACGTTTAGGCCGGCGCCGGCGGCGACGCCGTTGATGGCGGCGACGGTCGGGAACGGCAGCGCGTGCAGCCTTCGCACCAGCGGATTGTAGAACTTGTCGAGGCCGGCGCCGGTGTCGCGCTTCTGTCCGGGCTGCGGCACGCGGTCGTTCAAGTCCTGCCCGGCGCAGAAGCCGCGGCCGGCCCCGGTCAGCAACAGCGCGCGGCAGCTCGCGTCCGCCACCGCTTCGTCGAGCGCGGCGCTGAGCGCATGATGCATCGCCTCGGTGAAGGCGTTCAGGCGCTGCGGCCGGTTGAGCGTGACGATGCGGAAGCCCGCGCGCACGGCCACGAGAATGGGCGCCTCGTCCATGGTCTTCCTCCCAGTATTCGGAGACCCGTCAATAAAGCGACGGCTCGCGGATTTTCAGTCTTCTATCACGGATCGGGGAGGCGGGAATGCGAGGCGCAATTCATTATTGCCGGAATTTCATTATGGTGCTCCGCCGACGCTAAAGCGCCGTCGTGAATACACCGCCGGAAACCGCCCCGCACGGCGGCCGCGGGGTCATGCCGCATGGGCCGGGTGCATGTAACTGCGTACCGTAGCCGCGAGCGTCATCGGATCAAACGGTTTGGAGATCACGCCCGCGGCCCCCAGCGACTTGAAGTGATCGAGCTCTCTTGCCTGCACACGGGCGGTCATGAAAACGACGGGAATGTCGGCGGTCTTAGGATTTTCCCGCAAATGCCGCAGCGTCTCCGGTCCGTCCATGACCGGCATCATGACGTCGAGGAGGATGAGGTCGGGTCGAGATTCTGCGGCGTCGGCGAGCCCGTCTTTGCCCGAAGCGCAACTGCGCACCTCAAATTCAGAGTCGAGGCCGAGAGAAATCGCGGCGAGTTCTCGGATGTCGGGCTCATCGTCGATGTGAAGTACGTGAAGCGAACTCATGCTGCATCCTTGTGTTTGGGAGACGCGGGCGCGCTCACCAAGCGATTGCGCAGTGTTGCGACTATTTTGTCGATCGAAGTGCGCGACTTGATCAGCGCGGCTCGAAACTGTCCGGAAAATGCGGGACTTGCGTCTGGCGCCGAAAAAACGATGAGGGGTATCGCATCACCCTCGTTGTCGCGGAGCTCGTGCAGCAGCTCTAGGCCGGAACCGAGAGCCAGAGCGACGTCGAGCACAGCGACGTCGAAGCGTTTGGCGGTGAGCGCGCGGCGCGCCTCGTCGATCGAACCGACCGACATGACTTCGGCCTTGGCGTCCAACGCCTTGGCCACGGCGCGAAGCGCGCTGGCATCGGAATCGACATAAAGAATACGCGGACGCAGGCTCCTATTGCGGACAATCGGCCGATCGAGCACCCGCATCAGGCGGTCGACGTCGATTGGGGCGTCGAGCCAGTCCAATACGTTGAGGAGGGCGGAGGGCTGCTCGTCTTCCGGGACCGGATCAAGGTTTGCGGACAAAACGACTAGCAGCGTGTTGTAAACTTGCGGCTGCGCCCGCAATTGCTTGATCAGGCTGATGCCGTCGCCCTCCGGGAGCTGCAGATCAACCAGGATCGCGAAATATGACGCCGCTGCCACGTGTGCGACCGCCTCATCTGCGGTAAGCGCGATATCCGTGATAAACCCTCCTTGGAGCAAACGGTCGCAGATTACGATCGCTGCCTCGGGATCGTCCTCACAGAGCAACACACGATGGTCCGACATTGCAGGGAGGCGAGATTGGGTTCTGACGGCGTGCGCCCAATTGGGAAGTTCGACGTGAAAAATTGTACCGCCGCCGGGCGCGTCCTCGAAGCCGACCGCGCCGTCAAGCCGATCGACGATTTGCTTGACGATGCTCAGCCCGAGGCCGGTACCGTCTTTTTGGCGTGCGTCCGTGGCGTCGGCCTGCGCGAATTTCTTGAAAACGCGGGGCTTGAATTCGTCCGAAATGCCACGGCCATGGTCGCGCACCGAAATACCGACGGTCTCACTTTTCGTCTCGACCGCGACGACCACTTCCTCACCGGGCGGCGAAAACTTGATGGCATTCGAGAGGAGGTTGGTGACGACTTGCGTAAGCCGATCGGGGTCCGCGCGCACTGTGGTCGCTGCGGACGTCGTTTCAAGCCGAATTCGCACCTTGTAACCTTCGGCAAATGCGCGATTTTCTTCGATCGTCTGCTCGACAAGCGGTAGCAGCTCGACGCGCTTGAAATTGAAGGCGGCTTTGCCCGACTCCATTTTTTCGATGTCGAGAATGTCATTGAGCAGACGAACCAGCCTTTGGCTGTTCGTGTATGCGATCGTGAGCATCCGCGGAGCCTGATCCGCGACCTGCGCAGCCGCCTTGCTAGTAAGAATGCCAAGCGTAGCCACGATCGAGGTGAGCGGGGTGCGCAGCTCGTGGCTAACGGTAGCGACGAATTCATCTTTCATGCGATTAATGCGATTGTGCTCGGTGAGATCGACGACGACGCCGAGAACCAACAAGCTTCCATCGACCTGGAACGGATTGAGCGACACTCCGACCGAAAACTCGGTCCCATCCTTGCGCAACCCCAACAAATCCGAGCGAGCTTCGACGGGGCGCGTCTCCGGCCGGAGATTATACGCCTCACGGGAACGAGCATGCGGACTACGCAGGCGTACGGGGAGCAGCATGTCCACAGAATGGCCGATCAGTTCCTCGCGGCGGTAGCCGAATTGTCGTTCGACCTCCGCGTTGACCATTACCATCTCACCTTCGCGATCGACCATCAGCATGCCGCTGGGACTTGCTTCGACGGCCCGTCGAAACATCTCCTGGGCGACTTTTTCCCTCTTGGCCGCATCCGCCGCGAGTTTCGCGAGGGAATTATCGGTACCGATAATCAGATAACCGATAATTTCAGTTTTATCGTTGCGCAACGCGGTGATCGATATCTCGCCGGGCAAGCGGCTGCCGTCTTTGCGGATGAGCGGCAGTTCGTACTTGTCCTCGATTCCGCGTGAAGCCTTGTACGCCAGCGCGCCAAATCCGGGAGTGATCGTGCTGGCAAACTCTTCGCTCAATTGTTCGGCGCGCGCAATCGCGGCCTGCGGATCGTGGAAGTCGCTTGGCTCCATTTTGTCGATGACGTCGCTGGCAGCGTAACCCAGCAGCCGTTCGGCGCCGTAGTTGAACAATCGGATGATGCCCTTCGCATCGGTTGCGATGATCGCGAGATCGACGCTATTCATGATGGCGTTCTGTAGGGCCATGCCCTCTAGCGCCACGACTTGGCGCGGAGTTTCCGCAACGAGTTTCCTTCGGCTGCCCTCGTTGACAGTGTCCACGGACTTGTCCCGGGTGTTGGGCACGATTAGACCTTTCTCGACTGGATGCAGCCGAATGTCGCCGGCACTCTATGAATGAATGATGGCTCAACGATTAAGAAGATAAGCACATTCTGATGTTGTATATATTGGCCGGAATACAAGAGAGCCTCGCGCGTGTGTAATCGATGTGGCGCGGAGGCGGCACGTGAATTTGTTTTTGCGGATATATCAAATACCTGACTTGCGACCGCTTGCTTCGGGCTGCTGACGGTTGCCACGACTGCCGCCGATATTACCATTCTTGCCGAAGGCGGCCGGTCGAGCGCGCTCGAGATGCGCGGAGCGATGCAGGAGAAGTTGAGGTATGCCGATGCCTATATGCACCGTATGATGTTTCTCAAGGGCAATCCCACGGTCGCGGCCTCAAGCCGTCGCAGCATGCGCAAGCCCTCAAAGTCCTGTTCGAGGCCGATCTCCGTGACGAAGATGACTCGCTTACTGCCGTTCGCAGTTTGCGCTCACGGTCGCGGGAGCCGCTTCACTAAAAAATAATGGTGTCGCCCATTGGCACATCGCGCAAGTCGCGCCACGTCCGGCTTGAGTCCGCGACGCGGCGCATCGCGAACACTGGCGAGGATCGCTCGGGCCTCGATTTAATGCGTGCACAACCATTGCTGCGTCGGCGCCTAGCCGCGCGCCACTGCAGTTGCACGTTCAATCCTGCTCGTCGCTGTCGGCGAGCTCCCGCGCCAACGGATGGCTCTTGGGCGCGGCGTGCTTGGCGCGCCGGCGCGCTTCGGCCTCCACCGCCTTGGCCAGCTCGGGATGATGCGCGGTGAAGGCGCGGAAGTCGCTCACCTCCAGCATCAACAACCTGGTCGGCTCGGTGGTCGTCACCGTGGCGGTGCGCCAACAGCGGATTGCAATATTTGTCGAGCCCGGCGCCGGTCAACAACAGCGCGTGGCGATTCTCGTTCGCCACCTCCTCGTCGAGCGCGGCGATGAGCGCCTCATGCACCGCCTCGTTGAATGCATTGAGGCGCTGCGGCCGGTTGAGCGTGACGATGCGGCAGCCTGTGCGCGCGTCGACGAGAATGGACGCCTCGTCCGCCGGCCGTTTCTTCCTGGCAATGGAGTGATCCGCTATGCGCGCAGACCGTCACTCCGAGGCGAACGATGCGGATCGGCTCAAGTCGGCTTGTTGTTCGGGCAGATAGCCGAATCTTGCCATCTGCTCGCCGTGGTCCGTGACGATCCGGTCAATTTGATTGAGCGTCAGAATTTCTTTCCATTGCCCCGTTCGACCTTCGCGGAAGAAGCGCTCAGCCTTTTCCGGCTTCTCCTGGAAACCGTCTTTTTCTTCCTGCGCACGAAGCTCGTTGAATGAAGAGGCTTCAATTGCGTCAGTCAGTTGCTGTTCGGTCGGTGCGAAGAGAAGATGGCGCGCAAGACCGCCAAACGTCGTCGCCGGTTCTGCAAGCATGTCTTCGTAGCGCATTACGTAGATCGCCTGGTGCGGCTTGCGCGTCCAGCTCAGGACATGTTGACTCCAGGTGCCGTAAATTTCATGTACCTGCTTTTCGCTCACCGGCATTTCTGCATTCTTAGTGCCCATAATCTCAATGGCTTGATCGATTGTACAGCCGATGTGGTGAGCGTAGGAGATCGCGACATCTAGCGGATTTCTAACGATATAAATTGCTCCCGCCGTGACTTCGAAATTGATCGTCGTCGTGCCGCGATCGAGAACGAGTGCTTGATGGGTTTTTATGAATAGCAGTCCGTCGAAATGCTCTGCCGCCCTGCGCTGGACTTCATGTCGTGCCGCAGCAATTTCGTCACGATGTTCGTTCGTTGGTTCGAAACCTAAAATCTTCGCGTACAGCTCCTTGCCGCCAAGGCCCGCCGTAAATCGCCCGAGGCTGTTTATGTTTTGAGTGTCAGCTTCGCCTGAGATCGCCTTGACGAGGTTATGCAGAAAGGCGCGTGTCCAGGTGTTTCCGGATTTTGGGTATGAGGCGAGCCAGACAATCCCAGACTTTGGCGCGATCTGGGCTTCAGGCGCCTGAGAAGACTGTGAATCCCTTCGTTCCGTCGTTTTGGTATCCATGCCGGGCCGGGAATAGTTTGCTTGATCTTACAAAGGGTTACGAATGCTGTGACTTTCGGATCACAGACTTCGAGTTTCGGAAAGGGTCCATTCTCCGCTGTCAACTTACCACGTAAAGTACCAGAAGAATATTTCTCGCCCTAGGGGCGCAGTGTTTGACGTTGGGTGGCCAATATCATGCGAAAAAATTCGGTCGTAAGAACAACACGAGCTACACTGTTTGCGGGCGTTTCGGTTGTTGCGCTGATGATGGCTTCGCCGGCCGTAATGGCGGCTGATCTTCCCGTTAAAGCACCCGTGATTGCGCCCGCACCCGTTCAGCAAGACCGTTTCACATGGTGGGTCGAAGGAGGCGCGTTCAATACTAGCGATCCCAATTTTGGTCCGTTCCCCTTCCTCCCAAGCCCGATCGGTATCGAGCCAAAACTAGGCTGGCAAGGTGCGATCGGATTTGACTACAGCTCTGCGGCGTATTTCCCATATCATATCATCGGACAGTTCCGGTACGGGGCCGCCCAGCGCCACGGAAAGGCCTTCCCGGCAAGCGTCGCAATTCCCTCTCCTCCCGGTTTTGTTTTCCACTCTGGCGCGTTCACTCGCACAACGAGCGCCTATGCCACGGGCGCTGGTTCTGCCGATATTAAGGAACATCATTGGTTGGTGGATTTCGCGGCTGGGCGCGATTTTCAACTTGGCTCCGGTCAGGCACTGGCCAAGGTCGGAATCCGGGTCGCCGATATCTATTCGAAAGTGACCGGCAGCGGCACTGTTAGCGGGTCTGATTCAGCCCCGCCGTTTTTCGGGTCGCCTATCACCGGCACTTTTTGGTTCTATTCAAGAAGTAAGTTTCTTGGTGTCGGACCTCTCGTTGGGCTTGATGGCACAATCCCCTTAGGCGGGCCGTGGAGCATCGAATATAGCGGCGACGTTGCCGTGTTATTTGGCCGGCGCAGCTACCAGTCAAACTCCACAATGACGCTGGTTCTAAATCCGGGTGCGGGACAGGGTACTGGCACCGTCACCACGGCCACAAGCAGCTCCGACACCGGCGCAGTCTTCAACCTCGACGGCCAGCTTGGAATCGCATACCAATTCAATCCCAATTTCAAAATGACCGCGAGCTATCGATTCGATGGCTTTTGGGATGTATTGAGAACGGTCAATTCGGCGGGTGCAATCGTAAACCAGAATCAATTCTACTACGGGCCGGTGTTACGAGTTACTTTTACATTCCCGTAGGTTACTTTTTCCACGCCGCGCCGGCGCGATCGATTGCGACCGCGCCGGCTTTAATTTGTCAACCATTCGCATTTCATCCTATCAAGGCTTCGGAGATCATTGGCCGAGTAGCTTCGCTTTTTTGTCGAAGTTCCAAGCCACACTAACCGTTTTTATGCAGGGGATGTCGGCTGTGACGCCCGACCCACAACGAGAGGCCTTCAACCAGCTGCAACAAGCCGAGCAGCTGCGCCAACAGCTCGATTTTGCGCGCGCGCGGTCAATCTGCGAAACGCTGCTGAACCGTTATCCCGATTATGTGGGGGCATTGCACACCCTAGGGCTGATCTTTGCGGATCAGAATGACTGCGAGCAGGCACTTGATTGCCTCGTGCGCGCAGCAATGCTCAACGCTCAAAGTTGGACGACCTTGACGGCCTTGGGCGGTGTTTACTTGCAACTCGGCGCGAACGAAATGGCGGCGCAGACGCTCGCACAAGCTCGCGCCATTAAACCGGACGATCCTAACGTGCTTGTCGCTCTTGGCGACCTTTACCGCGAAGAGCGAGAATATGATTTCGCCTGCGATGCATACAAGCGCGCATTGACTTTCGATGCCGGCTTTGCGTCGGCCGCCATCGGTCTAGGGTGGTCGTACAAAAATATCGGTGCGCAGGCACAAGCGGCGTCAATATTCGAAGCTCTTATAAAGCGCGGCATGCGTGATCTTGAGCCGATCCGAGCTCTCGCCAATCTGCCCGCGTCAGCGGTCAAATTGGACCTGTTAGGCGCTCTACAAAACGTTGTGCGAGGCCCAGGTGAGGAGAAACAAGACTTTGAAAGCTCCGTCCTATTTTTCAAGGCCGTAGCGCTCGATCGGGCGGGCCGCTATCCCGAAGCTTGGCAGCACTTAGTCCAGGCAAACCAAATGGCTTTTGCGCGGGTAAAGAAAAGCATACCGCAGCTCGCGGAGGCGCGGCGTGCAAGTCTGGCATCGCTGCAAGCCTGTCAAACACGGCCCGCGAAAAATGACGACCGGTACCCGATTTCGCTCTTTATCCTCGGGCCGTCAGGTTGCGGCAAAACAACGATGGAAGAGCTTGCCGGCATGTTCGACGCGGTCAAGCGCGGATACGAAAATCCAATGGTTGAAAACGCTGTGCGGCGGGTATCGCAGGCATCGAACCTTCTTACCGTCAGCCTCCTCAAGCAACTCCCGCCGCAGCTTTACCCCATGTTTTGCGAGATTTACCTCAAGAATCTTGCGCAGCGCGTCAGTCCGCGGAAGATCTTCACTAACACGCTTTCGACTTGCATTCATGACGCGGCACACATTGCTTCGGTGGTGCCAAATGTGCGTTTCATTTTTTTGAAACGAAATGTGGAAGATAATCTTCTGCGTATCTTTATGCGCAATTATACAGACGGAAATCCCTACGCGTTCGATTTAAAGGCGGCGCGCGACCATGTTCTCTGGTTTAATGAGATGATTGACCTACTAGCAGAGAAATTTTCGAACATTGCGCGCGTAATTCGATATGAGGACATGATCGGCGACCCCATCGGCGCGCTTCGGGTCTTAGCGGATCTATGCGGACTTGCGATGCCAGAAAGACCGCCGGCTGTCAGCGGGGATGTCGGTTGCTCGGCACCATATCGAGAGCTCATTACAAGGGAACTCGAAGGCTAAGCCGACAGTGGCAGGTCTGACTATCAAATTCTGCGAACGATGTTGTCCGCTTCGCGTCATTCACATCGATTTAGGCCGATATGGAGCTCATCCGGATCGAGGACATTATCGGAAGTCCGTGCGATGGTTGCTGAGAACTTGGGTGGGCCGCCATCATACCAATCTTACCGACCACGCATCGCATTCCACGTGTGGACCATGGACGCCGGTAACCCGGCATTCAGCCGCTCGCCACGGCACCGGCGGGTTCAATCTTTTTCGTCGTTATCCGCCAACTCCCGCGCCAGCGGGTGGCTCTTGGGCGCGGCGTGCTTGGCGCGCCGGCGCGCTTCGGCCTCCACCGCCTTGGCCAGCTCGGGATGATGCGCGGTGAAGGCGCGGAAGTCGCTCACCTCCAGCATCAGCAAGGTCGTCGCCTCGGTCGTGGTCACCGTCGCGGTGCGCGGGCCGCCGGCCAAAAGCGCAATCTCGCCGAAGAAGGCGCCGGCACCGAGCCTGACCGGATGCGGCTCGACTTTCACCTCCACCTCGCCGGAGGCGATGAAATACATGCAATCGCCCGGGCGTCCGCGCCGCACCACCACGGTCTTCTCGGCCAGATCGATACGGCGCAGCATGCGCGTGAGCTCGATCACCGACGGCGGATCGAGATTCTTCAGGAACGGTACGCTGGTCACCAGGTCCCAGTTGCGGATGAAGTCGCGCCGGCGATGCTCGGCGGCAAAGCCGGTGGCCAGAATGCCGGTCCACAGGCCGAACACGCCGAGGCCGCTGATCATCACCATGCTGGCGATGATGCGGCCGGCGAGCGTGACCGGTATCGCGTCGCCGTAGCCGGTGCTGGTCAGCGTGGTGACCGCCCACCAAAACGCCAGCGGCAGGCTGCCGAACGCCTTGGGCTGTGCGTCGCGCTCCAAGAGGTGCAGCGCGACGCTCGCCAGCATGAGGATGATCAGGAAGATGACGAAGCCGCTCGCCAGCGGACGGGCCTCCTGCTTGAGCACGCGGCCGAGCATGGCCAGGCCGGGCACGAAGATGGCGAGCTTGAGGATCCAGAGCGAGGCCAAGAGCCAAGCGGAGGCGGGCGCGACGCCGAGGATGAGCGCCAGCGGGATCGGCAGCACCGCCAGCAGGTCGATCAGGCCCTCGCCGGAGACGAGGTAATGCGTCTCCGATTTCGACGAGCGCGCGCGCAGCGAGGCCTTGGCCAGGAACTCGCAGGCAAAGACGGCATAGCAGCACCAGAGCGCGACCGAGGCCAGCATATGCGCGTTCGCGCTGAGATCGGGCACCGTCATGGCCGGCATCGCCACCACTCCGGCCGCCAAAGCCAGAAATTGCAGCAGCCTGAATGCGCGGCTTTGGATGAGCCTGATGGGCGAGAGCATTGCCATCCCGGAAAATTCCAAGTCGGTGATCTCGCGCGCGAGGATCGCTGGCCTCGCCGCGCCGCCTTGAATCGCGTGACACTATTATATCGGCGGCCCGCCAGCCACCCGGCGGCAAGATGGCCCGGCGGCAAGCATGGTTACCGCCGGGGCTGCGGACGGCGTGCGGCCTAAAGCACGACCGGCAGGCCGTCCATATCGCGGGCTTCCGCCGGCGCCTTGGCGGGTTTGGGCTCCGGGTTGGGCTCCGGCTTGAGCTCCGGCTTGGGCCCGGCGGCGATGGCCACAGCCGGTTCCTCGCCGCCGAGCGCCACCAGCGGCGTCAGGTGGACAACCTCGCCGTCCGCCACCAGCCGCATGGTGCGGTTGTCGAGGATCAGCCAGCGGCCGTCGACGCGCGCGGCCGCCACCATGTGGCCCTGGTCGACCGCATTATCGTGCACCAGCACCAGGCGCAGGTCGGACGCCGGCACGCCGGCTTCGCTGAGCGCCACGTATTTGGCGATGGCGTAATCCTCGCAATCGCCGGCGCCGGTGGCGAAGGTGGCAAGCGGCGTCGACCAGATGTCGGGCGCGCCGTATTGCGCCATATCGCTCATCGGCCGGATCGCCAGATTGATCGCGCGGTTGATCTCGCCGACGCGGGCGCGGCCGCTGCGGCTGCGCCCGGCCTCGATGATGGCGTTGAATTTGGTTGCGGCGGCCGGGCAGGGCGCGGCCGTGGCGCGGCACGCCGCCAGCACCAGTCGCTCCAGCCGCATCAGCGGCTGCAGCGTCCGCCACCGCCGCGCATAGGGGCTGTCCTCGGCGGCGCTCAGGCCGAACGGGCCGCGCTGCCGCGGCTGCCGCGCCGGCCGCGTCATCGGCCGATCGGCCTGCTCGAGGGCTGCGAGCTTAAGCGGAGCGGGCGGCAGGGCGATGGGCAGATCGGCGGGTGGCAGCCTGGCCGGCTGCGCCTCCGGCGCCGGACGCGCCAGGCTCCCGCCGGCGCACAGGCAAAGCAAGGCAATGACCGCCGCCAGGCGCGCGCCCGCGCGCCATGGATACGAGCGCGCGGCCGCGCGCCATGGATCATGGACCAGCATTCCGACGCTCCCGCTGGCGGGGCGTGGGTGCCGGCCTTGCCGAGCCGGTCTGATCCCCCGTCCGAGCGGTCCATCGCTACCGCGGAGGGCTTTTCAGGCGCGTTAAAGCAGGACAAAAAGTCCTGCAATTTCAATAGGAAGGTGAAATTTTACCGGGAAAACTTGTTATAATTTGAAGCAATCGGGTTATCGCCTGGTAGGCCATAGCAAGCTGGCGCCCGAGGATATAGCCGGTACCTATGGAACAAGAATCTCCACCGATAGTTGCGGTCCGATCCCCTCCCGAACGGGTAGGGATTCACCATGAAAATGAGCCATAGCGCCCAAAAAAAGCGGGTTAGAGAGTGAACTGGTTCACACAGGACGCGCACCCAATGGTATTAATGAGAAGTTGCAGGAGCCCGGCCGCCGGTTGAAGGGCGGGGGGGTATGGGTGGTTGAGAAGTCGCTAACAGCCGGGCCCGACGACCCAGGACCGTGTCAACAAGTGGGGGAGATAGGTGCTGAAATTTGAAGCGGGGCCGCACGCGGTAAGCGGGCTCGAACTCGTTTCACGGACTGGAGGCCGTCGCGCACAGTCCGGCCGGCACGGTTACGATTCCCGATTCGGATCTTCTGTTCTCCGGCGACTACAAGCGCGCCGGCAACGATCTCGTTTTGACGGACGCCACGCACAAGTTCGTCGTCCGCGATTACTTCCTGCACGACCAGCACCCGACGCTGCTATCGCCGAAAGGCGCCGCCATCTCGCCCGACGTCGTGCACGCGCTCGCCGGTTCGCTGGCGCCGGGACAATACGCGCAGGCAGGCGCCCCGCAACCGGCGCAGGCACAGGCGATCGGCCGCGTGGTCTCGGTGACGGGCAACGTCATCGCGGTCCGCAACGGCGTGAGCATTACGCTGCACACGGGCGACGCACTGCTCAAGGGCGACGTGCTGCAGACCGGCGGCGACAGCAAGCTTGCCGTCACCTTCAACGACGGCGCCACCTTCGACCTCGGCGCCAATGCGCGCATCGTGCTGACCGAATTCGTCTACGCTCCGAACGGCAGCGACAATTCCTCGGTCGTCAACCTGGTGCGCGGCCAGCTCAGCTTCATCGCCGGCGAGATCGCCCATACCGGCAGCATGAAGGTACAGACGCCGGTTGCCACCATGGGCATCCGCGGCACCGTCGGCATCGTCTCCTATGGCGATAGCCTGACGCTGACGGTCGCCAACGAGCACGACGGCCAGGTCCATTCGATCGATATCCGCGACAGTAACGGCAATGTCATCGGCCATGCCACCAGCAACGGCGGCACCTGGCACGTCACCGCGGTTGGCGTGCAGCAGGTCAACGCTTTCGAGACGACGCGCGAAATCAGCGTCACGCAGGATTTGCAGACCGTTCAGACGCTGCTCAACCTGCAATCGATCGGCCAACAGATCATCCAGCAGCTGCAGCACGACGCCCAGTCGAACGGCAGTACGGGGTCGAGTTCCGCGCTGAATTATCGCGGTCGAAAAGGAAAACAATGCGACCAAGGTGACGGAGACGGTTACCAACACCAACGGAACCGGCTCGGACGAAGGCACCGGCACGGGCGGTCCCGGCGGGACGGAGCAATATATCCAATACATTCCTCCGTCGTCGACGAACCCGGCGCCGATCTTCGACAGCGGACCCATCGTCGTCCACGTCGCGACACAAAATACGGGTGTCCGCCTTGCGCCGCAGGATCCGGGCGTCGCGCTGCCCAGTACGGGCGCGCCCTATGCGTTGGCGCCCGATGTGAGCGCCGACGGACACCGCGTGGCGTTCGTGACGTCCGCGACGTTGCCCAGTTCGGGCGGCGGCCTCAGCAACGGCAATGTCTGGCTCTATGACCAGACGACCGGGACTTTAACAAACATCAGCGACGCGTACCAATTCCCAATGGCGCCAGCACATACAGCACATTTGACGGCGCATCGATCAGCCTCGACGGCAATTTCGTCGTCTTCCAGGGCGATTCGAGCGGCGGTATCCGACGTTTACATCTACGACCGCCTCACCGACACGGTGAAACTGCTGATGCCCGGTGCGGGCAACGCTCATGTCGACGGCAGTGGGCATTTCGTCGCGATGGAAGGCCATCTGCCGACCTCGTCGTCGCCCGGGCTGGATGTGCTGCTGGTCGCGGCCAATACCGGCACGGTCACGGCGGCGTCGCAGGCCGCTAATCACATCACTTTTACGTCGGACCTGCTGGCCGCGCCGGGCAACCCGACTGTCACGCTGACGCTGGCGGTCGAGAATGGCACTTTGGCCGCTCTTAGTGCCAACGGGTTCACCGTTTCAGGCTCGACGGTCGGCGGCCATTACGTGCTCACGGTCACCGGCAGCCTGACGGCGATCAACGACGCGCTGCGTGATGGCTTCGATTATGCCGGCACCGGCGTTGCCGATACGCTGACGCTGAGCGTCGAAGGCGCCGCGTTCCAGGCGCAGGGTCTGAGCTTCCACAGCGAGACCTTCTCGTTCGACAGCGCCGGCAACGAGGTGTCCTCGGCCGCGGTGGTGGCGGACTTCTCCGGCGGCAGCGCCGGGGTCTGGAGCCCGGAGATCAATTCGGACGGGCACTACATCACTTTCTACAGCGCCGCGACCGATGTCGCGCTCGACGGCACGACGATCAGCGATGTCTATATCAACGGCCAGCTTGTCCATAACTACGAGAACAGCGGCAACGTCCCGCAGGTCTACGTCTACGACCAGGCGACCGGCCATCTAGAGGTCGTCTCGGTTTCCGGCGCCGACGCGCTCACGCCGGGCGAGCTCGGCGACGGCGCAAGCGGCGGCGACAGCGGCAACGGCAACTCGACGGCGTCGCTCAGCTCCGACGGCCGCTATGTCGTTTACCAGAGCGCGGCCGACAATCTGCTTGGTCCGGGCGGCGACACTAACAACAGCACCGACATTTTCGTCTACGACACTGTCGACCACACCGTCGAGCGCGTGTCGGTCTCGACCGGCGGCGCCATTGATTTCGCGCACGGCAACGCCCTCCACAATGCGCAAGGTGACAATTCCAGCATCAACACGACCACGACCGGCAACCAGGCCGGCCAGGCCGTTGCGGCGCTGAAGGACGACAGCTATGTCGTCATCTGGGGCTCCGCGAATGGTGCCGCTGGTGCCGGTGTCTATGGTCAGCGCTACGACGGCGACGGGCACACGATCGGCAATGAATTTACGGTCGGGGCCGCCAGCGCCGGCGACCACGCGAGCCCGTCGGTCACGGCGCTGAGTGGCGGCGGCTTCGTTGTCGTTTGGAATTCGACAGCGGCAAGCAGCACCGACATTTTTGCGCAGCGCTTCGACGCTGACGGAAATCCGGCCGGCGGCGCGATCCAGGTCGATACGAGCCACGCCGAGCAGGGCCAGAATGCCCCGGTCACCACTGCGCTATCCGATGGCGGCTTCGTGGTGGTCTGGACCTCGAACGACGCCGGCGGGCTCGGCATTTTCGGCCAGCGCTTCGACGCCAGCGGCAATGCCGTCGGCACAACCGAATTCGCGGTCAACACGACCACGACCGGCGATCAAACCAGCCCGGTCGTCACCGCGCTCAACAACGGCAATTTCGTCGTCGCCTGGCTGAGCGGCGGCGACATCTTCGCCCAGACCTACGATGCGGCGGCGTCAAGGTCGGCGTTCGCAGTTGACGCTCAACAGCGCGGCGTCTTCCGCGCAGCACGAGGCGATCACCGCGCTGTCCGACGGCAGCTATGTGGTGACCTGGACCGACGGTACCACGGTGTTCGGCGAGCACTTCTCCGCGAGCGGCAGCGCGATCGGCAGCCAATTCAGCGTCGGCAGGACGGTCAGCGGCGGCGCCTCCTCGGTCACCGCGCTTTCCGGCGGCGGCTTCCTGATCACCTGGGCCGGCGCGGACACCAAGGTCCACGGCCAGCAATTCGACGCGACTGGGAGCCCCAGTCGTCGGGGGCTCGAGCAGACAAGCAACTCGACGGGCAATTCCCACCCGGTGCTCGCCACGCTGGCCAATGGCGACGTGGTGCTGGCCTGGACCGGTTCGGACGGCTCAGGCACGGGCATTGCCGGCCAGTTCTTTTCCGGCGCGCAGACGCAGAGCAGCGCCGACAGCTACCGGCCGGTGATCAGCCCGGATGGCCGCTACATCATCTTCGCCAGCGATGCGGCGCTGGTGCCCGGCGACACCAACGGCCAGACCGACACCTATATCTACGATCGTTGGACGCAGAGCGTGTCGCTGGTGTCGCAGACCGCGGCCGGGCAGCTCGGTTTCAATATCGAATCGCTCGGCAACGGCGTCAGTTCGGGCGGCTCCATCAGCGCTTTCGGCGGCGCGGCGCTCGCTTTCAACCAAGGCACCGCGAGCAAGGCTGGCAGCGTCATCACCTTCGCCAATTCCAGCCTGTCCGATTTCAATCCGGACGCCGGCACGATCACGCTGACGCTGCACGTCGATCACGGCGCGCTGCACGCGGTGTCGTCGGGCGGGCTCACCATCGACCCGCTGCAGAACGGCAGCAATGGCACGCTGGTTGTGACCGGATCGCTCACCGACATCAATGCCGCGCTGCATGCGGGCGTTACTTACACGCCGGCGAGCGGCTTTGCGAGCAGCACCGATACGCTGACGCTCCAGGCAGTGGACACGACCGGCGACGGCACGACCCAAGTTGTCAGCTTCGATAATAGCCACAGCAATTCGGTTACCAACCAGCCCGACAGCATCATTACCAACGTCGACAACAGCTTCATCACCAACGTCTACGCGGTCGACAGCTCCACCGGCGGTGCCGGTGCGGTGCTCGACGACGCGCGCGCGCTGACCTACCTGCCGGCGCAGGCAGCCGGCATTGCCCACGCCGACGTCGACGCCAATCCTTTGACGCAGACGCCGGGCTTCGTTTTCGCTGTTCCCGGCCAGCAAGGTGTCCTGCAATCGGCTGATTTCAACGTCTTTTCGACCGGCGCGGCCGGCCAGGCGCATATCTTCAAGCTCGCCCTTTACGAGTGGAACGGCAGCAATGCGGTCGGTCCGGCCATTTTCACCACCGGCCCGTTCAATCTGCAGGACCCTACCAACACGCCGATCACCGATTTTCCGCTCAATGGGCTCAACATTCCGGTCGATCCCACGAAGCAATACGTCTGGGAGATCGTCGCCGACGGCACGGTGACGACCTCGACGCCGGCAACGCTCAACTTCGCCCCCGCGCTGACCACGTCCGGCGCGCTGGGCTTCGTCGACAGCAACGACACCCACACCGTCTCGGTCGCCTCGCAGGCCGGGGATTGGGGCCATCTCACCGCCTGGGTGTCCACCGACACCACCGGCACCAACCAGGACGGCACGATCAACTGGGCCTATGAGGTCGATCCGAAAACAGCGGCCGCGCTGGCCATCGGCCAGACCCATACCGACACCTTCGCGGTGACGCTCATCGACAGCGGCGGCAACGCAGTGTCGCGCAACGTGACCGTGACCGTCCTTGGCACCAACGAGGCTGCCGCAGCTGACTTTTGCTTCGTCCGCGGGGTCGTCCGACGCGACGACACCGTTCGAAGCCACCAACACGAATTTGGTCGCGGCAAAAGTCGCAGGCGGCTTCACCGAAGACCCGGACGCAGACCAACGACACAATGCGCACAGCGCGAGTGGCAGTTTCACCTTCACCGATTTCAACGCGGCCGCCGTCGACGCCACCGACAGCCACAGCGTCACCGCCGAGCTGGCATCGAGCGAGTGGAAATCGGCGGGCGGCGCCGTGCTCAGCTTCGATACGCCGCAGAACGCCGACCTGCTCCAGTCGGTCGCGCTGTTCGCCGAGACCGCCGACACGAACAACCCTTCGGCCACCTTCGCCGCCTGGCTCAATCACGAAGCGACCAACGGCACGCCGGGCGAGGTCGATTGGCACTTCCAGCTGCCCGACAACGCGCTCGATTTCCTGGCGGCCGGCGAGACGCTGACGCTCGTCTATAACGTGACGCTCACTGACTCCCATCTCGCCTCCGACACGCGGCAGGTGACCGTCACCGTCACCGGCACCAATGACCAGCCGGTGATCGTTGCCGGGTCGACCACACCGACCGGGGCAGTGACCGAGGACGATGCGGCGACGCTGACGACCTCCGGCACGGTCGCTTTCCACGACGTCGATCTCACCGATACGCACACGGCCACCTTCGTGCTGAAGTCGACCGATGCTGCGGCGGACCTGCCGGGCTTTGCGGAAGCGACCGGCCCGAGCGCGGCCAATATCGGCAGTTTCGCGCTCACGCCGATCACCGAAGGCCAGAGCAACGTCAACCTGACCGGCACGTTGGGCTGGAGCTTCACGCTCGCCGACAACGACCCGGTGCTGCAGTCGCTTGCCCTGGGCCAGACCATCACGCAGGTCTACACGGTCACGGTCGACGACGCCCATGGCGGCACTGTCGAGCCAGGACGTGACCGTCACCATCACCGGCACCAACGATGCGCCGACCATCGTCGGGGCCTCGACCGTGGCGACCGGCGCGGTGACCGAGGATACGAACGTCGTCGTCCGGCAACCTGGTGGCGTCGGACACCATCACGTTCCAGGACGTCGACCTGATCGACACGCACACGGCGACGTTCGCGTTCACCTCATCGACCTCGTCGGCGGCGCTGCCGGGCTTTGACGACAACAGCACCCATATCGGCACCTTCGCCATCGACGCTGCGGTGCACCGAGAACAACGCCGACACCATTAATACCGGGTCGCTGGGCTGGAGCTTCACGCTCGCCGACAACGACCCGGTGCTGCAGTCGCTGGCGCAAGGCGAGACCATCACGCAGGTCTACACGGTCACCATCACCGACAACAACGGCGCCACGGTCACCCAGGACGTGACCGTCACCATCACCGGCACCAACGATGCGCCGACCATCGTCGGGGCCTCGACCGTGGCGACGGGCGGGGTGACGGAGGATACGAACGTCGTCGTCCGGCAGCCTGGTGGCGTCGGACACCATCACGTTCCAGGACGTCGACCTGATCGACACGCACACGGCGACGTTCGCGTTCACCTCGTCGACCTCGTCGGCGGCGCTGCCGGGGTTTGTCGACAACAGCACCCATATCGGCACCTTCGCCATCGACGCTGCGGTCACCGAGAACAACGCCGACACCATTAATACCGGGTCGCTGGGCTGGAGCTTCACGCTCGCCGACAACGACCCGGTGCTGCAGTCGCTGGCGCAAGGCGAGACCATCACGCAGGTCTACACGGTCACCATCACCGACAACAACGGCGCCACGGTCACCCAGGACGTGACCGTCACGATCACCGGCACCAACGATGCGCCGACCATCGTCGGGGCCTCGACCGTGGCGACCGGCGCGGTGACCGAGGATACCGAACGTCGTCGTCCGGCAGCCTGGTGGCGTCGGACACCATCACGTTCCAGGACGTCGACCTGATCGACACGCACACGGCGACGTTGGCGTGTTTACCTCATCGACCTCGTCGGCGGCGCTGCCGGGGTTCGTCGACAACAGCACCCATATCGGCACCTTCGCCATCGACGCTGCGGTCACCGAGAACAACGCCGACACCATTAATACCGGGTCGCTGGGCTGGAGCTTCACGCTCGCCGACAACGACCCGGTGCTGCAGTCGCTGGCGCAAGGCGAGACCATCACGCAGGTCTACACGGTCACCATTACCGACAACAACGGCGCCACGGTCACCCAGGACGTGACCGTCACCATCACCGGCACCAACGATGCGCCGACCATCGTCGGGGCCTCGACCGTGGCGACCGGCGCGGTGACCGAGGATACGAACGTCGTCTCCGGCAGCCTGGTGGCGTCGGACACCATCACGTTCCAGGACGTCGACCTGATCGACACGCACACGGCGCTTAGCCGTGTTTACGTCATCGACCTCGTCGGCGGCGCTGCCGGGGTTCGTCGACAACAGCACCCATATCGGCACCTTCGCCATCGACGCTGCGGTCACCGAGAACAACGCCGACACCATTAATACCGGGTCGCTGGGCTGGAGCTTCACGCTCGCCGACAACGACCCTGTGCTGCAGTCGCTGGCGCAAGGCGAGACCATCACGCAGGTCTACACGGTCACCATTACCGACAACAACGGTGCCCCGGTCAGCCAGGACGTGACCGTCACCATCACCGGCACCAACGATGCGCCGACGATCACGTCGGGCACGCAGACCGGCGCGGTGACGGAGATTGCCGACAATGCAAGCGGTGAGAACATCGACACCCTGCACGCCTCCGGCACCGTCACCTTCACCGATGTCGACCTGATCGACACCGAGACGAGCTCGATCGTGACCGCCAATACGCTGGTCGATCCCACGCTGGCCAACGGCAACACGCTGACGCAGGCCCAGCAGGACGCGCTGGTGAACGCCTTCACCATCGACGCGGCGACGCATTCGACGGCGGACGGCTCCGGCACCATCGGCTGGCACTACGACATCGCCGACAGCGCGCTCGACTTCCTGGGCGCCAACGACCAGGTGCAACTCACCTATACGGTGCAGACCGACGACGGTCATGGCGGCACGGCGAGTCAGAACGTGACCATCACGGTGCACGGCACTGAGGACGCGCCGGTCATCACGCAGGCGACCAGCGGCAGCTTCGCCGAACAGGCCGGCACCAACAATGCCGGTAACGACACGGCGAGCGGCTCGATCAGCTTCACCGACGTCGACCTGAGCGACCGGCCGACGGTGACCGCGCCGTTTGATCATTACAGCTATCTGGCGGCCGACGGCATCACGGCGCTGACGCTGTCGCCGACACAGGCAACCGCGCTGGAGACGGCGCTTGCCATCGTTCCCGACGGCGGCAACGCCAATGACGGCTCCGCCACGTGGACCTACACGGTCGCCGACAACGCGCTCGACTTCCTGGCACAGAACGAGACGCTGACGCTGACCTACCTCGCCACCGTCGACGACGGTCAGACCGGCGGCGTGGTCACGACGCCGATCACCGTGACCATCACCGGCACCAACGACGCGCCGATCATCACCAGCAGCGCGGTGACGGGTGCGCTGCAGGAGGATGGCGTTCAGAGCCACTCCAACACGCTCGCCGCCACCGATGCCGACCACAATGCCGTGTTGACCTGGAGCGTCGCCGACTCCGGCGCCGTCATCGGCACATGCGCCGACTATTCCTTCGATATCAACAATTTGAAGATCGTCAAGGACTCTAACGATTGTTCGACGACAACTTCGATAGCGGCGCGCCGCCGGCGGCGGCCAGCAGCCGCGACGTCAACGGCAGCCGGTCAGCTACAGCGTCAACGGCCAGTCGTACAACGGGAGCGACCCGAACACTTACCTTGCCGGGAGCGCGGGCATGCCACGTTGTCGCGGCCGACGGTCGTTGCCAGCACGAGCCTCGCTATCGCCGACCGGTCGGTCGACAGCGCCATCCGCTGAAAACCGCCACCGACGGCACGGCGGCACCTCACTGAAGGAAAGGACTTCACGGTCGAAGGGAAGTTCGAGCTCATCGCGCCGAACGATATCGGCGAGGCATACGGCCTGCGGCTGACCGACCGCCAGTCGGGCAGCCGCCCGGTAGGCGGCGACCAATGGCGACGATATGGTCGATCTCCGGTGCGCAAGGTCGATAGCGGCAGAGTTCAGGTCCAGTTCCGACAGATCTCGATTTCATCGACGGTACCGTGACGGCGCTGCGAGACGCATGCGGTCTGTACGGCCGGGCAGTATCACAGGCCGGCGAGCAGATCGTGCTGCGGCGTCGCACTCTTCGTCGGCTCCGAACGACATCGCGGCGTGCTTCGATCTGGTCGATTCCGGCGGCAACGTCAGCTCGACGCCAACGGCACGGCGCCGGCCTGACGCTTGAATTCATTGATCGCACCGGCTGCGATCTTCAGCGACGAAGAATTGACCAGCGCGCAGATCCACGCCGGGTCGCTGGCGACGGATCCGTCCTATCTGGCCAATAACTACGGCGCGTTCTCGATCGATCCGAAGACGGGCGACTGGAACTACTCCCTGCGCAACGGCTCGAACACGGTGCAGGACCTCGGCCCCGGCCATCCGAGCGTGCCGCAGGATTTCACCGTCCAGGTCGCCGACGATCAGGGCGCGACCGCCACCACCACCGCCGATTTCACCGTCACCGGCATCAACGACGCGCCGGTGCTCGATCTGAACGGTCCGAGCAATTCCGGCATCAACCGCACCTTCACCTACACCGAAGGTAACGGCAACGTGAAGATCGCCGCGCTGGGGACGGCCAGCGACATCGATTCGGCCGATTTCAACGGCGGTTCGCTGACGGCGGCGTTCACGGCAAACGGTGCATCCGAGGATCAACTCACCATCCTCACCGACGTGCACGTCACGGTGAGCGGCACTGTCATATCCGTCGACGGCGCCGAGGTCGGCACGATCAACGCCACCAATAACGGCGTCAACGGCGCCGCATTCGAAATCGACTTCGATTCGGCCAATGCGACGCCGGCGGCGGTCACCACGCTGCTGGAGCATATCGCCTATAGCGACAATTCGGACAATCCCTCGACCGCGCCGCGCACGGTGACCTTCACGCTGGTCGACGGCGACGGCACCGCCAACGGCGGCAGCGACACCGGCACGGCCACCGCCACCATCAACATCACCGCCGTCAACGACCCGCCGGTGCTCGACTATTTCGATCTGACGATCGCGCAGGGCGGCACGACGGTGCTGACGACGGGCGACTTCCACATCACCGATCCGGACAGCTCGTCGTTCTTCTTCAACATCCAGAACGTCCAAGGCGGCGAATTTCGGGTGTTCAACGGCACCAATTGGGTTTCGGCGCCGACCGGCGGCTTCACCGACGCCGACATCGCGGCCGGCAAGGTCGAATTCGTGCAGGACGGCAGTTCGACGACGCCTTCCTTTACGGTCAACGCCAGCGACTTCACCGACGCCGGCCCGGCGATCAACCCGACGGTCGACTTCACGGCCGGCGCGGCCAACGCCGCACCGGTGGTGAGCCTGCCGTCAGGCACGGCATTGACGAATTTCGTTACGCTCGACGATCCGGCGCTGAGCACCACGTTCGCGAGCGGCATCAACGATGCGGGCGTGATCGTCGGTCAGGGCGATCTCGATGTCCCAACATCAAAGAGGCTGGTCCTTCGACGGCGCGACCTACACGACGATCGACGATGGGGGAGCGCAGGACACCAGCGCGCACGCGATCACGGACAGCGGCCTCATCATCGGCGACTACTCGCCGGTGCGCTCGACGCCGCGCTACGGCTTCATCGACGATAACGGTGTCTTCACGCCGGTGCGTCCGCTTCGCCGTGGTCAGAGCACGAATGCCAACGGCATCAACGAAGCCGGCGTCATCGTCGGCAGCGACTATCTGTACGCCGGCGCGCGCTACACCGGCTACATCGACGACAACGGCGCGTTCACCTATTTCAACGCGCCGGGCGCGCTGAACGCGCAACGGCGACACCTGGGCCAACGACATCAACAATCTCGGCCAGATCGTCGGCAGCTTCAATCTGAACGCGTCGGTGCAGAGTGGTTACCAGGGCTTCCTGTACGAGAATGGCATCTACACGACGTTTGCCGATCCATTGGCGGCGTTCGGGACATATGCGCAAGGCATCAACGACGCCGGCCAGATCGTCGGCTTCTACGCCGACAGCGGCCATATCGACCACGGGTTCCTCTATTTCGACGGCGTCTTCACGACCATCGATGATCCGCTGGGCGTGAACGGGACGGTGGTGACCGGCATCAACAATCTCGGTCAGGTCGTCGGCTACTACAAGGATGCCGGCGGCGCCTTTCACGGCTTTGAAGCGGCGATCCCCAACACCACCGCCGAGGACACGCCGCTCACCATCAATGGCGTTTCGGTATCCGACGCCGACGCCGGCTCCGCGCAGATCAAGGTCACGCTGGCGGTCGCCAACGGCACCCTGACGCTCGGCGACGAGACCGGCCTCGACTCGGTTTCCAACGACCATAGCGGCTCGGTCGATCTCTACGGCTCGCAGGCCGCGATCGACGCCGCGCTTGCCAGCGGCGTCATCTACACACCGAACGCCAATTACAACGGCAGCGACACGCTCTCGGTCACCGCCGACGACCAGGGCAATACCGGCACCGGCGGCGATCAGTTCGACAGCAAGGTTTATGACATTACGGTCGCGCCGAGGCCCTCGATCTATTGGGCCGCTACCGCCGGCATTGGGACACGAGCGGGAACTGGAATCCGGTCCAGGTTCCTACGGCCTCCGACAACGTCTTCATCGGTATTGATCAGAATGGCGATCCGGTGGTGGTGCAGCTGGTCAACGCCGCCGCAGCTCCGATTGCACGTCCACTCGCTCTATCTGAGCAACATCGCGGAGCTGGATGCGACGGATGTCACGATCGGCGGAAACCTGGCGGTCGACAGCGCCACGCTTACATCGTATGGCGCCGATCTGACCGTCCACAGTGTCGGCGGCAGCGCCACGGTATCCGCGGACTATGGCGATAGTTCGCAAATTACCGCTGCGTCGGGCTCGCTGGTGTTCGGCGATATCGACGGCGATTTCACGGTCTCCGCTCTGACGTCCGACCCAGGGTTTGCAAGCCAAGCCAACGTCCAAAGTGATGGCGGCGACCTGACGATCGGCAACATCGGCGGCGATCTCACCGTCGCGGCCACAGGCGACATCGGCTCACAAAGCTCCGCCTATCTGGAGGCGTCCTATCGGTTATCTCTCCATCGGCGATGTCGGCGGCAGCGTCTCGGTGACGGCGGACAATAATGGCTATGCCGAAATCTCTGCCGACCACGACGTGACAATCGGCACGAATGCAACCCGGCCGATACGGCGATCGCCGGCGATCTTTCGGTGTCGGCCGACCATAGCGGCACGTCATTGCTCGATCCGTCGGGAGATCTGAACATTGGCGTGGTCGGCGGCAGCGTCACGGTGTCACGCCGATAATGACAGCCTTGCCGAATTGTTTGCGGCTGGCGCGCTGACCATCGGTACCGGCAATCCGGCGGACACGGCGATCGGCGGCAACCTTTCCGTGACTGCCGACAATGGCGGCTAGGCATATTTAGGTTACGATGACTATTCGAGTTGTCCGGGCGACAGCGTAACAATCGGCGCCATCGGCGGCAGCGTCAATGTGGCGGCCACGACCGGCGGCGACGCCGAAATCTACACCAGCAACGACCTGGCGATCGGCGACGTCACGCACGATTTCACGATATCGGCGTCCGGCAGCGACAGCCAGGCCTATGTGTGGTCCGACAGCGGAAACGTTTCGATCGGCGCGGTCGGCGGCGATTTCTCGATTTTGGTCGCGAACGGCGGCGATGCCGAAATGTCCGCCGGCGGCGACCTCAGCATCGGCGATATCGGCGGCAGCTTCTTGAATCAGGGCATGATCGACGCCTCCAGCGGCACGCTGGCCTTCGGCACGGTGGGCGGCAGTTTCGTCAACGACGGCACGATCGCACGCGGGCGCGCTCGATTTCCAGAGCGCCGCCAACCAGGTTATTCGAGACCAGCAACATACTGACGGTCGACGGGGCCGCCACAAGCACGAATTCGATCCATCTCGCTTTGGAGGGCGGTTCCGCCACGTTCGACGGCAGCGTCGAAAGCACGTTTACATTCGATTTCTCGTCGAATACCGCCGACACGCTCGTACTCGGCGATGTCGCCTGATTTCGCTGCAACACTCGCGGGCTTCGGTTCGGGCGACGCGATCGATCTCGCCTCTTTAACGGGCGTGTCGATCGACACCGGAGTCGGAGTGACGGCTATGACGACAACGGTGGCAGCGGCGTTCTTCATCTTACGTCAGCGAATACCGGCGCTTTCTCGCTTTCGTTTGTCGGCGATTATACCGCCAGACAGCTTCGTGCTGGCGGACGACGGCAATAGCGGCACGGACCTCGCGCTGGCCGGTCCATCGATCTTCGCGGACGATGCGGTGCCGTCGCCAGACACGCCGACCTCCGGCAGCACCACAGTGTCGGGTCTTGTGATCCATGACTTCGATCCCAGCGTCGCCTCGCTGACCGTTTCGGCCTATGCCGGCGACGGCACGTTGTCGCTGGACAACACCAACCTGACCATTTCCGGCACCGGTACCTTAGGCGACCCGCTAACGGCCACAGGTTCGCTCACCGACATCAACAACGCGCTTGCGGCCGGCGTGACCTATACGCCGGATTCAGGCTCGCCGCCCGTCAATGACTATGTTTCGCTGTCCGTCGACGACGGCCACGGCGCGGACACGCTGAACTTCGTGTTCAACCAGTCCGGCAACCCCGGCGCCTTGCAGGGCACCGAGGGCAAAGACCTCATCTATGCGCCGGGCAACCAGAACACGACCCTGACGGGGCTCACCGGCAACGACACTTTCGTATTCCACCCGGATTCCAGCGTCGCTGACGTCATTGGCAATGGCGGGGCGCAGGATTTCCATCCCTACGATCCCGGCAATCCGACGGCCGAGGCGGACCGGATTCAGCTCGATGGCTTTGCCGCATATTCCAGCTTCGCCGACCTCGCACCGCATATCACGAATGACACTAAGCGGCAACGCCGTGATCGACTTGGGCAACAGCCAGACCATTACCGTCACAGGGCGTTGCCTCCACGCAGCTGCACGCCAGCGATTTCCTCTTCCACGCGTGACCTCGATGATTTGTGTCCGAGTGTCGCCGCTGGCCGGTGGCGGGGCCCCGCAGGGCCGGCGCCCCGCAATCCCCAAGCGGCAGGTAAGCCGTTGGTCATATTAACTTTTTAAATACGAAGGCAGGCGACAGTGCGCCCCATCCGTGGCACAATGCGCGTGCATAGCGTCGCACCGGCCGGCGGTCCGGCCTGAGGGGGACCTGGCTACACCCATGTTAGGCCGCCATTCGCACCGCGCCAAGCCGCACGGGGGTAACGAGCCTTCCGAGCTCGCCGGCGCGCTCAAGGCCTGCCGCAGCGCCTTTGTCGGCATCGGCGTGATGAGCGCGATGATCAACGTGCTCTATCTCACCGGCTCGTTCTTCATGCTGGAAGTCTACGACCGCGTGGTGCCGAGCCGCAGCGTGCCGACGCTGGTCGGCCTGGTGATCCTGGCGGCCTTTCTCTACACGGCGCAAGGCATTCTCGACCTGATCCGCTCCCGCATCCTGGTGCGCATCGGCACCAGCCTCGACGAATCGCTCGGCGCGCGCGTCTTCGACACCGTCGCGCGGCTGCCGCTCAAGGCGGGCCAGCGCAACGACGGCATGCTGCCGATCCGCGATCTCGACAGCATCCGTTCCTTCATGGGCAGCCTCGGCCCGATCGCCATGTTCGACCTGCCCTGGATGCCGTTCTACATCGCCATCTGCTTCGTCTTCCATCCGCTGATCGGCGATCACCGCGCTCAGCGGCGCCATCATCCTCACCGTGGTGACGCTCACCACCGAGCGTCTCACCAGCAAGTCGATCAGGGAAGCGACCGGGCTCGCGATCGCGCGCAACGCGCTCGCCGACGTCAGCCGCCGCAACGCCGAGGCGCTGATCGCCATGGGCATGCTCGGCCGCATCGCCCATCGCTGGCACGAGGCGAACCAGAAATATCTCGCCAGCCAGCGCCGCGTCAGCGACGTCGCCGGCGGCCTCGGCTCCGTGTCCAAGGTGTTCCGCATGATGCTGCAGTCGGCGGTGCTCGCCGTCGGCGGCTATCTGGTCATCAATCAGGAGGCGACCGCCGGCATCATCATCGCCGGCTCGATCCTGGCCGCGCGCGCGCTGGCGCCGGTCGATCTCGCCATCGCCAATTGGAAGGGCTTCGTCGCCGCCCGCCAGGGCTGGGCGCGGCTCAACCAGCTGCTCAACGCCATGCCGGCGGAGGCGCCGCGCATGGCGCTGCATACGCCGTCCCGCAACCTCAGCGTGGAGAACGCCGCGGTCATGGCGCCGGGCACGCAGAAGGTGGTGGCGCAGGACGTGCAATTCACGCTCGATCGCGGCAGCGGGCTCGGCATCATCGGGCCGAGCGGCTCGGGCAAGTCCTCGGTCGCCCGCATGCTGGTCGGCGTCTGGACGCCGGTGCGCGGCAAGGTGCGGCTCGACGGCGCCGCGCTCGACCAATGGTCCTCGGAAGCGCTCGGCCAGCATATCGGCTATCTGCCGCAGGACGTCGAGCTGATGGCCGGCAGCGTGGCGCAGAACATCGCCCGTTTCGAGCTCGAGCCCGATTCCAACGCGGTCATCGCCGCCGCCAAGGCCGCCGGCGTGCATGAGCTGATCACCTCCTTGGGCGAAGGCTACGACACGCAGATCGGCGAGCAGGGCACCGCGCTGTCGGCGGGGCAGGCGCAGCGCATTGCGCTGGCGCGCGCGCTCTACCGCGACCCGTTCCTGGTGGTGCTCGACGAGCCCAATTCCAATCTCGATTCGGAAGGCGACGAGGCGCTGACCAAGGCGGTGATGTCGGTGCGCGCGCGCGGCGGCGTGATCGTCGTGATCGCGCACCGCCCGAGCGCGATCGCCGGCGTCGACCTGCTCTTGGTGATGCGCGACGGGCGCCAGCAGGCCATGGGGCCGAAGGATCAGATCCTCGCCAAGCTGGTGAAGCCGGCGCAGGCGGCGGCGGCCTCCATCAAAGCGGTGCCCAGCGCATGACGACGACGGCCCCGAAAAAAGTGGACCTTCCGGTCGACTGGCGCGAGTTCATGGACCCCTCGCAAGGCGGCGCGCTGAACTCCATTCGCCGCCATATGGTGGCCGGTTTGGTGGTCGTCTTGCTGCTCGCCGGCGGCGTCGGCGGCTGGGCGGCGACCACGCAGATCGCCGGCGCGCTCATCGCGCCGGGCTCCATCGTGGTCGACTCGCACGTTAAGAAAGTGCAGCACCCGACCGGCGGCGTGGTGGGCAAGCTCAACGTCCAGGACGGCGACCACGTCAAAGCCGGCGAGGTGCTGGTGCAGCTCGACGACACCGTCACGCGCGCCAACCTTGCCGTGGTCACCAAGGGCCTCGACGAGCTTGCCGCGCGCAAGGCGCGGCTGCAGGCCGAACGCGACGGCGCTCAGACCGTCGTCTTTCCGCCCGAGCTGCTCTCGCGCATCGGCGATCCGACGGTCGCCAATGCCGTCAATAACGAGCGCCGGCTGTTCGAACTGCGCCGCTCGGCCCGGCTCGGCCAGAAGGCGCAATTGCAGCAGCGCATCGGCCAACTGAAGGACGAGATCGTCGGTCTGAACGCCCAGCTGGACGCCAAGGCGCGCGAGATCGAGTTGATTCGCAAGGAATTGGTCGGCGTGCGCGACTTGTAGAAGAAGAACTTGGTGTCGATCACCCGCGTCAACGCCCTCGAGCGCGACGGCGCCCGACTCGACGGCGAGCGCGGCCAGCTGCTGGCCTCGGTCGCCCAGGCCAAGGGCAAGACGATCGAGACCCAGCTGCAGATCATCCAGATCGACCAGGACCTCTCCAGCGAAGTGGCCAAGGACCTGCGCGAGGTCGACGCCAAATACGGCGAGCTGGTCGAGCGCAAGGTCAGCGCCGAGGATCAGCTCAAGCGCATCTTCATCCGCGCGCCGCAGGACGGCATCGTGCTGCAATCCAACGTGCACACGGTCGGCGGGGTGATCACGCCCGGCGAGACCATCATGCTGATCGTGCCGAAGACCGACAAGCTGATGGTCGAGGCCAAGGTCAATCCGCGCGACATCGATCAGGTGCAGGTCGGGCAGGACACCATGCTGCGCTTTCCCGAATTCAACACGCGCACCACGCCGGAAATCAAGGGCTCGGTCGTGCAGGTCTCGGCCGATACGACCACCGACCAGCGCACCGGTCAGAGCTACTACACCGTGCGAATCGCCATGCCGGTCAAGGAACTCGATCAGCTCGGCAAGGGCGTGAAGCTCATTCCCGGCATGCCGGTCGAGGCCTACGTGCAGACCGGCGAGCGCACGGTCATGTCCTATCTGACCAAGCCCTTGGCCGATCAATTCATGCGGGCGTTCCGCGAAAAATGACCTTGCCGTCGCAGCCGGGCGCGTCGGGCGCAATGTCATGAGCTGGCTCAAGCGCATCGCCAAGCGTTTCGGGCTGGCGCGGGCGCTGGCGCTCGCGCTGCTGATCGCGCTGGTCGCGCTGCGCATCGCCGATCCGCTCCCGCTCGAGGAGCTGCGCGTGCGGGTGTTCGACCTCTATCAGGTGCTGCACCCGCGCGACGCCAAGCAGCGGCCGGTCGTCATCGTCGACATCGACGAAAAGAGCCTCAAGACCATCGGGCAATGGCCGTGGCCGCGCACGCGGGTCGCCGAGCTGGTCGACAAGATCACCCGCATGGGCGCGCTGGTCATCGCCTTCGACATCGTTTTCTCCGAGCCCGACCGCATGTCGCCGGCCATCGCCGCCGACAATTTCGTGGGCATCGACGACGAAACGCGCGCCAAGCTGCGCGCGCTGCCGAGCAACGATGCGGTGCTGGCCGACGCGATCAAGCGTTCGCACGTGGTGCTCGGCGAATCCGGCCTGCCGTTCGCCGACCCCGACGCCGAAGAACGCGGTGCCCTCCGCCGGCATCGCCGCCATCGGCCCCAATCCGAGGCCCTTTCTGCTGAATTATCCGGGCCTCCTGCGCAACGTGCCCGTGCTCGAGCAGGCCGCCAGCGGGCGCGGCCTGTTCAGCATCCGCGCCGAGCGCGACGGCATCGTGCGCCGCGTGCCGATGGTCATGATGGCGCAGGACCATATCGTGCCGTCGCTCACCCTCGACATGCTCCGGGTGGTGACCGGCTCCGGCGCCATCCTGATCCGCAGCGACGCCGGCGGCGTGCAAAGCGTGGCGGTGCCGCATTTCGTCATCCCGACCGACCGCAACGGCCAGCTCTGGATCCACTTCGCGCCGCACGACGCCAAGCGCTTCGTCTCGGCGGCCGACGTGCTGGCCGGCAAGGTGCCGGCCGACCGCTTCGCGCGCCGGCTGGTGCTGATCGGCACGTCGGCGGTGGGCCTGCTCGACGCCAAGACCACGCCGCTCGATCCGGTGATGCCGGGCGTCGAGGTGCACGCGCAGGTGCTGGAAAGCGCGCTCGGCCATTCGGTGCTGTCGGAGCCGGACTACGCGCTGGGCGCGGAACTGCTGGCGGCGCTGCTGCTGGGCGCCGTCATCGTCTGGCTGGCGCCGATCTTGAGCCCGGCGCTGCTGCTCGTGTTCGGCGCGGTCATCGTGGCGCTGACCGTGGGCGCCTCCTGGTATTTCTATATCCACGACCAGCTGCTGATCGATTTCACCTATCCGCTGCTGTCGAGCCTCTTGGTCTATCTCACGCTGATGTTCTCCAACTACTTCAGCGAGCAGGCGCAGCGCCGCCGCATCCGCTCCGCCTTCGGCCAATATTTGTCGCCGGCGCTGGTCGAGCAATTGGCGCAGTCGCCCGAGAAGCTGGTGCTCGGCGGCGAAGAGCGCAACATGACCATCCTGTTCAGCGACGTGCGCGGCTTCACCACCATCTCCGAGCTGTTCAAGCATGACCCGCAGGGCCTGACCCATCTGATGAACAGCTTTCTGACGCCGCTGACCAACGCCATCATCGACCGCAAGGGCACCATCGACAAATACATGGGCGACGCCATCATGGCGTTCTGGAACGCGCCGCTCGACGATCCCGACCACGAGGTCAATGCCTGCGAGGCGGCGCTCGACATGCAGGAGCGCGTCAAGCTGCTCAATGTCGAGCGCAAGCGCGAGGCGGAGGCCAAGGGCACGCGCTTCGTCGAGCTCAATGTCGGCGTCGGCCTCAACACCGGATCTTGCGTGGTCGGCAACATGGGCTCCGACCTGCGCTTCGACTATTCGGTGCTGGGCGATACCGTGAACCTCGCCTCGCGGCTGGAGGGCCAGACCAAGACCTACGGCCTGCCGATCATCATCGGGGCGCGCACGGCGGAAGCCGTCAAGGACAAGTTCGCGCTGCTCGAGGTCGATTTCATCACGGTCAAGGGCAAGACCGAGCCGGAGGTGATCTACACCATCCTCGGCCGCCGCGAGGTCGCCGCCAGCAGCCAGTTCGAGCGGCTCTACGAGGCCAGCGTGAAAATGCTGGAAAGCTACCGCAGGCGGGAATGGGATTCTGTGATGGCCATCATAGAAAAGAGCCGCGCGCCGGCCGATCATTTCGGCGTCGATGGCCTGTTGGAACTATATTGCGAGCGTGTCCGCCTGTTCCGGGAAAACCCTCCGCCGGAGGACTGGAACGGCGTTTTCGCCTTGCAGACCAAATAAGCCGGCCGCTCCCGCAACCGGGGCGGGTAGAGTGGGGCGCGGAAATCTTTGGCTTTTCCGGTGATGGCGGTAGGCTAGTAAGGTCATGTCATCGTCGATGCTGATACGCTTTTGGGGCGTGCGCGGCAGCATCCCTTGTCCCGGACCGGGCACCGCCCGCTATGGCGGCAACACGCCCTGCGTGGAGGTCCGCTGCGGTGACCAAACGCTCATTTTCGACGCCGGCACCGGCATCCGCGACCTCGGCCAGGCGCTGATCGACGAGAAGCGCGGGCTCGACACCGATATTTTCTTCACCCACTGCCACCTCGACCACATCATCGGCCTGCCGTTCTTCGAGCCGCTGTCGCGCGAGGGGCAGAAGCTGCGCATCTGGGCCGGCAACCTCAAGCCGTCCGCCGGCATCAAGGAGGCGGTCGGCCGGCTGATGAGCTTTCCGCTGTTTCCGATCGGCATCGAGTTGTTCCCGGCGGCAGTCGAATTCCGCGATTTCTGCGCCGGCGAGCAATTGACGCCGCGGCCGGGGATCGCGTTGCGCACCGCGCCGCTCGGCCATCCCGGCGGGCGCGACCGGCTATCGCGTCGAATATGGCGGGCATGCGGTCGCCTATCTGACCGATCTCGAGCTGGGCGACGGTCCGTTCGATGAGGGCGTGCTGCGGCTTGCGCAAGGCGCCGAGGTCCTCATCATGGACGCGACCTATACCGACGCGGAAATCCCGGACCATCTCGGCTGGGGCCATTCGAGCTGGCAGCAGGTCGCCAAATTCGCCGACGCCGCCGGCGCCAAGATGGCCTGCCTGTTCCACCACGACCCGGCGCACGACGACGCCTTCATGGACAAGGTCGCCGCCGATGCCGAAAAGGCGCGGCCGGGCACGGTGGTCGCGCGCGAAGGGCTCACCATCGAATTATAGGCTTCTTACCGCACCCGGGCAGCGCCGCGGACTCTCTTCACCTCTCCCCTAGGGAGAGGTCGGCGCGCGACAGCGCGCCGGGTGAGGGGCTGCAAACGAGGGCGTGAACTCATGAACGTGCGCGAGCCGGGCTGCAAAGTCCGCTGTACGCCCGATAGCGGTCAAATTTTTTGTAGCGCAGCGAATGACGCGAAGTGCAAGAAGCTGATATTCGTACGCTGTCGGATTAGACATAGCATTCCGTTTAATCGTCAGAGCTTGTCATGGATGTGAACTCGGATAAGGTGAAATGCTTCTCAACACCTGAAAAATTCCGTGATTGGCTGAAAGCGAACCACGCCAAGGAAAACGAAGTGTGGTTGAAACTCTTCAAGAAGGGTTCCGGCACTCCGTCTATCACTTGGGAGGAAGCGGTCATTGAAGCGATCGCTTGGGGCTGGATCGACGGCCTCAAGAAGTCACATGATAAAAATGCCTATTTCCAACGCTTCACTCCGCGCACAAAGACTTCTGGTTGGTCGAAGACCAATCGCGATCACGCAGAAAATCTTATCAAGAGAGGACGCATGCAGAGGTCTGGCATGAAAGAGGTCGATGCGGCCAAGTCCGACGGTCGTTGGGAGGCTGCCTATGCGGGTTCTTCTGAAATGGAGATTCCAAAGGACTTTCTTGATGCCTTGGCTGGCAACAAAAAGGCGGAGAAATTTTTCAAGACCCTGAATAGAACCAATCTCTATTCGATATATCATCGCCTCCATACAGCGAAGAAGCCGGAGACCCGGCAGAACCGAATGGATAAAATTCTCGAAATGCTGGCACGGGGCGAGAAATTTCACTGAGCCGCCTCTGTCGCAAGACCGTTCGGCTCTGCAACGGCCTTTCCGATACTGCGATTTCAATGTCTTGGAATTTAGGACGTGGACTCATTAACGCGCAGCTATAGCCGAATGGAAGCAAGTTGGATGAAGGCGAGGTAGTTGGCCGCCAGCTTGTCGTAGCGCGTTGCGACCCTGCGGCAGTGCTTGATCTTGTTAAAGAACCGCTCGACCAAGTTGCGGGCGCGGTAGAGATACGGGCTGAAGCAGATCGGCTCTTTACTGAGCTGGGATACGCGCAAGGTTTTCCAATTTATTACGCGGGCGCACCTGATATGGTTCGCGGCGGTGTCAGCGCCCCACGGCCGGACCGCTTTTATCATGAAGGAAAGAACCCCCACATGAGCCCTCCTTCTCTTCACATCGCCACCATCACTGTCGCCGCCATCGCGCTGTCGGCAACCTTTGCTTTCGTAAGCTCCCACGCGAGCGCGGCCCCACCGTCATTCTCACTGCCACACAACAATATCGACTATTTGTCATCACAGCTTTTAGCGCCGGTAGCGTGTCGGAGAGGACACCCAACAAGAATGCAGATTGAGCGTTGTGAGGATAAATGCTCACACCACTCAGGCATCTCGTCGAGGGCAGACGAGGAATGCATTCGGCGCTGCCTGATCAAGCAGGGCTGTTGATTGAGAATGCGGTCCTGCGACCAACACCCGAAGAAAGTAGCTACCACGACACGGCACTTCGCCTGGACCCGCCGACACAGCCACTCGTCGGCGGCATCGAGCACCGCGTCAGACGCGATCACGCCCAGGATCGTCATGGTAGAAACGTGGCCATCGTCATCGCGCCGCGCAACACGCCATCGAATTTGCTGCGATGCACGAGTCGGCAAGTGGCCCTTAGCGACATGGTGCATTGCTGCACAATTTCCGTCGCAAACGGGGAGAAGTGGACATTCGGCGAGCCGCGCTGACTATGCCGGATTTATGAGTACACGTCCTAGCGCAATGTCGTTATCGATCACGAAACTTGATCGAGCGGTTCTTCAACAAGATCAAGCAATGTCGTCGTATCGCCACCCGCTACGACCGGCCGCGGCCAATTATCTTGCCTTCGCCAAGCTTGCGTCCATCCGCATTTGGCTGCGTGTTTATGAGTCGGTGCCCCCGAAAGTCTTGGAACCCTCTCACCGCAACCCTCTCCCCAATGGGAGAGGGAGCGCGCCGTGTCTGCCGGAACGCTTCGGCCCAAGCGATCGGGCTCCAGCGTCTCAGCCGCCGTCCGCCACCTGCTCGAGCGCTTCCCGCTTCACGATGACGATGGCGTTGGCGTCGATGCGCACGATGCCGGCGCGCTGCCATTCGCGCAGGCATTTGTTGACGCTTTCCCGCGTCATGCCGACGATATTGCCGAGCTCGCGCTGGGTCAGCCTGATGCGCGCGCCGGCGCGGGCGCCGGCCAAGCCGGCCGCCATGTCGGCCATGCGCAGCAGCGCCTTGGCCAGCCGCACCGGCAATTGCAGGAAGGCCATCTCGGCGATCTGCCGGTCGCTATGGCGCAGCCGCCCGCACAACAGCTCGACCAGCCGCGGCCAGCCGCTCGGGTGCTGCTCCAGAAACGACAGCACGTCGCGCCGCTCCAGCACGGCCAGCGTGCAGTCGGTCATGACGGTTGCTTCCGCGGTGCGCTCCTTGCCGTCGAGCAGGGCGATCTCGCCGAACACTTCGCCCGGCTGGATGATCGCCAGCACGATCTCCTTGCCCTCGGGCGAGGGCACGCTGATGCGGATGGTGCCGTCGAGCACCGCCATCATGCTGTCGCCGGTCGAGCCCATGAGGAAGATGGTTTCGCCGGCCGCGTAGCTGCGCATGCGCGCGCGCCCGACCAGGTCGGAGCGCTCCGCCGGGCTGAGGCCTCGGAACAGGATGCACTCGCCGAGCAGCTGGCGGGCCTTTTCGGCGTTGGTTCGGTCGGCAGTTTGCATGACGGCGTCCCCGCTCGGGGATAATGCTTTGCCGCCACCATAATCTCAATGGCCGAAATCTCGTCTGCCCAAATGAGGAGGGCCGCGCCTCTCGGGGAAAAGGCGCGGCCCTCGACGCGTCGGTCGGGGTTGGCGTGACCGGCGTCAGGAAAACCAGAAGCACTTGCCGGCATCGACCCGGCGATCGGTCTTTTGGCAGGAGAAATCGGCGAGTTCCGGCATGCCGAGCATCATCAGCTCGTGGCTCGGAATCCTGCGGCGCCGCTCGACCACATAGCGGGTCATCGGGTCGCCGGGATATCGGGATATGGACCGCATGGCTTTCGTCCTTTGGAATTCTGTCTTGCGTACATGTAGGGCGGGGTGCCTGTTCCGGCTGTGATGCACAGCACAAGAACGACGATTTTCCCGCGCCCGCGAACGGAACCCAGCGTCCGTATAAGATATTGAATAAACGTGGTAATTCGTCCTACCGCGGGTGCGGCCTGTGAGCCATTTCACACCTGCTGCAAAGCATGATCTCGCGGGCGACGTTGCGATCGATCGCCTGATGCAACCGGAGCGAGTCGTCGGCGCGGCTGGCGCTTACCGTCATTTGTGCGGGCCCACGGCAAGGCCACGCCCGACAACACGATGCGCACGAACGGCACGCGCCCGAATGCTGCAGGCGCGCGCCGGAAGCGCAAGCGCGTTTGTCTTTTCACCCTGCCGAATATGCTCGCTTCGGCGGCGCCGCGCGCTGTTGCAAGCCGTAACAAAGCGCGGCATCAATCCGCCGCACGCGTGTTTCGGCAGGTGAGCCGATGGCATCAAGATCGCCAGCGCTGCGGAAGTCGGGGGTTGCACTCCTGTGGCTGAATTCGAGGAGCCGTTCGACGTGGTGGTGGTGGGCGGCGGCAATGCCGCGCTCTGCGCCGCCATCACGGCGGCGCGCGCCGGCGCCAGCGTGATCGTGCTCGAAGGCGCGCCGCAGTTCTACCGCGGCGGCAACACCCGTCATACCCGTAACTTGCGGCTCGCGCATGACGGCAGCGCGCCGACCATGACCGGGCCTTACGCGCAGGAGGAGTTCCTCGACGATCTTTACCGCGTGACCGGCGGCGAGACCGACAAGGTGCTGGCCGAGCTCACCATCGCGCGCTCGAACGAATTGTTGCCCTGGCTTAGCGAGCAGGGCGTGCGCTTCCAGCCGCCGCTCGGCGGCACGCTTTCGCTCGGCAAGACCAACGCGTTCTTCCTGGGCGGCGGGCGCGGCGCGCTCAACGCGCTTTACCGCAAAGCCGAGGCGCTCGGCGTCACCTGCCTCTACGATACGCCGGTGACGGGACTGACCATCGACAACGGCCATTTCATGTCGGCGGCGGTGCGCCACGAGGGCCGCGGCCAAAGCGTGCGCGGGCGCGCGCTGGTGGCGGCGGCCGGCGGCTTCGAGGCCAATATCGAGTGGCTGAAGGAATATTGGGGCAGGGCGGCCGACAATTTCCTCATCCGCGGCACGCCCTATAATCGCGGCGAGGTGCTGCGCCTGCTGCTCGATTCAGGCGTCGAGGCGGTAGGCGATCCGACGCAATGCCATGCGGTGGCGATCGACGCGCGCGCGCCCAAGTTCGACGGCGGCATCGCCACACGGCTGGACAGCGTGGTGTTCGGCATCGTGGTCAACCGCGAGGCGCAACGCTTCTACGACGAGGGCGAGGATACCTGGCCCAAGCGCTACGCCATCTGGGGCCGGTTGATCGCGCAGCAGCCGGAGCAAATCGCCTATTCGATCGTCGATGCCAAATCGATCCGGCTGTTCATGCCGTCGATTTTTCCGGCGGTGGAGGCGCGCAGCATTGCGGAACTGGCGACCAAGCTCACGCTCGACCCGGCGGCGCTGGAAAAGACCGTGAACGCGTTCAACGCCGCGGTGCGGCCCGGCAGCTTCGACCACACGGTGCTGGACGACTGCAATACGGAAGGGCTGGCCATCCCCAAGAGCCACTGGGCGCGGCCGCTCGATACGCCGCCTTACTACGGCTATCCGCTCAGGCCCGGCATCACCTTTACTTACCTCGGGGTGCGGGTGAACGAGGAGGCGCGCATCGTGCTGTCGGGCGGGCAGCCGTCCGGCAATATGTTCGCCGCCGGCGAGATCATGGCCGGCAACGTGCTGGGCAAAGGCTATCTCGCCGGCATCGGCATGACCATCGGCGCGGTGTTCGGCCGCATCGCCGGGCAGGGGGCGGCCGCGCATGTCCGCAATTGAGCAAGCGGCCGCGGCGCCGGCGCCGTTCTCCACACTGGAGCCGCTGCGCGAAGCCGAGCGGCTGATGACCATCTGCAATGCCTGCCGCTATTGCGAGGGTCTGTGCGCGGTGTTTCCGGCCATGGAGATGCGCCGCACATTCGCGGCCGGCGATCTCGTCTATCTCGCCAATCTCTGCCACCAATGCGGCTCCTGCCTGCCGGACTGCCAATACGCGCCGCCGCACCAGTTCGACGTCAACGTGCCGGCGGCGCTCGCCACCCTGCGCAATGACAGCTACGCCGCCTATGCCTGGCCAGGCTTCATGGCCGGCGTGTTCGCGCGCAACGGGCTGGCGATCGCGCTCGCCTGCGCGGCAAGCATCGCGGTGTTCGTGGCGGGCTTTGTCGGTTTCGCCGATCCGGCGGCGCTGTTCTCGGCCGGCGGCGGGGATTTCTACCGGCTGATGCCGCACCAGGCCATGGTGGCGCTGTTCGGCGCCGCGGCGCTTTATGCCGTGGTCGCCTTCGCCTTCAGCCTGCGCGCCTTCTGGCGCGACATTCATGCCGGGCAGAAGCGCGCCGGCTTCTTGGCATGGGCGCGCGCTCTCCACGATGTTTTCACGCTGCGCTATCTGGGCGGCGGAGGCGGCGGCTGCGCCTCCGAGAGCGAGCGGCCGTCGACGTTGCGCCGCGTCTATCACCACTTCACCTATTACGGATTTCTTTCGTGCTTCGCCGCCACCTGCGTGGCCACGGTCTATCATTATGCGTACGGCTGGCACGCGCCCTATCCGGTGCTGAGCGTGCCGGTGCTGCTCGGCATCCTCGGCGGCATCGGGCTGTTGATCGGGCCGGCCGGTCTGTTCGTCTTGTCGCAAAAGCGCGATCCCAAGCTCACCGACCGCGCGCGGCGTGGCATGGATGTGGCCTTCCTCGCCATGTTGTTTCTGACCAGCGCCACCGGCCTGGCGCTGCTGATCCTGCGCGACACCGCCGCCATGGGGCTGCTGCTCAGCCTGCATCTCGGCGTGGTGATGGCGCTGTTTTTGAGCTTTCCCTACGGCAAGTTCGTGCACGCGCTCTACCGGCTGCTGGCGCTGGTGCAATATGCCGGCGAGCGGCGGCGCGGGACGTTCGTGGAATAGGCGTCTGCTCGCTGTGGCATCCGCGCCACAGGCGCAAAATAATCCGACGAAAAACTTATCCCCGGTCACCCGGCGCGGGCTTATCCTGCGCGCGCCTTGTTTTGATGCGCGTTGCCGTCTCGAGGGCGGCGCGCGGAAGATCGAGGCGCGGCGCGCCGACAATGCGTGCCGCCGCTGTCAAGCCTGCGCAGACAGCGCACGCTTGACGAATGGAGCGCCAGGGGGGCGCAGCACCCGATCGCAAGGGTGCGCGCGCCCTCGCAAGGCGCGCGGGCGGCCCGATCGCAAGGGGCGCCCAAAGGGGGTCTCGCAAACCCCCTGGCGCCCTCCCGGCGCTCCATTCCCCTTTTGAGGGGGAGGAAAAGGGAGAAAGGCGTGGCCCGCGCCTTAAAGAACAGGGCCGGCGGAGCTATGGCTAAAGCGCCGCCACCGTCGCCACCTCGATCAGCAGCGCCTCGTGCACCAGCCGGTCGATCATCAGCAGCGTATTGGGCGGATAGGCGCCATTGGCGAACATCTTGGGAAATTCGCGCGTGCGGAAGGCCATGAATTTCGGGATGTCCTGCGAATGCACGAGGTAAGTGGTGAACTCGACCACATTGCCCCAGCCGGCGCCTTGCGAGCTGAGCGCGGCCTCGATATTGGCGAAGGTCTGCGCGCATTGCGCGTCGAAGTCCTCGCCAGCGAGCTTGCCGGCCTTGTCGACGCCGACCTGTCCGGCGATGAACAGGAATTCCGACGCCTTCACGCGGGTGAGCTGCGAATACTGGCCGAGCGGCTTGCCGAGCGTATCGGGGTTGATGATCTTGATGTCGGGCATGGCAGAGCTTTCCCTATTTGTCATTCCGGGACGCGAGCGCAGCGAGCGAACCCGGAATCGAGAGCGACACGGAAACGCTTTCATTGTAGCCCTGGATTCCGGGCCCGCGCCTTCGGCGCGTCCCGGAATGACAGGGCGAATTAACCTACTTCCACGATCTCTTCCGGAAACCGATGCAGGCGGTCGCCGGGGCCGTTGCCGCCGATCAGGTAATTGTCGCACAGCCAGTTGAGAGTGCCACCGTGAATATAGGTCGGGTGCACGACGATGTTCATGTCTTTCTCGATGGACCAGGGCTCGTCGCCGCGGATGAGCGGGCGCTCGACCAGGTCGTAGCCCTGGCCGTGGCAATAAAGCCGCGCCTCCGGCGGGCGGCCGTTCTTGCGCATGAAGTCGTTGAAGGCGTCCCAGATGTCCTTGCAGGGCGTGCCGGGCTTCAACAGGTCGAGCGTGAACTTGCGCGCCTGTTTGCAGAAGTCGAGCTCCTCCTTCATCGCCTGCGGCACCTTGCCGACCACACAGGATCGGCCGAGCTCGGTATACATGCCGCCCGGCCCGTTATCCTCCACCAGCAGCGCGATCTGGTCGCCTTCCTGGATGACGCGGTTCTGCACATGGCGGTTGCCGAATTTCGATGGGCTGCCGAGCGGCATGGAAGCGCACAGATAAATCCCGTTCTCGCTGCCGTGGCAGAGGCTGTAATGCTGCGCCGCTGCCGCCACCTCGATGTCGCGCATGCCGGGCTTGACCGCCGCGAAGGCAGCAGCGCATGGCGCCATCCTGCATCGCTGCTGCGCGCTTGACCAGCTCCATCTCTTCCGCGCTCTTGATCACCTTGATCTTGTCGACCAGCTCGGTGGCGTCGACGAAATTCGCGCTCGGAAAGGCGCGCCTCAGATAGTCGAGCAGCGCAACCGACATCTGGTAGCTGCCGACAGTGCCGATGGTCGCGGCGGCGAAGGGCTTGAGTGCCTTGGCCGCCAGCTCCGGGTCGTAATCCTTGGTGTAATGCGCGGAAGCATAGCTCGGCGTGGTCAGCACCTGCTTGACGCCGCGCCATTTCCCGTCACCCGACGACGTTTCGACGCCGCCGAACGGGCCCTGGCAAACGACCGTCATCTCGTCCTCGCGCGGAAACACCACGGTGTTGGGATAGCCGTTGGTCGCCGGCGTGTCGGTGAAATATTTCACATAGCCGCCCATGTAGTCGTTGTTGTTCTGCATGAGCAGCACGTCGATCTTGGCGGCGGCCATGGCGGCGCGCACCGCCTGCCAGCGGCGCTCAAGCTCGGCCGTCGAGATCGGCGTATTGAGGCGTTCCGACATGGCCATGGCTCAATCTCCCCAGGACGCCGGGCGTTTCACGATATTGATCATGGACTTCAGGTCGCCTTTGAAGAACTTGCGCATATTGCTCTCGATGATCGGCATGGCGCGGTCCTCGTAGCCTTCCGAATAGCCGCCCTGATGCGGAAACACCTGCAGGTTCTTGGCCTTCCACAGTGGACTGTCGGGCGGCAGCGGCTCCTGCGCGTAGACGTCAAGCGCTGCCCCGGCGATCTCACCCGTTTCCAATGCCTCGATCAGCGCGGGCTCGTCGACCACGCCGCCGCGCGCCATGTTGATCATGTAGGCGGTCGGCTTCATGGCGGCGAGCAGCTTCTTGCCCACGATGTTGCGGGTGTCGGCGCTGAGCGGGATGAGCACCACCAGATAGTCGAGCGCGCCGGCGACCTGCAACAGATCGTCTCGGTGCACCATGCGGTCGAAGCCTTTCGCCGCGCGCGGACCCGAGCTGATGCCGACCACCGTCATGTTGAAGGCCTTGCACATCGGCGCCAGATGCTCGGCGATGACGCCGACGCCGAGTATGCCGACCGTCTTGCCGTCCATCAGCGGCGCCGGCCAGCGGTCCCAGACGCTCTTGTCCTGCGCGCGCACCACGCGCGGCATGTTGCGCGTCAGCGACAGCATATAAGCGAGCGTCGCCTCCGACATCGGCGGGCCGTGGATGCCGCGGATATTGGTGACCAACACCTCCGGATTGAGCGAAGGCAGGTCGATAATGTTGTCGACGCCGGTGCCGAGCGCCTGGATCCATTTCAGCTTGGGGGCGTCGCGCACCACGTGGTCGGCCATGGGCGGGGAGAAGCACAACAGAATGTCGGTGTCGGCAATGTAGGGATCGACCTTGCTGTGGTGACCCACGGCGTTGACGGTCAGCTGCGGGAACAGTTCCAGCAGCCGGGCCTTGTAACGGGCCTTCATCGATTCCTGGACTTCGGTGAGAATGAGCACTTGCGCCATGGCCGCTGACGTATAATGGGAAAGCGGCGCCATGGGAAAGGGCGTCCCGCGGCGGGTGGCCCGTATCGCGGGCCTGGGCTAACATGGCGGCGCAAAAAGCGGGAGACGGGCTATGCCGGATATCGGGATCGACTGGACGAGCGTGAACTGGGTCTATGTGATCCTGCTGACGGTGTTCGTCTTCATCGCCGCCCTCGTCGGCAACCTGTTGTCGTTCAGCCACCGCGGCATGGGCGCCCTGCTGGCGGCCGTGCTGTTTGGCGCCATCTTCGTGTTCTGGAGCTATTATCCGCACCACCTGCCGTTGCCGACCCGGCTCGGCACCGAAACGGCCGCGCACGAGCCGACCGGCATGCCGACGGCGCCGTCGGTGGCGACCCCGCAAAAGCCGGCCAATCCGGTGACCGACATCACCCCGCCGAAGAACCCGGTCACCACCGTACCGGCGCCCGGCAACCGCCAGTAGGCTTGCGCCCGGCGGCCGGCATGATGTTTTGTAGTCCCCGATTTTAAAGCGGTCGCCGGAAAGGGAGCGTGTCGTCGTATGAAGAAAGTCTATCCCGACGCCAAGGCGGCGTTGGCCGGCCTGCTCAAGGACGGAATGTTGATCATGGCCGGCGGCTTCGGCCTGTGCGGTATCCCGGAGACGCTGATCAAGGCCATCCGCGATTCCGGCGCGAATAACCTCACCATTGTGTCGAACAATGCCGGCGTCGACGGCGCCGGTCTCGGCCTGCTGCTCGAGACCAAGCAGGTCAAGAAGATGATCTCGTCCTATGTCGGCGAGAACAAGCTGTTCGCCCAGCAGTATCTCGCCGGCGAATTGGAGATCGAATTCAATCCGCAGGGAACGCTGGCCGAGCGCATTCGCGCCGGCGGTGCCGGCGTCCCGGCCTTCTTCACTCGCACCGGCGCCGGCACCAGTATCGCCGAGGGCAAGGAAGAGCGCGAGTTCGACGGCGAGCGCTACATCATGGAGCGCGGCATCGTCGCCGATCTGTCGATCGTGCATGCCTGGATGGGCGACAGCGAAGGCAACCTCGTCTATCGCAAGACCGCGCGCAACTTCAATCCGATGATGGCGACCGCCGGCAAAGTGACCGTCGCCGAGGTCGAGCACCTGGTGCAGCCCGGCGACTTCAATCCCGACCACATCGTCACGCCGGGCGTCTACGTGCAGCGCATCGTCCACGTAGCCGACGCCGTCAAGCACATCGAGCAGCGCACCGTCCGCAAGCGCGCGGCTGCGGCCGGAACCGGAGAGGAAGTGTAATGCCCTGGACCCGCGATCAGATGGCCGAACGCGCGGCGAAAGAGCTGCGCGACGGCTTCTACGTCAATCTCGGCATCGGCATCCCGACGCTGGTGTCGAACTACATCCCCGACGGCATGACCGTGCAGCTGCAGAGCGAGAACGGCATGCTCGGCTTCGGCCCGTTTCCTTACGAAGGCGACGAAGACCCCGACCTGATCAATGCCGGCAAGCAGACCGTCACCGAACTGCCGACCACCAGCTTCTTCTCCTCGGCGGACAGCTTTGCCATGATCCGCGGCGGCCATATCGACATCGCGCTGCTTGGCGCCATGCAGGTGGCCGAAAACGGCGATCTCGCCAACTGGATGATCCCCGGCAAGATGGTCAAGGGCATGGGCGGCGCCATGGATCTCGTCGCCGGCGTGAAGAAGGTGGTGGTGATCATGGAGCACACCGCCAAGGACCAGCCCAAGCTCTTGCACAAATGCAACCTGCCGCTGACCGGCGCCGGCGTGGTCGACATGGTGATCACCGATCTCGGCGTCTTCAGCATCGACCGCAAGGGTGGCGGCATGGTGCTGACCGAGCTCGCGCCCGACGTGACCCTCGACGAGATCAAGCAGAAGACGGAAGCGAGTTTCACCGTCGATCCGAAGCTGAAGCATTGAGGCGGATTTGCCCGACGCGGGGCGCGCATGACCGATAAGCCCGACTTCCACGAGGAAATGGACCGCTTCGAGGGCCACATGCCCGAATGGGCCGGCCGCAATCTCAAGCGCCTGCGCCATCCCAAAGCGGTGTGGGTGCGCGTGCCGGCGGGCGTCGCGCTCACCGGCGGCGGCGTGCTGAGCGTGCTGCCAGGCCTCGGCCTCTGGATGTTGCCGGTCGGATTGGCGCTGCTCGCCCATGACGTGCCGGTGATGCGGCCGCCGCTGGCGCGGGTATTGCGTTTCACCAACGTCAAAATCGAGCAGCGCAAAGTGCGCCGCCAGAGTAACGCGGCTGCTGCGGCCGCGCGCAAGGCCGATATCGCGGCCATGCGGGCGCGCAAAGGTGCGTCGAAGGCCGCGGCCAGGCCGGCGCCCAAACCTACAACGAAAGCCGCAAGCAAAACCGCACCTAAGCCCGTGCCCAAATCCGCAGCCAAGGCGGCAGCCAAGAAGCCTGCGGCGAAGTCGGTGTCTGAGCCTGCGGCGGAGGCCGTCGCTAAGCCTGCGGCGCAACCGGCAGCCAAGCCCGCGTCCGCAAGGGCAGCCAAGCGCCGCCCGGCGCCAAAAGCTTGAGGCCGCCTGCCCTTTGATTTTCCCGCCGCGCACCGCTACAGGATCGAGCCGGTAAGAATAAAGGGGAGGGGCCGCATGCTTTCCGAGGCCGACCGCAACAAGGCCGCCGATATCCTGATGCAGGCGGCGCGCGACCGTGAGCAGGCGACGCAGCTGCACATCACCTTCCCCGCCATCGCCATCGAGGATTCCTACGCCATCTCCACAATGGTGGCCGAGCGCAAGATCGAGGCAGGCGCCAAGCTGATCGGCCACAAGGTGGGCCTCACCTCCAAGGCCATGCAGCGCTCCTCCATGATCGACGAGCCGGACTACGGCTATATCCTCGACGACCAGATGATCGCCGACGGCGCCAAGGTGAAGCACGCCGAGTATTGCAAACCGCGGGTGGAGGTCGAGCTTGCCTTCGTCATGGGTAAGCGCCTGCAAGGGCCGGGCGTCGGGCTCGCCGACGTGCTGCGCGCCACCGAATATGTGGTGCCGGCAATTGAGATCGTCGATGCGCGCATCAAGGACCCGCGCAAAATTGTGGATACCGTGGCCGACAACGGCGCTGCCGCCGGCATCGCTTTGGGAGGGCGTCCCGTCGGGCCATTGGACGTGGATCTGCGCTGGGTCGGCGGCATCATGTACCGCAATTCGGAGATCGAGGAGACCGGGCTCGCCGCCGGGGTGCTCGGTCATCCGGCGCTCGGCGTAGCCTGGCTCGCCAACAAGATCGGCCCGCACGGCCACGCGCTCGAACCCGGCCATATCGTGCTCGCCGGCTCGTTCACCCGCGTGGTGTTCGCGCAGAAGGGCGACACGCTGCACGCCGATTTCGGCCCGCTCGGCGGGCTGGCGATACAGTTCGTATAGCGCGCGATCCCGAAAATGGGGAACCGGTTTTCGGAATAGATCACGCGCCAGCAAAAAGAGCTAGACATGGGCACAGAATTCCAGCGCAACGAATTCAAGCATGCTATTGCCGCCGGCAAATTGCAGATCGGCCTGTGGTCGAGCCTGTGCAGCAACATCGCCGCCGAGATCATTTCCGACAGCGGCTTCGACTGGATCCTGCTCGACACCGAGCATTCGCCCAACGAAATCCCCGATCTGGTCGGGCAGCTGCAGGCGATCCAGCGCGGCACCGCGACGCCGATCATCCGGCCGGCCTGGAACGATGCCGTGCTCGCCAAGCGCGCGCTCGACATCGGCGCGCAGACGCTGCTGTTTCCCTACGTGCAGAGCGCGGAAGAAGCGCGCCGCGCGGTCGCCGCCACGCGCTATCCGCCGCAGGGCATCCGCGGCGTTTCGGTGGCTGCGCGTGCCAGCCGTTACGGCCGCACGCCCGGTTACCTGACCAAGGCCAACGCGGAAATCTGCGTGCTGGTGCAGGTAGAGACGCGCCCCGCGCTCGATCAGATCGAAGCGATCGCCAAGGTCGAGGGCGTCGACGGCGTGTTCATCGGCCCGTCGGATTTGGCGGCCTCGCTCGGCCATCTCGGCAACCCGCAGCATGCCGAGGTGCAGAGCGCCATGCAGCAGGCGGTGACGAAGCTCAAAACGCTCGGCAAGCCGGCCGGCATCTTGACCGGCAACGAGGAAGAGGCGCGCCGCTATATCGACTGGGGCTATCTGTTCGTGGCGGTCGGCGCCGATGTCGGCCTGCTGGCCAAGAACGCCGACGCGCTGGCCAAGAAGTTCAAATCCTAATCGTCATTCCGGGGCGCGGGCGAAGCCCGCGAGCCCGGAATCCAGGGCCATTTGGCAAAGTGTCAGCTTGTCGCTCCGGATTCCGGGTTCCGGCCTTCGGCCGGCCCCGGAATGACGTTTGAAGTTGCGCTAGATCAAAGCTCACCTCCCGTCTCCGCACGATAGTTGCGTGGGAAACCAGGAGGCGGCGATGAACGCGCAGCCAGAGCCCATCCACGACATTGCGCATCTCGGCAGCGTGGAACTGTTCACGCCCAAGCCGGACAAGAGCCTGTGGTATTTCCGCGACCTGCTCGGCATGGAGCCGGTGCATGAGGCCGGCCAATCGGTCTATCTGCGCGGCTATGGCGACTACGCCACCTCGACCCTGAAACTGACCGCGGCGGCCGATGCCGGCGTCGGCGTCATTTCCTGGCGCGCCGCCAGCCCGCAGGCGCTGGAACGCCGTGCCAAGGCGATCGCGGCGGCCGATCTCGGGCTCGGCTGGAGCAACGGCGATTACGGCCGCGGCCGCTCCTTCCGCTTTCGCGATCCCGATGGCCACGTGATGGAAATCTATTACGAGGAGCAGAAATTCGTCGCGCCGCCCGAGCTGCACTCGAACCTGAAAAATTTGCCGCAGAAATATATGGGCCGCGGCGTCGGCGTGCGCCGGGTCGACCATCTGGCGCTGCTCGCCAAGGACGTCGAGGCCAACCGCAAATTCGCCACCGATCTGCTCGGCTTCCAGTTGAGAGAGCAAGTCCGCTACGACAACGGCAAGACCGAGATCGGCTCCTGGATGAGCCCGACCGCCATCCACCATCAGCTCGCTTACGTCGTCGACGTCAAAGGCGCGCACGGCCGCCTGCACCATTTCTCGATGTGGGTCGACAACCGCGACGACGTGCTGCGCGCCGCCGACATCCTCACCGAGAACGGCATCTTCATCGAAGCCGGCCCCTCAAAGCACAACAACTCGCAAGGGTTTTATCTCTACACCTACGAGCCCGGCGGCAACCGCGTGGAGGTCTATTCCGGCAGTTTCCTGGTCACGGCGCCCGATTGGGAGCCGGTGACCTGGAACGAGGAAGAGCGCGGCACCGGCACATATTGGGGGGCAAAGCTGCCGGACAGCTTCATCGAATACGCCACGCCCGATGTGCAGACGGCGGACAAGGCGCCGGTCCCCGAGGTCCTCAAGGACGCCATCGCGTCACTGTCGTGACTGCCGTGAAACGGCGACGCTTGGGGGCAGGCAAGACGCCGAAATTTCCGGTATCCTCAATGCGCATCGCCGCGCTACCTTCGGTGCGAAACCCCGAAAGGGAACGCATGTTTTTGCCTGTCCGCCTGACCGCAAGCTTGTTCATCGTCGGCGCCGTGCTCAATGCCGCGCCGTCGAAGGCGGCGATGCGTTGGCAGACCGGGCAGCGCCCGTTCCTGCTCGCCCATTCCACCGAGTCCGAAAGCGACCGCACCTTCCTGGCGCTGTGCCGCGGTCCCGGCGCGGTCGAATTGCGCGTCGGCGCGGACGACTATGTCGGTAAGGGCGACGGCGAGCCGGTATCGCTCACCTTTGCGGCCGGTGGCCGCCAAGCGACCCTGCGGGGTGTCTCCAAGAAGAGCGACGATTTCCAGATGACCGGAGGCCGCGAGCTGGTGACCGAAGTCACCACCGACGATCCGGTGTTCAAGGTGCTGCTCGCCGGCAAGCGGGTGACCGTCACCGGCTCGCTCAAGAAGCCGATCATGCTCGACGGCAAGAGCGCCAAGCCCGCGGTCGCCGGCTTTCTCGCCGCCTGCGCCGGCCGGTGAGCCGACTCCCGTGGCCGTAAGGTCGAGGATTGCGCGTAGGGTGCGCGGGTACCGCTTTGCAAGGCGGGCGAATCAGCTTACCACCGCAGAAGTTATCCACAGTCTGTGCGTCGGCGTTCCTTTCCGTAATGTCGCCACGGGCCCTTTCATGCCGCCGCTTGCCGGCACCGTTCGCTTCGACCTCATCGCGCGCAAATGGCACGCGCTTGCCAAGCGCCGGCTGCTCTATTTCAGCGAGCTCTATCGCAGTGGCCGCTGGACGCACTACTATGCCTCGCGCGAGGAGTTCGCCGCCCACATGATCGAGGTCGTGCGGGCGGCCAAGATTTGGGCGCGGCTCGCCGGCGTCGAGCCGGCGGCCAACAGCGGCAAGGACGACCTCAAGTCGGCGGCATGAACAAGCTCTTCACCGTTGTGGGCGCTGCCGCCGTGCTGGTGGCGTTTCTTGGCCCGTCCACCGCCGCCGACGACCGGCTCAAGCGCGGCGAGGAACTGCTGCAGCGCGACTGCGCGCGCTGCCACGCCATCGGCAAGACCGGCACCAGCGCGCATAAAGAGGCGCCGCCGTTCCGCGTCTTGGGCAAGCGCTATCCGATCGAATCGCTGGAAGAGGCGTTGGCCGAGGGCATCGTTTCCGGTCACCCTGACATGCCGGAATTCCAGTATGATCCCGAAGACGTCGGTGCCATCATTGCTTATATGAAGTCCATCCAGCAGCCCTGAAGTTCCCGCTGCTTCCCCCCCAATATCGAGAGTGTCGACATGAGTGCTTTGTTCTCGCCCATCAAGCTCGCCGGTCTCGAGCTGCCGAACCGTATCGTGGTCGCGCCCATGTGCCAGTATTCGTCCGACGACGGCAGCGCCACCGATTGGCACCTGATGCATCTCGGCATGCTGGCCAATTCCGGCGCCGCGCTGGTGGTGGTGGAGGCGACCCATGTCGAGCGCCACGGCCGCATCACGCACGGCTGCATGGGGCTTTACTCCGACGACAACGAGGCGGCGCTGGCGCGCGTCATCTATTCCGCGCGGCGCGCCGGCACCGCTAAGTTCGGCATTCAGCTCGCGCACGCCGCCCGCAAGGCCTCCTCGGCGCGGCCGTGGGAGGGCGGCAAGTCGCTTGCGGCGGGCCAGGACCCCTGGCCGACCATCGCGCCCTCGGCGCTGCCCTTTGGCGAGAACTGGCAGGTGCCGCGCGAAGCGAGCGAAGATGACCTGGAGCGCATGCGCCAAGCCTTCGTTACGGCGGCGGAGCGCAGCCTGCGCATCGGCTTCGACGCCATCGAATTGCACATGGCGCACGGCTATCTGGCGCACAGCTTCATGTCGCCGGTGTCGAACAAGCGCACCGACCAATATGGCGGCTCGTTCGAGAACCGCATGCGCTATCCGCTGTCGATCGCGCGCGCGGTGCGCAAAGTGGTGCCGGAGCGCGTGCCGCTCGGCGCCCGCATCACCGGCAGCGATTGGCGCGCCGACGGGCTCACCCCCGACGACGGCGTCGCCATCGCCAAGGCGCTCAAGGCCGAAGGCCTCGATTTCATCTGCGTGTCGTCCGGCGGCATCACCGCCGACACCCGTACCCCCACCACGCCCGGCTACAACGTGCCCATCGCCGCGCGGGTGAAGAAAGAGGCGGGTATCGCCACGCGCACGGTCGGCCTGATCACCGAGCCGGCGCAGGCGGAAGACATTATCTCGCAAGGCGAGGCCGACCAGGTGTCGTTCGCGCGCGCCTTCCTCGACGACCCGCATTGGGGCTGGCACGCCGCCAAGGCGCTCGGCGCGGACGTGGCGCGGCCGGTGCAATATGCCCGTGCCGGCCCCAAGCTGTGGGCGCCGGCGGCGGCGCCCGCGAAGGCGTGAGTAGTAGATATTCTGTCATTCCGGGGCGCCCGCCGAAGGCGGGCGAACCCGGAATCCATAACCCCTGCTGCGGAGTATGGATTCCGGGCCCGGCGCTATCGCGCCGTCCCGGAATGACGAGGCCATGATGGAAAACTTCGTCTTCCTCGCCGTTCTGTTCGCCGCCGCCTGCCATGCCGGCTGGAATGCGCTGATCAAGGTCGGGCTCGATCCGCTCTCCACCACCACGCTGATCGCGCTCGGCTCCGCCGCGGTCGGGCTTGTCTGCCTGCCCTTTGCCGGCCTGCCGCAAGCCGCCGCCTGGCCGTGGCTCGTCGCCTCGGCGGTCATTCACCTGTTCTATTTTGCCGCGCTGATCGAGAGCTACCGCACCGGCGATCTCGGCCAAGTCTATCCGATCGCGCGCGGCTCGGCGCCGCTGATGACCGCGGGCGCCAGCGCCGTCATCGTCGGCGAGCGGCTCAGCCCTACGGGCTGGAGTGGCATCGCGTTGCTTGCCGCCGGCGTGCTCTTGTTGTCGGCGCGCGGCGGGCGCGGGCTCGCCGGGCTCGACCGCCGCGCCGTCTCTTTCGCGCTTCTGACCGCGCTCACGATCTGCGCCTATTCGGTGGTGGATGGCGTCGGCGCGCGCGTCTCGCGCAACCCGCAGAGCTATGTGCTGCTGTTGTTGATCGGCAATGCCGCGCTGCTGGCGCCTTACGCACTCTGGCGTGACGGAGGCAAGGTCGTGCCGGTGCTGCAGCGCTATTTCCTGCGCGGGCTGGCCGGCGGTGTGCTGCAGGCTTTGTCCTACGGCATCGCGCTGTGGGCGATGACGCTGGCGCCGATCGCCATAGTCGCAAGCTTACGCGAGACCAGCGTGCTGTTCGGCACCGGCATCGCCGTGGTCTGGTTGAAGGAACCGCTGCGCCTGCCGCGCATCGCGGCGGCGCTGTTGATCGTCGCCGGCTTGGTGCTGATCAGGTTACAGTAACGCGAGATCGGAGTGTTCGCGCTCAAGCCGCGCCAGATCGTCCTCGGTGTCGATATCCCACAGCGCGGGCAGCTCTTTTGCCGTCAGGTTCAGCGCACCGATGCGCCGGCGCGTCTCGGCCAGCACCGTCGGCGTGCCCCAGGCCATGTCCTCGAACAGCGCGGTCGGGGCGCGGCGCATGCCGATCAGCACATAACCGCCGTCTTCGGCCGGGATCAGCACCACGTCGGCCTCGTCGAGTGCGGCGCGCGCCGCACGCAGGTGATCGGGCGTGAAGGCGGCGCAATCGCTGCCGATCAGCAGGCCGCCGGCGCTTAAGCCCGCCAGCATACGGGCGCCCAGGTCGCCCGCTGGCTGCGCCTCAAGGGTGATGCGAAAGCGCGCAGCGAGATCGCGGAACGAGGTGTGCGAGGCATCGGGCGCGCACCACAGCGTTACCGGGCCGAGGCCGGCGGCGACCGCCGTTGCCACCACGTGCTCGGTCAGCCGCTTCTGCAGCACGGCGGCGGCATGGGCGCCGATGGCCGGGATCAGCCGCGTCTTGGCAAAGCCGGCGACCGGCGCCTTGGCCAGCACCGCTATGCGGTCAGGGCGCATAGCCGTATTGCCGTGCCAAGGTGGCAGGATCGCGCCCGAAGAAAAAAGCGATGCGCAGCTGCCACATCAGTAGAATGGTGCGCATGAGGCCATGCTGGCGCCACCGCCGGCCGGAGGCGGTCACGCGCGCGGCAAGACACAGTGGGCGGCTTAATGCGCTTGAGCCGCGCCGACAAGGCCACGTCCTCCATCAGTGCGATGGGCGGAAAGCGCCCCGCGCGTTCGAAGGCGGCGCGCGTAACAAACACCGCCTGATCGCCGGTGGCGATGCCGGTCAGCCGTGAGCGCGTGTTCATCATGATCGCGACCAGACGCAGCAAGCCGCCTTCCGCGAAGCGCACGTCGAAGCGGCCCCAGGACCGGCGCGCGCGCGCCAAGCCATCCAGGATCAGCCGGTCGGCGCCCTCCGGCAGGCGGGTATCGGCGTGCAGGAACAATAAGACATCGCCTGCGGCCGCGGCCGCGCCGGCATTCATCTGGCTCGCGCGCCCGCGCGGCGCGCTCAGCACTTTATCGGCCAGCGGACGCGCCAGATCGGCGGTGCGGTCGCTGCTGCCGCCGTCCACCACGATCACTTCGGCGCCGCGCGACGCGCAGCGGCGACAGCGCGTTAAGCGCCGCTTCGATGGCGGCGGCCTCGTTCAGCACCGGCATGACGATGGATAGCGTCATCGCGGCGCCGCCTGTTCGAGCCTGTAGTCCGGTCCCGCCGTAATGCGCTTGTAGTAGGACGCGTGCGCGGGCGAGCCCAGCGGCCAACGCTTTAGGAAACGATCGACAAACGCCGCCTGATCGAAATCGAGCGCCAGCGCGTCGATATGCACGCCATCGCGCACGATCCCATAGAGCGGCTTTTGCGGGGAGGGCGAGGTGGCGATGCGCGTCACGACGCCGAAAACGGAGCCAGAAAAATTCGGCATGCCGGCGGCGCCGTTGTTGATCACGGTCAGCCGGCCGGTTTCCAGCGCAAAATCGCGCAGCGCGGCCAGGCACGTGTGCGTGCAGGCGAAGACGTCGATTTGCGACTGCGCGCGCATCGAAGCCAGCCAGCGCGTATTGGTGCGGTCGTCGAGCGCCTCCGGCGCGAAGCGCCAGCCGGCGAGCGAACAAGCGTCGCCATGCACCAGGCCGACGCGCAAAGCCCCGACCTGCGCCACCAGATGCATCGGCAGCCCGCGCAAGCGCGCGCGCGCCGCTTCCGGCGCCGCGGCGCGCAATTGCATCAGCATCGCGTTGGAGCGCTCGACCACGCCGTCGTCGACCGTCTCCGGATAGGCGCAGCCGCAGCCGGCGCCGACGTCCTCGGGGCGCGCCAGCTCGGTCTCGACATTGCCGCGCAAGGCAAGGTGCCCACTCACGCCGCGCTCGACCGCGCCGAACCAGGCGGGCGCGGCGTCGAACCAATGGAAATCGCCGTTGAACACGATCTGCGGCGGTGCCTTCTCCCGCGCCGCCAGCTTCTCGACCGCATCGAGCGCCGGCAGATTGCCGTAAAGCCCGCCGACGACATAGAGCGTATCGGCGGAAAAATCCGGCGCGCGGGCGAGGACCGAAGGCGAATAGGTATAATCGCGCGGGCAATTGCGGCCGGCCTGTTCCGCCTGCGCTCGGTTGGGCAGGGCGCGCGCGAGCATATTCATTCCGCCGCCTCTTTCAGCGCGCCGCCGCAGCTCGAGCCTTGTCCGGCGGTGCAGCCGTAGCAATGGCCGGCGACGCGCACCGCATTGCCGGCGAGATCGTCGTCGAGCAGGTCGGCGAGCCGCACGCGCTCGCGGCCGCCGCGCGTCAGGTGAAGCCCGAGCATCTGGTTGAAGTCGCAATCGTAGACATAGCCCTGCCAGTCGACCGAGATGAGGTTGCGGCACATCACGCCGTCGAGATTGGCGTCGAGATGGGCGTCCTGCAAAAGCTGCAGATAACCGTCGAACTCGCCCTTGGTCACCAGCGCCGAGCCGAAGCGCTGGATCGGCATATTGGCCAGCACGAACAGTCTGTCGAACACGATGCCGTACTCTTCGCCCAGCACGCGCTTGTAGTCGGCTTCCAGTTCGCCCTGTGCCGGCGGCAGCGAGGGTCCTTGCGGATTGTAGACGAGGTTGAGGGCAAGCCGCGGGTCGCGCCCATAGCCGCGCGCGTTGAGCGCGCGCAAGCCGCGGATCGAGCCGTCGAACACGCCCTTGCCGCGCTGGCGCTCGACATTGTCCTGCAGATAGCACGGCATCGACGCCACCACCTCGACGCCCTCGGCCGCGAGGAAATCGGCGAGGTCTTCCTGGCCCGGCTGCTCCAGGATGGTGAGATTGCAGCGGTCCATCACATGCACGCCGTGCGCGCGCGCCGCCGTCACCAGCCGGCGGAAATGCGCGTTGAGCTCGGGCGCGCCGCCGGTGATGTCGAGCGTCTTGATGCCGCGCCGCGCCATGAACGCGATCACCGTGTCGGCGACCTCGCCCGCCATCTCTTCGCTGCGGTTCGGTCCGGCATTGACGTGGCAATGAAAGCAGGACTGGTTGCAGCGATAGCCGACATTGACCTGCAGCGTATCGAGCCTGCCGCGGCGGAGCGCCGGAAAGGGAATGGCATCGAGCAGCGGCAACAGGTCGCGCATGGAAGGTCCTCGCTTGGGGCGCCCAATCTGGGGCCACAAAATGCCACGGGCCGGCGGCTGCCGTCACTACGCACCCGATAACATTGGGACAATTCGGCGTGAGGCGACTTACCGCAGCAGCGCGGTCGCCACCGGCGCCTCCAGCCCGATACGGCCATAGCCCGGCAGTTTCAGCCCGGGATGGCGCAGGTCGATCCCCGCCACCAGCCCGAGCAGGTCGACTTCGATGCCCTCCACCCAGCCGACCTTGACGGCGGCGAGCCCGCGCAGATTGAGCTCCACGCCAGTGCGGCTGTCGGTCAGCCCGGCATAGAAGCGGTCGCGGTAGTCGCGCCCGATGGCGTTGGCCGGCAGGCTGACGCCGAGTTCCGGCACGGCGCGCAAGATCGCGGCAGTAAAGCTGTTACTGTTCGGCCCCGGCCAGGTGCGGTAATCGCCGGCTTGCGCATAGCGATAGTGCTCGACCGCCGCCTCGATCTTGGGGATCAGCTCCTCGGCGTCCGGCCCCGACACATCCGCGATTGCCACCGGCCTGTTGCCGTACCAGCGCCCGTCCGGCGGCCAGTTGTTGACGCGCACCGGGCGGCCCCAGCCGACCACGTCGTAGCGCGTCCATTCGCTCGCGTCTTTGCGTTTCAGCACGATCCAGCTATGCACCGCGAAAATGCCCTTCCAGGCGCCAGTCGTGCCGGTGAACACGATGACGCGCGCCGGTCTGTCTTGCGCCGGCGGCGGCAAAAGCTGCGTGCTCGACCAGTCGGCGTCGTACCAGGAACGCGGGGCGGTGCCGGCCGCATAAAGCGCTGCGCGCGCGATCAGCGGCACGAGAAAAATGGCAAGCACAAGCAGCATGATGCGTTTCGGACGGTTGAAGCGGGGGCGGCGGGACGCCATGGGCCGTCAAATATAGTGCCATTCGGTCCGAAACGTGGCGGCTAGCTCACCCGATTATTGGCAATCGTGAGCTGCGGATAGCGCGCCGTGCCTTCCCGGGTGAGATCGCCGCTCACTTTCTTTTGCCATTCCATGCCGATCACCGCGCCGCCCGGCACGCTGTCGAACACATTGTCGGCGATCAGCGCCTGCCCGGTGCCTTTGACCACCGACACCTCGATCCCGACGGCGCATTGCCGCATGACGTTGCCGGTGATCGCCACGTTGCGCAGGTAGGGCCCCCAGCCGGCGCGCATGCCGGCGAACGCGGCGCCCTCGATGACATTGCCGGTCACCGCGGTGTCGCCTTCGATATGCAGACCGAGGCCGAAATCCTGCGGCGGGGCGCTCGCCGCGCGCGCATGCAGATTGCGCAAGACATTGCCGTGCACGCTGGCCAGCCGCCCGTGCTTGAAATCGAAATTGGTGACGGAAATGCCGCTGCCGGCGCCGTCCACCATGTTGTCGGCCATGATGCAGCCCTCGAAGTCGAACTCGGAATAGAGCGCGACGTCGTCGCAGGCGAGGCAGCTGTTGCCGAGGATCTGGATATTGGCGGCGGAATTGCCGCGGATCGCGGAGAAGCGCGCATTGCTGATATGGTTGCCGCGCACGATCACGTCGCCGGCGCGGAACACGGCGATGGCGTTGCCGTTCTGCCCGGTGCCGCCGGCGTTGGCCCGGATGTCTTCAATGGTATTGTCGGCGACGAGCGTGCCGTCGTGGCGCTTTTCGCTCTGCCAGACGGCGATGCCGCCATTGCCGGCGTGGCGGATGGTGTTGGCCGAGACGATCAACCCGCGCGAGTCATTGGCGAACAGCGCCGTCTCGGCGCTATTGGTAATGGTCGTGCCGGTGACCGCGCCTGCGCATTGCTCGAGCTTGATGCCGTTGCCTTCGGCGCCGCTGACGGTGCAGTCGGCGATCCGCAATGCGCGCGCGTCGTGAAAATGAACGAGCCCGCGGCCGGCCGGTAGCTTCCGGTTTCCCCCTTGCAAGGTGAGGCCCGTCAGCGCCATGCCGTCGGCATGCTCGGCCGAAACAAGCGCGCTGCCGCCGGTAAAGGTCAAATAGGTGGCGTCGCGCACCCCGACGATTTGCGCGCCCGGCGATAGCCGCAAATCCCCCGCGCGGTAAACACCGGGCGCCAGCATCAGCGGCGTGCGGGTCGCTGCCGCTTTATTGATGGCGCGCTGCAGCTTCGCGGATTGATCGTCGGGCGCGCCCGGACGGACGCCGAATTGGCCGGCGTCGATGCCGTAACGCGAAAGAGGCGCGGCGATTGCCGGCGCGGCCAAGGCGGCGGCGCCGGTGAGCGAACCGGCAATAAAGTGGCGGCGGGTCAACTCCATGACCGCATCCTGCACCAGGCAGAATTAAGCCAGGTTAACGCCGCGCCGCCGCGGCCAGCGCCAAAAGCACGCGGGTTCCCGCCCGCACCAGGTCGTCGAGGCTGTGGCGGGGCGTGTCTCGCCCGCGCGGGCGGGCGTGGCGGCGGGTGAGCGGGACATGCACGAAGGCGGCCAGGCGTGGGCCGCCCGGCGCCCGCGCCGCAATCGCGGCCTGCCAGCAGAGGTAATTGCATAGATAGCGTCCGGCGTCGCGCGACAGTACCGCCGGCACGCCGGCCGCGCGGGCGGCGGCGTGCAGGTGGCGCGCCGGCGCGGGCATCGCCCGATGCGGCAGCCCGGGCGCGATGGCGCGGGCACGGGGGCCTGCGCCCGCGACATCCGGCATGAGCGCCAGCGCGTTGCGCGCCCGCGTCTCGATGCGCAGCGCGCGCGTGCGGCCGGCGAGGCCGAACATCAACAGCGCGTCCGGTTTGTGCTGCGCGATCAGCGCCGGCAATTGGCGGTCGACCGTTGCGTAGCTGGTGGCGAACACATGCGGCACGATTGTCACGCCCGCCAATGCCGGCCGCCGCAAGCGCGCCAGCCGCGCAACCAGCGGCGCGGTCGGATTATAGGGCGCGCCCGGAAACGGCCCGAAGCCGGTGACGAGGAGGGTGGTCATTGTTCTATCGGTGCAACAAACTCGGGGTCATGCCCGGGCCTGACCCGGGCATCTACGATGAATCTCAACAAGTAGCTGCCGTACGTAGGGCCGTCTTAGTGGAGAGTCATCATGGATTGCCGGGTCAAGCCCGGCAATGACTGCGGCCAGGTGCTGCATCACACCCCCAACAACCCCGCGATCTCCTCCACCGCCAACGTCGGCGCCAGTTTGCCCGCCGCCACCGCGCTTTCCGCCGCCTTGAGTTTGGCGCGCACCGCCGGATCGCTGCGCAGCCGCGCGGTCAAGCGTTGCTCCAGCATGCTCCACATCCATTTCACCTGCTGCTCGCGCCGGCGCCGGTCAAGCTCGCCGGAGGCGGCCATCTTGTCCTTGTGCTCGGTGACGCGCGCCCACAGATCGGCAATGCCGTTGCCGGTCAACGCCGAATAAGTGACGACCGGCGGCGACCAGGTCGGCGAGTGCGGTGTCAGGATATTGAGCGCGGCGCGGTACTCGGCCGCCGCCAGCCGCGCGCGCTCGACATTGTCGCCGTCGGCCTTGTTGACCGCGATCATGTCGGCAAGCTCGACGATGCCCTTTTTCAGCCCCTGCAATTCATCGCCGGCGCCCGGCAGCATCAAGACGAGAAAGAAATCGGTCATGTCGGCGACCGCCGTCTCCGACTGGCCGATGCCGACCGTCTCCACCATGATCACGTCGTAGCCGGCCGCTTCGCACACCAGCATGGTCTCGCGCGTCTTGGCGGCGACGCCGCCGAGGGTGCCGGAGGAGGGCGACGGGCGTACGTACGCGTTGGGATCGCTCGCCAGCCGCGGCATGCGCGTCTTGTCGCCGAGGATCGAGCCGCCGGTGCGGGTCGAGGACGGGTCGACCGCCAGCACCGCCACCTTGTGGCCTTGCCCGGTCAGGTAAGTGCCGAGCGCGTCGATGGTGGTCGACTTGCCGGCGCCGGGCGCGCCGGTGATGCCGAGCCGTATGGCCTTTCCGGTCGCCGGCAGCAGTTCCTGCACCAGCCGATGCGCCTCGAGCCGGTGGTCGGCGCGCTTGCTCTCGATCAGCGTAATGGCGCGCGCCAGCACGGCGCGCTCCCCGGCGCGGATGCCGGCGGCAAGCGCGGCGACCGGCTCGGACGAATTGCGGAAAACGGGCGTGGACATCACGCCCATTTACACCGAACGCGCCGCCTTCGCGAGGCCCGGGACGCCCGCTCAAGCCGTCGGCTTGCCGGCCGCGCTTGCCTCCTTCACCTCGTTGATGCGGCCGGTGGCGCAATCGTAGATGAAGCCGTAGATCGGGATGGCGCCCGGCACCAACGGATGGGTGCGGATGCGCTTGACGTCCTCGACCACGCTCTTGGGCAGGTCGCCGATGGTGTGCCAGTTGATGAAATGGCCGCAGACATTGCCGCCGCCGTGCTTGGGGTTCGCCCATTTCTTGCCGTCGAAGTTCGCCGTTTCGAGATTGTCGTCGAGCAGGTCGCTCATCACCTCGTTGGTGAAGGTGAGCATGCCGCAATCGGTGTGGTGAATGACGAACCACTCGTTGGTGGCGAGCAGCTTGTGCGAGATCACCAGCGAGCGGATGGCGTCGTCGCTGGCGCGGCCGCCGGCGTTGCGGATGACATGGGCGTCGCCTTCGGCAAGCCCGGCGTATTTGGCCGGGTCGAGCCGGGCGTCCATGCAGGTGAGAATGGCAAAGCGCCGCGCCGGCGGCATGGCGAGCTTGCCCTTGTCGCCGAAGTTGGACGCGTATTGGCCATTGGCTTTGAGAACGGCATCGTACGTTGCTGTCATTTTATCCTCCCCCGTGCCGCCATTAAGTGGCAGCGCGGTTGGGATGCTATCTGCCGCAGGAAACCCGGTAAAGCAATGAAATGGGATTTTTAATTTACATTGCGGCAGTGCGGAAAATTCCAACGCCATTAACGCCCGGAGAATGGAGCCGCGCCGCGCGTGTTAGCGCTCGAGGCTTTAGCGCTTGGGGCGATGGCGTGCGGGCGGCTACGGCGCGGGCGGCAGCAGGATCGCCAGGCCGCCGTCCTGTTTGCGGCGCGCGGCGGTCGCGCGCGCGAAGGCGATGAGCTGCTCGCGCGTCGTGATGCGGCAGGAGGACGGGTCCTTCGGATCGCCCTTTCCGCAGAAGGCCGCGCGCGTCGGCTGCGTCGGCGTCGCTCTCGTCGATCGCCAGCACCCGGTAGACGCCGTCGGCGATCTTGTGCAGCAGCGCGTATTCCGTGATGTGCGGGCGCTTCACCGAGACTTCCTGGATGATGGCGTCGCCGTTCTCGAACGGATGGACCGAGAAGGCGGCCACCTCGCGCATGCCTCCGGCGGCGTGCGCGTAGCGGCCGTCGCGCCAGACAAACAGCGCGCGCTCGGGATCGTGCGCCTGGCCGCCGCGCAGCGTGTAGAACTGCACGCGCAGGCGCGGCCCGAAGGCCTGCTGCGAGTCGGAGAGGATGGGGCCTGAGGAATTGACGCAGGCAGCAAGCGCGAGCGCGCAAAGCGCGAGCAGGGCGGCGAGCTTAAAAACCTTGGTCACGGCGCTTTCGTCCCGGGCACTGGGTCAGCCGATGGGCCTCACCTCTGGGTCGCCGCCCCCAGGGAAAGGTTCAAGGTGACGGCTACTCCGCCGCTTCCTTGTGCCCCAGCCGCTTGTTGAGCGTCTTCAAGAGCTTCTCGGCGGCTTCCGCGATCACCGTGCCGGGCGGGAAGATCGCCTCACAGCCCGCCTGCATCAGCGCGTCGTAATCCTGCGGCGGTACCACGCCGCCGACCACGATCATGATGTCGCCGCGGCCTTGCGCGGCCAGTTCCTTCTTCAGCTCCGGCACCAGCGTCAGATGCGCGGCGGCCAGCGACGATACGCCCAGAATATGCACGTCGTTTTCCACCGCCTGGCGGGCGGCTTCCTGCGGCGTGGCAAACAGCGGCCCGATATCGACGTCGAAGCCGAGATCGGCAAAGGCGGACGCGATCACCTTCTGCCCGCGATCGTGCCCGTCCTGGCCGATCTTGGCGACCAGCAGGCGCGGACGCCGCCCTTCCGCCTGCTCGAAGGCCTCGACCGCCTCACGCACCCGTTCGACCGCGCCGGACATTTTGCCCTCCTTGCCGACCTCCCGCTTGTAGACGCCGGTGATCGACTTGATCTCGGCGCGATGGCGGCCATAGACCTGCTCCAGCGCCGCGGAAATCTCGCCCACGGTGGCCTTGGCGCGGGCGGCGTCAATCGCCAATTCCAGGAGATTGCCGTTCCCGCGGTCGGCGGCGCGGGTGAGCGCGTCGAGCGCCTCTTTCAGCGCGCTCGTGTCGCGCTCGGCGCGCAGGCGCGCCAGCTTGTCGAGCTGCATCTGCCGCACCGCCGAATTGTCGATCTTGAGCACCTCGATGGGCTCTTCCTCGCCCGGCGGGTATTTGTTGACGCCGATCACCGCCTGCTGGCCGCTGTCGATGCGCGCCTGCGTCTTGGCGGCCGCTTCCTCGATGCGCAGCTTGGGGATGCCGGCTTCGATCGCTTTCGCCATGCCGCCCAGGCTTTCCACTTCCTCGATATGGCCCCAGGCCTTTTTCGCCAATTCGTAAGTGAGCCGCTCGACATAATAAGAGCCGCCCCAGGGATCGACCATGCGGGTGGCGCCGCCTTCCTGCAGCAGCAGGATCTGCGTGTTGCGGGCGATGCGGGCGGAGAAGTCGGTCGGCAGGGCGAGGGCCTCGTCGAGCGCATTGGTGTGCAGCGACTGGGTCTGGCCTTGCGTCGCCGCCATGGCCTCGATCATGGTGCGCGCGACGTTGTTGTAGACGTCCTGCGCGGCCAGCGACCAGCCCGAGGTCTGGCTGTGCGTGCGCAGCGAAAGCGAGCGCGCGTCGTCCGGCTTGAATTCTTTCATCAGCTTGGCCCACAGCATGCGGGCGGCGCGCAGCTTGGCGATTTCCATGAAGTAATTCATGCCGATCGCCCAGAAGAACGAGATGCGCGGCGCGAAGCGGTCGACCGTCAGCCCCGCCTTGAGTCCGGCGCGCACATATTCGACGCCGTCGGCCAGCGTATAGGCAAGCTCGAGGTCTTGCGTGGCGCCCGCCTCCTGCATGTGATAGCCGCTAACCGAAATCGAATTGAACTTCGGCATGTGCTCGGCCGTGTACGAGAAGATGTCGGAGATGATGCGCAAGGATGGCGTCGGCGGATAGATATAGGTGTTGCGCACCATGAATTCTTTGAGAATGTCGTTCTGGATGGTGCCCGACAATTTCTCCTGCGGCACGCCTTGTTCTTCCGCCGCGACGATGTAGAGCGCGAGCACGGGAAGCACCGCGCCGTTCATGGTCATCGACACGCTCATCCGGTCGAGCGGGATGCCGGAGAACAGCGTGCGCATGTCGTAGATCGAATCGATCGCCACGCCCGCCATGCCGACGTCGCCGGAAACGCGCGGATGATCGCTGTCGTAGCCGCGATGCGTCGCGAGATCGAAGGCGATGGAAAGGCCCTTCTGTCCGGCGGCGAGATTGCGCCGGTAGAAGGCGTTGGAATCTTCCGCGCGTGGAGAAGCCGGCATATTGCCGGATGGTCCAGGGCTGCGCCGCATACATCGCCGGGTAAGGCCCGCGCAGGTAACGGCGGCTTGCCGGGATAAGTGTCGAGGAAATCGAGACCCGCGAGGTCGCTCTCGCCGTAGACCGGCTTTACCGCGATGCCTTCCGGCGTCGCCCACGGCGCCGGCTGCGTCGCGCGCGTTGCCGCGGCGGCGTCTTCGAAGGCGATACCGGCGAAGTTCGGAACCTGGCTCATTTGACACCTAGACTATCATGCGCCGCGCGCAACGTCGAAAGCGCGTCGCACCCGGCGAAAATGAAGGTTTTCACGCCCGCCTGCCGCCAGGCCGGCTCGTGCTCGCCAGGCCCGCCGGCGAGTTGCACGATGGCGCCGGCATTGCTCAAGGCCTCGGCGGCGTCGGCCGCCTGCGCTTCATAGACTTTGTCGGACGAGCACAGGCAGGCGAGCTTGGTACCGGAGGCTTTGAAGGCGGCGATCATTGCCACTTGGTCCTTGAAGCCGTCATTGGTCACCGCCTCGATGCCGCCGGCCTCGTAGAAGTTCTTGGCGAAGCTCGCGCGCGCGGTGAAGTCGGACGGCGTGCCGAGATTGGCCAGGAACACTTGCGGCCGGCTGCCTGTCGCCGCAAGCATGCGGTCGGAGGCGTCGCGCAAGGCTTCGAACGGCTCCGCTACGCGCATGCTGGGCAGTGGGTCGAATGCCGTCGGCTGCTCCGGGGCGCGCGCGCGCGCAACATCCAGCACCTTGACCGGCACTTCGGCGAGATTGGCATAGTCGCTGACGCCGGTGAGCGCGTCTTTGCGCCGCGCGATATTTGCCGCCCGCGCCGCCCGCGTCTCGGCCAGTTTGTTTTGCAGCAGGCCTTGCTCGAGCGAGCCGGCGGCGCCGCCCGCCGCCTCGATTTCCTGCAGCAGCTTCCACGCCACCTGCGCGAGCTCCGCTAGTCAGCGCCTCGATGCCGCCGGAGCCGGCGGCCGGATCGACCACGCGATAGAGATTGGACTCTTCCAACAGGACCAATTGCATGTTGCGCGCCACGCGCCGCGCCAACGGGTCGGGCAGTCCGATCGCCAGAGTGAAGGGCAGGGCGGTGATGGCGTCGGCGTCGCCGAGGCCGGCGGCGGTGACGGCGATGGTGGTGCGCAGCATGTTCACGTGAGCGTCGCGCGTCGTCATCATGCGCCACGCCGTCTCGGACGCGACATAGGCCGGCTGGGGGACAAGCCCACATGCCGCTTCCACGCGCGCCCACAGCTTGCGCAGCGCCCGGTATTTGGCCAGCGTCACGAACAGGTCGGCGCCCGATGCCATCAGGAACGAGATGCGGCGGCGCGCTTCGTCGAGGGTGAAGCCGCTTGCCTCCAGCAGGCGCAAGTAAGCGACGCCGGCCGCGGCCACGAAGGCGATCTCCTGCGCCTCGGTACCGCTCGCCTCGTGCACGGCGCGGCCGTCGGCGCGCAGGAAGCGCGCCTTGGCGAAGCCTTGCGCCTTGAGATCGGCGGCTGTCCCGCCGGCGCGCTGCGCCAGCTCCGGCCACGGCAGCAGCGCGCGCCCGGTGCGCGCCATGTCGCCGAGCGGATCGAGCCCGAAATCGATCGCCAGCGCCGCCGGGTCGAGCTTGCGCTTGTCGACCAGCGCGCCGATCAGCGCGGCGACCGGCTTGCCGGCAAAGGGCGCCGTCTCCAGCCGCAGCGCCACAATGTCGAGCATCACGCCCGCCAGCGCGGCATCGAGTGCCGCAAGGCTGTCGGCCGCTACGCCGAAACCGCGCGCCGCCGGCGCGCCGGCGAAGACCAGGCTCAAGCCGGTGGCGCCGTTTTCCAGATCGTCCAGCGCTTGCGCGTTGGCGGCCTTGGGGTCGGGATGGTCGATACGTTGGACCACCTGCCAGGGTTCGGCCGGCCGCCCGGCCACCACCGGCGCGCCGGCCGCGCGTTCGTAAAGCGGCTGCACGCGCAGGCCGTCATAGGTGCGGCTCACCAGCCGCTTGTCGAAATCGGCGCCTTTCAGCGCCGCCTCGACCAGCGCGCGCCATTGCGCGTGGGTCACGGCGGGGAATTCGGCGGCGAGGGGGACGTCTTGTGCCATGGTCCTTAAATGCCATGGTTTCGCCGCGCTGCACAATCGCCCCCTGCTTGCCTTTTCAGGCACGGGGCGGTCGCCGTGTGTTCAGCGCGGCGGCAGCTTGTCGACACCCGCGCGGTCGACCCGCGCCGCCGCATCGGCCACCCGCATGCCGGCGATCACCCGCTCGGCCGCGATCTCGGCCAGCGGCACCAGCACGAAGGCGCGCTCGAACAGGCGCGGATGCGGCAGCTTCAGATCGGGCGTGTCGAGCGTCAGGTCGTCATAGGCGACGATGTCGATATCGGCGGTGCGCGGGCCGTTGCGCTTTTCGCGCGCGCGGTCGCGGCCGAGCTGCCGCTCGATTTCTTGCGCGCGCGCCAGCAGCTCGCGCGGGCCGAGCGTGGTCTCGACCGCGATGCACAGGTTGACGAAAGGCGGCTGGTATTTGAAGCCCCAGGGCGGCGTGCGGTAGTCGGACGAGCGTGCCGCAAGCGTGACGGTCTTGCCGTCGCACAGCAGCGCGACGGCGCGGTCGAGAATGGCCCGGCTGTCGCCGACATTGCCGCCGAGCGCGAGCAGCGCCTGCGTCATTTGCGGGTGCGCAGCAGCGTGACGCCGACGTCGCTGAAGGTGGCCGCGATCGGCGCGTGCGGTTTGTGGATCGTCACCTTGACGCTCTGCACGCGCGGGAAGGCGGCAAGCACAGCGTCGGCCACTCTGCCGGCGGCGGCCTCGATCAGGCGGAAGCGCTGCGCGGTGAAGGCTTGCGCCGCGCAATCGACCACCTTGTCGTAGGAGACGGTGTCGATCACCTTGTCGGAGCGCGCCGCCGCGGCGAGATCGATGGTCAGATCGAGATCGATGCCGAAGGTCTGCCCGACCTTGGCCTCGTGCGCCATGACGCCGTGATAGGCGTGCAGCGCCAGCCCGTGGATGAAGATGCGGTCGCTCATCGTGCCGCCTCGATGGCCGAACGCACGCGCAGCGCCTGCACGGTCTCGGCCACGTCATGCACGCGCACGATGGCCGCGCCGTTCTCGACCGCCAGCAGATGCGCGGCGAGCGAGCCGCCGATGCGCTCGTTCGGCGGCGCCGGTGTCACGCTGTCGATGAAGCGCTTGCGCGAGGCGCCGACCAAAAGCGGCAGGCCGAAATGCTTGAAGGCGGCTAGCCGCGCGATACAGGCGATGCTCTGCTCCGCCGTCTTGCCGAAGCCGATGCCGGGATCGAGCACGATCTTGTCGCGCGCAATGCCCGCTGCGCGCCGCGATGGCGAGCGAGCGCTCGAAGTAGGCGTTCACCTCGGCAATGATGTCGAGCGCCGGATCGGCGGTTGTGCGGTTGTGCATGACGATGACCGGCACGTTCCGCGCGGCCACGAGTTTCGCCATATCGGGATCGCGCTGCAGGCCCCAGACGTCGTTGACGATTGTCGCGCCCGCATCGAGCGCCCAGGCGGCGGTCTCCGCCTTGATGGTGTCGATCGACACCGGCAGGCCGCGCTTCACGACGGCCGGCAGCACCTCTTGGAGCCGCGCCTTTTCCTCGGCCGCCGCTACCGGCTGCATGCCGCCATAGGGCCGCGTCGATTCGGCGCCGATGTCGAGAATATCGGCGCCCTGCGCCGCCATCTGCTCGGCGTGGGCGATTGCCACGCGCGGATCGAGGAAGCGGCCGCCGTCGGAAAAGGAATCCGGGGTGACGTTGAGGATGCCCATGACCAGCGGCCGGCCGCGCGCCAGCAGGCCGGCGAGGGCGTCCGAGCCCGGTTTTTGGGCCGTTTTCGGCTGGTCGAGGGTGAGCGCCATGGCGGCTCGCTTTGCGCATGGCGGAGGAGGGCTGTCAAGCAGCGCTGTTTTCGTCATTCCGGGACGGCGCGTCCGCGCCGGACCCGGAATCCAGAGGCACGCTCGGAATTTGTGTCTGGATTCCGGGCTCGCTCGCTTCGCTCGCGCCCCGGAATGACAGGTTCGCTTAATACGTGATCTTCAGCTGCAGCTTCTTGGCGTGGTCGATCCAGCGCGCCACCACCTTCTCCGACGGCAGCATGCGCACCTGCTTGTTCTTCTTGTTGGCTTCCGCCATCGCCCGCGCCAGGTTGCAGGGGTTGCGGTATTTGAGTTCCTTGACGGTGTCGACGCCTGCTGCCTGCAACAGCTCGGCATATTCCCTGCTGATGCCCTTGATGCGCATGCGGTCGGCCATGTTGGCCCAGCACAGCAGCGATTTTTCGCTCAAGCCCGTCTTGGCGGCGAGCGCCTTGCGCCCTCCCACCGTGCGCGCCGTTTCGAGCAGCCGCCCCGTCGACCTAACCCCCGCCGACTTGAGGATCGCGGCGGTCTCGCCGTCGATGCCCTCGATGTCGGTGAGGGGATAGGACATGGAACGCCTCCTCGCCGGCCGCCGCGCGCGCCGGTCGCCGTCTTAAATGAACTGGCCCAAACCCGGAATGGCGCCGACGATTTCGCCGATCGCCTCGTCGCCGATCTTTTCGCGGGCGTAGGCGATGGTCTCGCGGGTGACGCCCTGCACCTGGCCCATGGAGAGGCCGGCCGCCATCAATTTGGTACCGGCGCCCATGATGCCGCCCATGGAGCCGCCGCCGCCGTCTTGCGCCTTCATCAGCTCTTCGGCGCCCGGAATGCCGTCAAGCAGGGCTTGCACCTTGTCGGGCGGCCCTTCGCTGCGCAGAAACTCGAATATGATGCCGACCGCCTTTTCCGCGGCTTCGCGCTCGACGCCGACATTGGCGACGAGACGCGCGATCAGTTCGTCCATGATCCCCTCACGTGAACCGCACTGGCGGCGGATTGACTTTATATTGAACGTCGCGGCCTGCGATGACAAGCGCAATCGTTTCATCATGCATGCAAGCTATAGTGTTGCGCGGCCATTGTCGTTGCGGAGTGTCAAGTAAATTTGAAAAAGGTAATTTGCGGCCGCGCGCGTCGCGACATTCGCGGCCCTGTGTGCTCTTTGCGAACGCGCAGGTGCACTCTGCGCGAGAATTTCGGCCGCCAAAGTTGTCGCTGCGGGCTTTGCCCCATGGCTTTCGGCACGCTTTCCAGGCCGCGGCAGCGTTGCTAGGTTGCAATTCGTTTTGAAGGAGCCCGCCCATGAGCACGCTCGACGCGGTGTTAAGCCGCATCGACCAGGATCTCGACGCCAGCGTCGAGCGGCTGTTCGCGCTGTTGCGCATCGCCTCGGTGTCGACCGACCCGGCCTATAAGCAGCAATGCCGCACCGCCGCCGAGCATGTCGCTGCCGACTTGCGCTCGATCGGCTTCGACACATCCGTGCGCCCAACCGAGGGTCATCCGGTGGTGGTGGGCAAAAGCAACGGCGCCGCCGGCCCAAAAGTGCTGTTTTACGGCCATTACGACGTGCAGCCGGTCGATCCGCTCGATTTGTGGAAGACGCCGCCGTTCGAGCCGCGCATCGAGACGCTTGCCGGCGGGCGCAAAATCATCGTCGCGCGCGGGGCCTGCGACGACAAGGGCCAAGCCATGACCTTTATCGAGGCCTGCCGCGCCTATCACGCGGTCACCGGCAAAATCCCCCTCAATATCACCACCATGATCGAGGGCGAGGAGGAATGCGGCTCGCAGCATCTGTTCAAATTCGTGCGCGACAATGCCGCCGAGTTCAAGCTCGACCTGGCGCTGGTCTGCGATACCGCCATGTGGAACGCGGAGACGCCGGCGGTCACCACCTCGCTGCGCGGGCTGGTCTATGAGGAGGTCAAGGTCACCTGTGCCGACCGCGACCTGCATTCCGGCCTGTTCGGCGGTGCGGCGCAAAATCCGCTGCGCGTTTTGGCCAAGATCCTGGGCGCGCTGTGGGACGACAATGGCCGCGTCACCATCCCCGGCTTCTACGACGGCGTGCCGGAATTGCCGCCCGACATCAAAGCGGACCTGCAGGCGCTCAACCTGACGCCGGAGGAATTCTTAGGCCAGGTCGGTCTCAAGATACCGGCCGGCGAGAAGGGCCGCTTGGTGCTGGAGCAGACCACCACCCGCCCGACCGCCGAGATCAACGGCATCGTCGGCGGCTATACCGGCGAGGGCGCCAAGACCGTCATTCCGGGCGAGGCGATGGCGAAGGTCTCCTTCCGCCTCGTGGGCGAGCAAGACCCGGAGAAGGTGCGCGACGCCTTCCGCGCCTTCGTGCGCGCGCGGCTGCCGGCCGACTGCAAGGTGGCGTTCGCCAATTTCGGCCTGGCGCCGCCGCTGCAATTGTCGTTCGACAATCCCGCGCTCACCAAGGCGCGCAAGGTGCTGGCGGAGGAATGGGGCCATAAGGCCGTGGCCGTGGGGGCGGGCGGCTCGATCCCCATCGTTGCGGACTTCAAGCACGTGCTCGGCATGGATTCGCTGCTGGTGGGCTTTGCGCTCGACGACGACCGGGTGCATTCGCCCAACGAGAAGTTCGACCTCAAATGCTTCCACAAGGGCATTCGCAGCTGGGCGCGCATCATCGACGCGCTGGCGGCATGAGCGTCATTCCGGGGCGCGGGCTTTAGCCCGCGAGCCCGGAATCCAGAGAGGCAAAGACAGTGAATGGCTCTGGATTCCGGGCCCGCCGCTTGCGCGGCGTCCCGGAATGACGAATGAAGAGCGCCATGGCCCCACCGCTCCTGCAACTTAAAGACATCGCGCTGACCTTCGGCGGCACCCCGCTGCTAACCGGGGCGGAGCTTTCCGTTTCCACCGGCGAGCGCGTGTCGCTGGTCGGGCGCAACGGATCGGGCAAATCGACGCTGCTCAAGATCGCGGCCGGGCTCATCGAGCCGGACCGCGGCTCGGTATTCGTGCAGCCGGGCGCGCTGGTGCGCTATTTGCCGCAGGAGCCGGATTTCTCCGGCTGCGAGACGACGCTTGCCTATGTCGAGGCCGGCTTGCCGCCGGGCGGCGACGCCCACACGGCGCGCACTTTGCTGAGCGAACTGGGCTTGAGCGGCGCGGAAGACGTGCGCAATCTTTCCGGCGGGGAGGCGCGGCGTGCCGCGCTCGCGCGGGTGCTGGCGCCGTCGCCCGATATCCTGTTGCTCGACGAGCCCACCAACCATCTCGACCTCACCACCATCGAATGGCTGGAACGCGCGCTCGACGGCAGGCGCACCGCGCTGGTGATCGTCAGCCACGACCGGCGTTTCCTTTCCAACCTGTCGCGCCAGACCGTCTGGCTCGACCGCGGCGAGACCCGCCGCATCGAGCGCGGCTTTGCCCATTTCGAGGAATGGCGCGACGCGCTGCTGGCCGAGGAAGAGCGCGAGCAGCATAAGCTGGCGCGCAGAATCGTCGCCGAAGAGCATTGGATGCGCTACGGCGTCACCGCCCGGCGCAAGCGCAACATGCGCCGGGTGGGCGAATTGCAGGCGCTGCGCGAGCGCCGCCGCAGCTTCCGCGCTGCCGCCGGCGCGGCCACCATCACGGCGGGCGCTGCGCCGGCCTCCGGCGTCATGGTGATCGAGGCCGACCGCATCGCCAAGAGCTATGGCGCGCGCACGGTCGTGCGCGACTTCTCCATCCGCATCCAGCGCGGCGACCGCATCGGCATTGTCGGGCCGAACGGCAGCGGCAAGACCACGCTGATCGACATGCTGATTGGCGCGCTGGCGCCCGACAGCGGCACGGTCCGCCTGGGCGCCAATCTGGCCATCGCGACGCTTGACCAGCATCGCGACAGCCTCGATCCGGATGTTACCGTGGCCGACGCCTTGACCGGCGGCGGCGGCGACACGGTGATGGTGAACGGCGTGCCCAAGCATGTCGTCGGCTACATGAAGGATTTTCTGTTTGCCAGCGAGCAGGCGCGCACGCCGCTGGGCAAGCTCTCCGGCGGCGAGCGCGGCCGGCTGATGCTGGCGCAGGTGCTGGCCAAGCCGTCCAATCTCCTGGTGCTCGACGAGCCGACCAACGATCTCGACATGGAAACATTGGACGTGCTCGAGGACATGGTGGCGGACTATCCCGGCACGGTGCTGTTGATCAGCCATGACCGCGATTTTCTCGATCGGCTGGTCGGCGGCGTCATCGTGCCGGAAGGCGACGGCCATTGGGTCGAATATGCCGGCGGCTATTCCGACATGTTGACGCAGCGCGGCGCCGATCTCAGCCGGACCCCGCGCAAAGCGGAACCGCGCAAAGCCGACAGGAAGGCTGCGCCGCCTGCTCCGCCGGCGCGGCGACGCCTCAGTTTCAAGGACAAGCACGCGCTTGAAACGCTGCCGCAAACGATCGTCGCGCTGCAGGCCGAAGCCGCGGGCCTGCAGGCAAAGCTCGCCGATCCCGGCTTCTACGGGCGCGACCGTGCCGCTTTCGAAAGCGCGACCGTGGCGCTCGCCGCCGTGCAGCACAGAATCGCCGCCGCCGAGCAGCAGTGGCTGGAACTCGAGATCCTGCGCGAAGAACTCGCCGGGCAATAGACCGGAGCTCGGGTTCGGCTATTTCTTCAGCTTGTAGCCCGTCTTGAAAATCCACCACACCACGGCCAGGCACACCGCCATGAACAGCAGCGTCATGCCGAAGCTCACCGCCGGATTGACATCGGAAATGCCGAAGAAGCTCCAGCGGAAGCCGCTCACCAGATAGACCACCGGGTTGAACAAGGTGATCTTCTGCCACAGCGGCGGCAGCACGTGGATCGAATAGAAGGTGCCGCCCAGGAAGGTCAGCGGCGTGATGATCAGCAGCGGTATCACCTGCAGCTGCTCGAAACCTTCCGCCCAGATGCCGATGATGAAGCCGAACAGGCTGAAGGTCGCCGCCGTCAGCACCAAAAAGACCAGCATCAGAAACGGATGCTCGATGCGCAACGGCACGAACAGCCACGAAGTCGCCAGGATGATCAGCCCGAGCACGATCGACTTGGTGGCCGCCGCCCCCACATAGCCGAGCGCGATTTCCAGCCCCGCCACCGGCGCCGAGAGGATTTCATAGATCGTGCCGACGAAGCGCGGGAAATAGATGCCGAACGAGGCGTTGCTGGTGCTCTGCGTCAGCAGCATGAGCATGATCAGCCCGGGCACGATGAAGGAGCCGTAGGAGACGCCCTCGATCTGGCTGATGCGCGAGCCGATTGCCGCGCCGAACACCACGAAATAGAGCGAGGTCGACAAGACCGGCGAGACGATGCTCTGCCAGATGGTGCGCTTGGTGCGCGCCATTTCGAAGCTGTAGATCGCCTGGATCGCCCGAAAATTGATCATCGTCGCTCGCTCACAAGGCCAACGAAAATATCCTCCAGCGAGCTCTGCACCGTCTGCAGGTCGCGGAAGCGGATGCCGGCGCGGCTGAGATCGGTCAGCAGCGCGGTGACGCCGGTGCGCTCGGCTTGCGTGTCGTAGGTGAACACCAGCGCGCAGCCGTCGTCGGCAAGCGTCAGATTGTGCGCTACAAGCTCCGCCGGCACCGCCTCGAGCTTCTTGGCCAGATGCAGGATGAGCTGCTTGCGGCCGAGCCTGCTCATCAGTTCGTCCTTATCCTCGACCAGGATCAATTCGCCCTTGTTGATGACGCCGATACGGTCGGCCATCTCCTCGGCTTCCTCGATGTAATGCGTGGTCAGGATGATGGTGACGCCGGAAGCGCGCAATTCGCGCACTACGTGCCACATGTCCTGGCGCAATTCGACGTCGACGCCGGCAGTCGGCTCGTCGAGGAACAGGATCTGCGGCTCGTGGCTGAGCGCCTTGGCGATCATGACGCGCCGCTTCATGCCGCCCGACAGCGTGACGATCTTGGCGTCCTTCTTGTCCCACAGCGACAGCGTCTTGAGCAGCTTCTCGATCAACGGCGGGTTCGGCTTCTTGCCGAACAGGCCGCGCGTGAAGCTGACCGTGCCCCACACCGATTCGAAGGCGTCGGTGTGCAGTTCCTGCGGCACCAGGCCGATGAGCGAACGCGCCGCGCGGTAGTCCTTGACGATGTCGTGGCCGTCCACCGTCACCGCGCCGCCGGTCGCGTTGACGATGCCGCAGATGACGCCGATCAGCGTGGTCTTGCCGGCGCCGTTGGGGCCGAGCAGGGCGAAAATCTCGCCGCGCCTGATGGCGAGATCGATGTGCTTCAGCGCCTGGAAGCCGCCGGCATAGGTCTTGGAAAGATCGTTGATGGCAATGATAGACGACATGAATAGGTGCCCGGCGCCGGCTTGAACGCGCATATAGCGGCAGGCGGGCCGCTGCGCCAGCCCGGCCCTACTAATGATCGATGGGCTTTAAGCCGCGGCCGCCAGGCTGCTGAGATCGGAAAGTGTCTGCTTGGGCGGGAAGTCGAGATATTCGTCGGGCTGCTTGCTGCGGTTCACCCACACGCCGTTGAAGCCGACCGAGGTGGCGGCCATCACGTCCCAGCGGTTGGACGACACGAAAGTGACATCACCGGCCGTGCATTGATAATGGTCGGTGACCAGCTTGTAGACCTCCGGCCGCGGCTTGAACATTTTCAAGCACATCGACGGAGAGTACCGCGTCGAGGTCGCTGCCGAGCTTGGCGCCGTCGACCGCGCCTTTGAGCATGTCGGGCGAGCCGTTCGACAGGATGCCGGTGCGGTGGCCTTTTGCCTTCAGGGCCTTGAGCGCCGCTCGCGCGTCCGGGAAGGCGTCGAGCTCGAAAATAGGCCTCCAGAAGCTGCGCCCGCAGCGCCTTGGGCACCGTGGGCACCCGCGCCAGCGCGAAATCGAGCGCGCGTTGGGTCAGCGTCCAGAAGTCGGCGTAATGGCCGGCCAGCGTCAGCGTCCAGGTGTATTCGAGCTGCTTCTGCCGCCAGATTTCCGACATGCGCTCGGCGTCCGGTCCCGCGTCCCCGCGGAAGCGCGCGATCGCGGCGTGGACGTCGAACAGCGTGCCATAGGCATCGAAGACGAAAATCGACGGCATGGGTCACCTCCGGGTGGTGCGGCTCATCTTATCGGCGCACGATCTGTTCCGAAAACCGGTTCCCCCTTTTCGGGATCATGCGCTAGGGTGGCAAAGCACGGCGCCTCGGGCAAAGAAAGCCCAGGACGGTCACTTTCGGGTGTTGGGAGCCTAGACGATGGCGGGTCAAGCTTGGTCGCAGACCTGGACCTTTTATGACGGCCAATGGCACGAAGGCAACGTGCCCCTGTGGGGTGTGCGTACGCACGCCATCTGGCTCGGCTCCTCGGTGTTCGACGGCGCCCGCGTGTTCGAGGGCGTCGCCCCCGACATCGAGCAGCATTGCGCGCGGGTCAACGCCTCCGCCAAGACCATGTATCTGAAGCCGCAAGTCGCGGTCGAGGAATGGCTCGCTTTGGTGCGCGAGGGCATGGCGAAGTTCGATAAGGACACCCCGCTCTATGTGCGGCCGATGTATTGGGCCGAGCGCGCCGGCCCCATGGCGCTGCCGCCCGATCCTGAATCCACCCGCTTTGCGCTTTCGCTCTACGAGACGCCGATGCGCAAGCCGGACGGCTTCTCCGTCACGCTGTCGCCGTTCCGCCGCCCGACCTACGAAACAGCGCCGGTCGACGCCAAGGCCGGCTGCCTCTATCCCAACAATGCGCGCGCCATGTTCGAGGCCAAATCGCGCGGCTTCGACAATTGCATCGTGCGCGACGCCGCCGGCAATGTGGCGGAACTCGCCAATTCCAACGTGTTCATGGCCAAGGACGGCGTGGTCTACACGCCGATCCCCAATAACACCTTTCTCGCCGGCATCACCCGCAAGCGCGTGATCGGCCTCATGCGCGACGCCGGCATTGCGGTGGTCGAGACCGTGCTGCGCTACGCGGATTTCGAGACCGCCGACGAGATTTTCGCCACCGGCAACGCCTCCAAGGTGCTGCCGGTCACCCGCATCGACGGCCGCTCATTGCAACCCGGGCCGATGTACCGCAAGGCGCGCGCGCTCTATTGGGAATTCGCACATTCTTGAACAAGGCGAGACGATGATCGCCCGCTTCGCACCCGCCCGCCTCGTCCGCGCAGCCGCTCTCGCCGGCGCCGGCGCGATTCTGTGCGGTGGCGCGCTGGCGCAGCAGCCGGCCGCGCCGCCGCTGCCGCCGCCGCAGCAGGTGCCGGTGGCGCCCGCGCCCCCGCCGATCAACATGAAGGCGCATTTCGATATCATCATGACCCATATCCAGGTGGGCGAGCTCAACTGGGCGGTCTATTTCGACAATGGCGGCTACACCGCCGCCGCCAGCGGCAAGGCGAGCGGCGTGTTCAGCGTGCTGGTCAAGGGCGAAGGCTCGGTCACCACCAACGGCAGCGTGACCGGCGCGGGCCTGGTGCCTACGCGCTCGCGCTCGGAAGTCGCCGACGACGACGGCACCTACAGCGTCACGCTGAGCTTCGCCAACGGCGCCGTTACCCATGTCACCGACAAGGGCGCGCCGCTGCCGGAAGACCGCGTGCGCGTGACCGAGAATCTCCTGCGCAACGTCGCCGACCCGCTCAGCGCCATGCTGATCCCGTCCGGCGCCAACGCCTTCGCGCCGGCCAATTGCGACCGCACGCTGCGCGTCTTCGACGGCCGCCGGCGCTATAACCTGGCGCTGTCTTATAAGCGCCTCGACAAGGTCAAGATGAAGCGCGGCTATGCCGGCAAGGTGCTGGTCTGCACCGTGGTGCTGCGCCCGATCGCCGGCTACCGCGTCGGCAGCCTCTTGGTGCGCTATCTTGCCGGCAAGGACGATCTGGAAATGTGGTTCGCGCCCATTTCGGGCGTCGCCGTCATGGCGCCGGTGCGCGCGCTGATGCCGACGCTGATCGGCACCATGGACATCCGCGCCGACGAATTCACCGCGCATCATGCGCATGCCGCGGCGCCGGTAAAGCCGAACGAGCCCGCCAAGCCGTAGCGGGCGACCCGTGCAGGGTGCGACAAATTGGAGCGGGGACCAATCGCCCGTCGCGCGTTGACCTCGTGTCACGTCGCACTAGCATGGGCGGAACCGACGCGGCCGCCCGTGGTTTAGGATTTTTCACGCGGGATTTGGCCGTCGATGCCGGCGGCGCGCCGTCTCATGTCACCCGCGCGTCGTGCCGGCGTTTGCTTGCGCGTGCTTCCAAGGGCGCCCGCGAGCGCTTCAAAGCCGCAAAAGCTTGCAAAGCCTCAAGCAGCAGAAGGATGACGCGATGAAGCTGAATTCCGCATTGGCCGAACGCACCCAATCGCAATTCGACGCCCAGGCCATCCCCGAGAACCACCCGGTGGTCGGTCAGCTCAACTCGCTGTTCGGCGACCACACTTTCTTCCTCGACGCCCAGGGGCTCAATATCGTGGAGCCGACCGCCAACGCCGACAACGGCCAGAAGACCGCGCAGGTGGTCAAGCTCGCCGCCTGGAGCGACGGCGAACGCACCTCGCTCGCCCCGCACGAGCCGGAGGTGCGCGAAGTTGTGGTCGTGCTCGAGCCGGGGCCCGACGCCGCCGCCTGAGCCGGCCGGAACGCGCATATTCCGAAAAACAAAAGCGGCGGTGAAATGCTCACCGCCGCTTGAAATCTTGCGCGCAACCGCGCGCCGCTTACTTGCTCGCCGCCGCGAACATTTCCTCGACGTAGTCCCAGTTCACCAGATTGTCGACGAACGCCTTGAGGTAGTCGGGCCGCCGGTTGCGGTAGTCGATATAGTAGGAGTGCTCCCACACGTCGCAGCCGAGGATCGGCGTTGCGCCGTGCACCAGCGGGTTTTCGCCGTTCGGCGTCTTCATGACGGCGAGCTTGCCGTCCTTGACCGCCAGCCAGCACCAGCCGGAGCCGAACTGGGTCGCGCCGGCAGCCGCGAAATCCGCCTTCATCTTGTCGACGCCGCCGAGATCCTTGTCGATCGCGGCTTTCAGCTTGCCGGGAATCTTGTCGCCGCCGCCGCCCGGCTTCATCCATTTCCAGAAATGAATGTGGTTGTAGTGCTGGCCGGCATTGTTGAACAGGCCGGCGTTCTTGCCGAAGGAGCCCTTGACGACCTCCTCGAGCGATTTGCCCTCGAGGCCGGAGCCCTCCAACAGCTTGTTGCCGTTGTCGACATAGGCCTTGTGGTGCTTGTCGTGATGATATTCCAGCGTCTCCCGCGACATGTAGGGCGCCAGCGCGTCGTAAGAATAGGGCAAGTCGGGCAGCTTGAATGACATTGTTCGTCCTCCTCGATCCACAACGAATGATTGCGGAATAAACCGGTCCCCGTGGGGGCAACCGGCACGTCCCGTGGCGAGTTCCATTGATGCCTGGCTTAATTAGAGCTTGGCGTGGCCGGGGGCAACGCCTTGCGCGTTGCGCGGACGCGGGCAACGCGGCGAACGGGCTCGCGCGAGTGCCGGCAGGCGGCCGGCAAGGCGCCATTAACATTAATCATGTGTGAAGGGATTTTTGGCTAATTTGCCGGCAGGTGTTGCCGCGGGCGCGGGAAAGCGCCAGAATTCGTGGTTTCATAACGGGTTACTTGCGATTTGCGCGGCCGGCAGGGGCGCCGGCCAAGCGAAGGGGAGCGCACCATGTCGCTGTTGTTGTTCATCATCGGTGGCATCGCCGTCATGGTCGGCGCGGCCACGGTCGCCTTCGGCATTCCGATCAACGAATTCAGCTTCGGCAACACGCTGATCGTGTCGGGCAGCACCGTCGGTACCGGCGGCCTCGTCATCATCGCCATCGCCGCTGCCGTTTCCCGCCTCAACCGCATTGCCGAGGCGATCGCCCAGCGGCCGGAGGCGTTCCCGCACGAAGCGCTGGAGCCCCCGCCCGAGGAGGCGTCCGGCCGCCTGCCGTTCCCGCCGCGGACGCGTCCGCTCGCGCCCGCGATGCCATCCAGCTTCGAGCCGCCGCTCGGCGCCGAAAGCGCGGCCGAAGAGGCCGCCGCGCCCGCTTTGCCCAATCCGGAAGCGCCGCCCCTGCCTGAGGAAGCGGCGCTGCCGCTGCATGGCGAACCGCCGCCGATCCCGCCGCCGCCGAGTTTCGCCCCGCCCGAGCGGCCCTCAGCACCGCCGCCGCCGCTGCCCGAACCCGCCTTCGAGCCGCCCTGGCGCAAGCGCGAAGCGGCCGCGGGGAGCAATTTCGACGCCATGTGGCCGCAGCAGCCGTCCCGGCCGCCGCCGGACGCCCACGCCGAGCTGGAGCCGGAGCCAGGGCCGGAGCCCGCTGCGGAAGCGCCTCCGCCTCCTCCTCCGCCTCTGCCGCCACCGGCCGAAAGGCCGCGCGCCGTCGCGGTGCTCAAATCCGGCGTGGTCGACGGCATGGGCTACACGCTCTATGTCGATGGCTCGATCGAGGCCGAACTGCCGCAGGGCACGCTGCGCTTTGCCTCGATCGACGAGCTGCGCGCGCATCTGGAAAAAGGCTCCTAAAAGCGCTCGGCCAGCTGCCGCCGATAGATCATGAGCTTCGGAAGCGAGGCGCTCGGCCGGCTGCCGCGGGCGGGGCGTTGGCGCGTTCGCGCCGGCGCCAAGTGCTGCCGCGCCGCTATTCGCAATAACCCCAAGTCTAGATTGACCGGGCCGCAGGTTCTTCTTGCCGAATCTGGGCCTTGCTTATAGAATTCATAATAACATCGTGTCTTCGGAACCTTGCGGCAGTTAAGCGCGCCAAGATAAGCGCCTCATCGTAGCGGGGCCGACCGGCAAGCCGCCGGGAGATGGCGGCGCGCCAAGTGAGTGCGCCAAGCGAATGCGCCAGGTCAACGTGCCAGGTGAGGGTGAGCGTCGATGAACGAGAGCCCAGGCAACTTCATTGCGCTGACGGCGGAGATCGTCTCCGCCTATGTCAGCAACAATACCGTGCCGGCCGGCGACATTCCCGCCCTCATCAACCAGGTGCACGCGGCCTTGTCGCGCGTTTCCGGCAAGCCCGCCGACGGCGCGGCCGAGCCGCTCAGGCCCGCCGTATCGCTGAAGAAATCGATCACGCCCGAATATATCGTCTGCCTCGAGGACGGCAAAAAATTCAAGTCGCTCAAGCGCCATCTGCGCACGCAGTACAACATGACGCCCGAGCAGTACCGCGAGAAATGGAGCCTGGGCGCCGACTATCCCATGGTGGCGCCCAATTACGCCGCCGCCCGCTCGCAATTGGCCAAGCAGATGGGCCTCGGCCAGCAGCGCCGGCGGCGCGCGAAATAGCGCTGGCTGCCCGATCCGGTCATTCCGGGGCGCGCGCCAACGGGTCCGCGCCAAGCGCGGCCCGACGATAAACGCCGCGAACGAGCCCGGATTCCAGAGCGGCGGGGCAAAGTTTTTTATGTTGGCTCTGGATTGCGGGCCCGGCGCCATAGCGCGTCGAAGGCGCGCGTAAACGCGCCAGTGGCGCCGTCCCGCAATGGCGCCCGGGCGGCTTTTCCGGCGGGGCGGCCCGCAGCCCACAATCTCTTTAGCAAAAATTCCTAATTCCTGTGGACAGCTTTCCTAGCGATTGTTGCATTTCCGGCTGTTTCTCAGCTGGATCAATAGGTTAGCCCGATTAAAAAAATCTATCCCCGCTGCCCGAATTTCGGCGATCATCTAGGCACACATACCTAGGAATGAGCGCCCAATGACACCGATGACGCTGACCGACAGTCCCCACCCTCCCTGGCGCCGGCCGCCGCAGTTGAGCGACCCGCAGGATCTGCGCATTTTGTTGCAGCTCACCGCGGCCATCGTCTTCGAGGTGCCGCTCGAAGCCGTTACCGCGCCCGCGCGCGGCGCCGCGCAAGTCGCCTTCGCGCGCCAGAGCGCCATGTATCTGGCCCATATCCTGCTCGGCATGAACTACAGCGCGGTCGGCAAGCTGTTCGGCCGCGACCGCACTACCGCGGCGCATGCCTGCCAGACGGTGGAGGACCGGCGCGACGATCCGGCCATCGACGTTTGCCTCGACTTCATGGAAGTCGTCTGCAGCGACGTCGTCTATGGCGGCGCGCCGGCTCCGGTGCTGTCATGAGCGGCAAAGCGCAACGTCCCGCACGGCCGGTGCCGGCGGCGGCGGCCGCCGCCGCCGAGCCGGAGATCGGCGATTTCCGCGCCCGCCATCTGGCGCTCGGCCGCCGCCAGGTCGTCACCGAATTCGGCCGCGTGCAGGTCACCGTCGACGAAGGCGAAAGCCCGCTCGCCTGGCTCGCGCGCCGGCGCGGGCGCGCCGGCCGCGCGCTGATCGAGCCGCAGCAGTTGCAGGCCGGCGAGCGGCTGCGCGCCGACTTCACGCTCGCCCATCTGATGCCGAGCGTGAGCGCCAACCTGACCAATCCGATCGCTTCCGGCCGCCGCGGCCGCGATGCCGGCCTGCAGCATTTCACCGAGACCATGCTGGAGGCGCGCCGCCGCGTGCACTTGGCGCTCGACGCGGCGGGGCCGGAATTTGCAGGCCTGCTGCTCGACGTCTGCTGCTTCCTCAAGCGGCTGGAGGACATCGAGCGCGAGCGCGTGTGGCCGCTGCGCTCGGCCAAGATCGTGTTGCAGCTGGGCCTGGAGCGGCTCGCGCGCCATTACGGCTACGCCGCCGAGACGCGCGGCCGCCGGCGCGGCGAGGTGCGCACGTGGCTGGCGGAGGACGCGGGGTTCACGGTGGAGTAGGTGATGCATTGCGCTGGAGGGTGGGCAAAGGCGCGCGGGACGCGCGCCGTGTCTATCGCACGCGAAGCCTTTCCCGGCCCTCATGGTGAGGAGCGGTCCGAAGGACCGCGTCTCGAACCATGGGGCCGCCTCATCCTTCGAGACGCCCGCCTTCGCTGAAGCTTCGGCGGGCTCCTCAGGATGAGGCGGAAAAAGTGCCGCGCGCCAATCTATCCCCGCTTCGGCGCGAAAAAACACAGACAAATCAAAGTCCGAAAAAAACTTATCCCCGCTCGAAAAACCGGCCTGATAATGCGCGCATCCCGCCTCGTTACCGAGGGGTGTCTGCGCAAGCATCTTCAGACACGGGGCGGGGAGCGGTGGCCGGGGAATGACGTGCAATCGGAGATGCGATTGCACGGCCCGGCGGTCCAAGCCGCATGTGTCCCGGCGCGCCAGCCGCGCGTCACTGGCCATGTCGGCCAAAGCGGTGGATAGGCAGGCTTCCGTAAGGAAGGTTGCCTGAAAGGTACGTCCACCGGGGGCCATGCGGAGCAAACCTATAAACACCGCGCGCGGGACGCCTTGGGACTGGCGGACTTGCGGAGCCCTTAGCGGATCGCGAAAGCGTGAAGCGGGGCTGTTTGATGCGCCTCGGCGTCGCGAGATGCCGAGGCCTGCGGGTCCGTTTGGGCCCAGCGGCGTCCCGCGCGCCCTCGGTATTTTTTTCGAGGACCGCGGACGAATGGGAATAGCGGCCTACCCCGGGCCGACCAAACCAACAGGGGCGGCGGAGCGTTGGCTAAGCGCGAGGTCATTCCGGGCTGTCTGACGAATTGTAAGCTGCGTTTAGGCAAGGCGCGTCTCCGTGCCTATGGCCAGCGAACGCGCGAAAGATGAAGCGCTGCCGTTGGGCTTCTGCATTCCGCTCGGGCCAACGCGCCTCCCGGGGTGAGCAGCCGCGCTTGGCTCACGCCGCCTCGGCCAGCGCCGCCTTTGCCTCGCTGCGGATGCGCTCGACCATGGCGCGCAAGCCGTTGGAGCGCTGCGGCGTCAGGTTCTCGCGCAGGCCGAGCTTGCCAAACAGCGCCTCGGCGTCGGTGCCGAGGATCTCTTTCGCCGGCTTGCCGGAATAGAGCGCGAACAGGATGGCGATCAGCCCGCGCACGATATGCGCATCGCTGTCGCCCTCGAAGCTGAGCCTGGGACCGGCGCCGCCGTCCGGCTTTACATGGGTGACGAGCCAGACCTGGCTGGCACAGCCGCGCACCTTGTTCACCTCGCTGTGCGCTTCCTGCGCCAGCGGCGCCAGCGTGCGGCCGAGCTCGATCACATAGCGATAGCGGTCGTCCCATTGATCGAGCAGCTCGAAATTGTCGACGATTTCGTCAATGGCCGTCATGCCGTCCCTCGCGCTTCCGGCTCTATATAGGCCGCGCCGGCGCGGATCGCCAAATGCGATTGAACCCGGCGGTCGCGGCCGGGCCGGCGGGAAATCGGCGAAAATAAAGTGCTTAAACCGAGGGCCGGCCGCGCGGCGCTTCCCGGCGCGGCGGCAGTGGAACCCGGACGTGGAAGGCCGGCGCCAGGTCGGAAGCCTTCAGCGTGCCGTGCTCGACGCTGGAGACCGAGACCAGCTTGGCCTTGCCGGCGGCATCGTTGCCGGCGGTCTTGCCGACCGAGCCGGTCGGCTCGCCCATGCGGCTGGTGACGAAGCCGATCAGCGTGCGGGCGCCTTGCTCGGCCTTGTGGCCGAGCGCAACCGCGACCTTGCCGCCGACCTTGCAGGCCGTCGGCTGGCGGCCGCAGAAGCCGCCGATGTCGGAGACGGCGGCACTCGCCAGCGTCATCGCCTGCGTGGCGTCGATCCGCGCGTCGGGATTCGATTTGCCGCCGCTCGGCAGCAGCAGGCAAACGAGCCCCAGCCAGAAGGCCATCCGCAGCAGAAAGAACATGACCCGATCCCAATCATCCCCGGCGGCATTTCTCCGCCTTTGAGACAAAACTAGCAGACGGGCTTGAAACTGTCGTTGGAAATGAAGCGCGGTTTTTGGCCAATATCGACGCGAATGCGCGGTGATTTTTCATCAAATGCGACAGGATCGATTTTGCTTAAAATTCTATCGACCGGCGTTTGAGTGCTTTGCGTGCGCGACCTTGGCGTCGCCGCGTCATGGTTAGCGCGCGGTAAGATTTGCGCCTCGAACGCGCGCGCAGCCGCCCACGGCAAGACAAATTTCACCATGCCCGGCGAAACGGCGGCACGGCTCGTGCCTTCAGCGGCACCGAGCGCTGCGCCCGCGGCGGGCCTTAGCGTTCGCTTAAGCCGCGGCTTGCTAGCATCGCGGCCATCAAAAGAGGCGCGTCTTCTTCGTCAAGACGTGGGACAGGGACCGGTGCATTTCCTCACGCCAGTGTGGAACTACGTTGATGCTTTGGTGCATCCGGCCGCGCGCGAGAATGCGCTCACGGCCGCGCGCCATCGCGCTTTTATCGCGCCGCGCCTGCTCGGCAGCCTGATCGCGCTCGCCGGCTTCCCGGTCTATCTCGCCTTCCGTGGCGTGCCGAGCGCGCTCGAAATCTTGGTGTTCGTCTGGCTGGTGGCGCCGATTCTGATCGCCTATTTCCTGTCGCGCACCGGGCGCTATGAGGCCGCGCACGTCTTGTCTTCGCTGGCGCTCGCTGCGCTGGTGACGGCGGTGGCCTGGTGCACCGGGGGCATTTCGTCGTTCGCCGCGCTCTGGCTGGTGCTGGTGCCGCTCGATGCCGCGCTCTCGGCCTCGCGCCGGGTGGTCGGTTCGGCCGCGCTGGTCGCGCTCGCCGGCGCCGGCTTCCTGCTCATGGGCGGTGCGCTCGATCTCTTGCCGCCGCCCGCGAGCATCGCCGCCCAGCACGGCGCGCTGGCCGCCCTCGGCATCGTTGCCGCCGCGCTCTATGCCACGGCGCTGGCGCTTGCCGCCGAGCAGGTGGCGCGCACCGGCGAGGGCCTGCGCCAGTCGGAAGAAGAGCGCTACCGGTTGCTCGCCGGCAACATGACCGACGTCATCTCGCGCCATGGGGGAAACGGCGCGGCGCTGTTCGTCTCGCCCGCCGCCGAGCCGCTGTTCGGCGTGCGCGCCCTCGATCTGATGGGCGACGGGCTGTTCGAGCGCGTGCATGTTGCCGACCGGCCGGCCTATCTCATCGCGCTCGCCGATGCGGCCGCGCTCGGCGAGGACCGCTCGCTCGAATTCCGCATCCGCCGCGGCGCGGCCGATACGGGGCCGGCGCAATTCATCTGGGTCGAGATGCGCTGCCGGCCGCTGACCGGAGGCACCGGCGCCGGCGAAGTGGTGGCGGTGCTGCGCGACGTGAGCGAGCGCAAGATGCAGGAACGTGCGCTCGAAATGGCCCAGGCCGAATCGGAGCGCGCCAATGCCGCCAAGAGCCGCTTCCTCGCCATCATGAGCCATGAACTGCGCACGCCGCTCAACGCCGTCATCGGCTTCTCCGACATGCTGGGCAACGAGTCACTGGTGCTGGATCCGGTGCGCAAAGTGGAATACGCGCGGCTGATCAACGAATCCGGTCGGCATCTGCTGTCGGTGGTCAACGGCATTCTCGACATGTCGAAGATGGAAACCGGCAATTTCGAGATCGTGCCGGAGCCCTTCGCGCCGGCGGCGGCGATCGCAAGCTGCTGCGACATGCTGGCGCTCAAGGCGCAGGACATGGGTGTGCGGCTCGCCCATCGCATCGCCGCCGATCTGCCGGAGCTCTCGGCCGACCGCCGCGCCTTCAGCCAGATCCTGCTCAATCTCGTCTCCAACGCCATCAAGTTCACCCCGCGCGGCGGCTGCGTGTCGGTGGCGGCGGGTTGCGAGGCGGGCCGGCTGGTGGTCACGGTTGAAGATACCGGCGTCGGCATCGCCGCCGAGGATCTGCCGCGGCTGGGCGAGGCCTTCTTCCAGGCGCGCGCCTCCTACGACCGCAAGCACGACGGCACCGGGCTTGGCTTGTCCATCGTCAAGGGGCTGGTGCGGCTGCACGGCGGCGACATGGATATCGCCAGTCGCCTGGGCGCGGGCACGCGCGTCACCGTGCGGCTGCCGCTCGACGGCGGCGCAGAAAAGCGCAGCGCCGATCCGATTAAGCTGGTCACCGAGCGGGCCGGCGAGCTTGCCGCCGTCGCAAAACGGGAGATGAAGAAAAGTGCCTAAGCGCCGCCGCGATTCGCAGACCGATCTGGCGCGCGGCCTCATGGCCGCGACCATCGCGCGCTATCCGCGCGAATTCGTCGGCGTCGTCATGGGCACAGCGGCGACGGTTGCGATCTTCGTCAACGCGCTGTTCCTGCAGAGCGGTCCGCATCCGGCGCCGATCTTCGCCACCCGCCCCTTCATCATGCATCGGGCGAAAATTGTGCTGCCGCGCCCGCATCCGTCGATGCCGACGACGCAAATGACGCAAGTGGCGCACCCGCCCGCCGCGCCGGCGCGCAGCCCGGGCGAGCTCGTCACCGACATCCAGCGTGCGCTTTCCGAGCACGGCTTCTATCTCGGCGCGGTCGACGGGCTGTGGGGCGCCAAGAGCGATGCCGCGGTGCGCGCCTTCGAGCAGGCCGCGCGCGTGAAGCTCGGCCCGGCGCCGAGCGAAAACCTGCTGCGCGCGATCAAGGCCTCGCACGTCAAAGCTGCTCCGCCGGCGCCGCCGGATGCGGCGGTTGCGCCGGTACCCGTGGCGCCGCCTGCGCCCGCGCCGGCGCGCAAGGACCCGATCGCCACGCTGATTGCGCCGACCCCGCGGGTGCTGGCGATCCAGCACGCGCTTTCGGATTTCGGTTACGGCCAGATCAAGCCGACCGGCGTCGTCGACGCGGACACACGGGCGGCAATAGAGACGTTCGAGCGCAGCCGCCGTTTGCCGGTGGACGGCAAGATTTCAGACCGCTTCGTGCGCGAGCTTGCCGTCATGACTGGACGCTCCTTGCAGCAATAGCGGCGCCACGCCCGCCCGTGCTACGCAATGCGCATGCGGTTGAAATCCGGCATCTGGGTATCGGCCTATCTGCGCCGCTGCCAAATCGAAGGCGCCTACGCTGCCGTGCGGCGGCGGGGCGCCGAGGAGGCGGGCGCCGTGTTCATCATCATCAACCGGCTCGACGGCACCGCCACGCTCTATGGCCCGGCGCCGCAGTCGGCCTTCGACGAAGCGCAGCCGGCCGAGCGCATGTTCAGCGCGGCGCTGGGCGGCGAGACGCCGGTGGCGGAAGCCGACATCGAGGCGCGCCTCAAGCGCGAGATGCGCTTCGATCCGGACATCTGGATCGTGGAGATCGAGGACCGCGCCGGGCGGCATTTCCTCGACCGCGCGCTGGTGTGAAGTTTAGCGGCCGTCGGAGCGGGTGCGCGTGGGGTAGGGCGGGCGCTCGCGCGCCGTGCGATGCTGGGCGGGCGTAGCGGCGGCGCGGGCGCTGCGCCGCTCGTCGTCATAATGCACCGGCGCGTGTGCGGCTTTGCGCGCGGCGCCCTCCTGCCGCCAGATCGCCAGCATGCGCGCGGCGCCGTCTTGCGTGATCTCGTCATAGAGAAGGGCGAGATCGTAGACGCGCTCGACCGATTGCCCGACCGCCGGATTGAGGAACAACAGGATGCGCTGGAGCATGGCGGCCGGCATGGCCAGCGCCTTGGCGGCCACCACGATCGGCTCGCCGGACCGGTCGTGCGCGATGCGCTCGGCCGCCGCCGGCGATAGGCCGAGCGCGCGCTCGAGTATGCGGGTGAATTCGCGCGTGTTGCGTTGCAGGGCGGCGGCCTCCAGCCGCTGCAGCAGCGCGGTTGCGCCGGCCACGCGCCGTGGCGCAGGTATCTCGGCGGCCACATCGAGATTGATCAGGATCAGCCGGCGCTCGTCCGCATTGGCGGTGAAGAACAGCGCGGCGAGATCGGGCGCGGCCGCTTGCGGCGGACTTGCGGGTTCTACCCGGGCCGGTGCCGGCGCGCCGGCGGCACCCAGTTTGCGCAAAATGACCTCGGGCGCCGCCGCATAGCCGGCCAGCCGCGCGGCCACCGTCGCGCGCGTGGCGGGATCGACCGCCTCGATCAGGTGGCCGGCCAGCTCGACATACTGGGCTTCCTCATCGGCCGTATGGCCCGGCTTCTGCACGTAGAGATCGGTCAGCACCCGCAGCAGCGTTGGGCGGATATCGACGCCGTCCCGGCAGGCCAGATCGAAAAGACCGTCGAGGGAAGGGTAGGTGGAAGACTTGGACATACCAACTGACGCTTAAATGACCGGAACAAGGCGTCACATTAGTCGGCGCCCGTTAGCGGAGCGTTAACCTTGCGCCCCTTTTAATCGGGCAAAAGGCGCCGATCCGGCCGGCAATCCGCCGGGGCGGAAGGGGGACCTGCAATGGGCGAAGTGATTCAATTTCCCGACGATACCGGCGGGCGCGGCGGCAGATATGTCGACGCCAATTCCGAGCCCGCCACCGTGATTATCCTGCCGGTGATCCGCATCGATCGCGGCAGCGACGGGTCCAACGGACAAGAGCCGAAAAGCGGTAACGGCCGCCGCCGCCGCCGCCGCATGGGACGCTGAAGCGGAGCGCTTCAACGGAGCAGGATGCAGACTTCGACGCCTCTGGTGACGCCGGCGTTGCATTGGCGCCGTCGGCTGGTCGCACTCGCGGCGCTCTTGCTGCTGAGCGGCTGCGCCAACGGCGACTTCAAGGAAGTGAAGCGCTTTCTGGTGCGCGACGATATCCATGATTGGGTCTCGCGCGACGCCCTGATCGGCACCAGGGCCGCGCCGTCCGGCTTCGAGCTGACCGACGACGAGCGCCAGCTGCGCGATCTCGCCTTCCAGCTGATCCAGCCCTCCTACGACCGCCATCAATGGTACTCGATTGCCGGCGAATACGGCCTGATCGAACGCGCCCAGCGCGAACGCTTCGACCGCACCGATTACGCCACCCGCCTGTTCGGCGACCGCTATCGCTCGCCGGCGGCGCGCTACGCCCGGCTGATCGACGACGTCCGCGACGACGCCACCCGGCTGCCGCAATTCTTCGAGACCGCCTCGCGCGTGGTCGACATCGACAACAAGCGGCGCGAGAGCCTGCGCTATATTTCCAACCTTTCGGCGCACGAACGCAACGAGGCGCTGCGCCGCAACTTCGCCAATGCGGCGATCATCTCGCTGGTGCGCACGCGGCTGCACCAGCGCGTGGACAGCTACCGGTTTGCGCTGGAGCGGCTGGTACTGATGACGCCGACGGCGCAGGCGGCGCAGGTCGAGCTGGCGCTCAACCACCTGCAGGCGGAGATCGCGCGCTACCGCCGTCCGGTCCCGAGCTGGAAACGCGAGCGCAGCCTTGCTTCGGCCGATTGATCAGTTCGATTCCTTCGGGATTTCGGTGCGCTGGCATTGCGCCGCGTCGACCGCGCGCCGCGCGATCGGCATCAGACCGGGCTCCGGCGCCAGCGCCCGGATCGCGATCAGCCCGGTGAGCGTCGGCAATTCCACGATTAGCAGGTCGGCGGCGGTGATGTTCTCGTTTTCCGGCATTTCGGCATGCTGCTCGGCCGTCATCAGATCGAGCTCGATGGCGTGTCGGCCGGCCGAGCGGTCGTTGATGGCGTAATAGGCGATGTCGCGGTCGTTGTAGAACGACACCGCAGTATAGCCGGGGCTGACCGGCACGCTGAGCTTCATCGGCCCTTGCGCAAGATCGTAGCGGCAGATCGACACGGCGAAGGCCGGATCCATCAGCGGCATGACGGCCTTCTCCGGCGTCGGCGCGGGCAGCGGCGCCACCGTATTGACCGGCGCGATCGCCGCCAGGCGCGAATAGGCGTCCTGCGTGGCGGTGCGCGGCAGGGCGATGATGGTCGCCAGATGCACGATGCCGCCGAGCAAGGCGCCGCCGAACAGCAGGAGCAGCCAACGGATCACGGGCATCTCCTGGTCATGATGGCGGGCATCGGGATTTCGCGGCCCTCCTTGGTGGCGACGCCGACCGCCGTGTCGTAGAAGCGCAGCGCCAGTTGATAGCGCTCGACGCCGCCGGTCGGCAGCCAATTGCCCGCATTGGCGCGCGGCGCAATGGCGATCACGAAACTGCCGTCGCCGTTGCGCACGATCTCCTGGCTGGTGAAGTCGTAACGCTTGAGCGAATTGGCGACCAATTCGCCGTTGAGGTTATAGAGCGTCAGGGTCCAGAAGCGCGCGGCCGGCGTGATGCCCGAGAGGACGACGTCGCAGCGCCCGTCGAGCGGCTGGCCGTTATCGTCGCGCTTGGCGATGAAGGTCAGACCGTCGCCGAGCGCGATCGGCAGGCGGCCGCTGCGCGCGATCGAGGCGCGCGCGTAAGGGTCGGCGTTCTGCGTGCCGGTCTTCGGCCAGGCCGTCCAGCTGCCGATGCGCAGCGCGCCGAAGGCGGCGCCGCGGGTGAGCGCCAGATAGGTCGAGCCGAGGCCGACCACGGCGGCGACGATCAGCGCAAACAACGTTCCAAGGAGCAGCCGCACGATCGGTCCGGTAGCGGTGAGGGATGTTGAATCGGGTCTGGAAGCTTACGCTGGCGACGGCCGCCGGGCCAATCAGTTCCGTTCGAAGGCGCGTCCCTCCAGGGCGGAGGCCAGCGCGTCGCCCCTCTTGGCGGCCTGCTGTTCCAATTCGGTGGCGGCGGTCGGCGGCGCGGGGCCGAGCGCACGGTTGGCCGAATCCATCATCTGCTCGATCTGCGCCAGGATGTCGGCGCCGCGCTTGGTCAGCATGACCGGGCGCGGCGGCGGGGGCGGCTCGCCGGTCTTGGACTTCATGGCCACGGCCGGCTGCTGGCGATCCGGCGGCGCTGGGATGCCCGGCAGCGGCCTGATCTCGATGCCCTGGTGCGCATAGGTCATGATGGCGTGCCAGGTCATCGCCGGCAGCGAGCCGCCGGTCATGCGGTTGGTCGGGTCGTAATTGTCGTTGCCGAACCAGACGCCGCACACGAAGTTGCCGGTGTAGCCCATGAACCAGGCGTCGCGATAGGCATTGGTGGTGCCGGTCTTGCCGGAGGCCGCGATGCCGTCGAGGCGGGCGCGCCGGCCGGTGCCGTTTTCCACCACGCTGTTCATCATCGTGATCATGTCCTGCGCGACGTGCACCGGCAGCACGCGGCGCGGCTTCGGGCCGTCGCGGTCCCAGCGCCAGATCAGATTGCCGTTGCCGGTGCGCACTTCGAGGATGGCGTGCGGCACGACCTTCATGCCGAGATTGGGGAAGGTGGCGTAGGCGCCGACGTGGTCGAGCAGTTCCACGCCGTCGGCGCCGATCGGCAGCGAGGGCGTGTCGGGCAGCGGCGTGTGGATGCCCATTTCATGCGCGAGCTTGATGATCTTGGCGCGGCCGCGCTTGGCGTTGCCGTCGCCGACGATGACCGACAGCCGCACCGCGATGGTGTTGATCGAGTGCGTGAGCGCCGTGATCAAGGTCATGCGGCCGCGGTAGGAATGGCCGTAATTGTGCGGGCACCAGTTGCCGATGCAAATCGGCGCGTCGACCACGATCGAAGACGGCTTGAGCCCGTGGATCAGGGCCTCCGAATAGACATAGGGCTTGAACGAGGATCCGGGCTGGCGCAGCGAGTCGGTGGCGCGGTTGAACTGGCTGGCGCCGTAATCGCGCCCGCCGACCATGGCGCGCACGGCGCCGTCGGTATCCATCAGCACCGTCGCGGCTTGGTTGGCGTGATATTCCTGGCCGTACTGGCGCAGCGAATTTTCCACCGCCAGATCGGAGGCGCGCTGCAGATTGGGATCGAGCGCGGTGCGCACGACGAACACGCGCTCGGTCATCGTCTTCGGGAAGGTGTCGACCAGCTTCTTCATCTGCTCGAAGGCCCAGTCGAGATAATAGTTCGGTGCGCGCTCCTCGCTGCGGTCGACGGGGGTGGCGGGGTGGCGGCGGGCGCCGAACACCTGGCCTTCGGTCATGAAGCCGGCTTCGACCAGGCGGTCGAGCACGACGTTGGCGCGCGCGCGCGCGGCCGGCAGGTTGACCATCGGCGAATATTTGGTCGGCGCCTTGAACAGGCCGGCGAGCATGGCGGCTTCCGGCAGGTCGACGTCGCGCGCCGACTTGTTGAAATAATAGCGCGCCGCCGCGTCCACGCCGAAGGCGCCGCCGCCCATATAGGCGCGGTCGAGATAGAGCTTGAGGATCTCGTTCTTGGTCAGCCGCGACTCCAGCCACAGCGACAGGAACGCCTCCTTGATCTTGCGGTCGAGCGTGCGCTCGTTCGACAAAAACAGGTTCTTGGCCAGCTGCTGGGTGATGGTGGAGCCGCCCTGCACCACGCCGCCGGCCTGCGCGTTGGTCAAGGCGGCGCGGAAAATGCCGAACAGGTCGATGCCGAAATGGTCGTAGAAGCGGCGATCCTCGGTGGCGATCGCCGCCTTGATCAGGTGATCGGGAAAGGCGTCGAGCGGGATCGAAATCGTTGTGGCGGATGCCGCGCGTGCCGATCTCGTTGCCGTAGCGGTCGAGGAAGGTGACGGCGAGCTCCGACTTCTTCAGCCAGTTCGAGTCGCTGGTTTCGCGGAAGGCGGGCAGCGCCAGCGCCAGCAGCAGGATGAGGCCGGCGGTGCCCAGCGTAAGGCCTTCCGAGATGAGCTCGTTTGCCCAGCGCCGCCAGCCGGCGACGTGGAAGCGGTCCATGAAGGTGGAGAAGCGCTCCCACTGCTCGCGCAGGCCCACCGCCGAGCGGAACAGCGAGAAATCGATCCACGAGTCGGCGCCGAGCAGCGCGCGCTTGAGCCTGGGTTTCCAGTCGGATTGGAAAAAATCGCGCAACGTTCTGTGCTCTTGACAGGGGCCGGCGGCCCGCCGGGCCCCGATTTGTAGCCGATCGGCCGGGTTTGGGCCAATGGCGGCGGGGGGCGGCGGGGACGGTTAATCACGCCCAAGGTGAACGGAGAAATGCGGGGAAATGGGGGCGGATTTCACCTCTCCCCGCTGGCGGGGAGAGGTCGCCTGCCGAGCCCCGAAGGGGCGAAGGCGGGCGGGTGAGGGGGCTTTGCGGCGATTCTGAGCCTGTGGGGGCGCCCCCTCACCCGGCTCGCTGCGCTCGCCGACCTCTCCCCGCAAGCGGGGAGAGGTTAAGTGCGGCCCGGCCCGCCCATGACTGAATCGCCCGCGGGGGCTACAAGGGCGTCAAGAGGAGCCCCCGATGCCCGAGGCCGAAGCCCCGTTCTGGCGCCGCAAGAAGATGTCCGAGATGACGAAGGCCGAATGGGAGAGCCTGTGCGACGGCTGCGGGCGCTGCTGTCTCAACAAGCTGATCGACGAGGACACGGGCGAGACGGTGTTCACCGACGTCGGCTGCCGGCTGCTCAACGCCAAGACCTGCCGCTGCAGCGACTATGCCCACCGGCAGGCGCGCGTGAAGGACTGCGTGCGGCTGACCCCGCGCAATGTGAAGCGGCTTACCTGGCTGCCGCCGACCTGCGCCTATCGCATCGTGGCGAACGGCGGCGACCTTGCCTGGTGGCACCCGCTGGTCTCAGGCACGCAAGGAGACGGTGCACGAGGCCGGCATTTCGGTGCGCGGGCGGGTGGCGGCGAGCGAGAAGGACGTGCCGGATGAGCGGCTGGAGGATTTTATTGTGGGGTGGCCGGGGAAGTGGCCGAAGGGGGCGCGTAAGCGCATTAAACAGAAATGAGTACTATGCAGTTCCTATGAGGCCTCGTAGCTAAGTTGAATAAGCGGTTTTGCTCGTTCCAGGTCTTCAGTTTTTGAAAGCGTGATTTCCAGATCGCCCGTTCCAAAATGACCGACATTCGAAACGTCACGTGTGAAACTCGGCTCTAAGGAGACTTCGGCTGGATTGACTTTTACGAAGATAAGAATTTTCCCGGTTGTTGGACGAAATTCGACGCAGGCGAAATTCTTGATCCGTTTGAACGCGATGTAGAACCGAAGTGTCGTTTCCTGTACATCGTCTCCAAGCGCCATCATGAACGCACGTAGGGCTTCGAAACGGTCGATCATTGCAATATCGAGCTCGGATAACACTGTCGTTATCGTTTTGTATCGACTCGCGCTACTCCCGGCTTCTACAACTGCGATTGGCTTCGCATCGCTGCTTGTGGCGCTTACTGCGGTCGCGGATACGAGGTCCAGCATCAAAAGGTCTTGGCCGAAGCGCCGATAGCGGATCAGTTCAATGTTCCGTTGGATTTGCTTTACCGCATGGTCGTCATAGCGATTAAAATCGCCAGCAATGCAAATCAGCCGCGGTGCAGACCAATCAACAGCATCCGCCGCAGTCTTCCCAGCTTCTCAAGGACGAGCCACTGAAAATCTTTTCGGTGGTCCATCAACCAATCGAGATAGAAGAGCCCTTGATTAATAACATTCTCGTTCGTTGAGCGTTTGTATTCCAGAATGACCGGACAACCATTCTCGTCCAGGCCGAGTGTGTCAATGCGTCCGCCATGCGTGGTGGTGAATTCAGACGCAAGGAAGCGAACGCCGAGAAATGCTTCCAAGTTCTTTTCGAAAAGTGTCTGGACCGATTTTTCGATGGTTTCCGTAACGCCAAGGAGCGTGTTTACTTGGCCGTTAGCTAACTGGAAGAGTTTAATATCGCCCACGGCTTGGTCCCCTCATGAATAGCGCCGTCTTGGTGGCTCCTTCAGGCTGCGCGTCTGATCTCGAAGGTCTTTCCATCCCGAGTCGTGACATGGCCTAGCCGGGCCAACGAGGCGAGCACGTCGGCGATGGTCTTTTCTAGATTCTTTCGATTTCCTGAAATCGGCAGCGATTGCAGCAGCGGATGTTGGTCCGCCGCCAGCGTGCAATGCGGCAAAGACCGCTGCGGTCTGTGCGACTGAATCGGTGGGGAACGACAGCTTGCGCGCACTGGGCTCGGGTAGCCCAAGCTCGGCGGCGATCTGCGCGCCTTCTTCCTTGGCGGCCATCTTGTCGAGGTCTTTGCCGAAGCGAGGTATCTGGTAGTCTGGCCGCAGCCAACGCACATGGCCGCGTCGCTCTTCCGCCGCGCGCTCATGATTGAGCGCGACGAGTTTTTCCAAGATTTCCTCGTCAGAGAGATTTTGCGGCCAGCCATAGGCCTCGAATGCTAGTTGGTCGAGCTTCTCGTGCATCTCCTTGAGGATAAGTATCAGGCCTTTGTCCTTGATCTCTTCCTCAGCAGGTGTGAGGGCTTCGTTTGCCTTCAGCTTTTCTAGCGCATTGTACATCGCCGTCAGCGTAAGGTCGGGGTGCTCCTTTTGCCGCTCTGTGCGGAAAGCATTGAGTTCTTCCGCTGCGCTGCGGATTTGTGCCTTTAAAAGTTCGCCAGGCGAAGGGAAAGGGAAAGGGTCGAAGCAAACATCTTTGTTATACCTTGGACGGTCTTCGAGGGTTCCTCCATTGGCCAATGTCCAGCAAATATGAGTTGAGCTTGAAAAGGACTCTGAACACATAGGCATCTGAACTCCCGAACCCGATTACTCCGTGCTCTAAAAGCTCGTCACCGTCCACAAAAACAAACACGCGATGCTTTGTGGTCTCAACGGTTGCTATGAATCGGGTCAGGTTAGCGACAGCGGAAAAATAAACTTCATTTGAACGTCTAAAACGCCACCAATAGGTTCGCAAGCGAGGGTCATTATTGCCGCTTCGCTCAGGAAAGACCTTCTCCTTCAAATGCTGGTACACTTTTGGAACCGCCCTTCTGAGCGATTCTTCAACTTTATATTGACGTACGTCGATAGCGTAGCGATTGCGGTGGTGTTCGGTAATGTCTTTCCCGGTCGTTAGCTTTTTTAACCAAGGCGCAGAGCTACCTAAACTCAAATGTGCTGCTTCCGACTTGCTGAGCACAAATCCCCGGCCCCCGAGAGCGGGCCCCATTGACGAAAGACCTTCGTTTGAAAGCAGCGGCTTCGCTAAAGTTACGTCGACGCCAACTGTGAGGTCTGCGTTAATCTTGCCTTGGCGAGACTGCAGTAAGATTGTCGGCTCGTCAGTATCGAGGTGCGTTTCTTGCGTTACCTCTTGAAGTTGCCCAATCCGGTCGCCCGCTTCGCCAACGGTCATCGCGATACGAACGGCGGCAGCATCTTGTGTTGCTTTGGTCCAAGGATGGTCCGCGATCGCCATTACCAACGAAATTGGCTTTTTGCCCTTCAGGTGTTTCTCTAATACGCGTCGGCTGAAGACCTGAGTTATTGAATTTGTTGTAACAAGCCCAAATCGGCGAAGGGCAGTGCCTTTTTGGGTCAACATGTCAGCAGACATATCCCACCAATACATTACGAAATCGGCAGAAGCGTTCATTGTCGGGTGTGCTTCCGCGAGTGCTTCGATATAGGCGCTTCCAAACGCGTCACGCATAAAGACGCCTTTGCCTAGAAAGGGCGGATTCCCTACAATGAATTCGGCTGTAGGCCACGTCGGCCTTTTCGGATTGGGATACCCCTCCCTGCTATCAATGAATTGGGGTGTTGGATATCCGTTCCAATTCAGCACCGCGTTCTTGACTTCGATGTTCTTGAACTTGTGCAGGATCGGCTCGGACGGGAATGCCGCCCTTGGTGCGGAAATGCCATTGCAGATAGCCGATCCACAGCACCAGTTCGGCAATGGCCGCGGCGCGCGGGTTGATCTCCATGCCGAGGAACTGGTGCGGATCGACGGTGTGCTGCCCAAGTCCGCGCAGCGCTTCCTGGCCGCCGAGATCGACCAGCGCCTCCAGCACCTCGCCTTCCAGCCGCTTCATCAGCTCCAGCGACACATAGAGGAAGTTGCCGGTGCCGCAGGCGGGATCGAGCACGCGCGTGTCGCAGAGCTTGTCGTGGAAGGCCTTCACTTCCGCTGCCGCGCCTTTCTCGTCGCCGGCGCGCGCGTTTGGTCTCCGCCGCTGCCTGCACATTGCGCCAGTCCTCGCGCAGCGGCTCGATGATGGTGGCGACCACCAGCCGCTCGACATAGGCGCGCGGCGTGTAGTGCGCGCCGAGGCGGCGGCGCTCGGCAGGATCGAGCGCCTGCTCCAGCAGCGTGCCGAAGATCGCCGGCTCGACCTCGCGCCAGTCCTTGCTTGCGCCGCCTCGACAGTTCGCCGATTTCTTCGCGGCCGAGCGGGCAGCACCTTGGCGTTCCGCGAACAGGTTGCCGTTGAAGCTTGCAGCACTTCTGGTGCGGATCGAGGCAGCGAAATCGCCCTCGTCCATCGACTGCCACAGATCTGTCAAGCAGGGGCACGAATGCTGTCGGGTGCTGGCGCGCATTCGGCGAGCAAGTCGCGTGAAGCAACCTTCCGGCAGCAGCTTCACATCCTCGCGCGAACATCGTGAACAGGCAGCGCATCAGGAAGTGCGCGACCTCTTCGGCCGGGTATTTCTTTGCTTCGAGCGCCTTCGATACCGCGGCCAGACGCTCGGCGATTTCGCGCGTGACTTTCGCCGACGTGCGCGCCGGATCGAGCGACTGCGGCTCGGCCAGATGCGCCGCAGGCGGTCGCGCACTCTGGCTTGCGCAGGTCCTCCAGATAGATGCGGAAGCCCTGCCGGTCGGGAAACTGCGTGTAGTTCTTCCCTTGCCCGGAGAAGTCGGCATAGACCTCGATGCAATGGCCGACATCGCAGACGAGAATGAAGGGCGGCCAGCCGTGCGATGTGGGCAGCGCGCGGGCGTAGTCCTCCGCCTGGCGCTTGGCGTTGAGCATCAGCACGTCCCAGGCGCGCGCGGCGCCGCGCTGCCGCGCGTGCCGCGGCTCGTCGTCGGCGGCGAACAGGTCGTCCTGGCCGGCGACTTCCTTTTGCCGCCTTTCCAGCGGCTCTGCTTGGCTTCCAGGACGAAGGAGCCTTGCGCTTGTAGAGATCGATGCGGCCGATGGATGTCGCCTTCGTCGCGGTGCCGCCGTCACGGCGCGCTCGAACACATAGTCGTTGGTTCGTGCGTGGCGTTGGCGGGGTCAGGGCTGCGGAAGGCCGAGGACGTCACAGAGCTCGGTCAGGAAAAGCGCGTAGTTGGCGCGCTCCTGCCCGCCTTCCTGGCCCTGCCAGCGCGCAATAAAATTTTCGATTGGTTCAGATTGGTTCTTGGGCGGAATGTGCGCGTCCATTTCGGGCGACGTTAGGGAGGGACTGTTCGCTTGTAAACTTGGGAAGTTTAGAAGGATTTAGTGCGCTCGCGGTTGAAAAGTCTTGACGCCGCACGCGAGGTGGTTCATGATATGTTCTCGGGCAACCAGGAGCTAGTCATGGCCACCAATCCCCCGAAGGGCGACAATCACCGCATCGGTGAAGTGCGCCAACGCTCGCAGACCTTCAATCCGAAGACCGAACAGTGGGTGAAGCGCGATACCGACAGCGGCCGCTTCATGGATGTGAAGGAAGACGGGACCAAGTTCAAAGGCGTGCGCCGGGAGCGTCCAAAGGGGCGCTAATCTGGAAGGCGTGTAGGGCGTCGCATGTACCTTGTTCACAATGAGCAAACGAAATTGACGGCCGCGTGGCTCAGCACGTTGGCGACGGCGCTGGTGGCCGCGGGAACATTCGCGCCATTTGCAGCGCTGGTTTACGGCTTTTCGAGCACCACCCCGGACCGCTGGTTTCTCGCTGCTTTGGCGGGCCTTTGTTTTGCAGGCGGGATCGCCTTACATATGGGCGGCAGGGTCGTCCTCAGGAGACTGCGCGCATGAGCACCTTCCAGATTCTCGCCCTGGCGTGGATTCCGGTGGCGGTTGCAATCGTGATCGGCTTTGCATTCTTCCTCGGCTGGCTGGAGGACCGCGCGGAAGCGCGCAAGGCGCGCCACGCGGCGGAATAGCATTTCGGCAGGCGCTGCGGCGGCCAGGAAAAAAAGCCTTGACAGCGTAACGCTCCTCCGCTACTCTTGCGGCATTCCCCACAATTCCCATCGGTGCCCCATGACCCGCCGCTCTTCGGTGCGCGCGCAGGCGCGCGAGATTTATCGCGAACGTTCGCAAGCAAGGACCCCCACCCCTAACCCCTCCCCGCACTCGCCTTCGCGAAGCCGAAGCGGCTTCGCTTCGGCGGAGCAAGGAGGGGGAGGGGAACGGGCAGTGCGTGGGGCGGGCACCGAGACCACGCTCACCCAGCGCGCGCGCAAGCTCTACGAGGAGACCGCCGTGCCGGTGCGCGAGATCGCGGCAATCGCCGGCGTCACCGAGCGCACGCTCTACAAATACGCCGCCAAGCACGATTGGCGGCCGCGCTATCGCTGGCGGCCGGACGGCGCGCGCCCGCGCGGCTGGCGCGCGGCGCAAGGCTTTGCGCCGGCGAAAGGCGCCGGCGGGCGCTTCATCCGCCGCGACGACAAAGACAAGCCTTTTCCGCAAGGGCTCAAGGCCACCGCGCCGCAAGCCGAACGGCGCGCCGCCGCGCAGGCCCGGGAAGCCGAGCGGATCGCGCGCGAAGCGCAGGAGGCCGCGGAAGCCGATGCGCGCTTCGAAGAGCGCATGCGCGCGCTCGATGCGGTCAACCGCGCCCTCGACGATCTCATCCGATACCGCGAAGCGCAGGCGCGATCGGGGCGAAAGCAACCGGCCGGCGATTCGATCGAGCGCGCCTACCTGCTGGCGGTGAACCTCGCCGCCGATCGACTGGAGGCGCTGCAGGCGCGGGATGCGATATGATGGCGCCCTAGCGTCTTTCCTGCCGCGCGCGCTGTTCCAGCGATTCGAGCAGCGTCCCGAGCCGGTCGGGCAAGGCCGCCGGGCGCTCGTCGGCGTAAGCAGACCGCACTTCCTCGCTCAGCAGGTGCCGCAGCAAGCGATAGTAGGCGCGCCGTTCTTGCGACCAGCGCGAGGATTGGGTCTGCATGGCAATGCCTCTTGCTCGGCTTCCTCAGCGAGGAAAACTCGGCAAGCGGGCGGCCGTTCCCTCGCCGCCTTGTGCGGCCTTGTGCGGGCTAACGGTTACCGGGCGCCGTAATCGGAACATCGTAAGCGCCGCGCGGCGTGCCGTATTCGTAATGCCACCATTCGCGGAAATAGTTGCGGAAGCCGCGCTTGCGCATGGCGGCGTTGAGCACGTCGCGCCAGTGGCGCTGCGCCGGCGTGACCGCGCGGCTATGCGTATAGCTGTTGACGTCGAGGCAGTCGAAGCCGGTGCCCATGTCGAGCGAATTGTCGGGTGCGCGCTTTTGCGCCGGCGCGGTGCAGGGCGCGTAGCGGGCGGAGCGGTCGAACGGCGCCGCCTTGGGCGCAGCGAGCGGCACAAGCGTCAAGTCGACCGCGGTGCCTGTGGAATGGCGCGAATGGCTGGCGATATAGCCGAGCGAGAACAGCCGCAGCTTGTCCTCGCGTGGGTAGAAGCGCTTGTCGCCGTCGCTGGCGCCGTCTTGCGACCAACGCCAGAAAGCGCGCACCGCGCGGGTCGGGCGGTAGCAATCGTAGACCTTGAGCGAGAGATGCCGCGGGGCGAGGTCGGCCTGCACGCGCGCCAGGGCCAAGGCTGCGTCGCGCCGCAGCACGCATTCGGCAGCCTGGTAGCCGGGCACCGCGGCGGCCGGTGAAATTGTGCGGCGTCGCGTAGCGTATTTCCTGCGCGATGCTCGGCGCCACCGCGCGCAGGTAGACGAAGCCTTTAGGCAGGGAGTTTTGCGGCAGCCTGCCGGCGGCGGCCGCGACGGGCAGGGTCAGCAGCAGAAACGCTCCGAGCACATGCGGCTTCAACGAGTTGGGCATGGCGCCATTAAACGCGCTTGCCATCGGCGGCGAAAGCCGGTCACGCGCCGGGGAGCGGCCGGCCGGGAGGCACATGGCACCCCCGCGTTTGACCCCATTGCATTGGTCGTGCACAAGCGGCATCTAGCGCGCGCCATGAGCTCCAAAACCAGCGCCAAATCCGGCGCCAAATCCGGCGGCAAAACCGGCGCCAAAACCGGCGCGAAGCGCCACGCCGCCCAGCACGAGCACGCCCCGACGCTGTCGCACCCGGAGATCCGCACCATCGTCATCGGCATCATGCTGGCGATGTTCCTGGGCGCGCTCGACCAGACCATCGTGGCGACCGCGCTGCCCACCATCGGCCGGCATTTCGGCGATCTCGGCGATCTCGCCTGGGTGGTGACGGCCTACCTGCTCACCGCCACCGCGGTGACGCCGCTCTACGGCAAGCTGTCCGACATCCACGGCCGGCGCGCCATGATGCTGATCGCGATCGCGCTGTTCGTGCTGGGCTCGCTGGCTTGCGCCTTGGCGCCGAGCATGACCGCGCTCATCTTCGCGCGCGCGCTGCAAGGCTCGGGCGGCGGCGGGCTGATGGCGCTGGCGCAGACCATCATTGCCGACATCGTTTCCCCGCGCGAGCGCGGCCGCTACCAGGGCTATATCGCGGCGGTGTTCGCCGCCTCCTCGATCGGCGGGCCGGTGCTGGGCGGATTGCTGACCGAGCATCTCGACTGGTCGCTGATCTTCTGGATCAACCTGCCGCTCGGCTTCGGCGCGCTCGCCATGACCTCGAACGTGTTGAAGCGCGTGCCCTATCACCCGCGCAAGCACAGAATCGACGTCGCCGGTGCGGCGTTGATGATGGCGGCGGCGGTGGCGCTGTTGTTGGCGCTGTCGTGGGGCGGGCGCAAGTTCGATTGGATCTCATGGGAGATCGGCGCGCTGCTCCTGGCGTCGGCGATGCTGTGGGCGCTGTTTGCCTGGCGGCTGGCGCGCGCCGAGGAGCCGTTCCTGCCGCTGGCGGTGCTCGGCAATCCGGTGGTGCGCACGGCCGCGCTCGCCGGCGGCTGCACCATGGCGACGCTGGTCGGCCTGACCATCATGGTGCCGCTCTATTTCGAGACCGTGCTGCATCTCAACGCCGGCCAGTCCGGCATGGCGCTGATCCCGCAGATGGCCTCGACCGTCGTGTTCTCGACCGTGTCGGGGCAGCTGATGATGCACCTCAAGCACTATAAGCGCGTCGGCCTGATCGGCATGGTTTTCGCCATCCTGGCGCTGCTGGCGCTGGCGATCTGGCCGGATCGGCTGTCGATCCCGAGCGTGCTGGTGCTGCTGACGGTGGTCGGCGCCGGGCTCGGCACCGTGTTCCCGATCTCCACCGTGTCCTTGCAGAACGCAGTGACGCAGCACCAGATGGGCGTCGCCACGGGTGCCGCCAATTTCTTCCGCGCGCTGTTCTCCTCGCTGCTGGTGGCGGTGCTGGGCGCGATCGTGCTGAGCGGGCTGGGCGGTTCGACCGGCACGGCGGTGGAGACGCTGGCGCATGCGGCCTCGGCGCAAGCGCTGAGCGCGGCCTTCCGCGACGTCTTCCTGGCCTGCGCGCTGGTCGGCGGCTTCACCATGGCGTTCCTGATCGCCATGGAAGAGCGCCCGTTGCGCGGGCCGGCGCTGCACTCGCCGGAAGCCGGCGCGCCGAGTGCGCCGGCAACGCCGATTCCGGCGGAGTAGGGCGAGGCTAAGTGGGTCGCGGCGCGTCGCGGAAGCGCACGCCGACGTGGTTGGCGTCGCGCCAGATCACCGTGCACGGGCGGCGCACAGCGCCGCCTTTGGCGAGGATCAGGTCGAACTGGTCGGGAAGCTCGACGGATGCCGTAAGGTTGAGCTGCGCGCCGGTCGCGGACACGTCCGATATCATGCAGTCGGCGACGGGCGCGTTATCGGGACCGACGACCAGGGCGCGGTGACGCATGTTGCGGCGCTCCGCTTTGCGCTTATCGTTCTTCATGGCAGTGGCGGTCCGATGCGCGGCAGCCGCCGCATTGTCCACGATTGAGGAGGCGGCACGGCGGCCGGTCGTTCTTTGTATTGCCTTGGCGTTGGCGGAACCTTGCCGGAAGGCCGCGGCGCCCTGCTGCCGCCCGCTTTCTTGAAGAGGATGATAAACGGGGCGTATAGACGGCCGGTCGGCGGATGCGCGGCATCCTGATGCTGCAATGCACAGCCCCGCTTTGCTTTTGCCCGGCGCCGTGCCTAGATTGTGGGTGGAACATGGCTGCTACGGCCGATTCCGGCTAGGAAGCGGTTCTCAGACAAGGCCATGCCGATAAAGAGGGCAGGGGCGTCCCCTTGAAAAGATTTGCATTGATGGCCGGCACTGCAGGCGCAGCGCTCGCCGCGCTGATCTTCGTGTCGGCGCCGCCGGCGGCGCGCGCCGAGACGAAGTCGGCCTGCGATGTGCCGCTCAATCTGCTGCGGCTGGCGCAGCCGCTGCCGCGGCTCGCGCGCAAGCTCGACCGGCACGAACCGGTGGTGATCGTGGCCATCGGCTCGTCGTCGACCGCGGGTTTCGGCGCCAGCTCGAAGGCGGCGAACTATCCGAGCCGGCTCGAGGCCGAGCTGCGCGCGCGCTTTCCCGCGCAGCCGATCAAGGTCGTCAATCGCGGCATCGGCGGCCAGGTGATCGGCGACATGCTCAAGCGTTTCGACACGGCGGTGGTCGCGGCCAAGCCCGACCTGGTGCTGTGGCAGCTCGGCACCAATTCGGTGCTGCGCCATCAGCCGGTCGAGGGCCAGGGCGGCGCCATCCGCGCGGGGCTCGCCAAGATCCGCGCAACCGGCGCCGACGTGGTGTTGATCGACCCGCAATACGCGCCCAAGGTGCTCAAAAAAGCCGACGTTGCGTCGATGCTGGCGTTGATCGCCTCGACCGCCAAGCAGGAAAACGTCGATCTGTTCCGCCGCTTCGCCGTGATGAAGCGCTGGCACGACAAGGATCACCTGACTTTCGACAAGTTCGTGTCGCGCGACGGGCTGCACATGAACGACTGGAGCTATGCCTGCATGGCCAAGGGGCTGGCCGGCGCGATCGCCGAAGCCGCCACCCGGCCGGTGATCTCGGCCGCGGTCTTCGAAGGGCCGTACTGAGCTAGTTCGCCGGCGGCGGGCTCTTAGGCGTACTCTTGTTGGTGTTTTTGGGCATGTTCTTGGCGAAGAGGCCGAGCGTGATGGCGTGCGCGACGTATTGCGCCAGGCAATCATAGCCCGCTTCGCTGCGCTCGAACTGCTCGGCCACAGGCTGGCCGGTCTCGGCGGCCTTGTTGAGGATTTCCATCGCCTCGTAGAAGCGGATGACGATCACCTTCTCGCGCGCGCCCACTTGGCGCAGCGTGGCGCGGATCGATTTGTAATGGGCGTCGCGCAGCGTCTCCGGCGCGAATTGCAGGCCGACCAGCACCACATCGACCTTGTGCTCCTTCAGCCAGTCGAGCTGGTCCTTGACGGTGGCGGCGAATTGCTCGACCGGCACATAGGCGAGCGCGTCATTGGTGCCGACCTGCCAGAGCACCAGGTCGGGCGACTCCAGCGCCACCTCGTTCTTCATGCGCTCGGCCGCGTCGGCGGCCAGTTCGCCGGAGACGCCGCGGTTGATCATGATGACGTCGACGTCCTTGAGCGCGCCTTCCAGCATGTTCTCGATGATGCCGGTGTATTCGCCGTGGGTGCCGATGCGGCCCGGCGCGGCGCCGATGGTGAGGATGCGCAGCGTGCGCCCGCGCTTGAGCGCGGCTGCGACGTTGGGCAGGGCCGAACCGGCGGCAAGCGCGGCCGAGCCGCTGCGGCAGGCCGGCGAATAGGGCGAGGGCACGGCGGACGGTTTCGCGACCGGCGGCATTTGCGCGCGCGCGGGCGCAACGACAGCGAGCGCCGTCAGGATTGCGACGAGACCGCCGGCGCGGGCGGTGCGGCGCGGCTGCGCGATTCGACGAGCCATGCGGTGAATGCCATGACAGCGATGCCAAGGATTATCACGGCGGTGTCGCTGCCGACAGTGCCGTGATAGACATAGCGGACTACCTGCGCCGACAGGCTCAGAAGCGAACCGACGCAGAACACGTAAAGCGAATTGCGCCCGAGCAAAGCGAACAGGCCGATCAGGCCGCCGATCGGGCCACGCACATAGCGCGCGTCGGCCGCCATACGGATATAGCGGTAGGCGCCGGAAAATACCGCGATCAGCGCCAGGAACTGGACGAGCCGTATCGGCGATTCATAGGCCTTGCTGACGATGAAGAACAGCTTCGGCTCCGGCACCTTGGTCGGATCGGGCCATAGCTGGTAGGGGTGATAAAACAGGCCGAAGATCACGATGGGCAAGCCGATCACCTGCAGCGCGCCGATGTGACGGCGCGCCCAATGGCCGACGCCACTCGCCGGTTTGGCGAGCAGGAAGCCGAGCACGAACAGGATCTGCCAGGCGAGCGGATTGAAGAACCATGTGCCGCTCACCGGCCAGCTCGGCAGCGTGAGGCGGAAGCCGAGCGCGCAGAGATAGATCGCCAGTGAACACGGCAACAGCAGCGCGGGCGCCAGCCGGTCGATGGTGGCAAAGCCCGGCGCCATCGCCATCAGCACCACGTAGAGCGGCAGAATGTCGAAATAGCCGAGGTGATGCGAGAGAATGGCGAGCCCGATATGCGTGCGCACCGGGTCTTCGAACACGGCGGCGGCGTTGTGCCATTGCAGCAGCAGCGGATTGTGCAGCAGTATCGCGCTGGCCGCCAAAATGGCGATGGCGAGCATGGTGATGAGAATCTGCGCGGTGTAAATCTCGAAGGCGCGGCCGAACAGCCGCATCGCCACCTCGCCGGTGGTGCGCCGCCGGCTGCCGCCTTCCGCCATCAGCCGCAACGACCAGCCCGCCAGGAACACGAAGAGGTCGGCGGCGTCGGAAATTGAAAAATTCGTCATTGTATATTTGGCGTAAACGACGCCCGGAATGTGATCGATGAAAATCGTGATCAAGGCGAAGCCGCGCCAGAAATCGACGGCATTGGGTTGGCGCGGCATGGGCGTTCGGCCGAGTCTGAGCGGTTGAGCCGGATCGACTATCCCGGCACGCGCATAGGCCGTCAAGCCGGCGTGCCGGTTCCATATTGACGCGCCGGAAAGCGGTCAGCGCATGGCGCTGAGGTCGCGCAAGCCGGCGCCGTGCGTGGTCCAGCCGCCGTCGACCGGGATCACCGCGGCGGTGATGTAGGAGGCGAGCGGCGAACAGAGGAACAGCACCAGATTGGCGACGTCGGCCCTGCTGCCGAGGCGCTTGAGCGGCACCATATCTGCGACTTTCTGGCGCGCCTGCTCGCTCGGCGCCAGCCGCGCCATGCCTTCGGTATCGGCGATCGGACCGGGGATCACCGAATTGACGCGGATGCCGTCGCCGCCCCATTCGACCGCCAGCACGCGCGACAACATGTCGACGCCGGCCTTGGCGGCGCAGACATGGGCCTGCAGCGGCATGGCGACCTCGGCTTGCGGCGCGGAGATGTTGACGATGCAAGCACCGGGCTTGCGCAAATACTGATGCGCGTTGCGCAAGACGTTGAAGCTGCCGAGCAGGTCGATATCGACCACGGCCTTGAAGCCGTTGGTCGACATGCCGAGCGCCGGCGCCGGGAAATTGCCGGCGGCGCCCGAGATCAGAATGTCCAAATCGCCGAACTTGTCGTGCGCGCTCTTGAGCGCGGCGGCGGTCGCATCGGCATTGCGCACATCGGCGGAGAAGCCCAAGACCTCGCCGCCGCGCTTGAGCAGCTCTTGGCGCGCGGCTTCCACGCGTTCGGGCGAGCGGCTCATGACGGCGAGCCTGGCGCCGGCCGCGGCGAAAGCGTCGGCGATGCCGAGATTGATGCCGCTGGTGCCGCCGGCGACGAATACCGTGCGGTCGGTGAAATCGAATGTCTGCATGATCTGCTCCCGGCTCTATGCTGACCGCCAAGGTCAAGGGAGCGATGATAGCCGAAGGGGGGGCCAAAAACTCAAAACACGGGCCGGGGTCCTACAAGGCGGAGGGGCGCGGCCGGCGGCTTAGGCGCCGGTCCGCGCCCGCACAAAGGGACGGGCCTCGCGGCCCGTCCAGTTATCCCTCCCTGCGTTTCCGCGTTCTTGAGGGCGCGGCGTGTCAGCCCTTGGCGACCGGCACCGCGACGAAGCGCATGCCGTCGCCCGACTTCACGCGCATCAGCACGTCGTGCTTGCCGCTGCTGTGGGCTTCGCGCAGCGCGTGGCGCACGTCGTCCACCTTGGCGACGGATTTGCCGCCAACGTCGAGGATGACGTCGCCGGTCTTGACGCCGCGCGCAGCGGCCGGCCCGTCGGGATCGACATTGAGCACGGCGAGGCCTTTGCCGCCGGCGCCCGCGACCTCGTTGGCCGGCGCCAGCGTGAGGCCGAGATGCGGCAGGCCGTTGGCGGCCTGCTTGTGTGCGTTGCCGGCCTTGGCGCTCTGCTCGTCGGGCAGCTTGGCGAGCGTCACGTCGAGCGTCTTGACTTCGCCCTTTTGCACCAGCTCGACCTTGACCTTGCTGCCGGGCGCCATCATGCCGATGGTGCGGGCGAGCGTGCGCGAGTCCTTGATCGACTTGCCGTTGACGGCGGTGATGACGTCGCCGGCCTTGATGCCGGCCTTGGCGGCCGGGCTGCCGGGCGTGGGCTCGTCGACCAGCGCGCCCTTGGCCTGCTTGAGGCCGAGGCTGTCGGCGATCCCCGCCGAGACCGGCTGCACGCGCACGCCGAGGAAGGCGTGGTTGACGTAGCCGTGTGCTTTGAGCTGCGCGACCACCAGCTTGGCGGTGGGGGCGGGGATGTCGAAGCCGATGCCGACCGAGCCGCCGGAGGGCGAGTAGATGGCGGTGTTGACGCCGATCACCTTGCCTTCGGTGTTGAAGGCGGGCCCGCCGGAATTGCCCTTGTTGATGGGCGCGTCGATCTGGATGTAGTCGTCATAGGTGCCGGCGCCGATGTCGCGGCCGGAAGCCGAGACGATGCCGGCGGTGACGGTCTCGCTCAGGCCGAACGGATTGCCGACCGCCACTACCCAGTCGCCGACGCGCGGGGCCTTGTCGGCGAACTCGACGAAGGGAAACTTCTTGTCGGACTCGACTTTGATCAGCGCCAGGTCGGTCTTGCGATCGGTGCCGATCACCTTGGCCTTGTAGGTTTCGCCGTCGGCGGTCTTGATCTCGACCGTCTTGGCGTGGTCGACCACGTGGTTGTTGGTGACCGCATAGCCGTCGGCCGAGATGAAGAAGCCGGAGCCTTCGCCGGTGATCACCTGGTGGCCGTGCGGCATGCCATTCGGCATGTTGGGCATGCCGAACTGCTGGAAGAATTTGCGCATGCCTGGCGGCAGATTGTCGGGCATGTTGGAGTTATGCTCGTCCGATGCGCCGCTGCCGACGGTCTGGTCGATCTTGACGCGCACCGAGATGACGGCGGGCTTGACCTTGTCGACCAGGTCGGCAAAGCCCGTCGGCGCGTGGGCAGCTTCCGCGGCGCGCGCCGGCTGCACCCAGTGATCGACCGCGCTGAAATCGGCGGGGCCGGCGGCGATCATGGCGACGCCGAGCGCTGCGGCCGAGGCCAGCAGCGTGAGCCGCCGCGCGGACAGAAGTTTCCGCTTGGCGGGTTCGTGCGAAGAATGTCCAGTCATTGCGCTGTCTCCGTGAAACGTTGTGGCTTTCGTCGTTTTGCCGATAACGCGTTAGATACAGCGCCCGCCTTACGGGCATCTGTCGCGCAAATTTATTTTTGGTAATGCGGCGTGACGGTATCGAGCGCTAATGCGCTAGCGCGCGGATTTATCGGGGGAACTGCGCGGATGACAATTTTGTCATGACAAAAATTTCATGGTGAAAAGCGCTCAGGCGGTGTGCGGCAGGCCAAAGCGTGATGCGTTTAAGTCGATAAACTTGGCGAGCCCAATTTTATTCCGCTCGTCCCCGCGAAAGCGCGGACCCAGGGCCTCGAACCGCAAAAGCTTTCAATTTTGGCTCTGGATTCCCGCTCCCTGCTTCGCCAAAGCGAAGCCGCTTTGGCTTCGCGGCGGCGAGTGCGCGGGAATGAGCGGAGTATGCGGCAATTCAACCTGATCTCATCCCGCTCTAGCGAAATGTCACGGCGTGCGGGCATCGGCCCGCCCTGCGCGGCTAGTGTTCAACCCACCCCGGAGGCATTACTATCGTGCCGGCCAATCGCCAGCGGGAGCGCAGCAAAAATGATGCGGCATATCGTGTGGGCGGCTATCGCCTATTTGCTGACGGCGGCTCCGGCCGCGCAGGCGGCGAGCGCGCAACTCGTTTCCATCGCGACGCCGCGCGGCGCAAAGCAAGCCTTCATCCTGATCAAGCCGGACAAGCCGGTTGCGTCGGTGATCCTGTTCGCCGGCGGCAAGGGTGCGCTCGGCCTGAAGAGCGCGTCGTCGATGGCTTGGGGCACCGGGCAATTTCCTGGTGCGCACCCGCACTATGTTCGCCGCGCATGGTTTCATGGTGGCGGTGGTCGATGCGCCCGCCGACTACCGGAAGGGCATGAACGCCATTTTCCGCATGAGCGGCGGCCATGCCGGGGATATCGGCGCCGTCGAAGCCTACCTGAAGAAGCAGGCGCCGGTGCCGGTTTGGCTGGTGGGAACCAGCATGGGCACGTTCTCCGCCGCCGAAGGCGCCATCGCCGGACACGCGGACGGGCTGGTGCTCACCTCGACGATTACCCATTCTCCGGCGCGCTGGAAAATCGCAAGGAGCAAGCCGCAGGCCGTCGCCAACATGGCGCTGTCGCGCGTGACGGTTCCGACCCTCATCCTGGCGCACCGTCATGACGGGTGCCCGGCCTCGCCATCGGCCGGCGCGGCGAAGCTCAAGCGCGCGCTCACGCATGCCGGCAAGGTGGAGGTCGTGTTGCTCGACGGCGGCCTACCACCGCGCTCGCAGCCCTGCGAGGCGAAAGCGCAACACGGCTATTACGGCATCGAGCAAAAGGCGGTGGACGCGATCGCCAGATTCATCAAGGCCAATTCGAAGTAACGCTCAGGCTACTCATAAATCCGGTTTTGTAAGCGTGTCTCGCTGAAAGTCACTTTCGCTCCGAAAGCGACCGAGTTGTTGCGTTGCCACGAAATGGCGCAATGGCCGTCAAGCGGGCATCAATGCGATTGCGCAGAATTGCAGCGTATTGGATTTCCGCATCCTGGTTTCAATATGCCGGCACCTAGGACAGTCGAAAGAGAGCAATTCGTGGTCAGGATCGTCATCCTCAATACCGAAAAGCCACATCCCTGCCCCGCATTGGGGGCAGTCTGGCTTCTTAATTGAATTGGCCCGCGGCAGCTCGAAACGGATCATTAACTCGCCTCTAAGCGAAGTGTCGAAAGCGCAAACTGACAAAGCTTGGCCGGATCGCGTTCGCCGGCGCGGGCACTGTCAATGATACGGGTGGCGATGGCCTCCCGAGCATTTTGCGGCGCCGACGTTGGGTAAGCCGTTAGCGCGTTCTCATAGGCGACGCCCATCGCGGAAAGCGTTTCGGGATCGAATGCCGCAGGCTGTTTTATGTAATGGACTATATCGGACATGACCTTCCTCCAAGAATGATTGGAGAAGTGTCTACCGATTATCGCAAATTAGCGAGCTGCTCGTAGTCTAAGAGCAAAAACCATCAGCGGCGATCATCGCTGTCACTACTCATTCAATGCATTATCGGCCATCGACGCCCTTGTTTCGTTCGTCATCGGCTTCAAGCACGCCAAAGTCGGAAGACTTTTTTCCTGCGACGGGATTCATGGCATCCGTGTTGGCGAGTCCGATTCTGAACAGTTCGCGCACCGCGGCGGCTCGGCTCGGCATTCGCTGTTTGAACCGAAAATCGTCCACCGCCTCGAGTTCTTCCGGCGACAGCATGATCTGTAAGCGCTCGCCTCGGCTGAGGTTTTCGTTCTCGCTGCCCATGGCCAATCCCCGCATGGCGACTGAGTTTGATAATAAGGCGTATTTTATGGCTAATACGACTAAGGCGTCAATTACTCATTTATCTAAATTTGGCACCATCAGGCGGGTCTCCCCGGCCGTCCGAAAGCGGCACAATTTCTTAGACTTAGCCCCAGAGAACAAAAGGTGCTAAGGTACCTTATCGCCGGTTCACATTTGGCATTCGCCCGGTGACTGAGAGTCAAAAACTCCCGCCAAAGGAGGGAGTTTGCGGTGACCATTTACCGGCCGGCCACCCCGCATTCGGATTCAATCGAGCGGCCCCACTGCTCCAAATGCGGAACTGCAATGCTGCTGTTTGGTATCGAGCCCGAGCGGCCCGGTTCCGAATTGCATTCTTTCGAATGCCCCAAGTGCCAAAATATCGAAACGCGCATTGGCAAAAGCGCGTAGGCCAACAGCTCTAACCGACGGTTTGCAGCGCAAATTGTCTGCGGGCACGCGCCCGCACCGCAGGCGGCCCTCGGGCGCCTTGCGTCAGTTCTTTATGAAAGTGCCGCTTTGCAGCTCGCTGACGGCCTGGCGCAGCTCGGTTTGCGTGTTCATGACGATGGGGCCGTACCAGGCGACCGGCTCCTTGATCGGCTTGCCCGACACCAAGAGGAAACGGATGCCCCGGTCGCCGGCCTGCACGGTGACCTCGTCGCCCCTGTCGAACAGCACCAGCGAGCGGTCGCCGACCGGCTCGCGCAGCAGGATCTCTTCGCCGTCGACCTGCTTCTCGCTCAGCACGCCGAACGGCTTGGAGGCGTAGGCAAACCGACCGTCGCCCTCGAACACATAGGCGAAGGCGTGCCGCTCGATCTCGACGGGGAGCGTCTTGCGCTTTCCCGCCGGCACGAAGACGTCGAGATAGCGCGGATCGGCGGCGACGCCGTCGATCGGGCCCTTGCTTGCCCCAGAACTCGCCGCAGACCACACGCACGCGGGTCCCGTCGTCGTCGACGATTTCCGGAATGGCGGCGGCCTCGACGTCCTGATAGCGCGGCGCCGTCATCTTGAGCGAAGAGGGCAGGTTCGCCCAGAGCTGGAAGCCGTGCATGCGGCCGAGCGCGTCGCCCTGCGGCATTTCCTGATGCATGATGCCGCGGCCGGCGGTCATCCACTGCACGTCGCCGGAGCCGAGCAGGCCGCGATTGCCCAGACTGTCGCCGTGCTCGACCGTGCCGTTCAAGACGTAAGTGATCGTCTCGATGCCGCGGTGCGGATGCCAGGGGAAGCCGGCGAGATAGTCGCTCGGCCGGTCGTTGCGGAAATCGTCGAGCAGCAGGAAGGGATCGGTCTCGGCGGTGTCGCCGAAGCCGAAGGCGCGGCGCAGCTTGACGCCGGCGCCCTCGACGGTGGGCGTGGACTGCACGACGCGCTTGACGGGGCGGATGGACATCGGTGTTTGCCTTTCGTCTTTTTCGGCGTGTCCCGGATGCATCGCCGATCCGGGAGCACGCTTCAATCGGGGTCCGGGGTCTGCAGCGCACCGCTCCACTTCGTTACGCGCTGCACTGCGCCCGGGACACGAGCATGAACGTTACGCCGCGACGGCGGTGCGGCGCTCGAAGCGGCCGGCAAAGCCGGCGAAATTGTCGGCGAAGCTCTTGAGGAACGTGCGTACCTTCTCGTCGGTCACGTTGCCCTCGGCGTCGATCAGCTCCGGCTTGAACAGAATATAGGCCTCGCCGCCGAGCAAATGCAGGCCCTGATTGCCAAGCACGGCGCGCAAATGCTGCTGGGCAATCGCGGTCGAGACGGGGCTGCCGGAGGTGCCGATGACGGCGGCCGGCTTGCCCGGCCAGGAATTTTTGCCCCAGGGACGCGAGCCCCAGTCGATGGCATTCTTGAGCATGGCAGGCATCGAGCGGTTGTGTTCGGGGGTCACGAACAGCAGCGCGTCCGAGCCCTCGACCTCGGCCTTGAAGCGGGCGACGTCGGCCGGGACCGGCTGTTCCAGGTCCTGGTTGTACAGGGGCAGATTGTCGATGCGGATGAATTTGGCCTCGAACGCACCGGCGCCGAGCTTAACCAGCGCCTCGGCCAGCTTGCGATTGATGGATTCGCGCCGATTGCTGCCAACGACGACGCCGAGCTTGAGCTTTGCCATGGGAACCTCTATCTATCCGGCATGTGGTTACGATTAGTTACCAGGGCTAGATAGATGACCGAGCGGCAGGCGCAAGAAGGCACAAGTAAGATACCCGGTAACCTGCATGTGGCCGAGGATTGCCGCGCGGTGAGCGAGGTGCTGGCGCGCGTCGGCGACAAATGGACCGTGCTGGTGGTCTCCACGCTGGGCGACGGGCCCAAGCGTTTCAACGAACTGCGCAAGGCGCTGGGCTCGATCTCGCAGCGCATGCTGACCTTGACGCTGCGCGGGCTCGAGCGCGACGGGCTGGTGACGCGCACCGTTTATCCGACCGTGCCGCCGCGGGTGGAATATGCGCTGACCCGGCTCGGCCGCTCGCTGCTCGAGCCGGTGAGCGAATTGGGCTTGTGGGCGCGGCGCAACCGCGCCGCCATCCAGGACGCGCGGACGCGGTTCGATGCGGACGAGCCGGAGCGGCGCGCGAGCGGGTAGCCGAGCAGCTTCGTTCAGGCCGCGCCGGCCGGCGCCGCCTGGCCGAGGACCCCGTCATTGTCGGCGCCGGGCGGCGGACAGACTTTCTGCTCGGGCCGGCGGCCGTCCACATTTAGCGGGGGTCGCGTGCGTCAGTCCGGCACTGCGGCGCCGGCCTGCGTCGCGCGCGCGTTGAGGTTGTCCTGGATCGCCTGCGCGAGCGCTGAAAGCTCATACGGCTTGCGCAGGATTGGCAGACCGTGGCGGGCGCCGAGCACCCTGGCGTAGCCGCTGGTGAGCAGGACCGGAATGTGCGGATAGCGCTGGCGGACGGTGAGCGCGAGCGCGACGCCGTCGGTGTCGCCGGGCAGCACGACGTCGGTGAACACGAGATCGACGGCATTGCCGGACTTGAGGGTGGCGAGCGCCTGGGCTGCGCTCTCCACCGCGACGGTGCGGTAGTTGAGCTGCCGCAGCATAGCGGTGGCGACGGCTTTGACGTCGGGATTGTCCTCCACCACCAGGATCGTTTCCTTGGCGCCGGGTTTGGCTTCGGGCGGCTCCGGCACCACGACGTCGGAGGCGGGCTGATCGCTGCGCGGCAGATAAATCGTCACTTGCGTGCCCCGGCCGGGCTCGCTTGCCACGGCGATCGCGCCGCCGGACTGGTGGGCGAAGCCGTAGGCCTGCGACATGCCGAGCCCGGTGCCTTTGTCCGGGCTTTTGGTGGTGAAGAACGGTTCGAATACCTTGGACAGGACCTCGGGCTGGATGCCGACGCCGGTGTCGGCGACAGTGAGCGCGACGAAGGCGCCGGCAAGACGCTCGGCGGTCTCCTCGCCGGAAAGCGCGGTGTTGGCGGCCGACAAGACGATCGTGCCGCCGTCGGGCATGGCGTCGCGGGCGTTGACGACCAGATTGACCAGCGCCAGCTCGAATTCCGGGATGTCGATGGAGATCGGCCAGATGTCGTCCGCAATTTCGATCTTGAGATCGATATTGGCGGGCACCGAGCTCGCCAGCACGTCGCGGAAGGCCTTGACGGTTTGCGCCGGGCCGACGGTCTTGGGGTTCATCGGCTGGCGGCGCGAGAAGGTGAGCAATTGGCGCGTCAGCGCTTCGCCGCGCGCGGCGGCGGCGCGGATGGCCTCGAGCGCGCGCACGTTCTTCGGATTGCTCAAGCGCCGCAGCATGGCCTGGGCATGACCGTTGACGATCATCAGCAGGTTGTTGAAATCGTGCGCCACGCCGCCGGTGAGCTGGCCGAGCGCTTCCATCTTCTGCGCCTGCGCCAATTGCTGCTGCGCGCGCTCGAGCGCGATCTGCGACTCCCGGCGCTCGGTAATGTCGCGGGTGATCTTGGCGAAGCCGATCAGCTTGCCCTGCTCGTCGTGGATGGCGTCGAGCACCACATTGGCCCAGAAGCGCGAGCCGTCCTTGCGCATGCGCAAGGCCTCCGCCTCGAACCGGCCGGCATTGGTGGCGACGGCGAGCGCGCGTTCGGGCTTGCCCGCTTCGCGATCCTCCGGCGTGTAGAAGCGGGAGAAGTGGCGGCCGACGATCTCTTGCGCGCTGTAGCCCTTGATGCGCTCGGCGCCGGCGTTCCAGCTGGTGACGATGCCTTTGGGATCCAGCTTGATGAGCGCGTAGTCGGTGACGCCGGCGACCAGCAGGCGGAATTGCTGCTCGCTTTCGCGCAACTGCTCCACCGCCCATTTCTCATTGGTGATATGGCGGCCGGCGACGTAAATGAGCCCGTCGTCGGCGGTCATGGTCCAGGCGAGCCAGCGCCAGGAGCCGTCCTTGTGGCGGAAGCGGTTTTCCATGCGCACGGTCGGCACGCCCTGCGCGAGCCGCGCGCGGCCGGCGTTCGCCGCGGCTGCGTCGTCGGGATGGCGCAGCTCGCTCACATGCATGCGCTTGATCTCGTCCTCGCTCCAGCCGAGCAGGCTGCTCCAGGCCGGGTTGACGCTGGTGAAATAGCCCTCGAAATTGGTGACGCCGAGCAGGTCCTCCGACACGATCCAGATGCGGTCGCGCTCGCGCGTGCGCTGCTGCACCTCCGCTTCCAGCCGGTCGGTGAGCACGCGCAGCATCTTCTCGTTGCGCACGCGTTCGGTGGTTTCGAACACCGTGACCAAGAGGCCGCCGATGCCGTTCTCGGCGCCGGGTTCGGGAATCGGGCTGTAGCTGATGGTGAAGCGGGCTTCCTCCGGCACGCCGTAGCGCTCGATCAGCCAGGCGTGATCCTCGGCGAAGAAGCCTTCGCGCTCGCCGCGCAGCACGGAGAGGCTGAGCGGGCCGAGCTGGTCCCAGATCTCCGGCCAGATCTCGCGCAGCGGCCGTCCGAGTGCCGCGGGATGCTTGGCGCCCAAAAGGCGGCCGTAGGCGTCGTTATAAATGTTGATGAGGTCGGGTCCCCAGCGCACCGCCATGGGGAAACCGGAATCGAGCACCGTGTCGACGACGAGCCGCAGCGCAGCCGGCCAGGCGGCGCGCGAACCGAGCGGCGTGCTGGCCCAGTCAAATGCCTGCACCCGCCGGCGCATATGGCCGGAAGCCAGGCCTGGTTGCATGGTTGATCCGAACAAGTCGCACACGTGGCGCATGCGCGTCACATCCCCAACCAATTGCACCGCAACGCCTGGCGCGCCCTTGAAGTTCCATGGACGCGGAAAGGCCTGGCGAAAGGCAAGATAGGCGCGCGACCGTGCCGGGCAGCGGCGGGCGCACCAAACGACCGGCAGGCGGCTTCGGCCGCGGCGGCACGGGCCAAGCCACTGAGGCCGCAGGGCAAACCGGCGCGGGCGGGGCCCTTCAAAAAATAATTGAAAAAACTCCTAGGACCGTATTGACAGCGTAACGCTCCTCAGGTATAAATTCCGCACGCTCCACATTTGCGGCCGGCGGCAGGCGACGGCGGAACAGGCCGCGCGGCCTTAGCGTTTTCCCCTTTCAGGCCAACTGCAAAGGGATGAGCGCCATGCCGCACCGTGAAGGCGACCGTATCGTCGAAACCCCCACCGAAGCGCGCGCCGCGGTGACCGGCCACAATGTGCGCTACGTGCTGGCGGCCTCAACCGGCGCGCTGATCGTGCTGTTTGTCGGCATCTATCTCTACTATTTCGTCTGACTTGCGCGTTAGTGGAGCCGGCGCCCGAGCGTCGCGCGCGTGGTGCACATTTTGGCGCGCATTTGGCGCGCGGGTTTGTGGCAATTCCGGCCGCTGCGGCCGCCGTGGCGGCGGTGGCGGTGAGGACCGCAACAGCGATGCTTGTGCGCCGGCCGATCGTGCCGGCGCTTTTGTTTTAGGGAGGCCAAACATGCCGGCATGGAAGCAGGTGGCGCCCGAATTGATCGCCGAGGGCAAATATCTCTACGAACAGACGCTGATGCCGACCGACCAGATCGGCGCCAAAATGGGCCTGTCGCGCTCGGCGTTTTATCTGCGCGTCAAGGAATGGAAATGGAAAAGGCGGCGCTACAGCAGCGGCGAAGTTGACGCCCCCGCCGCGCCACCCGTGCCCGTAGCCGACACCGGTCCCGCGCCGGCGGCGGACGAGCCGCTGCCCTTCGCCGAGCGCATGCAGCGCGTGCTCGACGCGGAAATGGCGGTGATCGAGCGCACGCTCAAAGTGCTCGGGCCGGCGAGCAACGCCGAGGCCGAGCGCACCACCCGCATTCTCGCGATGATCTCGCGCACGGTGCAGGAAATCCAGGCAAGTGCCGAGGGGCAGACGTCATCCGATGAAACCGACGACGACGCCGTACCCGGCGATATTGACGAATTCCGCGAAGAGCTTGCGTGCCGCATTCGAGCTTTTGTCGGAGCTAAGCGCGGAGGAACAGGCGGAGCTGGCGGTGACGCTGCCGGCTGAGTTGCCGGCCGCCAAACGCGAGCTGTTCATGTGCGATTTTTCGACCTTCGCGCACGAGCACCAGCGTCCGCCCGCGCGCGCCGGCAGCGGCGCCGACTGGACCACCTGGCTGGTGCTGGGCGGGCGCGGCGCCGGCAAGACGCGCGCCGGGGCCGAATGGGTGCGCGCGCTGGCGCTCGCCGACGACAAGGCGCGCATCGCGCTGGTCGCCGAAACCGAGCACGAGGCGCGCGAGGTGATGGTGGAGGGCGTCTCCGGCGTGCTGGCGGTGCATCGGCGCTGGGAGCGTCCGCAATGGATCCCGACGCGCCGGCGCATCGAATGGGAAAACGGCGCGGTGGCGCAGGTGTTCTCGGCGGAGGAGCCGGACGCCTTGCGCGGTCCGCAGTTCTCCGCCGCCTGGCTCGACGAACTCGCCAAGTGGCGTCATGCCGAAGCAACTTACGACATGCTGCAGTTCGGGCTGCGCCTTGGCGAGCGGCCGCGGCAGGTGGTGACGACCACGCCGCGGCCGATCGGGCTGCTCAAGAAATTGATGGACGACAAGCGCACGGCGGTGACGCATGCCGAGACGCGCGTCAACGCCTATAACCTGGCGCCGCATTTTCTCGACACGGTGGTCGCGCGCTATCGCGGCACGCGGCTGGGGCGGCAGGAGATCGAAGGCGAGATCATCGAGCAGCGGCCGGACGCGCTGTGGAAACGCGCGGCGATCGAGGCCTGCCGCGTGCCGGCGGCGCCGCCGCTGCAGCGCGTGGTGGTGGCGGTCGATCCGCCGGGCTCGGCGCGGCCGGGCGCGGACGCCTGCGGCCTGGTGGCGGCGGGGCGAGGGCAGGACGGTTGCTTTTACGTGCTGGCCGACGAGAGCGCGCCGGGCTTGATCCCGCAAGGCTGGGCGACGAAGGCGATCGCGCTGTGGCGGCGGCTTAGCGGCCGACGCGCTGGTGGCCGAGGGCAATTATGGCGGCGACATGGTGCGCGCGGTGATCGCGGAAGCGGACCGCAACGTGCCGGTGATGATGGTGCGGGCAACGCGCGGCAAATATCTGCGCGCCGAGCCGGTGGCGCAACTCTACGAGCAGGGCAGGGTGCGCCACGCCGGCGTGTTCGCCGCGCTGGAAGACGAGATGTGCGATTTCGGGCTGGACGGCTTGAGCAACGGGCGCTCGCCCGACCGGCTGGACGCGCTGGTGTGGGCGATGACGGCTTTGAGTTACGGGGCGCGGGCGGAGCCGCGGGTGAGGGGGGTGTAGCAAATGGCGCCGATCAACCAGGCAACCCTCGACAACGAGCTGAGACACTGGATGCGTCCCGACTGGCGGCGCTATTGGAAGCCTGGCCACGAGAACGATCCGCTCTATCGACTCTATGAGAGTGCCGAGCGCAAATACAGTCCCGACCAGCTGCGCGTGCCGGCGGGTAGCCAGGAGGGTGGGCAATGGACCAGCGAAGGTGGAGGGGGAAGTCGAGAGGCGGTATCGAATGTCACGTCGCCGCGAGAACCTGGAAAGCCGGCGACACAAATTGCGGGGAGAATCTCGCCGCAACGTCGTGCTGAGTGCGAAGAGCAACTTCGGCAAGACACGTTTATCTGTAATACAGTGCGAACCGCGCGTTGCTGGGCTCAGGCCAACTTCCGTTACGCCCAATGTCTGATCGGCGGATACGTGCCGCCAATATACCACTGAGGCGCTGCCATGTTGATCGCGAGTCGGGTGCTCACGTTGTTGAATGGAAACGATCCAATCCGAATTCCGATCCGAATTTTCGCTCCGGAGAAGTCGAAGAATGGCTCGTGGTTTTGTCGCTATGAAATTGACTGGCCAGGCGAACAACACAAAATGGAAATAGGCGGGTTTGATTCCGCCCAAGCGCTGGTGTTGGCGCTGCAAGCCATCGGGGCGGAGATCTACAGCAGCAATTACCACAAGTCGGGAAAGCTTTATCTTGATAAACCGGGGACCGGCTACGGTTTTCCGGTGGTGCCGACATTCCGCGAACTGCTGCAAGGCGACGACGCGAAATATTTGTGAGTTGCTTGTCCCGGGCGCAGCGCAACATGTGAATATTGCGCTGCCGACCCGGGACCGTCGCGAAGTCAATCATTGGAAAGGTCCCGGATCAGGGACACGAGGCTAGAAGATGTTCGATAGACTGAAGTCCCTACTCCGCGCCCCCGAGCAAAAAGTCTCCCGCACCGCGCGGCTGATCGCGCTCGAAGGCGGCGGGCGCGCGCGCTGGACGCCGCGCGACTATGCGCAGCTTTCGCGCGAGGGCTACGGCAAGAACGCCATCGTGCATCGCGCGGTGCGGCTGATCGCGGAATCGATCGGCGGGCTCACTTTCCTGCTGTACGAGGGCGCGCAGGAGCACACCGCGCATCCGCTGCTCGATCTGTTGGCGCGGCCCAATCCGCGCCAGGACGGCGCCACGCTTCTTGAGACGATCGGCGCGCATCTGCTGCTCGCCGGCAATGCCTATGTCGAGGCGGTGACGCTCGCGGGCGAGGGCGGGCAGGCGAACATTCAAGTGCGCGAGCTCTATGCGCTGCGGCCCGACCGCATGAAGGTGGTGCCGGGGCCGGACGGCTGGCCGCAAGCTTACGAATATACGGTGAGCGGGCAGACGGTGCGCTTCGACCAGAGCGCTGGCTTGCCGCCGATCCTGCATCTGACCTTCTTCCATCCGACCGACGACTATTACGGCCTGGCGCCGCTGGAAGCCGCCGCGGTCGCGGTCGACACCCACAACGCCGCCGCCAAGTGGAACAAGGCGCTGCTCGACAACGCGGCGCGGCCCTCGGGCGCGCTGGTCTATAACGGCCCGGAAGGCTACGTGCTGGCCGATCAGCAGTTCGAGCGCTTGAAGCGCGAGCTCGACGAGCAGTATCAGGGCACGCGCAATGCCGGGCGGCCGCATGGTGCTGGAAGGCGGGCTCGACTGGAAGCCGATGTCGCTTTCGCCCAAGGACATGGATTTCATGGAGGCCAAGCACGCCGCCGCGCGCGAGATCGCGCTGGCGTTCGGCGTGCCGCCGATGCTGCTGGCAATGGCGCTCGGCTATGCCGACGAAAGGGCCCCGATCAATGCCTGGCGTGCTCCTCGCGTGCCGCTGGAGGCTTTTGCGACGTTTGAGGGCTTTGAGTTTGAGCCCAAACGGGCTGAAATCGGGCTTTAGGTCCCGCGTTCAGCCGGCGTTCACCGGCGCGCCGCTATCACCCGCCTTATGCCGGTCCTTTCCCGCATACCCACCCTTATCCTGATCGGGCTCGCGCTCGGGCTATCGGCCGGCGCCGGCCGTGCGGCCGAATTGCCGCACCTTGCCCGATTGGCCCGCCACGCCTGCCTAACCAAGGCGGAACAGCGTGCCGCGGTCGCCAGCCATCGGGCGGTTTCGCTCGCCCAAGCCATCCGAGCCGTGCGCAAGCAGCGCCGCAAAAAGCCCGAAGTGGTGCGCGCCCGGCTCTGCCGCCGCGGCACCGGGCTGGTCTACGTGCTGACCCTGCTGGCGCCCAACGGCAAAGTGACGCGGGCGGCCGTTGACGCGGCGAACGGCGAGCTTATTAAGGGCCACTTGGAGGGCCACGATAGCGCTCCGAGCGGAGAAAAACGCCTTGCGCCTCCTCGTCGTCGAGGACGATCCCGACCTTAACCGCCAGCTCGCCACCGCGCTGACCGACGCGGGCTATGTCGTCGACCGCGCCTTCGACGGCGAGGAAGGTCATTATCTCGGCGAGCACGAGCCCTACGACGCCGTCATCCTCGACATCGGCCTGCCGAAGATGGACGGCATCTCGGTGCTGGAAGCCTGGCGGCGCGCCGGCCGTGCGATGCCGGTGCTGATGCTGACCGCGCGCGACCGCTGGAGCGACAAGGTGCAGGGCTTCGATGCCGGTGCCGACGATTATGTCGCCAAGCCGTTCCATCTGGAGGAAGTGCTGGCGCGCGTGCGCGCGCTGCTGCGCCGCTCCGCCGGCCACGCCAAGAGCGAGTTCAATTGCGGCCCGGTGCGGCTCGATACCCGCACGGGGCGCGTCGCGGTCAATGGCAATCCGGTCAAGCTCACGTCGCACGAGTACCGATTGCTTGCCTATCTGATGCATCACTCCGGCCGCGTAGTGTCGCGCACCGAACTGGTCGAGCATCTCTACGACCAGGACTTCGACCGCGATTCCAATACCATCGAAGTGTTCGTCGGCCGCATCCGCAAGAAGCTCGGCGTCGAGATCATCCAGACCGTGCGCGGGCTCGGCTATCTGCTCACGCCGCCCAACGCATGATCCCGAAAAGTGGGAACCGGTTTTCGGAAATGATCATGCGCATGCAACAAGAGCGTTGACCGCGATGCGCGCCAATTCGCTCGCGCTGCGCTTGTTTCTGTCGGCCGCCGCCTGGGCCGTGGCGATCCTGCTGGTCACCGGCATCGTGCTGTCGACGCTCTATCGGCACGCGGTGGAGCGCTCCTTCGACCGCCGGCTCAACGTCTATCTGCGTACCATCGTCGCCGATCTTTCGGCGCCCGAGGAAGCCGGCGGCAATTTTCCGCAGTCGTTGGGCGAGCCTTTGTTCGAGCTGCCGCTGTCCGGCTGGTATTGGCAGGTGACGCGCAACGATGCCGGCAAACACGAGGTGCGCTCGTCGCGCTCGCTGTGGGACGGCGGCCTGCCGCACCTGGAGGATATGGGCGTCGCGCCCGATCCGGACGGCTCGCGCGACGGCTATGTCGCGGGGCCGGAGGATCAACGGCTGCGCCTGGTCGAGCGCAATATCGATCTCGGCGACGAGGGCCACTTTCTGGTGGCGGTGGCGGGCGATTCCGCCGAAATCACGCAGGAGACGCGCGATTTCGATCAGGCGCTGGCCATCACCTTCGCCCTTTTGGCGGTGGTGCTGCTGCTCACCACGACGTTTCAGGTGCGCTTCGGCTTGGCGCCGCTCAAGCGCATCACCGACAGCCTGGCCGCGATTCGCGCCGGCAGAGCCGAGCGGCTGGCCGGCAAGTTCCCCGAGGAGATTGCGCCGCTCGCGCGCGAGACCAACGCGCTGATCGAGACCAATCGCGAGATCGTCGAGCGCGCGCGCACCCATGTCGGCAATCTGGCGCATGCGCTGAAGACGCCGCTGTCGGTGATGGTGAACGAGGCCTCCGCCCACCCGCGCGACACGCTGGCGAAGAAGGTGCTGGAGCAGGCCGACATCATGCGCGACCAGATAGCCCGACATCTCGAGCGCGCGCGGCTGGCGGCCGGCTTGACGGTGGTGGGTGCCGTCACCGAGGTCAAGCCGGTGGTCACGGCGCTCGCGCGCACCATGGAGAAGATCCACCACGACCGCGGCATCGCCGTCGACGTGCGCGCCGACGCGCAGGCGCGCTTCCGCGGCGAGCGGCAGGACCTCGAGGAGATGATCGGCAATCTGGTCGATAATGCCTGCAAATGGGCCGCCGCGCGGGTGACGATCGACGTCGCGCGCGAGCACCGCGACGATGCAAGCGAACCGCAAACCGTGCGCATCATCGTCGACGATGACGGCCGCGGCCTTTCGCCCGCCGAGCGCGAGCAAGCCGCCAAGCGCGGCCGTAGGCTCGACGAGACCAAGCCCGGCTCCGGCCTCGGGCTTTCCATCGTGGTCGAATTGGCCGGGCTTTATGGCGGCGAACTCATGCTCGGCAATGCGCCGCTCGGCGGCTTGCGCGCCGAGCTTGTGCTGCCGGCGGTGTGAGCCGCGAGCCTGCGGCGCCGCGCGGCTGCCGGACTTTTGCCCCATTCCTCCCGTTTCGATGGCGCGCGCTTTCCCATGAAGCTGGCCGGGGGTTGAAATGTTCTTTCCCAAGTTTGCCGCCATCGCCGCGATCGCTCTCACGCTTGCCGCCTGCGCCGGCGATCCCGACAGCGGACGCGGGCCGCGGGAAAACACCGGCACGCTGCTCGGCGGTCTTGCCGGCGCGGCCATCGGTTCGCAGTTCGGCGGCGGCGTCGGCGGACATGTGGCGGGCGCGGTGATCGGCGCCGGCCTCGGTGCCCTGATCGGCAACCGCATCGGCGCGTCGATGGACGACGAGGACAAGCGCCGCGCTTATGCCGCGCAGATGGAGGCCCTGGACGACGGCCCGCCCGGCGCGCCGGTGTCGTGGCGCAATCCGGACTCCGGTCGCTACGGCACGGTGGTGCCCGGACCCTATTATCAGGAGGCCGGCCGCCGCTGCCGCTCCTATACCCACACCATCTATATTGACGGCCGGCCGCAGACCGCGCGCGGCACCGCCTGCCGCAATCCCGACGGCACCTGGACGCCGCTCAGCTAGCCCTTGCGGATATCCTTAACGAGGCCTTAACGCTCGCCGCGCTATCTATGCGCGCTTATGGAGAGCGGACCCCGGCGGCCATGGCGGGCCTCGAAACGATCGATCGACTGCGGCAATATTTGAGCGAATTGCCGCCGCAGGCGCGCGCGCTGCTGATCGCCGAATTCGAGCGCAGCTTGCTGCGCGGCGACGAAGGCGCCGGCACCGATCTGGTGCTGCAGGAATTGCGCCGCATCGTGCGCGATCAGCGCGAGGGTTCGCCGCGCATCGGCCACAGCGAGCGGCTGTTCTTCAGGCCGCTCGAGCCTTTCATGGTCGACGACCGCGCCGATCATGACCATCCCGGACGCATATCGCGCGAATCGCTGGAAAACCTATGGACCTGGGTGCGCCGCGACCTGCTGCCGGAAGAGGCCAAGGCGCTGAGCGAGGGCGTAAGCGAGGCCTTGCTGGCGGGCGATGAGCCGCGCGCCGAACATTTGGTGCGCGGCTTCCAGGACCGCGCCGCGGCGGCGATCGCGGCGAGCCTGCAGGCCTGCGCCAATGACGCCAGGCTGCACCGCCGCACCATGGCGCAGATCGCCACGCCGCGCGCCTATGACGATGCCGCGACGCTGCGCTGCGTGCTGGCCGGGCGCGACGCGCTGGCGGGGCTCGCCGCGCATCTGCCGCTGCGCATCGTCAATCTCGCCGGCGACGAGCTTGACCAATACAAGGCGCTGATCGAGAAGACGGCGGCGCGCGACCGCGAGCTGTTCCTCTACGCGCTGCTGACGGTGATGAGCCGGCTGGCGGCGCCCTGGCAGGTGATCCGCTTCGGCGTCAAGGCGGCCGGCAGCGACATGGCGGCGCGCGTCGCCGAGACGCAATACAGCGTGGCGGTGACCATCGTGCTCGCCGAGCTCGAACGGCTGGTCGACGAATTGCGCGACAGCCTGGGCGGCAGGGGCGGCGTCGCGGTCGGCGCGCTGCTCAAGACCATTCACGATTGCGCGCGTGGGCTTCGCACCGAGCTCGATCTGCCGGTAGACAGCAGCTGGGGACGCGCGCTGTCGGCGCAGCGCGCCCAGATCGCCGAATTGCTGCGCGCCGAGATCGAGTTGGCGCCGGCGCGGGTGCGCCAGCTTTTACGCGCGCGCGCGTCCTCGGAAATCCGTGCCAATTCCGCGCTCGATCCCGACGAAGTGGCGGAGACCGAGGCGCTGGTCGGCTTCGTCGGCACCTGCCGCTCCTTTGCCGGCGAACTCGCCATCAACGAAATGGCGCAGCGGAACTTCAACGATATCCAGTACAGCCTCGACAGCGGAACCCGCGCGCTGCTCGACGGCTTGCGCCATGCCGGGCAGAGCGACCGCGCCTTCCGGCAGAGCCAGGTGGACGCCGCCGTGCGCTTCTGCGCCAAGGTGTTCGGCGCGGACTATGCCGCGCTTCTGGCCAAGGCGGCGGAAGTCGCCAGCGCCGCCGAGCGCAAGGCCGCGCGGGCCTGAAAAACGGCCCATTTCCACGTTTCTCGCCTTGCAACCGCCCCGCCAATTGATCTTGCGCATTGCCGCCACGATTGCGCGTGATGTATGCCCTTTTCGCGCCTGCCCTTCGGCGGCGCGAGGCGGGTAAACGGCTTGATGATCCTCTTTCTGGTTCTAGCGCTGATGACGGCGGCGGCGGTGCTCGCCGTGCTGTGGCCGCTGGCGCGCCGCGCGCCGGCGGGCGGCGGCAGCGACATGGCCGTCTATCGCGACCAGCTCGACGAGATCGCGCGCGACCGCGCCGCCGGACTGATCGGTGCACCGGAAGCGGAAGCCGCCAAGATCGAGGTTTCGCGGCGCTTGATCGCGGCTGCGGACGTCGCCGAGACGGCAAAAGACGAAAGCGCCGGCTCGCCGGTCTGGCGCCGGCGTTTGACCGCCATTGCCGCCTTGCTGCTGGTGCCGATCGGGGCCGGGGCGCTCTATCTCGCGCTCGGCTCGCCGCAACTGCCGGGCGAGCCGCTGCAGGCGCGGCTCAATGCCACGCATAACGGTCGCACGATCGAAGGCCTGGTGGCGCAGGTGGAGGCGCATCTCGCGCGCAATCCGAACGACGCGCGCGGCTACGAAGTACTGGCGCCGGTCTATCTGCAGCTCGGCCGCTATCAGGACGCGGTGCGCGCGCGCCGCAAGGTGCTCGCGCTTTCCGGCGAAACCGCCGGGCGGCAGGCCGATCTCGGCGAGGCGCTGATGGCGGCCGCCAATGGCGTGGTCACCGCCGAAGCCAAGGCCGCTTTCGAGCGCGCGCTCGCGCTCGATGCCAAAGACTACAAGGCGCGCTTCTTCGTCGGCATGGCCGCCGAGCAGGATGGCGACATGGCGAAGGCCGCTTCGACCTGGAACGCGCTTTTGAAAGATGCGCCGCCGGGCGCGCCCTGGGCGCCCATGGTGCGCCGGGCGCTGGTGCAGATCGGCGCCACGCCGCCGGCCGATGCCGCCGCGCCGCCCGCAGCCAATGCACCGGGCCCGAGCGCGGCCGACGTCGCCGCCGCCTCCAAAATGACCACGCAGGACCGCGGCGCCATGATCCGCGGCATGGTGGCGCGGCTGGCCGACCGGCTCAGGCAGAACGGCGACGATATTGCCGGTTGGCAGCGGCTGTTGCGCGCCTATATGGTGCTCAACGAGCGCGACAAGGCCCACGCGGCGGCGGCCGACGCGCGCAAGGCGCTTAGCCGCGATCCCGCCAAGCTGCGCCAGATCGAAGACACGATCAAAAGCCTCGGCCTCGAAAGTTGAGTAACGGCGCGCCATGACCCGCAAACAGCGACGCCTGATTCTGATCGGCTCCAGCCTCGGCGTGCTGGGGGTGGCGGTCGGCCTGGTGCTCAGCGCCATGAGCGGCTCGATCGTCTTCTTCCAGTCGCCGAGCGACGTGGTGGAGCATCATCTGCCGCCCGGCACGCGTATCCGCATCGGCGGGCTGGTCAAGCCCGGTAGCGTGCAGCGCGGCGATAACTTGCGCATCCGCTTCGAGGTGACCGACGGCAAGCACGATATCCCGGTGCGCTATCAGGGTATCGTGCCCGACCTGTTCCGCGAAGGGCAGGGCGTGGTGGCTGAAGGCAAGATTGAGCCGGGCGGCTCGGTCGACGCCGACACCGTGCTTGCCAAGCACGACGAACGCTACATGCCGAAGGAAGTGGTCGAGGCGCTGAAGAAGTCCGGCCGCTGGCAAGAAGGCGAGCAGACGGCGAAGGGGGCGGCGAAATGATCCCCGAGCTCGGCCATTACGCGCTGGTGCTGGCGCTCGCGCTCGGCTTGATGCAGTCGGTTGCGCCAATAATTGGCGCGCAACGCCGCGACGCGCAACTCATGCGGCTCGCCAATTCTACCGCGGTCATGCAGCTCGTCTTCGTGGCGCTGTCGTTTGCTGCGCTGGCTGTCTGCTACGTCACCTCCGATTTTTCGGTGCGCACGGTCTATGAGAATTCGCATTCGCTGATGCCGCTGATCTATAAGATCACCAGCGTGTGGGGGAACCACGAAGGCTCGATGCTGCTGTGGGTTCTCATCCTGGCTATATTCGGCGCCGGCGTTGCGCTGTTTGGCGGCAATCTGCCGGCGACGCTGAAGGCCAATGTGCTGGCGGTGCAGTCCTGGATCGCCAGCGCCTTCTATCTCTTTATTCTGCTCACCTCGAACCCGTTCCTGCGCCTGGTGCCGGCGCCGTTCGAAGGGCGCGACCTCAATCCCATCCTGCAGGACCCCGGCCTCGCCATCCATCCGCCGCTGCTTTATCTCGGCTATGTCGGCTTCTCCATCGCCTTCTCCTTCGCCATCGCCGCGCTGATCGAGGGCCGCATCGATGCCGCCTGGGCGCGTTGGGTCAGGCCGTGGACGCTGGCCGCCTGGATGTTTCTCACCCTCGGCATCGCCATGGGTTCGTACTGGGCCTATTACACGCTGGGCTGGGGCGGCTTCTGGTTCTGGGACCCGGTGGAGAACGCCTCGCTCATGCCGTGGCTTGCCGGCACCGCGCTCTTGCATTCGGCCGTGGTGATGGAAAAGCGCAACGCGCTGAAGATCTGGACCATCCTGCTCGCCATTCTCACCTTCTCGCTGTCGCTGATCGGCACCTTCCTGGTGCGCTCGGGCGTGCTCACGTCGGTGCACTCCTTCGCCAACGACCCGCGGCGCGGCGTCTTCATCCTGGCCATTCTGGTGGCCTTCATCGGCGGCGGGCTGACGCTTTTTGCCTGGCGCGCGCCGATGCTGAAGCAGGGCGGGCTGTTCGCGCCGATCTCGCGCGAGGGCGCGCTGGTGTTCAACAATCTCTTCCTCACCACCGCCTGCCTCACCGTGCTCACCGGCACGCTTTATCCGTTGGCGCTGGAAGCGCTCACCGGCGCCAAGATCACGGTGGGCGGACCGTTCTTCAATCTCACCTTCGGTCCGCTGTTTGTCGCGCTGATGGTGGTGATGCCGTTTGGGCCGCTGCTGGCCTGGAAGCGCGGCGACCTGTTGGGCGCGGCGCAGCGGCTGATGGCGGCCTTCGGCGTCGGCCTGATCGTCGCTGGGTTTGCCTTCGCGATCGAAGGCGCGCAATCGGTGCTGGCGCCGTTCGGCGTCGGGCTTGCCTTTTATGTGATGACCGGTGCGCTGGTCGATCTGGTCGAGCGGACCGGGCTGTTCCGCAGCCCGCTCAAGACCGTGCGCGCGCGTGCCGCCGGCCTGCCGCGCTCGGTATGGGGCACGAGCGTCGCGCATTTCGGCATCGCGCTCAGCATGCTCGGCATTATCTCCGCCGGTACCTGGGGCACCGAGCGCATCGTCGAGATCAAGCCGCAGCAGACCGTAACGCTGTCCGGATATGAGCTGACCTATGACGGCATCAAGCAGCATCCGGGCCCGAACTACAGCGCGCTGGTGGCGACATTCACCGTGCGCGCGGGCGGTGTTCCGATCGGCACGATGACGCCGTCGAAGCGCAGCTTTGCAACGCGCAGCATGACCACCAACGAGGCCGCGCTGATGGTGCGCGGCGCCAGCCAGCTCTATCTTTCGCTCGGCGACAGTAAGCCCGACGGCTCAATCGCGATCAGGTTCTACTACAAGCCACTGGTCATGCTGATCTGGCTCGGCGCGGTCGTGATGATGCTGGGCGGCGCGCTCTCGCTGTCCGACCGGCGCTTGCGCGTCGGCGCGCCGAAGCCTGCCGCGAAACCCGCCTTACAGGCCGCGGAGTAGGGCGCCGTGCGCCGCCTCGCCTTCGTCGCATTGCTGGCCGCGCTGCTCGCGCCGCCATTTGCTCATGCGGTGACGCCGGACGAAATGCTGAAGGACCCGGCGCTGGAAGCGCGTGCGCGCGCGCTCTCGCGCGAACTGCGCTGCCTGGTCTGCCAGAACCAGGACATCGACGATTCGGCAGCGCCGCTGGCGCACGATCTGCGCGTGCTGGTGCGCGACCGGCTGAAGAAAGGCGAGAGCGACAGCCAGGTGCTCGACTACATCGTGGCGCGCTACGGCGAATTCGTGCTGCTCAAGCCGCGCTTCGAATTACGCACGCTGGCGTTGTGGATGCTGCCGCCGCTGGTGCTGATCGCCGGCGCCATCGGCCTGGTCCTGGCGCTGCGCCGGCGCAAGCAGGCTGCGGTGGAGCCTGTGCCGCTCAGTGCCGCCGAACAACGGCGGCTTGCAACTTTGGTCGAGCCCGGCGCCGACTAGAGCGCGATCCAATTAGATCGAATCACCACGCCAACCGGTTCCCATCCTGGATCGAGTCCGGGACAGGCTTTTTCGGGATCGTGCGCTAAGTGCGACGGATTTGAAGTTCCTTCTATTGCCGCGGCAAGCGCGTGGAGGAACTTCAAATCCAAAATCGCACTAGAATCATGGACTTGCTGGTGTCCCGTCGATTCCGAAGTTCGCATCAGAGCGTGCTGCACGATTGTGCAAACTTCGGAATCGGAACACTAACGGTTGCGCAAGTTGCGAAATTTCCGAAAACTTTATTTCTTACAAAAGTTTAATCCCACCGACAGGACGCTGTAAGGCGCATCCCCCCATCTTGGATTCAAACAGGGCGCGCTGCTCGCGCCGATAGCGATCCAGATGAGGTTCCTGATGAACCCGGGCGTTTCCCCCGCTCCCAACTCACCGAAAAGGCCGCGCGTGCTCTCCGCGCGCCGCACCATTCTCCTCGCCACCGCGGTTGCCGGCCTCGGCGCCGCCGCTTTCATCGCCGCGCCCGATCTGGATTTGACGGCCGTCTATCCGACCGCGCAGGCGCAGAACCTGACCGAGCAGGCGCACAAGCTGCCGGCCCCGATCGGCTTTGCCGACATCGTCGCCAAGGTCAAACCGGCGGTGATCTCGGTGCGCGTCAAGGTGGACGGCGGCCAGACCACCGGTTCCGGCGATCTGAAGAACCTGCCGCCAGGCTTGCGCGAATTTTTCCGCCGCTTCGGCATGCCCGACTCGCCTAACGGGATGCCGCATGGCCACGGCCGTAACGTGATCCTGGGTCAGGGCTCCGGCTTCTTCATTTCGGCCGACGGCTACGCAGTGACCAACAACCACGTGGTCGACAAGGCCGAGAGCGTCGAGGTCAAGACCGATGACGGCGCGAGCCACAAGGCCAAGGTGATCGGCACCGATCCGCGCACCGATCTCGCGCTCATCAAGGTCGAGGGCGGACCGTTCCCCTATGTGAAGCTGTCCGACAAGACCCCGCGCATCGGCGATTGGGTGCTGGCGGTGGGTAATCCGTTCGGTCTCGGCGGCACCGTCACCGCCGGCATCGTCTCGGCGCGCGGCCGCGACATCGGCGCCAGCGCCTATGACGATTTCATCCAGATCGACGCGCCGGTGAACAAGGGCAATTCCGGCGGCCCGACCTTCGATACCGAAGGCAATGTGATCGGTGTCAACACCGCGATCTTCTCGCCGTCGGGCGGCTCGGTCGGCATCGCCTTTGCGATTCCCGCCAACACCGTCAAGACCGTGATCGGCCAGCTCAAGGAGCACGGCTCGGTGACGCGCGGCTGGATCGGCGTGCAGATACAGCCGGTGACCAAGGACATCGCCGACAGCCTCGGCTTGAAGAAAGCCGAAGGCGCATTGGTTGCCGAACCACAGCCCAACAGCCCGGCGGTCAAGGCCGGCATCGTCGCCGGCGACGTCATCACCGCCGTCAATGGCAAGGACGTCGAGAACCCGCGCGCGCTCGCCCAGGAGATCGGCGGCATGGCGCCGAACACCGCGGTCAAGCTCTCGGTGCTGCACAAGGGCGCGCAGAAGACGATCACGGTCACGCTCGGCCGCCTGCCGAGCGAGCAGCAGCTGGCGAAGAACGAACCTTCCAAGAAAGACAACGGAGCCAATCTGGCCAAGCTCGGCCTCACGCTGGCGCCGGCCAAACGCGTGGCGGGCGCGGGCGATGAAGGCGTGGTGGTCACCGGCATCGACAACTCCGGCGTTGCCGCCGACCACGGCTTCGCCACCGGCGACGTCATCCTGGAAGTCGCAGGCAAAACGGTTTCGACACCCGCCGACGTGCGCAAGGCGATCGCCAGCGCGCGCTCGGGCGGCAAGCACACCGTGCTGGTGAGGGTGAAGAAGGGTGACAACACCCACTTCGTCGCCCTGCCGGTCGGTAACGGTTGAGTTAGGGGACGTGCAGCCGGCATCCGTCGCCCCCGCCGGCTGTACGTTCTCGACGGGACGGGCCTCGTGCCCGTCCCGGCAGTTTCCGGAAAGCGGGCGGGCGCCCTACGACGGCCTAGCCGCTTCCGACTTGAACTCCAACCCCGGCATCCGTCGCCCCCGCTGGGGTGGGGTCGTGGAGGGGGTGGCGGGCCAAATCCGCCACCCCCTCACGTACGACAGGGGCCCGGGGGCACCGGCGTACTGGCCGGCAAGCGGCCGCCAGGCGGCCCAGGCGGCAATTGACCCGCCACCGAATCATTTGGAAATGGTGTGACCGATGCCCACTTATGCGGATATTCAGGGGCAGCGCGCCTCAAGCCGCACAGCGGACGCGCAACCGGACCGGGTCACCATGCGCCTTTTGATCATCGAGGACGACCGCGATGCCGCGGACTATCTGGTCAAGGCTTTTCGCGAGGTCGGCCATGTGGCCGATGCCGCCACCGACGGCGAGGACGGTTTGGCCATGGCGCTCGACGGCCAATACGACGTGCTGATCGTCGACCGCATGCTGCCCAAGAGGGACGGGCTATCGGTGATCGGCACCCTGCGCGGGAAAGCTATCGAAACCCCGGCGCTGATCCTGTCGGCGCTCGGCCAGGTCGACGACCGGGTCAAGGGCCTGCGGGCCGGCGGCGACGACTACCTGCCCAAGCCCTATTCGTTCTCCGAACTGCTCGCCCGGGTCGAGGTGCTGGCGCGCCGGCGCGGCGCGCGACCTGAGGAAACCGTGCTGCGCGTAGGCGATCTGGCGCTCGACCGGCTCTCGCACGAAGTGCGGCGCGGAAACGACGAGGTTTCCCTGCAACCGCGCGAATTCCGCCTCCTGGAATACCTCATGCAGCATGCCGGTCAGGTGGTGACCCGCACCATGCTGCTGGAGAACGTGTGGGACTACCATTTCGACCCGCAAACCAATGTGATCGACGTTCATATCTCGCGCTTGCGCTCGAAAATCGATAAAGGTTTCTCCCAGCCGCTCCTGCATACGGTCCGCGGCGCGGGATACATGATACGTGACGGCGCTCGGTAAGCTTTTCCGCACCACCACGTTCAAGCTGACGCTGGTCTATCTGGCCGTGTTCGCGCTGTTCGCGGCCTTTTTGCTCGGCTATTTTGCCCTCAATACCCGCCGCCTGATCACCGAGCAGATCACCGAGACCGTCAATGCCGAAATTTCCGGCCTGTCCGAGCAATACCGCCTCGGCGGCATCCGGCGTCTGGTGATCGTGGTCGACGCGCGCGCGCGCCGGCCGGGCTCCAGCCTCTACCTCGTCACCACTTTCACCGGCCAGGCGCTCGCCGGCAACGTCACCGCGCTGGCGCCCGGCATCCTCGACAATCCCGGCTGGACCGAGACCGTCTACCGGCGGCTCGACGAGGCGGAAAGTCCGCGCAAGCCCGAGCATACGCACGAGGCGCTGGTGCGGGTGTTTCAATTGCCGGGCGGATTCCGCCTGCTGGTCGGGCGCGACCTGGAAGAGCGCGAGCGCATCTATCACATCGTGCTGGCGGCCGGCCGCTGGTCGGTCGCCATCGTGATCGTGCTGGGTCTTGCCGGCGGCTTGTTCGTGTCGCGCCGCGTGCTCGCCCGCGTCGATGCCATGACCGAGACCACCAAGAGCATCATGCAAGGCGACCTCGGCGAGCGGCTGCCGGTCGCCGGCACCGGCGACGAGCTCGACCGGCTGGCGCAAAACCTCAACGCCATGCTCGAGCGCATCGAGGCGCTGATGCAGGGGCTGAAAGAAGTCTCCGACAATATCGCGCACGATCTGAAGACGCCGTTGACGCGGCTGCGCAATCGCGCCGAACAGGCGCTGCGTGCGGCGCACAACGAGGCCGAATATCGCGCCGCGCTCGATGCGACCATCGAGGAATCCGACGGGCTGATCCGCACCTTCAACGCGCTGTTGATGATCGCGCGCGCGGAATCCGGGCAAGCGCGCGAGGACATGAACGAGTTCGACGCCGCCGAGATCGCCCATGACGTCGGCGAGCTCTACGAGCCGCTGGCCGAGGAGAAGGGCATCGCGCTCAAGGTGGAGGCCGAGCAGCCGGCGCGGGTCAAGGGCAATCGCGAGCTGATCAGCCAGGCTTTGGCCAACCTGGTCGACAACGCCATCAAATATGCCGCGCCGTGCCCCGAGCGGGCAAACGGCGCCGAGCCGGAAATCGTGGTGCGCGCGCTCGCTTCCGGCGACCGCATCCTGCTCACCGTCGCCGATACCGGGCCCGGCATTCCGGAAGCCGACCGCGCCCATGTGGTCGAGCGTTTCGTGCGGCTGGAGCAGAGCCGGTCGCAACCCGGCTCCGGGCTGGGCCTGAGCCTCGCCGCGGCGGTGGCGCGGCTGCATGGCGGCGAATTGACGCTGGAGGACAATCAACCTGGCCTCAAAAGCGTCATTGCCTTGCCGCGCGGAGGGCCGGTACAGAGTGCGGGATGAGCCCGTCCGCCCGCCCAAAACAGGCCGCCAGAAAATCGGCGCGCAAGCCCGCCGCCGCATCCAAGGCCAAGCCCGGCGGCGGGGCGTCGCTGGCCGCGCGTATTGTCGTCGCGCCCCAGCTCAGCGACGCCGATAGCGCGCGGCGGCGCCTGGCCGAGTGGCTGGGCGGCCTGCCGCCGGATGAGGGCAAGGCGCTCAACGCGCTGCTGGCCGCCCATCCGCTCATCGTCACGCTGCTGGAGGCTTTGAGCGAAAGCTCGCCCTTCCTGTGGGAAGTCGTCAGCCAGGACGCTACGCGGCTCCTGCGCGTCTTGCAGTCCGAACCCGAGGTGCATTTCGCCGCGCTGCTGGCTGAGCACGGCCGCGCGGCCGCGACGAGCTTGGACGACGGCCAAGCCATGCGCGAACTGCGCCGCATGAAGGCGGAAGCCGCGCTCCTGATCGCGCTTGCCGATATCGGCGGCGCCTGGCCGATGATGCGCGCCGCCCACGCGCTCACCGATCTCGCCGACACCGCGGTCGATGCCGCCGCCGGTTTCGCACTCGCCGAAGCCGCGCGCGCGGGGCGCCTTGCGCTCAAGGACATGGACGCGCCGCAGGCCGGCAGCGGCTATATCGTCGTTGCCATGGGCAAGATGGGCGCTTTCGAGCTCAATTTCTCCAGCGACATCGACCTCATCGTGTTCTACGACCCGGCGGCGCAGATCGTGCCCGAAGATGGCGCGCCGGCGCCGGTCTTCGTCAAGGTCACGCAGCGGCTGGTGAAGCTGTTGCAGGAGCGCACCGGCGACGGCTACGTGTTCCGCACCGATCTGCGCCTGCGCCCCGATCCGGCTTCGACCGCGATCGCCATCTCGACGCCGGCGGCGGTGTCCTATTACGAAAGCGTCGGGCAGAACTGGGAGCGCGCCGCCATGATCAAGGCGCGCGCTTGCGCCGGCGACATTGCGGCGGGTGAGACCCTGCTCAATGAGCTGGCGCCCTTCGTGTGGCGCAAATATCTCGACTTCGCCGCGCTCGCCGACGTGCACGCGATGAAGCGGCAGATCAACGCCTATCGCGGGCACGGCGAGATCGCGGTCGAGGGCCACAATATCAAGCTCGGCCGCGGCGGTATCCGCGAGATCGAGTTCTTTGCCCAGACCCAGCAGTTGATCGCCGGCGGGCGCAATCCGCATCTGCGCGACCGCGACACGCTCACCACGCTCGACAAGTTGGCCGGGGACCACTGGATCGACGGGGCCACCCGCGACGACATGAAGGCGGCCTATTGCTTCCTGCGGCAGGTCGAGCACCGGCTGCAGATGGTCAACGACGAGCAGACGCAGGTGCTGCCGGCCGAGCGCGCGGGCGTCGAGCGCCTCGCGCGTTTCTTAGGCTTTGCCGGCCGCGACGCTTTCGCTCATGTGCTGGTCGGCCACCTCGACAAGGTGCAGCGCCATTACGCGCACCTGTTCGAGAAGCTGCCGACCGGGCCCGAGCGGCCGCCTTTGAGCTTTCCTCCCGACGCCGACGACCGCAAGACGCTCGATCGGCTGGCCGAGCTCGGCTACCGCAAGCCGCTGGAAGTCTCCACCATCGTGCGGCAATGGCTGTCCGGCGGCTATCGCTCACTGCAAGGCGAGACCGCGCGCGCCCATCTAAGCGAGCTGTTGCCGGCGCTGCTCGAGCAATTGGCGCGTACCGACAGTCCCGATGCCGCGGTGGTCGGCTTCGACCGCTTCCTCGCCAATCTGCATGCCGCCGCGCGGCTGCTGTCGCTGCTGCGGCAGAACCCGGAGCTGATCGCGCTCACCGCGCTGGTGCTCGGTATCGCGCCGCGGCTGGCCGACACGCTGGCGCGCTATCCGCAGGTGATGGACGCGCTGGTCGATCCGAGCTTCTTCGGCGCGCTGCCCGGCGAGGAGGAACTCGACAAGCGGCTGCAGGCGGCGCTTGGGCAGTCGCGCCATGATGAGGACCTGCTCGAGCGCATCCGCATGTTCGGGCTGGAATACATGTTTCTGATCGGGGTGCGCATCCTGACCGGCACGGTGACGGCGCGGCAGGCGGGCGAAGCCTTCGCGCGGCTCGCCGACGCCGTGCTGCGCGCGGTGCATCGCTCGGTCGCCGAAAATTTCGCCACCGCTTATGGGCGCATCGCCGCTCAGGAAAACGCCGTGCTCGCCATGGGCAAGCTCGGCGGCTACGAGATGACGGCAAGCTCCGACCTCGACCTGATCTTGATCTACGATTTCGATTCCGCGCGTCCGGAATCGGATGGCGTACGGTCGCTCTATGGCGCGCAATATTTCGCGCGGCTGACGCAGCGGCTGATCAACGCGCTTACCGCGCAGACCAATTACGGCGCGCTCTACCAGGTCGACATGCGACTGCGCCCCTCCGGCCGCGCCGGCCCGCTCGCCACCCAAATCGAGAGCTTTTCCGGCTACCAGGAAGACGACGCCTGGACCTGGGAGCACATGGCGCTGACGCGCGCGCGCGTGGTGGCGGCTTCGCCCACCTTCAAGGCGCGGGTGGAAGAGGTGATCCGCGCCATCTTGCAGCGCCCGCGCGACGCCGCCTTGATCGCCGGCGACGTGGTGGAGATGCGCTCGGCGATCGCCAAGGAGAAGGGCGACAAGGACCGCTGGGACCTGAAATACGTTGCCGGCGGACTGATCGATATCGAGTTCATCGCGCAATATCTGCAGCTCGTGCACGCGCACGCGCAGCCGGAAATCCTCGACACCTCGACCGCGCGCGTGCTCGACAAGGCCTGGGCCTTGCGTCTGTTGCCGGTCGAGGACGCCGAAGTCTTAAGGCCGGCGGTGCAGCTCTATCAAGACGTGACGCAGATCCTGCGGCTGTGCCTGCCGGGCCCGTTCGATCGCAAGACGGCGGGGGCGGGGCTGCTGCGTCTGTTGGCGCGCGCCGCCGACGTACCGGATTTCGCCACCCTCGACGCCACCCTGGCCGAGACGCAAAGCCGGGTGCGCGAGAGCTTCGTGCGGATTCTCGGCAAGGCGCCGTAAATTATTCGCCGCTCAGACTTCGATGCGCTTGCGCAATCAAGCGTTGCTCATGGCGTTTGAACAGAATGTAGATGGCGACGGTTCCGACGACGACGGCGATGAACAGCGCAATGCTGACCGGGCCCGCAAACAGCGTGACCGACTGGCCGAAGAAATAGCCGCCCAATCCATAAATCATCGCCCAGGAAACCCCGCCGCTTGCGTTCCAGACGAAAAAGCGTCGTGGCGAAAGTTGATTGGCGCCGGCCAGTATCGCGGCCCAGGTCCGCAACAGGGCGGTGAAGCGGCCAAGGAAAACGACTTTGCCGCCGTGCCGCTGGAACAGCATCTGGCCGATCTTCAGCCGCGGCGCCGTGAGATGGATGTAGGGGCCGTAACGGTGGAGGAAATCAACTCCGAAACGGCGGCCAAACCAGAAGCCCAGATTGTCGCCCAAAATGGCGGCCGAAGCCGCGGCGAGGATGACATACTCGATGTGCAGGTGGCTGGTGGTGCCGGCAAATATGGCCGCCGAAATCAAGGCCATCTCGCCGGGCAAGGGGACGCCCGCGCATTCAAAGAATATGAGCGCGAACACGGCCAAATAGCCGAAACGGGCAATCAGCCCGCCAAGATCGATGTGTAGGAGCGTTTCCATGGTTTATTGCGGCACGTTCAGCCGCCGTTATTCTTCGGTTATTAGGTACGCATTGTCGCGCGGTCGCGCAATGCCCTGCCTGAGCCGGCTTCCCCGCGTTTGCTTGGGAAATTGGCGCCACGCAAATCAAGTATGGCGGAAACGAGGCGTCTGCGCTGGCCAGGGAGAGGCAAAAGCCGCGTGCGTCCGAGTTTCGTGCGGCCTCTCGGCCAAGCGCGGCAATCGGCAGGCAATTTCGGCGGCAAACCTATCGCAGCGGAACTATTCGGGGGGATCGGCGACCGCCGGATCGCTCAAGATAATGTTCAATAGCGAACTACGCACCCTAATTTGACCGTTGTAATCGATGTAACCGAGCTTGCGAAATTTCGTCATGAACTGATTGATCCGGGAGCGCGTGGTCCCCACCATGTTGGCGAGCGTCTCTTGCGTAATTGGCACAGAGATCGTACTCGATTGAGGGTCGAGCCCGGTACCCGCCAGCGTCAAAAGAACGCGCGCCAAACGTTTTTCGCTCGAATTAAACAGCTGATCGATTAAATCCGCTTGCAGCTTTTGATTGCGATGCAGGACGAAACTCAAAAAAAGAGAAGCAAACGCCGAATCGCTCTTAAGCGCGTCGAGGACCGTGGTGCGCGTGAACCGCACGATCTCCGCCGCGGTTGTGCATGTGATGGTCGTGTTTCGCAGCAGATTGCCGTCCAGACAGGCCTCGCCAAAAAAGTCGCATGGTCCGAGAATGGCGATGACGGCTTCCTTGCCCTGTTCTGAATTAGTCGTGACTGTGGCCGTGCCGCTGATGATGTAGAAAAGTGCATTCGCGGGATCGCCCTGCGCGTAGATCGCCTGACCGTTTTCGTAATTCGATATGGTCGCGCCGTGGTGTCTGGCGATAAAACCGCGGTAGTCGAATTTTTTGTCGTGGCTGCCGCCACCGTGTGGTGCTTTGTCTTCTGCCATCGACTTCGCCCTCCCCGGAAATCGATTTTAGCAAAAGCTTCAGCGGATATAATGTGAGAGCGGAATTTCGGATCCTAATCGCGGGAACGGTACCGCCGTTTCATTCACAAAACGGCGACGGCTCCGCGCGCGATGACAGAATCTTGCTGTGCATTTAAGAAAGCATTGGAGAAAATTGCAATGCTGGCGTGCTGACGACCGTCGTGGCGAACTGGTACAAAAACGGGCGCTAGCTGGTAATACAATACCAATGGCCGTGTTGGCCGTGTTGGCCGTGTGCGAGCAGCCTATCACTGGCGGTCTTGCGCCATTATGCCGCTTCCTCTTTGGGCAGTGCGCAATGCGGGGCGAGCGGCAGCCGCACTACCACCAGCGTGCCCTTGCCGAGTGTCGAGCGGATGCGCATGCGCCCGCCATGCAGCGCGACCAGCGATTTGGAGATGGCAAGGCCGAGCCCGGAGCCCTGATGGCTCTTGGTCAATTGGCTTTCGACCTGCTCGAAGGGGCGGCCTAACCGGGTCAAGGCGTCCTTGGCGATGCCAATGCCGCTATCGGCAATGCCGAGCACGATGCAGCCGTCGGCGGCGCGCCCGCGCACGGTGATGCGGCCGCCGGCGGGGGTGAATTTTACCGCGTTGGACAGGAGGTTGAGCGCGATCTGCTTGAGCGCGCGGCGGTCGGCGCGCAAATGCAGGTCGGGGGCGACGCGCGAGCTGAGCGTCACCTGCTTTTCCTGCACGCGCGCCGATACCACGCGCATGGCCTCGCTCAGCAGCGCATCGAGCGAGAGATCCTCGAAATCGAGGCGGATGCGGCCGGCCTCGATCTTCGACATGTCGAGAATGTCGTTGATGACGTCGAGCAGAAATTGCCCGCTCGATCGGATGTCGCTGCAATATTCGTGATATTTCTCGGCGCCGAGCGGGCCGAACATGCCCGATTCCATGATCTCGGAAAAACCGATGATGGCGTTAAGCGGCGTGCGCAGCTCGTGGCTCATATTGGCGAGGAATTTCGATTTGGCCTGATTGGCTTCTTCGGCGCGGGTCTTCTCGGCGGCGTATTTCTCGGCCAGATCGGCAGTACGCTGCTGCGAGGCGCGTAGGTCGGCGACGCTCGCCATCAGGCGCTTTTCGCTGTCGAGCAGTCTTTCCTCGTGCGTCTTGAGCGCGGTGATGTCGGTGCCGACCGAGACGTAGCCGCCGTCCTTGGTGCGGCGCTCACTGATGTGCAGCCAGCGTCCGTCCTCGAGCTGCGCCTCGAAGGTGCGCGCGCCCGGCACGGCGGGGCCGTCGGTCGTCACCTTGTTGCGCACCACCGGCTTGCGGCCGGCGGCGACCACCGACTCGTAGGAGGCGCCGACCGTGATCGCCTCGTCGGGCAGGTCGTGCAGCTCCTGGAAGTTGGAATTGCAAAGAACCAAACGATTGTCGGCGTCCCACAGCACGAAGGCTTCCGGAATGGTCTCGATGGCGTCGCGCAGGCGCAAGTCGGCGGCCACGGTCTTTTCCACCAGGTTCTTCTGCTCGGTGATGTCGACGGCGATGCCGATGAGGTGCGGACCGGGTTCGCGCGGCGGGTTCACCAGCTCGCAGCGCGCGCGCAGCCACACCCAATGGCCGTTGGCGTGGCGCATGCGGAAGGCGTGGTCGATCGCCGTCATCTTGGCGTCGACGATTTCGGTGGCGAGCTCGTAGAGCTGCACGTCGTCCGGATGCACCAGCGCGCTGACGTCGCCGAAGCAGAGCAGGTCGTCCTTGGCCTCCAGCCCCAATATGTCGAACATCGACTGCGACCAGAAGATGCGGCCGCGCGCCAGGTCCCAATCCCACAGGCCGCAGCGGCCGCGGTTGAGCGCGGTGTCGATGCGGGTGCGCACCGTCTCGTAAATCACGTCGGCCTCGCGCGCGCGCGTCGCCTGCCAGTGGAAGGCGAAGCCGAGGATCAGCACCACAAAGCCGGTGGTGGCGGAGAGCGTCAGCGTCAGCGTGGTAAGCGAGCGCCAGGTGGCGAGCGCCGCGCTGCGCGATTGCACCACCGCGACCTGGCCGAACGGCGCCTTCAGCATGCGCACGGTGGCGAGCGCCGGCGACCGGTCGGGCAGCGTGATTTCCATGACGCCGGCGCCGGCGCCGAAAGTGGTGAGCGGCTGCGCCGGCCCGAGCAGGTCGATCAGCCGGCGGCCGACAATGCCGTCGGCGGCGGGTAGCGCGGCCGCCACCACGCCGTCGCTATTGGTGAGAATGAAACGCCGGCCGGCGCGGCCCGCCCAGTCGGGCAGCGCCTGCGCCAGCACCTGTTGCGGACGCTCGGTGGCGTCGGCCGGATTGCTCAGGTGCTGCAGGCGCTCGGCGGCGAGATCGGCGACCGCGTCGAGCGCCGTCACCATGTCGCCCAGGGTCTGGCGGCGGTGGTCGATCGCCTGCACCACGGCGCCGACGCAGATGGTGACCAAGAAGGCGATGATCAGCAACGGCACCGCCCGCCGCAACAGCGGCTCGGCCGTCAGCAGCCGTCGATACGCCGGCTTGGCGACCGATTGCGCAAGGCCTTTGATCGAATCCGATTGTACAGACGCACTCGCCACACCGGCGCGCGCCATGAAGGCCTCCGTTCGGAATTTCCCCTAACCACCCAGACCGGAAGGATGTGCCGCATCGCTTTCCGAATCAGTTTCGATTGGAATCGATGAGCGGCGATTTGTCGAGAGTCCCGCCACAAATATTTAGAATTCCTTACCCGCGAATTCGCCAGCGTGGCCAACGGGTAACAGGCGGTGGCGGGGTGTGCGCACGGGCGCCGGAAGAGATTGCGCCGCCGCCGCTTTACGGCGCCGCCAGCGCGCGCTCGACGATGTCGGAAAGATCGCGCGAAAGGCCGGGAGCCGCCTGGATGCGCTTGAGCGCCGCTTCCGCCTTGCCGCGGCGGCCCGCTTCCAGCGTGCGCCAGGTGCGGAAGGCGGTGGCAAGCCGCGCCGAAAGTTGCGGGTTCTTCGGGTCGAGCGCCAGCACGGTGTCGGTCACGAAGTCGTAGCCTGCGCCGTCGGCGCGGTTGAACTGGGTGGGATTGCCCTGCGCGAAGGCGCCGATCAGCGCGCGCACGCGGTTGGGATTGGCCATCGAGAAAGCGGCATGCGCGGTGAGCGTGCGCACCTTGTTGAGCGTGTCGGGCTGCGGCAGCATGGCCTGCAGCGACAGCCATTTGTCGACGATCAGCGCGTCGGACGCATAACGCCGGTAGAAATCGGCAAGCGCTTCTTCGCGCTGCGGCACGTCGTGCAGCGCCAGCGTTGCCAGCGCCGCCATGCGGTCGGTCATGTTGTCGGCGGCCTCGTATTGCCGCGCGGCGCGCGCGATGGCGTCGGCGGCAGCGCCCGCCGCCATCAGATCGAGGCTGACATTGCGCAAGGCACGGCGGCCGGCGCTTTTGGCGTCGGGCGAATAGCCGCCCGGCACGGTCATGCGCTCGTAGAGCGTCGACAGCGCCGGCTCGAGCCGGGTGCCGATCTCGACGCGCAACGTCTTGCGCGCCCGGTGGATGGCGTCGGGATCGATGTCGCGGCCGATCTCGCGCGCAACGTCGCCGTCGCCGGGCGGCACCAGCGCGAGCGCCACGAATGCCGGCTCCAGCCCCGCGTCTTCCAGCATGGCGGCGAGCGCCACCATCAGTTGCTCGTCGCTGCGCGGCGCCTCACCTCGGCGCAGGCGCTGCACATTGTCGATCAGCAGCCGCATCGAGATGGTCTGCAGCGCCTGCCAGCGGTTGAACGGGTCGCTGTCACGGGCGGCGAGGAAGGCAAGATCGTCGCCGGTCAAGTCGGTGTCGAGCTTGATCGGCGCCGAGAAGCCGCGGTTGATCGACACGACCGGGCGTTCGGCCACGCCGGTGAAGGTCACGCTCTGCGTCGGCCGATCGAGCACCAGCACGCCGCGCTCGAGCGCGCCGCCGTCGGCCAGCGTCAGCGGCAGATCGCGGCCGTCCTTGCCGACCAGGCCGAGCGCCAATGGGATCACCATCGGCTGCTTGTCGGACTGGCCGGGCGTGGCCGGCACGGTCTGCGCGAGGTCGAGCGTGAAGCGCTGCGCCGGCGCGTCGAAGCGCCCGGCGACCGTCACCTGCGGCGTGCCGGCTTGGGCATACCAGCGCATGAATTGCGTCAGGTCGCGGCCGCTCGCGTCGGCAAAACACTCTATGAACTGCTCGATCGTCGCCGCTTCGCCGTCGTGGCGTTCGAAATAGAGATCCATGCCGGCGCGGAATTTCTCAGGCCCGATCAGCGTCTCCACCATGCGCACCACTTCGGCGCCTTTCTCGTACACGGTCGCCGTGTAGAAATTGTTGATCTCCTTGTAGATTTCAGGCCGCACCGGGTGCGCCAAGGGCCCCGCGTCCTCGACGAATTGCGCCGCGCGCAAACCGCGCACATCGGCGATGCGTTTGACCGGCCGCGAGCGCATGTCGGCGGAGAATTCCTGGTCGCGGTAGACCGTCAGCCCTTCCTTCAGGCAGAGCTGAAACCAGTCGCGGCAGGTGATGCGGTTGCCGGTCCAATTGTGGAAATATTCGTGCGCGATCACCCCTTCGATATGGGCGAAGTCGGCGTCGGTGGCGGTGGCCGCGCTCGCCAGCACGTATTTGTCGTTGAAGACGTTGAGGCCCTTGTTCTCCATCGCGCCCATGTTGAAGTCGGAGACAGCGACAATCATGAAAATATCGAGATCGTATTCGCGTCCGAAGCGCTGCTCGTCCCAGCGCATCGAGCGCTTGAGCGAATCCATGGCGTAGCCGCAGCGGTCCTGCTTGCCGTGCTCGACATAGATGCGCAGCGTCACCTCGCGTCCGCTCATGGTGCGGAAACGGTCCTCGACGTGAGCCAGATCGCCGCCGACCAGCGCGAACAAATAGGACGGCTTGGGGTGCGGGTCGTGCCAGACCGCGAAATGGCGCCCGTCTGTCAGCTCGCCGCTTTCGGTGAGGTTGCCGTTGGCCAGCAGCACCGGCGCTTCCTTTTTGTCGGCTTCGATGCGCGTGGTGTAGACCGCCATCACGTCCGGCCGGTCGGGAAAGTAAGTGATGCGGCGAAAGCCTTCCGCCTCGCATTGCGTGCAATAGGTGCCGCTGGAGCGGTAGAGGCCGGAGAGCTGGGTGTTGGCGGAAGGGTCCACCTGGGTCACGATTTCCAGCGTGAAGGGGCCGTTGGGCGGCTGCGGGATGGTGAGTTGGTCGGGCGTCACCAGAAAGCTGTCGGCGCTGAGCATCTCGCCGTTGAGCTTGAGCCCGCGCAGCGCCAGCCCGTCGCCGTCGAGCACCAGCGGCGCCGCCGGCGTCGCGCTATTGGGCTTGAACGCAATCGTCGCCCGCACCCGGCTCTGGCTCGGGTGCAGCGAAACGTCGAGATGGACGGTCTCCACCAGCCAGTCGGGCGGGCGGTAGTCTTTCAGGCGGATGGGCTGGGCGGTATCGGTGCGCATGACGATCTGATCTAAGATGTCCGGCGCCGGATTGAAAGGAAGAATGATGGCCGCCATGCGCGCCATGGTGCTGGCAAAGCCCGGCATGCCGCTTGCGCTGCGCGAGTTGGCGCTGCCGGCGCCCGGCCGCGGCGAGATGCTGATCGCGGTCGCGGCCTGCGGGGTCTGCCGCACCGACCTGCACGTGGTGGACGGCGAATTGCCGCATCCCAAGCTGCCGCTGGTGCCCGGCCACGAGATCGTCGGCCGGGTCGCCGCGCTGGGCGACGGGGTGAGCGGCTTCCAGTTAAACGAGCGGGTGGGCGTGCCCTGGCTGGGCGGCACCTGCGGCGTCTGCCCCTATTGCCGCAGCGGGCGGGAGAACCTGTGCGATCGTCCGGTATTCACCGGCTACACCCGCGACGGCGGCTTCGCCACCCATACGGTGGCCGACGCGCGCTACTGCTTCCCGCTGCCCGAGGCCGGCGACGACGCCGAGCTGTCGCCCTGGCTCTGCGCCGGGCTGATCGGCTGGCGCAGCTACCGCATGGCGGGCGAGGGGGAGACGCTCGGGCTCTGCGGCTTCGGTGCCGCCGCCCACATCCTGGCGCAGGTGGCGAAATGGCAGGGCCGGCGCATCTACGCCTTCACGCGCAAGGGCGACACCGCCGCGCAGGACTTCGCCCGTTCGCTCGGCGCGGTGTGGGCGGGCGGCTCGGACGAAGCGCCGCCGGAGCCGCTCGATGCCGCCATCATCTTCGCGCCGGTGGGCGCCCTGGTGCCGACGGCGCTGAAGGCGGTGAAGAAAGGCGGCCGCGTGGTTTGCGGCGGCATCCATATGTCGGACATTCCGAGCTTTCCCTATTCGTTGTTGTGGGAAGAGCGCGCCATCCAGTCGGTTGCCAATCTCACGCGGGCCGACGCGCGCGAGTTTCTCGACATCGCGCCCAAGGCCGGCATCCATGCGCAAGTGACGCGCTACCCGCTTGAGCGTGCCAATGAGGCGCTGTCCGACCTGCGCGAGGGGCGGCTACAAGGGGCGGCGGTGCTGATGCCCTGACCGCTGTCATTCCGGGGTGCGCACGAAGTGCGCGAACCCGGAATCCAGAGACAGATTCGGTGCATGCATCTGGATTCCGGGTTCGCGCTTCGCGCGCCCCGGAATGACTATTGCCGCGTCGGCTCGGCATGGCCGATCACGCGCTTGATCGAGGGCGAGCGCTCGCGCAAGGCGCGTTCGACCGCGTCGACCTTCTCGTGCACCGCCTGCACGGTGAGCGCAGGATCGACGTAACAGTGGAAATTGACGATCTCGCCCTCGTCGGTCTCCCGCACGCGAACGTCGTGCACTTCGCGGATGACGCGGCCCTCGGCGGCGATCTCGGAGAGCGCGATTTCCACTGCCTTGACCCGCTCGGGCAGCGCCTCGCGCCCTAAAGCTTCCTGCGGCTGCAGCGGCTCGATATGGGTCTCCACCTCCACGCCCGGACCAAGCTCGGCGGCAATCGCGTCTTCCAGCCCGTCGGCCAGCGCGTGCGCCTCGCCGAGCGACAGCTTGCCGTCGACCTCCAGGTCGAGCGCGACCGCGCGCCGGTCCTTCAGATCGTGCACCGTGACGTGATGGACGGCGAGCGTGCGGTTGCGCGCGATCACCATCACGCGGTCGAGCACGGTCTCGTTGTCGAGCGCGACCGGCATCGTGTTGATGACCGGTTCGGCGCCCGGCATCTGCGCGCGCAAGTTGGCGGCGACGCGTTCCTTGAGCGCGTTGACGCGGTCGAGCGGCAGCGTGCGGCTCACGCCCACGGTGAGGTCGATGAAGGTCTTGTCGCCGACCTCGCGCGCGCGCACGTTTTCGACCGCGACCACGCCCGGCACCTGGTCGGCGATGGCCGTGATCCTGGCGGCGGCGCCGGGCGGCGCCGTGTCGGTGAGCGTGTCGATGGTGCGGCGGCCGAGCCGCCAGCCGGCGACCAGCACCAGCACAGCGACCACAAGCGCGGCCGCCGAATCCGCCCACCACAGCCCGACGCGAATACCGGCGAGGCCGACCAGCACCGCCAGCGAGCCCCACAGGTCCGACGAAAAATGCAGCGCGTCGGCCGCCAGCGCGTGGCTCGACGTCTTTTCGGCGGTGCGGGCCAGCGCGCGCGAGCGCAGGAAGTCGACCGCGATCGATATCAGGACCACGGCGAAGGCCCAGATATTGGCATCGACGCCCTGGCCCTCGTGCGCACGCAGGCGCTTGACGCTCTCCCAGATCACCACCGCCGATAACAGAAACAGCAGCGCGGTTTCCGCCAGCGCCGAGACCGCCTCCACCTTGCCGTGGCCGTAATGATGCCGCTCGTCGGCCGGCTTGCCGGAGATGCGCACGGCAATATAGGTCATGGCGGACGCGCCCAGATCGATCAGCGAATGGCCGGCCTCCGAGATGAGCGCCAGCGAGCCGGTGGCGAAGCCGACGACCGCCTTGGCGGCGGCCAGCCCGGCCGAGGCCGCGATCGAGGTCAGCGCGACTTGTTCCTTTTCGTGCTGCATGGGGCGCATGCACTAGCAGCTTCGCGCAGAGAGCGCCAACGGCGGACCTTCTGTTCAGAACGATTTGCAGTCGCAAAAACTAGATTGAGATCGGCTTGCCATCAGCCGCCGCCGAGCGGGTCACCGCGTCGAGGATGCGGATATTGTCGAGCATTTGCGCGGGCGAGAAGCGGTAGGGCGCGCGGCCCTGGACGGCGTCGGCCCAGGCCTCGAAATTCATGCGCACGGTGTTGACGGAGTCGTAGCTGCGCCTCTCGCGCGTGCCGTCCGCGCGGCAATGCACGAAGCCGGTCGCCGCGCCCTGATCGACATTGCCGGCTTCCTGCACCTCCACCCAGCCCTGGTCGCATAGAAGCGTCAAGCGCGCATAGAATGGCGGCGTCGACAGGCAGGTGACGCGGCCGCGCGCGCCGCCGGTGAAATCGATATCGGCGCAAACGAAATCCTCCGACGGCGGCGGAAAGATCTGCGAGGCCGTGCGGGCGGCAACGCGCGTGGGCTTGCCGGCGAGCGAGACGAACATGTCGCCGAGATGGATGCCGAGCGCGGTCCAGGCGCCCGCCGGCGCGTGCCTGGGGTCGCGCCGCCAGTTCGACGCATCCATCTTGCGGAAATTATTGTGGCTGACATTGGCGTCCATGTGCAGGATGCGGCCGAGCGCGCCGCTCTCGTAGAGCCGCCGCATCTCCTCCATCGCCGGCTCGTACCGGCGCTCGTGGCCGATACCGAGCACGCGGCCGGCATTTTGCGCGGCGGCGAGGATGCGCGCGGCGCTTTGCGCGGTCAGCGCCAGCGGCTTCTCGCAGAACAATTGCTTGCCGGCGGCGAGCGCGGCCAGCGCCATCTCCTCATGCAGCGCGTGGGGCGTCACCACCGCGACCGCGTCGAGCTCTGGCTTGCCGATGAGGTCGGCATAGTCCTCGAACAAGTCGAAGCCATGCGCGGCGGCGAAAGGCTCGGCCATGGCGGTGTCGATGTCGCAGCCGGCGATCACCTTGAAATGCGGGCTGTCCGCGAGACAGCTGACGATTTCTTTGCCCCACCAGCCGAGCCCGATAATGCCTATCCGGATCATGACGCCTCGCCGTGTTGCTTGACGTTCGGCGCCAAGCATGCGGGCGCGGCCGCCGATGTGCAATGGGCTGGCAGCGGTGCGGTCAGTGCTGTTTGGGCCGGGCGGCCGCGGCGGCGTTTGCCGCCTGCCTGGGCGGCTGCTCAATCAGCTTGTAGAGTTCGCGCTCGGCCTGCGTGATCGAGCGCTCCTTGTGGCGCAGCGCGAAGAACTGCCGCGTCGGCACCGCGAAGTCGAGCGCCACCAACGCGCCGGACCCCAGCGAAGATGCCACCACCAGCTTCGAAAGCACGGCGGCGCCGGCGCCGTCCTCGACCGCCGCACGCACCGCCTCGTTCGACGGCAGCTCCAGCACCAGATCGATATCCGCCATGCGCACGCCGGCCTTGCCCAGTGCCTGCTCGAACAGTGCGCGCGTCGCCGACCCGTGTTCGCGCGAGACCCAGCGCATGGCTTTCAAGTCGGCGGCGCTCGGCGCCTGGCGCTGCGGGCGCAGCGCCGCGCTCACGATCAGCACCAATTCGTCGTCGGCAACCGGCATGACCGACAGGGTGGGCTCGTCCACCGGGCCCTCGACGAAGCCGAGATCGGCGACCCCTTCGCGCACCGCCGTGACCACGCTCTCGGTATTGCCCATGGTGAGGCCGAGCGCGATGCCCGGATATTGCTCGCGATAGCGATGCATCAGCGGCGGCAGCCAGTAATTGCCGACCGTCTGGCTGGCGGCAAGCGACAGCGAGCCGCGCTTGAGGCCGGCCAGCTCCGCCAGCACGGTCTCGGCGGCTGCCGCGCGGGCGAGCACCGCGCGCGCCTCGACCAGGAACAGGCGGCCGGCCTGCGTCAGCTCGATGCGCCGCCCGATGCGGTTGAACAGCTTGGTGGCGTAACGCGTCTCGAGCGCGGCGATGGCCGCGCTCGTTGCCGATTGCGTCAAATTGAGCTCAGCCGCCGCGCGCGTCACATGCTCGCGTTCGGCGACCGCCACGAAGACGCGCAGCTGCTCCAGGGTCATCGCTAGCCATCAGGTGAATATTCTGATCAGCAGCAGACTGAACCCGGAGATGAAGCAAAAGGCAATAAGGCCGAGCAGCAGGGGCCGCAGGCCCTCGGCTCGCAGCTTGCGCAGGTCGGTCTCCAGCCCCATGGCGGCCAGCGCCATGGACAGGCCGAAAGTGGTGGCCAAGCCGGCCGGCGCCTTGATCGCCGCCGGGATGGCGATCAGGCTGTTGAGCGCGATCAGCGCGATGAAGCCGACCACGAACCAGGGCGCGGGCACCTTGGCGCTGGATTTGCCGCCGCTGCGGCGGCGCAGCATGAAGCCCAGCGTCAACACCACCGGCGCCAACATCATCACGCGCGTCAATTTGGCAATGGTGCCGAAATCGCCGGCCTTGGTGCCGTCCTGGTAGGCCGCGGCCACCACCTGGGCGATCTCGTGGATCGAGCTGCCGGCCCACAGGCCGTAGGCGTGCGGGTCGAGGTGCAGCACGCCCACCAGCAGCGGATAGGAGAACATGGCGATCGAGCCGAAGACGGTGACGCAGGCGACCGCGTAGGCCACGTCCTCGTCGGAGCCGTCGGTGACGGTATTGGTGGCGATGACGGCCGAGGCGCCGCAAATCGAGGTACCGGCGGCGATCAGCTGGGTGAGCTTGGCGTCGACGCCGAGCAGGCGGCCGGCCCAGGTGGTGAACAGGAAGGTGGCGAGCAGGGTGGCGACGATCACGCCGAGTCCGGCGCCGCCCACCGCGATCACCTGCTGGGCGGTCAATTGCAGGCCGAGCAGGATGATGGCGAAGCGCAGGATGCGGCGCAGCGAGAACGCCACGCCGGCCTTGGCCACCGCGGGCGTGCGGACGATGTTATGGAAGGCGATGCCGATGAAGATCGCCAGGATCATGGGGCTGAGCAGGGAAAGGCCGGGCAGGGCGCGCAGGCCGAAGGCCGCCGCGGCGATGCCGCCGGTCAGAAGCAGGCCAGGCACGATCGCCAGGGTGGCCGCCAAGAGCCTGCGCGGCGGGCGCGGCACTGCGGCGGCCGAAGCCGGCAGGGGGAAAGAAAATTCGTTGTCTGGGGCGGTAATGGACACGGGGCTTCAGCTCCTGTTCAAAGCCTATATCGCATCGCAGCAATGATCGTTCAAACTGATAATTATTGTATTATCGTTCGTTTAAACGATCAAGTCAAGGCGGCCCCGCGCGGGCCGATAGGCCTTGAAACGTATTGTCTTTCTTGAATATAAGTCCCAGGTAAGCGCCACGCGCCAAGATGGTGCAAGATAAAATCAACGGGGATCGGGAGCGGGATATCCATGGACGGGCTCAGCGTAACCACCATCGTCGGCCTTGGCGGCTTTGCCGTCGGTCTTGTTTTTGGCGGCGTCGTGCAGGCCACCAATTTCTGCACCATGGGCGGCATTTCCGACCTGGTGCTGATGGGCGACGGGCGGCGCTTCCGCGCCTGGCTCTTGGCCATCGCGGTGGCGATCATCGGCACGCAGGCGCTCTATTTCGCCGGCGTCATCGACATCGACAAGTCGATCTATCTCACGCCCAATTTCGGCTGGCTCGGCGCCATCATCGGCGGCGCGATGTTCGGATTCGGCATGACGCAGACCGGCGGCTGCGCCAGCAAGACGCTGGTGCGGCTGGGCGGCGGCAATCTCAAGTCGCTAATCGTCATGCTGGTGCTCGGAATCTTCGCCTATATGACGCTGCGCGGCCTGCTGGCGCTGGCGCGGCTGCAGATCGAAACCACCAATATCGACCTCGCCGCGCGCGGCCTGCATAACCAGAATATCGGCGAGATGGCCGGCATGGCGCTCGGCATTCCGGCCGCTTACGCGCGCGCCGGCGTCGCGGCCTTGATGGCGCTGTTGTTCCTGGTGATCTGCTTCAAGGACGCAAACTTCCGGCGCAGCGTACCCAATATCGTCGCCGGCGTTGTCATCGGCCTGACCGCCATCGGCGGCTGGCTGGTCACCGGCGTGCTGGCCCATGACGAATTCAACCCGGTGCAGCTTTCCTCCATCACCTTCGTGGCGCCGGCCGGCGAAAGCCTGCAATATCTGATGACTTTCACCGGCTCGACGCTGAATTTCGGCATCGCCGTCATCGGCGGCGTCATCGTCGGCGGCTTCCTGATGTCGATCGCCACCGGCAGCTTCACCGTCGAGACCTTCACCGACCGCCACGATCTGACGCGCCATCTCGGCGGTGCCATGCTGATGGGCGCCGGCGGCGTGCTGGCGCTCGGCTGCACCATCGGGCAGGGCATCACCGGCATGTCGACGCTGGCGCTCGGCAGCCTGATCGCCTGGCTGTCGATCCTGGGCGGCGGCTATCTCGGCATCCGCTATCTGGAAGAGGGCTCGTTCGGCGGCGCGCTCAAGGCGGTGTTCGCGCGCGGCTGAGCGCGTCCATTGCCTGATATAAAAACCGGCGCCGCGCGGCGCCGGTTTGATTTGCCCTTCTGCGGCGCCGCAGCAATCGCGTTATCCGTCCGCACCAAGCGCACGCCGCGCATTCCCGCGCAAGCCGGGTTCGTACGCTTTTGCAGCAACGCCAACATTTTTGGCCCCCGGCGCGAAACCGTATTTGCGTCCTGATCGTATCTTGTCCAGCCGTCGCTATAATGGCGGGCGGTGCGGCGGTTTCCACAACGCAGCCGGGCCGGGAATTCGAGATCGATGAAGACGCTCTACCATTACCGCGAGGAGCGCCATTTCGCCCAGCCGCCGGAGGCGGTGTGGCCGTTCGTCGCCGATACCGCGCGCGTCAATGAGCTCGTCGGTTCGCCGACGTACCGGGTGGAGGAGCGCCCGGACGCGCAAGGCCGCATCCACCGTTTCGCCAGCGCCGGGATAGGACCAATCCGCCTGAAATGGGAGGAAGGTTACGGCGCATGGGAAGAAAACCGCCGCCTCGTTCAAGTCCGTAATTTCATCAACGGCCCGATCCGCCGCTTCCAGGCCGCCGCCGAACTGTTTCCCGAAGGCGGCGGCAGCCGGCTCGTCTTCTCGTCCGAGATCGAATGCGTCGGTCTGCTGGGATGGCTGGCCAGGGTCTCGGGAACGCTGCACCGCGAAGGCGATAAGCGCCTTGCCGTGATCGAACGCCTGATCGCCGAAGGTGCGGCGGCCGACCGTCTTGCCGGCGCCAGCGCGCGCGAAGCGGCGAAACCGGCCGCGCGCCGGCGCCTGGCAGCGCTCATCGGCGAGCTTGAGCGCGATCCCGATAGCCGCGGGCTTGCTCCCCGGCTCAGCGAATATTTATTGCGCGCGCCGGCGGTGGCGCTGCGCAGCATCCGTCCCTTGGCTCTGGCGCGCGTTTGGCGGGCCGATCCCGAGCATGCGGTTGAGCTCTTTCTCGCCGCACAGCGGCTCGGAATTTTGGCCATGGGATGGGAATTGCTCTGCCCGCGCTGCCGCGGCGCTAAGGCGCGGGTGACGAACTTGCACGATCTGCCGGCAGGGGCGCACTGCCCGTCCTGCAACATCGACTATCGGCGCGACTTCACCCGCAACGTGGAGCTGACCTTTCATCCCGAACCGTGGCTCCGCCCGCTTCCCGAAGGCGAGTTCTGCCTGCTCGGGCAGGCCAGCACGCCGCACGTGAAATTCCAGTCCGAGGTCGCGCCGCACTCCAGCAAAAACTTTGTGCTGGCGCTGCGGCCGGGCCCCTATCGCTTCCGCACGGTCGAGGCAGGCGGCGAGGCGGACGCGACCGTCGCCGACGGGATGATTCCGGAGATTACGGCGAGCGGATCGGAGATTGCTTCGAGCGGGCGCCGCCAAAAGGATCAACTCGTCGTCCACAACGACACCGACCGTCCCCTCATGTTCGTGGTCGAGGACCGCAACTGGGCGAAGGATGCTCTCACCGGGGAACGCGTGATCGCCATGCCGGCGTTCCGCCGGCTTTGCCCCGAACAGCTGCTGCGCCCCGGCGACGACGCGGAAATCAGCCGCATCGCCATCGTATTCACCGATCTGCAGGGCTCGACCAAGCTTTATGACGAGCTCGGCGACGCCAACGCCTATCGGCTTGTGCGCGACCACTTCGCCTTTCTTTCAAAACGGGTAGAAACCCATAACGGCTTTATTGTTAAGACCGTCGGCGACGCGGTCATGGCGGCGTTTCACGATCCGGCCGACGCCGTGCGCGCTGTACTCGCCATCCAGGGCGACGTGGCGGACTTCAATCGCGGCCGCGGCGACGCCGGCATCGTGCTCAAGCTCGGGCTGCATGTCGGACCTTGCATTGCCGTCACCGTCGGCGACCTGCTCGACTACTTTGGCTCGACGGTGAACACCGCCTCGCGCCTCGAGCATCAGTGCCGCGGCGGCGAGGTGATCATTTCGCAGGCGGTGCTGGCCGACCCGGAAGCACGGGAAGCGCTCGCCGGGCGCAGGTCAATGGAGGATTCGGCGATGCTGCGCGGCCTGAACGAGCCGGTGCGCTTCGTGCGCGTCGGCGCGGAAACGGCGTATGGCAAGAGCGAATAACCGCCGCATGGCCGGCCCGGGCTTGCTGCGCGCGCTTCGGCTTCGCGAAGGCGAGAGCGCGCAATCGCGTAGGCGGGGGAGAGTGCCCGGCCTTCGGCAATCGCTTCGAGCCAAAGAAAAACCGGCGCCGCGCGGCGCCGGTTCTTTTGTTACGCCTTTTCGGGCGGCGCTCAGCTGCCGCCGGCGCGCCCTTGCAGCTTGTTGCTGAAGGCGAGCAGGAAGGCGAGGCTCTTCTGCGTCTCCGGCTTCGACAGCATCGACAGCGTCGCCATCATGCCGCCCTTCGGCGCCGGCGCCTTGGCGGTCTCGTGCGCGGCGTCTTCCAGCGCCAGCCGCGTATTCTCGGCGAGCTCGCCCATGGCCTCGTTGCCGACGGTGTTGATCATGCTCTCGGCGAACATGAACACCCGCTCCACGATGTTGTCGGTCATCGCGTTGCGCATGGCGTGCACGGTCAAAGCGAGCTCGCACACGGTGTCGATCGCGCCGACCTTGTGCAGTTCGGTCAGCCGGTCGATGAGCGAGTGGACCGCCGCGTTGGTGGTCGGATCGTTGAGCCGGTCGAGCAATTCCATCGCGTTGCCGCCGAGCGCGGCGAGGCGCTCGACCATGCCGTCGGTCAGGGCCTCGCGGGCGGCGAGCGAGAGACGCTCCATTTCGCCGAGCGGCGGTTGATTGGACATGTCGTTCATCGTCGCCTCCTTACAGCAAGCCGCGGGCCGAGAGCCAGTACATGCGGTTATAGGCGAGTTTGAACCAGTGGATCATTTGCGACGGCGGGCCCGGATTGGGTGGCGTCGTGTAGTTGAACCAGACATAGGTCCCGTTGCTCATCCCGGTCTCGACGAAGCAGAACACCTTGCCGTCGTAGTCGCGCGCCCAGCGATCTTCTTTGATCAGCGACGACAGGTTGTCGACGATGGTGTCGGCCTCGAAATGGGCGGTGGAGCCGGCTTTCGAGATCGGGATGTTGGTGGTGTCGCCGACGATGAAGACGTTGTCCGAGCCTTCCCGCAGCAGCGTCGTCTTGACCGTCGGCACCCAGCCGCCGGCACCCAGGTTCGAATCGGTGATCACCTGTTGGCCGCTGTGCGGCGGGATGGTGACCAGGAGATCGTAGGGCAGGGTGGTGCCCTCTTCCGAGGTGATGGTCTTGGCCTTCGCATCCACCGACTTGGTGTTGAAGAAGGTTTCGCCCTTGATGCCGGCCTTTTCGAATTCCGGCACCGTCCAGTGCGCCACCGGCTCGAGCGCGTGCAGGCGCCCGATCGGATAGGTGTAGGTGATCTCGCTCTTATCGAGCAGGCCCTTGCCGGCAAGGAAGTCGCGCAGCATGAAGGTGATCTCGAGCGGCGCCACCGGGCACTTGTGCGGCGCGTTGACGTTGACCACGATCTTGCCGCCCTTGAAGGCGTTGAGCGCGTCGCGCATCTTGCGCGCGCCGTCGAGGTCGTAGAACCAGTTGCCGCCCTCGCTCATGCCCGGGATGTTGTCGGGCCTGATGCGCGAGCCGGTGGCGATCACCAGGAAGTCGTAAGTGTGGGTCTTGCCCGATTCCGTGGTGACCGACTTCTTGTCGACGTCGATGTGCTTGGCGGCATCGACGAAATAGGGCACGCGGCGGTCCAGCACCTTGCGCTGGTCGCGGAACAGCTCCGATTCCCGCATCTTGCCGAACGGCACGTAGAGCAGGCCGGGCTGGTACATGTGCTTGTCGGTCGCCCCCAGCATGGTGATGGTCACGCTGCCCGCGGACATTTCCTCGCGCAGTTGCCGGCAAAGGCCGTTGGCGACGATGGTGCCGGAGAGACCTCCTCCGACGATCAGGATTTTCTTGGCCATTTTTCTCCTCCCCCGTTCAGCGCCGCCCCACTCGGACAGTCGAGCGCGCGCGAAATAGTTACTTCGCTTTGCGCACGACGATACTCCAATAACCGTCCTTCGGGGTGACGCCGACCATCTCGTGGTGGACCTTGTTCACCCATTCCGGAATGTCGTTGACCGAGCCTTTGTCGCTCGACAGGATTTCTATCTCGTCGCCGATCTGCAACAGTTTGAGCTTGGCGATCAGCTCCATCAGCGGGCCGGGACAGAAGGCGCCGCGGGCATCGATTGTGTCTTTCGTCGTCATCTCACTCTTTCTCGCTACAGCGTGATGAACTGCCCGCTCTCGGCGTCGGACAGAAACCGGGTGAGGCCGAGCGGGCCTTCGAACAGGTCGCCTTCCAACTGGTCGACCTCCCAGCCCTGCACGTCGAGCGCCATGGAGCAGGCCCACAGCTTGAGATCGCCGAGCTCGCGCCCCTGGTGGAACAGGGTCATCGGATCGGGCGCCTTCTTTTCCGTCAGCAGCTTGGAAAAGGCGCCGCCGCGATAGCGGGCGTCGGCGGGGGCATCCTTGGCGAAGGCGAGCAGCGCGTTCATGCTGACGAACACCTCGACCGGCCGTTCCGAGACGGCGGCGACCGATGCAAGCATCGCCGCCATCTGCACTTTCTCATGTTCGCCCGAACAGAGCAGGATGTACAGGGTATTCGACGCCATTTCCTCGCCGCGCCCTTTCTTCAAGACGTACGCTTGATCACGAAGCTGAAGACATTGTTGTCGTTCTTGGACTCCACGAGCTCGTTGCCGGTGGTGCGGCAGAAGGCCTCAAAATCCTTCACCGCGCCGGGGTCGGTCGCCAGCACCTGCAAGGTGCCGCCGGCCGGCACGTCCTTGAGCGCCTTCTTGGCGCGCAGGATAGGCAGCGGGCAATTCAGCCCTTTCACGTCGAGAAGCTGGTCGGCCATTTTGCGTATTCCTTAAGGTTGGCGGGGTCCCCGGCGGGTTGTCAGATGAACAGGTTGATGTCGCTCTTGGTCGCCGTCTCGATATAGGTGGCGGCGCCGCCGAGTGCCGGACCTTCGATGATGTCCTTCTGTGTGTACTCAAACAAATCCATGGTCATCTGACAGGCGATCATGTTGACGTCGGCTTCCAGCGCCATGTCGCGCAGCTCCTCGATCGAGGCGACGCCCTTCTTCTTGATCAGGTTCTTCATCATCATCGACGCCGCAGCGTCGACGCCCGGGATCGCCGACATCAGGTTGGGCATGCCGATATGCATGCCGAACATCGGCATCTCCATGGCCGGATTGCCCAACGCCGTGACTTTGAGGTCGAGCTTCTTCTTCAGCAGCGTCAGCCCGTAGAAGGTGAAGAACATCGTGACGTTGAGACCCATGGCGGCCGCCGTGGTGGCCAGGATGAAGGGCGGGTAGGCCCAGTCGAGCGAACCCTTGGTCACGATCATCGACATGCTTTTCGTATTCGTGTCGGTCGTCATTGTTTCGCTCCATGCTCGCCCCGGTGGGGCGGTGGTTCATTCGCAGCCGGCGAAATTGTCGGCCGTCATCTTGGCTTCGTAGGGACCGGCGACCGCGCTGCCGGCAATCAGCCCGGCCTTGCCGGCGGCCCAATCGGCGGGCTTGACCTTGAGCATCCAGCCTTCGCCATAGGGGTCGGCATTGGCGACCTTCGGGGTGCCGACGAGCGCCTCGTTGACCTCGACCACCTCGGCATTGAAGGCGATCTTGGCCGGGCCGACCCACTTGCCGGATTCGATTGTCGCGCAGGATTTGCCGGCGTCGATCTTGCGGCCCACCTTCTTGGCGGTGAAGGCGACCAACTGGCCGGCCATGGCGGAGGCCACGGCGGTCATGCCGAGCGTGACCGTGCCGTCGGCGTTCTCGCGATACCAGATATTGTTCTCGACGTCGTAGAGCAGGTCGTCGGGAAGGTTGCAGCCACGGACGTTCGGCATGGGTCTTGTCTCCTGGTCTTAAACGGTTTCGGCGGGCTCGGACGCGGCCTCGCGCTGCCTGAGCGGCCGCGCGGCGCAGCAGAACTCGCCGAGCCCCGCCACTTCCAGCTTGCCGCCGACGAACAGCGCCAGGTGCCGCGCCACCATAGCACCAAGCCGCAGCCGGCGGGGCGTCTGCGCGCTCGCCGGGTCGAGCCGCACAAGATTGTGATGGTAGACGAGCTCGCGGCAAGTCTCCCGGCAGGCATTGAAGCTCGGCTCGCCGCGGGCGCCCTGGCGGTGCAGCGCCAGCAGGCGGAAACCTTCGACCTGGCCGGCAGTCGGCGTCTGCCCGCGCGCGGTCAGCCAGGTCTCCAGGACCGCCTCGCCCACAGACAACAGCGCATTGGCATGCTCGGCCGCTGCCCCCGAGAGTGCCTCGTCGGGCAGGGCCGCCAGCGCGTCGAGGCGCCGGCTTGCCTCCTCGAAGCTCATGGGAGGGGACGAAGCCATCAGCCGAGCGCCTTTTCGCGGATGCAGATCGGAGGAATCCGACAGGTTCTCGTGCACGCCGACCTTGCGCGGCGACAGCCCGAGCGCCATGCCGAGCAGCTGGGTGAAGTAGAGGATTTTCACGTTGGTCTTGCGGCCGAATACCTTCTCGGCGCGCACCTGGTGCATTTCCAGGCCGGTGTGACAGGTGGGGCATTCGGTGGCGATCACGTCGGCGCCGCAGGCCTCCGCCGTGGTGAGCAAATTGAGCACCAGCTTGGTCGAGGTGTCGCTGTCCGAGAGCGTGTGGGCGCCGCCGCAGCAGGCGGTCTTCAGCGGGTATTCCACGTTCTCGGCGCCGGCGGCCGCCAAGAGGTCGTCCATGAAATGCGGCTGCGAGGTCGATTCCGAGCCCGGCCCCTGATCCTTCTCCGGGAAGATGTGGCGCGGGCGCGTGTACATGCAGCCGTAGTAATTGGCGACCTTGAGCCCCTTGAGCGAGTTCTTCACCCGCGCCTTCAGACCCTCTTCGCCGACCGATTCCTTGATCCAGTCGAGCGCGTGGATGGTCTCGACCTTGCCGGCTTCGTAGGTCGTGTGGCCGGCCTTGCCGGCGATGCGCGCATTGACCTCGCGCGAGGCGGGATCGTGGGAAAGATCGTATTCGGCCTTCTTGAGATTGTGATAGCAGCCGTTGCAGGGCGCCATCACGGTGTCGAAGCCCATGTCCTGGGCGATCGAGAGATTGCGCGCCGAGAGGTAAGTCTGCAGCTTGGGGTCGACGTTCTTGACCTCCATGGCGCCGCAGCAGTTCCAATTCTTCAGCTCCGTCAGCTCCAGCCCGAGCGCCTTGCCGACCTCCTTGGTCGAGCGGTTATAGGCGTGGCCGGTGCCTTCCAGCGCGCAGCCCGGGTAGTAGGCAACTTTCTTGTACTTGCCGGTCATCGCTCAGCTCCTTCGAGGTGAAGCGCGCGGGCGTCGGCCGCGTGCCGCTCGGCGACGTATTCGTCGATGGCCTTGCTGGCGCGGTCCCAGCCGCGCGTGCGCGGGTGGAACAAAGTGGAAAGGCCCATCTTCATCAGCATCGAAACCGGCAGCCGCATGGCGAGCCCGCGCACCAGCGCGATCAGCCAGTCCTGGAACAGCGACTGCTTGGTGCGGGCGAAGAATTCGCGCAGCACCTTGCCGTCCTCGATCTTGCCGGTGGCGAAAACCTGCTCGGAGAAGGCCTCGTCGAACACCATCGACGGCTTCTTCTCGGTGAAGCCTTTCAGCTCCAGCCAATGCGCGGTCGCCTTCATCACACCTTCCGGAAAGACGTCGCGCGGGCAGGCATAGGTGCACTTGTTGCAGGAGACGCACTGCCAGATGATGTCCTTGTCGCGCAGCAACTCGTCCTGCATGCCTAGGCGGATGAGATAGATCCAGTAGCGCGGGTTGAAATCGGGATTGATGGCGTTGACCGTGCAGGAATTGGTGCAGGAGCCGCACTGCCAGCAGCGGTGGATGAACTCGCCGCCGGGAAGGGCGGCGATCTCGTCCTGCATTTGCTCGTTATAGTCGGTGACGGCGCGCGAATTGATGAACGTACTCCAGTGTCCGGAGACGTCGACGCCTTCGAGCTCGAGGTGTTCTTGGACGACCAGGTTTTCCGGCCGGATCAGCGATTTTTCGTGAATAGGCATCGCGCTTCCTTTTAGGAACTCAAGCGGCGCTGCTCGCCGAGCACGTGCGCTTCGCCGTCGATCAGTTTCAGGCGCGTGCGCCCGGTCTCGGTGTCGACCGCGTCGAGGCCGAGCAGCCGACGGGTATGCGCCATGGAGTCATGCTTGGCCTCGCCGCAGAAATCGCCGCGCAGATATTGCCCGCCCTTGTCGTTGATGTAGCCGGCATAGATGTGGGCGCAGAGCAGGTCGACATAGAACGCCATGTCGCGGAACACGCCGTTGTCGGCGAGGAAGCCTTCCAGCTCCTCGCGCAGCGTCTGGAACGTGGCCAGATTGTCGTCGATCGCAATAGTGCCGCCATCGACATTGTCGCTGTGCCAGATTTCGCGCAGCACGCCGGTATTCACGCGCGCATCCCACATCCAGCGCGTCATCAGCGGATAGCGGTCGGGGGCGGTGAAATGCAAGACCTCGGCGCCCAGATCGCGCACCCAGCGGTGCTCGCGGTCGGGCGGGAAGCCGCCGGCGAAGGCCATCATGCGTTGATCGGCGGTGTCAACGTCCGACCAGCCGTCGAGCAGCGTCTTGAGGCGGCTATGCAGCGAGGCAAAACCGTTCTGCCCGAGCCAGGCGGCGATCTTGCGCCGCGCCGGGGTGATGAAGGAGGCGAGATCGAGAAACTCGGTCTCGCTCAATTCGCCGACGCGGCCCTTGCCGAGTACTTCCTCGAACAGCGAGGCCTTCAGCGCCAGCGCGCCGACGTAACGCTCGACGCCGCCCGAATTCTCCGCGGCATCGACCAGATGCTCGAACGCAATACGTAAGCGCGGCCCGGACAGATGCAGCACCGGCTTAGGCTTTGCCGGCACCGTCTGCTTATGGGCCCGCAGCGGCCACATTACTCCGCCGCCTCTTTCATGGCGCCCTGCGTCGCGTTGAGCGCGGCCATGGCGGCGGCCTGACCTTGCGCGATCGAATCGTCGATCGTCTCCGGGCCGGTGGCGGCGCCGGCGACGAACACGCCGGGACGCGAGGTCGCCGACATGTTGGCGTAGGTCGAGGCCTTCTGGATGTGGCCGTACTTTTCCAGCTTGACGTCGAACACCGCCGACAGCGTCATGTTGTCGACGTTCGGGTCCATGCCGATGGCGTGCACCACCATGTCGAACGGAATCGTGATCGGCCGCTTCACCAGCGTGTCCTCGCCCTTCACGATCAGCCGTTTGCCGTCGGAGGTTACCTCGGCGATGCGCGCCTTGATGTACTTGACCTTATACTTCTCCTGGCTCTCCCAGTAATACTGGCCTTCGTAGAGCCCGAAGGTGCGGATATCCATGTAGTAGATGTAGACGTTGCACTTCGGCAGCTCTTCGCGGATTTCCATGGCGATGTTTGACGACACGGTGCAGCAGATCTTGGAGCACCACTCGCGGCCGATCTGGCGGTCGCGCGAGCCGACGCAGAGCAGGATAGCGACGCGCTCGGGCTCGCGGCCGTCCGAGGGACAGCGCACGCCTTTGCCGGAGGAAAGCATCTGCTCGACCTGCGTGGTGGTGACCACGTCGGGATAGGTGCCGAACCCCCATTCCGGCTTATTCACCGAGTCGAAATGGGTGAAGCCGGTGGCGAGGATGGCGGCGCTCGCTTCGACGGTTTTGCCGTCCGACAGCGTGGCGCGGAAATCGCCGGGGCCGCCGGTAAAGGTCTTCACCGAGACGTTCTTGCGCACGTCGATCAGCTTGTTGTCGACGACGCGCTTGACCATGCCGCCGATGGCGTCTTTGGCCCATTCGCCCGACGGCACCAGCTTGGCGTAGCCGGACTGAATGGGCGCGCCGCCGAGCGTATCGGACTTGTCCACCAGCACGACGTGCTGGCCGGCGCTGGCCAAGGCATGGGCGGCGGAGAGCCCAGCGGGGCCGCCGCCGACGACGAGAACCGGCCTAGCCATTACTGCGCACCTCCGGGTTGCGCGGCGATTGCGGCCGGCGGCTTGACATAGCCGGGGCCCGACGTAATCGCGCGCTTGGGATCGTAAAGCGTCTCGATGCGGCCGGCCTTGACCTCCTCGAGATAGCTTTCGAATTCGGCTTTCGCCTTCTGCCAATCGATGCCGAGCTTCTCCAGCAGGTTCTCGAACGGCGAGGCGTGCCAGTGCAGCTGCGCCAGCTTGTAAGGATGGGCGCCGAGCGCGAGCGCGGCAAACTGGCAGTCGGCCATGACCGGCAATTCGTAGACCTTGCCGACCGCGCGGCCGATCCACTGGTTCTTGTCGAGCGTGGTGATGCAGCCGGTGTCGTGGCCGATCATCACGTCGGCCTTGGCTTCGTCGACCGCCACCTTGATCTTGCGGTCGATGGCGAAGGAGCGGGTGAACTCGCGCTCGCCGATGATGTGGCGGAAGCCGAAGCCGCAGCAGTCGTACCAGGTGGAGTAATCCACCACGTTGGCGCCCAGCGTCTGCATCAGGCCGGTAGAGACGGCGACGCGGTTGCCGTCCATCACGGTGTCGTCATAGATCACGTCCTCCGGCACCATCTTGTAGACGTGGCAGGCCGGATGAATGGTCGCGCGAATCTTGCTGACGTCGACGACCTGGCGCTCCTTGATGCGGTGGCGCATCACGTGCAGCCATTCCGAATAGTGCACGACTTCTTCCGGGATCAGCAGCTTGCCGTCGACCAGGCGGCCGAGCTTGCCGAGGATCTGCTTGACCTGCGCGCGCAACTCGGCCGACTGCATCAGGAAGATGCGCATTTCCTTGTAGTTGCCGAAGGAGGTGCCGCAATGCACCAGCGGAAAGTAGGTGCCGGGCGCCAGGCCTTGCGCCTTCGCCGACATATAGGCCTGGTGGAAGTTGCGCAGGAACACGGCGGCGAGGCTCACCACATTGCCGATGCCGGAGCCGTGGTAGTTCCAGGCGGTGCAGGAAGTCTGGTCGGTCTCGTCGAGATATTTCACGTCGAGCTGGTTCATCAGCCAGAACACCGACGAGGGATAGCCCGGGATGTTGCCGCACTGGCCACAAGACTTGTGCTGCCAGAGATTGGTGGTGGGGATCTTCTTGTCCCAGCCGTAGAGCGTGCGTGCCATGATCGGCTTGTGATGCTCTTCGCTCACGCGGTGGACGACGATCTCGCCGTCCTTCTCGAGCTGCCACATGGCGTCGCGCACGTCGGCGACGCGGTCCTTGTTGGTCAGCATCGAGCGGCGGTCGATCTTGGCCTCGACCCAGGCGGTGGCGCGCTGCGCCTCGCTCGCCGTCAGCTTCGACGGCTTCCATTCGCTGCCGTGGCCGGTGAAGCTCGTCTGGCCGTCGCTGGGCTTATCCATCGCGTTTCTCCGTTTGCTTTTCGCGGCTCACTCGGCCGCTTCGCCTTGCTCTTCGTCGCCTTGCTCTTCGAGCCACTCGTTGTATTCTTCACGCTTCTCGTCCATCACGTCGGTGACGACGTCGAACAGGTTTTCGTCCACCGATTCGAGCTGGTCGAGCACACCGGTCGCCTCCCAGATCGAATAAAGCTCGATCGAGGTCTTCAGGTTCACTTCCCAGGCCGTATCCAGGGTGTGCATGGTCGGGACGGGGATGGCCTTGCGCAGAATATTGAGCGGCGCGTCGACCTTGGTGATGTTCGGACCCCAATCGGGGAAGTGATCGGGCGTGATCATGTTGGGCGCGAGCTGGTTGCCGGTCGAGATGACCTTGAGCAGCACGCGCGAGAACGGGCGCAGCACGTCCTTGGCCGACTGCATGCCGTGCTTGATCGCCACCTCGCGCATGATCATGACGAGGCCGCCGGGCGAATTGTGGAAGGGGCAGCGCGCGGCGCAGGTGTAGCACTGGGCGCAGGCCCAGATCTTTTCCTGCATGGCATCGTAGATGCCTTCGAGATTCTCCGTCCACAAAAGCTGGACGATCTCGCGCGGGGAATAGTCGTAATAATGCGCCGACGGGCAGGTGGCGGTGCAGATGCCGCAATTGAGGCAGCCGTAGAGCTCGTGGTCGTAGAGCACGTGCGTGCGGATGTCCTCGAAGACTTCTTCGAGTTTCTCATAGGGCACGACCGGCTTGTCGGACATCGGGTCGCTGATTGCGGGATGTACCGCCGTCGCATGCGCCGTCATTTGTAACCTCGCGCGTAAAAATGCGTCAGTAGGTCAGGACCCGCGCCTCGTCGTCTTCCATGACGTCCTCGATGACCTTGGCGCCGCCGACGATGCCCTCGCATTCGGGGATCAGGTCTTCTTTCGTCATGTCGAACAGATCGAGGTTGGGGGAGCAGCAGTAAAACTTCACGCCCGCCTCGTGGGCGTCCTTGATGAAATCGTAGACCGTCTTGGGCGAACCGGCCTTGACCACCAGCTTCTCGGCCACGCCCTTTTTCATGAGCTGGCCGGCGGTGGCGGTGCACACGACCTCGACCTCGTAGTCCATGGCGGCGGCGACGGTCGCCTGAAAAAACGGCGCGCCGAGCTCTTCCCCGTTCCGGGGGTCGGTATTGACCATAATAATGATGAGCTTTTTGGCCATTCCTTGGACGTCCCTTTGCCGGCTGTTTTTCCTAAGCGCGCGGACGTGCCGCCGCTTTGCGCTGTATCAAGCGCCAGTGTTGCAGAATTACATATTCTATTTTTTGAATTTATGCCAGTGCTAATATACTAAAATTTTGCGCCTCACAGGGAAAACTGTCTACCCCGCGGCCTGCATTAAGCCAGTCATTTCAACGAGGCCTACCATGATCTCGCCGAGGGCGTCGGCGATGGCGCTTTGTGCACTGCGCAATTCCTCGAGCCGCTCGGCGGTTCCCTCCGGCACCTCGTCGGATTCCATGATCAGATCCTCGAGCATGCCGCCCTTGATGCCGGGATGGCCGAGGAAGCCCAGGCAGTTGTCGCGAATCTGAAAAACCAGCGGCTCGCCGCTGGCGCTTTCCGCCAATATCCGGGCGTCTGCCGGCAATACCGGCCGGTCCCGCATATAGACGGCGACCGGAAACGACTGCGGCATATGACCGCTGAGCGCGTCCGGCACAACGCGGCGAGCGGTTTCGACCGTGAAGCGCAAGGGGGCGTCGTCGGCGCCGCCGCCGGCGGCGCTGGTCAGGATGCAGGCGCCGGTGCCGATGCCGATCACCGGTAGGCCGCGGTCGAGGAAATCGCGCGTCAGGCGCAATTCCGGTCCGAGACTTGGGATCAGGTCGCCGCTGACCACGCCTTTGCAGCCCACGCCGAGGATCACCAGGCCGGCGAAGCCCTCCGCGCTCGGCGGCATGATGGCGCCGGGCGGTGAAGGGGCGGAGATATTGGAAGCGGATATTGCGGCCCTCGAAGTGATCCTCCATCAGGCCTAGATATTCGGCTTCGTAATGCTGGAGGACGCAGATGGTTTTCATCGGCTGCCGGCGCTGGGATGGGAAAAGGTGAGCGCTATACTAGCGCGATGCCCGCCAAACATATATAGCTTATTATATATGTTGGAAGCGAGGGAACGATGGCCTGGTACGAATTGCTGCAGGAGATCGAGCCGTTCGAGGACCTCACCTTCGACCGCGGCCTGGTCGACGCGCTGGAAGTAGCGGCAGGCAGGCAACCGCTCGGGCCTTTGCGCTTCTACACCCCGACCTTCCGCTCCTATGCCAGCGAAGAGCTCAAAGGCTGCGGCAAGGCGAGCTTCCCGGCCTTCTCCATCACCGGCGGCGCCTGCGCGCTCAATTGCGATCACTGCCAGGCCAAGATTCTCGAGCCGATGATCGCGGCCACCAGGCCGGAAGAGCTCGAGCGCAAGGTGCGCGACCTGGTGATGTTGAAGGAACTGGGTGGCTTCCTACTGTCCGGCGGCTCCAACCGCCGCAACGAAGTGCCCTATGAGCGCTTCTATCCGACCATCGAGAAGCTCAAGCGCGAATTCCCGCATTTACGTATCGCCGTGCATTCGGCGCTGCTTGACGAAGTGCGCGCCAAGCGCATGGAAGCGGCCGGCGTCGACGTCGCCATGATGGACGTGATCGGCGCGCAAGAGACCATCCGCGACGTCTATCATCTCGACCGCCCGGTTGCCGATTTCGAGGCGACGCTGGCGGCCCTCTCCGCCACTAAAATGGAGGTGGTGCCGCACATCGTGATCGGCCTGCATTACGGGCGGCTCTTGGGCGAGGAGAACGCGCTCGACATCATCGCGCGCCACAGAATCGCGGCGCTGATCCTGGTCATCGTCTCGCCGATCTACGCGCCCGCCGACAAGCCGTTTGCGACCATCTCCACCGACGACGTGGCGAAAATCTTCGTCGCCGCCCGCCAGCGCATCAATCATGCGCCGGTGCAACTGGGCTGCATCCGCCCCGCCGGCCTGCACAAGCTGATGACCGACGCCTATGCCGTGATGGCCGGCTTCGACGGCATCGCCTATCCGGCCGAGGGGACGGTCGCGCTGGCGCGCGCCATCGGCCGGCCGGTGGAGCAGGAGCACGCCTGCTGCTCGATCTCGCTCAACGGGCTTAACGGACGGCGCGCTTGCGCCGCATGAGGATCACAAGTGACGCCTGCGACGCCTGACGTTCTGGTGGTGGGCCTGGGGCCGGCGGGCAGCCGGGCCGCAGAAGCCGCCGCGCGCGCCGGTCTTACCGTCATTGCGCTGGAAAAACGCAGCGAGCCGGGCTCGCCGGTGCAATGCGCCGAATTCGTGCCCGCGATGATCGAGCGCGACGTGCCGAATGTCGGCGCGGTGACCGCGCAGACCATCGCGCGCATGCTCACTTTCGTCGAGGACGACGAGCGCGCCGGCGAAACGCCCGAATTCCGCGGCCGCATGATCGACCGCGCCAAGTTCGACCGGCTGCTGGCCGAGAACGCCGCCAAAGCCGGCGCCGATTGCCGCTACGGCGTCACCGTGCTCAAAATCGACGCCGACGGTACGCTGCACACTACCGACGGCGATGCGTTCAAGCCGCGCGTGCTGATCGGCGCCGACGGCCCGCGTTCGCGCGTCGGCAAGGCGATCGGCGCCATCAACCGCGAGCTGGTGGAGACGCGCCAAGTCACGGTGCCGCTGGTGCTGCCGCATGACGCCACCGACATTTTCCTCAGCGCCGATTATCGCGGCGGTTACGGCTGGCTGTTCCCCAAAGGCGCCGTCGCCAATGTCGGGCTCGGCATCAGCGTCGACGGCGCGCTGGAAGACGACAAGAGCACGCGGCGCGGGCTGAAGGCGATGCTGCTCGGCCTACTCAATCGTTTGGCAAGCGAGCGGCGCATCGGCACCAAGGCTTACGCGCTGACTGGCGGCGCCATCCCCGTCGGCGGGCGGCTCAAATCGATCGGCAAACTGCGTGATACCGCGGTGCTGTTGGCGGGCGACGCCGCCGGCCTGACCAATCCGGTCACCGGCGCCGGCATTGCGTCCGCGGTGCAGTCCGGCACCATGGCGGGCAAGGCGGCAGCCGATTTCATGAACGGCCGTCATGAATCGCTCGACGATTACGAGGAAGAGCTCGGCGATATATTCGACGCCGCGCTGAACCGTGCCTTGCGGCGGCGGCGCGAGTTGCTCGCCTGCTACGACAAGGGCGGCAGGCCGGACGCCGGCGCGCTCGAGGACGGCTGGATCGGCTCGCCGCGCTACTGGCGCAGCGAACCGCAAACGCAAGAAAAGGTCGAGGAGAAGACGCCATGAGCTGCCTGGAAGGCCCCCGCCAAGCCGTGCCCGACTTCCTCAGCGGGGTAGAGCGCGCCTTCAACGACGCCCAGACCATGCAGCCGCGCACGCCCGGCGCCATTCCGGCCGACGCCCGCAACGGCGCCCGCGTGAAGACGCAGGACGTGAAGCCGGAAGGCTTCTACCGGCCGAACTACAATATCCTCACCCCCAACATGCGCTCGCCCGACTACGTGCAGATGTCGACGGCGGCGGCCATCACTTTGGGTGTCATGAGCGGCTACATGCACCGCACCTCCTGCACGCGCTGCCTCAATCTGCTGCTCACCTATCCGGAAGGCTGCCGCGCCAATTGCGCCTATTGCGGGCTGGCGCGCCATCGCGAGGCCGAGCGCAACTATGCCGACCGCAATTTCATTCGCGTCGACTGGCCGGCGGTGCCTTACGATCAGGTGCTCGACATCGTCGCCTCCGGCGGCGACGGCGGCCGCTTCCACCGCATGTGCATCAGCATGATCACGCATCCGCGCTCGGACGACGACACCCGCGTGGTGTTGCGCAAGTGGACCGAGCGCATCAAGCACGTGCCGGTGTCGATCCTGTCCAACCCCACCACCATGACGCGGCTCGACGTGCAGGAGCTGCACGATCTCGGCGCCGATATCTTCACGGTGGCGCTCGACGCTTGCAATCCGGAAGTGTTCGATCGCACGCGTGGCAAAGGCGTGCAGTCGCCGCATAGCTGGGACAAGTACTGGGAAATCCTCCATGCGGCGAAGGAGATTTTCGGGCCGGAGAAATTCGGCGCCCATCTCATCGTCGGCATGGGCGAGAGCGACCACGACGTGCTGACGCAGGTGCAGACGATCCGCGATATGGGCGGCCACAGCCACATGTTCGCGTTCTTCCCCGAGAAGGGCTCGCTGATGGATCACTTGCCCCCGGCGCCGCGCCCGCAGTGGCGGCGTATCCAGGTCGCGCGCTATCTGATTGATTATCGTGAGCACCGCCTGGAGAAGATGCGCTTCGACGAAACCGGCCAACTCGTCGATTTCGGCCTGCCGCAGGACGAAGTGGACGAGGTGATCAAGGCCGGCACAGCTTTCCGCACCTCCGGCTGCCCGGGCAAGGAGGCCGAGGACGTGTCCGCCTGCGACCGGCCGTATGGCGACTCGCCGCCCGGCAACATCGCCTCCTATCCGTTCAAGCTCAAGCGCGACGATGTCCGCAAAGTGCGCCGGCAGCTCGACAAGGGCATGCCGCGTTAGCGGCTGTGCAAAAGAAAAGGGGAGGGATGCATGGTGGGCAAACCGTTCCGCGTCATCGAGACGCCGTTGCGCGGCGGGCGTGCCAATATCGCCTTCGACAAGGCGCTGATCGAGGCGCGCCAGGAAAACAAGATTCCCGACACCGTGCGCTTCCTGCGCTTCAAGCCGAGCGCGCTGATCGGCATCCACCAGATCCTCGGCCACGAACTCAAGGTCGATTACTGCAAGGCCAACGGCATCGAGCTCGTACGCCGCATCACCGGCGGCGGCGGGCTTTATTTCGACGAGGGGCAAATCGGCTGGGAACTGGTGTTCGACCGCGCGACCTTCGGCCCGCTCGATCTGGCGGAGGTCACGCGGCGCATCTGCGAGGCCGCCGCGCTGGGCCTCAACAAGCTCGGCGTGCCGGCGCGCTACCGTCCACGCAACGATCTGGAGGTCGACGGCCGCAAGATCAGCGGCACCGGCGGCTTCTTCGACGGCAACATCATCTTCTACCAGGGCACGCTGCTGATCGACTTCGATCCGGGCAAGATGGCCGCCTGCCTCAACATTCCGGCCGAGAAGCTCGCCAAGCGCGATCTGCAATCGGCGGCGCAGCGCATCGTCACCATGCGCGAAGTGCTGGGCGACAAATTGCCCGATCTGAAGACGATCTATGAGGGGCTGCTGGCCGGCTTCGCCGAAGGCTTGGGCATCGAACCGCAGTGGGGCGCCATCACGCCTTACGAAGAAGAGCTCGCCGACAAGGCCTTCCGCGAGGAGATCGGCACCGACGCCTATGTCGAGATGCTCGATGCGCCGCCTTCCGACGCGACCTCGGTCAGCGCCTCTTTCACCGGCCGCGGCGGCACCGTGCGCGCAGACATCCGGCTGGAGGGGCCGCAGCTCGATCTCATCCGCGAGGTGTTGATCAGCGGCGATTTCTTCGTGACGCCGCCGCGCGTGATCTTCGACCTGGAAGCGCGCTTGCGCGGGCTGGAAGTCGCTGCAGTGCCCAAGGCGGTGAACGATTATTTCGCGCGCACGCCGGCCGACTTCCTCAGCCTCGGGCCAGGCGACATCCGCCACGTCATCGAGATGGCGCTGAGCACGCGCGGCGCGCGCGCCGCGGCAAGCTGACCCGGGCAGGGGCCCAGGCGGCGGCGAAAAACCGCGCCGGCACCGGGCTTTGGCTGCCATTTTGCGGTGCGAAAGCGACTTGCGCACGGCCTGATTGTCTTGAGCGCAAGCGAGAGGTACACTGCTCGTGGCGGAGGCGACTCCCCCTAGGAGGACTTTCCAATGACCTGGACGACCCCGACCCTCGTCGAGATCTGCATCGGCCTCGAGATCAACGGCTATCTGCCGGCCGAGTTCTGATCGCGCCGGCTAAAGCTGCCGGCGGCCGGCGGGACGCTCGTTGCGCGTATCGGTCCCGGCCCGGCCGGTCGGTAGCAGCCTGAAAAGCTGAAGCCGCCCACTCCCTTCTCCGCCGCCGGCGGAGGGGCGGATATTTTTTTATCTGAAGGTCAGCGCCGATAGGCGTAAGGCTCGTCCGCGCGCACGGCGGCAAGCTCGGCGACCAGCGCGTGGCTCGGCGCCAGATGACAGACCGGGTCGGTGGCACGCGCATCGCCCGTCAACAGAAACGCCTGGCAGCGGCAACCGCCGAAATCCTGCTCACGCCGTTCGCAGCTCGCGCAAGGCTCCGGCATCCAGTCGGTGCCGCGGAAGGCATTGAAGGCGGGCGAGGCCTGCCAAATTTCTTGCAAAGAGTGCTCGCGCACCGACCAGAATTCCAAGCCCGGGATCACTTCCGCCGCGTGGCAGGGCAGCACGCGCCCGGAAGGCGTGACGTTGAGCGAGCGGCGGCCCCAGCCGCCGACGCAGGGCTTTGGAAAGCGCGCGTAGTAGTCGGGTATCACGGCGTCGATGACGATGCGGCCGTGGTGCTTTGTACGCAAGATTTCGACCGTCGCGGCCGCGCGCTCGACCTGCTCAGCGCTCGGCATCAGCGCGGCGCGGTTTTTCAGCGCCCAGCCGTAATACTGCACATGCGCGATCTCGATGCGGCCGGCGCCGAGCGCCAGCGCCTGCTCGACCATCGGCTCGATGCGGTCGATATTGGCGCGGTGCACCACCATGTTGACGGTGAGCGGCAGCTTGAGCTTCACCACCTCGGCGGCGAGCGCGTTCTTGCGCGCATAGGCGCCGCGATAGCCGGCGATATGATCGGCCGACGCGGGCTCGCTGTCCTGGATCGAAATTTGCACGTGGTCGAGGCCGGCATCGCTGAGCGCGGTCAATGTCTCCACGCTCAAGCCGACGCCGGAGGTGATAAGGTTGGTGTAGAGCGGGGCCTCGTGCGCGGCCTTAACCAGCGCGACGATATCGCGCCGCGCCGCCGGCTCGCCGCCGGAAATATGGACCTGCAGCACGCCGAGTGCCGCCGCCTCGCGGAACACGCGGGCCCAGGTTTGTGTGTCGAGCTCGTCGGAGCGGCGCTCGAGCGCAAGCGGATTGGAGCAATAGGGGCAGCCGAGCGGGCAGCGGTGAGTGACCTCCGCCAGCAGGCCGAGCGGCTTATGAAGTGCCTGTCCGTTGCCGGCGGGCATGGTCGAAGTTCCGATCAGAGTTCCAGCAGCTGCTTGTCGGCGAGCGAGCCGAGCAGCGCCTTGACGTCGGTAAGCACGCGCTCGCGCGGCGCATTATAGGCCGCGGCAAGCGCGTCGGCGATTGCGGAAACGGTCGCCGTGCCGTCGCAGCGTTTCAAGATCTCGATGGCGATGGCGTCGGGCTTGAACACCCGCTCCGGCGCCAAGAGCACGATGCCGCCCTGCGCCGGGCTGTCGACGAGCCGCACGCCGCGCGGCAGGCGCGGCACGCTGTCGTCGGCGACGGTGCGCGGCGCCGTGTTCATCATGCGTCTTGATCCTCCGGCACGAAGGCGCCCGGCGAAACCTGCTTGGGCGCCACGTAGGCGTAATGGAGCGCATCCAGCATGGACCACAGCACGTCGCATTTGAAGTGCAGGGCGTCGAGCACCGCGGCTTGCGTCTCCGGCGTGGTGGCGTGGCGGCGCACGTAATCGAGCGCGAAGGCGGAATCGCGGTTGGCCTGCGGCGGCCGCTTGTCGAAATAGGCCATCGTCTCGCGCGTGACGAAGTCGTAATTGGCCAGCATCCCCGCCATGCGCTCGCCGATGATGGTGGGCGAGAACAATTCGGTGAGCGAGGAGGCGATCGCTTCCAACAGCGTCTTCTCGCGCACGAAGCGCACATAGGCGTCGACGGCAAAGCGCGTGCCCGGCAGGATCAGGCGGGTGGATTCAACGTCCTTGCGCGGCAGGCCCAAGCCATCGGTCAGCCTGAGCCAGCGCGCGATGCCGCCGTCATCTTCGTGTTCGCCGTCGTGGTCGACCAGGCGGCTGCGCCATTCGCGTCGCACCGCGCGGTCCTCGCAGCGGCCGATCAGGCTGGCATCCTTGAGCGGAATGCTGGCCTGATAGTAATAGCGGTTGAGCGCCCAGGCCTGCACCTGGCCCTTGGTGCATTTCCCGCCGTGCAGCATGTGGTGGAACGGGTGCAGGCGGTGATAGCGCTTGGCGCCGATGTCGCGCAGCGCCGCCTCCAGCGCGTTCGGCGTCATGACGCTCACAGCGCGACCTCCATGCCGTCCTCGGCCACCGTGAAGCCTGCCGCCTCTACCTTGCGGCGCTCGGGCGAACCGTCGATCAGGATCGGGTTGGTGTTGTTGATATGGACGTAGTAGCGGCGCGCCGAAATGTCCTTGAGCGCTTGCAGCGAGCCGTCCGCGCCGTCGATCGGCATATGGCCCATGCGGCGGCCAGTTTTGGCGCCGCTGCCGTTGCGGATCATCTCGTCGTCGGTGAACAGCGTGCCGTCGAACATGGCCACGTCCGCTTTTTCAAGCCGCGCGCGAAGCGCGGGCGTGACCTCGGCCGCGCCCGGCACGAAGAGGAGGCGTTTCCCCCCGGCGCGCAATTCGACGCCGACATTGGTTTCGCTCAATTCCGTCGTCTGCGGCTCGCCTTGCTCGAGATAGAGCGGCACCTTGCCGGGGGCGGCGAACAATTCGATCTCAATGCCGGCAGCCGAAAACGGCGCATCGAGCGCCACCGGTTTCCGCTTCACGACGTCGTCCGCCAGCACGCCGAAGATGGCATTGCCGGCCAGAATGGCGAGCGTGGCGTCGGTGGCATAGACGGTGAAGGGCTGCCGCTCGCGCAAGTGCAAGAGCCCCGCGATCTGATCGACCTCGGCGCCGGTCAGCACCACCGCCTCGATCGGGCTGCCGCGCACGCCGCCTTGCGGCTGCAGGCGCGGCGTCGCCGCCAATTGTGCGCGCAGGTCGGGCGAGCCATTGAGCAGGACCCAGCGCTTGCCGTCGGCCGATACCGCCAGGCTGGCCTGCGTGCGCGCGCGCACACGGGCATCGCCTTCCCAGGCCAGGCGGCAGACCGGGCAGCGGCAGTTCCATTGCGGAAAGCCGCCGCCGGCAGCCGACCCGAGCACGACGGCTGTCAGGCGGCCCATGGCGCGGCGGTCGCCGGATGCATCAGAACTCGGCCGGCAGATATCCGTTGATCTCGAGGCCGAGGCAGATTTCGACGAGCGTGGGCGTGGTCCAGGTCATGATTTTAAGTCCTCCCGACGCGGCGTAAGGCCGCGGGCGATATGTGTTTTTGAAGTCGCCGCCGCGGCGCACGATAGCGCAAGCCGTCCGCACGCGCCATAGCGGGTGCTCGGCACGCGGCGCGGACGGTTGGGCAGGGCGGGCAGGCGGCGCTCCGATTGACCTGAGTCAATTCAGTACGGGGTTTGCCTGGCTAGCCTTTTTTGGGGCCAAGCGGAGTGGACCGATGAGCCATTACCAAATCCGCTTCATCAAGAAGCTGCACGACGACAGCGGCCACGGTTACAATTGCCTGCAAGGGGTGATCGATATCCGCAGCGCGCGCGATTCCCAGCGGGCGGTGGAGGCGGCCAAGCGCCGCTTCGAGCGCATGAAGCGAATCCCGCGCTGGGATTTGCATGCCGATACGTTGGAGATCGACGAGCGGCAACACAACCTGCCGCGCGGACGCTCGCTGACCAAGCCTTCCTGACGGGCGGCCGGCCGGGATGCCGTTGCCGCCGCGTCGAGGCGCCGCAGCTCGTGCGTGATGAGCGATAAAGCTTTGACAAGCGGGTCTTTCTGCACGAGCGCCGAGACGGTTCCATCGGCCGTTGCGCTGCGGGCGCGGCAGGGTCATAAGGAGCGGGACCGGCAACCGCCTCGTTGGCGAGAGGATAAGGACGACCGATGCCGCAAGGAGAAAAGCCGCGCGCCGAGCCGGAGATCATTCCGCCCGAGCGCTCCGGGCGCGGCGCGCACCGCGCGCAAGGGTCCGCCGACGCCTACGGTACCGAACGCATTCGCGTGGTGCGGCTCGGGCCCTTCGGCGGCATATTGGTCGTGCTGATCACCGCCATCCTGGTGGCGGTGATGCTGGCGCTGCTGCTGGGCGTGCTGCTGATCTGGCTGCCCGTGCTCGTCTTGTTCGTCGCCGGCGCGATCATCGTCGCGATTGTACGCGCCTATTTCAGGCGCGGCCCGTAACGCCGGCCGGTGGCGGCTGACGACAAGCGGTAATCTTGGTGGATTGCAGCCCGCCATCGACGCCGGTCAACGGCGGGTGCGCGTGGCACGGTACGTTGCCGGCTCCTTAAGAGCCGGCAACGCCTGTCCGTCGGTGCGTGCTAGAGCGGCAGCTTGCCGGCCAGCATCTCCTTCATGATCTGATCGTAGGGCATGGTCTTGCCCGGAGGCTTTTCGTTGGCAAGCTTGGGCCAAGGCGCGCCCGGCTGCTTGTACCAATAGCTCGGGTCCTTTTCGGCATTGAGCTTCGGTCCGCATTTACCCTGCAGCCCGGAGCGTCCGATGCGTTCCATGACCTCGTCCTGCGCTTTCGCCAGGTTGTTGAGCGCCGTCTCCGGCGTCACTTCGCCGGCCACGGCTTCACCGATATTCTGCCACCAGAGCTGGGCGAGCTTGGCGTAATCGGGAACGTTGAGGCCCGTGGGCGTCCAGTACTTGATGCCAGGCCCGCGGAAGAACTGGATCAGGCCGCCATACTTGGAGCCATCCGGATCGTCGAATGACTTATCCATGACGGTGCTCTTGCGGATGAACGTCAAGCCGACATGCGACTTCTTCAGGTCGACAGTCCTCGAGGTGACGAACTGCGCGTAGAGCCAGGCAGCCTGCGTGCGCTTCAACGGCACGTTCTTCAGCAGCGTCCAGGAGCCTTCGTCGCGGTAGCCGGCCTTCATGCCGGGCTTCCAGTAGGGCCCGTGCGGCGTCGGCGCCATACGCCACAACGGCTTGCCATTGGCGTCCACCGTATGGTTGCCCTTGCTTTGCGGCTCGAGCATGTTGGCGGCGAAAGCCGAGTACCAGAAGATCTGCTGCGCCACGTTGCCTTTGGCGAGACTCGGCAGCGACTGATAGAAGTCCATGCCAAGCGCGCCGGGCGGGGCGTATTCGCGCAGCCACTCCATGTATTTGCGCAGCGCGAACTGCGCGGCCGGGCCGTTGGCGCCGCCGCCACGGCTGACGCTGGCGCCCACCGGGCGGCAGCCTTCCATGCGGATGCCCCATTCGTCGACCGGATAGCCGTTGGGCACGCCGACATCGCCTTCGCCGGCCATGCCGAGCCAGTCGTCGGTGAAGCGCCAGCCGAGATCGGGCGCCTTCTTGCCGTAGTCCATGTGGCCGAACACGGCTTTGCCGTTGATCTCCTTCACGTCGTTCTTGAAGAAGGCGGCGATGTCCTCATAGGCCGACCAGTTGATCGGCACGCCCAGGTCATAACCGTACTTTTTCTTGAACGCCGCCTTCAGGTCGGGACGCTCGAACCAGTCCTTGCGGAACCAGTAGACGTTGATGAAGGACTGGTCGGGAAGCTGCCAGAGCTTGCCGTCGAAACCGCGCGATTTCAGGCCGGTGGCGTCGGCCAAGCCCAGGAAGTCCTTGAGATCGAAGTAGGGATCGGTGATCGATTTGCCTTCGCCGGCCATCCAGTCCGTCAGGTTCCGTGTGTACGGGTAGCGGGCGTGGAAGCCGATGAAGTCGTCGTCGTTGATATAGGCGTCGTAGATCGGCTTGCCCGTCTGCACCTGGGTCTGCAGCTTTTCGACGACGTCGCCTTCTTGGATCACGTCATGGGTGACGTGGATGCCGGTGATCTCCTCGAACGCCTTAGCGAGCGTCTTCGACTCATAGGCATGGGTCGGAATGGTTTCGGAGACGACCTTGATGTGCATGCCCTTGAAGGGCTCGGCCGCCTTGATGAACCATTCCATCTCCTTCATTTGCTGTTCTTTGGTGAGGGTCGACGGTTGGAATTCGTTGTCGACCCACTTCTTGGCGGCGGCCATGTCGGCCTTCGCCGCGCCCGCGAACAGCGCGAACGAGACGACCGCCACGCTCCATAAGAGCGCGTGCCGTAGCGTCTTCCCCTTAGACATTGTCATGTTTTTCGTCTCCTCCCGGCCTTCTGCCGATGTGACCCGGTTGCCGGCGGCGCGAAGGCCGAAGACCCCGCCGGCGGGTAGCGTGATTGCCTCCTCAACCCCAGCGCATGACCACCGCCATCCAGACCAGGGCGATTGCGAACGCGATCCACAGGCTGGCAGCGGTCAAGCCGATCCAGGCCAATTGCAGGTACGCGCTCACCAGAAGCCCGACGAACAAGCGATCGCCCGGCGTGGTGGGGATCGGCAGGAAGCCGCGGCGCTCCGGGCTGGGCGCGGCCACTTGCCAGACGGTCATGCCGACCAGGATGACGGCGATGACGGCGAAAAAGATCGCCGTCGGCACCGTCCAAACCATCCACTCCAGACCCATGACTTTCCTCTTCGCTTCAGACGCGGCCGAGCGCGAAACCTTTGGCGATGTAGTTGCGGACGAAGTAGATGACCAAGGCGCCGGGCACGATGGTGAGCATGCCGGCGGCCGCCAGCAGCCCCCAGTTGAGGCCGGAGGCGCTGACCGTGCGCGTCATGACCACCGCGATCGGTTTGACGTTGGTGATTGTGAGCGTGCGCGCGAACAACAGCTCCACCCAGGAAAACATGAAGCAGAAGAACGCGGTGACGCCGACGCCGGCGCGGATCAGCGGGATGAAGACGCTGACGAAGAAGCGCGGCAGCGAGTAGCCGTCGATAAAGGCGGTCTCGTCGATCTCGCGCGGCACGCCGGACATGAAGCCTTCCAGGATCCACACCGCCAGCGGCACGTTGAACAGTGTGTGGGCGAGCGCGACCGCCAGATAAGTGTCGAGCAACCCGAGCGCCGAATAGAGCTGGAAGATCGGCAGCAGGAACACCGCTGCCGGCGCCATGCGGTTGGTCAAGAGCCAGAAGAACAGGTGCTTGTCGCCGAGGAAGCGGTAGCGCGAGAAGGCGTAGGCCGCCGGCAGCGCCACCACCAGGCAGATGACGGTGTTCATGCTGACGTAGGAGAACGAATTGATGTAGCCCCAATACCAGGACGGATCGGAGAAAATCTCCAGATAATTGGCGATGATGGGATGGTGCGGGTAGAGCGTCAGGCGGGACATGATGTCGTTGTTGTCGCGCAACGACATGTTGAGCATCCAGTAGATCGGCAACATCAGCACGATCAGGTAGATGACGAGCCAGACGATGCGGAGCCGGATGTTGACGATCTTCTTCATCGCTTTTCTCCCGTCCCGGCCCGCAGCAGCACCTGGTAGAAGACGTAGCTGAACGCCAGCACGATCAGGAAGTAGATGATCGAGAAGGCCGCCGCCTTGCCGACGTCGAATTCGCCGACCGCCAGCTTCACGAGATAGATGGAAAGGAATGTGGTGGAATCGCCGGGGCCGCCGCCGGTCAGCACAAACGGCTCGGTGTAGATCAGGAAGCTGTCCATGAAGCGCAGCAGCACGGCGATGGTCAGCACGCCGCGCATCTTGGGCAGCTGGATGTACCAGAACACCGCCCAGCGCGAGGCGCCGTCGATGCTCGCGGCCTGGTAATAGGCGTCGGGAATGGCGCGCAGGCCGGCATAGGCGAGCAGCACCACCAGCGGCGTCCAGTGCCAGACCTCCATCATCATCACGGAGACCCAGGCTTCCAACGGCACCGTCGGGTAATCGAAATGAATGCCGAGCGTGTGGTCGATGAAGTGCCCGAGCAGTCCGATATCCGGGCGCAGGAAAATCACCCAAATCGTGCCGATGACGTTCCACGGGATGAGCAGCGGGAGCGCGACGAGGACCAGCGTGGCCGAGGTTCCCCAGCCGCTTTTGCGCGGGATGGTCAGCGCGATCGCCACGCCGAGCGGCAATTCGATCAGCAGCACCAGGCTTGAGAACACGAACTGGCGGAACAGCGCGTCGTGCAGCCGCCTGTTGTGCAGCATATCGCGGTACCAATCGGTGCCGACGAAGATGCGGTGCGTCGCGTCGAAAATGTCCTGGACCGAATAGTTCACCACCGTCATCAGCGGCAGAAGCGCGTTGAAGGCGACCAGCAGGACGACCGGCATCACCAGGAACCAGGCACGTTGGTCTTGCCATTTCTCCACGGCGCGGCCCCCTTTACCCGACCAGCCGACCGTCGGCGTAAAGCCGGGTCATTGCCGGGTTGAGTTCGATGGCGCCGCGGTCGGGCGGAATCGGCTGCTCCGGCCGCACCACGACCTTGATTTCGTAGTCTCCGAGCCGGCAGGTGGCGATCTTGCGGGTGCCGAGGTCTTCGACGTCGCGCACCTGAACGGCGAGACCTTGCTTGTCGCCGGCAACAAAGCCGATGGCCTCGGGCCGCACGCCGATCTCCAGCACCTCCGCTGCCGGCGCTTCGGCGAGAAGGTGGCGGGCCAGAGGGAGGTGCTGGCCCGCCACGTCGGCACCCTCGGCCGACAAGCGACAAGGCAGGAAGTTCATGCCCGGGCTGCCGATGAAATAGCCGACGAACCGGTGCAGCGGCGTTTCGAACAGTTCCTGCGGCGTGCCCTCCTGCAGGACGCGGCCCTCGTGCATGACCACGACGCGGTCGGCGAAGGTGAGCGCCTCGCCCTGGTCGTGAGTCACGTAGATGAGCGTCACCTTGTAACGCGTATGGATCTCCTTGAGCTTGCGCCGCAGCCGCCACTTGAGGTGTGGATCGATGACGGTGAGCGGCTCGTCGAACAGGATCGCGGCGACGTCCGAGCGCACCAGACCGCGGCCGAGCGAAACCTTCTGCTTGGCGTCCGCCGCCAGGCCGCTGGCGCGCTGGCGCAGATAAGCGCCGAGCTCCAGCATCTCCGCCACTTCCGCGACGCGGACGCGGACTTCCGCTTCGGGTACGCCGCGGTTGCGCAGCGGAAACGCCAGATTGTCGAACACGGTCATGGTGTCGTAGATGACCGGAAACTGGAAAACCTGCGCGATGTTGCGCTCGACCGGCGACAGGCCGGTGACGTCGCGGCCGTCGAACGACACGCTGCCGCCGCTCGGCCGCAGCAATCCGGAAATGATGTTGAGCAGCGTCGTCTTGCCGGAACCGGACGGCCCGAGCAGCGCATAGGCGCCGCCGTCCTGCCAGGCGAGGTGCATCGGCTGCAGCGCGTAATCCTCAAGTCCCGCCGGCGCGGGCAAGTAGCTGTGCTGGACGTCCTTGAACTCGATGCGGGCCATCAGCGCGCCTCCGCGGGATTGGCCCGACCGTTCTGTGCCGCCGCCGCCATCAAGCCGCCGGCGCCGTCGAACACGAACAGGCGGTCCGGATCGAGATGGAGGTTGATCTCCTCGCCAAGCGCGAATTCGTGCACGCCTTCCAACAGGGCGATCAGCGTGAAGTCGCTGTGCCTGGCGTGGACATAGGTTTCCGAGCCGTTGATCTCGGCGAGCTCGACCGTCGCCCGGATCACGCCGCCATTGCCGGCGGCCTGCGCCACGTCGATGTGATTGGCGCGCAAACCCACCCGATAGTCGCCCGGCGGCAGCGCGCGCATATGCGGGGCCACCGGAAAGGCGACGCTGGGCGACAGGCGGCATTCCTGCGGGCCGATGCTGGCGCGGACAAGATTGATCGGCGGGTCGCTGAAAACCTCGGCCACCCTGATCGTCGCCGGGCGCCGGTAGACGTCCAGCGCAGGGCCGCTCTGCAGCACGCGCCCCGCATCCAAGACGACCGTATTGCCGCCGAACAGGAGCGCTTCTTGCGGCTCGGTCGTCGCGTAGACCACCGTGGTCCTGCCGTGGCGGAAGATATGACGGAGTTCGCTGCGCAATTCTTCGCGCAGCTTGTAGTCCAGGTTCAGCAGCGGCTCGTCGAGCAGCAACAGCGGTGCCTCCTTGACCAGAGCGCGGGCGAGCGCGACACGCTGCTGCTGGCCGCCCGACAGCTCCGACGGCAAACGGCCAAGGTATCGGTCGATGCGCATCATTTCCGCGGTCGCTTTGACCTTGGCGTCGATCTCGCTTGCGGACAGGCGTTTGGCGCGCTGCAGGGGCGCGGCGATGTTCTGATAGACGGTGAAGTTGGGGTAGTTGACGAATTCCTGGTAGACCATCGCCACCTTGCGCTTGCGCACGCCGAGGTCGGAGACGTCACGGCCGTCTTCCAGGACGGCGCCGGACGTCGGGCGATCGAGCCCCGCCATCAGCCGCAGCAACGAAGTCTTGCCCGCCTGCGTCGGGCCCAGCAGCACGTTGAACGATCCCGAGGCGAGATCGAGATCGACCCCGTACAGGTGGGTCTGCCCCCTGACGACCTTGGTCACGTCTTGCAGGGTCAAGCGCATTGCAGCCCCTCTTTGAGGCCGGCCGCGACGCCGCGCGCCGCCAGCCACTCGCTCAAGCGCGCCGCCATCGCAGGCGAACCGTGCAGCCCGAGCTTCGAGCGGCGCCACAGCACATCGCTCGCCGTCAGCGCCCACTCGTAGAAGGTCAGGTAATTGATTTCGGCCTCATAGAGGCCTTCGCCGATGTCGGTGCCGAGATCGGCAAGGCTCTTGGCGCCGGCCAGCAGGCGCTCCGTCCGTGTTCCGTAGGCGCGGGCATAGCGCTCGGCGACCGCCGCCGGCAGCCACGGATGGCGCCGCTTCAGCTCATCGACGAAGCGTCCGAAGTCGGCGCCCGGCATGTCGCCGCCCGGCAACGGCGCCGCGGCCGTCCAGGCTGGCTGGATATTGCCCAATGGCTTTTGCAGGAGGCCCATGGCCTCCTCAGCCAGCCGACGATAGGTGGTGATCTTGCCGCCGAAAACGGAAAGCAGCGGCGCTTTGCCCTCCGGCGCATCGAGCTCGAGCTTATAGTCGCGCGTCACCTCGGAGAGCGCGTCCGAACTCGTCATCGAGCAGCGGCCGCACGCCCGAATAGCTCCACACCACATCGGCCGGGGTCACGGCGCGGGCGAAATATCCATTCACCGCTTCGCAGAGGTAGCCGACCTCGTCGTCGACGATCGCGGCGGTTGCCGGATCGCCCTCGTATTGTACGTCGGTGGTGCCGATCAGCGTGAAGTCGGTTTCGAAGGGAATCGCAAAGATGACCCGCTTGTCGCGGTTCTGCAGAATGTAAGCGTAGTCGTGCGCAAACAGCCTGCGCACCACGATATGGCTGCCCTTGGCCATGCGCAGATGCCGGCTCGGCTCGACGTGCAGCGAGGCGCGCAACACGTCGGTGACCCACGGCCCCGTAGCATTGACGATGCAACGCGCTTTGACCGGGCGCTGCGTTCCGGTCAGCTTGGATCGAAGGACGACGTCCCAATGGCGGGCACCGCGCTCGGCCGAGAGGACGCGGGTACGGGTGAGAATCTGCGCGCCGCGTTCGGCGGCGTCGAGCGCGTTCAAGACGACGAGCCGCGCATCCTGCACGAGCCCGTCGGAATAGATGAAGGCTCTTTTCAGCCAGGGCTGCAGCGGCGCGCCGGCCGGGTGCGTACGCAGGTTGACGGATTCGGACCCGCGCAACAGCTCGCGTTTGCCCAGGTGATCGTACAAGAACAGGCCGATGCGTATCATCCAGGCCGGGCGCAGGCTGCTCACATGCGGCATCACGAAGCGCAGCGGCGTGATGAGATGCGGTGCGGCGCGCAGCAGCACCTCGCGTTCCTGCAGCCCCTTGCGCACCAGGCCGAACTCGTACTGCTCGAGATAGCGCAAGCCGCCGTGGATCAGCTTGGTGCTGGCGGAGGAGGTATGGGCGGCGAGATCGTCCTGCTCGCACAGCAGGACGGTCAGGCCACGGCCGGCGGCGTCGCGGGCGATGCCCGCGCCGTTGATGCCGCCGCCGATGACCAAGAGGTCGTAAACGGACCCTCCGTCCGCCATGCGGTTCCACCCTTGATGTCTCGATTGCGATCCCCGGGTCCGGCGCTCAGCGAGCCGGAAAGCGAAGCGTCGAGATCGTGTTCGTTTTATTACAAATTAGAAAATATTCGAACAGAATTCCTTGTCAATATCTGTTGCATTGCAAAAGAAAACAACAGAGTGGGTGCGCGACAGTCGCGATAAGGGCCTATTCTGCATGGCGGAACGCCGCGCGGCGGGCCCGGTCGCTAATCGGCGACGTAGACGGCTGTTTTCGCTTCCGAAAATACCGCCGCCATCTCGGCGGGCACCGCGCGGTCGGTGAACAGGGCCGTGATCTGCGACAGGTGGGCCAGCCGCACCAGCGACTGCCGACCGAATTTGGAATAGTCGGCCATCAGGAAAACCTTGCGCGACTGCTCGATGATCGCCTCGGCGACGCGCACCTCGCGATAGTCGAAGTCGCGCAGGGTGCCGTCCATCTCGATACCCGAGATGCCGATGACGCCGAAATCCACCTTGAACTGGCGGATGAAATCGATCGTGGATTCCCCGATCACACCGCGGTCGCGCGAGCGTACCACCCCGCCGGTGACGATGACCTCGCAGTCGGGATTGCCGCACATCACCGCCGCGACGTTGAGATTGTTGGTGATGACCCGCAAATCCTTGTGCTGACTCAAGGCCTTGGCGACCTCCTCCGTGGTCGTGCCGATGTCGATGAAGAGCGAGGAATGATTTGGGATGTGCTGAGCGGCCAGGCGGGCGATGCGGCGCTTCTCCTCGTGAAACAGCGTCTGCCGGGTGTTGTAGGCGAAGTTCTCGATGCTCGAGGGAAGGCCGGCGCCGCCATGAAAGCGCCGCAGCAGCTGAAGCTCGGCAAGCTGGTTGATGTCACGGCGAATGGTCTGGTGAGTGACTTTGAAGTGTGTTGCCAGCGTTTCCACCGACGCAAAACCCGCGTGCTGGACCTGCGTGAGGAGTTCCTGTTGCCGGGGGTTGAGCGTCTTCATCGGACCGTCGCGGACGATTTGCGGTTCACATGGGAGCGTCGGCGTATCGCAAGGGAACGGATATGTTGGAAAACGCAAACAGATGTACAGTTTTTTCCCGCCCAGGGGCAAGTGGCGGCGCACCAAAGCGAAAATCGTCCATCGATTAAGCCTTTGATATCATGACTAATTGTGATTGGGGCTGGGCGCTGCCATCAGCCTATGCGATCCCGGCTCAGCGCGCGAAGGCGCGGCGCTAAGGTCGCGTGCCGCCAAACGACAGCGTTCCAGCGCTTCTGCCTTGCGAAAGCCAGCGTGCGACGACCGGACGTGTCGTTGACATAGTTACTCTTGCGTCGCACCTAAGGCTCGCCGCCCAACGATTGGGTCTTTCTGAAAAAATGCAGCCGTATCGACAACATAAGATCGCCGTGGCGCCGATGATGGACGGTGTCCTCTATCGGAGAAACGCGTTGGATTTTCATTAGCTTAGCGATCTGCGTTATCTTCGTTTCGTACCGATCGTCGTACTTGCTTGCGAGACATCTTCATAGACGTGTCCAGTAACGCCGCCTATAGAACAATCGCCTGTAAGTTATCGGCGATTACTCTGGGGCAGTCGCCAATTGCCCGTCGGGGGTTGGTCCGTCAACGCATATCGAACCAGACGTATCTTGCCTTGCCGCACGCTCGCTCAATCGACGCTTTAGCTTCAGGCGGGTTCCCTTCGACTGAGTTCAGAATAGCTGACATAACGGCTCTGAAGTCTGAGGGCTTTGAGGAACGGATTGATCGAGGGCCAAGGTGCACACATACTGCAGGCGCCGATGGCAACCTGCAAATTGAATTGCGTCAACACCCACCACCCTGCCAAGCGACAAAACTTGTGGCAGCAACAATTGAGGCGATGAAATCCCGTAGGATGGCGCTTTATGTTCTATATGTTACGTTCCCAAAATAACGCTCGCGCGCCGACAATGCCAATCCCGCTTTGGTGCCGATAAGCTGTATATCCTGTATGCCTCAGGTCACCGTCGTTGTCCCGATCTACAACAGCGTTAGTACGATCAAGCGTGCAATCGATAGCGTAGTGGCGCAAACCTATTCCGACCTGGAAATCATCGTCGTCGACGACGGCTCAACAGATCAGAGCCGCAATCTCATCACGCAATGGGGCATTGATAATCTGAGCCTCATCAGGCATCCACATAACCGCGGTGCGGCTGCCGCGAGAAACACCGGGATTGCCGCTGCTCGCGGGCGCTTCATCGCATTCCTCGATTCGGATGATACGTGGAAACGCGAAAAACTTGAACGGCAGATTGCAGCTGTTGATGAGCCGAGTTGCTCAATCTTGTGTGCGTGCGTAACCGGTTATCTCTTGCACAAGCGTAGTCAAACACGGACCGTGAAATTAGATTTGTCACCCAGCCAATTTCGGCGGGATATCTTATTTGGGTGCACAATATCTCCTGGAACGACGTTGCTTGTTGACCGACGCATTTTCGATGAGATTGGATACTTCGATGAAGGTCTGAGACGACTGGAAGATTGGGATTGGCTATTGCGGCTCGCCCGCTGGGATGGCTGCGAAATGCTGGTATTGCCACAATCGCTTGCCGATATTTATGAGGACCCCAAAAAAGCAAAGTTATCACAGGATGCCATAGACGAGGTTAAGCATTCTATTACGCGCATTGCTGAGAAACAGATGCCCGCATTTAAAGGTGCCGAGCGCAAGAAGTTGCGCAGCACGCTGCTTATAGAGACGGCGGCTAGGCTTTTTCGGTCGGGCAGGCCGCTTTCCGCTGTGGGCTATGTGCTTGCGGGGCTTGCTGTATATCCGCACCGAAACGCCGCCTTCTTTCGCACACTTTGGCGTTCCGTCAAAAGCGTGTTCTGGATGCCATGAAAGCAGTCGTCACGCCGCACGCGTGCGCTCGCTCTGTCGCCGCCGAAGGCGTCGGCGGCTCTGTGTCGTAGCCAGTGGCCGCAGTAGCGTCCACGTAGATCGGCCGACAATCCGCATGACCAAATGTGGCGTAATATATTTTCGGCCCTTTGGATTGCTGAAGAGCCAGTAGAGCGTCCGAAGATAATATTCCGGCATTAGCCCCGCCCGCCGAATGCTAGCTGCAACGTCTGCGTATGCAGGCGAATCGAGCAGATCAAGCGTAGTATAAAGGAGAGACCGCTGTGCTGTGCGATCACGCAGGTTTCGGGCCGAATACGAATCTCGTCGGATTGTCGCGTAAGTCAGCGGCTCTGGCAAATAGCAAGCGCCGTATCGCAAGGCGACGGCTAGTGTGACGAACCAATCAGAGAACCAATGCAAGTCGGGGATGTAGCCGCCTGCTTCACGGAACGCGGATTTGCGATAAACAACTGTGTTCGCAGAAATATGAAAGTAGTTGCGTTGAAATAGTGCCACGAGCATCGCAGGATTGTAATATGTGGGACGCTCGTTCAGATATAGCGGATAGGGGACCGCGCGCTGGTCGCTCTCATAAAATTCGGTAGGATCAGAAAAGGCCAGGCCGGCATCGGGCGTGCGATTCATTTCCGCGACACAATGATCTAGAAATTCGGCCTCGATGAAATCGTCGGCCCCCGCAATATGGACAAACTCGCCGCGTGCCGTTGCAAGTGCTGTGTTGACTGCGCGGCAGATGCCCTGATGCTCCTTCAGCACCAAAAAGCGCACGCGCGCATCCCGCCGGGCAAAGTCCGCAATGATGTCGAGGCTGTCGTCGGTCGATGCGTCGTCGACGACGATCATCTCGAATCGCGACCACGTTTGCGCCAATACGGCACCGAGTGCGCGCGGTAGTTGGCGCGCGTGGTTACGATTGGGCATTATGATGGTGACTAGCCCAGCCTCGTCCATACAACATTCTTCGGGACAGTTTGGCGCAAGCGGGCCCGACCCAGCCAAAACGCGAAATCGTGGCCCGATTACGCGAACTTGCAGTATAGTGTCCTACCATGAAAGGCGGCTTTGTCTACGGGGGCGTTTGCTGAGAATTTCAGCGTTCTCGGGCTTCGGCTGCGCGCGGCCTCCATTTTGTTGCTATTATTAAAGAGGTATAATTTTAACGCTTCAACGAAAGTGGCAGGACGATCGGGGCATGGCTGAGCAGGTAGCGAGTTGCTCGGAAGAGAGCGGGTTAATGGACCCGGTGGCGAATTATTTGCGAGAAGTCTCGAGGATCGCGCAAGCTCTGCCTCAGCAGACGATCGAAAAGCTCTGCGACGAGCTCGTTACTTTGCGTGAGCGCGGCGGGAGGTTATTCTTTATCGGTGTTGGTGGCAGCGCAGCCAATTGCAGTCATGCGGTTAACGATTTTCGGAAACTATGCGGCATTGAAGCCTATGCCGCGACCGATAATGTATCTGAGCTGACAGCACGTACAAATGATGAAGGCTGGTCCAGCGTTTTTTCAGAATGGCTGAAAGTAAGTCGAGCCGGTTCGGAGGATGCCGTAATGGTGTTTTCGGTTGGAGGCGGAGATCTGGAAAAGAACGTGAGCCCCAATATCGTGGCCGCCTTACAGGAAGCCAAAGCGCGCGGGCTTAAGATTTTCGGCGTTGTCGGGCGAGACGGCGGCTACACCAAACAGGTGGGAGATGTGGTGGTGGTGATACCGACGATTTCGCCGGCGCGGGTAACGCCTCATACCGAAGCATTCCAGGCGGTCGTGTGGCACTGCTTGGTGTCCCATCCAAAATTGCAGCAAAGTCCGACAAAATGGTGAAGCGCGCAGTCTTTCTCGATCGGGATGGCGTGCTTAACGCCAATATCGAGCGCGCTGGGCGGCCCGTCGCGCCGATGACGCTTGCCGACTTTCGGATTCTGCCCGGCGCAGTGGAGGCGATTTCCCGCCTCAAACAAGCCGGCTTCATGCTCGTGGTCGTTACCAATCAACCCGATGTAGCGGCGGGCCGCACCCCACGCAACGTTGTAGATGCGATGAACGCTCAATTGCGTGCCGCAATGGCGATTGATGACATCAAGGTCTGCTATCATGCTGACGAGGATCGCTGCGCATGCCGCAAGCCGCAGCCCGGAATGATTATCGAGGCCGCGCGCGAGCACGACATCTCTTTGCCGGGCAGTTTTATGGTCGGCGATCGCTGGCGCGACATGGAGGCCGGCCGAAAGGCCGGCTGCAAGACCATCCTGCTCGAAGCCGGCGCCGTGCAGGATGGGACAATGCGGCCGGACCGCATTGTAAAGACGCTGAGCGAGGCGGTAGACTGCATCCTACTCGACGCCCGCGCGGGCAGCCATAATGAGGTTATGTCGCAATGAGCGTACCCCGCATCGAGCGGCTGAATGTGCGCGTTTTCCTCGACGGCGCGGATATCGACAGGATTCGTGAAGCGGCCGCCAATCCGCTCGTGCGCGGCTTCACCACGAACCCAACCTTGATGCGCGCGGCCAAGGTCGAAGACTACAAGTCGTTCGCCATCGACGCGCTGAAGGCGGCGCCGGACCACCCGATCTGCTTCGAGGTGCTCGCCGACGATCTCGCCGGCATGGAGAGCCAAGCCTTCGAGATCGCGAGCTGGGGACCGAATGTCTATGTGAAAATTCCGGTCACCAACACTGCCGGCCAATCCACAGCGCCCGTCATCGCCGCCCTGTCGGCGGCGGGCGTCAAGGTCAACGTCACGGCGGTGTTAACGCTCGAACAGGTTACAGCTATTGCGCAGGCGATGGCCGACAAAACACCGTCCATCGTGTCGGTGTTCGCCGGTCGCATCGCCGATACCGGGCGCGATCCCGTCCCCTTGATGGCGGAGGCCTTGCGCATCCTCGCCGCGCGCCCGCGCTGCGAACTCTTGTGGGCGAGCCCGCGCGAGGTGTTTAACGTGTTTCAGGCTGACTCGATCGGCTGCCACATCATCACGATCACTGACGACCTGCTACGCAAGCTGGCGCTGACCGGCAAGGATCTCTCCGAGTTCTCGCGGGAGACGGTGGCGATGTTCTATAATGACGCGCTAGCGTCGGGCTTTAATATTCCGCTTGCGAAAAAAAGGGCCGTTTCCTAAGAGCACCCCGTTGCAGCCCCATGCGGTGACCGTGTCGCACAGCTTGCGTATATCATGACGCTATCCTTGAAAAACGTTCTGGTAACCGGCGGCGCCGGTTACGTCGGTCATGTGCTGGTGCCGCGCCTGTTGGAGGCCGGTCACGTGGTGACGGTCTACGATATTCTCTATTTCGGCTGCAGGTTGCCCAACCATCCGAACCTGCGGGTCATCAAGGGCGATATCCGCGATACGCCGGCGCTGGCGCAAGCGCTCTCGGGGCAGGACGCCGTCATCCACCTTGCCTGCATCTCCAACGACGCAAGCTTCGATCTCGATGAAAAACTGTCGACGTCCATCAACTACGACTGCTTCGAGCCGATGGTGATTGCTGCCAAGGAAGCCGGCGCCCGCCGCTTCATCTATTGCTCGTCCAGCTCGGTGTATGGGGTCAGCGAGTCGCCGCAGGTGACCGAGGACCATCCGCTGGTGCCGCTGACGCTCTACAACAAGCTCAAGGGGCTATGCGAGCCGCTGCTGTTCAAGCACATGGGCGACGATTTTGCCTGCGTGACGATCCGGCCCGCGACCGTCTGCGGTTACAGCCCGCGCATGCGGCTCGACCTTTCGGTCAACATCCTCACCAACTACGCAGTCAACAAAGGCGAGATCACGGTTTTCGGCGGCGAGCAGATGCGGCCAAATCTGCACATTGAGGACATGGTCGACGTTTATATGCTGTTGCTGGAGGTGCCGCGCGAGAAAATCCAGGGCGAGACCTTCAATATCGGCTTCCAGAACCATTCGATTGCGGATCTGGCGCGGCTGGTGAAGAAAGTGGTCGAAGGCGACATGCCAAGCCACGGCGAGGTGAATATCGTGACCACGCCGTCCAACGACTACCGCTCCTATCACGTCAATTCCGACAAGATTGGCCGCATCCTGGGCTATGTGCCGAAACGGACGATAGAGGACGCCGTGCACGATCTCACCCGTGCCTTCGCCAACCACCTCGTGCCGGACAGTTTCGAGGATGACGCCTACTACAACGTCCGGACGATGAAGAAGATAGGCGCCCAATGACGGTGGCACGCCCGGTTGCGGTCGTCACGGGCGGCGCCGGTTTCATCGGCAGCCATTTGGTCGACCTGTTGCTGGCCAAGGGTTACACAGTGCAAGTCGTCGACGACCTCTCCGGCGGCCATATCAGTAACCTCGCCCAGCATGAGGCCAGTCGCCGGCTGGAGGTCGCCGAGGAAGATATCTGCCGGCTGGACCCGACATCGCCGATCTTCGCAGGCGCGCGATACGTCTTCCATCTCGCCGCCATCGGCGACATCGTGCCTTCGATAGAGCGACCGATCGACTACATGGCGATCAACGTGCAGGGTACCGTGCGCGTTCTCGAATGCGCGCGCCATGCCGGTGTGCGCAAACTTGTCTACACAGCCTCATCGTCGTGTTACGGGCTGGCCGATACGCCGACATCGGAAGATCACCCGATCGCGCCGCAATACCCTTACGCGCTATCCAAATATTTCGGCGAGCAGGCGACCTTCCACTGGCGGCAAGTGTACGGGCTGCCGGTCAATTCTATCTGCGTGTTCAATGCTTACGGCCCGCGCGTGCGAACCACCGGCGCCTATGGCGCGGTGTTCGGCGTCTTCTTGCGGCAGAAGCTTGCGGGCAAGCCCTTCACGGTGGTCGGCGACGGCACCCAGTCGCGCGATTTCGTTTACGTCACGGACGTGGCGGAGGCTTTCCTGGCGGCGGCCGAGACCGATATTGCGGGCGAGCGCTTCAATGTCGGGGCGGGCGCGCCACAGAGTGTCAATCGGCTGGTGGCGCTCCTGGGTGGTGAGGTGACCTACGTGCCGAAGCGCCCCGGCGAGCCCGATTGCACATTCGCCGACATTGCAAAAATAAAGAAGCGGCTCGGTTGGCGGCCAAAAACCGCCTTCAAGGAGGGCGTCGCCCACATGCTGGCGGACATCGAACGCTGGCGGGACGCGCCGCTCTGGGACCCCGATTCGATTGCGCTGGCGACACGGACATGGTTTCAGTATCTGGGTTCGAATGCCCGGTGAGTACATCGGCACCGCAATGACAATTTCACTACTGTCGAAATACCATCACAAGGTTAAGACCGCGGCAGAGCTTCGCAGCCTGCTGGGCGCGCCGCCGCGCGATCAAAAAGTCATCATGTGCCACGGTGTATTCGACATCGTGCATCCGGGGCACATCCGCCATCTAATGTACGCCAAGAGCAAGGCGCCGATCCTGATCGCGAGCCTGACCGCGGACCGGCATATCGAGAAGGGCAAATACCGTCCGCACGTTCCGCAGGATTTGCGCGCGTTGAACCTGGCGGCGTTGGAGCCGGTCGACTACGTCGTCATCGACGAGAACGCCACGCCGCTTGAAAATATCCGGACGATCCAACCGGACTTCTTCGCCAAGGGCTATGAATACAATGCGACCGGCACGCTTGGCCAACGGACACAGGAAGAGCTCGATGCCGTGGAGGCTTATTCGGGCGAATTGCTGTTTACGCCGGGTGACATCGTCTATTCGTCCACCGAGCTGATCAACGTCTCGCCGCCGGTTTTGAAGTTCGAGAAGTTGTTCACGCTGATGGACAACGAAAGCGTCAGCTTCGACATGCTGCGCCGGACGCTTGATCAACTGGCCGGAAAACGTGTTCACGTGGTCGGCGACGCTATCGTCAATTCGTACACCTATTGCACGATGATCGGCGGACAGACCAAGACGCCGACGATGAGTGTCCTGTTCGAGAAGAGGGTGGATTACATCGGCGGCGCCGCGATCGTTGCGCAACACATGAAAGCGGCCGGCGCCAGCGTCGTGCTGTCGACCGTCCTTGGTGACGATTCGCTGAAGGATGCCGTGATCGACGGCTTAGCGCAAGCCGAAGTCGAGTGCCGGCCGATCATCGACACGACCCGGCCGACGGTGAACAAGAACGTGGTCGTCGCCGGCGGCTACCATCTGCTCAAGGTCGACACACTAGACAACAGCTCGATCACCGATCACGTATTGCATCAGCTTGAGGATTGCATCCGCAAGACGAACGTCGATGCCGTCGTGTTCAGTGATTTCCGTCATGGTATCTTCAACCGCCGCACCATCCCGCAATTGGTCGAAGCGATCCCGACCGGCTGCTTCCGCGTGGCCGACAGCCAGGTGGCGAGCCGCTGGGGCAACATCATTGAATTCCAGGGCTTTGACCTGATAACGCCCAACGAGCGTGAGGCGCGTTTCGCGCTGGGGGACCAGGATTCCGGTATCCGGCCCCTAGCATCGATGCTGTTCGACCGCGCACGATGCAAGAGGATGATCCTCAAGCTCGGAGACCGTGGCGTGCTGGCCTGCCGCGGGCCAGATCACGAGCAGCACGATAGCTTCTTCGTTATGGACAGCTTCGTCGACCATCTGATCGACCCGCTTGGAGCCGGCGACGCGCTGTTGGCCTATTCGACACTTGCCATGCTGGCGACCGGAAACGACGTGGTGGCGACGATCCTGGGCAGTTTCGCAGCGGCATGCGAATGCGAGCGCGCTGGAAACGTCATGGTGACGCCCGACGCCGTGCACCGCAAGATCGACGACGTGGAAATGCACAGTGCAGGCGCATGAGCATGCTGGCATGAGGGTGATCGTCGTCGGGCTGGGAACGCAAGGCGAGAAGCGGCGGCGCGTTGCCGGCGCCGATTGCGTCGCCACGGTCGATCCGGCCAACGCCGAGGCCGATTACAGGACGGCAGAGGAGGTGCCGCTGTCGCGCTACGACGCGGTGCTCGCCTGCGTACCGGACGATGTGAAATTCGATCTCGTCCGCTACTTCCTGCAAAACGGTAAGCACGTCCTGGTCGAAAAGCCGTTGTGGGCGCCGGGCGAGGGCGACCTGACGACGCTTCAGGATGTATCGCGCAGTAAGGGCGCGGTCCTTTATACCGCTTACAATCATCGCTTCGAGCCGCATTTCGTACGTATGCGCGACCTGATCGCGTCCGGTACGCTCGGCACGATTTATAGCTGTCGAATGTTTTACGGCAACGGCACGGCGCGCTTGGTACGCGATTCGCCTTGGCGTGACACCGGGGCAGGGGTGCTACCCGATATCGGCTCGCATCTTCTCGACACCTGCCGCTACTGGTTTGGCGACATGCCCGACACCTTCCAGGTGATAGCCGCCAACCGCTTCGAGAACCGCGCGCCCGATCATGTTATCATCGGCACGGAGACCAACCGCCCGCGGCTGGAGCTCGAAATGACGCTGTGCATGTGGCGCAACAATTTCACCTGCGACATTCTCGCGGAAAAAGGTAGCGCCCACATCGCGAGCCTGTGCAAGTGGGGCCCGTCCACTTTCGTGCACCGGCGGCGCGTGCTGCCAAGCGGCCGTCCGCCCGAAGAAACTTCCATCGTGCCGGAAGGCGATCCGACATGGGAGCTGGAATACGCTCATTTCAGCGAGCTCTGCCGCAAGGGCGCCGCCGCCGATCTGCGTACCGACATCTGGTTGCACGCCACGCTGCGGCGCCTCGCCGGCGAGATTGCACCGTGACCATGCCCGTGATCGGCATGGCCGGCATGACGCATCTCGGCCTCGTCACCGGGAGCGCGATCGCGTCGAAAGGGTTTACCGCGATCTGCTATGATGGCGACGGTTCGCGCATCGCGGCACTGGCGCGGGAAGAGTTGCCCATGTCGGAGCCCGGCCTCGGCGCGCTGATCGCTGGCAATGGCGGGCGGCAAAGCTTCACGGCGGATCTAGCAGCACTGGCCTCTTGCGACATCGTCTATATCGCACGCGACGTGCCGACCGCCGCGACCGGCGAGAGCGACCTCGCCAGCATTTCGCAGTTGATCGCGGAGGTCTCCGGCGTGCTCAACCCGCAAGCCCTGCTCGTAATCCTGAGCCAGGTGCCGCCCGGTTATACGCGCTCGCTTATCGAGTTTCCGCAAGCGCGTCTCTACTATCAGGTCGAGACGCTGATCTTCGGCCGCGCCGTCGCACAGGCCACGAAGCCGGAGCGCTTCATCGTCGGCTGCGCGGAACCTGGCCGGCCGCTCGATGCGCGCCTGACGACACTTTATCAGGCGTTCGGCTGTCCCGTCATTCAAATGGGCCTTGAGAGCGCGGAATTGGCAAAGATCGCGATCAATATGTTCCTCGTGTCGTCGGTCAGCCTTAGCAACCTTATGGCAGAATTGTGCGAGCGCATCGGCGCCGATTGGGGCGAGATAGTACCGGCGCTCAAGCTCGATCGCCGGATCGGCCCATACGCCTATCTCGCGCCTGGCCTCGGCATCGCCGGCGGCAATCTGGAGCGGGACCTGGCGAGCTTGGAGCGTATCGCTGCAGCCAAAGGCGTCGACACCGGCTTGGTCGCGTCGTGGCGCGCGATAAACACGCGGCGGCGTGACTGGGCCGCGCAAACGATCCGTACGCTGCTGCTCGACGCCCGACCGGACGCCACGCTCGCGATCTGGGGTCTTGCCTACAAGGAGAACACGGATTCGGTAAGGAATTCGGCGGCGCTCGCGACGATCGCGCAGCTCGGGACGGCGCACCTGTGCTTGCACGATCCCGCGGTGCCCGCGTCGGCGGCCGGTAATCCGCGCGCCGAAAGTGCAACCGATCCGCTCCATGCCGCGCGCGGCGCCGACGCCTTGCTCATCCTGACACCGTGGCCGCAGTACCGCGCCATAGCGGCGGCCGACATTGCCAAGGCACTCGCCGGCCGCATCCTCGTCGATCCCTATGGCGTCGTCGACGCTGCGGCTGCGCGGCGCGCAGGCCTCAGTTACCATAGGCTCGGGCGGCCCCCGGAATTCCCAGATGATCCGGCATCTCAACGATAAGCCGGTGGCGCCCGAGCGCGTTGTCGTTCTCGGCGCTGCGGGATTTGTTGGCAGCGCGGTGATGCGTCGGCTCGAAGCGGCTGGCGTCCCCGTTTTGGGCCTTGCGCGCCGCGATCTCGACCTCGCTGTGCCGGATGCCGCCGACCGGCTGGCCGGGCTGCTGCGGCCGAGCGACGCGGTGGTGGCGGCCTCGGCGAAAAGCCCGTGCAAGACCGCCGCCATGCTGGTCGAGAACGCCAAGATGGTCAGTGTGATGGTCGCAGCGCTCGGCAAGACGCGGGTATCGCACGTCGTGAATATCAGCTCGGACGCGGTTTATGCCGACACGCCGGTGCCGCTCACAGAAGCCTCACCACGCGCGCCGGAGACGATGCACGGAGTGATGCATCTCGCGCGCGAGGTTGCCTTCGCGAGCGAGGTCAAGTCGCCGCTCGCGATCCTGCGGCCAAGCATGCTGTACGGCGCGCGCGACCCGCACAACAGCTACGGACCCAACATGTTTCGTCGCCTTGCCAATGCCGGAAAGCCAATCGTACTGTTCGGCAACGGCGAGGAGCGGCGTGACCATGTGCTGATCGACGACGTGGCGGAGATCATTTTCCGCGTTCTGCAAAGGCGCAGCGTCGGCGCGCTCAACATCGTCACCGGCGAAGTGCACTCGTTCCGCGAATTGGCCGAGCTGGCCGTGGCGCTGGCGCCGCGGCCCGTGCCGATTGAGAGCACGCCGCGTCATGGTCCGATGCCGCACAACGGCTACCGGCCGTTCGATATTTCATGCTGTCGCGCGGCTTTTCCAGACTTCAACTATACGCCGATCGGCACCGGCCTCGCCAAAGTGCAGCGCGAGGATGCATGGCCGAAGTGAAGCTCCTACGGGCGCTGCCGAAGGCGCGGCGCGACATCCGCCGCCGCGAAGCCGGCAAGAGCCCGGAGGTCATCGCCGTCTCACGGCAATTCGGCGAGGCCTATTTCGACGGGCCGCGCGAATACGGCTATGGCGGTTACCGCTATGACGGCCGCTGGATCCCGGTTGCGCGTGATATTGTTGCGCATTTCGGGCTCGAGCCGGGCATGCGGGTGCTCGACGTCGGCTGCGCCAAGGGTTTTCTGGTCAAGGACCTGATGGAGGGATGCCCGGGGCTCGACGTTTTCGGTGTGGATATTTCCATGTACGCGCTGCAGCACGCCGCGCCCGACGCCGCATACCGCCTCTGCCGCGCGGACGCACAATGTCTGCCCTTCGCCGACGCAAGCTTCGACGCTGTCCTCAGTATCAATACGGTCCACAATCTTGATCGCGAAGGCTGCATTCGTGCGCTGGGCGAGATTATGCGGGTCTGCCGTTGGCCGGAAAAAGCCTTTGTGCAGGTGGACGCGTTCCGCACTAAGGAGTCAGAAGCGGTTGTTCGAAGGCTGGTGCCTGACCGCGCTGACGTATTTGCGGCCGGACGAATGGACCGCGCTGTTTGCCGATGCCGGTTATCGCGGCGACTACGATTGGACTATCCTAGAGGCGGATACGTGACACTCGTACGGGTTTCTATGTTAGGGTTATCTTTTCAGTGCCACGCGGCTCGCAGCGGAACGAGTACAGATGGGCGATAAGACCAAGGAGCCGCAGTATCAGATGATGGTCGAGCAGGCCCAGCAGCGGGGCCTCGAGTCGCTCGGCCTGATGACGAGCTTCGCCTGGGGCGACGATCCAAAGCGGCTGACTTTCACGCTTTCGCGCTACAAATTCGTGGCCAAGATGTTGGCGGGACGCGTGCACGTGCTCGAAATTGGCTGCGCCGACGCGTTCGGCACGCGCATCGTCTGCCAGGAAACGGGGAGGGTGACGGCAGTCGATTTCGATCCGCTGTTCGTCGCGGATGCGAAAAAGCGGATGAACCCGCAATGGCCGTTCGATATCTTCGTGCATGACATCCTGAGTGGGCCGGTGCCGGGCCATTACGACGGGATCTACGCGCTTGACGTCCTCGAGCACATTAAGCCGGCGCAGGAGCACGTCTTCATGGCAAACGTGATGGCGTCGCTCGCGTCGCACGGAGTGGTGATCATCGGCATGCCGTCGCTCGAATCTCAGGCACATGCCTCGCCGCAGTCGAAGGCCGGGCACGTCAACTGCAAGTCCATGTCCGAGCTTCGGGAACTGGCGCAGCAATACTTTCGCAACGCATTCATGTTCGCGATGAACGATGAGGTCGTTCACACCGGTCATGAAAAAATGGCCCATTATATTTTTGCGCTGTGCTGCGAACCCAACCATTGACCGGATCCGTGTCCGTGATGACAGACGGCAAGCGCCCGCACGGCGTCAGCTTCATTGTTCCGGCGCTCAACGAAGAAGCCGTCATTGAGCAAGTGGTGCGCGAGATCTGGAAAACCGTGGATGCCCACCTTAAAACCTATGAGATCGTCCTGATCGACGACGGCAGTACGGATAGCACCGGAGCTATCATGGACCGGCTGGTGCAAGAGCTGCCGCGCGTCAGAGTGCTGCACAATAAACCCAATCGGGGACTAGGCGCCTCGTATCAACGTGGCGTTACGGCGGCGAAGCTCGACTACGTGATGATGCTGTGCGGGGACGGCGGCATGCCGGCCGAGAGCCTTCCGGCGATCATCGCCAAGATCGGAACGGCTGACATTGTGGTGCCCTACGTGCTCAACCTGCGCGACATTAAGACACCTTTGCGCTACGCTGTGTCGCGCTCCTACACTTGGCTGCTCAATCGGGTGTCGGGCCGGCATCTGCACTATTACAACGGGCTGCCGGTTCACCGGCGCGCGCTGCTCAACAAAGCCGTGATGACGAGTTCGGGGTTCGGATTCCAGGGGGAAATCCTGGTGAAGCTGATCATGTCGGGCCATAGCTTCGTGGAGGTCGGCGTTATGGGGGCGGAGACCACAAACAAGAGCTCGATATTTCGATTTCGGAATGTCCTGAGCGTCGGTTTCACACTGCTCAAACTGCTGCGGGGATTGGTGTGACTGCGAACGGTCAATGGAGGAGCGGCGCGTACGCGTGACAGCCAGGGGCGCATCCATGCTGCTGCTAGCAGCCGGCGGTCGCGTGGTGCAGCGCCATCCCTACAGCTGGAAGCTCGCCTGGGAGGCCGTGCACAAGCTGCCGTTCCTGCTGCCGCACGACAAGAGCTACAATGCCTTTCGTTATTTCATCAAAGCGGCGCCGGCGGGCCTCTACCTCGACGTCGGCGCTAATGACGGCATCTCCGCCCTGTCTTTTCGGACATTCAGCCGCGACTACCATATCCTTTCGCTGGAGCCAAACAGGTTGCTGGAACCGTCGCTGAGACGGTTGAAGCTGCGCGATGCGCGGTTCGACTACCGCATGGTAGGCGCGGGCTCGGCGCCCGGGCGGGCGCGGTTTTATATGCCGGTGTACCGGGGCATCGCGCTTCACACTTTTACTTCGGCCAGCCGCGAGCATGTGGTACGGGCTCTTGAGGAGCAATTCGGCGCGAAAGTGGCGCGGCGCGCCCGTATTGAAGCCATCGATGGGGAGGTGGTCCGCCTGGACGACCTTGGCCTTGCGCCCGCAATCGTTAAGATCGACGCGGAAGGCTTCGACGACGACGTGCTGGAGGGAATGACCGCCACGATTGTCCGCGCCAGGCCGTTCATAGCGGCTGAAATTGCGTGGGCCGATCAAAGCCGGATTGCCGATATTCTGCGGCGCTATGACTACGTGCTGGCGGCTTACGACATTGCTACGGATCAATTCGTCGCAGGTTATGCAGGGAACCGCTCCACGATGCCCGCCCACCGCAATCTATTTGCGATCCCGCGTGACAAGGCGAGCCTTCTTCCATTCCGGGACCGGACGGAACAGCCACGATGAAGGCTGGCGATATGTGGGGCCAATCCGCAGCCGAGACGATGTGTGAGCCCGTCGACCATGACGCTGCTGCACGTGCTTTCGCCGACCGCGTGGCGACACGATCGAACGTAATCGTCACCACTGCCGGCATCGCAATGGTGGCGTTCTTGTTCATCGTCTACATCTGGAAATCGGCCGGAGCTCAATATTTCACGCCATTCTCGCTACTCGAGGAGGCCGCCTACACCTTTATCAGTGCCAACAACTACCTACACTTCGGCTACCTCAATTCTGGATTTCTCCAGGACTTCGCTACCAATCTCAATCCGGCCGACCACCCTTACATCTACAACCACATGCCGCCCGGGCCCGACCTCGTCACGTCGGCCTTGCTGTGGATGTCCGGCGGCGACTATCGCGAAGTACGGTTTATCTTTGCGGTGACACTTCTCATCGGCATGGCGGTCTATCTGCTTTTCGCGCGAGAGCTCATGCACTTTCTGGGCGTGAGGCTGTATGGCCTCGTGCTTCTGTTGATCACTCCCTGGGCCCTCATCCAGCTCTTCGACCGACAGGTATACAGTCTGTTTCCCCTGCTAACGTTCCTGCCGCTGCTATTCGGTCTGCGCTTCCTGAGAACTAACAACATTGTTTATCTCGCGGGCGCTGCCGGGATCATCACTCTTTCGGCCCTCTACCTCGAGTATTCACTACTCTCGGCCGTCATATTCTGCTGGGGCATGCTTTATATCACGCAGCTGGTTCCCCTGCGCCTGCGCCACATGCTGGTGATCGGGGCCGCCTTTGCCGTCGGGATCGGTGCACATCTGTTGCAGAACATGCTGGTACTGGGCTGGCACAATTTCGTGCAGGAGCTGCAATACACGATATCGAACCGCGTCACCGGTTATCCGACGCAGGGGCAACTCGAGGGATTTTATCACCGGCTGGGCGTTCTTCATCACGGCTCGCATCCGATTCAACTGCATGCGTTGGCGGCGCAAGCCGCGGCCAACTTTTCCGTTACGGCGGCTTCGAGCGGTGCGGCTATGCTGCTTGCTTGTGGCCTATGGGCGCTGTGCGGCAGTGCTGTATCGTTCGGCGGCGCGGAGGGCCGCCTTTCGTTTGACCGCCACGCCGCGGTCGAACGCCTCTCGCTGCTCGGACGGATGACGGTCTGGATCGTCATCACGATCCTGGCGCCGATTATCCTGTTTCCGGCTTTCGCGCAGGAGGTCAACCTGCGCGGCGTCGGCAATTTTTTCTTCCTCGCGCTCCTGCTGACGTTCCTCGCTGGCTACGGCCTCTGGCTGCTATGCTATTGCACGCACCGCGCCGTCACTATTGTGAAGGATCCGATGGCGGTGCCTGGTCGCCCAGTTGCCGATGTCGCCGAGGCAGGGGCCGCGATCCTGAAGCTCGGAGCGAGCGTCGGTCGCATCCTCGCGGTGGCCGGCGTCGCGCTTGCGCTTGCCGGCACCGTCTACCGCGTCGTAAGCAATACTTCCGCCGAAACGTCCCACATCCTCGGACTGAATCCGCAAAAATGGGCCCCCCTCAACGCGATCCGGCGCTACAACGGCGCGTTGTTCATGACCAACATCAATGTGCCGACGGTAGGCTTTCTCACGCGTGCGCCAGGTTTCGGCGTCTGCGGGCCTAAGTCGGTGAAGAATGACGGTAATCTGGACCTGCTCGCGTGCAAAACCGCGTTTATGCGGCGCTACGACTACTGGCTCTTGCAGCGACCGCATTATTTCTTCTACTTCACCTTGCCCGAACTTTTCCCAGGATTTGCCGACTGCATGCCAAAAGGCCTGCTCCTTGGCTCCACGCGCGATGACAGTGGCTGTATGCACGATCTGGCATATAGGTTGGAGAGCCGCTACTCCCGCGTGATGTCGAACAGCGTCGTTACCGTGTTCGACCTCAGCAAGCCGAAGCCGTAGGAAACACAAACGTCGTGGCAACTCCGGCAAATATAGACGACGATCGAGCTAAACGTGCGCAGCAGACATCCGCGGTCGGCGCGCGGCCGACGGCGGTCATGGTCTTGCTGCTGGCCGCGGCGGTGATCGTCGTGTTCTGGCAGCAGATCGTCGGGCTTGCGGTTTTCATCGGCGAATCGGACCGGCTCAATTCGTATCTCAATATCCGGCTTGCCGAATACGATGCGTTGAAGGAATTCGGTCGCGTTCCCGCATGGAATTCCAGCATGTTCGGCGGCTTTTCAATGGCTGCGCTGCATTGGATGAATCCAGGCACGGACCCGATCGCGCCGCTCCTGCAATTCGTGCCGCGCGGCGAGGTCTTCATGGCGCTCGGCTACGTCTCTATCGCGCTCGTTGCGGCGGCCTGCGTAGCGGCATTCTTCTATATCCGGGATGTCACAGGCGCGTGGGGGCCGTCATGGGTTGGCGGGCTGGCTTACGGGTTATCGGTCTTTTCGCTGCACCGGGCGGCGCAGGTCGACAATGCCGAATTGACCGTCGTTCTCATTCCGCTCGGCCTTCTGGCATTGCGGCACGTTCGGCCCGGGCGGCTCGTCAGCCCAATGATCGGGCTGACCGCGCTGCTCACGGCGCTGGCCTACTGGGGATTTCTCCAGGAGGTCGCATACGCTTACATTTTCATCGGCTGCTATGCGGTCTATCGTGCCGCGGTGCTCAGGCGCAGCGGCCAGTCGCCATGGCCGCCGCTCATCGTCATGGCGACGGCCGCGATCGTCGCGCTGGTGTTTTCGGCGCCCCGGCTCATCACCATTCAGCAGGAATTTCTCTCGCTCGCTCGCTCGCACGATTTTCAATATTACGGATATCCCCAAATCCTCAGGTTTTTCCACGAAGGCATTTACGGCCGCTACTTCGAGGAAGGCTCGCTTTTGGGGCACGGCATGAACCTGCACGAGGGATTGCAGCTCGTGTCCTCAACCGCTCTCGTCCTGTTCGTTTGCTTAGGGATCATGCGGCCGCGAACTTGGGTAGAGCTTGTGGGCGCTATCGGATTCTTTGCCTTGTTTGCGGCAATGCTGCCCTCATCGAGTCTGCTCTTGGGGTTCAACCGTCTTGTTATTCCCAACCCGTTGCCGTTTCCTCTTTCGAGCGTTGCCGGCAAGATTGAGGTCGCAGCCCTTTTTCTGCTGCTGCTGGTCTTCGCCCTGCGGCGTGTGGAGCCTTATCTGCGCATCGGCGCGGGGTTGCGGCAACTCCTGCCGGTGACACCGCGTCCGCTCGATGCCAGCTTCCACCTTTATGCGCTGGTGGTGATCTTGAGCGCGATTCTCGTGTACGAGGGTGCCTATGTGGTCTGGCGCGTCTTCGGGCGCGCCGATTTCACGCATACGCGGCTGTCGATCCTTGCGATCCTGCCGCTGTGCACACTATTTGCGGTTTATCTGGCCGAATTGAAGGATCTGCCGATTCGCGACGAGGCGCGTGGTGGCATCGGGATGCGCTTGGCAGTCATATTTGCCGTGTTGGCCGGTGTGGTCGCCTACGCCATCAACGGGCCGTTCCTCGCGCTGGTCCCGCGCGACCTGCTCCACCTGCATATCCTGGATTCGACTCAAGTGATGACGTCGGTCGTGCTGGTCGTGTTGCTGACTGCGGGCTTGCTCGGCGGCCTCGCGGCGGCGGTTCTGGTGGCGCGGCCGGCGACCTTTGATATCCGCGCCGCCGCGGCCGTCATGGTCGGCGCCTTCGTGGTCGTCGAGGTGCTCACCTACGCCCATTTCAAAGTCGACGGCCCACAGACCTGGACTTTCCCGCATCCATTCCGCAATTTCAATTATCTCAACGTGGTGCCCTCGGTCCTGCGCCCACCGGATCCTGCCAAAGTCAAAGCGTTTCGAAAGGCAATGGAAACCGACAGCTATCGCATGGTCGTCGTCGGTGACGACTTCCGCATGCATGCCACGAACGTCCCGCACGTTACCGAGTTCTGGGAAGGCCGCACAATAGGCGGCTATGGCACGGGAGTTAGCCGGCGGTTGACTACTCTACCGTGGCCGAAAAATACGTCCAGTCTGCGTACCATCGGGTTCGGGTCCGTAAGCGACCTGGATGCAACGGTTTTTCCTCTGCTCGCCTTCCTGAACGTCAAGTATCTTCTGATGCTGACACCGGATGTCTACTTCAATGTGGCCACGCACGGGTTGTCCGGCGAGGAGGACAAATCATTCGTCACAATCGGGGGGCACCATTATCCGCTTCAGACCGCTTATGTCGGGAGAATCCCGCTTCGTTACATCGTCAATCCGGTCAAGCCTTTGCCGCGGCAATTCATGGTGCATAAGATCGTCGGCAGGGAAACACCACCCGCCATTGCCGTTCCTGCGGATCAAGCGGACTCCCCAACGGGCATCCGCATGTTCGCCGACCAAGTCGATGATCTTACGCGGACCTCATTCGTGGAAGGACGTTTCATCGGGACGACCAAGACATTCGATGCATCGGGGCCGCTAAAGGTCACCTATCGGGGAGACGTCATCGACATCCGCGTCTCACCCTCGGCGCAAGAGCGGTTCGTCGTGCTCACAGAAACTTACAACAAACGATGGCGCGTCTATGCGGGCGACAAGCGCGGCGCGACTATACCCACTAATATTGTAATGAACGGCGTGCTCATCCCGCCCGGTGTCGATCATGTCGTGGTGCGGTTCGAGCCCTTCTCAGTGTGGCCTATGGCAAAATTCGTTATGGCGCTGGCGGTGGCGGCATTCGCCGCTTTTATCGTGATGCTGTGGCGCTTCGATCTGTGTATTTCCATCATCCGCCGCTTTTTCGCCGCGCAATCCGAGGGGCGATGAGGGACCTTGCGCCTTGCTGCATCTGCGGCGCCTCGGAGCGCGTGGTCCGCTATGAGGCGACGGCGCGCTCGGGGGATAGCCTGCTGGCGTCCAGTCCCTATGGCGGACACTACCGCATCAATACCTGTAGCGGCTGCGGGCTCGTATATTCGTCGCCGATCCTCGACGAGAGCGAGGTTAATGCGCTTTATACCGGCTACAGCGAGGTGAACGTCGCCGACGAGGAGATTGCCAACGTCAAAGCGACGATGCGCGGCTACTACAAACTTGGCCGACCGTTTCTCGCGCGCAAGCGGAGTGCGCTTGATATCGGATGCGACATCGGCCTGCTGCTCGAAGTGCTGCATGATGACGGATTCGTTACGCTTTGCGGGCTCGAGCCGGTGGTAGTCGCGCGAAAGCGTGCGGCCGAACGCGTACCAACGGCGGTGATTTCGGGCGCGTTCTACGAGCAGAGCGGTTTCCGCGAAGACGGTTTCGACCTCGTGACTCTTGTTCACGTGGTCGATCATCTGGTGCGACCGGACACGGTGCTTGATCGTGTCCTACGCGACCTGCGGCCGGGCGGCATTTGCATCGCCGTGGTGCACGACGTGGAATCGCCGCTGGCGCGGCTCATGGGCGAGCGTTTTCCGGTCTTCAATTATTTCCATCACTACTTCTTCTCAAAACGGACCCTGCGAGCGTTGTTCGAGGCGCGCGGCTTCGAAGTGCTGCGCGTAGCCGCGACGCGCAACCGCTATTCGCTGGCGTTCTTCGTCGAGCGTGCGCCTTTTCTGGCGGAGGCTTTACGCCGCAGCCTCGCGCACTTGTCGCGGCGCCTGGCGGTGGGGCATATTCCGATCTCCATTCCGGTCGGGAATATAGGCATCGTAGCGCGCAAGCCGGGGCCGGCGGGGAGCTGACCAGAAATGCCGAAGCAGAGGATTCCGACGCCTCAGCGTTCGATGACGGTCCTCGTACCCGCGCTGAACGAAGAAAGCACACTCGCGCCTACGGTGGAGCGGCTGATCGAGGCGCTGACGATCACCATTGACGACTTCGAGATCATCGTCATCGACGACGGCAGCACTGACAGCACGCGCGCGGTCGCGGAGCGGCTTGCCGCCGCATATGCGTTCGTGCGCGTCATCGTCAATCCGCGTACGCTGGGGCTCGGTCACGGCTACACCCGCGGCTTCGAGGAAGCGACCAAGGAATTCTTCGTTTACATCCCCGCCGACAATACCTGGCCATATCGCTCGTTTGTCGAACTGTTCGGTCAGCTCGGCCGGGCGGACGTCATCACGTCTTACGCGCTCAACCCTGAAGTGCGGCCGCTCGGCCGGCGCATCGTGTCGCGCCTGTACACAATTGTGCTGAACCTGCTCTTCAGCCGGCACATGCGGTATTTCAACGGTTTGACGATCTACCCCGTACAGTTTCTTCGCCACCGGCCACTGACGACCTTTGGCTTCGGCTTCCAGGCCGAGGTGCTGCTCAAGGCGTTGTACTCTGGTTTGTCCTATATCGAAGTCGGCTTGCCGATCGACGAGCGCTCGGCAGGCGGCTCGAAAGCGGTCAACACGCGCAACATCATCAGCGTGGCTTTCACCGTCCTGCGCCTGTTTTGGACACTGCGCGTCCGCAGGCGCTGGCGACCGGGAGACATCACGGCAGGGGAGGCGGGGCACGTCTATTCGCGCGGCCCGGCGATATCGCTCGACGAGCTTGGGTTTGACCCGGACGTCAGCGAAACAAAACGCCCGGCAAGCGAACCGGTACCAAGCCAGGTCATTGTCGTCACCGGTGCGAGCTCGGGCATTGGGGCCGCGCTTGCCAAGGATCTGGCGGAAGCGGACCATCAGGTCTTTGCATGCTCGCGCAATCTTGAGCACCTGGCGGAAACTTTTCGCGATTATTCCAAGGTGGCCTTTATGGTCTGCGATGCGTCGAAGGAATCCGATGTGGCGCAGTTTGCCGCCTGGATCGGCGAAAGGACCGACCATATCGACGTCCTGATCAATTGTGCCGGTGGATTTGGCGCTATCGGCGCGATCGACAAAGTCGACAGCGACGCCTGGATGCAAACGATTAGCGAAAATATTTTCGGCACGTTCCTGCCCTGCAAGCATTTCCTGCCGCTTTTGCAGAAATCCACAGCGCCGCAGATCATCAATTTCTCGGGCGGCGGCGCCTTTGGTCCGTTCCCGAATTTCACCGCCTATGCCTGCGCCAAAGCGGCCATCGTGCGACTGACCGAGACGATGGCGGTCGAGTTGTCGCCGTATGGCATCTCGGTGAATGCGGTCGCGCCGGGGCTGATCAGAACCAACGCCCATAATGCTATACTGGCGGCCGGGCCGGAGCGGGCGGGTCAAATCCAGTTCCGCCGCACCGAGCGCTTGATGCGGCCGGGGGCCAATGACGCCAGCGTCGGCCGGATGGAACTGGTCAAGCAATGTGTCCGGGCGCTGATTTCGCCGGCCTACCGCGGGCTGACCGGTAAGACCATCAGCGCCAATTTCGATCCCTGGGCCACGGACGCTTTTCGTGAGCATGTCGCCGATATCGCCCGCTCGGAGCTTTACACCATGCGCCGGACAAACCTGGTGAGCTTGCCCGAAGGTCTACTGCGCACGCGGCTTATGCAGACTTGGGCCAAACACGGTATCCGGCGTTGAGTAGCGGCCGCCGATGAAAGCGATCCTTTTGGCCTTTGCCGCCGGTATCTTGCTATTTGCGCTCGCGACGTGGCGTTTGCGCCGTGCGCGGGCCGGCGAAGGCGCCACCACGCTCCTGGTAGTGTTTTTCGCAGTGCTAACGGTTCTGATCGCGACGCATCTGCTCACGCCCATTGATCTCGGGATCCTGCCGCCGGAGTTGCAAATCCGCCCTTCGGGTCTCGATTTGGGATTTGCCCTGTTTCTTTACACGGCAGGATTCTTCGGCGGCATTCTGCAGCTATATAATCTCGCGGAGCGCGGATTTTCGCTGCGCATCCTGATCGACGTCCTGCATGCACCCAAAGGCGCGATGACCCTCGACGAGGTCATGAAGCGTTACAGCGATGGCCGCGGTATCACCTGGATGTACGGCAAGCGCATCAACGGTATGCGCGCGACCGGCCTTATGATCGGAAACAAGGACCGTCTGGTCTTGACTGAGCGTGGCCGCCGGCTCGCGCGACTGTTTTCCCGGCTGCAGCGTTTCGCGCGCGTGGAAGAAGAGTAGGGCTCCGATGGCCGCAGGGATCATCGCCGGGTCGATCTGGTTTGCCCTGTTCCTCCTGGGCAATGTCATGATCTGGCGGCTGGCGCCGCCTACGGCTGCGGCACGCGCTAATCAATGGGCGTTCATTGCAGGACTAGTCGGAATTCTGGTGTCACTGGCGCTGATGGCGATTGTTCAAGCGCCGTCGCTTACATTGGGCGCGCTCGCAGCAGCGGGCCTTTGCGGCGTGCTGGTTTTTGGGGGGCTGATTGTCCTCTATATGCCGTTCTACTACGTGGTGATGACTTCGCTGTCCGTGCGCACGGCGGTTCTGCTTAGTCGTCAACCGGACGGCGCATTGCCGCTGCAGGCCCTGCAAGACAGATTTGCCTCCCGCCGATTGGTCGGTCAACGGTTGCAGACGATGGTCGACAATGGATTTCTGCAAACAACGCCGGAAGGCTATGCGTTGACCGCCAAAGGCAAGCAGACCGCGCAGTTCTTTGATTTCTTCAAGCGATTCTGGAAGTTGGGATCCGGCGGCTAACGCGATCCAGCCGGCGGCCTTTGACTAGCGCGGGGCAAACGGCACAAGCTTGCAAGTCCGGCGCAGAGCCACCGCGACAATCATCATCGCCGCAAAATAGGCGCCTGCGAAAATCAACATCGTGAAGAGTTGGTTGTACTGAATGACCGGCATCACGAGTAGCGGCGGAATACTCGAGCCCGCAATCGCGATGGCGATTGCCGCCACTGCCGGCCAATCAAGAACGCTGGTGCCAACCGCCAGCAGAAGCGCGCTGGCCAAAATGAGAATAACCGGAAAAATCCGCAACGGCTTCAGATAGTGATCGTGCAGGCTTCTCAGTGATAGGGATTCGGCTACCTCGGTATCGACATGATAAGTCTGCGGAGAAGCGCCGCCCATCATATAATACAGGCTTGCGATGTAAACTTTGGGCATTATGACGAAATAAGTTTTCAACGTCTCGACGGGCATGACATACAATATGTGAAAATAAAATTCGCGTGCCACGGGTTCGTACAACGCCCATTTGAAGCTCGAAAAATTGCCGTTGGCGTAGTCGTTGTTTGGAAATATGGTATCCCGCAGTTTCGTGCGGTTGGTATCCGTCATATAATGTTTTATTGCTTCCGTCACAGAAACATCACTCAACATATCGATCTTAAATCGCTCATGAATTGCGGGATCTGCCCCCAATCCCATAACGGCATTGTGCCAGAACACGCGTGTCGAGACGTCGGCGCTGAGATAATAGGGGTTATACGTGATTTCGCGATAGGCGGCCAAGCTCACGCCAAGGACCAGAACGATGGCTATCGCGGCAACTGCGATTTGTGGCTGTTTTCTGAGAGCAAGCATTGACAGCAGTGAAGTCGCGATGATGCAAAGTACTTGCCACATTTCAGAGCCGCGCAAATGAACAACGAATATGATAATTGCGATTTGTGCAGCCGCACGCGCCAGCGGCCAAAATCGGAATCGCCGCCGTCCGACGACGAGCAATATCACGTGCAGGAGCGGGATAATTCCGATGAAACCCAAAAAGCGCGGCCCGATGATCGATGAGCTTTGGTCTGTGAGTCCAAACGTGAAAAGAACCGCGTAGAAACCGCCAAGCGTGGCAACGAGCAAGGCCATCCTCGGGCCGGAATGGTAGAATTCGGCGATATAGAGGACGATTGATCCGAGACAAAGCAGCCCAATCGTAAAATAGATGCTCGTGACGGCGGTTCCGAAAAGCAAGAATCCAAGATAGACGAGGTCGATGAGACCCTTGTCGTCGCCGGAGACGAACCAGCGGGATGCTGGACTTTTCAAACGGATGTTTTTTGCGGCGGCGATTTTGTAAGCAATGGGACGATCTTTGTGAAAAATGAATTCCCCGGCGACTTCCATGTAGGCCGTATAGTCAGTCAGCCCACGCAACGCGCTGATTGCAGCGGGAATTGCGTAGTCCGTGTAGCGCGGAGAAAGTGGGGCGGTCGCCATTTGGAGACGCCGAATGGCCAAGGCATTTGACGCGACGCCGGTTGCGACCAACGCGATCCAAGCGAGGATAAGCCACTTGCTGCGGAAAGTGCCCATTCGGCCGCCTTATTGCCGGTGGAAAATGCGTTTGCTCGACGTTGATACCCGTTCGCGGAACGTCGGCTGAGCCGATGCCTGCCAGAATTCGAAAAAGGCAATGTATCATAGTTCGGCGTTGCTGGCGCACTTGGCGTCAGCCTATTAAAAGCAGGCATGCAGCGGTAACACTGCGTATGGCTTAGCGCGAGGTGGCTTTGGACGTTCTCCGCACCCTGCTGAAGATCAATGCCGGCCGCGCGCGCTGGTATATCGGACCGCTCATTCTGCTGGGCATGGCGATCGCTCTATTCGATGTCGTCGGCGTTGGGTTGGTATTTCCGTTGGTTGCGCTGGTTGCCGATACGGCGGCGGCAGCAAGCGATTCTTTTTTGTCCCGTCTTGAGCCGTGGCTGGGGCCGGTGCTTTTGCGCCCCGTGCCGCTCGTGTTTCTGATTCTTGCGGCGTTTCTTACCAAGAACGTCTTGCAAGCCCTGTATTATGCCGCCCAGGCGCGCCTGCTCGCCGCCACGCAGGAAAGGCTGGCCAACCGGCTGGTGCAGGGCTATCTGCGCGCGCCCTACGCGGCGCACCTCGAGCGCCATTCGGCGGAACTGATCCGGAACGTCGCCAACCTGGTCCGCGGCTCCTATGGCGAGGCGTTCAATGCCGTGCTCGGCCTCGGCGCGGACTCGCTAGCGGCGGCGGCCTTGATCATTCTTCTGCTCGTCGTTGCGCCGCTGCCGAGCCTGATCGCCGGCCTGATGATGGGGCTGCTGCTGTATCTGCAACAGCGCGGGTTTCAGCGGCGGTTCGAAAAGCTCGGCCGCGAGAGCGCTGCGCTCTGCGCCGAGGAGTTGCTCTCGCTGCAGCAAAGTCTGGGTGCGCTGAAAGAAGCGCGGGTGTTGCGGCGCGAGAGTTTCTTTGAAGACGAGTTCGCCGGCATTCAGCACCGGCTGTTTCTCAATGCACGCAGTTTCGAGTTCATGCGCAAGCTCCCGCCCGTAGTCAGCGAGGCGGCGATGATAACGGTGATTTTGGTAGCGGTGGCGCTCGTGTTGCTGTACGGCGACCGGGGCATCTTGTTCGCCCAACTGGGCGTTCTTGCCGCGGCGGCGTTTCGCCTGATGCCGCTCACCAACCGCATCATCATGGCGCTGAACATGATGCAGCATGCGCGCGCCGGGTTGGAATTGCTCTTGCAGGAGGTCGCTCACTCGGTGCCCCACATGCGGGATCACTGCGGTTTTGAACGCGTGGCGTTGTCCGATCGCATCGAATTGCGCCATGTCAGCTACGCGTTTTCCGGCGGATCAAGTCCGGCTCTGTCGGATATTTCGTTGACAATCCGGCGCGGCGAGTTTGTCGGGCTGATTGGACCGTCCGGCGCCGGGAAGTCGACGCTTGCCGACATCATTCTCAATGTTCTGCGGCCGGATCGGGGCGAAATCGCCGTGGATGGCCGGCCCATGAGCGCGAACGGCAAGGACATTTGCCTGTCGGTCGGCTACGTGCCGCAGCGGATCGCGATCTTTGACGACACGTTGCGGCGCAACGTGGCCTTCGGCGTTCCCGATGCCTCAATTGACAATGCGCGAGTGGAACGCGCTTTGGCCCAGGCGCAGCTGTTGGATTTCGTACGTTCGCTCCCACGGGGGCTCGGTACCTCTCTGGGTGAAAACGGCCAGCGCCTGTCGGGCGGGCAACGCCAGCGGATCGGCATTGCGCGGGCGCTCTATCATGAGCCGGACCTGCTGGTGCTCGATGAGGCAACCGCGGCGCTCGACTTGCAGACCGAGCAGGATTTCAACGCCGCGATCGAGGCCCTGCGCGGGCAGCTGACGCTGATCGTGATTGCGCACCGTCTCAGCACGGTGAAGATTTGCGACCGCCTGATTTATCTCGACCAGGGACGGCTCGTCGACCAGGGCAGCTTCACGGATCTTCAAGCGCGCAACGAATCTTTCCGCGCGATGGTCAGGCTCGGCCGCCTCGACGGCTGGGATGCCTAGCCGCCTGCACGTCACGATCGCGTCGCCACATCAGGATCGCTTTTCTGCCGGTGGTCTCTGCACCGCTGCCGGCGAGATCGCCGAGCCATGCGCCCAGGGCGATTGCGGCGCCGCCGATAAGCCTGAGTGCGACGAGCAGCGGCAGCAGCGGCACTTCCAGAATGACCGGCGAGATGCGGTGCGCGCGCCGCTGGCGCTCGATCCAGCCTTGGCACCGTGCCGCCAGTGCGGACCCGGGGCCGAGGATGGCGACGCTGCGTTGGGTGTCCCATAGGTCGGACGTCCCCGCTTGGTCTTCCGATGTGACGATGACGGCATAGCCTTCGGGCGCCAGCACCCGCGCCATCTCGGCCGAGAAGGCCGCCGGCTGGGGAGCAGGAGCGTCCACGCAGACGAGGCCGTGGAAAACGGCGTTCGCATAGGGCCATTGCTCCGGCAAGCCCGGAGGGGCAGCGACGCCGTATTGCGGCCAGGCCATGGTCTCGGCCCCCGCGAGCCGACGCTCCAGCATGCGACGGACGGCCAAATCGGGCGCTACGATCAAGCGGCGTCCAGCCTTGGCGGGCAGTAGCCGTAAAACGGCCTCCACAGGGCTTCGCACGGTGAACCAATGCCCGTTCCAGGGGTAGGGGGCGTCGGCGGGCCCGAACAGGGCGTTGTCCAGCCGTGCCCGGAAATGCTCGTAGCGGTCGCAGAAAGCCCCGTAGGTGCGATGGAACGTCAGATAGGCCCCGGCGATCCAGCTGCGTCGACCGGCGGCGTATAGGCCATCGGTTGCCCGCCGCAGCCAACGCCGGGGTAGCCGCAGCGGCGCTCGCAGCAGCAACCGCCAGGCGCTGGCTGCGAGGCGGGCCATTACCGCATCAATCACCTCGGCCGAGGCGGCCTCCGCGGCCGACCATAGCGGTTCGGTCATCTCGGTGGCATGGATGCGGATGGGGATGCGGGCCAGCTGCCGGTGGCGCGCGTCGGTGTGCGATTCGGCCCAGTCGGCCACGTCGTCGGCTGCGCCCTTGCGGTAACGCGCCTGGGTGACCGGCGAAAAGGCGCTGATCTCGCACACCAGCAGTTCGTCGGAATCGGCGACGACATGATCGGCGTCGGCGTGCGGGCAGGCGCGCGCGACGAAATCGTCGTCGATCGTGCCGTGGAAAGGGACGTGCTTGCGCTCGGGCCAGACCAGTAGCGGATGCAGGTGAAAGCAGCGCGCCAGCAGACCTTCATTCGCCACCGGCCAGAAGATTGTCGCCGGCAGGAAGGTGCTGCTTGGGTCCGTCCAGATATTCTGCCGTGAGATGGGATGCAGATTACGCAACGCGATGGCGGCGAGCATGCGCGGCGACATAACGATGGCGTTATTGTCCGTGCGGCAGCGTCCGATTTCCGGCAGCACGGTCTCCTTGAGCAACCTGATGCCGGTCGTGAACACCACGCGTCTCCCACGGCCGACTGCGCCTACAACTGCCGCTATGGCGCCATCCGCGAACACGAGATCGGGATTGACGAACAGGATTGCCGCATCGGCGTCGTCCGCGGCGTCAATACCGACCCGCAGCAGTGCCGACATCATCTCGTAGGAGGTGCGCCGTTCCAGGCTTAGCGGCGTGACGCGTACCGGCATGAGCGTCCGCAACCGCTGCCACGACGGCGACGCCTCGACGCGCGCCACATCTTCGGGTCGCGTGAGCACGTGGTAGAGACAGTGCTCCTTGCGCGGCAGCGAGGGCAGGTTGCCGGGCGCAAGCTGTGAGGGCAGCGAGACCTGCGTGAGGAGATCGCAATAGGCGGCACCCCAGACCGGCACCAGGACATGAAATGCGGGAACGGGTGTCGTCCCGCCCAATGTTTCGCCTTTCACTGCCATCGTCCCGCCAATGCTGCGCTTCCCATCTTAGCATCAAAGGTCGTTTCGAACCGCCGATTTTTGCCTCTCGGAAACCGGCGTGATAAAGTACAAATCGACCTCTTCGTCCACGGCATTTGGATTCATGTTGGATTTTTCGGATCGCCCATGCCAGCCGTGAACTTGAAGCCGGCGCTGGCAGCGATCTTGCTGGGTATTCTGTTTTGCGGCGTATCGCTCGGCATGGTAGCGGGCGGGCGCGGTATCCCAGCGGTGTTCGACGGCAACGAGACTTTTTCGTCGATCCTGCACGCCCGCAATCTGCTGAGCTTTGACCTGGGCGCGTCCGTCGGCCTTGCGGATAAATCGACGAGCGCCCGCCCGCAGGCGCATCCGGTCGTCCACACCCATCAGGGAAATTTTCCCCGCCTTTACGCGACGCTGCTCTATGCGCTCGGCATGAAAAGCGTCACGTCGCAGGTGCTGGCGACGGTGCTGCCAGTCGGCTTCGCCTCGGTGCTGCTTTTGTATGCTGCGCTCTACCGGTTTGTCGGCTTCGGCATTGCCTGCACCGCCATGCTCGTCATGCTTACCGACTACATACTGTTCGTGCAATGGCAGGTGGTGACCTATCGCGTGTGGCATTTCGCCTTCACGTCGGCACTGCTCGCTATCGCAGTTTTTTACCGGCCGGATGGCCGCCGATGGCTGCTGGGCGCGCTGTTCGCAACGTCGCTCTGCTTGTTTTATTACGAGCTCGTGTTTGCGACGTTCCTGTCTGTGGCTATTGCAATCTTCGCGCTGACAACTTGGCGTAAGACGATTTCCGCCGCGCTGACATTCGTTGCCGTGCAACTCGCGGGCGCGGTGGCTGGCGTTTTGGTGCTGATTGCGCAGCTGGTCGCCTATCTTGGGTGGGATGGATTCCTCATCGACCTGAAACTCACATATCTCAGCCGTAATGTCGGAATGCTGTCACCGGCGCATCTTGCTGCGCTGCGCCACTTCGTAGAACAACATAACATTGCCTTCTTCTACAATTTTGCGAACCCGAACGTGCTGCATATCGGTCATCTACTTTTGGATTCGATCTTTCGCTGGGGTTTGCAGGTCTATACGCCGCCGTTTGCCTATTGCATCCTCATCCTGGCAGCTGGTGTTGCTATTGCGCTATTCGCCCGGCCCGGACGCGTGTGGTGGCCGCGGTCCGCGATCGTCGCGATCGCGGTCATGGCAGGTGTCGCCTGGTTATGGGGCGCCAGCACCGTTGTCTTGTATGCAGTCGTGGCTGCCGCGGCCGCGGTGATTTTTGCCGCGCCCGATTCGCGTGTGCGGCCGCAAAATATCGGTTCTCTCGACGCCGCCATGTTGTGCGGCACGCCGGCTATCTTGTTTGTGCTGATGGCGGGCGGCTTTTCGCGGTTTCCGGGTTTCGAACGGCACGCTGCGCCGCTTTGGCAGTACGGGCCGGCGTTCGGGATTGCCATCGTGGCGTTGTTTGCCGTGTTGGTCTTGCGTGTGGCGCCGCGGCAGCGCGCAAGGCTCACGCTCGATACCGCTCTGCGGGGGGCGGCCCTCGTCTGTGTTGCGATCGCCTTGGCATGCTTCCATGCACACCTCTATGACCCGTTGTTGACGCCGCTTTGGCAATCCGAGCTGCCCGGGCCGTTCGTGCCCGCGTTCCTCCAAAGCGCAGGCATGGTGCTGGCGATGATCTGTGCGGCGGCCTTGGCCGCGTTCGGTCCGGCATTGCCGGACGCCGTCAGAGCGCCGCTGCGCGCGACGGCGCGCCGCGTTGTGTTTTTGATCGGCTGCTTTGTTGTCGGCTTGCTTGTCGTCCTCGTGCTGTCGCCGGGCTATGTCTATTCCGGCTATATGGTCCGTTATCTCAACATGCTGGTGTTGCCGTTTGCGCTTGCCATTGGGTTGATGGCGTACGCCGCGGCGGTCATCGGCAGGCATCTCGTCGCGACGTTGCACCTAAAGCCGCGCGGGCGATTGTCCGCAGTCGTCACACGGTTGCATCTTGTGCCGTTGGCGCTGCTGGCGGCATGGTGGATCGCCGTCCAGGCGGCGGATGCGCGCCTATTCCCGCCGAACGAGCTTGCCGTTCTCAAAGCGCTCGAAGCCTTGGCGCCGGCGCGCCCGACCATTGTATCGAACACATATTCAGGCCCGTTCTCGGTCGTCACCGGCCGATGGGCCTACCTGGATGAGACATTTTCCTCCGGCCGTACCGCGTTCTCGCTGGGAGCAGGCTATCGCTATCTTTTCGACAGAAAATATTTGTGGGTCGCCGACCGCGACAATCCCGCATACGGGCGGCCGGATATCTTTGTGTGTTTTATCCCGCCAACTTATTGGTCGGTAGCGATCCGTTTGGTGGGCGTAAACCGATACACCCGCTGTTCGGAGAATCGGGTCATTGAGTTGGCGGAACGGCCCTATAAGGCTGTTTGGCCGCGTCACACGCTCGTTGCACGTGACCCGAGCGGGCGCGATACATGGGCGATTGTCAGGCTCGATTGGGATTTTCCCCCTTACCTCGGCGCAAAGCCGAGGGTCGAAGGGGTGGCCGCCGGAGAGTCGGTTTCGCTGACGGTGAGATATGACTACCGACAGCAGGATGGGAAGCCGGAGCGGCAGACTGAGACCGAAATCCGGCCGATATCGCGGAACGGTGCGACCTGCACCTTGCGCGGCGCGCCTCTGGCTGCCGCCAAAGCCGTCGGCGGCAAGGCCGCCTTCACGTTGACGCCATCCGATTTCCGCAAAGACCTTGTTGCGCTGGTGCGCCCGCAATCAGAAACCCGCACCGGCGCACCTTTTTTCTCCGCGCCGTTTCGCGTAGATCAAGGAACCGTCGTGGCGATGACCCCAGCTTGTGGCACAATTGTCGACATGGAAAAGAAGGTCTGGCCGCAGACAGGAGGAGGCTGACATGACGCAAGCCGACGATTATCCCATCGTCATCCGCCGGGCCAAAGGCGGCTTTGTCGCCGAAGCGGCCGCACTCGGCCTCGCGCGTACGGGGGCCGACGTCAACGCGCTCGAAGCGGATATGCGTGTCGCGGTCGGCGAAATTCTCGCGGTTTGCGATCGCCATGGTGCGCGCATCGACTCCTCGTGGGTACGCGACGCTGCAAGATCGGACCCAAGCTCATATCGGCGCAGTATCGTCGGCGCCATGGCTGCCGTCCTAGTGGTCGCCATCGTTTCATTGCCGGTATTCATGGTCTATCAAAGGCTGTCGTCGCTCCTGTCGGCATCAGAGCAATTCGGCCCGGCCCCTATCGAAAAATTGTTGAGTTCGGGCGTGACCAGGACCGCCGATGCGTTGGAAATGATCACGCCGGAGAGGCGCGCCCAATTGACCCGCGATTTTGGCCGCATCGCCCGCGCGCTCGAGCCCTATGCCGCGCAGCTGCGCCCGTTGCTGGTCTCTTCGCCGCAGGCGGCGCAGCCTGCCGGCGGCGAACGGCATCCGTGACGGCCATGTCGCAGGCGGTCGGTGACACACTGGATGAACTGGACGGCAAACTGCTGCTCGCGTTGCACCGCGAACTTTTAAAGCTGCGTATTACCGAAGAGACGCTGGCTGCGCGGTACCGCGAGCAGGAGATGCGCACACCCGCCCATTTCGGGACCGGTCAGGAAGCTGTCGCTGTCGGCGTCTGCGCCGCGCTCCAAGCCGATGATGTCGTGTTTAGTCATCACCGCGGCCACAACCACTATCTCGCGCGCGGTGGCAGCATCTATGCTTTGGCCGCCGAGCTCTACGGTCGCGCTGACGGCTGCTCGGGCGGGCGCGGCGGCTCGGTACATCTTACCGCGCCCGACAAAGGCTTCATCGCGTCAAGTGCGATCCTCGGTGAAACCGTAGCCGCCGCGGTCGGCGCCGCGCTCGCGTTCCACATGGACAAGGCCGACCGCACGGCCGTCACGTTCTTTGGTGAGGGTACCTTCGACGAGGGCGCTATGTACGAGGCGCTGAACTATGCGGCAATCAAGAGGCTGCCGGTGCTGTTCGTCTGCGAGAACAACCTGTACGCGACCGAAAGCCCCTTGAGCGCGCGACAGGCGTCTGGCACCGACCTGTGCGAGCGTGTGCGTGCGTTCAAAATAGAGGCGGCGCGCGTCGACGGTAACGACGTCGCCGCGGTCTATCGGACCGCGCAGGTTGCTCGAGCGCGACTGCGCGCCGGCCAAGGGCCGAGTTTCCTCGAATGCATGACCTATCGCTGGCGCGAACATGTCGGACCGTTTTTCGACCATGAACTTGAGCGCAACTACCGTACGCGTGCGGAACTGGAGGCGTGGATGGAGCGCTGTCCGGTCAAGCGCAGCGGCGAGCGGCTCATACAATTGGGCCTTGCGAGCGCGGCGGCGCTCAAAGGCATGGAAACCGCGATCCAGGCCGAGGTTGATGAGGCGGTCGGGCGCGCACGCAATGCGCCTTGGCCCGACCCTGCAACGCTGCTCGAACGGGTCTGAGCACCGACATGCGCACCTTGACCTATGCCAAGGCTCTTTCGGAAGGTCTCTGTCAAGCGATGGAACGCGATCCTTCGATCTTCGTCACCGGCATTGCAGTTGATTACCCTTCAGGCATCTTCGGTTCGACGACCGAAGCGCGGCAGCGGTTTGGACCGGAGCGCGTATTCGATTCGCCTGCGATGGAAAATGCGTTGACCGGAATAGCCGTCGGCGCCGCCGCCATGGGCAAACGCCCTGTTATCGTTCATCCACGTAACGATTTTATGTTTCTTGCCTTCGACAACTTGATCAATCTGGCGGCGAAATGGCGCTATATGTTTGATGGTAACGCCGGAAAGGTGCCGATCGTGGTGCGTGCTGTCATCGGCAAAGGCTGGGGCCAGGGCGCAACTCATTCGCAGAGCCTACAGGCGCCGCTCGCTCATTTTCCGGGTCTCACCGTGCTGATGCCGGCTTTTCCGCAGGACGCCAAAGGCTTAACCATCGCGGCGCTCCAACACGATGGGCCTGTGGTGATCCTAGAGCATCGGTCGCTCTACGCCGTCGAGGGGCCCGTGACCGAGATATTTGCGCCGACACCAATCGGAAAGGCCAATGTCGTGCGCGCGGGCAACGACATAACGATCGTAGGAACCTCGCTGATGGCCGTCGAAGCGTTTCATGCCGCGGACGAGCTGTCAAAGCACGGCGTCGAGGCCGAGGTCATTGACCTGCGCACCATTCGCCCGCTTGATGAGACGACGATCCTGCAATCGATCGAAAAGACGGGGTATCTATTGGTGTGCGATACGAGTTGGGAGCTCTACGGAGTCGCCAGCGAAATCGCAGCCATTGCCGCGGAGAAAGCGTGGGGCAAGCTCAAAGCGCCGGTACGCCGCATCTCTCTCGCCGACTGTCCTGCGCCGGTCTCCATGCGATTAGAAGAGGCCTTTTACCCAACACGATCGACGATTGTAAATTCTGTGCTGGCGATGCTCGGCTTTGATGAGCGCCATGTCGGTGAGTATCCTCAAGAAGAGGAATTTAAAGGCCCATATTAGTCAACCAATTCTATCCTCCGCAACGGTGTTCCATTGCAAGTTCGGTGTGTTCGGAGGCCTGGCTTGCGGAGGAAAGCCGTGACCTGGGCCATCGGAGAGAAGAACTACACGCAGCGGCGTGCCTGCCGGCTGGTAGGGGCTGCATCCGAAGACCTATCGTTATGCCTCGAACGAGGCCGAAGATGACGGCGCCCTGCGGGCCAAGCTGAAGAGAGTTGGCGCCACAGCGCCGGCGGTTCGGCTATCGCCGTCTCGGCCTGCTGTTGGCTCGTCAGGGCACCAAGCTCAACCACAAGAAGCTCTATCGGCTGTACCGGGAGGAACGTCTGACGGTGCGCAGGCGTGGTGGTCGCAAACGGGCGCTGGGGACGCGAGCCCCGATGACGGTCCCTCAGGGGCAGAACCTCCGCTGGTCGATCGACTTCGTGGCTGACACGCTCGGCGACCGGCCGACGCTTCCGCATCCTCACGCTGGTCGATGACTTCACCCGCGAGTGCCTCGGCCTAGCTGTGGACACCTCACTCACCGGCCTGCGTGTTGCCCGAGAGCTCGACCGCTCGGAAGCCGCCGCCCAGAGACTGGTTCGATATTTCACGGAGTGGTCGGGACGTGTTCCGGATGAGCGGTTTGTCGGTCCAATTTCCGAATGGAGGCCTGTTCAATCTTACGCCGGTCGGCGCACGACCAAGTCGATCTCGATCAGCGCGCCGTAGGCGAGCCCCGTCACGCCAACGCAGGTACGCGCCGGCAGGCGGCCCTCGGCGAAATAGCCGCGATAGGTCTCGTTCATCGCCGCGTAGTCTTCCTTGAAGCGCGTCAGATAAACCCGCGCCATCGCCACGTGCTCAAGCCCGAGACCGAGCCCGGCCAGAACCTTCCGTAGGTTCGCCATAACGTTATGGGTTTGCGCCACAATGCCCTCCGGCAGCACGCCGGGCGCCGCGGGCGTGTCCGGCATCTGGCCGGTGACGAAGACGAAGCCGTCGGTCTCGACCGCGTGGCTGAAGGGCGCGATGGGCTTCGGCCCGCCGGAGATCATGTGGAACTGCACGTCTGGCCTCGTGTCGGATCTTAGCGGTGCGCACGGCCGGCAAACAGTCGTTTGCTGACGATAGCGTGAACGCCCAAGTTGCCGTCGACCACTTGCGTAACGCCGAAGTCGACCGCCGCCGACATCAGCGCGATGGCTTCGTCTTCGGTGAGCTCTTGGGTGTTCATCAGGAAGCGGCGCACCTTGCGGAAGGCGTCCTTCATGGCGAGGTCGAGCGAGGATTTGGCGTAGACCTCGCTTTGCCCAGTGGCGCCGAATTCGGCGAGATAGTTGGGATAGCTGAAGCCGGTCAGCACCCACTCGTTTTCGGTTTCGATCAGCGGATAAGTCACGTCGCCGAAGGGCTGGCCGGGTAGGTCGGCCTTCTTGTGCAGTACCACTTCGAAGGTGCCGGTCATCGAGCATTCGATGGCGGTGCCGCTGACCTCGCCGTCGCCTTGCGCGGCGTGCGGATCGCCGACCGACAGTAGTGCGCCGGCAACGGAAACTGGGAGATAGACGGCCGCGCCCTTGCCGAGTCGCCAGTTGTCGAGGTTGCCGCCGAAATAGGAAGGCGGCACGGAATCGACTGAGGTCCGACTCGCGTGGCGCGACGCCGATGACGCCGAAATGCGGCCTGAGCGGAATGCGCACGCCGTCGAGCACGTCATGCCGTCGCGCGGCGGCTTCGACGTCCACCGGCACGCCGGGATAATCGTAGGTATTATGTGTGACGCCGAAGGGATCGGTTTGCGGCGTCCAGCGGTATGAATAGAGCGCGCGCAGATGTGGACCTTCGGCGTCGCTGACCAGCTCGTAGATGGTCACCATCTCGCGCGGCTTCGGGTCCGTCAGCAATTCCGGATAATGATAGCCCCACCACGCCGCGGCGTTGCTGCCGAAGGTGCGGCCGGCGAATTTCGGATTGCGGCTCGGGCGCGGCGCGATGTCGAGGATGCGCACTTCCAGCACGTCGCCGGGCTGCGCGTCCTTGACGGCGATCGGTCCTGTGCAGATGTGCACGCCGAAGCCTTCGCCGGCGCCGCGGCCGTAGATCGAGGCGTCCATCGGGCCGGCGCCGCGGCGGTCGATGCTCTTTTCGTTACGCGTCCAGCGGAACACGCTCTCCGCGCCGAGATCGCCGACGATCATGCGTTCGGGATCGTCGGAGGCATGCTGGGTGAGCGTCTCGACGGTGACGGTGTCGCCGGATTTGATTTCGACGACCGGCCTGAGCGAAAGGCTGAAATAGCCCCAATGCACATGCGCCGCCGTGACCGGCAGGTGGTGATGCTGCCGCGCTGTTTCCGCTGCGGTTGCGTCGCGCGCGCCATCGGCTGCCGGACTCGACAGTGCGTTTTTTGCGCCGCCGCGGCGGGTGCGTAGCTGGGTCAGCGCCTTCTGTGGCCAGCCGCGTTGGCTGTGCGGACCAGCCGATCCCGCCAAACGCTCCGCCTCCTGCCGGCGGAATGCGCGCGGCGAGAGACCGAAGCGCTCGCGGAAGGCGCGGCTAAAATGGGCGGCATCATTGAAGCCGCAACGAAACGCGATCTCCGATACGGATTGGCTGGCGTTCGCCGGATTTGCCAGTTCGTCGCGCGTGCGATGCAGGCGGCGTTGCCGCAGATAGTGGGTGAAGTTGTCGCCGGTGCCTTCGAACAGCTTTTGCAGATAGCGCTCGGAAATACCTTCGGCCTGCGCGACCCGCGCCAGCGTCAATTCCGGATCGTCGAGCCAGCGTTCGATGGTCTGGTAGATGCGGTGGAGCAGCGCTTCGCGCGTCGTCGTGCCGCAGGCATCCGCAGTGCCGTCTGCCGGCTGATGCAAAAGTGTCAGCGACAATTCGGCGAGCGCCTGGGTGAGCGTCGTCCATTCGGTGGTGCTCAGCGTTTCGAGGCTTTCGGCGGCCGCCTCCAGGCTGCGCGCCAGTACGGCCGCGAGACCTTCTGCACGCAGGATGTGCGTGCGGCCGAATGACAGCGAACCGAGCTTGCGGCCATGGAAAGCCGAGCTCGCCACCGACAAGGCAACCACATGCATGTCGCGCTTGAAGCCGATCTCCCAAGCCTCCTGCCGCGGCAGCACAGCGATGTCGCCGGCGCAAAGCGCATGGCGCGTCCCGTCCGTTTTGAGCACGGCGTCTTCTTCGAGGGACATCAGGATGAGCGGCAGATCAGCACTTTGCGGGCCCGACGACAACGTCTGTGGGCCGGCGCTGAGCCGCGCCACCACAACGCCGTCTGGCGACTCGCGGCGGAAGGCGGCGGCGTGCAAGCCGTGCGCGGCTTTCACGAACGATGAACGCAGGCCCAAGGCGCCGAGGCTGTCCTGCCAGGCCGCGAGACGGTCGGGGGCGGAATAGGATTCGCTGGTGAACGCGCAGGTACTCATGGCTTGATCCGGTTGCTCACTTGAATCAAGCAAAGGCCATGCCAGGAACGGCGCGGATTTCGGTTTACGATCCCTTTGAGAATCCATGGGAAATCACAACGAAGGCGGCGGCACGTGGCGCGCTCGACCGCCGGTGAAAACGCTTTTGCGGATCGACCCATGCACGCCCCAGTTGGCATCGACCACCTGGGTCACGCCGAAGTCGGCGGCCACCGACATCAGCGCGATCGCTTCGTCCTCGCTCATGCGGTGCACCTGCATCAGGAAGCGCCGCAGCTTGCGGAAGGCGTCGCGCATGGCCTTGTCGAGGCTCGAGTGCTGGGCGACTTCGGTCTGCGCCTCCTTGCCGAGTTCGGCGAGATAGTTCGGAAAGGTGAAGCCATAGACCGACCATTGTTGGTCGTTTTCGAGTAGCGGGTGCGTGAGGCCTTCCAGGATCGTGCCGCCGAGGTCATTTTTTTTGTGGAGGATGAACTCGAAGTCGCCCGTCAGCGAGGTTTCGATGGCCGTGCCACCAAGCTCGCTGTCGCCCTGCGCGGCGTGGGGGTCGCCGACCGAAAAGTAGGCACCGGGCACGGCGACCGGATAATACATGCGCGCCCCTTTGCCGATGCGCCAGTCGTCGATATTGCCGCCCGTGTAGCTGGGCGGGATCGAACTCACATAGTCGGCTTCCGAGGGCGCAAGCCCCATGGTACCGAAGTGGAGGCGCGCGGGAACTTTCACATTGGGCAGAATATTCTCGCGGTGCTTGACCAGAGTGTGATCGACGCGCACGCCGGGATAATCGATGGTTGGATGCACGATGCCGTCGGGATCGGTCTGCGGCGTCCAGACGTAATTGTAGACCGCGCGCGCGTGGGGCTCGCCCGCGGTGTCGAGCTCGAAGATTGTGACGACTTCGCGCGGCTTCGGGTCTTCGATCAGGTCGTGATACTGAAAGCCCCAGTTGGCCGCGGCATTGGAGCCGAAGCATTTGCCGACATGGGCGTGATGGCAGCAGGGACGCGGGCGCACGTCGAGCACGCGCACCTCGAGGATGTCGCCCGACTCGGCGCCTTCGATCGCCACCGGTCCAGTCATCAGATGCACGCCCAGACCTTCGCCCGACCCGCGGATGAACGGGCCCTCGATCGGGCCGGCGCCGCGCCGCGCCACGTTCTTCAGCTCACGCGTCCATAGAAATACGCTTTCGGCGCCTGGATCGTCGGCGATCATGCGCTCGTAGTCGTCGTTGGCGTGGTGCGTCAGCGTTTCGATGGTGGCGCTCTCGCCGGACTTCAAGGTCAGCGCCGGGGTGACCACCTTGCTGAAATATCCCCAGTGAACGGTCTTAGGCGACACGGGAAGGGTGTGGTGCCTCATTGCGGGTACCTCTTGGACGACAGTTTATTGTTCTGGGGACGATGGGGACGAGCGCGTGCGCGGCGCGGCGAGACGGCGGCGTATGTCATGCCGAGGCCTCCGCGGCGCTCCCGGATCCCATGGTGCGCAGGAAGCGCGCCGTCAGTGGGTTTTTGGGCTGCGTCAGCAATTCGTGCGCGGGGCCTTCCTCGACGATCGAACCGCCGGTCAGGAACACGATGCGGTCGGCAACTTCGTCGGCGAAGCGCAACTGATGGGTCGAGATGATCATGGTCAGACCGTCTTCGACCGCGAGCCGCTGGATGACTTCCAGCACTTCGTTGACGAGTTCGGGGTCGAGCGCTGAGGTGGGCTCGTCGAGCAGCAGCACACTGGGATTCGGCGCCAAGGCGCGCGCAATGGCGACACGCTGCTGCTGGCCGCCGGAAAGATGCCGCGGCAGGGCATTGGCGCGATGGCTCAAACCGACGCGGTCCAGCAGTTCGGTGGCGCGGCGTTCGGCATCCGCCTTTGAATAGCCGTGTACCCAGCGCAACGGCCCCGCGACGTTTTCCTTGGCGCTCAAGTGAGCGAACAGGTTGAATTGCTGGAACACCATGCCGACGCCGACCGCGGCGATCTGATTGGCGACCGCGCGCGGCGACAGGGGGCGGCCGTTCTCGCTAAAGCCGAGGTTGCAGCCGCCGACCCGTACGGTGCCCGCGTCCCAGACTTCCAGATGGTTGATACAGCGCAGCAGCGTGCTCTTGCCGGATCCGCTCGGGCCGAGCACCGCCACGACTTCGCCGATGCGTACGGTGAGATCAAGCCCATCGAGCACGGTCTGCTCGCCGTAGCGCTTACGTAATGTTTTGACTTCGACTGCGGGGTTGTTGCGGGCGAGAATGGCGGCCCGTTTGGCTCGTTCGGCGGGCGAGAATTTGGGCGCTTCAGCGGGTGCGTCGTCGTTCGCGGCATGGAGGGGGCGGGCGTCGTTCGCTTGACCGGTTTGAGCTGCGACGGCGATCGGCGCGCGATACCACGGCAGGAAGTGGGCGAGCCGTTCCTTCAGCGGCGGCCGGTCGAGGTCGAGGAGATCCTCGATGACGAGCTGGATTCCGGCGGCTGCGCCGGTCAACACCAGGTACATGAGGCCAGAGGCAAAAAAGATGGAGAAGAAGTCGAAGGTGGAGGAGGCAAGCTGCTCGCTACGCAAGGTCAGTTCCTGCACCGCGACGACGGAGGCAAGTGACGAGTTCTTAAGAGCGCTGATCGTTTCGTTGCCGAGCGCCGGCACCATGGTGCGAATTGCCTGCGGCGCGATCACGCGATGCATTAACACGCCGGGCGTCATACCCAACGCTTGACCGGCAAGGGTCTGCCCCTTGTCGACGCCGATCACGCCGGCGCGCAGGATTTCGGCGATGAAGGGCGCTTCGTTGAGCGCCAGCGCCAGGCCGGCGGCCGCCACCGCACTCAGCTTGATGCCGATGTGCGGCAGCGCGTCGTAGGCGAACACGAGTTGGAGGATCAGCGGCGTGCCGCGAAAGATGACCGTGTAGGTCCGCGCGAGCATGGCAAGAGGCCAGAACCGGCTCAATTGCATGCCCGCGAGGAGCAGCCCCATCAGCAGCCCGCCGATCAACCCCAAGCCCGTCACCATCAGGGTCAGGGTGATGCCTTGGAGCAGATACGGCAGGCTGAGATAGTGGAGGAACAGTTGCATCAGTCGGCCAGCACGAAGTGCGGCTTCTCAAGCGTGCCCGCGCCGAGCGACCACTTCTCCAGAAGCTTGGTCTCTATGCCGGCCTTCTGGATCTCGGTCAGCGCTTCCATGACTGCCGAGCGGAACTTGTGCTTGTTGCGAGGGACGGCGATGCCGACCGAATAGGGCAGGGTGACCGCCGTCGCCTTCTCAAGCTTGTCCGGATAGGCCTTCACGGCCTGGTCAACCGTGTTCACGTCGTTGACGTAGGTGTCGGCCCGGCCGGACAGGATCGCCTGGATGCAGTTGGCGTTGTTGTCGTAGAGCTGCAGTTCCGGCGGCTTCTTGCCGGCGGCCTTGCACTTGGGCGCGAGCGCCTGCACCAGCGGCACTTCAACGAATCCGGTGTTTTCAGCCGCCGTCGCACCGCACATCGACAGGTTGATGCCGTTGATCTTCTTGGGGTTGCCCTTGGCGACCAGGACGCCGTCGAACACCTTGGCATAGGTGATGAAGTCCGCCGCCTTGGCGCGCGGCTTAGTGGCGTAGATATCGGAGATGACGATATCGGCCTGGCCGGCCTGCAGCGTGGTCAGCAGCGCGGCGAACACGACCGGCTTATAGGTCAGCTTGAAGCCGAGGCAGGCGCCGATGGTTTCGCCGAGGTCGATATCGAAACCGATGTACTTGCTTGGATCCTTGGGATCGAGCGCTTCATAACCCGGCGTGTGCGGGTTGACGGCGTTGACGAGCGTCTTGCCCTTGAGCTCGGGGTATTTGGCCTGCAGCGCCTTGCAGGCGGCGGGCGGCGTCATGGCTTCGGCTTGCGCCGGGCGTGACACGGGGAGAGACATAGCGACGGCGCATAGCAGGCCGAGAACGGCCGGTAGCCAGCGCCGAGCTGGATGGGTGGTTAGGGACATCGAAACAGCTCCTTTGCAGCTGGTGATAAGAGTGCTCACCAAGTCAGGTCCGACGCTGAGAGCCTAAGGGAGCCGTTGGCAACGGACTTGTTCGCAGGCGCACAATTGCTTGCAAGAGCCAAGCCAAAACCGGCTCTGCAATGCCCAATTAATGTTCTGATCGGCTAGTTCGTGTGCACAGCGAGGCGTGGATTCCTGCTCTCGCTGCTCGGCCAAAAGGCGCGAAGGTGATAGGGCGGGAGGCCATCAGAGCTTTCTGGCCACAGGAATGTTCCCGAAATCGGGAAGCGGCTCGGGGAGGCAGAGCTCGATCGGACACTGGCTGGGTGGGTATGCAATGGGCCGACTGGATGCCCGATTAATTACGTGGCGGCCGTTCTAGTCCATCTGCCGCAGCGCCCGCCTTCGCAAATTCGTTTGAAAACGGGTGCTGCTTGTATAAACGGCAGCCGCTCGGCGAGAAAATCTCTGGAGCTGGATTTGGCTTGAATTGCCCAAAGTTCGCCCGCATTTTCAAAGGTCCTGTTTGAAAGGAGAACTTGGCGGTTCGAGTCTTCCCGCCCCAGCCAGCCGGGCACAAAACTCTAAAGTGGAAATCTTTCAACTCGTGTGGAATCAAGCATATAATAGCGATCGAGATGTAGCTTTGTCGGCGGGCTTGACCGAAATATTCCATAATGGCGCTTATGCGATTATTTTGGATAGCCAGACCCAGTTGGCGTACTTGTCTCCCGTCTGCTGGATACGCGGCCAAAATGCTCCATCAAACGATCAAGCTCCTCAAGCGTTGGACGGCGGGTGCGCTCGGTACCCTTATGGATGAGACCGAGTTTTTTCAGCACAACGAGGGCGTCATTGAACTCCTGTCGACCCAACGGATAGCCCCAGGCCGGTCGCGCAACTGTGAAGATATTGGATAGATGGGAAAAATAATTTCCGCAGGTTTGCGGCGTGACATTTTTGTTGAGGTCGCGCGCAAACGATACAAGCGCGTGGCTCGTAAGTTCGCTGCACTTGATCTCGCCAAGATCGCTGTTCCTGATCGTCTTGAGAACCTGTGCTTTGGTCCCCAGCACTGCGTTTTTTGACTCCGCGATAAAGCGGTCAATCACGGCGGAGAGAAGCGGATCTTCTTTCCGGTCGAGGCCGCCGGGCTGTTTTGAGCTCGGCTTCGCGTTTGACGACCCAGGCATTGGCAGCCTGCTTGCGGTCGAATGTCTGCGCCTCGCGGTGGACGATCGCGCCGCCTTTTTTGACGACGATCTGGGCGGTAAACGCCTTAGAACCGTCTTTGCGAGTCCGTTCTATTATTGAGCCCATTTTTGTCGTATCGAGTTTGCGTGTCTGTCGTGCCTGTCGGCCCAAGCAAAAAGCCGGTACGACACGAGGAAGAAAGTACGACACTGTCGTACTACAGGCGGTAAAATTGGGCAAAAAGAGCCCGAAATGGTACGACATGAGCCGTGGATAGAAAGCTGGAATCCGTATGAAAATATGAGCAAAACACCTTTCAGTCTGTCCCGCCAATTCTGTGTCGCTCCGATGATGGACTGGACCGACCGGCATTGCCGGTTCTTCCACCGCCTGCTCACGCGCCGCGCGCTGATCTATACCGAGATGCTGACCACCGGCGCCGTGCTCAACGGCGACCGCGCGCGGCTCTTGGGCTTCGATCCGTTCGAGCATCCGGTGGCGCTGCAGCTCGGCGGCTGCGATCCCGCCGCGCTCGCCCAGTCGGCGCACATCGGCGAAGACGCAGGCTTCGACGAGATCAATCTCAATGTCGGCTGCCCCTCCGACCGCGTGCAGGAAGGCCGCTTCGGCGCCTGCCTGATGGCGGAGCCCGCATTGGTCGCCGATGGCGTCGCCGCCATGAAGGCGGCGGTGCGCGTGCCGGTGACGGTGAAGTGCCGCATCGGCATCGACGATCAGGATCCGCAAGAGACGCTGTTCGGCTTTGCCGCAGCGGTGAAGGCGGCGGGCGCCGACGCGCTCGTCGTGCACGCGCGCAAGGCCTGGCTTAAAGGTTTGTCGCCGAAGGAAAACCGCGCGGTGCCGCCGCTCGACTACGCGCTGGTGCGCCGCCTGAAGGCTGCGCACCCGGATTTCGCGATCGTGCTCAATGGCGGCATCGCCAGCCTCGAGCAGGCGCAGGCCGAGCTCGGCGCCGTCGACGGCGTGATGATGGGGCGCGCCGCCTATCAGGAGCCGTGGCGGCTCCTGAACGTCGATCCGCTGTTCTATGGCGAGCCGGCGCCCTTCGCCTCGGCCAAAGAGGCGGGAGCGGCGCTCATTCCCTATATCGAGCGCGCGCTGGAAAACGGCGTGCGGCTTTCCGCCATCACCCGCCACGTGCTCGGCCTGTTCCGCGCCGTGCCCGGCGCACGCGCCTTCCGCCGGCACCTGGCGACCGAAGCGGTCAAGCCCGGCGCCGACGCGCGGGTTTTAGCCGATGCGCTCGCCCTGGTGCTGGACAGCAAACCGAACATGGCGCACATGGCTGCCTGACCTACCGGCTGCTGGGGCAAAAGGTGCTCGGACATTCGCTCGGCGAGATCGCGCTGCTGGCGGGCTGGATCGCCGGCGCCGGCATCCTGGTCGGTATTCTCGCCGGCCTGTTCGGCATCGGCGGCGGCGCCGTCATCGTGCCAGTGCTCTATGAAGTGTTCCGCGCGCTCGGCGTGCCGGAAGACGTGCGCATGCAGCTTTGCATCGGCACCTCGCTCGCCATCATCGTGCCGACCACGGTCAGCTCCTATCTCGGCCACAAGAAGAAGGGCGCGGCGATCGCCAATGTGGTGCGCATCTGGGCGCTGCCGGCGGTGGTCGGCGTCGCCATCGGCTCGGTGGCGGCTTCTTATGCGCCCTCGGCGCTGTTCAAGATCGCCTTCATCGTCTTCGCGAGTTTCATCGCCACGCGCATGCTGTTCGGCAGCGAGCGCTGGTCGCTCGGCAAGGAATTGCCCGGCCGCGGCCTGCTGACGCTCTACGGCTTCGTCACCGGCCTGTTCTCCTCGCTGGTCGGCGTCAGCGGCGGCGCGGTGTCGAACGCGGTGCTCACGCTCTACGGCCAGCCCATGCAACGGGCGGTCGCCACCTCCGCCGGCGTCGGCGTGCCAATCACCATTGCCGGCACCGTCGGTTACATGCTGGCCGGCTGGCGGCACATGGCGGTGCTGCCGCCGCTGTCGATCGGCTTCGTCTCGCTGATCGGCTTCGCGCTGATGGCGCCGGTATCGAGCTTTACGACGCGTTATGGCGTGCGCCTGGCACACTGGCTGCCGCGCCGCCGGCTCGAGATCGGCTTCGGCATTTTTCTGGCGATCGTGGCGCTGCGGTTTTTGGTGAGTTTGTTCTGAAGAAGCTTGCTGGCGGCAATCCTCCGTTTGGGGTGCGGAGCTTTCTTGCCGAAATTCTTTTAGCCGCCGCTCAATGCCAGCTCGACCGATCTACCGGCAGGCGGAACGGCTGTCACGGGGAATTCCAGGGTGAATAGCGCCCCGCCGCCGACCGCATCGCCTACAGTCACCGCCCCCTGCAGGGCCTTCATAATCCGGTCAACGATTGAGAGCCCAAGTCCCGCGCCATTCTTATTGCGATCGCCCTTCCAAAACCGCTCGAACACGATTGCGCGCCGATCGGCGGGAATGCCGGGGCCTGAATCCATTACTTCTATCGCGGGCCGATTCGTCACCCGGATACGCACGGCCGTTCCTGAAGGCGTATGATTGATGGCATTCTCGATAAGATTGCCGAGCGCCGTCCGCAGCGCAAAGGCGCCGGTGCGGACGATGACCGGAGCGTCGCTGCGCGACAATTCGATCGTTTTATGTGAGGCGAGCGCCAGTGGCGCGAAGCTCGCAGCAATGTCGGCAGCTGCGATATTCAGGTCGACCGTTTCGTCGAGATGCACCGAGAGCGTTTCCAGGCGAGCAACCAGCAGAAGCTGCGAAACGATGCGACTCATATATTCCACATCGGTGCGCAGCCGGTCGGCCACCTCGGTATCTTTGAGCGCGTCAATGTTTGCCAGCAGAACTGCGAGAGGCGTGCGCAGCTGATGGGCGGCATTTGCATTGAATTCACGTTGGCGCTGCAACCCCTCCTCTAGGTGATCGAGTGCTGAATTCATCGATCGGACCAACGGCAGGATTTCGAGCGGCACATTATCGACCGGCAAGCGAATGTTGGCATTGTTGGGGCCAATCGTTTCCGCCAATTTCGAAATCCGCGTCAGCGGCGCAATGGCACCTTTAACGATCCAGATGCTTACGGCCAGCAGGACAAACAGGAATATGATTTCAAGCCAACCACCGTCGGTGAGGAATTCGTCAACCGCCGCCTTACCAGCGTGGTTCGGTTCCTTTGCTTGCTGTTCGACCTGAACAAAAAACGTTCGGCGGCCCACAACGGTCTGCAATGCCGCACCGAAGACATGATACGGCCCAGCGCCGTCGGGATCGTAGTCATAGAGCTTACGTCCGATGTTGGAAATCGCCGGAAGCGGCCCTACGTGGGTGCTGCCGTCGAATATGAATTGACCGCTCTCGTCGCGTATCGCGTAGCGGTAGGCGCTGCCTGGGCTTGAATACGCCTCCGCAAGGCGCGCGGGGAGATTAAGCACTACCGAGCCGTTTTCGTTGACGGTCAGGTAGCTGCCGATCACTCGCGCCTGATCGAGCAGCGCCTGCTTGCGCAGCCCGGTATCCGTCCATTCGGCCTTGAGATACAACCAGCCAAATGCGCATAAGCTGGCCGCGATCATCGTGATCGTAAGGCCGATAGTAATGCGACGCGACAGCGAATAGGGCTTCAAGGTGGGTCTTCCTTCAGCAAATAGCCGATTCCATGCAATGTATGAATTGCGCAGCCGGCGTCGATCGCGATCAGACGGCGGCGCAGCCGTGAAATCAGTACCTCGATGCTATTGGCACTGACGTTACGGCTCAAGCCGTAAAGGCTGTTTTCCAGGCTGCTGCGTGAAACGACCTGCCCTTCTTGGCGCATCAGCATTTCCATTGCCTGGGTCTCACGCGCAGAGAAATGTGCCGTCGTACCATTCACGGTGATTTGTCGCGAGGCTACATTCAGCCGGAGTTTGCCGACCCAAATAACCGCTTCGAGCGGACGCCCGGGACGGCGCAGCAAGGCCCTCAGTCGGGCGGCCAGCTCCGTTATGGCAACTGGCTTGACGACGTAGTCGTCGGCACCGGCATCCAGGCCTACCACCCGATCGTCAATTCGGTCGCGCGCGGTCAGGACCAGAATAGGCATTGCCGCCTTGCTCTGGCGTAATTCTGCGAGGACTTCGAGGCCGTCGCGATCGGGCAAACCCAGGTCGAGCACGATCGCGTCATACGCGATGACTTGCGTTGCATTGAGCGCGGCCAAGGCGGTCGGAAACGAATTGACGCCAAATCCATGCCGCGCCAAGCCTTTAGTGATCGACTCGGCCAATCGGCAGTGGTCCTCAACAAGCAGGATGCGCATGGCACATCGGGGGTTTTATTACTTTTGTAAATTTATCTACGATTTTGAATTCTAAGTCATTGATATAGCGCAAATTGCCCTTGCGGAGCGCGGCTCCGCCGAGCTGCGGATTTTCGCGGTCCTGATTTGATCGAAACGCATGCCTTGCGAGAACCAGCAGAAATGTTCGTGGTGCGTGCCGCGTGTGTTCGCCGTTAGAAACGCTTCTTAGAGGCAATGAAGAACGAAACGGTCGCGCACATCAATCGATCGGCGCCCCTTCAATTTGATTGAGGAAATTATCCTTGGGTGCCGCTTGCCTGACGTGTCGTGAAATAGGAGTGGCTACTATTTCGCCTTCAGCAATGCGTCCAGCGTAGGACACCCGCGGAATCCCTGCCTGAGTTTCCTGTCAAAAGGCGAATCTGAGTTCTTGAGAAACGCTTCAATCCTCGTCGGCGCCAATTACTCTGCCGGTCTTGCTGTTAATGAGATGGGTGCGTTGGCAAGCCGCGCAGGTCACTGCTGCGTAGCTCTGCTCGTCATCAGTACCGTCAATCCATGCGTCGACATAAATTGATTTCACTCAAATATCGCCACCAAGATCAGGTATACAAATGTCTAGGGGCGATTATTCGCGGGAGTGACTGCCATGGACCAAAAATCGGAGCATTCGTCGGACAAGCTATCCCGACGTTCTGCGCTCTTGGAGGGACTTGCATGCGTTACCGGAGTTGCCGCCGTGCTTGCGGCGGGAACGAACGCTGCCATGGCAAGCAAGATGCCACAGAAGGCTGTGGCCTACCGCGCCACTCCGAACGGCGACAAGAAATGCAGCAATTGCGCGCTATTTGAACCCCCGAAGAGTTGCAAGAACGTTGCGGGCGATATCAGCCCGGATGGCTGGTGCCTTCTTTGGCGCGCGAAGTAGTTCGCGTTGTCAGCCTTTTGTCAGGACTCCGGCCGTAGCAGGCCGGCGTCTTCGATTTATTGGCGGTTTAAGACGTGTATGTACCAGCAAAGCCACGCGTGGAGGGCTTTGGAATTGAGCGCGTAGTTTCCGATTTATGTTCCTCGCCAGATTGTGTTGTCTTGATGCGTTGATCACGGGGGCGTGATTCCGGTTTGGGTGAGGTTTATGTTGCGGCAAGCCGCTGGGGGCAAGTTTTCATTCGGTATCAGGTGCCGATTAGCTCAACGCCTCGCCAACGCGCCAATTGCTGCCGTCGCTCTTTGTGCGGCAACGCTTGTCGCGTTCGTATTCTTGACCAGCCAGCCTGCGCAAGCATTGCCGAGTTTCGCCCGCCAGACCGGGCAGCCCTGCGGCACCTGCCATACCGATTACCCGGGTCTCACCCCGTACGGGCGGCTGTTCAAATTGAACGGCTATACGGCGGGCGGCGGCAGGTTCCGCACGACGCTTTTTCCGTCTTGGCGCAAACCGGACGATGCGTTGGCCGCTTACGCGAAAAAAGCCAATGGGGGAAACGGCACCAATTTGGACGGCCGGCCGGACACGAGCGACGTCTGGGTGCCGCCCATCTCGATGATGGCGATTTACGGCTATACGCATACGAAATTAGACCAGCCGATGCTCTCGCCCTATCATACGAATGATAACGCCAACCTTGGGCAACTCAGCATTTTCTATGGCGGCGCCATAACCGATCATATCGGTCTGTTTTCGCAGACCACTTATGGCAACGCGCCGCCCGGCGGGTCCGCGATCGATCCCTCGACGGGAGCGCCGGTGATTCCTACGGATCCGTGCTGGAACTGCGAATGGGCATGGGACAACACCGATCTGCGTTATGCCAACACCGGCAAGCTGGGCAATTTGGATGTCATCTACGGCATCACGGCCAACAACAATCCGACCGTCCAGGACCCGTGGAACACGACGCCGGCCTGGGGTTTTCCCTACGCGGGGTCGAACGTTGCGCCTGGACCGGCGGCCGCGACGCAGATCGACGGCGCCTATGCGGGATTCGTAGGAGGCGCCGGCGGCTACGCGTTCATCGACAACCTTGTTTATTTGGAACTGACGGCCTACCGGACGCTCGACTACAAGACGCTCCCCAAATTGGGAATTGACCCATACGGAATGCCGGGGCCGTTCGCGGGCTGGGCACCTTATTGGCGGGTCGCGGTGGAGCCGCATTGGGGCAGAAATTGGTTTGAGTTCGGTGCTTTTGGCATTTTCGAAAAAGTCCATACATGGTCAGGTGCCGATAGCAACGGCGACGGCAGCGGAAACTTGCTGCCTCAGACATTCTCGCAAACCGACAAGTTCACCGATGTCGCCTTCGACACACAGTACCAATACCAGGGCGACAATTACTGGATCACATTGCGCGGCACCTATATCCACGAAAATCAGAAACTCGACGGCCTCTTCAACAACGGTGGCGCCACCAATCCAACCAACACGTTGAACACGCTGAGGGCGTATGCGTCGCTCGCCTATGGCAACGACAACCGGATCGTACTCACAGGACAGTATTTCGACACGTGGGGATCGTCGGACCCGTTACTCTACGCCAGCCTGAACAGTTGCGTATTGACCGCCAACTGTAGTCCGAACAGCAACGGCTATGTCGCCGAAATAGACTACATCCCGTTCATCACCAGCAAGTCGCCGCTTTGGCCCTGGGCGAATGTCCGTCTTGGCCTGAAGTACACCTACTACAACAAGTTCGACGGCACGACGGAAAACGCGCACGACAACAACACGCTGTTCCTGTTCGCATGGTTCGCGATGTGACGGACCGGCGCCATGACACGCGCGGCAAAGCGAGGCATCGGCAGATGCGGGATTTCGGGAGCACTTCAAAGTGGTGAGACAATGGCCCCAACGCTGAACAAAGGCCGCGCGTGCCGGATGCTGAACGGCGTCAGCTTGCGGGCGGCCCTGCCGGCGGCGGTCCTTGTCATCGCTATCGCTGCGGCGGGCCGCGCCTATGGCGCGGACGACACGGCCAGCGTTTCGCCGCACGCCTTGCGCGCCAAATTGAACTATTGCGAAGTCTGCCATGGGGCGTCGGCGCGCGGGTTCGTCGGCTATTACCCCATACCGCGGCTGGCGGGGCAGCAAGTCGAGTACATCGAGAACCAGTTGAAGGGCTTTATCGAGCGCAAGCGCACGAATGTGGCCTCGCCGACGGCGACGAATGTCATGTTCAACGTCGGTCATGTGCTGAGCGCGGCGATGGTAAAGGCTCTGGCCACGAATTTCCACGACCTCGATCCCAAACCCTTTGGCGGCGCTCCAAAAGAAAACGTGGCAGCGGGGAAGAAGATCTTTGAAGAGGGAATCCCCGGCGCCAATGTTCCTCCCTGCGCTTCCTGTCACGGCGCGGACGGCAAGGGCAACGGCCCGATTCCTCGTCTGGCAGGTCAACTTTATCCTTATGTCGTGCGGCAATTGACCAATTGGGGCCACGAGCGGGCGGAGGAAAATTCGCAAATCATGGCGCCGATTGCGCACGGATTGACCAAGCCGCAAATCGACGCAGTGGCAGCCTATGTCAGCTATCTGGAGTAGGCCGTGGTCCCGATCATGACGCGCATCAAATCAAAAAAGGGACGCAGCGCCGGCTTGCGGTTGGCGTTGCCGTTGGCGGTCGCGGCGATCGCTTTTTCGGCCTCAAGCTCGGCACGGAGTGCGCATGTGGCGGCTTCCCGCTACGGCATTCAAGCCAAAATTCTTTACTGCAAAGACTGCCACGGACCCTCGGCGCAAGGTTATCGCGGCTATTATCCCATACCGCGACTGGCGGGACAGCAACCGCAATACCTCAAGAATCAACTGCGGGCCTTCATCGATCGCAGCCGTCCGAATCCGATCATGTCCAACGTGGCGCACGTCCTGCGGCCGGGCATGATCGACGCCCTTGCGAGCTATTTTCACCATCTTAATCCGCCGCCGATCGGCGGCGAACCGAGAGGTCTGGTGGCCGCGGGCAGATCGATCTTCGAAAACGGCGTCCCGCAAGACAACATCGCCGCCTGCGCCGCCTGTCACGGGCCGCACGCAACCGGCCGCGGCGAAATCCCGCGTCTAGCCGGCCAGCTTTACCCTTACGTCGTGAAGGCGCTGTCTAGTTTCCCGAAGGAACGCGGGCAAAACCCGGCCATCCACGGCCCCTCGTTCATCATGCTGCCGGTCGCGCACAGTCTGAACAGGAGCCAAATCAAAGCCGTCGCGGCCTACGTAAGTTCCCTGAGGTGATGCGCCGAAATGCGAAAAGCTCAGATCATGAAGTTCACCAAAACTAAAATCGCTGCCATTGCCGTTGCTATTTGCTCCGCCGTTTCTGTGTTGCCGGTGCACGCGGGGGGGCTTCCCGTCCGCAATTGCACTTGGTGCCATGGCGTGTCGGCGCAAGGCTATACGCCCGCGCCGCGCTTGGCCGGGCAGCGCTATCAATATGTCGAAAATCAACTTACGAGTTTCGCCCGCCACAGGCGGGACAATCCGTTTTCAAGAATGTACATGTGGTACGCGGCCGCTAATCTAAATCGTGAAACGGCGCATACTTTGGCGATCTATTTTGCGTCGTTGCACCCCAAAGCCGCCAACGACGGAAATCCGGACCTCGTCGCTAAGGGACGGGCGATCTTTCAGCAGGGTGTTCCAAGCGACAATGTGGCGGCGTGCGTCGCCTGCCATGGCCCGCGCGCGCAAGGCGTTGGGCAAATTCCCCGTTTAGGGGGACTTTCGTACGCCTACTTGCAAGATAGGCTCGCGCAGTGGGGCGAAGGATATGACGCGGGCGCGCGGTTTCCGATGCCGCATGTCGCGAGTAAATTATCGCCGCATCAAATTGCGGCCCTTGCGTCATATCTGAGCTTTATCAAGTAGCCCTGATTTGAAAGTTCGGGGCGCCATACCGTCCTATGAGCACACGCCCCGGCGCGCCGCCCTCACGGCGCCCCGCGCAACAGCAGCCGGTCGCCGCGCACTTCCCAGCTTGTGAGCCGATTGAGGAAGCTCATGCCGAGCAGGCTGTGCTTGAGCTGCCCGGGCTTGGCCACCAGCGCCGGCACAGCGCGCTCGGTCAGGCCGCCCACCGCCAGCCGGTCGAGCGTGATGGGCGCGGCGCTGGTGCGGCCGTTGGCGGTCTCGACCTTGACCGAATAGTCGAGCACTTCGAGCGGCAGGCCGGCGGCCTTGGCCGCATCCTGCGTCAGCACCACCGAGCTCGCGCCGCTGTCGAGCACCATGGGCACGTGTGCGCCGTTGATATGGGCCGACACCGCGAAATCGCCGTCGCGCCCGCGCACTACCTCGACATTGCGGCCGTGGCCCACCACGTGCCCGGGGATGAGTTCGGCGATCACCCGGTCGGAGGCGTCGCGCAATTCGAAGCGATAGGTATAGCCGACCACCAGCAGCAGCCCGACCACCGCCCAGAACAGCATGGCCTCCAGCGCCTTGGTCAGCTTTTCGCGGAACACCACCAGTACCAGCCCGCCGGCGAACACTACCACCGCGATCTTGAGCACCAGCCCGCTCATGTCGTGGCGCAACAGCTTGGCGATGGCGTCGTGATCGCCGCTTGAGGCAATCACCACCGCGAGCGACAGCGCAATCCCCAGCATCAGCGACCAGGTGAGGCGGCGGCTCATGGGCTCACCCCGCGCTCGCGCGCTGCTGGCCGGCGAGCCGCGCCGGCAATTCGGCCATGATGCGCGCCCGCTCGGCCGCGCTCATGGTTGCCCAGCGCGCGATCTCGTCCACGCTGCGCCCGCAACCGAGGCAGCGGCCGGAAGCCGCATCCAGCGTGCAGATCTTGTTGCAGGGGCTCTCGATCATCGCCTGTTCCGGTGTCGAATCGCTTTCGACCATAAGCACGGGCGGCCGGAACGCAATCGCGGTTTTGTCGCACGGGCGGCACGGGGCTCAAGCGCTCAAGTGCCGGCGCGGAACAGCGGCCGGCGCGACAACCGCTGCCGTTCCTCCGGCGAAAGGATCGGCTCGCCCGGGGCGATCGGCGGCGCGTGCATTTCCTGCATCGGCGCCATGGCCGCCACCACGCGCTCGGGCGGGAAGGTCACCACCACCTCGGTGCCGATGCGCAGTTTGGATTTGAGCGTGAAGCTGCCGCCGTGCAGGTCGACCAGGCTCTTGGCGATCGGCAGCCCCAGCCCTGCACCCTGCTCGGCGGATTTGATCGAATTGGAGCCCTGGCCGAAGGAGGCAAGCACCACCGGGATTTCCTCCTCCGGGATGCCGGGGCCGGTGTCCTTGACGCTCATGTATTGCCCGCCGGAGGCGGTCCAGCCCACCTTCAGCCAGATGTCGCCGCCCTGCGGCGTGAACTTGATCGCGTTCGACAGCAAATTGAGGCAGACTTGACGCACCGCGCGCTCGTCCGCCCATAGCCGCGGCAGGTCGGGCTCGAACATTTCATGCAGGTTGATGCCGCGGTTTGAGGCGCGCAGCTTCAGAAGATGGTGGCAGTCCTCGACGATGGCCGAAAGCGAGATCGATTCCTCGTTGAGCTCGTAGCGGCCGGCCTCGATACGCGACAGGTCGAGGATCTCGTTGATCAGGCCGAGCAGGTGCACGCCAGAATTATGGATGTCGGCGGAATATTCCTTGTAGGCCGGGATCGAATGCTCGCCGAACACTTCCGATTTCATCACTTCCGAAAAGCCGAGAATGGCGTTGAGCGGCGTGCGCAGCTCGTGGCTCATCTGGGCGAGGAAGCGCGACTTGGAGATATTGGCGGCTTCCGCGCGCCGGCGCGCCTCGTCGGAGATGGCCTTGGCCTGTTCCAGTTCGCCGATCAGCGCGTCCTTTTCGGCGCGCGCCTGCAGCGTCGCCAGCGTGGTGGAATAGAGCCGGTAGGACAACACGGCGAAGTAGCCTTGCGCGGCGAGCGCCATGCCGGCCAGGATATAGTCGCGCAGCGTGCCTTGCAGGGCGAAATGCAGCGCGATTGCCGCGGTGACCGGGAAGGTGGCGGCAAGCGACGCCATCGGCAGGCTCGACGCCAACATCGACGACACCGCCACCACCAACAACATCACGAACAACATGAACGTGCCGGAATTCTCGTCGCTCCCCACCGGATTGATCAGGATGAACATCCAGGCCAGCCCGTAGAACAGGTCGAGCATAATGAAGCGCAGCCGCCAAGTATGCGCCGAAGTCTCGGCCATCGGCAGGTCGAGGAACTGCCGGCACTTGGTGATCATCACCGCGTGGATCACCAGCACCGAGCCGGTCCATAGCCCGGCGGCGAGCGCCCCGGTCCACAGGCTCGACAGGAAGCCGACGGTGCCGACCAGCAGCAGGATGACCAGCGAGGCCGACAGCCGGTTCTGCGCGTAGAGGCGCAGCAATTCGTAGTCGAAGGCGGGGCGGGTGCCGCTCGAGGAGATCAGCCGGTCGCGCGCATCGCGCACGTATTGCGCGGCAAGACGCCGCTTCACCGGCGAGCTTACCGGCGGCAGGGCGGAGAGGTCGGGCTGTTCGCCTGGAACGGGCATGAAAACGACACTGACGCTGGATACCGGGCGTTAACCTCGCCGAAAATCCTTAAGACCGTGCTTAAGGCCCCGCTAAAAACACTGGTTAACGATTGTTACCGGCCCTTTGACAGCGACCTCCGCCCATGGTCCCGTGCCGCCCCGAAGGGACGAAAGGTACCGGGAGACCTGAAAACATGAAGCTTTATGACGCCGGCCGGGCGCCCAATCCGCGCCGAACCCGCATTTTCCTGGCCGAAAAGGGCATCGACCTGCCGTCCGAGCAGGTCGACATGATGGCCATGCAGCACAAGACGCCGCAATACACCGCCATCAACCCAATGCAGCGCATGCCGGCGCTGGAATTGGACGACGGCACCGTGATCTCCGAGTTGATCGCCATCTGCCGCTATTTCGAGGCGCTGCAGCCGCAGCCGCCGCTGTTCGGGCAGGGGGCGAAGGAGATCGCCGAAGTGGAAATGTGGAATAGGCGCTGCGAGCTCAATCTGATGTTTCCGGTCGCGCAAGTGTTCCGCCACACCCACCCGGCCATGAAGGATCTGGAAGTGCCGCAGGTTGCCGAATGGGGCGAGGCCAATCGGCCGAAGGTGGCGGATTTTCTCAAAATCCTCGACGCGCAGCTCAAGACGCATCGCTTTGTCGCCGGCGACACATTCTCGGTCGCCGACATCACCGCGCTGTGCGCGGTCGATTTCATGAAGCCGTCGAAAGTCCCGATGCCGGAAGGCCTCGACAATCTGCAACGCTGGCACGCCGAAGTGTCGGCGCGGCCGAGCGCGAAGGCGTGACTTCGGTCATTCCGGGGCGGCCGCCCGCGCCGCTAGGCGAGGGCGGACGAACCCGGAATCCAGAGACAATTGCCGAGCACGCATCTGGATTCCGGGCTGCCTCGCTGCGCTCGGCTCCCGGAATGACGGCGAGGGAGCAGCGAAGATGAAACTCACCATTGTCGGCTGCGGCGACGCCTTCGGCTCGGGCGGGCGCATGAACACCTGCTTCTGGCTGCAGACGGCCAAGGCGACGGTCGTGGTCGATTTCGGCGCCTCGGCGCTGCCGGCGTTGAAGGCGCTCGCGCTCGATCCCAACCGCATCGACGCCATCGTGCTCTCGCATCTGCACGGAGATCATTTCGGCGGGTTGCCGTTCCTGCTGCTCGACTACCAGTTCCTGGCGCGCCGCGAGCGGCCGCTGCTGATCGCAGGTCCCCCGGGCACGCAAGCGCGGCTCGCGGCGGCGATGGAAGTGTTGTTTCCGAAATCGACCGGCACCAAATGGCGCTTTCCCTGGCGCGTGCAGGAAATCGCCGTCGGCGTCGAAACCGACGTCCTTGGCCACACGGTATTGAGCGCGGAAGTGGTGCATCAGTCGGGCGCGCCCTCGACCGCGCTGCGCCTGTCGGACGGCGAAAAAACCTTCGCCTATTCCGGCGACACCGAATGGACCGACGCGCTTATTCCCATCGCCGCGCAGGCCGACCTGTTCGTCTGCGAGTGCTACGCCTATGCCGGCAAGATGACCGGCCATCTGAGCTGGGAAATCCTGAAAGCCAAAATCCCGGCGCTCGCCGCCAAGCGTTTGATGTTGACTCACATGAATCCGAGCGTGCTGGCGCGGCTCGATGAGCTGAGCGGCGCGGGCGTGTTGCTGGCCGCGGATGGTGCTGGTCGTGGAGTTCTAGTTTTTTGTCATTCCGGGACGGCCCGGAGGGTCAGACCCGGAATCCAGACGCAAAGACTAAATCACTTTCTGGGTTCCGGGTTCACGCGCTGCGCGCGCGCCCCGGAATGACGGCGCCTTCACTTCCTCTCCAGCAGCGCGATCAGGCTCGACGTATCCCAGCGATTGCCGCCGATCGACTGCACTTCCGAATAGAACTGGTCGACCAGCGCGGTGACCGGCAGATTGGCGCCGTTGCTGCGCGCTTCGCTCAGGCAGATGCCCAAGTCCTTGCGCATCCATTCGACCGCGAAACCGTAATCGAACTTGCCGGCGACCATGGTCTTGTAGCGGTTCTCCATCTGCCAGGACTGCGCCGCGCCCTTCGAGATGGTGGCGATCACCTTCTCGACGTCCAGCCCCGCGCGCATGGCGAAGTGCAGGCCCTCCGACAGGCCCTGCACCAGCCCGGCGATGCAGATCTGGTTGACCATCTTGGTGAGCTGGCCGGCGCCGGGGGCGCCGATCAGGTTGCAGGCGCGCGCGTAAGCCGCGATCACTTTTTCCGCGCGCGCGAACGGTTCCGCCTCGCCGCCGCACATTACGGTGAGCACGCCGTTCTCGGCGCCGGCGGAGCCGCCCGACACCGGCGCATCGACGAAGTCGAAGCCGGCCTGCTTGGCCGCCGCATGCAGTTCGCGCGCGATGGCGGCGGAGGCGGTGGTGTGATCGACGAAGATCGCGCCCTTGCCCATGCCGGCGAAGGCGCCGTTTTCGCCCAGCGTGACTTCGCGCAGATCGTTATCGTTGCCGACGCAGGCCATCACGAAATCCTGGCCTGCGGCCGCCGCCTTCGGGGTCGGCGCCGATTTGCCGCCAAATTGCTTGACCCACTTCTCGGCCTTGGCGGCGGTGCGGTTATAGACGGTCACCTCGTGGCCGCCCTTGTTCTTGAGATGCCCGGCCATGGGGTAGCCCATCACGCCCAAGCCCAAAAACGCCACCTTCGCCATCGGTTCCTCCCTGATAAATTCCGCTTATGCCTTGGCGCGACGGCGCCAATGCCTATCTGCCCCATAGGTCACTGCCGAGCCGGCACGTCAACCTTAGGAATGTGCTGCCCGCATTGACCGGCTGAGGTCGGCGCTTCATAACGGCGCTTAATGCAACAGAAAAGGGCGGCCAGGGTGCGATCATGGCGGTGAGCAAGGAACAGGTGCAGGCGGCCTTGGCGAAAGTGCCGGCGCCCGGCGGCGGCGCATTGCCCGATGCGAAGGTCCTCTCCGACATCGTCGTCTCCGACGACAAAGTGTTCTTCTCTCTCACCGTCGATGCCGCTGCGGTGAAGGCCTGGGAGCCAGTGCGTGAAGCCGCCGAAAAGGCGGTGCGCGCGGTCCCCGGCGTCAAGTCGGCGCTTGTCGCGCTGACCGCCGAACGCGCCCCCGGTGCCGCCCGCGCCCAGCCGCAACAGCCGCCGCCCGCCGGCGGTGCGCCGCATCGCGCCGCCCATCCCGCCGACAAGGTGCAGCCCGGCGTGCCCGGCGTCGAGGCGGTGATCGCCGTCGCCTCCGGCAAGGGCGGCGTCGGCAAATCGACCACCGCCGTCAATCTGGCGCTCGGCCTGCGCGATCTCGGCCTTAAGGTCGGCGTGCTCGATGCCGACATCTACGGCCCCTCGATGCCCAAGCTGCTCGCCATCAAGGAGAAGCCGCAGACCATCGGCGGCAACCGGCTCAAGCCGATCGAGCGCTACGGCCTCACCGTGATGTCGATCGGCTTCCTGATCGACGAAGAGACGCCGATGATCTGGCGCGGGCCGATGGTGATGTCGGCGATCACCCAGATGCTGCGCGAGGTGGAGTGGGGCAAGCTCGACGTCATGGTGGTCGACATGCCGCCCGGCACCGGCGATGCCCAGCTCACCATGGCGCAACAGGTGCCGCTCAAGGGCGCGGTCATCGTCTCGACGCCGCAGGATCTGGCGCTGCTCGATGCGCGCCGCGGCGTTTCAATGTTCAAGCGCGTCAACGTGCCGGTGCTCGGCGTGGTCGAGAACATGAGCTACTTCCTGTGCCCGAAATGCGGCGAGCGCTCCGACATTTTCAGCCACGGCGGCGCGCGCAAGGAAGCCGACCGCCTGGGGGTGCCGTTCCTCGGCGAGGTGCCGCTCGACATGGCCATCCGCGAGAAGTCGGACGCCGGTCTGCCGGTGGTTGCCACTGAGCCGGACGGCCCGCTTGCCAAGGTCTACCGCGACATCGCCGCCAAGGTGTGGGATCAGATCAAGCCCGGCGCCGCTTCCGCCCGCACGGCGCCCAAGATTGTGATCGAGGCCTGACCGGCAACGGCCGCTGCCCCCCCACCGTCGCGGGTGGGCGCCCGCCGTCGCAGCTTTTTGACGAAAGTTCGACTTGCGCCGGCAAAAGCGCGGACGCATGGTGCCGCTATATTCGGGGCGGCTCGACCTGCTCCGCAGGGGGGGACAATGATTCTAAACCCAAAAAATGGAGCATGTGATGAAACGCCGTAAGTTCCTGGCCGCTATGGGCGCCGGCACCGCCGCTGCGGCGATCGCGAGCCCCGCGATCGCGCAGTCGATGCCGCCGCTCAAGTGGCGCTTGACCGCAAGCTGGCCCAAGGCGCTCGACACGCTTTTCGGGGCCTGCACCTTGATCTCGAAATACGTCTCGGAAGCGACCGACGGCAAATTCCAGATCCAGACCTTTGCCGCCGGCGAAATCGTGCCCGGCCTGCAGGTGCTCGACTCGGTGCAGAATGGCACCGTCGAACTCGGCCACACGGCGATGTACTATTACATCGGCAAAGATCCGACCTGGGCGATCTTCTGCTCGGTGCCGTTCGGGCAGAACGCGCGCCAGCAGAACGCTTGGTTCTATCACGGCGATGGGCAGCAGCTGATCGACGAGTTCGGCGCCAAATCCAATGTGAAGTGCCTGCTCTCGGGCAATACTGGCACGCAGATGGGCGGCTGGTTCCGCAAGGAGATCAAGACCGTCGCCGATCTCAAAGGGCTCAAGATGCGCATCGGCGGCTGGGCCGGCAAGACCATGTCCAAGCTCGGCGTCGTTCCGCAGCTCATCGCCGGTGGCGACATCTACCCGGCGCTCGAAAAGGGTACGATCGACGCCACCGAATGGGTCGGCCCCTATGACGACGAGAAGCTCGGCTTCTACAAGGTCGCGAAGTACTACTACTATCCGGGCTGGTGGGAAGGCGGCACCACCAACCATCTGCTGGTCAATCTGGCAAAGTGGAACGCGCTGCCGACGGCCTACAAGGAAATCCTGCAAGGCGCGGCGGCTTATGCCAATGTGAGCACGCTCGCCAAATACGACGCGGTCAATCCGGATGCGCTCAAGCGTCTGCTGACCAAGGGCACGCAGTTGCGCCCGTTCAGCCAGCCGATCATGGAAGCCTGCCTGAAGGCCTCCAATCAGGTGAACGCTGAAGAGTCGGCGAAGAACCCGAACTACAAGAAGGTGCTCGCCTCGATGGCGGCGTTCCGCGACAACGAGAATCTGTGGTGGCAGGTCGCCGAATACACCTTCGAGAACTTCATGATCCGCACCCGCGGCCACAACAACTAGCGCCAACGCTCACTCGAAACCGACCGGGGCCGGCCCACAAAGCCGGCCCCGGCGCCGTTTGGGCCATTTTCGCGGGCCTCCCCACTTACAACTTTCGTCGAACCGGTGCAGACTGGCGCCATGGGGCCGGCTCCGTCATGATTTCGGCGATGCCCCAGACGGGGGCAGTCCGCGTGGGACGGGGAGGCTCTCGCCACAAACGCGATCACAACGAAACGAACCAGAGGGAGGATACCGAATGAAACGTCGCGAATTTTTGAAGGCCGCCGGCGTCGGCGTTGCCGCCAGCACGGCGATTGCCGCTCCGGCCATCGCGCAATCGATGCCCAAGCTGAAATGGCGCATGACCGCCAGCTGGCCGAAGTCGCTCGACACGCTCTATGGCGGCGCCGTCGTGCTGGCCCAGCAGGTCGCCGAAGCGACCGACAACAACTTCCAGATTCAGGTGTTCGCGGGCGGCGAAATCGTGCCCGGCCTGCAGGCGCTCGATGCGACCTCGAACGGCACCGTGGAGATGGGCCACACCGCCTCGTACTATTATTTCGGTAAGGACCCCACTTTTGCCTTCGGCACCTCGGTTGCCTTCGGTCCCAACCAGCGCCTGAACCAGGGCTGGTATTATCAGGGCGGCGGCAGGGAAGTGCTCAACGAGTTCTACAAAAAATACAATGTCACGATGCTGCTTGCCGGCAATACCGGCTGCCAGATGGGCGGCTGGTACCGCAAGGAGATCAAGACCGTCGCCGACCTGAAGGGCCTGAAGCTGCGCATCGGCGGCTTCCCGGGTCGCGTGCTGGCGAGGCTCGGCGCGGTGCCGCAGCAGATCGCCGCCGGCGACATCTATCCGTCGCTGGAGAAGGGCACTATCGATGCCGCCGAATGGGTCGGCCCGTATGACGACTACAAGCTCGGTTTCTACAAGGTCGCGCCCTATTACTACTATCCCGGCTGGTGGGAAGGCGGTTCGATGCTCTCCGCGTTCGTCAATCTCGACAAGTGGAATTCGCTGCCGAAGCACTATCAGGCCATCCTCACCAATGCGTCGGCCTACGCCAACGACTGGATGATCAGCAAATACGACATCCTCAACCCGCAGTCGCTCAAGCGCCTGCTGGCGGGCGGCACCAAGCTGCGCGCCTTCTCGCCGCAGATCATGGAAGCCTGCTGGAAGTCGGCCAACGAGGTGCACGACGAGATCTCCAAGACCAACGCCAGCTTCAAGAAGGTCTATGAGTCGATGAAGACCTTCCGCAACAACGGCTACCAGTGGTTCCAGGTGGCGGAAGTGACCTACGACAACTTCATGGTCCGCCACACCGGCTGATCCGCGGCGGCGAACGCGAAAAGCAAGCGGCCCCGGAGCTTTTCGCTCCGGGGCCGTTTTTTTTTATTCCACCCGATCACGTCGCCGTCATCGCCGGGCCGTCGCGAATCCTGCGACCCGGCGATCCATGTTGCGAAAAAGATGGATTGCCCGGTCAGGCCCGGCAATGACCGGGTAATTTACGGCCCGCAAGCCAGGTCACTTGAAATGCGGCGTGATGTTGAGATCGACCGACGGCGGCGCGATCTGCGGGATTTCGATTTTCACCTTGTTGAGGTCCACATTGGCCTCGGCGCCCTTGTAGTGCATCACCATCGCCGGGAAGAAGATCACCAACAGCACCATGAACACTTGGATGAACACGAAGGGTATGGCGCCCCAATAGATCTGCCCGGTGGTGATCGGCTCCATCAGCTTGCCGGTGACGCGGTCGATATAGGACTCGCGCGGCGAGACCGAGCGTAGATAGAACAGCGCGAAGCCGAACGGCGGATGCATGAACGAGGTCTGCATGTTGACGCCGAGGATGACGCCGAACCAGATCAAGTCGATGCCGAGATGCTCGGCCGCCGGCCCGAGCAACGGGATGACGATGAAGGCGATTTCGAAAAAGTCGAGGAAGAAGGCCAGCACGAAGACGAACAGGTTGACGAACACCAGGAAGCCGACCTGGCCGCCGGGCAGCGACGTCAGCATGTTCTCGACCCAGATGTGCCCGCTGACGCCGTAGAAAGTGAGCGAGAACACGCGCGCGCCGACCAGGATGAACAGCACGAAAGCCGCCAGTTTGGCGGTCGATTCGACCGCCTGGCGGACCAGGTCCCAGTTCAGCCGGCGCTTGGCGAAACCGAGCGCAAGCGCGCCGGTCGCGCCCATGGCACCGCCTTCGGTCGGGGTGGCGACGCCGATGAAGATGGTCCCAAGCACCAGGAAGATCAGGAACAGCGGCGGCACCATCACGAAGGTGGTCTGCTGTGCGATGTGCGAGAGGAAGCGGAAACCGGTCAGCTTGTTGACGACCCAGTTCACCACGGCGACCGCGAAGGCGAACAGGATGCCGGAGAACAGGAAGAACACCACGTAATCGGCGCCGTGCGACGTCGAGCTGCGCATGACGGCCCAGGCGAAGACGGCGCTGGCGATCGCCAAGAAAAGCAGCGAGAGCAGCCCGCGCTCGTCGTCGCCGGCATGGAGAAAACGAACGGTCGTTGCCAGAAGACGCAGCAAGAGGACGATGGCGACCGCGTGCACCAGCAACAGACCGTATTCCCCGATCCGGTCGAACACGCTGGACTTCGCGGCCAACGCGATCTCGACCGGCGCGATTTCGTATAGATGGTACGAGAGCCAGGCGATTGCCGCCAGCGAGGATAGGGTGATCAGGACGGCATTTACACGGGTGAGCGGCTGCCGGATATGCGGCTCGGTTTCCTTGAAGCCGACCGCCTCCACCGGCAAGCCCGGCGCCGCCTTCGGCGAGACCTGGGTGACGAGGAATACGTAGCCGGCGTAAAGGAGGGACAGCACCAGCCCGGGAATGAAGGCGCCCTCGTACATGTCGCCGACCGAGCGGCCGAGCTGGTCGGCCATCACGATGAGCACGATCGAGGGCGGAATGATCTGCGAGAGCGTGCCGGATGCCGCGATGATGCCGGTGGCCACGCGCCGGTCATAGCCATAACGCAGCATGATCGGCAGCGAAATCAGTCCCATCGATATCACGGACGCCGCGACCACGCCGGTGGTCGCCGCCAGCAAGGCGCCGACGAACACCACCGCATAGGCAAGGCCGCCGCGCACGGTGCCGAACAACTGCCCGACCGTGTCGAGCAGATCCTCGGCCATGCCCGATCGTTCGAGAATCAGGCCCATGAATGTGAAAAATGGAATGGCGAGCAACGTCTCGTTGCTCATCACGCCATAGATGCGATCCGGCAAAGCTTGCAGGAAGTCGGGCGCGAACTGCCCGAGCTCGATGCCGATCAGCCCGAAGATCAATCCGATGGCGGCGAGCGAGAAGGCCGCTGGATAGCCCAGCAGCAGGAAGACCACCAGGGCGCCGAACATGATCGGCGCCATGTTGTCGATGAAGAATGCTTCCATGCGAGACCCCGGGCTCCCCGACTGCGGACTTTTCTTTCTTGTTCCGTTACGACTTCTTTTCCATCGCCTCGATCACTTCCTGAGCCTCGACTTCGAGCGAGCTCTTCTGGCTCGCATGCGGGTCCGGGATCAGGTCTCGCATCACCGCGATGCGTTTGACGAGCTCGGAGACGCCTTGGATGAGCAGCAGCCCGAAACCGAACATGATGAGCGATTTGGCCGGCCATTGCGGCAGGCCGCCGGAATTCCAGGACTGCTCGTTGATCTCGAATGAGTTGAGGAAGAACGGGATGCCGGTGATCAGCATGACGATGGTGAGCGGCAGCAGGAAGAAGGTGTGGCCGACCACCTCGATGATGTTGCGCGTGCGTTGCGGCAGCAGGTTGTTCAGGATGTCGATGCGGATGTGCTCGTTGGCCAGCAGCGTCCATGGCGAGCAGAGCAGAAACACGGCGCTGAACAGCACCCACTGCAGTTCGAGCCAGGAATTCGACGAGGTGTCGAATACCTTGCGCACGCTGGCGTTGACCGCGGACACCAGCACGGCCCCCAGCAACAGCCACGCCACGCGCTTGCCGATCCAGGTGGTGATGGCGTCGATAACCTGCGTCGCCGGCAGCAACGCCTTGAGAACCGCGTCGAGCGCGCCCACTTTGTCTCTCCCCTCTGGCCGCGCGGCGAGCTAAGGCCGGCGGTAATTCTTCTTCTTGTTCTTCTTCGTTGCCCCCAACGGCCCGGCCTCGCGGCCCGGCCCGCCACCTTAATCCGATGGCGATATCAGGCGTCAAGGCGAAGTTGGTCGCATGGGGAGGGGCGGATTTGGGCCGAAATCCGCGGTCCGGACCCCCAGTGGGCCGCGAAACCTATGGTTAACGGATGCTAAACCGTCGGTTAACCAGCCGGCCGCTACAAGGATAGGGGAACCTTGCAGGGGCCCCGCGCCGGTTTTCGACAGCTCAGCCGGTACATGATCGCCGCGAGGATAGCGCATGCGGCAGTTCACAATCGCCGAGCGGCTGGTGGCGGCCGTCATGCTGCCGCTGGCGGCCGCATTCGCGGCTCCCGCCGTGACGGCGCCGCTGGCGCCTTTTCTCGGCCCAGCCAATGTCTTCTATGCCGAACTGGCGATCGGGCTCGCCGGCCTTGCCGCGGCGGGGGTGGGGGTGTTGGCGATTGCCCGCTCGATTGCGCGTCCGGTGGCGGCTGCCGCCGACGCTATCGATGCCATGGCCCATGCGGAGCTCGAATCCGCGCCTGCGCTGCCCACCGCGCGCGACGAGATTGCCCACCTCGGCGCCGCCACCGACCGGCTGGCCGAGGCCCTCGGCGAACGCCAGCGCCGCGAACTGGTCCACGACGATCTCGATCGCGCTTGGCAGGCGGCGCGCCGGGTCAACCTCGCCGACCTGCCCGGCCAGGTCGAGCTCGCCACCGAGCTCGGCATTCAGCCGATCGTGGACGGCGCCGCGACCCTGCAGCGCAAGGCGCAAGCCATGACGGCCGCGCTGGAGGCCGTGCGGGCGGCCTTCGACGAGACCGCGCGCGCCGCCGAAGGCTCGCGCGCAACCACCGAAGCCGCCAGCCTGTTGTCCGACCACGTGATCCGCGCGGTGATGGAAATCTCCGAGCAGATGCGCCGCGGCAGCGGGCTCGGCCGCGAGGCGGTCGAGCGCGCCAACGCCTCGCGCGCGACCATCGACGCGCTCACCAAGGCCGCCGACCAGATCGGCGACATTGTCACGGTGATCAATCAGATCGCCGAGCAGACCAACCTTCTGGCGCTCAACGCCACCATAGAAGCCGCGCGCGCGGGCGAAGCGGGCCGCGGCTTCTCGGTGGTCGCTGCCGAGGTCAAGACGCTGGCGACCGAGACCGGCAAGTCGACCGAGCAGATCGGCGCCAAGGTGGGCGAGATTCAATCCGCCACGCGCGAAGTGGCCGCCTCGCTAGGCGGCGTTGCCGACATCATCAACCAGCTTTCCGATGTGACCGAGCAGGTCTCCGCGGCCATCGAGCAGCAGCGCGGCGCCAGCGAGAACTTCGCGGCGAGCGCGAGCGACACCAGCGCCGCGGTGTCCGACTTCGCCGGCCGCATGAGCGACATCGCGGAGATGGTGCATGGCTCGCGCGCGACCGCCCAGGAGGTCGCCGGCGTCGCCGGCGCGATGCAGCAGGCCTCGCAAGAGCTCTGCCGCGGCATTCCGGAAATCGTGCGCAAGGCGGTGAAGGCCGATTTGCGCGAATTCCCGCGCTACGACGTGGGCGTGGCCGCGCGGCTCGAGCATGGCGGGCTAAGCCGGGAGGTCGCCGTCTACGACGTCAGCATCGGCGGCGCCCGCGTTGCGGCGGTGCACGGGCTGGCGGTCGGCGACCAGGTGGCGCTCACTTTTCCGGGCATGAAGCCGATCGCCGGCCAGATCGTGCGCGGCGGGGAGACTGTCGGGGTGTGCTTTATGCCCGTGCGGCTGCGGCCGGAGGAACTCCGCGCGTTGGTGACCAAGCCGTCGCGGGCGGCCTAGATCAACCCCCGGTCACGCTCATATGGCGCGACAGCGCCGGCCGCCGGTGGCGGCGGTCGATCACGAAGTCATGGCCCTTGGGCTTGCGGCCGATCGCTTCGTCGATCGCGGCGTAGACGAGATCGTCGCTTTCGGAGGCGCGCAAGGGACCGCGCAGGTCGGCGGCGTCGTCCTGGCCGAGGCACATAAAGAGCGTGCCGGTGCAGGTGATGCGCACGCGGTTGCACGAACTCGCAGAAATTATGGGTGAGCGGCGTGATGAAGCCGAGCCGCCCGCCGGTCTCCTGCACGCGCACGTAACGCGCCGGGCCCCCGGTGCGGTAGTCGATATCGTCGAGCGTATAGCGCTCGGCCAGGCGCGAGCGCACCATCGACAGCGGCAGATACTGGTCGAGCCGCGTTTCGCCGACGTCGCCCAGCGGCATCACCTCGATCACCGTGAGATCCATGCCGCACCCGTGCGCCCATTGCAGCAGATCGGCGAGCTCGTCTTCATTGACGCCTTTGAGCGCCACCGCGTTGATCTTCACCTTCAGCCCGGCGGCCTGCGCCGCATCGATGCCGGCGAGCACCTTGTCGAGCTCGCCCCAGCGCGTGATGGCGCGGAACTTGTCGGGGTCGAGCGTGTCGAGTGAGACGTTGACGCGTTCGACGCCGAGCCCTTTCAGCTCGCTCGCGTATTTCGCCAGTTGCGAGCCGTTTGTGGTGAGCGTGAGCTCCTTGAGCGCGCCGCTTGCAAGATGGCGCGACAGCGAATGGAACAGCGTCATGATGCCGCGTCGGACCAAAGGCTCGCCGCCGGTGAGCCGCAGCTTGTTGACGCCCTTGGCGATAAAGGCGCTGCACAGGCGGTCGAGTTCCTCCAGGCTCAAAAGGTCGGCCTTGGGCAGGAAGCTCATGTGCTCCGACATGCAATAGACGCAGCGGAAATCGCAGCGGTCGGTCACCGACACGCGCAAATAGGTGATGGCGCGCTGAAACGGATCGATCAGCGGTGCCGGCCGGTTGCCGGCGCGCTCGAGCGTGGAAATTCCGTTGCTTGCCATCGTCCGTCCCGGTGGATTCGCGAATTCTGTAAGGTCCGCGCTGTCCATATAGTCATAGTGGCGGATATTGGCCATGGCGTCCACCCGCGCGCACGTGCGCGCAAGCGTCGCGCTTTTTTGCTTTTTGCGCCGCAGCGGCGGATAACTTGAGGGCGGCCTTATTGCTGCCGCGGCGGCGGCGGCGCGGCCGGCCAAGGCGAGGGCGCCTGCTGCGTGCGTGCTGTTGCTGTGGTGGCGGAGGCGCGGCGGCCGCGGGGGCCTGCTCCCTCATCGGCGGCTTTGCCGGCCGCTTGAGCGTGCGCTTGACGGCGGCCTTGTGCCGGACGGCGGCCTTGTGCCCGTGCGTCACGTGCCGCTTCCTCATGAACTTTTTCTTCGGCGGCGGCGCCATGGGCGTCAGCTCCGCCAGCACCGGATTCGGACGCAGCCTGGTCGTGCCGTCGCCGACGGCGAAGACTTCGACCTTTTGCACCGACGGCTGGAAGCCGGCCATCGTGAAGGTGACGTCGAAACCTTGCGCGCCCGCTAGCGGGAGCGCGCAGGGCGTGCGGCAGGATTGTCCGGTCGAGGTCCTGGCGTCGGCGCCTGGCGGCTCGGATTCGAAACGGACGGTTTCGAGCACCGGCTCGTTTCGGAAATATTTCGATAGATCGGAGTTGTTCGACGCGCACCCGGCGAGAACGAGTGCCGTGCCCGCAACGGCCAATACTCGGTACATGGTCGCTAACCCGTCCGCTCAGGCGACAGGTGCCGCCCTCCCAAGGGGAAGGATACGGAGAGCGTCTCGGGGGTGCAACAGGTGAGGGTGCTTTACGGTTAACGCCGTTAACCATGCCGGCTGGCGCGGGTGCTCAATCGGCCAGGCAAAGCTCGGCTACCGCCGCCGGCAATTGGGCAAAACCGCCGATGATGCGGTCGGGGCCGAGTTCCGTGACCGGGCGCTCGGTATAGCCGAAATCGACCGCGATCACCGGGATGCCGGCGGCGCGCGCGGTCCGGATGTCGGTATCCAAGTCGCCGATCATGATGGCGTGGCTCGGATTGCCGCCGGCGGCAGCAATAGTTCGGCGCAGTATTTCCGGGTCGGGCTTCTGCATGCCGAACGTGTCCTGTCCGCAGATCGCCGCGAAACGGCGGTCGAGGTCGAGCGCCTTGAGCAGCATGATCGACAGTTGCTCGAGCTTGTTGGTGCAGACCGCGAAGCGGTGGCCTTGCGCGGCAAGCGCATCGAGCGCCTCGGTGAGGCCGGGAAAGGGCCGCGACCGGTCGGCGATGTGGGCCGAATAATGCGCGATGAAATCGGCAAACAGCGCGTCGAGCTGGTCCGGCGCCAGATTGCGGCCCTCCGCCTCGACGCCGCGCTTGATCATCGACCGGGCGCCGGCGCCGATCAGGTTGCGCGCGATGTCGTAGGGCACTGGCGGCAGGCCCTCGCGCGCAAACACCACGTTGAGCGTGTCGATGAGATCGGGCGCGGTGTCGATCAACGTGCCGTCGAGGTCGAAGACGATCATGGGAGCGGGCATGGCCGGGCAATCGTTAATGGGCGTTTCCGGCCGAGGCAAGGGCGCGCGGGTGGCGGGGGGATAGAGCCATTTTCGGCTATCCAGGCCCGGCGAAGGAGGTTAGATAGGCGAAAACCTTAATCCTCCAGGCGCAAACGACAGCCGGTCTACCCATGGACGCCGATGCCCAGAAACGCGCAGCCGCCGCGCGCGCCGTCGAATTCGTGCGGCCCGGCATGCGGCTCGGTCTCGGCACCGGCTCGACCGCGCGGCATTTTGTCGACCTGCTCGGCGAGCGCGTGCGCGGCGGCCTGGACGTCGTCGCGGTGCCGACCTCGCACGAGACCGAAGCCCAGGCCCGGCAATGCGGCATCCAGATCGCGACGCTCGATGAGGTGCCCGAACTCGACCTGACCGTGGACGGCGCCGACGAGATCGCCCCCGATCTCAGCCTGATCAAGGGCGGCGGCGGCGCGCTCCTGCGCGAAAAAATCGTCGCTTCCGCCTCCGCCCGCATGATCGTGATCGCCGACCGCAGCAAATGGGTGGAGGCGCTCGGCCGCTACCCGTTGCCGATCGAAGTCGCCCCTTTCGGCGTGCAAGCCACGCGTCGCGCGGTTGAACGGGCCATTGCCGACTTGCAGGGCGCCGGCCGGCTCAGCCTGCGACAGGGCCGGGACGGCCATGCTTTCGTCACGGATGGCGGTCACTGGATCGTCGACGCCGCCCTGGGACATATTGACGATCCGCCGGCGTTGGCGCAGGCCCTGTGCGGCATTCCAGGCGTCATGGAGCACGGCTTGTTCATCGGCATCGCCCACATGGCCATCCTGGCCGGACCGGACGGCGTTAAAATCGTCGAACGGCCCTGAATTCCTCTTGAACCGAACGGAGCTACCCTCATGAGCGTTTTGCAGGCCCTCCAACGCGCCGCCCGGCCGGCGGCGGTCGCCGTTACGCTGATCGCGTTCGGCCCGGCCGCTCATGTTCAGGCGGCGCAGCCGTCGCCCGCCGAAATACAGACTGCCAAGCAGCTGATCGTCGTCACCCATGCAACCACGGTGTTCGGTCCCCTGATCGCCGGCGTGGTCGAGCAGGCCAAGCTGCTTTTCCTCCAGCAGAACCCGGGTCTCGGCAAGGACCTCAACGAGGTCGCCGCCAATATCCGCAAAGAGCTGCAGCCGCGTTTCAACCAGATCACCGACGAAGTGGCGCTGCTCTACGCGCAGAATTTCACCGAGCAGGAACTCAAAGATATCATCAAGTTCTACAAGTCGCCCACCGGTCAAAAGCTGTTGCAGAAGCAGCCCGGCGTGATCGATGCCAGCATGCAGTTCGCGCAGACCTGGTCGAACAAGCTCTCCGACGAGGTGATCGGGAAGATTCGCGCGCAGATGAAGAAAAGAGGACACGATCTTTGATCGCGGGTGCACAAGTTGCCCTCTAAAGCGGACTGAAAACGGCGGCGGCTGATGGCGAATTACGACGTCGATCTTTTCGTCATTGGCGCGGGTTCCGGCGGCGTGCGCGCCGCGCGCGTGGCGGCGGGCTACGGCGCGCGCGTCATGATCGCCGAGGAATATCGCGTCGGCGGCACTTGCGTCATCCGCGGCTGCGTGCCGAAAAAGCTGCTGGTCTACGCCTCGCGCTTTGCCGACGAATTCGAAGACGCCGGCGGCTTCGGCTGGACGGTGCCGCAGCCGACCTTCCACTGGCCCTCGCTCACCGCCAATGTCGCGCGCGAAGTCACGCGGCTGGAAGCGGCCTATACCAATACGCTCGAGCGCTTCGGCGCCAAGCTGGTCAAGAGCCGAGCTGTCATCGAGGACGCCCACACCGTGCGGCTCGCGGCGAGCGATGCGCGCGTGAGCGCCGAGACCATCCTGATCGCCACCGGCGGCTGGCCGCATATGGGCCCGCATATTCCCGGGCTCGAGCACGTGATCTCCTCCAACGAGACGTTTCATCTGCCCGAGCTGCCCCGGCGCATCGTCATCCAGGGCGGCGGCTATATCGCGGTGGAGTTCGCCTGCATCTTCGCCGGATTGGGCAGCGAGGTGACGCTGGTTTATCGCGGCGAGAACATCCTGCGCGGTTTCGACGACGACGTCAGGGAACATCTGCGCAACGAGATGCGCGGCCGCGGCATCGCCGTGACCTGCGGGCACACGGTGGCGGCGGTCGAGAAAGCGGGCGACGAGTTCGTCACCAGGCTTTCCGACGACAGCACCGTCGTTTCCGACAAGGTGATGTTCGCCATCGGCCGCCGCCCCAACATCATGGGGCTGGGGCTCGACAGACTGGGCTGCAATATCCACGAGCATGGCGGCATCGACGTCGATCGATATTCGCGCAGTTCCGTGCCGAGCATCTATGCGGTCGGCGACGTGACCAACCGGGTCAATCTCACCCCGGTGGCGATCCGCGAGGGCCATGCCTTTGCCGACACCGTCTACGGCAACAAGCCGACGCCGGTCGACCACGCGAACGTGCCGACCGCGGTGTTCTCCGAGCCCGAGCTTGGCGTCATCGGCTTGACCGAGGCGCAGGCGCGCGCGCAGTGCGCCCGCCTCGACGTCTACAAGACCAGCTTCCGGCCGATGAAGGCGACGCTATCCGGCCGCGACACCCGCAGCTTCATGAAGCTGCTGGTCGACGGCGACACGGACCGGGTGGTCGGCTGCCATCTGGTCGGGCCCGATGCCGGCGAGCTGATCCAGGTCGTCGGCGTGGCGATCAAGATGGGCGCCACCAAAGCCGATTTCGACGCCACCATGGCGGTGCACCCGACGGCGGCCGAGGAACTGGTCACCATGCGCGAAAAAGCCGTCAGCTACGACCGCGCCGGCAGCGCCGCGGCGGAATAGCCATAAATAACGACGTTTTCGCGAAGAACTGGTTTTCGGCCCGGCCCCTCGTGTATAACGCCCGCGAGCAGTGGAGTACCCGGTAATGGCCGAACGCTGGACGCCCGATAGCTGGCGCGCAAAGCCCATCATGCAGGTCCCGGACTACCCGGACCGGCAGGCGCTGGCCGACGTCGAAAAGCAGCTTGCCACCTTCCCGCCGCTGGTGTTTGCGGGCGAGGCGCGCAATCTGAAGAAAGCGCTCGCGCGCGTCGCCAACGCCCAGGCTTTCCTGCTGCAAGGCGGCGACTGTGCGGAAAGCTTCGCCGAGCATGGACCGAACAACATCCGCGACTTCTTCCGCATGTTCCTGCAGATGGCGGTGGTGCTCACCTATGCCGCCGCGCTGCCGGTGGTTAAGGTCGGCCGCATCGCCGGGCAATTCGCCAAGCCGCGCTCCTCGCCAACCGAAAAGCGCGACGGCCACGAGTTGCCGAGCTATCGCGGCGACATCGTCAACGACATCGCCTTCACCGAGGACGCGCGCCGTCCCGATCCGCGCCGCCAGGTCGAGGCCTACCGCCAGTCGGCGGCGACGCTCAATCTGCTGCGCGCCTTTGCGCAGGGCGGCTACGCCAATCTCGCCAGCGTGCGGCAGTGGATGCTCGGCTTCGTCAAGGACAGCCCGCAGTCGCGCCGTTATGTCGAACTGTCGGACCGTATCTCGGAAGCGCTCGGCTTCATGCAGGCCTGCGGGCTCGATCTCGAAAGCCACCCCGAGCTGCGCACCACCGAGTTCTATACCAGCCACGAGGCGCTGCTGCTCGGCTACGAGCAGGCCTTCACCCGCATCGATTCGACCACCGGCGACTGGTACGCCACCTCCGGCCACATGATCTGGATCGGCGACCGCACGCGCCAGCACGATCACGCCCATATCGAATACGCCCGCGGCATCAAAAATCCGATCGGGCTCAAATGCGGGCCATCGCTGAAAGCCGACGATCTGTTGCGGCTGATCGACCTGCTCAATCCCGATAACGAGGCCGGCCGCCTCACGCTGATCGGCCGCTTTGGCGCCGAGAAAGTGGGCGAGCATCTGCCCGCCCTGATCCGCGCCGTGCGGCGCGAGGGCAAAGTGGTGGTCTGGTCCTGCGACCCCATGCACGGCAATACCATCAGCTCGGCCACCGGCTACAAGACCCGGCCCTTCGACCTCATTTTGAAAGAGGTGCGCAGCTTCTTCGAGGTGCACCAGGCGGAAGGCACGCATGCCGGCGGCGTGCATCTGGAAATGACCGGGCAGAACGTCACCGAATGCACCGGCGGCGCCCGCGCCATCACCGAGGCCGACCTCAACGACCGCTACCACACGGCGTGCGATCCGCGGCTCAATGCCGAGCAGTCCATCGATCTCGCCTTCCTGCTGGCCGAACTGCTCAAGAAGGAGCGCTCGGCACGGGGGGTGCCGATGCCGGCGGTGGCCGGGCTCTAGCGCCGACGGCATGGCAGGGCGTCGCTTGTGCAATTGCCGCGCCCGTGAGCAGGCGATAGACGTGTTGTCATGAACACGCGTCCCGCCGACAGGCTCGCGATTTGCGTTGCGCAGCTCAACTGCACGGTCGGCGATATCGCCGGCAATGCCGAGAAAGTGCGGCAAGCGCGCAGGCAGGCGGCCGCGCAGGGCGCCGATCTCGTCGTTTTTCCCGAACTGTTCATCTCCGGCTATCCGCCCGAGGACTTGGTGCTCAAGCCGGCCTTCCAGGCCGCCTGCCGCACGGCGGTCGAGCAGCTCGCGCGCGAGACCGCCGCGCCGGGCCCCGCTTTGGTGGTCGGCACGCCCTGGCTCGACGACGGCAAGCTCTACAATGCCGCGGCGCTGCTCGATAACGGCGCGATCGCCGCGCTGCGCTACAAGGTCGATCTGCCCAACTACGGCGTGTTCGACGAAAAGCGCGTGTTCGTGCCGGGCCCGCTGCCCGGGCCGGTGAATTTCCGCGGCGTGCGGCTGGGCCTGCCGGTGTGCGAGGACATCTGGGGTCCGGAGCCGGCCGAATGCATCGCCGAGACCGGCGGCGAAATCCTGCTGGTGCTCAATGGCTCGCCCTTCAGGCACGGCGTCGCCGACGAGCGGCTCAACGTCATCGTGCCGCGCATCAAGGAGACCGGCCTGCCGCTGATCTACGCTAATCAGGTCGGCGGCCAGGACGAGCTGGTGTTCGACGGGGCCTCGCTCGCGCTCAATAGCGACTGCTCGCTCGCCTTCCAGCTCGACTCCTACAAGGAAGCGATCGTCACCACGCAATGGCAGCGCGACGGCCACGGCTGGCGCTGCCTCGGCGGCCCGATCGTCGCGCTGCCGGAGCGCGACGAGGCCGACTACGCGGCCTGCGTGCTGGGCCTGCGCGATTACGTCAACAAGAACGGCTTTCCCGGCGTGGTGCTCGGCCTGTCCGGCGGCATCGATTCCGCGCTGAGCGCGGCCATGGCGGTCGACGCGCTGGGCGCGGAGCGCGTCCGCTGCATCATGATGCCCTACAAGTTCACCGCGCAGGAATCGCTCGACGATGCCGCCGCCTGCGCCAAGGCGCTCGGCGTGCGCTACGAGATTTTGCCGATCGCGCCGGCGGTCGAAGGCTTCCTGGAAGTGCTGAAGCCCGCCTTCGCCGGCCTGCCGCGCGACGTGGCGGAAGAAAACCTGCAGGCGCGCGCGCGCGGCACCACGCTGATGGCGATCTCCAACAAGTTCAATCTCATGCTGGTGACCACCGGCAACAAATCGGAAATGTCGGTCGGCTACGCCACGCTCTATGGCGACATGAACGGCGGCTTCAACCCGATCAAGGACCTCTACAAGACGGAAGTGTTCCGGCTTTCGCGCCTGCGCAATTCCTGGAAGCCGGACGGCGCGCTCGGGCCGGACGGCCGCGTCATCCCGGAAAACATCTTGGTGCGCCCGCCGACCGCGGAATTGCGCGAGAACCAGAAGGACGAGGATTCGCTGCCGCCTTACGCGGTGCTCGACCCCATCCTGCAGCGGCTGATCGAGGGCGAGCAGTCGATCGCCGATATTGCCGCCGCCGGCTACGACCGCGACACCGTGATGCGGGTCGAGCGCATGGTCAACATCGCCGAATACAAGCGCCGCCAAGCGGCTCCCGGCGTCAAGGTCACGTTGCGGAATTTCGGCCGCGACCGCCGCTACCCGATCACCAACCGCTTCCGCGATCCCGGCACGCCGCTGCCGGCGCCCGATCAAACGCTCGTGGCCGGCAAGCCGGCCAAGAGCGAAGCTTTCGATTTTTGAAAACGTTTAATGCGACGGCAAGAATTTCGGGCCGACCTCGCGCACCTTGCGCTTGGTCTTGTCGATCTCGCCCGGCGCTTCGACCATGGCCTTGGGCGGCTCGGCCTTGGCGCTTTCCTTGCCGGACTTTGTCTTTGCCGTCTGCGCCTGCTCGTAGCGCTTGGCGTTCTGCTCCGTGATCACCACGTCGCCCGGCGCCAGCGTGTGGTCGGGGCCGTTTACTTTAAGCGCCTCGGCCCAGCTTTCGCCCGGCCGGCGGCAAGCGCAATTCGGCACCAGCGCCTTGCGATACTGGAACGCGGTCGGCAGCTCGGTGTAGAGCCGGCCGTTGAGCGAGATCGCCTGCGACACTTGCTCGCCGGGATTGTGATAGGTGTAGAGCTGCACGTCGGCGGCCGGGCACATGCGCTGGCAGGTCTGCTCGTCGTCGCGGAAATGATCCTGCGTGGTCTCGAACGAGATCGGAAAATAAAAGCCGTCGCAGCTGCGCACGCAGATCGTACGGTAGGTGCTGCCCATCGGTCCCGACGGCTGCGGCGAGAAGATAGTGCCGCCGCCGAACAGCCGGTCGAAGAAGCCGCCCTGCTGGCCGGCGCGCGCGGCCGCGCGGTATTGCTGGCCGCAGCCGTTGTCGGCGAGCGCGATCAGCAGCGACTGGCGCTGCGAGGCGCGCTGGGTGGTGCCGCCCTGCAATTGCTCGAGCTGGTTCTGCATGCGGTCGAGCACGTCGCGCTGCTCTTCGATGCGCCGGTTGAGCGGCCCGCATTGCGGCGGCGGATTGCTGAAGATCGAGAAGAAGCCGCGGTTGCCGCAACCCAGGCGGCGGGCCTGCCCCACCAGCTTGTCGACTTCGAATTGCTGGCGGTTGACGGCGTCGTCGGCGCGCCGGATCTGGCCGGCGCGGGTGGGATCGGCATTGCCGCGGTCGAGCGAGGTGAGCTGCGCCTCCAGGCGCTGACAGGTCGGATTGACCGGTTGCGACTGCGCCAGCGCGACTGCCCCCGAGCATAGGGCAATTGCTCCGGCGACGATGGATGTGCGGACGGCTCCCCTCATGGCCGGCACTCTAACCCGGCAATTATGGCAAGGCGAGGATGGCAGGGCTTTAAAAAATCAGGCGAATTGGCGGGCCTTTGCGGCTTCCGCGCGCAGGTTCCACAACACGCCGACCACGATGATGAGCGCGCCCAGCAGCACGAAGATGTCGAGCGATTCGCCGTACAGCGCCCAGCCCACCACCGCGATCAGCGGAATGCGCATGAAATCGAGCGGCACCACCAGCGTGGCGTCGCCGGCGCGGAAGGCATTGCTGAGGCAATAATGCGACGTCAACCCGGCGCCGGCGACCCCGATCGCGGGCAGCAGATGCTGGGACTGCAGGTGCAGGAACACGCGCGGGTCGCTGCCCAGCAAGGAGAGCGGGAACTGGATGACCATCATCCAGAACACGATGCCGAAAGTGGTCTCGGTCATGGTCAGCTTCTTGGTGGTGATCATGGTGATGGCGTAGCCGAACGCCGCCGCCAGCACCAAGAACGCCGCCGGATTGAAGCTGGCGATGCCGGGCCGCAGGATCACCAAGACGCCGATCAAGCCCGAACACCACCACGCCGATGCGGCTCGCCGACATGCGCTCGCGCAACAGCCACACCGCCAGCAGAACGGTCCAGGCCGGCATGGTGAATTCGAGCGCGAACACCAGTGCGAGCGGCAGCATGGTGAGGCTGGTCGCCCAGGTATATTGCGAGGCGTAGTGCACGATGTTGCGCAGCAGATTGAGGCGCATGCGGCGGGGAAGGGTGTAGCGCCGCAAATCGGGCCGCAGCAACAGCAGCAGCAGCAGAATGAGCAGCGCGCCGCCGCTGCGCAGCGCCAGAATCTCGAAAATCGTCAGGCCGCCGCGCGCCAACTCGCGGATCGACACCGCCATGGTCGAGAACGACAACAGGGCGCCGACCATCCAGAGGACGACACGGGGAATATTGCTTTTGGCCACAGGGATCGACGCCGGTGGGAGGATAAAGGGAAGGGCGGTCTAACAGGCCAGCGCGCTGCCGTCACTCGGCATCGGGCTGGTTCTCCGGCCGCGCCTGGTCGAAGGCGGCAAGCTTGAGGCAGGCGGCGTCGACCGCCACGATCTTGGGAAAGGCGTCGAGGGGAACCTTGAGCCGCCGCGCGTTGAACACCTGCGGCACCAGGCAGAGATCGGCGAGCGTCACCTGCGCGCCGCAGGCGTAAGGGGAAGGCGCGATCATGGCCTCGATCGCCTTGAAGCCTTCGATCACCCAATGATGATACCAGGCGTCGATCTCGGCCTGCTCGTGCTTCATCGTGTTCTTGAGATATTGCAGCGTGACGAGATTGTTGAGCGGGTGGATGTCGCAGGCGACCGTCTGCGCGATCGCGCGCACATGCGCGCGTTTCAGCGCGTCGGCCGGCAGCAGCGGCGGCTCGGGATGGATGTCGTCGAGATATTCGATGATGGCGAGCGATTGCGTGATCACGTCGCCGCTTGACAGTTCAAGCGCCGGCACCCGCATGTGCGGATTGATGGCGGCGAAATCCGCCTTGCGCTGATGGCCGCCGTCCTTGGTCAGGTGAATCGGCACCAATTCGTACGGCAGGCCCTTGAGATTGAGCGCGATGCGCACGCGATAGGCGGCGGACGAGCGGAAATAGCTGTAGAGTTTCACGTAAAAGCGCCCCGGCTGGCGTGAATTGCGGCCGGCAATCTAGCGCAGCGCCGGCACGGTGGCGATACCGGTGCTGAGCTGCTTGGAGCGCTCGATCAGCGCGGTCAGCACGCGGTCGAGCGCCGCGCGGTCGGCCGGGTCGACGCGTCTCCAAGAGCTGGCGCACGAAGTCGAGCGCGGCCGGCGCGAGCTCGTTGTAGACTGCCTGGCCGGCGGCGGTGAGCGAGAGGAAGGCCTCGCGCTGGTCGGCGCGGTTGGCCTTGCGCGACACCAGCTTGCGGCGCTCGAGCTGGGCGACCGCGCGCGAGACCTTGGTCTTGTGCATGTGGCTGTGCCGGCCGACCGCCTTGGCGGTCATCATGCCGAACTCGCCCAGCGTCACCAGCACCCGCCATTCCGGCACGCCGATCCGGTAGCGCTCGGCATAGATGCGCGAGAGCGCCTGCGTCACCAGGCTGGAGCAGACGTTGAGCCGATAGGGCAGGAAGGTGTCGAGCTTGAGCGCGGCTTTGCCCGGCCGCTCCGGCGCTGGCTGAACTGTCGGGTCGGTCATCGCCGCAAAGCCTGCCGGCACGAGTGATCGCGGCAACTTTGGCCGAAGTTGCGACTGGGCGCAACCAGTTTGCAACTATTCTAAACTATTGGTGCGGCGGGAAATTTCGCTGCGAAGGCCAGGCCCGCAGGGCGGCGAGGCGGCGCGACAGCGGGCCCGGCGGCACCACAACGACGAGCAAGGTCCCGAACAGATTGAGCAGCACGATTTTCATGACAGACCCCGTCCCAGATACCGCGCCAACGCCGGGCGCGGCGCTTTCGTTCCGCAGGGCCTCGCGCGCAAAGCAAAACGCCCGGCTGAGAGCCGGGCGCGACGTAAATGCCATGCAGGTTTCGCGCTTCAGCGCGTGCAGACGATCGCGACCAGGTTGTCGCAGCGCCCGCCGTGGCAGCCGCCGGAGCCGTCGCTCGGGATGGCGCCGGTGATGTCGTCGCGGTCGACGCGCGTTGTAGGTGGCGGCGGCCTTGTACTGCTGGCCGCGGCAATAGGCGTTGGCGGCGGCCGCGCCGCATTTGGCGCCGGCCCCAGGCAGCGGTCGACGCCGTAGCCGCCGGCATTGGCGCCGATGATGAACATGCGCCGCTCGGCCGCCTGCGCCGGAGGTGGCGAGGATGAGGCACAGCACGGCGGCAAGACTGACGAGGAGTGTCCGCATGGAGTTCGCCCGCTTGGTTGGAGGCGCCCTGTCAAGGCGCTAGCCGGCAGAATGCGAGCAAAACCGTTAAGGTGCGCTTAACCGGGCTTCTGAGCCATGGTGCCGGGATGGCGGCTCGCCGCGCGGCCTCTTGACGGCGCGCGGCCGACCCACCATTGTCCCGCCCATGCACGGCCTTAACCACATTTGCGGCATTTGCCGCGAGATTATTCGCTAGCGCCCAACGCTGGCTGCGGCCGTCTTTTCTCAATCGAGAGCCAAAGGACGCCCGGCCAGCGGGGCCGACGGAGTTGTCTTGGTCATGGAGCTCAAGCTCTACGATACGCTGACGCGCGAGAAGCGGGTGTTCGCGCCGATCGATCCCGCGCACGTGCGCATGTATGTGTGCGGGCCGACGGTCTACGACTTCGCCCATATCGGCAATGCGCGGCCGGTGATCGTGTTCGACGTGCTGTTCCGGCTGCTGCGGCACCTCTACGGGGCCGAGCACGTCACCTACGTGCGCAACATCACCGACGTCGACGACAAGATCAACGCGCGCGCGGCCGAGCGCGGCGTGCCGATCCGCGAGGTGACCGAAGCAGACCTACAAGGACTTCAACGAGGACGTGACGGCGCTCGGCTGCCTGCCGCCGACGGTCGAGCCGCGCGCCACCGAGCACATCGAGGCGATGAAGGCGCTCGATCGAGCGGCTGGTGCAAGAACGGCTGCGCCTATGTCGCCGAGGATCACGTGCTGTTCAACGTCGCGTCGATGCCGGACTACGGCAAGCTGTCGAAGCGCTCGCTCGACGAGATGATCGCCGGCGCCCGCGTCGAGGTGGCGCCCTACAAGGAGACGCCGATGGACTTCGTGCTGTGGAAGCCGTCGAAGCCGGGCGAGCCGGCCTGGCCGTCGCCGTGCGGGATCGCGACGCCCGGGCGCCCGGGCTGGCACATCGAATGCTCGGCCATGGCCTGGAAGCATCTCGGGCGAGACCTTCGACATCCACGGCGGCGGCATCGATCTCGTCTTTCCGCACCACGAGAACGAGATCGCGCAGTCGCGCTGCGCCTTCCACACGCCGGTGATGGCGAATTACTGGATGCACAACGGCTTCCTGCAGGTGGAAGGCGAGAAGATGTCGAAGAGCCTCGGCAACTTCGTGACCATCCACGAACTGCTGACAGGACTGGCCGGGCGAGGTGGCTGCGTCTCAACATGCTGCGCACGCACTATCGTCAGCCGATCGACTGGACGGTGAAGCGGATCTCGAGGAAAGCTGCAAGATGTTGGACGGCTGGTACGACATTATCGGCGCTGAAACGAATTCGAGCGAGCGTTCCCGACGCCGAATTTGTCGACGCGCTGTGCTGACGATCTCAACACGCCGAACGCAATGACCGCAGCTTCATCGCATCGCCGGCGAAATCCGCGGCCCGGCATCGATGGCGTGGCGCAAATCGAGCTGAAGCGGACGCTCAGGGCATCTGGCATGCATTGTCGCTCTGCTGACGCACTCGAAGCGCAAGTTCATGCAGACCTATGCGCGTCGCGCTGGTCGTGGACAGTTGACGAGGCACGAAGGTCGACGAGCGCTGATCGACGCGCGCACCGCCGCGCGCAAGGCGAAAGAACTTCGCCGAATCCGACCGCATCCGCGACGAGCTCGCCGCCATGGGCGTCGTGCTGAAGGACTGCAAGGACGGCACCACCTGGGAGATCGCGCGATGATGCTTGCGGCACGTGCGCGCAACGTGGCACGGCCTTCTCCCTCCCCCGCTTGCGGGGGAGGGTTGGGGAGGGGGCTCTGCTCGCGCATAGCCTCGAACAATGCCCCCTCCCGACGCGCCAGTTCGGCGGATCGCCACCTCCCCCGCAAGCGGGGGAGGCGCGGACGTCGACGTATGCCGCTCGCGCGCGGGCAGAGGCGGGAGCGCGTGCCATGATGGCCCGCGCGCATCCGACCTTCGCGCTGCGGCCGTTCTTGCCCGCCGACGATGCACCGCTGCTCGCCGAGATCTTCCGCGCGGCCATCGCCGAACTGACCGCCGACGACTACAGCGAGGCGCAGCAGGAGGCCTGGGCCGCGGCCGCCGACGATGAGGCGGCCTTCGGCAAGAAGCTCGGCCGGCGAGCTGACGCTGATCGCCACGATGGACGGCTCGCCCGTCGGCTTTGCCTCGCTCGCCGGCAAGGACAAGATCGACATGCTCTACGTGCATCCGGCGGCGGCCGGGCAGGGCGTCGGCGCCATGCTCGCCGACGCGCTGGAGAAGCTCGCCGGCTCGCGCGGCGCCGCCGCGCTCTCCGTCGATGCCAGCGACAGCGCGCGCGGCTTCTTCGAGAAGCGCGGCTATGTCGCCCAGCCAGCGCAACACCGGTCGCGGTCGGCGGCGAATGGCTCGCCAACACCACGATGCAAAAGCAGCTCGCCGCAGGGAGAGCCGTCATGAAAAAGCCCGACACGCCGTTCCCGCGCCATTGGCTCTATTACATCGTGCTGAAATTCGCCGTGATCGCGGTCGCGATCCTGGTCGCGCTCTACGTCATGTAGCGGCTGACCTGAGCAAGCGCCATGCAACGCCATCATATCATCATCGCGACCGTCGCGATGCTGATCGCCATTGCGCTGCCGCGAATTATTACCTGTGGTGAGGCTAGCCATGGCCCGCGAACGCCTCTATCTGTTCGACACCACGCTGCGCGACGGCGCGCAGACCAACGGCGTCGACTTCACGCTCGCCGACAAGCTGGCGATCGCCGGCATGCTCGACGAGCTCGGCATCGACTATGTCGAGGGCGGCTATCCCGGCGCCAATCCGACCGACACCGAGCTGTTCGCGCAAGGACCGCAAGCTCAAGGCGACCTTCACCGCCTTCGGCATGACGCGGCGGCCCGGGCCGCTCGACCTCGAACGATCCCGGGCCTTGCCGCGCTGCTCGACGCCAAGGCCGACGCCATCTGCTTCGTCGCCAAGTCCTGGGACTATCACGTCAAGCGTCGCGCTGCGAGACGACGGAGGAGGAAAACCTCGCCTCCATCCGCGACAGCGTGCAGGCCGCCAAGGCGAAGGGCCGCGAAGTGCTGCTCGACTGCGAGCATTTCTTCGACGGCTACAAGGCCAATCCCGAAATATGCGCTGGCCTGCGCCAAGGCCGCCTACGACGAGGGCGCGCGCTGGGTGGTGCTGTGCGACACCAATGGCGGCACGCTGCCGCACGAGGTCGAGGAGATCGTCGGCGAGGTGCTGCAAGGTCATCCCCGGCGACCATGTCGGCATCCACGCCCACAACGACACCGAGCAGGCGGTGGCCAATTCGTTTGCCGCCGTGCGCGCCGGCGCGCGCCAGATCCAGGGCACGCTCAACGGCCTGGGCGAGCGCTGCGGCAACGCCAATCTGGTCTCGCTCATCCCGACGCTGAAGCTGAAGAAGGAATACGCCGAGCGCTTCGAGATCGGCGTCTCCGACGCGGCGCTCAAGAAGCTCGCGCATGTCAGCCACGCGCTCGACGAGCTGCTCAACCGCGCGCCCAACCGCCACGCGCCTTATGTCGGCGAAAGCGCCTTCGCCACCAAGGCCGGCATCCACGCCTCCGCCATCGTCAAGGACCCGGCGACCTACGAGCATGTCGCGCCGGAGACGCGTCGGCAACCGGCGCAAGGTGCTGGTGTCGGAGCAGGCCGGCAAATCCAACGTGCTGGCCGAGCTCGAGCGCATCGGCCTGAAGGTCGACAAGGACGATCCGCGCATCGGCCGCCTGCTGGAGATCGGTCAAGGAGCGCGAGACCATCGGCTATGCCTACGAGGCGGCCGACGCCTCGTTCGAGCTGCTGGCGCGGCGCACGCTCGGCACCGTGCCGGATTATTTCGACGTCGACGCAGTTCGACGTCAATGTCGAGCAGCGCTACAACGCGCAACGGCGAGCGCGTCACCGTCACCATGGCGGTGGTGAAGGTGAAGGTCGGCGACGAGAACACTGATCTCGGCCGCCGAAGGCAACGGCCCGGTCAACGCGCTCGATCTGGCGCTGCGCAAGGACCTCGGCAAGTACCAGAAATACATCGACGGCCTGAAGCTCACCGACTACCGCGTGCGTATCCTCAACGCCGGCACCGACGCGGTGACGCGCGTGCTGATCGAGAGCGAGGACGAGACCGGCGAGCATTGGACCACGGTCGGCGTGTCGCCCAACATCATCGACGCCTCGTTCCAGGCGCTGATGGATTCGATCGTCTACAAGCTGGTGAAGTCCGGCGCGCCGGCGTGATAGTTCCCTCTCCCCGCTTGCGGGGAGAGGGTGGCGAGGCGCGAAGCGCCGAGCCGGGTGAGGGGGCGTCGCCAGTGCCTGACATCGGACGCCCCCTCACCCGACGTCCTCGCTGTCGCTCGGACGTCGACCTCTCCCCGCAAGCGGGGAGAGGTAAAAGGAAGCCCATGATCGACCACGTCTCCATCGCCGTGCGCGATCTTGCCGCCGCCACGCGCCTTCTATGAAGCCGTGCTCGCGCTGCTCGGCTTCACGCGGCTGGAGACGCGGCCGGCGACCGTCGGCTTCGGCAAGAAATACGCCGGAATTCTGGCTCAATCTGCGCCATGAGCATGGCGCCGTTCGCGCCCGGCAGCGGCGCGCATGTCTGCCTTGCGCGCGCGCTCGACCGAGATGGTCGATGCATTTCACGCCGCGGCGCTCGCCGCCGGCGGCGCGATCGACGGCGCGCCGGGCTTTGCGCCCGCAGCACGGCGAGGGCTATTACGCCGCCTTCATCCGCGATCCGACGGCAACCGCATCGAGGCGGTGACGTTTGTGAAGGCGGTAATCGCTGCATCCGGATGCGCACGAAGGCGCGCGCCCGAATCCGAGGGCGAGGGTCGCGACAATGGCTGGAGTGTTCTCGCCACGGGTCGAAGACGCGCGTAACGCGCTATCGCTCCGCCCCGGAAGTCAGGGCTACAGCCGCTCCGCGTCCGCCGCGCTCATGCGCTTGGCTTCTCCGGCACCGCCTCGATCGCCTTCGTGAGCATCGGCAGGATGTCGGCGACCGCGTCCGCCACCAGAAGATCGAAGCTCGAAATCGCTGCGGATGAATTGCAGCGCGCGCATGTGGTCGAGCAGCGCGCAGAGCGGCTCCCAGAAGCCCTCGATATTGGCGACCAGCACCGGCTTCTTGTGGCGGCCGAGCTGCGCCCAGGTGAGTTGCTCGACCAGTTCCTCCAGCGTGCCGATGCCGCCGGGCAGCGCCACGAAGGCGTCCGCCATCTCGAACATCTTGCTGTTTGCGCTCGTGCATGTCGCGCGTGACGATCAGGTCCTGCACGTTCTTGTGCGCGTGCTCGCGCGCGACCAGGAACTCGGGGATGATGCCGTGCACCTCGCCGCCGTTTTGCAGCATCGGCGTCGGCGATCTCGCCCATCATGCCGTCGCCGCCGCCGCCATAGACCAGCCCGATGCCGTTCTCGGCGAGGATTTTGCCGAAATCGCGGGCGGCCTGCGACGAAAGCCGGGCTGGTGCCGGGGCTGGAGCCGCAATAGACGCAGATTCGCCGGATTTTGCTCAGTTTCTCGATTTCTGTTCATGGGCTGCATGTGCGCTCGGCATGTGGCGCCGTCAAGACAACCGGCAAAATCCGCTTGTGGTTTCCGGCGGCTTTATGCCCGCCGCCGGGGTGATTGTCGCAGCCGAAATCCGCCTATATGAAAGCCTGCGCGATCGAGCCCCCACCACGGTCACCATCCACGGCCACCTCCGAGCCATCAGCCCGGCGTCTCCGCCAGCCGCGGCGCGCTGCTGGCGACCATGGTGCATCTGTGGCCCTATATCTGGCCGGCCGACCGCCGCGACCTGAAACTGCGCGTGCTCGGCGCCATGGCGCTGCTGGTGGCCGCCAAGCTCGCCACCATCGCGGTGCCCTTCACCTTCAAATACGCGACCGACGCGCTCGCCGGCCACGCCCGACGCCGCGCGGCCGGCTGGCTCGGCTGGGCGATCGCGGCGCCGATTGCCATGACGCATCGCTTACGGCGGCATGCGCATGCTGATGGCGGCGCTGACGCAGGGGCGCGACGCCGTGTTCGCCAAGGTGGCGATGCATGCGGTGCGGCGCATCGCCTACCGCACCTTCGTGCACATGCACGAACTGTCGCTGCGCTTCCATCTCGAGCGCAAGACCGGCGGCCTGACGCGCGTGCTCGAGCGCGGCCGCAACGCCATCGAGACCATCGTGCGCATGGTGATCCTGCAGCTGGCGCCCACCATCATCGAGGTGACGCTGGTCGCCGCCGTGCTGATGGTGCATTTCGACTGGCGCTACGTCGCGCTCATCGTCGGCACCGTCGCGCTCTATATGGGCTGGACCTACAACGCCACCGAATGGCGCATCGGCATCCGCCGGCGAGATGAACGACAGCGACACCGACGCCAATGTCAAGGCGATCAACTCGCTGCTCAACTACGAGACGGTGAAATATTTCGGCGCCGAGCAGCGCGAGGCCTCGCGCTACGACCGCTCGATGGCGCGCTACGAGGACGCCAGCGTCAAGTCCTATACCTCGCTTACCGTGCTCAATGCCGGCCAGGCGATGATCTTCACCATCGGGCTCGCCGCCGCCATGGTGATGTGCGCCTACGAGATCAAGGCCGGCACCAAGACGGTCGGCGATTTCGTGCTGGTCAACGCCATGATGATCCAGCTCTACCAGCCGCTCAATTTCATGGGCATGGTCTATCGCGAGATCAAGCAGGCGGTGACCGACATCGAGAACATGTTCGCGATTCTTTCGCGCCCGCCGGAGATCAAGGACGCGCCCGGTGCGCGCGCCGCTTGCAGGTGACGCGACGGCGACATCCGCTTCGAGAACGTCTTCTTCTGCCTATGAGGCCGGAGCGTCCGATCCTCAAAGGCGTCAGCTTCGAAGTGCCGGCCGGCAAGACCGTGGCGGTGGTCGGCCCCTCCGGCGCCGGCAAGTCGACCATCTCGCGGCTGCATCTTCCGCTTCTACGATCTCTCCGGCGGCCGCATCACCATCGACGGCCAGGACATCGCGCAAGTGACGCAAAGCTCGCTGCGCGCGGCGATCGGCATGGTGCCGCAGGACACCGTGCTGTTCAACGACACCATCCGCTACAACATCCGCTACGGCCGCTGGGAGGCGAGCGACGCCGAGGTGGAGGAGGCGGCGCGGCTCGCCCAGATCGACGCCTTCATCCGCCTGTCGCCCAAGGGCTACGAGACCGAAGTCGGCGAGCGCGGCCTGAAACTGTCGGGCGGCGAGAAGCAGCGCGTCGCCATCGCGCGCACCATCCTGAAGAGCCCGCCGATCCTGCTGCTCGACGAGGCCACCTCCGCGCTCGACAGCCACACCGAGAAGGAAATCCAGGACGCGCTCGAGCGCGTCTCGACCGGCCGCACCACGCTGGTGATCGCGCACCGGCTCTCCACCATCGTCGGCGCCGACGAGATCATCGTGCTCGACCAGGGCGAGATCGTCGAGCGCGGCACGCACACGCAACTGCTCGCCCGCCGCGGGCTCTATGCCAGCATGTGGAACCGGCAGCGCGAGGCGGAAGAAGCGCGCGAGAAGCTGGCGCTCGCCGGCGAAGCGCGCGTGGCGCCCAACCGCAACCCGCCGCCGGTGGCCGACGTGGAAGTCGCGGCCGAGCCGGAGCCGGTCGATGTGCCGGCGGACGCGGCGGAGTAGGGCGGCGATCCGGCGCGCGCCGACGCCGACGCAATTTTCCGCAACGGACATTGCACGCGTGGCGTGAGTGAATTGCCGCTGCGAGGCGCGTCGAGCGCAGCGGCCGGCAATTGCAACCCTGCGGCAAGCGGCCTAGCATGCACGCGACGCGGCGCCTGCCCCGCCGTCCCACGCCGGCGGCAGGCCGACACGCGAACGATTGCGGCGCGCGACAAGCCGCGACATCAGGGAGGAAGTGATGCAGCACAAGACGAAGGTTCTGATGGCGGTGCCGTTGCTGGCCGCGGCCGCCGCGCTGGTTGCCGCCGGAGCGGTCGCGGCCGAATTGCCGAAGACCCACATCAAGGTGATCGGCTATTTCAGCAACCTGGCGCAGACCAAGCTGGTGGAAAAGCCGTTCTATACGAAGCAGCTTGAGAAGGATTCGGGCGGTAAGGTCACCGTCGACTACAACAATCTCGACGTGCTCGGCATCAACGACTACCAGATCCTGCACATGACGCAGCTCGGCGTCACCGATTTCGCCACCACCGACATCAGCAAGATGGCGGGTGACGATCCCGTCTTCGAGGGCTGCGATCTTGCCGGCATCACCGACGACATCGCGACCGCGCGCAAGGCCTGCGAGGTGTGGAAGCCGGTCATGGCCGAGCACATGGCGAAGAAATTCCAGACGCGGCTGATGTCGCTCGCGCCCAATCCGCCGATCGTGTTCTGGTGCCGCGACAAGATCAGCAGCATCCGCGACCTCAAGGGCAAGAAGGTGCGCGTGTTCAACAAGACGCAGGCCGATTTCGTCACCGCGGTCGGCGGCGAAACCATCACCATGGCGTTCCCCGAGGTGGTCCCGGCGCTGCAGCGCGGCGTGGTGGATTGCGCGCTGACCGGGTCGCTCAGCGGCAATCTGGCCGGCTGGCCGGAAGTCTCGAAATACCTGCTGCCGCTCACGGTCGGCTGGTCGATCTCCTATGAAGGCGCCAACATAAAGAGCTGGAACAGCTGGTCGCCGCCGCTGCACGACTTCTTCACCAAGGAGTTCGGCGAGCTGGAGAACGCCATGTGGAAGATCGGCACCCAGGCCACCGACGAGGGCGTCAACTGCAACATCGGCAAGGGCAAGTGCACCCTCGGCAAGAAGGGCAGCATGACGCTGGTGAAGATTTCCGACGCCGACAGGAAGCTGCGCAAGGAGCTGGTGCAGAACGTGGTGCTGCTGCATTGGGGCCAGCGCTGCGGCAAGGCTTGCGCGGAGAAATGGAACGGCACGGTCGGCAAGGTCGTCGGCCTGCAGATCCCGCTCGACAAGCTGAAATAGGCCATGCTGCGCGGGCGCCGCCGTAAGCGGCGGCGTCCGCCGCCTTCGCCGATCCGCACGCGAGACTTCCCGATATGGACCGATTGCTGCATTGGGCGCGAGTGACCTCGCGCACCGGGGCCTGGTTCGGCGGCGGCCTGGTCATGCTCTCCGCCGTCATCATCGCGGTCGACGTGCTGATGCGCAAGCTGCTCGACACGACGCTCGGCGGCGCCGCAGAAATCTCGGGCTACGTGCTCGCGGTCAGCACCACCTGGGCGCTGGCGCTCACGCTCATCGACCGCGCGCATGTGCGTATCGATTCGCTCTACGTCCTGCTGCCGGCGCGCATCTGCGCCCTGCTCGACATCCTCTCGCTCATCTCCTTCATGGTCTTTGCCGGCATCCTCACCTGGCAAGGCTGGATCATCTTCGCGCAGTCCTACGCGCTCGACGCTCACTCCATGACGCCGCTGGCGACGCCGCTTGCCATCCCGGAATTCCTCTGGGTGGCGGGCTTTGCCTTCTTCTTCGCGGTCATGGTGCTGCTGCTCGTGCGCGCGCTGACGGCGCTGGCCACCGGACGCATCGACGACGTGCGGCGCCTGCTCGGCTCGCGCACCGCCTTGCAGGAACTGGAAGAAGCCCTCCAGGAACACGAGCACTACAAGCAAACCTGAACGCAAGGAAGCCGGTCGTGGTCTGGACGGCGATAGTGTTCCTGCTGGTCATTCTGGCGCTGAGCATTCCGGTGGCGGCGGGACTGACGCTGCTCGCGCTCCTGCTCGATTATACCTATTCCTTCCTGCCGCTGCGGCTGGCGATGGGCGAAACCGCCTGGTCGGTGTCGACCAATTTCATCCTCTTCTCCATTCCGCTGTTCGTGATGCTCGGCGAAATCCTGCTGCGCTCCGGCATCGCCGAACGCATGTATGCGGCGGCGACGCATTGGCTGTCGTGGCTGCCCGGCGGGCTGATGCATTCCAACATCGGCACCTGCACGCTGTTTGCCGCGGTATCGGGCTCGAGCGTGGCGACCGCGGCTACCATCGGCACGGTCGCGATCGACGAGATCGAGAAGCACGGCTACAACGAACGGCTCTATCTCGGCACCATCGTCGCCGGCGGCACGCTCGGCATTTTGATTCCGCCCTCGATACCGATGATCGTCTATGGGGCGCTCACCAACACCTCGATCCCGCAGCTTTACCTGGCCGGCATTTTGCCGGGAGCGATTCTGGCCGTGCTGTTCATGGCCACGGTGATCATCGCCTGCCTGATCCGGCCGAAATGGGGCGGCGACAAGATCCACACCAACTGGGGCGCGCGGCTGCGCTCGCTGCCCGACCTCATCCCGCCGCTCATCATCTTCGTCGTGGTGATCGGCTCGATCTATGCCGGCGTGGCGACGCCGACCGAGTCGGCGGGCCTCGGCGTGGTGGCGGCGCTCGGGCTTGCCGCGGCGCGGCGGCGCATAAGCTGGCGCATGCTCGCCGACACTTTCGAAGGCACCATGCGCACCACCGCGATGATCATGGCGATCCTGATCGCGGCCTATTTCGTCAACTTCGTGATCACCTCGATCGGCCTGTCGCACAAGGTGATGGGGCTCGTCACCTCGCTCGGCCTCTCCCCGATGGCGACCATGGTGGTGATCGTGCTGTTCTATCTCGTGCTCGGCATGTTCATGGAATCGCTGTCCATGCTGGTGGCGACGGTGCCGATCATCACGCCCGTGGTGATGGCGCTCGGCTTCAACCCGGTATGGTTCGGCGTGCTGATGATGCTGCTGATCGAGACGGCGTTGATCACGCCGCCGGTCGGCTTCAACCTGTTCGTGGTGCAGGGCGTGCGCCCGCGCGGCCAGATCTACGACGTGATCGTCGGCTCGTCGCCCTTCGTCGTGACGCTGCTGATCATGATCGTGCTGCTGCTCGCTTTTCCGCAGCTCGCGCTTTGGATGCCGCAGGCGCTGGCGAACTAGAGCAAGATCGTTTTGGACTGAAGCGATCCAACTGGCACAGCGCGCTCCCTCTCCCATCCGAACTCGGGTTTACCCGAGTTCGGCACTATTAGAGTGGTCGAAGTCGGATATATCCGCCTTCGACTGGGAGAGGTGAAGCGAGTTCGCGGCGCGCCCTGATTCAAATTGAAACGATCATGCGCTAGCCCCCGCCGCCCGCATAGATCGCCTTCAGGCGGGGGCGGTCGATCTTGCCCATGGCGTTGACCGGCAGCGATTCGACGGTGACGATGCGCGACGGCACAAACACCGTCGGCATGCGCGGCCGGCAATGCGCGCGCAGGTTTTCCGGGTCGACTTTCTCGCTGCAGACGACGGCGGCCCAGACTTCGTCGACGCCGAGCGTGCTGGTCACCATGAAGACCGCGGCTTCTTTCACGCCCCTGAACGCAAGCAGCGCGGCCTCGACCTTTTCGGCCGCCATTTTGCCGCCGCCGGCATTCAAGACGTCGTTTTGCCGGCCCGAAATGATCAGCAGATTGTCCGCGGTAAGCGATCCGAGGTCGCCGGGATAAAACCAGCCGTCGCGGAAAACCCTGGCGGATTCGACCGGATCGTCGATATAGCGATCGATGCCGAATTCGCTGGCGACGCGGACGACCCCTTCGCTCCCGGGCGGCAGCGGGCGGCCTTCGTCGTCGACGATCTCGATGCGGATCCCCGGCGTGACATATCCCGCCGCCCCGTCTATGTGCGCGATCTCGTGCGCCGGCGCGGAGGCGCTGATCGCGGTTTCGGTCGAGCCGTAACCGGTGATCAGATGCTTGCACAGCCGCGGTCGCACCCGTTCTACCAGCGGCCGCGGCAGCAGGCTGCCGCCGGATACGACGGTATCGAGGTTGATATCGATCGAAGGATGCCGGTCGCAAACGGCCAGCAGTTGCGAAAGCGTGACCGGCGTCGCCAGCATGGCCTCGATGCGAAAGATTTCGAACGCGCGCAGGGTGTTCTCCATGCTTTCGCCGCGGAAGAACATCGTGCCGCCGCGCGTCAACAGGTAAACCAGGAATTGGAAGCCGAGCGCGGCCGCCAGCCCCATATTCATGAAGACACGGGCGAAGGTCGGGTGCCGGTTACCGACCGCATATTCGAAGCGCGCATTTCTCGCCATGACCATTTGGTGCGTGAGCGCCACCGCTTTCGGGTCGCCGGTGCTGCCGGAGGTGAGCACGATGCGGGCGATTTCGTCGCTGGCCGCGCCCCCGTGCGGCGACAAGTCGATCGCCGCGCCGTTGCCCATGAGCCAGCCGTGGTCCATCGTCAGGTGCCGCGCTTCCGGCGCGTAGGGGTACTTCGTGTTCTTGATGACGGCGTCGAGCTTCAAGCCCGCCGGCGGTTTGTGCATGCCGACCGAAACCGTCACGATTCCCACTTGCGTCAATGCGAGCATGAGCACGGCGTGCAGCAGCGGGTCTTCGACCGACAGCGCCGCGACATCGCCGCGCTTGAGGCCGCTCGCCAGCGCGCGGCGGGCGACGTTGTTCATCTGCGCGATCAGGCGCTCGTAGCTGACGACATCGATGCCTTGCGCGCACAGTGCGGGCGCGCCCGGCTGGTATTTCGCCTGGAACAGGATCGGCTCGACGAGATTCATGACATGAAGCGCCGCGCTCAGTGTGTTTTTGGCGCGTGCAGACTGCCTGCTCAGAACGTCCCGGTCAAACGCACGAACGGTCCCCAATAGAAGCGGTCGATGTTCTTGAGCGCGCCCGATATGTCGTAGGTCGTCAAAGCGTTATTGTAGAAATCGCCGCGAATGCCGCTGCTGAGTTTGAATTGCGGGGCAAATCGGACAGTGAAGGCCATCCAGCCGTCGGCGTTGAACACGACTGCCGTCGCACGATCGCTGGCGGTGAAGCCGGTGCTCGTCGAGGCATCGAATTTCCGTTGGCCGACCAAGGCGGCAATGCCTGCGCCGTAATCGAACGACCACGCGCCGACAATCGGAATGCCGCCGACGATCGCCAGTCGCGGGCCGATTCCGAAAAAGCGGCTGTTCCAATCGCCGGTGGCTGATTGTGTAGTGGTGAACACAGTAAAGCTCGAATAAAAGGTGCGCTGGCTGGACGCCGCCATGTGGGCCGCCGCGTAAAGATCGGCAATGCGGATTCCGAACTCGAGTTCGGGATTATTGGCACCCACGCCGAGATCGCGTCCGATCATGAAATCTGCGACCAGATGACTTTCGTGTTCGCTGGATGCGCTCGACGTTGCGCTGGTCTGAAGGAAGCCGAATGTTGTTCCCAACGTCTGAAAGCTGGACGCATCGACCGACCGCGTTCGGGTCTTTCCATAGCGAAAATCGAAAACGAAATGCCAAGGCTGATCAGGCCAGCGATAGTCGAAGCCCACCGCGCCTTCGGCTCCAACAAGCGGCTTTAAGGAGGTGAAACCGGATCCGAGCAATCCCGGAATGTTGAAGCTGCCGCCGCCGGTCCAGACCGCGGCTCCCTCGCCCCAAACCGTCCAGGTCGGCGGCGCCGCTTGCGGGGCGGCATGGCCGGTGGATGCGGCCACCGAAAGCGCGACCGCCGACGCGCCGGTGAGCAACGTTCCTCGGATGGAAGCTTGAATAGGCGGCACTTAAATCCCCAACCGCGAGTCGCCCTCGACAACCGAATGAACCTACAGGCATGATATCGCAGTGTAAATTGCCGCATGGCCGCTAAGGCCGCGAGCGCACAGGTGCAAAATTGAATATGCCGGCAAATTCAATCGGTTCGGGAGGCGCCTCGGAGCCGTTGCCCCGGTCGGGCATCGTTTGGATCGCGTCCTACCCGAAATCGGGCAATACCTGGGCCCGGGCGTTCCTGCACAATCTGGCAAAAGCCCGCAATTGGGAGGCGGACGAGCAGGATATCAACGCGATGAGCCGGTTCTCGACCTGGGAACTCGACAAGCGGCGCTACGCGGATTTCCTGGGCTTCGAACCCGACAACGCCGTCCACCGCCGCGAAATCGCCGCCACCCGCCACGCCGTTCACCGCCAAATCGCCGATTCGGCGCAGGGCGTGGTCTTCGTGAAGACGCACAATTGCCTGGTCATGGACCGCGGACATTCCACGATTAATTTTGCCGTCACCGCCGGCGCGGTCTACGTCGTGCGCAATCCGCTCGACGTTGCGATCTCTTTTGCGCACCACGCCGGCGCGTCGATCGACGACGTCATCGCGCACATGGCCGCCACCGACGTCGAATCGTCTGGCAGCGACGGCTCGATCTATGAGGTGCACGGCTCCTGGAGCCAGCACGTGGGAAGCTGGACGCGTAATCCACATCGCGCGCTGCACGTCATGCGCTACGAAGACATGCTCGCCGATCCGCGGCAGGCGTTCGGCGCGCTGGCGCGCCACCTTCAGCTCAATGCGAATCGCCGGCAGCTCGCCAAGGCGATCGAGCGGTCCTCGTTCGCGCGGCTGCAGGCGCAGGAAAATGAAATGGGCTTCCGCGAGCGTCCGGCGCGCGCCGACCGCAATTTCTTTCGCGAGGGCCGCGCAGGGCAATGGAAAGAGGTGCTGACGCCCGCTCAGGTCGACCGCATCGTCGGCGACCACGGCGAGCAGATGCAGCGGTTCGGCTATCTGCCGCTCGATTGAGCCGCGCAGCGCGCAACGCTTCATGCCGCGCGATCACTTCTTCCGCATCGTCTCCTTGACCGGATCTTTGACGTTCTCGAACTTGTCGATTTCGACGTTTTGCAGCTTGCCGTTCTCGATCTGCAAACGGCGGATGTAGATCGTCTGCACGATATCGCGGGTGCGCGGATCGATCTCGATCGTGCCGCGCGGGCTTTCCCATCGCATGCCCTTGGCGGCGTCGATGAAGGCTTGGCCGTCGCTGTTGCCGCCGGTCTTTCTGAGGACGGCATAGATCAGGTGCATGCCGTCATAGCCGCCGACGGTCTGGATGTCCGGATTGGCGCCCTTGTGCCCTTGCCGGAATGCCTTGACGAATTTCTCGTTCAGCGCCGAGCGGTGGGTGTGATCGTAATGATAGGCGGTGAGAACGCCGGCCATCGCGTCGTCCACACCCTTGAGCGCGCTGTCGTCGGTCAGCCCGCCGGAGCCCAAAATCCCGACTTTGTCCGGCGTCATGCCGTGCTCGCGCAGGCTTTTCATCATGGCCGCCGGCGGGCTGCCGGCGGGGACGAAAACGAACACCGCCTGCGGCTTGGCGTCCTTGGCGCGTTGCACGAACGATGAGAAATCCGTTTCGGCGGGCGGCATGCGCAGCGAACCGACGATTTTCCCGCCGGCGGCCGTAAAGGCGCCGGCAAAAGCCTTCTCGGCATCGTGGCCCGGCCCGTAATCGGAGACCATGATGAACACGTTTGCGATGCCGTGCCTGGCCACCCACGTCCCGAACGGCGCGGTTATCTGTGGCATGGTCATCGACACGCGGACGGCGTAGGGCGATTTGGTGGTGATGATGGAGGTTGCCGCATTCATAATGACGAGCGGCACCTTGGCCTTGCGCGACACATCGGCGGCCGCGATGGCGTTCGGGGTCAGCGCGAAGCCGGCAAGGATGTCCACGTGGTCACGCACGACCAACGCCTGCGCGATCCGCTTCGCCAGCGACGGGTTGATGCCGCCAACGTCCTTGCGGACGATCACGATCTTCCTGTCGGCGACGACGTCGCCGTGTTGGCTCATGTAGAGCTTGACCCCGGCGTCCATTTGCGCGGCGGCGTCGGCGAACACGCCCGAATAGGGCATGATCAATCCGATCTTGACGGTGGCGGCATAGGCGTTCGCGGCGCTCGCGCAGAGCGCGGCGATAGCGATGCAAAGCGAGAAAGTCCGCGACGTCATCCGGTCCTGCCCGTTCGAACGCGCAAAAGCTATGGGATCGAATCGTCCAAGGATAGGGGCCGCGGAGAGCGCCCCGATCGGCAGGCCGAGCGGCAGGGTCAGCGCGTGAAGTCCCAGAAATTATCCGGCAGCGGCCGCGACAGACTAAGGCCGAGAAACGCCCGCGGCGAATCGTCCTGCCGCATGGTCGTAAGGCCGGAGGGGTCGGCGACGCCTCCCACGTGGGGTTCGTCGGTCGCAAGCTTCATATCGAAGTCGCCGAGTTGCATGGAGGGCAAGGCAAGCCCCGGCTTGGCGTCCTTGACCTTGTCGGCCGCGCGGCAATCCATTGCCCCACCGGCGCAAAGCGCGAAAACGAGGCCGCCAAAAGTGGCGCAGACCCAATGCTTGCGCATGTTCACCCGCTTTCCCCGCCAGCCCCGCAGCGTCGGCGAAGGCTCGCAGCAAAGTCTTACCAAATTGTGGCTTTGAGTCGCAGGGGGGCATGCGCCTTTTTGACGGGGGGTGGCTTCGTTTCCGGCCGGTCGCTATACCCTTGGTCCTAGGGTAAGGAAATACGCCGCCGGGCCTTTAGAAATCTCCCATGTCGATTCTCGATTCCATTCGCCGGCAGATGGTGCCGATCACGCCGGAGGGCTATCCCTTTATCGGCGCCTTCGCGCTGGCGAGCCTTGTCCTGTTCTGGCTGTGGTCGCCGCTCGGCTGGCTCGGCACACTGGCGACGCTGTGGTGCGTCTATTTCTTCCGCGATCCGCCGCGGGTGACGCCGGTGCGCGACGGGCTGGTGGTGGCGCCGGCCGACGGACGGGTGAGCCAGATCACCACCGCGGCGCCGCCGCACGAGCTTGGCCTCGGCGCGACGCCGCTGCCGCGGGTGTCGATCTTCATGAGCGTGTTCGACTGCCACGTGAACCGCAGCCCGGTCGGCGGCACGATCGAGAAAATCGTCTACCAGCCGGGCAAGTTCTTCAATGCCGACCTCGACAAGGCGAGCGCCGACAACGAGCGCAATTCGCTGGTGATCGCCGCCGCCGGCAGCCGCGTCGCCGTGGTGCAGATCGCCGGCCTCGTCGCCCGCCGCATCGTCTGCTTCGTCCGCATCGGCCAGTCCATCGGCATCGGCGAGCGCTTCGGCATGATCCGTTTTGGCTCCCGGCTCGATGTCTACCTGCCCGAGGGCGTGGCGCCGCTGGTCGCGGTCGGGCAGACCACGCTTGCCGGCGAAACCGTACTGGCCGATCTGCGCCTGCGCGATCCGGGACGGGCGTTCCGGATGGGTTAGCGCGCGCGTCGCAATCGTTAACCGCCGCGTAAGGGGGCTCTGCTAAGCCCCGTGGCGCGCACGCAGGCAAAGCCCTATATTGGCTGCCATGGTGTTTCCGCCCTTCGATCCGACCACGCCGCCGTCCGGGCGCCGCCCCCGTCGCTTCAAGACGATCCCGGTGCGCGTGCTGCTACCCAATCTGATCACGCTGCTCGCGCTGTGCGCGGGGCTGACCGCCATGCGCATGGCGATCGAGAGCAATATCCAGCTTGCGCTGGCGGCCATCGTGTTCGCAGCGCTGCTCGATGGCATCGACGGGCGCGTCGCGCGCCTGCTCAAGGGCACCTCGCGCTTCGGCGCCGAGCTCGACAGCCTCGCCGACTTCGTCAATTTCGGCGTGGCGCCGGCGCTGATCCTGTATTTCTGGGGCCTGCACGAACTGAAATCGGCCGGCTGGATTGCCGCGCTGGTGTTCGCGATCTGCGCGGCGCTCAGGCTCGCGCGCTTCAACGTGATGGTCGACGAACCCAACCAGCCGATCTGGACCGGCAATTTCTTCACCGGCATTCCAGCGCCGGCCGGCGCCATCACCGTGCTGCTGCCGATCTATCTCGATCTGCTCGGCGTGCCGGTCAATCTGGTGGTGGCGTGGGTGACCTTCTTCTACACGCTGACGATCGCGCTTCTGATGGTCTCGCGCCTGCCGGTGTTCTCCGGCAAGCGCGTGGGAAAGCGCGTGCCGCCGGAGATGGTGTTGCCGGTGTTCGTGGTGGTGGTGTTGTTCTTCGCGCTGCTGATCAGCTACCCGTGGGCGGTGCTCACCACCGGCACGCTCGCTTATCTCGTTTGCCTGCCGCTCGGCTGGCTGTCCTACCGCGAATATCAGCGGAAGGACGCGGGGGCCGGTGCAAGCGGCGCAGTCGATGCCGTTGACGCAGCTGACGCGCCGCCGCCCGGCGGGCTGGGCGAGGACGACGACGAGCGGCCGGCGCGGTTGAACTGAATGCCGCGCGCCGTCCGTATCCTAAAGCCCGCCGAGCGCGCCGGCCGTACGGTGGCCGACACGGTCATTCTCGACTACGCCCAGCGCAGCGCGCAGAAAATCGCGGTCACCGGCGTCAAGGGTGCCAGCGTCCAAATCGATCTCGCGGCCCCCACGCGCCTGCGCACCGACGACGCGCTGCTGCTCGACGACGGCAGCGTGGTCGAAGTGGTGGCGGCGCCGGAGCCGCTGCTCGAGGCGCGTGCGGCCGACCTCGCCCAGCTCGCGCGCCTTGCCTGGCATCTCGGCGACCGCCACGTGCCGGCGCAGCTGTTCGCCAACCGCATCCGGGTACGCGCCGAGCCCGCGGTCGAGGAACTGCTCACGGCGCTCGGCGCCAAGCTGGCGCGCATCGAGGCGCCGTTCGAGCCGGAGGGCGGCGCCTATGAAGCGGCGCATGCGCACGGCCACGATCACGCACACGGCCACGACCACGACCACGATCATGCGCACGATCACGACCATGGCCACGGCCACGACCACCATCACTGATCAGCGATTGCGATAGCCCTGCGTGCCGAACGGGTAGCCCGGCATGATGTCGTAAGGATGCGCCCAGCCGGGCAGCGCCTCGATGCGCTTGAGCCAGGCGCCGATCGCCGGATAGTCCCGGACGATGTCGAAGCCGAATTCCTCGGCTGGATAATAGAGATAGGCGGTCATCGAAATGTCGGCGATGAGCGGCCGCTCGGCCACCAGGAACTGCCGCCCGGTCAGCCGCTTTTCGACGATCGCCAGCGCGCCGTCGATGCGCGCCTTCATGAAGCCCATCACCGCCGGGTCGCCGGGCTTGGGCGCGAAGTTCTTCAGAAAGCGGTAGGGCCCGAGAAAGCCGTTGACCTTCTGGTTGTCGAAGACGATCCAGCGCAAGCTTTCCAGTTCCTCGTCCTCGCCCTGCGGCTTGTATTGGCCCGAATGGTTGGCGAGGTAGGTCAGGATCACGGCGGACTGGCTGAGCTTCTTAGGTCCGTGCACCAGCACCGGCGCTTCGCCCATCTCGTTGATGGTTTCGCGAAACTCCGCGCCGCGCTGCGGCGCCGCGCCGAAGAAGTCGTACCAGACCGGCTCCCAGTCGGCGCCTATCAGATTGAGCATCAGCGCGGCGCGGTAGGCGTTGCCGGACTGGGCGAAGCAGTAGAGCTGGTAGTCGGACATGGGGTTTCCCGGAAAATGCTGAGAATGAACGGCAGACGGCCGATACGTTACTCCGTCATGGCCGTGGCGGTCTCGGCCATTAACGCCAGGTTGCCGGCAATCCTGGGTCGGCGGTGGGGAGTTTGTTCGAGTCTGCTTTGGTACCGAAGGTGGACATGCTTGCGGCAATCCGGTCGCGTCTGCCTAGTGTCAGCAGCCGAAGTTTCAGGCCGCCACGTTGCGAAGCATCTGATTGTAGTCCGCTCTTTGATATGTTTTCGGATTAACCCGACACGCTCGTTTAGTGGCAGGGCCAAAGGTGATCGAAGGCGACCATTATGGCGTCTTCTCTTTTCATGCCATAAGTCTCTTTGTGCTGACCCAGCCAGCCAAGAACGGCCGCGCCGGTCTCCTTGGTCTTCAAGGTTTTTGGCGGCAAACAATGCTTGTGCCGGCCCGAAGCCATGTTGCTGGCCATGACGCTGACGCTGACTGTAACCGTTTCATTCGCGCATCTAACAAAATGGGTGGTGCAATAGGCGACGAAGGCGCTGGTCTTCGCCGGCGGGCCGCCGGGCCGGGAGCCGTCACCGATTTGAGTCTTGCAGTGCCATAGCGCCTTTACCGCGGCCTGAATCGAATTTACGGTCGCCATGGCATGGACATTCTTGTGTTTGCCCAGCCAAGCCAGAATTTGCTTCGTCGCATTGTCCATACCGACGCCCTTGGGAATAGCGCAATCCTTTGTGACATTGTTGCCTAACACTTTATAGGCAAGGACGGCGAGGTCGGCGTCTTGGATATGACTTTTGCAATCGGCGAAATGTCCGGCACCGGCGCAGTAAGCGACAAAAGCGCCCGTCTTATTCGGCACGGTGCCGGCGGCCCGAGCGCCGCTGACGAAATTCAAGGCGATGCAGGAGACCAGTATCGCAGTCCATTGAGAGGCCATGACGATAACCTTTACTGGTAGAAATGCCATTTTCGGAGCATATGCGCGACGCATGCCGGAGAAAAGAACGTCAATCAATTTAATTAGGATAGTGTGGAAGGACATGCCAAATGGTTGTGGTGCGGACCTGGCGTCCGCTCCATGTCATAAGCAGGCATTGTGGCGATGCCGACGATCCATCTGCTTTACCCCTCAATAGCGAACGTCACCACCCGGCTGCGGTTTGCGATGAGGCGAGTCAACGCGTCAGCGTCAACGGCAGGCCGGCGCTCGATGTGCCTTGAAAGCCGTTGGCTGCGCGCTTGAGGGTTGCCAGCGGCCGGTTCTCGCCATCGTCGATGGTGAGCGCGTCGTTTGCCAGCAGCCAGCTCCGGCTGCGGAACATTTCGCCCGGGCAGCCGCCATCCGGCTGGACGGCGCCCTGGTTGCTCTGGCCGGGCGCGAGCTCGAAGACCATGCGGCAGGACGGTGTGTTGGGCGCATCAAGGGTCCAGCGGCCGGCCATGGAAGCCGCCGCCACCGGCGCAGCGACGGGAGCGCCGGCGCAAGCCGCAAGCATCAGTGCCATGACCAGCCCCCCGGCGCCGCGCAGCCCCATCGGCCTCCCTTACTTCATCGTCGGGATGACGAATTGCGCGCCTTCCTTGGCGCCACCCGGCCAGCGCGACGTCACGGTCTTGGTCTTGGTGTAGAAGCGGATCGAGTCCGGTCCGTGCTGGTTGAGATCGCCGAAGCCGGAACGCTTCCAGCCGCCGAAGGTGTAGTAGGAGAGGGGAACGGGAATAGCGAAGTTCACCCCCACCATGCCGACCTCCACGCGCTTGACGAAATCGCGGGCGGTGTCGCCGTCGCGGGTGAAGATGGCGACGCCGTTGCCGTATTCGTGTTCGGTCGGCAGGCGCAACGCATCCTCGTAGTCCTTGGCGCGCACCACCGAGAGCACCGGCCCGAAGATCTCGTCCTTGTATATCTTCATGTCGGGCGTGACCTCGTCGAACAGGCAGCCGCCCATGAAGAAGCCCTTCTCGTAGCCCTGCATCTTGAAGCCGCGGCCGTCGACTTTGAGCTTGGCGCCTTCCTTGATGCCGAGGTCGACATAATCGCGTGCACGATTGAGCGCGGCTTGCGTGACCAGCGGGCCATAGTCGGCCTTGTCGTCGGTGGAGGGGCCGATCTTGAGGTTCTCGACGCGCGGGATCAGCTTCTCCATCAGCAGGTCGGCGGTCTTCTGGCCGACCGGCACCGCGACCGAGATCGCCATGCAGCGTTCGCCGGCCGAGCCGTAGCCGGCGCCGATCAGCGCGTCGACCGCCATGTCCATGTCGGCGTCGGGCATCACGATCATGTGGTTCTTGGCGCCACCGAAGCACTGCACGCGTTTGCCGTTGGCGCAGCCGGTGGCGTAGATGTATTCGGCGATGGCCGAGGAGCCGACGAAGCCGACCGCCTGGACGCGGCGGTCGTTGAGGATGGTGTCGACCGCTTCTTTGTCGCCGTTGACGACATTGAGCACGCCTTCCGGCAGGCCGGCCTCGAGGAACAGCTCGGCGATGCGCATCGGCACCGACGGATCGCGCTCCGACGGTTTCATGATGAAGGCATTGCCGCAGGCGAGCGCGGGCGCGCATTTCCACAGCGGGATCATGGCCGGGAAGTTGAACGGGGTGATGCCGGCGACGACGCCGAGCGGCTGGCGCATGGAATAGAGGTCGATACCGGGGCCGGCGGCCTCGGTGTATTCGCCCTTCAACAGGTGTGGAATGCCGCAGGCGAACTCCACCACCTCCAGCCCGCGCTGCACGTCGCCGCGCGCGTCGGGCACGGTCTTGCCGTGCTCGCAGGAAAGCAGCTTGGCCAGGTTCTCGTGGTCCTTATTGGCCAGTTCGAGGAACTTCATCATCACGCGGGCGCGCCGCTGCGGATTGGTATTGGCCCAGCCGACCTGCGCGGCTTCGGCCACCGCGATGGCGTGCTCGACCTCGGCGTGCTTGGCGAGCGCGACCTTGGCCTGCACCTCGCCGGTATTGGGATCGAACACGTCGCCGAACCGTCCGGAGGTCCCCTTGACCGTCTTGCCGCCGATGAAATGGCCGATCTCACGCATTGCGCCGTACCTCCGATTTTAAGGGGTCTTTAACCTGGTTCGCCGGGTTGGCGCCGAACGAAGCGATATTTGCAGCTTTTCCCCGGTCGGTCACCGTTCGGGGGGCGTCCCAAGCGGGCGATTTTCTTTCACCAACGGTTAGGCTTTACCGCCGATTAACGGCGCCCGTCTAGGGTCGGTTTTGCGCCGCAGCTCTGCACGTCGTGCGCAGGACGGTAAGCGTTTGGGTGGGATCGAGTCATGGACATTGCGACGAGTCTGGGTCTGCTGAGCGGCATCGCTGTTGTCGCCGTCGTGATCCTGATGGGCGGCGATCTGCACATGTTCGTCAGCGAGCATGCGTTCATCGTCATTTTCGGCGGTTCCTTTGCCGCGACGCTGATCCGCTTCCCGCTGTCCTCGATCATGCATGGCCTGCCGCTCGGCGCCAAATTCGCATTCACCATGCGCCGCATGACCCAGCGCGAACTGGTCGACGAGATCGCGGGGCTGGCCGAAGTCGCCCGCAAACAGGGGCCGATCGGCCTGGAGAAGGTCGAGATCGACGATCCCTTTCTCGCCAAGGGTATCCGCTACGTGGCCGACGGCTATGACGGCAACTTCATCCGCGACAATCTCGAGCGCGACCGCGACAACTTCCTCACCCATCTCGACGAAGGCCAGAAGATCTACCGCGCCGTCGGCGACTGCGCGCCGGCCTTCGGCATGATCGGCACGCTGATCGGCATGGTGCAGATGTTCGCCAACATGACCGATCCGTCCAAGCTCGGGCCCTACATGGCCGGCGCGCTGCTGGCGACCTTCTATGGCGCCGCGCTCGCCAACCTGTTCTGCCTGCCGATTGCCGACAAGCTGCATCTCAAGCTGGTCGACGAGGAGATCAACCGCACGCTGATCATCGACGGCATTCTGATGATCCGCGAGGCCAAGAGCCCCACCTTGGTGCGCGAAATGCTGCTCGCCTACCTGCCGGAGAAGCATCGCCACAGCGAGCCCGAAGGGGGCGTCGAAGAGGCCGAAGCGGCGGCCGCCTGAAGCGGAGTCCGCATTGTAAAGGCGTAACATGGCCAGGCGTAAAGAAGCACATGGCGGCGGTCACGGCTGGTTCGTCACCTTCGCCGACCTGATGGGGCTGTTGGTCAGCTTCTTCGTGATGCTGGTCGCCTTCTCGACCCAGGACCAGGCCAAGCTGCAGGTGGTGGCGGGCTCCATGCGCGACGCCTTCGGCGTGCAGAACCGCGTACGCTATTCCGGCATCATCGAGGTGATGGGCTTGCCGACGCGGCCGCGCCTGAAGAATGCCGCCCATATCGATCCGAAGGACGCCTCCGCCACGCCCTCGCCCGACGAGCACGACCATCAGCGCACTTACGGCGCCCGCTTCAAGCACGACCGCAATTTCGCGCTGGCCGCCGCTTCGTTGCGGCAGGCGCTGCAGGAAATGCCCGATATCGCGCAGGCCTCCAAGCACATCATGGTCGAGGAGACCAAGGACGGGCTCAATATCGAAATCGTCGACCAGGATGGCCGCTCGATGTTCCCGGACGGCGGCAAAGAACCCTACGCGCGCACGCGCAGGCTGATCGAGAAGCTAGCCCCCGCGCTCAAGGCCATGCCGTACCGCGTCTCCATCACCGGTCACACCGCTTCCTCGAAGGTGCCGGACAAGCCCGGTTACGGGGCCTGGGACCTTTCCGCCGATCGCGCCAATGCGGTCCGGCAGATCCTGGAAGCGCAGGGCCTGCCCTCAGGCCACATTTACGAAGTGGCCGGCAAAGCCGACACCGATCCCTTGTTCCCGGACAACCCCTATATGTCGCCGAACCGCCGGGTGACCATCACTCTGATGCGGGAAGCGCCGCCGCTGCCGGCCGATTTCAAGCCGTAAGATACCGGTAATCGCGCGGATTGCGCGACCGGAGCGACCGGGGCCTGTGCAAAAACGCCGGTATTGTGTCCGCCGTCGCGGTGCTATAAGGCCCGGCTTTACAGCCTCCTTGGCGGAAAAAAACCGAATTCATGAGCGAAGGCGCAAAAGAAGCCGCCCCTTCCGCCGAAGCCGACCGCGCAGGCACCGGCGTGGAAGCTCCGCCGAGCTTTCTGGCGCTGGCGCTGGGCAGCGTCGGCGTCGTCTACGGCGACATCGGCACCAGCCCGCTCTACGCCTTCCGTGAGGCGGCGATCGCGGCGAGCCAGGACCATCCGGTGAGCCGCGAAATCGTATTCGGCGTCTTGTCGCTCATCCTGTGGGCGCTGATCATCGTGGTCACCGCCAAATACGTGCTGATCCTGCTGCGCGCCGACAACAACGGCGAGGGCGGCACGCTCTCGCTCACGGCGCTGGCCAGCCGCGCGCTCGGCCGCCGCACCGCCTTCGTCTTCATCGTCGGCGTCATCGGCGCTTCGATGTTTCTCGGCGACAGCGTGATCACGCCGGCGATCTCGGTCTTATCGGCGGTCGAAGGCCTGAAGCTCGCCACGCCCGCCTTCAGCGAATATGTGGCGCCGATCGCGGTCGGCATCTTGTTCGGTCTGTTCGCCGCGCAAAGCCGCGGCACCGCCAAAGTCGCCGCCATGTTCGGGCCGGTCATGGTGATCTGGTTCGTGTCGTTGGCGGTTTCCGGCGGCATGCATATCCGCGACGATCCGAGCGTGCTGCTCGCCATCAATCCGCTCTACGGCATCGAATTCCTGCTCGGCCACGGCGGCATCGGCCTGGTCACGCTCGGCGCGGTGTTCCTGGCGGTAACCGGAGGTGAGGCGCTCTATGCCGATCTCGGCCATTTCGGCCGCAGGCCGATCCAGACCGCCTGGCTGTGCCTGGTGCTGCCGTCACTGCTGATCAATTATTTCGGCCAAGGGGCGAAAGTGCTGGCCGACCCGGCGGCAATCGAGAATCCCTTCTACAGACTGGTGCCCGAACTGGTGCTGGTGCCGACGATCGTGCTGGCGACCGCGGCCACGGTGATCGCGAGCCAGGCGGTGATCACCGGCGCCTATTCGCTGGTGCAGCAGGCGATCCAGCTCGGCCTCTTGCCGCGGCTCGCCATCCTGCACACCTCGGCTTCGCATCACGGGCAGATCTATATTCCGCGCGTGACGGTGGCGCTGCTGATGGGCGTCTTGCTGCTGGTCGGCCTGTTCCGCACCTCGAGCGCGCTGGCGTCTGCCTACGGAATTGCGGTGGCGACCACCATGGTGGTCGACGGCATGCTCGCCTTCATCGTGATCTGGAAGCAGTGGCAATGGCGGCTTTGGCAGGCGGGCCTGCTGATACTGCCGTTCTTCGTCGTCGACCTGACGTTCTTCTCCGCCAATTTCCTCAAGCTGTTCGAAGGCGCCTGGGTGCCGATCCTGTTCGGCGCCGGTATGGTGCTGGTCATCCTGACCTGGCGGCGCGGCACCGGCATCCTCGCCAACAAGACGCGGCGCACCGAGGTGCCGCTCGACACGTTGTTCCGCAACATGGAAAAGAAGCCGCCGCACACGGTGCCCGGCACCGCGGTGTTCCTCACCAGCGATCCCGATTTCGCGCCTACCGCGCTGCTGCACAATCTCAAGCACAACAAGGTGCTGCACGAGCACAACGTCATCCTCACCATCATCACCGCCGACACCCCGCGCGTGCCGGAAGAGGACCGCGTCAAGATCACGCCGCTGTCGCAGCATTTCTCGAAGGTGGCGCTGAAGTTCGGCTATATGGAGCAGCCGAACGTGCCGAAGGCGCTTGCCGTCGCGCGCAAGCACGGCTGGCAGTTCGACATCATGTCGACCTCGTTCTTCCTGTCGCGCCGGTCGCTCAAGCCGTCGCCGACCTCAGGCATGCCCTCCTGGCAGGACCATCTGTTCATCGGGCTGGCGCGCTCGGCGAGCGACGCCACCGACTTCTTCCAGATCCCGACCGGCCGCGTGGTGGAGGTCGGCACGCAGGTGGCGGTGTGAGCCGGCGGTCCTTGTGCACAACGCAAAACGCCGGCGGCTCCCGGCTTGACGACTTAACCATATGATTTAGCAGGATAAATAGGCTGCGGCGGCTTGCGCTTTATGCATGGCTCGCGCCGCCGCATTGCGCAGATCGCGCTGCTGGCGGAACGAGGGCGGCGTTATATCGGCGCTCTCTTTTGCATCGCAACAATTTCAGGCAACACCCCCATGTCCCACAGCACGATTGCCGAGCCTGCGCCGCAGGGCGCCGGCGAAGCCTCCCATGCGAGCAGTTTCTGGGCGCTCACCCTCGGCAGCATCGGTGTCGTCTACGGCGACATCGGTACCAGCCCGCTCTACGCCGTGCGCGAGTCGGTGATCGCGGCGGTCGGCGAGAATGCGCCGGCGAGCGAGCCGGTGGTGCTCGGCATCTTGTCGCTGATCATCTGGGCGCTGCTTCTGGTGGTCACCGCCAAATACGTGCTGATCCTGCTGCGCGCCGACAACAAGGGGGAGGGCGGCACGCTGGCGCTGATGGCGCTCGCCTCGCGCGCGCTCTCCGGCAAGACCGGCGCCGTGGTGCTGCTCGGCATCATCAGCGGCGCGCTGTTCTACGGCGACGCTATCATCACGCCGGCGCTGTCGGTGTTGTCGGCGATCGAAGGCCTGAAGGTGACGACGCCCGCCTTCAACGACTACGTGGTGCCGATCACGGTGGTGATCCTGGTGGCGCTGTTCATGGTGCAGTCGCGCGGCACCGCCAAGGTGGCGGCCTATTTCGGGCCGATCACGCTCGTCTGGTTCGCCGCGCTCGCCTCAATCGGCGTCTGGCACATCGCGAAGAATCCGGTGGTGCTGCTGGCCTTCAATCCCTGGCACGGCCTGCACTTCCTGATCCATCACGGCATCGTCGCGCTGTTCACGCTGGGCGCGGTGTTCCTGGTGGTCACCGGCTCGGAGGCGCTGTACGCCGATCTCGGCCATTTCGGCCGCGGGCCGATCCGCTTCGCTTGGCTCATCGTGGTGCTGCCGGCGCTCGTCATCAATTATCTCGGGCAGGGCGCGCTGGTGCTCGCCGATCCGAAGGCGATCCAGAACCCGTTCTTTCTGATGTACCCGCACTGGGCGCTGTTGCCGATGGTGGCGCTCGCCACCGCCGCCACCGTGATCGCGAGCCAAGCGGTGATCACCGGCGCCTATTCCATGACGCAGCAGGCGATCCAGCTCGGCTTGCTGCCGCGCCTGGAAATCCGCCATACCTCGGAGTCGCTGTTCGGCCAGATCTACGTGCCGCGCGTCAACACGCTGCTGCTGTTCGGCGTGCTGATGCTGGTGATCCTGTTTCAGTCGTCGAGCGCGCTTGCCTCCGCCTACGGCATCGCGGTGACCGGCACCATGGTGGTCACAGCCATGATGGCCTTTGTGGTGATCTGGCGGGTGTGGCGCTGGCCGGTCTGGGCGGCCGGCGCGCTGATCGTGCCGTTCCTGTTCATCGACTTGACCTTCCTCTCCGCCAATATGTTGAAAGTCGTCGAGGGCGGCTGGGTGCCGCTGTTGCTCGGCGGGTCGATCATGGTGGTGATGTACACTTGGCGGCGCGGCACGCGGCTGCTGTTCGAGAAGACGCGGCGCCTCGAAATGCCGCTGCGGTCGCTGGTGGCCAATCTGGAGAAGAAGCCGCCGCCGCGCGTGCCCGGCACGGCGGTGTTCCTGACCAGCGATCCGGAATTCGCGCCGACCGCGCTGCTGCACAGCCTCAAGCACTACAAGGTGCTGCACGAGAAGAACGTCATCCTCACGGTCGAGACCGCCGACAGCCCGCGCGTCGATGCTTCCGAGCGGGTGCGCATCGAGCCGATCGGCGAGACCTTCTCGCGCGTGAGCTTGCGCTTCGGATTCATGGAAAGCCCCAACGTGCCGAAGGCGTTGGCGATCGCGCGCAAGCTCGGCTGGCAGTTCGACATCATGTCGACCTCGTTCTTCCTGTCGCGCCGGGCGCTCAAGCCCGCGGCCATATCCGGTATGCCGCGCTGGCAGGACCGGCTGTTCATCGCGCTCACCCGCGCCGCCAATGACGCCACCGACTATTTCCAAATTCCGACCGGACGGGTGGTCGAGGTGGGCACCCAGGTGACGATCTGAAGCGTGGGCCGCGCCCGGTTTGCGAAAACTTCATGCGCGTTTAAGCAAAATGCAGGTGCGGGCATCGCGAAATCCCGCTAGAACGGCGCCGACCGAAGGAGCATGACGCGATGTTCGGGCGGAACCTGCGCGCCGGCCAAGTCGAAAACCTGACCCCGCAGCAGGTCGCCGAGGGCCTGCGCGAGGGCCGCATGCTGCTGGTCGACGTGCGCGAGCCGAAAGAGACCAACGTCGAAAGCTATCCCGACGCGGTGATCGTGCCGCTGTCGCGCTTCGATCCCGCCGCCATTCCGGACCCGCAGGGGCGGCAGGTGGTCTTTGCCTGCCGCTCCGGTCAGCGCTCGGTGACCGCCGCGCTGGTCGCCCAGGACCGCGGCTTCCCGTACAGTTCGCACCTTGCCGGCGGCATCATCGCCTGGAAGGCGGCCGGGCTTCCGACCAAGAGACCGTGAACCCCAGAGGCTTCGCCATGCGCCGTGTCCTGCTCGTCGCCGCATTCGCTGCGGCCGTCGGCGCCGTTGCCGCGCCGCCCGCCTCGGCGCAGGACCGCGTGGTCAATGTCTACAACTGGTCGGACTATATCGACCCGGCCATGCTCAAGCTGTTCACCGCGCGCACCGGCATCAAGGTGGTCTACGACACCTTCGACGCCAACGAGACGCTGGAGACCAAGCTGCTCGCCGGCAAGTCGGGCTACGACGTGGTGGTGCCGACCGCCTATTTCCTGCAGCGCCAGATCCAGGCCGGCGTGTTCCAGAAGCTCGACAAGAGCAAGCTGCCCAATATCGTGAACCAATGGCCGGAGATCGCCAGGCGGCTTTCCGCCTACGACCCCGGCAACCGATACGGCGTCAACTACATGTGGGGCACCACCGGCATCGGCTTCAACGTCAAGGCGATGCATGCGCGCCTGGGCGCCAATGCCAAGGTCGATAGCTGGGACGTGGTGTTCAAGCCGGAGATCATCGCCAAGTTCAAGGACTGCGGCGTGCACATGCTCAATTCCGCCGACGACATAATCCCTGCGGCGCTGCATTATCTGCATCTCGATCCGAACTCCACCAAACCGGGCGATCTCGATCGCGCGGCGGCGCTGCTCGGCAAGATCCGTCCCTATGTGCGAAAATTCCATTCCTCGGAATATCTCAACGCGTTGGCGAGCGGCGAAATCTGCCTGGTGGTCGGCTGGTCGGGCGACATCAAGCAGTCGGAAAACCGCGCGCGCGCCGCCAAGAACGGCATCGAGATCGGCTATTCGATCCCGCGCGAGGGGGCGCAGATGTGGTTCGACAATCTCGCCATCCCGAAGGACGCGCCGCACCCGGACGCCGCCTACGCCTTCATTAATTTTATGCTCGATCCGCACGTGGCGGCAGCCAACAGCGACATGGTCTCGTATGCCAACGGCAATCTGGCGAGCCAGAAATTCGTTGCGAAAAAGGTGCTCGACGATCCCGCCATCTACCCGAGCGAGGCCACCATGGCCAAGCTCTACACGGTAGGCGCACGCGACCCGCGCGCGCAGCGCCTGCTCAACCGCATTTGGACGCGGGTGAAGACGGGTCAGTGAACGGGTGGGCGGCGTCGGGGCGGTCACCGCCACCGGCGGTGCAGCCACAGCCATTGTTCGGGATGCTCGCGCACCCAAGCCTCCACCACGTCGGTGACGATCTGCATGGTTTTCTCGACGTCGACCTTGCCCTCGGCGTCGCGCGCCGGCTTGATCTCCTCGGTCAGATCCGGCTGCAGCCGGTGGCCCGGCAGCCGCACCACGCGCGTGCCGAAGATCGGGCAGTCGTAATGGCGCGCCAGCCGCGCGATCAGCGGGTTGGCCTTGGTGCGGCGGCCGAAAAAGGTCACGTCGACGCCGCGCACGTAATATTGGTCGACCAGAATGCCGACGTGGGCGCCGCGTTCGAGCGCCTTGGCAATCTTCATCGGCGCATCGAGCCCGGTGGCGATCAATTCGCCCATGCTCGCCTCGCGCGTCTCGTGCAGCCAGCGGTCGAGCCGCGCATTGTTCGGCCGCCGGTAAAGCACCGCGCTTTCCATGCGGTAGGTCGCCGCGCAGATCGCCGGGACTTCCCAATTGGCGAGGTGCGCGGCAAACACCAAAGCCGGCTTGCCGTCGTTGGCAAGCGTCATATAGCGGTCGATCTGCTGGCGCGTGATGACGATGCGCCCCCAGCGGTCGGGGTGCGCGGGGTCCCAGTCCCACAAGCGGTCGAGGTGGGCGAACTCCGCCGTCACGCGGCCGAGATTGTCCCATACGCCGCGCAGGATCGCGTCGATTTCCTGCGGCGATTTCTCCGGAAAGGCGGCGCGCAGGTTGTCGCGGCCGATGCGGTTTTCCGGCAGCCAGGGCCCGACGGTGCGCGCCACCGCGCCTGCGAAATCGGCGAGCTTGTCGGGATCGAACAGACGCAGAAAGCGCAGCAGGCCGACCGATAGCACGCCGGCCAACGCGTGCCAGGCGCGCCTTGCTCCGCGATGCAGTCGCCGCGCGGCGCGCATCAGAAGTTCACGATGACTTTGCCGAACACCTGCCGGCTTTCGATCCGCGCCAAGCCTTTCTCGAAATCGGCGAGCGCGAATTCGGTGTCGACGATCGGCGCCATGCCGGCCGCCATCTTCGACAGGCTGTCGCGGATGTTGCGCATCTGGCAGCCGAACGAGCCGAAAATCTTGTACTGCTGCTGGAACAGCTGCATCAGATTGATGGTGACGGTGGGTCCTGCGGTCGAGCCGCAGGTGACCAGTCGTCCGCCACGCTTGAGGCAGAGCAGGGAGCCGTTGAAGCCCTCGCCGCCGACATGCTCGAACACCACGTCGACGCCTTTCTTGGCGGTGAGCTTGCGCGTGACGCCCTCGAACCGCTCGGTCTTGTAGTTGATGACGTGGTCGGCGCCCAAAGCCTTCGCCTTCTCGGCCTTGGCGTCGTCGCCCACGGTGGTGATCACCGTGCAGCCGAGCGCCTTCGCCATCTTGATCGCCACCGAGCCGATGCCGGAGCCGCCGGCATGCACCAGGATGCTCTCGCCCGGCTTGAGCTTGGCATTGTCGAACAGCATGTGTTCCGTCGTGCCGAAAGCGATGGGCGCGCAAGATGCATCGCGCAAGGATACGCCCGCCGGCACCGGGATGACGAGCCGCGCCGGCAGGTTGATCAGGTCGCGCGCGAAGCCGTCGATGTGGAAGCCCATGATGCCGGCGACGTTCTCGCACAGATTGTCGCGGCCCTCGCGGCAGGCGGGGCATCGGCCGCAGGTCATGGCGCCGTACATGACGACCTTGTCGCCCGGCTTGAAGGCGCCGACGCCTTGCCCGACCTGCGCGATCTCGGCGGAAGCTTCCGCGCCGACCACCAGCGGCAATTGCCGCTTGGCGAAGGCCATGCCGCGGAAGCCCCAGAGATCGAGATGGTTGAGCGCCACCGCCTTGACGCGCACCTGCACCTCACCTTCTCCCGGCGCGGCAGGATCGGCGAGCTCGGTCAGTTCGAGCTTGCGGTCGGCGACCAGGCGGAGTGCGCGCATGGTTCTCTCCGTCATTCCGGGAGGCGAGCGAAAGCTCGCGGACCCGGAATCCATGCGCCGCGGCGGGGGTTATGGATTCCGGGTTCGCGGCCATAGCGCGTCGAAGACGCGCGTAGACGCGCTAATGCTGGCCGCACCCAGGAATGACAAGAATGTTTATTCACGCCGGCTCGCGGCCCATCACCAGCGAGACGTTCTGCCCGCCGAAGCCGAAGGAATTGGACATCGCGTGCGTCACTTTCGCGTCGCGCGCCCGGTTCGGCACGACGTCGAGCGGGATCGCCGGGTCCGGTACCTGGTAATTGATGGTGGGCGGAATGCGCTGATGCTCGAGCGTCATGAGCGAGATCACCGCCTCCACGGCGCCGGCCGCCGACAGCGTGTGGCCGATCATCGACTTGTTGGACGAGATCGGGATGCCCTTCATGCGCTCGCCGAATACGGCCGACAGGCCGACATATTCCATCTTGTCGTTTTCCGGCGTGCTCGTGCCATGCGCGTTGACGTAGTCGATCTCCTCGGGCGTAAGGCCGGCGTCCTTCAGCGCGTTGTGGATGCAGCCGACGATCGGCTTGCCGTCCGGGCTCGAGCGCGTGCGGTGAAAAGCGTCCGCCATTTCGCCGGCGCCTTCCATCACGCCGAGGATCTTGGCGCCGCGCGCCTTGGCGGATTGGTAGCTTTCCAGCACAACGGCACCGGCGCCTTCCGCCATGATGAAGCCGTCGCGGTTCTTGGAGAAGGGCTTGGCCGCGCCTTGCGGATTGTCGTTGCTGCCGGTCGACAGCGCCGACAGCAGCGAAAAGCGGATCAGCGATTCCGGATTGATGGAGCCGTCGGTTCCGATGCAGAGCGCGGCGTCGGTCTCGCCGCGCCGGATCGCCTCGATGCCGAGCTGGATTGCGCTGGCGCCCGAGGCGCAGGCCGTCGACAGCGAGATCGGTGCGCCTTTGGTGCCGAAAGTCTCGGCCAGATTGTCGGCCACGGAGGCGAACAGGAAGCGCGGGTGCCAGTCGGGAAACTGCGCGCTGGCGCGCAGAATGTCGTCATAGGTGACTTTGTCGTTGGCGCCCGACTTGCTGGCCAGCGCGATGCGCTGCGGCCATTCGATCTCGATCGGCGGCACCGCCAGGAACAGCGGGCCCGGGAAATCGCCGCGCGCGCCAATGCCGGATTGTGCGATCGCCTCTTCCGCCGCCAGATCGGCGAATTTCTCCGACAGCGCGGCCGAGGATTCCTGCGGCCCGAGAAAATCGACGGTGCCGGCGATGCGCGTCTTCAGGCCCTCGGTGGGGAAGCGGCTGATGGCGCGGATGCCGGATTCGCCGGCGGTGAGCTTTTGCCAATTGTCGGTCTTGCCGGCGCCCAGCGAGGTGACGAGCCCCAAGCCCGTCACCACGACGATCGGACGGCCCATTTTGTCGGTGATCGATGCCATCGCCTGCAAGCTCCTTCAGCCCACCCGTTCGACCAGCGCCAGGCCTTCGCCTCGCCAATGGCCGACCCCCGTCACCAAAACCTGGCTCACCGGCCCGTTCGCCGGCCGCTCCACTCCGGTCGCGTCACAGGGCGGAAACAGACTACCATGGCCGAGCGTCAGCACGGCCAGCGCTATATTCATTGGGAATTGCGGCTCCAGCCCATGCCCGAGATATGACCCCGTTGCCCGCACGGCAAGATCGCCGTGGGCGGCGAGAAAATCGCGTTCCTCCGAGGTGGCGGGCTCGGCGCCGGTGGCGCCGGACAAGACCGCGGCCTGACCGGGCTTGATCTTGTCCTTGATCTTGTCCCACAGGCCGGCAAGGCCATGGGTGACGCTGCCGGGTGCGCGCTTGGAGCGGTCCGACAGCACGGCCGTGAGCCTGGCCAGCGGCTTGGCGCCGCGCGCCCGCGCGTAATCGCTGCCCTCGACCACCAGGAAAGCGCCGAGCGAGCCGAGCGCAAAGCCGCCCGGTTTGCCGCGCTCCCACACCGGCTTGTAGTGCTGCTTCAGATTGAGGCTGCCGAATTCGTACAGCATGAGCAGGTCGGGCCGCTCGCCGTTGTGCGCGCCGCCGACCAGCGCGATGTCGCTTTGCCCGGAGGCGATGCGTGCCAGCGCAATCCGCACCGCTTCGGTCCCGGCCGATTCCTCGCCCATGAAGGTGCGCGAAGAGCCGGTGACGCCGTGCACGATGGAAATATTGCCGGCCAGCAGATTGGAAAGCTGCGCCAGGAACAGCGTCGGCCGCAACCCGTTCATCAGCTGCTCGTTGAGGAAGGCGGCGGGGTCGGCAGCCTGCGCGATGCTGGAAAGGATCGTGGAATCGACATTGTAATCGCGCTCGCCGCCGCCGGCTGCCACGATCATGTCCATGTGCGAGAGGATGTCGGTCTTGCCCTTGACGCCGGCTGAATCGAGCGCCAGCCCGGCCGCGTAAGTGCCGATGCGCTGCCACGGCTCCATCTGGCGCTGATCGCCCTTCTTCGGGATCTGCGCGTCGAAACTGATCGGCGCCAGCGGATGCACGATGAATGGCGCGAAGGTCGTCGTGTCGGCGCTCGGCTGCGCCGCCATCAGCTTGTGCCAATGGGCGTCCGGCCCTTCGCCCAGGCAGGAGACGATGCCGATACCGGTGATCCAGGCCTCGCGCGCGCCCTCAGCCATCGGCGGGCGCCCCTGTTGGAAGGCCGATCTCGGCCGCGCGCTCGCGCATGTGCTGGTGCATCTCGGCGTTGGGAAAGGCGACGACTCTGAAGGTGAGGGTGGCGTCGCACATCGTCTTGCCGTCCGCCGTAATGCGCGCCGTGGTCATCGCAAAGCCGGAGCCTTCGTGTTTGAGCGCGGCGGTCACGTCGAGCCGTTGGCCGGGCGTCACGAAGCTGCGCAGCTTGGCGTCCTTCACCGCGGCCAGGAACGGCATGCGTTCGAAGCGATTGGCCGCGACCACCAGCCAGCCGGAAGTCTGCGCCATGCTTTCGATCAAGAGCACGCCGGGCATCAGCGGATAGCCGGGAAAATGGCCTTCAAAGATCGTGCTTTGGTTCGGAACCGTCGCCGCGCAGCGGATCGTCGATGCGGCGAGATCGAGTTCGACGACCCGGTCGATCAGCTGGAAATACTCGATCCGCATGGACGCTGCACGGGTTGTCAGGCTCCCTTGGCAGCGACGAGCTCGTCGATGCGGGCGCTGAGGTTCTTGAGCACGAAATATTGGTCGGTGGTCGCCTTGCCGTCGTTGACTTCCTGCGTCCACTGTTCGAGCGGCAGCTTGATGCCGAAGGCCTTGTCGATGGCAAAGGCGATATCGAGGAAGTCCAGGCTGTCGATGCCGAGATCGTTGATGGCGTGGCTTTCGGGCGTGATCAACTCGCGCGGAATATCGCACGTCTCGGCGATAATATTGGCGATGGTATCGAACGTCGAAGACATGTTAACTCTCTGATTGATTTGAAGTTCTGGCAAGGTGACGGACGTGCGCGACTGCCCCGCGCTACACGCTTCCTGGCCCGGCCTTCCCCCGGCGAGCGGTCGGCTGCCCGTATAGCGAAGGGCCGCCGCAAGTTCAATGCCGCCCGCCTTTTGGCGGGAAAAACGGCTAATAGCCCGCGGCCGGGCGTCGTTTGCGCCGGCCACGGCGGAAATCAACGTTGCGGGACGGCCTCGATCGGCACGCAATTGCGGTGTCCGGCCAGCACGCAGTCCTGGTTGCGGCGCAGTTCCGCCATCGATTCCGCCAGCCATAGGCCGGCCCCGATCAGGCCGAGCACGAACAGGAAGGCCGCCGCATTGACCAGCATGCGGTGGCGGTAGTCGTCCGGCTCGCCGGCGCGTTCGTATTTGGCGAGATCGGCCAGCGGCGGCGCGGCAAGCGACCGTCGGCGGAGGCCCGCGCGGGGGCGCAATCTCACCACCCGTCGATCGCCGTCCGGTGTCGCCCGCTGGCCGCTCATTTTGTCAGTCTAGCATGGCGCTCGCGGCGGTTCGACGGGGGCTGGGTTCGGTGGACGTTTTTCCGGGTTGCCACTAGGCTGGAACCGATGAAACCGGCCAACCGCTCCCGCCGCATCGTCGCGCTCGTCGCGGCTTATGTCATCGGCCTGCAGGCCATGCTGCTGCCGCTGTCGGTAGCCGCCGGCGGCCTGTTTACGCCGCTCTGCTCGGGCCAGGCCTCGGTCGGCACGGCGCAGACGCCGCTCGGTCATGACAATGGCTGCCCCTGCGCCGCCGGCTGCGGCATGCAGTGCGGCGTGCACGCCCTGGCCGGGCCGCCCGCGACCGTCATCGCCTTCGGCACCTTCGGCGTCGCCAACCTGGTGCCGCCGCCGGCGATCGTGGCGGTGCCGCCTGCAGCCACGCACCGGCCGCAGCTTGCGCGCGCGCCGCCCGCCGCCTGAAGCACCGCTGCCATCCCATCCAGTATTTCAATCACGTCGCCCGCGCCGCCAGTTACGCGCGCGTGGCGCAATAGGAGCTTGTGAAATGTCTCGCATCGTTACTATCGCCGCCGTGCTCGGCCTTCTGGCCCTGCCGGCGCAGGCCGCCGATGTCATGGTGGGCCAACTCAAGATCAGCGCGCCCTGGGCGCGTGCCACCCCGAAAGGCGCACAGGTCGGCGGCGCCTATCTCACCGTCACCAATATGGGCAGCGCGCCCGACCGCCTCGTCGGCGGCAGCTCGGCGGTGGCCAAAGACGTGCAGGTGCACGAAATGACCATGGCGAACGGCGTCATGAAAATGCGCCGGCTCGCCGGTGGGCTTGAGATCAAGCCCGGTCAGACCGTGACGCTCAAGCCGGGCGGCTATCACATCATGTTCGTCGGCATGAAGCGGCAGCTCAAGCAGGGCGAGCACTTCAAGGTGACCTTGCAGTTTGCCAAGGCTGGCAAGGTCGCGGTCGACTTCGTGACCGAAGGCCTCGGCGCCATGCACGGCAATATGCACGGCATGCCGGGCATGAAGATGAAGTGACGGAGCTTCCCATACTCGCAGCTTGATACGGTCCCGGATCGGCGGCGCAACACTTCGTGCTGCGCTGCGTCCGGGACACGTCACCAGCCGATCGCCTTCGGCAGCCAGGTCGCGATACCCGGGAAGAAGAACACGATCACCACCGCCATCACCTGGATGCCGACGAAGGGGACGATGCCGCGATAGATGTCGCGCGTCGTCACCTCTGGCGGCGCCACCCCGCGCAGGAAAAACAGCGACCAACCAAAGGGAGGAGTGAGGAACGAGGTCTGCAGGTTCACGCAAATCATGGTGGCGAGCCAGACCAGATCGGTATTGGCGTCGATGAAGATGGGCAGGAACAGCGGCACGGCGATGTAGGAAATCTCGATCCATTCGATGAAGAAGCCGAGCACGAAGATCAGGCCCATCAGGAACCAGATGCTGGCATCGATGCCGCCCGGCAACAGGCGAAAGGCGTCCTGCACCAGCTTCTCGCCGTGCAAACCCCGGAAGGCGAGCGAAAAGACCTGCGCGCAGACCAGGATGAACAGCACCATCGCCGAGATGCGGGTGGTCGCCTGCACCGTCTCGCGCAGCACCTTGAGCGTCATCCGGCGTCCGAGCGCCGCCACCACGATCGAGCCGAGCGCGCCCATGGCGGCGGCTTCGGACGGAGCGGCTATACCGGCGATAATTGAGCCGAGCACGGCCACCACCAGCCCGATCGGCGGCGCCACCACTTTCAACATCTTGCCGGCAAGCTCGCCGCGCGAAACCTGCGCGCGCTCCGCGGCGGGAATCGCCGGCACCAGGTCCGGCCGCACGATGCCGAGCACCAGGATGTAGGCGATATAGGCGCCGGCCAGCATCAGCCCCGGTATCATGGCGGCGGCGAACAACGTGCCGACCGACTGATTGGTGATGTCGGCGAGCAGGATGAGAATGAGGCTGGGCGGGATGATCTGCCCGAGCGTGCCGGAAGCGCAGATGATGCCGCAGGCCAAGCCCCGGTCGTATTTGCGCCGCAGCAGGCCGGGCAGCGTCAACAGGCCGAGCGTCACGACGGTGGCGCCGACGATGCCGGTGGTGGCGCCCATCAGCACGCCGACCACGATGATGCCGATGCCGAGCCCGCCGCGCAGCGAACCGGCCGCCAGCCCGATCACGTCCATCAGGTCCTCGGCGAGCTTGGATTTCTCCAGCATCACCCCCATGAACACGAACAGCGGGATGGCAAGCAGCGTGTAGTTGGTCACCACGCCGAAGATGCGGTGCGGCAACAGATTGAATAGGTCGAGGCCGAAGCCGAGATAGCCGAACAGAAAGCCCGTGGTGGCGAGCGTCAGCCCGACCGGAATGCCGACCAGCAGCAGCACGAAAAAGGCCGCCAGCATCAGCGTGGCGAGCAGCTCAAGGCTCATCGCCGCGCGCTCCGAAGCGGTGTGCCGAATGGATGAGCTGCGCCAGCGACTGCAGGAACAGCAGCGCAAAACCGAGCGGGATTATCCCCTTGATGATGTAGAGCGCGTTCAGCCCGCCGGGATTGGGCGAGCCTTCGCCGATCACCCAGGATTGCCAGACGAAGCCGATCGACAGCCATACCACCAGTGCGGAAAAGATCATCGCCAGTGCGGCGGAAACGACGTTGATGAATTCCTTGGCGCGCGCGCTGAAATTGGCAAACAGCACGTCGACGCGCACGTGCTCGCCGTGCCGCAGCGCGTAGGACATGCCGATCATGGTGAGCGGCACCAGGAGCCACCATTCCAGCTCCTGCGCCCAGATATAGCCGACCGACAGGCCGTAGCGCAGGAACACGTTGGTGCCCATGACCAGCGCCACCGCCAGCGCCAGCCACGAGACGGCACCGCCGACGCGATCGATGAAACGGTCGATCACGTCGGCCAGTTTTTCGGCAAAGCTCACGTCAGGCGCCGAGAATCTTGTCGTAGTAGGGCTTTTCGGAGTATTTCGCCCACTGCCGGTAGGTCGCCATGTATTTCATGTAGGAGTTGTTCACCTTCTTGGTCACCGGGTCCTTGGCGGCCGCCGCCGCGACGATCTTGGCGTTGGCGGCGCGCAAAGCTTCCAGCACCGGGTCGGGCAGGGGCGCGGCGTGCACGCCCTGGTTCTTGATCAGGTCGTCCATGGCCTCGGCATTGACCTTTTGCAGCCAGGCTTCGCCGCGCACATTGCAGGCCATGCAGGCGTTTTCGACGATCGCCTTCAGGTCGGGCGGCAGCGAATTCCACGCCTTCTTGTTGATGGTGAGCTCGCTGCCGGTCGCCATCTCGTGCCAGCCGGTGGTGTAGTAATATTTGGCGACCTTTTGCAGGCCGAGCTGGCGGTCGAGATAGGGGCCGACGAATTCGGCGGCGTCGATGACGCCGCGCTCGAGGGAGGGGAAGATGTCGCCCGGCGCCAGCAGCATGGCGTCGACGCCGAGCGAACGGTAGACTTGGCCGGCGAGGCCGGGGATGCGCATCTTCAGTCCCTTGAGGTCGGACACTTTCTCGATCGGCTTGCGGAACCAGCCGGTCATCTGCACGCCGGTATTGCCGCACAGGAACGGCACCAGATTGAATTTGTCGTAGACCTCGCGCCACAGCTCGAGCCCGCCGCCGTCGTAGATCCAGCCGTTGAAGCCGACGAAGTTGAGCCCGAACGGCACGGCGGTGAAATATTGCGCGGCAAAGCTCTTGCCGGTCCAGAAATAGGAATTGGCGTAGTTCATCTCGACCGTGCCGGCCGAGCAGGCGTCGAACCCGGCGCGCGCGGGGATGAGCTCGCCGGCACCGTAGAACGAAATCTTGATGCGCCCGCCCGACATTTCCTCGATGCGCTTGGCGAGGTCTTTGGCGCTGCCCGGGCCGGTCGAATAGAAATAGGCATTCGGCCCGTAGAAGCTGGTCATTTTCCAGTTGAAGGCCGGCTCCGCCTGCACGATGGCGGGGGCCGCAATGGTGCCGGCCGCGCCGGCCAAGGCCAATTTCGTGAAGTCGCGACGTCGCATGGGACGCTCCCGTAGCTGTTCGGTTGCCGGCAAAGGACCGTGCGAACAGGAGCAAGCGACGTGCCATTCACTATTCGGGCTGCGGTGGATTTGCCGGGCTGTGCGCTGCCGGCGGCAGGGTCCATCCAAGGTTGCCGCAAAAACCGGCACGCCTGCCTAGATTGCAGCCAGCGGCTAAACCGAAAGGCGCGCGCGCCGTCAGACCGGCTCGGCGAAGGGCAGCTTTTCGCTTTCCGGCGGCAGCATGTGGAAGACGTTGAGCGTCATCGAGATGAACACGTAGTAGCCGAGGATGCCGACCAATTCGACCATGGCCTTGTCGCCGAGCAGGGACTGCAGGCGCTTATAGCTGCGCTCGCTCACGCGTCTTTTCTTGTAGAGCTCCTGCACGAAGGCGTAGATCGCGCGCTCGTCCTTGGGCGCCGATTTCGGTTCGCGCCCGGCCTTGAGGTCGGCGATGGTTTTCGGCTTGACGCCGGCCGCCGCCGCCATCGGTCCGTGCGCATACCATTCGTATTGCGCCCGCCACGCCCGCGCCGTGCACAGGATGGCGAATTCGGACAGCCGCTTCGGCAGCTCCGTGCCGTAGCGGCAATGGGCGCCGAGCGCCTGCGCCAGCTCGCCCAATTCGGGCGCGTGCATCCAGGCGCCGAACGGCCCGCGCGGCGTGATCGATTTCCCGCGGGGGCCCGCGCGCAGCGCGGCGAGCAGCGCGCGCTGGGCCGCATTCATATCGGCTTCCTCGATCAGGGCAAGGCGCGGCGCGGGGCGCTTTCGCGGCATGACAGAGGTCCTTGCGGCCGGGCAGGGCGGAACGGGCGAAGCGTCTCATACAGGGGAAAAAAGCCGTTGCCCAGGGGAGGGCGCGCTACTGCACCTCGGCGGTGACTTTTACCAAGCCGGCGCCGCCGATGTGCAAGGCTTTGGCCGCGGCGCGCGACAGATCGAGCACGCGGCCGGCAACGAACGGCCCGCGGTCGTTGACCGTGACCGTCACGCTGGCGCCATTGCGCGCCGTGACGCGCACCCGCGTGCCGAACGGCAGGGTGCGGTGTGCGCAGGTGAATTTGTGGGGATCGTAGCTCTCGCCGCTGGCGGTGCGGCCGCCGTAGCCGGCGCTATAGACCGAGGCGAGACCGACGAAGGGCTTGCGCTCCTGCGCACCGGCGTGACCGGTCAGGCACATGACAAGCAACAGCCCCGCGCTCGCTAATGTCCCCATTCCCGTCACGATCGGCTCGCTTGACAAAATGGCCCGGCGATGCGCCGCGCATGGCGCCTTCCTCGGCCCTGTCGATTTGTTGTTTGCAGTGAGCCTGCGCGGCCCGCGGTAACGCGGTGCGCTTGATCTCCTGCCCGTCCGCCGCACCAACGCCGCCGCGGAACGATGGTTCCCGGCGGTATTCTAAGCGCGCTTCGGGCGTGGCGACTTGCGGCTTTCGCCGCGCGCGCGCTGGGCTGCGGCGCGCGGCTTGTGCTTTGCCTTGCCGTGCTGGCGGCGCTCGAGATGATGCGCGGTTAGCTCGGAGCGTTTGCGGCAGTCTTCGTGCAATTCTTCCAATTCCTCGTCGCTCAAGTCTTCGATCGCCGCGAATTTGTTTTGTGCGCCCTTCATCGCCAGCACCAATTCGGACAGCTTGAGCTGAACGGCCACCATGTCGCGGTTCTGCGTGTTCTGGATCAGGAACACCATCAGGAAGGTGACAATGGTGGTGCCGGTATTGATGACGAGCTGCCAGGTGTCGCTATAGTTAAACAGCGGCCCGGTGACGACCCAGACCAGCACGACCGCGACGGCCAGCAGGAACGCCGCCGGATGGCCCGTGCCGGCCGCGGTTGCCTGCGCGAAGGCCGAGAAATACGCGGCAAGCGTGGGCGTAGCATGCGCTCGCATCTGTGGGCGGAGAATTTTCCGTTTCATCGAGAATCCCCCAAACGGCGCCGTTCGCCGCGCGCAATAACGCGCGGAGCGGTTCCGCTGTTCCATGCGCGGCAGGGCAGGCAGATTTACTTGAACTTCGGCAGCGCCTGGCGGCTGCGCGCGAGGCCGGCCCAGGGGTCGCCGGCAAGCTTCGACAGCCGCTGCGCGATGTTCATCACCGTGTATTGGTGCGCGCTTTTCAGCGACGACAGCTCGCTCCATTTGAGCGGCACCGAAACCGGCGCGCCGGCGCGCGCGCGCGTCGAATAGGGCACGATGGCGGTCGCTTCGCGGCTGTTGCGCAGATAGTCGATGAAGACGCGGTGGCGCCGGCGCGCCTTGATCGGATTGGCGGTGTAGCGCTGCGGGTCGTCCTTGGCCATGCTTGCGGCCACGGCTTGCGCGAATGTCTTGGCGATGTCCCAAGGCGCCGGCCTGATCGGCACCACCACGTGCAGGCCCTTGCCGCCGGTGGTCTTGACGAAGCTTGTCAGCTTCACGCGCTTGAGCCGCCTGCGCACCTCGCGCGCGGCCTCCACGACGTCCTTGAATTCGGTGCCCGGGCCGGGGTCGAGGTCGAAGACCAGCCGATCGGCGCGCTCGCGGTCGTCGACCATCGAGCCGCGCGCGTGCACTTCCAAGACGCCGCCCTGCACCAGCGCGATCAGCCCGTCGAGCCGGTCGAGCGCGATGATCTTCTCGCCCTTTTCCTGCACCGGATGCAGGAATTCGGTGGGGATGCCGGCGCGCGCGTGCTTCTGGAAGAAGCATTGCCCTTCCGCGCCTTCCGGGCAGCGCACCAGCGCCAGCACGCGGCCGGCGACATGCGGACGCATGCGCGGCCAGATCTTCTTGTAATATTCGGCCAGCATTTCCTTGGTGACGCCGGCGTCTTTCCAATAGACGCGGTCGGGATGGGTGAGCCGCACCTTGCCGAACATGGCAAAGCGCCGTTGCCCGCGCGCCTTGCGCCGCTCGGCCGTGCTTTGTCGCTTATCCGCCATCAGTGCTTCACCTCGCGCACCACTTCCTTGGCCGCCTTGTCGCGCCGCACGCCCTGGAAGGAAGCCTGCCGCACCCGTTCGCCATGCGTCCAGCCGTGGAAGTCGACTTCCACCACCATATTCGGCTCGACCCAGACCGGCTTGCGCCGGCCCTGCTCGTCCTTCGGCACCGGCTTGAACGGCGAGGACTTGCGGGCGCGGCGCTTGAGGCTGCGGTAGAGCGTGCGCGCGGTGTCGTGGGTGAAGCCGGTGCCGACCCGCCCGGCATATTGCAGCGTGCCGCGCCGATAGAAGGCGAGCACGAGCGCGCCGACCGCATGGGCGTCGGCCGAGGAGGGCGCAAAGCCCGCCACCACCAGTTCCTGCCGGTCCGAGCATTTTGCCTTCACCCAGTCGCGGCCGCGCCCGGAACGATAGGGCGCGTCGGCGAGCTTCGACATGATGCCTTCCAGCCCCATCTTGCAGGCGGCCTTCAACAGCGCCGGCCCCGGCTTGCGCAACGACCTGCTCAGGCGCAGGTGGCGGGCGCCGCGGCCGCGCAGGAGCCCGGCCAGCGCCGCCTTGCGCGCAGACAGGGGCAGCCGGCGCAGGTCGGCACCGTCGAGATGCAGGAGATCGAAGGCATAGAGCGCCATGCGGCCGTGGCGCCCGCCGGACAGGTCCTGCTGCAGCAGGGAGAAGCGCGAAATTCCTTTGGCGTCCTCCGCCACCAGTTCGCCGTCGATCAGCGCGGTCTTGGCGTGCAGTTTGGCGACTGCCTGCGCCACGCTCGGAAACCTGGCGGTCCAATCCAACCCCTTGCGCGTGAGCAGCTTGACCTTGCCGTGGTCGAGCCGCGCCTGGATGCGGTAGCCGTCGAACTTGATCTCGTGTTCCCAGCGCTTGCCCTCGGGCGCCTTGTCGACCAGCGTGGCGAGGCAGGGCGTGACGAAGCGGGGCAGCGAAGCGCGCGGCGCTTGCAACAATGCCTTCTCGGCCGCGCGTGCCCCACGTGCGGGCTTCTTGGCCTTGCGCATGAGCTTGCGGGCGCGGTTTCCGCTGCGCGCTGCTTGGTGCTTTGCCTTCTTCTTGCGGCGCGCGCGCTTCATCGGCGCTTGGCCCGTTTGACCTTGCGCTTTTTCCGCTTAGCCGCAGTGCGCTTTGGCTTGGTCTTGCTTTTGAGCTTGCGCTTGTGCTGCGCAATTTCGTCCATCGTGCGCCCGGTCTTCACCGAGCGCGGCTGCTCGACCAGGATGTCGCGCTGCTTGGGCGTGCGGGCGGCGGCATCGTGCTGCTTGATCAGCAGCCAGTTGTCGCGGTTTTCGCCCGGCCGCCGGCGCATGCGCACCAGGTGCCAGCCGCCATGCAGCTTCTTACCTTTAAGCTCGAAGGAGAGGTGCCCCTTGCGCAAGCCCTTCTCCGGATCGCCTTCCGGTTTCCAGCGCCCGCGGTCCCACACCATCACGGTGCCGCCGCCGTATTCACCACGCGGGATGGTGCCCTCGAAGGTGTTGTAGGCGATCGGATGGTCTTCGACCTGGACGGCCAGGCGCTTGACGCCCGGTATCAGGCTAGGGCCGCGCGTCACCGCCCAGCTCTTCATGACGCCATCAAGCTGTAGCCTGAGATCGTAGTGCAGGCGTCGCGCGGCGTGCTTCTGGATGACGAAGGCAAAGCCCTGCTTGCCGAGCTTGCCGCGCGGCTCGGGCGTGACGCCGAAGCGCCGCTTGGCGTGGTACTTGCCTAAACCCGCCATGGTGCGTCATCCGCTCAGCTTGCCCGCCGCACTTTCTTGCGCGGGCTCGCGCGCTTGCGCCCATTGGCGCTCTTGCGCCGCGCCGAGGCGCCGCGTCCGCCGCCGCGCGTCGAGCGCCTGAGCGCATCCATCAGATCGATCACATTGCTCGGCCGCTCTTCGCTCACCACCGGCGGCTTCTTGCCCGCGCGCTTGGCCTTGACCAGCGCCATCAGCGCGCCCTCGTAGCGGTCCTCGAACTTGGAGGGGTCGAAATGGCCTTTCTTGCTCTCGAGAATCTGCACCGCCAGCTTGAGCATGTCGGCGGGCACCTTGATGTCCTCGATCTCGTCGAAATAATTCTTCTCGTTGCGCACTTCGCTTTTGTAGCGCAACGCGGTCGCCATCAGGCCCTTGCCGCGGGGGGCAAGCAGCAGCAAATGCTCACGCCGGTAGATCACCACGCGTGCCAGGCCCACCAGATCGTCCTTGCGCATGGCCTCGCGGATCACCGCGAAGGCTTCCTGCGCCATCTCGTCCTGCGGCACGAGATAGAAAGACTCGTCGAGATAGATGCGGTCGACCTCCGTCATCGGCACGAACCGCTCGATATCGATGGTATGCGTGCTCTCCAGCGCCACGTTGTCGAGCTCTTCATCCTCGACCAGCACGTATTGGCCCTTCTCGAACTCGTAGCCTTTCACGCGATCTTCCGGCTCCACCGGCCGGCCGGTCTCCGCGTCCACGACGTCGTTGCGGATGCGGTTGCCGGTCTTGCGGTTGATGATGTTGAAGCGGATGCGTTGGCTGGTGGTGGTGGCCGGATAAAGCGCGACCGCGCAGGAAACAAGCGAGAGTTTGAGATAGCCCTTCCAGTTCGGGCGCGGTGCCATGGACGCATACTCCTAAATAAACGCGATACTTGCTGCTGCAACGATTGAGGAATTCAAGCGGTTCCGCAAGCGGGCCGCTTTGATCCGATCCCCAACGGAGCGAATTCCGTAAATCTTTCAATGCCTTCCGGTTCCCCGCAGCGGCGCCCCGGCGAAAATGGCGGAACCGTTCAAGGGCTGCGCGCGTTTCCTTTGCGACAGCGCGGCATTCCTGCCGTTCAGTAACAACAACCTGATGAGGCTCACATGCTGGGTTGGGCATTGACGTTTCTGATCGTCGCCGTCATCGCCGCCGTGTTTGGCTTCGGCGGTATCGCCGGCGTGGCGGTCGAGGCCGCCAAGATCATCTTCTTCGTGGCGATCCTATTGTTCGCCATTTCGGCGGTCTACGGCTTGATGCGAGGCCGCTCGCCGACAGTACCGTAGCGTTAGGCGTTCATCGCATCGGTTGCGTAAATCCTCGCGCGGTCCGGCCACCGGGCCGCGCGAGGCTTATTGGCGCTTGCGTGCGGCGTTGGGCGGCGCCAACATGCCTGTCGAGGAGATTTGCCCATGCCTCGCACGCTTTACGCCATCACGCTCGCCGCGCTCATGCTGGCGGCGCCCGCCGCGGCGCAAAAGGACATGAAGGCGAGCGCGCCCGAGAAGATGATGCCGCCGGGTGCGGGCGACGCCATGCGCGCCTGCGACAGACTGGCAATGGACCGGCATGTCAAAATGGAAGAGCACGCCCGTTTCGTGAAGGACTGCGTGGCGAAGAAGATGAAGAAATAACGTCCCGCGCCTTACCGCTCGTTCAGCTCGCGCAAGCCGGCAATGAAGACCTTCGGCAGCACCCAAGAGGGCAGCGTGCTCAGCCCCATGCCGCGCGCCACTTCGATGGCGAAATCGTTGCAATTGGCGAACAGCAGGCTCCAATGCTTGTCATTGGCGCTGACGTGGCGGATCACGCCGCGCAGCCGGGCATATTCCCAGGCCGTCAGTCGCCGCCGGTAGATATTGCTCGGCCGCATTTTGTAGTCTTCTTCCACACCGCGGATCGAGGACGGCACCGGCACCACCGAGCCGATGATCAGCCCGCGCTGGCCGTCGAGCGGATAGGAGCCGGCATATTTCTCCGTCACCGGCCGCCCGCGCGGGCCGAGCCGGCCATAGACCAGATAGGTGTGGCCGAACAGATAGCCGGGCCGGCTGCGGAATTCGACGTAGTAGTCGCGCTCCTGGCCGCGGCGGCGCGGGACCATGGCGCGCTCCGGAACGCTGGCGCGCGCGCTCAGTGCCCGCGAGCGGCTGCCGGCCGCCGCGCTGCCCACGCTCAAGCTCAGCAACAGGGCGCAGCAGGCCATCCCCAGCGCCCCCGCGATTGCCGGTCCCGGTCGAATCATTGTTATTCGCACGCCGACCTCCCCGATTGGGCCTCCAACTCGGCACTAAAATACCATGGCCGGCGGTCATGTCGGCCGCGGGTTGAGTTAACCGTTAATCGCGCGGCGTCCGGCGCTTTGCGCTCGCCGCATTGATCTCATGCAAGGCGTGAGCAGCACGCCGCCGCTATTGGGCGTTAACCGGGGACAGCGACGAGACTTGCCGGAGTTCTCATGATGTGGCCGAGCCACCAGGATGCGATCGAAATCTATGCCCGCTTCTGCCGTGCGCGTTACGGCGCCGCCGCCGAAGAGACGGTGCGCGCCAGGGCGAAGGACCTCGAGAAGCGCGGCGACCTGGAGGGCGTCCGGGTTTGGAACGAGGTCGCCGTGGAAATCGAAAAGCAGAAGCGGGCGGCGCTGCACTGAGCGGGCCCGCGCCGTCCGCTTGAGCTTACCGCGTCCTTAGGGCTTGTTCGCGGCCGCGCTTCCGGCCGCCGAAGCGGCATTATCGCGCCGGCAATGCGGCGCCTGCGCCGCGTATTCGCCGTCTGTCCCAATGTCCGAGAATGGAAACGAGAACGGCTCCTGCCAGTATCACTTCGGTGTAATGCACGATCAGCTCGCGCAAGGCGGCGTGCTCGCTGACGAACTGCTCGAACGCTTAGCGCGGATCGCGAAAAACCGGCCGCCATTCTGCGCGGTGGTGCGCGTGAACGAGTAGCGCACGCCCAGTGCCCGTTGCAGGCGGACCGAGCCCTCGCGGCCCACGGTCATGGTCTCGATCGCGCCGCCGTCCTTGGTGACGATCAGCAGCGAGATCAAACGGGTCTGCGGGAAATAGACGTCGTTGACGGCGTCGCCGGGCTCGAGAGCACGACGCCCTGCGACAGCGTGAGCTGCTGAAGGTCGCTTTCCATCTGCGCCAGCGTTTCCGGCGGCAGCGCTGCGAGAGCACGATCGGCTGGCGGCAAGCGCACCCGAGGCCGTCGCGGAAATGGTGCTGTTCCGAGCGACATGCGAATGGGGGCGCTCCGCTTTTCGGCCGCTTTTGATTATGCTTGCACTGGTGGCAATGTTTCTCCCGTTCTATGGGTTTGCAGTGCTCCGACCGGCAGGGAATGCAGGAATTTGGCGTGTTTGGGACTCTCAAATTCAACCTGACGCGGCGCAGCGCAAGGCGGAGCGAGTCTGTCCGACGCTGTCGAATGCCGTCGCGTATGGGTTGTATTTCAGCATCTTGTCGGCATTTCACATCGGTTGGAAGGAGCTCAATATTGGCAGCTGGATCGAGCAGTTCAGTCCATACGAATACAAGTTGCGCGGCTCGGGATGGGCGCGCTCCGTTGCCGGAATACAAGCGATTATAAGTGTGTACCTTCTTGCCCTGGCGGCGCTTTCGTATTTTGGGCGCCCGTTTGAATAGCGGTTCACGGCATCCGTCGCCAGGCGCGTCGCCGTCACTTCCCGCCGGCCAGCACCGCGCGCGTGGTCTGGTCGGGACCGAACTCTTCCGCGCTATCCACGCCCATCAGCTCGGCGAGCCGCGTGCGCGCGCGGTTGACGCGCGACTTGATGGTGCCGACCGCGCAGCCGCAAATATTGGCGGCTTCCTCGTAGGAGAAGCCGGAGGCGCCCACCAGCACCAGCGCCTCGCGCTGGTCGGCGGGCAATTGGGCCAGTGCGCCCCTGAATTCGCCGAATTCCACCTGGCCGATCTGGGTCGGCTGCGTTTTCAGGCTTTCGGCGTAATGGCCGTCGCTGTCCTCCACCTCGCGCCGCCGCTTGCGGTATTCCGAGCGGAAATGGTTGCGCAGGATGGTGAACAGCCAAGCCGACATGTTGGTGCCGGGCTGGAAGGAATTGATATTGGCGAGGGCGCGCAACAGCGTCTCCTGCACCAAATCGTCGGCGCGGTCGACGTTCCCGCACAGCGAAATGGCGAAGGCACGGAGGCTAGGTACCGCGCCGAGAATAGCTTTGCGGACGGACTCGTCCATGGGTATCAATGCCTGTCCTTGTTCCCGCCGCCATCGATACGATTGACGAGCTCGGCAAACCGGTCCGGCACGCCCTGGCTCACCACATCGTCGTACATGGCACGCAGTTGCTGCCCCAGGCGCGCCTGGACTTCCCGGCTGAGCTTGGCAGGCTTGCTGCTGCCTTTATTTCGGGTCGCCGCGGTTTCCATCGCTGTTCGTTGCCCTGTAGGTTTGCGCTCGTTCATTAGCTCGGTCCCAAATCCTCGGGCACGGGTTCTGCCGCCCGGCTCAGGTCCCCTGATCTCGTCATGACCCAATCCCAGAACGGTCCTTATGGTTCCAACCTGCGGGAACTTTTTGCAAATTCTGGCGTTGGCTGGCTAAGGTTGAGCGGGCCTTGAGCGGGCGATGGCCCTGCCCAGGTCTCGTTTCGCGCTTATTCGGGAGGGATTCTTGTCGACATCTCAAGCAGTTGCTCAGCATCTGCCGTATTTGCGCCGCTACGCGCGGGCGCTTACCAGCAGCCAGGCCGCCGGCGACGGCTATGTGGCCGAGGTGCTGGAGGCGGTGATCCAGGACCCAAGCCTGCTCGATACCGGCAACTCGACCCGCATCGCCCTCTACCGCCTGTTCACCAAGATCTGGAACGCGCTTCCCGTCAACGACGAGGCCTCGGGCGCCGCCGGCGGCCAGGCGGTCGAACGCCATCTCGCCCAGATCGCGCCCATGCCGCGCCAGGCCTTCCTGCTGGTGGCGCTGGAAGGGCTGTCGGAAGACGACGCCGCCAAGGTCCTCGATGTCGACGTGCCGACGCTGCGCGGCCTGGTCGAGCAATCCGGCCGCGAGCTCGCCGAAGAGATTGCCACCGACGTGCTGATCATCGAGGACGAGACCTTCATCGCGCTCGATCTGGAATCTCTGGTGGAAAGTCTCGGCCACAACGTGCTGGGCGTGGCGCGCACCCACAAGGAAGCGGTCGCGCTCGCCAAGGCCAAGCGGCCGGGCATCATCCTTGCCGACATCCAGCTCGCCGACGGCTCCTCCGGGCTCGACGCGGTCAATGAGATGCTCAACTCGTTCCAGGTGCCGGTCATCTTCATCACCGCTTACCCCGAGCGCTTCCTGACCGGCGAGCGGCCGGAGCCGGCCTTCCTGATCGCCAAGCCGTTCCAGCCGGCGACCGTCTCGGCGGTGTTGAGCCAGGCGCTGTTCTTCGAGCGCAACGCCAAGCGCAGAGAGCGCCGGGCGAGTTAGTTTTACTGCGTCAATAAAAATCACTACGCGTGGCGCGCAATGTTGGCGCAGCCGCAAGTGCGGCATAAGTGCGGCATGCGTAAATGTGCCCTCTCCCACAAGGGGAGGGGGCACGAAACGCGAGCGCCGAGCTTGTGGCGCTGTAAAGTTAGCCGCCGCAATCATCGCTGGCCTATCCCGATCCTGCCCGCATGCGGATAGCGCGAACAATTCCATCATCGCTAGCGGCCGCCGCCGGCCTTTCATCTGCACGCCAGGCACGAGGGGGGCGGCACCGCGGCCGCCCCCGGGGCCCGATCCTTTTTTCGACCATAACGGCCATCTGCTTTGAGCCCGGGGTTCCAGCCGGCCGCGAAAGCTTCTACCATCCCCCGGTTCCTCGGCCGGCTGCCAAGCGCATGCCGGCCGACGGGGCCGCGGCCGCGCCAGTCGGGTAGGCGGCCTGCGAGTGAAGGGGGTTCACGATGCGATCGAGTTTTGCGTTACTTTTGCTCGCGGCGGCGCTTCTGCTGACCGGTGGGCAGCCGTCTCGGGCCGAAACCATCGGCTATGCCGGAGCGCTCGGCGATCTCGCTTCGGCCTGCGGCCGCGACATCGACCGCTACTGCCGCGGGTCGACGCTCGCCGGCGGCCGGGTCGCCGAATGCCTGGACCGGCATAGCGACAGGGTATCGGGCGCCTGCAAGGCGGCCTCAGCCACGACCGCCGCGCTGTTGGTCACACGCGCGCGCGCGCGCGCCTCCGTGAGCAAGGTCTGCGAGCTCGATCGGCTGCGCTTCTGCGGCGGCATCCAGCCGGGCGATGCGCAGATCCTCGGCTGTATGTACGCCTCGCGCAGCGCGCTCAGCCAGCCGTGCCGGCAGGCGCTGGTCGATTCCGGCTATGAGGCGGCGCTCGATCCGGGCCCGCTCGGCTCGCAGGTTCACCTGACCGGGCGCGACATCGTCAGCAGCCTGGTCGGCGTCGGGCACACCAATATCGGCATGAGCATCGATCGCATACGCCAAATGGCGGCTGAAGCCGCCCGCGACCGCTCGCGCGCCAATCCGTTCAACCGGCAGCCGCTGTTCGAGCAGCTCAACACAATGGCGCAGCTCACCATCGCCATCGAGTTCGACCTCAATTCCGCACGCATCAAGCCGAAGTCCTACCGCGCCATCGGGCTGATGGCGGATGCGCTATATCACCCCGCGCTCTACGGCTACTGCTTTCTGATCGTTGGTCATACCGACGTCACCGGCCGCCGCGAGTACAATCTGAGGCTCAGCGAGCGGCGCGCGCGCGCCATTCAACAGGCGCTCGCCAATCCGTTCGGCATCAGCCCGCGGCGGGTCGACGAGGTGGGACTGGGCGAGGAGCAACTTCTCGACCCGCGCCATCCGAAATCGGGGGTGAACCGACGGGTCCAGCTCATCAACATCGGCCAGATCGCCGGCAATCCGGAATGTCCGGTCGTGCCGCTGCAGGATATCAAGTAGCGAAAGCGGTCACGATAGGGGGGCGGCGATGCGGCCCGAGAGCGTCATGCTCGCTCGCGTTTGCGGGCGAGCGTGTAGCCGAGCATTACCGCTTCCACCAGCATGACCAGATGCATTTCACGCGGGTTGTTGAGCGCCGGCATCGGACTGTTTCTGCCGTTGCCGCGTCCGAACGCCCAAAGAGCGGTCAGTGAAATCAACGCCAAGGCGGCGTATACCCCGCCGACGATGAGGCGCGTGTCGAGCGCTCCCACCTGTCCGTCAAGCGCGATCATCCCCGCCACCGTGAAGTGATAGATCGCAATCACGGCGAATATCGCCACCGCCAGCGCCGCGACCGCCCGCCGAACGAGGCGGGCAATCAAATGATTGGTGGCGCTGGCGACGATCTGATCGACGCGCATGGCGCTAGCGGCGGTTGGCGAGGCCGGCGATAAATCCGATGCCGGCCGCAATCGCCAGCATGAGGAGCGGGCGCTGCTCGACCTCGTCGCTGATCTTCTTCAGGGCGTCGCCGCCCAAGCGCGAGGCCTCTTCGGCGACCGTATGGGTGGCTTCGGAGGCGCTCTCGCGCACGCGACTGGTGATGCGCTCGAGCGCTTCGCTGACGAAATCGCGCACGTCGCCGCCGGCGCCCGACGCCTCGCTGCGCGCGGTGCCCGACAAGCGGCGCAGCCGCTTTTCGAGATCGTTCATCAGTTCTTCGATGGCGGCGATTTCCTCAGCGGCCGCCGTTTTCGCCGTGCGCGTGGTCATTGTTGTTCCTCGCTGGTATTTCTCGTGTTTCTCGCGGGGTGGCGTTGTCTGTGGAAACGTGAAGTCGGGGCAGAAAGTTCCAGCGCTTGATCGGCGCCCCGCCGGCGCTCTCCGGCGGCGCGCAACCGCTTGCCGCCACCCGCGTTAAGTCATTGTGCGAGCGGCTGTTTTTCGTCCCGCGGCCGGAAGGCGCGAGGAAGCGGCGCGCGCGCGTCTTCGTTGACAGCGCCTTGCCGGAGTGTGTTCATTGTCGGACCCGTTGCAAAGCGCGTCGAAATCCTCGTGCGTCGTGGAACGGCAGACGCGGCGAGATGTTTCAGATTTTCGCCAAGGCAAGCCGAATGCCCCAAGTTGAAGACGACAAGGTCATCGCGCTGCAAGAAGATCGCCGGCGGCTGCAGGACCGGCTCGACGCCCAGGCGCGCGAATTGAGCCTGCTGCGCGCGCGCTTTGGGCGCTACGAAACGGCGCTGCGCGGCTCGCACGTCACCGTTTTCACGCAAGACTCAGGGTTGCGCTACACCTCGATCAGCAGTCCCCTGTTTGGCCGTTCGGTCGAGGACATGCTCGGCCGTACCGACGAAGAAATCCTGCCGGCCGATAATGCGGCCGCCATCGTCGCGCTCAAGCGCGCGGCGCTGGCGAGCGGGCAGGCCCAGCGCGGCGAATTCGCGCTCGCCGACGGACCCGACCTGCGTTGGCACGACCTGCATATCGAGCCGCTGCGTGAGGAGGCGGGCGCCATCGTGGGACTGACCGGCGCTTCGGTCGACGTCACCGCGCGCAAGGAGGGCGAAGCGCATCTGCGGCTGTTGCTGCGCGAGCTGACGCATCGCTCGAAGAATCTGCTGGCGGTCATCCAGGCCATGGCGCGGCAGACCGCGCAGCATGGCGGTTCGACCGATAATTTCCTCAAGCAGTTCGGCGAGCGCCTGCAGGCGCTTTCCGCCTCCCACGACCTTCTGATCCGCGAGAGCTGGTACGGCGCTTCATTGAGCGAGCTGGTGCGTTCGCAGCTTGCCGCCTTTATTGAAAGCGGCCAGGGCCAGGTCGCTTTCGAGGGCCCCGCTATCGCGCTCAAGCCCGAGGCTGCGCAAAATCTCGGCCTGGCGCTGCACGAGCTGGCCGCCAATGCCGCGAGCTTCGGCGCGCTTTCGGTGCCGCAGGGACGCGTATCGATCGTCTGGCGCCGCGACGGCACAGGGGGCGGCAACGGCGTCACGCTCGATTGGCGCGAGCAATTCGGTCCACAAGTGCACGCGCGCAGCAAGCGCGGCTTCGGCAGCATGGTGATCGAGCGCAATCTGGCGCGCGCGCTCGAGGCGCAAGTCAATCTCGAATTCGCGCCGGACGGCGTGCATTGCCACATCGTCATACCGGCCCATCAGATTCTCGCCGCGCGCTGAGCGCGGAACGTTTTTGGCCGCCCATCGTTACCTTCACAATCACTTCATGCGTCTTAGCGTCTGAACTTGCTGTCGCGAAGGCGGCGGAAAGGCGACGATGCGCGGTTTCACGGGTTATCTTCTGATCGGCAGCTTTGCCGCACTGGCGATGAGCCTGGCGGCGGTAGCCGGCCTTGGGCTTGCGGTCGGTGCGCGCCCGGTGACCGGGCCCGGCCAGGTCATCCAGTCGGTCAACCGTACCGGTAAAGGCGACCGGCTCGATATCGGCCGTTTCGGCGGAACGTGGCCGCTGCGGCCGGCAGCGAAACGGCCGGGCAAAGTGCCGCTCGGTTGCGAGCCGGTATTCAGCCCCTTGGCGGCCTCGGCGCACAACTACTCGGGGCGTTGCGTAGCGGTATTGCCTCGGCGCCGCACGCGGGCGGCTTAGCGGGTGGTACTGGAGAATCCGTTCGTTTTCCGCTAGGTTCCATCGGCGACACACACGAAAGAAGGAGTACGACATGCATCGAGGCATGATCGGAATTGCTGTTTTGGCACTGGCTGCGGCGGTGGCGTTACCGCCGGCCGCCAAGGCGGCCGACCGCACCCAGGTCGGCACGTTGACTTGCGATATTTCCGGCGGCATCGGCATGATCATCGCATCGCGGAAGGACGTGACCTGCATGTTCACGCCGGCAAATCCGGGGCCGCGCCAGGTTTATGTCGGCCACATCAGCAAATTCGGCCTCGATCTGGGAGCCACCACGGGCGGGCAGATGGTCTGGGCGGTGTTTGCGCCGTCGAGCGCCAATTTCGGCGCGCTGTCCGGCGACTATGTCGGCGCGACCGCGGAGGCTACCATCGGCGCCGGTCTCGGCGCCAACGCGCTGGTGGGCGGCTCGAACCGCACCGTCGCGCTGCAGCCGCTCTCCGTGCAGGGACAGACCGGCCTCAACGTCGCCGGCGGTGTGGCCGCATTGACGCTGCGGCCGGCGCGCTGACGGTTTCCCGCGCTGCCTTAATAAAAACGGACGGCCGCCCTTAGGGGCGGCCGTTGCATTTTTGCGGGCGTGGTTAGCGCACAGCCCGCGCGCGCGTGACAATTTTCAACGAATGCCGAAAATGAGCCGCGCTCAGATCGGCCCCTCCATCTCGTTCGAATAGGGCCGCACGCTGTCGGCGACCGAATTGGCGATGTGCTCCTTCGAGATCATGCCGACGATATCGCCGCCGCGCGGTACCCGGCGGCGGCTCTTGGTCACGATCGACATGCCGGCGCCGCGCCGCCACATGCGCTCGACCACGTCGAACACCACGTCGTCGGCGCGCGAAACGGTGAAGTTTTTCTGCGCGATGTCGCCCAGGCGTACGCCCGAATAGGCGCTCTCCAGGCCGAGCCGCAGCTCGGTGTTGACGCGCAGCACGCCGATGATGCGCTCGCCCTCGGTGACCACGATGTGCTTGAAGCCGCCGGCCGCGGTCTCGCGCAGGAAGGCGGCGAAGTCGGTGTCCGCCGGCAGCACCAGCACGCTCTTGTCCATCACCTCCTCGGCGTGGCGCACCAGGAACATGTTGGCGTGCAGCGCCTTGGGGATGAGATGCCCGCGGTCGACCAGCTTGACGGTGTAGATGTTCTCGCGCGACAGCAGCCGCCGGATGCCGATTGCGATCGCCACCGCCACGATGATCGGCATGATGATGTCGTAGTCGCGCGTCATCTCGAAGATCATGGTGACGGCGGTCATCGCCGCGCCGGTGCCGCCGCCGACCATGGCCGCCATTCCGATGATGGCGCAGTTGACCGGATCGACGCCGTGCACCGGGCCGAGCGCGGTGACGATGCTGCCGAAGGCGGCGCCGAGCGTCGCGCCCATGAACAGCGAGGGCGAGAAGATGCCGCCGGAGGCGCCGGAGCCGAGGCTGACATTGGTGGCGAACAGCTTGGCGACGAAAAGCCCGAGCAGGAGCCAGATCCCGAGCAGGTGGTCATCCAGGATGGCTTGGATCGTGGCGTAGCCGACGCCTTCGACGAAATAGTGGCCCTGATAGATGAGCAGGTAATAGATCAGCGTGCCCACCATGGTCATGCCGATGACATGGCGCAGATAGGGATTCTTGACCTTTTCGAAAACGTCTTCGCAGAAGACCAGACCGCGGATGAAAGCGACGGCCGCCAAGCCGATCAGGATGCCGAGCAGCGCGAAGACGAGCAGCGCGGGAAGCGGCGCCTGCTCACTGTGCAAGGCGAGCGCCGCCGGCACCGAGAAGGCGGGCTGCAACCCCAAGAACACGCGGCCGACGAAGGTGGCGGCGCCGGTCGACAGCGCGACCGGCAGGAAGGTGCGCGCGCTGATCTCCGGCAGCATCAGCTCGATGGCGAACATGACGCCGCCGATCGGCGTGTTGAAGGTGGCGGCGATGCCGGCGCCGGCGCCGGCGGCAACCAGCGTAATGCGCTGCCACGGCATCATCTGGATGTATTGGCCGAGCGAGGAGCCGAGGGTGGAGCCGATCTGGATGATCGGGCCTTCGCGGCCGACCGCGGCGCCGCTGCCGATCGAGATCGCGGAGGCCAGCGACTTGATCACGGCCACCACCGTCCGGATCTTGCCTTCCTTGTAGTAAATGGCGTCGAGCACTTCCGGCACGCCGTGGCCGCGCGCTTCCGGCGCGAAATTCTCCACCAGGAACACCACGACCAGACCGCCCAAGACGGGCACCAGAATGATCCAGGCCCCCCATGGGCTTGCCGGAATAAACTGGTTGGCGTCGTAGACGATCGAAAATTTGCCGTTGAAGCCGATATTGACGATGAGCGCGATCAGCGCCCGGAAGAACACCGCGCCGAGGCCGGTGACGCAGCCGACCACCAGGGCCAGCAGCGAGAGCGTGAACAAACCTACTCTGTGAGGGTGTTGGACGGCTTCGGTGGAGGGCGCGGACTGCATCTTTTAAATCAATGGCCATGGCCGGCGCAGGGCGCGCCGCGCGAAGCAGGAGCACTGGCCGGACTGTCGTTGGGACCGCAAGGGGACTTCGCGATGCGGGTTTGATGGGCAGGGACTACCGCACATCGCGAGGCTCGGCAAGTCCATCGCCCGCCGCAAGAAATCGGCATTTCGCAACCGTGCGCCGCGCGCCTCAGCCGAAGGTGAAGGCGTCGTGATAGGCGCCCTGCACGGCGCCGCCGGGAATGGGTCCACCGCCCGGCACGTGCACCCTGTTGCCGATCACCGCGCAGGTTGCCCCGTGCAGTCCGTGACGCGGCACCGCCATGGGGGCGAACGCTTCCCAGCCGTCGGTCTTGGGATCGTAGGCCTCGTTGACGCCGAACACGCGCGCGGTCGCCTCGCCGCCGAACACCAGGATCTTGCCGCCGATATAGGCGCAGGACGGCCCCGAGCGCGGGGTCGGCAGCGGCGCGCGGAACGACCAGGCATCGCTCTGCGGATCGTACACGGCGTTGAGCGAGGTGTTGAAGTCGTAACTGTCCATGCGCCCGGCAATGGCGTAAATTTTTCCGTCTACCACCGCGACGCCCATATGGTCGCGTTGGCCGGAGAAAGGCTGGGTGCCGGTCGAGCCGCGCATGCCGGCGAGAAAGGTGTATTTGTCGGCCGAGGGGTCATAGACCTCGTGCCACTCGACCGAGCGCACGTCGCGGCCACCGAGCAGGTGGATCTTGCCGCCGAGCGCGACCGCCGAGACGGCGCCGCGCGGGCGCGACAGGCCGGCGATCGGCGCCCATTCGTCGCTCGCCGCATCGTAGACGAAACATTTGGAATGCGGGCAGCGGTTCTGCTCGATGAAGCCGCCGAAGGTGTAAATTTTGCCGTCGAGCACGGCGGCCGCGACGTGATTGCAGGCGGCCGGGTAAGGCGCCTTCAAATCCCACTCGCCGGTCGCGGGATCGAACACCTGGTGGAAGCTCTGGTCGACGCGGTGCTTGGCATAGCCGGCGATGCAATGAATCTTGCCGTCGCATTCGACCACGGCATGCTCGCCGGTCGGGATCGGCATGCGCGGCTGCTCCACCCATCGGCCGGGATTGGCGGCCATCGGCGCCACGCTCACCATCAGGCGCAGCCGCTCGGCCGTCTTGGGGATGGCGGTGATCGACTTGTCGTTCAGCCCCAGAAAGAGCGGGAGGTCTTCGCCTGCCATGGCCGGCCCCGATTCATTCAATTGAGTGCGCGCGCGATCTTATCCGACTGCCAACGCAAGCGGAACGATATCCCGCGCGCGCGAGCGAGCCCCGCGCCTACCGGTAGACATAGATCGGGCTGGTCCAGGCGCGCGTGCCGTCCTCCTGGGTCAGGCGCAGGAAAATCGGATTGTCGCCCTGCGCGCGCAAGGCGATATTGCGTTTGAAGCGCATGGTGCGGTGCGGGTTGGTCGCCGGCAGCCGGAAAACCTTGACGAAGCGCGGCAGCTCGCCCGACTTGTCGAACACTTGGTCTTGCAAGCCTATGTCGGAGAGCGCGATCTCCGCCTCGATCAGCGGCGTTTTGATGGCGAGGCGCCCGGCGCGGCCGTCCTTCAGCACGGCGTCGAAGCCGCCGAAATTGCCGGTGGTCAGCGCCTTCCATGCCAGGCCCGCCGTGCCGACGCGGTTGAGCGTCTTGTCGCGGTTGAAGAAGTTGATCGGGCGCGCGTCGACGATCTCGTTGTCGCTGAAGTTGGCCGTGCCGTCCCAGACCACCTCGCGGAAACGGCCGCGATATTCGGCGCCTTCCCAGATGACGCGGATGCGGGCACCGAGATCGCCTTCGCCATAGGGGCGCAAGGTTTCGATCAGCTCGAGGCCGTTGAAGATGTCGACGCGCTCGATCGGCGCAGCCGGCGACGATATCGACGTCGAGCTCGACCTCGCCTTGCGGCAGGTGAACGATGTCGCCCATCAGCGCGCTTGTTGCTTGCTGACCCTGCGCCGCGCCCGAGCGCCGGATCGTCGTGGTAGAGCGTGCCGGGCGCGCTGAAATTGGCGGCGAGATCGATCACCATGCGCCCGCCGGGCCCGCCGGTCGTCGCATAGTGATGGCGCTGGCGCAGGCAATCGAGCAGGCCGGCGCGATTGAGCTCCGGCATCAGATAGCAGGTGAGCCCGCCGATGGCGCCGAACTTGCCGGCGCCGGCATAGCTCGCGCCCGGCCTGCCCTTGTGGCCGTCGGAATTGCCGACGATGCCGACCCGGTAGCCGGCCTTGAGCGCGTCCTGCACCAGCCATTCGAAGGTGCCCCAGGACGAATGCACCTCCACCGAGCGCTCGAAGCGGCCGTCATGCGCGAAATTGATGTCGGCGTAGCGGCCGCCGCAATGGGCGAAGCAGACGACGTCGAATTCCTTTTCGCGCGCGAAGGCTTCGAACAGCGCGCCGGCGGTGCGGCAGTCGGTGGAAAGATCGGACAGGTCCTCGATCAGCGCATGCGAGGAGCGGCGGATGACGCGGCCTTCGTTCGGGAAAAAGACGTTGCGGTCGCCGCCGAGCGCGGTGTTGCCGGACCATTCGTAGCCGGGCAGAGCGACGAAGCGGCCGGGCTCGTCGAAAGCCGCGGTCAGCCGGTTGAGCTCGCCCCAGAATTCAGCCGGTGATCTGGAAGTCGTTGCCCTGGTGGCCGCAGGCATCGACGAAGGCGCGGTCGCGCGCGAAGCTGAAATATTCCTCGGCGCTGCCGGTGCCGATGGTCTCTTCCGACTGGCCGTGCAGATCGCCCCAGTAATGCACCAGTTCGTTTTCGCCGACGCGGAGCGGATTGGTTTCGGCAACGACAGTGCCGCCTTCATCGAGGAGCTCGATGCGCACCTCGCCCGCGCTCGCAACCTTGAGCCCGGCAATCTCGCCGGCGAATTGGCCGCGCTTCAATTCGATTTCGGCCGGCAAGCCTTCGATGGCGCCCTGTGCGCGCAGCCGCAGCTTGGTCTGGCACTGGTCGGACGGATTACCCCATTTGTCCTCGCCCTTGACCTTGAGCGTGAACGCCTCGCCCGGCCGCCGCCGCGTCGGGATCGCCGCCAAATAGCGCTCGGGCGGGCCGGGCACGATGGCGATGAGCGGCTGCACCGGCAGCGGCTGGTAATTGAACGTGGCGATCGGATCGACCAGCACGCGGAATTCGAAGCTGCGCTCGCAAAAGGTCTGCAGCCGCATGCCCGGCGAGCCGAAATCGGTGACGCCGAAGCGCACCACGATACGGTCGCCTTCCGACAGGAAGCCGCGCGCCACCTTGATGTAGAGCGTGCGGTCCCAGGGCCGCACATTGCCCTTGGGATCGAAGCGCACTTCCAGCACGGCGCCGTTGGAAGCTTCGACCGTGGTGTAGTTGGCGCCGGCCGGATCGGTGAATTGCGGCATGCTCTGGTCGGAGGCAAAGCGCGAGCAGATGCGCAGCGAGCCGGAATCGTCGATGCCGTAGGCGCCGGCGGTGTAAGTCAAGGTGAGTGACGCGTAAGAGCCGGCTTCGAAGCTGCCCGACGGCGTGATGGTCGCGGTGCCCAGCAATTCGGGCTCGATGGCCGTGCGGATCACGCCGCTGTTGATGTCCTCCCAGGGGCGTTGCGTGGCTGCGATCTTGCCGTTCATCTTGTTCATTGCGTGCACTTTCATGTCACTGCTGGGAGATCGGCCGCGCCGCGGCGGAGCGCTTGGGCGGACGATTAACGAGGCGGGGCGCGGCCAAAGCGTGATGCATCAGCCGCGCGGGCCCAGCGATGCTAGCAGGCCCGCCCGCGGTTTGGGAAATGCAACTCGGATTTGAAACGGTTCGCTGGCTGAAACGGCAAAAGCGCGCGCGGCGATTGGCTGGGGAACTAGGATTCGAACCTAGATTCTCGGAGTCAGAGTCCGATGTTCTACCGTTGAACTATTCCCCAGTGGCCCGGGTAGCGGGCGGAAATAGAGTTGCCGCCGGGGCGCCGCAGAGCCAACACATGGGATAATTCGCCCGATTTGACAAGTCCCGCCGCTTTCCCGTTCAGCCCGCCCGGCGCGACCGCGTCGCCACCGTCAGAATCGCCGCCAGCGCGCAGGCCGCCACCAGCAGAAACACCAGCCGCGGTGAACCCTGGTCCATGATGGCGCCGAAAATCAACGGCGAAGCGATGCCGCCGATATTAAAGCCCGTGGTGACGAAGCCGAACACCTTGCCGAACGAGCCGGGCGGGGTCACCTCGCGCACGATCATGTCGCGCGAGGGCATCATCACGCCGAAGAAGAAGCCGGCCGCCGTCATGGCCGCGATCAGCGCCGGTGCGCCGAGCGCGATCTCCGCCACCAGCAGCGTGAACAGCGCGATGGCAATGAGCGAGAGCGTCGCCACCAGGCTGTGCCGGCTGGTGCGGCCGACCAGCAGGCCGCCGGCCAGCACGCCGCCCGCCGACATGAGCAGGAAGCCGGTGAGCGCGGCATTGGCGGTGGCAACCGGCGTGCCGTACAGCGCGCCGAAGGCGACGACCGAATAATTGTAGACGCCGCCGCTCATCACCGCCAGCAGCACGAAAAACAACAGATTGAGCAGCACCGGCGCCGACAGCAGCAGCCGCATGCCGACGGAGCCGGTTTCCGTCCGCTCGGGCGGTGCGGGCGCCGCGGCGGTGCCATTGCCGCGCATGGCGATCAGCAGCGCCGCCACCGCAAAGCCGAGCAGCCCTGCGCCGACGAAAGCGCCGCGCCAGCCCCACACGCTCTGCATTGCCAACAGCGTCGGCGGCGCCACCGCCGAGCCGAGCATGCCGGCGAAGGTGTGCACCGAGAAAGCCTGGCCGATATTTTTCGCCGGCACGTGTTGCGACAGCAGCGTATAGTCGGCCGGGTGATAGAACGCGTTGCCGACGCCGGCCAGCGCGAACATGGCGACCAGCATCCAGAAGGAATGGACGCTTCCTGCGATCACGAAGGCGGTGCCGCCGATCGCCAGCGCGCCGATCAACGGCAGCCGCGCGCCTATTCGGTCCACCAGGAAGCCCGCCGGCGCCTGCAAGGCGGCGGTCACCACATTGAAGGCGGCAAGCGCGATGCCGATCTCGGTATAGCTCACGCCGTAGTCGGCGCGCACGAAGGGCAACAGCGGCGCCAGCAGCAAAATGTAATAGTGCGAGACGAAATGCGCCGCACTGACCGCGCCGACCACGCGGGCGTGGGGCGCAACGCGCGCGCCGAGGAGTTCGCTGGCCTGGCTCATGCTGGTCCCGGCGCAGCCCGGCCTCAAGCCGGCTGCGTGCGTTTTGCCTCCTCGATCGCCTGCCAGATGCGGGCCGGCGTCATCGGCATTTCGATGTGGCGAATGCCGAGGTCGGCCAGCGCGTTGATCACGCCATTGGCGACGGCCGGCAGGCCGCCGGAGGTGCCGGCTTCGCCGCAGCCCTTGGCGCCGAGCGGATTGCTTTTTGTGGGCACCGGGTGGCTCGCGACCGCGATCATCGGCACATCGTGCGCGCGTGGCATGGCATAGTCCATGAACGAGCCGGTCACCAATTGCCCGTCGCTGTCATAGACCGCCTGTTCCATCAGCGCTTGCCCCAGGCCCTGCACCGCGCCGCCCTGGATCTGGCCTTCCACCAGCAGCGGGTTGATCACGGTGCCGAGATCGTTGACCGCCGAATAGCGCACCACCTGCGCGTGGCCGGTCTCGGGATCGACCTCGACTTCCGCGATGTGGCAGCCGTTGGGAAAGGCGTTGGGCACCGCCGTCGAGCCGACATGGTCGGTGTCGAGCGAGGTCGGCACGCCTTCCGGCAGCTTCAGCCCGCCGTGCAGGCGCTGCGCAAACTCGATGAGGCCGATGGCGCGGTCGGTGCCGGCGATGGTAAAGCGGCCGGCCTTGAACTCGATGTCGCCGGGCGAAGCTTCCAGCACGTGCGAGGCGATCTGCCTGCCGCGCTCGATCACGATCTTGGAGGATTCGGTGAGCGCGGCGCCTGCGAACATCACCGAGCGCGAGCCGCCCGAGCCGTTGCCGTAGGCCATGCGGTCGCTGTCGCCCTCGACCAGGCGGATGCGGTCGAACGGCACGCCCAGCATGTCGCTCAGCATCTGCGCATAGGTGGTGGCGTGGCCCATGCCGAAATCCATGGTGCCGGTGACGATGGTCACCGTGCCGTCGCGCTCGAAATGGATGGCGCCCAGTTCCTTGCCGCCGCCGGCGGTGACCTCGAGATAGCAGCCGATGCCGAACCCAAGCAGCTTGCCGTTCTTCCTGCTCTCGCGCTTGCGCTTCTTGAAGCCGGCATAGTCGGCAAGCTCGAGCGCCTGTTTGAACAGGCCGAGGAAATCGCCGCTGTCATAGGTCATGTCGGAGGCGGCCTTGAACGGCAGGTCGCTCTTGCGGATCATGTTGCGCCGGCGCAGGTCGACGCGGTCGATGCCGAGCTCCATGGCCGCAACGTCGAGCGCGCGCTCGACATAGTAATTGCCTTCGGGCCGGCCGGCGCCGCGATAGGCCGAGACGTGGCCGGTATTGGTGAACACGCATTTGGTCGACACTTCGATCGCTTGCGTGCGGTACATGCTGGCGATGTTCTTGACCTGATTGCCGGTCGGCAGCAGCGCGCCGAACTGGGAGAGATAGCCGCCCATATTGCCGTAGCCGGTGAGACGAATGGCGATCATATGCGCGTTCTCGTCGAAGGCGATCTCGATCACCATGTCCTGCGCGCGGCCGTGCTGGTCGGACACGAAGCTGCCGGAGCGCTCATCGGTCCATTTCACCGGGCGACCGAGCGCTTTGGCGGCGTGCAGGATGCAGATATATTCCGGATAGACCGCCGACTTCATGCCGAACGAGCCGCCGATCTGGCCGGTGATGACGCGCACCTTGTCGGCCGGCGCGCTCAGGATGTCCATGAGGATGGTCTTCATGGCGTGCACGCCCTGGCTGGTCGAGTGCAGCGTCCACTTCTCGGCCGCCGCGTCGTATTCGCCGATCGCCGCGCGCGGCTCGATCGACGCCACGATCATGCGCTGGTTGGAGGTGGCGAGCCGCGTGACGTGCTTGGCCTTGGCGAAGGCTTCCTCGACCTTCGCGCTGTCGCCATAGTGATAGTCGAGCGCGAGATTGTTCGGCACCTGGTCGAATACCAGCGGCGCGCCCGGCTTGACCGCGTCGGCAGGGTCAAGCACCGCCGGCAAGGGCTCGATATCCATGGCGACGGCTTCTGCTGCGTCCTTGGCCTGCGCCACCGTCTCCGCGACTACGCAGGCGACCGGATCGCCGACATAGCGCACCTTGTCGCTGACGAGCGCCGGCCGCGGCACGTAATGGATCGGCGAGCCGTCGCGGTTCTTCAGGGGCAGATTGCATTTGAGCCCGCCATAGCCGGCAAGGTCGGCGGCGGTCAGCACCGCCAGCACGCCGGGCATTTCCTTGGCGGCCGCGGTGTCGATTGCGCGGATGATGCCGTGCGCGATCGAGCTGCGCACCAGCACCGCATAGGCCTGGCCGGGGCGGTTCACGTCGTCGGTATATTGGCCTTCGCCGCGCAGCAGCGTGGGGTCTTCGCTGCGCCGTACCGGCTGGCCGATACCGAATTTGGTCAGAGAAAGCGCGGTCTCGGCGGTTCTGTCGTCCATGCGCGGCATCACGGGGTTCTGGGGATGGGATGCCCCCAATAAAGCAGCAAAGCCCGCTTAACAAGGCGGGTTTCGGCAGCCCCCGGCTTGGCCTGCCGCATGGCGGCTGTTAGACTTTTCAACGATCAGAGGAACACGGTCGCACCCTTGAGCGCTGGGAGGCGGCGAGGGGCGGCAGGAAGGCTTAAAAGATGAGCGGCGAGGCCGGGGATACCCCAGGCCTCGACCCCGTGGTCGAACGGGCTCCGTCTGCGCGGGGCCAGTGGGGTCGGCGGTCGCCCGGACGGCTGAACGGCGCCCCCGGCAAGGATCGGGGCGGGCCAACCTATGCCGCGCTCGATCTCGGCACCAACAACTGCCGCCTCCTGGTGGCGCGTCCGACCGGCGACGGCTTTCGCGTGGTCGACGCCTTCTCGCGCATCATCCGGCTGGGCGAGGGTATCTCCGGCACCGGCCGCATCGGCGAGGCGGCGATTTCCCGCGCCATCGGCGCGCTCACCATCTGCCGCAACAAGATGCGCAACCGCGGCGTCACCCGCGCCCGCCTGATCGCGACCGAGGCCTGCCGCGCCGCCGGCAATGGCGAGGAATTCCGCGCGCTGGTCGCCGATAAAGTCGGCCTCGAACTGGAAGTGATCGACCGCGAGACGGAAGCGACGCTCGCCGCCACCGGCTGCACGCCGCTGATCGATCCGCAGGCCGCGGGCGTGGTGCTGTTCGACATCGGCGGCGGCTCTTCCGAGCTGGTGCGGTTGTCGCGCCCGCAAGCCACGCCGGGCGGACCGCCGCTGCCGCAGATGCGCGGCTGGATCTCGCTGCCGCACGGCGTGGTGACGCTGGCGGAGCGTCACGGCGGCCACATCGTCAGCCGCGAAACTTACGAGGCCATGGTGGCCGAGGTGGCGCAAGACATCGCGCCCTTCGCACGCGAGCACGGCGGCGACGGCTTGCACGGCCTGCACATGCTCGGCACCTCCGGCACCGTGACCACGATTGCCGGCGTGCATCTCAATCTCCGGCGCTACGAGCGCAGCCGGGTGGACGGCTGCTGGATGAGCGCGCCGCAGATCGACGCTGTGATCGAGAGGCTGCTGGCGATGAGCTATGAGGAGCGGGTCGCTTCGCCTTGCATCGGGGTCGAGCGCGCCGATCTGGTGCTGGCCGGCTGCGCCATCCTCGAGGCAATCCGCCGCGCCTTCCCGTGCCCGCGTTTGCGTGTTGCCGACCGCGGCCTGCGCGAAGGCATGCTGGTGCAGATGATGCGCGAGGACGGCGCTTGGGGTACGCGCGCGCCGGTCGCGGCATCGTGAGCGAACGCGGCAAGCGCGGCGGCCCGCGCGCGCTGAAAGTCCGGGTCAAGGATGGGCGCAAGTCGGCCTCCTCGCGCCGTTGGCTGACGCGCCAGCTCAACGATCCTTACGTCGCGCGCGCCAAGCGCGAAGGCTATCGCTCGCGCGCCGCTTTCAAGCTGAGCGAGATCGACGACAAGGCGCGTTTCCTGAAAAAAGGCGCGCGCGTGGTTGATCTGGGCGCGGCGCCCGGCGGCTGGAGCCAACTGGCGGTCAAGCGCGTGGGCGCGCCCGAGGCGGGCCGCGTCATTGCCATCGACATTCTGCCGATGGAGCCGGTCGCCGGCGTCGAATTTCTCGCACACGATTTCCTCGACCCCGGCGCGCCCGAGCGGCTGAAAGCCATGCTGGGTGGCGAAGCCGACGTGGTGCTATCCGACTTGGCGGCCAATGCCACCGGCCACGCCAGGACCGATCATCTGAAGATCATGGCGCTGGTGGAGGCGGCGGCCGATTTTGCCCGCGAGGTGCTGGCTCCGGGCGGCACATTCCTCGCCAAGGTGCTGCAGGGCGGCACGGAATCCGCACTGCTCGCCGGGCTCAAGCGCGATTTTGCCTCGGTCAAGCACATAAAGCCGCCGGCGAGCCGCGCCAACTCGGCCGAGCTTTATCTGCTGGCGACAGGATTCCGCGGCAGCCGCGATTAGCGCCAGACCTTGTCGAAGGAGGCGTCGCCCCGGCTGCGGCCCGCGCTGCGGCTGTCGCTTTCGTGCAGCAGCCGCTTGATCTCGCGCACTTCGCGGGCGCTGAGCGGGCGGCCATGCGCGTCGGTCCAGACTTCGCGGATGACTTGCGGTTTACGCGTGTGGGCGGCGGTCCGCTGCTCCGGCCTTTGCTGGTGCGCGAGCGCCTGCCGGCGCGGCGGCAACGGAACGCCGGATTCGGCATGCGCCGGCACTGAAGCGAGCTTCATCGTCGGCGGTTTCGGCTTCGGTAGCGGCACGGCCGCATAGGTCGCTTCGGTAGTCTTGGGGGCGATGTCGGGGACAATCTTGGCGGCAGGCTCAGGCGCGGGCGCCGGCTGCGGAATGGCGGCCACCGCGTGCGGCCCGGGCATCTGCGCAATCGTATTTTGCGTTGCGGGCCCGGCGGGCTCGGCCGGCTGGCTTTGCGCGGCGCGCGCTTCGGCTGCCGCCTTGCGCTGCTACCGCTTCGGCTGCCGCGCGCGCAGCCGCCTCGGCCGCTTGTACTTGCTGCTTGCGTGCCGCCGTGGCGCGCGCCAGCGCTTCGGACGCCTGGGCCAATTGGCGGTCGCCGTGCAGGGCGCTCTTGAAATCGGCGATCGCCTTGTCGAGCTGGCCTTCCTGCTCATAGGCCAAGCCGCGCCGGTAACGGTCTTGCGCACCGTGCGGATCGCAGCCGGATGATGCGGTCGTAGTCGGCGATCGCCGCGTCGTATGCCTTGCCTGTCAGCCGCAACGCGGCGCGCCCGCGCAAGGCGGCGAGGTTTTTCGGGTCGCGCTTGAGCACGGCCGTGAAGTCGGCAAGCGCGCCGTGGCTATCGCCCATTCTTTGCTTGATCGCACCGCGCACGCTCAGGCCGGCGAGGTTGTCCGGCGCGCGCGCCAGGCCGCGGTCGATGTCGGCGAGCGCCAGCGCGCCGGCGCCCTTGGCGTAGCGCAGCCGGCCGCGCTCGAAATAGACGCCGGCCGGGCGCGGGTCGCGTTTGATCGCGATGTTGAGATCGGCCAGCGCATTCGCGGTGTCGCCGTTCTGCTCGTAGATCTTGGCGCGCGTGCGATAGGGCGCGGCGCCGATGGTGCCGAGCGCGATGGCGCGGTTCAAGTCGACGAGCGCGCGCTCATTGTCGCCCTTGGCGAAATAGATTTCGCCGCGCGCGCCGAGCGCCAGCGCGTCGCGGTCATTGGCTGCGATCGACTTGTCGAGATCGACAAGCGCCTGGGCATAGTCCTTCTGGCGCGCCAGCGCGGCGCCGCGCAGCGCCAGGGCATGAGGATTGTCGGGCTGCAGCTTGAGCATGGCGTCGGCGTCGTGCATGACGCCGGCAATGTCGCCGTCGTCGAGCCGCAGTTCGCCGCGCACCTTGAGCAGGTCCGCCCGCCAGGTCATTTTGAGTGCGCGGCCGATGTCGGCCATGGCGCGCTTGCGCTCGCCCTTGGCGGCGTAAGCTTCCGCGCGCAATTTGAAAGTGGCCGGACGCGTCGGCTCGAGCTTGAGCGCGGCGTCATAGACGCCGATCGCCTTGTCGTAATCGCCCTTCTTGCGCCACACGCCGCCTTGCGCGGTGAGCGCGCCGATGCGCTGGGGATCGAGCCGCGCCGCTTCGCGGTAGTCGGCGAGCGCGGGATCGTATTGCCCGGCGCCTTCATGCGCCTCGGCCCGCAGCATGTAATTGTCGGCGTCGGGCTTGAGCGCGATGGCGCGGTCGAAATCGGCGAGCGCGCGCGCATAGTCCTGCTCGCGCAAATAAAGCTCGCCGCGCGCCCGGTAGGCCGGCGCGTGCTGCGCATCGAGGGCGATCGCCTTGTCGAAATCCGCGAGCGCCCCGCTCATATAGCCGAGGTCGCGCCGCACCGTGCCGCGGCTGACGTAAGGGGAGGCATTGTCGGGATCGAGCGCGATGGTGCGCTCGTAATCGGCCAGTGCCTCGCCGTAATTGCCGCGCGCGTACCAGGCATTGCCGCGGTTCTGGTAGGCGGGGGCGAAAGCGGGCGCGAGCTTGACGGCTTGGTCGAGGTCGCCGATGGCGTGCGGGATGTCGCCGCGGTCGAGATAGGCGAGCCCGCGCAGGGCATAGGCGACGCCCTGCGGCTCGCCGGAAAGCCGCCTGGAATTCAACAGACCGGTGCAGGCCTCGATGCGGTCGGCGGCCAGGTCCCGGGTCTGGGTCGCGCACATTTGCGCCTCGGCGGCGCTTTCCCGCGCCGGCGCTCCCGACAACGGCACGAGGGCGGCGCCCGCCAGCAGGGCGGCCCGGATCAGCCAAAATGGCGGGGCCTGACGCATACGCAACCCTTACCCATTAACCCTGCTCGTTACGGAAAATTAGGCGTGGCGCCAAAGACTTGTCCAGAGAGCGGGGGCAAAAGTTAATAAACATGGTTAACAGCCGGTTTCCCTCTGCGAAACACGGCTATCCGGCCTCCTGGTTGGCGGAATCGGCCGGATTAGGCGGCCGATTGGCCATTTCGGCGCCGGCATGCGGGGACAGCCGCAGGAAAAACAGTATCGAGCAGGCCGAAATCGCCGCCACCACCAGGAAGGCCGGGCGGAAATCGGCCGCCGTCAGCGCCCCGCCGCCTTTGAAGTGCTGGGTCAGTTCCACCGCCATGGCGCCGACCGCGACGCCGGAGGAGATCGCCAATTGCTGTGCGACGCTGGTGAGCGAAGTGGCCCGCCCGACACGGGCGTTTTCCACCTCGGCATAGGCGATGGTGTTGGTACAGGTGAATTGCAGCGAACGGAAAAAACCGCCCGCAAACAACAACGCCAGCATGACGATGACCGGCGTCGCGATGGTGAAGCTGGCGCAGGCCGCGAGGAAAACCGCGCTGACCAGCGAATTGATCACCAGGATGGTGCGGAAGCCGAACCAGCGCAGGATGGTGGTGGCCGCCCACTTCATGCCCATGGCGCCGAAAGCGCCGGCGAAGGTGATGAGGCCCGACTGGAACGGCGTCATGCCAAAGCCGATCTGCAGCATCAGCGGCAGCAGAAACGGCAGCGCGCCGATGCCGAGCCGGAAGACGAAGCCGCCGGTGATGCTGGCAAAAAAGGTGGGCAGCCGGAACAGCGTCAAATCGAGCGCCGGGTTTTCCGTGCGCCGGGCATGCGCGAGGTAGGCGGCGATGAACAAGGCGCCGCCCACGATCAGCGCGGTCACGACGAACCAGGGCAGATAATTCAGCCCCAGTATCGAAAAGCCGAAGGCGACGCCGCCGATGCCGAGGCCGGCCAGCACCATGCCGGTGACGTCGAAGCGCTCGTGGTGCTCGCTGCGCAGGTCGGGGATGTAGCGGGTGGCGAGCAGGATGCCGGCAATGCCAATCGGCACGTTGATGATGAAGATCCAGTGCCAGGTGGCGTAAGTCGTGATGAAGCCGCCGACGGGCGGCCCCAGCATCGGCCCGATCAGCGCCGGGATCGCCACCCAGGCCATCGCGTTCACCAGCTCGCGCTTGGGGATGCTGCGGATCACCACCATGCGCCCGACCGGCGTCATCATGGCGCCGCCCATGCCCTGCACCACGCGGGCGATGACGAAATCGGTGAGCGAGCCGGAGAGCGCGCAGCCGATCGAGCCGATCACGAACACGGCGATCGCCGCGCGGAACACGGTGCGGGCGCCGAAACGATCGGCGGTCCAGCCGCTCGCCGGGATGAAGATGGCGAGCGACAAGAGATAAGTGGTGATGGCGAGCTTGAGCGCCAGCGGATTGGCGCCGATATCGGCCGCGATCGCCGGCAGCGAGGTGGCGATCACGGTCGAGTCCATGTGCTCCATGAACAGAGCGACCGCGATGATCAGAGGAATAA
>CAWDUV010000005.1:0-593882 GCA_963805535.1 uncultured Pseudomonadota bacterium
GGCTTTCGGCGGAGAAATCCGATCCTAGCACTTGCGCAGCCCCGGCCGCCGCAAGCCCCTGCGCCACGTGGCGCTGGTTGTCAGCGGCGATCACGACCAGGCTGGGCAGGCCCAGGCAGCAGCGTTCCCAGGCGGTTGCCCCGGCCGCACCAATGGCTAGGTCCGCTTGCGCCATCAATGCCGGCACGTCACCGGTGTCGACATGCAGCTGGCCGGCAAAGGGCGCGGCTGCGAGCTTTTGCATGAGCGCTACGCGTCCCGGCGCCTTCGCTGCGATGACGATGTCGACCGCGCCGTCGAAGCCCGCGCGCGCAACGCCATCGACGATTATCGGCAGCAGGCCGGTCGGATCGGTGGCACCGATATTGACGAACAGGCGCTGTACAGCGCCCTGCAGCTTGCGTTCCAACCGATGGCGCGCCTTGGCAAAGCCCTCCCGCAACAACGCGTAGCGCGGACCGAGCAGCAGCCTGGCGCCGGCGGGAACGCGCGCGGCATAGTCCTTTGGCTGCCACGTGAGGTTCGAATCGCACAACAAGTCGCAGTCGTGGTCGCGGTCCGCCAGATCGTCAATCGCCGCGATCGTCTTCGTCCACTCGCGGCACGCCCGTTCGCGGCGCGCGTCCCAGCCGTAGTGATCGACCACCAGCAGATCGCATGCCCCGCCCGCCGCCGCGCGCAGCGCGGCCGGCTCATCGGCATCGGTTGTTAGCGTGACGACACGGTCGAAGCCCGTGAGCCACGGGCCGCTTGGCGTCGCGTCGCCCCTGAGCGCGGCAACGCTGCGCCAGCCAAGCGCGCCGAGATGGCTGGCAAGCGCGGAGCAGCGCACCGCATGGCCGAAACCGGTTGCCGGCGCGGCATCGAAGCGAAGATCGCTTCAGGCATCGATCGCCTCAGGACCATGGACTGATCCTGCCGCCAACAGGCTTTCCGCCTCGCGCAGATCGTTCTCGCTGTCGATGTCGATCGAGCGCTCGCGCGGCATGACATAGGCGAGGATGGGCGGCGCCAGATAAGAGCGCGACTGCCGGAACCAGGGCACGTCGAGAATGTGGATGGCGCCGTTGGGCCGGAAAGCCGCCGGCTGCTCCTGCGACTTGCGGCCAATCTCTCCGGGAAATGCGGGAACAGCAACCCGTCGTTGCCGATGCCGACGGCATTGAACGGCGTGTGATCGAACGGCGCGACGCTCATCAGATTGGGCTCCGGCCGGGCACGAAATTGCGCGAAAGCCTGTTCAAGATCGGCCGCGGTTCGAAAGGGACAGGTCGGCAGCATGATGCATATGACGTCGTAGCGGTCACCGGCGGCCTCCAGCGTCTCAAGCGCGTGCAGCGCCACCTGCACCACGCCGGCCGGGTCGACGGCAAGATCGCCGGGCCGCTCGAACGGCACCTCCGCGCCGGCCACGCGGGCAAGTGCTGCGATCTCGGCGTCCTCGGTCGGACCACCAGGCGGTCGCAGATAGCTGCCTCTTTCGCCGCGGCGATCGTCCAGTCGATGAGCGGCCGACCGCCGAGCAGGCGCAGGTTCTTGCGCGGCAGTCGGGTCGACGCTCCCTTGGCCGGGATCAACCCCAACACGCGTGGCGAGGTCGCGCTCATGGCTTGGCGAACAGCCACCAATTGCTGTCGTCGCTGAATCGAACGGCTGCCAGAGAAAGCCGTAGTCGAGCACCCGAAGGTCCGGCGCGCACTCCAGATAGAAACGCCCGAAATCGCGCTTGAACAGATAGCCTTCGCGGCCGTGATAGGGCACCGCGGTCGGCTCATGCGCGAAATATTCTATGCACAGCACATAGTGCCGAGCGACACGCAGGATTTCGTCGACCATGCGGCCGAGATCGTCGGGCGCCACGTGAATGAGCACGCCGGAGGTGAATACCAGGTCGATGCTGGCGTCGTCGTAGGGCAACGCGAAACCGTCCGTCTCGTCGATGCGCACACCGGCCAGTTCCGGACGCGCGCACGCGATCTGCGCCGCTTCGGCATTGGGCTCGACCGCGCTGACATTGGGGATGAAATGCCTGAGCGCGATCAGATTGCGCCCGATATTGCAGCCCACTTCGAGGGCGCTGCCCGGCCGCGGTGTGACGGCATGCGTGAGCATGCGGCCCCAATCGCGCATCAGCCGGCGCTGGCCGTCTTCGGTGATGCGGTTGTTGTTGCGGCGCGCATAGTCGGCTCCGAATTCGGACCGCCACAACTCGACTTGCTTGGTCGTCATTGCCCTGCACCGGCCGCAACTCATAGAGCCTTAAAGCGCGCCGGCTTGTCGTCGAGCGCCGGATCGCCGCGCTTGGGCGGCGGATTGTCCGGGTTGAAATAGAGGTGGCTGTTCTTGGGGTCGAGCGTGCGGTCGTTGCTCTGCGGCACGCGCGCGGACTCCTCGCGCGGCCCGATCGTGTGACGGTCGATGCTGTCCTTCGCCCGCCATTGCCCGTTGCCTTTCTCCCAGATCGACCCATCGCGCATCGACTCGACCAGCGCATAGAAATCCGCGACCGAAATGCCGAGGAAATCGCAATAATATTTTAGGGTCGAAGGCTCGCGCGCATCATAACGCTTGACCATTCGATGCCCTCTTCCCGGCTCATGCGGCCGTGACGGATTTCCATGCTGGCGTCGTCGGTCGCGCGGCCGTAGCCGAATTTCAGATATTTCAAATAGTCGTGCACGTCGTTGGCGTGATCATCTATTTTCGCAAAAAGATTGAAGGTGCGTTCTCGCTCGTAGGAAACCGGGGCGAAATCCCAGATATCCATCACCCGCTCGGCCTGGGGCTTGGCGTCCCAATCAAAAAAGTTGCTCAAATAGATGCCCCGTACTTCGACACGCTCGATGTCCTCGTCCGACGGAAAGACGTAGGGCGCGATGTCGTGCGCGGTGATCCCGTTCTTGCCGATCAGTTCATGCGCTTCGATGCCGCGCATGTCATGTTCTTTGCGGGTCCACTTGGTGTATTCGACGAAATCCTCCAGCGTCACCAGCCCGGTCAATTCGGCAAAGCCGTGCTCGCCCCAGATGATGAGCGGAATATTACGCGGGACCGCCACCTGAAACGGAACCAGGCCAACGCCGGCGTGGTAGTGCCAAGTAAGGTCGCCGACGGTCTCCAGCATGTGGCGCGAAATCTTGCGCACCGATGCCGGGCCCGCCGTATAGCTGATCAGATCACAGCCCGATTTCTCGACCAGATTGGCGAGATTGCGCAGGCCCGAAGGCGCATTGAAGATGTGGTTGTAAGTCACCAGCAGCGGGTTCATCCCGAATTTGGCGGTCAAGGTCCATACCTGGAAATGCGAATCCTTGCCGCCACTCACGGGGATGATGCAATCGTGCGGATTGCCGCGCACCTTGGCCAGTGCCTTGGCTTCCTCCAGGATTTCGCGCAGCATCTCCGCGCGTTCCTCCCAGCCGATCTCGAGCTTTTGACGGCTCTCGTGATAGCGGCAGCCGCTGCACACCCCTTCTTCGTCAAAGATGATGGTCGGCTTGGCGTTCGCCGGATACATGCAGCGCGCGCAATATTCCATGGCCTAGACGGTCTCTTTCGTTGCTGCCGCCAGGGTCTGCCCTTCCAAGCGCACGAGCACACCCGCGCGCGCGAGATGGGACTTGGCCTTCTTGGTGGCGTGCTCCGTGTAGTGGAAAATATTGGCGGCCGCGACCGCCTCTGCACCCGCATTGATGCCCTCAGTAAGTGCGTCCAATGAAAGACGCCGCCGAAAGCGATGACCGGCACCGGCACCGCCGCGGCGATCTTTCAGATGGTTTCGAGGTCGTAGCCTTTGCGGGCGCCGTCATGGTCGATCGAATTGAAGAGGATTTCGCCACAGCCCAGATCGACGGCGTTGCACGCCCAGTCGACCGGCCCTTCGTCCGTGACGCGGCCCCACGGTCAATCGCAACCCGGACCCCTTCATCGGTCCGGATCACGTCCATCGAACCGACGATGCATTGCTGCCCGTAGCGGCGCGAGAGACGGCGGACCAACTCCGGATCGTCGGCCAACGCGGTATTGACCACCAGTTTGTCGGCGCCGCTGCGCAGCAGGCGTTGCGCATAATCCTGGTCGGTGATCCAGCCGCCCGCAGTCAGCGGCACGAAGCAATGCCTCGAGACCGCCGCCACCCGCTCGGCGAATTGGTCGCGGCTTTCCACGTTTCGCGTCACGTTCAGCATCACGATCTCGTCGACCGCCCATTATTGAAGGCTTCGACGGCATGCACGGGGTCGTAATGGATGACATTGGTGTGGCGAAACTTCACGCTCTGCACAACCTGCCCGTCGCGCAGGATGAGGACGGCGATCAGCCGTTTTTTCAGCACGGCGCGCCCGCAAAATTGGCAAGCAGCCGCAGGCCCGGCCGCTGGCTCTTTTCTGGATGGAATTGCAGCCCCATGACATTGTCGCGGCAATCGCAGAGGCGAAGGGCAAGCCGTGCTCGGTTTCGGCCAGGACGTCGCGCGGATCCGCGCAATCGACGTAGTAGCTGTGCACGAAATAAACGTCGCTGCCGCTGTCGACGCCCGTGGCCAGCGGATGGTCGCGCCGCCAGGCGATCGCATTCCAGCCCATATGCGGCACCTTGATGCCCTCGCGCTCCGGAAAGCGGCGCACCGCCGCGGGAATAAAGCCGAGGCCGACATGATCTCCATCCTCGTCGGACTGCTCGCAGATGAGCTGCATGCCGAGGCAGATGCCGAGCATGGGCGTACCCGCTTTAACCCGCTCGCCCAAGGCTTCGCCCAGCCCGGAACGTGACAGCGTCTGCATGGCGTCGGCAAAGGCGCCGACACCCGGCAGGATCAGACGGGGATAATCGCCGAGCCGCTCGGGCGCGGCGACCAATTCGCCCGGCGCACAGATTTCATCCAGCGCATTCAGCACCGAGCGCAAATTGCCCATGCCGTAGTCGACCACGCCAATGGTGGCGGTTGCCATGGCGTCTAGCTCCGAAGTCCGCCCAGTCGAATGCTTCGCCGGCTGCTTCGGCGCAATCAGCCGTTTGCCGATCAACAGCGCCATATTGGTCCGGCGGGATACCACGGCCGGGCCGGCGATAGTCAAGATCGGTTTCGGCGAGCACATGCTCCTTCGTCAAATCGCGCGCCGCGCAAATGCTGCGGCGGACAACGGCGCGCCGTTGCCGCTCCGCTTCGTGCAGGATGCGGCGATTGGCGCCCATCGCCTGCTCCACCTCGCGGATGGTGCGCACGAAACCCGCCATCTCGGCGGGCTCGAGCGAAAACATGTGCTCGATGCTGCGGGTGGTGCGGTCCTCGGTGATCGACTTTTCGATCAGGTCGGCGCCGAGCGCCAGCGCCGCCACGTCCATCTCCCAGCCCGGCGTATGGTCGGAATAGGCGATCGGATAGGGGAACATGCGCTTTAAGGTGGGGATGACGTTGAGATTGATGCTCTCAAGCCGCGCCGGATAGCCGGACGGGCAATGATGGATGATGATGTTGTCGTTGCCGGCGTCGCGGATGACATCGACCGCCGCCTCGATCTCGCCGATGCTGGAGCTGCCGGTGTCGAGCTGCAGGCACATGCCGCTTTCGGCCGCGCGGCGGATGAGCGGCAGATGATTGACGTCGGCGGAGGCGATCTTGATGGAGTCGCATTTGAGCTCTTCCAGCAGGTCGATTTCGTCCGGAAAGCCGACGGTGGCGAAAAAGGCGACGCCGCATTGGTCGGCATGGCGCTTGAGCGCGCGCCATTCGTCGTGGCTCATCGCCCGGCGCTTCAGGATGTCGTAGAGCGGCTCGGTGACCGGCTCGGTCGCGCCGGTTTCGCGGTCGACCAGCACCTCGTAGCTGAAGGGCAGCGTTTTGTCGGCCACCAGACGGTCGGGATCGAGGATCTGGAATTTGACGGCGTCGCCGCCCGCTTTGGCGGCCAGCGTCACCAGCCGCTTGGCCGATTCCAGGCCGTTATGGGTCGGGCCGGCCTCGAAAGTGATGAAGCACGGCGCGCCGCCGCCGACCTGCCGCTTGCCGAAGGTGACGGTCATGCGCCGAGCACCGACTTGAGCGCGTCGACGACCAGGTCGACCTCGTCCAATTCCATCGCCGGATAAAGCGGCAGCGAAAGGCAGCGCTCGTAATAGGCCTCAGCGCCCGGCAGATCGATCGCGCCGTAGCGCTTGCGGTAATAGGGCTGGCCGTGCACCGGCACGTAGTGCACCTGCGTGCCGATGTTGCGCGCGCGCAACGCCTTCATGATCTGCGCGCGCGAGCGGCCGACCGCCTTGAAATCGATGAGCACCGCGTAAAGGTGAGAACCGGGATCGCACCCCGGCAGCCGGCGCACCGGCTGCACGACCGGCGCCAGCCCGCGCAGCAATTCGTCATAGCGCGCGGCGAGCGCCCGGCGCTTGGCCACGAATGTGTCGAGCTTGCCAGCTGGCTGAGGCCGAGCGCGCAATGGATGTCGCTTGCCCGGTAGTTCAGGCCGACTTCCGGCATCTCGTAGTACCAGGTGTTGGGCTCGCCGCCGGCGTCACGCGCGCGCTCGGGATATGCGAAGGCCTGCGGGCCCCGCTCCATGCCGTGGTTGCGCAGCCGGGCAAGCCGCTCCGCCAGCGCCGGGTCGCGGCCGGTCACCGCCCCGCCCTCGCCCATGGCAATCGTCTTCACCGGGTGGAACGAGAAGCAGGCAAGGTCGCTATGGGCGGCCGCGCCGACCTGGCGGTCGCGGCCTTGTCCCGGTAGGCGGTGCCGAGCGCATGGCAGGCGTCTTCCACGATTTTCAGGCCGTTGGCGCGGGCGATCGGCGCGATTTCGGGCATGGCCGCCGTCTGGCCGTTGAGATGAACCGGGAAACACCGCCTTCACCTTGCCGCCGCCGCGTTGCAGCGCGGCTTGCAGCGTTTCGGGCGTGAGCAGGCCGGTATCGGGATCGACGTCGGCAAAAACCACCTCGGCGCCGGCCAGCCGCACCGCATTGGCGGTGGCGAGGAAAGTCATCGACGGCACCACGACGCTATCGCCAGCACCGATGTCGAGCGCCAGCGCCGCGAGATGCAAGGCGGCGGTGCCGCTGCTGCAGGCGACCGCAAAAGGCGCTTCGACCGCGCGCGCGAAGGCCTGCTCGAACTTGCCGACGGTCGGCCCGGTGGTGAGGAAATCGCCACGCAGCACCTCGGCGACGGCGGCGATGTCGTCGTCGTCGATCGATTGCCGCCCATAAGCGAGCGGACGTTTCAGCGGGGCGGTCACGATCATCCCGGTCAGATCGTTTCGAGGAGCGAGCGCATGGCCGCTTCGTCGAGCCAGTCGACATTGGTGTCGCTGGCGTAGCGGAAGCCTTCCTTGGCGAGCGGCGCGTCCATCCACGGCCGCTTCGGCCGCTCGCGGAAGGCGGTGCTGGGCTCGATCACGTAGCGATCCGGCAGGTCGCGCGTCATGCGCGCGTCGTCCTCGGTCACCATGACCTCGTGCAGCTTCTCGCCCGGGCGGATGCCGACGACCTTGTGCTTGAGCTTCGGCGCCATGCAGCGGGCCAGATCGACGATGCGCATGCTGGGGATTTTCGGTACGAAGATCTCGCCGCCCGCCATCTGGCCGAGCGAGGACAGCACGAAATCGACGCCCTGCTGCAGCGTGATCCAGAAGCGCGTCATGCGCTCGTCGGTGATCGGCAGCTCGCCGGCGCCCTGCTCGATCAGGCGGCGGAAGAACGGCACCACCGAGCCGCGCGAGCCCACCACGTTGCCGTAGCGCACGACCGACAGGCGTGTGCCGCGGCTGCCGGCGAGCGCGTTGCCGGCGATGAACAGCTTGTCGGCGGCGAGCTTGGAGGCGCCGTAGAGGTTGATCGGGTTGGCCGCCTTGTCGGTGGACAGCCCGATGACCTCCTGCACGCCGGAGTCGATGGCGGCGTGGATGACGTTCTCGGCGCCGGTGATGTTGGTGCGGATGCATTCGGTCGGATTGTATTCGGCGGCCGGCACGTGCTTGAGCGCGGCGGCGTGGATGACCACGTCGATGTCGCGCATCGCCATGCGCAACCGCTCGGCGTCGCGCACGTCGCCGATGAAGTAGCGCAGCGCGCCATGCTTCGATACGGGAAGCTCCTGCTCCATTTCGAACTGCTTGAGCTCGTCGCGCGAATAGACGACGACGCGCTTGGGCTTGTAGCGCTCCAGCACGGTCTTCACGAAGCGGCGGCCGAACGAGCCGGTCGCCCCGGTAATGAGGATGCCCTTGCCGTCGAGATCGGCATGGTTATTGGAGAAGTCGCGCATTGTCACGCCCCGCTCGAAATATGATCCGCGCCGACGCGTCGATTGACGGCCGGATGCGCCGGCACATAGCCCCGCGCCATCAGTACGTATTGGTCTTCGTCCACGGAGGGGTCTTTCGACGGCGTCACCGCGAACTCGCAGTCCTCAAGCCGCTCGAGCCGCGCCCGCTCGATAGCCGGCCTGGAAGCACGGTTTTCCACGCTGTCACGCAAGCGCCAGCCCTCGTCCGGCTTTTTCCCAAACGCGCGGATCGCGATGACGATCGATGCAGGCGTCGAATTCCGACTCGTCCATTCCCAGCCATTCCAAGTAACGCGCCTTGTCCTGCGGCGCGACATCGCGATAGCGCTTCACCATCGCGATGCCCTCCTCGCGCGTCATGCGCTTGAGCCTGATCTCGCGCGAGGCGTGATCGGTCACCTTGCCATATCCCCATTTGCGATACTTGATCCAGTCGTGCAGCCCGCTGTAGTGCTGGCAATCGACGTCGTTATAGGTATCGAAGGTGCGCTGCTGATGCGCCCATTCCTGGTCGTAGAGCGCATGCATGTCCTCGTGCTGGCGCTTTGAATCCCAGGGGATGTAGTTGCCCAGATAGATGCCGCGCACGCCGACCTTGGACAGTTCCAGATCGTGTGGATAGGCGAACGGGCGCAGATCGAAATCCCGCAAGCCATCCTCATCGCCGATCAGGTCCTCCGCCTCCAGACCCATCAGATCGTGTTCGACGCGGTATTTCCGCGTCATTTCGACTTCGTCGGTGTGCGAAAACATGCCGACCTGGTCAAGCCCCTGATGGGCGCCCCAGACGATCAACGGAATCTTGAGCCGGACGGCGACCTGCACCGGCCACACCGTCTGGCCGGCCAGCACGTGCCAGTGGATGCTGCCGAGCCGGCGAATGGTGGCGCGGCTGATGCGCTTGACCCGCTCCGGCGAGATCACCTGCTGCAGGTAGTCGCAATCGAAGACGGTGCGCAGATAGGCGAGATTGCGGATGCCGCGCTCGGTATTGTATTGGCGGTTGTAGCTCACCAGCAGCGGGTTCATGCCGAATTCGCGCTTGACCGTATGAACGATGAAATAAGAATCGCGCGCGCCGCTGACCGGTACGATGCAGTCATAGGTCTTGCCGGTGGTGCTGCGATATTGCGCGAAGAGTCTCGCCAAGCAGTTGCCGGCGCTGCATCCCAATCGAGCGTGTACTTCTCCTCGTGCACGCGGCAGCCGCTGCACACGCCTTGCGCGTCGAATGTAATGCCAAGCGGATGATTTTCCGGATAGAGGCAGCGAACGCAGTAGTCTCAAATGACTTCCTCCGGCAGAAACTCGAACACCTCGTCAACGAGCGCCTCGTCCGACCGCTTGAGGATGCGTCCGTCGCCGGCGGCGAATTGATGCAGCCGGTAGTCGGCACGGTTGTCGAGCCGCACGTCGATGCCGTGGGCATGGAGGTAGGCCTTGGCGGCCGCGATCGCATGCTCCGTGTAGTGAAAGAAGTTAGCGGCGGCCGCCGCCGACACATGGTTGCGCGACAGCGCTGCCCGCAGATGCTCGGGATGCCCTGCCCCGCCGAGCGCGATGACCGGGCAACTGACGGCTTCGCCCACGGCGTCGATCAGGGTCGAGATCGTAGCCTTCGCGTGCTACCGTCATCATCGATCGACTGGATCAGTATCTCCCCGACATCGTGCTCGGCAAGACGCCGCGCGTAGTCGCATGCGCCAATTCCGGTCGGCTTGGACCCAGCCTCGACATAAACCTGATGATCGCCGCGCAGTATTTCTCCGCGCGTCCATGACCCCGATGATGCACTGGTTGCCGAAGGCCTCGGCCGCGTGGCGCAACGCGTCCGGGTCTTCATAGGCCGCGAGATTCATGGCGACCTTGTCGGCGCCTGCCTGAACGACATGGCGAACGTCATCCGCGCTCCTGATGCCGCCGCCGACGGTGAGCGGGACGTGGATCTGCGACGCCACGCGTTCGATCATGCCGAGGTCGATGAGGCGACTTTCGCTGCTGGCGTCGATATCCAGCATGATGATTTCATCCGCGCCCCAGGCGCTGAAGAATCGGGCCGCGATTTCCGGCCGGCCGACGGGCAGGTAGCGGCCAAAGCCGATCGACTGCACCGTCCAGCCGCCCTTGACGATGATGGTTGCGATGACGCGCTTCTTGGGCATCGGTCAGTGCGCGCTTTCGACGGCGCGGATTGCCTCGTTGAGGAAATTGCGCAGCAGCTTCAACCCGGAGCGCTGGCTCTTTTCCGGATGAAACTGCGTGGCGTAGACGTTGCCCTGCGACAGCGCCGCGACCATGCGCCCGCCGTAGTCGATGGTCGCGATCCTTGCCTTGCCCTCGACCACGACATGCAGGGAATGATCGAAATAGAACGAAGACTCCGCATCGATGCGCGCGAACAGCGGGTCGTCCGCACCGGCCTGCACCGGGCTCCATCCCACGTGGGGAACGCGGCCGGCCGTCGCCGGAACGTGGCGAACCACGGCGTCGATCCACCCCAGGCCATCATGGTGACCATGCTCCTCCGACGAGCGGGCGAGCAGTTGCATGCCGAGGCAAATGCCGAGAAACGGCGTGGCGCACGACATCACCGCCGCCGTCAGCGGCTTGACCAGCTTTTGCCGCGTCAGATTGGCCATGGCTTCGCCGAAGGCGCCCACCCCCGGCAGCACGACGGCATCGCAGCGCGCAAAGGCCTCCGGGCTGCCCGACACCCGCGGCCGGCAACCGAGAAATTCGAGCGAATGGACCACCGAGCGCAGATTGCCCATGCCGTAGTTGACCACCACGACATCCAGCCGGCCGGCGGCGGCGCGCGGATCGCTCAGGTCAGTGGATACTTGAGCGTCCATATATTTCCGTTCTGTTGCCAGATCTTGCGGTTGCGCCAGCGCTCGGCGTTTTCCCAGAATTCATCCTCATCGACGCCGATATAGTCGCAGAACGCCTGCAGATAGCGGTGCGCGCACTTGCCGTCGTATTTGTTGGTCAGCTCCACGCCTTCGTCGCGGGTGATTTGACCGGAGCGGATGAGGCCGCTGCACTGCTCGGACGTCTTACCAAACCCGAACTTCAACTGTTTGAGCATCTGATTGACGATGACAAAATCGTCGTCGAGCGCGTCGAAGGTCGTGACCTGGCCGATGTCCTCGTAGATGGCATCCTTGCCTTCACGCGGCTTCAGGCCCCACTCCATCGCCAGTTTGCCGTTGATGGTGTCGTTAAAGTCTGGGATGAAATAGCCGAGATAGATCATGCGCAACTGGGCGCGCGCGACCTCCGCGTCGGTCGGATAGCGGTACCAGTACAATTCTTTCAAGTTGAAGCCGGCTTCCAGCAGCCAGGAGACGTCGCCGCCCTTCAGCGTGTTGCTGAACCGGAGCTGGTTGGCATCTTCGTTCATCGAGCCGCCAGCGCTGCCCCACGACAGCGACGGATTCTCGCCATAGAAGACGAGCGGGATATGCCAGGCGGTCGCCACCTTCGGCGCCGTGGCATAGAGCGCGAGCTCGGTCGACTTGAACATATTGCCCCAGATCATGAACCCGGCGCGCATCAGCGCACGCCAGGTTTCAGGGGCCGGGCTGACATAGATGCAGTCGAATCCGAGCGAGATCAGGTTGCCGATGTTGTGGGCGCCGCGTTCGGTTTGCTGCTCGGGCGAGTACCCGCAACTGACCAGCAGCGGATTGAGCCCGAGCTCATCGCGGCAGAACATCGCCTGCCGGTGGGAGTCCTTGCCGCCACTGACTGGGACGATGCAATCATAACCCGAGACATTGTGGGCGCGGCCCCATGCCACGATCTCGTCGAGATCGCGACGGCGCGCCACCCAGTCGATCTGGTCCGCGGTTTCGACGAGCCGGCACGGGAGACAAATCCCCTCCTCGTCGAAGATCGAGTCCGGCCTGGTGTCAGGCTCAAGGCAGCGCTTGCAATACCGCATCATCTTTTCGCTACCCGCGGACGTGCTAATAAAACACTGACTCATTACGCTTCCAGAATGACCAGCGGCGACAGCCCGGGGAAGACACTTTCCGCAAAGTCCAACAGGCCATAGTCGCCATAGCGCCGAGCAACAAATTGTGCACCGAACGGAAGTCCCTCGGCCGTTTTGAACATTGGCACTGAGATTGTTGGTGCGCCGCAAAGCGTCCAGACCAACGACAAATCCGGCGGCTCCGGCACGCCGAGTTTCGGCGCTTCGCCTGCAGTCGACAGTGTCACGAAGACATCGACATCCTGCATCGCCAACTCAAATGTTTCAGAAAGCTCTTCCTGCGCATTTAGCGCGCCGACATATTGCTCGGTCGAGAAACGCTGTCCCTCGTCCACCAAGTCTTTGAATATCTCGCTAATCTTTTGCACATGCGCCATATCGCGGGTGAAGTAATAAGAAAGGCTTTTGTGGTAGATTACCCGGTGCACGTCGTGGGCTTGCCGCAACGGCCCGGCCAGATCGAGATCGACAATCTGGACGTCGCTGCGGTTACCGATTTGCAACGCGAGAAGCTCAAGCGCTTCGCGCGATGATTGTTTAGCATGGTCGAGGGCGGGCGCGCCGCCGACACCGATTCGCCAAGGCCGACCTCGCGGGCCGCGTTCGGCAGCCGCGCGAAAGGCGCGCACTACCTGCGGGTAGTTGTGCCCTCGAACGCGCAGGCAATCCAAAAGGAGCCGGGCATCACGAACGCTGCGGGTCAGCCAGCCTATAGTATCCAACGTGTCACAAGTTTTGAGCACTCCAGTGCGCGGTATCAGGCCGAAAGTGGGCTTGTACCCGACCACGCCGTTATAGCTGGACGGTCGCGTGATCGAGCCTGCGCTTTGGGTGCCGAAAGCGGCGGGAGCCATGCCGCAAGCAACCGCTACCGCGGATCCCGTTGATGATGTGCCAGCAATTATACCCGCATTCCACGGATTAATCGTCGGCGGACTGCTATGAACGGCGAATTCGGCCGTCGTCGTCTTTCCGATCGGGTAAGCACCGAGGTAAATCGCATGCTCGACAACGCGGGCGTCGTTGCCCGGCTGATAGCCCCGCCGGATGTCGCTTCCCATACTGTTGGGCATATCAAGCGTGTTGAAGATGTCCTTAATCGCGAGCGGCACGCCGGCAAGCCGAGGTTCGACGCGCCATTTCGACCAATCGACGGAGTCGAGTTGTTCAGCTCTTGCTTCCGCATGCTGCCGATCAAAATAGTCGAACGCCTTGACCAAGGGCTCACAAGCGTCGATCCGTTCAATGCAGCGGCGCAGCCATTCCGACGGCTTCAGCCGGTCCGCGCGAACGGCGGCTACGCCTTCGACCAAGTCGGGCAGCGTCTCAGCCTTCACGGTGGAAACTGCCGCGGCCGTTACGCGATCACTCAGAACGCTCACTTGGAGACTCTTGTTTGCGCTGACCAAATTCTTTTTCGAAGTCGGCGAGAGCATCCGTAATCTCCTCGCGGCCGAGGATGCCGACCTTTTCGCGATGCTTATCCATGATCTCGAAGAATTCCTTTTCGGAATACCCGGAACACTTTAGGTAGTACTCGAGAATTTCCGGTCGGCGCGGATCAAATTCGCGAATGATATTGTTGCCTTCGGCACGCGTCATCAAGCCGGCGCGGCGATCCTGCGCGACGTGGTCTGTTGCACGACCATAACCACGCTTAAGAAATTTCGTGTAGTCGTGGACACCCGGCATTCGGCATTCCACACTTTTGTAGCATTTGTAGGTCCCTTCAACGTTGTCCTCTGACCAGCCGTACTCATCGCGAAGCAATTCCGTCTGCCGTTCGGCATCCCAAAAGATGTAGTCGCCGAGATGGAGGCCAAGGACACCAACCTCTTTGATTTGCTCGTAAGTCGGCAGCTCGAACGGAGCGAGCTCGCGCCGCGTAAGATAGTCGCAAGCATAATCTTTCGGATAAATGAATGCCGACACCTTGTAGTAGTAGTCGACATCGCAATCCGGCGGCTCTTCATAGGTCGCCGCGGGCAAATCCTCAGCCGCCAACTCGCCGTAGATCAAAAGAGGAATTTTGTATTTCACCGCAGTCTGCCAGGGAAACGCGCCGACGCCAGCATGGCAGTGCCAGCACGAGTCGCCGATAAGCTCGAGCGAGCGTCTGGCCGACCAATTCACCAGACTGCGCGATGGTGTGAACATCAAATGGTCGACATCGAAAGTTTCAAGACACCAGCGCAGATTCTTCATGCCGGTGTCGGAAAACCAATTGTGGCTGAAAGTGACAGCGAGGACGCGCAGGCCGTATTTCCTGGTCAAGACGTGGAGTTGGAACGCACTATCCTTGCCGCCACTAATCGGCACGATGCAATCGTAGTCCCCCTTCCCGCGATAGCGATCAAGAATGGACCTCAGGTTTTCTTCACGTTTCGTCCAGTCGATCTGCATCTTCTGCTCCAGTGACGTGCAGGTGACGCAGATGCCCAGCGAATCGAAGTCCGCCTCGGGTTCGGTTGATGGCATTCCGCAGCGCACGCAGTAATGCATCGAGGTGAACATCGGCTCTTTGGGATTAGGGTTGTATGCCATCTTAGTCGTCCATCATTTTTGGTTTATATAAACAATCCTTGCCCGCGACACGCCCTTCAAACTGCCGCCATGGAGCGGTGTGTATGCGTTTTTTCCTTATTCGCGACATCGACGGCTACGGACCTGACTAGCGCGTCAATTGCCTGTGCGGGAGCAGCCTCTGGAAACACTGCCGGCTCCAGATAGTTGTAGTCACCCATGTCGACGCAGATCGAGACCAATGCTTTGTAGAAGCGTGCGCCATCCAACTGCGCTCGGCGGCGGTCGAACGACTTCGACAGCGCCCATTCGAGCGCCGGCCTGAGATCCTCTTCGCGGTATGATGGTCGCACGTGTGGCACGCATTGATACGGCGCGTTGCGGGCAAGAAGAATGACCGGCTTACCAAGGATCGTGGCTTCCTGCCCAACCGTGCCCCGGATCGTAACAACTGCATCGGCACGGCGGGCGATATCGACGCCGCGTTCAGTCATGTTCATGAATATGACATTCTTGAAGTCAACGATCTGCCGATAGAAGTTTTCAGGCCTGCGGCCTACGCCAAAGTAGGTCTCCTTGACCACCAGCTTTACACCGGCGGACAAATCGCGCGAGATCGAAGCGATGGCGCCTAGTTGATCAAAGCGTTCCGGCGACCCGATCATCAGAACCGTTTCGGGCTCTTCATGCAGCGGATAGAAGACGAATTGTTGGCCGGCCATGTCCTCTAGCCGCACGCTTCCCAGCTGTTTGACCTCGCGCATCTGTTTGTTCAGACGGTAGGCTGCCATCAGACGCTCGCGCACGAAATAGGACTTGGCTTTATCGTAGCCGCGCAGTCGCCAATAGGCTTGTCGGATGACGTGCATGATCATGGTTTTGATCATAGGAAGAAATTTTACGTCTTCATTGATCTTCGCCATAAGCGCGTCATTTTGGCCATAGGTGCCGTGAATATCGACGGGTTGATCCGCCAAAGTGTGCTCGAATGCCAATTCAAGTTCGCGCGAACCGTCGTATCGGTCGGTCGTCCAAACATAGAGATTTCGCAGGCCAGCTTCCATAAAGGAGCGCTGTTCCACGCCACGCAATTCTGCCACGTAGCTCAGCTCGATACTGGCGAACATCACCATCGTGAAGTCATGCGCGTCGAATTCCTTTTGCCAGAATTCGATCTGCCGGTTGTAAGATTCGACAATTGCGCAATAGTCGTTGATCTCCGACAGGTGCGACCGCGGGTGATAATAGCCGCCGAGAGAGTATCCTCGGCCAAAATGGCGGTTCGCCATGATCAAGCGATTGAATGTCGTTCTAAGGATTTTTTCGTGCTGCCTTGCGCGCTCGTAGACTTCGGCCTCGTTGCGATGACCAACGCCTACTTCGCGCAGGAAATTAGCATATTGCACGCTTGCAATCGTTCCATCGCGCAAATCCTCCTCGTAAAACGACATCTGCTGGTTCAATGCGCAATAAATGTGAATTTCGGAATTGAACCGGCGCTTCATCTCGCGGCATATCGCGCGCAGCAGGAACCGGTGTTCCAATTCATGACATAGCGCGATGCGCTGCAACTTATGTGGGACGTCGGTCACATAGCGCTCCCTATCGCAACGGTATGGCCTTCCGAAAAGGCCGCGAAATAGTGTACGTCGACCGGCACACCATCAACGAGGTACTGACCGTGCCGCGTACCATCTTCCACCATGCCGCATTTCCGCATGATCGCAATCATGCCACGATTAGGTGCAACCGCGCCGCCGGTCACTTTGCGCATGTGGTCGTGACGCAAAAGTTCGTTGACGACGGCGCTCCACGCCTCCACGCCAAACCCCTGTCCCCAATAATTACGGTCGCCAATCATAATTGAGATATCGGCCAGTCGATTGGGCGGATCGATCGCAACTGTGATGTTTCCGATATGTGTTTTCGAAGGCGTCCGTGTCTCGATTGCAAGGAACCGATTGGCAGTGCCGCCGAACGACTCGAGATAGATCGCGCAACTCACCAGACTATGACCGCGATGACGCTGTTCGCTGTAACGAGTGACGATAGGATCATTTAGCCATGCGACATAACGTTCTGTAAGGTGACGCTCTTCAAACGGGACGATTTGCAGGCGCTCAGTCAAAAGCATCGGAATGCTAAAGAGCGCTCTCACGCGCCACGTTAGCATTGTCTGGATTCCGGCCGCCGTCCTGCTGCTTTTGAAAGGCGTCGGCATACCAACCGCCTTTGCGAAGCAGCGCCGCATGGGCGCCGGCCTGCTCGACGCGACCACTTCGCAACACAACAATCTGGTCGGCAACAGAGATCGTCGAAAGGCGATGAGCAATAACGATAATGGTGATCGCAGTCTCACGCCGGACACGGATAAGCGCCTCGCGAAACGCGTATTCAGAGTCCGCGTCAAGTTGGCTAGTCGGTTCATCCATAAGAAGCACCGGCGCGCGCGGCAAAAGGGCCCTCGCGAGGTCGAGCCGTTGCCGCTGGCCGCCGGACAGCCGCAACGCCCCCTCACCCAGCTTCGTATTGTAACCGTCAGGCAATTCGCTAATGAATTCATGGGCGCCAGCAAGGCGTGCGGCTTCCTCGATGGCTTTGCGGTCTGCACTGGGCTGGCCGTACCCGATGTGCTCGTGAATGGTCACGTCGAAAATCTGCGGCGACTGCGGCGCGTACGAGATTGCCCCGCGCAAGCTGCTCAGCGTGAACTCGCTGGCCGGTACGCCATCAAAAAGAATGCGGCCTGCCGAGGGTGTCCGTAGACGCGGCAACAGATCGACCAGCGTCGATTTTCCGCTGCCAGAAGGTCCGACGAGGGCGGTGATCACACCGCGTGGGATATAGACGGACACATCGGAGAGCGCAGGCTTTGTTTGTCCGGGATAGCAGAAAGTCACTTTTTCGACGGCAATTCCGTCCTTTAAACCATCAAAGTGCCGTGTGCCGGTCTCCACTTCCTGCGCCCGTTCCAGGCCTCGAAGACGCAGGTCGACCCTTTCTACGCTGCCGAGACGGTTAGCTACAGCGAAGCGCACTGTAATAATCTCTTTCACTATCGGAGCAATACGCATGACTACAATCAAAAATAACCCGACCTCGCCGAAACTTAATCCAAATACTGCAACGCCAAGGTACAGAAAGGCAAAACCTGCTGCCACAACGATCGGCTCCATGAGCACCGTCGTCCGCGATTGAAGCACAAAACCGCGCATGTGACGGATGTACTGCACCTGCGTCCGCCGCCTCATAGCTTCCATCTCCGGCTGGGCCATTCCGCTCAACCGGATCAGCCGGATCGCCCGCAGCCGCTCGGACAAGAAAGCAAGCAGCGCCGTATTGGCCTCGACAAGTTGAATTCCAACAAGTTTGCCCTCCTCCATCAGCCAGAAGACGGGAAGCGCAGCCAAGCCGATGACTAATATCGCAGCAAACGTCATTGGCACCGACAATGCGAACAGCATCGCGACGTAGACCGCGCAGACGATGCAATATCCCGCAATCATGACAAGGGACATCGCGCATTCGACCGCCATCTGACTCTCAATCGTGACGTCGTTGACAATGCTTCCGAGCCCTTGGCTGTCCACATAGTCGAGGCGCGCTCGGACAAACGAATTGAACGCAGTCTCGCGGAGTTTGCGTACAAGCGTTTGGCGAATGTGGGCGACATAGATTAGTCGGAAATAAACAAAGACCTGACGCATTACGATCGCGGCAAAGCTAGTGGTGAGCAATGCTGGAATGGTAAGTTCGAGACCAACTGCGCCGTACGCGACGTTCAGTGCGTGCCAAAATCGCGAACTTGCAACCAAGTCAGCCACATTCTTGCCGCTTTCCATAAGCTGGAAGACCGGCAGAAGCAGAGACAAGCCAAAGCTCTCAAAAACGGTACCAAACAAATGGAACGCCAATAGCCCGAGAATCGAGCCCTTTGGAAATCCTACCAGTCTCAGCACGTACACGTGAGTTTCCTTAGTTCAGAACAGTTGATCGCACTCGAAATCTCGTAATGGAAAAACGCGACCGGATCGAAGAACATGTATCCAAACTGCGTTCTTCTAGTAGCCCCAAGCCGATAGATCTAGAGAGGTTATCCCCCTAAGTTGAGTAACGATCGGCGCGGCCACGCTCTTTAGGCTCTCAATCTCGCGACGCGAAAGGAAATGTCTGGGCTTATTATTCGCGTCCATCAGTATCTTTAAAACAGACGGCGCCATTTCGCCGTCAGCATACGCGTGGCGGAACAAGGCCGTGTCCACGCCTGTCAACAAGCGCATCGACTTCATTAAAATCCGCTGGACGAGATAAGATCGGTACGCGAGCGATTTATTGACAGATTTTCGGATGCGACCATAAGTTGGGCGCGCTCCGCAAAACTGCAGAACATCGTCAAGAAAAGCTTCATTGTCCTTTCTAATGTCATCATAGAGGTATTCGCGAAAGGTCGAAAAATATCGGCGCAATCGCTTCGCGCTCTCGTGGTAACTGAATTCTTGAAATAGTATTTCGCGTAGACGACCAGCCTTGATTGCCTCAAAAACGTCTCTGTCTTTAATGCCGGTGATGGCGCGCTGATAGTTGTGGTACGATAGAATTGCGTCAATTGGCTCTCGATAGATCACAATCGCCTGCGCGAGCGGATTGATAGATGTAAATCGCTGGCAATCCTCGTCACTAGTGATTGTCCAAGATCGGCTAATAACGATGGGTTTCTCCCCAAGATCGATTGGAAAATCGCCAGCAAAACTGTGGCTGCGTAGAAGTTCAATATTTGGGCACAACTCAATCGCCTCCGAAAGCCACGTGGTACCGCATTTTGTATGTCCGGCGAGTAACGTCACCGGCATGGCGTGCCTCCTTTTACTAGAAGAGCACTGAAGCCGCCCCTTTTCTTTAGAAAAGTGCATCGCTGGCAACACAACAAAAATTCCCGATACATCAGATTCAGTCCAATGACAGAGGGCTTGAAGCACCCGATAGTGTTATCTGCATAGTCTTCAACAATTCTGAGCGATCGCACACGACCAGTATTTTGATTCTTGGCGGAGCTAGAAGCCAATCGCGTTCACTTGCGCGCGGCACGACTGAGAGCACCGGGCGGCCGAGAACCGCGGCTTCGCTCAACAAGATGGTGGTTAGGCCGGCGACGGCGTCGGCGGCATAGACCACATCGAGCGCCGGCTCTGCGCGGCTCACCTGATCGATCTCATGGCTGTAGGCGGCGAATTCCTGCGGATCGTTCTTGGGGTGAAGGCGCAGCACAATATAAGGTCGCGGCGCGAGAGCCGAGGCGGCATCCAGCACTTCCTCCAGCACGATATTGGTGCGGCGGTCATCGCCGCCGCGGCCGGCGAGGGTATAGGCCGCGCTGCGCCGGAAGTGTTCGCCGTTGAGCCCGTCCGAGCGTTCGGCAAGAAAGACCAGGATGGGCCGTCCAGCCGGACAGCCGGAAAGATCCGGCGGCGCAGCGCGTCGCGGCCGATGGCGTCGAGCCGGCGTCTTTCGCCCGCAAGACGCGCGAAATGCGGGTGCTTGACAACGAAAGTCCGCTCCGGCGGAAATCCGACGGCGATGAGCTGGCTGCGCAAGTCTTCGCCGGTACCAGCACCGCGTCTGGCGCGAAGGCAAGGGGGCTGTCACCGCGGCCGCGAAAGCGTCGCTCGATATTGGCCGGCCCGTCGACAAGCCCAGGGTTGGTAGATGCGCGGCGCGGCAGGCCGCCACCAGATCATGGGCGGCCGCATGCTTGTCTTCGGCCGTGCCGACCAGCACAAGCGTCGCCTTCGTTTGCGCAAGCAGCGCGGCCGCGTCGAACGGCTCGGCAAGCGCCAGCGCGTTCACGCCCAGCCGGGCAAGCTGCGCGGCGCCCTCGCCTTTCGCATAGATCGTGACCGTGCCATGCGGCTGCAGAACCGGCAGCAGGCCGGCCGCAAAATTTGCCGCGCCCGGGTCCTCCACCAGCATCAAGAATCGCGCCGGACGCGGCAATCTTGAACAGACCGAGCACGCGCTCGATCGCCGCACCGGCATCGATCGCCGCGCCAGGATTATATGATCGATGGTCGCTGCGGCGAGCATGGTTCAGCTTGCGCCCCCGGCACGCGCGAGAATGTCGTGCACCACCGTTTCAGTTGCCGAGCGCCTGCGATGCGGGGCTCAGCAACGGCTTCCCCGGCGGCGGCGGCGGCAAGATTGTCGTACATGGCTTGCAGGCTCATCCCGACGTCGACGGTGCTGGTCTCGCCGCCGCCGCTGTCGATCTCCCATTCGTTCTCCAGGCCGCGGTTCTCGACGCGCGGAAAGCGCGTGATCGCCAGGCTCTCCTGCATGATCGAGAGCCGCCCGCGCCTGCCCCAGATGTCGAGGCCGACCTCGCGCCAGGCCTTGAAATCGACCGGCGTGAGGGCCGCGGTGGCGCCGTTCGCGAGCCGCAGCAGGCAAGCCACGTCGCGGTCGCCCGCCACCGACGAGGCCGCGGCCTGCGCAGCGCCGCTGCGCGGCAACCGTGTCGACCTCGCCGCACAGCATGCGCAGGAAGTCGATCAAATGGCTGCCATTGTTCATGAGGCCGTTGCCGTAGAGGCCGAACACCGCCTGCACCTCGCCCACCGCCTCAGCCAGCCCGCCCGCCGCCAGCGCGCGGAAAGCGGGAACGGCGCGCCGCCAATAATTCACCTGCACGGCGATGCCGCGCGCCTGGCAGACGTCGGCGAAGGCGCGCGCGTCCTGCTGCGTGGCGCCGAGCGGCTTTTCGACCAGCACGGCGCGCAAGTTCGGCAGCGCTTCGATCACCGCCAAGCGGCCGGCGGGCGGCGTCGCGATGACCGCCGCGGTATAAGCGCTCGCGCGCCGGCAAAGCCGCCAGATCGCCGGCCACGGTCGTCACGCCCCAATCGCGGGTCGCACGGGCGCGCGCTTCTTCCGAGGGATCGACCACCGCCGCGAAATCGAACTGCGGGTGACGCGCCAACACCTGCGCATGGCTGGCATCGGGAAAATAGCGCGCCATGCGCGCATCGTGCCGCATGGTGTCCGCCACTTTGCCGAAGCCGACCAGGACGGTGGTGAACGGGCTCAAGCAAGACTCGCCTTGCGCGGCACGGGGTGGCCGAGCGCCGCGCCCTCGCGGTCGAGCAGCGCAAGCACGTCGGCGGTGTCGAAATCGGCGCCATGCAGCGCGTCCAGCCGCGCGCACAGCGCCGAGAGAAAGTCGGGGTCCTGCGGCCAGTCGAGCAGCAGGCGCACCTCGGGCCGGCGCAAGGCCGGCGGCGCCTGCAGGCTCACCAGACGCCAGCGCTTGTTGCGGTAGAAATCGAGCGACACGTGCTCGCGCACTTCGGCATCGCGGCAACTGGCGGCCACCTCCCGCAGCGCGGCAAGCGCAAACACCTCGACGTCGATACCTTCCGGATAGGATTGCGGCGCCGTCGTGGTGACGATGTCGCAGTCGCCGCGGGCGTAGCGCGCGACGGCGGCGTCGATCACCGCCGGATCGATCAGCGGGCAATCGCCGCACAGCTCGACCACGATGTCGGCGCCCATCTTCTCCTGCGCCCGCAAGACGCGGTCGAGCACGTCGTCCTCGCTGCCGCGGAACACGGCAACGCCCTCGGCTTCCGCCCAGCGCACGATGGCGTCATCGGCCGGATTGTCGGTGGTGGCGATCACGATATCGTCGAGGCTGCGGGCCTGGCGCACGCGTTCCAGCATGCGGCTCAAGGCCGGCCGGCCGGCGAGCTCCATCAGCACTTTGCCGGGCAGGCGCGAGGCGCCCATGCGCGCCTCGATGCTGGCGACGACGCGGCTCATGCGGCGCCCAGCTTCTCCGCCTGCCAGCGCGCCAGCGCCTCGGCGCCGCGGTGCACTTTCAGGAAGGCTTCCGCCATGCGGTCGGCCAGCGTCTCGTCGGCTTCCCAGGCGCAGGTTTCGATCAGCAACGCTTCATGGGCGTGCAGGCGCTCGGTCACCGGCAGATGCAGCTTTGTATAGTCCGGCGCGCCGAGCGTGAACGGAAAACCGTCGCGGCCGAGCGCGATGCGCTTGCGGAACAGCGGCAGCCGGTAAAGCGGTTCGGCGTAGCCGGTGAAGCACGGCACGCCCTCCGCGATCAGCGCGTCGCGGAAGAGATCGCGGTCGATGCCGACCGCATCGGCATCGAAGGTCGCGCACCAGCAATAGTAATTGTGCCGGCATTGCTCGCGCACCGCCGGCGGCCGCAGGCCTTTCAGGTTGCGCACGCCCTCGCTCAACCGCTCGGCGAAGCGCTCCCGGCGCGTGACGTGCGCATCGATGTTGCGCAGCTGCACCAGGCCGACCGCCGCCGACAATTCGGTCATGCGGTAGTTGAAGCCGACCATATTGGTGAGATCGTCGACGCCCAGCCATTCGGTCGCGTTTTCGGCATGGTTGCGGATCATGGCGAGCCGCTTGCCGAGATCGTCATCGCCGGTGACGCACATGCCGCCTTCGCCGGTGTGGATGTGCTTGTGGTAATTGAGGCTGAACACGCCGATATGGCCGACGGTGCCGCTCGGGCGGCCGCGATCCTCGCCGAGCGGCGCCTGCGCATTGTCTTCGATGAGATAGAGCCCGTGCGCATCGGCAAGCGCGCGCAGATCGTCGAGCCGCGCCGGATGGCCGAACAGATTGACCGCCAGGATCGCGCGCGTGCGCGGCGTGATCGCGGCGGCGACCGCCGCGGGATCGAGCCCGAAGGTCTCGGCCTCGATATCGGCGAAAATCGGAATGCCGCCGTAAACCAGCGGCGCCATGGCGGTCGCCGACATGGTCCAGGCCGGCACGATCACCTCATCGCCGGGCGAGAGCCCGATCGCGCCCATGGCGGCATAGAGGCCCGAGGTCGCCGAATTGACCGAGACGGCATGACGCACGCCATAGCGCTCGCGCCAGGCGGCCTCGAATGCGCGCACTTTGGGGCCGCCCCAGTATTCGTCGCCGGGCGAGCCGTAGAAGCCGGACAGGCAATCCGAGGCAACGACCTCGGCCACGGCCGCCGCTTCCGCCTCGCCCATGGAGCGATAGCGGCGCAGCGGCTCGCGCAAGACCGGCGTTCCGCCCAGTAATGCGAGATCGCTCATGGCGCGTTCAGGCCGCCGCCTGCAGCGAACGCCGCAGCGCGACGATGTCGTCGAGCGCGGCGCGTTCGGGATCGGGCATCAGCCGCGCCGTCAAGGCGCGCGCGATTTCGAGCTCGGCCGGCGTATCGACGGTCAAGCGGACATCGCCATGGACCGGCGCCGGCGCCGCGAAATTGACGATCCGCCAGGCCGCCGGGGCCTTATAGAACGCTTCGGTCACGTGTTCGCGCTCGCTTGCGCTCATGTCGCCATGGGCGCGGCGCAGCGCTTCGACCCTGATCGCCTCGACGCTGGCGCCGGCCGGATAGCTGCGCGGAAAGACGTTGGTGGCAAGGTCGGCATCGGTCTCACGCATGGTTTGCAGCGCTCGGTCGATCAGCTCCGGCGGCATGAAGGGGCTGTCGCCGCTGATGCGCACGAACGAGTCGAGGCCGAGCGCCGCGCAGCAATCGAGCGCGCGCTGCGCCACATCGCTGTGGTGTCCGCGAAACACCTCGACACCTTCGGCTTCGGCGAAGGCCGCAATCTCGTCGTCGAGCGGCGCGATCGGAAGTCGCGACGACGACCCGGTCGCAAAGCTTCGCGCGCCGCACGCGGTCCAGCACCCGGCCGAGCATCGGCCGGCCGGCAAGATCGGCCAGCGCCTTGCCGGGCAGCCGGGCCGAATCCATGCGGGCAAATACGATAATGGCGGTCGTGTTCAATTGCGGGCGAGCTCGCGGCGGGCGCGTTCCCAGCGCTCGATGTACCATTCGCAATAACGCCGGTAGCCCTTTTCGAGCGTCCACTCGGGCACGAAGCCGAGCACGTCCTTGGCGCGCGCCACCGACAGCGTGCCGCGGATCGGCTTGTCCTGCGCGCGCGGGCGCTCTTCCAGGATGGCGTTGGGCACCAGCTCCTTCACCACCGCCGCCAGTTCCGCGATCGTGCGCGCATTGCCGAAAGTCAGATTGAAGGTCTGCGACGTGGCGGGGCCGCCGTGCAGCGCGAGCGCGCGCACCATGCCCTGCACCAGATCGACGATATAGGTGAAGTCGAGCCGGCCGTCGCCGCCGCCCTCGAGCAGCAGCGGCTTTCCCGTCAAGCGCGTTCTCGATGAAGACCTGGCTGACGCGCCGGCTCTTGCAGCGCTCGCCGTAGAGCGCGCTCGGCCGGATGATGGTGGAGCCGACGCCGTGCTGCTGGTTGTAGGTGCGCACCAGCCGCTCGGCCATGTATTTGGTGTTGGCGTAGATGCCGCGCGGACGCGGACGCGTGCTCTCGTCGACGGTATCGCCCTCGAAATCGCCATAGACCGTGCTCGAGCTCAGCACCATCACCTGATTGACGCTGTCATGCGTCTGGCGGCACAGCTCGAGCACGTTGCGCAGCGTGACGAGCTGAAGATCGAAGGCGAGCCCGGGATCCTTGCGCGCGTCGACCGCGCTGGCGATCGCCGCCAATTGCACGACCTTGGTCGGCTTGAACTCGTCGAAGGTGCGGCTCAGGTCCGCGAACAAGCGGGCGTCGGCGTTGCGCAGCTGCACGCCGGCGGCGCGCATGAGCCGGAAACGGTCGAGCAGGAAGCCCTGATAGGCGTGCGAGCGCAGCGGATCGTCGTCGTCGTCGAAGACGTTCTCGATCAGGCTGTTCACCATGAGATTGTCGACGACCATGGTCTCGACGCCGAGGCGCCTGAGCTCGAGCGCGAGATTATGGCCGATGAAGCCGGCGCCGCCGACCAGCATGATGCGCTGCCCGGCGAGCTTGTCCTGCATCGAGTCGTATTTGATATCGGTCACGGGTGTTACGCCTGTTGCTGGAATGACGTTTAAGCCGCGCGGGCGCGCTGCACGTAGTTCTTCAGAGCCTGCGCGATGCGGGCCGGATCGCCCGCGGCGAGATGGGGACCGACGGGCAGCGAAATCGTCTGCGCCGCCAGCCATTCCGCCACCGGAAACTGGCCGGGCCGATAGCCGTAGCGCTCGGCATAGTAGCGCATCAGCGGCACCGGACGCGGATAATGGATGCTGGTGCCGATGCCCTCGGCGTTGAGCGCCGCGATCATGGCGTTGCGGTCGATGCGGCCGTCGCGCGGCAGCACGGCGTTGAGGCAGTAATGCGAGGAGACGGACTTGCCCTTGCGCGCCTCGAACACCGTGATTTCTTCGAGGTCGGCGAGCGCCGTCCTTCAGCGCGGCGTAATTGCGCGCGCGCGCGGCCTGAAAGCCGTCGAGCTTGGCGAGCTGCGCCAGCCCGACCGCGGCCTGCGCCTCGTTCATGCGGTAATTGTAGCCGAGCGCGTCCACGTCATAGAGGCCGGGCACCTTGCGCTCGTTGAGCGTGCGGTCGTAGCCGAAGGCCTTGCGCTTGGCGATGGCGTCGGCCAGCGCCTCGTCGTCGGTCGTCACCATGCCGCCTTCCAGCGTGGTCATGTGCTTGACCGGATAGAACGAGAAGCAGCCGACGGTGCCGAGCGTGCCGGCCTTGCGGCCGTCATAGGTGGCGTCGACCGCCAGCGCGCAGTCTTCGACCACGACGGCGCCGACGCGCTTGGCGACGGCGTTGATGCGGTCCATGTCGCAGGGCAGGCCGAGATAATGCACCGGCATGATCGCCTTGGTCTTCGGCGCCGACGGCCTGCTCGAGCGCGGCCGCATCGAGATTGCCGGTGTCCGGCTCGACGTCGACGAATACCGGGCGCGCGCCGCAGAATTCGACCGCGTGGGCGGTGGCGACATGCGTCATGGCCGGAACGACGACCTCGTCGCCGGCGCCGATGCCATGCGCGAACAGCGACAGGTGCAGACCGGCGGTGCAGGACGACACGCTGACCGCGCGCTTGGCGCCGATGCGCGCGGCAAAGGCCTCCTCGAACGCCTTGCTCACCGGACCGTGCACGAGCTGCGGGCCCGACAGAACGCGGGTCACCGCCTCGATCTCGGCGGCATCGAGCATCGGTTTGCCGAAGGGGATGGGCGTATCGGACATCAGATCATGTAGCTCACTTGCACGGTGCGCTTGGCCTGCACCGATTCCCAGGCGGCGAAGCAGATGTCCATGACGCGGAAGACGTCCTTCGGCGGAGACGTCCGGCTCGCGCCCTTCGCGCACCGCGCGCGATGAAATCGGGCAGCAGGTCGCCCTTCTCGATCGCCGGGTACGGAACGGTCATGGCCTCTTCGTCGTCCGCCTGGTCGCCGCGGAACAGCTTGGCGTCCGGCATGTCGTTCACGAAGGTGGCGCGCGTGCCGTAGACCGACAGCGCGTGGATTTGCGGGCGGCGCGGCCCGAGCGTCGTCAAAGTCTTGGCGAGCGGCGCCGCCGGCAAAGCGCAGCAGGTTCACGATCGTGTCGGGATAGCGATAGCGGCTGCCGGCGGTCAGCTCTGTCGGTGCCCATGCCGGTGACCTCGGTCACTTCCTGCTCCGAGCAGCCAGCGCATCAGATCGATCAGATGGATGCCGCCGCCATAGGTCACGCAATAGAAATCCATGCGCCCGCGCCAGCCTTCGGTCAGCTTCCAGAGGATTTGATGGATGTAGTCGCCCTCGAGATAGAAGATGTCGCCGAACTCGCCGGCGCGGATCATGCGGCGGATTTCGCGGAAGCGCGGGCTGTGGCGCAGGATGAGGTTGGAGGTGAGGATGCGCCCGCTGTCCTGCTGCGCGCGCAGGATCTGCTCGGCGTCCTTGCGGTGCAACGTGAGCGGCTTTTCCACCATGACATGCTTGCCGGCGCGCAAGGCCGAGATCACCTGCTGCGCATGGGCGTCGTCGTAGGAGCAGATCGAGACCACGTCGATCGTCGGGATGCTCGGTGACCTTGCGCGCGTCGGTATAGCGCTCGGCGATATCGTGGCGGTCGGCCACCGCGGCCAGCTTTTCGGCGTCGATATCGCAGACCGCGACGACCTCGCAGCCGGGGATCGCCTTGTAGCCGATGACATGCTGCTCGCCGACGCCAAGCCCGACCACGCCGATCTTCAGCGGCTTCGCGGAAGCGCTCACGGCGTCCAATGCCAGGTCTCGGCCACGCTGTGCAGCGCGAAGCCGGCGCTGCGATAGAGCGCGACCGAAGCGACATTGGCTTCCTGCGTGCTCACCCACATGGTCGGCGCGGCGCCCGCATAATGCGCGAGCGCGCCCTCGACCAGCTTGCGGCCCAAGCCCCTGCCCTGCCAGCGCCGGTCGACCGCGATCAGATCGATCACGGCGTCCTCGCCCTTGCGCATGCACAGATTGAAGCCGGCAACCGCGCCGCCTTCGCGCACGATGAGCGGCGCGTCGGCACGGCCGTTGACGCCGTTGCGCGCCCAGCGCGCCTTGATCTCGTCGGCGATCGGCATCGGGCAATTGCGGATCGGCATGGAAGCGGTCGAAGGAAAACGACGGCGCGGCCGATGGCGGCGCAGGCCTCCGCATCGCCGGCGTCCGCCAGCGACACGCCGGCAACCGGCGCACGAGCTCGCCGGAATATCGCGCCGCAAGGTGAGCAGGCGCTCGATCAAGCGGAAGCCGGCGTCCGCCAGCACTGCTCCGGCCGGCGAACCCGCCGGAACGCGCGCCGATATCAGCGCGACGCCTTTTTGCCGCGCGTCTTGCGTCACGGCTGCGAGCGCGGCCGCATCGCTGCCGGCGCCGAGCTCCAATCGCCATACCGGCGCGCCGAATATCTCGGCCTCGAAGCGCTGCGGCTTGATCGCGACAGTCCCGGCTCATGACAGGACGTCGAAGCCGACCGCCATTTCGATGTCAAGGGCTCAGCGGCGCACCTTCATCACGAAGTGCAGCTCGGACGTGAACAGGCTGCGGTCGATCGCTTCCTGAACGCCGTCGATCACCGGCACCATCATCTTTTCCCAGTTCTCGACGGCCGCCTCGGGCTGACCGAGCTGATGCAGCCGCGTGCGGCAGGAACGGAACAGGTCCATCGCGTCGGCCCCGAACCACCAGGCGCCGACGACATCGAGGCCGACCTGCTCGCACAGCCAGCGCATCGACGTGTCGGTATAGAGATGCGTGTGGCCGGACAGGTGCCGTTCGTAGACGGTCGGGAAAAGCAGCTCGAAATAATCGGACGGGCTGTGCACGGGCACCGACACCATGATGTATTGCACGTTCGGATTGCGGGCGAGCGCCTCCAGCGTGCCGCGCGGATCGAGCAGGTGCTCCAGCACGAAGATCAGCGTGATCGACGTTGGCGTCCAGCTTCGGGATCAGCCCCGGCAAGATCGGGAATTTGAAGCTCTTCGAGATAGTCGCCGCCGAGCAGCTCGTTGCCCTGCTTCACCAGCAACTGCGCCGGCTCGTAACCTTTGATGCGCGTGATGCCGCGGTCGAGCATCGCCTTGAGCAGATGGCCAAGGCCGGTGCCGACATCGGCGTAAGAGAGCTGGTGCCGGGTCGACGCCGTCCGCTTCGATCACGTCCCAGAGGAAATCGAGCTTCGGGCGGTAGATCGCCGCCACGCGCTGCTCGAAGGCGGGCCGGTCAGGCGCGGAATAATGCGAGGCGACGACTTCCCCGCCCTTGTCGCTGAAGAAGGCGCGGTAGAAGCGGCTCGGTATCTTCGTAGTGGCCGTTCAGATGCGTGCAATTGCGGGCAGACGTGATAGGAAATATTTTGCTTCATGAAAGTGACCGGGCCCATCGGCGCCCCGCAATTCTTGCAGTTCGTGCGCGGCGGCTGCGCGCGGTAGAGCTCGTAGAAGGCGCGCGGATTCCTTGACGAGATCGTCCTGCTGCAGCGGATCGAAGAAGTCGCGCTTGAGATCGAGAAACGGCGCGCTCGGCTTGCCATAGCGAATGATGGGCAGAGACTGTTTCACCTATGCAACATCCGGTCCGTTTTCTATTCGGGCGGAAAGCGCAGGCGTCCAGCCGTTGGCGCCTCTGTCCCAGATTTCCGAATTGCGGTGCAGATCGACGATCTCCTCGAATTCCCGCTCTTTCATTTCCAGATAGTCGAGCGTCTCGGCATGCGCCGTGTGCGGGAATTCGTCGTCGTATTTGCGCACCAGTTCGAGCGCCTGTTCGCGCGTCATGCGGCCGCGGTAGATCTGGCGCGAGGCATCGCGCGTGGCGCGGCCGAAGCCGAATTTGATGAACTGCATGTAGTAGTAGAGGTTGTCGATCTTGTCGTCCAAGCTGTCGAAATTCGTGAACGTGCCGTCGGAGCGGCCGGACGCGGCGGTGCGGAAGTCGATCTTGGAGGCGATGTAATTGTAGTTCTCCATCACGTCCCACGGGAAGAACCAGGCGAAATACATCGCCTTCACGCCGACCCGCTCGACGTCCTGCAGATCGGGATAGATGTAGGGCGCCAGATCGCGCTCGCCGACCACATCGTCCAGCCAGTTCTCCGGATGGTCGCCGATCTGGTGCTCCAGCACCTCGGTGATGTCGCGGATCTTGCGATGCTCCTCGCTCAGCACGCGGCCGCCATATTCGCTCTCGCCGTGCTCGGCATAGAAGATCAGCGGGATGCCGAAACGCACCGCCACCTGCACCGGCGCCGAGTTGACGCCGGCATCCCAATGCACCTTCGGATTGCCGCGCTCGACGAAGAAGCGGCGCGCCAGATGGCGGGCGACCTTCTGGTTCGGCCGCACCATGATGTGGTCGAAGCCGGCGCGCAGCAGGGCCTCGCGGTTATGCTCGCCCACTTCGTTGGGGATCAGCGGCGAGAAGGTCACCAGCAGCGGATTGAGCCCGTGCTCGAATTTGAGCTTGTAGGCGATCGAGCTTGAATCCTTGCCGCCCGACCACGGCACCACGCAATCATAGGCGCTGTTCTTCGGCTTGTTGGCCTCGACCAGCCGGCGGAACTCGGCGAGCCGCGCATCCCAATCGATGGTCTTCTTTTCGGCCGCCGTCAGGCAGGCATTGCAGATGCCGTCTTCGTTGAACACGATGCGCGGGCGCGTGTCCGGCATCAGGCAGGTGCGGCAATAGCGGACTTTGCTGGCGGCGCGCAGGTCGGTGCTCATCGGCATGGTCATGGCTAGTTGACGCGCACCGGGATGTGCTTGGCGTCGAGAAACTTCTTGGCCGCGCGGATGCTCGGCTCGGTGAAGTGATAGATGTTCTGCGTGCAGACGGCGGAGGCGCCGCCTTGCCGTCAAGCCTTCCGCCATATGCTGCCAGTTGCCGCAGCCGCCGAGCACCAGCACCGGCACCGAAACCGCATCGCTGACCGTGCGGCACAGGTCGAGATCGTAGCCCTGCAGCCAGCCGTCACGGTCCATGGCGGTAATGAGGATTTCGCCGGCGCCGAGCCGCTCGCCTTCCGCCGCCCATTCGTCCGGCGCGCGGCCGGTCGCCCAGGTTCCGCAGCGGCCGAACACCTCGTAGCGTCCGTCGTCATGGCGCTTGGCGTCGATCGACAGCACCACGCATTGCGCGCCGTAGGCTTCGGCGATTTCGGTGATCAGTTGCGGGCGCTCGAGCGCGCCGGTGTTGACCACCACCTTGTCGGCGCCCATGCGCATGAAGCGGCGCACGTCGGCAAGCGTGCGGATGCCGCCGCCGGCGGCGAGCGGCACGAAGCAGCGGCCGGCGAAATCGCGGATCACCGCCTCGAAATTGCGCGGGTCGCCCTGGCCCGGGCGCGTCACGTCGAGCACCACGATCTCATCCACCGACCAGGCGTCCACGAAATTCAGCGTGTAGCGGTAGTCCGGCTGGAACAGCTTGGTCCGGAACAAGCACGCCGTCGTTGAAGGTGAGCACGGTGATGACCCGCTTCCGCAGCATTCAGGCCGCGCCGTGCTCAAGAAAGTTCTTGAGCAACCGCAGCCCGCTCTGCTGGCTTTTCTCGGGATGGAATTGCACCGCCCAGATGTTGTCCTGGCGGATCGCGGCGGCGAAACGGCCGCCGTAGTCGCACTCGCCGATCACGATCTCGGATTTGACGGGCGCGAGCCGGAAGCTGTGCACGTAGTAGAACAAGGCATCATCCGGCAAGCCATCGAGAGATGGCGCAGTCGGGCGATGCGGATGAGGTCGTTCCAGCCGACATGGGGAATGCGCAGGTCTTCGTCCGCCGGCGCAAGCCGCAGCACCGAGCCGTCGACCCAGCCGAGGCCCTCGTGACGGCCGAACTCCTCGCTGTCGCTGCGCGATGAGCTGGAAGCCGAGGCAGATGCCGAGGATCGGCTTGCCCTCGCCTTTCACCATCTCGGTGAGCGGCTCGACCAGGCCGCGTTCGCGCAAGTTGCGCATGCCGTCGCCGAAGGCGCCGACGCCCGGCAGGATCAGCTTGTCGGCCTTGGCGAGCTCTGCCGGATCGGAGGACACGACGGCCTCGCAGCCGAGGCGGCGCACCGCGGCTTCCACCGAGGTCAGATTGCCGAGGCCGTAGTCGACGATGCCGATGGTCACGCCGCCACCGTCAGGCTTGCCGCCGAGCGCTCGCTTTCCAGGAACAGCTTGGCCGCCACGAAGCTGAAGGCAAACTTGGAGAAGCTGTTGTCCTTCAGGTCGCCGCGCAAGAAGTCTTCCACCGCCTCGCGCCGCACGATGTCGAACACCGGGCCGGGCGCCAGCAGGCGCTCGACCACCTGCGGGTCGTTGCGGTCGAGCAGCGAGTCGATCGAGGCGTTGAAGCCGCGCTTGCGCTTGTCGAGCCGCACCTGATCGTTGAGCACGCCTTGCGCCGCCGCGCGCAGCGGCCATTTCACGTAGCCGTTCTCGATCAGCAGCTCGTTCGGGATGGTATAGGCGAATTCCACCAGCGCGCGGTCGAGATAAGGCGAGCGGTTCTCCACCGACCAGCGCATGGAGTTGAGATCGTCCTCGCGCAGGATGACCGGCACGGCTTCCGCGAACAGCTCGTTCATCATGCGGTTGCGCAGCGGATTGGCGCTGAAGGCGGCCTCGCTGAACTCTTCCCGGCACGGCTCGCGCAGCAGCGCGTTGAAGGCGTCGCGATTGAGATAGATGTGGCCGCGCTCGGCCGGACGGTCGCGGAACACCATGGGGTCCTGCAGCACCGGGTTCTGCACCCAGGCGCCGTAGCTTCCCCGCCAGTCGTCGATCAGACTGCGGCAGGTCCGGCCGATCGCTCATCTCGGCCAGCCAGAAGGCGTAGTGATCGTAATAGCCGGTGAACAATTCGTCGGCCGCGGTGCCGGACACCGCCACGCGATAGCCTTGCGCGGCGATCGCCTCCGACAGGAAGTCGTGCACGTAGTAGGAAATGGTGGCGACCGGCGCGTCGCGGTCGCGCGTCTGGCGGGCAAGCCGGTCGAGGAAACCGGCCGTGCCGGTGCGCACCGTGTGCAGCCGGCAGCCGATGTCGGCGACGGTGGCGCGGATATTGCGCGTCTCGTCATAGCGCTCGTCGGCGTCGAGGATCGAGAAGGCGTGCACCTCGCGCCCCAGCGCCTTGGCCGCGAAGGACGCCAGCGCGCCGGAATCGATGCCGCCGCTCAGGCAGAACGCCACCGGCACGTCGGCGCGCAGCCGCAGCTCCACCGCGCGCGTCGAGCCGCTCGCGCACGCCCGCCGCCATCTCGGCGCCGGTCATCTTCTGCGGCGCATAGGCCAGCGACCAGTAGCGCTCGCGCCGCCTCTCGCCGCGGCAGCGGCTTGCCGGCGGCGCAATCGACCAGCAGGTAACTGCCGGCCGGCAGCTCTTCGACGCCGCGGTAGAAGGTCGCAGGCTGCTTGTAGAGCGCCTTGTAGCCGTTGACGAGGAAGCGGCGGAGCTGGTCGGTGTCGTAGTCCGGCCAGCCGCCGGCGAGCGCGGCCAGCGCCTTGATCTCCGAGGCGAACAGCAGGCGCCCCTCGGCCGGCCACAGATAGAGCGGCTTCTCGCCGAAGCGGTCGCGGCTCAGCACCAGCTTGCCGGCGCGCGTATCGGCGAGCGCCAGCGCCCACATGCCCTCGAACCGGTCGAAGCAGCCGGCGCCCCATTGCCGCCAGGCATGCACGATCACTTCGGTGTCGGACTGCGTGACGAAGCGGTGGCCCAGCGGCTTCGAGCTCGCGGCGCAATTCGAGGTAATTGTAGATCTCGCCGTTGAAGCTGAGCGCGCAATCGTCCCAGAGGAACGGCTGATTGGCGCGCGGGTCGAGATCGATGATGGAAAGCCGCGTGTGCACGAGCGCCGACCTGCTGGCGTCCCACCTGCCCGGCTCCAGATGCCGCTGGCGTCGGGTCCGCGATGGCGCAACAGGTGCGCGGCCGCCGCCAGCCGCTCGCGCGGCGGCGCGTTCTTGTCGATGCAGCCTGCGATACCGCACATGGCCGTCAGCCCGCCGAAACCGCCGCGCGCTTGATGAGCTCGCCGCGCTTGTGCCGGCGCGGTCAGCTTGCGCCCGAGCAGCGCGCCGATCTCGCCCGCTGCGAACTCGGTCGCCGGGCGCGCGAACATCAGATCCTCGCGCGCCAGCACCGTGCCGGGCTCAAGATCGCGCGCCGCCACCACGCCCTTGCGCATGATCCGCACATCGGCCGGCTCGCTCGGCTGCGGCGCCTTGGCATCGGCGCCGATGGCCGCACGGATGCGCGCCGCCTTCTCGACCAGATCCTTCAGCTCGCCGGGCTCGAACGACAGCGCGTGGTCGCGGAAGGTGCGGCCCTCCTTGCGGTCGGTGAAATGCACTTCGATGGTGCCGGCGCCGAGCGCGATCGCCGCGTAGCAGGCCTCCGGCCCGATGACATGATTGGAATAGCCGACCGGCACGCCGTAGCGCGCGCGCAGGAACGGCACCGCGGCCGCGCTCGCCTCTTCGATCGGCGCCGGATAGGCCGAGACGCATTGCATCAGCACAAGTCGCTCGGCGAGATCGGCGCCGCCGATCTCGTCGCGTACCCAGCCGACCGCGCGGTCGATTTCGTCGAGCGTGCCGGCGCCGGTCGAGAGGATTACCGGCTTGCCGGTCGCCGCCGCCGCGCGGATCACCGGCTCGAAATCGAGATCGCCGCTGGCGATCTTGATGGCGGGCGCAAGCTCGGCGATCAGCGCCACCATGTCCTCGCTGATGGCGCTCGAAAAGAAGGCGATGCCCAGCCGCCGTTGCCTCCGCCGCCAGGCGGCGGTGCGCGGCTTCATCGAGCGCGAAATTGCGCACGCGCGCCAGGCGTTCGGGATCGGCCGCCGACACAAAGCGCTCAGGGGTATAGCTCTGGAACTTGACGGCGTCGGCTCCGGCCTCTGCCGCCAGCCGCACCAGCCGCAAGGCCGCCTCCACGTCGCCTTCGTGATTGACGCCGATCTCGGCGACGATCGCCACTTCGCGATCCAGGTCTTTGCCGAACAGACGCATCGAGACTTATGCCGCCGCCACCAGCCGCAGGGGCGCGAACGTCACCGGCGGCACCGCGCCAAGCTGCGCCTCGCGCAACGCGAGATAGCCAAGCTTGGCGGCAACGGTTGCCTGCGCGCGCGAGCCGCCGGCCTGCCCGGCCAGGCCCATGAGCCCGCGCCGCCGCGCCGGCTCCTTCAACTCGTAGCCGAAGCGGCGCGCGGTCGGCGCGCAGATTTCCGCCACGCAAGCGACGGCATCCTCGCTCAGCTTCGCGCGCCAGCGCTCGACCGGCTTGGTGCTGAGGCCGGAGCTCTTCTCGGCATCGAGACTGGCGCTGTAGACCAGACTGTCGAGCTTGCCGCGCAGCACATCTTCCGGCATCGCCGGAAGCCCGAGAAAATCATAGAGCCGCGGCACGATCTCGAACGGCCGCGTGACCAGGTCCTCGAAGCGGAAGAAGATGGTGCGCTCGGGATAGCGGCGGGCAAAGCGCAGCTCCTGCTGCGCCAGATTGCGCCAATAGATCGCGCTGGCGACGACGTCGCGCGGCGTGACCGCGAAATCGGTGTCCGGCCGGTCGTCGGCCATGCGCTTGGCGAGCGAAGCAACCGAGCCGCGCGGATCGCGCACCACGAAGACGAAACGCGCCTGCGGAAAATGGCGGGCGATGAGATCGACGCCCCAGAAATCGTTGCCCTTGTCGAGCCAGGCGACGATGTCCTGCGGCGCGCGCGGCTCTTCCGGGTCGAGCGCGCGCGTCAGCGGATAGAGCTGGTAGAGCTCGCGGAAATCGCGCCGCGCCAGCGCTCGGTTGATAGTGGCGGATGAAGTCTTCGCGCGCCTGCGGCGCCGAGCGAATCGCGCACCTCGGCGCGCCGCACATTCTCCGGCAGCCAGAAGACGATGTTCCACAGCCGCGGATCGAGCCGCTTGCGATGCTTCCAGGGGTGATTGAGGAAATGCGTCGGCCCGTGGAACGAGATGACGTTGTCGTGCGCCCCGATCACGTCCTTGGTCAGCGAGGTGCCGCCGCGCGCCGAGCCGACCACATAGATCAGCCGTTCGAGCGCCGCCGGCGACAGCTGCTCGATGCTGCGGGAAGTGTATTCGGAATTCATTGATTGCAGAGGTCGGCGATTGCGAAGGTCGGCCGGCGCTTGCGCCGCCGGCAGCGCGGTCATTTCGCACGCTACCGCCATTGGGGTGAACGCGTTAACCGCACCCCAGTGGCGACGCTTCGGGATTGGCTTTGCGCGGAAAGCTCCAGCGGGCAGCCGTAGAACGCCGATAATGTTCATCAAATGAACAGGCGGGTCAAGCAAATGTTCACGGCGCGAACATTAAGGTTATCCGCGCCGGGGGAAAACTCGCGAGTCGCCATATCGCTTTGATAAACTTGAGGAAAAACCCCCTACCCAACCGGCGCCACGGCCCGGATCGGCACCTGCACCAGCACCTCGCGCCCCAACAGCGTCAACAGCGCGATGACGCGCTCCTCGTCGCGCTTGGCCTCGAAAATCGCCTCGGTCGCCGCGAACGCACCGGTATCGATGCGGATGCGCATGCCGCGCTTGAGGTCGAGATGGCGCGCCAACACGACATAGCCGTCGGCGTCGCGCCGGCGCTCGATTTCGTCGACGACCGCCTCGGGGACCGGCACCGGAGTGTCGCCATTGCTGACCAGGCCGATCACCCCGCGGGTCGAGCGGATGGCGCGCCAGCGCTGCTGGTCGGCGTCGAACGAGACGAACAGATAGCGCGGGAACAGCGGCGTCGGCACCATGGTGACGCGCCGGGCATGGCTGCGCCGCTTCTGATAACGCGGCAGGAACACCTCGAAGCCCTGGCGCTCCAGATGTTCCTGCGCCCGCTCCTCGTTTCGGGGCTGGGTATAGACCGCGTACCACTGTTTCATTCGGCGGCCCGCGCGACATCGGGTCTGGCGGCTTTGCTCAGCGCGATCTGCAAGAGCTTCGGCGCCAGCACGCGGTCGGCGCCGATCGCCGCGCCGATCATTCGAAGCACCTGCTCGGGCTTGGTAAGATCGGTCACGATAATGGCATCGAGCGGCCCGCAGGCCGCAACCGAGGCCTCGACCGGCAGCCCGCAGAACTTTTCGCCCGCCCGCGCCGGATCGATCACCGCCACCACCTCGATCGGAAAATCATGCGCGCAGATCACGCCGACTTCCGCCAGCTCCGAAATGCCGGCAAAGGCGATCCGGCGCCAGCCGAAACCGTCGCAATCGCCCATAAGCTCCGACATTTGGGCGCGGGCGCGGCGAAAGAACGTAAAAGAGGCGGAAAAATACTCGCCCGCCAGCCGGGATTTCTCGGCAAAGCCGCGCGGCGTCAGGTAATAGGCATAGCGCCGGCTCGGCACCTGCTTGATCTTGATCAGGCCCTTGCGCACGCAGCGCTTGAGGTAGGCGTTGGCCAGCCCCAGCGCGACGTCGAGCTCGCGCGAAATGCCCCGCTGCGAGGTGTTGGCGTCGCGCTCGACGACGGTCAGCACGCCCAGCAGGATCTCGTCCTGATTGCCGAAGGAATCAGGCTCTTTTTCACCATTCCGCGCGGTTTTCGCCACGGTGCGCCCTGGCTTGCAACAAACCTGTTGCAGTGTTCATAGCATGAACTTTATGCTAAGTCACGATGCATTGAGGAGCAGTCGGGCCGGTGGTTAAGGCCGAGCCGGCAAACCGAACTGGTTCTCGGATGAAGTCTTTTGCGCTGATCGGCGCCGCCGGTTACGTTGCGCCCCGCCATATGCGCGCGATCAAGGACATCGGCGGCGACCTCAGGGTTGCGCTCGATCCCAACGATTCCGTCGGGCGTGATCGACAGCTATTTTCCCGACGCCCGCTTTTTCGTCGAGTTCGAGCGCTTCGACCGCCATATCGACAAGCTGTGCGCGCTCCGGCAACGGCATCGATTACGTCTCGATCTGCTCGCCGAATTATCTGCACGACGCCCATGTGCCGCTTCGCCATGCGCTCGGGCGCCGACGCGATCTGCGAAAAGCCGCTGGTGCTCAATCCCTGGAACCTGGACGGCCTGACCGAGATCGCGGCGCGCACCAACCGCAGCGTCAGCACCATCCTGCAACTGCGCCTGCATCCCGGCGATCCAGCGAGCTGCGCGAGCGCGTCGGCCGCCGAGCGCGGGCGCACCTACGAGTCGATCTGACTTACATCACCTCGCGCGGCCGCTGGTATCAGGTGTCCTGGAAGGGCGACGACGGAAAATCCGGCGGCATCGCCACCAATATCGGCGTGCATTTCTTCGACGTGCTGGCCTATGTGTTCGGCGCGCGTGCGCTCGAACGTGCTGCATCTGCACACCGACAAGCGCGCGGCCGGCTATCTCGAATTGGAGCGCGCGCGCGTGCGCTGGTTCCTGTCGGTCGCCGCCGAAGACCTGCCGCAGGCGGCGCCGCAACGGCCAGACCACCTGGCGCTCGCTCACGCTCGACGGCGAGCGAGATCGAGTTCTCCAACGGCTTCACCGATCTGCACACCGAAAGCTACAAGGAAATCCTGGCCGGCCACGGCTACGGCATCGAAGACGTGCGGCCTTCGATCGAGATCGTGTCGGCGCTGCGCAGCGCGCCGGTGGAGTGGACGCGCGGCGAGCGTCACCCGTGCCGTGCGCGCGGGCATGTCATGAGCGGCACTGGAGGCAAGCCGCTTTCCCGGCGTCACGCATCCATGAAAGCGCCTATGTCGACGACGGCGTCGAGATCGGCGCCGGCACGAAGATCTGGCATTTCGTGCACATCCTCTCCGGCACCGCGATCGGCCGCAACGTTGTCGATCGGGCAGAACGTGATGGCGGGCCCGAAGGTGCGCATCGGCGACGGCTGCAAGATCCAGAACAATGTGTCGATCTACGAGGGCGTCGAATTGGAAGACAACGTGTTCTGCGGGCCGAGCTGCGTCTTCACCAATGTCTTCAATCCGCGCGCGGCGGTCAGCCGCAAGGCCGAATTCCGCAAGACGCTCGTCAAGCGCGGCGCCACCATCGGCGCCAATGCCACGATCGCTTTGCGGCATCACCATCGGCGAATATGCCTTCATCGGCGCCGGCGCAGTGGTCACGCGCGACGTGCCCGCGCATGCGCTCATGGTCGGTTCGCCGGCGAAACGCACCGGCTGGATGAGCCGCGCCGGCGAAAAGCTCGGGCCCGATTTCGTTTGCCCGCGCACCGGCGAGCACTATCGCCTGGACGGGGCGGGGCGCCTGACGCTGAGCAAATAGACTGGGCGCGGCATTTGGCGAGAGAGCGCGGCTCACAATGTGCGGCATCAGCGGTTTCTTCGATCTGCGCGACGGGAAGCGCTCAACCGATCCCGCCGCGACCGCGCGCGCCATGGCCGACACGCTTAAGCATCGCGGACCGGACGGCGCCGACGCCTGGGGCGACGCCGAAGCCGGCATCGGCCTCGGCCACCGCCGCCTCGCCATCATCGATCTGACGGAAACCGGCGCGCAGCCGATGCATTCGGCCGACGGCCGCTACGTCATCGTCTACAACGGCGAGGTCTATAATTTCGCGCAGCTCCGCCGCGAACTGGCGCCGCGCGGCTACCCCTTCCGCGGCACCTCCGACACCGAGGTGATGCTCGCCGCCATTGGCGCATGGGGCCTGGAAAAGGCGGTGTCGCGCTTCATCGGCATGTTCGCCTTCGCGCTGTTCGACCGCCAGCAGCGCACCTTGCACCTGGTGCGCGACCGCCTCGGCATCAAGCCGCTCTATTGGAGCGCGCGGGGGAAGCGCCTGCTGTTCGGCTCCGAGCTGCGCGCGCTGATGGCGCATCCCGATTTTCAGGCCGAGATCGACCGCGAGGCGGCCTCCGCCTTCCTGCGCTACAGCTATGTGCCGACGCCGTCCACCATCTTCCGCGGCGTGCACAAGCTGCCGCCCGGCGCGATCCTGACGGTGAAGGCGGGCGAGGAGCCCCGGCTGACCCATTATTGGCGGCTTTCGCAGGCGATCGCGCAGGCGCCGCGCCTCAGCCTCACCGCCGACGAGGCCGCCGCCGGGCTCGACGACCTGCTGCGCGAGGCGGTGCGCGGGCGCATGATCGCCGACGTGGCCGTCGGCGCCTTCCTCTCGGGCGGCGTCGATTCATCGCTGATCGTGGCGCAGATGCAGGCCTGCACGAACCGTCCGGTGCGCAGCTTCACCGTCGGCTTGCGCGAGAAGGCCTATGACGAATCGGGCTATGCGCGCGAGGTAGCGCAGCGGCTCGGCACCGAGCACACCGAAGTGACGCTCGGCGCCGACGACGCGCTCGCGCTTATCGGCGACATCGCCGACTGGTTCGACGAGCCCTTCGCCAATTCCTCGCAACTGCCCACTTATCTCGTCTCGCGCATGACGCGCCAACACGTGACGGTCGCGCTCTCGGGCGACGGCGGCGACGAATTGTTCGGCGGCTATCCGAAATACGACGCGCTGGAGGCGACCTGGCGCCGCGTCGGCCGCCTGCCGCGTGGCTTACGCGCGCTGGCCGGGCGCGGCCTCGGCCGTATCCCGGAGAAGCTGCTGACCGCCACCGCCAAAATCGCGCTCGATGCCGGCCGCGGCGAGCGCATCGGCGAAAAGACCCGCCGCTTCGCCGCCGCCATGCAGTCGAGGACCGGCGACGAAGCGGCCGCCGCCATCAACGCCGTCGGCGCTCACGGACGCGAACTCGTGCTGGGCGCCACCGGCGCGCTGCATTTGACGACGATGCCGGAGCTTGGCGCCGCCCTGCCCGATCTCGCCTCCCGCATGCAGGCCGAGGACATGGCCAACTACCTGCCCGACGACATCCTCACCAAGGTCGACCGCTGCGCCATGGCGGTGTCGCTGGAGACGCGCGTGCCGCTCATCGACCACCGCGTCGTCGAATTCGTCTGGTCGCTGCCGGCGGCGGTGCGGCGCGGGCGCGAGCCGAAGGCGCTGCTCAAATCGGTGCTGCAGCGCTATCTGCCCTTGGCGCTGGTCGACCGGCCCAAGCGCGGCTTTTCGGTGCCGCTCGGGCAATGGCTGGCCGGGCCGTTGCGCGGCTGGGCCGAAGACCTGCTGGCGCCGGACAAGCTTGCCGCCGAAGGCCTGCTCGATACGAGCGCGGTGCAGACGCTGTGGCGGCGGCATCTGGACAAGCGCGAGCAGAACGCCACCGTGCTTTGGAATATCCTGATGCTGCGCGCCTGGTCGGAGCGCTGGCTCAAGCCATGACAGCACCCGCGGCGGCCGCGACCCAAGCTGCCAAATCGGCGACGGCGCCGCGCCTGCTCTATCTCGTCTCCGAGGACTGGTATTTCCTGTCGCACCGGCTGCCCATGGCGCGGGCGGCGCGCGATGCCGGCTTCGACGTGCACGTCGCCACCCGCGTCGACAAAGGCCGCGCCGCGATCGAGGCGGAGGGCTTCACGCTGCATGCGCTCACCTGGCGGCGCGGCAGCACCAACCCGGTCGACTTCGCCAAGGCCGTGGCGCAAGTGCGCCGCGCCTACCGCAAGGTCGCGCCCGATCTGGCGCATCAGGTGGCGTTCTGGCCGTCGATCGTCGGCGCGATCGCCGCTGCCGGGCTTGGCATTCCGCGGCTGTCGGCGCTCGCCGGCATGGGCTTTGCCTTCACCTCCAATGCGCCGAAGGCGCGTTTGCTGCGTCTGCTGTTGCTGCCTTTGCTTGCGCCATCTGCTGAGCGGCCCGCACGCCGCCGTGCTGGTGCAGAACCCCGACGACTATCAGGCCATGGCCGCGCTCGGCATTGCGCCCGAGCGCATCGCGCTCATCCCCGGCTCGGGTGTCGACACCGAGCGGCTGCGCCCGCAGCCCGAGCCGGAAGGCCCCATAGCCATGGCCTATGTCGGGCGCCTGCTCGGCGACAAGGGCTTGCGCACGCTGATTGCCGCGCAGGCGCTGCTCACGGCGCGCGGTGAGGAGGTCAAGCTGCTGATTGCCGGCGAGAGCGATCCGGCCAACCCGGCTTCGATTCCGGCGGCGGAAATCGACGCTTGGCGCGCAAAGCCCGGGGTCGAGCTGCTCGGTCAGGTCGGCGACATCGCCGGCGTCTGGGCGCGCGCGCATATCGCGGTGCTGCCGTCGCGGCGCGAGGGCCTTCCCTTGAGCCTGTTGGAAGCCGCCGCCTGCGGCCGCGCCATCGTCGCAACCGACGTGCCGGGCTGCCGCGAGATCGCGCGCGCGGGGCTCAATGCCCTGCTGGTGCCGGTCGACGATTCCGCCAGCGCTGGCCGACGCGGTGCAACGCCTGGCGCGCGATGCTGCTTTACGCGCAAAATTCGCCGCCGCCGGCCGTGCCCTGGTCGAGCGCGAATTCGCCGCAAGCCGGGTCGGCGCCGATATCGTGAAATTATATCGCGCCATGCTATCGTCGCGCGGCTGAGGCAATTCGACTCACCGTGACAAATCACATGGCCGGCACACTCCAGGCGTGGGCAATCCATCTAGCGATGGCCGCGGCGGCTGCGCTCATCAGCGCCGCGCTGATCGTGGTGCTGTATCCCCTGCTCGCGCGCTACGCACTGGCGCGCCCGACCGCGCGCTCCTCGCACAAGCAGCCAACCCCGCAAGGCGGCGGCATCGCCGTGATCGCGGCGATGACGCTGGTGACCGCCGCGCGCTCATGCTGTTTCCGGGCCTGTTCGACAATCCGCGTCCGCTCACCGGCGCGCTCGCCGCCATGCTCGGGCTCGCTCTGGTCGGCGTCACCGACGACGTGCGGCCGCTGGCGGCGCTGCCGCGGCTGGTGCTGCAGGCCGCCGCCGTCACCGTCGTGCTCGCCACGCTGCCGGCCGAAATGCGCGTGCTGCCCGTGCTTGCCGTGGTGGCTGGAGCGCGCGCTGCTGCTGATCGGCGGCGTGTGGTTCGTCAACCTGACCAATTTCATGGACGGCATCGACTGGATGACGGTTGCGGAAGTCGTGCCGGTCACGGCTGCGCTGGCGCTGTTCGGCGCCTTGGGCGCGCTGCCGCCGGGCGCGACCGCCGTCGCCTTTGCGCTGTGCGGCGCCATGCTCGGCTTCGCGCCCTTCAACCGGCCGGTGGCGCACCTGTTCCTGGGCGACGTCGGCAGCCTGCCGATCGGCCTCGCGCTGGCTTGGCTGTTGATCCTGCTCGCCGGCCACGGCCATCTCTCCGCCGCGCTGCTGCTGCCGCTCTATTACGCGGCGGACACGACCATCACGCTTCTGCGCCGGCTCATCAAAGGCGAGCCGATCATGCAGGCGCACCGCAGCCACTATTTTCAGCGCGCGGTCGACCGGGGCATGGGCGTTTCGCGCATCGTCACGCTGGTATTTGCGCTCAACATTGTGTTGTGCGTCTTGGCCGCGATCGCCGTGCTGACCGCGTCGAGCGCCTTGCATTTCGTCTTGCTGGCGATCGGCGTCGTGTGCGTGGCGGCGCTGCTGATCAATTTTAACGGCGGCTATCGGCCAAAGACCTGAGCGGCTACTTCGTTGCGAGCCGCGCGCCTCTGACTTCACCAGTACCAAACCAGCGCCACCACGGCGAATTCCATTGCCGGCACAACTTCGGCGGTTTAGCGCACGTTTCAACATTGCCGATATATGCCAGGAGCAGCGTGCGCCCGGCAAAAAATTGAACGCGGCCAACGTCAGCACGCGCAAGCGGCAGTCGCTCATAGCCGGATGACCCGATCATCGAGCGGCCGAAGCTCGCGGCGTTCATGAATAACCGCGCGCGGCGCCTGGAAAGCGCCGGCGGCCGAGTTCGTGCGATGATGTTGGCGACTTGATCTACTTCCCGCGAATGCGCCTCCTATTCGCCTTGACCAAAATCCTTTTTATTGTCTGCAACGACCGTTTTGGTGGCTGATGTTGCGAGCTTTGGATAGCTTTGCTCCCAAAGCTGCCTGGCGATTTCCATTGGATTGATTTTTCGCTTTTCCCACCACGCCACTTCGTTGCCGGTCTGATGCAGCTGGCGATGATGGCCGCGGCAGAGGGGTACGGTGAATTCGTCGCTGACTTTCATGCCGATGGCACGGGGTTGGGCGAAGCGCAGGTGATGCGGATCGGAAGGCTGCCGACCGCAGATGAGGCAGGGCTGTGAGGCGACGAACTAGATGTCTTTATCGCGGATACGCTTGGGCTCGCGCTAATGGTCGAGCGCGCTCTTGTCGAGCCGGCCGGGAGCTAGGTTGGGGCGGTTGGCACAAGCGGCGAGGCGCCTCCGATCTCAGCGCGAGTCTTCTTGCGTTCGTGACCAAGGTGTTGTGCTGACGGGTGCGGAGTGGCGACGGCCGTAATAGCGCGATGGCCGCGGGATGGGCGTGGTGTCATCTGGGTGGAAGCCGGTGCGGCCCGCGGCTGCCCCTGTCGGCTCAGCTGAGGTTGGCTTTGAAGGCTTTTCGGTTGCCGGGCCATCTTCAGCTGCACTAGCTGCTGCAGGTGCAGTTGCGGCCGCTGAGATGCCTAAGGCAGTTCCGCCCTCTGGCGCTCTCGGTTGTGTCGTGGTCTGAGCATTGGCGGGGGCAGCTGTGGCTGGCAGGACCGCTTCTCGTGGCAGCCGGGCTCTCAGCGGTTGTCATTGTCCTCGCGTGGGCTGGAGCCGCCTTGCCGTTGCGATAGAGCTCAAGGCCGAAGGGCTTGCCGAAGGTGGCAAGCGCTCGCTTGGTGGCGTCGGTCTCGGCGGCTTTGAGCGCGATATCGTGGATCTCGCCGGGGGAGGTACCGCGGCCTTCACCCGAGCCGTGGCCCTCGCGGACCACGGTGGCCCCATGCGCGGCCACAGTGATGCGAACTCGGGCGATGTAAACGGCCAGGAAGTTTGCCCGGTTCTCGCGCGCCAGGATGCATTTGGTCTCCAGGGTCTCCCGGCTCCAGCCGTCGTACCCGAAGATCCGGTTGGCCTCTGAGATCAGGTACCAGCCCTCCAGATAGGAGAGCTCCCGACCATGGGCCTCCCGTGTGCGGACATGGCGGCGGTCGAGCTCGCGCTTGAGCGCCTGGCGTCTGCCTTGCTGAGAAGCCCATCACTTGGTCCTCACGCTCAGACACGGGTTGCGGATTGGACAGGCTGACACCGGTGATCTCGCTGCCCTGTTTGAGGTCGGCCAGCAGACCTTGGCGGTTGAGGCGGGGGTCGCGCGGCTCCCAGTAGATGCTGGGGACGGCCGCCTCATCGATGACCATCAAAGCCGGGGTGCCGGACCGGATGGAGGCCGTGAAGTCGGGCGCCTGCAGCTTCTTCAGGTCGAGATCGACCATGACGTCCTTGGCGATCTGGCGGCGCTTGGAGGCCCGGTCCTCGAACCGGGCAAGACGCTCCTGCATCTCCCCAATCCGACCCTTCAGTCCTGAAGCCAAAGCCTCGTCCTCCAGGGCGGAGCGGATGATGGCCTCGAGGATCTGATGCAGGTCGGTGAGACCCTCGACAGTGTCGGCCAGGGTCCGCTCATCAATCTCGGGGTCCTGTCCCCGGAGACGGTCGCGGATGGCGCGGTAGGTTGCGGCGGCGAATTCGACGTTCATGGCGCTCTCCCATATGTGTATTATTATTATGTAAGCAATGATATTCTACAATACATGCTTCCCATGTCAACACCCCAACGCCATAAATCTTATGCAATTGTAGAAATCACTCACTTGGGCCACTGTGCGATCCCATGCTCACGCCGGAACAATGCAGGGCCGCCCGCGGCCTCTTGGCCTGGAGCCAGGTGGAACTCGCCCACAAGGCGCAGGTCGGCGTGGTGACGGTGCATCAGTTGGAGGCCGGCAGCGCTCGCCCGCGTCGATCGACGCTCAACGTCATTCGCCGCGCCTTCGAAGCCGCCGGCGTCGAGTTCATCGATAAAAATGGAGGTGGGCCTGGCGTGCGGTTACGCAAACCGGTCAACAGGGAATGACCTAGCCCGAGCTTCCCACGACGCGGAAGTCGGCGGCTCCTATTCCTATTGCATCAACGCATCAAACTAACTATGCTTTGATGTATGCGGACAACTTTGACCTCGACGATGATGTCGCCGTCGCATTGGAAAAGATGCGGAGGAACCGCGACATAGGCTGAAAGAGCTCGTCAACGATGCGCTCCGCCGCGGCATTAAGGACATGAGCGCGCGGCCGAAGTAGCGTGAACCTTTTCAGACGAATTCGGTTTCGCTCGGTGCTTACGCATTTCCAACCTCGACAACATCACAGAGACGCTCGCCAGCGGCCGAGGGCGAAGGCTTTAGGTGATCTTAGTCGATGCAACTTGCTGATCTATGCGCACGTCAACTCTTGTTCGGAGCATGGCGTCGCACGCGATTGGCTAGATAGGCAAATTAATGGGACGTCGACAGTTGGCTTGCGTGGCTGAGCTTGTTGGCTTTCCTGCGCATCGTCACGAACCACGTGTATTCGAGTATCCCGAACCGATGGCGGAAGCTTGGGCACAGGTCCGTGGCTGGCTTGCCGTAACTCGGTTTGATTCCGCAACCGACAGAACGCACGCCGAAGTTCTCGACGCGCTTCTTCGTCAACCTGGCGTCCACGCCAATTTGGTGCCGGATGTTCACTTAGCGGCGCTCGCGCTGGAACATGGCCTTACACTATGTTCGACGGACGGCGACTTCGCCCAATTCAACGCCTTGAAGTGGTCAAACCTCTTGATCTGAAAAGGTCTCGGCTGCCCAAGTCGATTGGCAACGGAGGCTAAAACTTACCGCGTTGCGTCAGGTCCTATGCACGCTTATTTGAGGAGCCCATTGTGCGGCATTTCTCGATTATCTGCCTGGCAAGGGTTTGAAGCGGATCCTCAACCGGGGTAGAGACATCTTCATCGCGCTGCTCTATTCGATACGCATGTTCGAGCATGAATTTCCGCGCCTTTACCACAGAGCTTTTGCGCGCCCGCAACAAATCCGTTTCGAGCTTCCAAAGGCGGACCGCTTGTCCGCGTTTTACGGCACTCGCGAACTCGGGATGCTGCTTCTGCCACTCAATGATTTTGTCCGGTGAAAGCCCATCGCCGCCGCGGCAGCCCTACTGAATAGCCCTCCGCCATGATCGCGATGATTTCGAAGCCGCGGGCTGGCGTATACCCCGACTTACCTCTGCGTGCGCTGGCATTGGCGTAGCCGTGTGCGTGCCGGCGGTGACTGGGGCCGCGATCTTGCTCGCGCATGATGTGCTGCGGTTCGTTCTGATTTATCATTTTGTTTATATGCACTCACTCCCCATTTGACTGCAAAAAAGCGAGCGATCCACGAAAATGCCAGCCGACACGATGCGGCCAAAATGTTCCGGATTACAGAAATCCTGTAATCCAGGTCGCCACCAAGCGATCGCGTAACCAATCTCATCGATTATTGCCGAACTGGTTACGCCTTTCGCCGAAAAGGTATGCGCTTTTACCCAACCATGGTTACGCCGTCTCAGCCCGTGGCAGATATTCGCCAGTCGTAACTGGTTATTTCAGTGTACAGCGCGCACAACAGCGCAAATTTAATCCCTTGCACGCTTCGGCAAATCACTCGGAACGATTAAACCTCGCTGCAAACTTGAACTCTCTCCGGTCGCAGTGAGGCCGCAAGCTAGGAGTGAGCCCTGTGGCAACAAAAAGTACGTCAAAGCTGCGCAAAATGATCCCGCCTGCGATCCGTGCAATCATCATGGAGCGTCCCCTCCTCGCCAGCGAGAACCCTGACGAATACGACGACTTTCTCCTTTTTGTCGCGGAGACTTATAAACCCGACAAGCTTGACTGGTTTGACGTGAAAAAACTCTGCATTGCGATGTGGGAAGAGCGTCGCATGAACCGCGTCAAGCCGGCGATCTTGGAGACGGCGTCCGGTGGCGGAGCGACGCGCGCTCGAAAGAAGCGATGCTAATCAAAGCAGTACAAAAGTTCTCGCGGCCGAGCATCCGGACAAGTACAACAAAAAGCTGGTCCAGCAGGCGATCAAGGACATCAAGTTGCCGCCGCTCATCATCAATGCGAAGGCTTTTGTCGAGCGCCTTCCCGAGCTCGAGACCATGGAACAGCTGCAATTGTCATATGAGGCGCGGCAACGTATGTCCCGTCAGCAGCTCGATAATCGCAAAACGATCGAACTGTCTCGTGAAAAGGCCAACGACAACGAGGATGTGCCGCCCAACTTCATCCATCGTCAGGATAGTGATGGAGGTTTTAGTACCGGCTCGCACAAGAAAGGCCCCTCTGGCGACTTGGTGAGTGATCAGGAAGCGGCCTCCGTCGATGACGCCGCCGCCGATAACGAAAAGGGCTCTTCCAATCAGGAAGAGCCTATGGAGCAAGGCGCGGGCTCCGACGAGGAAGCTGCGTAACCATGGTCGCCAAGCGCAAGGTTCATCGTAACCAGCGCGACAAAATCAAAACCGGCGGCGGTCCGCGCACCCCCGCCGGTAAACAGCGTTCACGCTCGAACGCGCGCAAACACGGGTTGAACGTCCCGATTACGGCGGACCGGCACCTCAACAAACCGCTGTATGAACTTGCTCACTTCATCGCGGGCGAGGGCGCGAGCGACGCCATTTTGGGCCAAGCGCTCATCGTCGCCGAATGTGAGCTGACTCTGAGGCGTATCCAACGGACCCGGGTGACAGTAATTGACAGCGCGACGGCCTCCCAGGAAGAGAACAAGCAACACGGGATTCACGAAACCGCCGAAGCATTCGCGAAATCGTTGCCGACGTTATTTAAGACCGAGCGTTACGAACGCCGCATCCAATCGCGCGGAAAGAAAGCTCGGCAAAACCTTGAAGCCCTGCAAGTGATTGCGCGCCTGAACGATTGAGCTGCAATAAAGAAGGCGCAACTTTTTGGATGGAAGACAAGATAGGTTATCGACGCAAACGCGCGCGCGAACTGATACATCTATTGGTTGGGTATTTTACTGAACATAACCATTGATATGTATTTGGCAAAACGAACCAAAATTCTGCTAATATTTTCAATGATTTGCAAATTAGCTCATGCGCTTACCGTCGAGAGGGCTTGCTCGACGACATCAATAACCCGCTCCACCGCCAACTCATCCAGACACGCGCTGTGGCTTTCAAGCCGCCGCTCGCAGCCCTCCAATTGGCATGGCTGGCAGGGCAGCGGGTTCTGCACCAGCCAGACATTGCCGCGGCGCTGGATGCGCGCGGCGGCCTGCCAGATCGCGTCGAGGCCCCCCACCGGCCAGGGACCCCACAGCCGCGGATCGGTCGGGCCATAGAGCGCGACGGTCGGACAGCCGCTCGCGGCGGCGAGATGGGTGACCGAGGTGTCGGGACCGACATAGACGCGCGCTTTCGCCAATAATCCAGCAAGCTGCGGCCAATCCAGTTGCCCGTCGAGCCGCTGCACCGCAGCGCCGGCCCAGACAGCGTCGAGATAGCGGCGCTCGGCCTCGGCCGGGCCGCCGGTCGCCATCACTTTAAGCCCGCGGTCGTTGAGCGCCGCGGCCAGCGCGCGCCAGCCTTCGAGCGTCCATTGCTTGTAGCGGAACATGGGCGCGGCGTGGATGACGGCGTAGTCGCTCGGCAGGCCCTCGACCGCGCGCGGGCGCGGCGCGATCACGTCGGGCGCGCGCGCGATGCCGAGCAGATCGGCGAGCCGCAGGATTTCTTCGACGCGATGCACGCCGGCGGCATAGGGCGTGCTGCGGTGAAGGAAGGCGCGCTTGAACCGGCCGTTTAAGGTCTGCTCGACCGGCGCGATGGCGCGGCGCCCGGCGACAATGGCGAAGAAGGTCGGGCGGTCGCCGCATTGCGTCGATACCGCAAGGTCGTAGCGCCGCGCCAGGTGCGCCGCCAGCTTGAGGCTCTGCGTTGCGCGCGGCCGCGGCGGCATGGCGACCACGCCGTCGAGGTCGGGATTGCCGGCGACGATGCCGGCGGTGTCGGCAAACACAAGCGCGTCGATGCGCGCGTCGGGCCAGGCGCGGCGTAGGCTGCGGATCAAGGGCGTGGTGAGCAGCACGTCGCCGAGCCGGCGCAAGGCAACGACCAGGATTTTCGGCTTCGAGGGCAGCCGTGGCGGCCTCATGTCTCAGCCCGCCGTGGCGGCGTCTGGCGCGCGCGCCTTGTCGCGCCCGCGCAGCACCATGCCGGCGGCGACGCCGACGCCGACGACGTAGAGCCAGCCTTCCGTGTAGTCGAACAGGAATGAGTTGAACAGCGAGCCGACCACATTCTGCGTCACCAGCACCAGCCCCACCCAGGCGGTAAAGCCACCGCCGCGGAACACAAGCAAGTGCGCCAGCCACATGGCCCACAGCACGATGACGCCGACCAATCCAAGCTGAATGGCGACGGCGAAAGTCTGGTTGTGCGGATTGGTGGAGACTTCCGCGCTGGCGCCGACCTGCCCCACCGCCGAATGCTTGAACAATTCCGGGATCGAGCCCGTGCCGTGCCCGATGAGCGGCGCGCTTTTGATGAAGCGCACCGACTTGGTCCAGAACACCATGCGCTCTTCCGACGAGGTGACGTGTTGCAGGTGCGCATGCCGCTCGGTGGCGGTGAAGGTCTGGTCGACGCGCATGCGCACGTAAGGCGAGCTTGCCCACACGCCGGCCGCGACCACGAGCGTGACAACGAGCGCGCCGGCCAAGCCCTTGGCGCCGAAGCGCCACGCGCCATAGAGCACCAGCAGCACTGGAATGATGACCAGCGTGGTGCGCCCGGTGGCGATGAAGAAAATGTCGTGCAGGAAGGCCAAGCCCAGCACCAGCATGAGCGCGAATTTCGGCCAGCGCTTTTCGCGCGCGGCTTCGACGGCGAGATAGAGCAGGCCCGCGGCGCAGATCATGAATTCAATGCTCTGCGTGATGTAGCTTTTGACGTAGACGCCGAAATCGCTCGAGCCTCTGGGCAGGTCCGGCCATAGCGCCACCGTCCAGGAGGCGATGAGCAGCGCAACGCAGGCGACGAGAAAGCCGGTGAAGACGTGGCGGCCGTTGTCGGAACGGCGGAACTGCAGCAGCAGCAGCGGCAGCAGCAGCAGCTTGACGAAGCCGTCGAGCCCCTTCCAGCGCGCGAGCAAGGACACGTCCGCCCAGGCCATGCCGGCGATGCCGAGCAGCACCAGCAGCACCGGCAGGCCGCCGGCGGGACTGAGCAGTTCGCGCCGCAGGTCAGGCCAGTCGAGCGTCGGGATGAGCGCCAAGAGCCACAGCACCAGCAGAACGCCGACCGCCGAGGTCGACCAGGGCAGCGCCACGGCGATCAGCACCACCAGCGCGTCGGCCACTGGCGCGAGCTTTGCCCGCTCGAAAGGCGCGGCGATCGAGAGCCCGGCCATGCGCTACCCCGCCGTCAGCGCGGCGGCGGCCGCGGGCTTAAGCGCCGACAGGCCGCGCTGGGCGCGCACGGTGTCGCTGGAGATGATGTCGGAGAGCCTGCGCTCGTTCTCTTGCAGGCGCGCGCGGTCGGCTTGCGCGTGCCACAGGTGCAGCACGCCGGTGGCGAAGGCGCCGTCCTTGCGCTTCACGCCGGCGCGCAGCAGGCGCACGATGATGTCGGAATCCTCCTTGCCCCAGCCGCTGTAGTCGGCATCGAAGCCGTCGACGCGCGCGAGATCGGAACGCCACACCGCCAAATTGGCCGAACGCGCGCCTTGCCATCGGTTTCGCCGCAGCCGCCGCAACGGCCCGAGCGGCAGATGCACCAGCGCGGCCAGACGATTGACGCCGCCGCGCAGGCGCTGCGTCAGGAAAGTGGCGAGGCTCCAGCTCTCCGGTGCCAGCTTTTCGCGCAGCACTTTTTCGCTGAGCGCGGGCGATAGCAAAATGCGGTTGCCGGTGACGAACCAACCGGGCTCGGCCAGCGCCCGGTGGGCGGCGACGAAATCGGCGCGCGGCAGGCAATCGCCGTCGAGGAAGATCGCGTAGGCGCCGCTCGAGGCAAGGATGGCGCGATTGCGGATCTCGGCGGCGCGGAAGCCGCGATCCTCGTGCCAGACATGGGCGAGCGGACGGCCGAGCTTGCCCTTCCAGCTTTCGACCAACGCCGCGGTGGCGGGCCGCGAGCCGTCGTCGGCCACCACCACCTCGAAGTCGCGGTCGCTCTGCCGGACAAGCGCGCGCAGCACGGCATCGAGCGCGTCTTCGCGGTTGTAGGTGGTGACGATGACGGAAATCAGCGCGGCCACGGCTTCCCCAGTTTTTCGTCGGCGCATGATCTTGCCCGAAAACCGGTCGCCTCTTTTCGGGATCATGCGCTGCGCGCTGGCTTAGCCGAACTCACCTGCCCCGACAAACCCCTAGGGCACGCCCAGCCGGCAATGTTAACGTGCCCCCAGGCCGCGCCTCCCGAGTCGGGTAACCCACTGACCATGCAGAAGATTTCAGCCTATATCCTCACCTACAACGAGGCCGCGAAGATCGAGGCGGCGGTCGCAAGCGTGCTGTGGGCCGACGAGGTGGTGGTGGTCGATTCCTTTTCGACCGACGACACCGCCAAGCGCGCCACGGCGCTGGGCGCGCGCGTGGTCGAGATCGCCTTCGACGGCTTCGGCAAGTTGCGCAACCGCGCGCTGGAAGCCTGCCGCTACGACTGGATTTTCAGCCTCGATGCCGACGAGCGCTGCACCGCGGAGGTGCGCGACGAGATCCTGACGTTGCTCGCGGGCGAGCCCGCGCACGACGTCTACCGCGTGCCGCGGCGCAGCTACATGATGGGCCGCTGGATCAAGGGCTCCGGCTGGTATCCGAATTTCCGCCAGCCGCAGCTCTTCCGCAAAGGCGCCTTGCGCTACAAGCCCGAACCGGTGCACGAGGGCTACGAGAATTTGAGCGGCAAGCCGCTCGGCACCTTGCGCCACGCAATCTGGCAGTTCCCCTTCCGCGATCTGGAAGAAGTGATCCGCAAGATGAACCGCTATTCCTCGCTCGGCGCGCCGAAGCTGGCGGGCAAGCGCGTGTCGATGGCGGGCGCGCTCGGGCACGGGCTGTGGTCGTTCCTCAAGCATTACATTTTCAAGCTTGGCTTCATCGACGGCTGGGCCGGCTTCGTCATTGCGTTCGGCAATTTCGAAGGCACCTTCTATCGCTACGCCAAGCGCTACGAGGAAACGCAAAGCTGGCGGCCGCCGGAGAGCGAGGCGCTGCGGCGGGAGCCATAGTCAATGCGGTGTGCGCTCTCCGCCGTCATTGCCGCGCTTGACCCGGCAATCCATGAGGCATTGCAGCGAGCGCGGCGAAACGTAAGACTGTTATTTGCGACAAATCATCATGGATGCCCAGGTCAAGCCCGGGCATGACGCCGAGTTTTCCGCGCGCGCGTCGCTTCACCAATTCAGTTTTCAGACAGCCCGCCTCGCGTTTAGTCCGCCTTCGCTTCGCTACGGCGCGACAAGCCAACGCTCCGCCGCCCCTGTTGGTTTGGTCGGCGCGGGGTAGCGCCCTCTTCGAAGACCGCCCGCTTCCCGGAAATAAAACCGAGGGCGCGCGGGACGCCAGGGGCCCGAACGGACCCGCAGGCTTCGGCATCTCGCGATGCCGAAGCGCATCAAACAGCCCCGCTTCACGCTTTCGCGCTCCGCAAAGGGCTCCGCAAGTCCGCCAGTCCCAAGGCGTCCCGCGCGCGGTGTTTATAGGTTTGCTCCGCATGGCCCCCGGTGGACTGACCTTTCAGGCAACCTTCCTTACGGAAGCCTGCCTATCCACCGCTTGCGGGCCCAGACCGATGCCGACTTGCCTGTGACCGGCTGCCGGCTCCGGCCATCACCGGGGCCCGGTGGCGCGCGGCTGGCGCGCCGGGACACATGCGGCTTGGACCGCCGGGCCTGCACATCGCATCTCCGATGCACAGTCATTCCCCGGCCACCGCTCCCCGCCCCGTGTCTGAAGATGCTGATCAGACACCCCTCGGTAACGAGGCGGGATGGAACGCATTATCGGGGCACTTTTCCGAGCGGGGATAGATTTTTTTCGGCTTTGAATCTGCTCGGCTTTTTTTCGCGCTGTCAGGATATTAGATGGGCCTCGGGCTGAGGAGCCTCTCTCCGCCTCATGGTTCGAGACGCGCCGCTGACGCGGCGCTCCTCACCATGAGGCCGGGAGAGGTTCGCTCCGGTGAGGATCACCCTTGCCCTTTGCGCAGCCGGCGCGAAAGATTGCGCAGCAGGCGGAACGGCAGCGCCAGATAATATTTGCGCAAAATTTCCCAGCGGTCGACGAGGCCGGGCCGCTCGGCGGCGTCGTGCGCAACGTACCAGCCGTTGTTCTCGTAGCGGCGCACGATGCGGTAGCCGGACGATTTGAGATAGCGATGCTTGGAGAGATCGCCGACGTGATCCTCCAGCAGAACGAGGCGCGGGCGCCAGCGCGCGATGGAAAAGCCGCGCAACACTTCGAGCTCGTGGCCTTCCACGTCGATGGAGAGGAAATCGAAACCCACCGGCGCGCCCGCCTGTTCCAGCACGCTGTCGAGCGTGCGCACCGGCACCTCGATGACGGTTTCGGGCGTAGCGCCCGGCGCCATGCGCGCCCGGTCGAGGGCGGACAGCGGACCGGCGACGTGCAGCGGCAGCGTGCGCCCGGCATTCTCCGGCGCCGAACAGGCAACCGCGAACACTTGCGCGCTGCGCTCGGCGCGCAGACGCGCGGCAAGCGCGGGCTGCGGCTCGATCAGCACGCCGCGCCAGCCGGCCTGCTCGAGATGATAAGTCTGCGAGCGGGCGCGCGGCTCGTTGGCGCCGACCTCGACGAAATAGCCTTTGTGCGATCCTTGGCGGGGGCCGAAGAAGGCGGCGATCAGACGCGCCTCGTGATCGGGTGGACGGCGCATCGCGAGAAACGTCAGCGCGGCTTGGCGGCGCGGCTGCGCGCGACCATGGCGCTGGTGGAATGGCCGGGCACCAGCTCGACCAGGACCACCTCGCCGCCCATAGACTCGACCAGGTCCGCGCCGACCACTTGATCGCGCGTGTAATCGCCGCCCTTGACCAGCACGCTCGGCTTGACGCGGGCGATGATCTTTTCCGGCGTGTCCTCGTCGAACACCACCACCAGATCGACCGCTTCCAGCGCCGCCAGCAATTCGGCGCGCGCTTCCACCGGCTGCACCGGCCGCCCCTGGCCTTTCAGCCGCGCCACGGACGCGTCGCCGTTGAGGCCCACCACCAGCCGGTCGCAGGCGGCCCTGGCGCCGGCCAGAAGCTTGATGTGGCCGGGATGCAGGAGATCGAAGCAGCCATTGGTGAAGCCGATGCGCAGGCCCTGTTTGCGCCAGACGTCGAGATGCTCGTCGAGTTGCGTCCAGTCGAACACGATCTTTTCTTCGGCTGCGAGCGTCGCCGCCGGCAATATGCGCGCGCGCAATTCGGCGAGCGTGACGCTGGCCGTGCCGCGCTTGCCCACCACCACGGCGGCGGCGGCATTGGCGGCGCGCATGGCGGATTCGAAATCGGTACGAAGCGCCAGCATGGCTGCCAGCACGGCGACCACGGTGTCGCCGGCGCCGGAAACGTCGCGCACCTTGACCGGATAGGCCGGCACGTGCACGGCGCCCTCGGCCGAGACAAGCGTCATGCCGTCCTCGCTGCGGGTGACCAGCACGGCTTCGGCATCGAACCGTTCGCGCAAACTATCGGCGGCGGCCGCGACCTCCTCGTCGCTGCGCGCCAGCGTATGGGTGGCGTCGGCGAGCTCCTGCCGGTTGGGCGTGATCAGGGTGGCGCCGCGGTAGATCGCATAGTCGCGGCCTTTCGGATCGACCACCACCGGCTTCTTTAGCGCGTTGGCGGCGGCGATCACGTCACGCACCACGCGCGGGGTGAGCGCGCCCTTGGCGTAGTCGGACAGCACGACGGCGCCGACGCGCGGCATCGCCTCGACGCAACGGGCGATGAGCGCGTCCTCGGCGGCCTTGTCGACGGGGGCGGCCTGCTCCCAGTCGGCGCGCAGCAGATGGGTGGAGAAATGTTCGGAGACGAAGCGCACTTTGCGCGTCGTCTGGCGCTTGGCGTCGATCACCAGGTCGAATTCGATCATTGGGTGCGATTCGAGCGAGTCGGCGAGCGCGCGGCCGGCATCGTCGTCGCCCACCACGCCGACGAAGATGCAACGCGTGCCGAGCGAGACCAGGTTGCGCGCCACGTTGCCGGCGCCGCCGATCATCAGGTCGCTACGCTTGACCGCGATCACCGGCGTCGGCGCCTCCGGCGAGATGCGCGAGACCTCGCCGTAGACGAACTCGTCGAGCATCAGATCGCCGACGCAGAGCACGGTCTGCTGGCTGAGATCGGCGAGGTGCTTGTCGAAGTCGAACATCAGCGACCAGTTTGTTTTGAATGGGGAGGCAGCGGGCACAGCGCGCCCCCTCTCCCCTGCGGGGAGAGGGTTAGGGTGAGGGGGTAACTGACTCTCTTAGGCTGTAACCCCTCACCCGACGCGCTTACGCGCGTCGACCTCTCCCTCAGGGAGAGGTGAAGCGGAGATTGCGGCGCGGCCTGATGCATATCGGACTCGCCTTACCGGTACCGATCTTCGCGATCGAGATAGCCGGTGACGTATTCGGTGACGGCGGCATCGAGCGGCATGAAGTCGGCATTATAGCCGGCGCGGCGCAGGTTCTCGATATCGGCTTGCGTGAAATACTGGTACTGGCCGCGGATCGCCTCCGGCATGTCGATATATTCGATATGGGGCGGGCGATCGAGCGCCTCGAACATGGCGCCGATCAGATCGCGGAAGCTTTCGGCCTTGCCGGTGCCGACGTTGAAAATGCCGTTGACCGCGGTGGCGTCGATGAGCCAGCGCAGCACGCTGACGGCGTCGTCGACATAGATGAAATCGCGACGCTGATCGCCGTCGGCGATGCCCTCGCGGTGCGACTTGAACAGGCGTACGGGCTCGCCCGCCTTCGCGCTATCGAACACCTTGGCCAGCACGCTCATCATGTGGCCTTTATGGTATTCGTTGGGGCCGTAGACGTTGAAGAATTTGAGGCCGGCCCAATGCGGCGGCATTTTTTCTCGTCTGAGGTGGCGCTCGGCCACCGCGAGGTCGAACTGCTGCTTGCTCCAGCCGTAGATATTCATCGGATGCAGCTTGCGCAGATGCTCGAGCGACCAGTCGTCGGAAAAGCCGTGACTGCCGTCGCCATAGGTGGCGGCCGAGGAGGCGTAGATGAAGGGGGTGCGGGTCTCGGTGCACCAGTCGAGCAGACGCAGCGACAGGCGGAAATTGTTTTCCATCACCAGGTCGGCGTCGGTGGCGGTGGTGTCGGAGATGGCGCCCATATGGATGACGGCTTCGAGCTTGCGCCCGTCCAGCCAGGCGGCAAGCTCGGCCGGGGGTACCAGGTCGGCGATGCGGTGCTTGGCGAGGTTGCGCCATTTGGCGTCGTCGTGGCCGAGGGCGTCGTTGACCACGATGTCGGCGGCGCCCGCCTGCTCCAGGCTCGCCACCACGTTCGAGCCGATAAAGCCTGCCCCGCCGGTGACCAGAAACATATCCTTACCCTTTCGAGGGCCTTCCTTTGCCCCAGACCGGGCACGGGCGCAAATGGCGGCCGCAGGCCCCGCCAAAACGGCGCGGGACAGGGTAAATAGCGGGGCAGGAAGCGCGGATTGAGGCCCGCCGGGGCGGAATCGCGTAAACGGAGGCCCATGAGCGACATGAGCCAGCAGCAATCGCCCGCGCCGGTGCTGATCGTGCCCTTCGTGTGGATCGGCGATTTCGTGCGCGTGCATTCGGTGGTCAGGCTGCTGCAGGCGCAAAAGCCCGAGCGGCCGGTGGACATGGTAGCGAGCACGCTGTGCGCGCCCTTGGCCGACTACATGCCGGGCCTGCGCAAGGCGATTGTGGCGGACATCCCGCGGCGGCGGCTGGGGCTGGCGCGGCAGGTGCGGCTCGCGGCGCGCCTGCGGCAGGAGGGCTACGGGCAGGCGCTCGTGATGTCGCGCAAGTGGAAGGCGGCGCTGGCGCCCTGGCTGGCGGGCATCCCCAAGCGCACCGGCTTCGTCGGCGAAGGACGCTTCGGACTGATCAACGACATGCGCTTCGGCGAGAAGAAATTGCCGCGCATGATCGACCAGATGGGCGCGCTGGCGCTGCCGCAGGGCGCGCCGCTGCCGGGCGAATGGCCGCTGCCGCAGCTCAAGGTGCCGGCGCCGGACGTAGAGCAGTGGCGGGCGCGGCGCGGCTTGGGCGCGGATGCGCGGCCGATCGTGACGCTGTCGCCGGGCGCGGTGGGCGAAGGCAAGGCCTGGCCGCCAGAACATTACGCGGCGCTGGCGCAGGCGCTGGTGAAGGACGGCGCCTCGGTGTGGGTGTTGGGGGGCCCGGGCGAGAAACAAATCGCGCAGCAGATCGCCGCCGCCAGCGGCGCGCGTGACTTGACCAGCGATGACTTGCGCAATGCGATCCTGGCCATGGCGGCGGCCGACGTGGCAGTGACCAACGATTCCGGGCTGATGCACGTGTCGGCGGCAATCGGCACGCCGACGGTGGCGATCTTCGGGCCGACCAGCCCCTGGCACTGGAAGCCGCTCAACCCGGTGGCGGCCATCCTGGAGCCGCCGGGCGACGAGGCGGCGAAAGCGCGCGCGCGCGAGATCGGCAACGCTGCGGTCGCGCATCGCCGCACCGCCGATGTGAGCGTTGCGCGCGTGCTCGAAGCGGTGCGCGGGGCGCTGAAATGAGCGCGCAACGCCCCGCCGCCTTTCTCGACCGCGACGGCGTGATCAATGTCGATCACGGCTATGTCGGCACGCGCGCGCGTTTCGAGTGGATCGCGGGTGCCGCTGCCGGCATCCGCAAACTGAACGAGGCGGGCTATTACGTGTTCGTCGCCTCCAACCAGTCGGGCGTGGCGCGCGGGCTGTTCACGGAAGATGCGATGAAGGCGCTCGATGCCTGGATGCGTGAGCAACTCGCAGCGCAAGGCGCGCGCATCGACGACGTGCGCTACTGCCCGTATTTGCCCGATGCGAAGATCGCCACTTACGCTAAGGATTCCGATTGGCGCAAGCCCAAGCCCGGCATGATCCTCGATCTGATGGCGCACTGGCCGGTCGAGCGTTCCCGCAGCTTCTTCATCGGCGACAAGGAAAGCGACATGCGGGCGGCGCAGGCGGCCGGCATCGCCGGGTTCCTATTCCCCGGCGGCGACCTCTCAGCCTTTGTGGAAAAATGCCTGGAAAAGGCCCACAAATCCTGACATCAAGCGGGCCTGTTAACGAAGGCCGGGACGGCGCCTGACGACGCCGGCCGTTCCGTGCTAACAATCTGCGACACCAAGGGTTTTCCGGGGCAAATGGCCACAGCGCAACCGACAACGGGCGACAGCGAGCGCGCCGAGACCATCATCGGCTCGGCGCTGCGCACGCTCGAAGTGGAAGGGCAAGGCGTCGATGCGCTGGCCGCGGCGCTGCGCGGGCCGCTGGGCGCGGGCTTCATCGCCGCGGTCGAACTGATCCGCGCCGCGCAAGGCCGCGTGATCGTCACCGGCATGGGCAAGTCCGGCCACGTCGCGCGCAAGATCGCTTCCACTTTCGCCTCCACCGGCACGCCGGCGCTGTTCGTGCATCCGGCCGAGGCCAGCCACGGCGATCTCGGCATGATCGCCAAGCACGACGTCATCATCGCGCTGTCCTGGTCCGGCGAGACCGCGGAGCTGAGGAACCTCACCGACTATTCGCGCCGGCACGCCATCAAGCTGATTGCGATGACCGCCATTACCGACAGCGCGCTCGCCAAGAACGCCGACGTGGTGCTGACGCTGCCGCAGGCGCGCGAGGCCTGCCCGCACAATCTGGCGCCCACCACCTCCTCGCTCATCCAGCTCGCGCTCGGCGACGCGCTGGCGATCGCGCTGTTGGAGAGCCGCGGCTTCACCGCCGCGCAATTCGGGCTGTTGCATCCCGGCGGCAAGCTCGGCGCGCAGTTGCGCAAGGTCGCCGAGTTCATGCACAGCGGCGAGAGCATGCCGCTCAAGCCGCTCGGTACCGCGATGTCAGACGCAATTTTGGAGATGACCGCCAAGGGCTTCGGCTGCGTTGGCATCACCGACGCGCGCGGCGGCCTGGCCGGCATCATCACCGACGGCGACTTGCGCCGGCACATGCGCAACGATCTCATCGACCAGATCGTGGACACGGTGATGACGCGCGCGCCCAAGACGGTGCGGCCGGATCAACTGATGAGCGAGACGCTGGAACTGCTCAACGCCACCAAGGTGACGGCGCTGTTCGTGGTGGAGGCCGGCAAGCCGGCCGGCATCATCCACGTGCATGATCTGCTGCGGGCGGGCGTGGCGTAGTTGCGCCGCCCGTGTCCCGGGCGCGCCGCAGCACGTAAGCGGTGCGCTGCGGAACCCTTCGCTCCACCTGGGCTTCGTGCTAATCTCGCGACAGATTGTGACGACGCGGGAGGAGCACGCATGCGGCTTGAAGGCGGGTGCTATTGCGGCGCGGTGCGCTATGTTGCGGAGGGCGAGCCGGTCCTGAAAGCGCAATGCCACTGCCGCGCCTGTCAGCATGTCTCGGGCGGGGCGCCCAATCTGTTCATGCTGATGCCGGCGGAAGGGTTCACCTATACGAAGGGCGCGCCGAAGGCCTACACGCGGCCCGACAAGGTTGACGCCGTGACGCGGGAATTCTGCGCTGCATGCGGCACGCACATGATCACGCGGCGCCCTGGCCTGCCGCCGGTGGTCGTTAAAATCGGAACGCTGGACAATCCTTCGGTCTTCGGCGGCGCGCAAATGGCCATCTTCACGGCTGAAGGTCAGCCGTTCCATCTCATTGCGGACGGCATTCCCGCGTTTGAAGGCCTGCCGCCGCGCCGCTGAGCAAGCGTGCCCCCCAGCCCGTAGGGTGGGTTATTTGCCCTCCGCACAAGCGGAATGGCCCGCCTCCTAACCCTGCGGCGTCAGCACGCGCTCGATGCGCCGGTCGGGCACCAGCCACATCAGCGCGACGAGAATATAGATCGCCGCGGCGAGCCAGTGATTGACGAAGGCGAGCGCGATCGCAACCGCATAAGCGACGATCGACAGCTTTCCCTTAAAGTCCCGGCCGACGGCGCGCGCCAAGAGCGAATCCCGGCCCTCTTCGTTGATGATCGTGGCGGTGAGTATCCAGTAAGCGATGGCCGCCATCAGCAGCACGCCGCCGTAAAGCGCCATCGGCGCCCGCGCGAAATGGTTCTCGCCCATCCAGCCGGTGACGAAGGGAAACAGCGACAGCCAGAACAACAGATGCAGATTGGCCCACAGCACGCCGCCGCTCACGCGCTTGACCGCATGCAGCATGTGGTGATGGTTGTTCCAGTAGATGCCGAGATAGACGAAGCTCAGCACGTAGGTGAGGAACACGGGAAGCAACGGTTGCAGCGCGCTCAGGCCTTCGCCGTGCGGCACCTTCAGCTCGAGCACCATGATGGTGATGATGATGGCCAGCACGCCATCGCTGAACGCTTCAAGCCTGGTCTTCGGCATCGGCTGTCGCCCGTGTTCTTAAAAGCGCTCGAACACTAGACAGCGGCAAGGCGGCCGGCAACCGGTTGAGCTCATCCACATACTCGATCTGCTGCGGACGGGCGTGGCGTGGCGGCGATACCTCGTGTCCCGGATCAGCGTCGCATCACTTCGCTTTCGCTCGTGCTGCGCCGCATCCGGGGCACGCGGTGAAGCAAGTAGCGCCGAGACACGTCACGGCACCACCTTGTCCACCGCCGCCCGCACCTCCTCCACCGACGGCATGCTGCCCTCATCGCCCAGCACGGCAAGCGAGCCGGTGCCGACCGGGCCGGTGAGGCCGGGGCGGCTGCCGCAAAAGATCGCGACCAGCGGCACACTCAGCGCCGCGGCGAGATGCATCAGCCCGGTGTCGACCCCGACCACGAGCTGCGCGCCGGCGATCAGGCCGGCCACCTTATCGAGCGGCGCGCGCTCCGGCACGCGCACGCGCGCAAGCGCCGCAGCGATGCGCTCGCTGCGCGCGCGCTCGGTGGGCGTGCCCCAGGGCAGCACGACTTCCAGCCCGCGCGCGTTCAGCGCCTGGCCGAGCGCGATCCAGTTCGCCTGCGGCCATTGCTTCGATTCCCGCGCGGTGGCGTGCAGCAGCACGGCGTAAGGCGCGGCCGGCGCCGCAACGCGCGCGCGCGCGAGCCCGTAATCGGGCGCGCCCTGCGGCGCATAGTCGAGCGAAAGCCCGCTGAGCATGCGGTTGCGTGTCACCGCGTGCAGCTCGCGGCTGACGCGGTGGCGCACGTCGTAGAACGGCGAGGCCAGCGGCTCGCGGATGCTGGCGCGGTCGTAGCCGTGGCGGCGCCCGCGCGCCACGCGGGCGATGACGGCGGAGCGCAGCAGGCCCTGGCTGTCGACGATCTCGTCGTAGCGTTGCGCGCGGATGCCGACGAGACTGCGCAGGATCTCGCCCACCGTCAAAGGCGAATAGAGCGATCTACGCCAGCGCCGCCAGGCGACCGGAATGACCTCGGCCACCGCCGGGTGCAGGCGCACCAGCGGCGCGAAAGCCTCCTCCACCAGCCAGGCAAAGCGCGCGTCGGGGCGCGCCCGCCTCGCCTCGGTCAGCGCCGGCATGTGATGGATCACATCGCCAAGGGAAGAAGTCTTGATGAAAAGAATATCGGTCATGTGGCCTTTTGGTCGCCTGATATAGCGGGCGGGACCGCCCCCCGCCAATAACCATTCGTTAAGATTGCCGGGCCTTAACCCCTGCCCAAGGGCCCGGCTCTAACCGATCGTTTGCCGCTCGCCCGTTAAATGGCGGTCAAGACCAATAAAGGGCAGGCGGCAATGACGATCATGGTGACGGGCGGCGCCGGCTATATCGGCAGCCATATGGTGCACGCGCTCAACGACGCCGGCGAGCGCGTGGTGGTGCTCGACAATCTGTCGACCGGCTTCCGCTTCCTGGTGCCGCCGGGCGTGCCCTTCGTGGTGGGCGCAACCGGCGACCGCGAATTGGTGACCAAGACCGTCCACCGCCACGGCGTGCGCGCCATCATCCATTTCGCCGCCTCCATCGTGGTGCCGGAATCGGTCGCCGATCCGCTGGCCTATTACCGCAACAACACCATGAACACCTGCACGCTGCTCGACACCGCGCTCGAGGCCGGCGTCAAGCAGGTGATCTTCTCCTCGACCGCCGCGGTCTACGGCAATCCGCAAAGCGTGCCCGTGCGCGAGGACGCCGCCACCGCGCCGATCTCGCCCTACGGCTCGTCCAAGCTGATGTCGGAAATCATGCTGCACGACGCCGGCAAGGCCTACGGCCTGCGCTTCGTGGTGCTGCGCTATTTCAACGTCGCCGGCGCCGATCCGCAGCAGCGCACCGGCCAGTCGACGCCGATGGCCACGCACCTGATCAAGGTCGCCTGCGAGGCCGCGCTCGGCAAGCGCGACAAGATCGAGGTGTTCGGCACCGACTATCCGACGCCGGACGGCACCTGCATCCGCGACTACATCCATGTCAGCGATCTGGCGCGCGCGCACCAGGCAGCGCTGCGCCATCTGCGCCTCGGCGGCACCAGCGCCACCTTCAATTGCGGCTACGGACGCGGCGCCTCGGTGCTGGAGGTGATCAATTCGGTCAAGAAGGCGAGCGGGCGCGACTTCCCGGTCGAACTGCGCGGGCGCCGTCCCGGCGACCCGGCCGCGCTGGTCGCCGACGTCGCGCGCATCCGCGCCACGCTCGACTGGCGCCCGCAATACGACGACCTCGACACCATCGTCGCCCACGCGCTGGCCTGGGAGGAACTGCTGGGCAAGCGCAAGAGCGCCGCGGCCTGACCGCTGTCGTTGCGAGGCGCCGCCAAGCGGCGATGACGAGCTTAGAATCCGCCCAAATCGAAGCGGAACCGGCCTCCTCCGGCCCTTTTAACCAGCTTTTGGCTTGAATTTTGCCGCGCCGGCAGGCAAGAAGCCCGCGCGCTCTCAAAACGTGCCACAATCGAGCCCGACCGAGGGCGAATGACCGAATATATCCTGCCGAAGACCGACGACGAGCGTTACGGCGCCTATGTGCTGGTGCGCCGCCTGCTCATGGAGCAGGGCCTGCAGCATTGGCGCAAATACCTGATCGCCTTCATTTTGATGGCCGTCGCCGCCGGCGCCACCGCGCTTAGCGCCTATCTGATCGGCACCGTCGTCAACGAAGCCTACGTCAGCCGCAATTTCCCCGGCATCGTCATCCTGGGCGGGGTGACGGTGGCGCTGTTCGCCACCAAGGGCATCGCCACCTACGGCTTCAGCGTGATCCTGGCGCGCATCGGCAACCGCATCGTCGCCGACAATCAGCGCGCCGTGTTCGGCAAGCTGCTGCAGGAAGGGGTCGGCTTCTTCTCCGACCGCCACTCGACCGAGTTCATCGCGCGCTTAAGCGCCGGTGCGCAGGCAGCGACGCAGGTCGTCAACCTGCTGATCACCTCGGTCGGCCGCGATTTCTTCTCGCTGGTGGGCCTGGTCGCCGTGATGGTGGTGCAGGACCCGCTGATGTCGTTCTTCACCTTCGTGGTGGTGCCGCCGGCCTTCCTGGTGCTGCGCAAGCTGATCCGCCGCATCTATTCGATCGGGAGAAGCCAGTTCCAGGGCAATACCCAGATCATCGAGACGCTGCAGGAGACCCTGCAGGGCATCCGCATCGTCAAGGCCTTCACGCTGGAAGACACCATGCGCGAGCGCTTCGACCGCAACGTGGCGGCGGTCGAGCACGAGGCCAACAAAATGGCGCGCGTGTCCAAACGTGCCAGCCCGCTGATGGAGACGCTGGGCGGCTGCGCGATCGCGCTCGCGCTCGTCTACGCCGGCTACCGCGTCGTGGTGACCGGCGCGACGCCGGGAGAATTCTTCTCCTTCGTCACCGCGTTCCTTTTGGCCTACGAGCCGGCCAAGCGCCTGGCGCGGCTCAATCTCGAGCTCAACAGCGCGCTGGTCGGCGTACGCATCCTGTTCGAGGTGATCGATTCCCCGCCGAGCGAAGCGCCCGACGACGCCAAGCCGGCGCTCACGGTCAAGCACCCGCAGATCGTGTTCGACGACGTGCATTTCGCCTATCGCGGCGACGAGTCGGTGCTGCGCGGCATGTCGTTTACCGCCGAGGCCGGCAAGCTGACCGCGCTGGTGGGTCCGTCCGGCGGCGGCAAATCGACCGTGTTCAACCTGATCATGCGCTTCTACGGGCCCGAGCACGGCAAGATCGTCATCGACGGGCAGGACATCGGGCAAGTCTCGCGCCGCTCCTTGCGCGAGCACATCGCCTATGTCGGGCAGGACGTGTTCCTGTTCCGCGGCTCGATCCGCGACAATATCGCGTTCGGCAAACCGGGCGCGAGCGAGGACGAGATCGAAGCGGCGGCCAAGGGCGCCTATGCGCACGACTTCATCATGGCGTACCCGCGCGGCTACGACACGCCGGTGGGCGAGCACGGCTTGCAGCTTTCCGGCGGCCAGCGCCAGCGCATCGCGATCGCGCGCGCGCTGATCAAGAACGCGCCCATCATCCTGCTCGACGAGGCGACCGCCGCGCTCGATTCCGAATCGGAATTGCAGGTGCGCGAGGCCATGGAGCATCTGTTCCGCGGCCGCACCACGCTCGCCATCGCGCACCGGCTGCACACCGTCGCGCATGCCGACCGCATTCTGGTGGTGGAGAACGGCCGCGCGGTGGAATCCGGACGGCACGAAGAATTGCTGCGCAAGCGCGGGCGCTACTCGACCTTCTACCGGCTGCAACTCGAGCAGCAGGAGCCGCGCGCGCCGGTGGCGGCGCTGGCGTCGTCGTAAGCTGCGCGGCACCTTTAAGATGCAACAAAACCCGAACCGACGCGAACGTAACGCTGACGCAGTCGCCGCCGTTACTTCGGGCACGCTACTTTAAATATATTGGCCAACTCGACCGCCGCGCTTTGTAGCCCCAATGGAAGATCGTGCTGGCTTTTGGGGACCGCAGCCAGCGCGGCCATTGTGCCCGCGCGGAGCAGCCGAGGCGGATGATATTCAGCCGTGCAGCCCGCCGGGGCGTCGAACAATTCCATCGGAGTTTTCTTGTCGAAGGTGAACGCCACGAAATATTCCGGGTCGTAAACCTCGATCTTCATCTTTGCGCCGGCCGGCGTCGGCGTCCGCAAAGGCAACTGAAAGATGAGCGTGAGCAGCCCGTTATACATCCGCAGGAAATAGTTTTTCGGCGGATCGAATTTGACCTTCTTGCCGCCGACGGTCATCCACGTGAAGTCGTGATAGGGCTGCAGCAATTCGATGTTGACTTTCGCGAGCGGGGCCAGTTCGCCGCGACTTAGCTTGCCGTCACCGTTCGCATCGAGGCCTTGTGTCGCGAATGCCGAAAAGGCCGGGTCGAATTGCCAGACATGCTGGAGGTGCGTCACGCGGCCCTCTGCATCGAAATAGACGCCGGTCGCGGCGGCAACGAATACGTGCGGGTGCGCCGCGGCGCCGGCTGGAGCGAAAGCCGCCAGCAGCGCTAAAAAGCCGATTGAATGCAGGTGTCGAGCTGATAGCCACATTGTTGCGACTCGCGGACGAGCGGCGAATCCATTAGGCCTACCGTAAAGTGGTCAAAACTTGACCTGTCGCTCCCGCACCAACGGCCGTTGACGGCGGCGCATCGCACCTGATACGCCACGGCGTTTTTCCTGCCCGGCCGCACCTCATAAGCGACCGGGCCTTTGCAACTCACATTCGACGGCCCTTCATCATGACCGACTACGTCATTCCGCCGCCGCCGCAGGCTTCCATCGCGGTCGCCGGCTCGGCAAAACTATTCCCGGTGCGGCGCATTTGGTGCGTCGGGCGTAATTACATCGAGCACATCCGCGAAATGGGGCAGGACGAGCGGGCGCCGCCCTTCTTCTTCGCCAAGCCGGCCGACGCGATCGTACCGGATGGCGGGACGGTGCCCTACCCGTCGCTGACCAAGGACATGCATCACGAGGTCGAACTGGTGGTGGCGCTCAAAAGCGGCGGCCGCAACATTCCGGTCGACAAGGCCAACGACTGCATTTGGGGTTACGCGGTCGGCATCGATCTGACGCGGCGCGATCTGCAGATCGCCTCGCGCGACGTGAAGCGGCCATGGGAAGTCGGCAAGGCCTTCGATCATTCGGCGCCCTGCGGGCCGCTTAAAGCCGCGAGCGAGATCGGCCATCCGAGCAAGGGGCGCATCACGCTGAAGGTGAACGGGCAGATGCGCCAGGACGGCGATCTCAACCAGATGATCTGGAACGTGCCGGAGACCATCTCCAAGCTCTCGGAGATGGTGGCGCTGGAGGCGGGCGACGTGATCATGACCGGCACGCCATCCGGCGTGGCTGCGACCGTTGCCGGCGACAAGATCGAGTGCGCGGTCGAAGGCGTCGGCACGTTGACGGTGACCATCGGGCCGGCGTTGAAGTAATTTTCTTCGCCATTCCGGAGTCCGGCCTTTGGCCGGCCCCCGGAATGAGCTCAGAGCCCTAAATACGCCTGCCGCACCCGGTCGTCGTCCAACAGCGCGGCGCCGGTGCCGGCGAGCGTAACGCGGCCGTTCTCCAGCACATAGGCTTGGCTCGCCAGCCTGAGCGAGACCGCGACGTTCTGCTCGACCAGCACACAGGTGAGGCCGTCGCGGTTCAAGTCGCGCACGGTCTTCAACACGCTCTGCACGATGGTGGGCGCAAGACCCAGCGAGGGCTCGTCGAACATGACGAGCTCGGGCGCGCCCATCAAGCAGCGGCCAATGGCGAGCATCTGCTGCTCGCCGCCCGACAGCGTGCCGGCGGCTTGCGCGCGCCGCTCGGCCAGCACCGGAAACAGCGTATAGACCCACTCCAGATTGCGCGCGCGCTGGGCGCGGGCGCGCGCCAGCATGGCGCCCGTCTCCAGGTTCTCGGCGACCGAGAGCGAGGGGAAGACCTGGCGGCCTTCCGCCACCTGGCCGAGGCCGAGCTCGCACACCTTGTGGCTCGGCCAGCCGGCGATGTCGGTGCCGCGATAGAGGATGCGGCCGCGCGCGGGCTTGAGCATGCCGGCGATGGCGCGGATGAGCGAGGTCTTGCCGGCGCCGTTGGCGCCGACGATGGCCGCGATGGCGCCCTGTTCGATGGTGAGCGAAACGCCGTCGAGCGCCTGGGCGTCGCCGTGGAAGACGTCGAGGTTTTCGACGGTGAGCATCACTCGACCGCCTCCGCGCCGAGGTAGGAATCGATCACCGCCGGATCGCGCACCACTTCCGCCGGCGCGCCGTCCGCGATCTTGGCGCCGTGGTGCAGCACCGTCACGCGTCCGGCGAGCGCCATGACCGCGCGCATGACGTGCTCGATCAACAAAATGGCGAGGCCGCGCTCGCGGTTGATCTCCCGCAGGATGGCGACGATGCGGTCGGTTTCGGTGGGGCGCAGGCCCGCCATCACCTCGTCGAGCAGAAGCAGCTTGGGGTCGGTGGCGAGCGCGCGCGCCATTTCCAGCCGCTTGCGGTCGGGCAGCGTAAGCGAGCCGGCCCGCTGCTCGCGCTTGTCGTAGAGATCGAGCTGGCGCAGCACGTCGTGGGCGTGGGCGCGCGCCAGGCTTACATCGCCGCGCCGCATGAGCGCGCCGACGATCACATTGTCCTCGACGCTGAGCGCCGGGAACGGCCGCACGATCTGGAAGGTGCGGCCGACGCCGCACCGGCAGATGCGGTCGGGCGCCAGCCCGTCGATGCGCGCGCCGGCGAAGACGACGCTGCCAGCGTCGGGCTTGAGCGCGCCGGCGATGACATTGAACAGCGTGGTCTTTCCGGCGCCGTTGGGGCCGATCACCGCGCAGATCGCGCCCTCCGGCACCTCCAAGCTGACGCGATCGACCGCGACCAGACCGCGGAAGCGCTTGCTGACATTGTCGACGGTGAGCAGCGCGCTCATTTCGGTTTTCCCGTCAGCCGCAGCCGCCGCGACAACCACGGCCAGACGCCGTCGGGCAGCGCCAGGATGACCAGCAACAGGCAGATGCCGTAGAACACCTGCTTGGCGCCGGGCAGATCGATGCCGGCGACGGCAAGCACCCCGGTGAGCGTCTCGGCAAGGCCGGTCAGCACGAAGGCGCCGAGGATCGGTCCGAACAGCGTGCCGACGCCGCCGACGATCGGCCCCAGGATGATCTCGATCGATTGGGCGATATTGAACACCTGCTCGGGAAACAGGTTGTTGTAGTAGAAGGCGAAGATCACGCCGGCGAAGGCGGTCATGCCGGCGGAGATCACCACCGCGATCATCTTGTAGCGGAAAGTGTCGATGCCGACCGAACGGGCGGCCTCCTCGTCCTCGCGGATCGCCAGCCAGAAATAGCCGACGCGGCTTTGCAGCAGCATGCGGCAACCGACGAAGGCCAGGACGGTGGCGGCGAGCAGCACGTAATAAAACATCACCGGTAGGCCGCGCAGGCGCCAGAGGTCGTTGTGGGCGTATTGCTTGACCGGCAGGAACAGGCCGGCCGAAGCGCCGGTCCAGCCGAGATGGTCGAAGCCGACGCGGGCGAATTCGGCAAAGGCAATGGTCAGGATGGCGAAATAGACGCCGCCGACCCGGAAACGAAAAGCGAGAAAGCCGATGCAGGCACCGGTCAGGCCGGCGATCGGCACCGCCAGGATGAGGCCGAGCCAGGGCCCGACGCCGAAATGCACGTAGAGCGCGGCGGCGGTATAGGCGCCGAGGCCAACATAGAGCGCGTGGCCGAGCGAGAGCTGGCCGGCAAAGCCCATCATGATGTTCCAGGCCTGGCCGACATAGGCGAAATAGAAGATCACAATCAGAACGGTCAGCAGATAGTCGCCGGCAAACAGCGGGGCGACGAGGGCGAGCGCCAGCAAGAGGGCCATCAGCGCCAGCGTGCGGCGCGGCACGCCCTCGATCAGGCGGGCGATCATGCCGCCCTCTTGCCCATGATGCCCTGCGGGCGGAACAGCAGCACCAAGACGAGAAGGGCGAAGGAGAACATGCTCTTGGCCGAGGGGCTGAACATGAGGCCGGCCATCGCCTCGGTCAGCCCGATCAGCACGCCGCCGATCAGCGCGCCGGGCATGGAGCCCAAGCCGCCGGTGATGACGATGACGAAGGCGAGCAGCGTGTAGGACGGGCCGGCGCCCGGCGTGACGTCGAACAGCAGCAGCAGGATGGTGCCGGCGGCGCCGACGCAGGCCGCGCCCAGGCCGAAGGTCAGCGCGTAGAGGCGGTTCACGTCGAGCCCGACCACCAGCGCGCCGGTATGGTTATCGGCGCAGGCGCGGATGGCGGTGCCGACCGCGGTATAGCGGAAGAAGGCAAACAGCGCCGCCGCCACCACGACGGCGCCGACGGCGGCGTAGAGCTTGGTGGCGTCGACGATCAGCGGGCCGATCGCGTAGCTATCGTAGGCGTAGGAAACCTGCACGTTCTGGGCGTCCGGCCCGAACAGGATGAGCAGGACATTGGCGATGATCAGCCCGATGCCGACCAGCAGCAGGAACTGGCTGTGCTCGGGCCGCGTGATGAAGCGGTTGATCAGGCCAGCCTGCACTGTATAGCCGAAGGCGAACATGACCGCGGCGATCGGCACCAGCATGACCAGCGGGTCGAGATGGAAGGCGGCGAACAGCGCCACCGCGATATACATGGCGACGGTCATCATCTCGCCGTGGGCGAAATTGACCACGCGCACCACGCCGAAGATGACCGACAGGCCGAGCGCCATCAGCCCGTAGACCAGGCCGGTGAGAATCCCGCCGACGGCGACGTTGAGATAGAGCGAGAGGGGCACGAAACGGTCCTTGGCGTCGGCTACTTACTCGGTCATGCGCGGGCTTGACCCGCGCATCCATCTTTTAGCGAAAGATGGATTGCCGGGTCACGCCGCTCGCGCGGCGGCCCGGCAATGACGGAGAAAAAGTGCCTTAGCCGCGCTTGTCGAAGGGCGGATAGGGCCACACCACCTTGCCGTTGGCGGCGGCCTTGGGCGCCACCGTCACCGTCTTGCCCCCTTGGTTCTGGATCGCCGAGTCCTGCAGCTTGTCGTTCTGGCCCTTGGCATTGAACATGATGCCGGGACCGGGGCTGACATTGTCGGTGATGTGGGTCTTGCGGATGGCGTCCGCGAGCGCCTTCGGGTCGGCGCTGCCGGCGCGCTTATAGGCGTCGGCGGCCACCAGCAGCGCCTCGAAGGTGTAGACCTGATTGGTATCGAGGTTGGAGCCGGGATATTTCTTCGCCATCGCCGCTTCCAGCTTCTTCGACAGCGGCTTGTTGGGATCGTACCAGGGCACGAAGCTCAGCGGCCCGTCGGAAAGCTTGCCGAGCGTCTTGAGATACTGGTCCTCGTACCAGCCCGGGCCCATGCTCATGATCGCCATCGGGGACCAGCGCTGTTTGACCAGTTCACGCGTGATCAGGATGGCGTCGTTGAGGCGCGACACCATCAACAGCGCGTCGGCGCCGGTCGCTTTTGCCTTCGCCACTTCGACCGAGAGGTCGCGCGCGGCCGGATCGTAAGATATCTCCTGCACGATCTTATAGGGCATCTTGAAGTGCGGCATGACGTGCTTGATGCCGCCGGACATCGCCGTGCCGAAAGTGTCGTTGACATGCATGAACACGACCGTCTTAGGCGCCGCGCCGACCTGCTTGAACACTTCGAGCTGGTTCTTGAAGGCGTCGATGAGGATCATGGGCGCGGTCGGGAAGTTGCGGAACACGAACTTGTAGCCCTGCTCGGTGATCGGCGGGGCGGCGGCGATATTGATGACGAGCGGTACGCCCTTCTGCTCGGCAACCTGCGCGATCGCGGTGGTCTGGCCGGAATCGAAGGCACCGACCAGGAGCTGGGCGCCCTCGCCGATCAACTTCTCGGCCTGGGAGCGCGCGACGTCCACTTTGGTCTCGGTGTCGCCGCTCATGACATGCAGTTCCGGCAGGCCGAGGCTCTTCAAGATCGGCCCCGCAAGCTCCACGCCACGCCAGCAGTCCTGGCCGATGCCTGCCTGCACACCCGAGCGCGGCAGCAGCACGCCCACTTTCAGCGGCGCGTTGGCGGCACGGCCGATGCTGAAGGGCGCGGTGCCGGCGACAATGGCCGCGCCGGCGCCGATATTGAAGCCGCGGCGGGTGACGCGCGCTGCCTTGGACGACGAATTATATTTCATGTTTCCCTCCCTGGCCGCGAGGCGGCCGTTTCCCGGATGATGCCGGATTTTTTCCGATCCTTACAAGCGTGCCGAACCCCCGCCGGACGGCAGCGGAACTTGCGCGGCTGCGGCAGGTCCGACCAAGCCGTCGCCGGCGCTATCGCCCCCTCGTCTCCGGCGATATTGTTGACGTGGACAACAAATTTCGTCAACACCGACCTTGGGGGGTACGGGGGACGCCGATGTCGCCGGCAAAGCAGCGGAAGGCAGGCGGCGGACGTGCGCTGTTGCACAAGACGCCGGCACTCAGCCTGCGCAGCAAGCCGGCGATCGATCTCGACGTGCTCAACGAGCGGCTCGGCTATTTCGTGCGCCGCTTGCAGGTCTGGGTGTTCCAGGATTTCAACCGGCATCTCGCCGCGATCGACGTCAGCCCGGCGCAGTTCTCGGTGCTGGTGGTGATCAGCGCCAATCCGGGCCTTTCGCAATCGGAACTCGCCGCCACGCTCGGCATCGAACGCGCGCGGCTGGTGCGCCTGCTGCACCGGCTGGAAGCCCGCGGGCTCACGCAGCGCCTGCCCTCCTCGGCCGATGCCCGCCGGCACGCTTTGCGGCTGACGCGCCAGGGCGACAAGGTGCTGGCTCAAGCGAAACGGCTGGCGGCCGAGCACGAGGCGGCGCTGCAGGAAAAGCTTGGGGCGGAGAACTACCGGCGGCTGCTGGAGATGCTAAGGGAGTTTTAGCCAGGACGTGCACTCATAAATCCGCCCATTTCCGCATTACCCCCGGAGGCGGACATTTGCAGTGCACTCTCCTGTGTCTGCATTGTGTTGGCGATCAGTTGAACCCGCCGCCACCTTCGGACTTAGGCACTGCAGCAACCGGCTTTAACTCTTGCGCCGTAAGAGAGCAGTCCCCAGCATCAGGGCTGAAGTTCGGCGACCTATTGCGAAGCCGGACCGCGCTGACTATGCTCGTAAATTGAAAGCTGGGGGCACGGTCATGACTAGCACGACAATGCGGCGAGCTGCGCTCTACGGAGTTGCGGCCTTTTTGTCGCTATCACTTTTGGTTGGCGGCGGACTTGCTCGAGCCGACGAAATCAAAGTGATGGCGTCGGTCGCCCTGAAATCGACATTGGACGACCTTGCGGCAAAATTCGAAAGCACCGGCGGCGGCAAGGTGACGATGGTTTATGGCCTTGCGGCGCAGTTGAAACAGCGGGTCGCCAACGGCGAAGCGGACGACGTCGCCATCCTGATCCGTCCGATGATGGAAGATCTTCTCAAACAGGGGAAATTGACGGCCGGCAGCCTCGCCAATGTCGGCGGCACACCGGTTGCGATCGCCATTCGCAAAGGCGCCGCCAAGCCGGATATCGGCACTGTCGACGCCCTGAAACATACGCTGATCGCGGCCAAATCGATTTCATACGCCGACCCGGCGAAAGGCGGCGCCAGCGGCGTGTACTTCGCCAAGGTTGTCGGGCAGCTCGGCCTGACCGATGAACTCAAGGCGAAGACAATTCTCGTGCCCGGCGCCCAGGCGCCCGAGCTTGTCGCCAAGGGCGAAGCCGAATTGGGCGTGGCGCAAGGCTCGGAAATCATTCCGGTCGCGGGCGCGGAAATCCTCGGACCGTTGCCGGGCAAATTCGGCAGCGTGACCCTGTTTACCGCGGGCATCGCCACGGCGAGCAAAGCACCCGATAGCGCCAAAGCATTCATCAAGTTCATCACCGGGCCGGATGGAGCGCGCGTCCTGAAGGCCAAGGGTTTCGACCCGGGCTGATTGCCAGAAACACTTGTCGATAACGGTACGTCGCCGCCAGCATGACGAGGCCGACGACCGACGCAATCCACCTAATTACTTCAGCTCATGCCAATTCAGCGCGGCGGACATGCCATCTGCATTTCACGCCGCCAACAAGCGCTCCACCGCGGCGGCGATGCGGAAAAGACGGCGGTCGCAGCCGTTGCGGGCGGCCAGCATCAGGCCGGTGGCAAGGCCGCCGTGGCGCGGCAGCGGCAGCGAGATGGCGCAGCAGTCGAAGAAATTCCAGACCGTGGTGTTGCGCAGCAAAAGCGCGTTGCGGCGGGAGAAGTCGTCCGGGGCGGCGACCTCCGCCATGAGCGGCGCCACGATCGGCGTGGTCGGCATGACGACCGCGTCGAGATCGGCCAGGCGGGCATCCATGGCGCCGATGAGTTCGGTGCGCGCGCGGGCCATGTCGATATAGTCGGCGGCCGCGATCTGGCTCGCGCGCTCGAGCCGGGCGCGGATATTCGGATCGATGTCGCCGGCGCGACGGCCGAGCCGGTCGCGATGCACGGCATAGGCTTCCGGCAGCAGCACGCCGCCCTTGCCGAGCAGCTCGGTCATCCGCTCGATGAGCGGCAGCTTCTCGGCCGACACGCGGACGCCGGATTTCTCCAGGCGGTCGAGCGCCGAGGGAAAGCTCTTGCCCACCGTGTCGTCGAGCCGGTCGAGCGCGAAGCCTTGCACGACGCCGATGCGCAAATTGGCCAGCGGCGCGGGATCGAGCGCAAGCGGCGCTTCACCCGCCATGACGGCGTCGGCATCGGCGCAATCTTGCACGCTGCGCGCCATCGGCCCGACCGAATCGAGCGCCCAGGACAAAGGAAAGGCGCCGTCGGTCGGCACGCGCTGGCGGCTCGGCTTGAAGCCGACGATGCCGCAGAGCGCGGCCGGCACGCGGGTGGAGCCGCCGGTGTCGGAGCCGATCGAAATCTCGCACATGCCGTCGGCGCAGGCGACCGCGCCGCCGGAGGTGGAGCCGCCGGGAATGCGCGCGCGGTCGAACGGGTTGCCCGGCGTGCCGAAATGCGGATTGGCGCCGACGCCGGAAAAGGCGAATTCGGTCATGTTGGTCTTGGCGACGATGACACAGCCTGCGCGGCGCAGGCGGCGCACGATGGTTGCGTCCCGAACGGCCGGTCTGCCTTCCTCGGCGATCACTTTCGAGCCTGCGCGCGTGACTTCGCCGGCAACGTCGAACAGGTCTTTGATGGAAACGATGGCGCCGTCGAGGGCGCCTAGCGAGATGCCGGCCTTGGCGCGGGCGTCGGATGCCTCGGCCGCCGCTTTGGCCGCTTCGCGGTAGACGTTGAGGCAGGCGCGTGCGCCCTCGCCTTTCGAATCGTCGATGCGGGCGAGCGCGGCGTCGAGACGTTCGCGGACGGATGCACGGCTCATTTGCCCAACCCACCTTTGTCTTCAATAAATTTGGCGATTGCCTCGACGCCCTGCCCCTGGCGCAGATTGGTCATGACGAAAGGCCGTGCCCCCCGCATTTTCTTGGCGTCGCGCTCCATCACTTCGAGCGAGGCGCCGACGTAAGGCGCGAGATCGATCTTGTTGATCACCAAGAGATCGGAGCGCGTGATGCCGGGCCCGCCCTTGGACGGGATCTTGTCGCCGGCGGCCACGTCGATGACATAGAGGGTGAGATCGGCAAGCTCCGGCGAAAAGGTAGCGGCGAGGTTATCGCCGCCCGATTCGATCAGCACCAGGTCGAGCGCGGGAAACTTGGCGCGCATCTCGGCGATCGCCGCGAGATTGATCGAGGCGTCCTCGCGGATGGCGGTGTGCGGGCAGCCGCCGGTTTCGACGCCGGCGATGCGCTCGGCGGCCAGCGCGCCCGAGCGCACGAGATAGTCGGCGTCCCATTTGGTGTAGATGTCGTTGGTGATGGCGGCGATCTCGTAACGGTCGCGCAGCGTCTTGCAGAGCGCGTCCATCAGCGCGGTCTTGCCGGAGCCGACCGGGCCGCCGACACCGACGCGCAAGGGGCCGTGCGGATTGGGGCCGTGGGGATTCTCAATCGTCATATTCGGTCATGGCCGGGCTTGTCCCGGCCAGCTCGCTAAGAAAGGCACTGTTACACGTCCCTCATCGGGGTCGCGCCGAAAGTCGGGTATATCCGACTTCCGCATTCAAGCAACCGCAAGCCCGCCGGCGAGCATCCATTCAGGCGGCGTCAAAATGACAACCGCCCGAGGGTAAGCACGGCAAAGGCCACTGCCAACAAAAGGCACAGCGGCCCGTAAAAGCCGGTATCGAGGCTGGCGAATGGTTGCTGGGCGAAGCGTCGCCGCCAGGCCGGTACATAGGCGGCAATCCCGCGGACGGCGAAGACCAAAGCGACCGCGGCACCGGCCGTCGTCACCAGCATTGCCGGCACAGGCTGTGCGATCACATCGGCGAGCGCCAACGCCACCAGACCGGCGACCAAAATCGCGCCTGCGGCCGCCAGACATTGCAGCAGCGGCGGCATGCGCGAGCGCCCGGTCGCGCCGACGACGAGTGCGACCAAGCCTGCCTCGTCGCGTGCCGGAAAGCGCAGACCGAAGCCCCACAAGACATGCAGCGCGGCAACCGCCGCCAGGAATCCGAAGATCAAAACGGCCAACAGGCTCATGAGCGGAACAGCCGTGTGTATTGCGTCTCGTGCCGGCTGCCGGCGAGGTCGGCGCGGAAGGCGGCGGCGCCGAGGTCGTCGAGCTTGATCGACGGCGCGCGGGCGGCGGTGTGCGCGACGATGTGCTTCGAGCGCGGCCAGCACGCGCTGGCCGTCCGTCTGGCCGAGCGGGATCAGCCGCACGCCGGCGGAGACCAGATTGGCGGCGACCGCCTGCAGCAAGGCCGCGAGCGAAGGTGCCAGCGCGATGCCGTGGCCGCTCGCCGCAACGGCGACCGCCACCGGATAGGCGACCGGGCCGTCCCAGACTGCTTTGAGCTTGTCGAGCGCTGCGCAAGGCCAGGCGGCGCGCGTCGCTTCGACGAAGGCATTGCCTTGCGCGGTCGTCTCCAGATGCCGCTCCTTGGAAGAGGCGAAGGCGGCGGCCAGCTCGGCGACGGCGCGCAGGGCTTTGTCGTCGCTGTCGGTGACGGCGCGGTGGGCATGCGCGAACAGCACGGCATCGCAGGCAGCCGAGCCTTCGCCCAGCATGACGGCGAGCCAGGCTTGCAAGCTGCCGGCGTCGTGCACGTCGCCCGCTTCCACCGCCCATTCGATGCCGCTCGAATAAGAGAAGGCGCCGACCGGATAGGCGGGCGACAGCCAGGCCATGAGGCGGTAGAGGGCCGCGCTTTCCCTCTCCCCGCTCGCGCGGAGAGGGTGGCAAGCATCGCGCGCCAGCGCGGTGCTAGTCAGGTGAGGGGGCGTATCGAAACGCTCAAGCACTGGCGAGGTCCCCTCACCCGCCCGCGCTACGCGCGGCCCACCTCTCCCCGCCTGCGGGGAGAGGTGGGCCGCGTCCGCGGCGCCATTCCCACCCTTCTTACCCGCCATGCGCCTGCCCGTGCGCGTGATGATGCGGCGACGCCGGCTCCGGATCGAACGGCGCCTCGAGCGCGCTCAGATGCGCGCCGAGGCCGCGCAACATGTCCTCCAGCACGTGATCGCGCCGGATACGCAATTTGCCGCCGGCGATCTCGACGTCGGTGTGGCGGTTGCCGAGGTGCCAGGCAAGCCGCAGCGTCGCGAGCGCGTCGCGGCCGGCGATCTCGATCAGCGGCTCGGGATGGCCGGCCACCCACACCAGCGCGCCGTCGTCGAGCGCGAATGCATCACCGTCGTGCAACTGCAGCGGGCGCGGCAGATCGACCAGGAAACGCAAGCCGCGCTCTCCGGTAAGCACCACGCGGCGCAGATGGCGGTCGCCGGCGTCGAGCACCACGCGGTCGGCTGCGGCCGCGGCATCCCACTGCCCGGAGCGCTTTATTTCGGATGCCCGCCGCATGATTCGTGACCCGTTCACCAAATTCTCGCAATGCGCAAGACTTGCCTTCGCCGCCTGCGTCATTATGCCATGAATGGCGCGTGTGAAGCACGTCCCGCCCCGCCGGGCCCCAAGGAGCCTCAAGCCCATGCACCCGTTTCGCGCGGCCACATTTGCGCTCCTGCTCACCGGTCTTCCAGCGTTGGCGCAGGCCGCCGAGCCGACCGGCACCTGGCTGACGCAGAAGGGCGATGCCCAGATCCGCATCGCGCATTGCGGGCAGGCGCTGTGCGGCACGGTGACCTGGCTGAAGGACGCCGTCGACCCCGACACCGGCCGGCCGCCGGTCGACGCCCAAAATCCCGATCCACGCCGGCGCTCGCGGCAAATCCTCGGCTTGCGCATCTTCGCCATGCGGTCGAACGGGCAAGGCACCTGGGCGGGCGCGATCTACAATTCCGACGATGGGCAGACTTACGCCGGCAAGCTGCTCTGGCACAGCGCCGACCGGCTGGAAGTGCAGGGCTGCGCCGGCGTGATATGCGGCGGCGAGACCTGGCGGCGGGTGAGACGCTGACCCTGCGCGGCCGCCTGAGCTAATGCCCTTCGAATGACACCAGCGTGCGCACCGGCACGTCGAGCTTGCGCAGCTTCGCGGCGCCGCCGAGGTCGGGCAGGTCGATGACGAAACAGGCGGCCAGCACATTGGCGCCGAGCTGGCGCAACAGCTTCACCGCGGCTTCCGCGGTGCCGCCGGTGGCGATCAGGTCGTCGACCAGCACCACCCGCTCGCCGGCCACCAGCGCGTCGGCGTGCATTTCGATGACGTCCTCGCCGTATTCCAGCGCATAGGCGACGCTCACCCGCTTGTGCGGGAGCTTGCCCTTCTTGCGGATCGGCACGAAGCCGGCCGAGACCTGGTGCGCCACCGCCCCGCCCAGGATGAAACCGCGCGCCTCGATGCCGGCGACCTTGTCGATCTTCATGCCGGCCCAGGGCTGCACCAATTCGTCGACCGCGCGGCGGAAGGCGCGCGCATTGCCCAGGAGCGTGGTGATGTCGCGGAAGACGATCCCCGGCTTGGGATAGTCCGGGATCGAGCGGATGGCGTCCTGCAGGTCGTTTTCGATGGCGGAAGCGGTCATCAGGCTCTCACTTGGGTTCCGGGGCGGGCCGGATGATTTCATAGCCACCTGAGGCCCGAATAGCCACCGCCGTCAGCCTGGCTTGGCGGCGGCAAAGCGCGCGCCGCCGAGCCCCCCGGCATTCACCAGATCGACGAAACGCACATAGCTCGCATAGAAGGCGTCGTGGCCGGCCGGCGCGCCGGCGGCTTGCGCCTCCAGGCGCAGCTTGCGGTACATGGCCAGCCGCTCGCGCAGGATGGCGCCCCAGTCCGCGGTCAGATCCTCGACCGAGCGGAGCTCGAAGCCGGCGCGCTCGATCAGTTCGCCGTAGGCCCGCGGGCTGTAGAGCGTGGTCACCGCCATGCCCTGCCACAGCAAATCCTTGTCGGCCTCGGACAGGAGGCGGTGGGCAACCCAGTCGGTGAAGGCAAGCCGGCCGCCCGGCTTCAGGATGCGAAACGCCTCGGCCAACGCCCGCACTTTGTCCGGCACGTGCAGCAGCGCTTCCTGGCTGATCACGACGTCGATGCTGGCGTCGGCCAGCGGCACCGCCATGACATCACCCTCGATCACCCGCACTGTGTCCTGCAGGCCGACCAGGCGCGTCAGCTCGCGCGCGCCTTTGACGCGCGCCGGCGTCAATTCGATGCCGGTGACGTCGGCGCCGTAGCGCTGCGCGAAATAGCGCGCCGGACCGCCGAGCCCGGCGCAGAAATCGGCGACCTTGACGCCTTCCGCAAGACGAGCGCGCGCGGCCAGCGCGTCGTTCGCCGCCAGTCCGCCGTAGTGATCCTGATCGTGCGCGAACAGCTCCTCCGGCCGCACGTCGTCGAGATGGCCGCGGCTCGCCTTCAGTTTTTCCAGGATGATTTCCAAGGAGATCGGATGGCGCGAATAAAAATCGACCGCCGAGTGGATTTCGTCAGCCATGCTGTCCCTCGGGCTAGGCCTTGATCACCTCGCCGGCCAACAGCGCCCACAAGACCACGGGCGGCTGGAACAGCAGGCGGAGCCAATAATACCAGCGCGCGTCCGGCATGCCTTGCACCGATTTGCCGGCGACGGCCACGTAGATATTGGCCGGAAAGACGCAGACGAAATAGACCGCGAGCAGCAGCCCGGCGAGCCAACGCAACGGCGCTATCAACAGGCCAATGCCGCCGGCGATCTCGCACAACCCGGTAAACGCGACCAGAAAGCCGTGCCAGGGCAGCAGGGATGGCATCATCGGCAGGTAGCGCTGCGGGTTGCGCAGATGATCGATGCCGATCGGGATCAGCGCCAGCGCCATGCCCCAGCGCAGGCTGGCGGCGAGATCAAAGCCACCCATGACCGCCTGCACGCCGGCGGCGGCAAGCGCGATCGCGACCATCAGGCCGAAGAACAACATCGCTCAGACCTTCAGCACCCTTCCCGCCACCGCGTCGAGCTTTGCGAGCAGCGCCGGATCGCGCGCCTCCGGCGCCGTGATCAGCGCGGTGTCGAGCGCACGGTCGGAGCCGATCGGGCACGGCTCGTGCTCGCGCGGGAAATCGCGCGCCAGCCGCGCCACCAGCCGCTTGGCGCGGTCGGCATTGTCCATGAGCACCTTGACGATGTCGGCCACGGTGACGGCGTCGTGGTCCGGGTGCCAGCAGTCGAAATCGGTCACCATGGCGGCGGTCGCATAGCAGATCTCGGCTTCGCGTGCGAGCTTGGCCTCCGGCATGTTGGTCATGCCGATCACCGAATAGCCGAGCTGCTTGTAGGTCATGCTCTCGGCGTAAGTGGAGAATTGCGGACCTTCCATGCACACGTAAGTGCCGCCGAACTTCGGCTCGATGCCTTCCAGCAAGCCGCCTCGCCGATGCGCGCGCGCAGGCGCGGGGAGACCGGATGCGCCATCGAGACATGCGCCACCATGCCCTTGCCGAAGAACGAGCTCTCGCGCTTGTGGGTGCGGTCGACGAACTGATCGACCAGCACGAAGGTGCCGGGCGGCAGTTCTTCCTTGAACGAGCCGCAGGCCGACAGCGAGACCAGGTCGGTGACGCCGACGCGCTTCAAGACGTCGATATTGGCGCGGTAGTTGATGTCGGAGGGAGAGAGGCGATGGCCCGGCTCGTGGCGCGAGAGGAAGACGACCGGCAGGCCGTCGATCTCGCCGATGCGCAGCGGGTTCGACGGCTCGCCCCAGGGACTTTCCACGCGCTGCTCGCGCACGTTGGAAAGGCCCGGCAGGTCGTAGATGCCGGACCCGCCGATGATGCCGAGCACCGATTTGGTCATTGTCCACCTCCCGACGTATCCAAAAGCGAAGGGCCCCGAACGGGGCCCTCGCGTCAAGTGAATTTGCCGGTGCGGCTTCAGTGCACCGACGACCACACCTTCTTCTTGGTGAAGTACAAGAGGCCCGACAGGATGATCAGGAACACGATCACCTGGAAGCCGATGCGCTTGCGCGCGTCGAGAGACGGCTCGGCCGCCCACATCAGGAAGGCCGCGATGTCCTTGGAGTACTGGTCCATGGTCTCCGGCGAGCCGTCCTCGTATTTCACTTGGCCCGCGGTCAGCGGCGGCGGCATGGCGATGTTGTGGCCGGGGAAATATTCGTTGTAGTGGCCGCCCGGCGGCAGGGTGAAGTCCTTGGGCGGCGGGTCCTTGTAGCCTTTCAGGATGCGCGGCGATGTAGTCCGGCCCCTGCTCCTGATATTGCGTGAAGGCATCGAAGATGAACCACGGGAAGCCGCGCTGGTAGGTGCGCGCCTTGGCCAGCGTCGACATGTCGGGGGGCGCGACGCCGTAGGTCGCCTTCGCCGCCAGATCGTTGGGGAACGGCGACGGGAAATGGTCGGCCGGCCGGCCCGGCCGCTCGATCGGCTGGCCTTTGTCGTCGAGGTCCTTGATCTTGTACTCGGAGGCGATCTGCGCCACCTGCGCCTCGCTGTAACCGAGGCCGCCCGGCTCGGCGAGATTGCGGAACGACAGCAGGTTCATCGAATGGCAGTTCGAGCAGACCTCGCGGTAGATCTTGAAGCCGCGCTGCAATTGCGCCTGGTCGTAGTGGCCGAACGGGCCGGCGAACGACCAGGTGAGCCGCGGCGGCGGCACCTGCTCGGCAAGCTGCGCGCAAGCAGGCGCAACGGAGGCAACGGCGAAGCCGGCGAGAGCGGCGGCGAAGATTGTGCGCTGAATGTTCATCGGCCTTCTCCCGCTCACGCCTTGGCGCCCAGCACCAATTCCGAAATCGAATTCGGCAGCGGCTTGGTCTTTTCGAAGATGCCGAGCAGCGGCAGGACGATCAGGAAGAACCCGAAATAGTAGGCGGTGAACAACCGCGAGATGATCACGTAAGCGCCCTCGGGCGGCTTGGAGCCAAGCCAGCCGAGCCCGATGCAGGCGACCACCCACAGCCAGAAGAACTGCTTGAACAGCGGCCGATAGCGCGCCGAGCGCACCTTCGACGTATCCAGCCAGGGCAGGAAGGCGAGGATCGCGATCGAGGAAAACAGCGCGGTCACGCCCAACAGCTTATTCGGGATCGAGCGCAAGATCGCGTAGAACGGCAGGTAATACCATTCCGGCACGATCTCCGACGGCGTTACCGCCGGGTTGGCCGGGATATAGTTGTCGGCGTGGCCGAGATAGTTCGGGATATAGAACACGAACCAGGCGAACAGGATCAGGAAGCAGGCCATGAAAAAGCCGTCCTTAACCGTCGCATAGGGTGTAAACGGCACCGTGTCCTTGTCCGACTTGGGCTCGATGCCGGTCGGGTTGTTCTGCCCCGCGACGTGCAGCGCCCACACATGCAGCACCACCACGCCGGCGATCACGAAGGGCAACAGGTAGTGCAGCGAGTAGAAGCGGTTAAGCGTCGGATTGCCGACCGCGTAGCCGCCCCACAGCCAGGTGACGATGGAGTCGCCCACGCCCGGTATGGCCGAGAACAAGTTGGTGATCACGGTCGCCGCCCAGAAGCTCATCTGCCCCCAGACCAGCACATAGCCCATGAAGCCGGTCGCCATCATCAACAGGTAGATGATGACGCCGAGGATCCACAAAACTTCACGCGGCTCTTTATAGGACCCGTAATAGATGCCGCGGAACATGTGGACATAGGCGGCCAGGAAGAACATCGAAGCGCCGTTCGCGTGCAGATAACGCAACAGCCAGCCATAATTCACATCGCGCATGATGCCTTCGACCAAGTCGAAGGCCAGGTTGACGTTCGGGGTGTAATGCATCGCCAGCACGATGCCGGTGAGAATCTGGATGCCGAGCATCATCGAAAGGATGCCGCCGAAGGTCCACCAGTAGTTCAGGTTGCGCGGCGTCGGATAGGCGACGAAGGAGTCATACATCAAGCCGCCGATCGGCAGCCGCTTTTCGAACCACTGCAGCGCTTTGTTCTTCGGCTGGTAGGTCGCGTGTCCGCTCATGATCGAACCTTTAGAGACTGTCGTCGCGGATCAGCCGATCCGGATCTTGCTGTCGGAGAGAAAAGCGTAAGGCGGCAGGTACAAATTCTTCGGCGCCGGACCTTTGCGGATGCGGCCCGCGGTGTCGTATTGCGAGCCGTGGCAGGGGCAGAACCAGCCGTGAAATTCGCCCTCATGGGCGAGCGGGATGCAGCCGAGATGGGTGCAGATGCCGATCACCACCAGCCACTGCTCGTGGCCGGGCTTGGTTCGCTCGGCGTCGGTGGCCGGATCGGGCAACGCGGCGACGTCCACGTTCACGGCCGCCGCGATTTCCTGCTTGGTGCGATGGAAGATGAAGATCGGCTTGGAGCGCCAGAACACCTTGACGATCTGGCCGTCGGCGATCGGCTTCAAGTCGATCTCCACGGGTGCGCCGGCGGCGACCGTGGAAGCGTCCGGATTCATCTGGGTGATCAGCGGCACCAGCACGGCGGCCCCGCCGACGGCGGCGACGGCTCCGGTGGCAATGTAAAGAAAATCGCGGCGCGAGTGCTGCACCGCCGAAGAAACGGTCGTCACGTGTGTAGCCCTCTCCCCCGGCTGGCTTGTTCGACCCCCCGCGGCTGGAGCCCGAGAGGTCAAGACTTCAGGGGCGGCGGGCGGACCGGCTGCGGCAGTCCTTCCAAATGGCCGGAAAGCGCTTCGGTGGCGTTCTATTGGCACCCTTGTGGTAGGAGTGCAAGCCCGCTAACGCCGCAGCCACGGCACCCCCACATTAATTCTTGGCATCGGGTGGGGCCGGCCGGCGGCAGGCCCGGAATCCGCACCGGGAGCCCCATGCGAATAGCCCTCTACGAGCCGGATATCCCGCAGAATACCGGAACTATATTGCGGCTGTGCGCCTGCCTCGGCATCGAGGCGCATATCATCGAGCCGGCCGGCTTTCCGGTGACCGACCGCGCTTTCCGCCGAGCGGGCATGGATTACCTCGACCACGTGGCGCTTTGCCGCCACGGCTCGTTCGCGGCGTTCGAGGACTGGCGCCGGCGCGAGCGCCTCGCGCTGGTGCTGATCACCACCCAGGCCGAACGGAATTATCTCGATTTTCGATTTGGTGAGCACCAGGTACTGCTGTTCGGCCGCGAGAGCGCCGGCGTCCCCCAGGCCGTCCATGACGCGGCCGATGCGCGGCTGCGCATCCCCATGCGGGCGGGCCTGCGCTCGCTCAACGTCGCCATGGCGGCTGCCCTGGTGGCGGGCGAGGCGCTGCGGCAGACGGGGGGCTTGCGAATTGGCTAAGGTCCGCCGGCGATGACCGACAACATCCTCGAAACCCGCAAATTGCGCGCGCGCGCCTGGTTCGAGGCCTTGCGCGACGACATCTGCGCGGGGCTGGAGCAGATCGAGGACACTCTGCCCGCCTGTGCGCCGCTGGCGGAGCGCGCGCCCGGCCGCTTCGTGCGCACGCCATGGGCCCGCACCGATCACACCGGGAAGCCGGGTGGCGGCGGCGTCATGGCGATGATGCGCGGCCGCGTGTTTGAGAAGGTCGGCGTGCACTGCTCGACCGTGTTCGGCGAGTTCGCGCCCGAATTCCGCAAGGAAATCCCCGGCGCCGCCGACAACCCGGGCTTCTGGGCCTCGGGCATTTCGCTCATTGCGCATCCGAACAATCCACACACACCGGCGGTGCACATGAACACGCGCTTCGTGGTCACCGGCAAAGCCTGGTTCGGCGGCGGCGCCGATTTGACGCCGGTGCTCGATGCGCGCCGCACGCAGGCCGATCCCGACACGATCGCCTTCCATGCGGCGATGCAGGCGGCTTGCGACGCGCACCCGGCGGTCGCGCCCTACGCGAAATTCAAGCAATGGTGCGACGACTATTTCTTCCTCAAGCACCGCAACGAGCCGCGCGGCATCGGCGGCATTTTCTACGACTATCTGGAAAGCGACTGGGAGGCGACCTTCGCCTTCACGCAAAGCGTCGGCCGCGCTTTCTTGAGCGTCTATCCTGAGCTGGTGCGCGCCAATTTCGAGAAGCCCTGGAGCGAGGGCGAGCGCGAGGAGCAATTGATCCGCCGCGGCCGCTATGTCGAGTTCAACCTGCTCTACGACCGTGGCACGATTTTCGGCTTGCGCACCGGCGGCAATGTGGAGTCGATCCTCTCCTCCATGCCGCCGCTGGTGAAATGGCCGTGAGCCTTACGCCGCGCGCGGCGCCAGCGCCCAGGTGCCGCCCAGCACCATCAGCGCGATCAGCCCGGTGAAGACGGCGAGCGGGCTTGCCGCCGCGCCGAGCGCCGCCGTGCCGGCCCAGGCGATCGAGGAGAAGGCTTCCGCGAAGGTCGCCATGCGCGAGGACACCTGGCGGCGGCGGAACTGGCTGCGCTTGGCCTGGCTGCGGAACCAGAGCTGCACCGCGGTTGCCGATGCCGCCGCCAGCACGATCCCTAAGCCGGCGCACAGCGCGAACCAGTGCGCGGCGAAGGCGAGCGGCAACAGAATGGGCGCGAACACCAACGCCACCGCGCCGATGACCGCCTCGATCTTGGCGTAGAGGATCAGGCGCCGCGGCACCGGCGCGGTCGCCACCAGGTCGGGCGCGTCCTCGCCGGAAATCGCCAGCCACGACAGCCCGCCGGCAAGCTGGCCCGCCGCCATCACCAGCACCGGCACCAGGAGCACCAGCGCGCCGCCGGCATGGTCGAAGCTCTTCCACAACAGCAGCGCCGGCGGCAGCAGATACAGAAGCTGCATCAGCGTCTGCGAAATGAGCCAAGGGTCGCGCTTGAGCAGCGTCCATTCCTTCTGCCGCAGCGCGGCCATGGCGGAGCCGGCGCGGAAGCCCCTGCCCGCGTATCTTGGGCCTGCGGCCTGCGCGATGCCGGCGGCGGCGATGACGCGCTCGCCGAAGCGCGCCGAGAAGGCCGCCACCGTCAGCCCCATGGCCAGCAGGCTCGCACCGAGCACCGCGGCCAGCGCCGGCAGATCGCCGAGCGCGGCGCGCGCCGGCCACCAGAACAGGCTGCCGAGCGCCGGCGCCTGCGCCATCAGCCAATCCGAGCGCAGCAGCGCAAAGCGCGACAGCGTGCCGTAGGTCAGGATGGCCGCCACCTGCAGCCCGATGATGAAGGCGGCGCCGATCACCGCCGCCACGACCTGCGCCACCAGCCGCGTGCGCTTCGGTCCGATCAGGCGGAACAGCGCGACGGTGAGCGCCACGGCAAGCGCGGAGGAAAAGCACCCCGTCGCCGCCACCACGCCATAGGCCGCAAGCCAGCGCAGCCCGCCGGCGTAGGCGAGCACGTCGATGAAGGGCGCGGCCAGCGCCAGGCCGAGCAGCGTGGTGGAGGCGCCCAACGCCGCGATGCGCACCGCGAAAACTTTCGTCACGTCGACGGGCGACGACATGATCAGGTCGAGATCGCCGCGCGTGTAGAAGGCGCGCGTCACATGCTCCATGGCCTGCGACAGCATGAGCGAGAAGGCAAGCAGCAGGCTCGCCGTCACCGCCACCAGCGCCGGCTCGTCGGGCGGCGCGCCGATATGGGCAAAGCCCGCCACGATCGAATAGGCGAACAGATGCATGAAGCCGGCAAACAGCACCAACACGATGGCCACCACGCGCGCGCGCCGCGGCTTGCCGGCGGTCATCATCCACAGCCAGTCGCGCCAGGCGAGCCGGAACTCGTGGCGGGCGAACCAGGCGAGGGTGGAGGATCGATTCACGCGGCCTCGGCCGGTGCGGCGGCGACCAGCGCGAGGAAGGTGTCCTCCAGGCTGGTGCCACGAATGCCGGCCTGCGCACCAACTTGGCGGTTGAGCTCTTCCAGCGTGCCTTCCGCGATCAGCCGCCCCGCCGCGATCACGCCGATGCGGTCGGCCATGCGCTCGGCCACTTCAAGAATATGCGTGGTCATAATCACCGTGCCGCCGGCGGCGACGCGCTCGCGCAGCACGCGCTTGACCTGGCGCGCGGAGCCCGCGTCGAGCCCGGTGAGCGGCTCGTCGAGAATGATCAGCTTGGGATCGTGCACCAGCGCGCCGGCGAGCGTCACCTTTTGCCGCATGCCCTTCGACAGGCTCTCGCAGCGCTCGTTCGCGTGCGCGGCAAGCTCGAGCCATTCGATCAGCGCCTGCGCGCGCTCGTCCGCGACGCGCGCATCGACGCCCCACAGCCGCGCGACGAAGGCGAGATATTCGAGCGGGGTGAGCTTGTCGTAGATCATCGGCTCGTCGGAGACCCAGGCCATCACCTGCTTGGCGGCGACGGAATCGGCGAGCGCGTCGATGCCTTCGACGTAAATCGCGCCGGAGTCCGGCTTTAACAGTCCGGTCACCATGCGCAGCGTGGTGGTCTTGCCGGCGCCGTTCGGCCCGAGCAGCGCGTAGAACTCGCCTTTGCGCACGATGAGATCGAGATGATCGACCGCCGGGCGCTGGAAACTCTTGCACAGGGCGCGCGTCTCAAGCGCGACGGGGAATTCGCTCGCCGGCATCATAGGGAAACCTTCGACAGGGCCATGGTTAACGGCAAGCCTAGCCGAAACAGGTTTCGGCGCCGTGAATCGAATGGGAAGAAAATGCGGGATTTATTCGTTCGGCACAGACTGCGCCGTCATTCCCGGACGGCGCGATAGCGCCGGGCCCGGAATCCAAGGTCAAGCACGAGCGCGCCGCTCTCGATTCCGGGTTCGTCCGCCTTCGCCCTTCGGGCTTCGGCGGACGCCCCGGAATGACGAATGACAATCTCCGCTAATCCGCGCTCGGCAGCCGCCGCATGGTGAACTCGATTGCGCCGTCCGGCAGTTCGCACCAACTCTCGATCTCGGTCATGTAGGCGGCCTTGGGGAAGCGCTGGAAGAATTCGCGCGCCTTGGCGCGCGCGGCCTCGCGCGGCAACGCGAAGGTCTCGCGGCGGAAGCTGTCGCTGCGCGCAAGCTTGCGCCGGGTATTTGCTCCGGCGAGCCGGCGGGCCAAGTCTTTCGGGCGATCGGCGCGCTGCATTGTGGATAACTTAGCCGAAGGCGGGCCGGAAGCCGAATCCCGCTGCCCGTCAATGGCTTGCGCGGTCGCCGCCACCCCAGATCATTAACACGCGGTCGATCGCCTCCATTCCAATACCGCTCGCCAACGTCGGCGCGCTCATTCACTTCAAGTCGCGGACAGTCTCGGATACACTTGGTTTCACACTTCGTGGGCCGAGCTGGCCGAGGAGAATAGCGTGCGTGGCATTGTCGTGAGTTTCGGTCGCGCGTTCGGCTGCACAGCAGCGACATTGTTTTTGCTCGCAGGACCCGCGTCGGCCGGCGGCGAGCCCGCCGCGCGCATGGCGCCGGCACCCTTGATTGCGCACTGGGCCGGCTTCTATGCCGGCGGCGAGGTCGGCGGCGCCTGGAGCCGGTTTGACTGGTCCGCCACCAACGGCAATTACTTCAACACTGTCGGACCCATCCTGTTGGGAACGGCGTTTGATCAAAGCGCTAAAGGCAGCGTCATCGGCGGCGGCTTCTTAGGCTACAATTTCCAGAGCGGGCCCTGGGTCTATGGCATCGAATTTTCAGGCACAGCCTCCGGCCTCGCTGTGACCAACGTAAGCCCCTACTTTCCCGCAACCGACACTTATACGTCCAAGATCAAATGGCTTGCGACCGCGACAGGCCGTGTCGGCTACGCCTGGGATCGCTGGCTGGTCTACGTCAAAGGCGGCTGGGCCGGCGCCGACGTGCAGTTCACGATTTACGACAGCGCAGCGCTCGTGCGCGCCGACACCGACACATGGGCCAATGGCTGGACGGTCGGCATCGGCGCCGATTACATGTTGACGGACCGCGTCGCGCTCGGCGTCGTCTATGACTACGCCGATCTATCGGTCGGCGGCGCGACAGTGACCTGTCCGAACTGCGGTACCGGCGTTGGATTCGGCACGCCGGTCGTCGATGGCCACATCCGGCTGCAGTCAGTCATGGCGCGCTTGAGCGTCAAGCTCTCGCCATGACGGTCTGAGTTCGAGCGAAGGAACGCAAACGGCCGACGAGCCTAAGCAACCTGCGCTGCCGTATCAGCGATCTTCGAAACCGCTTCGGCATCCACCGGAAAATCCGCCGCGATCCACGCCTCCTCCGCCGCGCGCATGGCGGCGCCGAGCGCCGGGCCCTTCGCCACGCCGCGCTCCATCAAGTCCGCCGCCTTAAGCGGAAACACCGGCGCGCTCCAGCGTGAGGGAAGGCCGGCGAGCGAGTGCCAGGCTTCGTCATGCGCGCCGGCCTCCGACCGCGCCCAGGCCATGAGCGCGGCGTCGGTGAATTTCACCGGGCCGAGGCGATAGACCAACGCGCGCTGCTCCCGGCCGCTCAAGGCCGGCGACAGGTACCGCCAGGCCTGCGCCACCGATGACAGCCGCTCGTGCTCGGCATTGGTCAGCCGCAGCTTGTGCCACAGCCTTTCGGCGTCTTCCGTCACCCAGACGCCGAGCGCACCGAGCCGGCGCACCGGGTCGGCCGCGCCGCCCAGCGCCGCCTCCACCTTGGCCATCATCTCGAACGCGCCGAGATAGCTGACGCCGCCCAGCACGCGCAGCGTCAGGCCGGCATCGCTCATGGCAATGAGCGTCGGCGTTGCGTGCGGCGCCACCATCAGCTTCATCAGCTCCATGCGCAGACGTTCGCGCGACAGCGCGTCGAGCCCGGCGCGCCCGGCGATGCAGGCGATCAGCCCCTCGCGGTCGGGATGGTCGCTGGTGCCGTAGGCGGCGTGGAAGCGGAAGAAGCGCAGGATGCGCAGGTAATCTTCCTCGATGCGCTGCTTGGGATCGCCGATGAAGCGCACGCGGCGCGCTTTCAGATCGGCGAGCCCGCCGACATAGTCGTAGACCGTGCCGTCGCGCGTCGCCGAGAAAGCGTTGATGGTGAAGTCGCGCCGCTCGGCGTCGGCGCGCCAGTCGCGGCCGAAGGCGACCTTGGCGTGGCGGCCATAGGTCTCGACGTCGCGGCGCAGCGTGGTCACTTCGAACGGCGTCTTGTCGACCACCACGGTGACGGTGCCGTGCTCGATGCCGGTGGGGACCGGCTTGAAGCCGGCGGTCTGCACGCGGTGCACGACCTCTTGCGGCACCGCGGTGGTGGCGACGTCGATCTCCTGCGCCGGCAGGCCGAGCAGCGCGTTGCGCACCGCGCCGCCCACCACGCGCGCTTCTTCGCCTTGAGTATCGAGCACGGCGAGCAGTTGCGCCAGCGCGCCCTCGCCGAGCCAGGGGGCTTGGTCGATCTTGCGGTCGGTGCGGCCCGTCTTGTCGTGCGTTGTCACTTCACCGTCCCCGGCACGAATTTTCCGTTCTCCATATGCGCCGGCACGTAAGTGGCGCCCGGCGGCGCGCCGGTGAAATTGGCGAAATAGACGAAGCTGCCGACCATCAGCAAGACCGCGGTGACAGCGAGCGAGAGGATGCGCGAGAACGGCCATGCTTCCGGGTCGAAGACGCCCGCGCGCGTCGTCCACAGGAAAACGCCGTACAGCACGAAAGGCATGGCGAACAGCGAGAGCTCGGTGAGGCCGTAGCGGATCATCGATAAATTCTCTCGTGCAAATTCCTTAAAATGCCCGCGGTCACTCCCCAGATGTAGCGCTCACCGAAGGTGATGGCATAGTAATGCCGCGTCATGCCCTGCCAGTCGCGCGACTGGCGCTGCACGTTGTTCTGATCCATCAGGAACGAGAGCGGCACTTCGAACACCGCGTCCACCTCGCCCATGTTGAGGGTGAGCGTGAAGCCCGGCTTCACGCGCGCGATCACCGGCACGATGCGGTAGCCGAGCGTGGTCATGTAGAGATCGAGATAGCCGAGCGGGGCGACGAAGGAGCGCGCCAGGCCGATCTCTTCATCCGCCTCGCGCAGCGCGGAAGCGAGCGGGCTGGCGTCGCCCTTGTCGATCTTGCCGCCGGGAAACGACACCTGGCCGGCATGGTCGGGCAAATGCTGCGCGCGCTGCGTCAGCAGCACCGTCGGCTCGGCGTGGTCGACGATCGCTACCAGCACGGCCGCCGGCCGTATCGGCCGCACCATGGCGATCTTTTCCATCACCGGATCGGCGTCGTGGTCGCCGCGCTTGGGCGTGATAGTGGGGTCGGTGAGGCCCGCCGGCACATCGAGGGTGAGCCGCGCCTGGGCGCGGGCGAAGACTTCCGCCGCCGACAGCACCGGCTGACGATGTTGCGTAACCTCGGTCATTCCCTGCCCAATAGCACATGTCGCCGAAGCATGCGCAACGCGGAGCTCGATAGGCCTTTTCTTTTGGTTATTAAGAAAAGCGAAGCACAAACGCCCCCTATCGAATTGATAACCGCTTGGGCCTGCGTCCCTGCCGGCCGCGCGCAAGGTTGCCGCGCCAACGATAGCTCCCAACAGCCGTTTCGACTGCCTTCTGCCGTCGCAACTTGATCATGAGGCGGAGCGCTTCCTCGACGGTCGCCCGCTTGGTCGGATTCCCGGATGACTCTTGCGCGTCGGCCAACAGCGCATCGTCGATCTCGATAGTGAGCCGCATGAGCGGTGCTCCCCTTTTCGGTCCGGCATCTGTCACGCCGTCATGCAAATTCCCGCAGCGCGCTCGCCTCCGCCATGGGGAAGAACTCGCCGGCGGAAGCAACGCCGAACATCGCCCGGCCGCCGACTTCGCGCTCCTCGCCCAGCTCCACCAGGTCGTAGAACAAGGCGCGCGTCACCTTGGCCCACAGGTCGCGGCGCACGTGCAAATAGGGCTTGAGCCCGCCGGTTTCCGGCTCCGGCACGAACGTGAGGGCATGGCCGGGCCCGGCCTCCACCCAGTCCTCGACATTGGTGCGGAAGGCGAGCACCCGGCCGCGCTCGTCCTGGGCAACTTTGAGTTCGACGGCGAGGAAGGGCGAATCGACGACCGTTATGCCTACCTTCTCCACAGGCGTAACCAAGTAATAACTATCGCCCTCCCGCTTCAGGACGGTGCTGAACAGCCTGACCAGTGCCGGCCGCCCGATCGGGGTCTTTTGATAGAACCAGGTACCATCGGCGTCGATTTTCATGTCGATATCGCCGCAAAACGGCGGGTCCCAGAGTTCGACCGGCGGTAATCTGCCCTTTTCGCGGGGCAGCGATGCCGTCAACGTTTCCAGTCCGCCCTGCCCTGTCTTCGCCATGATGGTCCTACGATATCAGCGGTTGCGCACCTGTTCGCATCTTCGTGATTCACCCAAGCGCGCGGCCGAAGATAGCGTAAGCTTGACGAAATAATGAGGCAGATTCGGCGCTGCGACCGCACGCAACGGACCTCTGGTGCGTTTGTTGCATGGGACTGGATGAGAGGACTGGCTGAGACCTCCGCCCGGGCCGGCAGCCGGCCCGCAAGGCCCCCGATGAAAGGATAACAAGCCATGGCGTCGGCAAGCGGCGAAAGCCTGGAAAAGCTGGAAGACATGATCGTGCGCGCGGCGGAATCGACCGCCGCCAATGTGCGCGCCGCCAAGGACGCGATCGGCACCGTTATCTTCGGCCAGGACGTGGTGGTCGAGCGCGCGCTCATCACCGTCTTGTCCGGCGGCCATGCGCTGCTGGTCGGTGTGCCGGGCCTCGCCAAGACCAAGCTGGTCGATACCATGGGCACCGCGCTTGGGCTCGATGCGCGGCGCGTGCAGTTCACCCCCGACCTGATGCCGTCCGACATTCTCGGCACCGAGGTGCTGGAGGAAAGCCCGGGCGGCAAGCGCAGCTTCCGCTTCATTCAAGGCCCGGTGTTCGCGCAATTGCTGATGGCCGACGAAATCAACCGCGCCTCGCCGCGCACCCAGTCGGCGCTGCTGCAGGCGATGCAGGAGCAGCACGTCACCGTCGCCGGCGCCCGCCACGACCTGCCCAAGCCCTTCCACGTGCTGGCGACGCAGAACCCGCTGGAGCAGGAAGGCACCTATCCGCTGCCGGAAGCGCAGCTCGACCGCTTCATCATGGAAGTCGACGTCGACTATCCCGATATTGAAGCCGAGCGGAAAATTCTTTTCGACACCACCGGCGCCGAGGAGCACCGCGCCAAGGCGGCGATGACCGCCGAGGATCTGTTGTCGGCGCAGCGCCTGGTGCGCCGGCTGCCGGTCGGCGAGTCGGTGGTGGAAGCGATCCTGAAGCTCGTGCGCTCGGCGCGTCCCGGCCCCGATGCCGGCGATCTCGGCAAGCTGATCTCCTGGGGCCCCGGTCCGCGCGCGAGCCAGGCCTTGATGCTGGCGGTGCGCGCGCGCGCGTTGCTCGACGGGCGCTTCGCGCCGTCGGTCGACGACGTGATCGAGCTGGCCGAGCCCGTGCTCAAGCACCGCATGGCGCTGACCTTCGCCGCCCGCGCCGAAGGCGAGACCATCGGCAACGTCATTGCGCAGCTCAAGGCGCGCATCGGATAGGCAATGGCCGAAGCCCCGCGCACCAGCCAGGACGAAGCGGTCCAGGGCGCCGTCGGCAAGAGCCGCAAGCTTGCCGCGCGGGTGCCGCGTCTCATCCTGGAAGCGCGCCGCGTGGCGGCCACCGTCATTCACGGCCTGCACGGCCGCCGCCGCGCCGGCCCCGGCGAGAATTTCTGGCAGTACCGCCGCTTCGTCAGCGGCGAGCCGGCCAATGCGATCGACTGGCGGCGCTCGGCGCGCGACGATCATCTCTATGTGCGCGAGCGCGAGTGGGAAGCCTCGCACACCATCTGGCTCTGGGCCGACCGCTCGCCCTCGATGGAATTTTCCTCCTCGCTCACCGAATGGAGCAAGCTCGACCGCGCGCTGGTGGTCTCCTTCGCGCTGGCCGAGGTGCTGGTGCAGGGCGGCGAGCGTATCGGCATCCCGGAGCTGATGCGGCCGACCGCCAATCGCAACGTGATCGAGAAAATGGCCGAGGCGATCGTGCACGATACCGGCGAGCGGCCGAGCCTGCCGCCCCACTTCTCGCCGGCGCCGTTCTCGGAAATCCTGCTGCTGTCCGACTTCTGGAGCCCGATCGCCGATTTCCGCCGCACCATCGGCCAATTGGCCGCCAACGGCGCGCGCGGCCATGTCGTGCAGGTGGTCGATCCGGCCGAGGAAGCCTTTCCCTATTCCGGCCGCATGGAATTCATCGAGCCGGAGGGACTGGGCAGCGTCACCGCCGGTCGCGCCGAGACCTGGCGCAACGACTACCAGAGCCTGCTCGCCGACCACCGCGCGGCCTTGCGCGCCGAATGCGAGCAGTTCGGCTGGAGCTTCACCATTCACCGCACCGACCGTGGCCCCACCGAATTGCTGTTCGCGATCCATGCCCGCATGGGCGCGGGCGCTCAAGCCATCATCGATAGGCGCGCGCCGGCGCGCGCCGGCGCGGGAACGGCGCCATGATGTCCTTCCTGCCGCTCGGCTTCGCCCAGCCGCTGGTGCTGCTCGGCCTGCTCAGCCTGCCGGCCCTGTGGTGGCTGCTGCGGCTGGTGCCGCCGCGCCCGCGCCGCATCGACTTCCCGCCCACCCGTCTCTTGTTCGAGATCGCGCCCAAGGAGGAGACGCCGGCGCGCACGCCCTGGTGGCTGATCCTGCTGCGACTTTCGCTCGCCGCGCTGGTCATTATCGCCGCCGCCGGACCGCTGTGGAATCCGCCGATCGGCGCTTCCGACCGCGGCGCGCCCATGCTGGTGATGATCGACGACGGCTGGGCGGCCGCGGCGGCCTGGAACGAACGCCTGCGCACCGCCGACGAGATCATCGCGCGCGCGGCGGCCGACAATCGCGGCGTCGCGCTTCTGCCGCTGTCGCAATCGGCGCGCGATATCTCCTTGCAGGTGGCGGACGCCGCGCGCGTGCAGATGAAGGAGCTCAAGCCCAAGCCCTACAGCATCGACCGCAGCGCCACGCTGCCGCTGATCGCCCGTTTCCTCGACAAGGCCCCCGACGTCGGCATCGTCTGGCTGTCGGACGGCGTCGACAACGGCAAGGCGTGCGCAATTCGTCGACGGGCTGAAGAAGATCGTCGGCAAGCACCCGCTCACCATATTGGCCGGCGGTTTGCCGGCGGCGCATGCACTCGCCGATGCCGACAATGCAGCCGGCGCGCTGACCGTCAAGGTGCTGCGCGCCGACGCCGGCAAAGCCGAAAACGGGCTGGTGCGCGCCATCGACCTGAAGGGCCTGCCGCTCGGCGAGGCGCCCTTCGCGTTCAAGGCGGGCGCGCGCGAGACGCAAAGCGCGATCGACCTACCCGTTGAGATCCGCAACGACGTGGCGCGGCTGGAGATCGCCGGCGAGCGCTCGGCCGGCGCGGTGCAACTGCTCGACAAGCGCTGGCGCCGCCGCACCATCGGCATCGTCACCGGCTCGGACACCGGCCGCGCCATGCCGCTGCTCGGCGCCGAGTATTATCTCAAGCGCGCGCTCGGGCCCTTCGCCGACGTGCGCGTGGCCGAGCCGATGGCGCCGGCCAAGGCGGTCGCGCGCTTCCTCGACCAGCATCTGCCCATGCTGATCCTGGCCGACGTCGGCAATGTCGCCGAGGCACGCCAGCCGCTGATCAAATGGATCGAGAACGGCGGGGTGCTGGTGCGCTTCGCCGGGCCGCACTTGGCGCAAAACGACGACGAGCTGGTACCGGTGCGCCTGCGCCGCGGCGGCCGCATCCTCGGCGGCAGCCTGAGCTGGGACAAGCCGCAGAAGCTCGCCGCCTTCTCGCATGACAGTCCGTTCAACGGCATGAAGGTGCCGAACGACGTGACCGTCACCCGCCAGGTGCTGGCGGAGCCGGACGCGCTGCTCACCGGCCGCACCTGGGCAACGCTCGGCGACGGCACGCCGCTGGTCACCGCCCAGCGCCGCGGCAAGGGCCTGTTGGTGCTGTTCCACGTCACCGCCGACACGCGCTGGTCCGACCTGCCGCTATCCGGCGCCTTCGTCGACATGCTGCGCCGGATCGTGACGCTCGCCGACACTACCGGCAGCACCGAAAGCGCCAGCACCGCCGCCGGCGCCGTAGCCAAAGACACAAGCCAAGTGGTGCCGCCCACCCGCGTGCTCGACGGCTTCGGCGCCTTCACCGTGCCGCCGCCGACCGCGCGCCCGGTGCCGGCCAATTTCAACGCGCGCGCCGACGCCGACCATCCGCCCGGCTTCTACGGGCCGCCGGAAGGACTGGTCGCGGTCAACACGCTCAAGCCCGGCGACCGGCCGGCGCCGCTCGATTATTCCGCGCTCGGCGCCCGCGTCGACGTCTACCGGCACGGCGAGCCGCTCGACCTGCGCGGGCCGGTGTTCCTGGCGGCGCTGGCGCTGTTGCTGCTCGACGCGCTGGTGGTGATCTATCTATCCGGCGGCCTCATCAACCTGCTGCCGCGCCGGCGCGTGGCGACCATGCTGGTGGCCTCGGCCGGACTGCTGGCCGCGCTCGGCATGCTCGATCCGACGCATGCGCAGACCGCGGCCCCGCAGCCGCCCGCGCAGATGACCCCCGAGGCGCAAGCCTTCGCCATCCGGGCGACCGAGCGCACGCATCTCGCCTACATCATCACCGGCGACAAGGACGTCGACGAGGTGAGCGAGGCGGGCCTGCAAGGCCTGAGCATGTTCCTCGCGCAGCGCACCGCGCTCGAGCCGGGCAAGCCGATGGGGCTCGATCCCGCGCGCGACGAGCTCACCTTCTTTCCGCTGATCTATTGGCCGATATCGCCGAAGGCGCCGAAGCCCTCGCAGGCCGCGCTCGAGCGCATCGACACCTACATGAAGCGCGGCGGCACCGTGCTGTTCGACACCCGCGACGCCATCGACGCGCCGCCCGGCCCCGGCGGCGAGAACGCCACGCCCGGCATGGTAGCGCTGCGCGCGATCCTGTCCTCGCTCGACATCCCCGAACTGGAGCCGGTGCCGCGCGACCATGTGCTGACCAAGACCTTCTTCCTGCTGCGCGACTTCCCCGGCCGCTTTACTTCCGGGCGCACGTGGGTGGAGGCGCTGCCGCGCGGCGAAGACGACGAGCAGCGGCGGCCGGCGCGCGCCGGCGACGGCGTGTCCTCGATCCTGATCACCTCGAACGATCTGGCCGGCGCCTGGGCCATCCGCCCCGACGGCCAGCCGATGCTGCCGATGGTGCCGGGCGAGCCGCGCCAGCGCGAATTCGCCTTCCGCTCCGGCGTCAACATCGTGATGTACGCGCTGACCGGCAACTACAAGGCCGACCAGGTGCATATCCCGGCGCTGCTCGAGCGGCTGGGGCAGTAGGAGCTGACACGTGAACCTCGGCGTCTCATTTGCCCCGCTGGTGCCGGCCTATGTCGTGTGGTCGGCCTTCGGCGCGGCCGTGTTCATGTCGATCCTGCTGCTGATCGCGCGCAGCCGCGGCGCCTGGATGCGGGCGATTGCGCTGGCGCTGTTCGTGCTGGCGCTCGCCAACCCCTCGCTGACGCGCGAGGACCGCGACCCGATCCCCTCCGTCGCCGCCGTCATCGTCGACAAGAGCCCGAGCCAGCAGTTCGGCGACCGCACCAAACAGACCGAAGAGGCGCAGAAAATCTTGCTGGCACGGCTGCACCGCATTCCCGGACTGGAAGTGCGCGTGGCCGACGCAGGCGCCGCCGACGGCGGCAACGAGGGCACGCGGCTATTCTCGGCGCTCTCCTCCACGCTCGCCGACGTGCCGCCCGACCGCGTCGCCGGCGCCATCATGATCACCGACGGACGCGTGCACGACGTGCCGGCGGAGGCCTCCGCGCTCGGCTTTGCCGCCCCGCTGCACGCACTGATCACCGGCCACGCCAACGAGATCGACCGCCGCGTGGTGCTGACCGAGACCCCGCGCTTCGGCATCGTCGGCCAGTCGCAAACGATCGGCTTCCGCATCGAGGACCAGGGCGCCCATGTCGGCGCCGCCGAGGTGATCGTGCGGCGCGACGGCGACGTGCTGGAAAAGCGCGTGGTCGCCGTGCACACCGACATCAAGGTCAAGGTGCCGATCCCGCACGAGGGCCAGAACATCGTCGAGATCGACGCCTCGCCGCTCGAAAACGAGCTGACGCAGGTCAACAACCGCGCGGTGCTGGCGATCGACGGCGTGCGCGACAAGCTGCGCGTGCTGCTGGTGTCGGGCGAGCCGCATGCCGGCGAGCGCACCTGGCGCAATTTGCTCAAATCCGACGCCTCCGTCGATCTGGTGCATTTCACCATTTTGCGCCCGCCGGAGAAGCAGGACGGCACGCCGATCAACGAATTGTCGCTGATCGCCTTCCCGACGCGCGAGCTGTTCCAGCAGAAGATCTCGCAGTTCCAGCTCATCATCTTCGACCGCTACGCCCGCCAGGGCGTGCTGCCGATGATCTATTTCGACAACATCGCCAAATACGTGCGCGAGGGCGGCGCGGTGCTGATCGCCGCCGGACCGGACTACGCCCACCCCAACAGCATCTGGCGCACGCCGCTCGACGTGATCCTTCCGGCCGAGCCGACCGGTCAGGTGACCGAGCGCGCCTATCGCGCGCGGCTGACCGCCGCCGGCAAGCGCCACCCGGTGACGCGCGGCCTGCAGGGCTCCGACAGCGATCCGCCGCATTGGAGCCACTGGTTCCGCCTGGTCGACGTCAAGCGCGACGCCGGCAACACGGTGATGGACGGCCCCGACGGCAAGCCGCTGCTGGTGCTGGCGCACGAGGGCAAGGGCCGCGTCGCCATGCTGCTGTCCGATCACATCTGGCTGTGGGCGCGCGACTACGAGGGCGGCGGGCCGGATATCGACCTGTTGCGCCGGCTGTCGCACTGGCTGATGAAGCAACCCGACCTGGAAGAGGAAGCGCTGCGGCTGATCGTGCACGGCCGCGACATCACCGTGCAGCGCCAGACCATGGCCGACGCGGTCAACGAGGTGACGCTCACGTCGCCGACCGGCGCGCGCTCGACCGTCGTCCTCAAGGCGGTGCAGCCCGGCCTCTGGCGCGCCGAGGTCAACGCCAAGGAGCTCGGCCTGTGGCGCGCGACCGACGGCAAGCTGACTGCGTTGGCCAATGTCGGGCCGGCCAATCCGCGCGAATTCCAGCAGGTGACCTCGACGACGCGAAGTGCTGCGAAAAGATCGCCGACGCGACCGGCGGCAGCGCGCGCCGCCTCGCCGACGGCGACACGTTGAGCGTGCCGCGCGTGGTGCCGGTGCGCACGTCTTCGACCTTCAAGGGCGACGACTGGATCGGGCTGAAGATGCGCGACGTCTCGATCGTGCGCGGCATCGGCGTGCTGCCGATCTTCGCCGGCCTGATCGGGCTGTTGCTGCTGGTGGGATCGCTGGCGGCGACCTGGGCGAAAGAGGGGCGATAGCCAACCTCTATTTGCCTTTGCCGTAGATCTTCTCCGCAGCGGTGATTACACCGATCGTCGGATTCTTGCCGCAGAATTCGCCGAGCTTCTTGGAGTTCACCGCCATCTTGTCGAAATCGATGATTGGGTCGGCGTTCTCGTCGCTATAATAGCCCTCCATCCATGTCAGCAGGAGGGTCAAGTTTTCCTTGTTGTACTCGAAGAATTTTTTGCAGGTGATGGTCGATAGATCGAGCTTCTCCGCTTGGGCCGGGAGCGGAGCAACCATGGCGGCGGCAACCAACAGCATCGGCAAACGCTTCATCGGATTCCCCCGTAAAGGCGCGGCAATCGCGCAGCGCACAAGCCTTGCACCTCCTCCCACGGCGCCGGCAAGACAATTCAGCGCCTAATCCCAGTCCGGGCGGATCATGCCGGCGACGCCATCGAAGGCGCCCGTTTTCCAGTTCCGCGACCAGAAGCCGCGCCGGATCGACCGGGCCGGGAAACTTCACCTGGCCCTTGGGGATGCGTCTGAAGCCCGACTTGCCGTAATAGGGCTCGTCGCCCACCAGCACCACCAGGCGGTGGCCGGCGGCGCGGGCGTCCTTCAGTGACCGGTCGATCAGCGCGGCGCCGACGCCGCGCTCGCGGAACGGCGGCTCGACCGTGAGCGGGCCGAGCAGCAGCGCCTTGATCTCACCGATGCAGATCGGCGTCAGCCGCACCGAGCCGACCAGCAGCGTGCCGACGCGCGCGGTAAAGGACAGCGAAAGGTCGTGGCCGCGCCCTTCGCGGATGCGGTAGGCGCTGCGGGCATAGCGGCCGGGGCCGAAGGTGCGCTCGTGCAGGCGCTCGATCGCCTCGGCGTCGCCCGCGGTCTCCGGCAGGATGGTGAGGGCCAATTCGCTCATTAAGCCGAGCCGCTTAGCACTTAGCCCTACCCCGGTCCATCGCCGGTGGCGTTTCGGCCCCGGGCGGCCTAAATGGAGGCTTTCGGACGGAGGCTTTGGCCATGGGACTGCTGGTCGACGGCGTTTGGCAGCAAGACGGCGCGCGCACCAAGGACGGCCATTTCATCCGGCCGAGCACACAATTCCGCAACTGGGTGACGGCGGACGGCGCGGCCGGACCCACCGGCGAAGGCGGCTTCAAGGCGGAAAGCGGGCGCTATCACCTCTACGTCTCGCTCTCCTGCCCCTGGGCGCACCGCACCGTCATCTTGCGCAAGCTCAAAGCCCTGGAGAACGTCATCTCCATGTCGATCGTCTCGCCCGACATGCTGCAGGACGGCTGGACCTTCAACCGGGACGAGGGCTCGACCGGCGATTCCGTCAACGGCATGAGCAAGCTGTCCGAGATCTACCTGCTGGCGGCGCCGAAATATTCCGGCCGGGTCAGCGTGCCGGTGCTGTGGGACAAAGACACGCCAAACGATCGTCAGCAACGAGTTGGCGGAGATCATCCGCATGCTCAATTCCGCGTTCGATGCCTTCACCAATGTGCACACCGACTATTACCCGCGGGAAATGCGCGCCGAAATCGACCGCGTCAACGAGCAGGTCTATGCGAACGTCAACAACGGCGTCTATCGTGCCGGCTTCGCCACGTCGCAAGATGCCTATGAGCAGGCGTTCCGCAACCTGTTCGACACGCTCGACGAGCTCGAGCAGCGCCTCGCGCAGCAGCGCTATCTGGTCGGCAACAAGATCACCGAGGCCGACTGGCGCTTCTTCGTCACGCTGATCCGTTTCGATGCGGTCTATTACGCGCACTTCAAATGCAATTGGCGACACATCTACGAATATCCCAACCTCGGCAACTACGTGCGCGATCTCTATCAGCAGCCGGGCGTGGCGGAGACGGTGTCGCTTGAGCAGATCAAGCGGCACTATTACGGCAGCCAGCGGCGGGTGAACCCGACCGGCATCGTGCCGGTGGGGCCGCAATTGGATTTTTCCGCGCCACACGATCGGGCGAGGTTTGGGTAGCTTCGACGCGGCACCGCTGCTTCTTACCCTCCCCCTCCAGGGGGGGTGAAGCGAGTGTGCGGCGCGCGCGCCTTCTTTCCGATTAAGTTTTCAGACAGCCCGCATCGCGTTTAGCCAACGCTCCGCCGCCCGTATTGATTTGGTCGGCCCCGGGGTGGCCGCTATTCCCATTCCACCGCCCGCTCTCGAAAAGAACCGAGGGCGCGCGGGACGCCGCTGGGCCCAAACGGACCCGCAGGCCTCGACACCTCGCGACGCCGAGGCGCATCAAACAGCCCCGCTTCACGCTTTCGCGCTCCGCAAGGGCTCCGCAAGTCCGCCAGTCCCAAGGCGTCCCGCGCGCGGTGTTTGTAGGTTTGCTCCGCATGGCCCCCGGTGGACGTACCTTTCAGGCAACCTTCCTTACGGAAGCCTGCCTATCCACCGCTTTGGCCGACATGGCCAGTGACGCGCGGCTGGCGCGCCGGGACACATGCGGCTTGGACCGCCGGGCCATGTCAGCGCATCTCCGCTGCCACGTCATTCCCCGGCCACCGCTCCCCGCCCCGTGTCTGAAGATGCTGTACAGACACCCCTCGGTAACGAGGCGGGATGCCACGCATTATGAGGCCGGTTTTGCGAGCGGGGATAGATTTTTTCGGGCTTTGAATTTGCTGGTTTTTTCGGGAATGGTGCGATGTTGCGCTTCGCCTCACGCTTACGAGGGAGAGAGCCGCCCTCCCGAAACATGAGGCGAGGCGAATGCGGCGTCAGCCGAGAATATCCTTCTTCTTCTGCAGATATTCGTCGCGGTTGATCTCGCCGCGCGCGTAGCGCTCCTCCAGCACATCGAGGCCGCCGGAGCGGCGCGGCGGCGCCAGGTGGTGCATGCCGCCGCCGCCGGTCAGCGAGCGCACCAGCCAGACCACCAGCGCCACGATGGCGATGAGGATGACAAACCAGACGATCATGCCGATTGGTCCATATCCGTAACCGCCATAACCGCCCATCATGCCCCAGCCGGGGCCGTAGCCGTATCCCATGGTCATTGCTCCGGTTGCACAAAGCCGTTATGGCGATTGAAATCGAGCCGCTGCACCAGCACGTCCTTTTCCTTGGTGACGACCTCCGCCACGATGGTGTCGGCGTCCTTTTCCTTGACGTCACCGACCTTCAGATTCGGATTGCGGATCATGTGCGCGAGATATTGCTTGACCTGGTCGGCGGTCAGCTTGAGGTCGCCTTGATTGCCGTAGCCGCCGCCATAGCCGTACATCATGCCGGGACCCATACCGTAACCGCGCATCATGCCCGGGCCCATGCCGTAGCCGTGCATCATCCAGCCGGGACCGTAACCGCCGCCCATCATGCCGCGGCCGTAACTGCCCATCATGCCGCCACCGTAGCCGGGCCCCATCATGCCCGGGCCCATCATGCCGTAGCCGGGGCCCATCATCCCGGGGCCGTAGCCGTAAGGCTGCGCCTGCACGGGGAGAGCGAACGCGGCCGCCGCCACTGCAGCCGCCGCCAGCAAGCCGTAACGAGATTTGCGCATATGAATGCTCCTTGGTTTCGCCCCCAAGGTAACGGTCGAATCTCAAACCCCGATGACGCCAGCTAGTTCGGGCACTTGCCGTAGTAGCCGCTATTCTGGTCGTCGCCGGTCTGGTGCCAGCAAAGCTGCTTGCCGCGGTAGACGTGGTTGCCCTGGCCGCGCCGGCCGTCATACGGCTCACCGTTGGCGCCGTAGCCGTACATCATGCCCGGACCCATGCCGTAGCCGCCGCCATAGCCGTTCGTCATGCCGGGACCGTGGCCGGAGCCGCCGCCCATGCCGTAACCGCCGCCGTAACCGCCCATCATGCCGTAACCGCCGCCGCCATAGCCGCCCATCATCTGCGCCTGGGCAGGCAGGCCGACCGTGGCGAGCCCGAGCGCGATTACCGCCGGAACAAGGACTTTGCGCATGGCTAGAACTCCTTGCTCAGGGCCATATCGCCCACGCAAGATTGCTAGCCGAACGCGGGCGCGGGCGTATTGATCCGAGTCAAAGGCCTCGAACCGCGGGCAATACGATCTCAAGGACTGGTGGTCGCGCCGCATCACCGGCGAGCACCGGCTGGTCTACCGCGTTTCAGGCAAGGGCGAGGAGCGGACGCTGCAAATCGCGCAATGCCGCTATCATTACAAATAGCCGATCAGCGCCGTTCGCGACCGCCGATCAGCACGATTCTGCCGCCCGCGCGCCTGATCTCGCCGGCGCGCTCGAGCGCGGCGAGCGTGCGGTAGAGCGCCTCGTGCGTCAGGCCGAGCTCGGCGGCAAGTTCCTTGAGCGTGCCGTTCACACGCACGGTGCGGCCGTCGGGGCCCGTATTGAGCGCGAGATAATGGCGGACGCGCTCGCGCGCGGAACGGATGTCGCGCTGCGCCAGCCGCGTGCGCAGGCTCATCACCTGGCGCGCCAGCATGGCGCCGAAGGCCTGCGCGGCCTTGGGATCCTTGGCGAAGGCCGCGAGCACCGCCGCTTTCGGATAGACGCGCACGGCGGCATCGCCGGCGGCGACCGCGTCGCAGTGATAGGTCGGCGAAAACAGCGAGGCCTCCGCGATTGTTTCGCCGGGGCCGGCGACATAGAGCACGGTCTCGCGGCCCGAGCGGTCGACGCGCGTCAGCCGCACGCGGCCGCTCACCACCTCGACCAGGCCGGCGGTCTTGTCGCCGAGATGGAACAGCGGCTCGCCGGCTTTGAGCTTGCGCTCGACGGCGGAGGCGCGCGCGGCGGCGGGCAGCCAGTCTTTGACGGGCATGATCGCTACTCCCAGCGGGGCCGTGTTATACAACGGCAGCAAACCCGATCCATCATGCCGAGGCCGGATTACTTCGCCATGGCAGACAACGCGCTCAATCCCTACGAACGAGCCATCGTGCGCAACGCCGACTGGTTCATCCGCCGCCAAACGCGCGAGGGCTATATCGATGCCGATGGCGACGAGTTCTACGGCATCCGCGGCGACGCGACGCTGGTCGGCCATTCGGTGACGGTGCGCTGCTATGCCGGCGTTCTGACCGCTTCCGAACGCTACCTTGATTCCGCCCGCCAATCGCTCTCCTGGCTGGCGGCCCGGCAGGACGAACACGGCGGATGGCGAAACCATTCCGCCTTCACACTCGACGGCGCGCAATGCGTGTTCGAGGGCTTCAATACTTACGAGAGGGTCACCGGCGACCGCCGCTACCACGACGTGCTGGTGAAAGCCGCCGACCGCATGATCGCGGGCACGCTGACGCAAGACGGCGGCCTGCAACTCTCCGACATCATCGAGATCGGCGAGTACGCTCATTTCGCGCTGCTCGCCTGGAAGACGACCGGCGAGGCGCGCTTCAAGCAGGCGGGCGAGCGCATCCTCGCGCATATCGAACGCAATTTCGACGCCACGGAAGGGATGTGGCGACCCTTCGACAGGGCGAAGCTGCGCAACGACATGCTGGCGCGGATATTGCGTCCGCTGCTGCGCGGCGCGATGACCCACCTGCCGTTACGCGGCCGCCTGGTGGCGCGCGTCTCCGAGCACATGGCGCCGTTCGCGGTGGGCGACAGCCACCCGCAATACGCCATGAACCTGATGGACGCGGAAGCCTTGCTCGATACGCTTGGACGGCGCGTGCGACTTCCCAACCCTCAAGGCGCAGACGCGGGCCGCCATTGCCTGGGCCGAAAGCAATTGCCGCGGACCGTTTGCGGGCAGCCTGGTCGAATCCAAAAAGATGAACGGCAGGGCGGACGTCTATCCCGTTCCCATCATCAACGACACGCGCACCGCCGCGCTGTGGCCGACGACCTGCCTGCTCATCGCCTATTGCGGCATGAACGACGCGGCCTACCGGAGCAAGGCGCAAAGCGTCGCCGACTGGATCCTGACCGTGCAGGACGAGCAAGGCGGCTTCAGCAATTTCCAGAATGCCGACGGTTCGAAGCGGCCGTTGCAGAGCGGCAACGTCAATTTCTACGCGTCGATGGCCTTGTGGCTGTTCAACGAAATCTACCGCGACGGCCGGATCAAGCTCTTTTCGGCGCCGGCCACATAGGTTCGCGTGCTACCACAGCTCGCTCACCGCCGCGCCGTCGAACACCTCGGCGATGCGGGCGCGGGTGGCGCGGCCGGTGTCCTCGGGCAGGCCGGCGCGCGCGAAGAAGCCGTGCGCGACGATCTCGCGGTTGGGCTTCGGCGGCTGCTCCTGGATGAAGTCGCGCACGATATAGAGCGCGACATGATCGCGGCGCGACACCCGCTTGTTGAAATAGACCGCGTGCAGGCGCGGCGCCCCGGTCAGGCGGATATTGCCCTCCTCCACCAATTCGCGCGCCAGCGCATCGCCGATGGTCTCGCCCTTCTCCACCCCGCCGCCGGGCAGGTGCCAGCCCTCCACATAGGAGTGCTTGACCAGGAAGACGCGGCCCTGGCCGTCGATGACCAAGGCGCGGGCGCCGATCGTCAGGGGCCGCGACCAGCGCCAATAGGCGTGCATGAACGGCCGGATTACCGGCTCCATTCTGCGGCGCAGGCGGCGCGCGCGGCCTTTCTGGGCGGTCGGTGTCACGGCGGCGTTTTCTCTCTCCGGCATTCGCAACGCAGGGCAAGGGCTTACAGGAAACCGCCACGGCCGGCAGTAGACCGTGACTTTGCAGTTTGGAATCGCTCTAATATATGGAACAGGCGCATCCGGGACCGAAAGGGTTTTTTCGTGAAGAATTTCTCCGACCTCACCGAGCAGGAAGTGCTGGCGCTGGCCATCACCAACGAGGAAGAGGACAGCCGCATCTACCGCGGCTTTGCCGAGGGCCTGCGCGAGCAGTTCCCCGCCTCGGCCAAGGTGTTCGACGAGATGGCCGAGGAGGAGGTGCACCACCGCACCATGCTCTACGATCTCTATCGCGAGAAATTCGGCGAATATTTGCCGCTGATCCGGCGCCAGGACGTCAAGGGCTTTCTGCACCCCAAGCAGCCTTTATGGCTGACGCGGCCGCTCGGCCTCGAGGAGGTGCGCAAGTTCGCCGAGAACATGGAATTCGAAGCCGAGCGCTACTATCGCAAGGCGGCGGCGAACGCGCGCGACGCATCGGTGCGCCAGCTGCTGGTGGAACTCGCGGAAGCGGAGGCCGGCCACGAGAATTTGGCGCACAAGCTCTCCAAGGAAATCCTCACCGCGGGCGCGCGCGAGGTGGAAGCCGAGACCGCGCGGCGCATGTTCTTGCTGCAATACGTGCAGCCGGGCCTGGTCGGACTGATGGACGGCTCGGTGTCGACGCTGGCGCCGTTGTTTGCGGCGGCCTTCGCCACGCACAATACCTGGGCCACCTTCCTGGTGGGCCTGGCGGCCTCGGTCGGCGCCGGCATTTCCATGGGTTTTGCCGAGGCGCTGTCGGATGACGGCTCGCTCACCGGGCGCGGCTCACCGATCATTCGCGGGCTCGTCACCGGCGGCATGACCGCGCTCGGCGGGCTGGGCCATACGCTGCCCTACCTCATTCCGCATTTCTGGACGGCGACCGTGATATCGATCGTCGTGGTCGCGATCGAGCTCGCCGCGATTTCCTATATCCGCTACCGCTACATGGACACGCCGATCGTCTCCGCCACCTTCCAGATCGCGTTCGGCGGCGCCCTGGTGTTCATCGCCGGGATTTTGATCGGGAGTGCGTAGCAATTCTGTCGTCACCGGCTCGTCCCGGTGACCCCGCTTAGGTTGGCGCCGTGCCTTTCTCAGCGAGATTGCCGGGACAAGCCCGGCAATGACATGCTTTACCTTGCCGCATGCCCTTCACCCTCGCCCATCTCTCCGATCCGCACCTTGCGCCGCTGCCGGCGCCGCGGCCGAGCGAGCTCATCGGCAAGCGGCTGACCGGCTATATCAACTGGCAGCGGCGGCGGCGCTTCATCCACGACGCCGGGGTGCTGGCCAAAATCGTCGCCGACCTGAAGGCGCAGCAGCCCGACCACGTAGCCTTAACCGGCGATCTCGCCAATATCGCGCTGCCGGAGGAATTCACCCGCGGGCGGCAATGGCTGCAAGCGCTGGGATCGCCGCATGACGTGAGCCTGGTGCCGGGCAATCACGACGCCTATGTGCGCGGCGCGCTGGTTGCGGCGTCGCACGCCTGGGCGCCCTACATGTTCGGCGACGAGGCGGCCGGCTTTCCCTATCTGCGGCGGCGCGGGCCGCTTTGCTTGATCGGCCTGACGAGCGCGACGCCGACGCCTTGGGGCATGGCCAGCGGGCGGCTGGGCGGCACGCAGATCGCGGCGCTCGCCGCGATGCTGGCGGCGCTCAAGCGCGAGGACGTGTTCCGCGTCGTGCTGATCCATCATCCGCCGGTGAGCCAGGCCAAATCGCACAAGCTGTTGCGCGACGCCGGCCCGCTCATGCAGGCGATCGCCGCCCACGGCGCCGAGCTTTTGCTGCACGGCCACGATCATCTCGCCATGCTCAATTGGCTTAAAGGTCCTGCCGGCACGCGCGTGCCGGCGGTCGGGGTGCCGTCGGCTTCGGCCGCGCCGGGACAGGCCAAGCATGCGGCGGCCTATAATCTGTATCGGATCGACGGCACGCGCGGCGCGTGGCGTTGCGAGATGATATCGCGCGGGATCGATGCGGGCGGTGCAGTGAGCGAGCGGAACAGGATAGCGCTGGCAGGTTGAAGGAGCGCAACGCACTCTGCCCCGTCATTGCCGGGCTTGACCCGGCAATCCATGATGACGCGCCGCTACAAGAATCTCTTGTAAGCTCCGCAACACGGCGACCCAGCATGGATGCGCGGGTCAAGCCCGCGCATGACGCCGAATATGCGGTGACGCAGCACCTTACGGATGCGGGCGGTAGACCATCGCCAGCGCGAACAGCGCGGCCACGCCGACGATCACGCCCAACACGAAACTGCGCAGCGCGCGCCAGCGGCGGTGGCGGCGCTCCTGCTGCAAAATTTTCTGCGCGGAAGCCTGGCCCATGGCGGCGTCGTCGGCGAGCGCGCGCTCGCGCTCGACCAGCCGGCGCGCCACGTATTTGGTGATCGCCTGCGCCATCTCGGGCACTTCGTAGGTTTCGGCGAGCACGGTGCGGCCGTAGCGGGTGTCCTGCACGAAACGGTATTGCCGCTTGTCGCGGCCCATCTCGACATGGGCGATGACGTCGATCCACAGCCGCGGCACGTCGCCGTGGCTGATGCCGCGGTCGAACAATTCGACCGTCGCCGGGACGTCGCGGAACAAAGGCTCGAGCGCTTCGTCGAGCAATTCGAGCCGCACCACCTCGGCGTCGCGCAGATCGACCACCACGGCCGAGCGCTCGGCCGCCTCGACGCGCGCCTCGCGCACGGCCGCCTTCAGCGCCGTCGGCGCTTCCGGAGTCTCGGCCTCGGCTTTTTTTCGCCGTCCCCACATGGCCCCCAATCTAGCAATGGCGCGACCCGGCGCAAAGGGGAAAAATGAGCCTTTTCAATGCATTCGATGGTTAATCGGGGCTTAAAAGCGGCAAGAGTTGCCTTTAGACACAGCGCCCGCCGTCCACCTCCATGATGTTGCCGGTGAGGAATTTGGCGTCGTCGGAGGCGAGAAACAGCGCGGCATCGGCGATGTCCTGCGCGGTGGCGAGCCGCCCGAGCGGCACGGTGGCGATGAATTTCTCGCGCATGCCGGGCGCGGGGCCGAGGAAAGTCGGCAACAGCGGCGTGTCGGTCGCCACCGGCGCGATGGCCACGACGCGGATCTGGTCGGGCGCGAGCTCGACGGCCAGCGTCTTGGTGAGGTTATGCACAGCGCCCTTGGTGGCATTGTAGGCCGACAGGCCGGGACGCGGGCGCAGGCCCGCGGTCGAGCCGATATTGACGATGACGCCGCCCTTGCCGCGCATCGCCGCCACCGCGGCCTGGCTGAACAGGAACACGCCCTTCACGTTGACGGCGAAGACGCGGTCGAATTCGGTCTCGTCGATGTCGAGCAGCGGCTTGTTGGCGTGGGCGACGCCGGCATTGTTGACCAGCACGTCAAGAGTGCCGAAGGCCTTCAGCGTCTCGGCGACGGCGGCGTCGATGTCGCCGCGCCTGGTGACGTCACAACGGATGGCGATGGCAGATTTGCCGATGCGTGTCGCGACTTTCTTGGCGGCCTCGCCGTCGACATCGACGACGGCGACTTTCGCGCCCTCGCGCGCATAGGTCTCGGCGATGGCTTCGCCCATGCCGGAGCCACCGCCGGTGACGATCGCTGTCCTGTTCTGCAGACGCATGACTGAACCCTTCTATGTTCGCGGCACGACGCCGTAAGGCCGCGCCCAGCCTAATCCGTCCTCGGTGCGCCCGCGCGGGCGGTATTCGGCGCCGATCCAGCCCTCATAGCCGAACTTGTCGAGCTCGGAAAAGACGAAGGGGTAGTTGATCTCGCCGTCGTCGTCGGGCTCGTGCCGCACCGGCACCTGCGAGCACTGCACGTGGCCGATGATCTTTTGGTGCTTCTCGAAGCGCCTGATCAGATCGCCGCCGACGATCTGCACGTGATAGAAATCGTACTGCAGCCACAAGTTCGGCCGGTCGACCTTGGCGATCACCTCGGCGGCGTGCTCCACCCAATTGAGAAAATAACCCGGCACGTCGATCGGATTGATGGGCTCGATATAGAGCTTGACGTTCTTTGCCGCCGCCAGGTCGGCGGCGCGTTTCAGGTTGTCGACGAACACGGCATCGGCCTTGGCGCGTTCGGCCTCATCGACCTTGCCGGCCAGGCAATGAATGGCGCTGGCGCCGACCGAGGTAACGAAAGCGAGCGCCTCGGCGAAGGTTTTTTTCCAGTCGTCCTGGCGGCCGGGCACGGCGCCAAAACCGAATTCGCCGGCGCCGCCCGTGGGCGTATTGATGCCAAGCGCTTGCACATCGTTGCGCTCGAGCGCGCGCTTGAAGTCGCTCGCCGGCACGCCTTCCGGAAAACGGCACTCGACCGCCTTAAAGCCGGCCGCGGCGGCGGCATCGATGCGCTGCAGCAGCGGACGATCGGTGAAAAGATAGTCCAGATGAGCGGAAAACCGAGGCATGCAATCCCCAATTTGTTCCTCACCTGAGGAGCCACCGTCAGGTGCGCGTCTCGAAGGGTGAGGCCCGCTGTCGTCCTCACCCTTCGAGCCGCCCGCCTTCGCTCACGCTTCGGCGGAATCTCAGGATGAGGGCTCAGACTTGCGCGCGGGCGCGCGGACGTATTGATTAGCCGCCCAACCCGCCGAACGCTACCCGGGAAACGCCAATGTCCGCCAACGCCGCCTTCCACATCGCCGTGCTGCCGGGCGACGGCATCGGGCCGGAGGTGATGGCGCCCGCGCTCGACGTGCTCAGGCGGGTGGCGGATACGACGCCGAGCCTCGATTTTCGCTTCACGGAGGGCGCGGCCGGGGCCGGCCACTACAAGGAAACCGGCCAATCGATGCCGGAGAGCACGCTCAAGCTGACGGAAGAAGCCGACGCCATCCTGCTCGGCGCCTGCGGGCTGCCCTCGGTGCGCTACCCCGACAATACCGAGATCATGCCGCAAGTGGAGCTGCGCTTCATCTTCGATCTCTATGCCGGCGTGCGCCCGGCGCGTCTCATCCCCGGCGTGCCCAGCCCGATCGTCGGGGCGGCCGAGCGCGGCATCGATTTCGTGCTGATCCGCGAATCGACCGAAGGCCTGTTCGCGTCGATGGGCAAGGGCGTGGTAACCGAGAACGATGCGCGCGAGACGCTGGTGGTCACGCGCGACAAGACCGAGCGCCTGTTCGACTTCTCCCTGAAACTTGCCGAGCGGCGCAAGAAACGCGGGAAGCCCGGCCGATTGACGCTGGTCGACAAGGCCAATGTGTTCAAGGCCTTCAACTGGCAGCGCGCGATCTTCGACGAGCGCAAGGCGAAATTTCCAAACGTCGAAACCGACAAGCTCTATGTCGACGCCTGCGCCGCCATGATGGTGCGCAAGCCTTGGGACTTCGACGTCATGGTGATGGAGAACATGTTCGGCGACATCCTTTCCGATCTCGCCGCCGGGCTGATCGGCGGCTTAGGCATGGCGCCCTCGGCCGATATCGGCGACACCCACGCGGTGTTCCAGCCCTGCCACGGCACCGCGCCCGACATCATGGGGCAAGGCAAGGCCAATCCGACCGCCATGATCCTGTCGGCGGCGATGATGCTCGACTGGTTGGCCGACAAGCACGACCATCCGCCGGCGGCGGAGGCCGCCCAGCGCATCGAGCACGCGGTCGATGCGGCTTACGCCGGCGGCCTCAAGCCGATGGAATTCGGCGGCGGCGACGGCACCGCGGCCATCGCCGGCGCGGTGCTCAAGGCGCTGGGTTAGCCGCCCGCCGGGCGAGCGCTTTCGCCTCATGCGCGTGCCAGACGAAGAGAAACGGCACGCCGATCACGAGGTCCGGAACGCGCTTGACCAGCGACAGCGCCACCGCTTCCGGCGCCGCGATGCCATAGACCGCGCAAATGGCGATGAAGCCCGCCTCCTGCACGCCGAGCGCACCCGGCACCAGGAAGGCGCCGGCACGCACCGCGTGGCCGAGGCTCTCGATCACGACCGCGTCGCCGAAGGAAATCGGATGGCCCATCAGCCGCAATGCCACGAGCACTTCGAGCGCGCCGACAAACCAGACGACGATGTGCACCACCATGGCCAAAGCGAAGCGCGGAAGGTCGGCATAGATGCGCACGAGATTGTCGTGCAGGCTGGCGAGGTTGGCGAGCGACGACCAGCCGAAGCGGTCGGCCAGCGCCATCAGGCCGCGGTCGACCAGCTTGACGCCGCCGAAACGTTGCGCCGCAAAGAACCCGGCCAGCACCAGCCCCATGAGGGCGGTGCCGGTGATCGTCGACATGATAAAGCCGGTGTCGGCGCCTTGGGTGGCGAGGATGGCGATGCCGGCGACAATGAACAAAAACAGCGCCACCACCTGCATCAGCATGTCGGCCAGCACGGTCGCGCCGGCGAGCCCCGCCGGGATGCCGAAGAACGTCATGACGCGGGCGCCGGCGATCTCGCCGCCGACCTGTGCCACCGGCAGCAGGACGTTGATCGCCTCGCGGATGAAGCGCACCCACACGCACGCCGTCAGCGACGCCTTTGCCGCGGGCGGAAAGATCATCCACCAGCCGGTGCCGGCGCCGACCAACGCCAGCACGCGCAGCGCGACGACGGCGATGAGGCCGAAACCCACGGCCGCAAAGGCCTGCGCGACCGCGCCGAAGCCTTCCACGGCGACCAGCGCCACCGCCAGGATCAGCCCGAGCCCGGCCGCAACGATGAGTACACGCTTCATGCTGCCATCTTGCTGTGAGGATTGCGCGCGCGTCGCCGGGGCTAAAGCCCGACGAATTCCTTGATCGCCTTGAGAAAGGCGTCCGGCTGCTCGAGCGGCGGGCAGTGGCCGCAGCCGGGCAGCTCGATATAGCGCGAGCCTGCCACCTTCTCGACGATCGCCTTGTTGAGCGCCGGCGGTGTCGCCTGATCCTGCTCGCCGGCGACGACAAGCGTCGGCACGTGCAGGTGATGCAAGAGCGGCGTCAGGTCGGTCTCCTGCAGGATCTTGCAGGCGGCCGCGAAGCCCGCCGGCTCGATGCCGAGCAGCGTTTTTTTGCGCTCGTCGATCGCCTGCGGATGGTGCTGCAGATATGCCGGCGAATGCACGCGGCGGGCGGCGATCTCCGCCACGCTGGCAAGCCCGCTCTCGGCCACCTTGTCGGCCATCAGCGCGAATTGCTGGCGCCCTTCCGGCGGAAAGCAGGCGGCGGCATCGCTCAACAGCAGCTTGGAGATGCGCTCGGGATGGGCGAGCGCGAAAGCTAGCGCCACCGTGCCGCCGAAGCCGTTGCCGATCAGCACCGCGTCCCTGCCGATAGCGAACTCGTCGAAGCCGTCCTCGATCGCCGCCACGTAGGCGTCCATCAGCGCCAGCGGCGTCGGCTTGGAGCCATGGAAGCCAGGCAGGTTGATGAGCGTGACGCGGTGCCTGGCGGCGAGCGCCGGCAGCACGGCATCGAAGGCATGGCGGTCGGCGAGCAGCGAATGCAGCACCACGATGTCGCGACCTTCGCCGGTGCGGGCCGCCGTCAGCACGCCGTGGCCGGCGGTCAGCTCCTGCATTTGCATTGCGTGCTCTCCTTGGGCGTCGGCTTCACACAGGTTAATCGCGCGCCGAGCGTCAAGTTCCCTGCCGTCGCGTCAGCCTAAGACGTGGATGGCCGGGACAAGTATACAGGCGGGCCGGCCATGACGTCGAAAGGCCGGACGACAAGAATTTTAATTCCCCTCGCGCCAGATGCCGAGCGCTTCCTGCGCCGGGCGGTCGGAGATGGAGAACAGCACCGATTCTTCCGCCGCACTGTGCCGGTACTGCTTCCAAGGCGGCACCACGAACACGTCGTTGACGCTCCAGTCAAACGGCTGGCCATCGATCACCGTGGTGCCCTTGCCCTCCGCCACCGCAAACACGGTGCCGTCGGTCGAGCGGTAGGGCTCGCCCGCAAAGCCCTTCGGCAGCAGCGCGAGATGCGCGCCCATGGTCGGCAGCACCGGCCCGCCATTGATCGGGTTGGCGTAGCGCACGCGCGCGCCGTGGCGCTTGTCGATGTCGCCGGTCTCCTGCAGCCGTTCCAGAATCGGCCGCATGGTGGCGTAGGGGTAGTTGATCACCGGCGTGCGGTTCTTGACCGCCGGCAGGCCGTCCGGCAGCACGCCCATGGCGTAGCGCGCGAATGAATCGCCGTCGGCGTGATCGGTCTTCTGCATCTTCTCGTCGAAATGCTCGGCAAACGACGTTTCAAAGTGATTGACCGTCGGCATGTCGAGCACGTCGAGCCACATCACCGGCTCTTTGCCGGGATTGCCGTGGTCGTGCGGCGCCCAGTTGGCGGTGATGATGAAGTCGCCGTGCTTCATCGCCGACTTCTCGCCCTCGACCGCGGTATAGGCGCCCTCGCCTTCCAACACGAAGCGAATGGCGGAGGCGACGTGGCGGTGCGCGTCGGCAATCTCGCCCGGCAGGATGAGCTGGATGCCGGCGAACAGCGAATTGGTCACCCGCGATTTGCCCTTCTCGCCGGGATTTTCCAGCACCAGCACGCGGCGTTCGGCCTCCTCAGCGCTGATCACGTCGCCGGCTTCCAGCATCAGTTTCTTGACGTCGGAGTACTTCCACAGCGCCGGCACGCATTGCGTTTTCGGCTCGGGCGTCACCAGGCCCTTCAGTACCTCCCATAATGGCGCCATGTGAAATTCGGCGATCTTGTCGTAATAAGCCTGCCGCGCGGCCTGCAGATTGTGCTTGGCGCCGGGCTGTTGCGTTGCGGTGGCGACGGCCATAGGCTTGGCTCCTCGGGGTTTATCGTCCGATTTGCAACTAATATAGCGGCTTTTGGCCCGGGCTCAATGCTGGCGGAACCGCCCGCCGTTGAAGCTCAAAATACGGCAGGAACTGGGCCCGCCCGCTGACGTTGTCGCAAGGCAAACCAGGGAGGGCTGAGCCGTGAAATACATTTCCGTCATGATTGCCGCCGCGCTGCTGACGAGCGCGCCTTTGGCGCCGGCTTTCGCACAACAGCAAAACGGCGATCAGATGCAGGTCGAGCAGCAGGCCTGCCAGGACGATGTCTATGCGCTGTGCGGCGAGGACATTCCCGACCAGCATCGCATCGAGAAATGCCTGCGCAAGAAGTGGAGCAAGGTCAGCCACAAATGCCGCAATGTCATCGCAAGCTACGGCCGGCGGCACAAGGCAGACCAAAACGACTGAGCCAATTCCCGCACTTTCGGGTCGCAAACGGCGTGGTAGATTGGGTCAAGCTTGACCCAGGAGACCACGCCCCATGCGTCCATTATCGATCGGCGATTACGCAATCGCGCGCGTCACCGAGCTCCAATTTCCGGCCTTTCAGGCCACCGAATTCTTCCCCGCCGCCACGCCCGACATGGTGGAAGAGGCCCGCCGCGCTCTTCCGGGGCGCATCGACGCCGACGGCAAGATCGTCATGAGCTTCCACTCGTTCGTGCTCAAGACCGGCCGCCACACCATCGTGATCGACACCTGCTGCAACAAGTCGCGGCCCGGGCGCGGGCAATTCGACGAAGGCAAGGCCGATTATCTGGCAGGCCTCGCCGCCGCCGGCGTCCAGCCGGAAGAGGTCACGCATGTGATGTGCACGCATCTGCACTGGGACCATGTCGGCTGGAACACGCGGCTGGTGAACGGCCAATGGGTGCCGACCTTCGCCAACGCGCAATACGTCATGGCCAAGCGCGAATACGACCACTGGAACGCCTTCTACGCCAAGGAGAAGGGCAACCAGAATAGCCCGCACGCGCTCGCTTTCGAGGACAGCGTGCTGCCGATCATGCGGGCGGAAAAGGCGCTCCTGGTGCACGACGATTATGAGCTCGACTCAGGCGTTTCGATCGAGCCCTGCCACGGCCATACGCCGGGGCACGTGGCCATCAACGTCGCATCGAACGACAAACGCGGCGTGTTCATCGGCGACGTAATCCATCACCCGATCCAGCTCCTGTTCCCGGATCTGTCGACGCGCGCCGATACCGATCAGGACGCCGCGCGCGTCTCCCGCCGCGCGCTGATCGACAAGCACGCCGGCACCGGCAATGTGGTGATGCCGCATCACTTCTCGACCCCGACCTCAGGCACCATCGAGCCCGCCGGCAAGGCGTTCCGCTTCGATTTCATCGAAGGCTCGTGAGTCATGGTGCCGGAGACGCTTCTGCAAGGCAAACAGCGCCCGTTCACCGGCGCGGAATATCTCGAATCGCTGCGCGACGGCCGCGAAATCTATATCTACGGCGAGCGGGTGAAGGACGTCACCACGCACCCGGCCTTCCGCAACGCGGCCGCTTCCGTCGCCAAGCTTTACGACGCGCTGCACGACCCCAAGACCAAGCCCACGCTGACCGCGCCGACCGACACCGGCTCCGGCGGCTATACCCATAGGTTTTTCAAAGCGGCGCATTCGCCGGCCGAGGTGATCGCGCAGCGCGACGCCATCGCCGCCTGGGCGCGCATCACCTATGGCTGGATGGGCCGCAGCCCCGACTACAAGGCGGCGCTGCTCAACACGCTGGGCGCCAATGCCGAGTTCTACGGAAAATTCGCCGACAACGCGCGCGCCTGGCACAAGCGCGGCCAGGAGGCCGTGCTCTACCTCAACCACGCGCTGATCAATCCGCCGATCGACCGCAACCGGCCGGTGGAAGAGGTCAAAGACGTCTATATCACCATCCAGAAGGAGACCGACGCCGGCATCTACGTCTCCGGCGCCAAAGTGGTGGCGACCAATTCGGCGCTCACGCACTACAATTTTCTCGGCCAGAACATGGGCCAGGAGATCACCGATCCGTCGATGGTGGTGATGTTCATCGCGCCGATGGACACGCCCGGCATCAAGCTGATCTGCCGCGCATCCTATGAATTGGCGGCCGCGGCGACCGGCTCGCCGTGGGACTATCCCCTCACCTCGCGCTTCGACGAGAACGACGCCATCTTCGTGTTCGACAACGCCTTCATCCCCTGGGAGAACGTGTTCATCCACCGCGACACACAGCGGCTGAAGGACTTCTATCCGAAGTCCGGCTTCGTCAATAACTACACGCTGCAGGGCTGCACACGGCTGGCGGTCAAGCTCGATTTCATCGCCGGGCTGCTGCTGAAGGCAACGCGCGCGACCGGCGTCGAGTCGTTCCGCGGCGTGCAGGTGCATATCGGCGAGGTGATCGGCTGGCGCAACCTGTTCTGGTCGCTGACCGACGCTATGGCCTGCAACCCGGAGCCGTGGGTCGACGGCACGGTGCTGCCGAACATCCGCGCCTCGACCGCCTACCGCCTGTTCATGACGGAGGCCTATCCGGCGGTGCGCTCGATCGTGGAGAAGGTGGTGGCCTCCGGGCTGATCTATCTGCCCTCGCACGCGCGCGACTTCAAGAACCCGGACATCGACAAATATCTCAAGCGCTACGTGCGCGGCTCCAACAACACCGACTACAAGCAGCGCATCAAGCTGATGAAGCTGCTGTGGGACGCCATCGGCAGCGAATTCGGCGCCCGCCACGAGCTCTACGAGATGAACTATGCCGGCAGCCACGAGCTGGTGCGGCTGTTCCCACTGCAGCAGGCGACCGCCTCCGGCGCGCTGGCCGAGATGGAGGCGCTGGCCGACCGCTGCATGGCGGATTACGACGAGGACGGCTGGAAGGACGGCGGCTATAGCGACGGGTCCGACGTCAGCATTCTTGGCAAGGGCGGGTTTTGTCATTTTCTGTCATTCCGGGGCGCTCAAGCCCACAGGGCGAAGGCGAGCGAACCCGGAATCCAGGGCAGCACTGAGAAAACGTCGCCCCTGGATTCCGGGTTCGCGGCCTTCGGCGCGCGTCCCGGAATGACAGCAAGAGCTACTCCGCCGCCTGTTGCCCGGGCGGGCGCATGCTTTCCACGCCGTCGGCGGCGCTGGCCGAGATCGTGGTGCGCACCATCAGCCGCGCCTGGTCGGGCGGCCAGGGCCGGCCGCGATGCATGGTGGCGCGGTTGTCCCACATGACGACGTCGCCGGCCCGCCATTTGTGCTCGTAGCTTGCGCCGGGCGCGGTGGCGGCCGCCATCAATTCATCGATCAGCTGGCGGCCGGCCTCCGCCGCCATGCCTTCGACCGCATAGGCGTGCGAGGCAAGATAAAGCGCCTTGCGCCCGTTCGCCGGGTTCGCCCACACCATGCGCCAGCACACCGGCGGCAGCGCCGCGCGCTCTTCAGGCGAGGCGAGATCGGCCGCGATCTGCCCGCGCGAATGGGCGTAGTCGTGCCAGGCGAAGGAATTTTCCAATTGCGCCTGCAAGGCGGGCGCGAGCCGCGCGAAGGCCAGCCGGGTGGAAACGAACTCGGTCTCGCCGCCGGCGCCCGGAACGATGCGTGCCGACAGGATCGAGGTGAGCGCCGGCACGCGCTTGAACGATGAATCGGTATGCCAGAGCTGGTTGGCCTTGTTGCGCAGCGCCAGGCGCGAACCGGCCGGCGCCACTTTGCCGTCGGGGCCGATGGTCGTGAGGATGACGAAATGGGTGCCGGTGCCTTGCGAGCCGACTTTGGTGGTCTCCGGCTCACCGAAGCGGCGCGAGAAGGCGAGCTGCACCTCGTCGGTCACCTCCTGGCCGCGGAACACCAGCACCGAATGCTCTTCGAAGGCTGAGCGCACGGCGGCATAGGCCGCGTCGTCGTGGGCGACTTGCGCCAACGTCACGCCGTGCAGCTCGGCGGCGAAGCCGGGACCGACCGGAACGATTTGCATGGACGCCTCCCCGCTTTTGGTTTGAACGAATGTTCAACCAAAACGCGGGAGCCGGCAAGGCGGCTACCGTGCGGCGCCGGCCAGATCCGGCGCCGCCGATGCGCGGGCGAAAGGCTTAAGCGTGCTCGCGTGCGCCTTCGACCTTCACGATATAGGGCTTCTCGCGCTTGCCTTCGGGGTCGAACTCCGAGCGGCCGGTGAAGTTGATGTGGCGGCCGTAGGTGTGCAGCGACATGGAAACGCCCTTGCCGGTGTTCCAGACGCTGTGGATGTGCTCGGGATAGCAGCGCGCGACGTCGCCGGCCGTCATCACCTGCACGTTGCCGCGCTTCAAATCGGCGAAGCCTGGCTTGCTGCCGTCGTCGAGCCGGTCGTAATTGACCTCCTGTTCCTGGCCTTCCATGCCGACCACCACCGCCCAGGTCTTGTGATTGTGCGGGGTGGTGCCGCGGTTGGGTAGCCAGGAGATCAGGAACACCGCCAGATCGTGATTGGGCTCCTCGTGCAGGATGTGCAGGCTGAAGCCCTGTTCGGGATCGCATTCGCGGAATTCGGGGCGGAACCAGCCTGGCTCCTTGGCGAACCGCTTCGCCAGCGGCTCGACGCGCTCGGTGATCTTCTCGGGATCGCTTTCCTGCGCGGCGATGGCGCGCAGATCGTCGACATACTGCTCGAGCGTATAGGGGCTCGTCATGGCAAATTATCCTCCGGTTCCGGCTGCCGAAACAATAATCATTTTGCCACGTCGGCGCCGCAAGGACAATCTTGCTAATTATTGACCGAACCGCCGTCCACCACGATGGACTGGCCGGTGATGAAATCGCTGTCGCTGGAGGCCAGAAAAACCAGCGTTCCGGTGAGGTCTTGCGGGTAGGCATCGCGCTTGAACGCGCGGGAATTGCGCACGGGGAGACGCTCTTCTTCAACGTGTTGGGTGTTTTCGAGGCCCGTATCGGACAGGATATAGCCGGGCGACAGCGAATTGACCGCGATGCCATAGTCGCCCAATTCGCGCGACAGCGCGCGGGTGAAGGCGATGATGGCGCCCTTCGACGACACGTAAGGCAGCATGCGCGGCACGCCCTTGTAGGGCGCGCCGGAGGCGATGTTGACGATCTTGCCGGAGCGGCGCGCCATCATGTGCGGGGCGACGTGCTTGACCATCAGGAAGGGCCCGCGCGTATTGACCGCCATGACCTTGTCCCAGGTGGCGACGTCCCATTCGTTGAAGTTGCGGGGGCTGAGCTTTGCATAGAGCGCGGCATTGTTGACCAGAATGTCGATCCGGCGGAAGCGCGCGAGCGTTTGCGCGACCAGCGCCTGCACTTGAGTTTCGTCGCTGACGTCGCAGACGGCGGCAACGGCGCTGTCCTTGCCGTGCGCCGCGGCGATTTCCTCGGCGAGCCCCGAACCATCCTCGATGTCGGCGATCATCACGCGCGCGCCTTCGGCGGCGAGCGCGCGCGAGTAATGCGCGCCGATGCCCTTGGCACCGCCGGTGACGAGCGCAACCTTCCCCTCAAGTCTGGCCATGAGTATCTCCACCCTGTCATGGCCGGCCTTGTGCCGGCCATCCCGCTTAGATAGGCACATTGCTCACCTAAGCGGGATTGCCGGGTCAAGCCCGGCAATGACACATGAACGGCCTCGTGGCCAACCGACGAGCCAGCCATGACCAACACCGCCGACCGCCTTGCCATCCGCGAACTCGTCGAGAACTGGGCGCTGTGGCGCGACGCCCGCCAATGGGACCGCTTCCGCACGCTCTGGCACAAGGACGGCCAGATGTGGGCGACCTGGTTTCAGGGCTCCTACGAAGAGTTCATCAAGGTGAGCCAGGAGGGCCACGAGCGCGGCGTGCGCATCCTGCACATGCTGGGCGGCATGGCGATCGACATCGAGGGCGCTCGCGCCATCGCGCAAACCAAGATGACCATCTCGCAGCGCGCCGAGGTCGAGGGCGTATTGTGCGACGTGGTCTGCAGCGGGCGGTTCTACGATTTCCTCGAGAAGCGGCGCGGACGCTGGGGCCTGGTGCTGCGGCGCCTCGCCTATGAAAAGGACCGGCTCGATCCCGTCGAGCCCGGCGCGCGGCCCTTTCTCGACCGCGCGCTGCTGGCGCAGTTTCCGGAGGGCTACCGGCATCTCGCTTATCTGCAGACCCGCATCGGCTACACGGTCAAGCGCGACATGCCCGGCCTCGACGGGCAGGCGCTGGAGGCGCTCTACACGCAAGGCGAAGCATGGCTGAAGGGCCGCCCGCTCCTAGCGAGCAAGCCCCGGGCAACGGCCAAGCGCCGGACTAGTCGCGCCCGCAAATAAATGCGATTTTCCCGGCCGGCAAGAATTCATCCGGGGGGAATGGCGATGTCGTGGGCCGACAAATTCAACCTGTTGAATGAATTCAACCTGCTGCGCATCATTTGCGGGCTGTTCTTCATCCCGCACATCGTCGGCAAGATCACCGTGCCGGCGACGCTCGAATTCTTCGTGGTGGCGGGCTTCAAGCCGCCGAAGACCTGGATGTATATCGCCGGCGCCATCGAGACCGTGCTCACCATCGGGCTGGTGTTCGACATCCTGACGCCCTATGTGGCGGCTATCGCCTTCGTGCACTTGCTCGTCGCGGCGGCGGCCACCTACAAGGTCAAGCGCTGCTGGATCTGGGTGATCGGCGGCGTCGAATATTGCATCTTCTGGGCGCTTTGCTGCCTGGTCGTCGCGATGCACACTTGGCCCTGAATAAAATAACGAAATCTCAAGTCGAAAGGAAATCCAACAATGGCGAGCGTCCTGTTCACCCCGATCACGCTGCGCGGCCTCACGCTGCCCGACCGCGTCGTGGTCTCGCCGATGTGCCAGTACAATTCCGACAATGGCTCGGCCAACGATTGGCATCTGATGCATCTCGGCTCCTTCTCGCTCGGCGCCGCGGGCCTCGTCATGTGCGAGATGACAAACGTCAACCCGCAGGGGCGCATCAGCCCCCGTTGCGCCGGCATGTGGTCGGACGACAACGAAAAGGCGCTCAAACGCGTGCACGATTTCTGCCGGCAATACGGCGTCGCCAAGCTCGGCGTGCAGTTGGCACATGCCGGCCGCAAGGGTCCGCAGATGCCGCCGGCCGCCGGCGGCAAGCCGATCCTGGAAGGGCCGGACGCCTGGACGCCGGAAGCGCCCTCCGCCATCCCCTATGACGAGGGCTGGCCGGTGCCGCACGCCATGAGCAAGGACGACATCAAGCGCGTGATCGGCGAATTCGCGGCGGCTGCCAAGCGCGTCGACCGCATCGGCTTCGACGTGATCGAGCTGCACGGCGCGCACGGCTATCTGGCGCACCAGTTCCTCTCGCCGATTTCCAACCAGCGCACCGACGAATACGGCGGCTCGACCGAGAACCGCATGCGCTTCGCCATCGAGATGTACGAAGCGGTGCGCGCCGTGTGGCCGGAGCAGAAGCCGATCGGCATGCGCGTCTCCGCCACCGACTGGGTCGACGGCGGCTGGACGCCGGAGGAAACCGTGCTGCTCGCCAAGGAGCTGAAGAAGCGCGGCATGGACTACATGGATGTAACCTCCGGCGGGTTGTCGCCGAAACAAAAGATTCCGCTGTCGCCCGGCTATCAGGTGCCGTTCGCCGAGAAGGTGAAGAAGGAAAGCGGCATCACCACCATGACGGTCGGGCTGATCGCCGGCTATCAGCAGGCGGAGGACATTCTGGCCGCGGGCAAGGCCGACCTCATCTGCATCGGGCGCGCCGCGATGTGGGACCCGCGCTGGGCCTGGCACGCGGCCGAGGAATTGGGCGCGGAAGCGCCCTACGCGCCCAAGACCATGCCGTGCCATCCCAAGCTGCGCCCGCAGCTCTTTCCCAAACGCGCGCAGGCGGCGGGCTAAACGCAACCACCCGTTCGTCCCCGCGCAAGCGGGGACCCAGAGCTAATTAATTCACGCTCTCAGTTCGCGATCCTGGGTGCCCGCTTGCGCGGGCACGAACGGAGAATGGAGGCGCGCTCATGATTTCGGCAACGCCGTTCGGTGAAAAGAAATTCGCCACCGTCAAAGGCAGGCGCATGGCCTATGTGGAGGACGGCAGCGGCGACGCGATCGTGTTCCAGCACGGCAACCCGACCTCGTCCTATCTCTGGCGCAACGTGATGCCGCATTGCGCCGGCCTCGGACGCCTCATCGCCTGCGACCTGATCGGCATGGGGGATTCCGACAAGCTCGAGAACTCCGGTCCCGGCCGCTACACCTACGCCGAGCAGCGCGACTATCTGTTCGCGCTGTGGGACGAGCTCGCGCTGGGGAACCGCGTCGTCTTGGTCATCCACGACTGGGGCTCGGCGCTCGGCTTCGAATGGGCGCGGCATCACCCCGAGCGCGTCGCCGGCATCGTCTATATGGAGGCGGTCGTGACACCGGTCACCTGGGCCGACTGGCCGGAGAACGCGCGCCGCGCCTTCCAGGGCTTCCGCTCCGCCAAGGGCGAGGAAATGATCCTCGCCAACAACATGTTCGTCGAGCGCATCCTGCCGGCCTCCGTGCTGCGCAAGCTCACCGACGAAGAGATGGCCGAATACCGCAGGCCCTTCGCCAATCCCGGCGAGGACCGCCGCCCGACGCTGACCTGGCCGCGCATGATCCCGATCGAGGGCGAGCCCGCCGACGTCGTGAGCATCGTCGAAGATTATTCGGCCTGGCTCGCAAAGAGCGACGTGCCCAAGCTGTTCATCAATGCCGAGCCCGGCTCGATCCTGACCGGCCGCCAGCGCGAACTCTGCCGGCGCTGGCCGAACCAGACGGAAATCACCGTGAAGGGCCTGCACTTCATCCAGGAGGACAGCCCGGACGAGATCGGCAAGGCGGTGGCGGATTTTGTGAAGAGAGTGCAGGCCCCTCTAAGTCATTCCGGGACGCGCCGAAGGCGCGGGCCCGGAATCCAGGGGCCGCGCATAGCGCACATTGCTCTGGATTCCGGGCTCGCCGCTCCGCGGCGCCCCGGAATGACGGCGGAAGGTTATGCCCTCACCCTTACGATAAACTTCGCAAACGCCGCCAGCTGCAGCCGGATGATGTCCTTGGTCGCTTCGTCGGTCAGCGCGCCGGTCGCCTCGTCGAACTTCTTGGCGGCGAAATTGACGAACACCTCGGGCTTGCCGAACAGAAAAGCGTCGAGCGTGGTGAGCGCCATGCGCAAATGATACTGCATGCGCGCGCCGCCGACCTGCCCGGCGGAGGCCGATTGCAGCGCCACCGGCTTGTCCTTGAACGGAATGTCCTTCAGCCGCGAGGCCCAGTCGATGGCGTTTTTCAGCCCGCCCGGGATCGACCAGTTGTATTCCGGCGAGACGATGACCACCGCGTCGGCGGCGCGGATGGCGTCGCACCAGGCATTCACGTCGGCCGGCACGCCGGCGGAATTGTGCCGGTCGACATCGTAGATCGGAAAATTCTCGAAGGACGGCGCCGCGCTGAACGCCATTTCCGGCGGCGCCAGGCCGGGCAACGCGCGCGCGATCGCGGCGTTGAACGAGCCCTTGCGCAGCGAGCCGCAGATCGTCAGCACGTTCAATTGCTCGGCCATTTGGTCCTCATTGCATAATCGAAAAACAACGCGCGCGGTCCGCGCTTAGTTCGTTTTTGTGTTTGCGCGTGATCTTATCCGAAAACCGGTACCCACTTTTCGGGATCACGCGCCCTCATCCTCGATCGGATTGCGCAAAATCCCCACGCCCTCGATCTCGACCTCGACGGTGTCGCCTGCCTTCATCCACACCGGCTCGGGCTTGCGCGCATGGCCGACGCCGGACGGCGTGCCGGTGAAGATCATGTCGCCCGGCTCCAAGGTCATGCCTTCGCTGAGATAGACGAGCGACTCGGCAACCGGGAACATGAACATGTCGGTATTCGCCGACTGCATGGTCTTGCCGTTGAGGCGCGTCTCGATTCCGAGACCCTTGCCGCCTTTCGGCAGGTCGTCGGCGCTCACCATCCAAGGGCCGACGCTGCCGGTGCGGTCGAAATTCTTGCCCATGCCCCATTGCGTGGTGTGGCGCTGATACTCGCGCACGGAGCCTTCCATGCCGCAGCTATATCCAGCGACGCAGTCAGTCGCATTGTCGAGGGTCAGGTGCTTGGCGCGCTTGCCGATGATCACGACCATCTCGCCTTCATAGTCGAGCTGGATCGATTTCTTGGGCCGCACCAGTGGCTGTAGGTGCGGCGTGAGCGACGTCAACATGCGGAAGAAGATCGACTGATATTTCGGAATATTGTCGCGCTGCGGGCCTTCCTTGACGTGGTCGAGATAATTGAGCCCCAAGCAGACGATCTTGCCGGGGCGCGTGACCGGCAGCGCGTAGTTGAGGCCGGCGAGGGGGCGGCGCGCTTCCGCTTTGGCGATCTTGGCGAGATCGCCGAGCGGCTTGAGCTCGCCCTTGGTCCGGCGCAGCACGTCGCCGAGATCGGCCGGCAGCATGGGGTCCACCGCCTGTAGATCGACGACCTGATCGCCCTCGACCAAGCCTAGCCGCAATCTGCCTTCCGCTTCGAAGCCGACGATTTTCATGAGCCCCGCCCCAGCGCCTTCATGCGAACGCCCGGCCGGAGCGGCCGGGCGAGGCAAGGCTTAGCGCAGGCAATTCACTTTGTCATTCCGGGGGTGCCCCGGATGCGGCGCAGCATCCTCGCGTTCGCGCTGCGCGCACCGCGAGGACAGGCTCCGCGAAGCGACTGCTCCGCTGATCCGGGGGCGTTCCAAGCTCGCAGTGTGAAACGGTCCCGGGTCTGCGGCGCACCGCTATCGCACTGCGTCCCGGACACGAGCGCTACCCCGCCGCGCGCAGCGGCGGCTCGTCGGCAAGCTCGAAGGCCTGCATTGAGAAATAATCGCGCGAATCTGTCCAGGCCTTGAGCGGCCGCCACCCGGCGCCGCGCGCCAGCGCCGTGAGCTTCTCGATCGAATACTTGTAGCTGTTCTCGGTGTGGATGGTCTCGCCGGCGCGGAAGTCGATGGTCTCGCCGTTGACCCTCACCTTCTGCCGCTTGAGGCTGGCGAGATGCATCTCCACGCGGTGACGCTCGCGGTTGTAGAAGGCGTGATGCTCGAAGCTGGCGAGATTGAAATTGCCGCCCAGCTCGCGGTTGATGCGGGTGAGCAGATTGAGATTGAACTTGGCGGTGACGCCTTCCTTGTCGTTATAGGCGGCGTTGAGCACCTCGGCCGGCTTGATCAGGTCGGCGCCGACGATCAGCCGCGCGCCGGGCCCGAGAATCTTGCCGGCGTGGCGCAGGAAGGCGGCCGCCTCGTGCGGCTCGAAATTGCCGATGGTCGAGCCGGGGAAGAAGCCGACCCGCACCGCCGCCGCACGCGCCTCCGGCGGCAGTGCGAAGTCTTGCGTGAAATCGGCGGCGACCGGCAGCACCGTGAGCGCGGGAAAATCGGGGCGCAGTTCGGCCGCCTCCTGCTCCACCATCTCGCCGCAGATGTCGACCGGCACGTAGCAGGCAAGCTGCGGCGCGGCCTTGAGCAGAATGCGTGCCTTCTTGTTGGAGCCGCTGCCGAACTCGACGAGCGCGGCGCCTTTCGGGATCAGCTTGGCGATTTCGGCGGCCTGCGTCTCCAGGATGCGCATCTCGCAGCGCGTCGGGTAATATTCCGGCAATTCGGTGATGCGGTCGAACAGATGCGAGCCGGTCTCGTCGTAGAAATATTTCGGCGGCACGCGCTTGGGGCTGGCCAAGAGGCCGCCGATCACGTCGGAGGCGAAACCATCATCCTCGTCGCCCGGCAGCGGACGGCTGTTACGTGCAAGCGCGGCCATTCCCGGCTCCTTTCGATTTTCACGCAAACTCGGCAAGGCGCAGGCCGCTGAACTGCCAGCGCGACGGCGGATAGAAGAAATTGCGGTAACTCAGTCTCTGGTGTCCGTGCGGTGTCGCGAGCGAGGAGCCGCGCAGCACCATCTGGTTGACCATGAACTTGCCGTTGTATTCCCCGAGCGCGCCTTCGGCGGCCCGGTAGCCTGGATAGGGTAGATAGGCGCTGCGTGTCCATTGCCAAGCGATGCCGAAGGCGTCGGCGATGAGCCCTGCGCCCGCCGCCACCTCCCATTCCGCCTCGCTGGGCAGGTGTTTGCCGGCAAAACGCGCAAAGGCGTCCGCCTCGTAATAGCTGATATGCGCCACGGGGGCAGCTGGATCGACGGGCTTTAACCCTGCCAGCGTCATCGACTGCCAGCCTGAATCCGTGCGCCGCCAATAGCCGGGCGCTTGCCAGTCCTCCGCCTGCACGGCGGCCCAGCCGTCGGAGAGCCAGAGCGCGGCCGTCGCGTAGCCGCCGGCGTCGATGAACTCCATCCACTCGGCATTGCTGACCAGATGGCGCGCGATGCGCATGGCGGGAATCAGTTCGTCGTGGCGCGGCGTCTCGTTGTCGAAGCAGAAGCCGTCGCCGTCGTGGCCGATTTCGTGAATGCCGGACGGCACTTCGACAAAGCCGCGCGGGCCTTGTGTGGCGCGCGGCGGCCGCCAGTTCGGATCGTAAGCGGGGTCGGTCGGGTTCTGCGCGAAGGCGTGCAGGATGTCGGTGATCAGCAACTCCTGGTGCTGCTGCTCGTGATTGAGCCCGATCTCGAGAATCTCGAATACGCGGGGCGCATCCTGCGCCGGCACGGCCTCGATCAGGCGCGCGACCGCACGATCGACATGCGCGCGATATTCGGCGACGTCTTCGCCGTTCGGCCGCGTGATCAATCCGCGTTGCGGCCGCGCATAGCGCGGGCCGGCGGCGACATAGTAGGAATTGAACAGGAAGGGAAAGCGCTCGTCATAGATCTCGTAGGACGGATCGTGCGGCTTGAGCAGGAAGGTCTCGAAGAACCAGGTCACATGCGCGCGATGCCATTTGGCCGGCGAGGCATCCGCCATCGACTGCACGATCTGGTCCTCGGCCGACAGATGCGACGCCCGCTTTTCCGTCTCGCCGCGCACGCGCGCGAAGGCGTCGCGCCAATGCGCGCGCGCTTCGTCAAGCGACGGTTCGGCCTCAGCCTGCCCGGCACCTTTGGCGCCATCGCGCGAGACTTGCGAAACTGCGGTACGCGCCATGGGTCGTCTCCCGGCCGCTATTCATTGGTGATGCGCAGCCCGAGCTAGGTAAGAGTACGTTCAATGAATGCAATAGTTCCATCCGTCGCACCCCCGGGCAACCCGAAATCTGACGCTGCTCACAGCCTGACACAGACGTGATTAGCGCATCATGACAGGTTGCTAAGTCACCCGCTCGCCGCATTTTTTTCGATTTTCACGAAACGCGCCTTAAGTTGCATAACGAACTTTGACGCGCGCAACGCTTATCGCGCATGGCGTGTCGGGCCGGCCCGTGCTTGTGGAAAATTTGGTAGCGGGGGAGGGATTTGAACCCCCGACCTCCGGATTATGATTCCGCTGCTCTAACCAGCTGAGCTACCCCGCCACGGGTTCCGGCCGCCGGCCGGAATGGGGCGATATAGGGAGCCGCTTCACAACCTGTCAAGCAAGCCCGGTTTTTGTCGATGCGGGGTGCGCGGGCGCGCGCCCGCGAGCCCGCCGCAAACGATTCGGCGTTCCCGCCTCAGGCCCGCCCGAAGCGGACGAGCGCGAAATGGCCGAGCGGCGCTATGGCGCGCCGCTCCAGCAGCGTGACGCCGCCGTGGCGCGCGGCCCAGTCGGTCAGCCGCCGATAGGGGAATTCCGGCCGCCAGCCCAGCCGCCGCGCCACCGGCGCAAAGCACAATTCGAAGGCGCGGCGCAGGCCTGCCTCGGCGCCAATATGGTTGACCAGCACGATCTCGCCGCTCGGCTTGATCACGCGCGCGAACTCGTCGAGCGTCGCTTCCGGATGCGGCACCGCCGTGATGACGAACTGCGCCACCACCACGTCGAAGGATTTATCGGGCAGCGGCAGGCGCGCGGCATCCATGACGGCAAGCAATTCGACATTGTCGAGCTTGTGCTCGTGCACGCGCTGCACCGCCTTGCGCAGCATGGGCTTGGAAATATCGCAGCCGACCAGCCGGTTGACGCGTGCATAGTCCGGCAACGAGATGCCGGTGCCGACGCCCACTTCCAGGATGCGGCCGCCTTGCGGACCGCAGGCCTTTTCGGCCGCCGCGATCGCCGCCCGCCGGCCGGGATCGAACACCGCGCCGAAGACGAGATCGTAAACCGGCGCCCAGCGCGCATAGGCGCGCGTCACGCTTTGTTTGTCGATGTCCCCCATCGCCCGCGAGAGTTCAGCGCGCCGCCGCTTGCGCCACGCGCTCGCCATCCGCCGGCAGCTTTTCGCTGGCCGCCGCGGCTTGCCGAATGAAGCCGCCGCCAAGCACGCGCGCCTGGCCGCTTCCGGCGTCGTAGAACACGCAGGCCTGCCCCGGCGAGACGCCGTCCTCGCCGGCGGCGAGTTCCACCTCGACCGCGTCGCCGGCGGTGCGCAGCCAGCCCGGCTGCGGGGCCCTCGTCGAGCGCACCTTGACGAAGACCTCGCGGCGGTCGTCGGCGAGCGCCTCGGCGAGCGAGCCGTCGCCGATCCAGTTGACGTCGCGCAGGCGGATGCGGCGCATGCGCAGCGCATCGCGCGGGCCGACCACCACCTGGCGGCGGTCGGCGTCGAGCCGCACCACGTAGAGCGGCTTGCCGGTCGCCAGCCCCAAGCCGCGGCGCTGGCCGACGGTGAAGTGGATGATGCCGTTATGCGCGCCCAGCACCTTGCCGTCGAGATCGACGATGGCGCCCTGCTCGGCGGCGCCCGGCTTGAGGCGTTCGATCACCTCGGCATAGTGGCCGGCCGGCACGAAGCAGATGTCCTGGCTGTCGTGCTTGTCGGCGACCGGGAGCCCGAAGCGGTGGGCGAGCGCGCGCGTCTCGGCCTTCGTGCGCTCGCCGAGCGGAAAGCGCAGGAAATCGAGCTGCGCGCGCGTGGTGCCGAAGAGGAAATAGCTCTGGTCGCGCTCTTCCTCGCGCGCGCGGTAAAGCCCACGCCCGCCCGCGGGCAGCCGGCGCGCGGCGACGTAATGGCCGGTCGCCAGCGCTTGCGCGCCCAATTCGCGCGCGGTGATCAAGAGATCCTGAAACTTGATCAGCATGTTGCAGTCGACGCAAGGCACTGGCGTCTCGCCGTGGATATAGCTCTCGGCGAAACGGTCGATCACCTCCGCCTTGAAGCGGCTCTCATAGTCGAGCACGTAATGCGGGATGCCGATGCTTTCGGCCACGCGGCGCGCGTCGTAAATGTCTTGCCCCGCGCAGCAGGCGCCTTTGCGGTGGGTGGCCTCGCCGTGGTCGTAGAGCTGCAGCGTCACGCCCACCACGTCGTAGCCTTCCGCCTTCAGCAGCGCAGCCGTCACCGACGAATCGACGCCACCGGACATGGCGACGACGACGCGGGTGTCTTGCGGGCGGCGGTCGAGGTCGAGGCTGTTGGGCATGGTTCTTCTTACTATAGGTGGCGATCGAGGACACACAATGCAGGGGGTTTTTCGGAAACATTATGCGTGGTGGCCGGACGGGCAAAACTTGCCGGCCGGCCAGCAGGCGCTGCCGGGAGCGGCGCCCGGCCGGTGCCGGGCGTTCCGTTTAAGTATCTGATATTACGTAAGAATATATGGCGACGCGAATGGCCTGCCGCTTGCAGACCGAAACGGCGGATAGCCGGAGGTCCCTGCCTTGCCGTCAGTTGCGTCGGAAGCCCCTGTCCTGAAGCCCGCCGCCGCGCCCGCGCAGCGCAGTGCACCCGCGCCCGCTGCGCCCTCACCCTTTGCCAGCCTCTTGGACGACGGGGCGCAAACCGCCCCGCCCGCCCCAGCCGCCGCGCCCGCCCCGCCCGCCGCAGCCGCCCCGCGCACCGAGGCGGAACAGCCGCCCAAGGCGGAGCGGACCGCCGCCCCGGCCAAGACGGATCCCGCTGCCAAGAGCGGCAAGTTGGCCGGCAAGATCGGCGGCAAGACCGGCGACAAGACAAGCGGCAAGACCGCCCGCAAAGCGGCCAAGGCCACGCAGACCGACGCCAAAGCGGGCGATACTTCGAAGACCGCCGGCAGCGACGGCAAGCCGGAAACTCAAACCGCGGGCGACGATCCGAACGGCGACGCCACCGCCGCCGCCGCCCCCGCCGCCGGCAAGGCTAAAACCGGCGCCAAGGCCGCGACGCGCGCCGCCAGCGAAACCGGCATCGAACCGACAAGCAAAGACGGCAAGGACAAGCCGGACGATGCGCAGAGCGCGGACGGCGCCACGGCGGCCGCTGCGGCGCCATCGCCCGCAACCGGCAGCAACGCGGTGGCCGCCGTTGTGACGCCGGTGACCGCCGCCGCCGTCGCGACCGGAAAGCCCGCCGCGCCGCAGGGGACAATCGCCGCCGACGGCCAGGGCAAGGGCAAAGGCATGCCGATGACGTCCGCGCTGGCGCAAAGTGCCGACCCGCAGACCGCCACGGATGCCAGACCGCCAGGACGAGACCGCGCAAGCGGCCAAGCAAAAATCCGACGACAAACTGCAAGCCGACGCCGACCAGCAGGGCAAGCCGGCAGCGCCTGCCGCGGCACAAGGCGATACGCATCACGCCGCCGCACGCGAGGCGCTGGCCCAATTCACCGCGCCCGCGCCCGCGCATGCCGCGGCCAAGACCGCCGATGCCGTGCCGCCGCAGTTTAACGCGCCGCCGCAGAGCGCCGCGGCAAGCGCGCCGAACGCGCCGGCGCCGCAAGCGCTGCCGCAGGCCGCCGCCGTCCCGCTCTCCGGCGTCGCTATCGACATCGCCGGCAAGGCGCTCGCCGGCAAGAACCGTTTCGAGATCAGGCTCGATCCGCCCGAGCTCGGCCGCGTCGAGGTCCACCTCGACGTCCACAAGGACGGCCGCATCACTTCGCACGTGATCGCCGACCGCAAGGATACGCTCGACTTGCTGCAACGCGACGCATCCGGCCTGCAGCGCGCCTTGCAGGACGCCGGCCTCAAGACCGCCGACAATGGCCTGCAATTCTCGCTGCGCGATCAGTCGTCCGGCCAGCAGCAGCACAACCCCGAGCGCGCACCGCTCGTCGTGCCGGACGAAAGCCCGGCGCCAATCGATACCGCACCCACCGGCTATACCCGCCTCGCGCGCCTCAATGGCGGGCTCGACATCCGCGTTTAGGAAACGACCATGAGCAGCATTCTTCCCACCACCGGTACCAACGCCTCCGCCGCCACCTCCAGCGCGGTCAGCGACGGCACCATCGCCGGCAACTTCACCACCTTCCTGCAATTGCTGACGACGCAATTGCAGAACCAGAACCCGCTCGACCCGCTCGACACCAACCAGTTCACCCAGCAGCTGGTCGAGTTCGCCCAGGTCGAGCAGCAGCTCAAGTCGAACGACTCGCTCGCCACTTTGGTCTCGCTGCAGCAGACCGCGCAGGCGACCTCCGCGCTCGGCCTGGTGGGCGCCACCGTGGTGGTGAATGGGCAGACCGCGCAGCTTGCCAACGGCAGCGCGAATTGGGCGCTGAGCGCCACCAAGCCGACCAGCGCCACCGTCTCGATCGCCAATTCAACCGGCCAGACCGCCTATACCGGCAAGCTGGCGGTCAATGCCGGCAGCCAGAGCTTCACCTGGAACGGCCAGGGTAACGACGGCAAGCTCTGGCCGGACGGCAACTATACGATCAGCATCACCGGCGTCGACGCCAACGGCCAGACTTCGACGGTGTCGACCCAGGTGCAGGCGCCGGTCGATTCGGTCGACCTCACGCAGAACCCGCCGCTGTTGTCGATCAACGGGCAGACCTACCAGCTCAGCGATATCCAGAAAATCGTGCGCTCGGGGCTCTAGCAGCGCTCGCCCGTTAAGCCGGCCGCTTGGCGGCCGGCCGGCGCTTCTTGCGGCCCTCGCCGTGTATCGCCACCTCCACCGCGCGCTCGAGCGCCGATAATTCGAACGGCTTGCGCAGCAGATCGAAGCGGCCGTCGGCCAGTTGGGCGGCGTCGCTGTAGCCGCTGGTCAGCAGTACCGCGATGTCGGGGAAGTTGTCGCGGCAGGTCTGCGCCAACGCCAGCCCGTTCATCGGGCCCGGCATCACGATGTCGGAGAACAAGAGATCGAAATGGATGCCCTGCTGCAGATGGCGCAGCGCCTCCGCCGCGTTCTCCGCCCGCACCACGCGATAGCCGAGCTGTTCCAGCAGCGTCGAGGTGACTTCGGCGACCTCGCGGCTGTCCTCCACCAAGAGCACGGTGCCCTTCGTGTCGCCGCCGCTCGATACATTGTCGACGGTGCCGTCCGTGGGCTCGTCCAGGCTGCGCGGCAGGTAGATGGTGACCGCGGTGCCCTTGCCGACCTGGCTCGACACGGTCACAGCGCCGCCGGACTGGATGGCAAAGCCGTGCACCTGCGAAAGGCCTAAGCCCGTGCCCTTGCCGACCGGCTTGGTGGTGTAGAACGGTTCGAACACGTGCTTGAGCACGTCCGGCGGCATGCCGCTGCCGCTGTCGATGACCGCGAGCGCCACGAAATCGCCCTGGAGCTGGCCGGCCGCCGAGCCCGGCTTGAGCACCACGTTGCGTGCCGAGAGCGTGATGGAGCCGCCCTCCGGCATGGCGTCGCGCGCATTGACCGCGATATTGACCAGCGCCAGCTCTAGTTCGCCGAGATCGACTTCGACCGGCCAGACCTTGTCCTCGATGTCGTATTCGAGCTTGATATTGCCGCGCAGCGACGGCACCAGCATGTCGCGCACGGCGTCGATCCGCTGGCGCAGGTCCACCACCACCGGCAGCAGCGTCTGGCGGCGCGAAAAGGCGAGCAGCTGGCGCGTGAGCTTCTCGCCGCGCCCGGCGGCGGAGCGGATCGCCTCCACCGCCTGCTTGTCCTTGGCCTCCTTGAGCCGCCCTTGCAGGATCTGCGCGTAGCCGGAGACGATCATTAAGAGATTGTTGAAGTCGTGCGCGATGCCGCCGGTGAGCTGGCCGAGCGCCTCCATCTTCTGCGCCTGCGCGAGCTGCTCGCGCGCCTGCTCGAGCGCGAGCTGCGCCTCGTGCTGGGTGGTGATGTCGCGCACCAGCTTGGCAAAACCCACGAGCTTGCCGGCCTCGTCGCGGATCGCGTCCATCACGATGTTGGCGTAGAAGCTTCTGCCGTCCTTGCGCACCAGCCAGAGCTGGCCCTCGAATTGGCCCGCGCGCGCGGCGGCGATCAGTGCCTCGTCGGCAACGGCGCTTTCGCGCATCTCCTCGGTCAGGAAGATACGGAAATGCCGGCCGACGACCTCCTCGGCCTTGTAGCCTTTGATACGCTCGGCGGCGTCGTTCCAGTTCAGCACGTGGCCTTGCGGGTCGAGCATGTAGATCGCGTAGTCGCGCACGCCGCGCAGCAGGAAGCGGTAACTCAGCTCGGACTGGCGCAAGGCGCGCTCGGACTGCTTGCGCTCGGTGACGTCGAGGCAGGCGCCGAGCATGCGGATCGGCTCGCCCTTTTCGCCGCGCACGACCTCGCCGATGCTTTGCAGATAACGCGTGTCGCCGTTGGGGCGCACTATGCGCTCCTCGTGGCTGAACGGCTTGCCGCTGCGCAGCGCGGCATCGATGCTGTCTTCCACCTTAGCGCGGTCGTCGGGATGCACGAAGCTGAGGAACTGCTCGACCGTGCCTGCAAAGCCCTCGCGCGAAATGCCGTAAATATCGAACAGCTGGTCGGACCACTGCACGCGGTCGCGCTTGATATCCCACGACCAGCTGCCGAGATTGGCGAGCCGCTGGGCTTCCCGCAGATGAATGTTGGCGTCGGCCAGCGCCGCCGTGCGTTGCCGCACCCGGCGGTCGAGCTCGGCCTGCGTGCGGCGCAAGATTTCCTCGCTGGCGCGGCGCATGGCGACGTCGGCGCTGAGCGCAAGCGAAGGCACCGAAAGACTGACCATGAAGGTGAGCAGCATCAAGAATGCTTCGTTCAAGGTCAAATGGCCGAACGGCCCGGTATGGTTGAGCGTGCCCCAGGTCGTGAAGCCGGTAAGGATCAGGATGACGGTCGCGGTATCGCGCGGGCCGCGCCTGAGCGCCGCCCAAACCAGCGGCAGGATCGCCAGGAAGCCGAGCGGGCTGGAATACGCGGTGCGCGGCAACAACGGGCTGAACACGATGAAGCCGACGACGACCGCGGCCGCAATCGTGCCGGTGAGCGGGCCGAGTTCGCTGCGGGCAAAGGCCGTGCGGTCGCTCTCGGCCCACAGCACGATCGCCGGCGTCACCACCAAAGCGCCGGCGGCATCGCCCAGCCACCAGGTGACCCAGATAGGCGCAAAATTCTGCCACGCCGCCAAGCCCGCCATGCACAGCGTCACCACACCGATCGTGGCGCTGACGATCGTCGCCGGCCCCACCACAGCAAGCGCGAATTTCGCCACCCCCGCTGCCGAGCGGAAGCTCTTGCGCCCGCCGGCCCAATGCCGGATCACCACGCCGCCGACCAGCGCTTCCAGCGTGTTGCCAACCGCAATCAGCGCCGAGGTCTCCAGCGTGCCCGCGGTGGTGGCGTTGGCGGCGAAGGCGCCTGCCAGCACCGCCGGCCAGACCCTCAAGCCGCCCAACAGCACGGCGGCGAGCGCGATGCCGCTCGGCACCCAGATCGGGCTGGCGCTCGCATTGATCGAGGCGAGCTTGAGCCCAAGCTTGGCGAAAACGAAATAGGCGAGCGCCACCGCCAGCAAAGTGGCGAGATAGCGGACAATAGATCGCCAACGCTGCGCGCCGCCGGCTGGAGCTCTTTCCAAGTCGCACCCCTGAAAGGCTGGGCCCGTAGTGCCTATATTAGCCGCGCATTTTCGCTTTTCTGCAGCATTCGGATGCGGTACCCCGGTATCCCATCTGTAACCAAAAGGTTAGCAGAAACCGGGCAATGATTTCCCGCTTAGCGCGTTCCGCTTAGGCAAATTTTAAGCCGCAGCGGGTAGTTTGCACGTGTTGCGTCAGTCGAGTCTTGTGCTTTGTGAGTACACCAATGACCGAGCCCCACCGCCCGAGGGTCAAGTACGTCATCGGGCCAGATGGCAGCCCGCTCACGATTGCGGATCTGCCCCCGCCGACCACCAAGCGCTGGGTCATCCGGCGCAAGGCCGAGGTCGTTGCGGCCGTTCGCGGCGGCTTGTTGTCGCTCGAAGAGGCCTGCGCCCGCTATACGCTGACGGTCGAGGAATTCCTTTCCTGGCAGTACTCCATCGACCAGCACGGGCTCGCCGGCCTGCGCACCACGCGCATTCAGCAGTATCGCCAGTAGCCGATTCTTCCCGAGACGTTAATGACCGCCGGCCGCGATGGCCGGCGCGCGCATTTCGGCGCGTCGCTCGCGGCAGGTTAAGGAATGGGTAAGAGGCGGGGTCCGCGGTCTCGCCGCGGCGCGGCGCGGCCGTTGCGGATTACAATTGACCGCGCGGCGTTCGGCGTCGGCGGGGCGGAGCCGGCGCAGCGGAGCATTGCATCGCTGCAGATTTGGCCTGGCCGTGCGCGCGGCGCTCGTGGCGACAACGGCAGGTTAGCGCGCGATCCGATTAGATTAAATCACCACGCGCTCCTAACATTTTGCATGCGCATGTCGGGCGCCGACGTGGAAGGATCGTGAATTCCGCGAATGTCGCCACAGCCCGCTAACGACAGGCCTCAGCCGTCCGCGGGCAAAACCTCACAATCGCCGTTTGCCGCGGCGCGCCAGTTCATTGCGCAAGCCGGCTCATTGCGGAAATGGAAGCGATCATCCGTCTCTGCGCGACGCCATTTGGCCGGCATGGCGGGCGCGGAATTTGGGTCCGGGCCCGCGCATGTAATGCCGTTCGGGCCGGTAGGAGACCGATACCGGCATCAATCGCAGCAACAGCCGCAGCCATTTGGCCGGGCGCGGCGCGGCGGGTTTTTCCATCAAGAATGCCATGGGCGGCTCCTTTTACGCTTAACGCTATGATCGTGCTGGCTTATTTGGCGACGGCCTAGAAACCGAGGAGCATCGGGATGAGAACGGTCCCGCAGACCGCGACGATCACCAAAGGCAGCACTTCCAGGACGAACCTCGACGTATGCTCCAGCATGGCAGCACCTTGTGCTTGGCAGGACCGGGCCGTTTCAAACGACGATTTCAAACGGCCTGGTTAAATTCAAACGACCGTTTGAGGCGGAACGATGGCGGCGTGCGGCCCGCCGCGATCACGAAATCTTGCGTTTTTCGCGCAACGGCATTAGCTAGGCGGTTCAAACGGTTGTTTGAATTGGGAGCACGATGACCCGCCCGGCCGAATACACCCGCCAAGCGATCCTGAAGGCCGCGGTCCGCCTGTTTGCGGACAAGGGCTACCAGGCGGCAAGCGTGCGCGACATCGTGGCCAAGGCGCGCGTCAACCAGGCCGCCATCAACTATCATTTCAAGGGCAAGGACGGGCTCTATCTCGAGCTGCTCGAGACCGCCTTCGACAAACTGACCGAAGAGGCCGGCTTCGATGCGGACAAGCTCAAGTCGCTATCGCGCGAGGAAGCGCTGCGCAGCTTCGTGCACCAGCAGTTGCGCCCGCTGCTGTTTCGCGACGAGCTCAGCCTCTACATCCGCATCTTTGCCTGGGAGGGGGCGCACCCCAGCAAGGTCTTTCTCAAGTTCATGGCGAAAAGCACGGTTTCGTACCTGACCGCCGCCGTCGACATCGTGCAACGCTTCCTGCCCCCTGGCACCGACCGGCGGGTGGCGGTGTGCGGGGCGATCTGGCTGATGGGACAATGCAGCACCTTCGTGCGCAATCGCGAGCTGTTCGCGCAGGAGCCGTTCAAGATCGCGCCGGACAGTCCCTTCGTCGATGAGCTGGCCGACCTCATCTCGCGCCTGGCGCTCGGCGGCCTGCGGCAGGCCTCGGCGGCGGCCTGAGCGGCATCGTTGGGCGCCCGGCTCCCACACCGCATCAGGCGCGCAACCGTTCTCCCGCCAAAAAACCGCTGGCCCTTCATCACGTTAACCCCACGCTAACCATAAACTGGGCAAATCTTGCCGGGTAAGGCGCATTTTCAATCGGCGCCGATGGGTGGGACGAACCGGTGCAAGCTTTCTTCGACTTCGTGAAGTCGCTCGGTGCCGCGCGGCTGGCCGCCATGGCCGCGGTAACGCTGGCGCTGATCGGCTTCTTCTCCTTCCTGATGATCCACATGACGACGCCGGAAATGGTGCCGCTGTTCACCGATATGTCGCTCGACGATTCGGCGGCCATCGCCAAGGACCTCGACCGCCAGGGCGTCGCCTATGAAATCAAGAACAACGGCGCCAGCATCCTGGTGCCGCGCGAGAAGGTCGCCCGGTTGCGCATGAAGGAGGCCGAGAGCGGGCTGCCCAAGGGCGGCGGCGTCGGCTACGAGATTTTCGACAAGTCGGACGCGCTCGGCGCCACCTCCTTCATCCAGAACATCAACAAGCTGCGCGCGCTCGAGGGCGAGCTCGCCCGCACCATCCGCAGCCTCGACCGGGTGGAGGCCGCGCGCGTGCACCTGGTGCTGCCCGACCGGCCGCTGTTCTCGCGCGAGGCAACGCAAGCCTCCGCCTCCATCGTGCTGAAGGTGAACGGCACGCTGGAGCCCTCGCAGGTGCGCGCCATCCGCCACCTGGTCGCCTCCGCCGTGCGCGGGCTCAAGCCCGAGCGCGTGTCGGTGGTCGACGAGACCGGCAAGCTGCTCGCCGACGGCGCCGGCGGCGACGATGCCGTCTCGGCGGCAGGTGCCGACGAGCGCAAGATCGCCTACGAGAACCGGCTGCGCAAAGAGGTGGAGAATATCGTCACCTCGGTGGTCGGCCCCGGCCGCGCGCGCGTGCAGATCAACGCCGATTTCGACGTCAACCGCATCACCCAGACTACCGACAAATACGACCCGGACAGCCGCGTGGTGCGCTCGAGCCAGACGCGCGAGGAAAAGACCGCGAGCGGCTCCGGCAATGGCGGGCAGGTCTCGGTCGGCAACGAATTGCCCGGCGGCGCCAAGGCGGCGCCCGGCAACAATGGCGGCGCCCGCGCGCAGGACTCAAAGAGCGAGGAAATCGTCAACTACGAGATTTCGCGCACCACCAAGACCGAGGTGACCGAAGCCGGCCGCATCAACCGCGTTTCCGCCGCCGTCCTGGTCGACGGCACATATACCAAGGACGCCCAGGGCAAGCTCACCTACAAGCCGCGCTCGAAGGAGGAGATCGACCGCATCGCCGCTTTGGTGCGCTCTGCCATCGGCTACGACGCCAAGCGCGGCGACCAGGTCGAGGTGGTCAATCTGCGCTTTGCCGAGACGCCGCCGATGCCGATCAACGAGCCGACCGGCTGGATGAGCTATCTGCAGTTCAGCAAGGACGACATCATGCGCGCCGCCAATCTGGGCGTGATGGCGTTGCTCGGCCTGATCGTGCTGTTGATGGTGGTGCGCCCGCTGGTGCGCCGCGTCATCACTCCTGACGGGCCGGCCGGCCTGGCCGGCTTGGTCGGTGCAGCCGGCGTCGCCGGCGCCATCGGCGCCCCCGGCAACGTCGGCACCGGCGGCGGCGTCAACGTGACCGGCGGCGGAAACGGCAGCATCACCTCCGCCGGCGGCGCCAACATCTCGATCGTCGGCAGCGACGAGGCCGTCGCCATTTCCAACCGCACCTCGGCCATGATCGACGTCGCCAAAGTGCAGGGCCAGGTGCACGCCCAGTCGGTGCAGAAGGTGGGCGAGCTCGCCGAGAAGAACCCGCACGAGGCGGTCTCCGTCATCCGCAGCTGGCTGCACGAGGACGCCGCATGATCCTGAGTCGCACGACGATGCAAACCAGATGGGTCAACCTCTAAGCCATGCCCTCTTCCTACCAGGTCAGCAAGAAAGAGCAGGCCGGCGACAAGGCCGTGCGCGAGGACATCGGCGGCCTGATGGCCGAGCTCGCCAGCCGGCCGCAGGTCAATCCGGGCCGCCGCAAGCTCACCGGGCCGGAGCGGGCCGCCGTTCTCATGCTGGCGCTCGGCGAGCAATACGGCGGCAAGATTTTCAGCCTGCTCGACGACGACGAACTGCGCGAAATCTCCGTGGTGATGAGCTCGCTCGGCACCATCGATTCGGAGTCGGTCGAGCAACTGCTGCTGGAGTTCGTCGGCCGCATGTCGGCCTCCGGCGCCCTGCTCGGCAATTACGACGCCACCGAGCGGCTGCTGCAGCAATACCTGCCGTCCGAGCGCGTGCACGGCATCATGGACGAGATCCGCGGCCCCGCCGGGCGCAACATGTGGGAGAAGCTCGCCAACGTGCAGGAAGAGGTGCTGGCGAACTATCTCAAGAACGAATATCCGCAGACGGTGGCGGTGGTGCTGTCGAAGCTGCGTCCCGAGCACGCCGCGCGCGTGCTGGCGATCCTGCCGGAGGATCTCTCGCTCGACGTCATCAACCGCATGCTACGCATGGAATCGGTGCAGAAGGAAGTGATCGAGCGGGTCGAGCAGACGCTGCGCACCGAATTCATGTCCAACCTGTCGCAGACGCGCCGCCGCGACGCCCACGAGGTGATGGCGGAAATCTTCAACAATTTCGACCGCCAGACCGAGACGCGCTTCCTGACCTCGCTGGAAGAGGAAAACCGCGAGGCGGCCGAGCGCATCAAGGCGCTGATGTTCACTTTCGACGACCTGGTCAAGCTCGACACGCCCTCGACCCAGACGCTGATGCGCAATATCGACAAGGACAAGTTGGGCATCGCGCTCAAGGGCGCCAACGAAGCCGTGCGCCAGTTCTTCTTCTCCAACATGTCGACGCGCGCCGCCAAGATGATGGTGGACGACATGCAGGCCATGGGGCCGGTGCGCCTGCGCGACGTCGACGAGGCGCAGGCATTGCTGGTCAACGTCGCCAAGGACCTGGCGGCCAAAGGCGAAATCCTGATCTCCAAGGGCCGCGGCGACGAAGAGATGATCTACTGATGATCGAGACGATGTCAGGCGATCGAACCAAACTCCGCTCATTCCCGTGCAAGCGGGAATCCAGAGCCGCGATCGCGAGCTTGCAGGATTCGTGCGCTGGGTCCCCGCTTCCGCGGGGACGAGCGGGGAATGTAATTTGATGGCGCAGACGGCGAAATACATGTTCGACGAGGACTTCTCCGGCGGCGAGAAGCCCACCATGACGCTGGTCGAGCACGAGCGCCGGCGCGCCGATGCCGAATCGGTCGCCTATCGCAACGGCTTTGCCGCCGGCCAGCAGCAGGCGCGCGCGGAGGCCGCCCAGCGCGCCGCCGACGCGCTGGCGCTGATCGGCGACGGCTTTGCCCGGCTCGACGGGGCGCTCGGCGACATCGAGGCGCGGCTGGAAACCGAGGCGGTGCAGGTCGCGGTCGCGGTCGCCGGCAAGCTGGCGCCGGAATTGATCGCGCGCGAGCCCTTCGCCGAGATTTCCGCGCTCGCCACCGAATGCTTCCAGCATCTGGTCAAGACGCCGCACGTGGTGGTGCGCATCGGCCCGGAAATCTACGAGCTCGCCAAGGAGAGGCTCGCCGAGATCGCGCATGGGCGCGGCTTCGAGGGCCGGCTGGTCGTGCTGGCCGAGCCGGACCTCGCCGCCGGCGACTGCCGCATCGAATGGGCCGAGGGCGGCGTCGCGCGCGAGGAGGCCGCGACGCTGGCCGCGATCGACGACGCCGTCAGCCGCTACATCGCGGCGCGCGCGAGCACAAATTCTGAGAATTCCGGGAGACCGACGCCATGAGTGATACCGACAACAAGGACCTGCCGCTGCCCGACCTGGAAGGCGGCGGCGAGATGCCGGCGGTGGCGGACGGCGCTTCGCTCGCGCCCGACGACGGCAATGTCGACCGCGGCGCCGCCGACCTGGAGGCCGTGTTCGACGTGCCGGTGCAGGTCTCCGCCGTGCTCGGGCGCGCCCGCATGGAAGTCGGCGAACTGCTCAAGCTCGGCCCCGGCGCCGTGCTCGAGCTCGATCGAAAAGTCGGCGAGGCGATCGACATCTACGTCAACAACCGGCTGGTGGCGCGCGGCGAAGTCGTGCTGGTGGAAGAAAAGCTCGGCGTGACCATGACGGAAATCATCAAGGCGGAACGGAATTGATGACGCCTTTCGCACATACACTCTTTTTCGTCATTCCGGGACGCGCCGAAGGCGCGGGCCCGGAATCCATACGCCGCAGCGTCAGAGGTTATGGATTCCGGGCTCGCCGCTTCGCGGCGCCCCGGAATGACGGCGACTATGGAGCGACACCATGCGCCTATTAATCGTCGGCTCGCTCGGAGGCCAGCTCACCGCCGCGACCAAGCTCGCGATGGACAAGGGCGCCGCCGTCACCCACGCCGAATTCGAACGAGCAAGCGCTCGCCGTGCTGCGCTCCGGCCGCGGCGCCGACTTGCTGTTGGTGGACGTCGCCCTCGACATTCGCGATTTGGTGACCCGGCTCGACGCCGAGCGCATCCACGTGCCGATCGTGGCCTGCGGCGTCACCAACGACGCGCGCGCCGCCGTCAGGGCGATCCACGCCGGCGCCAAGGAGTACATCCCGCTGCCGCCGGATCCCGACCTGATCGCCGCGGTGCTGGCGGCGGTGGCCGAAGATGCGCGCGACCTGATCTACCGCGACGACTCGATGGCCAAAGTGGTCAAGCTCGCCCAGCAGATCGCCGGTTCCGAGGCTTCCGTGCTGATCACCGGCGAGAGCGGCACCGGCAAGGAAGTGCTGGCGCGCTTCGTGCATATGCGCTCGGCGCGCGCCAAGAAGCCGTTCATCACCATCAATTGCGCGGCGATCCCTGAGAACCTGCTCGAATCCGAGCTGTTCGGCCACGAGAAGGGCTCGTTCACCGGCGCGCTCGGCCGCCGCATCGGCAAGTTCGAGGAGGCCAACGGCGGCACGCTGCTGCTCGACGAAATTTCCGAAATGGAGGTGCGCCTGCAGGCCAAGCTCCTGCGCGCCATCCAGGAGCGCGTGATCGACCGCGTCGGCGGCAATCGGCCGGTGCCGGTCGACATCCGCATCCTGGCGACCTCCAACCGCAACCTCACCGAAGCGGTGCGCGAGGGCAAATTCCGCGAGGACCTGCTGTTCCGCCTCAACGTGGTGAACCTGAAAATCCCGCCTTTGCGCGAACGGCCGGCCGATATCGGCGAATTGGCGCAGTATTTCGTCAAGAAATATTCCGCCGCCAACGGCTTGGCCGTGCGGCCGCTCTCGGCCGACGCGCGCCGCGCGCTCAACACCAACCGCTGGCCGGGCAATGTGCGTGAATTGGAGAACACGTTGCACCGCGCCGTGCTGCTCTCGACCGGTCAGGAGATCGGCGTCGACGGCATCCTCTCGCCCGACGGCGCCCGCCTCGACCAGGCGCGCGGCACCGGCGCGGCCGCGCACGCGGCCATGGCCGCCGAGCAGGTCACCCGCAATCTGGTCGGCCGCACGGTGGCCGAGGTCGAGCGCGACCTGATCCTGGAGACGCTCAAGCACTGCCTCGGCAACCGCACGCATGCGGCCAATATCCTCGGCATTTCGATCCGCACGCTGCGCAACAAGCTCAACGAATACGCCGCCGACGGCGCGCCCATCCCGCCGGCGGGCGGCGGAGCCGAGATGCGCGGGGCGGCCTGAGCGCCTATCAGAAAGCAAAAAGCCCGGCTCGACCGCCGGGCTTTTTGATTCCAACTCGGAAGCGCGCTCAGGACGCCGGCTTGCCGCCGTTTTCCTTCTTGTCGCGCGTGGTGTCGAGCTCGACCGCCCGCGCCATCAGCTCGTTGCCGATGGCTTCCAGCCGCGCGATCAGGTCGCGCCCTTCGCGCGCCAGCCGGATGCAGCGATCGGCCGTCTCGATGAGATATTCCTCGGTCTTCAGCATGATCTCTCCGTGAACGATTTGGCCGCGGATTTGCATAGAAATTCCGGCAAATCAATGTTGAAATGCGCATGACGCCATGCAGGCCCGCTGCCGGCGCAATATCGTTGGGGTCCCAACCAGTTAGCCGGATAAGCCCGATGCCCAAAGTGTATAAAATCGTGCCCGCGGCGCTCTGGCGCGCGGCCGAACGGGAGGGAATCTTCCGTGGCTCCGCCCACGATGCGCGCGATGGCTTCATTCATTTCTCGACCGCCGCCCAGGTGGCGGAAACGGCCGCCAAGCATTTCGCCGGCCAGGACGACCTCTTGCTGGTGGCGGTGGACGGCGCGGCGCTGGGGGGTGCGCTCAAATGGGAGGTTTCGCGCGGGGCTGCGCTGTTTCCGCATCTTTACGGCGCGCTTGCGCTGGATGCGGTCGTCGGTGTCAAGCCGCTGCCGCTCGGGCCCGACGGCAAGCACCGCGTTCCCCCGCTCGAAGCTTGATTTTTTCGGAACCCGAAGGGTGCCGGCCACGTTATAGACGCGACCCGCCACAGAGCCCAAGCCCCCATGCCTACCCAGGATCAGCCCGAAGAGCTGCGTTGGAGCACGATCCACGCCTCGGCCTTCACCCAGACGCATGGTCTGCTGCGCTGGACGCGCGGCACGCAGCGCCCGCACGGGGCCTTCCGCTATCGCTGTCCGCTCACCGGCAGCTACGTGCTGGTGACCGATGAGCCGACGCTCACGCGGCTTGACCATTCGCCGGCGCGCATCCGCTGCGCCGATTGCGGCGAGCAGCACCTGGTGACGGTCGAATTGGACGGGATGGCCGGCCCCGCCGGCATTGCTCGCCCGCCGGCAAGCCTTAGGCGCCCGCGGCGCAGCGAGCGCTCCGGCCCGACCTGCCCCAAAACAGCGGCAATCGCGCCCACCCGGGGCGTCTCTCATGGCTATCGGCTGATCGCCGCCACGGGCACGGCCCCGCGCCGGCGGCGCGCCTTTACTGACAGCGCCCGGCAACCAGCCGTTTGTTAGGCGGACACTTGGGGCCATTGTTTTTGTGCTGCGCTTGCTGCTGTCGCGCCTTCTGCTGCTGAGCCTTCTGCTGCTGAGCCCTCTGCTGCTGAGCCCTCTGCTGCTGAGCCCTCTGCTGCTGAGCCCTCTGCTGCTGAGCCCTCTGCTGCTGAGCCCTCTGCTGCTGAGCCCTCTGCTGCTGAGCCCTCTGCTGCTGAGCCTTCTGCTGCTGTAGCCTTTGTTGCTGCAGCTTCTGCTGCTGCGCCCTCTGCTGCTGCAGCTTCTGTTGCTGCGCCTTCTGCTGCTGCAGCTTCTGTTGCTGCGCCTTCTGCTGCTGCAGTTTCAGTTGCTGCAGCTTTTGTTGCTGCGCCTTCTGCTGCAGCAGCTTCTGTTGTTCGAGCTTCTGCTGCTGCGCCTTCTGCTGCTGCAGCTTCTGTAGTTCGAGCTTCTGCTGCTGCGCCTTCTGCTGCTGCAGCTTCTGTAGTTCGAGCTTCTGCTGCTGCGCCTTCTGTTGCTGCAGTTTCTGTTGCTCGAGCTTCGGCTGCTGCGCCTTCTGATGTTGCAGTTTCTGTTGCTGCAGCTTCTCCTGCTGCACCTTTTGCGGCTGCAGTTTCTGTTGTTGCAGCTTCTCCTGCTGCACCTTTTGCTGCTGCGTCTTCTGCTGCTGCAGTTTCTGTTGCTGCAGCTTCTCCTGCTGCAGCTTCTTCTGCTGCGCCTTCTGCTGCTGCAGTTTCTGTTGCTCGAGCTTCTGCTGCTGCGCCTTCTGTTGCTGCAGCTTCTGCTGAGTCGTCAGATTGTTCTGCTTGCCGTTCTTGCCCTGACCCTTGCCGTTGCCGAAATTCGGAGCGCTGCTGTTGGACAACGCCGTCGCCGAAGACAGCACCTTGCCGTTCTTGTCGACGGTCGTCACCGTGTGCTTGATCGCTCCGGTCCTCGGGTCTCTTACGGTGGTGGTCACCGTCTTATGGCCGGTTCTCGGGTCGATCGTGGTCGACACCGTTGTGCCGCCCTGGCCCTTGCCGCCGGCCAGACCGTTGAACTTGCCATTGCCGTTCCCATGGCCGTTCCCGTGCCCGTTGCCTTGGCCCTTCCCGCCGCCGAGGTGATTGTTGCCAGGCCCATTGCCCTGTCGGTGTCCGCCGCGATTGTTCAGCAGCAGCGGCAAGATGCGCACCACCGACGGCACGCAGGTCAGGTGCGGGTAATGACCCCAGGTCACCATGCCGGACGGGCACTGACACGACTGGCCGCGGCCGGACAGGCGAACGCGCCCACCCTCACAGGTCAGGTCGGCGCGGCAGCGCCCATTGTGCATCTGCCAAGGCGGGCAACGGTCGCGGCCCGCCCATTGGCATTCGTCGTCCTCAGGCGACCACTCGAAGCCGCGCGGGCACGTCAATCGCACGCGGTCGCGCGCGCGGCACGAAGAGCCGGTCCAATAGCCGCCGATGTCGCGGCAATCGGCGACCGCCGCCGCGTAGGCGTCATCCACCCTGTCGTCTTCCACCGCCGCAGCCCGCGTCGCCGAGGCGACCTTCCAATAACTGCGGTTTTCATGTTTCTCGGGGATGTGCTCGGCTAGCTTCGGATCGCCGTCCTGCGTCAGCAGATAGCGTTCGCTCTTGCGGTTGCGCAGTTGCACATAGTCCGTGCCGTCGACCGGCTCGAAGCCCCAATGCGCGTCCTGGTCGTCGTCGTCCGCCTTCACCGTGCGCAGCCTGCCGTCGCGGTCGGCAAGATAGGTGTGCTTCCAATCGTTCTTGATGCGCACATAGGGCGTGCCCGGCACTGCCTCGAACGTCCATTTGCCGCTTTCCCACCCGGGCTTGACGCGCGTGATTTCGACGCTGCCCGAGGATTCGTTGTTCAGCGCCTTGGTCGGCCCGTCGCGCGGCACGAGCTTGTAGGCGCCGCGCAAGTGGAATTGCTCGATCGGCGAAACTTGCGGAGGCTGGTCGGCAACGGCCGCCGGCAGCTCTGGCGGCTGCGCGGTGGCGCCAGGTTGCGGCTGCGAAATTGCCTGCTCCGCGCCCGGAGGCGGCGGCACCACCTGCCCGACGGCGCCGCCGCCGATGTCCACGGTCATGGGCTGGTCGGTGGCGGTGACGATTTCCAGACATTTTTCCGCGTCGTCGGTCACCAGCCAGGCATGGCCGGCGTAGGTCGGCTGCTTGAGAATATGTTGCGGCTCGACCACGCCGTAGAATTTGCGCTCGCCGTTCTGGTCGAGCCAGTAGACGCGGCGGCGTTCATTGGAAGCGTTGCGGAACGAGAGCGTGACAGACGCGCCGGCTTGCGTCGACTTCACCGTGCCTTCGTTGGCGCAGTCCTGCGCGCGGACGGCGCCCGTGGAGATCACGAGCGCGATGACGACCGCGGCGGCAAAAGCAAAGCCGCTACCCAGCGCCGGCCGCTCATGGCGCAGCGAACCCAATGCCTTCGAAAACATAAATGACGCCCCCGTGGCCCCGCCGACGGACGTCCCGCCGCGTAAAGGCCCGTTACTTTTGGACTTTATTGCGGGGAAACGGAAGGACAATTGTCTGCGGCAAAATGAAACTTCGCGCCCTTTCCGGCGCAACAGCCAAGGTGCAGCCGCGGAACCCGGGCAAGGGGCCGTCTTTTCTTGTCGTTGCGACCGCGCGGCCGAAAACCTAAAGTCCGCCGGAACTCGGAACCCGGAGGCGCCCCCGTCGGCGCCAGCCTCCCGCCGCCTCATGGACCTCAACGCCAACCGCGCGCTGATCGCCGCCGCGCTCGCCCGCATTCCCGGCGGCGACCGCGCTGCGCTGCAAACCGTCTATCGCCTCACGGCGGCGAAGCTTTTCGGGGTGTGTTTGCGTATCTTGCACGACCAAGCCGAAGCGGAGGACGTGTTGCAGGAGGTCTATCTCACGGTCTGGCGCAAGGCCGGCGATTTCGACGCCGCCAGGGCAAGCCCGATGACCTGGCTGATCGCGATCGCGCGCAACCGCGCCATCGACCGGTTGCGCGCCTCTCGCCAAGCCCGTCGCCTGGAGCCGACCGACGCCGCCGCCGATATCGCCGATGCCCGGCCGGGCGCCGACAGCATGGTGGAAGGTGTGCAAGAGAGCGCGCGCCTCCATCGCTGCCTGGGCACGCTCGCCGCGCACGAGCGCGCGGCCTTGCGCGGCGCCTTCTTCGACGGCAACACCTATGAGGAACTGGCCGCGCGCATGAACGTGCCGCTCGGCACCATGAAGAGCTGGATCCGGCGGGCGATGATCAAACTGAAGACGTGCCTCGAGCAATGAGCGAGACCTTCGACCATAGCACCCTGCCCGACGACGAGCTGCTGGCCGCCGAATACGCGCTCGGCGTGCTCGACGGCGAAGCGCGCGCCGCGGCCGAGCGGCGGCTTGCGCGCGAGCGCGGCTTTGCCGAATTGGTGGCGCAATGGCAGCAACGTCTTGCGCCCTGGGCGAGCGAAATCGCGGACGTGCAGCCGCCCTCGGAAGTCTGGCAGCGCATCATGGCGCAGCTACCGAGCCAGCCGGCACCGCGCCCGCCGCTCTGGCAGAACTTGCGCTTCTGGCGCCGCTTTGCACTGGCAAGCGCCATGCTGGCCGCCGCCTGCATCGGCGCGCTGGTCTATCTCGGCACGGTCTCGCGCGAGCCGCTGCTGGTGGCAGCGCTTGAAGGCAACGGCCGGCACGCGCTGGTCGCCACCCTCGACCCGCGCAACGGCACCATTCTGGCGGTGCCGGCCAATCTGGTCGTCACCGGCGACCGGGTGCCGGAATTGTGGCTGGTCGTGCCCGGCAAGGATCCGCAGGCGCTCGGCCTGATCGACGCCAAGAAGCCGGTGGCGCTGGTACTCTCCGCGCGCCTGATGGCCGACGCCACCACCCAGGCAGCGCTTGCCATCTCGCTCGAGCCGCCCGGCGGCTCGCCCACCGGCCAGCCGACCGGCCCGGTAATCGCCGTCGGCCCGCTCACGAAGCTGTGAGCGCGGGCCCCGCATCCGGCCGCCGCCCGCCTCCGTAGCTCGTTGCGTGTCCCCATCGTCGGGGATCGCGCAAACAGAGCAACGGAGTTTGAGCCATGCAACGTATCAGCAAGATCATCCTCGCCGGCTTTGCCGCCGCCGCGCTCGCCGCCAGCTTGGGCGGCATCGGCCCGGCCTATGCCAAGACCAAGACGGTCGGCGGCGCGCCGATGTATCCATCCAAGAACATCGTGCAGAACGCCGTGCACTCGAAGGACCACACCACCCTGGTCGCCGCCGTGAAGGCCGCAGGCCTGGTCAAGACGCTTGAATCGGCCGGCCCCTTCACCGTGTTCGCCCCCACCAACGAAGCCTTCGACAAGCTGCCGCCCGGCACCGTGAAGACGCTGCTCAAGCCCGAGAACAAGCAGAAGCTCACCAGCATCCTCACCTATCACGTGGTGCCCGGCCGGCTGACCACCAAGATGCTGAAGCAGAAGGTGAAGGATGGCGGCGGCAAGGCCATGCTGAAGACCGTCGAAGGCGACGACCTCACCGTCAAGGAAAAGGACGGCCACCTCTGGATCATCGATTCCAAGGGCGCCGCCGCCCGCATCACCATCAGCAATGTCATGCAGTCGAACGGCGTCATCCAGGTGATCAACAAGGTGTTGCTGCCGGGCTGAAGAAGTCCTTAGGCAGCAGCCTGCCGGTCTCCCACTAAGCCCGCTTCACCTCTCCCCGCATTGCGGGGAGAGGTCGGCTTCCGAGCGAAGCGAGGAAGCCGGGTGAGGGGCAATGCGATGACCCCTCACCCGGCTCGCGCCTGCCGGCGCTCGCCACCCTCTCCCCGCGCAGTGCGGGGAGAGGGATGCCGTTAACCCGCCGCTAACCATGAACCGGGCAAATATTGCCGGGGGACGGGGGTAACTCCCCACCGCAGCCTTTAACCCGCTACCGGCAGCCGGTAGCCGGCTCCCGTCCCATTTTTTGGCAGATATGAGCGACATCACCGCCGCAACCGATGCACCCGATGCCGCCGGCGCAATTGGCGCCATCAGGCTGCCCGGGCTGGGCCAGATCGCCACGTTCCTGCGGCGCGGCGATATCGGGCTCGCCATCGCCGTGCTCACCATCCTGGTGGTGCTCATCCTGCCGCTGCCGCCGCTGCTGCTCGACTGCGCGCTGGCGATCTCGATCACCTTCTCGGTGCTGATCCTGATGACGGCGCTGTTCATCCAGACGCCGCTCGAATTCTCCGCCTTCCCCACCGTGCTGCTGATCGCGACCATGCTGCGGCTGTCGCTCAATCTTGCGTCGACGCGCCTCATCCTGTCCCGCGGTCATGAAGGCACCGACGCCGCCGGCTACGTCATCCAGGCCTTCGGCAATTTCGTGATGAGCGGCAATTTCGTCATCGGCATCATCGTGTTCATCATCCTGGTGATCGTGAACTTCGTGGTGATCACCAAAGGCTCCGGCCGCATCGCCGAAGTCGCCGCCCGCTTCCACCTCGACGCCATGCCGGGCAAGCAGATGGCGATCGACGCCGAGCTTTCCACCGGCGCGATCGACGAAAAAGAAGCGCGCCGCCGCCGCCAGCAGCTCGAGGACGAAGGCGGCTTCTTCGGCGCCATGGACGGCGCCTCCAAATTCGTGCGCGGCGACGCCATCGCCGGCCTGCTGGTGGTGTTCATCAACGTCATCGGCGGCATGATCATCGGCATCGCCCAGCAGGGCCTGTCGTTTTCCGAGGCCGCGCATTCCTACACCATCCTCACCGTCGGCGACGGCCTGGTCACGCAGGTGCCGGCGCTGATCGTATCGACCGCCGCCGGCCTGCTCGTTTCGAAAGCCGGCGTCTCCGGCGCCGCGCACAAGGCGCTGCTCGGCCAGCTCTCCGGCTATCCCAAGGCGCTCGGCATGTCGGGTGCGGTCATGCTGCTGATGGCGCTGTTGCCCGGCATCCCGATGCTGCCATTCATGGCGCTCGGGGGCGGCGCCACCGCGCTCGCCTTCATCATCGACAAGCGCAACAAGCTCGCGGTGAGCGACGAAGCCAAGAAGGTGGAAACCGCCGCCAAGACCCAGGCCGCCGAAGAGCCGATCGCCAGCGCGCTCAAAATGGACGACCTCAAGGTCGAGCTCGGCTACGCGCTGTTGCCGCTGGTCAATTCGCCCGACGGCAGCGACCGCCTGACCGAGCAGATCAAGGCGCTGCGCCGGTCGCTTGCCGTCGAGATGGGCTTCGTGATGCCGGCGGTGCGCATCCTCGACAATGTGCAGCTTGGCCCCAACGACTACGTCATCAAGATCAAGGAGGTCGAGGCCGGCGCCGGCAAGCTGTGGGCCGGCCAATACATGGTCATGGACCCGGCCGGCGGCCAGGTGAACCTGCCCGGCACCCACACCACCGAGCCGACCTTCGGACTGCCGGCGACCTGGATCGAGGCCGCGCTCAAAGAGGCCGCGACGCTGAAAGGCTACACGGTGGTCGATGCCGCCACCGTCTTGTCGACGCATCTGACCGAGCTGCTCAAGAGCAACATGGCCGAGCTGTTGAGCTACGCCGAGGTGCAGAAGCTGCTCAAGGAACTGCCCAAGGAGCAGGCCGAGCTGATCAAGGACATCGTGCCGTCGCTGATCACCAGCTCCGGCATCCAGCGCGTGCTGCAGATCCTGTTGGCCGAGCGCGTCTCGATCCGCGATCTCGCCACCATCCTGGAAGGCATCGCCGACGGGCTCGGCGCCACGCGCAACCCGACGCTGCTGGCCGAGCACGTACGCATACGGCTGTCGCGCCAGATCTGCGCGCAGCATACCGCGCCCGGCGGCTATCTGCCGCTGATCCCGCTCACGGCGCAGTGGGAGCAGAGCTTCGCCGAATCCATGATCGGCCAGGGCGACGACCGCCAGCTCGCCATGCAGCCCTCGAAACTGTCGGAATTCATCACGCTGGTGCGCGAGAAGTTCGAAGAGGCCGCGCGCGAGGGCGAGGCACCGGTGCTAGTCACTTCCGCCGGCATCCGGCCATACGTACGCGGCATCGTCGAGCGCTTCCGCGCGCAGACGCCGGTGCTGTCGCAGAGCGAGATCCACCCGCGGGCACGGCTGAAGACGGTGGGGAGTATTTGAGGCGGCGATGCATAAACATGCCGTGAATTTCCGCTATCGGGGGTAAGCCGGCCACTGCGTGAGCGGATCGCGATGTCGCCTAATGACCGGAGGGGACGCGCTGTTGGGTTCGGCAATATCCCCATCGCCACAGCCGGTTATGGCCTGCTGGACCACCGTTTTACTAATTGCTTTCCGCGCGGCGATCGGCATAGCATTACATTGCTATTTAGACTTCGTCACTGGGTGCATAGGAGCTAATGTGCCCGGGGTGACCTAATCAGATATAGTAAACAAAAACACCTCGGAGGAACGACCTAATGAACAAGCCAACATCGAACAGCCGTCTATCGCGCCGCGCGGTCCTTAAAGCCGGCGCCGCGGCCGGCGCTCTGCAGATCGCCTCGCCGTTCATCATCAGTGCCCGTGGCGAAACGCCAATCAAGCTCGGAATGGTCGATCCCCTGACCGGCGTCTATGCGGCGATCGCGGAAAGTGAAGTCGCCGGCGCCAAATTTGCCGTCGAACACGTCAACAAGGCTGGCGGCGTGCTGGGGCGGCAAATCGAATTGCTGGTCGAGGATTCCGCGAACAGCGTCGGTACCGGCGTGCAAAAGACCCGCAAGCTGATCGATCGCGATAAAGTCGACTGCATCATCGGCGACGTCAATTCCGGCATCGCGCTGGCGATGGCCGGCGTCACCTCGGAGAAGAAAAAGCTTCATATCGTATCGGGTGGCCACGCCGATGCGGTCACCGGCGAGCACTGCCACTGGAACGTGTTCCGCGTCTGCAACACGACGACGATGGGCGTGAATGCGATCGCCGACACGCTGATGAACAAATTCGGCAAGAAGTGGTATTTCCTTACCCCCGATTACGCCTACGGTCATTCGGTTCAGGCGGCGTTCGTCAAGAAGCTCAAGGCGGCCGGCGGCGAGTTTGCCGGCGACCTGGTGCCGCTCGGGTCGGCCGATTATTCGGCCTATCTGATCAAGGCCAAGGCTTACGGACCGAAAGTGCTCATCAATGTGATGGGTGGCGGCGACCAGGTGAACAGCCTGAAACAGTTCGCCGCATTTGGTCTGAACAAGGAAATGGCGGTCGGTGGCACGCTCTTCGAACTCGAGAGCTTGCGTGCAGTTCCGGCCGAAGCGCGCGTCGGCTGGTGGACGATGGAATGGTGGTGGAATCAGCCGGACAACGCGCACGTCAAGAAATGGGTCAGCGAAATCCGACCGAAGATCGGCGGCAAGGCGCCGTCAGCGCGCAACTGGTTCGGTTACGTTGCCGTGCAGACATTTGCCGGACTGGCCAATCAGGAAAAAACCGTGGACGGCTTCAAGCTCGCGCACGCGATGCAGGGCTACAAGTTGCCGCCGGAGGTCGCACTTCAACCGGGTGCCCCCTTCTATCGCGAAGGCGATCACGAGCTAATGGCCTCGGTGTTTGCCGGCGAGGCACACAACGCCAAAGGCGATCCCGACAATATGTTCAGTGTCGGCGCGGTGGTTCCGGGCGAGAAGGCCGCTGGGCCCGTGTCCGAAACCGGATGCAAGATCGCTTTTCCGAGTTGAGCCTCCACGGGCGGGCAGCTTAGCGAAGGCCGCAATTATTATTGGACGGGGTCGTGATTCTCACGACCCCGTCTCGATAGCGGGCCTTGGCCGACCGGTCCGCTACCGTTGACCGCCGACATACCTAAGTTCTTGCGCCTGCTGGGAGGGCCGCAATGACCACTCTGCTCCTGCTCAATGTGACCAATGGGCTCATCGTCGGCGCATTTTATGTGCTGATGGCGCTGGGCCTATCGCTGATCCTGAATCTGAGCGGCGTCATCAATTTTGCCCATGGCGGCTTTCTCGCCCTCGGCGCCTACGTCGCCTACACGATCGAGCCCGTCGTCGGCTTTTGGGCCGCCTTGCTGATCGCACCGCTTCTGGTCGCCTTGCTCGGTGTCGTGGTCGAGCGTGTGCTGATCAGCCGGCTCTATCGCCTCGACCCGCTTTATAGTCTGTTGCTCACTTTCGGGCTGGCGTTCGTATTTGAAGACGTGACGCGCGCGGTTTGGGGCGCGACCGGGCTTCCGTACAAGGTTCCGGATGCGCTTACGCGGCCGATCAGCCTCGAATTCTTTTTTATCACCTGGTACCGGCTGTTCATGGTTTCGATCGCCGCAGCCGTCGTCGCCGGGCTGTTTTTATTGCTGCGCATGAGCCGGCAAGGCATCCGCATTCGTGCCGGCACCTTCGATCTGGACACTTTGTCCTCGCTCGGCGTCAACGTGCGCGGCTTGCGAACATTGAATTTCGCCGTCGGCATCTTCCTGGCGGGGCTCGCCGGCGTGTTGGCTGGCGGCCAGCTCAGCCTCGAACCGACCATGGGCACGGGCCTGCTGATGCCGAGCTTTGTTGCGATCATCATCGGTGGCGTCGGCAGCCTGCCGGGCACCTTGGTCGGCGGGTTGCTGATCGGGGTTGCCTCCGGCCTCACCGCGGTATTCTGGCCGTCGGCGAGCGAGGCGGTGATCTACGTGATGATGGCGGTGGTGCTGCTGATACGGCCGCGCGGCCTGTTCGGCGAGGAAGGGCTGCTGTCATGATGACGGGTACTGCGCAACGCAAGTTGATTGTGCTGTCGGCGATCTGGGTGATCTTGCTGGCCGTTCCCTACTGGCTGCCGTTTACCGGCGGCTACATAGCGCTCGGCACCCGCGTTCTGGTTCTTGGCCTTGCCGCCATGTCGCTCAATTTTCTGCTTGGCTTTACCGGCGTGCTGTCGTTCGGGCATGCCGCCTATTTCGGCCTTGGCGCCTACGGCACCGGGCTCGCCCTCAAGTTTGCGACCAACAGCACGCCGCTGGCTTTGGTGCTCGGCACCTTGCTCGGCGGCGTCGCCGCGGCGATCTTGGGTGCGCTCATTGCCCGCCGTCGCGGTGTCTATTTCGCGATGGTGACCATCGCCTTCGGCCAGGTGTTTTATTTCGTCGCTTTCCGCTGGCACAGTCTGACCGGCGGCGACGATGGCTTGTCCGGCTTCAAGCGCCAGCCGCTGCATTTCGGCGTGTGGACCGCCAACATCCTCGACAATTCCGTGCTGTTCTATTTCTTCGTGCTGGCGGTGTTCGCCATCGCCACGGCCATCATGGGATTCCTGCTGCGCTCGCCGCTCGGCCACACTTTGCTGGCTATTCGCGAAAATGAGCGCCGAGCCCGTTTTCTCGGCATTCCGGTCGAACAGCACATCTGGCTTTCATTTGCGATCTCGGGGTTTTTCGTGAGCCTGGCGGGCGGCCTCAACGCGCTGCTCAATAATTTCGCCGACCCGACCATGCTGAACTACAATCAGTCCGGTGAAATCGTGATCATGGTCGTGCTTGGCGGCATGCGCTCGTTCTGGGGCCCGCTGGTTGGCGCCGCCGTGTTCGTGGTGCTGCAGGATTATCTGTCGAGCATGACCACCAATTGGATGTCGTTTCTCGGCGCGACCTTCGTCCTTGTGGTCTTGTTCTTTCCACGCGGCGTGCTTGGCATGAGATTCGGCAATCTGCTCAATACCGCCGGGTCGTGGCTCAAATTGAGGGGTGCGACCACTTGAGTGGACAAGGCGAAAGTTTGCTCGACGTCCGCAACGTCACCAAGGCGTTCGGCAGCCTGGTCGCGGTCAGCAACGTGTCGCTTTCCGTATCGGCGGGTGAATTGCACGCTGTGATAGGGCCGAACGGCGCCGGCAAGACGACCTTCTTCAACCTGATCAGCGGCATGTTTTTGCCGGACAACGGCGAGATCGTGTTCGCCGGAACGGATGTGACGCAGTTGCCGGCCTACCGCCGCGTCAAGAGCGGTATGGTGCGGACCTTCCAGATTACCGAAATATTTCCGGAGATCTCGGTGCGCGAAAACGTGCGCATCGCCGCCGAAGTCGCTGCCGGCTATCGGCTGCGGCCGTGGATCAGCGGCGCCGAGAGCACCGCGATCGACAAACATGTCGACGAGATGTTGGCATTGACCGGCCTCTCGAGCAACGAAGACCGGCTTGTGAGCGAACTCTCGCATGGCGATCAGCGCGCAACCGAGATCGCGACCGCGCTCGCGCTCAAGCCGCGGCTGCTGTTGCTTGACGAGCCGACGGCCGGAATGGGCGATCAGGAGACCTATGAGATCACCGGGCTCATTCGTCGGCTTCACCGCAACAGCCGCTACACCATCGTTCTTATCGAGCACGACATGCGGGTCGTCTTTCATCTTGCCGACCGAATGACCGTGCTCGACCAGGGCCGCGTGCTGGCGCAAGGCTCGCCGCAAGAGATCGCCGCGAATGAAGCGGTGCAGGTCGCTTATCTGGGGAAGGCGACATGAGCGCGCTCACGGTCGAACACATTCACACTTTCTACGGCAAGAGCCACATTCTCCACGACGTCAGTCTCGATGTTGCGGAAGGCAAGATCACGACGCTTCTCGGCCGCAACGGCGCCGGCAAGACCACCACGCTACGCAGCATCATGGGCTTGACGCCGGCGCGCGAAGGCAAGGTCACGATCTTCGGCAACGACACGACCCGCTGGCCGCCGTTCAACATCGCCGCGCTTGGCGTCGGCTATGTGCCGGAAGGCCGGCGTGTTTTCCCCAATCTGACGGTGGACGAAAACCTCCAGGTGCCGGTTCAGCGCGCTGGCGCCTGGACACCGGAGCGGATCTATCAGCTGTTTCCGCGTCTGGCCGAACGCAAACAGAATATGGGCCGCCAGCTTTCCGGCGGCGAGCAGGAGATTCTGGCGATTGCGCGTGCGCTCATCATCAATCCTAAGCTCCTCATTCTCGACGAGCCGTCGCAAGGCTTGGCGCCGCTCATCGTACGGGAAGTCTTTCGCATCGTCGTGCAAATGCGCGCTGAGGGTATTTCTATCCTGCTGGTCGAGCAAAATGCGCGCATGAGCCTGGAAATCGCCGACAACGCCTATGTGATCGACAACGGCGCGATCGTTTACTCAGGCACCGCCGCCGAGCTCGCCAGCAACGAGGAGCGCGTGCAGGCACTGGCCGGCGTCAGCGCCGAGGATTGGTCAATCGATGAGCTGTTACGCGCGCCCTAGTGCGGCGCTGCTTATGGCCGATCACGACGCGAGGGCGAGGCGCCGATGCTGGTCACTTCCGCCGGCGTCAGGCCTTTCGCGCGCGGCATCGTCGAGCGCTTCCGCGCGCAGACGCCAGTCTTGTCGCAGAGCGATATCCACCCGCGGGCGAGGTTGAAGACTGTCGGCAGCATTTAGCTCGGCAATTCCTTGTCGAGCGTCAGGCTACGGCCGAACGGTCCAACCTTCTCTTCCACACCATCGGATCGCAACAATTCACGCGCCGACGCATGGGCGCCGACGACGTGCAAGCCAATGCCACCGCTGGCAAGCTCGCCATGCAGCGTATGCAGCATGCGCGAACCCGCGAGATCGATATAGGGAGCGGCCGAGAGGTCGCAGACGACCAAACGGATTGCCGCAGGAGCGGCGGCACGCACACGCTGCAAAACCGCTTCAAGGACGGTGTCGGCATTGACATAAATCAGCGAGCCCTCTGGACGGAAAGCAAGCACATGCTGCAGCGGCTCGTTCGCGGGGCTGTAGAGCATATCCGAATAATGATCGGTCCCCGGGACACGGCCAAGAAATGCCACGTGCGGGCGAGATACCCGCATCAGCAGCAGCAATACCGAGGCCAACGCGGCCAGCAGAATGCCTTGCAACAACCCGAGAAGCAGCACGCCGCCAAGGGCGGTTGCCGCGCTGTAGAAGTCCAGCCGGCTGACCCGCCACATACGAACAATCGCCGGAAAATCGAATAGCCCGTAAATTGCGGTCAAGACGACGGCGGCCAATACCGCCTTCGGCAGGTTCTCCAGCAAGCCGGTGAGAAAAGCGAGACAGAGGGCAAGTGCGACAGATGCAAACAACAGAGCGAGCGCCGTTTGCGCGCCCGCTTTGTCGTTGACGGCCGATTGCGACAACCCGCCCGCCACCGGGTAGCCGTGGCCCAGCGCGGTGAAAAGGTTGGCCGCGCCGATGCCGAGCAGTTCCTGGCGCGGGTCGATCGGATAACCGTGTTTCGTCGCCAGCGTGCGTGCGGCGGACACGCCTTCGATATAGGCGAGCAGCAAGCAGCCGGCAGCCAATGGAAAAATCCCCTCCACGTCGCGTAGCCGCAGCGCGGGGGCGGCAAGGCTGGGCAAGCCAGCCGGGATCGGCCCCGTCGTCGGCACGCCGAGAGCGGATAGCCCCAACAGTGTCGCGGCGAAAATCGACAGCGCGACCACCGCAAGGGCGACCGGTTTTCCGGGCAGCAGCCGCCCGCCGAGCGCAAGCAAAATGATCGCGCCAATGCCGATGGTGAGGACCAGATAATTGGTCCGGCTGAGTTGCCCGATGAGCAATACGGCCCGCTCAAAAAAATTGTGTCCGCCGGCCGCCACGCCGATCAGGCTCGGCAACTGGGTCATGGCAATTGTCAATCCAGCGCCGGCCTTGAATCCCACAAGAGCGCTGTCGCTGATCAATTTCACCAGGGAGCTCAGGCGGAACAGCCACGCCAGCAGGCAAAGACCGGCCACGGCGAAGGCGGTGAGACTGGCAATTTGTGCGTAGCGTTGCGCGTCCCCCTGCGCCATCGCGCCTACCGTCGCGGCAATCATCAGTGAAATGGCGGAGGTCGGTCCGATCGCAAGCTGGCGCGACGATCCAAGCAATGCGTAACCCAGCCCGCCCAGCAGATAACCGTACACGCCGACCTGCGGCGGCAGGCCGGCAAGCCCGGCATAGGCAAGGGAAACAGGGATCGCATAGGCCGCCAGCGTTACCCCGGCAACGATATCGCGCGGCAGCCAAGCGGCGCGGTAATCCGCCAACCAAGACGCTGGCGGAAACCAGGAAGGCCAACTTGCCGGGCTCCGCCGTCGCTCTGACTGCGCCATTCTTCGCCCCTACGCCGGGCAGTTAATGTCCCTCGAGGAAGACGTAATTTTCCCAGCTGCGCATCCGCAGCAGGATCTTCCTCAGCAGCGAGAGGTGTTCCCAGTGCTTCGTATAGACCGCAACCTGCGCGGCGGCGCCGAGCGGAATCTGGTAGCCGGAAAGATTTTCCTCGATTTCGATGACAGCCACCGCGCGGCCGCCCGCTGTCGGCTCGCCAAAATCCATAAGCTTTCCCGATGTCTGGAGCTGGCCGGCCGCAATTGCATCCAGTACCAGCCGCACCTTGCCATTGAACACGCGCCCGGGCACGGCATCGAAGGCAATTTCGGCGTCATCGCCGGCCTTCACGCGCTGCAGGGCGTTTTGCTGGAACGCCGCAGCCAATTCCTTATTCTGCCCTTCGGTGCTTATAAAGACCATCGCCGGCTGTAACGGTGCAGGGACCACGAACACGCCGGGCCGCAAGGCGACTTGAGTGACAAATCCTGCGCCTGGCGCCACCGTTACCGTGTGATCGAGATCGTATTGGGCGTCGGCCAGCTCGGCCGTTAAGCGGGCTACCGCGGTATGGACGCCATTTATGTTCGACGCATAGGCGAGCCGCGCGCGCTCCTCGTCGGCTTTGGCCGCCGCAAGGGTCTGTTTCGACGCGTCGAGATTGCGTGCGAAGGTGTCGAGGGCGGCTTGTGCAATGACCTTCCTCTCGAACAGCTCGGCCTGGCGGTCATAGTTCTGCTGCGCCAGGCGGAGTTGCGCGCTGGCCTTTTCCGAGGTGGCCGTCGCTTGGTCGAGAGCGGCCTTCAACTGCTTGACAGTCTGCTCGGCCTCGGCAAGCGCGGCCTTTTTCTGATCCACCAGGTATTGATAAGGCCTTGGGTCGATGCGAAACAGCTCATCGCCTTTTTTGAGGGGTGCGTTCGTCTGAACCGGCACCTCAATGACGCGACCTCTCACCGTCGGCAAAATCGGCGTCACCGCAAAATAGATCCTGGCATTTTTCGTAAACGGATGATTGTAATTCATCGTCATGAGAAGCAGCACGATGCCGACGATGCCGCCCAAAGCAGCCGTGGCCAGCGACCATTGGTTGACCGGGATCCTGAAAATCTTGAAGATCACGTAGCAAAAGCTGACGTAGATCAGGATCAACAGCAGTTCCATTACTTGTCTCCGCCGACCTTGGCCTCGAGCTGCGCCAAGCGATGCCGAAGTTCATCGACCTCCTTCTTGTTCTCCAGCGACTTCTTCTCCAGCGATTTCGGGTCGACAAATCCCCATCCACGCTCCGGCCGATAGGCCATGGCCCAAATCCACAAGAGCGGCCATATCGCGTGGAGGGTGAACAGGCTGACCCAACCGGCGGCGTGGATCGCGTCTTCGTGCGGATGATCTCGCGACTTTGCGATCAGATACGGAATGTCGTGAATGGCAATGATCGCGTAAAAAAGCACCACCACGACGAAGATCAGCAGGCCAAGCGCGAAATAATTCAGGAAAGGGTCGCCCATGATCGCCGCTGCTCCGCCGTTTGCACGTCACTTTGCCGATCGATCTTGGGCGGCCGGCTCCTCCCGCCGCTTCGTCCGCCTCAGTATCTTTCCGGAACGAAATTCCTGCCCTTCAACGATGCGTCGTCATCGTACTTGCCCTTATTCGATCGTCTGGGCAGCTTGACCTTCTTGCGGGGAATTTTCTTGTAGGGGATTAACGAAAGAATATGCGATATGCAGTTGAGGCGCGCCCGACGCGTGTCGTCGGAGCGGACGATGTGCCAGGGCGCGCGCTCCGTGTCTGTCGCCTTGAACATCATGTCGCGCGCCCGCGAGTACTCGTACCAACGGATATATGATTGCAGATCCATCGGGCTCAGCTTCCACTGCCGAAGCGGATCGCTGATGCGAGCCAAAAACCGTTTTTCCTGCTCCTTCATTCCTACTTCGAGCCAGATCTTGATCAGAACGATGCCGCCCTCGACAATGTACTGTTCGATTTTCGGGCACAGCTCTAAAAAGCGTTCGTATTGATTCTTATCGATGAAGCCCATGACATTCTCGACGCCAGCGCGGTTGTACCAACTGCGATCGAAAATCACGATCTCACCCGCGGCCGGGAATTGCTGGATATAACGCTGGATATGCATTTGAGTTTTTTCGCGATCGGAAGGCGCCGGGAGAGCGATCACGCGAAATACACGCGGGCTCACGCGCTCGGTAATGGCCTTGATGGTTCCGCCCTTGCCGGCGGTGTCGCGGCCCTCGAAAACGACGATGACCCGCAAACCCTCGTGTTTGACCCAATCTTGCAGCCGGCACAGCTCGACTTGAAGCTTGCGCAGTTCGTTTTCGTAGATCTTTCGCTTCAATCTTCGATTTCTATTCCCGCTTTCACCCTTGTCCGGCATGCGCATAACTCCAGGCCGCCGATTATTTTCAAGACCAACTCAAAGTGATGCCGATATCGCCCGGCAATCCGCCGGGCCAACTGACAATCTGAAATTTCAATTTGAACCCGCGCGGCTTTAGATATTTCCGCCAAAATTCGAAAAGCTCCTTTGGCAGTCCGGTCAGCGTCGTCTCCCAGCCGGGCTCTTGTTGATTGATCGCGCGGCCCGCATCGGTGCAAAGCGCGTTGGGAAACGTTCCTACCAAAACCTCTTCAAGGCCATTATCGACCGCGCGTTTGATGATGGCCGCCGCCCGTTTCATCCTTTCTTCGTCGGAAACTCCTGACGGATTTGTAAGCTGATCCAGCAGTGCCTTCTTTTCGGCTTCCGCCTTCGCCTGCACACGCAGATACTCGGATGCCTTCTCCGCCTCGGCTTGCGCCATCCTCATTCGGCAGTCTTCGGCCTTGGGCAGCAGGTCGTCTAGATTTGCTGGATTTGTCGCCATGACCCGTCACTTTAAGATCACAGGCCGCGCCATCGTAAATCTTCAGGTTTTACAATTAAGCAATGGATACTTCGGCGCTTAGACCTTTACCGGTATCGCGGGAGGTGCTTTCTGCCGGCGCTGGTTCGACGATTGACCGAGGCGACGCCGGTGCGCGAGAAGTTCGAAAAGGCCGCGCGGCTTCGCAATCGGGGCCTCGTCGCGCTATTTCGACTTGAACGGCTCGTCCTCGCCTTCAAGCATGCCGCTTAGCGTTTTGAACAGATTTTCGTTCTCGACCACGAAAAACAATCCGCCGCGCCCGTTCTGGCTCTTGGCGCAACTGCCGTTCACCGGGTTGATCGAGCCTTGCTGGTTGAGATCGCCGAAGATCGCATAGTGCTTGGAGCCCGACGTCGTGACGCCGACTTTGGCGTGATTTTGCCCCCCGATCAGTCCAAGCGTGCGCCCGGCCCAGTTTCCAGTTTTGGCAATGACGACGTCGCCGGCCGTCTTCTTGTCCGACTTGAGCGTGCCCTCCCAGCAGCCGATCTTGGTCGATTTCTTGGTCGAATAGATTTGCGGCGATGCCCACCAGGTCGCGGTGCGTTCCGACGCGCTGGCGAGCAGCGCCGACACCATTTGCCACGGCGGCACGTTGAGGTTCGGCGGCTTCGATATCAGCATGACGTCGGGCGCGAGACTGGCCTGGGTGATCTTCATATCGGGGTCGGTCTTCTTTTTGTCCGGCACGCGCTTGGGCTTTACGCCCAGCGCTTCGGCACGGTCGCGAATGTCCTTCGGTCCGCCCAGCCGCGCGATTTGCCCATTGGAGGGATCGGTGGCGACACCGGCATTCTTGAGTGCGTCGAGTACGGCGACGATGCCGTCCTTGTTGAGCTTCAGCGCGAAGAAATGCTGGGCATTGTTGAGATTGTTTTGCGTGCTCACGCAGCCGAGCGTATTGCCGTGCTTGCGCGGATGCGTGGCGCTGCCGGCGGCCGGCCACGACGGCGTGGTCACCTGCAATACGAGCCCGTCGCCGGCATCGTTCCACGCCAACATGCCCTTGGAATGGCCCCAGGGCGAATCGCAGTTGCCCTTGCCGCAACCCTCGATCTTCGGGTCGCCGTAGAACTGGTCGTTCCAAATCAAGAAATACGGCGAACCATGGTAGATCTCGTCGAACGTGGCGCCGAGCGGATCCTGCAAGGTCATGCCGAGGCAGCCTTTGCCCATGGCCAGCTTGCCCTGGTCTTTTTCTTGATCTTTGGCTGTCTGGCTATCCTTGCTCGCGAAGACGAACTGCTGGCTGAAATTGGCGCCGTATTTCGTCTGTACGCTGCCGCCAAACGGGCAGCTACGCATGCCGCTATCCTGGCCGCAGCCGCCAAACGATGTCACGTTGAACTTGTAGACGAACCACCAGTCGACCGGCTTGTTCTTCGCCAACAGCGGCAAAGGCGCATCCGCCGCGCGCGCCGGCGCGAAGGCACATGGCGCCAGCAAGACCGCCAGCGCCAGCGCCGTCGCCAGACGGTTCGGCAGTTTCGCGAGCGACTTTGTCATCGTCGCAGGTCCTCGATGGCGCCTGACTATCCGCTCGGCGGCACCCGGGTGCCGGTCAGACGCGCGATCAAAGCCCGGTACATCTCCTTATCCGCGCCTTGCGCCTTGTCCATGCGCTCGGCCAGATCGTTGATGTTGACCGGCTGGGTCGCCGACTTCGCCGTCTGCACCGTATCGATGCCAACCTTGGGCAGGATTGCCGCGCTCACCCTTTCGATGGCGGTGAACAGGAAGTCGGTATTGTAGCCGGCGAGGAAGCCGAGCGCCGCCGAGCTCAACTGGATAGTCTGGCCTTCGTCGTTGGTCAGGTGGTCGACGAACAGCAGGATGGCGCCGCCGGCGACCGCGCCGAGCAGGATGCGGTTTAAATATTCCGGCTTGTGGCGCACGTCGAAAGAGCGCTGGTAGATCAAGATGTGCGCCGAGCGCAGCAGGTAGACGCAGGCGCCGAGCCCGCCATAGGCCCAGGGCGTCAGCAACTCCAAGATCGTGCGCGACGTGAGGTAGCTGCCCGTATCGCCGTTCACCGCCATCACGTTCAGATACCAGCTCGAGCCTATGACGAAGAGGGCAAAGATATTCGTGAGCAGCCACAGCAGACGCGTGAAGCGGATCGCCGGGCAGTCGCCGGCGATGTGTTCCCACCATATTCGCTCGCCGAACGGCTTGTTCTGCGTGTTGTGCAATGTCTCGGCGGTGACCGGCGCCATGGCGGTGGCGAGATCGTAGTAGGCGTCCTCGAAGGCCGCCCAGTCCGCTGCCGTCAGCTCGGCGGGCGCGCCAGCGGCGCCGTCCAGCAGGCCGAGTTTTTCCGCACTGGCCTTGAGTGTGGAGCCGATGCCGTCGGGCAGCGGCGTGCCGTCTTTAGTCTTAATGCCGTTGGCGACGGCATAATCGAGCAGGAACAGTGCGTCGGCGACTTCCTGCCCGACGTAACCCCATTAACCCCATTAGCCCCATTTGCCGCCGCCGGCGCGGCAGCCGCGCTTTGCTGATAGGACATATTACCCCCCCGCTCTGACGCCCCTTCGGGTCATTGAGGGTGCGGTTCCACCCGGGAGCCGCACTGCAACCAGTAAGGGACGATTTTCCTCCTACGAGCCATGGTAGCGCCCTGCGCGGCGGGGCGGAAGGGCCGGCTGGCAAAATCGGCCTGGTACGCCTATATAAGGGTCAGCCAGGAGTGATCATGAATTCGTTCGATTACGCTGCGCCGGCGGAGCTGTTCCCCTCGCGCAACCGCAAAGTCGCCAACAAAATCAAATATCGCCGCTTCGACAAGGCCGCCGACGCCATTCGTTTTGCGATGGAAGAGCTGCCCGAGCCGCAGCTTTTGGGCGCCTATATCCAGGTCGACGAGCAGCGGCTCGGCCACCAGCAGATTCGCGCGCTCTACGACAACGAGCGCTATCCGCTGAAAAAGCCGGCCGCGAACGCGAAACAGCAGGCCGCCTGAGGCGTCCTCTATTTGTCTTCGCGCAGGCCCGGCGTGCCGCGGTAGGCCTTAGCGCCGGCTACTGCAGGGCCGGATCATAAAAATTCCGCGTTTTTCGCCAACAGCAAGCGGCAACGCCGCCAAGCTGTTGCCTGCATTCGGCCCCGCCGCGGCCGCAAACCCTTGAGTTTTCAATGTTCCGTGAGCGGGCCTTGGGAACGCCAGGGCCGCGTCCCACGTTATCTACCCGAACGAGCATGAACCAATTTCCAGGCCCGCCAGACCAATACGGCGAGGGCCTTGGAGGACGCGAGCCATGAACTGGTCGATGTACAACGCCGACCGCACCACCCATCTCAAGATCGTGGTGGTCGGCCTCACCGCCGCCCTGCTGATCGCGGTGATCGGCATCGCGGCGACGCAATTCAATCTCGGCACCGACGTGCTGACCGCACAAGGCCCGAACGTCATCAGGGCCGGCGGCCCGGTGGTCTTCACCGGCCGCGACGCGCCCACCATCCGCTGACGCAAGCGACGAAGCTTCATCTGAAACCTCCCCCCTTTGCGCGCCGCATTTGCGGCGCGTTTTTTTGTCAATCGCCGTCGCCCCACGGGGGTCACAAGGCCGTGGCACCGTTGCTGGCCGAATCACATAAAAATGCCCTTATGCCCAACGCCCGCGCCGCCTTCGCCCTGCTTGCCGCCGCCTCCCTTTTGGCAACGGCCCTGCCCGCGCGCGCGCAGGAGCAAGCCGTCGATCCGGCGGCGCTCGCCGACTACCGCTCAAAGCTTGCCGCATACGACCGCGTCCACGGCACCTACGAGCGCGCAGCGGAAGCCTATTGGAATTCCGTCGCCGAGAAGCGGCGCCTGCGCTTTGCCAAGCGCCGCCATCACCAGACCGTGATGCTCAAGGACTATGTGCTCACCCAGCCGCCGGCTTATAGCGGCCCGCCGGCGCCGGTGAGCCCGCTGCCGCCGCCACCCAAGCCGAAGGTCGCCCCGCCGCCGGAAATTCCGGTGGAAGCCGATTTTTTGCAGGCCGCACGCGCGCAATGGGGCTTCGTGCCCAAGCGGGCAAGCGACGCCGAATTCAAGCACGCCTATGCGCAAGCCGCGCGCGCGGCCGGGCTGACGCGCGCGCAGATCGTCGGCGTCTATGCCTTCGAGACCGGCGGGCGCGGCGAATACAATACGCAAGCCGGGCTGGAGCCGCCCGGCCCCGGCAAGCACGCCATCTCGCCGGCCATGGGCTATAATCAACTGCTCAGCACCAACACGGTTTCGCTGTTCGGCGAGCACGCGGCCCATTTCATCGCCGCGCTCACCTTCAAGCAAGCCTCGCTGACGGGACAGGCGCGCGCCGGCTTCGAACGCCGTTTCGCCGTGCTCAAGCGCATGATCGCCTTTTGCCGCAGCCTGCCCGACCGCTGGAGCGAGTACGACAAAATCGCCAAGCACACGGAAAAAGGCTGGGGCATCCATGCCGCCTTGCTCGACATCGACGTCGGCCCGCTGCTGCAGGTGCAGAAGCTGTTGAACTCGGTGAAGTTCGCGCACGCCTATCACTACGACAAGCCGCTCACCGCCGCCGAACTCGAGCTGATGAACCTCACCGGTGACGGCAACGGCATCGACATGGTGCTGATGCCGCAGGCCTTACGCGAAAAAGTGCCGACGTCGAATTTTTTCCAGCGCCGCGGCTATGAGCGCAATCCGGTGGCGCGCCGCACCCAGGTGGTGGCCGGGCTGATCGCCGAGATTCAGCGCCACATGGACCGCAACGCGTCCAAGCCCGGCGCGCGCGAACTGGCGGCGGCGTATTAACCCGCCCAGCCGCGCAGCCGCTTCGCCGTTGCGGCGTCCATCGGGAAAAAGCTTTCGATGCGCAGCTCCTGCAGGGTAATGTCCTGCGGCGTGCCGAGCGTGGCGATGGTGGTGAACAGACGCAGCTCGGTGCCATTTTTTCGGAAATGCATCGGCAGCACCGGCGCCGACGGCTCGGCAAAGGGCGCGGCGAGCGCTTCCTCGACGCCCTCATAGCCGCGCAGCCGCTCGAGCAGGCTCGTGGTTTCCTCCGTACCATCTGCCGCGGCATCGGCTTCCACGCTGCGCAGAAAATAGCGCACCACTTCCGCCCAGTTCGTCAGATAAGGCTTCAGCACGCCGGGCGCGACAAGAGCGTCGGCCAGGTTGACCTTGCTGCCGGGCGCGACCGAGCCGACCAGAAATTCCACCAGCCGCAGCGCGCCGTCATTGGCGCGCAACAGATTCCAATGCCGGTCGACGGCGAAAGCCGGATAAGGCTCCTGCTGCATCATGAGGTAGTCGAGCGCCGCGCGTATCTCGACGAATTCCGGCGCGGCGAGATCGGTTTCCCGCCACACCGGCGCAAAGCCCGCCGCCACCAATAGCGCGTTGTGCTCGCGCAACGGCACGTCGAGCGCGGCGGCGACGCGCTCGACCATGTCGCGGCTGGGCTTGGCGCGGCCGAGCTCGAGGAAGCTGATGTGCCGCTGCGATATGCGCGCCCGATGCGCAAGGTCGAGCTGCGATAGCCCGCGCTGCGCGCGCCACCGGCGCAGCCTGGCCGCGAACATGTTCTGCTTCGCCATGAATACCTGCGAGGTAGTTGCCGAAACGACGACGCACGCCGATAACATGCCACAGCTAAAGCGCTACGCAACAGGAGAGACGGTTGGAGCAAACGCTCGGCGTGCTGATCGCGATTCTGTCGAGCTCGCTCGGCGGCTCGGCCGCGGCCGTCACGCGCTATCTCGCCGGCGACGCCGACTCCGTCACGCTCGCGATCCTGCGCTGGGGCATCGGCTTTGCGCTGGTTCTGCCGGTGACGATTGCGCTGCGCGCGAAATTTCCGCCGCGCCGCGATTGGCCGCCGGTGATGGCGCTTGGCGTCGCCTTTTTCGGACTGTTCTTCGTGCTCTACAATATCGCGCTGTTCTACACCACGGCGGCGCGCGCGGCGCTGGCGCTCTCCACCTTGCCGCTGCAGACCATGCTGGTCGGCGCCCTGCTCGGCATCGAGCCGTTGAACTTGCGCAAATCGCTCGGGGTCGCCCTCGCCATGGTCGGCGTCTTTGCCGCGCTCGTCACCGGCCTGTCGGCGGCGCCGCCCGGCGCCTGGCGCGGCGAAGCCATCATGACGGGCGCCGTGCTCTGCATGGCGTTCTATAACGTGTGGTCGCGCCAATTCATCCTGCGCTCGAGCGCGCTGGGCTTCTTAAGCGTCGGCATGGGCGCGGGCGCCGCCGCGCTCATTCTGGCCGGTGTGCTGAGCGGGCGCGTGGCGGTGCTGGCGAGCTTCAACGCCGCGCAATGGACCGCTGGCATCTATCTCGGCATCGGCGGCGGCGCGCTCGCGTTCATTCTCTGGGTGATGGCGCTGCAGCGCGCCCCGCCGACGCTGGTCGCCAACACCATGACGGTCAATCCGATCGCCGCCGGCTTGCTGGCCGCGCAACTGGTCGGCGAGCCGATCACGCTCAATCTGGTGGCGGGGCTGATTGCGGTGTTCGCCGGCATCGCGGTCGCCACCACGGCGTGAGCGGCTCCCAAAATCAAAACCGCGCCCCCTTTTGGGAAGCGCGGCTCTCGCGTCGTCCTCGCGACGATGCTTAGGGCTGCCAGAACCACTTGGCCACTTCGGCGCGCGCTTCGCTGCGGCCGAAGGGCAGGTCGGCGAGTTGCGGTTCTCCGAACATGGTCAGTTCGTTCCGGCTGCGCGTCCGCCGGCGCCATTCGGCGACGCGCGCCGCAATTGCAATGTGGCTGGCGGGGTCTGGAAAGGTGAACATGGTCGTCTCCATCGCTCGCTCTTCAAGATCGACTGTCACATTAGGCCTGCCTCCAGGCCGCGGCTGCGATCGGGGTCGCAGAAATGCGATTTGCTTTTGTCAATAATTCAATGGCGTAAGTTGGATTCGCGGTCGATCATCTGCGCCAGCGCGAGTCCCAGGCAGCGGTAGCCGGCGCCGGAATTGTGCAGCCGGTCTAAGCCCACCAGCCCCTCGGTCCCGCCGGCGATGGCGCGCTGCATCAGCTCGAAGCGCGAAAACAGCCCCACCTTCTCCTCGCGAGCGACCTCGGCGATCAGTTTTTCCATGCGGGCGGTGGCCGGCCGCGAACGCACCATCGGCGCGTACTGCACGTCCATCAGGATGACGTCGGCCCCGGCCTTCTTGATGCGCCGCACGCCGCCGCGCACCAGTTCCTTGGCGTTGGCGACGATGCCGCGCCAGAGCACGTCGTTGGTGCCGAGCTGCCAGATCACCAGATCGGGCCGGTAGGCCAACACGTCGCCGATGCGCGCGACATTGCCGGGAATGGTGTCGAGCACGACGCCACTGTTGACCATGGTCACGGCAAGCGCGGGATGGCGCCGCTTGAGCTCCGCCTTCAGCACCTCCGGATAGGACGGATCGAAGGTGCCGAAGCCTTCGGTGGAGGACGAGCCGAGCGCCACGATGGTGATCGCCTTGCCGGTTTTGAGCCGTGCGCGGGTGTGCGGCAGCGGCGCGTCCAGACCCATGCTGGCGGCATAGGAAAGGCAGCGCGCGACATTGGCCGGCTCGCCGGCGAGCGCTGCTTGCGCGCCGGCGAGCAGCGCCAGCGCGGCACCGGCGGCTTTCAGCAAAGCGGCAGCCGAGTTGGGCATCGCTGCACGCTAGCACGCATGCAGCGCGCCCTCAAAAAGACCGTCCGCGGCACCGTGCCGGCCCACGCGCTTTCCTTCGAGAGAAGCGGCGAAGGGGGCGTGAACCTTGGGCATGCTCGTGCCGACCAAGGAGGCAAGAACCAAGGAATGGAGAGCCCCATGTTGAAGCAAATCGCCATCGGCCTTGCGGCCATCGGCCTTCTCGCCACGCCCGTCGCGGCGCAGATATACGATCCGGATGCGGGCAGCGGCAACATCGTGCAAGGGCCGGGCGGCGCGCCGGTCACCGCCACGACGCCGCCTTACATCGGACAGCGGTCCGGCGAGGCCTATAACTACGATTGGTCATACAAGTATGGCCGGTATTACCGGCATCACCGGCGGCACCAGAGGCGGATCATCGAATATTGGTACGACTGATGCGCGTGCCATCGGATCGTCGCCGGCGCTGGGCGTGAGGCGCCCAGGATAGGCCGTAGCACGCGACGGCATTGAACATATGTCGCCGCGATGGTGACGCGCATCGATCGCGCCACCGCCTTGAATATGGTCGAGACCAATCCGAACGTCACGAAATTTCTCCCAGCGTCCGTTATCGTCAAACATTACGCGCCCAGGCAACGGTGGTCGATCATATCGTCCATACCAGCGAAATCCGCCTGGCGCGTCTCCTGCTTCGGCTTGCCGATATCAACGATTCGGGACACGAACCCGGCGCCATTCCGCAACTCAGCCAGGAAAGACTGGCGGAGATGATCGGCACCACGCGCGGGCGCGTCAACGCGTTCCTGCATCGGTTCCGGCGCGACGGGCTGATCGAATACGAAATGCCGATCCGCGTCCACCGCGCGCGCGCAAAGAGCATGCTGGAACGATACTAGCGTCGCACGCCGGTTTTGCTTTTTTCAAGGCCGATCGAGACCTGCACCGGCCGCCTGATCGTCGTCACGAAGCCGCGGCCGTTGGCGCGGGCCGCTCGGCCGGCTCGTCGCGCGGCAGGACGACGCTCAACTTGCAGACCAGCCCGCTCGGCACGAAATCCGCTTCGACCTTGCCGTCAAATTGCTCGAGCGCCCGTTGAAACAAACGCGTGCCAAAACCGGCATGGCCCGGCGGGCTGACGGGCGGCCCGCCGCTTTCACGCCAGGCAATCGTCAGCCGCCGGTCGGAAAGCGACCAGTCGACCGATAGTGTGCCGGTGGAGACCGACAGCGCGCCATATTTTGCCGCGTTGGTGGCGAGCTCGTGCACCAGCAAGGCCATCGTCAAAGCCAGCTTCGGCGAAAGCAGACAGTCGGGACCCACCGTCGATATGCGCGCCATGTCGTAGGGCGCAAATTCGGCGCTGAGGATGGCGCGCAAGGGAGCCCCCTGCCCTTGCGTCGCGGTGATCATGTCGTCGGTCGCCATCAGCGCCGCCAGAGAACTGGCGATGTCGTCCCTCATCTCCGGATATTCGCGCAAGCGAAAGCTGACGATCGACTGGATGGTCGCCACTTTGTTTTTCAGGCGATGCGCCAGCTCGTCCACGGCGAGCTTGCGGAAGGCCTCTTCGTTGCGCAGGCGCTCCGTCAGCCGGCGATAATGGTCGGTCGCCCAGACGATGATGGCGGAGGCGACATAAAAGGTCAGCAAGTTGATCATGTCTGCCGAGGTCAGCGGCAGCAGTTCGGTGAAGGGCGGCAAAAACTCCCACCAGCAGACGAGGCCTCCCAGAAGAGCGGCGACAATGCCCGGTCCGGCCCCGCCGACAAGCGTTGCCACCAGCACGGCCGGATAGAAAGTCGTGAAGGCCTGCAGGTCCTGCGTGATATAGCCGAGCGCCCAGCGCGCCGCCCCGGCAATAATTACCAGGGCCGTCGCGTAGATATAGGCCTCAAGCGATCCCGGCGCGGGGCGCCGCCACGTGACGCGACGACTATTGCCGGGATTGCGCATAGATTAGGCGATCTCTCGGGCACCTGCCGCTGTGACGACCGCCGGCTCAGTGGCCGAACGCAAAAGCTGCCGACGAGGTCATCGAAAGCGTAAGCGCGGCTGGTGTTAAAGTCCATCCGCATACTACCGTCACTTGCTCATTCATGTCGGTCATGCATCCGCTCCCAAGGGCAAATTGCGCCCAATGGAACACATGCCGGCGCCGAATAGGCTTGTTATTGCCGCACCTTGCCGGCCGGCAACGCCAGCGAAAGAAATGGCGGGGACCAGCCCGGCCATGACCGAAATTGGAACTCGTGAGGGTTTAGCTCTTTAAGCCGGCGCGCCGCCGGTCGTGAACCTGAGCGCGGCGATGCGGTCGAGTTCGACCTGCTCGCGCGCATTGGCTTCCGCCCGCTCGCGCGCCTGATCGCGCTCGTCGAGCATCTCGACCTTCTTGAGCTCCTCGAAAGCCTCGCCCAGCGCCGCCTTGGCGTCGTCGAGCTGGGCCTTCAACTCGTCGGCCGAGCGCTTGAGGTTCTCTTTGCGCGTCATCGCGGCCTTGGCATAGGTCGGATAGGCGAAATGGCCGGGATCGTGGATGCCGGCGCGGTCCTGCTCGATCTTGATCTCGCGGTCGAGCTCGGCCGCGATGCGATCGAACTCGGCGATCATCGTCTCGATCTGCGCGACCTTGCGCCGCTTTTCGTCGACCTGAAACTTCTTCAGGCGGATGAGGGTTTCACGTGACTTCATCGACTAAATACTCCCCCGAAGCCCCGAATTGGCGCCCGCGCGCACCAATGCTGCGTGCGCTGCGCGGACGTTCCGGACCGGTCAGCAGGCGGAGTGTGGGGCAATAACGTTAGTTTTCTGTTGCTTCGCCCTGGAGGATTGTCTCCAAGCGTCGATATCCCTCTGCCATACTCGTTGACTCTTCCTTACCTTGGGCGAGGAACTCCTCCAGCGGCTTGTGCAGGCCGATCGCCTCGTCCACGTCGGCGCTGGAGCCGGGCCGGTAGGCGCCGAGCCTGATCAGCTCCTCCATGTCGGAATAGGTCGCCATGACCTGCTTGGCGCGGGTGATGGTCGGCAGGTGCGCGGGGTCGGCGGCGCGCGGCATGGTGCGCGAGATCGACTTGAGGATATTGATCGCCGGATAGCGCCCGCGCTCGGCGATGGCGCGCTCCATCACGATATGGCCGTCGAGGATGCCGCGCACCGCGTCGGCCACCGGCTCATTGTGGTCGTCGCCGTCGACCAGCACGGTGAAGATACCGGTGATGGTGCCCTGGTCGGGGCCCGGCCCGGCGCGTTCGAGCAGCCGCGGCAATTCCGTAAACACGGTCGGCGTATAGCCCTTGGCGGTCGGCGGCTCGCCGGCCGAGAGCCCGATCTCGCGCTGCGCCATGGCAAAGCGCGTGACCGAGTCCATCAGCACCAGCACGTCCTTGTGCAGATCGCGGAAGAACTCGGCGATGGCGAGCGTGAGATAGGCCGCCTGCCGGCGCATCAGCGCCGGCTCATCCGACGTGGACACCACCACCACCGAGCGGGCGAGGCCGGCGGGGCCCAGATCGTCCTGCAAGAATTCCTGCACCTCGCGGCCGCGCTCGCCGACTAGGCCAATGACCGATACGTCGGCCGCCACGTTGCGCGCCAGCATCGACAGCAGCACCGATTTGCCCACGCCGGAGCCGGAGAAGATGCCCATGCGCTGGCCGCGGCAGACGGTGAGGAAGGTGTTGAGCGCGCGCACGCCGAGGTCGAGCGGCCCGCCCACGCGCTGGCGGGCATGCGCGGGCGGTGGCGAGGCGCGGAATGGGTAAGGCGCCGGCCCCGCCGGCAGCGGCCCCAGCCCGTCGATCGGTTCGCCCATGGCGTTGAGCACGCGGCCGAGCCAGCGCTCGGACGGCCGCACCGTGCCGGCGGCGGTCGCGACCGAGGCGCGGGCGCCGCGCCGCACCCCGTCGAGCGCCGCGAACGGCATGGCCAGCGCATGGCCGTGCGAGAAGCCGACGACCTCGCAGGGCACGTCGCGGCCCTGCCCGGTCTTCAGCGTCAGGCGCGCGCCGACCGACATGGCATGGATGGGCCCCGCTACCTCCACCATCAGCCCGCGCACCGCCACCACGCGGCCGTAGATTTCGACGCCGTCGATGTCGCTGATTTGCTCGGCGAGGGCTTTCATCTTCTTCTTATCCCGTCATTCAGGGACGGCCCCATAAGCGCGTTTACGCGCGTCTTCGACGCGCGATGGGGCCGGGCCCGGAATCCAGGGGCAGCGAATTCCGAGCAAGCGGCCCTGGATTCCGGGTTCGCTCGCTGCGCTCGCGCCCCGGAATGATGGCAAGAGCTATCGCGCGCGAGGCGGGCACCCGCCTGCTCCCTCCCCGCATGCGAGGAGAGGTAAAGAGCGCGCCTCGGCAGACGCTGGAACCGGCGTTCATGGCCCGGTAGGCTTACCGCCCATGTTCCGCCTTTAACCCGGTGTTTACCCGCGTCGTTAATCATTGGGTCACATCGTCCGTGGGACAGCGGCTGATCGAATCGCCCGGCCGGCACGGAAGGGGCGAGGAACTGGAGTCGGTTGAGCCTGACTCTTAACCTGGAGCATGAGCGGCCAAGTGGCGAAAAAACCACTCTCCGGCAATATCTTACGCCAATTCGGCGGCTCCCGCCTACGGCAAGCTTGCCTGAGAAAATCAGGTTTTGTTAACCATGGCCGGATAGTGTCGAATCGGTTTGTCCCACAGCGTTTTTTACAAACTCGCCGCCTCAGCGGCGGGACCTCATAAAGGCCCGGTTGCGGCGAGAAGGGGACTGGCATGCGCGTTCTACTCATTGAAGACGACAGCGCGACCGCTCAGTCGATCGAGCTGATGCTCAAATCGGAGAGCTTCAACGTCTACACGACCGACCTGGGCGAGGAAGGGGTCGATCTGGGCAAGCTCTACGACTACGACATCATCCTCCTCGACCTGAACCTGCCCGACATGTCGGGGTTCGAGGTTCTGCGCTCTCTGCGGGTCTCCAAGGTCAAGACGCCGATCCTGATCCTCTCCGGCCTCGCCGGCATCGAGGACAAGGTCAAAGGCTTGGGCTTCGGCGCCGACGACTACATGACCAAGCCGTTCCACAAGGACGAGCTGATCGCCCGCATCCACGCCATCGTGCGGCGCTCGAAGGGCCACGCCCAGTCGGTCATCAACACCGGCGACCTGGTGGTCAACCTCGACACCAAGACGGTGGAGGTCGGCGGCCAGCGCGTGCATCTGACCGGCAAGGAATATCAGATGCTCGAGCTGCTCAGCTTGCGCAAGGGCACCACGCTGACCAAGGAGATGTTCCTCAACCATCTCTACGGCGGCATGGATGAACCCGAACTCAAGATCATCGACGTGTTCATCTGCAAGCTGCGCAAAAAGCTCGCCAATGCTTCCTCCGGTAAGAACTACATCGAGACGGTGTGGGGACAGAGGCTACGTGCTGCGCGAGCCGAACGACGACGAGGTACGGATTCCGGCGTAACGCCGCGCGAAACGCGCGCGCCGCGGGTCGATATTTCCCCGCGTTGCGTCTCGCGTACATCTTGGACGCGCCCCTTATCGGGCGCTCTCTCCTCCCAACTTAAACCCCGGGCGGTCGGCCCGGGGTTTTTTTGCCCGCGCGCTGGCGGCCAGGCCCCGTCACCCATGGATCTTGCCGAGCACCGCCTGGAAGATCGGGCTCACCTTGGCGAGCGTCAGCACCATCAGTGCGATCAGGAGCAGCCCGACGCCGCGCATGAACAGGAGATAGCAGCGCATCGCGGACGTGACCGGCTCGGCCGGGCGCAGGCCGAGATCGGGCAGCGTGAACATGAGGGAAAAGGCGTAGCCGAAGCTCCGCCAGCCCCGACCGCCCGCCGATGCAGGCCGCGACGGTAAGGCCTTCGGCGCCACCGGGATGTGCAGCGGCGGCGGCTTGTCGGTTTCCGCGGGCACGATGCGCAAGCCCCCGGCAAAGAGGAGCGGCAGCGCCAAGACGAGCCAGCACAGCAGGGCGATGCCGACGATGCGGTCGAGCCGGCTGCCGTAGCCCGTGGCGAAGCCCCAAACGTAGCGTTCGGCCGTCAACAAGGCCCGGTCGCCCGGCGAGATTCCAGGCATGGCGAGCCGTTCCTTGATTTCCTGGGCGGCCAATACGGCGGAAGCAGCGCGCGCCTCGTCGTCCTGCTTCAATTCCTCCAGGCGCCGCTGCAGCGGGCGCAGCACGTCGCTGCCGGGCTTACTGCGCAACAGCGCCGGCGCGATCTCGTTCCAGCGCATCTGCAGATTGGTGATCTGCGCCCCCGTCAGGTCGAGCCGGCCGGCGACCTGCAAGCCGCTGAAGTCGTTGCGCGCGCCGCGCAGCGACGCCTGCTTGAGCGTCAGGTCACCGGGCACCACGTGCACATTAACGAGCAGGGCGTCGCCCCGTATATCGGCGAAGTCCAGAACCAGCGACTTCATCCGGCAGCTCCGGAAATCTGCCAGATGCATGAACATGGACAGGTATTCGGTGCCGCCGAAATTCGCTTCGCCGAGGTTGCAGAAGCGAAACTCCGCGTCGCCCCGGAAGATCACGTTTTTCCACTCGGCCAGGTCGGTGACCTTCAGGCCGAGGAAGGAGGCGTCGGCGTCGAAGCGCGCGGTATTGAAGACCACATTGCTGAACTCGCTGTGGTCGAAGCGCGCCGGTCCCACAAAGCGGGCGTCGGCAAAACTGACGCTGGAAATGCGCGGTGGCGGCGGCGGCTTAAACGTCGAATAGGTGATTTCCACCGGTGCGGCAAAGCGCGCGCCGGAGAACCCGGCGAGCCCGTTGACTGTGGTTTTGTACAGCGTGAGCGGCGCGTCGAAGCGGGCGCGGTCGAACCGAGCGGAGCTATCGACGGTGCTGCTCTCGATCATCAGCGGCGCGCGCCAGTGCGCGTCCCTGACGTCGATTGCATTCAAGGTCACCATGCGGAGCAGCAGCGCGACCGGCGGACCGCCGCCGGTCGCCGACAGCGTGCCGTTCAGCGTCACTCGCCGGAATTCGATGGCCTTGGCGCCCGGCGGTGGCTGCATCTTCGCCGCATCGAGGTCGCCGTCGACGGTGACATCGGCCAATTCGCCTTTTTGCGCGATTTTGGCATAGGCGGCTTGCGGCGTGATGCGCGGACGCTCGTCGGCCAGCGCAGACCAATGCGCGAGCGCCACGATCGACGCGACTGCAAGCCGGGTCCACAGCCTCATTGAATTTGGTCCAGGGATTTCAGCCCGCACCAGCGTTCGCGCGGCTGACTGTCGAGCAGGCGCTGCGCCACCGCCGTCAGTTGCGCCACGTCCTTGGCCTTGGCGCGCAGGTGCTGGGCGGCGGCGGCGGCCCGGATGGTGGCGGCCACCGTCGGCGAGGGGCGCGCCGGGCTCAGCACCCGGCCGCGGCAGATCGCGTCTTGCAGGCCCGCCAGCATGTCCTGCTCGAAGCCGTCGATGCGGCTGTCGTCGGAGGCGGCGCCCACCTGGCTGCCGCGACTTGCAATGAGCTCGACGCGCTGGCGAAATTCCATGACGACCACGTTCGGCGCGACGGTTTTGAGCGCCTGGTAGAGCCGCAGATAATCGTTGCGGAAACCGGCGTCGTCCACCGACTGGGCAAGCGAGCCGCCGCTTCCCAGAGCGAGCAGGCATCCAAGCGTTACTGCAAGGCGTGCATGAGGTCTCATCGCGCCTGTCCCTCCGCGATCAGTTTGCGGCACGCCTGCTCGCGGACGGTTTCGAGCAGCGCGGGCAGTGTCATGTCGAGCCCGATGCCGCCGCAAGGCGTGTTGCGCAAGGCGGTCTCGATCGCCCGCAATCGTTCCGAGTTCGGGCGGATGGCTCGAGGGATAAGCGAACTTGACCGCGCCGCGGCGGAACTTGGCGGCGCGCGCGGCGATCGCCTCCTGATAGAGCTGATCCCCCAATCTGGCACGCAGCATTTTTTCGATGTTCGGGCTGGTGGTATTTCGCCCCATCGCCAGCAGCTTTTCGCTCATGGCTGCGAGCAAGTACCAGCCGGTTCCGAGCATGTAGATCAGGTGGCGCAGCTTTCCGTCGCCGCCGATCCGGCACTGCTGTCCGAGCAAGGACACGGCGGCCAGGTCGGCGGCCTTTTCGTGCTTTTGCTTTTCACGGAATCCCTTGAGCAGCAGGGCCGGACAGGCCCGCGCCTCGTCCCGCTGGCGACTTGACATGTGGCTCAGGAGCAGTTCGTCGGGCTCGTTCGAGGGCTTGGCGCGCCCGATCAGCAGGTGGCCCATCTCGTGCGCCAGCACGAAAGCCAGCGCGCCGCGCAGCAGCCGGCCGACATTCTTCATCTTGGGTGAGTTCTGCGACAGCGTCGCCGGCGCCCACAGCTTGCTCACCTTCTCCGGCTTGGCGGCGTCGACCAGCGCCAAGGCGATGATGAGACCGGTTTTCGCCTTGAACTGCGTAATCACGGTCGCCGCCGCAAGCCGCTTCCACGCGGCGCTGTTCAGGAAGACGGTGTCGCTGGCTTCGTCCGCGGCGGCGCCGGCTTCGAGGTCGGGCGTCGTCAAGCCGTCGACGCCTTCGTCGGCGAGCAGGTTGTCCGGCGGCAGGCGCCCGGCGTCGATCATGTAGATGTGCAGCCAGCCGGCCCGCGGCCGCTGATTGATCTGGACGCCTTGCCAGCGGCCGGGCGCCGCCTGCGCCAGCTTGGACGCGACCTCGTACACGACGTCGGGGAAATAGCTGTCGAGCACGCCGGCGCTTTCGAGCTTTTGCGCGATGCGGCCGGCCCGGTCCTCGGCCGCGGCCGGCGCCCCCAGTAGGCAGATCAGCGCGGCGACGGCGCAGCGCCGCGCACTCGCGATCGTTGCAAGCAACATGGTCGCCCCCATGCAAACGGATTGCCGGGCGCTTCACAACGTGACGTTGTGGATGGTGCGACTCTCAAGCGGGCCAAGTCAAGCGCGCCATAGTCGTCGCCAATCAATGTCAAATGCGGCGCAAAACCCCGGGCCGCCGAGCCCGGGGCTATTTGCGGCGCGGAAACGCGCTTACTGAAACGCGCAGCCGGCCTTCAGGCCGAGCTTGTGGAAGATGACGGCCGCCGGGCAGAAGCCGGTGAAGGCTGCCTGCAGCATATTGAGCCCGACGAAGGCGGTGAGCAGCAGCCACCAGGGGCTCAGCGCATAGGCCAGCACGACGCTCACCAGGATCATGGCTCCGGCCATGGCCATCACGGCACGATCGACGTTCATTTGCGTTGTCTCCTTTTGCTTCCTGTCATTCCGGGGGTATTGCTTACGCTGGCGCCAGCGCGCCGCGCGTCCACGAAACGATATGGCTCGCGTCCATCACGCCGGCGTTGCGCGCCACCACCCGCCCGCCGCGCAGCAGCAACAGCGCCGGAATACCCTGCACGCCCAATTCGGCCGCCACCTGCGGCGCCTCGTCGGCGTTGAGCTTCAACAGCCGCACCGCGGGCTCGAGCTCGGCGGCGGCCGCCTCGAACATCGGCGCCATCATGCGGCACGGCCCGCACCAGGGCGCCCAGACGTCGACCAGCACCGCGATGTCGTTGCCCTTCACGTGCTTGGCAAAGCCCGCCGCATCGACCGCCGCCGGATGCGCATCGAACAGCGCCGCGTGGCAGGCGCCGCATTTGGCGCTGGCTGCAGGCTTGCCCGCCGGTACGCGGTTGGTGGCCGCGCAATGCGGGCAGACGATGTGCTGGAACGTGGCCATTTACGCCGGCTCCTTCTCCGTCTCCTTGGTTTCCTTGATCTTGCGCAGGTTGAGCTTGTCCATGAGGAACTTCTCGTAGAACGGCTCGCTCTCGCCCTTCCTGATCTTGCGCATGAAATATTTCTCGAAGCCGACCTTGGCGTAGTGCACCCACTGGCCCTTGGCGGCCCAGTTGACGTTGCGCGGCGGGATCTGCGGCTGCGCCACGAAGGCCACGCCGCTGTCGCCGAAGTCGGCCAGGCACACCGCGTTCCAGGTCGGCTCGACGTTGGCCGCTTCGCCGCGCAGCAGCTTGCCGATATTCGAGGCCGTCGCCGTCACCATGGACTCGATCATGAAGCCGGTCTTCGGCACGCCGGTCGGCACCGGCGTCGCCTCCTGCGGCGCGATGGCGACGCAGACGCCGACGCTGAACACGTTCTTGAACTTGGGATTCTGCTGGTGCTTGTCGACGATGACGAAGCCGCGCGGGTTGACCAGCCCCTCGATGCCGCGCACCGCAGGCACGCCGCGGAACGCCGGCAGCATCATGGAATAGGCGAACGGCACCTCGTGCGTCTTCTTGACCTTTCCGTCGTCGCTTAACTCCTCGACCGACATCTTGCCGGCGTCGATGCCCTTGACGCGCGCATTGGTGATCCACTTGATGTGGTGCTCGCGCATCTCGCTTTCGAGCAGACCCTTGGTGTCGCCGACGCCGTCGAGGCCGAGATGGCCGATATAGGGCTCGCTCGTCACGAAGGTCATCGGCACCTTGTCGCGGATTTTGCGCCGGCGCAGCTCGGTGTCGAGAATGAAGGCAAACTCATAAGCCGGCCCGAAGCAAGAAGCGCCCTGCACCGCGCCGACCACGATCGGCCCCGGCGCCTTGGCGAACTTCTCGAACGCGTCCTTGGCGGCGACGGCGTGATCGACGTGGCAGATCGACTGCGTGTGGCCCTCCGGCCCCAGCCCGGCGACCTCGTCGAAGGCGAGCTCCGGCCCGGTGGCGATCACCAGGTAGTCATAGGGGACGGAGGTGCCGTCCTCCAGCTCGACGCGGTTCTCGGCCGCGTGCACGCGCTTGGCGCCTTGCGGAAAATACATGATGCCCTTGCGCGCCATGACCTCGGGCAGATCGACCGAAATCTCGTCCGCCTTGCGCCAGCCGATCGCCACCCAGGGGTTGGACGGCACGAAGTGATAGCGCGGGCCCTGCCCGATCACGCTCAGCCGGTCGCCCTCGCGCAGCTGGGCTTTGAGCTCATAGGCCATGATCGTTCCGCTCAGGCCCGCTCCCAACACGACGACTTCCGCCATAATCCGTCTCCTTGGTGCTTCGGGGCTTGCTCGGGCTTTTCCGCCCGCGGCGCGCTTATCGAAGCGCGCCTATGCCCCGCATTTCCTCAATCTCCGTCGCCGCAAGCTGCGGCGCTTGATCGTTTGCCGCCCGCGGCGGCGCGTCTCGTCATGGCGCCCGCCGGCCTCACGCCTGCGCGGCGCTGGCGGGCCTAAGCCCCCGTCGCGCAGCCCTTTTTCGGCCTGTCGCGACGGAGGCCTTGAGCACCCGCATCCCCCGGGTGAGCCATGCGTCCTGCCGATATATTCATACCTTCGTATATTCGCAAGTACGCCGCGGCGGGCGCGGACCGGCACTGTCCCGGGTCAGACGCTAGCGGGTCGGGGAAGAAGCGCTTTGAGAGAGATCAAGAGGGAGCGCGCGTGTCCGGCGGCCGCGCAGCAAAGCAAAGCCCGTCATACCCGGGGCTTGACCCGGGTATCCACGTCTTAAGGCAACAAAGTAACGCTTGGATGGTCGGAACAAGGCCGGCTATGACGAAGCATCATGCCGCCCGCTTCCATTGTAATGGCTATTCATTCTTAGTCTTTTCTATAACCCGGCAATCCTGTGGGAAAATTCGAGAGCCGCGCCCAAAATGGTGGCATCGAGTTTGGTGATACCGCTGGCGGTTTCCATCGCTCAAAGAGCCGCCAATCAAACGCGGCTCCCAATTTGTGGCGTGGGTTGATGATCTCCTTAAACAAGTGTCCTTGCCCCAGGTAGCCATCACGGAAACTCAGTGGCTCAAGATAAAATACCACAGACACCACACGCTGCGTCCCCATTGCAAAGAAGTCTCTTGCGCCTTGTGTGGTGATTGCTTTCCAATTTGGATTCTGCATCCATTTTTGCGGAATTTTGACAAAGAAAACACCCGGTCCATCCGGTGGCAATTGCGTGCGTCCGGTTTTCAATGTTGAAGTGATCGTGTTCGAGCTAATATCTGTGGCTTCAATCTTGCATTTGGTATCGGCGCACATAGTCTGATTGTGTGCGATAATTTCCATATCGTAATCGTTCCCAAGTTTCCCTTGAGGTTTTATGAATTTGAACGGCCATCGGTTTATGTAGAGCATCTTTGCTATGTGCAGTTCGGCCATGCCCGGTTCTGGACTTTCGGCTTCCCGCATTCTCGCAACGCACTCACCGAATCCCTCTACGTCTTTGAGGTTTATCAGCACCTCAGCAAAATCAATGACGCGGTAGTTCCTAGTGGCTTCCTCTTCGGTCGTGCCAAAACTAATTTTGAAAAAGTTATTTTTCGGCTGATCGGGGTTGAAATGCTTGACGAGATAATCGCCGCCCATAAAGCCACGGATAATTTCAAAGGAGATCGTAAAATCGCTTCGCCTGTCGGCTGGAATTTGCTTCCAAAGCTCTACAATCTGTCGAGTTCCACTCCTTGACATCAGTCATTCATCACAACCCTACCTCGTATGCTGCTCAAAATACTTCCGCAAAATCGCATTGATCCGCGTCTGATAGCCCCTGCCCTGCTTGCGGAACCAGTCGAGCATGTCGGCATCGAGCCGCAGCGTCATGTGCGCCTTGCGCCGCGGCAGCGGCAGCTCGGCGGTGGCCCAGTCGATCTCCTCCATGGCGTCGTCGGGATCGTCGCCAGAGGGCAGGGGCACCTTCGCCGCCGCCTTCCAGTCGCTCTTGGACTTCGCCGCGCCTGCGCATTGCGCGCAGTTCAGCGTCCGTATAACTGACGATATGCTCTGATTTCTTTTTCATGCGCTCGCCTCATCGTAATCACGCGGATTTTTTCGCCGCGCCAGCACCACACCAAAGTCAGATACAAACCTTCTACTAACGCGGTCGTCTTCCAGCGCTCCTCGCCCATGCGGGAGGTCGGCTGTGAGCTCACGGGCCGACCGTCGAAAAAAAGATCGGCGTCGAAAAAGTCGAGCTTCCGCTCCGCGACAATCAACGCCCGCTTGCGCTCGTCCCATTCGAACTCCATAGCGGCATTCTGCCATATGTGCATACAAATTGCGCATACAATATGGTTAGGACCATTTGCACCCAAATAGGAACACTATCATATTTCTGCCACAATCTAGGATCATATTCCCGGTTATCCCGCCTCGTTACCGAGGGGTGTCTGATCAGCATCTTCAGACACGAGGCGGGGAGCGGTGGCCGGGGAATGACGTTTCGCTGGAGATGCGGCGAAGCGGCCCGGCGGTCCAAGCCGCGAAGCTTCCGGCCCGCTCGGCGTGCGGGTCGAGGGCCCTGACGGCCGGTACGGCTGGCGTCTTGTCAGAAGATGCCGGCCCGAGTGCCTGGTCCTCAACGGTAGACAGTCGCCGCAAGGCACGTAAGCGCTCGACTACCGGGAACCTTCGTGGAGCAAACCTAAAACACCGCGCGCGGGACGCCTTGGGACTGGCGGACTTGCGTGGCCCTTTGCGAAGCGCGAAAGCGCGAAAGCGGGGCCCGTTTTACCCTCCGCAGCGCCGCGCGGCGCCGGAGGGAGCCTCGGTGCCGCGAGGTGCCGAGGCACGCGGGTCCGTTCGGACCCTTGGCGTCCCGCGCGCCCTCGGTTCTTTCTTCGAGGACCGCGGCAGGAATGGGAAATAGCGGCCTACCCCGGGCCGACCAAAGCAACAGGGGCGGCGGAGCGTTGGCTTTCTCTGACCTCATCCTGAGGAGCCGCGCGCAGCGCGGCGTCTCGAAGGATGGCCACAGGCCTCGGCCTCATGGTTCGAGACGCGCCGCTTGCGCGGCGCTCCTCACCATGAGGAGCGCCTCACGCCTTCGCGGCGAACTTCAGCACATTGCTCGGCGGCACGCGTGGGCCAAAGCGCGAAGCCCCGTTCGGCGCGTAGAGCCCGCGCCTGTCGGCGACCGGCTTGTAAAGATCGGTCAGGCCGACCACGGTCTCGGCGGCGCCGAGCACGAGATAGCCGTCGCCCGGCATCTGGCGCGCGATACGCTCGAGCACGCCGGTCTTGGTCGGCTGGTCGAAATAGATCAGCACGTTGCGGCAGAGCACCACGTCGAACGCGCCGAGCGGCGAAAAATCGTTGAGCAGATTGAGCGTGCGGAACTGCACCATGGCGCGCAGCTCGGGCGCGATCTGCCAGCGCTCGCCGTCCTGCGTGAAATATTTGATCAGCAGGGCGATCGGCAGCCCGCGCTGCACCTCGAACTGCGTGTAGACGCCGGCCTTGGCCTTGTCGATCACGGCGGAACAGATGTCGGTCGCCAGGATCTGCACGCGGTAGCCGGCAAGCTGCGCGCCCATCTCGTGCAGCGTCATGGCGAGCGAATAAGGCTCCTGCCCCGTGGCGCAGGCCGTGCACCAGATGCGGATGCGTTTTTCGCGCGCGCGCGCCGCCATCAGCGCCGGCAGCACGGTGGCGCGGAAATGCTCGAACGGGATCTTGTCGCGGAAGAAGAAGGTCTCGTTGGTGGTCATGGCGTCGACCACCTCGGCGGCCAGCGGCGCGCCGCGCGTGGCCTTGAGCCGCTGCACCAGCTCGGCCAGCGAGGTCAGCCCATGCCGGCGCGCCAGCGGCAACAGCCGGCTCTCGGCCAGATACTGCTTCTCCGCCCCCAGCACGAGGCCGGAGCGCTCCTTCAACAGCCCGCGCAGCCAGCCGAAATCCTCCGGGCTCATGCGCGCACTCCGCTCTTTTCTCCCGCGAACAGGCGGTTGAGCCGCGGCGCGATCTCCTTCAGCGGCAGCACGGCGGAACAAAGCCCCGCATGCGCGACCTGGCCGGGCATGCCCCAGACCACGCTGGTCGGCTCGTCCTGCGCGATGATGTGGCCGCCGGCGGCGACCAGCGTGCGCCCGCCGTTGAGCCCGTCGGAGCCCATGCCGGTCAGCACCAGCGCGAGCGCCTTGGGCCCCCACACCGCGGCGGCGGAGGTAAACAGCGGGTCCACCGCCGGCTTGCAGAAATTCACCGTCGGGCCGTCGTCGAGCGCGATCACCGCGGCGCCGTCCTTGCGCACGACCGTCATGTGGCGGCCGCCGGGGGCGATGTAGACGGTCCCGGCATGCACCGGCTCGCCCTCTTGGCCCTCGTGCACCGGCCGCTTGGCGACGCGCGCCAGATGCTCGGCGAGGATGGCGGTGAAGGTCGGCGGCATGTGCTGGGTGATCAGCACCGGCGCGCGCTCGAAGACGCCGGCAAGCTCGCCGAGCACGGCGTTGAGCGCCTGCGGCCCCCCGGTGGAGGCCCCGATCAGCAACACGCGCGGCGGCGTCAGCGGCATCGGCCGCAGCGCCAGCGGCGCCTGCTCGGCCTTCGCGCCCGGCTGCAACGGCGGCGCGGCGACCCGGCGCGCCTGCGGCGTTGGGCGCAAGCGGCGCGCGCGCAATCCCAGATGGCGGATCTTCTCGATCAGCTCGCGCCGGAAGTCGGGTGAGCCGGTGACCTCGCGATTGCTGGCGGGCTTGGGGATGTAGTCGGCGGCGCCGAGCGACAGCGCGCGCAAGGATATCTCGGCGTTGCGCCGCGTCAGCGTCGAGGCCATGATCACGACCAGGTCGCGCTTCTTCTCGATCAGCAGCGGCAGCGCCGTGATGCCGTCCATCTCCGGCATGTCGACGTCGAGCACCACCACGTCCGGGTCGGCGCGACTCGAGCTGGTTGACCGCCTCGCGCCCGGTGCGCAGCGAGGCCACCACTTCGAGATCGGTCTCTTCCTGCACCCAGCGCGAAAACAGCCCGCGCACGACCACCGCGTCGTCGACAATCATGACGCGGGTGCGCCGCCCCGCGGCGGGGACGGTCGATTGGGCAGCGACGGCGACGTTCATGCTGACGCCTTTCCGACCTTTATTGTTGTCGTGGCGAAGATGGTTTGGACGCGCCGGTCAGATGAGCCCGACCTCCTGGAACTTGGCCTCCACGATTTCCTTGTCGAACGGCTTCATGATGTATTCGTTGGCGCCGGCGTGCAGCGCGCGCGCGATGTGCGCGACGTCGTTCTCGGTGGTGCAGAACACCACCTTGGGCGCATCGCCGCCGGGCAGCTTGCGCAGCAGGCGTAGGAACTCGTAGCCGTCCATCTTCGGCATGTTCCAGTCGAGCAGGACCGCCTCCGGCATCTGGCGGCGGCAGACGTCGAGCGCCTGCTCACCGTCCTCGGCCTCCACGATCTCGAAGTCGAGCCCTTCCAGTATTCGGCGGGCGACTTTACGGATGACGCTGGAGTCATCCACCACCAAGCAGGTCTTCATCACATCCTCGCTGTTCTGGCTCACAGGCCCTTGCAAATTGTGGAACTTGTCAGGCGGCGATCGGCGCCGTGCCGATGTCGAGCACGCGGTCGACGTCCAAGATGACCAGGAGCTGCCCTTCCAGGCGGTAGATGCCGGCGCACACGCGTGCAAGCTTGGCCTCGAGATTGACCGGCGCCGGTTCGCGCGCGGCTTCGTCGAGCTTGAGCACCTCGCCCACGCTGTCGATCAACAGCCCGTAGGATTCCCCGCGCGTCTCGACACCGACCGCCATCGCCGCTTCGTTGCGGTCGCGCGCGCCGAGGCCGAGCAGGCACCACATGTCGATCAGCGTCACGATACGGCCGCGCAAGTTGAGCACGCCGGCGATCTCGGCCGGCGCCAGCGGCACCCGCGTCAGCCGCTCGGGCAGGAACACGTCCTGTACGTTGAGGATCGGCAGGCCAAACAGCTGGCCGCCGATCACGGCGGTGACGTATTCCTTCAGGTTCTGCCCGTGCTCGGTGCTCATGGCGTCACGCGGCCCGGCCGACATCGGCCTGCTCCTTGAGCGCGGCGATCAACCCCTGGCGATCGAACTTGGCGACGTAGTCGTAGAAGCCGGCGCGGCGGCCGCGCTCGACCGCTTCGGCGGAGACCACCGAGGACAGCGCGATCACCGGCAGCGCGGCGAGCGCCGGCTCGGCGCGCACGGCCTCGGCGAAAGCAAAGCCGTTCATTTCCGGCATCTCGATATCGGTGACGGCGACGTCGAATTGGACGCCGTCCTTCAGCATGGCCAGCGCCTCGCTCGCAGCGCCGACCGAAGTGACCTGGTAGCCGGCAGCCTGCAGTACCGGCGTCAGCATGTTGCGAAAGAACGGTGAATCGTCGATCAGCAGCAGCGAGCGCGGCCGGGCGCTCGTTGCGTGCTCCTTGCGGCGGAACCAGTCCTCGAAAGCGAGCGGCAGGAAGTGGCCGACGTCGATGATTTCGGTCGCCTGGCCCTTGACGATGGCCGAGCCAAGCACGCCGGGATTGTCGCTGCCGACCTGGATGTCGAGGCGGTCCTCGACGATGTCGACGATCTCATCCACCACGAGCGCCATCGAGCGGCTGCCGTCGGAGAACACCAAGAGCGGCTGCGCGCCCTCGTCCTTGACGCGCATCGTCTCGCTCAGGCTGACCAGCGGCATGAGCTGGCCGCGGTATTGCACCATGTGGCGCCCGTTCGACAGCTCGATCTTGCGGGCATCGATCTCTTCCAGCCGCGTGATGAGCGCGAGCGGCACCGCCTTGAGCTGGCCGGAACCGGCGCGGAACACCAGGAGCGAAGTGGTCTGCGCGTCGGCCGCGGCCGGACGGCGGTCGGCTTCCTCTGCCGCCGCCATCTGCGAGGTGACGGTGCCGCCGAAGGCCTGCGCCACGCCGTTGGGATCGACGATCATGATCACCGAACCGTCGCCCAGAATGGTGTTGCCGGAGAACATCGCAATGTGGCGCAGCTTGCTCGACAGCGGCTTCACCACGATCTCCTCGGTGTGGAACACGCCGTCCACCAGGATGCCGAAGGTCTGGCTGCCGACCTGCGTCACCACGATGAAACCGTCTTCCAGCTCGCCGGCGGCGGCGCCGAGCAGGTGGGTCAGCCGGGCAACCGGCAAGAGCTTGTCGCGCAGGCGCAGCACCGCGGTATCCTTGATGCGCTCGATGCGGTGCTCGGAGCCGGCGCGCGCGCGCACCAGCTCGATCACGGAAAGCTGTGGGATGGCGAAACGCTCGCCGCCGGCCTCCACGATCAGCGCCGCCACGATGGCGAGCGTGAGCGGGATCTTGATGGTGAAGGCAAGGCCGGCGCCGGCCACCGATTTGACGTCGATGGTGCCGCCGATCTGGTCGATATTGTTGCGCACCACGTCCATGCCGACGCCGCGCCCGGACACGCTGGTGACCTGCTGGGCGGTGGAGAAGCCGGGCACGAAGATGAATTTGTGAATCTGCGCCTCGGTGAGCTTGTCGATCTCGGCGTCGGTGGCGATCCCCTGCGCCACCGCCTTGGCCTTGATGCGCTCGGTATCGAGGCCGCGACCGTCGTCGGCGATCTGGATGATGATGTGGCCGCCCTCGTGATAGGCCGACAGGCGGATGCGGCCGCGCTCGGGCTTGCCGAGGCCGCGCCGCTCGGCCGGCGTCTCGAGCCCGTGGTCGGCCGAGTTGCGCACCATGTGGGTGAGCGGATCCTTGATCAGGTCGAGCACCTGGCGGTCGAGCTCGGTCTCGGCGCCCTGCATTTCGAGATCGATCTGCTTGCCGAGCTCGTTCGACAAATCGCGCACGATGCGCGGCAGCTTCTGCCAGGCATTGCCGATCGGCTGCATGCGCGTCTTCATCACGCCTTCCTGCAATTCGGCGGTGACGTTGGACAGGCGCTGCAGCGGCGTCTTGAACTCGCTGTCCTCGTGCCGGCGCACGATCTCCAGCAGCTGGTTGCGGGTGAGCACCAGCTCGGAAACCATGGTCATCAGCTGCTCGAGCGTGTCGAGGGTGACGCGGATCGACTGATTGGCGGCCTTGGCCGCTTCGTCCTCCGACGCCGCGGTCTCGGGCTGCACCGGCGTCTTCGGCTTGACCGCGACCGGCTCGACCTCGGTTTCGCGGAAGGCGCGTTCGAGATCGTCGAGCGAGTCTTCGCCCGGCCGCAGCGGCCGCTCCAGCACTTGCCCGCTCAGCGTGCCGACCGACTGCCGGGCGGGCGCCGGCGCGGCGATGTCGTCGACCATGCGCTCGAGATCGGCGATCAGATCGGCGTCGTCGCCTGCCGGCTCGCGCTGCTCGCGCTCGAGCGAGTCGAGGATCGTCTTGATGCGGTCGATGGTGCCGAGGATCAGCGTGACGGCGTCGCTGGTCGCCGGCAGGCCGTCGCGGAATTTGCCCATCAAGGTTTCGGCGGCGTGCGCCAGCGCTTCCAGCCGCGGCAGCCCGATGAAGCCGCAGGTGCCCTTGATGGTGTGGACGAGGCGGAAGATGTTGTCGAGGATGCGGGCGTTGTTCGGATCCTGTTCGAAACGCACGAGCTCGACGTCGACCACGTCGAGACTCTCGTTCGTCTCGGTCACGAATTCACGCAACAGGTCGTCCATGGAAACGCCTTCGTCGACGGGCTTAAGGCCCGTCCGCCGCTCTCCCTTGGGAGCGGGGTCAGTGTGTCGGGGAAGGGTTTAATTTTAGTTGCGGAACGGTACCCGAGGCGCGGAACTTAACCGTTCGTTAACCGCGCGGGGCCGGTGACCGGGCAAGACGATTTGCCAGAATCTGGGCCATCAACGGATGTTGGTGCGTTACCCGACGATCTTCCAATATAAATCTTTGCGGACAATTTTTCCGTCTCGAAATGTATAGAAATCGCAGCCGCGCACTTCGATCTTCACGCCGCCCGGTGTCGTCCCAGTCAAGAGCCATTTTGATATGCCGGTATCACCGTCTACGAAATGCTCAACATCCCCGTAATGAACATCCGGGGTCGATTCAAAGCGTGTAAGCAAACCACGGCGCACGTTATCTGAGCCCGTATACCGGCTTCCATGCGGCTCCGGACCACGCGGCATGTCCAGACTGCAGTCGTCATCGAAATAGGTCATTATCCTGTCGATGTCATGGGCATTGAACGCATCGGCAATTCGGTCAAGGAGCGAGATCATGTCATCTTTATTCGTCAAGTCTTTGCTCCGGACCTAAGGCAAGATTTTCGGTTTCGACAATCACGTCCGCGCCGCCCAAAAGCGGGCTCGACCCCCGCCGACGACATCCAGCGCTCTTGCGATTGTGGGTCACTGCGCGCTGACCACCACCGCCTCGCCTTCCATCGCCATGGCGGCTTTCACGCCGCATTCCTTGGCCAGCAGCCCGGCATAGAAGGGCTGGATGCGGTGGGCATCGAGCAAGTCCGGCCCGGTTTCGCCGGCCAGCAGCGCGGCGGTCGCCGGCGCAAGTTTAGCGTTGGTGCCGGCGGCGCTGACCTTGAACCCGAGCTGATCGCCCGCGCCGATCGGATCGACGGTCATCTGGCCGCCGCGCGGGATGGCGTGGCCGGCGATCAGCAGCATGTTGAGCAAGAGCTTGACCCGGTTCTTGGGCAACAGCGCGCGCGGCAGGTTCCAGGCGATCTTGGTCTTGTCGTCCTCGAAGAAGCCGCGCGCGACCTTCTCGGCGTCGCCGGTATCGATCTGGGCACCGGCGGAGCCGGCGGCGCCGAAGGCGATGCGGCAGAACTGCAACTTGGCGGAGGCGGTATTGGAGCTCTTCTTGATCAGGTCGAGCGCGAAGGTGCGGGTGGCCTCGTCCTTTTCCTCCTCCAGCACTTCCAGCCCGTTGACGATGGCGCCGACCGGGCTGATCAGGTCATGGCAGACGCGCGAGCACAGCAGGGCGGCGAGGTCGAGCGCTTCGATGGATGCGGACATGGACGGGTCTCCACTGTGCGTGCCATATCGCCGGCAAATCGGTAGCCGCGCCGGCCGCGGGGCGTGATACACCGCAGGCGCATAACCGCCAAGGACCGAAGGCCAAGACAAAGGAGCGCAATTTGACCGCCCTATCCGACATTTCGCCGGCCGAGGCGGCCGCGCTCATCGAAGAGTTGACGAGCATCGTCGCGCGCGCGTGCGGCGTCATCCGCAATTTTGCGCCGGGCACGGTGGGGCGGCAGCTCAAGCCGGACCAATCGCCGGTGACGGCCGCCGACGAAGCCTCGGAAACGGAGATCCTGACAGGGCTGGCGAAACTCTTGCCGGGCGTGCCGGTGGTGTCGGAGGAAAAGAGCGGACGGGAGGCCGCGCCCGTGCTCGGCGGCTCGTTCCTGATGGTCGATCCGCTCGACGGCACCAAGGAGTTCCTCGCCGGACGTGACGAGTTCACCGTCAATCTCGCGGTGCTGAGCGGGCGCATGCCGATCGCCGGCATCGTGGCAGCGCCGGCGCGCGGCGAGGTCTGGCGCGGCATCGTCGGGCGCGGCGCCGAGCGGCTGCGCCTGCTGGATGACGGCGCCGACCGCGCGCAAGTCATCCGCACGCGGCGCTGGCCGGCGCAAGGCGGCGTGGCGGTGGTGAGCCGCTCGCATCTCGATGCCGACACGGAAGCTTTCCTCAAGCGGCTCGGGCCGGTAACGCAAAGCCCAAGCGGCTCGGCCATCAAGTTCTGCCAGGTGGCGGATGCATCGGCCGACGTCTATCCGCGACTGGCGACCACATGCGAATGGGACGTGGCGGCCGGCCATGCGGTAATCGCGGCCGCCGGCGGCGTGGTGACAAAGCCGGACGGCGAGCCGCTCGTCTACGGACAGGTGGCGGCGGATTTCCGCATTCCGGCCTTCGTCGCCTGGGGCGATGCGGAGAAGGCTGCTTTACTCACGCACTAGTGCCGCCGATTTGAAGTTCCTGCACCGCCTGCCGCAAGCTCGTTCAGGAACTTCAAATCGATAAGCGGCACTAGAATCATATACTTGCTAGTGCCCCTTTGCTTCCGAAGTTCGTGTCAGAGGGTGCTGCGATGTATCACGAACTTCGGAAGCGGGGCACTAGCGTGCAATGCTGCGCGCGACCGCCGGCCATTTGCGGGTCGCGGCCTCGACGTAGCGCGCAGGATTGGCGAGGAAGGCCGAGCGCGCTTCGCCGCTATAGAACAGATAAAGCCGCTCGCCGCTCACCGCCCAGAACAGCGGATGGCCCGGCACCGAAGCGCCGCGCGCAATCGCCACCGGATCGTAGCCGCCGAAACGCGGCGCATAGACCTCCGGATGATCGGCAAAGGCCGCCTTGTCGCCCTCGTTGACGAAGCGCCAGACCACGCCATCGACCCGCAGTTCGAGGCCGGGGCGGCCGATCTTCGGCTGGCGCTCGGTGAAATAGGCGACCGGATCGAAGCCGCTGATGGCCAGCCCGGTATTGGGGTTGACCACCACCGGCAGGGCCGCGCCGCGGGCCGATGGTGTGGACATACCCGCGCAAAAGCCCAGGCCGATCAACAGCCCAAGGGAAACGCGCGCCTTCCGTAGCCGCCGTGCCGGGGTCATAGTCCTGGGCCAGTATCGAGCTGAATTCGGTCGTCTTAACCGCCACAATATAGCCGCCGGCGTGAGCAACCCCTTAAGCGGGCCGGGGATTTAGACGCAATTTCATGGAGCATCCGATGCGCGCGACCTTGCGGCTTGCGGCTTTGTCCCTGTGTCTGATCGCCTTTGCAGGGTCGCCGGCCGCCGCCCAGGACCGCCCGGTCCCGGCGCACCGCCACGATACCTTCTCGGTCGACGAGATCGTGCTGGCCGGCCACAATTTCTTCGGCAGCGTGTCGCGCGGGCTGGCGCTGGTGGTGCAAAAAGCCTTCAGCCAGTTCGGCGAGCCGAACGGCTATGTGCTCGGCCAGGAGGGCGCCGGCGCCTTCGTGGTCGGCCTGCGCTATGGCGACGGCACGCTTTATACCCGCAATGCCGGCGACCGCCGCGTGTTCTGGGAGGGCCCCTCGGTCGGCTTCGACACCGGCGGCGAAGGCGCCCGCACCATGATGCTGATCTACAGTCTGCCGGCTACCGACGCGATCTATCAGCGCTTCGCCGGCATCGACGGCTCGGCCTATTTCATCGGCGGTTTCGGCATGACCGCGCTCACCGCCCACAATATCGTAGTGGTGCCGATCCGCTCCGGCGTCGGCTTCCGGCTCGGCGCCAATATCGGCTATCTCAAATTCACTCCCAAGGCGACCTGGAACCCGTTCTGACGGCGGAGAACCCGCAAAGATTGCGGGCTATCGCCGGCTGACGCTGATTGCGGGTTTAGGTTAATGTGGGCCGGCGCTGGTAGTGCCGGTCGCCCCGTGCGATGGTTTGCGCCGGGGTAGGCGGGGAGCCGGGTTGAGTTTGGAGGCGTCGTCCAAATGATCGAACCGATCATGTATTTCGGCATCGGCTTTCTCGTCGCGGCCTTGATCGGGCTGGTCGTTATCCCGCTCGTGCACGGCCGCGCCGTGCGGCTGACCATGCGGCGCCTGGAAGCGGCGACGCCTTTGTCGATGGCCGAGATCCAGGCCGACAAGGACCAGTTGCGCGCGGAATTCGCCATGTCGACGCGGCGCCTGGAGATGAGCGTCGACCAGCTCAAGAACAAGACCACCAGCCAGCTCGCCGAGCTCGGCAAGAAGGGCGACGCCATCAACCGGCTCAAGATCGAGCTGGGCGAGAAGACTGCCACTATTTTCGCGCTGGAAGCGCGCGACAAGGCGCTGCGCGACCAGGTGCGCGCGACCGAAGACGAGATCGCGGCCAAGACCAGCGCCATGCACGATGCTCAGCGCACGCTCTCCGACAAGGAGGCCGCGCTTGCCAAGATGGTGGGCGAGCTCGACGAGCGCTCGAACTTCGCGGAAGCGCAGAAAGTCGAGATCGTCGCGCTCAAGACGCAGGTCGAGGCGCTCAAAGAGCGGCTGACCGAGGCCGGCAACGATCTGAAGCTGGCGGAAGACCGCCGCGACGCCGAGCGCCACGAATTGCAGGCGACGGCCCGCGAGCTGGACGCCGAGCGCGGCAAGGTGGAGAACCTCGGCCGTCGGGTAGGCGAGCTCGAGCAGCATTTGGCGGCGCAGACCACCGAAGCGGAGATGCTCGGCCGCCGCGCGCAGGATCTGGAGAGCCGGCTAGGCGATGTCTCGCGCCTGCTCAGCCAGAGCGAAGTGCACATCACCAATATGCGCGGCGAAATCGACACCGCGCACAAGACCGAAAGCGATCTGCGCGCGGCAATCTCCGAGCTCGACGCGCGCGCAAGCTCGGCGCACGAGACGCTGCGCGCGGAGAAGACGCAGCTGCAGGCCGAACTCGATCGCACGCGCGACGAGCGCGACCGTCTGGCGCGCGAGCTCGGCAACATGAAGCGCGAGACCGAGGAGGCCTGGGCCTCCGAGCGGGTGGAGAATTCGCTGCTGCGCGAGCGCATCAATGACGTGGCGGCGGAAGTGGCGCGGCTGGCTTCCGCGCTGGAAGGTCCCAACTCGCCGATCGACGCCATCCTGGCCGCCGAGACCGTGCGCGACCGCGCCGCGCTGGCCGCCGCCAACAGCAACGGCGAGCACGAGCAAAGCGACGCCGGCTCCAACGGCAATCTGGCCGACCGCATCCGCGCGCTGCAGACGCATGCCTCGCGCGTGCCGCACGACGACAAGCCGAGCAATCCGAACTAGAACCCTGCTGCGTCGCGTGAATTCGTCATGCCCGCGCTTGTCGCGTGCATCCACGTTTTAAGGCCGTGCGAAACTCGAAGGCGTGGATGGTCGGGACATCAGCGGAACACGGCGCTTCGCGCCTTTCGCCTGGCCATGAACAGCAGCGCAGCGGCTTGACACCCCATCGCCGCGCTCCTTATATCGCCGGCCTGTACGGACGGGCGCTTAGCTCAGCGGGAGAGCGTTCCCTTCACACGGGAGAGGTCGAAGGTTCGATCCCTTCAGCGCCCACCAGCCTTCACTTGCTGCGCAAGCTTCGGTCGGCAAGCCAGAGTTCACCGCCCCTGTGCCGCCTGCTGCCAGAAATTGCTGCTGATCGGATCGAAGCGATAAACCAGCGTCGCGGTGACGACGTGGTCGTCGAAGTTCTTGCTCGAGTCGTTGGAAGCGTCCGAGATGTAATTATAGGCGATGCGCAAGTCGGTCTGATACGAGAAGATGTGCGGGAACAGCAGGCTGGCGCCCGGGATCACCAGCGTGTCGTGCCGCTTGCCGCCGGTCACCGGCACGGTGTCGGTGCGGTAGTGGCGGCTGGCGAGCGAGACCTCCGCGCCCAACACCAGCCAGCTCGTCACGCCCTTATAGGCTTCGAGCTTGCCGCCAAGCTCGACATAGGCGCCGGGCTGCAGCTCGGCCACCGGCGAGATGACCGCGCCGGAGATATCGCTGTAGCGCGCCCAGGGCGAGGCGACGAACACGCTGCTGGCGCCGAACGCGTTGGGGATGGCGAAGCGCGCCCGCGCCTCGCCGTAGAAGCCGTTGCTGGTCGGAAAGAACTTGTCGTAGGAGCGGTAGGCCGCGCGCAGGCGCAGCGAGCGGTAGGCGCCTTGCGTCGGGCCTTCGAAGGTCGCGCTCACCGCGCCTTCGCCGTAATAGAAGTGATGGTCGTAATAGGACGCCGCGCCGCCGAGCGCCGGCACCATCTGCCAGCCGGGAAAGATGTCGAGCACCGGCCCGGTGTCGAGCGAGACCGCTCCGTAATCGAGATCGTGGCTTTTGCTGTAGGTCCGCCCGGCGACCGCGCCGGTGGTGCGCCAGCGCATGTCGGCGATTGAACGCTCATCGTAAAGGATGGCCGACGCCAGGCCCTCAATCTCGGTGCGCTTGGGCCCGAGGTAATAGCGCGGATTGCTCTCGACCGCGGAGCCGAGCTCGAATGTCACCCGGCTGATATTCGGCTGCAGCTTGCGGCGAATGCGTTGCAGGCCGGCCTGCGCCTCGGCGTTACCCGGATCGTTGATGGTGACCCGCTCATAAGCCGACAATGCCCAGCGCAGGACGCCGGCCTGCTCGGCTGCGCGCGCAAAGCGCAGGTTCAGCGCGCTATCCTGCGGATGCTTGAGGATCTGCGCGTAGAGCGCGTCGAGCTCCGGCGAGTGCACGTTGTGCACGGGCTTCGGCGTCGCGTCCGCAACGCTGGCAACGGCGACACACACGGCGATCGACAAGGCTATTAAGCAAGAATGCCGCCAACGAGGCCAATGCATGCGTTCTATTCCCACGCGACGAAGCAACTCGTGCGCGCACCCTGTTACCGCGTGCAACGGCGAAGTAAATAGTATAGGTCATGGCAGCCGGAATCGGCAAATGTGGCAGTGAGCAATACATGAAGGCTATCGCGCGCGCATTATGCTTTCTGACTATCGCGGCGGCGCTCGGGCTGCCGGCGACTTCCGCCACGGCGAAGAACATCGGCGTCGCCTCGGCGGTCGTCAACAAAGTGGTCGGTTCGTTCGGGGGCAGAAACCGCGCGCTCGCCGCCGGCAGCGCGGTATTCTTGAACGAGCATATCCGCACAAGCGATGCGAGCAGCGCGCAGCTTCTGCTGCTCGACAAGACCAGCCTCAGCATCGGGCCGCACGCCGATCTCGCGCTCGACCGCTTCGTCTACAATCCCGACCGCAGCACCGGCCGCGTCATCGTCCACGCCACGCAAGGCGCCTTCCGCTTTATCACCGGCGCGCAGAACCCCACGCACTATACGATCAAGACGCCGGTCGCCACGCTCGGCATCCGCGGCACCATTCTCGACATCCTGATTTCAGGCAATGCCACCGACGGCTACACCCTCACCGTCATTCTGGTGGAAGGCGGCGCCAATATCACGCTTCCGTCGGGCCAGGTGCTCAACCTCACCACGCCCGGCACGGCTTTTGTGCTGACCAGCGCCGGCGGCGTGCAGGGTCCGGTGCAATGGGACGGCACCATCGTCAGCGCGGCCGGCGGCGTGTCGTTTCCGCTCTACGGCTGGTATTTCCAGGGTGAGCCGCCACCGGGCGGATTGCCGCCGCCGGGTCTCGGCGGCATCGACGATCTCAACGCGGTGATCGCGCAGCAGCTCAACAACATCAGCCACCCCACCGTGCAGCCGCCGCCTTGCTGCTACATAACGCACGGGGATTAGCGACCTCGCACGCGAGACTTGCGCCGCTCCGTCAGTTGGCCCGCCGTGCCGGCGGGTCGCGGCTTAAGTTCTTGGAGGCCAGTTCGTCGACATAGTCCTGCCAATAGCGCGCCTGGTTGCGGCCGAGCTCGCGCAGATATGTCCAGCCATAGATGCCGGTGTCGTGCATGTCGTCGAACACCAGCCGCACCGCGTAATTGCCGATCGGCAGCACTTCGATGATCTCGACGTTGCGCTTGCCCGGCACGGTCTTGCGCTCCTCGGCCGAATGGCCTTGCACTTCCGCGCTCGGGCTTTTCACGCGCAGATATTCGGCCGGCAGGTCGTAGCGCTCGCCGCCCTCGAAACTGACGGTCAGGACTTTGCGGTCCTTGTGCAGGCGCAATTCGCTCGGCCAAGCTTCGGTGTCGGTCGCCATGCGCGGACTTGTAACGCGCCCACGCTCAAATCACAAACCGCACCTTGCCGGTGTCGGAAAGCTCGTAGCCGGCGAGTTCCTGCGCGCGCGCGGCGAAGTCGGCCGACTGCAGAAAACGCAAGGCCGCCTGCAAGGGCGCATGGAAATAGTCGCGCTGGCGCATGACCAGATCGAAATGCTCCCAGACGATCGGCACGAAGTCGACCCCGGCGGCGTTGGCGACGCCGCGCGTGGCAATGCCGGTGTCGGCACGGCCGGCGCGCACCGCCTGCGCGATGTCGGGGCCGGTGGGTGAGACGAGACCCGCAGCGTTGAGCCGGTCGAGCGTCGCCTTGGCCCGGTGCAGCAGCGCGAGCAGCAGCAGCTGGGCGCCGGCGCCCTTCGGCCGCAGGCTGATGCGCGCGCGCTTGGCGATCACGTCTTCGATCGAGCCGATCTCGAGCGGGTTGCCCGGCGCCACCAGGAAACCCTGCTCGCGCTTGCAGAAGCCGATCAGCACCGCGTCCTGCAAATCGCCGCGGCTCGCCATGGCGGCCACATTGGCGTCGGCTTCCGGCTCTTCCAACGCGTGCAGATGGATGGCGGCGGCGATCAACTCGCCGGCGACGAAGCGGGCAAGCCCGGCCTCGCTGCCGACTGCCAGCGTGGCCAAGCCGGAGCCGCCTTCGCGCAGCGCCCATTCCAAGAGCGGGTCATGGCTGCCGGCCACGATCGGCGCCGGCTCGGGCCGCGTCATGCCGGCCGGACGCGTGACGCTGGAGGCCAGCCACTGATCGAGCTCGGCCTTGGGGAACAGCCAGCGGCCGGTCACCTTGGTGCAGGGCACCGTGCCCTCGGCCACCATCTCATAGATCTTGCGCTCCTTGAGCCGGAGATAGGCGGCCGCCTCAGAAGTCGTGAAAAGTTGCATGGAGCGCCCGGCACGCATCTGCACGAATTTTGAGAATGCCGAAAAATATCAAAATAACAAGGGGCTGTAGGTTTATAGCCGAGAGCTATGCGTTGGCGGAAGACGGCCGGCGCGGCCTATTTCACCGCCGCCTTGGCTGAGGCGCGCAGGGCGCGCACCAAGGCGCAATACTGCGCGCAGCGCTTGTTCCCGGGCCGCGGCTAATATAGCAGGCCGCACACCGCACGGGGGCAAGGAGGACGTCACGTGGCAACACCGGCCGGCCTGATCGGCATCGGGCTTCTGGGCACGGCGCTGGCGCGCCGGCTTTTGGGTGCCGGCTTTCAAGTGGTCGGCTTCGACGTCAATGCCGAACGGCGCGAAGCCTTGCGGCAAATGGGCGGCGAACCGGCCGCATCCATCGCCGAGGTGGTGCGGCGGTGTCCGCAGGTGCTGATCGCGGTCCTGACCATGGACCAGGTCGAAGAGGTGGTGGACGGCTTGCTCGCCGCCGGCGGCCAGGGCCCGCGCCTGGCGCTATGCGCCTCGACCGGCGAGCCCGACCGCATCGAGGCGCTGTGCGCCCGCGCCGCCGCGCGCGGCCTCAGCCTGCTCGACACGCCGGTGTCGGGCTCGAGCGGCCAGGTGCTGGCGGGCGACGGCTTCGGGCTGATCGCCGGCGATCAAGATGCGGTGCGCGAGGCCGACGCCATCCTTGCCGCGCTCTATCCGCGCCGCCGCTTCACCGGCAAAGCCGGCAGCGCGACCAAGACCAAGCTGGCGATCAACCACATTCTGGGGCTCAACCGCGTGGCGCTGGCCGAAGGTCTGGTGTTCGCCGAGCGGCTCGGCCTCGATCTCGGCGATTTCCTCGCGACCGCGCGCCAGTCGGCCGCCTATTCGCAGATCATGGACGTCAAGGGCGACAAGATGGTCGCCGGCGACTTCACGCCGGCCGGCAAGGTCGTGCAGCACCTGAAAGACATGAAGATCGTGCTGGCCGAGGCCAAAAAGCGTGGCCAGGAGCTCCCGTTCGCGAGCGTGCTGATCGAGGTGCTGGAGGCTTGCGTGCGCGGCGGCGACGGCGACGCCGACAACACCATCACGATCGAGGAAATCCGCCGCCGCAAATCTTAAGCGACCGCGCGCAGAGCCCTCGCAGGCGCCTGCGCGAGTGCAGGCGCAAGCGCAGGCATCACCGACACTTCCTCAGCCGCGGCGGCCGAAGCGCGCGGCCGCCCGCTCCACTTCCAGCTGCGGCCATAATTGGTGAGCGGACGCTCGACCAGCACGGTCAACACCCAGGCGACCAATACGGTGACCGGCAGCGCGGCCAAGGTCACCGCCCATTGCTGCGGCGTCGCGATGTCGGGCCGCGTGCCGAGCAACAGCCCATGCATCAGCCCGAGCACCGGCAGATGCGTGAGATAGACCGCGTAAGAAGTCGTATTGAAGAAGCCGAGGAACTTGCCGGTAAAGCGTTTGGCCTCCGGCGCGCCGCGCACCAGGCTGAGCAGGAAGGCGGCGCAGGCGACCGCCGTCAGCAGCGGGCCGAAGACAATGAAGGCATGGCGGCCGGCGAACTGCGTCATGGCCGCGGTCGCCGCCAGCAGCAGGATGGGCGCAACGCGCACGCTCAGATCGAGGCGCGGCCACGGCAGCTTGGGCGAACGGATGGCGACGGCGGCGAGCAAGCCCATGATCAGCACGTCGGCGCGGTTGGGCAGCAGCACCGAAGCGGCAATTGCCGCTTTGCCGCCGAGCAGCGCGACGGTGCCCATGCGCGCCGCCACCGCGCCGAGCGCAAGCGCACCGAGCACGGCGGCGATGCGGTTGCGCGGCACGACGAAGAACAGCGCCGGCACCAAAAGATAGAAATGCTCTTCGACCGCGAGCGTCCAGGTCGGCGCCAGCCAATGCGCGCCGATGCCGTCGGCGGCCGCCATGAAGAAGTTCTGCACGAAGACGAAATAGCTCCAGATCGGGAAGGCGCCGTCGGCGTCCACCCAGTGCCCGGTGAAGACCGAGAGCAGCGCGACGTTGACGATCAGACAGACGAAATAGATCGGCAGCGTGCGGAAGACGCGCCGCGCGTAGAACACGGTGAAGAAGTTGTCATTCCCCTGCTTGTCGAGGATCAGCCGGCCGACCAGAAAGCCGCTCAGCACGAAGAACATGTCGACAGCGATCCAGCCCACCATCAGCGCGGTGAAGCCGTGCGGCACTTCGGCGAAATAATGCGAGACCACCACCAGGATGGTCATCAGCCCGCGCAAGCCGTCAAGCGCCACGAGCCGCTGCTCGTGGTGGGTGGCCTGCGCGAGGGCGGCGGGATTGGCCTGCATGGCCAGCACCCTAGCCGCCGCCGCTTACCGCGCGGTCAGGGCGCTCGTTACAATTTTAGCGAAGGACGAAACCCGCCGGGTCGTCGGCCCGGCAGCCGGTATTTGACGCCCTCGAATGAGGGCGCCGGCAATGAAATGGCAACCATCAAAACGGTTAATCAGGCGCAAACCACGCGCTCGATGCCGTCGTCGCTCAAGGCCGTCGCGATCTCGCCCCGGCCCAGCAGGTAATTGATATGCGCCTGCGTCTCGCTGAAGGCGAAGCTCATCTGATGCGGGTCGAGCGCCTTGGGGAACAGCACCGGCACCAGCTCGGCTGCGGAATGCGCCTCTTTGCGGCAGGCCTGCAGGATCAGATGGCAGCGCACCTCATGATGCGCGATCAATTCGTCGATGCGCGCGTGCAGGCCGTAGAAGGCCAGTTGATGACCGGGCAGCACCAGCACATCCGCCGCGATCTGCTCCTTCAATGAGCGCAGCGAGCGCAAATAGAGACCGAGCGGATCGCCGCACGGCTCCACCGCCCAGACGCTGACATTGGGGCTGATCTTGGCCAGCACCTGGTCGGCGGCGAGGAATAGGCCCTCCGACTTCAAATGCAGCATGATCTGCTCGGGCGCGTGGCCGTCGCCGGAGATGAGCTGAAATTCGCGTCCGCCGATCTTCAGCGTGTCGCCGTTGACCAGCCGGCGGAAGGTCGGCGGCAGGCCCTGCACCAGGCGCAGATAGCCGTGGCCTTGCGTGCTCACGAGGTCGGCCACTTTCGGATCGAGCCCGTGGCGCAGGTAGAACTCGCGGTAGACCGGCGCCTCCAGCGCGCCCGGCTGCAGCGAGATGTTGATGCAGCCGAGATAGCCGGTCTGGCTGGTGTAGAGCGGCAGGTCGAAGCGCTGACACAGCCAGCCGGCAAGACCGATGTGGTCGGGATGATAATGCGTGACGATGATCTTGGTGAGCGGGCGGCCCTGCAAACGGCCGATGATCGTGTCCCAGACCTGCCGGCATTTTTCGGTGGCGACGCCGGTATCGAGCACCGCCCAGCCGGCGCCGTCTTCGATCAGATAGACGTTGACGTGATCGAGCCGGAACGGCAGCGGCAGCCGCGTCCATAAGATGCCGTCGGCCATTTCGACGAGCTCGCCATGCGCGGGCGGCTCGGTGCGTGGAAAGCGTAAGGCGGGTTTTTCGGATTGAAGCGACTGGGTCAACGGCATGGGGCCTTAAGTGTTTGATTTTTCTTAATGCGATCGACGACCGGACGGCTAGCCTTGGGAGACACCTCAGCAACGAGTGGCGCTGTTCGTTGGGTTGAGACATTTCTCAAGCTATCCGTCGAATTGACCGGACCGCCAACGCCTAAGCCTTTATTCCAAGTCGAGTTGTGTGGCGGCTTCGAAGCGTTATCAAGAACGACCATTGGAGCGGCGCCCAAAGAGTGCGCCACTTGATCCCGAAGCTCCGCGACGCCGTTTTTAAGCTGGGGCCGAGCGCGTATTTCAAGCGGCAGATGCGCCGTCGGCCGGTTATGGTCAGGCGCCTCGGCTTTTGCTGACACGAACTCTTGGCGCGGCAAATGCGCGGTCGGCCACAAATTGGCCGGAGGAGTTGATACAGCATAAAAGTGATAACTCGCGGCAATCGAACCGACAGCCGCAATGATGCCTCCGCCAAAGACTATCGTCCTTCGGCCTCGCATAGGCGAAGACCCCCTCGCCTTTGATCGTAGTTGCATAATTCAGGAATTTCAACTAATCCCACTTTGGGAACCTTTTCCCGCGACGCCGAAATTATCAATGATGGTTAGATCGAGCGAGCACCGAACAGTATCATGTCACTCGACATTCCGGTGCATCCTGACTTGCAGGCGGTGATCGACGCCACGCCATCGAAGCACCTTACCTTTCTTGTAACGGAGTACAGCCGGCAGGCTTTGGCATGCGCTTCCGCGAGTGGTGCAACGAGGCAGGCTTGCCGCATTGCTCGGCGCATGGCTTACGGAAGGCGGCAGCCGCCCGGCTTGCCGAGCGCGGCGCGACCGCGCATGAGATAATGGCGATCACCGGTCACAAGACCTTGGAAGAAGTTGAACGGTACACGCGCGCGGCACAGCAAGCGAAGCTGGCCGACGCTGCGATGGCGAAACTATGAATCAGATCGGGATACTAAAATCGCTCTGGAAAAAGAACGAGACCGGAGTATGGGTCACACATGACATTAAGGGAATCGACTTGAAGCCCCGCGAAGGCTTCGAAGCAGACTACTTCAAGATCAAAGACGAAATGGTCTTGCTTACTCAACAGCCGGGGCCAGTAATGCGAGATATCTTCGCTACATTTGGTCATACGGAATTTATAATTAGACAAAGCGTCGTCCCCATCGTCGCCTGGAACGAAGGCGATCAGGGAATGCGTTGTATCGGAACAGGATTTTTCATAAGCGCGTCTGGCCTTCTAATGACCGCGGCCCATGTGATCAGAGACCCGGTAGATGAGCAGTATGCGAACTTTACCCAAATTGGCGATAAGGCTTTCAGATTCGACAAGTCCCTGCACATGGGAGTTTTGCTTCCCGCTAACCCCGCGATGAAAAGTGCTCCTGCTGAGGTATTCAACGTGCCAAACGAAATGCGCACCGCAGAATCATTTATTGCACCCATCGAGTGGGCCATGCATTGGGGACAAGAAGTTGTTGGACCTTTGTTTCATATGAAGCCTGAGTACAAACTCGATCTCGACATCGCGGTTTGCAAGGTCGCTGAAAATAAAATTGGCAGCTCATACCAGCCGCTGAATATCGGGCAACACGATTTGAAAGTCGGCGACCGTGCGGTCGCGATTGGGTACGCTAAGATGGAGGAGTTTATTCAGTTCGGCCAACGTGAGGCTTATCAGCCGTCGCTGGTTGTGTCCGTTGGTTCGGTTACGGATATCTATCCGGATAACATCACAAAAAAGGAGACTACGACGCCGGGGCCATGTTTTGAGTTCGATGCCAAAATTCCGGGGAAGATGAGCGGTGCCCCAATTCTTGTCGGGTCGGGCATTGTCACCAAAGGAGTCGTTAGCCGAAGCTGGCAAGACGAAAGGCGCGCTAGCGGCGGTCTGATTGCCCCCATGATGGGTCTGGGCTTAGCGAATGGAAAGAGCCTCCTCCAAATCGTGCAGGACGGAAGCGAAGGAATGGCTCAAATAATGGGACGAGGCCTTTGATCCTGCCGCTTTTCAGATCGTGCGGCGAAGAACGATTCATGATCGAACACTGTCCCACCCAAAACCGAAGTGGGACAAATCCGTGAAATTTCCCTTTTCTTTCAATGCTGAATTTTGAAGATGGCGCTCCCTACGGGAATCGAACCCGTGTTTCAGCCTTGAGAGGGCCGCGTCCTAGACCGCTAGACGAAGGGAGCTATCAGGCCAAGGCCCCCGAGATAGCCTCGATCCGGCGCCACCGCAAGCTTGCCCCGCGGGCTTTAAGATTCCACCCTGCCACAGCAAAAAAGGGGGGAACGTCCGCCATGCTCGACCATCTCGCCCGTCTCGTGAACGCCGATGCCGGCCTCGTCCGGCGCGGCCGCTTCGTCGACACCACCTTCCTGATCGCCATCGACGAGGCCTATAGCCTGGTGCGCGTGCAGGAGGGCCGCATCGTCAGCGTCACTCCCGGGCCCTTCATCACGCCCAATTTCAGCTTCGCGCTGCGCGCCTCGCGCGACGTGTGGGAGAAGTTCTGGCAGCCGCTGCCGCCCATCGGCTTCACCGACATTTTCGCGCTGGTCAAACAGAAGCTGATGCGGGTGGAAGGCGACCTGCACCCGTTCATGGCCAATCTTCTGTACTTCAAGGACGTGCTCGCCGCGCCGCGCCAGGAGGCTGCCCGATGAGCCCGCGCTTCAAGCCGGAGTTCGAACCGATCTTGGGCCGCTATCTCAATTGCGAACTGCTGGGCAAGCCGCACCGGTTGTTCGTCGAAGAGGCCGGCAGCGGCATTCCCCTGCTCTGCCTGCACACCGCCGGCGCCGACGCGCGGCAATATCGCGGGCTGATGAACGACGCGCGCATCACCAAAGATTTCCGCGTCATCGCCTTCGACATGCCCTGGCACGGCAAGTCGTCGCCGCCCGCCGGCTGGCAGGACGAGGAGTATCAGCTTTCCTCGCAAGACTATGTGCGCTTGATCCTCGACGTGGCCGACGCGCTCGCGCTCGACAGACCGGTGGCCATGGGTTGCTCGATCGGCGGCCGCATCGTGCTGCATCTGGCGCACCAGCATCCCGAGCGCTTCCGCGCGCTGATCGGTTTGGAATCGGCGGCCTTCACCGCGCCCTATTACGACCTTTCCTGGCTGAACCGGCCCGACGTGCACGGCGGCATGGTCTCGGCCGGCGTGGTGTCGGGCCTGATCGCGCCCACCGCGCCGACGAAAGAGCGCTGGGAGACGCTGTGGCACTACATGCAGAGCGGGCCCGGCGTGTTCAAGGGCGACCTCTATTTCTACATGATCGACGGCGACATTCGCGACCGTGTCAAGCAGATCGACATTGCGCGCTGTCCGCTGTTCTTCCTCACCGGCGAATACGATTATTCCTGTACGGCGGAAGGAACGCTGGCCGTGGCCGAGCAGACCGGCGCCGAAGCGACCATCATGCAGGGCCTCGGGCATTTCCCGATGAGCGAGGACCCGAAGAGGTTCAACGATTATCTGCTGCCAGTGCTGGGGAAGATAAAGGCGGTGTAAAGCCGTCATTCCGGGACGCGAGCCAACGGGTCCGCGCGATGCGCGGCCCGATGATAAACTCCGCGAGCGGACCCGGAATCCAGGGCCATGCTCTCGTGCTTGGCCCCTGGATTCCGGGCTCGCGGCCTGACGGCCGCGCCCCGGAATGACTACGGTTATTTCCGGTCCAGCCGTACATGCCCCAGCGGCCTGAGCGTGGCGAGATCGAAACTGTAGAGCTCGATCGCGCCATTGACCTCCACCGTGAGCACGATACGGCCTTCGCCCACGGCGCTGGACAGCACCTTGGCGCCGGCCGGCAGCGCCGGCACCGCTTGTGCCGGTGGCGGCGGCGGGCTTGCGCTTTCCCCCAGATGGAAAATGCGATAGCCGATGACGACAAGCACGGCGGCGACCGCCAGGAAGGTGGTGACGCTCGCGATCATCATCAGCCGGCGCACGCGGGCAATCGCGCGCTCGGCGTCGGGATCGGGGGGCCGTTGCTCGGACATAGTGTTGAGATCCATGCCGGATAGCGCCACCGAGACCGTCGTGATCGCCGCCGAAGAGGCGGGCGAACGGCTCGACCGCGTGCTCAGCCGCCGCATCCCGGCGTTGTCGCGCTCGCGGCTGAAGGCGCTCATCCTCGACGGCCAAGTAACGATACAAGGAGCGATACAAGGGACGATCGCCGGCCGCACGATCCGCGATCCCGCCGTCTCCGTCAATTGCGGCGACACCGTCACCGTCACGCTGCCGCCCCCCGAGCAGCCCAAGCCCGCCGGCGAAGCGATCCCGCTCAATATCGTCTATGAGGACGACGCGCTCATTGTCATCGACAAGCCGGCCGGGCTGGTGGTGCATCCGGCCGCCGGTCACAGCGACGGTACGCTGGTCAATGCGCTGATCGCCCATTGCGGCGACAGCCTCAGCGGCATCGGCGGCGTCAAGCGCCCCGGCATCGTCCACCGCCTCGACAAGGACACCTCCGGACTGATGGTGGTGGCCAAGACCGATAAGGCGCACCGCGCCTTGAGCGCGCAATTCGCCAACAAGGCGGAGAGCGAGCTGGAGCGCGGCTATCTCGCCTTCGTCTGGGGCGCGCCCGACCGCCCAAGCGGCACCATCGATGCCCCTCTCGACCGCCACCCGTATGCGCGCGACAAGCGCGCCGTGCGCGAAGGCGGGCGGCAAGCGGTGACGCATTGGCAGGTGCGCGAGCGCTATGCGGGCCAGGAACCTTCTAAAGAAGGCGGCAAGCCGGTGGCGAGCCTTTTGGCCTGCACGCTGGAAACCGGCCGCACCCATCAGATCCGGGTGCACCTGGCGCATATCGGACACCCTATTCTGGGCGACGAGACCTACGCCACCGGCTTCAAGACCAAGGCCAGCCTGCTTGGTCCCGAGGCGCGCGCTGCGCTAGAGGCGCTTGGCCGGCAGGCGCTGCACGCCTATCAACTATCCTTCGCGCACCCGGGGAGTGGCGAGGTGTTGAAATTCCATTCGGAATTTCCTGCCGAGCTTGCCCGCCTGCGCGACGGCCTTGCTGCGGACAGCGCGCTGCAATAATGCAGCTATTTCTGCGGCGGCGGCGCGGCGCTTTGCGCCCACTTCTCCAACTTTCCGAGGACGCCCCAGGCCGCAATCGCCAGGAAAATCGGCATCGCGAAACCACTCAGCCCCGCGGCAGGTGTCAGCGAGAGAAGGAGGTTGCCGATTGCGGTTCCGGCACCTGCAGCTCCGGCAGCGCCTGCTGCAGGTGCGCCGGTCATTGCAAGCTGGCTGAGCAGCTGGGTCGCCAGCGCGCCGAGCACGCCGAGCGCGGTCTTTTTGCCGTTGAGGAGATCGCCGATTGTCTGACCGAGCGCGCCGTTGACTTGGCCCAGCTTCGAACCGTTCGCGCCGATCAGGGCGTTGATGGCATCGAAGATCTTTTGCAGGTCGGCCGGCTGCATCTGGCCTTGCACCGGAGCAGGCTGACCATCGGCCGGCTGCGGCTTCTGCATTGCCTGAATGAGGACAGCAAGCTGTTGCAGCACGTTGCCGATGTTGTTCGCAGGCATAATGATTCCTCCGTTTTCGACTTGCGACGCGCCGGCAAATTCCCAATCGACCTTGCCTTTGCCGTCGATGCCGACGGCACGCGCCGCGGCCGGCGTCAGGTCGATGCCGGCAAGATTGGTTTTGCGCCCACTACGGTCCGTTCCGGATTCGGCCTGCGGTCGCTGGCCGGTCTCCCAATACGGATCGTCGGTATTCCACGGCCCGACATCAACGATGTCGCAAACGACCGATGCGCCTGTCGAAGAATTGGTGACCTTGACCTTCGGCCGCGGCTTGACTTTGAAGTGAAATGGCAAGGCCACGCCGAACTCTTGGTCGGAGATAAAGTGCTCGTCATAGGCACTCCGATTCGGATCGCCGCGGCCGCCAAACTCCGTAGCGGTGATATTGCCGCATTTCGCGATCGGGCCCTCCACGGGCGGAAGTGTCCGCGCCACCTTGTCGATCGGCCATGGCCGCGTGTCGTCATACAGCGCCGGCTCGTCGATCACCGAGACGTGGACATGCTTGGTGTGCGCGTTGGCTCCGCTGTACTCGCGCCATTGCCAGGGCGTGTTCTTGCTGCTGAAAATTCGCCGATTGGAGATGACGTATTTGATGCGCGAGTCCTGCGACAGCCTTAGCATCTCCGCAAGTTCACCGGCATTCACGCCGTGCGCGGGGTCGTGGGTGATGTCCATCGCGGTCACCACGCCATTCTCATCCGGATTGTGGTCGGATTTTCTGCTTTGGTGGGCTGTGTCGCCGATCGTGCCGTCGCTGGACGTGTCGCGCCCCGGCGCCATTTCGTTGACTTGATTGCGCAAGGTTTCGAGACTTTTTGCTACTCTCCACGCCATGATTTGCCTCGTATCGTTTGTTACGAGCGGTCAGAGATTGCTCTTGCAGAGGTCGGCAACATTACCGCGGCAGCCACGTTGTGCCCGGCGCGACGATAATCATTCGAGGGGTTCGCAAAGGGATAGCCGCGGCGAAAGGTGCGGACACGGGCGCTACAAGGCGCGTGGGCCAATCCGCCGAACGGCGGCGCCAATACAGGCTCCCGGCGCGCAATCGGTCGCGCCTGCACGCACAGCCTGATACTTGACCGCCTCACAGCAACCTTGGACCCGACTGCTGGTCAACCTGTGGTGGGAACTATAAATACGCTCGCGAAATCCGCAAGTTGCTCCTTGGCAGACAGGCTCTGCATGCCTATCTCCTGACCATCAAACACCCCGATTCCGGAGAAAACCTGGCGTTCCAAGCGGAACTGCCGGGCGATCTGCGTCGTTTACGTGATGCCTTGGTTGCGGAAACCGCCAGCGGACCGCGCACCGGCAAGCGGAAAAGGTGAGTAAATATAATGACTTGCCGCTTCCGACCCGGTCTTTGACCTAAGTCACACCGACGTGACGGGGCGGAGGCTATCTTTCGCCGACCCGCTCCGGTATGCTGCACTTGCGAGATCGGAATGTGCGTCGTCGGCTCGGGGAGCGGCGGCGTTAACAGCCTGCCGATTATCGGGGGCAAATTAAGGAGGGCGCTGTCATGGCCCGTACCGCCGCGTTGCCGGCAATCTCGGCCGAATCCGGCCTGTCGCACTATTTGGAAGAAATCCGCCGGTTCCCCATGCTGGAACCGCAGCAGGAATACATGCTGGCGCGCAGCTGGCGTGAGCACGGCGATCGTGAAGCCGCGCACAAGCTCGTCACCAGCCATCTCCGCCTGGTCGCCAAGATCGCCATGGGCTATCGCGGCTACGGCCTGCCGATCGCCGAGGTGATCTCGGAAGGCAATGTCGGCCTGATGCAGGCGGTCAAGCGCTTCGAGCCGGAGAAGGGCTTTCGCCTCGCCACCTACGCCATGTGGTGGATCAAGGCGGCGATCCAGGAGTACATCCTGCGCTCGTGGTCGCTGGTGAAGATGGGCACCACCGCCAACCAGAAGAAGCTGTTCTTCAACCTGCGCAAGGCCAAGAGCAAGATTTCCGCGCTCGAGGAAGGCGACATGCGGCCCGACCAGGTCGCGCTGATCGCCAAGCGCCTCGGCGTCACCGAGCAGGACGTCATCGACATGAACCGCCGGCTCGGCGGCGACGCTTCGCTCAACGCGCCGATCCGCGAGGAAGGCGACAGTGGCGAGTGGATGGACTGGCTGGTCGACGACAGCGTCAGCCAGGAAAGCATGCTGGCGGCGAGCGAGGAGAGCGAGAACCGCCATAACGCATTGATCGGCGCGCTCGACGTGCTCAACGAGCGCGAACGGCGCATCTTCGAGGCGCGTAGGCTCGCCGACGATCCGGTGACGCTGGAGGATCTGGCGAGCGAGTTCGGCGTCTCGCGCGAGCGCGTGCGGCAGATCGAGGTGCGCGCTTTCGAGAAGGTGCAGAAGGCGGTGAAAACCAGAGTTGCCGCCATGGAGAAGCCGCAGGAGGTGGCAGCGCTCGCCGCGCAATAATTTTCCGATGACGCCACCATCGTCATCTTGTTCCTGGCCGGGCCAAAAGCCCGGCCTTTTGTTTTTGGGGAGTTCTGCGTGCAACAAACTCGCTGCGCACCCTCTCCTGCAGGGGCAGGCGTCAAGGGCGTATGCGGTGCGTCGCGCGCCATTTTCCTAGATTCAGTTTTCAGACAGCCTGCATCGCGTTTGCATTTAGCCAACGCTCCGCCGCCCCTGTTGGTTTGGGAGGCCCGGGGTAGGCCTGCATTCCAAGCCGCCCGCTCCTCGAAAAGAACCGAGGGCGCGCGGGACGCCAGGGGCCCAAACGGACCCGCAGGCCTCGATGCCTCACGGCACCGAAGCGCATCAAACAGCCCCGCTTCACGCTTTCGCGATCCGCTAAGGGCTCCGCAAGTCCGCCAGTCCCAAGGCGTCCCGCGCGCGGTGTTTATAGGTTTGCTCCGCATGGCCCCCGGTGGACGTACCTTTCAGGCAACCTTCCTTGCGGAAGCCTGCCTATCCACCGCTCTCGGGCCCAGACCGATGCCGACATGCCTGCGACCGGCTGCCGGCTCCGGCCATCACCGGGGCCCCGTGGCGCGCGGCTGGCGCGCCGGGACACATGCGGCTTGGACCGCCGGGCCGTGCATCGCATCTCCGATTGCACAGTCATTCCCCGGCCACCGCTCCCCGCCCCGTGTCTGAAGATGCTGATCAGACACCCCTCGGTAACGAGGCGGGATGCGCGCATTATCAGGGCAGTTTTGCGAGCGGGGATAGATTTTTTTCGTGTCGAGTGTTTTCAATAACTCGCAGGCGCGAACGGGGAATAGATTGGTGTGCGGCTTGCCTGGCCGGCACGGCGCCAAGGCGCCTTTGCTCACCCTACAAAACGGAATTCGCCTGCAGCGCTTAAACGTAGCGCCCGTGGCAGTGCTTGAATTTCTTGCCGGAGCCGCGCCGCCCAGATCGCGCTCGGGCTCTTCGCGCACCTCGTACCGCTTGAAGACCTGGTCGGACGCGCACTGGAAATCGCCGCCACCCTGCAACAGCCGATCTCCGACTGCTTCTATCTCGCGCTGGCCGAGCGCGAGGCGTGCACGCCGATCAACGCGGACAAGGCGCTCATCGCCAAGGCCAAGAAGGTAAAGTCGGTCGAGATCAGGGCCTTGTAGAATTTGCTGCGGCGCAACGCGCGCAGGCCCCTCCCCGCACGTGTGACGAACCAAACCGGCCCTGCCGTGTTAGATTGTGAACCTGTGGCTCGTGGGACTGCCGGTGCCTGGGCCAACCGCTTCGACCCTCGCCCTGCGCTCATCGAGCCGCCTGACCGTCAGGAGGCGATCATGGCCTATTCGCATGCTCTGCTCGGCGCCAGCGAAACGCCGGCCAAGGTAATCGTCAACCGCATCGGCTTTACCGACCTGAAGGCCGCGCTGCGCGCCGGCCTCGACGACTTCTACGCCATGCCGACCCACGCCATGTTCCTGGCCGCGATCTATCCGATCGTCGGCCTCGTGCTGGCGCGGCTCGCCTTCGGCTATTCGGTGCTGCCGCTGCTCTATCCGCTGGCCGCCGGCTTTGCGCTTATCGGGCCGCTGGCGGCGCTCGGCCTGTACGAACTGTCGCGCCGGCGCGAAGCCGGACTGCCGGCCTCGGCCGGCCACGCGCTCGACGTGGTGCAGTCGTCCTCGATCGGCGGGCTGATCGCGCTCGGCGGGCTGCTCTTGATCATCTTCGCGCTGTGGATCGCTTTTGCCAACGCCATCTACATCGCCGATTTCGGCTACGCGCCGCCCAAGTCGATTTCGAGCTTCGTGCGCGCGGTGCTGACCACGCCGGCCGGCTGGAACCTGATCGTGGTGGGCAACGGCGTCGGTCTCTTGTTCGCGATCGTGGCGCTGACCATCAGCGCGGTGTCGTTCCCCATGCTGCTCGACCGCGACGTCGGCGCCGCGGTGGCGCTGTCGACCTCGATCCGCGTGGTGGCGAGGAACCCGCTCACCATGGCGGCCTGGGGCCTGATCGTGGCGGCGCTGCTGCTCGTCGGCTCGCTGCCGCTGCTGCTCGGCTTGACCGTGGTGATGCCGGTGCTCGGCCACGCCACCTGGCATCTCTATCGCCGGGCGGTGTCGTGCGAGGACAGCCCGCATCCGACGCAAGCGGAGCCGCCGCACGAGAAGCGCTATGCGGCGGACTTCCCCTCGGTCCTGTTCCCCTGGTCGCGGTAACGCGGCGTTTGAGCCTGCGGCGCCGGCATTGCGTTGCCGGCGCCGAAGGACTAACAAACGGGCGGGCGACGATTGGCATGAGGTTCCCCTTGCCCGCGCCCGCTTCCCAAAAGAAACCCATGACCGGCGCCGACCTGAAGGAACAGGCGCGCGCGCGCAACCGCTGGATGGCGATCGGCATGGCCGGCTTCGTCATCGCGGTGTTCGTCGGCGTCATGGCGGCGACCGTGCTGAACAAGCGCTACCTGGAGGCGCAACAGCACGCGCCGGTCAGGCACGCGGCGGCGACGAAATAGCAGCGCCTCCCCTCCGATCGCAATGCAGTTGACCGAGGTACGCTTAAAGCGTATCTATCCCAAATGCTCTTTGCGTGGGACGAGGCCAAGAGCCGCCGCAATTTGAGTGAGCGAGGCTTCGGCTTCGATTACGCGGCGCGCATCTTCTTAGGTCCCACACTGGAGCGGCAAGATGCGCGTCGAGACTACGGTGAGGTCCGGGTGCAGGCGATCGGACAAGTCGGCGAGGACGTCCTTTTCGTCGTCTATACCGACCGCGAAGGCGCACGCCACATCATTTCGGCCCGGCTCGCCAGCAGGAAGGAGCGCAGACTATGGCAGACATTCGCCAAACAATGGACAACATCCAGCAGATGAAACCCCGCATCAACCGCGCCAAGATCGATGCGACGACCGAGGCCGATATCCGGCGGCAGATGCGCGAGGACGATCAAAAGGATGGAATGCTTGCCGGATTTGCTCCGGTGATCCCGCCGCAGTTGCTGCGCAGACAGTTGGGAATGACGCAGGATGAATTTGCACGGGCGCTCCGCATCCCGCTATCCACGCTGCGTAATTGGGAACAGGGCCGTGTGCTGCCGGATCCCGCTGCACGGTCGCTGTTGACGATTGTGGCCAAGAATCCAAAGGCTGCCCTCAAGGCGCTTGTTGCTTAGTCCTTAGAGCGCTGCCCCCTACTCCCCCCAGGCGCGGAAGGCTTCCGCGAAGGCGCGCTGGCCGGGCGTGCCCTTCTCCATCGCCAGGATGGCGCGCTTGCCGCCGGTGAACACCATGGGGATTTCCAGCCAGTCGCGGTCTTTCAGCAGGTCGATATTGCGCTGCCGGTCGACCTGCACCGCCGACAGGCCGATGAGGAAATAGCCGTTGGTGACCTTGACCGAGAGGCCGGCGAGCGGAATGCCGCGCACCGAGCCGGTCTCGTTCTGCTTCATCCAGATGCCGGGCACGTTGCCGATGCCGCCCTCGGGGAAATCGGCCGGCAGCGTGAACTGGATCTCGATGGTGTGGCTCGCCGGCAGCGCCTTGTCGGTGTTGCGGCGGAGCGAGAAGGTCATGCGCATGTGGCGCTCGGGGATCTCGACGTCGGCGCGCACGGCGAGCTCGGGCGCCAGCCCCGAGCCGGGCGAGACCGTTTCGGTGCGCCAGATCGCCGAACCGACCGCGCGTTTGCCCTTCGGGTTGTTGGCATCCTCTTCGTACAGCACCACCTTCTGCGCCACCGCGGCGGCGGGCGCGGTGGCGGTCTTGGGTTGACCGTCGTTCGGCTGCACGCGGTCGGTGATCTTCGGGCGCGCGGCGGGCGGCGTCGCCGCCTGTTTCGGCGCCGGCTTGGGCGGCGCGGCGCGGAAACTCGCCACCATGCCGGCGATGGTGTGGCGCTGCCAGTAGCCGGCGCCGGCGATGCCCGCGATCGCCAGCACCAGCACGACGATGGCGGCGATGCGGCCCCAGCGGCGCGGCGGCGCGGCGTAGAGGTCTTCCTGTTCGTCATAGGGCGGCGGCGGCGGCAGCGCGCCTTCCGGCAATTCGCGATGCAGGTGGCCGGGCGGCGGCGCCTCGTCGACGAAATCGGGCTCGCTGACCGGCGGCGCTTCGCCCTCGTGCGGCTCGCTCGCACGCGGCTCGAAATAATGCGTGGCGGGCGGCGCTTCGTCGGAGGGAATGCGCGCCTGCAATCCTTGCGCGGCACGGTGCGCTTGCGCCGCGGCACCGCCCAACCCTTCGACCTCCGCCACATGCTCGCGGAAGCCGCGCAGGCCGCGATCGCCGAGCGAGGCGGGCGGCTGCGCCGGCTCGGCGGGCGCGTTCTGCGGCGCCTCAGCTTCCACCTTGCGGATCGCCTCCTCGAGCGCCACGCGTTCGCGCGTGATCTCGCTCTCCTCCAGCGGCGGGTCGACGCTGCGCAACTGGTTGACCAGCGCCGAACGCGCGCGCTCATACAGCACGCTGCGGTTCTCGAGCGTGTTCTGGTCGAGGCCGTCGACGGCGCGGGAGATCAGCGGTTGATAGTCAGCCATTGCGCATCATTTCGTTTTGTTTCCTCGCCCCCGTTCGTGTCTTTTTTCCGTCTTGTCACTCGGCGCCCGGCCCCAACGGGTCCGGTCCACTCGGGCCGGCCCGATGACAGGCTCCGGGCCGTCGCGGAACGACAAACAATACCATGCCTCAGGCCTCGAATGGATTCTGTACCAGGATGGTGTCCTCGCGCTCCGGGCTGGTGGAGAGCACCGCCACCGGGCAGCCGACCAGTTCCTCGATGCGGCGCACATATTTGATGGCCTGCGCCGGCAATTGCGCCCAGGAGCGCGCGCGCAAAGTGGGCTCCTTCCAACCCTCGATGGTCTCGTAGACCGGCTCGACCTGCGACTGCGCCAGCTCGCCGGCGGGCAGATAGTCGATCGTGCGGCCATCGAGCTTATAGCCGACGCAGACCTTGAGCTGATCGAAGCCGTCGAGAATATCGAGCTTGGTGAGCGCCAGCCCGTCGATGCCGCAGGTACGCACGGTCTGGCGCACCAGCACGGCGTCGAACCAGCCGCAGCGGCGCGCGCGCCCGGTGACCACGCCGAACTCGTGGCCGCGCTCGCCCAGAAGCTTGCCGATGTCGTTGTCCATCTGGTCGGTGGGGAACGGCCCGAGGCCGACGCGCGTGGTGTAGGCCTTGCAGATGCCGAGCACGTAGTCGATGGCGTTGGGGCCGAGGCCGGAACCGGTCGCGGCTTGCGCGGCCACGGTGTTGGACGAGGTGACGTAAGGATAGGTGCCGTGGTCGATGTCGAGCAGCGCGCCTTGCGCGCCCTCGAACAGGATGCGCTTGCCCTCGCGCCGCTTGGCGTCGAGCAGCGACCAGACTGTGTCCATATAGGGCAGCACCTTGGGCGCGACCGCGGCGAGCGGCTGGTAAACTTCCGCCGGCTTGATCTCGGCGAGCCCATGGCCGCGGCGCAGCGCGTTGTGGTGGGCGAGCAGGCGCTCGATCTTGGGCATCAGCGCCGGCAGGTCGGCCAAATCCATGAAACGGATGGCGCGGCGGCCGACCTTGTCCTCATAGGCCGGCCCGATGCCGCGCTTGGTGGTGCCGAGGCGGGTGGCGGAGGTGTCGGCCTCGCGTAACGCTTCCAGCTCCCGGTGCAACGGCAGGATGAGGATGGCGTTCTCGGCGATGCGCAAGTTTTCGGGGGTCACCGCGATGCCTTGCTTGTCGAGCTGCGCGATCTCGTCGATCAGCGCCTGCGGGTCGACCACCACGCCGTTGCCGATGATGGACAGCTTGCCCCCGCGCACGACGCCGGAGGGCAACAGCGACAGCTTGTAGGTCTTGCCGTCGATGACCAAAGTGTGGCCGGCGTTATGGCCGCCCTGGAAGCGCACGACGATATCGGCCTGCTCGGACAGCCAATCGACGATCTTGCCCTTGCCTTCGTCGCCCCACTGGGAGCCGACAACTACCACATTCGCCATGGATTCCGATCCCCAGCCGCCAGCGCCCGGACACTTCACAGCCGGGAGCCGCCGGCCAGGTCCGCCCTCGGATAAAGGAAGGCGCGCGCCGAGGCAAGGCCGCGGGGGCGTTTAGGGGCGGCGGCAGCGCCGGCAAGGGGTTGAAGTTACGCCGCAATTTGGGTGGGGGGTGAAGGCCGCGTACCGAGTCTCGAAGGACTGAGCGGCGCGCCTATATAGTTGCGGCCATGGACGACGCCCAATTTGCCGAGATCGCCGGCTGGCTGACGCAAGCAGGTCTCGCCGGCGAGGCCGAGACCGCCATCCTCGACGGCTTCTGCGCGCGCCTGCTGGCGGCGGGCGTGCCGATCGGGCGCGCGCTGGTGCTGATCGATACGCTGCACCCGGTGTACGAAGGGCGGCTGGTGCGCTGGGGCTACGACGCGGGCGAAGCGCCGCAGCTCGACTATGGGCGCACCAGCCCGGTCGACGCGCTCGGCGCCACGCGGACCGACGCCGAAGCCCGCGTCGCGCAAGAGCAAGCCGCCGGGCGCTGGCTGCGCAGCCCGTTCTACCGCATGCTGGAGACCGGCGAGGCGCTGCTGCGCCGGCGGCTGAACGAGCCGGGCGACGAGTTCAACATGCTGGCGGAATTCCGCGCCGCCGGCATGACCGACTATGTCGCGATCATCAACCGCTTCGCCGCGCAGGGCGCGCTCGGCGACATGGATTGCGTCTATTCGTCGTGGACCACGCGGGCGCCGCAAGGCTTCAGCGGGAGCCAAGTCGCCGCGCTCGAGCGCATGGTGCCGTTCCTGGCGCTGGCGATCAAATCGGTGGCGCTCACCCGCGTCGCCGCCAATCTGATGCACACTTATCTCGGGCGCGATGCCGGCGAGCGCGTGCTGAGCGGGCGCATCATGCGCGGGGTGGCCGAGCGCATCGAGGCCGCCATCTGGTTCAGCGACCTGCGCGGCTTCACGCGCATCACCGACACCGCGCCCGAGCAGGCGATCCCGCTGCTCAACGACTATGCCGACGCCATCGTCTCGGCCATTCACGACCACGGCGGCGACGTGTTGAAGCTGATCGGCGACGGCACGCTGGCGATCTTTGCCGGCGGCGACCGCGAGGCCGCCTGCCGCGATGCGCTGGCTGCTGCGATCGCGGCGCAGCAAGGCGTTAAGGCGCTCAACACGGAGCGCGCGCAGGAGGGCCTGCCGGTCACCGACATGTATCTCGGCCTGCATATCGGGGAAGTGTTCTACGGCAATGTCGGCAGCCGCGAGCGGCTCGATTTCACGGTGATCGGGCCGGCGGTCAACGAGGCGAGCCGCATCGCCGCCATGTGCCGCTCGGTCGACCAGCCTTTGCTGGTGTCGGACGCGTTTGCCAAGGTCGGCGACAATGCGCGCCGGCTGGTCTCCGTCGGCCGCTATGCCCTGCGCGGCGTGGAGCGGCCGCAGGAGCTGTTCACGCTCGATGCGGGGGCCGCAGACTAGCGCAGCGAATCTTCGACATCCGAAAAATCCAATCCAAAACGGGGGTGTGCAAGGCGCGACACGTTCGTCGCCATTCGGGTTGAGTGCGCCATGCCTAACGTTTTTATGCACTTTTTACGGGTTTGACGCGCCCAAATGCACTCCGGCGCTTGACGATAGTCTGTTAGACTCTGCGAGCATCAGACGCCTCAATCCGTCTGGGAGCGTCACATGAAGGCAATTTCTTTTGCTTTTGTCGCATTCGTTGCCATGTTCGCCGTCACCGGCGCGCTCGCCACAGACAGAGAAACATCCATGTCATCAACGGCACCGGCTATGGAATTAAGTTTCTCGGCTTTAACAATCCGGGCGACGACGAATGGAGCGATAACGAACTCGGCGATAACGCGGTGCTGCCCGACGGAAACGGGGTCTATGTAAAGTTCAACGACGAGGACAAAGGCTGCGTCTGGAATATTCGTATCTCGTGGAACGATGCCGGCTATCCGGACGTCATGTGGCGCAATGTGGACCTGTGCAAGCTCTCCGAGCTCACCTTGAAGTACAACCGCGACAACGACGAAACATCGTTTATCGCCAGATAGCCGGCATTAACCGCGACGACATCAACTCACCGGGCGAATGGAGGCCTGTCATGCAAAAAATTCTCATCGTTGCAACCGCGATCTTTTTGAGCGTCGCTGCCGCATTCGCCGATCCGGCCGGGAAATACGATGTGCAAGGCACAAACCCCGGAAACGACAAAGCTTACTCAGGGAGCGTTTCCGTCGAACGCACGGGCGACACCTATCGAGTTGTTTGGAATATCGGAGGAACACGCTACTTCGGCACCGGGATCGGCGACAAGAATTTCCTGGCTGTCTCATACCGATCGGGCAACAGTACGGGATTGGCTCTCTACGCCGCGACGGACGATGGCTGGAAAGGCATCTGGACATACGCCAACGGCACCACGATCGGCACCGAACGGTGGACGGAGCAATAGGCGCGGGCCCGGGACCGTACTGGCAAGCTTCAGGCGCGGCATTGCGAAGCGGCCGTGCCGCCGCTTGTGCCTTGAAAGAGAAGCGCCTGCGAGCGCGCCGTTCGGCCCGCCTACCGCTTGGGATAGGCCGTGAAGATGTAATCCTTCGCCGCCACCGCCGTATGGCAGGCGTAGCCGCAGCGGGCGCCGCTGCCGTTCGGAGCGAAGCTGTCGGAGGCGGCATCGTAGCGGAACTGCGCGTAAGCCCAGCCGTTGGTGTCGGGAAAGCGTTTGCTGTCCTTCTCGATGAAGGAAACCGATTTGAGCGCGCCCGGCACCATGACGAAATAGGGCGACTCGCGATTCTTCACCGAGTACCACTCGATTTTCACGATCTTGGAGCCGTCGGGAAATTTTTTGCCTTTGGCGGGAAGCCCCCGCCGATAGGCCTCCATCATCACGGGGTTCGCCGCGATGATCTTCAAGCCTTTTTCGGTCTGGCTCACCGCCACGTTCTGCCAGGTCTCGTAGCCTTTGAACTCGGCGAAGGCGAGGCCGCCCGGCACCCGCAGCGTGAAACGGTCCTGCGCGGCCAGCGCGATGCTGCCCAAGATACCGACCAAGACAACGAGTAAAACCGCGGCGATCGAAATCGCCGCAAACGGCGTTCTCTTCATGGTTCTCTCCCGCGCTGCGAGTGGGCGCGAGGGGCCGGTTGTCGAGAGCCCAGTCGCGCTACGAAGCTGCCGCGAGCCTAAGACGATTTCCTGACCGCCGCGCGTAAATTTTTACGGTGTGGGCGGCGTGGGAGGGCCGCAGCGGCGGCTTATCCCGGATGACCGCGCAACAGCCGCAGGCGCCAAACCTCAAGACGACGAAGACGAAACTCAGACCACCGGTGCGGTCGTCCGCGCGCGTGCTTCGGCCTGAATTGTCCTTGGCGCCTTGTTGAGGCTTTCGATCGCGAAGCCCGCGGCAGCCTTGTAGCCCGCCATGAACGCGGTGCGCTCCGCGGACGGGATGACATCGTCGATATTGTCGAACGTGCCGCCGCATCGTTCGTCGACCATGTTGAGCAACCCGAACGGCCCGGCCCCGCGATTGCGCAGGATGAGCTGCGAAATCGGACCGCACAGTCTGTCGTCATAGGCGGCAAGCGCATCCTGCGTGACGCCGTGCTCGACCATCGCGGCCCCCAAGGCGCGGGCATCGACAATCGCCTGACTGCCGCCGTTGGAGCCTGTCGGATACATGGCATGCGCCGCATCGCCGAGCAGCGCGACCGGACCGTCGCGCCAGGTGGGCACGGGATCGCGGTCGATCATGGGGTTTTCGAAGGCGCAATCCGCCTGCCGGATCAAGGTAGGCACATCGAGCCAGTCCCAAATCCAGTCATCGAAGTAGTGGACGAAGTCGTCGCTGCTCACTTGGCGGAACCAGCCGCTCTGCTTCCAGCCCTCCGAGTTGTCCATCGTGACCTCGGCGATCCAGTTGATGATCGACAGGCCGGTGCGCGGATCGGGATGCGAGATGGGATAAAAGACGACCCGTTGGCGATGCGTGCCGAGGCCGACGAAGGAGGCGCCGGTGCGGATCGGCTTGCCCCAGGTCGTGCCCCGCCACATGACGGCCCCACCCCAGTGGATCGGCGGCTGCGTGGGGTGCATCTGCGCCCTGATCGCCGAGTGGATGCCATCGGCGCCGATGAGCAGCGCGCCCCTTGCCTCGGACGTCGAACCGTCGCCGTGTTCGATAAGCGCGCTGACACTGCCGTCAGAATGCTTGCGGTAGCCGGTCACGCGGCTGTCGAGCCTGACCGCCTGCGGCCCGACCCGCTCCACCAGCTTTTCGTGCATCGACATGTGGAACTGGCCGCGATGGACAGCGTATTGCGGCCAGTTGTAGCCGGCGAGCGCGCCGCGCGGCTCGGTATAGATGTCGTTGCCGTTCAAGCCCACCAGCGCCCATTCTTTCGCGGGCAGGCCAACTCGATCGAGGTCTGCTTGCGTGAAGCCGAGATCGTAGAGTTCGCGCACCGCATTGGGCTGCAGGTTGATGCCGACGCCGAGCGGGCGCAATTCCCGCACTGCCTCGAACACCATGCAGGGCACGCCGATCTGGTCCAGCGTCAGGGCCGTCGCCAGCCCGCCAATGCCGCCGCCGGCGATTATCACAGGGTAATTCGTCACACGCTGAACCCGCTCCGCAGCCCGATGAGTTCCAATATCCGTTCGACGCGGCCGGAGCAAGCCGTCTTCGAGGCCGGCGCCGCCGCATTACGCATCGCTTTGCCTCGGCTGCCGAACGCGTGCGCGCGGAAGACCCCTTGCACGCCGAGCATCGCAAAAGCGATGCGTCTTCAAAAATGCAGCGGTTTGGCCTGCTGCACCTGCGGCAACGCGCGCACCTGGGCGAGCACCTTGCCGGCAATTCGCCGTCGATCTCGATCAGCGCCACCGCATTAGCGCCGGGCGCCTCGCGCCCGACGTGAAAGGTCGCGATGTTGATGCCGGCATTGCCCAGCGTCGACGAGAAGGTGCCGATGAAGCCCGGCTTGTCGAGATTGGTGATGTAGATCATCGAGGGACCGAACTCCGCGTCCATGCGGATGCCCTTGATGTTGACGATGCGCGGGCGGCCGTCGGCGAACACCGTGCCGGAGACGAAGCGGGTCTGCTTCTCGGTGGTCACCGTGACGGTGATCAGGCTTTCGTAATCGCTCTCGGCCTCGCGGGTGACTTCCTCCACCGCCATGCCGCGCTCGCGCGCGATCACCGGCGCCGACACCACGTTGACGTCGCCCAACATCGGCCGCAACAGCCCGGCGAGCACCGCCGAGGTGAGCGCCCGGGTGTTCATCTGCGCCACCTGGCCCTCGTAGGTGATCTGCAGCTCGGTAATCGGGTTCTCAGTGAGCTGGCCGGTGAAACTGCCGAGCTTCTCGGCCAGCGTCACGAACGGCTTGAGCCTGGGCGCTTCTTCCGCGCTGATCGAGGGGAAGTTGATGGCGTTGGTGATGGCGCCGCGCAATAGATATTCCGACATCTGCTCGGCAACCTGCAGCGCCACGTTCTCCTGCGCTTCCGAGGTGGACGCGCCGAGATGCGGGGTGCAGACCACGTTGGGCAGCTTGAACAGCGGGTTGTCGGTGGCGGGCTCGGTCGCGAACACGTCGAAAGCCGCACCCGCGACGTGGCCCGCTTGCAGCGCCTCCACAATCGCCGCCTCGTCGACCAGGCCGCCGCGCGCGCAGTTGATCACGCGCACGCCTTTCTTCGTCTTCTTGAGCGCGGCGCCATCGACGATGTTGCGCGTCTTGTCGGTGAGCGGGGTATGCAGCGAAATGAAATCGGCACGCGCGAACAGCTCGTCGAGCTCGACCTTCTCGACGCCAATATCCATGGCGCGCTCGTGCGACAGGAACGGGTCGTAGGCGATCACCTTCATCTTCAGGCCGATGGCGCGGTCGGCGACGATGGAACCGATATTGCCGCAGCCGATGACGCCGAGCGTCTTGCCGAAAATCTCCACGCCCATGAACTTGTTCTTTTCCCATTTGCCGGCGCGGGTGGAGGCGTCGGCTTCCGGAATCTGGCGGGCGAGCGCCAGCATCAGCGAGATGGCGTGCTCGGCGGTGGTGATGGAATTGCCGAAGGGCGTGTTCATCACGATGATGCCCTTGGCGGTGGCCGCCGGGATGTCGACATTGTCGACGCCGATGCCGGCGCGGCCGATCACCTTCAGCTGCTTGGCCTTTTCCAGAATCTTCGGCGTCACCTTGGTGGCCGAGCGGATGGCGAGGCCGTCGAAGCCGCCGATCGCTTCGGCGAGCTTGTCCTTGTCCTTACCGAGCGCGGGCTGGAAATCGACCTCGATGCCGCGGTCCTTGAAGATCTGCACGGCGGCGGGCGAGAGGGCGTCGGAAATGAGCACGCGGGGAGCCATGATGTCAGTCCTTGTTCGTTTTGCGCACGATCTTGTCGGAAAACCGCTTCGCGCTTTTCGCGATCATGCGCTGCGCAGCCAGCGCAGCATGTGGGGGAAGGGTTCGAGGCCGCGCTCGGCGGCGAATCGAGGCTCGACGGTCATGCCGTACCACTGCAGCAGCGGCACGCCGGGGCCGGTGCCGCCGCCGGCGAAGGCGTCGATCAGCGCCTGGCCGCCGCCCTTGTAGCCGTGGCCGTGAAAGACGACGGCCGGATCGAGCACGAGATGGCGGAGCGCGGCATAGGACCAGGCTTGGGTGGCGATTTCATCGCCCAGCGTCGGCGCCAGCGTCGGCTGCCGGCGTTCGTCATCGGCGGCAACGGCGATATGGCCTGCCTCGTGCAGCAGATCGCCCGGATAGGCGAGCTGCTCTTCGTCCACCACAACGGCGCCGTGGCGGATGGCGAGGCCGGGCAGGAAGGTGGCCTCCGCCAGCGGCCCGCTGCGCACATCGATGCCGATGCCGCGCACGAACGCCGCCATGCGCTCGGTCAGCGGGTTGGCGAACATTGCGGCATTTTCATTGCGCATGGTCTTGATCCGAAAACCGGTCCCCACTTTTCGGGACCATGCGCTACGCCGCTTTTGGCAGCGCGGCTTTGGCTTGCGCGAAGGCCCAGTCGAGCCAGGCGGTGAGCGCCTCGACATCGCTCGCCTCGACCGTGGCGCCGCACCAGATGCGCAGGCCCGGCGGGGCGTCGCGGTAATTGGCGATGTCGTAGGCGACGCCTTCCTTCTCCAGGATGCCGGCCAGGCTCTTGGCGAAGGCGGCCTGCGCGTCGGCGGAGAGCGCGGTGACCGCGGGGTCGACCACTTTCAGGCACACCGAGGTGTTGGAGCGTTGCGCCGGCACGCGCGCCAGATGATCGATCCAGGGCGTGCGCGCGACCCAATCGGCGATCGCCTTGGCATTGGCGTCAGAGCGCTTGACGGTGGCGGCAACGCCGCCGGCCGCCTTCGCCCAGTCGAGCGCGTCGAGATAGTCCTCCACGCATAGCATGGACGGCGTGTTGATGGTCTCGCCCTGGAAGATGCCTTCGTTGAGCTTGCCGCCCTTGGTCAGGCGGAAGATCTTGGGCAGCGGCCAAGCGGGCTTATAGGTTTCCAGCCGCTCGACCGCGCGCGGGGAGAGAACCAGCATGCCGTGCGCCGCTTCGCCGCCCAGCGCCTTCTGCCAGGAGAAGGTGGCAACGTCGAGTTTTCCCCAATCGAGCTTCTGCGCGAAGGCGGCGGAGGTGGCATCGCAGATGGTGAGGCCGGCGCGGTCGGCGGCGATCCAATCGCCGTTCGGCACGCGCACGCCGGAAGTGGTGCCGTTCCAGGTGAAGACAACGTCGGTCGCGAAATCGACCTTGCTGAGATCGGGCAGCTCACCGTAGGCCGCCTTCAGCAGCGTCACGTCCTTCAGCTTCAACTGCTTCTCGACGTCGGTGACCCAGCCTTCGCCGAACGATTCCCAGGTCAGCATGGTGACCGGGCGCTGCCCCAGCAGCGACCACAGCGCCATCTCGACCGCGCCGGTGTCGGAGGCGGGCACGATGCCGACGCGGTAGTCGGCGGGAATTTGCAGAATTTCGCGCGTCAGATCGATGGCGCGCTTGAGCTTCGCCTTGCCGAGCTTGGCGCGGTGGGATCGCCCGAGGGCGGCGTCGGTGAGGGCTTGCAGGGTCCAACCGGGGCGCTTGGCGCAAGGACCGGAGGAAAAGTGCGGGATGACCGGCCGCACGCCGGGCTTCGCGTCTGTCATGGTCTACCCTTTCAGATAGGCGCCCCTCGTTGGGGAGGGGTGTCCCACTGGCGGAGATAGGCCAGACCGGGCCCGCGGTCAACTGCCAGGAACGGCGGCGGTGTCGTAATTCAGGGGGTGCCTTAGGCGATGGGCCAAAAGCTGGCCTACGTCAAAAGTGAATTCAGCACGCCTCCGCTTCGGTCCTATTCAAATCGGCGGTTCGGCGCATATTTGCTCATAGCGATAGCGTTCTTTCAGCCCGCCGCTGTATTCAAAGATGTCCAACGTCGCCTCATAGGCCGCTCGCGTGATCTCCACGTGGGGCGACCAGCAGCCGAGCTTCTGGTACGTCGCGATACATTTGGCGAGAACGTCTTCGTCGATTTTCGGAAAATATGGCTTCTCTGCTTTGGCGATCTCGGCGGCCGGGGTTTCGTTCATGTAGACGCGGGTCTTCCGGTAGGCGCGCATAAACGCCTTCGCCATGTCCGTTGCCAGCCAGTCGCGGCTCGACGCAATGCTGGAGAAACCGCATCGGCCGACCTGCCGGCCGACCTCGGCAACGATATGTCCGACGCCGTCCGCCTCCAGCTGCTGCGGGAACGGCCCTTGCTGCTGCACGTACCGCCCCTCGCCGCGCCGGAATGCCGCGTCGATATCGGCCGCTCCGCCGGGGGTGATCGGCTTTATTTTTTCGAAATCGATGCCGGCCTTGTGACAGGCATATTTGAACATGACGTTCGGCTGACCGCCCTTGAATATCACGACTTCGGCACCTTCCAGTCTATCCCATGTGAAGTCGGGATCCTTCTCCCGCCCCGTCAAAAAGAATCCATCCATCTCGTTGATCTGAGCGAAATGAACGGTGGTCGGAATCTCGCCCCGACCGAGTGTTGCAAAGCCCTGGCTCAGGGCCGACTGGGCGATGTGCGCGGATCCATCATTGAGCGCCGCCAGCGCCGAAACGCCCGGCGGGGCAACCGTCCACACCGGATCGAGACCCTCTGCTTTGAGAAAGCCGCCCGACATCGTCGAGATCAGCGGCGAATAGAAAGCGGAAAACAAAGTGAATTGGATGTTGATCCTGTCCACGTCATCATTCTCCTACGGTGAGGATATTCCCCGATTTGGCGGCGCGCAGACCGCCGATTCCTTGCCAAGATCGTCCGCGCAATAGATCGCTACTCAATCACTTCGTCGGCGCGGGCGCAGCATGGGCGGCACCCCAAGTCCGAGCGCTTTGGCGGTCTTGAGATTGATGACCAGTTCAAATTTGGTTGGCTGCTCAACCGGCAGCTCGGACGATTGCATTCGCGCCGTCGCATTGCCTGCCCCACGGCTCAAGACGGAATATCGTACAGCATCAAGCGAGGACCGGAAGGGGGCGAAAGCTGCAACAATCGATGTCAGGTCGAGGCCGCACTTATCGCCGTGAAATGAACAAGACCGCCAGTCGAGGCGGCCTGCCGTAATGGTCAAACTTTCAGTGAGCGGCGAAAGGCCGGATCAGAAGCGGACGGCGAGGCCGACGCGGCCGGTATTGAGGCTGGACTTGATGCTGTTGACCGGGCCCCAGGCGATGTATTCCCACTCGCCGCGCAGGAACACGTTGGGCATGATGGCCACGTCCATGCCGAGCGCGGCTTCGAAGCCGGCCATGATGACATTGTCCTGGGCGTCGGTCTTGCTTACCGGGCCGAAGGTGCCGACCTGAGCGCCGCTCATGGTGTCGGTCACCGTGGCGGTGGTGGTGTAATTGAAGCGGCCGATGGCGACGCCGATGGCGGCATAGGGCAGGAACTGGCCGAAGGCGTAGCCGGCGCGCCCGCGTATCGTGCCATAGTCGACCAATTCGAGCGAGGCGGTCGACTGTATCAGCACGTCGTGGTTCACGCCGTCGGTGGTGCTGACCAGGCGCTCGATCGAATCGGTGGTCTGGGTGTAGAGCGAGGACGGCCGGTTGTAGGCGAGGTCGACGCCAAGCACGAGCTGCTCCATCTGCCAATTGTAGCCGAGGAAGCCGCCATATTGCGTGGAGTCGGTGACGGTCTTGGGCAGCGTGGTCCAGCTCGACGGCTGAAATTCGTTCTCCAGCGTCGTGTTGCGCAGGATATAGGAGATCTCCGAGCTGCCGGCATTGCCGAAATCGGTGCTCATGTTCGAATAGCCGAGCGTGCCGCCCGCCACCCAGCCGTCCCAGCGCACCCAGCCCTGCGTCGGCAAGAACGAGCCGCGCAGCCAGGTATCGCCGAGGTCGGCCGCCCTCGCCCCGCCGCCGCAGCAGCCGGCCGCGATCAGCGCCGCGGCAGCGGCAGCCGCGGCCGCGCGCAGCGCGCTCAGCCTGCGGTTATTCCTGGAACGGCTGATCATCGAAGCTCCAACGGATGCCGAAGCGCACTTCGTGGGCGTAGACATCCTTGAAGGTCATGGCGCCGAACGAGTCGGAGGCGCTCGTCACGTCGCCGAAATTCACGTAGCGATAGTTGACGTCGAACATCAGATTGGGCGCGACCTGGTAGGCGACGCCGCCGGTCAGCGCCCAGGTGAACTGCCATTGCGTGTGGCTGAGGCCGGCCGCGAAGGGCGGCGCGCCCGAGCTCGCATAGTCGGTGGTGCGCAACTGCGAAACGCCGGCGCCGGCACCGATATAGGGCGTGACGTGGTACCAGGTGCCGATGTCGATATAGCCGTTGAACAGCAGGCTGACGGCGCCGATCTTGGCGGTGGTGTCGCCGGGCGAATTGACGGTGCCGGTGTATTTGAGCGGCGAGGTGTAATCGAGGGTGAGGTCGGTGCGCAGCCACTGGCTCTTGTAGCCGGCGCCGACGCCGCCGACGAAGCCGTCGCCGAGCGAACTGTCGATCGGGTCGGGATAGCCGGACGCGGATTGGGCCTTGTCGAGCTCGCCCCAGGCATAGCCGAGATCGCCGCGCAGGTACCAGCCGCCGAACTGCTCGAGCGGCGCGTGCACCTCAGGCGGCGGCGGCAGCGGCTCGGGCATGTCGGCTGCGCGCGCGGCCGCGCTCATGAGCGCGAGCGCTGCGGCCCAACACGCCAAGGTCCTCAACCAAACCATGCCCGCTGCCCTTCACACGAAGTCCGCGCCAGTTTGGCGCGGGAAAGTTAAGCCGCGCTTAACCATGAATTTTCACCATGATCGCGCGCCGTTAACCGCAAGTCCGTCGCGCGCCGCGCTCGGGCGGCGCGGGCGGCGCAATCGAAAACCGCGCAGGCAGGCATGGGACTAACCCCTGCTCTGCAGCGCGGGCGGCGGCGGAATGTAGGGCTGCGGCTGATAGACGTAGCGCGGCGGCGCCGGCGGCGCGGTATCGCAGCAGGTCCAGCGCAGGCCGAGCATGAAGTCGTTGGAATAGAGGTTCTTGAATTTGAACGAGTCGGGATTGCAGCCGCCAAAGCAGTCGACGGTGTCGGTGATCGAGCCGTAATTGAGGTAGCGGTAGGTCAGATCGATGTGGAGATTCTGGGTGACTTCATACGACACGCCGGCATAGAGCGCCCAGGCGAGATTCCATTGGCCCGGATTGCGGCCGACGCCGAAGCCGGCGTTCGAGGGATTGATGTCGGAAAAGTCGTTCAGCATGTTGTAGGCGCCGCCGATGCCGGCACCGACGAAGGGCGTGAAGCAGTCCCAGGTGCCGAGATCGACGAAAGCATTGGCCAAAACGACCGCCGAGCTCAGATAGCCCTCATAGGTGTCGAGGAAGGTGCCGCCGCCGAAGGTGTAGTGACCGAAGGCGTAGACGCGCGACTTCGAGCGGTATTCGCCCGACAGCTCGAGCCGCAGCCAGTTGTTCCAGTTGTAGCCGATGCTGGCGCCGAGGAACGGCGTGTCGTCGATCGAGTGGTGGTCGAAGGCGAAGTTCGAATTGTTGGCGATATTCTGCTGGTATTCGAGATCGGTGTTGGTAAGACCGACGCCGACATAGCCGCGCAGATACCAGTTGTCGCAACAGGGTTGCGGCGGCGGCGGCGGAATATAGGGCGGCGGCATGGGGCGATAGTCGGCGGCCTGCGCCGCGCCCGCGGCGAAGAGCGCGATCGCCGCCAGCAGTGAGATCTTGAGACGCGCACCTAACATGCCATCGTCCTTTTTCGAATCCGCAAAGCCGTCAGGCGCGGAATGCCGAGGAGCGACTGGGACGATGGCAGGAAAGTCTTAAGTGCCTCTTAACCGTGTTTTTTAACCACGCCGCTTAACCAAAAATCGTCGCGGAGGGCGCGCGCGCCGGTAACGCAGGATGGCGCGCAGGCCGATTCGCCCGGGTCTTAAACTCTCGTTAAGGAATTGAGCGGTGGGCGGACACCGCGCGCGGCACGACGCGTGGCTTGGCGCGCGAATCAGGCGGCAACTTCGGTCAGCGCCTCGACCACGTCGTCGACCGCGGCTTCGACCAGGCCCTTGTCGTCGCCCTCGCCCATCACGCGGATCACGGGCTCGGTGCCGGAGGGACGCACGATCAGGCGGCCGCCGAGTCCGAGCTTCTTTTCGGCGCCGGCGATGGCCTTCATCACGGCGGCGTTTTCCAGCGGCCGGCCGTTCTTGTAGCGCACGTTCTTGAGCACCTGCGGCAGCGGCTCGAAGCGGTGGCAGACTTCCGAGACCGGCTTGGCGCTGCGCTTGACCATGGCCATGACCTGCAGCGCGGCAATGAAGCCGTCGCCGGTGGTGGTGTAGTCCGACATGATGATGTGGCCGGACGGCTCGCCGCCGAGATTGTAGCCATGCGCGCGCATGTATTCGAGCACGTAGCGGTCGCCGACCGGCGTGCGGATGAGCTCGAGGCCTTGCTGTGCAAGATGCCGCTCGAGCCCGAGATTGGACATCACGGTGCCGATGACGCCGGGCTTTTGCAGGCGGCCGTCTTCCTTCCAGCTCGCCGCGATGACCGCGAGCAATTGATCGCCGTCGACCACATGGCCGCGTTCGTCCACGATCAGCACGCGGTCGGCGTCGCCGTCGAGCGCGATGCCGATATCGGCGCGCATCTCGCGCACCTTGCGGCAGAGCGCGGTCAAATCGGTGGAGCCGCATTCTTTGTTGATGTTGAAGCCGTCCGGCTCGACGCCGATGGCGATGACGTCGGCGCCCAATTCCCACAGCGCGCCGGGCGCCACCTTGTAGGCCGCGCCGTTGGCGCAGTCGATCACCACGCGCAGGCCCTCGAAATTGACCGTCTTGGGCAGCGTGAGCTTGGCGAATTCGATGTAGCGGTCCTGCACGCCGTCGATGCGGCGGGCGCGGCCGAGATCGGTACCGGTGGAGAGGCGGGTGGTGAGGTCGGAGTCGAGCAGGGCCTCGATCTCCTTCTCGACCGCGTCGGACAGCTTGAAGCCGTCGGGGCCGAACAGCTTGATGCCGTTGTCGTCGAACGGATTGTGCGAGGCCGAAATCATGACGCCGAGATCGGCGCGCATGGAGCGCGCCAGCATGCCGACCGCCGGCGTCGGGATCGGGCCGGTGAGCAGCACGTCCATGCCGACCGAGGTGAAGCCGGCGACCAGCGCGTTCTCGATCATGTAGCCGGAGAGGCGCGTGTCCTTGCCGATCAGCACGCGGTGGCGGTGCTCGCCGTTACGGAAGATGAGGCCCGCGGCCTGGCCGACCTTGAGGGCCAGTTCCGGGGTGATCACCTTGTTGGCCCGGCCGCGAATGCCGTCGGTGCCGAAGTAACGCCGAACCATCAAACCCCCTACGCCTACTGACCGGCCTTTGCGGCCGCCGGCATTAACTAAACCGGCCGAGCGGCGCAGTCCCCGTTTGCGCGGTTATAATAGGGCCAAGACGGCCTATCTACTTCAAAAATTGTGAGTAATCATTACGAAGCGCGGTTAATGGGCCCCTTTTTCGCGGCGCCAAAAGCGGGTGTCCGGCGCGGGCGGCAAGCCAAATGGCGCCGGTTTGGTCAGGTCGCGCGCTTTGTGGTACCCGAAGGGTGCGAGGCAACGCATTTCCCAGAGTTATCCCCATGAAGACTGCCACCTGCATCGAGGACCTGCGCGTGCGCGCCCGCCGCAAGGTTCCGCGCGCTTTCTACGATTACGTCGATACCGGCTCCTATAACGAGGAGACCTATCACGCCAACCGCAGCGACCTGATGGACATCAAGCTGCGCCAGCGCATCCTGGTGGACGTGTCGGAGCGCAGCCTCGCCACCACCATCGTGGGCCGGCCGGCGGCGGCGCCGATCGTGCTGGCGCCGATCGGCCTGTGCGGCATGCAGCATGGCGACGGCGAGGTCCTGAGCGCGCAGGCCGCCAACGAAGCCGGCATTCCGTTCACGCTGTCGACCATGTCGATCGGCTCGATCGAGGATGTGGCGGAGGCGACCGGCAAGCCGTTCTGGTTCCAGCTTTACGTCATCAAGGACCGCGAGTTCTCCAAGGACCTGCTCGCGCGCGCGCACGCCGCCAAATGCGACACGCTGGTGCTTACGGTCGACCTGCAGGTGCTCGGCCAGCGCCACCGCGACATCAAGAACGGCATGACGGTGCCGCCGCAATTCCGCATCAAGAACGTCATCGACATCGCCGGCAAGCCGGCCTGGGCCTGGAGCATCCTGAAGGGCAAGCGCAAGAGCTTCGGCAACCTGGTCGGCCACGTCAAAGGCATGGAGAGCGTCACCCAGTTGGCGCAATGGACCGCGCAGCAGTTCGATCCGGCGCTGAACTGGAAGGACGTCGCGTGGATCAAGTCGATCTGGCCGGGCAAGCTGGTGCTGAAAGGCATTCTCGACGTCGAGGACGCCAAGATGGCGGTCAAGCTCGGCGCCGACGCGCTGGTGGTGTCGAACCATGGCGGGCGGCAGCTCGACGGCGCGCCGTCGTCGATCTCGGCGCTGCCGGCGATCGCCGACGCGGTCGGCAGCGACATCGAGGTGCTGTTCGACGGCGGCATCCGCACCGGCGCCGACATTCTGCGCGCGCTGGGCCTGGGCGCGCGCGCCTGCATGATCGGCCGCGCCTATATTTACGGGCTGGGGGCGGGCGGCAAGGCGGGCGTCGCGCGCGCCATCGAGATCCTGAAGAACGAGCTGAGCGTGTCGATGGCGCTCACCGGCCTCAACAGGATCGCCGATATCGACCGCAGCGTGATCGTGGGCGCGGGCGAAGGCGCGGGCGTGGCCGCGCCGAAGAAGAAGCCGGCGGCACCGCGCAGACGGAAGCCCACTGCGAGCTAGACCTCTCCGCCGTCATGGCCGGGCTTGACCCGGCCATCCATGGTGAACTTCCACAAATTCGGAAAGACGTAAGGCTTCGACCCGGCGCGCGGCATCATGGATGCGCGGGTCAAGCCCGCGCATGACGCCGAGGATCTGGCTTGCCCAATACCTCACCGCCACCCCATCCCCGGCGCGACGTGCTTAAGGATCGCCTCGATGACGTGGGCGTTGTAGTCGACGCCGAGCTGGTTGGGCACGGTGAGCAAAAGCGTGTCGGCCTCGGCGATGCCTTCGTCGCCCTTCAACTGTTCGATCAGCGCGTCCGGCTCGGCGGCGTAGCTGCGGCCGAAGATGGCACGCTCGGTTTCGCTGAGCATGCCGATCTGGTCGCCGTCATCGCCACCGCGGCCGAAATACATGCGGTCGCGCTCGTCGGTGAGCGCGAAGATGCTGCGCGAGACCGACACGCGGGGCTCGCGCGCGTGCCCGGCCGCTTTCCACGCCGCGCGGTAAAGCCTGATCTGCTCGGCCTGCTGGACGTGGAACGGCTTGCCGCTCTCGTCGATCTTGAGCGTCGAAGACTGCAGGTTCATGGCCGATTTGGCCGCCCATTCCGCCGTGGCGTTGGTGCCGGCGCCCCACCAGATGCGCTCGCGCAAGGTCTCCGAGAAAGGCTCGAGGCGCAGCAGGCCGGACGGGTTGGGGAACATCGGCCGCGGGTTGGGCTTGGCGAAGCCCTCGCCCTTCAGAACTTCGAGGAACACCTCGGCGTGGCGGCGCGCCATGTCGGCATCGGTCATACCCTCGGGCGGCGCGTAGCCGAAGTAGCGCCAGCCGTCGATCACCTGCTCGGGCGACCCACGACTGATACCGAGCTGCAGGCGGCCGCCGGCGATGAGGTCGGCCGCGCCCGCATCCTCCGCCATGTACATCGGGTTTTCGTAGCGCATGTCGATGACCGCGGTGCCGATCTCGATGCGCTTGGTGCGCGCGCCGACCGCCGCCAGTAGCGGGAACGGCGAGCCGAGCTGGCGGGCGAAGTGATGCACCCGGAAATAGGCCCCGTCGGCGCCGAGCTCCTCGGCGGCGACGGCAAGCTCGATCGATTGCAGCAGCGCGTCGGCGCCGGTCCGTACCTGCGATTGCGGCGACGGGGTCCAATGGCCGAAGGAGAGAAAGCCGATGTGTTTCATGGGGCGGACATTACAGGACCAAGATTCACGGTGGGGCGTCCATAATTCTCACGCATTACCGCCCCTGAACCACTCGATATAGCGCGCGCCGATGAAGGCGACCAGCGCCTGCCTTGTATCGTATTCGTTGCCGGAGGCGTGTTGGTCGATCCTGCGGCGGGTCAGCATCGCACGCATGCGAGGGAAGTCGAAATAGCGCGTGAGGTAACCGGCCCGCTCCATGCGGTCGATTTCGGCGAGCACGCGCGGCTCGATGCGCTTGGCCATCATCAGGAAGTCGGGACCCATGTCGTCGTTGCCGGGCGGGCGGTCCTGATATTCCGGCGGGTAGAGATCCTTCAGCGACGTGCGTGCGAGATAACGTGTCTTGCCGTTCTTGACGTAAAGCTCTTCGGGAATGGCGAGGCCGAATTCGACTACGCGCTTGTCATGAAACGGCTGGGTGAATTCGAGGCCGTGGGCGGCGCCGGAGACGGAAAAAGCCTGTGCCGGAAAATTCTGCTGGCCGCGCAGCGCGCGCAGCATGCCGAGGCGTTGGTTTTCGCCGGGTCGCCCGCGATCGCGCAGATGCGATTTTGGATCCCGGCTGCGGCTGATGTCGCGCGACAATGGGATTGTCGGCCCGAGAACGGCAAGACCGTTGCGACGGTTGGTCCAGACGCGCATCCACGGCGCCGGCACGAGCTGCAGCAGGACGTTGCGCACGAAAGTCTGCTTCACGCTTTGCCGCAGGTGCCGCCGCATCGCCCGGAACTCGGCGACAAAGCGGCGAAACCGCCCCTGGCACAACATGCGCACGAGCGCACTTCTCCCGCGCGGATTGACGGTGTAGTCGCCGCCATGGCCATCCATGACGATGCGCGCGCCGCTCGCGGCAAGCTCGGCGAACATCGCATGCGTCACGTAGCGATTCGGGCTGTGCATGTTGTCGCCGGTGAGGAAGCCTTTTTCCATGAAGCTGAAGATGTCGAGGCCCTCGCGCGTCACGTAGCGCACGTCGAGATGCGGCATGGTGCGGCGGCACATCTCGACCCACTTGCGCGCATGCTTGATGGTGCCGCGATAGTTCTCCGGCATCACCGACGACACGGCAATGAACTTGCGGCCTTGTTCGGCGACCACGGGGCCCGCGAGCGCGCAGATCGCGCTCGAATCGAAGCCGCCGGCCATGAACAAGCCGGCTGGCGTGGTGGCGCGGCGCAGCCGGCAGGCCACAGCCTCGCTCAATACCTTGCGATAGGTCTCGATGTAATAGGCCTCGTCGCGGCCTTCGTGCGCCGGATCGGCCTGCGGCTCCCAGTAGCGCTGCGAGCTGACAGCACCGTCCTGTGCGACGGTGAGCACCGTGCCGCCCGGAACCGCGCGGATGCCTTGATAAATCGTGGCGCCGATGTCGGTCGGGCGCTCGAGCAGCCCCCGTCGCACCAGGCGCTCCTCCAGCAGCACGCGCGGCACTTGCGGCAGCGCCCACAGACCTTTGATCTCGGAGGCGAAGGCAAAGAAGCCCTCGCCTTGGTGATAGAACACATGGCGCTGGCCCATGTGGTCGCGCGCGAGCGTGAGCGTCCGCGCACCGGCGTCCCACACCGCGAAAGCGAAATCGCCGATGAGATGCTCGACGCAAGCCGAGCCCCATTTCCGGTAAGCCGCCAGCAGCAGCCCGCTGTCGGCCATACCGGCGAGCGCCGCCGGCGCAATCGACAACGATTCAGCGATTTCCTCGCGGTTGTCGAGCCTCAGATCGGCGACGAGATCCAGCCCCGCATCGTGCAGCGGCTGTGCATCGAACACGTCCTCGCGGGTGATGCGCATCATCAGATGGCCGAGGCCTATGGGTCCAGCCGACCAGGGTCGCGCGCTGTCTGGCCCGAGATGGGTCAGCCGCGCCATTTGGCGATCAAGGTCGCACGGCAAAACCGGCGCCTTGTCGAAACGAACGATCCCGAAGATTCCGCTCATGCAGCGCTGCTAGGAAGGCAGAACAACGGAGGCACCGTTCATTATGAAATGCGCCAAAAAATCAAAAACGCGCATCAAGAATATTTTGTGAACGAATCGGTGTGGTGATAATCGGGCGGCGGCGTACCTGATTTTGCGGTCGACCGCTTGATCGTTGGCAGTATGAGCCGGGGCGTTTCCCATTCAAGCTTGTGCTTGCCGGCGCCCAACGTCGGGTCAAATTCGGCCGACTTACCGAGAACGCGATCACCTGTGGTCACGACCGTAACTCGCCCCATAAATCCAATATAATAATACCATGGCGGCAGCGACCTCCGCAACGGCGGAACCTGCCGGCAAAGTTCTTTCGCCGACCGCGCGGGCCCGGCTAAGATCGAAAGGCAACCGCGCCGACGCCACAGGACCGTTTCGATGGCCCCTGAACATTCGCCCGCAACGGCAAGGCTGCAAACGGCGCGCCCGAGAGCGTCCGGCACCGGCGGCAACCGCCGCGCATCGCCGCCAGATCATCTGCCGCTCAACGACGTGCAATGGTCGTTATTTACAACCTGTTTCGCACAGGTGAGCGCCAACCGAGGCCTGCGCGGTCTCATGGCGCGCAACGGCGAGGCCCTGCGCCGCGCCGGCCTGTCGCTGCCGGAACCACTCGCAGCGCATCACGACAGCGCCGGCTTCGACTGCGGCAGCGAGCAGTTGAACACCATGCTGCAACGCTTGGCTTCCCGGCCGGCCGGCGCCCTGCCACCACGGTTGTCGGCGACGCACACCTTCGTTATCGCGGCCGGACACCACGTCGTCGGATATTACACCGCGCGTCCGGGCTCCATTTTTCGCGCCGACGGCTCCGAGGAAGAGCGCATCGGCATCGTGATCGGCCGCCACTATGCCGTCGACCGGCGCTGGGCCGACAACGAGATTGCAGCCGATCTGCTCTGGCATTTTGTGCGCACGGCCTACGACGCCGCCAACGAGAGCGGCGCGCGCGCTGTAATCGGCTACGCCATCAATCTGCCCGTCCACCGGCTCTATATGCGCCGGGGCGGCCGACCACTGCCAAAGCTCGTCGAATACCGGGCGGGGATGATCACCTTCGCCGACGTGGCGGAGGCGCTGAACGCGCCCGGCGACGAACGCGATATCCCGAGCGCCAAATCGGACTGGCGGCTTGGCATCGACGACCGCGTCATCCGCTCGCAACGTTTCGTGCTGGCCGAAGCCGCCGGCCAATTCCATCTTCTCGACATCGATCGCGGCGACAGTTTCGGTATCAGCGGCGTTGGCGCGCGGATATGGGCGCTGATCGCCGCGCCGATCCGCATCGCCGAAGTCTGCGTCTGCCTGCAATCGGAATTCGACGTCGACCCGGCGGTGTGCGAGCGCGAAGTGCTGGACCTGCTGGAGACCCTGCGCGGCCGGCGGATGGTTGTCATCGCCGGCCGAGAGATGCCCGCAGCGCCGGCTCACGCCTCCTTCAGCGAATAGGCTGGCGTCCGCCCGTCTTGCCAAAGCCCCGCCCACGTGCCACCCGAAGTGGCATGACCGCCGAGGTGACGATCAGCGAGGGCGCGCGGCTTGAACCGCATGCCTTGCGCGCGGCGATTCTTGGCGAGGTACACGCGCGGCCGTTCACGCCCATCGAGACGCCGCGGCGGCTGTTGCATTTCGCCTTCGATACCGCCGGCGAGGCGGGCAGGCGCGACCGCGCGGCGCTGGCCGAATTCTGCGCCAAGCGCGGCCTGGCGCCGCTGCAGGAGGGCGCCAAGCACCACCGCGTCGCGCTGAGCGGCGTCACCTTGCGCTGGGAGCAGCATTCCGAATTTACCACCTATAGCTGGGAGCTGGCCTCGCAAGGCGACGTGCCGTTCCATCCGGCGGCCTCCTCGCTGGCCGCGCCCATGGCAGCGCTGCCGCAGCCGGGCCCGGTGCTGGTGGCGCTCGACCTGCATTTGATGGCGGAGAAAGAAAAGAAGGTTTCGCTCGAGCAATTGTTCGACCGCGCCAGCCTGGCGGTGGCGGAGAACGCGGACGGCGACGCGCTGTTCGCGACGGATTTCCAGGCCGATGCCGCAGGCTTCGTGCGCATCCTGGTGATCGACCGGGCTTTAAGCCGCGGGCGCGCCGGCGCCCTGGTGCAGCGGCTGATCGAGGTGGAGACCTACCGCATACTGGCGCTGCTCGGCCTGCCGGAGGCGCAGCGGCTGGCGCCGTCGATCAACCGCATCGAGGCGCGGCTCGCCGAAGTCACCGACGAAATGCGCCATACCGAAAAGCTGATCGACAATCATCGCCTGCTTGACGAGCTGACCGATCTTGCCGCCGAGATGGAAGCGGGCGCGGCGGCGAGCGCGTTCCGTTTCGGCGCCAGCCGCGCCTATAACGAGCTCGTGCAGATGCGGCTTGCGATCATCGGCGAACGCAGAGTCGAGACTTTTTCGAGCTGGACCTCGTTCCTGGCGCGGCGCATGCAGCCGGCCATGCGCACCTGCGCCACCACCGCGGAGCGGCAGGCGACGCTGTCGGAGAAGCTGGCGCGCGCCGCCAATCTGCTGCGCACCAAGGTGGACGTCGAGCTGGAGCGGCAGAATCGCGACCTGCTCAAATCGATGAACGAGCGCACGCGGTTGTCGCTGCGCCTGCAGACCACGGTGGAAGGCCTTTCGGTCGGCGCGGTGAGCTATTACGTGGTCGGCCTGTTCGCCTATCTGATGAAGGGCCTGCACGAGGAGGGCGTGCCGGTCGACGTCACGCTCGCCACCGCGCTGTTCGTGCCGGTGGCGGTGCTCGGCATCTGGTGGCTGGTGCGGCGCATCCGCAAGCGACACATTGCCGGGGCGGAGTAGAGAAGCGCCGCACCGATCAATCCGCCGCCGCCTCCAGCACCTGATGAATCTGCGCCACCACCGCGGCGCCCTCGCCGATCGCAGCGCCCACGCGCTTGGTGGACGTGGCACGCACGTCGCCGATGGCGAAGACGCCGGGCGTACTGGTTTCCAGCGGCAGCGGCGCGCGGGCCGCGCCGCCCGACGCAAAACCCTGGCCGGTGACGACGAAACCCTTGGCGTCCTCGGCGACGCAGCCGTCCAGCCATTCGGCGTTGGGGTCGGCGCCGATGAACAGGAACAGATGGCGCATCGGAAATGTGCGCACGGCGCCGCCTGCCCGGTCGCGGAACGAAGCGCTCTTCAGTCCGCTCGCGCGGTCGCCTTCCAGCGCCACCACCTCGCTGCCGACATGGAGCGTCGACATTGGGCAGCGCCTCGATGCGGTCGACCAGATAGCGCGACATGGTGGCCTCCAGAGCGCGGCGCACGACCAGATGCAGGTGCTTGACCTTGGGCGCCAGGAAGACCACGGCCTGCCCGGCCGAATTGCCGCCGCCGATCAGCGCCACTTCTTCGCCGGCGCATAGATTGGCTTCGATGCTGGTGGCCCAATAGGAGATGCCGGCGCCGTCGAATTCCGACAGGTTGGCGATGGCCGGGCGGCGGTAACGCGCGCCGGAGGCGATCACCACCGTGCGCGCGCGCACCGTTTCGCCGCTCTTGATCTCCAGCCGGAACGGCTCGCCCGCCGGCCTGCCGTCGCCGCCGCCGCAGTCGAGCTTCGCGACCTCGAGCGGGATGGCGATTTCGGCGCCGAACTTGAGCGCCTGGTTGAAGGCGCGGCCGGCCAGCGCCTGGCCGGAAATGCCGGTCGGGAAGCCGAGATAGTTTTCGATGCGCGCGGAGGCGCCGGCCTGGCCGCCGAAGGCGCGCTGGTCAAGCACGATGACGGACAAGCCCTCCGAGGCGCCGTAGACCGCGGCGGCAAGCCCGGCGGGACCGGCGCCCACCACGGCGACGTCATAGACGGCGCGCGGATCGAGCTCTGGCGTGATGCCGAGGCACATGCCGGCTTCGATGTCGCTTGGGCGCTTGAGCACGTCGCCGGTCGGGCAGACCAGCAGCGGCAGCTCGTGCGGCTGGATGGCGAAACGCTCCACCACCGCGCGCGCTTCCTCGTCGATTTCCGCGTCGAGCACGGCGAAGGGATAGCTGTTGCGCGCAAGGAAGCCCTCCAGCCGGACGAGATCGGGCGAGCCGCCGCGATCGATCAAAATCGAGCCGGCGCCGCCGTCCTGGATGAGCGCGACGCGGCGCAGGATGAAGGCGCGCATGAGAATCTCGCCGACTTCGGCCGAGCCGATCACCAGCGCGCGGACATGGGCGGCATCGAACGGCAGCGCGGCGCAGCCGTCGGGCCCGGCGTGGCCGGCGGCGAGCGTGCCGCGACCGCCGAGCGAACTGACCTCGCCGGAAAACTGACCTTCGCTGAGCTGGACGACGGAGGATTGGTGGTGCAGGCCGTCGCGGCGCGCGATTTCGATGCTGCCCTCGAGCACCAGCCAGGCCGGCGCGTTGCGCACGCCCACGTCGTAGATCATTTCGCCCGGGTCGAAGCGGCGTGCCTCGCCGCTGGCGAAGCGGCGGGCGGTATCGATCTGCGAACGGTCGAGGACGGGAAAGATCTGGTCGTAGCGGGTGTCGAACAGGCTCATCGAGCAAGCTCCACAAGGTCGGGGCGGCCGCGCACATCTAGCGCGCCCGGCGGGCCGGTCAATGCACGATAATGTGCCAGGACCGCCGCATGGCCGGCCCATGTCGATCGGTGTACATAGCGGGCCGGGGCCAGGCGGCAAACAGCGAGGTCGGCCGATGCGCAGCGAGCGGTTCGAATTTCCCAATAGCAAGGGCGAGAAGCTCGCCGGCGTGATCGACCTGCCGCTCGGCGAGCCGACGGGTTTTGCGCTGTTCGCGCATTGCTTCACCTGCGGCAAGGAAAGCCGCGCCGCCAAGCGCATCGCCGAGCGGCTGTCGGTGCACGGCATAGCCACGCTGCGCTTCGATTTCACCGGGCTCGGCGGCAGCGAGGGCGAGTTCGCCAACACGCATTTTTCCTCCAATGTCGACGACCTGGTGGCGGCGGCGGATCATTTGCGCCAACGTCACGCGGCGCCCGCCATCCTGATCGGCCATAGTCTCGGCGGCGCGGCGGTGCTGGCTGCCGCCCACCGCATCAAGGAGACGCGCGCGGTGGTGACGATCGCCGCGCCCTACGATCCCTCGCATGTCACCGGCCTGTTCAAGGAGCATATCGACAAGATCAAAAGCGAAGGCGAGGTGGAGGTGCAGCTCGCCGGCCGGACGTTCAAGATCAAGCGGCAATTCCTCGACGACGTGGCGGAGAAGCGGCTGCACGAATGTCTCGCCACTTTGCGCAAGGCGCTGCTGATCTTCCATTCGCCGACCGACGAGCTCGTCGGCATCGACAATGCCTCGCTTATTTTCGTGGCGGCCAAGCACCCCAAGAGCTTCGTCTCGCTCGACGGCGCCGATCATCTGCTCAGCAAAAAAGGCGACGCCGGCTATGTGGCGGACGTGATCGCGGCTTGGGCCGAGCGCTATATCGAGCGGCCGCAAAGTGTGCAGGAGGCGCAGAGCGAGCAAGGGGTGGTGACGGTGCGCGAGACCCGCGCCGGCAAGTTTCAGCAGGAAGTGATGAGTGGGCCGCACCGCTTCTTGGCCGACGAGCCGGTCGCCTTCGGTGGGCTCGATTCGGGGCCGGGGCCCTACGATCTCTTGCTCGCCAGCCTGGGCGCCTGCACCTCGATGACGCTGCGCATCTATGCCGACCGCAAGGAAATCCCGCTCGATCGCGTGACGGTGAAGCTGACGCACAAGAAGGTGCACGTGGACGACTGCGCGGAATGCGAGGGCAAGGGCCGCACCATCGACCGCATCGACCGCACCATCGCGCTGGAGGGCGCGCTCGATGCCGCCACGCGCAAGCAGTTGATGGAGATCGCCGACAAGTGCCCGGTGCACCGGACGCTGAAGACGGTGAACGAAATCAGAACGTTTGAGCAGGCGGTGTAGTTCGGTATTGTCATTCCGGGGCGCGCGCTTTAGCGCGCAACCCGAGACCAGGGCAACGCGCTCATGCTTGGCCCCTGGATCCGGGCCCGGCGCTTCGCGCCGTCCCGGAATGACGGAATGCGAATTGCTCGCACGAAGTGCGTATAAATCCCCGCCACCATGCAAGCCGCCGCGGCCGCGCTGACGCAACAGTTCCTCGCCTGGATAGCGGAATCCCCGCGCAGTTATGCCGAGGCGGAAGCCTGGCGGCGCAGCTGCCCGCATTTGTCCATCTGGGAAGACGCCATCGCCGACGGGCTGATCCGCTTCGAGAACGGCGCCAGCCTGCGGGAATCGCGGCTGGTGCTGACGCGGGCCGGGCGGGCGCGGCTTGGCAAAGGCTGAGCTGTCAGGATTCCGTCAGGCGCCTTAGGCCGGCATTAGCTTGTTGGGAATAGCGCTTCCCTGGGGGCCGCGTTGAAAGAGGTAAGCTCATGAGTATCGCAGCGGTCGGCTCGGCACCCGTTACGCCGACCGGCACGGAAAAGGCTGAAGGGCCTGGGCCGGATCACGACGGAGACGGCGACGACGGGGGAAGCGTTCAGATGCCCGTGCAAGCCGCTCCGACTCCTGGCACAGGGGCTGTCGTCGACAAGACGGCGTGAGCCCAACCGGCACGACGATTGGAAGAGCCCGGCCCTTGCGCCGGGTTTTTCTTTTGCAGGGACTAGGCGTGGTGGCGGCCTCCACCGCCCTGCCCCATTCCCTTGCGGCTTGACGATGTCCCAAGCCTTCGGCACACTAGAACAAATCAGGAACGATTAAGCGGCGCGGCGGGCTGAAGCGAACCCGTTCTCCCCGTGTCTTCAGAGGGTTATGGATGATCGACGAGCTGCGGCAAAGCTTGCGGGCGCTAGGACGGCCGGCCGGGCTGGAGGACGCCGGCTGCCTGCCGCTCGGCGTGCCGGCGCTCGATGCCGCGCTCGGCGGGGGGCTCATGCGCGGCGCGCTGCACGAGATCGCGGCGGCGGGCGAGGCGCATGTCGCCGCGGCGGCGGGGTTTGCGATTGGGTTGGCGTGCCTTCCCTCTCCCTGCTTCTCCTCTGTCATTCCGGGGCGTCCGCCGCAGCCCGAAGGGCGAAGGCGGACGAACCCGGAATCCAGGTCGGCGACTGAGAGCCAGGCCCCTGGATTCCGGGCCCGCGGGCTGACGCCCGCGTCCCGGAATGACGAAGGGAGAGCGGGGAGAGATGACAAGCGGCGCTGCCTCGTCTGGATCGCCGAGGACATGGCGCTCACCGAAAGCGGCGCGCTTTATGGGCCCGGGCTGGAAAGTTTCGGACTGGCGCCCGAGCAATTGCTGACGGTCGCCGCCGCGCACATGCGCGATCTCTTGTGGGCGATGGAGGAAGCGCTGCGCTGCCGCGCGGTCGCCGCCGTGATCGGCGAAGTCCGACACGGCGACATCGACATGGTGGCGCTGCGGCGGTTGTCGCTCGCCGCCGCGCACAGCGGTGCGCTGGCGCTGCTGCTGCGCGCCTCGCCGCCGCGGGACGCTTCCACCGCCGCGACGCGCTGGGTGGTGGGCGCGGCGTCTTCTGTCTCTGTCATTCCGGAGCGTCCGCCGAAGCTCGAAGGGCGAAGGCGGACGAACCCGGAATCCAGAGCGGCGACCGAGAGTTTGGCCCTTGGATTCCGGGCCCGCGGGCTGCCGCCCGCGTCCCGGAATGACGCAGAAAAAAACGGCGGCGAAAGAACGGCCTGCTTCGCCGCGCGGCTCGTGCGCAACCGGCGCGGGCCGCTCGGATCATGGATTTTGCAATGGAGTGACGACGATGGGCGCTTCCTGCTCGCAACGCCTGCTCAGCCTGTGGCTGCGCCGACTACCGACCGACCGCATCGCAAGGTTGCGTGATGCGGACCGGTGTGTCCCGGACGCGGTGAAGCGGAGCGGTGCACTGCAGATCCGGGACGCGAGAGGCAGTCAACGGAGCGATCCGGGTCTGCAGCGAACCGCGGCGCGGTGCACTGCGCCCGGGAAACGAGGCGCCGCTCGCCATCTACGGCAAGCGCGGCAATGCCGATGTGCTCACCGCAGTCGACGATACCGCCGAGCGCTTGGGCCTTACGCCCGGCCTGGCGCTGGCGCAGGCGCGCGCCATGCATCCGGGGATCGAAGCGATCGAAGAAGACGCCGAAGCAGATAGCGCGCTGCTCGAGCGAACCGCCGACTGGTGCCTGCGCTACACGCCGCTGGTGGCACTCGATGCGCCGAACGGTCTGCTGCTCGATATCAGCGGCTGCGCGCATCTCTATGGCGGCGAGGAGCGGCTGGTCGCCGATCTGAGCGGGCGGCTGGAGGCGGCGGGCTTTGCCTACCGCATGGCGATCGCCGGCACCATCGGCGCGGCGCATGCCGCCGCGCATCACGGCGAGCCGGGGCGCTATCTTTGCGGCACGCAGCGAACAATGCTGACGCCGCTGCCGCTCGCCGCGCTGCGGCTCGAAGCCGGCACGGTGGCGGCGCTGGCGCGCGTCGGCCTGAAGCGCGTGGGCGATATCGTCGACCTGCCGCGCGCGCCTTTGACCGCGCGCTTTGGCCTCGCGCTCTTGCGCCAGCTCGACCGCGCGCTGGGGGCTGAGCACGAGCCGCTTACTCCGCGGCTGCCGGTTGCGCCTTACGTCGCCGAACAGCGCTTTGCCGAGCCGATCGCGCGCGAGGAGGACGTGTTGGCCAGCGTCACGCGGCTGGCGGGCCGCTTGCAATTCGCGCTGGAGCGGCGCGGCGACGGCGCCCGCCGGCTCGAGCTGACCTTGTTCCGCACCGACGGCGCGCTGCGCCGCGTGGCGGTCGGCTGCTCGCGGCCGTTGCGCGATCCGGCCGCCATATGCGCGCTGTTTACCGAACGACTGGCCGCGCTGGCCGACGCGCTCGATCCCGGCTTCGGCTTCGACATGGCGCGGCTGTCGGTCGAGGTGGCGGAGCCTTCGCCGCCCGAGCAGATCGGCATCGGCGGCGCCGAGGATCAAGCCGAGCTCGACCGGCTGGTGGATCGTTTAAGCGCGCGCTTAAGCGCGCGCCGCGTGCGCAAGCCGGTAGCGCAGGACAGCCATATTCCGGAGATCGCCGGCATCGAGGTGCCGGCGCAGATGACCGGCACCGACGACGGCTGGCAGGCGTTTCGCCGCTACCGCGCCGAAGCGGAACTCAGCCCGCGCCCGTTACGCCTGCTGATGCGGCCGGAGCCGATCGAGGCGGTGGCGGAAGTGCCGGACGGCCCGCCGTTGCGTTTCAGATGGCGGCGCGCGCTGCACGAGGTGATTGCCGCCGACGGACCCGAACGCATCGAAGGCGCCTGGTGGAGCGAGCATGGCGGGCATCCTTTCGGGAATCTTGCGCGCGATTACTTCCGCGTCGAGGACAAGAGCGGCCTGCGCTTCTGGCTGTTCCGCGCCGGCTTGTATCGCGACATGGGACGGGAAGATTTGGGACGGGAAGGTTTGGGACGGGAAGGTTTGGCGCAAGGCACGGCGGCGACGCCGAGTTGGTTCCTGCACGGGACGTTTGGGTGATCTTTTTCTTCACCTCTCCCCTTTGGGGAGAGGTCGACCGAGCGTAGCGAGGTCGGGTGAGGGGGGCCCTTAATGAAAGAGCCTCGCAAACGATTGCCCCCTCCCTAACCCTCCCCCGCAAGCGGGGGAGGGAACAAGCAGTGCGCGGGGAGAGGGTTAGGCGAAGCAAGCGGTGAGTCCATGCGTTACCTCGAATTCGCTACCGCCTCCAATTTCTCCTTCCTGCGCGGGGCCTCGCACCCGGAGGAGCTGATGGTGCAGGCGCAAGCGATCGGGCTGGCCGGGCTCGGCCTTTGCGACCGCAATTCGGTGGCCGGCGTGGTGCGCGCGCATCTGGCCAAGCGCGAGCAGAACCTGTCGCTCGCCTATCACCCGGGTGCACGCTTGGTGTTCGCCGACGGCACGCCGGACGTGCTGGCCTATCCGCGCGACCGCGCCGCCTGGGGCCGGCTGACGCGGCTGCTCACCGCCGGCAACCTGCGCACGGAGAAGGGTCAATGCCATCTCACGCTCGACGATCTCATCGCGCATATGTTCGGACTCGAATTGATCGTGATGCCTTCGCCGTCATCGTCCCCTCCCCCCTTGAGGGGGAGGGACAGGGAGGGGGGTACACAACAAACGCCTGCGCAAGTTTCTACCCCCCTCCCCAACCCTCCCCCTCAAGGGGGGAGGGAGCGCGCCGTGCATGGGGAGAGGAAAGCAGTTCTGCATAAGCTGCGCGCCGCCGCGCCCGGCCGCATACGGCTCGCCGCCTCCATGCTTTATCGGGGGCGGGATCGCACAAGACTCGCACGGCTCGCGGCGCTGGCGCACATGGCGCAGGTGCCGCTGATCGCGGTCAACGACGTGCACATGCATCATCCCGACCGGCGCGCGCTCGCCGACGTGCTCACCTGTATCCGCGAGAAGACCACCATCGACCGCGCCGGGCGCAAGCTTAGCCCCAATGCCGAACGCTACCTGAAGCCGCCGGAGGAGATGGCGCGGCTGTTCCGCGACGCGCCGGAAGCGATCACGGAGACTTTGCGCTTGAGCGAGGCGCTGACCTTCTCGCTCGACGAATTGCGCTACGAATATCCCGACGAGCAGGTGGAAGGTTTTTCCAACGCACAAGAGGCGCTGGCGCATCTCGCTTACGAAGGCGCCAAGCAGCGCTATCCGGCCGGCGTGCCCGACAAGGTGCGCGCTGCCATCGCACACGAGCTGGCGCTGATCGCGCAACTCGCCTACGCACCTTACTTTCTTACCGTGCACGACATCGTGCGCTATGCGCGCAGCCAAGGCATTCTCTGCCAGGGCCGCGGCTCGGCGGCCAATTCGGCGGTGTGCTTTTGCTTGAGCGTCACCGAGGTCGATCCCGAGCGCGCCGATCTGCTGTTCGAGCGCTTCATCTCGCCGGAGCGGCGCGAGCCGCCCGACATCGACGTCGATTTCGAGCACGAGCGGCGCGAGGAGGTGATCCAATACATTTACCGCAAATACGGGCGCGAGCGCGCCGGCATCGCCGCCACGGTGATCTCTTATCGCGGCCGTTCGGCCATCCGCGAGGTCGGCAAGGCCTTCGGTCTGAGCGAAGACACCATCGGCGCGCTGTCGTCGTCGATTTGGGGCGGCGGCGGCGGATCGGTGTCGCAGGACGCGGTCAAGCGCAGCGGGCTCGATTCTGCCAGCCGGCGCGTGCAGCAGATCGCGGCGCTGGCGCGCGAGATCGTCGGCTTCCCGCGCCATCTGTCGCAGCATGTCGGCGGCTTCGTCATCACGCGCAGCCGGCTCGATGAGGTGATGCCGATCGGCAACGCGGCCATGGAGGAACGCACCTTCGTCGAATGGGACAAGGACGATCTTGACGCGTTGGGGATTTTGAAGATCGACGTGCTGGGGCTCGGCATGCTGTCGTGCCTGCGCAAGGCGCTCGATCTGGTGGCACGGCATTATCCTTTTGCTTTGCAGGACGAAGCGCAGCAACACGCACTCTTCACCTCCCCCCCTGCGGGGGAGGTCGACCGCCGGAGCGATAGCGAAGGCGGTCGGGAGGGGGGTACGCAACAAGCGCCTGCACAAGTTGCTACCCCCCTCCCCATCCCTCCCCCGCAAGGAGGGAGGGAGGGGAATGTCGCACCGCCTCGTCTCACCCTCTCTGCCATCCCCGCCGAAGAAGATGCCGTCTACCGCATGCTCGGCCGTGCCGATTTGCTCGGCGTGTTCCAGGTGGAAAGCCGCGCGCAGATGACCATGCTGCCGCGGCTGAAGCCTGCGAATTTCTACGACCTGGTGATCGAGGTGGCGATCGTGCGCCCCGGTCCGATCCAGGGCGACATGGTGCATCCTTATCTGCGGCGGCGGCGCGGGCAGGAACCGGTCGTTTACCCGTCGAAGGAACTGGAGGCGGTGCTGGCGAAGACGCTGGGCGTGCCGCTGTTCCAGGAGCAGGCCATGAAGATCGCCATCGTCGCCGCCGGCTTCACCCCGGCGGAGGCCGACAAATTGCGGCGCGCCATGGCCACCTTCAAGCGCGTCGGCACCATCGGCACCTTCCAGCGCAAGATGATCGACGGCATGCTGAAGAACGGCTACGAACGCGCCTTCGCCGAGCGCTGCTTCCAGCAGATCGAGGGCTTCGGCGAATACGGCTTCCCGGAAAGCCATGCGGCGAGCTTCGCGCTTTTGGTCTATGCCTCGGCCTGGCTGAAGTGCCGCTATCCGGACGCCTTCGCGGCGGCGCTCTTGAACGCGCAACCCATGGGCTTCTACGCGCCGGCGCAGATCGTGCGCGACGCGCGCGAGCACGGCGTCGACGTGCGCGCGCCGGACGTCAATCATTCCGATTGGGATTTCGACCTTGGAGCCGGGTGCGCGCGCGGCGGAGCGGCTTGCACGAGCGGCACCGCGACATGCGCGACGACGTGCGCGCGACGCACGCCATCCGGCTGGGGCTGCGCGAGATCAAGGGCTTAAGCGAGGAGGATGGAAGGTTGATTGTGGAGAGGCGCGGCGACGGTGATTTAATTCAATGCGATGCGCTCTCTTCTCCCCTCCCCCCACTCTCTCTTTCTTCACCTCCCCCGCTTGCGGGGGAGGTCGGCGAGCCATTAGCGCGTTCACGCGCGTCTTTGACGCGCTATGGCGAGCCGGGAGGGGGCTCTTCTGCAGGCATCGAGCGAGCATCTGCCCCCTCCCTAACCCTCCCCCGCAAGCGGGGGAGGGAACAGGCAGTGCCCTACGACTCCCTGCGCGACGTCTGGCTGCGCACGGGCCTCTCGCCGCGCGTGCTGGAGCGGCTGGCGGACGCGGATGCCTTCGGCTCGCTCGGGCTTTCCCGGCGCGCGGCGCTGTGGGCGGCCAAGGCGCTCGGCCGCGTCGGCGACCGCGACGACGATCTGCCGCTGTTTGCGGTCACCTCTCCCCGCTTGCGGGGAGAGGTCGGCGAACGAAGCGAGCCAGGTGGGGAGGCGTCGTCACAGCCTGAGCTTACGGAAAGGCCCCCTCACCCGGCTCGCGCCACCGGCGCTCGCCACCCTCTCCCCGCAAGCGGGAAGAGGGAAAGAAGCCGCGAGCCCGAGGTCGCCCTGCCCCCCATGCCGCTGGGCGAGGAGGTGATCAACGACTACCGCTTTCTGCGCCTGTCGCTGCGCGCACATCCGGCCGCGTTCCTGCGCGCCGATCTGAACCGCCGCGGAGCCTTGCTCAACGAAGCGCTACGCGGCGTCGCCAACAATACGCGCGCGCGTATTTCCGGCCTGGTCACCTGCCGGCAGCGGCCGGGCTCGGCCAAGGGCGTGGTGTTCATGACCATCGAAGACGAAACCGCGCTCGCCAATGTGATCGTGTGGCCGAAAGTGTTCGAGCGCCTGCGCCCGGTGGTCTTGGGCGCGCGCTACGTGCTGGTCACGGGCCGCGTGCAGGCGGAAGCGGGCGTCATCCATGTGGTGGCCGAGCAGTTGGAGGACCTGACGCCATGGCTGGCGCGGCTCGCCGAACACGGCGCCGACATCGACACGCTGGCGCGCTGCGACGAGGTGCGCCGCCCGATCGAGGACCAGCGCGAAGCGCGCGCCCTCGGCAGCCGGCACAACGGCTGGTGGCACTGATGCGCGAGATGCCGGAACTCGCTTCCGACCTCGACGTGCCGGCGCGCGGCTCGGCGCACGCGCCGAACAGGAGGGCGGGGTAACCCTCGCCGCGTGCTCTCTTCACCTCTCCCCGCTGCGCGGGGAAGAGGGAGCCGCGGCCTACATCGCCGGCTGCACGTTGCGCCCGACATAGATCACCTTGGCCAAGAGCGAGCCGTCCGGCTGCTTCTGCGACACGAAGATGATGACGTGCTTGCCCGCCGTCAGCTCGCTCTTGTCGCCCTTGGCCACCGCGGCGATCACGGTCTGCGGCGTGACCACGATCTTCTTCTCGCCGCCCTTGTATTTCACCGTGAAATTCTCGCCGTCCTTTGCCTGCACCATGCTCTCGACATAGGCGTTGGTCATGGTGCTGCCGGGGCGTGCATCCCAAGGCCCGTGCCGGTCCGGCACCACGCCGCGCTGAGCCGGCAGGAAGATGTGCACCGAAAAGGCGAGAATGCTGCCGTCGGCCTGCGGCATGCCGGCGACGCCGATGAAGCTGTCGTTCTTGATGTCGGCGAGCGAGGCTTTGACCAGCGCAGCCACGCGCGCGTCGTCCGCGACCTTGACGTCGAGCATGACGCCTTCGCGTGTCTTGACCGCAAGCCTGCCGCCGTCGGCCTTGACGATCTCGCCGCGAATACGGTGCGGGGCCTGCGCCAGCGCAGCGGACGACGCGGCGGCAAGCCCGATCGCCGCGAGCAAAAGCGCGCGGCGCACCCATGATGTGTGCATGAACGTTCTCCCTGGCGCGGCCTCTATCGGGCCGTCAGCCGGAAAACCCCCCGCCCCGCTTTTTATTCCGCCGCGGCTTTTTCACCTTCACCACCGGCTTGGGCTTGTGCAGCACCAGAGGCTCCGGCGGGGTCACGCCGAGATCGGCCTCGACCAGCGCGCGCAGCTCCGCCGTCACCTCGGGCTTGACGCCGAACCACAATTCGAAGCCGCGCACCGCCTGGTGCAGCAGCATGCCGAGACCGTCGGCGGTGCGCAGGCCGCGTTCGCGCGCGGCCGCCAACAGCGGCGTGATCAGCGGGTCGTAGACCAGGTCGGCGACCACCAGCGAAGCCGGGCAGCGCAGGTTGACCTCGAGCGGCGGCTGACCGACCATGCCGAGCGTCGTGGTGTTGACCAGGAGGCCGGCGCCGCCCAACAGGCCGGTGATCTCCTCCCAGGCGGCGGGGAAGATGCGCGCGCCGAATGCCTTGCGCAGTTCCTCGGCGCGATCGAGCGTGCGGTTGATCACATAGACGCGGCGCACGTCGCGCGTCAGCAGCGCGAACACGGCGGCGCGCGCGCCGCCGCCAGCACCGAGCACCAGCGCGCTTTCCAGGCCGCGGTCCCAGCCGGGCGTGGCGCTGTCGAGATTGGCGAGGAAGCCTTCCACGTCGGTATTGGTCGAGCGCAGAACGGCGTCGTCGTACCACAGCGTGTTGGCAGCGCCGACCGCACGCGCGCGCTCGTCGGGCGTCGTCACGCCGAGCGCCGCCACCTTGTGCGGCACCGTGACATTGGCGCCGATATAGCCGTGCTCGCGCAGATGACCGACGAAGTCGGCGAACTTCTCCGGCGGCACCGCCTCGCGCCGGTATTCGGCGTCAAGCCCGTGCTGCTTGATCCAGTAGTTGTGAATCAGCGGCGAGCGCGAATGGCCGACCGGCCAGGCGATCACACAGGCGGCTTTGCGCTCTTCGCTCATGCTTCCGCCACCACCGTGTTGCGCAGAGTACCGATCTCGGGCACCGCGATCTCGACCACATCGCCGGCTTGCAGCCAGCGCGGCGACGCGGGCTTCGCGCCCAGCTTCACCGGCGTGCCGGTGACGATGACGTCGGCTGCCTTCAGCGTCATGAAGCGGCTGACATAGGCGATGATGTCGGCGAAGGATTGGATCATGTGGTCCGTTGTGTCGTCCTGGGTGATCTCGCCGTTGAGCTTCACCGTGATATGCAAGGGCCGCGCCAGATCGAGCGCGTCGGCGGTGATGATCCAGGGCCCGATGCTGCCGCTGGCGTCGAAATTCTTGCCCTGGGTCACGTTGAACTTGCCGTGGCGCAGCCAGTCGCGCACGGTGCCCTCGTTGCACAGAGTGACGCCCGCCACGTAGGCGAGCGCTTCGTCACGCGCAATGCGGCGGCCGGCGCGACCGATCACCAGCGCGATCTCGCCCTCGTAGTCGAGCTCGACCGATTCGCGCGGGATGACCAGCGCCCGCTCGTGGCCGACCAGCGAAGCGGCGCGCGGTAGAACATGCTGGGATATTTCGGCGGCTCGGTATCGCCGTAATCGGCCGGGCGCTGGGCGTAATTCACGCCGATGCAGAGGATTTTCTCCGGCGTCAAGATCGGCGGCAGCCATTGCAGCTCGCTCAAGGGAAAATCGGCGCGCACGCCGCTCGATGCGGCACGGGCGGCGTCGAGGCCGTCGCCGCGCAACAGCTCGAACAGGCTCTGATAGCGCGGCGCCAGCCGGGTTTTCAGATCGACCACGCCCTCGCCTACCACCGCGCCGAAGCTTTCGCGCCCGCGCACCCTGTAACTTGCAAGCTTCATCCAGATTTCCGGCTCTCGCGCCCTTGGGCCCCGACGGCTTGGAGTCGCCGGCGCTTCGGCGCTATGCTTAACGGGTCGGCGGCGCGCCAGCAGCCGTGTATTCTTATGCCGGCGGGCCGTCAATGTCGGGGGCATGCCCGGCGCACAAGTCGGTTGTCGCGCCGAGCGATTCGGTTCCATGAAAAGCATTTTCTTCGATTGTAACGATCAATTGGCGCCGGTCTGGGCCAAGGTGGTGCGGCCGGACGATCCGCCGATCGACGTCAATTCAAAGCCATTTGCGCGCGAAGAATTGCCGCGCGTGCTCGACGGCTACGCGGTCGCGCTCGACGACCATTCCCACATGCCGACCGAGCTGATGGCGCAGTGTCCGGCGCTCAAGCATATCGTGTTCCTCGGCACCGGCGCGGCGAGTTACATGAACATCGACGAGTTGAAGGCGCGCGGCGTGCACGTGCACACCATCAAGGGCTATGGCGACACGGCGGTGGCCGAGCATACCATCGCGCTGATGTTCGCGGCGGCGCGCGACATCGCGCGCATGGACCGCGAGGTGCGCTCGGGCGTGTGGACGCCGCAGGAGGGCGTGCAGCTGCACGGCAAGACGCTGGGCGTGATCGGGCTCGGCGGCATCGGCCGTGAGGTGGCGCATCTCGGCCGCGGCGTCGGCATGCACGTGATCGGCTGGAACCGCACGCGGCGCGCCGGCATTCCGCTCACCGAACTCGACGCGCTGCTCGAGCGCGCCGACGTGGTGTCGATCAACCTGACGCTCAACGACGACACGCGCGGCTTCTTGAGCCGCGAGCACATCGCGCACATGAAGCCGGGCGCCATCCTGATCAACACCGCGCGTGGCGCGCTGGTCGACGAACCGGCGCTGATCGAGGCGCTGCAAAGCGGGCATATCAGGCACGCCGGGCTCGACGTTTTCCACGACGAGCCCTTGAGGCCCGATCACCCGCTGGCCAAGATGGAGAACGTCACCCTCACCGCCCACGCCGCCTTCCGCACGCTGGAGGCCTCGATGACGCTGCTGCGGCGGGCGATCGATATTGTGAAGAAGCTGAAATAGTCATTCCGGGACGCCGCGAAAGCGGCGGCCCCGGAATCCAGGCGCCAAACACGAAGCGCCTCCTTTGGAACCCTGGATTCCGGGCTCGCTTGCTGCGCTCGCGCCCCGGAATGACAGAACTAGTAAAATCCCGGCGTGGCGCCGCCATCGACCGAGATCGCGGTGCCCTGGATGTGGCGGCCTTTGGCGCTGGCCAGGAACACGGCGAGCTCGGCGACGTCCTCCGGCAGGCCAATGCGGCGCGTTCCGCTTTTCGCCAGCGACTCTTCGCGCACCTGTTCCGGCGTCTTGTTCTGCGCCTTGGCGAATTGCTCGAACAGCTGCACCACGCGATCGGTCTCGACCATGCCGGGATGAATGACATTGATGTTGACGTCGTCGCGGTTGCCGAGCGCGGTGAGGCCCTTGGCGAAATTGGCCATGGCGGCGTTGACGGCACCGCCAATCAGAAAATCCGGACCCGGCGTGCGGGTGGCACCGCCGATAATGTTGACGATCGAGCCGTGCGATGCCTTGAGCAGCGGCCAGAACAGCCGCGTCAACCGTACCGCGGCGTGGAATTTAAGCGCGAAGCCGTCAGCCCAGGCCTCGTCCGGCAGGTCGAAGAACTTGCCGCCTTTGGTGGCGCCGGCATTGTTGACCAGCACGTCGCAGCGTTTGAATTTGCCGTCGACCGCCTCGAACAGCGCCTCGCAGGCGGCAAGGTCACGCAAGTCGCCTGCGACCGTCAGCGGCGCCGGCCCGCCGGCCGCGGCCACCGCCTTGGCGCCGGCGGCGAGATTGGCGGCGTTGCCCGCCGCCAGCACCGTCTGCGCACCCTCGCGCGCGAAGGCCGCCGCGATCGCGCGGCCAATGCCGCGGCTGCCGCCGGTGACCACCACTACTTTGCCTTCGAATTCGCGCGCCATGGCTTCCTCCCCTTTTTGTGGCGGCAACTTATACGCGGCAATTCGCGCGCCCGCGAGTGGGGCGCATTGACCGCGCTGCGTTCTCGGTCACAATAAGACGAAAGCATCTGCGCGTGATCCCGAATAGTGGGACCCGGTTTTTCGGACAAGATCACGCGCCGGCAAAATACGGAGGATTTCGTGAAGCCGGCGCCGTTCGTCTATGCCAAGGCGCGCACGGTCAAGGAAGCGGTCGCGCTCATCGGCAAGCACCGGGGCGACGCGCGGCTATTGGCCGGCGGGCAGAGCCTGATCGCCTCGCTCAATATGCGGCTGTCGGCACCCGACTTGCTTGTCGACATCAACGGCATCAAGGGCCTCGACGGCATCGCCCGCAAAGGCAAGTTCGTCGAGATCGGCGCGCTGGCGCGCCACGCGGCCGTCGAACGCTCCAAGCTGATCGCCCAATGTGCGCCGCTGATCGCGCTCGCCATGCCGCACATCGGCCATGCCGCCATTCGCAATCGCGGCACCTTCGGCGGTTCCATCGCCTTTGCCGACCCGGCGGCCGAATTGCCGGCCTGCCTAGTGGCGATGGGCGGCGAGATCGAGATCGCGGGCTCACGCGGCAAGCGGCGGGTGAAGGCGGACGCCTTCTTCAAGGGCCTGTTCGAGACGGCGCTCAAGCCCCGCGAAATGCTGACCGCGGTGCGCGTGCCGGCCGCCGACAAGGCGACGCGCGTGGGCTTTGCCGAATTGGCGCGCCGGCACGGCGATTACGCCATGGTCGGCCTGGCGGCGAGCGGCGCGCGCCACTGCCAAAGGGCTGACCGACGTCCGGCTGGCCTTTTTCGGCGTCGGCGACAGACCGCTGCGGGCGCCGCAGGCGGAAGCAGCCCTCGCGCGCGGCGATATCGAGGGCGCGGTGGCCGCGCTCGGGCTCGACCCGCCGGACGACGTGCAGGCAACCGGCGCGGTGAAGAAGCATCTCGCCGGCGTGCTGCTGCGGCGGGTGGCCAAGCAGCTGATGGAGGGGCGGTGATGATTTCTGAGTCGTCATGCGCGGGCTTGACCCGCGCATCCATCATGTTTCGCAAAAAGATGGATTGCCGGGTCAAGCCCGGCAATGACCGCGTGGTGAGCAGGTCATGATCGACACGTCCGTCGACATTTCGCTCACCGTCAACGGCGAGCCGGTTGCCGAGCGCATCGACGCGCGCAAGACGCTGGTCGATTTCCTGCGCGAGGATCTGGGCCTGACCGGCAGCCATGTCGGCTGCGAGCACGGCGTCTGCGGCGCCTGCACCGTGCGCGTCGATGGCTCGATCGTGCGCGGCTGCCTGATGCTGGCGGCGCAATGCGCCGGCTCACGCGTCGAGACCATCGAGGGCCTGTCGGATACGGGCGAGATCGCCGACCTGCAAACGGCCTTCGCGGCGCGCAACGCGCTGCAATGCGGCTACTGCACGCCCGGCATGCTGGTGGCGTCGCAGGATTTGCTCCTGCAAGCGAAAGCGCGCGGCGGCGTGCCAACGCGCGACGACATCCGCGAGCATCTCTCCGGCAACTACTGCCGCTGCACCGGCTATCACGCCATTGTCGACGCAGTAGAAGCGGTGGCCCAAGCACGCGCGAAAATCAGGTGAGCGATGAACCAGCACCCGCATCCGAAATCCATGTCCGAGCGTGCCGACGAGCTCGAAGAAGAGAAAATGCACGAGATGGAGCGCATCCTCACCCGTTCCACCTTCGCCTATCTCACCGAAGGCAAGCGCGAGATGGACACCAGTCCGCCGCTGCTGGCCGAGCATCCCGGCCGCTACTTCAACATGGGCGCTGACCCGCGGCTGCCGAAAATGCCGGAGAAGCCGACGCTGGTCGACTATTTCCGCCACCGTTTCGCTTCGACCGCGCATTTGTTGCAGAGCGCGGCACATGCGCTTAAGACCGGCCAGCCGGAGAAGGTTGTGATGGCCTGTCTGGTGCACGACATCGCCATCGTCAGCTTCATTCGCTGCGACCACGGCTACTGGGGGGCGCAGATGATCGAGCCCTATGTCGACGAGGAGATCGCCTGGGCGGTCCGCATGCACCAGGCGCTGCGTTTCTTCCCTGACGAGTTGGTCGGCTACGGCTACCCCGATCTGTACAAGTCACTGTTCGGCCCCGACTACCAGCCCGAGCCCTACATCGTCGAGGAGTACAAGCGCGCCCGCGCGCACAAATGGTACATGACCTCGCGGCTGATCTGCATGAACGACATTTACGCCTTCGATCCGAACGCCGCGGTCGATCTCGACGACTTCGTCGACATCATCGGCCGCAATTTCAAGCAGCCGAAGGAAGGGCTGGGCCTCGATAACAGCTCGTCGGCACACATGTGGCGCACGATCCTGTGGCCGACGCGGTTCCTGTGAGGGCGCGATGACTGCGCAACGAACGCAAGCGCGCTCCCTCCCCCTGCAAAGGGGAGGGTTGGGGTGGGGGTCACCGTGCGCCGCCAATAACCCCCACCCGACCGCTTCGCGGTTGACCTCCCCCTTTCAGAGGGAGGTAAGGAAAAGTGCGCGCGCGGGAGAGAAGAAATGAAAATCGCCTCAAACTCCCCGCCCGTGCTGAGCGCGCTCGACCGGCCGAACTCCTATATCGGGCGCTCGGTGCCGCGGCCGAATCTGGCCAGGCTCACGCAAGGGCGCGGGCAATATGTCAGCGACGTTGCGCTGCCGCGCATGGCGCATGTTGCCTTTCTGCGCTCGCCGCACGCGCACGCCCGCATCGTCGGCATCAAGAGCGACAAGGCGAAGAAGGCGCCGGGCGTGATCGCCGTGGTGACCGGCGCGGAGCTGGCGAAAGTGATGACGCCCTGGGTCGGCGTGCTCACGCATCTCAAGGGCCTCAAGTCGGCACCGCAACACGCGATCGCGGTCGACCGCGCCTGCTGGCAGGGCGAGGCCGTGTGCGCGGTGGTGGCGCGCACGCGGGCGCAGGCCGAGGACGCCTGCGAGCTGGTCGAGGTGAAATACCAGGAGCTGCCTGCGGTCACCGACCCGGAAACCGCGCTCGACAAGAACACCTACGTGATCCAGCCGGAGCTGGGCGACAATCTCTGCTTCGAGCGCAAGCTGGAAGTGGGCGCGCCCGACAAAGCCTTCGCCGAAGCCGACGCGGTGGTGGAGACCACCTTCCTGTTCGGCCGCCACACCGGCGTCACCACCGAGCCGCGCGCGATCGTCGCCGACTGGAACGAAGGCGAGCGCAAGCTGACCGTCTATCAGGGCACGCAGGCGCCGCACATGATGCAGAACCTCTTCGCCAAGCATCTCGACCTGCCGGAGCGCGACGTGCGCGTGGTGACCAAGGACGTCGGCGGCTCGTTCGGCATCAAGGTGCACGTTTACGCCGACGAGATGGCGACGGTGGCACTGTCGAAATTGCTCAAGCGGCCGGTGAAGTTCGTCGCCGACCGCATCGAGAGCTTCGTCACCGACATCCACGCGCGCGACCACCGCATCAAGGCGAAGATCGCGGTGAAGAACGACGGCAGCATCACCGCCTTCGAGATTGACGACCTGACCGGCATCGGCCCCTACTCGGTCTACCCGCGCACCTCGGGCATCGAGGCCAACCAGGTGGTCAATCTGGTTGGCGGGCCCTACACGACGCCGAATTACCGCGCCGCCGCGCGCGTGGTGTTCCAGAATAAGAATGTGATGTGCCAGTACCGCGCGGTCGGCCATCCGATCGCGGTAGCGGTGACCGAGGGGCTGGTGGAGATGGCCGCCGCCAAGATCGGCATGGACCCGCTCGAATTGCGCCGGCGCAATCTCTTTCCCGACGACAATTATCCGGCGCAGTCGGCGGCCGGGCTGAAGTTCGAGAAGCTGTCGCATCACGAGACGCTCGCGCATCTCGACAAGATGATGAACTATGCCGGCTTGCGCGCCGAGCAGAAGCGACTGCGCGAGCAAGGCATCTATCGCGGCCTCGGCTTTGCCAGCTTCATCGAGGTGACCAATCCGTCGGCCGCCTTCTACGGCGTCGGCGGCGCGCACATCACCTCGCAGGACGGCGCCACGCTGATGCTGGACGCGCAAGGCGCGCTGGTGGTGCATACCGGCGTCACCGAGCAGGGCCAGGGCGCCGAAAGCGTGGTGGCGCAGGTGGCGGCGAGCGCCTTCGGCGTGCCGATCGACCGCGTGCGCGTCGTCACCGGCGACACCGACAACACGCCTTACGGCGGCGGCACCTGGGCCTCGCGCGCGGCCGGCATCGGCGGCGAGGCGGCCTGGCAGTCGGGCAAAGCGCTGCGCGCTAATGTCTTGGCGGTGGCGGCGAGCATCCTACAGGCGCAGCCGGAGGCGCTCGACATCCGCAACGGCATCGTCGTGGATGCGGCCAGCGGCACCGAACGGCTGCCGCTGGAGGAACTGGCGCGCGTTGCTTACTTCCGGCCCGACACGCTGCCTTCCGGCGTGCAGCCCGAACTGATGGTCACGCGCCATTACCTGCCGCGCGCCTATCCCTTCGCCTTCACCAACGGCATCCAGGCAAGCTGGCTGGAGGTCGATACAGATACCGGCTTCGTCAAGCTGCTCAAGCACTGGGTGGTAGAAGACTGCGGCACCATCATCAACCCGCAACTGGTCGACGAGCAGATGCGCGGCGGCGTGGTGCAGGGCATCGGCGCCGCATTGTTCGAGCACTGCCTCTACGACGAGCGCGGGCAGATGCTTAACGGCAACATGGCCGACTATCTGGTGCCAATGGCGGCGGAAATGCCGGACATCGATTGCGGCCATGTGGTGTCGCCCACCGCCAACTCGGAGCTGGGCGCCAAGGGCGCCGGCGAAGCCGGCACCGCCGGCGCGCCGGCCGCGGTGATGAACGCCATCAACGACGCGCTGCGGCCGCTCGGGGCGCAGCCCTTGACGGATATGCCGTTTACGCCGGGGAAGGTTTTGAAAGCGCTAAGAAAAATTTAGCGACCCAAGGTGAGCGGCTTCTATCACATTACGCTTGCAAGCTTAGATTGCGCATAGGACAATTACCCCTATCAAGGGTGGGGGCAGCTATGGCTAAGATTCAACCGCCAAAGTATCCGATCATTTACGTCCGCGGCTATGCGGGAAGCGATGACGAAGTCGAGGACACGGTTTCCGATCCTTACATGGGCTTCAATCTCGGCTCGACTAAACTGCGAACGGTCTACACCGGCGACACGGAGCGCTATTACTTCGAATCTCCTCTTGTCCGGCTGATGAAGGATTTCGATTATCGCGACGTGTACTCGTCGGGACTCGATCTGGCGGCGATCGAGCACCTGCCGCCTGGGAGCGTCAACCCGAACTCCATTATCATTTATCGCTATTACGATCTCGTTTCGCCCACGTTCGGCGGGGGCAAACGAGTGAATATGGAGACTTTTGGCGAGGGTCTGGGAAAACTGATCGAGAAGCTACGCGATCGGGTCTGCGACAATGATCCGCAGGAGCGCGAAAACTTTAAGGTCTACCTCGTCGGCCATTCCATGGGCGGGCTGGTCATTCGCTGCTTCCTGCAGAATGACGAGATTAGCAATCAGGAGACAAAGAAGCTCGTCGACAAGGTGTTCACCTATGCCACGCCACACAATGGGATCGATCTAGACATTATCGGAAATGTTCCGGCGTTCTTTACGCGCAACAATGCGGACAATTTCAACCGGAAACGCATGGCTGAGTATCTCGGCCTCCCCCACGGCAAGGATCCAATCAAGGAACAGACCGATGACGCCTTTGACGAGGTGAACACCCTCAACGGCAAATTCGACCCAGATCGTTTTTTCTGCCTGGTTGGCACCAATGCAAAGGATTATATCGCGGCCCAAGGCTGGTCGTCGCGGGTCGTCGGCCCATTCAGCGACGGTCTCGTGCAACTCAACAATGCGTTCGTCTACGGTCCCTCGGGCGATCCGACCCGGCCAAAAAAGGTCGCACCCCGCGCTTACGTTCACCGCAGCCATTCCGGATACTACGGAATTGTCAATTCGGAAGAAGGTTTTCAGAACCTCACGCGATTTCTTTTCGGAAACGTACGCGTCGACGGTTATCTCGACGTGAAGGACATCACACTTCCCGCGGAATTGGAAAAAGCACGTCTGGAAGATAAACAAATTCGAGCCTCATATCATTTTGAGTGCATCGCGCGCGTGCGCGGCGTGCACTGGGATATGAGCCGACGGGTAACCGATGAAAACTCGGCTCTATTCCGAACTTATGGGGAACTCTTTCCGGAAAAAGCAAAAGCGAATGATCGCTCGAACATCGATCGTCCTCAACTGTTTACCGCCTATTTGAGCTCGGACGCGAGGGTCGCACGAGAACGCCCGTCGCTCGGTTTCACAGTCGATCTCGGCGTTTTGGTGCCCGACTACGTCGTAGATGGTTTTGCGTGGCTCAAAGACCACTTTCCGGGCGGCTATATTTTCCGGGATAAGGTCAACCTGGAAGCGTTCCCTGATCCGCAGGGCGGCGGAATGTGGACGCTCAAATACGGCTTTGACAGCGAGACACCAAATCGCGCCGAGACATTGGCCGAGGCCGAGTACCGTGACGACGCAGCGGTCTTTTCTATTCCAATCAAGCAACCAGCCCGACCCGGAATTGATGCCAGTTTGATCCTGACGGCGCGATGGTGGAATCGGTAGCGGCTACAGAGCCGATCGAAGTTTGATCGTACGGCGGAACCTCGGGGTGGGCTCGGTGCCGAATACCAACAATGTTGGCTCGGCGCCCTCGGAGCGCAGCCTTCGCCAACTCACCGACATGCCTTTCACGCCGGGAAAAATTCTCAAGGCGCTGGGGAAGGTGTGAATGGCCGTCATTCCGGGGCACGGCCCAATGGGTCCGGCCGAAGGCCGGCCCGATGGTAAACTTCGGCCGCGACCCCCAAATCCATAATCACAGACCGGGAGTATGGATTCCGGGTCCGCCACCATAGCGCGTCGAAGACGCGCGTAACCGCGCTTATGGCTGCGTCCCCTAATGACGAGTTTGATCATGGGAAACTTGCACGTCTACCATCTCGCGCTTGCTGAAACACCGCCGTCCGGCGCAATATCGCGCGCGAGCAATCCCGCCTAATCAACAGCGCGGGCCGGCAATAAATGCGGGAAGGAACGCGTCATGGACATCAAGGTCGGCAAGCAGGCGATTGCCGAGGCCTCCAAAAAACTGTCGAACTGGGGCCGCTGGGGCAAAGACGACCAGGTCGGCACGCTCAACCACGTCAGCCCGGAGGACATCGTGCAGGCGGCGAGCTTGATCCGCAGCGGCAAGGTGTTCGCGCTCGGCATCCCGCTCGACAAGACCGGGCCGCAGACCGGGCTGTTCGGCGGCCGCTTCAACCCGATCCACCAGATGCTGGCGACCGGCACCGACGCCATCGCGGGCCAGCAGGACTGGAACAAGATCCGCTACGCCGACGATACGCTGATGCTGTGCGTGCAGGGCGCCACGCATTGGGATGCGCTCGGCCACATCTTCTACGAAGACAGGGCCTATAACGGCTTCGACGCCAAGCAGATCGATTCGCGCGGGCTGTCCGTACTCGGCATCGAGCATTCCAAGAACAAGATGGTGGGGCGCGGCGTGCTGCTCGACATCGCGCGCTTCCGCGGCGTGCCATGGATGGCCGATGGCGAGTCGATTTCCAATGACGAGCTCGACAAATGCGCCAAGGACGCCAATGTCGAAATCCGCAAAGGCGATTTCGTCATCGTGCGCACCGGACAGATGGAGCGCTGTCACGAGGAGAAGGACTGGGGCGGCTACGCCGGCGGCAACGCGCCGGGCGTCAAGTTCGAGAACTGCTACTGGTGCCAGGAAAAGGAGATCGCCGCTATCTGCACCGACACCTGGGGCGTCGAGGTGCGGCCGAACGAAACCAAGGAGGCCAACCAGCCCTGGCACTGGGTGGTGATCCCGGCCATGGGCCTATGCATGGGCGAGATCTTCTATCTCAAGGAGCTGGCGGAAGACTGCGCCGAGGACGGCGTCTATGAGTTCTTCTTCTGCGGCCCGCCGCTGGTGATCACCGGCGGCACCGGCTCGCCGATCAATCCGCAGGCGATCAAGTGACGCCGAAGGCGTCATCCCAGACGCGCCGAGGCGCGATCCGGGATATCGACCCGCATATTCTGAGGTCTGCTAATGGACCGCGGCATCTGGGCCACCTGGTACGACCTCGCCGACGATACGCGCGCGCGCTTCATCGATTGGCTGCACGGCACCTACCTGCCGGCGCTGCAGCAACGGCCAGGCTTTGCCTGGGCGGCGCACTACCGCAACGACGGCGGCGGGGCGGCCATGCGGCAGGTCGGCGACACCATCCTCACGCGCCCGAACGAGGACATCGGCGGCGGCACGCAATATGTCGTGCTGGTGGGCGCGCCCTCCCCGCACACCTTCCTCAAGCCGCTGGCGCTGGAGATCGAGCAGGAACCGCAATTCCGCGACATGCTGGCGCTGCGGCGCGGCGTGCGCAGTTGCATCTTCTCGGAAGAGACGCGGGTGAACGGCCCGGCCATCGGCGAACGGCCCGAAGGCGGCCCGCCCGGGCCGGCGATCCAGATGGGCTCGTTCCGCGTGCGCAGCGTGGCGGAAGAGTTCGATCTCGGCTGCTGGTACGCGCAATACCGGCTGCCGCATATGGCGCGCATGCCGGGCTGCATTGCCGCGCGCAAGCTCAACGGCGTGGCCGGCTGGGCCAAGCACGCCATCCTCTACGAGTTCAGTTCGATGCAAGCGCGCCTGCAGCATTTCGAGGAGCCACACGAGGCGCTGGCGGTCGACGCCGAGGAATGGACAGGGCGCGTGGTCCGCTACACCATCCACACGCCGGGCTCGCCGCTGGTGGGCCCGCGCCTGTGGCCGCCGGCCGGCTAGTCACGGAATGCCTCCGCGCCGATGACGGACGCGGCGCTGGTGCCGGATGGAGGATGGCGGCGGAGTAGCCCCAACCGGCAGCGACCTAAGTCATGGCCCGCAGAAGCGGCCGACCGAAAATTCGTAGCCGATAGGGAGGTCCCAAAATGACGGACGCCAAATATCAAGAGCGACAGAACCTTGAGTTCTTCCGCTGGCCAGAGCTGACGGGGGTTTTCCAGGATCTGGTCGAGTTGGTCATGGTGTCCCCAAACAATCTTTCCCGCCAGCTTCGCAGTGAACTCTTTACGATGGCGAGCATCGCCGGCGGCTGTCAGCACTGCCAGGCGCATGGCGCCTATACGCTGCACTTGATGGGCGTCGATCCGAGCCGGATTCGCGATATCTGGGCCTTCGAGCAATCCTCGGCGTTTACCGAACCGGAAAAGGCTGCCATGAGACTGGCTCGAGACGGAGCGAGTGTCCCCAACATGGTCGAGCCCCCGCATTTCGCAGATTTGCGAACGCACTACTCGGACCGGCAGATCGTCGAGATGCTCGCGGTCATCAGTCTGGCCGGTTGGTTTAACCGTTGGAACAATTCCATCGCCACGGTTACCGACCAGGAATCGGTCGATTGGGCGCAGGCAAATCTCCAGGCCGTCGGCTGGACTTTGGGAAAGCACACAGGGGCCGCTCATGAACAGCGGAAAAAGCATCCGCGCTCTACCGATCAAGACCGGATCGAATACTGATCGGCGTCAGACCCTGTCTAGGAGAGCTTCGGCAAATCCACGAAATACTCCGGGTGCTCCTTCTCGACCTGCTGCATGAACTCGGGCCGGAACAGGCTCGGCACGTCAAGCCGCGGCGCGCCCTTGAGCGTGTTCATCAGCACCTCGTCCTCGGCGTTCTCGAAGGCACGCAGCACGTTCGGCGACATGCGCGGATCGAAGTGGATGTTGCGGATCGCCTTCTTGCCGATGGCGATATCCGTGCCCGGCACCCATTTGGCGAAAATTTCCACCGCTTCGTCGGGATTATGACGCGCGAAATGCGAGGACTGCGCCAGTCCCGCAGCAATGCTCTTGATCACAGCCGGCTTTGACTCGACCGTCGGCCCATGCGCGACCGCCACCATCACGTAGGACATGTGCTGGCCGCCGCGGATCACTTCGTACGACTCCGGCACTTGGGTGAGCGCCTGCGTCACGTAGGGCTCCCAGGTCACGATGGCGTCGACCTTGCCCTCTTTCAGCGCGGGCGCGAGGCCGAACTGCGACCAGATGTTCTCGATGGTGACGTCTTCGTACTTCACCCCGGCGCGCCGCAGCACCATCTTGAAATATTCGTCGGAGGTCTGGCCGCGCGCGAGGCCAATCGTTTTGCCTCTGACATCGCCGATCTTGCCGACATCGATGCCCCTGCCCTTCTTGGTGACGATGGCGAGCGGGGTATCGCAACGATCGTTGGTGGCGTCGTTCATGATCAGGCCGATGACCTGGAACGGATTGCCGGCGTGCACGGCCTTGAGATAGGTGGTGGTGCTCATGTCGCCGACCTGCGCAAGGCCGTCGTGCAAGGCGTTGACCATGTCGGTGCCGGTGTCCACCACCTTGAAGCTCGCGTCGACGCCATGGTTCTTGAAGAAGCCCTTCTCCGCGCCGACGAACATCGGCAGATGGCCGAAATTGTTGGCAATCACCACGTCGAGCTTGGGTAAATCCGCCATCGTTTTCCTCCCGTCGCGCACTTTCGGCGCCTGTTGGCCGGTCATTGAAACGCCAGCGCCGCCTGATTGCAATCGTGCGCGCGGCAAACTCGCCTCACCTCTCCCCAGTGGGGAGAGGTCGACGCGCCATAAGCGCGTTTACGCGCGTCTTCGACGCGCTATGGCCCGGCGGGTGGGGGGAAACGATCCAATGAGAGTCACTTTCCCCCGCATCCCAACCCTCTCCCCAAAGGGGAGAGGGAGCCTGCAGCAGTCGCGGCGAGTCACTTGCCCAACACCTGCGGGTTCACACAGTTGGGCGGCGCACGCCCGGCCAGCAGCGCCTCGATATTGTCGACCACGATATTGGCCATCTCCTCGCGCGTCTCGGACGCCGCGCTGCCGAGATGCGGATTGAGCACCACGTTGCTCATGCGCTTCAGTTCGGCCGCCACTTTCGGCTCGTGCTCGAACACGTCGAGGCCGGCGCCGGCGATTATTTTCTGCTTGAGGGCGCGGATAAGCGCCGCCTCGTCGATAATGGGCCCGCGCGCGGTATTGACGAGGAAGGCGCTTCTTTTCATGAGCCGCAGCTCGCGCGCCCCGATCTGGTGGTGGGTCTCCGCATTGAGCGGCGAATGGATCGAGACGAAATCGGATTGGCGCAGCAATTCGTCGAGCGGCGCGAAGGTAAGCCCGGCCGCGCGCTCTTCGCTCTCCGGCTTGCGGCGCGGCGTCCAATAGAGCACGCGCATGGAAAAGCCGTGTGGCGCGCTTGGCCACCGCCTTGCCGATCAGCCCGCCGCCGCCGACCAGGCCGAGCGTCTTGCCGTAGACCAGCGAGCCCAGCAGATGGCGCGACTGGCCGCCGGGAAACTTGCCGGCGCGCAGCAGCTTGTCGCCCTCCACCATGCGGCGCGCGACCGCCAGCATCAGCCCGAGCGTCAGGTCGGCGGTCGCCTCGGTGGTGACCGGCGGCACCACGGTGACCGGAATGCCGAGCGCGGTCGCAGCAGGAACGTCGATATTCGACGGCGTGATCGACTGCGCCGCCACATGGCGCAGCTTGGGATTGGCGGCGATCACCGCGCGGTCGATCTTGTCGTGCAGCAGGCAGAACAGGATGTCGGCCCGCTTTACAGCCTGCAGCAGCGTGCGGTGGGGAATGATGCGGCTGTCGTCGGGAAAAATCTTGACGCTGCCCAAGGCGCGCAGGCGCTTGAGGGCGCTGGCGGCGATCGGCTGCGTGACGAAAATGCGCGGGCGTGTGCTCACCGCAGCCACCGCACGATGCCGGCGACGCCGTCGACCGCGCATTGCGCGCCATCGGGAATGGCGCGGGTGGCGTCGAGCACGCCCAGCACCATGGGAATGCCGCGCTCGCGCGCGAGCGAGGCCAGATGCGAGGTGGAGCCGCCGAGCTCGGCCACCACGCCGGCAACGCGCGGCAATATGTGGCTGAGCGCGGGGCCAGCGACGCGCGTGACCAGAATGTCGCCGGGGGCGACGCGCGACAACTCGCATTCGCAGTTGACCACCACCGCGCGGCCAGAACCCCAGCCGATACCGGCGGGATGGCCGTTAAGGCCCGGATGCTGCAGCCAAATCGCGTCCGGCACGACCGGCGCTTCGACATGCAGCGGGCGCGACTGGACCAGCTTGAAGCCAATCTCGTCCAATGCCCACTCGATCTCGACCGGAAAGCCCGCGAGTTGTTCGCATTTCTTCAACAGCCGCCCGAGCGTCACCGCTTCGCCGGGCGTGAGACACGGCTCGCTCACCTGCTCCTTGGCTACCGGCTCCGGCGCGGCGACGCCGTGCGCGCAGGTGTCGCGGTGACCTTTGCGGCCGGCGGTGACGGTGCGCAGGAAGCCGTTCTTGGCCAGCACGATACGGTCGGGCACCACCTCACCCTGCGCGATGGCCGAGCCAAGGCCCCAGGTGGCCGAGATCAGCATCTGGCCTTCGGCGGTCTCGCTCAAACCGCCGCCGGAGGCCCGCGCGGCGATCAGCGGCTGGATCAGCACGCCCATGGCGGTGTCGGCGGGCGAGAGATCGTGGTTTTCCATGTAGCGGCGCGCGTGCGAGGTCCATAAGGCAGCCCAGCAGGCGCGCACCGCAGTGAGGAACTCGGTTTCGTCGCTGAGGCCAAGGAAGCTTTCGAACTGGCCGGCGAAGTTGGCGCCTTTGCGGTCCTCGATCAGCGCCGACGAGCGCACTACGCCGCGGGAGCCATCGGCCAGCAGCGCGCGCCAGGCGGCCAACAGAGGCTCGAGAATGTCGGGCGCGATCGCCTCTTGATAGAGCGCAAGACGAATTTGCACCGACAGCTTGCGCGAACCGGGCAGGTCGGCCTCGTTGTACTGCTTGAGCAAGTCCTCGATGCCGAGATGGCGCAGCTGATGCCGATAGGCTCCGGCCGTCAGCGCAAAGCCGCCCGGCGTCGGCAGGCCGGCTTGCGTCAGCGACGCCAGATTGGCCGCCTTCGGCCCGACATTGTCGGCGTCGGTGGCGGCGGGGGCACTGAGCGGAAGGATGAACGCGGCCATCGCGGTTGCCTTGCGGCTTTTCCGTTGTCATCGCCGGGCTTGTCCCGGCCATCTCGCTTAGGAAGGCACGAACTCGTGGCGCGAGATCCCCGGGTCTCGCCTTCGGCTCGCCCGGGGATGACGTCCGCTTTAAGCGGACGTCACTTCACATGATCCCCATAGCCCGGCAGCGGATCGACCACGGTGATCTGCTTCACCGGGAAGTTCGACACGATCTCGATGTCGTTCTTCTTGACGATCAGCATTTCCTCGATGCGCACGCCGTAGCGGAATTGCTTGCCGTGCTGGGTCTCCAGCGCGAAGGTCATGCCTTCCTTGATCTCGACCGGATGGTCGAGCGACCAGATGCGCGAGATCACCGGCGGGTCGTATTGCGCAAGACCTAAGCCATGGCCCCAGAGATTGGCGGCGGCCTGGTCCTCGTCCTCGTAGCCCCAGGTCTCCATCGCCGACGGCCATTTCAGCGCGATGTCGCGCGTGGTGGCGCCGACCTTCACCGCGCCGATCGAGTCGTAAAGCCACTGCAGCGCCGTGGCATACGTGTCCTTCTGCTCCTGCGAGGGCTCCTTGCCGACGCAATAGGTGCGGTAATAGCAGGACTTGTAGCCGTTCCACGTCAGCGCGGCCAAATCCATGAACACGATATCGCCAGGCTGGATGATGCGGTCGGAGAAGTTGCGCCAGTTCGGCCAGGTGTTGGGGCCGGACGACACGATGACGTCCTCGACGTCCTCCATGCCAGGGATGTTGTAGAGATATTCCATCAGATGCGCGGTCACCTGGTTCTCGGTGATGCCGGGGCGCAGGAACTTCATGCATTCCCAATGGGTGGCGTCGCCGATGGCGCCGACGATGCGGAAGCATTCCTGCTCGTCTTCGCTCTTGACCGCGCGCGCGTCCATCATGGGCGTCATGCCGTCCACCCACTCGATCTTGTTCTCCTTGAAGATGTTGATCATGTTGATGTCGACGAAGTCGACGCCGAGCTTCTGGCCGGCGACGCCGTTGTCCTTCATCGCCTGCAGCACCGCTTTGGTGAACTTGGTCACCTGCTGCGTGGAGGCGGGGCCGGCGGCGCCTTTGATCCAGGCGAAGGAGTGCCGCACGTTCTCCTTCGGGATCCACGGGCTGTGGCGCTCGATTTGGAAGCCGAGATCGCCCTGCTCGAACAAAATCGGCCGCCCGTCGCCGCACAGCATGGCGTAACGCAGGCCCGGCTTGAGCCGGTTCCAGCCCGGCGTCAGCGTGCCGGTGATGTAGCGCACGTTCTCGTCGTACATGCAGAGCAAGGCGCCGAGACCGTGCTTTTTCATCATCGCGCGCGCGCGCTCGATGCGGTATTCGCGCAGCCGGTCCCAGTTGACCCGCTGCTGCCAATCCAAGCCGGCAATGCCGAAATTCGCTCCCATGGCGTCCTCCCGACGGCGCTATAAGCGCCCGTTATTGCGTTATTGGGCGCGATGTTAGTCGGCTGGCCTCCCTTAAAGAAATAATATAATCTGGCCTTAGGATTTCTAATACCGCCGTTATTCCGCGAAGCCGAGGGTCGGATGCGTTGCGCACGATGCGATCCGGGCTGGCTCCTCGAACCCTCCGTCGATCGCCGCTAACATCCCGCTCCGCCAGGTCCGCGCCGTCATCGCCGTGTGCGAGGAAGGCTCCTTCACCCGCGCGGCCGCGCGCGAACACGCCACGCAGTCGGGCATCTCGCAGCACGTGGCGGCGGTCGAGCGCGCGCTCGGCGTCAAGCTGTTCGAGCGCGCCAGCGGCGGGGTGAAGCCGACGCCGGCCGGCTATGCGCTACTACAAGAGCTGCGTCGAGGCGGTGGGCGCGCTCGAGCACGCGGCGGAGGAGGCGCGCTCGCTCGCAGGCCAAGTGACCGGCGAATTGCGCATCGGGCTGATGCCGACCTTCACCCGCGCGGTGCTGGCGCCAGTGCTCGACGACTTCGTGCCGCGCCTGCCGGAGGTGCGGCTGCACATCGTGGAAGGCTACAGCAACCTCTTGACCGCGATGGTGCTCGACGACGCGCTCGACTTCGCGGTGGTGCCGGCTTTCGAAGGCACCGTCGGCCTGAAGTCGCGGCTGTTGGTGCGCGACCGCGAAATGCTGATCTCGGGAGCCAAGCGCGGCTTCACGCCGCTGGCGCCGCTGCGGCTGTCGGAATGCAAGCCGCTCAAGATCGTGGTGCCGGGGCCGGACAATATCCGGCGGCGCAATCTGGAAACCTATTTCCAGAGTCACGGCGTCGAGATCGAGGCCATGCTGGAAATGGACGCCATGATCGCCACGCTCGAGTTCGTCGCGCGCTCGGATTGGGCGACCATCCTGCCGAGCGTGATCGCGGTCAACGACATCGGGCGCGGCGAGTTGACGGTCAATCCTTTCGTCGATCCGGAGATGCACGCCGAATTCGTGGTCATCCAGCCGATGCGGCGGCGGCTGTCGACGCAGGCGCGGCTGTTCCTCGAGCGCTTCGAGCGCGAGGTGGCGCAGATTCATGCGCGTTGGGATGCGGCGATCGGCGGACGCAAGCCGAAGCTGCGCGCCGCGACCTGACGCTCAGTCCGCGCCGATCACATGCGGCTCATCGTAAACCAGCGGCGCGATCGGCTCGCCGGCATTGGTCATGGAGTGTTCGCGGAAGCAGGCAATGCCGGCCGGTATGACGGTGCCCTTCTGCGCGACACTCAGGAAGATGTGCTTCGTCTTGGCCGCCGGCCGGTCGAACCAGTTCGGATCGTCGAATGTCCCGCCATAAAGCCCGACGAAGCCGGGGAAGCGTTCGAAAGTCAGAAACAGCTTGGTGCCGCACGTCGCGCAGAAGTGAACGTCCACCATCTTGCCGCTGCCTTCCGAGCGGTGGCGGTAGACCGACGGTGTACCCGCGATCACGGCGAATTCCGACTTCGCAAAGATCGGCTCGACCAGATAGGCCGAACCGGTGGCGCGCTGGCAGAACCGGCAATGGCAACAGGTCAGCCGCACCGGCTGTGCCTTGGCCGCGTATCTGATTTGGCCGCACAGGCAACCGCCTTCATGCGCCGGCATGATGTCAACCTCCGATGTTGGATGCTCAGGGGGTCTGAACCCCGCGCGGCCTTGCTTATTCCAAAGCCTATCACACTTCCATCCATGCTCCGTCGGCATCGACCGACTTGAATACGGCTTCCAGCGCCGCCGCGGTCTGCAAGATGCCGTCCGGCGAAATCGGGAACGTGGCCTGCCCCATCGCCGCCTTGGCGAAATGGTTCAAGTTACGCCCGAGGTGGTTGTCGTGCGGGTAGTCGATCACCTGCGGATCGTCCTGCCCGGCGCGGCGCACGATCAGGCGGGTTTCACCGGCGCTCTCCGCCCAGCACCGCTCGCCAAACACGGCGATGCGCCAGCGGAACGGCGTCTTGATGGTGGTGCCGAGCGTGGCCGTGGCGCCGTTGTCGAATTCGATCAGCGCGGCGGTGGTGTCGCCGGCCGGCAGAGCTTTAAGCGCGCGCGCCTTGCTCAGCGCGCTGACGCGCTTCATCGGCCCGTTGAGATCGCGGAAACAGTCGAGCACGTGGATGCCCATGCCGGTCATGCCGCCGGCGCGGCTTTCTTCCTTCGCCATGCGCCATGACTCGGCGGGCATGTCCGCCAGCCAGTCGTGGCTGTAATTGCCTTCCAGATGCATGATGGTGCCGAAGGCGCCCTGCGCCTTCATGTCGGCGAGCGCGCGCATCGACGGCATCAGGCGGAAATGATGGCCGACGCCGATGGTGACGCCCGCGCGTTCGACCGCTTCGAGCATGGCCTGCGCGTCGGCTTTGCCGAGCGCGAACGGCTTCTCGCAATAGATATGTTTGCCCGCTCCCGCCGCCGCGATCACCTGCGCGCGGTGCGCGCTATGCGGCGTCGCCAGCACCACCGCCTCGATGGCGGGATCGGCCAGCGCCTCCTCGAACGTACCGAGCGTCATCTTGTTGGCGGCGACGAATTCTTTCGCCGCCTCCGGCTCGAGCGTGACGCCACGCGTGAAGTCGAGCGGCGCGCCGAAATCGCGCGCCGCCTTCACCAAAGTCTGGCCCCACCAGCCGAGGCCGACGATCGCCGTGTTGAGCATGCAGCGTCCTTTCAGCGCGGGCAGGCCTTCCCTCTCCCCGCTTGCGGGGAGAGGGTGGCGAGCATCGAGCAATCAGCAAGATGCGAGCCGGGTGAGGGGGCGTTTCGGTACCGCTCTTACTCGCGGCTGCGCCCCCTCACCCGACCCGCCTTCGCTGAAGCTCAGGCGGGTCGACCTCTCCCCGCAAGCGGGGAGAGGTAACTCACAATGCCGCCGGCGCGCCGGGCTGCTTGAGCGGATGGGCGCGCGCGACCGCCTCGATCTTGTTGCATTCCTCGACGATGCGGCGGAACACCGGATAGGGCGCCAGGTCGACCTTGAAATAGGCCGCGCCCACCGCCTGCCCGCAAAGACAAATGTCGGCGATAGTCAGGTGGTCGCCTTGCGCGAAGCGGCCGGTTTCCTTCGAGCCGGCGAGGTTGCTCTCCAGCGCCTTGAGCGAAACGCTGTGCCAGTGATGGCCCCATTTGTTCACGCCGGCCTCGTCCGCCTTGTATGCGCTCACCAGGTATTCGCGCACGCGCGGCACGATCAGCGGATGGGTGTCGCAAGCGACGATCTGCGCCAGCCCCCGCACGCGCGCGCGCGCCTTCGGCTCTTTCGGCAACAGCGGCGGCGCGGGATGGGTCTCGTCGAGATATTCCAGGATGGCGAGCAATTCAAACAGCACATTGCCGTCGTCCTCGATCAGCGCCGGCAGCGCCATCATCGGATTGACCTTGCGGTATTCCTCGGCGCGCTGCTGGCCCTGGTGCAGGTTGACGTCGATCACCTCGTCGGGCGCCAGCCCCTTGAGATTGAGCGCGATGCGCACGCGATAGGTCGCGAGCGAGCGCCAGTAGGAAAACAGCTTCATCGGATGGCTCCCCCATCATCGTCATGGCCGGGCTCGTCCCGAGCATCCACGCCTTTCGTCGCATCAAGACGCGAATGCCCGGCACAAAGCCGGGCATGACGGGTGCTGACTACTTCTTCCGCTCCGCCCAATAGACCGTCATCTGCGCGCCGTCGCCGCCGCCGATGCCGTGCGCCGTCGCATCCTCGAAGCCGCTGAGCGCCGCTTTGGTCGCGCGCATGTCGGCGCCCAGCGCCTCGCCGGTCGCTACCATGGTGCGCAGGTCCTTCACCCCATTGGCGATCGAGAAGGTGGTGGGCCCCGGATCCAGGTGCTCGAACATTTTCACGATCATGTCGGCGCGCGTCTTGAGCCCGTTATTGGCGCCGTTGCTCTCGACGAACAGGTCGAGCAGCCGCTTGGGCTCCCAGCCGACGCTGCGCGCGATCGAGAAGGCCTCGCCATAGGCCTGCCAGGCCACCATCAGCGGCAGGTTGATCGAGAGCTTGATGGCCGAGCCGGTGCCGACGGCCCCGCAATGCTCGACCTTGCGGCAGAGCTGCTCAAGCAGCGGCCGCGCGCGCTCGGCGTCGGCCGGCTCGGCGCCCATCAGACCGAGCAGCTTGCCGGTCCGCGCCGGCGTGGTCGAGCCGCCTACCGGGCATTCCACCAGCGCCGCGCCCTTGGCCCGGACCTTGGGCGCCAGCTCGGATTTCGACCTTGGGCGCCACGGTGCTCATCTCGATGAACAGCTTGTCTTTGACGTCGCCCGACAACAGCCCGTTCGGCCCGCCATAGACGGCGTCGATCGCGGCACCGTCGGTCAACAACGTGATGACCGCTTCGCACATTGCCGCCAGCTCGGCCGGTGAGCCGGCTATCTTGGCACCCGCCGCGGCCAAGGGCTTGGTCTTTTCCGGCGTGCGATTCCAGACGGCAACCTCGTGGCCGACTTCCATCAGCCGCGCGGCGACCGCCGCGCCCATGGCGCCGATACCGGCTACTCCGACTTTCATGGCTCCTCCCCGCACCTTGTTGCCGGCGACGATAGGCGATCGTCGGGCGGCGCGAAAGCCGCCTTGCCGCCGGCGTCACGGGGCGCGCGGCACTCGACAGACCCGGCGTTCGACCGCATAAGGACGCCGGCAAAAACGATTCCGCCTTTTTGCTTTTCACCGGGAGGAAATTGCAATGGCCGCGGCGAAACGGAGCAAGGGCACGGTCGGCGTGATCGGGCTCGGCATCATGGGCGGCGCCTTCGCCAAGAACCTGAGTCAGGCCGGCTGGCGCGTGGTCGGCTACGACATCAGCGCGGCGCGCCGGCGCGAGGCGCAACGGGCCGGCGTCGAAATCGCCACCAGCGCGCTCGAACTCGCCGAAAAGACGCCCGTGATCCTCACCAGCCTGCCCAAGCCGCAGGCGCTGATCGACACCGCACGCGCCATCGCCGCCGCCAAGCTTCCGCGCAAGACGATTGTGGAAATGAGCACCTTTGCGATTTCAGATAAGGAAAAAGCGCAGAAGCTGCTCGCCAAGGCCGGCCACATCATGCTCGACACGCCGGTCAGCGGCACCGGCGCGCAGGCGGCGACGCGCGATCTGGTGTTCTATGCCAGCGGCGATACAGGCGCGATCCGCCGGCTCGGCCCCTTGTTCGCGAGCTTGGGCCGCAAGGTCTACGACGTCGGCCCCTTCGGCAACGGCAGCAAAATGAAATACGTGGCGAACCTTTTGGTCGCCATCAACAACGTCGCTTCGGCGGAGGCCATGGTGCTGGGCATGAAGGCCGGCCTCGATCCGCAGGTGATCTTCGACCTGATCAAGGGCGGCGCCGGCAATTCGCGCATCTTCGAATTGCGCGCGCCCATGATGGTGAAGGCCGATTACAAGAACGCCACCATGAAGATTTCGGTGTGGGACAAGGACATGTCGGTGATCGGCGGCTACGCGCGCAAGATCAAGGTGCCGACGCCGCTGTTCGACGCCACCAAGCCGATCTACCGCAAGGCCGAGAAGGCCGGCTTCGGCGCGCAGGACACCGCCTCCGTCTGCGCCGTGCTGGAGAAGATGGCCAAGGTGAAGCGCAAGAGGCGGTAGCGCCTCGCGCAAGAATACGAACTCGTCATTCCGGGACGGCCCTAAGGGCCGGGCCCGGAATCCAGGGCCAGGCATGAGGGCGTCGCCCCTGGATTCCGGGCACGCTCGCTTCGCTCGCGCCCCGGAATGACGCTCGGTGAATGGGCTTGTATCGAACCCATCCAACTCGGTAGCCTCCCGCCAACAAACAATGGTCGGGAGGAACACGGCATGGTCGCGCTGCATGAGCGCACCGAAGACCGCGACGGCATGCGCATCGACTTCAACGTAGCCGTAGCCATGGACGATGGCCTGGTGCTGCGTGCGGATGTTTTTCGCCCCGCGAAAGAGGGTCGCTACCCGGTCATCTTGAGCTACGGGCCCTACGCCAAGAACCTCGCCTTCCAGGACGGCTATCCGAGCGCTTGGAACATCATGGCGGAAAAGCATCCCGACGTGCCCGCCGGCTCGACCAACAAGTACCAGAACTGGGAAGTGGTCGATCCGGAGAAATGGGTGCCGCACGACTATGCTTGCGTGCGCGTCGATTCACGCGGCGCCGGCTGCTCGCCTGGCATCATCGACCATTTCTCGCCGCGCGAAACCAAGGATTTCTACGACTGCATCGAGTGGGCGGGCGTGCAGCCCTGGTCGAACGGCAAGGTCGGCCTCAACGGCATTTCCTATTACGGCATCAACCAATGGCACGTCGCTTCGCTGCAGCCGCCGCATCTCGCCGCCATGTGCGTGTGGGAAGGCTCGGCCGACTGGTACCGCGACATGACGCATCACGGCGGCATTCTCTCGACCTTCTGGGAGAACTGGTACGACATGCAGGTCAAGACCGTGCAATACGGCGCCGGCGAACGCGGCAAGCGCAGTCGCGTCACCGGCGAATTGGTATGCGGGCCGGAAACGCTGTCGGAGGCGGAACTGAAAAAGAACCGCGCCGATTTCGGCGCAGAGATTGCCGCGCATCCGCTCGACGATCAATATCACCGCGACCGCTCGCCGGTGTGGTCGAAGGTGACGGTGCCGCTGTTCTCGGCCGCCAATTGGGGCGGCCAGGGCCTGCATCCGCGCGGCAACTTCGAAGGCTTCATGCGCGCCGCCTCCAAGCAGAAATGGCTGGAAGCGCACGGCATCGAGCACTGGACGCATTTCTACACCGACTACGGCCGCGAGCAGCAGCGCAAGTTCTTCGACACTTTCCTGCACGGCAAGGACACCGGCTGGAGCAAACAGCCGAAGGTCAGGCTGCAGGTCCGCCACCCGGGCGAGAAATTCGTCGAGCGCGCCGAGAACGAATGGCCGCTTAAGCGCACCAAATGGATGAAATTCTATCTCGATCCCGCGGCCATGACGCTGACCACCAAGAGGCCGTCCGCCAACGCCAAGCTCTCCTTCGCCGCCATGGGCGACGGCTTCACCTTCCTCACACCGCCCTTGGCGCAGGAGACCGAGATCACCGGCCCTTCGGCGCTCAAGCTCATCGCTTCGTCGTCCACGGCGGACGCCGATTTCTTCATCGTGCTGCGGGTGTTCACCGGCGACCTGAAGGAGATCGTGTTCCAGGGCGCCATCGATCCGCATACGCCCATTGCACAAGGCTGGCTGCGCGCCTCGCACCGCAAGCTCGACAAGAAGCTCACGCTGCCCTACCGGCCCTACCACACCCACGATGAGATACAGCCGCTGAAGAAGGGCCGGCCGGTCGAGCTCGACATCGAGATCTGGCCGACCTCGATCGTGGCGCCGGCCGGCTGCCGCATCGGCCTTACAGTACGCGGCAAGGATTACGTTTATCCCGGCGGCAGCGGCGGCAAGCTGTCGAACTTCAAGAACGAGCTCACCGGCTGCGGGCCCTTCCTGCACGACGATCCACGCGACCGCCCGCCCGCCCTCTTCAACGGAACCAGCACCTTGCATTTCGGCCGCGGCAAGGCGCCCTATCTGCTGCTGCCGGTCGTTCCGCCGAAAAAGCAGGCAGGCGGTAAAGCCCGTCGCCGAAAATAGCGGCGTCGAATTTTCGTGCGCCGAAAAAACCGCGAGCGCACCGCAACAAATGCCGGTCACGCGCCTATGGGGTGTTCATATGCGTGCGACCTAAGGTAAGCTTGCGACAACCTTCGGCAACAAGAAGGACGACGGGGAGTGGATACGCGCTTCTGGATCATCCAGACCTTCAACGGCATTTCCTACGGCGCGCTGCTGTTCCTGGTGGGCAGCGGCCTGTCGCTGATCTTTGGCGTCATGCGCATCGTCAACCTGTCGCATGGCGCCTATTTCCTGTGGGGCGGCTATATCGCGCTCACGGTGATCTGGACGACCGGATCGTGGTTGCTGTCGCTGCCGCTGGCGGCGCTGGCGGTGGCGATCATCGGCCTGCTGATGGAACGCCTGTTCCTGCGGTCGGAAGGGTTCACGTTCGCGCGAACTGCTGTGATCGCCGCGGGCTTGGGCGTTCTCATCGCTCTAGCCGCCGCCGCGAAGTGGCCGCATGCGCTTGCCGCCGGCTCCCCTCAGTTTAGTGCAGCCGCGGTCGCCGCGACGATCGCCTGCTATTTCCTGCTCAATCGCATTTCCATCGTGCCGATCGAATCCGACGTGCTGCGCCAGGTACTGCTCACTGTCGGCTTCGCCTATTTGTTTCAGCAGGCCGCGCTCGACATCTGGGGCGGCGACAATATGGACATCAATCCCGATCCGATCCTCAACCACAGCCTGGTGATCGGCACCATCTATTTCCCCGGCTACCGCATCTTCATGATCGGCATGGCACTGGCGATCGGGATTGCGCTGTGGCTGGCGATGGAGAAGACGCGCATGGGCGCCGCGGTGCGCGCCACCGTCGACGACGCCGAAATGGCGCGCGGCTGCGGCATCGACACCAACCGCATCTCCATGTTCATCTTCGCGCTCGGCGCCTTCCTCGCCGCGCTCGGCGGCGTGATCGGCGGCGCCTTCCTCGGCGTCTATCCCGGCCTCGATTTCGAAATGCTGCCGCTCGCCTTCGCCGTGGTCATTATCGGCGGCATGGGCTCGCTCGGCGGGGCGGCCATCGGCGCGCTGGCGGTGGGGCTGGCCGACAATTTCGGCAAGGCGCTGTTTCCGGAGATTTCCTACTTCACGCTCTACGCGCCCATGGTGCTGATCCTGGCGGTCAAGCCGACCGGCCTGTTCGGACGCGAGTGAGACGCCGGCGATGGCCAGCCAAAAAACCAAGGTCCTGATCGTCGCGGCCGTGCTGGCGGCGCTCGTCTATATCATTCCGCATTCCTCCTCCTTCGTGGTGCTGCTGGCGACGCGGGCGCTGGTGTTCGCCATCCTGGCCATGAGCCTCGACATCCTGCTCGGCTTCACCGGGCTCGCCTCGCTCGGCCAGGCCGCCTATTTCGGCGTCGGCGCCTATTTCGCCGCCATCATGGCCACCAAGTACCATTTCGGCCTGGGCTGGGATTTCTGGCTGGTGGTGCCGCTCGGCATGGCGGTGGCGGCGCTGCTCGCCGCCATCTTCGGCCTGTTCGCCATCCGCGCCACCGGCGTCTATTTCCTGATGATCACATTGGCATTGGGACAGTGCGTGTGGGGTCTCGCCTACCGCTGGAACTCGCTCACCGGCGGCGACAACGGCATCAACGTCACCGCGCGGCCGAGCTTCGGGCTCGATCTGACCAACGAGCGCACCTTCTTCCTGCTGGTGTTCGGCTTCTTCGTGGCGACGCTCGTCATCCTCTACGTGCTGGTGCAGTCGCCGTTCGGCCGCAGCCTGGCCGGCATCCGCGAGCGCGAATTGCGCATGCAGATCCTCGGCTACAATACCTGGCTGCACAAATACATCGCCTTCATCATCGCCGGCGCCTTCGGCGGGCTGGCCGGCGTGTTGTGGGCGCACACCAACGGCCTGGTCAGCCCGGAAACCGTGGTGCTGACCACCTCGGTCGACGCGCTGCTGATGGTGGTGCTGGGCGGCGCCGGCACGCTGGTCGGCGGCGTCATCGGCTCGGCCATCGTGTTCGGCCTGCGCGAATATCTCTCGACGCTGGTGCCGTGGTGGCAATACGCGCTGGGCGGCGTCTATGTGTTGACCATCCTTTACCTGCCGACCGGCCTGATGGGCATTCCGGCGCGTTTGCGCCAGGCGCGCGGCGCGTCCGGCAAGTCCTCCGGCGCGGCGGCAACCGAAAAGCTGGCGACAACGGCTTCCTGACAAGACGGAAGATATAAACGAGAGGGAGGGAAGGAAAATGACAGGCACATTACGCAAACGGCTCGCGCCGATCGTGCTGGGCGGCCTCGTGCTCGGCCTGGTCGTGAACACGCCGGCCCGGGCGGAGGAACTCCGCATCGGCTTCATCGCGCCGCTGACCGGCATCTTCGCCCAGATCGGCCGTGACATGCGCAACGGCTTCCAGATGTATCTGGACGAACACCACAACAAGCTAGGCGGCATGGACGTCAAGTTCATCGTCGAGGACAACCAGGGCAAGCCCGACGCCGCCGTCACCAAGGCCAAGAAGCTGATCCTGCAGGACAAGGTCAGCATGTTCCTGGGCGGCTTGCTGGCATCCACCGGCTACGCGCTGGCGCCGGTGACCAACGAGCTCAAGACGCTCTACATATCGCCGGTGCCCGCCGCCGACGACCTGACGCAGCGGCAGGCGAGCAAGTACCCCTACTTCTTCCGCACCACCTGGACCTCCTCGCAGCCCAACCATCCGCTCGGACAATGGGCCTGCGAACAGGGCTACAAGAAGATTGTCACCATCGGCGCCGACTACGCCTTCGGATACGAGTCGATCGGTGGCTTCCAGAAGGCGTTCGAGGACTGCGGCGGCAAAGTGATCCAGAAGCTGTGGCCGCGGCTGGGCGAGAAGGACTTCGGGCCGTTCATCCCGCAGATCAAGTCGGATGCCGACGCCGTCTACACGCTGATGGTGGGCCCGATGGCGCTGCAATTCCCCAAGCAGTTGCGCCGCTCCGGCTTCAAGAAGCCGGTGATCGGCGGCGGCACCAGCTATGACGAATTCATCCTGCCGTTCATGGGCGACGAGGTGATCGGCGACGTCTCCTCGCTACAATATTCGGCGGCGATCCCGACCAAGAAGAACGAGGAGTTCGTCAAGGCCTACCGCAAGAAATACAACAAGGTGCCGTCCTACTATTCGGAAGGCTGCTACACCGCCGCGCAGATCATCGACGAGGCGATCAAGAAGGCTGGCGGCAAATATCCCGGGCCGGCGAAGTTCGTCGAGATCATGGGCGGCCTGAAGATCGACGCGGTGCGCGGGCCGGTCACCTTCGAGGACCGCAACCCGGTCGAGAACATCTACATCAAGAAGGTCACGAAGACGAAGATGTTCGGCTATCCGAAGGCCGAGCTGTGGAACGTCGTGATCAAGACCTACCCGCATGTCAGCCAGTACTGGACCTACGGGAAGGAGAAGTTCTTGAAGCAGCCGGTCTACAGCCGCAACTTCCCGCCGTGTAAGTACTGCGAATAAGCAGGCGCTCGAGGCCGGGGCCGAGAGGGCCCCGGCATCTTCTTCCAGAGGGGATCCGGTGAGCGAAGTGCAAGCCAACGGCGGCGTGCCGGCGCTCGAATTGCGGGCGCTGTCGAAGAGCTTCGGCGGCCTGCAGGCCACGCGCGACGTGACGTTCAGCGTCATGCCGGGCGACCGCAAGGCCATCATCGGCCCCAACGGCGCCGGCAAGACCACGTTGTTCAATCTGATCACCGGCATCTATCCCGTCACTTCGGGCCAGGTGCTGCTGTTCGGCCAGGACGTGACGCGCTGGCCGAGCCACCGCCGCACCGCGCTCGGCATGGCGCGCACCTTCCAGGTCACCAGCCTGTTTCCCAAGCTGAGTGTGCTCGACAACGTGCTGCTGGCGATCGAGGGACTGCGGCCGACCAAATTCGTGATGTGGCGCTTCCTGACGTCCTACAAAGCGTTTTACGAGAAGGCCTATAGCCTGCTCGATGCCGCCGGCTTTCTCGACCGCAAGGACGTCGAGGTGCGCAACCTGTCGCACGGCGAGCAGCGCCAGCTCGAGATCGTGCTGGGGCTCGCCAGCGATCCCAAGATTCTACTGCTCGACGAGCCGGCCGCCGGCCTGTCGTCGGGCGAATTGGCCGAGATGGCGCAGTTCCTCATGAAGCTCGATCCCAAGCTCGCGATCCTGTTGATCGAGCACGACATGGACGTGGTATTCGACGTCGCCGCGCAAATCTCGGTGCTGCACTTCGGCGAAATCCTGGAAACCGGCACGCCGCGGCAGATCCACGACAGCACGCGCGTGCAGGAAATCTATCTGGGGACCGGGTAATCATGCCGATCCTCGAAGTTCAGGACATCCACACCTATTACGGCGACGCCTATGTGCTGCAGGGCCTGTCGCTGACGCTCGAGCAGGGCCAGATTCTCGGCCTGCTCGGCCGCAACGGTGTCGGCAAGACCACGCTGGTCAATTCGATCGTCGGCTTCAACCCGCCGCGCCGCGGCAAGATCCTGTTCAAGGGCGACGATATCACGCAGAAATCCTCGTTCGAGACCGTGCGCACCGGGATGGGCCTGGTGCCGCAGGGACGGCGCGTGTTCACGACGCTGAGCGTGGAGGAAAACCTAACGGTCGCCGAGCGCAGCCCGGAGCGCCATCACTGGGGCCTGGAGCGCGTCTACAAGCTGTTTCCGCGCCTCAACGAGCGCCGCAACCAGCGCGCCAAGACGCTGTCGGGCGGCGAGCAGCAGATGCTGGCGATCGGGCGCGCGCTGATGACCAATCCGGACTGCCTGATCATGGACGAGCCCTCGGAAGGCCTGGCGCCCATCATCATCCAGGGGCTGTGGGAAGCGATCGGCACGCTCAAGAAGGAAGGCCTGTCGATCTTATTGGTCGAGCAGAACGCCAATCTGGCGCTCAAGCTGGTCGACTATGTGCACGTCATGAGCAAGGGACAGGTGGTCTATTCGTCCAGTCCGGACGCGCTGAAGGCCAACGACCGGATCAAGTCGAGCTATCTCGGGATTTAGCGCGTAGCGGGCGGCTGCTTGGGACGCGGGCGCGGGCCGGCGTGCTGGTGCTGCAGCAAGTTGTATTTCGCCAGCACGGTCGGATCGAGCGCGGTGACCGCTTGGTCCGGCAAGCGATTCCACACCTCGTCCATACCGAACAGCGGGACACCGAGATAGCCGCGCACCGTGAGCGTCTGCCCGTCCGGACTGAGCGTCATCTGGGCGTGATAGATGGTGCCGTTGCGCGGGTCGAGGATATTGCCGTCCTCGTAATGCAGGCCGTGCCGCTGCATGCCGCGGATGAAGGACAGGCCGAGCAGCGGTGCGTTGCGCCGGTCGTCGGTGCAGTCGCGGCAGATCGGATGCGGCGGATCGTTCGGGCGCGGAAACAGCTTGGCGATCGCGCCCTCGTAGGTGCCGTCCGCGGCGTGCACGAACAGGAACCAGCTCACGGTCTTGCCGCTCTCGCTGCGCTTCTCCCACAGGCCGACGACGCTCGGCTGCTGCTCGACCGGGGCGGAAGCCGGCGGCGGCATCGGCGCGCGCGCGGGTGCGTGCTGCACGGACTGCGCCGAGGCCGCGGTCGCCCCGAGCGCAAGGGCAGCTACTGCAATGAGCACCGGCATTCGTGCTATCATGTCCTGTCCCGATCCGTGCGTGCGCCAGAACGTGCTTAATCTCTTGGGAATATGGCCGTTTCACGAAGCCGCGATGGAACTTCGGCGGCGATTTACCGTTACGGATGAGGGTCTTCACGGGGTTGAGGGTTCATTGCCATGACCAAGACCAATATTGCCCTGGGCAATCTGCGCGGCGTGGTCATTGTGATCGTGCTGGCCTTCCATTCCGCGCTCGCCTATCTCGCCTCGGCGCCCTCCCCGCATACCGCATTCGATCGGCCGCCCTACGACTGGCAGGCCTTTCCGATCGTCGACGCCCAGCGCTGGCTGGGGTTCGACCTGTTTTGCGCCTGGCAGGACGTCAGCCTGATGGCGCTGATGTTCTTGCTGTCCGGACTGTTCGCTGCCGGCAGTCTCATGCGCAAGGGCGCCGGAGTATACAGCGCCGACCGCCTCTGGCGCATCGGCCTGCCGTTTGCGCTGGCCGCGGCTTTCCTGAGCCCGCTCTCTTTCTACCCGGCTTATCTCCTGCGCAGCGCCGAGCCCGGCCTCGCCGGCTTCTGGCAGCAGTGGTTTTCACTGCCTTTTTGGCCGGCGGGGCCAGAATGGTTTTTGTGGCAATTGCTGGCGGTGAACCTCCTCGCCGCCGCGCTGTTTGCGGTCGCGCCCGGCTATGTCGTCCGGCTCCGTCGGCTCGGCGCTTGGGCGGCGAGACGGCCGGTCAAATTCTTCGTCTTGCTGGCGGCCGTCTCGGCCGCGGGCTACGTGCCGATGGCACTTGCCTTCTCGCCGTGGCAGTGGAGCGCGCTCGGACCGTTCTCGCTGCAGCTCTGCCGGCCGGCGATCTATGCAAGCTTTTTCTTCGCCGGCCTCGCGCTCGGCAGCCACGGCCTCGAGCGCGGCCTGTTGTCGCCGGAGGGCCCGCTGGCGCGGAACTGGGCGAAGTGGCTCGCGGCTGCGGGGTTGACCTTCGCGTTGTGGGCCGCCCTCACTGCACTGACCTTCCCGCATTGGCAGGCGGCGAGCCTCGCCGCGCGTCTGGGTGCGAGCCTTGCTTTTCCGCCGGCCTGCGCCGCCGGCGGCTTGTTCATGCTGGCCGGCGCGCTGCGTCTCAGTGACCTGCGCTCGCGCGCGCTCGACAGCCTCTCGGCCAATGCCTACAGCATCTATCTCGTCCACTACGTATTCGTCGTGTGGCTGCAATATGCGCTGCTGGCGAGCGGCCTTATTGCCGCCGCCAAGTTTGTCATTGTGCTCGCCGGCACGGTGATCATGAGCTGGGCCGTCAGCGTTGCCTTCGGCCGGCTGATGGCGGTGCCGCAGTTTGTCGCGGCCAAGCGCGCGGTCTCACCGGTGCCGCGCTGACGCGCCGGTTCGCTGGATAGAGGGCGACATGCCGCTCAACCTGACGCTTGCTTCGCGCAATCTGTTTCACGACCGCCTGCGCTTTGTCGCCACGACGGTGGGCATTGTGTTCTCGGTCGTGCTGGTGATGGTGCAGATGGGGCTCTATCTGGGCTTCGGCCAGATGGTCACCAAGATGATCGACCATGCCTCGACCGATCTGTGGGTCGTGCGCCAGGGCACCAAATGCTTCGAAGACCCGTCCCTGCTCGACGCCAGATCGGAGCGCGCCATCCGCAGTGTCGACGGCGTCGCAAGCGCGTCGCCCCTAGTGGTCGGTTTTTCCGACTGGAGATTGCCGACCGGCGAGATGACGCCGGTCTTCGTGGTCGGCTCCGATCTCGACCAAGGCGTCCTGCCGCCTTGGAACGTGACGCAAGGCTCGATCAAGGATTTGGCCGCGCCACACACGGTGGCGGTCGATCTCTCCTACGACAAGCGCCTGGGCGTTTCGAAACTGGGCGCGACGGCGGACATGCGCGGCCACAATGTGCATGTCGCCGCGCTCACCGAGGGTATCCGCTCCTTCACCACCACGCCCTATGTGTTCGCCGATCTGCGCCACGCCCGCTCCTATATCGGCATCCCATCGAGCATGGCGAGCTATTTCCTGGTGAAGCTGAAGCCGGACGCCGACGTTGCGCGCGCGCGGCACGACATCGCCGCCGCCGTCAAGAACGTCGAAGTGCTCACGCCGGCACAGTTTCGCGACCGCAGCCGTAATTTCTGGCTGTTTAGTACCGGCGCGGGCGCCGCGCTGTTCGCCGGCGCCCTGCTCGGCGTCATCGTCGGCACCGTGATTGTCGCGCAGACGCTCTATTCCAGCACCAAGGACCACCTGATCGAATTCGCCACGCTGCGCGCGATCGGCTCATCCAAGCGCTACATCTACAGCGTCATCATCTATCAGGCGCTGCTCAACGCCGTAATCGGCTTCGCGCTGGCGAGCCTGGTCGGCTTTGTTGTGGTCTGGATCACCGCCAGCGGAGCGCTGCCGGTGGTGATCACGCCAGGACTGATGGGCGCGATCTTCGCCTTGACGGTGGCGATGTGCGTGTTCTCGGCGCTCGCCGCCATCCTGCGCGTGGTGCGTCTCGATCCCGCCGTAGTGTTCTCGCGATGAGCGACACGATCCTGGAAGCCAAAGGCGTGAGCAAAGTGCTCGGCAGCGGGCCCGCGCAGGTGCAGGCGCTCAAGGGAATCGACCTTGCGCTGCGCGGCGGCGAGCTTGCCATGCTGATGGGACCGTCCGGCAGCGGCAAAACCACGTTGCTGTCGTTGCTCGGCTGCATGCTGACGCCGACCGCCGGCACGGTCGAGGTCTGCGGTCATACCACCGCGGACGCCGATGCGGAGCGGTTGTCGCAGCTCAGGCGCGACCATATCGGCTTCATCTTCCAGGACTACCATCTGTTTCCGACGCTGACCGCGGCGGAGAACGTGCAACTCGCGCTCGACGTGCGCGGCCAGCACGGACGCAGCGCGCGCAGCAGAGCCTATGACGCGCTGGCGCGGGTCGGGCTTGCGCACAAGATTCTCTCCTATCCCAACGAATTGAGCGGCGGCGAGCAGCAGCGGGTGGCGATCGCGCGCGCCATCGTGTCGGACCCGTCCGCCATTCTGGCCGACGAGCCGACCGCCGCGCTCGACAGCGGCAACGGCCAAGCCATTCTCGGTATTCTGGCGACGATTGCGCGCGAGCCCGCGCGCAGCGTGCTGGTGGTGACGCACGATTCGCGGCTGATGTCGTTCGCCAACCGCATCATCACCATCGAGGACGGGCGGCTGGTCGGCGAGCAGCGCGGCAGCGGCGTCACGCCCAAGCTGCTGACCGCCGCAGCCAGCGGACATTGAGCGTGACGGTGCCCGGCCGCGCCAGTCTGCGCGCCGAAATCGCGCGCCTCGGCCTGCGCCGGTTCGTGCGCCGCCGCAGCCATCGCCAGAACATCGACGAGGCGCGCGCGCGCTTCCGCGCCATGGAAATGCTCATTCCGCACCCGCCGCGCTCCACGCGCACCACGGCCATCGAGGCCGGCGGCGTGCCGGCACAATGGGTCGAGACGCCGGCTTCGCGCGCCGACCGCCAAGTACTTTACCTGCACGGCGGCGGCTACCGGCAGGGCACGCCGGCGACCTACCGGCATTTCACCTGGCGTCTGGCGCACGCTGCGCGCGCGCGCCTGTTGGCGCTCGATTATCGGCTGGCGCCCGAGCACCCGTTTCCGGCCGCGCTCGACGATGCGCTCGCCGCCTATCGCTGGATGCAGAGCCCGGGCGCCCGTACGCTCATCATGGGCGATTCTGCCGGCGGCGGGCTGGCGCTCGCCCTGCTGCTGAAGCTGCGCGATGAGCGCCTGGCGCAGCCTGCGGCGGCCGTCGCGCTATCGCCCTGGACCGATCTCGCCTTGACCGGCGCCTCGCTCGAGAGCAACGCCGCCGCCGATCCCATGCTCAACGCCGACGACCTGCCCGGATTCACCGCCGACTATCTGGCCGGCGCCGATGCGCGCAACCCATACGCTTCGCCGCTCTACGGCGATCCGAGCGGACTGCCGCCGACGCTCATACATGTCGGCAGTGACGAAATCCTGCGCGATGACGCGATACGCATGGCCGACAAGATGCGTGCCGCGCACTGCCAGGTCGAACTCCTGGTGTGGCCGCGCATGCCGCATGTCTGGCATCTCTTGGCCTCGGTCTTGCCGGAAGCGAAGGCGGCCATTGCCGATATCGGGGATTTCATCGAGCGGGCGCTGCAGGCACGCTAGGATGGAACTCGAAACACGATCGGGCCGTTGGCCCGTGCAGAAAGTGACTTTGCGTCCCGAGAACGGGCTACCCATGGCGGTGACCGCACGCTGAAGCGGTCTAGTCGGTCAGTGCGTCGACCAATTCGGGCAGCAGGCCTTCCAGATCGTCGGCGATACCCGGACAAAGCTCATTCGGTTCATAGGAGTGCCCATCGGCGCAACGAAAGCGCACGGCGTCGTCCTGCTCGACCTCATAAAGCGACGCCGCGCATTGCGGGCAGGCGAGCACGGTCACCCGTCCCTTGTCGATCGGCTCGGCCACGACATTCCCCTCCGAATTCACTCAAATGCGACACAATTGCCAACGATTGCGCCGCGCATCGGTTCCCCGCCTATCGGGTCGCGCCGGCGTCCGCGACCAGGGCGCCCGAACCTTTCCGCAGGCGCAACGTTGCAGTTCCGTGATCGCCTCCTGCGCCGACGCTCAATGCATTTGCATAGGAATACCAATAGGCAGGCAAAAGCATGATCGTAGTTGTCGGCTTGGCGTTCGAGGCGCGTATTGCCGCGGCCTCCGGCCTGCGGGTGATTTGTGCGGGCGACGGCCGCCAACTGCAATCCAGCCTGCATGAGGCGATCGCCGTTGGCTGTCGCGGGCTGATCAGCTTCGGCATCGCCGGCGGGCTGGCGGAGGGCCTGCAGTCCGGCACCTGTATCGTCGCATCGGGCATCGTCTCGTCCGGCGGCCGGCTGCCGACCGACCGCGCGCGGTCGCAAGCCCTGCTGCAGGCCATGCCGGGCGCCGTTTCCGGTCTCCTGGCCGGCGTGCCGGGTCCGGTTGCCAGTCCCGAGCAAAAGCGGGCGCTGCATCGCGCGACCGGCGCGCTCGCGGTCGACACGGAGTCGCACGTGCTCGCGGCCGCCGCCGCCCGTCACCGGCTGCCGATGACGGCGGTTCGGGTGGTCTGCGACCCCGTGACGCGCGCTTTGCCAGCGGTGGCGCTGCGCGCGATCCGCCCCGACGGCAGCACCGATGTCCTGGCGCTATTGCGCGCGCTGCTGCGGCGCCCCGAAAACGTGACGGAATTGTTGCAGATTGCCCTGGAGGCCCGGCTAGCGCGGGCAAAGCTGCTGCAATCTTGCCGGCTGCTCGGGTCCGATCCCGGCCGGGCGGGGGCCGACGATTTCGCCGCGCTTGGCACCGTGCAGGCGGGGCTCGGGCCGGCCATCGTCCGTTCCTTGTGAAACGCGCGGTCTCCCCAAGGCCAGCGGCTTGCTTTTGGGCGGCTTTTGATTTCTGCTTTGCGGCAAGGCATCAGCCCGGCCGCCGCCAACGCGGCTGTTGAACCGCTTGCAATCGCCGTGCGACCAATAAGTCGGTAACAGGAGAACGGTCATGCTTGCCGCATTTTCACGGCGTCTCATCTGGCTCGGCGCCTTCGCCGCGCTGGCCTTCAGCGTCGCTTCCACCTCGGCCTATGCCGGCCCGTTTTCGGGGCTGGCCGGCTCATGGTCCGGCAGCGGCCATATCTCGCTCGCCAACGGCACCAAGGAACGCATCCGCTGTCGCGCGCATTATACGGTCGGCAGCGACGGCAACGCGCTGCAGCAGTCCCTGCGCTGCGCCAGCGACAGCTACAATTTCGAGCTGCACAGCGACGTGGAAAGCCACGGCGGCCGTATCACCGGCAACTGGAACGAAAGCACGCGCCAGATCGGCGGCACCTTGAGCGGGCGCGCCCGCCACGGGCACATCGAAGTGTCGGTGCAGAACCCGAATTTCAACGCCCGCCTCACCTTGATATCGCACGGGCACCACCAGTCGGTGATTATCCGCACGATTGGCGGCGGCGACCTGACCGGCGCCTCGATCAGCCTGGCGCGGCGCGGCTGAGCGCTTAAGCCCTTCAATCCTCGACGGTGTCGATCGTGCGCGCCGGCTTGCCGCGCAAGCGGCGCGCGACGATGCGCAGCAGCGTGATGGTCGGCCGCAGGATGGTGAGGTCGGCGGTGAGCGCCGCCAGCATGGCGAGCGCGCTCAGCCAGCCGAACAGCCGAAGCGACGGCAGGTCGGACAGCACCGTCACCGCCAGCCCGCAGGCGAGCACCACCGAGGTCAGGATCAGCGGCGGCCCCATCAGCACGGTCGCGCGCTCGACCGCCACGCCCGGATCGTCCTCCGGCCTGTCCTCGGCGCGCATGCGGTTGAGAAAATGGATGGTGGCGCTCAGGCCGAGCCCGAACGACACGATCAGCGCCACCATGCTGGCGAATTGCAGCCCCTTGCCCAACAGCCACAGCACGTCGCCAGCCAGGAAGATCGGGAAGATGGCCGGCATGATGGCGGCCAGCATGACGATCAAGGAGCGGAACGCCAGCCCGATGAAGGCGGCAACGAACACGATCTCGACCGTCAGCCCCTGGTTGAGGCGGCCGATCATCGCCGCGCTGTTGCGCGCGGCCAACGCCGAAAGCCCGGTCACCGAAATCTTGTAGCCGGGATGGCGCTTGCGCACCGCCGCCAAAGATTGGTCGAGTTGGATGATGGCCGGCAACAGCTTGCTGGCATCGAGGTCCTGGACGCGGCCCTGTACGATGGCGGCGTCGTGCTGCGGCGCGATGAAGCGGTCGATGATCTGCTTGGGCAGGATGCTGACGTATTCCTTCAGCGTCCCGATGTCGGTGCGGCCGGCTCTCTCGGCCAGCCAGCGCTGCAGCGTGGCGAGCGACCAGACATTGCCGACACCGGCCTGCTTCTCCACCGCCGTCTGCACGTCGTCGATTGTTGCCAGCGTCTGCGGCGCGTAGAGCGCGGCGCCCTTGGGGAACTGCACCAGCACGTCGATCGGGTTGGCGCCGTGCAGCTTGGCGTCGATCAGATTGCCGGCCTGTACCGCCTGCTCGCGGTCGGGCAATTGGTCGGCCAGCCGGTAGCGCGCCGGCAGTTGCGCATAAATAATGCCGAGGCCGGCCACGACCAGCACGCTGATCGCCGTATAGAGCAGCGGCCGGTGCACCATCTTGCCGGCGATCCAGGCGCAGAAGGCGCGCAGCCAGTTCACCGAGCGGTCGACGGTCGAGCCCTTGACGTCGAGGTCGGTCTCCTCGCGCACCAGCAGCATGCCCACCGCCGGCGCCATGACCAGCACCGCGAACAGCGCGATCACCGTCGCCAGCAGGCCGGCCTGGCCGAAAGTGCGGATCAGATCGGACTGCGAGAACTGCAGCGCGATGAAGGAGAGCGCGGCGGTGGCGTGGGTGAGCACGCAGGCCGGTCCCACCACCAGGATCGCCTGGCGGAAGGCATCGCGCTTGCTGTCGCCGCGCAATATGGCCGCGCGCGCGGCGAAAGTGAGCTGCATGGAATCGGAAAAGCTGATCACCATGATGAGCGGCGTCATCACGTTGAGGAACATGTTGAGTTTGAAGCCGAACCAGCCGAGCGTGCCGAGCGCAAGCAGGATCGCGATCAGCGGCGGGCCGGCGGCGACCAGCATGAACGATACGCGCCGGAAGAACATGATGGCGATCAGGCAGCCCGCCAGCAGGCCAAAGCTGTTGTAGAGCAGCCGGTCGCGCTCGACCGCGTTGCGCAGCTCGAGCTGGATCACCGGCACGCCGGTGAGCTCGGCGTGCACGCCCGAGCCGACCAGATCTTCGGCGATGGTCTTGCGGATTTCGCCGATCACCTTGCCCAGCCTGTCGCTCTCGACCACTTTGGGCTCCAGCGCCAACACCACGAGCGCGAGCTGCCCGTCGTTCGACAACAGTTTGCCGCGGATGATCTCGTTCGAGCGCACGCGCGCGATCAGTTCCTGATAGGCGGCGCCGGTCGGCAGTTCCTCGGGAAACAGCGCCTTCGGTATCTTGCCCGCCTCCGGCGGCTGGCGCGCCGAAAACAGCGAGATCAGCCCGCGCACGCCGTCGATCAGCTGCAGGTCGGTGACGGCGTCGCGCATCTTGGCAAGCGAGTCCCGCTCGAGCAGCGTCGGCCCGGTGATCGCGATCAGCACGTCGAATTCTTCCGACGGGAAGCGATGGGTGACGTATTCGTAGGTGCGGAAATCCGCGCTGTCGGAGCGGAACAGCGTGCTGAGCGAATCGTCGACCTTGATGCGCTCGACACCGAAGCCGGCGACCACCGCCAGCACGATCAGCACCACCGCGATGGCGAGCGGAAAGCGCAACGCGATGAGCCCGACGCGCTCGATGCCGAGCGCGAGCCGGTGGTGCCAGGCCTGCGCCTCGCCGCTGCGCGTAATTTCCGACCCTTCGTTCACTTAATTGCTGGCCTTGTTCTTCTGGATCGTCCCGAGGGCGGCGGCGCTCAGTGGGGCTTGTCGCCGGCGAGCGTAACCCGGTGCATCGCGCGGTGGAAGCCGTGGTAATCGTTGATCGGATTGTGCAGCACGCAGCGATTGTCCCAGAACGCCATGGAGCCGGCGCGCCAGTTGAAGCGGCAGGTGAATTCCGGCCGGGTCTGGTGCTGGAAGAGGTAGTTGAGCAGGCCTGCGCTTTCGGCTTCGGTCATGCCCTTGAAGCACAACGTGTGCGCGACATTGACGTAGAGCGCCTTACGCCCGGTTTCCGGATGCGTGCGCACCACCGGGTGCTCGCCGATATATTCCTGTCTGGCGTCGGCCTTGGCGCTGTCGCGCACCCGGTCCTCGCGCGTGCGCGTGACGTCGGCCTTGGCCGACGAGTTCACGGCAATCAGGCCGTCGAGCAATTCTTTCATGCCGTCGGACAACGTCTCGTAGGCAAGAGTGCCGCTGGCAAACAGCGTATCGCCGCCATAGGGCGGCACTTCGCGCGCGATCAGCATGGTGCCCATCGGCGGTTTTTCGAGATAGGCCGTGTCGCTGTGCCAGATGCCGCCGAAATTGTGCTTCTCGTGCTCGCGTTTGACCACCGGAATGATCTCCGGAAAGCCCTCGATGCCCTTGATGAAGGGATATTCCACCACGTCGCCGAATTGCCTGGCGAAAGCAAGAAACTTCGCCGGCGGCAAATCCTGATCGCGGAAGAAGATGACGCCGTGCTCGAGCCAGACCTGGCGGATGGCGGCGATGGTGTTGTGTCCGGGCGCGGCGGAAAGGTCGATACCCAGAATCTCGGCGCCGAGCGAGCCGGACAGCCGCCGCACTTCGAAGCCGTTTCCCGCCATAATCGCCACCTCCGGCGCGCCGCTGATCGTTTGCAGGCGAACCTATCACAGCCGCATCGCGCCTGCCCACCATGCGGTGCGGACCGCCGAGCACCCCCGCTTTACAGCGCGGAATACAATAGCCGATGATGGCGCCATTGGCTCGTCGAGTGGGCGCGACGATCGGGATTTTTCTTTGCTTCGAATAAGGCCGCGACGGCCGAACAAAAAATGGCCGGCAAGGCCAGCACAATCACGAGAGGCCCCGCTCGGGGTAGAGGGAGGACGCTACAATGTCTCGCAAGATGACTCGCCGTAAATTCATGGCCGCCACCGCCGTCGGCGCGGCGGCCGCGACCTTCAAATTCCCCGCGCCGGCGATCGCGCAGGGCGCGCCGTTCAAGCTCGGCCTGCTCACGGTCAAGACTGGCGGCCTGGCGCAGGGCGGCATCCAGATGGAGCAAGGCGTGCTCACCTGGCTGAAAGAGCACGACTACAAGATGGCCGGCCGCAAGGTCGAGTTCTTCTCGGCCGATACCGGCGGCAAGCCGGCCGGCACCAAGACCAAGGCGCAGGAGCTGGTCGAGCGCGACAAGGTCGATGTCATCCTCGGGCCGCTCGCCGCCTTCGAGCTTTTGGCGATCACCGACTATATCCGCCAGCACAAGACGCCGACGCTCAGCCTCGCCGGCGCCGACGACCTCACCCAGCGCCGGCCTAACCCTTACTTCCTGCGCCCCTCGGCGGCCTCCTCGCAGGCCATGCATGTGATGGGTCACTACGCGGCGAAGGAGATGGGCAAGAAGAAGGCCATCACCATCGACTGGGATTTCGCCTTCGGCTACGAGCAGGAAGGCGGCTTCCAGGCGGCGTTCGAAAAGGACGGCGGTTGCGTCGTCAACAAGCTGTGGACGCCCTTGGGCACGCCCGACTACACGCCCTACATCGCGCAGATCAAGGATTGCGACGTGGTCTGCCAGGGCTTCCCGGGCGGCGTACCGCTGCGCTTCCTCAAGCAATACGCCAATTTCGGCCTCAAGTTCCCACTGGTCACCGGCGAGACCGGCGGCGACGACGCGCTGCTGCATGCCTTCGGCGACGAGGCGGTCGGCCAGATGAGCGCGTGCCCCTACACGCTCGATCTCGATACCGACGCCAACAAGAAGTTCGCCCAGGCGATGGTGAAGGACTTCAAGACCGTGCCCGGCTTCTACGCCGCCGGCCTCTACATCAACTGCGACGTGGTCAATGCCGGCCTGGAGGCGACCAACGGCAAGACCGACGACAAGGAGAAGTTCATGGCCGCGCTCAAGGCCGTGAAGCTCAAGGATACGCCGCGCGGGCCCATCAGCTTCGACCATCTCGGCAACGTGGTCGGCAATTTCTACGTCCGCCGCTGCGAGAAGATGAAGAACCCCTACGGCCTCAAGCTCTGGAACAAGACGGTCAAGACCTACGACAACGTCAGCCAGTTCTGGACCTGGCCGGAGAAGGAGTTCCTCGCGCACCCCGTCTATTCGCGCAACTATCCGCCTCTGAAGAAGTGCTGATCTGACGTGGCCCGCGGGCGCCGCTTGAAACGGCGCCCGCGGTCGCTTGGGCAAGCAAAGCGGAAAGACGGCGGATATGACGCTCTATCTGCTGTTGGCGGTCAACAGCATCACCTTCGGCGGCCTGCTGTTCCTGTTGGCGGCGGGCTTCTCGCTGATCTTCGGCCTGATGCGCATTCCCAACCTGACGCACGGCTCCCTGTTCATGCTGGGAGCCTATTTCGGCGCGACCTTCGTCGGCGGCTATCTGAGCCTGAAATTCAATTTCTGGATCGCGGCGCTGATGGCGACCGTTCTGGTCGCCGCCTTCGGCGCCGTGATCGAGCGTTTCCTGCTGCGCCAATTGCCCGGCCAGCCGATGGCGCAAGTGCTGGTGACGCTCGGCATTTCCTTCATCGTCGCCGATTTCTGCCTGATGGTCTGGGGCGGCGATCCGCTGCGCGTCGCCACGCCGCCCGGCCTTGCCGGCTACGTGCATTACGGGCCCCTGGTGTTCCCGCATTACCGGCTGGCGGTGATCGTCATCGCCGTCGTCATCGCCATCGCGCTGTGGCTGCTGCTCGACCGCACCCGGCTCGGCGCCATGATCCGCGCCGGCGTCGACGATCCCGATATGGCGCGGGTGGTCGGCATCCGCGTCTCGCAACTGTTCACCATCGTGTTCGCGCTCGGCGCCGGCCTTGCCGCCTTTGCCGGCATCATCGGCGCGCCGATTCTCTCGGTCTATCCCGGCCTCGACCAGGACATGCTGCCGCTCGCGCTGGTGGTGGTCATTCTCGGCGGCTCCGGCAGCCTCCTCGGCAGCTTCGTCGGCAGCATCATCATCGGCTTCATCTACAATTTCGGCCAGGCGCTGCTGCCGGAGCTATCCTATTTCGTGCTCTTTCTGCCCATGCTGATCGTGCTGATCGTGCGGCCGCAGGGCCTGTTCGGCAGGTTCGTGCCATGAGCGGCGCGCGCCTCGTCGGTTTTGCCGTCGCTTTCGTGGCGCTGGTCTCGCTGCCCTATTGGATTCCGGGCGTCTATTATCTCAATGTCTCCAGCCAGATCCTGTACTACGCCGTGTTCGCGCTCGGTCTCAACGTGCTCGCCGGCTATGGCGGGTTGGTTTCGCTCGGCCATGCCGGGCTGTTCGGTATCGCCGCCTACGCCACCGGCTACATGCTGCAGCAGGGCTTCGGCCATCCCGCCGCGATTATCGGCGCGCTCGTCATGGGCATGGCCTCGATGGCGCTCTACGCCGTGCTGTCGCTGCGCGCGACCGGCATCGGCTTCATCATGATCACGCTGGCGCTGGGCGAGATCATCTGGGGCCTGGCCTATCGCTGGACCGGCATCACCGGCGGCGACAACGGCATCAACCTGCACGGACGGCCGCACCCCTTCGGCATCGCCATCGACACGCCGATCTCGTTCTACTACGCGACGCTGGTCGTCTTTCTTCTGTCGCTGGCGGCGATGATGGTGTTCGTGCGCTCGCCGCTCGGCGCCGCGCTGATGGGCACGCGCGATCAGCCGCGCCGCATGAACGCGCTCGGCTATCACGTCTGGGCCATCCGCTTCTGGGCTTGCATGTTCTCCGGCCTGCTGACCGCGGTGTCCGGCATCCTGTTCGTCTACTACACGCAGTTCATCAGCCCGCAGGCGGTGGACCTCACCTCTTCCGCCGAGGTGCTGCTGATGGTGATCTCGGGCGGCGCCGGCACCCTGCTCGGCCCCATCGTCGGCGCCGCGCTGGTGATCGTGGTCAAGAGCGTGGTGAGCGGCTTCATCGAGCGCTGGAACATGCTGCTCGGCGCCATCTTCGTCGCCATCGTGATCCTGATGCCGGAGGGCTTGGTGCCCGGCACGGTGCGGCTGTGGCGGCTGGCCGTGCGCAAGAGCGGCCTCAGGCGCGGCCGCAAGGCGGAGGCCAAGCCGTGAACGCGCTCACGGTCAAGGGCCTGTGCAAGGCGTTCGGCGGCTTGCGCGTCACCACCAATGTCGATCTCGACGTGCGGCCCGGCGAGCGCCGGCTGATCATCGGCCCCAACGGCGCCGGCAAGACCACGCTGTTCAATTTGATCACCGGCGAGCTGACGCCCGACTCCGGCTCGATCGCGCTGTTCGGCCAGGACATCACACGCGTGCCGAGCCGGCGCCGCCCGCATATGGGCATGGCGCGCACCTATCAAATCATTACGTTGTTCCCGCACGACACCATCGTCCACAACGTCTCGCTGGCGCTGCTCGGCCTGTCCAAGATGCGCTGGAACCCGCTGATCGACGTGAAGCGGCTTTCCCATCTGACCGAGGACGCGCGCGCGGCGCTCGCGCGTGTCGGACTTGCGCATATCGCCGAGCGCCCGCTGGCGCAGACCTCCTATGGCGAGCGGCGCCGCGTCGAGATCGCGATGGCGCTGGCGCAGAAACCGAAAGTGCTGCTGCTCGACGAGCCCTTCGCCGGCCTGTCGATCGACGAGCGGCAGGACGTGCATCAATTGCTGCTCGGCATTCCGCGCGACGTCACCATGGTGATGATCGAGCACAACATGGACGTGGCGCTGGAATTCGCCGAGCGCATTACGCTGCTGCATTTCGGCGAGGTGATCGTCGAGGGCACGCGCGCCGAGGTGGTGGCCGACCCGCGCACCCGGGAGGTCTATCTTGGCCACTAGCGCGCTCAGCCTCAGCCATATCGACGCCTATTACGGCGACAGCCACGTGCTGCAGGACGTCTCGTTCGAACTGCACGAAGCCAGCATGCTCGGCCTGCTCGGCCGCAACGGCGCCGGCAAGTCGACCTGCATGGCCGTCACCATGGGCCTGTTGCCGCCGCGCCGCGGCGAGGTGGCGGTGTTCGGCACAGCCGTTGCCGGCGAGCCGCCGGAGGCGATCGCCGCGCGCGGGGTGGCGCTGGTGCCGCAGGGACGCCGCGTGTTTCGCAGCCTGACGGTGCGCGAGAACCTGATGGTGGCGGCGCGCAAGCCCGCAAACGGCAAGCACGCGGCCAAACACGCCCCTTGGACCGCCGATACCGTGTTCGCGATGTTCCCGCGCCTCGACGAGCGCCGCAACCAGATCGCCGCGCATCTGTCGGGCGGCGAGCAGCAGATGCTGGCGATCGGCCGTGCGCTGATGGGCAATCCACGCGTATTGTTGATGGACGAGCCGTCGGAAGGGCTCGCCCCGCAGATCGTCGCCGAGGTAATGGGCACCATCCGCAAGCTGAAGGAAAGCGGGCTGTCGATCGTGCTGGTCGAGCAGAACCCCAAGCTGGTGTTCGAGATCGCCGACGACATCGTCATCCTCAACAGCGGGCGGGTGGCGGTGGTGTCGACGCCGGCCGAGCTCTCCCGGGAAGGCGTCGATCTGCATCAGCATCTCGGAATTTACTAACGTCCCCTTCGAACGAGGCAAGCGACATGGCGCAAGTCTGGAACAAATATGCCAACACGGCTGCACGCAAGCACGGCAAGCCGGGGCGAGATGTCAGGCCGAAAAGCCTCACCGTCGATATGCACGCACACGTCGCGGTGCCGCACGTGGCGGAGATCGTCGGGCCGCACCTCAAGCAAGCTACCGATCCGCTGGTTCAAGACTCGACGACCGAGACCCAGGCGCTGATGGCAAAACAGGCGGCCGACATCCACTCACGCATCAGCACCACAGACGAGCGCTTTGCCGTGATGGACGAGATGGGGGTTGATATGCAGCTCATCTGTCCGGCGCCGCCGCAAATCTATTATTCCCTGCCGCTCGAGGTCGGCGTGCAAGCCGCACGCGCGCTCAACGACGGCATCGCCGCTTATGTCGGCAAGCACAAGGATCGGCTGGTTGCGCTCGGCGGCGTGCCGATGCAGGACGGCAACGAGGCGGCAAAGGAGCTCGAGCGGTGCATGAAACAGCTCGGCTTCAAAGGGGTCGAAATTCTCACCAACGTCAACGGCAAGGAGCTATCCGATCCGACCTTCGCACCATTCTGGAAGAAGGCCGAAGAGCTCGACGCGCTGGTGCTGATCCACCCGACCGGCTTTACCCAACCGCAGCGCTTCGCGCGCTTCTACTTCAATAACGTGATCGGCAATCCGCTCGACACCACGATGGCACTGCACTACCTGATCTTCGACGGCGTTTTCGAACGGCACCCCAAGCTTCGCGTCATGGCCGTGCATGGCGGCGGGTTCCTCGGCGCCTATTCCGGCCGCATCGATCATGCTTGGGGCGCGCGGTCGGACGCGCACGGCGACCTGCCGCAGCCGCCGACAACATATCTGCGGAGGAACGTCTATTTCGACACCGTTGTCTTCACGCCACACCAGCTTGAAGCGCTGGTAAAGACCTATGGCGGCGACCGCATCATACTGGGTACGGACTATCCTTTTGACATGCTGGAGTATGACCCGATCGGCCATGTCGCGTCGGTCGAGGGTTTCGACGATGCAACCCGGGCGGCGATCTGCGGCGGCAATGCCAAGAGATTGTTGGGGCTGTGATCTCCCTCTCCCCGCTTGCGGGGAGAGGTGAAGGAAACTACGCATACAAAAAATCCAGCACCGCGGTTTCCGCCAGCACGGCGCCGGCGGTCGCGTGGCGACCGGCGCGCGCCTGCTCTTCCTGGGTGCGGGTCGCCTGCAGATAGGCGCCGAGATGGCGGGCGCGCTCGATGATGCGGAAGTTCTCGTTGAGCCGCGCCGCCTCGAAGCGCTTCAGTGCGGCGACCACAACGTCCTCCTCGCTCAACGCCTCAGCCAGTGCCGCCGCGTCGTCGGCGGCCTTCGACACGCCGGCCGCCACATGCGGGCGTGCGACGAAGGCTGCGTCGCCCAGAATAGCCACCCGGCCGAAAGCCATCTGCGGCGATTCCAGATCGTAGATCGGCTGCAGGATCGGCTCGTCGATCAGCTTCACCACTTGGCGGAACTGCGGCCCGAGCAGCCGCTCGGCATCGGCGCGCATCTCGGCGATCGCCTCGCGCCGGATGAGCGGCGGCGGAATCGAGATCGCATGTGTCACGCCGTTTTCGTCGGTCAGCAGCCATTGCAATTTCGTTTTCTCGTCCGCCGGCCGGTACCAGACCACGTTGTAGCGGCGGTGACCGCTGCGCAGATCGTTATCCGGCCCCGCCACCGGGTAGCCGAGAAACTGCTCGCCCGGCGGCAGCGTGAAGGTCATGTATTCGAATAGCTCGCGATGCACGTCGGGCGCAAACGCGCTCTCCGCGATCAGCGCGCGCCAGGCGCTGTAGCCGGCATAGAGCGGCACGACGTCGGGTGCCGCCTGCTGGCGCACAGTCGAGCGCAGACCGTCGGCTCCCACCAGCAAATCGGCGGCAATGTTTTCGCCATCGGAAAAATGCGCCGTAACCTTTTCGGAATCTTGCGTGAAGCGGGCAAGCCCACGCCCGCGGTGGTAATGTTCCGGCGGAAAGGCGTCGCGCAGCAGCCGGTAGACGCGCTCCCAGGCGGTGAGCACCTGCGGACATTCGAACTCGTGCGTCAGCCGCCCCTGCGCGTCGCGAATCTTGCGGGTGGTGATCTTCACGCCGAGCCTGTCGGTGGGCAGGCCGAGCTTACTGAGCCGCTCGATCAGCTCGTATTGCGCCACGATGCCGGCGCCGCGGCCGGACAATTCGCTCTCCACCCGCTCGTAGATATCCACGTCCCAGCCGGCCCGCCGCAGCAAAAGCCCGCTGAGTAAGCCGCTCATCGAGCCGCCGATGACGACGGCGCGCCTGGTTTCGGCCCCGGCCAATTGATCTTCCTCAACTTTTAAGTCTGGCCGAATATGCTATATAAAGCCGCAAATAGCATCGGAGGAATTGCCATGGCCCTGACCATGCTCGATAAGGCCGCCGAGACGAAGGACAAGTCGCCCTGGTCGGCCGACATTGCCGCCGAATTCGAACGCGAAGCTAAGAAGCCCAATCCGTGCGTCGGCACGCAGCTCCTGTCGGAGAACGAGCGCACGCGCGTGTGGATCATCCGCCTCGCCCCCGGCGAGCGCGTCGGCTTCCACCGCCACGTGCTCGATTATTTCTGGACCTCCGTGTCGGGCGGGCGCGGCCGCCAGCACGTGCACGACGGCACCACCGTCGAATACACCTACCAGCCCGGCGAAACCCGCCACGAGAGCTACGGCAAGGGCGAGTTCAAGGTGCACGATCTGGAAAATCGCGGCGACAAGGAAATGGTGTTCATGACCGTCGAGTTCAAAGACAGCGCCAACCAGCCGATGCCGCTGCCCGAAGGCGTGCGCCCGCAAGCCGCCGCAGCCTGAACGCGACCCACTTTTCCGAGTAGCGCCCGTCCCGGATTGCGGTCCGGACGGGCGCTGCTTTTTGTCGCCGGTGGGACGCTTTCGGCCGCCCAATCAATGGGCTAGCCAAGCCCTCCCCCTTCCTGCAAACTGCCCCGCCAACGTCCGCCAAAGGGCGTGAGAAAAAATATCCGCAGAGGGGAGGAATTCCGGCCATCCGATCGGATCGCGTTTGCCTCGTGGCGCCGGCCAGTGGGCACGGGCCGCGCCTTGAGACAAACGCGCATTACGGAACGGTTGCGCCGGCTAAGAGCGGCATGGACTTCAATCTCCTGGTCAACGCGATCATCGCCGGGCTCCTGCTCGGCGGCTTTTATGCGGCGGTCACCGCCGGCATCTCGATTTCGTTCGGCATGCTAGACATCGTCAACATCGCGCATCCGGCCTTCATCATCATCGGCTCCTACATCACTTATGTGGTGAGCGCGAGCTTCGGCATCGACCCGATCGTGGTCAGTGTCCTGGCGCTGCCGGCGTTCTACGTGCTGGGTGTGGTCGTCTACCAGGTCTATTACCTGGCCTTCGAGAAGCGCGGACAGGAGTAGCTGCGCGGGCTTGCCTTCTTCTTCGGCGTGCTGTTCGTCACCGAAGTGTGCCTGCTGCTCGTCTTCGGCGTCGATTACCGCTCAGTCAACGCGAGCTATATCGGCTCCAGCTTCAACATCGTCGGCATGGAATTTCCCTACCGCCTGCTGGTGCCGTTCCTGGCGTCGATGGCGATGTTCCTCGCCCTGCAGATATTCCTGTCGCGCAGTTTCATCGGCCGCGCGGTTATGGCGGTGTCGCAGGATCCTCTGGCGCTGCGGCTGATGGCGGTCGACCCTACCCGCATCAAGCGCATCGCCTTCGGCATTTCGATCGCCACCGCCTCGCTCGCCGGCGCCTTCCTGATCATCATCCAGCCGGTGATCCCTTCGGTCGGCCGCGACTATATCGGCCGCATCTTCGCCATCTGCGTGCTGGGCGGCCTCGGCAGCCTGCCCGGCACCCTGATCGCCGCGCTGCTGCTGGGCGTGATCGAGAGCCTCACCTCGACCTTCTACGGTCCGTCGTGGGCGCCGGCGGTGTCGTTCGGCATATTGCTCTTGACGCTGGCTGTGCGCCCCTCCGGCCTTTTGGGACGATAGCCCCGTGCGCACGCCCCTCTTCATCGTCGTAGAACTGCTGATCCTCGCGGCGATCTACTTCTTGTTCCGCAACTACGGCAACGATTACGTCTTCTTCGCCGGCTATACCGTGTTGCAGTACATCGTGCTGGCCACCGCCTGGAACATCCTGGGCGGCTATTGCGGCTATGTGAATTTCGGCTCGGCCGGCTTCTTTGCGCTCGGCGCCTATTCGAGCGTGTTCTTGTACAATTTTGGCCAGCAGGTGGACGATTTGTTCTCCGAGCGGACGGCGGCGCTGCTGCACTACATTTTCCCCATGCCGCTGCCGGTGCTCATCGTGATCGGCGGCGCGGTGGCGGGACTGGTCGGGCTCGGCACCGGCTATCTGACACTGCGCCTGCGCGGCGTGTTCTTCGCCATCGCCACGCTCGCGCTAGCGGTGGTGCTGGAGACGCTGGTGGTGAACTGGGAATTCGTCGGCGGCTCGCGCGGCGCCTATGTCATCCCACCCAACAGCATCCCGTTCTTCGGCCCCTATATCCAATATCTGTTCGTGCTGATGGCGATCCTGGTTGCGGTCTCGCTGGCGACGGCACGGCTGATCGAGCGCTCGCGCCTGGGCACCGGCTTCGCTACCATCCGCGACGACGAATTGGCAGCGGAGGCCTGCGGCGTGCCGACGCTGCGGCTGAAGCTGGTCGCCACCGTCGTCTCCGGCGCCCTCATGGGCATGGCGGGCGCGCCCTTCCCCTTCTATATCGGCTATGTCGATCCCGGCTCGGCCTTCAACCTGTCCTACGCGGTCAATGCGATCGCCATGCCGATGATCGGCGGCACCACCAACTGGGTCGGCCCCTTGATCGGCGCCATCCTGCTCGGCACCCTGCAGCAGGTCGCCACCGTCACCATTTCCTCGGTGGTCAACCTGCTCATCGTCGGCCTGCTGCTGATCGGCTTCGTCATCGTAGCGCCCAACGGCATCGTCGGCCTGGTGCAGAGTTGGATGCGCAAGAAGGTGAAGTCATGAGCGCCCCGCTGTTGCAGGTCCACCAGCTCGGCAAGCGCTTCGGCGGCTTCGTCGCGCTCGACGGCGTCGACCTGGACGTGGCGGAAGGCGAGCGGCTCGGCCTGATCGGGCCCAACGGCTCGGGCAAGAGCACGCTGGTCAATTGCATCTGCGGCGCGTTGCAAAACGAGAGCGGCAGCGTGACCTTCGCCGGCGAGAAAATGGACGGGATGATCGCGCACGAGCGCACCCGGCGCGGGCTGGCGCGCAGCTTCCAACTGCCGCGCCCGTTCGCCAGCATGAGCGTGGCTGAGAATATCCGCGTGCCCCTCATTTATACGGTGAACGCGCGTACTGGCGCGCAACGCCTCTCGCATGCCGAGCTCGACGACCGCTGCCACGAGCTGTTGGCGCTGGTCGCGCTCGAGCCCAAGGCCACGCAATTTCCGCGCGACTTGACCCAGGTCGAGATGCGCAAGCTCGAGCTCGCCCGCGCCATGGCCACCGAGCCCAAGCTGCTGATCGCCGACGAGGCGATGGCCGGCCTCTCCCATTCCGAGGTGGAGGACATCGTGGCGCTGCTCATCCGCCTCAACGAGCGCGGCGTCACCATCATCCTGATCGAGCACATCATGCGCGCGGTGATGAGTTTCTCGCAGCGCCTGGCGGTGCTGGTGTCCGGCAAGAAGATCGCCGACGGCAAGCCCGGCGAGGTCATCGAGAATTCGGAAGTGGTGGGAGCTTACCTTGGCACCTAGCGCCAACAGCATCGCCATCGAGAACATCGACGCCGCCTATGGCGCGGTGCGCGTCCTGGAGGACGTCTCGCTCACGGTCGGCAGCGGCGAGACCGTCGTGCTGCTCGGCACCAACGGCAACGGCAAGTCGACGCTGATGAAATGCGTGATGGGCATGGTGCGCCCTAGCCGGGGCCGCATCGTCGCCGAGATCGACGGGCAGAGCCACGACCTCGTCGGGCTGGCCACCGAGCAGATCGTCGACCTCGGCATCGCGCTAGTGCCGGAGGGACGCCGCCTGTTCCCGCGCCAGACCGTGGAGGAGAACCTGTTGCTGGGCGCCAGCCGCCGCAAGGCGCGCCCGCAGATCAGGGCCAATATGGATTTCTGCTGCGAGCTGTTCCCGCGGCTGGCCGAGCGCAAGAAGCAGCTCGCCGGCTCCATGAGCGGCGGCGAGCAGCAGATGCTGGCGCTGGCGCGCGCACTGATGCTTAGCCCGCGCATCCTGCTGATCGACGAGCCCTCGGTCGGGCTGGCGCCGCTGCTGGTCAGCCGCACCATCGACGCCATCAAGCAGCTCAAGGACCATTACAATCTCACGGTGCTGATGGCCGAGCAGAACTTCATCCAGGCGCTGCGCATCGCCGACCGTGGCTATGTCATCGTGCACGGCAAGATCGCCTTCGAGGGCGCCTCGGCCGACGAGCTCAACAACAACGACCTGATCCGGCAGTTTTATCTGGGGCTGGAGGCGTAGTGTTTTGCGCCGCGTGTCGCGGACGCGGCGCAGCACGAGCCGTAAGCGACTTCTTCGGCGCACGACAGACCCGGGTTGCGCGCGAGCCGGTATCCTTTGACCGCCAATAAGCCGACATCTCGCAAAACTGTAGTTGAATGCGCCGGCTCGCATTCATCCGCGGGTAGCTACTGTCGCGTGTGTCAAAGGGTTCTGCATTGACTGCGTCAGAGAAGCGGACCTAGCCTGCTCTTACTCTTAAGATCGGCGTGTGCATTCGCGGAGCAAATGGCGATCCGAGCAACGCATCGGCGTCCGCGACAGGAGCCATTCATGCTGTTTTCACCAGGAGGCTCACATGACCAATGTCCATGCACAGTCTTCAATCGGCCGCTTCCAGGCACCGGCTTGGTGGGTCTGCGCCCTGCTCGGCATCGTCTTGATCGTCGCCGGCATCGTGGTTCTCAGTGACGTTTTGGTTGCCACCATCATCAGCGCGATCTTCATCGGCGCTATCGCGATCGTGGCGGGCCTCTTCGAGATCGTGCACGCGTTCTGGACCAAAGGCTGGGGCGGGTTTGTCTGGAACATCCTGCTCGGCATTCTTTACGTCGCTTTCGGCTTCGTCATGGTGACGCAACCGGTCTCGGGCGCGCTCGTGCTCACTTACGTGTTCGGCCTGCTTCTCGTGGTGTCCGGCATTTTCCGCCTCTTCATCGCCTTCGGCCGCCCGTCCGGCACCGACTGGCTGATGTTGCTGTCCGGCGTGCTCGGCATCCTCGCCGGCGCTGTCATCCTCACCGGCTGGCCATTGACCGGGCTGTGGGTGCTCGGCTTCGTCCTCGGCATTGACCTGATTTTCCACGGCATTGCGTGGCTCGCCTACGCCTGGCAGCCCGCCACACAAACGGCGTGACGCCGGATCGTCACGATGTCCGAAAATCAAGGCGGAGCCGGGCTCGATCGGCGCCATTTCATGGCCGCCGCAATCGGCGCATCCGCCGCGCTGGCGGCGACCACCGATCCTGAGAATGCGCAGGCGGCCATTGCTTCGCGAGGAACGGTCTATACCGGAGATGCGATTGACGGAAAGAAAGTCGTCAGCGCGCTCAACATCGACGACCTTGAGTCCGGCAAGAAGCACCTGTTCTATTTTCAGGGCGTGCAGGCGGCTACGGGGCAACACTGGCATGTTTCGACAATAGTCGCCAAGGGTGCGAAGCCGGGCAAGCGCATCGCGCTCGTCAGCGGCGTGCACGGCGACGAGATCAGCCCCGTCCGCACGATACAGATCGTAATGGATAAACTGAACCCGGCTGAAATGTCGGGCGCGGTGTTGGCCGTTTTTGACGTATCGCGCCCGGCATTGGAAGGTATGGCGCGCAGGTGGCCGAATTCCGGGCGAGGCATCGACCTGATCGACCTAAATCGCGAGTGGCCGGGCAATGAGAGCGGTCCTACCGCCCCTTCGCGGCACGCCGGGATATTGTTCAACAGGCTGCTCAAGCCCAACGCCGACTACGCGATCGACTTCCATACCTCGACGACCGGAATTGACCTGACGGCGATGCATATTGCGCGGATGGACTTGCCGGAAATTAGAGCGATGGCGGAGCTGTTCCCCATCGATCAGATCTTCGATAACCCCGCGTATCCCGGCGTGCTGGCCAATGCATTCATCGATGCCGGCATCCCCGCCTTCACTGCTGAGATCGGCGCATCGCGCATTTTGGATCGCGACATGATCCCCTTGTTCGTCGAAGGAACGTTGAATGTGCTCAAGCACCATCGGATCATTGCCGGACAGATGGGCCGCACCGGCAAGGATACGGGCATCTTTGTCGCCAACAGCGCACACGCCGTGCCCGCGACCTGTGGCGGCTTCGTCGAACTGTTGGTCAAACCGAATGACAAAGTCGTAGCCGGCCAGAAAATTGCGGTTCAACGCAATGCGTTCGGCGAAGTTGTCGCGGAATACGCGAGCGGCGTCAGCGGCGAGATTGCCGCCTGCCGCACCGACGCGACATCAGAGCCGGGCAATATGCTCGTGTCCGTCCTCTACAGCCATACCCCACCCGACGGCATCGACCCGTTCGCCGAATGACTTCCGCAATTGGCCCATCGCCGCATGTTGCACCGCCGCCCGACCCCGACCGCAAACGGGCCGAAGCGGACATCGCCTGAGCCGTACAGACCACACCAATATTACCAATATAGGCTAGCTCGCGCACCGGAATGACAGAATGAAAAACGGCGCCGCGGTTGCCCGCGGCGCCGTGTCTCGCTTTCCTCGCCGGCGAAAGCTCACTTCATATCGTGCGCCTTCGAATAGGGATAGATCACCTTGCCGGTCTGCAGATTCTTCGGCTCCAGCACGGTCTGGTAGCTCATGCCGCGCCAGGTCTCCAGGTTCGCGGCATCGGTGATGCCGTGATATTGCACGGTGAGCATGCGGCTCTCCGCCCACTCGCCCTTCTTGCCGAACTTGATCGGCCCCATGATGGTTTTGAAGTTGGCCTTGCGCATATAGGCGGCGAGCTTGTCGTCGCCGATGCTCTTGGCCCCTTTGATGGCCTGTTCGAGCACCTGCATGCGGGCGTAGCCCCAGCCGGCGAGATAATAGCCGAGCGGATCGGCGCCGGCCGCCTTGGCGCGCGACTGGTACTCCTTGAAGAAGGTTTCGGTGCCCGGATACATCTGCTTCTTGTCCGGCACCCAGGTCTCGTAGTTGACGATGCCGTTGAGCTTCGCCTTCAGCTTCTGCTTGAACACCGTGGCCTGCAAGCCGACCATGGCGCCGCCGAACATCTTGGGCTCAAGGCCGACTTCGTTGGCCGCCTGCACCATGCCGACCGAGTTGGCCGGATAGGCGCACACCACCACGACATCGGCATTCGTCGCCTTGATCGCGCGGGCGATCGGCGTGAAGTCGGTGGTCTTCGGCGGGGGCGGATAGCTCTTGTCGTAGACGATCTTGAGCCCCACCTTCTTGGCCACCGCGCGGGCGCCGTCACAGGCGTTCTGCGCGAAGTCGGCGTCGGCCGCGGCCAGCGCCACGGTCTTCGGCTTCGGCTTCTGCGCCATCGCGATCTTGAAGAAGCCCTCGGTGAACGAGGTCTTGGTCTCCGGACCGGTCGGCAGGATCGAGAAGTACTTCGGATAGTGGAACTTGGCGTTCACGTCGAGCGCGAACAGGCTGATGAACAGCTTGCCCTTGCGCACGACAATCGGCATCGCCGGCGCCACGTCGTTGGTGGCGTAGGCCGAGAGCACGAGGTCGACATGGTCGACGTCGAGCAGCTTGGTGTAGATGCCGGGGATTTCCGCGGGCGAGCTCTTGTCGTCGTAGTAGACGAGCTCGACCGGACGCCCGAGCAGGCCGCCGGCCTTGTTGACCTGGTCGCGCCAGATCTCCGAGGCGAGCAACGCCTGTTTGCCGTTAGGTCCCAGGAAGCCGGTCAGCGACATGGCGAAGCCGATCTTGATCGGCTTCTTGTCCGCCGCCTGGGCGGAATAAGTGACGAACATCGCGCCGGCCGCGAGCGTCAGCCCGAGACCTACAATCCACGCCAATGTCCGCGATTTCAGGTATCGCAACATATGATCCTCCCGTTTACATGTTATTTTTCGCTATCTTACGCGCATTTTGCCGGCCGATGCTAGAGGGTCGCGCTACCGTAAAAGTGGGCTATATCCCCTCCACCATGATCGTCTCCACCTCGCCCGCGCCACCGCGCCGGAACGCCGCGGCGCGCTCGTATTCCGGCGAGGTGAAACAGGCCACCCCCTGCTCGAAGCTGGGAAATTCGATGACCACGAAACGCTGGAATTTGTCCGGTCCTTCCATGATCTGAAATTTGCCCCCGCGCGCCAGCACCTTGCCGCCGAATTTGGCGATGATGGCGGGCACAAGGTCGGTGTATTTCTTGTACTCGACGGGGTCGTCGATCTTCGAGCGCGCAACCCAATAAGCCGGCATGTCTCCTCCAGCGCTGTTTGCTTGACAGGAGGCGCCATTGAACCGGATGCTCGCGATGCGGTCCATACCACCGGTTGCCATGAAAAACCTCACCATCGATGCCGAGCGGCTGTGGGACGATCTGATGGAGACCGCCCGGATCGGCGCCACGCCGAAGGGCGGCATCTGCCGGCTCACACTCACCGAACTCGACCGGCAGGTGCGCGACTGGTTCAAGGTGCATTGCGAGGCGCTCGGCTGCGTGGTCACGGTCGACGACATGGGCAACATGTTCGCACGCCGAGCCGGCACGCACCCCGACGTGCCGCCGATCGCCATGGGCAGCCATCTCGACACCCAGCCGACCGGCGGCAAGTTCGACGGCGCGCTCGGCGTGCTGGCGGCGCTGGAAGCCTTACGCACGCTGGTGAATGCCGGTTATCAGACCTTCGCGCCGATCGAGCTCATCAACTGGACCAACGAGGAAGGCGCCCGCTTCGCGCCGGCTTTGATCGCCTCCGGCGTGTTCGCCGGCGTGTTCGCGCGCGACTGGGCGGTGGCGCGCCAAGACCGCGGCGGCGAGACCTTCGGCGCGGCGCTCGAGGCGATCGGCTACCGCGGGCCGGAGCCTTGCGGCGTGCACAAGCTCTCGGCCTTCTTCGAACTGCATATCGAGCAGGGCCCTTATCTCGAAGCCGAGGGCAAGGATATCGGCGTCGTCACCGGCGTGCAGGCAATCCGCTGGTACGAGGCGACGGTCACCGGCCAGGACAGCCACGCCGGCACCACGCCGATGCCGCGCCGCCACGATGCGCTGCTCGCCGCCGCGCGCCTGGTCGCGGCGGTCGACGCGAGCGCGCGCGCGAGCAAGAGCGCGGTCGGCACCGTCGGCCTGCTGGAAGTGAAGCCGGGGGCGCCCAATGTGGTGCCGGGCGAGGTGTTCTTCATGATCGACATGCGCGATCCCGCCCCGGCGGTGCTCGACCGCATGGAAAACGAGATCGCGCGGGCCGCGAAAGCCGCCGAAGCCGAGCTCGGCGTCGCCATCGTGCTCAAGAACATCTGGACGCAGCCGCCGCAGCCATTCGATGCCGACTGCATCGCAGCCATTCGCGCGGCCGCCTCCGTCTCGGGCTTTTCCACGCGCGACATGATTTCCGGCGCCGGCCACGACGCCGCCTATGTGGCGCGCGTGGCGCCCGCGGCAATGATCTTCGTGCCGTGCAAGGACGGCATCAGCCACAATGAGGCGGAATATTCCTCCAAGGCGCAATGCGCCGCCGGCGCGCAGGTGCTGCTGCAGGCGGTGCTCGACTACGACCGGCGTCTGGCCGAGCGCTACGACGGGCCCTGAGCCTTGTCGGCCGCGTGCGCGCGCTCGGCCAGCGCGATCATGGCGGCGCCGCCGAACATAAGGTTGACGCCGACCATCAGGCCGAGCGCCCAGGGCGCGATCACCGGCAGGCCATAGAGAAGGTAGCCGGCCAGCGCCAGATCGACGATGCCGCTCGCCGTCATCCAGCCCCAGCGGCTCTGCGACATTTCGCGCTTGTGGGCGCGCGCATACATCAGGGAACTGAAACCCTCGACGACGAAGAAGACGAGCAGCGCGACGGTGAGCGAGACCGCGGCGAGCATCGGCTGCGCCAATAGGAACGCGCCGACCGCGATCGCCAGCGCGCCCGACAAGCAGCGACCAGCCGTAGCCGGGCGCCTCCGGCTGCATCAGCGTGGTGACGAGGCCGATAATGCCGCTCACCAAGAGCAGCCAGCCGAGCAGGATGGTGACGGCGAGCGTGGCGAGCGGCGGCAGCACGATGGCGGTCGCGCCCAGCACCAGCAGCACCACGCCCTCGACCAGATAGAGCGCCCAATGCTGGTGCAGCTCGAGATCGAACACGCGCCGAATGTCGCGCAGACTCGGTTGATTGCTGGTCATGGCAGTCGCGCTCCGGCTCGCTTGGCGCCCAACGCCTTCATAGCACGCGGGGCCCGGCGCCGGAACGGCGCGTCACATCCACAATTGCCGGCCTTCCATGCCCTTGTAGATGCCGGCGACGTATTCGCCGTAGCCGTTGAACAGCTGCGTCGCCACCCGCTCGCCGGTGCCGATCACCTCCTCGGTGGCCTGGCTCCAGCGCGGATGCGGCACCTGCGGATTGACGTTGGCCCAGAAGCCGTATTCGGACGCCTGCAATTGCTGCCACATGCCGACCGGCTGCTTGTCGACGAAGCTGAATTGCACGATCGACTTGATCGACTTGAAGCCGTATTTCCACGGCACCGCCAGCCGCAACGGCGCGCCGTGCTGCTTGTCGAGCGGATGGCCGTAGCAGCCGGTGGCGAGGAAGGCGAGGTCGTTGCTGGCCTCGGCGATGGAGAGCGCTTCCACGTAGGGCCAGGGGAACCAGGTGAGCCGCTGGCCGGGCGCGACCTTGGGATTCATGAAGGTGGTCATCTTGACGTATTTGGCCGAGCCGAGCGGCTTGGCAAAATCGACCAGCTTCTTAAACGGGAAGCCGGTCCAGGCGATCGCCATGCTCCAGGCCTCCACACAACGGTGACGATAGAGGCGCTCCTCCAGCGTCATCTTGCGGATTAGTTCGTCGATGCCGATCTCGATCGGCTTTTCCACCATGCCGGCAATCTTCACCGTCCAGGGCCGGATCGGCAGCGCCTGCGCCGGTTCGGCGATATCCTTGGAGGTGCCGAATTCGTAGAAATTATTGTAGTGGTCGTTGATCTTCTCGTCGGTGATCTTGCGGTCGAGCTTGTATGTCGCGATTGCGCTTGGCCGGATAGAGATCGGCGGTCGGGTCCTTGAGCTTGGCGAGGTCGGCGACCCGCTGCGCAAGCGCTGCGCCGGGCGCGAGCGCCAACGCGCTGGCGCCGCCGGCCAGCAGGCCGCGGCGGCTGAACACCAGGGATTCCGGGGTGGCGAGCCGCTCCGGCAATTCCCAGCCGCGGCGATGGATGATGTTCATGCGATCCTCCGAGTCGGTCCCCGCAATGGGTTACGCGAGCGGCGGCGTCACGGGCAAATCACGATGGCGGGAGGGCAGCGCTGAAAATAAGGCGCGGACGAGCAGCATTCTCTCTTCCCCTCTCCCCTCGGGGGAGAGGGTGGCGAGCGCGGAGCGATAGCGAGCGCGAGCCGGGTGAGGGGGCAAGGACCCATCGAGAGTCACTTGCCCCCTCACCCGCCCTCGCTCGGCTCCGCCTCCGCGAGGGCACCCCTCTCCCCCGAGGGGAGAGGGAAAGCGCGGCTGCCGCACGCTCGCGGCAATAACGATTACTCCGCCGCCCGTCTCGCCGCCACGATCTGGTCGGCGGTGCGGCCGGTCAGTTCCGCCATGTGGTCGAACTTGAAGGTGAAGGAGCCGACGCCGGCGGTGGCCGAGCGCACTTCGATGATCAGGTCGCCGATCTCGGCTTCCGCCATCTGCGCGCGCACCACGTCCCAGCCGGGCCAACCGTCGCGCGCGTCGAAGCCGAGGATCTGCCCGCGCCGGCTCGACAGGATGGCGTTCATCTTGGCGGTAGCGTCGCTCGGGCAGACGATCTCGACCTCGTGGATCGGTTCGAGCAGCACCGGATTGCACTGTGGCAGGCCTTCCACGATGCCGATACGGCCCGCGGTGCGGAACGCCATGTCGGAGGAATCGACGGTGTGATAGGAGCCGTCGACCAGCGCCACGTGCACGTCCACCACCGGGAAGCCGAGCGGCCCGTGCTTGAGCGCGTCGATCACGCCCTCCTCCACCGACGGAATGTAGTTGCGCGGCACCACGCCGCCGGTGATGCGCTCCTCGAACTCGAAGCCGGATGAGCGCGGCATCGGCTTGATCTCCAGCACCACATCGCCGAACTGGCCGTGGCCGCCGGACTGCTTCTTGTGGCGGCCGCGGATGGAGATCGTCTTGCGGATGGTCTCGCGGTAGCCGACGGTCGGTGGGCGGGTATTGACCGGCACCTGGAAGCGGTCGGCCAGCCGCTCGGTGGCGACGCGCAGGTGCATTTCGCCCTGCCCCCACATCACCACTTCGTGGCTTTCCGCGTCGTGCACGATGACGAGCGAAGGGTCTTCCTCGGTGAGCTTGCTGAAAGCGCCTCCCAGCTTGACGTCGTCCTTGCGCTCCTTGGCCTGGACGGCGATGGCGAGCACCGGCCGGTAGGGCTTCACCTCGATCAGCGAGGCATGCGGCTGCTTGCCGGTCGACAGTGTGTCGCCGGTTCGGGCGCCCTCGAGCTTGCCGAAGGCGACGGTTTCGCCGGCGCTCGCCTGCCCGCGCTTCTCGAAATGCTGGCCCATCAATTTGAACACGCCGGAAACACGGCCGGCCTCGCCCTCGGGCGTGTTGAAGGTGGTGCCGTCGCCGGCCTGGCCCCCCAGCACGCGCGCGACCGACATCTTGCCGCCATGCGTGGTGTGGTAGGTCTTGAGCACCAGCGCCACCGCCTCGTTCTTGGCCTCGACGCCTAGGCGCGCGGCGGTCTCCGCCACGCCCGGCGCCTCGTGGCGCAGCGCCTTCAACAGGCGCAGCACTCCGTTCGAGCGGGTGGCGACGCCGAGCAGCACCGGCACCACCTGGCGCTCGCGCAATTCCTTGGCCAGATCGTCGAACACCTTGTCGCGCGGCGGCTGGATATCCTCGAGCAATTGCTCCATCAGTTCGTCGTCGTGGTCGGCGAGCGTCTCCAACATGGTGAAGCGCGCTTCCTTCTCGCGGTCGGCGTTGTCGCCCTTGAGCTCGACGATCTCGGATGGCGCGTGCTCCTTGTAGACATAGGCGCGCTCGAGCGCGAGATCGACGAAGCCGGAGATGAGGTCGCCGTTCCAGATCGGGATCTGGCGCAGCAGGAGCGGCATGCGCGAGGCCGGCTGCAACAGCTTGATGGTCTCGCGCACGCGCTTGTCGGCCTTGTCGATCTTGTTGAGATAGAGGAAATGCGGAATGTTCTGGTCTTCCAATTCGCGCAGGATCAGTTGCAGCTGCGGCACCTTCTTCTCGTCGGCTTCGCAGACCACGACCGCCGCGTCGACCGCCGGCAGCACGCTGCGCATGTCGTGGATGAATTCGATGGAGCCGGGGCAATCGACGAAGACGTAATCCTCGCCCATGAAATTGGCGGTGGCGAAGGTCGCCTCCACGCTCATCTTGTGGGCGCGGGCTTCCTTGCTGGCGTCGCCGAGCGAGGTGCCGGCGTCGACGGTGCCCTGTCGCTGCACCGCGCCGGTGCGGGCGAGAATGGCCTCAAGCAGGGTCGTTTTACCGCTCTGGAAGGGGCCCACCAGTGCAATGCACCGGGGGCCCTTGGGTGCCGCGCCGTCTTGTCCCATGGAATACCTCCCTTGCCGGCCGGGAGGTCGGACCTGGTATCCCGGCCCTTGTCATAGCATCGTCGCAGTAGTGGACGTGGCTGGCAAGGGCGCAGTTTTCTATCGTCATTCCGGGACGCCGCCATAGGCGCGTTTACGCGCGTCTTCGGCGCGCGATGGCGGCGGACCCGCAATTCCATACTCCGCAGTGCTGGGGTTATGGATTCCGGGTTCGCGGCCTTTGGCCGCGCCCCGGAATGACTGTGGAAAGTTTACGGCCCGGCGGTGAAACTGAGATCGACCGCAGCCCGCGCATCGAGCTTGCCGGCGACCAAGCCTTGCGCCTTGAACCAGGCGATCTGGCGCGCGACGTCGGCGATATCGATGCGGGCGCGCGGGTCGATGAAATAAGCGCCGGTTTCGACCGCGCGCACGCCGTTGGAAGCGCCGGGATAGACATAGGCCGCGATCGGCGTGGCGGCGGCATCGGCCTTGGCGTCGATCACGCGCTTGCGGTAGCGGTCGTGGCGCAGGAGCGCGGCGGCATAATCGGCAACGCCGCGGCGATAGGCCCGTACGAATTTTTCAACTGTGGCGCGGCGCCGCGCGATCGCGGCCTTGGCGGCGAACAAAGCGCCGAGCTGCTGCTCGTCGAGCTCCGAGCACCAGCCGAGGAACTTGCCCTGGCTCGCGGTCAACAGGTCGCGCGCGTAGCGCGCCGGCAGGATGGCGGCATCGACGCTGCCGTTCTGCACCGCGCGCGCCATGGCGTCCGGCGATTGCAGCGGCTTCAAGGTGACGCTGTCGAGCGCAAAGCCGCTGCGTTCGGCGATCCGGCCGAGCTGATAGTGCATGGCGGAGCCGAGCGCGTCGATGGCGACCGCCTTGTTGGCGAGATCGGCGAACTTGCGCAGGCCGCGGTCGTACGCCGCGTTGGAGGCGACCACCGCATTGCCCTCGTAGCCGCGCCGCTCGCGCGCCTGCGCGGCGACCACCGCGATGGCGCCCCGGCCGGCGAGATCGAAGGCGAGCGCGCTATAGAAGGCGGCGCCGAAATCGAGCGCGCCGCCGGCCAGCGCCTGCAGCACTTGCTTGTCCGAGGAAAAGCCGCGCAGGTCGACCGCGAGCCCGGCCGCCTCGAAGTAGCCGCGCGAGGCCGCCAGGAACACGGGGCCATTCGCGGCCGCGCGCGTCAAGCCCACCGTCACGCGCGTCTGCGCGGCGGCGGGCGATGCGAAGGCGGCGATGATGAGGAAGATCGCGAGGACGGCGCGAATCATGCGGCAAGATTAGCGGAGGCTTTTCCGGCTGTCGTCCCGGCATCCCGTTCCGCTTGCCCCCGGCGAAAACGGCGACCCAAAGTCTCTTCGGGCCGTGCTCATAAATTAAGGCCGGTGAGCGTGCAGAGTCTGCAGGCTGACCGGACTATTCCGCCGCACTGGTCATGGTAGCCTGTTCGTTGTCACTTATGTGCCCGCGTGCGCGGATGGCGTCGTCGCGGTATTTGCGCTTGAGCGCAGCCTCGCCGCCCGTGGTGGCGTGATAGAGGTCGAGCGCATCGAACTCGTCGGCCTCCGGCGGGGCGATGGCGAGGTCGCTGTAGGTCCAGCGATCGGGCGCCTTGAGCGCCGCGTCCAGCATGGCCTTGCAGCGCCGGTAGACGCGAAAATAACCCCAGGCCTTCAGGGCGGTGCCGCCCCAATAGCGCGCGTAGAACACGAACAGGTTTTCCAGCGGCAGCCCGTGGCGACGGTCGCGCCGCGATTTCAGCCGCAGCGCGCCGCCTTCCAGCGGATGCACGCCCTCAAACAGGATCATCAAATAGAACCACAGGATGGTCGACAGCGTTGTGCCCGGCCGCAGGTTCTTGGCCGCGCAGGTGCGGCGCAGGATCGTATTGATGTGCTCAGGTGTATAGAAGGCGTTCCAGGCCGCGCGATAGGCCTCTTCCCATTCCGCGTCGCTCATCGTGCTGTGATGCGAGACGCGGTGGTTGAGGTCGTATTTATTCATGTCCGGATCCATCCAGATGCCCTTGGCGTCGAGCACCTTGTGGTCCTCCGATCCCGGCAGCGGCGTCAGGAAAAAGAATTCCAGGATATCGATCGGCAATTCGCGCTTGATGATCTCAATGTCGCGCAGGATCGACTCTTTCGTATCGGCCGGAAAGCCGAGGATGTAGCCGGCATAGGTGATGGCGCCGGCCTTGCGCCACATCTGCAGCATCTCGCGGTATTCGGTGATCTTGTTCTGCCGCTTCTTGGCGGCGATCAGATTGTCCGGGTTGATGTTCTCCAGTCCGATGAACACGCGCCGCACGCCCGCGCGCGCCGCCTTCTCGATGAAATGCGGAATCTTGTGACAGAGCGTGTCGACCTGGATCGTGAAGCCGATATTCATGCCCTCGCCTTCGCGCAACGCGATCATGCGGTCGAACAGCGGTTCCCAGTCTTTGTTGCGGGCGAAATTGTCGTCGGTGATGAAGAAGCGCTTGATGCCCTGTGCCACGTTCTCGCGCACGATCTTCTCCAGATCATCAGCCGAGCGGATGCGGCTCTTGCGTCCTTGCACGTTGATGATGGTGCAGAACGAGCACTGGTAGGGACAGCCGCGGCCAAGATCGATGCTCGACAGATTACCCGACGTGCGCTTGACGTGCTTGCGCGGCAGGAACGGCGGCGGCTCGCCGGCAAGCCGCGGCAGATCGTCCATGTGATTGTAGAGCCGCTTGAGCCCGCCGCGATAGGCGTCGCGCAGCACCTCGTCGAGGCGCAGTTCCTCGGCTTCTCCGGCGAACAACGAAATGCCCATCGCCTGCGCCGCTTTGATGTCGGCCGGCAGCTCCGGCAGCATGGCGATGCAGCCCGACACATGGAAGCCGCCGATGCAGACCGGTAGGCCGGCGGCGAGGAACGGACGCGCCAGATCGACCGCGCGCGGAAACTGGTTCGATTGCACGCCGACCAGCCCGATCAGCGCACGACCGCCCGCGCGGCGGATGGTGCGGATGATCTGCTCGGGACGCACGCGCCGGTTGGTTTCGTCATAGGTGTGCAGGCGGATTTCGACGCCGGTGCCCAGCACCGCGCGGCGGCTGGCGTCCTCCGCCAGCGCGTTCAGGCAGGCGAGTGTGTTCGACGGAATCGCCGAGCGCAGCCATTGGATCGGATAGCCGTCGTCGTCGTAATGCGACGGTTTTATCATCACGAAGTGGAAGAGACCGGCCTTCTCGACACGGCTTGGCGTTGACATAGATGCAACCTCGCGGAGGGCTTTGCCGGTCGGGCCGTTCGGCACAAAAGCTTGGTCATGACCAATAGCGTTCACGGGCGCTAATAGTCGCAGAAGTTCGCCGCAGTTGAAAGAGAGCACTAAGGCGAGGAACGCGATATCTCAATTGCGTCATCGCCGGACATCCCCCGATGCCCAGCGTATGCCCGCTTTACCCCCCAAAGCCAATATAAATGAGCGGTATCGGCGCTTTGCTATTTCAAATTCCCGCAGAAGCGCTGGATGCGCCGGCAGGCCTCTTCCAGGTCTTCGGTCTTGGTGGCGTAGGAAATGCGGAAGGCAGGCCCGAGCCCGAAAGCTGTGCCCTGCACCACCGCCACACCTTCCGCTTCCAGCAGCTCGGTGACGAAATCCTCGTCGCTTGCCAGCTTCTTGCCGCTCGGCGCCGTCTTGCCCATGGTGCCCGCGCAGGAAGGATACACGTAGAAGGCGCCCTCCGGCGTCGGGCATTTGATGCCGCTCGCCTGGTTGAGCATCGACACCACCAGGTCGCGCCGCTCCTTGAAGATCTTGTTGTGCTTGGCAATGAAGTCCTGCGGGCCGGTGAGCGCTTCCAGCGCCGCCCATTGCGACACCGCCGCCGGGTTGGAGGTCGACTGCGACTGGATCATCGCCATCGCCCTGATCAGCGGCTCCGGTCCGCCGGCAAAGCCAATGCGCCAGCCGGTCATGCAATAGGCCTTCGACACGCCGTTGATGGTGAGCGTGCGCGGATAAAGCTCGGGCTCGACCTGCGCGGCCGTGCTGAACTTGAAGTCGTCATAGACCAGGTGCTCGTACATGTCGTCGGTCATGACGTGCACGTGCGGGTGCTTCTTCAGCACCTCGGTGAGCGCCTTCAGGTCGGCGCGCGTATAGCCGGCGCCAGTCGGGTTCGACGGCGAGTTGAGCAGCACCCATTTGGTCTTCGGCGTGATGGCGGCCTCGAGCTGCGCCGCCGTCATCTTGAAGCCGGTCGCCATCGAGGTGACCACTTCCACCGGTTCGCCGCCGGCCAGCAGCACCATGTCGGGATAGCTCACCCAATAGGGCGCCGGGATGATCACCTCGTCGCCCGGGTTGAGCGTCGCGACAAACGCATTGTACAGCACCTGCTTGCCGCCGGTGCCGACCGTGATCTGCTTCGCCGTGTAGTCGAGGCCGTTCTCGCGCTTGAACTTCTTGACCACCGCCTCTTTCAGCTCGGCGATGCCGTCGACGTTGGTGTACTTGGACGCCTTGCCCTCGCGGATCGCCTTGATCGCCGCCTCTTTGATGTTATCGGGCGTGTCGAAATCCGGTTCGCCGGCGCCCAGGCCGATGACGTTGCGCCCCGCCGCTTTGAGCGCGCGCGCCTTGTCGGTGACGGCGATGGTCGCCGAAGGTTTCACGCGCTTGAGCTGGTCGGCGAGGAACGCCATGGCGAATCTCCTGGGAAGTCCGCGCGCGGCGGATGCGTGCTAGGTAAAGGCACGGCGCCGCACGGGCAAGCGGCAAACGATGATGCACCCATCAAATCGGCTGATAGTTGTGGCTTTATGACGCTGGCGCCGGCCGCCCGGGCCCGCGCCCGATAAGGCCTGGCAACGGCCGCATTTCCTGCAAGCCGGTTAACCCGCGGGCAACCGGCCCCGTGCTACCTCCGCCCCCAGACCAGGAACTCGAAAGCCATGGACTGGCACCCGGCCGGCTTGCGCCGCCTCGATCGCCTCATCTGGGCGCTCACCGCCGCCACCGCCGCCGTGGTGCTGGCGGCGGCGGCCGTCGACGGCTTCAGCATCTGGTTTAGAAGCTTCCTCGGCCCCGGCGTCACCTGCCTGCTGCTGGCCGCCGGCGCGCGCTATTACGCGTTGAGCCGCGACGAGCCGCATCTTTCCTCGGCGCTGCAGAGCACCGCCCAGCTCATGGCCTTCGCCGCGGTGGCGGCGCCGCTCTCCTATGTGGCGGCGGCCGCGGCGCTGCCCTTGCAAGACGCCGTGTTCAACAACCTCGACCAGGCGCTCGGCCTGCACTGGCGCGGGCTGTTGGCGCTGATGCAGCGGTGGCCGGTGCTGCATCTGCTGATGCGGCTGATCTATATGTCGATGATGCCGCAGATGGCGCTGCTGGTGCTGCTGCTCGGCTTCACCGGCCGGCTCGCCTGGCTGCGCGTCTATATGCTGGCCTTCGTCTTCGCCGCGCTCATCACCATCGCGCTGTCGGCGCTGGCGCCGGCCGAAGGCGTCTGGCTGCATGACGGCATCAGGAGCGGCAATGCGGCGCTGCTGCCGGTCAGCCACACCAGTTGGCCGGTATTCCTGGGCCTGCGCGACGGCAGCGTGCGCGTGCTGATGGCCATGGGCGCGGAGGGCATCATTACTTTCCCCAGCCTGCACGCCGCGCTGGCGGTAATTCTGATCGCCGGTTTCTGGCCGGTTCCGGCTGCGCGCTGGCCGGCCGCCGCGCTCAATGCGCTGATGCTGGCGGCGACCCCGATCGACGGCTCGCATTACTTCGTCGACGTGATCGCCGGCGTCGCTATCGCGATTGTCAGCCTGCTGGCGGCGCGCGCGCTGGTCGCGCGTTTGGCGGCACATCCCGCGGCTGCGAAGGACACGCGCGACGCCGCGCCGATGCCGGGGATGCCGGCGACCAGCCGCTAGCCTTCTGCGTTGCCCCGAGTAGAATAGCGGCCCAAGAGCCGGTTGAACGGCCGCAACTTTCTCAAGGGAGCGCGCCATGCAACTTTCGCCCGAGCAATTGCAGGCCTTCGACGAGCAGGGCTACTGCTTCTTTCCCGATTGCTTCTCGGAAGACGAGATCGCGCTCTTGCGCGCGGAAGCGGACAGCATCCTCAAGCTCGACCGCCAGGAAGTCTGGCGCGAGAAGACCGGCGCGCCGCGCACCGCCTTCGCCGCGCACACCTTCAGCGACGTGTTCGGGCTGCTGGCGCGCCATCCGCGCCTAGTCGAGCCGCTCAGGCAATTGTTCGGCGAGGAAGTCTACGTCCACCAGTTCAAGCTCAACGCCAAGGCCGCCTTCGAGGGCGACGTCTGGCAGTGGCACCAGGATTACGGCACCTGGGCCCGCGACGACGGCATGCCCGAGGCGCGCGCCATGAACATCGCGGTGTTCCTCGACGCGGTGATGCCGATCAACGGCCCGCTGCTGCTCATCCCCAAGAGCCACCGGCAAGGGGTGTTCGATGCCGGCCACGATCTGCAAACCACCTCCTATCCGCTATGGACGCTCGACAAGGACACCGTGACGCGCCTTGCGCAGCAAGCGGAAGACGACAGCGGCGTCGGCGTCGTGGCGCCGACCGGCAAGCCCGGCTCGGTGCTGATGTTCCACGGCAACCTGGTGCACGCCTCGCCGCCCAACATCACGCCCTACCCGCGCAAGATCGTCTATCTGACGCTGTGCGCCGTCTCCAACCACATCACCAAGTTCACCCGGCCGGAGTGGATCGCGCACCGCGATTTTGCGCCGATTGTGCCGGTCGACGACGATGCGCTGGCCGAATACGCCCGCGCGCATCGCATAGCCGCGGAATAAATTTTCCCGGTAACGCAATCCGGGAGATTGTTGTTCGAACTTTGCATGAAATTTAATGATGACGTGCGCGTGGCCGTCATGCCCGAGCCACGCATTTGCCCGAGTCGCTTGCTTGAATCGAACTGGCTATGATTTCGGCGGCGCGTGATTCCGAGCAGCGGGTGCCGTTTTTCGGATAAGATCGTGCGCAGAGGAAAAGTTGGAATGTACACGCTCTATTCGATGCAGCGTTCCGGCAATTCTTACAAGGTCCGCCTGGCGCTGGCGCGCCTGGGGATTCCCTATCGCAAGGTCGAGATCGACATCCTGCAAGGCGAAAGCCGCACGCCGGAATTCCTGGTCAAGAATCCGAACGGACAGATCCCGCTGTTGGAAGTGGCGCCCGACCGCCATATCGCCGAATCCAACGCCATCCTCTGGTACGTCGCCATCGGCACCACGCTGGCGCCGGAGGACCGCATCGCGCGGGCGCAGGCGCTGCAATGGATGTTCTTCGAGCAGCACAGCCTGGAACCGAACATCGGCGCCGCCTATTTCTGGCTCTGCCTGATCAAAGGCGGGCGCGAATTGCAGAGCCACGCGCTCGAAGACTGGATGGAGAACGGCTACCGCGCGCTTGGCGTGATGGAGATGCATCTCGCCGCCAACCGCTATTTCGTCGCCGGTCATTTCACCGTCGCCGACATCGCGCTTTACGCCTACACGCATGTCGCCGAGCAATGCGATTTCGACCTCTCGCGCTATCCGGCGGTGCGCGCCTGGCTGGCGCGCGTCGCCGCCGAGCCCGGCCATGTGGCGATGGACTGGCAGCCGGACGAGCTGGCGACGCGGCGCGAAGTAAGCGATCGCGAAGTCGAGGGCCGTTGACTGCTTAAATCGCCCCCTCGCCCCGCCATGCCCGCAGCGGGGAAGGTAAGCGTTCACCCTCCGTTAACCGCCGCCACGAAAACGCCCCGCTTCCCGACCCGCTTTGCCGCAATGGCGCCGAAAGGCCGCCCGTTTCCCGTCCCATTATGCGTCAATCGGAACAAGTCATTGGTTTGAACGTTAGCAGCTTCGCCATGCGCAACCCCGTGCTCCATACCGGCTTCACGCCGCCTAACGACCGCAAGCCCGACGGCGCGCGGCGCATGACCGCGCTGGCCGCGCTGATCGCCACCCTGGCGCTCGCCGCCGGCACCGTGCTTGCCGCCACCGTCGTCACCGTCGGCATCGCCAATGCGGGCGTCGCCGACGGCGTGGTCGGCCACGAAGGCAGCCTGTTCGGCATCGCGCTTCTGCTCGGCCTGGTCTTCATCGGCATGAGCGGGCTGTCGTTCCTGCCGGGCGGCAAGCCGAAGCGGCGCTAAGCGTCCCTGCCTTTCGCGACCCTGGCCGATGCCGCAAACTGCAAGCAGCGAAGGAGTGGCCATGCGCATCGTCCTGACCTTGGCGGCCTTGCTGCTGTCGGCCGGCACTGCCGGCGCGCAGCAGACCTATCCCTCCTCGGCCGGCCCCTTGCGCGTCGAGACCGTCGCCAAAGGCCTGGTACATCCCTGGTCGCTCGCCTTCCTGCCCGACGGACGAATGCTGGTCACCGAGCGGCCCGGCCGCATGCGCATCGTCGGCAAGGACGGCAAGCTTTCACAACCGCTCGCCGGCGTGCCCAAGGTCTACGCCCACACGCAAGCCGGCCTGATGGACGTCATCCTGGCGCGCGGCTTCGCCCACAGCCGCGCGATCTTCTTCTGCTACGACGAGCCCTACCAGGGCGGCGCCCGCATCGCGGTCGCGCGCGCCCGCCTGCAAGACGACAAGGAACTGGCCGGCGTCACCGTCATCTTCCGCCAGAAGGGCCCGCCCGATCACGGCTACAACACCGGCTGCCGCATGGTGCAGGCCGCGGACGGCAATCTGTTCGTCACGCTCGGCGATCATTTCGACGCCGCCGAGATGGCGCAGAAGCTCGACAACCATATCGGCAAGCTCGTGCGCATCACGCCCGACGGCAAAGCGCCGCCCGACAATCCTTTCGTCGGCAAGCCGGGCGCGCTGCCGGAAATCTGGGCCTACGGCCTGCGCAACGCCGAAGGCCTCGCCGTCAATCCGCGCAACGGCGAGCTGTGGGAACAGGAGCACGGGCCGCAAGGCGGCGACGAGATCAACATCATCCGCAAGGGCGGCAATTACGGCTGGCCGGTGGTGTCGTTCGGCGTCAATTACGACGGCACGCCCGTCGGCGCCGGCAAGCGCCATCACGCCGGCATGATCGATCCCGTCTGGCACTGGACGCCGTCGATCGCGCCCTCCGGCATGGCCTTCTACACCGGCGATCTGTTCCCGCAGTGGAAGGGCAGCCTGTTCAACGGCGCACTCAAGTTCCAACTGGTGTCGCGGCTTACGCTCGACGGCGACAAGGCCGTGAAGGAAGAGCGCATGCTGCAAGGCTTGCACGAGCGCATCCGCGACGTGCGGCAAGGCCCGGACGGCGCGCTCTATCTGCTCACCGACGACGCGGCCGGCCGCATTTTGCGGGTGGCGCCGGCGAAGTGAATCAAGCGCCCAGCCACAACAAGCCGGCAACGATGGTGACCACCGTCAGCGGCGCGCCGATCTTGAAATAGCTCCAGAAGTCGAGGCTCACGCCACGCGCCTTGGCGCGCTCCGCCACGATCAGATTGGCGATCGAGCCGACCAGCGTGAAATTGCCGGCAAAGGTCGCCGCCATCGCCACGATCAGCCAGGCGTGCCGCGGATCGGGCAGGTTCGGGATGAAGGGCTTGAGCACCAGCACCGCCGGCACGTTGCTCACGATATTGGACAAGACCGCCGCCGCGCCCGCCAGCAGCGCGCCATTGCCGAAGTGCAATGCGCCGGCGATGGCGTTCAGGTTCGGCCCGATCACCGTCTTCTCCAGGCCGCCGACCACGATGAACAGGCCGACGAACATGACCAGCAGCGGCCAGTCGATCTCGCCGTAGATTTTCTCCGGCCGCACCCGCCGCGTCAGCAGCAGGAAAGCGCCGCCGACGATGGCGACCTTGGCGACCGGCTGGCCGAGGAAAAACAGCACCACGATCGCCGCCACCACCAGCACGGTCTTGATCACCAGGGGCCCGTGATAGCGCGGCGCCGGCGCTTTCACGGCCGGCAACAATTCGCGCGTGAGGAATTCGCGGCGATAGACCGCCGCGATAAGCGCAACGGTCATCGCCAGCCCAAACAGCGCGACCGGCGACAACGCCGCGGCGAAGGAGGTGTAGGGAATGCCGGACAGGCTGCCGATGATGATGTTCTGCGGATTGCCGGTGATGGTGGCGACGCTGCCGATGTTCGAGCCCATCGCGATCGCCAGCAGGTAGGGAACCGGATCGCGCTTGAGCCGGCCGACAACGTCGAGCGTGAGCGGCGTCATGACGAGACATATGGCGTCGTTGACCAGAAAGGCCGACAGGAGCCCGGTCGTCGCGGCGACCGCCGTCAACAGCGCCGAGCGGATGGCGCAGGCGGCGCGTCACCCAATCGTTGACGATGCGGAAGAAGCCGGACACCCGCAGGTTGGCCACCACGATCATCATGCCGAGCAACAGCGTGACGGTGCCGAGATCGATGGCGCGATAGGCCTCCTCGATGCTGAGCACGCCGGTGCCCACCATCAGCGCTGCCCCCAGCAGCGCCGCGCCGGCGCGGTCGATGCGGTAGACGGGGATCTTGCCGAGCGCGACGATGATATAGGTCGCGACGAAAATCGCGACGGCCGAAACGGCGGTGACATTGACCATCGGGCGATCCAGGCTTGCCGCCGCGCGCGGGGCGCGAATTTCCGCTACGTTCATGCCGGCGCCGGCAGCTTGTGGAAAACGCCGCTGCGCGCACCCATGGCCGCGCCATCATAGCCACTTGTCACGGCTGCGTCATACCGGTGCGCTATCGGGAGAATGCTTCTGTCGTTTGTTGCGTAAATGGCGTAATCGCCTTTGCGGTCCCGCGCGGCTAGCCCTGCTCTCCCGGGACCGCAAATTTTTTGCGCTCACGAGCCGCCGAGCGGACTGCCGTGCAGGTTGTGGCGCAAGCGGCCGCGCAGGTCCTTCACCTTATCTGCGCTCACCGGCGACGCCGAATTGCCCCAACTGTTGCGCACATAGGTCGCCACCGCGGCGATCTGGGCGTCGGTCAGCTTCCAACCGTAGGCCGGCATGGCGAACGGCGTCGGTGCCTTGTCAGTCGGCGCCGTGCGCGCGCCCTCGAGGATCACGCGGATCACCGTGGTCGGGTTCTGCTGCTGTACATTGGCGTCGTGCGCGAGCGGCGGAAACATGCGCGACACGCCCTTGCCGTCGGCCTGATGGCAGCCGGAGCAGCTATCGGCGAAGATCGCCTTGCCCGCCGCCATTATGTTGGAGTCCGGCTTGGCCGCCGTCGGCGTTTTGCCGCCATCGACGTCCTTGATGTAGGTGGCGATGGCGCGCAGATCGCTGTCCGGCAGCTTGGAGGTGGAGTTCTGCACCACCTCGGCCATCAGGCCGGCGGCGCCGCTGTGCTTGTTGCGCCCGGTCTTCAGATATTCGACGATGTCGTCGACGCTCCACGCGCCGGTGCCGTCGTGCATGTTGCCGGCGATCTTGGGCGCGAACCAGTTCTGCGTCAGCCCGCCCATGAGCGCGCTGCCGCCCTCGTCGGCACCGAGGCCGTTTTTCGGCGTATGGCAGCCGCCGCAATGGCCGGCGCCCTGCACCAGATAGGCGCCGCGATTCCATTCGGCGCTCTTGTGCGGATCGGGCTTGTAGGTGCCGGCCTTGAAGAACAGCAGGTTCCAGCCGCGCATGACCACGCGATGATCGAGCGGGAACGGCAGTTTCGCCGCACGCCGCTTGGTCTTCACCGCCGGCAGCGTGTTGAGATAGGCGCGCATCGCCATCACGTCGTCGTGCGTGAGCTTGGTGAAATAAGGATAGGGGAAAGCGGGATAAAGCCGCGCGCCGTCCGGCCGCACGCCGTCGTGCATGGCGCGGTAGAAGTCCTGGTCCGACCAGGCGCCGATTCCGCTCGCGCGATCGGGCGTGATATTGGGCGAGAAGATGATGCCGAACGGCGTCTGGATGGCGCGGCCGCCGGCGAACGGCTTGCCGCCCTTGACGGTGTGGCAGGCCACGCAATCGCCGGCATTGACCAGCTCGCGCCCGCGCTCGATCTTGGCGAAGTCGGTGTCGGCCGCCTGTGCCGCCGCCACCAGCGATGCCGCGGCCACGACCGAAGCCAGCAGCGCGTAGCTCAGTTTGCGCATGGCCTCACCTCCTCACGCCTGCACCAGGGGGCCGGGGCTTTTCAGATATTTGGTCTTGATCGCCTCGGCCGCCCAATAGGTCAGCGCGCCCACGGTGCCGGTCGGGTTGTAGCCGGCGTTCTGCGGGAACACGCAGGCGCCCATGACGAACAGATTGTCGACGTCCCAGTGCTGCAGATAGCGGTTCACCACGCTGGTTTTCGGATCGGCGCCCATGATGGTGCCGCCGGTATTGTGCGTGGTCTGGTAGGGCACGATGTCGTAGTGGCCGGTGCGCTTCTTGGCGTGGATCTCGCGCGCCTTCATGGCCTTGCCGATGTCGGCGGCGCGCTCGGTGAGATAGTCCGACATCTTGTGCTCGTTGTCGGTGTAATCGAAGGTCATGCGCATCAGCGGCCGGCCGTGCATGTCGCGATAGGTCGGGTCGAGATCGAGGTAATTGTTGCGGTGGCTCATCACCGCGCCATGGGTCGAGATGGTGGCGGTGGTGAGATAGTTCTTGGCCACCGCCTTCTTCCATTGCGCGCCCCATTTCGGCGTGCCTTTCGGCGTCGGGTGATGGCCGATCGGGCGCCCGTTGGTGTCCCAGCAGGCGATGTAGCCGCCGCCGATGAAGCCCAGCCCCGTGTGGTCGAAATTGTCGCCGTTGTAGTTGTCGATGCCGATGCCGAGCGCGCCGGCGCCGACGAAGGGATTCAAGATCTTGTCGTCGAAGAACACGTCGACGCTGCTGACGATCTGGTAGGCGTAATTCTTGCCGAGCGTGCCCTGTCCGGTGCGCGGATCGTACTGCTCGCCAATGCCCGAGAGCATCAGCAGATGCGGATTGTGCGTGGCGTAGGCGCACATGATCACCATCTCGGCCGGCTGCTCGTATTCCTCGCCTTGCGCGTCGATATAGACGACGCCGGTGGCGCGCCGCGCCTGGCGGTCGTGCAGCACGCGCAGCACTTCGCTTTCGGTGCGCAATTCGAAGTTCTTCTTGCGCAGCAGCACCGGCAGGATGGTGGTCTGCGCGCTCGACTTCGAATAATTGCCGCAGCCGAATTTCTCGCAGAAGCCGCAATAGCTGCAGGGCGCGAGCTGCACGCCGAGCGGATTGGTGTAGGGCCGCGACATATTGGCGGCCGGGCACGGGAACGGATGGTGGCCGGTCTGCTTGGCGGCGGCTTCGAACAGCGTCGGTCCGTACACCATATCGAGCGGCGGATTGGGATAGTCGCGCGCGCGCGGGCCCTCGAACGGATTTCCGCCCTGCTGGATTTGCCCTTTCAGATTACCGGCCTTGCCGCTGATGCCGCAGAGATATTCGAACTTGTCGTAATAGGGCTCGAGCTCGTCATAGGTGACGCCCCAGTCCTGCACCGTCATGTCGGCCGGCAGCGGCCCGTAGCGCTGCTCATTGTGGCTGCGGGCGACGAAATCGGACGGCAGAAAGCGCCAGGTCTGTCCGTTCCAATGCACGCCGGCGCCGCCGACGCCGGTCGCCGGCAGGAACGAGCCCAGATGCCGCATCGGCAGCGCGGTCTCGCTGACGCTGTTGCGGAAGGTGAGCGTCTCGCGCGCCGGCTCCTCGAACAATGCGCGCCGGTAGTAGAAGCGCAATTCGTCCTGCACGAAGCTGACCGCGAAATCGGTCGAGGTGTCGCGCCAACCGCCGCGCTCCAGCGCCAGCACGTTGAGCCCCGCGTCGGTCAATTCCTGGCCGAGAATGGCGGCGGTCCATCCGAATCCCACAAGCACAACGTCGACCGACGGCAATTTTTTCGGCATGCAAACCTCGCTTCGTGCTTAAGACGGCGTCCAGTCCGGCCGGCCCTTGATGCCGACCGGCGGCAGATCGAGCTTCTTGCCGTGCATCTTCACGTAGGGGCGGTAATCGTAGCGGGCGCCGGGAAAGCCGATCAGCTTCCAGCCCACCATGTCGCGGTTGCCGCCGTGGATCGGATCGGAGAAGAAGCCTTCAACGGTGTTCTGCAGCAGCAGCGTGAAGAAGGTCTTGGCATCGGCGCCTTTGAGCGCGATGTCGCCTTTTTCGAGACCGTGCAAAACTTGATCCTGTTGGCCGTTGTCGAGCTGCGCGAAGCTCTTGCCGGAAAACTTCTCCTTGCAATGGGCGTCGATCGCCTTGATGGCGGCGCGGTAGAGCTCGGCCGGCGACAATCTGCTCTGATAGCCTTGCGTCTTCTCGCCTTTCTTCCAAGGCCCCTGCATGTACCAGTGCGAGCCCTTGCCGTAAGGCCCGGCCATCTGCCGGTCGAGGAAGATGGGGACGTCGGCTTCCTTGGCGCCCGGCCCGAGGTCGTCCTTCGGGATCAAGCGCGAGACGGCGGCATCGATGAATACTTTTTCCGCCGGCGTGAAAAATTGCAGCGGGCCCGGCTGGACGATTGTCGGCGCGTCGGCTTGCGCAGGCTGCCACGGCACCGCGCCGGTGATCGAGCGCGCATGCGCGCCGTCGAGCGCAACGCTCGAGCCGACCAGCGCGCCGACCGAAAGGAGCTGCCGTCTGTTGAGTCGGGAATCGGTCACGGGGGATGACCTCTTGACTGTCGCACCCACAGTTCCAACGGCTGGCTCCCAGCCTGGTTCCCCGCGTCGGGAAAACTAATTCTCGCTGCGGCGCAAAGGCCGGCGGCAATAGGCGCGTCTCAAACCGTGCGCCGCCTGCTCACCCGTGCCGCGGCTTCATCGCCAGGATCGGCAGCATCAACGCCAGCATCACCGCGTCTGCGACATCCTCGGCCGCATCTCGGCGTTCGGCTTCCTCGACCGCCCGAACGGCACGACGGCCGCGCCGCTCAAGCGTGAGTTGCTCGGATCGGCGCGGCGTTCTTCGGCAGGCGCGGCCGCTCAGTGGGAATACATGCAGGCGGGGTGGCACCCTCGCCACTTCTGTGCGGCGGACAGGAACCGACTTTTCCACGAGAGATAAGCCGTGGTTCCAACTTGAGAATCCACGTTCCCGGCAGGGCGGCAGCGGCAGTAGTAATATTGCTACAGCCGGCGAAAATCCGAACCGAACGTACAGCTAGCGGTGGCCAACTGTCGGATTTTATTGCGTCGATTGGACGCGTCGACTAGCTTTTCCCACGGGTTGGGCTGGCGAGTGGCCTGCCGGTTAAGTTGTGCGAAGGTAGCGGGACGTGGGGATCTCAAAGGCGCGCGCAGTACTTCTCGCGACCAGTTCGGTCGCGGCGCTCCTGCTTGGCAATAGCCCGCAATCGGCGCGAGCCGCCTGCAGTATGACGGTCACCGGGACGAGTTCCGGTTACACCAATCCGACCGGGACCACGATCCCCTGCGTGACCTTCCAGGGCGCGACCGTCAACGGCAATGTCCTCAACGCCGGCACCATCACGCCCGGCAGCCCCAGCGGGATCGTGGTCGACAACGCCAGCACCATCAATGGCACGATCACCAATTCCGGCCAAATTTCTATCGGCGGCGCCCCGGCGATCGCAATTCACGGTCTGGTCACGGGCGGCCTCAACAACAGCGGCACGCTAGCCGGCGTCCAGACCATTTTTATCGACGGCGTCATTGGCAACGCCACGACTTTCCTGGGCGGCATCACCAACAGCGGTACGATCAGCGCCATAGGCCTGGACGCCATCTTATTCTCGGTCCCCACCTTCACCGGTGGCATCAGCAATGGCGGCACGATTTCGGGCGTGCGGGATGGCATCGACTATACGTTCGACCAGTCCCCGGGCATCGGAGTGCCTGCCGTGTCGGGCGGGATCACCAACAGCGGCACGATCTCGGCGAGCGGCCGGGATGCGATCCACCTCGTCGGCGCGAGAACTGCGGTTAGTCCCCTTCTCGCTGCGGGAACGTTTACAGACGGCATCACCAATAGCGGTACGTTGAGCGGCGGCAATAACGGCATCTACATCGCCGAGTTCGCACGATTCGACGGCGGCATCGTCAACGCCGCCGGCGGCTCGATCACGGCGCTGGGCGGCGATGGCATTAAGTTGGATGCCACCTTCGACGTCACCAATCACTTGTCCGTCACCTCGTTCACCGGCGGGATCACGAACGACGGAACCATAACGGCGGCCAGCGACGGCATTCACGTCCTCGGCGGATTCAACACCATCAGCGGAACGATTCTCAACACCGGGCACATCACCGCCAATAACGGCGACGGCATCAATATCGACAACAACGCGGCGGTCAACGTCGTCTCGAACGCCGGCACGATCAGCGCGCATAACACCGGCATTTATGTGCTGGCCAACAGCCAACTCGGCGGCGTCTTTAATTCGGGCAACATCACCGCGACCAGCGGCGACGGCGTGCACGTCGAAAGCGCAACGGCAGCGGGAGGGGTCAGCAACAGCGGCACCATTTCGGCCGCTGCGGGGATCGGCATTTTCGAGGGCGTGCACGTTGCGTTCGCTGGCGGCGTCACCAACAGCGGCACAATTTCTGCGGCCGCGGCTGGCATCCAGGTGAGGACGCCAACTTTCTCGGGCGGCATCAGCAACAGCGGCACGATTACCGCGACGGTAGTGCGGGGAATCGAAGTCCTGAATAGCGTACTGAGCTTTTTTGGCGGTATTACCAATACGGGAACGATAAACGCGCCTGTTGCCGGCATTGACATTGTAATGACTGCGTCCAACACGTTTTCCGGCGACATCTACAATAACGGCGACATTAACGCGGCGATTGCGATCGCGGTGAGCACGCCGAACGCGGTGACCATCGACCAGGTCGGCGGCACGATAACAGGCACGATCCAACTGTCGTTGCACGGCGATACGCTCAATATCTCGGGCGGCGCCATCGCCGGCAACATCGTCGGGCATAACGCCGGCGACATCATCAACTTCAATCTCGGCGCCGGTACATTCACCTACGGCAGCGCGTTCCACTTCAGTGCCGTCAGTCAAGTCAACGTCAATTCCGGTACGGTGATCCTCGATGGCAGCGCCAATGCCGCCACCAACACCACCATTGCCGGCGGCAACTTGCAGGTGGGCGACGCGTCGAATGCGGGCGCGCAGTTGACCAGCACGGTCGATGTGACGGGCGGCATCCTCTCCGGCCACGGCACCGTCGTCGGTCCCGTCACCATCGAATCCGGCGGCACGCTGGCGCCCGGCGGCTCGATCGGAACGCTGACGATCAACGGCAGCGCCACCTTCAATGCCGGCAGCACCTATGCCGTGACGATCGACGACTCCACGGCCTCCAAGACCGCGGTCACCGGCGCGCCCGGCACCGCCACCATCAACGGCGGCACGGTCGTGGTGACGCCACAGTTCGCCGGCCTCGGCGCCCATGGCGGCACGACCTATACGATCGTGACGGCGACGGGGGGCGTAGGCGGAACGTTCGCCGGGCTGACCGTCAACGGCAGTTTCACCGGCCCGATGTCGCTGAGCTACGATCCCAACGACGTGTTCCTGAACGTCGGCACCGGCTTCACGCTGCTGGCGTCGCCGGTCGGCGCCAATGTCAATCAGCAGAACGTTCTCAACGGCATCAACAGCGCCATCCTCAGCGGCGCCACCGTCCCCGCCGGCTTCAACACGCTCGCCGGTCTCACCGGAAATGCCTATCTCAATGCCCTGACCCAGCTTTCCGGCGAGGTTGGCACCGGCTTCCAGTTCTCCGGCTTCCAGGCCGGCAACTCGTTCCTGGAGTTGATGCTCAATCCCTTCACCGAGAGCCGCGGCGGCGGCTTCGGCCCGGCGATCGGCTATGCCTCCGCGCCGGCGCGGTCGCCGGTCCTCGATTCGGCGTTCGGCGCCTTCGCCAAGGCGCCGCCGAAGGGATACGTCGAGCCGCGCTATGGATTGTGGGCCGCGGGCTATGGCGCGACCGGCACGGTCGACGGCAATGCGATCACCGGCTCCAACGACTTGTCGAGCCGGTTCTACGGCTTTGCCGGCGGCCTCGACTACCGCGTGACGCCGGACACGATGCTCGGTTTCGCGCTGGCCGGCGGCGGCACCCGTTGGAGCCTGGATCAGAACCTCGGCACCGGGCGCTCCGACATGTTCCAGGCCGGCCTCTACGGGACGACGCATGGCGGTCCCGCCTATCTCTCCGGCGCGCTGTCCTATTCATGGCACGACGTGACCACCGACAGGACTGTCACGGTCGCCGGCACCGATATCTTGCAGGCGAAATTCAACGCGCAGGTTTTCGGCGCGCGGCTGGAAGGCGGTTACCGCTTTGCCTGGGGAGACTTCGGATTCACGCCCTATGCTCTCGGCCAAGTGCAATCGATGAACCTGCCGTCCTACGCCGAAAACGCGACGGGCGGCTCCAATCAGTTCGCGCTCGCCTATTCGTCGCAGACCGTCACCACGGAGCGCACCGAGCTTGGCGCCTGGCTCGATCAGACCTACGCGATGGGCGACGGGTTGCTGCGATTCCGCGAGCGCGCGGCGTGGGTGCACGATTTCAACGATTCCCCCACCGCAACATCCCTATTCCAGACGCTTCCCCTCTCGAGCTTCGTGGTCAACGGCGCCAAGCCGGATCCCGACCGCGCGCTGGTGACCGGCGCGGCCGAGTACAAATGGGCCAGCGGCTGGTCATTCTCCGCCAAGTTCGACGGCGAATTCGCGTCGAACACGGCCACCTACGCCGGCACCGGCGTGCTGCGCAAGGAGTGGTGAGCGCGTCTCACCCGTGCCGCAGCTTCATCGCCAGGATCGGGACCATCAGCATGAGCGTCACCGCGTTGGAGCCGATCAGCGGCCAGTCGCCGATGCCGAGCCCGTAGATCAGCCACAACGCGATGCCGAGGGTGAAGCCAGCGGTGCCGGCGAGCGACAGCGCGCGCGTCTCCTTCTCGCGCATCACCTTGAGCGCCTGCGGCAGCCAGCACAGCGTGGTGAGGGCGGCGCCAGCGATGCCGGCGAGGTCGACGAGCGGCGCGAACATGGCGGTTGCCTTAGCCGCGATTCGCCGCTGGAATGTGACAGGACGACCGCAAGCGTTTGCCGAGGATCGCCATGACGACACCCGACCGCACCGAACCGCCGCGCCGCATCGCCTGCGCGCGCTGCGGCGCGCCGTTTACCTGCGACCCCGACGGCGATTGCTGGTGTGCGGCGGAGGCCTATCGGCTGCCGATGCCGAGCGACCCGGCCGCCACCTGCCTCTGCCCGGCCTGCCTGCGCGCGCAGGCGGCCGCCGGCCGCTAACACCGCGCATTTTTGGCCGTCATCGTCCTGTCACACGGCATGCCGCCACTCGCTGGAACGTCCGCGCGAGGAGGCAAGCCGCATGACCGGCACAATGAGCACGACAGATTTGGCCGACGTCGCCCCGGCCACCGGCATCGTCTGGGCCTACCGTTTCGGCCCCGACGGCACCGCCAGCCTCATCCCCAACGCCGAGGTGGACTCAGCGCTCGCCGGGCCGGGCGCCGGCTGGATCTGGGTGCATCTGGCGCTCGCCGACAATCGTTGCCGCGCCTGGATCGCGCAGGCGGCGCCGGTCTCCGACTTCGCGCGCACGCTGCTCGCCGGCGCCGACCGCCACATGCGGCTCGACATTCTCGGCCACGAGATCGTCGGCGTGGTACCCGACCTGCACCAGGCCTTCGCCGATACCGGCGAGGACATCGTGCGCCTGCGCTTCGTGATGACCGAGCGCCTGGTGATCACCGCGCGCCAGCGCCCGGCCCATTCGCTCGAGCTCACCCGCCGCGCCATCGAAGCGGGCAAGCGCTTTCCGAGCGCGGTGTCGCTTCTCGACGCGGTGATCGACCAGTTCGCCGAAGCGGTGGCGCAGATGGCCGAGCAGCTCGGCGACGAGCTGGACGCGGTCGAGGATCACGTCATGCACGAGGAACCGGCCGACGAGCGCCACCGCCTCGGCCGCGTGCGGCTGCGCGCCGTGCGCGTGCACCGCCAGCTCGCCCAGCTCAAGAACACGTTCCAGCGGCTGGAGCCGCGCATCGCCGCCGACAACGCCGCGGTCGCCGCCGTCATCCGCACGCTGGCGCAGAAGCTGGAGGCGATCGACAGCGAGGTCGCCTCGCTGCACGAGCGCGCGCGCCTCCTGCTCGACGAAATGGCGGCGCGCATGACCGAGATCACCAACAAGCGGCTGTTCACGCTGTCGATCCTCACCGCCTGCCTGCTGCCGCCGACGCTGGTCACCGGCTTCTTCGGCATGAACACCGAGGACCTGCCGTTCCAGCACGCGCATGGCGGCACCTGGCTGGCGCTTGCCGTGGCCGGCGGCGCCACCGCGCTCAGTTATTGGCTGCTGCGGCGGCTGCGGGCGTTTTGAAGCGTCACCCCGAGCGGCCGGTTCGGGCGATCGTCTCGGCCACCCCCCGCAGCACGAAATCCTGCCGCCGCTTGCGCAGAGCCGCCGATGCTTCGCCGCGATCGATCTGACCTTGCAGCATGAGCGTCGCCAGACCGTGTATTCGCGCAGGCCCTGCTCGGCCTGCCCCTCATTCCGCAGTCGTTCGGCCGGTAGCGCCTCACTCCGCGCCCGCCGCCAGCCGCTGCAAAGCCTGCGCGGTCGCGGCATCGGCTGGAAAGAACGACTCGATCGCAATCTCCGACAGCGTCACGTCGACCGGCGTGCCGAACACCGTGGTCGTGCTCAAGAAGGACAATGTGCCCGCTTCGGTGACCAGCACCAGCGGCACCGCCACGCCGGCGAACCGGTCGGGCACCGGCGGCACGCGGCTGATCGGCGCCGGCAGCGCGCGCAGTTCCTCGCGCAAGGCGATCAGCGTCGCATCGGCGGTGATCTCGATCTGCTGGCGCAGCCGCTCCAGCAGATGCGCGCGCCACTCCGGCAGGTTGGCGATGCGCGGCGCCAGCCCTTCCGGGTGCAGGCTCAGCCGCAGCACATTGACCGGCGGCTGCAGCAGGCCCGCTTGCGCGCCGGCCAGCAGCGGGGCCACCGCGCGATTGGCCGCGACCAGCGTCCAGTGGCGATCGATGGCGAGCGCCGGAAAAGGCTCGTGGCCCTTGAGCACCAGCTCGACCGCCGCGCGCGCCCGCTGCAGGGCGGGGTCGTCGAGTGGCCGCTGCGGAAACACCGGCGCATAGCCGGCCGCCACCAGCAGCATATTGCGGTCGCGCAGCGGCACCTCCAGCCGGTCGCACAGATTGAGCACCATCTGGCGCGAAGGCTGCGCCTTGCCGGTTTCCACGAAACTGAGGTGGCGGGTGGAAATTTCGGCTTCGAGCGCGAGATCGAGCTGGCTCATGCGCCGGCGCTGCCGCCATTCGCGCAAGTGCCGGCCGGCCTCGCTGTAGTCGGTCACCGATGACATGGCCGCAAGGATAGCCGAGGCGCGGTTCCGGCTCCATGACCTCACAGGTAATGGATCGGCATGACCTGGCAGGTAATCGACCGGAGGCGGCTTTCGGCGGAGAAAGTGGCAGGCCCGGCCGAGCGGACCGGGGCCATCAACGCAAGAGTAAGGAGAGCCACCATGAGCAACCAAGCCAATGGCAACGTCACCGAGCTGGTCGACCGCTATATCGCGGTGTGGAACGAGACCGATAGCGGCCGCCGGCGCGGCCTGATCGCGCGCACCTTCGCGCATGACGCGAGCTACCTCGACCCGATGCTGCGCGGCGACGGCCGCGACGGCATCGACGCCATGGTCAAGGCGGTGCACGAGAAATATCCCGGCCACAAGTTCGCCCGCACCAGCGACGTCGACAGCCATAACGACCGCGCGCGCTTTACCTGGGAGCTCGCGCCCGACGGCGGGCCGTTCCTGGTGAAGGGCATCGACTTCACAACTATGTCGGGCGACGGACTGCTGCGCTCGGTCACCGGCTTCTTCACCGAGATGCGCCCGCAGCAGTGAACGCGCTAAGCGTGCGCTTCGCCACTCGCGCGCCCCGGATGCAGCGCAGCATGAATTTCTTGCAATGCTGTGCTGCTAATCCGGCGACACCGCCCCTTTTCATCCCCGTGCGCGCGCCGCATAATGCGGAACCTATCCCGCAGCACGAGAGACCCCCGCCATGTTCATGGAAATCGCGCAGATCGAGGTCAACCCCGGCATGGAAGCCGAATTCGAGCAAGGCGTGCGAAACGCCGGGCCCATCTTCAAGCGCGCCAAGGGCTGCAGCGCCATGATGCTGATGCGCTCGCACGAACACCCGCAACGCTACCGGCTGTTCGTGCGCTGGGGAACGATCGAGAACCACACGATCGACTTCCGTGGCTCCGCCGACTTCCAGGAATGGCGCAAGCTGGTCGGCCATTGCTTCGCCGTGCCGCCGGCCGTGGAGCACGTCACCGAAATCGTGCTGGGGTTCTGACAACCATGCATCGCAGTACCGAGCGCATCCTCACCACCCATACCGGCAGCCTGCCGCGCACGCCCGAGGTGGTGGAACTGCTGCTTGCCGAGGACCAGAACCCGGGCGGGCGCAAGGCCGAGCTCGCGGCCGCCGTGCGCGAGGCGGTCAAGCTCGCCGTCGCCCAGCAGGTCGAATGCGGCCTCGACATCGTCAATGACGGCGAGCAGGGCCGCAACGATTACACCGTGCACGTGCTCAAGCGGCTCAGCGGCTTCGAAGGCGAAAGCGCAGCACCCATGGGCACCGGCGAGCAGGAGTTCCCCGAGCTCGCCGCCATCCTCAAGCCGTTTGCCTCGCCCTTTCAGCACCGGCCGGCCTGCTCCGGCTCCGGTCGGCTGGCGCGATTGGCCGGCGGTCGAAGAAGACATCGCCATCGCCAAGGCGGCGCTGGCCGGCGTTAAATGCGCCGACATGTTCATGACCTCGCCCTCGCCCGGCCAGATCGCGCGCTATCTGAAGAACCGCTACTACAAGACCGACGAGGAATACATCTACGCGCTCGCCGACGTGATGCGGCGCGAATACCAGGCCATCGTCGAGGCCGGCTTCGTGCTGCAGCTCGATTGCCCCGACCTCGCCATGCTGCGCCACATGGTCTATCTCGACCTGCCCTTGGCCTCCTACCGCAAGATCATCGCCGTCAACGTCGCCGCGCTCAATCACGCGGTGCGCGATCTTCCGCCCGAAAGAATGCGCATGCATGTGTGCTGGGGCTCGACCATGGCGCCGCACCACACCGACGTCGAGCTCAAGGACATCGTCGACATCGTGCTCGGCGCCCGCCCGCACGCGGTGTCGTTCCCGGCCGCCAATCCGCGCCACGAGCACGAGTGGAAGGTCTGGCGCGACGTCAAGCTGCCGGACGGCAAGGCGATTATCCCGGGCGTGATCAACTCCACCATCAACACCGTCGAACACCCGGAAGTCGTCGCCGACCGCATCATGAACTTCGCCTCGGTGGTCGGGCGCGAGAACGTGATCGCCGGCGTCGATTGCGGCTTCGGCACCTTCGCCGGGCGGCTGCAGGTGGACCGCAAGATCGTGTGGATGAAGCTCGCCTCGCTCGCCGAAGGCGCGCGCAGGGCGTCGGATGAGCTGTGGAAAAAGGCGGCTTAAGCCGCGCTCACATCATCCGCTCGCGCAGGTTGCCGAGAATCCAGAGCGTGCCGCCGGCCATGAGCACGATCAGCAAGCCCGAGAACAGGATGAGCTGCAAATCGTCGCGCTTCGACTTGCTCAGGTCGATGTGCAGGAAAAACCGCAGGTGGACGACGATCTGAACCAGCGCGGTCGCCGCGACGATCCACAACAGCGTCGTTTGCGCAAGGCCGGACCAGGCGACGCTGCCGAACGCCATCGCGGTCAACAGCACGGCCAGCCCGAACCCGACCAGGTAGGAGCGCAGTTCCCGCCGGTATTCGGCCCGGTGACTCATGACACCAGCCCCTGTAGGTAGACCACCGAAAAGATCGCGACCCAGACAATGTCGAGGAAGTGCCAGAACAGGCCGAGCCGCAAAATGCGCATTTTGACGTTGCGGTCGATGCCGAAGACCGCGACCTGCACCAGCATGACGACGATCCACAGGCAGCCGGCGGTCACGTGAAGCCCGTGGGTCGGCACCAGCGCGAAGAAGGCCGACAGAAAGCCGCTGCGGCTCGGCACCGCCCCTTTGCCAAACATGGTCAGGAAATCCCGCACCTCGAACCCGAGAAAGATCAGGCCGAGCAGCAAGGTGACGGCCAGCCAGAACAGCAGGCGGCCGCGTTGCCTGTTGTATTTCATGGCAAGCGACGCCATGCCGAAGGTGAAGCTGCTGGCAAGCAACACGCCGGTCTCGATAGCCGCGCTGTTGATGTCGAAGATTTCTTTGCCGGTCGGGCCGCCCGCCGTCCCCGGCAGCATGACCGCGTAGGTGGCAAACAGCAGCGAGAACAGGATCAGGTCGCTCATCAGAAAGACCCAGAAGCCGAACACCTTTTCCTCGGCGTCGGCATGGGTCTCGGGCTCGGTGGCGCCGAGATTGATGCCGGGATAGCGCAGGTCGTGCACGCTCATGCCGCCCTCACCTGCGCCAGTCCGCGATTGGCCGGCGTGACCTCGCTGTCGCGCGAGACGGCGCGCGTCTCGGCCACCGCCGCCAGCCAGCGCTCTTCGGTGCGTTCCACCTCGCGCGCGGAAATGACGCGCATGGTGTCGCGCACGAAGCTGCGCGCGATCACCGCGCCCCAGGCCGTCACGGCGCCCAGGACCGCCAGCCACCAGATGTGCCAGACCAGCCCGAATCCGGCCGCCGCTCCGCTGATGCCGATCAATGCGCCGAGAGCGCTGTTGCGCGGCATCTCGATGTCCTCATAGGCGGCGGGCGGCACATAGGCTTCGTTGCGGCATTTCATGAGATAGAACGCGTCGCGTCCCTGCACGGTCGGCAGCACGGCGAAATTATATTCGGGCGGCGGGCTGGAAGTGGCCCATTCGAGCGTGCGGCCGTTCCAGGGATCGCCGGCAAACACGCGGTTCTCCTCGCGCCTGCGGATGCTGACCCACAGTTGCACCATCAGGCTGGCGAGCGCCGCCAGAATGAGCGCGGCGCCGCAGGCGGCGACGATCATGTACGGCAGATAGGCAGGGTCGAAATACGCCACGGTCCGGCGCGGCATGCCCATGAGGCCGAGCGCATAAAGCGGCATGAAGGCGAGCAGAAAACCGACGACCCACAGCGCGAAAGCCCGGCGTCCCCAGCGCTCGTCGAGGCGGAAGCCGAAGGCCTTTGGGAACCAGTAATGATAGCCGGCCAGCATCCCGAACAGCGTGCCGGGGATCAGCATGTTGTGGAAATGCGCCACCAGGAACAGCGTGTTGTGCACCTGGTAATCGATCGCCGGATTGGCGAGCAGGATGCCGGTCAGGCCGCCGAGCGGAAACAACACCAAAAAGGCGAGCGCGTAGAGCATCGGCACGGAAAACCGAATGCGCCCGCGATAGAGCGTCAGGATCCAGTCGTAGATTTTCACGCCGGTCGGGATGCCGACCACCATGGTGGCGATGCCGAACACCGCGTTGATGTTGGCGCTTTGCCCCATGGTGAAGAAGTGATGCAGCCAGACGGCAAAGGACACCACGCCGATCGCCATGGTCGCGTAGACGAGCGAGGTGTAACCGTAGAGGCGTTTCGACGAAAAATTGGCGATCACTTCCGAATAAACGCCGAAGGCCGGCAGGATGAGAATGTAGACCTCGGGATGGCCGAACAGCCAGAACAGGTTGGCAAAGTTCATCATGTTGCCGCCGAGGTCGTTGGTGAAGAAATGCATGCCGAGGTAGCGGTCGAGGGCGAGCAAGACGGTTGCCAGCGTCAGCGGCGGCATGGCGAAGATCATCAGGATGCTGGTGGCCAGCGCCGTCCAGCTAAACAGCGGCATGCGAAACAGGTCCATGCCGGGCGCGCGCCGCTTGTAGATGGTGACCGCGAAGTTGATGCCGGTCATGGTGGTGCCGATCGAGCTGAGCGTGAGCGCCCAGATCCAATAATCGGGACCGACGCCGGGGTTGAACGCCATTTCGGTATAGGGCGGATAGCCGCTCCAGCCCCCGGTCGAGAACTTGCCGATCACGAGCGAAACCATCATCAGGCCGGCGCCGGCGGCGGTGAGCCCGAGGCTGATCGAGTTCATCACCGGAAACGAGACGTCGCGCGCGCCGATCTGCAGCGGCATGACGAAGTTGATCAGGCCGGTCAGCAGCGGCATCGCCATGAAGAAGATCATGATGGTGCCGTGCGTGCTGAAAAGCTGGGCGAAATGCTCGGGCGGCAAATAACCCGCGGCGTCGAACGCCACCGCCTGCTGCATGCGCATCATCACCGCTTCGATCACGGCCCGCGTCATCATGACGAACGCCAGCACCATGTACATGATGCCGATGCGCTTATGATCGACGCTGGTGAGCCACTCCTCCCACAGATAGCGCCACTTGCCGTACCAGGTGAGGAGAGCCGCCGTGGCCAGCGCCCCGACGACGACGAGCGACGCGGCGGCGGCCGCGATGCCGCTGTAGAGCGGCAGGGCGTCGACGGACAGCTCGCCGAAGACGAGATACCACCAGCCGGCCCCGTTCATGGCGCGCCTCCGGGCGGTGTGAACGCTCTCGGCCGTGCGGCGATGCTTGGCCACGATGTCGGCGAACAGATTGGGGCGCGCTTGCGAGAAATAGAGCACGCCGGCCGGCGCCTGCGTCATGCCGAGCCGGGCGTGGGCTTGGGCAGCCGTGCTCCGCTGCGACAACACGGCGTAGGCGGCGGCATCGAGCGGCTTGCCGCGCGCGCGCACCGTGGCGACCCAACCGGAAAAGTCCGCCGGCGTCATCACCGCGGCGGTGAAGTGCTGGTGCTGGAAGCCCTCGCCGTTGAATTGCGTGTTGCGTCCGCGCAGGCGCCCCGTTCGCGCGGCCTTCAGGTTCAGCTTGGTCACCATGCCGGCCATGGCGTAGATCTGACTGCCGAGCGCCGGGATGAAGAACGATTGCATCACCGTGTCGCTGGTGAGCCGGAAGAGCACGGGACGGTCCACCGGCAGGCCGACCGTTCCCACGGTCGCGATGCCTTGCTGCGGGTAGATGAACAGCCACTTCCAATCGAGACCGACGACCTGGATTTCCAGCGGCGGCTTGCGCGAGGGCAAGGGCGCGTAAGGGTCGAGCGGATTTTCCTTGCCGACGACCACCACGGCGAGGATGACGACGATGGCGATCGGCACGCCCCAGATGACGAACTCCAACGGCCAGGAGAACGCCCATTCCGGCCGGTACGGCGCAGCCGAATTGCCGCGCCGGTAGCGCCAGGCAAACAGCGGCACCAGCACCAAGACCGGCACCACCACGATCGTCATCCAGCCGATCACTTCGAAGAACAGCGCGCGTTGCGTCGCCGCCACCGGCCCGGCCGGATCGAGAAAACTGGCGGTGAGTGGAGAGCAGCCGGCGAGCGTCAATGAAAGAATTACCGACGGCAACAGGCGGCGCACGCTCTTCGACGCGAAGGAATGCATGGACCGGTTCTTGCCTCACACTTTGGTAACCAAACGCATCGGCAATGGAGACGTTTGCAAAAGCGCCGACGGCGTCGGCCGGTTGCTCGGCGCGCCGCAATACTTGCTGTGAGGGCTGAACGTGCCGCGCTCTGGATGGTTCCCGCCGAACCGGGCGCCGCGCGGCCGCCCAAAAGGCTCACGGGCGGGCGCGGTTTTCGCCGGCGCCCGTTCGGGGAAATGGCGATGCCGAATCTAGGCCGCCTGGCCGCAGCCCTGCGGCTTGAACACGCGCTCGCGCGACGGCGGATATTTCGCCAGCTTGCCCGCCGGCCTGATCGGGCGCGGCACCAGATTGCCGCCGCAGTTCGGGCACACGCCGTTGAGCCTGGTTTCCACGCAATCGCGGCAGAAGGTGCATTCGAAGCTGCAGATCATGGCGTCGGCCGCTTCCGGCGGCAGATCCTTGTCGCAGCATTCGCAATTGGGACGCAGCGCGAGCATGGCGGCTTCTCCTCGAACGGGCGGACGGCGCCGGTTTGTGACCGCGCCAAATTACGCCGCCGCCGCGCGCATGGCGAGATCGAAAAGAGCGTCGCTGTCCTCCACCCCCGCCATCGACGCCGCGATCAGCGTCTGCGCGATGGCGCGCGACGCGGGCCCGTCCTGCGCATCGATATTCATCGCCAGGCAGACGCGATTGAAGACATCGGCGAGCCCCTCGAGCCCCAAGGCCTCTTCGCGCAAGATGTCTTCGGGCGGCGGCTGGCCGGTGCGCAGGAAGGCGCCGATCCGCTCGGAGAATTCGGAATAGCCGGCGACGCGCACCCAGCGCGTTTCCTGCTCTTCCCAGAATTTACGCGTTTCCGGCGCGTCAGCAGCCTTCGCCCGCCGCGCGCATTCGTCGGCGCGGCGGTAGCACTCCTGCGCGCGCAGGGATTGCTGCTTCAGCATGCGCATGCACCCCCCGTTTGCGGCGCCACCATGCCGTCAACTAGGGCGGTTCGCAAGTACCATATTCCACGCATGCGTGTTTAGATGCATGAACAGAACATTTGATTGCATAAACGGGCGCTATGGTGCGGGCTGTGCAAGCCCGCATTTTCCTGCAAAAAAAAACGGCCCGCACAAGGCGGGCCGTTTTGCAGTCGATTGATTCGCCCGACGCCTACGCCACTTTCGGCAACGCGGCCAAGGCCGCCTGCAGCTCCGCCTCGTCGTAGTCGCGGTCTTCCAGCTTGCCGGCAAAGTAGTCCGTGTACGCCTGCATGTCGAAATGGCCATGGCCCGACAGGTTGAACAGGATGGTTTCGGCCTTGCCTTCCTGCTTGCAGCGCAGCGCCTCGTCGACGGCGACGCGAATCGCATGCGTCGCTTCCGGCGCCGGCACGATGCCCTCGGTGCGCGCGAACTGCACCGCCGCCTCGAAGCACGGGATCTGGCGCACCGCGCGCGCCTCGATCAGGTCGAGCTCCTTGAGATGGCTGACCATCGGCGCCATGCCATGATAGCGCAGGCCGCCGGCATGGAAGCCGGGCGGGATGAAGGTCGAGCCGAGCGTGTGCATCTTCACCAGCGGCGTCAGGTGCCCGGTATCGCCGAAATCGTAGGCGTATTTGCCGCGCGTGAGCGAGGGACAGGCCGCCGGCTCGACGGCGATGATGCGCACCGCTTTCTTTTCGCGCAGCTTCTTGCCGAGGAAGGGGAACGTCAGCCCGCCGAAATTCGAGCCGCCGCCGGCGCAGCCGATCACGATATCCGGCCAGAAGCCGGCCATCTCCATCTGCTCGATCGCCTCGATGCCGATCACCGACTGGTGGATCAGCACGTGGTTGAGCACGCTGCCGAGCGAGTAATTGGTGTCGGCGTTCTTGGCCGCCACTTCCACCGCTTCCGAAATGGCGATGCCGAGGCTGCCGGGCGAATCCGGCGACTTGGCGAGAATCGCCTTGCCGCTGTCGGTCTCGTTGCTCGGGCTGGCGATGCAGGTGGCGCCATAGGTCTCCATCAGTGCGCGCCGGTAGGGCTTCTGGTTGAAGCTCACCTTCACCATGAAGACCTTGACCTCGAGCCCGAACAAACCGCCGGCGAAGGCGAGCGAGGAGCCCCACTGCCCGGCGCCGGTCTCGGTCGACAGCTTCTTGATGCCGGCTTCCTTGTTGTAGAAGGCCTGCGGCACCGCAGTGTTCGGCTTGTGGCTGCCGGGCGGCGAGACGCCCTCGTATTTGTAGAAGATGCGCGCCGGCGTATCGAGCGCGCGCTCCAGGCGCCGCGCGCGATAAAGCGGCGCCGGCCGCCACAGCCTGTAGACCTCGCGCACCGGCTGCGGGATTTCGATCTCGCGCTCGGCGGAGACTTCCTGCCCGATCAGCGCCATGGGGAAGATCGCCGACAGGTCGGCCGGGCCGATCGGCTGGCCGGTGCCGGGATTGAGCGGCGGCGGCAACGGCGCCGGCAGGTCGGCGGCGATGTTGTACCAAGCCTTCGGAATGCGATCTTCCGGCAAAAGATATTTGGTGCTCTCACTCATGACGCTTACTCCCCCGTGACGGTGATTTTTACCGGCCGCCATATTGCGCATTCCGGTGCGTGAACGCCACCGCCAAAGCGGCGCAGCCGGCCGCCCTTTCCTCGCCGGCGGAACTCGCCCCATATTCCGGCCGATGGCGAAGCCCCCCGCGAAAAAGCCCAAAAAGGACCCGGCCCGCGCAACGCGCGCCAAGGCCGCGCGCCCGGACGCGCCGGCGACGCCGGACGAACTGGCCGATCTGCTCAACCCAGCGATCAAGCAGGGCACGGCGGGCATCGGGTCGGGAACGGGAAATCGGTCATTCCGGGGCGCGGGCGAAGCCCGCGAGCCCGGAATCCAGAAACAAGCACCGAGCCAGCATCTGGATTCCGGGCCCGGCGCTGCGCGCCGTCCCGGAATGACAGATGAAAGTGGCCTGCAGCCGCCGCCGGACAATTCCTGGGAGCGGCGCCAGGATTTCTCCGCCGCGCACACCGCGCGCAAATCATCCAAGATGCCGGCACGCGAAGGCTTCGGCGAAGCGCCGCAGAGCGAATACACCGGCTCGCCCATCACGGGACTCGATCCGGCGTTGGCGAAGGAATTGGGCTTAGGCGACGAGGACGACGCTGCCCTTCCCTCTCCCCGCTTGCGGGGAGAGGGTGGCGAGCGTGCCGAAGCGGCGCGAGCCGCGAAGGCAGGCGAGCCGGGTGAGGGGCATGTGCCCGGCGGAGATACCCCGTCACCCGCACGCGCTACGCGCGTCGACCTCTCCCCGCCCGGCGGGGAGAGGTGACAGCCGCGAGGAGCGATCCGAAATACCGCCTGCCGCGCGCCGATCTGCCGACGCAGCCGGGTGGCTTCACCGCGCTGGCCAGCCAGCAGTCGCTCGACAGATTGCTGCGCGAAGGCCGCCCCGAATTCGCGAGCGAAGGCGTGTGGACGCCGCACCGGCCGCCGCGGCCGGAAAAATCCGAAGGCGGCATCGCGCTCAGGATCGCCAGCGATTTCTCGCCGCAAGGCGACCAGCCGCAGGCGATCAAGGACCTGGTCGAAGGCGTGCAGCGCCACGACCGCACCCAGGTGCTGCTCGGCGTCACCGGCTCGGGCAAGACCTTCACCATGGCCAAGGTGATCGAGGCGACGCAGCGCCCGGCGCTGATCCTGGCGCCCAACAAGACGCTGGCCGCGCAGCTCTACGGCGAGTTCAAGTCGTTCTTCCCCGACAACGCGGTGGAATATTTCGTCTCCTATTACGACTACTACCAGCCGGAGGCCTACGTCCCGCGCACCGACACCTACATCGAGAAGGAATCCTCCATCAACGAGCAGATCGACCGCATGCGCCATTCCGCGACGCGCGCGCTGCTCGAGCGCGACGACGTCATCATCGTCGCCTCCGTTTCCTGCATCTACGGCATCGGCTCGGTCGAAACTTATTCGGCCATGACCTTTACGTTGAAACGGGGCGGCCAGATCAACCAGCGCCAGCTGATCGCCGACCTGGTGGCGCTGCAATACAAGCGCACGGGCGGCGATTTCTTCCGCGGCTCGTTCCGCGTGCGCGGCGACACTATCGACATCTTCCCGGCGCACTATGAGGACCGCGCCTGGCGCGTGCATCTGTTCGGCGACGAGATCGAGAAGATCGAGGAGATGGACCCGCTCACCGGCGGCAAGACCGACGAGCTGGAATTCGTCAAGGTCTACGCCAATTCGCACTATGTCACGCCGCGCCCGACGCTGATCCAGGCGATGAACTCCATCAAGGCCGAGCTGCACGCCCGCCTCGCGCAGCTCAACGCCGCCGGCCGCCTGCTGGAAGCGCAGCGCCTCGAGCAGCGCACCGTCTTCGATCTGGAAATGATGGAGGCCACCGGCGCCTGCGCCGGCATCGAGAACTATTCGCGCTACTTGACCGGCCGCAAGCCGGGCGAGCCGCCGCCGACGCTGTTCGAATACGTGCCCGACAACGCGCTGGTGTTCTGCGACGAGAGCCACGTCACCGTGCCGCAGCTCGGCGGCATGTTCCGCGGCGATTTCCGCCGCAAGGCGACGCTGGCCGAATACGGCTTCCGCCTGCCCTCCTGCATGGACAACCGCCCGCTACGCTTCGAGGAATGGGACGCCATGCGCCCGCAGACCGTCGCCGTCTCCGCCACGCCGGGCGGCTGGGAGCTCAACGAGAGTGGCGGCGTGTTCGTCGAGCAGGTCATCCGCCCCACCGGACTGATCGATCCGCCGGTCGAGGTGCGTCCCGCGCGCACGCAGGTCGACGACCTGGTCGGCGAGGTGCGCCAGGTGGCGCAGGCCGGCTACCGCTCGCTGGTCACCGTGCTGACCAAGCGCATGGCCGAGGACCTCACCGAATACCTGCACGAGCAGGGCATTCGTGTGCGGTACATGCACTCCGACATCGACACGCTGGAGCGCATCGAGATCATCCGCGACTTGCGCCTTGGCGCCTTCGACGCGCTGGTCGGCATCAACCTCTTGCGCGAGGGCCTCGACATTCCGGAATGCGCGCTGGTCGCCATTCTCGACGCCGACAAGGAAGGCTTCCTGCGCAGCGAAACCTCGCTCATCCAGACCATCGGCCGCGCCGCGCGCAATGTCGACGGCCGCGTGCTGCTCTATGCCGACCAGATGACCGGCTCGATGCAGCGCGCCATCGAGGAAACCAACCGCCGGCGCGAAAAGCAGGTCGAGTACAACACCGCGCACGGCATCACGCCGGAATCGATCAAGCGCTCGATCCACGACATCCTCAACAGCGTGTACGAGCGCGACCACGTGCTGATCGCCACCGGCGGCAAGGACGGCGCCGGCGAGTTCGCCGAGGCCGCCACCATCGGCCACAATCTGGAAGCCGTCGTCGCCGACCTGGAGACGCGCATGCGCGAGGCCGCCGCCGATCTCGACTTCGAGCAGGCCGCCCGCCTGCGCGACGAGATCAAGCGGCTGAAGCAGACCGAGCTGGCGGTGTTGGACAACCCGACGGCGCGGGACGTCATGGCGGCGCAGACCAAGGGCCTACAGCCGCGCTCGCGCCCGCACAAACCCGATCTCGACGAAATGGGAATCGCGCTCGCGCACGAGGTGAAGCCGGCGCGCTCCAAACTCGGCCGCCCCGGCATGCACGGCGGCTTCCGCAGCAACAAGCGGCGGTAAACCTCGGCTGCCGTCCGCGCCAAAGAGAATCCATGATCCCCTGGTCGCACCTCGGTACGGCACAAGTGCCCGGCGGCGGCGAACTGCGCCTGATGCGGCGCGGCGCCGAATTCTCCATCAAGCTCGGCAAAAACGAGTTGATGAACAGCCGGCTGAGCGCAAGCGAACAGGCGCTGGCGACCATTGCCTGCGAGAAAATTCGCACCCGCGCGCGGCCGAAAATCCTCATCGGCGGATTGGGCATGGGCTTCACGTTGCGCGCCGCCCTCGTCGTCCTCGGAGAGCAGGCGCGGATCGTCGTCGCCGAATTGGTGCCGGCGGTGGTGGCCTGGGCACGCGGGCCGATGGCAAAGCTGTTCGGCGACAGCCTGACCGATCCGCGCGTGCGCATCCGCGAAACGGATGTCGGCGAGCTGATCCGCGCGGCGCGGTCGGCATACGACGCCATCCTGCTCGACGTCGACAATGGGCCGAATGGAATCACCCGTGCGGCCAATGACAGGCTGTACGATCGCGGCGGACTCGCAGCCGCCTACGGGGCGTTGCGCCCCGGCGGCGTGCTGGCGGTGTGGTCGTCGGCGCCGGATGCGAAATTCACGGCGCGGCTGCGCAAGACCGGTTTCGCCGTGGTCGAGAATCCCGTGCGCGCCACGGGGCCGCAAGGCGGCGCGCGGCATTTCATCTGGACCGCGACGCGGGGGGATTAGGCTCCTCGATGTGAAGCGCCGCCCTTGCGGCGATAACATCGATGGAAGACATTGGCCGTCCATGTCCGACATCGGCATCCTCAACGATCCCGCCAGCCTTGCCTTCATCGCGCTCATCCTCGGCGCGCCCGGCCTCGTCCTCGGCGGGCTGATCGGCGCCCTCGCCTGGCGCCGCCACCGCTTCGCCGGCGCGGGCCTCGGCGCCCTCATCGGCTTTGCGCTTTGGCTCGCGGGGTGGATGGTGTGGAATGACGTGATTTGAAAAGCCTGGCCGGGGCAAAGAGGCGGGTTCAAGAGCAACCGGCGGCGGTGAGGCGCCCGCGCGCGCGTCCGCAAGCTTCCGGATAGAATTGCGATACGTCTGATCTCCGTTCAAGCTTCCTCAGCGAAGGAGACGCCCATGCCGCCGCCCCTCGAACCCCGCAAAAACAAGGTCGCGATTCCGCTGCCGGACGAAGCGAGCCTCGGGCCGGACATCCGCCGGCGACTGGCGCAGTTGCCGCCGCTCAACAACCTGCGGATGTTCGCGCACGTCCCGCAGTGCTTCCTGTCGATCACCACGCTGATCGACCAGCTTTTTCACGGCGGCAAGATCGACGCGAAGCTGCGCGAATACATGTATCTGCGGATCGCCATCAAATACGGGCTCTACTACGAATACCGGCACAATCTCTTGTTCTCCGAGCAGCTCGGCATGACGGAGGCCGAGATTGCGGCGCTGCGGTCCGACGGACCTGTCGAAAAGCTCGGCGACGACGGCAATCTGGTTTGCGCGGCGGCCGAGGAAATCACCGAGCGCTTCTCCATCGGCGACGAGACGCTCGGCAAGCTGCTCGATCGTTTCGGCAAAGAGGGCGCGTGCGAGATTATTTTGCTGGTCTCGTGGTTCAACATGCTCATTCGCTACGTCGAGTCGACGCGCGTTCCGTACGAAAAGGATCTCGCCGGCCTCATCAAGGGCGGCGCCCCGCTGAAATTGAGTTAGTCGATCGTGATCGTTGGGACGCGGGGTTCACCGGGCCGGCCGTTGCTGTATGCTGCGCGCTCGCATTGCTTTCGGGGGTGAATATCCCATGCGACTCTTGTGGGCCGGGGCTTTCCTGCTGTGCCTGTGCGCGGCGGCATCCGCGCAATCGGCGAAGGATTTCACGCCGGCGGGGGCGTTCATCACGGCACCGGTGGCGAAGGAGCTCGGCCAGGCGCGCGCGGCCGAGTTCGTCAAGGCCGCCAGCTCGGCGGGCTTTACGTCGCGGGAAACGCGCCTGATCGCGCGCGGTCTGCGCGAGGCCACGATCAAGGCCGTCGGCGCCTCCGGCAGCGGCTGGCGGCAGACGTTTAGGACGCCGCACGGGTCCGTTACGGTGAGCACGATCGAGCAGGCCGGGTTGATCCGGCGTGCGATGGGCTACCTGCCCTATCCGGATTTTTTTGACAAATACGCGACCGTCCGCCTTGCCGTACGCCCGGCCGCGCCGCGCGACTACAAGGTGACGATCAACGGCGAAAAATGCCCGACCACGGCGAAGGCCACGTATCTGGTGCGCCCTGGGAAAGCCAAGGTGACGGTCACCCGCGCCGCGCAAGCCGCCCTGCGCCTGGGCCGGCACGGTGACGCGGGCGAAAGAACGGACGGTTAAGTGCGGGCTCTAGGACACCGCGCGGCTGCGCTCGCGCCCGCACAAACTCCGGGCCTCGACGAAATGGGCATCGCGCTCACCCACGAGGTGAAGCCGGCGGGCGACCGCCGCGGCAAGCTCGGCCGGCCGGGGCAAAGGGGCGGGTTTAAGAGGGGCGATAGCGTGCCCAAAGATTTATCAACCTTGGGGTGGAACAGCTTAACTCTTTATTGCATACTATTCATTTTTCACCTGCAAACGATGGCAGCCAATGCATCGAAATAAAGCAAAAGAAAGCCCGCGCGACGCGCATTATTGAAGCAAGCCGATGTCCGCCAAAGCGCCCGTTTGAAAAAACGCAAACCGCATATCGTCATTAAACTGCAAGACGCGTTCGAATTTCTCGGAAACCTTAAACCCGGCTCAGTCGACCTATTTATTTCGTCGCCTCCTTATTGCATGGGAAAAGAGTATGAAAATTCGATCTGATGCGAGAGACTTCTTGAAAATTCATACGAAACTCGCGCCACTGCTAATGCGAGCACTACGCGATGGCGGCAGCCTCTGTTGGCAAGTTGGCCATCACGTAAGCAAAGGGGTTGTAATTCCCCTCGACGCACTAGTTTATTCGGTGTTTTCTCAAGAAAGAAACCTGCTTCTGAGAAATCGAATTGTTTGGACGTTTGGTCACGGCGTCCACGCAAGCCGACGTTTTAGCGGGCGGCACGAAACAATCCTTTGGTTCACTAAGGGACATGAATATCAGTTCGATTTAGATGCAGTCCGCGTACCCCAAAAATACCCCGGAAAGCGGCACTACAAAGGACCAAAGAAAGGGGAATTTAGCGGCAATCCCCTTGGGAAAAATCCATCTGATGTTTGGGAAATCCCGAACGTCAAAGCAAACCATGTTGAAAAAACAAATCACCCCTGCCAATTTCCGGTCGCCTTGGTTCAAAGGCTCATACGAGGGCTAACAAAAAAAGGCGACTAGTCGTTGATCCGTTTATGGGGTCCGGTACTTCAGCGCTCGCTGCAGCACTCGAAGGACGCGCTTTCGCAGGATGCGATATTAAAATGCGTTATGTAGCTACTGCACGCAAGCGCGTAGCAGCGGCGAAGAAAGGCGACGCACAATATCGCTCGATTGAAAAGCCAATACACGAGCCCACAGGAAATGAGGCCGTTGCGAGACGCCCGAGCCATTTTGTTTCGACTGGCACTTAGATATCATTGATAATATTGCCGTCGGAATCGATCCGCCCTGACGCTGCTAATATTGAATTGACACTATCAAGATACACGGTATCCGGCGTTCCGGGGGCTCTAGCATCGTAATTAAACTCTATAATCCAAGTAACCATTGGTGCATGACCGGAGCGGCCATACCGTAAATTGACTTTCGTATCTAGGCGCCACATTTGGGGGCGAACTAAATCAGCAATTTTCTTCGGAACAAAGGCCATCAATACTTTTTGCTGCTGTTCTCTCTGCAAAGCCGAAAAATTAATTCCACTATTAGCAACGATTGCCTGAAACAAGTCGACCCCTAGAAGTATGCGAGCGGTATCTGCAAAATGTTGAGCTCTTAAAAAATTCTCACGCAAGAACCGTCGAACTGCATCGCACGCAATTGGCGTCCACGGCACTTCACCGTGCAAAGTCAAATATAAGCACCAGTCAAGCCGCGGGGCGGCAGCATGTATTTCGCCGAGCTTCTGTATCCAGGAGAGAATCGGGAATGAGGCACCCTGGTGACTAAGCATCTCATTTAAGATCTAAATTGATAACGCGGGCCCGACAGCAATCTTTATGTTCGCCTACTGGATAGGCTGTGAGCCCATCGCCACGTATTAGGCCTCGAAAATCAGTTTCATATATCTTCAGTCCCGGAAATTTTTTTTGAAGAGCGCCAACAGCAAGCTTGCTGAACTCAACGGCCGCAATTCGGGCCATTGACTGTTGAGCAATGCCACCCGTCTCGGTCAGTTCGATAAGTTCGTTCTCGGCAAGGAGATTGATTTCGAACCCTTCAGCCCCAGGTAGAGTAACGTACAGTAGTTCAGTCGGATTAGGGTATCTTTCGCTATAGATTTGCAACGCTTCAATCCACAACGTCCGAACAGCCGTCTTTTCCGCACGAACCGCTTGCATAGCGGCATCGACAGGCCTTGCCGGTATTGCCTTCTTAGCCACGAGTTCAAACGATCGGTTAGGCGACGCAAAAATTCAGCGCGCTGTTTTTAATTCAATGTTTCTTTCGCAATTTCAATTACGATGGCGTATAATTCTTCAACCGTATATTTCTTTAGCAAGGCTTTTTGTAACGCTGGATCATTTCTCCAATTCCACGCAGATGTAATATTGCGGATCGTTATTGCATCAACTGCCGACTCCGAGCGCGCCAATTTAGTAATTGCAGTAACAAACTCCGTTGCTCGATCTGCTTTCTTCACCTTACTTGTGGCTTCATTAGATTCTAGTCCTTACCTCGCTAAATACTGACCGTAGTTCAGCATGGATCACATCTCGGAGTTCCACATATGCAGGATGCGTGACACGTAATGTTCTACGGTCGATATTCATCGCTTCTTCCAGGCGGTCGTCTGCCCAAATTTCACAAGATACCCACCGTTGGATGAGCGAATACTCACTAGCTGAAAACCCCCAAAATGAAGGATCAAATTCGCCTACTGCCGCATTCCTGATGCGGAGCAACAATCCGTGCAATTCGAGCGGTTTGATGCTGCCGTGCTGAGCGTAAAAATAGCCGCTTGCTTCGACTTTGTTTCCAGAAAACGAAAACTTTCTGATAAAAGCTTTGTCGCCACCGGAAAATACGATTGGCTTTCGTAGCTCTAAACCGTCATAGTTGACTTTGAAATCGAGCTTATTTGTTCGATCCTCAAAATCTTTCAATTGGCGCCTGAGTTTGCTGGGCAGCCAATTATCAAAATAGCGCACTGGCACATTTAGCGCCACTTCGAGCAGAGTGTCAGAATAGCGGTCGAAATCTCTCCAGGTATTAAATGATTTTGATTTCAAGATTTTTTCCGCGTGCTCGACAGTGGCCCCGTAAAGCGTCAAAGGAGCGAGCCCCTGCTTTGCGGCTTCCAATCCAGCAAGAATTGCTCGCGCTTCGCCTCGAATGCTAGTGAGAAATATATGTGTGAAATGGGCACTCTTATCAGTCTTGAGTATTTCGCCGACGTAGTCCGCTTTTACAAAGTCGCCGCTAACTTTCTTTCGTTGTTCGGGCGGCTTTCTCATCTCCTCAAAATCAATCGTGACATGAAGTAAGTCGACGCTACCTTCTTTCGTCGAAAAAAATTCTAATCGCTCACAGAGTTCATTTGCGGCAACAACGCCAATACCGATCTTTCCAATTTTCGGACGACCTAACTCTGTTAATTCGTTGTAGTCCCGCTTGTGGCTTTCAGCAATTCTCCGAAAATGTTGCTCAAATTCTGCACGGTTCATTCCGCGACCATCATCCTGAATAATTATTCGATTGGCGTCGGGTTTTACGAATAAGTCGACGTTGCGTGCATCCGCGTCGAACGAATTATTGATCAGCTCTTTCAGACAAGCAGCGGGACTCTCATAGAGCCCGGAACTCAGTAGGTCGATGATCCGAGCCGCAACAGTTATCTCGCCCTGAAAATGCTCGTCCGAATTGGTGCTCACTGCTCACCTATAACGAGGATTGTTCCCTAGGCTTGCAGACGTTTACCCGCCTTACAAGCAGCATTCTGGATCCGGCGTCGTGGAGCCTTTCGCGGGAAAAAGTTGATTTGCCTCTCGACTAAAGTCCTAGCTAGGACCATAAGCGTCCCTATCCTACCTTTATTCGCGGCGTTCTCATGAGGCGTCCTGGTGAGCGCGCTGGCTGCCGCGCCCGCAGGCGGGGCGTGCAGCCCCGCGCCCAGGAAGGCAGCCCAAGCCGCCCTACTGCGCGTAGGCCAGGTAGCGAACGATGCGCCAGTGTCCGTCGCGCTGGCGGCGGAACACGTCGAGGCCCGGTTCGACCGAACCGGTCGCGCGGCCGCCGGCGCGCGGACGCACCGTCAGCGTCCAGGTCAGCCGCACCACGGCGGTGTCGCCCCACACCAGGATCTCCTCGATCGCCAGCGCATAGGAATAGGCGCGCGCGCGGTCGGCGAGCGAGCGCCGCAGCAGGCCGCACAGCGCGTCATAGCCGCGCTCGGGCTGGCCGCGAAAATCCGCGCGCAGGTCGCGCGCGAACAGATCGCAGACCTTGTCGGCGCGGCCGGCATTGAAGTCGTCCATCCACTGCACCAGCGCGGCTTTGATGTCCGCGCGGGCGGCGTCGGCCGCGACGGCGCGCGGCGCGGCGCCCGCCAGCAGCAGCGCCACGACCCCTGCAACGAAGCTCGCGCCCTTGCGCATCGCCGCCTCCTGTTCGACCGGCAGAAACTATAGCGCCCGGCCGTCCGCAACGCAGCCGGGGCGGCGAAACCCGCTGTTTGAGGCGACGCTCGATAAGAAAAAAGGCGGCCTCACGCCGCGCCCTGCTGCTTCGGCGTCGCGCCGCCCCGGCGCCGGGCATAAGATTTTCTTCTCACCGCGCTTGACAGGACGTTACACCTATGCTTATCTTCCTGCCATCCACCCTTCTACGGGGCGTTCTCATGAGACGTCATGGTGAGCGGGGTGGGTGCGGCGCCTGCGGGCGGGGCTCGTAACCCCGCACTCGGGCGGCGCCGGGGCTCCGCCCGGGGGTACTACGGCCCCCTGCCAGGAGCTGGCTGACGGCGGGCCGCTCGCGTTGAACGGTCCGCGGGCAAAGCGCGGCCCGGCGCCGGAAAACGTCGCAGGTGGAGCGCCGAGAGGCGCCCCTTCGCCGATCGCAAGGCGGAGGGGGCACGCCTCGCAAGCGTGCCGGGCGGCTTCGCCAGCCGCTCAGAGGGGTCTCGCAAACCCCTCGCGTCTATCGGCGCTCCGCTCCCTCGGGGGCCGAGAGGAGACGAGGGCGCACCCCGCGCCGACCAAAGCAACAGGGGCGGCGGAGCGTTGGCTAAAAAGCGCGAGACCTTCCCCGCCACCCGAAAATCGCGCCACCAGTGCAATGATACGGTTCTCAAGGCATCGACATGCGTACTCCATCACCTTTTGCGCCTGCCTGACGTCTTCCGCCGCAATTATTATTGCAATCATCGGAACCTCTTGGACCGCAAAGGCTTACTTGCCGCAAGGGACCGAAGGGGTGGCAACCTGCTCTCAGGAGGTCACCATGCTGAAAGTCATCGCCGCAGCAGTAGCGGCGCTCTTCGTTGCCGTGTCCGCGCCTGCCTTCGCGCAAGCCTCTTCGCCCGGATCGTCGCGCTTAGGCGCGAAAGACTGGGGCACTTTTACGAATACGCAAATCAATGTCGTCAAGGCCGCGCTGCAATTGACGCCGGACCAGGAAAAATACTGGCCCGCCATCGAGAAGGCCATCCGCGCCAGGGCTGAACACCGCCAAACGCGCATCGTAAACGCGGCCGAAGCGATGGCCGAAAAGGGCAACGGCGGCCTGATGGAAGCCATGCGCAATCGCGATCCGATCGAGGCGATGCATAAACGCGCCAATGCCCTGGCGCAGCGATCGACCGACCTGAAGAATCTCGCCGATGCATGGGAGCCGCTCTACAAGACGCTCAAGCCGGAGCAGAAACGGCGGATGGCTTTCCTCGGCATCGCCGTGCTTCGTGCGGCGGGAAATGCGGTGGAACAGCGCCGCTGGCGGGCCGAGGAGGACGAGCAGGAGTAGGCGCGATCGCTCCCGCTCCTTCGCCCAGGATCCCGGACTAAGCTCGCGGACCGAAGCAATCGCCGTTCGATCTTCGGTCCGCGAGATCGCGCCCCTCACCCGAAAACCCCCAGCAGCCACGCGCTCGCCGCAAAAAATGCCAGCGCGGCCACGGCGGCGATCCAGCTCGCGCCGGCCGGGTTCTCCAGCGCCGCATTGTTCGGATCGGCCGGATCGTAGTGCACGTCGACCGCGCTGTCGGCCGGATATTTCGCCGCTATGCGCGCCGCCATGCTTTCGCTGCCGCTGAGCTGCGTCATCGGCTTGATCTGGTTGCCGTGCAGCGCAAGCCCGTGCACCGCGTAGGCATATTCGACCACCGGCCGGTAGAAGGTGGTCCGCTGGCCGTCGCGGTATTCGCTATACAACTCGACCCTGCTCTCGACGATCCTGCCGCGCACCGATGGCCAATGCGCCGCCTGCTTGGCATAGCGCCGCGCGGCGAGGAACATCATCAGCGCGCCCAGCCCGAAGCAAAAGGACAGGATCGCCGGCGTCGGATTGGGCGCGGCTCTCGGGAAATGCCTGGCGATGAAACCCGGCCCGTAGGCGAACAGCCCGTAGATCGTCAGGCCAAACACCGCGAGGATGGCGACGCCGCTGGCGCAGCCACCCAGCAGCTCGCCCTTGGTGATGCCTTGCAGGCCGTCGCGCTCGAGCACGCAGCGGGTCGGATCGGCGGCGTCGTAATAGACGGTGACATTGGCGCCGACCGGATAGCGCTTGAGCGTCGCTTCGAGGTTGGCGCCGCCGCTGTCGTCGCCGATGCCGATGCGGCTGCCGATCACTTTGCGCGCGCCGACCTGGAATTCGTATTGAAGCGCCGGCACGTTTTCGACGGTCTCCGGCTCGCCCGCGAACTGGTGATGATGCGCGTCGACCCCGGAGCTCAGGATTCGGCCGGTCGTCGTCACCCAGCCCTTGGCCGCACGAAACTGGACGAATTTGGTGACGCTCATCACCACCACCAGCGCGACCATGGGAAAGAAGATCAGCACGATCCAGAACAGATCGTGCTTGGCCAAAGGAATGGTCGCGGCGACGGCGCCCGGGCTCCAGCGCTCGATGGTGAACGGAAGCCAGGCCAGCCCGGTGATGACGATCATGGCGACGATCGCCGGCACCGGCGGCTGGCCGCCCTTGCGCCCGACCAGCGGCCGCCGGTCGGGCACGAATTTCACGCGCGGTTCGCCTTCCATGCCGGAAGCTTACCGGAAGGACGCGCGGGGCCACAGCGGGCTCCGCTCTTGCATTTCCGCTCCCGCGCCGCCAAAAATGCCCGCGGATTCGTGCAATGCCGGGGGCGGCGGAATAGCTCCGGGATCATGCCGCGATGACCTTCACGCCCGCTCCGCTGCGTTTGCCGCTTGGCGCTTTGCTGCTGGCTTGCGCGCTGCGCTCGCGCTCGCGCTCGCCGGCTGCCAGACCGACAGTTCGGCCAAGCCGGTGGCGCGGGCGGCGCCCGTCGCGCCGATCGACCACCGGCAGGCCGCGCTCGACTGCTGGATGGATACCGAGCACGGCCATGCCGACCTGCCGCTCGACAAGCGCACCGACGTGGTCGACGCCTGCATCAAGGCCAAGATGGCGGGTGAGCCCTGGCCGCCCGCGCATGCCGGCAAGCCGAACAAGAACGCCAAGGCGAAAGCCGGCGGCAAAAAGCAGCTCAAAGCCGGGCCGAAAAAACCCAAGCCTAAAATGACCAAGCCGAAAAAGACCAAGCCGAATAAAAACAAGTCGAAAACCGCAGCCCCGCCCAAGAGCTGACACCATCCCCTTGCCGGCGCCCACGCGCCGTATCACCATCCGTCCTCCCGAGTCCCTTTAAAGGAGGTCGTCGTGGCCAAGGGTCAGATGAGGGTTCCTAAGGAAAAGAAGAAGCCGAAGGCCGACAAGGGCAAGCCCAAGCAAATGTCGGCCTACAAGCTGGCGCAGGCGCAAGGTCCCAGCGCCAGCCCCTACGCCGGGCCCAAAAAGCCTTAGACAGCGAACGAGGCAACTGCCGGTTCGTCATGCGCGGGCAATCGGGTTCGGCCGGAGCTTACCATCGGGCCGGCCTTTGGCCGGCCCCGTTGGGCCGGCCCGGATGCCCGGCAATGACGCGTCGGACAGAGCGACGCTAACGGCGCTCGGCGTAAATCAGCGCGCGACGCGCCCGCCCATGTCCTTGTCGGTGGGCAGCGCGCGCGCCTCTTTGGCGATCTGCAGGCAGGTGAGCAGCTCGACATAGCTCGGCGAGCCGCCCAGCGTGGTGAGTTGCCGGCAATGCGCGCGCTCGGCGCGGGTGAAGCCCAGCCATTGCTTTCGCAGCGTGGCGCGCGCTTGGCGCTCGTCCTGCAGGCAGGAACCGGCGCCGCGCTTGTCATGACGGTTCATTGATTCGGCAGCGGCGCGGCAACTCGGCGCGACGTTGAGCGTCGGCACGTGCTGCGCGGTCAGCACCAGATGCGCGACGGTTAATACTGCTGGCAGCAGGGCAGGCATGGTCATCTCCTTGTGCCGCCCGCAAGGTCTGTTTTGCGCCACGCGCGGGCGGCGCGCAAGCCGAAGTTCCGGTTGCGTCGGCATTGGCCGAAGGACGTATGCCGTTAACGCGCCCGACGCCGCAGCTTCGCCCCAGTTCGGTGGCAAAGCCGCAAGGCTTGCTTAACCCCTTGCGCCGACGATCGGCGCGCCGGACGGACGGAGAAGAGTGCCACCATGCGGGCCGGGAACGTCGCCACCGCTATGCGCAGCATGACGGCCGTCGCTTTGGTGACCGCGCTGCCGGCGGGCGCCTACGCGCAGGATGTGCGCATCGCCGCGCCGGCGCCGCCGACGGGCGAGCAAGCCGACCGCCCGCTCACCCCCGACGAAAGCGCCCTGCTCGGCCGCGCGCTGCTGTTCGATCCCGGCGGGATTTCCGACGGCGCCGCGGCGAAAGCGCTGCGCCGGCCCGATTTGAACAAGCCGGCCGCGCTCGCCGTCAACCGCAAAGACAAGGATGACGGTTCCAGCACGGTGGCGGTGAAGAAACCGCTCAGCGCGGACTTGGGGTCGACCGAGTTCTACGCCGGCGTCGGCGCCGACGTCGCCATCGCCGCGCCGCCGCCGTCCGTCTACGAGCCCGGCCGCCCGCTGCCGGGCGCGGCGAGCAGCGACACCGGCTCCGGCACCGCCTGGGCCTCGCTCGGTATGAACAATCTCGCTTCGGTCGACGCCCGCGTCGATCCCACCAACGACCAGGGCAAATTTGCCGGCACGCTCCGGCATTCGCTGCCGGTCGGCCGCTCGCTGTCGGTCACGCTGCAGGACAGCTATTCGGTGACGCAGACGCTCAGCGCTTCGCTCATGCCGTCCACCGCGGCCTCCCCCGTTACCGCCGGTTCCGCGGAAGTGTTCGGCAACGAGCGCTCGGTCAAATTCGACGTCAAATCCACCGGCACCAGCTTCGGCGCCGGTTTCGCCACCGCCAGCAACGATCCGGTCGCGCACCGCACGCTGAGCGCCGAGCAGAAGCTCTACGGCCCGCTGCACGTGACCGGCACGGTCACCGATCTCGGCCAGCCGAGCGAGAACAAGAGCATCAGCGCCGGCCTCAAGGTCGATTGGTAGCGCCGCGAAGCTGCCGCGCCGGCGCCGCATCCGCGCCCAAGTCCCGTGCGGCAATCGGACCTACGGGGGGCGTGAAGCGCACACGTCCATTGCGCGATGTAGGAGTTGAGCATGACGGCCTTGCGACCCGAGCGGCTCGGTTTGGACGACAGCGTTCCGGAAAAACTCGGTCCCGATGCATTCGCGCCCGACCGGCGCACGCCCGACCGGCTGGGCGACGTCAATCTGGCGGCGGCCAACACCGTCGAAGGCGAAATCCGCGAATTCGTGCGGCGCGACGTATCTTTGCTGCGCCGGCAGCGCAATGGGACGGGCATTGACGCCGACCAGGTCGGCGACAGTTTGAATTCGCTGATCCGCCGCGTCTCCGGCGCCTCCATGGAGGAAATCGACCGCGTCATCCTCGAATTGCAGGGCGTGCGCGACATGCTCCGCGGCGAGGGCGAGCGCGTCGGCCGCGAGATTGCCGGCTATGCCAGCCTCAGTCACGCCGCCATGACCGCGATGACGGTGATCGCCGACAGCCTCAAGCAATGGAAGCAGCCGGCGAATACGCAAGGCGAGCAGGAGCGGCGCTCGGCCAATTGAGCCCGCGCGCACATGACGCGTCCGTGAAGGTAAAATGACACGGGCTTGTGAATACGGTGGGAAACCTTGGCCCGCACGCCGTAACGCGCTGTGGATAGTCGGGACAACGCCAAGGCGCCGCGCGGCGCGCCCCGGCGCGCTTTAAGCTCACCCCGTTCGAAAGCGGCCGGTGTCGCATGCGGCCGCTGCGAGACGGGTTCGCTTGCGACAACGGACGGAAAGCGATCTCGTCTTCGGACAATCCTCCCATAAACTTGGCCCCGCTTCGGCGGGGTTATTTTATGCCGCCCGCGCTCACAAAGTGTGCGGCGGCGCGTCCAGCAGCTTCAGCTTGGCTTTGAGCATGGCGATGCGCTCGGCCGCTTCGGTTTGCGTAAGCTGCTCGCTGAAAGCTTCCGGCTCATAGGCCGCTTGCGCCAGCACGCGCAGCTCGGCGCGCTGCGCGGGCGTCATGCCCGGGCCCGCCCCGGTGCTCAGGATCGGCTCGAGGTTCGGGTCGTTGTGCGGATTCGACGGCATGGCCAAGGGGAAACGGCGCCGGCCCGCCATCGGTTCCGGCCAATTGCTGAGTCTTCTGAATCGCTTAGCGCGATCGGGACTCCTTTCGTTCTCATTCGGCCACTGTGACTCGGATGAAACACGAGCAGAGTCCGTTCACATTCGAATCAAGTTTTGCGTGACGGTGCGACTCTACCTGCGTTAACAGCGATGGGAAACTGATTCGCCGAGGCCCAAGGGATGATTCTGGAAGCCACCTTCGGATTGTCGCTTGTGTTCAACGTCTCCCTCAACATCGCAGTCCCCGCTTCCGTCGACCCCGCCGTCTGGACGCAGATGTCGGTGCCGCAGAAGGACGCCGTGCTGCTGCCGCTGGTGCGCCGGGCGACCGCCTGCATCGTGCAGGCGGCCTCGGTCGACAGCCGCCACAGCCGCGCCATGCGGCCGGACGAGATCAACGATCTGATCGTGGATTCGGTCGCCGCCTGCCGCGGCCCGGTGCGCGCGATGATCCGCGTGCACGACCGGCTCTACGGCAAAGGCTCGGGCGAAGCCTTCCTGCTCGGCCCCTATCTCGACGTGCTGCCGGCGGCGCTGATCCGGCAGGTGAAGATCAAACCGCGCGCGCGCTGACCAATGCGGGCCGCAAGGCCAGCGTGATCGGCAAGGTCAGCAGCACGGCCGCCGCCACCACGATCAGCGCCGTCGGCACGCCGACCGCATCGCCGAGCAGGCCGTAGAGCGCCGGCGAGACCGCGCCGGCGCCGATGGTGCCGGTGTAGAAAATGCCGAAGGCGCGCTGGCGTTTCTCCGGCGGCACCAGATCCGGCACCGAGCCGTAGAGCACCGATGAGGTGCCGTTGAGCGCGACGCCGATGACCGGCAGCAGAAACAGCGCCGCGTCGAGCGGCAGCGGCAACAGCGCCATGATGGCGACGGCGGTCGCCGTTTCGGTGAGCCACACCGTCGCCACCGCGCCGATGCGGGCGCCGATGAAGGTGCAGACCAGCTTGCCCGCCGCGCCGCCGGCAAACACCAGCGTCAGCGAGGCACCGATGGTCGGCAGGTTGGCGCCTTTGGCGGTGAGCACGAAGGGCAGGAAGGTGAGGAACGCCATGCGCGTCGCGCTGTCGAGCATGCCGGTCGACAGCAGCAGCGGAAAGCCGTAACTGCGCAGCCGGCCGCCGCCGGCCGGTTTTTCCGCTTGCTTCGGCGCCGGCTGCTCGGCGGCCAAGCGCGGCACGGCGAGGAAGATCGCGGCCGCCGCCACCACGCCGAAGCCGCCCACCAGCATCAGCGCGTGGCGCCATGGCAGCACCACGAACAGCAGCGACGCCGCCGCCGGCACGGTCATCTTGCCGAGGTCGCCGGCGAAATTATAGGTGCCGAGCGCTTTCAGCGAGCGCCGACCCGCGAAGGCCTGCGCGATCAGCGATGAGGCGAGCGGATGCTGCGTGCTGGCGCCGAGCCCGCCGACGAACAAGGCCGCCGCCAGGGCGGCAACGCCGGTGCTGAAGCCGGCCAGCATATAGCCGATGCCGGCGAGCGCCGTGCCGAACGTGAGCACCGCGGCGGTGCCGAAGCGCTCGGCGAGAAAGCCCATCGGAATTTGAAACCCGGCCAGCGTGCCGGAAAACACCGTGCGCATGAGGCCGAGCGCGGCATAGCCGAGGGCGAATTCCTGCTGCCAGATCGGCAGCATCACATAGACCAGGTCGGTGAAGCCGTCGTGCAGGGCGTGCGCGCCGCAGCCGACGGCCAGCGCGCGCCGCTCGGTCGCTTTGCCGAGCGGGGTTTCGCCCACGCCGCCGGCCGAAACGGTCACGGCTTGTCGCCCCGCCGCTCGACGAAAGTGGTGCTGTCGAACGCGATCACCGTCTCCCCGCTCTGGTTGACGCCGCTGGCGCGAATATTCATCAGGCCGAAACCCGCACGGCTGCCCGAGGCGCGCGTCTCGATCACCTCGCTGCGGTACTCGATCGTGTCGCCGACATAGACCGGCTTCAACCATTGCAGGTCGCGGAAGCCGAGTGCCGGCCCGATGGCGGCGACCGGCTCGCCGCGCGCATGGGCCCGCTCGGCTTCGCGGCGGTGGAAGTCGGCCATCAGCCGCATCCAGATCACCGCCGTGTGCCAGCCGGAGGCGACCAGCGCGCCGAAATGCGACTGCTCCGCCGCCGCCTCATCCATATGAAAGAGTTGCGGATCGAAACGCGCGGCGAAGGCCTTGATCTCCTCGGCGGTGAAAGTGTGGCGGCCGAGGGCGATGACCTCGCCGACCTGAACGTCCTCGAAATATTTCACGGCTCGGCTCCCGGCGGGCGGCGGCCGAGCATGGCCGTGCTGGTCAGCGTGGTGAGCACGGCGTCGGTTTCGTCGAGCACCTCGTGGTGTATTTTGACCAGACCCATCTGCGGACGGCTCTTCGATGCGCGCGTCTCCAGCACGGTCGAGCGCACGCGGATGCGCGTGCCCGGCCGCAGCGGCTTGAGCCAACGCACTTCCTCGACGCCGGGCGCGCCCATGGAGCTGGAGTTGAGAACAAAGCCGTCGGTAATGATGCGCATCAGCAGACAGCAGGTGTGCCAGCCCGAGGCGGCAAGCCCGCCCAGCAGCGTGGCGCTGGCCGCCGCCTCGTCGAGGTGCATGGGCTGCGGATCGAACTCGGCGGCGAAGGCGACGATTTCCTCGCGCGTCACCAGGCGCGGGCCGTAAATGGCGGCCGCGCCGGGCTGGAAGTCTTCCCAATAGAGCTTAGGCATGATTCCCACTTCCGTCATTCCGGGCCGGCCGTTAGGCCGCGAACCCGGAATGACGAAGAATATCACGTCGCAAAGCGGAAATGCATCACGTCGCCGTCGGCGACCACGTAATCCTTGCCTTCCAGCCGCATCTTGCCGGCCTCTTTCGCACCCGTCTCCCCACCGCAGGCGAGAAAATCGTCATAGGCGATGGTCTCGGCGCGGATGAAGCCCTTCTCGAAGTCGGTGTGGATCGTGCCGGCCGCCTGCGGCGCCTTGGTGCCTTGCGTGATGGTCCAGGCGCGCGTCTCCTTCGGCCCGACCGTGAAGTAGGTGACGAGGTGCAAGAGCGCGTAGCCGGCGCGCACCAGCCGGTCGAGCCCGGTTTCCTGCAAGCCCACCGCGGCGAGGAATTCGGCGCGCTCGGCCGGCGGCAGCACGGCGATCTCCGATTCGATCTTGGCCGAGATCACCACCGCGACCGCGCCTTCCTGCTTGGCGCGCGCCTCGACCTGGCGCGCATAATCGTTGCCGCCGGCGGCGCAGGCTTCCTCCACGTTGCAGGCATAGAGCACCGGCATGGAGGTGAGCAGGCCGAGCGCATGGAACGGCTTTTCCTCTTCCGGCTTGCGCTCGGTGAGGCGCGCCGGCTTGCCCTCGCGCAGCAGCGCCAGCGAACGGCCGATCAGGTCGAGCGTTTCCTTGGCGAGCTTGGCGTCCTCGCCCGTTCCCTTGGCCTTCTTTTCCAGATTGTCGACGCGCTTTTCCAGGCTTTCCAGATCGGCCAGCATCAGTTCGGTCTCGACGGTCTCGATGTCGGCGACCGGATCGATCTTGCCCTCGACATGGGTGACGTCGCTGTCCTCGAAGCAGCGCACCACGTGCACGATGGCGTCGACCTCGCGGATATTGGCGAGGAACTGGTTGCCGAGCCCCTCGCCTTTCGAGGCGCCGCGCACCAGGCCGGCGATATCGACGAAGGTGATGCGGGTGGGGACGATCTCGGCCGATTTGCCGAGCGCGGCGAGCTTTGTCAGGCGCGTATCGGGCACGGCGATCTCGCCGACGTTCGGCTCGATGGTGCAGAACGGATAATTGGCGGCCTGCGCCGCCGCCGTCTCGGTCAGCGCATTAAAGAGCGTCGACTTGCCGACATTCGGCAGGCCGACGATGCCGCATTTGAATCCCATGATTTGCTTTCTCTTCTACTTGGCCTCGGAGCCGGGCGGCTCCTCCTTGTCGCCGAAGCCCTTGGCGACCATGGCGAGATGCACCTTGTTCTGGAAGCTGGCGTCGCGGCCTTCCGCCAGCAGGCCGGCATTGTCGGCGACGATGTCGCACAGCGCCTCCACCCAGGGCCATTCGCTCTTGGCAAAATCCTGCAGCACGTAGCGCTCCATCAGATTCTTGTCGCCCGGATGGCCGACGCCCAGGCGCACGCGCTTGTAATCGTTGCCGACATGCGCGGAGATCGAGCGCAGGCCGTTGTGCCCGGCATTGCCGCCGCCCAGCTTCACCCGCACCTTGCCGGGCTTGAGCTCGACTTCGTCGTGGAACACGACGATCTGGCCGGGCTCGAGCTTGTGGAAGCGCGCCGCTTCCTGCACCGCGCGCCCCAACTCGTTCATATAGGTGCCGGGCAGCAGCAGCAGCACGCGCTGCTCCGCGAGCGCGCCCTCCACCGCCACGCCTTGAAACTTGCGCCGCCACGGCTTGATGTCGTGCCGGCGCGCGATCCGCTGCACCGCCATGAAACCGATATTGTGGCGGTTGCCGGCGTGACGCTCACCCGGATTGCCGAGACCGACGAAAAGCAGCATGGCGTCAACGGCCGCACGGCCGCGTTGTTGCGTTCAGCGCATGATCTTGCCGGAAAACCGCTGCCCATCCCGGATCAAGTCCGGGACGGGCTTTTTCGGGATCATGCGCTATCCCGAAGGCGAGAACGCGGACGAGGAGGAGACGGCGCGGGCGCCGCCTCACTTCTTTTCGGCAGCCGGCGCGGCCGGCGCGGCACCGGCGGCGGGTGCGGCACCTGGCGCAGCCGGAGCGGCACCGGGGGCGGCTTCGGCGCCGGGGGCGGCAGCGGCGGCAGCGGCCGCGGCGGCAGCTTCGGCGGCGGCCTTCATTTCTTCGGCGTAGCCCGACGGCGGCACGATGGTCACCAGCGTCATGTCGGCGGCGCCCAGCACCTTGATGCCGGCGGGCAGCGCCACGTCGCTCAAATGCTTGGAGTGGCTGATCTCCAGCCCGGCGATATCGACGTCGATCGATACCGGGATCGCCTCGGCCGGGCACTGCACGTCGACGGTGTGGGTGACGATATTGACCGCGCCGCCGCGCTTCACGCCGGGCGAAGCGTCGGCGTTGAGCACGTGCACCGGCACCTTGACGCGGATGCTGGCGCCTTCCGACACGCGCAGGAAGTCGACATGCATCGGCAGGTCCTTGATGGCGTCGAGCTGGAAGTCGCGCGGGATGACGCGGTGCTTTTCGCCCTCGACGTCGAGCTCGTAGAGCGTGGTGAGGAAGCGCCCGGCATAGATGCGCTTCTTCAATTCGTCGTGCTCGACGAGCACCATGACGGGGGGCTTGTTTTCGCCGTAGATCACGCCCGGCACGCGGCCGGAATAGCGTGCTGCCCGTGCGGCCCCCTTGCCGGCTTTCGGGCGCAGCGACGCCTTCAATTGCTGCACATTCGCCATGGTCGATCCTTGTCTAACGCTATGGAAAAAGGCGGCTTTTTAGCCGCCTGCCGAACGCGGCAAGCCTCCAGGGGTGCCGGGGGCCGCGTTTGCTTGCGGGCATATAGCCTGGGGCGGGGGGAGAGGCAAGGAAGGGCATTTCGCACAGGGGCAATCCTTACACCTGACGCCCCAGCCGCCGACCGATGCCGGCACCACGCTGCCATGTTTAAATTCGATCGTCTTGGGCGTATGTTCGCTGCGGGAAAGCGCCGCCAAATGGCTCGGAGACCGAAATGACCATCGCCGATTTGGTGTACGAGCAGGTGAAGACTCTGCCGGAACCGCTCGCCCGGGAGGTTCTCGATTTCATCGGCTACCTGCGCGAAAGGCGCGAACGCGGCGACTGGCAAGATCTGATGAACGCGCAAGCCGCCTCGCTCGCTCCGGTGTGGGACAACGCCGAGGATAAAGTCTGGGACGATGTTTGAGCGCGGCGATCTGCTGCTCGTACCGTTCCCCTTCTCCGATTTATCCGCGAGTAAGCGGCGCCCGGTATTGGCGCTGACAGCACCGGACCGCTACGGCGATTTCATCGCGCTTCCCGTCACCTCCCGGCCGCAAACCGAGCACGGCGTGCCTCTCGCGGCGGTCGATCTCACGCGCGGCACGTTGCCAGCGCCGAGTTGGATTCGCACTGACCGCATCGTGACGCTCAACGCAAGCCTCGTCGTGAAATCAGTCGGGCGCGTGTCCGAGCGCGTCGTTGCCACAGCAGTGGAGCAATTCTACGCCGTTATTGGGCCCGCCAAAGCGAGATGACGGGCAAATGAGGCCGCTTCAACTCGTGGGAGCGGCTTAGAGGTTCTGCGCGGCTATCCGGCGGGCTGCGTTTTCTTGCGCCGGCCATATAGCGGTGGGGCAGTAGACACGCGGACGCCGGGCAAGGGACCAAGGACGGCATCTTCCCCTCATCACGAAGCAAATGAAGCGCCCCGTACTCGACGGCGCCTTGGGATGTTCGCGACAGCCGCCTTTGAACTTGATCCCGTCCTGTTTCACGTCCATGAAGCGGATCGGGCTTAACCTATTGGTCGGTCATCGCGATTGAAGGTCTGCGAGCGGTCATTTTCGATCTGACGCAGCCGGTGAGCCAGCGAAACACGGCTCGTTATGCCAAAAGCCACGGTCAAGCGACCAGCGAGCCCAGCAGGAGTGGAAATGTAGAGTGCCGTTCATGCGGCGATATTCATTGCCATATTGAAGTCCGTTTTTACACGGTCGATGACGACAAACCGATATTGGTCATCGATAGTTACGTAGCCGGTCATCGAACACACTATGAATGTCACGTCGAAGAAGAATGCGATTCGAAAGTTCGTGCGTTCAGCCGAGCACAAATGGCCTTATATGAATGGCATCCAGCGCAGGAAGCACCTTACCTCCAGATAACCGCACAGGATCTATGGTATGCATCCGTTACAGCAATCCGAAACGCTACCTGACCAAGCCGAGGTTTAACAAGTGCAGGCTCGCCGTATCGAACCTGAGGCTCCGAGAGGCCGGGCGGTAAATTGCGAGTAGCGCCGAAATCCATTAAGCGCTCCCAAATTGCCAAACCTTCGCGGTCTTCAGTTGAATACGTTTTGCCTACAACGATCGAAGGCGCCCAAGATTTTGGTTGCGGGATCCACAAATGCTCAGGCAGAAATATGGGTTGAACTACAATGCGACAACCAATGACATAGTCGGAAAAACGGGAAGTTGCGTCGTCACGATATTTGCCGACGCGCAAACGCATCTCGGCTAGACTATTGGCTCCGTTTTTTAGGCCGAATGCTTCCCAAGCAAGAGATATCGGCAGATTAGAGGAATGGCCAAAGACGCCAAATCCCCCAATAGCATTGCGAGGAGCCTTTAAACGGAACAGAAAAAGTTCACCAGGCTGAATGGCGCTAAAGTTCATCCCCCCACTCGGCTGCCAAAAATTGACCTCGTCTATTTCTGGCTGCGCAGCAAGAAAATCAAACCAGTCGTGGTCAGTGTTTGCGATCCACAAGCGGACCACTTTTCAGCTCCGCGTCGTTGCACAATACCCCAGTCAATCGGGTCTAGCCAAATAAGGAACGTCGCACGAGAATTGCCGGATATGCAATCAAAGGTTCTTGCGCGCTGCCATTTTAATTCGGTCGAGAACGGCTCGGCGCGAATTATTCGCCCCCCGCCGCCCTTCCCCTTCTTCCCCGCCTTCTCGCCCTTCTCCGCCAGCCTCCCCTCCAGCGCCTCCACCCGCGCCTTCAGCGCCTCGTTCTCCTCGCGCGCCAGCCGCGCCATCTCCTTCACCGCCTCGAATTCCTCGCGCTGCACGACCTCGAGCTCGCGCAGGATGCGCTCGGCCTGGGCGCGGAACAGCGTGTCGAATTCGCGCCGCACGCCTTGCGCGACGCCGGCGGCGTCGTTCATCAGCCGCGCCATCTCGTCGAAAAGGCGGTTGCTGGTCTGGGTCATGGCTTCTGCTCCTGGCGCCTCTCAAGGCGTCAACAATGGCGATCCGGTTCCGTCCCTGCAAGACGGCATTTCCGCGTCATGCGGGGGCGTGTCATAAGGGCGCAGATTTCGCTGCTATGATGGCGCTCCCGTGACGCCCCCTCCCTAACCCTCCCCCGCAAGCGGGGGAGGGAAAAGGTTGGAAAATGCCCCTCCTGCTCATCCCCTACCCGCGCATCGACCCGGTGCTGTTCGAAGTCGGCCCGCTCGTCGTGCGCTGGTACGCGCTCGCCTACATGGCCGGCATCATGCTCGGCTGGCTCTATATGCGCGCCATCGTCGCCCGGCCGCGGCTGTGGGGCGGCCAGGCGCCGCTCGCGCCCGACGACCTCGACGATTTCGTTCTGCTGGCGACGCTCGGCGTGGTGGTCGGCGGCCGCCTCGGCGACGTGCTGTTCTACGACCCGTCTTATTATTTCGCCCATCCGCTCGAGATCGTGCAGATCTGGCAGGGCGGCATGGCGTTCCACGGCGGCTTGCTCGGCGTGCTCATCGCGGCTGTGCTGTTTGCGCGGTGGAAACGCATTCCGGTGCTGGCGCTCGGCGATTTGTGCTGCGCGGCGGCGCCGATCGGCCTGTTCCTCGGGCGGCTCGCCAATTTCATCAACGGTGAATTGTGGGGCCGGCCGAGCGATGTGCCCTGGGCCATGGTGTTTCCCGATGCCGGGCCGCTGCCGCGGCATCCGAGCCAGCTTTACGAAGCGGGGCTGGAAGGCATCGTGCTGTTCGCCGTGATGGCGCTCACGCTGCGCGCGGGCGGCTTGCGGCGGCGGGGCCTCGCCTTCGGCATCTTCATGCTCGGCTACGGCATCGCCCGCACCGTCGCCGAATTCTTCCGCGAGCCCGATCCGCAGCTGGAAAAGCTCGCCCACGGCCTCACCATGGGCATGGTCTTGTCGGCGCCGATGATCGTGCTCGGGCTTGGCTTTATCGCTTATGCGCTGCGGCGGAAGCCGGCGGCAGGCGTAGCGTTCACGCGATCCGGGTACAAGCGCGCGGCGTGAGCACGGCGGCACGGCGAACACTGCGTGCTCCCCTCCCCCTTGTGGGGAGGGGTCGGGGGTGGGGGTTCAGGGCCAGACGAAAATCATTGGCGATCATTTGCCCGCGCCCAATTTGCATCCTGATCACTGGCTACCGATTGCTGATATCTGCTACCCCCCTCCCTAACCCTCCCCCACAAGGGGGGAGGGAACAGGCCTGCGATTGCCGCCCCGCGCCGAATTCGACACCGGAATCCCGAATGCCGCTCCTGCTCATCCCCTACCCGCATTTCGATCCGGTGCTGGTGCATCTCGGACCCTTCGCCATCCGCTGGTATGCGCTCGCTTATATCGTCGGCATCCTGGCCGGTTGGCTCTATGCCCGCGCCATCGTGCGTTCGACGCGGCTGTGGGGCGGCAAAGCCCCGCTCACCGTCACCGATTTCGACGATTTCATCCTGTGGGTCACGCTCGGCATCATCCTCGGCGGGCGCACCGGCTACGTGCTGTTCTACAACCTGCCCTATTTCGCCGCGCATCCGCTGCAGATTTTCCAGCTCTGGCACGGCGGCATGTCGTTCCACGGCGGCTTTATCGGCTGCGTGGTGGCGGTCATCCTGTTCGCGCGGTCGCGCGGCGTTGCGGTGCTCTCGCTCGGCGACATTACCTGCGCGGTGGGACCGATCGGCCTGTTCCTCGGCCGCATCGCCAATTTCATCAACGGCGAATTGTGGGGCCGGCCGGCCGACGTGCCCTGGGCCATGATCTTTCCCAGCGGCGGGCCCATTCCGCGTCATCCGAGCCAATTGTACGAGGCGGGGCTGGAAGGCCTGCTGCTGCTGCTGCTGCTGGCGCTGCTGCTGCGCGCCGGCGCCCTCAAGCGCCCCGGCCTGATCATCGGCTCCTTCGCGGTCGGCTACGCCATCGCGCGCTCGTTCTGCGAATTCTTCCGCGAGCCGGACGCGCAGCTCGGCTTCCTGTGGGGCGGCGCCACCATGGGGCAGTTGCTGTCGATCCCGCTGTTCCTCGCCGGCGTCTGCTTCATCATCTATGCGCTGAAGCACCCGCCTTTAAAGACGTGATCATGGACGAGGTCTCACCGCTGCAGGCCGATATCCGCCGGCGCATCAAGGCGGCGGGGCCGATGCCGGTCGCCGAGTTCATGGCGCTCTGCCTCACCGACCACCGCTACGGCTATTACGTCACGCGCGATCCAATCGGGCAGCGCGGCGATTTCATCACCGCGCCCGAGATCAGCCAGATGTTCGGCGAACTAATCGGCCTGTGGATGGCGGCGGTGTGGAACCGCATGGGCGAGCCGGCCAATGTGCGCGTGATCGAGCTCGGCCCCGGCCGCGGCACCATGATGGCGGATGCGCTGCGCGCGGCCAAGGTGATGCCGGGCTTGCGCGAGGCGCTGGTGCTGCATCTCGTCGAGGTAAGTCCGCTGTTGACGGCGCAGCAGCAGCAGCTGCTGCAGCAGCAGCCGGTGCCGATGTTCTGGCACAAGGCGCTGCACGAGGTGCCGGCGGGGCCGGCCATTATCGTCGCCAACGAGTTCTTCGACGCGCTGCCGGTCAATCAGGCGGTCAAGCAAAACGACGGGTGGCACGCGCGCGTCGTTGCCGTCGATGCCGACGGCGCACTTATATTCGATGTTGCGCCGGAGCCGATGGCGCAGATGCCGCCACTGCCGCAGGCGGTGCGCGAAGCGCCGACGGGATCGGTGTTCGAATGGCGCAGCGACGCGCTCGCGCTGGAAATCGGCCGGCGCATCGCGCGCGAGGGCGGCGCCGCGCTGGCGATCGACTACGGCCACGCCCAGAGCGCCGCCGGCGAGACGCTGCAGGCGGTGGGCGGCCACGCCTTTGCCGACGCCTTGAGCGCGCCCGGCACCGTCGACTTGACCGCCCATGTCGATTTCGCCGCGCTCGCGCGCGCGGTGGAATCGATGGGCGCCCTGGCCTTCGGGCCGATCGCGCAGTCGGAATTCTTAAGCCGCCTCGGCATCGCGACGCGCGCGCAGAAGCTCAAAGCCAAGGCGCCGACGCCGGAAGCCGCCGACAAGATCGACACGGCGCTCACGCGCCTCACCGGCACCGGCCCGACCGGCATGGGCACGCTGTTCAAGGCGGCGGCTTACGCGCACCCGTCGGTCGGGGTGCCGCCCGGCTTCGAAGCGAGCTAGAGATCGTCGCAGTAGATGCGCTCGCCGTGCCGAAAGAAATAGCCGCGGCGGTGGCGCCGATAGCAATTCTCGACGCGATTCTGGTGATCGCGCGCGGCCTGGGTGGCGATGATGCCGCCGATGATGCCGATCGCGGCGCCGGCGGCCGCCGCACCGGCATTGTTGCCGCGACGGCGGCCACGGCCGCGACCGCGTGTCTTCTGCACCAGCGCCGAGCCGGAGGGCCGCGCCGGCGTGTTCTTGGTGAGACCGCCGAGTTGCGTGGCTGAAGCGGGCAGCGGCACGCCGAGCAACGAGGCGCCGAGCACGACGATGGCGGTGGACAGCTTCAGTTTGAATTTCATGGCATTGAGCTCCTCTCGGTCGCAAAAAAATCGCGGCTTATTCCTCCACCAGTTCGAACGACTGCCGTGTTAGACTGACTGCGAAAATCTCAATCGCGGTGCCTCGACTCATATCAGGTGCCCTCAAGGTCGCACACCACCCGTCATGCTGCAGGCTTCTTCGCTCGCCCACTTTCGCCCCATCCGCCACGGCTTTTTCACGCGCAGCGGCGGTGTGTCGCAAGGGCTTTATGCCACGCTCAACGGCGGCACCGGCTCCGACGATTCGCCCGACAAGGTAGTTGAGAACCGCGCGCGCATGGCGGCAGCGCTCGGCGTGACACCCGAACGCCTGCTCACGGCCTATCAGGTGCACTCGCCCGACGTGGTGACGGTGGATGCGCCCTGGCACGTGCGCCCGCGTGCCGACGCGCTCGTCACCCGCACGCCGCGGCTGGCGGTCGGCGTGTCGACCGCCGACTGCGGGCCGCTGCTGTTCGCCGACGCCGAAGCAGGCGTCGTCGGCGCCGCGCATGCCGGCTGGCGCGGCGCGCTCGGCGGCGTGATCGAGGCAACCGTCGCCGCCATGGAGCGGCTCGGCGCCGCGCGCAATCATATTGCCGCGGCGCTCGGCCCCACCATTCGCCAGCCGAATTACGAGGTGGGGCCGGAATTCGTCGAACGCTTTCGCGCCGCCGATCCGGCCAATGCCCGCTTTTTCACACCGTCGCAACGCGAGGGCCACGCCATGTTCGACCTTCCCGGCTTCATCGCCGAGCGGGTGCGGCGCGCCGGCATCGTCAGCTTCGAGGACCTCGGCCTTTGCACTTATGCCGAGCCGGAGCGCTTTTTCAGCTATCGCCGCATGACGCGCCTGGGCGAAGCCGACTACGGGCGCCACATCAACGCCATCGCGCTCGACCTTTGAGTTTTCCTCAAGCGCGATCGGCCGGCGGCCGGGTTGCTGGACTCCGGTGCCCGACAACCGTTAACTATGCCGGTGGCCGGGGGCAGACAAGAAAAACGGCCGACAGGGGCGTCCATGTCGTTGCGTTCTCGCCACCGCGCCCCAAGCGCGGCGGCCCTCTGGTTGTTGCGTTCGATCATGGCCGGCGTCTGCGTCTGCGCGCTGACGGGCTGCGGCCCCGACGGCACACCGGGCCCGCTCGCCGGCGCGCCGCGCGGCGCAACCGTCGCCTTCGAGTCGATCGACGGCCCGCCGCCCGCGCAATTCAAGGAGCTGGTGCAGAACCTCGACGCCGAGGCGCAGGCGCGCCATCTGGCGGTGACCGCGCACGGCCAGCCGGCGGCCTATCGCGTGCGCGGCTATCTCGCCGCCGCGGTGGCCAAGGGCAAGACCACGATCTCCTGGGTGTGGGACGTGTTCGACGGCGACCGGCACCGGGTATTGCGGGTGAGCGGCGCGCAGAGCGCCAAGGCCCGCCGGCACGACGCCTGGAGCGTGGCCGACGCCGCGATGCTGCAGCCACATCGCGCGCAGCAGCGTGGATGAGCTCGCCGCCTTCCTGAACGCGCCTGCCACGGAGCCCGGCGCGCCGGGACCGGAACCAGCGCCGGCATCCGAGCCGGCATCGGCGGCGGTCGCGCTGGTCGGCGACCACCCCACCACGCCGGAAGATGCCGGCATCTTCCGCATCTTCAAGCCGGCGCCTGCGTCGGCCGCCACGGCCACGGCGGAGCAGCGCCAGTCCGCGGCGGTGCCGCTGCCGCACAGCCGGCCGGAAAAGGCGGTGGCGGTTTCCGGCGGGGAAACGGTCACGCTGGCCGCCTCCAGCCGGATCGAGGGCTTCTAAGCCGGCCCTTCCCACGCAAAAATGCTCCGGGACAAGGCTTGCCGCGCGTATTGCCGCCCCCCAGCCGCCTTGTTATGACCACGCCGCCTGGTGTGCCTGAGACAAGGATGTTGCAGATGGCCGGCAAGAACGGAGCGATCAAGCTCGTCGCCGGCAATTCCAACCCGGCGCTGGCGCAGGCGATCGGCGACTATCTCGCGACGCCGCTGACCAAGGCCCAGGTGCGGCGCTTCGCCGACATGGAAATCTTCGTCGAGATCCAGGAGAACGTGCGCGGCGCCGACGTGTTCGTCATCCAGTCGACCTCGTTCCCGGCCAACGACCATCTGATGGAGCTGCTGATCATCATCGACGCGCTGCGCAGAGCGTCGGCGCGCCGCATCACGGCGGTGATCCCCTATTTCGGCTACGCCCGGCAGGACCGCAAGCCGGGCGGGCGCGCGCCGATCTCGGCCAAGCTGGTGGCCAACCTGATCACGCGCGCCGGCGCCGACCGCGTGATGACGCTCGACCTGCACGCCGGCCAGATCCAGGGCTTCTTCGACATCCCGACCGACAATCTCTACGCCTCGCCGCTGATGGTGCGCGACATCAAGGAGAACTTCGATCTGGAAAGCGTGATGGTGGTGTCGCCCGACGTCGGCGGCGTCGCGCGCGCGCGTGGGCTCGCCAAGCGCATCAACGCGCCGCTCGCCATCATCGACAAGCGCCGCGAGCGCGCCGGCGAATCGGAAGTGATGAACGTGATCGGCGAGGTTGACGGCTATACCTGCGTGCTGGTGGACGACATCGTCGATTCCGGCGGCACGCTGGTGAACGCGGCCGCGGCCCTGCTCGAGCAAGGCGCCAAGCAGGTCTACGCCTATATCAGCCACGGCGTGCTTTCGAGCGGGGCGGTGGCGCGCGTGGCCAAATCGAAGCTGAAGGAACTGGTGATCACGGATTCGATCGAGGCGACCAAGGATGTGCTGGCGGCCGGCAATATCCGCCTGCTGCCGATCGCGCCGCTGATCGGCCAGGCCATCGAACGCACGGCGTCGGAAGAGTCGGTGTCGAGCCTGTTCGACTAAACCGGGCGTCGGCGCAGACTCGTCATCGCGACAGCTGCGATAAAAAAGCAGAATTGCCGTTTTCATGGAGGGCATGGGTCTCTTCACGTCGAAGAGCACGTTTCATTTCAAAATGCACTTATAGACTTGCCTCAATGTTAATTTGTGCGACGCCATCATTCGGTTCGGATAACGCGTCGAAATTCAAGCTTTGAAAATGGATCCGAAAATGAAGCGCAGCATTCGGTCAGGACTGCTCGGTTTCGCGCTGTTGGCGGGGTTCGCCGTTACGGCTCCGGCCAACGCCCAGAGTGCCGTCAGCGAACAAGAGGCGCATTCGATCGGGGTGGAGGCCTACCTCTATTTTTATCCGCTGGTGACGATGGACGTCACCCGCAAGCAATCCACCAACATCGAACCCGGCAAGGAATTCGGCAAGGGCCCGATGAACATGTTCATCAACATAGCGGCTTACCCGCCGGCCGATTTCAAAGGCGTCGTGCGGCCGAATTTCGACACCTTGTATTCGATCGCATGGCTCGATCTGACGAAGGGGCCGATGATCGTCTCGGCGCCGGACACGCACGGCCGCTATTACCTCTTGCCGATGCTCGACATGTGGACCGACGTGTTCGCCTCGCCCGGCTGGCGCACCACTGGCACGCAGGTCGGCAATTTTCTGGTGACGCCTCCCGGCTGGCGCGGCGCGATCCCTGCGGGAATGACACGCATCAGCGCGCCGACGCCTTACGTTTGGATCATCGGCCGCACGAAGACCGACGGGCGCCAGGACTACGATGCCGTCCACAAGATACAGGCTGGCTACAAAGTCACGCCACCGTCGCGATGGGGCAAGACTTTTCGGTCGCCGAAGGCGACGATTGATCCGACGGTGGACATGAAGACGCCGCCGAAGGAGCAGGTCGACGCGATGCCTGCGGCCAAGTTCTTCGCCTATGCGGCCGCGCTGCTCAAGGTCAACCCGCCGCACGTCACCGACCAGCCGATCATCGCCCAGTTGAAGAAAATCGGCATCGAGCCGGGCAAGAGCTTCGACCTGAGCAAGGCGGCGCCGGCCGTTCGTCAGGGCTTGGCGAGCGCGCCCACGGACGCCCGGCAATTGATGGCGTGGAAGATGCCGACGCTTGCCCGCGTCGTCAACGGCTGGTCGATGAACACCGACACCATGGGTGTCTACGGCAATTATTATCTCAAGCGCGCCATGGTCGCCCAGTTCGGCCTCGGCGCCAACCTTCCCGAGGATGCCATCTATCCGGTGAACCTCGCCGACAAATCCGGCAAGCCGCTCGACGGTGCTAGCCAATACACTCTGCATTTCGACAAGGGCGCCACGCCGCCGGTGAGCGCCTTCTGGTCGGTCACGCTCTACAATGCCGAAGGCTATCCGGTGGCGAACCCGCTCAACCGGTACGCGCTCAGCAGTTGGATGCCGCTGAAGCACAATGCCGATGGTTCGCTCGATCTTTATTTCCAGAACGAAAGTCCCGGAGCGGACAAGGAAGCGAATTGGATTCCCGCACCAAAAGGAGCATTCAATCTCTTGCTGCGCATGTACGCGCCGAAAGCGGAGGGGCTCATTGGAAAATGGGACCCGCCGCCCATCACCCGCATCCAGGCGACAACGGGCTCAGGCGGACAGTAGCGCAGTTGCTTATATGAGCCTGCCGCGGAAGTCTGGGCTTGGGCGCACCGGCGTCTGGCACCCTTACGGGCGCGAAAAAATCTGCCAGCGGAAGAAGACGAGCGCGCCAAGAATACAAAGTGCGGCTGGAAAAATTAGACCGAACAGGCATGCTTTGGCTTTATCCGGCGTCGACGGCCGCGGATCGCTTGAAGCGGAATTTCACGACGTACCAAAGCGCCTTTACGCCGTCCTGCCAGCCGATTTTCTTGCCTTCGGCATAGGTGCGCCCGAAATAGCCGATGCCGAGCTCGTAAATGCGAAGGTGGCGCTGCCGCGCGATCTCGGCGCACAGCTCCACGTCGATGCCGAAATCGTCGGCGCTCAAGCGCAGCGAGCGCGCAACCTCGATCGTCATCATCTTATAGCAGGCCTCGATGTCGGTCAGGGTCTGGTTGAAAAATATGTTGAAGACGAGCGAAATCAGCCGGTTGCCGAGATAGTGGTGGAAATAGAGCGAGCGGTGCGGGCGCCCATAGAAGCGCGATCCGAACACCGCATCGGCGACCCGGCGCACGGCAATGAGATCGTACATCTGCCCGAGATCGTGCGGGTCGTATTCGAGGTCGGCATCCTGGATGACGAGGACCTCGCCGGTGCAGGCGGCAAAGCCGGTGCGCACGCCGGCGCCTTTGCCCTTGTTGCGCGCGTGATAGATCGGGCGCACGGCGACGGTTGCCGGCCCCTCGCTGGCCGCGAACACGAGATCGCCGTTGTCGTCGAGCTCGAGCGCCGCGCCGCCGCGTTCGCCGTGCGGGAAATTGGCCTGCAGCCATTCGCGCGTGCCGTCGGTCGAGCCGTCGTCGACGACGACGATTTCCTTGCTCACCTGCGGCACGGCGTGCGCCACCGCGGCGAGAACGGCACCCAGGGTCCGGCGTTCGTTGTAGACCGGGATGATGACGGACAGCAGCATGTCGATCCGATTGTCGCCCGCCATCGGTCGCGGGCGCCTTAGAGCGCGATCCGATTAGATTGAATCACCACGCTCTCCTAACATTTTGCATGCGCATGATCTTTTCCGAAAACCGGTGCCCACTTTTCGGGATCATGCGCAAATTAATCGGATCGACGGCCAATGCACAGGGTGCCCGCGGACTTTCCGTTACCGCCCGGGCGAGCGAATTATCCACCGCTGATTTCGCCTGCCTCCGCTTTGGCTGTGGAGATTCGACTCGGCGCGGGTTGCCAGCGAGTCGCAAATCACTGCGTATTGATGCCTGACGATGCCTTTGGCGGGCGGAATTGAGCGGGTTATAGTCGGTTGGCCTAGTGATTCGCTCCCGGCGTCAAGGCGTCCCAGGTTCCCCTGCGTCCAGGTCGAGATCGGGGCCGTCGTGGCCCAACGGTGTCGTATGCGTGCGGCGGTGGCGTGCGTTTCCCCGTGCTCCATTCGGCAAAGCGGAGACGTCATGTCCCTCGGCAACTATACCGACGATTCCCGGCTCAATCCCCTCGACGTGGTGGAACGGCTGGCCGCCGGCAACGACTGGTCGTTCGAGCGCGCCGGCGACGACGAGATCACCATCCTGGTCACCGGGCGGTGGACCGACTACCAAGTGTCCTACACCTGGATGGGCGACATCGAGGCGCTGCATCTGGCCTGCGCCTTCGACCTGCGCATCCCGGAGCGGCGCTGCGCCGAAGTTCAGGCGCTGATCTCGCTGATCAACGAGCGCATGTGGGTCGGCCATTTCGACCTGTGGGTGAAGGAAGGCATCATCATGTTCCGCCACGCCCTGGTGCTGGCGGGCGGCTCGGAAGCCTCCGGCAAGCAATGCGAGTCCGTGCTCGGCACCGCGCTCGAAGCGTGCGAGCGCTATTTCACCGCCTTCCAGTTCGTGGTCTGGGCGGGAAAAAGCGCGCGCGAGTCGCTCGACGCCGCCATGTTCGAGACCTCGGGCGAGGCGTAAGGCCGCTTCACGAAAAACGAAGCTCGATGCCGGCGAGCGGGATGCCGCGCAGGCGCGTGCGCCAGGTTTCGCCCGCCGCCACCGGCAGCGCGCGCGTGAGCGTGCCGGTGCTGACGATCTCGCCGGCTGCCAACGGCGCATTGACCGGGTCTTGCTCGAGCAGCCGAACCAGATGGCGCAGCGCGAGAAACGGGCTGTCGAGAACGTTCGAGGCCTGGCCGCGATCGGCGAGGACGCCGTTGCATTCGAGCTCGATGTCGAAACTTGCCAGCTCGCGCAGCCATTCTTCGGCGCGCGGCTTGAACGCATGGCGCTCGCCGATGAGCAGCGCGCCATGCAGGGCATTGCAGGCCACGGTATCGGCGGGGGCGAATTTCCAGCCCGGGTACGGCGACTGCACGATCTCGAAACCGTGCGCCAGCCAGCCGATGCAACCGGCGAGTGCCGCATCGTCCATGTCGGGTGCCGGCGCTTGCGCCAGACCGAAAACGATTTCCGGCTCGATGCGCGGCTCCGTCAGACCGGCGAGCGGCAGGGTGGCGCCGGCGGCAAGCTCGCGCGCGCTGCGATCGGTGACGAAGCCCCAGATCGGCGCATAGACGCCGTATTCCGGCCAGATCGTGCGGTTGGTGAAGCCGATCTTGCGGCCGACCGGGGTCTCGCCGCGCGCCGTGAACGCTTGGCCGAGCCGGGCCAAGACGCGATAGGCGTCCTCGAGCGTCAGGCCGCCGGGACGGCCGGAGAACGGCGCGATCTGGCGGCCGCTGCCAAGCGTGGCGAAGATTTCGCCGGCGACGTCTTCGATAGCTCTGGCAGGCGCGGGCGCGGTGTCCATGGCACGGCGAATTTGGCGCAAGGCCTTTGCCGTGGCAATGGCGCCCGCGTGGCCGAGCGGCGCAATTGCCGATATCATGGCGCCATGACGCAAGCCGCCAAAAAGACCCTCACCAAATTCTCCGGCCACCTGGTGCTGCTCGGCGCCGGCAAGATGGGCCAGGCCATGCTCGACGGCTGGCTGGCGCGCGGGCTTGCCGCGAAGAAGCTCATGGTGCTGGAGCCGCAGCCGGGCAAGGCGATCAAGGCGCTGGCGCGGCGCGGGCTCACGCTCAATCCCAAGGGCAAGCAGGTCACCGCCTCGGCGATCGTGATCGCGGTCAAGCCGCAGACCGCGCCGGAGGCGGTGCCGGCGCTCGGGCCCCATGTCGGCAAGGGCACGCTGGTCATCTCGATCATGGCCGGCCGCACGCTTCGTTTTCTCGAACGGGCGCTGCCGGCCGGCGCGGCGATCGTGCGCGCCATGCCCAACACGCCCGCCGCCATCGGCCGCGGCATCACCGTCGCCGTCGCCAACGCCAAGGTCACCGCGCGCCAGCGCAAGCAGGCGAGCGACCTGCTGGCCGCCATCGGCACGGTCGAATGGGTGAGCGACGAGGCGCTGATGGACGCCGTCACCGCGGTGTCCGGCTCCGGTCCGGCCTACGTCTTCCTGCTGGCCGAGGCCATGAGCAAAGCCGGCATCGCGGTCGGCCTGCCGGCCGCGCTCGCCGCGCGGCTGGCGCGCGAAACCGTGGCGGGCTCGGGCGAACTGTTGCAGCGCTCGGACCTGGACGCCGCCACGCTGCGGCAGAACGTGACCTCGCCGGGCGGCACCACCGCCGCCGCCCTCGAGGTGCTGATGGGCCCGGGCGGCTTCGACGAGCTGCTCGGCCGGGCGATTGCGGCCGCCACGCGGCGCGGGCGGGAACTGGCAGGCTGAGCCGGGAACTGCCCTGGAAGGGCCGCGTTTGCGGTCTTAGATTAGCCGAAGCCCGCAAAGCCAATGGAGGCCGCCCATGGTCCGCAAGCCGAAACGCGAAAGAAAGGCGCCGACCCCGCCGCCGCCGCGCGGCACCTCCGACCGCGACAAGGCCGTCGACGCGCTGATGGCGCTGCTCGCCGAGCACGGCTTCGAGCAGATCGGGCTCGCCGAGGTCGCCGGCCGCGCCGGCCTGAAGCTGTCGCAACTGCGTGCCGAGTTCGGTTCGACGCTGGCGATCTACGCCGCCCACATCAAGGATACCGACCGCGCGGTACTGGCCGGCGGCGAGGACATGACCGAGGAGCCGCCGCGCGAGCGGCTGTTCGACGTCGAGATGCGGCGGCTGGAAGCCATGGCGCCCTACAAGGACGCAGTGCGCGCGATGCTGCGCTCGGCGCGGCGCGATCCGCCGCTCGCCATGGCGCTCAACGCGCTGGCCCTGCGCTCGCAGCGCTGGATGCTGGAAGCCGCCGGCATCGGCGCCGCCGGCCCACGCGGCACGCTGCGCGCGCAAGGCGCGGCGCTGCTGTTCGCGCGCGTGCTCGAGGTCTGGCTGCATGACGACGATCCGGCGATGGACCGCACCATGGCGGCGCTCGACCGCGGGCTCGCCAGCGCCGAGCGCTGGGACGGCTTCGTCGGCGACCTGCTGTGCATTCCGAGATGCATCTTGCGCGGGCCGCGCCTGCGCCGCCGCCGCCATCGCGACGAGGAAGAGGCGGAAGCCGCCTAGACGGGCACTCTTACCGTCGCGCGCAAGCCGCCGAGCGGCGAGTCGCCCAGCATGATGTCGCCGCCGTGCGAACGCGCGATGTCGCGCGCGATTGCCAGGCCCAGCCCGGTGCCGCCCTCGTCCTGATTGCGCGCGTCGTCGAGGCGCAGGAACGGCTTGAACACTTCCTCGCGCATGGCGGCCGGAATGCCGGGGCCGTCGTCGTCGACCGTGACGGTGAGCCAGCGGTGGTCGCGATGGCCGGTGATGGCGATGGCCTTGGCGAAGCGCGCGGCGTTCGACACCAGATTGCCGAGGCAGCGCTTGAACGCCGCCGGCCGCACGGTGACGATCGGCGGCCCGTGGAAGACGACGCTCGCCTTGTGGCCGTTGCGCTCGGCGTCGAGTCTCAGCTCCTCCATGAGGTCCGCCATGTCGGTCGGCGCCGCAAGCTCGCCGAGGTCGCCGCGCGCGAAGGCGAGATAGGCCTCCAGCATGCGCGCCATCTCATCGACGTCCTTCTTCATCGCCTCGACTTCCGGCGTCTTCTTCTTGATCAGCGCCAGCTCGAGGTTGAAGCGGGTGAGCACGGTGCGCAGGTCGTGCGACACGCCGGCCAGCATGGCGGTGCGCTGCTCCATGGCGCGCTCCACGCGCGTCTTCATCTCGATGAAGGCGTTGGCGGCGCGGCGTACCTCGCGCGCGCCGCGCGGGCGGAAATTCGGCACCTCGCGGCCCTTGCCGAAGCTTTCGGCGGCGTCCGCCAGGCGCAGGATCGGCTTGATCTGGTTGCGCAGAAACACCACGGCGACGACGATGAGCACGATCGAGGTGCCGAACATCCAGACGAGGAAAATCTGCGCGTTCGAGGCGTAGGCGGCGCTGCGCCGCGCGAACACGCGCATCACCGTGTCGTCGAGCTGCACGCGGATCTCGACCAGCGCCGATTTGCCGACGGTATCGATCCAGAACGGGCGGCCGATCTGCTTGCGCAATTCGTCCGACAGCGCGGAATCGAGCAGCGAGAAGAACGGTTTCGGCCCGGGCGGCGGCAGGTCGCCGAGGGGCAGGAAATCCACCACCAGGCCGAGCCGCTGCTGCGCGATGCGTTTGATCTGGGCGCGCTCGGCGTCCTGCGGATAGCCGCGATAGACGTCGATCAGCGCGGCGACGTCGTGCACCACGCCGGCGGAGAGCCGCTGGGTGACCTCGTTCCACTGCCGCTCGACGAACACGAAGGCGAGCACCGACTGCAAGATCACCATGGGCATGATCATGATCAGCAGCGCGCGGGCATAGAGGCCCTTCGGCATCACGCTGTTGAGCCAGCGGCTGCTGCGCCGCCATGCGTCGGAGAGCTGGCCGAAGCCTTTGCCGACGGTGCGCACCGCCGGCACCTCGCTGAAGCGGCGCCATTCGTCGTTGATGCGGGTGAGCGCGCTGCGCACCGCCGCGATGCCGGTGTCGAGGCTGGTCATGTGGTGATCACCAGCCGGTAGCCGATGCCGCGCACGGTCTGCACATAGAGCGGATTGGCGGGACTGCGCTCGATCTTGCGGCGCAGACGGTTGACCAGCACGTCGACGGCGCGCTCGCTCACCGCTTCGCCGTTGCCGGCCAACGCCGCGCGTGAGACCGTCTCGCCCGGCGTGGCGGCGAGGATGCGCAGCATTTCGCGCTCGCGGTCGGTGAGCTTGATCACCTCTTCGCCTTTGCGCAATTCGCCGCGCGCCAGATGGTAGACGAAGGGGCCGAAGCTGACCTGCTCGGCCGCGGACGCTACGGCCGGCTGCGCGCGCTTGAGGATATTGGCGATGCGCAGCGACAGCTCGCGCGGCTCGAACGGCTTCGACAGATAGTCGTCGGCGCCCATTTCCAGCCCCTTGATGCGGCTTTCGGCGGCGTCGCGCGCGGTCAGCATCAGGATCGGCACGTTGTTGGCGGCCGCGCGCATGGCCTTGGCGAAGTCGAAGCCGGATTCGCCGGGCATCATGACGTCGAGGATGAGCAGGTCGAAGCTCAGGCTGCGCAGCTTGGCGCGCGCGTCGGCCGCGGTGTCGGCGGTGGTGACGCGATAGCCCTCGCCGACCAGGAAGCGCGACAACAGATCGCGGATGCGGCGGTCGTCGTCGACGACCAACAGATGGGGAGCGTCGTCCGCGAGCGTTTCGGGCAGGCTCATTGGCCTCGCTCCGCATGGATGCTCGTCATTCCTGACGCCACCAATGGGTCCGTGCGAAGCGCGGCCCGACGATAAACTGCGCGGCGATCCGGAATCCAGACGCGGGCGCAGAGACGTTTTCTGGATTCCGGGTTCGCGAGCTTCGCTCGGGCCCCGGAATGACGACGCAGAAAAATCGCCGCCATCATCGATCAGCCCCGCTTAACGCGGTCGGCGCGCGCGATCTGCCGCAGCACGCCTTCGCGATTGTCGGCGTCGATCATGGCGGTGAGAAAGCGGCGCGCCGCCTCGTGCGCGCCGGGGCCGAGCTCGCCAAAGGCGCGGTTGATGCGCTCGGTCTGCAAGCCGGCAAGCTTGAGCGCCAGCGCCTCGCCCTTGGGCGTGACGTAGAGCAGGCGCTGGCGGCGGTCGAGCGCGCCCTCCTTCTGCACCACGTAGCCCTGATCGACGAGCTGCTTGAGCACGCGGCCGAGCGACTGCTTGGTGATGTTGAGGATGTCGAGCAGGTCGGCGACTTTCATGCCCGGGTTGCGGTTGACGAAGTGCAAGACGCGGTGATGGGCGCGGCCGAAGCCGAGCTTGCCCAGTACCTCGTCGGGGTCGCCAACGAAATCGCGGTAGGCGAAGAACAACAGCTCGATGATGTCCCAGACCGGCTCCGGCCCGGCGGCCGGGCGCTCGGCCAGGCCGGCGGCAGGATCGGCGGTCTTGGCGCTCATATTTATGTCAGCCATGTTGACATATTTTGGTTTTATGTTACAAAAATGGACCTGAACACGAAAGGATCGTACCGAAACGGACCTTTCTGCTGCCGGTGCGCCTGCCGCGGGGCGATAGGTCCGGTCCGGACCCATTCATACCGGGTGTTGCCGGCAGACGCAAAGTGTTGGAATAGGCCTCGAAAATGCGCCATCAAGGCGGCGAAGCGGCGGCATAAGCCGGGGCGGAAGCAAGGAGTTCGAGGAGGAGACCATGGCTGCTCAGTCCTACGACCGGCTCGAGGGTGTCATCTGGTACGACGGCAAACTGGTGCCGTGGGACCACGCCAATCTGCACGTGCTCAGCCACGGCCTGCATTACGCCAGTTGCGTGTTCGAGGGCGAACGCGCCTATGGCGGGCAGATATTCAAATGCACCGAACATTCCGAGCGGCTCAGGCGCTCGGCGCAAGTGCTCGATTTCGAGATTCCCTATTCGGTCGCCGAGATCGACGCCGCCAAGAAACTGGTGCTGGAGAAGAACGGCAAGAAGGAAGCCTATGTGCGCCCGGTGGCCTGGCGCGGCTCGGAGATGATGGGCGTCTCGGCGCAGAACAACGCCATTCACCTTGCCATCGCGACCTGGGAATGGCCGAGCTATTTCGATCCCGAGCAGCGGCTGAAGGGCATCAAGCTCGACCTCGCCGACTATCGCCGGCCCGATCCGAAATGCGCGCCGGTGAAAGCCAAGGCGGCTGGGCTCTACATGATCTGCACCATCTCCAAGCACGCGGCCGAGAAGAAAGGCTATGCCGACGCCATGATGCTCGACTGGCAGGGGCGCGTGGCCGAATGCACCGGCGCCAACATTTTCTTCGTCAAGGACGGCAAGATCCACACGCCGATCGCCGACTGCTTCCTCGACGGGCTGACGCGGCAGACGGCGATCGCGATCGCGCGCAAGCGCGGCATCGAGGTGATCGAGCGCCGCATCATGCCGGACGAGCTCGACGATTTCGCCGAATGCTTCATCACCGGTTCGGCGGCGGAAGTGACCGCGGTGTCGGAAATCGCCCAGTGGCATTTCAAGCCGGGCGGCATCACCAAGACGCTGATGGACGATTACACCGCGGAAGTGAAGCCGAAGGCGGCGGCGGCGTAGGTTAGTGAGCTCGCACCCTCTCCGCTGTCATTGCCGGGCTTGGCCCGGCATTCCATGAGGCCGCGCAACAACTGAAGACTTCGTAAGTCCGCCCGCGCGGCGACTCATCATGGATGCCCGGGTCAAGCCCGGGCATGACGCCACGTATGGGGACGGCTCCGACCCTACCCCACCGCCGGCTGATCGAGCGGGCGCAGCAGCGAGACATGGCCGACGCGCCAACGCGCCAAAAAACGTTCCATGCGTTCGTCGAGCACGCGGTGCTCGCTCTCGGCGGCGTGGCGCAGCAGCAGCGTGCCCTTGTTGTCGAAGGCGATCATGCCGGCGTGGAAATAGTCGAGGTCGGCGCGCCGGCTGACGAAGCCGATGATGTCGCCGGTTTGCAGCAGCGCCTTGTTGGCGACCAGAGCTTTGCGCGAGACGACGGGCATGGCAAAGCGGCGGGTCCCCAGCCCGTGCTGGCTGTCGCAGGTCTTGTGGATGACGGTCTCGCCTTTGACGGCCAGCCAGCGGAACAGGCCGTTGTCGACATTGCGCTGGCACCAGTCGAAGAAATAATGATTGCGCTGGCGCCATATAACCTCGCCGTTGTGGTAGCGGATCTTGCGCAGCATGTCTTCGAAATCGGCCGGCTTGCGCGCGTCGGCGGCGGCCAGCACCGTCTCCAGATAAGTCACGCAGTCGAACACGTCGTCGCGCACGACGAATTTTTCCGGCCGATGCGGGCCGCCGATCAGCGTGTAGCCGCGATAGCGCGAGCCGCGCAGCGCCGCGGAGATATAGCCGATGCGCTGGGACACGGTCGGATAGACCTGCGCCTGTACGATGAGCTTGTCGATGCGCGCCTGGCCGGCGAATGCGCTGCGCACGCTCAGCGTGAGCGCGGCACCGCCGGCGATCAGGCGCAGCAGCTCGCGGCGGGTTGTCATTCTTTAATTACCAGCAGCCGGTCGGTGCCGGATTCGGCGCCCCAGACCTCGCCCGGGCGGCCGTTGAGCTGGCGCACGTCGGCGCGGCGGCGGTTGCTCGGGAAGCTTTGGAATTTTTCCGTCGCCGGGTCGAAGCGCACGACGGCATTGTTGCTCCAGTCGCTCACCCAGACCTTGTCCTTGTCGTCGACATAGACCGCGTAGCAGCCCTCGTGGCTGTCCGGCGGGCTCCACACTTTCCACGCCTTGGCGAGCGGATCGTAGCGGGCGAGCTCGCCGGTGTTCCAGAAGCTCACCCACAGCATGTTCTTGGAGTCGGCCCAGATGCGGCGCGGGCCGACGCCGGGCTTGGGCGGATTGACCACCAGCGCGTCGCCGCTGACGGGGTCGATGCGGCCGATGTAATCGCCGGCGAGCGAGGCGTACCAGACTTCGCCGTTGGGCGTGGTGGTGATGCCGTAGGGGCCGACGCCCTTGGGCGCCTTCCAGGCCTCGACCTTGCCGTTGGCCGGATCGACGCGGCCGATGACGCCGTTCTGGCCGGTGAACCAGAGCTCGCCTTTGCGGTCGAAGGTGGCGGTGTTGAGATTGGCGTCGGGAAACTCTTTCGGCAGCGGGAAGAGCTTGACCGCCTTGGTGGCGGGATCGACGCGCGCGATGGCGTTCTGCCCGCCGTCGGTGACCCAGGCGGCGCGGTCGGGGCCGACGATGACGCCGTGCGGCGCCGAGTTCGGGCCCGAGCTTGAACTGAAGCGTTTTGCCGGTCTTGGGATCGAGCAGGCCGATCGCGCCTTGGTTCTGCGCCGTGTACCAGACCGTGCCGTCGGCCGCCGGCGCCACGTCATGCGGATGCGCGCCGCGCGGCACCGGGAAGTAGGAAACCTGCGCGGCCAAGCTTGACGCGGTGAGTACCAGCGTCGCAGCGACGGCGATGGTCGCTCGCGCGATCATTCGGCGGCCTGAGGCTTCCCGGCCGTCCAGCGCTCGGCCGCGGCGTCGTCGCTTTGCTTGGCTTCGACCCAGTTCTTGCCGGCGGCGCGCTCGACCTGTTTCCAGAACGGCGCGCGCGTCTTCAGGTAGTCCATGAGAAACTCGGCGGCGGCGAAGGCGGCCTGGCGGTGGATGGAGGCGGTGGCCACCATCATGATGTCCTCGCCCGGCGCGATGCGGCCATAGCGGTGGATGACGGTAACACCGGTAAGCGGCCAGCGTTCGGTCGCCTCCGCGACGTGGCGCTCGATCTCGGCTTCCGCCATGCCGGGATAATGCTCGAGAGTGAGCGCGGCGATAGGCTGGCCGTCCTCGGCGCCGCGGCAGATGCCGGTGAAAGTGACGACGGCGCCGACGTCGTCGCGGCCGCGCGACAGCCTGGCCGCTTCGGCGGCGAGGTCGAAGGCTTCGCGCTGCAGGCGGACGGTGGTGGCCATGGGGGTAATTTAGCGCATTTCCCCTTCTTCGTCATTCCGGGGCGCGGGCGAAGCCCGCGAACCCGGAATGACAGAGAGGTAAACTCATCCCCCCGTCATCGGCGGGAAGAAGGCGATCTCGGAGGCCTGCGCGATCCTGGCGCCCGGCTGCACATGCGCCTTGTCGATGGCGACGCGGATCACCTTCGGGTTCTCGAAGGCATAGGCGTATTCCTCGCCGCGGCCGGCGAGCCAGCTCATCAGCTCGGCCGCGGTGGTGACGCCGGCCGGGATGTCGAGCTCTTCCTCCGGCTTGCCGACGCGCTCGCGCACCCAGGCGAAATATCGGAGTTTCATGAAGTCACTCTTCAATCATGTAACGGAGCCCAGCGCGCATATAGTCGTAGCCGGTGTAGAGCGTGACGATGGCCGAGATCCACAGCAGCAAAATGCCGAGCTGCGTCACGCCCGGCACCAGGCGGTCGCCGGCCTCGCCCGCGATCAGGAAACCGATGGCCACCATCTGCGCGGTGGTCTTCCACTTGGCGAGCCGCGTCACCGGCACGCCGACGCGCAGCTCGGCGAGATATTCGCGCAGGCCCGACACCAGGATCTCGCGGCACAGGATCACCACGGCGGCGAGCAGGGTCCAGCCGCGGATGGTTTCCTCCGCCGCCAGCATCAACAGGCAGGAGGCGACCAGGAGCTTGTCGGCGATCGGATCGAGCATGCGGCCGAGCGAGGATTGCTGCTCCCAGGCGCGCGCCAGGTAACCGTCGAGAATGTCGGTGACGGCGGCGGCGATGAACACGGCGAGCGCCAGCCAGCGCAGCCAGAGGCCGCCGCCAAAGATGCTCTGCCAATAAAGCAGCCCCACCACCACCGGCACGGCGGCGATGCGGCCATAGGTCAATAGGTTCGGCAGCGCCAGCGGACGCGCCGGCAGCCGCCGGGAACTGAGGGCTTGCATAGGCGACAAGGAACACCGGGCGCGGGTGAACGTCAACCGACGGGGGCGCGAAGCTGGCATTCCGGGGCGCGGCTGAAGGCCGCGAGCCCGGAATCCAGAGCCAAGTTCCTCGGCCTGGCGCCTGGATGAGCTTATTGAATCGGCGGCTTGGGCAGGCGGGCGGTGCCCGGCTCCATGACGAAAGTGTGATCGAGCGAATACCACGCACCCGGCACGTCGGGCGCCGGCGCCTTGCCCTCATGGCGCACATAATTGCCGATCAGCGCCTTGGTGACGCCGAACTGCACGTCGCTGTCGAGCTTGGGATCGTCATTAACGTAAATTTGCGAGATCAGCGTCTTGAAGCCCTGCTTGAAGATGAGGAAGTGCAGATGCGCCGGGCGGAAATTGTGCCGCTTGCCGGCGCGCACCAAGTCGCCCACGGGGCCCTCGACCGGGATGGGATAGCCGGCCGGCTTGACGCTGCGGAACCAGAAATGCCCTTCCGCGTCGCTGGTGAACTTGCCGCGCAGGTTCATCTCGACTTGGTTGGGGTCCTGCTGTTCGTAGAAGCCCTCGGGCGATGAATGCCAGATGTCGATCTCGGCGCCGGCGATGGGCTTGCCGCTTTCATCCTTCAGCCAGCAATTGACGAACAGCGCCGGCCCCGGCGTGGGCGAGCGCACGATCGAGGCGCCGTTCTGTGTGACGGGCGAGTGCATGCGCCAGAACGGCCCGAGCAGATTGGCGGAGGTTTCAGTCTGGCCGTTGTTGCCGTTGTTGAGCAGGCAGATCAGCGAGGAGAATCCGAGCGAGCCCGACATCAGCACCACTTCGTTGTGATTGTCGTTGGTCATCTGGCCGAGGCGGGCGAGCAGCTCGGTACCCTTCTGGAATTCCTCCTCGGTCAGGTGCACCTCGCGCGCGAAGGCGTGCAGATGCTTGATCAGCGCGGCGACGATCTCGCGCAGGCGCGGGTCCGCGATGTTCTTGTAGGCCTCCAGCACCGCGGGAGTGACGTCTTCCTGCCGTTGGATGATCATTGACGTTTCCTCAAATCGTTATCTCGCTCATTCCTCTTCGCCGTCGTGCCCGGCTTTATGCCGGGCATCCACGCTCGTGCGAAGACTTATTGCCCCGCCTGCTCATGGAAGAACTCATATATCTTTCGCGCGGTCTCCGCATTAATTCCCGGCACCTGGGCAAGGTCGGGGAGGCTCGCGCGCTCGATTGCTTTCACAGTGCCGAAATGCCGCAGCAGCGCGCGCTTGCGCGTGGGGCCGATGCCGGCGATTTCCTGCAAGCCCGCTTCGCGGATGTCTTTCTTGCGGCGGGTGCGGTGCGAGCCGACGGCGAAGCGGTGGGCCTCGTCGCGCAGGCGCTCGACGAAATAGAGCAGCGGATCGCGCGGCGGCAATTTGAACGGGCTGCGGCCGGCCATGAAGAAGGTCTCGCGCCCGGCGTCGCGGTCGGGGCCCTTGGCGATGGCCACCAGCGGCAAGTCGGCGAGGCCGAGCGCGGCCAGCGTCTGCTGCGCGGCGCCGAGCTGGCCCTGCCCGCCGTCGATGAGGACGAGATCGGGCCAGGGGGATTCTGTTTCATCCTCGGCGCTTTCCGCTGTCACGTCTCCCCGTTGGGGAGAGGGTAAAGGCACCGCTGTGCCCTCCTCACGCGGGTTCTCCGCCAGCAGCCGCTTGAAGCGCCGCTGCAACACCTCGCGCATCATACCGTAGTCGTCGCCGGGGCTGAGCTCCTCCGAACGGATGTTGAACTTGCGGTACTGGTTTTTGCGGAAGCCTTCCGGCCCCGCGACGATCATGGCACCGACCGGATTAGAGCCGGCGATGTGGCTGTTGTCGTAGACCTCGATGCGGCGTGGGTTACGCGGCAGCGAAAAAGTCTCGGTCAGCGCGCCCAGCAGTTTCTGCTGCGACTGCGTATCGGCGAGCTTGCGCGCCAGCGCCTCGCGCGCGTTGGCAAGCGCGTGCTGCACCAGCTCCTTGCGCTCGCCGCGCTGCGGCACGGAAACCTCCACCTTGCGCCCACTCTTGGCGCTGAGCGCCTCGGAAAGCAGCGCGCGCTCCTCGAATTCGTGCGACACCAGAATGAGCCGCGGCGACGGCTTGTCGTCGTAGAACTGCGCCAGGAAAGCGCTCAGCACCTCGCCCGGCCCGACCGCCTTGTCGGCCTTGGGGAAATAGGCGCGGTTGCCCCAGTTCTGCCCGGTGCGGAAGAAGAACACTTCGACGCAGGTGTAGCCGCCGCCCTGGTGCACGGCGAACACGTCGGCTTCCTCGAGCGTGCGCGGATTGATGCCCTGATGCGACTGGATGGCCGACAACGCCGAGAGGCGGTCGCGATAGACGGCGGCGTGCTCGAAATCGAGCGCGGCGGAGGCCTTGTCCATTTCCGTGCCGAGCTGTTTCTGCACCACACGGCTGCGGCCGGAAAGGAACGCGTTGGCCTCACGCACCAATTCGCCATAGCCGGCGTAATCGATCTCCTGCGTGCAGGGCGCCGAGCAGCGCTTGATCTGATAGAGCAGGCACGGCCGCGTGCGGGCTTCGAAAAACGAATCGGAGCACGAGCGCAAGAGGAAGGCGCGCTGCAGCGCGTTGACGGTGCGGTTGACCGCGCCCGCCGACGCGAACGGCCCATAGTAATGGCCGGGGCGCGTGCGCGCGCCGCGGTGCTTCAAGATCTGCGGCGCCCAGTGGTCGGAGGTGATCAGGATATAGGGGAACGACTTGTCGTCGCGCAGCAGCACGTTGAAGCGCGGGCGCAGGCGCTTGATCAGATTGGCCTCGAGCAGCAGCGCCTCGGTCTCGGTCTTGGTAGTGACGAATTCCATCGTCACCGTGGCGGCGATCATGCGCGCGATGCGCGCGTCGTAGGCCGTCGGCCGCGCGTAGTTCGTCACGCGCTTCTTGATGTTCTTGGCCTTGCCGACATAGAGCACGGCGCCCTTGTCGTCGAGCATGCGGTAGACGCCGGGCGCGGACGGCGCGTGCTTGACAGAGCGCGCGATCGCCGCGCGACCCGCTTTCAGCGTGCCGGCGGGGGCTTCTTCCAGCTCGAGCTCGGGCAGCGAGGCGTCGTCGTCCTCCTCGCGCAGCTCGCTTTCCGGGTCGATGTCGCGTTTGCCGTTCATGCTCGCCGCTCGGTCGTTCCGGGGCGCGGCCTTTAGGCCGCGAACCCGGAATCCAGGAACACAAATGAGGGACTTTGCTCAAGGCCCCTGGATTCCGGGCTCGCACGCTGACGCGTGCGCCCCCGAATGACAAATTGGGGTCGTCCGCACCCATATAATGTGCGCGGCCCTACTCCTCCACGTCGCTGTCGGCCGTGCGCCAGGCCAGGCGCTGGCCGCCGTCGACCGCGATGGTGACGCCGGTGACACTTTCGGCCTCCGCCAGATAACGCACCGCCGCGGCGATCTCCTGCGGCGTCGGCCCGCGCTTAAGCAGCAGGCTTTCGGCCTGCGCCTTGAACTGGTCTTCGCTCTGGCGCGGGCTCGGCAGCGTCGGCCCCGGTGCCACCGCGTTGACGCGCAAAGCGGGCGCCAGCGCCTGCGCCAGCGTGACGGTGGCGGCCGCCAGCGCGTGCTTGCTCAGCGCGTAGGATAGAAAGCGCGGCGTCGGTCTGAACACGCGCTGATCGAGCACGTTGACGATCGAGGAGCCGGCCGGCGCCTGAGCGGCGAAGGCCTGCGCCAGGAACAACGGCGCCGCCAGATTGACCGCGAAGGTGCGCTCGAAATCCTCGCGCCGCAAAGTGGCGATCTCATCCGGCTCGAAGGTGCCGGCATTGTTGACCAGAAGCGTGAGCGGGCCGAAGGCAGCGGCGGCCGGGATCAGCCCGACGACCGCGTCGTGCCGGGCGAGATCGGCGAGCACCACCGTGGCTCTGCCCCCTGCCCCGGCGATCTCGCCGGCAAGCGCTTCCGCCTCGGCGCGCGAGCTGTTGGCGTGCAGCACCACCGCATAGCCGGCGCGCGCAAGCGTCCGCGCAATGGCGGCGCCGATGCGGCGGCCGCCGCCGGTGATGAGCGCCGTGCGCGCCGCTTGTTGCCGATCCTCAGGCATCTTCGCTTCCCCAGCCTGTCATACGCCGCACGCTCAGACGCCGCTACCGGGACGCCCATAGTAAACACCTGCTCAACGACCATGGTAAACGGCGCGCTTTACTAAGACTCCTTTAGGGATAACGAGGGCTGATACTTAGCAATTCATGACCGCTTAACTTAAAATCCCCGATAAATCTTTCCTGAAAATGTCGAAGTTTCGCCGGGCCGCGGGCGTGGCCGCACCTTTTTTGCGCACTCAAGTGCCGCAAAACGACGACGCCAAACGGGCAGCCGCGCAAATGCGGGTCACGGCGAGCGTGGTAAGTGGAGGGTTGAAAATGAAGAACACGATGCGGGCGATGGCGCTGGCCGTTGCGGTCACGACATCCGGCGCGGCCATGGCGGCCGACATTGCGCGCGGCCCGGTCCCCTATTACTCCGCGCCGGCGCCGACCTATTACAACTGGGCCGGTCTCTACGCCGGCGTGAACCTCGGCTACGAATGGGGCCACGTCACCGGCACCGGTATCGATCCCTCCGGCATCGCCGGCGGCGCCCAGCTCGGCTACAATTGGCAATGGAACCAGTTCGTGCTCGGCGTCGAGACCGACATCCAGGCCTCGGCCGCCGACGACACCTTCGCGCCCTGGAAATTCTCCAATCCCTGGTTCGGCACGCTGCGCGGCCGCGCCGGCTACGCGCTCAACAACATCCTGTTCTACGGCACCGTCGGCTTCGCCTATGGCGCGCTGGACGGCCAGTTCAATTCGCTGAGCGAGGACAAGACGCTGACCGGCTGGACCGGCGGTGTCGGCATGGAGGTCGGCTTCAACCCGCATTGGTCGGCCAAGGTCGAATATCTCTACATGGACCTGGGCGACCGCGCCTACAGCATCACCGGCACCAATAACGGGCTGCAGAGCAACCTGCTGCGCTTCGGCATCAATTATCACTTCTGAACGGCGCGATCGTCGCGCGTGGCGGCAAAACCCCGGGCCTTCGGGTCCGGGGTTTTGCTTTGCCGCATTGGCGCCGTATTGGTTCCATGCCTAACTTTAGTCGCAAGTATTCGTATTAAGGCGGAGCAGTCTAAATCCGGGCAAAACCGTGGCATTTCACCGTCATAAGTTAGACAATACATTCAACAACTTATCGAGCACTGTGGCTTTTAAGCACTAGACGCGCGATCGTTTCGGAATACTTTGCGCGCTCAAGCGACCGGGGCTGGGGGTCTCGGTTACGGAGGTTTTGCAATGAAGCGCGTGGTTCTGGCGGGCATGAGTGCGCTCGCCGCGATGTCAATGGTGGCTGCCGCCAACGCGGCCGATCTCGGACGGCGGCACGCCATGCCGACCAAGGCGCCGGCCTATGTGGCGCCCTATTACAACTGGACCGGCTTCTATGCCGGCATCAACGGCGGCGGCGGCTTCGGCCATTCCGATTGGGATCTGCCTCTCGGCACCAGCGGCCTCGACACCTCGGGCGCACTGGTCGGCGGCACGCTCGGCTATAATTACCAGATGGGCCGCTGGGTGCTCGGGCTCGAGGGTGACCTCGACTATTCGACCATCAAGGGCGACACCACCACCGCCACCGGTATCTGCGCCGGCATTTCCTGCCAGACGCGCAACGACTGGCTCGGCACCGCGCGCGGTCGCATCGGCTACGCCTTCAACCGCGTGCTGCCTTACCTCACCGCCGGCGCCGCCTTCGGCGACGTGAAGATGTCGCCGGCCGGCTTCGGCAGCGAGACCGACACGCAGCTCGGCTGGACCGCCGGCGGCGGCGTCGAGGTCGGCATCGCCGGGCCCTGGACGGCCAAGATCGAATACCTCTACGTCGATCTCGGCAAGGCCAATTGCAGCGCGGCAACCTGCGGCGCCAACACCGACGTGAGCTTCACCAGCAACGTGGTGCGCGCCGGCATCAATTACCGCTTCTGATCGGCGCCCAACAAAAGCCGAAAAGAAAAAGTCCCGGAACGAAAGTTCCGGGACTTTTTTATGGCCGCCCTCATCTTACCGCGTCACAAGCTCGGCGCCCGCATCCCGCACCCTCTCCCACCCGAACTCGGGTTTAGCCGAGCTCGGGCATGATTAGGGGGTCGAAGCCGGATATATCCGACTTCGAATGGAGGAGAGGGCATATTTACGAATGCCGCACTTGCGCGCCCGCCGGCATTCCCCACTGCCCATTGCGATTTTTATTGACGCAGCAAAGCTAATTTACCGCCGTCGTCATTGACGGCGGTGGAACAATTTTAGCGACCGGAACAATGCTAAATTTCTTTCTTGCAACGAAAATCAAATGCGAAACGTGCACCGCTCGGGCCGCGGAACCGGCCGGCGCCATGCCGCGTTGAACGGTCAATCGGGGGACGGCGCGCTCGTGTCCGTCTCATGTCATCTGCGTAGTGAGGTTAGCGTCATGAAGAAGCTGCTGCTCGCGAGCCTGAGCATGGGCGCGCTTGCGCTCGCCGTCACGTCGGCCAATGCCGCCGACATCGTTCGTCGTCCGCCACCGCCGGCGCCCGTGATGGTGGCGCCGCCCTACAATTGGACCGGCTTCTATGTCGGCATCAACGGCGGCGGCGGCTTCGGCCGTGCCGACGTCAACAACGCGTTCGGCACCGGCGGGCTCGACGTTTCGGGCGGACTGGTCGGCGGCACGCTCGGCTACAATTACCAGGCGCCGAATAATTTCGTGTTCGGCATCGAGGGCGACGGCGGCTGGAGCGGCATCAAAGGCAGCACCAACGGCTTTGCCTGCCCGGGCGCGACCTGCGACGTGCGCAACGACTGGCTCGCCACCCTGCGCGGCCGCGTCGGCTACGCCTATGGCCGCTTCCTGCCCTATATCACCGGCGGCGCGGCCTTCGGCGACATCAAGCTGACGCCCACCGGTTTTCCCGGCTCGACTGTCGACAAGGTGGGCTGGACGCTGGGCGGCGGCGTCGAAATGGCGATCAGCGGGCCGTGGAGCGCTAAGCTCGAATATCTCTACGTTGATCTCGGCGATGCGAGCTGCGGCGCCGCCAGTTGCGGCGTGGCGACCTCCACCAGCTTCCACACCAACATCGTGCGCGCCGGCATCAATTACCGGTTTTGAGTACGGCGAAATTTCCAACCGTCATTCCGGGACGGCCCCGTCAGGGGCCGGACCCGGAATCCAGACGCGTGCACGGATCCAGTTTCTGGATTGCGGGTTCGCCCGCCATAGCGCGTCGAAGACGCACGTAAACGCGCTTATGGCACGCGCCGCGGAATGACAGGATGAATTACGCCGTCACCTTGGTGGCGGCGAAAGCCGGCACCTGCGCGGCAAAGGCGTCGTGATAGGCGACGAGCTTGGGATGGTTCTTTCGCCATTCGCCGCCGAAGCGCAGGTCGCCATAACCGAGCGCGCAGGCGAGCGCGATCTGTCCGACATTCGGCATGGCGTCGAGCGGGGGCGGGGCGGCTTCCAGCGCGTCGAGCGCGCGGTTGAACTTGGCCTGCTGGCGCTCGAGCCAAGCCTGCACCTTCATCTCCGGCGGCCGGTAGCGGCTCTCATAGACCATGAGAATGCCGGCATCGAGAATGCCGTCGCACAGCGCCTGCAGGCGCAGCGCCTCGAAGCGCGCCTTCGGCTCGCGCGGGACGATACGGTCGCCGCCGGCGAGATGATCGAGATATTCCAGGATCACGCGCAAGTCGTAGAGCACGCTGCCATCGTCGAGCACCAGCGCCGGGATCTTGCCGAGCGGGTTCTGCCGGCGGATCGAATCGTCGTCGCTGTTGAGGTCGGCGTCGCGCACCTCGATCTTACTGTCGAGGCCGAGCAGGCTCGCCGCGATACGCACCTTGCGCACGAAGGGCGAAGCGGGGGAGGAACGCAGGATCATCGTGAATACATCTCGCTTTCTGGTGGCGGGCGGGGCCCGCAGCCGCTGACATTGCAGCATAGGATGACGGGCGCCGAGTGCCCAATCTATCCAGGTTGAATCAAAGCGCGTCACTAACATTTCGCATGCGCATGATCCCTCGGGTCGAGCCCGAGGGCATGCTTTACCGACCTTGCTTCGCCCGGATGTCGCGAAGCGGGCGGCTTCGCGAAGGCGGGAAACCGGTTCCCATCCCGGATCAGGTCCGGGACAGGCATCTTCGGGATCATGCGCTAGACGGCCGCGACGCGCGAGAGCTCAGCCGGTGACCACCAGATTGACCGCCTTGGGGCCCTTGCCCTTCTTGTCGGGCTCGACATCGAAGCTGATGCGCTGGCCCTCGTTCAGGCCCTTCAGCCCCGCCTGCTCGACCGCCGTAATGTGGACGAAGACGTCGCGGCCGCCGTCATCCGGCTTGATGAATCCGTAGCCCCGCTCGCCATTGAAGAACTTCACGACACCTGTTTGCGCCATCGGGAAAACTCCCCTCCCCGCACTGCTCCGCCACCAGCCCCCACGGCGCGGCGGCTCGGCCGGACATTCGCATTCGGGGAAAGCATCGACCGCGACCCTGGGCGCGACCTCAGTCACTCCGCCGGCCCCCCACAGGAGGCGGAACGTACCTGCCAATCTTGGAACTAGACACCAACTGGGTTCGGCTGGAAAGGGTTACATATCGGGGGCCGCCCCTTCGCCGGCGAGCCAGTCCAGGCGGAAGCCGCCTTTGCCCGTGCTCATGAAGATTTCCGCCAGCGCCGGCAGCAGGATTTCGAGTTCACGATGAAGCGTCCAGGGCGGGTTGACCAGGATCAGGCCCGAACCGTTGAGCCGGCCGGGGTCGGAGAGCGGACGCACGATCAACTCGGCGCGCAGGGTCTTCGGGAGGGCCAGCCGCCCGAGGCGCTTGGCGAGCGCGTCCGGCCCGCCGCGGTCCTTGATCGGGTACCAGAGCATGTAGAGCCCGGTCGGCCATTTGCGGTGGGCGGCGGCAAGCGCCGGTGCCAGGCGGGCAAACTCGGCCTCCTGCTCGAAGGGCGGGTCGACGAGCGCCAGGCCGCGCCGCTCCTTGGGCGGCACGTAGGCGGCGAGCGCGGTCCAGCCGTCGATCGCCAGCGCCTTGATGCGCGGATCGCCGCGCAGGTTGCGCGCCAGCGCCGCTGCCGCCCGCGGCTCGATCTCGCAGGCGGTGAAGCGGTCCTGCGGACGCAAGAAGGCGCGCACGATCGCCGGCGATCCGGGATAGGTCGTGAGGCGGCCTTTCTCGTTGAGCGCGCCGATCACCTCCAGATAAGGCGCCAGCAGTTCGGCGACCGGCGGCGGGAGCGCGACGGCCAAGAGCTTCTCGATGCCGTCATGCCATTCGCCGCCGCGCGCGGCTTGCGGGCCGGCGAGATCGTAGAGGCCGGCGCCGGCATGGGTGTCGATGACGCGGAAGGCGGCCGGCTTGCCGCGCAGGTAGTCGAGAACGCGGCAGAGCACGGCGTGCTTGAACACATCGGCGAAGTTGCCGGCATGGAAGGCGTGGGCGTAGTTCATAAGTTTAGTTCTGCTCGACGTGCGTCTTCGATTGGGACGCGGGCGAGCTTACTGCGGAATGGCTTGGGCTGCGCGGGCTCGGGCGCAGGCCGAACGCGCTGCGCGGCTTGATCTTGGGCAAGGGCGCGGCGAAGACCGAGCGCTGCGGCGTGCGCGCAAGCGCTTGCGGCACACCAACATTGGCCGCGCGCGCAGCATCGGCGCGCTTGGCGCGGGCGCGCCTGAAGCGGGCGGCCAGACGCAGCGCCAGATGCACGGCGAGCGCGCCGGCGCAAAACACACCGATCAGATGCAGGCCGGGCGTCAGGTGGATGAGCTGCGGCCAATGACAGAACAAGCGCCAGCCAGGCGCGTCGGGGCGGCACAGGCGACCAAGGCCGAACGGGTTCGGCGTCGACAACGGCCACAGCGCGAGATAGCCGAACCCGACAAAGCGGACGACAAAAGCGCCGTAGTCGACCACACGATTTGTCACCGCCAAATTCTCCGCCGTCGCCCCCGCACATGCGCATCCATATGCGCGCCGAAGCTTGCGGATTTTCCTTTCGGGAATCTTGCGCCAATTCCCGACGTGCCGGGGTTATACCGCCAACGCGCGCGCGCAGCGTTAGTGGCCGCTTAATGTGCCCGCAGAATCAAGGGCCGCGCGCTTGTCGGTTCCGCCGCGCACCGCCGGCATGACAACGGTTGCGCGCTTGCAGGAGCGGCTCGCCACCTCCGCGCAAGGCTTGAAGGCAAAATCCTTGCTCATGCATAGGCGCACTTCTCTCAGCCGCCTGCGGCCGCAGGTGACCGCCATGGCACCGCGCGTCAAGCCGGGATTGGCCTTGACGAAGGCCTCGGCCACCGCCTGCGGCGACACCGTCACCGGCGACGGCGGATCGAGATAGACGGCGGGGATCTTGACCAGGCCGCGCGCCTTGCGCACGGCGTCGAAATAGCCTTGCGCCGCCATCCCCGTGCAGGTGCCGTGGCGGTCCCATTCGTGGAACACCAAGTGCTGGCTCGGCATCAGGTCGAGCATGCCGTTGACGATGGCACGGGCGAGGCGCGGCGCCGGCACCTGGCAGTTGGACGGGAAGCCGTGCTCGTATTGCGGCCACAGCCCATGCACCACGAAGGAATAGGGCCGCCCGCCGCATTGCAGCCCGGGCCGGCGGCCGGGCGTGCGCTCCTTCACGCTCGCGCAATAGGAGGGCGACCAGGACAGCGCCAGCACGTAGAAATCGAACTTGCCGGGCGCGTTATGGCGCGGATCGGCGGTTTGCCCGAAGGCGACGACGGCGAAGACGAAAAGGAAACTTGAAGCGATGGCGGCGGCCCGTGCCGCCCGGCGAACGCGATGACCCCACATGAACGCCCCCTATTTCACACTGGCGACGGATGCTGAACTTGTAACGTTGGCGACTGACCCGGATCACGAACGGTAACGAGAACAAATCGGAAATTGATCTCGCTCAATTGTTCCAGAACACCATACCGCAGGAACAGGAACACAGCAAGAACAAAATGGCAATGAAAAGGGTCCGTATTTTTCGTGATTTGTGTATAAAGCGTCTATGGAGAAAAATGAGTAAGTGACGTATTTTTGGTCTAGTTAATCAATGGCGCCAAACATCGGAGAGGCTGGTCATGCCAAACAGTGCGAGCCGCAAGAACGGGTCCAATGCCCAGCGGGGCGAGCGCCTGCAGATCATGCTGTCACCGGAGGAATTGCTGGCGGTCGACGACTTCCGCTTCAAGACGCGCATGCCGAGCCGGGCGGCGGCGGTGCGCGAACTGTTCAGGCTCGGACTGGCCAGCACAGGCGTGGCGCGGGAAACCGATGGCAGGAAATCGGCGGATTTCGGCGTGCTCAGCACCGACGGCCAGGCGGGCAGCTGATACCGCCGCGCAATGCGCATAGTTAGCCATGCGCGCTAGTCGAGGGCCTTGCTCTTAGACTACGAGACGCTTTCCGACCGACTTCATTGGGCGCAGGCTTGCTTACGAAAGTGAGGATGCGATGCCCGATACCCTGAATGCCGCCGAGCTGCGCCGCTGGGCCATGGAGTGCCAAGCGCAAGCCGACGCGCAAGGCTGCGGCGCCGAAGAGCGCGCGCGCCTCATGACCATGCGCGAATCCCCGCTGGCGCTCGCCGACAATGCCGATTGGCTGACTGGCCGCCATCCCGATTTGACGCTAAGGCCGGTAGCGGGGGAATAAAGCTTACGGCAGCGCCATCTTGCAGGCAGGGTTGTAGGCCCAGTCGCGGTCGAGGCCGACCACGCACCATTCGACCGCCGGCGCAAAGCCGACCAGGCTGGTGTCCTCGCCGATCCAGTAATTCACCCGGTGCTTGTGGCCGTCGCTGACATTGGCGACCGCCCGGCAATAGCGGCGTGGAATGGTGCCGGGCGCCCAGGCGTTATAGGCGACCTCGCGCACGTGCTCGAAGCTCATGATCGCCAGGTCGGAATTCCAATACACGCCTTCCTTCTCGCGGAATTGCGCGGTAATGGCGCCGAGCGCGGCGTCGCAAGGCGGCAGATAGCCGCTGTAATTGGCCCCCGACATGAAGAAGGACTTTTCCAGCCAGCCGGCGGCCTTGGCCGGCGCCAGCGCGCATAGGCTCAGCAGGGCGGCGGCGGCAAGCGTCCGCAGGCAGGGTAAGGCACGCGGCATGGGGTCATGCTCCAGACGGTCGGGGGCGACTTTATCACAGGATTTTCCCGGTGGGAGCCAATTCGTGCACAGCTTTGAACGGGTTTTGACTCGTAGAATCGGGTTGCGGCGCTGCATCATTTTTCCTGCGAATCGGGCTGTGGGTCGGCGTTGCGTCGTTTTGCGTTGGACGCAAGGTCGCCCGAGTTCATGCGTGCCCGACGCGAGGAGGAGTAGAGTGCCACGCGTCCGGTCTTGCACGGCCGTCGGTGTGTTGCGTTAAATCGGCAAAGTGCGACCGCGAAGTCTCGCGTTAACGGCGACGGTTGCCGGCCCAGTCGGCCGGCAACCGCGCCGCAAGTTTTTTGCATTTTAGGGCGCATGATCTTTTCCGAAAACCGGTTCCCACTTTTCGGGATCATGCGCTAGCCACGCCAATCCCCCAGCACCGCCTGCAACAGCGCCAGCGCCGCCACCGCGGCGGTGTCGGCGCGCAGAATGCGCGGCCCGAGCGCAATGCGCGCCACATTCGTCCGCTGCTTGAGCGCCGCGCGTTCCTCCTCGGCAAAGCCGCCTTCCGGGCCGATCAGCAGCGACGGCGGCAATCCCTTGGGTGCCGCGCCAAGCGCCGCCACCGGGTCGCGCACCTCGGCGCGCTCGTCGCAGAACACAAGGAGCCGCGACGTGTCCGCCACCGCCGCGGCGAAATCGGCGGGCTCCGCCACCTCCGGCAGATTGAGCACGCCGCACTGTTGCGCCGCCTCCACCACATTGGCGCGCATGCGCGCGAGATTGACGCGGGTGACCTGGGTGTGGCGGGTGATGACCGGCTGCAGGCGCGAGACGCCCATCTCCACCGCCTTCTGCACCAGATAGTCGAGGCGGGCGTGCTTGAGCGGGGCAAACAGAAAATGCAGGTCGGGCGCCGGCGGCTGTAGCCGGGTCTGTTCGGCAGGCTCGGCAGCGAGCGCCCGCTTGCCGGTGCCGGCGAGGCAGGCCCGCCACTCGCCGTCGCGACCGTTGAACAGCAGGATTTCGTCGCCGCGCGCAAGCCGCAGTACGTTGAGCAGGTAATTGGCCTGGTCGCGGCCGAGCGCGACCGCGCCGCCGGCGCTGAGCGGCGCCTCGACATAGAGGCGGGGCATGCGAAAATCATAGGCCGGCATGGGCAAAAACCCGCGTGTTTTCGAGGCGCGGGCCGGTTTAGCGGAGCCAAGGCGGCCTGGCGAGGGGCGGCCGATCCTTGACCGATTTGCCGCGTTCCCGACGCATTCGGCGCGTTGGTATCGGCTGCAACCGGCGGCTATATTGTATAATGCGGCCGAAACTCGAGGGGATATCGTCATGAACTTGCGCCGGGCACTGTTCATTGCCGCCTTCGCGCTTGTCGCTACGGCCGCGCCGGCCGCCGCCCAATTCCAGCCGCAGCAGCCGCCTTGCTTCAAGGCCTTCGCCGCGCTGCGCGACAAGGCCGAGGCGCGCGGCAAGGCCGTGATGGAAGCGCAGAAGCACAAGGTGTCGTTGAGCGAGGCGTGCAAGCGGCTGACCTCGTTCGCGGCGGCACAGGAAGATATGCTGAAATACGCCAAGGCCAACGCGACCTGGTGCGGGATTCCGCCGGAGCTGGTGAAGAACATCGCGCTCATCCACGCCAATATTTCCAAGGCGCGCGGGCGCGTGTGCAGGATGGCGTCGGCGCCGCCGCCGGCGGCGGCGGGGCCGACTTTGAGCGACGCGCTCGGCGCGCCGGCGCCCGACAGAAGCAACATCCACACCGGCCGCGGCACCTTCGACACGCTCACCGGCACGCCGCTCGGGCGATGAGCGAGAATGCCGGACGCGTCGCCGATGCGACCGGCAATTGGGTCGACTGGCTGGCGCCTGTCTTGGCGCGGCCCTATCTGCGGCTCGCCCGCCTCGACCGGCCGATCGGCTCCTGGCTCTTGCTGCTGCCGTGCTGGTGGTCGGTGGGGCTCGCCGGCATGCACGCCGGCCGCTTTCCCAGCCTCTGGCACATCGCGCTGTTCTTCATCGGCGCCTTTGCCATGCGCGGAGCCGGCTGCACCTGGAACGACCTGGTCGACCGCGATCTCGACCGCCGCGTGGAGCGCACGCGCTCGCGCCCCATTCCTTCCGGGCAGGTGACGGTCGCGCAGGCAACCGCTTTCATGCTGGCGCAGGCGCTGGTCGGGCTCGCCGTGCTGCTGCAGTTCAACCGCTTCACCGTGTTGTGCGGCTTTGCTTCGCTGTTGGTGGTGGCGATCTATCCCTTCATGAAGCGCGTGACCTATTGGCCGCAGATCGTGCTCGGCTTGGCCTTCTCCTGGGGGGCGCTGATGGGCTGGCCGGCGGCCTTCGGGCGGCTCGATTGGCCGGTGCTCGTGCTTTATGCCGGCTCGATCTCCTGGGTGATCGGCTACGACACCATCTACGCGCACCAAGACCGCGAGGACGATCTCATGATCGGCATCAAGTCGACCGCGCTGCTGTTTGCCGAGAACACGCGGCCGATGCTGGCGAGCTTCTATGCCGGTGCGGTGGTGCTGATCGGCGCCGCCGGCGTCATGGCGGGAGGCGGCTGGATCTTTCTCGTCGGCATGGCTGCCTTCGCCGCGCATCTGGCCTGGCAGGTTGCCCGCCTCGACATCGACGATTCCGCGCATTGCTTGCGGATATTCAAATCGAACCGCGACGCCGGGCTGATTTTGTTCGGCGCGATGTTGCTGCAGGCGGCGGCGTAGCCTTGACATATTGACATATCGCGCGATATGTCTTGACATATGATCGAGCGCACCACCGTCCGCCTGCCGTCAGAACTGCTCAAGCGCGCCAAGCGCAAGGCGGCCGAAGAAGGCCGCACGCTGACCTCATTGATCGAGGACGGGCTGCGGCTGGTGATTTCCGCAGACCGGCAAAAAGCCAAAAGGCCGCTTGGGCCAATACCGCGCGTGAGCAAGGCGACGGGGGGCCTGATGCCCGGCGTCGATATCACAAAGTATCTCGGACATTCAGGGCATGGATGATCTTGAATACGCCGAACGGCTGAAAAGCGGATTTAAGTGATCCTGCCGGACGTCAATGTGCTGATCTATGCGTTTCGGCGCGACGTCCCGCAACACCCGATTTCCAATACTTGGCTTAATCAAGTTGTCGCTGACGGCGACCCTTTCGGGATGTCGCCGCTGGCGTTGGCCGCTGTCGCGCGCGTAACGACCGACCCGCGCATTTATCACGCCCCAAGTACGCTCAGCGAAGTTTTCGAGTTCACCGACTACCTTCTTGGTCAGCCGCATTGCCACGTCGTTGAACCGAGTGAGCGGCATTGGGGTATTTTCAAGCAGCTGTCGCTCGAAACCGACACGCGCGGGCGCCGCGTCACCGAGACCTGGTACGCCGCGCTGGCGATCGAATGGGGCTGCGAGTGGATCACCTTCGACCGCGACTACGCGCGGTTCCCCGGCTTGAAATGGCGACTGCCGGAAGCGCGGTAGAAAGCGCAACAGAATTTGACTGGACGACCGCGCAGGCGGCGTTACATCGGCGCCCATGAAACGCATCCTCATTTCCGGCGGCGGCATCGCCGGGCTGACGCTCGCCATCGAGCTCGAGCGCCGCGGCTTCGAGCCTGTCGTGGTCGAGCGCGAGCCGGGTCTGCGCCGCGAAGGCTATATGATGGATTTCTTCGGCACCGGCTGGGACGTGGCCGAGCGCATGGGCTTGCTCGATCAATTGCGCGCCGTGCGCTATCCGATCGACAATCTCGAATTCGTCGACCGCAGCGGCGCTCCTTACGTCCACATGCCGATCGAGCGCCTGCGCCGCGCGCTCGATAACCAATACGTCTATCTGCGCCGGCAGGACCTCGAGCGCATCCTGGCCGAACGCGCGCGCGCGGCCGGCATTGCGGTACGTTACGGCACCAGCCTGGCGGCGCTCAACGATACCGGCAGCGCGGTCAAGGCGCGGTTCGAAGACGGCAGCGAGGACGCGTTCGCGCTGGTTGTCGGCGCGGATGGGGTGCATTCGCGGGTGCGAGACCTGACCTTCGGTCATGAACGGCAGTTCGCCAAATTCCTCGGCCTCTATGTCGCCGGCTTCCATGCGCCGAGCGAATGCTTTGCGCTGCACAACACGGTCAAGCTCTACGAGGAGGCCGACCGCGTCGCCTTCCTCTACCCGCTCGATGCGGGCACGCTCGACGCCACTTACGTCTTCCGCCAGTCCGCAATCCACGTGCCGCATGGCGAGCGGCTGACGTTTCTGCGCGAACGCTATCGCGGCGCCGGCTGGATCGCCGAGGACGTGCTCAAGGCCCATGCCGGCGACGATCCGATCTTCTTCGACAGCGTGACGCAGATCGTCATGCCGCAATGGCACAAGGGCCGCGTCGCGCTGATCGGCGACGCCTGCGGCTGTCTGACGCTGCTGGCCGGCCAGGGCTCGCACATGGCGATGGCCGGCGGCTATGTGCTGGCCGAGGCGCTGGCGCGCCACGCCGACCACGCGCGCGCCTTCGCCGCCTATCAGGATTTCCTCAAGCCGCACGTCGACAAGAAGCAGCGCGACGCCGCCCGCTTCGCCGGCCTGTTCGTGCCCAAGCAGAATTCATGGACCTGGCTGAGAAGGCTGACGATCAAGGCGATGTTCAGCCGCCCGCTGATCAAATTCGGGCTCGGCGCCTTCGGCATGAAGAGCGTGCTGGCGAAGCGCGACTGAGCGCGCCCCTGCCTCAATGCACCGCGAAGCGGTCCTCGTTCGGCAGCTTGAGCGGGCGGCCGAGATAGGCGGGCGTTATAACCGGCGGGCTCTGCGCCTTGCCGTCGTCGTCGACATAGCCGTCCTCGGTCGGCACCGCCACGGCCGCCGCGGCGAGCGCGCCGATCGAGCCGGTATAGGCCGGCCCGCGGTGACGGGCGGCATAATGCGCGCGCGCGCGCGCCGCCACCACTTCGCCCGGAATGGCCTCCGGCCGGCACGGCCGGTAGCCGGGACGGCGGTGCATCAGGTCAACGTGGATATGGTTGTAGTGGTAGATGTTGTAGCCGGGCGCCAGCACGGTGGTGAAAGTCTCGCAGGCATAGAGCTGCACGTCGTGCAGGAAGCCCTGCTCTTCCGGCGTGCCGTGCCAGCCGTCCTTGACCGTGATCTTGCGGCCGTCGGCAAGCGTGAAGCCGGAAATGTCGAGCGCGTTGCCGAAGGAATGCTCGGACACGCCGCTGCCCCCCACCATGTGGCGGCAGCCGTATGAGCCGATCTGGTGGATCTCGGTGACCGGCTGGTGAAACCAATGCACGGCCGCCGGCTGCACGCCCTCGCTCACCCAGCGGTCGAGCGCGGAGACCAGCGGGCAAGCAAGCTTGGCGGGCGGCGACATTTCGGCCGGGACCAAAGTAGCGTTCTGCGGGCCACGCGCAGGCCCGAGCCTTGGTAACGCGTGTTGCTGCGGCGGCCGGTAGACCGGGGCGTTATAGGCCGGCTGCATGCGGCGCTCGGAAGCTCCCGGCACCACGGCGCTGCCGCCCTGCGGGATAATGGCGTCGTCGGGAACATCGCCCGGCGCTGCGCGGGCGGACGGCGCGTAAGACGGCGCGGCCCGGCGCGCGCGCGGCGGCGGCACGCTGGCCGGTTCGGTCGGCGGCGGGCTGATCGACAGCGGCCGCCCGGCGGGCTGCGGTTGCGACACGTCGATGCCCGGCGGGCCGGGGACCCAGCGCATGCGCTCTCCGGCCGCCGGCGCCACCGGCGCACTGGTCACCGGCGCAGGCGGCGTCGGCCGATAGCGCGGCGCATAACGCGGCGGCCAGTTCGGCATGTCGGGCTGCGAAGCATTGGGGATGGCGGCCGGCGGGCGCAGGTCGTCGGCATAGCTGAGCGCGGGCGAATATTCGCCCAGTTGCGTCACCTTGAGCGGGAAATCCATGCCGCAGGCGCCCGGGCCCTCGATCGGATCGATGCGCTCGACCCCGAATTTGACCGCGCCCGACTTCATGCAGGCGACCTCGGCCTCGTGCCGCCAGGGCGCCCGCTGCGAATCCATCAAAAAGCTGCGCCCGCAACCGGCGAGCGCCAGCAGTACCACGCTCCCGCCGATCGAGAAAACCAGTGCGCGCCTCATAGCGCTGAAAATGCGGGCGGTTTCTTTAACGAGGCTTCAACGCTGGCGGGCAGGAAAGCGTTAAGGATAAGGATTCGTTTTTGCGAGTGGCGGCGGCCGAGAGGCGCCCGCGGCCGCGCGCGGCCTTGTCATAATTATGCAAATTTGCCGGCGCTGATTTCAGTCCCAGCCGAACGCGGCCGTTTTGGGCCCGATCGGGCCGCCGCCGGCGGTAAAAGGCGGCCGCCGGCCGGCTTGTGCACCGGCTTTCCCCTCGGCGGGCGGGTTTTTGTGACGGGGGATCAAGCGTTTGATCGCGCCATTCCGGTTGCGCATGGCCTTGCTCGCAAATTTTGCTTGCAGCCGGTGCAACCGCTTCGGGGTGTCTGCGTTCTATGCTAGCTTGAACTTACATCAACAAGGGAGGCACCTGCCGTGGACCTTACCTTGAGGTTTGAAGTGCTAGCGGTGTGCGCCGTGTTTGCTTTCGTCGGCGCGATCTTGCTGGGGGCTTTCTGACTTCGAGTGGCCGACGACGACGCCAAACCAACAAGCCGGAAGGCAAAGCATTACGGCACCGGAGAGCGAAAAGCGCTCTCCGGTGTTTGCTTTTTCGCCCTTATTGTCGTTCCGGTTCCGGCGCTGCCGACGATTTTTTTCCTCATTCCCGCCATTTTTGAACTGCCCTATACTGTCCCAATCAGGGGTCGGAGATTATGTCCTTCGAGTCGGCCGGCGTGGAACACGCGCATGCTCGAGACGGGGGTCGGCGTCACGGGGTGGCGCCGCTTCCGCATGACGACCTTTTGTCGGCACGCCGCGATTGCCGGCAGGTCATTCGGGTTTTTGTCGCCAGCCTCGGCATCGGCTTCGCTCTCACCGGGGCGGTCGCCTGGGCCGCGACGACCGCGCTATCTACCGGCCCGGCTTTCCGTGCGAAAACGCCGACGCAGGCCGCGGGAGTTGTCGTCGCAAATAACGATTCTATGCAGGCGGGTGCGAGAAACGACGCGCCGCGGGTGCGCATTGAGCCTGTCGAAAGTCGGTTTTTCGGCTTCGGAATGCCGGTTGCGCTGCGCTCGGGACCGTCCCCTAAGGACGCCGAACCGCATGTCGCGCAGCAGCCGGCGAGCGAGGCGAGCGAAACGGCTTCTTTGCAATCCGGTCCGCCGGCGCATCCCATCAGCGTGCCGGTCCCCGCTCATCCCAGCCGCACAGCGGTTTATGACATCGCTTCGCACACCGTCTATTTGCCCAACGGCAAAACGCTCGAGGCGCATTCGGGCTTAGGCCGCAAATTAGACGATCCGCACTCGATCACGGCGAAGAACCGCGGCCCGACGCCGCCGAATGTCTACGAGCTCAAGCTGCGGGAAAAGCTTTTTCACAAGGTTCGGGCTATTCGCCTCGTACCGGTCGGCGGCGGCAAAATGTTCGGCCGTGACGGCATGCTCGCGCACACATACATGCGCGGCGCCAGCGGCGAGTCGAACGGATGCGTGTCGTTCAAGAATTACTCCGAGTTCCTTCACGCCTATCTGAAGGGTGAGGTCGATCGTCTGGTCGTCGTGCCGCGCATAAGTCGCGCGAGCTGGAATACGGCGAGCGCGGAATTCGGACCTCAACTGCTCGATACCAACTAGGGCGTGATCGTCTGTTGTCGAAACGGTGCGGCACGCACGGCGCGCTTCGTCCAAAATTCAATTATTGATCGGCCGCACCCTGCTCGCCGCGCGCTCACGCCGCCGCGATGCTGGGGGCGTGGCGCGGGTCGTAGTTGAGGATGGGCGACAGCCAGCGCTCGGCCTCGGCGAGGCTCCAGCCCTTGCGCTTGGCGTAATCCTCGACCTGGTCGCGCTCGATCTTGCCGACGCCGAAATAGGCGCTCTGCGGGTGGCTGAAATAGAGCCCGCACACGGCGGCGCCGGGCGTCATGGCGAAGCTCTCGGTGAGCTCGATGCCGATGCGCTCGGGCTGCAGTAAGCGGAACAGCGTCGCCTTCTCGGTGTGGTCGGGCTGCGCCGGATAGCCGGGCGCCGGGCGGATGCCGCGATATTCTTCGCGGATCAGCGCCTCGTTGCTCAAGGCTTCGTCCGAGGCGTAGCCCCAGAATTCCTTGCGCACTTGGCTGTGCAGGCGCTCGGCAAAGGCTTCCGCCAACCGGTCGGCCAGCGCCTTGACCAGGATGGCGGAGTAGTCGTCGTTGGCGCGCTTGAAGCGCTCGGCCATGGCGTCCTCGCCCAGCCCGGCGGTGACCGCAAAGGCGCCGACATAGTCCGGCACGCCACTCGCGCGCGGCGCGATGAAGTCGGCGATCGCCATGTTGTGGCGGCCCTCGCGCTTGGAAAGCTGCTGGCGCAGGCCGTGCAGCGTGGCGATCGGCTCAGCGCGCGCCTCGTCGGCAAACAGCAGAACGTCGTCGCCCTCGGCTTGCGCCGGCCAGAAGCCGAAAACGGCGCTCGCCGTGAACCATTTCTCGGCCACGATCTTGTCGAGCATGGCGCGGGCGTCGGCATAGAGCGCGCGCGCGGCCTCGCCCACTTTGGCGTCGTCGAGAATGGCGGGAAACTTGCCGGCCAGCTCCCAGGTGCGGAAGAACGGCGTCCAGTCGATGTGGTCGACCAGCTCCGCGATCGGATAATCGGCGAGCACCTGCGTGCCGAGCTTGGCCGGCTTGGGCGGCGTATAGTTCGACCAGTCGAGCCTGGGCGCGTTGGCGCGCGCGGCGGAAAGCGGCAGCCGCGCCTTGTCTTCTTGCGCGCGGGCGTGGGCGGCGGCGACCTTGGCGTATTCACTACGTACGCCGGCGACATAGCCGGCCCTGGCCTCCGCCGACATCAGCGCCTGCGCCACGCCGACCGCGCGGCTGGCATCGTTGACGTGCACCGTCTGGCCGCGCCGGTAGTTCGGATGGATCTTGACCGCGGTGTGGACGCGGCTGGTGGTGGCGCCGCCGATCAACAGCGGCAGATCGAGCCCCTGCCGCTCCATCTCGGCCGCCACATGGCACATCTCGTCGAGCGAGGGCGTGATCAGGCCGGAAAGCCCGATGATGTCGGCCTCGACGGCGCGCGCGGTCTCCAGGATCTTGGCGGCCGGCACCATGACGCCGAGGTCGATCACCTCGTAATTGTTGCACTGGAGCACGACGCCGACGATGTTCTTGCCGATATCGTGCACGTCGCCCTTCACCGTCGCCATCACGATCTTGCCGTTCGTGCGCGAGATGTGGGCGCGGCCGTCCTTCTCCTGCTCCATGTAGGGCATCAGATACGCGACCGCCTGCTTCATCACGCGCGCCGATTTGACCACCTGCGGCAGGAACATCTTGCCGGAGGCGAACAGATCGCCGACCACGTTCATGCCGTCCATCAGCGGCCCTTCGATCACGTGCAGCGGACGCTCGGCGCTCTTGCGCGCTTCCTCGGTGTCGGCCTCGACATATTCGGTGATGCCGTGCACCAGCGCATGCGCCAGCCGCTTCTCCACCGGCTGCTCGCGCCAGGAAAGATCGGCGGCCTTGGCCTCCTGGCCCTTGCCCTGGAATCTCTTGGCGAGATCGAGCAGGCGTTCGGCGGCGTCGGCGCGGCGGTTGAGCACCACGTCCTCGCAAGCCTCGCGCAATTCGGGCTCGAGATCGTCATAGACCGCCATCTGGCCGGCATTGACGATTCCCATATCCATGCCGGCATGAATCGCGTGGTAGAGGAAGACCGAATGCATGGCCTCGCGCACGCGCTCGTTGCCACGGAACGAGAACGACAGGTTGGAGACGCCGCCCGACACATGCGCATGCGGCAGGTTCTCTCTGATCCAGCGCGTGGCCTCGATGAAATCGACGCCGTAATTGTCGTGCTCATCCATGCCGGTGGCGACGGCGAAGATGTTCGGATCGAAGATGATGTCTTCCGGCGGGAAGCCCACTTTATTCGACCAATGATGTCGTAGGCGCGCCGGCATATCTCGCGTCTTGCGTTCAAACGTGTCGGCCTGGCCCTTTTCGTCGAAGGCCATCACCACCACGGCGGCGCCGTAGCGGCGCACGGTCCTGGCATGCGCGATAAAGGCCTCCTCGCCTTCCTTGAGCGAGATCGAATTGACCACCGCCTTGCCTTGCAGGCATTTGAGGCCAGCCTCGATCACCGAGAATTTCGATGAATCGACCATCACCGGCACGCGCGCGATGTCGGGCTCGGCGGCGATCAGGTTGAGGAAGGTCTGCATCGCCTCTTCCGAGTCGAGCAGGCCCTCGTCCATGTTGACGTCGATCACCTGGGCGCCGTTCTCCACCTGCGCGCGGGCGACGTCGAGCGCAGCCGCATAGTCGCCGGCGGTGATCAGCTTGCGGAACTTGGCCGAGCCGGTGACGTTGGTGCGCTCGCCGACGTTGACGAAAGGGATTTCCGGAGTGAGCGCGAAGGCTTCCAGACCCGAGAGGCGAAGCTGGCGCGGCACCTCGGGGATTGCGCGCGGCGCCTTGCCTTCGACCGCCTTGGCGATGGCCGAGATATGTTCCGGCGTGGTGCCGCAGCAGCCGCCCACCACGTTGACCAGGCCGGCGTCGGCGAACTCGCCCAAGAGCTCCGCCATGTATTCCGGACTCTCGTCGTAATAGCCGAACTCGTTGGGCAGGCCGGCATTGGGATAGGCGCAGACGAAGGTGTCGGCGAGGCGGCCGATCTCGGCCACATGCGCGCGCATTTCTTCGGCGCCGAGGGCGCAGTTAAGCCCGATGGTGATGGGGTTGGCGTGGCGCACCGAATTCCAGAAGGCGCCCGGCGTCTGCCCGGACAAGAGACGGCCGGAGCGGTCGGTGATGGTGCCGGAGATCATCACCGGCAGGTCGAGCCCGCGCTCCGCGCAGACTTCCTGGATGGCGAAGATCGCCGCCTTGGCGTTGAGCGTGTCGAAGATGGTCTCGATCAGCAAGAGATCGGCGCCGCCGTCGATCAGGCCACGCGCTTGCTCGCCATAGGCGATGCGTAGCGCGTCAAAGGTGATGGCGCGGAAGCCGGGGTTCGACACGTCGGGCGAGATCGAGGCGGTGCGGTTGGTGGGGCCGAGCGCGCCGGCGACGAAGCGGCGCTTGCCGTCTTCCCTTTCGGCAAGGACTGCCGCCTCGCGCGCGAGCTTGGCGCCTGCCTGGTTCAGCTCATAGGCGATCTTCTCCATGCCGTAATCGGCCTGCGCGATCGCGGTGGAGGAAAAGGTGTTGGTGCAGACGATATCGGCACCGGCGCGAAAGTAAGCCAGGTGAATGTCGCGCACCGCCTCGGGCCGGCTCAAGTTGAGCAGGTCGTTGTTGCCGCGCACCTCGCGGTTCCAGGCGTCGAAGCGGGCGCCGCGGAAGCCTTCCTCGTCCAGCTTGAGCGCCTGGATCATGGTGCCCATGGCGCCGTCGAGCACCAGGATGTGCTGCTTGAGCGCTTCGGTGAAAGCGGTGCGGGTATCGGTCTTGGGGGTATTGGGCATTGGACTCGCTGCTTGCTCAGGCCTGTTCCCTCTCCCCGTTGGGGAGAGGCGAAAATACTTTCGTCATTCCGGGGCGCGCCGAAGGCGCGAACCCGGAATCCAGAAGCGTATTCGGTGCGTGTGTCTGGATTCCGGGTTCGCTCGCTGCGCTCGCGCCCCGGAATGACCGGTGAATAATCGCCATCACGCCGCCTCCTCTTTCGCCTTGGCCGCCGGCCTCAGGCCCAAGAGATGGCAGATGGCGTAGACAAGGTCGGCGCGGTTCATGGTGTAGAAGTGGAAAGTGGTGACGCCGCTGTCGAGCAGGTCGATCACCTGCTCGGCGGCGACGGCGGCCGCGATCAGCTTGCGCGTCGCTGGATCGTCCTCGAGCCCCTCGAAGCGCTCGGCCAGCCAGTCCGGCACCGAGGCGCCGGCGCGGGCGGCGAAGTTCTTCGCCGATTTGAAGTTCTGCACCGGCAGGATGCCCGGCACGACAGGGATATCGATGCCGCGCGCGCGCACGCGGTCGAGATAACGGAAGTAGAGCTCGTTGTCGAAGAAGAACTGGGTGATGGCGCGGGTCGCGCCGGCGTCGACCTTGGCCTTGAGCATGTCGATGTCGGCTTCCAGCGTCGGGCTGTCGGGATGGCGCTCGGTATAGGCCGAGACCGACACCTCGAAGTCGTGCGCGATGCGCTTGATGCCGGCGGTCAAATCGGCGGCGTTCTGGTAGCCGCCGGGGTGCGGCGCGTAGCGTGTCCCCGGCCCGTCTATGAAATCGCCGCGCAACGCCACGATGTGGCGAACGCCGGCGGCGTGATAGCCGCGCACGACCTCGTCGATCTCGGCGCGGCTCGCCGCCACGCAGGTCAGATGCGCGGCCGGCGTCAGCGCCGTCTCGGTGAGGATACGCTTGACGGTGGCGTGCGTGCGCTCGCGCGTGGAGCCGCCGGCGCCATAGGTCACCGAGACGAAATTGGGCGCGAGCGGCGCCAGCCGCTCGATCGAGCCCCACAATATCTTCTCCATCGCCTCGTCCTTGGGCGGGAAGAACTCGAAGGAGACCGACAGCCGGTCGCTGCGGATGAAACGGCTGGGGCGGAGCGCGCTCTGCATCACGCCACCTCGCGCGAGGCGGGCACGGCCATGAGCGCACGGGCGTCGCGCGCCAGCCACAGCGAGACCGCGATCTTGACCTGCGAGCCGGGCTCCGGCGCCAGCGACTTGTGCATCACCGGCTCCAGGCCGCTCCCCTTCATCCATTGCGTCACCGTCTCGGGCGAAAAGCCCAAGCGGCGGTGGGCGTATTTCTCGCGCAGCAATTCTTCCTCATGCGGCGCGAAATCGACCACCAGCAGCCGCCCGCCCGGGCGCAACACGCGCGCCGCCTCGTGGATCGCGCGCGCGCCGTCGTCGAGGAAGTGCAGCACCTGATGCAGGATGACGACGTCGAAGGAATCGTTGGGCAGCGGCAGGTCGTAGATGTCGCCCTGGCGCACGCTGCAGTTCTTCAGGCCGGCGCCCTCGAGCCGATGGCGCGCGAGATGCAGCATGTCGAGCGAAAGATCGAGACCGAGGCCGCGCTCGATGTCGGGCCCGAACAGTTCCAGCATGCGGCCGGTGCCGGTGCCGAGATCCAAGAGCGAGCGGAACGGCTTGTCGGCGAGCGCCGAGCGGATCGCCGCCTCCACCGCCTCGTCGGGCACGTGCAGCTTGCGGATGCGGTCCCACTCGGCGGCGTGCGAACGGAAATAGGCTTGCGCGGCGGCGGCGCGCGCCTGGCGCACGGAAGCGAGCCGAGCGCGGTCGCGCGCAATGGTCTGGTCGGCCGGATCGAGATGATCGAGCAGCGCGCGGGCGATGGCCGCGCCGCCTCCCGTTTCGGCCAGGCGGAAGAAGGCCCAGGTGCCCTCGCGGAAACGCTCGACCAGGCCGGCTTCTGCCAGCAATTTGAGATGGCGCGAGATGCGCGGCTGCGATTGGCGCAGGATGTCGGTCAAATCGGAGACGGTGAGTTCGGCCTCGGCCAGCAGCGCCAGCACGCGCAGGCGCGTCTCCTCGCCCGCCGCCTTGAGCGCCGCGTTGAGGGCATCGAAGCCGAGCTTGCTTGAACTGTTGCCGCTACTCTCCGGCACGCGGGTCCACCTGACTTGAAGCGCGCCCCGCTGGATTATGGGCGCCTTCCCACTATATAAAGATATCTTTATACGTTTAACAGGGGGTTCGCAAGGCCCCTTCCGTCATTCCGGGGCGCGTGCTTAAGCACGCGAACCCGGAATCCAGGGGCGGCAAGGTTAAGGCCCCATGCTCCCGGAATGACGAGGAATAGCCATGCGCAGTAAAGAATTCGGCATCCGAGAAGGTGAAAAATCGGTCGACCTGCCGGAAAAGCCCGACGCCGGCGTCTATTTCATCGGCCGCATCCATACGCCCTGGCAGACGCGCGACGACTGCCCGAAGAACGCCCGCGGCTCCGACGCGGTCTGCACCGTCGAACTCGATGCCCGTTTCGCCGACGCGCTCAAGGACGTGGAGACCTGCTCGCACCTGGTGCTGCTCTATTGGATGGACCAGGCGCCGCGCAATCTGACGGTGCAGGTGCCCGGCCATTTCGGCGGCGCGCAGCACGGCACCTTTGCCCTGCGCTCGCCCGCCCGCCCCAACCCGATCGCCATGAGCGTGGTGAAGCTTTTGGGGATCGAGGGCAACAGACTGTCGGTGGTCGGGCTTGATTGCCTCGACGGCACGCCGCTTATCGACATCAAGCCCTATCTGCCCTCGGTCGATTCCGTGCCGGAGGCGACGGTGGGCTGGCGGAAGAAATAACCGCCCGGCGGTAAAACCGCCCAAACGCGCGACAAGCCTTCCGGTTCCCGCCCCTACCGCGCATTTAAGCCGGAACCTTTGAACCCTGCCGGCGATTTTCCTGACCAAAGGGTACGAGGGCAATTCGCGAGGGCACCATGCGTAAAATGACATCTATCGGCGCGCTCAGCGCGCTGGCCGCCATCGCCATGCTCGCCTGCGCGCCGGCGCGCGCCGAGCCGCTGCCGCTGCCGCTGTTCGGCTTCCTGTTCGGCCAGCCGCCGCAGCAGACCACCGTACCACCGCCGGGCGAGCCGGCGCCGGCGGTCAGCGATACGCAAAACGAAAATGCCGAGCTGGCGCCGCGCCTGCAGCGCCAGGTCGTCGCCTACAATACGCGCGAAGCGCCCGGCACCGTCATCGTCGATACGCCGCACACGTTCCTCTATTACGTGCTCGGCAACGGCAAGGCGCTGCGCTACGGCATCGGCGTCGGCCGCCAGGGCTTCACCTGGTCGGGCGTCAAGCAGGTCGTGCGCAAGCAGGAATGGCCGGACTGGTATCCGCCGCCGGAGATGATCAAGCGCCAGCCCTATCTGCCGCGCGTGGTGGCCGGCGGTCCCGGCAATCCGCTCGGCGCGCGCGCGCTCTATATCGGCGGCACCGAATACCGCATCCACGGCACCAACGACCCCTCCTCGATCGGCAAGCACATGTCGTCGGGCTGCATCCGGCTGACCAACGACAACATCGTCGACCTCTATGGCCGCGTGCATATCGGCGCCAAGGTGATCGTGCTGCCGCAGAACGGCGTCTTCACGCACCAGGCCAAGAACGAACCGCGCGGCTGGCAGACGCAAGTGCGCGCCGCCATCGTCGCGTCCGAGCGCTCGCGCGCCGCCGGCGCGTCGCATATGAGCTGGAACGTCGGCCGCCCCACCACCGGCCTCTACTGAACCGGCGCGTATGCTACCGAAGACGGGCCCGGCCTTCGCGCCGGGCCTTGTCGTTTGCGAGACTAGCGCGCGTCGGGCGCCAGGGCCTTGGCGTTGTTCTTGGCAAACTCCGGCGGAACGTCGAACGTGCCCTTGACGAGGTCGTAGCGGCAATGCCAGCCGTACAGCGAGCGCACGCGCGGGTGCCGATGGTCGGGCGACAATTGCCCCGACAGATAGACGACGAGGTAGCGGCTGTCGGGCCACTGCACGCCCATCCAGCGATAGTTCTCCTCGGTGCCTTTCACCAGGCCGGCCGCGATGTGGTAGTCGGGCATGCCGAGCTTCTTTGAATCGGGACGGCTCTTGAAATAGGCCCAGGCGAGATCGCCGAGCGGCTTGGCGGTGGCAGCGGCAAAGCCGTGCGGGCCGAGCCGGTAAAGGTAGAGGCTGGAAGCGCCGGAACCTGTCTTTTGCATGCGCACCACCCAGCGCGAATCCTTGGTGAAGCGGAAGCCGGCGGGGTAATCCGCCTGCTGCGGCCCGAGCAGCGTGCGCTTGTCCAGATGGCGCGCCCAGAATTGCCAGGCGTAATCGCCGTCGGCATTCTCTTTGGCGTACTGCTCGATGACGGTTTTGCCGTCCGGCGACCTGACGCTGTGCTCGGGGTGGATCTTGTAGGCGGCGGGCGGGCCGGCCGGCTGGACCCGCGCAAGCGAAGCGATGCCGCCGTCCATCAGCAGGCCGCATGAAAACAATAACGTAAGTGCGCTGAGACGCATCGGCCACCCCCGTGCCGGATCGCGAACCGGTCTTCGGTCCGCGACACTATGGAAGCGCTGCGTTTTGCCGCCGGTCAAGGCCCGACGTGGGCTCAGAGCCTTGCCGCCAAGTCGGGGATTTCGCTGAACGGCGCGCTGATCGCCTGCATCACCGGCAGGGGCTCGGGCTCGAGGCCGGCGCGCGGCGGGTCCTCCAGATAGGCGCCGAGAAAACGCCCGCGCGCGACCAGCGCCGACCCGAAACCGCAGGCGCGCGCATTGTAAGCCGCAAGCCCGGCCGCCATGTCGCCGCGTGCGACGCTCAACGCATCGGCGAGCCAGACGGCATTGAGCGCGGCTTTGCTGACGCCGGCACCGACATGCGGGCGCGCTACATGCGCGGCATCGCCGGCGAGCGCCACGCGGCCTGCGACAAGGCGCGGCGAATCGAGATCGAAGATCGGCTGGAAGAACGGCGCCGCCGTCGCCTCGGTCAGCGCGATATATTGCGGCGGCAGCATCGCGCGCGCCTCGGCGCGGAACGCCGCGATCACTTCGGCGCGGATGAGCGGCGGCGCAATGGCAAGCCCGTGGCGGCGGCCGTTCGCGTCGGTGCACATGTCCGGCAACTGGTCCGCATGCACCGGGTGATACCACAGCCAGTTCAGCCGCCGGCGCCCGGGCCGCGCATCGTCGTCGGCGCCCGGCTGCCAATAGGACAGCAGCATTTCGCGCGGGCCGATGAAGAACACGTAAGCGTCGATCAGATCGCGCGCGGGCGCCGGCAGCGCGCGCTCCTCGATCACGCCGCGCCAGGCGACGTAGCCGGCATAGCCGGGCGCCGGCGCGTCGGGGAACGCGCGCGCACGCACGGTCGAATGGAGGCCGTCGGCGCCGACCAAGAGATCGCCGGCAAGCCGCGTGCCGTCGGCGAACGACGCGGTGACGCCGCACGCGTCCTGCGCAATCTCGTCGAGCTGCATGCGCGCCCGATAGCAGGCATCGGGCAGTTTGCGCCGCAGGGCGCGGTAGAAAAGGGTCCAGGAGCTGAGCACTTTGTCGAACGGCAACCGCGCGATCACCGCGCCTTCGCGGTTGAGGCAGACGCGCGCGCTGACGGCGACGCCGATCGAGCGGTCGACCGCGATGCCGAGCCGGCGCATGACCTCGAACAGCTCGATATGGGTGCCGATGCCGACGCCGCGGCTGGCAAGGTCGCCGGCGCTGCGCTCGAACACGGTCACCTCCCAACCGGCCTGGCGCAGCGCCAGCGCGGCGAACAGGCCGCCGAGCGAGCCGCCGATGATGAGGGCGCGAGCCATCGTCTTTACTCTGAATGCGGAAAGCGCGTTTCGGCCAGGCTGACCCGTCGTGCGGGACAATGCGAGCGCGCGATTATCCAAAATTTATGCCAGCGCGCGCAAGCTTTACGCCGCACCAACTCCGCGTCGCCCTACAAATCCCGTCCGGGACATGGGTGACGAGGGTTGCCATGAAGGCCTTGATGATCGAGATGGCGGGGCGCGTGAGCGACAGCGCCGTCGGACGCGGCTGGAACAAGGCCGGCGAAATTCTCGATGTAGTGATCCCGCTCGTGCTCACTGCCGCGCTGGCGATCGGCGCGGCCTCGATCCTGTTCGGCTTCGCGCGCTGACGATAGCGCGGGCCCCCACGCTACCCGCAAGCGCGCGGGCCGAACGGGATACAGACGATGGCAAAGGGCGCCGTCTGCGGATAGGCGCTCGCGCGTCCGAGCCCCGCCGCTTCCAGCGCCTCGTCGGATATCTCCTGCACGAACGCTTCTTCTTCCGTCCGATCGAGTCCCTGCTGGCTCATGGCTTGACCCTTTGCTTTGCGCGCCGCGCGCTGGTGCCGCATTTCCGAAGTTCGTGATACATCGCAGCACCCTCTGACACGAACTTCGGAAGCCAAGGGGCACTAGCAAGTATCTGATTCTAGTGCCGCTTATCGATTTGAAGTTCCTGAACGAGCTTGCGGCAGGTAGTGCAGGAACTTCAAATCGGCGGCACTAGGCGAAATTCTAATCTTTTCCGTGCCGCCCTTTCAACGCCCGAGCCGGTTGGCCGGAAGCGCTGCGCCGCGCTATACCCTGCGCTCCCAGTGAAGGAGTAACGCCCATGCGAATTGCAGCCATGGCGGCGGGCGCGGTCGGCGCCTATTTCGGCGCGCGAATGCAGGCCGCCGGCCACGAGGTGTTCTATATCGCGCGCGGCGCCCACCGCGAGGCGATCGAGAAGAACGGTCTCACCATCGAGAGCGTGCACGGCAACCTGCACCTGCCCAAGGTCAATGTTACCGACGACCCGGGCAAGGTCGGGCCGGTCGATGTCGTGCTGTTCGCGGTCAAGCTGTGGGACACCGAAAAGGCCGCCGAGCAATCCAAACCCCTGCTCGGGCCGAACACCCGCGTCGTCACCCTGCAGAACGGCGTCGACAGCTACGAGCGCATCGCCCCCATCGTCGGCGCGGAGCGCGCCATCCCCGGCGTCACTTACGTGGTCACCGTGATCGACAAGCCCGGCGTGATCAAGCAGGCGAGCCAATTCCAGCGCATCATCTGCGGCACCCATGACGGCCGCGCCGACGCACCGTTGCAGGCCTTCGTCGACGCCGCCAAGGCGGCGAAAATCGACATCGCGCTGTCGGACAACATCGCGCGCGACCGCTGGCACAAGTTCATCTTCCTGTCGGCCACCTCGGGCGCCACCGCCGTCACGCGCTCGACCATGGGGCCGATCCTGGCCGATGCCGACATGCGCGCGCTGTTCCGCAACATCATGGCCGAGACCTGCGCGGTCGGTCGCGCCAAAGGCGTCGCGCTCGAGGACGGCCTGGTAGATAACTTCATGACGATGGCCGACCACAACGTGCCGCCCGATATGAAGGCCTCGATGGCCAACGATCTCGATCGCGGCAACCGGCTCGAGCTCGACTGGCTGGCCGGCAAGGTCGCCCAGCTCGGCAAGGAGCTCAACGTAGCGACGCCGGTCAACGACACCGTCTACGCCGCGCTCAAGCTTTTTCGCATGGGCAGGCAGGGCTGAATTATCGATTCGTCATTTCGGGACGCTCGCGAAGCGAGCGGGCCTGGAATCCATACTCCGCAGCGCTGCGGTTATGGATTCCGGGTTCGCGGCCTGTCGGCCGCGCCCCGGAATGACGCGAAGAGTTGACGACGGTCAACACGCGGTTAGCCATTTCGCCAGGATAATTCGCGCCGCCTGCTACCCCGCTATGGCATCGGTGCGCGGCACTACCATGGTAAGCGCGGCCGCTACGGAATAATTAATCCTACCGGTGCAAAGACGCGCTCGACATCGGGAGTGGATTTTTGTTCATGGCGAACGCATTTCGCATCCTTCACGTCGACGACGATCCACTCATGCGCGACCTGGTCGCGCTGTCGCTCGCGCTCGATCCGGCGCTGGTGCTGCTGAGCTGCGAGAGCGGCGAGCAAGCGCTGCACGCGGCGGCCGACTGGGCGCCCGATCTCATCCTGTGCGACCTCATGATGCCGGACATGGACGGCGTGACGCTGCTGGCGCGTCTGCGCGCCGAACCGGCGACCGCCTCGTTTCCGGTTGTGTTCATGTCGGCGCGCGCGGCGGGTGCCGACGAGGCCCTGGCGCACGGCGCCGCCGGCGTCATCGCCAAACCGTTCGATCCGGCAACGCTCGCCGAGACCGTGCGCCAGCTGCTGCACACGGTGAAGCTCAGCGCGGCCGGCTACGATTTCCACCAGCGGCTGGCGCGCGACGCCGCCGCGCTCGCGGCCTTCCGCAACCGCCTGACCGACGCCGCCCCGCCGCAGGAGCTGCAGATCCTGGTGCACAAGCTTGCCGGCGCCGCCGGCGTGTTCAACTGCCCCACGGTGAGCGCGCGCGCTTGCGCGCTGGAAGCCGCTATCGCCGCAACACGTGCCGGCATGGCAGCGCCGCAAAGCCTGGCCGAACCGCTCGATGCGCTCATCGCCAGTATTGCGCAGGCCTGACGCACGCGAAGAGAGCAAGGGAAGGAAGCCGCCATGGAAACCGGACAACAGGAGCCCGCGCGCAGCCACAAAATGGTCATCGCCGACGACGACCCCGCCATTCTGCGCCTGCTCGCCGACCGCTGCGCGCGGCTCGGTTTTCAGATCGAGACCGCCACCAACGGCGTGCAGCTCCTGCTCAAGGTTCGCCACAATCATCCCGACGTGGTGATCGCCGACGTCAACATGCCGGCGCTCGACGGCCTCTCGGTCTGCGCACGCCTGCTCGATCCCGGCCACAAGCCGCTCGAAGTGGTGGTGATCACCGGCGGGGCCAACCCGGAAACGGCGGAGCGCTGCGCGAGCCTCGGCACGTATTTCGGGCGCAAGGGGCCGAATTTCTGGAACGAGGTGATGGCGGCGCTCACCGCAATCTATCCCGACCTGGCCGACAAGGCGACGGCGCTGCCGGCGCGGCCGCCGGTCGCCACCACGCCGGAGCGCCCGCGCGTTTTGGTGGTCGACCACGACGCCGACTACGGCAAATTCCTCGCCAGCCGGCTCGCCAAATCCGGCGTCGACATGCTCTACGCGCCCGACGCACTGGAGGCCTGCCGCCTCGCCGCCAAGGAAAAGCCGGGCGTCATCGTCTGCGACTATTTCATGCCGGACGGCGACGCCCAATTCCTGCTGCACCGGCTGCGCGCCAGGCGGGAGACCGCGACCGTACCGGTCGTGGTCGTGAGTGCGCGCCGGCTTGCCGAGGTCGACGAGCTCAATCTCAAGCGCGAAATTCTCGGCTGGCCGGGCGCCTGCACCGTGCTGCCCAAGACCTTCGACACCGTCGAGTTGTTCGACACCTTGCGCAAATATTGCGCCTTCAAGCGGCAGGGCCCGCCGACCGGCTCCGAGGTAGAAGAGGTCGGCTGGTGAGGCGCGGCGTCAGAGGAATTGGCTAAGATATGCGTAGAGGAATAGCGCCAGCACGGCCGCCAAAAAGATGCTCGCAATCACCTCGCCGACCCGGTCGACACCCGGTTCGCTGTGCCATTCTCTGGCCATTTCCGGCCTCCGCCTCAACTGGCAGTCACCCCAGGCACGGCGCTTAGCGCGGTATTCGGCCAAAATCTAGACTGCGGCGCATAAAGATCGCGGAAAGGAGCCCCAGACCCGGCGGGCTGGGGCTCCCCCCGCGGGTAAACGGCTGGAAAGGGGCAAGCCGAACCAGCCGTCCCGGCACCCGTTGCGGCGCGACCGCTAAAAAATGGCCGCACTTTTTGCAAGGCGCGGCCATTGAAGAAGGCTTGGTCATAACCACCCGCTCCAGAGGGGAAAGAGTGGCACCCGCCAAACTCGCGCGGCTTGGCCGGCTCCGCTTTCGCACGGATTATTGATTCAAATTAATGAAGCGGATTAGGCTGGCGTGCTGGGTAATGCCATGAGACGAGCAGCGCCGCGCAACGGTTTGGACCGGCATCCGTTCGTCGCCCGGCTGCTGCAATACGCCGCGCTGAACGAGGCCGACCTCGCCAGTCTCGACGCCATCATCGATGGCGAGCTCACCATCCGCAAGCGGCGCGACCTGATCGTCGACGGCTACGAATACCGCAAGCTCTGCTTCGTCGGCGACGGCTATGCCGTGCGCTACAAGCTCTTGCGCAACGGCAAGCGGCAGATCCTCAACGTCGTGCTGCCGGGCGATATCGTCGGCGTGCCCAGCAGCTTCTACGCACGCGCGGTCTATTCGGTCACCGCCATTTCCGACGTGCGCATGCATGTCTGCCCGCTCGATGCCTATGTGCAGCTCTGCTACCGCCGCCCGCAATTCGGCCTGGCGCTCACTTGGCTGGTGGTGCAGGAGGCGACAACTTACGCCGAGCATGTCATCGACGTCGGGCGGCGCACACCGGTCGAGCGGCTGTCGCATTTCCTGCTCGAGCTGCATGCGCGGCTGAAAGCGGTCGGCCGCGCCGAGGAGAAGCGCTTCACGCTGCCGTTCTCGCAGGAAGTGATCGCCGACGTGCTCGGCCTGAGCGTGCCGCACTTGAACCGCATGATGCAGCAGTTGCGCGGCGAGAAGCTGATCGCCAACAGCGAGCGCAAAATCGAGTTTCTCGACGCCGACGCCATGCAGGCGCTGGCGCATTACCAGCCGCTGGCGCTGGTGCCGCTGCCGGCGCGGGGGAGCTGAATTTTTTCGTCATTCCGGGACGCCCGCTGAAGGCGGGCGAGCCCGGAATCCAGATAGAAGTCCGGAAATTGTTTCCGGATTCCGGGTTCGCTGGCTTCGCCAGCGCCCCGGAATGACAATGAGTCACACGTAGCGCGGGATCGGCCCGTTCTGCGGCGTGGTGTCGGGCAGGTCGACGAATTTTTCGTCGACGTAGCACCAGCCCCAGCCTTCCGGCGGATCGTAGCCCTCGATGATCGGATGGCCGGTTGCGTGGAAATGCTTGGTGGCGTGGCGGTTGGGCGAGTCGTCGCAGCAGCCGACATGGCCGCAGATGCGGCACAGGCGCAAATGCACCCAGGGCGAGCCGATCTTCAGGCATTCCTCGCAGCCGAGTGCGCTCGGCGTCACGTCGGCGGATTTCGCCGCTGTGCGGGCAGGCGCCTGTTCTGCTCATGACGCTCTCCTGTGCGGGTCCGAACGCGGCAGCAGGCCCGCGATGGCGATGGCCGCGACCGCCGACAGCACCGCCGCCACGATCAGGCTGACGACGAAGCCCGCCGCATAAGACGCCACCCCGGCAGCGAGCGCAATGCCGGCAAGCTGGGCGATGCGGCTGACCGCATTGTTGACGCCGGAGGCGAGCCCCTCGTCGTCGTCCTTGACGCTCGACATGACCGACGCCGTCAGCGGCGCCACCAGCACCGCGAAGGAAATGCCGAGCAGCAGCATGGGCGCCAGCACGCCGAAGGTGAGCGAAGCGGTCTTGCCCAGCGCCAGCAGAACATAGGCGAGCGCGGCGCCGCAGGACCCGGCGATCAGCATCGGCCGCGCGCCGCTTCTGTCGGCGATGCCGCCGAACGGTCTCGACAACAGCCCGACGCCGAGCGTGAATGGCAGAAAAGCAAGACCGGCATCGGTCGGCGAAAGATGGCGACGGTCGATCAGGTCGAACGACAACAGAAAGAACATGATCGCCAGGCCGCCATAGACGAGCAGCGTCGCCAGATTGAGCGCGACGAAGGCGCGGTTGCCGACGAGCCGAGGCGGCGTCATCGGATGCCGGCTCACGCGCTCCCACCAGGCGTAGGCGGCAAGCACCGCCAGGCCTGCGAGCGCCGCACCGCCGATCGCCAGAGAACCGGCCGCGCCCGCCTGCCGCGGCCCGATCTCGCTCAGCGCCCAGGCGAGCGCCGCCAATGCGGCGGCGAGCATAGCGGCGCCCGCGATATCGAAGCGGCGCCGCTCGCGCCGGTCGGCCGGCGCGTAGACGATCAGCAGCACCACCGCGATCAGCGCCAGCGGCGGATTGATGGCGAAGACATATTGCCAGCCGAAATCCTGCGTCAGCCATCCGCCCAGCACCGGCCCACCGGCAGTGGTGAGCGCGGAGGCCGCCGCCCACACGCCGATGGCGCGGTTGCGCTCTTCTTTCGGAAAAGTGGCGCCGATCAACGCCAGGCTTGCCGGCGTCAGCAGCGCCGCCGACACGCCCTGCACCACCCGCGCGACGATCAGCCACGCCACCGACGGCGCGAAAATGCAGGCCGCGGAAGCCACGCCGAATCCAAGGCAGCCGACGCTGAGCATGCGCGCCTTGCCGTAGACGTCGGCGAGCGCACCGCCGATCAGCGTGAGCGCTGCCAGTGCCAGCACATAGCCATTGAGCACCCATTGCACCGCGGCGAGATCGGCGCCGAAAAAGGCGCGCAAGCTCGGCAGCGCCACCGTCAACGCGGAACCGTCGATGAAGGCCATGGAGGAAGCGAGCACGCAGGCCGCCAGCACCATGCGCTTGCGGCGGGCGGCGATCTGGACACGAAGCGCGCGCGGACAGGGCTGCGCTTCGATCAGCCCCACATCGCAAGGCTCGGCGAAAGGCTGTGCCATGGCAGCTCGCGTCCTATGCGTGCTCGCTCGATCGCTGCACCAGGCGAAATCCCGCGAGCCCGACCAGCGCCAGCCCCATCGTAGCGGCGGCGAACAAAGCCGGCGCGGAGGCGCTCCCGCTCACGTCGCGCGCAAAGCCGGCCAGCCCCGGCAGCAAGGCCATGCCGGCATAGTACCAGGTGAAATAAACGCCCATGCCGCCGGCGCGATGCTCGGGGCGCAAGCCCTGCGCCGGCAGCGCCATGATCGGGCCGGCCGGCACGCCGATCGCCAGCGCCAGCAGCGCGAAAGGCAAAAAGCGGCGCCGACGCAAACGGCAGCGCCGCCGCCGCCAGCCCGGATATCGCAAATCCGCCGACCAAGAAAAGGTTCGGCCGCCCCAGCCGCTCGGCGAGGTAGCCCGCGAGCGGCACCGAAGGAATGAGGGTCCAGCCCAGGAAGCTGACCACGCTTGCGGCCTGCGCCGGCGACAGCCCGTGCCCGCCGAAGAAGCCGGGCAGGAAGCTGATCAGCGCGATATAGCCGACGTTGTAGATCATCCAGACGAAGCCGGCGCAGGACACCGCCAGCCATTCGCGCGCGCCGAGATTGAGGCGCAGCTCGGCGCGCGGCGTCTCGGCGAGCCCGGGCGGATCGCGGTAGCGCAGCGCGACCAGCACGGCGCTCAGCAGCGAAAACAGCGCCGCCGCCTGCATCACCGTGCCCCAGGAGAACGCTTGGGCGAGCGGCGTGTAAAGCATAAGGCCGAGCGCCAGCCCGAGCGGCCAACTGGCGATGAAGATCGCCATCGCGGTCACGATCTCGCGCCCGCCAAACCAGTCGACCACCATCTTGGTCAGCAGCACATTGATCAGCACGGCGCCCACGCCGCTGATCAGCCGCCCGGCCGCCAGCACCGCAAACGATGAAGCAACTCCCATGAGCGCGCCGCCGGCCGCCATCATGAGCAAGCCCAGGAGCACCATCCGCTTGCTGCCGAAGCGCTGGCCGAGCACGCCGCCGGGCAGCGCGATGAAAATGCCCGGCAGCATGTAAAGGCCGATCAGCGTGCCGACCTGCGTGAAGTCGATGGCGAAGCTTTCGTGCAGGAACGGCGCGGTCGAGCCGACGGTCTGGAATTGCACCGCCATCGCCATGCGCGCGACGAACAGGATGGCGAGGATCGGCCAGCGGTCGCGGGGCTCGGCGATCGGCTCTGCCATGTGGATTGTCCCGTTTCGCGGCCCGCGCGGCCGGCGCCTTATAGCATCTCCGCTGGCATCGCACGCCCGCCGCCCTTAAGATTCGCCCCGCGACAAATCGGGCGGGGCTCGTCATGCAGCGCGTCATCGAATTGCTGATCTATTACGCCACGGCGCCGATCCGGCTGTTCGGCCGCTCGCGCGCCTTCCGCTTGAGCCTTGTCGGCGCGATCGTGCTGGGCGCTGCCTTTTTCGGCGCGCTGTGGGCGATCGAGGCCTTACTGCCGTCGCCGCCGGCCAAATCGCCGGCGCTCGCCAAGCTCAAGCCGCTCCCCGATCTGCCGCCGGTGACGCGCGCTTCTTACGTGATCGCGCCGGTCGAGGTCGCACTCTCCGCCATCCGCGCGCAACTCGACGCCGCCGCGCCGCGCACTTTGGTCGGCAAGAACGACAATCCGGTGAGCAGCATCCTGTCGAAGGCCGACATCGGCATGACGGTCACCCGCGGCAATCTCGGCATCGGCGGCAAGCCGAACGATCTCGCCATTACCGCGCCGATCAATTCCACCATGACCATCACCGGACAGATCGCCGGCATCGCCGGCAACATCACCGGCGGCATCACCGGCTTCCTCGACAACTCGCTCGGCCAGGCCGTCGGCGGCCTGACCAACCGCGTGCTCGACCAGCGCGTCGACCTGCGCGGCACGGTCACCGTGCACTCGCGTCCCGCCATCAGCGCGCATTGGCGGCTCGAGCCCAATCTCAAGGCGCAGCTTGCGCTCGGCAACAGCGCCGTGCAGCTCGCCGGCATCCGGCTCAACATGGCGAACGAAGCGCGCCCGCTCATCGACCAGATGGTCAACCAGCAGATCTCTGAGCTGGAGAGCCGGCTGCGCAGCGATCCCTTCATCGAGCAGGCCGCGCGCGCGCAATGGGCCAAGATGTGCCGCGCCATCCCGCTCGGCGGCGGCAAGACCGGCCTGCCGAAACTGTGGCTGGAGATGCGTCCGGTGCGCGCGGCCGCCGCCCAGCCCAAGATAAGCGCGCATGCCGTGACGCTGACCATTGGCGTGCAAGCGGAAACGCGCATCACGCCGAAGGAGACCAAGCCGCACTGCCCGTTCCCGGCCAGGCTCGAACTGACGGCGCCGATGGACGACGGCCGGCTGCAGGTCGGCGTGCCGATCGACGTGCCGTTCGCCGCGCTCAACAAGCTGTTGGAAGCGCAACTCAAGGGCCACGTCTATCCCGAGGGGAAGGACGCCGCGGTCAAGGTGGAGGTGCAGGGCGTGCAGGTCGGCGCTTCCGGCGACCGGCTCTTGATCTCGCTCGACGTCAAGGCGCGCGAGCAGAAGAGCTGGTTCGGCTTCGGCGCCAACGCCAATATCGACATCTGGGGCAAGCCGGTGCTGGACGAGAAGCACCAGATCCTGCGGCTGACCGACACCTCGCTGGCGGTCGAATCGGAGGCGGCCTACGGCCTGCTCGGCGCCGCCGCGCGCGCCGCCATGCCCTATTTGCAGAAGGCGCTGGCCGAGAAAGCGGTGGTCGATCTCAAACCCTTCGCCGCCGACGCCAAGAAGAAGATCGCGGCGGCGCTTGCTGACTTCCAGCGCAACGAGAACGGCGTGAAGGTGTCAGCCGAGGTGCGCGACGTGCGTCTTATCGGCATCGCCTTCGATTCCAAGACGCTGCGCGTGATCGCCGAGGCCGACGGCCGCGCCAAGGTGGCGGTGAGCCGACTGCCGCGGATGTGAAGCAAGTCACGCCTGATAATTGACCAGCAACGACTTGAGCTGAGAGATCAGGCTGTCGCCGCTCGAACTGTAACTCGACGAGCTGCCTTGCGAGTCCTGCAGCAGCTTGAGGAAATCCGACAGCACAGTGGAGCTGCTGGAATCGCTGGAGCTGCTTTGCGAGGCGCCGGCGCTGCCGCCCCCGCCGCCGGGACCGCCGGGGCCACGGGGGCCTCCAGGTCCGCCATGGCCACCCGGACCACCCTTGAAGGCCTGCGCGAACACGTTCTTAAGCTCGTCGGCCTGATCGCTGGTCAGTTTGCCATTGCTGACCTCGTTGGCGATCAGATCGTCGATCTTGGATTTCATCGCATCGGGCGAGGGCGGCGAACCGGAGCCTGCCGACGGCGCCTGCGACTTCATGGCCGAATCGATGTCGGTGAGCGCCGCGCTCAGCGCGGACTGGTCGCCGGCACCGATGGTGCCGGACGAAACCTCGGACGTCAGCTCGTCCTGCAGCCGTTGCAGCGGCGACATCTGCTGCGAAAGGCCGGTGGCGGCGATCGAACTCATGGCGAAATCTCCCAATCAGTCGGCATCGGAAAATCGAATTTGCGCCTACCAATAAGCGGCTTTTGCGGTTAACAAGGACTTGCCAGCGTACGGACGGTTTGTTTCGCTGTGTATCGAACGCCGCATCGGAAACATCCAGAAACAATTTTCCCCGCGCCTTCTGTCAAGATTCCCCGCAAACGAATGAGATGACCAAGCTGCCGCACATTCTGGTGGTGGAGGACGATCCCGGCATCAGCGGGCTCGTCGCGCGTTATCTGCGCGCGAACAATTGCCGCGTGACGCTGACCGGTAGCGGCCGCGAGGTACATCGGCTGATGGACGACAACCGCATCGACCTGATCGTGCTCGATCTCATGTTGCCGGGCGAGGACGGCATAAGCCTGTGCCAAAGGCTGCGCGCGCGCTCGCAGGTGCCGATCATCATGCTCACCGCCAAGACCGACGAGGTCGACCGCATCCTCGGCCTGGAAATGGGCGCCGACGACTACCTGGGCAAGCCGTTCAACCCGCGCGAGCTGTTGGCACGCATTCGCGCCGTGCTGCGGCGCACGGCACGCGCCGGCATCGGGCAGCTTGCCGCCGGCGCGCGGGTGCTCACATTCCTCGGCTGGCAGATCGATCGAACCTTGCGCGAACTGCGCAATCCGGACGGCGTGCGCATTGCGCTGACCGACGCCGAATTCACCTTGTTGCGCGCTTTCTGCGAGCGGCCGGGCCGCGTCTTGTCGCGCGACCAATTGCTCGACGTGACGCAAGGGCGCAGCCCTGGCGCGTTCGAGCGCAGCGTCGACATCCTGGTCAGCAGGTTGCGACGCAAGATCGAGAATGATCCGCATCGTCCGAGCATGATCAAGACGGTGCGCTCCGGCGGTTATCTTTTCACGCCGGACGTGGAAGCCGCATGAGCCTCATTCGCTCCCTGTTCCTCGACCGCATCGGCGGGCAGATCGCAATTCTCATCCTCGCCTCCCTGCTCGCCATTCACGCCATCATTACCGCCAGCATTTTCCTGAGTCGTCCGGAACACTGGATGCCGCCGGATGACGATGCCCTGGTCGCGCTGGCGCGCGTGACCGCCGCCTCGCCGCGGGCCGAGCGTGCGCGCCTTCTCGCAAACTTTGCGCGCGCATTTCCGGACTTGGGCATCGCCGCCGCGGCCGGCATGCCGACCGCGAACGGAACCGACGGCGACGGCCGTCTGCATTTTCTCAGACAACGGCTCGGCGCCGGCTTCAAGCTGGTGCGACTGCCGCACGCCGGCGCCATCGCTCTGCGTCTGCCCGACGGCGACGTGTTGACCGCGCACCTGCCGCCGCGCGGCGAGCCGCCGTTCTTCGTCGGCCCCCTCGCCATGACCGTCCTGTTCGTGGTCTTCAGCCTCACCTTGCTCGGCATCTGGGCGGCGCTGGCGTTGCGCCGGCCGCTGGCGGACTTCGCCAAGGCGGCAGAGAACTTCAACCTGCACGGCGACGTGGCCGCGCTGCCGGAGCGAGGCCCGCGGGAAATCCGCGCCGTCGCCCAAGCCTTCAACCACATGCGCGAGCGCGTCCGCCGCCTGGTCAACGACCGTACCCGCATGCTGGCGGCGATGGGCCACGACCTGCGCACGCCGATCACGCGACTGCGGCTGCGCAGCGAATTCGTCGCCGACGGCGAACTGCGCGCGCAGATGCTGCGCGACCTCGATCAGATGATGTCGATGACCGACGGGGTGCTGGCGTTCCTGCGCGACGGGCAGGCGCGCGGCTCCGCGACGGCCGTCGATATCGTCAGCGTGCTGCGCACGGTCTGCGATCAATTCGCCGACATGGGACACGCCGTGAGCTACCGAGGTCCGAACCACGCCACCGTTGTTGCGCGCCCCGACGAACTGCAGCGGGCGGTCGCCAATCTGGTGGACAACGCCGTGCGGCACGGCGCCCGTACCATGGTGCGCCTGACCGGCGAACCGGCCAACCTGTGCATCGAAGTGGAAGACGACGGCCCCGGCATTGTCGACGCGCGGAAAGAGGCGATGCTGGAAGCCTTCGTGCGCGGGGAGGAAGCGCGCACCATGGACAACGGCGCCGGTTTCGGTCTTGGACTTGCCATCGCACGCGCCATCGCGGAAGCCCATGGCGGCACCCTGACGCTGCACGACCGCGTCCCGCACGGGCTTATTGCCCGCATCGCGCTGCCAGCCCCCGCATTGACACCCCTGCCCCTGCGCCTACATTAACCCCTGTTCCGAGGGGGGCCCCGATAAGGGGCTGAGAGGCCGCGTGCCGCGGCGACCCTTTGAACCTGATCCGGGTCATGCCGGCGAAGGGACAGGACGCATGCGCAACGCCATCATAATCGCGCGCCTGATCGGCCCGGTGCTGTCGGTCGTCGGCGTGGGCATGCTGTCCAACACGGCCACCTACAAACAACTCGCCGCGCAATTCCTGAACGCCTATCCCCTGATCTACCTGTCCGGCGTTCTGGCGCTGGTCGCCGGCCTCGCCATGCTCAATGCGCACCACGCCTGGACGCCCGACTGGCGCAGCCTGATCACTTTGCTGGGCTGGCTGCTGTCGGCGGCCGGCACCTTCCGCATCATCGCGCCGCAGTTCGTCACCTACGTCGGACGCAACATCCTCGTGCACGGCGGATTCTTCGTCGGCGCCGGCATCGTGCTGCTGGCGCTCGGCGGCTTCATCACTTTCAAAGGCTATGTGGCGGAAACCGCCGCTTAGGCAATCGGAGACGGTCTCATGAACATCCACGATCCCAACGTCGCCACGCCCAAGGTCACCACCGGCGCGCTGCCCGCTTCGCGTAAAGTGTATGTGAGCCCTGAGGCCGCGCCCGACCTGCAGGTGCCGATCCGCGAGATCATCCTGGATGCCTCGAGCGGCGAGCAGCCGCTGCCCGTCTACGACACCACCGGGCCCTACAGCGATCCCGCCTTCACGGTCGACGTGGAGAAGGGCTTGCCGCGCACGCGCCTCGAATGGGTCAAGGAAGCGGGCGGCGTCGAGGAGTATCAAGGCCGCCCGATCAAGCCGGTCGACAACGGCAATGTCAGCGGCAAGCACCTGGCGCGGAATTTCCCCAACACGCCGAAGCCGTGGCGGGCGGTTACTGAGTTCATTCCGGGGCGCGGCCGAAGGCCGCGAACCCGGAATCCAGAACCAACCACAGAGCCAGCATCTGGATTCCGGGTCCGGCGCTGCGCGCCGTCCCGGAATGACAGCGGAAGGCCAACACCCCCTCACCCAGCTCGAATGGGCGCGCGCGGGCGTCATCACCAAGGAAATGATCTACATCGCCGCGCGCGAGAACCTCGGCCGCAAGCAGCAGCTCGAGCGCGCCGAAGCGGCGCTGGCCGACGGCGAGCAGTTCGGCGGCGAAGTGCCGGCCTTCATCACGCCCGAGTTCGTGCGCTCGGAAGTCGCGCGCGGGCGCGCCATCATCCCGTCCAACATCAACCACGCCGAACTGGAGCCGATGATCATCGGCCGCAACTTCCTCACCAAAATCAACGCCAATATCGGCAACTCCGCCGTCACCTCCTCGGTCGAAGAGGAAGTGGAGAAGATGGTGTGGGCGATCCGCTGGGGCGCCGACACGGTGATGGACCTGTCCACCGGCCGCAACATCCACAACACGCGCGAATGGATCCTGCGCAATTCGCCGGTGCCGATCGGCACCGTTCCCATTTATCAGGCGCTGGAGAAGGTCGACGGCGATCCCGTCAAGCTCGACTGGGATGTGTACCGCGACACGCTGATCGAGCAGTGCGAGCAGGGCGTCGACTATTTCACCATCCACGCCGGCGTGCGGCTCGGCTACATCCACCTCACCGCCAACCGCGTCACCGGCATCGTCTCGCGCGGCGGCTCGATCATGGCCAAGTGGTGCCTGTCGCGGCACAAGGAGAGCTTCCTCTACGAGCGCTTCGACGAGATCTGCGACATCATGCGCAAATACGACGTGTCGTTCTCGCTCGGCGACGGGTTGCGCCCCGGCTCGATCGCCGACGCCAACGACCGCGCGCAATTCGCCGAGCTGGAGACGCTGGGCGAGCTGACCAAGGTCGCCTGGGACAAAGGCTGCCAGGTGATGATCGAAGGCCCCGGCCACGTGCCGATGCACAAGATCAAGGTCAACGTCGAAAAGCAGCTCAAGGAATGCGGCGAGGCGCCGTTCTACACGCTCGGGCCGCTGACCACCGACATCGCGCCCGGCTACGACCACATCACTTCTGCCATCGGTGCCGCCATGATCGGCTGGTTCGGCACGGCGATGCTCTGCTACGTGACGCCGAAGGAGCATCTCGGCCTGCCCGACCGCGACGACGTCAAGGAAGGCGTGATCGCCTACAAGATCGCCGCGCACGCGGCCGACTTGGCCAAGGGCCACCCGGCGGCGCAACTGCGCGACGACGCGTTGTCAGCCGCGCGCGCTTCGAGTTCCGCTGGCAGGACCAGTTCAACCTGGGGCTCGATCCGGAGACCGCGCAGCAATACCACGACGAGACGCTGCCCAAGGAGGCGCACAAGGTGGCGCACTTCTGCTCCATGTGCGGGCCGAAGTTTTGTTCGATGAAGATTACGGCGGATGTGCGCGAATATGCGGCGAGGGCTGAACGACAACGAGAAGGCGGCGCTTTATCCGGAAGCGGCGCAGAAGGGGATGGCGGAGATGAGCGAGAAGTTCCGGCAGATGGGCGAGCAGGTTTATGTCGAGGCGGAGAAGGTGAAGGAGAGCAATAAGGCGCAATGACTTGCCTAAATTCGCTGACGCGGAGCCTGTTTATAACGCGCGCTCTCAAGGTGCAGACCTCTTTGCGCGCACTGATCTGAATTTGTGCTGGTGCCAAAATGCCGAGTCGATTTTCTACCCAAGTTCCGCTTTCTAACCAAGCCATGGTGGCCTGCACCCGGTTTGGATGACACCGACTTAAGCGAATCCCGCCTGCCGCTCGAACTCCATAGGGCTTAGATACCCGATCGTCGAGTGCCGGCGTCTCGCATTGTAGAAGCGTTCGATGTAGTCGAACACATCGGCCTTGGCCTCATCCCTCGTCCTATAAGTCTTGCGGTCGATGCGTTCGGTCTTCAACGACGAGAAGAAGCTCTCCATCGCCGCATTGTCCCAGACGTTGCCCGAGCGGCTCATCGAGCAGACGACGCCGTGGTCGGCCATCAGCCGCTGGAACTGCTCGCTGGTGTATTGGCTGCCACGGTCGGAATGATGCAGCAGAGCATCGGGCTTGCCCCGCCGCCAGATCGCCATGACGAGCGCATCGGTGACGAGCTGGGCCGTCATAGCGGCGCTCATCGACCAGCCGACCACGCGCCGAGAGAACAGATCGACACGGCGGCCACATAGAGCCAGCCCTCCGCCGTCCAGACATAGGTGAAGTCGGCGATCCATCGGCGGTTGGGAGCAGGAGCAGCGAAGGTGCGATCGAGCACGTTGGGAGCGACGGCGGAGGCCTGCCGCTCACCCAGGTCGGGCGGCAGCCGACGCCGGCGCGGGCGTGCTTTAAGCCCTTGCTGCCGCATCAATCGCTCGATCCGATGAAGCCCGCAGGACACGCCCTCGGCCAGCAGATCGTGCCACACGCGCCTGGCGCCATAGGTCCGATCGCTGCCAATGAAGCTCGCCCGCACCTTCGCACCGAGCTCTTCGTCGGTTCGGCTGCGCTCGGCTGCGCGGCCGCTTCAGCCAGGCATAGAAGCCACCGCGCGAGACACCGAGCGCCCCGCACATCCAATCCGCCGGCCAGATCCCCCGGTGCTTCGCAATGAAGGAGAACTTCACGTCGATTCCTTCGCGAAGTAGGCCGCGGCTTTTTTTAGGATGTCCCGTTCGGCCTTGAGCTTGATGACTTCGCGCTTGAGCCGCGCGATCTCCAACTGCTCCGGCTTCATCTGGCCATTGCCGGGGAATGCGTGCTGCGGGTCGTCCGCGAACTTCTTCACCCAATCGCGTAGCTGAGATACGTGCACGCCCAGGTCTGTCGACGCCTGAGCAAACGACACGCCCCGATCCCTGATCAGGCGCACAGCCTCAAGCTTGAACTCCCGCGTAAACTTCCGCCTCTCCATGACCCACCTCCGGTCCCATTGTCACACCAAACTTGGTGTCTTCGGAACCGGGTGCAGGCCAATGACAAAAGTTCTTTGAGAGAAAAGCTCTCTATCGAATTTGAATATTACACTGACCGCCCATTTCTATGTTTTGCAATAGCACGTTTTTTGCAAGACGCACAAAAGCTAAAAGAAATTTCAGAAGTGCCGTCTATCCAAGAGGCGTTAATGGCCGGCGAGATTGAACTTGTGCATTTGGCATCCAAGCCTCACTTGACGCACGCAGAATTTGAACACGAATCCGCTGACCAAGAGGACTATGTAGCGCGAGATAAATCCGCAGTTGCTAAGCAAAAGCAACTATTAGAGTCAGCTTTTAAGCCGGAAATACAGAACGCCGCAAATCCAATTTCCTGGACAGATGAACGAGTAGAACTCTTAAAGAAACTCTGGGCCGACGGGTTAAGTGCGAGTCAGATCGCAGCAGAGTTGGGCGGGATCACACGCAATGCTGTTATTGGAAAAATTCATAAACTCGGGCTGTCCGGACGTGCGAAGTCGCCATCAGCCACTAGTCCAATCCGTCAAACCCGTCCGCCAGACGCCGCTCAGGCAAAGGGCAGCCATGACGATTTCATGTACCGCCCAAGAACGCTTCTCGAACTTGATGAAACAGTTTGCAGGTGGCCGCTAACCAACGAAGGCACGGACCCCGTCTTGTTTTGTGGACGGCCGACGCTGCCGGACCTCCCCTATTGTGCCGAGCACAGCAAGGAGGCTTATTCTCCGCTAAACGAGCGTCCTTCAACAGGGAAACCTTGGCCGCCGACTTGCAAATAGTTGAACTGCCCGTCTAGGCCTCGAAAACAAGCGTAGCTTGGATGGAGCGCAGCGAAATCCGGGACCAAATTCTTAAGACACTCCGCGCATTCCGCTTCGCTCCATGCGGGCTACTCGCCAGACCTAGGGCCTAGTTGCCGGAATTTCCGGCTTCTTCATTATCCATGCGTGAAACTCGGACCAAGTAACCTTTCTGCCTCGCTTCTTTGCATGCTTCTCAAACCAAGTAAGAGAAGCCTTACCGACCATGAGATGACCAACGATCCCTGCGTCGTCGTAAACTGTCGTCACGAGCCCCTTGTTTCCGAGCTGCGCCTCCGAAACAACGGTAAGAAAAGCGTCTGTCCCCATTTCATTCTCCATACCGACTTGTAGCCCGTAAGGCGGATTAGCGAAGCGTAGTCCGCAATTTAGCCGACGCAATATGGTTTGCTATTGCACCATACGCCTATTTCCCACTCGCCTTCCTGAGCGCCGCATTGATCCGCTCCTGCCAGCCCGGCCCGTCGGCCTGGAAGAAATCCAGGACGTCGCGGTCGATGCGCAGCGTACCGATCCTCTCGGTCATGCGCGGGCTTGACCCGCGCATCCATGATGACTTCCAGCGTCCCCGAAACTTACAATAAGTCGGCATATTGGGCACAGCCTCATGGATTGCCGGGTCAAGCCCCGGCAATGACAACGGAGAGGCGGTCGCCGCCTTGAAGGCCTGCTCGGCTTAGGGCGCTCAGCGTCGGGGGGTTGGGGTCCTCGGGCCATGACGGGTTTATAGCATGAAGCGGAATTGTAGGGTGGGCTAAGGCGTACCCGGATCGGCGCTGCGCGCCGTCCCGGCACGGGCTCCGCGCCGAGCCCACCGAGCCAGTAGCCCGGATGGAGCCCCCGGGTCGCGCTTCGCGCGCCCGAGGGTAAACTCCGCGAAATCCGGGGCCGCTCTCTCGATAGCCCCGCATTCCGCTTCGCTCTATGCGGGCTACGGGCTGCGTCATGTCCGGCCTTGTGCCGGGCATCCACATCTATCTTACCGGCGCTCTGGCGGGTAAGACGTGGATGCCCGGGACAAATGCACGAAGACGGCCTTCGGCCTTTAGTCCGGCCGTGACAGTTAAATTCGCTGCTCACCGCAAACCGCGCGTCAGCGTAAGGAGGTCCCGTGCGGCTCAGGCGGATTATAGTTGCGCTGGCCGCGGCGTTCATTGCCGCGGCGCAGATCACGCCGGCGCCGGCGGCCGGCGTGATGAGCGAACATCAGGCGCGCGCCGCCGCCGTCAAGATTCTCAAGGGCGATCCTTACGGCAAGACTGCCAATGACGTCCTGCGGAACATCGCCGCTGCCCAACTCATCACCGCCGGCAGCGTCTGCGGCGCCAAGGTGACCAAGCCGGTTTGGCAATTCCACGTCGTGGTCCCGAAGCAGCGCAATCCGTCGGGCGCCAACGAGATCAACGGCTTTCTTGTGATCGACGGGCAAACGGGGAAGATCGTCTGCGCCGGCTTGCCGTTCTTGGATTGACGTAGGTGGCAGCCCGTAGCTCGTGCGGCGGATTAGCAAGCAGCAAGTAGCCCGGATGAAGCCCCCGGGTCGCGCTTCGCGCGCCCGAGGGTAAACTCTGCGAAATCCGGGCAACGCTTGCCCATCGGCCTCCGCATCCCGCCTTCTTGCCAACCCGCCCGCGCTTTGCCAACAATGGCCCCGTTCTCAGGGCGGGGTGGAAGTCCCCACCGGCGGTATGCGGCCTTTGCGCCGTGAGCCCGCGAGCGCCTTCCCAAGGGAAATCCCTAAGGGAAGGGTCAGCAGATCAGGTGCGATGCCTGAGCCGACGGTCACAGTCCGGATGGAAGAGAACGGAACGTGCGAGCCCCGCGCGCAGCGGGCTCGCCGCGTCTCGTGATCGCCTTGGGTGACGTGTCAACCGGCAAGGAGATCACGAAGATGACACACACCCGCTTTGCGTTCGTGAAGGCCAACTGGCATGCGGACGTCGTCGACAAGGCGCTGCAGGGCTTTCTCGAACTGGTGCCGCGCGACGACGTCGACGTGTTCGACGTGCCGGGCGCCTTCGAGCTGCCGCTGACGGCGCGCGACCTCGCCGCCACCGGCAGATACGCCGCGGTCGTCGCCGCCGCGCTGGTCGTCGACGGCGGCATCTACCGGCACGACTTCGTGGCCGAAGCCGTCGTCAACGGGCTGATGCGCGCGTCGCTCGACAGCGGCGTGCCCATCCTGTCGGTATCGCTGACGCCGCATCACTATCAAGAGACCGAGCATCACCGCGGCGCGTTCACGGCGCACTTCATCGAGAAGGGCCGCGAGGCCGCCCGCGCCGCGCTGCAGATCGTGGCAACGCGGGCGCGCATCGCCGCGTAAGGGCGCCAGGGCGCGAGGCGGATGCCTGGCGCGGCATGCCTCTCCCCGGCCTCGTGCCGAGGAGCACACCGCCTGTGCGCGTCTCGAAGCATCGCAAGCCGGCTATAGCCAGCTTGCGCACCCACGGCGCAGCGCCCGCGCAAATACCGCCGCCGAACGACGGGCGGCACGGCGTCGGCCGGAATGAAAGCATTCATTGTGCACGAATGCGATCCCTGCATTGACGAAACGTTAGCCACAGCGCCCTAGCCTGTTGCCAATGCAGGAGCGTCCGGAACCCGACGACCCGTCCGACCGGCGCCGCCAGAGCACCATGATTCAATCCGTTGCCATCGAACTGTCCGATTGGCTCGCGGCGGAAATCGCGGTTGTCGCGGCGTCCGGCGCCATCGTACGCAACAACCGGACCTGGGACGAAACGGCCAAGGCCGGCGGCCTTGCCGCCAAGGCGTCGGGCTGGAATTATTTCGCGGAATGCGAAGCGGCCATCGAACGCGGCTGTCCCGAGGCATCGGCAATCCTCTCGGGGATACGTGCAGTCCTCAAAGGCGAACGGCCGACGTTCATAGCGACCTATGCCTGCCCCTTCAACGGCCGATACCATTGGTTCGAGGTCGTCGTGTCCGCGCTCGACATCGACGGCAAGCGCTTCGCCGTCGTCATGCATGTCGACGTGTCGGCGCTGCAGGTCGACGCCCTGACCGGGTTGCCGAACCGTGCCATGTTCGACGCGCAACTGGATCTTGCCGTGTCGACGGCGCGCGAGCATCATTGCCACACTGCAATGCTCCTCGTCGATTTGAACAACCTGAAAACGCTCAATGACGTGTATGGCCATCAGACCGGCGACGCGGCGATCAAGGCCGTTGCCGATGAACTCAAAAAGCAAGCCGGGGCGAACTGCGTGGTGGCGAGAATCGGCGGCGACGAATTCGCAGTCGTGTTGCCGGTCGGCTTCGACACCTTGCTTGCACGGCGCCTGCGCGCGCACTTCAAAGGTGGAATAGCCGCATCGGTGGGCGCCGGCGGCCGCACGATTTCGATCGCCGCCAGCGTCGGCCTGGCACTTTACCCGGAAGATGGCGCAACCAAAAAGGCGCTGTTCAAATCGGCGGATCGGTCGATGTATGAGCAGAAGCGCGGCCTCTCCGTCGCCTGAAGTCCTGCGAGTCACCGCTTTGTGGCGCGATATCGCCGGGCCACGGCGCTAACGCGCCGGCCCGGTGATGACCGAAGACGGTCACTTCCCCGCCGCCTTGCGCAGCGCCGCATTGATCCGCTCCTGCCAGCCCGGCCCGTCGGCCTGGAAAAAATCCAGCACGTCGCGGTCGATTGCGTGAGCCGCCTCCCGACTGTGCTATCATCTTTCTTTCTATTCGCACGGCGCCTGACGGCGTCAGGGAGGACATGATGAGCGACAGCAGTTCACCTTCGCTTACGGAGCTCGAAGAGCGCATCGCCATCGCGCGCGACAACATCCGGCAGTTGATCGAACAGGCGACAGTGAACTCGGGCGCCGAGGATGAAGATCGCAACGCGGATCGGATCGCGCAACAATCTGAAGAGCTGCAAAGACTGATCAAGCAACGCGATGCGCTGCTCAATAAGAGCCCATAACGGCCGAACGCGCTCTTTGAAAAACCGGATCCCCGCTTGCGCGGGGATGAGCGGGCAACAGCCCGCTTACTTCCCCGCCGCCTTGCGCAGCGCCGCATTGATCCGCTCCTGCCAGCCCGGCCCGTCGGCCTGGAAGAAATCCAGCACGTCGCGGTCGATGCGCAGGCTCACCTGCTCCTTGGCGCCGGGCACGGACGGCGCAGCCTTCGGCAGCTCGGCCGGCTTGGCGGTCGCCGCCTTGAAGGCCTGCTCGGCGCGCGCCCGCGCGTCGGGGGGTTGGGGTCCTCGGGCCATGATCCTACAAATCCTCCTCCGGAATCTCCGCCAGCTTGAGCAGGTGCCGCAGCAGGCCTCGCTTCAGCGCCGCATTGCCGTGGATCGGGATCGACAACCTCACAACGCTGCCGGGCTTGCCGTAGATGTGATGGCTGCCGCTTACCCGCAGCAAGCTCCATCCGCGGCGTTCGACCAGGCGCGCAAGCTCCCGGCCGGAAACCGATTTCATACCGCGATTTCGAGAACGCGCCCGCCGCCGCCCTTCGGCGCGGCGACATCGACGGAGAGACAGCCTTCGATCGCTTCGTGGATATTGGCGAGAAGCTCGTCCATGGTCTCGCCTTGGCTGGCGCAGCCGGGAATGGCCGGCACTTCCGCCCAGAAGCCGCCCTCTTCCGCCTCGTGCACGACCACCTTGATCTTCATGCGAGAACCTTTCCGTTGCGCGAAATCTACGCGCAAACAGCGCGCGCGCAAGAGCCGTTAACGGGCGCTTTTATAGCACGGCGGCGCGGCTCTGCCCTCTGTGGGGAGAGGGAAAAAGCGCGCGCCGCGCCGCCCTGCCCGCCCGCGCATGAACCCCACGCCCGCCACCCGCGACCAACCCCAAGCGCGGCGGCGCGCCGCGCCTGGGCGCCCGTTACCAGCGCGGCGGCGCCGCAGTATGATGAAACAAGCGCGGCCGTGCGCGCTTTGGTGACGCTTGGCCCGGCACTTTGGGGGTGCGACCATGAAACCGTTTTATGCAGCCGTCCTCGGCGCAATTCTTCTGCTTTCGCCGCTCGCCGCGAATGAGGCCGCCGCGCAGGCGCCCTCTCCGCCGGCATCCCAGCTCACGCAAAAGCTCAACGCCTATGTCGGCTGCATCAACCGGCTGTCGGCGCGCGCCTTCCAGTCGCGCGCGCGTTATTTCAGCTGGGTCGGCCGCCATGGCCCCACCGGCCGCGAGCGCATCATCTACGGCACCTACACCATCTACGACACCGCCGACTGCCGCAAGAAGATCAGCCAGGCCAATTTCATGGAGCCGCGCGACGCCGCGCTCGAAGCCGCGGCTTCCGCTTACGGCGATGCCGTGGGCGCGCTCGAGCCGCTCTTGAAGGAGGCCGACGACTATTACACCCAGGAAAACTACAAGGACGACCGGATGGCCAAGGGCCGTGCCCTGCATCCGCGACTGGTCGCCGCCTGGGACGCCTTCGCGCGCGCCGACAAGACGCTGCGCGGCGAAGTCGAGGCCATCAACGACAAGCGCGCGCTGGAGCGGCTCGCCGCGATCGAGAAGAGCGAAGGGCGCCAGGCGCACTATTACGTGCAGGCGGTGATGATCCAGGCCAAGCGCGTGCTGCGCGCGCAAGAAGTCGCGAAGCCCGACCTCGCCGCGATCAAACAGGCGCTCGCCGACTACGAAGCCGCCGTCAAAGGCGCCGAGCAGTTTGCCGGCAACGCCATCAACGACCGCAACAAGATCGGCTCGTTCTTCATGGGCAACGCCAAGTCGTTCCTGGTCTCCGCCAAGCAGCTCATGCGCCGCCTGCGCGATCATGTGCCCTACAGCGCCGGCGACAAGATGATGCTGAGCAGCCCCGGCGCCGGCTGGATGATCGAAGGCTCGCCGCAGCGTCTGCTGCGCGACTACAACCAGCTCGTCGACGCCTTTAATCGCGGGGCGCGGATCTAGCGCGCGAATCCCGCGCCGGGCCGGCCAAGCAAGTAGCCCGGATGAAGCGCAGCGAAATCCGGGGCTGCCCTCTCGATATCCCCGCATTCCGCTCCATGCGGGCTACCAATCCGCCGCTACTTCGCCCGCGCGAACGTGAGCAGCACATACCCCGATCCGCGCTTGGCTTCGAACGCCGCGGGCCGGCCCTTCGCCAGATCGGCCGCGTTATCGCAGACGATCAGCGAGCCGCCAGCGAGCTTGTAGATGCCTTTCCACGTCTTGCCGTTGAGCGCGCCAAGACTATGCGCGAAGTCGATCGCCGCGGGCGTGGCCTTCGGATCGGTCCGCACCGTACCTGCATAGACCGTCTTGCCGTCCTTGGACTTGATCTCGAAGCGGTCGCCGGAGAACGACAGCCGGTGGCCGACGACCTCGGGGCTCGCCACGCCGTCGGTCTCCACCTTGGTCGCGATCCAGTTTCCCTGCAGCGCGGCCTGCGCGCCGGCCGGCAGCGCGCCGGCAAAAGTGAGCCCGGCGCCGAGGATCAAGCCGCACACCGCCAAAATCAGCCGCTGCATTTGTCGCCTCCCGTGTTGGCACAAGCCCGCCGCGTCCACGTGATCGACGAAACACGGCGCGGGCGTCGGATCGTGACGAAGCTATAGCAGAAATCGGGTGCCGGAATCGGGTGGGCTGGCGCCTCGCCCGCGGCCATCGTCTTCCCAACACGATGGAGGACGGCATGAATTTCCGCATCACCGGCCTGCCGGCCGAACAATTCGCCCACCTGTTCGCGCTGTCGCGACGCCGAGCTGGCGGCGCAGGGCGCGGTGCGAAAAATCGCCGACGGGCCGCACCCCTGCCGCGTCAGCCTCACCGACGCCGCGCCGGGCGACGAGGTGATCCTCACCAATTACGAGCACCACGCCGTCGCCTCGCCCTACCGCATGCGCTTTGCGATCTATGTGCGCAAAGGCGAACGGACCTTCGACGCCGTCGATGCCGTGCCCGACCAGTTGCGCCGGCGCACGCTGGCAGTGCGCGGCTTCGACGCCCAAGGCATGATGCGCGGCTGGGAAGTCGTCGAAGGCGTCTGGCTGGAAGAGGCGATCGCGCGCCAGTTCGCCGACGCGGACGTGCAATATCTGCACATCCACTACGCCGCGCCCGGCTGCTACGCGGCGCGCGTCGAGCGGGCGTGAGGTAAGGGCGGCACTCGATGTTAGGCGGCGCAATCCGCGCCGCTCTTGCGCCCTACGACACCGCCTACTTCAAAAAGCCGAGTGCCGCGAACAGCCGGTATTTGTCCCAGTCGACCCAGCTCTCGACGATCCTGCCGCCCGCGAAACGGTCGATCTGCACGCCGGTCCAGGTCGCACGCCTGCCGCTCGGCGGGTGGCCGAGATAGGGGCCGGTGTGGGTCGCCGAAAATTGCCAGCGCGTGGCGACCAGATCGCCTTCGGCGATCTGCATCAGGATACGCACCTGAAAATCCGTAAACGCGCGATGGTTTTCCGCCACCACCGCTTTCCAGCCCGCCAGATCGAGCGAAGTCACGCCGCCCTTGGCGTCGGATTCCTGATGGTTGACGTAAGCCGCGGCGAAAATCTCTTCCGGCTTGTCGGCATTGCCGCTGCCCCACATTTCGAGCGCGCGCCGTGCCAGGCTCTTGTGCTGGTCGAGTGACATGACCGCAATCTCTGCCGGATTTCGACGAATCGCGCTAGTGCCGCCGATTTGAAGTTCCTGCGCCACCTGCCGCAAGCTCGTTCAGGAACTTCAAATCGATAAGCGGCACTAGAATCAGATACTTGCTAGTGCCCCTTGGCTTCCGAAGTTCGTGTCAAAGGGTGCTGCGATGTATCACGAACTTCGGAAGCGGGGCACTAGCCCGCTCGCCTCGCCCGCGCCTTGGGGCCGGGCCCGCGCATATAATGCCGCTCGGGGCGGTAAGGCTCGCTCACGCGCGCCCACACCGTGGCCCAGGCCATTTCCAGCGCCGCGACGAGCGGCCGTTGTACGCGCAGCAATCGCGACATGACGTTTCTCCTGCTCATGCCGGCACGTCTATCGGCGCGCGCGGCCGCGGAAAATTCCGATCTTGTCCATAAGGGAAGTCCCGGGGCCGCAGCGGGTTACTACCGGCCGCGATCGCGGCGGCGAACGGCTCTCAGGCAAACGGCAAAGCGCGCTACTTGCCCAGCGTCGCGATATAGGCCGCGATGTCGGCGGCTTCGCCCGCGCTCGGCGCGAAGTTCATCTTCGGGTGCGGGCCGGCGATTGCCGCCGCGATGGCGTCCGGCTTGAAGGCGTATTTGCGCGCGATCGTCGCAAACGACGGAGATTGGGCAACCTCGTTGCGCGGGCGTTCGCCGACATTGTGGCAGGCCGCGCAGTGCGCGAGCGCCATCTGCTTGCCCTGCGCGGCATCGGCCGCGCGCGCCGGCGCAACGGTGAGCAGCATGGCCGCCATCAGCAGCAGGCCGCACAGGAGTGAAAGGCGTCTCGCAAGCATGCAGCGCTTATAGCATACGGCGCGGGCGCCAGTCCCGCCCCGCCATGACATCGCCCCCGGCCGGCGGATTTAGCCGCCGCCCCGGTCGCTGCCGAAGCTGGCGGCGCCGGGCTGGGCCTGATACGCGCCCTGATCGTCGCCGGTGTTCGCGGTGTCGCCCGGCTGGGCCTGATACGTGCCCTGATCGTCACCCGTGCTCGCGGTATCGCCTGGCTGGTCCTGATAGGTGCCCTGATCGTCGCCCGTGCTCGCGGTGTCGCCGGGCTGGGCCTGATAGGTGCCCTGATCGTCGCCCGTGCTCGCGGTGTCGCCCGGCTGGTCCTGATACGTGCCCTGATCGTCGCCCGTGCTCGCGGTGTCGCCCGGCTGGTCCTGATACGTGCCCTGATCGTCGCCCGTGCTCGCGGTATCGCCCGGCTGGTCCTGATACGTGCCCTGATCGTCGCCCGTGCTCGCGGTGTCGCCCGGCTGGTCCTGATATGTGCCCTGATCGTCGCCCGTGCTCGCGGTATCGCCCGGCTGGTCCTGCGAGACCGCGCCCTGGTCGCTATTGCCGCCGTCGTCGCCCTGCACCGCGACGGTATCGCCGGATTGATCGCCGTACTGCCCGCTGTCGTCCGCCGCCGCCGCGGGCTGATCGCTGTAGCCTGCGTTCTGCGCCAGCGAGGCCGCGGGCAGGCCCAGCATCAGCGCAAGAAACAACGCAACACTCACCACGTTACGCATAACGCCCTCCTGTGGACGGCGTTAACCATAACGCTTTCTAAGGCGTTGATCCACAGGCTTTTTTCGGCGTCGGCTGTGCCGTTTTGTGACAGGTTGGCGGCCGATTGCCCGTTTTACGCGATTAAGACGGCGAAGCAGCAGGCGCGGGCGGCCGCGCCGCTTACCTCACCGAGATCGCCAGCCCGCTCAGGTCGACGTTCGCCATCAGCCCGACCTGCCGGCCGCTCAGTGACAAGACGGCGCCCTTCTCGTTGGTCAGCACGATCGCCCGCACGCCGTGGATCACCGCGGCCCCGGCGCCGCCGGCGCCATAGACGCCGGAAACGTCATAGGGGCCGCGGATATGGCTGACGGTGCCGTGAAAGTAGGTCTTTGAGGCGCCGAACACGAGGCCGGCGGACAGCCCGCCGATGGAGATGTGGTAGCGCCTGCCGTGGAAATAGAGCGTGCCGCTGCCGCCGGAACCGCCGATGAACCAGCCGGCCTTGTAGACGGCGAAGCGGATGCTGCCGCTGTCGGCGCGCGCGGGCGAGGTGAAGGCGATGCCGGCGAGCGCGCACAGCGCGATCAAGGCGGCACGCAAGCCACGGGTGTTCGGCATGGGACGTCTCCTTGCATTTTGGCCATTTGTGCGATCGCGGCGCGGTGCTCGTGAGACGGCGCGAATCGCGAGCCTTTCTTTTACCACGCCGTCGGCCCAATAAACCTCTCGCGTCCCGCAGCGGCAGGATGAGAGGCTTCCACGCACCCGCGCCGTTGCTATGCTCGCACGGTATCAGGGGAGGACGACCATGGCCGGCTTGCTGCAAGACCACATCGCCGTCGTCACGGGCGCGGGCTCCGGCATCGGCCGCGCCATCGCGCTCGGCTTTGCGCGCGAGGGCGCGAGCGTCGCCGCGCTCGACATCAAGGGCGACACCGCGGAAAAAACCGCCGCCGAGATCGCGGCCGCCGGCGGCAAGGCCAAAAGCTTCGCGCTCGACGTCACCGACCGCGCCGCCTGCCGCGCGGTCGCAACCCAAGTCGCCGATACGCTCGGCCAAGTCTCGGTGCTGGTCAACAATGCCGGCGTCACGCGGCGCAACGCCTTCACCGCCGACGCGGCGACGGTGGCCAAGGACTGGGACGACATCCTCGCCATCAATCTCGACGGCGTGTTCAACGTCACGCAGGCCTTCCTCGAACCTTTGCGCGCCAGCAAGGGGCGCATCGTCAACCTCGCCTCCATCCAGTCTTTCGTGCACCTGCGCACGCCGTCCTCGACCGCCTATACCGCCTCCAAGCACGCGGTGCTCGGCTTCACCCGCGCGCTCGCCGCCGAACTCGGCAAGGAGGGCGTCCGCGTCAACTGCATCGGCCCCGGCTTCATCGAGACGCCGCTCAACGAAAAGGTGCGCGCCAGCAATCCGGCGCTGGTGCAAGTGTTCATCGACCACACGCCACTCGGCCGCGCCGGCCAGCCGGAGGACATCGTCGGTCCGGCGATCTTCCTCGCCTCCGACCTGTCGGCTTACGTCACCGGCTCGATCCTCATGGCCGACGGCGGCTACCGGACGGTGTGAGGCTCACGAAAAGCTGACGCGGGCTTGAATGCCGGCGTGAAGGAGTTGCGCTAGAATTCGGTCATGACGATTTTCGCCCGCCTGCTCGCACTTGCTCTTTTAGCCGCCGCCGCGCCGGCTTTGGCGGCGCCGCAAGCCGTCACGCTTACCGCCGCCGACCACGTCAAGGTGTTCGCGCACTATTACGGCAACGCCGACAAATCAAAACCGATAATATTGCTCTTCCACCAGGCCGGCGGCAGCGGCGCGGAATATGCCACGATCGCGCCCAGGCTCAACGCGCTCGGCTTCAACGCGCTGGCGCTCGACCAGCGCTCGGGCGGCGACCTGTTCGGCCGCGCCAACAAGACGGTCAAAACGCTCGGGCACAGCACCGGCTACCGCGCCGCCCTGCCCGACCTGCAGGCCGCGCTCGACTGGGCGCGCGCGCGCGGCGCGCAAAAGATCGTCGTCTGCGGCTCGAGCTATTCGGCCGCGCTGGTGTTCCTGCTGTCGGCGAACAACCCGGGGAAGATCGCCGGCCTGATGGCGTTCTCGCCCGGCGAATATCTCGGCTCCCGCCATGCCGTGCACGACGCCGCGGAGAAGCTGACCAACGTCGCGGTGTTCGTGTCTTCCGCCAGCAATCGCGGCGAGATCGTTGCCGCCCGCGCCATCGTCAATGCCGTGCCGGGCAAGGACAAAACGCAATTCGTGCCCAAGCACGCGCCGCACGGCGCTTCCGCGCTCAACGCCGAGGCCGATCCCGCCGGCTACAAGCAGGCGTGGGCGGCGGTCGAGCGCTTCCTCGCGCCGCTTCGCTAGAGTGTCTGATCCATTGAGGCTGAATCGCCGTTGACCGCTCGTCCCCGCGAAAGCGGGACCCAGAGCTGGAAACTGAGACGCCTGCGATTGTTGCACCTGGATTCCCGCTGGAGCCTGTCCCAGCGAAGGCGGGGACGGGAATGAGCGGAGAAGGCTTCAATTTCCGCGAATTCAGACTCTGGCGCCTCAGCAATCGTTGCAGATCTTCGGCAACGGCCCGAACGGATCGGACGCAGCGGGCGCGGTTTGCTTCTCGCGCACTTGCGGCGGCAGGCTTTGCTTGGTCGGCTGCCGGTGGCCGACCGGCGCACCGGGCGCCGCGCCCATGCCGGTGGTCGCCGGAGCCGGAGGCTTTGCCGGCGGCATGGGGGTCGGCGAGGTGCCGCCGCTTTGCGCCACGGCGGCGGTGGCAAAACCTGCGAGTATTGCGATGATCAGCAAAGCGCGCATGACGGTAACCCCTGACGGTACCCTCCGCGTCCCTTCGTCACCGATCAACCCGCGCCGCTGCCCGCGGTTCCCTTGTGCGTTCCTGGCGCCGCCGCCTACCGTTCCTGCGCGTAACAGCCCTGCTCGATCTCCTCGATCAGCGAGCGCTCATGCGGGTGCCAGCCGAGCTCGGCGCGCGCGCGTTTGGCGCGCACGCGGCTGTTGGAGCCCATGGTGTCGTTGGCCGGCCCTTCGCCCCACTCGGCCGCGGCTTCCTCCACCGTCATGCTCTCGCTGCGCCCGCCGAAGCCCAGCATACGGCCGATCGCCTCGCACAGTTCGCGCATGGAGTTCTCGCCGTTCTCGGCGAAATAGAAAGCGCCGGCCGGCGCCTTCTCGATCGCCGCGAGATAGAGCGTCACCAGATCGTCGATATGCACGTTCGCCCAGCGGTTCTCGCCCGACCCGATGTGCCTGGCGACGCCGAATTTCCTCGCCAGCGCGATCAGCCACGGCACCTGTATGCTGTGCGGATTGAGCCCGCGCCCGCGCCCATAGATCAGGCTGGGCGCGATGACCAGCGAGCGCACGCCGTTCTGCGCCGCGCCGCGCACCATCTCGTCGATCGCGACGCGCGGCGCGCGGAATTGCGTCGGCGTAAAGGGCGTGTCCTCGTCGAAGATCTGCTCGACCAGCTCGCCGCGCGCGCGGGTGCCGACGATGCTGGAGCCCGAGGTGTGCAGGAATATCTTGCCCGTGCCGGCGAGCCCCTTCACCATCGCCTCGGCAGCGCCGCGATGCCCGGCATTGGCCGTGTTGATCGTCACATCGGCGTCGCGCGCGGCTTGCGCCAGCACGGCGGCATCGTCGAGCGTGCCGTGCACCGGCATAATACCGCGCGCTGCAAGCGCCGCCGCGCCCGCGTCCGAGCGCGCCAGGCCGCTTACCTGGTGGCCGGCTTGCGTCAGCGCCGCCGCCAGCGAGCCGCCGATATAACCGGTCGCGCCGGTGATGAAGACCTTCATGGCTTTGCTTGCGCCTGACTCACCGCCGCGTCGTTGACCGCGCGCAGCAGCGTGAGCAGCGCGCGGTTGAGCGGCGTCGCAATATTATGCCGTTGGCCCTCGGCGACAATAGCGCCGGTGAGCGCCTCGATCTCCAGCGGCCGCCCGGCTTGCCGGTCGAAATACATCGATGAGCCGAGCTCGGGCGCAAAGCCGAGCAAAACACCCATGGTGCGCGCCGGCTCGTCCGGCGCAAGTCTGGCGCCGGCGGCGCCCGCCACCTGCGCCGCCTCTTGCAGCACGTCGAGGCAGAGCGCGTGCACGTCGTCGCGCCGGAACACCGCGAAGCGTTGCAGCGTCAGCGCGGTGATCGGATTGGCCACCGCATTGAGCAGCAGCTTGCGCCATTTGAGCGTGACGAAATCGGCGTTCGGCTGCACGCGCAGCGGCGTGCCCTGCATCAGCGCGGCGAAGGCGCGGCCGCCCTCGCTGTCGGGCACCACCAGCTCGGGCGCGCTGACCGAGCGGATGCGCACCCGGTCCGGCGCCAGCCGCTCGCCGTTGTAATAGACCAGCACCGGCACGACGTCGGCGCCGTTGGCGAAGGGCGCGATGCGCTCCGCGTGATCGACGCCGTTTTGCAGCGCCGCCACCCGGGTCGCCGGTCCGCACAGGCGCTCAAGCCAGGCGCCGGCGGCCGGCGTCTCGTGCGCCTTGGTGCAGAGCAGCACCCAATCGACCGGCGCCGCCTTGGCCGGATCGGTGAGCGCGGTGAGCGGCACCGCGATCGCGCCCTCCGGCCGTTCGACGGTGAGCCGGTCGAGCGGGCGCCGCACGCAGGCCACGACGTCGTGGCGCCCGGCCGCGATCAGAAGCCCGGCGGCTCCGCCGCCGATGCCGCCCAGGCCGACGACGGCCACCTGCGCGCGCTGCTGCCGATCCGATAGGGGTGCCATGGCCCATGCTCGGGGCAATACTTGACTTTGTCAACTATCTGGCCCGCGAAGCTAGGCAGGAAGCCATACGCCCGCCGTTCCTCAGCGCTTGTACAATCCCATGATGGTCGCCTGCGCCAGCGTGGTGAAATGCAGGTTGAAGCCGACCACGGCGGCGGATGTATCGGCCTCGACCGGCAGCTTGTCGGTGTTGACCGCGAAGACCGTGAACAGATAGCGGTGCGGGTGCGAGCCCGGCGGCGAGCACGGGCCGCCCCAGCCGGGCTTGCCGAAATCGGTGCGCGTCTGCAGGCTGCCGGCCGGCATCTTGCCGCCCGGGCTGCCGGCGCCGAGCGCAAGCTCGGTCACGTCGGGCGGGATATTGACCACCAGCCAGTGCCAGAAGCCCGAGCCGGTCGGCGCGTCGGGATCGAAGCAGGTCACGGCGAAGCTCTTGGTGCCCTCCGGCGCGCCCGACCATTTCAGCTGCGGCGACTTGTTGAGGCCGTTGCAGCCGAAGCCGTAGTCCTGCGACAGGACGAAATCGTTGCCGAGATAATCGCCGTCCTTGAAGCTCGTGCTGGTCACCGTGAACGCCATGGGCTTCCTCCCTTGTGCGGGCGCTATTTGCGCCGCCCCTCTTTATACAATCCCCAGACCGCGATCAGGGCGGCGAGCGTCGCCAGCAGGAACAAGCCCGACAGCACCGGTCCCTCGACCGCCCAATGCATGAGGCGGGCGAAATCGTACAACACATAGGCGGCGAAGGTGAAGGCGAGGCCGTAGAGATAGGGCCTCCCTTGCGCCGCCGCCAGCGCGGCGATCACGGCAACCGCCGCCTCCAAGACGATCGAGACGATGAGCATGGGCGCCAGCCTAGCGCATTCCGATCAAAACTTATACTCGAGGATGTCCTCGTCCTCCGGGTCGCCGAACATGTCCTCGCCCACGTCGTGCACGATCACATAGGGCGGCTTGTCGTGCGTGGCGGGCACCGCCTGCATGGGCGCCAGCTCGGAAGCCGGCACCTTGACGAGCTGCGACTGGAAATTGTCCATCGCCCGCTGGTTGCCGACGAACACGCAGACGCACAGCTTGGGATCGGCGAACAGGTAATAGCGCCCGCGCGGGCTGCTGCGCCGCAGGAATTGCAGCGGCGGCAGCCGCTCGATGCGCGCGCGCTTCTGCGGCGTGTCGGCCGGCCGCATGACAAAGCCGGATTGCTCCAACAGCCGGTCGCGCTTGAGCGTCTGCGCCGGCGCGGCCACGGCGAGCGCGGTGGCGGCAAGCGCCAGCGCAAGTCTCGATAACCGCCGCATGATCGTCGCCCCCCGTTTGCCCGCCGACTATAGACGGGCACTGGCGCTTGCGCGAGCGCGTTGCCGCGCCGCGCGCGAGCCGCCATTGTGCGTCCCCATGAAAGCAACCCTGCGCGCCTATCGCCGCACCATCATCGCCGTCGTCCTTGTGCTGCTCGTCGTCGGCCTCGACGCCGCCACCGGATTCAATCTGCTGGCGGCGGGCGGCTGCATCGGCTTTTTTCTGGTGCGCTTCCTGGCGATGACGGCGGGTTCGGTGCTGGCGCTGATCGGGCTGGTGGTGTGGATCTTCTCGCGCTTCAAGAGCCGGATGGGGCTCAACCTGATGGCGGCGGCGCTGGTGCTCGCCGTCGCCGCGCTTGTTATGAACCAGGCGGTGGCCTGGATCGGCGTCGGCTGCGGGGATTGAACGCAGGCGCCGGAGTTCCGTGGCCCCGGCGCCCGGCAAAATTCGCTGCAACCGAAGCGCGCCGTCGTACGTTTTCGACTATACTGGCTACGTCATACCTCGAAAGGGGGGAACCATGTCTGAAGTCATCTACGAAATTGTCGAGCACGACGGCGGTTGGGCCTACAAGGCCGATGGCGTGTTCTCGGAAAGCTTCCCCAGCCACGCCGCCGCGCTCAAGGCCGCGCAGGCCGCCGCCGCCGAGCAGCGCGTGCCGGGCGCGACGCAAGTCATCCAGTACGAGGACGACAAGGGCCACTGGCACACCGAGACCGCCCGCGGCAGCGACCGTCCGGCCACCGAGGTGAAGGACAAAATTTAGCGCGCGCCGTGAGCCGGCGCCAACGCAAGATGCGATGAAATATCTCGACAAAGCGGCGGCGATCGGCGGCTTGCTCGCCTTCAACGGCGGCTATGTCGACGCCGCCGGCTTCCTCGGGCTGCACGGCCTGTTCGCCGCCCACATCACCGGCAATCTCGCCACGCTGTGCGCGGCGATTGTGCTCGGCAGCAAGGGCTATCTCGGCAAGATGCTGGCGCTGCCGGAATTCGTCGCGGTCATCGCGCTGGCGCGCGTTGCCGGCGCCGGCCTGCGCGCGCACAACTACCCGGCGCGCGACGTGCTGCTGGCGACCGAGTTCATGCTGCTCGCCTTGTTCTTTGCGCTGGCGCAAGGCTTCGGGCCGTTTGCGAACTACGACAGCCCGGCCGCGCTCGCCACCGCCTTCGCCGCCATCGCCGCCATGGCGGTGCAGAACGACGTGCAGCGCGTCTATCTGCCGGCGCTGCCTGCCACCACCTTCATGACCGGCAACGCCACCGACGCCACCATCGGGGCGCTCGGCCTCGTCTTCGGCAACCGGCCGCAAACCGCGACGACCCGCGCCGCCGTCGGCCGCATGGCGATCAATCTCGCCGCCTTCGCCGTCGGTTGCGCACTGGCGGCGCTGCTCTATTGGGCGGTCGGCTTCTGGTGCCTGGTGCTGCCGCTCGGCGTCACGCTGGCCGCTGCGGCGCTGATCGGCCGCACCGACGCGAGCGCGAAGTAACCCCGCGCAAAGGCGCGCAGCGGCTCGCCTCGCTCATCGTGCACTCGAGGGCGCGCGCCTCACTCCCACAGCCCGTAGCCCTTCCATTTTTCTTCCGGGATTTCCGAGCCGATATTGTAGCTGAACGACGTCACCGACAGATGGTCGGGCGCGGCGGTGCAGGTATAGCTGAGCTCGTACCATTTCTTGCGGCTGCGGAAGGCGCCGCTCTTGGCCACGATGGTGTTGTCCTTGATGTTCGGCTCTTTGGCGGCGCCGGCGACCGCGCGGTCGGGCCGGTAGGGCCGGTGATCCTTGCGGATGCGCTTCATCGCGGTGTAGTCGCAGAGCTGCTCGAGCCGGTCGACAGGGGCGAGCATTTTCAGGCTGCGCTCGAAGCGGTTCTCGCGCGCCGCGGCGGCGCTGGCGACCACGCCCGCCGTCACGGCGACCGCTCCCGCCGTCACGGCGGCCGCGCCGATCGTCAATGCGAGCCGCCGCATACACTCCCCCTTGAGCGCCATTGGAGTCGCTTCCCCCGGCGCTTTTTACGCAATCGTTACGCGATGAAGCAAGCGCCCGCTTCGCTTTATCCAGTGGCTATTCGCGTTGCGGTTGCCGGAGTTAGGCGTATTTAGGGTCGCGCTCGAGCAGTTCGATGGAGACCCCTTGCGGCCCGCGCAGGAAGCAGATCTTGATGCCCGGGCGCGGGACGCGCGGCTCCATGGTGAACTCGGCGCCCTTGGCCTTGAGTTCCGCCGCCACTTGATCGATGCCAGTGACCGACAGGCCGAAATGGTCGAGGCCCTGATAGGGCGTGACGGGCGGGGCGTTGACGCCGTCGCCGGCGGCGACCGGCGCGATGAAGATATTGGCGCCGCCGAGTTTCACGTCGATGCGCTGCGTGCCGTCCTGCGGCGTGCGGATCACTTGTGCGCCCAACATACGCTCGAACCATTGCGCGGTGGCTTCCGGGTCGGGGCTGCGCAGGTGGACGTGGTCCCAGGCGAGTTGCGGCATGGCGTTTCTCCCTTATGCGGCGCGCATATTGCGCACGCAGCCGGGGCCGGCGCAATGGCCGGTCCGGCCCTTGCGGGAAACCAATCGGCAAGCGAAGGTGCGCGCCCCGGTCGCTACCGGCCGGGTAACTTTAGGGGAAGTCACGATGAAGATGACTGTAGCCGCGCTGGCGATTGCCGGCGCGTGCCTCTGGGTGAATGCCGCTTTCGCGGTGAGCACCGACGACGTCAAGTGGATCAATCAGTGCTTGAAGGACAACAAGGGCGGCGCTTCGCACGAGGTCGTGCTGAAATACTGCACCTGCATGGTCAACAAGATGGACGACAGCGAAACCCAGTCCGTCACGCAATGGGAGAAGAGGCACGTCACCGAGCGCAAGGCCTGCGACCGGCAAGCGGGCTGGCGATAGCAACCACACGCGGCCGGCGGCTTGCTTGACGCCGGCCGCGTCATCGACCTGGCGCAGGGATACTGCGCGCGGCCGCCGCCTCGCCGTGAGATCGCCGCACGCCAGCCGCATCAACCCGGTCCGTTGCTCGCGCTTTCAGACTTGCAGCGCCAGACGATGGCCGATGACCGCGCGATCGAGCATCACCAACTTCAGACTTTCGACCGCGCATTGGGCCAGCAGCAGGCGGTCGAACGGATCGCGCGTCTGCGGCTCTGGCTGCGCGGCGGCGATTACGTGGCCGGCTTCGATCGGCAGCAAGGAAAGCCCGAGCGCCTTCAGAAACGCGGCAATGTCGTCGAGCTGTTCTGGCTGTGAGCGTGCCGCCCATGCTCTTACCCTCTCCCCTTGTGGGAGAGGGTTGCGCCGAGGCTGCCGCGCGTCAGGACGACCACCCTGACACCGCGAAAAAAAGACCAAGCAAATTCAAAGCGCGAAAAAATCTATCCCCGCTCGGAAAACCGGCCTCATAATCCGTGGCATCCCGCCTCGTTACCGAGGGGTGTCTGTACAGCATCTTCAGACACGGGGCGGGGAGCGGTGGCCGGGGAATGACGTGCAATCGGAGATGCGATTGCACGGCCCGGCGGTCCAAGCCGCATGTGTCCCGGCGCGCCAGCCGCGCGCCACGGGGCCCCGCTGACGGCGGCGTTCGGCACGGTCAGACGTGCTGGGCATCGTCTGGGCCCGACAGCGGTGGATAGGCAGGCTTCCGTAAGGAAGGTTGCCTGAAAGGTACGTCCACCGGGGGCCATGCGGAGCAAACCTACAAACACCGCGCGCGGGACGCCTTGGGACTGGCGGACTTGCGGAGCCCTTGCGGAGCGCGAAAGCGTGAAGCGGGGCTGTTTGATGCGCTTCGGCGTCGCGAGATGCCGAGGCCTGCGGGTCCGTTTGGGCCCTTGGCGTCCCGCGCGCCCTCGGTTTTATTTCCGAGCAGCGGGCGGTCTTCAAAGAGGGCGACACCCCGCGCCGACCAAAGCAACAGGGGCGGCGGAGCGTTGGCTAAAGGCCGGCTCGCCGCGCCGCTCACAACAACGAACGCGGCTCACCCCGTCTCCGCCGCCCGCCTCCACCCCAATGACCGATTTATGACAGATGCATTGCCGTCCGCGTCAAACAAGTTGCCCACAGCCACGGCGTTTTCCGCGCTTTTCTTGCACCCGCGGCCAAGCCAATTTGCTAAACCGGGGCGACCAAGGATTCCCAAGCGATGGCCCGCACACCGATCCACGCGGCGGGCGGCATCGTGGTGCGCGGCACCAGCAAGCGCCCGCGGGTCGCCGTCGTCCAGCGCAGCAAGGACGAGCGCTGGGTGCTGCCGCGCGGCAAGCTCAAGCGCGACGAAGACCCCATGGTCGGCGCCCGCCGCGAGGTGGTGGAGGAGACCGGCCATCGCGTGCGCGTGCACGAGTTTCTCGGCGCCATCACCTATCGCGTACGCGGGCGGCCCAAGGTCGTGCAGTTCTGGCGCATGCAGGCCTACGAACGGCCGAGCCGCGACGTGATGAGCGACATCGTCGCGGTGGAATGGCTGCCGCTGGCGGCCGCGGTGCGCCGCTTGAGCTATCCGCTCGAGAAGCTGTTCCTGCTGCATGCCGGGCGCCATGCGCTCAAGCGCCGCAAGCGCAAGGCGCAAAAAAGGCCGAAGACAAAGCGCCAGGCGCGGCGCAAGACCAAGCCGACGACGCGGCGCAAGACCAAAGCGGCGCCGGCGCGCCACGCGCGCAAGACCCGCGCGCATGCACGCAAGGCATCGGCGCCGCGCGCGCGCAGCCGCGCCGCAAAATCGCGCGCCCTCAAAGCGCGCGGACACGGCGCGCGGCCGCGGCGCATCGCCGCCGCCAAGCAGGCGATCCCGACCAAGATCTCGCCGCCGGCACAATCCGCTCCCGCAGCGCCCGCCGCCGCACCGGCCAAGCGGCCCACGGTGCTGGCGCGCATGCTCGGCCGGCTCGCGCGCTGAGCGGGCCGCCGCATTGCCGCCGCAAATCTTGCGAAAATTTAATCGTTCGGGCGGCGGCCAATTCGGCAATCCGGACAACACGTTCAGCCGAGGTTCAGGGAGTTTTTGGGAACCTTGCGGCGAAGGGCGGCGTTTCCGCAGCGCCCAGGATCGCAGGGATTGCCCGGCATAATCGTTCAATCAATGCGATCGATGAAAATGAGGTGTGTCATGAAACGGATTCTGACAGCCATCGTGGCCGCAGCGGCCCTCGTCCTTGCGACCGCTGCCGCGCCGCAGCAGGCCGAAGCGCATTGGCGTGGTGGCGGCGGCGTCGCGGCCGGTATCATCGGCGGGCTTGCGGTCGGCGCCCTGATTGGCTCGGCCGCCGCCAACGGCCCCTACTACGGCCGAGGCTACTATTACGCGCCGAGGCGCTATTACTACGGGCCCGACTGCTACTGGCAGCACCGCCGCGTCTGGTATTACGGCCGCTGGCACTGGCGGCGCGTGCGCGTCTGCGACTGAGCCCGCGCCCAGCCCACAAGCGAAATTCAGCAAGCCCGGTTTCGGCCATGATTCCGGGCTTTGCTCATCGGAGTCGGCCCACGATAGCTTTGCGGCATTGCGGGCCTGTGTCTCTCGATCGTTACCGGAACACGATCGGTGTCCCGGTTCGCCGTCGGCCGCAGCCGACATGGATTTTTGGAGGGTAAATCGATGAAGAAGGCCATTCTCGCGATGGCTGCCGCCGCGGCGCTCGCGGTCGGCACGTTGAGCGTTCCCACCACCGCCGACGCCCGTTGTCACGGCTGCGGCCTCGGTGTCGGAATTGCCGCTGGAATCATCGGCGGTGCCATCATCGGCGGCGCCATCGCCAACTCGCATCCGCGCGGCGACTACGTGGAATACGAGGGCTACGACCGCGCCTACCCCTACCGCTGCCATCGCGGCTATTGGGCGCGCAAGCGGCTGTACAATCGCGATGACGAATTCGTCGGCTGGAGCCGGCCGCATTTCGTCTGCAGCGAGCGCTATTAAGTTTCGCGTAACCATCGTGGGTGCATGATCCTCGCCGTTTTTCCAAAACGGCCCGAGGAACACCCATGAGACAGACTTTCATCGCGCTCGCCGCGGCCGTCACATTGGCCGCGGCGTTGCCGTCTTCGGCGCAAGCGCACTGCCGCGGCTGCGGCGTCGCCGCCGGCGTGGTGGGCGGGCTCGCCGCCGGCGCCATCATCGGCTCGGCCATCGCCAATAGCGGCCCGGTCTACGCCGGCCCGCCGCCCCCGCCCCCGTCGGCGGTCTATTACGACGACGACGATGCGCCGGTCTGCCACGTCGAACGCCGCCGCGTCTGGGTGGAGGGCTACGGCTGGCGCCACCGCCGCATCGAAGTGTGCGACTAGCGCATGATCCCGAAAAAGCCTGTCCCGGACTTGATCCGGGATGGGAACCGGTTTTCGGAAAAGCATCGGGCGAGAGAGATCATGCGCATGCAAAATGTTAGGGGCTCGCTGTGATTCAATTTAAATGGACCAGGCCATAGGCCGACGCGCATTCGCAATTTGCAGCGCCCGGCCCCGCCGGGCGTTTGCATTTTCAGCGCCGCATGGCGTCGAGCACCGCCGCGGTCGGCCAGCAGTCGACCTTCAGCTTGTTCTTCTTCTGAAAGGCGCCGAGCGCCGCGCGCGTCAGCATGCCGGCCTTGCCGTCGATCTTGTCGTGGTAGAGGCCGAGCGCGGCGAGCCGCCGCTGCATCGCCTCCACCTGCTTGGTCTTGAGCTGCCTGCTTTGGCTCCAGGGATGCTCGAACGGCCGCCCGCCGCCGATCAGGTCGGCGAGGTGGCCGACGAACAGCACGTAGAGGTCGGAGTAGTTGTATTCCTTGATCACGTAGTAATTGTTCGGCGTGAGGAAGCCGGGGCCGTAAGTGCCCTCCGGCAGCAGAAGCGAGGCCGGCACCGCGAGATCGCGCGCCGGTAATTTGCGCCCGTAGGCCGGCGCGAAACCGCGCTTCAGCCAATCGCCGATCGGCCGCTTATGCGCGGGCTCGGCCAGCGTGCAATCGACGCCGGCCGGCACGCGCACCTCCAGCCCCCACGGCTCTCCGGTCCGCCAGCCCTTGTCCTTGAGCTGCTTGGCGGCGGAGGCCAGCGCATCCGGCACCGAATGCCAGATGTCTTTCTTGCCGTCGCCGTCGAAATCGACGGCGTATTTGTAGAATTCCGAGGGCAGGAACTGCGTCATGCCCATGGCGCCGCCCCAGGAGGAACGCAGAAGCGAGCGCGGTACGCCATCCTGTAGCATTTTCAGCGCATGGAGGAACTCGTTGCGGAAGAAATCCTTGCGCTTGCCGATATAGGCTTGCGTCGCCAGCACGCGCAGGGCGTCGTGGCCCTCGACCTCGCGGCCGTAGTCGGTCTCGCGCGCCCAAATCGCCAGCACCACATTGCCGGGCACGCCGAATTCCATCTCGATGCGCGCCAGCGTGCCGCGGTGCTGCGCCGCCAGTTCCCGGCCGCGCGCGGCCAGCCGCTTGAACAGCGCTTCGCGCAAATAGCGGCCCGGCGTCTGCACGAATTCCGGCTGGCCCGGCGGCGGCTTCTCGGGCTTCCCCGGAATGGCGAGGTCGGGCAGCGAATAGTCGGGCTCGAGCCCACGAATGGCATTGTCAAAGGTGGCGCGCGAGACGCCGAGATGCTGGGCGGCGGGCATGGTGGATTGCAGGAAGGATTGGAAGGCCGTATCGGATGCCGCGGTTGATATCGCAGGAATGGAAATTAACATTAATGAAATCGCGAGCGTCATCATACTCGTCACCGTGGCAAAGCCGCACGGCGCCTTTCCACAGCAGTAATATATGCTCCCGATATGATCGTTCACTTTGTCGCTTATTCAGCCTTTTTTGATTCGGCTTCCCAAATGCTTTTAAGCTTGGCCTTGTATTTTTGGTACCACAGCACTTCGATTGGCGTAATCCCCAATATCGGATTCTTCTTATAAAGCCAACTGTCATCCTTTCCGACAACACTTGTTCCAAACTGTTTCTCAGTTTCCAACTTAAATCGGTTGAGAATTTGTCGGCCATCTCTCTCCATGAAGCCGTGCAACTGAAGCACCCTTCCACGCCGGACGGCTGTACTGAAGCAGAACGACATACAGAGTGGCCTGCACCCGGTTCCGAAGACACCAAGTTAGGTGTTTAAGTGGAACCGGAGGTGCGTCATGGAGAGACGGAAGTTTACGCGGGAGTTCAAGCTTGAGGCTGTGCGCCTGATCAGGGATCGGGGCGTGTCGTTTGCTCAGGCATCGACAGACCTGGGCGTGCACGTATCTCAGCTACGCGAGTGGGTGAAGAAGTTCGCGGACGACCCGCAGCACGCATTCCCCGGCAACGGCCAGATGAAGCCGGAGCAGTTGGAGATCGCCCGGCTCAAGCGCGAAGTCATCAAGCTCAAAGCCGAGCGGGGCATCCTAAAAAAAGCCGCGGCCTACTTCGCGAAGGAATCGACGTGAAGTTCTCCTTCATTGCGAAGCACCGGGGGATCTGGCCGGCGGGATGGTTGTGCGGGGCGCTCGGTGTCTCGCGCGGTGGCTTCTATGCGTGGCTCAAACGACCACGCAGCCGGCGCAGCCGAACCGACGAAGAGCTCGGTGCGAAGGTGCGGGCGAGCTTCATTGCCAGTGATCGGACCTATGGCGCCAGGCGCGTGTGGCACGATGTCCTTGCCGAGGGCCTGTCCTGCGGGCTTCACCGGATCGAGCGATTGATGCGGCAGCAAGGGCTCAAAGCACGCCCGCGACGGCGTCGGCTGCCGCCCGATCTAGGTGAGCGGAAGGCCTCCGCCGTCGCTCCCAACGTGCTCGATCGCACCTTCGCGGCTCCTGCTCCCAACCGACGATGGATCGCCGACTTCACCTATGTCTGGACGGCGGAGGGTTGGCTCTACGTGGCCGCCGTGATCGATCTGTTCTCTCGGCGCGTAGTGGGCTGGTCGATGAGCGCCGCTATGACGGCCCAGCTCGTCACCGATGCGCTCGTCATGGCGATCTGGCGCCGAGGCAAGCCCGATGCTCTGTTGCATCATTCCGACCGTGGCAGCCAATACACCAGCGAGCAGTTCCAGCGGCTGATGGCCGACCACGGCGTCGTCTGCTCGATGAGCCGCTCGGGCAACGTCTGGGACAATGCGGCGATGGAGAGCTTCTTCTCGTCGTTGAAGACCGAACGCATCGACCGCAAGACTTATAGGACGAGGGATGAGGCCAGGGCCGATGTGTTCGACTACATCGAACGCTTCTACAATGCGAGACGCCGGCACTCGACGATCGGGTATCTAAGCCCTATGGAGTTCGAGCGGCAGGCGGGATTCGCTTAAGTCGGTGTCATCCAAACCGGGTGCAGGCCAGAGCGCAAATATCATCGCCACCATAACTTGAAATACCACCACGTCGAAATAAGGGCCCTTTTTTCCTAAGTCACGATAGTGATTCAAGTTATTGTAGAGGACATCAAGCGAATTCGTAGTGGCGTTCATATAGTTCGGGAAATCCGGTGCCGATGTCGACAAGCCCTGAGGAAATCCTTTCATAAGTGTATCTAACTTCAATTCTAAACACGCGTACTCAAACTCTTGGGTATTATCTTTGTTTCCCGTTGCGGTGCCAGTATTTGCCTCCTTCGAAGCGACATCCTTGTCGCTCTTTGCGGCAATCGTACCTTCCTTCTTAGAATCAATATTGCTAATTCTCTCGGCAATCGCGTAGTGCATATCGCCGTCGGACTTCCTGGACTTTTGGGTCGAGTTAGGGTCCATCTCCCTTATATTTTCTAGCCACTTGTGGACGGTGATGCAAAAAAGGCTGACGTCCGAAATAATATCCTCGATCTTATCCGTCTCTTTCACATTCGGAATAAAGGCGGGCCAATATTGCTTGAACCCAAATGTCAATGCACTCAGTGTTCCATTCATCCGGCCGCCGACTTCATCATTTTCCCGTTTTAAAGCTTCATTCTTCACGTCACTTATCGCCTTGACAGCCCGCGAACCCGAAGCGTTGTTGAGATCTTCCGCAGTAGCTATAATGGCTTTTGCCTGCGGCGGTTCAGCGCTTGGTTTTTGTGGCCGCCCCGCTTCAGCCTTTGTTGGTTGCACGTCAGTCGGGGCCTTTTTATTTGTCTGCGGGCCTTGGCTTTCTGAGGCACGACCGTAAGCCAATCCTGCCTTGCCAAATTGATCTTCGACAGCACTGAAAACAGCTTTCGACGTGATAACAACGTTCGCATATTCAGTTGCAACACCAAAGACAAACGCAAAAAAAACAGCGAAGCCGATATGTCGTACCGTAATTGGGTTAACTCTCTTCGACAAACTCTCAGTCCGAGAAACAAGCCGACGCATTGCGCCAAGGGCCGACAATTTCGTCAAGCTCAAGGCTCCAGCGGAACCGGCTCCCGCCTCACGCTCATGAGTTTCGATCTCGCAGACGAATTGATCTTCCGGCTCGTGATACGGAGTTTCAGATGCCGCCGAAGACTGCATCGCAAATATCCATACCGCGAGTATCGCGACTGGAATATTGAATAGACCCGAGGCGAGTAACACGTCGAACCCCGTTCCTGAGATAATCATGATAAGAGTAGCGGCCACTAACGAAGCGACCAAACCGGCCGTTAATGCGTACTTGAGTTGAAATGCAAACGTGTCACTCCATCCGCGCTCTTTCAGTGAAGAATTTCGCCACGATGCTGCGAAAATAAACGCGACGGCGTAGATGATAAACGCGTTGATTGCCGAGAACTGGAGACGGCTCGTAATCTCGGTCATATTAACTATTGTTGATTTAGAACCCTCAAGGCTTCCGCGAGATAGATTGGCGATCCAATGCGCAACTGCAACTCCGTAACTCTCTGTGAAGAAAAGCAGCATCCAAACGACGAGCGCGGTCGCAACCAAGCTTATTAATACGACTACCGTATATTCGTCGGCGCTGGTAAATTCGAAATACTCGACATCACCCATTCCAAGGCGTTCCAATTTCTCAAGGATTTCAGCACGATTTTGTGAGGCTTGAAAGAGAATTGAACCAAGCAGGATTGCAGCGCCGTTTTCAAACTTTTCCAGATCGTCAAGCAGTTGAGTATCTTCTACCTTCGGCTCCTGTTTTCCCGCTTGCACAGTTTCAGCGCCAAGCTTCGAGGCAATCGATTTTCTAAGCTCCTCCATATATTTGATTGCCGCGCTATTGGCGGGCTGCATGAGAAGAGTTGCGTAGTTCGCGCTCATCGACCTCTTGACGCTCGACAACAGGATGTTTCCGCGCGCCCACATTTGTTTGATTTGATCATGGTCGATGCTGTTCGTGAGCCGGAAGCCTATCAACTTTTCCAATTCCGAGCGCCATGCGACGACCGAACTATCAACTTTCTTGTCGTTGAACCAAGCTTCCCACTTAGCAATCTGAACGGTTTTGAACTGGTCAGATAGCTGGCTGACGGCTCCAGGTATAAGCGCGGCTTCATGCGCTTTCCGCCGAAAATAATGCTCTATGAGTCCTGGAAACTGATCGTCGCGGGCAGCGGCGAGGCCGATAATGATGACGGCAACGCCGATCGGCCAAAACTCACTATTCTTCCAACTTGCGCCGCCTGGTATGCCAGGCAGTTCGAGCATCTTTGGCCCCAAATAGCATACGAGTGCGTACAGACCGATCATCCAACTTAAGTATATGCGCAGGCCCCTCCTAAACCGCGCGTCGGTCGCAAATAATCTGGGGGATATTTGCGAAAACGGCCCGAGCGTAGAATTGCCGTAGCTCGGCGAGTTGAATTTCTCTCTTGCAAACAGCCATACAATAGCGATACCAGACGCATAAATCAGCCAAACGCGCACCATGTTCTGATCCGGCCGGAAACCGAATGAGCCGAAGTCAGAAAAAAAGGACAACAGGTTGCTCACAATACTTGCTCCCCGCTAGTTGGAGCGTTCGTAGACGGCATGGGCGACATCCCCGGTGCAGAGACGCGCTCTAAGAATGCGGTCAGCGCATCCGCTGCCGCCTGCGTGGTCAGCCGGCAGAATTGGGTTTCGGTCGCCGTCAGGTCGCCGCGCTCGCACAGCTTGTTGACCGGCGAGCCGCCGCGGCAGACGGCGAAATAGCGGCAGGTGGCCTCGCAGGCCGCGGTGCCGGCGGCGACGTGGCGGCTGGTGCGCAAGAATGCGGCGTCGCGCGCGAGATCGCGCGGATCGTCGGTCTGGATATTGCCGAAGATGAAATCGTTATAGGCCGGCGCTCTGGCCTCCATGAATTCCGGCGAATAGGTCGACACGCTGCCGTCGGCGGCCACCACCAGTGACGCCCAAGGCTCGACCTGCTCGTTGCCGGCGCTCTCGATACCGGCCAGCACTTGCGCGATGCGCTCCACCTCGCGCACGTGCAGCGGATAGTTATCGCGATAGGCGCGCTCCATGATGGTCAAGAGAAAATCGATCACCGCCGCCTTGTAGTCGCGCGCGGCAAAGCTCGAAGCGCGGTTGGCACCCTCGCGCTCGTCAATGTTGAAGCTGACCTGGGTGATGTCGTGGGTGCGATAGAAGTCGAAATACACGTCCGCGCAAGTAAGGCCGTCGGGGTGCAGCACGGTGATCACGCGCGGCTCGAAGCCCGCCTTCTGCAGCCGCGTGAGGCCGCGCATCGCCAGCGACCAGGTCGGCTTGCCGTTGCGCGTGCGCCGGCGCGCATCGTGAAAGCGCGCCGGGCCGTCGATGCTGAGGCTGACATTGGTGCCGCTGCGGGTGAAGAAATCGATCCAGCGCGAATCGATCGCGACGCCGTTCGACTGCATGGCGAAGCTGGTGTGTTCGGGCGCCACCGCGGCGAGCCGCGCGTGCGCGTGCTCGTACCAGCTCACCGGCGCCGCGGTCGGCTCGCCGGCATGCCAGACGATGGCCGGCGGCGCGTCGCGCGGCAGCCGCGCGATTACTTTTTCGCGAACCGCTTCCACCACGGCCGCCGACATCAGCCGGCGGTCGTTGCGGTTACCCAGATAGCAATAGGAACAGTCGATATTGCAGTACGGCGTCGGCTGCAAAATGATGAGCCGCGGCGCGAACATGGCAAGTCAGCACTTGCGCCAGAAGCCGTTAAAGCAATTGAAGAAGTTCGGAAAATTCGGAAAGTTCGGGAAAAACTGCGCGGTCTGCTCGCCGGGCAGGCGGCGGTCGCCCGATTGCAGCGGGTCGCGCAGAATGTCCTTGGCAAGGCCTTGTTCCAGCAAAGCCCGCAGCGCGCCGGCTTCGAGCGGAATGGCAGGCTGAACCGGCGGGGTCGCGGCGGATGCTTCCGCCGCCATCGCCAGAATGAACGCGAGCGGTAGAGACGCCTGCACCTTGCGCATCACAAACCCCCACGCAAAGAGACTTACGTCGCAATCTTACAACGCATGCGGGCGGCCATCAACTAGCGCCTGCCGGCAACCGCAATAGCGCCGTAAGGTTGAAATTCGCACCTGGCGCGTTGAACCGGCGCCGAATGCGCCCTGCGCGGGGCGGCACGCGGGACCGTCATTTATACGGCCGCTATACGGTCGCCATCGGCCGTTGCCACGCGCCGTCAACGGGGCCTGGGCGGCCAAAAACCGGCCATCGCATTGGCGGAAACCGGCGCCGCCTGCTATGGTTGTATATCGTCGATATACAACGCAACGCCCAGGGGTGGCGGCCATGGCCAGCGGGATCAATCGCGAGTTCTTTTTCATGCACGTGCGGCAAGGCCTGTTCGGCGGCCGGCTCAAGCAATCGCAGGTGGATGGGCTCAATTTCATCCTCGACACCTGGGTAAAGGATTACGCGCGCCGCGACGACCGCTGGCTCGCCTATGCGCTGGCGACCACGCATCACGAGACCGACATGAAGATGCAGCCGATCAACGAATACGGCGGCAACCGCTATTACTTCGACATGTACGACATCGCGGGCAAGCGCCCCGAGGTGGCGCGCCGGCTCGGCAATACGCAAGCGGGCGACGGCGTGCGCTTTCACGGCCGCGGCTTCGTGCAGCTCACCGGCCGCACGAACTACACCGGGATGCAGACCAAGTTCGGCGTCGACCTGACCGCCAGCGACGCCAATGCCGACCGCGTGCTGGGCCCTGAGCTCGCGGCCGCCATCATGTTCTCCGGCATGGAGCGCGGCGTGTTCACCGGCAAAAAGTTCGCCGACTATTTCAACGGCGAGGACGAGGACTGGGTGAACGCGCGCCGCATCATCAACGGGACCGACAAGGCGAACTTGATTGCCGGCTACGGCCGGGCCTATTACGCGGCGATCAGCTACACGACGGGATGAGGATGGCGCGGCTTCAGCGCGTGAACTTCTTATACTTCAGCCGGTGCGGAATGACCGTATCCGTCCCCAGCCGCCGCATCTTGTCGGCCTCGTAGTCCTGGAAGTTGCCCTCGAACCATTCGACGTGGCTGTCGTCCTCAAAGGCCAGCATGTGGGTGGCGATGCGGTCGAGGAACCAGCGGTCATGGCTGATGATGACGGCGCAGCCGGCGAAATCCTCCAGCGCCTCTTCCAGCGCGCGCAAGGTATCGACGTCGAGATCGTTGGTCGGCTCGTCGAGCAGCAGCAGGTTGGCGCCCGAGCGCAGCATCTTGGCAAGATGCACGCGGTTGCGCTCGCCGCCGGAGAGCGAGCCCACCTTCTTCTGCTGGTCGGCGCCCTTGAAGTTGAACGATGCGCAATAGGCGCGTGAGTTCACTTCCTTCTTGCCGAGCAGGATGATGTCCTGGCCGTTGGAGATTTCCTCCCACACCGTCTTCTTGCCGTCGAGTGAATCGCGCGACTGGTCGACATAGCCGAGATGCACGCTGTCGCCGATCTTGATCGTGCCCTTGTCGGGCTTTTCCGACCCGGTGATCATGCGGAACAGCGTGGTCTTGCCGGCGCCGTTGGGGCCGATGACGCCGACGATGCCGCCGGGCGGCAGCTTGAAGGTCAAGTCGTCGATCAGCAGGTTGTCGCCAAAGCCCTTGGACAGGTGATCGAAATCGACCACGTGCTGGCCGAGACGCTCGGCCACGGGAATGGTAATCTGCGCGACCGTGTTCACCTTGGCGTTGGCGATCTTGAGCAACTCTTCGTATCGCTCGTAGCGCGCCTTGGATTTTGACTGCCGCGCTTTCGGCGAGGATGAAATCCACTCGCTCTCGCGTTCCAGGGTGCGCCGGCGCGCCTCGTCCTCGCGGCCTTCCTGCTCCATGCGCTTTTGCTTCTGGTGCAGCCAGGAGGTGTAATTGCCCTCGTAAGGGATGCCGCGGCCGTGATCGAGCTCGAGGATCCAGCCGGTGACGTTGTCGAGAAAGTAGCGGTCGTGGGTGACGATCAAGATGGCGCCGGGGTAATTGCGCAGGTGACCTTCCAGCCAGTTGACGCTTTCGGCGTCGAGATGGTTGGTCGGCTCGTCGAGCAGCAAGAGGTCGGGCTGGTCGAGCAGCAGCCGGCATAGTGCAACACGACGCCGTTCGCCACCGGAGAGCTTGGCCACGTCGGCGTCGTCCGCCGGGCAGCGCAGCGCGTCCATGGCCAGATCGACCTGACTGTCGAGGTCCCACAGGTTCTTGGAATCGATCTGGTCCTGCAGCTTGGCCATTTCGTCGGCGGTCTCATCCGAGTAGTTGGCGGCGATCTCGTTGTAGCGGTCGAGCAGCGCTTTCTTGGCGGCGACCCCCTCCATGACGTTCTCGCGCACGGTCTTTTCGGCATCGAGCTGCGGTTCCTGCTCGAGGTAGCCGACGCGGGCGCCCTCGGCCACCCAGGCCTCGCCGGAGAACTCGGTGTCGAGCCCGGCCATAATGCGCAGCAAGGTCGACTTGCCGGAACCGTTGACGCCGAGCACGCCGATCTTGGCGTCCGGGTAGAAGGACAGATGGACGTTATCCAGCACCTTCTTGGCCGGCGGGTAGGTCTTGGACAGACCCTGCATGTGATAGATGAATTGGCGACCGTTCATGGCGAATGTTGACCCTAAGACCCTGGTTTTCTTGGCTGAATCGGCGCGAAAAGCGCTAAGCGCGCCTCGTGCCGAAGGCAAGTTTCGGGAAATGCGCCGCTGATGTAGCGAGCGCTCCGGCAAAGGGCAAGCGCGGCCCCCTCGGCCTCATGCTGAGGAGGCGGCAAAGCCGCCGTCTCGAAGCATGAGGCCGCCCCATCCTTCGAGACGCCGCGCTTCGCACGGCTCCTCAGGATGAGGCGGAGAGCGGTCAGCCGGTAAAATTTTAGAAAGCTTGATTGCAATTTTACCGGCCGCGGCAGTATCCCGCACCGGCATTTTAACGCCTCCGGCGCCATCATCTCTCACCATGAACCTCGCCGCCGCGCGCGGCGACCAACGGCCAAGCGGACGGAATGAGTGCCCGCCCCTGGTTAGGACGTGCGTGTCATGAGTAGCGCCATACTGGTGAATTCCACACGGCATCCCTTCGCCGGCGTTGGCCATGCGCTCGACGGGATCTGGCTCGGCCTGACGCGGCGCCTGTTCAGGGGCTACCGGCCCGAGCGCCACTATATGCGCGGGCCCGGCCCCGCCTGGCGCGCCAAGCACGGGACCTTGCACGAGACCTTGCACGGGGCCTTCCCCGTCGCCTGACCCCCGTCTTGAGATCGCTGGCCCGCTGTGGTTGATCCGCCTGACCCGTGGGGAATACCCCGCGCCGGTGAGGGGACATCGCATGAGCCTGCAAGGCGCCATTCTCGACGACTATCAGAACGTGGCCTTGACGGTGGCCGACTGGTCGCCGGTCGCCAAGGATGTGACCTTCAAGGCCTTCAACAAGAAGCTCAACGGCACCGCCGAGGTGGTCAAGGCGCTGCAAGGCTGCGCCGTCGTCTGCCTGATGCGCGAGCGCACCCCTTTCGGCAAGGACGTGATCGACGCCCTGCCCGATCTCAAGCTGATCGTCACCTCGGGCATGCGCAACCACGCCATCGACTTTTCGGCGGCGGCCGCGCGCAGCATCCCGGTGTGCGGCGCCGAATCGCTCGGGCCGCCGACGGCTGAGCTGACCTTCGGCCTGATGCTCGAGCTCGCCCGCCACATGGGCGCGGAGAACGCCCGCCTGAAGGCCGGCGCCGCTTGGCAATCGACGCTCGGCATCGACTTCTACGGCAAGACGCTCGGCATCATCGGGCTCGGCAAGCTCGGCGCGCGGGTGGCGCGCATCGGCAACGCGCTCGACATGAAGGTGATCGCCTGGAGCCAGAACCTGACCGCCGAGCGGGCGAAGGAAGCCGGCGCCACGCTGGTCGGCAAGGAGGAGCTGCTGCGCACCGCCGATTTCGTCACCGTGCATCAGCTTCTGAGCCCGCGCACGCGCGGCCTGATCGGCGCGGCGGAACTGGCGCTGATGAAGCCGACCGCCTTCTTCATCAACACCTCGCGCGGGCCGATCGTCGACGAGAAAGCGATCGAGCAGACGCTGCGCGCGCGAAAGATCGCCGGCGCCGCGATCGACGTGTTCGACGTCGAGCCGCTGCCGCTCGACCATCCGTTCCGCACGCTCGACAATATCCTGATCACGCCGCATCTCGGCTATGTGACCGCGGACAATTACCGGCGCTTCTATACCCACATGGTCGAGGACATCCGCGCCTGGCTCGACGGCAAGCCGATCCGCGTGATCCAGCCGAAGTAGGCGAGCGGACTCATAGTGGCCCGTTAACGGTGCCCCTCCATTTTCCCTCCCGGACGCCGGCGACAGCACCGCGGTTCGTCTGTCAGCCCCCGGGGCCGTCCGTCATGATGTAGCCCATCAGGTCGCCCACGTTGTGTTCCAAATTTCGGATCATCTCCTTGACGACGTCTCCGATCGAGATCACGCCCACGACCTTGCCCGCGTCCAGCACTGGTAGATGGCGATAGCCGCGCGCAGCCATCATTGCCATGCAGCCTTCCAGTTGGTCGTCCGGCTTGACCGTCACCGGGTCGCCCGTCATCACTTGGCCCACCGGAGTTTGCTTCGCATCGAGCCCGGGCAGCAGCACTTTTATGGCGCAGTCACCCAGGGTCACGATGCCGACCAGTACGTCGTCGTCGATGACCAGCACCGACCGGACCCGGTTGTCGCGCAACTGGCGCAAGGCTTCGACGAGCATGTCGCCGGAACGAACATGGATCAGGGTGCCACTCTTCTGGGCCAGAACGTCTTTGACTGTGTTCATCGAGTTCCTCTCGTGAGCCCTGTCCTGGCCCGCCTAAGTGGTACGCGTTGAAGGTTAGAGCCGGCTCGTTCAGCATCGACCATAATCTAGCTCACTACGCGGCTATTAATCGAGGGGCTGGGCTCGTTCGCGTCACATCTCTTTCTATGCTGACCCTGAGCGAATCGTCAGCTGCACTTATCTCGTAGCTAGTCGTCATTCAGTGGATTTGTGCCCACGGGCCAGCACCGCGACAATTAAGCGTGCTCACCGGTTCGGTCTATCTCTGTCATATCGCGTACGCCGCCGCCGGCCTCATCGAATAGCGAAGCGAACTTTGCTGCAGTGCGTCGAGGCGCAAATCGGACGTTAATGGCACAAAGCGTCGGTCGCTGCGCTGCAAAAAACTATGGTCGCTATTGGGTGAACAGCAGGCTTTGCAGCTCAGCCCGCGCACGTTTATGGGTTCACGCCCTAGCTGAAAGAATTTTAAAACGACCCTTCAGATCAACTCTTCGGTCTTGTCGTCGGTCTCGCCGTAACGGTGCAGCGCGGGCGGCCGGCTGTCGGCATAGAGCGCTCTGATATGGGGCGCCATCTTGGCGTTCTCGCGCTCGAACAGGCTGTTGCCGGCGCTATCGCCCTCGACGATGAAGGGTCCCAAATTCTCGACGTCCAGCGTCCACACCGCCTGCGCCAATCCAAGCTCCTTCAGCCAGTAGACGCCGGCGACCGACTTGATGCCGCGTCCGAGCAGGGCGCCGGTGCCGTAGCCGACCGTGGTCAGGTAGATCGCCTTGTTGGGCACGAAATCGCGGCGGTAAATCTCGGAGGTCATGCCGGCCTTGCCGATGATGATGTTGCAGCCGGACATCTCAAGCCAGCGGCCCATGGTCTTGGCGAACCGGAACGAGGCGGTCGCCGTCACCGCGCCGACGGTGTAGCTGCCGTCCGCGTTCTGGCGCGCGGCAGGCGAGCAGTGGAAATTCGCCGTGCCGAGGTCGGCGCTCGAAGCCGGCATGCCGGCGCCCTCCTCGACCGCGCGCTTGTAGACGCCCTCGCGCGCGGTGAAGATACGCCCGGTGAGATAAACGACCGTGCCGAGCTCGAGCTTGGCAAGCTCCTCGGTGCTCGCCGGCAGCTTGAGCTGAACCGTTTTCAATCCCTCGCCGGCCATTTTTCTACTCCGCCGCCTCGGCCGCAGCCGGCTGCCACTCGACGCCCGGCCGGCGCATATAGTCGGTGAACCACATCGGGTCGGTGCGGAACTCGACCCGGCCGTCGGCATGCATGCGCGCGCAGGCGCGCCGCGACGACAGGCAGAACATGTGCACGCTCATCGGCATGCCGCCGGTGTGGCAGAAACCGACCTCGATATTGCAGCCGACCACCATGGACGAGCCCATGAAGCCCATGGCGCCCATGCCGATATTGTTGCCGAGCTCTTTCAGCTCGTCTTCCAAGGCGGCGATTTTCGGATCGGGATTGCGCGAGCCGACGGTGCGCAGGCAGGCCGCCTGCTTGCCGAGCACCATGCAGATGTCCTTGGAGCCGCCGAGACCGACGCCGATAATGGCCGGCTGGCAAGCGAGGCCGCGCCGGCCGAAGGCGATCAGCGAATCGAGATAGAAGCGCTTGATGCCTTCGATGCCGTCGGTCGGAAACAGCATGCGGTAGTCGGAGCCGAACAGGCCGCCTTTGTGCACCGTGGTGACGTCGATCCAGTCGGCGTCGGGGTGGAAGGAATATTCGATCTCGGGCGCGCCGATGCCGCAATTATTGTTGTAGTCGGTACGCCATAGCGGGTGCACGCGGTTCGGCCGCAGCGGCACGTCTTCGGTCGCATGGGCGGTGGCGCGGCGCAGCGCCCCTTCCAGCGCCACCGGCCCGCCTTCGATCCTGGCCTCGTTGCCGATCTTGACGTACCAGCGCGGCACGCCGGTGTCGCCGCACATGGCGCGGCGGTCTTCCTTGGCCGCTTCGTAGTTCTCCAGCATGGCGCGGATGACGAAGGCCGACAGATCGCCCTTCTCGGAATCGGCGCTTTGCCGCAACCCCTCGAGATAGTCTTCAGGGATTTCGATGGCGGCCTTGGCCATCAATTCTTCCGCCGTCTTTTGCAAGAGCGCCAGTTTGATCACATCAACCTCCGGTCATTCCGCGGCGATCGGGTCGCGGATCAGCGACTCGCCGGGCTTGACATGGGTGAACAGCACCGGCTCGTCGGTGAGCTCGATCTTGCCGGCCGCCTGCCGGGCAACGGTAAAGCGCGAGGTCTCCATCGCGCCGGGATCGGGATAGTCGGAACGGTAATGCGCGCCGCGCGAGTTCTGCCGGTGCTTGGCGGCGAGCGCGATCACCCGGCTCATCTCGCACAGAGAGCGCAGATTGAGCCAGTCGTGCCAGCTCACATTGAAGGCGACGCCGCTGTCGGCGATGCCGGTGTGCAGCAGCTCGTTCTCGATGGCGTCGATCTTGGCGATGCCCCGGTCGAGCCCCGCCTCGTCGCGGATCACGCCCACGTCGTCCCACATCAGGTCGAGCAGGTTGTCGCGCAGCCGGTTGACGTTGCCGGGCTTCTGCGTGAAGGCATGCATCGCGCGCTCGGCCTCCGCCTTGAGGACGTCTTCGTCGGCGGGACGATAGCCGCCATGGGCCGCCACCCAGCCGGGCATCGCGTCGCCGGCGATGCCGCCGAACACGGTCGAGTTCGCCACGCCGTTGCCGCCGAGCCGGTTCGCTCCATGCATGCCGCTGGCATCCTCTCCGGCCACGAACAGGCCGGGCAAGGCGGTGGACGTATCGACGTTGCAGACAACGCCGCCCATGAAATAGTGCGCGGTCGGGACGACTTCAACGAGCCCGCCGGCCAGATCGAAGCCGCAATCGCGGCAGCGGTCGACCATGCCCTTGAACTGCTTGGCGACCTTTTCCGGGCCGAGATGCGCCATCGTGATGAACACGCCGCCGTTCGGCGTCGTCCGCCCCGCCCTCATTTCGGCGTAGATCGCGCGGCTGACGACGTCGCGGGTCGCGCGCTCGAGCGCCGGATCGTAATTGGCCATGAAGCGCTCTTTGGCGCCGTTGAGCAGATAGCCGCCCGAGCCGCGCAGGCCCTCCTCCAGCACCGTGCCGGTCATGCGCGTCTGCGGGCCGGCCAGCAGGCCGGTCGGGTGGAACTGCACCATCTCCATGTCGCGCAGGCGCAGGCCGAGCCGCAGCGCCATCGCCAAGCCGTCCATGCTCTTGTCGCCGGACGGCGTGTGATAGCGGTACATGGTCGGGCCGCCGCCGGTCGCGAGCAGCACGGCCTTGGCCGCGATGTAGCGCATGGCGCCGGTGCGGATATCGACGAACAGCACGCCGGCGATGGAGGCGCCGTCCTTCGCCGGGACGAGCGCCAGCGCGCGGTGCTCTTCAAGGCGTGTGATGCCGGAACGCGCCCAGACCTGCTCCATCAGCCGGTTGACGATTTCGATGCCGGTCAGATCGCCTTTATGCACGGTGCGGTCGAAGGTCTGGCCGGCGAAGGCCTTGCCGTGCAGGCTGCCGTCGGGATTGCGATCGAAGAAGCAGCCGATTTCGTTTTCCAGCTCGTGCACGCGCTCGACCGCAGTTGTCACCAGCTTCCAGGCGAGCTCCTGGTGCGGCAGCCATTTGCCGCCTTCGATGGTGTCCATGAAATGCCGCTCGATCGAGTCGCCGGCCAGCAGCGCCACGTTGTAGCCGCCCTGCACCATGCGCGTGCAGCCGCATTTGCCGAGCAGGCCCTTGGTGGCGATGGTGACGGAAAGATCGGGATTGGCGTCGTGCGCATGCAGCGCGGCGAACAGGCCGGCGCCGCCCGATCCGAGGATCAGTATATCGCTCTGCAGCCGTTCAATCTGCATGTCCGGTTCCTAAAGCACGCGCACCAGGAAAACGAAAGCGAGGATCATGGATGCCGCCACCGCCGCGGTCGCAAGTTGTTTTTGCCAGTTCAGCCAGGGCAAATTCTCGATCGCCAGCAGCCGCAGCCCCCCCAGCAAGTGCATGAACAGCAGAAACATCAGGCCCGCCTCGGCAAACTTGACCGCCGGCAGGTCGGACCAGCGCAGCAGCGCATCCATGCGCGCCGCGCCTTGAATGGCTGTGCCCAGCACCAGGAAATGCAGCGGCAGAAAGCATGCCAGGCCGATGCCCGAAAGCCGGTGCACCAGCGCGGCAAGCCAGAGCGCCCGGCGCCGGTTGGCGGGATGGCCGACGCGCGGCGCGCTCACAGCAGCACCACTGCGGCCACCGCGCGCAGGCCCAGCACGATAAGCGCGGCGCCGAATAGCACGGCGGCGATCCCCGCCGTCCGGCCGGTCAAAGGCGACCATTCGGCCAGCACGTTGCGCACGCCGATCGAGCCATGCACCGAGGCGATCAGCACGAAGCTGCCGTAGAACAGCGCCCAGGCGACGCTGCCATGGGTGCGCGACAGGATACCGGCCGCGCTCAGCCCATGCCGCATGGCGTAGAAGATTACGGCGGCATGCACGCAGATCATCGGGAACAGCAGCGCAGCCGTGGCCCGCTGCCAGATGTAAAGCCGAAGGCTCACGGCGAAATCTTCCCCTTGAGAAAGGCGCCCACGGCCCGCCGCTTCAGGCCGGCGATCGACGCGGTCGGATTGAGGCCGATCGGGCAGTATTCCTGGCACGACTGGTGCGAATGGCAGGCGAGGCAGCCGCCCTTCTGCGCCACCGCCTGCAAACGCGCGGCGTTGCCGGCGTCGCGCTCGTCGTTGACCAGCGTCCAGGCACGGTTGAGCTGCGCCGGCCCGAGATAATCCGCGTTCCAGCGCACGGTATCGCAGGCGGCATAGCAGACGCCGCAATTGATGCAGCCGATCGCCTGATCGACGGCGATGCGGCCCTCGCTGTCCGGCCGCAGCGCCGGCATCTTGTCGCGCCGCGTCTTGGACGGCGCGAACGCGCCCTTGGCCGTCTGCCACTTCTGGAAGAAGGCCTGCATGTCGACGGCGAGATCCTTGATGACCGGCATATTCTCCAGCGGCGCGATCTCGACCGCGCCGTTCTCGACCACGGCCGCGATGTGCGTGCGGCAGGTCCAGCGCGGCCGGCCGTTGACGGTCATGGCGCAGGAGCCGCACATGCCGACCCGGCAGGCAAAACGATAGGAGAGTCCCGGATCGATGTGGCGCTGTACCCAGGTGACGACGTCGAGCACTGTCTGGCTCTCGTATTGCGGCACCTGGTAGGTCTGGAAGCCGCCGTCCTGGCCGCCGCGCCACAAGGAGACCGTCAGAAGCGGCTCTGTACTCGGCATTTCTTTCCGGTTTCGTTCACCCCGCGCCGGTGGCCTTCGGGCCGCGCGGGTCGATGGCAAAGCGTTCGTAGAGTTGCGCCAACCTAACAACACGCCAACCTTAAAGAAAACGAATAAGACTGAACATCATCTTCATTTTTTTGCAGTCTTGGCGGAGCGCCTTTTCGGGCGCCCGGTTGTGCGCCCGCTTGCGCGCCTGCGCTTTTTGATCACGTCGGAGCGGGCCGGGCCGGCATCCGACATCGATTTCAGCTCGATCAGCAGCGCCTCGACCAGCGCGGTCTTGGGATGGCCGATGGCCTGCACGAGGCCGAGCACCCGCTGGGCCGGGGCGCCCTTGAAGGCGACCCGGCGCACCGGCAGATCGATCGCCGCGGTCGCGCAGCGCAGCGGCACGATCGAGACGCCGAGCCCGTAATGCACCATGGTGGTGATCGCCTCCAGCGTATCGAGCATCATGGTCTCTTTGACGTTTAGCCGCCGGCGCTTGATGTAGCGGTCGATCAGCTTGCCGACCCAGGCGGCGCGCGTGTAGCGGATGAAGGGATAGGACGCGAGCAATTGCTCGGCCGACAGATTGGGCGCGTCGAGCGGCGCGATCACGACCAGCGGCTCGCGCGCGAACGGATACCATTGCAGGCCGGAGCGGCTCTCCAGCATTTCGCTCACCACAGCGGCATCCAGCACGCCCTGCCGCACCTCTTTCACTAGCTCCGCCGACTGTCCCATGGTCAGCTCGATGTGCAGCTTGGGATATTTCGAGCGCAGCGCGACCAGCGACTTCGGAATGAGACCGGCGATCACGCTGGGCACCACGCCGAGGCGCAGATGGCCGCCGATCGACTGGCCGTCGACCGCGGCGAACAGACAGTTGAACCGGTAGAGCACCTCTTTGGCTTTTTCAGCGAAGGCGCGGCCGGCGTCGTTCAACACCGGCGGCCGGCGCGTGCGGTCGAACAGTTCGACTCCCAGGCTCGCCTCGAGCGCCTTGATCTGCATGGTGATGGCCGACTGCGTCCGGTACACCGCCTTGGCCGCCCCGGAAAACGAACCCAATTCGGCAATGGCCAGGAAGGTCTTGATGTTCTGGATATTGGGAACCGGCACGCCGAGGTCTTTCTTTTTTCCAGAGTCTTGCGAGCTTCTGCGAAGCCGCGGGCAGCGCCGCAATCGGCCTGCCGTACCATAAAATCCGCTGAACTAGTTTACATACTCTTTTCAATTTATTTCAAGACCCGTCGGGCGGAACGGAACCCAAGCTTGACAGCGGCGCGACCTTGCCGCCACGTTTCGCGCTCACGAAACGCGGGAGCTCGCGCCATGACTTGGCTTCTCGACAACGAAGACCGCCGTCCGCCGGGCGAGCGCATGGCCGAATTCTGGGCCCGCTCGCAGATTTTGCGCATGCCGGGCGCGCATTCGCCGCTCGCCGGCGTCATCGCCAAGCGCGCCGGCTTCGAGGCGCTCTATGTGTCGGGCGCCGCGATTTCCGCCACCTTGGCGCTGCCCGACCTCGGCATCATCACGCCGGACGAGTTGTGCTTCTTCGTGCGCGGCATCTTCCGCGCCACCGGCCTGCCGATCCTGGTCGACGCCGACACCGGCTACGGCGAAGCGCTCAACGTCATGCGGCTGGTGCGCGAGCTGGAGGACGCCGGCGCAGCCGCAATCCATATCGAAGACCAGATCCTGCCGAAGAAATGCGGCCATCTGAACGACAAGAAGCTCGCCAGCGCCGACGACATGGCCGCGAAGATCGCGGCCGCCCGCAAGGCGCGCCGACATCTGCGCATCGTGGCGCGCACCGACGCGATCGGCCAGGAAGGCATCGCGGCGGGCATCGCGCGCGCCAAGCGCTACCTTGATGCCGGCGCCGACGCCATTTTCCCCGATGCGCTGACCAGCGAGGAAATGTTCCGGCAATTCGCCCATGAAGTGAAGGCGCCGCTGCTCGCCAACATGACCGAGTTCGGCCGCACGCCCTTTTTCACCGCGGACGCGTTCGAGAAGCTCGGCTTCAAGATGGTGATCTGGCCGGCGAGCTCGTTACGCGTGGAGGCCAAGGCCCTGGAGGAGCTCTACGCCACCGTCGCGCGCGAGGGATCGACCGAGTCCCTGCTGCCGCGCATGCAGACCCGCGGCGAGCTCTACGAAACCATCCGCTATTCCGACTACGAGGCGCTGGATTCGACCCTGCTGAAAAGCACGTTACCGGAGATCGGCGCCTGACCGCGGCCGCTTCGAAGCAAAAGGCGCGGCGGTTTGCCCGCCGCGCCCTTCGTCTCATGCGCTCGTGCGCTTACTTCTTCTTGAGCGAGGCCTCGGCCTTGTCGAGGAAGGAGTAGTCGACGTATTTCATCACCCAGGTCTTGCCCTGCTTGGCGAGATCCGCCGGGATCTTGCCCTGCTTGGCGATGGTGTTGATCCAGAGCACGGTCGACGGCATGTCGAGGCGCGGCTTGGTGACGTCGATCGACTTCAAGGCGTTGACGGCGATGTCGTAGCTCTTCGGCTGGTTCATCTTCTTGGCGATCAGCTTCGCCGTCGCCTCCGGTCCGTTCGCCTTGATCCAGTGCATCGCGCGCAGCGTGGCGACCACGAACTTTTCGGTCAGGTCGGGATGGTCCTTGATGAAGCCGGGCCGGAACGCCAGTTCGAGGCTTTCCGAATTGGGGATCGGCGGCAAGCGCTGGATATAGTGCATCTTGTCCGGCGCCTGCGCGACGGCCGATGCCGAGGCCGGCTCCCAGCCGATGAAGGCCGCAATTTCGCCCTTCTCGACCATCACCGCGAGGTCACTGATCTTGGCCGGCACGTGCTGCACCTTGAAGCCGCCCTTCTCCTCGACATAGCCGAGCACCGCGTCGTGGATGGTGCCGATGCCGGGCGTGCCGACCTTCTGGCCGGCGAGCTGCTTGACGTTGGTGTATTTCTTGAGGCCGACGATCGGCGCGTTGCCCTTGGTGAGAGACATCACCATCGTCACCTTGCCGCCGCGCGCGGCGAACTGCATGTAGGGCACGATCGCAGCGGTGACCGCATCCAGGTTCTTGAGGTCGAGCAACGCGGACGGCCCGTTGGCATAGGTCTTGCGCTCGATCTTGATGCCGACGTCCTTGAAGTAGCCGTTGGCCTCCGCCACCCAAATCGGCGCGTAGTCGGCTTCTGAACCGATCTGATCGCCGAAGCGCACGGTGGTCAGATTCTGGGCCATGCTGGCTGTCGACGCCGCCATGGTAAGGCCGGCCGACAGCAGCGCCACCCCGGCGATTTGCTTGAACAAACTCCGCCTCGATCGCATGTCACTTTCTCCCTTTGCTTCTGGTTATTGCCGAACCCCCGGCGCTTCGAATTCGCGGTCAAGCCCGCAATGCGGCCTTCTCTTGCTGCGGCGTAACGACGCCGTCGCGGCTGTGCAGCCAGCGCACGCATTCCGCCCGCAACTTCATGAACTCGCTGGAGAGCGGATCGCGCGGCCGCTCCATTCCCACTTTAATCTCGGCGACGATGCGCGAGGGCTTCTCCGACAGGATCAGGATGCGGTCGGCGAGAAAAACCGCCTCCTCGATATTGTGCGTCACGAAAATGACGGTGCGCACGCGGTGCCGCCAGATGTCGAGAACCTCGCGCTGCATGCGCTCGCGCGTCGGCTGGTCGAGGCTGACGAAAGGCTCGTCCATCAGGATAAGGTCGGAGTCGGTGGCAAAAGCGCGCGCGATGGCGACGCGCTGCTTCATGCCGCCCGAGATCTGGTGCGGGTAATAGTTCTCGAAGCCGGTGAGCCCGACGATGTCGACGATCTCGCGCACCTTGCGGTCGATCTCGCGCCTGGGCGCGCCCTTGATACGCAGTCCGGTGGTGACGTTGTCGTAGACCGTGAGCCATGGGTAGGTGGAAGGCTCCTGGAACACGAACGAGATGCTCTGCCGCTTGGGGTCGGCCGACGCGCCGTCGATCAGCACGGTGCCCTTGGTCGGCTTCAGGATGCCGGCGAGATAGTCGAGCAGCGTGGTCTTACCGCAGCCGGAGGGCCCGCAGATGCACACGAATTCGTTCGGCGCCACGGTGAACTTGACGCGCTCGTGCACAACCAGCGCGCCATAGCTGTGCGAGGCGTCGACTTCCACCTTGGGGCGGTCATTCGATGGCTGCGGCACTTTCATGCGGTCGGTCCCCTGCGGTCTGATCGATTTAGATTGAATCAGAGCGCGTCCCTTACATTTTGCATGCGTATGATCTTTTCCGAAAAACCGGTTCCCATTTTTCGGGATCGTGCCCTAGAGCGTGACCTGCCAGCGCCAGCGGAACAGATATTTCTCCACCAGCAGAAGAATCTCGTTCATCACGAAACCGATGAAGCCGATCATCAGCATGCCTACGATGACTTCCGGCACCTGCACAAGCTCGGCATAGTTGATCATCATGCGGCCGAGACCGGTCGAAATGCCGCCGGCCAGTTCCGCGGCGACGATGGTGAGCCAGGCGGCGCCCAGGCCCACGCGCATGCCCGCCAGAATGTCGGGCATCACCGTCGGCACCACGACGTGCAGCAGAACCCAGAACTTGCCGGCGCCATGCACCACACCGACCTTGCGGTGGATCGGCTCGACGCGCGCGACGCCGACCAGCGTCGAGGTGAAGATCGGAAAGAACGCGCCGAAAAAGATCAGAAAGGCAAAGCGCGTCAGCCCCGAAAAGAAGATGATGGCCAGCGGGATCCACGCGATCGGCGGGATGAAGCGGAACGGCTCGAGCACCGAGCGCGTGCAGGCATAGACGCGTGGGTAAAGCCCCATTAGCAGCCCGAGCGGCACGCCGCCGATGACGCCGAGGCCGAAGCCGACCAGCACCCGCTCGACGCTGGCCCACGCATGGGTCCACAGCGAAATGCCGGAGACGTCGCCGTGCTCGGCAAGATGAAAAAAGGCCTGCACAACCCGGACCGGCCCGGGAAAGAACGGCGAGTCGATATATCTGACCGCCAGCTCCCACAGCGCCAACGTCAGCGCCAGCGCGACGATGTTCCACGCCACGATGGTGATTTTTCCGCCCACGAGACCCGACATCAGCGAGCGGCCGTTGCCGCTATCGCCGGGGACGATGTCGGCGTCTGCCGGAATATTCGTCATGGCGCAGGCCTTCCGATTGAGCGCGCGTGACCGTTCGCGGGCGGACCCTTGGCACGCAACGGCAACGGTTTGATGGCGGCCGCCGAGTCCCAGCCGAGCTCGCGGGCGACGCAACCGGCGCATTCGCGAATTTCGTCGAGGTGAGCGCGCAGCGTATCGAGCGGCGCGCTGGCGGCCGGCGCCATGACGGCAAGCCCGGCCACCACGTCGCCATTGCGATTGGAAATCGGAACGGCGAGGCAATTGACGCCCGGCAGCAGTTCCTCGTCGTCTTCGGAATAGCCCTGCTTGCGGATCTTGGCGAGCTCGCGGGTAAAGGCGCGCGCAGTCGTGATCGTTTTCTTGGTGTAGCAGCGGTATGGCGCCGAAAGCACCACGTGCTCGCGCAACTCGTCCGACGCGTAGGCCACCAGCAGCTTGCCGCTCGCGCTGCAATGCACGGGCATCGGCGTGTCGGTTCCGAAATCGACCCGCAGCGGCGCCGTCGATTCCACCCACTGCACGAAGGAGAGGTTGCCGGCCTTGAGCACCACCAGATTGACGCGCGCGCCCAGCTTCTCGGCCAGGCGGTTCATCAACAGCCGCCGCGGCGCGTGGCCGATGCCGTGGCGCAGCGCGTTGAGCGCGAGATTCTCGAACGCAGCGCCCAGGCTGTAGCGGCGCGTCAGCGGATCCTTGTGCACGAAGCCGGCGCGTTCGATCGAGCGCGCCAGCCGGTAGGTGGTCGGCTTCGGTAGCTTGAGCGCGCGGCTGATATCGGCGAGCGCGGCCGGCTCGCTGGCGGCGGCCAAGTGCGCCAGCAGCTTGAGCGCCTTGGTGACGGGCGATCGTTCGTCGGCGGAGGGCATTTTGTTCGTTTCACTCAGCGAAATGATTTGTGTCATTGAGGGTAGTGACCTGCGCGCGAAGCTGTCAAGGCAAAGCGGCGCTATGCGGCAATTGCGCCATGGCCCTGCCAGCGGTCGTCGAGCCCGAGCGTGATGGCGCCGTCGCGGTCGCGCCGGATCGCGGTGCACGGGCCGTAGTAAGCGTCCGGCGCTTCGGTCTCGACGGTTGAGAAAGCATCGCGCAGGGCGGCCGCGACCGCAGCCGGCAAACGATCGGTTTCGAGCGTGGCGCGCTGCGCGCTTTCCGCGTGAAAGCGTCCGCGCACCAGCGCCTCTTGCAAGGGAACTTCGCCGAAGAAATGACGCGCCAGCGCAAGACCGACGATGGTGGGGATGCGGCGCGCGCCGGGCGAGCCAATGGCGACCGCCGCGCCGTCGTCGGCCAGCGCCAGCGTCGGGCTCATATTGGTCACGGCATAGGCGCGGCCGCCGGACATTTTGGGCGCATCGCCACAGACCGCGCGGCCGCCATAGTTCATGACTATGCCTTTACCGGGCAGCGCCCAGCGCGCGCCGAACCAGAGCATGCCGTGCGTGATGGTGGTGGCGACTATCATGCCGTCGGCATCGGCCGCGTTGAGATGGCAGGTGTGGCCGACTTCCGCCGCCGCGGCGGCCGACGGCGCGAAGGCTGCCGCGCGCGCGATCCAGGCATCGATCTCATCGTCGGCGATGTTGTTGCCGGCGGGCGCGGCGAAGCGGTAGCTCCAGGCGCCCGCGATCCGCTCGGCCCAGGCGCGGATCGTGGCAGGTGAATCGAGATCGCCGCTGCGCGCGAGCTTGGCGCCGGCGGCGACCGTCGCAAACATGCAAATCGAGCCGCTGGTGCCGAGCGGCGCCGAGTGGAGCGTAACGCCGCCCGTGCCGAACGCGGGCGCCGAAGCACGCGTCACGGCTTCGATCGCCTCGGCCCATTGCGCGGGCGTTGTGTCGTGTCCGGCCTCGCTCAAGTGCCGGCTGCCGAGTTGCGCCAGCGGGCCTTCATAGAACCAGCGCGGGCCGCGCTCCGCCAGATCGCGCAAAGTTTGCGCCAGCGCCGGTTGCCGCAGCTGCAGGCCGCCCGCCGTCTCGGCGAAACCGAAGCATTCATCGACGAAGGGCATGTCCTTCACGTCGCGCAGCGCCCGCTCGAGCGTGGGCCCGACGTATGAAGCCTTCGTCCGCCAGCGCAATGGCCGGCGCGATCACGTCTTCCCAGCGCAAGGCGCCGAAGGCATCGAGTGCAGCCGACAATCCCGCAACCACGTTGGGAATGACGCTCGCCTTCGGGCCGGCGCCCTTGAGGCCGTCGTAAGAGCGTACGGCTTGCGCCGGCGTCCAGACGTTGAAGTCGATGCAGGTCGGCGGCCGACCGGGCGCGGCCACGATCATGTGGCCGCCGAAGCCGCCGAGGCCGGTATTGGCCGGATCGCAAACGCAGGAGGCGAGCGCGGTGGCAACCGCTGCGTCGACGGCATTGCCGCCCGCGCGCAAAATTTGCTCGCCCGCCGCCGCGGCATGGGCCGTGCTCGCCGTCACTGCGCCTTTTGCTTTCGTCATGCCGCGAACTTCGCCTTGCGTAACAAGCACTGACGCAATGTGCGACGGAGCGCGCATGCCACGTGCCTTGACAGTTTTATGCCGGCCACATTAGCTTCCGGCCGCGTATCGTCAAGCGGCACAAAGCGTTCAACTCAGTGAAACGATCCCGAAAGCGTCGCCCATGACAAAAGTTGCGTTTCGCGAACCGGGCGCCATGGCGCGCGCGCCAACCGAAAACAATTGCAAGCCGCGCCCTTTCCACGTAGCCGAAAGCGCGCGCACGCCGACCAGAGCCGCCCGCACCCACTAGATCGCCATTAACCGAGCCACCATATCAACAATGTCCTCACCGAAACGCGAAATCCGCATCATCGACACCACCTTACGCGACGCGCACCAGTGCCTGTGGTCGACGCGCATGCGCACCGAACACATGCTGCCGATCCTGCCGCTGATGGACGAGGTCGGCTACGAATCCGTCGACCTGATGGGCACCGTGCAGTTCGACGTCTGCGTGCGCTTTCTCAACGAAGACCCGTGGGAGCGCGTGCGGCGCGTGCATCAGGCGGCGCCGCATACGCGCTTCCGCTCGCTCATCCGCAGCAAGAGCATCGCGGCCTTCGACTTCCTGCCCGACGACATCAATCAGCTGTGGGTCGAGCGGCTCTACGCCAACGGCTTCCGCGTCATCGGCGCCTTCGACGGCCTCAACGACGTCGACAATATCGTGGACTCGCTCAAGCAGGCAAAGAAGCTCGGCGCCTATACCTTCGGCGCGCTGTCGTTCTGCGAGAGCCCGTTGCACACCGACGCGCATTACGTGAAGACGGCCAAGGCGCTGATCGACCGCGCCGACGTGAGCTGCATCATGATCAAGGATGCCGGCGGGCTGCTGACCGTCGACCGCATCCGCACGCTGGTGCCGGCGCTGCGCACGGTGGTGAAGGACCGCCCGCTCGAACTGCACAGCCACTGCCTGACCGGCCTCGCCCCGCTGGTCTATCTGGAAGGCGCCAAGATCGGCTGCGACCAATTGCACCTGTCGATCAAGCCGCTCGCCAACGGCGCCGCGCAGCCGGCGGTGCAGACCGTGGCGCGCAATCTGCGCGAGCTCGGCTTCGAAGTGAACATCAGGGACGACCTGATCGACAAGGTAAGCGAGCATTTCGCCGCGATCGCCAAGCGCGAGCACAAGCCGGTCGGCATGCCGGTCGAATACGACAATTTCCACTACAAGCATCAGATGCCGGGCGGCATGCTGAGCAATTTCCGCGAACAGCTGCGCGTGGCCGGCCTGTCGCACAAGTTCCACGAACTGCTGGAGGAATGCGGGCGCGTGCGCGAGGAACTGGCCTGGCCGATCATGATCACGCCGTTCTCGCAATTCGTCGGCACGCAGGCGGTGTTCAACCTCATCCAGGGCGAGCGCTACGCCATCGTGCCCAACGAGGTGAAGAAATACGTGCTCGGCTATTACGGCAAGCTGCTCGGTCCGGTCGATCCGAACGTGATGGACCGCATCGTCGCCAACGGCGCCAAGGACATTCCGCTCAAGCCCAAGCCGCTCGAGCCGCTGCTGCCGGCCATGCGCAAGAAATATCCCTCCGCCGACGACGACGAGATATTGTTGCGCGTGATGTTCGCCGGTAATCAGGTCGACGAGATGAAGAAGGCCACCGCCAACGGGCGTCCCGTCGGGCAAATGAACACCCTGGATTCGCTGAAGACGATCCTGTCGGAGAAGCGCAAGGGCAGCGTCTTCATCAAGCGCGGCGATCTGGAATTGAATGTCTCGGTCCAATAAGTAAGTGAAAAGCCAAGGACGATGTCGGAAGAAATCACGCTCGAGGAAATAAAGGCGATCATCGAATTGATCCGCCAGAACGAATCCATCACCAGCTTCTCGTTCAAGTACGGCGACGTCGAGATATCGCTGGCACGCGGCGACGAGCACAACAATGTGCCGGCCAGGCCCGCGCCGAGTGCGCCGATCGCGCCGCGCGCGCCGGAAGCGCCGCCTGCTGCGGTCGCGGCGCCCAAGCCGAAGGCCGACGTCCAGCCGGGGCCGGGCGAGATCGCCATCACCTCGCCGATGGTCGGCACCTTCTACCGCTGCCCGAAGCCGGGCGATCCGCCCTTCGTCGAGGTCGGCGCCGCCGTCGGCGAAGACACCGTGCTCTGCATCATCGAAGTGATGAAGCTGATGAATTCGCTCGAAGCCAAGGTGAAGGGCGTGGTGACGCGCATCCTGGTCGAGGATTCGCAGCCGGTCGAGCACGGCCAGCCGCTGATGTTCATCAAGCTGGCGGCGAGCTGAGCCTTGGCGCGCAAGATTCGCAAGGTCCTGGTGGCCAATCGCGGCGAGATCGCGCTGCGCATCATCCGCGCCTGCCGCGAGCTCGGCATCGAGAGCGTGTTGGCGCATTCGGAGGCCGATGCCACGGCGCTGCCGGCGCGGCTGGCCGACCGGGCGGTGTGCGTGGGCGGGTCTCCGGCGGGGGTAAGCTATCTGTCGAAGGAGCGGCTGGTCGGCGCGGCGGTTGCCTTCGGCGTCGACGCCATTCACCCGGGCTACGGCTTCCTCGCCGAAAACGCCGCCTTTTCGCAGCTCTGCCGCGAGCAGGAGATCATCTTCATCGGGCCCTCGCCGGAAATCATCCGCGCCATGGGCGACAAGATCGAGGCGCGCAAGCTGGCGGCGCAAGCCGGCGTGCCGACCATCCCGGGCTCGGGCGGGGGCGTGGCGGATGCAGCCGCCGCGCGCGAGATCGCCGAGAGCATCGGCTATCCCATGCTGATCAAGGCGGCGGCCGGCGGCGGCGGGCGCGGCATGCGCGTCATCCGCGCGCGCGAGGAGCTCGAGCGCGGCCTCAACGAGGCCATGGGCGAGGCCAAGGCCGCCTTCGGCGATGCGTCGGTCTATATCGAGAAATACCTCACCAATATCCGCCACATCGAGGTGCAGGTGCTGGGCGACGGCACCGACGTCATCCATCTGGGCGAGCGCGACTGCTCCTCGCAGCGGCGCAATCAGAAGCTGATCGAAGAGGCGCCCTGCTCCGCCATCAATGACGGCACCCGTTCGGCGCTGACCGCGGCGGCGGTCGCGCTCTGCCGCCAGGTCAACTACACCAGCGCCGGCACCATCGAGTTCGTCTACGACAACGACGAAGGCAAGTTCTACTTCATCGAGATGAACACCCGCATCCAGGTCGAGCACCCGGTCACCGAGATGATCACCGGCGTCGACCTGGTGAAGGAGCAGATCCGCATCGCCGACGGGCAAGGCCTGCGCCTGCGCCAGGAGGACATCCGCTTTTCCGGCCATGCCATCGAATGCCGCATCAATGCCGAGGATCCGGAGCGCAATTTCATGCCGGCGCCCGGGCTGGTCACCGAATACCGGCCGGCCGGCGGCCCGGGCATCCGCGTCGACAGCCATCTGGAGCGCGGCTACGTGGTGCCGCCGTTCTACAACTCGCTGATCGCCAAGCTGATCGCCTGGGGCTCCGACCGCGACGAGGCGATCGAGCGCATGCTGCGCGCGCTCGACGAGACGCGCATCGAAGGCATCAAGACCACGGTCGAATTGCAGCGTATGATCCTGGAAAGCGAGCGTTTCCGCTCGGGCGATCTCAACACGCGGCTGGTGGGCGAACTGCTCGAGGCGCGAATGCTGCCGGCCGCCGCGCAATAACGAAGCGACAAGCAAGCGAGGAAACGAGCCGTGGCGAAGAGCACCATCCTGACATGCGCCGTGACCGGCAACCTGACGCGGCCGGACATGAACGCGAACCTGCCGGTCACGCCGGAGCAGATCGCCAATTCGGCGCTGCAGGCGGCGGAAGCGGGCGCGGCCATCGTGCACATCCATGTGCGCAACCCCGAAAGCGGCGGGCCGTCGATGGACGTAGCGCTTTACAAAGACGTATTCGAGCGCATCCGCGCCAAGAACAAGGCGCTGATCATCAACCTGACCACCGGGCCGGGCGGGCGCTATCAACCGAGCGACGAGGATCCGGCCAAGGCCGGCCCGCGCACGAACCTGGTGCATCCGCTCAAGCGCGTGGCGCATGTGCAGCAGCTCAAGCCGGACGTGGCCACGCTCGATCTCAACACCATGAATTTCGGCGCCGAGATCGTGATCAACACGCCGCCGAACCTGCGCAAGATGGCGGAGGTGATCTACGGCGCCGGCGCCAAGCCGGAGCTGGAACTGTTCGATTCCGGCGACATCCAGATCGCGCACGACCTGATCAAGGACGGCACGCTGAAGACGCCGGGCATGGCCTGCCTGGTGCTGGGCGTGAAATACGGCTTCGCCGCCGACGCCGAGACCATGCTCTACGCCAAGTCGCGGCTGCCGGAGCACATCGAGTGGACCGGCTTCGGCATCGGCCGCATGGCCTTTCCGATGGTGGCGCAGGCCTGGATCCTGGGCGGCAATGTGCGCATCGGCATGGAAGACACCGTACACGTCGCCAAGGGCAAGCTCACCTCCGGCAATGCCGAGCTGGTGGAGAAGGCGCGCTGGATCGTCGAAAGCATGGGCGGCGAACTGGCGAGCGCGGACGAGGCGCGCACAAGGCTGGGGCTGACGAAGGCGTAAACACTGCGCGGTCATTGCCGGGCTTGACCCGGCAATCCACGAAGCAGCGCAACGAATAGTACTTACAGCTCTCATACATGGAGGTTCACCATGGATGCGCGGGTCAAGCCCGCGCATGACGCCGCGGGTGTATTTGCGCTCTGCCCCTAATCCATTTTGTCAAACAGCCCGCGGCGCGTTCGCATTTAGCCAACGCTTCGCCGGCCCTGTTGTCCGGAGGCGCGGGCCACGCCTGCTTCCCTTTTTCCTCCCCTCGAAAGGGGAATGGAGCGCCGGGAGGGCGCCAGGGGGTTTGCGAGACCCCCTTTGGGCGCCCCTTGCGATCGGGCCGCCCGCGCGCCTTGCGAGGGCGCGCGCCGGTTTGCGAGACCGGCTGCGCCCCCCTGGCGCTCCATTCGTCAAGCCTGCGCGGTCTGCGCAAGCTTGACTGCGATGCGCATTGTCGGCGCACCGCGCTTTGATCCTCCGCGCACTGCCCTCGAGATGGCGGCGCGCGTCGGACCAAAGCGCGCGCATTATCAGGCCGCTTTTTCGAGCGGGGATAGATTTTTTTCGCTTCGTTTGTTTTCAATGACTTGCCCGGCCGAAGCGGGGATAAATTCGTGCGCGGCTCTTTTTCCGCCTCATCCTGAGGAGCATCGCGAAGCGATGCGTCTCGAAGGATGGGCGGCCCCATGGTTCGAGACGCGGCCTTCGGACCGCTCCTCACCATGAGGGCCGGGAAAGGTTCGCGCGCTTGTCACGGCGCGCGTGCCGCGCGTTGGCCTACCCTACAGCCCGAGCAGCTTGGCGGCGTTGCCGCGCGCGACTTCGCTGCGCAATTCGGCGTCGAGCGGCACCTTGTCCATGAAGCGGCCGGCTTCCTCGGCGTCCTCGAACGGATAGTCGGCGGCGAACATCACCCGGTCGCGGCCGAGCGCGCCGACCGCGCAATACAGAGGCTCGGCGGCCAGGACGCCCGACACCGTCACCCAGATATTCTGCTTGATGTAGTTCGAAGGCGGCTCTTTGAGCTTGACGCCGTACAGTTTGGCGCGGCTGTCGAAGCGCGACAGCAGATAGGGCAGCGTCTCGCCCATGTGGCCGAGGATGACGCGCGCGCGCGGATGGCGGTCGAACAGCCCGCCGAAGACGAGACGCAACGCGTGCGAGCCGGTCTCGAAGCCCCATTCCCAGGTGGCGCGGCGCAAGGCCGGCAGTCCGTCGAGCACCGGCGCCGGCACCAGCGGATCGGTCGGGTGCAGATAGACGGCTGCGTTGAGCGCCTCGGCGCGCTCCCAGAACGGCGCCAGCGAAGGATGGTCGAGATAGAGCCCGTTGGAATGGCCGTTGATCATGGCGCCGAGCAAGCCGAGATCGAGCATGCAGCGCTCGAGCTCGGCAGCGGCGGCCTGCGGGTCCTGCAGCGCGATATGGGCAAAGCCCGAATAGCGCTCCGGCTGCTTCTGGATTTCGGCGGCGAGGTAGTCGTTGGATTCGGCGGCGAGCTTCGTGGCTTTGGCGGCATCACGCTCGGCCTGCACGCCCGGCCCTGCGATCGCCAGCACGGCGCGCGCGATGCCGGCCTTGTCCATGACCTGCAGCCGCTGCTCGCCGAAATCGGTGAGACGATTGTAGAGCTGCTCGGTCACCGCCGGCGCCACCCCGCTCATGGTCGGCCGCCAGTAGTCGATGAGGCCGGGCGACAGGAAGTGCTCTTCGAGCGCGATTTTCTGGACCATGGGGATTTTCTTAGCGAGTGGCCGGGGCGAGCGCCACAACTTCGCCAGCGTCTGCGCGCCGGCCTGGATACACTTTTAGCGCGCTTAGGCTCGGACTGTCGCCGATGCCGTTTTTCCGGCACCGGCCACAGGGTTTGTCGGAATTCATTGTCAGGCCTGCCGCGGCAGGACAACCTAAAGCTGTTGACAGAGCAACTTTATTGGGGGTACGATAATTATGCGGATCACGTTCGACCCGGCAAAACGCGATCTCACGCTCAAGCATCGCGGGCTCGATTTCGCCCGGGCCGGCGAGGTGTTTGCCGGCCGCACGATTACGGTTCCGGACGACCGGTTTGATTATGGTGAGTCCCGTTTCATCACGGCGGGTTATCTCGGCGACCGCATGGTGGTCATCGTCTGGACGGCAAGAGGCCACAGCCGACACGTCATATCAATGAGGCACTGTCATGCCAAAGAAGAAAAGCTCTGGCGCGAGCAAATGGGTTGATCCCGACGATGCGCCGGAATTGACCAAGGAGTTCTTCGAGCGCGGCGAAATCCGGCACGGCGAGACCGTCCTGCGCCGCGGCCGCCCGCCCCTCACACATCCGAAGCAGGCGGTGAAGCTGCGGCTCGACGCCGACGTGCTCGCCGCCTACCGCAAGACCGGCCGCGGCTGGCAGACGCGGATCAACGCGGATTTGCGCAAGGCGAGGAGGTTGAAGGTGGGGTGAGGCAGCCCGCACGGAGGCGAAGCGGAATGCGGGGCTGATCGAGAGAGCGATCCCGGATTTCGCTGCGCTCCATACGGGCTACTAGCTTTCGGCCCTCCGCCTTCACCAAACACCGCGCCGCCTATCCCCCGCAACTTCTCCGACACGTCCAACATTCCGGCCTCGGCCTCATCCTTCGAGACGGCGCTTCGCGCCTCCTCAGGATGAGGGACAGAGGCCGCGCGTTTAATTCGCCCCAATTTCCCCCTTCCCCCTGTACCGGCTCCTGGGCTAAGCTGTCCCACGATGCAAGGCGACCAAAGCGCAAGAGATCGCCGGCACGGGAGGAATCAAGTCCATGAGCAATCGGCTCGTCGCCAACGACAAGAGTCAGGTGCAAGTGATCGCGCGCGCCGCCTCCATCCTGCGCGCGCTGGAAGAAGAGAATAAAGGCCTCAGCCTCGGGCAGATCGCGCAGCGGGTGAGTCTGGCGCGCTCGACCGTGCAGCGCATCGTCGCGGCGCTGGAAACCGAGAAGCTGGTGATCGCGGCGACGCCGAACGGGCGGGTGCGGCTCGGGCCCACCATCCTGCGGCTGGCGGCTTCCGTGCGCAGCGATTTCCTGGCGCTGGCGCGGCCGTTCCTGGAGCGGCTGTCGGAAGAGCTGCACGAGACCGTCGATCTCGCCATGATCAAGAAGGACCATCTGGTGTTCATCGACCAGGTGATCGGCTCGCAGCGCCTGCGCGCGGTCTCCGCCGTGGGCGAGACCTTCCCGCTCTATTGCACGGCCAACGGCAAGGCTTATCTGGCGCAGCTTACCGACGCGGGCGTCGAGAAGCTCATCGGGCGCGCCTACGAAGCGCGCACGCCGCACACGCTCACCAAGCTCGAGGCGCTCGTCGCCGCGCTGGCCGAGACGCGGCGGACCGGCGTTGCCTACGACCGCGAGGAGCACACGCTCGGCATCGGCGCGGTGGGCGTGGCACTGCACGATCCGCTCGGCAATCCGATCGCCATCTCGGTGCCGGTGCCGAGCCAGCGCTTCGAGGACCGCGCCGGCCTGATCGCCGAGCGGCTCACCGCCACCAAGCGCGCCATGCAGACGCATATGAACTCAACCGCCGACTGAGCAAGGAAACGACATGCTGGCGACGCCATCAATTGTTGACCGGTCATGCGCGGGCTCGACCCGCGCATCCATGATGAGCTATGCCACGAGCACAGCCTAAGGGAATTCTTGTGGAAGCTCAGCATGTGCGCGCGAGACAGCATGGCCGGTCAATGGATTGCCGGGTCAAGCCCGGCAATGACCGTGTCGAGAGGCCGCATTAAGAAGGCTTAGTAGCGATCGAGAAAAAGCGCGAATGCGCGATAACATAAGGGAGGATGCCGTGGCCAAGAAAATTCGCGGCGTGATGTTCGAGGAGAACCTGAAGAACAGCATGGGGCTGCAGTTCTACAACCTATCGCATCGTTTCGGCTATCAGTCGCCGAACTGGCCCTATTTCGAGGACGTCAAGATCGAGCGCATCCACTACATGGCCAAGTCCGGCGTGCTGTCGCAGCGCATCACCACCTCGATGCACAACACCACGCATATCGACGCGCCGGCGCATGTGGTGCAGGGAACGCCCTTCATCGACGAGGTGCCGCTGCCGCATTTCTTCGGCTCCGGCATCGTGGTGTCGATCCCCAAGAACAAGTGGGAGCCGATCACCGGCGACGACCTGGAAAAGGCCTGCGGCAAGATCGTGCGCCCACGCGACGTGGTGATCGTCAATACCGGCTGGCACAAGTTCTACGAGGACTCGGAGGATTATTTCTGCCGCGCGCCGGGCTTTGTGCCCTCGGCCGGCGAATGGTTCGTGAAGAAAAAGGTCAAGGTGATCGGCCACGACACGCAGGCCAACGATCACCCGCTCGCCACGGCCATCGGCCCGCAGCGCAACGGACCTTTGCACCCGCATTTGGCCGAGGAATACCGCGAGTGGTCGGGCGGGCGCGACTGGAAGGACGATTTCCCCGAATGGGAGCCGGTGCACCGCATCCTGTTCAAGAACGGCATCATGGGCATCGAGAACGTCGGCGGCGATATCGACAAGGTGACGGGCAAGCGCTGCACCTTCGCCTACTTCCCGTGGAACTGGGAGCGCGGCGACGGTTGCATCGTGCGGCTGGTGGCGATCGATCGACCCGGAAGGCAAATATCGCATCGAGCGCGGGAGGAAGTTCTAGCGCATGATCCGAAAAGTGGGAACCGGTTTTCGGAAAAGATCATGCGCAAACAAAAAATGCCAGGGACGGAATTGATCTAATTTCAAGGAGCGACTTCATGCACGTCAAACGGTTCAACGAGGCCAAAGCTTACGATGCGCCCAATCACCGCGAGAGCACGTCGCTGCGGCTGTTCGGCGCCGAAGCCGGCGGCACCAAGGGCCTGGTGTTCGGCATTCGCATTTCCTGCCCGGCGGCGGCGCCGGGCCCGACGCCTCCCCGCCGGAGAAGATCTACTACGTGCTGGACGGCGAATTGACGGTGATCGTCGGCGGCAAGGAAGACGGTACCAAGACGGGCGATCACGGTGTTCATCGAGCCGAACGAGAACGCGCGAGATCGTCAACCGCGGCGATGGAGTTTGTTCGATCGTGGTGGCGCCGTGGCGATGCGCGCTCCTCCCCGCTTGCGGGGAGATGGACGGGGTGAGGGGGCGTTCCCGCGAGGCGGCGGAGCCCATGTAAACGCCGACAACGGCGCGCGTTCACGCGCGATGTCCCGCTTCCGCGGGGCATGAGAGGCGAGAAAAATGCCGGGGAGGAATTTCATGTCCGACGACGCCTTTCTGAAAAATCCGCTGTCGCTGTTCGAGGTGCGCGGCAAGACCGCCATCGTGACCGGCGCGAGCGGCGCCTTCGGCGCGCTGGCGGCCAAGACCTTGGCCGGCGCCGGCGCCAACCTGGTGCTGGCGGCGAGCAAGGAAGACCAGCTCCAGGCCGTGGCGGCCGATTGCGAGAAGCTCGGGGCCAAGGCGGCGGTGATCGCGCTGCGGCCGTCGTCGGAAGAAAACTGCGACAAGATCGTTGCGACGGCGGTGGCGAAATTCGGCGGCGTCGATATCCTGGTGGTGGCGTCGGGCCTCAACAAAGTGGCGAAGATCGTCGACCAGAAACCCGAGGATTTCCTCGAGGTGATGGACGCCAATGTCAACCAGTCCTGGCTGATGGCGCGCGCGGCGGGGCGGCAGATGCTCAAGCAAGGCCGCGGCGGCAAGGTGATCCTCACCTCGTCGGCGCGCGGGCTGCTCGGCCACCCGGCGGGCTACACCGCCTATTGCGCGTCGAAATCCGCGGTCGACGGCATCACCAAGGCCTTGGGCTGCGAATGGGGCGAGACCGGCATCACGGTGAATGCGCTGGGGCCGACCGTGTTCCGCTCGCCGCTCACCGCCTGGATGTACGAGGATAGCGAGCGGGCGCAGACCGTGCGCAAGGGGTTTCTGGCGCGGGTGCCGAAGGGCCGGCTGGGCGAGCCGGAGGACCTGGCGGGGCCGCTGCTGTTTCTCGCTTCGAAAGCGTCGGATTTCTACACCGGCCACATCCTCTACGCCGACGGCGGCTATACGGCGGGGTGAATGATGGCCAAGGCGCGCATCGCGGTGGTCGGCGCCGGGCTGATGGGCCACGGCATCGCGCAGGTGTTCGCGCTCGCCGGTCATGCGGTGACGATTTATGACGCGGCGCAAGCCAGCCTCGACAGCGCCAAGGCGCGCATTCTCGCCAACCTGCAGGACCTCGGCGACGACGAGAGCGCGGTCGCGCGGGTGACGCCGGTCGCCGATCTGGGCGCGGCTGTCGCTGAGGCCGACTACGTGGTGGAAGCGGTGCTGGAGGATCTGCCGCTCAAGCAGAGACTGTTCGCCGAGATCGAGCAACACGTGCGGCCGGACACGATTCTCGCCAGCAATACCTCGGTCATCCCGATCACCGACATCATGGGTGGCCTCAAGCACCGCGAGCGCGCGCTCGGCACCCATTGGTGGAACCCGCCATATCTCGTGCCGCTGGTGGAGGTGATCGAGACGCGGTGGACATCGCCCGAAACGGTAGCCTTCACCATGAAGCTGCACGCCGACGCCGGCAAAAAGGCGGCGCACGTGAAGAAGGACGTGCCCGGCTTCATCGGCAACCGCCTGCAGCATGCGCTGTGGCGCGAGGCGATCGCGCTGGTCGAGAGCGGCATTTGCGATGCGCAGACGGTGGACGAGGTGATCAAGGCGGCGTTCGGGCGGCGGCTGGCGGTGCTGGGGCCGCTGGAGAACGCCGACATGGTCGGCACCGATTTGACGCTGGCGATCCACAAGACCGTGCTGCCGGCGATCGACAGCCGCCCGGCGCCCTCGCCCTATCTCGAGAAACTCGTGCGCGACGGCAAGCTCGGCTTCAAATCGGGCGAGGGCTTCCGCCAATGGACCCCGCAGCAGCAGCAGGAGCTGCGGGCGAAAGTGCTGCAACACTTGAAGAAGGCAAGAGAGGAAGACGCGAGGACGTGACAAGCCCAATCGGCCTCATGCTGAGGAGGCCGCGGTACGCGGCCGTCTCGAAGCATGAGGCCGCCCCATCCTTCGAGACGCGGCCTTCGGCCGCTCCTCAGGATGAGGGCGGATGAACAAACAGAGGGAGGAAGACATGACGGACAAGAAGACGATCTCGCGCCGCACGCTGGTCAAGACCGGCCTCGGCGCCATGGCCGCGCCGGCGGTGCTGCGCATGACGTCGGCATTCGCGGCGTCCGACACCATCAAGATCGGCTACGTCAGCCCGAAGACCGGGCCGCTGGCCGGCTTTGGCGAGGCCGACGGATTCATCCTCGATCAGGTACGCGGCATCCTGAAGAAGGGCCTCAAGAGCGGCGGCAAGACCTATCAGGTCGAGATCGTCTCCAAGGACAGCCAGTCGACCAGCAGCCGCGCCTCCGAGGTGGCTTCCGACCTCATCCTCGGCGACAAGGTCGACCTCATCCTGGCCCAGGCCGCGCCCGACACCGTCAACCCCGTATCGGACCAGGCGGAAGTCAACGAGACGCCGTGCGTCACCACCAACTGTCCCTGGCAACCCTACTTTTTTGGCCGCAAAGGGGACCCGAAGAAAGGCTTTACCTGGACTTACAATTTCTTCTGGGGCCTGGAGGACGTGATCGCCTCCTACCTGCCGATGTGGGATTCGCTCAAAACCAACAAGGTGGTGGGCGGGCTGTTCCCCAACGATGCCGACGGCAATGCCTGGGGCGATCCGAAGCACGGCCTGCCGCCGGAGCTCGAAAAGGCCGGCTACAAGCTGCACGATCCCGGCCGCTACCAGGTGATGAACAACGACTTCACCTCGCAGATCTCCGCCTTCAAGGCAGCCGGCTGCGAGATGGTGGTCGGCAACATGATCCCGCCGGACTTCGCCACTTTCTGGTCGCAGGCCGCGCAGCAGGGCTTCCATCCCAAGATCGTCACCATCGGCAAGGCGCTGCTGTTCCCGTCGGTGGTGAAGTCGCTGGGCGCGCGCGGCGACGGCCTGACCAGCGAAATCTGGTGGACGCCGACCTTCCCGTTCAAGTCCGGCCTCACCGGGCAGAGCGCGAAGCAATTGACCGACGCCTATACCAAGGCCACCAAGCGGCCGTGGACGCAGCCGATCGGTTACGCGCACGCGCTGTTCGAGGTGGCGCTCGACGTCTTGAAGCGCGCCAAGAACCCGAAGGATCCGAAATCGGTGCTCGCCTCGATCCAGGCGACCAACTACCACTCGATCGTCGGCCCGGTGCATTGGACCGGCAAGCCGGTAAAGAACGTCACCAGGACACCGCTGGTCGCCGGGCAATGGCAGCGCCAGAAGGACGGCAACTTCGATCTGGTGATCACCGAGAACAAGTCGGCGCCGCAGATCCCGGTGGGCGGCAAGCTGAAGCCGATCGCTTAAACCGACGCGACCGATCGACTATCATTCCGGGGCGGCGCACTGCGCCGTCCCGGGGCGGCGAAAAAGGCCAGCCAAGCGGACCAAGCCGGCGCTAAATCCGGGCGGGCAGACGGCGGAGGACCGACGACGTGATCAAGGCGTTTCCCAAAGAACGCAAGGCAAACCGCGCGCTGCTGCTCGAAGCGGTGGACGGCATCGGCGCGACACTCAGCGAATCGGGCCCGCGCAGCGAAGAGCTCGGCACGCTGGCGCCCGCGGCGGTCAAGGCGCTGCGCGAATCCGGCATGTTCCGGCTGAAGCTGGCGAACGAGATGGGCGGCGCCGAGGCCGACCCGGTAACCGAAATGCTGGTGCTGGAAAATCTCGCTTATCATGACTTCACCAGCGCCTGGTGCACCATGGTGGGCGCCACCGCCATCGCCTCGCTCGGCACTTTTCTCACGCCCGCCGGCCTCGCGCAGGTCTTCAAAGACGACACCATCCCCACCGCCTCGATCTCCTTCTTTCCGGCGGGGCGCGGCGTGCGCGAGGGCAACGGCTATCGCGTGAGCGGCCGCTGGCGCTTCAACAGCGGCATCCGGCACGCCGAATGGGTGCTGGGCGGCACCATCATCGAAGGCGGCGACGCGCCGCTTGTGATCTTCGCGGCGTTTCCCGCCAAGGACGTGACGCTCTACGACAATTGGGGCGGCGTGGTGGGCCTGCGCGGAACCGGCTCGGTCGACTTCTCGGTCGAAAACGCCTTCGTGCCGCGCGATCTCACCTTCGTCTGGGACTTGCTTCAGCCCAAGCCCGCGCGCGGCGGGCCCGGCTATCTGCTGCCGCCTTTTGCCTATGTCGCCAAGGAGCACGGCAGCGTCGCGATCGGCGCGGCGCGGCGCGCGCTCGACGAGCTGATCAAGATCGCCACCACCACGCGCGGCACGTTCCGCTCCTCCAAGCTCGACGAACGGCAGGTCGTGCATCGCCAGATCGCCGAGGCGGACCTCAAGCTGCGCGCCGCCCGCGCGCTCATGCATGTGCGCTACGACGCGCTCTACGACAAGGTGGCCGGCGGCCAGACGCCGGACGGCGCCGACATCGCCGACGTGCGCGCGATCTGCGTGCATGCGACCGATGTCGCCATCGGGGTTGCCACCATGGCCTATCATTTCGCCGGCAACACCGGCCTGCATCACCCCCATGTCCTCGGCCGGCTGCTGCGCGATCTCAACACGGCCGGCATCCATCAGGTGATGAGCGACACCGCTTACGAGAACCACGGCAAGTTCCGCCTCGGCCTGCCGGCCGATCCGCTCGCCTGACCGTACGCCGGGCGCGGGGGGAGAAACCATGAGCGCCAATATCGGCACCAAGATCGACATCTATTGCCACATCTTTCCGGACCGCTTCTTCCGCGAGCTGACCAAAGTGGCGCCCATGCTGGAGAACCTGGGCAAGCGGCTGCGCGGCATACCCAAGCTGTTCGATCTCGACGCGCGCTTTGCGGAGATGAACGAATACGGCGACTACCGGCAGATCGTCTCGCTGCCCAATCCGCCGATCGAGGAGATCGCCAAGCCGGACGTCGGCATCGCGCTCTCGCGCATCGCCAACGACTGCATGGCGGAGCTGTGCGCCAAGCATCCCGACCGCTTTCCCACGTTCGCCGCGGCGCTGTGCCTGACCGACGTCGAGGGTTCGGTCAAGGAAGCACGCCGCGCCATCGGCGAGCTCGGCGCGCGCGGCGTGCTGATCTACACCGACATCGCCGGCGAGCCGCTCGACCTGCCGAAGTTCGAACCGGTCTTTGCGGCGGTGGAGGAACTCGACGCCTGCGTCTGGCTGCATCCCGCTCGCACCGCAGCCATGACCGATTACCGTTCCGAGCCGAAATCGCGCTACGAATTATGGTGGTGCCTGGGCTGGCCCTACGACACCTCGGTGGCGATGATCCGCATGGTGTTGTGCGGGCTATTCGACCGCCATCCGAAGCTGAAGATCATTACGCATCATCTCGGCGGCATGATCCCCTATTACGACGGGCGGATCGGGCCGGGCTTGCAGGTGCTGGGCGCGCGCACCTCGGACGAGGATTATTCCAAGGTGCTGCCCTCGCTGAAGCGGCCGCACATGGACTACCTGCACGATTTCTACGCCGACACCGCCATGTTCGGCGGCGGCGCGCATGCGTTGCGCTGCGGGCTGGATTTCTTCGGGGCTGAGCACGTGGTGTTCGCGACCGACGCGCCGCTCGGGCCGATCGGCCCGACCATCGAGGCGATCGACGCGCTCGAACTGGCGCCGGAGACGGCGCGGCGGATTTATTGCGGCAATGCCGAGCGGCTGTTGGGGATGAAGTTTGATTAGGCAAAGCGCCGTCATGCCCGCGCTTGTCGCGGGCATCCACGCCTTGGCTGCCTCGATGACGAAGGCATGGATGGCCGGGACAAGCCCGGCCATGACGATCGAAGGGTCCGGTCAGTCGGCCAGCTACTTCTTCTGCTTCTTCACTTGCGGTGCGCCGGTGACGCCCGGGTTGAACGAGGGCGGATCGCTGGCCGGGAAGCTCAAGTCCGAAGTCGACGGTAACCTCGTCCTCTTTGCGCTCGATGCGCTCGCGCTCGGTGCGCTTGTGGTCCTGCGGTTTTTCCATTGCATTGCTCCAATTTTTACGGGCCTGGGGCCGTTCGATGATGAAAACGGCTAAGTGGCCTCCACAGTTCCCCGACCGTTGACGGGCGTGCCGGCCTCGTATTGGGTTCCCGGCGCGGAACGCGGAGGGGAAAAGCATGCTGCGGACGGCGATTGCCGGCGCCGGCCATTGGGGCCGCCGGCTGATCGAATCGGTGCAAGGCAAGAGCGGCAAGCTCGCTTTTACCGCCGCGGTGACGCGCGATCCGGCCGGCCGGCGCGCGCTCGCCGAGCGCTATGGCCTGGCGCTGACCGACAGCTATGCCGCGGTGCTGGCCGATCCGACAATCGACGCCGTGGTGCTGGCGACGCCGCATTCGCAGCATGCCGATGAAATCGTGGCGGCGGCCAAGGCCGGCAAGCACGTGTTCGCGGAAAAGCCGTTCACGCTGACGCGCGCGCAAGCCGAGCGCGCGGTCGAGGCCTGCCGGGCGGCCGGGGTGACGCTGCATGTCGGCTTCAACCGCCGCCATGCGCCGGCCTATGTCGAAATGGCGCGGCGCGTGGCGGCGGGCGCCATCGGCGCGATGCGCCACATCGAGGGCAATTTTTCCGGGCCGGCGAGCTATCAGACCGAGCCGGGCAATTGGCGCTCCAACCAGGTGGAGAGCCCGGGCGGCAGCATGACCGCGCGCGGCGTGCACGTACTCGACAGCATGGTCAACCTGATGGGGCCGGTCGCGCGCGCGTTCGCCTTCAGCGAGCGGCTGCAGCATGCCATCGACGTCGACGACACCACGGTCTGCGCCTTGCGCTTTGCCGGCGGGGCGACCGGCACGCTCGCCACGCTGCACGCGGCGAGCACGACCTACCGCATTCACGCCTTCGGGTCGCAGGGCGCGCTGGAAATGCGCGGCGAGACCGAGCTGAACGTTTACGATCTCGCCGGGTTGACCGAGCGGCTGACTTTCGACGCGGTCGACAAGGAACGCGCCGTGCTGGAGGCTTTCGCCGATGCGGTCGCGGGCGGGGTGCAATTCGTCATCGCGCCGGAAGTCATCGTGAACGTGGTGGCGGCGACGGAGGCGATCGTGGAGTCGGGGCGGAGCGGGAAGGCAGTGAACACTAATTAGCAGCTCGTCATTCCGGGGCGCCGCGAAGCGGCGAGCCCGGAATCCATAACCCCGGCGCTGCGGCGTATGGATTCCGGGCCCACGCGCTACGCGCGTGTCCCGGAATGACAGGTCAGAGGTCCTGCCTGATCCAGGCGCCCTGCACGTCGGCGACCCAATTGCCGACATTCCATTCGCCCCAGGCGCCGAGGCTGCCCAATTCGTCGGGGCCGCAATAGACCGGCACGTGCACAAGCGAGAGGCCCGGGTGCGCGTGCGCCGACTGCAGCGTCCAGCGCAGGCTGTCGCCGTCGTAACCGCCGAATACGGCGTGCACGCCGGGCACCGCCGCGGCGAGCCTGACGTAATCGACCGCCACGCCGTCATGGGTGCGGAAGTCGCGGCCGTATTGCGCCAGCTGCAGCCCGGAGATGGCGGCCATGCGGCGGTTGTCGAAGATCACGATAAGCCCACGCACTTTGTGCTCGACGGCGTCGATCAGAATTTGCGGGTTCATCATGAAAGAGCCGTCGCCGGTGAAGGCGATCGCATAGCGCGGCTTGGCGGCCAGCGCGGCGCCGAGCAGCGCGCTCACCGCAAAGCCCATGTAGGAAGCGCCGGCCTCGGTGAAGGTATCGCCGCTACGATCGTCCTCGACGATCTGGAAGCCGTTGGCCTGCACGTCGCCGGCGTCGAAGAACTTGGCGGCGTCGATCTCCTTGGCGAAATCGGCGACGATCTTAATGGCGGCGGGCTGCGTCAGCACCGGCCGCTGCCAGGCCTCGTCGAGAAGCGGCGGCGAGGCGTAGCGCTTGGCGCGGTAGTCGGCCCATTCGCGCTTCTTGTCGGCGCAGGAGGCGAGCCATTTCTTCTTGTTTTTGGCGGCGTCGCGCTGTTCCAGCTTGGCCGCCAGCCGCCCGGCCACCGCCGAAATATCACCGATCAAAGCCACGGTCTTGTTGTAATGGGTGGCGTCGGCGAGGTCGCCGTTGATGTTGACGACGGCTTGCACCTTTTTATAGCCGATGCCGGAACAGTCGGCCTGGCAGACCGCGCGCGAGCCGGCGACGATCAGCAGCTCGGCCTCGGCCATGGCGTAATTGCCGCTGATCGAACCCTTCGAACCGCCGACATGCATGTTCTGCGCGTGCGCGTCGGGCAGCACGCCGGTCGAGCCGGGCGACAGCACCACCGCGGCGCCGGCGGCTTCGGCGAGACGACGGACCGCGGCATCATGGCCGCGACAGCCGCCGCCGGCCTTGATCGCCACTTTGGGCGATTTGGCGATCATGGCCGCCGCTTCGTCGATCATTGTGTCGTCGGCGGGCGCCAGCTTTGGCAGATCGGGCCGCGCCGGCAGCGCCGCCAGATTGACCGTGGTGAGCGCCGGCTGGGTGTTGAGCGGCAGCAGCAAATAGAACGGACCGGCGCGGTAGGGGTGGTTGACGCGGAGCGCGCCGCGCCGCAGCGCGTCGCGCAAAGCCTCCGGCGTGTGCAGCACATAGGATTGGCCGAGCGTGGCGGTCAGGCGGCCGAACAGGCCCTGCTCCTCCTTCGGCACCTGCTGCATGTTGTAGCCTTCGCCATAGGTCGTCTCGTCGCCATAGATGTGATAGACGCCGACGCCGTTCGACGCCGCCGCCAACGAGCCGGCGAAGGCCTGCAGCGCGCCGGGGCCGATGGAGGTGACGACCGCGGACAATTCGCCGTATTGCCAGCGCAGCGCGGTGGCGGCATGCGCCATCTCAACCTCGTTGCGGCAATTGACGGTGCGGGTGACGCCCTCCTCCTCGTAGATGCGCAAGACATTGCCGAAATCGGTCGAGCCGTGGCCGAAAATGGCGAAATATCTGGAAACGCCCTGCTTGAGCAGGCCGAGCAGCAGCGCTTCCGACAGCGTGATCTGGATCAGTCTGTCGAGCGTGCCCTGGGCGAGCGCCTGCTCGATGCCGCCGGCCTGCGCCACCGCGTGGGCGCGTGCGCGCATCTGGCGGTCGCTCTCGCTTTCGTCCGGCCGGGTCAGCATTGTTTATGCCTCCTGCTCGCTGGCGCGCGCGGCTTGGGCGGCTTGGGCGTCTTGCGCCCGGTGGCGGGCATTGCCGCGCAGCTGCAGCACGATCACCAAGAGCGCCAGCGCAAAGAAGAACATCGCGGTCGGCGAGGTGTAGAAAATATTGAAATGGCCCTCCAACTCGATGATGGCGGTGCGGTACTGGCTTTCCAGCACCGGCCCCAGCACCAGGCCGAGCACCACCGGCGTCACCGGGATGCGCGCGCGCAGCAACAAGTAGCCCATCAGCCCGCAGCCGGCCAGCGTATAGACGTCGAACACCGAATTGCGGATAGCGTAAGAGCCGATCACGCACATGACCAAGACCGCCACCGACAAGAGGTGCGGCGGCACCAGCAGGATCTTGACGAACAGGCGGATGCCGAACAGCTGCACCACCAGGATGACGACGTAGGACAGGATGATCGCCAGATAAACGCCGTAGATCTCGGTTGGGTGCTCGCGGAACAGCATGGGCCCCGGGAACATGCCGTGGATCAAAAGGCCCGACAGGATGACGGCGGTGGCCGGATCGCCGGGAATGCCGAGGCTCAGCAGCGGGATAAAGGTGCCGCCGCTCACCGCGTTGTTGGCGGTTTCCGGCGCGATCACGCCCTCCTCGATGCCCTTGCCGAAACGCGCGCGCTCCTTGGAGAAGCGGCGGGCATTGTCATAGGCGAGGAAGGCGCCGATCGGCCCGGAGGCGCCGGGAATGGCGCCGATCACGGTGCCGATCAGGGAAGATCGCATCATCACGCCGAAGGTGCGCCGCATCAGCGCCAGCGACGGCAGCTCCAGGCGGGCGTCCTGCGGGTCGGCCTGCTTCTGCAGGCCGGCGCGGTAGATGGCGAAGGTCTGGATGATGTGCGGCACCGCGAACAGGCCGATCATCGCCACCACCAGATTGATGCCCTGCTGGAAGGTGACGGTGCCGAAGGTCAGCCGCTGGGCGCCGGTGATGTCGTCGAGGCCGATGGTCATCAGCATGAGGCCGAGCACGCCGGCGATCAGCCCGCGCGTGAGCGATTTTTCGGCGAGCCCGCAGATGGTCGACATGCCGAACACGACCAAAGCGAAAATCTCCGCCGGGCCGAACTTGAGCGCCAGGCGCGAGAGCAGATTGACCGACACCACCATGATGAACAGGCTGATCAGCCCGCCGACGGTGGAGCTGATCACCGCCAGCCCGAGCGCGAGGCTCGCCTTGCCGGACTGCCGCATCGGATAGCCGTCGAGCACGGTGGCGGCGGCCGACGGCGTGCCCGGCACGCCGATCAGGATGGCGGAGACCGAGCCGCCGGTCATGCCGCCGACATAGGTGCCGACCATCAGCGCGATCGCCGGCATGGCGGCGGCGCCGAAAGTCATCGGCAGCACCAGCGACAGCGCCATGGTATAAGTGAGGCCGGGGATGGCGCCGAAGACGAGACCGATCACGGTGCCGAGGCTGACCGCACCCAGCACGCTTGGGCTCAGCACCAGCGGAATGGCATTGAGAAAGGCGTCCATTGACTCGCCGCTAGAAGTAAATGGTAACGATCTGGCCCGGCGGCATGTAGACGCCGAGCAGCTTGCCGAACACCAGATAGCAGCCGAGCGAGAGCCCGATCGCCATGCCGAGCACGATTACCGGCGATTTGACGCCGAGGCCGAACGGCAGCACCAGCGCCACGATGAAGGCGGTCGACGGAATGAAGCCAAACGGCTCCAGCAGCAGGCCGTAGAGCACGATGGCGCCGATGGCGATCGCCACCGACAACCATTCGCGCGGCAGCGTCGCGTGGGCATCGCCGTCGTGGTCGAGATCGGGCGGCGGCGGGCGGAAGCTCTGCAGCAGCAGCAGCAGCGACAGACCCGCCAGCACATAGCCGAAGAACAGAGGAAACGCGCGCGGGCCCGCCTCGCCGGCCTCGCCGGGCGCGATCGTCCGATAGACGAGCACGATCCAGACGAGGGCGACGCCAAGCAGGACGGCGCCGGATAACCGGTTGCGCAGGCTTTCCGACATGGCGCGCGTCTCAACTTTCGACGTTTACGGCCATCAGCTCTTCGGCTTCTTCTCGAGGCCGAGGCCGTTCATGATCTTGTCGAGCCGGGCGTTGTCCTTGACGATCAGCGTGCCGAAGGCGTCGTGGTCGAGGAAGCTCACGTCGGCGCCGAGCTTGGCAAGCGTCGCCTTGAAGTGCGGCGAGTCGGCCGCCTTCTTGGCGGCGGCCTGCAGCTTCATGATCACCGGCATGGGCGTGCCCTTGGGCGCCGCCAGCCCGCGCCACATCGACAATGCGACATCGACGCCCTCTTCCTTGGCGGTCGGCACCTTGGGGAAGGCGGAGAGCCGCTCGCCCGAAGTCATGGCGATCAGGCGCACGTCGCCGGCTTTCAGGAAGGAGACGAACTGGCCGGGGAACTGCACCGCCACGTCGAGGCGGCCGGCCACCAGCTCGGCCGGCACCTTGCCCTGGCCGCCGAGCGGCACGTAGATCACCTTGTCGCCGATGCCGAGCGCATCGAAGATGGCGGCGGCGGTGACGTGGGTGAAGGAGCCCTTGGCGGCGGTGCCGACCTTGAGCTTGGTCGGCGATTTCTTGGCGGCTTCGGCGATGTCCTTCAGCGTCTTCCAGGGCTTGTCGGCCTTCACCGCCACCACCAGCAATTCCACGCTGATGCGGGCGATCGGGACGAAGTCCTGGTAGGTCAACTTCATATTGCCTTGCAGATGGGTGGTGCTGATCGAGTTGGAATTCCACACGATCGAGTAGCCGTCGGCCGGCGAGCTGGCGACATGCGTGTAGCCGACCGCGCCGCCGGCGCCGGGACGGAACACCGGCACCACCGGCTTGCCGAGCGCCTTGCCCATCTCGTCGGCCAGCACCTGGGCGATGGTCTTGGCGGTGGAGCCGAACAGCACGGTCATCTCGACCGGCTTGTCGGGAAATTCGGCGCGTGCGGCGCCGATGGGCGCGAGCAACAGGGCCGCGACGGCGGATGCCGCCGCGGCGAGCCGAAGGACAAGTCCTCCGCTGTGCTTTCTCATGTCTTATTCCTCCCTCTTGATTGCCGTTTTGGCTTTTTGTGGCTTGATGTCGGTTGCTATTCCGCCGCCTGGCGGTGAACGGCCGTCGTGCGCACCTCGCTGCGCTCGGGCAGCGCAGCCTGCGCCGCGGCCGACAGCACCCAGGCGTCGCGGATGACGCGCTTGGCATTGGCCAAGATGATGTCGGAGGTCTCGCCGGCGAGCACCGGGCGCACCTCGGCGCTGACGATCGGGCGCTTGGCCTGACGGAAGAAGCCGTTGTCCTCGAGGATGTCGAAGAAGTCGGTGACCTCCGCGGTGTCGATCTCGCCGCCGGGAATGCCGAAGCGCGGCTGGATGTCGCCATAGGCCGGGTGCTTGCGGTCGCGGAAGGCGCAATTGCCGAGATGCACCGAGTACAGGTAGTCCTTGATGACCGGGATCGCTTCTTCCGCCTTCTCGTCGAGCAGCGGGAAATGCGAAAGGTCGGCGAGCAGGCCGAAATTCGGGGCATGCGGCGCGATGGCGTTGGCGATGTCGACCGCGTCGGTGAAGTGGCCAATCAGGTTCATCTTGTCGATATCGCGGTCGAAGATCTTGAGCGTGAAGTTCATCGACCCTTCTTGCTTGGCGTATTCCAGGATCTGGTGGATCGAATCGATCAGCAGCTTCTTGGCTTCCTCGCGCCTGGCGTCGCCCGGGTCCTTACCGGCGATAATGCGCACCACCTCGGCGCCGAGGTCGTAGGCTTCGTCGACGCAGTTCTTCACCGCGCTGACGGCGCGGCCGCGCTCATTGGCGTCGAAGGAATTGAGGTTGAGCTTGTTGCCGAGGATGCGCGGCTGCGTCGCGTAGGCGACCGACAGATGCGCCTGGTCGAGCAGCATGCGGCAGGTGTTGCGCTCGCGATAATCCTTCATCCAGCCGACTTCGACGGCGGTCCAGAAATCGTCGGCGCAGATTTTTTCCAGCGTGGCGGCGAGCGGCCCCTCGCCGCTCTCCAGGCCCGGGAAGGCCTTGAAGTGCACCACGCCCACCCGCATCTTCTGGTACATGCTGATCGTCATTTTTCGCTCCCCTCGATCGCGCTATTCGATGTCATCCGCGGATTTTCGCAAGTATCCATATCGTCGCGTCATTCGGCCGCTTGAATCTGGGCTTCACGTTGTTCCTTCTCGCGCAAAGCCATGCGCACTTTCTCCGGCGTCGCCGGCAGGTCGGTGATGCGCACGCCGACGGCGTCGTAGATCGCGTTCATGATGGCGGGAATCGTCGGCACCATGGCCGGCTCGCCGATCGCCTTGACGCCGAGCGGGCCGATCGGGTCCGGGTCCTCGACGATGATGGAATTGATGCGCGGCACGTCGAGCGAGGTCGGCAGGATGTATTTGGCAAAGCCGGAGGTGGAGGTGCGGCCCTCGCTGAGCTTGTAGTCCTCCATCAGCCCCTGGCCGAGCGCCTGCACCACGCCGCCTTCGATCTGGCCTTCGACGCCCATCGGGTTGACGGCGCGGCCGACGTCATGCGCGGCCCAGATGCCGAGCACCTGCACTTCGCCGGTGACGGTGTCGACCTCGACTTCGGCCACCTGGGCGCCGAACACGTAGGCCTGCCAAGGGCGGCCCGAGCCGTCCACGGGATCGAGCCCGGTGGTGTCGGTGCCGAACGAGCCTGAGCCGACCGGCACCACGCCGCGGTTCTTGGCGGTCGTGACCGCCTCGCCCATGCTGATGCGGTGGTTGGTGTTCGCGGCCCAGATTTCGCCGTTGCCGGTGCCGATCTGCTCCGGCGCGACATCCCAGACCTCGGCCATCACGTCGACCAGACGCTTGCGCGCTTCGCGAGAGGCGAGCGCGACCGCGCTGCCGATCATGTAAGTTTGCCGGCTGGCGCCGGCGTGCGCGGCTTCCGGCGAGCGCGCGGTATCGTTGTCGCCGATGACGACGTGCTCCGGCTTGACGCCCATCTCCTGCGCGGCGATCTGCGCCAGCACGGTGAGAATGCCCTCGCCGATCTCGGTGACGCCGGTGACCACCTTGGCGGAGCCGCCGTCGTCAATCTCGGCCCAGGCGCCGGCGCGATCGACCGTGGCAGTGCGGGCGATCCCGTACCAGCAGGCGGCCATGCCTCGTCCGCGGCGCCGGGACATTAGACTGCCTCACCGTTCTTTCCCTCTCCCCGTTTACGGGGAGAGGGTGGTCCGAGCGAAGCGAGGACCGGGTGAGGGGCATGAGCAAGCTTCTGCCCCTCGCCCGGCTCGCATTTCGCTCCGCTCAATGCTCGCCACCCTCTCCCCGTGAACGGGGAGACGGAAGAAAGCGCGTGCGCGGCGAGGTTGATTTTCATCATCACTCCGCCGCCTCCTGTTTCGCGACGCTGGCAAAGCGCGCGCCGAGCGAGACCGGCGGGCGGATGTCGGGGCGGTCGAGATCGTTGCGCGTGGCACCGCGCGCGGTGGGCGCGCCCTGCTCCCAGCCGGAGGCTTTTTCGGCGGCGTCGAGGCAGCGCGTCAGGCTGACGCTGCCGAGCGTCTGCTTCGTGTGCGTGATCGCACCGTCGCGCATGGCGTTGATGCGCCTGATCGCGAAGGGATCGAGGCCGAGCCGCTCGGCGCAGATGTCGAGATGCGATTCGGTGGCAAATTGCGTTTGCAGCGCGCCGAAGGAGCGGAAGGCGCCGGACGGCGTGTTGTTGGTATAGATGCCGTAAGTGTCGACGCGCACATTGGGGATGGCGTAAGGCCCGGCGCCGAGGATGGCGGCCTTGCGCATGACGCCTTCGGTGGAGAGCCCGTAGGCGCCGCCGTCGCAGACCATGGTCATGTGCGAGGCGAGGATGCGGCCGTCGCGCGTGAGCCCCATGCGCAAGGTGGTGCGCGAGGGATGGCGCTTGGCGGTGGAGATGATCGACTCTTCGCGCGTGAACACCAGCCGCACCGGCGCCTGCGTCTTCATGGCGAGCAGCGCCAGCATGCCCTGGTAGATCATGTCCTCCTTGCCGCCGAAGCCGCCGCCGACCGGGCTCATGATGAAGCGCACTTTGCTGATCGGCTTGGCGAGGATGCGCGCCAGCATATGGCGGTGGTGGGTGATGTTCTGGCTGGGCGAGACGATAGTCACCACGTCGTCGTGGTCGACGTAAGCGAGACCCGCCTCCGGCTCGAGATAGGCGTGCTCGATGGCTTGGGTCGAGTAGGTTTCCTCCACCACCAGATCGGCCTGCGCGAAGCCCCGCTCCACATCGCCGACGCGGATGGGGATGTGCTTGGTGACGTTGTCGGGGGCATAGTCGTGGATGCACCGGCGCGCCGTCGCAGCAGTGCGGCGTCGACGTCGAACACCGCCGGCAGCGGCGCGTACTCCACCTTGATGGCCGCAAGCGCGCGCTTGGCGGTGAGCAGATCGACCGCGGCGACCGCGGCCACCGCCTCGCCGACATAGCGCACCTTGTCCCTGGCCATGATCGGCTGGTCGTTGACGAAGACGCCGAAGCCGTCCTCGCCCGGCACGTCGGCACTGGTGATGACGCCCTCGACGCCGTCGATTTGCTCGGCGGCGGAGGTGTCGATGGAGACGATGCGCGCGTGCGGATGCGGCGAGCGCAGCACTTGCACATGCAGCATGCCGGGCATGGTCATGTCGCCGGCATATTTGAGCCGGCCGGACACTTTGCTGGGCGCGTCGATGCGGCGCACGTTCTTGCCGATGAAGTCGCCGGCGTCGGCCTCGATCTCGGCGAGCGCTGCCGCCGGCAGGCGGCCGTTCTGCACGTCGCGCGCCAGCTCCACCGCGTCGAAAATCTTCTGATAGCCGGTGCAGCGGCAGATATTGCCGCCGAGACGCTCCTTGATCTCCTCCCGGTCGGCGAACGGGTTGGCGCGCAGCGCCGCGGTCGCCGCCATCACCATGCCCGGGATGCAATAGCCGCACTGGCTGGCGCCCATCTTGTGGAAGGCTTTCTGCAAGAGGCTCAACTCACCGCTGGCGGCGAGCGCCTCGACGCTCTCGATGGTCGCGCCTTGCGCCTTGGCCACGGGCAGCAGGCAGGACTTCATCAAGGTGCCGTTCACGAACACCGAGCAGGTGCCGCATTCGCCGGCGCCGCAGCCTTCCTTGTTGCCGGTGAGGTTGAGATCGTCGCGCAGGAAATCGAGCAGGCGCTGATGCGGGCTTGGCGGCGCGCTTGATCTTGCGGCCGTTGACGGTGGCCTCGATCTGGAGGTCAGGCATAGGCGGCCTCCAGTTCGTCGCCAAGCGCCTGCGGCGAGGCGCCGGCGCGGCGGGCGGCGTTGATCAGCCCGCGCAGCATGAAGCCGCGCACCACCTCGCGGCGGTAGTCCTGGCGCGTGCGCGAGGCGACCAGCGCGACCGGCATGTCGGCGGCCTGTTCCAGGCAGGCGGCGCTGAGGGCTGCGCCTTTGAGGAAGTCTTCGACTTGGCTGAGGCGCAAGGGGCGCGGGCCGATGCCGGCGATGGCCAGCCGCACATCCTCGATGCCGCGGCCTTGCGGGTCGAGCTTGATCAGCGCGGCGAGGCAAACCAGCGAGATCACCAGCGAGCGGCGGTGGCCGACCTTCTCGAAACTGCCGCCGTAACCGGGCAGCGCGTCGCATTCGATTGTCGTCAGCAATTCGCCTTCTTGCAGCGCGGTCATGTTCGGGCCGGTGACGAAATCGGCAAGCTGCATGCGGCGCCTGCCGCGCGCCGAGGCCAGCTCGACCGTGGCCTCATGCGCAATGAGACAAGGCGTGGCGTCGGCGGCGGGCGAGGCATTGACGATATTGCCGCCGACCGTCGCCTGCGCCCTGAATCTGGTCGTCGGCGAACCAGACCGCGCAGCGGGGCATGGCCGGCAGCGCGCGGGCAAGCGTAGGGTCGTCGAGGAAGCGCTGGATCGGCGTGGCAGCGCCGAGGCGCACGCGGTCGCCGTCCACGCGGCATTCGTTGAGCTCCGGGATTTTGGCCACGTCGATCAGCGCCGGAACATGCACGTCGCCCGCCCGACCCTCGCGCGCCCAGGGGAAAGTGTCGGTGCAGCCGGCGACCACGCGATAACGCCCGCGGTTTTGCGCCATCGCGGCGAAGGCTTCATCGAGCGAAGCCGGCGTCAGGTAGCTGTCGCAGGTGAGCATTCGCCTCGCCGATCTCTCCTGGTGTCATCGCCCGCGAAAGCGGGCGATCCAGTAACCACGACCGTCCACGATCGCCACGACACGGATTACTGGGTCCCCCGCCTTCGCGGGGGACGACAACTTCGTTGCTACTCCGCCGCTTCCTTCTGGGCGGCGTCCGGTTTCGCCTTCACCACCACCTTGATGGCGTCCTCGACCCTGTCCTTGGCGTAGCGGATCGCGGTCGGCAGGTCGTCGAGCGGAAACGTATGCGTGTGGATCTTGGTGGCGTCGAAGCGCTTCTGCGCCATGAAGGCCTCGGCGCGGTGGGTGGCGCTCTTGCCCTCGCCGCGGATGCCGTAGAGGTAGATGTTGTTGCGCACGATATGCGCGACATCCACCGGCACTTCCTCGTGCGCGAAGGCGGCAAGGCAGACGCGGCCGCCGCGGTTGACCATGCGCACGGCGTCGTTGACCGCGCTCGAAGCGGCCGAGCACTCGACCACGTAATCGACGCCCTTGCCGCCGTTGAGCTTCTTCACCTCGGCCACCACGTCGGAAACTTTGCGGATGTTGACCACGGCGTCGGCGCCGAGCGCCTTGCCGATCTCGAGCCGGTTGTCGCGCGTGCCGGTGAGGATCACCGGCTGGGCGCCGAGCGCCTTGGCAACCGCGACCGCCATCAGCCCGATCGGGCCCGGGCCGGTGACGCAGACGCTTTCGCCCGCCACCAGCCCGCCCAATTCGGTGAGCGCGTACATGGCGGTGCCGGCGGTGACCACAAGCGTGCCCTCTTCGTCCGACATCTCGTCGGGGATCGGCACCAGCGTGTTGATGTTGTTGACCTGGTATTCGCAGAAGCCGCCGTCGGTGGTGAAGCCGTTGGCGCGGTGGCCCTTGTCGACGTCGCCGTAGTTGAGCCCGTAGTTGTGGCAGGAGGTGTACATGCCCTCGCGGCAGCGCTTGCACTGGCCGCAGCCGGCATGGATCTCGACCGAGACGCGCTGGCCGATGCCGTATTCGTCGACGCCGGGGCCGAGCGCCACCACCGTGCCCATGTATTCGTGGCCCGGCGTGAAGCCTTTGTTGAACGGCAGCCCGCCTTCGATCATGGCCGGCGGCCCATGATAGATGATTTCGAGGTCGGTGGCGCAGATCGCCACGGCGTCGATGCGCACCAGCACTTCCGCCCTCTTCGGCGCCGGCACCGGCTTCTCGCCCATGCTGAGCTCGCCCGGATTGCCGAGCAGCCAGGCGCGCATCATGTCCGGTATCGGAAATTCGTTGTGGTTGGTCTTCACTCCCGGCGGGGCGTACATCTTTCCTCCAGTGGCAATCGAATAACGATCAGCTCGCAGCGGCCTGCGCCGACGCACCGTTGCCCTTGGCGGCCGGCGCACCGTATTCGGCGGAGAGCGCGCGCGTGGCGGTGCTGATCTCCTCACGCATGAGCGCGATGTGCGCGTCGTCGGCGCGCATGGTGGGCGTGGAGGCGCTGAGCGCGCCGATCACGGTGCCGGCCTGGTCGCGGATGGCGGCGCCGACGCAGATCACGCCGGGCAGATACTCCTCGCGGTCGATGGCGATGCCGGTGCGGCGCACGACACGCAGCGATTCCACCAGCTCGGGGAAATCGGTGATGGTGCGCTCGGTGTAGCGCTTCATGCCCTGGCTGAGGATGCGCTTCATCTCGTCTTCCGGCAGCCAGGCCAGGATCGCCTTGCCGACGGAGGTGGCGTGCGGCGCGTCCACCCGGCCGGTGCGGCCGGTGCCGACGCGCACAGCGTGCGTCGCCTCGCGCACGGCGAGCGTGATGAGGTTGTCGCCCTGCAGCGCGGCGAGGTGCACGGTCTCGCCGGTCACCCGGTTGATGGTTTCCATATAGGGCTGGGCGCGGCGCGGCAGATCGACCTGCAGGCAGGCGTGGCCGAGATAGAGGATGCGGGTGCCGAGCGCATAGAGCCGACGTCCCGGCACCTTGGCGGCGAAGCCGCGCTGGATCAGCGTGGCCAGCAAATGGTGGCAGGTCGAGATGTTGAGGCCGGTGCGGGTGGCGAGCTCGGTGAGCGTGGCTTCGCCGCCGGCTTCCGCGATGGTTTCCAGCAGGAACAGCGCGCGGTCGACCGATTGGATGCTGTGGCGGTCCCCGTTGGCGCGGCCATTGGGCGGCCGGGCCTCGGCCCGCGGCCCGGGCAAGATGGTGGCGTCCATTGTGCGTTTCTCCCTGACCGAGGCAGGGAAATAGGCTGAGCGCCCTGAGTCAAGGATTTTCAGCATTACCAATGGTTATTTCTGAATGTGAAAAGAACACAAAAAAGCCCGCCGAAGGCGGGCAATTTCTCACGGCAGGCCAATGGAAACGGGCTCCGTTAGGGATTAGGCGTCCTTGTGCTCACGGTGGCCAAGAATGCGCCGCCGTAGTGGCCGCTCGACGAAACGGAAAGTGAATACCGAGACGAGCAGTACTAGAGCAAGATAACCAACCATGTCGAGCGGCGCCGGCAGGCCAAGCGCCAGCTGTTTTTGCGTCAGCCAAGTCCACCAAAAACGAATCGGAAAATGAAGGAGGTAGATCGCGTAGCTTGCTTCGCCCAGCAACAGGGTTGCCGGCGCGGCAAGAAGCGCGAATGGGCTTTTTGATTGCGCGCCGCCGAGGACCAACAACCCGAATATGATGATCAGTATTGGATCGCTGTGCGTCCAAGGCGGAGACCAGTGCCAGCCGCCAAAAAGCATCAGCACGCCCAGCACGCCCGCGCGAAACAGGGCGTTTTGCAATTGCGGCGTCAGCACCGGGCCACGCAATGAAAAATACCCCAGCGCCATTCCAAAAATAAAAAGCGGCAGATGAAAGACCGGGAAGCAGGCAACGAACAGGTGCCAGTTTCCGACGTCTACCTGATCCGTTGGCGCAAGCGCCCAACGCAACGTCGTCATCGCCACGACGAGCGCATAGGCCATAATCAGATCGCGCTTAGGACGGTGAAGGCGCCACGCCATCATGAAAAGCGGGAAAAACCCATAAAAGAACGCTTCCACCGACAGCGACCACGCCGGATAGTTCCAAAACTGTGCCACCGGCGGCCACCACGCTTGTAGGAATACCGGAACGAGCAACCCGCCTATAATGAATGTCTTCAATGGAATAATTTTCGAAACAAAGACGCCATAGAGTTGACTCGGCAGAATAATCGCAAGTGAAAAGAAATAGGCGGGCGCCAAACGCGCAAACCTTGCCCGCCAAAAAACAAAAGACGAAACATTCATTCCGCTGTGCCCATCGCGGCGAGCATAGACATAGACGAGAATAAATCCGGATAACACAAAGAAAAACGTGACCGCTTGATAACCCCAGGATATCAAGCCGACCAAGATATTGCCGACAATCGAGCTCGGTTCGCCAAAATGCCAGAGGTGGTAAAGCACGACCTCGGCGGCCGCGAAAAAGCGGAGGGAAGTCAAAATCGGCAGTGGCGGCGGTGCCGATGCGCGATACATCATTGTGCTCGAAGAGAGACTTTAGCCAACCGCTATGATAGCGGCGCCTTGACGAGGCCAAGCTCGATCTCGATCGCCCCGCACAGCATCTGGCCGAGCGCGATGTGCATTTCCTGGATACGGGCGGTGGTGTCGGAGGGGACGACCAGCAGGTGGTCGGCAAGACCCGCCATGTCCCCGCCTCCCTTGCCGCCGAGCGCGGCGGTAATGAGCCTCATGGACTTGGCCTGCTTCAGCGCGGCCAGGATGTTGGGGCTTTTGCCCGAGGTGGAGATGGCGACCGCCACGTCGCCGGCTTTGCCAAGCGCCTCGATCTGGCGGGCGAAGACCCGCTCGAAGCCGAGATCGTTGCCGGCGGCGGTGAGCGCGGAGGTGTCGGTGGTGAGCGCCAGCGCGGCGATGGCTGCGCGGTTCTGCTTGTAGCGGACGGTCAGTTCGGTCGCCAGATGCTGGGCGTCGGCGGCGCTGCCGCCATTGCCGAAGAACATCAGCTTGCCGCCGGCGCGCAGCGATTTGACGCAAGCCGCGGTGAGGCCGGCGAAGGCCGCGCCAAGCGCGCTTTCCGTCTTGCGCGCGACGTCGGCGTGCTCGGCGAATTCGGATTTCAAGAAGGCGGCGAGGTCCATTTAGATCATTTTCCTTTCCGCATGATCTTATCCGAAAACCGGTTCCCACTTTTCGGGATCATGCGGCCTCGCCGCGGAATTCCGGCACCGCCTCGCGCAGCGCCTGGTCAATAACCGCGCGCTCGTTGCGCGCCAAGCCCTGCTCCAGCGTCTTCACCCAGGCACGGATCGCCTCCAGCGAGGGCTGCACGGGCTTGGCCGCCACGATGCCGGGAATGCCGATCTCGGCGGTCTCCTCCTCGCGCGCGAACAGGATTTCGTGCAGGCGCTCGCCCGGGCGGATGCCGGTAAACGCAATTTTGATATCGCGGCCGGGCTCCAAGCCCAGAGAGGCGGATGATGCGCTCGGCCAGATCGACGATTTTCACCGGCTGGCCCATGTTGAGCACATAGACAGAGACGTCATCGCCGTTCTGCGCCCCGAGCGCGTGGCTGGCCGCGGTGATGACCAGGTCGCAGGCTTCGCGGATGGTCATGAAGTAGCGCACCATGTCGGGGTGCGTGACGGTGACCGGTCCGCCGGCCTCGATCTGCGCCTTGAACTTCGGCACCACCGAGCCGTTGGAGGCGAGCACGTTGCCGAAGCGCACCGAGATCAGCCGCGTGCCGTTGCCGGCATGGGCGTCGTTGTCGAGCGCCTCGCAATACATTTCCGCCAGCCGCTTGGTGGCGCCGAGCACGGAGACCGGCTCGATGGCCTTGTCGGTGGAGATCATGACCATGGCGGCGGTGCCGGCGGCGGCGGCGGCGTCGGCGACGTTGATCGAGCCGAATACGTTGGTCTTGATGCCCTCGTCCCAGTCGGTTTCCAACAGCGGCACGTGCTTGAGCGCCGCGGCGTGGAACACCATGTCGGGCTTGAAGGCGGCGATCAGCGCCATGATGCGGGCGCGGTCGCGCACGTCGGCCAGGCGCCCGGAAATCTCGGCCCCGGCCTGCATGCCGTTGAGCTTTTCCAGCACGGCATGCAGCGCCGGCTCGGAATTCTCCAGCACCAGCAGGCGGGAAGCGCCGAACACCAGCATGCGCTCGCAGATTTCCGCGCCGATCGAGCCGCCGCCGCCGGTGACGACGATGGCCTTGCCGTGGACGAATTGGCCGAGCCGCGCATAGTCGATCTTGACGCTCGGCCGCAGCAGCAGGTCCTCGACCGCGATCGGCGCCAGCGCGACCGCCGTCCCGCCGGAATCGAGCGCGGGCAACTGGCTCAAAGTGAGGCCGAGCTTGCGCGCACGCACCAGGATCGCTTCCGGCCGCGCTTCCGGCGACAAAGCCGACGGCGCCAGGATGCCGCGCGTGACCCGCGTGCCGTGATTGGCGAGATCGGCGACGACCGATTCGAAATCGCCGATGTCGCCCAGCACCGGAATGCCGCGGATCGACTGGCTGCGGTCGCTGGTCGCCGGCGAGAGAATGCCGACCGGCCAGATCTTGCGCACGGCGCCGCTCTCGATCGCGCGCAGCAGTACCTCGGCATCGGCGGCACGGCCGAGGATCAGCGTCGGCGTGGCGTCGGCTCCTTTCGCCTGGCGCAGCGTGCGGGTGTAGTGGAAATAGCGGTAGGCGATGCGCGAGCCGCCCAGAAAGAACATCTGCAGGAACCAGTACAGCAGGATGGTGATCTTGCCGAAGAAGAACTGGCCGTAAATGTTGGGCGACAACAGCACATAGTCGAGCGCCAACAGCGACACCGCCAGCACGCGTGGAGGCGCGCACGATATTGGTGAGGTCCGGAACCGAAGTGAAGCGCCACTTGTTGCGGTGCAGCCCGAGAACGAAGAAGACGACGAGCGCGTAGAGCAGGAACAGCGGCAGGTATTCGAGCCCGACCAGCTTGGCATGCAGCCGCTGGTCCTCGAAGCGCATGAAGAAGGTGAGCAGGATCGCCGCCGCGGTGGCGACGAGATCGTGCAGCACGATCAGAACCTGGCGCGGCGTCAGTCTGGGTAGTCTAATCATGTGGGGGTATTTTCTAGCCGGGGCCTTGCCTGGCGGCAAACTATAGCCCCATTTGGCCGAAGCGAAGGGCTTTCGGCGGGGTAACGACTTCCGTAGCGAATCTGGCAACGAAGAATCGACCAGGCGCGGGCCGGTCGGTTGGCAGCGAAGGCGGAATTCTGCGATAATACCATTCCCTCGCGTTCGGACGGCCCCCGGTTTCGTTCCAAAAATTCTGCCGCAATACGTGTACTATTCGATTGCTATCGCATAGGTTGTCGTCCTAAAAAACAACCCGCCGCCATCCCGCCTGCTGCCGTGAGAAAGGTGGGTGTGATTTACGCCGCTGTGAGCCCGCAACACTATATAAATATTCGTTATAAATATTCGCTCGTGCTTTGAGCGAATTGCTTGTGTCGATTTTTTTGACGACGCAACTTGCAAACCAGGCAATTCCTCTCATCTAGTCTTTAGAGGGCACTTGGTCCCTTACGTAATTGCAATCGACTATTTTAACAATTTAATTGGAAAGGAAATTATGATGACAAATAAATCTAAGAAATCAAATATAAAGAGCCACACCGATAAGCACGAGGAAACAAGTGCGGCGCCGTCGGGTAACTCCGGCAACGACGCCGAGCGCACTATTCTTCCCCAGGCGGCTAAACCGCAGACGAAAGATGCGCCTGCTTGCGTGACAAAGTCGGACGGAAAAACTCAGGATGACGGGCCAGACAAGAAAACGAGTGCGCCAAAGAGCGCAAAAAGGGATAGCACTAAAAATGCTATTAAACATGGCATTTATTCTCAGGCGCTTCTCCTCCCTTGGGAATCTGAGTTCGATTTCTGCGATCTATACGATAGCTACGTGAAGGAGTGGAATCCGAACGGGCCGACCGAAGAAGCGGTTGTCTTCGACCTCGTGTATCTGCAATGGCTTAAGCTGCGCGCCCTGAAGTCAGCGCATCTTACATATTACCGCGATCCCTACAGTATTTCGCTGAAGGAATCGGGAATGAAATCGTGGGACGATATTTTGACCCATCAGGAGACATCTGCTGTAGGCGCGCAAGATCTGGCGTTGGCGGCAAGCACATTGCTATCAACCATGCGGGCCTTGTTTGAATGTATTCGAAATCAGCGATATCTAACCGATGCCGCGGACGGCAAGATAGGCCAAGCGGAACTCCATCAACTTTCTGGGATGGTCCGTAACGCTGTCGAGCAATTTGAAAAGAGCATTGCTCCTCTCATCAAGGAGCTGTGCGCGACGTCGCAGAAACTCACTACGCGTTTCGATCAAGCCTACCAACCGGAAACAATCGAGCAGCACGCTAAATTAATAGGGCTGCTTGATGCTCGCATCGATAAAGCCATACGTCGCCTTATTATGGTGAAAGAATATAAGCATTTGGCGCGGGCCAGGGGCGATCTGCCTTCGGTTGCAGGACCTTCCCTTTCTCCGCCGGCGAACGAGCATTCCGAAATCCTGCACGACACGTCTGACTCGCGTGGGGTGCGGCGGCAGTCCTGACACCATAATTCTAACAGACAGGCACGTCGCAGCCCGACTGCGGCGTGCTGCTCTTTTGGGAGAATATCCTCGCGAGACAATTGAGCTGACTTTTTAAACTCAAAATTTTTCGACAATAAAAAATATGGCGCTATGGTCGCGTCCACAAATAAAGGACGAGCACCATGACTGCACAAATTGTCACCGCAAGATACGCACAAGGCCGCCCATATGACCAACGCGGGCCAGAGGAGGCCGTCGAAGCCTAACTAATCCCTCTCACCCCAATAGCTGTTGCTAGCGGAGCTAGGCCTAGTCCGTCGCCAGAGGCTAATGGAGTGCTGTAGATGCCTTCGCTTTCACATACTCGCTCTCATTCGCAACGCACCTTATTTTTGCTGCGACCGCTTGGATGGGTATTCGATTTCGTCAAAGAGGCGATCGAACAAGATCCCGCGATTCTGATTGATCTCGTCCAACTCGACAAGCCAGGACTACATCGCCTCGCATTGGGACTTGCGCAAACTCCGCGAGAGGCAACTCGCGACGTCATGGCTGCCATTTTGTCCGGTGGCACCCAGGCCGAGCCTATCTTTCGGACCACATACAATGAGGTTGCGATAGCCAGATTACTGATAAAACTTCCAGACGAAGTCATGGCACTGGAAAATTATGGACGACTTATTGAGCTTGTTGAAGACAAAGTCGTCTACAAATATTTACGCCACGCCCCAGCAATCAATGAACCCACGATTGCCGGCCTTTATTCGCTCTCTCCAAAGCTAAGAAATTTTGCCGTCATCATGCTGCTCGAAAAACTCGACGGCATGAAAACTTTTGTTGACGGACTACGCATTATCTCGCAGCGAGCCAATCTGCCATTCGAGGCAATCGAATCCCATCTAAATTGCCTGCGTCAGCCAGAACAAGTCGCCGCCAAAATCAAGGAATTAGTAGATCAAATGCCGCTGCCTAGTATAGTGCCGCCTGCCGAAGTCGGCGGGTTTCGCCGCCTGGATAATCCAACCGAGATTCGTTCGATTGGAAAAATTTGGCATAACTGCATCGCAGAGTGGTTATATGAGATTAACAGCGGAACGGCAGCCCTCTTTCTCTCGGACCAACTTCAAACAATCTGCCTTTTGTCCCGCTACGGTCGCTTAGGGTGGTTTTTCAATCAAGCAAGAGGCCCCGGCAACGCCACTGTGGAACCAGCAAGGCTACATGCCATTCATCATACTTTTGAACAAAATGGCTTTCCCTCTGCGACATGCATTGAGGCAATATCGCTCATTTTAGCGCGAAAGAGCCGTAGGGCGCGCGTTCGAATGCGCAACAGAGGTTAGCCAATGCTTGGCGCCTGTGGGAGGCCGGGTTCAATTGCAAGGAGCGTCAGCTGCTAGTGCGCTCGGTTTTTAGCGACGAGAAGAAGCTCTCCATCGCGGCATTGTCCCAGACGTTGGCCGAGCGGCTCATCGAGCAGATAACGCCGTGATCTGCCATCAGCCGCAGGAACTGCTCGCTGGTGTATTGGGTAGGTTCAATCGGTCGTCGCAACAGAGGTAGTCCCACTTTCTGAGCCGATCGCGTAACAAAGGTAGCAGGGTTTCGAGAATGATTGGTCGGCCTACCGGTTTTGGATCAAATCCGGTCGTTGCGCAGTGCACGTCAAAAAATTCGTAGCGAAGACGATTTTGTGCTGTTGCCGCACGCTGTGAAAATGGTATTGCAAGCGACTTCGGGGGACCGGATGTGTCTGAAAAGCAGCTTCCGCAATCTTTAGCTATTGCTGAACTGGCGATCGAGCATATTAAGCGGCTCAATCTATCCGCGGAGCCCGCAAGCTATGAGATTTGGTACAACTACGTCGAAGGGGTAGACCTAAACTTCAACCGGTTTGTTGATGATCTTTTGGCCGATAGCAATCAACTATCAAATGCTGATCTGGATGAAATCCGCTATCGCTTCTTTCACAGGCACAATACTGCTGACCAACTTGTTGAAATTGGGCATAGGATCGACGATGAAGTTGAGCAAATCGTGCTAATGGTAGAAGCCGCAATCGGTGTAGCTGCCAATTTTGACGAGAGCTTAAACAAGACGAATAGCAGCCTTGCTCTTCCTGTCGATCGCCAAGCGCTGCGAAGCATCATCGAGGCCATCGTTGTCGCCACAAGAGAAATGCAGCGCGAAAACCTCAAATTGGGAGCCAATCTAAACAAATCGCGTCAAGACATCAGGTCCCTACAGGAGGACCTGATGTCGGTCCGAATGGAAAGCTTGACTGATCCACTGACTAGATCGCTAATCGGAGGCAACTTGACCACGTCTTGGGCGCTGCAATTGCAGAAGCCGAAAGAACAAGTGCGTCTCTAGCGCTGCTAATGGCAGACGTTGATTTTTTTAAAAAATTCAATGATGACCATGGTCATCAGATAGGGGATCGGGTGTTACGGTTGATTGCAACTACATTGAAGCAGGCTGTTAAAGGCAAAGATTCTGTCGCTCGATATGGAGGGGAGGAATTTGCCATCGTACTTCCTAACACTACACTGCACGATGCAGTATCTGTTGCAGAAAATATAAGACGGTCGGTCGCAGCAAACGACATCATTATGCGGTCAACAGGCGAAAACCTCGGACGCGTGACTATTTCGATTGGAGTGGCCGAATTTCGCGCCGGGATGTCGATGCAGGGGCTGATCGATCAAGCGGACGCCTGTCTCTATGCAGCAAAAAACAATGGGCGCAATCGGGTTGCCTGCGAGACAGGATTGTAGACGAAATCAAACTGACTTTCTCTATTGCAAGTTGTTGAGCGGGTCTCGCCGTGTTGCAGAATTCGTGCGACCTGCGCTTTGATTTTTTTAGGATTACTTTCGCCAAAATTGTCCACAACGAGTTGCCCCCGCGTTGCGAAGCTCAGCATGAGCTCTGTTAGTTTACTGATGATTCGGAAACGGGCCGGTGCGTAATTTCGCACCCAGTCCAAGGCGATGGCCTACCTCAATTCGCAGTCTTAAGTCACGCGATTTTTCGAGCGATTTGATGGAACCTAGGCGCAAGAAGAACATTTATGAGAACGGGGACCTCTCGTTTGTTTCAGGTTTATTAAACCGGGGGTGCAAATACACAATGTTTCAGTACATTGGCTTCCATTTGCTAGCGGGAGCGACAATTGGAACGGCTTTCAAAGCTCCCACTCTTTTGTTTGTGGTTGGCGTTGTTTTTTTCGAATTCCTGGTGCTCTTGACCATAGTGCAGTGCACAACGGCGCTGCCATGGGTTTTTCTGAACGCCACCGTCATGGAAGGCGGGTACTTGATCGGGATCATGGTTCGCCAATTCGCAGAAGAGAGCGGCCGGCTGGTTGCGCGCTAAATTGCCGTCGGCCCTGCATTAGAGGGACCGCTGCGGAAATGACCAGTTCGAGGCCAAATGCGTCTTTAGGGTGGATCGTCGGAAGTTTAAGTTTCCTGAGCAGAGAAATCGGACCCCCTCACCTGTAGGGGTTGGTATTTTTGATCGACTTGCACAAGCTAGTGCTTGGTCCCACCTTGGGGAGCTACGCCACACGTTGCCCCCCATCACCAAGGCAATGGGGCTGGGCCGCGCAACAATTTGCGCGGCCTTTTCATTCCAGGTCATGAGAATAATCGGAGCGCGCTCCCACCATTTCGGCCGCGCGCGTTTCATGCAGACTACAACGATCAGCCCTTCCGCTGTAATCCGGCGGCATGATCGAGTGGAGCCAATTGGACCTTGAAAAGAATTCCCCGCCGCATTCCACAGAGCTCATTTTGCAGCGCGGCAAAAGCCAGCCCGTGGCGACCCGGGTCCGGTACGTGCAGAACGAGTATTCGGCTATGAGCGTGTGCATATGGTCGAACGGATGCGTGCTCGAAGGGAAGCCGAGCGTGACGCCCTAACCATCGTGCGCCAGTTCAATCAACCCTGTCGGCCAAGGCAGTGCTTCGTTCCGGTCGAAGATCGTAGCGTACCACCCATGGCTCGGGTCTTCTGTAGGGCTTGCGACACCACACAAGATAGAACTTGGTAAGGCAGCCGCGAGGCGGACCATCTAATTGTTTGGGGAACAATTCCTTCGGCGAGGTGCGGCGATATCTGCTAGTGGGCTGCTTTAGGCAGCAAAAGCCTCCCAAAAGGGGCGTTGTGAGATTTTCCCGCCACACAATCTGTCGTGCCGAACCCACTCTGGATGAAACCGGAAGGCAGCATTACACTACCGGGCGTTGGTATAATAGATTCGTTGGTACCCTTAAGGTTGGAAGATCGGCCAAGGAGAAGCGTCAAGACTCTACGTGCTGCATCAGCAGCAAGACCGATACACACCCTCGAAGAAACTCGTATGCCTGATTTTCTATGGCGATGGTCAGCGATATACCCAACGACAAGATGCTCATAGAGGCGTTCTCAATTATTGAGAACGCGCCGGACACACAAGTGGCAGTCAGCAAGATCAGAGATCTTCTGAAGGTCGATCATGTTGTCTATCATACTTCCAAATTCGGAGCGAGCCCATCGGCCGATCCTTACATTCGGTTAACCTATCCGGCCTCTTGGATCAAACGGTATCTGCAGATGGGATACGCTGATGTAGATCCTGTCGTACGCGAAGGTTTCTTCCGGACCGCTCCATTCAATTGGAACGAGCTAACAATAAATGGCGCTGCGGAAACAGCATTTTTTTACGACGCTAGCGCGCACGGTGTCGGCCCCCAAGGCTTCTCTATTCCTGTCCACAGCAAGCACGGGCACAGGGCTCTATTTTCAATTTCGTCTTCGCGATCGGAACAAGAATGGATAAACTTTTTGGCGGCGGCTAAGCTGACGTTAATTGAGATTGCAAACCGGCTTCATCGCCGAGTCATCAGCGAAGTGTTCGGTGAGGACCGCCCCCATCTAACGGCAAGAGAACTGGAGTGCCTGCGCTGGATCGGATCGGGTAAAGACGCAGGCGAAATTGCGGTCATTCTCAACATCTCTCCGTATACAGTGCGCGAATATTTGAAGTCGGCTCGCTTCAAGCTGGATTGCGTGACTTCGGCGCAAGCCGTGAGCAAAGCGGTCAAGCTTGGATTCTTGAGCTTGTAGATTAACTGCTTAAATTGCACGTTATTTGTCAATCCATCTCTAACGCCACACATCTAATACACTGGCTCTTTCTGTGGCAGAAGGCGGTATTCAAAAAGGAAATCGGCGGCATGATCGTCTTAGTTGAGCCGTACAATGCACTTAGATATTCGAAGTTGCTCGACGAGATGTTTCGCTTGCGGGCTCGCATATTTCATGATCGGCTGAAATGGAATGTGCGAGTCGTCGACGGATTGGAGCGCGATAAGTTCGACGATGAAGACCCTGTGTATGTTATTTACACGGACGAAGGGGCGCGTGAGGTCAAAGGTAGCTTGCGGCTTCTGCCGACTACCGGACCAACTCTTCTAGCGGACTATTTCTCTGACACATGTCCCGATGCGGCTTACCTTAGTGCCCCCACCATTTGGGAATGCACGCGGTTTTGCCTTGACGACAAAATCTTGGATCGTGGCACGCAGCAGGAACAAATCCTCGCATCAGCCACAATGATTGCGGCCGTCGGTGATTTCGCCGTCAGAGCGGGGATTGAATCGATCATTGGCAACTTTGAAGCTCCGCTCATTCGGCTATATCGCCGCATCGGATGCAAAGTGGAGGTTCTTGGCTCTACATTGAGGTACGGACGCCCCGTTTATCTGGGACTATTCCCTGTTTTCGAGCCGGGCCTCCGAGAGTTGAAGCAGAAGCTGGCGGACGCTCAATTCGCGAATGCAAGGATTCCGGAGCTGGTCCTTTAGATCGTTCATGTCCCTGATCGGGTGGCGGCATTTTTGACCGGATTTGCTATCTGGTCCTTGTCGGCCAAAGCTCGATTTTGCCGGCCCCCTCAAGTTGGGGGGATGACATTTCCCTTACCCGTGAAACACTGGGGTATAAGCGAAATGTCAGACTTGTGTAGGAATTTGGCAAAGTAACGCAGGAATCCAAAAACCATGCGGATTCCAATAGCGCGGGATCACCAGCCGCAAAAGCGGGGTGAGCGAAAAATTGATATCATTGCTGGCCTCATGCTCGGAGGTTGCTTTCTGATGAGTACTATTATTTGGGGCTTGGCAATGGCAAAAGTGATTGATCTTTTTGGTTGAATATGATTGCAGCTCAGTCTTCACGTACTTAGAGCTTCGGAGAGATTGGTCTATTGCCTCTCCCAAAGCCCCGACAGGACAGGATATGGGCCCTGTAGCTCTTCGTTGCCCTTTAGCTTCAGGGATTGGCATTCGCATCAAATCGATCTCAGATCATTGGCATTGATACATGGCACATCGAGTGCTTACGACTTTCATGGCAAATTCCTCAGGTCGGAAAGGAGGCGCGCTAAACAGCGGAGGCCGTTCCATCTGACTTGGTATGTTCCGAAACTGCCGACCGCAACGATACGGCCGTTCTAGCTCGCAATACCAATGGCCAGGTTCTGTTCCCCGTGCCCGTTTTCGCGTTGGAAGCAGCATAGCGTTCGCCACCTCGCGACCGACAGCGCAACCTCTTCGGCCCTTGAGTTTTCATAGTGCCGCTGTGGACACTCTCCATGAGCTCCGGCACTATTGATATTCGTAAACACGTTGTTGTCTGACCGTCGGGCACGGGCCTTCGTCCGTGGCGCATTCCTTTTTGGGTGTGGCGTTCTTCAGCGTAGTCGGATTACTAGTGGCGCTTCCCGTCGCATTATTGGGAGTTCTTGCGTTTTCGTATTCCTCGCGCTGTTGCCAGTCTTCGTTTGTGCGCCGTTGCCGCCATCCGTTGTTGCGCCAATCTTGATCGAACCGCCGCTCACGCCACGTATTGTTGCGCCAGTCCTGGCTTCCACGCTGTTCGCGCCAGTCATAACCCGGGGCACTGGGACTAGCGACATTGGGCGAATACGCACGACCGGGAAGCGGCGCATACTGGCCCATTGCAGGCCTAACTATTGCTACGGCCGCTAATGAGGCTAAGACGAGGAGGAACTTTCTCATGGCCTTATTCTAGTGTCGCGCGTCAAGGCGCGCCGACCATATCTGTTTCATACGCCTCGTTGCAGAGCCATCCAAGCCAGACGATTAAGGCTCGCCTTCGGAGACGCAGGCCGGGTCCAGGGCCGTTCTCATCAATGTACTCAACCCCGGCCTGTTCCCGGCCCCGGCAGAGAACGCGGGCTGAAATTTGATTGGGTTCGTTTCGTCGGCGGGCGCCGAAATTCGGCGCTCTGTTTCGGAGTTCTCGGGCGCTGGCGATCGCACATACCGCGCTCATGCTACAGGCGAGGTTACCTACCAGTCTTCGTCCCCACTGACTTCCTTTCTATAGGAGCGCGTACCTCACCACCAGGAAAGTTCCATACCCCAGGATGAATACCCACGCCATCGTCAACGCCAAGCCAAGAATAATTGCCGCTAGCGAAGATGTACGACGAAAGATGCCCGGCATGCCGAACACAAGCGTTTTCATTCCGACTGCCTGCCTGTTAGAGGGTATCAGTATCACCCGCGACCGAGCTCCAAGTAGCCCCGTCTGGTTTTACGCCAGACGGGACCACCGTGAAGAAGGCTGGGGTGTGGCTTCACCCAGCGGCTCCCCCAACTAGAAATCTAAGCCAAATTCTATTATGTGCCTGTGACATAGTTCACAGGGGGCCGTTCTTTTAAGCTTCGCAAATGGCCATTTTGCCGCGAACTCTGGCCATTTATTCGATTGCGCATTCACATCCATTCAACGGAGAAGCGAAATTCGGCAATAATTTTCGCCGCACTTGTTAGAATGCCGTCATGCGACCAGATCCTCGCTGTGTAGGAGCCGCCCCCCGGCGACAAATTGCCTCGCGCGATTTCAAAGCGAAGGGAACTTTTCAACGAGCCATGTCACCCAATTGTCGGGCGTGTAACACGCCGATTGAGTTGGCAACGCATGTTCACTATTGCAATCGGCCGGTGTGACATCGAATTCGTAGCCTTTGCTGACCATGCATCCGATTATGTAACGGCTTCTTGGATTGCTTACATCAGCCGCCTGATAGGCCCGGTAAAAGCGATCGGCTTCTTTTTGGCAGACAACGAGGCTATTCGCTTTTTCTTGCGAGCACCCTGCCAGGGTCAGCGCGATCAGCAAAGCGGTCGGGAGGTTTGCCTTCATAGTATTTGTGAAAAGCCTACCGACAGCTCGCGCGTATTTACAAGGGATCGCAGACCGGAACCACCACATTGTGCGATCTCGGTTAATTGGGACGGCGCGTCGCCACGCAGCCGGCAGACTGGTTGCTTGAAGCATGTTTTATGAATTAATATTCTTGCTGCAGGTTATGAAAGCACGTTTCGATGCGCCGCTCACTGATACCGATCGCGGCTATTATCGCTGCCTTTCTCATCATACCGCCGACATTGAGAAAAATATTCCCAACTCAATTGCCGCCCGCGGCAATAGGCCTTCACGAAAAGCCGCGCCAATTACCGCGTTTCGAATTTCGCGACGGCACCGGACGGACTATCACGCTCGATCGTTTTCGCGGCAAGTTCATTTTGCTCAACATCTGGGCCACATGGTGTACGCCATGCATCAAGGAAGTGGCTTCCCTCGATCACCTGGCCGCGCTTGTCGATGAGAAAAATCTTGTCATTATTCCCATTTCGGTCGATCCCGCTGGGATTGTTAGTGTTGGCTCGTTCTATTCGAGGCTAAGCTTGCACCGACTAAAGATTTACGCCGATCCATCGAAAATGGTCATGGGTTCGCTTGCGGTTATGGGCATCCCGACGACTTTGCTTGTCGACCGCGACGGGCGTGAAATCGGCCGGGTTGTCGGAGCTGCGCAGTGGGATGCGGCAACGGCGGTGGAGCGTATTGCAAAGCTAGTCGAACAATGATGGCGCCGGACACTCCGATGCGACCTAGCATCAAGCAGAGTGGTCGCTTCACCGCTCTCCCCGAATGATCCAGATTTCTGATTGACTCCCTGGCGCGCTACAATGGCGCCTTCTTAGCCCCTCATCCGTAGGGATTGGTAACTTCAACTTTTCACGCGCGTGATCCGAACGACTAATTGACCGCCGAGTACGATAGCGATCGCGGCCCATGAAGCAATGATGTCGACTACGAAATCGCTTATTCTCGCATGCCGGCTCGGCAGGGGGATTTGTAGAGCCTCAACTGCGGCACAAAATACTGCCGGGATCAACAACCGCAGGGCCAGAGGGAGGCGGTACCCGACGGCAAACAACCCCGCGACAAGCCCAAAAGCTGACAGGTGCTCAAGTGACTGCCCGGCGCCTGTCACAGGACGGTCAGCGGCGGGGACAACGGACAAAACCACAATGGCCACCGCGCCTATGGACGTCAACGCGCGCGCAATCGCGCGATAACGATGAATCAGCCGGTTCATATGAAATCAGTATCGCCTTGCTGAACAGTTTGAAGCATACGTGTTTTTCCTGGGATGTCAGGGTTTCTTACGGAATGGCCAATAGGTCAGCACTATGCCCGCGATCTATCGCTGCAACATTCATCAAAGCGCATTAAGGTTTCTCGCTTACTTTATCTTCGCAAAGCAATTGAAACTGGTGAAGCTGCGTATAGTCTACCTTCATCTCTACAAAATAGGAAAATCGCAGGGAGGAATAGGTGACCTCGAGCGACTATGTTGAACTCGGCAAGCTTAGGTCCGAATATGAATCTGTTTGGCACGCTTGGAATCTAATAATTCCGCGGCGATCGATCACCGGGCGGCTCGTATGGGGACGCGTCTGGCGCCAATGGGATGGCGATCGTTGGATTTATAAAACAGATACTGATTGGTGAAGTGATTAGTTTGCAAGTTCGCATGCATCAAGATGTAAGATACTTGATGCGCTTCGATGTCGGACTGAGCTCGACTGTGGCGATCACTCACCCTTTGACCGACCTCGAAGCCGAGGCTTGCGTAGTAGGCGATGGCGGCTCTCAGAAAGGCGGTGGCGCACCGCTTCTTCTCGCTTGCCATGATCTTGGCGAAGGCCACGCGGGAGTGGTCGTCGATAGCGACATGGACGAACTCCCAACCCACGCCTCGGCTGTTGCTTTGGCCGGTCCGGTCGCCGGTTATGCGATGTCCGACCCTGTTGAACAAGCCGAGCTTCTTGATGTCGATATGGATCATCTCGCCAGGCTTCTCGCGCTCGTAACGGCGCACCGGTGCAGCCGGCTCAAGAGCGGCAATCTTACTGAGCCCCAGGCACTTGAGGATGCGGCTGAGAGTGGACGGCGAGATACCGAGTTCGGCCGCGATCTGCTTACCCGTGAAGCGCTGGCGGCGCAGCAGTTCGACCCCATCGACGATGGCCTGCGGCGTCGTTCGATAGAGCCGGTGCGGCCGAGAGGGGCGATCCTGTGGCCCGGTCAGGCCTTTGGGCCGATATCGATCAACCAATTTACGTGTGGTTCGCTGGCAGACGCCTGCGGCTCGTGTGGCGGCCTCCGGCGTCTGCCCGCTCCCGATCTGCCGCACAATCCGCTCTCGACCCGACGGCGTGAGCCGGGCATTCTTATGGATGTTCACCCGGTCCTTCGGGAAAATCATGAAGCCTCAGGAACTTCAGCTTCCTCGGTCCGGGCCGGATGGACAACCTATTGAAAGCTCACATCTAGCTGGCGCTCATTGAGCCGCACCGAGACGGCTATTTCGCGTCTCACTTGCGGCGCAAGATAGTAACAGTTTTATTTCCGTTCCCATTGTTCAAACCACTTAATCGCGGTAGCTTTCTCTTGGCGGAGCCGAACGCCGCCAACTCGACCCCTGAGTATCCATTGGCCCCGGCCCCAACGCCCCCAAAGCACGGCCAGCCGGGGCCAATGGACTTAATAGAGATGTAGGGGAACTTCCGCCGAAATCCTTGTGGCGTTTGCGCCGCAATACCGAACTATCTCAAGATCCGGCACGCGAGCGCGGCCGGGGTTCCGTTGCGTGTCAAAGCAGCTTCAGCACCGGCGTGTCATCCAGCCGGGGCGCAGATCCCATTCGGTTGCTTTCACGGCGAAATGGGCATTGGCTGAGCCTCCGACGCCCAACTAACCGTTCGATAAGCTGTTAAAGATCCCGACAAGTGCACTGAAGTAGACGCTGTTAAAATAATATGCGTCTACAAAGTACAATATGCCGAGACAGACTGCGGCAGATGCCAGCATCCTCGCGCTCATGGCCGAATCCACAGCAAGGCCGAATTGGCGCAATGTCGCCTCCGACAAATGATCGCTCTCGGAATTTAACAAATGGGAAACGCGCCGCGAGAGTTTGTCGTTTCATTGCGCGAGTAGAAACAACGGTCACATGCCGACTCAAGCAAAATTAGGGGAATTCATACGATACAGCTTCAGCAGGTGAACAATTCATTAAGCATCCCCATAACCATAGAATTTACGACTTCATTGCACGATAAGCCTTGGTAGCATCGCGCAGCGTCACGAGGACGCCATTGGAACCTAGCAATCTCATTTCCGACATTGAAAAGGCAATCGCTACTCGGTCGGACGAGGTCGGCGCAATGTTGCGTCGTATAGCAGACCTCTTCCTTGCAAATGCAGCGCAATACACCGCAGATCAACTGGACGCCTACGATGACATCTTGGCCGCATTTGTTGTTAAAATCGGGGTCGCCGCTCGCGCTGAACTTGCGCAGCGACTTGCACCCGTTGGCAAAGCGCCAAAAAATGTAATCCGGTTACTAGCGCTTGATAATGCGATTGAGGTCGCAGAGCCAATTCTTAGTCGCTCCAGCGCAGTAGACGACGATACTCTTACCCGTTGCATAGCAATCAATGGGCAAGAGCATCTGCTTGCTATTGCCACTCGCAGTGAGCTCAGCGAAACGGTTACTGAGCAGTTGGTAAATAAGGGCGACAAGAATGTTCTGGGCACGTTGGTCAACAACCCCGGCGCAGCTATCTCTGATCCGAGTTATGCAACGCTCATCCGAAAAAGCACCGGGGATGACTGGCTATTAAAATGTGTCGCCAGGAGGCCAGACATTCCCGAGCATCACTTTCGTGAGCTCATATTGAAGGCGTCGGAAATCGTTCGGCAAGAACTGATGGCGGAAAATCCAGGGTTTAGCGAAATAATTGAAGAACTCTTTCCGGATAGTGCGCGGCGGACCGGGAGGGGCACATTCAGAGATTACCGGACGGCCGAGCTTGTTGTAGTTAGATCGCAACCGCTAAGCGAGGCGGTAATTACCGAATTTGCAGAAGCAAAGAAAATCGAAGAGGTTATAGTTTCGATCGCAAAGCTATCAGGCCTTTCGACAGCAGAAATTGAACGACTGCTTTTGGGTCCCTGGTCCAGCCCGGTCGCCGTTATTTTCAAGGCAATCGGATTTCACATGGCGACTGTAGAGACAATTTATCGTTCCCGCCTGTTGAGCGGTGAACGAGCTGGCGACGACTTAGTACAAACAAAAGCAGAATTTATTGCTATCAAGCGCACGACCGCGGAGCGCATCATGCGCTTTTATGCCGCGAGAAGTGCCGCAAAGATTTCGAACCTCTCTCCGGGTCACCGAATTGCGCAAGACGTCGCCGCCATCACGAACTAACCTGAGACAGCTGGTCCCCCTTCGGACCATTCGTTCGTATGCGCTCGGCGAAGGTCGCCTCGACGATCTGATGCTGATGAGGAAGCGTCACAGAGTTCAAAGCTAAAAGCGTCATTTATGGTCTGTCCAATGCAGGGGTCTACACGCAAATGGGCCCCTACACTGTCTCGCTCTGCCAGGGCTAATAGGCGACCAGGACCGATTTAAATCTTGCCACTAAATCGGGACTCAGATTGAAATGTCTGTGTTCTGCTCATGGTACTGACTTGCTCGGCGCGCTCTTCCCCCGCGCGCCGGGCCTTTTCCGTAAGCACATGCAGCCAATGATCTAACTTGTGCGAAAACGACCACAACGGCGAAACGCCCCGATCATTAGAACCAGGGCGTTTCGGCAAAAGTCATCTGCGGTGTCCCAGCGACATTCCAAGGCCAAAAGCTCTTTGCCTCAGCGCGCCTATGGTGCGCTTCATTTCTTTCGAAATTCTGGCAACTGGAGTTTTATTCTTTGAATGAGCCTTGAGTATTCGGTCGTCGGCCTTTGTCCACCGCACCCGCTTCGAAAGCTTACTATTCTTTGCCATTGATCTTCCTTTGCAGTTGAACGCGGCATAATGCACAAAGAGCGCGCATCGTCTACAAGGTCGAGTTGTAAAGTGAACAGAAAATCTGCAGTTTCAATGTGACTTGGCAACATGCGAGCCGGCGTCCGCTCCCTCACCGTTTGGTGTTCGAGTCGCGGCTGCAAACAAATGTTTGCCCGCTTCGTCCTGACGATCGACGGGCTCGTCCCACCGGTCAGACGGCGCCTGTTACGTCCAGCCGAACCGCCCGGGCTGCAACCCGCCTAAGCCTAATCCTCCTAAAAGCGCGCGGCTGTCAAATTGGTAAAATTTAACCGTTTGGCCTAAGCGGCTACCAACGGATGTGCGCTACTTTTTTACCGGCAAAAATGCCCAAAGGGGGGCAGTGATGCATTTTTTCTTTGATGTCGTGAATGGCACATCGAGTGCTTACGACTTTCATGGCAAATTCCTCATGTCGGAAAAGGAAGCGCGCGAAATCGCGGAGGCCGTCTCTTTTGACTTGGCCTGTTCCGAAACTGCCGACCGCAACGATACGGCCGTCCTCGTTCGCAATTCCAGTGGCCAACTCCTGTTCTCCGTACCCGTTTTCGCGTTGGAAGCAGCCTAAAGTTCGCCGTTTCCAAACGTTAATGAGTGATAATCAACGATTAACAAGCTCTTAATCGTCGCAAGTATCGCCATTGAAGGATTTTTCATCAGTACGCGGCATACTACAGCCACGTGTCGCGACCAGATGTATGAATGGCAGCTTTTATAACTCGGAAGACCTCGTCTGGCAAAAAGCGTGACATCGCGACTGACGGTTTACTGAGGTGCGAGCGTGCATCGTCGATCAACAGGTCACGACGAGACCGTAAGTTTCCGGCGTAAGGGTCAACGACGCCACCCGCGATATTTCCTTGGAATTCCGGCCGTTCTGATAACCGACGGAAGCAAAATTATTGCAGTCGCTAAGATTTTGAACATGTCCGCCAGCGGTGCGAAACTTATGTTAAGCACCGATGCTGAAATACCGGGCCAATTTCAAATGGCTATGGCTTCAAAGTCCGGACCGCGGCGCAACTGCGAAATTGTTTGGCGAACCGCAAAAGAACTAGGCGTCCGCTTCCGGAATGATCAGTAGTTGCGAACAAGACACCGCACGAGCGGCGAATTCATGCTTCGGGGATAAACATCACTGCTCGCGCGAGAGCCATTGTACTTAAGGAATTGTTAGAGCAAGCCGCATAAAGTACTTTTCGGGCATTCACTATATGTGTGACTCACCCGATAACCGACCACAGAATGTGGTCAAGAAAAATGAATGCTGCTACGGCGCTTGCTCAAGAGATCGAATTCGCCGTCGCGGGTGCATCACCCGAACGCCGTGCTGGCATCGCCCGGCATATTACGGACCTATATTTAGCGAATTCGGAACAATTCTCCGCAGATGAAATTGCTTTGTTTGATGATATTTTCGTTCGACTTGCGACGACAATAGAGGAGTCGGCCCGCGCGCTCCTGGCGATGCGTTTCGCGCCGGTATCAAAGGCGCCACCCAATACAATTCGTATCCTCGCGCTTGATGATGCGATAGATGTTGCGTCTGCTGTGCTTATTCAGTCTGAAATTCTCGATGATGCGGCCCTTATTGAGTGTGCAAGAACCAAAAGCCAAGAGCATCTCTTGGCAATGTCAATGCGAGGGCGGTTGAGTGAAGGAGTAACCGACCTCCTAGTTGAACGCGGAGATCCGCAAGTTATTTTGAGTACCGCAAAGAACGCCGGGGCGAAATTTTCGGATAAAGGCTTCGCCATCCTTATCGAACGGTCCAATGCTGATGACGCGCTAACATTATGCGTGGGCCGTCGGCCGGATATTTCCGAACAATTCTTCACGCAACTGCTTGCCGCAGCGTCGGCTGCGGTTCGCTCCACACTTGAGGCCGAGTTCCCGCGCTACAAGCCGGCCATCCATCGTGTGGTTGCAGAAGTCACTGCCCGGATTGAAAATGAAACCGCGGTGCACCCACAAAAATTCGCCGCAGCCAAAGTGCTCGCCAAATCACTTAACCGAGCAGGGAAATTGAATGACTCCCTACTCAGAATCATTTGCTAAAGCAAACCGGTTTGAGGATACGTTCGCAGCACTTGCAGTTATGGCCGGTGTGCCTATCAGCGTCGTAGACCGTAAATTGAACGATGAATTTGTGGCATTTGTCGTTGTATTGGCGAGAGCAATCGATCTGCCTCGGGCAACGACTTTGAAGCTCTTGGAGCTTGGCGCACGCCTGCGCCGATGCACAGCGCGTGAAATAGATAACGGCCTGAACGATTTCCAAAATCTAAAACGGCGAACCGCTCTGCAAATTTTGAGCGCCCATCGGGCACAGAAAATGAACTGAACTAAAATCCGAAAAAGAGATCTGTGGTGCCGTTGCCGTTCCGGGCCGTACGGAGGCGGTAAAATCGGCTGCCGGTATTTTCTTCAGGTCGAGCCTTTATGAAGCCGCACATTCCTCGGAAATTTTGAAAACGCCGGACACCCCCTAGGCAACGTCCGCGATGGAGAGCAAAATTGTTTTGTGTCAGTGGCAAAGGGATCTTGCTTCAAATCCTGGATGCGGAGTTTAGCCAATGGCACGATCGTTTACCCTTGGAATAGCATTGGTCTTGCTTGCGCAGTTCTCTGCTAGTGCTGAATTTGTGCCTACAGGGCGCTCTGCTGAAATTACTACTACTTGGTATGCTTGCGAAAAAAGGGACGATCTACAATTTTTAAAGGGTCTTTCATCAAAACAATGGTGGAGAGCTGCTGGATTTGCAAAGACCCACCACTGCAATATTCTGCATCATGGCAAAATATTAACTGTCCGCAATTCATCAACTTGGACGCACGACACCTGTTTGCAGTTAGCTGACAAAAGACACTGTTTCTGGTTTCCGGAAATTTTTGTCGAAGTGCACGAATCCCACAGTTAGATAAATAATTATCCGGCGACGGACCACTGACCTGCCTCCTCGAATTCGAACCGCCAGAACTCTAGGCGCGCCTGGATGAAGGTTGGGGGCAACGTCACTCAAGACCTCCACTTTGGCACGAATATCAAAAGGAAGGGACCTGGCGTAAATAGAGAGCCACCCCCCTATCTCAACACGGACCAAAGGATTTAAAGTTCTCGCCGGATGAAACGGCGGTCATCTCCGACTCGATGCCGTGACATGCTATTCATCGCTGGAGGAAGCCATGATTGGTACGATACTCATTCGGCGGGCAATCTTCGCCCTATTGGCGTTGAGCTCCATTACTTGGGTGCAAACAGCGACTGCCGCGACAATTTCATTCAAGGTGCCACTCTCCGCTGCGGAGCAGGTGCCGCCACTTTCTTCCGCAGGCAAAGGCACTGCCGTCCTTACGTGGGATCCGAGCACTAGGGTGCTCACGTGGAACATCACCGACAGCGGGCTAACAGGCCCGGTCACCATGGCGCACTTTCACAACGGGCCAAAGGGCAAGAATGGACCGGTGGTGATCTGGCTTACAAAAAAGGGCGAAACTTCGGCGGGATCGATTGAAGGCAAGGCCACCTTGACCCCGGCACAGGTCAAGGAGTTCGAGGCCGGTGACTGGTACATCAACGTTCACACCAAGGATCATCCAGGAGGCGAGATCCGCGGCCAAGTGAAACCGCCGAAGAGCTGACAAGACCACTGTGGCTGCTGATAGCAAACTGCTGACGAGCGACTTGTTGCGCGCTCCTGCCCGATCCGACTGGCGAACGCCCGGCAGAGATTGCTTTGTGTCCGGTGACCTTCGGCACGAGCGGGTTCCGTCGCTTAGCGACCGGAAAGAGGTGCGCCATGATTGCAGGCAGAAGCACCTCCAGAGGATTGCGTCTAGCGTGGTAATAAAATCATCGATTGGCGCTTGGCTGAGCTCAGTAAGTGGGCCGACGCCGGCGACATCCTTGCCGAGGTAGATACCCGTCAGCGTCACCATTCTCCTAGATGGCCGCGTGTTCTCTGGCTGCGAGGGAGGCGAAACTTTCACTCCAAAAAGCGCATTTCCGCCGCGACGGCAAAAGGATTTTCGTAGAGCCAGACCCTTCGCCGCATCGTGCGAAGAAATCGAGACCCCAATGGCGATGTAGGAAGGATGTCGCTTGGTGATCGTAACAGTGCTAGTCTGCCGGCACAGCGGGATTACCGGAGCGAGCTGAAAATGGAGTTTGGAATTTCGCGCTTGTCCATTCGCGGGCGGTTAATCCTGCTCGCAGTTTCGCTATTGGCCATCCTCATTCTAACCGTAGCATATTTGACCGAGGAGCTAGCAAGCGACTCCGTTGCTCTGGGAACCCAAACACGCGTTGCCGAACAACTTAAGATCGCCGGCCAGGCAGAACGACATTTTGGCGATTTCAAATATTGGTTGGAAGAATTCGCTCTCAGCCTCCTAGACAAATCGCAGGAAAATGCGGCGATCGCGCAGCGCGCATTTGAAGAAGATCTACGGTCACTCTCAGTCATCGATGCGGGCGGCGTCGCTCGCATTAAATCGGAGCTTGCGGAACTCCAACAGCTCTCGCTGGATGCCGCCGAGGCCTATGGAAACAATCAGCGACCATCAGGTAACGCGCTGATGGCACAATCGCGCGACCACGTCCAGAAAGTTGACCAAGGTCTGTCGCTGATCGTCGATCAGCTTGAGCGTCGCGCGGCGGTTGCTCGGGATAGCGCGGTCAAAAGCGCGAACGCTGCCGTCAGAATTGCGATCGTCGCGGGCCTTGCCGCGGCCTTGCTCGCCATCGTTCTACTTGTGCTTATCTTGCGTTCGATTGTCCAACCGCTTCGGCGGCTCGAGAACGCAATGGTTTCAATCTCCCGCGGGCACCTCTCGAATCCCGTAACAGCGACCGGGAATGACGAAGTAAGCGCCATGACACGCGCTCTCGAACAATTTCGGTTGAGCCTCCTTGATCGTGAGCGTCTAGAACGTGAACGTGCAGATGCCCAAGCCGAGGCTGCGCGCGCAAAGCTCCAGCTCGACGAAGCGATCGCGTCGATCGACGAGGGGTTTGCGCTATGGGACAAGAACGACCGTCTAATCGTATGTAATGATCGGTTACGTGAAATGTTCGGCAACCTCGATATCGCGCTCCAGCAAGGCGTGAGCTTCGAAGAGGTTGCCCGCTCGCTTGCGCGATCGGGCAATATTCCGCTGCCCCCGGATGGCATGGAAGAGTGGGTTCAGCGGCGCGTTGAGAACCACCGCGCGTGCGGAGCGCCATTCGAACATCAGAACACGACCGGTCGGTGGCTCAAAATCAGCGAAACGCGCGCAAGCGACGGTAGCATCGCGGGCGTCTACATGGATATCACTGGACTGAAGACGCGCGAGCACGAATTAGCAGAGCTCGTGGACCGGCTTGCCGACGCGCGCGACCAAGCAACGCAGGCGACCGTGGCCAAAAGTCGCTTCCTCGCCAACATGAGCCACGAGTTGCGAACGCCGTTAAATGCGGTCATTGGCATCACGGAGATGCTTATCGAGGATGCCGAGGATTTCGGCCAAAAGGATCTTATCGAACCGCTAAACCGTATAGCTCGCGCCGGCAAACATCTCCTTGAGTTGATCAATGAAGTCCTCGATCTCTCGAAAATCGAAGCCGGAAAGCTAGAGCTTCACGACGAGGAAGTCGATCTTGCAACGCTGATCGGCGATCTGATTGGTGCTGCGCAGCCGCTCGCCGCCAAGAACGATAATCGCCTTGTCGTTACAGGCGCCGACAAAGTCGGCAAAATGCGCGTCGATCCGATGCGGTTGCGCCAGATCGTCCTCAATCTCTTGAGCAATGCCTGCAAATTTACAGAAAAGGGCACCATCTCACTGACCGTGTCACACGACGGTGGCGAGCAGATCGAGTTCAAAGTCGCCGATACCGGTATTGGCATGACGCCCGAACAGCTCGGTCGGCTGTTTCAGGAATTCAGCCAAGCCGACAGCTCGACGACGCGCAAATATGGCGGGACCGGCCTTGGCCTCGCCATTACAGATCGCCTTTGCAGGATGATGGGTGGTGGCATCACAGTCGCGAGCGAGCCCGGAAAGGGTACAACGTTCTCGGTCACGCTACCGATGCGTCATAGCCCTGTGCCGTCGTCGTCGCCACCAGATAGCCGCAAAGACTCCAGAATAATTACCGACACTGGGCGCCGAACAAACCGCGTGCTGGTGATTGATGACGATGCGACTGTGCGTGACATAATGCGTCGCTATCTAAGCCGTGAAGGTTTCGATATCGTGACTGCACAAGATGGCAACGAAGGTATCGCTTTGGCGCGTGAGCTTATGCCATCTGTAATCACTCTCGACATTCTAATGCCCGGCACGGGCGGCTGGTCGGTCCTGCAGGAGCTCAAGAGCGATCCTAACCTTGCCGCCATTCCTGTCATCATGATTTCAATTCTCGATGAACAACATAAAGGCATTGCACTCGGAGCTTCCGGGTATCTCAGTAAGCCGGTCGATCGGGCCAAACTCGCCGCGCTTCTGCAACAGTTTAAATTCACGAACAAGATACCGCGAGCACTGATCGTTGAAGATGACGAACAAACGCGCATGATGTTTTCGCGTGTACTTGTGGGTGATGGCTGGGAGGTTAGCGAGGCGACGAACGGGAAAATTGGATTGGAACAGGTTCAGACCGTACCGCCCGACCTTATTCTGCTAGACCTGATGATGCCGGAAATGGACGGCTTCGAATTTCTGACGCGGCTGCGTCGGAACCCGCAACACGAAGCAATACCCGTAATCATCGTTACTGCAGCAGATCTCAGTGCCGAAGAACGCCGCCGTCTCAAAGGGGGAGTGAGCCACATATTGGAAAAGGAAGCTTATGGGCGGGACGAATTTCTGGACCAAATTCGGCGACTTGTTGCGAACTATGCTGAGACCGTGAAGTTGACAGGGACCGGCGGTTAGCCATGGCCAAAATTCTTTATGTCGAGGACAATGAAGACAACATCTATATGCTAACTAGCCGAACTCGGGCGGCGTGGCCATCAGATGCTGATCGCGCGTGACGGCCAGGAAGGCATTGACATGGCTCAGCGCGAAAAGCCTGCGCTCATCATAATGGACCTCAGTCTTCCTGTTATCGACGGATGGGAGTCTGCCAGACGGCTCAAGGCGGCGCCTGAAACGCGCCACATACCGATTATCGCCCTTTCGGCCCATGCCATGTCGGGCGATCGAGACCGAGCACTGGCGGCGGGATGCGACGACTACGATACAAAGCCGGTTGAGCTTGCACGGTTGCTACTAAAGATCGGCGCGGTGCTCGGCGAATGAATAGCGATGGCTGAAAGCACCCCCGCAATTCTTCTTGTCGATGACGATGAGGGCAACCGCTACACCCTTTCGCGTCGCTTAATGCGCGAGAATTTTTCTGACATCACAGAGGCGTTCGACGGCCGAATGGCATTGGCAAAATTGCGCGAGCGACCGTTCGATTTGGTGTTGCTCGATGTGATGATGCCGGAAATGGACGGTTATGAGGTCCTAAGTCACATTAAGTCGGATATGACTCTTCGAGATATCCCAGTCATCATGATTTCGGCGCTCGATGCCATCGAAAGCGTTGTGCGCTGTATCGAGTTAGGTGCCGAGGACTATCTGCCCAAACCTTTCAACCCGACTCTCTTGAGGGCTCGTATCGGCGCTTCGCTGGAGAAGCGACGTTTGCGCTTTCAGGAAGAAACCTACCTCCGTCAAATTGAAAGCGAGAAGCGCAAGAGCGACGAATTGTTGCACGCGGTGCTGCCCCCTGGGGCGATTCGCGAATTGAAAGCGACGAATGAGGTACGACCTCGCCGGTATGAAGGCGTCGCGGTGCTATTTTGCGACATCGTAGAGTTCACATCTTATTGCGACCGCAACGCACCAGAAAAAGTCGTGGCAGAATTGCAGGCCCTAATCGAAGAGTTCGAACGCATTGTGGCCACGCAGGGCTTGGAAAAGATCAAGACAATTGGCGATGCGCTGATGGCGACCGCGGGCCTGCTACAGCCGGTTGAGGAACCGTTAGTTGCGGCGGTGCGATGCGGGCTCGATCTTGTCGCCGGCACGCAGCGGGTTAGTCCGCATTGGGGCGTTCGAGTTGGGATTTATTATGGGCCTGTTGTGGCGGGGATCGTCGGTAAGCGACAATTCCTCTTCGATTTGTGGGGTGACACTGTGAATATGGCTGCACGGATCAGCGCTTGCGCGGGGGTCAACTCAGTATTCATATCGAGTCTGGAATGGATGCGCATCCGTAGTTTTTGCCAGGCAAAATCTCGAGGCGCGTTCGACCTGAAAGGAAAAGGTCGCATTGAGCTGGTCGAGTGCTTAGCGATTAAATAGTCAAGTATCGTGGGTCTTGCACTCGAACGAAGTTACCCCAGCATCCTTCTATTTCGTTCTGACGGCAAATTCCGATCGACGAGCTCAGAGTACAATTCGATCGGCAAGGGGTGACCGATCAGATAGCCCTGAACCTCGTCGCAGCCCCTACCCAAAAGCATCGTATGTTGCAGCTGAGTTTCAACGCCCTCAGCCAGTACCGGAATATCTAAACTGTGGCCGAGATCTATGACAGCGCCAACGATCGCCATAGAATGATGATCGTCATGTAAATCACTGACGAATGCGCGATCGATTTTGATTTTATCGAAGGCGAATGAATGAAGGTACGCCAAAGATGAATATCCCGACCCGAAATCAACCAGTGCGACACGGACGCCGAGCGCTTTTAGTCGCGAAAGTATCGACACCGCTCGTGAAAAGTCATCGATGAATACGCCCTCCGTTATTTCCAATTCAAGGCGCGACGGAGAAAGTCCCGCTTTTAATAGGATCGCATGAAACGGCGCCAGGAAAAGCGGCATTACGGAACTGAATTGGCGAGACATTCACGTCAATTGTAAGTTGGCTAGTCAACTGGCCGCTTCGCGGCAGGCTTTCCGGAGCACCCATTCACCGATTTCATCGATTAGGCCAAATTCTTCTGCTATCGGAATAAATGCGTTAGCTACTTCGGTGCGCCAAACTGTGGCCAGTTCTGCGCCGTTAATCGGTCGCTTCGCCAAACTGGTATCAAAAATGGAGTGCGCATTAGAGAAATGGGTTATGAATAGCCACACCTCCGATTTCGCGCCCATGACTCATGCCCTCGGAGAGCACCTCGCGGCAACCCAATGCGCGAGCAGCAGCGACAATCACAGCGTCCCAGTGTGACAGCCTATAATTCGCCCTGATATCCAATGCGTCGGTCATGACCGTCAGCGTTATCTCTTGTACCTCAAAGCGTAACCAGGTGCGCATAAGCCCAACCGCGAGGTCATGAGCAATTGCGTCCGGCCTCGTCGCGCATGTTGCCTGCACGTAAAATTCTTGCAGAACCTGTACTGAGAGCGCGATGTCGGCGGCGTCGAGCAGCGCAGTCGCAATGTCGCGTTTGTGCGCTTCGGTGGGATCGCGACTGATGGAGTAGAGGAGGATATCGGTGTCGAGAAAGCGCGACGCGCTCATGTACAACCATGCACATCTTCACGCGATAGGCGGTCTGAAGCGCGAAAATTGTTGATGCGCTGTCGCAATGCTTGCTCCTCGCGTTTCAACCGTTCGAAATCACTCTCGCCCGTAGCCAGTCCCGCCAGGAAATGTTTGACCAGCGCCGACACCGATGTGTTTCGCTCGGCGGCTTTTATGCGCGCCTTCCGGTACGTCTCGTCGTCTATAGAAACGGTGATATTTTTCACAGTTTCACATTACCACAGGACACAGGTGGCATCAACCGGGTCGGCCTAGGCGATCCCGGAGCCGCACGCCCGGGCCTGCCCTTTCGTTCTGGTCGATGAACTCCACGCCGGCGGCTTCGAAGGCGCGGCGAATGACGTCGAGCGTCGATCGACGCGGGCGAGCGCTGCCGGCCTCCAGCTGATGCACCGTTACCACGCCAAGCTGCGCCTTCTCGGCGAGTTCCACCTGGCTCCAGGCCAAGAGGCCGCGGGCGGCCCTGCATTGTTCCGGCGTGAGCATGGCGTGGAGAATGCCCTGAATGAGCGATTCCTACAATTGCATAACATTTATGGCGTTGGGGTGTTGACATGGGAAGCATATATTATAGAATATATTGGCTTACATAATAATAATACACATATGGGAGAGCACCATGAACGTCGAATTCGCCGCCGCCACCTACCGCGCCGTCCGCGACCGGCTTCGGGCCGAAGACCCCCAGATCGACGAGCAGACCCTGGCCGATACCGTGGAGGGCCTGACTGACGTCCATGAAATCCTGGCCGCCGTCATCCGGGCCGCCCTGGCCGATGAGGCCCTCGCCACGGGTCTGAAGGGCCGAATCGCCGAAATGGAGGACCGCCTGGGGAGGCTGCGGGACCGGGCCGCCAAACGCCGTCAGATCGCCAAGGACACGATGGTCGAGCTCGACCTGAAGAAGATACCGGCCCCCGATTTTACCGCCTCTATACGGCCCGGAATGCCCGCCCTGATGGTCATCGACGAGGCCGCCGTCCCCAGCATCTACTGGGAGCCGCGCGACCCCCGCCTCAACCGGCAAGGGCTGCTGGCCGACCTCAAACAGGGCGCCGAGATCACCGGCGTTACCCTCGCCAATCCCGAACCCGTCCTGAGCGTGAGGACGAAGTGATGGGCTTTTCAGCCAAACAGGTGCAGGCGCTGCGGCGCCAACCCAACCGCTCGCCATATCCGGACCCGCGAGGCCCATGGCCGGGAGCTGACCTATCTGGAGGGCTGGTACGCCATCTCGGAGGCCAACCGGATCTTCGGCTTTGACGGCTGGAGCCGGGAGACGATCGAGACCCGCTGCGTACTGGCGCGGGAGAACCGCGGCAGCTTCCTTGCGGTCTACCTCGCCCGGGTGCGCGTCACCGTGCACGCGGACGGCACGACCATTGTCCGCGAGGGTCACGGCACCGGCGAAGGCCGCGGCACCTCCCCCGGCGAGGTGCACGACATCGCGCTCAAGGCAGCCGAGACCGACGCCACCAAGCGGGCGCTGGCCACCTTCGGCAAGCCGTTCGGGCTTGAGCTCTACCGCGGCGGCAAGGCGACCGTGCCACAGAAGCCCCTGCCCTCGCCGTCCGTCCCGGCCCAGCCGAGGCCCGTGTCGGCTTCCATCCGGACGACACCACCCCTATTCCGCGGCCGTCGCGTTACTACGGCCGGCGGCAAAACCAGTTGACCGAGCATTTCCGCGGCGAGCGGCGACAAGAATCGAGCGAACCCAACTCCTCCGCTGGCTCCGTCCGCATCCGATCTCGCCGGCGCCGATCGACAAGAGCCAACTCGCCATCGCCGAGCCGAAGCGGCTGCGTGACAAAGCACATCTCAAGTTCGTCGCCTCGCAGCCCTGCCTGATCTGCGGCCGACAACCATCCGATCCGCATCACCTGCGGTTCGCTCAACCGAGAGCGATCGGCATGAAGGTCAGCGACGAGTTCACCGTCCCGCTATGCCGCGGCCATCACCGGCAGCTGCATCAGGCGGGCAACGAAGTTACCTGGTGGGAGGGCGTCAAGATCGACCCATTGGCGATCGCCAAGGAGCTGTGGGAGCAGACGCATCCAAAGTTGGCAAACGAGACGCAGCCGAGCCATGAATGATGCGCCAATCAGAGTGTGACAAGCATCGGACGATGACGACTCGAAGTCAGTTCATTCGCTGTGCCGCTAACTGATCGTGACACAACCAAAAGCGCTAGGGAGATAACTACATACGGCACATTGAAGGCTTTATGAAGCCGCACACTCCTCGGAAATTTTGAAAACGCCGAACACCAAAAATACTCCCTACCAGGCCTCGCGGTCACCAAATGAGCAGCAGTGCCAGCCATGCGAGGAAGACCACCGCTGTGAAAGCGCCGACGATTACGACGTACACGAGAGCTTCGGACGAAAACTCCACGGCGCGAACCGCCAAACTCCGAACGCCTAAATCGCGTACACGCATGTCTGATGCCTTTGGAGTGATATTTTTACGGCCAAAACTCGGACACCAAGCTTGCTATAGCGAACTTTCCCAACGGCATTTTCGGGTCGCTCGCGTATAAGCGCCAGAACAACGCCAAATTAACGTAAATCTTGCCCGGGCATTTCCCGCGCCCTAGCTGTCACTCACAGCTACATCAGGCAGCCGATGAAGTTGCCTAGACGGAGGCCGCAGCAGAACTGGGCCGGTTAGCAATCGCCAACGGATTGCCCTAAAACACCCGCGAGCAGGCGGCCCGGCAGCTAGGCCACGTTTCGTTGCTCTTGAACTCCCATCATTTCAAGCTCGACGTTCGCGGCGTCGAATGCAGCCCGTAGCCGGCTAACGGCGTCGGCCGTGTTTTGGTCGCTATGGCGCGCCATGACCTGCATGCGGAACCTCGCCTGTCCCTTGGGGACGGCCGGAAACTCGACCAGGTTTGCAATCAGGCCCATCTCTGGCAGGCGCCGCCCGACCAACCGCGCCAACCCCTCGTTGCCCATCTTGACGCAAACAATGGCCGACGGATCCCCGTACACCTGCAAGCCGACATCGGTCAGTCTTTGGCGCAAGGTCAGGACGTTGTTCATCAGCGCCGCACGAAGGGAGCGCCCTTCATCCAACTCGATGATTTGGAAGGCTTTCAGCACGATCGCGGCCTGCACCGGCGACAGAGCGTTCGAGAACGTACAGGACGGGCTGTAGAAGCGCAGATACTCTTTGATCGCGCGATTGCCGCAAGCGACGAACCCTCCGTTAGACGCGAAGGTCTTCGAAAAGCTGCCCATAACCAAATCGACTTTGCCGAGCATATTTTGCATGCCGATATGCCCTCGCCCATCCTCGCCCAGGCAGCCCAGGTCATGCGCGACGTCGACCATCATCGTCGCGTTGAATTCGCGGCAAACTTCCTGCATCGCTGCAAGATCGGGGGTGTCCGAATCCATCGAGAACAAACTTTCGGTCACCACCATAATGCCGTTCACTAAATCACGGGCGCGGATGGCCTTTAGTTTCTCGCGGCATTCCTCAACTTGCAGATGTCGGAAGAGGCTAATGTTCTGGGTCGCCGCCATCGCACCTTCCTGCAAGCAGGCGTGCGCAAGGTGGTCCATCACAATGTGGTCGGAAGAGCGCACCAAGCCCTTGATTACGCCGTAACCTGCCGCCCACCCCGTCGGGAAACAAATTGCCTCTCGCATCCGCAGGAAGTCTGCAATCTTGCGCTCAAGGTCCAAAGAGTGCGTCGTGTTACCGACGAGGGCCGGCGAGCCAGCGCTGTGGACCCCATAACGATCGACCGCTTCTTTCGCGACTTCTTTGATGGCCGGGTGCGATGACAGGCTCAGGTAGTCCTGGGAGGCGAAGTTCACGCCGTGAATTTTATTGCCGCGATCGTCGCGCGCGGCACATACCGCGGTGGGGGCCTCTTCGGTGGAACGGGAAAATGGCCACAGGCCATGGCCCCGGCGCAAGTTTTGCCAAAGAAAAAAGGCACCAACGCGTTCGAGCAAATCTTGCCCTTGCGGAACGCGATAGTCCCGCATACTCCCGCCGAGCGCTGCCGCAGGAGCAAGATTGTTTAACTGCGTCCCCACTTGCCTCTCCCGTTTCTATGGCTGTCGGTGCCAGCCTTTTGAAGTCGGGAGACTTGTAGGCCTATATGCTTAAATTGAGCTCTATATTGCGATTTTTGTGCGAGCGCCTGGAGGTATTTCCGTATTTTTCCTTAAGCAATTCCAAATCCCCTTCAGGAGGTCGCGTACCGCGGCAGACACATGGCAACCGGGCTCTCTTGTATGGTTTTCGCCTGGCCCGACTCGCGGCGCGATAAGCACGCGCTTATCTTCTCAAGCAACCGGATAAGATTGACTGGCTTCGTTTCGAACTCCGTGCAGCCGACCTCAATGCTCTTCTGTCGGTCGCTCGCCAGCGCGTGAGCGGTTAGCGCAATTATCGGAATATCGGTGGTCGCCGGATTCGATTTAATAAGCTGGGTAGCTTCCCAGCCGTCCATCTGGCCCAGCGCAACATCCATAAGGATGAGGTCAGGACGCTCTCTCGCCGCCGCATCGACGCCGCTCGGGCCGTCGACCGCGCAGCTCACGGTGAAACCGTGACGCTGCAATCGCCGGACCAACATGTCGCGGTTCATTTCATTGTCTTCGACCAAGAGAATCTTGTTCATGAGACCCTCGTCATTAACTGCTATGCGGCAAACGAAAGAGAATGTTCGTCAGCCGAACACGGCTCATCCGCCGCTCTCTTCTTGTGAGGCGCCGGTGGTTCTGCCGGGAGCCGGATGGTGAAGCAGCTACCAATTCCGATTTCGCTTTGAGCCGTGATCGCGCCGCCCATCAGCCAGCACAAGCGTTGGCTAAGGGCCAACCCGAGCCCGGTCCCGCCGTATTTGCTCGCGCTGGCATCTTCAGCCACCGTGAATTGTTCGAACAGAACGGGCATAACCTCTGGGGCGATGCCTGCTCCGGTATCGCGGATCGCGATGTCGATTTCATCATTCGGCGAGCCGAACCGGCGCTTCGCCGTGATCGAAACCTGCCCGTTCTTGGTAAACTTCGCAGCGTTGTCGAGAATTTGCCAAATAATTTGCCCGACCTTCCCGGTATCGCAATGGATCGTGCCCACGTCGTCGGACAGCTCGAGCCTTAGCTCATTTCCATTCTTTTCGATTGGTTCGCGACATGCTTCGGCGGCATTTCGGACTAACTCCGCAATGGAGGCCGTTTCATTGAAGAGGTCCATCCTGCCGGCCTCGATCTTAGAGAGATCAAGAATTTCATTGATCAACCGCAACAGCTGTTGACCGGCGGAATTGATGCGCTTTAAATCCGGCGCAGAAGCGTCAGCAGGGTCGGACGCGACGTCCTCCAACAGTATTTGACTATATCCGATTATGGCATTCAGAGGGGTGCGAAGCTCGTGACTCATCTTGGCTAGGAATTCGGACTTTGCAGCGTCCGCACGCTCGGCATCCGCAGTGGCGCGGCGCAACTCGGCGGCCGTCTCCAAGTGGCGCCTGACTTCGCTTTCGATCTCCGAACCGGATGCAAGTGTCTTCGCGTAATATATAGCCATCATAGTCACGTAGACGGCCGTACACGTGGTCGAGACGATCCCCAGCACCTGCATCGAAACTACAGGCAGCGCTTTGCTGCTCAGTGGATCGAGCTGCAAAACGACAATGAATGCGATGACGTTGACCACAAACAAGCCCAGCACGGTACGCCGGATTGGGGAGTTGGGGCCAATGTAGAAGAAGGCAAGCAGAGGGATCGTAAGCACCCAAGCGACCGTCGGTGAGCTCACGCCTCCATAGAAATAACAGCTCCAAAGTATGCAGAAGATCAGGTTTTGAACCGAAATCAGAACGAGATGGTTGTAATGACCAAACCTGCGAAGTGCGAACGGAAACGCCCAGAACGCGGTAATTGAGATCGCAAGAACCGCAACGTCGTAAGTGGGATGCGGATCCAGTACGAAGATCGCTGCCGGAACTACGTTCCCAATAAACGGGCCGAATAGGTGACTGAATAGAAACATCCGCGCTTGCGTGCGCGCGTCTTGATCGGCAGCCAGCGCAGCCGGAATAAACCAATCCACCAGCTCATTCAGCCGTCGTAGCGACGGTTGGAAACGCTCGAGCATGTTGGCCCCTCCCAGGCGCAATCGGCAGGTATGGGAGTAACGTAGGCCAGTTAACAGTGACTTTCTTCCGACCCTTCGCGGCAGCTCGTGGTTAGCGGTGCGCTAACTGGCTTTGAGGCGCCTCTTCGTTGACCTCTACGCCGGCACGTTCTCTTTACCTTGCGGGAATTTTCCACCTACGGCGTCGCGGCTCATAAGCGTCGGTCAACAACTTACGAGAATACTCGTGCGAGCTTTAGGGGAGCTCGCCCACATGGAAAGCATGTCGGATCGTTTTTTGAGTGCACTCGACTGGTTCGTTCCGGAATCAGCGCGAATAGATCGCTCGCAGCTAAGCCTTGCCCGCATTTTCGTTTTTACGCATTTGGCGGGCCCTGCTCTCGCACAGTCGATGAGCATCTTTCTCTACCGGACCGACCCAAATCCAGGAATCGCCTGCTGGACGGTCATCGGCTGCATAAGCGCATTCTGGTTATTGCCCTTCGCGCTCAAGGTTACGCAAAATCTGCAATATGTCGCGCTGGCGTCGGTCATGCTGCTGGCATTCGCGGCGCTTTTTGGGGCATTTTTTTATGGAGGCGTAAGCTCGCCATTCCTTCCCTGGCTTATTATTAGCGTGTTTCTCGGCTTTTTCTATTGCTCGGACAAACCGCGCCTGTTGATCGCGATATTTGCTTGCAACATTCTTGCCTTCACCGCGGCGTACATGATCTTCGGCTTTCATGAGCGCGTCCCGATGGAGCACCTTTCGACGCTCGGCTGGATGTCGATTTTCTCGGCAACTGTCTATATGTCCTGGATGGCGGTGTACTACAATATTATGATTTCGATGCGCTCGGAGCTTCAGGTCGAGGCCGAGCGTCACCGCGCCACTGCAGCGCGACTGACGCAGGCCAAAGAGGCGGCCGAAAGAGCGAACCACGCGAAATCCATTTTTCTTGCCAAAATGAGCCATGAGCTGCGAACACCACTGAATGCCGTCATCGGCTACAGTGAAATGCTGCTTGAAGAGCAATTGGACTGCGAAAATAGCTCCAAAGTCGCCGATCTTCAACGCATCAATGGTGCGGGAAAGCACCTGTTGTCGCTAGTCAACGATGTACTCGACCTAGCAAAGATCGAGTCCGATACGACCGAACTCAAAATAAAGAAGATCGACCTCGCCAAGTTCGCAGAGCATATTTGCGCGACGATGCAGCCCCTGGCCGAGGAGAACGGCAACAAGCTATCATTGGCGTGCGAAGCGGATCTTGGAGAGATCGAGACCGACCCTACAAAGCTCCGTCAAATCGCGATAAATCTACTCAGCAATGCCGCGAAATTCACAAAAGCGGGCAAGATTACGATGACCGTCTCGCGCACAAAGGTGTCGATGGCGGATTGGGTCGAACTTCGCGTTCAAGATACCGGAATCGGCATTGCAAAATCCGACCTTCCAAACTTGTTCCAAAATTTCGGCCAAGTCACAGCGCCCGGCGCGAAAGGATACGGCGGCACCGGGCTCGGCCTTGCCATCAGCCAAAAATTGTGCGGGTTGATGGGCGGGAACATCTCCTGCATCAGCGAAATTGGGCGCGGCACCAGCTTCACAGCGCGAATTCCTGCGCATTTAGGCCGCGATCTTCTATGCCCGGGCGAAGCCGGTCAGCCGGTTAAGTCGGTTCCGGAGTTGTCCTTTGCGGCCGCTTAAGGCGTACGGTCGTCGCGCATCAATCGTTTGACACCGTTCTTTACGGATTCGACAATTCGACTATGGCCATGGGCCGCCGCGTTTATGTTGCTCGCTTGATTTGCAGTGTCCGCGCTGATATCGATGATCATGTCGATCGAATCTGCAATCTCGCCGGTTCGATGACGAATCTCATAAATTTTCTTTTCAATCTCGGCTGCTGCATCTGATGTCTGGCCGGCGAGCTGTTTAACTTCGGTGGCCACGACCGCAAAACCAAGTCCAGCGTCGCCGGCCCGCGCAGCTTCAATTGCTGCGTTTAGTGCTAGCAGCTTGGTCCGACGGCTGATCGCTGCGATCGCCGATGCGGTCTCGGTGACGGCCTGTGAGAGATTGATAAAGCTGCCTACGATCTGTCTTGCGTGTTCAGCCCGTTTCTTCGTGTCGTCAATCGTCGCTTCCGCGGCATAAATCCCGTCAAACAGGAGCACAGCGGAGCTTTGTAAGGCGTCGATCAATGCTGCGACGGCCGCCAAGCCATCAGTCGCCGAACCGGAAACCGCAGTCGGACTAGCGGACAATATATCGTCGTTCACCAACGGCGGAGTCGCGGTCGCATTCATTTGGCCGCCTGCTCCCGCATCCCCGTGCAATCGTCCGAAGTTTCGCCGCCTGGCGCTCCAAGTTGAATTACAATTGCTTTTTTACACTTAACGCTGCGTTAACAGCCCGCATAAGTTGCAATTTCAAGCTCGCCAATTTGCATTACCACGTTTAAATCGAGTCAAGTTTTAAGAGAAATCTCAATTGGATGAGCAGCATTGCCTGCTAGTCGTGATCACCGAGACCACATTCGGGGCTGAATTCAGCGCAAAAAACGAGCCGTACGATGCTTCAATACTTGCCCAGAACCGGCAATGGAGCTCTCGCGTTCCCCCAGGTCTCGCGCGCGTCGATCGAGGCGTCGCGAAATCTGAAAGAAGCGCCGCGGCGCGCTCGCCCTGTTTCAACGTTATCGGCGGACGCCTATTGGGCCAAAGTTAAAAATGAGATCGAGGACCACCGGCGAGGGGCCGACGAACGCAATAACCCAACTTCGCTCGATATAGGCAGCATTCGCGTGGCAGACCTCTTAAACAAGATTAGAGAGAGCCTGCGGCCATTGAGCCTGGCGACCGGACGGAAAATCGAACTCGATCTGCGCGACGGTGACCATGAAATCGAATTTAAAAGCGATTTTCCGAGCGCGATTTAGGGACTACTCGAGCAGACGATGAGTGTTGGACATGGCCCGATCCGCATAACGTCTATGCTGTGCGAACAGATGACTAATGACAAGACCATTGCTATCGAAATTCACGACGACGTGCTCGAGGTGTCCGATATGGTGCGACGAAAGCTGTCGAAAGCGGTGATCGCTCAATACGGGGAGACGTCTTTCGTTTCCGCCCGCACGGGATCGTGCGTCCGCATCAGACTGCCAATGACGGCGGCCGAATCGCTCGCCCCAACGACAGCTGGAGCGATCTACGAAGATCTTGGAGAGACAGTAGCAGGCAAATCCGATCCGATTGCCGCAAAATCTGTTTCTATTGGGCCAAACGAGATCGATTACGTGACCGCGCCGCGTGATACGTCGGCGACTTCGCGCCACGTCGACTCGATCATGGAAGCCCGCCTCGATTGGGAGAGGTACGAAAGATTTGACTACACGCCACGGTATTAGACCGCGAAGGATATCTCGCTGTCTGGTCATCCGTTCGGTCTTAAGCGGCCACCCACTCGTCGCCATTGTTTTAGTGGGACATGAACCAAACAGGCCGCGCAATTCCATTAAGGATGAGTTAGTCAAATTTCTAATGGATCAAATCCACGCCAAATCTGTGTAATTGCGAATTAGGGTTTGCCCGATACGCTGCTCAGCACAGATCACGCACGGACAAGCGTCGTATGCAAGCCGCACGTTCTTTGAACGCGACCAGTGCTCGATCGGCGGACAGCCAATCGCATTTGCTGAAAATGGCCGGTGTCGCGGCGCGGCTCCTCGTGGTCGATGATATTCAGGACAACCGAGAAATCCTTGGACGGCGCTTTCGGCGCCATGGATTTGAGGTGACCGACGCCGAAACAGGAGCGCAAGCGCTCGAACTAATCTCTGAGCGCCAGTTCGATCTGGTATTGCTCGACGTCATGATGCCCGACGCCGACGGCATCGAGGTGCTCAAGGCCATCCGCCGCAAATATACCCCCGCCGAACTTCCGGTCATTATGGTGACCGCAAAAACTCAGAGCGATGACATTGTCAATGCTTTGGCGGCCGGAGCCAACGACTACGTGACAAAGCCGGTAGACTTTGGTGTCGCGTCGGCGCGGGTCGTCAATCAGCTCGAGCGGAAATTCGCCGAGGATAAAATCCGCGATCTCAATGTCTCGCTTGGCAAGGCCAACGACGAGCTTGAAAGACGCGTCATTGAACGCACCGAGGAGCTTAGTAACGCCAATCGACAGCTTAAGATAGAAATGGAGAGGCAGGAGCAGTCTCAGGAGATGATTCGCCACCTCGCTTATCACGACCCGCTGACGGGGTTGGCGAATTGCGCGCTGCTTTGCGAACATCTGAGTCAGACGATCGCCTCGGCTCGGCGATACAAACAGCAATTGGCAGTGCTTTTTATCGACCTCGACGGCTTCAAGAACATTAACGATGTACTTGGCCACTCGACGGGTGACGCCCTGCTCAAAGTCGTTGCCGATCGGCTCCTACATAGCGTACGTGATTGCGACCGCCTGTGCCGATTTGGAGGCGATGAGTTCATCGTCGTTCAGCTCGGGGACGATCAGCCGCAAGGAGCCGCTGATCTTGCCGACCGGCTCATTGAGCTCATAAACAGACCATTCATCGTGGAAGGACGCGAGCTGATCGTCAGCGCAAGTGTCGGTATCGCCGTCGCGGGAGGGAATGACCTGGAGCCGGAACAGCTCCTGAGGGCGGCGGACCTCGCGATGTATCGCGCGAAGGTCGATGGTCGCGGGCGCTATCGGTTTTTCGAGCCGAGCATGGATCAGCAGGCACAAACGCGGCGTGCGCTGGAGCTGGATTTACGCGAGGCCCTGGCAAAGGAATTGTTCGAGCTACACTATCAGCCTCTGATCAATTTGGCGTCCAATCGCATTACCGCATTTGAAGCATTGCTGCGGTGGGAACATCGCGATCTGGGTTTCGTTTCCCCCGGAGTTTTCGTGCCTCTCGCCGAGGAGATCGGACTGATCGACCCGATCAGCGAATGGGTACTGAAGCGGGCATGCTCGGAAGCGGCAACTTGGCCGGACGACATCTCGGTCGCGGTCAATCTGTCTCCCGTCCAATTCAAGGGCGAACATCTCGTGTCAACGGTCAAACGTGCACTCGATGAATCGCGACTGCATCCAAGCAGGCTGGAGCTAGAAGTTACCGAGTTGGTGCTGCTGGAAAAGACCGAGAAAAATCTCGCAACTCTGACCGAGCTTAAAAGCCTTGGAATTCGAATTGCCCTTGACGATTTTGGAACGGGCTATTCGAGCTTGAGCTATCTGCGTAATTTCGAATTCGACAAGATCAAGATCGATCAATCATTCATCGACGATCTTTCGGACGAGAGCGGAGGCCTGGCCATCTTGCGCGCCGTATCGGGGCTTGGCCGAAGCTTCGGCGCCGCCACCACTGCGGAGGGCATTGAAACCGAGGATCAGCTTAGACGCGTGCGAGACGAAGGCTGTACGGAAGTCCAGGGCTATCTGTTTAGCGCGCCACGGCCTGCGTCAGAAATCCGGTCAATGATTGGAGCTTCGCTGCAGGCCAGACGAGCATCAACGGCTGCGATCGAACGGTCCACAATGCCAGACACCGCTGGGTCGAGCACTTTGGATGTGACCAAGTTCGCCGACTGGACTATCAGCGTGGGACCTGCCTCGCGTCGAAACTTATGCCATCCGAATTAGCAGCACTGACACCCAGGCCCGGTGAGACGAGGATTGACGCCTCTTAATAGCTCCACGCCACGAGCCTTGAACGCTTTCGGAATTTCGTAACGTCTGCTACTCTCTCCCAGAGAACCTCGATAAGATTTAAAACACTGATGATTTTTATCGCCCCATGACGATCCTGGTGACTGGCGGCGCCGGCTATATCGGCAGTCACATGGTGCATGCGCTCCACGACGCCGGCGAGCGCGTGGTCGTGCTCGACAATCTGTCGACCGGATTTCGCTTCCTGGTGCCTCCCAGCGTGCCTTTGGTTGTGGGTTCGACCGGCGATCAGAGCCTGGTGGCGAGCGTCATCCGTGAGCATGGCGTCGACGCCGTCATCCATTTCGCCGCTTCCATCGTGGTGCCGGAATCGGTCGCCGACCCGATGGCCTATTACCGCAACAACACGATGAATACGTGCCTGCTGCTCGGCGCGGCGATCGAGGCGAACGTCAAACAGGTGATCTTCTCCTCGACCGCCGCGGTCTACGGCAATCCGCAAAGCGTGCCCGTGCGCGAGGACGCCGCCACCGCGCCGATCTCGCCCTACGGCTCGTCCAAGCTGATGTCGGAAATCATGCTGCACGACGCCGGCAAGGCCTACGGCCTGCGCTTCGTGATCTTGCGCTATTTCAACGTCGCCGGCGCCGATCCGCAGCAGCGCACCGGCCAGTCGACGCCGATGGCCACGCACCTGATCAAGGTCGCCTGCGAGGCCGCGCTCGGCAAGCGCGCGAAGCTCGACGTATTCGGCACGGATTATCCCACTCCCGACGGCACCTGCATCCGCGACTACATCCATGTCAGCGATCTGGCGGCGGCGCATTCGGCCGCGCTTCTCTACCTGCGGCGCGGCGGGCAAAACGTCACCTTCAATTGCGGCTACGGGCGCGGCGCCTCGGTGCTCGAAGTGATCGGCTCGGTCAAGAAGGTGAGCGGCGTCGATTTCACGGTCGAGATCGAAGGGCGGCGCCCGGGCGATCCGGCCGCCCTGGTGGCTGACGTTGCCCGTATTCACGCGGCGCTCGACTGGAAGCCCCGCTCGAGAACCTCGACACCATCGTCGCCCACGCGCTGGCCTGGGAACACAAGCTGCCTCAACTGCTGCAAGCCCATTCAGCGCTACAGGATTGAAGATCAAAAGCAACCGAACTTTGAGCGCTAAGTTTGCGAGGCTCAAAATACCAGTTTGTCGCACGTACTCACCCAAGAGTTGGTAGGCGTTAAAACCAAAGCAAAATAGGTTTCGTAAGCTCAAACCGGTAAAATTCATTTCCCAGATGGCACGTGTTTTCCGAATTGCGGTATATTTAGCCTCGCTCTTGGCAGTCTGCGTTTACGCTGGCTGGAAGCTAATTGCCTTCAGGGACCAGAGGTTGCACGAAGCGGAATATCGCAAGCGACTTGCCATTACTGCAGCAGATGTGTTTCACCCAAAAGCGCTAAGCAACCCAGACAATCTTTTGAAAATATACGGCGTCAACATCGTCCACACCACACTCCCATTCAGGAAGTGGTTCATCGGGTACGGCATCTACCTTGGCAACGGAGCCGTACTCACAGCGGCCCACGTTGTCGGACGTCTATCATTTCTCACTTCGCCGCGCGTATTTATTGCTGGCCAAGATCTACCTGCGAAAGTCATCAAAAGGGGTTCAGTCGATCGAACCGATTTGGCGCTTTTATCAATATTGGCGGACGAGGCGCAGCCAAATCACGAATGATGCGTCATCTGCTTCAGCGAAATCGAACGCGACACCAGCTTTACAGTGCAACCTAGAGCGCGCAGGGCAATAACCAAAAGGCGCATATGCAGTCCGGCAGCAGCGCCACTTGGTCGTCGAATGCAGCTCATTGGAAAAAAAGGCCGCATCGTTGTTGATGCGGCCCTTCTTATTGATCGCTCGGTTTTCACAGCCTGCGCGAGCCGGCCCTTCTTACTCCGCAATTGCGCTCAGGCACAAATAGGCGACGCTGCAGCACGTTTGCGTTTCTTGCGCCAGCCGAGAAAACCCATTAGGCCGAGGCCAGAGCCAAACAGCGGGAGCGCGGCGGGAATTGGCGTAGCGTTGATTTCAATAGACACCGACGGCGACGCTACTAGTGGCGCAAACCCAGATACAATAGGGGTCAAGGACAGGGTCACCAAGTATGTTTCGTTCGCCAATGGATTGAAATTAAGGCCGGCGAATTCCCCGAACGCCAAATTTTCGCTGTTCTGGAATCCCCAATCAGTGCCTTCATTGCCATTATTCGCAACATTTTTGCTCCCATTCCAACCCGCATTGTCGGTGAACATTGCCAGCGGATCGAAGGAGACACTGTTTCCGTGCGTGTCGGAAATGGTGAGATTGTAGGTGTAATCGTTGAGCACATCGGTAGATCCGAAGGCCTGCAGATTTACCGAATATTGAATGTTCCAGAGCGCGTATGTTGTGCTGGGGTAGTAACCCACGTCCACGTTATACACGTTTGTGTTCGCAGCCGGTTGGACAGCGGAGCCGTACCGATAAAGCACGCCAAGACCCAATTCCGCGGTATCCGTCTGAGTAATTGTAAAGCCGGTATTTGGTTGTCCGCTGCCGTTATAAAAGCCGGGAGGGTCAACGAGGGTCGCGGCGCTCGCCACGCTCGCAGAACCAATTGCTAGCAAGGCCGCCATAACGACTGGGCCAGCAAATCTCGAAAATTGCTTAGACGGCATTACTCAGCTCCCCTTGCATCACAGCGCCACAGCATGAAAGTTAACACGTCAATTACCGCCGGCAACCTACTTTTTCGTGGAACTTTCGACCCCTGATAGCGGCACACAAAGTTGCGCCTGGCCCGGCGGCGACAACGCACCACAATAGGCTTGGAACAAGCGACCGCCAGTGCGGCGGTCTCTCTAATTTCCGATCGGAGGGGGCGTATGGCGCTGCGCTAATCGGGATTATTTGATCACGCGGTTGCGATGGCTCCGACCTTCCGCTTCCTGCGCCAGCCGAGGAAGCCCAACGCGCCGAGGCCGGTGGCAAACAGCGGCAAGGCAGCAGGCAGAGGCGTGGCCGAAACGCTCAGCGAGTTCACCGTGAGCGAATCCGCGCCGGTGTTACCGCCTGCCAAACCTTCGCCGATCCAAATCCCTTGTAGTTGCTCGGAACCCAATAGGGCAAACGTGCTCAGCCACCCATCCAATGTATTCGTGACTTGTTGGCCGCCTTGCAGGTACACGCCGGTGTCATTGTCATAAAGATTGAACAGCGTTGCGTTCGGATCGAGGGCCAAGGTGTTGCCCGAAAGAGCGTTGGCCTGGAATTCAATCAGCAGAATTTGGTCTGTAGCGCTAGCTTGGCCCAAGCTGTTGCTGCTGTCGACAAACGGCAGCAGGAAATACGGCTGATCGCTGCCGCCGCTCGTGAACACGACATTTGCCGACGCCGCCGCCGATAAGGCCGCCCAATGTCAGCCCCGTAGGAAAGCCTGTCATCGTCGATTGGAACTGCAGCTTGCCGTAATCAGTGCTGGCCGGGATGTCGATCTTCACCGCGCTGTTTGTACCGCACGTTCCGTCCAGCGGTCCGCGGCACGTTCGAGGCGGTACCGCCGAATCCTCCCACGGTTGCTCCGACTCGGACACAGCGTGGTCGCCTTCGCGGCAGACGATGCTACGAGACCGCCCGCCAAAGCGAGCGCCACCGCGCAAGCGAGCATGCCCACGGGGCGTGATCTGCCCCTGCGGCAATAGGTCTTCGTTTTCATGATCATCCCCCGCCTATAACGCTCGCCACAAACTAGCATTAACGCCTTGTTTACGGTTGCGACAAGTGAATTCCACCCGCTCGTTTCCTCGCGAGCATTACTTTTTCGTAATATTTCTCGTTGTCCGCATTTATCAGCGTGTCATGCTTCATTGGCCCTTCGACTCTCGGCGGCTCTCAACGTTCATAATTGGACGTTTCGTTCCGAGCGCCTAGGTCGGTGCGGTCAGGTGTCCGGCCTGTTGACGCGGCAGGTGCGGCCGCTGGCCCTTATGCTCTGCGCGGAACGGGCCCCAATCGAATACGCGCACTTTGGGGAAGTGCGTTGACCCATACGGGCTCTCCCGATCCCTGGTCCAACCGGTTCGCATCAAACCATCCACCCTCGGGGCAAATATCCTACCGAAACGAAATCGAACGGAGCCTATTTACTTTAGCCGCCACCTTTATCGCGCCCGCAACAAAGTCTCGGCAATCGTGCCGGGACTATTTTTTTCATTAGCCCCGTGCAAAGCGGAATGTTGGGCGAAAAGGCGCACGCAGTGGTCTTTTTCGGTGTTCTGGTATAATTCGGCAGAAATGCCGAATTGGATTATCCATCGCTATCCTGCGATCGCTCGCGTCTTAACGTGGGTTGGTGCATCGACGATCATAATTTTGTCAGTAGTTCCGGCAAATGATCGCCCCGTTACAGGTGGTGGGCAGTCGTTTGAGCACCTCACGGCCTTTGGGCTGGTTGCCGGAATGTTCGCCATTGGCTTCCAGCTGTCGTTAGTACAACGCCTATTTGTCGCATTCCTCTTTTGCGGCGGCGTTGAGTTACTTCAGGTGCCGCTGGCAACACGGCACGCCAGGGTAAGCGATTTCGTCATCGACCTTATTGCATCTTGGGTTGCAATTGCATCTGTTCATGGTGGTGAAATGCTTATCCGTGTCCGTACCCGAAAGCTGGGGCTAAAGAACTGAACCGGTGATTGCAGCGGCGGTCCAGCACTGCGACCCACTCCGCAACTTGCCCTCATTTAATTTATAAGGTGGGTCTGTTTCAGTAGCCGACGCACCCAAAAGTAGTGTGCCTGCCACTTACATTTTTGAATTCGTCGCGAGCGTGCGGAAAAAGTCAAATTGAATACCCGAAAAGTTGTCCCCTGTTGCTCAAAAGTTACACATCACTGGAGCGTACGAGATATTCTTGCGGCTAAATTTTTTCCGCGTCTGTGGAGGGGTGCCGTGAAAAAAATTATTATTTTGAGCCTCATGATTTTGGCCTGCATGACCGCCTCTTCATTCGCCGCGGAGATGTCAGGTTCTGACCTTTGGAGCGGATTTGATGTTGGCGGCAATATTGGCTACGGCTGGGCTATTGACGACGCTACCGGCTACATCTCTTCGCCCAGTCCAGCTCCCTTCGCCTTTTTAGGCCTCCCGGCGGCGTATAAAAGTTCAACAAATCCTGCGGGCCTGATCGGCGGCGCTCAGGTTGGCTACGACTGGCAACCTTGGCCGAGGTGGCTATTAGGTGCAGTGGCCGATTTCCAAAGCTCAGGTCAAAGGGATACCGACAACTTCAACATCCCATTTACGATTACTGCCATTGGAGTGCCCGTTGGCACGGGCAATCTCGCCATCTCGAATGAAGAAAAGCTGAGATGGTTCGGCACGGTGCGCGGTAAAATCGGATACGCATTTTGGAACAGCGTTTTGTTGTATGGGACGGGCGGCTTCGCGTATGGCCGCGTCGATTCTCAATGTCCGTCTCGTCCACCGCGACTCTCTTCGGAGCAACCGCGACCACCCAGCAAGTATTCAGCGGATCAAAAATCAAATATGGTTGGGCAGTAGGTGGCGGCTTGCAAGGAACAATACTCAACGATCCTCATTGGAGTTGGAATTTGGAATATCTTTACATCGATCTCGGCTCGACCGATTACGCGTTCAGTAATATCAACTTCGATGCCTTCACTATCAGCAGCAAGATCCGAGATAGTATTGTGCGCATAGGTCTGCAATATCGGTTCAATTAGTTTGGCTCGACAGTTGATACGATATTTCTAGCGTTTTGCGGTGCGCTGAAATGCACGATGCGAGAACAATTGTTGCGTTCAGAGTCAAAGCTGATATGGAGCCATCTACATTTTATGAGCAGGCCACGCCCTAGTCTCGTGGAACGCGTTTCGAGCGGTCAATGTCTTGCGCTCCCGCCTGCGTTGCAGCGCTCTGATTTATATGAATTTCTTACCGACGCGCTATTGGCTCACATCGAGGAAGTTCCGCAATGCACCCCGGTCCGGGTAAAATCAATACGCGTTATACTGACGACGGGACAAGTTGGCGAGCAGATCACTGGCCTCAGAGTAACGGCGCCTTTATCAACACATGGGATGGCCGCAGCCTTCAAAATGGCTAAACTATGCGGCAATGGAAGGCATCCACCATGTCCCGACTTGTGCTGATCATCATTCCGCTATTTGCTGGGCTCGGCGCCTATATCGTCTCGTCGTGGGTTTTGAGAAGGCGCGAGGAAGCTGACCCGCCAAGTCCTGGTCGCCTATTCGATGTCTAGCAGACAATCCCCGGTATGTGTGCGGGTCACCTCCGGGATAGTCACAGTGGCAGGTTTGGCCAAGGAGCGTCGTTTTCGCGATTTGTGCCACGCATGTTGACCTAATCGGATGCAAATGTTTTTAGCGGCAAATCGTACTTAAGTCGCTGAGTTCCCCTCGCATTTTCACCGCGCGTACTTTGAGGATCTCCCAATACTCTCATAGGCAAAGCCGGCGCGGGCGACTTGCTCGGGCGGATAGACATTGCGCAGATCGACCAGCACCGGACGCTCCATCACCTCCTTCAACCGCCCGAAATCGAGCGCGCGGAACTGCTCCCCGTGATCAGCGGGTGCATGGGCGCATCGCAGGTTGTTCTGAGCCGGCGACGCTGGCGTTCCCGACGCCGGCGATCTGCGATACCCTTTGAGCGATGATGCTATCGGCGGCGTCATAGACTGCGCTCGGCGCCAAGTTCTTAGAAGTCAGCGCCAGTATCAAAATCGGCGCGGTCGGATTGGCTTTGTGGAATGTCGGGAGCGTTGGTAGATCGCTCGGCAGATCGCTAAGCGCAGCATTAAGAGCTGCCTGAACATCGCGCACGGCTGCGTCGATGTTGCGGTGCAAGTCAAACTGCACACTGATCTGCGAGGATCCAAGCGAACTTACAGAATTCAGCTCGTCGACACCTGAAATTTCGCCCACTCGTCGTTCGATCGGCGCCACAACTGTTGTCGCCATGGTTTTAGGATCGGTACCCGGGCGACTGGCGGAAAAGGCCGATCGCCAGGCGCTTGCGCGGGGGTCAACTCAGTTTTCATATCAAGTTCAGAATGGATGCGCATCCGTAGTTTTTGCCAGGCAAAAATTCGAGGCGCGTTCGACCTGAAAGGAAAAGGTCGCATTGAGCTGGTCGAGTGCTTAGCGATTAAATAGTCAAGTATCTTGGATCTTGCACTCGAACGAAGTTACCGTTTGCTGACCCGAAGGTCCCAAACTTCCGCGAGGACAACGCCATCGCAGCGCGTGTCCTGGAGCTGCGTGACCGGCTTGGCGGATTTATAAACCCAACCTGATCAAAACACCTGATCGGATTTCGGAGATGACCGCGGCGCGGTTGCGGCCCCCTTTGCTCAGTTGAAATCGATCGTTGGAATTTGGCCGTGGCCCAGAAAGCCGCGGCAATTCTTCCCGAGAAGGTGACGCCGCGGGTTGGCTTGACCTTTTGCAAAAACTGCGAGGCCGGTCGCATGTATTTAAGATTTGGCTTCGTTTTGCAGATTCTGCCAACCGCTATCGACCTCAACGTTCGATGACCCTGATTTTGTTTGCCAATTTGAAAAACAATCAAGTTTCTACAATTAACAGGTTAGGGTAATATACACAACCTATGGGAGCACATCGAACTGCGTTGGGGCACTGACCTAGTCCACCTTGGGGTCTTGCTCATTCTTCCAGCTCCCTCGCTGCTGCTAAGACAGGCGCCGCGTCGCGCGTCTCTTGCCAGTCACGGCAAATTGCCGTCCAAGACTTTCTAGAGAGAATGATCATGCCATCCACGCACAAGAAACCGACATCGCCCAAACGGGAATACAAGTCCGAACAACTCGAATTGCGTCTGGCGCCTTCAGCAAAGAAGGTAATCCAGCAAGCCATGTCGGTCAGCGGACTTGCTGCCGGCGATCTAGCCTATGAGGGCGCCCGTCGGATTCTCGACGAGCATCAGCGCATTGTTCTGTCGGGCGCGGATCGCGACGCCTTTCTCGCGGCGGTTGGCCGGAAGCCTGATCCGTCCCCGCGCCTTGTCGAGGCTTTGAAGCGTCATCGTCATCTCTTCGGCTGATCGCGCATGATCAAAGCGATCGAACCGCTCGGTAAGTCCGAACCGGCCGCTAAGACTGTTCATGCCAGCGTCCGAAGCGGCGGAAGCTGTCTCACGTGCGCTGTCGCGGTAGGGCGATGACACAACGCGAAGTGAGATTAGCCGAACTGAGGAAGCGAATTGCAGCGCTGGATGAAGAGCGCGCGGCGATTGTCACCGAGATTGCAGCGCTAGAGTAGTCGACAACGCCGCGTTTTGATGGAACGTCTTGCGTCAATTGCTGATCACGAAGAGCGATTGCTGATTGCAACTGTCAGATACCTTGGGGAGGGGTTCGATGATCCCCAACTCGACACGCTGTTTCTCGCGATGCCGATCTCGTGGCGGGGAACGCTTTCGCAATATGCAGGCCGTCTGCACAGGCTCCACGATAGGAAACGTGAGGTCATTATTTATGACTATGTTGACCCTCATATTCCGACGTTGGCGCGGATGGCGGCGAAGAGACGCGCGGGATACAGCTCGCTCGGATATGAAATTGGATCGACCAGAAGTGAACATACAAAGCAGCTTTTCACAGCTCACTAAGCATAGGCGGGACAACCTGCACATGGCTGCGCATGTTATCTCATTTTCAATTTGCATCGCGAACGAGCGGATGTAGGATTTTTGCGCGCGGCTTCGTTCGTTTGGCGCGCTTGCTCATTCCTCCAGATCCCCTCCCTCGCTGCTGCTAAGACCGCCGTCGACCCAGACAGGGCTTCCGATATCAATGAAATCTGAGTAGCCGAAGCGGGGGCGTTGAAGGGCAGCGTAGGCCGCAGACGCGGCGTCGCACTGGTCTTTCGTCGGCGATCCCGGAAACGCGACGATCTCATCGATGAAAGATTAATTCCAATCGCCGCGCACAATCTTGACGTTGCCAGCGCCGGCCTGCGCCTGGAAGGGCTCGGCGCGCGTGATCTTGCTTCCGGCTTCGGGCCGGGCTCGTACGACGTATCCGTCGAGCATCCTGACCATGTCGCACGCTTGGACCTTGCCGGCCTGGCCGGGGTCCTGCGGCAGGCTGATCTCGATTGTATCTCGTTTAGCGACGGCGTCATCGCGGTCGAGCTGAGCTTGCGCCTTGATCGCGCGCCTGACCGCGTCGCCTTCGTCTTGGACGCGCACGACATGGCCGACGTAGTAGACGCCGTCGGGCCCGCGCCCGAGCTTGACGCCTGCCGTCCACGCCTGGCCGGCTCCCGTGCCCTTGCGGCGGGTCGCGGCCAAGTCCCAATGGCGCACCCAGCAAGTGCCGCATGGCGCCGCCGGCACGATCTCGAACCAGCCGCGCTTGAACATCGCGCCGCCTTTGGGATAGGGCTGCTGCTGAAGCTGGCCGGCGATGCCGAAGGGCCCCAGCGCCGCCTTGTCGCGTTCGACAATGTTGCGCGGGAACCGCTGCGGAAACAGTAGCTCGCCTGCCTCGCGCCGGGGATCGCGTCCGATTGGCGTGACGCAGCGGCGCGCCGGATCAAATTCCATCGGCAGCATCACATGGACGTAGCCGAGCTTGAGCTTGAGGGCGACGCCGGAAACGTCCTCGACATGAAGACGCTGCATGATGATGACGATTGCCGACTTCTTCGGGTCATTGAGCCGGTACGGCACCGAGGTGCGGAACGTATTGATCGTACGCTCGCGCTGCGCGTCGCTCTCGGCCGTTGCGACAGAGTGCGGATCGTCGATTAGCACGCGGTCGCCGCGCTTGTTCGTCAGCGAGTGGAACGGCATGCCCTCGCGCCAACCGCCCGCCGTGCTGGAGATGTGCGAGCCGCCCTTAGCTGCCAACTGGACGCCGCGACGCAAGATACCGTCGGCGCCGACCCAATCCTTGCCGTAGAGTGATTGATACCATTCGCTGAGGCATAGATCGCGCATGCGACGCGTGTCACGACGGCAGGCCTTCACTTCATAGGAGGTTACAATATATTGGTAATTGGCGAAGCCGTTCGCCCATTCCCATGCCGGCCAGAATACCGAGACCAGCAGCGACTTCATCATGCATGGCGGGATGTTCACCAGCAACCGGTTGCTCAGCCCGCGATCGAGCAAACGTCCGTAGGTGATAGCCTCCAGGTGCGCGCAAAGGAATTCGATATGCCAGCCGTGCACGTACTCGACGGGGGCAAGCTCGGGAATGTGCGCCCACGCCTCGCGCAGGAACGATCGGAGACTTGCGCATCTGCGTCGCGTCGCTGCGACGTCTGTTGTGGCAACGGCAAGCGATTGCTTCGATTGCTCGCTAGTGCTCTGTTGCCTGCGGATTCTCGTTAGTTCGTTCACCGCTTTTGCGGAAAGCTTTGCGAAGAATGGGTTCGACAAGGTCGATCTCCTCCGGCGTCAATTTGGAAAAGTCGAGCGTTGAATTCTGATCGATCGCGGCTAACCTCGGGTGTACGAACGGTGCAGCCTTATGCGCTGCGTCAAGTGCACGATTGATGTCCACATCAACTTTATGAAGCTCCGGAATGCTTTTGGCGAGTTCTCTTTGGGCTTCATCCCAGTAATAGCGCATCGATTAAATCATGACATCGAGCGGTGTCGGGCCGCTACGCGCGATAAATTGCTCGCGCCTTGAACTTGCTTTGTTGCGCGAGCCCTTGCGACGACCGGCACCCTCGCGTTTGCCACCATGGGTCATCTAGTCCTCCCGAAATCAGGGGACGTGGCGCAATTGCCAAGCATGCTGCCGGCAAGTGCTGTCATTACGCAAAACGTGTGCAGGGAGAGCGAGTGCCTCGAGCGGAAACAAACTGCGGCTCAAGAGGCGACGGTTGGTCCGCCGCACATTTCGAAATTTAATCGAAACGACTGAGACTGTCAAAGCTATGGCATACTGTCATCTTCAATGCGCAAATTCTCTCATCACTTTTTTCTGTAATGCACTGGACCGACTCACAAAAAAATTCGCGTTTGTAAATTATTAACCACGCCGTTTACGATTCAAGTCGCCACATCGTGTCCTCCCCGCGGCGACGAATCAGTCGTCTCCCGGCCTGCGTCATGGTCTCGCCATTGCGCCGAGCCTAATAGCCACGGCGAACGCTAGAAATTCTATTCAATAAATGGATTTCGGATTGTCAGCCCGTCGATTGTCTGCTCGTGATGCAGATCCTCGCTGTAAAGGATTGCGCAGTCGGCCTGAAGCGCAGCGGCAAGGATTAGGCTGTCATAGAAGTGATAATTGTGATTTCGTGCAATGCCAATTGCTGCCTGATGAATTTCCATCGTCAATGGCAGCGGCGGTTCAAGCAGCGTCTCAATTGCGTCTATCGCCGCTTCTATCTCGTCCCACCCGCGAAAAAGCTTTTGACGCGAGACATTCGCGAATTCGTTCAGGACCTGAATGCTAACGAATCCTCCGCTGGCGACCAGGGACAGTGCTTTTTCGGTGCGTCGATCCTGCGAGGAAAACGCGTAGACCAGAATGTTCGTGTCGAAAAATGGCCTAGCGCTCATGCGCCTCTTCTCGATCGAATTTAAACCCGGGAGGTAGAGGACGTTGGAGCGCACGCAAGCGCTTCAACGCGTCTTCCGGCTTCACCTGCCCCTTGGCAAGTTGATCGGACGTCAGGTTGGTTTTTAGCGGCATTCCCATGGCGTTGCGTAGCGCTATTAGACCTGCGATGGCTGCAAAATTACGCGCCTTGTTGCCCCCGTAGTCTGGGTCGGCAACGTTGCGGGCAAGCAGATCGTGCCGCGCCTGACGAACCCGCATAAGGTCGATATGAGCTTCCGCAATTTGTTGGGCGAGGCGGCAGATTTCATTGTCGCTCTCTTCACCAACGATTTCTCGTGCGAGCGATTTAACCTCTTCTGCTAGGGCCGGATCGGAGACAACCGCCAGGCTCAAGCCGTGGCGGCCCGCGTTCTGTGCAGAGCAGCCTTTGCCTTCGGCCGTCTTAGGGCCCGTGCTAGCCCGCGCATTTGCCCGATTGGCCTTTTTCTTTTTCGGACTAGTCATACAATCGCATTCTTGCCCGCCTCACTCTTCGGCGGGAGATGCGCGACCATCGACAGGCGGGAGTAATTTTTCTGGCGGAAATCCTTGGGTACAGCCCAATCAAATTATGAATGCACAATTCGACGTCTCAGTTGCAGCAACTCCCCTGCCGGCTGCTTTCCCGCTTTTCGCCTCAGGCCTCGGCGTGATGGGTTTCCTTGCACGGCGCAGAAAGCGCAAAAACGTCTCCGCCTGACCTGAGACTAAACAGAATGTTGGAGAGACCGCCGCGAGGCGGTCTTTCTATTTTGTTGCTGTGCATGAGTCCTAAAATGGGCCTGAGCGTTGGGATCGGCTGTCCGCTTTAGCTTTCGTTATCGAGGGCTCAGACGACCAATCGCGGCCATCGCGAAAACAAAGCTCCCGACCCATCTGCGAAATCGTGCGCACGACGCAAAACGTGTGCATTGGCTACGCCGGAAAGATCAAGTTGCCAACCTGACTGCCTGAGCAGTACCGAGAGATATGAACCTTTTCGAACGCAATGTGTCGGATCGACACCATTTTGACGTCGCTAAACAGCAGCAAAGCGAATTACTCTTCATTGCCAAAGGCATGGAAACTGAATTATCATACGTTTGCTGCGGACTGGAAGTAGGGGGATTCCTTGCGTGGCTGGCGCAACTTAAGCTGGCTGCTTGCCGGTGTCGGCGCTTTAATTGCGGGTTATGGTGCGTTCGCATTCCATGCGTCCTGGCACAACCATATCTCGCTAGCCAGCGTCTTGGGCCACGCCGCATCGGCCGACCAATCCGGGCAGAGCCAAGCCCCGATGACGTCTGTGGCTGCGCTCGGACGTATCGAGCCATGCAGCGAAATCATCAATCTCGGGGCCGGCATCGTACCGGACCGCCTCGAATCGCTGTTGATTGCGCGAGGCGACATGGTGAAAAAAGGTCAGACACTTGGGCGCCTTGGCGGTTACACCGAGCAAATTGCGCAGCTCGGGATATTTCGGGCGCAGCTTGCCGAGACAAACCTTAGGCTAAAAACCGAGATCGATCTCGATCGCTCGCGGATCGAGGCTGCCGAAATAAATCGGCGTCAAGTTCTCGAAGTTTCTCCGTTGCGGATCGCGGCGCAGGAAGCGACAATAGCGAGCCTCGAAGCCAAGCTCGCAAACGACAAAGACATACTGCAATCTCAGAACCAGCTATTTACGCGCGGCATTGCTTCGCGCCGCTTGAATGAAGACCAGAAGGCGACGGTGGCACAGGACGAAGCTAACATCGCGGCTTCGCGTGCGCGCCTTGCCGAACTCAAGCACCAGTTCGAAATCGACAAAGTCAACGCCGAGATTCAAATCTCTCTCGCTAAAGCCCAGGTGGAGCGTGCGCAGGCCGAGTTTCCCATCGCATCGCTGAAGGCGCAGATCATCTTGGCCGAATCTCGTGCGAAACGAATGACGATACTAGCTCCTGTCGACGGCCGCATTCTCAACATCAAAGTCAAGCCAGGCGAGGAGGTTACGAGCGACCCAATTCTGACCATGGGGGACACCACGCTGATGCGCGCGGTGGCAGAAGTTTACGAGACCGATATTTCGCGAGTGCGTATCGGTCAAAGCGCCACGATCAAAAGCCGTGCACTGCCACGTCCGCTTACTGGTAAAGTCGTGCGGATCGGCAACATGGTGTTCAAAAATGACGTGTTGAACGTCGACCCAGCCGCGCGTGTCGATGCTCGCGTGGTAGAGGTTTGGATTGATCTTGAAAAGCTAGCGTTGGTTGAACGGCTAACCAATCTAACTGTTGACGTCGTCATTCACACTTCTGGAGCGCAGCCTGCTGTCGCCAATGCGGGCAATCCGTGAAGGCCCGTCTAGCATGGCGGATCCTCACTCATGAAAAGGGTCGCACCGGCCTGGCCATTAGCGGCATCCTCATTGCAATTCTACTAATATTTCTGCAGCTCGGCATTTACGCATCGGTGCCGAAGGGCGGACTCCTATTCTACAATTCAATGCGCTTCGATTTGATGCTGTTATCGAGCAACTACGTCTTTCAGGCACAGTCGTCCAGCTTCCCGCGAGGCCAACTTTACCAAGCGTTGACCGTTCCCGAGGTCGCCAATGCGATTCCCGTCTACCACAACAGTGGCCGCTGGCTGAATGACGAGTCTAAGCTGATACGTGATGTCTTTGTGATGGGCATTCGGCCAGGCGATGCAGTGTTCAAACGGCAAAAGCTGTTTACCAACCTTGACGCTACACTACGAAAACCGGACGCCATCCTTGTCGATATATCGTCGAGGCCAGAATTCGGCCGACTTACGTCTGGACGGCGCATCGAGATACAGGGCCATGATGTCCAAATCGACGGTACCTACAACCTCGGCATCGGCTTCGTGGCCTTAGGCGTCGCCATCACCAGCGATGTTAATTTCTTGCGGATCTTTCCTAATGCGTCGCTTTCCGATGTCAATTTAGGCCTGATAACGCTTAGGCCGGGAGCCGACCCGGACGCTGTTGCACGCGACCTGCGCAAAATCATGCTGGCGGACACTCAAGTGTTTACGCGCAAGGAATTGACGGAAAGCGAGTCAAGCCACTGGTTGGGCCGGACATCGGCGGGGCTCATCTTTGGATTTGGTGTCATCGCAGCTATCATCGTCGGGCTTGTGATCCTCAACCAAACTCTTGCGACCCAGATCGACCGGCAATTGCCGCAATACGCTACGTTAAAGGCCATGGGGTACACTAACCGCTACCTTAGTGGCGTCGTCGTGTCCCTAGCCGTGCTGCTTACCAGTATTAGTTACATACCGGCGGCACTTCTCTCGACTGCAATTTATTGGAGTTTGCGCAGCGCGACGAAATTGCCGATCGAGATGACTGCGGGACGCCTTTTAGGTGTGCTCGCCACCGTGTGGATGATGTCGGCGGCATCTGCTCTATTCGCCACGCGGACGCTGCGCCGAGCTGACCCGGTGGAGCTTTTCTAATGGCGTGGCAAGCAAGCCCACTTATCGACTTTGGCGCTTGGCGTCGCGAGGTACCGTTGGCCAGGCGCAATGTCTTGTCCAACCCGCGCCGGCTGCTGCGCTCAGCCAGTGGTATTGCATTTGCGGTGCTGCTGATGCTGCTTCAGTTAGGGTTTCGGGGCGCCTTTTTAGATAGTGCCCTTGAGATCATCCGGTCAATTGACGGCGACATTGTACTCACGAGTGCGACCAAATTTCGCTTCGGATATAAGGATCCATTTTCACGTCGCCAGCTGTACGCCGCACGCGGCGTCGATGGCGTTGAGTGGGCGCGTCCGATCTATGGCGAGTGGATGACCTCCCTTTGGCGGAACCCACAAACTAACAAGACCTACGATTTGCAAGTGTTGGCATTCGATCCTGATCAGCCAGTGTTTCTCTTCCCCGAGCTTGAGGGGCGGCTTCGCGAACTGCACCAGCCAGACACCGCGTTTGCCGACATCCGAGCACGCCGGTTTGTCGGGCTCGCGCATGAGGGTACGGAAAGCGAGCTTGCGCGGCGCAAGATCCACATCATCGGGAATTTTAGTCTCGGCCCAGATTTCACGACTGACGGCACCCTCCTCACCAGCGACCGGACCTTCATGACTTTCTTTGCACCGCGCCCGCCTGCAGAGGTGCGACCGCCTGATGTTGAGTTCGGCGTCGTAAAGACAAAGCCAGGATATAGAGTTGCTGACGTGCAGCGCGAGTTAAGGCGGGCGCTGCCCCTTAGTGTCGCGGTCCGCACGAAATCCGAGCAGATTGACTTGGAAATCGCTTTTCAGAATGGGGTTTCGCCGGTCGGTCCGATTTTCTTACTCGGAACCTTCATTGGCTTTATCGTCGGCATGATGATCTCCTATCAGATCCTTTACACGGACTTGTCAGATCAACTCTCGCAGTATGCAACTTTGAAGGCGATGGGGTACGACGGCCCGTATCTCATCCGCGTGGTACTGCAGCAGGCAAGCTTCTATGGTCTGGTCGGATATGTGCCGGCTCTGCTGGTTGCCATCGGCCTTTTTCACGTGATCGGGGAAATCGCTTTGCTGCCGATGCGGATGACCCCAGCCATAGCGCTTGAAGCGCTGGTTCTGACACTTGCTATGTGCGCATCGTCGGGCGCAGTCGCCGTTCGCCGAGTGCTTGCTACCGATCCGGCGGAGGCCTTCTGATGGCCGGAGCGCCTGACCCAAGAGCCGCCACGACCGTGCGGGTCGAGCAGGTCGATCATTTCTTTGGTGAGGGCGAACTCTCGACACCAAGTGTTGTTCGACAATAATCTGGTCTTCCCAGCTGGAGAGCTTGTCATCGTTACCGGGCCTTCGGGGTCGGGAAAGACCACGCTGCTGACCCTAATTGGCGCGCTTCGATCGGTGCAATCTGGCCGCATTGAGGTGCTCGGCCAAGACATTTCCGGTCTGCGCGGCGGAGCAATGGTTGCAATGCGGCGGAACATCGGTTTTATGTTTCAGATGCATAACCTGTTCGATTCGCTGAGTGCTCTCGAAAACGTCAAGATGGCGCTGCAGCTTGCCGACCCTCCAAATCGGAAATGCGCCGCCGCGGAATCGAAATGCTCGAGCGCCTCGGTCTCGGCAACCGAATGGACCACAAGCCAAGCGCACTCTCTGGCGGCCAGCGCCAGCGGGTGGCGGTGGCGCGCGCGCTGGTCAACAAGCCGAAGCTGGTTCTCGCCGACGAGCCGACTGCCGCTCTCGACAAGGACTCCAGCCGGATCGTGGTGCAGCTACTCAAGGAGCTGACCAGCAGGAAGGCTGCACGGTTATAATGGTGACCCACGACAACCGAATGATGGAGATGGCTGACCGCATCGTGAATATGGTCGATGGCACGATCAAGTCGGATGTCGTGCTGCGCGATGCTCTCATGATCTGCGAATTTCTGCGCACGGTGGAATTGTTCAAGCATCTAACACCGACCGAAATCACCAAATTGCCGAAAGGATGACGCGCCGCCGTTATCGATGGGCGACATTATTGTCCGCGAAGGCGACCCAGGCGAAGAGTTCTTCCTGATTGGCGAGGGCTCGGTTGATGTGCGAACAGACGCGGCCACCGGCGAAGATACGGAAGGTCGCGACGCTCCGGCCTGGTCAATTTTTCGGCGAGCATGCGCTCATGGTGGACGAGCCTCGCAACGCGACCTGCGCCGCAGCGAGCGAGCGGGTCGACTATTCGTATTGGGAAAGGCGGAGTTCAAACGCGCGCTCGACATGAGCGCGAGTTTCAAGAACAGATTCAGTCTATATATTTCCAGCGCCATTAGATGGTCGCCGTAAACGGTCGGTGCGCGAGAAAATTCAAGGTGTCGCAATGGTGCTTGTGTTAGCTACTACAGCATGAGATCGGGTGTTATCATCTAGTGAGAAGTCCGACTTCGAGGATAATATGATCCTGCTGACCGGAGCCAACGGCCATCTCGGCGCAAACCTGCTGCGGCGGCTGCTTGCGGACGGCGAGGCGTGCGCGTGTTGCTACGGCCAGCAGCGACAATGCGAGCGTCGAGGGACTCCCGGTCGAGCGCGCGTTCGGCGACCTGCGCGATCCGGCTTCTCTGCTGGCCGCGACCGCGGGTGTCGAGCGGGTCTATCACTGCGCTGCGCAGATTTCGACCGCCGCCGGCGGCGAGCAGGCGATCTTCGCCAACAACGTTCTCGGCACCCGCAACCTGCTGCAGGCGGCACTGCGCAGCGCGGTCCGCCGTGTCGTCGTGTCCGGCTCGCTGAGTGCGGTCGGCCACCGATCCGACCGCCCCACCGACGAGGCCGAGCCGTTCAATCCGTTCGAGCGCCACCTGCCGTATGCTGTGTCAAAAGCCGCGGTCGAGCACGAATGCCTGAAGGCGGTGGCGGACGGGCTCGACGTGGTGATCGCGATCTCCTGTGCGATCCTCGGGCCGAACGACTTCAAACCGTCGCGCATGGGCCAGGTGCTGATCGACTATGCCAATGGCCGGCTGCCGGCGTATATTCCAGGCGGGTTCGAGTTCGTTGCGGCGCGCGACATCGTCGAAGGCCACGTGCTTGCGATGCGCGCGGGCCGGACCGGCCAGCGCTATATTTTCAGCAGTGGCTTCATGACGCTCGATTCGCTGTTCGATCTCTATGGCGAGCTGACTGGGCGGCCGAAGCCACGCCGCCTGCCGCCTGCGCTGATGCTGGGGGGGCGAGTGAAGCCGGCATCGAGGAGTCCTTCTCGCGCATTTTCCTGCCCGGGCGGCGCCAGCTTCTCACGCCGGGCGCGGTGCGGCTCCTGCGCATGGGCCGGCGCGCCGACTGCAGCAAGGCGAAAGGCGAGCTCGGCTATCGCCCGACCGCGATCGCGGATGCGGTGCGTGAAGCGCACCGGTGGTTGGTCGCGCGCGGCGCGATCGCGCCGCCGCCGGTGCGCGGTATGCGCCAGGGAGCGGACGCCAGACGGACGCGGCCGGCGGTTCGGCCGCCGCCCCGTCTTCCCGGGGGCTTGCCTACCTCGGGCACGCCGTTGAGTTCCGCCGCGACCCGGTCGGGATGATCCAGCGCGGCCGCGACCGTTTCGGCGACACATTCGCGTTCCGCCTGCTCGGACGCACCGTGCACGCGCTCACCGGTCCTGCCGGCAACGAGGCATTTTTCCGCGCGCCCGACAACGTACTGAGCGCGCGCGCGGCCTATCAGTTCACCGTGCCGATCTTCGGCGAAGGCCTGGTCTATGACGCGCCGCCGGCGCTGATGGACCAGCAGCTCCGCATGGTCCATCCCGCGTTGCGCGACGAAAAGATGCAGAGCTATGTCCGCGTGATCGAGGCCGAGGCCGAGCGCCATCTCGACGCCTGGGGCGACGAAGGCACCGTCGATCTCCTGGCGACGATGAACGAGATCACGATCCGCACCGCGGGGCGCTGCCTGATCGGCGCCGAGTTCCGCAGCGAGCTCGCAAGCACGCTGGCGCGCCTCTATCACGACCTCGAAGGCGGGATCAATCTGGTGGCGTTCTTTGCGCCGCACCTGCCGCTGCCGGCAATGCAGCGGCGCGACCGCGCCCGACGCGCGGTGGTCGCGCTGATGTCGCCCTTGATCGCGGCGCGCCGCGCAAGCCTGGCGCGCACCGACGACTTCCTCGACACGCTGATCGAAGCACGCGCGCCAGACGGCGCACCACTCGGCGAGGACGCGATCACCGGGCTCCTGCTCGCGCTCCTGTTCGCAGGTCAGCACACCAGCGCCGTGCTTGCAACCTGGACCGGCGTGCTGATGCTGCAGCACCCTGAGCACATCGGCCCGGTCCTTGATGAACAGGCCAAGGTGCTCGGCCGGCAGGGCTATGACGCTTGCGGCGATCAAGCAGCTCGTGCGGCTGGAGTGCTGCATCAAGGAGGCCGAGCGGCTGCATCCGCCGCTGGTCATGCTGTTACGCGAGGCGCTCGAAGACCTGAAATTTCAGGGCCACGTCATCCCGGCGGGCGACCTTGCTCTGGTCGCGCCTGCGGTGTCGCACCGCGTCGCCGAGGTGTTCGCCGACCCGCACCGGTTCGACCCGGACCGCTTTGCGCCGCCGCGCGAGGAGGACCGCCGCACGCCCTACGCGCTGATCGGTTTTGGCGGCGGCAAGCACCGCTGCATCGGGCTCGCCTTCGCCTATCAGCAGGTCAAGGTGATCTGGAGCGTGCTGCTGCGGCGCTACAGCTTCGATCTGGTCGATCCCGACCAGCGTCCGAACTACGCGACCTTCGTGGTCGGGCCGCGCGCGCCGTGCCGGGTCCGCTACCGTCCACACCAGCCTGGCGTACGCTGCGCTTGCGGCCGCCCTCCTATGAACCGCAAGCGCTGGTCAACCGTTGATCGCGGCACCCGGTTCACCCTATGAGCAAACGCTATCAAACGGGGAGTTAACCGGGGACGTCTCGGGAACGTCGGCTGGTTGGCGTGGCGCGCCTTCAATGCCGTTTTCCCGTGCACGCAATGTCCGCGAAAAGGCGCGCACCGCGGGCCTGCATCCCGACCACTGGTATGCCGTCGAGTACGAGGCCAACGTTCCGCCCGGCCGCGTTGTCGAGGTGGCGTTCTGGGGCCGCTCGATCGCGGTGTTTCGCGGCGCGACGGCGTGCTGCGGGCGCTGGAGAACCGCTGCGCGCACCGCCATGTCAGGCTGTCGATCGGTCACGTCACCGGCTGCAACCTGACCTGCATCTATCACGGCTGGAGCTATGACGCGCAGGGGCACCTCGTCGAGGTGCCGCACGAGCTGTTCGGCCGCCAGTTCGGCAGGGTCAAGATCGGCAGCTTCGCGGTGCGCGCACGCTACGGGCTGATCTGGCTGTTCCCGGGGAACCAGGAGCTGGCCGAGCGCGTGCCGATGCCCGAGATCCCGGAGCTGGAGGGGCCCGACCGCTGGGCCTGCGTCCCGATCGACTTCACCTGGCGGGCGCACCACTCGATGATCGTCGACAACGTGAGCGACTTCACGCATGCCCACCTGCATCGCCGCTACCGTCCGTTCGTCGACGCCAAGCTCACCCATTGCGCGACTGAAGGCGACAAGGTTGCTCTGAGCTATGACGTCCTCGTCGGCGATGGCCGCTTCTCCAAGCTGTTCGTCGACCGCAAGCGGGTGCGGACCGACCGCATGGACCTCGCGTTCGAATATCCCTACCAGTGGTCCAGCACCGGGGACCGCATCAAGCATTGGTGCTTCCTCCTGCCGATCGACGGGCACACCACCCGGGTGTTCTTCCTGTTTTACTTCGACGCGCTCAAGGTTCCGTTCACACCGTTCAGGATTCCGCGCGCGGCGATGACGCCGTTTTTGCGGCTTGCCAACGTGTTCTTGATCAGGCCGTTGCTGCGCGAGGACGGCATCGCGGTCGAGGCCGAGCAGGAGGCGTGGGATGCAGCGGTTGATGCCCCGCTGCTCGAGTTCAATCCCGCGGTCACCATGTTCCAGCGCCTGATTGCGCGGCGGTGGGAGGAGTATCTCGCGCAGGGGCAGCCGGCGTCCGTGCCGGTTGGCGGGGAGGCGGGACATGCCTCCCGATAACCTCGCCGCCGAGCGCATCCGCTCCGAGGCACCGCGCGCGCGATCCGTTGAAGCGGACGCCCTACGTTGCCTCGCCTCGGCCACCAACAAGCTGCCGTGCAGCGGCCAGACGGCAGCTTCGAGGGCGAGGTGGTGTGGTGCCCGATGATCCTCGCGCAGTATGTGATGCTGCGCGCGTTCCTCGGGCGTCCAATCCCGCAGGCCGAGCGCGAGCGCATCATGCGCCACTTCGAACGCACGCGGCGCAGCGATGGCGGATGGGGCCTGCATTCCGAAGCGCCGTCCTACGTATTCGTCACGGCGCTCGGCTATGTGGCGTTGCGGCTGCTCGGAGTGCCCCCGGACGCGCCGCTCGCCGCCAACGCGCGGCGCTGGCTGCACGCCCAGCCCTCGGGCGTGCTCGGCATCCCCTCATGGGGCAAGTTCTGGCTCGCGATGGCCGGTTCTACGACTACGCCGGCATCAACCCGTGCCCGCCGGAGATATTTCTTTTGCCCCGCGATCGCCGGTCCACCCCGACCAACTCTACTGCCACACCCGCTACATCTATCTCGCAATGAGCTGCCTCTACGGCATGCGCTATCGCGCCGACCTCGGGCCGATCACGGGGCAAATTGCGCACGAACTTTACCGGACGTCATACGAAACGATCGATTTACTCGCATCGCAACAACATCGCGGCGAGCGACCTCTCGTCCGGCCGGGCCGGCGCTTCGCGTCATCTGGAACACCATGACGGCGTTCGAGCGGCTGGTACCGAGGTACCGTGCCTGCGTTCGCTGCGGCGGCACGCAATAGTGCGGTGTCTCCGCCGCATCCGGTTCGAACAGCGGCCAGCAACCTCCAAGGGCTGTCGCCGGTCAACAGCATACTCAACGCCATCGCGCTGTTCGCCAACGACCCTCACGACCCGATGATCGAGCCAAGCCTCGCGGGCAGAAGAGTGGCGATGGGACGACTCGCCGGAAGGCATCCGTTTCGCGGGAGCCCGCTCCACGTCCTGGGACACCACCTTCGCCGCGCTTTCGGTGTTGGTCCCGCCAGGGACGAGCCGCGCTGGTGCGTCGCGCCTACGCGTTCCTGGACGTACCCAAGAGCAGGGAGAATCGCCGAGGGAGAGCCGAGGCACGTGACCCGATTACGGCGGCTGGTGCTTCAGCGACGGCCGACATCGCTGGCCAGTGAGCGATTGCGCAGCCGAAGCCTCGCGCGCTGCTCGGCGTCCACGCGGCGGTCCGATAGATTCGGCGAACCGGGTATCGGTCCAGCGCCTCGATGCGGCGGTACGTTTCATCCTCGAGCGGCAGAACGCCGAGGCGGTTTCGGGACCTATGAGCGTCGACGCGGACCGGCTTCCTCGAACGGCTGAACCGTCGGAGATGTTCGGCGAATGCATGACCGAGCTGTCGTACGTCGAATGCACCGCCTCGGCGATGATCGCGCTCTGCCATTATCGCGGCAGCATACTGAGCCGCGCACGGCGGTCGACCGCGCGATCGTGGCCGGCATCGCGATGTTACGTAAGCGGCAACGAAGGACGGTTCATGGCCCGCTTCTGGGGCATCAACTTCACCTATGCGACCTGGTTTGCGGTAACGGCGTTGCGCGCCGCTGGCGCCGGTCGGACGATCCTGAACTTGCGGCAGCCGCGCAATGGCTAGCGAGCAAAAGATCGACGGCGGCTGGGGAGAGCACTATTCCAGCTGTCTTACCGGCGAGTATGTCGAGCATCCCGAGAGCCAGGTCGTGATGACGAGCTGGGCGTTGCTTGCCCTGCTCCAGGTTGTCGGGACTGGTTCTCCGGCGGTCCGGCGCGGAATCGATTGGCTATGCCGGGTGCAGCGCGCCGACGGATCATGGCCGGAGGGCGCGGTTAACGGCGTCTTCTTCGGCTCCGCAATGCTCTCCTATCGACTCTACCCCGTCTATTTCCCGATCTGGGCCCTCAATCGCTTTCGCGCGCTGTCCAGTAATGCCGCGAACAGCTGAGATCGATGTCATCATCGGAGGCGGCGGGGTCGCCGGAATGGCCGCCGCGGCGGCGGTCGGCCAACTCGGCTATCAGGTGATGGTAGTCGAGCCTGGCCAGAATGACGATCGGAGGCTAGCCGGCGAATTGTTCCATCCACCTGGCATTGCGGGGCTTGCTGAGCTTGGCCTGCTGCCGGCGCTGACTGGGGCCCCTGCGGTTCGCGTCCCAGGCTTCTTTGTGACGTCACCGAGAGGTCGCACAGAGTTGCCATATGACGCTGTTCCAACCCATCGCGTGCCGGGCTTGGCGCTCGAACACGGTCTTATCCGGGCGCGCCTGCTCAAGGCAGTGAGCAGCTCGCCGAATGTCATTGTAAAGCATGGAGCGCGCGTAGTCGGGATCGACCATAGCCAACAGTCGCATCTGCTCGTGGACGTTGCGAATGGTCAAGACGGCGCCCGTTATCGTTGTCGTCTGCTGGTCGTGGCGGACGGCTCCCCCTCGCGACTTGCGCAGATGGCTGGCATCGCCGTCTGGCGGCGGCAATTCAACCATTTGGGGCTATCGGATCGGCGCAGAAAACTACGCGGACGGCAGCTTCGGCCACGTCTTCTTAGGCGGCGCGACCCAATCCTTGTCTATCCCATTGGCAACAATCAGGCGCGCGTGCTGTTCGATATCCCCTACAGGCCAGAACACCGTCCAACCGCGAGCGACTGTATTTCGCTCGCAAAGATGCTGCCGGATCCGCTACGCATCGAAGTTGCGAGGGTAATCGATTCCGGGCAGCGCCTGAGCGTGCTGGCCCAGGCCACCTGCACTAGGAAATCAACCCGCGGGCGTGTCGTCCTGGTCGGCGATGCCGGTGGCACCTGCCATCCACTAACTGCCACCGGAATGACCATGTGTATCAGCGACGCATTGATGCTCCAGCGCGCTCTGACGCGACGGCCTCGCAACTCGCGCGCCGCGCTCAGGCAATACGCCCGGCGCCGGCGCTGGCCGCAGGCGACCCGGTCGGTACTGGCGAGTGCTCTGCGCGATGCGCTTTGCGGGCAAACTCCGGCGCTTCGTGTATTGCAAGATGGCATTCTCGCGTTGTGGCGCGACAGCGCGGCTGGACGCGCCGCGACGCTCGCTTTGCTATCGACGGCCGACGGACGGCCCACTTCGTTGCTGCGCCAGATCGCGAGAGTGACGGCGCGCGGCTTTGTCATGTATTTGCGCAATCCACCCCAACGGGAGGGTGAGGTAGGCCGTTTGCAGGTGGGGCGAGAACTGATTGCCTTACTGCTACGACATCTGCGCGAAGTCTTCTTGGGTCCGCGAATGCCTGAAGCCGTATCGCAGAGCATACGGAAAAAATAAATTTGTCTCGGTTTGGTTGCAGCGACGTCGCACTACAATGGAAGGCGCAATCCGATGAAAGACGATCGCTCAACGGCGCCGCGAGGCTTCTCCATACCCTTCGGCGCGCGGGATGATGACGCGGGAAGTCTACTCAAACTAAAATAGTTGATGCGAGAAGCATGAGATGAACGATGGCGAGTCCTTAACCAAGTCGGCCGAGCGTGCCCCCATCATTCATGCCGACGTCGGAATTATTGGTGCGGGGCCTGCAGGGCTCGCCACAGCAGTTCGACTTGCGCAACTCGGTGCCAGCCGCGTGGTGCTAGTTGACCGAGCCGGGTTTCCTCGCGACAAGACATGTGGCAGCGCCGTGTCACCCAAGGGGTGTGAGCTTCTCAAAGAGCTTGGAATAGAGTTGGAGCGCATTCGTGAGTCGTACCCAATCAATGGGTTGCGCCTCGTGACACCGCGCGGATGCGACGTGGCTGTTTCAAGTCCCCAGGATGTGGCCTTTATTTGCAACCGACGCATCTTCGACCATTTTTTGCTCAAGCAGGCTCAAGCGGCCGGCACGAACTTCCTCGACAACTTCGAGGCCACGCATTTGTTGCAGCGCGGCGACCAAGTCGTGGGTTTCCGCAGCAGCGATGGACGCGAAGTTCGCGCTGAATATACGGTCGTCGCCGACGGCGCACACTCGCGATTGGCCTGCGAGCGCGGCCCACGCCAACTAATTCAGGCCATCATGGGGTGGTGGGAGGGCGTATCTTTCAATCCGCATCAGGTCGAGATGATCTTCGACGATCTGATTTCGCCGTACTATGGATGGTTGTTTCCCAAATCTCCGAACCGCGTGAACATCGGCATCTGTTACGAAGATCCGCGGCTGGAGCACAATGCGCGCGAGCTCTTTCAAAGATTTCTCGACAAACACTACAGCGAACGCCTGCGAAGTGCGCATCAGCTCGGAAGCTGGAAAGGGCATCCGATTTCCTACGCTACTTCGGTTAGGCGCCTGACCTCACCAGGTCGGCTGATCGTCGGAGAAGCGGGCCGCATCGCACACCCGGCGACCGCTGAGGGCATATACCAAGGTCTGCGATCGGGCACGTTAGCCGCTCAGGCGCTGTATGACATTCTTAAGCGCCGGGTCAACCCGTCTCGCGGTTTGCGGGGCTACGAACGCGCATGCCGCAAGTCATTCGGCCTGTCGTTCCGGGGTGCCACGCTCTGGCGTGGGCTGGTTGCCGGAGGCGGTCTTGATATCGCCACGTTCCTGATGAAGTCGCCCCACATCGCGTCGCCTGCTCGCGCGCTTGATGGCACAGATGTGAAACAATTTGCCAGCACGAACCAAGGGATTTCATGTCGTGCTAGGAGTGCATGGTGGCCAAATCGGGTTGGAAGACCAATTCGGCAAGGACTCTGCTTTCACGTTGCCAGAATGGGCCGCACCGCAGGTTCAGAAGCCATGACCAAACGTATTCTGGTAGTCGAGGACCAGGAGTACAACCGTCAGATTATTCGCAATATGCTTTCCGCTACCGATTATTGTGTCATGGAAGCGGAGGATGGCGAAAAGGCGCTGGCGGCGATAGCAACACAACGACCAGATCTCATTCTAATGGATGTCCAGATGCCAATCCTGGACGGCTATGAAACCGCACGGCGGATCAAAGCCGATCCAGCGATAAGGACGATCCCGATTATCGCGATCACCTCGTATGCCTTGAGTGCGGACGAGCAGAAGGCGCGCGCAGCTGGATGCGACGATTGCGTGCCTAAGCCCTACAGTCCGGGTCAGTTATTGACGAAAATTCGGCAATACTTGTCTTAAGAAGCTTGCCACTGTGCTCTGAAGCTCTAGCCGCCGCTGGATGAAAGTTCAGTGACCGGTCAGCAACGCTCTATTTCTCTCTGACGCCGAGTTTCGGCCGACGAGCTCGGAGTACATTTCGATCGGCAACGGTCGGCCAATCAGATACCCCTGAACCTCGTCGCAACCTCGACCCAAAAGCATCGTATGTTGCAGCTGAGTTTCAACGCCCTCGGCCAACACCGGAATATTCAGACTGTGGCCAAGATCTATGACGGCACGAACGATCGCCATCGAATGATGGTTGTCATCCAAATCACTGATGAATGTGCGATCGATTTTAATCTTATCGAAGGCAAATGAATGAAGATACGCCAAAGATGAATATCCTGACCCAAAATCATCTAATGCAACACGGACGCCGAGCGCCTTCAGCCGCGACAGTATCGATACCGCTCGCGAGAAATCATCGATGAATACGCCCTCCGTTATTTCCAATTCAAGGCGCGACGGAGAAAGCCCAGTTTCTGATAAATCGCATGAACGACACCAGGAAAAGCGACATTGCGGAACTGAATCGGCGAAACGTTCACGGCAATCCTAAGTGGGGTGGGCCAACTTGCTGCTTCACGGCACGCTTCTCTAAGCACCCATTCACCGATTTCATCGATAAGGCCAAGTTCTTCGGCTATCGGAATAAATGCGCTTGGCGGCACAGTGCCAAGGTGTGAACACTGCCAGCGAACCAATGCCTCAAACCCGACGGACTCTCCGGAGATTGTCTTTTGCGGTTGGTAATGCAGGAGCATCTCGTTTCGCTCAAGCGCGCATCTTAATGCGTCCTGCAACGCGCGCCGCTCGCGCACCTCATCACCGAGGTCGGCATCGAAAAATAGCACGCCACCCCGAGTTTCTGATTTCGCTCGATATAAGGCTACGTCTGCGTTACTCATCAACGTTTTCGCGTCGAGGCCGTCCTTCGGATATACGGCAGCCCCAATGGTCGCGCCCACTCTAATGTTACGTTCGTCAATTCGGACATCACGCTTGTTTGACGCGAGAACCTTTTCAGCGACTGCGTTGGCTTGCGACGTGTCACCCTCGACAATAAGGGCGAATTCGTCACCACCAATTCGCGCGGCAAAAGCACCACCTGAAGCCGCTATCAGCCGGCGCGCGACTTCGCACAGCAGGGCATCGCCCTCTAGATGACCATAGGTATCGTTGGCTTCTTTAAACCCGTCCAGGTCTACGGAAAGCAATGTGAATTGTCCGCTTTTCCTCGACGCTGCATTAATTGCTTCGTCGATCGCGTCGTTGAAGGCTGCACGGTTTGGCAGATCCGTTAGATGGTCATAGCGCGCCATGCGCGCTATGCGCTGTTCGTCTCTATTTCGCTCGGTAACATCCTGAAGAACAGTCACCAGATACTGAGGTAACTTAAGGTCGTCGCGCACCGCCACTGTCGTAGCCGTACAAATCCGTACTCCATTTGTGGCTGTCTGTACCGCATGATCCGACAGCACGATCGGCTTTTCAGAATTTAGAGCTTCGTTGTTTTCAGCAATAATGAAATCCGCGCGCTCTTTCGGATAAAGTTCGTGGACCGATTTGCCGACGATTTGGGTTCGGGGCACACCGAATAATTCTTCGAAGGCCTTATTGATGAGGCTGTAGTGGCATGTTGCGGCGTTTCCGTTTGCCGCCGTCACGTCTTTAACCAGGATCGGTGCTGGAACATGTTCAATGACAGCGTCGAGAAATTTTTCGGTACTACGAAGCTGATTTTCAGTCCGCTTCGAATTTGTAATGTCATGAATTGCAGCAAGACGACCCCGGCGTCCTGAGTAGTTCATCACGCGCGAAGAAACCGATACGTCGATGACCTCTCCGCTCGCGACAAAATGCTGCCCGACATTCTCGATAAATTGGATGTCATCCAGCGCGCGAAGAAATTGGGCAAAGTTTTCTCTTTCTTCTTTTGGGCGAAGCTCCAACACTGTCATCGAGACGAACTGTTCCCGCGTATAACCGTAGAGGGCGACCGCTGCATCGTTTACGGCGATAAACTGCAACGTGTCACGATCTATAACCCACATGGGGAGGGGGTTTGCTTCGAAAAGCAGGCGAAAGGAACCTTCGCGGTTGGTCTGTTCGGTCACATCTGTGTGCGTTGAAACCCAACCTCCCCCATCGATCGGTTGATGCGAGACCGAAATAAGGCGGCCATCGCGCAAACGATTGATCATCTCATATGGCTTGGGCTCGGAGACGGACCTTAGGCGGTTTCGGACGTAATCGTCATCACTTGGAGCATTGCCGATAGCAACGCGATGCTGAACGATTGTTTTGAAAGAAGTCCCCGGGTTCGTGTGTTCTGGTCTGAGATCGTACATCTCAGCATATTTTTTATTGCAAACAATGAGCTGCTGATTGCCATCGTACATGCAAATGCCTTGCGGCATATTTGCTATGGCGGCACGGAGTTGCTGCTTTTGCTGAAAGGTGATTTGTTCACGCGCCGCATGCGCTCGAATTCGTGATCTGTGCTTCTGCAGGAGTATCAACAAGACCAAAGCAAACGAAGCGGTCGCTCCGTAGATCAACAATATGCTGAGGCCAGCTTTCGCTTCGATTTGGATCACGCCCTGCAAATGACTCGTTACGGTCGCTGCCGCGGCGGCCGCGACTAGTGCGCAAAGGACTGCGATGCAGGCCAAAAACAGAGGAGAATAATTTCGTCTCCAAGCACTGCGCGCGAGGCCTAAGGATCGGGTAATTCTCTTATTCCTCAACAGAGTCCCCCGAACGCCGTTGTTGTGCGTACGACTTGGGGAAAGTTTTACCTGGCTACCGCTTAAACATTTGTCGCTAGGCTTGTATCTTTACGGAGGAGCGCGTTGGCCTATTTCGTATAGTTAACAGCTTCCTCTAGTTTGATTTCAATTTTAGAAAACCTGCCGCAGCGGCCGTCCTAAAAGGCCCGAAGGTGACTTCGCGCGCGTACCCGTTAATGGGCGGCGAGGCGATAAGCGGAGCAATTGCGGACATCGCGAAATCAAATCCTGTTGACCATCCCTGTCGCAAAAATCGCAATTTCCGTGACGGGCATCACAGCCCTCGGACGAGGCGGACGCTACAAATAAAATAATTCAAGGAACGGAGGCACCCATGATCACTACCATTCACAGCCGGGTCGCCATCCAGGCTCGTATCACCGAATGGCACCGCCAGCACCGCACTAGCGATTACCGACCCACGGAGTTCCTTTTCGGCGGCAGTCAGTCACGAACGGATCGTGTCGGCTGGCTCCGGGCGGCCTAGCGACCACCGTTCTCTTTGGGGCCTGTGTCGCGCGCTTTTCGAGTCGCTCCAGGGCGACCGGACGTCATTGTCGAGTCAAAGTGGTCCGCGTACATAAGACCTCATGTACATTGTCTTAATGTCAAGGGAGGCGCGGCCCTGACCTCATTTTTTCGCTTTCGACCGTTCCCGCAGCCGCACCCCGGGCCCGCCGCCATTCTCGTCGATGAAGGTCGACGTCCCTAGTCCAATTGGGTTTGTTTCGTCATTGGGCGCCGATGGTCGGCAGGCGGATATCGAAGTCGCTGTATTTCGATTTCCACTTCCATATCTGGCGACGGGTACGCCAAAAACTTCGGCGAGATCCGGTCGTTCGCGCCCAGTTCGCATTGCTCGCGAGCCTTATCGCAGTAGTCAGCCTTGTACTCGATCGAGCGTCCGCGCGGCTGTTCGCTACATGCTTTGGTGGTGCTTTTAGATTTGTCCATCACGCCGCAATATCAATTCGCGGGCGGCAGAGGCGACTAATCGACGTTCTATCCAGGGTTTTCCAAAACTATTTTGCCCATGGGCCTGGCAGCGGAACCTTTGATGGTTACGCCATCGTAACCATCCGGATGACCTGCGTGGTGTTTCTCATGCGATATCCATGACGTCCTCGATCAGGTCGTCGACCACCTGCTCATTTCGCTGTTCCCGCACCAGACGCTCGCGCAGGGCGGTGATGACGGCTTACCGCGACAGCGCGCGTGAAACAGCCTCCGCCGCTTCGGATGCCGGCATGAACAGTCTTAGCGGCCGGCTCGGAAATGGCGTGAATCCAAAGTCGCGATAGAAGGCCGCTGCTTTTTCGTCTGTCGCCTCTACCACGATTGCGAAAACCGCAAGCGAACGAGCCGCCCCAATCACCCTTCGAACCGCGTCGGCAAGCAAAAGCTCGCCGACCCCTTCACCTCGCACTTTCTCATCACGTGCGAGACGCCCAATGAGAGCAGCCGGAATGGCATCATAACGGGGCAGACGTTTTGCGTAATCGGGTGGCAGATCGGCAATGGTGAGGGTGAAGGAACTCAGGCTGTAGAAACCGACGATCCCGCCCTGATCGTCGATAGCGATGAAGACGCGCGCCACATTGCGCTTCTCGTCCTGACCAGCACGATGACGGAACCAATCGTCAAGTGAAGCCACACCGCACGAAAACGCCGCTCGGTCATGCTTGCCGAGCGATTCGATCGCTTTGATCATGCGCGATCAGCCGAAGAGATGACGATGACGCTCCAAAGCCTCGACAAGACGCGGGGATGGTTCAGGCTTCCGGCCAACCGCCGCCAAAAAGGCGTCGCGATCCGCGCCCGACAGAACCATGCGCTGATGCTCGTCAAGAATCCGGCGCGCACCCTCATAGGCTAGATCGCCGGCAGCAAGTCCGGTGACCGCCATGGCTTGCTGGATTACCTTCTTTGCTGAAGGCGCCAGGCGCAATTCGAGTCGTTGGGACTTGTATTCCCGTTTAGGCGATGTTGGCTTCTTATGCGCGGAAGGCATGGTCACTCTCTCCAGAAAGCCTTGTACGGCAAATTGCCGTGCTTGGCAAGCCGCTGCATGCGGTGCACGTCATCTGCAACGTCGATCTTATCGGTGTCGGCGAGCGTCATGGCGCTGATTCCGCGGTATCAGTGATCGATTTCGGCATGCTCTCTATCGGCTATTGTCGTTGCGTCGTTTGGCGGCAGCGACAGAACTTTACGTCGTGCCCCTAGTTGCCGAGTACGGGTTAGAGTGCTCGTCATGCCACCCAGCTTTTGGTGCAATTTGCCGAGAAACAAATATATGACCGGCGTGGTGTAGAGAGTTAACACCTGCGACACCAAGAGCCCACCGATAATGGTGATACCAAGCGGCCGGCGCAGTTCCGAGCCGGGGCCGCCGGCGATTAGGAGCGGCAAGGCACCCAGCATCGCCGCCATGGTGGTCATCAAGATCGGTCGGAAACGTTCCAGGCAAGCTTCGTGAATTGCGCGCTGTGGTGAAAGCCTCCGCTTACGCTCTACTTCGAGCGCGAAGCTAACCATCATGATGCCGTTCTTTTTCACAATGCCAATCAAGAGAATAATGCCAACGAAGGCAATTACCGATAGCTCACTGCCAAACATCTGCAGTGCCAGCAGCGCGCCTAGGCCGGCCGATGGTAGCGTGGAAATTATGGTGAGTGGATGCACAAGACTTTCGTAGCGAATGCCGAGCACAATATAGATCGCGATGAGCGCGATCAGCAGCAGCAATGGCTGCATATTCATGAACCTTTTGAACGATAGAATATCGCCAGTGAAGTCCGCATGTATCTGCTCGGGAATATGCATTTCATTTAAGACTTGTGCGATACTTGCCGTGGTCTCCTCGATTTTAGCGTTGGCCGCTAGATTGTAGGTAATGGCAATCGACGGAAACTGGCCGCGATGATTTACCGTCGTTGGCGCGATGGTACGCACAAAATGCGCTACTGCAGATAAGGGCACTTCAGCATCTTTGCCCGGAACATAAATGTGATTGAGGTTGCTCGGATCACGCTGAACTTTGCGAGCCACTTCCAAAATGACCCGGTATTGATTGCGCGTGGTGTAAATGGTGGAAATTTGCCGCTGCGCGAATGCACTGTTGAGCGCACTATCGATATCTATCATGCGCACGCCAAGTCGCGCGGCCATTTGACGATCGACACTCACCTCAGCTCGTAGTCCCCCTAGGCCGCGGTCGCTGGTAGCATCAATCACGCCAGGCAAGTTCTTGACTTGCGCGAGCACCTTCGGCGCCCACTGCTGCAGAAGGTCGATGTCGGAGCTCCACAAGGCGAGTTGATATTTGGAACTGCTCAGATGGGCTCCATTGTGCAAATCCTGTATAGGTACCGTCCATGCTCGGATACCGGCAATACGATTGAGTTCGAGGCGCAGACGGTCCGCTACTTGTTGGGTGCTCATATTTTGGCGCTCGGCGAGTGGCTTCAAGTCAATGAACATGCGCCCGCGATTTGCCGAAGCACCAAACAGCCCATCTCCCAAATTGGTACCGACGCCGGAGACAGCCGGATCGGCCAATACGACATTTATCGCTTTCATCTCGAGCGCTTTCATGGCCGTGAAGGAAATGTCGGCCGAAGCGTCAGTGCCGGCATAGATGAGCCCCGTATCATCCTGCGGGAAGTAGCCCTTCGGTGTCTCGATGAATAGACCGATTGTAAGCACGACGGTGACCAGGAATACCACCAGTGTCAGAATTCGGTGCGCAATCGCGAACGCCAAGCTGCGGTCGTAGAAATGCAGCGCGCGCGTAAACACGCCTTCGATCAAACGGTCCGCCCACGTAGCGTCATGGCTTGGCGGCCGGCGCACAAAATAAGCGCAGATCATGGGCGTCACCGACAGCGAGACTGCTGTTGACACCGCAATAGCAAAAGCGAGCGTTAGAGAGAATTCTCGAAATAAGCGACCAACAATGCCGCCCATGAAAAAGAGCGGAATGAAGGCCGCAAGGAGTGAGACCGAAATGGTCAATAGGGTGAAGCTGACCTGTTTGGCACCTTTCAAGCTTGCGCGCAGCGGCGAGCTGCCATTTTCCAAATGTCGGAACGTGTTTTCGATCATAACGATCGCTTCATCGACAACGAACCCAATGCATACCGCCAGCGCCATAAGCGAGATGTTATTGATCGAGAATCCCACTGCCCACATTGCCACGCATGTCCCCGCAAGTGACAGCGGCACGGCAATGCCGGCGGCTATCATCGGAGCGATGCGCCGCAGGAACGCAGCCACGACTAGCATTACGAGGACAATCGCGGCGGCGAGTGTGAGCTGCATATCACGCACGCTGGCGCGGATGGTCTGGGTGCGGTCAACCAATACCGAGACATCGATGCCGGCCGGCACCCATTGTTTGAGTTCGGGTAGGAGCGCGTATATGCGATCGACTGTATCGATCGCATTGGCGTCTACCTGCTTCGAAACAAATAACAGCACGGAGGGGTCGCGATTGTACCAACTGGCCGATCGGTTGTTTCGCAATCCAGGCCGGATAGTCGCCACATCGGATAGTCGAATGACCGTATCGCCTACAGACTTGATCACAATCGAATCGTAGTCATGGGCATTGTACAATTGAGCGTTGCTGCTGATGCTGACCGCCCGCCGTTTCCCGTCGAATGAGCCTAGTGGACCGAGTGCATTGGCATTGACGATGGCTGTCCGGACGTCTTCGAGCGACAAACCCATCGAGGCGAGCCGCTCTGGATCGACGCTCACGCGGATCGCTGGTTGTTCTGAGCCGGCGACGCTGACGTTTCCGACGCCGGCAATCTGCGCCACCCTTTGAGCGATGATGCTATCGGCGGCGTCATAGACCGCACTTGGCGCCAAGTTCTTGGAGGTCAGCGCCAGTATCAAGATCGGCGCGGTCGGATTGGCTTTGTGGAATGCCGGCAGCGTAGCTAGATCGCTCGGCAGGTCGCTAAGCGCAGCATTAAGAGCTGCCTGAACATCGCGCGCGGCTGCGTCGATGTCGCGGTGCAAGTCAAACTGCACTGTAATCTGCGAGGAACCAAGCGAACTTACAGAATTCAGCTCGTCGACACCTGAAATTTCACCCACTCGTCGCTCGATCGGCGCCGCAACTGTTGCCGCCATGGTTTTAGGATCGGTACCCGGACGACTGGCGGAAATGTAGATGGTGGGAAAATCGACGTTCGGCAGCCTGGCGACCGGTAGAAAAGCATAGGCCACCGCTCCGACTAGGAAAAGGCCGATCGCCAGGAGCGTGGTACCGATTGGTCGACGGATGAAGAGCCTAGAAATATTCAATGGGGCCTCTCCGCCAGGCACGTGCCGGCTCCAACCGTACCGCTACCCTCAGAATTGCTAACAGCAGTGGAAGCTCGCTGATGCGTATAGTTTCATAGTTTCTAACGCTGGCAAATCACGGCACCCGAGTTACCAATTAAATGCGGGTACGACACACGGGACCGTGTCAACTTGCGGCTAAGACCGACTGCGATATCGTGGTCACTTGCGTCCTGCCTCGTGGTGCGGGTTTGGTGAGCCGCCGGTCAGCGCAATAGGATCATTTTCTGATCTTTGGCGCCCCCGGGGGGTCTATCCACTGTTTTGAAAAACAACCCCATGCAAAGTGTCGTGAGGGGTTTGCAAAGCGGCTGCGCGCCGTTAGGAGCGCACCAAGGGCGGCTACGCGATGGCAACAAAATGGGGCCGCATGGCAAAGCGAGTGAGAAAGCGGACTGTACAAGAAGCTGCACCCACCGAGATCGAGCGCGCAGAACAGAGGGCTCATCTTCCGGATCTTAGCAATGGGACGGCAGCGCAACTCATCGAAGCGACCTGGATTCCAAAAGGCGCAACGGAAAACGAAAAGCGTGAACGGATTAAGAGCGCGTATGCGTTGAGACGGCAGCTCGATCCGAAAGGCGCCGGCGAAGAAATGCTAGTCTCACAATTGGTGGCAACACATGGCGCTGCGATGGAATGGATGCGCCGGGCGATGGATGCCGATCAGCCGTATGTGGCTATAGATATTGCGATCAAGCAGTCTGAGAAGTTTATGTCGCTCTTTTTGCGCCAAGTAGCGGCGCTCGATAAACATCGCGGCAAAGGACAGCAAAAGGTTGTCGTTGAACACGTTCACCTCGGGCAAGGCGCGCAGGCCGTATTCGGACCGGTCGAACCAAGAGGTCATCGAAGGTCAGCTCCCAAAGACATTACGCCTCCCAAGGATGAAGCGAACAAGGGTGCGACCGAACGTAGGACACGTTATGGGCACGAAAAAGAATAGGCGTAATACGAAGTTCATGCTTGCGAATCCGCGGTGCGGGGCAAAGACCCGTTCAGGCAAGCCGTGCCGATCGCCGGCTGTTGCCGGCAAACGGCGGTGCCGGATGCATGGCGGCGCGTATGGAAGCGGCGCCCCATTGGGCAACCAGAATGCACGCAAGCACGGTCTCTACACGAGGGAAGCCATCGAGGAGCGCAAGAAAACAAGGCATATATTTCGCGAGATGTCGCAGTCGCTCAAAGATTTTGGCACTAAATCTTAGGGCGCGAACTCACAGGTTTGGTTCATGTCCGCGTCGCTCCAAAGGCGACCGAATTGCTGAACGACAGCGAAATGACGTGATGTGCTATGTGTGGAGGCTCCGAGTTGGCAAGAGCTTTCTTCACGGAGGGGGAAGTTCTCTCGGGCGCAAGACTTCGGCGTGTTTGAGGGCGTCGTCGATGGCTTCCTTACGAACTTCCTCTTTCGTTTGACCCCGGTTCTCAGGTTTTGGCTCTGGCTTTTTCGACCATTCCAATACAGCTCTATTAATCAAATAAAACCGCCCAGCGGCGAGGCTAGCAGGAATTTCTGCTTTGTATTTTACACGGTGGACTTCGCCATTGCACATCACGGGCCTCTCGACCTCATACTCGTAGCCGATAGACCGCGTGTAGAGAGCTTGCTCTATGCCGCCATCGCGAAGCGCCTTTCCAACCTGGCATGCCTCGCCAAATTCTTGATGCTCCTTTTGCCAGCGACGAACTTCTTGGGGCGAAGCCTCGAACTCCTCGGCGAGTTCGGAAATCGTAGCACCTGACGCCAACATCTTCTTGGCGATCTTACAATATGCGGACAGGTAACCTTGAGGGCGGCTTGCCCTCGATTTTCCAGCGGCATTGTTTTTGCGTTCGATCCTGCCATGACCCCAATTCCTCAGGTCTCGCTTTGCCTCATATTATTTCTAATTTGGTCGATGAGTTGCTGCTTTATTTACCCCCACACTTCATCCTTGGATGCCCCGGTGTTGACGACAAGCGGTTCGGGCGTATGCGACCATTCCGCCGTCGCGCCATTAATAAGCCAAAAAATGCTGGTGCCAACATCGGGCGGCACGTGCTCTATATATTTTTCGTGCACAATTTCACCGTCGCACACCAGAATCTTATCCACCTCACGATCGTAGCAGCCAACGGCTCGTTTAAACAGCGCCTGTTCAACATTTCGGTCGCGACGCCCCCGGCCAAGCATGCACGCAGCAAGAAAATCATTGTGCTCGGCCTGCCACTGACGGACCGTGCGGATCGAGACCCCGAACCCTCTCGGCCAAATCAGCAACACCCGCGCCGTCCGCGAGCATCTTTTTGGCGACTGCACAATATTCCGGCCGGTAGGCGGCGGAACTGCCACTATGCCGGGCCGAGGAATTGGGGTCTTTTTGCTTCGATGCTGTCATGCGCATCGTGTTAGTCGATTTCGTGGTGTCATCTGAATGGCGCAAATTGGGCTTTTTCCGGGTTTTCAAACAATGATTGCGCAGTTGGTTACGCACGACCGGGAAGCGGCGCATACTGGCCCGTTGCAGGCCTAACTATTGCTACGTGTCAAACGGCGGGCTCACTCGCGACAACGAAAGGCAATCCAGCTTGTTTATCGCCCTACTCGGTGACAAGCGGTTGCGGGCTCCCGGCTGACTACATGCCGTAATGAGCGCTGCTCCGAGCGAGCAGTTGATGGCCGCCTCGGACGAACTGAAACCCAATTAGCGAGGACAGCCCCTCAGTCGGACTGATCTACAAATCGCCGGTGGTGCCCTGTAGGCGTCCGCTTCCGGAATGATCAATAGTTGCGAACAAGACAACGCACGAGCGGCGAATTCATGCTTCGGAAATAGCTACCCTCGCCGCCGGTTGCGGCTCCAGCCGAGGCCTATGTCGGCTTCCATCCCGACGACACCACCCCTATTCCGCGGCCATCGCGTTACCACGGCCGACGATAGGTTGAGCTATCCTTTCAGCGGCGAGCGGCGGCAGGTTAAGCGAACGCTGCGCCGCCAGTGTGCAGTCGCACGACGGCGCAGCTATGCCACGTTCCGTTGCGCTTGAGTTTCCATCATTTCAATCTCGTCATGTGTTGGGTGTTCTACGCGGCCAGGGCGACGCCGTCGTACGATCATGTTGAGCCCAACCAACAGCCCCGATCGGGCGGCACCCTATTTTGGCTTTTTCGGCTGCTGACGATCGCGCAGCCGTACCCCTGGACCGCCGCCATTCTCGTCGATGAATTCGACGCCAGCTGACTTCCAACGTCTGACGCACTGCGAGATCGTGTGCCGCGTCAGCTGATAACCGGGAGGCTCTGATAAATCTGCTTTCGGCATCGCTCGTACTGTGCGGCAGGAGGAGACCGGCGCGCGCAGCGACGACCTATCGGACCAACTGCTCGCCAGTTAGAATCTGAGCGCACGCAACTGCGCGGAGCCTGGACAAAAAATATAATGATCCCTTTTGGATTTATTAGCATATGATCCCTTTTGCATCATTTCTTTGTCAAGTTGGTCAATTACAAAACGGAGCTGCCAATGAACCTCGAATTCGCTGCCATCCACTACCGCGCCATCCGCGACCGCCTGCGGGCCGAAGACCCCCAGATCGACGAGCAGACCCTGGCCGATACCGTGGAGGGCCTGACCGACCTGCACGAAATCCTCGCCGCCATCATCCGGGCGGCCCTGGCCGACGAGGCCCTGGCCACGGGCCTCAAGGGCCGGATCGCGGAAATGGAGGACCGGCTGGGCCGGCTGCAGGACCGGGCCGCCAAACGCCGCCAGATCGCCAAGGACGTGATGGTCGAGCTCGACCTGAAGAAGATCGCGGCGCCCGACTTTACCGCCTCTATACGGCCCGGAATGCCCGCCCTGATGGTCATCGATGAGGCGGCGGTCCCCAGCATCTACTGGGAGCCCCGCGAGCCCCGGCTCAACCGGCAGGGGCTGCTGGCCGACCTCAAACAGGGCGCCGAAGTCACCGGCGTTACCCTCTCCAATCCCGAGCCCGTCTTGAGCGTGAGGACCAAGTGATGGGCTTCTCAGCAAAACAGGTGCAGGCGCTGCGGCGCCAACCCAGCCGCTCCCATATCCGCACCCGCGAGGCCCATGGCCGGGAGCTGACCTATCTGGAGGGCTGGTACGCCATCTCGGAGGCCAACCGGATCTTCGGCTTTGATGGCTGGAGCCGGGAGACGGTCGAGATCCCGCTGCGTATTGGCCCGCGAAAACCGCGGCAGCTTCCTGGCCGTCTATCTCGCCCGGGTCCGGGTCACCGTGCAGGCGGACGGCGCGACCATCATTCGCGAGGGCCATGGCACCGGCGAAGGCCGCGGGACCTCGCCCGGTGAGGTCCACGACATCGCCCTCAAGGCCGCGGAAACCGACGCCACCAAGCGGGCGCTGGCCACCTTCGGCAAGCCATTCGGCCTCGAGCTTTACCGGGGCGGCAAGACCGTGGTGCCCAAAGCCCCTGCCCTCGCCGTCCGCCCCAGCTGCCGGCGGACGCCCGTGTCGGCTTTCATCCGGACGATACGACGCCTATCCCGCGGCCATCGCGCTATTACGGCCGGCGGCAAAACCAGCTGGCCGAGCATTTCCGCGGCGAACGGCGGAAGGTGGAACAGAACCGCGGCGCCACCGCTGGCGCCCATCTGATATTGCTCCCGCGCGCATCGACAAAAGCCAACTCACCATCGCCGAACCCAAGCGGCTGCGTGACAAGGCGCATCTAAAGTTTGTTGCCTCGCAGCCTTGTCTCGTCTGCGGACGCCAGCCGTCCGATCCGCATCACTTGCGTTTTGCCCAGCCGCGCGCCATCGGCATGAAGGTCAGCGATGAATTCACCGTGCCGCTCTGCCGTGGTCATCACCGACAACTGCATCAGGTCGGCAACGAAGTTACCTGGTGGGAGGACCTCAAGATCGACGCACTGGCGATCGCCAAGTGACTCTGGGAGCAAACACATCCAAACTCAGCAAGCGAGGTGCAGCTATCCAAGGATGAGGCACCGACCACGGCTTAACAAGAACGGCCAATGACAAAACGAACCCAATTGCCTGCTGTGGTCCTCAATGAGCACACTCAAGCAGATCGAAGCCAACCGCCGCAATGCGCTCAAAAGCACTGGGCCAACAACGCCGGAAGGCAAAGAACGTTCACGCCGCAATGCTTTGCGTCATGGTCTTACTTCTGAAACCGTCATTGTTGTGCTTGAAGACCCAGAAGATTACCAGGCCTTCGAGGCCGCCGTAATTGCCGACTATGACGCTGAAACAGTAGTCGAGCGCGAGATGGTACTTCGGCTGGCGAGCATTCTCTGGCGGCTGCGCCGCGCAACAGGAATCGAAACAGCTCTCTTCGAGACTGTCATCACCGAACCTGGCGGGCTTGAGCAGCCCGCACGACGTCGATGTAGTTGGTCAAGGTCCTTTGCCACGAATAGATCTATGGTCGCAACACCATGCCCTGATTTAATCAAGGCGATCGCAATGTGCATGGCGACGGTAGACTTGCCCGATCCACCCTTTTCATTACCGACAAGGATAACATGCGCAGGCCGCGTCCGCGCTGGGTTTTCCACTGACATGGGTTGCCTCAATGGCTTAATAGGCTTGTCTGGAACCTTGGAATTATCATTGTTGGCATTATTGATTCTGATTCGTCGCGTTTGCACAACCCAAAATATTGTTGCAATATTTTTTCGATCAGTAACGGGCTGGCCCATTCGTCCAATTCTGACGCAACTGCCGGCGCCCTGATCGCGAGTTGGAGAGTTCTAGACGCATGAGAAGCTTCGGAATCATGGGGCTGATTATCAGCGCAATACTTTTGCTTTTCATTATCTACGAATTCTTCCTTTTCAAAATGTTCGATTGATGAACCGGCCAAAGGGCCGATTTGAGCTAAATCCTGACCTGGCGGGGCATTTTCAGACCAAGCGGTGTGAGAGTCCGTTTCGAAACCCCTGAAGGACGCGACTTCATGGGTTCTTTGGAAAGGCTTGACCCAATAAAACCGGGAGTTTGAACACCACCGGCCGGCGATCCAAATCATTTTGGGCCCCTCGGCAGCGGGTTTCGAAACGGCCTCTGAGAAAACGACCTTGGAAAAGAGCTCTAGCGCTGGCGCGGTCCTTCAACTTGATGCCTCCGCAAGTTGCTGGGCTTCTACGTTGAGATAAAATATTCTTCGAATCCCCATCCCTAGTGGGAATTCAGCGAGCATGCCGCGTCTTTTTCGAACCGGGGCGTATATTGCCGTATTTCTTGTCGTCTGCGGATATATCACCTGGAAATTGATAGGGGTATGGGATCAGACATTACATGGAGCAGAATATCGCAAGCGGCTTGCCATTACGGCCGCAAATGTTTTCGATGCGAAACATTTGGATAACCCTGATGATGCTTTGAGAATTTACGGGGTTAACGTAGTCCACACCATACCCCCATTCAGACATTGGTTCATTGGTTACGGCATCTACCTAGGCAAAGGGAAGGTGATTACGGCAGCTCACGTCGTCGGACGCTGGCCGTTTCTTACGAAGCCACGTGTATTTATTGCCGGACAAGATCTGCCCGCTAACGTCATCAAAGAGGGCTTAGTCGATCAAGTTGACCTAGCGCTTCTGTCTATAGATCAGGAACGTCTGCCAGTTAGTTTGCGACTGCGGAAGAACATATTATGTTCGGGTAAGATGCGGGTCGGCACAAATGTCGATGTCGTCTATCCAGAAAAAATTGTTCATTCTCGAATAATTTCTCCAATTCTCATTGCGCCTGAGGATCGATTGAGATTTAACACCTTAATCAACGAGGCAGAGGGTTCAGGATCGGGTATATTTAGTGCCGATAGCAAATGTCTGCTTGGCATTGTCAGTAGAGAGATAGGCAAAATTGTTCCTCAGTACGAGGGGCAACGTATTGTAGTTAAGCAAAACGGTTTTGCTGGGTATTTTGTTTCGGCATCCCGGATCCACAATTTCTTACCCTCGGATTTCAAATTTTAGCCTTTCTGCCATCCGGCGCTGGCTCACGGTAAAACGAGGAGCGTGAGATCGAAACCAGCTCGCCCTGGCGCAGGATTGAGAGCCGTGGATGACCGGGATCGATCATCGTCTTCCTCCGATCCAAGCTCAGCGATCGATGGCTTTCGACAAAAATCCCGCTCCGCCACCAGCTGACAGATCTTGACATGCAGCCGGGCGATCTCCCCGCCGCGACGTCTTCTCCCGCTCCGCACACTTCTCGTCGAAGACCTTTGCAAGCTTCCCGACCGCCTCGCGCTTCCAGCGCGGTGATCTGGGTCGGATGGATTACATATTTGATCGAAAGCGCCCCGGAAAGCCGTCCCCGCGTTTGTGCAAACGCGGCTCAATGAATGTCCGCTTCACTCCGAAAGAAACCGATTTGCTGCGTCGCCAAAAAACGGCTCGGTGTACTGCGACGCCGGTGTTCTCCTCCATACCCACCTTGAGCCCGAAGTTGCGTAGGGTGGCACGCAGGTCATTCTCGATCGCGATGGCCTTCGACTGCAGCAGCTTGCGAGAGGTCAACAACATGTGCAGTTTCTGACTGCGTAATGTCTTTACATGCACCGGGCGATAAAGCCCCGCCCGTATCATCTGAGCGATACCACGCGCATCATTACGATCCGTCTTATTAATCTGCGCCTTCAACACCGCTCGCATGTGCCGCGTCTCAGCACATAAGAGCGCTGAAAAGCCATTGCGAGAGCGGGCCGGCTTCCAATTCAGTTCGCTTGAATTGGTACGCACCGTTTCAGCAATGGCGGTAGAGCTTGTGGCGAACTGCGACGAAATAAGAGAGGGCAGAGCATGACGCCGAACCCCCATCCGCGGAGCCGGGCAATTATTGATTATTCTTATGGAAAATGCAACTTTTAACACCAATTGGGCATTGGTACTGCTCGGTTAGAGTGTGCAAGTGATCTGTAAAAAAGGGTGTGGCGGCTAAGCTAGGGGCCCCTTATGTGGATTGCGCAACGGTTCCGTAGGCTGAGTTTGAGCATCGTATTCGTGCTGGCTGGTATCGTACTCCTAGAGCGCCCAAGTGCTGGTGGAACAATCAATATTTCCGCGAATGTGATTGGAACTGTTGGAGACAACAGCCCTCAAAACGGGATTGGTGATTTCACATTAGCCGCGCGAGACGCCTTCGTTGAGAATCCGCTCCCCAACCTCGCGCAACTTCGCGGCATACTCGAATTCGATATATCCGCTCTGACTGACCCGGTAAATTCAGTAAGCTTGTTTCTCGAAAAATTTGACGCCCAGTTTGGAACGAGGCGGTTACTTAGCGTTTATGGCCGCATTGGAGATGGCATCCTTTCGACATCCGATTATACGTTGGGCTCGCTACTCGGCTCCTTCTTTTACGACGGGGAGCCGTTTGCCTCATTTGACGCAACAACATTCGTCAACTCGCTGATTACTGGACCCGCTCCGCATCATTACGTGGAATTCCAGATCGTTTGGCCGCAGGGTGAACATTCCAGTGATTTTGTGGAATTCTCTCCCGCGCTTTTGTTTGTCAGCCAAACTCCGCTTCCAGCAACGCTGCCGCTGTTCGTCACCGGTGTTGGCATTTTCGGCTTCGCGGTCTCACGCCGCAAGAAGTGGAAGACGTCCGCGGCCATCGCATAAGCTGTGCGGCGGCTGCATCCATACCGCGAAAGAGGCCTCGCGGCGATCTTTCCGAAATCCAATTAGATGTTTTCATCAGGCTGCGAGTGCAGTCTTCCGCTTCCTGCGCCAGCCAAGCAGACCCAATGCACCGAGGCCGGTGGCGAAGAGTGGGAGAGCGGCGGGGAGCGGGGTTTCGTTCATATTGGAAGAACCTAAAATCTGGAAGGTATTTGGGCCGGTATGTGTGGCGCCGTCATTTATATTGGCCAACGGCACCTCCAAAGCCGTCAGCGAAATCTGTCGTTAACGTATCAGCGCACCGTCTTAACGAAATCAACAAGCCGCTGGCCAAATGCCTCGTCCTTACTGCCGATAGTCATGACTTCGGATAAATGATTGTGGCCCTTGAGCGAGACGAGCGGCGGGCATTTGCTGTCGTGCGCGCATATCCTCGCCGCGAGATAGGAAGCATCGGAAACCATCGAAGGTGGGTCATACTCCGCTGTTACGAAGAGAAAGGACGTCTTAATCTCGCCCATACGCGCGGCAGGTAGGCGCTTGGTGTATTGGCTTACATCGTCGCCGAAATACGCCCTGTAGCGCCGCATCACACGGCTGTCTCGGTAAATGCCGCTAATTAGCACCGCACCGGCCACGCCCGGTCCGGAAGTTGGATGGAGAGAAGCGTCGAGCGTATATTGCGCTACATTGGTTGCGCCCGCCGAATGACCAATAAGAACAATACGATTTAAATCGCCTCCGTATTGCGCGGCATTTTTCTTGAGCCAAGCGACGATTGTGCCAACATCCTGCGCCTCCGCTGGCCATTGCACCTTCGGTGCGAGCCGATAGTTGACGTTGAGCGCGAGGATGTCGTGACGAGCAAGGTAGGCCGTTACATTGCCATAGAACGGGACGGACTCGTTCTTGTCGCCTCCAATGAACCCGCCGCCGTGTACGAATACTGCGATCGGCAAATCCTTTCCTTCGGGACGATAGATGTCGAACTTTTGTAATGGATCGTCGCCATAGCTCACATCCGGGACAATGGTGACCCCCGGCGGCGGCGAAGCCGGTTGAAGCGGCTTGAGAAGCGCAACCATCTTTTTGCCATCGACTTTGTAGCCCATGGCAACAATTTTTTTCTGCACATCCTTAGGCAGCGCGTTTACTTCAACTGAGATGGGCTGTGCGCAAAACTCCAGCGCAGCCAGTGCCCCCGCTAGCAGAGCAAATTTCAAAAACATGGATCCCCCTGAAATAAGGCTGAAGATCCGGGGCACAAATTCGATAGATTTTTATGGGTGTAAGTCAAGACGATCCTTCGTCGTAAGTCATTCCACTGACCCGCGAGCAATGCCGTCGGCCCTGTACTGACGGCACGCCATTGGGACGTCTTCCTTTTTCACGGCTCAACCGCCCTGCCGGCGTGGACGCAATTTGCAATTTGGCAAATTATCCTCGAATTCTCCGCCCGCCCCACGCTCTCATAGGCAAACCCGGCGCGGGCGGCTTCCTCCGGCCGGTAGATATTGCGCAGGTCGACCAGCACCGGGCGCTCCATCACCTCCTTCAGCCGCTCGAAATCGAGCGCGCGGAACTGCTCCCATTCGGTCACGATCACCAGCGCGGAGGCGCCCTTGGCGCAATCATAAGCGTCCTGGCAGAAGGCGACATTGCCGATGACGGCTTTGGCCTGCTCCATGCCGGCCGGATCGTAGGCGCGCACCTTGGCGCCCATGTCCTGCAGCGCGGTGATCAGCGGGATCGACGGCAACTCGCGCATGTCGTCGGTGTTGGGCTTGAAGGTGAGGCCGAGCACGGCGATGGTTCGCCCACGCACCTCGCCGCCCAGCGCATGCGCCACCTTGCGCGCCATCGCGCGCTTGCGCGCGTCGTTGACCGCCACCACCGCCTCGACGATGCGCAAAGGCGCGGCGTTGTCCTGGCCGGTCTTGAGCAGCGCCAGCGTGTCCTTCGGAAAGCACGAGCCGCCGAAGCCCGGTCCGGCGTGCAGGAACTTGGCGCCGATGCGGTTGTCGAGCCCGATGCCGCGCGCGATCTCCTGCACGTCGGCGCCGACCTTCTCCGCCAGGTCGGCGATCTCGTTGATGAAGGTGATCTTGGTGGCGAGGAAGGCGTTGGCGGCGTATTTGATCAGCTCCGCCGTGCGCCGGTCGGTGAACATCATGGGCGCGCGGTTGAGATAGAGCGGCCGGTAGAGCTCGCCCATCACCTCGTGCGCGCGCGTCTCCGTCGTGCCGACCACGATGCGGTCGGGATGCTTGAAGTCGCGGATGGCGGCGCCCTCGCGCAGGAATTCCGGGTTGGACACCACGGCGCAATCGGCGTCCGGCCGCGCCTCGCGGATGATGCGCTCGACCTCATCGCCGGTGCCGACCGGAACCGTCGATTTGGTGATCACCACGGTGAAGCCTTCGAGCGCGGCGGCGATCTCGCGCGCGGCGTCATAGACGAAGGAGAGATCGGCGTGGCCGTCGCCGCGGCGCGAAGGCGTGCCAACCGCGATGAACACCGCGTCGGCCGCTTGCACGGCCGGGGCCAGCGCGGTGGTGAATTTCAGCCGCCCGGCCTTCACATTGGCCGCCACCAGGTCGTCGAGGCCCGGCTCGTAGATCGGGATTTCGCCGCGCTCAGCGCGTCGATCTTGCCCGCGTCCTTGTCGACGCAGGTGACCTCATGGCCGAAATCGGCAAAGCAGGCCCCGGAAACGAGCCCGACATAGCCGGTGCCGATCATGGCAACGCGCATGGTTTCCTTACCCGCGTTCGAGTGAGAGACCTAGTCGATCAACGATCTCGGATTCAGGCAACAGAGCCCGCAAGTCGCGCCCTTCGCGCATGAATCCAATTCCGTCCGGCGCGCATCCAATAGCTTTCCCAATAAAACGTAGACAAATGCGCTGCGGCAAAAGTCATGAAAAAGCTAATTGGTCGCTTTAGAAGATAGCGGTCGATTACACGTTCCCTGGTTAAACCATCCGTGAACCGTGAGCGGATGTATCACATAGAGTGCGTAGGATATGGTGGCGATGTAACGCATCGGACGCGAAGTCAACAAACTAGCGATGAGCGTGTCTTTATGACACAAAATCACCGCCAAAAATAATCCGGTCGTGTAGGGTCTCAAGTATTGAAACCAAAACATCCAAGGACTTGAAGAAAGAAACCACAGTACAGCGGTTACCACTGCGAGCGGAGTTCGAAACGGAATTCGCCAATTTGAAGAATGCTCATAAATGAGCGCGACACAGGCGCCAGTAAGAATTTCGTCAACGCGCAAATGCGTTTGAATGGCGATATAAGCTCCATCGTGGATGCGAATTCCGGTGATTAGGAGACAGGCCGGGAAAACAACCCAAAGTGCTCTTTTCCCACCCAAGAGTATCACCAATGCAATTGCAAAATAGAACTGCATCTCGACGCAGAGAGACCAAAAATGCGCATTGAGGCCATCAACAAAATAAGCGTCGAAATAATTGATCAGAAACGTCGATGTCCACAATGCGGCACGCGGATCGAAGAAAACAAATGTGTAAACAAAAAAAGTATAGAGGTAGGCGAGGGGCAGGATCCGAGCCAACCTCTTCACAGCGAACTCGTGAATATTGGGGTTATGCACCAAGGTCGAAGTAATCAAAAACCCCGACAAGGCAAAAAATAAGCTCATCCCCATGGCGCCAGCCGAGAAATTCAGCTCCATGAATTTCGGCCCGAGCGGGAGCATATGGCACCCAAGCACCAGCAAAATGCTGATGGCGCGCAATCCATCCAAAACTGGCAATCTGTGATCTGAACTCACTGGCGATGCCTAGACTGGTAGTTTTCTTTGCATTCCCAAACTCTCTGTATTCAGCCGCATTTTATTTCGGTCGCAACGAATTGCATAGCTTGACGGTCCGTGATTTTTTGCTCTTTTCAAGGCCTTCTTTTTCCGTGAGATCTAAAGCTAGTTTACCGCAAGATTACGTTTACGTTGCGACTGCTCCCTCCCCAATTCATCGGTTGGCATCAGAGCTACTCGAGGCTCCGCAGAATTAAATAGCTCGATCAGCTTTTGCGCCTCGCTGAAGGCATCATGGTGCTTTATGATATGGGCTCGACCAACAGCACCCATCGAGGCCAACTCCTCTACGGGCGCACTCAGAGCTTCGCGCATCGCGTCAGCGAGCAGCGTCTCATCGCTCGATGGCACCAGCCACCCACTTTTTCCCGATTGCACCAGTTCTGGAATGCCCGCAATGAAGGTTGAGATCACGGGACGTCCGAGCGCCAAGGCCTCCATGATGACGACGGGCATATTTTCTGAAAAGCTCGGCAGTATAAGCGCCCGAGCGTCCAGAATCTCCGACCTCACGCGCTCTCCCGAAACCCACCCGGTGATTGATATGTGCCCCTCTAGCCCAAGACGCCGGATTGCTTCCTCAACCATTGGACGCATGGGTCCGTCGCCTACTAAACGAATATGAAAGTCAATATTGGCGGCGCGCAAACGGCTCGCCGCGGAGACTAATACGAGCTGCCCTTTATGCTCGCCAATCCTTCCTACACAGACAAGCCGCGGAGTTGCGGGAGGCGGCTGCAGCGGGCCATGTAAATAAGCTTTGTCGACCCCACAATGAACGAGGGCAATTTTGGGCCAGAGATCCGGTGGCGTCCAACGCATCAGCTGACTTCTACCATACGAGCTCACACAAACCGCGAAGGCAGCACTGCGTAGCTTCAGGTCAAGGGAAAGCCAGGGGGCCTTCTCAAATTCTTCAGAACCGTGAGCAGTAAAGCTATAGGGAATGCCTGAAAGTACATGCGCAAGCATGGCCACCACAGTCGGGTTAGTCCCAAAATGCGCGTGGATGTGTTGAACTTCGTCCCGTCGACACCACTCAGCAAGCACTATTGCTTCCAGGGCATAGGCAAAATGTCGAGCCATGCCGCGGTCGGATCGATGGCCTATTTTCGCCGCCAGCCCAAAAAGCTCTTGCGACACCGAGCGGGCGCTTAGTTACCGCTATTACGAAGCAACGAAGTATTTCCGAAATCCTTCGCCCTGAAAATGAATTTTGTTCGCTTCTCTTCAATAACGTCTTTTGGCTCCACCAACCCCTGAGGATCAGGACGCAATGCATATCGCAGCACGGTTATGCCGTGCGCCTCTAACGCTTCGATTTCACGGCGAATAAAAGTGTGGCTAGTCGCCGGGTAATAGGAAGTGAAATATCCAACACGCATACACACGATCCAAGCTTAAACCGTTTCCTCGACCGATCTCTATAAATTTCCTGGCGTGAGTAGTCGCTAACTAAAGCCCATGAGCGAGCGATTTTTTTGAAGGTCGTCTGCGACATTCGTCACGGCTACTTCAACCCGCAAACGGCCTTTAACGGGCTTTCTACGCCCCCACGAAGCCGCTAATTATCATCTTCTGGCCTCTCCGGAAAGCAATTTAAGGCTTCGCGTATCCGGGCGCCTGATAACCTTACCGCACCACGCATTTAACTAGCGGTTGCTTCCATGCTACCTTATTATTAATGCAATAGCCTCAAAC
>CAWDUV010000006.1:0-32073 GCA_963805535.1 uncultured Pseudomonadota bacterium
ATGCGCGACTTCGCCGACAACCACGCCGATCTCGACGGCAAGGGCATTCTCATCACCGGGGCGACAGGCTCCTTCGGCCGCCGCTTCGTGAAGACCGTGCTGGCGCGCTACAAGCCCAAGCGCGTCGTGGTCTTTCGCGCGACGAGCTCAAGCAGTTCGAGATGGAGCAGGAGCTTCCCATATCGAAGCACGGCGCGCTGCGCTACTTCATCGGCGACGTGCGCGATGCCGACCGCTTGCGAATGGCGATGCGCGATATCGACGTGGTCGTCCACGCCGCCGCGCTCAAGCACGTGCCGGCCGCCGAATACAATCCGTTCGAATGCATCCGCACCAACGTCACCGGCGCCGAGAACGTCATCCACGCCGCCATCGATGCCGGCGTGGAGAAGGTGATCGGGCTCTCGACCGACAAGGCGGCCAATCCGATCAATCTCTACGGCGCCAGCAAGCTCGCCGCCGACAAGCTGTTCATCGCCGGCAACGCTCTCGCCGGCAGCGGCGGCACCCGCCTGTCGGTGGTGCGTTACGGCAATGTCGTGGGCTCGCGCGGCTGGGTGGTGCCGTTCTTCCGCCGCCTGATCGAGCAGGGCGCCGGCGAACTGCCGATCACCGACGAACGCATGACGCGCTTCTGGATCACGCTGCAGCAGGGCGTCGATTTCGTTTTGTCCTCGCTTGGCCAGATGGCGGGCGGCGAAATCTTCGTGCCGAAAATCCCCAGCATGCGCATCGCCGATCTGGCACGCTGCATGGCGCCCGAGCTCAAGCACAAGGTGGTCGGCATCCGCGCGGGCGAGAAGCTGCACGAAGTCATGGTGACGGAAGACGATGCGCGCATGACGCGCGACCTGACGGATCGCTATGTGATCGAGCCCAGCACCGCCTTCCGCGAGCGGCCGAAGCGGCCGTGGATGGACGCGCCGCTCGCCAAGGAAGGCTTCCGCTACGCCAGCGACACCAATGTCGACTGGCTCGACGAAGCGGCCATGCGCTCGCTCCTCGAAACGATCTGACCGGGATGATCGTGACCGCCCCGCTGAAACGTCCGCTCGCTTATGGGCGACAATCGATCGACGACGACGACATCGCCGCCGTCGCCGAGGTGCTGCGTGGCGATTTCCTCACCACCGGGCCGACCGTCGGCAAGTTCGAGCAGGCCTTCGCGCGCGCGGTCGATGCGCCTTTTGCGATCGCCTGCAGCAGCGGCACCGCCGCCTTGCATCTCGCGGCGCTCGCGCTCGACATCGGTTCTGGCGACAGCGTCGTGGTGCCGTCGATGACTTTTCTCGCCACAGCCAATGCGGTGCGGCTGGCCGGCGCCGAGGTGGTTTTTGCCGACGTCGATCCCGATACCGGCCTGCTCAGCCCCGAGACGCTGCAGGCCGCCCTGCAACGCGGCGGCGGCAAGGCGAAGGCGGTGTTCCCGGTTCATCTCAATGGCCAGACGGCGCCCATGCCGGAAATCGCATCGATCGCCCGCGCCAACGGCCTGAAGATCGTGGAGGATGCCTGCCATGCGCTCGGCACCGGCTACCGCGACCGGGCCGCGACCGCCAAGGTCGGCGCGGCCGCCCATGGCGATCTGGCCTGCTTCTCGTTTCACCCGGTGAAGACCATCGCCATGGGCGAGGGCGGGGCGGTGACGGGCCGCGATCCTGCGCTGGCGGTGCGGCTTGCCCGGTTGCGCAACCACGGCATGGAGCGGCGGCCGGAGGCGTTTGAGAACAAGGCGCTGCGCTCGGCGCGAATGGTGCGGTCAATCCCTGGTATTACGAGATGCCCGAAGTCGGCTTGAACTACCGCGCCAGCGATATCCATTGCGCGTTTGGTTTGAGCCAATTCAGAAACTTGAACCTTTACGGCCAAGCGCCGGGCGCTGACGGCGCGCTACGACGCCTTGCTCGGCGGGCTGGCGCCGGCCGTGCGCCCGGTTCGAAAAATGCAAGGCTGCGATCCGGTTCTTCACCTCTACGCAGTGTTGATAGACTTCAAGGCCATCGGGCGGTCGCGCGCCGAGGTGATGACGGCATTTAACGAGCGCGATGTCGGTACCCAGGTCCACTACGTGCCGGTTCATCTGCAGCCCTATTACCGCAAGCGCTACGGAGACATCGATCTCCCTGGCGCGCGGGCCTATTACGCGCGCTGCCTTTCGCTGCCGCTCTATCCGGCGATGGAGTTGGAGGAGGTCGACCTCGTGGTCGACGCACTCAAGACGGTGCTCGGCGATGACAGTCACGTTCGGCAAGCGGCAGGTTGGCGGCGGCGCGCCGTGCTTCATCACATTCGAGGCCGGGCCCACGCATGACGGCCTCGAATCGGCAAAAAAGCTCGTGACACTGGCTGCGGAAGCCGGCGGCGATGCGGTCAAATTTCAAATCTTCGACCCCGATCGTCTGGTGGCGGATCGCAAAATGCCGTTCACCTACGAGATCTTGGTCGACCGGGCGACCGGGGCGACGGAATCGGTCACCGAGCCGCTTTATGACATTCTCGTGCGTCGCTGCATGCCTCCGGACGAATGGCGTGCGCTCAAGCGCCATGCAGACCAGGTTGGCATTGCCTTTTTCGCGACCGCAGGCTTCGAGGACGAAATCAACTTCCTGGACTCGGTCGGCTGCAGCTCGATCAAGGTCGGCTCGGCGGATGTCAACCATTCCGCTGCTCAAGGTCTGCCGCCCGCGAAACCGGCCTCTGCCTGCAATTGGACACCGGAAGCGCCACAATCGGCGAGATCGAAACAGCGGTCGATGTCATTCGTGAAGCCGGCAACGAGAACATCATCATCCATCACTGCCCGTCCGGCTATCCGGCGCGCCTGGACAGCATCAATCTCAACGTCATCCCCACCCTAAAGCGCATGTTCCCCTATCCGATCGCCTATTCCGACCATACCCCGGGCTGGGAGATGGACGTGGCGGCGCTGGCGCTCGGCGCCGACCTGATCGAAAAGTCGATCACCGAGGATCGCACCATTCGCAGCGTCGAGCACATGTTTTCGCTCGAGCCTTCCGAGATGGCGGGTTTCATCCGCACCATCCGCGAGGTCGAGCAGGCGATGGGAACCAATCGCCGCATACTTCACGAAGCGGAGCGTAAGCGTCGGGCCGGCGTCCGGCGCAGCATCTGCGCCGCCCGCGCTTTGCCGAATGAGCATGTGCTCGCCGAAACCGATCTCGATTACCGTCGTCCGGGCCACGGTATCCCGCCGGACCAATATGACCTGTTGATCGGCAAACGCCTGATTGCGCCGAAGCAAGCCGGCGAAGCCTTCGACTGGGCGGACTTCGCGAGCTAGCCGCCATGGCAACCGCCTCCATCGGAGTGGTCGACTACGGCATGGGCAATCTGCGCTCGGTGCTGAACGCGCTCGATGAGATGCACGCCGGGCGAGCGGTCGCCGCGCCGGAGCGCCTCGGCGATTACCCCCGTCTGATCCTACCGGGCGTCGGCGCCTTTGCCGACGCCATGCAGACGCTGTCGCAATCCGAACTCGGCCAAGCTTTGGGCGAGCGGGTCAAAGCCGGTACGCCGGTGCTCGGCATCTGCCTCGGCATGCAGCTCATCTGCGAGCGGTCCGAAGAGGATGGCGATCATGTCGGCCTCGGCTTTATCCCGGCGGCGGTGCGCCGCTTTCCGGAGCGCGAGGGCATCAAGGTGCCGCATATGGGCTGGAATGCGGTCACCTGGCGGCGCGAGCATCCGCTGGCGGCCGGCGTCGACAGCGGCAGCGACGTTTATTTCGTGCACAGCTACTACGTCGATTGCGTGGATGCGCGCGACGTGCTGGCCGAAACCGAGCACGGCTTGCCGTTCGCCTCTGCGATTGCCCGCGACAACGTCATGGGGCTCCAATTCCATCCCGAGAAGAGCCAGCGGCCGGGGCTGCGGCTGCTCGCCAATTTTGCGGGCGCGTCGTGCTGAAGAAGCGTCTGATCGCCGTTCTCATCCTGCGCGACGGGCAGGTGGTGCAGAGCGTCAAGTTCCGCCATACCAACGTCATCCATTACGATCCCGTGCATGCCGTCGAGGCCTTCAACAAGTGGGCGGTCGACGAGATCGTCATCCTGAACGTGACGCGCAACGTAGAAAGCCGTGACCTGTTCGCCGAGCGTGTGGCCGCAGTCTCCAAGCATTGTTTCGTGCCGCTGACCGCCGGCGGCTGGATCACCGATGCGGACTACGCGCAGCGCCTGCTGCGCAGCGGCGCCGACAAGCTGGTGGTCAATACCGCGCTGGCCGACGATCCCGACTTGGTCCGCGGCCTCTCGCGCCGCTACGGCCGGCAGTGCATCGTCGGCTCGATGGACGTGATCCATACTGATCAAGGCGTGCGGGTTGCTGTTGATCGCGGAGCGCGGGTCACGAACGAAGAGCCGGTCGCCTGGGCGCGCCGCGCCGTCGAGTTGGGCTGCGGCGAAATCCTCTTCAACTCGATCGACCATGACGGCGCGCGCAAAGGCTACGATCTCGCAACCGTCGGGCAGATCGCGGCCGCGGTCGGCGTGCCGGTCATCGCCTTCGGCGGCGTCTTCAATTGGAAACATTTGTCCGAGGGCATCGAGGCGGGCGCCGAAGCGGTCGCCGCCGCCAACATCTTTCACTACACGGAGCATGCCACCAAGAAGGCCAAGTCGTTCCTTGCGCGTGCGGGCGTGCCTGTACGCTCGGAAGGGCAGACCTTGTCGGCGGCTGTGCGAGAGACGGTCTGAACGATGGAATATTGCGCCCGCTGCATGTATCCGGCGAACGCCAAGCCGACCATCATCTTCGACGAAGAAGGGGTGTGCAGCGGCTGCCGCTATCACGAGAGTCGGCAGAAGCTGGAGATCGGCTGGGAAGAGCGCGCGGAAATGCTGCGCGAAATCCTCGAAGAAGCCAAGGCGTTGGCCAAGGAGCGCGGCAATGCGCACGACTGCATCATCCCGGTGAGCGGCGGCAAGGATTCGCATTTCCAGGTTTGGACCTTGACCGCCAAATTCGGGATGAACCCGTGCTGGTGACTTACAACCACATCTTCAATGCGCCTTCGGGCCTGCGCAATCTCGCCAATCTGGTCGAGAAATCGGGTTGTGATCTGATCACCTATACGGCGGGACCGGCATCGGTGCGCAAGATCTCGCGTTACATGCTGGAGACCGTCGGCGACCTCACTTGGCACTACCACGCCGGCATTCGCACGGTTCCGTTTCAGATGGCGGTAGCGCGTAATATCCCGCTCATCGTCTGGGGCGAGCACGGCTTTGCCGAATTGACCGGCCTGGTGACGCTGGAGGATTTCGTCGAATACACCAAGTGGACCCGCAAAGAACATGACATGCGCGGCATCGAGGCGCATGAACTGATCGGCAAGAACGGCATCACCGCGCACGATATCGCGCCTTACGTCTTTCCGTCGGACGAGGACATCGAGCGCGTCGAGGTACGCGGCATCTATTTGAGCAACTTCTTCGACTGGAACGCCAAGCCGCAGGCCGAGCGCATGATGGATATCTGGGACTTCGCCCCGGTTTCCTACGAGCGCGAGCGCACCTTCAATCTGTTCGCCAAGATCGACGATCACGCCAACGACGTGCACGACTATCTGAAATACCTGAAATTCGGCTACGGCCGCGCGACCGACGACGCCAGCATGGAAATCCGCCACGGCCGCATGAGCCGGGAAGAGGGCGTCGAAATGGTCAAGCGCTACGACGCGCGCGAGCCTTCGACCCTGAAATATTACTGCGATTTCCTCGGCATTTCGGTCGCGGACTTCTATGCGCTGGTCGAGCCGATGCGCGACGGGTCGATCTGGGAGAAGAGTGACGGCCAATGGCGGGCGAAAGACAGCATCGACCGCCACGTTATCGGCCCACGCGAGGAAGCCGCGCGCGTGCCGCCCAGCAACGACCGCACGCTCGATCCCAAGAACCGCCATCTCTATTTCAACCCGGACAACCCGCCACCCAAGCGCGGCGATTCGGCGCTTGACGACAGGCCGGCGCGTTTCAAGGTCCTGTGAGCGAGAGCCCGCGCAGCGCAATGACCACCAAGCAAGTCGACCTGTGGCGGTCCGAATTCGGCGCGGACTATGCGCGCCGTAACAACAACCTCATCACGGACGAAGGCCAGCGCCGGCTGATGCGCGATTGGGGCCGCATGCTGACGCATGCCGTCACGCCCCAGCCGCAGAGCGCACTCGAAGTGGGCTGCAATATCGGGCGCAATCTGATCGCGCTCAGGCATTTCATCCCCACGGTCAGCGCCGTCGAGCCCAACGCCGAAGCAGCGCAGATCGCACGCGCGCATCCGGAACTGGCCGGCACGCGCATCGACGTAGGCGACGGCTTCGCGCTGCCCTATGCCGACGCCAGCGTCGATCTGGTGTTCACCTCCGGCGTGCTCATTCACGTGGCGCCCGAAGATCTCGGCCGCATGGTCGAAGAAATCCTACGCGTCGCGCGGCACTACGTGTTGTGCATCGAGTATTTCGCGCATGAGCTGACGGCGGTGCCCTATCACGGCCGCGAAGGCTATCTGTTCAAGCGCGATTTTGGCCGCTTCTATCTGGAGCGCGCGCCGGGCTTGCGGGTGCTCGACTATGGCTTTCTCTGGCAGCCGCTCAATTCGAGTGACAACAGCAATTGGTGGCTGTTCGCCAAGCCATGAATGCGCCCTCGCCACGTGTGCTCGGCCTGATCCCGGCCAAGGGCGCGTCGACCCGGCTGCCGCGCAAGAACCTGCGCCTGCTCGGCGGCCGGCCGCTTATCGACTGGACGATCGCCGCAGCGAAGGAGGCGGGTGTCTGCGACCGTCTGGTGGTGTCGACCGAGGATGCTGAGATCGCCGCGCTGGCCCGCGCGGCCGGCGCCGAGGTGCCGTTCGGGCGGCCCGGCGATCTCGCCGTCGACCCGGCTGGTGTCGTGCAGGTGGCGCTGCACGCGCTCGAGACGCTCGAGGCCGTCGGCGACCGCTACGACCTCATCTGCATCATGCTGCCGACCTGTCCCTTTCGAACCGCGGCCGATCTCAAGGCGGCCTTCGCGCAATTCCGCGCCCGGCCGGGGCCCAATCTGATGAGCGTCGCGCCGTTCGATCACACGCCGTTTAATGCCTTGGGGCTCGACGGCGACGGCCTGCTGTTCCCGCATTTTCCGGACAAATTCGGCCGCAAGTCGCAGGAGCAGCCGGCGGCGTTCCGACCCAACGGCGCCATCCACATTCTCGACGTGCCCTGGTTCCGGCAGTCGCGCTCTTATCTTGCGCCTCCCATTCTCGCCTATGTCATGCCGCGCGAGCGCTCCATCGATATCGACAGCGAAGCGGACTTGCGCGAAGCGGAGAGCCTGTTGGCGGCAGCTTCGGTCGAGCGGCCTGTGTCGATCGATGCCTGAAGCTGTATTCCGCTTCGATGCCGCGCCGGCAATCGGCCTCGGCCATGCGGTGCGCTGCTCCGCACTTGCCAGCCATCTCGGCGCGCTCGGCTGGCGCAGCAGCGCCGCGGTGAAAGCTGACGCGCCGTACGGTCCGTGGGCGAAGGCGTTCGACCGGGTCGTGACGCTTCCGGCTGTCGCCGATGAGAGCGCGATCTTGCGCGGCAAGTTGGCCGGTTGCGATCTTCTTGTGATCGATCATTATGGATGGGATGCCCATCGCGAGCGCGCTTGCCGCGGCTGGGCAAAAACGATCGCGGTGATCGACGATCTGGCCGATCGAAACCACGATTGCGACATCTTGTGCGATTCGGCGTTCGACCGCGTACCGCAGGACTACGCGGCGCGCGTTGCAAGCGGGACCAGGCTTCTGCTGGGACCCGATTACGCGCTGCTGCGTCTCTCTTTCGCCAAGGCCCGCCACCGACTGCAGCGAAGCCCACAGCGCGATGTCCGCCGTCTATTCGTCAATGTCGGCGCGACGGACCATGCCGGCCTGTTGCCGCGGATCATTGACGGCCTCGATCTGATCGGCTTCACAGGCCATGTCGACGTCATCCTCGCGGGCCAGGCGCCGGGACGGGCGGAGGTCGCACGGAAGCTTGAAAATGCCCAATTTGACGGGGACCTGCATGTCGATGCGGAGAACGTGGCGGAATTAATGGCCGATGCCGACCTCGCCATTGGCGCCGCCGGGTCCACAGCCTGGGAGCGCTGTTGCCTGCGGCTGCCCAGCCTCATCGTCGTGGCTGCCGACAACCAGCGCCACATCGCGGAAGGCCTTGTTTCCGCCGGAGCGGCAAAACTGCTCCCGCCCGAATTCTCGGCCGAGAACCTTGCCGGGCTGCTCGGTTCATTATTGAACGGTCAGCGCGGCGCGCACCGAAATGTCGCGCCGCGCGGGGCGGCTCTGCGACGGCCTCGGTTGCGCCCGCCTCACCGAAGCCGCGATATACCGGACGACCGACCGGCGGGGGCGGGCTGTCAGCTGCGCCGGGCCGGTGCTCGCCACATGGAAATGCTGCTTCGGTGGGAGCGCGCTCGGCGAGATGGCATCCGGTCCGACGCGCGTGCGCCAAGCGACGTCGAACACGCGGCGTGGTTCGCCAGCAGGATTGATGACCCGGCTTGTGCGCTGCAGGTCATCGAGGTCGACGAAGCGGCCGCCGGTTTCTTGCGAGCCGATTTCAGCCGTGACGGGGCTGGTTACGACGTGTTGACTTTCGTCGCCGAGGCATTTCGCGGCTGCGGCGTTGCGACGACGGCACTTGCGATCATCCGGCGCATGTTGTCTTCGATCGAGCTGCGGCGCTGTGGCGCGAACGGCGCCGGTTCGACAGTCATGCGCGTTCTGCTGCTCACGCCATATCCAGAAAAGCTTGTGCCCGCTTTGCTGCGGACCGGCGACGAGTGGACATCGAGTGTCGCCGCGCTGACCGATGTGAACGCGGATTGGATCGTTTCGTTCGGCTATCGGCACATCATTCGCGAGCCCCATCTCTCGCGATTCAAAGGCCGCATGATCAATATTCATATTTCAATGCTGCCGTGGAATCGCGGCGCCGATCCGAACTTCTGGTCTTGGTTTGACGCGACGCCAAAGGGCGTCAGTATCCATTGCATTGACAGTGGCATCGATACGGGTGGGCTGTTGACGCAAGCCGAGATTATGTTTCCCGCGGGAGAGACGTTGCGCACGAGTTATGACAGGTTGATGGAGCACGCGATTCAATTGTTCGAAACGTCCTGGTCGTCGATCAGGAGCGGCGCGATCAAGCCAACGGCCATGCGTGGCAAAGGAAGCTATCACCGCTCGCGCGATAAGGAGCCGTGGTGGTCGATGTTACCGCAAGGAGTCGACACGCCGGTCGCGCAGGTCGAAGAAATGGGCAGGGAGCACGCGGCAGCAAAAAGATTCTGGGCGACCTACGATGATGAAATCGAGAAAATACGCGGTTGCGTGTCGGAAGCATCAATGCATGATGCCGACCTCACTGCACGGCCATAGCCCATGACGGCGCACCAGATCACGATTGCAGGTAGGGTGATCGGCGCCGGGCAGCCGCCTTACGTGGTGGCGGAACTGTCCGGCAATCACAACGGCGAGCTCGAACGTGCGCTGCAGCTGATCGACGCGGCCAAAGCGGCCGGCGCCGACGCGGTCAAACTGCAGACCTACACCGCCGACACCATCACCATCGATCACGACGGCCCCGGTTTCCGCATCGAGGGCGGCCTGTGGGGCGGCCGCTTGCTCTACGAGCTCTACCAGGAGGCGCACACGCCCTGGGAATGGCACGAGGCGCTGTTTGCCCATGCCCGAAAGATCGGTATCGCGATCTTCAGCACGCCGTTCGATCCCAGCGCGGTCGATTTCCTCGAAAGGCTCGGCGCGCCCGCCTTCAAGATCGCCTCGTTCGAGGCGATCGATCTGCCGCTGATCGCCAAGGCGGCGGCGACCGGCAAGCCGCTGATCATCTCGACCGGCATGTGCTCGCTCGCCGAGATCGCCGAGGCGGTGGCGGCGGCGCGCGAGGCGGGTTGCCGCGAGCTGGTGCTGCTGCATTGCGTGAGCGCCTATCCGGCGCCGGCCGCCGACGCCAATCTGCGCACGATCGGCGATCTCGCCGAGCGCTTCGGCGTGGTCGCGGGCCTGTCGGATCACACCATGGGCATCGCCGTCTCGGTCGCCGCCATCGCGCAGGGCGCCTGCTTCATCGAAAAGCACGTGACGCTGAGGCGCGCCGACGGCGGCCCCGATGCCGCGTTCTCGCTCGAGCCCGAGGAGCTGAAGGCGCTGGTCGACGGCTGCCGCGCCGCCTGGGAGGCGCTCGGCACGCAGCATTACGGCCCCGCCTCGAGCGAGCGCGCCAACGTCCAGTTCCGCCGCTCGCTCTATGTCGTGCGCGACATCGCGGCCGGCGAAGCCTTCAGCGGCGACAATGTGCGCTCGATCCGCCCCGGCTTCGGGCTGCCGCCCAAGGTCTATGGCCAAGTCCTCGGCGCGCGCGCGGCCTGCGCGATCGCGCGCGGCACGCCGCTCGACTGGTCGATGATCGACGGTGCCACGCAGGCCGCCGCAACGGAAACGCAGGACAAGTGACCGGCGCAAGCCCTTCGCTCGCCGCCGCGCGGCGCAGGTCGACCGGCGCGCGGCGGCCGCCCTCGACATCGAAGGCGTCGCCGCCATTGGGTATCGACGACTGGCGCGCGGACTATGCCTGGCCGGTCAGCGATGCCGAATTCGACCGGCTCGCCGAGGCGGTGTGGGATGCCTATTTCGACGGCGTGGCCGCGCTGTCGGGGCGCGAGCAGGATGTGTTCAAGGCCGACATCGGGCTGCCGAGTTTCCTGATCCAGCATTTGCATTTGTAGCGCCGCGGCCGCGCGCCTGCGGCATGCATCGAGCGGCGTGCCGCATGGACGCCAGATCGCGGCGCACCTTACGCCGGATTGGAGCGCGCTGGGCGCGGCTTTCGCGGCGCCGCCGCGCGCGCCGTCGCGGCTTGGCCACGCCGCGCGCGGCCTCGGCAAGAACTGGATCCTGAACGCGCCGGCCTCCTTGCCGGCGCGGCTCGCCGCCTGCCTTGGACGCGCCGATAGCTTGGGCGCTCGGCAGCCGCTCAGCCTTGCGGGCGGCCTATCAGGCGCAGGAGGGCATCGCCTGCCGATTTGTGACGCCTCGACGATCTGCCGGCGGCCGTTGCCGCTCCCCTAGGCGACAGCCTTGCGCGCGCGGTGCGCGGCAGTCTCGAAAAGATCGATGCCGCCGCCCAAAAGCTGCTCGCGGATTTCGCTCGATACGCGAGGGCGCGGCCGCTGCCTGGCTGCGGCGGCTTGGCGATCTCGCCGCGCTGATGGCGGCGGTCGATCGCATCGGCCGGCTACCCGCGACAGCTGCTGCTGACCAATCTCGGCCAGCCGACCTATCGCGCCGTGGCGCTTGCGCTGCGCCGCCACGGTGTCGAGGTCGTCGGCTTCCATCACGGCAATGACATGGGTGCGCCAGCCGTTTCCCGGCGGCGACATCGTAGACTTGTTGGCGGTCGATCGTTTCGTGGTGCCGAGCGAAGCCTGCCTGCGCTGGCGGCGCGAAGCCTATTCCGCGCGGCCGGCTCGTCGCAGCTCCAGCCGGTGCGCTTCGAGCGGGTGAAGCTGCCGCTCTATCGACAATGGCTGGATCGGCCGCCGCGGCGGCCGCTGCCGCAAAAAATCAATACCGTCATGATCGTCGGCTTTCCGCCCAATTGGCTGCGCTATCCGCATCTGGCGGCGCATTGGGCGCTGACGCAGCTCGACGTCGAAGTGGCGCTCATCGAGGTGCTCGGCCGCGCGGGCTTCAAGGTCCTTTACAAGGCGCATCCGGAATTCGAGCGGGAAACGCGCGAACTTGTTCAAGGGCCTGGCCTGCACCTTCGTGGGCGGCCATCTCGAGAGACTGTTGGCAACTGGCCGACGCCTTCGTTTTCCCGCGCATTTCCTCCACCAGTTTTGGCTTCGCGCTGTGCACCAACCGCCCGGTGGTGCTGCTGGACGTCGACAGCCAGGACTGGCGTCGAAGGACGCCTACGCCTTGCTGGCGCGCCGCTGCCGCATGGTGCCGGCGCGCGTCGATGACGGCTTGCGCATCCATTTTGATGAGAAATCGCTGATCGACGCCTTGCGCGCGCCCGTTTCGGCGCCGGACGAAAGTTATGTTGTTGAAGCAATGTGCTCCTAGGCTGACGGCGGATATCGCCGTCGACCCCAAGGGCGCCTGGCGCACGATCCGCCGCGGCGAGTTCACGCTCGCCTTCGCCGGCCGCGCGTTCAATGGCAGCCCGGAAACGCTGCTCGCCAAGGTGATCGAGGCGCCGCCGAAGGCGCAGGCGGTCGTGCTGGCGACGGCGGTCGCGTCGCTCGACGGGCATTTTGCCATCGCCGCCGCCGGCCCGGACTGGTGCGTTGCGGCCGTCGACCGCGTGCGCAGCATCCCGTTGTTCATGGCCAAGGTGGGCGGCGCCTGGGCGATCGACAACCGCGCCGACCGTCTGCGCCGCGCCGCCGGCCTCGGCGTCGAGGATGTGGACGATGGCGCTGCGCTCTCCATCGCCATGGCCGGCTACACCGTCGACCGCGCCACGCTCTATCGCGGCCTGCTGATGCCGGGCCCCGGCGAGTGCCTGGTCGCGAGCGGCGAGGGCGGGCCCGAGCGGCAGCGCTACCACACCTATCGGCCGTGGCGCGTGGTCGAGGCGGACGAGCGCGCGCTCAAGCGGCGCCTGGCCGACGTCACGCTCGCCGTCATGGAGAAACACCTGGCCTCGCTCGACGGCCGGCCGCTCGTCATCCCGCTCAGCGCCGGCAACGACTCCCGCCTGGTCGCCAGCGCCGCCCGCCATCTCGGCTATCGCAACATCCGCTGCTTCTCCTATGGCCGGCCGGGCAATTTCGAGGCCGCGGCCAGCCGCGCCATCGCCGAGCGCCTGGGCGTGCCATGGGCCTTCGCGCCGCTGTCGATCGACGGCCAGCGCCGCTTTTTCGCCGGCAACAGCTATGCCGCCTATCTCGACTACGCCAACTCCTGCGCTTCGGTGCCGTTTGTCCAGGACATGTCGGCGATCGAGGCCCTGAAGGCGAGCGGCTTTATCCCCGCCGACGCCGTGATCGCCAACGGCAATTCCGGCGACTACATCAGCGGCAATCACATCCCGGCCAAGCTGTGCTCACCGCCGCAAGGATTGAGCGAGGCCGCGCGTCGCTCCCGCATCGTCGATGCGCTGACCGACAAGCATTTCGCGCTCTGGCTGTCGTTGCGGACGGAGAAAAACCTCGCCCGCATCCGCACGCTGTTGGCGCAGTCCATCGCGGCTATCCTGCTCGGCGCGCCGGAGACCGACCACGGGCTCTACGAATACGCCGAATTCCAGGATCGCCAGTGCAAATACGTGATCACCGGCCAGCGCATCTACGAATGTCTCGGCCACGATTGGCGCCTGCCGCTGTGGGACAACGATTATCTCGATTTCTGGGAATCCGTGCCGCTGCGCTTCAAGGCGGGCCAGCGGCTCTACAACGCGATGTTGCGCGACGCGAATTGGGGCGGCGTCTGGCAGGACATCCCCGTCAACCGCAAGAGCATTCGCCCGCGCTGGCTGGTGCCGCTGCGGCTGGCGGCCAAGATCGCGCATGCGCCGCTCGGCGCCGAGCGCTGGCATCGTTTCGAGCGCCGCGTCTTCCAGTACTGGATGGACGCGACCTGCAACGCGGCCGGCACGCCTTATGGCCGCGTGCTGTCGGATGGCCGCGGCGCGCGCCACGCCGTCGCCTGGCAGGCGGAAGCCTATCTCGCGCGCCATGGCCTTGGTCTCGACGCCGGCGGGCTTGTCGCACCATGCCTGAGCTTTTCACGCCGGCGGCCTATCGCGATCTGGTCGAAAGCCTGCTCGCGCGCGGATACAGCGTGCGCGGCTATGCGGATGCCGACCCCGGCCAGCGCCACCTTATCCTGCGCCATGACATCGACATGTCGCTCGACGCGGCGCTGCCGATTGCCGAAATCGAAAACGTGCTCGGTCTGAAGGCGCACTATTTCGTTCTTCTGCGCACCGAAATGTACAATGTGTTCTCCGCCGGCGCCCGCGACGTGCTGCGCCGGCTTGGCCGAGCTCGGCCACGCCATCGGCCTGCATCTCGATGCATCCCTTTACGGCAATGATGCCGCGCAGCTTGCAACAGGCGGCGAAGCAGGAATGCGCCGTGCTGGAGGCCGCGACCGGCGAGCCGGTGCGCGCCGTCAGCTTCCACCGTCCCGCCCAGGCCCTGCTCGGTCACGCCGAACCGCTCGCCGGTCGGCTGCACGCCTATCAGCCGCGCTTCTTTACCGAGATGGGCTATTGCTCGGATTCGCGGGGGGAGTGGGGCCACGGTCATCCGCTCGAGCACGCCGCCGTGCGCGAGGGGCGCGGTTTGCAGCTTCTGACGCACCCGATCTGGTGGACGGGAAATACGTCGTCAATTCAGCACAGGCTCAACGAATTCCTTGCCGCACGCATGGATGCCTTCGATTTGGCCCTTGCCTACAATTGCAGCGTGCACAAGCCCGGGGCATGGCGCGCGCAATTTCGGCGAGGCGAATAAAATCGCTGGCAATCGATAGGCCGCTGTCGCAATGCGCGTTCATTTGTTTACGACCGACCGCAATGCGCTCGAGCTCGCCAATTATCTTGGTGCAAATGACCAAATCGTCGCGGTCATTGTTCCCGAAAACCGCCAATCCAAGGACAAGGTCCGGCAACTCATCGAGGCGGCCGATCTGCCCGTCGGTATCCAACGCCGGGGCGAAGGCGCGCCGGCCGACCTTCCCGATGCCGACGTCGCCCTCTCGTGGCTCTATTCGCAAATTATTCCAATGTCGAATATCGCAAAATACGAGTACGGTGTCTTGAACATGCATGGCGGAAAGCTGCCCGAATACCGAGGCGCGAGCGTCTTGCAGTGGGCGATTGTGAACGGCGAAAGTGAGCTCGGCATTACCTGGCATCAGCTCGAGAACGACGTGGATACGGGTCCGGTCTGGGCTGAAACCGCAATTCCAATACCGCCCGATGCAAACGCGTTGACGATGCGCGCGGCGATGATCGATGCCGGACTGCGGCTTTTCCCGGCGGCATGGCTGCGACTTACCTCGGGCGGCGCGCCGATCCGAACGATCGCCGCGGGTTCCGGAACGGTTTGGCCGCAGCGCAGGCCGCGGGACGGGACAATTGGCGCGCGCTGGCCGGAAGCTCGGCTGCGAAATCTCATTCGCGCTTTGCCGGCGCCGTGGCCGCTGCCGACGCTTGAAGTTGATGGCCGGCAATATCGTGTATTGGGCGTGGTCCCCGAAGGAGACATTTCGACAATTTCTTATGTGACTGCCGAAGGCCGAACATTGTCGCTTCAAGTCGCGTTGGCCGACGAGCCGTGATTGTCGCCATCCACCAGCCGAATTACGCGCCTTGGCTCGGTTATTTTCACAAGCTGGCGCGCGCCGACCTGTTCGTCTTTCTCGACAACGCGCAGTTCAGCAAAGGCAGCTACACCAACCGAGTCCAGATCCTCACAAACGGGGCGGTGCGCTGGCTATCCATCCCCGTGCAGCAAGGGCTAGGCACGCCCATCAATCAGGTCGCAATCGCGCGCGGTGACTGGAAACGCGCCCATCTTGACACATTGCGTGCGAGCTACCGGGACGCCGCGCATGTCCGCGAGGTGTGGCGGGATATTGAGACGCTCTACGCGGACCTGCCGCCGGACGGCTTGGCGCAAGCCAACGCGACCCTCATCGCCCGCCTGGCCGAAAATTTGCGCATCGCCACGCCAACGCGGCTCGCGTCCGGCCTCGATGTTGGCGCGGCGGTGGGCGACGACCGCCTGGTGGCGATTGTTTCGGCGCTGGCGCCTGGCGGCACCTATCTCTCCGGCAAGGGCGGCGACAACTACCAGGATCCCGCCAAATTCGAGAGAGCCGGCTTGGCGCTCGCCTACACCCAATTCTCCCATCCGCAATACGAGCAAGGCGCGCCCACTTTTGTGCCCGGATTGTCCGTCCTCGATGCCGTTTTCAATCTCGGGTGGGAGCGCACGGCAGCGCTCGTCGCCGCCTAGGATGCGCGTCCTGTGCCTCGACATCGAAGGCGGCTATGGCGGCTCTTCGCGCAGCCTGTTCGAAAGCATCCGTCATTTGCCGCCGGAGGCGACAGTTGAGGTCTGGTGCCGGCAGCAGGGCCCCGTTCGGGAGCGCTACGAAATGCTAGGCGTCACCTGTCGCGTTTCACCGGACATGCCGCATTTCAGCTCACTGCCGCGGCTCTCGCGCAATCTCTATGTGTTCTCCCGCTTCTTGATGAGTTGGAGGAGGAGCGGACGGTTCCGTGCGCAGCTTGCCGAAGCTGCCAAGCATTTCGATCTGGTGCACTTCAATCACGAAGGGCTCTTCCTGCTTGCGTGCTGGCTGCGCCGGCGCGCCGGTGCATCAATGCCGCTGACCATGCATATCCGTACGCATTTGCCATCGGCGCTGTTTTCGCGCTGGCAATACCGCCGGGCGGTCGATGCCTGCGATCGTTTCGTTTACATCACCGAAAACGAGCAACGTCGCGTTGCGCAGCTTGTCGGCCGGTCCGCTCCCGGAACGGTGATCTATAACATCGTCGCGCCGCCTGCCGTGCAGCCACGCGCCGATTTGATCGCCGATCCGCGCTTCAAGGTCGTGGCCGTGTCGAACTATGCCTTCATTCGCGGCATCGATCGTCTCATCGACGTCGCCGCGGCGCTCAAGGCGCGCGGTCGCACCGATGTGCTGTTTGTGATTGCCGGGCGGATGACGCTCCCGCGCTCGCTCTCCGGTGAACTCGGCCAGGTTGCCCGCGCTGGCGGCGATCTGGCCGATTTCGCGCGTGAGAGCGACGTCGCCGAGATGTTCAAGTTTCTCGGTCATGTGTCCGAGCCGGAAAACGTCATTCTGGCCTGCGACCTTCTCGCCAAGCCGACACGCGAATACAACCCTTGGGGCCGCGACATCCTCGAAGCCATGGCGTTCGGCAAGCCGGCGATATCGGTCGGCACTTACGACCGCTTCGTCGAAAACGGTGTCACCGGTATCCTGCATGCGGAATTCGACGCCGAACAATGGGCGGATGAAATCGTCCGCCTTGCCGACGACCGCGCGCAACTTGCCGCACTCGGCAGGGCCGCGCAGGAGCGCGTGCTAAAACTCAGCGACGGCCCGTCACGCGCCCGCGATCTGCGCGATTTCTGGGCCGGCATCATTGCGGCCAACGCCAAGAAGCCATGTGTGGCATAGCCGCCCTGGTCGAGCCCGGCCGGCGCTTCGATCTGGCGCTGCTTGCCGCCATGGGCGAGGACCTGCGCCACCGCGGCCCGGACTCCGACGGTGTGGTCAATGAGCCGGGCGTCGGCCTCGTGTTCCGCCGCCTGTCGATCCTCGATCCGACGCCGCGCGCCGACCAGCCGATGACCGACGCCGCGGGCCAGGTGACGCTCATCTTCAACGGTGAAATCTATAATTTCCGCGCCTTGCGCGCCGAGCTGGAAGCGCAAGGTGCGCGCTTCCGCACCAGTGGCGACACCGAGGTCATCCTGCAAGGCTATCTCGCCTGGGGCGAGGCGGTGCTGGACAAGCTCGAAGGCATGTACGCTTTTATTTTGCTCGACCGGCGCAGCAATGAGGTGCTGGCGGCGCGCGATCCCTTCGGCATCAAGCCGCTTTATTTGCTGCAGAAGGGCGCGCTGGTCGGGTTCGCCAGCGAGATGCGACCGCTCACCCGACTTGTGGCGCCGGAGGCCGATCCGGCGGCGCTGGCCGAGCTGCTCACCTTCGGCTGGGCCGCCGGAAACATCAGTAATCTCAAAGGTATAGAGCGGGTGCCGGGCGGCACTTTGTTGCGCGTGTCGCTCGGTGACGGTGCCGTCAAACGCAGACGTTTCTGCGACCCGATCGAGACGTTCCAGGACGAGACGTCCTGGTCGGCCGAAGAGGCGGTCGCGCGTTGCCACGACGCCTTGCGCCGGTCCATCGAAGATCATCTGGCGAGCGACGTCGGCTACACCGTCCAGCTCTCCGGCGGCGTCAATTCGAGCCTCATCACCGCGATCGCCGCCGGGCACACCGCCGGCCGGCTCGTCACCTTCGGGATCAAGCTTGACGATGCGCGTCACGATAAATCGCAATGGCGCAAGCAGGTGATCGAGCGCTACCGCGTCGACCATCGCGAGATCACGCTCGGCGCGCGCGAATTCGCCGACGCGCTGCCGCGCGCCGTGCGCCACATGGAGGGCCCCAGTCCGCATATGGGCTGCGTCATGCTCATGCTGCTGTGCGACCGCATCCGCGAGGTCTCGAAGGTCGTGCTGACCGGCGAGGGGGGCGACGAGTTTTTCGGCGGCTACGACCGCTACGGCAAGTGGCGTAAGTTGAGCGCGCAGGAGAGCTGGAGCCGCCGGCTGCCGACGTCGCTCTTGCCGCGCCGGCCGCCCTTCATCGGCGTCAAACGCATCGCCGGCAGGGATGCCGCCAGCTACGCTTCGGTCTATCACGACTTCCCGGTCATGAACCGCTTGTTCCCGGCGCTGGTGCCGGTGCCCGGCTTGCGCGAGCAGGTGTCGCGGCGCTTTGCGGATTTCCGCGACCGGCTGTTGGCGGTCGATCAATCGGCCTATCTGGAATCGCTGCTGGTGCGGCAGGACAAGATGGCGATGGCGGCTTCGGTCGAAGCGCGCGTGCCCTTTGTGCATCTGCCGCTGGCGCGCGTGCTCAACCGCTTGCCGCTCTCTCTGCGCGTTCCCGGCGGCGTCACCAAGCCGATCCTGAAGGCGATCGGCGAGCGCTATCTGCCGCATGACCTGCTTTACCGCCGCAAGGTCGGTTTGACGCTGCCGTTCGACGATTGGCTCATGCGATCGGACGGCCTCGGCCGCTTCCTCGACGATATCGCGGCGCCCGACAGCCGGCTCGGCGCCTACACCGACCGCAATAAGCTTAGCGCGGCCGTGCAGCGCTTCCGCTCCGGCAAGCGAGAAGGCCTGCCCAGCATGATCCGCCTAATCAATGTCGAATGCTGGCTGCGCTCGTTGCAGGCCCCGCCAGGCGTGCGCGATTTGCGCGCGGCTTGATGCGGTCTGAGCGCTGGCCCGCGCCGTGCCCCAACGCGTGACCTTCGTGCTGCCCGATTTCGAGGCCGGCGGCGCCCAGCGCGTGGTGGTGGCGGTCGCTAACGCGCTCGACCGCAAGCGCTTCGCGCCGTCGATCCTGGCGCTCGATGCGCGCGGGCCCTGGCGCGCGCTGGTCGCAAGCGATGTGCCGGTCACCGGCCTCGGCCATGCCCGCCTGCGCCACGGCTTAGGCGCGCTGCGCACCGCCTTGCGTGCGGCGGCGCCTGACGAGATCGTCTCGACCATCGGTTACGTCAATCTCGGCGTGCTGCTGACGCGGCCGGCGGGCGCCCGCGTCATCGTGCGCGAATCGAATACGCCCGGCCGCGCCGCGACGGGCGTGGTGGCGCGCCTCGGCCGGCGGCTCGCCTACGCCGCGCTCTACCGCCGCGCCGCCGCCGTGATCGCCAATAGCAACCTGATCGCTGAGGAACTGGCGCGCAATTACCGCGTGCCGCGCGGTCTCATTCACGTGGTGCGCAATCCGATCGACGAAGCCGCGCTGCGCAGCGCTGCCGCGCCGCCGCGCCGCCGTGCAGGCGAGGGCGCCCGCTTCGCCGCGGTCGGGCGGCTGACGCGCCAGAAAGGCTACGACCGGCTGCTCGATGCGCTTGCCTCTTATTCGGGAGATTTTCATGTCGCCGTGTTCGGCGAGGGCGAGGAGCGTGCCGCGCTCGAACGGCAGGCGCGCACGCTCGGCCTTGCCGAGCGCGTGACCTTCGCCGGCTTCGACCCCAATCCGGCGCCCTGGGTCGCCGGTGCCGATGCCCTGCTCTTGCCGTCGCGCTGGGAGGGCCTGCCCAATGTAGCGCTCGAAGCGCTCGCCTGCGGCACGCCGGTGATCGCCGCGCCGGAGGCCGGCGGCACCGGCGAGATTGCGCGCGCCGCCAAGCCCGGCGCCGTCACGATCGCGGCGATGGGGCCCGCTTTCCTCGCGGCTATGGCGGCGGCGCCGCGCAATGCCGAAGCGGCGCTGCGGCCCTCGCTGCTGCCGCACGAATTCCGCCTCGCCGCCGTCATCGCCGAATTCGAGCGCCTGCTGACGCCGGCGAAGGGGCACTGAAACAATGCGCCTGTCCTATCTCTTGTCGCTCACCCCGCTGGAAACCTGGCGGTTGGCGCGCCATCGCCTGCCCGGCCTGAAAGGCGGTCCCGCCTGGACGCCGGAGGAACTGCTTTCGTCCGCCAAGCACGGCCGCGGCATCCGCTTTGCCGAATTGCTGCTGCGGCAGGAGGCAGTGGTACGCCGGGCCATGTCTTGGCAGCCACTCGATTTCGAGGGCGCCCGCGTGGTCGAAATCGGTTGCGGTCCGCTCGCAGGCTTCGGACCCTTGGCCGTGTTCTGCGGCGCCCGCTCGTTCGAAAGCGCGGAGCCCGAATGGGATGCCGCGATGTTCTTCGGCGCGGAAGTGCGCGAGCGCTATCTGCGCACATTCCATGCCGATCTTTGCGCGCTCTACGGGGAGCGCATGGCGTTCGAGGCTTTCGTTGCGGCGCTCAAGGAGCGCATAAGCGTGCATCGTTGCGGCTTCGAGGCGGCGCCGATCCAAGGCCCGGTCGCCGTGGTGCTGTCGCAATCCTGTCTCGAGCATGTCTTCCCGCTCGAAGCCACCATTGGCAAGCTCGCCGGCATACAGAACGAGCGCACGCGCTTCCTGCATCTGGTCGATTTCGGCAATCACTATCCGACCGGCAATCCGTTTGACGGTCTCTACGAGCAGCCGCCGGCCGATTACCTCGCCCGCCGCGGCAAGGCCATCAATCTTGCGCGCGCGCCTGACGTCGAGAAGCTGTTCGCGCAGCACGGCATCGCGGCGCGGCTGATCCCTTCGCGCGTAATGGCCGAGGCCTATTCCGGCACCGTGCATCCCTGGTGGCGGGAGCGCTACGACGATGCCGCGCTGTTCACCCAGCTCGCGCTCGTCGCCGGCCCGCCCGCATGATCGATGTGCTGCATGTCATTTCGGGACTGGGAACGGGCGGCGCCGAGACCATGTTGGTGCAGCTTGCCGGCGCCTTGCGCGCGGGCGGGCTTTCGCAGCACGTCGTTTCCTTGAGCGCCCATGACGCGCTGGCCGGCGATCTGCGCGCGGCCGGCGTCGATGTGACGGTGGGTGGGGCGAAATCGTTGACCTCACTGCACGGCGCGATGCACGCGCTGGCACACATAGTGAATGAAACGCGCCCGCGCGTCGTCCAGGGCTGGATGTATCACGGCAATCTGGCGGTCTCGCTCGCCCACAATCTATGTCGGGGTAAGCGCGATCGCCGGCTGTTCTGGAATTTGCGCGCTTCCAATATGGATGCGCGCCGCTACGGCCGCATCATTCGTCTGAGCGCGCTGGTGTCGCGTCAGGTCGACGTGGCCATCGCCAATTCGCAGGTCGGCATCGATTTCCACCGCGCGCACGGATTCCGGCCCAAGCGCTTCGAGCTGATCGCCAACGGCATCGACACCGAGAAATTCCGCCCCGACGCGGCGGCGCGCCGAGAAGTGCGCGCAGCGCTCGGCATCGCGGACGATGCGGTGGTCGTCCTGCACGTGGCGCGCGTCGATGCCATGAAGGACCACGGCATTTTTCTCGCCGCTATGGCGCAGATGTCGAGTGCGGTCGGCGTCATGGTCGGCGCCGGCACGCCGGATCTGGCCGCGCCGGCCAATGTGCGCGCGCTCGGGCCCCGCCGCGACACTGCGCGGCTCTACGCCGCCGGCGACATCGTCGTCTCCAGTTCCGCCTTCGGCGAGGGCTTTTCCAACGCGATCGCCGAGGGCATGAGCGCCGGTCTGGTGCCGGTGGCGACCGACGTGGGCGACGCCCGCCGCATCGTTGGCGATAGCGGCTGGGTCGTGCCGGCACGCAATCCCAAGGCCTTGGCCGCCGCTATCGGTGAGGCCGCGGCGCTGCCCGCTTCCGAAAGGGTAAGCCGCGGGCTCGCCGCGCGCGCGCGTATTGCCGCCAACTTCACGCTCGCCAGGGCCGTCGAGGATTTCGCGCGGCTCTATGCCGAAGCCTGAAGCTTTCGCCCGCGCAGCAGCGCGTAACCCGCTCCGGTCAGCACGCACAGCACCGGCTCGATCGGCAGCCGGTATTTGGGCGAAGCCACCGGCCCGTTGGCCGCGAGGATGAAGCCGATCCATAATCCTAGCAAAGCCAGAATCGGCCAAGCCTGCCGGTCGCGCAGCAACGCGAATACGCCGCAGAGCTGGATCAGCCGAATAATACCGACGCCGGCAAGCCCGAGCAGCAGCGCCCAGTCGTAAGCCGTGTTGTCGGAATGAAACAGGAAGTTTTTGATCTTCTCGAACACGGTGCCGCCCTTGGTGGCGTAGAAGCCGGTGCGCGGCAGTTGTGCGATCGGCGGCGAGAGAATGATGGCGGGCGTGGCGAGATTGATGGCCGCGCCGATCGCCCAGGCCTTGATGACGGCGACCGGTCCGAGCTTGATGAGTTCCTCACGGCCGATTTCGGTATAGTGCCGCGATTCGGTGAAGGGATTGCTCGCCGGCGGCCCGAAGCGCGCCCGCACGCGCTTTTCCATCTCGGCGGTGCCGCGCTGCCACGGCGTGCCGTCCTTGGCCTCGCGCACCAGCGGCGCCACCCAAAGCGCGAGATGCGAGCCGCCCTGGTCCGTCAGCGACCAGGCGCCGTATGCGCTCACATTGCGCGCCAGGATCGGCGCGATGGCGAGCAGGAAGAGCACGACAATCGCCGCGCTCTGCAGCCAGTGGCGGGGCCGGAAATAGCCGATGATGCGCCACGCCGCCAGCAACGCGACGAGCATGACCGGCACCCACGGTGCCACCACGATGCGCGTGAGCGCGGCGAGCGCGAGCCCCAGGCCGATCGCGAGCGCGGCGCCCCACGAGGCGCGGCGCAACCAGGCCGCGGCGCCGGCCAGAAACAGCGCGACAAAGAAAACGAACAGCGTATCGGTATAGACGATCCCGCTCAGCACGATCTGCGTCGGATTGATGGCGGCGGCAATGGCGGCCGGCAGGGCGATGCGCGGGTCGAGCGATTTGCCAATTCGGTGCACCAGCAGGCAGGTTGCGCTGTCGATGACGCCTTGCACCAGCACGGTGGTGAGCGGCGCAAGGCTGCCGAACAGCAGGAAATTGAGCGTCACCAGCCAGGGATAAAGCGGCATTCTTCCCGCATCCAAGCCGAGCCAGGCCCAGCCGTGCAGTTCGCCATGCATGAGCTGCGCTGCCATGATTTCGGCATTGCCCAGGTAGCCGCGCAAGTCGGCGGCCGTCAGCCCGGCCTGTCCCATGGCCGCGAACAGCGCGATGGCGTAGAGCCAGCGCAGCGCCAGCGCGCCGAAGAACACCTTGCGTAAGTCTGCGCCCTCCGGCGGCATCTCAGAGCGCCTTCAGCTTCTTGAAGGCGAAGATCACCATGCGCAGCAAGAGCCAGCCGTGCTGGAAGCGGGAAATCTGCGTCTCGCCGTAAGCGCGCGCGGCGTAGCGGATCGGCACTTCGGCGGTCTTCAAATTGAGCTTGCTGGCGCCGAAGATCAGGTCGAAATCGCCGAACGGATCGAACTCGCCGAAATACCCGCGGTTCTTGACGATCTCCAGGTAATGCCGGCGCGACAGCACCTTGGTGCCGCACAGCGTGTCGGTGTAACGCTGGTTGAGCAGGAAGGTGAAGATCAGCGCGAACATGTGGTTGGCGAGCAGATTGAGAAAACGCATCAATTCCTTTTCGCGCGGATAGGTCAGGCGCGAGCCGTTGATGAATTCGCCCTTTGCCTGCGTCAGTGCGTCGTAGAATTTCGGCAAATCCTCCGGCGGCATGGTCAGGTCGGCGTCCAGTATCATCAGCACGTCGCCGCTTGCTTCCGCGAATCCCTTGCGCACCGCGTCGCCTTTGCCCTTGCCGGATTGCTTGAAGGCCTTGATGGCGAGCTTGGGATAGGCGCTCTTGACGCGCTCGATTTCTTCCCAGGTGCCGTCCGCGCTGCCGCCCTCGACGAAGATGATCTCTTGGGTTGCCGCCATTTTCGGCGTGCGCTTGACCGCGGCTTCGATATTGCCGCGCTCGTTGCGGCAGGGAACGACGATGCTGACCGACGACGCAGTGGCCGCCGGCTGCTTGAGCGAGCGCGCGACCACGTAGTTGCGCAGGCAGAGCATGCGGATGAGCGGCAGCGTCGCCACGTAGCGGTTGATCAAGCGTCCGATGCCGAGCAGCCCGAACGGCGAGAGCATGCGCCACTCGCGCTTGATCACGTCGAAATCGGCCAAATAGAACAGGTTGGCGATGTCGCGGCTCGACAGCCAGTTCTGCGGGCGCGACGGCCGCCGCCGCGTGAGTTGGCCGTGCAGCATCGACAGCGGCTCCCACATGCGGTTGTGGTAGACGACGATCACGCGGGTATCCGGCGTGCACAGCCGGTGCAGGCTGCGGAAGCTCTCCAGGCAGTCGTCGAGCGTGCCGACCGTGTCGGACATCACGATGACGTCGAACGGGCCATCGAGCGCGAGCGTATCGAGCGCCTCGACGTCGCCGTGCACGAAGGTAAGGTGAGGGTGCTTGGCGCGCGCCACCTCGATCATGGCCTCGCTGAAGTCGACCCCAACTCCGTAGGACGGCTTGAGCTGATCGAGCAGCGCGCCGGTGCCGCAGCCGAGGTCGAGCACGCGCCGGCCCTCCGGCACCAGGAAGCGCAGGTAGCGCCAGTCCTCCTCGAAGAAGAAGCGCTGCTTGTCGATCCACGCGTCGCGCTGGCGCGCCAGCCGGTCGGCGAGCGCGAGCGCGTTCTGCTTGCGCGGCGAAAAAGCGCGCCGCGCCGTGGCGGAGCTGGAAACCGGCAGTGCCGCCGTGTCTTGCGCGTTCATGCGGTCAATTCCGTTTCGCCACCACCAGCGCCGAGACGCCGAACGGCGGATGGACGATCGAGGCGGTCGCGCAATCCAAGCGGAAAATTCCCGTCAAAATCCCGTTGATGACCGGCGAATTGACCTCGTTTTCGCTCGCGAGATCGATGTGCAGGACGTTGATGACTTGCCGTGCCAGCCAGATCGGGACGAACAGCAGGTAGTTGAAATAATAGCTGCGCAACGGCATCAAGCCCGCCGATCGAAGCAGGTGCAGCAGGGGCTTGAGCCGGTAACGGCGCTTGTGCTGGGCGCGTCTGTCCTGCAATCCCCACAGCGAGGGAAAGGTCGGAACGGTAATCAGCGCAAAGCCGTTCGGCGCCAGCACGCGCCTCACCTCGCGCAAGGCGCGGGCGTCGTCGTCGACATGCTCGATCACGTCGGTGGCAAGGACCAGCGCCTGCGACGCACCTGGCGCCGGCACCGACAGGATGCTGCCGCGCTCCACGGGGCCGAGACCCTTCGCCAGGCAATAACGGATGGCGTCCTCGCTCGCGTCCACGCCGCGCACGTTGGTGAATCCGATATCGCGCAGCATGCGCAGGTTCGAGCCGGTACCGGTCCCGATGTCGATGACGGGCGCGTCGGCGGGCAGCCGCAGCCGTGCGATCTCGCGCGCGAACAGCCGTCGGCGGCCGGTGAACCACCAATGCGTTTCCTCGACCATTGCTTCGACGGCGAAGGTGCCCGTGTCCATGACGCCCAGCGGCCCTCAAGCTTTACCGCCACAATATTGCACGCTCAGCCAGCTCCACAGGAACATCCGATGGTCGGCCCGACCGCTGCGGTGTTCGTCCCAGGCCCGCCGCGCCCACGCCGCCGACACGCCCGGCAGCGGATCGAGCGGCACTTCGCGCGGCACGGACTTCAACCATTGCCCGACCGGAATGCCAAATCCTTTCTTCGGCCGCTCAACGATCTCGCGCGGCAGCAGCGTTTCCGCTACCCGGCGCAGCAGGTATTTGCGTGTCCCGTTGCGGATCTTGAACCGCCGCGGCAGTTTCCGGCAGAACTCTACCAGATCGTTGTCGAGGAAGACCGCGCGCGATTCGAGCGAATTCATCATGGTCGCCCGGTCGGTCTTGGTCAGGATATCGTCCTGCAGATAGAACACAGTGAAAAATTCCATCAGCCGGTCGGCCGGATCGGGGCTCGCGCAACTCTGCCACAGCGCCATGGCGTCGCCGTAGAGCGCCTCGACGTCGTCGGGGGCGTCGAACAATTCGCGATGCAGGTCGGGCTCCAGCGGCGCCATCCAGGCCGGCGCCCAGGCGCTTTGCGGATAGGACAGTCCCATCAGCGTGCGGCGCAGCTTGAAGTCGAGGCTCATGTTGCTGTGGGAGTGCGGCAGCCGCTCGGCCAGCGCGCGGAAGAAACGGTGCAGGACATCCGGCACCAGCCGCATATAGGCCTGAGCCGGTCCGAGCGCCGCAAATGGATCGTAGCCGGCGAACAATTCATCGCCGCCGTCGCCGCTGAGCGCTACCGTCACGTGCTCGCGCGCGAACTGCGCGAGCAGAAACGTCGGCAGGATGGACGGATCGCCGAGCGGCTCGTCCATGCGCAAAAGCACCGACGGGATCAGCTCCTTGGCGCTGTCGAGGTGCAGCACTTTGAGCTTGTGGTCGATGCCGAGATGCCTCGCCACCGTCTTGGCGTAGTCGGACTCATCGAAGGATTTCTCGACGAAGCCGATGGTGAAGGCTTTGACCTGCTCCGGCGGGTGCTTCTCGACCGCCGCGGCGGCGATCAGCGCTCGAATCGATGCCGCCGCTCAGGAAAATGCCGAGCGGCACGTCGCTGATCAGCCGGCGCTCCACCGCCTGCACCAGGAGATGGCGCAGCTCTTCGACCAGGCTCGCCTCGCTGCGTGCGTCCATGCCGTCGTCCGGCTCGATGCGGAAGCGCCAATAGCGGCGCAGCGTCGCACGCTGCGGCCGCGATGTCGAATGTCAGGCACGTGGCCGGCCGGAAGCTTGCGCGCATGCCTTCGTAGATAGGCGATGGGCGCCGGGATGTAGCCATAGGCGAAAAACTTGTGCAGCAGCGGCGAGGCTGGGACGCGCTGGAATGGCCGAATGATGCGGCAGCGCGGTGAGTTCGCTGGCAAAGGCGAACAGGCCGCTCTGGCCTGTATAGTAATAGAGCGGCTTCTCGCCGAAGCGGTCGCGCGCCAGGAACAGTCGCCGCCGCCGCGTCATCGAAGAAGGCGAAGGCGAACATGCCGTTGAGCCGCGACGGCAAGCTCCGCGCCCCACTGCTCATAGCCGTGCACCAGCACTTCGGTGTCGGAATGGTCGCGAGCTGAAACACGTGGCCGCGCTGCGTCGAGTTCCGCGCGCAGCTCGCGTGATTGTAGATCTCGCCGTTGAAGACGACGCAGACGCGTCCGTCCTCGTTCCACATCGGCTGGGCGCCGCCGGCGAGGTCGATGATGGCCAGCCGCCGATGGCCGAGAAACACCGCCGCTCGGCGTCGACATGAAGCCCTCGCCGTCGGGCCCGCGATGGGCCAGCGCGCGCGTCATCGCCGCAGATCGCTCGCGATCCGCCGGCGCCGACGAAACCGGCAATGCCGCACATCAGTCGCTGACGTCGAAGTTGAGTGACGGCTCGCGCACGCAGTAGGCCGTGCTTGCCCTGCGATTCGAAATAGGTGCGCATCAGCATCTCGGCCAGCAGGCCCATCAGGATGCTGATGCACGCCGATCAGGAAGGTCATGGCCGCCAGCAGCGGCAGCGGCGTCTGGATGAGCGAGGTGCCTGTCGAAGAATTTCGAGATAGAGCGTCAGCACCGACGAGAAACGCCGAGATCGCCAGGCCAAAGCAGGCCGAAGCCGCCGAAGACGTAGATCGGCTTGACGAGATAGCGGTCGAGGAACTTCACGACCATCAGGTCGAGCAGCACCTTGAAGATGCGCTCGAGGCCGTATTTCGACTTGCCGAACGTGCGCGGCGTGGTGGCGCACCGGCATTTCGGTGACGCGCGCGCCCATCCAGGCGGCATAGATCGGGATGAAGCGGTGCATCTCGCCGTAGAGCCGCACGCCCTTGATCACGTCGCGGCGATAGGCCTTGAGCGTGCAGCCGTAGTCGTGCAGCGTGCACGCCCGAGATGCTTGGAGATCAGCCGGTTGGCGATGCGGCTCAGCAGATTGCGCCGGATCGCGGCATCCTGGCGGTCCTTGCGCCAGCCGGAGACGACGTCGTAGCCCTCGTCGAGCTTGGCGAGCAGCAGCGGAATGTCGGCCGGGTCGTTCTGCAGGTCGGCGTCGATAGGGACGATGATCTCGCCGCTGGCGTGGTCGATGCCGGCCATCAGCGCGGCGGTCTGGCCGTAGTTGCGCCGCAGATCCAGCACCTTGACGTGCGGGCCATCGGCGCCGGTCGAGCATGGCGGCCGAGCTGTCGGTCGAGCCGTCATTGACGAAAATGATCTCGTAGCGCAATCCGATCGTGTCGAGCACGCGGTCAGCGCGCCGCACAGCGGCGCGATATTGCTTTGCTGTTGAACCCCGGCGCGATGACCGACAGGCTCTGGAGTTGCCGTTCGCTGCCGGCTCCAGCGGCAGCGCCGTCGGCGCTTACGTCATGCGTGATGGCCATCTGTCCGCGCTCTGTCAGGCCAGGGTAGATACGCCCGCGCGCGGGGGCAAGCGATACCGCCCGCGGTCTTAACGGTTTTGCCGCAGCTCCCCGCCCGGCAGCATTGCCGAGCGCGGTTCCCAGGGTTAAGAGATGCCGTGCGGGGCGAGGAGCCAATCGTGAAGCATGGGCGCAAAATTGCCGTGATCGGCCTCGGCTATGTCGGCCTGCCGGTCGCCGTCGCGTTCGGCCGCTCGGGGGCGACGGTCGTCGGCTTCGACGTCGACCGCCGGCGCATCGAAGAACTGAACTCCGGTCATGACCGCACGCGCGAGGTCGCGCCGGCCGATCTCCAGCACGCGGCGCTCAAATTCGAGCACGATGCGGCCGCGCTGGCGCAAGCCGATTTCTACATCGTCACCGTGCCGACGCCGATCGATGCCGCGCGCCGGCCCGATCTCGGCGCGGTGCTGTCGGCCACCGAAACCGTCGCGCGCCATCTCAAGCGCGGCGATATCGTGGTCTATGAATTCGACGGTCTATCCCGGCGCCGTCGAGGAAGAATGCCTGCCGCTGCTCGCCCAGATTTCCGGCCTTGCCGGCGGCAAGGATTTCGCCGTCGGCTATTCGCCCGAGCGCATCAACCCGGGCGACAAAAACCACCGCTTCGAAAGCATCACCAAAGTTGTCTCGGCGCAGGACGAGGCGACGCTCGACATCGTCGCCGCGGTCTACGGCTCGGTGGTGAGCGCCGGCATTCACCGCGCGCCCTCGATCAAGGTCGCCGAGGCGGCGAAAGTGATCGAGAACACGCAGCGCGATCTCAACATCGCCTTCATGAACGAATTGTCGGCGATCTTCCGCCAGCTCGGCATCGACACCGGCGACGTGCTCGCCGCCGCCGCCACCAAATGGAACTTCCAGAAATTCGAGCCCGGTCTGGTGGGCGGCCACTGCATCGGCGTCGATCCTTATTACCTCACCTTCCGCGCCGAGAAGGCGGGCTATCATCCCGAGATCATTCTTGCCGGCCGCCGCATCAATGACGGCATGGGCGAGCGGGTGGCGCGCGAATGCATGCGCCTGCTCATGCAGCGCGGCGTTCCTAAGCCGACCGTCACCGTGCTCGGCATGACCTTCAAGGAGAACGTGCCCGACATCCGCAACTCCAAGGTGATCGACGTAGTGCGCGAATTGGGCAAGGCCGGCATCGCCGTGCAGGTGCACGATCCGCTTGCCCTGTCGGACGAGGTGCGGCACGAATACGGCATCGATCTCACCCCGCTCGAGGCTTTGCGTCCCGCCGACGGCGTCATCCTCGCCGTCGCCCATGGCGATTATCTCAAAGGCGGTTGGCCCTTCGTCGCCAGACTGCTCAAACAGGGCGAGGGCATCGTCTTCGACGTGAAGTCGCGGCTCGACCGCGCACACAAGCCGCAAGGAATAGAGCTGTGGCGCCTCTAGCAAACGGCCGCACCTTCAACGCCCGGAAAAACGCCGATGGCTGAGCAACCCATTTTGGTGACCGGGGCGGCCGGCTTCATCGGCTATCACGTCGCCCGCCGGCTGAGCGAGCAAGGCCGCGCCGTGGTCGGGCTCGATAATCTCAACGCCTATTACGATCCCAAGCTGAAGGACGCGCGGCTGGCCGAGCTGGCCAAGTTCGCCAGCTTCCGCTTCGCCAAAATCGATCTCGCCGACCGCGCCGCCATGGCCGCGCTGTTCGCCGAGCATCGCTTCCCTTACGTCGTGCATCTCGGCGCCCAGGCCGGCGTGCGCCATTCGCTCGTCGACCCTTACGCCTATGTCGACGCCAATCTGCTCGGCTTCACCAATATCCTGGAAGGCTGCCGTCACCACGGCTGCCGTCATCTGTTGTTCGCCTCGTCCTCATCGGTCTACGGCGCCAACACGCACATGCCGTTTTCCGTGCATGACAATGTCGACCATCCGCTCAGCCTCTACGGCGCCTCCAAGAAGGCGAACGAGTTGATGGCGCATGCCTATGCCCATCTATTCCGCCTGCCCACGACCGGCTTGCGCTTCTTCACCGTCTACGGCCCCTGGGGCCGGCCGGACATGGCGATCTGGGCCTTCACCGCGGCGATCATCGCCGGGCAGCCGATCAAGCTGTTCAACCAAGGCGACATGCGGCGCGACTTCACCTATATCGACGACGTGGTGGAGGCGGTGGTGCGGCTGATCGAGCGCGCGCCGGCGCCCAATCCGGACTTTTCCGGCGCGGCGCCCGATCCCGGCTCGAGCAACGCGCCCTGGCGCATCTACAATATCGGCAACAACAATCCGGTCGAGCTCATGGAGCTGGTGCGGCTGCTGGAGGAAAGCATCGGCAAGAAGGCCGAGCGCGAATTGCTGCCGATGCAGCCGGGCGACGTGCCGGCGACCTACGCCGATGTCGCCGATTTGATGCGCGAGGTCGATTTCAAGCCGGCGACGCCGATCGCCGAGGGCGTGCCGCGTTTCGTGCAATGGTATCGTTCCTATCACAAGCTCGCTTGAAGCCTGGACATTATCGATGAGCGACAAGATTGCACTGATCACGGGCGCGACGGGGCAGGACGGCGCCTATCTCGGCGAACTGCTCTTGAAAAAAGGCTACGTCGTGCATGGCGTGAAGCGGCGCTCGTCCTCGCTCAACACCCAGCGCGTCGATCATCTCTATGTCGATCCGCATGTCGAGAGCGCCAAGTTCTTCCTGCATTACGGCGACATGACCGACGCCACCAACCTGATCCGCCTACGAGGAAGCCAGCCGACGAAATCACAATCCTGCCGCGCAAAGCCATGTGCAGGTGAGTTCGAGACGCTGCACAGATCCCGTCAATGTCGACGCGCTCTGCAGCGCTTCCTCGGCGCGGCGCCGGAGGCGATCCGCATCCTGCGTATGGAAGAGCGCGCGCGCCTTGATCAGCCCTCGAGCTCGGAGCTCTACGGTGAGGGGTCGCCGCTGCAGAACGCGGAGACGCTGTTCGTGCCGCGCAGCCCCTGACGTCGTTCCCGCCAGTCTGCACGCTATTGGATCGTCGTCAATGACCGCGACGCCGATGCCATACACGCCTGCGACTGCATCCTGTTCCAAACGATGAAAGCCTGGGGCGCGGTGAGGGTTTGTCACCTTTAAAATTTCGCGCCGCGCGCGCGGTCATCCAGATTAACCGAGAGGCAGAGCTGTTCATATTAAATTCCACGCCGGGCGCGACTGGGGTCATGTGTGTGAGATGATGTCGAAGGCACTGCCCACGTATCGTGCAGAAGGAGAAGTCCGACGATCACGTGCCGCGAGCTGTGAAAGTGAGCAGCGTGCGACGAATTCATCGAGCGCGCCTTCGCCACGGTCGGGCGCCGCATCGGCTGGCAGCGGCAAGGGCAGGGACGAGGTCGGCATCGACGAAAAAACCGGCAAGGCCCTGGTCGAGGTCGATGCGCGCTATTTCCGCCCGACCGAGGTCGATGTGTTGTGCGGCGACGCCT
>CAWDUV010000007.1:0-82173 GCA_963805535.1 uncultured Pseudomonadota bacterium
TCGGCTCGCCGCTCGTTCGGGTGCAATGCTATATGCACGATGACAGCCACGCCCCGCAGGGCTGGTACGCCCGCGCCGAGCGGACGCTCGAGCTCAGCAAGCCTTTCTTCATGAGCTAGCACGCGGCCTTAGACGGCACAGCAATGCCGGCACATTGCAGCACTTACACGTAGCCACTGATTCAGATAGGCCGCGTGACGGCGCTCAACAATCTAACGAAAGCGCATGTGCCGTCCAGCGCTTGTTGCGACCGCACTCAGCCGGGTAGAGAACAGCGTCCTAGGGGTGATGGCGGATGGAGCGATACCGCAAACAAAATTCTCTACTCGTAGTACAAAGCAATCCCTCGTAGGTGGCGCATTCACGCGAGCACCAGATAAGTCGGCCCTGATGCCCAAGGGAAAGCCTCCGTGATCTGCCGGGCCAGCCGCTCCGCCATCGGATGCCGTGTCATCTCGAACCACAGAAACTGCCGACCGCCATGGCCCAGGATCAGCAAAACCGTCAGGTCAGCCACTCTTGTGCGTTAGCTCGGCCCAAGCCGCCGCTACGCGTGCTCGCTCGAAATCCGGTTTCGTTCCGATAGCAACCAGCCTGGATGATGTCTCGAAATCGCCTGTCATATTTTCGACAGTCACTTCGGAGCCGACTTTCTGCAACAGGATCGCGGTGCCGTCGGTCAGACGCAGCTGCCCCTTAAGGCGGTAGACGTGGAGGCTGCGATCCCGGGCAAAGGCGAGCAGTTCGTCGCGGTCGACCCTGCAATTGCCTTGCCAGCTCCAACTGTCGAAGGGCAGCGGATGAAAAGTCATTGAGCCCACCCGGCGGGGTTTCGCAGCTTGTTCTGCTTCGCTTTCGACAAGTTGCCAGGCGTCGGGCGCGCCCGCGCTCAGCATCCTCATCGGGCAAGAAATGCCGGCCTCGACGAGAATGGCCTTCAGATCGGCAAGATCGGCCGTTGCCATCACATCCGTTTTGGTCAGGAGGATGACATCGGCCGCGCGCACTTGGCGCAACAGCGTATCGTTGAGCCCGGCATCGCCCAGGACGGCGGCGAAGTTGACTGCATCGACGAGCACGACCGTGCGCAGCAGATCGAGGTCGGGTTCGGCGATCGCGATCTGCGCGATCCTAGAGGGTCGGCGACGCCGCTGGTTTCAATCAACAGGCGGTCGAACCGGTCGCGCAGGCGCAGAATCCGGTCGATGGCATCGTAGAGGTCGCCGCCGATCTGGCAGCACATGCAGCCATTGGCGAGCGCGACCACGTCGCCGTCACGGTTGACGATAAGGCTTCATCGATCGCCACCTCGCCGAAGTCGTTGACCAGCACGGCGATGCGTAAGCCGTGATCGCCGGCCAGGATGGCGTTGACGAGCGTCGTTTTACCGGCGCCCAGATAGCCGCTGACAACGGTCACCGGTAATGGCGCGTGTGCCTCAAACGTTGACGCCATGTTCGCCGATCCGATCAAACCGGAAAGTGACGACCGCCCATGACCGTTCCGAGCACGGGCAGGTCCTTGAGTTCCACAGGCGGGACGGCAAACGGGTCCTCGCCGAGTACCGCGAAGTCGGCCTTCTTGCCGGTCTCGATCGAGCCGATCTCGCGATCAGCTTCAGCGTAAAGGCCGGTCCGAGCGTAATGGCGCGAAGGGCGGCTTCCACCGAGATTTTCTGATTTTCACCGAGGACGCGGCCGAAGGGCGTCGAGCCGGTTGACCGCACACCAGGCCACGTGCAGTGGCCCCATCGGCGTGACCGGAGCATCCGAATGGATCGCCAGCGGCACACCGTGACGCAGCGCCGAGGCGCAGGCATCGAGCCGCATCGCCCGGTCGGGCCCCATGGTCACCTCGTAGTGCTGGTCGCCGAAAAACCAGACGTGGTTTGCAAACAGATTGACGCAAGTACCGAGCGCGGCCATGCGGCGGAATTGCGCGTCGTCGGCCATCTGACAGTGCTGAGCGTTTGGCGATGGTCGAAGCGCGGATGGCGCGCCTGCGCTTCCTCGATCGCGTCGAGGGCTGCTTCCGAAGCTTCGTCGCCATTGACGTGGATATGCATCTGCACGCCCTCGCGATGCAGATGCACGATCTGCTCCTGCAGCCGGCCGGGCGGCGTGTTCCAAATGCCGTTGGCATGCCCGGTTATATAGCCCGGCCATTTCAGCCGACCGGTGTAGCCTTGAATGGACCCGTCGGCCATCAACTTGACGGCGCCGAGCCTGAGCTTGTCGCTCGTGCGCTTGCGCAGCTCCTTGACGCGTTGGGCCACTTTTTCCGCCGGCTCGGTGATGCCATTGAGCGCCGGCACAACACGGAGCTGGAAATCCTCGGCACCCGTCACCCGGATCAGCGTGGCGATGTCTTCCTCCGGTAGCTCGTTGAACAGGTCGGTACTCGTGGTCACCCCCACGCGCATCGCGGTCTTGGCGAAATTGCGCATCGCAAATTCCGTGCGCGCCATGCTGCGGAAATCAATGCCGAGGCGGCGCATGACCAGGAAAGGCGTGATCTCCTGCAGCTCGCCGTTTGGCTCGCCATTGTCGAAGCGCGCCACGCCCTCCGCATTGGTGTTGCAATCGTAACCTGCAATTGCAAGCGCCGCCGAATTGACCGTCATCAGATGGAAATTGGAGTGCATGACGACGACTGGCCGGTCCCCCGACACTTGATCGAGGTGACGGCGGTTGAGCCGTTCCGTGGGCAGAAAGATCGGATCGAACCCCCAGGCAATCAGCGGCTTGTCCGCGGGAAGCGCGGCAAGCGCCCGCTTCAGCCCGGCCATAACGCCGGCAATGTCGGTCAGCCCCTCCCATTTTTTTCCGTCGGGATCGATGCGGTCCTGGTAGCCGGCATAAACATAGCTCCACATGGCGCCCGTCATCATGTGAGCGTGGCCTTCGACGAAGCCCGGCATGAGCACGGCGTCGCGATAACGCTCGTCGGCGCGATATTCGCCCCAAGGCGCGGCGCAGTCGGCATCCCCCACCGCCAGGATGAGGCCGTCGCGCACGGCCACGTGCGTCGCCTCCGGTCGGTTGGGATCCAGGGTGACGATCTTCCTGGCCCGGTAAACCGTCGCTGTGCTCATGCCCGCTTCTCCTTCACGCATCGGATCAAGACAAGATCGTCAGTCTTATTCCACGGGAAAAAGCCGTCGGTCCAATTCCACGGGAAAACGCGCTCGTCAGCCAATAAGCACATTTTCTCGAAGGAATGAAACGAGACGGGACCGCGCTGCTTCGCGCTTTATTATTCAAGCGTCCGGTCGGAATCATTCGCGCCATAGTAGTCGGCGCCTGCGGTTCCTCAATCCGCGTGGTCCGCCATCGCAAGGGCCCCACAATCATCGCTTGTTTGTGCGAAAAGCCCGCATTACACTTGGTTTTTGTTATCGTAGAATTTGCCGTACGATTTCGATCCGCAGCGATGTGAAATTGATAGAGAGGGTGAGTGATATGGCTCTTACGCGCAGGCTTTTCGTGCAATCGTCGGCCGCCCTGGCTTTGGCTGGAAGCGAATTCTCAATCGCCGCGGAGCAAGGCCGTCCCGGCGGGACCATGGTCATGGTGTCCACGCAGGTGCCCCGCCATCTCAATCCGGCGGTTCAGTCCGGCATTGCCACTGCCGTGCCCGGCACGCAGATCTTCGCCTCGCCGCTGCGATACGACGCCGACTGGAAGCCGCACCCCTATCTGGCCGAAAGCTGGAAGATGGCCGATGACGGGCTGTCGGTGACCCTCAACCTGGTCAAAGGCGCCAAGTTCCACGACGGCAAGCCCATCACCTCGGAAGACGTGAAGTTTTCCATCGAGACGATCAAGGCAAACCATCCCTTCAAGACCATGTTCGAGCCGGTCTCCGCGATCGAGACGCCGAATGAACATACCGCCGTTGTGCACTTGGCCCATCCGCATCCGGCGCTGCTGCTGGCGATGTCGGGTGCGCTGTGCCCGATCATTCCGAAGCATATCTTCGGCGACGGCCAGAACATCAGAACCCATCCGGCCAATTCCGCGCCGATCGGCTCCGGCCCCTACAAACTTCAGGAATTCAAAGCCGGCGAGCAGATCACCCTGGTGAAGAACCCCGATTTCTTCATCAAGGGCCGGCCCCATCTCGACAAGATCGTCATCCGCATCAACAAGGATCCGAGCGCGATCCTGCTGGCGATCGAAAACGGCGAAGCGGATTTCTATCCCTTCGTTTCGACCAGTCAGGACATCAGGCGTCTGCAGGGCGTAAAGCGCCTCGGCGTCACCGATAAAGGCTACGCGGCCGTCGGTCCGATCAACTGGTTGGCGTTCAATACGGCGAAGCCGCCGCTCGACAACAAGATGGTGCGCCAGGCCATCGGCTATGCGGTGGACCGCAACTTCATAACCAAGGCGCTGATGCGCGGCGTTGCAAAGCAACAGCGCTCGCCGATTATCGAATCGAGCCCGTTCTTCGACCCGGAAATCCCGCCTTACAACCTCGATCTCAAGAAGGCCAATGCGATGCTGGACGCGGCCGGCCATAAGGCGGGCGCGGGCGGCAAACGCTTTACGCTCACGGTGGACTACATCCCCGGCGCCGGCGAAGAGCAGCAGGGCGTCGCCGAATATCTCAAATCGCAGCTCAAAAAGGTGGGCATCGAGGTCAATGTGCGCGCCTCGCCCGACTTCCCGACCTGGGCCAAGCGAATTTCGAATTACGACTTCGACATGACCATGGACATCGTGTTCAACTGGGGCGACCCGGTGATCGGCGTGCACCGCACCTACCTGTCGTCCAATATCAGGAAGGGCGTGATCTGGTCGAACACGCAGCAATATCGCAATCCGAAGGTGGACGAATTGCTGAACAAGGCGGGGACCGAGTTGGACGTCGCCAAGCGTAAGGCCTTGTACGACCAGTTCCAGATGATTGTCGGCGACGACCTGCCGATCTATTGGCTCAACGCGTTGCCCTACCACACCGCCTACGACAAGCGGCTCGGCAACGTTCCGGTATCGATCTGGGGCGCGATGCAGTCGATGGACGAAGTCTACTGGAAAGAGCCCCGTTGAGGTCTGCATAAGGGCGTCCGGTCCCCGCCAAGGGGGACCGGCGGTCTCTTGGCGGAGTGCGGCACGTAATGGGGTCAACAGCGTATATTGTCAGACGTCTGCTCTACGGCGTGGTCCTGCTGGTCGGGGTGCTGGTCCTCAATTTCTTCCTCATCCACGCCGCGCCCGGTGATCCTGCCCAAGCGATCGCAGGGGAAATGGGCGGCGCCACCGCCGAGCTGCTCGCTCAGATCCGCGCGAATTACGGGCTCGACCAACCGCTGCTCACCCAGCTCGCCATCTACCTCAAGCACGTTGCCGTCGGCGATCTGGGCCAGTCGTATTACTTCAACGAGCCGGTGATCAAATTGATCGCCGCGCGCGTCGGTCCGACCATTCTTCTTGTGCTTGCCGCGCAGGTGATCGCAATCACCGCCGGGGTGGCCATGGGCGTGCTCGCCGCTCGCAAGCCGCACGGCACAATGTCCAACTTCGTCGCCATCTTTTCGACCATCGGTTATGCGGCGCCGGTCTTCTGGACCGGCATCATGTTGATCATTCTGTTTGCGTCGGTGTTTCCAATCCTTCCCGTCGACGGCATGACCAGCGCCCGCTTTTCCGGCGGCTATTTCGCCTACATAGGCGACGTGCTGTATCACCTGACGCTACCCGCCTTCACGCTCGCCATCATTTTCCTGGCGCAATATTCGCGGCTGTCGCGCGCCTCCATGATCGATGTGCTCGGCGCCGACTATGTGCGCACGGCGCGGGCCAAGGGGGTCAGCGAGACCAAGGTCGTCTTCAAGCACGCGCTGCGTAACGCCGTGCTGCCGATCATCACTGTCGCAGGCCTCCAGTTCGGCAACCTGATTTCAGGAGCGCTGCTGGTCGAATCCGTCTTCAACTGGCCCGGCATGGGGCGGCTCGCCTTCGATTCGGTGCTGCGGCGCGATTATCCGACGCTGCTCGGTATTCTTTTCTTTTCGGCCGTGATGGTGGTGGTCGCTAATCTCCTGACCGACCTGTCCTACCGGTTCGCCGATCCCCGCATTCGCACGGGAGGCCATTGAGGTGAGCCTCGCGCAGCCGAAGGCGGGCCATGCTCCCGAGGCGATCAGTCCCTTCAGCGAAGCCTGGGCCGTCTACCGCCGCAACAAGCCCGCCATGTTCGGGGCTTTTCTGCTGCTGGCGATCGCGGCCTTCGTCATCTACGGAGCCTTGTTCTACCACGGCGATCCTTACGAGATCGTCTGGGCCCCGCAGCAGCAGCCCGGCGTGGAGGCAACCGTCCCGTTGGGCACCGACTATCTCGGCCGCAGTATCCTCACCGGCCTGTTGAAGGGCGGCGGCCCGACACTTGCCGTCGGCGCGGCGGCAGCACTTATCACCGTGATCATCGGCGTCTCGATCGGCGCCATTGCGGGCTATTTCGGCGGCTGGGGCGACGATCTCTTGATGCGCATCACGGAGTTTTTTCAGGTCCTGCCGGCGCTTCTGTTCGCGATGGTAGTCGTCACGCTATTTTCGCCGTCAATGGTCACCACCGCATTGGCAATCGGCCTGGTGTTGTGGCCGCAGACCGCGCGGCTCACCAGGGCAGAATTTCTGAAAATCCGCGAGCTCGAATATGTCACGGCGGCGCGTTCCATCGGCGCGAGCAACGGCCGCATCATGTGGAAGGTAATTCTGCCCAACGCGCTGCCGCCGCTCATCGTCTCGGCGACCTTGTCGGTGGGGGTCGCCATTCTATTCCAAGCGGGGTTGGCGTTCCTCGGTCTCGACGATCCCAACACCATGTCCTGGGGTCTGATGATCGGAGCCAACCGGCAATATATTCTCAATTCCTGGTGGCCGGTGACGTTCCCCGGCATTGCCATCTTCTTGACCGTCCTGGCGGTGAGCCTCATCGGAGACGGCTTGAACGATGCCTTCAATCCCAAGCTGCGCGAACGCTGACATGACCGAGCCGTTGCTATCGATCAGGAACCTGAAAGTCGAGTTCGCCACGCGCAAGGGCCGTGTGACCGCGCTCAACGGCATCAGCCTCGACCTGATGCCGGGCGAAACGTTGGGCATTGTCGGCGAGTCCGGCTGCGGCAAGTCGATCACCGCCCTCGCCACCATGGGGCTCATCCCCAATCCGCCGGGCGAAATCACCGGCGGCGAAATCATGTTCGACGGCGAGGACATGGTCCGGGCCGATCAGAAGCGGCTGAGAGCCTTGCGCGGCGCCGATATCTCCATGATCTTCCAGGAGCCGATGACCTCGCTCAACCCGGTCTTCACCGCCGGCGATCAGATCGCCGAGGCGATCATGCTGCACCAGTCGGCAAGCAAGGCCGAGGCCGACAAGCTGGCGGTGGAGCTGCTGCGAACCGTCGGCATCCCCGAGCCGGAGCGACGGGCGGCAGCCTATCCGCACGAATTGTCCGGCGGCATGCGCCAGCGCGTCATGATCGCCATGGCGATCTCCTGCCGGCCGCGCGTTCTGATCGCCGACGAGCCAACGACGGCGCTCGACGTCACCGTGCAGGCGCAAATCTTCGACCTGATGCGCGAAATACAAGCGAAATTCGGCGTGGCCATCATGCTGATCACCCACGACATGGGCGCGATCGCCGAAATGGCCGATCGGGTGGTGGTGATGTATGCCGGCCGCGTGGTGGAGAAAGGCAGCGCCGACAGTATCCTCGATACGCCGCGCCACCCCTATACGCGTGGGCTGATCGGCTGCATTCCGGTGCTCGGCAAGGAGGCACAGCAGCAAGGGCGCATGCCGCCGCTCGCCGAAATTCCCGGCATCGTGCCGGCGCTCCACCTTCTCGGCCGCGGTTGCGCCTTCGCCGACCGCTGCTCGCAGGTGTTCGATCGCTGCCGCGCGGAAAGCCCGGCGCTCTTAGGCGATGCGCACAAGGTTGCGTGTTTCGCCGCGGAAAAGGAGACGGCGTGACCGCGCAACATTTGCTTGCCGTGCAAGGACTGTCGGTGCGCTTCCCTATGCCGCGCAGGTCGCTGTTCGGCGAACGGCCTTTTCTGCATGCCGTGCGCGACGTTTCCTTTTCGCTGCGGCCGGGCCGCACGCTCGGGCTGGTCGGCGAGAGCGGCTCCGGCAAGACCACCACGGCAATGGCGGCAATCCGCCTGGTGCAGGCGTATACCGGCGCGGTTCTTTTCGAAGGCGCCGACTTGATGCAGCTCGATGCCGAAGCGATGCGCCAGCGCCGACGCCACCTGCAGGTGATTTTCCAGGACCCTTACTCCTCCCTCAATCCGCGCGAGCGCGTCGGCGCCATTGTGCGCGAGCCGCTCGACTTGATGGCGCCGGAAACCGCCAAATCCGAGCGCGAGACCCGCGTGCGCGAACTGTTCGGTCTTGTCGGCCTGCGGCCCGACCAGATGGGGCTCTTCCCGCACCAATTTTCCGGCGGCCAGCGCCAGCGCATTTCCATTGCCCGAGCGCTGGCGACCAACCCGCGGCTGATCGTCTGCGACGAGCCGGTCTCCGCGCTCGATGTGGCCATCCAGGCGCAAATTCTCAACCTGCTGCGCCGGCTGCAGGACGATCTCGGCCTGTCCTATCTCTTCATCAGCCACGATCTGGGTGTCGTGCAGTTCATCTGCGACGACATTGCAGTAATGTATCTTGGCCAGATCGTTGAATTGACCGACCGTGCCAGCCTTTTCGCGCGGGCCCGCCATCCCTACACCGCCGCCTTGCTTTCCGCCGCTCCCTCGCTGACGCGGCGCAAGAGCGCGGGCTATGTTCGCAAAGCCATGGTCAAGGGCGATCCACCGAGCCCGATGAACGTGCCCAAGGGCTGCGCCTTCGCCTCGCGCTGCCCGAATGTCCAGCCGCGATGCATCGAGGAGCGACCCGAACTGCTTCACGACGACCAAGGCTCGATTGCCTGCCACTTTCCGCTCGGCCTTTAACCCAGGCTTGACCCAAGACTCTTCGTGGGGCAACGATGCCTCGCCATAGAAACGGGATCATGCGCCATGAACATAAGCCCGCGGGCCAACGACATCCGCGACGTCGTCGAAGCCGACCGAGCCCATCTCTGGCATCATCTTATCCAGCACAAGATGTTCGAGACCGTCGACCCTCGGGTGATCGTCGAGGGACGCGGCATGCGGGTCTGGGACGCCGGCGGAAAAGAGTTTCTCGATGCGGTCTCCGGCGGCGTGTGGACCGTCAATGTCGGCTATGGCCGCGAGAGCATCGCCGATGCGGTGCGCGACCAGCTGGTGAAGATGAACTATTTTGCCAATTCCGCCGGCTCCATCCCTGGCGCGCTGTTCGCGCGCCGGCTGATCGAGAAAATGCCCGGCATGAGCCGCGTCTACTATTCGAACTCCGGTTCGGAAGCCAATGAGAAGGTGTTCAAGATGGTGCGCCAGATCGCGCACCGGCATCATGGCGGCCGCAAATACAAAATCCTTTACCGCGAGCGCGATTACCACGGCACCACCATCGCCACGCTGTCGGCCGGCGGCCAGCCGCAGCGCAGCGCCCAATACGGTCCGCTGACGCCGGGCTTTGTCGAGGTGCCGCATTGCCTGGAATACCGCAGCCAATACGGCGCGGTGGACAATTACGGCGAGGCAGCGGCGGAGGCGATCGAGGCCGTGATCCTGCGCGAGGGCGCCGACACCGTGGGCGCCATCTGCCTGGAGCCGATCACCGCCGGGGGCGGCGTCATTACCCCGCCCGCAGGCTATTGGGAGCGCGTGCAGGATATCTGCCGGCGCCACGGCATCCTGCTGCACGTCGACGAGGTGGTGTGCGGCGTCGGACGCACCGGCGAATGGTTCGGTTACCAGAACTACGGCGTGGAGCCAGATTTCGTGACCATGGCCAAAGGCGTCGCCTCCGGCTATGCGGCGATCTCCTGCACGGTCACGACCGAGGCCGTCTTCGATCTGTTCAAGGACGATGCCGACGACCCGCTGTCCTATTTCCGCGACATTTCCACCTTTGGCGGCTGCACGGCCGGCCCCGCCGCGGCGCTCGAGAACATGCGCATCGTCGAGGATGAAAAGCTCTTGGACAACACCAAGACGATGGGCGAGCGACTGCAGCGCAATCTGCAAGCGCTCATGGACAAGCACGCGGTAATCGGCGATGTGCGCGGCAAGGGTCTATTCTGGGGCGCCGAATTGGTGCTCGATCGGCAGACCAAGGAGCCGGCCGAGGAAAAGCAGGTGCAGGCTGTCGTTGCCGACTGCACCGCGCAAGGGGTCATGATCGGCATGACCAACCGCTCGCTGCCGGGCTTCAACAATACGCTGTGCTTGAGCCCGGCGCTGATCGCCACGCCGAACGATATCGATGCGATAACGGGCGCGATCGACAAGGCGCTGACCAAGGTGTTCGGCTGAGCGGAAGGCGCCGGCTGCCGCCGATCCGTTTTTCGCTCCGTTTCGATCGCGACACTTTGTTTGAAACGGGATTGTAACGTTCTGATCGCGCCCCCAATGGGCATCGCGACTTGATAAGCCTGCAATTCAGTGTGCGGCCAGGATTCGAACTACCAAATAACGAATATCTTCTTTGAAATTTCGCTCGATCGACGGGGATTCGAATTCGGCGTGTTCGGGACGTTGTAAAAGGACCGAAATTTTTGGCTTCAAACCTCTGTACTTTTCAATGCAAGTACAGAGCTCCAGAGAAAAAGGCCCTTCAGAGAACGCCTTGGCGGCCGAGCTCACGTCTCGAGGTCCAGTGGTTCGGCTATAAGGCGGCGCTAACCTTGCGCCTTTTGTAGCCGGTCTCAGCCGATAGCGAAGGCACAGAAACAGAGGGTGGCGGAGGGAGTGGGATTCGAACCCACGTTACGGTTTCCCGTAAACACGCTTTCCAAGCGTGCGCCTTCAGCCACTCGGCCACCCCTCCAATCTCGATCTCGGCGCACGCCTTCTTACATGAAGACGCGCGCAAGGCGCGCTGGTGCGCCTTCAGCCACTCGGCCACCCCTCCAATCTCGGTCCCGGCGCACGCCTTCTTACATGAAGACGCGCGCAAGGCGCGCTGGTGCGCCTTCAGCCACTCGGCCACCCCTCCAAACCCGGTCCAAGCGCTCGGCTTGCCAGGCGGCACGGGCGCGGCACCTTCGCGCTGCTGCCACGTGCCAATGTGGTCGGTCGCAGGCGGCGGCACTATAGCCAGCGCCCGCCCCGGGACAACCCGCCCCCGCCTGGGCCGAGCCGGGATGACTTATCTGCATATTATTGCGCTATTTCCCAATAGCCGCTTTCTTGTAGACTGCGCGCAAAAGGATTAGAAATTAGAGTTGTATGTAGTTACGGGCAAAGGCCGGGATGACGGGCGAAGGCGACGTTTCGGCGCTGCATCTGGTGCTCACCGGCGACCCGGTGCTGATGGCCATCGTGCTTCTGTCGCTGGAGGTCAGCCTCAGCGCGGTCTTCTTTTCCGCGCTGATCGGCGTTCCGGTCGGCGCTTTTATCGCGCTCAATCGCTTCCCCGGCCGCGAAGCCTCGATCGTCTTTCTCAACGCGCTGATGGGCTTGCCGCCGGTCGTGGTGGGCCTCGCCATCTATCTGCTGCTGTCGCGCTCGGGACCGCTGGGCGAATGGGGCCTCTTGTTCACGCCGCAGGCCATGGTGATCGCCCAGACCGTGCTGGTGACCCCGATCATCGCGGCGCTGAGCCGCCAGACCATCGAGGACCTATGGGCTGAATATCACGACGAGCTGGCCGCCATGAATGTCGGCCCGCTTGCCCGCATCGCCACCCTGATCTGGGACGCGCGTTTCAGCCTGGTCACCGCGCTGCTGGCCGGATTCGGGCGGGCGGCGGCCGAGGTGGGCGCGATTTTGATCGTCGGCGGCAATATCGACGGCTTCACCCGCACCATGACCACCGCGATCGCGCTGGAAACCTCCAAAGGCGATCTGCCGCTCGCGATCGGGCTCGGCATGGTGCTGATTTCGATCGTGATTTTGGTCAATGCCCTGGCCTGGGGCGCACGCCGCGCCGGCGAACACTACGCGGGATGAGCATGCGCACGCAGGCCCTCGACCTCCCCGTCATGCTCGTCGATGTGCGCATCCTCGCCGGCGACGTGGCAATCCTCGACGGCATTACCTTGAAGCTCGACGCCGGCCGCCCCACCGTGCTGATCGGCCCGAACGGCGCCGGCAAGACCACGCTCTTGCGCGCGGCCATGGGGCTGATCCCCGCCACCAGCGGGCTGATCACCTGGGGCGGGCGCGAGCACGTAGCGCCGACCCGGCGCGCCTTCCTGTTCCAGCGGCCCGCCATGCTGAGGCGCAGCGCCGCCGCCAATATCCGCTATGCGCTCGCCGCCGCGCACGTGCCGCACGCGCGGCAGGCAGCCCGCGTGGCCGAGCTGATGGCCGACGTCGGCATCGGCGGGCTCGAGCGCCGGCCGGCGCGCCGGCTGTCGGGCGGCGAGCAGCAGCGCCTCGCGCTGGCACGCGCGCTCGCGCGCGACCCCGATCTTCTGTTCCTCGACGAACCGACCGCCAGCCTCGATCCCGCCGCCACCAAGGCGATCGAGGACATCGTGCGCAAGATCAGCGCGCGCGGCGTCAAGGTGGTGATGTCCACGCACGACCTCGGCCAGGCCAGGCGCGTCGGCGGCGACGTGGTGCTTCTGCATCGCGGCCGGCTGATCGAGAACGCGCCCGCCGAGCAATTCTTCGCCGCGCCGCGCACGGGCGAAGCCAGGAAATTCATCGCCGGCGAACTGCTGGTGTGAGGGGACGACTGTCGAGAACCTTGAGAACAACAAGAGGAGGATTTAATATGCCGATCCATCGCCATTTGATTGCCGCCGCCGCCCTCGGCGCCGTCCTGTTCGCCGCGCCGCCCAGCTTCGCGCAGGACAAATCCATCGTCGTGGCTTCCACCACGTCGACGCGCAACTCCGGCCTGTTCGAATACCTGCTACCCAAGTTCAAGGCCAAGACCGGCATTACCGTCAAAGTGGTGGCGCAAGGCACCGGCAAGGCGCTCGACACCGGCCGCCGCTGCGACGCCGACGTGCTGTTCGTGCACGCCAAGGCGGCGGAGGAGAAATTCATTAAAGCGGGCTACGGCGCCAAACGCCATCCTGTGATGTACAACGACTTCGTCGTGGTCGGCCCCAAGAGCGACCCCGCCGGCATCAAGGGCATGAAGGACGTCGGCAAGGCGCTCACCACCATCATGAACAAGAAGGCCGATTTCATCTCGCGTGGCGACAATTCCGGCACCAACAAAGCCGAGCTCAGGCTCTGGAAGGCATCCGGCATCGACATCGGGAAGAAGAAGGGCCCCTGGTACAAGGCGATCGGCCAGGGCATGGGCGCCACGCTCAACACTGCCGCGGCCTCGAATGCCTATACGCTCACCGACCGCGCCACCTGGATCCACTTCAAGAACAAGCAGAACCTTGTGATCGAGGTGGAAGGCGACAAGCGGCTGTTCAATCAATACGGCGTGTTCCTGGTGAACCCGAAACACTGTCCGCATGTCAACGTGAAGCTCGGCCAGCAGTTCATCGATTACTTGATCTCACCGGAAGGCCAGAACGTGATCAAGGCTTATAAGGTCGACGGTCAGGAGCTGTTCTATCCGGACGCCGACAACCCGAATGCGTAGTTCTTCCGTCACCTCCCCCGCTTGCGGGGAGAGGTGGCTGGCCCTCGGCTGTCATCGTCCGCGAAGGCGGACGATCGAGTACTCCCGGTGCTTTTTTGACACGCATGTCAGCACCAAAAAATGCATTGGCGTTTACTGGATGCCCCGCATTCGCGGGGCATGACAGCCCAACAATCATGACAACTTCTGCCACCCTCCACCTCTTCGCCGCCGGCAGCCTGCGGGAGGCGCTGGGCGCGGTGACGCAGGCGTTCGAGACCGCAAGCGGATACAAAGTCGAAAGAAAATTCGGTCCGTCCGGACTGCTGGCGGCCGAGATCGCCAGCGGCACGCCGGCGCATGTGTTTGCGTCCGCCAATATGGCGCATCCGCATGCCTTGCATGAGGCGGGCTTGAGTGGGCCGGTGACGTGTTTTGCACGCAACACGCTGTGCGCGCTGATGCGGCCGGGCCTGCCGGCCGACAGCGCGCGCCTGCTCGAAGCCATGCTCGATCCCGCCGTCAAGCTTGCCAGTTCCACGCCCAAGGCCGACCCGTCCGGCGACTATGCTTTCGAAGTCTTCCGCAAGGCCGAAGCGCTGATAGCCGGCGCGCAAGCCACGTTGGAGCGCAAAGCGCTGAAGCTGACCGGCGGCAAGGACAGCGCCAAGCCACCCGCCGGCCGCAGCCTTTATGGCTGGCACGTGGCGGAAGGCCGCGCCGACATTTTCCTCACCTACCGCACCAATGCGCTTGCCGCGCAGCGGGAGCATTCCGGCCAGCAATGTGTTATGCTTCCAAAAGCGCTGGCGGTCGGAGCCGATTACGGGCTTACCGTCATGCAGGGCGCTCCGGCGGGAGCGCAGGCCCTCGCGCACTATATTCTGTCGGCATCCGGTCAAACGATCCTGGCGCGGTACGGCTTCGATCCGCCCGCGCCGTGAGGAGACAGCCATGAAATTCAGCGCGCGCAATCAGCTCAAGGGCAAGATCGTCGAGGTCAAGAAGGGCGTCACCACCGCGCATGTGCGCATCGACATCGGCGGCGGCAATATCGTGACGGCCTCGATCACCAACGAGTTGGCGGACGAGCTGGGCTTGGCCAGCGGCAAGACCGCCTACGCCATCGTCAAGGCGAGCAGTGTGATGGTGGGGGTGGATTGATGCCCCCTTTCCCCGCTTGCGGGGAGAGGTAAAGGTCCGCATTCATGCCCCTCACCCGCCGCACATTCATCGTCGCTTCGAGCGCGGCCCTCGCCGCCCCGCGCTTCGCGCGCGCGACGGGTGTCAGCGATGCCACCGGCCGCACGCTGGCGATCCCCGCCAAAGTCAGCCGCGTGTTTCCGGCCGGTCCCCCGGCCGCCATCCTGCTCTACACGCTGGCACCCGACCTGTTGCTCGGCTGGCCGCGTGCCAACCGGCCGGAAGAATGCGCCTACATGCTGCCCGAGGTCTGCGCACGGCCGGAGATCGGCCGCCTGACCGGGCGCGGCAACACGGCCAATCTGGAAACGGTGATCGCGCTCAAGCCCGATCTCATCCTCGACGTCGGCTCGACGCGCGCGACTTTCGTGTCGCTGGCCGAACGCGTGCAGGCGCAGACCGGCATCCCCTACGCGCTGCTCGACGGCCGCTTCGACGCCATTCCCGACACCTACCGCAAGCTGGGCGCGCTCACGCACCGCGAAGCCGACGCCAGAAAGCTGGCCGACTATTCCGAGCACACGCTGAAGACGATTTAACAGCGCATCGCCGATATTCCGCACGACAAGCGCCCGCGAGTCTATTACGCGCGCGGCCCGCGCGGGCTGGTCACGGGCTTGGGCGGCTCGATCAACGTGGAGACCATCGAGCTGTTGGCGCAGAACGTCGCCAGCGGCACGCATGGCGGACTGGCCAATGTGTCGATCGAGCAGGTGCTGCTGTGGAATCCGCAAGTGATCGTCACCATCGACCTGTTCTTTGCCGCCACCGTGCGCGGCGATCCCGGCTGGGCGGCGGTCGACGCGGTCAAGAACGGCAACGTGCACCTGTCGCCCAAGATGCCGTTCGGCTGGGTCGATTTCCCCCCGAGTGTGAACAGGCTTATCGGGCTGTGGTGGCTGGCAAAGATCCTCTATCCGGAGCGCTTTCCGGAGGATATGGAAAAGCTCACGCGCGAATTCTATACCCTGTTCTATCACCGCACGCCGACCGATGCGCAGATCGCGCATGTGTTGGCGGGAAGGGGGTGAGGGAACACAGACGCGGCCGCTTGCTTACCTCTCCCCGCTTGCGGGGAGAGGTCGGCCGCCGTAGCGTAGCGAAGGCGGCCGGGTGAGGGGGCTTAGCGAAATGCGCGGCGCGAGGGCAATCCGCACAGCGCGTTCGCGGGCGTTACGCCGAGATTCGACAGGCGCCGAAAACAAACTTTGGAATCGACTGCGTTCACGTGCACTTTCCGGATGCAAATTCGTTCGGCAGGAGCCAATTGGGCCATACACGGTCGATTTCGTTTGTCGCGAGTTCCGCCTCGTCATCGAGGTGGACGGGGGCCAACACGCGCAAAGCAGCCAGGACATGGTCCGTAACCGTTGGCTTGAGGAACACAATTTTCGGGTTCTGCGATTCTGGAATCACGACGTCTTGCGCAACATCGACGGCGTGCTCGAAACAATCGCAGCCGTATTGCGCACGAATACGCCCCCTCACCCGACCGGCCCGCGCAAAGCGCCGGCCGGTCTACCTCTCCCCGCAAGCGGGGAGAGGTAAGTGCGCTCCGCCCTGCCCGGTCTCTCCATCGCGACCGGCGTATTGATCGCCGGCCTCCTGCTCGCCTTCACGGTCGGGCGCTATCCGGTGTCGCTGGCCGATCTCGCGAGCGTGCTGTTCGCCAAGCTGACCGGCGCGCAGCCGCACGTCTCGGAAGCCGTGCAGAGCGTGGTGCTGCAGGTGCGCGGCCCGCGCGTGCTGGCCGCGGTTCTGGTCGGGGCCGCGCTCGCGGTCGCCGGCACTGCCTTCCAGGGCCTGTTCCGCAATCCGCTGGTGTCGCCCGATATTCTCGGCGCCAGCTCGGGTGCGGCGCTCGGCGCGGTGATCGGCATTTTCTTTTCGCTCGGCGTGCTCGCCATCCAAGCGTTGGCATTTGCCGGCGGGCTCGCCGCCGTGGCCGCGGTCTACGCAATCGGCTCCATGGTGCGCGCGCGCGACCCCGTCCTGGTGCTGGTGCTGACCGGCGTGGTGGTGGGCGCGCTGCTCGGCGCCGGCGTCGGCCTCGTCAAATATCTCGCCGATCCCTACAACCAGCTCCCGGCCATGACCTTCTGGCTGCTCGGCAGCCTCGCCGCCACCGACGTGCATGACCTGTTGCCGTTGTTCGGGCCAGTGGCGGTCGGCGCCGCGGTGCTGGTCGCGCTGCGCTGGCGCATGAACGTGATGTCGCTGCCGGAGGAGGAGGCGCGCGCGCTCGGCGTTTCCACCGGACCTTTGCGCATCGCGATAGTGGCGGCGGCGACGCTGGTGACCTCGGCGAGCGTAGCGACCGCCGGCATCATCGGCTGGGTCGGCCTGGTGGTGCCGCATCTGGCGCGCTCGCTGGTGGGACCGGATTTCGCGCGGCTTCTGCCGGCGGCGGCGATCCTGGGCGGCGGCTATCTGTTGCTGATCGACACGCTGGCGCGCACCGCGGCGCAGGTGGAGATCCCGCTCGGCATTTTGACCGCGGTGGTCGGCACGCCGTTCTTCATCTGGCTGCTGGCGCACATGCAGAGGAACTGGTCGTGATCCTCTCCGGCCGCGACGCTCACCATCGGCTATCCCAACCACATCGTCGGCCGCGGCCTGAACGTCGCGCTGGAGACCGGCGAGGTGCTGGCGCTGCTCGGCCCGAACGGCGGCGGCAAGACCACGCTGTTGAAGACGCTGCTCGGCCTCATCAGACCGAAGGCGGGCGAGGTGCGGCTCGCCAGCAAGGCGCTGGAGGCCTATTCGATCCGCGAGCGCGCGCGCACCATCGCCTATGTGCCGCAGGTGCATGTCGGCACTTTCGCCTTTACGGTGGAGACGGTAGTGCTGATGGGCCGCTCGGCGCACGGCACTCTGTTCAGCCGGCCGAGTGCGCACGACCGCGAGGTGGCGCAAGGTGCGCTCGAACGCTTCGGCATCGCCAAGCTGTCGATGCGGCCCTACACGGAGATTTCCGGCGGCGAGCGCCAGCTTGTCTTGCTGGCGCGGGCGCTGGCGCAGGAGCCGCAGTTCATCGTGCTCGACGAGCCGACCGCCAGCCTCGATTTCGGCAATCAGGGCAAGGTGATGCGCGAGATCAAGGCGCTCGCCGACTCCGGCCACGGCGTGCTGTTCACCACGCACGACCCCAACCACGCACTGCGCGCGGCCGACCGCGCCTTTCTCTTGCGCGACGGCATCGCGCTGGCCGAGGGCAAGGTCACCGAGGTGCTCAACCGCGCCCGGCTCGAAGAGCTCTACCGCGCGCCGGTGGAACAACTGGCCGATCCCGATACGGGAGGCGCCGCGTTTCTGCCGGGGTGGTGAAAGAACTACTTCCCCTGCACCACCAGCGAATAGCGCGGATCGGCGGCGAGCACTTCGGCTTGCGGCGCGCCGATCTCCTTGCGCACCATATTGGTGCCGAGCACCAGCGAAACGGTCTTGTAATAGGCGTGGCGGCGGCTCATGCCCTCGCGGCCCATGCCGCAGTCGGACGAGATCGCCAGCCGCTCGGCCGGAATGTATTTCAAGGCCTTGCGGATGTGCTCGGCGATTTCCTCCGGCCGCTCGACCTGCAGCGAATGATGGTCGATGACGCCGATGCAGATCTTCTTGTCGGTGATCGCCTTGCCGAGGGCCTCCAGGTCCATGCCGTGCGCGCTCGCCGACTTCGAAGGTGATGACGTCGGCGTCGACCTTGTCGAGCATGTCGAGCGCGGTCTTGTAGCTCTGCACTTCCTTGAACATGCGCTGCTGCGAAGGATTGCCCCAGCAGGTGTGGCACCACACTTCGGTCTTGGCGCGCAGGCCCTTGACGGTGCGGTTGAACACTTCGACGCTGAAGGCCGGGTTGATCACGTCGTCGACGATGTTGCGGATCGCCAACAGGTGGATCTGCGGCTCCTCGAACTGGATCACCGGGCAGCCGGCATCGGCGAGTTCGTGCAGCTCTTCGTTGAGCGCGTCGGCGATCGCCAGAATGCGCTCCTTCATCGACTTGTAGTATTTGTCCTGCACCGCGAAGGCGACCAGTTCCGGCCCGATGGTGCCGAACTTGACCGGCTTCCTGGTCATGCGCTGCGCCACCTTCCACATGGCGGCGTATTGCAGGTCGCCGCGCGTGACCGGCCCGCTGATGCCCGGCATCACCCGCGATTCCAGATAATCGTGCAGGATGTGCCCGGGCGGGAACGCCAGCCCGCCCTTGCCGGCCGGCGTCGGCTGCGGATTCTTGTCGAAGCCGCCCATGTGGCGCGGCGGATAATTGGTCCAGCTCTGGCCGCCTACGTCGGAGTCAAAATGCGCGTCGCCGTCGGTGACGATGTCGAGCCCGGCCAGTTCCTGCTCGTGCAGATAGACCGACACCGCGTCGACATATTGCTCGCGGAATTGGTTGTTCACCATGGCGTCGAGGAAGGAGCGGCCGGCGAGGTTCTCGGTGTACCAGCTCGGCCGCGGCAGCGAGCCGGTGATGGTGGTCGGCAGCACGATGTCTTTGGTGGCGCGGTACATGGCAGGCGTCTCCCCGGGGCCTTGAGCGTTTGGCCTTCAAGCGGGCCGATTGGCGCTTATCTTAAGGCAGCGACGCCGCGCTTGGGAACCGCGGTCGGGCGAAATTGCCTAGATATATGCTGGGCTTGCCCACCGGCAGTGGGCAGATTTTGGCGGCGGGTCCTGCTATAATTCGACCATGAGCAAGAACGACGACAGCTACATCATCCGGCCCGACCCGAACGACCCGCGGCTGACCGAGCGCGTCAGCGGCGTCGATCAGACCGGGCAGCGCGTCGAAACCTCCGTGACGGTCGAGCGCGCGCTGACGATCTTCCTCAACGCGCAGGAGATCGTCACCGCCATGACCATCAACGATTATCCCGAGTATCTCGCCATTGGCTATCTGCTCAACCAGAACATGCTGCTGGGTGACGACGAGATCACCGGCGTCGATTACGACGCGGAGCTCTCCACCATCGTGGTGCGCACCAAGCGCAAGACCGACTACGAAAAGAAGCTTCGGAAGAAAGTGCAGACTTCCGGCTGCGCGCAAGGTACCGTGTTCGGCGACCTGATGGAGGCGCTGGAAACCATCGCGCTGCCCGATGCGGAACTACGCACCTCCTGGCTTTACGCATTGACCCACAAGATCAACACCACGCCCTCGCTTTATCTGGAAGCCGGCGCCATCCACGGCTGCGTGCTGGCGCTTAAGGACCGCCCGCTGGTCTATATGGAAGACGTCGGCCGCCACAACGCGGTCGACAAGATCGCCGGCTGGATGTTCAAGGAGAAGGTCAAGCCCGCCGACAAGATTTTCTACACCACCGGGCGGCTGACTTCCGAGATGGTGATCAAGACCGTGCGCATGGGTATTCCGATTCTCATTTCGCGTTCGGGCTTCACCGCCTGGGGCGTGGAGCTGGCGCGCAAGGCCAACCTCACGCTGATCGGCCGCGCGCGGGGAAAACGTTTTGTTGCGCTCGCCGGCGAGGACCGCATCGTGTTCGACCAGGATCTGGATGCGGTCGCGGAAGAAAGCTCCAAGCACCGGCGCAAGGCGGCGGTGGCGGATGACTGAGCTGCTACGCACAAGCGTGAGGCATACGCGCTTCCCCTCTCCCCTCCGGGGAGAGGGTGGCGCACGCGGAGCGATAGCGAGCGTGCGCCGGGTGAGGGGGCAAGTGACTCTCGAAAGGCCCTTGCCCCCTCACCCGCCCTCGCTTCGCTCGGGCACCCTCTCCCCCGAGGGGAGAGGGAAAGCGTGCGCGTGGCACCGCTCGACATAAAAAAAATACACCGCATGACCATTCCCCCTCCCCCCACCCTCGGCCTCGTCCTTGCCGGCGGCCTCGCGCGCCGCATGGGCGGCGGCGACAAGGCGCTGATCGAGATCGGCGGCGTCACCATCCTCGACCGGGTGCTGGCGACGCTGTCGGCGCAATGCACCGACATCATCATCAACGCCAACGGCGATCCCGAACGCTTCGCCGACACCGGCTGCGCGGTGGTGCCGGACAACGTGCCGGACCATCCCGGCCCGCTCGCCGGCATCCTGGCCGGGCTCGACTGGCTGGCGGAACAGGACAACGGCGTCGAATGGATCGTCAGCGTGCCGGGCGACTGCCCCTTCCTGCCCGACGACCTGGTCGAGCGCCTGCACCAAGCCCGCCGCCAAATGGGCGCCGGGGTGCCGCTCGCTTGCGCGCGCTCGGGCGCAATGGCGCCACCCGACCATCGCCCTCTGGCCGCTGGCGCTGCGCGCCGACTTGCGCAAGGCGCTTGTTCAGGAGGACTTGCGCAAGATCGAGGTGTTCACCGGCCGCTACGGCATCGCCATCGCCGACTGGCCGCCGGAGCCGATCGACCCCTTCTTCAACGTCAACACGCCGGAAGACGCCGCGCGTGCCACGCGCATTGCGCTGCAACATACGGCGCCGTGATTTCGGCGGTTGACCTGCCGCAAGACGTCTTTTTATTTGCTATAGTACCGACCTATGGGGCTGAAGAGGGAGCCGACGCCATGAAATCTTTCGTTATTGCCTGCGTTGCCGCCATCGTGATCGCGATCATCGGCTGGGGCGTGCTCGACAGCATGCAAGAGCCGGCGAACCAGGCGTTCACGACGCCGTATGTGAGGGTGTAGGCCGTTCTTCGTCATTCCGGGACGCGCGAAGCGCGGGCCCGGAATCCAGGGCGACAAGACATCGAGAGTTTGGCCCCTGGATTCCGGGTTCACTCGCTGCGCGAGCGCCCCGGAATGACAGCTACCCGATCAACGCCGCATACGACAAGAACCCAACCCGCGCGCCGGGCTCGATCGCGGTGACGTCCTCGGGAAACTCCAGCAAGCCGTCGGTCTCGGTCAGCGACGTCAAGATGCCGGCGCCGTCCTGCGGATGCTTGACCGCCTCGATCTCGCCGTCGGCTGCTTTGCGTAGCGCGACGCGCACATATTCGCGCCGGTCCTTCTTCTTCTTGTAGGCGAAGGCCGCGCGCACCGGCAGCGCCACCAGCCTCTCGGGGCGCGCGCCCGACAGCCGCCGCAAGAGCGGCTTCACCACCCGCACGAAGGTCACGAACACCGCGACCGGATTGCCCGGCATGCCGACGAAGGCCGCGCTCTGCCCGGCGGCGCCGGGGATGACGCCGAGCGCCACCGGCCGCCCCGGCTTGATGGCGACGCGCCAGAACACAAGGCTGCCGATGCGCTCGACCGCGCTGCGCACGTGATCGGCCTCGCCGGTGGAGACGCCACCCGAGGTCAGCACCAGATCGTGATGCAGCGCGGCCTTGCCGATGGCGCGCGCCAGCGTAGTGGGCGCGTCGGCCAGAATGCCGAGATCGGTCACCACGGCGCCCAGCCGCTCGAGCAGCTCGACCAGCAGGAAGCGGTTGGAATCGTAGATGGCGGCGCCGGCGCGCGCCGAGCCCGGCTCGACCACCTCGTCGCCGGTGGAGAAGATCGCGACCTTCAGCCGCCGGCGCACGGCGAGCTCGGTGAGGCCGAGCGCGGCGGCGAGCGCGATGTGCTGCGCCTCCAGCACGGTGCCGGCCGCAATCACCACGCGGCCTTTCGCTACGTCCTCGCCGGCCAGCCGCCGGTTGGCGCCGAGCTTCAGGCCGCTCGGCACCGTCACGCGATCGCCCTCGACCGTGACGTCCTCCTGCATGAAGACGGTGTCGGCGCCCGCCGGCATGGCCGCGCCGGTGAAAATGCGGATGGCCTCGCCGGGCTTGAGCGCAAGCTCGGCGCGCGCGCCGGCGGTCAGCCGGCCGGCGATGGCGAGCCTGGTGTCGCCGTCCGGCTTGAGGTCGGCATGGCGCACGGCATAGCCGTCGACCGCCGAATTGTCGAAGGGCGGCAGATCGACCGGCGCCTTCACATCGTATGCGGCGACGCGCGCGCGCGCGCCGTGCAGCGGCACACGCTCGGTCTCGCGCACCGGCGCGATGCGCTCGCCGATCAACCGCTCCATGTCGTCGAGCCGCAGGAGCGGACCGGAGAACGCGAAACAGTCGTCGGTCAGTTGCGCCATTAAAGTATCTTTCGCTTGCGCATGATCGTATCCGAAAACCGGTTCCCACTTTTCGGGATCATGCGCGGCTCCCGACAAGTTGCTTTATCTGGTCGATCGGCACCGCGTGTTTCAACAGTAGATCGGCGATGGCCTCGATGTCGTCGAGATCGACCACCGGCAGCTTCACCTCCGGCAAGGCAACGTCGGAAGCGATGGCGACCACATGCGGGTCTTCCGGGTGGATGAGCGGCTTGGCCGTAGCGGCGCGGTGGATTTCCAGCTTGGGGAACGGATCGCGCTTGTAGCCCTCGACCAGCACCAGATCGACCGGCGATATCTTGGCGACCAGGTCTGGCAGGTCCCATTCCGGCTCGCCGCGCAATTCGTGCAGGATGGCGAAGCGCTTGGCCGAGGAAATCACCACTTCGGTGGCGCCGGCGGCGCGGTGGAAGAACGAATCCTTGCCCGGTTGGTCGAGATCGAAGCCGTGATGGGCGTGTTTGAGCGTCGACACGCGCAAGCCGCGCGCGATCAGCCGCGGGATCACCCTGGTGATCAGCGTGGTTTTGCCTGAGCCGCTCCAGCCGGCAAGTCCGATAATGCGCATGGTGGTCATATAAGGACGCAACTCCCGCCGAGGAGCGGGAGGTATAGCACGGGCGCAGCAACTCCAGCGTCCCCTCCCCCGCTTGCGGGGGAGGGACAGGGAGGGGGAATGCGGCAGGCACATGCGCAGGCGACGCCCCCACCCCAACCCTCCCCCGCAAGCGGGGGAGGGAGCACGCTGTGCCCATGGCGTCGGCCACCATCGACATCGAGCGCAATCACGCTGTGCCGAATTGCCGAATTGCCGCCGGCGCCCGCGAAGGGCACTTTCCGCCTTCAAGGGCGCGCGGAGAGGCAATATGTCCCAGACCACGGCGTGGTCGCCGCGCGAGGTTTGGACGCGCAAGCTCATTTATCCCGGCCGCACCTGCCCACCGCGTTCGCGCCGGTGATCATGGGCGTGGCGCTCGCCCGCTACGACGGCGTGTTCGCGGCGGGGCTGGCGTTCGGGGTGTGAGAAAGAATTATTTCGCACGGCTGTCATCGTCCACGAAAGCGGACGATCCAGTACACACAACGTTGTCCGTGATTACCGGGTCCCCGCCGGAGCCTGTGCTCGCGCCGGCGAAGCCGGACCCGAGTGCGGGGACGACAATCGAAATTTTAGCAAGGCGCGCGGCCAAAACAAAACGCCCGGCGCGAGGCCGGGCGTCAGTCACGCGAGGAGGCTTTCGACGAAGTTATTCGGCCGGCTGGGCGCGGGCGCCGCCGGCGCTGCCCTGGGCCTCTTCCTCGACCCAAAGATCGTGATGCTCCTTGGCCCAGTTGAGGTCGACGGTGCCGCTGCTCATCCCCTCGAACGCGCCCTCCATGCCGAGCGTGCCAAGATAGATGTGCGCCAGGATCAGCGCCATGAACAACATGCCCACCACGCCGTGGAAGACCTCGGCCAGTTCCATGTTGCCGATGGTGAGCCCGCCGTAAAACGGGAACATCAGCATGTAGCCGCTGACGATCATGGCGGCGCCGCCGAGCGCGACGAACCAGTAGAGCAGCTTCTGCCCGGCGTTGAACTTGTGCGCCGGCGCGTGCGCGTGGCCCTTGCCCATGCCGCCGCCGGCTTTCAGCCATTCGGCGTCGGCCGCGGTCGGGAAGTTCTGCCCGATCCACATCAGGAACATCAGCACCACGCCGATAGTGAAGGCGAAGCTGAGATAGTTGTGCGCGTATTTCGCCCATTGCGACCAGTCGCTGAAGGCCTGCGGCCCCATCCAGGGCAGCAGCAGCGCGCGGCCGAAGGTGATGTTGAGGCCGGTGAGGCCGAGGATCACGAAGGTGGTGGCGGTCAGCCAGTGCACGAAGCGCTCGAAGCCGTTGAAGCGCAGCAGGGTTTGCCCGGAGCGGCCGCCCTCGATCTTCATGGTGCCGCGCCACAGATAGAAGATGATCAGCAGCGCCAGCATGCCGAGCAGGGCGATGCCGCCGATCCACTTCAGCGTGACGGTGTGGAAGCCTTGCCAGTTGCGCCCCGCCGGATGGATTAAGTTGGCCGCCTTCTGGTCGGGAATGCTCACATCGCCGCGGATGACGCCGCCCTTGAGCTGTTTGAGCAGTTGCTGCTCGCTGCTGGCGGCCGTCGGTCCGCCTTGCGCCGAGACCGGCACCGGCGAGACGGTTGCGACCATGAATGCGAGCGCGAGCGCGCCGGCGACGAAGCGGATCGTAGCGAACACCTTCGCCATTGCGTCCTCTCCCCTGTGAACCCGTTTCTTGATTGAACGATCAGCTCGCGATCAATTCATGATAAGCGGTCTGCCAGCCCCAAGCGCCGGAGCCGTAGCCGCGCGTCTTCACGCGCTCCTTGTAGATCTGGGCGATGATCTCGCCGTCGCCGGCGAGCAGCGCCTTGGTCGAGCACATTTCCGCGCACAGCGGCAGCTTGCCCTCGGCCAGACGGTTGGCGCCGTATTTCTCGTACTCCTCCTTGCTGCCGTCGGCTTCCGGGCCGCCGGCGCAGAACGTGCACTTGTCCATCTTGCCGCGCGAGCCGAAGTTGCCGACCTTCGGATATTGCGGTGCGCCGAACGGACAGGCGTAGAAGCAGTAGCCGCAGCCGATGCACAGGTCCTTGTTGTGCAGCACGACCGCGTCCGCCGTGGTGTAGATGCAGTTCACCGGGCAGACCGCGGCGCAGGGCGCGTCGGAACAGTGCATGCAGGCCATCGACACCGAGCGCTCGCCCGGCTGACCGTCGTTGAGCGTGACGACGCGACGGCGGTTGATGCCCCAGGGCACCTCGTTCTCGTTCTTGCAGGCGGTGACGCAGGCGTTGCACTCGATGCAACGGTCGGCGTCGCAAAGGAATTTCATGCGTGCCATGTTATTTCTCCTTAAACCGCCTCAATGCGACACAGAGTGACTTTCGTCTCCTGCATCTGCGTGACCGAATCGTAGCCGTAGGTGCCGTTCATGTTGGAGGCTTCGCCCAACACGTAAGGATCGTTGCCCTTCGGATACTTGCCGCGCAGGTCCTTGCCCTGCCAGTAGCCGCCGAAGTGGAACGGCATGAAGGCGACGCCGGGCGCCACGCGCGGCGTGACCATCGCCGCCACCAGCACCTTGCCGCCTTCCGGCGAATGCACCCAGACCTTGGCGCCGTTCTTGACGCCGAGCTTGCCGGCGTCGGCCGGGTTGATCTCGCAGAACATCTCCTGCTGCAGTTCGGCGAGCCACTTGTTGGAGCGCGACTCGTCGCCGCCGCCCTCGTATTCGACCAGACGGCCGGAGGTGAGGATGGTCGGGAACTGCTTGGAGTGGTCGTTCTTCTGGATCAACTCGTACAAGGTCGGCAGCCGGTAGGAGTGGCGGTCCTTGTAGGTGGCGTATTTCGGCAGCAGGTCGCGCCGATTGGTGTAGAGCGGCTCGCGGTGCACCGGGATCGGATCCGGGAAGGTCCACACCACGGTGCGCGCCTTGGCGTTACCGAACGGCGCGCAGCCGTGCTTGATGGCGACGCGCTGGATGCCGCCCGACAGGTCGACCTTCCAGTTGATGCCGCCGATCTTCTTGTCGTAGGCGGCCATGGCCGCGGCATCGGGCGCCGCGGGTGCCGCAGGTGCCGCGCCGGCCGCGGGTGCCGCGGGCGCCGCGGCAGGCTTGGTCGCCCCCGCCACCTTCTCGATCGCCGCGAGCTCTTGCGGCGTGAGGTCCTTGTCCCAGCCGAGCTTCTTCAGCATGGCCATGGTGAATTCGGGATAGCCGTCCTTGAGCTCCGAGCCCTCCGAATAGGAGCCCTCGGCCAGCAGGTTCTGCCCGTTATGCGAAACGCCGAAACGGGCGCGGAAGGTGAGCCCGCCCTCCGCCACCGGCTTGGAGGTGTCGTAGAGGATCGGCGTGCCGGGATGCTTCATCTCCGCGGTGCCCCAGCACGGCCACGGCAGGCCGTAATAATCGCCGTCGACCGGCCCGCCCTTGGCCTTGAGCGTGGTCGGATCGAACAAATGCTGGTTGGCCATGTGCGCCTTCAGCCGCTCCGGCGACTGGCCGGTATAGCCGATGGTCCACAGGCCGCGGTTATATTCGCGGGTGATGTCCTCGACCAGCGGCTCCGAGCCGTTCACCTTGATGTGCTTGAACAGCTCCTTGTCGTAACCGAGCTTCTTGGCGAACAGATACATGATCTCGTGGTCGGGCTTGGCCTCGAACCACGGCTTGAACACCCGATCGCGCCATTGCAGCGAGCGGTTCGAGGCGGTGACCGAACCGTAGGTCTCGAACTGCGTGGTCGACGGCAGCAGATAGATGCCGTCCTTGCGGTCGGGAATGACCGCGGCGAAGGTCGGCACCGGATCGACCACGACCATGAGGTCGAGCTTCTCCATCGCCTTCTTCATTTCGGGCAGACGGGTCTGCGAATTCACCGCGTGGCCCCAATAGACCATGACGCGGATGTTGTTGGGCTGGTCGATGTGCTTCTTGTCTTCCAGCACGCCGTCGATCCAGCGCGACACCGGGATGCCGGCCAATTCCATCAGCTTCTTGGAGGCGAAGCGGCCGAGGACCCAGTTGTAGTCGACGTCCCAGACGCGCGACCAGTGCTTCCACGAACCGGTGGCCAGGCCGTAATAGCCGGGCAGGCTGTGCGAGAGCACGCACATGTCGGTGGCGCCCTGCACGTTATCGTGGCCGCGGAAGATGTTGGCGCCGCCGCCGGCCTTGCCGACATTGCCAAGCGCGAGCTGCAGCACGCAATAGGCGCGCGTGTTGTTGTTGCCGATGTGGTGCTGGGTGCCGCCCATGCACCAGACCAGCGTGCCGGGCTTGTTCTCGTGCAGCATCTTGGCGACGCGCTCGAGCTGCGCGCCGGGCACGCCGGTGACCTTCTCGGTCTCTTCCGGCGTCCACTTCATCACTTCCTTCTCGATCTGGTCGAGGCCCCAGACGCGCTGCTTGACGTATTCCTTGTCGACCCAGCCGTTCTTCATCACGTGGTAGAGGATGCCCCAGATAAGCGCCACGTCGGTGCCGGGACGGAAGCGCACGAACTCGTCGGCATGCGCGGCGGTGCGGGTGAAGCGCGGATCGCAGACGATCAGCTTCGACTTGTTCTTCTCCTTGGCATGCAGGATGTGCTGCACGGCGACCGGATGCGCTTCGGCCGGGTTGGAGCCGAACAGGATCATCGCCTTGGAATTGTGCATGTCGTTGTAGGAATTGGTCATCGCGCCATAGCCCCACGTATTCGCGACGCCCGCGACCGTGGTGGAGTGGCAGATGCGCGCCTGGTGGTCGCCGTTGTTGGAGCCCCAGAACGCATAGAACTTGCGGAACAGGTAGGACTGCTCGTTGCTGAACTTGGCCGAGCCCAGCCAGTAGACTGAATCGGGACCCGACTCCTTGCGTATCTGCAGCATCTTGTCGCCGATTTCGCTGATCGCCTGCTCCCACTTGATGCGGGTCCACTGGCCGTTCACGAGCTTCATCGGATATTTCAGGCGGCGCTCGTTATGGGCATGCTCGCGCACCGAGGCGCCTTTGGCGCAGTGCGAGCCCATGTTGAACGGGCTGTCCCAGCCCGGCTCCTGACCGACCCAGACGCCGTTCTTGACTTCGGCGATCACGGTGCAGCCAACCGAGCAATGCGTGCACACCGACTTGACGCGCGTGGCGCCGGCGGTGAGCGGACCCGCGGCGGCCGCGTCCGCCTTCTTGACGGCGCCCGGCATCATGCTGGCAGCCGCTACCCCGCCGGCGAGCAGGCCGGACCGCGCCAGGAATTTGCGGCGGTCGACGGCCGTGCCGGCAACCGTCGCCAGCCCTTGCATCAAGCGCGTGGTCCTGGCGGCGCCGTTGGTTTTCTTGGTCAGCATGTCGTCCTCCTGAAGTCGGGTCGGCCCGGCCCCGCGCGCTTTGTCGCGCGGGCAGCGATGTCAAACGGGATCAGAAGCGCGCGAGCTTGTAGTAGGTGCGCACTTCCTCGCTCTCGCGATAGCCGCGGTGCGCGGCCGCAGGCTGCGCGCTGCCGGCCGATGCATTCTCGACGGCACCGGCGGTCGTCGCCGCCGCTGCGCCGAGGGCGAGCCCCGCGCCTTTGAGCAGGCTGCGGCGGTCGACCTGTCCGGCGCTTTGCTTGGTCGTGCGCATGGTCAGTCCTCCGATGCGAAAGGCGTGCGGCCGCGGCAAGCGGCTGAGCGCGCGCGGGAGATTGGATGCAAACGGACGAGGTCGCTGGGGCTACGGAGCCCGGCGGCTGGCGTCGCGTCGATGTCCCCGCGTGACACGGGCTGCGCGGATGCCATCACTCCTCCCCGGAAAGAGACCGCAGCGGCCCCTTTATTGGCTCCCGAACGTTGAACCGCTACTGGGAAGCCCGCCGTTTAGAATTATGACAATTATAGCGATGCCCTATGGGATAACAACGCTCTTTGCGCCAATTTATTTTATATCCAAAAGTCGCAGGATGAGTTGGGCAGCCTCGGCTTGCTGCAACGCAGCAAGGTTCCGCGATCTCAAACGGCCTTATCTGGCGCCGGCCCTGCGGCCACCTCGCCGTCTTCGCCCGCGCCCACTTCTTGCGTTGCGGTATTGGCGTCATCCACAGGCGGCTCGATTTTGTTTTCGTTGGCGGCCACCACGGGCGCCGTTGCGGCCGACTCGGCAGGCTCGCCGCTGTCGCGGGCTTTCTCCTGCGCCGGTTTCTCTTCGGCTTCGTCGACGTAGCCCTTGCCGACCCGATAGGCCGTGCGCACCGCGCCGACCACCGAATTGGCCAGATTGTAGTCCTCGTCGTAGTCGTTGAGGCCGTCGAGATTGGCCAGCACCGGATCGCTTCCCCAAAGCTTGCGCAAGGCCGCGCGCTTGATGGCCTCCGGCACATTTTCACGCAGGAAGACGGTGAAGTCCGATTCGGCGGTGAGTTCCTCGACCGGCGGCAGCTTGGCTAAGTCCTCCGCCGGCTTTTCTTCGCTGGCGGACGGTTCGGCCGCCGGCTCGTCGCGTTGCGGCTCGGGGGCAGTTTCCTTCGGCAGCGCGCCGCGCCGCGCCGCGGCCTTGCGCTGCGACCAGCGGCTGAGCTTGGCGCCGAATTCGTCGCTCACGATACGACTCGCCCGGGCTGCGGCCGCTTGCCGCTCTCATCGTCCCGGTGGCGTTTGTTCTTGCGCTTCACGAAGGGCCGGTCGACGTGATGCAGCGCCACGAATTCGCCCAGCCACTCCGCCACTTGCGGCGGCATCGGCACGCCTTCCACGATGTCATCGTTGCCCTCACCATAGCTCATCGCTTCGTAAGGACAGACGGTGACGAGGAACGGATCGAATTCCAGCACTTCGGCTTCGGCGTTGCGGCGCAGGACGACGTAAACCACCGGCGCCGCCTGCGACAGGTTGATGCGATAGCCGTCGGTTTCGCCGCGATAGAGCTCGATGTCGAGATCGCCGCCGTAAAATTGCGTCCAGCCTTCGTCCGACGCGAGCACCTGGCCCGGCTCGCCGGCCATGCGCGGCAGCACGCCGAGCGGCCGCCACACGTGATCCTGCCAGGCGTGATTGCTGGCGCGCCGTTCGACGACGACGGTGACCGGCATTACGGCATCGGCCGACATGCGCGTTCTCTCGCTATCGCGGTGCCGCGCTAACCCGGCTAGTAACGGTTGACGCGATAATAGTTTTTCACGTCTTCCGAATTCGGGTTGTAGCGCTTCTTCTTGGCTTCCGCTTCCGACTCGGTCGCCTGCGCCTCGCCGGCGAGCGGCGCGGCCGCGGCGATCGCGAGCCCTGCGCCGGCGCCGAGGCTCGCGCCCATGACGCGCAGGAAATCGCGGCGGGCGAGCTTGTCTTTGCGTTCCATCGCCATTCCTCCTTGCTTCAGCTTGCGCCCAACCTACGCGCCTTACGCCGGCAGCGCAAAGGCCTGCGCTTCGATCTCGACGAACAAGCGGCCGACGGTGCCGATGCGCCGGTAAAAATCGGCGTTTTCGGCGTGTTCCATGTCGGCGAACAGGCGGCCGATCCAGGGCTGCAGGTGTTTCTCGAAAAACGGCCGGTCGCTGCCGGCAGGCGTGCCGAAGGCGCCGCCGACGATGCCGGACATGATCTCGCACAGGATGGCGGCATGATCTTCCGGCTCCACCACGCCTTCGCTGCGCGTAATGCCGAGCGCGCCGAGATCGTCGCGCAGGCGCGCGAGCGGGCGCTCCTGCAGGAAGCCGGTCAGATAATAGGAGCCATAGGGCAGCAATTCGCCGCGGCCGATGCCGATGAACAGATCGAAGAATTCGCGCTCGACCTTTTGCGCATCGACCTGCGCCGCGGCGTCGGCCAGCGCGATATGGGCAAGGCCGAGCGGGCTCGGATCGCCGCGCAATTCGGCGACGCGCTTGAGCATGGCGGCATCGGGCGCGCGCGACAGCAGCACCGCCAGCAGGGCGTATTCCTGGGCGCGAGCGAGATCGACATCGTCGATGGCGGCGGTCTCGCCCTCGCCACCGTAGAGATCCGGGCGCAGGATGGCGCGCGCGACGCCGGTCACCGCCTCGACGGTGAGCACCCGTTCGGCCGGCACGCGCGTCCAGTTCGACACCGACGGCTGCGAAATGCCGATGCGGCGCGCCAGCTCGGTGACGCCGCCGGCGGCGCGAATGGCTGTTTGAAGTCCGTCGTCCTGCATGGTGGCTCGAAGGTTCCGAATTACACGGCGGTTTTAGCGCGGGCGGCGGGCAAGCGCCATACGTGCCACAACAGCCCGCTGCAAGGCGCTAGCTCACCGTCTCGAAACGCCTGATTGGCAGGCCGGTGACCAGGTTCTGCGGCTTCATGCGGACGATGTTGTCGGGTGTCATGGCGAGGATGAGATAGACCGGCTCGCCCTTGACCCGGTCGAGCATGACCTCCGGGTCGCGGAAAGTCAGCCGGAACAGGCCGACCACGCGGCCCATGGCGGTATCGTCGAGCGCCTCGCCGTTCCACAGCGTGTCGCCCATGCGCGTGGCGTCGACATCGAGCCCGACATACCAGGTGAGCGTGGCGTCGCGCAGCTCGGTGAGCGGCTCGATCGTCACCTCGACCGCGAGCAGATGCGCGATCCAGCGCCGCATGGCTTCGGCGAGCGCGGCGAGACCGGCGCGGCGGCCGGTCAGGTCGAGCGCCATGTCGAACTGGTCGCTGCGCTCCCAATAGCTGTCGGCATTCTCATCGTTGAGCACGTCGACCTGCGCTTCGGGCTGCAGGCCCAGCATGGAGACGAGCGGGGTGACCGGCATTTGCGCGGCGCCGCCGACGGCTTCCTCGTCGACCGACAGCAGCGAGCCTTCGTGCAGCGTGACGCGCTGGGCGCGGAAGAACAGCTCGCCGGCGCGCGCGACGCGCGGCTCTTCGGTGCCCTCGAGCGCGTTGCGCAGGATGACGTGCGCGAGCTGGTTGACGAACAGCGGCGGCGTGTTGCCGACGCCGTTGCGCAGCAGGTCGACGTATGCGGCTTCCAGCGTCTTGTGGCGCAGCAGGTGATCGCGGAAGGCGACCAGCAATTGCCAATTCTCGCGCGCGTCGGCGTCGGCGATTGCCTCGATATCGCCAGCCGCAACCGGCAGGCGCGGATCGGCCAGCAGCGCGCCGTGCAGCGCGCGCTCGACCGGGCAGGCTTCGGGCGGCGGGATCAGTTCCGGCCGCGCCAGATAGACTTTCAGGAAGGCGTCGGTGACGATGAGCCCGCCGCCTTCGTCGCGGTCGAGCAGATGATGGCCGCAGGAGAGCCAGAAGTCGATCATTTGCGCTCCTTTTCGGCCAAGGAAATCAGATCGACCTCCTCGCCCGGCTCCTCCTCGCCCTCGACCTCCATGAAGGAGAAGGCGCGCGCCGGCTTGGCGCCCTCGCGCGGGCGCAGGGTGCGAAAGGCTTCGCGCACATTGCCGTCCTCGTAACTGCGGTGCACGGCGATCAGCATGTCGCGCGGCTGCGTGCAGAGCGATTCGACGAAGGCCACCTCGTCCTCCGCCGCGGCGGCCGCCGCCTTCAGATCGGGCGCGCCGAAACGATCGACCAGCTGCTGCGCCAAGAGCTCGACCAGATTGGCGCGGTCGGCGTCATTCGCCTCGACGATCTGCACCAGCGTCGACCAGCCGAGCAATTCCGCGCTGAGGAAGCCGCTGCGGAAGGCGGTGCGCGCCTTGCCTTCGAGCTTGGCGGGATCGCCGTTCCAGAAAGCGAAGGCGCCGGACACCGCCCATTCGCCGGGCTCCGCCACGGGATCGAAGATAAACGTGTCGGAGGGATCGAGCCTGATGGTGCGCAGCAGCTTCATGCGCGCGGGCCTTTGGTGTTCGGATCGTACCAGGACGGCTCGGCGAGATGCGGCAGCAGCGCTTTGCGTTCTATGTCGGGAGAAGCCACGCGGCGCAGCAGCAAGTCGCCGTTGTCGCCGATGTCGCGGCGCAGGCCTTGCTCGCGCCCGAAATAAGCCAGATAGCCCTTGCCCAGCGCGCCGATGCCGCTCTCGTTCCAGGCATCGAGCGCCACCATGAAATTGCGCGCGAAGCTTTCCACCACGTGGCTCGACGGCGTCGCGGCAAAGCCTTCCTCGTCGAGCGCGGTGATCTCCGGATTGGTGCCCGGCTCGGTGCCGGCCGCCGAGGCGGTGCGGATCATGGCGCCGAACACCAGCCAGTCCGGCACTTCGTCCTCGCCCACACCGTGCGGCCAGGCCAGGCGTCCGCCGCCCACCAGCCCGCCGTTGACGTAGATCTTGTCCGGCCAGCCGATGGCGATGGCGGTTTCCGGTTCCGCCAATGCGGCCAAGGCGTCGGCAAGCGCCGTCATGCCGGCAATAAAGGCCAGGCGGGCCTGCGCCAGCTTCTGCTCCGGCTCCAGCACCAGCGCGAATTCGGCCAGGTCGAAGCGTCCGACATGGACGAGGGTGCCGGCGCCTTTTTCTGGTGCCAGCTTGAGCGCATGTGCGAAAGCGTCGCCGAACTCGCGCAGGCGCACCGGCGTATAGGGCGGCGGCAGGCGCAGTTCGCCCGTCAGCGTCAACCCCAAGCCTGCCCGCACGTCCTGCGGCATCGATCCTCGCCCTTACTTTCTCTTTTGAATAGCTATAATTATAGCCCGGAAGGACGCGTGGCCAGTCCCGCCAAGCCGCGCGGATACGGAAGACGAAGCGATGCCGCATGGCTTATCCGCTTCGAGCTGGCGGGCCTGCAATAAAGGTTGAAGCCCGAGATGGCCGAGCGGCCGCGTAAAGTCCTGATCTGTTCCTGCGAAGACAGCATGCCGCTGGATGCTGCGGCGGTGCGTCGCGCCTGCAAGGGCGCCGAGGTGATCGAAGGCCGGCAATTATGCCGCGCCGAGCTCGGTCGCTTTCGCAAGGCGGCCGCCGGCGGCGGCGAAGTGGAAATCGCCTGCACGCAGGAAGCGCCGCTGTTCGCGGAAGCCGCGGCCGATAGCGAGGCGCAGCTCACCTTCGTCAATATCCGCGAGGCCGCCGGCTGGTCGAAGGACGCCGCCGCGGCCGGCCCGAAAATCGCGGCGCTGATCGCGGCCGCCGCCGAGCCGGCGCCCGACTATCATTTCGTCACCCTCAACAGCGAGGGCGTGACGCTTGTTTACGGCAAGGACGAGCAGGTCATCGACGCGGCCACGCTGCTGAAGGACCATCTCGACCTCACCGTGCTGATCAAGGAGCCGGCGGGTGTACTGCCCCCGCGCGTGACCGCCTTTCCGCTGGTCAAAGGCACGATCAAAACCGCCAAGGGCGCGCTCGGTGCGTTCGAAGTGACCGTCGACGGCTATGCACAGCCGGCGCCCTCCTCGCGCGGCGGCCTGCAATTCGGCACGGCGCGCGACCACGTTCCCTTGCGCTGCGACCTGCTGATCGATCTCTCCGGCGGGCCGTCGCTGTTTCCCTCTGCCGATCTGCGCGACGGATACTTGCGCGCCGACGCGCGCGACCCGGCCGCGGTGCTGCGCTGCGTGCTGAAGGCGCGCGATCTTATCGGCCAGTTCGACAAGCCCCGCTACGTCAATTTCGCCGCCGAGCTGTGCGCGCATTCCCGCTCCGGCATCGTCGGCTGCCGGCGCTGCCTCGACCTCTGCCCGACCGGCGCCATCGCGCCCGCCGGCGACGTGGTGGCGATCGACGCAAAAATCTGCGCCGGCTGCGGCCAATGCGCCGCCGCCTGCCCGACCGGCGCCGCGGGTTATGCGTTGCCACCGGCCGATGCGCTGCTGCGCAAGCTGCGTGTGTTGCTGTCGACGTATCGCGCGGCCGGCGGCGCGCGGCCAATGCTGCTGTTCCATGACGGCGAGCACGGCGCGCAAATGATCGATGCGTTGGCGCGCTATGGCGAGGGACTGCCGGCCAACGTGCTGCCGCTGCAGCTCAACGAGATCACGCAAATTGGGGTCGAGGCGGTCGCCGGCGCCTTCGCTTATGGCGCTTGTGCCGTGCGCTTCCTGACGCGGGCAAAGCCGCGCCACGATCTGAGCGGCTTGCAGCAGACCGTGGCGCTGGCCGAGCCGATCCTCGCAGGGCTTGGCTTTGCGGGCGCGCGCGTGGCGGCGATCGAGACCGACGATCCCGACGCGCTCGGTGTAGCCTTGCGCTCCATCGCGCCCATGGACGGCGCGGCCAAACCTGCGACCTTCACCGCGGTCGGCAACAAGCGCGACGTGGCGCGACTCGCCTTGCGCGAGCTGCACGGCGTGGCGCCGGCGCCGGTCGACATCGTGGCGCTGCCGCAGGGCGCGCCCTTCGGCGCGGTCGAGGTCAATGTCGAGGGCTGCACGCTGTGCCTTTCCTGCGTCAGCGCCTGCCCGACCGGTGCGCTTTCGGACGATCCCGAGCGGCCGGTGCTGCGCTTTGCCGAGGACGCCTGCGTGCAATGCGGCCTGTGCCAGGCAACCTGCCCGGAGAAGGTGATCGTCGCTCAAGCCGCAGATCGACTTCCGCGCGGCGACCGCGGAACGGCGGGTGATCAAGGAAGAAGAGCCTTACCTGTGCATCAGCTGCGGCACGCCGTTCGGCGTCAAGAGCTCGGTCGAACGCGTGGTGGCGAGCCTGGAAGGCAAGCACTGGATGTTCAAGGACAGCAAAAAGCGGCTCGACGTCATCAAGATGTGCGCCGACTGCCGTGTGCAGGCCATGGCGGACGAGAATTTCGATCCCTTCGGCGCACCGCCGCGCCCGACCGTGCGCACCACCGACGATTATCTGCGCGAGCGGGAGGAGAGCGAGTCGAAGGGCGAAAGCTGAGCGGCGCTCTCCGGTGTCAACGTCCGCGAAAGCGGATGGTCGAGTACGCCGCAGTCTCTCGAGTGGATTGCAAGACTGGGAATACTGGATGCCCCGCCGGAGCCTGCGCCCGCGTAGGCGAGTGCGGGGCATGACGGCGATTGGCGGCGCGCTACTCCTTCTTCCCCGTCGTCACCCTGCCCAGAAAATCCACCAGCGCCTTGCGGTCCGCCACCGAGCCAATCGTCTGCTCCGGCATCTTGGTGCCGGGCGTGTAGTGCGCAGGGCCGATCTCGAACAGCTTTGACACCGTCCGCTTCGACCAGACGATGTCCATCTTCCTCAGCGCCGGCGAGAAATTGTAGCCCGGCAGGGTGGCGATGCGGCGGCCGAACAGGTGCCAGAGCGAGGGGCCGGCGCGCGGGCCCTCGTCGGGCTTGAGCGTGTGGCAGGCGACGCAATGGCGGAACACCTGCGCGCCGTGATCGCCGGCATAAGCCTTCAGCGGATCCTCCGGCGCGCCCACCACCGCGGTGTCGATCGGCTCGCCCTTGAGCGCGTCCCAGCGGCGGATCATGCGGTCGGTGCCGCCGGTCAACAGCGTGCGGCTGTCGGGAAAGAACGCCACCGACCACACCGGCAGGCCGGGCCCGATCAACGTGCGCGCGAGCTTGTGCGTTTTGCGGTCGATGATCGCCACCGAGCCGCGGATGCCGGCGGCGGCGATAAGCTTGCCGTCGGGCGAGACGGTGACGGCGATGATCGGCGTCGGCGAAGCTTGCACCTCGCCGCGCGGCTCGCCCGCGGGCGAGAGGAAATAGAGCTTGCCGCTGGCGCCGGCGGTGACGATCTCGCCGTCGGGCGCCACGGCCACGCTGTTGAGCGGCGATTCCAGCGTGCGCACGGTCGGGTCGCCGTGATGAAGCGGCCAGATGCGCAGCGTGTTGTCGTAGCCGGCGCTGACCAGGCGCTTGCCGTCGGGCGTGAACGCCACGCCGTTGACGTTTTGCGTATGGCCCTCGAGCACGCGCGGCTTGCCGCCGTCAAGCGGCCAGAGCCGCACGGTGTGGTCCCAGGAGGCCGACGCCAGCGTCTTGCCGTCGGGCGAGAGCGCGAGATCGACGATCGGCCCGGTGTGGCCGTCGAGCACGCGATCGGGCTGCGGCCGACCTTGCGTCCAGAGCGCGATGTGGCCGTCGCCGCCGGCGGTGGCGATGCGGCCGTCTTTGAGCCAGGCGACCGCGTTCACCGCGCCGTCGTGGAAGCGCATGACCTGCTCGGCGACGTTGCGGGTGAGCGACCAGCGGATGGCGGCGGTGTCGAAGCTGCCGGAGACGGCCTGCTTGCCGTCGGGCGAGATCGCCACCGCGCGCACCGGCCCGCCATGGCCGCGCAATTGCGCCTGCGCCGCACCCAAGGTCAGCGGCACGAGCAGGAGGGCGAGGGCGCAGCGTTTGATACAAAAAGACATAATGGCCCGACACCGGATACTGGGGTGGAGTTTAGGAGATTATGAGGCGGGCATGAGCGCTTCTTTTTCTTCCAGCCTCGGCACAATCTTCCTGTCATTCCCGGGAGGCGAAGCGAACCCGCAATCCAGGGCGACAAGCGCATTGCATGCAGCCCTGGATTCCGGGCTCCGGCCTTCGGCCGGACCCGGAATGACAATAATCTTTGGCCGGCCGAGGCAAGTGAAACATGCGATCCACCTTCAGGGCCGCAACAGCCGCGGCAGGCTCCAGGCCATCGTCTGCTTGCCGTTCTTGAATGCCGCGACCGGCTGGGCGATCTCGGCCACCGCCTGCTCCGGCTTCTGCGCGTTGAGAATGACGACGTCGGCCGGGTTGCCGACGGCGAAGCCGTAATCCTTGAAATTCAGCAGCGCGGCGGAACGCGTGGTCAGCATCTCGAAGCATTGCCGCAGCTCGGCCGGACGGTCGAGGAACATGACATTGGCGTAGAGATTGGCGATGCGCATCAGCGAGCAGTCGCCATAAGGCGTTGCCGGGTTGAGCACGTTGTTGGTGGAGAGCGAGCATTGGACGCCGTGCTTGCACAGCACATTGGCGTCGGCGACGCCGCGGCGCACGGCGTGATCCTGGTCGCGGCCCATGAGGAACAGGTCGGTCGCCGGCAGCACGGTGACGGCGATGCCGCTGTCGGCGAGCGAGCGCGCCAGCGCGGCGAACCGGTCGGGCGGCAGCAGCGACAACTTCGCCATGTGGCCGACAACCACGCGGCCGCCGCGATTATATTTGTCGGTCAATTCGCGCACCAGATGGATGTCCATGTGCTCGGCCGAGGGACCGACGTCGAGATGCATGTCGATGTCGACGTCGAACTCCCGCGCCAATTCGAAGATGCGCCCGATCTGGCCGGCGCCGTCCTTGTCGTAACGCGGCGCGCCGCCGATCAGCTTGGCGCCGTGCTTGAGGCCCTCGATCACCAGTTCCTCGGTGCCGGGAAAGCTGATCAGGCCCTCCTGCGGAAACACGCAGATTTCGATGTCGATCGCCCATTTATATCCGTCGATCAGCGCGGCGACGCCCTCGAAGCCGCGCATGCCGATGCCGGGATCGACTTCGACTTGCGTGCGCATGCGCGTGGCGCCGTGCTTGATGCATTCTTCCAGCGTGGCCTTGGCGCGCGCGTAGACGTCTTCCGCCGTCATGGTCTTCTTGACCGGGGTAACGCCGAATACCGGGCTCAAGGTTTTGCGCTCCTGCGGCGCGCAGCGGTCGATGATGCGCGACTTGTCGAGATGAATGTGACTCTCGATCAGGCCGGGACAGGCAAGCAGGCCTTGCGCGTCGTAAGATGCCGCGTCGGCCGAGAGGCCGCGCTCGATCGCGGCGATGCGCCCGTGCGCGATGCCGATGTCAAGCGGCTCATCGGGCCGGTCGGACAGACGCGCGTTGCGGATGATGAAATCCATGGGCGTTCAGTCACCCGCCGGCTGCATGCCGATGGCGCGTATGCGTTCACGCACCGCTTCGTCGCGCAACGCCGAAAGAAACGCCTGCACCGCCGGGCGCTGGCGCCTGCTCTCGACAATCAGGAAATCGTAATGCTCCGGCGCGACGGGCAGGAAGCCGAGCCCATACATCCGCGCCACCGGCTCGATTGCGAGGCCCCAGTCGGCGCGGCCTTGCGCGATGGCGGCGGCGACGGCGTTGTGCGATTTCGGCTGGTTGGCGTAGCCGGCAGGCTTGGCGCCGTCCAGAAGCTTGTCCATCAGGACGCGGGTGCCGGAGCCGGCGTTGCGGTTGACGACCAAGGCCAATGGGTCGGCCAGGGCGGCTTTCAGCGCCTCGGCGGCGCTCTTGCCTGCGAAGCGCGCATCGCCCGGCCGGAACAGGATGCCCTGCATGCGCCGCCACCCCGGCACCAGGGCCAGACCCGGCTGGACGAGGTGCGCATTATATTGGCCGCTCGCCGGATCGATCAGATGCACCGGCGCCACGTCGCATTCGCCGCGGCCGGCCGCCGCCACGCCGCCCAGGCTGCCGACCGCCAGTACGCGCGCCGAAAAGCCGCGCGCCGCGAGCGCGCCCACCACCACGTCGAGCGCCACGTCATGGCTGCCCATGATGACGATGTCGGGCGCGCGCGCCGCCGATCCGATCAGCGTCACCTGGACCTCGCTGCCGGCGTCGAGTGAAGACGCGAGCGCGTCGATCTCGATGAAGCCGTCGGCCTGCGCGAAGCTGGTGACGGCGCCGGAGCCTTTGCCGGTCGGGAAGGCGACCATGCCCTGCCCGCCGTCGATCAGCGACACCAATAGGAACTCTTTACGCCCGAGTTCGGAGGCGACGCGCACCGGCACGCTGGCGGTGACCGTTTCGGCGGCTTCCGGCGGCAGGCCGGCGCGCGCGCGGATCACCGGCGCGACGTAAGCGTGGAAGGTGAAGATGGCCGAGGTCGGGAAACCGGGCAGCACCACGATCGGCTTCTCCCCCACCACCCCCAGGCAGAGCGGCTTGCCGGGCTTGAGCGCGACGCCGTGCACCAGGATGCCGGGCGGCCCAAGCTTGGAGACGATGGTGTGGGAGAGATCGCCGGCGCCCTTCGAGGTGCCGCCCGACAGCACCACTATGTCGGCAACGCCAAGCGCCGCCCGCACGGCTTTTTCCAGCGCGGCCGCGTCGTCGGGAAAGGCGCCAAACTCAAGCGGCTCGCCGCCGGCCTCGGCGACGGCGGCGGCAACAACGGCACCGTTGCTGTCATAGACTTGCGCCGCTTTGAGCGACCGGCCCGGCACCACCAGTTCGTCGCCGGTCGACAGCACTGCCACTTTCGGCCGCCGCACCACGGCGATTTCACTCAGGCCACACGCCGCCAGCATGCCGATCTCGCGCGAGCCGACGCGCGTGCCGCGCCGAAGCAGCGTCTCGCCGCGCGCGATGTCTGAGCCCGCGTAAGAGACGAACTGGCCCGGCGCCACCGCGCGGCGTACTTCGATGCGCGGCGGCTCGCCCTCGATCAGCTCGGTATGCTCGATCATCACCACCGCGTCGGCGCCACGGGGAATCACACCACCCGTTGCGATGGTGGTGGCGGTGCCGGGCGCGACTTCGAGCGTGGGCGCGTCGCCGCAGGCGATCACCTCGGCATTGAGGGTGAGCAGCTTGGGCGCGGCGTCGCCGGCCCCCAGCGTGTCGGCGGCGCGTAACGCGAAACCGTCGACATTGGAGCGGTCGAAGGGCGGCGCATCGACCGCCGCTACCACGTCCTCCGCCAGCACGCGGCCGAGCGCACGACCAAGCGGCACGCTTTCGCCGGCAAGCGGCGTCAGATCGAGATGCCGCTCGAAACGGGCGCGCGCCTCTTCGGCCGAAACGACTTCGAGGAACTGCTCCTGGCGCGCGGCGGCGCGCACGCGCGCGATCAGATCGTCGGCCGGGCGGCGCTGCTCGCTCATTCCGTGTTGCCCGTCATTGCGGCCATGGCCTGACCTCGACCGGGGTGCCCGCGGGGTAGCCTTCGCTCCCCGCCGGCACCAAAATCCAGCCGTCGGCGCGGGTGAGCGACGACAGCGGCAGATAGCGGCTGGCGAGCGGCTCGGCTTCGCCGCCCGCGCGTCGCACCGGCACCAGCTCGGCCAGGCCAACGGCGGAGGCCACTTTACGCGATAGGGTCAAGGTCTCGCCCACCTCGTCGGGTTTGCCGGCGGCGAGCCGCGCCAAAATGCGCCGCCCGAGCGTCAGCCAGACCGCGAGCGTGGCATCGAGCCTTCCCGGCAGCAGCAGCACCGGCCGAGCGCCGGCAAAGCCGAGCGCCGCGGTTTCGCCCGGCGCCAGCGCGAGCCCGTGCACCGCCACGCGCGCTTCGCGCGCCAACACATGCACACTGGTGTCGTTACGGCCGGCGCCGGTGCCGCCGATAGCGACGATGGCGTCGGCGTTCTCGGCCGCCAGCGCGACGTCGAGTCCGCGCCCCGGCTCGTCGATGCGCACGGCGCCGCCGCGCCGCTCGATGTCGGTCGCCACCAGGCGCGCCGCCGCGCTGACGATTGTGCTGCCGCGCAGCGGCAAGACGCGCACGCGCGGCTCGCGCACGGTGACGCGCGCCAAGCCGGCGGCGGCGAATACGGCGAGATCGAGCGGACGCAGTCGGTCGCCAGCGCGGCGCAGCGGCAGGCCGGGCTCGCAATCGCCGCCGGCCGCCAGCACGCCGTCGCCCGGATTGACGGCGGCCAGCACCTCGGCGCCGGCGGCGCTCTCCTTCACCGCGTCGAAGGGCGCGACGCTGTCGGTGCCGGGCGGCATGGGCTGGCCCGCCTCCACCCGCGTCGGCACCCGCGGCAAGAGCGCCGGCGCATAGCCGCCGGCGCCGAGCGTGAGATCGGCGGCAAGCGCCCAGCCATCGGCCAGCGCGGTGGCCGACGCCGGCCGCGGCGGCGCCGCAACGTCGGCGGCGAGCGTGCGGCCCATCGCCAGGCTCACGTCGAGCGGGCGCGGGGTGACCGGCTTTACCTCGTGGTCGATCAGGCCGAGCACGTCGGCGAGCGGCGTCAGGCGGGAAATACGCTGCAGGGTTTCGCGGCTGGTGGCCATGGCGGCGACCTTGCCGGGCGCAGCGGGGGGTGTCCAGGGGAGGGAAATCAAGGGGTTAGCGGAGTGGGGAGCGGCCTGCGGACTCACGCCTTCTTGCGAAACACCGTGTCGGGGTAACTTACGCCTTCCATCAGCCGGTTGTCGGGACCAAAAAGCGGCGTTTCGCCTTCTTTCTGATATGGCACTCTCAACACCACGTTGAATCCGGCCGCCGCAGGGGCATCGCACAGGCGGAAATTGCTGTGGCGGATGACCAGCAGCCCGCCCGGCTTGAGACAGCGCTTGAAATCCTCGATGGCCGCGGCGAAGGCGGCAAAGCGCAGCAGGTGATCGCAACGGGTAACGCCGGGCGCGCCCAGGCCGCCGTGGCGCAGCACGGCCATGCAAAAGATGGCGTCATATGCAGCGACGGGCTCGCCTGCAGTGGACGCGGCCACCCCAAAGCTGATGCTGGCGTCGCCTGCGCGCGCGAGCCGCTTGCGGCAGACGGCGATGTTGCCCGGATTGATGTCGACGCCCTTGATAGCGGCGCGCGGGAAATAGCGGCGCAGCGAGAAGACTTCCTCGCCGGTCGAGCAGCCGAAGGAAAGAATGTTGAGCGGGCTGTCGGCGCCGAGCGCCCGCTGCACGAAGCCGAAGATGCGCGGGTAGCGGTCGGCTTTCGTGGTGTTGAAGGGCTGAAAGGACTCCTTGGGCGGATGCGCATTGAGCCGTTGTACGTGGCGGTATCGCGGATCGGTCGCGAGCCGCCACAGCCGGTGCGCGACGCGGAACGGCAGGGTGGCGAGGCGCACGAGCGGCGATTTGGCGGCGGCGGCCATCGAAAAAGCTTGCCGTTATAGCCGCAGGGTGTCCAGCGGAGGGAAATCAAGAGGTTACGGCAAAAGCCACGGTCAATAGTGGAAAGCAGCCGCGCATCGTGCGAGCATTACCGCCACAACCGATGGTTAAACGAATGACCGGCACGAGCGCGGTCCCCCCAGCGACGGCCCAGGCTCCGGCGCGCACGATCATGCCGCCCTATCTGGTGCTGCGCGATTTCCTGCCCGAGGAGACGGCTGCCGCCCTACTCGACTTTGCGCTGGCGCATGAGGCGGATTTCAAGCCGACCAAAACCGGGCGCGGCGAGGCGGGCGGGGTCAGACCGGAAATTCGTGTCTCGACCGGCCTGCGCGATTTGGGACCCTTCAAGCCGATCCTCAAGGACAGGCTGCACGCGCTGGTGCCCGAACTGGTCGGCCGGCTGCGCGCGACGCCGGTGGACGATCCGAAATTCGAGCTCGAACTCGTGGCGCACAATGACGGCGCCTTTTACAAGCACCACATCGATACGCAGACCGCTTCAGACCGGCAATACGTGCGTGTGCTGAGCGGCGTCTATTACTTCCATGCCGCTCCCAAGGCATTTTCGGGCGGCGCGTTGCGGCTCTATGCCATCGGCGATACCGAAAATAAAACGTTCGTCGACATCGAGCCGGCACACAACACGCTGCTGGTGTTTCCCTCCTGGGCGCCGCACGAGGTGATGCCGATAAGCTGCCCGTCGGGGCGATTTGCCGATTCGCGCTTCGCCATCAATTGCTGGATGCATCGCAAGAGACCCAATACTGGTACCGAACCTTAGCGGTTATCGCGTTCGTTCCATTCGATGAAGCGCGCCATGATGAGCGCGTGGATGGCGTTGTACATGTACGCGCCGGAGGAAAAGGCAAAGCGGCCGGCGATAGGATGGAGCATTTTGCGCATCCGATCGAAGTCGAAATAGCGTGTCAGGCGTTCCTTGCCTTCCAACCGTGCTATTTCGGCCAATAATTTGGGCCGCTCCCGCTCAACAGCAGCCTCGAAATCCGGAAATCGGCTATCGTTGGTTTTCTGCCGTGACTGGAATTCCGGCGGATAAAGGTCCGCCAGCGCCTCCCGCGCCAAGTAACGGTCGCGGCCGTCACGGACGAAGAGCGACGGCGGAATGGCGAGCGCGAATTCGATGATCCGCTTGTCGTGGAATGGTTGGGTAAATTCGAGCCCATAGGTGGCGACCTGGTAGCCGTAGGAAAACGGCGCATCCTGCAGCAACAGGAGAACCGCCCGCCGCCGGCCCCACCGGTCTTTCCGACCGGTTTCCGGCACGCTGCCCTCCGGCCTGCCGCCCCTTGCGCGGATCAATCGCTCAAACTCACGTGTAATAGGCATGACGGGCGTGTCACGGGGCAAGCCTTTGCGAAAGTCGTCCAGCCAGCGCCAAAGCCACCGGGGCAATAGGGGCCTGATCACCTCGTTCTTAAGCAGAGCCACAAGTGGAAGGTTCTTACGCCGCTTGAATGCGCCCAGCTCCGACAAGAAGGTCCACAGCCGTCCGCACCGGAGCTGTTCCGCAAGCCAGTCTTTCGCGGTCGGATTGATGGTGTAATCGCCGCCGTGCCCATCCATCACGACGCAGGCGCCGCCTTCCTTGAGTGCCGCCAGAATCGCCGCGTTCGTGCCGCGGTTCGGACTGCGAGAGGTGTCGGTCCGGAGAAAGTCTTCCTCCAACTTGTCGATAAATCCGAAGCTCCCTCGCGTGACATAGCGCACGTCGAGATGCGGCATGTCGCGGCGGCAGAGTTCGACCCATGGGCGCGAGTCGGGCAGCGGTCCGCGATAATCTTCCGGCATGACCGAGACCGCGGCGATCAGCTTTTGCCTCTTGGCCGACACCACGGGCCCGGCGAGCGCAGCAATCGCTGCGCTGTCGAATCCGCCGCTCATGAACAGTCCTGTGGGGCGGATCGTCCGTCGCAGCCGGCATTCGACAGCCTCGGTCAGCAGGCGGCGGTAGGTCTCGATATAATAGGCTGCGTCGCGGCCGATATGAGCCGGATCGGCATGCGGCTCCCAATAACGGCGGCTGCGTACGGCACCGTCGGCGCTCACAACCATGACCGTGCCGCCGGGCAATCCGAATATCTGCTCGAAAATCGTTGCGCCGCGGGTCTTACTCAGATCGAAGCAGAGCGCTTTTCCGATCTGAAACTCATCCAGACGGCGGGGCACTTCGGGGACGGCCCAGAGCGCGTTCATGCTGCTGGCAAAAACGAAGACACCAGGCCCGCGGCAATAAAACACATAGCGCATTCCCATATGGTCGCGGCCGAGCACGAGTTGGCGCGACCGCGCGTCCCAGATCGCGAAGGCGAAATCGCCCAAGAGGTGCTCGGCGCAATTCTCGCCCCACTTCTTGTACGCACGCATGAGCACGGCGCTGTCGGACAATCGGCTCAGCGTCTGCGCGTCGATATCGAGAGCCCCCGCCAGCTCTTCGCGGTTGTCCAGGCGCAGATCGGCCACCAGCATCAGGCCCGCGGCACGGTCAATGAGCGGCTGCTCGTCGAACGCGTCCTCCTCGGTCACGCGTAGCAGCGCCTGGCCCAGCCCGACCGGCCCATCGCGCCAGATGCGGCAACGATCGGGCCCCCAAGTTTTTAGTGAATTGAGTTGTCGCTCGAGATCGGAATCAGCGACCGAAATTCCATCAAACCGCACGACCCCACAAATGGCGCTCACAGGATTACGCGACCCTCGCACTTCACAAGCAAGCCGGACCGAATTCTCGTCAGGAAATATATCCTTCCGGCAACCCGTTACGCTTGCTCAACTGGGGATCTGCGTAAAGCTCCCGGGCGTATGGAATTCGGGCGTAATAGCGGCATCGCCTTTGGCTTCGGTTTGCGCCAGTTCGCTCAAAATCACCCGCGGCGGCGACCACACCTTGCGCGGGCCAGCAAATATTCCGCCAGGCTGGCGGGTCTCGGCGTGCATTGGATCGTGGTCGTTGCTCATCTTGCCCGGCTCTCCTGCACGCCGAAGGCTGTGCTCCCATAGAAACGTATCCGAGAGTGGTATGCACGGCAAGCGAGTAGTCCTATGCGGTACCAGTGACCCTTTCATTCCCCGCTGTCGAGGCGCGCCGCTGGCGAAGTCTGGAAGGCACGCCGAGAGGAAAAACTTCGCAGGGTCTGTGGCTTACAGCATAATGCAACCTACGGTGTTATATTTGGAAATGCCTATCTTATTTGTTGTGTAGGGTGAGCTTTCTGCGTAGGCTTGCCGGCGCCGCTCCCGACACCCGGCGAGCGCATCGCAAGCTTCGCTTGAGCAAACCAAGGTTTCGGGGGAGCGCATGTCGAACTTCTATCTCGGCCAGATCGACATATTCGGCTTCAATTTCGCGCCAAGGGGCTGGGCGCAGTGCACCGGCACGATCCTGCCCATCACGCAGAACACGGCACTGTTCGCCCTCATCGGCACCTTTTACGGCGGCAACGGCACCTCCACCTTCGCGCTGCCCGACCTGCGCTCGCGCGCCCCCATCGGTTACGACAACAATTTTCCGATCGGCGAGATGGCTGGCGTCGAGAACGTGACACTGACCAACGCAGAGATGCCGCAACATACGCATCTTGTGGGCGCGAATAGTGGGAATGGTGACGGCGTGCAAATCGATGGCAACATCTTCGCGCAAGCACAACGCCAAGGGACGGCCGATAAGGCCTACGGCCCTGCGGCCAACGCGGTCACGCTGAACGCCGGCTCGGTCTCGCTCGTCGGCGGCAACCAATCGCACAGCAACATCCAGCCGCTGCTGGCGGTGAATTTTTGCATCGCGACCAGCGGCATATTTCCGCCGCGCGGCTGACCTGCGCGACGCTGAAGATCCAGAGGAGCATCCGATGTCCGAACCCTATCTTGGCGAGATCCGCCTGTTCGCCGGCAATTTTGCGCCCGTCGGCAACGCCTATTGCGCCGGGCAGCTCTTGTCGATCGCACAAAACAGCGCGCTGTTCTCGCTGCTCGGCACCGTCTACGGCGGCAACGGCCAGACCAACTTCGCTTTGCCGGACCTGCAGGGACGCCTGCCGGTCTGCTACGGGCAGGGCAATGGCCTGACCGACTATCCGCTCGGCACGAAGACCGGCAGCGAGTTCGTCACCCTGTCGGTGACGCAAATTCCGTCCCACACGCACATGCCCATTGCCTCGCTGGCCGCCGCCGCGGCCGAATCGCCGGCCGGCGCGATCCCGGCCGCCTTGCAAGCGCCGTTCAAGGGCTTCTACGTGCAGGACGGCAACAAGACCGGCAATCCGGTCGCCATGTCGCCGACCGCCGTGCAGCAGACCGGCGGCAGCCAGCCGCACGAGAACCGCATGCCGGCGCTGGCCATCAGCATCATCATCGCGCTGCAGGGCGTCTTCCCCAGCCGCAATTGAGTGGCACCGGAGCGGGCGAACGCAACGACCATTTCGCAGGAGGTTGACGTGTCGGAACCCTATATCGGCCAGATCATGATCTTCGGCTTCAATTTCGCGCCGATCGATTATGCTTTCTGCGCCGGCCAGCTTCAGTCGATTTCGCAGAACCAGGCGCTGTTTGCCATCATCGGCACCACCTATGGCGGCAACGGCACCACCAATTTCGCGCTGCCCAATATCCAGGAAAGGGCTGTCATGAACATCGGCCACGGCGCCGGTCTTTCCAGCTACGACCTCGGCCAGCCGTCGGGCGTGGCAAACGTGACGGTGACGCAAGCCCAGATGCCCCAGCACATTCATCAGGCCTTCGGCTCGGCAGGGTCCTCGGAGGACTTGGGACCGACAGCCGGGGGCTGGCTGGGCAAATTGTCCGAAGGCGCCTTTTTGTTTTCGGACGCCTCGCCCGATACGACCATGAGCCCCAATTTTCTTTCACTTGCTGGCGGCTCGCAGCCGCATCCGAACGAGCAGCCCTATCTGGCGATGAACTACTGCATCGCGCTCTTTGGCGTATTCCCGTCGCGGAACTGAGCCGTCTTGTTCGACCACCCCGGTCTCACCGCGCGCGGCGTGACGTTGCGCGCGGCGGGGGATGAAGACGCGGCATTTCTGCGCGCGCTGTTCGAGACCGCCCGGCCGGACGCCGTATTTCTCGCCGCCTGGCCCGAAGCGGCGCGCGGCGCTTTCCTCGACCGGCAGTTCGGCTTCCAGACCCTGCACTATGCGCGCGCCTATCCCGACGCCGAGCGGCTGCTCGTGCTCAAGGACGGCGCAGCCGTTGGCCGCCTGATCCTCGATCGCGCGGCGGCGCAATGGTGCCTGGTCGATATCGCGCTGCTGCCGGCCTGGCGCGGGCAAGGCATCGGCACGCTGCTGCTGCAGACCGCGCTCGCCGAAGCGGCGCAGGCGAGCGCGGATGCCGTGCATCTGTCGGTCCACCCGCGCAATCCGGCGCGGCGGCTCTACGAGCGGCTCGGCTTTGTCGCGATGGACGAGGAGCCGGGAGCGGCGAATGTCGCGATGACCTGGCGGCCGGCGCCGCCTCAGTTGAAGACGGCTTGATAGACGATGCCGTCGCGCTCGCGCCCAACCGGGACGATGAAAATCTCCATCTTGCCGAAGGCGGAATTTTCGAACGGATACATGCGCTGCGGCAGGATCACCGGCTTGGCGCACTTGAAAAACAGCGAGAACGGCTGCTTGCGCAAGCCCTCCCAGTCGCGCGGCTGGCCTTTGGTGGCCTTGACCAGCGTCATCTCGACCGACGAGGCGCCGAGCGCGACCTGGAAGGTCTCGTTGAGGTAGCGCGCGAAGCCTTCATAGCTCCCCATTCCCACAGTTCACCTATACACTCTCAAGTTGATATAATTTACAATTCGTCCTTTAGTATACATAACCGCCACTCCCCTGCAACGATTAGGGCAGGCTCGGCTGAAATTACTACTATTACGAGTAAATTTCACAATATACAATTTCGGATGGTACAACCACGACAGCGCCGGAGGCCGGCGATGAGCGAGGCCGCCGCGGCCCAGCACCGCGGGACGACGTCGGGCAAGCAGGCCGGCGACCAGCGCCGGCCGACCGAGCGCTGAGGGCCTGCGTTCTAGCGATTGAGCCAGCGCCGGGCGAAGCCGAGCAGCCCCTGCGGCAGGAAGACGATCATCGTGATGAACACGACGCCGAGCGGGATCAGATAGGGGAACTGATCGCCGAAGATGCGCGACAACAGCTCGCGCGCGAGCTGGAAGAAACCGGCGCCGACGATCGGCCCCACCAGCGTGCCGATGCCGCCAATGACGTTGAAGATGACGGTGTCGCCCGAGGTCAGGAAGTAGACGAAGTCGGGCGCGGCGAACTCGTTCTGCACGGCGTAGAGTACGCCGGCCAGTCCCGCGAACAGGCCGGACAGCATCACCGAGACCATCTTGTAGCGCTCCACGGGATAGCCGATGGCGCGGGTGCGCGCCTCGTTCTCGCGGATCGACTGCAGCACCATGCCGAACGGCGACTGGGTGATGCGGCGCAACAGCAGATAGGAAGCCGCCACCACCGCCAGCACGAACCAGTGCATCGTGTTGCCGGTGAAGCTGTGGTCGACCAGGAAAGGAATCATGAGATGCGGGCGCGTGAAGATCAGCCCGTTCTCGCCGCCGGTCACCGCCGTCCAGGTGAAGATGATGACGTAGAAAATCTGCGCGAAGATCAGGGTGGTGATGGCGAAATAGATGTCGCGCAGGCGGGTGGAGAAATAGGCGACGAACAAAGCGGCGCCGGCGGCGCCCGCGAGCCCGAACAGGATCGCCAGCCACAAGTTAGGCGGGCTCACCAGCAGCAGCGCCGCGGCCGCGCCATACATGCCGAGCCCAAAGAAGGCCGCGTGACCGAAGGAGATCATGCCGGTGTAGCCGATCAGCAGATCGGACGACATGGCGAGCAGGCCCCAGATCAGGCACTCGGTGAGGAAGCGGCGCCAGAACTCGCTCAGCACGAAGGGCGCCACGATCAGGATAGCCATCGCCACGCAGAAGCCGCCCCAGAACAGGGCGGTGTGGCTCAACTTCGGCGTCTTGAGCGGCATCGGCTTGTCGAGCGGGGCGGTTGTCATTTCGGTGTCGGGACGAACAGGCCAGTGGGACGGAACAGCAGCGTGAGGATCAGCACGACGAAGGAGACGATCACCGCCTGCGAGGGATCGACCCACATCGCGGCATAGGCTTCCAGCAGGCTGATGAATATGGCGGCGGCGATCGAGCCGCCGAGATTGCCCATGCCGCCGACCACCACGACGATGAATGCCTTCAGCACCCAGTCGAGCCCCATGGTGTGGGTGACGCCGACCAGCGGCGCGAACAGCACGCCGCTTGCCGCCGCCATGGCGGCGCCGATCGCGAACACGCCGGTGTAGACCCAGGGCACCGGGATGCCCATGGCCTGCGCCATCACGCGGTCCTGCGCGGTGGCGCGGATCCAGACGCCGAACTTGCCGTATTTGAGGAACAGCCAGAAGCCGCCGATGATCACCGCCGACAGCACCGCGATCAGGATGCGGTACCAGGGATAGTGCAGATAGAACAGATTGAAATAGCCGTGGATCGGCTCGCCAATGCGGCGCGCGGTGGGCCCGAACTGCCAGAGCGCGTAATTCTGCAAGATGAGCGAGACGCCGAACGTGGCGAGGATGGTGTTGAGCGGATCGCGCCCGACCAGCGGCCGCAGTGTCGCGATCTGCATGCCGGCGCCGAGAATGGCGACGATCAGGCTGGCCAGCACCAGCGCCAGCCAGAAGCTGCCGGTCGCCGAGATGACGACGACGCCGACATAGGCGCCGAGCATGAACAGTTCGCCGTGCGCGAAATTGACCACGTCCAAGATGCCGAAGATCAGCGTCAGGCCGGAAGCGACCAGCGCCAGGATCATGCCGGCGACGATGCCGTTCACCGTCTGGATGATCACCAGGTCGAGCGGGACGGTGTGGATGTATTGGCCGATCACGCCCATCGCTCACACCCCCAAATACTGCTTGATGACGGGATCGTCGACCTTGATCTCGGAGGCGGCGCAATGATGGCGCACCATGCCCTTCTCCATGATGTAGACGCGCTCGCACGCTGCAAGCGTCAAGGGCACGTTCTGCTCCACCAGCAGGATGGCGACGCCTTCCTTGTGCAGCACTTCGATGATCTCGCGGATCTGCGAGACCATCCTGGGCATGAGCCCCTCGGTCGGCTCGTCGAGCAGGATGATCTTGGGCTCCAGCATGATGACGCGGGCGATCGCCAGCATCTGCTGCTCGCCGCCCGACAGCGTGCCGCCGGCCTGGCTGCGCCGCTCGGCAAGACGCGGGAAATAGGTGAAGGCCTTGTCGAGCAAAGCGCGCTTGCGCTCCTCGGTGACGCCATGGCGGTCGAGGCCGGTGCGCAGGTTCTCCATCACCGTGAGCAGGCGGAAGATGCGGCGATCCTCCGGCACGTAGCCGATGCCGCGGCGGGCGAGCTTGTGCGGGGCAAGGCCGGTGATGGGCTGGCCTTCGAGCGTGACGCTGCCCTGGCTCGGCTGCACCAGGCCCATGATGGTCTTCAGGGTCGTGCTCTTGCCGACTCCGTTGCGGCCGAGCAGGCCGACCACCTCGCCCGGCGCCACCTGCAGCGAGATGCCGTGCAAGATATGGCTCTTGCCGTAGTAGGTGTGCAGGTCGTCGAGCAGCACGAGCGGCTGCCCGTTGGCTTGGGCGGCGCTCATGTTTTGAGATAGACCTCGAGCACTTTTGGATTTTCCTGGATTTCCTCCGGCGTACCTTCGGCCAGCACTTCGCCGTAATGCAAAACGGTGATGCGGTCGGCGAGCTCCATGACCACCTGCATGTCGTGCTCGACGATCAGGATGGTCAGGTCCTTGGCGATGCGGCGGACGAGCTGCATGGTGCCGTGGGTTTCCGCCGCGCTCATGCCGGCGGTCGGCTCGTCGAGCAGCAGCAGCGTCGGCTCGGTGGCGAGCGCGATGCCGATCTCGAGATTGCGCTGCTCGCCGTGCGACAGGTTGGCGGCGAGCTCCTCGGCCTTGTCGATGAGCCCGACGGCGGCAAGCGCCGCTTCCGCCTTCTCGTTGATGTCGGCGAAGGCGCTGTGGTGCCGCAGCATGCTCCACGCGTGCCGGCGCGACTGCACGGCGATGCGCACGTTTTCGAGCGTGCTGGCGTTCGGCATCACGCTGGTGATCTGGTAGGAGCGCGCGATGCCTTTCTGCGAAATCCTGTTGGAGGACAGGCCGGTGATGTCCTCGCCGTTGAACACGACGCGCCCGGCCGACGGGCGCAGCACGCCGGTCAGGCAGTTGAAGAAGGTGCTTTTGCCGGCCCCGTTCGGCCCGATGATCGCGCGCACTTCCTCGCGCGCGACCTCGATGCTTACCTGATTAAGCGCGGCGAGACCGCCGAAGCGGATGCTCAGCCCTTCGGTTCTGAGAATGGGCGCCGCCGCCGCTCCCCGGCCGCTGGCCGGGGAGCGCTCGTCGGTCGACGGTTCCGCGCGCACGTAGTGGCTGCTCCGTTCGGTTCGGGACCGGACTTCACATCGCCGGGAAATGGCAGGCCGGCGGCACCAGCGTCTTGTCCTTCGGCACCGCCTGCTTGAGGTGGTAGGTGCCGCCGCGGACCTCGAAGATGAACTCGGTCAGGAAGGCCTGATGGTCGGCCTTGCGCAGCGTCTTGTCGCCTTGCGGGAAGTCGTCGCTGAGCTTGGCTTCGAAGCCTTCCAGCGCCTCGATCAGCTTGAGCGTGTCCTTGCGGCCCTCGAACTTCGACCGCTCCATGGTGATCTTCAGGGCGTTCATGGCCTCGAAGTTCGACTGCACGTATTTGTCGGGCAGCGGTCCGGACGGATCGACCTTGGCCAGACCGCGCCTTGGCTTCGTCGAAGAAGTGGTGGTGATAGGGCGTGTCGAGCGGCCCGGCGAAGATCGGGATGTAGCGGTTGATGGCGACGAAGCCGTCGATCTTGCTGCCGATCGCCTTCAGGTTGGTCGATTCGGAGATCGAGCCGTCGCCCGCCCACTTGTACTTCTTGGTGAGGCCGAGGTCGTAGGCCTGGTTGCAGATGGTCACGCCGTCCTTGCCGAAGAAGATGCCGAACAGGCCGTCGAAGTTGCCGGTGATCTTCGACAGGAACGGCGTCATGTCGGCGGTGCCGAGCGGGATGCCGGTGGTGCCGACCACTTCGCCGCCGTTCTTCTTGATCTCGCTCGACATAGGCGTCGCGCGTCGACTGGCCCCAGGAATAGTCGGCATAGGCGAGGTGCCACTTCTTGCCCATGCCGACCAGCGTCGAGCCCGAAGGCGACCGCTTGCGCCGGCGCATAGTCGTGCAGGCGGAAAGTGTAGCGGTTGCAGTGGCTGGTGGTCAGCGTGGTGTCGAGGCACACCGTGATCATGTTGACGATCTTGGCGTGTTCCCAAACCGGCATGCAGGCGAGGCAGATGTTGGACAGGAAGCCGCCGCAGTGGATGTCGATGTTGTCCTCCGACACCAACTTCTGCGTCTTGCGGCGCGCGACAGCCGGCGAGCTTTCGTCGTCCGCGATGACCAGTTGCACCGGCCGGCCGTTGATGCCGCCGTTCTTGTTGATGCGGTCGGCGCCCATTTGCAATCCGACCACCGCGGTCTTGCCGCCGGCCGCGCCGGGGCCCGACAGCGGCTGCTCGGAGCCGATCTTGTACGGCTTGGCGGCGCCGAAGGCGGCGCGCCAGGGCGCCGGCACCAGCATCATGGCGCCGAGCGCACCGCCGCCCCATCCGACGATCGTGCGGCGCGTGACTTTGCCCTCGTACCAGATAGTCTTGCGCCCAAGCTTCGTCTTTCCACTTTTCAGTCATCGCTTATCCTCCCACTGGATTTCACGGGTTCATGGAAACGCCAAACGCCCGCGCGGCCGCGCGAGCGCAAGTCAACTCATCCGGAAGCGTTTGTTGGAATCGAATAGCACGTTCACGCGCCCAACCCGGCTGCCGCCGGACAAGCGCAAGGTCAGCCACCGCTCGCCAGCCTAAACCGGCATCATGCGGCATCGCCTCGTCCTCCCCTGCCGGCCTTTAACGGGCTCTTGGCGAATGAATTATCCCATTAGCAAACGCGGTCCTGAGGCAAGTTTCAACCGCTATTTTCCGAACATTGTAGCCGTTTTCGTGTCGTCGTATGTTGCCGGGGAAATGGGCATTAGGTGAAATTGGCGACCGCGCCGCGGGCCGTCCGGACAACAGGAAACGCCGACATGACCGTCACACCTTTGCGTCGGGAAGATGCGGCGGCACCCGGCAGCGGCTTGGCGGCGCGGCTTGCGATCCGGAACGGACTGCATCGCGGGCCGACGGCCGGAATGGCGCCCGGCTATCGTGCAGGGCAATCTCGCCATCTTGCCCGAGCGGCTTGCCGCCGATTTCCTGCGCTTCTGCCAGCGCAATCCCAAGCCGTGCCCGCTGATCGGAACCTCGGCGCCGGGCGACTGGCGGGTGCCGGAACTGGGCGAGAATCTCGACATCCGCAGCGACCTGCCGCGTTACCGCGTGTGGAAGAACGGCGAGCTGGTGGCGGAGCCGGAAGACATCGCTGCGTTCTGGCGCGACGATCTGGTGAGCTTCGTGATCGGCTGCTCGTTTTCGTTCGAGGAAGCGCTGATGGCGGAAGGCATCGAGCTGCGCCACATCAAGCAGCGGCTGCAACGTGCCGATGTACCGCACCTCGATCGCAACGCACGCGGCGGGCCCGTTCCACGGGCCGCTGGTGGTGTCGATGCGGCCCTTGAAGCCGGCCGATGCGATCCGCGCGGTGCAGATCACCACCCGCTTTCCGGCGGTGCACGGCGCGCCGGTGCATATCGGCAAGCCGGAGCTGATCGGCATCGCCGACGTGATGCAGCCGGACTACGGCGACGCGGTCGAAGTGCGCGCCGACGAGCTGCCGGTGTTCTGGGCCTGCGGGGTGACGCCGCAGTCGGTGATCGCGACGGTGAAGCCGGAATTCTGCATCACGCATTACCCCGGCAGCATGCTGGTGACGGACCGGAAGAATACCGAGTTTGCGATTATGTGAGGCTGTCGTCCCCGCGAAGGCGGGGACCCATACGCCGTGTACTCTCGATAGACTGCGGAGTATGGGTCCCGGGCCTCGCGCTACGCGCTCGCCCGGGACGACGAAACTCTACGCCGCGTCGCGCGCGTTCTTATCCAGCAAGCCCGCTTCGATCAGCGCCTGCCGGATGCGCGCAATTTCCGCGCGCTCGATCTTGACCAGCGGCGGGCGCACCACCGCGCGCGGCAATTTGCCGAGCAGCACCAGCGCCTCCTTCATGCGGTTGTGCATGTCGACGAAGGGATCGGCGTAGAACACGCTCATCAAGGGTTCGATGCGGTCGTTGAGCCGCTTGGCCTCGGCCAGATCGTTGCCCTGCACGGCGCGGAACAGCTTCGCCTGCAGATCGGCGATGACGCTGCCCGAGCCGGACAGCAGCCCGTTGCAGCCGAGCACCAGCGAGGAGAACAGCCAGGCGCTGTGCGTGGAGAGCACGTTCACCGGCCGCGGCAGACTTTGCAGCGTGCGCACGTGCCATTCGTGATGCGGCACGTTGCCGATCCAGTCCTTGATGGCGCGGATCGACGGCACCTCTTCGCAGAGATTGAGCAGCGTGTCCTTCGGGTACCCCTGCCCCGTCGCCAGCGGATACTGGAACACGATCAGCGGCAGATCGCTGGCGTCGGCAATGCGCTTGAAATGCGCGAGCGCCATTTGCGGCGATTGGCCGAGCGTGAACGGCGCCGGCGGGAACACCAAGAGCGCGGAGGCGCCGCCTTGCGTCGCCATCTTGGCGATGCGCGCGGCTTCCAGGCTGCCGTCGGCCCAGATGCCGCTGACCAGCGGCAGCTTGCCGCCGATCTCGTCCTGCGCGATCTCCAGCACGCGCCGCTGCTCGTCGAACGAGCAGGAGCCGACCTCGGTCGAATGCGCGTTGACGGTGACGGCGGAGAGGCCTTCGACCGCCGCCACGTCGCGCAGATGCCGGCGAAAATTCGCCTCGTCGATGGCGAGGTCGTTGTCGAACGGCAGCAGCACCGCCGGGATCACGCCGTGGGGGAGGTAGTTTGCGTGCCGTGGCATCGGGGCCTCTCCTCCGTTCGTTCCCGCGCAAGCGGGTATCCAGAGTAACAGATTCAGGAGCTTGCCGCACTGGGTCCCCGCTTCCGCGGGGACGAACGGTACTGCTACTTCGCCGGCACCGCGTCCGGCAAATAGCGCTCGCCGAACACCGGCTCCTTGTGCGGTGTCGGCGGCAACTCCCAGGCGCCGGTCGAGGGCGGGCGCACTTCTGCGTCGACATGCACGTCGAGCAGGAACGGTTTGTTAGATTGAATGGCGTGCGCGAGCGCGCCCTTGAAATCCTGCGACTTGGTCACCGTCATGGCCTCGACGCCGGTTGCCCGCGCCCAGCCGGCAAAGTCGGGATTATACGGCTTCTGGTTCGGGCCTTCGTGGAACATGGTGCCGAGCTCGCGGCCGCCGAACATGCCGAGCTGGATGTCGCGGATCGAGACCCAGCCGAAATTATTCCAGATCACCCAGACCACCGGGATGTCGTATTCGACCGCGGTGCACAGCACGTGCGGCACCATCGAGAAGCAGCCGTCGCCGGTCGACCGCCACCACCGGCCGGTCGGGGTGGGCGAGCTTGGCGCCGAGCGCGCCGGCAGCGCCGAAGCCCATGCCGGAGAAGCCCCAGGAGTTGAGCATGGTCTGCGGGCGGCGCGCCTGCCAGAACTGCATGTACCAGTTGTGGCTGACGCCGACGTCGCAGCACAGGATGGCGTCCGGCGGCAGCACGTCACGGCAGTCGGCGACGATGCGCTCGGGCCGGATCGGCGACGCGTGCAATTCGAAATTGGGCGCGATGAATTTCTGCCACTCGGCCTGCCATTTCTTGATGTCGGCGTGCCAGGCCTTGAGCGCGTCGCGCTTTGTCCCGCGCCGATCGACCTCGGCCAAAAGCTGCCGCAGGAAGGTGCGCGCGTCGGCCAGCACGCCGATGTCGGGCGGATAGTTGCGCCCGAGCTCGGCCGGATCGACATCGGCGTGGATCAGCTTGGTATGCGGGAAATTCCATGAATAGCCCGGCAGCCAGGACGAGGCCGAGCGGTCGTCGAAGCGCGCGCCGATGGCAATGACGACATCGGCGTGGCGGCCGGCCTGGTTGGCCGGGTAAGCGCCGTTGCGGCCGATGAAGCCGAGCGACAGCGGATCGGTCATGTCGAGGCAGCCCATGCCGTTGGGCGAGGAGATTACCGGCACGCCGAGCTTATGGACGAATTCGGTGAGTTCCTTCGAGGCTTCCGACAGCGTGACGCCGTGTCCGACGAACAGCACCGGGCGTTGCGCCTTCACGATCAGATCGACGCAATCCGTGATCTCGTCGGGCGAGGCGCCGCTGCGCTGGGCGTTGAGCGGCGGCGCGACCTTCGGCAGTTCGACGTCGTCTTCTTCCTGGAACACGTTGAACGGCACGTCGAGGTTCACCGGCCCCGGCCGGCCCGACAGCATGGTGGTCATCGACTGGCGCAGCGCCAGCGGCAGCATATCGACGCGCGTCGGCTGGAAGCTGCGCTTGACCACCGGGCGGATGATGTTGGGGAAGTCGGCCTGGTAGTGCTTGTTGATCTCCTGGAACGGCGAGCGGTTGAACTGCGAAGTCGGCACGTTGGCGGTAATCGCCAGCACGGCGCTGAGAATCGGTCAGCGCGCAGGCGAGCGGCATCACGATGTTGCAGGAGCCCGGCCCGCAGGAGGTCAGCGTCGCCACCGGCTCGTGGCGCACGCGGAAATAGGCGTCGGCCATGTGGGCGGCCACCTGCTCGTGGCGCGGCGAGATCATCTTGATGCGGTCGCGCGCGCCGTGCAGCGAATCCAGCATGCCTACATTGCCGTGCCCGCAGATGCCGAACACGTAAGGGATCTTGCTGGCGATCAGATATTCGGTGATGAGATCGGCGCCTTTGGTGCGCGGCATGTGTCGTCCAATCCTCACATCCGGCGGCGCTGACGGCCCCGGTAAATTCGCGCTTTTGCGGTTGCGATAATGCGCCGGGGACCTTAACGATATCACTGCCTGTCGACAATATCGGGCGGCCATTTGGCTGGGTTGTCGCCGTATGAAAGCAGCACCGTTCGCGTATTCGCGCCCCGCCGATGTCGAGGAAGCCTGTGCGTTGCTCGCCGCTGACGAGGGCGCGCGCGTCATCGCCGGCGGGCAGACGCTGGTGCCGATGATGGCGATGCGGCTGGCGCGGCCGACGCGGCTCGTCGATATCAACCGCATTCCCGCATTATCCTATGTGCGCGACGATAAGGACGCCATCGCCATCGGCGCCTGCACGCGGCAATGCCTGGTCGAGCGCGACGCGCTGGTGAAGAAAAGCCTGCCGTTATTGGCCCGCACGATGCCTTTCATCGGCCATGCCGCCACCCGCGCGCGCGGCACCATCGGCGGCTCGCTCGCTCATGCCGATCCGGCGGCGGAATTGCCGCTGCTCGCGCTCACGCTCGACGCGGTGATGACGTACCGCCTCGGCGGCGCCGACGGCGAATTGGCGGCGCGCGATTTCTTCAGCGGGCTGATGACGACCGCGCTGCCGGCGGGCGCCTGCCTCACCGCTGTGCGGTTTCCGGTTTGGCATGGCGAAACCAAGATCGGCGTCGGTTTTCACGAGGTGAATGCGCGGCGGAGCGACTTCGCTTTCGTCGCGGCGGCGGCGCAGGTCGCGCTCGATGCAGGCGGCAAGGTCAAGCGCATCGCGCTCGGCGTCGGCGCCGCCACCGATGTGCCGCTGCGGCTCGCCGGCGCAGAGAAGGAATTGACCGGCGGCGCGCTCGACGAAGCGAAAGTCACGCAAGCGGTGCGCGCTGCGCTCGCCGATGTCGAGATGCTGAGCGATCTGCATGCCTCGGCCGACTATCGCCGCCGCGCGGCGGTGGCGCTGGCCGCGCGCGCGGTCGCCGACGCCAAGGCGCAAAGCTTGGGGAACGCCCATGCGCATTGAGCTTACCGTGAACGGCGAGAAGCGCACGCTCGCGGTCGAGGAGCGCACTACGCTGCTCGATTGCTTGCGCGATCACCTGGCGCTGAAAGGCGCGCATGCCGGCTGCGAGCACGGCGTGTGCGGCGCCTGCACCGTGCTGTTCGACGGCGTGGCGGTGCGCTCGTGCCTGATGTTCGCAGCCCAGGCCGAGGGCTCCGCCATTACCACGATCGAGGGCGTCACGCCGGGGCCCGGCGAATTGTCGCTGATCCAGGACGCCTTCTGCGAGACCCACGGCATGCAGTGCGGCTACTGCACGCCGGCCATGATCCTGGTGGCGCACGCGCTGCTCGCCGACAATCCGGAGCCGACGCGTGAACAGATCGTCGAAGCGATCAGCGGCAATATCTGCCGCTGCACCGGCTATGCGCAGATCATCGAGGCGATCGCGCTCGCCGCCGAGCGCATGCGCGGCGTCAACCGGCCCTCGGAGCTGCGTTCATGACCGAAGGTCATCATTTCCGCTTCGTCTCCACCGAGCGCCGCGTGCGCGAGGACCGCCGCTTCGTCGCCGGCAAGGGCAATTTCGTCGCCGATATCGACCTGCCCGACACGCGCCACGTCGCGCTGGTCGCCTGCCCGCACGCGGCCGCGCGCATCAAGTCAATCGACAAGCGCGCGGCGCTGAAAATGCCGGGCGTGCACTACGTGCTCGACGGCGCCGAGCTTGCGCAGGCGACCGACCCGCTGCTCGCCGGCCTCGACACGCCCAACGTGCCGCGCCGGGCGCTTGCCCTGGAGACCGCGCGCTATTCCGGCGAATGGGTGGCGGCGGTGGTCGCCGACACGCGCGCGCAGGCCGAGGACGCCGCCGAAGCGGTCGAGGTCGACTACGCGCCGCTGCCCTTCGTGCTCGACGCCGAGGGCGCGCTGGAGAAGAGCGCACCGCTGGTGCACGAGAAGCACGGCACCAACGTGCTGCTCGACAAGACCTTCGTCTGGGGCGAGGTCGACAAGGACTTCGCCGCGGCTCCGCATAAATTGGCGCTGCGCGTGAAATGGGCGCCGCTCGTCGACGGTGCCGATCGAGACCTTCGGCGTGGTGTCGCGCTGGGATCCCTGGCACGAGATCCTCGACGTCTGGGCCTCGATCCAGCTGCCTCGTTATGCCGACCAGATCGCCGCGGCGCTCAAGATTTCGGCCACTTCGGTACGTGTTCATCACGATGTCGACGTCGGCGGCTCTTACGGCGTCAAGCGCGGCATCAAGCACACCGTCGTCACCGGCTATCTCTCGCGCCGGCTCGGCTTTCCGGTGCGGCTGATCGAGGACCGGCTGGAAAACATGCGGGCCGGCGACGCGCACGGGCCCGAGCGGCTGTTCGACATCGAATACGCCTACGGCGACGACGGCGTGGTGCATTCGATGAAACTGCGCGCGCTGGAAAACGTCGGCGCCTATGCCGGGCGCTCGCCGTTCCAGCTCGGCAAGCCGATCGGCTCCATCGTCGGGCCCTACAAGATCAGAAGCGTCGAATACCGCGCGATCTGCGTGGTCAGCAACAAGGCGGTGCAGGAGGCGGTGCGCGGCTTCGGCCAGGGGCCGACCAATCTGGCGCTCGAGCGCGCCATGGACGAGATCGCCGCCCGGCTCAAGCTCGATCCGCTGGAAGTGCGCCGGCGCAATATGATCAAGCGCGACGAATTTCCCTACACCATCCCGAGCGGCACCGAATACGACAGCGGCGACTACGAAACCGTCATCGCCAAGGTGCTGGCCGACACGCCCTACGAAGAACTGAAAAAGGAGCGCGATGCCTTGCGCGCCGAGGGCAAGCTTGCCGGCATCGGCATCGCGGCGTGCCTGGAGCCCTCCGGCGGCAATGCCACCTTCGAGGCGCTGCTCAATCCGAAGATCACCACCTCAACTTTCATGGATTCCTGCCGCATCGCCATCGACGGCACCGGCGCCATCACCGCCACCATGCACACCACCTCGTCCGGACAAGGCCACGAGACGCTGGTCGGCACGGTGGTGGGCGAGGTGCTTGAGCTCGACCCCGAGCGGGTGCGGGTGACGCGGCCGGATTCGCTCAATTCGCTGCCGAGCGGCACGCCGGTCGGCAGCCGCATGGCGATCATGCTGGGCGGTGCCGCCTTCCACGCCGCCACCAAGCTTAAGGACAAGCTCAGGGCCATCGGCGCCCATGATCTCGGCATTCCTCTGGAACGCTCGGTGTACGAGCAAGGCAACGTCTACGAGCATGACAAGCCAGCAAACAGGCGCACTTGGGCCGATCTGGTCAACATCGCCCACCGCAATTTCCACCGCATGCCGGCAGGCTTCGAGCCCGGCCTCGCCGCCAGCCACATCTACCAAGTGCCGACCGGCGGCGTGCTGCCGACGCCGGACGGACGCGTGCAGATGTATCCCTGCTTCTCGTTCGAATTCCATCTGCTGCTGCTGACCGTCGATCGCGAGCTCGGCACGCCGCAGATCCTGCGCTACCGGGTCGGGCACGACTGCGGCACGCAGATCAATCCCAAGATCGTGCACGGCATGACCATGGGCGGCATCGCGCACGGCATCGGCGCCGCGCTGTTCGAGGAATTCGCCTATAACGACGAAGGCCAGATGATCGCGCAGAGCTTCATGGATTACCTGCTGCCGTCCTCGCACGAGGTGCCGGCGGTCAAGATTATCGACCACGAGACGCCGTCGCCGCACACCGTGCTCGGCCAGAAGGGCTCGGGCGAATCGGGCTATCTCGGCGCCCCGGCCGCGATCGCCAACGCGATCAACGACGCGCTGCGCCCGCTCGGCGTTTCGATCAACACGCTGCCGCTTACGGTCTCGAAGCTCGGCGACCTGATCGCGCAAGCGCGGGGACAGCATGATCGTCGATTGCCACGCCCACCTGGTGCCGCCGGCGCTGCTGGACGCGATCCGTAAAGAGCGCGCGCGCTTTCCCAATGCGCGGCTGATCGAGGACGGCGGCAGCCTCGCCTTCTCCTTCGCCGGCGCCAAGCCGACGCGGCCGGTGTCGAAGCCGCTGTCCGATATCGCCGGCCGCGTGGCCTGGATGGAGAAGCAGTCAATCGATCATCAGGTGGTCGGCGGCTGGGTCGACATGTTCGGCTACGAGCTGCCGGGCGCCGAGGGCGAGGCCTGGGCCAGGCTCGCCAACGACATGCTGCTGGCCGCGGCCAAGGCCGAGCCGCGCTTCGTGCCGCTCGCCACGGCGCCGCTCGGCGACGGCGCGCGCGCCGCTTCCGTGCTGAAAGCGGCGATTGATGCCGGCTTTGCCGGCTGCATGATCGGCACGCTGCCGCGCGGGGTCGGCTCGACGCTCGATGCCGCCGATCTCGACCCGTTCTGGCAGGCAGCCGACGAAACCGGCGCGCTGGTGCATATCCATCCGAGCTTCGATGCCGGCGATGCCCGCGTCAACGATTTCGGCCTCGCCAACGGGCTCGGCCGCATCACCGACGCGGTGGTGGCAACGGCGCGGCTGATCTCGGCCGGGCACGTGAGCAAATACAAAAACGCGAAATTCTTCGTGCCGATGGGCGCCGCCGGACTTCCATTCGTGCTCGGGCGGCTCAAGCGCAACGCCGCGATCACGCCGGGCGTCGGCGATCCGGTGGAAGCGCTGGCGCGCATCTATACCGACACCATCCTGCACGACGCGCGCGTGTTGAAATTCGTGATCGAGATGATGGGCGCCGAGCGCATCGTGCTGGGCTCGGACATGCCGTTCCCGATCGGCGACGCCGAGCCGCTGCGCATCATCGGCGAAGCGGGACTAACGAAAGCGCAGAGCGATTCGATCAGTGGCGCACTGGCGGCGAAGCTGTTCCGGATCGGCTAAAGCGAGATTTGCGCCTGCAAGAAAGCATCCGTTACCTCCCCGCGAGAAGCGGGGACCCAAGGTAGCGATCTCTGAAATCAGTGAATGTGTCCCTGGATTCCCGCTTGCGCGGGAATGAACGGAGTTTGGAATCAAGCCGATCGCAGCTCAAGCTAATCGCAGCGCACGCTCATGCCGCCGTCGACCACCAGCTCGGTGCCGGTGACGAAGCGCGCCTCGTCGGAGGCAAGATAAAGCGCGGCATTGGCGGTGTCGCGGCCGTCGCCGGCAAAGCCGATCGGGATGCGTTTGAGCCTCTGCGCCAGCAAGGTCTCCACATCACCGCCCGCGCGCTGGCGCGCCAGCCGCGCCTCCACCATCGGGGTGTGCAACTGCCCCGGCACCACGGTGTTCACGCGGATGCCCTTGGCGGCGTATTGCACGGCGACCACGCGCGAGAACTGGATGACGCCGGCCTTGGTGGCGGCATAGCCGACCTGGAACGCGCCGGTGAAGCGGATGCCGGAGGTGGAGGCGACGTTGACGATGGCGCCCTTGCCCTGCTGCTCCATGAACGGCAGCACGTGCTTGCAGGTGAGGAACACGCTCTTGAGGTTGACGTCGACCTGCGCGTCCCAGACCTCCTCGCTCATCTCCACCGGGCCGCCGGGCGCCGAACCACCGACGTTATTCACCAGCACGTCGATGCGGCCGAAGCAGTCGATGCAGGCCTTTGCCATTGACGCAACCGAAGCGTTGTCGGTGACGTCGCAGGCGTGCACGACGATCTCCCCGCCGGCGGCCTGCACGCGCTCGACCGTCTCGGCCGCGCTGGCGGGATCGCGGTCGACCGCGAAGATCTTGGCGCCCTCCTCGGCGAAGCGCACCGCGGTGGCGCGGCCGTTGCCCCAGCCGGGGCCGACCGAGCCCGCGCCGGTGACGATGGCGATACGGTCTTGCAGGCGTCCGGTCATGGTTTCGGTCCCGATGGCGGTGGCAAAATAACAGGTTTATGCCAAGAATGCCGCATCAGCGGCGGCGGGGAGCAAGCGACCGATGACCATAAAAAACGACGCGCTGCGCCTATTGGTGCTGGAAGGCGACGGCATCGGCCCGGAGATCATGGCCGCCACGCTGCGCGTGCTGCAGGCGGCCGACCGCAATTTCGGACTCGGCATCGATTTCGAGCATGCGCAGATCGGCCTGGCGGCGCATCGCGCCACAGGCAGCACGCTGTCGGATCAAGTGTTCGACAAGGCCAAGGCCGCGGACGGCGTGCTGCTCGGCCCGGTGACGACCCACGACTACCCGCCGCCCGAACAAGGCGGGCGCAATCCTTCCGGCGGCTTGCGCAAGGCGCTCGACCTCTACGCCAATATAAGGCCGGCGCGCTCGCGCCCCGGCTTTCCGCCGCGCTGCGGCAAGCCGATCGATCTGGTGATCGTGCGCGAGAATACCGAAGGCTTCTACGCCGACCGCTCGCTGCATCTCGGCTACGGCGAATTCATGCCGACGCCCGATCTCGCGATGAGCCTGCGCAAGATCACGCGGCAAGGCTCGACACGCATCGCGGAGGCTGCCTTCAAGCTGGCCATGCAGCGGCGCAGACACGTGACCGCCGTGCACAAGGCCAATGTGCTGCGCGTCACCGATGGGCTTTTTCTCGAATGCGTGCGGGCGGTGGGCGCGCGCTATCCGGAGGTCGCCTATGACGAGCGCATCATCGACGCCATGGCGGCGCTCCTGGTGCGCGATGCCAGCCCGTTCGACGTGGTGGTGACCACCAATATGTACGGCGATATTCTTTCCGACGAGGCGTCGGAGATTTCCGGCAGCCTGGGGCTGGCGGCCTCGCTCAACGCCGGCAGCGATCATGCGGTGGCGCAAGCCCAGCACGGCTCGGCGCCCGACATCGCCGGCAAGAACATCGCCAACCCGGCCGCGCTGATCGGCTCGGCGGCCATGCTGCTGGCCTGGCTGGGCGAGCGGCGCCAGGACGACAGGCTGGCGCGCGCGAGCGCGGCGATCGAGGCCGCGCTCGATGCGGTCATCGCGCAGCCGGACGGGCGCACGCCCGATCTCGGCGGCCCGCTCGGCACGGATGCGTTTGGGGAGAGGGTGGCGAAAGAAGTCGAAGCCGGCGCGCGCTAATTCTGCCGTCATTCCGGGGCGCGTGCGAAGCACGCGAACCCGGAATCCAGAGCGATAATCTCTGTGCTCGCAGCCCTGGATTCCGGGCCCGGCGCGGAGCCTGTCATCGGGCCGCGCTTCGCGCGGACCCGTTGGCGCCGTCCCGGAATGACATTAGGAGAAATCGTAAAGGCGCGCCGGATTCTCCACCAGCACCCGATGCACCAAGGCATCGTCCTTCAGCCAGCGCGGCAGCAAATTGAGCAGGCCTTGCGTGTCGATGTCCTGGAACGGCGATTCCGTATCCTTGGGCAATTGCAGATCGTGCGGCGGGGTGTGCGGCCAATCCGAGCCCCAGACGATGCGCTCGGGGTTGGCGGCGGCGAGCGCGCGCGCCATCGGATCGATGCGCTCATCGTTCGGATCGGCGCCGATGCGATAGGCGCCGGAAATCTTCACCCACACCTTGCCGGTTTGCAGCAGCTCCTGCAGCGCGCGCAGCGGGCCGCCTTGCGTGCCCGGCGCGATCAGCCCGAAATGGTCGAACACGCTGTCGACCGGCAAGGCCGCCAGCACGGGCGAAAGCGGCGCGATGGCGTCGGCGTTCACGAACAGCTGAACGTGCCAGCCGTGCCGTTCGCACAGCCGCGCCGTCGACACGACCGCGGCCTTGATGGCCTCGATCGAGGCCGGGCCGGCGCTGGCGATGTTCACGCGCAGGCCGCGGATGCCCTGTCCGTGCAGCGCGTCGAGCTCGGCCGCCGGCACCTCGTCCGGCAGCACGGCGACCCCGCGCGCGCCGTCGAGCGCCGCAATTGCGTCCAGCATGCAGGCATTGTCGGTGCCGTAGAAGCTCGGCTGGATGATCACCACGCGCGCGAGCCCGAGGCGCTTGAGCATGGCGGCGAGATTGCCGACGGCTGCGTCCTTCGGCGTGTAGCGGTGCCCGGGCGGCAGCGGGTAGCGCCGCTTCGGCCCGATCACGTGCACGTGGCTGTCGCAAGCGCCGCGCGGCGGGAAATCCGGCATGGCGTCACTCATCGCTCTCGCCCCCTTTCACATAATGTCGCCGCGACGGCACGGCGCCCGTCACGCCCGACTCAAGTATAATGAGCCGAACCGGCACCGGGGTGCGGCGGCCCCGGAACCAATCGCGCAGGCGCGATTTATCGGACTGGTCCTTGCCGCGTTCACGCATTAACCACAACCCGCCGGCGCCCACCCCGCAAGGGGCTTGTGCAAAGAGCGAACCCAAGCCCCAGCCGGGCTGTTACAACCGCCGTGTTTTGTGCATAAAGCGCTGAGGCGCGAAGCTTTGTCGCGGCGGGTTTCATGCCTCGGCCGAAACGGCCATATCGAAGTCGGCAGCGCGCTGCACCGACATGGACACGAACATCCGGAAGCTGCAAACAGCCGATATGGCGCAACTGAGAACCAAGCATAGGCCTTCGACGCCTTCCGAACTCGATCCCGACGCGACCGCGCTTCGCGTCGCAATCGAGGCGAAGCTTGCCTATGATTTGGGCAAGAGTCCGGAGAACGCCAACGACCACGATTGGTACCGGGCAACGGTGCTGGCCGTGCGCGACCGCGTGGTCGACATCTGGATGCGCTCGCGCGATGAGGCCAAGCGTCAGCACAAGAAGCGCGTCTATTACCTGTCGATCGAATTTTTGATCGGCCGCCTGCTGCTCGACACGCTGAGCAATCTGCGGCTGGTGGAGCCGGCGCGGCGCGCGCTCGCAGGGCTAGGCGTCGACCTCGACCAGCTGCGCCGGGTCGAGCCGGACGCCGCGCTCGGCAATGGCGGGCTCGGGCGGCTCGCCGCCTGCTTCATCGACTCGATGTCGGCGCTCGCCATCCCCGCCTACGGCTACGGCATCCGCTACGAGAACGGGCTGTTCGAGCAGCGCATCCGCGACGGCTGGCAGCAGGAATATCCGGAGGACTGGCTGGCCACGCGGCAACCCGTGGGAGTTTGCGCGCTACGGCAGGCAATACAACATCGGCTTCGGCGGCATGGTCGAATATATCGGCGGCGACGAGGCGACCGCGCGCGCGCTCTGGTATCCGGCCGAGACCGTGCTGGCGGTGCCTTACGACACGCCGATCACCGGCTGGCGCGGGCGCCACGTCAATCCGCTGCGGCTGTGGTCGGCGCGCGCGCCCTCGCCCATCCAGCTCACCGCGCTCGACCGCGGCGACGTGGTCGGCTCGACCGCCGCGCGCACGCAGGCCGAAGCGATCTCGCGCGTGCTCTATCCCAACGACGCCACGCCCGAGGGCCAGGAGCTGCGGCTGCGGCAGGAATACTTCTTCACCTCGGCCTCGCTGCAGGACATCACCCGCCGCCACTTCGACGAATTCGGCACGCTCGATTCGCTTCCCGAGCACGCCGCGGTGCAGCTCAACGACACCCATCCGGCGATCGCGGTGGCCGAATTGATGCGCATCCTGGTGGACGAGCACAACATCGCCTGGACCAAGGCCTGGAAGATCACGCGCGCGACGCTCTCCTACACCAACCACACGCTGCTGCCGGAGGCGCTGGAGACCTGGCCGGTCGACCTGCTCGGACGGCTGCTGCCGCGCCATCTGCAGATCATCTACCTGATCAACTGGTTCCACCTGAAGTCGGTCGAGCGCGCGGGCTGCGAGGATGCGGACTTCCTCGCCAACGTCTCGCTGGTGCGAGGAAGACGGCGACAAGCGCGTGCGCATGGGGCATCTCGCCTTCCTCGGCTCGCATTGCGTCAACGGCGTGTCCGCGCTGCACACGAGGCTGCTGCGCAAGACGGTGTTCCACGACATCGCGGGCACGGTGCCGACGCAGATCGTCAACAAGACCAACGGCATCACCTTCCGGCGCTGGCTGTACGACGCCAACGAGCCGCTCACCGCGCTGCTGGTGCAGCACGCTGGGCGAGCGCGTGCTCGACGACCCGCGCTGCCTGCAGGAGCTCGAGCCGCTCGCCGAGCGATGCGGAGTTTCGTCGCGCAATACCGGAAGACGCGCGCGGCCAACAAATGGCGGCTGGCCGATCTCTTGCACGCGCGCACCGGCGTGCGGCGTGCCGCCGCAGGCGCTGTTCGACGTGCACATCAAGCGCGTGCACGAATACAAGCGGCAATTGCTCAACATCCTGGAGGCGATCGCGCACTACCAGGAAATCCGCGCGCATCCGGAGCGCACTTACGTGCCGCGGGTGAAGATCTTCGCCGGCAAGGCGGCGGCGAGCTACCACCGCGCCAAGCTGATCATCAAGCTGGCCAACGACGTGGCCAAGGTGGTCAATGCCGATCCGCTGGTCGGCGACCGGCTGAAAGTGGTGTTCGCGCCGAACTACAGCGTCAGCCTGGCCGAGGCGATCATCCCGGCCGCCGACCTGTCCGAGCAGATTTCCACCGCCGGCATGGAGGCCTCCGGCACCGGCAACATGAAGCTCGCGCTCAACGGCGCCCTCACCATCGGCACGCTCGACGGCGCCAATATCGAAATCCGCGAGCATGTCGGCGAAGACAACATCGTGATCTTCGGCCTGACCGCGGGCGAGGTGGCGGAGCGCCGCAGCGCGCAGTTCAAGGGCGCGACCGCGATCGAAGCCTCGCCGCGGCTCGCCGGCGGTGGTGGAGGCGCTCGCGCGCGGCGAGTTTTCGCCCGACGATCCGCGCGCGCTACGCGCCGATCGTGGCGGCGCTTGCCGACTACGACCGCTTCATGGTGGCGGCCGATTTCGAGGCCTATTGGGAGGCGCAGCGCGCCGTCGACCGGCTGTGGCAATCGCCGGCCGACTGGTGGCGCATGAGCCATCGTCAACACCGCGCGCATGGGCTGGTTCTCCTCCGACCGCACCGTGCGCGAATACGCGCGCGACATCTGGCACGTGCCGGTCGGCTGAGCGCGTCTGTCGCTGAAACTCCGCCCGCCTTGCGCGAACGCTTCCGCCACGCGGCGCAAGTCCGTCATGCGCGTTCAAATCCTCGATCGCCACCGGCAGCTTGCGCCGCCAGTTCGGATGCTGGTGGACGGTGCCGGGAATGTTGATCTGCTCGCGCTCGCCCAAGATGTCGTCGAGCGCGATCACCACCAGCCGCGAGGGCGTGGCGCCGAGGAAACGCGGCGACCGCCGCGATGTCGTCCGGCGCATAAGCCGGCGCCGCATTGCGCAAGCGCGTCGCGCAACAGCTGCGCGCGCATGCGCGCGCTGCTCGTCGCTCTCGCCCGGCTCGAAGCCGATGGCGCGCTTGACGCGCATGTCGTGGCCTTCCATCCAGCCGCGGAAGCTCGCCATGTCGTGGGTGTTGAAGGTCGCCAGCGCCTCGGCCGGATAGCGCTCCGGCGGCAGGAAGCGGCCCTCGTGGTCGCGCTCGAACAGCATGACGCGGCAGCCCCACAGGCCCCAATGCGCGAGCGTCTCGCGGAAATGCTCCGGCACCGTGCCGAGGTCCTCGCCGATCACGATGGTGCGGAAGCGGTTGCTCTCCTCGGCGATGACGCGCAACAGTTGCTCGAACGGCATAGCGCACATAGGTGCCGCCGTCGCCGCCGGCCGAGCGGGATCATGAACAGGCGCTTGAGGCCGAGCACGTGGTCGAGCCGGATGGCGCCGGCATGGCGCATGGTGGCGCGCCATCAGCCGGCGCATGGCGGCGAAATCGTCGGCCGGCAGCGCCTGCGGATTGAACGGCGCCAGCCCCCAATCCTGCCCGCTCGGATTGAACTCGTCGGGCGGCGCGCCGATCGACACGTCGGCGAGCATGGCGCCCTGCTGGATCCAGGCATCGGCGCCGTGGCGGATCGATGCCGACGGCGAGATCGATATAGAGCCCGATCGGCATGCCCAAGCCGGCGCGCCGTCTCCTGGCAGGCGCGCAAGCTGGCGGTCGGCGACCCACTGCACGAATTCGTGGAATTCGCAGGCTTCGTCGTGCGCGTTGCGCGGAACGCCTGCAGGTCGCCGCGCGCGGGATGATGCCAGGGCGCCGGCCATTGCGGCCACGGCTCGGGCGCGTATTGCCGGCGCAAGCACTTCGAAGCAGGCAAAGCGCAGCAGCGTGTCGCCTTGCTGCTTCGCGAAAGGCGACGAAAGTCGGCGCGCCGCTCGTCGCTCCGCGGCGGCGCGGAAACGCTCATAGGCGAGATGCAGGCCGGCGAGCTTGGCGCGCGCGACGCCCGCGTAATCGATCATGTCGCGTCGCGCGCAAGCGCCGCAAGCTCCGTCCTGCAGCCCGGCCGCCGCAACGCCGGGAAATTCCGCGATCGCCTCGACGTCGATATAGAGCGGATTGAGATAGAGCCGGCTGTTGGGCGCGTAGGGACTGGCGTCGTCGGCGCGGTCGGGAAACAGCGCATGCAGCGGATTGAGCCCGATGGCGGCAGGCGCCGCGCGCGGCGGCAAGCGCGATCAAATGTGACAAATCGGTGAAATCGCCGTGCCCCCAATTGCGGCGCGAGCGCAGCGCATAAAGCTGCACCGCGATCGCCCACAGCCGCCGCCCGTCGCCTTGAAACGCGCGCTGGGTCGCGGCCGGTGCCGGATCAGCGATCGATCGGCCGCGCATGGCCGGCGGAAATCGCGGCGATCAGTCGCGTCAAAGTCTCCGCGCCGGCGGTATGCCGCTTGCCGAAAACGTCATAATATTCGGGCTCTACGCCCCAAAGCCGCGCGTTTGCCGCCAGATCGTCCATTCCCGGGTTCTTCTTGTGATGCGGCCGGCGTTCAACCGGCGGCAATCCGTTAAGCCCTCAGGAACTTTGGGCTTTTTTTGTGGTTCTTCTAAAGGTTCATTTGTGGTTTTGTGATGGGGTCAACAGCCGAGATCGTCACAATGAAGCAGCCCGGAAAGGAGCGGCTTGGTCAACGCATGCGAGCCTGATTCCCTCTCCGAAACCTGGGACGTCTCCCCGGCCGACCCGACCGGGCCGCGCTTCCGCATAGAAGAAATCTACCCTTGCGTCGACTGCGGCCGCTATGCGGTCAAACGCATTGCCGGCGAAACGGTCGAGGTCTGGGCCGATATTTTTCGCGAAGGCCACGACGTCATCGCCGCCGCGCTGCTGTGGCGGGCGGAGCGCGAGACCGAATGGCGGCGCGCGCCCATGGCGCTGCACGCGAACGACCGCTGGCACGGACGCTTCACGCCGCCGGAGCCGGGCTGGTATCTGTTCGCGATCGAGGCCTGGACCGATCAATTCGCCACCTGGCGCAAGGAATTCCACCTCAAGCAGCAAGCCGGCCAGGACGTCGCGCTGGAGGCGCGCGAAGGCCAGCATCTGTTGAGCGAGCTGATGCCGCGCGCGCGCGAGCGCCCGCCAGGTGGTCGAGGCGGCGATGAAGAAATTCGCAAGCACCGGCGACGGCGCGCTGCTGCTCGACGAAGAACTGGCGGCCGCCATGGCGCAGACCGAGACGCGGCCGGATCTGACCCGCAGCCATGTGGTGCCGCTGGTCGCCGACCGCGAACGCGCGCGCGCCGGCGCCTGGTACGAGATGGTGCCGCGCAGCCAGGGCAAAGTGCCGGGCAAGCACGGCACGTTCGACGACTGCATCGCGCGCGTGCCGGAGATCGCCGCGCTCGGCTTCGACGTGCTCTATCTGACGCCGATCCATCCGATCGGCCACACCAACCGCAAGGGCAAGAACAATACGCTGCATGCCGGGACCCGACGATCCCGGCAGCTTCTACGCCATCGGCAACGAGCACGGCGGCCACGACGCGGTGCAACCCGGAGCTCGGCACGCTCGCCGATTTCCGCCGGCTGGTGCGAAGCCTGCGCACAAGCACAAGATGGAGATCGCGCTCGACTTCGCGGTGCAGTGCGCGCCCGATCATCCCTGGCTGAAGCAGCATCCGGAATGGTTCCGCACCCGGCCGGACGGCTCGATCAAGTTCGCCGAGAACCCGCCGAAGAAATACGAGGACATCGTCAACCCGGACTTCAACTGCGCCGAGCGCATCGCGCTGTGGGAGGCGCTGCGCGACGTGTTCCTGTTCTGGGTCGAGCACGGCGTGCAAGATCTTCCGCGTCGACAATCCGCACACCAAGCCGCTGCCGTTCTGGGAATGGCTGATCCACGATGTCCAGTCGCGCCACCCCGACGTGCTGTTCCTGGCGGAAGCCTTCACCCGGCCGAAGCTGATGAAGGCGCTGGCCAAGCTCGGCTTCTCGCAGTCCTACACCTATTTCACCTGGCGCACCGAGAAGGGGGAGTTGCAGGAATACTTGAGCGAGATCACCGGCTATCCCGAGCGCGACTATTTCCGGCCGAACTTCTTCGTCACCACGCCCGACATCCTGCCGATCCAGCTGCAGACCGGCGAGCCCTGGCTGTTCAAGTGCGCGCGCCATGCTGGCGGCCACTCTGTCGTCGAATTACGGCATCTATAATGGCTTCGAGCTGATCGAATACGAGCCGATCCCCGGCCGCGAGGAATACATCAATTCGGAAAAATACGAGCTGAAGACGCGCGACTGGAACAAGCCGGGCAACATCAAGGACTATCTGCGCGCGACTCAACGACATGCGCCGCGCCAACCCCGCTCTGCTGCAGACCGCCAACCTGCGCTTCCTGCAGGTCGACGACGACAACGTCATCGGCTTCATCAAGGAGGCGGTCGACGGCAACAACGCGGTGGCGGTGGCGATCGCGCTCAGCAACACGCCGCACGAGTTCTGGCTGCATTTCGGCGACGCGCTGATCGGCCCCGAAAACGAGAAGCGTCCGGTGCGCGCCATCGAAAATCTCGTAACCGGCGAGCGCCATCTGCTCGAATGGGGCGGCAGTGCGCCTGCGCATCGATCCCGCGCAGAACCCGGCTTTGCTGTTCCGCTGTCACGCATAGAGGCGCAATGAATATCGCCCCCACCATCGAGCCCAATACCGCGCAGGAAGCCGCCGACGACGGGCTGTGGTTCAAGGACGCGATCATCTATCAGCTGCACGTCAAGGCGTTCCAGGACTCCAACCACGACGGCGTCGGCGATTTCGCCGGCCTCACCGAGCGGCTCGATTACCTGCGCGATCTCGGCGTCAATACGCTGTGGCTGCTGCCGTTCTATCCGAGCCCCGGGCGCGACGACGGCTACGACATTTCCGACTACGGCGACATCAACCCGCAGTTCGGCAACGATGAAGGACTTCCGCCGCTTCATGCAGGAGGCCAAGCGCCGCGACCTGCGCGTGATCACCGAGCTGGTCGTCAACCACACTTCCGACCAGCACAACTGGTTCAAGCGCGCCAAGCGCAGCGGCCGCGGCAGCAGCGCGCGCAACTGGTATGTGTGGAGCGACAACGACCACAAATATGCCGGCACCCGCATCATCTTCACCGACACCGAGAAGTCGAACTGGACCTGGGACGACGAGGCCGGCGCCTATTACTGGCACCGCTTCTTCGCGCACCAGCCCGACCTGAACTTCGACAATCCGCGCGTCGATGAAAGCCGTATTGCAGGTGATGAAGCGCTGGCTCGACACCGGCGTGGACGGGTTCCGCCTCGACGCCGTGCCTTATCTGTGCGAGCGCGAGGGCACCAACAACGAGAACCTGCCGGAGACCCACGCCGTGCTCAAGCGCCTGCGCGCCGAGCTCGACGCCTACGCGCCCGGCAAGGTGCTGCTGGCCGAGGCCAACCAATGGCCGGAGGACGTGCAGGCCTATTTCGGCGACGGCGACGAATGCCACATGGCCTATCACTTCCCGCTGATGCCGCGCATCTACATGGCGATCGCGCAGGAAGACCGCTTCCCGATCACCGACATCATGCGGCAGACGCCGGAAATCCCGGCCAATTGCCAGTGGGCCATGTTCCTGCGCAATCACGACGAGCTGACGCTGGAAATGGTGACCGATGCCGAGCGCGACTATCTGTGGTCGACCTACGCCTCCGATCCGCGCGCGCGCATCAATCTCGGCATCCGCCGGCGCCTCGCCCCGCTGATGGACAACGACCGGCGCAAGATCGAGCTGATGAACTCGATCCTGATGTCGATGCCGGGCACGCCGATCATCTATTACGGCGACGAGATCGGCATGGGCGACAACATCTATCTCGGCGACCGCAACGGCGTGCGCACGCCCATGCAGTGGACGCCCGACCGCAACGGCGGCTTCTCGCGCTGCGATCCGGCGCAGCTTTTCCTGCCTTGCATCATGGACCCGGTCTACGGCTTCTCCGCCGTCAATGTGGAAGCCCAGGCGCGCTCGCTGTCCTCGCTGCTGAACTGGACCAAGCGGCTGATCGGCGTGCGCAAGTCGACGCGCGTATTCGGGCGCGGCACGCTCACCTTCATCCGCCCCGCCAACCGCGCGGTGCTCGCCTATGTGCGCCAGCTCGGCGACGAGGCCATCCTCTGCGTCGCCAACATCTCGCGCTCGGCGCAGGCGGTCGAGCTCGACATGAGCCCGTGGAAGGGCCGCGTCCCGCTGGAAATGCTCGGGCGCACGCGCTTTCCGCGCATCGGCGAATTGCCCTATCTGGTGACGCTGCCGCCCTACGGCTTCTTCTGGTTCTCGCTGCTGCAAGACGCGGACAGCGTGCCGGAGAAGGTCCTGCCGCGCGAGATCACCACCCTGGTGCTCGGACAGGGATGGGACATCACCGCTGACCGGCTGGACGCGGCGCACGTTCGAGCATCGACGTCCTGCCGGCCTTTTTGCCGGACCGCCGCTGGTTCGCCGACAAGGTGTCGCGCTCCATCACGACGAAAGTCTCGGTCGCCCTGCCGGTCGAGCACGCCGACGACCGTTTTGCCATCGTTATCGTCGACGTGACCGGCAGTCTCGGCACCAGCCGCTATTTCCTGCCGCTCACCATCCGCTGGACGCGCTACACGGTAATCGACCGCGGCCCGGCCAGCGTGCTCGCCGCCGTGCGCCGCGGCCCGCGCGAAGGCACCCTGCTCGACGCCACCATCGAGCCGGAATTCGCCACCGCGCTGCTGGCGAAGATCCACGCCGGCGAGACGGTGAGCGATCACGCCGCAACGCCTCGAATTCCGCCCGACCCGCGCTTTCGCCGGCACGCCGCTGCCGGAGGTCAAGACCGTCAACGCGGTCGAGCGCGAGCAGTCCAACTCAAGCGTGATCGTGGACAGCAAATACGTGGTGAAGATCCTGCGCCATATCACCGCCGGCATTCATCCCGAGATCGAGGTCGGCCGCTTCCTGGCCGACGTCGCGCATTTCCAGAACGCGCCCACGCTGCTCGGCAGCGTCGAGCTGCTGGAGCATGAAAACCGCAGCGCGCTGGCGGTGGTGCACGCTTTCATCGAGAACCAGGGCGACGCCTGGAGCATCACCAGCGCCTCGCTCGACCGCTTCATCGACGAGCAGCGCCTGCTGCCCGGCGACGAGATCAGCGACACGTCGGAAACCGCCTCGATGCTGCAGCGCATCCGGCAGATCGGCAAGCGCACCGCCGAGCTGCATCTGGCCTTCGCCAGCCGGCCCGACATATCGGCCTTCGCGCCCGAGCCGATCACGGCCGACGACAGCGTGCGCTGGAGCGAGGCGCTGCTGGCGCGGGCGCGCAGTGTTTTCTCGCTGCTCGAGGGCAACCTGACCAGTCTCACCGAGCCGGCCTCGACGCTGGCCGAGCGCCTGCTGGAGCATTGCGACGCCATCACCCGCCATATCGAGCAGGGACGCGGCGAAACCTTCGACGGCATGAAGATCCGCCATCACGGCGACTTCCACCTCGGCCAGGTGCTGATGGCCAAGGACGACGCCTATATCCTCGATTTCGAGGGCGAGCCGCGCCGCACGCTCGAGGAGCGCCGCGCCAAGGAGCCGCCGGCGCGCGACGTCGCCGGCTTCATCCGCTCGATCGACTACGCCACCAGCGCGGCGCTCGACCGCGCGCCCAACCTCAACCCGGAGGACCGCGTCACCGCTCACCACGCGCGTCCGCGCCTGGGGCGAGCGGCTGACGCAAGCCTATTGGGAGTGCTACCGCGAGACGCTCGGCGAGGCCCATTTATGGCCGGCCGAGGAACCCAAGACGCGCGACCTGCTTAACCTATTCCTGCTGGAAAAGGCGCTCTACGAGATCGAATACGAAATGAGCAACCGCCCGTCCTGGTCGCATATCCCGCTCGAGGCCACCTTGCGCATCCTGGAGCAGCGCGGGGTGATCGGCCCATGAGCGAACTCACGCCCGACCGCCCGCGACATCATCGCCGGCCGCCATGCCGATCCCTTCGCCTATCTGGGGCCGCACACCGAGAACGACGCGACCGTGGTGCGCGTGTTCCTGCCCGACGCGCGGCGCGTGGTCGCGGTCGGCGAGCGCGGCGAGCGCGAGCTCGATCGCATCGATCCGGCCGGGCTGTTCGCCGGGCGCGCTCGACGGGCCGCAGCGCTATCGCCTGCGCGCGCAGTTCGGCGACAACGAGGTGGAGCTGGAAGACCCCTATCGCTTCCCGCCGCTGCTCACCGACTACGATCTCTATCTGCTGGGCGAAGGCAACCACCTGCGCATGTACGAGAAGCTCGGCGCCCATGTCGATGACGCTGGACGGCGTCGACGGCGTCGGCTTCGCGGTGTGGGCGCCCAATGCCCGGCGCGTCAGCGTGGTCGGCGATTTCAATTTCTGGGACGGCCGCCGCCACGCCATGCGCGTGCGCGGCAACGGCTATTGGGAAATCTTCGTGCCCGGCGCGCGCGCCGACGACAAATACAAATACGAGATCGTCACCCGCGACGGCAAGCTGCTGCCGCTGAAATCCGATCCGCTCGGCTTCGGCGCCGAAATGCGCCCCGCCACGGCCTCCGTCGTCGTCGACACCGCCAGGCTGCCGAAACCGGCGCCGGCGCACGACAACGTCAACGCGCTCGACCAGCCGATGTCGATCTACGAGGTCCATCTCGGCTCTTGGCGGAAAAAGGGCGAACACGGAGAATATTGGCTGAGCTATCGCGAGCTGGCCGAGCAGCTCCCGGCCTACGCCGCCGACATGGGCTTCACCCATGTCGAGCTGCTGCCGGTGTCGGAGCATCCCTTCGACGGCTCCTGGGGCTATCAGCCGACCGGCCTGTTCGCGCCGACCAGCCGCTTCGGCTCGCCGGCCGAGTTCGCGTTGCTGGTCGACGCCCTGCACAAGGCCGGGCCTCGGCGTTTTGCTCGACTGGGTGCCCGGGCATTTCCCCGACGATCCGCACGGGCTCGCGCAGTTCGACGGCACCGCGCTCTACGAGCACGCCAACCCGATGCAAGGGCCGCCATCTCGACTGGGGCACGATGATCTACAATTACGGCCGCGTCGAAGTCACAAACTTCCTGCTGTCGAACGCGTTGTTCTGGCTCGACCGCTACGGCGTCGACGGCCTGCGCGTCGATGCGGTCGCCTCGATGCTCTATCTCGACTACAGCCGCCCGGCCGGCGGCTGGATCCCGAACAAATATGGCGGGCGCGAGAACATCGACGCCATCGCCTTCCTGCGCCGCACCAACACCGAGCTGTTCGGGCAATATCCGCACGCCACCACCGCGGCGGAAGAATCGACCGCCTGGCCGATGGTGTCGCGGCCGGTGGACGTGGGCGGGCTCGGCTTCGGCTACAAATGGAACATGGGCTGGATGCACGACACCCTGGACTACATTTCCAAGGACCCGATCTACCGCCGCTATCATCACGGCAGCATCCTGTTCGGCCTGCACTACGCCTTCTCGGAAAACTTCATCCTGCCGCTCTCGCACGACGAGGTCGTGCACGGCAAACGCTCGATCCTCGGCCGCATGCCGGGCGATCGATGGCAGCGCTTCGCCAATTTGCGCGCCTATTACGCCTTCATGTACGGCCATCCCGGCAAGAAGCTGATGTTCATGGGCGGCGAGTTCGGCCAGGACAGCGAATGGAATCACGACATCGGCCTGCCCTGGCATCTGACCGAGCAGACAGGGCCACGCCGGCGTGCAGCGGCTGGTGCGCGATCTCAACAGGCTCTACCGCGATACCCCCGCTCTGCACGCGCTCGACTGCGACGCCTCCGGCTTCGAATGGCTGGTGGCGGACGATGCCGCCCATTCGACCTTTGCCTGGCTGCGCAAGGGCCGCAATCCGACCGAGCGCTGCGTGGTCGTGGTAAACTTCACGCCGCAGGTGTTGCGCGATTACCGCGTCCGGGTGCCCTTCGCCGGCACCTGGCGCGAGGTGCTCAATTCCGACGCGGCGACTCTATGGCGGCAGCAATGTCGGAAACGCCGGCGCGGTCTACACTTTCCCGACCCACGACAGTCCGGAGCTCCGTCTTGTTGTCCCACCGCTTGCTGCCATCTACCTCGTTCCCGAGGTCTAACGGGCACGTTTCGGCGGGCTCGCCCTACCCGCTGGGGGCGAATTGGGACGGCCGCGGCACCAATTTCGCGCTGTTCTCCGCCAACGCCACCAAGGTCGAGCTTTGCCTGTTCGACCGCGACGGCAGGCGCGAGATCGAGCGCGTCACGCTGCCCGAGCGCAGCGAGGACATCTGGCACGGCTATCTCGCCACGTCACGCCCGGGCAGCTTTACGGCTATCGCGTGCACGGGCCCTATCGAGCCGGAGGCCGGCCACCGCTTCAATCCGAACAAGCTGCTGATCGATCCCTACAGCAAGCGGCTGGGCGGGCACTTCACCTGGACCGACACGCATTTCGGCTATCGCACCGGCGCCAAGCAGGAGGACCTGTCGTTCGACCGGCGCGACAACGCCCGCGTACATGGTCAAATCGGTGGTGGTCGATCCGGCCCATACCTGGCGCGCACGAGCCGCGGCCGAAGACGCCGTGGGAAGACACCATCATCTACGAGGCGCATGTCAAGGGCCTGACGCAGCAGCGCGACGACGCGCCGCCTGCCACGCGCGGCCTGTATCGCGGCTTGACCGAGCCGCGGCATGATCGACGCATCTGCGCAAGCTCGGCGTCACCGCCATCGAGCTCCTGCCGGTGCACGCCTTTCTCGACGAGCGCGTGCTGATCGACCGCGGCCTGAGGAATTACTGGGGCTACAACACGCTCAGCTTCTTCACGCCGGAGGGGCGCTACGCCGGCACCAATGCCATCGACGTCTTCCGCGCCACCGTCGCCGCGCTGCACGACGCCGGCATCGAGGTCATCCTCGACGTGGTCTATAACCACACCGCCGAGGGCAACCATATGGGCCCGACGCTGTGCTACCGCGGCATCGACAACGCTTCTTACTATTGGCTGCTGCACGACCAGCCGCGCTATTACGAGAATTTCACCGGCACCGGCAACGCGCTCAAGCTCGCGCATCCGCGCGTGCTGCAGATGGTGATGGATTCGCTGCGCCTATGGGTGGAGGCGTTCCACGTCGACGGCTTCCGCTTCGATCTCGCCCCCACGCTGGGCCGCGGTCCGGCCTTCGACCGCAACGCGCCGTTCTTCGCCGCCATCCGGCAGGACCCGGTGCTCTGCAACGTCAAGCTGATCGCCGAGCCCTGGGACATCGGCACCGGCGGCTATCAGGTCGGCGGCTTCCCCACCGGCTGGTCGGAGTGGAACGACTTCTACCGCCATACCGCGCGCCGCTTCTGGCGCGGCGATGACAATCTGATCGGCGACCTCGCCCACTGCATGACCGGCTCGTCGGCGCAGTTCCATCACGACAACCGCAGCCCGCGCGCCAGCATCAACCACGTCACGGCGCATGACGGCTTCACCTTGGCCGATCTCGTCTGCTTACGAGCGCAAGCACAATCGGGCCAACGGCGAGGACAACCGCGACGGCACCGACGACAATCTCAGCACCAATTGCGGCGTCGAGGGCGAGACCGACAACGCCGCCGTGCTCGCCATGCGCCGGCGGCTGCGGCGCAATCAGCTGGCCTGTCTGTTTCTGGCGCAGGGCGTGCCGATGCTGCTGGCCGGCGACGAAATCGGCAACAGCCAGAACGGCAACAACAACGCCTATTGCCAGGACAACGCGATCGGCTGGGTCGACTGGTCGAAGCGCGGCACCGCGGACGATCTCTCCGCCTTCGTCGGCGAACTGAGCAGGCTGCGGCGCGACTTTCCGCAACTGCGGCCGCTGCTACTGGATGCAAGGCCAGAAGGCCGACGGCTCCTACGACGTGAAGTGGCTGACGCCGGCGGGCGCGGAAATGTCGGAGGCCGACTGGAACGTGCCGCACGCGCGCTTCCTCGCCTATGTGCTGGCCTCGCCGCGCGAAGGCGGCAAGCCGCTGTTCATCGTGCTCAACGGCGCCGACGAGCCGGTGGAGATCACCTTTCCGGAATGGCCCGGCGTAAGTTGTTGGGAATGCGTGCTCGACACGTCCGACGGGCACGAGCACACGCTCAATCTGCCGCCCGGCGCCAATTGGGGCGCGCATGTGCGCTGCGTGCTGGCCTTCGAAGGACAGCCGTGAGCTCAGCCCCGCGTTTCGGACCGCTCGTCTCCGCCGCCGGCGTCACCTTCCGGCTGTGGGCGCCGGCCGCGCGCGCGGTGAAGCTGCTGCTCGACAAGCCGCACCCGATGCCGGGCAAGGACGGCTGGTTTGAGCTGCACGTTCCGCAGGCCGGCCCCGGTACGCGCTACGCGTTCAACATCGACGGCGAGCTCGACATTCCCGACCCGGCCTCGCATTGCCAGCCGGAGGACGTGCACGGGCCGAGCGAGGTGGTCGACCACCAAAGCTACCAATGGCAGGCGCGCGGACTGGAAAGGCCTGCCCTGGGAACGCGCGGTGTTCGTCGAGAGCCATGTCGGCACCTTCACGCGCGCCGGCACCTTCCGCGCCATGATCGCGCATCTCGATCATCTGGCCGAGACCGGCATCACCGCGCTCGAACTGATGCCGGTCGCCGATTTTCCCGGCCGCTGGAACTGGGGCTATGACGGCGTGCTGCTGTTCGCGCCCGACTCGGCTTATGGACGGCCGGACGAGCTGAAGGCGCTGATCGACGCCGCGCATAGCGCGGGCATGATGGTGTTCCTCGACGTGGTCTACAATCACTTCGGGCCGGAAGGGAATTACCTGCACCGCATCGCGCCGCAGTTCTTCTCCGACGAGCACCACACGCCCTGGGGCGTCGCCATCGACTACCGCGTGCCGGAAGTGCGCGCCTTCGCCATCGAGAACGCGCTGCACTGGCTGCGCGACTATCGCTTCGACGGGCTTGCGGCTCGATGCCGTGCATGCCATCGTCGAGCCGGGCGCGCCCAATGTCCTTACCGCGCTGGCGGCGGCGGTGCACGAATTGGCGCGCGCCAGCGGCCGGCACATCCATCTGGTGCTGGAGAACGACGACAATGCCGCGCATTTCCTGCAGCCGACGCCCAAGGCGGAAAACGGCTTCTATCGCGCGCAATGGAACGACGATTATCACCACGCCTGGCACGTGCTGCTGACCGGCGAGCGCCAAGGCTATTACCGCGACTACCAGGACGCGCCGGCGCGCATTGCGCGTTCGCTGGCGGAAGGCTTTGCCTATCAGGGCGAAACGTCGCCCTACCGCGGCGGCGCCAAACGCGGCGAGCCGAGCGGGCAATTGCCGCGCGCCGATTTCGTCAATTTCGTGCAGAACCACGACCAGATCGGCAACCGCCCGATGGGCGAGCGGCTGAGCGTGCTGGCCAAGCCTGAGGCGCTGGAAGCCGCGCTCGCCGTGCTGTTCCTGCAGCCCGGGCCGCCGCTGATGTTCATGGGCGACGAATGGGGCGCGACCGAGCCGTTCCCGTTCTTTTGCGATTTCCAAGGCGAGCTGGCGGACGCCGTGCGCCAGGGCCGCCGGCGCGAATTCGCCGAAGCCTATGCCGCCCACGGCAATGAAATCCCCGACCCGCTGGCGCAAGCAACGCGCGATAGCGCCGTGCTCGACTGGCAGGCGCTCAAGCAGCCGGCGCATGCCAAGCGGCTGGCGCTCACGCGCGCGCTGCTCGCCGCCCGCCATCGTTTCGTCGCGCCATTGATCCCGGCCATGACATCGCCCGGCGAGGTGAGCTTTTCATCCGGCCTGCTCACCGCGCGCTGGGCCGCGGGGGAAAAGACGCTGCTGCTGCTCGCCAATCTCACCGATGCCGCCAAGGCCAAGCCTTCGCTCGCCTGGGGCACGCCGATCTGGAGCGATACGCCGCCGCCCGCGCTGCCGCCCTGGTCGGTCTTTGCTGCAATCAATTCAAATGCGTCATTCCGGGGCGCGAATGAAATGAGCGA
>CAWDUV010000008.1:0-32158 GCA_963805535.1 uncultured Pseudomonadota bacterium
CGGCCCGGGGAGCCATTCCTTATTCCGCCAGCGGGGCACGGCTGTTCGCGGCCCGTCCGTGCGATCGCCAAGACCATCATGACCGCGCTCACCAGCCCCCTCACCACCGACCTCTACGAGCTCAACATGGTCCAGGCCTATCTGGACCGGTCCGAGAATAAAGAGGCGGTGTTCGAGTTCTTCGTGCGCAGGCTGCCGGCGCGGCGCGGCTTTCTGCTGGCCGCCGGCCTGGAGGACGCGCTGCAATTTCTCGAGACCGTGCGCTATTCCGACAGCGAGATCGCCTGGCTGAAATCGACCGGCCGCTTCCGCGACAATCTGCTCGACTATCTAAAAGGTTTCCGCTTCACCGGCGACGTGCACGCGATCCCCGAAGGCACCGTGTGCTTTGCGCCGGAGCCGCTGCTGCGCATCAGCGCGCCGCTGCCGCAGGCGCAGCTCGTCGAATCGCGGCTGATCAACATCCTGCATTACCAGACGCTGATCGCGTCGAAGGCCGCGCGCATGGTGCTGGCGGCGCCCGGCAAGGCGCTGTCGGATTTCGGCCTGCGCACCGCGCACGGCGCCGAGGCTGGGCTGTTCTCCGCGCGCGCAAGTTATATCGCCGGCTTTGCCGGCGCCGCCAATGTGCTCGCCGGCGAGCGCTACGGCATTCCGGTGGTCGGCACCATGGCACATTCATATGTGCAGGTGCACGACAACGAGAAGCAGGCCTTCGAGGATTTCGCGCGCGCGCGGCCGGAGGGCGTGATCCTGCTGATCGACACCTACGATACCGAAGCCGGCGCGCGCAAAGTGGTCGAGCTTTATCCCAAGCTCAAGCAGGACGGCATCCTGATCCGCGGCGTGCGCATCGACTCGGGCGATCTCATCGCCATGTCGCGCAAAGTGCGCACGATCTTCGATGCCGCCGGCATGCAGGACGTCGTCATCCTGGTGAGCGGCGGCGTCAATGAGGACGTGCTGCAGGTGATGATGAAGGAGCAGGCGCCGATCGACGGCTTCGGCATCGGCGTTTCGCTCGACGTGTCGACAGACGCGCCGGCGCTCGACTGCGCCTACAAGCTGCAGGAATACGCCGGCGTGCCGCGCCGCAAACTATCAGAAGGCAAGGCCACCTGGCCGGGGCGCAAGCAAATCTGGCGCGCCTATGACGCGCAAGGGAACATGCGCGGCGACGTGCTGTCGTTGGAAACCGACAAGCAGCAGGGCGAGACGCTGATGACGCAGGTGATGCGCGCGGGAAAGCGCGTCGCGCCGGCGCCTACGCTGGTGCAGATCCGCGAACGCGCGGCGGCCGAGCTCAAGCGGCTGCCGGAGCCGCTCAAGCGGCTGGAGGCGTTCGATTACCCGGTGACGATCTCGGATGCGCTGAAGGCGCTGGCGGCGGAAGCCGACCGGCATAACCTGGGCAAATAGAAAAACGCATCGTCATTCCGGGACGGCGCGTTAGCGCCGGACCCGGAATCCAGATGCTTGCACAGCGCCTATTTCTGGATTCCGGGTTCGCGAGCGGAGTTCGCCATCGGGCCGCGCTACGCGCGGACCCGTTGGCTCGCGCCCCGGAATGACAAGAAAACTTAGGCGCCCCCGCCCGCCCTGTTCCAGCCACGCGCGCCGTCGCCGTAGACCTCGTGACCGGCGGGCGTCACCACCGCTGTGTCCTCCAGCTTGATGAAGCCGCGCGTCGGGTGCTTGAGCGTGGTTTCCACCGACACCACCATGCCGGCTTCCAGCGGCTTGCCGGCATCGTCGGCCGGGTAAGGCACCGGCCCGGTGTCGGTCAGCCGCGGCGCCTCGTGGCTGACCAGGCCCATGCCATGGGCGAGGAATTCCAGATTGTTATGGTGCTTCGACTTCTTTACCAGCGGCGCGGCGGCGGCGTAGATATCGCCACCCATAGCGCCCGGCTTCATGGCACCCATGCCGGCGCGCTGGATGCTCTCTATCTCGGCCAGCAGGTCTTCCAATTCGGCATCCGGTTCGCCCTGGATCGCCATGCGGCAGACGTCGCCGATATAGCCGTGATAATTGCCGCCGGAATCGATCGACATGATGTCGCCCTGCGCCCAATTCTGGTCGGAGGGCGCGCGGTTGAAGCTCGTGCCGGCGGTGATCAGACAATATTCGAAAGTCATGCCGCGCAGCGTCTCTTCCTTGCGCAGCGTTTCCACCACCTCGGCCTTCGTGATGCCGGGCGGGCTCTTGGCGATGGTCGCCAGCATGGAGTCGATCACGGCTTCGGAGGCGTATTTCAGCATTTTCAATTCGGCCGCCGATTTCACCAGGCGTTGGCGCTCCAGCACATAGAGCGCGTCGACCCAGTCGGCGTCGGGGAAGCCGGCGCGCAGCACTTTCGAGGCGTCGTAAGGCAGGAAGCCAAATTCGGTGGCGATGCGCTTCGGCTTGAGCCCCATTTTCTTCATGTGATCGACCGCCTTCTGCATGGCGTCGACCGAGCCGTTGGCGGAGGTGTCGGTCAACGGCGTCCACAGGGGCTTGGCCTGCTGCTGGAAGGTTTCCAGGCGGTGGCCGATATAGACGGCCTTCTCCGGCTGACCTTTCGGATAAATCAAAACCGGCAGATAGCGGGTGACGCCGGTGGCGTCCATGACGTCGAAGAAATTGGCGCGGTGCCCCCCCAGCAGGTACTGCACATTGTGCTTGGAGGTGGCGAGCACGACGTCGATGCCGGCCGCGTCCATCAACTTGTCCAGGCGGGCGCGGTCGAAGGGGACGGCGAGGGATTTGGCAGGCGGGGCGTTGACGTTCATGGGCTCTGCTCCGGCTGGCGGCTCAATATTCGCTAAACGGATAGCCTAGGACCACAGTTCCCTGCTCGCAAGCCGGGTGCACCGCGTCCGGGGCACGCAGGCCCGCTTTAGGCCTTCATCACCCCGATCAGCTGCTCCAGCTTGGCCGGATCGTCGCGCAACGTGGCACTGGCGCCGTCATAGACGATCTGGCCGCGGTCCATCACCACCGCGCGCGGCGCGATGTCGAGCGCAAGGCGCGAGTTCTGCTCGACCAGAATGAGCGCCAGCGCGCTTTCGCGCGACAGCCGCTTCACCGCGCGCGCCAATTCCTCCACGATCACCGGCGCCAGCCCCTCCGACGGCTCGTCCATCAACAGCACGCTCGGATTGCCGATCAGCGCGCGCCCGATCGCCAGCATCTGCTGCTCGCCGCCGGAAAGCTGGTTGCCCATGTTGCTCGCGCGCTCGGCGAGGCGCGGGAACAGCTCGAACACGGTCGCAACCGTCCACGGCCCCGGCCGCGCCGCCACGTCCAGGTTTTCGCGCAAGGTCAGCGAGGGGAAGATTTCGCGCTCCTGCGGCACATAGCCCAAGCCCGCCGCCACCCGGCGATAGGTCGCCAGGCTCGAAATATCGTTGCCGTGCAGCGCGATGTGTCCGCCATGCAACGTGGTGTGGCCCATGATGGTGGCGAGCAGCGTCGACTTGCCGACGCCGTTGCGGCCGATGACCGACAGCGTCTCGCCCGGCGCCAGCGCCAAGGTAATATCCTCCAGCACGACGGTCTCGCCGTAGCCGGCCGACACCCGATCGAGCGCGAGCGCGGGCTCAGCCATGACGGCGGCCCCCCTCCTCGCCGAGATAAACGGCGCGCACCTGCGGATTGTTCATGATCTCCTCGGGCGTGCCTTGCGTGAACACCGCGCCCTGCACCAGAACGGTGATCTGCCTGGCGAAGCGGAACACCACGTCCATGTCGTGCTCGATGATCAGGATGGCGATGTCGGGATCGAGCGCCGCCACCACGTCGAGGATGAGATGGCTTTCGGACGACGGCACGCCCGCCGCCGGCTCGTCGAGCAGCAGCACGCGCGGGCGCTGCGCCAACGCAATGGCGATCTCCACCAGCCGCTGGCGGCCATAGGGCAGTTCGCGCACCAGCTTGAGCGCGTCGCCGGTAAGCTTGAGTGCGTCGAGATAGTCGAGCGCCTCGTCGATCACTGCGCGCTTAGCGCCGGCCGCCCGCCACATATTGTTGCAGTTGCCATCGCGCTCGCCGATGGTCATGGCGAGATTTTCCAATACGGTCAGGCCGCGGAACAACTGGTTGATCTGGAAGGTGCGCGCGAGGCCCCGCCGCGCCCGCTCGGCCTGGCTGAGCGCGGTGATGTCGTCGCCGTCGAGCAGCACCTTGCCGGCCGAGGGCTTGAGCACGCCGGTGATCAAGTTGACCAGCGTGGTCTTGCCCGCCCCGTTGGGGCCGATCAGCGCGCGGCGGGCGCCGCGCTCGAGGCTGAGATCGATGTCGCGCGCCACCCGCAACGCGCCGAAGCTGCGGTTGAGCTGTTGCACCTCAAGCGCGACGGCACTCACCGCTTTTTCCTCTTGCTCCAGGCAGCGGCGTCCTCCAGCAGGCCGAGCAGGCCGCGGCGCGCGAACAGCACCGCCAGCACCAGCAGCAGCCCGATGCCGAACTGCCAGAAGGTGGGCGACAGCTTGGAGAGATCGTCCTCCATGATCAGATAGACCACCGCGCCGAGGAAGGCGCCGTACAGCCTGCCGGTGCCGCCGAGGATCAGCATCACCATCACCTTGGCGGAATTGTCGAAGTCGAACACGGTCAGCGTGACAAAGGCGTTGGTCTGGGTGAACAGCGCGCCGGCCACGCCCGCGATCGCCGCCGACACGGCATAGACCGTCACCAGCCGCAAATGCACCGGCGAGCCGATGGCGTGCATGCGCCGCACGTTCTCGCGAATGCCGGTGAGCGCCTGTCCGAACGGCGAATAGACGATGCGGCGCACCAGAAAAAACACCACGACCAGCACGACGAGCACGTAGATGTAGCTGGTGTGGCCGTAGAGATCGTAGTCGAAACGGCCTAACAGCGGATCGAAGGTCAGGCCCGGCAACCCGTCATAGCCGCCGGTGATGTCGGAGCGCAGATTGCCCAACTCCTGCAGCGTGGCGGCAAAGGCGATGGTCAGCATCAACAGCGTCAGCCCGCGGTAGCGCAGAATAAACCAGCCGACCGCCGCGCCGACCGCGCCCGCTACCAGGCCGCCGGCAATGAGGCCGCTGATCGGCTCGCTCCAGCCGAGCCGCAAGGAGGCGAGCGCGACGACATAGGCGCCGATGCCGAAAAAGGCGGCATGGCCGAGCGTGATGATGCCCGCATAACCCAGGATCAGATCCAGCGAGAGCGCGAACATGACCATGACCAGCACTTGGCTGCCGAAGGTCATGCGGCCGGGAAAGACGAAATAGCAGGCAATGGCGATCAGCCAGGGCAGCGCCTCCGGCCAGCGGTAGCGGTGGCGGCTGACGAGGTATTCGGCCGCGCGCGCGCGCGTCGCCTCGCGCGTAGGCGCGCCCGCCATGGTCTCACTCGCGGCCATAGAACCCTGCCGGCTTGATCAGCAGCACGACGACGGTGATGGCGTAGATGAACAGGTTGCCGGCCACCGGAAAGGCGTATTTGCCGCCGGTGTCGATGATACCGATGACCAGCGCGGCAAGCAGCGTGCCCTTCAAGCTGCCGAGACCGCCGACCGCCACCACGATCAGGAACAGCACGAGATAGAGCACGGCAAAGCTGGGCGTCAGGCCGAACAGCTGGATCGCCAGCGCGCCGCCGAGCGCGGCCAGTCCCGAGCCGAGCGCGAAAGTGAGCGTGAACAAAAGGTCGACATTGATGCCGACCGATTCCGCCATGCGCCGGTTGTCGACCGCGGCGCGGATCTTGGCGCCGATATTGGTCTGCTCGAAGCCGTACCAGAGCACGCAGATCAACGCTGCGCCGAGTACGATCAGGAAGGCGCGGTAGCTCGGGAAAGCGCGGAAGCCGAGATTGACGTCGCCTTCGAGCCAATGCGGCAGCGGCACCGATTTGGGAATCGGCCCGTAGAAATAGCTGAAGGTGGCGATCGACATGAAGGCGAGCCCGATGGTGAGCAGCACCTGCTCGAGATCGGTCGCCTTGTAGAGGCGCCGGTAGAGGTAGCGCTCGAACGGGATGCTGACGACGCCGACCAGGGTCGAGGCGATCACCAGCGAGGGCACGAAACCGACGCCGAGCGAGCGCGTCAGCGTGACGACGAAATAGCCGCCGGCCATGGCGAAGGCGCCATGCGCCAGGTTCACGAAGCCCATCAGCCCCATCGTGACCGAGAGGCCGACGGAGGTGATGAACAGGAACATGGCGTAGGCCAGGCCGTCGAACAGAATGCTGACGACGATGGTGGCGATATGCGACACGGGCCCCACCCCCTTCGCAAAAGAAAAAACGCCGCCGCAGCTTTATGCGCGGCGGCGCTTTTTCCGTCAAATGCTCAGGCGATCACGAACCGCAACGACCGAGCTTGAGAACCTTGCACTCGTCCTTCACCGCCTTGGTGGTGTGGAGGATTTTCTCGCCGAGCTTGCCGTCCGGCTTGCGATAGACCTCCATGGCGCGCTCGTCCTCGATGATGTCGCGCGTCTTGGGGTCGATCATGACGTGCCCGCGCGGGCCGTTGGTCGACCAACCTTTCAGCGCATCGACCACCTTGGTGGGGTTGGACATGTTGCCTTTGAGCTTCTTGATGGTGTCGAAGATGGCGTGCATGGTGTCCCAACCCGCCGCCGACATGAAGTCGGGATAGGAGTTGGGCCCGTATTCCTTGTGCCAGGCGGCCTTGAAGGCCTTGTTGGCGGCGTTGTCGAGATCGACCGCGTAGTGGCCCATCACGATGGTGCCGATGGCGGCATCGCCCATGTCCTGCAGCTTGTTGTCGGGGATCAGGTCCATCGGACCGATCAGCTTGATGCCGGCCTTCCTCAGACCGACCTCGCCATAAGCCTTCATCAGGCCGGCGGCATGCGCGCCGGAGGGAATGAAGGCGTAGAGGCAGTCGGGATGGGCGTCCTTGACGCGCTGCATGAAAGGCGTGAAGTCCGGCACTTGCGCCGGCGAGCCCATCGGGATCGACAGCACGACCTTGCCGCCGGCTTTTTCGAAGCCGGTCTTGAAAGCCAGCACCGAATCCTTGCCGGGCGGGAAGTCGGTATAGGCGACAGCCGCCGTCTTGCAGTGGACCTTGTTGAACGCATAGCCGCCCATCGGATAGGCCGGATGCCACATGGAAAACGACAGCCGCACGTAATAGGGCGACAGGTTGGTGATCCAGGCGGTGCCGGCATTGGCGATCACCATCGGCACCTTGGCCTTGTTGATCACCGGCGCGAGCGCGATCGCCGACGGCGAGAACACGTAACCGGTGAGCAACTGCACCTTGTCATTGGTGATCAATTCGGTGGTGACGGTCTTGGCCACCGCGCCGGTCGGCGGGCCCTCGTCGCGCTTGATGATCTCGACCTTGTAGGGCGCGATGTCCTTGGCATGCAGCTTGACGTAAAGATCGAACGCCTTGTCGATCTGGTGACCGAGGTCGGCATTGGGGCCGGAGAACGGCAGCACCACGCCGATCTTGACGGCGGCGGCTTGCGCGCTGCCGCCCACCGCCAGGGCCAGGGCGGCCAGCCCCAGCACGCGGAAAATCTTCATCTCACCCTCCCTTAGTCTTTGTATTAGTTTGGAATCCCACTATTCCGTGGGCCGCCATGAGCGTCCCACTCGGGCTAAACTGGCCCAGATCGCCGTCCATGGTCAATGAGAATAGGCGGCCGCTGCTGCGGCTGGGATTTTCATTTGCGGAAAAAAGAAGACGCCGCTTTTTTCCTCAGGCGGCGGCGCTGCCGGCGGTGATGGCCGCGATCGATTCCGCCGACGCCGGCTTGGCACCCGGCTTGGCGCCCGGCTTGCAAGCCATGATCATTTCGAGCGAGGCGATTTCGACCCGGTTGCGTCCGTGCTCCTTGGCGAAATAGAGCGCCTGGTCGGATTGCGCCAGCATTTCGGCAACGTCGAGCGCGGCCTCCTCGCAATAGGCCACCCCGATGCTGAGCGTGGCGCCGACCGGACGGCTGTCGACCTGCTTGGCGGCCTGCGCAAAGGCGAGCCGGATACGCTCGGCTGCCGCTGCCGCCTTTTCGCGCGTGGTGTCGTAGAGCACGGCCGCGAACTCTTCGCCGCCGAGCCGGCCGAGCAGGTCGGGCGCGCGTACCGACTGGCGCGCGGCCTGGGTGAAAGTCTCCAGCACGCGGTCGCCGAGCGCATGGCCGAAGCGGTCGTTGATCGACTTGAAATGGTCGAGGTCGATCAGCAGCACCGCGGTCGGCTTCGGATCGGCGCTGTGGCGCTTGGCAAGCTGGCCGGCGTCGGCCAGGAAGGCGCGGCGGTTGGCGAGGCCGGTGAGCGGATCGAGCATGGCGGCGTTGCGGTGGCGCAGCTCGGTGCGCTCCTTGGCCATGGCGAGCAGGATGAAGGCGACCGAGATGGTGAACAGCAGCGCCTCGAACGACAGCACGGTCAGCCACACGCTGCCGAGAATGGTGTCGGCCGGCGACCAGGGCAGCAGCGTCACCAGCGGCGTACGCAGCAGGAACAGCGCGCCGTGCGCGAACAGCATGAAGATCGCCGGCCAGCGCGACACCAGCTTCTCTTCGCGCCCGCGCCAGAACTCATAAGCCGTGAGCCAGGTATAGCTGGTGATGATGCCGGAGGCGATGAGCGCGCGCATGTTGACGGCGTCCGCCAGCACCGGCAGGCGGCAGATCAGAAGCCACAGCACCGCGCCGGTCACCATATAGACCGGCTCCACCGGGCGACCGTCGAACACGCGCGCACCGGTCCAGGTGATGGCGAAGGAGGTGAACAGCAGCGTATTGGCGAGATCGATGGAGATGATGTCCGGCACCGTGCCGTACATGCCAAACACGACTATCGAGGCCGCGCGGATCAGGTGGGCAAAGCCCCACCAGCAGACGGCATAGACGGCGGTGTTCTGCGCCCAGACGAACAGCAGGAGCAGCCCGAGCACCACCTCGACATAGATCGTCACCATGAACAGGGTGTTGACGTCGAGTTTCATTGCGGTTCGCGTATGCCCACATTGAACCGGGGCGCGAGATTTTCGCTCTATCGTCCCCTCAATGCCGACGATTAGACGCTGGGCCGTAAAAAGTCGTGAACGTGCGGGAATACCGCGCGGCAATGCGCCGGTATGGTTTCGAGCTGCTTGCGCGCTTGCGGGGCAATTAATTCTCTCGTCCCATAATCGGACAGGACGCGCTGCCCCGGGGCGGTCTTGTGGCGCCATGCCGGGTCCACTAGGGTCGGCCCCGCCCCTTTAAACGTGCAGAAAACCGGACCCCGCCATGCAGATCCGCGACGGCATTGTCGAAGCCATCGGCAACACCCCCCTGATCAAGCTCGAGCGGGCCTCGGCGGCCACCGGCTGCACCATTCTCGGCAAGGCCGAATTCATGAACCCGGGCGGCTCGGTGAAAGACCGCGCCGGCCGGCAGATGATCCTGGAGGCGGAGGCACGCGGCGAATTGAAGCCCGGCGGGCTGGTGGTGGAGTTGACTGCCGGCAATACCGGCATTGGGCTCGCCGTGGTGGCCAATGCGCGCGGCTATCGCACGGTGATCGTCATCCCGGAGACGCAGAGCCAGGAGAAGAAGGACATGCTGCGGCTGTGCGGGGCGGAGCTGGTCGAAGTGGCGGCCCTGCCCTACAGCAATCCCAACAACTATCAGCACGTCGGCCGCCGGTTGGCGGAAGAGATGAAGAAGAGCGAGACGCACGGCGTCATCTTCGCCGACCAATGGAACAATCTCGACAACCGCAAGGCCCATTACGTCTCCACCGGCCCGGAAATCTGGCAGCAGTGCGCCGGCCGCATCGATGGCTTCATCTGCGCGGTCGGCACCGGCGGCACGCTCGCCGGCGTGGCGAGCTATCTGCGCGAGCAGAAGCCGGACATCATCATCGGCGTCGCCGATCCGCGCGGCGCCGCCATGTACCATCTGTTCAAGGACGGCGAAGTGAAGTCGACCGAAGGCGGCTCGATCACCGAAGGCATCGGGCTTGGGCGCGTCACCCCGATCATCGAGGACCTGAAAGTCGACAAGCCCTATCTCATCCCCGACGAGGAAGCGCTGCCGGTGATCTTCGAGGTGCTCGAGCACGAGGGTCTCTGCCTCGGCGGCTCCTCCGGCATCAACATCGCCGGCGCCATCCGGTTGGCGAAGGATCTCGGCCCCGGCCACACCATCGTGACGGTGCTGGCCGACGGCGGCGCGCGCTACCAGTCCAAGCTGTTCAATCCGCAATTCCTGCATTCGAAGAAATTGCCGGTGCCGGAATGGCTGGAGCGCCAATCGGCGATCAAGCCGCCGATCGTGTGAGCGTGCGATGGCCACCGAGTGCCTGTTCCGCGACGACTCCTATCTGAGAGAATGCCAGGCGCGCGTGGTCGCCATCAGCGAGCAAGGCGGCGTGGTGCTCGACCGCACGGTGTTCTACGCCACCTCCGGCGGCCAGCCCGGCGACAGCGGCATCCTCACCATGGCGGACGGGACGCAAGTGCCGATCGCCACCGCCGTCTATACCGATCCGGCCAAGAGCGAAATCGCGCACGTGCCCACGCAAAATTCACAGGGTCTTGGCGCTCCTGCCTTCAAGGTCGGCGACACGGTCACCGCCGCGATCGACTGGGACAAGCGCCACGCCCGCATGCGCATGCACACCGCGCTGCATCTGTTGTCGGCGGCGCTGCCTTACGCGGTGACCGGGGGCTCGGTCGGCGAAGGGGAAAGCCGCCTCGACTTCGACATTCCGGAAGCAGGTCTCGACAAGGAGGCCATCACGGCAAAAGTAAACGAGATGATCGCCGGCGACGCGGCCGTCTCCAGCCGTTGGATCAGCGACCAGGAGCTCGCCGCCAATCCCGGCCTGGTCAAGACCATGTCGGTCAAGCCGCCCATGGGCAGCGGCCGCGTGCGGCTGATCGAGATCGAAGGTCTCGATCTGCAGCCCTGCGGCGGCACCCATGTGCGCTCGACGGGCGAGATCGGCAAGGTGCAGGTCACCAGCATCGAGAAAAAAGGCAAGCAGAACCGGCGCGTCCGGCTGGCGTTCGCTTGAAAATTTCACGCCTATAACTTGCGCGCGGCCCATTGCGCCCATGGAGCGCGCATGGAACGATTGCGTGACAGTCGCATTGACACCATTCGATCAACGGCCGGATCCGACCCGCTCATGAACACGCAAAGCCCCGCCAGCCGCTGGCTGAAATCGACGCAATGGCTCGCCGACAATCTCGGCAAGCCCGACCTCGTGGTGCTCGACGCCTCCTACTACCTGCCCAACCAGAAGCGCGACGCGCACGCCGAATATCTCAAGAGCCACATCCCCGGCGCGGTGTTCTTCGACATCGAAGCGATCTGCGACCACTCGAGCGAGTTGCCGCACATGCTGCCGGGTCCGGGCCAGTTCGGCGAGCAGGCAGGCGCGCTCGGCATCGGCGAGAACGACACCATCGTGGTCTATGACGCGGTCGGCCTCTATTCGGCGCCGCGCGTGTGGTGGAGCTTCCTGATCTTCGGCGCCAAGAACGCCTTCGTGCTGGACGGCGGCTTTCCGGCCTGGAAGTCGGAAGGCCGTGCGGTCGAAGCCGGCGAGATCAAGCGCCCCGCAAAGACATTCAACGCACAGATGGACACCGGCGCGGTCGCCATGCACGGCGACGTGCAGATGGCGCTCAACGACGGCAGCGCGCAGGTGGTCGACGCGCGCTCGGCCGCCCGCTTTGCCGGCAAGGAGCCCGAGCCGCGGCCCGGCCTGCGCTCCGGCCACATGCCGGGCGCGTTCAACGTGCCATTCACCGAGATCGTCGAGCACGGCAAGCTGGTCTCGCCCGAGCGCATCAGAAAGGCGTTCGAGAAGGGCAAGGTCGATCTCGACAAGCCGATGATCACCTCCTGCGGCTCCGGCGTCACCGCCGTGGTGCTGGCGCTTGGGCTCGATGCGCTCGGCAAGCCCTTGCCGCGCATCTATGACGGCTCCTGGTCGGAGTGGGGCTCGCGGCCGGACCTGCCGGTGGAAAAAAGCTGACCGCGCACGACCTGGCGCCCTCAATCGTCGCTCCCGATGCCGTTGCGCGACACCCAGCCCACGTAATCCCGCCCTTTCGCTTGGGGCGAACACAAGCGCTCGGCCGGCACAGTCGTTTGGCAGGCGGCCCGATCGCCGCGTCCCGCGCGGGCCGCTACAGCGAAATGATGCCGTCGCGCACCGCGAGCGCCGCCGCATTCGTGCGGTTGACGGCGCCAAGCTTGCGCACCGCGGTCTGCACGTGCTCGTCGACCGTCCGTTTGGCGATGTGCAGAATCTCGCCGATCTCCCACGCGGACTTGCCACGCGCAACCCAGGTCAAGACTTCGGCTTCGCGCGCCGTCAGCGAATGCTTGACGCGCGCATTGCGCCGCGCGTTTACCGGCATCGGACGCCGGCCGCCGCGCGGCCCGCTGAAACTACGACTTGGTGATGCAAAATCGTTTCCCACCCGGCCCACACGGCGACACAATCATAACGTGTCCTATTAATCGCATAAATTATTGCCGTCATTGAAGATATTGTGACATTTAACGGTGCGGAACCGCCCTCCGGCAGCGGTATTTTTCTACCTTTTCACGAAATCTTGCCAGCCTGGGCCTGGTCGCGCGGTTGCAACCGGCCGCTTCCCTGGGCCGAATCGCAAGGATTTTTTGCCGACCCGCCCGCAGCCGCGCGCGCGCCGGGTTGCACCCGCTGGCGGCCCGCTCAGCGCAGAATCTGGCTCAGGAACAGTTTTGTGCGCTCGTGGCGCGGCCGGGCGAAGAACGCATCCGGCGCATTGGCCTCGACGATCTGGCCCTCGTCCATGAACACGATGCGGTTGGCCACCTGGCGGGCAAAGCCCATTTCGTGGGTCACCACCAGCATGGTCATGCCCTCCTCGGCCAGCGCCACCATGGTGTCGAGCACCTCCTTGACCATTTCCGGATCGAGCGCAGAGGTCGGCTCGTCGAACAACATGATCTTCGGATTCATGCAGAGCGCGCGCGCGATCGCCACCCGCTGCTGCTGGCCGCCGGAAAGCTGACCCGGGTATTTGTTCGCCTGCTCCGGGATTTTCACCCGCGCCAGATATTCAAGCGCGATCGCGACGGCTTCGTTTTTCGGCAGCTTGCGCACCCAGATCGGCGCCAGCGTGCAGTTCTCCAGCACGGTCAGATGCGGAAACAAGTTGAAATGCTGGAACACCATGCCGACCTCGCGCCGCACCTCGTCGATCTTCTTGAGGTCGTTGGTCAGCTCCACGCCGTCGACCACGATGCGGCCCGACTGATGCTCCTCCAGCCGGTTGATGCAGCGGATCATGGTGGATTTGCCGGAGCCCGACGGCCCGCAGATCACGATGCGCTCGCCGCCCATGACCTTCAGATCGATGTCGCGCAGCACGTGGAAATCGCCGAACCACTTGTTGACTTTGACCATCTCGACCGCCACCGGCGTTACGAGCCTGCCCGGCTTCAGATGGGGCGCGCCGATGTCGCTCATGGAAGCATCTTTTTAAGATAGCGCATGATCTTGTCCGAAAATCGGTTCCCACTTTTCGGGATCATGCGCCGTGCCCTTCGCCGCGCGCAAGCCGCGCTTCCATGGCGTGCGCGTAGCGCGACATGCCGTAGCAGAACGCCAGATAAAACATGGCGGCGACCGCGTAGCCGGTGGTCGAGGTCACCGGCGTTGCCCATTTCGGATCGATGCGCGCGACCTCGATCGTGCGCAGGAAGTCGAACACGCCGGCGACGAACACCAGCGTGGTGTCCTTGAACAGGCCGATATAGGTGTTGACGATATTGGGGATGGTGATCTTGAGCGCCTGCGGCAATACCACCAGCCGCATCATGCTGCGGATATTTCAGGCCGACCGCCATGGCGCGCCTCGTACTGGCCGCGCGGGATCGCCTGCAGTCCCGCACGCACCACTTCCGCCATGTAGGCGGAAGCGAACAGTGCGATGCCGATCAGCGCGCGCAGCAGCTTGTCGGGCTCGTATTCCTGCGGCACGAACAGCGGCAGCATCACGCTCGCCATGAACAGCACGGTGATCAGCGGCACCCCGCGCACGAACTCGATGAACACGGTCGAAAACAGGTTCACCGTCGGCATCGAGGAGCGCCGGCCGAGCGCCAGCAAGAATGCCGAGCGGCAACGAGCAGACGATGCCGACGGACGCCACCACGATGGTCACCAGCACGCCGCCCCACAAAACGGTGTCGACCGCCGGCAGGCCGATGGCGGGAAAGCCGTGCAGCAGAACGAAGGAGGCAACCGGCACCACGATGAAGAAATAGAAGGCGCCGAGCCCGCGCCGCGGCGCGTTCAGCCACAGCATCCAGGCCACGCCGACGCCAAGCAGCGCGAAGAAAAGTCGACCCGCCAGCGCTCGGGGATCGGATAGGAGCCGTAGACGAAATAAGGCAGCCGCTCCCAGACGAACGGCCAGCAGGCGCCGATTTCGCGGTGCTGCACGATCTCGCGGCAGGCGTCGCGGTCGGTGCCGTGCCACACCGCGTCGATCAGCAGAAACTTGACCAGTTCCGGGACCGCCCAGGCCAGCAGCAGCACGATCAGTACGGTCAGCGCCACGTTGAACGGCGACGAAAGCAGGTTCGCGCGCAGCCAGCCCAAGGCGCCGGTCATGGCGGCCGGCGGCGGCCGCGGCGACAAATGCCGCTCGCGCACGAAATGCAATTCGGTGACGGCGAGATCGCCTTCGGCCATGGTCATGGCGTCACGCCCTCACCGTTCCACCAGCGCCACGCGCCGGTTGTAGATGTTCATCGCCAGCGAAGTGACCAGACTGATGGTCAGATAAACCGCCATGGTGACGGCGACCACGGTCACCGCCTGGCCGGTCTGGTTGAGCACGGTGCCGGTGAAAATCTGCACCAAGTCGGGATAGCCGATCGCCACGGCCAGCGTGGAATTCTTGGTCAGGTTGAGATATTGGCTGGTCAGCGGCGGGATGATCACGCGCATGGCCTGCGGCACCACGATCAGCCGCAGCGTCGGCGTCGGCTTGAGGCCGAGCGAATAGGCCGCCTCGATCTGCCCGCGCGAGACGGCGAGAATGCCGGCGCGCACCACTTCGGCGATGAAGGCCGCGGTATAGATCGACAGGCCGAACAGAAGCGCGGCAAATTCCGGCAGCACCTCGACGCCGCCGGCGATGTTGAAGCGGCCGGCCGCGGGAAAATCGAAGCCGACCGGAAAGCCGGCAATTACCAGCGCGAGCGCCGGCAGGCCGATCGCCGTCAGCAGCGTCACCAGAAAGACCGGCGCCCGCTTGCCCGTGCTTTCCTGGCGCCTGCGCGCCCAGAAGCGGAAGACGATCGCAATGGCAATGCCGGCGATGAGCGCGATCGGCACCGCGGCAAAGCCGCTCTCGAACACCGGCTTGGGCAGGAACAGGCCGCGGTTGTTGAGAAAGCCGCCGCCCGGAATGACCAGACTGTCACGGGCGAGGGGCAGCGTTTTGAGCACCGCGTTGTACCAGAACAGCAGCTGCAGCAGCAGCGGAATGTTGCGGATGGTCTCGACATAGCCGCCGGCGGCTTTCGCCACCAGCCAGTTCTTCGACAGCCGCGAAATGCCGATAACGAACCCGAGCACGGTGGCGAACACGATGCCGAGGCCGGCCACCAGCAGCGTGTTGAGCAGGCCGACCCAGAAGGCGCGGCCGTAGGTGGAGACCTGCGGATCGTAGAAGATCAGCGTCTGGCTGATGTCGAAGCCGGCGGTAGTGTTCCAGAAGCCGAAGCCGGAGGTGATATGCGCGCGTTCGAGATTGTCGATGGCGTTGCTGACGGCGGCATAGACGAGGAAGGCGACGGCCGCGAACAAGGCGGCCTGATAGGCGAGGCTGCGCAGCCTGGGATCGTTATAGAAGGCGACGCGCGCCGGACCGTTGGGAAGCTCAACCGACATCGTCTCCCCTCGCCGCCCCGCGCGCCGAAGCAAGACTTGCAGCGTGCCGCGGGGCCCGCGCGTTTACGCTCAGCGAATCGGCGGCGCGTATTGGATGCCGCCCTGGTTCCACAATTTGTTCAGGCCGCGGTCGATCTTGAGCGGCGAATCCTTGCCGACATTGCGGTCGAACGCCTCGCCGTAATTGCCGACCGCCTTGACGATGCGCACCGCCCAGTCCTTGGTAAGGCCGAGCTGCTCGCCGTAATTGCCCTCGGTGCCGACGAAGCGCTTGATGGCGGGATTGCTCGATTTGACCATGTCGTCGACGTTCTTCTGGGTGATGTTGAACTCTTCCGCGTTGATCATCGCAAACAGCACCCATTTGACGATGTCGAACCACTGGTCGTCGCCCTGGCGCACCGCCGGGCCGAGCGGCTCCTTCGAGATGATCTCCGGCAAGATGATGTGGTCGTCCGGATTGGCGAGCCGCAGCCGTTCGGCGTAGAGGCCGGAGGCGTCGGTGGTGTAGGCGTCGCAACGGCCGGCATCGTAGGATTTGATCGCCTCGTTGGAGGTAGCGAAGGTCACCGACTTGAGCTGCATCTTATGGGCGCGGAAGAAGTCGGCCAAGTTGAGCTCGGTGGTGGTGCCCTGCTGCACGCAGACCGAGGCGCCGTTGAGCTCGAGCGCCGAATTCACCTTCAGCGACTTGCGCACCATGAAGCCCTGTCCGTCGTAATAGTCGACGCCGGTGAAGTTCAGGCCCAGCGAAGTATCGCGCGACGAGGTCCAGGTGGTGTTGCGCACCAGCACGTCAACCTCGCTCGACTGCAGGGCGGTGAAGCGGTCCTTGGCCGTCAGCGGCACGAACTTCACTTTGTTGGGATCGTTGAAGATGGCGGCGGCGATGGCGCGGCAGACGTCGACGTCTAAACCGGTCCAGTGCCCCTGCGCGTCGGGCAGGCCGAAGCCGGCGAGCGTGCCGTTGGCGCCGCAGATCAGCATGCCGCGCTCCTTGACCGTTTTCAGCGTCTGCGCCGAAGCGCTCTGCGCGGCGCAGGCGGCGAGGAGGACGAGCGCAAGGACGCCGGCGACTTTTTTCATTGCTCTGCCTTTTCGACGCGCGGCGGGACGCAGCGCTCCTGTTCAGCCGGGTCGCTCACGACATCCACGCCCGGGCTCGCGCCCGGCATGGATTTTCGGCGGCGGGTCGGCCGTTTACCCCCGGTTTGCTTCAAGTTTTCATATCTCAAAACGATTGGGTTGTAAGGTCAAGGGGTTGACGGCTAAGGCCGGTGCGGCGGTATATGGCCGGCCGCGCTTCCCTTACGGCCGATCCCTCCCCTAACGGACTTCCAACACATCATGGCGAACCCGCCCAAAGCCCCGCTCAAGCCGGATACCCGGCTGGTCACCGCCGGCCGCGATACCAAAGGCCAATACGGCTTCGTCAATCCACCAGTCTACCACGCCTCCACGGTGCTCTATCCGACCGCCGAGGATCAGGTCGCCCATCGCGCGCGCTACCAATACGGGCGCCGCGGCACCCCGACCACCGAGGCGCTGGAGGGGGCGCTGCGGGCGATCGAGGGCGAGGCTTGCGCGGGGGTGGCGCTGATGCCCTCCGGCCTCTCGGCGATCGCGACCGCGCTCATGGCGGTTGCGGGCGCCGGCGACCACATCCTGGTCACCGACAGCGTCTACCGCCCCACCCGCGTATTCTGCGACGGCATATTCCGCCGCCTGGGCGTGCAGACGACCTATTACGATCCGCTGATCGGCGCCGGCATCGACAAGCTCATCAAGCCCAACACCAAGGCGGTGTTCGTGGAGGCGCCCGGCTCGCAAAGCTTCGAGATGCAGGATATCCCGGCCATCGCCCAGGTCGCGCACGCCAAAGGCGCGGTCGTGCTGACGGACAATACCTGGGCGACGCCGCTCTACTTCAAGGCCCTGGAAAAGGGCGTCGACCTGTCGATCCAGGCCGGCACCAAATATATCGGCGGCCATTCCGACATCATGTTCGGCTGCGTGGCGGCCAATGCGGCGACGGTTGCCGCCCTCAAGGAGACGGTGCGGGTGCTCGGTATCTGCGTCGGCCCCGACGATGTGTTTCTGGCGCTGCGCGGCTTGCGCACGCTGAGCGTGCGATTGGCGCGGCATTACGAGTTCGGGCCTGAAGGTCGCGCGCTGGCTGCAGCAGCGGCCGGAGGTGCAGCGCGTGCTGCATCCGGCGCTTGAAGGCGATCCCGGGCACGCGGTCTGGAAGCGCGACTTCAGCGGCGCCAGCGGCCTGTTCAGCATCGTCTTAAAGCCGATGCCGGAAAACGCCGTCTATGCCTTCATGAACGCGCTCACTTTGTTCGGCATGGGCTATTCCTGGGGCGGCTTCGAAAGCCTGGTCATCCTGTTCGACTGCAGCGAATACCGTACCGCCACGCAATGGGCGCCGGGCGGGCCGACGCTGCGCATGCATATCGGGCTGGAGGACGTGGGCGACCTGGTCGCCGATCTGGAGCGCGGCTTTGCGGCGATGGCGGCCGCCTGATCAGGCTTTCAACATGGTGCGCCGCTCGCGCATGACGAAAAAGAGATTGCGCACATAGACGAACACGCCGAAACCCTGGCCGGCGATGAACACCGGGTCGCGCCGGTAGAGCGCATAGGCGAGCAGCAGCACGCCGCCGCCGATCGACAGCCACCAGAACGACAGCGGCACCACGCTTTTGCCGGCGCGTTCGGAGACGATCCACTGCACCGCGAAGCGCGCGGTGAAGAAGCCCTGCGCGACGAAGCCGAGCAGCACCCACCAGTCCATCCGGATGACGAACACGTCGTGCAGATAGCCGCCGACGGCGCGCGCAAGTTCGATCAGCATTTGAATTTTCCTTTAAGAGTACGTGAAGCTCCTGAACGAGATTGCGGCGAGTGGTGCAGGAACTTCAAATCGGCGGCACTAGTTCTCTTCGATTTCGGGTACGCGCTTCCGGCGCCGGATCAGCCACCACACGCCGGCAAGATCGAGCATGCCGACCCACAGCCGGTCCCACATGCCGTAGTTCGAAACACCCGTCCCGCGCGGTCGGTCGATGACGTCGACATAGCCGATGTCGAAACCTTCGCGCCGCACCAGGGCCGGCAGGAAGCGATGCAGGCCATCGAAATATGGCAGGTTGAGGAACACCTCACGCCGGAATGCCTTCAGCCCGCAGCCGCTGTCGCGCGTGCCGTCGCGCAATGCAGCGTTGCGTACCGCATTGGCTATGCGCGATTGCAGTTTCTTGAAACCGCTCGCCTGGCGCTTGACGCGCTGGCCGGCGATCAGCGCGACGCGCGGGGCGCCGGCTTCGAGCGCGCGCAGCAGCGCCGGGATAAATTTCGGGATCATTCTGCCCGTCGCCGTCGAGCGTGACCACGAGCGGCGCGCGCGCGGCTTTCACGCCGCTGCTTACCGCCGCCGACTGCCCGCAGGAGGCCTTGTGCCGCACCCGGCGCAGCCAGGCATGTTGGGCCGCCAGGCGGGCAAGCTCGGCCGCGGTGGCGTCGCTCGAGCCGTCGTCGACATAGACAACCTCGAAGGCCCATTGGCCGTCGAGAGCCGCGGCGATCTCGGCCACCAGCGGGGCGATATTGCCGGCCTCGTTGCGCACCGGCACCACGACGGACACCGCCGGCTCGTTTGGGCTCATGGGGTTTCGGGTTCCGTCGGGCGACAAGCTCGCGCGCTTCTTATGGGGCCAATAGCTCGCGGGCAACCGCTTTCATGCGCCTGCGCGAGGGCCCCGGCAGCGCAAGCAGCGTGCCGTCCGGCCCGACCGAGAAGGCGAGCCGGCGTAGCGCGAAATAATAGCGCACCAGCAGCGCCCCCACGGTGCCGACCACGGCGCCGGCGATAACGTCGGAAGGGTAATGGCCGAGCACGAAGATGCGGCTCGCCGCGATGGCCACCGCATAAAGCAGCAACATGGTACGCGCGCGCGGCCAAAGGCTGCCGAAGGCCGCCAGCACCGCAAAGGCCGTGGTGGCATGGCCCGACGGCAGGCTGGCATAGTCGGCGCGCCAGATGAAGGGCGCAAACAGGAACGGATCGACATGCGGCAAGGACACCGTCGGCCGCGCCCGCCCGATCATGCGCTTGATGACGGCGTCGAACAGGCCGGGCAGCGCGATCGCCATGAACAGAAAGCCGACGCGCACCATCGCCGCGGCCAGCACGGCTTGCGAGACGCGGGTCGCGGGCGCAGGCAGCGCGGCGAGCGCTAGAAACAGCAAACCGAGCGGCCACAGGAACCAGCCGGATTTGCCGAAATCGGTGATCTGGTCGAACGGCCAGATAACCCAGCGCGGCAGGCCGAGGACTGCGCGCGTCACCGGACCGTCGATGACGACCAAACAGAACACCACCACCGCAATCACGATGGCCGACGCGATCGCGATCTGCCGCGGCGTCGCCAACGGCCGGCGCGGATGCAGCTTGGCCGGCCGGGCGAGAAGCATCAGCGCGTGCACCGTGTTTTCGCCGCAGCGCCGCCAGGGCGACGTCTCTTTGCGGTCGGGATGCAAGCCGTTGGCGGCGCTCATGGCGCGACCATCGAGCGGAACACGGTGAGCGTCACCGGCCGCCCAATGCTGATGTTGTAGCCCGCCATGCGCTTGACCAGCGCGTAGCGCAGGCCGATCGCATTGGCGCGCTGCACGAAGCTGCGTTCGCTGCGCGCGTCAATCAGCGCGAAATGGCAGGCGCCCCCTTGCAGGAACTCGGCCGCGCCCGCCCCGCCGGTGAAGCGCGTCTTGGTGCCGAGCAGGAAGACCAGACTCGGCTCCTGGTAATAGCCGGTCGCCGCCACCTGCGGCTCCTCGCAGCCGGTGGCGTGGATCTCGTCGGCGATCAGCGCGCTTGGGAACAAGACCGGCAGCGTCGGAAACGCAACCCCGTATATGGTGAAGCCGACCAGCACGGACGCCAGCATGCCGCGCAGCAGCGAGCGCTCGGGTCCATCCACCTCATAGAGCCGCCAGGCGAACAGGCCGACCACTACCGCGGCCGCCGCCGACGGCCAGGCGATGAGGCCGAGATCGCGCGCCAGGAACAGGAAGCCGCCGACCACGATGAGGGCGACGAGGCTCGGAAACACGAACCAGCCGACGGTGCCGCGCACCAGCCAGCGCGCCTTCGACAAGCCGCCGCCTTCCAGAATGCCGGCGATCAGGATGGCGATGGCCGGATAAAGCGGCAGCACGTAATGCGGCAGCTTGGTCATGGCCACTTCGAAGACGATCCAGGACGGCACCAGCCAGGCGAGGAGAAACTGCGCGCCCGGCTCGCGCCGCGCCCGCCACACCATTGGCACGGCCGGCGCCGCCAGCACCACCGCCGGCCAGAAGGTCAGGAAGAACAGCAGCAGGTAATAGCCGGGCGGCGCGCCATGCGCCTCCTGCCCACCTGTCACCTTCGCCAGCATGTCGTGGCCGACAGCGTCGGTGAAGAAGGTCGTGCCCGATTTGGCGACGATGGCGGCAAACCACGGCGTGACCAAAAGCAGCATCCAGACGATGCCGGCAAGCGGGCGCAAGGCGCCGAGCCAGCGCGCGGAGCGGTCGAGGATCGACAGCGTGAGCACATTGAGAACGACGAACATCACGATCAAGGGGCCCTTGACCAGGATGCCGGCGGCCATCGCGGTCCAGAATATCGCCGGCAAGGTCCAGCCGATGGCGGCTTCGGGCGTGCGGCGCTTGGAAAGATATATGCGCCCGAGCGCGCCCATGGCGGCAACGCAGGCAAACAGCAACGTGGCGTCGGTCTTGGCAAGGCGCGCCTCGACCCCGAGCAGGATCGAGCTTGCCAGCATCAGCGCGGCCAGGAGCGCGGCGCGGCGGCCGACAAAGGCGAGCGCCGCCCAATAGGTCAGCAGCACGGCGCCCGTCGCGCCGAATAGCGACGGCAGCCGGTAGAGCCAAATGGTGGTGAGCGCATGCGGCACGCCGAGCGCGCGGCCGGTCTTCACCGCCGCCGCCTGCAGCCAATAGATGCCGATCGGCTTCTTGTAGCGCACCTCATTCTGGAAGCGGATATCGACGTATTGCCCGCTCTCGATCATCTGCTTGGTGGCCTGCGCAAAGCGCGCCTCGTCGCGGTCGACCGGCGGGATCTGGAAGAAGCCCGGCAGGAAGGCAATCAGGCAAAAGGCGACAAGCAGCGCCGCCGCGCGGGCGTGCGAGCCCGTCGCGACGTCGAGCAGGTTGCCGAGCCCGGACCCGGGCCGGCGGGAGACCGCCGCTACCGGATGACTTTCCATTTCTTATAAAAGATGAAGTTCGCGCTCTTGAACACCATGTGGACGAGCTTGACGAATGGAAGCAGCAGCACGGGCGAAAGCGACGGGCGCAGAATATCGACAAACAGGCAATAGCGCACCTTGTCGGTCTCGTTGAACGACTGGTGCAGCAACGTGTCGTCGAAGATGAAAAGCTTGTTGTCGTTCCAATAATGGACCGTGTCGCCGACCACGATATAGGCGGAGCGGTCGTCGATGTCGTTGAGATTGTAGAGCACGCGCAAGGTGGGCCGGATCGGCCCGAAATGCCTGGAGGTCGACACCTTCTTGTTGAACACCGAAACGCCGATGGTCTGGATATATTTCCATTTCTCGTGGAAGGCCGGCGTGTCGAGGAAGGTGTCGACGTTCTCGCCGTACCATTTGAAGAAGATCATGGTGCGCTCGAGTTCCTTGGCGCGCTGCTCGAGCTGGCCGGTGAGGTTCTCGCGCTTGGCGACGTCGATCAGCCGCTCGATCTCGGCGCGATAGGGCGCCGGCAGGTCCGCAAGCCGATAGACGCCCTTGTTGATATAGGGCAGCGTCAGGATATCCAACAAAATGTTGAACGGCGAGGCGAGCCAGGTCGGCACGCCATTGCCGACGAAATACTGGCGGATCACGAACCATGTCAGCGGGCGGTGGCGGGCAACGTCGTAGAGGCCGCACAGCGCGTAGAACAAAGTCAGCTTCGGAAAGAAATAGGCAACGACAACCGCGCCGAGACCGAGGCCGGCGAATTTGATCTTCTTCTTGAGCGCCAGTTTCGGCGGCCGAGATGCCGAGGTGGTGACCGTCATGATTGGCCTTGCTGAATCAGGGAAACGGGAAACCCGGCGCGACAATAGAGAAAAAGCCGCGCCGGCGGAAGCGCTTCAATTGCGGCGCAAGGCCTTGCGTTTACTGCTGAATTCGTACCATGACGCTGTCGCTCAGGCCGCGGGCATCCATCACCGTCAGCCGGGCAAAGCCCGGCCCGTCGGGCTTGAAGAACAGCGTGTGGCGGCCGGCCTGGGCCTCGATCGGCACGCCGTTGACCATGACCGTCAGCGGCGTGCGCCCGCCGGCGATCTTGACCGCGAGCGGATCGGGATGCCCGCCGCCGCTCAGTTCCAGTCGCGCGCCATTGGGCGGGAACATGATGCGCGGCGGCTCGCCGAGCGCGGCCTGCAGGCCGGCCGGGCCGAAGCGCTGCAGCGGCGGCGGCAGCCGGTCGGTCGTGGCGAAGATGACGCCCTTGGGCGCGCCGGCCAGCGGCATGAGTTTATGGCCGCTGCGCGCGAAGGCATCGAACAGGATGGGCGCCGCGGCGGCGCGCCCGACCAGGCCCGGCACCGGCGTGCCGTCCGGCCGGCCGACCCAGACGCCGATGGTCATGCGCCCGTCATAGCCGACCGCCCAGGCGTCGCGGTAGCCGTAGGAGGTGCCGGTCTTGAAGGCGATATGGCCGGGCGCGGCGTTCTCCGGCGGCGGCGCGCCGATCAGGATATCGCCGACATACCAGGCGGCGACCGGATCGATCAGCCGGCGCGGCGTCAGCGGCGCCTCGCCTGCCCGCTCGATCAGCGGCGCGACGGTGCCTTGCCGCGCCAGCCCCGTGTAGAGCATCACCAGATCGTGCAGCGTGATACCGACGCCGCCGAGGCCGATGGCGAGACCGGGCGCCTGCCCCGGCGGCAGCACCAGCGCGGCGCCGTCTTGCGCCAACCGCGCGGTCAGGCGATCGACGCCCACCTTGTCGAGCACGGCGATGGCCGGAACGTTGAGCGACCACTGCAGCGCGTGACGCACGGTCACCGTGCCCTGGAAGCTGTTATCGAAATCGCGCGGCGCGTAGCTGCCGTAGCGCACCGGCTTGTCGTCGATCAGCGTCGAGGGATGGATCAAGCCGTCCTCGAAGCCGAGGCCGTAGATGAAGGGCTTGAGCGCGGAGCCGGGCGAGCGCAGCGCTTGCGTCATGTCGACTTGGCCGGCGCGGCGCGCATCGAAGAAATCGGCCGAGCCGACATCGGCGCGAATTTCGCCGGTGGCGTTATCGACCGCCAGAATCGCCACCGAGATATGCGGCCCCATGGCGCGGGCGCGCTCGCGCGCCAATTCTTGCAGCGACTTCTGCAAGGCCGCTTCGACGGTCAGGCGATGCACGGTTATGTTCGGCTCCTGCGAGACGATCTGGTCGGCGGCATGCGGCGCCAGCATCGGCAACAGCTTGCGCGCGTGCGGCACGTCCTGCGTCTTGGCATGGGCGATCTCGTCGCGCGGCACGACGCCGGCCGCCGCCACGCGGTCGAGCACGCGGTCGCGCGCGGCGCGCGCACGCTTGGCGTAACGGTCGGGCCGCCGCTCCTCCGGCGATTGCGGCAGCGCGACCAGGAGCGCGGCCTGCGCCAGCGAAAGCGTGCGCGGCTCCTTGCCGAAATAGGCGAGCGACGCAGCGCGGACGCCTTCGAGATTTCCGCCATAGGGCGCAAGCGTGAGATAAAGCGAAAGAATTTGCTTCTTGGTAAGCGCGTGTTCGAGCTCGAGCGCGCGCACGATCTGGCGCAATTTGGCCGCCAGGCTGCGATGCGCGCGCGGCTCCAGCAGGCGGGCGAGCTGCATGGTGATGGTGGAGCCGCCGGAGACGATGTGGCCACTCGTTATGAGTTGCCAGGCGGCGCGGCAAAGCGCTTCGGGGTCGACGCCGTCATGCTCGTAGAAGCGCTTGTCCTCGTAGGCGAACAGCATTTTGAGGAAACGCGGATCGACGTCTTTCGGCGTCGCCGGCAGCCGCCAGCGTCCCTGCGGCGTGGCATAGGCGCGCAGCAGCTTGCCGTTGCGGTCGAGCACCACATGCGAATAGGCAAGATGGCGGCCGAGCGGCGCCGGCCCCAGCGAATAGACCCAAGCGGCGCCGGCGGCCGCGGTCACGAGGACCACGCCGCCGATGCCGGCCAGGATGTAACGCCAGTACTTCATTTAGCCGCCGCGATCTCGATCTTGGCCGTCGCGGTGCGGCCGAAGCGGTCGGGGCGGTACATGTCCTCAACCTTCGCCTGCGGCAGCACATAGGTGCCCGGCGACACCGCGCGCACCACATAGGCGACCGCGAACACCGGCTTCGACGACGTACTGCGGTCGAAGGCGGCGGTGAAACGGTCGTCACGGAATTCGGTATGCGTCGGCTCGGCCGCGTCCGCGATCCACGACAGCGTCCCGGTATCGCCCGACGACACCAGATGCGGGTTGTCGATCTCGAAGCCGGCCGGCAGATAGTCGGCGACGATGATGCGGCCGTATTGCGGCTGCGGCTCGGTCACCTTCAGCACCACGACGAAGCGTTGGTTCTGCTTGGCGTGCGTCGCGTCAGCGGGCTTTCCGTCGAGCGTGTAATAATTTCGCTCGATCTTGAAGCCGTTCTCGGCCGGCGGCTCGGGTGTGAGCGGCGCGCCCGACACCGACACCACCGCCTGCACATTGCCGCTGCCGCTATTGGTCATCTTGAGCGGCTGCGCCAATTGATCGGCGCGCATGGTGCGGAACAGCGCGCCCTGCCGGGTCGCGCCATTGACGCTGAGCGAGATGGCGTTGAGCTTCTCGCTGAGCGCGCGCGCCGCCAGCACCAGCCAGGCATCTTCCTGGGTCGAGGTGTAGGGCGAGAGCGCGCGCGCCGCGTCGACCCGCAGCACCGCGTCGTCGATGACGCGCGGGGCAGCGTGGCTTTCGGAGGCGAGCGTCACCAGCGCCGCCGAATCGCGCAGCATCGAGCCGAAATCGACGCGGCCGAATTCGAGCACCGGCTTGGCCGGGATATCGGCCAGCGCGGCACTAAAGGCAGCGCCGGCACGGTTCTTGTCGCCCAGCATGGCGAGCGCGGCGCCGATCTGCGCCTTACCGATCGGGGTGGCGATGGCGCCGAGCTTGGTGTCGGCGATATAGCGCAGATCGCCGATGGGCGCCGCCTTGTTGCGCGCCAGCACGTAGAACGCATAGGCGAGATCACGGCCGCCGTTCTTATTGGGCTCCGGATTATTGGCGACGTAATTGCGCAAGCGGTCGAGCGCCAGCGTGAAGCCGGTCTCCGGCACCTTCAGCCCGCGCTCGCGCGCGCGGGTCAGGAAATCGGTGACATAGGCGTCGAGCCAGGCGTCGTTGCCGCCCACCGACCAGAGGCCGAAGGAGCCGTTGGAATCCTGGCGCGACAACAGCCGCGCGACGGCGTCCTGCAGGCGCTGGTCGATGTCGCCGGCGATGGAGAAATGCGCTTCCCCCGCAAGGTCCTTCATGTAGAGCATCGCCATGGCGATGCTGGTGATCTGCTCGGAGCAGCCGAACGGATAGGTGTCGAGCTTGTTGAGCAGCGTAGCGGCGTCGAGCGAAGTCGAGATCGACACCGACAGCGCCGCCCTGCCCGTGCCGGGCACGAAATCGGCAAACATGTCGCGGTCGAGCGTCAACGTTTCGCCGGGCGCCAGGGTACGCACGGTGCGGCGCACCAGCGTTTGTGTCGCGGTGCGCACATTGAGCGCATAGGCGCGATCGAGCGCGAAACCACTCGGCCCGCTAATGCTCACGTCGATGATGCCATTGCCGGCCCCTACCCCGCTCACCGGCAGCGCGATATGGCCGCGTTGCTTGGCGGCGAGCTTGAGCGTCTGCTTGGCGTCGGCAACCTTGACGGCGCCTTCCGCGCTTACTGCGATGACGTAATCGCCGGCCGCGCCTTCGACATTGTCGAGTTCGAGCTGCACAGCGCCGTTATCGCCGGTGCGCAGAAAGCGCGGCAGGGTCGCGGTCAGCACCACCGGATCGCGCACGATCACGTCGCCGGAGGCCTTGCCGACCTTGTCCTTGCTCCAGGCCACCGCCATCACCCGCACGGAGCCGGCAAAGGCGGGAATGTCGAAGGAAACCTGCGCGGTGCCGTCGGCGCCGACCTTGACGATGCCGGAATAGAGCGCGAGCGGGGCCTGCGTCGGCGGCGAGCCGGTGAGCTGCGCGCCCTCGTCGCCGCCGGAGCGGATGGCGCCCGCCACGCCCTGCATGCCGTCGATCAGCTGTCCGTAGAGATCGCGGATTTCGGGCGTCAGCCGGCGCTGGCCGAGATAATAAGCGTCGGGCGCCGGCGGTTTGTAATTGGTGAGATTGAGGATGCCGACGTCGACGGCGGCGACCACCACGCGCGCCTCCTCGCCCGCTTTCAGCCCGGCGAGATGCAGCGGCACGGCGAGCTTGGAATTGGGCCGCAGCGTCTTGGGCAGATTCATGGTGAGCCCGATGGTGCGGGCTTCGCGGTCGATGCCGAACCATTTCACGCCGATAGCACGGCCGGGCATGCGCCTGGCAGGCGCGTCGAGCGGGCGGCGTAAGGTGGCGACCACATAGGCGCCGGTGCCCCAATCCTTGCCGATTGTGAGCTTGGCCTGGGTGGCGCCGGCCTTGACGTCGAGCGATTTGCTCTCGACCAGGCGGTCGGTGAACACGTTGAGGGTCAGGCGCCCCGCGGTGCGCGCGGTCACCGAGGCCGTCATGGTGTCGCCCGACTTGTAGTCGCGTCTGTCGAGCGCGAGCTCCAAGAGGTCGGGCGTGTCGGCGCTGGCTTCGCCATAGAAGCCGGCGTCGAAGGTGAGCGAGGTGACGAGGCCGTCGGGCGTGCCGTCGGAGACCTCCAGGCGATAGCGGCCCCATTTCACCGGCAGCGACAGATGCCCCGGCTTGTCGGCGGCAAGGTCGAGCGTGCCGTCGGCGACGCGCTCGGTGCGCTTGACCGGCTCGTATTGCCACTCGCCGTTCTGCCGGTACCATTGATAGCTGGTCTCCACCCGCAGCAGCGCGTAATGCAGGCCCTTGCGCGCGAGCTTGGTTCCGTCGGGCGCCGCCATCACCACGTCGAAATCGGCATTGGCGCCGTCGTCCAGCGCGCTGCCCTTGAAGTCGGGCTTGACGCCGATCTGCGGAGCGGCCGGCGCGATCGGCAGCGTGAGCTTGCGCTCGACCGCGCGGCCGCCGGATTCCGCCATGCCGACCGTGATGCGCGCCTCCAGCGGGCGCGTGGTGGCCGGCAGCTTGTCGAGCGTGACCGGGAAGCTCGCCTTGCCGGCGGCGTCGGTGTTGGGCAGGGCCTTGAGCTGCTGGCGCACCGCCGTCACGTCGTCGTCGGCGAGGCCAAACGAATAGCCATCGAAGCCCGGCCGGCCGTCGGCGGCAGCGATGGTTACCGCGCCCTCCAGCGTCAGGCCGGAGGCCGGCGCGCCATAGAGGAAATGGCCGTCGACGCTCACCTGCGTCGCGGCGTTGCGTGGCATCGTGACGGCCGCAGCGCTCAGCTTGAACTCGATGCGGTCGGGCACGTAGTCCTCGACCATGAAGCTCGTCTCGCCGATCGCCGGGCGCTTGGGATCGGTATAGGCGACGAGGCGCCAGGTGCCCGACATGGCGGTGGAGACGATTGGCACGTTCCAGCTGCGCCCGCCGAGCCCCCCATCGTCCACCAATGAACGGCGGTATTCGACGCCGTCGGGCCGCTGCATCACCAGCGTGAGCGGCGCGCCCTCGACCGCAACCCCGCGCGCGTCGCGCAGCAGCGCGGTCACGTGCACGGTCTCGCCGCGCCGATAGACGCCGCGCTCGGTATAGACGAAGGCATCGAGCCCGGCCGGCACTGGCCTGCCGCCGACGCCGCGGTCGGTGAGGTCGAAGGCCGGCGATTTCAGGCTCAAGAAGGCGTAATCGCCCGTCTCTGCTTTGGCGCCTCCGGCGCCGGGAGCACTGGCGACGATGGCCGCCGGCGATTGGCCGCCCTCCCCGCGCGCGAGCCCGGCGGCAAAATGCAGAAAACCGTTGGCGTCGGTCTTGCCGACGCCGAGCACCTCGTTGTCGCGCGCGACCAGCCGCACCTCGACGCCTGCCGCCGGTTCCGCGCTCGCCAGCGAATGAATGAAGACGTCGATGCCCTCGTTGCCGCTATAGGCGGTGAGGCCTAGATCGGAAACGATAAACCATTGCGTGGCGAGCGCGCCGTAATCGTCGCGCACCAGATCCTTGGGCGTGGCGGTCATCACATAGACGCCGGGCTCGAGCGTGCCAAGCGCCTTGTCGACCGGAAAAGCGGTGGTGACTTCGGTGTTGAGCTTGCGATTCACCGCCAGCTCGCCGCTCCATATCTTTTGGCCGCGTTCGCGCGCGATGTTTTCCGCCTGATAGCCGCGAATATTGCGCTGGAAATCGTAGCCGAGCAGCGTATTGACCAGGTTGCGGTCGCCGATGCGGTAGACATTGAGCTTGACCGCGCTGGTGTTGACGCTGAGCAGCGGAATGCCTTGCTGGCCGCTGCGCGGCAGCACATAGGCCTTGCCGGAAAAGCGCACGAAGGGATTGCGGTCGCGCACAAAGACGGTGAATTGCGCCGACTTCTGCAGCGCCTCATGCACGGTCGAGGGAAGGCCCGCGCGCAGCGTGATCCGGTAGCGCTGGCCGTGCTTGAGGCCCTCGACGCAAAGCTGCTTGTCGTTGACCGAAACCGCCGGCTTATCGACGCCCTCGACTGCCACGAAGGGCGAGAAATCGGTGCGCCGGCCGGGCAGCGTCTCCGAAAACTGGAAGCAGGCGCGCGGCGTAATCGCATTGGAATTGACCGAGTAGTCGAGCATGCGGAAGCCGTGCGCGGTGCGCAGGCGCTCGTATTGGCCGCGCAACTCGGCCGTTTCGCGCAGATTGAGCGACAGCCGCATGGCGTCGAGCGCCGGCCGCCACAGCTTGCGGTCGGCCAGCGTCTGGCCGAGCAGCGCCAGGCTGTCGGCTTCCACGCTGCGGTCGGTAGCGCGCTGATAGGCGATATAGGCGGCGGTCGAAGCGCGGTCGAGCAGCAGCGTCTTCTCGCTGTCGTTGCGCGGCACGATCTCGCGGACGGTACGTGCGAGCCTGAGCCAAGTGCCGGCGTCCTGCGGCGCGGCCACGGTCATGCGGCTGAGCACCAGCATGCCGGTGCGGAAATCTCGCTTCTTGAAGGCGGCGTCGGCTTCCTTGCGCAGCGTGGGCAGCGACTTGGTGACGGGACCTGCGTCCTGCTTGATCTGCGCCTCGAGCTTGATGGCGGCGTCGCCGAGGTCGCCGCGCTTGAACGGCTTGTCGGCGGCCGATGCTGGAACCAGGGCAAGGGCGATGAACGCGGCGGCAAGACCGGCGCGAACAAACGAGATCATAAGGAACCTCCCGAATAGACGGATGCCGTCACCGCTTGAGTGTCGCGCAAGGCACTGTGAGTTCAGGCGATGAAGGTGTCGAGGGCATGACCGAGCGTAAGCCGGCCGTGGCCGGGACTTGTTTTTCATCGTCGTTAAGGCCACGTCGCCAGGCGGTATCAGGCACCTAGCCTGGTATCCTCACAAATAAGGTGAAGAACCTCAAGAATAGCTTTTAAGCTATTTATCCGTCTGCGATATTCCCTTTTGGGGGGCGCGCGCCGGCGCGAGCCCTGCCCGCCGCCCGCCGCGGCCGGCTTTCCATGCGGCTCGCCGGGCGGTAAACCGGCAACAAGACCCCGTAGCTCAGCCGGATAGAGCATCAGCCTTCTAAGCTGAGGGTCGCTGGTTCGAATCCAGCCGGGGTCGCCAATTTCGCTGAAAATGCGGCGTTTTAGCCAGCGGCCGATGGCGCGGCCGACCGCGCGGGAAACTCATATTTAACATGTTTGGCACACCAATACCAAAACTCTATCGATCATTCGTCCTTCATTCACACCAGTTGCCATGGCAGAGCCGCCCGCCCCGCCCGAGAGCCCGCATGTCACCGACGCCCCGCCGCTGGCGCCCGGGCAGGCGCCGCTCTGCTACGTGGTGGACGAGGAAGCCTCCATCCGCCATTTCCTCTCGCTGGTGCTGCACGGCTACGGCATCGACACCATGGAATTCGCCGACGGCGCGGCGTTACGCGCGGCGATCGAAAAGCGCGCGCCGGTGCTCATCTTCCACAACATCTCGCTCAATTCGGCCGACGCCATCGAAACGGTGGTCACGCTCGGCAAGAACGGCTTTCGCGGCGCCGTGCAGTTGATGAGCAACCGCGGCGCCGCGGTGCTCGAGCACGTCAAGGGCATCGGCGCGCAGCACAAGCTTCCCATGCTGCCGGTACTCAAGAAGCCATTCGAGACCGAAGCGATCGTGAAAGTGCTGCGCGAGCTCGAGCTCGGCATGCCGCCGACGGTCGCCTCCCGCATCGACCTCGACGAGGCGGTCCGCAACAACTGGATCGAATTCTGGTATCAGCCCAAGATCGACCTGCCAAGAAGCAGCTTGCCGGCGCCGAAGCCTATGCGCGCGCGCGCCATCCGCAGCACGGCCTGGCGCTGCCCGATGCCTTCCTGCCGGGCGCGCAGGAGGCGGCCCTGATCAAGCTCGGCGAAATGTCGCTGACCAACGCGCTGCAGGCCGGTCAGGCATTTTCCAAACTCGGCATCAATCTGCGCGTCACGGTGAACCTGGCGGCCGCGGTGCTGGCCGAGCTGCCGGTCGAAGACATCGTGAAGTCGCACCACCCGAAAGGAGAAAAATGGGCCGGGCTGACCATCGACGTTACCGAAGAGCGAGATCATCGCCGACATGGCGCTCGCCCGGGACCTCAGCCAGAAGCTGGAGCGCTGCAATACGCGGCTTGCGATCGACGACTTCGGGCGCGGCTACTCGGCGCTGGCGCGGCTCGATACCCTGCCCTTCACCGAGCTCAAGCTCGGCCGCAGGTTCGTCGCCGAATGCGGCAGCGACCGGGTGAACGCGCCAATGTGCAAGCAGGTGATCGACCTGGCGCATAATTTCGGCGCGCACGCGGTCGCCATGGGAATCGAAAAGGCCGCCGACGCGGTGGCGCTGGTGAGCATGGGCTGCGACTATGGCCAGGGCTTCTTGCTTGGCCAGCCGATGCCGCAGGAGCCCTTCGTCTCGCTCTTGCGTCAACGCGCCACCACGCACGGCCGCAAGCTGGCGGGC
>CAWDUV010000009.1:0-15442 GCA_963805535.1 uncultured Pseudomonadota bacterium
CTCCGCGCGCGTCTTGCGGTATTGCGCGACGAACTCGGCATCGCCGGCCAGCGGCTCGAGCTCCTTGAGGCAGCGCGGGTCGTCGAGCACGCCCTCGCCCAGCCGCTGCACCAGCAGCGCGGTGAGCGGCTCGTTGGCGTCGTACAGCCAGCGCCGGAAGGTGATGCCGTTGGTCTTGTTGATGATCTGCGTCGGCACCGTGCCCGCGATGTCGTGGAACACCGTCTTGCGCAGCAGCCGCGTGTGCAGCTCGGAAACGCCGTTGACGCAATGCGAGCCGAGGAAGGCGAGATGGCCCATGCGCACGCGCTTATCGCCGTCTTCCTCCACCAGCGAGACGTTGGCGAGGAATTCCGCATCCTCGCAGCCGGCGCGCTCGACCGATTTCAGGTGGAACCAGTTGATCAGGTAGATGATCTGCAAGTGCCGCGGCAGCAGCCGTCCCATGAGCTCGACCGGCCAGGTCTCCAGCGCTTCCGGCAGCAGCGTGTGGTTGGTGTAGGAGAGCGTCGCGCGCGTGATCTTCCAGGCCTTGGTCCAGTCGATATTGTGCTCATCCACCAGGATGCGCATCAATTCGGCCACCGCAATCGCCGGGTGGGTGTCGTTGAGCTGCACTGCGGCGTGCTCGGGCAGCGAGATCAGCGTGCCGAATTCGTCGAAGTGACGGCGGGCGATGTCCTGCAGCGAGGCCGCGGTGAAGAAATACTCCTGCCGCAGCCTGAGCTCCTGGCCCTCGATCGTGGCGTCGTTGGGATAGAGCACGCGCGAGATCGCCTCGGCTTGCGTGCGGGCGGCGGTCGAGCCGACGACGTCGCCGCGGTCGAGCGCGGCGAGCTGGATCGGCGAGGGCGCGCGCGCCGACCACAGCCGCAGCGGATTGACGTGGCGCCCGCGCCAGCCGGTGATCGGCGTATCGTAGGGGACGGCCAGCACGGTCTCGGCCGGATACCAGAGCGCGCGCGCGGTCGCCTCGTCGCCGCCGAGATATTCAACCACGCCGCCGAAACCGACTTTGTACTGCCTGCCGTAGCGCGCGAACTCCCACGGGTTGCCGTTGGCCAGCCAGTCCTCCGGATATTCCTTTTGCCAGCCGTCGCGGATGCGCTGCTCGAACAGCCCGTTCTCGTAGCGGATGCCGTAACCGTAGGCCGGAATGGCGAGCGCCGACAGCGAGTCGACGAAGCAGGCGGCGAGCCGGCCGAGCCCGCCATTGCCGAGCGCCGCGTCCGGCTCGACCCGGCGCAATTGGTCGAGATCGACGCCCAGGCTGGCGAGCGCGCGCCGCGCCGGCTCCACCAGCCGCAGATTGCTCAAGGTGTCGAGCAGCAGGCGGCCGATCAAAAATTCGATCGACAAATAATAGACGCGCTTCTTGTGGCCGCGCTCGGCCTCGGCGCGCGAGCGCATCCAGATGTCGACCACGCGGTCGCGCACCGCCAGCACCGTCGCGCGGTACCAGTCGTGGTCGTCGGCGGTCTCCGGCCGCTTGCCCAATTCATAGGCAAGCTTCTCCTCGATCGCGCCGCGCAGCGCAGCCGCGTCGGGATCGAGTTGGGAAGGCGCCGAAGGCCTATGCTTGGGTTTCAGTTGCGCCATCTCTGCTGTTTGCAGCTACCGATTGTTCGTATCCGTGTCAGGTGCGGCGCGTCGGCCGGTTGCGATATGGCCGTTTCGGCCGCACGGTGAAAGCGGCCGCGACAATGCTTCGCGCGACCCGCGCTTTATGCACGAAAATCGCAGTCGGAACAGCCCGCTTGCGCTCGGTGTTCCGCCCTTTGCACAAGCTCCTCTGCGGGGGCGGGCGCCCACGGGTTGTCGTTAACACGGGCTGAAGGCGGCAGGGACGGTTCGGATAAACCGCATGACTGCGATCGGTTCCGGCTGCACCGCACCCAGGTGCCGGCGCGCTCATTATACTTGAGTTGAGTGCGATGGCGTGCGTGAGGGACGGGTGCGCCGCTGATCCCGGGCCGTTGCAGACCCCGAGCGCGGAAAGGCCCCGGGTCTGCAGCGCACTGCTTAAGCGCTGCGCCGCGCGCGGGACTCGCGTTCAGCGCCTGGCCCGCGCCACTTCCTCCGCCACCTTTTCTCCGAACGCGTTTGTGCCGAGGGGGCCGCCGAGATCGGGCGTGCGGCCGCCGGGCTCGGCGATGATGCGGTCGAGCGCGGCCTCGATCGCGGCGCCGGCGCGCGCCAGTCTGTCGTCCTGGCGCCGCTCGCCGAGCCAGGCGAGTAGCATGGCCGCCGAGCCGATCAGCGCCGCCGGGTTGGCGACGTTCATGCCGGCAAGCTCTGGCGCCGAGCCATGCTGGGCCTGCGCCACCGCATGCTCGCTGCCGGCATTGAGCGAGGCTGCCAGCCCCAGGCTGCCGGAAATCTCCGACGCCTCGTCCGACAGGATATCGCCGTACATATTGGTGGTGACCACCACGTCGAATGGGCTGGCGTCGCGCACCAAGAGCGCGGCCATGGCGTCGACGATGCGCTCTTCGTAAGTCACTTGTGGATAGCGCGCCGCCACCGCCTGCACGCATTCGAGAAAAAGCCCCTCCGTGACGTGCAGCACGTTGGCCTTGTGCACGGCGGTCACCTTTTTACGCCGCTGCATGGCGAGCGCGAAGGCGCTTTCAGCAATACGGGTCGAGCCTTCGCGCGTGATCTTGCGCAGGCTCATGGCCAGGTCGGGAGTCGGCATGAACTCGCCGGAGCCGAGATGCATGTTGCGGTCGGCGTAGAAGCCTTCCGTGTTCTCGCGCACGATCACCAGGTCGATCGGCTTGCCGCAGCGCGGCGGCAAGCCCGGCCGCGCGCGCGCCGGCCGGATATTGGCGTAGAGGTCGAGGCCTTTGCGCAATTCACCGGAAGGATTGCGCCCGCCTTGCGCGCGCGGCGGATAGTCGTGGGTCGATACCGGGCCGAGCAGCACGCCGTGCGCGGCCTTGGCCTGCTCGAACACGCGATCCGGCAGCGTGGTGCCCTCGGCAGCCAGCGCCTTGAGGCCGACGGACGCGTGCTCGAAGGCGATGTCGAGTCCGAAGGCGCGCTCGGCGGCTCGCAAGACGTCGAGCGTAGCGGCCATGATCTCCGGGCCGATGCCGTCGCCTTCCAGCGCCAGCAGGCGCAGAGCGCCGTCGTTTGCGATCATCGCTTTACTGCTCCCCGCCGCCTGTGCTGCGGCATTCTTGGCACAAAGCTGCTAGTTTGCCAGCGCCTTGGGTGGTGGGGGAATGAAAATGACCGGACGTCTGCAGGACCGCACGGCAATCGTCACCGGCGCCGGCTCGGTCGGCCCCGGCTGGGGTAACGGCCGCGCCACCGCGGTGCGCTTCGCCGAGGAAGGCGCCAGGATTTTCGCGGTCGACCGCGATCCGACAAGCGCCGCCGAGACGGTCGAGCGTGTTGAGGCGGCGGGCGGCGAGATCGCCGTGCATCGATGCGACGTCACCGACAATCAATCGGTTGCCGCCATGGCCAAGGCCTGCATGGACCGCTTCGGCCGCATCGATATTCTGGTGAACAATGTCGGCGGCTCGGCGCCGGGCGGCCCGGTAGAGATGAGCGAGGAGGTGTGGGACGCCCAGGTCGACGCCAACCTCAAGAGCGTGTTCCTCACCTGCAAGCACGTGCTGCCCTTCATGCAGCAGGGGGGCAGGGGCGCCATCGTCAACGTCGCCTCCACCTCCGGCATCCGTTTCGGCGGCGCCTTCCAGGTCGCCTACGCCGCCACCAAGGCCGGCGTCATCCAGTTCTCGCGCGTGGTCGCCGTGCAATACGCCGCCAAAGGTATCCGCGTGAACACCGTGGTGCCGGGGCAGTTGCACACGCCGATGGTGGAAGCGCGGCTGGCCCATCAGCGCGCCGGCGGCGACGTCGAGGCGCTGCTGGCGCAGCGCCTGAAGCGCATCCCGATCGGCTTTGCCGGCGACGGCCGCGACACCGCCAATGCCGCGCTCTTTCTCGCCTCCGACGAGGCGCGCTTCGTCACCGGCACCGAGATCGTGGTGGACGGCGGCATGAGCGTGCGCTGCGATTAGGGCGTCTTGCTTTGTGTGAAGCTATTGCCACAGACACAGCGTGCTCCCTCTCCCCTCTGGGGTGTGGGTTGGGGTGAGGGGGATCGTGACTTCGTTTGGCTGTAACCCCTCACCCGGACCGCTTCGCGGTCCGACCTCTCCCTAAGGGGGAGGTGGAGCGAGACCGCGGCGCGTTGCTGCTCGTCTCGGCCTCATCCAATGCGGAAAAGCTTCGCCGCCAGCCCGCCGCCGATCGAACTCGCTTTGCTGCTGGGTCAGCCCCGCCTCGCCGACGATGCGCATGGGCTCGGCATCGCCGATCGGGAACGGCATGTCGGAGCCGAGCACGATACGCTCGGCGCCCATCATCTCGATCACGAATTTCAACACCCGCGCGTCGTGCAGGATGGTGTCGGTATAAATGCGCGCCAGCGCCGCGACCGGATCGCCCAAGCCCTTGGTGATCGCGGCGTTGCGCTTGAGCCGCCCGAGCACAAAAGGAAGTCCGGCGGCGCCCATCGGCACGAAGAACTTCGCGTTGCCGTATTTGCTCACGTGCCCGGCCGCGATCAGCCGCGCCACTGCCACCACCGCGTCGGTGATGCGGCCGAGCCCATTGGCCAGGCCGAAATCGTTGACGCGTGTGTCGCCGGCATCGAAGCTCGGATGGATATGCACCAGCGCGCCGGTCTCGTCCGCCGCCTGCCAGAACAGGTCGAGATCGGCGGCATCGAGCGTCGAGCCGACGCCGCGCGGCAGCGTGCCGATCATGCAGCCGGCAAATCCCGCGCCGATCGCCGCCTTCAGCACGCCTGCGGCGCGCGCACCGTCGCCCAGCGGCACGGTGGCGAGCGGCACGAAGCGCGGCTCGGCTTTGGCCGCGGCCAGCAGCATGTCGTTGGTCAGCCTGGCCCAGGCCTCGCCTTCGGCGCCGGGCAATTCATAGCCGAACATGTCGACCCAGCCGCCGACAACTTGCTTGTCGATCCCTTGCTGCTCCATCCAGGCGACGCGCGCAGGGATATCGGACAAGGGCTTCGACACCGGCCGCGTCGGCTTAGCCCCGGCGAAGGAGAAGGCGAGGCTGCCGCCGTCCTCGATCAGTCGCGCATTGGGAAAGCGCGCAGTGTCCTTGCGGATAGCGTCGAGCAGCGCCGGCGGCACCAGATGGGCGTGGCAATCGACGATCATGCGAAGCCCTTTACGTTGACAGCCTAGTCATTCCGGGGCGCGCCGAAGGCGCGAGGCCGGAATCCAGATGCAAACTCAGAGATGCGTCTCTGGATTCCGGGTTCGCTCGCTGCGCTCGCGCCCTGGAATGACGGTGAGAGATTTCGTCCTCACGTTCCGCGCGCCTGCGCGATCAGGTCGCCGAGCTTTGACGGCGTTAGCGGCAGCGTGTTGATCGAGACGCCGAGCGGGCGCAGCGCGTCGTTGATCGCGTTGGCGATCGCCGCCGGCGCGCCCAGATAGCCCGACTCGCCCGAGCCCTTCTGGCCGAGCACGGTCAACGGCGAGGGCGTCTCGTGCTCGATTATTTTCACGTCCGGCACCTCGTGCGACGAGGGCAGCAGATAATCCATGAAGCTCTGCGCGATCATCTGGCCGTCTTCGTTATAGGCGAGCTCCTCCAACAGCGCGGCGCCGATGCCGTGCGCGATGCCGCCCATGGTCATGCCGCGCACGATCTTCGGGTTGATCTGCGTGCCGCAGTCGTGGCCGACGCGGTAGCGCAAAATGTGCGGCGTGCCGAGCGCGGCATCGAGCGTCAGCAGCACGAGATGGAATTCGAACGAGAAGCAGGGATACATCTGCACGCGCCCGTCCGGCGTCGGTAGCGTGCCGCCGGCCGGCACCTGGTAGATGTGGCTGGCGGCCAGGCCAGGCTCGAAGCCGGCCGGCATGCGGTGGAAATTGCGGTGGGCGATGTTGACCAGCTCGGCCCACGTGCGCTTGTTGGCCGGCTTGTCGCGCTCGTAGACCGTGCCGTTCTCGTAGACGGCGCGCTCGGGCGCGATGCCCAGATCGTGCGCGCCGATCGCGATGAGCTTGTCCTTCAGCTTGTTGGCGGCGTGGAAGGCGGCACCCCCGAGCATGATCGCCATGCGGCTGCCGACCGGCGTGCCGCTCGGCAGCGAGTTGAGCGAGTCGGGCCGCGTCACCCGCACCTCGTCGGGATCGACGCCCAGCACCTCGCCGACCACCGTGCCGACCAGCGTCTCATGGCCTTGGCCCGAAGAGGTCGTGTGCATGGTGGCGGTGACGGCGCCGGTGCCGTCGATGGTGACGCGGCAGGAATCCATGAAAGTGGAGGTGGTGATCTTGGGGTTGAGCAGCGCCTCGAAAGTGGCGTTGCCGCCGGAGGGCTCCAGGCACGCCGCAATGCCGATGCCGGCGAGCTTGCCCTCGCCGCGCAAGGCATCGCGCTGCTTTTTCAGCGCCTCATAGGGCGTATCGGCCAGCACCTTGGCGATCACGGTCTCATAGTCGCCGCTGTCGTATTCGGTGCCGCTTGGGATTTTGTAAGGGAATTCGTCGGACCGGATCATGTTGCGCCGCCGCACCTCCAGCGGGTCGAGCCTGAGCTTGGCGGCGATCTCGTCCATGGCGCGCTCGAGCGCGAGATTGGTCGGTCCCTGGCCGAAGCCGCGCACCGCCTCCTGCACCGCCTTGTTGCTGACCACGCAGATGGCGCGGTATTCGACGCTTTTGATCTTGTAGGGCCCGACGATGGAGCCGATCGGCTTGCCGAGCTGGAACGGCGAGCGCCCGGCATAGGCGCCGACGTTTTCCAGCGCCCGCAGCTTCATCGCCCGCACGATGCCGTCGCCGTCATAGGCGTATTCGATATCGAACAGCCGTTCCGGCCCGTGCGCGTCGCCGGCGCGCATGTTCTCCAGCCGGTCCTCGATCAGCCGCACCGGACAGCCGAGCCGGCGCGAGAGGTAGCCGGTCACCACCGTGTGCTTGATGCCGCGCTTGACGCCGTAGGAGCCGCCCACGTCGACGTCGTAATGCACACGCACTTTGGTCGCCGGAATTTTCAGCGCCGCGGCGATCTGGTCGGCATAGCGCGGCAATTGGATCGAGGCCCAGACGTCGAGCATCTCGCGCCAGGGGTCCCAGCGCGTCACCACGCCGAAAGTCTCGATCGGCACCGTCGAGGAGCGCGCCCATTTCACCCGCAGCTTCAATTTGTGCGGGGCGGCGGCGAAGTCCTTGTCCACCTCGCCCCAGACGAAGGTCTTGTCGAGCAGCACGTTGCTGCCGTGCTTCTCGTGCACCAGCGGCGCATCCTTTTCCAGCGCGCGCTCGGCGTCGAGCACGAAGGGCAGGGGCTCGTAATCGACCTCGACCGCTTCGGCGGCGTCCTCGGCCTGCGCGCGCGTGTCGGCGCACACCGCGGCTACCCATTCGCCCGAATAGCGGGCGATCTCGTGCGCAATCGCCCGGCGCGGCACGTTGGGGGTGTCGAGGCCGGCGAGCAGCGTGTCGGTCGCTTGCGCGAGCTCCGCGCCATCCAGCACGTAATGCACGCCGGGCATTTTCAACGCCGCGCTCTTGTCGATTGATTTGATGCGCGCGGCCGGGTGCGGGCAGGCGACCAGCGCGACATGCTTGGTGTCGGGCAGGTCGATATCGGCGACGAAATTGCCCTTGCCGGCGACGAAGCGGCGATCCTCGCGGACGCGGCGGTCGGACGCGACGAAGCGGAATTTATGACCTTCGGTCATGAACGCAGCTCCGCCGGCCGGTTGACGCCGCGCAGGCGCTCGGCGGCAAGCGCGATCGCCTCGATGATCTGCGCATAGCCGGTGCAGCGGCAGATATTGCCGGAGATCGCCTCGACGATGTCCTCGCGCGTCGGCTCGGGGTTGTCGGCGAGCAGCGCATGCGCCACCAGGATCATGGCCGGCGTGCAGTAGCCGCATTGCATGCCATGCGTCTCGCAAAAGGCATCTTGAATGGGCGACAATTCGCCGGGGCCGGGCGTGACGCCTTCGATGGTGGTGATGGCGGAGCCTTCCGCCTGCGGCGCAAACATCAGGCACGAGCGCACCGCCACGCCGTCGAACAGCACGGTGCAGGCGCCGCATACGCCGTGCTCGCAGCCGGCATGCGCGCCTTTCAGGCCGAGGCGATCGCGCAAACAATCAAGCAGCGTGGTGCGCTCTTCGACCTCGAGCGCATGCTTCTCGCCGTTGACGTTAAGCTCAATGCGCATGGCCGTTCCCCAAGCTTTGCGCCTTGGCATCGGCAATGGCGCGCGCGGCCAGCGCCACCGCGGCGCGGCGGCGATAAACCGATGTGGCATGCAGGTCGCTCAGCATCTCCACATCGGCAAGCGCGGCGCGCAGCGCTTCGGTGACTTTCTTTTCGTCGAGCGTGCCGCCGGTCAATTCCTGCTCGACCGCGTCGAGCCGCAGCGGCGTGTCGGTGGCGGCGCCGATGCCGAGCGCGATGCGCTTGACCTTGCCGTCGTCGTCGAGTGCGAGCTGCGCCGCCGCCGCGACGAAGGCAAAATCGCTGCGCCGCGCATTCACCTCATGAAAACCGATGCCGAGCCTATTTTCATCCTGCCAAACGGGAAAACGCACCGAGGTCAAGCACGCGCCCGCCGGCAGCGCGGTCATCATCAACCCTGTGAAGAAGTCGCGCGCTGCCAATTCGCCGTCGACGCCGTTCAGGCGGTAGGTCATCACCGCATCGAGCGTCACCGCGATCAGCGGCAATTCCGCCGCCGGGTCGGCATGGGCGAGCGAGCCGCCCACGGTGCCGCGCGCGCGGGTGGCGGCATGGCCGACGAACGGTAGCGTTTGCGCCAATAACGGCAGGCGTTTCTTCACCAGCGCGTCGCGCTCGACCAGGCATTGCCGCGTGGTGGCGCCGATCGCGATCGCGCCTTTGTCCTCGCGGATAGAGGCCAGCGCGGCGATGCGGTTGATGTCGACGAGCCGCGTCGGCCGCGCCAGCCGCATCGCCATCATCGGCACCAGCGTCTGTCCGCCGGCGATGACGCGCGCGCCCTCGTCGTCGGCCAGCAGCGCGCAAGCTTCGTCGACATCGGCGGGACGCGAATAGGAAAACGGTGCTGCTTTCATAACGCGCAAACTCTATGACACGCGCCGATATTGTCGATAGGCGCCGTTATCGTTAAGGTCCTTGGCGCCTTTTCGCAACGGCAAAAGCGCTTTTCCGGGGCCGGCCGGCGCCTCATATTTTCCTCGCCAGCATCACGGGTAACGATCATGCCGCGGACCAAGGGTGCCGATCTCATCACCGAATATCTGATCGCCAGCAAGATCCCTTACGTATTCGGCATCTGCGGGCACGGCAATGTCGGCATGCTGGATTCGCTGCATGCCGCGCGCGACCGCATCAAGATGATCTCGCCGCGCCACGAGCAGGTGGCCGCCCACATGGCGGACGCCTACTTCCGCGTGCGCCACGAGCCGGTGGCGACGCTCACCTCCTGCGGGCCAGGCTCCTGCAACATCGTAATGCCGCTCGCTTGCGCCATCAGCAACTCATCGGCCGTGCTGGCGATCACCGCCAATGTGCCCACCTCGCAGTTCAACCGCTCGCCGTTCCAGGAAATCAACAAGCACTTCCAGGCCGACTTCCCCAATATCATCCGCCCGGTGGTCAAGCGCTCGTTCCAGCCGACGCGCGTCGACATGCTGCCGCTGGCGCTGCGCCAGGCCATGACCACCATGCTGTCCGGGCGGCCCGGGCCGGTGAACCTCGACGTGCCGTTCAACATATTCCAGGAAGAAGACGACGTCGAACTGCCGAAGGTCGCGCCGCCGCTCAACGCGCAGCGCAGCGGCGCCTCGCCCGACGAGATCAGGGCTTGCGTCGATCTGATCGTGAACGCGCAGCGCCCGGTGCTGTTCGTCGGCCACGGCGTCACGCTGTCGGAAGGCTCGAAGGAACTCACCGAATTCGTCCATAAGCTCGGCGTGCCGGTGATCTCTTCGCCCAACGGCATGGGCTGCCTCGACATGCGCGATCCTCTGTCGCTCGGCTTCATCGGCCGCAACGGCGCCTATCCGGCCAACCAGGCCGGCCGCCATGCCGATGTGGTCATCGCCATCGGCGCGCGCTTCGACGACCGTTCGGCTTCGTCCTGGCTGCCGGGCTATTCGTGGAATTTCCCGGCCACCAAGCTCATCCATGCCGACGTCGATCCGGCCGAGCTCGGGCGCAACTATCCGCCCGATATCGGCGTGCTGGCCGACGCGCGCACCTTCCTGCGGCAGCTGCTCGCCGAGATCGATCGTCGCGGCGCCAAACGACGGCGCGCTCAAAGCCTGGCATGCCGACATCGAGAAGCTGGCAGGCCGAATGGCAGAAATTCACCGCGCCCAATTTCGACTTGCATGCCTCGCCGATCCGGCCCGAGCGCATCGTCGCCGATTGCCGCGAGGTGCTGCCGGACGACGCCATCCTGTGCTGCGACGTCGGCGTCAGCCACAACTGGTTCATGCAGTTTTGGCAGGCGCGCCGTCCGCAGACCATGCTCAACTCCTGGGGCTTCTCCGGCATGGGCTTCGGCGCTGCCGGCGCGCTCGGCGCCAAGCTCGCGCATCCCGACCGCCCGGTGGTGGCGGTGACCGGCGACGGCTGCTTCTCGATGGTGCCGCACGTCCTGTGCACCGCGGTCGAATACGACATTCCGGTGGTCTGGGTGATCTGGAACAATTTCGGCTGGGTCTCGATCCGCGACATCCAGCTCGGCATGTTCGGCGGGCGCGAGCTCGGCACCATGTTCCACGAGGGCCCGAACCAGAAGCCCTATAATCCCGACTTCGCCGGCTGGGCCAAGGCGAGCGGCGTTGAGGCCTTGACTGTCACCAAGTCGCAGGACTTCAAGGGCGCGCTCGAGCACGCGGTCAAGGCCAACAAGCCGTTCCTCATCGACGTGCATGTCGACGCCGAGGTGCGGCCGCCCGCGACCGGCGCCTGGCAATTGCCGCCGACACCCTGGAAAGAGCCGGTATTCGGCGAACGCTATCTGCCGGACGCGGTGCCGGCGAAGTGATATTATTTTTTGTCATTCCGGGGCGCGGGCGAAGCCCGCGAACCCGGAATCCATACCCCCAGCGCTGCGGAGTATGGATTCCGGGTCCGGCCCTTCGGGCCGTCCCGGAATGACAAGAAAGCGGAGGAAGCCATGCCACAGCACGCAAATTACATTCCGCACGGCGTCATCCCGGCGCTGCTGCTGCCGTTCGAGAACGATCTGTCGATCGACGAGGCGAATTTCCGCCGGCATCTGCGTGACGTGGCATCGGTCGAAGGCCTCTCCGCCGTCACGGTCAACGCGCATTCCACCGAGGTCGCCTCCTGTTCGTTCGACGAGCAGCGCCGCGTGCTGGAAATCGCGCTGGACGAGATCGGCGCCAAGCTGCCGATCGTTAGCGGCATCTGGGCCGACGGCAGCCTCGAAGCCGCGCGCATCGCCAAGATGGCGGCGCAAGGCGGCGCCTCCGCGCTTTTGGTGTTTCCGCCGGCGCCGTTCACGCTCGGCCAGTCGCCGGCCATGGCGCTGACGCATTTCAAGCGCATCGCCGATGTCACGGACCTGCCGCTGATCGCGTTCCAATATCCGCTGGCGACGGGGCAGGGCTATCCGAAGGACACGCTGCTCAAGCTGTGCGAGGAAGTGCCGACCATCCGCGCCATCAAGGACTGGATCGGCAACGTCCCGCATCACGAATGGCACGTGCGCACGCTGCAGAATTTGGCCAGGCCGGTGAACGTGCTGTCGACCCACAGCGCCTGGCTGTTCTCCTCGCTGGTGCTAGGCTGCAACGGCCTCTTGTCGGGCTCCGGCAGCGTGATCGCCGACTTGCAGGCACGTTTATTCCGCGCCGTGCAGGGCAACGATCTGGCGGAGGCCAAGCGCCTCAATGGTCGCATTGAGCCCTTGATGCGTGTGTTCTACGCCGATCCCTTCGTCGACATGCACAACCGCATGAAAGAGGCGCTGGTGCTGCTCGGCAAATTGCCGCGCGCGGTGGTGCGCCCGCCGCTGGTCAAGATTCAGGCGGCGGAAATCGCCGCGATCCGCGCCGCGCTGATCGAGGCGGGCTTGCTCGACAAGAACGCGGCGAGAGACGCGGCGTAATCCTATCTCCGCCTCATCCTGAGGAGCGCACGGAGTGCGCGTCTCGAAGGATGGGGCGGCCCTCCTGCTTCGAGACGCGTCGCTGACGCGACGCTCCTCAGCATGAGGGTCGATTGGCGTTGCGATCCAGCAGTTGGCCGCGCTATTTCGCCGCTTCCGATGGCCGCGGCCTCGTATTATCGAGTACCTGCCTGACCCGCCGCGCCAGCACGGCCTCCGTCAGCGGCTTGGAGATGAGTTCGGTGCCGCTGTCGAGCCGGCCGTGGTGCACGATGGCGTTGCGCGAATAGCCGGTCATGAAAATGATCTTGACGCCGGGCCGCCGGCGCTCGACGTCGGTGGCAAGCTCGCGGCCGTTTTTCCCCGGCAAGATGACGTCGGTCAGCAGCAGGTCGAACGGCTTGTCGGCTTCGAGCAGTTTCAACGCCGCGGCCGAGTCGCGCGCTTCCAGCACCTGGTAGTTCAGGTCGCGCAGACATTCGGCGACGTATTGGCGTACGCCGTCGTCGTCCTCGACCACCAGGATCGTCTCGCCGCGTCCGCGGTCGCTGCCGGCCGGCAACTCCGCCGGCGCCGGCTCCTCGTGGCCTTGATAGCGCGGAAGATAGATTTTGATCGTCGTGCCCTGGCCCGGCTCGCTGTAGATCCTGATGTGGCCGCCGGATTGCTTGATGAAGCCATAGACCTGGCTTAGGCCCAGACCAGTGCCCTTTCCGGTTTCCTTGGTGGTGAAGAAGGGCTCGAACGCCTTTTCGATCGTTTCCCCCGTCATGCCGATGCCGTTGTCGGTCATCGCGATGACGACGTATTGCCCGGGGTTCAAGCCCTCGTGGTGCCGGCAATAGGCATCGTCGAGATAGGCATTGCTGGTCTCAAGCGTCAGCTTGCCGCCTTCGGGCATGGCGTCGCGCGCGTTGAGCGCGAGATTGAGGATGCAGGCCTCCAGTTCCGTCCCGTCGACCTCGACGGTCCACAGGCCGGCGCCGCCGATTGTCTCGAGCTCGACGGTTTCGCCGAGCGTGCGCACCAGAAGGTCGGCCATCCCGACGATGAGCTTGTTGGCGTCGAGCGCGCGCGGGTTGAGCGGCTGCCGGCGCGAGAAGGCGAGCAGCCGCTGCGTCAATTGCGCGGCGCGCTCGGCGCCGATCAAGGCGTTGTCGAGTGCGCGTTCGGCGCGCGATTCGACCACCCCGCGCTTCGCCGTGTTGAGGTTGCCGATGATGATGGTGAGCAGGTTGTTGAAGTCGTGCGCGACGCCGCCGGTCAACTGGCCGACCGCCTCCATTTTTTGCGCCTGCCGCAGCGCCTGCTCGGCGAGCTCGCGCCGCTCGACCTCGGCGTGAAAGGCTTGCGTGCGCCGCAGCGTCAGCAGCACCAGCGTGAACAGAAAGAGAGTCGCCGGCACGCCGAACAGCAGGTGGGCCGAGAGCGCGCGCAGCCAGTCGGCATAGATATCCCGCAGCTCGATGCCCGCCGACGCGTAGAGACCCGGCACGTCCAGCTTGCGCACCCCGACGCGCCGGTCGACTCCGTCGACGGTGTGGCGCGACGTAATAATGCCGCCCAGCGGGCTGACGGCGAGAATGTGCATGAATCCGCCTTGCGAATGGACCCGGGCGACGGCCGACGGCGGATAGCGGCCGAGGATATTGCCGTCGGACTTGAGGATGACGTAGTTGCCGCCGTTGTCGCGCGCGAGGCGCACGAAAAACCTGGTGAAGACACTGGGTTCGATCGATGCGACGACGACGCCCGCGAAATGTCCATCCTGCAAAGGCCGGCGGCGACTGACGCCAATGTAAGGCCCGGCGGAGAAACGAGGCTTGAGCACCGATCCGATGAAGGTGCCGGCATCCTTACCCTCTTGTGCCTTGAAGAAATCGCGGCCGGAGACGTCCTGGTTCGCCGGAACCGGCAAAGCCGCTGAACTCACGATCGGACGGCCGTTTTTGTCGAAAATCCTGATGGCGCTGACCGCCGTCGTCGCCTTTTCGAGCTCATGCAGTTTGGCGTGCAGGCCGGGTTCCGATGCCTTGATTTGCTCGTCGGTCATGCCGCCGACGATCGTATCGACGCTGGTGAAATTGAGCGCCACGGTTTCGAAGACCGTATTGGCCTGCTCGGACAAGATGTCCAGCCGCGCTCTCAGCTCCTCGTCGGCATGCGCGAAGGCGCTGTTGTAGGTGATCCAGCCGCCCCAGCAAAGCACGCCGGCCGGAATCGCGATCGAGGCGACCAACGCGATCCGCAGCAGACGGACGGCCGTATCCCGGCGCCCCTGCATGGAAGTCCTTCGTTGCCCCCCGGCACTGAATGATTATTCAAATTCAAAGCGGCTGCATAGGGCGGAGACTACATAATCGCATATTCCGTATTCTTCCGGTCCGTCACCAGCATGCTGCCGGGGTAATGCGTGATGCAGAAGTCCGGCTTCACCGTCGCGATCACCGATTGCGGTGTCACTCCGCAGGCCCAGAACACCGGCAGCTCGTCGGCGCGTACTTCCACCGCGTCGCCGTAGTCCGGTTGCATCACGTCTGCGATCCCGATCAGCTCCGGCTTGCCGATATGCACCGGCGCGCCGTGCACGGAGGGAAAGCGCGTGGTGATCTGCACTGCCCTTATGGCATCTGCCGGCGTCAAGGGCCGCATCGACACCACCAGCGGCCCGTGGAACGGGCCCGCTTCATGCGTCGGGATCGACGTGCGGAACATCGGCACGTTGCAGCCAAGCGTGATGTGGCGCAGCTCGATGCCATCCGCCATCAGCGCTTCCTCGAACGAAAAAGAGCAGCCGATCACGAAGCTCACCAGATCGTCGCGCCAGAACCCGGCGATGTCCTCCGGCTCGGCCGCCAGCTCGCCGTTCTTCCATACGCGATAGCGCGGCAGGTCGCTGCGGATGTCGAGATCCTCGCCCAGCTCCGGCACGCGCCAGTCGCCCGGCGCCGAGGTTCCGATCAGCGGGCACGGCTTGGGATTGCGCTGGCAGAAGCGCAGGAAATCGGCGGCCAGCCGCTCGGGCAAAATGGCGAGATTGCCCTGCACATAGCCGGGCGCCATCCCCGCCGTCTGTCCCTTGTGCCGACCGGCCCTAACGGCCAGCCGTGCCGCCAAGCCGCTGCCTGCCGTTGCGGCGTCTTGCCGGCGCAATGAAGTGACGGCCATGCCTGCTGCTCCCTGCAAACGAAGGCTATCGCGGCGCCATAACTGCACATTTCGCGGGCATCGTGCGACCACACGAAAGCTTCGCCTGAAACATACGACCACGCGAAAGCACCACCGGCAAGAC
>CAWDUV010000010.1:0-187868 GCA_963805535.1 uncultured Pseudomonadota bacterium
GCGGTTTTTTCGATTGCGTCATGGCTGTTACCCTTGCGGTCCGAAGAAATGGTCGCGCATCTCGGCGACCTCGCCGGTATCGACGTCGATCAGCTTGAACAGGATGCTGGTCGAGGGCGCCGGCGGCGTCTTGCTGTAGTCGGTCACGATCACGCGCACTTCCTTGGTCTGGTCGGGACCGACGTCGACCAGCTGGCGCCCGTCGGCGCGCGGGGCCAAGCCGACGAAATCGACCAGCGAGGACGGCAGGCCGTCGACGCTGACGATGAAGTCGCGGTGCTTGAGATCCTTGTTGACGATGCGGATGGTGTAGCCGTTGCGTAGCGCCCCGTCCGACAGCCGCACGAACATCGGATTGCGGTCGTGAATGACGGCGATGCCCTCGCTGCCGCGGGTGGCGAGCGTGAAGATCATGACGCCGCCGGCGATCGCGATCACCGCGGCATAGAGCAGCGTGCGGGTGCGGATCAGCCGGTAGAAGGGCTGCTTGCCCTCCAGGCGCAGCTTAACGTTGATGTCGGTGTCGTAGGCAATCAGCCGGGCGGGCCGGCCGAGCTTCCGCATGATGTTGTCGCAGGCGTCGATGCACAGGCCGCACTGGATGCAGCCGAGGCTGGCGCCCTCGCGGATGTCGACGCCGGTCGGGCACACGTGCACGCATTGCAGGCAGTCGACGCAGTCGCCGGCAGGCTCCCCGTGCGCGCGCAACTGCTCGGCCTTCTTGACCGAGCAGCGCGGCTCGCCGCGGTCGTAGCGGTAGGTGACGTTGAGCGCGTATTCGTCGGTGAGCGCCGCCTGAATGCGCGGCCACGGGCACATATAGAGGCAGACCTGCTCGCGCATATGGCCGGCGAGCGTATAGGTGGTGAAGGTGAGGATGCCGATCCAGGCATAGGCCAGCAACGGAGCCTGGAAAGTGGCGAGATTTTTCACCAGCGTGGGCGCGTCGGCGAAATAAAGAACCCAGGCGCCGCCGGTCCACCAGGCGATCATCAGCCAGATGAAATGCTTGGCGCCTTTGCGCGCCCAGGTGGCGGGGGTCCATTTGTGGGCGTCGCGCTGCATGTGTTCACGACGATCGCCTTCGACCAGCCGCTCGACCGCGAAGAACAGGTCGGTCCATACCGTCTGCGGGCAGAGATAGCCGCACCAGACGCGCCCGGCGATGGCGTTCATCAGGAACAGGCCGATGGCCGCCAGGATCAACAGGCCGGTGAGGTAATAGACCTCCTGCGGCCAGATCTCGATGAAGAAGAAGTAGAAGCGCCGCGTCGGGAAGTCGATCAGTACGGCCTGGTGCGGCGCCAGCGGGCCGCGGTCCCAGCGCACGAAGGGCAACAGATAATAGATGCCGAGCGTGACGATCAGCACCGTCCATTTGATGCGGCGGTAGGTGCCGTGCGTGCTCTGCGGATAGATTTTGCGGCGCGGCGCATAGAGCGGGATGTCGTCGTCGGGCGGCGGCGCCTTGACCTCGGCCTCGGCGGCCAAACGCGCCAGCGCCGGCGCGTCCGGCGCCGGCTGCTCGCGCGTAACGGTGGTGGCGCCTGCGCCTGCGTTCACTTCACGCCACCTCCGAAGCTCCAGACATAGACGGTCAGCGCCTTGATGGTCGGCTCGTTCAGGCGGCCTTCCCAGGTCGGCATCACGCCGCCGTGCCCCTTCTCGATACCCGCCATGATGGTCGCTTTGTCGGAGCCGTAAAGCCAAATCTTGTCGGTGAGATTGGCCGAGCCCAACTCCAGCTTACCCTTCGCGTCCGCGCCGTGGCAGACCGCGCAATTGGCCTCGAAGACCCTCTTGCCGGCGGCGAGATCGGCGCCCTTCTCGACCGCCAGACCGGACAGCGAGCGCACATAGTCGGCGACGTTGGAAATCTCCGCCGGCTTCAGCGCGCCGGCGAAGGGCGGCATGCTGCCTTGGTGGCCCTTGTCGTTGCCGGAACGGGCGCCGTAGCGGATGGTCTGCTCGATCTGCGGCAGCTTGCCGCCCCACAGCCAGTCGTCGTCGTTGAGGTTGGGATAGCCCGGGGCGCCGCCGCCGCCGGCGCCGTGGCAAGGCGCGCAGTTGTCGGCGAAGGCGACGCGGCCTTCGGCGCGGGCGAAGTCGAGCAGTTCGGGGCTGTCGACGATCTGCGTGAGCGAGGCCGCCGACAGCTTGGCCATCATGGGCGCGCGCTGAGCATGCAGCGCGGCGAGGTCGGTTTCGACCGCGGCGCGCGCATGCCAGCCGGTCACGCCTTGCGTCGCATTGCTGATCAGCGGCCAGGCCGGATAGACGATCCAGTAGCCGACCGCGAAGGCAATGCAGCCGTAGAAGGTCCATAGCCACCAGCGGGGCAGCGGGGTGTTGAGCTCACGGATGCCGTCCCACTCGTGGCCGGTGGTCGCCGTGCCGGTCACTTCATCGACCTGTTTTTGCTCTTCAGCCACCGGTCAGTCCTCCTTGAACGGAATGTTCGCCGCGTCGTCGAATTCCTTTTGCGCTTTGCGCGAAGGCCACAGCGCGTAGACGAGCACGACGGCAAAGATCGCGACGAAGTAGATCAGGCCCCACCGCTGGGCGAACTCGGCAACGGCTTGGTAGGTCGGGTCCATGGCGTTCACCGGATATTGGCTTTGTCTTGGTAAAGCTTGAAGTCCACCTCGGTGCCGAGCATCTGCAGATAGGCGATCAGCGCGTCGGCCTCGGTGATGCGGGTCGGGTCGCCGTCGAAGTCGCGCGCGTTCACCTTCGGATAGCGCTTGGCGAGATCGGCGGCGTCGGGGCTGTCGGGAGTGGCCTGCGCCACCACGTCCTTCTCGCCGTCGGCGATATCCTGCTTGGTGTAGGGCACGCCGAGCTCGGCCTGCACCTTCAGATTTTGCGCGACGTGGCTGTAGTCGAGATCGGTCTTCTCGAGGAAGCCGTAGTAGGGCATGACCGAGCCGGGCACCACGGAGCGCGGATTGCGCAGGTGGTCGCGCTGCCACTGGTCGGAATATTTGCCGCCAACGCGCGCCAGATCGGGGCCGGTGCGCTCCGAACCCCATTGGAACGGGTGGTCGTACATGCTCTCGGCGGCGAGCGAATAGTGGCCGTAGCGCTCGACCTCGTCGCGCAAAGGACGGATCATCTGCGAATGGCACAGATAACAACCCTCGCGCACATAGATGTCGCGGCCGAGCAGCTCGAGCGGCGTGTAGGGACGCGCGCCCTCGACCTTCTCGATGGTGTTCTTGAGATAGAACAGCGGCACCACCTCGACCAGCCCGCCGATAGAGATCACGATGAGGATACCGATCACGAGAATGATCGAGTTCTTCTCGAGGATGGCGTGTTTTTGCCAGAGCGACATTTTCGTTGTCCTCGCCTTATTCAGCCGGAGCCAGCGCGACGGCGGCCGGTTGGGCTTCTTCCGCCGACATCACGGTTTTCCAGAGGTTCCACGCCATGATCAGCGCGCCGATCAGGAACAGGATGCCGCCGAGCGCGCGGATGACGTAGAAGGGATGCATGGCCTCGACGGTCTCGACGAAGGAGTATTCGAGGAAGCCGAGCGGGGTGTAGGCGCGCCACATCAGGCCCTGCAGGATGCCCGCCACCCACATCGAGGTGATGTAGAGCACGATGCCGATTGTCGAGATCCAGAAGTGCCAATTGACCAGCTTGAGCGAGTACAGCCTGCGGTTCCACAGCCAGGGGATCAGGCAATAGAGCGCGCCGAAGGAGATATAGGCGACCCAGCCAAGCGCGCCGGAATGCACGTGGCCGATGGTCCAGTTGGTATAGTGGCTGAGCGAATTGACGATCTTCACCGACATCATCGGTCCTTCAAACGTGGACATGCCGTAGAAGGCGACCGACACCACCATCATGCGCAGCACCGGATCGGTACGCAGCTTGTCCCAGGCGCCGGACAGCGTCATGATTCCGTTGATCATGCCGCCCCAGGAGGGCATCCACAGCATGATCGAGAAGGTCATGCCGAGCGTCTGCGCCCAGTCGGGCAGCGCCGTGTAGTGCAGGTGATGCGGGCCCGCCCAGATATAGAGGAAGATCAGCGCCCAGAAGTGGATGATCGACAGCCGGTAGGAATAGATCGGCCGCTCCGCGCGCTTGGGGATGAAGTAGTACATGATGGCGAGGAAGCCGGCGGTGAGGAAGAAGCCGACCGCGTTGTGGCCGTACCACCATTGCACCATGGCGTCCTGCACGCCGGACCAGACGATGTAGGACTTCGGCGAGTAGATCGACACCGGGATCGCCGCGTTGTTGCCGAGATGCAGCACCGCGATGGTGAGGATGAAGGCGAGATAGAACCAGTTGGCGACGTAGATGTGCGGCTCGCTGCGCCGCATGATGGTGCCGAGGAAGACGAGGAAATAGGTGACCCAGACGATGGTCAGCCACAGGTCGGCGTACCATTCGGGCTCGGCATATTCCTTCGACTGCGTGATGCCGAGCAGATAGCCGGTGCCGGCGATGACAATGAAGAAGTTGTAGCCGAGCACGACGAACCAGGGCGACAGGTCGCCGACCATGCGCGCGCGCGAGGTGCGCTGCACGACATAGAATGAGGTGGCGATCAGCACGTTGCCGCCAAAGGCGAAGATGGCGGCGGAGGTGTGCAGCGGCCGCAACCGCCCGAAATTCAGCCATTGGTCGAGATTGAGCTGCGGGAACGACAGCTCAAGCGCGATAAAGACACCGACGGTGAAGGCGGCAATGCCCCAGAACATGCCGGCGACGGCGGCGAATTTCACCGGGCCCATATTGTAGTTCGGCTTGCCGTCGATGGTGAGCGGCGGCGCCTCCGCCGGCCGCTCGTAATAGCGATTGATGATGGCGAAGACCGAAGCGACGCTGGCCGCGCAGAACAGATAGGCGTGGAAGGCATAGCCGGCCGTGTAGGCCTTGGCGGCGATAACGATCGACACAAAGGCGAGCGCGGTGAAAAACAGCGCCAGGCCGCCTTCGCCGAGAGTCATGGTTTTCTGGGGAGCGGTTGCTGTCGCCATGCTGGAGGTCCCGTCTTTATTTTCGCCGACCCGGAGAGGGGCAGGCCGCAAATACCTTTATCGTGGCGGGTCCCCTGTGCTTCCTTGACACAGGTCAAAACGAGTCTGTTTGGCGCATGGCCGGCATGCCGCAGGAGCTTTTTTGCGGGCCAAGATAAGGCCCGGTGTGGTCCTTCCCCAAAACAAAGCGCGCCCCGCGCCCGGCATGGGCCGCGGAGCGCGCCTCGCAGCGCCCCCTCAGACTAGAGCGTGATGCGATTGAAGCGGGGGTGGCGGACCTCCGAAATTTATGGGCGTCCTGGCGGGAGCGTCGCTGCCTTAATACGACCCGGCCGCGCGCGCTTCCTTGCGCAAGATCAAACCGGGTGGCGGCTATTGCGCAGCCTGCGGCGGCTCGATCACCACGCCGGACGTGGGCTCGATCCAGACCAGATGGTCCTTCACCTGCTTGACCCCGGGGATGTTCTCGGCGGCCACTTTGAGCGCCTCGCGCTGGCGCTCGTCGACGATCAGGCCCCACAGCTCGACCACCCCGTCGCGCACCACCACATTGGCGGAAGCCGCCGGCGCCCATTCCTGCTTTTCGAGCTCGGCCAGCAGCTGCCGGCGGATGGCGGCATCGTCGGCCGCGGCGGGGGCGGCCTCGCGCGCCAGGCTGACCATAGCCTGCATCAGGTTGGAGCGGGTGATGATGCCGACCACCTGACCGCCGCACACGACCGGCACGCGCTTGATGCGCTTGCGTTCCATCAGCTCGACGATGTCTTCGAGCGGGGCGGTTTCATTGACCGTCTGCACGTCGGTGGTCATGACCTCGGAAACCCGGCTGCCGTGGCTGTGGCTGTATTCGGCGGCCATGCGGCCGGGACCCATGAGGAACTCGAGCCAGCGCGAACGGTGGCGTTCGGTCTTGGTCTCGCGCCGGCGCAGGAAATCGCCCTCCGACAGCACGCCCACCAGCTTGCCCTCTTTGTCGATCACCGGCAGGCCGCTGATGTGATGCTTCAGCATCACGCGTGCCGCCTCCAGCACGGTAGCGTCGGGATCGATGGCAATCACGTCACGGGTCATCACGTCTTCGGCGCGCATGGCTCGGTCCTCCATTGTTGAAGGTATCGGACCACAGGGCGCCGCCGGCGAGGTTGATGCAGGTCAAGGGGGAAGCGCGCGGCGCGCTTGCTTGAACCTCCCCCTGAAAGGGGGAGGTCGGCGAGTGAAGCTCGCCGGGTGGGGTCAATTTAGAGAGCGTATGACCCCCACCCTGACCCTCCCCCTGCAGGGGGAGGGAACGGAGAGGCTTAAAGCTTCAATGCTTCCATTCCGGCGGCGGGACCGGAGTCCAGGGCCGCCGCAGCGCCAGGTCGTCGGCAATGGCGTTGGCGGCGATATAGCCCGGGGCGCCGTTGACGCCGCCGCCGTTGCCGGAGGACGAGCCGCACAGGTAAAGCCCTTCCACCGGCGTGCGCGAACCGGGCATGAGCGGGTGCGGCCGGTTGATGCCTAGCTGGTCGGGGATATAGGCGCCCATGCGCACCGCACCGCGGTGCATATTGACGTTGAGCGCTTCGACGTCGCGCGGCGTGAACAGGTAGCTGCCGAGCAGGTTGTCGCCGTCGAGATTGCCGGCGTATTGACGCCAAGTGTCGAGCAGACGCTGGCTATAGTCGGCGCGGTGGCGCTCCCAATTCTCGGCGTCACCCTCCACGGCGTAAGGGGCGAACGGCCACCAGAAAGCGACATGCTTGCCGGCCGGCGCATAGGTCGGGTCGAACAGGCTGTTGCAGGCGCCGTTGCCGTGCAGCACCTGGGGGAACCTGTTGGCGGCGCAGTCGGCGAAGGTCGAGGCCACGTCCTCGATGTGGTTCATGCCGAAGAACATGTTGTAGGCGCGCGCGATGTCGGGATCGAAGCTCTCCGCGCGGTAGGCCGGCGGGTGCCTGAGCGCCAGATGCAGAGTGACCAGGCTGTGGCTGCCCCAGTGCCAGGCCTTGGCCTTTGCGCGCACGGGCTCGGGGAACAGCTCCTCGCCGGTCATGCTCACGGTCATCGGGAAGTCGATGGCGCTGGCGACGAATTTGGTGGCCGCGATAGAGCGGCCGTCGGCAAGGGTCACGCCGGTCGCCCTGCCCTGCTCCACCTTGATCTCCTTGACCTCGGCGCCGGTGACAACCTGACCGCCGCCGACCTCGACCGCGCGGGCGAGCGCATGGACCAGCGCCACCGAGCCCCCTACCGGCAGGCCGAGGCTGGCGATGTTGGAGAAAATGGCCGGAAACACGATGCCGGCCCCGGGCACGTTCTCGGTAGTGATGACGTGCATCAGCGAGGTAAACAGCGTGCGGATGCGCTCGTCGACGAAATGCTTGCGCACGACGGAGAACAGGTCGTGCTGCGCGTGCGAAAGGAACTCCTTGGCCTGCGGGCCGGACAAGCGGTCGAGGAGCTGCTCGCGCGGTAAGGGCGCATTGTAGAGCAGCGAGGCCAAGAGCGGCCGCATCTCGACGCAATAGGTCTGGTAGAGCTCCCGAAAGCTGTCAGCGTCCTGTTTGGAGAAGCGGGCGAGCGAGGCGCAGGTCTTGTCGATATCCTTGTGCACGACCACGCACGTGCCGTCGCGGAAAACGGCGCCTTGCTGCACCGGCGGCTCGACATAGGAAAAACCGTAGCGCCACAACTCGAGGTCGCGGATCAGCGGACAGAAGCCGATCCCGATGAAGAAGCTGGAATGCAGGTTGAGCCGGTAGCCGGGCAACAGGCGCTCCTCGGTGGAGCAGCCGCCGCCGAGGTGCGGATTTCGCTCAAGCACGGCGACGCGCAGGCCGGCGCGGGCGAGATAGGCGGCCAGCGTCAGCCCGTTGTGGCCGGCGCCGATGACTACCCCGTCAAAATCCGCCATGCGATCCACCCCTCTTGCCCCGATACGGCCCGAGCCTAGCGCGCCGGCGGCGGCGCAACAACGCAGTAAGATTTTCGGAGGCGCAAGCCGCAACTCGAAATAAAAAAGCCCCGGCAAGCAAATGCCGGGGCAGTACGAACCGAACTCGGTCGGGGAGGAACGACGTTCGGTTTTCTAACCGTTCAGCCTGTTCAAGGCGCCGCGGCTGCGCAGCACGATGCGGCGAGAGGTGGGGACGGCGATGGCGCCGGAATTCTCGAGCTGGGTGAGCGTGCGCGACACGGTCTCGATGGTGAGGCCGAGATAGTCGGCGATGTCCTGACGCGACATCGGCAACTCGACTTCGCTGGCGCCGGCGTTGCGCGCCGACATTTCCACCAGGAAGCCGGCCACCCGCTCCCGCGCGGTCTTGATCAGCAGCATGATGTGATCCTGCGCGCGCTGCAGTTCGGAAGCGGCCATGGTCCAAAGCTGGCGCGCCACATCGGTGTCGCGGCCGGCGAGCGAAACCAGCGCGCTGCGTTTGATCACCAGAACCTTGCAGTCGGAGACGGCCTCGGCGGAGAAGCTGTGCTCGTCACCGACCTCAAGGCCGAAAATGTCGCCGGGCAGGTAGAAGGAGCCGATCTGGCGGCGGCCGTCGTTGAGCACCTTGTAGGTGCGCACCGCGCCGCTGACGACCTTGTAGAGATAATCGGCCGGCTCGTTCTCGCCGTAGATTTCGGCGTTGCGCGTGAAGGGCATGGGGGCGCCCATCATCTCGATCGAAGAGCCGAGCGAAACCGAATGCGCCGGAACGGGCCGTGCAACGCGGTCGGTGGAGGGGCGGGAAGAAGTCCGGTTGATCATCGTCTGGTTCAACATGGCGGCTCTCCAAAATTCGATGATCAATCGATATCCCTGGAACAGAGCACCCGAAATTCAGATAATCTCCATAGGGGTTTTCCCGGAGGCGGTCGGGCGGCTGCCGCTGAACGAGCGGGCCATGACAGAAGCTATTGAAATAACTAGCGTTTTCGAAGCGCCCGAGCGCGGTACCGTGCTGCGCTATGGCGTCGCGCCGGCGACGGTTGCGCTTGCCTGGCTGCTGCGGGAAGCGCTCGCGCCGGTGCTGCCGAGCGAGACAATCTTTCTCTACTTCGTACCGTCACTGTTGATTGCAGCCTGGGTCGGCGGACTCGTGCCGGGCTTGATCGCCATCGTACTGAGCGTGGCGAGCTCGTTCCTGCTGGTCGACGCGCCGCCGTCTTTTTCGACCGCGTCCGCAATCAACTGCGCCGCTTTCGCCGTGATCGGCATCGGCGTGGCGTGGGGCGGCGAGCTGTTGCGGCGCGGGCGCCGGCGCGCCGACGCGATGGCGCGCGACACGCTGGCGCGGCAGGCGCACCTGCAATCGATTCTCGATACCGTGCCCGAGGCAATGATCGTCATCGACGAGCGCGGCGTCATACAGTCGTTCTCGAGCGCGGCCGAGCGCCTGTTCGGCTACGATCCCGCCGCCGCCATCGGGCAGAACGTCAAGATCCTGATGCCGACGCCCTATCGCGAAAGCCACGACGGCTATCTGCAGCGCTACAAGGACACCGGCGAGCGGCGCATCATCGGCATCGGCCGCGTGGTGGTCGGCCAGCGCAAGGACGGCTCGACTTTTCCCATGGAGCTGGCGGTCGGCGAGATGAAATCAGGGCGGCAGCGCTTCTTCACCGGCTTCATTCGCGACTTGACCGAGCGGCAGAAGACCGAGGCGCGCCTGCAGGAGCTGCAATCGGAGCTCGTGCATATTTCGCGGCTGACCGCCATGGGCGAGATGGCCTCGACGCTGGCGCACGAGCTCAACCAGCCGCTGTCGGCGATCAACAACTACCTGAAGGGCTCGCGCCGGCTGATCGGCAACGATAGCGACGAGCGCGCCGTCATGATACGCGACGCGCTCGACAAGGCGGGCGACCAGGCCATGCGCGCGGGGCAGATCATCCGCCGCCTGCGCGATTTCGTCTCGCGCGGCGAGAGCGAGCGGCGGGTGGAAAGCATCACCAAGCTGGTGGAGGAAGCAAGCGCGCTCGCGCTTGTCGGCGTCAAGGACCGCGGCATCCGCGTCACCTTCCAGTTCGACCCCACGGTCGAACTGGTGCTGGCCGACCGTGTGCAGATCCAGCAGGTGCTGCTCAACCTGATCCGCAATGCCATGGACGCCATGGAAACCGCCAGCACGCGCGACCTCGCGGTGTCGGTCATGTCGGCGGGCGAGACCCATGTTTGCGTGAGCGTGGCCGATACCGGCTCGGGCATCGAGCCGGAGGTGGCCGAGCAGCTGTTCCAGCCGTTCGTGACCACCAAGCGGCAAGGCATGGGCGTCGGGCTGTCGATCTCGCGCACCATCGTCGAGGCGCATGGCGGGCGCATCTGGGTGGAGCCCAATCCCGTCGGCGGGACGATTTTCCATTTCACGCTAACCGCGGTCAACGAAGGGGATGTCGACGATGCAGCCTGAGCCGATCATCTACGTGATCGACGACGACGAGGCGGTGCGGCAGTCGCTCGAGTTCCTGCTCAAGACCGCGGGCATGACGGCGCGCGGATTCGACAGCGCCAAGAGCTTCCTCGAAGTGCTGCCGCAGATCGAATCCGGCTGCATCGTCACCGACGTACGCATGCCGGACATCACCGGTATCGACCTCTTGCGCAAGCTCAAGGAACTGGCCATCGACGTGCCGGTGATCGTCATCACCGGCCACGGCGATATCGCGCTGGCGGTGGAAGCCATGAAGATCGGCGCCGTCGATTTCCTGGAAAAGCCGTTCGACGACGACACCCTGCTCGACGCGGTGCGCAGCTCGCTGTCGCGCAACGCCGACGCCGCCCAGCGCAACGCGGAATTGACCGAAATCCACAACCGGCTCACCGGGCTGTCGAACCGCGAGCGCCAGGTGCTGGAAGGCCTGGTGGCCGGCAAGGCCAACAAGGTGATCGCCTTCGACCTCGGCATCAGCCCGCGCACTGTCGAAATCTACCGCGCCAATCTGATGACCAAGATGGCGGCCAACAGCCTGTCCGATCTGGTGCGCATGGCGATGATGGCGGGCATTCTGGAAGGCGGCGGCAAGCCGGCGCGGTAAAGACGCGCGGATGAAATGTCTCCGACAAATCGACGCTAATTGAAATTCTCGTTCCCCGTCAGCGCGTGCGGGCCGAAGCGGGTGAGGCCGTCGGCCTTCAGCCGCACGTCCTGCATGGCATGCATCACGTCGCGGCGGGCGCGATTGATGCCGCCTTCCGGCTTGTCGGCCATCAGCCCGTGCCAGGGATTGAAAGTGAGCCGCTCGCAAAACGCATCCTGGTCGGCGGTGGAGAAGATCTGCGGATAGATGTCGATGGTCGCAACTTTGTGCCAGGAGTTGGGGTCCCGGCTCCACGGCACCAGCGTGTTTTCGATCGACTGGCCGGGCTCGCGATACTGGATATTGAGGGCGAGCTTGAGGTGATTGTTGTTGGCCGGGTCGAGATAGTCCTGCAGCCGGGTGCGCAGGTAATAGGGCGTGTTGCCCGGGCGGCCGTATTGCGCCTGCACTCGCTCGGGAAAGGCGCTGTATTTGACGATGGTCTTGTCGCTGCCGAAATCGAACGGCGCCACGCTGAACCAATGGATGTCGTTGATGGTCGGGTAGACGCGGCGGCCGACCAGCAGGTTGTAGGCGCCGCGCGGGTGGGTGAGCAAATCCCACACGATGTAGGGGTTCTTGAGCGGGTCGGTCGAGCCCCCTCCTTTATTGGCCGCGTCAAAGAAATCGAGGAAGTCCTGCGGGCTGCCGGCGAAGAAGGCGTCGTGGCCGATGAAAAGCAAGTCCTGGGTATCGTCCTCGTCGCCGGGCACCGGCAGGCGCTGACCCGACACGCCGAACATCTTGATCGCCATGCCGCGGAAATCGACCTCGTTGTCGGGCGTCACGGTATCGGAAGCGTTGGAGAAGCGAATCCAGGCCTTGTAGGTCATGTCGCCGTTCGGCTTGCCCTTGAGAAAGCCGACCTGGAACGGGGGCTGCAGGTGCGGCAGCACGGTGACGTTGGCCTTCACGCAGGCATTGCTTTTGGGGTGGGTGTCGCGCAGGAAGCCGCCGCGCGGATATTGCGTTTCGAGCTTGGCGCTGAGCGTCTGCACGATCCAGTCGATGGTCTTCTGCTCCTGCGTCAGGTTGGGATGTTCGGGCGGCGGCTCGGTGATGAACCAGCTCACCAGCACCAGCGCCACGATCGCGAGCGCCAGCGCCCCCACGACGCCGGCCAGCACCTTGCCCACCGGCGCCAGCGCTTTCAGCGCCCCGGCGATGCAGCAGCCGACCGCGCCCAGCCCGTTCTTCACCTTGCACCAGAAGCCCTGGCCGTAGATGCAGTCCGGCACCTTGGCCTCGCCGGCGGCGGCGAGGATAGCGTCGGCCGCCTTCTCGGCGACGGTGTAGACGCATGACACGATGAAGAAGCCGGGAATGCGCGGGAACACCGAAGCGTCGACCACGCGCAGATTGCTCACGCCGTATACGTTGAAATTGCTGTCGAGCACGGCGTTCTTGTCGGCGTGCGGGCCGATCGGGCAGGTGCAGGACGCGTGGTGGCCCCAGGCGACGTTCTGCACGAATTCGCCGAGCTGCTCATCGGTGTGCACAGCCGAGCCGGGAAATTTTTCGCGCACGATGATGCCGGAATCCATGGCCGGCTTGGTCAGGCTGCGCACGAATTTGATGGCGGCCACCACGGAAGCGAGGTCGTCGCCGTTCTTGTCGGTACCCTCCTTGAAGTAATGAAAGTTGATCTCTGGCGGCACGCGCGGATCGGTCGAGCGCAGCTCGACGGTGCCGCCGCGGTTTTCGGTGTGCGCCTTGAGGATGCACCAGGTCAAAACGTTCTTGTTGTCGGCGATGATCTTGGAATAGCCGGGCTGATAGCCGGCAAATTCTCCGATCAGCGCGAACACGAACAGATCGGGCAGCGGCCGCTCTTTTAGCGAGCGCTTGATCACCGCGAAGGCGGCGCCGTTGGTGGTGTAGACGCCCTTGCGCCAGCGCGCCCATTGTTTGCACTGCGGGTCGTCGCGCGTAAAGGTAGCGTCCTTCAGGATGGTCCAGTCTTGGCGCAGCTCGTTGGTGATGCCGACCTCATAGCGATCCTGCATGTTGCGGCCGACGCCGGGCAGGTTCACCCGCACCTTGATGTCGTGCTTTTCGAGCTGCTCCTTGGGGCCGATGCCCGACAGCATCAGAAGCTGCGGCGTGTTGTAGGCGCCGCCCGAAAGGATCACCTCACGCGAGGCATAGGCCTTCCGCGGCACGCCGCCGTCGTTCGGCCTGAAGGCGGCCTTGTAGAGCCGCTCGCCCTTGAGATAAGCGACGCCGATGGCGCGGTTCGACTCGTCGAACAGCACCTCGGTGGCGAGCGCGTCGAGCTCGATCTTCAGGCGGTCGGGATGGCGGCGCGCCACGTCGAGCAGGAACTCGCGCGTCGAATTGCGCGCGTGCTTGTAGGTGTGGATCGGCGCGTAGTGCACGCCGACGGCGTTCTTCTTCACCAGCCGCCAATCGTTGGGATCGCCCTGCGATTGCAGGAACCAGGTGATGCGCTTCCACCAGCCGGCCAGTTCCCAGAAAGTGTTCCAGGCCGCCTGCAGGATGATCTTGACCAGGTCGCGGTCGGTCAGCACCACCGGGGGAATGGCTTTCTCCACCGACAGCCAGCCGTTAAAGCCGTGCTTGGTCGGGTTCCAGCCGGTCAGGCGGTAGAGCAGCCGGTAGGGCCAGCGGTGGCGGCAGTTCTCCAGGCGCTGGTAGTAACGGCGCATGTTGCGCGCGCGCCAGGACCGGTCGCCGGTGATTTCGGCGATATGGTCCCAGTCCGCATTGTGCGGATAGACCATGATCATGGCGTTGTGCGCGGTGCAGCCGCCGAGCGTGCCGGCGCGCGGATAGAATATGCCGTTTTCCGACTTGACGAATTTCGGGTCGCGCTCCTGCTGCGCCTGGTCGGCGTAGTGGCGCACGAAGAACTCCCATCGCATCGCCTCGTTCTCGGTCGACATCGGGTGGAAGACCGGCACCTCGTAGTCTTCGGGCAGACGCGCGGCGCTGACGGGGCCGCCGCCCTGCAGGAATTTGGGATCGCCGCCGGCTTCCAGCAGCAGCACGCTGTGGCCTGCTTCGGCGAGCCGCGCGGCGACCACGCCGCCGCCCGCGCCCGAACCGACGACGATGTATTCGTAAGCAGTGGTCTGCGCGTTCACGGCACTTCCCCCTCGCGCGGCGCGGGCGGCGGTCACGTCAAGCCGCCCGCCTCCCGCTAGAACGTCTTCAAGAATTCAATCAGCGCCTTCTTGTCGTCGTCGCTCAAATTGCTGCCGAAGTAATGGCCCTTGTTGACGATGAAGTCCGGGCACTTGCTGACCGACAACAGGGCCGGAACGTCCTTGTCGAACGCCGCGCGCTGCTGCCGGTCGTTGGGATTGGGCGGCAGCGATTTGAGGTCGTGCTTGAGCTTGAGCAGCACGTCGATCAGCTTGGCGGCGTGCTTGGCGCGGTCTTCCAGCCGCGTGCTCTCCGACAGCGGATTGATATTCGCGAGCAGACTGACCGGCGTGCCTTTCGGGATCGGCCCGATCTGCACGTCGCCTGAGGTGGTGAACAGCCAGGGCGCCAGCCAGTGCAGCCAGGAGCCCCAGAAGCCGGCGATCTTGTCGAGGTCGCCGGGCAGATAGCCGGCCGGCACCTTGAGGTAACTGTCCTGCGTGGTGCGCAGGATCTTGCTCGGGCCGGGAACGCGATCGCCGATGCCGGGCACCGGGTCGGTCGACTTGAAGTCGCGGTCGCGCTTTTCCGGCCACAGCATCTTGGTGATGCCGTCTTCGAAGGCGTTCATGCGGCCTTGCACGGAAGGGTCGCCGTTGAAGTAGCCGACCGAGTTGTTCTGCAGGTAGGGCGCCGAGCTCCACACGCTGATGAGGGAGGCCGGCCGCACATAGCCGCGGCCGCCGCCGGGCATGTCGTATTGGGTCGGCGTGCCGTCGACCGGGTTATAGACGGTGACCTTGCCGACCGCCGGCAGCTCCTTGTAGGTCTCCGAGGAGAAGTTGTCCCAGATGTCGCCGCGGATCGCGTTGGTGGCGAGCGGCGAGCAGGCATTGATGCCCATTTCCTGGATGGAAACGCGGCGGTCGGTGGAGAGATAGTTGTTGTCGAGGAAGTGCGGGTCCTGCACCGCCTTGCGCATCCAGTCGAAATAACCGGCGCTGTTCTCGATGACCTGGCCGGCCTTGCAAGGATGGCCGAGCAGGCAGAGATTTTCCGGCTGCTTGGAGGAGTGGCAGCGCGCGCAGTTTTCCGCGAACACGGTCTTGCCGCGCGCGAGCTTTTGCTGGTCGAGCGGATGGGTATTGAACCAGCCGGTCTTGGCCAGCTTGTCCGGCTCCACCTTGAGGAAGAACAGCGCCATGTCCGGCGTCATGTTCTCGGTGGCCTGCCAATAAACAGAGTTCTTTTGCGCCACCTTGATCTCGATCGGCGTGTCGCGTTTGCCGCCGACCAGCGGATTGAAGTGCAGCAGCCACTCCTCGCTGAACAGGCCGATATTCAGGTAGACGCGGTTGAGCGCGCCGAGCGCGCCGACCGAATCGGAGCCGTCCTTGAGCACGCGCGGCGTGAACACGGTGGCGGGCGCAAGGTAGAGGCCGGGCGGGTGGAATTTGCCGGTCGCGGCCTTAATCGCCTTTTGGGTCGCTTCGCCGACCTGCTCTTTTGACGGGGGGTAGTAGTTGGTGAACTGCTTGTTATCGAGATCGCCGCCGGCGAGCTTCTCCTTCCACCACTGGCCGGTTTTCAGGCGCGCCGCCAGCGCATAGACGGCGTTCATGGTACGCGGATTGTTGATGTTGTCGGTCGACACGAAAGAGGTGTCGAGCGAGCCGGGCAGCGAGGTGTGGAAGAGCTGGAAGATGAAGTTCGCCGGCGCGTCCTGCGGATTCCAGATGAACACGCGGTCGACCCAGAAATATTGCGCGCCGGGATTGGAGTTGAGGTTGGCCCATTGCGGATTCTCCGCATCCTTGGGCGGATTGGTTGGCGACGGGCCGACATGACAGAAGCCGCAGGACATGCCGACGCGGTAGGGCCGCACGAGGTGCTTGTTGTTGTAGAAGTCCTTGTCGGTGTAGAAGCCGCTGCCGTCGGGATATTTCTTCAGCTCCGCCATCCATTTTTCTTCGGCCGCCTCGTTGAAATCCGGATTGGGGAACAGCCGCAGGCCGACGACGCCGGTGGGTTCGCCGTAATAGGAACCGACCGGCAATTTATTGCCGTCCTTGAAGGTGGTGCCGCGCGCACCGATCTTGACGCCGGGATATTTCTTCTCATCGGCGAATGGATCGGGCTTGGTGCAGTCCTTGCTGTCGCTTGTGCGGACGTCGAGCCAAAGGCCGTATTTGTCCGGCTTGGTGGCCTTCTTGAAGCACGGCTCGTTGATCAGCCCATACCAGGCAAAGCGGTTGTCGCGGCTGGGTATGAACCAGGTCAGCCCCTCGCTCTTGCACCTGGCTTCGCTCAGCGCGCTGGTGCTGGAATATTCGTAGCTGTGCTGGCGGTTTTCCGCCGAATAGTCGTGCGGCTTCCATTTCGGATCGACGCAATAGCCGACATGCGGGTTGGACGAGAGCACCTTGAGCAGATCGAAGGCGCCGAAGGTGTTGTTGGCCATGTAGTCCCAGAAGCGGTCGTTGCCGCCGGTCCACATGACCCAGGTGTTGCGTCCGGCCCGCTCTTGCGGCGAGAGCGCGCACTTCGCCGTCCATGGCGTGGAGATAGTTGTCGGCGGAGGCCATGAAGTGGCTGGCCTTGTAGCCCGCCTTCATGGCTTCGTCTGGGACCGTGCCGGGCTCCGGCTCGTTACAACCGGCAATGGTGAACAGGGCCGCGACCGCAGCCCCAGCGACGAGCACACGACGCCAATTCATCTAAGCCCCCATCATTACCGTCGGCACTACAGAAATTCTTTCTATTTTTCAGAAGCCTGCTACCGGCATCCCTCGCTACAACGAGCGGTCGAGTGATCGATCATTATCTACAGACCGGCGGTATTTACAACCCTTGATTTAGTACGCTGGAGCTCGGCCGGCCGGCGGCCAGGCTCTCAGCGCATGGTCGGCGCCAGTTCCTCCAGCACATTGCTCAGTTTTGTCTTGCCCGGTACGAGGTCGATATCGCCCTTGAAGATGTCGTTCGCGATGTCGAGCGCGAGCGAGCGGTAGCTCTCGAACTGCGACTCGCTGAACCACTGATTGGCGGTCGACTCGTGCGGGAACGTCTTGTGCGTCGTGGCGTAGCTGCGCACGCCGGCGCCTTCGGTCTCGCTGGTGTCGTGGATGGCCGGCTTGATGTAGAGGATCAGCCCGTTCGGACAATCGGCGCCGTCGGCGTCGCCGTAATAGATCGTGCCGACGGCGTAATAGGGGATATTGCCGGCTTTGACCTCTTCCGGCTTCGGACGATTCTTGAGCCGGTCGAGCGTCTCGAATTTGATGCGCACGCCGAGATCGATGTAGATCTTGCGCACGGCATTGCCGAGATCGGCGAAAGCGAAGTCGGGATCGCAGCCGGCGTCGATTGCCACGATGAAGCGGCAGCGCCGCCGCACCATCTCGTAGATGCCGAGATTCTCGAAATGGCCGCCGTCGGAGAGATAGACCCAGGGCTTGGTGTCGGTGGTCAGCCCGAAGGTTTCCTCGACCAGCGGGCCGGATGGCCGTGCTCGGCCCCTCCTCGGTGTAGGTTTCGTCACCTTCTTTGCCGGGGTTGCCGAGCCACCAGCCAAGGCGCACGTTGAACAGCGCCAGCAACAGCGTGATCGACGGCGAGGAGTTGTAACCCATGTTCGGGCTTGCCGCGGCGCCGGAGATCGCCATGGCGGTGCCGAGCGAAAGGCCGTAGGGCTTTTTGCCGCCATATTCGTCGCTGTGACGGTAACCCTTATAAGCAGCACCGCAATGTAGCGGGCTGACCGTGAAGGATTCGGCCTTGCGCTGCTGCCAAGCGAGCCGCGCGGTCTTCACAACGTTCAGCGTGATATTGACGACATGGAACAGGCAGAAGGTATTGTGCCCGTGCTCCGGCGGCTTCGGCGGCCATAGCCAGTGGGCGGGCAGATTGTCTTGGCGGTCGAAGCCGGTGAACCGGTCGGGACACCGCTCTTGACGCGACGCGCCGAGATAAGCGCGCACCAGGCGATTGCGGTAGAGCGCGTGGATCGAGAATCGGTTGATGTTGACGCAGCGCGACGCGATCCAAGCGATGAGAAAGGCAATGGCGAAGCCGAGCGCGAGCCAGGCCATGACGGGCCAGGTCTCGAGCGAATTGCCGGCCAGACCGCCGACCAGCGAGTCGCCGAGCAGCAGCATGTCGAGGCCGACCGATATGCCGACCACCAGGATGGCGGCAAAGATCGGCCCCGCGATGGCGAGCGCAACACTGTAGGCAATGGTCTTGAAGCCCTGATCGCCTTCGCCCGGCTTGGCCGGCGTCTTCGCGCTCTTGCCGAGCCAGGCGGTGACGATGCCGGATATGCCGCCCGCGCCGGCGACATATTTGCCGGCTTCCTGCGCGACGTCGATCAGCAGGTAGCCGCCGGCAAAAACAACGAACGTCGTGAGAACCCACGCAACCCCCGCCGCCGCCACCCAGCCGGCGGCGCGGCCGAGCCATTCGCGGTCGGCGTCGGAATTGACCTCGTAGCTGACCAGGCCGACGAAGACCATGTCGGCGAACAATTGCCCGAGCAGCACCCACGGTACGCCGAGGATGACCGGCAGCAGGATCATCCAGACCTTGTGCCCGGTGCTGTCCGCATAGGGCATCAGGCCGGCATAGAGATGAGCGCCGAGCCCGACCACGCCGCCATAGACCAAGCCGGAAGCGGCAAAGCGGCCGAAATCCTTGCAACTGCCGTGCGCGGGATGGCCGATAAGCCAGCCGGCGGCATAAATCAGCACACCCACGACGGCGCCGATGGCGATCGCGCCGAATGCCCCGACATTGTGCGCGAGCTCGGTGCCGATCGAGGACGTGAGCGCGCTGGTGATCAGGATCGCCGAGACGAGGCTCCAGGGCAGATCGCGCAGGATGAACGCGTTCTGGTCGATATTGTTCGGATCGTGCGCGGTGTCCGCCCCGGGCTGCATCCGGCGCGTCGGCCGGTGCGCGGTGGTGTAAGCCTGCGCCACGATCAGTGAGGCCGCGCCGATCAGCATGGCGACGAATTGCGGCCACCAGACGCTCTCGATGCGCGCCTCGCCGACCGACAGCGTGATGATGACCTTCAGCACCAGGATCACGGCGGCGAGCGCCGGCACGATCACCAGCCAGTTGAGGATCAGATTGCGCAGGTAGATCGCGATGCCGGTCCAGGTGTCGGCGGAGGCCAGGCCAATTTTCGGCGTCAGATAATTGCTGTAGGCGCGCAGCCAGGAAATTTCCGGCGGCTCCACGTCCGGCCCTTCCGGCCGGCCGGCCAGATATTTCCAGACCGTCTCGAAATCGTTGCGCTGGCGCCAGGCCGACAGCCAGGAGCCGATATAGCCGCCGCCCGACACGGTCGACAGATAATGAAAACAGCTCAGCAGCGAATCCTCGGGCGCATGCGCGCGGCCGTCCGGCGTATGTACGGCGGTCGTGCCGCCGGCATCGGGAGCGCCGTCCGGGCGCGCGATCTGGGCCAAGGCCTGGATGATGCCGAGACAAAAAGTGGCGCTGCGGATGCCGCCGCCCGAGCAGCACAGCGCGGCGCGGCCGATGCGATTGAGGTCGCAGTAGAAGTTCTTGCGCTTTTGGGCCCAGGCGGGGTCTTCGTCCTTGCCGCTGCGGGCGTCGGCGTCCTTGTCGCCGCGCTCGGTTTCGAACGCCTGCACGGTCTCGAGCTTGCTCAAGCCGGCGACCAGTTGCTGCCGCGCACCTTCTTTGTCGTCGCCGTCGCCGCTGCGAATGCCGTGGATCTTCAGCGCTTCCTCGGCGAGGATCTGCTCAACGGACAAGGCCCCCACGGCCCCCTCCCTTTGCTCGGTCGTCGACTACCAAGTCGACCAGTGGCATTTATGGTACGATCATCCTACGGTTGAGCCCAGAATTCAACCGCGCGTTGATCACTTTGCATTAGCGCGGTTGGCGGGAAGGCGGGAGCCGATGGCGAGGCCTGCGCCGAGGCGTTTGCTAGAGGGACTGGCGGCGGCCGCGCTGCTCGCCGCGGTGGCGGCGGCCGTGAGCCTGTTGCCGCGGGCCGAGGCGGCCGATTTCCCGCAGGCCGCGGTCGACTATTTCGCCGCCATGGACGACGGGGTGCGACTCACCCCCGACGAAATTCGCGGGCGCAACACGTGGGCCATGTGGACGGGCGGCAACCAGGCGTTCTGGGACTATCTGGCGCGCCGCAGCTTCGGCGCCTTCGACCTCTTGAAGGTGCTGGACAGCCGCGACCGCCCCAGCCGTTTCACCCGCTACGGGCTGATGAACGAGCCCGGTTTCAAGCCGGCGACCGCGCCGGACAAATATGGACTGTGGCTCGATCATGCCGGACGGCACGCAGGACGGCTCATATACGAAAGACTACCGCGAGAGCTTCCCGAAAGAAGATTTCCTGCGAACCTACGGCTACGCCTCCGGCATCGTCGGCTTGCGGCTATTTCCCAACCCCGCCTTCGACAAGGCGGCGGAAGAGAAGTGGATGGCAGAGCTCAAGAAATATCCGGACGGCAGCGGCTTCTACACCGATAAGGACTTCTACAAAAACAAGCACCTCGTGCGCCCCTTTCGCGTCGGCATGGCCTGCGGCTTCTGCCACGTGGCGCCGCATCCGCTGCATCCGCCGGCCGATCCCGAGCATCCGGCCTGGGGCAATCTGTCGAGCAATATCGGCAACCAGTATCTGAAAGCCGCGGCGGTGTTCGTGCTGCCGCACAACGAAGGCAATTTCCTCTATCCAGGTGGTGAACGCCATGCCGCCCGGCACCATCGACACCTCGGCGCTGGCGAGCGACAACCTGAACAATCCGCGCAACATGAACGCCATCTACGACGTCGGCACGCGCATCGCGATCGCCGCGCATGAGCGCCTCGCCGGCGGCAATCTCGACATGCCCGGCACCAAGGCGGACATGCCGGTGCCGCACGTCCTCAAGGACGGCGCCAATTCGATCGGCATCAAAGGGGCGCTGGCGCGCGTCTATATCAGCATCGGCAGCGATTACGCGGAATGGACCAGGCACTTCCATCTGCTGATGGGCGGCAAGCAGACGCCGTACGCGATCGCCAAGGCGCGCAAGGATTCTCCTTACTTCCGCGCCACGCTCGACCGGCTGGACAATGTCGCCAAGTTCTTCGTCGCGGCGGCCAAGCCGCAGCCTTTGGCGCGCGCGCCGGGCGGCGCGGCCTATCTGAAGGACGATCCGTCGGTCGTTGCGCGCGGGGCGCAAGTGTTCGCGGAAAATTGCGCCGGCTGCCACGTCAGCCCGAACAAGATGCCGCCGGCCCCGCCCGGCGCGCTGGAATGCGGCAGCAAGGCCTGGCGCGACTGGACCGGCAGCGCCGATTTCAAGCGCGCGATGGCGGAGCGCCTGCGCGCCGCCGATTTCCTGCAAGACAACTATCTCTCCACCGACCGCCCCTGCCCCAACAATATCGTCGGCACCAATGCCTGCGCCGCGGTGGCGAGCAACGCGCTGGCCGGGCACATCTGGGACAATTTCAGCTCGCAGACCTACAAGCAGCGCAAGCCGGCCGGCGTCATCGGCGTGCGCGACCCGTTCAGCGGCCAGATGCGGCCTTTCACCATGCCGGCCGGCGGGCGCGGCTACGAGCGCGTGCCCTCGCTCATCAGCATCTGGGCCTCGGCGCCCTATCTGCACAACAATTCGGTGGGCGAATTCACCGGCGATCCGTCGGTAGCCGGCCGTATGAAGGCGTTCGAGGATGGCATGGAAATGCTGCTCGGGCTGAAAAAACGGCGCGGGCCCGCTTCGATCGCGCGCACCACGCGGACGAGCTTTCTCTACGTCGACAAGTCCTACCTGCCGGCGCCGTTGTTCAAGGCGCTGAAGACGCAAGGCTTGGGATGCCGGACGCGCCGGACATGCTGCAGATCGGGCCGATCCCGAAGGGCGTGCCGGTCAACCTGATCGCCAATATCGACCTCGATCCGACGCTCGATCCGGTGAAGCTTCTGGATTTCGGCAGCGCCCTGGTGCAGGTCAACGCGGCGCTACGCGACATTGAGAAGAACAAGCTCGACGAAGCCGCCGCGGCCGCGCGGCTGAAAGAGATCGGGCCGGCACTGTTGAAGCTGAGCAAGTGCCCGGATTTGGTCGAGGACCACGGGCATCTGTTCGGCACCAATCTATCGGACGCCGACAAGCGCGCGCTGATTGCGTATGTGAAGCGGCTGTAGCTAAGACGTCGCGTTCGGAGCACGTCGTCGATGCGCCGTTGAGTAACCGTGCGCCGAGCGCGCATGCGCCGCTCCCAGCATGAGCGCCGCCACTTCGCGTGAAGCGGTAGCCCCGTAGCGCAAATGTCGTAGCGCGTGCCGTTCCGAGTGGCAATTTGCGCCGCGTTGACGGCGCGAGACGCAACACATTATCGCAAACTACTGCGTCCGGCGCCGCCCGAGCTGCGCGCCTCAATCAATTCGAAGCTGCACTGTCGTGAAATGCCGCCTTCCGGAGGAAAGCGGAAGTCGACGTTCGGATCGGTACGTGTCGCTTACGGGCAAACGCGGATAACGGTCTTCCCCGCGCGGCGCGCGGTCGCGTTGAAGGTGGCGACGGCATCGTCGAGGGCCGAGACGCTGCCGATGTTCGTCCGCAGCCGTCCGTCACGCACCCGCTGGACGATCTCACTCAATTGGGCCCGATCAGTTTCGACGACGAAGTCGATCGCCAGGCCGTCGGCGGGCCGCGCTTCGGCCGGCCCGACGATGGACACCAGCGTTCCTCCGGCTCGAACCAGGCGCGCGGAGCGCTTACCGATGTCGCCGCCGATGAGATCGAACACCAGATCGACGCTGCCGACGTCTTCCAGAGCGTCCTTCTCCAGATCGACGAACTCCCGTGCGCCGAATTCGAGCGCCTTCTGACGGTCGGGGCTGCGTCCGGTGCCGATGACGTAGCCGCCGGCCTCGCGTGCAAGCTGCGTCACCATCGACCCGACGGCGCCGGCCGCGCCGTGCGCGAGGACGCTCTGCCCGGCCTGAAGACGGCCGTGCTGGAACAGTCCCTGCCACGCGGTGAGGCCCGAGATCGGCAGGCTCGCGCCCACCGTGAAGTCGACGTCGCCCGGCAGCGGCGCGAGGTTGCGCGCCTCGATGGCCACGTACTCCGCCAAGGTGCCGTCGCGATGCCAGTCGGCGAGGCCGAACACGCGCTGTCCGACCGACAGTCCCGTCGTGCCGTAGCCGAGAGCGGTGACCACGCCGGCCAGCTCGTGGCCGGGGATCGACGGTGTCCGGTCGCGGCCGCGGCGATCGGTCCAGGTCGAGGGCCACGCCAACTCGGTCGGGACGAATCCCGACGCATGAATTTGAACGACGACGTCGTTGATTGCGGCCGGCGGCACGGGCCGCTCCGTGAGCTTCATCCCGGCCGTTCCCGCAGCCTGGTCCGTCACAATGATTGCCTTCATGGGAATGTCTCCTCGGTCCGGGCGGTGCGCCGGCCCCCGGCATTATCCCGATCCCATTGCGAGGTTGCCAAGGCGACGGCCGATAATCGTCTCCGACGCGGCCGACGCACTGGCGATGAGGTATGCCCGGAATAAGAAATTGCTTTCGCTTCGTTCCATCACAAATAGTTTACAGCAGACCGGATTGCTGGAGGCCTGCACCCAAACGCGGGGAGAGAGATCGCATGGCCACAGCCAAAGCCCCTAGCAGTCTGTCCGCGCGGATATACCTGAGTGCTATTGGCACGACGATGCAGCGTCACGTAGCGTAAAGCCCGGGGGCGTTCAAGGAGTCGTCGATGAACCAGGTACAAGTCGAGCAGAAAACCTATCAAATGCCGCCGCAGGACGGGTTTACCGTCGCACACTTTCTCACCGTCAAGGACATCGAACGATCGGCTCGATTTTACGAAACGGTGTTCGGAGGCCGCATTCTGAGCAGAGGCGACAAGAGCGGCGCGCCGGGCTACATCCAGATCGCCAACACATGGCTCATTGTCAACGTCGGGGGCGGTCCGACACCCGACAAACCATCGGTAACGCTCAGCGCCCCCGCCGACCCCAACTCGGTCAGCAGCTTTATGAACATCCGCGTTGCGGATATTCAAGCGTGCTATGAGCTATGGCGAAGTCGAGGAGCCGAGTTCATCACGGAGCCAAAGGACAAGTACGGCGAGACGCGCTGCTACATTCGCGATCCCGATGGCTATATTATAGAAGTTGGGCAAAGAAAGCCGGACTTCATTTACGGCTAAACGGCACGCCACATGAAAGCATCGGTGGTGGGCGCGTGCGCTGCGGCGACGTGAGGTGCCGGAGGACGCATCCTCATCGGCCGCTGGGCGCAGCACATTCGGCTCGTCCTCGCGCGCTTGCCGCCGCGAAGCGGGGGCCGGAATGAGCGGAAGCGACGCGCGCCTAGCCCCGCACCCCCAGCCCGCGCATGAAGCGCTCGCGGATCTGCACCGGGTCGCGGTCGGTCACGCCGACGCCCGGCTTGTCGTCGATGCGCGCGGCGATCAGCGTCGGGCCGCCGTCCTTGAGCGCGGAGGCAAACAGCCGGTCGAACTCGTCCTCGTCGGCCGCCCAGTGGCTGGCCGCGATGCCGGCGGCGCGCGCGATCGCCACCAGATCGGCGGTGTCGGCGCTCGCCGTCTTCTGTCCGCCGGTGATCTGGTAGATGCCGTTGTCCCACACCACGATGGTGAGATTCCTCGGCGCGCGCGCGGCGACCGTGGCGAGACAGCCGAGCTGCATCAGCAGCGAGCCGTCGCCTTCGAGCGCGACCACGTGGCGCTTCGGTTGCGCGATGGCGACGCCGAGCGCGATCGGGATGGCGAGCCCCATGCTGCCGAGCATGTAGAAATTCTGCGGGCGCTTGGCCGCGCGACCACAGATCGAAATTGCTGTTGCCGATGCCGCCGATCACCGCCTCGTCACGGTGCAAATGGCCGACCAGACGCTTGGTCAATTCGAAGCGGTTCATGACTTTGGCGTTATGGGCGCCTCCGGCGCCGGGGGCATTATGCGCGCGCGTCATGGCTCACGCCCCGAACACTTTGCCGCCGGTCAACAGCGGCGAGAGGATGAACGTCACCGGCGCCTGGATCGCCAGCGCCTGCTTGATCGAGCGGTCGAGGATGAAGGCGAGCTCGTCCTGGCGGGTGACGGTGTGGTGATCGACGGCGAGCGCGTCGAGCACCGGGCGCATGGTCTTCAGCACCATGGCCTGGCCGAGATTGAATTCGCCCAGCGTGCCGCGCTCCGACACGAAGATCAGCGCCGGGATCTGGCTCGGCACCACCAGCGAGGCGAGCGCGTTGGGAATGGTGGCAAAGCCGCTGGTCTGCATCAGCACGGCGCCGCGCATGCCCCCCATCCAGGCGCCGGAGACGATGCCGAGCGCTTCTTCCTCGCGCGTGCAGGCAAAGCAGGTGAAGAACGGGTCGGCGTGCAGCGCGTCGATCAGCGGCGTCAGCACGCGGTCGGGCACATAGACCGTGAGCTTCACGTCGTTGGCCTTGAGGCTTTCCAGCACGGTCTCGTGCCAAAGCCGCAGCCGCGCTTTCGGGTCGTTCATGGACCTAGGACCGGCGCCATTGCTCCAATAATCGCAATAGCTTACCCTAAATCCGCGGCCGGCGCACAGCGCAAAAGACCGGGGCAGCGATGAACATCGAGAGCATCGAGCCGATCGCCGTCAGCCTGCCCATGATCAAGCCGGTGATCATGGCGGGCGAGGAGGTGCGCCGCGCCGACAATGTGCTGGTGCGCATCGCTGCCGACGATGGATTGGTCGGCTGGGGCGAGGCGGCCGCGGCCCCGCTGATGACGGGGGAGACGCTCGAAAGCATTGTTTCGGCCGTGCATTACATGGCGCCCTGCTTGCGCGGCCGCGACGCCGCCGACATCGAGGGCGCGCGGGCCGCCATGGGCGCACGCATGTACGGCAATCACGGCGCCAAGGCGGCGATCGAGATCGCGCTGCACGATCTGGCCGGGCAGGCGGCCGGCAAGCCCGTGCATGCGCTCTTGGGCGAGACCAAGCGGGCACGCCTGCCGCTGCTGGGCGTGATCGGCGGCGGCGATTTCGCCGGCGATTTGCACGATGCCGAAAAGAAGAAGGCGGCCGGTTTCACCATCTTCAAGATCAAGGTGGGCATCGACACGCCGGAAAAAGACGCCGCGCGCACCCGCGCCATCTGCGAGCGGCTGGGGCCGGACATGCTGATCTCGGCGGACGCCAATCAGGGCTTCGGCGTGGAGGAAGCCCTGCGCTACGTGCGCGCGGTGGAGGGCGCCGGTCTCGCTTTCGTCGAGCAGCCGGTCGAGGCCGCCAATCTTGCCGGCATGGCGCGGGTGCAGGCGGCGACTGACATCGCCATCGGCGCCGACGAAGGCATTCATTCGCTCGATGACATCCGGCGGCATCATGCGGCAAAGGCCGCGCGCGGGGTCAGTCTGAAGGCGATCAAGCTCGGAGGTTTAAATGCGCTGGTCGCGGCCGGCCGCCTGTGCGCGGCGCTCGGCATGAAGGTCAACGTCTCCTGCAAGACCGGCGAATCGAGCGTAGCGAGCGCTGCCGCACTGCACGCGGCCTGCGTGCTGCCCGATCTCGCCTGGGGCCTGACGCTCACTCATGCCGGGCTCGCCGAAGACGTGACGGCAACGCCGCTCGCCACCGCGCGCGGCTTTGCCGAATGCCCGAGCCGTCCCGGGCTCGGCATAGCGGTCGACGAGGCGCGCGTGCGGCGCCATCAGGTGGCCATCGCCGCCCGCAACGTGGCGTGAACGTCAGCCCTTGGCCGACGGCACCGTCAGCCGGATCAGCCGCCGCATGGTCAATCCCTGCACCACGACGGTGAACAGCACGACGGCATAGGTGGCGGTCAGGATGACCGGCCGCTCGGCGCCGTAGGGCAGCGACAGCGCGAGCGCGATCGAGATGCCGCCGCGCACGCCGCCCCACACCAGCACGGGGATCGAGCCCTTGATGAAGCGCGTGCGCACGCGCAGCACCGCAAAGGGCACGCCGATGGAGATGAAACGCGCGGCGAGCGCGAGCGGGATCACGCAGATCGCCAGCCACGAGTAGCGCAGGTCGTAGTCGATCACCAGAAGCTCGAGCCCGATGAGCAGGAACAGCACGGCGTTGAGCAATTCGTCCACCAACGTCCAGAAGCCGAACACGTAGCGCTGCGTGGTCTCGCTCATGGCGTGCGCGGGGCCGCGCTCGCCGATCACCAGCCCGGCGACCACCACGGCGATCGGCCCGCTGGTGTGCAGGTGCCCGGCCAGCGTGTAAGTGACGGTGACGAGCGCAAGCGTGATGAAGAGCTCGACAACGTAATCGTCGATGGCGCGCATGGCATAGAAGGCGGCCGTGCCGGCGGCGAGCCCGATCGCGCCGCCGCCGACCGCTTCCAGCAGGAATTGACCGATCGCGCCGAGGATCGAGAGATGGTTGCCGCTCGTCGCCACCGCCAGCAGGATGGTGAACAGCACGACGCCGACGCCGTCGTTGAACAGCGACTCGCCGGCCATCTCGATTTCCAAGAGCTTCGGTACGCGCGCCGACTTGAGCAGGCTGAGCACCGCGACCGGATCGGTCGGGCTGATCAAGGCGCCGAACACCAGCGACCACGGCAGTGAAATGCCGAGACCGAGCAGATGGGCGAGCCCCCAGAAGCCGAAGCCGATGGTGAGCGTGGAGATCGCCACGCCGACGGTCGCCAGCGTGGTCACCGTGCCGACGCGTTTCTTCAACGCCTGCCAGTCGACATGCAGGCCGCCGGCGAACAGCAGAAAGCCCAGCATGCCGTTCATCAGCGCGTCGTAGAAATCGATGCGGCGCAGGATGGCGCCGACACCCGCCACCAGTCCGGCGCGCGGAAAGGCCAGGTCGAGCCCCGCCAGCACGACCGAGGCCAGCACGCCCATCAGCAAAAGGCCGATATTGCTCGGCAGCTTGAGGAAGCGCGTGTTGATCCAGCCGAACGCCGCGGCGAGCAGCAGCAGGAAGGCGAAAAGGTCGAACAGTGAGGTCATACCGCGTCGTTCATTTCTTGTTTACCGCTTTGACCCGCCGCGGGCTCGGTGCTCGGCGGCGGGCGGGGTCGATTTAACCCCCATTTCGGGGGGGGTCAGGTGGGCAAGTGACGCATGCCGGCAATGTGGGATGCAGGGCGCCGTGGAACCAAGGCGGTGACTGCGGATTGATTCCATATCGGGTCCCTGATCCCTCCCCTAGGGGCTCGATTCAAACTTGCCCCGGGATTGCATCCCGGGGCTTTTCATTTGGCGCGCGGATCGAATTTGATCCAGGTTAAATTGCCTGTCGCCCGGATATGGCCTTATTTTCCGGGGCGGCCGCCTGCGCCGGGACAACACCAATATGAGTTTGCAACTGACTTTCCTCGGGGCCGTCGGCACCGTCACCGGCTCGAAATATCTGGTGGAAGCGGACGGTAAGCGCTTCTTCGTCGATTGCGGGCTGTTCCAGGGCTTCAAGCAGCTGCGCCTGCGCAACTGGGCGCATCTGCCGGTCGACCCGAAAAGCATCGACGCCGTCATCCTCACCCACGCGCATCTCGACCATTCCGGCTATCTGCCTTTGCTGATGAAGCACGGCTTCCGCGGCCCGGTCTACTGCACGCCGGGAACGCGCGACCTGTGCGCGATCCTGCTGCCGGACAGCGGGCACCTGCAGGAGAAGGACGCCGAATTCGCCAACCGCCACGCCTTCTCCAAGCACCATCCGGCGCTGCCGCTCTATACGCTTGACGATGCCGAGGCCTCGCTCAAGCGCTTCGCGCCGATCGAGTTCGACGAATACAAGAGCCTGTCGTCGCAGCTGCGCTTCCGCCTCGTGCCGGCCGGGCACATTTTGGGCGCCGCCATGGTCGAATTGACCTGCGGCGGCACCAAGGTGGTTTTTTCCGGCGATCTAGGTCGGCCCAACAGCGCTATTGTGGTCGACCCGACGCCCATTCATCAGACCGACTATCTGCTGGTCGAATCGACCTACGGCAACCGCAAGCACGAAGCGAAAGATCCGGAAGACGTGCTGGCGGACATTATCAACCGCACCGCCGGGCGCGGCGGCACCGTGGTGATCCCGTCCTTCGCGGTCGGCCGCGCGCAGCTCTTGATGTATCACCTGCGCCGGCTCAAGCAGCAAAAGCGCATCCCGGATCTCCCGATCTTTCTCGACAGCCCGATGGCGGAGAAAGCGAGCGAGCTGTTCGTCAAGCATGCCGACGAGGAAAAGCTGAGCAAGAGCGAGGCGCGCGCGGTTTGCAGCGTCGCGCGCTTTGTCACCAGCGTGGAGGAATCGAAGGCCCTCGACCGCGATCGCACGCCCAAGGTCATCATCTCGGCGAGCGGCATGGCGACCGGCGGCCGCGTGCTGCACCACCTCAAAGTCTTCGCGCCCGACCCGCGCAACACCATCCTGTTCGCCGGCTTCCAGGCCGGCGGCACGCGCGGCGACGCCATGACAAAAGGCGCCGAGGCGATCAAAATTCATGGCTCCTACGTTCCCGTGCGTGCCGAGGTCGACAATCTGCACATGCTGTCCGCCCATGCCGACGCCGACGAGATCATGGGTTGGCTGCGCAACTTCCGCACCTCCCCCAAGAAGACCTTCGTCACCCATGGCGAGCCGGAGGCGGCCGACGCGCTGCGCCACCGCATCGAAGAAGAGCTCGGCTGGGCCTGTGCAGTGCCGGAGTATCGCGACACCGTGGAGCTGACATGAACGCCACGTCGAATGCGGCGAACGATCCCGCCGCCGAGCCGCGCAATCCCCTGGTGGCGCGCCGGCTCGGCATCGACACGCGGCACGAGGCGGTCATCTTCCTGCGCGAGGACAGCCATATCGTGCGCGCCGAGGGCTTCCTCGCCCACACCCGCGTGCGGGTGAGCAACGGCCATAATTCCATCATCGCCACGCTGTTCCACGTCTGCTCCGACATCCTGCACCACAACGAAGCCGGCCTGTCGGAATCCGCGTGGAAGCGGCTCAAGCTCGACGGCGGCGGCCAGGTGCGGGTGAGCCATCCGGCGCCGCTCGAATCGCTCAGCATGCTGCGCGGCAAGGTCTACGGGCGACGGCTGAACAACGAGTCGCTCGCCACCATCATCGGCGACGTCACCGCCGGGCGCTATTCCGATATCGATCTGGCGGCATTCATCACCGCCTGCTCGGCACGCCCGCTCGACCGCGACGAGACGATCGGGCTCACCCGCGCCATGGTCGACGTCGGCGAAACGGCTGACCTGGAACGCCTATCCAGTGGTGGACAAGCACAGCGTCGGCGGGCTGCCCGGCAACCGCACCACGCCGATCGTGGTGTCGATCGTCACGTCTTGCGGGCTGACCATGCCGAAGACCTCCTCGCGCGCCATCACCTCGCCGGCCGGCACCGCCGACACCATGGAGACGCTGGCGCCGGTCGCGCTCGATCTTGCGACCATGCGGCGCGTGGTGGAGCAGGAAGGCGGCTGCATCGCCTGGGGCGGCGCGGTGCGCCTGAGCCCGGCCGACGACATTCTGATCTCGGTCGAGCGCGCGCTCGATCTCGACAGCGAGGGGCAATTGATCGCCTCGGTGTTGTCGAAGAAGATCGCCGCCGGCTCGAGCCACGTCGTGCTCGACATTCCGGTCGGGCCCACCGCCAAGGTGCGCAACGCCGAGGACGCGCACAGGATCGCGCAAGGGTTGGTCGAGGTGGCGGAAGCCTTCGGCCTCAAGGCCAAGCCGGTGTTCACCGACGGCACGCAGCCGGTCGGCCGCGGCATCGGGCCGGCGCTGGAGGCGCGCGACGTGCTGGCCGTGCTCGACAATGCGGCGCACGCGCCGCACGATTTACGCGAACGGGCAGTGCTGCTGGCGGCCACGCTGCTGGAGCTCGCCGGCAAGGCGCCGGAAGGCACTGGCCATCGCCATGGCGGAGCAGGTGCTGGCGAGCGGCCAGGCCGCCGCCAAGTTCCGCCGCATCTGCGAGGCGCAAGGCGGCATGCGCACGCCGCCGGTCGCCGCGCACCGGCACCCGATCTGCGCCGGCCATGCCGGCCGCGTCGTTGCGGTCGACAATCGGCGCCTGGCGCGCGTCGCCAAGCTTGCCGGGCGCGCCGGACGACAAGGCCGCCGGCGTGGAGCTACACGTGACCCTCGGTCATGAAATCGAGCGCGGCCACCCGCTCTACACGATCCACGCCGAGACGCCGGGCGAGTTGGACTATGCGCTGGAATACGCGCTGGCCAATCCCGACATCTATATCGTTACCGCACCATGACGCCGCTCCTGTTCGCGTTTCCCGGCAATGAGCGGCTTGCGGCGCTGCTGGCGCCGGCATTGAACGCCGAGATCGGCCAGGCGGTGCTGCGGCATTTTCCCGACGGCGAGATTTATTGGCGCTACGACACGCCGGTCAAGGACCGCGCGGTGGTGCTGCTGTGCACGCTCGACCGGCCGGACGACAAGGCACTGGCCATGCTGTTTGCGGCGGCCGCGGCGCGCGAATTGAAGGCCAAGCGGGTCGGGCTGATCGCGCCCTATCTTGCCTATATGCGGCAGGACCACCGTTTCCAGGCCGGCGAGGCGATAACTTCCGGCACTTTCGCCAAGCTGGTGTCGGGCGAAGTCGATTGGCTGGTGACGGTCGACCCGCATCTGCACCGGCGCTCTTCGCTTAACGAAATCTACAGCGTGCCGGCGCGCGCGCTGCACGCCGCGCCGCTGATCGCGCAATGGATCGGCGCCAATGTCGAAAGCCCGCTGCTGATCGGGCCCGACCGCGAAAGCGAGCAGTGGGTGGCGGCGGTGGCGCGCGGCGCCGACGCGCCGCATATCGTGCTGCGCAAGACGCGGCGCGGCGACCGCGACGTGGAAGTGGCGGTGCCCGATCTCGCGCCGTGGCGCGGGCGCACGCCGGTGCTGGTCGACGACATCATCTCGACCGGCCAGACCATGATCGTCACGCTGAAGCAGCTGAAGGATAAAGGCCTGGCCGCGCCGGTCTGCGTCGGCGTGCACGGCATTTTCGCCGGTCACGCGTTCGAGGAACTGATGCAGGCGGGCGCCGCGCGCGTGGTCACCACCAACACCATCGCGCACGGCAGCAACGGCATCGATGTCAGCGACCTGCTGGCCGAGGGCGTGCGGATGGGGTAATGCGAAATTCAGCGCGCGATTTTCTCCGTCATTCCGAGGCGCGGCGAGTCCGACCCGGAATCCATAACCCGGCGCTGCGAAGTATGGACTCCGGGTCGCCGCCATAGCGCGTCGAAGACGCGCGTAACGCGCTCATGGCTCACGTCCCGGAATGACTGGAAGCTTACCGCCAATCGACCGCGCCCAGCAGCATGCCGATATGGCCGTCGCCCCACATCGGCAGCAGCAGGCGGGAAACCGTGCCGCTTTGGTAATAGGTCGGCGCGCGCGCCTCGACCGTCGCGCTGCACTGCGCCAGCATATAGTCGAAGGGATCGCGCAAGGTCAGCTCTTCGAGGAACTTGCTGTCCAGCGCCTCGCCGTAGCGCCGCGCCAGGCCGTTGCCCACGCTGTTGAAGCGGAAGCGCTCGGGTTTCTCGAACGCGTCGATCAGCAGCAGATGGCCGGCCTGGTCGCCGAGCGCCGACGGCTTGACGTCATCCCAGAACGGCATTTCGTTGTCGGCGCGCTTCAAGCCCTCCCAATAGGCCTGCACGCGGGCGAGGCCAGGGCTGAGCTTGTCGGGCAGTTGAAAGGGAGGCGGCATGCGGCACTCTCTGCGATCGGTGGCGGCTCGCATCCTAGCGCATGGGGCCGGCCTGTGAAGGCGGCCCCACACCCGGCGCAGGCCGGCGAGATATTCCGCCGGCGCCGTGGCACGCCAAAGCGAAAACGGGCGGTGCCCTCGCAGAGCCGTCCGCCTCGGCGCCCGCCATCGCAATGCCGGCCGGACTGCCTTAGCGCCGCGTGCGGCCGCGGCCGCCGCCGGTGGTGTCGAGCGCCTTGCGGCAGGCGGCCGAAACCCGCTTGCGATGCTGTTCGAGACAATTGCGTGTCTGCGCGCTGCCGTGCCCGGCCTTGGCGCAATATTTCGTGATGTCCTTTGCGCATGCTGTGGCGACCGGACCGCCTTGCGCCAAGGCAGCGCCGCTCGCGGCCATCGCGATGCTGGCAGCGGCAAACAGCGTCGTGATCGATTTCAGCATTTTATTGCACTCCTTGGGTCGTCGGCTCGGTGGAGTTACCTGGCCGACGGATTTAGGGGACTTGGATAAAAACGATTGTTCCGCGCGTCTTCCTTGATCTTCGTCAAAATCTCGTCGCGCTGCCCGCCTAGTTTCAACCGCCACGCTAATCGTCCGCTGTCGCGACGGAGGGTGCCATGATCGAACGCCTGAAGGACTTTCCCGCCAACGTGCTCGCCTTCGTCTGTCGCGGAAAGGTGAGCAAGGCCGATTACGACAGAGTGCTGGTACCGGCGGTGAACGAAGCGCTCAAGAGCGGCCACAAGCTGCGCATCTATTACGAGACCGCCGACGATTTCGCCATCGAGCCGGGCGCGATGTGGGCGGACTTCAAGGTCGGCATGGAGCACCTCACGCGCTGGGAACGCATGGCGGTGGTCACCGACCTCGACTGGATCAAGCACACCATGACGTTCTTCAGCTTCATGATGCCGGGCGAGACGCGCGCCTTCCCGCGCGCCGAGGCGGCGCAGGCGCGCGCCTGGATCGCCGGCCAATAGTCGGGCGCAAGCGGCGGCACGCGCTAAATCAGCAGCCCGACCACACCGATGCAGAACATGAAGCCGAGCGCCAGGCGCCGCGCCACGCGGTGCTGCAAAAGCTGTCGGCCACGGTGCGCGAGACCTGCAATTTCGGCATGATCGTGTCATCCCGACCCCGCTGTCCGATCCGATCGTCGGCGACGAGCAGCAGCGCGCCCTCGCACTGTCGCGCATCCCGATGGGCCGCTTCGGCACGCCCGAGGATCTGTTCGGCGCGGCGATCTTCCTCATGTCGCCGGCCGCCGGCTTCGTCACCGGGCAGACGCTCTATGTCGACGGCGGGCGCACGGTGAGCTAGCCCGGCGGCGCCGTCGTCTCGCGCACCAGGAGCGGCGCCTCGAGTTCACAGCTTCGCACGCGGCCGCCTTTTTCGATCGCCGCAAGTATCGCCTTGGCCGCAGTGCCGCCCATCACTTGCGCCCGAACGTCGATCGTCGTGATCGCCGGCCTGATGTGCTCGGTCAGCGGCAGGTTATCGAAGCCGGTGATGGACAGGCGCCGCGGCACAGCGATACCTTGCGCCTGCGCCTCGAACAAGACGCCGAGCGCGATCACGTCGTTGCCGCATATCACGGCGCTCGGCAGCTCGCCGCGCGCGGCCAATCGTGCCATGGCGTTGCGGCCCTCCGCGATCACGTACGGCACTTCCACGGTCGCTTGCGGGTCGAGCGTGAGGTCGTGCGCCTCCAACCGTTCGCGCACCGCCTCGAGTCTGTCGCGCGCGCGGTCATTGCCGGCGGTGATGCCGGCGATCATGCCGATGCGCCGGTGACCCAATGCCACCAGATGGTCGACGACGGCATGCGCGGCCTTGCGGTTCGAAAAGCCGACATTCGGACGCCGCGCCCGCAAGTCGTAGGTCCAGGTGTTGACGTAAATGGCGTCGGCACGCCGCAAAATTCGGTACGCCGCCTCGGCGTGGTCGTTGCCGACCAGCAGCAGTCCCTCGACCCCGCGCTCAAGCAACCTCTGCACCTGCAGCGCTTCGGCGTCGAGGTCGTAATTGGAGACCGCCAGCAGCAGCGTGTAGTCGGCGGCCTGCAGCGCCCGCTCGAAGGCATTGATGCCGGCCGCGAAGATGGCGTTGTTCAAAGTCGGCAGGATCGCGCCGATCGTATAGGTACGGTTGGAGGCAAGCGCGCGCGCGGCGGCATGTGGGAAATAGCCGAGCTGCGCCATCACGCCCTCGACGCGCCCGCGCAGATCGGGTGTCACCAACGGCGACCGGTTCAGTACGCGGGAAACCGTGGCCGTCGACACGCCGGCGGCGCGCGCGATATCCATTTGCGTGGGCTGGCGCTTGAACTCCTCCGTCACGGCGTCCTTCGAATGGCGATTGACAGGCCCCGGATTGTGGCTCATCTTAGCAAAAATGTATGCGCTTACAAAAGCGCATTGTGCGGATTTCGGGGAGGATTGGCTTGGTCGTTCGCCGGCCTCATTTGCGCTCGCCGCGCCTTGTGGCGTGGCACTTCCGGCGCCCTCAGGCACGGATGCCGGGCGCATGAGCGTCGTCTTCATCCTCTTCTGGATCTGCGGCGGCGCCTTCTTCATCGACATGGTGATCGGCAAGATCGCCATTTTGACCAATGATGCCGTCCAACCGCTCGCCGGCGACGTGCCGCACTTCCTGCTGCTGGCGCTGGCCGCCGCATTTCTGACCGCCGAATGCCTGCGGCGCGAGGCGCTCCGCAATGTCGCCCGCGCCGACGAGGCGCAAGCGCCAGTCCTATCCGCCGAAGAAAATCCACCACCCGGGAGGTAGCAATGGACGAAACGAGGAAACGCCGAACTCGACCGCGCGCTCGGCGAGATCAATCACCTGGCGGGCCGCGCGCCGACCGCCCACGAAGAGCTGCACTCGCAAGAGCGCCGGCGCTTTCTGGAAATCTCCGGCAGCTTCGGCTTCACCGCCGCCATGGTGGCCGCCGGCGCCGGCACGCTGCTGCTGCCGGAAAAGGCGGCCGCGCAGACCTCGCAAGAAGAGCGCGAGCGCGAGAAGGCCGCCAAATACAAGATCACGGTGGCGACAGAGTATCGCATCGGCACGACCCGCTCGTATCCGATGATCCAGCTCAACGTGAAGGAAAACCTGCAGAACTTCAGCAACGGCAAAATCTACGTGAAGCTGCAGCCGGGCGGCGCGCTCGGCATTGGCAGCGCGCTGGCGCAGAAGGTGCAGGCCGGCACGATCGAAATCGGGCAATTCAGCCTGTCCAATTTCGCGCCCTATGCGCCGTCGGTCGACCTCATCAACCTGCCCTATTGGTGCGGCGAGAATCAGAAGTTCGTCAATCTCGTCACCAGCAAAACCTGGGACGAGCAGGTAAACAACCGCGTGCGCCAGAAGGGCGTCGAGCCGATGTTCTATTTCTGCATCGACCCGCGCACCGCCGCCAAGCGCCGCGGACTCGGCGGCGGGCCGTTCAAGACGCCGAAGGATCTCGAAGGCATCAAGTTCCGCGTGCCGGGTTCGGCCATCCTGACGCAACTCTACCGGCTGCTCGGCGCCAATCCGACGCCGGTCGCCTGGGGCGAGACGCCGTCGGCGCTCAAGCAGGGCGTCGCCGACGCGCTCGATCCCTCGCTCGGTGCGCTCTACGCCTTCGGCTTCAAGGACGTGCTGTCTTGGGTGACTTTCAACCGGCCGGTGCCGGACAGTCAGTGCTATGCCATGAACAAAGGCTGGTTCGACAAGCTCGACGGCGAGACCAAGGATGCGATCAAGCAGGCGGCCGAGGTTTCCCTGCAGCAGAACCTGGCGCAGGTGCCGGCCTCGCGCGCCTTTGCCATGGCCGAAATGCGTAAAGCAGGCGTGAAATTCTACGTGCCGAAGCCGGACGAGCTGGCGCAGTGGAAGGAAAAAGCCGGCGCCCAGCGCAAGGAGTGGGATCCGATCAAGACCAAGATCCTCGGCTCCGCCGACAAGTTCCAGGCACTGGTCGACGCCGCCAATCACCCCTCGCGCTATTACGTCAACGACGTCTGATCCCGGCCGCGGCCCCGCCCCTCGCCGGGGGCGGGGCCGTTTTTCTCAAAAGGCGACGTCCGGAGACGTCCATGCTGAATTTTCTGAAGCGATTCGACGCCAATGGCGAGCGCTGGCTGCTGCTCGGCTTCTACACCTATATCGTGCTCGTCATCGGCATCGAAGTCTTTCGCCGCTTCGTGCTCTCCTATTCGAGCGTGTGGGGCGAGGAGACCGCACGCTACGCCTTCATCTATCTGGTGTGGATCGGCGCCGCCTCGGCCGTGCGCGAGCGCGCGCATATCCGCATCGACGTCATTGGCGACCTGCTGCCGCCGCGCGGCACCGCCCTGCTCTACATGTTCGGCGATTTGTTGACGCTGATGCTCGCTTGCGGCGCGCTCTATTGGTCGATCTCGCCGGTGGCGATGTCGATCGAGTTTCATTCGGTGACCGAGGGCCTGCGCGTCACCCGCGCCTGGTTCCTGGTCGCGGTGCCGTTCGGTTTCACGCTGGTGGTGGTGCGCACGCTGCAATCCATGGCGCGCGATATCGGCGATCTGCGCTCCGGCCGCCCGCCCTACCGCGGCGAACGATTGTTCGACTAAGCAATGCTGTACCAAACCCCCGGCGCCGTCGTCGATCTCGGCTGGACGATCATCGTTCCGATGATGGTCATGGTGGGGCTGTTCGCCATGAGCGTGCCGGTATGGGTCGCGCTCGGGCTCGGCACCATAGCGCTGCTGCTGGCGACCAACGTGCTGCCGATGTCGTTGTTCGGGCAGGCGCTGTTCGACGGCGTCGACGCTTTCGCGCTGATCGCCATTCCGCTCTACATCCTCACCGGCGACGCGCTGGTGCGCAGCGGGCTATCCAACAAGCTGATCGACATTGCCGAAGCCACGCTCGGCTCGCTGCGCTCCGGTCTCGGCACCTCGACCGTGCTCGGCTGCGGCTTCTTCTCCTGCATTTCCGGCTCCGACGCCGCCGGCGCCGCCGCCGTCGGCCGCATCATGTACAAACGGCTGGTGCAACGCGGCTATCCGCCGGCCTATGCCTGCGCGCTGGTCGCCTCCGGATCCTGCACCGGCATCCTGATCCCGCCTTCGATCTCCTACATCATAATCGGCCTGGTGCTGGGCATCTCCGCGTCCACGCTGTTCCTGGCCGCCGCCGTCCCCGGCGTCATGATCATGGTCTCGATCATGGTCACCAACGTCGTCCTCAACCGGCTCAACAATTACGAAAACAGCGACGCCCGCTTCTACTTCCGGCGTTGGCTGCAGGCGGTGTGGGCCGGACGCTACGCGCTGGCGATCCCGATCATCATCTGGGGCGGCATCTATTCGGGCGTGTTCACGCCGACCGAAGCGGCGGCGGCGGCCGTCGTCGTCACCATCACCATCGGCCTGTGGCAGGGCACGCTGACGCTCGCGGATTTCCCGAAGATGCTGGAGTCTTCCGCCAAGGTGAACGGCGTGATCGTGCCGATCATCGCCTTCGCCGTGCCGCTCGCCCAGGCGCTCGCCGCGCTCAACGTGCCGCAAGCCATGGTGCAAAAAATCTCCGAATTGACCAGCGATCCGACGCTGATCACCCTGATGATGCTGGCCGTGCTCATCCTGGCCGGCTGCGTGATGGAGACCACGCCCAACATCGTGATCCTGTCACCGATCATGTTGCCGATTGCGCAGAACATCGGCATGGATCCCATCCAGTTCTGCATCTTCATGGTGACGGCATTGGGCGTCGGCTTCATCACCCCGCCCATTGGGCTCAATCTGTTCGTGCTGTCCGGCCTGACCGGCGAGCCGATCATGCCGATTGCGCGCAAGGCATTTCCCTATCTGCTGGCCATGCTGGTGGTGGTGCTGATGCTCGGCTTCATTCCGGTTCTTTCGCTGTGGGCGTTGCGTTAGCGGAGGCATGGCATGGCCGCTGAATATCTCAAGCGCGCGCCCAAGACCGCCGCCTCCGGCGAGGCCGACGTGCGCGCGACCGTGCAGGCGATGCTCGACGAGATCGAGGCCGGCGGCGAGGCCAAGGCCGCCGATTACGCCCGCCGGCTGGACAAATGGGACGGCAACATCGTCGTCTCGCCGGCCGAGCGCGCGCAGGCCGCGGCGCAAGTGCCGGACAAGCTCAAGGCCGATATCCGCTTCGCGCACGACCACGTGCGCCGCTTCGCGCAAGCCCAGCGCGCCGCCATCCTCGACACCGAGGTGGAGCTGTCGCCCGGCCTCATCGCCGGCCACCGCAACATTCCGGTGGCCACCGCCGGCTGCTACGTGCCGGGCGGGCGCTACACCCACGTCGCCTCCGCCATCATGTCGGTGACCACGGCCAAGGCAGCGGGCGTCGGGCAGATCGTCGCCTGCTGCCCGCCGCGCCCCGGCGTCGGCATCAATCCGGCCGTGCTCTATGCGCTCGACTTGTGCGGCGCCGACACCATCCTCAATCTCGGCGGCGTGCAGGGGGTGGCGACGCTTGCCTTCGGCCTGTTCACCGGCCATCCGGCCGACATTTTGGTCGGGCCGGGCAATCAATATGTGGCGGAAGCCAAGCGCATTCTCTACGGCCGTGTCGGCATCGATATGTTTGCCGGACCGTCGGAGATCCTCGTTATTGCCGACGAGACCGCGGATCCCGCGATCGTCGCCGCCGATTTGGTAGGCCAAGCCGAACACGGTTACAACTCGCCGGCCTGGCTGATCGCGCTGTCGCGCCCGCTGGGCGAGAAAGTGCTCGAACTGGTGCCGCGCCTGATCGCCGACCTGCCCGCGCTCAACGCCAAGAACGCGGAAGCCGCATGGCGCGACTATGGTGAGATCGTGTTGGCCGCGAACCGCGAAGAGGCCGTTAAATTGTCGGATGCCTATGCCTCGGAACATCTCGAAGTGCACTGCGCCGCGCTCGACTGGTGGCTCGAGCACCTGCGCAATTACGGCTCGCTGTTTCTCGGCGCCGAGACGACGGTCGCCTATGGCGACAAGACCGCGGGGCCTAACCACATCCTGCCGACCAAGGGCGCGGCGCGCTATACCGGCGGGCTTTCGGTCGGCAAGTTTCTCAAGACCGTCACCTGGCAGCGCATGACGCGCGAAGCGAACAAGGAGATCGGCGCCGTGGCGGCGCGGCTGTCGCGGCTGGAAGGCATGGAGGCGCATGCGCGCACCGGCGATCTGCGGCTGGCCAAATGGTTTCCGGGCGAGAATTTCGATCTCGCGGTTGACGAATAACGGAGACCGTGGCGGGTGTCGTCTTTTCTTTCCGATCTGTTCTCGCTCGACGGGCAAGTGGCGCTGGTGACCGGCGCCTCCTCCGGCCTCGGCCGGCGCATGGCGGCGACGCTGGCGCGCGCCGGCGCGCAGGTGATCGGCGTGGCGCGGCGGCGCGCGGCGCTGGAGGCGCTGGTGGCAGAAATCGAAGCCGCCGGCGGCAAAGCGGCAGCGCGCGCGGCCGACTTGTCGCGCGAGGACGTATTCGACGAGCTGGCGGCGCAGGCCGCCGAGCCGTTCGGCCCACCGACCATCCTGGTCAACGCCGCCGGCATCAATTTGCGCGAACCGCCCGAGGTCATCGGCTGGCCGAGCTGGAACCGCACTTTGCACTTGAACCTGAGCGTCCCCTTTTTTCTGGCGCGCGCGCTGGTGCCGGGCATGGTGGCGCGCGGCGGCGGCGCCATCGTCAATATCGCCTCGCTGCAGTCGTTCCGCGCCTTTCCCAACAGCATGCCTTACGGCGCGTCCAAGGGAGGCATCCTACAGCTCACGCGCGCCATGGCGGAGGCCTGGTCGCGCCAGGGCGTGCGCGCAAACGCGATCGTGCCCGGCTTCTTCCCGAGCGAGCTGACCAAGCCGGTGCTCGACGACCCGGCCTTGGCGGCGCGCCACGCGCAGGCGAGCGCCATCGGCCGCAATGGCGAGTTGGCCGATCTCGACGGCGTCACGATTTTTCTGGCGTCGCCGGCCTCGGCCTACGTTACCGGACAGGCGCTGGCGGTCGACGGCGGCTATCTGGCGAAGTGAGGGTGTGCCGCCACCTATCCCGCCGGTAAGCGGCTTTACTTGGTATTCTTTATCGCCCACCCTCGACAAGCCCGCCGAAGCTGAGGCAAAGCGACATAGGACCATGAGCGAGCCGCAAACGCTGATCGACAAGCTGTGGGCGGCGCACGAGATCGTGCGGCGCGAGGACGGCGCGACACTGCTCTGGGCCGACCGCCATTTCGTGCATGAGGGCTCATTCCACGGCCTTCAGCCTGTTGAAGGGCGCGTGGCGGCAAAGTGGCCGAGCCCGGCCTCACTTTCGCCGTCGCCGATCATTACGTACCCACGCACGGGCGCGCTGCCGGCATCGCGGACCCTGAGATCGCCGCCATGGTGCGCAATCTCGAAACCAATAGTTCGGAAAACCACATCACTTTGTTCGGCCTGGGCGATCCGCGTCAGGGCATTGTGCATGTGGTCGGCCCGGAGCAAGGCTTGACGCTGCCCGGCCTGCTGATCGTATGCGGCGACAGCCACACCTCCACCCATGGCGCTTTCGGCGCCTACGCCTTCGGCATCGGCGCCTCGGAAGTGGCGCATGTTCTGATGACGCAGACGCTGTGGCAGAAGAAACCCAAGCGCATGCGCATCACGGTCGACGGCAAAGCGGCGCCGGGTATCGCCGCCAAGGACATCGCGCTCGCCATCATCGCGCAAATCGGTGCCGACGGCGCGCAGGGGCATGCCATCGAATACGCCGGCAGCGCCATCCGCGCGCTCACCATGGAAGGCCGCATGACGCTGTGCAACATGTCGATCGAAGCAGGCGGCCGCTGCGGCATGGTGGCGCCCGACGAAACGACCTTCGCCTATCTCAAGGGCCGGCCGTTTGCGCCCAAGGACGCCGATTTCGACAAGGCGGTCGAAGCCTGGCGCGCATTGCCGAGCGACGAAGGTGCCAGCTTCGACCGCGAAGTCAGGCTCGATGCCGCTACCATCGCCCCCATCGTCACCTGGGGCACGACGCCGGACGACGCCCTGCCAGTCGATGCCAGTGTGCCCGACCCGGCCAGCGCCAAGGACGAAGCGCGCGCGCAATACATGCGCGAGGCGCTCGCCTATATGGGGATCGAGCCCGGCACCCGCCTCACCGACATCGCCATCGACCGCGTGTTCATCGGCTCCTGCACCAATGCGCGCATCGAGGATCTGCGCGCCGCCGCCGCCGTGCTGTCCGGCCGCGCCAGCAAGGTACCGGGGCTGGTATCGCCCGGCTCCTCCCTGGTCAAGAAGCAGGCGGAAGAAGAAGGCCTCGACCGCATCTTCCGCGCGGCCGGGCTCGACTGGGCCGACTCCGGCTGCTCCCTATGCGTCGGCATCAACGGCGACCGTGTGCCGGCGGGCGAGCGCTGCGCCTCCACCACCAACCGCAATTTCCGCGGCCGCCAGGGGCCGGGCGCGCGCACACATCTGATGTCGCCGGCCATGGTCGCGGCCGCCGCGGTCAGCGGGCATCTGGCCGATGTGCGGCCGTTGCTCACCGGCCGCAAGGTGTAGGAGGCGGGGTCATGGAGAAATTCACCCGCCTCACCGCCCGCGCCTGCCCACTGCTGCGGTCCAATCTCAACACCGACCAGATCATCCCGGCGCGCTTTCTCAAATGGCCGCGCTCGCGCGGGCTCGGCCAAGTGCTGTTCCATGACCTGCGCCTGGACGCCGACGGCCGGCCGCATGACGACTTCCCGCTCAATCAGCCGCGCTGGCAGGGCGCCAACATCCTGCTGGCCGGCCGTAATTTCGGCGGCGGCTCCTCGCGCGAAGCGGCGGTCTACGCGGTCTACGATTCCGGCTTCCGCTGCGTGATCGCGCCGTCCTTCGGCGACATTTTCGCGCAGAACGCGGTCAAGAACGGGCTGCTCGCCGCCGTGCTGGGCGAGGCCGAGCTGGCCGATCTGGCGGCCGCGGTCGCGGCCGATCCCACCCGCGACATCACCGTCGATCTCGAACGCGAGACCATCACCTGCGGCAATCGGGAATACGGCTTTGCCATCGACCCGGTCAGCCGCAATCAGCTCATCAACGGCTGGAACGACGTCGATCTGACCGAGAGCTACCGCGACAAGATTTCCGCCTTCATAACGGCCGACCGCGCTCGTCGGCCGTGGGCGGCGCCGGCGGCATCGCAGGCGGATTAGCGGAAAAACTTTGCCGGCCGCACCGCTGCCGGCGGCCTTTACCTTTGTGCGCTGCCGCCCCTTGGGTTGGCAACGGCGATCACCGTGCCGCATCGCTCACAGCGATGGGTGATGGTGCTCCCGGTCGAGGTGGTCTGCATGGCCACCTGGCAGACGGGGCAGGGTCTGGGCGGGCTGATCTTCGTCGATGCGCTCATGGTGGCTAAATACCCACCAAGCCATGCAGTGCGGTCAACTACGGATGTTTACGTAATGCGCGGCCGGCGCTCTAGCGCGAGCGCAACCTGGGATCGAGCACGTCGCGCACGGCGTCACCGAACAGGTTGAAGCCGAACACGGCCAGACTGATGGCGACGCCCGGAAAGATCGCCATCCACGGCGCCGACAGCGCGTATTCCTCCGCCCCGCCCTGCAGCATCAGGCCCCAGGCCGGCGTCGGCTCCTGCACGCCGAGACCGAGATAGGACAGCGACGCCTCCAGCAGGATCGCCTGCCCGACGAAGGAGGTGATCATGATCAGGTAGGGCGCCATGACGTTCGGCACCATGTGGCGCATGATGATGCGGGTGTGAGAAAAGCCGTTGGCGCGCGCAGCGTCGATATAGGGTACCTCGCGGATCGCCAGCGCCGAGGAGCGCACCACGCGCGCGCAGCGCGGGATGAAGGGAATGGTGATGGCGATGATCACGTTCTGCGCGCCGGTACCGAAGATCGACACCACGGCGAGCGCCATGATGATCAGCGGAAACGCCATGAAGATGTCCATGACGCGCTGAAACACCAGATCGATGCGGCCGCCGAAATAAGCGCTGCCGACGCCGAGCACGAGGCCGGTAGTGGCGCCGACGATCGACGAGGCGAAGCCGACGAACAGCGCGGTGCGCGCGCCGTAGATGATGCGGGCGAGCATGTCGCGGCCGAACTGGTCGGTGCCGAGCCAGTGCGACCAGCTCGGCGCCTGCGTCATTGAGGCGAAGGAATTGGCCACCGGATCGTAGGGCGTCAGAATATTCGCAAACACCGCCATCAGGATCATCAGGATGACGATGATGGCGCCGGCGGCGCCGAGCGGCTTGCGGCGCATCAGCTGCAGGATCACCCGGCCGAGCGGCTTCTTCTCTTCCAGCTCCTCGAACTTTGCCTCGACTGCCACTTCGGAGATCGCGACCATGGTGAAGGTCTCTTACTTGTAACGGATGCGGGGATCGAGCCAGGCGTAGAGCACGTCGACCAGGAAGTTGGTGAACACGGCCACCGCCACGACCAACATCACCAGCGCCTGCGTCATGGTGTAGTCGTAGTTGGTGACCAATTCGACGAACAGCTTGCCGAGGCCGTTCAAGTTGAACACCTGCTCGGTGACCACCAGGCCGCCAATGAGAAAGGCGAATTCGAGACCGATCACGGTGACCACCGGCAACATGGCGTTCTTGAGCGAATGGCGCCGGATGATGAGCCGCTCGACCAGACCCTTGGCGCGCGCGGTGCGGATGTAGTCCTCGCGCAGCACTTCCAGCATGGCCGAACGCGTCATGCGGGTGGCGACCGCCGAATAGCGGTAGCCGGTCGCGATCGCCGGCCAGATCAGCAAGGCAAGATTGTTGGAGATGTTGGCCCAACTGGTCCAACTCGATTTGTATTGGATCGGCGGCATCCAGGGCACGCCGGTCCACCATTGGGTGCTGAACAGGATGGCGAAAATAATGAGGATGCCGAACCAGAACGAGGGAATGGCGATGCCGGCGATGCTGAAGGTGCGCACCGCATAATCGATCCAGGTGTCCTGCTTGATGGCGGCGATCGTGCCGAGCGGGATGGCCAAGACGGTCGCGGTCACGGTCGCAAGGACCGCGATCATCAGCGACAGTTCGAAACGCAGGCTGATCTCCTCGATAATGGGCCGGCCGGTCCACATCGAATTGCCGAGGTTGAAGGTGGCGAGCCCCCACAAATAGTGCCCGAGCTGCACGATGATCGGCTGGTCGATGCCGACTTCGTGCTGGCAAATCTTCAACGCGTTCTCGTCGAAATAGCCGCCGCTGCCGGCCAGCCGCAATTCGCAGATGTCGCCGGGAATGAGGCGCATCAGGAAAAAGACGAGAATCGCCGCCCCGAGCAGGGTCGGGATCGTCAGCAGAAGGCGCTTGATGATGTATTGCGACATTCAAGTCCACCTGCCGGGCCTCCGCCCGCGGCGAACGGCGCCGCGGGCGGATTGGTCCAGGTGACCGTCCGACCTCACATCAGCGACTTGTCGATCCAGACATTGTCGAGCTGCTGGTTCAGATAGTGGCTCGGCGTGATGTACCAGCCCTTGACGTAGGACCGGTGCGGGATGATCCGGTACCACCACAGCGTGATCAGCTCGTGCGCTTGCGTGTCGAGCACGCGCTTCTCGAACTTGCGCATGATCGCGCGCTGATCCTTCACGTCGGCGGCCTGGTTCATCTCGTCGAACATCTTGTCCAGCTCGCGGTCCTTGTAGCCGCCATACTGGTTGCCGGTCTTGTCGTTCGATATGAACTTGGCGACGTCGAGCAGCGGATTGACGACCGCCTGACAGTTGAAGTCGAGCGAGACGTCGAAGTCCTTCTTCTTGCGCAGCGTGGCGTAGAACGGACCGGTCGGCTGCACGCGCTGATCGACCTGCAGGCCGACCTGCTTCCACTGATCAATCAGCCAGGTGCCGACGATCTTGTAGGGCTGGTCCACGCCGCGGTTGTTGAGCGTGAACTTCAGGTGCTCGGCGCCAGCTTCCTTCAGGAGCTTCATAGCCTCGGCGCGCGACTTCTTGATGTCGGGCCAGTAGCCGGCGATTTGCTGCAACTCTTCCTTCGTGGCCGCCAGCGCATGGCCGGGGAAGACCACGCCGCCCACCGCCTTCACGATGGCGATGTTCGACAGATATTTGGAGCCGCCCCAGCGGTCGATGGCGAGCGTCAGCGCGCGCCGCACGCGTGGATCGTCGAACGGCTTTTTCTGCGAATTCGGCGTGACGATCAGCACGCAGTTCCAGTTGCTCTCCTGCACGGTGATCTTGCTGCCGAGCGCGCGCTTGAGGTCATCACGCGACTTGGGCGGAAAACCGCGGAACTCGATCGCGGCGCGGTCGCCCTGCACGGCCTGCACGCGCAGCGACTGCTTCTTGGCGAAGATCGCCTCGAAGCCGTCGAGATAGGGCTTGCCCTTGATGTAGTAGTTCGGGTTGCGCTTGCCCTTGATGAAGGCGCCGGCCTCGCGGCCGTCCCAGATGAACGGCCCGGAACCCATGACGTTCTTCTCATACCAATGCATGTCCTTGTCGAGGATCGCCTTGGAATAGATGAAGTTGTAGGGGTTCGCGAGCGCCGGGATGAAGGCGCCGGAAGGGTATTTCAGCTTGAACACCACCGTGTAGTCGTCCGGCGCGCTCACGCTGGCGACCGACACGTAGAACGCCTTGCGGGCGCTCGGCACGTCTTTCGGCGGGAAGATGATCTTGTCGTAGGTCGCGACGACGTCGTGCGCGGTGAGCGGCGTGCCGTTGGCAAACTTGACACCCTTGCGGATGTGAAAGGTGTAGGTCTTGCCGCCGTCGGTAGCTTTCGGCATTTCGGTGCACAGATCGCAGACGAAATTGCCGGACTTGTAGGGCTGCGTCGGATCGACCCGGATCAGCAGGCTGTAGAACGGTGCGATCGGGTGGATGAGCGCGAAGGTGGTTTCGCGGTGACCGTCGAAGCTCGGCGGCTCCGCCGGCACCACGTATTTCAGGATGCCGCCTCTGGTCGGCGTGTCGGCAGCGTATGACGGCGCGGCGTAGGCGATGGTGACAGCGGCGGCAGCCGCCAGCACCAGAATAGATCTGACGAATCGCTTAAGTTGCATGGTCGTCCCCTCCCTGAATTCAAGCTTGGATTTGTCGGCCGTATCGGCTGGAGGCTCTTGCCGGCCCCTCAACCATTCACTCTTCTGTCGGAGCGATTAAACGACGGAACAGGCTACCCAATGCCCCGGTCGTATTTCTCTGAATTGCGGAATCTCCTTTGAACAGTTGGCTATCGCCAGCCGGCAGCGCGGATGGAACACGCAGCCGCTGGGCGGATTGATCGGGCTCGGCACCTCGCCCTTGACGATTTGATGAACGCGCTTTCGTTCCACCTCCGGGTCCGGCACCGGCACCGCGGCAAGCAGCGCCTGAGTATAGGGATGCAACGGGTCGTTGTACAACTCGTCGCACTCAGCCAGTTCGACGATCTTGCCCAGATACATAACCGCCACCCGATGACAGAGGTGGCGCACGACGCTGAGGTCGTGGGCGATGAACAGGTAGGTCAGGCCGAACTTGTCGCGCAAATCCTCCAGCAGGTTGATGATTTGCGCCTGAATCGACACGTCCAACGCCGAGATCGCCTCGTCGCAGATGATGAATTCGGGGCGCACCGACAGCGCGCGCGCAATGCCGACGCGCTGGCGCTGTCCGCCGCTCATCTCGTGCGGATAGCGGTCGGCAAAACGCGGGTCGAGGCCGCACAGGTTCAGGAGTTCCCTGACGCGGGCGTTGCGCGCCGCCTTGTCCGGCTCGGTTTTGTGAACGAGCATCGGCTCGGCGATGATCTCGCCGATTTTCATGCGCGGATTGAGCGAGGAATAAGGGTCCTGGAAGATCACCTGGATCTTGCTCCGCAGCGCCATCATCGACTTGCGGTCGAGACCGATCAGGTTGGTGCCTTCGAACAAAATCTCGCCGTCGGTCGCGTGTTCGAGCTGCAGGATGCAGCGGCCGGTCGTGGTCTTGCCGCAACCGGATTCGCCGACCAGTCCCAAGGTCTCGCCCTTGCGGATGGTGAAGCTGATGCCATCGATCGCCTTCACATGGGCGACCACGCGCGGCAACAGCGCGCCCTCGGTCACCGGGAAATGCATTTTCAGATTGCGCACCGTGACCAGGTCCGCTGCCTGCGCAAATCCCCAATCGCGCCCGCGGCCGGCGCCATCCCCTTCGGCCACGGTATGCGCCAGGCTCATGACGCTTTCCTCAAGGATTCCGCCACCTTTTGCGTCTGCCAGCAGGCGGCGATGTGACCCTCGACGCTGACCTTCTCCAGGCAAGGCGCGGCGGCGCAGCGCTCGATCGCGAAGTTGCAGCGCGGGCGGAACGAGCAGCTGTCGTCAAGCCGCATGAGATCGGGCGGCTGGCCCTGCACCGGATCGAGCCTGCCTTTGCGCGGCTGGTCCATGCGCGGCACCGACTTGAGCAGCGCCAGCGTGTAGGGGTGGCGCGGGTTGTGGTAGATTTCGTCGGCGCTGCCGCTCTCGATGATGCGGCCGGCATACATCACGTTCACGCGGTCGGCGTAGCGGGCGACGATGCCGAGATTATGCGTGATCACGATCAGCGCGACGCCGAGACGGCGCGTCAGGTCCTTCATCAATTCGAGGATCTGCGCCTGGATGGTGACATCGAGCGCGGTGGTGGGTTCGTCGGCGATGATGAGCTTGGGCTCGCAGCACAGCGCCATGGCGATCATGACGCGCTGGCGCATGCCGCCGCTCAGGTGATGCGGATATTGCTTGAGCCGGCGGACGGGATCGGAAATGCCGACCATGCCCAAGAGCTCGACGGCGCGGGCATTGGCCTGCTCCGCGCCCATGTGGAGGTGCTGCTGCAGCGTTTCGGTGAGCTGGCGGCCGATGGTCAATACGGGATTGAGCGACGTCATCGGCTCCTGGAACACCATGGCGATGTCCTTGCCGCGCACGCCGCGGATTTCGTCGTCGCTCAGCTTGAGCAGGTCGCGGTCCCGAAAAAAAATGCTGCCTTGCGTGATGCGGCCAGGCGGATTGGGAATGAGGCGCAGGATAGACAGCGCGCTGACCGATTTGCCGCAACCCGACTCGCCGACGACGGCGATCGTTTCGCCCTCGTTCACGTCGTAGGAAATGCCGTCGACGGCCCTGACGACGCCGGCCGAGGTAAAAAATTGCGTGTGCAGATTCTCGATTTGAAGCAGCTTCCCCACCCGTCGCCCCACCGGTACAGCAAGCAAACTCACCGCCCCCGTCTCCCCAACGGGGCGCGTCGTACCGCCGGTGCGCCGGGCAAACCTGCCCTCCCCACTCACCGGAGGCCGTCCGACTTAGGAGTAGTCTGCATTCAATGTCCCGCCCCGATCAACCCGGCCTACTCATTTTTTCCTGCAAGTTCCGACCTTTACGGCGATCCACGGCCGCGCGCGACAAAACCGGCTTGCGGCCGCCGGCTATCGTTGGTGGGCAAGGCATCGATTTCCGGCCCAAAACGGGGCCGAGCGGCAGTTCGCGATGCATGAGCTTAGTCGCGGGGCATTGAGCGAACGGCTCGCGGGCTTTCCCTCACGCGGAGCTCTGCCAAACGCAGCCTGCAACATTTCTTGTCAGGCACAGGCGCATTGACGATTTTTTGAGCATTGCCGCAGCCGCAACGAACGGACCAGAGTTCGCCCGAGCCAACATACAAGACATTGTTTTTGCTTCCTAAACGACATTGCCCGGCAAGCCGCGCGCTTGGCACAACGCTTGCGAGTCAATGCATTGCATACAATTCGGCTTGCCGCCCGCTCGTGGGCGGCCGGCGCTTCATCGAGCGAGGTCCGCCGTGAAGACCCAGATCGTCGCCGAACCGCAACCGATCGCCGTCGCGCTCGATCGCACGGCGCTCGTCATCATCGACATGCAGCGCGACTTCCTGGAGCCCGGCGGCTTCGGCGAGACGCTGGGCAACGAGGTTTCGCGGCTGCAGGCAGCGGTGAAGCCGTTGCAGGCGGTGCTGGCGGCGGCGCGTGCGGTGGGGATGTTGGTGATCCACACGCGCGAGGGCCACCGCCCGGACCTGTCCGACGCGCCGCCGGCCAAGGTGGAGCGCGGCGCGCCGTCGAAACGCATCGGCGACAAAGGCCCGATGGGCCGCATCCTGGTCCGCGGCGAGGACGGCCACGACATCGTGCCCGAGCTTTATCCGATTGATGGCGAACCGGTGATCGACAAGCCGGGCAAGGGCGCCTTCTACCAGACCGATCTCGAATCGATGCTGCGCAATTGCGCGATCGAGAACCTGATCGTCACCGGTGTCACCACCGAAGTCTGCGTCCACACCACGGTGCGCGAAGCCAACGACCGCGGCTACCGCTGCATCGTGCCGGCGGACTGCTGCGCCTCCTACTTTGCGGAATTCCACGAGATCGGCCTGAAGATGATCAAGGCGCAAGGCGGCATTTTCGGCTGGGTATCGGATTCAAAGGAAATATTGGCGGCGCTCGCCCGCAATGCGCCGGCCGCGGCGCGCAGGCAGGCCTGAGGAGCAAAGGGGAGCATCATGACGGACAGCACATTCAAGCCGGCGCTGTGGACGCGCGGCGATTGGAACGCTTTCTTCGGTTTCGGCACCAACATCCTGGTCAACATGCTGGTGCTGACCGGCCTGCTGCGCTTCGTGCTGAAAATGCCGGATTCGCTGGTGTTCGGCCGCATCCTGCCGGCGCTCGGCCTGATGATGTGCCTGTCGACCTTCTACTACGCCTGGCTCGCCTACCGCCTGGCGCAGAAGACCGGTCGCGACGACGTGGCGGCGCTGCCTTCGGGCGTCAGCGTGCCGCACATGTTCATCGTCACCTTCGTGATCATGCTGCCGATCCTGCTCAAGACCAACGATCCGATCAAAGCATGGGAAGCCGGCACGACCTGGGTGTTCATCCAGAGCTTTATCCTGATGATCGGCGGCTTCATCGCGCCCTATGTGCGCAAGATCACGCCGCGCGCCGCCCTGCTCGGCACGCTGGCCGGCGTCTCGATCGCCTTCATCTCGATGAAGCCGGCGCTCGACATGTATCTGACGCCGGTCATCGGCATCACCTGTTTCGCCATCATCATGGTGAGCTGGTTCGGCGGCGTGCGCTATCCGATGGGCGTCCCGGCCGGCCTGGTCGCCATCGTGGTCGGCACCGCGATCGCCTGGGGCTCCAATATATTCGGTCTGCACTACGGCGGCATGAGCGGCGCCGCCTTGTGGGCCTCGATCAAGAGTATCCACGTCTCGCTGCCCGTTCCGGCGGGCTGGCACACGTTCGGCGGCTTTGAATATATCGGCGCCATCCTGGTCACCGCCATTCCGTTCGGCGTCTACGACCTGGTCGAGGCGATGGACAACGTGGAAAGCGCGGAAGCGGCCGGCGATGCCTACCCGACCACGCGCGTGCTGACCGCCGACGGCGTGGTGAGCTGCATCGGCGCGCTGATGGGCAATCCCTTCATCAACGCCGTCTATATCGGCCATCCCGGTTGGAAGGCGATGGGCGGGCGCATCGGCTATTCGGCGGCGACCGGCGTCATGGTCATCGTGCTGTCGTGCTTCGGCATCATCTCGCTGCTGCTCGACGTCGTGCCGGTGGTCGCTATCTCGCCGATCCTGCTGTACATCGGCATGCTGATCGGCGCGCAAGCGTTCCAGACCACGCCCAAGAGTTCATGCGCCGGCGGTGGTGCTGGCGCTCACCCCGCATCTTGCCGCCTGGGCCAAGACGCTGATCGACGGCGTGCTCACCGTCGCCGGCACCAGCGCCGCCAAGCTCGGCATCGCCAAGCTCGCCGGCGTCGGCGTGATGTATCAGGGCCTCGCAGTGCTGGGCGGCGGCTCGATCCTCGCCGGCCTCACGCTCGCGGCTATCGCGGTGTTCGTGATCGAGCGCGATTTCATGAAGGCTTCTGCGTTTTCTTTTGCCGGCGCGGTGATGACCTATTTCGGCTTCATGCACGGCTCGGCGGTCGGCATCGGCAACGACGGCCTCGGCGTCACGCCGGGCGTGGCGTTCGCCTACCTGATCGTCGCGGTGTTCCTGTTCGCGCTCGGCAAGAAGCCGGCCTTCATGGCGGTGCCGGACGCAGTGCCGAACGCGGTGCCGGCCGAATAGCGCGGGGTCGTTGCGCGGCCAGCGATTATTGCGCACAAGGAGCGGCGCTCAGCCCGAACCGGGCGGCGCCGCTCTTGCCGTGTTGGGGGCCCGATTGACCGAAACCGTCGCCGCCATCGTTGCCGCGCATCGCGCGCGTTCGCAGACCCCCGAACAGACCGTCGCGCGCTCTTATGCGCGGGTGCGGGCGCTCAACGACCCGGCTGTGTTCATCACGCTGCGCGAAGAGGCCGACAGCCTGGCCGAGGCGCGCGCACTGAGCGACGTTAATCTGCCGCTTTACGGCGTGCCGGTTGCGGTCAAGGACAATATCGACGTTGCCGGCCTGCCGACCACGGCCGCCTGCCCCGCCTTCGTCTACACGCCGCATCGTGACGCCACATGCGTTGCGCGCTTACGCGCCGCCGGCGCCATCGTCATCGGCAAGACCAATCTCGACCAGTTCGCCACCGGCCTGGTGGGCGTGCGCTCGCCCTATGGCGTGCCGCGCAACGCCATCAAGCCCGAACTGGTGCCGGGCGGCTCCAGTTCCGGCTCGGCGGTGGCGGTCGCCTCCGGCGTGGTGCCGCTCGCGCTCGGCACCGATACCGCAGGCTCCGGCCGCGTGCCGGCCGGCCTCAACAATATCGTCGGCCTCAAGCCCAGCCTCGGCCTCGTCTCGACCTACGGCGTGGTGCCGGCCTGCCGCACGCTCGATTGCGTTTCGTTGTTCGCGCTCACCGTCGAGGACGCCTGGGCCGCGCTTGCCGCACTCGCCGCGCCGGACGACCACGATCCCTATTCGCGCAGGCGCCCGCTCGGCGCGCCTGGCGCGATGCCGGCGCGGGCGAAACTCGGCGTGCCGCTTGCCGGCCAGCGGCTGTTCTTCGGCGACAAGCAGTTCGAAGCGGCCTATGAGGCGGCGCTCGAGCGGCTGGCGCGGCTCGGCTGCATCATTGTCGAGATCGATATCGAGCCGTTCTACGAGACCGCCCGCCTGCTCTACGAGGGTCCCTGGGTGGCGGAGCGCGCGATCACGGCCAAGCCGGTGCTCGATTCCGATCCCGATGCGCTGCATCCGGTGACGCGCGCGATCGTCGTCAGCGGCCTTAAACCGACGGCGATGGACGCCTTCGCCGCCTTCTACAAGCTGGAGGAATTGCGCCGCTTGGCCGAGCGCACTTTCGCCAGGGTCGACGGCCTGGCGCTGCCGACTGCGCCCACCGCCTACACGATCGCGCAAGTGCTGGCCGATCCCATCCAGCTCAACAGCCGGCTCGGCACCTATACCAATTTCGTCAACCTGCTCGACCTGTGCGGGCTGGCGCTGCCGGCCGCCTTCACGGGCGACGGCGTGCCCTTCGGCATCACGCTCTTGGCGCCCGGCGGCAACGATGCCCTACTCGCGTCGATAGGGCGCGTGTTTCACGCCGACACCAAACTGCCCCTCGGCGCGCTGAAGGAGCATCAGCCGGTATAGCGCGGGCTTGAGTTGTCTTGTCATTCCGGGCTCGCGACCTTCGGCCGCGCCCCGGAATGACAGAGTAGATCAAAGCGTCTCCCGATAGTGTTCGTATTCCTCGCCGACCGTGATGATGTGCGCGTACATCGTCTGCGCCGCCAGCACGCGCTCGCCGCGCAGGATCGCCTGCACCACGCGATCATGCTCGATATGCGACTTGGCGAGGCGGCCGCGGATGCGGAACTGGGCGCGGCGGAACGGCCGCACGCGCGCACGCGTCATCAGCGTCAATTCGGCGAGATAGGCGTTGTGCGCACCGGCATAAATGGTGCCGTGGAAGGCCTCGTTCATCTCGTGATAGCGCTGCGGGTCGCCGCTCTGGATCAGCACGCGCAACTCCTCGTGCACCGCCTCCATGGCGCGGCGCTCGGGGGCGGTCATGCGCTCGGCGGCATAGCCGGCGCAGAGCGATTCGAGCTCCGCCATCACCTCGAACATGCCGATCAACGTTTCGTGGCTCGGTCGCGCCACCACGGCGGCGCGGTGCGGACGCACTTCCACCAGGCCGTTCGCCGACAAGAGGCGGATCGCTTCGCGCACCGGCGTGCGCGAGACGCTGAAGCGGCGCGCGAGCTCGCTCTCGTCGAGCGGCGCGCCGGGCGCGATCCGGCCGCGCACGATCTCGTCGGCCAATTGCTGGCGCAAGGCTTCCGCGCGCGTGCCGCGCAGCGGCACCACCGAAGCGCCCGATGCGGCCTGCGTCATGCTCATGGCCGCCGCTCGCGCGCAGCGTCCAGCAGGCTGACATCGAGCAAACTCACATGGGCGGCGACCACGCGCCAACCTTGCGGGAATTTGACCCAGGTCTGCATCTGCCGGCCGATCCGGCCGGGCGTCGTGGCCCGCTCGTAAAGCGTTGATGCAACGGCGAAATTCGTCCCGTAGGTGGTGATGACGGTGCGCGATAAAGTGCGCGCCAGCCCCGCCGGCGAACGCCCCGCGCGGAAGGATTTGATCTCGTCAAAGCCGTAAAGAATTTCCGTCGCGCCATAGCGGATCGTGCGCGCGTCGTCATGAAACAGCGCGTCGAGCGTCGCGACGTCATTCGATACGAGCGCCTTCTCGTAGCGTTCGAAGGCTTCGCGCACCTCGGCAACGACCTCCGGCAGGTCGATGTCCATTCTTATCCTCCCGGTAGCTTCGGCTCAGGCGCCGCCACCACTTTCATTTGTTCCAGCGCGTAGGCGATGCGCAAGGCGATGTCTTCGCGCCAGGGCGCGGCGATAATCTGCACGCCGATCGGCAGCGGCCGCAAGGGCACCGGCACCGCGGCAACCGGCAGGCCGACGAAGGAGATCGGCTGGGTGTAGATGCCGACATTCGGGCGCAGCGGCATTTCCACGCCGTCGAGCAGCAAGCTCTGCTGGCCGAGCTTGGGCGCGGTGCAGGGCGTGGACGGCGCCAGGATGGCATCGTAGCGCTCGAACAATGTCAGCACTTGCTCGCGATACCAGCGGCGGAAAATCTGTGCCTTGACGACCAGCGACGCCGGCACCAAGGCGCCGGCGATCAGGCGGTCGCGCACGGCCGGATCGAAATCGCGCGCCTGGCTGCGCAACCGGTCGAGATGGAGCGCGGCGCCTTCGGTGGTGGTGATGACGTAAGCGGCGGCGCGGGCGCGCTGGGCTTCCGGAATCTCGATCTCGTCGCGCGTATCAAGCGCCTTGGCGATGCGCGCTACCGCTTCCAGCGCTTCCGAGAACGCACCCTGCTTGAAGTAACCGCCGGCCACCGCGATGCGCAGGCCCTCGACGCCACGCTCGATCAGCGGCGTCACCGGCTCGGGCAGGCGCCGCGTGCAGGCCGGATCGTCGGCGTCCGGCCCCTGCATGGCGTCGTAGGAAAGCGCAAGATCGCGCGTTGTGCGCGCGAACGGCCCGAGATGGTCGAGGCTCGCCACGAACGGAAAGCTGCGCGCGCGAGAGAGCCGGCCATAAGTCGGCTTCAGCCCGAATATGCCGCAGAACGAAGACGGCACTCTTATGGAGCCATTGGTGTCGGAGCCGAGCGCCAGCGGCACCATGCCGCCCGCCACCGCCCCGCCCGAGCCGCCGGACGAGCCGCCGGTCATGCGGCTCACATCATGCGGATTGCGCGAAGGGCCGTCGTGCACGTTCTCGCCGGTGAAATCGTAGGCGTATTCGCCCATGTTGAGCGCACCGACCAGCACTGCGCCCGCCGCTTCCAGCCGCTCGATCAGTACGGAATCGCGCGTGGCCGGCGGATAGGCGCGGTTGATCTTCGAGCCGGCGACCGTGGCGATGCCGGCGACGTCGAACAGGTTCTTGACCGCGAAGGGCACGCCGGCGAGCGGGCCTTTGGTGGAGGCGGCGTCAACCGCCTTCGCCTTGGCCCGCGCGCGTGCGGCCGTCACCGCGGTAAAGGCATTGAGCGCCGGATTGAGCTTTTCGATGCGCGCGAGCGCTGCCTCGACCACAACCGCGGCGCTGGCCTTGCCGGATGCCACGGCTTGCGCGATTTCGGCGGCGCTCGCCCATGCCCAATCGCCGGCCACCGGATCAGGCCTCGAACACCGGTGCGGGCTCGGCCGCGTCGGGCAGCTTGAACGCCTCGACCGTCGCGGCGTGGCGCAAGGTGACGTCGAGATTTAGCCTCACCGCCGGCGGCCAAGCGTCATCGAGCGCAATACCAAGCGCCGCCGCAGCGGCGACGATGAACTCTTCCAGTGTGTCCTCGGCCATGCGCCCTAGCTCCCGATGTTTCCCATGTGCGCGTGATCTTATCCGAAAAACCAATTCCCGCTTTTCGGAATCACGCACTAGAGCGGCGGATGCGGTATAGCCGCCAGCAGGTCGCGGGTATAGTCCGACGCCGGCTTGACCAGCACCTGCGCGGTCGGCCCCTGCTCCACGATCTTGCCCGCCTGCATGACGATGACGCGGTCGCACAAGAGCTGCACCACGTTGAGGTCATGCGAGACGAACAGATAGCTCATGCCGAGCTGCTCTTTCAGGTCCTGCAGCAGATTGAGCACCACCGCCTGCACCGACACGTCGAGCGCCGCGGTCGGCTCGTCGAGAATGACGAGGTCGGGCTTGAGCGCGATGGCGCGCGCAATACCGACGCGCGCCTTCTGCCCGCCGGAAAGCTGATGCGGGAAACGGTCGAGCAACGCGAGCGGCAGGCCGACCTGCTCGGCAAGCTCCTCGCAGCGCGCGCGCACTTTGCCGCGCGGCACCTCGCCGAGGCGGAGCAGCGGATCGGCGATGGCGCGCGCCGCCGTGAAGCGCGGGTTGAGGCTGTCGGTCGGGTCCTGGAACACCATCTGGATACGCCTGCGTAAGGGCAGCGTGGCGAACTGGCGCGCCGGGATGGCGCCGATATCGACGCCGTCGAACACGATGCGGCCTTCGCTCTTGTCGATCAGCCGCATTACCATGGTCGAGGTGGTGGATTTGCCGCAGCCGAACTCGCCGACCAGCCCGACGCTTTCGCCGCGCGCGATCTCGAAGCTGATGTCGTCGACGGCGCGGAACACCGCGCTTTCCGGCACCGGCTTGTTGCGATTGAACAGCGCGGACAGCGAAGCGGTCGCCCCTTGCCGCGGATACTCCTTGATCAGGTTCTCGACCGTGAGCAACGGCGTCTTCTTCTCCCTCTCCCCGCCTGCGGGGAGAGGGTCGGGGTGAGGGGCCGTCGCCACGGCCTGAGCAGATCGAGAAGCCCCCTCACCCGACGCGTCTTCGCTGCGCGAAGCCACGTCGACCTCTCCCCGCAAGCGGGGAGAGGTAAGTTCGCCGTCCGGCAGCAGGCCGCGCAGGGTGACGCCGGGTCGGGGCGTGGCCCGCATCAGCTTGCGCGTATAGGCGTGGCTCGGGGCCTTGAAGATGGCTTCCGAGCGCGCCGTTTCCACCACGTGGCCCTTTTCCATCACCACCACGCGGTCGCAATAGGCGGCGGCCAGGCCGAGGTCGTGGGTGATGAGGATCATCGACATGCCGCGCTCGCGCGTGAGGTCGACCGCCAGATCCATCACCGCCTTCTGGGTGGTGACGTCGAGGCCGGTGGTGGGCTCGTCGGCGATCAAGAGCTGCGGGCGGCAGGCGAGCGCCAGCGCAATGACCACGCGCTGGCACATGCCGCCGGACAGCTCGAACGGATAGGCGTGGTAGCGCTCCTTCGGGCGCGCGATGCGCACCAGGTCGAGCATTTCCACCGCCTTGCCGGCGACCGCGTCCTTGTCGACCTGGGCGTGCTGCAACAGCACGTCCTCGATCTGCTTGCCGATCTTGCGGATCGGATTGAGCGCCAGGCGCGGGCTCTGGAAGATCATCGACATTTCGCGGCCGCGCAGGTCGCGCATCTCGCTTTCCGGCGCCGCGCGCAGGTCGAGGCCGGAGAAGGTCACCGAGCCTGCGGCTATCCTGCCGGCGCGGTCGAGAATGCGCATCACCGCGTAGGAGGTCACCGACTTGCCGGAGCCGAACTCACCAACGATGCCGACGGTCTCGCCCTTGGCCACCGAAATGTTGATGTGCTCGACGGCGCGCACGGTGCCGCGCCGGGTTTGGAACTCGACCGTCAGGTCGCTTATGTCGAGCAGCGGCATGCTTGTGCCGGCGTCGGCGGCGGGCTCGGGGGGCTTCAGCATGGCCATTTTCCTTGGCGCATGATCTCGTCCGAAAACCGGTGCCCATCCCCTATCGGGGTCGAGGACATGCTTTTCGGGATCATGCGGCTCACGTCCTCCGCTGCGGATCGACCAGATCGCGCAACCCGTCGCCCAGTAGGTTGAAGCAGAACACCGCCAGCATCAGCGCGGCGCCGGGGAACAGCGCCACCCACCATTCGCCGGAGATGATGTTGGCCGCGCCCTCCGCCACCATGATCCCCCATTCCGGCGTCGGCGGGCGCACGCCGAGGCCGATGAAGGAGAGGCCGGCGGCATTGAGGATGGCGTAGCCCATGGTGAGCGAAATCTGCACCATCATGAGCGGCATGATATTGGGCAAGATGTGCATCAGCAGAATACGGAATTCGCCGTTGCCCGACAGCCTGGCCGCCTGCACGAAGCCGGCGTCGCGCCGCACGTTGGCTTCGGCGCGGGCGACGCGCACATAGAGCGGGAAGTTGATGATCGCGGTGGCGATGACGATGTTGGTGACGGTGTTGCCGAGCGCGGCGACAATGCCCATGGCCAGCACGAACAGCGGAAAGGCCATGATGGTGTCGGACAGGCGGCTGACGATGCGGTCGGTCCAGCCGCCGAAATAGCCGGCGGCGATGCCGGCGAGGCCGCCCATGGCGAAGACCAGCGCTACCGAGGCGAGCGCGATGATGAAATCGAGCCTGGTCGCCACCACCACGCGGCTGAACACGTCGCGGCCCAGCAGATCGGTGCCGCACCAATGCGCCCAGGACGGCGGCTGCAGCCTGGCCACGGTGTCGCTCGCCAGCGGGTCGTAGGGCACCACGTAAGGCCCGATCAGCGCCGCCAACGCAATCAGGATGAACAACGCGAAGGCGAGGCCCGTGACCGGGTTTTCCGAGATCACATAGCGCGCATGGCGCCACAGGGAGTTGCTCGTCGGCTTGGGAACGGCCGAGGGTGGCGCCGGCGTCTTTGGCGGCACCGTCGGGGCAACCGGCGTCTGCACCGCGGTATCGGTCATCCTTCCAGCCTCACGCGCGGGTCGATGACGCCGTAGAGAATGTCGATCAGCAGGTTGAGCGCCACGTAAAGTACCGCCATGGTGAGCACGAAGCCCTGCACCGGCGCGAAGTCGCTGGCGATCAGCGCCTCGACCGCATAGGAGCCGATGCCGGGCCAGGCGAACACCTTCTCGACCAGCACATTGGCGCCGAGCAGGAAGGAAAAGACCATGCCGAGCGTGGTCACCACCGGCAGCATGGCGTTGCGGAAAGCGTAAGTGAGGATGACGGTGCGGTTGGACAGGCCGCTCGCCCGCGCGGTGCGCACGAAGTCGGAAGCGAGCACCGCCAGCATGGAGGCGCGCGTCATGCGCGTGATCGGCGCCAGCGAGAAAATGCCCAACGTCAGCGCCGGCAGAATGAGCTGCGACGCCGCGGCGCGGAATGTCTCGAAATCGCCGGTGAGCAGGCTGTCGACGAGGAAGAAGCCGGTGATCTGCGCCGGCGGGCTGGAGAAGGCGTCCAGCCGGCCGATCGGCGAGGGCGACCAGCCGAGCAGGAAGTAGAACACATAGACCAAGAGCAGGCCGGTGAAGAACACCGGCAGCGAGACGCCGGCGGTCGCCACGATCCGGCAAAGGTGATCGATCCAGGAGCCCTGCCGTACGGCGGCGAGAATGCCGAGCGGCACCGCAATGAGGATCGACAGCAAGAGGCCGGTCAGCGTGAGCTCGGCGGAAGCCGGCAGCCGGGTCGCGATTTCGGTCACTACCGGCTGGCCGGTGGAGAGCGAATTGCCGAGATCGCCGTGCGCGAGATCGTCGACATAGCGCACGAATTGCTCGGGCAGTGGGCGGTCGAGGCCGAGAGTCTTGCGGATATCGGCGATCGAGGCCGGCGTGGCGGCGGGGCCGGCGAAATAGACCGCCGGATCGCCGGGCAGCACGCGGGTGAGCAGAAAGGTGACGATGACGACCCCGATCAAGGTCGGGATCACCGTCACCAGTCGTTTGCCGATTTTCGCGAGCATTGCACGCCTTGGGTTTCACCGCCCCGGATCGGCAGCGCACCGCTTAAGCTTTCGCCTTGCGATGCGCCGCCGGCGGGGCAGAACGCGGGTTACGCCTTCACGATCGAGCGGTAATCGACCTGGCGGTGGAACCAGTAGCAGTAGCCGGAAATGTTCTTCTGCGTCGCCACGTTGAGATAGGGCTGGAACAAGGGCACGCGCGGCACCTCGGTGTAGGCCTTGGAGATGAAGCCTTTCACGTCGGTTGCGTATTTCTCCTTGTCGCCGATCGCCGCCGCCGCGCGGGCGCCGTCGATCATCTTGTCCATGTCCTTGTTGACGTAGCTCGGCGTGTTGAAGATCGCGTTCTGCCCGGAATAGCACCAGAAGAAGAAGTATTCCGGATAGTCGAGCCAGCCCGAGAAGAAGTTGACCATCATCGGCATGCTCTTCTTGGCCATCTCGCTGCGCCAGTTCGAGCCCGGCACCTTGTTGATGGTGGTGGTGATGCCGATTTCCTTCAGGCTTTCCTGGATCAGTACCGCGATCGGCTCGGATTTGACTGCATCGCCCAGGTCGAACGAGATGGTGGTGGCGATGGGGCCGGAGCCCGATTGCTTCATCAGCGCCTTGGCCTTGGCGATGTCGGTGGAGTAGCCGGTCTTGGCCGGCCAGGCGATGTCGGTGACGGTGTTGGACGGGCCGCCGAACAACGGATTGGCCAGACCGTAATTGGCCGCGTCCATGATCTGCCGGTAGGGAATCGCATAGGCAATGGCCTGGCGGACCTTTTCGTTGTTGAACGGGGGATGCGCCACGTTCAGCTCGAGGCTGTACATGCCGTTGCCGATCGGGTTGGCGATGATGACGACCTTGCCCTCCTTCTTCATCTCGGAGGCGTCCTTGCTCGGCAGGTCGAAGGACATGTCGGCGTCGCCGCGCTCCATCAGCGCGCGGCGGTTGCCCTGCGAGGGGATGGTGCGCCAGATCACGCGCTTGAGCTCGGGCAGCTTGCCGCCGACCCAGGCGTCGTTGCGCTCGTAAATCGTTTCGACGCCCGGCTTCCAGCTCACCACTTTGTAGGCGCCGGAGCCGGCGGTGTTGCTCTTGGTAAAGTCGCGCGCCCACGGGTCCTTGGCCGTGGCGTGCTTCTTGAGCAGGCCGGAATTGTAGATGCCGGGCACGATCACCGCGAGATCGGGGACGGTGAGGCGGTCCTTCTTGATGAAATCGACGCGGAAAGTGCGATCGTCGACGGCGACGAACTGCTCTTTCTTGACCAGCGAGCCCGCCTTCATCTGCACGGTGGGAAAGCCGCCGACGCCGATGGCGCGCTCGAACGACCACTTCACGTCCTTCGCGGTGACCGGCGTGCCGTCCTGGAACTTGGCGCTCCTCTTCAGCTTGAAGGTCGCCGACATGTCGCCGATCTTCATGTCCTCGGCGAGCTCGCCTTCGAACTTGTCGCGGTCGTAGGACAGCGTGCCGTCGGGCAGCTTTTTCTTACCGTGGGTGATGAGGCGGTCGTAGCAGTTCCACGAGGCCTCGTAGCCCGGCCGGTTGGTGCCGAGCCCGTGGATGTCGAGATTGTTGGGGCCGTTCTCGGTGACGAGCAGCAGCGTCTCCTTGCGCGAGGCCGCCTTGGCCGACCAGACCGCCGGCCCGGAGATCGCGGTGCCGGCCGCGAGCGCGGTCGCCGACTTGAGAAAATCACGTCGCTTCATGTGATACCTCCCGATGCAACTGAAATGCCTTGGGGAGGATTTCCGCAAAACTCGTGCCAAGCCCTGGCGGGCGCCGGTTGCGACGCTAAATGGTTAAATCGGCGGGGCTATCCGTGTCCGGCGCGGAAAAATTGCCGCTGCAGGCCACGATGCAATTGCATACAATTCGAAGAATTTGCTGAAAAAATAGGCAAATTAGACTCAGCCTTAGCGCGCGCCCGCTCCGTTCGCTTGCTGCAGAAGCGCGAGCAGGCCTTTCAACAGGTCCTGCGGGCTCGGCGGGCAGCCGCGGATATGCAGATCGACCGGCACGACGTCCTTGACGCCGCCGGTCACCGCATAGCTGCCGGCGAACACGCCGCCGTTGGCGGCGCAACTGCCCACCGCCACCACCCATTTCGGATCGGGCGTGGCATTGTAGGTGCGCAGCAAGGCCTCGCGCATGTTCTTGGTCACCGGACCGGTCACCATCAGCACGTCGGCGTGCCGCGGCGAAGCCACGAAGTGAAAGCCGAAGCGCTCGAGATCGTAGAACGCATTGCTGAGCGCGTGGATTTCCAGTTCGCAGGCATTGCAGGAGCCGGCGTCGACCTGGCGGATGGAGAGCGAACGCCCGAGCCGGGCGCGCGCCGCGCGCTTGACGGATTGCGCGAGCTCGGCCAGCGCCGCCTCGTCGGGCGCCGGCGCCCGCTCCGTGAGCGGACGGTGGGTGAGGCTTTCGAACAGCGTACGGCGCATTAGAGATCGTGCCCCGAATACGAGCAGTTGAACGACTTATTGCAGAGCGGAAAATCCGCGACAATGTTGCCTTCGATGGCGGCTTCCAGCAGCGGCCACTGGAACCAGGAAGCGTCGCGCAAATGGCAGCGCGCGACTTTGCCCTCGCCGTCGATTCTCAACCACACCAGCACGTCGCCCCGGAAGGCTTCCGTCAGGGCAAGACCCTCGCAGCCGGTGGCATTGTCCTTCCTCGCGGCGATAATGGGCCCCTCCGGCAGGCGGTCGAGGACCTGCTCGATTAGCGAAAGGCTTTGCTCGACCTCGCGGATGCGCACCCAGACGCGCGCATTGACGTCGCCAGCCTCCAGCACCGGCACCTCGAACGCGAGCGCATCATAGGGCGCATAGGCCAGATTGCGCCGGGCGTCGAAATCGCGGCCGGAAGCGCGCCCGACAAAGCCGCCGGCGCCGAACTGGCGCGCGTAGTCGGCGCGCACGATGCCGGTGGTGACGGTGCGGTCCTGCAGCGAGGCGGTGTTGTCGTAAAGCTCGATCAGGCGCGGGAAACGCTTGCGCGCTTCGGCGAGCAACGCTCGTAGCGCGTCCGCGCCCTCGGGCGCAAGATCGCAGGCGACGCCGCCGGGCACGATCGCATCCATCATCAGCCGGTGGCCGAAGCACGCATGCGAGGCCCGCAAAACGCGCTCGCGCAAAATGCCGGTCTGCGCATGCATCAGCGCGAAAGCCGCGTCGTTGCAGATGGCGCCAATGTCGCCGAAATGATTGGCCAGCCGCTCCAGCTCCGCCATCAGCGCGCGTAAGTAAGCGGCGCGCGGCGGCGGCGCTATCCGCAGGGCGGCCTCGGCGGCCAAGGCGAATGCATAGGAATAGGCAACCGTGCTGTCGCCCGAATTGCGGGCGGCGAGCTTGGCGGCGCAGGCCAGCGGGGCGCCGGCCATCTGCTTCTCGATGCCCTTGTGCACATAGCCGAGCCGCTCTTCCAACCGCACCACATGCTCGCCATTGGCGGTGAAGCGAAAATGGCCGGGCTCGATGATGCCGGCATGCACCGGGCCGACCGGGATCTGGTGTAAGCCCTCGCCCTCGGCCGGCAGGAAGTCGTAGGCCGCGCGCGCCGCGCCCTGCCAGACGCCGTGATCGAGCCAGGGCCGCGTGTCAGGCGCGCCCACGGCGTCGAAGCCGTGCAGATCGCGGATGGCGCGCTCCAGCCGGATCGCCGGCGGGTGCCGCGCGCCGACGCTCGGGTACTTGCCGTCGGCGCAAACATAGCTGAGCAACGCGACCCCCTCGCCGTCGAGCAGCGCCATCAGCACGTCGCCGGCATCGGCCCACAGGCCGAGCAGCGTGGCCTGCCCGCGGCCCAAGCGCGCGATGGCCTCGTTCCAGCCTTGCTCGGTGACGGGCGTGCGGGTCATGGCGCTATCCCAACAGCCTGGCCACGTTCTCGAAGCCAGCAACCAGCGCCGGGGGCATGTAGATGCCCGCCATGAAGACGATCGCGAGGTGCGAGAACATCGGCACGTAAGAGGCTTTCGCGGGCGCCGTGGGCCCACGCACATCGCCAAATGCGACCGTGTTGAGGCGCATGAACAGGCCGCCGAGCGCGACCAGAATGGCCACGACCAGAACCACGGCAAGCCAGGGCTGGCGCGCGAAGGTCGACGTCACCACCAGGAATTCGCTCATGAAAATGCCGAGCGGCGGCAGCCCGGCGATCGCCACCACGCCGAGCACCAAGCCCCAGCCGAGCACCGGATGCGTGACCGTGAGCCCGCCCATGTCGGCGATCTTCTGCGTGCCCTTGACCTGCGAGATATGGCCGACCGAGAAAAAGATCGCCGACTTGGTCAGCGAATGCATGGTCATGTGCAGCAGGCCGGCGAAATTGGCGAGTGGGCCGCCCATGCCGAAGGCGAACACGATGATGCCCATGTGCTCGATCGACGAGTAAGCAAACAGACGTTTGATGTCGCGCCGCCGGTACAGCATGAAGGCGGCGAACAGCGCCGAAATCAGCCCCATGCTCACCATCAGCGGGCCGGGCGCGAGCGCGCCTGCGTTGAGCGCCAGCAGCATCTTGAAGCGCAGCAGCGCGTAAAGCGCGACGTTCAGCAACAGGCCGGACAGCACCGCCGAGATCGGCGTCGGGCCTTCGGCGTGCGCGTCGGGCAGCCAGGCGTGCAGCGGGGCCAGCCCCACTTTGGTGCCGTAGCCGAGCAGCAGGAACACGAAGGCGACGTTGAGCAGCGCGGGGTCGAATTGTCCGGCGCGCGTCATCAGCACCGTCCACACCATGGCGTCGAGCCCCTCGCCGATCACCGGCCGCGCCGCCATGTAGATGAGGATGGTGCCGAAGAGCGCCAGCGCAATGCCGACGCTGCCGAGGATGAAATATTTCCAAGCCGCCTCCAGCGCCTCGTGCGTGCGGTAGATGCCGACCATCAGTACGGTGGAGAGCGTGGCGAGCTCGATCGCCACCCACATCAGGCCAATATTGTTGGCGACGAGCGCGAGGTTCATGCCGAACATCAGCACCTGATACATGGCGTGATAGAAGCGCACGTAACGCGGGGTCAGCTTGCCGGTCTCGATCTCGTGGCCGATATAGCTGGCGCTGAACAAGGCGGTGGTGAAGCCGACGAAAGTGGTCAGCACGATGAAGACTTTGTTGAGGTCGTCGACCAAAAGATAAGGCCCCGACTTCGGCTGCACGACGAACAGCGAGACCGCAGTGAGGAAGGTCGCGAGCGCGGCCAGCACGTTGAGCCGCGCGGTCAGCCGATAGCCGGGCAGCACGGCCAGCAACGCCGCGGCAATCGCCGGGATCAGCAGCACGCCGGTGAGCGCGTCGAGCGTCATCGCCGCTCTCCGCGGAACTTGTCGAGCGCCTGCAGATCGACGGTGTCGAACCTTTCACGAATACGAAACAGGAAGATGCCGATCACGATGAAGGCGATCAGCACGGAGAAGGCGACGGAAATCTCCACCACCAGCGGCATGCCCTTGGCGCCGGTCGCCGCCAGCACGAGGCCGTTTTCCAGCGACATGAAGCCGATGACCTGGCTCACCGCGTTGCGCCGCGTCACCATCATGAGAAGGCCGAGCAGCACCACGGCGAGCGCGAAGGCCAGATCCTCGCGCGCCAGCGGATCGGCCTCCGCCGTCACCCGCAACATCACCACCATCGACAGCGCCACCAGGCCCATGCCTAAGAGCATCGCCGGGCCGACGCCGACCACGGTTTCGATCTCGCGGTGGATGCCGAGCCGCACGATGATGCGATGCAACGCCACCGGGATGACCATGGCTTTGAAGACGAGCGCAATCCCCGCCGTGACGTAGAGATGCGGCGCATCCTGGATGAAAGCCTGCCAGGCGACCGAGGCCGCCAGCACCAGAGCGTGCAGCGCGTAAATGTTAAGCAGCGCATAAAGCCGCGCCTGGTAGAGCTGCATGAAACTCACCAGCACTAACGAGCCGGCGAGCAGATGGGCGACGTCGAAGGTGAGGCTGTGCATGGCGCCTACAAGCTCCCCGACACAAACAGCAACAGAGTGGCGAGCAGGCCGAGCATCAGCGCGGCGCCGAGGAAGGCGGGCACGCGGAACACGCGCATCTTGGCGATGGCCGTTTCGAACAGCGCGAGCAGGAAGCCGCCGACCGCGAGCTTGCCGATGTAGCTGGCGATACCGATGACAAGTGAGGCCGGGCTGGCGTCAGCACCGGCGATGCCCCAGGGCGTGAACAGACAACCGATCACCGAGACGTAAAGCAGCAGTTTCAGCTCGGACGAGAGATCGATCAGCGCCAGATGCCGACCGGAATATTCAAGCACCATGGCTTCGTGCACCATGGTGAGCTCGAGATGCGTGGCCGGATTGTCGATCGGTATGCGGGCGTTCTCGGCGATCGCCACCATGATCAGCGCGATCACCGCCAGGCCGAGCGAGACGCGCAAGCCCACGCCGGCGGACGCCATATAGGCCGACATGGTGGAGAGCTGCGTCGAGCCCGCCACCAGCGCCAGCGTGAACACGATCATCAGCATGGCGGGCTCGGCGAGCGAGGCGATCATCACCTCGCGGCTCGCGCCGATGCCGCCGAAGGCGGTGCCGACATCCATGCCGGCGAGCGCCAGGAAGAAGCGCGCGCTGCCGATGAGCGCGATGATGGCGATCAGATCGGCCGACCAGGAGAACAGCAAGCCGCTGCGGAAGGTCGGCACCAGCGAGGCCGCCACCCAGGTGGCAGCGAATACGAGGTAAGGAATGACGCGGAACAGCCAGGAAGCGCTTTCCGCCAGCACCACCTCCTTGCGCATCAGGCGGACCAGATCGCGATAGGGCTGCAACAGCGGCGGGCCGCGGCGGCGGAGCAGGCGCGCCTTCACCTTGCGCACGAAGCCGGTGAGCAGCGGCGACAGCAGCAACACCAGCAGCATTTCGGCGCCCTGCAGGGCGAAATCGCGCATCATTGCCATATCGCCAGCACCAGCAGCAGCAGCACCAGCGCCGCGAAGACCAGCGTGAGATAGCGGCGGATGGTGAGGAATTGCAGCACGTTGAGCCGATCGGTGGCGAAATCGATGAAACCCGAGATCGGCGCGTAGAGCCCATCCCAGATCAGATCGCGCAGGTCGACGGTGAGCCGCGCCGGCGCCATGGAGCCCGGCGGCGGCATCTCGCCGATTTCGCGCGCGCGGAACACGACGGTGCCGAAGACGCGGCGGATCGGCTGCGCGAAGCTGGAGGCGGTGTATTGCGTGGCCGGGCTCGCGTCGGGAAAGCCGCAATCCCAGGCCGGCGCGCGCCGCCGCCGGTCGGACGCCAGCCGGTGGATGGCAAAGGCGGCAAGCGAGGCCGACAGCACGATGAAGATGAAGACCAGCAAGCCGTTATAGGAGCTGCGGCTCTCGGCGATCGGCACGATGGTGAGCCAGGCAAGCCCCACCTGGTGCGGCATGCGCGCGCCCACCAGCGCATGCGCGACCGGCGCCAGCGCGTCGATGAACAGGCCGGGCAGGACTCCGGCGACCAGGCAGAGCGCGGCCAGGAAATACATGGCGGCGAGCGAATTGCTGTCGGTCTCCTGCGCATTGGCCGCCGCGGGCGTGCGCGCGCGGCCAAGGAAGCTGACGCCGAAGGCCTTGACGAAGCAGGCCGCCGCCAGCGCCGCCGACAGCGCCAGCAGCGCGCCCACCGCCGGCACCAAAAATTTCAAACCCCAGGAGGGCAGATGCGGGCTGAGCAGGATGGCCTGGAAGGTGAGCCATTCGGAGGCAAAGCCGTTGAGCGGCGGCAGCGCCGAGATCGCCACGCAACCGACCAGGAACACGAAGGCGGTCTGCGGCATACGGTGGATGAGGCCGCCGAGGTGTTCCATGTCGCGCTCGCCGGTCGCATTGAGCACGGCGCCGGCGCCGAAGAACAACAGGCTCTTGAACACCGAGTGGTTGAATACGTGAAAGAGCGCGGCGGTGAGCGCCAGCGCCGCCGCCAGCTGCATGCCGAAAGCCTTGAAGGCGAGCGCCAGACCGAGCCCGATATAGATGATGCCGATGTTCTCCACGGTGTGATAGGCGAGCAGCCGCTTCAGATCGTGCTGCATCAGCGCGTAAAGCACGCCCATCGCCGCGGTGACTCCGCCGACCGCGAGCACCAGCATGCTCCACCACCAGGCGGGGAAGCCGAGCAGATCGAACACGATGCGGATGAAGCCGTAGACGGCGACTTTGGTCATTACGCCGCTCATCAGCGCGGAAACCTGGCTGGGCGCGGCGGGATGTGCGAGCGGCAGCCAGGCATGCAGCGGCACCACGCCCGATTTCGAGCCGGCGCCGATCAGGGCCAGAACCAGCACCAGCGCGGCCAGGCCCGGCGAGACATGCGCGGCGCGGATGGCGTCGAACACGTAATTGCCGTCGGCGCCGGCCAAGAGGCCGAAGGCCAAGAGCAGCGCCAGCGTGCCGAAGCTCGCCATCAGGAGATAGACATAGCCGGCGCGGATGTTCTCGCGCTCGCGATGATGCGCGATCACCAACGCCCAGGAGGTGAGCGACATGAACTCCCAGGCCGCCAGAAAACTAAAGGCATCGTCGGCCAGCACGACGAGATTCATGGCGGCGAGATAGGCGGGATAGAACGGCAAGACGCGTTGCGGCGCTTTTTCGTGGCGCCCGTAGCCGATGGCGAACAGGCTGGCGGCGGCGCCACCGAGGTTCACCACCAGAAGAAAGAAAGCCGAAAGCGCATCGATACGAAAATGCGCGCCGACCCAGGGCAGGCCGAGCGGCAGGGTGAGCGCCGAGCTTGTCGGTTCAAGCAGGCTCAGCAGCGCGACTACGGCCAGCATCAGCGTGACCAGCAGGCTCACACCGTAGACGACGGCGGTCGCGCGCGGCGACGCCGACAGCACGACCGCAATGGGCGCCAAGGCAATGAGCGCCGCGACGCCGTAAAGCGCGTAGACGATCATTTCAGCCGCACCCCGCGCCCGCCGGCGCCGCTTATCGCACCGTCGCCAATCAGCTCGATGCCGTTGGCGACGAGCGCGTCGACCAGCTTCATCAGCGAGTCGACATTGCCGCGCACGACGCCGTTGCTCGCTTCCATGCGCTGGATGGTCGGCAGCGAAAGCCCCGCGCGCTGCGCCAGCTCGCGCTGGTCAATACGGAGCAGCGCACGGGCGGCGCGCATTTGGGCGGAGGTAATCATGTCGATCGAGGGGTTCGAAAATTCCGAAGGACGGTGATAGATGAACAAGTGGTATATGTATGTCAAGTGTAATAAGTGATGTTTTGTACATCATTTATGCGCGACTTTTTGCCGTCCGGAACTTGCCAAAAGCGACGGGCCGCCAGCCCTCAAGTCGGCGGCCGCCGGCCCGATTGCCGGAACGCTTCGGAAAATAGGGCGGCCGGCAATGCCGCGGCTAACGCAGCAGGTTCGGCAGGAACAGGACGATCCAGGGCACGAACAGGACGAGCAGCAGGCGCACGACGTCGGCGCAGAGGAAGGGCACGATGCCGCGGAACAGCGTGCTCAGCGGCACCTCGGGCAATTGCGATTTCAAGACGAAGACGTTGAGTCCGATCGGCGGCGTGATCAGGCTCACCTCGACGACAATGACCAGCACGATGCCGAACCAGATCAGATCGAAGCCCAGCGTCTGCACGATCGGCACGAACACCGGCACCGTCAGCAGGATCATCGCCACGCCGTCGACGAACATGCCGAGGAAGATATAGATCGCCAGGATCAGCAGCATAGCCACGTTGGGCGGCAGGTGGCTGCCAGTGACAAAGGCGGAAAGCTGATCGGCAACGCCGGTGTAGTCGATGAAATGATTGAGCAGGAGCGCGCCGAACAGGACCGTGAACAGCATGGCCGTGGTGGTCGCCGCCTCCAGCAGCGCCAGATAGAACTGGCTCCAGCTGATCTTGCGCCGCCCGATCGCGAACAGCAGCGCGCCGGCGGCGCCCATGGCGCCGGCTTCCGTCGGCGTGAAGGCGCCGACCGATATGCCGCCGAGGATCATGACGAACAGCGCCACCACGCCCCATATCCGGCCGAGCGACACGAAGCGCGCGCGCCAGTCGGAGCGCGGGCCCGGCGGCCCCATCTCGGGCCGCAAATAGACCGTGATCGCCACCACCGTCATATAGAGCAGCACAGTGAGGATGCCCGGCAGGATGCCGGCGATGAACAGCTTGCCGATATCGGTGTCGGTCAACAGGCCGTAGACGATCAAGGCATTGCTGGGCGGGATCAGGATGCCGAGCGTGCCGCCGGCGGCGACGGTGCCGGCCGCCAGGCTGTCGGCATAGCCGTAGCGCCGCATCGAGGGGATCGCCACCTTCGCCATGGTCACGGCGGTGGCCACCGAATTGCCCGAGATCGCCGCAAAGCCGCCGCAGGCGGCGACGGTCGATATCGCGAGGCCGCCGCGAAAATGCCCGAGCCAGGCGTTGGCGGCGTCATAGAGATCGTCCGACAACCGCGCGCGCGCGACGAACATGCCCATCAGCAGGAACAGCGGCAGCACGACGAAGGAGGGCGAGGTCACGATGTCGTAGATCGTCGTCGAGCTCAACACCCACATCGCCGGCCAGCTGCGCATTTCGCCGATGCCGACCAGGCCGACCGTCATCATGGCGAAGCCGATCGGCACGCGCATGAACAGCAGGATCAGCAGGCAGCCGAGACCGATCAGCGTGGCCGTCATGAGTCACCGCTCACGTCGGCTCGGCCGCTCACCGCCTGCCGCACGCGCGTCACGAACTGCACCAGCAGCATGAGGCAGGTGAGCGCGGAGAGCAGCGAAAAGGCGGCGGCGAACGGCCACAGCTCCATGTTGATCATGTCGCTGAGCTGACCCATCTGGTAGCTGCGTATGGCAAAACCCGCCATGCGCTGGGCGATGAACCCGGTCGCGCCAATGTTGAACAACGCGACGAACCAGCGCGCGCCGGCGCCGACCCGGCCGGTGAAGGCCTGCTCGAACAGGTCGACGGTGATGTGACGGTCGTCGACGCTGATCAGCGGCAGGCTGGTGAACACGATCAGCCCGAGCAGAAAGCCCAGAATGGGCCAGGCGCCCTGGATCGGCGCATTGAACACATAGCGCAAGATGACGGCGCAGAAGCCGAGCGACATCATCGCAAACAGCAGCGCCGCCGTCAGCGCGCGCAGGACGCGGATATGGAACGGCGCAGGCAGGGCGTCGGGATTGACGCCCTGCTCGAGGTCCATATCGATCTGTTCAGGCGCCGGCACGAGCATGAGCTCCGTCTAGTGAGCCGCCCGCTGCTTTTCTATCTGCTCCTCTTGGGCACGGAAATAGGCGAGCGCCGCCTTTCCGTCGACGCCCTTCTTGTCGGCATCCTTGATCCATTCGTCGTCGAATTTGGCCAATGCCTTCTTCGCCTTGGCTATCATGTCAGGCGTAGCCGGCATGATCTTGGTGCCGTCGGCCGCCATCTCCTTGAGAGCCAAGCCGTTCAAGCGGTCCCATTCCTGGCCGACGCTACGGGACATGGCCTCGCCGGCATATTTGTTCACGATCGCCTGATCCTGCGGAGAAATCTGCTTCCATTTCGCGTCGCTCATGAAGGCGACGAAGACCAGGGCATTGAGTCCGCCCGGAAAACGCACGCCGTACTTCAAGTACTTGGAGACCTTGACCAGCTTGACGAAGGCGGCATCGCCGGAGACCCCGTCAACCACGCCTTTGGAGACCAGCGGAAACACCTCCCCAGCAAGCGAGGGAACCGGCGTAATCCCCATGGCGCGGACGACGTCGGCGCCTTGGCCGGCGGCGGTGCGCATTTTCATCCCCGAGAAGTCGGCATATTTGTTCATCGGCTTGCCGACCGACCAGAGCTGCTCGCCCGGCGAACTGTAGATGCTGAGCAGGTGGACGCCCTTGAACTCGTTCGCCTTCTCGAAGAATTTCTCGTAGGTGCGCCAGTTCGCCACCGACACCGCCTCACCCGACGGCGCCAGGAACGGCAAGCGGCCGATTTCCGGCAGACGCCACTGCGCGCGGTTGAGACCAGTGTTGAGATAAGCGGCGTCGACGGCGCCGTCCTGCACCAGCGCGATGTTCTGGCGCGGCGGGCCGACGGCGCCGTTGGTGAACTGGAAGGTTACGCGGCCTTGGGTCTCGCGCTCCACGTTCTTCTTCAGATAGACCCAGCCGGCACTGTTGTTCGGATAGGCCGGCGGCGCGAAGATGTGCACCAGGATCTTGGTCGCGGCGCTCGCCGGCGTCGCGCCGAAAGCGGCGACGGCCAGCGCTGCCATGAGGCCCCCGGTCGTCGCGATCAACGTTTTTTTCAGAAGCTTCATCGTTCCCACTCCCTTCATGTTGTTGGCTCGGTTCGAGTCGGGACTCTTTCCGGCCCGTTCATTCGCCGTTTGTCGACGGCGCATCGCGGATTCAAGCCTCTCGCTCGTAGCTGCCATGGTGCGACGAGATGATGAGCGTGCACGGCGCGTCGGTGCGGTTGCTCCAGGCATGGCGCGCGCCGCGCTGGACGACGGTGTCGCCTTCCTGCAGCTCGACCTCCTCGACGTCGAGCACGAGCGTCACCGCGCCCTTGAGCACGTAGACATAGTCGAGCGTCTGCGTGCGCTGCATGTAGGGGTGCGGCGCATCGGGCGCGTATCGGCAGGCGTCGGGCGAGCCCATGGCGGCGAAGTAGGCGCGCACTTTGTCCTCGTCGATGGCGCTCATCCAGGTCGCATCGGGCGGGATGGTGACATAGCGGCAAACCGAGCCGTCGACGGGCGGCTCGAGCGTGTGCGGCAAATGCAACGTTTCGCGCACGCCCTTGGCCGGCGCGGGAGTGTCTTCCGTCACCCAGATGCGCGTCATGCCGAAGCCGGGCCGCGCCGGATCGCCGCGCACGTCGGGCGAGGGACCGTCGCTGAAAATCTCCGGTTTGCCGGGCTCGACATCGCCGATCACGATGCGCCGGACCGGCGCCACTCCCTGGATCATGGTTATTCTCTTTCCCTGCTTTCCTTCGTCGCCGGCGCCTTTACGGGTAATCGCCGCCGATCATATCGAACATCATGACGTTTTCGCCGCGCGAACTGTCCCAGGAATGGAAGTGGCCGAGCTGCACGACCACGTCGCTCCAATGCATGACGAAATCCGATTCGGGCAGCACGTGGATGCGCTCGCCGTAGGTGACGATGCCGTAATCGACCGTGCGCGTGCGGTGCATGTTCCAGTGGCGCGTGCTGGGCAGCCGCTCGGACAGGCCGCCGCTGTTCATGGAAGCAAACAGCCGGTCGGCCTCGACCTGATCGATCGCGGCATCGACCTCTTTGGGCGACTGGATGACGCGGTAATGCGCGCCGTGCGCCGGCGGCGAATGGCTGAGCGGGCGGTCAGCGGCGTCCTTGTCGCCGGCGAGCGGCGCCGGCGAAGAATCGAAGGTCCAGATTTCGTGGAACACGATGTTGGAATTGCCGCCGCGCGCATGGCCGTGCGGGTTGTCGCTGTCGTAGAGCACGGCCGAACGGCCGTCGGCGCGCGTTCCGGTGACGACGCGGCGCACGGGCCCAGCGATGCGATCTCGTTCACGGCGCACGGGCGTTCCTCCTTTTCCGTGCCTCTGGTCCGGGCACGTCAAACTGTATACACTTTTGCCACTATAAGCGGTTTGCACCGCTTTGCCAATGGCTCTTGCATTGACGGTTCCGTTCCCGTAACCCCCATGCGACCGATGACCGCGAAAAAACGGCGTAAACGGACGACTGCCAAGGCGGCCCCGCAGCGCACGCGGCGCGCGAGACTGGCCGACGTTGAAGTCACCGATTGGTTGCGCGCCTCGATCATCGAGGGCGCCCTGCCGCCCGGCTCACGGCTATCGGAAGTCACCATCGGCAACGAGCTCGGCGTATCGCGTACGCCGGTGCGCGAGGCGCTGCGGGTGCTCGCTTCCGAGGACCTGGTCGACTGGCAGCCTAACCGCAGCGCGGTGGTCAAGGCGGTCAGCAACGAAAGCGTGACCGAGGCGCTCGATGTGCTCGGCGCGCTGGAACAGCTCGCGGTGCGCCTGGTGGCCGCACGCGCCGGCGACAAGGAAATGGCGCGGCTGCAAGCGGCCTATGCGCGCTATCGCCGGCAGGCGCTCGACCCGAGCGTGCCGAAATATTTCGGCGTCAACATGCATTTGCACTTCGCGCTGGTCGAAGCCTCCGGCAGCCCGATGCTGGCGCGGGCGCACCGCATGGTCGTCACCCACCTCGTGCGCGCGCGGCATATGATCAACATTTCCGGCCACCACCTGTCGTCGTCGATTCGCGATCACCGCGAGCTCATGCAATCGGTGTTGGCGCGCAACGCCGCCGCCGCGCAAAAGGCGGTCGGCGTGCACATCGCGCACATGAAGCGCGATCTGCTGCTGGCCGAGGAAAGCGAGGCCGCCGCCGCGCGTGTGCAGGCGGCACGGCGCCGCGACGGCGCGCGCAGCGCCAAGCCGACCAAGGCGCGCTCGGCCAGGCGCTAAAGCGCACGCGGCAATCGTCAGTTTTTCTTATTTTTTGGCGGCAGGAAGATTGAGCAGGCCTTCGGCGCCGCTACCGAGGACGGCGGTTTCGTCGCCGGCGGCAAGCCTCAGCGCCCTTACCCGCGCCGCGCAGTCGAACTCGCCCATGTCGAAGGGAAAGTCGGTGCCCAGCAAGACCCGGCCGGCGCCCGACCATTCGATCAGCGACTTCAGCGTCGGCAGCGAATGCGTCAGCGTGTCGTAATAGAAACGCTCGAGGTCCTGCTCGGGCGAAACCTTGAGCGAGACTTTCGGCTCCTTGCGCACCTCCCAACCGTGCACGAAGCGGCCGGCCTGATAGGGCGCGAAGCCGCCGCCATGCGCCAGCAGCACCTTCAGGCCCGGATGACGCTGGAACACGCCGCCGAACACCAGGCTGGCGGCGGCGATGGTGGTGTTGACCGGATTGCCGATCAGATTGGACAGGTAATAGGCCTTGGTGCGGGGCCCGAGCGCGGCGTCGTGCGGATGAATGAAAATCAGCGCTCCCACCTCGTCGGCGGCCTGCCAGATCGGCTCGAAGGCGGGATCGTCCAGATTGCGCTCGCCGAGATGCGAGCCGAGCATCGCGCCGCGCAGGCCAAGCTTTTGCACCGCGCGGCGCAGCTCCTTGGCCGCCGCCTCCGGCGACTGCATCGGCAGCGTGGCGAGGCCGGCAAAACGCTCCGGAGCGGCGCGTACCTGTGCGGCGATCTGCTCGTTCTGGATGGCCGCAAAGGTTTCCGCCAGCGCCGCATCGGCATCGTAAGCGAGCGTGTGCGGAACCACCGACAGCACCTGCATGTCGACGCCATTGTCGTCCATGGCCTTGAGGCGGACGTCCATATCCCAGGCGCCGCGCGGAAAATTACCGCGCGCGCGTCCCGACATCTCCAGCACGCCGACGTCGCCGGCGGATTCACGCAACAGCGGTCCGTCGTTCGGCGCTTCCGCCCGCATCAGCCGCATGGTCTCTTCGCTCAAAATGTGAGCGTGCACATCGATCACTCGCGCCATGTTCCGTCCCGCATTTGTCGTGTTGAAGCCGACCGCGGCTCCGACTAGCACCACCCAAAGCAGCAAGGCAATCGGCTTTACTGTTTTTTCGACGCGCGCGATCCCGAAAAGTTGGCACCGGTTTTCGAAAAAAGATCGCGCGGCAGGAGAAACTGCGCGCGGGCGAAGCGCGTTCAGCGGGACGCTTGGCGCGAAGGATTGGCAGCCGTGCCGGCGGATCGCATCGCCACAGCGATTGCCGGCCGATCCCATTGCGGCGCCAGATGCGCGATGAAATCGTGCATGTAGCCGCGCAGATACTTGCCGCGCCGCAACAGCACGGCCGGCGTCGTCGGCGCGAACAGGCGCGAGGCATCCATCGTGCGCAAATGGCGGTCGTGGCGCGGTTCGAAAGCAACCGTCAGCAGGACCGCAATGCCGAGACCGACGTCGACATAGGACTTCACCACGTCGGAATCGAGCGCGCTCAGCACGATATTCGGCTTGAGGCCGGCATCTTCGAACGCGCTCAGCACCGAGCGGCCGCCTTCCAGGCCGGGATCCATGATGATGAAAGGATGGCGCGCCAAAGCCTGCAGCGTCAGTCTCTTCTCCTGCAAAATGGGATGGCGCGCCGGCGCGAACACGCTGCGGGAGAGCGGCGCGCAAGGCAGAAACACCAGCTCTTCGTGCGGCGGATCGGAATTGCTGCTGACCGCCAGATCGGCCTCGCCCGCAATCAGCCACTGCCCGATGGTCGATGCCGTGCCCTGCCGCAGGACGAGTTGCACGTCCGGATGGCTGCGCATGAAATCCTTGATCACCGGCCGCAGCACGAAACGCGCGTAGATATGCGTGGTGGCGATGACCAGGCGCCCGCTATCCCTGTCGCTGAATTCCTGCCGCACGCGCTCCAGGTTTTCCGCCTCCCACAGCGTGCGCCGCGCGGCGGCGAACACCGCCTCCCCCGCCGAGCTCAAGCCGACGATGCGGTTGTTGCTCCGGATCAGCAGCGAAAGATCGAGACCGTCTTCCAGCAGGCGGATTTGCTTGCTCACCGCCGGCTGCGAAATGCCGAGCGCCTTGGCGGCGGCGGAGACGCTGAAGCCGGCCTCGGCCACCGCGCAGAATGCCTGCAATTGCTGCAGTTTCATGCCCATACTTATTCCAATTGGTTATGATCTTATAGCTGATCGTTCCGAACTTGCATAGCAAATCCCGCCCGCTAGAGTTCGTGGCCGCGCGGCCTGCGCAAGGCTGCGCGCGAAACAAAGCCAAGAGGACGCTTCCCGTGCCGAGAATGAGCGGATCGCGACTGTTCGCCGAAATGATGAGGGGCTACGAGGTCAGTCACGTCTTTTTCGTGCCGGCCTTCATGCTCAAGGCGCTGGCTGAAATGGAGGACATGCCGATCCGGCGCGTCATGGTGCACGGCGAAAAAGCCGCCGCCTACATGGCCGACGGCTACGCCCGCGCGAGCGGCAAGCCGGGCCTGTGCATGGCGCAGGCGATCGGCGCTTCCAATCTCGCCGCCGGCCTGCGCGACGGCTTCATGGCCGGCGCGCCGATGATCGCCGTCACCGGCGGCCCGACGCCGCAATCGCGCCACCGCAACACCTATCAGGAAGTCGAGGACATTTCGCAGTTCGACGCCGTCACCAAATTCAACGCGCAGATCGACAGCATTGCGCGCATGCCCGATCTCATCCGCCAGGCGTTTCGCGTGGCGACGACCGGCGCGCCGGGTCCGGTGCACCTGCGCATGCAAAGCCATCTCGGCCAGATGACCGAAGCCGAAGCGGACTTCGAAGTGTTGGCCGAGCCGCAGTTCAAGCAAGTGCCCGCGTTTCGTCCGGAGCCGGACATGCAGGCGGTCAAGGCCGCGCTGGCGGCGCTGATGGCGGCGAAACGCCCGGTGATCGTCGCGGGCGGCGGCGTCGTCCGCTCGGGCGCGCAGCGCGAGCTGGTCGCGCTCGCCGAACGCCTGTCGATTCCGGTCGCCACCGCGCTCAACGCCAAGGCGGCGATGGAAGACGGCCATGCGTTGGCGCTCGGCGTGCCCGGCTCCTATTCGCGCGATTGCGCCAACCGGTCGCTGGCCGAGTCCGACCTGGTGTTCTTCATCGGCAGCCACACCGGCAGCCAGGTCACCAACAACTGGGTGTTCCCGGCGATCGGCACGCCGGTCATCCAGCTCGATATCGAGCCGCAGGAGCTCGGCCGCAATTATCCCAACACGGTGTCGATCCTCGGCGACGCCAAGCTGTCGTTGCAGCGCATGCTCGAAGCCGCGCCACAAGGCGCCGCGAATGCCGCGGCCGGCTGGGCGCAGCGCACGCAACAACTGGTGGCGGAGTGGCGCGACGGCCATGCGCAATTCAGGAATTCCGACGCGGCGCCCATGCGCCCCGAGCGCATCTGCCGCGACATTTCCGACGCCTTGCCGCCCGACGGCGTCGTGGTATCCGACACCGGCCATGCCGGCATCTGGACCTCGCGCGCGATCGAGCTGCGCCATGCCGGGCAGGGCTATTTCCGCACCGGCGGCTCGCTCGGCTGGAGCTTCCCGGCCGCGCTCGGGGTCAAGTGCGCGCTGCCGAACCGCCCCGTCGTCTGCTTCACCGGCGACGGCGGCTTCTACTACCACATCGCCGAGCTCGAGACGGCGCGGCGGCACAACATCAACGCCGTCATCGTCGTCAACAACAACAGCGCGCTCAACCAGGAAATCCGCCTCAACGACGCCGCCTATGGCGGCACGCAGCGCGGCCGCGCGGGCGACATGTGGCGCTTCCCCGACATCGATTTCGCTCGGATCGCGGAAGGTTTCGGCTGCGTCGGCATGCGCGTCGAGCACCCCGACGCACTCGGCGACGCGCTCAAAAAGGCCATTGCGCTCGATCGCCCGGTCGTGATCGATGCCGTCAGCGACATGTATGCCATCGCGGAAAAGCCGTGGACCCCGAGCGGCGGCCCGGCCACTTATTGATGGCAAACTCGACCCATTGCCGGAGGGACGGAATGAGCAATGCAGCAAAACCCATTCGGCGCGTGGTGACCGATAACGACGAGCAGGGCCGCTCCGGCGTGCTGTTCGACAGCGCCGCGCCGAACGTGAAGGTCAGCCCGTTCCAGCCGGGCACCAACATGACCGACGTCTGGGTCTTCAATTCCTGTCCGGCCTTGATCACCGGCACGCGCGACGACGGCAATCTGCCGTTCCACTTCGAGCCACCGCATGAGGGCGGGCATTTGCGCGTCGTTCAGTCGTCCGCCAAGCCGGCGGATTACGATCCCGCCGCCGACAAATCGATCACGCCCGCGCACGCCCCGCGCCGCACCGAGGGCGGCACCTGGGAACGCGGCGGCCAGAACCGCTTCACCACGCGCACGCACAAGTCCGAAACGCTCGACTACGGCATCCTCATGGCGGGCGAGCGCGTCCTGCATACCGACGACGGCCGGCGCGTGATCAAGCCCGGCGACGTCGTGATACAGATCGGCAGCTGGCACGCCTGGTCCAATCCGAACGCGGGCAGCCAGATGGCCTTCGTCATGATGGGCGCGCGCTTCGCGGAAGAGGAAGGCACGTGATGGACGCCGCATCGGTCCGCCGTTATGTCGTCGCCGACGAAGGCGAGCGCTCGCGCGTGATTGCCGAAGCGGCCTCGCCGGACGTGCGCAGGGACCCGGCGCGGCCGGGCTATGCCAGCGCGCGCATGTGGGTGACCGAGCGCACGCCGGCGCGGCTGCAGGGCGTAACCGAATCGCTGCAATTGCCGCATGTCATGCTGCCGCCACCGGGCGGCTCGATCTGCCGCATCGTCACGTTCCCGCCCGACGCGACTTACGCCGGCAAGGTAACCGGCCGCGAGGTCGAAGCTTTTTTCGCGGCCATGGGCGCGCCGGCGGCGCCGACCTACGGCACGAACGCGCCGCATCTTTATATGCAGAAGACGCGCACGCTCGATTTATGCCTGGTGCTCGACGGCGAGATCACGCTGGTGCTCGACAAGCAGGAAGTGCACCTGACGGCCGGCGACACGGTGGTGCAGCGCGGCACCAATCACGCGTGGAGCAACCGCTCGAACCGTCCCTGCACGATCGCGATCTCCTCGCACGACGCGCTGTGAAGCGCGCATGCCCGGCGTTCATGCGCTCAGCACGCGATGCGCCAGCCTGGTCCAGTATTCGACGCCCACCGGCAGCACCGCGTCGTTGAAGTCATAGCGCGGGCTGTGCAGGTTATGGCCGTTCTCGGCCGGGCCGTTGCCGAGCCAGATATAGGCGCCGGGCTTTTCCTCCAGCATGTAGGAGAAATCTTCCGAGGCCATGCTGGGCGCCAGCTCGGTGAGCACCGCGGCCTCCGCAGTGTCAGCCGCCGCCAGGCGCGCCGTTTCCGCCTCGGCCACGGTATTGATGGTCGCCGGATAGCGGCGCAGATAATGAAACTGCGCGCGCGCGCCAAAGGCGCGGCTGATCAGCTCGGTCCGCTCGCCCATGCGCTGCTCGATCATGTCGCGCGTTTCCGGCCGCAGCGTGCGCACCGTACCGCGTAAGGTCACCGTGGCGGGCACCACGTTCCAGGTATCGCCGGCGTGGATTTGCGTGACGCTGATAACAGCCGCGTCGGTCGGGCTGACGCTGCGGCTGACGATGAGCTGCCAGGCCTGATAGAGCTGCGTGGCGACCGCGATCGGGTCGATGCCCTGATGCGGCATGGCGCCGTGGCTGCCCTGGCCCTCGACGATTACCTCGAACGTATCGAACGCCGCCATCACCGGCCCGGCATGCACGGCGAACTGGCCGGCCGGCAGGCCCGGCCAATTGTGCATGCCGTAGACGGAGGCCGCGGGAAAATCGCGGAACAGCCCATCCTCGACCATGGCGCGGCCGCCGCCTTCGTTCTCTTCCGCCGGCTGGAAGATGAAGGCGACCGAGCCATTCTCCGGCGGGGCTTCCGACAGCACGCGGGCGGCGCCCAGCAGCATGGCGGTGTGGCCGTCGTGGCCGCAGGCATGCATCTTGCCTTGCGTCTGCGAGGCGTATGGCAGGCCGGTCGCCTCCACGATCGGCAGCGCGTCGATGTCGGCGCGCAAGCCGACCATGGGCCCATTGCCCCGGCGCAGCACGCCGACCACGCCGGTGCCGCCGATGCCTTCATGCACTTCGAGCCCGAATTCGCGCAGCTTTGCCGCGATGAAGGCGGCGGTCTGCTTTTCCTCGAAGGCCAGCTCCGGATGCGCGTGCAAATGCCGCCGCCAAGCGACGAATTCGTCCGTGTGCTTGTCGATGCTATGTTTGAAGTCCATCGTCATCACCCTTCAAGAACCTGCATAGAGCCGATAGAGCGCCTGCGTGCCGTCCTCGGCGTGGCCTTGCGCCGACAGCCGCTCGTAAAGTTGCTTGGCGAGCGTAAGGCCCGGTAGCGTCAGCTTCATCTGTTCGGCCTCGGCGAGCGCGATGGTGAGATCCTTGATGAAGTGATGCACATAGAAGCCGGCGGCATAGTCGTCTTTGACCATGCGCGGCCCGAGATTATTGAGCAGGAAGCTCGAGGCCGCGCCCGAGCCGACCACGGCCAAGACGGTTTCCGCATCGAGCCCGGCTTTCTCCGCGTAGGACAGGCATTCGCAGACGCCCATCACGGTGCTGGCGATCGCGATCTGGTTCGCCATCTTGGTGTGCTGGCCGGCGCCGGCGCCGCCCATATGGGCGATATTCTTGCCCATGCGCGCCAGCACCGGGCGCACCAATTGGAACGCCGCCTCGTCGCCGCCGACCATGATGGCAAGCTTGGCATCGCGCGCGCCCACCTCGCCGCCCGAAACCGGCGCATCGAGCGTGGTTACGCCTATGGCCTGCGCAAGCTTTGCGATGCGCGCCGCCAGCGTCGGGCTGGAGGTGGTGGCGTCGATCAGGATTGCGCCGCGCTTGGCCCGTTCGATGAGGCCGTCGGGTCCGAGATAGATCTGCTCGACGTCGGCCGGATAGCCGACAATGGTGATGATGACATCGCAGGCCGGCGCCAGCGCGGCGGGCGAATCGTGCCAGACCGCGCCCTTGGCGATCAGCGCTTCGGCATTGCCGCGGCTGCGGTTGTAGACGTGCAGCTTATAACCGTTGGACAGAATGTGCCCGGCCATGTGGCGGCCCATGATGCCGAGCCCGATGAAACCGACCGATTGGATGGCACTCGCTTGCATCTTCGTCCTCGCTATTTGGCCTTGCGCAACGCTGCGCGGATCGCCTGCGGCGTCAGCGGCTGGCGGTCGATCACGACGCCGAACGGCGCCAAGGCATCGTTGACCGCATTGGTCAACGCGCCGATCGCGCCCATGACGCCGCCTTCGGCCATGCCCTTGATGCCGGCCGGCGTGTGCCGGTTGGGCGTGTGCATGGGGATGATCTCGAAATTCGGGATTTCGCAGGCGGTCGCCACCAGATAGTCGGCGAGCGTGCTGGTGACGTTCTGCCCGGTTTCCGGGTCGTAGACCATGTGCTCGAGCAGCGAGCCGCTCAGGCCCATGGCGATTGCGCCCTGCTGCTGCCCGCGCACGATGAGCGGGTTGAGCACGGTGCCGCAATCCTCGGTCACCAGATAGCGCTCGATCGCGATGCGTCCGGTAGCGACGTCGATTTCGACGATGCAGGCATGGGTGGCGTTGGACCAGGTCATCGGCGGCGGGTCGTAGCTCAGTGAGAAGTCGAGGCCGGGCGCGATGCCTTCCGGCAGGCTCTCCGGATCGAGATAGGCGGTGCGCGCGACCTGCGCGAGGGTGATGCCGGTGTCGCTCCAGCGCCCTTCCACCCGGCGCTCGATATTGCCCGATACCATGCGCAGCTCGTTGGCGCTGTTGAGCTTCAGCAGGCTGGCCGCGATGGCGAGCACGCGCTCGCGCGCCTTGCCGCCGACGAGATAAAGCGCGCCGCCGCCCGCCGTGCCGCCGCGCGCGCCGCGGCTGCCCATGCCGTAGGGCGCCACGTCGGTATTGCCGAGCTGGATGCGCACATTGGCGGCATCGACGCCGAGTCCTTCGGCCACCGCCTGGGCGAGCGCGGTCTCGTAGCCCTGGCCGGTACCCATCAGCCCGGCCGAGGCATTGACCGCGCCGGAGGGCTCGATGCGCAGCCACACCGCCTCGTGACCCGAGCCCGGAATGCCGGCGCTCTTGTAGAAGCGCGAGCCGTAGGTGGTCGACTCGACCACGTTGCAGAGGCCGACGCCGAGATAGCGCCCCTCGGCGCGCGCGGCCGCCTGCCGCTTGCGGAAGGCGGTGAAGTCGACGGCCGCGACGGCGGCTTCCAAGGTCTCGGCCGGCGTTACGTCCTCGACCACCTCGCCGGACGGCATGGTGTAAGGCAGGTCCTGCCGGCGCAGCGCGTTCACGCGCCGCACCTCGAGCGGATCGCGGCTAAGCTTGCGGGCGATGGCTTCGATGGTGCCTTCCATTACCCAACTGGTGATCGACATCGGCGCCCGCATGGGGCCGGCGCCGCATTTGTTGGTGAGCGCGACCTTCACGTCGAACGAATAGGCGTCGACCCGGTAGGGCCCGGTGAGGATCATGGCGACGACGCGCGCCAGATAATTGGCCGGATAGAAGCAATAGGCGCCGAAGTCCTCCTCGATGGCGAGATCGAGCGCCAGGATGCGCCCCTGCGCATCAACGCCGGCGCGCACGCGGCAGGTCTGCTCGCGGGCATGGCTGGAGGCCTGCAGGTTTTCCATGCGGTCCTCGCGCCAGCGCACCGGCCGGCGCAAGTGACGCGCAAGCGCCGCCACAGTCAGCTCCTCGCGATAGAGCGCGATCTTCTGGCCGAAGCCGCCGCCGACATCGGGCGAGATCACCGTCACTTGCGATTCCGACAGACGCAGGCGCGCGGCGAGCTGCGTGCGCAAAGGGTGCGGCACCTGATTGCCGATGTGGAAGGTCAGGTGCTCGCGCCCGCCGTCCCAGACGGCAATGCAGCCGCGCGTCTCGATCGGCAGATGGGTTTGCCGGTGCTGCGAGAACGAAGCCTCCACTATCGTATGGGCGCCGCGCATGCGCGCTTCGACCTCGCCCTTGGCGAAGCTCTGATGCGAGACCAGATTGCCGTTGAGACTGTCGTCGACCAGCGGCGCGCCGTCGCGCACGGCGTCGGCGTAGCTGAGCACCGCCGGCAGCACCTCGTAGTCGATCTCGACCGTCTCGGCGGCATCCTCCGCCAGATAGCGGTCGGTCGCCACGATGCAAACTACCGGATCGCCCTGAAAGCGCACCTTGTCGACCGGCAGCGTGGCGATCTCGGTCGGCTGCAGGCCTTCGATCGGCGGCGCCATGCGCAAGGTGGTGGTCCATTGCGTGAGCTCCGCCGCGCTCACCACCGCAACCACGCCCGGCATGGCGCGCGCCCGCGCGCTGTCGATCGAATGGATGCGCGCATGGGCGTAAGGCGAGCGCACGAAACAGGCGTGCAACAGGCCGGGCACCGCGATGTCGTCGAGATAGCGCCCTTGCCCGGTGAGCAGGCGATAGTCCTCCTTGCGCAGCAGTGGCTGGCCGATCTGGTTGAACTTCGGCGCTTCGTTCATGGCCGCGCGCCCCGCATGGTCGCGGCCGCCTTGCGCACGGCCGCGACGATGTTCTGATAGCCGGTGCAGCGGCAGAGATTGCCCGACAACACGTCGCGGATCTCGGCTTCGCTCGGGTCGGGGTTCTGCTTGAGAAAGGCCTCGAAGGTCATGACGATGCCGGGCGTGCAGAAGCCGCATTGCAGGGCGTGCTCTTCGTGCATGGCCTGCTGCAACGCGCTGTAGCGGCCGTCCGTCGCCACCGCCTCGATGGTGGTGATGGCGCGACCCTCCATCTGCACCGCGAAGGTGAGGCAGGCGCGCGCCGGCGCGCCGTCGACCAACACCGTGCAGGCCCCGCACACGCCGTGCTCGCAGCCGACATGGGTGCCGGTCAGCCCGAGCTCATCGCGCAGCACGTCGGACAGGAGCCGGCGCGGCTCGACCGTGGCCTGGTAAGACTGGTCGTTGACCGTGAGCGTGATGGTGCGCTTGGCCATCACACGAGCGCTCCGCGCGCACGTTCCAGGGCAGCCGATGCGGCGCGGCGCGTCAGCGCCTGCACAAGTTCTTTGCGGAACTCCGCAGGGATACGGGTTTCCTCGATCTCGCAGGCGTTCTGCACGGCATCGGCCAGCGCCTGCGGCCAGTTGTCGGTCGGCGCGCAGCCCACGAAACCGGCGGTGACTTCGTCGAAGCCGACCGGCGTTGCCGCGACGCCACCGACCGCGACGCGCAAGCGCGCAACGCCGCCGGCCTCGTCGAGCGCGAGCAGCACGACCACCGCGACGATGGCGAAGTCGCCGTGGCGCTGACTGAAGATTTCAAAGCCCCAGCCGCCGCGCGGCGGCAGCTTGGCAAAGCGCACGCCGGCCAGGATCTCGTTCGGCGCCAGTGCCGTCGTCATGATGGACTGAAAGAAATCGCGCGCCGGCACCGCGCGCGCGCCGGCATCGCTGCGGCACATCAGCTCGGCGTCGAGCGCCAGCGCCAGTAACGGAAGCTGCGCCGCCGGGTCGGCATGCGCCAGGCTGCCGCCGAGCGTGCCGCGCTGGCGGATGGCGTAATGGCCGATCGAGGCGGCGCCGTGCGCCAGCACCGGCAGCGCGGCCCTGACCGCGGCGTCGGTTGCCAACCGGTGGTGCCGCGTCATGGCGCCGATCTCTAGCGTGCCATTGACCGCGCGCACGTGATCGAGCTCGCTCAAGTCGTTCAGGTCGACCAAGTGGTCCGGTCGCGCCATGCGGAAATTCATCATCGGCACCAAACTCTGGCCGCCGGCCAAGAGCTTCACGTCGCCGTCAAGGCTGCGCAGGCAGTCGAGCGCTTCGGAAACGCTTTGCGGCCGGTGATATTCGAAAATGGGCGGTTTCACGGGCGTGGCGCCTTCGATGCTTACCAGAGCAGCGAGCGGCCGCTGGCCGGATCGAAGACGTGCAGCCGATTGACGTCGACCGCCAGCGCCGCCACCTGCCCGGTGGCTTGGCGCAGGTCCTTGCCGACGCGGAAGAACAGCTCCTCGCCCTCCAGCTCCATGCCGAGGAACTGGTCGGAGCCGATCGGCAGCACGGAGGTGACCTTGCCGCGGATGGCGCGGCCGGGCGGCGGCTCGCCGCGCTCGTCGACGTCCTCGGCGCGCACGCCGATACAGACCTCGCCGCCCTTGAAGCCGTTGAGCTGCTTGGCGAGCGCCGGCGGCAGCGCCAAATCGACCGCGCCACGGCGGAAATGCAGCGTCTCGCCCGCGCGCGCGAGCTCGCCTTTGAGGTAATTGATCGGCGGATTGCCGAGGAAGGAGGCCACGAACATGTTGACCGGCCGCTCGTAAATCTCGTGCGCGGTGCCGATCTGCTGCACCAGGCCCTCGTTCATCACCACGATGCGGTCGGCGAGCGTCAGCGCCTCGGCCTGGTCGTGCGTCACGTAGACGAAGGTGGTCTGCATCTCGGTGTGCAGATGCTTGATCTCCGCCCGCATGGAAATGCGCAAAGTGGCGTCCAGGTTCGACAGCGGCTCGTCCATCAGGAAGACGGACGGCTGGCGCACCATGGCGCGGCCGAGCGCCACGCGCTGGCGCTGGCCGCCGGACAACTGGCTCGGCCGCCGCTCCAACAGATGCGCGATCTCGAGCTTGGCAGCTGCTTCGCGCACCCGGCGGTCGAGCTCGGCCTTCGGCACGCTGCGCATGCGCAGGCCGAAGGCGATGTTCTCGTAGACCGTCTTGTGCGGGTAGAGCGCGTAGCTCTGGAATACCATGGCGACGTCGCGCCGGTGCGGCGGCAGCGCGTTGACGATCTGCTCGTCGAACCACAGCTCGCCGTGCGTGATCTCCTCCAGCCCCGCAATCATGTTGAGCGTCGTCGACTTGCCGCAGCCCGAGGGCCCGAGCAGCACGACGAATTCCTGGTTCTTGATCTCGAGATTGAGATCGCTGACGGCGACGACGTCGCCGTAGCGCTTGTTCACGTTCTTGAACTGGATGCGTGCCATGGCGCGTCGCGCTCCCTCAGCCCTTGACCGCCCCGGCCGTGAGCCCGGACACGATGTAACGCTCGAACATGATCGCCAGGATCACCGGTGGAATGATCGCCAGCACGCCGGCTGCGTTGATGAAGGAAAAGCTGACGGTGAAGTCGGAGGTGAACGAGGCGACGATGATCGGCAGCGTCTGTGACTTCGGCGTCTGCGTGAACATCAAGGCCAGCAGGAACTCGTTCCAGCTCGACAGGAAGGCGAACAGCACCACCGCCACCAGCGAGGGCAGCGCCAGCGGCAGGAACACCCTGCTCATGGTCTGCCAGCGCGAGCAGCCGTCGACGCGCGCGGCCTTGTCGAGCTCGTCGGGCAGCGATTCGAAATAGGTGACCAGGATGAAGACCGAGAACGGCACGGTGATCGCCAGATAAGTGATGATCAGCGACCAGATCGAGTCGAGCAGGCCGAGATTGCGGATGAAGAGGAAGAACGGCACTACCAGCGCGATGTCGGGTATGACGCGCGTGGTCAAGATGCCGTAGATCGAGGCGTGCCGCCCGCGGAAGCGGATCTTGGCCATGGCATAGGCGGCCGGCACGCCGACCAGGAGGTTGAGAAAGGCCACGCTCAGGGCGACGATCAGGCTGTTGCGCATGGCCGGCAGCAGGTTGCGCGCGGTCGACGGGATGAAGCCGCCGGTCGCCGGATCGCCCTTGCGGCGGTTGGCGTAGGTTACCGCCTTGTCGCCGGCAAAGAAGATGGCCGAGAAATTCTGCAGCGTCGGCTCGTGCGGGATCCAGTGCGGCGGCTTGGAGACGATCTCCCTTTCGGTCTGGAACGAGGACGAGACCAGCCACACCACCGGCGCCAGCACGTAGCCGAGGAAGATCAGCGAGGCGACCGCCAGGAAGATGCCGCGCGCCCATCGGCCGAGACCGCGGCGCTCGCGGTAGTGACGGACCTCGTCGCCGGATGTTGCGGTCGTTGCGCTCATGTCAAATCTGCTGCGCCAAAGCGCGGATGATGACATAGGCCAGCGCGAGCGTTGCCAGCGCCAGAATGTAGGACATGGCCGCGCCGGTGCCGAACGAAAGGTTGCGGAAGGTTTCGACATAGATGCGCCAGGCCACCACGTCGCTGGCGTTGCCGGGCCCGCCTTCGGTCAGAATGAAGAACATGTCGAAATGGCGGATCGCCACCATGGCGTCGTAGATGAAGACCAGGGCGAAGCTCGATTTCAGCGCCGGCAAAGTGATGTGGAAAAAGCGCTGAATGACATTGGCGCCATCCACCTTGGCGGCGGCGTAGAGATCGGCGGGGATCGTTTTCAAGCCGACCAGCAGCAGAATGGTGGCGAGCGGCACTTCCTTCCACACGAAGGCCTGCGCGATCAGCGGCAGCGTCTTCTTGGCGTCGCCGAGCCAGACCATGTAGCTGTTGATGAAGCCGAGCTGGAACAGCGCGCCGTTGAGCGCGCCGAAATTGGAATCGTAGATCCATTTCCACATCAGCGCGTTGGCGACGTAAGGGATCGCCCAGGGGATCAGCAGCACCGCGCTCAAGATGCGGCGGCCCGGGAAGTTCTCGTTGAGCAGCAGCGCCACCAGGAGCGCGATGACGCTGATGGCACCGACCGACATCAGCGTGAAGCTGACGGTGCGCTCGACCGAAGCCCAGAAGGTCGCGCTGGTCAGCACCTCCTGGTAGTTGGCGAGGCCGACGAAGGGCACCTTCCACGGCCGCGTCAGCTTCAGGCTGTAGAGGCTGATGTAGAAGGAATAGACGATCGGAAAGACCGCGACGATGAACAGCACGGCCGCCAGCGGCAGCACGAACAGATAGGCGCTGCGCTCGTCATAGGACAAGCGGGGCACGATGCGCGATCGGCGCGCGCTGACGAGGCTTGCGGTCATGGCTCGGCTCGAGCGGATGAAGCAGAGGGCGCGGGCGGCGACCGGCGCCGCCCGCTTGCCCATACTATTGGATCAGCTCTGCTTCTTGAGCGCCATCCACTTGTCGGCGGACTTTTTCATGGCCGCTTCCGCCGTCAGCTTGCCGAGCAGCGCCTGCTGCCACAGCGTGCCGTTGACCTCCTGCCACTCGCCGAACCAGGGCGTGACCACGTCCTTCTTGCGGGCGAGCGCCTGCTGCTTCTTGATCATGTCGACGTCGCCATAGGCCTTGTAGGCCTCGCGCATCTCCGGATCGTCGAACAGCGATTTCACGCCGAAGCCGGCGCCGACGTCCTTGAACAGCAGCTTCTGGAACGTGTATTTGCCGTCGGCTTTGCCGCCGAACCATTCCATCAGCTTGACCGTGTCGGCGGCGTGCTGCGGGTTGGCCTGCGCGCGCGGCGTCATGCCGTAGAAGCGCATCCAGCCGACCGTCGCGTGCGAGCCGTGCTCGCCCTTCGGCATCATGACGAGCTTGGCGTGGCCGGCGATCTGGCTCTGCTTGGGATCGTTGAGCGTGCGCAGCCGGTATTTCGGGATCAGGCCGAAGGCGTGCTGGCCCGACAGGAAGCTCTTGAGGCCGGCGAGCTCGCCGGTTTCCACGCAGGACGGCGACAGCGTCTTGTCCTTGTGCACGCAGTCGACCAGCATCGACAGCGCCTCGACCGCGCCGTTCTTGGGGTCCTGCATGATGGCGTTGCCCTTGTCGTCGGTGAAGTGGCCGCCGTGCGAGAACACCAGCGCCGACATGAACTCGATGACCCAGGTTTCCTTCGCCATGTTGACCAGCAGCGGGTATTGGCTCAGCCCCTTGGCCTTGATGATCTTGGCCTGCTCGCGCACTTCCGCCCAGGTGGTCGGCGGGTTCTTGATGCCGGCCTTCTGCAGCATGGCGTCGTTGACCATGAAGCCCATGAAGTCGGTGTAATAGGTGATGCCGTACTGCTTGCCCTTATAGGTCATCGAATTGACGCAGAACTGCTCGACGTCGGCGTTGTACTTCATCAGCTCCTTGTACTGGTCGACCGGCTTGATCCAGCCGGCTTCCGCCCATTCCGGCAGCCAGCTGTCGGAGACCCATAGCGTGTCGATCGGCGCGCTGCCGACGAATTTGGTGACCAGCGTTTCGCGGTACTGCGCCCACGGCGTGTTCGAATACATGACCTTGAGTCCGGTCTTGGCCTCGAAGGCGGCGACGTGGCTCTTGACCGTGTCGACCGCGGCCGACCAGGTTTCGAAATAGACCGGCGCGTCGGCGGCGGCGCCCGGCACGCGGCCGAGCGCGGCGGCGGCGGCAACCCCGGCGGCTGATCCTTGCAAGAATGAACGGCGGCTAAGCGGCTTGAAGCGGGTCACGGCATCCTCCCTTTGTGATACCCCGAATACTGACGCGTCCGATGACCATGCGGCCGCGCGCCCCGGAACGCGAAGGGGCGCGGCCGAACCTGTCGCGGGCAGCTTAGCGCACGCGGCTTAAGTCGTAAACTGACGACTTAGTTAGGAATATTGGCTTGAGCAGCGCGCGGGCGCGCCTCGATGGCGCGCGCCTCGGCGGCGGCCGGCGCAAAGCCGGCGAGGAAGGAACGCACCTGCATGGCAACGATACGGTCGACGGGGACGTGCTGGCTGGCGCCGTAGATATGGCGGCGGATGGCGAAATGCGACACGGTGCCGTGCAGGATGTAGGCGAGCTCGTGCAGCAGCGCGAGGTCCTTGGGCAGCTCGACCTTCTGGTCGGTGGCGGTCTCCTCGACGACCAATTCCAAAGTGTCGAGCAGGATCGCCTGGTTGTAGTCGGGCGCCATGCGCGCCTCGGCGAGCGAGGCGTAAAGGAACAGGCGCAGCCAGCGCCGTGTCAGCAACTCATTGAAATAGCTTATATAAAACGATGTGAGCCGCTCCTCCCAGGGCCGGCCGCGGTCCTTGAGCTGGACCCGCCAGACCGCCTTGAAGGGCGAGGCGATGGCCTCGTTATAGACCTCGGACAAAAGCGCCGCCTTGGAGGGGAAGTAGCGGTAGAGCAGCCGCTGGGCCACGCCGCAGGCATCGGCCAGCGCCCGGGTCTGCGCCGTGAGGCCGTATTCGGCGAAGAACTCGATGGCGCGCTGCAGGATGAGGGCGCGGCGCTGCTCCGGCGCCATGCGCGGCACCGGCTTCTTGCCGGCCCGCCGCAGCGGCCGACCTTTGCCGCTGAGCAGTTGCGAGCGCGCCTTCATGTCGACCCTCCGGCTCAGGTCCCGCGACAATAAGTCGTCATATGACGACAATTTCCTGCGATTGCAATCGGCTGGCTGCGCGACCGGGCCCGGGTTTGGTCAGCTCAAGCGCCACGCCGCGGGGACACGCATAACGAGAACGGCGAACGCTACACCAGAAATCGGCGGCCGCACAAAAGAAAGGCCGCTCATGAGCGAGATTCCGCCACTGCATAGTTCTGAGCCAGCCGATCAGCCCCGCCCGCGCAGCCTGCCGACAATGCCGGCGGGGAAGAAGTAGACGCTGAGGATGAACAAGACGCCGAGCCAGAGCAGCCAGCGGTCGGGGCTCACCAGCTTGGCCAGCAACGGCAGCTCGGCGAGCGAGGCCGCCGCCGTTGCCATCAGAACCTGCAGATAGTTCTGCGCCAGCACGAAGATGGCGGCGCCGACCACGGCGCCGTAGATCGTACCCATGCCGCCGATCACCACCATCAGCAAGATGTCGATCATGATCGACAGGCTGAGCGTGGTGTCGGGTCCGGTATATTTCTGCCAGAGCGCCATCAGCATGCCGGCGATCGCCGCCACGCTGGCCGAGAGGCAAGTGGCCGCGGTGCGGTAGACCGCCGTGCGGTAGCCGAGCGCCTCGGCGCGAAACTGGTTCTCACGGATCGCTTGCAACACACGCCCAAGCGGCGAGTTCACCACCCTGAGCATCAGGAGAACGAGGGCGACCGCTGAAAGGAAGATCAAGTAGTAACTGACGATATGGCCGTCCATGCGCACGCCCAGAAAACGATGGTCGAACAGGCGGAAGGCCGGGCTGAGCAGGTCGGGGACCTGGTAGGTCAGTCCGTCCTCGCCGCCGGTGAGGCCGGAGAGCTGCGAGGCCAGGATCAAAAAGGCGCTGGCGACGGCAAGCGTCACCATGGCGAAGAAGATCGCCTGCACGCGCAGCGCCAGCAGCCCGATCGCCAGCGCGATCGCCACCGCGACGACCAGCCCCGCGACCGCGCCGAGCGCGACCGCCGCCCACGAGCCCGGCATCGCCTTAAGTGCGATCGCCACTCCATAAGCGCCAATGCCGAAGAACATGGTATGGGCGAAGGAGACGATGCCGGTATAGCCGAGCAGCAGGTCGTAGCTCGCCACCAGCACCACGAAGACGCAGATGGTGGCCGCCGTGTTGAGCGAGCGGATGCCGGGGAACACGAAGGGCGTCAGCGCCAGACCGAGCGTAATGAGCAAGAGCAGCGCGCTCAGCGCCCGGCTGCGCGGATAGTCCTCGGAGAGCAGCGTCTTCAGCATGGGCGTTTCGCTACTAGCCTTTGCCCGGCGGCAACAGACCGCGCGGCCGCCACAACAGGATCGCCACCATCAAGAGAATATTGGAGCCGAGCGCCACTTTCGGCGCCAGGAAGCCGGTGTAGTTCGCCATCAGCCCGACCAGCAGCGCGCCGATGAAGCAGCCGTCGACCGAGCCGAGCCCGCCGATGATCACCACGATGAACACCAGCACCAATATGTTGAGGCCCATCTGCGCGGTGATGATCTCGTCATACATGCCCCACATGATGCCGCCGAGCCCGGCGAGCGCCGAGCCGGCGACGAACACCAGCACGAACAGCCGGCGCACGCGGTAGCCGAGCGCCTCCACCATCTCGCCGTTCTCGACCGCGGCCCTGATCAAGAGGCCGAGCTTGGTGCGCACCAGCGTCCAGCGCAGCCCGGCGAAAATCGCGAGCCCCAGGACCACCGCCAGCAGCCGGTAGCGCTCGATCACGATGTCATGGAAAACCAGCGAGCCCTTCAACACCTGCGGCCGCGGCAGCGGAATCTGGTTCGGGTCCCCAGATCAGGCGGATCAGTTCCTCGGCCACGATCAGCCCGCCCATGGTCACCAGGATCTGCTTGAGGTGCGAGCCATAGACCGGCTTGACGATCACGCGCTCGAAGAACCAGCCGAGCGCGCCGGTCGCCGCCATCGCCGCCGCGATCGCCAGCAGCACGGCGGCGAGGTTGAGCGCGGCGGACGACGACGCGGCCCAGCCGCCCAAGGCCAGCAATACGCTGCCGCCGACGAAAGCGCCGATCGAGATGAAAGCGCCGTGCCCGAAATTCATCACGTCCATCAGGCCGAACACCAAAGTGAGGCCGGAGGCCATGATGAAAATGAGCATGCCCATGGCGAGGCCGGCGAGCGTCAGCGTCGCCCAGGTCGAGAAATCCGCGATCAGCATGAGGCCGGCCGCCGCCAGAACAACCACGGTCCAATAGGGCGCCTGCGCGGCGAGCCGCTCCTTCAGCGGCGGGCGCGGGAGCGCGGTGGGCTCGGAGGACTGGGCGCTCATTGATGCGCTCCGAGGCTGAGGCCAAGCAAACGGGCTTGAAGTTCGGCTATCGGCCGCAAGCGCGGCCATGCGGCCGCTGTGCACCACGCGGCCGTCGTCCATCACGGCAACGCCGTCGCCGAGCGCCTGCGCCATGCGGAAATTCTGCTCGACCATCAGGATGGTGGTGGCGGTACGCTTGAGCTCGCGCATCGCCTCGATCAGCGCGTCGACGATCGCCGGCGCCAGCCCCTTGGACGGCTCGTCGATCAGGATCAGCCGCCGCGGCTCGATCATGGCGCGCGCGATCGCCAGCATCTGCTTCTGCCCGCCCGACAGATTGCCGGCCGGCAACGACCAGAACCGCCGCAGCGCCGGAAACAGCGCGAAGATCCAATCGAGCCGCTGCCGGTCGATGTCCGCATTCGCGCGCCGCCAGCGTCATGTTCTCGGCGACCGTCAGGCCCGGCGAACACGCCCATGTTCTCCGGCACGTAGCCGACGCCGAGGCGGGAAATGTCGGGCGTCGCCAGCGCGCGCAGGTCGCTGCCGGCAAAGCGCAGCGTGCCGCTCGACGCGCGCCACAGCCCCATGACGGTGCGCAGCGCGGTCGTTTTGCCGGCGCCGTTGCGCCCGAGCAGCATGGTCAGCTCGCCCTCCGGCACGGCGAGGTCGACGCCCTGCAGGATATGGTATTGCCCGATATGGGTGTGGACGCCGGTCGAGGCGCAGCAGCGGCTCAGCCATGGCCGGCCCCCTTGGCGGTCGAGCCGAGATAGGCCTCCTGCACGATGTCGGAGGCGATCACTTCCTCGGGCGCGCCGTCGGCGACCAGCGCGCCATTGTGCAGCACGATGATGCGGTCGGCGAGCGAGCGCACCACGTCCATCTTGTGCTCGACCAAGCAGGATGGTCTTGGCCGCGTCGGCCTTGATCTGGTGGATGAGATCGAGCACCACCGGCACCTCGTCGACGCTCATGCCGGCGGTCGGCTCGTCGAACATCAGCACTTCGCTTTCCAGCGCCAGCAGCACGGCGACTTCGAGCTTGCGCTGGTCGCCATGCGCGAGCGCGGCGGTGAGCGCGTCCATTTTGTCGAGCAGGCCGGTGCGGGCGAGGTGATGCTCGGCCATCTCGATCAGATCGCGCCGCCTTGTGGCGAGCGACCAGATGTCGAAGCCGGGATCGTGCCGCGCCTGCACGGCGAGCCGCACGTTTTCCAACACCGTCAGATTGGGGAACAGGTTGGTGAGCTGGAAGGCCCGGCCGATGCCGGCGCGCGTGCGCAGCGGCGCGCTCAACGCGGTGATGTCGCGGCCGAACAGGATCACCCGGCCGGCGGTGCTGTCGAGCTGGCCGGAGATCAGGTTGAAATAGGTGGTCTTGCCGGCGCCGTTCGGCCCCACGATCGCGGTCAGCGTGCCGCGGTCGAAGGCGCAGGTCACCCGGTCGACGGCCACATGGCCGCCGAACCGGATGGTCAGCTCCTCGGTTGCGAGGACAGCTGGCTCGCGCATGGCCCTGCTCCCGCGCCGGGAGCGCCCGATCAGCGCTTGTTGCGGATCGGGATGTCCATGTCGCCGATCTTGAGTTCGCGCACCAGCACGGGGATGCCCCAGGCCACTTTCGGATCGACCTTGATCTTGAAGTGGTACATGGACTGCAGCGCCTGATGGTCCTGCTTGCGGAAGATCATCTCGCCCTTGGGCGTCATGAACTTCATGCCCTCCATCGCCGCGATCAGCTTCTCGGTGTCGCCGGACGGCACTTTCTTCAGCGCGTCGACCAGCGCGATGCCCGCCGCCATGCCGCCGGCGGTGAAGAAGTCGGGCGGCGCGTGATAGCGCTTCATGTGCTCCTTGACGAGCCAGTCGTTCACTTTGTTCTTCGGGATCTCGTAGTAATAGTAGGTCGCGCCTTCCATGCCGGGCAGCGCCTTGTAGGCGGCCATCGCCGCCAGGATGTTGCCGCCCGAGGCGAGCTCGATGTGGCGGCTTTCCGGGTTGAGCGCCTTCAGCTTGCCGAGCGGATTGCCCTTGCCGGCCCACACCACCCAGATGATCTTGCGCTTGCAATTCGGCGCCTTGTCGAGGGCGTCGAACAGGCGCTGCGCATGGGCGGTGAAATCGGTGGTGTTCTGCGGCGCGAATTCCTCGAAGACCAGCTTGGCCTTGGTCTTGCCGAGCGCCTCCTTGAAGGCGGCGACGCCGTCGCGGCCGAAGGCGTAGTCCTGCGCCAGGGTAGCGACGCAATTGCCGGCATCGCCGAGCGCCACCGCGTTGGAGATCGCGTCCTGCGAGGAATTGCGCGACGGTGCGGAAGATGTAGCGGTTCCAGTCCTTGCCGGTGATCGAATCGGCGACCGCCGGCTCGACGATGAGGATCTTCTTGTACTCCTGCGCCACCGGCAGCATGGCGAGCGCCACGCCCGACGACACCGGGCCGACCGCGAGCGTGACCTTGTCGTCGCCATAGGCTTCCGCCAGCAGCGTCTTGCCCAGGTCCGGCTTGAGCTGCGTGTCCTTCTCGATCACCTCGATCTTGCGGCCGTTGACCGTCATCGTGCCGTGCGTCTCATACTCGATGCCCATCATCAGGCCGGTATGCGACTGCTTGGCATAGGCCTCGAACGGGCCGGTCTTGCCGTAAACATGGGCGATCTTGTAGGGCTCGGCCGCGGGCGCGGCTCCGCCGGTGAAACTGAGAACGACCGCCGTCGCGGCCGCGATGCCGAGATACCGTTTCATGTCGCGTCACTCCCTTGTTGCTCTCGTATTGGGTGCCCGACGTCCTCGACCAGGACCAGGGCACGTCCGTCACACAGCACCGTGCCGTCGGCGGCGGTGCAGGTCGTTGCCAGATCGACCAGATGCTTGTCCGGCCGCATGCGCGTGATTTCGACCGTGGCCGTGATCGGCTCGCCGAGCGGCGCCGGCCTTAAGAAACGCATCTGCTGCTTGAGATAGTTGGTGCCGAAGCCGGGCAGTTCGCGCCCGAGCAGATAGGAGAACAGCCCCCCGATCAGCGGCTCCGGCACGCTCGCGCCGCCCGCGCATTTCCCGCCGGCAAGCGCGGCAAGCGCCGCGACATCGTCGCGCCGGAAAGTGCGGGTCACGCGCGCGCGGTCGCCGATCTTCACGATGCGCCTCCCGGCGCGACGACGATGCGGGTGCTGCCGTCGAGCGTCAGCGTGCCCTCGCGCTCGGTCACGATGCGCGCCGTGAGGTCGAAGGTGTCGGGCGCCGGTTGCGCCGCGACGTCGATCTCCAGCCGCACCGGCTCGTCGACATAGGTCGGGGCGGGAAACATCAGCGCCTGCGTCTCCTGCACCGCGCCGGGAAAATTCTCGCGGATCAACGCCCACAGCGCCGCATAGAGCAACATGCCGTGCGCCACGGTGCGGCCGAACCGCGTCTCGCCCGCGAAAACGGGATCGACGTGGATCGGGTTGTCGTCGCCGCTGAGCGCCGCGAAGCGGTCGAAATCGGCTTGCGTGAAGGTGCGCCGCGCGCGGATGCATTTGTCGCTGGCATTCGTCATCGCCGCTCACTCCGGCGCCGGCGCGGGGCTTAAGCCGCGCTCGATCATCTCGGTGATGCTGTCGACCAGCGGCGCGATGTCGCGCTGCGGCTCCCAGACGCCGTAGCGCAGGCCGGCGAACAGCGAGATGCCCATCAGCGCCCAGGAGCGCCCTTCGGTCTCCCCCGCGCGCACCTCGCCGGCCGCGATCGCGCGCTCGAGGCCGGCCTGGTAGGCGGCGCCGAATTCCATGAAGTAGCGCCGGAACGCCTCCGGATCGACGAACTGGCTCTCCATGACGATGCGGTAGAGATTGCCGTGTTCGCGCGCGAATTCGATGAAGGCGCGCAAGCCGCGCCGCTCGGCCTCGATGCGGCTGGAGGCGTCGGCGATCGCCTCGGAAAGATAGGAGCGCAGGCGCGCGCCGAGATCGGCGACCAGCTCGCGGTAGAGCCGCTCCTTGCTGTCGAAGTAAATGTAGAAGGTGCCCTGGGCGACGCCGGCCTTGGTCGTAATGCTGACGACCGAGGCGTCGTGGAAGCCGCGTGCCCCGAATTCGAACTCGGCCGCGTCCAAAATCCGCCGCAGCGTGCGCCGGCCGCGCGCGGTCTTGGGCGATTTCTCCCCGAGCATCGACATTTTTTGCTTTTATGAGACCTAATTCATGTGTCATGTTGAGGCGAAAAGCCCTGCCTGTCAACGTTAAATCGGGCCATCAGGGAAGAATATGCCAAGCTACGCGCGCGCGGACGGGCGACGGCTCTACTTCGAAGCCGCGGGCCCCGAGAACGGCCCGCCCATCGTGCTGCTGCACGGCTGGGCCTGCCATGGCGGCTATTTTGCGCCGCAGTTCGAGGAACTGGCCGGCCGCTTTCGCCTCATCGCGCCCGACTTGCGCGGTCACCGCCACTCCCATTTCACCGGTGACGCGCCCGACCTCGCCACGCTCGCCGACGATCTGAAAGCGCTACTCGACCAATTGGACCTGCGCGCCCCGGTCTTGGTCGGATGGTCAATGGGCGCCCTGGTGGCGTTCGAATTGATCCGACGCCAAGGCAGCGGGGGATTGGCCGGCTTGGTGGTCATCGACATGACGCCGCGCGTCGTCAATGACGCCGGCTGGGATCTCGGCCTGCTCGGCGGTTACGGCCCCACGCAAGCCGAGCGGGCGGCGCATCTGATGCGGCAGGATTGGCCGATCTGGATCGAGACCTTCCTGCCGTCGGTGTTCGCCGCCGGCCGCGCGCCCGCCCCTGCCCTGCTCGACTGGGTCGCGCGCGAGATGCGCGCCTGCGATCCGGACGCGATGGCGGCGCTATGGCGCGCGACCGCCGACGCCGACTATCGCGCGCTGCTGCCCGAGATCGCGCTGCCGAGTTTGATCGTGCGCGGCGCCGAGAGCCGCCTCTATGGGCCCGCCACCGCCGCCTACCTGAAGCAGGCCATTCCTGCCGCCGAACTTGCGACGATAGCGGGCGCCGGCCACGCGCCCCATTTGGAGCAGCCGGCCGCTTTCAACCGCCTGCTGGCCGAATTCGTCGACGGCATCGAGCCGGCGGCATTATTGCCAAAATGAAGTCACGCCGCCTGCTCGCGCGCGCCGCGATGGATGAAGTTTGCGACCACGAAATCGGCGAGGCATTGCGCGGCCGGGCTCGATTGGCCCGGGCTGCGGTGGAGCACGACGTCGATTTCCGGCAGTTCGGGAAAGCTCTCCTGCCGGCCGAGCACGTTCATGCCGGGCACCAGCGCGCTTTTGGAAACCACGCTGATCGCGAAGCCTGAGAAAACCGCTGCCTGCAGGCCGCCGATGCTTTCGCTGATGCAGGCGAGCCGCCATGGGCGCCCGATACTGTCGAGCGCGGCCAGCGCGGCGTCGCGATAGATATTGCCGGGCGGCAGCAGCGCCAGCGGCACCGGATTTTCCTTGTAGGCCGCGTGCCCCTGCCCGCTCACCCAGACCAGCGGCTCCTTGCGCACGAACTCGCCGGCGCGAATACCCGGCATGGCGGTGACCAGCGCAATGTCGATCTCCTTGGCATCGAGCGCGCCCATCAAGGTACGGCTCAATGCGCAACGCAGGTCGACCTCGATATTGGGATAGAGCGCGCGGAAGCCGGTCAAAATCTGCGGCAGCAAAAAGGCGGCATAGAGGTCGGGCGTGCCGAGCACGACGCGCCCTTCGATGTGGCGCGAGCGCATGCGCTGCCACACCTCGTCGTGCATCTGCAGAATCGCGCGCGCGTAGCCGAGCAGGACTTCGCCGTCGTGGGTGAGCTGCGGCCGCCGCGTGGCCGGCTCGAACAAAGACTTTCCGATCTGCTCTTCGAGGCGGCGGATTTGCAACGTGATCGCCGGCTGCGTCCGACACATTCTGCGCGCCGCCGCCGTGACGCTTCCGGTCTCAACGACGGTCAAGAACGACCTCAGCGACCGAATATCCAAGTGCCGGTTCGCCATGGGACATAACTCCGACTTATGCGGCAAATTAATACTTGCAATTTCTGTACCAGAGTCAAGCGGCACTACAGTAGTGCGAAACTCAGGATCGCCGCGCGTCAAGTGATGCTCGGAAATTTGCCGGGATGCCTAGGAATTAGACGCACGCAATACACACCCGAGAACCGGAGGTTCCGATGAGCGAGCACAATAAACACAGTGCACTTGCTAAACGCGCCACTCTAAATACTGGGGTTTCGCGCCGCAACATCTTGAAAGGGGGTGCGGCGGTGGCGGCGAGCCAAGTCATCGGCGCGCCAACTATTTGGGCACAGGAGATCAAGAATATCACCCTGCGCCATCTGGGCGTCTCCTATTCGGTCGTGCAGGCGGTCGGCGAACAGGCTTCCAAGGATCTCGGCTTCAAAGTCATCACGCAGAACCTCGACACCTCGGCCGCCCTCACCCGCTTCATCACCCAGCCGCGCAGCGTCGACATTCCCGACCTGGAAGCCTGGCAGGCCAAGGTCGCGGTTCCGCGCGGCATCCTGCAAGGCATCGACACCAAGAAGATCAAGGAGTTCGACAACATCCTGACGATCTTCACCAAGGGCGAATACAAGGGCGACAAGGTTTCGCGCCAGGGCATCTCGCCTTACCCGGCGATGTATATTCCCAAGAAAGATTCAACCAAGATCGTCGACGGCGTCACCGAATGGATGACGTTCATGCCGCAGGTCTACAACGCCGACTCGATCGGCTACCGGCCCGACCTGATCAAGCACAAGGTCACGCAGTGGAAGGAGCTGATCGACCCCAAATACAAGGGCAAGTCCGCCATCCTCGACGTGCCGAACATCGGCATCATGGACGCCGCGCTGGCGCTCGAGTCCGCGGGACAAGTCAAATACAAGAACAAGGGCAACATGACGCGCAAGGAGATCGACGCCACGATCGATGGCCTCATTGCGCTGAAGAAGAAAGGCCAGTTCCGCGCCACCTGGACGACCTTCGAACAATCGGTCGAGCTGATGGCCTCGGGCGAGGTGGAAATCCAGTCGATGTGGTCGCCGGCGGTGACCGCCGTGCTGGCCAAGGGCATCCCCTGCATCTACGCCCCCGTCAACAAGCGTCCCGACGGCACCGAAGGCTATCGCGGCTGGTGCAACGGGCTCGGCCTGATGCGCCATCTCAAGGGCAAGAAGCTCGACGCGGCTTACGAGTATCTCAACTGGTACTACGCCGGCTGGCAGGGCGCCTTCGTCGCGCGCCACGGCTACTACAGCCCGGTGCCCAAGACGGCGGAAAAGTTCATGACGAAGAACGAATATGGCTACTGGTATCTCGGCAAGGCCGCCACCGACGTCATCAAGGACCCTTACGGCCACCCGATCGCCAAAGCCGGCGAGGTGCGCGACGGCGGCTCCTTCATCGAGCGTTTCACCAACATCGCGGTCTGGAACACGGTAATGGACGAGAACCAGTACATGATCCAGCGCTGGAACGAGTTCAAATCGGCATGAGGCGTGCGTGGGGACGGGTGCGACGCAAAAGCAGCGTAGCCCCGCCCCTTTGCCCCTGATGCAGGTTTCTTGGAGAACGCCGATGTCGGACAAGAAAATGACCTGGAGCAAGTGGCGGCCTTATCTTTTGGTCGCGCCGCTCGCCGCCATCTTGTTCGTCTTCGTCGTCGTACCGCTCGGCTTCGTGGTGGCGGTGAGCTTCTTCCACTACGACAACTTCGCCGTCATCCCCGCCTTCCGCCTCGAGAACTACGCCAGCGTGCTGGGCACGGGCCTGACCTACCGGCTCTATTACACCATGATCGGGTTTTCGATCGCCACTTGGTTCTTCACCCTCATCATCGGATTCACGATCGCCTATTTTCTCGTCTTCCACGTGCGCAACCAGGTGATCGCGGTCGGGCTTTTCCTGGTCTGCACGGTGCCGTTTTGGACCTCGAACATCATCCGCATGATCGCCTGGCTGCCGATGCTCGGCAAACAGGGACTGATCAACAGCGCGCTGATGGAGACCGGCGCGATCCACCAGCCCTTGAGCTTTCTGTTGTTCTCCAATTTCTCGGTGGTGGTGTCTTACGTCAATTTGTTCACGATCTTCATGATCGTGCCGATCTTCAATTCGATGAGCCGCATCGACCGCGCGCTGTTCGAAGCGGCGGCCGATGCCGGCACCGGCCGCTGGCAGACGCTGCTCTACGTCGTGGTGCCGCTGTGCAGGAACGGCATCGCGCTCGGCTCGATCTTCGTCATCACGCTGGTGATGGGCGACTTCTACGTCGTCAAGGTGATGAGCGGCGGCAACAGCGCCTCGGTGGTCTCGGCCATGTATGACGACATTTCCACCTTGCTGTTTCCGCACGCCGCCGCCAACGCCTTCATCCTGATGGCCTTCATCGTGCTGGCGGTCGGACTGATCTTGCGCGTGGTCGACGTGCGCAAGGAATTGGTCGGGCAGCGCTAGGCATAAGGAAGCGGGGTTCGCCATGCTCAATACCAGCGGTCAGCGTCCCTGGACCTTCTACGCGCTCGCGGCCTTTTTCGTCGTCTACGTGTTGTTTCTGTACGGGCCGATGATCTGCATCTTCATCTTGTCGTTCCAGGGCCCGCAGGGCGCGCTGGTCTTTCCCATGCGCGGCGAAAGCTTGCACTGGTTCTACCAGATCTGGGGCACGGCCGAGACCGGCGACATTCCCGGCGCGCTGACGCGCTCGATACCGCTCGCCATTCTGGTCATGGCGTTGACGGTCGTCATCTCGATCGCCGGCGGCCTCGCCTTCCGCGAGCGGTTCCGCGGCAGCGGCATCCTGTTCTACACCGTCATCATCAGCCTGGTGGCGCCCGGCTACGTGCTCGGCATCGGCATCGGCCTGATGTTCCGCCTGCTCGGGCTGGAGACCGACTGGTACACCTCGGCGCTCGGCGCCCAGCTCACCTGGACGCTGCCCTTCGGCCTCTTGATCATGTTCGCCATTTTCGGCCGCTTCAACCGCGCCTACGAGGAAGCGGCGCGCGACCTCGGCGCCAGCCCGGCGCAGACGCTGAGGCTGGTGGTAATCCCCATCATCGTCACCGGCATCATCGCCGTCGCCCTGTTCGGCTTCACGCTCTCCTACGACGAATTCGCCCGCACCCTGCTCACCTCGGGCGCCAACAATACGCTGCCGGTCGAGATCTGGAGCATGACCATGAACGTCACGTCGCCCGTGATCTATGCATTGGGCACGGCGACGACGATCTTCTCCTTCGCCGTCATCGCCATCGCGCTGTCGTCGATTGCACTGATCCAACGCCGCCGCTTCGGCCGGGCGATAGCCGGCGGCAGCGGTCACTGACCGGAGCGACTAAGGGAATCGATTATGCAAGGCGGTTTGGCGCACAAGGAACGCAGCGGCAAGGGCTGGATCGAGCTCGCCGGCCTCTACAAGCGATACCCCGACGGCACGGTCGCGGTCGACGGCGTGAATATCGCGATCGAGGACGGCAGCTACTGCTGCCTGCTGGGGCCGAGCGGCTGCGGCAAGACCACCATCCTGCGCATGATCGCCGGCCACGAGACGCCGACCGCCGGCGAGATCGTCATCGGCGGCGAGAACGTCGTCGGCCTGAGCCCGCGCCAGCGCGGCACCGCCATGATGTTCCAGAGCTACGCCTTATTCCCGCATCTGTCGGTACGCGACAACATCGCCTTCAGCCTGCGCGTGCGCGGCGTCGGCAAGGCGGAGCGCCACCGGGAGGCCGACCGGATCATCGACCAGGTGCAGCTCACGGCGCTGGCCAACCGCCTGCCGGCGCAGCTTTCCGGCGGCCAGCAGCAGCGGGTGGCGCTCGCCCGCGCCATCGTCACCAAGCCGCGCGTGCTGCTGCTCGACGAGCCGTTGTCGGCGCTGGACGAATATTTGCGGCTGCAGATGCGCAGCGAATTGCGCGAAATGCAGCAGCAGCTCGGCATCACCTTCATCCACGTCACCCACACGCAGCTCGAAGCGGTGGCGGTGGCCGATCAGGTCATCGTGATGAACACGGGCCGCATCGAGCAGGCCTCCACCCCCCGCGGCATCTATTCCGCGCCCACCAGCGCCTATGTCGCGCGCTTCATGGGCGGGCAGAACGTGCTGTCCGGCAAATTCGAAAGCCTGGCCGGCGGCGCCGCGACGCTGCGCGGGCCGAACGGCAAGCCGTTTTCGGTGCCGCTGTCGCGGCCGCCCGAGGCGCCGGACGTCTACTTCGCCGTCCGCCGCGACCACGTGCGGCTGGTGCGCGGCGACAAAGCCGAGACGAGCGCGAATTCGCTCGCCGGCCGCGTGCGCACGGTCGAATACCAAGGCACCTATGTGAAGGTGACGCTGACCGTGGCGGGCCTGGAATCCTCAGGCGAGGATTTCGTCGCCTATGTCGAGGAAGGCGCCTATTTTCGCGATCCGCTTCTGCCCGGCCAGGAGGTGGTCGCTTCCTGGCGCCTGGAAGAGATCCACGTGCTGACAGGCGGCGCGAGCGCCGGTTCGGCGCCGGCACAGCAAGACCAATCCAACGAGGAGGCGGCAGCCTGATGCAGATCACCACCACAATCAACGGCAAGCAGATCGCCGGCGACGTCGAGCCGGATGTGCTGCTCTCGACCTGGCTGCGCGAGACGCTGGCGCTCACCGGCACGCATGTCGCCTGCGACACCAGCCAATGCGGCGCCTGCACGATTCACGTCGACGGCCGCTCGGTAAAAAGCTGCACCATGCTGGCGGTCGAGGCCGATGGCGCCGCGGTCACCACCATCGAAGGGCTGGCGCAAGGCCACACGCTGCATCCGATGCAGCAGGCGTTTCACGAAAATCACGGCCTGCAATGCGGCTTCTGCACGCCCGGCATGGTGATGAGCGCCGTCGAGCTGGCGCAGGTCGCCCCGCAGGCCTCGGAAGCCGAGATTCGCGCCTGGCTCAAGGGCAATATCTGCCGCTGCACCGGCTACCAGAACATCGTCAAAGCGGTGCGCGCGGGCGCTGCCGCCATGCAGAATGCGTGAACGGGAGACCCCCATGATTCAAGACGGCATCGGCGCCTCGGTTCTCCGCAGAGAGGACCGCCGCTTTCTCACCGGCCGCGGCAAATACGTTCCCGATATCGTGCTGCCGCGCCAGCTTTACGCCTACTTCCTGCGCTCGCCGCACGCCCACGCCGAGATCGTCTCGATCGACAAGGCCGCCGCGGAAGCGAGCCCCGGCGTCGTCGCCATCTACACCGGCGAGGACATAGCCAACATGAACGGCGTGCCTTGCGCCTGGGGCATCAAGGGCAAGGACGGCCAGCCGATGAAGGAGCCCAAGCACCCGCTGCTCGGCGTCGGCAAGGTGCGCCATGTCGGCGATCCCCTTGCCATGGTGGTGGCTGCGTCCGCGACCGAGGCCAAGAACGCCGCCGAGACGATCAACATCGAATACCGCATCCTGCCGGCGGTGGCCGGCGTGGTCGAAGCCGTCAAGCCCGGCGCGCCGCAGCTTTATGACGACGTGCCGGGCAATCTGTGCTGCGACTGGGCGGTCGGCGACGAAGCGGCGACGGCGGCCGCCTTTGCCAAGGCGCATCACGTCGCCAAGATCGACCTGGTCAATACGCGGCTGGTGCCCAACGCCATGGAGACGCGGGCGGCGCTCGCCGATTACGACCCGTCGAGCGACGAATATACGCTCTACACCTCGACCCAGCTCCCGCATGTCGCGCGCCTGCTGATCGGCGTGCTAATACTCGGCATCCCCGAGAACAAGCTGCGCGTGGTGGCGCCCGACATGGGCGGCGGCTTCGGCAGCAAGCAGGTAGTCTATTGCGAAGAAGCCCTCGTCACCTGGGCGGCGGGCAAGCTCGAGCGGCCGGTCAAATGGGTATCGGAGCGCGCCGAAGCCTTCATGTCGGATGCGCAAGGGCGCGACCACGTTACCCACGGCGAGCTTGCCCTCGACAAAGACGGCAAGTTCCTGGGGCTGCGCGTTTCGACGCTCGCCAATGTCGGTGGCTACATCTCGACCTTCGGGCCCAACATCCCGACCAATTTGTACGGACCGTTGCTGGCCGGCCCCTACACCACGCCGGCGATCTATTGCGAGGTGAAGGTCGTCTTCACCAATACGGTGCCGACCGACGCCTATCGCGGCGCCGGCCGGCCGGAAGCCACTTTCGTCCTGGAACGGCTGGTCGACGTGGCGGCGCAGGATCTCGGCATCGACCGCGTCGACATCCGGCGCAAGAACTTCATTCCGGTCGACGCCTTCCCCTACCAGACACCGGTGCTGATGCAATATGACGGCGCCGATCACACCGCAACGCTGAACAAAGCGCTCGAACTATCCAGCTGGGCGGCGTTTCCCGAACGGCGCAAAGAGGCCGCGGCGCGCGGCAAGCTGCGCGGCATCGGTATGACCACTTACGTGGAAGCCTGCGGCCTCGCGCCTTCCCGCATCGCCCAGCAACTGGGCGCGCGCGGCGGCATCTTCGAGAGCGCCAATGTGCGGGTCAACCCGTCAGGCGACGTCACCGTGTTCACCGGCGCGCAAAACCATGGGCAAGGCCACGAGACGGTGTTTGCGCAGCTTGTCGGCGGCTTGCTGGGCGTGCCGAGCAGCAAGGTCGAGGTCGTCCATGGCGACACCGCGCGCAGCCCGTTCGGGCTCGGCACCTACGGCTCGCGTTCGGCCGCCGTCGGCGGCGCCGCGCTCGCCAAGGCGGTCGGCAAGGTGATCGACAAGGGCAAGAAGATCACCAGCTATCTGCTCGAAGCGAGCGAGCAGGATATCGAGTTCAAGGACGGCGAATTCGTCGTCAGCGGCACCGACCGCAAGATGAGCTTCGGCGAGGTTGCCGGCGCCGCCTATACGCCGCCCGAGGGCTATCCGCTCGACATCCTGGAGCCGGGCCTGGAGGAAACCGCCTTCTTCGATCCGGTCAATTTCACCTTCCCCGGCGGCTGCCATGTCGCCGAGGTGGAGATCGATCCGGAGACCGGCATGCTGGACGTGGTGGCCTACACCGCCGTCGACGACGTCGGCACCGTGCTCAATCCCATGATCGTCGAAGGACAGGTGCATGGCGGCGTGGCGCAAGGGCTGGGCCAGGCGCTGGGCGAGCATTGCACCTACGACGCCAGCGGCCAGCTGCTGACCGGCTCGTTCATGGACTACTTCATGCCGCGGGCGGACAACCTGCCCAACATCACCGTGGCCACCGAAAGCACCGTCTGCAAGGACAACCCCATCGGGGTGAAAGGCTGCGGCGAAGTCGGCACCATCGCCTCGCCGGCGACGCTGATGAACGCAGTGGTCGACGCGCTGTCGGCCTACGGCATCAGCCACATGGACATGCCGGCCTCGCCCCGGCGCATCTGGCAGACGATCCAGACGGCGGCGACCCGCCAAGCCGCCGAATAGCAGGGAGCCTTCGCGATGTATTCCTTTGCCTATCACCGTCCTTCGACGCTAGCGGAAGCCGCCGACCTGTTCGGCGAGGGAGACGAAACGCGCCTGCTCGCCGGCGGGCAGACGCTGATCGCGACCATGAAGCAGCGGCTCGCCAGCCCCAATTCCCTGATCGACCTGAAAGGGATCGCGGGCTTGAGCGGGATCAAGGAGGAGAACGGCGGACTCTCCGTCGGCGCGCTCACGCGCCACGCCGACGTCGCCGCCTCACCGCTCGTGCGCAAGGCTATTCCGGCGCTGGCCGCGCTCGCCGAGACGATCGGCGACCCGCAGGTGCGCAATCGCGGCACGCTCGGCGGCTCGATCGCCAACAACGACCCCGCGGCCGATTATCCCGCCGCCGTGCTCGGCCTCGGCGCCGTCGTGCATACCAACGAGCGGCAGATCGCCGCCGACGGATTCTTTACCGGCATGTTCGACACCGATCTCGTGCGCGGCGAGATCGTGACCGGCGTGTGGTTTCCAATTCCGCAGCGCGCGGCCTACGTAAAATTCGCCAATCCGGCCTCGCGCTTCGCGCTGGTCGGCGTTTTCGCCGCGCAGACGGCGGACGGCGTGCGGGTTGCGGTCACCGGGGCGGCGCCTTGCGTCTACCGGCTGAGCGAGGCGGAGCGGTTGCTGCAGGACGAGTTCACGCCGCAGGCCTTGGACGGCTTCCGCGTGCCGGCGCTCGGGCTGAACAACGAACTCCATGCCGACGCGGCCTACCGGGCGCAGCTCGTTTCGGTGCTTGCGCGCAGGGCGGTGGCGGCCGCGCTGGGCTGAGAGACGCCGGACGAGGAAGCGTCGAAGGACAATAAGAAAATGGGTCTCTATCGCGCCATGGACCGCAGCGCGCTCGACGCGGCCTATAACAATTCCGCGGCCGTCATCGACAGCGAGGACTTTCTGGCCGACTGGCAGGCGCGCAGCGTCGCTTTGCGTGCGCGCATGCCGGCCTATCTCGATCTCGCCTATGCCGACAAGGAAGCGACGCGGCTCGACTTCTTCTCGTGCGGCCGTTCCGCCGCGCCAACTTTGGTGTTCTTCCACGGCGGCTATTGGCAGCGCAACAGCAAGGAGGGCTTTGCCTTCGTCGCGGAAGGGCCGCTGGCCCGCGGCTTTCACGTCGCCGTGGTCGGTTATACTTTGGCGCCTTACGCCCGGCTGGACACCATCGTCGGCGAGGCGCGCAGCGCGCTGCGCTGGCTATCCAGCGAGATCGGGGACCTCGGCGGCAACCCGGCGCAGCTCTTCGTTTCAGGCTGGTCGGCGGGAGGCCATCTCGCCGCGGTGACGATGAGCGAGCCGGCCGCGCGCGGCGGTATCGCGATCAGCGGCCTTTACGATCTGGAGCCCATCAGGCTCAGCTATTTGAACGACAAGCTTCGTCTCGATCCGGACGAGGCGCGCCGCAACAGCCCGCTGCTGCATCTGCCCGCGCAGGCCGGCAAGCTCATCGTCGCCGTCGGCGCAGAGGAACTGCCCGAGCTCAGACGGCAATCGGCCGATTTCGCCGCGGCTTGGCGCGCCCATGGCCTCGCTTGCGAGCTGCGCGAACTGGCTGCCTGCCATCATTATGCCGCGCTGGAAGAACTCGCCAATCCCGAGGGCGAGCTGGCGCTGGCGCTCGAAAAGCTCGCGGTCGCAAACGGGTGACCGGTTTCCGAGCCGCCAGCAAAAATCCGCCGCTTAGCGCGTGATCCCGAAAACCGGTTCCCATTCCGGATCAAGTCCGGGAAAGGCTTTTTCGGGATCATGCGCTAGCCGAGCGCGGCAATGACGTCGCTGGTCTTGGTGACGACCGCCACGTTCTGCATGGCGTATTGCACCGAGGCGCGGTGCCAGTCGGCATTCATGGTCGAGCAGCTATCCTCCGGCACGACGACGAAATAGCCCTTGTCGGCGCCGGTGCGGGCGGTGTGCTCGATCGACATGTTGGTCCAGGCGCCGGTGTCGATGATGGTATCGCGGCCGCCCGCCCTCAGGACCGTTTCCAGCTTGCTGCCTTCGAACGCGCACATGCGTATCTTCTCGACGACATGATCGCCGGCCTGCGGCTCCAGCCCGCTGGCCGGCTGAGCACCCCAGGTTCCGCGTACCATCGCTTTCGAATCGACAATTCCTTCGAACAAGGGCGCGTTGAGCGTGAAGCCGGGCGCGCCCGGTTCGACCACGAACCAGACGTGAACGACCATGACGCCGCGCGAGCGGCAAGCCTCGGCCAGGCGCCGGATGTTCTCGACCACGTTCTGGTCGCGCGCATGTTGCGGCGCGCCGGACGATGCAAAAGCGCCGCCTTCCATCATCACGTCGTTCTGCATGTCCTGAATGATGAGCGCGCAGCGGGAAGGATCGAGCCTGAGGCCGCCATTGGCGCCGGTCGGCTCAGGACGCGGCGGCGGCGGTGCGGAAGGCGAGGCCGCTGCGCCGGCCGAACCGCCCGCGCGCATGAAGGGCTCGACGCGCGGGCCGATCTTGGTGCGCACCGCGTAGACCGAATGCGTCGCGCACATGAACAGCGCACGCCAATCGGCTTTGCCCCAATGCAGATTGGCCACCATCTCGGGCACCCTGACCTTGCCGAGCAACGCGCCACCCCGGTTGTAGACCCAGACGCCGCCCGGCGCCGTCACCCAGATATTGCCGGCACTGTCGCATTTCATACCGTCGGGCACGCCCGCTTCGAGCTCGGAGCGGATGCCGGAGGCGAAAATCCGGTCGGGCCCGAGGCTGCCGTCCGGCCTGACATCGAACACCCGGATAAGCGCCTTGACGGTATCGTTGACGTAAAGCTGCTGCTCGTCGGGCGAAAAGCACAGGCCGTTGGGCTGATCGAAGAGGTGGCGGTCGACCACGAGCTGCGGCTCGCCGCCGCCCGGCGGCACGCGGTAGACGCCCTGAAAACCGAGCTGGCGCGGCCGTTCCACGCCGTAGACCGGCATGCGCCCGTACCACGGGTCGGAGAAATAGATCGAGCCGTCGGAGCGCACGCACACGTCGTTCGGGCTGTTGAGCTCCTTGCCCTCGAAATGCGAGGCGAGCACCTCGCGCCGCCCGTCGCGCTCGCGGATCAGGCTCGAGGTCGCGTGCTCGCAGACGATGAGGCCGAGATTGGCGTCGTAGGTCATGCCGTTGCATTTGTTGGACGGCCGCATGACCTCGCGCACCCCGCCGCGCTCGTCCCAGCGGCGGCGGACGTCGGCAGGCATGTCGGAGAACAGGAGGAACTGTTCGCGCGGATGCCAGAGCGGCCCCTCGGTGAAGGTGAAGCCGGTTCCCAGCTGCTCGACGGGAGCTTCAGGGTCGATCAGATCCGCGAACTCTTGGCGCAGCACGCTGTGGCTCATGACACGCGCCCCTTTCTTCGTTACGCCGGAAACCACTGCCGCCGCGGCAGCGACTGCACGATCGGACCGGGCACCGAGCCCTGCAGGCGGCCGACCACGCGCCCGCCCTCGATCAGCGCCGGCTGGTCGTGGATCGGCAGCACGAAGCGCGAGTTCGCCAGAACCTTCTTGATCGCCGCCTTTTCCTGCCGCTTGGTGGTGCCGTGATTGCCGGTGACGCGCGGCTCCATGTCGCTGATCTCGTTGAGCGGCGTGACGATCTGGTCGTTGAAGTCGTAGATGACGTCGCCGCAGATATTGGCGACGCCCTCGGCGGTGTGGACGATGACGTTCATCGAGCCTTCGGTGTGGCCGCCGGCGGCCTCGCAGGTCACGCCGGGGCAGATTTCGTCCGGGCCGGAAATCTCCAGGTCGAGGAAGCGCAGCGCGTCCTTGGTGTGCAGCCGGTCGATCAGGTGCTTGATGTCGGGCTGCGGATATTGCGGATGCATGAGGCCGGAGACCGAATATTCCAGCTCGCGCCGGTTGACGATGACCGTGGTGTTCATCGGGAACAGGTCGTCCTTGCCGGCATGGTCGATGTGCAGATGCGTGTGCAGGATGTAGCGGATGTCGCCGAGCTTGAGCCCGTGCTTCTTGAGCTGGTTCTCGATCATGGTCTCGTGCGATTGCAGGCCGCGCATGCCGAGCGTTTCCATGATCTGGTTGGAGCGATAGCCGGTGTCGACCAGGATCGGCCACGGCCCGCCGAGGATGAGAAAGCCCCACACCGGCACGCGCCGCGTACGGCCGCAATCGCGCCCAAGCACCAGGAAGCTCGAATTCGAGCTCGATGTCGCCGTAGTCGAGAATTTTGATTTCGAGTGCCATTTTCTTCTCCTCCCGCGCTCGGGGCCTTTCAAGCGTCCCCTTGATTTCAATTCAGTCGATAGATTCGGATTGCCGTGTCGTGCAGCGCCGCGCGCGCCGCCGCTTCGCCGAAGGGCGCAAGCGCGTCGCGGTAGGCGGCGATCGCCTCGCCATAGCCGGTCCATAGCTTTTCGACCGGAAAATTCGAACCGAACAGGCAGCGTTCCGCACCGAACAGCGCCAGGCTTTCGCGCACGATCGCCGCGATGTGCCCGGGATCGTTGCGGTGAATGAAGGTGCCGAGCCCCGACAGCTTGCACATCATGTTCGGCTGCGCGGCAAGCCCGCGCATGCCCGCGCGCCATTGCGCCCAGCCGGCCTGCGACAAATCTTCCAGCATACCGGCGTGCTGCAGGATGAAGGTGACGCGCGGGCAGGCGGCGGCGAGCTCCGCCGCGTCGGCCATCTGCCCGGCGAAGACCTGCAAATCGAACGACCAGTTGTAATCGGCCAGCTGCGCGATATTCCGGCGCAGCGCCGGTTCGCGCAGGATGTCCGCCTTGGCGGCGAAGCGGTACTGCGGATTCTCGTGCCAATGCAGCTGCATGCGCAAACCACGCACACCACGATACTTGGTCAGCCGGTCGAGCTGCGCCCGCACGTCCTCGGCCAGAAAATCGGCATAGCCGACGATGCCGTGCGGAAACCCATGTTCGTCGGCGGCGCGCTGCACATAGGCCACCTCGTCCTCGAAGCGCTCCTTGGCCCAGTTGGCCTGCACATAGACCGACTTCGTCACCTCGCAGCCGGCAATGTCGGAAAGATATTCCTCGATCGGATAGTCGCGCCGGATCGGCTCGTAAGGCCCGAAAATGCGCGGCAGCATCGGCCCATCGAGCCAGGGCAGATCGCGCCGGTGCCAGATATGGTGATGCGCGTCGACGATCCCGCTCATGCCGCCCGCTCCTTGGCGAGGTCGAGCACGTGCGCGCAGATCTCGTCGAGCGAGCCGCCGCCGCCGATGGCGTCGAGATAAGGCCGCGCCGCCACCAGGCCGGCGGTGCGCGGCTCGAAGCGCTTGTCGCTGGCAAGCGGCGTCAGCCAGACAATGCGCCAGGCGATGCGCGACAGGCGCTCAACCGCGTCGCGCATGGCGCCCGGGTCGCCGCGCTCGAGCCCGTCGGACAGCACGACCACGGCCGCCCCGCGCGCCAGCGCCGAAAAGCGCGGCACCGCCAGGAAGGCGGCGAGCGCCTCGCCGATGCGCGTGCCGCCGTCCCAGTCGGGCACCAGGAGCGAAGCGGCGGTCAGCGCCTGCTCGCGATCGCGCAGGCGCAGCGCGCGGGTCACCCGCGTCAGCCGGGTGCCGACGGTGAACACCTCAACCGCGTCGGCTGCGCGCGTCAGCGCATGCGCAAACGTCAAGTGCGCCTGCGTGCGCTCCTTCATCGAGCCGGAAACGTCGATCAGCACGACGATGCGGCGTTGGCGCTGCCGACGCTTGCGCCAGCGCAAATTGGTGAGCTCGCCGGCGTGGCGCATGGCGTCGCGGAACATGCGCCGGGCATCGTATGCCTGCCCGCCGCGCGCGGAACGGAAGCGGTAGCCGCGCCGGCGCGGCAGCCGCGCAGGCACCGCGCGGGCAAAGCCGCGCAGCAAGGTATCCTCGTCGGTCGCCGCGAAGCGGCGCGCCGCCAGCTTTTCCGCGGCCGTCGCCTCGGCGCCGGATTCCAGCTCGTCCTCGCCGAAGATCGGCTCCGGTCCGCCGGTGGAATCGTCGGCGGCGCGCGGCTCCTCTTCGTCGGGCGCCGCTTCCACGCCCTGCTGCACCGCGCCCAGAAAGTGCGCGTCGAACAGGGCGTCGAATTCCTCGATGCGCTCCGGCGGCGGCGCCAGCGTCGCGTGCGCGGCGCGCCGGATATCGCCGACCCCGCGCGGACCCAGAAGCTCGATGGCTGAAAGCCATGAAATCGTCTGCTCCGGCGCGACGGCAAAGTGCGCGCGCCGCAGCAGGGCGGCGAACTGCAGAAACGGCGCGATGGTGCGCGCCTGGTCGACCGCCGGCATGTCTTCCGCCGCGCTCATGCCTGGGCCTCGGCAAGAATGGCGTCGATCCGGGGCGCTACATGGATGAAGTCGTCCTCGTCCTTGAGCACGACGCCGAGCGAGCGGCGCAAGGCTTCCGGCCATTGCGCGCCCTGCTCGTTGAGCAGGGTCGCGGCTTCCGCCCATTCCACCGTTTCGGCGATGCCGGGGCGCTTGGCGAGCGGCTCGCGCCGCAAACGGCTGACCGCCGTTACGACCGCGCGCGCGGCCCGTTCGCTGACGCCGGAGGCGCGCATCATGACGATGCGCATCTCGCGCTCGGGCGTCGGATACTCGATCCAGTGGTAGATGCAGCGGCGGCGCAGCGCCTCGTGCAGCTCGCGCGTGCGGTTGGAGGTGAGGATCACCACCGGCCGCTCATAGGCGCGCACGGTGCCGCGTTCGGGGATGGTGATCTGGAAGTCGGACAGGAATTCGAGCAGAAAGGCCTCGAACTCGTGGTCGGAGCGGTCGATTTCGTCGATCAGCAGCGCCGTTTGCTGCGGGCGGCGCAGGCAGGCGAGCATCGGGCGCTCGATCAGGAATTCGTCGCCGTAGATGTCGACCGACGCCCTCGCCTCCTCGCCCCCGGCGTCGCTCTGTTGGCGCAGCGCCAGCATCTGGCGCGGGAAATTCCATTCGTAGAGCGCCGCCGCCGCGTCGATCCCTTCGTAACATTGCAAACGTAACAGCGTGCGGCCGAGCACACCGGCGATGGCCTTGGCGGCTTCCGTCTTGCCCACCCCCGGCGCGCCCTCCAGCAACAGCGGCTTGCCGAGCGCCAGCGCCAGATAGGCGGCCGTCGCCAGCTCATCGTCCGCCAGGTAATAGGCGGCGCGCAGCGCTTCCTCCAGCTCGCGCGGGTTGCCGATGCCGACAATGTTACGACGCACCGTCATGAGGATTACCGCCTGCCCGCTGCGGCGCCGCCGCCGCGCGCCTTCAGCGCCCGCAGCACCTTCTCCGGCGTGATCGGCAAATCGTTGATGCGCACGCCGACCGCCGCGAAAATCGCGTTGGCGACTGCCGGCAGCACCGGGTTGGCGCACATCTCGCCCGGACCCTTGCCGCCGAACGGCCCGTCCGGCGCCGGCCGCTCCAACACGGCGATGTCGTGCGGGCAGATGTCGCCTGGGCCCGGCATCAAATATTCGTTGAAGTCGCGCGGGCCGTCGCGCGTGTCGGGGTAATAGGGCTCCGGCGTCTCGTAGAGGGCGTGGCTCATCCCCATCCACGCGCCGCCCATCAGTTGCTGCTCGACAAGCTTGGGGTTGAGCGCGCGCCCGATCTCGTAGGCGCTGGTCATTTTCAGCACGGCAACGTCGCCGGTTTCGTCGTCGACCTCGACTTCCGCGATCAGGCAGGCGTGGGCGTAGCAGGTAGCCGGCGTCATCTCGCCGGTCTCCGGATTGACGTCCGACAGCGGCACCAGAAAAATGCCGCGGCCGGAGATGGTGCGGCCTTGCTTGAACTGGGCGGCGATGGCGACGTCGCGCACCGCGATCGAGCGGTGCGGCGCGCCCTTGACGTGGATCGAGCCGCGGCCGTCGGTTTCCAGATCGCCCGCATCGACTTCCAGCTCCTCGGCCGCCGCCTCCATCATCACGCCGCGCGCCTCGCGCGCGGCCATCATCACCGCGTTGCCGACGCGGTGCGTGCCGCGCGAGGCGAACGAGCCCATGCAATGCGGCCCGGTGTCGGAATTGGCGGTGTCGACATAGACGTCCTCGACCGGAATGCCGAGCGTCTCGGCGGCGATCTGCCGCGTCACCGATTTCATGCCCTGCCCCAGGTCGATGGAGGAGAGCGCCACGGTGAATTTCCCGGTCGGATTGGAATGCACCAGCGCCTGGCTCGGGTCGCCGCCGAGGTTCATGCCGATCGGATAGTTGATGGTGGCGACGCCGCGCCCGCGATGCTTGGCCATGGTCAGCGCCTCCTGGTGCCGAAGACGGAGGAGAACCGCCGGGCGCCGTGCGAGGAGCCTGGCGTGGCCGCGGTCGAGGATGCCGGCGGCGCAGGCGGCGCGCTGCGCGGCGGCGGCGTGGGTGCCGGCGCGCTTGCCGTCTGCGCAGCCGGCCGCTCGTAGGTAACGCGTTGCGGCGCAGATGCCGGGGCCTGTGTGGGCGCCGGCGCGCGCGTGCGGTCGGCGGCGGGAGCGCCGGCTCGGCCCGCGCCGCCGCCCGAGCGCGACGACATGCGGCGGAATTCGTCGCGGATCGGCCAATTGGCCTTTTCCGCCGCCACCTGCGCGCATTCGATCAGCGCGCAATTCTTGGCCTCGCGCCGGTGCGCCTTCATGTCGCCGTCGCGATAGGCGTTTAGAATGCGAAACTCGACCGGGTCCATGCCGATGGCGTGGGCGAGCTTGTCCATCTGTGATTCAAGCGCGAAATCGAGCGCGGTGACGCCGAAGCCGCGCATGGCCGTCGCCGGCGTGCGGTTGGTGAAGACGCAATAGACGTCCGCCGACACGTTCGGGACGGTATAGGGGCCGGGAATGTGCGCCGCGCATTTGACCGCGGCGTAGCTCGACAGCCGCGTATAGGCGCCGCTGTCGAAATAACAGCGCACGTGGCGGGCGACGACGCGGCCGTCGCGCATGACGCCGTCCTTGATGTAGATGCGCTCGCCGCCGCGCGGCGAGCCGAACTGCATTTCCTCGTGCCGGCTGAAGCGATAGCGTACCGGCGCGCCGGTCAGCCGCGCCGCCAGCACGGCGAGCGGCTCGGTCATGGTGTCGACCTTGCCGCCGAAGCCGCCGCCGACCGTGCCGCCGATGAAATGCAGTTGGTTCGACGGCATCGCGTTGATCTTCGCCGCGGTGTCGAGCGAGAAGAACAGCGCCTGGGTCGAGGTGTGCACGACGAAGCGGCCGTTGGTGTCCGGCACCGCGATCGAACCGTTGGTTTCGGTCGGCGCGTGCTCGATCGGCGACATCTGGTAACGGTCCTCGATCACCACGTCGGACTGCGCGAAGCCGGCCTCGACGTCGCCGTAGCGCAGCTTCTGGTGATCGTATTTGCCGTGATATTCGAACGCGTTCTTCGGATAGGTGGCGTTGACCGAGGGCGCGCCTGGCTTCAAGGCCTCCTCGACATCCAACACGGCCGGCAGCGGATCGTAGGTGACGCGCACCAGGCGAAGCGCCTCCAGCGCCGCGCGCTCGCTGGTCGCGACCACGCCCAGGATCGGTTCGCCCTTGTAGCGCACGAGGTCGGCGGCGAGTGACGGCTCGTCGTCCTTGCCGAACTGAATGAGGCTCAGCAGCGTGTTGAGGTTCACCGGCACGTCGGCGGCGCGGATGATGCGCTTGACGCCGGGGGCGTGCGCCGCCGCCGAATCGTCGATCGAGCGGATGCGCGCATGCGCGTGCGGGCTGCGCAGCACCTTCAAGTGCAGCAAGCCGGCGAAGCGGTGATCGTCGTAATAGGCCGAGGTGCCGGTGACATGGCCGAGCATGTCCTGGCGCTGCGTCGGCTTGCCGATTTCGTTGAGATTATCGTCGCGTTCGTCGGCGAAAATATCCTTGCGCAATTCCAGCATCGTTCAAGTCCCTCAGGCACTGCGGCGGTTGCCGCCGCGGGCGGCGTCGAGCACCGCCTGGATGATCGCTTCGTAGCCGGTACAGCGGCAGATATTGCCGCACAGCGCGTCGACCACGTCCTCGCGGCTGGGCGAGGGATTGCGGTCGAGCAGCGCCTTGGCGGCCATCAGCATGCCCGGCGTGCAATAGCCGCACTGGGCCGCGAAGCGGTCCATGAAAGCGGTTTGCAGGGGATGCAGCTCGGCGCCGCGGCGCAGGCTGGCGGCGGTCTCGACCGAACGGCCGGCGACGCTTTCGGCCAGCGTCACGCAAGACAAGCGCGGCACGCCGTCGATCAGCACCGTGCAGGTGCCGCAGGTGCCCTGCCAGCAGCCGCCCTTCACCGACAGATCGCCGATCGCTTCGCGCAACACGTCGAGCAGGTTGGCGCCGGCGTCGGCGAAAGCGGCGACCTCTTCGCCGTTGAGACGGAACTGAACGGGCGTCTTCATTGGCGCCTCACACCTTGCTTTCGCCGAGCAGCAGCCGGCGCAAATGAACGGGAAGGATTTCGCTGCGCCACCAGGCGCTGGCGATGGCATCGTCGACCGGCGCGGTGCCGTCGGTGGCCACCGCAAGCGCCGGCGCGACGCCGGCGGCATCGAGGCTGCGGCCCTCGAGCGCGCGCTCGGCAGCCTTGGCGCGCACCGGCGTACGGTTCATGGCGCCGTAGGCGATGCGGGCGCCGGCCACCCGGCCGCTGGCGAGCGGCAACTGGGCGGCGATCGACAGCACCGAAATGCCCTTGGGATGCACGCGCGTCACCTTCAGGAAGCGGAAGGCATCGGCAAGCGGCCGCTTGAACGCCACCATCGAAACGAGCGTGGCGGCGCGGTCGCGCCGATTGAGAAACTCCTCCAGCGGTTGCTCGCGCTGGCCCATGCCGCCGGCAAGCGTCACGCTCGCGTCCAGCGCCAGCAGCGCGGTGGCGAAATCGCCGTAAGGCGCCGGCGCGAACAGATTGCCGCCGACGGTCGCCGCCTCGCGGATCGCCGGGCCGCCGACCGCGCGCGCGGCCGGATGCAGAAAGGCGAGATCGCGCTCGGCCAGGATCGCGGCCATGGTCACGCCGGCTCCCAGCTCGACGCGGCCGGAGGAAACCGTAAGGTGCAGGAAACTGGGGTCGGTCGAGCGCACAATCGTCTCCACTTCCGGATCGGCTTCGTTGACCGCTCGCATTAGCAGCGTGCCGCCGCCGAGAAAGCGCGCGCCGCGATCGCTCGACAGCGCGCCGGCGGCGTCGGCCAGGCGGGTGAATGTCTTTACATTGACGCTCATGCGCGGACCTCCGCTGCTGTCGCCGCCGCGGCGAGATGGTTGCGGACGGCGGCAATTCCCGCGTCGTAAATGTCTTCGCCGACCATGCGCGTCATCTCCTCCTCCATCCCGGGCCGGGTGGAGAACGTGCACCGCCAGTCCCAGAAGGTGCGGTCGCCGTCGGTCACCGGAACGAGCCGCACATGGGCCACGTAATTGAACAGCGGCACCGGCGTCTCCAGCAAGCAATAGGAAAAGGTCTGCTCGAGGTCGGACAAAGTGATCAGGCGCTCGCGCAGCTCGGAACCGTCGCGCAGGAAGAAGTGCCGCACGCAGCCGATCTTGTCGGAACTCTGCCCGCGCTCGATCGTGCTCTTGGCGACGGCCGGGTGCCAACGATCGTGCCCGTTGAAGTCGCGCAGCACCGCCCAGACGGCGTCGGTCGGGGCATCGATGATGGTCGAGCGCACGATGCGGATCACGGCTTTAGAGTCCAGTCCGTTTAGATTGAGTCACTGCGCGCTCCTGACATTTTGTTTGCGCATGATCTTGTCCGAAAACCGGTTCCCACTTTTCGGGATCATGCGCTAGCCCCCGAACTGCCGCTTGAGGGCGTCGAAGCCGCTTTGAAACACCCCGCCGCCGATGGCGGCGACCAGGTCGGGTTCCCGTTCCGGCGGGCAATCGAACTCCGCCGTCCATTCGGCGAAGGTCCGATTGCCGTCGGTGATCGGGGTCAGCCGCAGGGTCGCCACGTAGTTCTCGACCCCCATCGACGATTCGAGGATGGCGTAGGTACAAAACAGGTCGAAGTCGGAGAGACCGAGCAGCTTCTCGCGGATACGGTCGCCGTTGCGCAGGCGGAAATCGCGCACGCAACCGACCTTGTCCGCGGGTTCGCCGTTCTCGATGCGGCTTTCCGCGATGCCCGGGTGCCAGGATGGCAGCCCGTTGAAATCGCGCACCCGCGCCCAGACGCGGTCGGATGGCCCGTTAATGACGCTCGAAACAAAGACGCGAGCCATTTCGGTTCCTTTCTCCTACTTCTCCGCTATTCCCGCCCAATCCTCGGTCTCAGCTCTGTCCGCCCGATGGCGGCTCGTTGCGCCGCCCGCGGGCGGGGCGGGTGGTGACGTCCGTGCTGCCGCTGCCGCCTTCGCCGCTGCCCCGCCACTGCTCGCTGCTCCCGCTGCCGCTCCGCTGGTGCCGCCGCTACCGCTGCCCGGCCGCCGCCCGTTTCCTTGCGGATGCCCTGCATGTCGCGCGCTTCGCGAATGAGCCCCGGCATGCGCGAGATACTGCCGCCCTCGATGCCGATCTCGGCCAGGATCTGGTCGATCATCGGCGCCTGCACGCGGTAGCGCAGCGCCGAGTTCGATCACCTCGTCGGTGGCGCTGCGGTTGCCGCCACCGCCGCCGCCATTGAGGCCATCGACCTGCAGGATGCGGATGCCCTCGATCTTCTCCATCGGCTTGACGCTCTCGCGCACGATGCCTTCGATGCGATCGAGCAGCCGGCGGCGGAACAGCGAGGCGCGCGCGCCCTCGGTGAGCACGTTTTCCGCCTCGTTGAGCAGGCGCTGCGCCTCGGCTTCCACCGCCGCACGCACCTTCTCGGCAGCCGCCGCGATGCGCACTTCCTCGGCCTCCTTCTCGGCGATCGTCACCTCGACGTCGCGCCGGCGACGCGCCGCCTCGCTCTCGCGCACTGTCTTGACGCGCTCCTCGGCCTCCACGGCCTGGGCGCGTGCCGCCTCGGCCTTGGTCTGCGCCGCCGACTGTTCGAGCGACTTGCGGTGGATTTCGATGGCGCTTTCCATGCGCGCGGTCTCGACCGCTGTTTCGCGTCCGATTTCGAGCTGACGCACCTCGCGTTCGCGCAGGATTCGGGCCTCGTCGAGCCCGCGCTCCGAGGTGATGCGCGAGCGCTCGACCTCCTCGCGGGAGGCGATTTCCGCCTCCTGCAAGGACTGCGACCGCGCCACCTCGAACTGCTCGACCGCGCGCCGGCGCTCCAGCCGGGCGAGCTCGACCGTCTGCTCGCGCACCACGTCGGCGCGTTCCACCTGCTGGTTGGCGACGATATTGGCCTCCCGCACGCGGCGGTCGGCATCGGCGCGCTCGGCGATCTTGGCGGCCACCTCGATGGTGCGATCCTGCTCGGCGATTTCGATGATCTTGCGCCGCTCAATATCGAGCGTTTCACGCGCGCGCGAAGAGGCGATGCGCTCGCGCTCCAGCGCCAGATCGCTGGCAATGCGGACTGTCTCGGTCGCTTCGCGCCGCTTGATTTCGGCGTCCTCGATCGCCTCCTCGCGGGCGATGTCGCGCGCCCGGGTCGCTTGCTCGGCGGCGATGCGCTCCTCGGCGATGCGCTTTTCCTGCGCGATGCGCGCGGCCTCGACCGACTCGCGCGCCGCGATCTCGGCGGTATCGACCGCACGATTGCGGGCGATCTCCAGCGCGCGCACTTCCTCGTCGCGCGAGATCCGCTCGCCGGCGAGCTTGCGATCCTGCAGGATGCGCACGGATTCGACGAGCTGGCGCGATGCGATTTCGGCGGATTCGAGCGCCTCGTTGCGCGCGATCTCCAGGCCGCGGGTGTCCTGCTCGGCGGCGATGCGATCGGACGCGATCTTCTTGTCGAGCGCGATGCGCGCGGTTTCCGTCGACTCGCGGGCCTTGATCTCGGCCGCCTCGATCGTGCGGATGCGCGCGATCTCGCGGCTGCGGGTCTCCTCCTCGGACACGATGCGGTCGACGGCGATCTTCTTTTCCTGCGCGATGCGGGCGGCCTCGACCGCCTCGCGTGCGGCGATTTCGGCCTCGTCGATCGACCGCGTGCGGGCGATGTCGAGCGCACGCACGCGCTCCTCCTGCGCGATGCGCGCGGCCTCGGTCACCTCGCGCGCCGCGATGTCGGACTCTTCGATCGCGCGCGTGCGCTCGATCTCGAGCTTGCGGGTGGCGAGCTCGGATCCGATGCGCTCGGCGGCCAGTGCCTTTTCGCGGACGATGCGGGCGGCTTCGGTCGCCTTGGCCGCCGCGATCTCCTCCTCCTCGACGGCGCGGTTGCGGACGATCTCGCGCCGGCGGATGTCCTCCTCGGAGGCGATGCGCTCGTCGCTGACGACGCGCTCCTGCGCGATACGCGCGCGCTCGACGCGCTCGCGCGCGGCGATTTCGGCCTCGTCGACCAGCCGGCCACGCTCGATCTCGCGCTCACGAATCTCGCGCTCCGACAGGATGCGCGACTCGGCGATGGCGCGCTCGTGGGCGATGCGCGTCTTCTCGATCTCCTCGCGCGAAGCAAATTGCGCCTGCTCGGCCTCGGTGTCGCGCAGCGAGCGCTCGCGCGCGAGCTCGGCACGCTGCACGGCGCGGCGCACCTCGATATCGCGCTCCTGATTGAGCCGGGCAGTTTCGCTTTCGCGGTCGATATCCAGCGCCTGCTTCTCGGCTTCGAGGTTGCGGGTGCGGATCAGGATCATCGAATCCTGTTCGATGTCGTTGCGCAGCTTGCGCCGGGCCTCGATGTCCTCGATCAGCTTGGTGAGGCCCTCGGCGTCGAAGCGGTTGGACGGGTTGAAGAATTCGAGATCGGTCTGGTCGAGATCGACGATCGCCACCGATTCGAGCTCGAGGCCGTTCTGCTTCATGACTTCCAGCGCCAACTCCTTGACGCGGGTGACGTATTCACCGCGCCGCTCGTGCATCTCCACCATGGTCATTTCGGAGGAGACCGAGCGCAGCGCGGAGACAAACTTGCCGGAGAGCAGGGCGTCGAGCTCGGCGACGTTCATGGTGCGGCGGCCAAGCGTCGCGGCGGCGATGGACACGGCCTCGCGGGTGGGAGGCACCCGCACGTAGAACTCCGACTCGATGTCGACGCGCATGCGGTCCTTGGTGATGAGCGCGTCTTCGCGGTTGCGCACGACCTGCATGCGCAACACGTTCATGTTGACCGGCGTTATTTCGTGGATGAACGGAAAGACGAAGGCGCCGCCGTTGATCACCACTTTTTCGCCGAACAGGCCGGTGCGCACGAAGGAGACTTCCTTCGTCGAACGGCGGTAGAGCCAGTTGACGAAATAGACGACGACGGCGATCACGATGATCGCGACAATCAGCCAGATGATCAGGCTGCCGAGAATGGCGACGGACATCTTTACCTCCCTACCCGCCCGGCGGACCTTCGGTCCGACGCGGGCCCGATTTCTTCACCGTTAAGTCTTGTTGAGCCCTTTGAATTTCGCGACCTGCTGGCAGAGCGCCCGCTCGACCGGCAGCCGCTCCATCGACGAGGCGCCGTAGAAGCCATGGCAGTGCCGCGCGCGCTTGAGTACGTATTCGGCGTCCTCCGGCTCGGAGAGCGGGCCGCCATGCACGAGGACGATGACGTTCGGGTTTTCGGCCAGCGCGGCTTGCGCCATGGCGTCGGTCTGCGCCGGGCAGTCTTCGAGCCGCGTCGCGGTGGCGGCCCCGATCGAGCCGCCGACGGTCAGGCCGAAATGGCAGACGACGATATCGGCACCGGCCCGCGCCATCGCCGCCGCTTCGGAAGCATCGAAGACGTAAGGCGTGGTGAGCAGGTCGCGCGCCCGCGCCAGGGCGATCATCTCGACCTCGCGCGCGTAGCCCATGTCGGTTTCCTCGAGGTTGGCGCGGAAGCGCCCGTCGATGAGCCCGACAGTCGGAAAGTTCTGCACGCCCGAAAAGCCGAGCCGCGCGATCTCGTCGAGAAACAAGTCCATCTGCCGGAACGGATCGGTGGCGCAGACGCCGGCGAGAACGGGCGTGTGCTTGACCACCGGCAGCACTTCGCGCGCCATGTCCACGACCACGCCGTTGGCGTCGCCATAGGGCATGAGGCCGGCGAGCGAGCCGCGCCCGGCCATGCGGTAGCGGCCGGAATTGTAAATGACGATGAGATCGGCGCCGCCCTTCTCCTCGCCCTTGGCCGAAATCCCTGTGCCGGCGCCGGCGCCGATGATCGGCTCGCCACGCGCCTTCATGGCGTTGAACCTTACCAGAATGTCGGAACGGGCGATGCGGGCCATGCGACTACCCTCTCGCCCGCCGGCGCGTCGCGCGTCCGCCGAACAGGCGATGGAATTCGGCGACGATTTCCGCGGCAAAGGCCGGATCGTTGATGTTCGACGGCAGCCTGATGAGACGGCGCGAGCCGGTCTGCCGAACCGTGTCTTCCAGCGCCCGGAACAATTCCTCGTCGGCGCGCGGGTCGAAGAAGGCGCGGCCCGCCGCGTCGAGCGCGGAAACGCCGCCCTCCGGCAGGAAAAACCGCACCGAGCCCTCCATGCGGTTGAGTCGCTCGCCGATCCAGCGCCCGATCCGCGCGTTCTCTTCCGCCGTCGTGCGCATCAGCGTCACGGTCGGATTGTGAACATGCAGCAGGCGGCCGCGATAGCGCTCGGGCACGGTCTCCATCGCGCCGAAGTTGACCATGTCAAGCGCCCCGCACGAGCCGATATAGGGGATGCGGCTGCGGATGACGGCGCCGAAGCGGTCTTCCGTCGCCGGCATCACGCCGCCGAGCAGAAAATCGCAGACCTCCGTGGTGGTGAGGTCGATCACCGCCGCGAGCGTGCCGGAGTCGACCAGCTTTTCCATCGACTGGCCGCCGACGCCGGTGGCATGGAAAACGAGGCACTCGAAATCGTCCTCAAGCGCGTCGACCACCGCGTTAACGCAAGGCGTCGTCACCCCGAACATGGTGAGGCCGACTGTCGGCCGTCCGCCGCCGCGCCGAGCCGGCGCGTGCTCGCGCTCGGCACTGGCACGCGCCTTCACCATGCCGACCATGGCAGACGCGCCGTTGGCGAGCACCAGGCGCGAAACGGAGTTAAGGCCGGCGACATCGGTCACCGAGTAGAGCATCATGATGTCGGCCGGCCCGACATAAGGCGCGACGTTGCCGGAGGCGACTGTGGAAATGAGGACCTTGGGCACGCCGATCGGCAGCGAACGCATGGCCGGGGCAACCAGCGAGCTGCCGCCGGAGCCGCCCGCCGATATCAACCCGCCGATCGGCTCCTGACGGCGAATCCAGGCGGCGAAGGCCTCCGCCATGGCGGTGATAGCCGCACCGCGGTCGTTGGTGAACACCGCATTCGGCCCGCCACGGTAATAGGCGGCGACATGGTGCGGCGGCACCTCGGCCGGCGACGGCTGGCCGGAGGTCGAAAGGTCGACCAGCACCACGCGCACGCCGGCGGCGGCGATCTGATCGCGAATGTAACGAAGCTCGGCGCCTTTGGTGTCGAGCGTGCCGGCAACGATGACCGGCGCCACACCGCCGCGATGGATCGGCCGCAGATCGACCGTGGTCGGCGCCGGCACCGGCGCCGCCGGCTCGGGCGCCATCGTGCGCGTGCGAGCCGCGGCCTCGATCTGCGCGGCCGGCACCGGCTGCGACCAGCGGGTCGGCAGCGTCGGATTGGAGATATAGACGCGCACCGGTCCGCGCGGCCGCGCCGGCCGCTCTTGGCCTTCGCCCGCCGGCTCCGCCTCGGCGGCTGCGATGGGCTCTTCCTCGCCGTGCTGTCCGACACCGAGCAACCGCTGCTGCAACTCGCGGTCGGCCGCCAGCCGCGGCGCCTCCATGACGCGGTTGACGCGGCCGTTGATCATGATGGCGACTTTCTCCGCCACCGCCGTCGCCACGCCGATGTTCTGCTCGACGACGAGGACGCCGATGTCCCCCTGCTCGCCGATCCTGAGCAGCATTTCCTCGAGCTGCTCGACGATGACCGGCGCAAGGCCTTCGGTCGGCTCGTCCATCACCAGCAGCCGCGGATTGAGCAGGAGCGCGCGCGAGATGGCGAGCATCTGCTGTTCGCCGCCCGAAAGCTGGTTGCCGCGATTGCCGCGGCGCTCCGCCAGCCGCGGGAACGTCTCGTAGATGCGCGGGATCGTCCATTGCCCGCCGCTGCTGCCGCCGGCGAGACGCAAATGCTCGTCGACCGTCAAGGATGGCCACAGCCGCCGGCCCTGCGGCACATAGCCGAGCCCCATCCGGGCGATTTCCGCCGGGCTGCGGCCGACGAGCTCTTCGTCGGCGAAGCGGATCGAGCCGCTTGCCACCGGGGTAAGCCCGACGATGGCCTTGCACAGTGTGGTCTTGCCCATGCCGTTGCGACCAACGAGCGAGAGATTGCCATGCTCGAGCTTGAGGTCGACGCCCTGCAGGGCATGACTGCGGCCGTAAAACACGTTGAGGCCGCGGATTTCGAGAAGCGCGGGCGTCCGGCGTTGCTCAGCCATGGCCGCCCCCAAGGTACAGTTCCTGCACTTCGGGATCGGCTTCGATCTCGTGCGGCGCGCCTTCCTTGAAGATGCGTCCGTTGTGCATCATCGTGACGCTCTCGACCACGCGCAGCGCCACGTCCATGTCATGCTCGATGATGATGTAGCCGATATGCGTCGGCAGCGCGGTGAGAATGGCGACCAAATCGCCGCGCTCGGTCGGCGATAGACCGGCGGCCGGCTCGTCGAACAGGATGAAGCGCGGCGCGCCGGCGAGCGCCAAGGCGATTTCGAGCTGCCGCTGCTGTCCGTGCGCCAACTCGTTGACCAGACGATCGGCCACCGATTCCAGATGCACGAGTGAGATCAAGTCGCCGACCGACTGCATGATCGCATCGCCCGCCCGCGTGCGCAGGAACGAGAAGCGGCCGCGCGACACACCGCGGCAGGCTAGATAAACGTTCTCGCGCACCGTCAGGCCCTGGAACAGCAGCGAAATCTGGTATGTGCGTCGTAGCCCCCGGCGGATACGCTCATGCGGGGGCAGGCGTGTGACGTCCTCGCCGAAGAAGCGCACGGTGCCCGAGGTCGGCGGGAAATCGCCAGTCACGCAATTGAGCAACGTGGTCTTGCCGGCACCGTTCGAGCCGAGCACGGCGCGGCGCTCGCCCGGCCGCACCGTGAGCGTGATGTCTGTCAACGCCGTCAGCGCGCCGAACAGGCGACTCACCCCGCGCAACTCGATGGCGTTGCCGGTGCCGGAAGCGGCGATCCGTTCGGCAATGGTGCTCACGGGCCGTTCCTCTCGCTGCTGCGCACCCGTGCCGCCCAGCGGCGCCAAAGGCCCACGACGCCGTCCGGCGAAAACAGCACGATGACCAGGAAGCCAAGCCCGATGATGGTCTGGAAGCGGCGCCCGTCGAGCCCGACAGACACCAGCGCATCGAGCGCGAAAGTGCGCAGGATCACGAAGATGAAGGCGCCGACGAAGGGGCCGATCGGATGACCGAGCCCGCCGACGACCGCGACCACCAGCAGATAGATGGTCGCCTGGATGCCGGCCGTGCCAGGCGAAATCTGATGATTGAGCCAGACCATCAGGATGCCGCCGACGCCGGCGATGAGCGCCGCAAAGGCATAGGCGGCGACGCGGTGGGCGGTGACATTGTAGCCGATCGCCTCCATGCGACGTGGATTGTCGCGCACGCCCTGCAAGGCGAGCCCAAATGGCGCTCGCGAGATGTAGACGACCACGGCGTAACTGAGGGCCGCAAAAAATAAGATCAGATAATAGAGCGGTGTCGCATGGTTCCAGTCGATGCCCCAGAATTTGGGCGCCGGAATCGAGGTGAAACCGTTGAAGCCGTTGAATATCGCGTAATTCTGCACCGTCAGATAGAAGAAGGCGGCCGCGATCGCGAGCGTAATCATGATCGTGTAGATGCCTTCGGTGCGCACCGACAGGATGCCGGCAAAGGTGCCGAACACGACCGCGACCACGATCGCCAATGGCGCCGCCACCCACCACGGCCAGAACAGGCTGATGGCGGTGATCGAGCTCGCCCCGAGGATGGTGAGCGTGTAGCCGGCGACGCTGGCCACCGTCATCTGGACGAGGCTGACCATGCCGCCATAACCGGCGAGGAACATCAGCGACAGCGCGATCATGCCGAGGTTCAGGGACCAGCCGACGACCTGCAGGAGAAGAAATTCGCCCGCCACCGCCGGCAGCAGCAGCAGCAGCAGCCCCAGCAGCAGCAGCAGCCAGTTCTCCGAGCCCCAGCGCGCGAGCGCGGCGGTGCGTTCCGCCGGTTCGAGGCCGAGCTGGCCGGTCTCCGTGGTCTGCGTGACCGCCATCAGCGTCTCCCCAAGAGCCCTTGCGGCCGGATCGCCAGCACAAGGACCATGATCAAGAAGGTCGCGACGACGGCATAGTGCTGGAAGTAGACCAGGCCGAACTGCTCGGCGCACCCGATGATCAGGGCGCCGAGCGCGGCTCCGGTAATCGAGCCCATGCCGCCGACAATGACCACCTGCAGCGAAGCGAGCAGGAAGTGCGTGTCCTCGCCGAGCGAGATCGACTGGAAGGTGCCGCCGACGATGCCGGCCATGCCGGCGAGCCCCGCCCCGAAGGCGAAGACGAGAACGAAGAGCAGCTGGACCCGATAACCGAGCACCGAAAGCATGTCGCGGTCGTCGACGCCGGCGCGAATCATCGTGCCGATCCGGGAGCGATTGATAACCAGCCACATGCCGACGCCGATGACGACCGCGGCCACGAATATGGCGATGCGCACGGCCGGATAGCGCAGGAAGACCGCCTCCCCGTTCGATTTGACGAAAACGACGATCGGCGTGGGAACCGGGCCGTATAGATAGTTGGGCGAATCGATCTGGTAGGCGTTGCCGCCCCAGATCCAGACCATCAGGTCGGAAAAGATGATCGACAAAGCGAGCGTGACCAGCGTCTGGCGCAAGTCCTGGCCTTCCATGCGGCGGAAGATCAGCACCTGCATGGCAACGCCGATGACGGCGCAACAGGCGAAGGCCACGACGTAGCTGAACAGCCAAGAACCGGTCCAGCGCGTGATCTCGTAGCCGATATAGCCGCCAAAGAGATAAAGCGAGCCGTGCGCCAGATTGATGTTGCGCATCAGGCCGAAAATGAGCGTGAAGCCCGCGGCGACGAGAAAGTAGAGCCCGCCGAGCGTGATGCCGTTGAACAGCGCGGTGACGAAAAGCCGCTTGCTGCCGAATACTTGCGCAAACCCGTGCGGCCATGGCGCCAGCACGAGCCAGAGCGCGAAAACGACCACCACGGCAATGACCAGCGCAGCGATGGGGTGCCGTCCGACCCAGCGGCCGCGCGAATCCCCGACCGCGACGTTGCGGATCGCGCCTTCATCGCTGTAGACCGTGGACACTCCTCCCTCCGTTTCTCCTTGAAAAAGCCTATCCAAGCCGCGCCGGGGCGGCATGCTCGATAGTCTGATTTTCGCGCCCCGAAGACGGTCCGCCCGACGGCGAGCAGCGTTTTTTGGCCGAAACGGCCCCTATTCGCTCACAACGCGCGCGATGGTTCGATATAGGGTGGGCGCAATCCCAACGTGCGCGGAAAAGAAATGGGTGAAATGGCTTTGCGAGGAAAAGCCGAGCTCATAGCCGATGTCGGTGACGGAAACGCGCGATCCGATCAGGCGGTCGAGCGCCCGCTCGACCCGCATCGTATTGGCGTAAAGCGCCGGGGTTACCCCGGTATTTTCGCGGAACAGCTTGTAGAAATGCGGCCGCGACAGGCCGGCATCGCGCGCCACCGCGTCGAGCGCAATGCCTTCCGACAGACCGTCATGCAATAGCCGCAACGACTTGCGCACGCGAAAATCGAGCGGATCGCGATGTCGCGCGACGTCGATAGGCAGGCCGCGCCGGCTCCAGGAATCCTCGAAACTTGCGTCGAACAGATCGTTCAATCCATGGTCGACGAGACGATAATTTGCCACCGTGACCAGCGCATCGGCGAGCGCGTAGGCGGTGGCGCGGATGTGCCTTCTGACGTCGATGCGATTGGCGCCGAAGCGCAGGCGGCCGCGCCCGTCTTGGTCGCGGTCGAGCCAATGGTCGCTGATATAGGCGACGAGAATGACCGACGGAGAGCCTTCGCGGCACGGCCTAAAATCGTGTGGCTGCCAGGGGTTAATCGCAACGCCGGCGTACTGATCGACCAGATGCCGCTCACCGGAAACCGTGACGACGCCCGGCGGCCCGGCCAGATAAAAGATCAAATGGCCCTCGCGATGGGCATGCGTGCGCATCGGCCGGTCAAGCTGATAGACCGTGACCCGGCCGAATGCGCCGTGGCAAACCGCCAGGGCAGTGCTCACGCGAGGCCCTCCCTCGTACGGTTGTGGCTTTGTTGCCGTACGTTATTGTTTTGTTTGGCGGATTAAACGCTCGCCGGGGCACCTTGACAAGTGGCTCCGGCGAAGCTTTTGGCGCCTTAGTGCCGCCGATTTGAAGTTTCTGCACCACCTGCGGCAAGCGCGTTCAGAAACTTCAAATCGATAAGCGGCACTAGAATCATAGACTTGCTAGTGCCCCTTGGCTTCCGAAGTTCGTGTCAGAGGGGGCTGCGATGGATCACGAACTTCGGAAGCGGGGCACTAGCGTTACATTGCTGGGCCAGCCCCGCGCGCCGCAAAAATCAGACTTGCAGACACGGCCCCATATCGGCGGCGCTGGTACGATTTGTTGGGCCAAAGGGGGCGGCGTTTGCCCTTCAACAACAACAGGCAAGCACACCCGGCCCGGGAAACGAACACTGGCGCCTGGAAATTGGAGGGAACTACGATGCGAAGAGTGATGGTGTGCACCATTGCGGCCGCGTTCGCCGCGGTTATCGGCAGCGGCTCCGCGAATGCCGCGGGCAAGATCAAGATCGGCTTCTTTTCGACGCTTGAAGGTACCTACACTGCACTCGGCGAAGACGGCCAGCGCGGCTTCGACCTCGCCGTGATGCAACATCACAACAAGGCCGGCGGCAAGGACCTCGAAATCGTCAGGGGCTCGTCCGACGCGAGCCCGGATTCGGCTCTGCGCGCGGCGAAAAAACTGGTCGAACAGGACAAGGTCGACGTCCTGATCGCGCCGCTGTCGGGCGCGGAAGGCATCGCGTTGCACGACTATGCCAAGACCCAGCCGCAGGTCACCATCATCAACGGCTGTTCGGGCGCGCTGGAGACGACCTATGTAAAGCCCGCAAAGAATTTCTTCCGTTTCAACATCGACGGCGCCCAGATGCATAAAGGCCTGGGCCAATACATCTACAACGTCAAACACTACAAAAAGATCGCCACGATCGGCGAAGACTATGCCTTCGTCTATACGCAGGTGATGGGCCTGGTGCTCGATTACTGCCCGCTCGGCGGCCAGATCACCAAGCGGATCTGGGTGCCGCTCGGCACCAAGGACTTCTCCTCGATCATTCCGCAAATTCCCGACGACGTCGACGCGATCTATCTCGGCCTCGGCGGCGCCGACGCCGTGAACTTCCTCAACCAGTACCAGCAGGCCGGCGGCAGCGCCAAGCTGATCGGCGGCTCGATCATGGTCGACCAGACCGTGCTCTCGTCGAAAGGCCGCGCGAAGGAAGCGCTGGTCGGCACCGTCGCCGCGGGCCCGCAGGCCGACACCTGGGACGATCCGCGCTGGCAGGCGTTCGTGAAGGCCTACCAGGCGGCTTGGCCCCCGAACAAGCGGTTCACCAGCCCGTCGCTGTGCGCCACCAATTACTACGATGCGACGCAAGCCGCGCTGCTGGCCCTCGACAAGGTCAAAGGCGATCTCAGCAACGGCCAGAAGAAGTTCCGCGCAGCGCTGAGCTCTCTCGTGCTCGATGCTCCGAACGGGCAGATAAAGCTTGACGGCAATCGCCAAGCCATCGGCACCAACTTCGTCACCGAGGCCGTCAAGGACAAGGACGGCAACTTGGTCAGCAAGGTGGCCAAGGTCGTGCCTAACGTCAGTGAGACGCTCGGTTTCACGCCTGCGGTATTCGCCAAGATCGGCTTGCCCGGGCGCGAATCGCCTGCCTGCAAGAAGACCTATCCGTAAGCCGAGGCAGGCAAGATTTCGACCACGCCTGCGGGCGTGGTCGAAGCAATTCTAGTGCCGCCGATTTGAAGTTTCTGCACCACCTGCCGCAAGCTCGTGCGGGAACTTCAAATCGATAAGCGGCACTAGAATCTTAATACTTGCTAGTGCCCCTTTGCTTTCCGAAGTTCGTGTCAGAGGGGGCTGCGATGTATCACGAACTTCGGAAGCGGGGCACTAGGCGTAACAACTTGCAATGCACTCACGCATAAGAATCAAGGGCGCAACCATCGTATCGATGGACCCTGTGATCGGGATCATCGAATTGGGAGATCTGCTGATCGACGGCGGCAAGATCGTTGCCGTCGGAGCGGGGGCGGACAGTTGGGCGGTGTCCGAGATCGACGGCCGCGACATGATTGCGATGCCCGGCTTCATCAACGGCCACATCCACCTGTGGCAGACCGCCTTGCGCGGGCTCGCCGCCGACTGGACGCTCGACCGTTATTTCAGCGTTTTGATCGGCCACGTCGTCAACCTCTACACGCCGCCGGACGTCTATATCGGAAATCTCGTCGGCGCGCTCGACCAGATCAACACGGGCGTGACCACGCTTTTCGACTGGTGCCACATCGTCAATACGCCGGCTCACGCCGACGCCGCCGTCGACGGGCTCAGGGACGCGCGCATCCGCGCCGTGTTCGCCTACGGCACGCCGATGACGCTGTTCGGCACCAAGGAGCCGCATCCGATCGACGCCCGCCGCATGCGCCGGGAGCGGCTCTCCGCCGACGACGGTCTGGTAACCATGGCGCTGGCCATTCGCGGCACCGATTTTGCGCCCGGCACGGCGGAGGCCGACATTCGATTTGCGCGCGAGCTCGGCTTGATCGCCTCGTTCCATGTTGCCTGCGCCAAGCATGGCCCGCGTCCGCAAACCATGCACGATCTGGCGCGGCAGGGCCTGCTCGGCACGGATATCAACCTGGTGCACGCCAATTTTCTCACCGCAGACGAGTTCAGGAGTCATTGCCGATACCGGCGCGAGCGTCTCCGTCACCCCGGAGGTGGAGATGCAAATGGGGCTCGGCCTGCCGCCGACCGGCACGGCGATTGCCGCCGGGGCGCGCTTGAACGTCGGCACCGATGTCGTTACCGGCGTAAGCACCGACATGTTCACGCAGATGCGGTTCCTGCTGCAGACCCAGCGCGCCCTGACGAATGACGGCTTCCATCGGCAAGAGCGAATGCCGGACCAACTCGAGCTCAAAGCGCGCGACGCCCTCAGATTGGCAACGATCGGGGCCGCGCAGTGCTATGGGCTCGACCACAAGATCGGCTCGCTAACGCCCGGCAAAGAGGCCGACGTGGTGCTGCTGCGCAAGAGCGACATCAACATGCGGGCGGCGCGCGACCCGATCTCGGCCATCGTGCTGCACGCCGGCGTCGCCAATGTCGACACCGTTATCGTGGGAGGAGACATCGTAAAAAAGGACGGCAAGCTGACCGACAGCGCGCTACCGCGCCGGCTGACGGAGCTCGAGCGCTCTTCAGAGCGCCTCTATGCCGGATTTGCCGCCCACGCCGCATAGCCTTTGTGGGGTCAGGGTCACCCCGCAATGGCTTGTTTGCGTAACTGGCCCACAAAGCGACCGCCCCGCCAAAGGCGGTCGAACAGGAGGGAACCCATGCGAACGAGACTTGGAATAGCACTCGCTGCCGCCACGGTTATCGGCATCGGGTCCGCGCACGCCGCGGGCAAGATCAAGATCGGCACCTTCTCGACGCTCGAAGGCACCTACACCGCGCTTGGCGAGGACGGCATGCGCGGCGTCGACATGGCCTTGGCGAAGCATCACAACAAGGCTGGCGGCAAGGACCTCGAAATCATCAGGGGCTCGTCGGACGACACCCCCGATTCGGCCTTGCGCGCCGCCAAGAAGCTCGTCGAACAGGACAAGGTTCAGATCCTCATCGCGCCGCTGTCAGGTGCGGAAGGCATCGCGCTGCACGATTACGCCAAGACCCAGCCGCAGGTCACCATCATCAACGGCTGCTCCGGCGCGCAGGAGACGACCTTCGTCAATCCGGCGGCCAATTTCTACCGCTTCAACCTGGACGGCGCCCAGTGGCAAGCCGGGTTGGGCCAATACATCTACAACGTCAAGCACTACAAGAAGATCGCGACCATCGGCGAGGACTATGCCTTCGTCTACACGCAGGTCGCCGGCCTGGTGCTCGGCTATTGCCCGCTCGGCGGCCAGATCACCAAGCGCATCTGGGTGCCGCTCGGCACCAAGGATTTCTCCTCGTTCATCCCGCAGTTGCCGGATGATGTCGACGCCATCTATCTCGGCCTCGGCGGCGCCGACGCCGTGAACTTCCTCAACCAGTACCAGCAGGCCGGCGGCAACGCCAAGCTGATCGGCGGCACCATCATGATCGATCAGACCGTGCTGTCGTCGAAGGGTCGCGCGAAAGCGGCGCTGATCGGCACCCCGGCCGCTACCGGCGCAGCCGATTCCAATCCGGACCCGAAATGGCAGGCATTCGTGAAGGCCTACAAGGACTTCCCGGCAACCGGCTATTTCAAGAACCGCTTCACCGGCCCGTCGATCTGCGCCGTCAGCTATTACAACGCGACGGATGCGGCGCTGCAGGCGCTCGACAAGGTCAAGGGCAACCTCGGCAACGGCCAGAAGAAGTTCCGCGCTGCGCTGTCCTCGCTCGTGCTCGACTCGCCGGTCGGCAAGATCAAGCTCGATCACAACCGGCAGGCGATCGGCACCAACTTTGTCACCGAAGTCGTCAAGGACAAGGACGGCAACCTGGTCAACAAGGTGGTCAAGGTCGTGCCCAACGTGAACCAGACGCTCGGTTTTTCCGACGCCGTGTTCAAAAAGATCGGCGTGCCGGGCCGCGAAAACCCGGTGTGCAAGAAGAAATATCCGTAAGCCGACCGGCGGATAAACGAGAATTCGGCCACGCCTTGTGGGCGTGGCCGAATGCATTGAGATCAAGCGCAGCGTTGCGCCCGCTCGCCGCCCTCAAGGTTCGCGGCTATTCGGCGGGGCGTTGTCGGCCATGCAAGCCTGGTTGCTGCGCCGCCTTGTTGTCGGCGCCGACGGCCGGCTGCAATTCGCGCGGCGCCGCGACGACGGTCGATCCACGCAGCTCAAGGGCTAACGGTCGATGGCGCTTTGCCATCGTCCCATTCCTCCGACGCGCGGCGGCCTCTCCGAAGTCCGATCGGATTGTTTAGACCGGAAGCGCGCTGCTTCATTTGAATATTATAGTATTTCCAATGCCTTAACTCGGTCCGCGGCAATAGCCACTGCTCATAGCTTGAGCAGCCCGGATCAGCTCAGCGCTTGACTCTGGTTATTTGTATAGACATTATTTTTGGGGGCCCCGGATCATTCGATCGTTGCAACCGGCCTTCGAGGAAGGATTTCGCCGCTGTGCAGCCGATTTATCTGACTTATCTGAATCGGCTCGATGTCGAGGCACTGCACATGAGCGACGACGAAATTCTGGGTGCGATCGAGCAAAGTCTCGCAAGTCAAGGCCGCGGCGAGACCGTCATCGAGCCGCGCGTCCACCTCGAGCCTGGCGTGGCGCGCGGGCATTTCAATGTGTTGCGCGGCGCCTTGAAAGCGCCGATCGATCTTGCCGGCGTCAAAGTCGTCGGCGATTTTGTCGACAACTACAAGCTCGACCTGCCATCGGAATTGGCGGTGCTGCTGCTGCTCGACCCGAGAACCGGCGCGCCAAGGGCCATACTCGATGCGTCCTCGATCACCGACATGCGCACCGGCGCCGTCACCGCGGTCGGCGCGAAATATCTGGCGCGCAAGAATTCGAAAATCCTGGGCCACATCGGCGCGCGCGGCACGGCCTATTGGAACGTGCGGTTGCTCGACCATCTTTTTAATTTCGACGAGATTCGCGTACATTCGCGGCGTCCGGAAAGCCGCAATGGCTTCGCCGCCCGCCTCAGCAAAGATCTCGGCAAACACGTGGTGGCGACCGAGGATTGGCGCTCTTGCGTCGAAGGCGCCGATATCTTGGTCGAGGCCTCGCGGCTGCCGGCACCCGAGCCGTTGTTGAAGACCGCCTGGATCAAGCCGGGAGCCTTTGTCGTGCCATATGGAACGATGAGCGCCGTAGAACTCTCGCTCACCGACATCATGAGCAAGCTGGTGGTCGACGACTGGGGTCAGTGCAAGGGCGGCAAGTTCGGCTCCCTGCGCGCCCATGTCGAGAGCGGCCGGCTGTCGGAAGCGACGCTTCATGCCGAGCTCGGGCAAATCGTCGCCGGCCTCAAGCCGGGCCGCGAGAGCGACGACGAGACCAACCTGTTCTGGCACCGCGGGTTGGCACTGTCCGACATCGCGCTGGGCTACGCCATGCTGGAGAAAGGCGCGCGTGAAGGCATCGGCCAGCGCCTGCGCTTTGCTTAAAGTTGCGAAGGGATTGATTGAATGGCCGCGCCGACGCCTCTCCGCAAGCCGCAAGCGCTCGACGCAGCCGACGAGCGTCCGGCGGTGCTCGAATTCGAGAATATCCGGCAGGATTTCCGCCAGCCCGGCGGAACTGGAAAGCTGCGCGTCCTCGACGGCATTTCGTTCACCGTCCCGCAAGGTTCCTTCGTCGCCGTCATCGGCCCAAGCGGCTGCGGAAAGAGCACCCTGCTCAACATGGCCGCCGGCTTGCTCACGCCCACCGAGGGCACCGTGCGCCATTCCGGCAACCTCATCGGCGGCCTCAACCGCCAAGTCGGCCTGGTGCCGCAGCAGGCGCAGCTATTTCCATGGAAGACGCTGCGGCAGAATGTCGAGCTGCCGCTGATCCTGCGCAATGTCGGCCGCGCCGAACGCGAGACGCGGGTGGCGAACATTCTCGCCGCGGTAGGATTGCAGGGTTTCGAGGATCATTACCCGCGCCAGCTCTCCGGCGGCATGCAGAAGCGCGGCTCGATCGCCCGCACGCTGGTCTATTCGCCCGACGTCATCTTGATGGACGAGCCGTTCGGCGCGCTCGACGCGCAAACGCGCATGATCATGCAGGACGACCTGCAAAAGCTCGCCGCCGGCCGGCGTTCGACCATCCTGTTCATCACCCATGACATCACCGAAGCCGTGCTGCTCGCCGACATGATCGTCGTGCTGAGCTATCGGCCGACGCGCGTGATCGACTGCATCCCTTCCGAGCTGGCGCGGCCGCGCAATGTATTTGAGCCGTTCCGCACGCCGGGCTTCGAGGAAACCTATGACCGCATTTGGACCGTCTTTCGCTCGCAGGTGATCGATGGCGCACGCCAGTAAGACGCAAAGGAGCCCGGAATGATCGGCCCGGCCATGCCCGCCGATGGAAGCGCCGACACGGGCGCGGCACGCCAGCGCTTTTCGTTCGGCGCGCGCGTCTTACGGATCGTGCTGCCGCTCCTGCCCGGCATTGCGCTGCTGGTATTCTGGCAATGGGCCTCGGGCCGGCTGATCCGCACGGCTTACGTCAGCAATCCGGTCGACATCGTGGTGCGGCTCTATCAGCTGTTCGCCACCGGGCGCATCTTGCCGGACCTTGCGATCACCGCGCAGGAATTGGCGCTCGGCTACATCATCGGCGTGGGGTTCGGCGTTTTCACCGGCTACGTGCTCGGCCGTATGCCCAGCCTCGCGCGCATCTTCGAGCCTTACGTGATGGCATTCTACGGCGTGCCGAAGATCGCGCTGGCACCTTTGTTCATCATCTGGTTCGGCATCGGCATCTGGTCGAAGGTCGCGCTTGCCGGCACCATGGTGTTCTTCCTCGTGTTCTACAATGTCTTCATGGGCGTGCGTTCGGTGGACCAGGAAATGGTCAACTTGGCGCGCATCATGGGCGCCGACGAGCGCCGCCTCAGCTGGCACGTCTATTTGCCCGCCAGCGCGCCCTTTGTCCTCATGGGCATGCGCATGGCGATCCCTTACAGCGTGATCGGCGTCGTCGTCGGCGAGTTCACGTCCTCGATCCAGGGGCTCGGGCTGTTCATCGCCCAGGCTTCGGCAACCTACGACCCCGCCGGCGTCTTTGCCGGCATCATCATCCTTCTCGCCTTCGTTTTCGGCGCCAACGCGCTCGCCGGTCGACTGGAGAGAAGATTGCTGCGGTGGCAGGCCCCCGCCTTCGCCGTGAACACCGAAGTGTGAGGAGAACAGCGATGTTGAACAGGACAAGACTGCGGACGCTCGCCCTTATCCTGGCCGGCTTTGCGGTGGCATTGCCGCTGCGGGCGAAGGCCGCCGATCTGGTCCAAATCGGCCAGGCAACGCCGGCGCTGAGCTTCCTGCCGCTCTATGCGGCGCGCGCGCTCGACAGCTTCAAGAAGGGCGGGATGGAGCTCAAATGGGTGGCGATTTCCGGCGGCGACCCGAGCACGCTGGCCGCGCTCGACGCCGGCGATATCGACTTCGCCGCCGTCGGCGCCGATACCGCTCTCAACGCGGTCGACAAGGGCCAGCCGTTCGAATTGGTCTACACGCTGATGTCGCGGGTGACGCTCGAATTGGTGGTTTCGGACGTGTTCATGAAGAAGGCCGGCGTCAGCCCGGCGTCGCCGCTCAAGAAAAGGATCGCCGCGCTACGCAACGCCACAGTCGGGGTGAGCGCCGTCGGCGGGGCGCAGGACCGCATGCTGCGCTGGCTCGCCACGCAGGGCGGGCTCGACCCGCAGAAGGATCTCAAAGTTGCCCAGGTCGGGCCGCCGCCCGCGCTGCAGGCCGCGCTGGAAAATCACCGTATCGACGCCTTCATCCTGTCGCCGCCGCAAGGCTATGTCGCCGCGCACCGTAAATACGGGCAGGTGCTGATCAGTCTCGGCAAGGAGATGACGCAGCTGCAAAACGTGCCTTATCTCGTGCTGGTGGCAAAAAAGCCGATGAGCGACGCGACCAAAAAGCTCGCTACCGGCACCGCCCGCGCGCTGCAGGCCGCCAGCGCGGAGATCGTGGCTAACCCCGCCGCGGCTGCCGACAAGATCCACGCGCACTTCTTTAAAAAGGCAAGCCCCGATGCCCTGCGTGATGCCCTCACAACCATGCAGGCGGGCGTCGCGCAAAAGGGCGAGATCACGGCGGATGGAATCAAACGCCTGATCGCGCTCGCGGGGCAGTCGGGCATGCATACGCCCAAGGACACCGCGGAAGGCGGCTTCTGGACCAACGCGTTCGTCGCGGCGGCCGCCAAGAAGTAGCGCGCAAAATCAATCAGCGTCGGCGCGTCTTGTCAGCGCCAGCGCGTCCTATTGGCGCCGGCGCGTCTTATTAGCGCTGGCGCATCTTGGGCGCGCCGGCGCCGCCGATGCCGCGCCTGCTGGCCGGCGCAAAGCGCGCCACCAGGCGATAGCGATTGCCGGGAAAAGTCAGGCGCACGGCGGTGATGGGCTTGCCGGCGTGCCAGGTGCGGCGCTCGACGACCAGGCAGGCGGCGTGCGGCGCAATGCCGAGCGCGGCCGCCTCCTCGTCGGAGGCGTTATGCGCCTGGATGTCATGTTCGGCCTCGGTCCAGGGCACATAGCTGAGCAGCCAGGTGCCGGGCGGTATTTGCGCGAAATCCTGCTCGCTCGCCTCCGGCACCGCCGAGAGATTGAGAATGCGCGACTCCAGCGCCAGCGCCTGCCCTTGCGCGAAATGGCGGGAGGTCAAGGCCAATACTTCGCCTGCGTCGATGCCGAGCTGCTCCTTGTCGGCTTTGGTCGCGCGCCGCCGCCGCTGAGTCAGCAATTCGTAGCCGTAGGTTTCGCCGCGCGCTTCGATCTCGGCTTTGAGGTCGGGAATTTCCAGTACGGCCGATTGCACGCGCGGCTGGGCGACGAAGCTGCCGGCGCGGCGCCGGCGCTCGATCAGGCCCTCTTCGGCCAGCGCCGACAGCACCTTGTTTACCGTCATGCGCGAGCAGCTATAGGTGGTGGTCAGCTCATGCTCGAACGGCACGCGGTGCCCGGGCGGCCAGGCGCCGGAGACGATCTTTTCCTCGATATCCGAGCGGATGCGGCGGTAGAGGAAATTGCCGCCGGTGTTTTCAGGCATGCTCATCAGGCCAAGAGCCTCTCCAGCGCCGCGCGGAATCGCGTTGCGATAGCATATCGATCGCGGTGCATGCCACCGGAAACGACCTTGCGGCCGCGCCGCCAGACGCAATCCACCATGGGCGCGCCGCCGAAGATGAAGCTATCGAGGATCATGTCATCCGTCCGCCCCGCCAGCGCCACGTGGTCGGCCTGCAGCGAGACGAAATCGGCCTCGGCGCCGACGGCGATCCCCGCTTGCGCAAGCCCCAGCGCCTGCGCGCCGCCATAGACCGCGGCATCGAAAAGCGCGCGGCCGGTCGACGCGCCCTCGCGCGCGGCCGCGACATTGCGCGCGCGTTGTGCCAGGCGCTGGGCATATTCAAGCTGCCGCAATTCATCCGCCACGCCGATGAGGACATTGGAATCGGTGCCGATGCCGTAGCGCCCGCCTGCTGCGACAAAGCGCGGCAGTTCGAAAATGCCGTCGCCGAGATTTGCTTCCGTCACCGGGCACAATCCGGCGACGACGCCCGCGCGCACCATGCTGGCGATTTCATTTGCATCGGCGTGCGTTGCGTGGATCAGGCACCAGCGCCCGTCCACCGCGCAATTGTCGAGCAACCAGGCCACCGGCCGGGCGCCGCTCCAGGCGGTGCACGCTTCGACCTCCTTCACTTGTTCGGCGACGTGAATGTGCAGCGGGCCGCCGTTCGCCAGCGGCACAACTTCCGCCAGCTCGGCGGGCGTCACGGCGCGCAGCGAATGCGGCGCCACGCCGAGCTTGCCGCCGGCGAGCCGCGCAATTGCCGCGCGGCTGCCTTCCACGATGCGGGCAAACCCGGGCAGGTCGCAAACGAAACGCTGCTGGCCGGGCAGCGGATCGGCGCCGCCGAAGTCGGCATGCGCGTAGAAGGTCGGCAGCAGCGTGAGCCCGATTTCGGACTGCGCCGCGGCCGCGACGATGCGCTCCGCCATCTCCGCCGGATTGGCGTATGCGCGGCCATCGCGGTCGTGGTGGAGATAATGGAACTCACCGACCCGCGTGAACCCCGCCTCCAGCATCTCCACGTAAACTTGCGCCGCCACCGCTTCGGCATCGTCGGCGGTCATCGTTGCGGCGAAGCGGTACATCGCCTCGCGCCAGGTCCAGAACGTGTCGCTGATCGGCCCGCGCACTTCGGTCAGGCCGGCCATGGCGCGCTGAAAGGCGTGGCTGTGCACATTGGCCATGCCGGGCAGGCCAATGCGGTGGCGCTCTTCGCCGGCGGCCGGTTGGGCGCCGGCCACGACCGCCGCGACGATGCCGTCGTCGACCGTGACGCGTACCGCCTCGGCCCAGCCGGTCGGTAGTAACGCCCGATCGAAATAGACGTTTGCCATGGTTCCTTGAGCCGATGGGCCCCTCCGGTCACCCGCTATTTTGTATAGACAAATAGCCCTCACCGTGGCAATGCAAAACGCGCGAAAGAGGAGCCGATGGCAACCGAGGTCGACCGTATCTGGCAGCATTGCCGGCTGGCGACGCTGGCGCCCGGCTTGCCCGGGCTTGGCCTGGTCGAGGGCGACGGGATGGTGGCCGAGCGCGCCGGCCGCATCGTTTACGCCGGTCCCGTGGCCGGCGCACCGGCCCTGACCGCCCCCGAAACATTCGCCTGCGACGGGCGCTGGATCACACCCGGCCTGATCGACTGCCACACCCACCTGGTGCATGGCGGCGACCGCGCGCATGAATTCGCCTTACGGCTGGCAGGCGCGACCTATGAAGAGATCGCCCGCAGCGGTGGTGGCATTCTATCGACCGTTTCGGCAACGCGTAGCGCCAGCGAAAGCGAGCTCGTGCAAAGCGCGCTGCCCCGTCTGGACGCCCTGATCGCCGAAGGTGCCACCAGCGTCGAGATCAAATCGGGCTACGGCCTCGACCTCGATACCGAATGCAAGCAATTGCGCGCGATCTGCCGGCTCGGCCGCGAGCGCCCAATCGGCGTCACCGCCACGTTCCTCGGCCTGCACGCCCTGCCACCGGCGTTCAAACACGACCGCGCCGGCTACGTCGCCACAGTCTGCGACGACATGCTGCCGGCCATCGTCAACGAGGGCCTCGCCGATGCGGTCGACGCTTTCTGCGAAGGCATCGCGTTCTCACCGGAAGAGGTTGAGCGCTTCTTCGAAGCCGCCACGCAGGTCGGGCTGCCGCTGCGCCTGCACGCCGAGCAGCTTTCCAATCTGCACGGCGCCGCGCTGGCCGCGCGGCACGGCGCACTTTCCGCCGATCACCTCGAACATGCCGACGAGGACGACGCCAAGGCTATGGCCAGCGCCGGCACGGTGGCCGTGCTGCTTCCGGGCGCATTCTACTTCTTGCGCGAGACGCGCACGCCGCCGATCGCCCATTTTCGCCGTTACGGCGTCCCCATGGCACTCGCCACCGACTGCAATCCCGGCACCTCGCCCCTCACTTCGCTGCTGCTGGTCATGAACATGGGCGCCACGCTGTTTCGCCTCACCATCGAGGAATGCATCGCCGCGGTGACGCGTGAAGCCGCACGCGCGCTCGGACGGCTGACGGACATCGGCACCTTGGAGGCGTGCAAGCGGTGCGACCTGGCGATCTGGAACGTCGAAAGCCTCGAGGAACTGGTCTATCGCATCGGCTTCAACCCACTGCACCAGCGCGTCTATGGCGGCGTGCCGGACGCGGGCCGCAGCATCTGAACGGCTGCCGCCAAAATAATTCGTCAAAGGAAGTGTCCATGAGCCGTCTCGATAATATGCGCAGCATCCGTGCCCCCCATGGCACGCAACTCAGCGCCAAGAGCTGGCTCACCGAAGCGCCCATGCGTATGCTGATGAACAATCTCGATGCCGAGGTCGCCGAGCGTCCGGGTGAACTGGTGGTCTATGGCGGCATGGGCCGCGCGGCGCGCGACTGGCGATGCTACGACGAGATCGTCTTGTCGCTGCGCAAGCTCGAAGCCGATCAGACCTTGCTCATTCAATCCGGCAAGCCGGTCGGCGTCTTCCGTACTCATGCCGACGCGCCACGCGTGCTGATCGCCAATTCAAACATCGTGCCGGCCTGGGCCACCTGGGAGAAATTCCACGAGCTCGACCGTAAAGGCCTCATGATGTACGGCCAGATGACGGCGGGGTCCTGGATCTACATCGGCTCGCAGGGCATCATTCAGGGCACATACGAAACCTTCGTCGAGGCCGGCCGCCAGCACTATGGCGGCGACCTCACCGGCCGTTGGCTGCTCACCGCCGGACTGGGCGGCATGGGCGGCGCGCAGCCATTGGCGGCGGTGATGGCAGGCCTGTCATGCCTGGCCGTCGAATGCCAGGCGAGCCGCATCGATATGCGGCTGCGCACCGGCTATCTCGACCGCCAAGCCAACGATCTCGACGAAGCGCTGGCGTTCATGCAGCAGGCCGGCCGCGACCGCAAGCCCGTGTCGGTCGGTCTGCTCGGCAATGCCGCCGAAATCTATCCGGAACTGATCCGGCGCGGCGTAAAGCCCGACATTGTAACCGACCAGACCTCGGCGCACGATCCGCTGCACGGCTATCTCCCCGCGGGTTGGAGCGTGGCCGAGTGGGAGGCGCGCCGCGAGCGCGAGCCGGCCGCGGTCGAGAAGGCCGCCAAGCATTCGATGGCTGAGCAAGTGCGCGCTATGCTTGCCTTTTATCGCATGGGCGTGCCGACACTCGATTACGGCAATAATATTCGTCAGATGGCCAAGGAAGTCGGCGTCGCGGACGCCTTCGATTTTCCCGGCTTCGTGCCCGCGTATATCCGGCCGCTGTTCTGTCGCGGCATCGGTCCGTTCCGCTGGGCGGCGCTTTCGGGCGACCCGGAAGACATCTACCGCACCGACGCGAAAGTAAAGGAGCTCATTCCCGACAACCCGCATCTGCACAAATGGCTCGACATGGCGCGCGAGAAAATCCGCTTCCAGGGCCTGCCGGCGCGCATCTGCTGGATCGGGTTGGGCGAGCGCGACCGGCTCGGTCTCGCCTTCAACGAGATGGTGGCGAAGGGCGAGCTCAAAGCGCCGATCGTGATCGGTCGCGATCATCTCGATTCCGGCTCAGTCGCCTCGCCGAACCGCGAAACCGAGGCCATGAAGGACGGCTCCGACGCCGTGTCCGATTGGCCAATGCTCAATGCCTTGCTCAACTGCGCCTCAGGCGCCACTTGGGTTTCGCTGCATCATGGCGGCGGCGTCGGCATCGGCTATTCACAACATGCCGGCATGGTCATTGTGGCCGACGGCACGCCGGAAGCGGCGCAGCGATTGCAGCGCGTGCTGTGGAACGATCCGGCGAGCGGCGTCATGCGCCACGCCGACGCCGGCTACGAAGTGGCGATCGACTGCGCCAGACAACACGGCCTCGATCTGCCGGCAATTCTCGAGCCGCGAACGTGATGCGCGGGGCGGCTCTAGCCCGGCACGCTATATCCCGCCGTCTCGGCGGCGCGCTCCCAATCCAGCAAGACGCGGTACTCCGAGACATCGACCGGCGCGAAACCGGCAAGGCAAAGGGCCTCGGCAAGCGGCGCGTCGTCAAAACCGACCAGGCTGGCGCGCAGGCGCGCCGCGACATCGGCCGGACAATCGGCGCTCGCCACCAGCAGCGGCGCGGGCGCAAGCGCCGTGCTTTCGAGCACGCGCACCTTGGCGGCAAAGTCCGGGTCGTGGCGCCGCATGAGATCGAGCGCGTAGCCGTCGAGCGGGCCGACGTCGATCTGCCCAGCGAGCAAGGCTTCGATCACGCGCCGCGGCGTGTGCAGGTGACCGACCGTTTCGCGAAAAAGACGCGGCTGCGCCGGCGTGCGGTACTGCAAGAGGTGGTATCTGACGGCATTGAAACCGGAATGAGAATTTTCGGCGGTATAGCCCAGCCTGCCGCCGAATGTGTCGGCCAGCGTCTTGAACCGGCTGTCGGCCCGCGCGACGAAATCGGTCGTGTAGACCGCGCAGCCGCCATAGCGAGCACCCACCGGCACCGGCGCCGCCAGCGCTTGCGGTCGGCTTTGCGACTTGATGAACGGATAGCCGCATATGAAGGCGCAGCCGAGATCAGGACGTTCCCAAAGCTGCGCCAGCGGCGCGGGATAAGCGTGCTCGATCACGTCGAGCGCGATGCCGCTTGCAGCCGACAGCCGGGCGAAAAGCTCACGCCAAGCCCTGCGCGCACCGGGCGCCACCGAATACATGCGCGCATTGGCGATAAGGGCTTGCCGCGCGTCTGGATCGCTTGTCACCTGGCCTCGCAATATGGCGGGGAAAGCGCCGCTGGATCGAAGCTCTATCATCCCACCCGGCAACCCGCTATGGCAGGCCGCGCGACCTTCGCGGCCCTCCGCTGTCACATTTGAGGAACGCCGTTGCCCGCCAGCAATCTTCCGCTCGATGCCGACCGACTCTGGCAAGACGTCATGGCACTTGCCGCCATCACCGATCCCGCGCGCCCCTACACGCGGCGTTCGTTCACGCCGCTGTTTCTGGAGGGGCGCGCCTGGCTCGCCGAGCGGTTTCGCGAGGCCGGCTTGAGCGTGCGCATCGATGCCGGCGGCAACCTGATCGGCCGGCGCGAAGGGCGCGATCCTGCGCGCGGCGTGCTGATGGTCGGCTCGCACAGCGACACCGTTCCATCGGGCGGCCGCTTCGACGGGATCGCAGGCGTGGCAACCGCGCTGGAGATTGCGCGGGCGCTCGCCGATGCCGGCGAGCAGCTCGACCACACGCTTGAAGTGATCGACTTTCTGGCCGAAGAGCCGAGCGATTTCGGCCTATCCTGCATCGGCAGCCGGGCGACAACAGGTACGCTCACCGCGGCCATGCTCGATCTGACCGGCCCCGGCGGGGAGCGCTTGCGCGAGGCGCTGCGCCGCGTCGGCGGAGACCCGGACGCGATCGCTGCCGCCAAACGGGACGATGTGCGCGCCTTCATCGAGCTGCACATCGAGCAGGGGCCGGTGCTGGAGGCGGGCCGCATCGACGTCGGTATCGTCACCTCCATCGTCGGCATCCGGCGCATCGAAATCGTCTTCGAAGGCGTTGCCGGCCACGCCGGCACCACGCCGATGAATCGGCGCCACGATGCGCTGGTCGCTGGAGCAGCGACGGTCGCGGGCGTGCGCGCCAAGGCGGACGAATTGGCGGGCACCACCGCCGGACAATTCGTGGCGACCGTGGGCGTGTTCGATATCGAGCCTGGCGGCTCGAACGTCATTCCCGCACGCTGCCGCCTCATGGTCGATATCCGCTCGACCGAGCCGGCACGCATCGAGCAATTTACGCAAGCGCTCGATGCGCTGTCGGCGGATGCGGCGGAAGCGGCCGACGTCATACGCAGCGATTTTGCCACGCTGTCAAACAGCGCTCCGGTCGCCTGCGATCCTATTGTGCGCGATGCGCTGCGGCGCGGCGCCGATGCGCTTGGCCTGACGGCTGTCGAGCTTGCCAGCGGCGCGGGCCACGATGCGGCGTTCATGGCCCGCATCTGCCGCTCGGCCATGGTCTTCGTCGCGTGCAAAGACGGCGTAAGTCATGCCCCGGAAGAATGGGCCGACCGCGATGCCATCGCCGGCGGGGCGGCGACCATACTGCAAGCCTTGCGCGAACTCGATCGAGACTTACCGCCAAACGGCCGATAACGTATCTAATTCCTAGTTACATCCGTGCAAATCATGACGCGCGTGGTCCATGCCCGACCGCGCACGATCTCGACCGACGAACGTCGCTCGCGCGTGTCGGGAACGCGCATTGTTACCGCATGACGAAGGGATTGGCGACGGAATCGGCCGTGGAAATCCACACGCTCTTGGTCTGCAAATAGCTCCAGATGGCGTCTTGGCCGTTCTCACGCCCTATCCCTGAGCGCTTGTAACCGCCGAACGGCGACATGTAACTCACCGCGCGATAGGTGTTGACCCACACCGAACCGGCCTCCAGCCGCTCGCTGGTTCGGATCGCCCGCTTGATACTGGTGGTCCACACGCCCGCGGCCAGGCCGTAGGTACTGTCGTTGCCGATCGCCACGGCATCCTCCTCATCCTCGAAGGGGATGACCGACAGCACCGGGCCGAAGACCTCCTCGCGGGCGATGCGCATTTGATTGTTGACACCCGAGAAGATGGTCGGCTCGACGAACCAGCCCTCGCCGCATTCCGGCCGCGTGGCGGGCGTCCCGCCGAGGGCGAGCTGGGCGCCCTCCTGCTTTGCCACGTCGATATAGCCGAGGATTTTCTGGTATTGCTGCCGTGTGGTCACCGGCCCGACTTGCGTGTCGAGGCTCATCGGATTGCCCATGCGCGCGGTCTTCGCCAATTCGATGAGCTTTTCCAGGAACGGCTGCTCGATCGATTTCTGCACCAGCAGACGCGAGCCGGCGAGACAGGTCTGACCCGTCGCAGCGAAGATGCCTGAAATGACGCCCTTGACCGCGTCCTCGATGACCGCATCGTCGAATACGATGTTGGGAGACTTGCCGCCAAGCTCCAGCGTCACGGCCTTCAGCCCGCGCGCGGCGCTTTCGTAGACTTTTTGTCCGCCGATTTCGCCGCCGGTGAAGGCGACCTTGGCGACTTTCGGATTGGCGACCAGCGGTTCGCCCACATCGGGACCGAGCCCCGTCACGACGTTGACCACGCCCTTGGGAAAACCCGCTTCCTCGAACAGCTTGCAGAATTCCAACGCTGAGACCGAGGTATGCTCGGACGGCTTGAGCACAACGGTGCAGCCGGCGGCAAGCGCCGGCGCCAGCTTCCACGAGGCGAGCAGCAGCGGCGAATTCCACGGCGTGATCGCCGCGACCACGCCGACCGGCTCGTGGCGCGTAAAATTGAACGTGTCCGCCTTGTCGATCGGGATGACCGATCCTTCGATCTTGTCGGCGAGGCCGCCATAGTAATAATACCATTGCGGCAGATAGCGCAGCTGCGCTCCCATTTCGGCGAGCAGCTTGCCGTTGTCGCGCACTTCAAGCGCGGCCAGCTTGTCCGCGTCGCGCGCGATCAGATCGCCGAGACGGCGCAACAGCGCGCCGCGCTGGGTGGGCTTGAGCTTCGGCCACTCGCCGGTCTTGAGCGCGGTGTAGGCCGCATCGACCGCATCGTCGGCGTCGGTCTTCGACCCTTTCGCCACCAAGGCCCAGGGCTGGCCGGCATAGGGATCGAATGTCTCGAACCATTCACCGGAGCTGGCCGCAACCCATTCGCCGCCGATGAACATCTTATATGTCGGCAAATTCGACATCTGAACCCTCCATCCTCATGCTGATGCAAGCTTGCCGCGCCTGTCATAGGCCGACGTCGTCCCGAATGAGCAAGGCGTCGGCTGCAACGGGCTGATCGATTGGGTCGATGCGCGGCGAACGGAAGAGATGGCGGATTCCGGCAACGCGCGGCTCGATCCGTCCCCGCAACGGCGAGGACATTTCCAGCCTGTAGGCCAGAAGCCAAAGGAATAGCACACCGAGCGCCCACCAGATGATTTCCCAGGCCCAGAGAGAAGGGACGCCGAACAGCCACGCTTTGGGCCCTGCGTTCGGCGCACCGAACAAATCCGTGCCGATGACCAAGCCGGGCCCGATCGCGCAAAAAAACCAAAGCAGCCCGACGGCCCATGCAAACGCGCGCAAGCCCCGCCCCTTCACCGATCGCGCGCTCGCTTCGGCCAGGAAGGCGTGGAAGCCTAAGCGGTGCTCGCGCTCGGCCTTGTCCCGGGTCAAGGCTGAGAAGATCAGGCAAATTGCGACGTTGCAAACGATGCCCCAGCCGGCGGGATGCACCATCCACGGCCAGCGGCCCCAAGGCACTTCGATGTGGAAGTAGTCCGCGATCGTCGGGCCGAGCTGGTCGGTGAAGAGGATGACCACCAAACCGGCGACCAATCCGGAAACCGCCGCGCGCCGGGTGACCCAGGGCAGCCAACATATCGCGGCCGCGGCCGGCAAAAGCTGGAAAGCCGACGCCAGCGCAAGCGCGCCGAACTGCGCCTGCGCCCGCGGCGCATAGGTGGCAAGCAGCACGGCACCGAGCAGCGTCAGGCCAACACCAATGCGACCCGACAGCTTCTGCTGCCGGTCGCTCGCGGCCGGATTGAGGAAGTGCACATAAAAGTCGCGGGCAAACATGGTGCCCGTCGCCGAGGCATAAAGCGCGGCCGTCGCCTGCACGGCGGCCACGGCCGCGACCGCCAACAGCCCCAAGAACCAAGGCGACCGCGCGCCGATTGATTTCAGATAATAGGCGACCAGCCCGATCTCATTGCCGTTGGCGAGCTTCGGCAGCTCACGCGCGACGGCAAGACCGGCCCCACTCACCGGCGCGGAAGCGCCGAGGAACTGGGCGCCGAGGCTCGCGAAAACCATGAAGAAGACGAGAACCAAACCGACCGCGGCGCCGGCAGCCCAGACTTGCTGCGGCGCGAAGCCCCTGCTGTCGCGCGCGGCGAAAGCGCCGATCGTAAAGGCAGGCGCCAATTGCAGCCCCATGAGGCTGAAACAATAAGTGAGAACCAGCGATGCCGGCCAAATCCCGCCGGCCGGCGCCTCGCGGCCGATACCGGCGACGAATTGCACCACGCCCGGTGTCGCGAAATAGGCGTTGTAGCCGGCCTTGGAGGCGCCCCAGGGCCCGAGCTTGGAAGCGCCGAGCTTGGCAAGCAGCGCGACAAAACTGTCGAAGCCGCCGATCTGCGTCCATGCGAACACGCCGATGGCGACGAGACAGCCGATAAACAACATGCCCTGCAGCGTCCCGACATAGGCCGCCGCGCGCATGCCGCCGAGGCAGACGTAAAGAAACACCAGCGCGGTCAGCAGCCACATGGCAAAGACCCAAGGGATGGCCGCGCCGGAAAGGACCTGAATCAAATATCCCGCCACCGTTAGCTGCATGCCGAGAAACGGCAGCGCAAACAGCAGCGCGATCCCCATGACAATGACGCGGATGACCCGCCCGCCGAAGTAATCGGAAAACATTTCCGCCGGCGTCATATAGCCGAAGCGCTGGCTCAGCATCCATTGGCGCTTGACGAACAGCACGCCGGTCAGCGGGATGGTGATGGCGCAGAGCACGAGCGCGGCGGCGGGAAAACCGTCGCGAAAGACGATCGCCGGCAGCCCGATCGCCGTCCAGCCGGTGAACGACATCACGGTGGCGGCGACGACGAAGACCCAGGCTGGAATCTGCCGCTCGGCCAGGAAAAAATCCGAAGCGGTGCGCGCCATGCGGGCGCTGGTCGCGCCCCAGAAGACGCAATAGACCCCATAGAGGGTGAAAAAGACGAAGAGCCAGAAGAACGTTTGCGTCATGACCGGCCGGGCCCCCGCGCATTCAGCCGATCGATCATCGCGTAGGAGCCGCGGATGCCATAGTTGATCATGATGTAGACGACGAAGCAGGCGATGATGGCGCTGAAGCCGACCAGCCCGACCAGGACATTCTTTTCGCCGAACGACGGATCGGAGAGAGACCGCGCGACGAAGCCGAGAACCGCGACGACGAAAGCGAGCAGCGCAAGGGACACTTGCGGCGTGGTGAAGCCGGTGGAGAAAATCCGGTTGATGATGACGTGGCTGATGAAACCGGCGACGAAGCAGGAAAAGCCGATGAGGCCGATCACCGGATCGATGCCCGAGAAACCCGACAGCACGAAGCACAGGCCAAAGCCGGCCCATAGGGCCCAACTGGTCATGATCGCCAAGCGATGCTCCTGCAGGGCAAACGGGCTCATGCCTCACACTCGCGTTGCCGTGAGCAATACGGCAGGTGACGCGCTCTGCTGCTATTTTCCGGGCCGCTTCGGGGGCGTCTTGCCGTTGGGCAGCGGCGCTGCCGCGGTGCTGTCGGGCAGCCGCACGCTCAAGCCGGAAAGGTTGCTCAGATTGTTCGGCGTCATGCCGACCTCCTTGAGCAGATTATCGACGAAGGGAATCTGCGCCCGATAGCGCATGGCGGCGTTGACCACGCTCTCGGCCAGATTGGCCGGCTTGTCGTCGCCGCCACGGGGCGTACCGTCGCCACCACCGCCAGCCGAGCCACCGCCGCCCGTTTGGCCGTTGCTAAAGCCGGGCAGCCCGTCGACCTGGAGGACCTTGATGGACTCGATCCGCTCCATCGGCCGCACGCTCTCGCGAATGATCGCCGGCAGATTCTCGAACAGCCTCTGATTGAGAGCGGTGCGCCGCGACGCGTCGGAGCGAACGTTCTCCGCCTCGTTGAGCTTGCGCTTGCCCTCCGCATCGACGTCATAGCGGTACCGGGCCGCGTCGGCCGCGGCCTTTTCCGCCTCGGCATTTTCGAACGCGGCGGTCTTTTCCGCCGTCGCCAGCGAGGTGACCTTGATCGCATTGCGCTCGGCCTGTTGTGCGGCGTCGATGAGATCGATCTGCTTGCGGCGCTCGGCGATCCGCTGTTCGCGCGTGGAGATGACGCTTTCCTGCGCTTCGACCATGCGCTTGCGGGCCTCCTCGGCGGCCGTTTGCGCCTCCGACTGCTCTTTCGACTTCGCGGCAATGGCGATGAGCCGCTCCTGCTCTTCGATCTCGACGGCACGGCGGCGTTGGATCTCCAGCCGTTCGGTTTCCCGATCCCGCATGATCTTTTCCAATTCGACCGCCAGCGCGAGCTTGACGCGCGCCTTCTCGACGACTTCGTCGGCCGTGATCCTGGTCTCCTCGATCTCGCGCGAGCGCTGCGTTCTCTCGAACTCGATCTCCGCGCGCTGCTGCGCCCGGCGCATCTCGACTTCCCGCTCCTGCTCGAGCCGGGCGTATTCGCTGTCCTTGCGGATATTCAGGGCGCGCAGCTCGGCCTCCAGGTTCTTGGCGTGGATAGCGACCTGCGTCTCCTGCTCGACCTCATTGCGCTTCCTTCTGCGCTCCTCGGTCTCCTCGGCGAGGCGCGTACGGTTCTCCGCCTCGTTGATCTGGATCGCGATCACGCGGTTCTGCTCTTCCACCTCAAGCGCGCGCCGGCGCTGGATTTCGAGCCGCTCGGTTTCCTGCCCGCGCAGGATATTTTCGGCATCGATCGCCAGCTCAAGTTTGATCCGCGCCCGGTCGACGGCTTCCTTGGAGCGGATTTGCGCCTCTTCAGTCTCGCGTTCCCGCTCCGCCTTCTCCAGAGCGACTTCGGCGCGTTGCTGGGCGCGCCGCACCGCAACCTCGCGGTCCTGCTCGAGGCGGGCATATTCGGCTTCTTTTTCGATCTCCAAAGACTGCTTTTCCGCCTCCAGGTTTTTGGCGCGGATCGCAATCTGGGTATCCTGCTCGATGTCGTTTCTCTTCTTCTTGCGCGTCTCGATCTCTTCGGTCAGCCGCGTCATGCCTTCCGCGTCGAACGCGTTGGAAGGATTGAACATATTGATGTCGGTCTGATCGAGATTGGTGAGCGACACCGCCTCGAGCTCCAGGCCGTTGGCGGTGAGCGTGTCGGCCACCAAAGCTTTGACGCCGCGGATATAGTCGCTGCGATTTTCGTGAATCTGCTCCATGGTCATCGTCGCCGCGACCGCGCCCATGGCGTCGACAAACCGGCCCTGCACGAGATCCTTGAGGCTTTCCGGGTTGAGCGTCCGGCTGCCGAGCGTGCGCGCGGCGGCGGCGACCAACTCCGCCGTCGGAATGACGCGAACGAAGAACTCGACGTTGACTTCGACCCGCATCCGGTTCTGCGTGATCAGCGACTTCTCGCCGGCGCGGCGAACCTCGATCCGCAGCGTGTTCATGCTGACTTCGGTCACGTCATGCACGATCGGCAGGACCAATGCGCCGCCGCCCATGACGACCTTTTCGCCGCCGAGGCCGGTGCGCACGAAGGAGAGGTCCTTCGACGAATGACGGTAGAGCCAGTGCAGAAGATAGACGATGATGGCGACAATGATTGTCACCAGCATGATGATGGCAATAATGTCCGCGCCGTACATGTCACCAGCCTCCAACAGATATGGAATTCGATCGCATCGTCATCGCGAGTGCGCCGAATCGTTAACCGCCGTCGCCAGAATCGCCAGCACGAAGGCGACTTGGTTCACCAGATCGGCAAGATTGTAGATCACCGCCATGCTCGCATCGTCCGCGCCGCTGCCGAGGCGCACGACGAGATAAGCAAGCGGATAGAGCGCCCAGCCGATCGTCACGATCAGCCGCAGCCAGAAGAAGCCCAATTGCACCGGCTCGCTGGCGCTCTTGGCGTTGATTTCGCTCAAGCGCCCGAAAAAGACCTCGCCCAACACGTAGAGCCAGAGCACGAGGCCGATCAGAAAGCCGAGCGTCGGATAGATGAGCTGGGCTTCGCCCATGTAGCGCGCCAGCATCATCGCCACCGAAGCCGCCAGCAGGCGCCAGAAAAGGCCGGCCGGAACGCTGCCCGCCGTCGCTATCAGGAAATACAGGCAAAGAACCTGCAGCGGCGCCGCGACGATCCAGTCGACGTAGCGGAGCACGATCGGCATCTTGTGCGTGAACAGCCAGACCGCGCCGGCGATGAGATAGTAGAACGTGCCGGCAAGCGCGACGAGGCTCGACAGCGCCAGCGGCAATTTCCAGCGCGGCGAAACCCACGCGCCGCCGACCAGAAGCAGCACGGTCGTGCCCGCCATCACGACCAGCAGCAGCACAAACGTGCCGCTGGCAACGTCGGCATCATGGATCATGGCCGGGTTCATACGAAGGCAACTCCCTGAATTGCGGCTGGCGGTCTTTTCATACGGGCCGTCCTCAAATCTGCGTTCGGATGTGCGGCGAGCGCGCGTACAGCGCCACCATGGGAAGGATCAGCAGGCCATAGATGAACTGCTGCCATTCGTATTTCAGACCGATACCGACAAGGAACGACGTAAGAACCTGAAGAACCAAGACGCCGATCACCGTGAAACCGTAGCCGCCCGCCCCACCGAGCAGCGAGGTGCCGCCGATGACGACGGCGGCCAGCGTCATGAAAAGATAAGGCTGGCCGACGCCGATGAAGCCGCCGCCGCTCCAGCCCAGCAAGAGGGACCCGGTGAGGGTCGACACGCAGCCGCTGACCGCGAAAGTGCCAATCCAGTAGCGCGCCTCAGAAATGGAAAGGCGCTGCGCCGACGTGCGGTTGCCGCCCAACGCATACACGTAGCGCCCATAGACCGAATTCTTCATGCCGAAAATCAAGATGATGGCGACGGCGATCCAGATGAAGATGACCGGCGGCACGTCGAGGCCGAAGGTGCTGCCGTTCATCGCCGCCAGATTCTTCAGCCAATTCGGCACCACGCCGTAGACATTGCCAGCGAAGGCGGAGCCGATGCTGGTGAGGATTTGCGTGCAGCCGGACACGGCAAATCCGACGCCCAGCGTCACGATCAGCGCCTGGCCCTGCAGGCGGTAGCTCAGAACGCCGTTGCAAAAGCCGATGGCGCCGCCAATGACCAGGATCAGGATGACGGCAATCGGCGACGGGATGCCGAGGCCAATCAGGTAGAGCAGGCCCACATTCGACGAGCCGATGAGGAACGGAATCGAGAGATCGAGACCGCCGAGCAGCGCGACCAGCGTCTGACCGACGGACGCCAGCCCCAGGAAGGACGCGAAGACAAGCATCGATTTGATGTTGGCTGCCGATGCAAAGCCATCGACATGCAGCGACGCCACGACGAACAGGGCGAGGAGCACCATCAGGCCGATGAAGGCGCTGCGATTGTCGACGAAAACCCGGCTGACGACGGCGATCAGAACGATCGCGGCGGCAAGCACCAGCGCCGTGATGAAATTCAAGAGCGAGAAGAAGCCATTGACGGTCAGCGAAAGGATGATGAACAGCAGGATGAGCGCCAGCAGACCGGCCAGCACGCCGGCGCGGCGGACGATAAATTGCCGGAACGCGGTGCGGACGGAAACCGAGCCCCGTGCGGCCGCACTGCGCGCCGCCGCCTCGCCGATCCAACGGACGAGAAAAGTGCTCCACAGCCAAAGCAACATGGCGAAGGTCGCCGCCGTGTAGAAGATGACGCTGAGCGCCGGCATCTGCTGCCAGAAACCGAGGCCGGCGCCGACGCCCGCCACGATTGCTGCGACGGCGAGACCCAGCCAGCGCAGCGGCACCACGATGGAGGACGCGGGGGTCGGCTGGAAGCTGTGGTCAACCATCGTGGCGCACCTTCTAGCTGCCGGCCTTGGGCATGAAGAGCGGCGCGTGCATCAACAGCCAGCCGCCGACCAATGCGAGGAACGCGAGCCCTGCGTAAATCACCGGCGTCACCGCACCCTTGCTGGCCTGCCAGACCAGAAGGCGAAGCGCGACCACGCCGGCGAGCAGCAGGATCGCCAGTTGCCCGACTGCGGTCGAAAACGGTGAGCGCTCGAAATGCGTCGCCTGCCCGGTCCGCTCGAAGACCGGAGCCATCTGATCGACATTCTTGAGCGTGGCGAGCGCGGCCGGCGCCGGCGCGGTCGTGGCGGCAGGCGCGCCTTTGACCGGCGGCGTGTATGACAGATCCGAATAGTCGAACTTGGCGTGCAGCGCCACGCCGACAAAGGCGAGGCCCAGCACCACGAAAACCAGAAGAGGCGAGATGTAGCGCAGCCAATGTTGAAGATGCGGCAACACCAGCGTCAGCAGCAGCGAGAGGACGAGGATGGAGCCGTAGCACAGGTCGGTGACGAAGCCCTGCACATCGCCGAAGTTGAACGTGGCCAGCACATAGCCGATGAGGAACAAATTGAGTGCGCCCAGCAGCGAACCCATGATGCTGGCGCGGCCGCCGGCCAGGCTGGTGCCGCCGAGCACAAGGGCGGTCACCGAGATCAGCGTGTAGGTCGTGCCCTGCGTGGGATCGCCCGAACTGATCAGCCCCGTGTAAGCCAAAGCGGCAAGTCCGGCGAAAAGCCCGGAGACGACATGGGCTCCCAGACGCACGATGGTGATGCGCACACCGGAGGTATAGGCGGCCCGCTCGTCCGAGCCCATCAGCCGCAGGTGACCGTAAAATGCCGTGGCGGTGAAAATCCACCATCCGACCGTCGCCAGCGCGACCATGAACAGGACCGGCGAGAAGATCGACGTGCCGGCGCCCCAGGACGCCATCCAGTCGGGCGCCGCGCCGCCGGGCCGCGGCAGGATGACGAGGTTGAGGCCGGACAAAGCGAGAAACCCGCTCAGCGAGACGATAATCGGCTGCACGCGCACGTAAATGACGATCAGCGCGAATAGGAACTGATAGGCGACGCCGGCAAAGAGCGCGTAGGCAAATACGGCGATCGGCGAGGTGACGATGCCGAGCCCGTTGAGTTGAACGAGCGTGACATTGATGAAGCCGATCAGCGGACCGATCGACAGATCGACGGTGGCGCGGCCGGCAAGCGCGGCGGCCATCAACGCGTAAGTCGACAGGATGAGCGGCGCCACGACGATTTCGGCGCCGCCGATGCCGGAACTCGAGACCAGACTCGGGCTTCTCAGCACGGCAGCGATCAGCAGCCCGAAAAACAACAGTATCGGAACGAGCAGGAACGTGTTGAACGAGGTCGCCCTCGAATTTTCGACCGCATCGCTCATGTCTTCGGCCAAACCTCAGCGGCTCGGACACCAGGAAAATCCGGGCGCTTCCATGCCTTCGCCGCTCCGCCGCAAATCACCATCGCCGCGATCCACCTCGCGCCGGCGCCTCTTCCCGAGCCGGATGGCGCTCGCCGCTCGCCGGCCGCCGGTCGCGGTCGTATTCGGCGATCCGTTCCAGAACCGGCATCAGATATTTCTTGAACACCTCCGGGTTTTCGCACATCGGAAAATGGCCGATGTCCTTCATGATGACGACTTCGGCATTGCGTATCTTGTCGCCCGTCTGTTCGGTCATTTCCGGCGTGCAGGCGAAATCGTAGACGCCGGTCAACATGACGATCGGCACGCGGCCGGATATCTTGCGGCAGAGATCGCGGAAATCGTGGTCGACGCTGTAGAAGTACAAGTCGCCCTTGAAAACGCCGGGACCGCCCTGCGCGTAGTACCACCAGGTCTCCCAGCGGTATTCCTCGGGGCTTTGCGGCGCCATCAGGCCGAACACCGACGTCGCACAGACCTCGCCGCCATGGATATGCGGATGGTGCAGCGGATCGATCCACCAGCCGGGCGAATGATCGCAGGCCTCGATGGCAATCAACGCGGCGATGTCGTTTTCGTAATTCAGCGCGAGCGGCAGGCAGATGTTGCCGCCCATCGAGCTGCCCATGATGACGGGCCTTTTCAGGTCGAGCGCCTCGCAAAAGGCCATGATAAACTCCGAATAGAACTTCGAAGTCAGCATGTATTCCTCTTCCTCCTTGTAGAAATCCTTGGGAGGAATGGATTTGCCGTGGCGCGGAAGGTCGAATGCGATGACGCGGAAGTTCTTGGTGATATCGGTGTCGCAAAGCTGATGCCGATACTCGCGCGCATCGGTGCCCGCCGTGTGCAGGCAAACGAGCGGAATGCCCTGCCCGTTCTCCTCGTAGTAGACTCGATATTCTTTCCCGGCGTAGGGAACGTAGACATAACGCCCGACGATCGGATCCGTCTTAGCCATTTTCGACAGCCTTCAATAACGATTGCATCATTGCCTATGTGCGGCGCATGCGCGCCAGCATCCAGGTCAGCGCCCTGACGTTCTGCCAGAAGATCTTGGTGTCCCCCTCGATCTTCAGCTTGCCGTGGAGAGGGTGAGCCATCGCCCAGATATCGTTGAACATCGGCGGCGGAACCGGCTCGACGAACTTGTGCCACGAGCTGGCGGGCGCCCGCAGCGCGAACTGCCATCCCATGAGATTGGCGCTGATCTCGTCGGCGACCATTTCGATCCGGCCATTGCGGACCTGCACGTAGAAGTCCTTGTCGTCGACGCCGATGACGAAGTTCGCCGTGAAGAATTTGCCGATCACGCGAAGCACCTTGTCTTCATTGACACGCTTCGCCCAACCGACAATCCAGTCGTTGTCCAATTGAGTAACGGTGGAATATCGCGTCATTCTCGATCGATCCTGTGATGCGGTACGCGTTTGCAGAACCCTGGGTAAAGCCGGCGGCGATGTCCGGAGCTATGTCCCGGTCCGGGAGGCGGGTGGTTTCGAACAGGGCGTGGTCTTCATTGGCGTTCCTTTCAGGCCGCGCTCGGCAGCGCGGTCTTCGCCGGCCCGTAGACGCCGACCAGCGACGCCGTCGTGATGGTAGCGGGGATGACCGCGCGCACGAATTCGACGTAATCGGCGCTATCGGAGATTTCCAAGCGCTCGCTCTTGAGCGCGTACAAGGTGAAGACGTAGCGGTGCGCGGAATCCGGCGGCCAGGGACCGCCGTAGCCGAGGCCGTAGCCCGGAATGCCGAACGTCACAAAGTCGCTGGCCAGCTCGGTGGCGCCCTGCGGCAGCGACCCACCAGGGCTTGCGCCTTCCGGCAGGCCGGTCGCGTCGGCCGGGATATTGACGACCATCCAATGCGCGAAGGCGCGCGGAAAGTTGAATTGCGGCGGCAGGTCCGGGTCGGTCACCGCCAAGGCGAAGCTGCGCGTTCCCTGCGGCGGGTGTTCCCAGACAAGCGGCGGCGAAACGGCACCGGCTTCGGTGCAGCGATCCGGGATCACGCCGCCATCCGCGAATACGGGCGATCTCAGCACGAACGGCTTTATCTCGCCCAGCGCCGCGACGGCCGAGCGTCCCCACGTCGAGGGTTCGTCGACCGCGAACGATACTTCGTCCGCTATGTCCTCGTCCCTGAAGCCACCGCCACGGCGCTTCGCCGTCGCCGACACCGAGGTTTGGCCGAACATCGAGGCAAGGATGCGGTCGGCTTCGATTTCCTCGCCGGTCAATTCCGCGAAGACGCTGCCGTTGCGGAAGACGAGAACGCGGGAACAGAAGCCGACCAGCTCTTCGATTTCGCTCGACATATAGACGACCGATTTGCCGCGCTCGGCAAAGTCCCGGAGATGGACATAGAGGTCGCTCTTGGCCCCGATATCCACGCCGCGCGCGGGATCGTTCAGGACCAATATGTTGGGGGAAAGCGCGAAGGCGCGCCCGATCAGCACCTTCTGCTGGTTGCCGCCGCTGAGCGATGTGATCTTGTCGCCGCGATCGCCCAAGCGGATCGACAGTTTCTCGCGTTCCCACTCGAACGCGCCGGAGAGCGTGCTCCAGTCGATGATCGCCAGCTTGCCGACACGCGAGGTGGCGCGGTAGAGCGGCAACAGCATGTTCTCGAAGATGCTGAGATTGCTGAATATGCCTTCGCGCTTACGGTCGCCGGAGACGTAGGAGACGCCGTGCACGCCCGCTTCGGCGATGCTCCTGATCGGCGCGAAGCCGCCCTTGTCCGAAGCGACCATCGGTTCGGAGCTGTGCGCCTTCTGAATTCCGGCCAGGATGCGCACGAAATCGGTCTGGCCCTGCCCGTCGAGCCCAACCGCGCCGACGATCTCGCCTCGGTGTAGCCGAAACTGTATCTCGCGACTGTACGGCCAGATCTTCATGGCATCGGACTTGAGCACGACGCTTTCGCCGCGCATGTCGGCCGAGGCGGCCGGAGGCTTGGCTGGTCCGCTGCTGCGGCCGGCCATCAGCCGCAGCAGATTCTTTTCATTGATGTCGGCCTTTTCCAAAACGCCGACGTCGCGGCCATCGCGCAGCACCGTCGCCCGGTCGCTGATGCGGGTCATCTCGGCGATGCGGTGCGTGACGATGATCACGGCGGAACCATTGTCGCGCAGCTCGCGCATCTTGGCGAAAAGGCGCTCGGTGGAATCCAGATCCAAGGCCGCCGAAGACTCGTCGAGGATCAGCACTTTCGGTTGGCACAACAGCGCCCGGCCGATCGTGATCCATTGCTTGATGCTCAGCGGAAGCCCACCGACCATGACGTCCAGATCGAGATCGAAGCCGGTCAGCTCGGCCATCAACGTCTTGGCTGCCTTAATCTTGGCGCCGGTCGAGAGATTCTTCGACCAAAGCCGGTCGGCGCCGACATAGAGATTGTCGAGGACAGAACATTCGTCCGCGACGAGAACCTCCTGAAAGACCGTCGCGATACCGATGGCGCGAGCATCGTTCGGCGATTTCGGCGTGTGGCCGAGCACATTAACCTGGCCGGCATCGACGGGAAGCACGCCGGAAATGACCTTTGCGAGCGTGCTCTTGCCGGAGCCATTGCCGCCGAAGATCGCGTGGATCTCGCCGAGCGACGCGCTGAATGAGCATCCATCCAGCGCCTTCGTCACTTCGAAATACTTGCGTACCCCGGTAACCGAGATTCCGGCCTGGCCGAACGGGGACGTATCGGAATCGCTTCGCGTTTCTCGACCGTTCGCACGTGCAAAATCGGTCACTGTCCCGCCCCCAGGCAACTTTCAGCCGCGCGTACGGCGTACGCGCGGGAAACAACGCCGCCCCGAAGCACGGCCGCCCAACGTCCGCGGCCGCGAATCTCAGCAGCCTGCGGCGCGGGCTGGATCGGCCCCGGGCTCGGCAGGCGCAATCTTGTCGTTGCGCCGAGCCGATCCGAAGGCCGTGTCATTCGTTTCACCGTCAGCCTCACTCACAGCGAACGTGCGGGCGGCCCCGAGGCCGCCCGCATATTTCACCTTACGGCTTGTACTTTTCCGGATCGGCCGGATGCACGAAGAACTGATCCAGGTACTTGCTGCCGCCCCAGTGGCTTTGGTCGAAATTGAACCAGTCAGCAGACGCCTCGTTACAGTTTGCCGGCAGCACCTTGGCGAGCTCGTCGTAACTGAGCTTCTTCGGGTCGACGAGGATGGATTGGATCTTGGGGCCCTGCCCTTGCATCGTGCGCATCATGATGTTCCAGGTCAGCCCCATTTCGTTGGCCGGCGGCCAGCTCTGCAGGGCTGCCGAGACGAACTTCTCATTGTGCCGCCAGTAGCAAAGCGCGCCCAGCTCGCCGCCGACCGCGACCGGAGGCATTTTCCGCCCGGACTGCGCCAGCGCCCGAATAACGCCGAGTTCGGCTGCCGACTGAACCGCAACACCGTCCAGCTTGCCCGGGTGGTTGGCCAGCCACTTCTGCACTTCAGCCTGCGCGACCTGGTCGGTCCACATGCCGGCGACGTCGCCGACAATTTTGACGTTCGGATATTTGGCGAGACCGGCCTTGATGCCGCGATCGATCGAGTCGGACGTGCTGGTTCCAGGGATACCCTCGACGACGAGAACGTTGCCTTTGCCGCCAATTTCCTTGCCCAGCCATTCGCCCTGTGTTTCGCCGGCTACGACGAAGTTCGTCGACGAGTTCACCGCGTAGGGCGAGGTCACGTAACCGACCATCGAGAACGTCGGAACGCCCTTGTCATAGGCGTATTTGACGGTCGCGTTCAGCGCCGTCGGATTCGAGCAGCAAATGATGAGCGCATCGACGCCGCGATCCACAAGCTGGCGCATCTGCTGGATCTGCACCGAGTCCTTGAGATTGGACTGGGTGACAATCACCTCTTTGACCAGTCCCAGCTTTTTCCACTTCGGAACGAGCACCTTCAGGAGCTCGTTCAAAGCGGCCGCGCGCCACGTATTGCCGGCATAGCTGCTGGCGTAGCCGATCGTCCAAGGCGGACCCTTTTTCGGCTTCCAATTGCGATAGACGCTCGGGCCGACCGGCTGTTGCGGATCGATGCTTTTTTTGTTGTAAAGCCGCTGCTGGACGTCGGGCGGAAGCTCATCCACTCCCGCAGCAAATGCAGCGCTGGATAGGCAAATAGCCGCAACGCAACAAATGAGCGCACTTGCAAGCCGTCGCATGATCTCTCCTCCCCTGCCGCTCCATTTGCGGTTTCGAGAGCCGCAAAATCGGGGCTATGCACATTTTTTCGTATTTTAAACGCTAGCTTGAAAGATTCTGTGCGAGCAAGCAACGAAGGCTACCAATGACAACATAACTGCTATTGCAAATCATGATGTACCGTTTTGGATTCGGCGCTTGCTTGCTCAGCTCGTTATACCCATAATTTACAACCACCCGATCGGCGCTAGTGCGCGGAATTGTTTCGATGACCGACACTCCGCGCAACGTCGTTTGCCTTGGAGGAACGCGGTAATGAAGATTTTCGAGTTCGACCAGCCTGTCGATTATGGCCTGCTCGAGCCGCGCAGACGTGGCGAGACGGACACCAAGTCGGCTTGGGGCCGCCAGCCGGTTCGCGAACCGTCCCGTTCGCCCGCATCCTTCAGCCGCGAGGTGGCGGCGCCCAACGTCCGCACCGGGAAAGCGCTGAAGATGCACGTGCTGGATCTCGGCACGCTGAGCCTGGACAAGAACTTCATCGTGTCGGCTTCGACGGTGGCGACGCCCAAAAATCCCAACCCGCGCGGTCAGGTCATCGATATTCCGGTCGCCGCGTTCTACATCGAGCATCCCGACGGGAACATCTTGTACGATACCGGCTGCCATCCGGACTGGGCCGGCGCGAACGGGCGCTGGCCTGAGTTGCTGCAGGATCTATTCCCCCACAGCGGCGGCGAAGAGTGCATGCTGCCGGCCCGGCTCGAGGCCATGGGCATCGGCCCCGATCAGATTCGCCATGTCGTGCTATCGCATCTGCACTGCGATCACGCCGGCTGCGTCGAGTATTTCCGCAAATCCAACATCGTCGTGCACGAGGACGAGTTCGCCGGCGCATTCCGGCAATTCGCCCTCAGCGACCACACGTCGCCCTACGCGCTCAAAGACCTCGGCAGCATGATCAGCGCCGAACTGCACTGGCGCGAGGTTGGCCGTCACGAGCCCGATCAGAACATCGTCGACGGCGTCAGGTTGCTCAACCTCGGGCCCGGCCACGCGCGGGGCATGCTCGCGCTACAGGTCGGGCTGCGAAGCCAGCAGGACGTCATGCTCGTATCGGACGCCTGCTACACCGCGGAGAACTACGGGCCGCCGGCAAGGCAGCCGGGCATTAGCTACGACACGCTCGGCATTACGCGCACCGTGCAGCGCATCAAAGCCTTGGCCAGCGACACCGGCTGTGACGTGTGGTTCGGCCACGACGCAGCTCAGTTCAAGACCTTCCGCAAATCGACCGAGGGCTATTACGAATAGCCGCCGGCGCGCGTTGGACGAGGCAAGGCTTGCAAGGCTGCCGCCGCCATAGGGCGGTGGCGGCGCCTGACTGGCTATGGCGTCAACACGACGCGCCCAACGATTCGACCTTTACGGAGATCCTCGATCGTTTCGGTCGCGGCGCTCAGCGGCCGGCGGCCGATCGGAATGGGCGAGACCGCGCCTTTACGCACGAGGTCGAGTAGCTCCTTCGTCTCGGCCAGATTGCCGGTATAGCTGCCTTCGATGGCCGCCGCCTTCATCGGGATCAGGGGCAGCGACCAGGGCGCCGCGCCGCCAAACAGGCCGACCATGACCAGCTTGCCGCCCTTGGCCAGGGCGTTGAAGCCAAGCTCCGCCGTTGCGGAACTTCCCACAAGATCGATCGCGCCCCAGCAGGGGCCACCGAAAGCGGCCGTGATCTGCGCGGCAGCGTCCGGCGCCGCGCCGTCGATTGCCGCCAGCGCGCCCGCCTTGACGGCCGCCGCGCGCCGCGCCTCGTCAATATCGACGACGATGGCGCCCTTGCCGCCCATCGCCTTGAGAATGGACACGCACATCAAGCCGAGCCCGCCGGCGCCGATCACCATGATGGGCTCTTCTTTGATGAGATTGCCAAGCTTCTTGAGAGCCGAATAGGTCGTCACGCCGGAGCAGGCATAGGGCGCGATGACGACCGGATCGAGATCGTCGATCGGCAGCAGATATTTCGATTTCGGAACGATGAGGTGGTCCGAATAGCCGCCGTCGCAATGAACGCCGATGCAGCGCGGTTTCATGCACAAGTTCTCGTAACCCATGCGGCAGACACGGCATTCGCCGCAGCCGATCCACGGATAAACGAGGCAGACTTCGCCGACTTTCCGGTCTTTCACGTCGGGCCCGACTGCCACGATTTTGCCCGCGGTCTCGTGTCCCATTGTCAACGGCAACCGCATGCCGCGATCCTTGAGGGAGAGGCGCTTGCCCCCGCCGAGATCGTAGCTGCCTTCCCAGATATGCAGATCGCTGTGGCACACGCCGGCGGCCTGGACCTCGATCAGGACTTCCTCGCCCACCGGTTGCGGCGTGGCGATGTCGACTGGGCTCAGGGGCATTCCATATTCGACGAGCTGGTAGCTCTTCATGACGTCTTTTCTCCCAATCGATTATCGCTCGCCTTCTTGGAAATGAGCGAGGAACGACACCCCCGCGGCCTCGCCCCGGCCGCTCTAGAGCAAATTGGCGCCCGGCTATCGAGGCCGCACGCGAGCACGCGACAAAATCAAGTATCCGTCGCACGCCAGCGAAAGCTCAAGTGCTATATCGGACTATCAGCTATAATTGAATCGCGATTTGCTTCACTGTCGGTCCACAAGCCGGCAGCGACCAGACGCGCGACTTCTTCCCGTAAGCAGCCAACGACCGCCGTCGTCGCCCGCGTCTTGGGACGACGGATCGTTTCGGCGATGACAAGCGTGCGCGTGATCGTCGGATTAACGATCCTGCGCGCGGTGATATGTCCCTTGGCCACGTCGTGATAGACGCCGCAGAAGGGCAGGATGGTGGCGGCGTCGGCATGGCAGACCAATTCCTTGATCGCGGCCATGGAATCCAATTCCAACACGACGTCGGGCTTTAAGTGCGCCTCGGAGCAAACATTATCGACAAGAATTCGCAAGCCATGCGGCCGGCTCGGTAGGATCAGAGGTAACTTTACCGCGTCCGCCAACGGAATGGTTGACGGGCGCGAAGCGTCGCATTCCGCGGCACCGCTACAAAGGAACATGTCCTCTTCCAGAAGATGGTGCCCGATCAAATGCGGCATGCGGCCCGGGTTGTACAGCACGCCGATATCGAGCCGCCCGGCCACCAGCCAATCGCGCAGGTCGCCGCTGAAAGCCTCGCTGATATGCAGGCGAATTCCCGGGAATTCCCGGCGTACGCGCTGAAACAGCGCCTCTACGAGAATAATGCAGACCGAGGGCGGCATACCGAGGATCACATTTCCTGCCGGCGCCCCTTTTGCCGCCGCGAGATTGGACTCGAGGCGGTCAACCTGATCGAGCAGCGATTTGGCATGCTCGCAGACGGTCTTGCCGACGTCGCTGAGTTGCGCGCCGCGGCCGTTGCGCCAAAGCAACGGCATCCCGCATTCATTTTCGAGTTGGCGGATATGGCGGCTGAGCGCCGGTTGTGCGATTCCGAGCTGACGCGCCGCCAGCGTAAAGCTGCCGAGCTCGCCGACAGCGACGAAATACCGGAGGCGCTTGAGCTCCACGGTACCCTCCCCATAACATTTTTTGTATAGCGTACATTTTCAAGATACCAATAAACGCAAATCGCGCTTCAAATTGCAAGCGAAGCTGCGCAGGCCGTGCGAGCGCAAAACGATTAGCTCGTGACATTAGTGGAAATAATGCAGCGTTTGCGAGGCGTTGAAAAAAGCGAACGTCGTGTTGGAAAATTTTAGCGCATGGCGTCGCCGCGGTGCCGCAGGAGCGAGCAAAGCAATACCTAGGAGTTTACTATGCAGACTTTGCCCGGGATGCGTGTTTCATTTTAGCGCTTGCGCTCCAGCGCAATGCCTTGCGCTGCTTCATGTTTTGACAGCGGCCGACCAAGTTCCGATCAGTATGCATTGATTTCGCGACCGCAATAATCCGCAGGCCGCGGTGCTGCAATCGGCTCATGCATCGTTCGAGCGCAACCCCATACATTTTTGGAATGGCCAATCGGAACTGCCATATCAATTCCCGCCGGCTGCGGGTAGACGGGGCCCTGCCCGATCGCTGGCGAGGCGCACGTGTATTTCGGCGCTATGCAGCCACGCACCCGTCACGAGAGCGGGCGCGAGGCGCGGGATGCCGAACCGATGGTTCGAACACGCTCCGCGCCCGCGCATGCTGCGACATGTCTCTTCGAACGATCGATCATGGCGCCGGCCTTCGCGCTCCCAAGACCGCTCGGTGTTCATTTCACGCTGGGCAGGCGCCGCAGCAGAACTGCACCACCGCGCTTGGCTGAAAGCGGCGAACGAAACATTTCGCTGGCGCGCGTGAGGCCCATCGTCGCCGCGGCCCATCCTTATAACGAATACTGCATACCCGATAGCTTCCCTTTGCGGCTAGGCCCGATATTTCCACGCGATTAGAATTTGCCGCTTTTGTAAATTGGACAGCCATCAAACGAAATGGCCGCACCTGCCCAAGAAAAGCGTTCTCGTCGGGCGCTTTGCAAAACGGTCAGCCGCGCTTGTCGGCTGTTTCCTGCCGAGCATTGGCGCGCGCTCGAGCGCGGGCAACCCAACTCCACTGAGTTTGCCGATAAATCGACGCGCCACGCCAATCCCGCCCTGCCGATTCGGCAAGAAATCGGCGCCTATCGCGTGGCTCCAGGACCCGCGAGACCGCACCGATGAGTATGCGGGCCCTGAACGGCATCCTCGTCGTCGCGCTCGAACAGGCAGTGGCCGCGCCATTTTGTACCTCCCGGCTGGCCGATGCCGGCGCACGCGTCATCAAAGTCGAACGCGCTTCCGGCGATCTTGCACGCCATTACGACGGGGTGGCGCATGGTGAAAGTGCCTATTTCGTCTGGCTAAATCGCGGCAAGGAGTTGATCGCACTCAACATTAAGGACGCCAAAGATTCTGCTCTGCTGCACGCGATGATCGGCAAGGCTGATGTATTCGTGCAAAATCTCAGCCCCGGTGCCACGCGGCGCGCCGGCTTCGGAGCCGCGGCATTGCGGGCTCGCCATCCGAAATTGATCACCTGCGACATCAGCGGTTACGGTGATGACGGCCCTTATGCTGCCATGAAAGCCTATGATTTCCTGGTTCAATGCGAGACCGGCCTGGCTTCGATTACCGGCAGCCGCGAAGCAGCGGCACGGGTGGGAGTGTCCATCGTCGACATCGGTTGCGGCATGAGCGCGCACGCCGCCATACTGGAAGCGCTGTTCGAACGCGAGCGGACAGGCAACGGCCGCGCAATCTCGGTGTCGCTGTTCGACGTCGTCGCCGACTGGATGGCTGTACCGCTGATCCACTGGGAATATACCGGTAACGAGCAGCAGCGCGCCGGGCTGCATCACGCGACGATCGCTCCCTACGGAGCCTATCTGACCGGCGACGGACGCCAGATCGTGATCGCGGTGCAGACGAACGCCGAATGGGAACGTCTTTGCCGCAGCGTCCTGAAAAAGCCGCAACTCGTCACCGACGGGCGCTTTTCGACGAACAGCGCGCGCTGCGCAAATCGAAGCGTGCTGGACGAAGAGATCAACGCAGCCCTCGCGCAGATCGACTATCATGCACTGATCGGCGCATTAAAATCGGCGCGTATCGCGTTCGGGCGTTTCAACACGGTCGGCGAGTTTGCCCGCCACTCGCAATTGCGCCGCGTCAGGGTCAACACGCCGACCGGCCCAGTTTCGATTCCCGCTCCGCCGCAGATACTGGACGGGGAAGGTTTCTTGCCGGGTCCCGTGCCGGCGGTCGACCAGCATGGACCGGCGATCCGGCGAGAATTTGGCGGCACCAATGCAAACTTGCGTGCTGTGGTGGCTTAGCCGCGGTCAATCGACAAAGTTCCTGTTGCACGGCCTGGCGGCTGGCCTTCCGGTGGCACGGCGGCAGAGGAGAAGAATTCTGGCACTCGGCAGGTTCGGCGAAAGCGGCCGCGAAAGAGCGCCGGCGACAGAGGTCGGGAGCGGCGGCGGTCCTGAGGTTTGCTGCCCAAGGCGCGCGGAATTTGGAGATTTTCAATCCGGGCGATCCGGCGCGAGAAAAGTGAGCTTCCAGTTCCTCTCGCTTGGAGTTGGCGGGGGGAGTGATACTGCAAATAAAATTCTCTACTTTGAGTGGAGAGTATTCCCGCGTCAGCAGGCGCACTCAGAGCGCTTTTGACATTAGCCCGTCAGCTTAACACTCAAATCTCTGAAGCTTGTGCGATTAGCAAGTCGTGACGTTCGATCACAATCGTCTGTCGCGACACCGAAATAATGCCCTTCTTTTGAAACTTATCGAGTGTCATTGTCACCCATTGCCTCGTTGATCCCACGACGGTCGCAATTTGGTCATGCGTTAGCTTGCGCTCGATAACGAGTTCGATTGCCGTCCCGCCGCCCATGGTTTTCGGCGAGGATTACCAAGAGCTGCGTGAGGCGCTCGACAACAGAACGCGTTCCCAACATCTGAGCCAGCGCAGAATAGCATTTGCCCTTAGCAACTAAACCATTGATCACGCAAAGCGCAAAGGAGGGCTGACTGAGGATCAGCCCACGCAGCGAAGTGGCCGGCAGGTAGAGCAACCGGCATGTTTGCGTGACGTCAGCCGACCAAACGTGTTGGCCGCCGCCGAAAATCTCCGGGCCGCCGACGAAATGTCCGGCCGTCCAATAGGCCAGCGTGATCTGCCGGCCGGAGGGCGCGGTGTAGAAGGTACGAACGATGCCTTCCTCGATCAGCCAGATGCCTTTGTGCTCGTCGCCCTGCAGGAAGACGGTGTTGCCGACATCGAGGGAGACCTGCGTGCCGACACGGCGCAGCCCTTGCCACACCGCGGTCGAAAGCTGGTCGAGGAAGTTGGCGCCCTCGTTCAGTTCGTCGGTGGTTTCGGTGAGAAACAGGGCGGAATCGGTCGCCAGGTCGCGCGCCGGAGGAAGTGGGCAATTCATGGCACCAACTCATCGTGTAGTTTTGGGTTTTGCGACAGATAGACGGCAAGGCCTATGATCTCATCGTCGCTCAAGCGACGGGCAATCTTGGTCATGATGTGGTCGACGTCGTTTTTGCGGCGGAGGCCGGCGCGATAGTCACGCAGCTCCTTGGCGAGATAGAAGTCGCGTTGCCCGGCAATGCGCGGCGCAATGGTGGGACCATCCATGAAGGCGAAGGGCGCTGCGCTATGGCAGGACAGGCAAGCCTTCAGGCCGTCAGCCCCCTTGAGCGCCAGCGTGCGCGCGCGGTCGAGATCGACCTTGGCGTTGATTGTGAGCTTCGGCCATCGAGGGTTTTGATCTTCGAACCATTTTGCCACACGCGGGATGTCGGCTTCCTTGATTTCGGTCGCCGTCTTTTGCATTTGACCGCCGTCGTTCGTCCGCTTGCCCTCGCGGAAATCGTGGAGCTGCTTGATGATATAGGCACGCTTTTGGCCGGCGAGGCGCGGAAACTTGATGTGATTGCCGGCGCCGTCGAGGCCGTGGCATTCCGCGCAGCGGTCCTGCGGATCGCCTTCATCCGAGTCCCATAATTGGGCGTGGCTGCGTTGGTTCGACATGATCATGGCCAGCACGATGAGCGCATAAACGCGGCAACGGTTACGCAGCATCGTCACCCTCAGCGGTTCTGCTGCTCGAAGGCTTTCAGGCTTTCAGCCCTGATCTGCGTGAGGCACTGACGTTTCAATTCGCCAAAGGCGGGCTCCGCCGTCATCTCGGACAGCCGTGGTCGCGGCAAGTCGACCGTGAGGTCGGCAATGATGCGGCCGGGGCTCGCGCTCATGATCAGCACGCGATCGGCGAGAAAGATGGCTTCGTCGATATCGTGGGTGATAAACAGGACGGTGGTGGCGAATTCGTTCCAAATATTGAGCAGGCTTTCCTGCATCATCACGCGGGTCTGGGCGTCAAGCGCGCCGAACGGCTCGTCCATCAACAGGACGCGCGGGTAATTGGCGAGCGCCCGCGCGATCCCGACGCGCTGTTGCATGCCGCCAGACAGCTCGGCCGGATATCTATTCGCAAAGCGCGACAGACCCACCATGTCGAGGAAGGTATTGGCGACCGATTCCGCGGCTACTTTCGATTGGGAGGCGATCTTCGGCCCGAAGGCGACGTTTTCCTTCACCGTCTTCCACGGGAACAGCGAATATTGCTGGAACACCATGCCGCGGTCGGGGCCGGGGCGCGTGACCAACTCGCCGTCGACACGCACCTCGCCTTTGTTCGGCTTCACATAACCGGCAACGGCATTGAGCAAGGTTGACTTGCCGCAGCCAGACGGTCCCAACACGCAGACGAACTCGCCGGGTTCCACGCGGATCGAGGTCTCCTCGATCGCTTTGTGCGCCTTGCCGCCCTTGCCGAAGACGACGGTAACGCGGTCGATCTCAACCAGGCCGTTGTCGACGCCGTGGCGTAACACCGTGTGCCCGGCAGGCCGCGCCGGCTTGAACGGCACTGAAATCACTCGGTTCAGCATCACGGGACCTGCTCCGCCGTTTGCAATGACACTGCATTCGCTCGATTTTCCCGGGCGAGCCACAGCGCCGAAATGACAAGCATGGCGACGCCGGCAAGCGTGCCAGCCGGGCCGTAGGGCTCCAATGCGAATGCGGACGAGGTTTCGATGCCGAGAATGGCGAAGCTGCCGACCCATGACGGCGCCGAGCAGCAGGAGACCGCAAACAAGGTTGCGTTGGTGAGACCGGCGCAAAGCGCACCGGCGCCGGTCAGAAGGCCGGATCGGCCGGCGCGCAGGCATTCCTGCGTCACCGTGCCCGTCTGATTTCGATCGAACATCAGGCCGAGATTGAGGCCGAGCAATGCGCCGGTCAGCGAAACAAGGGCTATCTTGTGCGGCACGAACGACATGCTCCATTCCGCGATGCCGTGGCCGTAATTCATGTCCATGTAGCCGAATTCCAACAGCCACTCATTGAGGATGATCGGCACCATGTCGCTGACCGAAGGAGTGCTTCTGACGATGCGCGCCACATTGCCGAACCAATCGTAGGTCGTGAGGTAGTTCGGCAGATGGCCGTAGCGCACGATCGGTATCGCCACGAGCAGCAGGTAGAAGAAGACCGGAAAGCCGACCGCGAACCCGGCGATCAGCCGGCGCCAGCGAACGAAGCCGTTGGCCACCGATTGGACCGTGCTGATGTCGTGGCGGGGAGATGCGAGGGCGATTGAACTCATCGGGCTTTCCTCTGCCAGGAGAGCAGCGGCTGGGTGAGTTCGCGCACGGCGATCGTCGACAAGGTGCCGAGACCGCCGATCACCAACATGCCGACGACGATGTCGGGATAGTTGATCAGCGAATAGGCGTTCCAGGTGAAATAGCCGATGCCGTATTGTCCGGAGATGATCTCGCCCGCCAGCAGCGAGAACCACGATACGCCCATGCCGATCGCAAGCCCGGTGGCGATCGAGGGCAGCGCCGCCGGCATCACCACGTGCCAGAAGATCTGCAATCGAGACGCCCCGAGCGACTGGGCCGCACGCACCAGCACATCCGGCGTCTGTTCGACACCGTGCACGGTGTTGAGCACGATCGGAAACAGCGCGCCCAGGAACGTGATGTAGATGATGGAGGATTCCTCCGTCGGCCACATCAGGATGGCGAGCGGAATCCAGGCGACCGCCGGAATCGGCCGCAGTACCTCGATATAGGGAATGACGATGTCACGGGCGAGCTTGGAGCGGCCGGTGACGACGCCCAGGCATATGCCGACGAATGTCGCTAGCGCAAAGCTGATCAGGATGCGCTCCATGCTGGCCAGGATGTGGTGGTAGAACTTCAATTCGTGCAGATGCGTCCAGAACGCCTTGAGCACGATCAGTGGCGCTGGCACATTCTCGAAATTGATGAAGGCGTGCAGCTTGTAGACGCAGGCCAGGTGCCACATGACGAGCCCGGCCGCGAGCGACAACAGGCGGATGCTCCAACTTGTGGCCGGCGTGCGCCAATCGACTTCGAGAGCGGCCGGTGCGGACGAACCGGTGTCCGGCGCGGCGGCCGCTGCCATGCGGGCGTCGATCTGCGCATCGGCGCCTGGCGGCGGCGTGGTCTCGTCGGCACCAATCTTACCCGCAACGGCAAGCGTTGAATGTTGCATTATTCGGAACCCAGCAGCTTTTCTTGGTGTTCGGCTTCGTAACTATGGGACCGGACCCGCCGTCGATGCGGCGGGCCCGGAACGTGGGTCTTCAAGAGGGGAACGACTGCCAGGCCTGGTCAAACGACACGACCTTGCCGCCGACTTTCTTGGCATAGTCCGTTGCCTCACCCTTGCGCAGGAAGGTCGCGAACTTGCCGTCCTTGGCCTTGACGTAGAAGGCGGTCTTGCCGAACAGCTTGAGCCCGGTTTCCACGTCGTAGACGTAGGTCGCGTTCAGCTTGGCGCCTTCGGCCTTGTACTTGGCCACCGCCTTGAGGAACTCGGCCATCGTCGCATAGGTCTTGATGCCGTCGCGGGCGTGCCAGATTTCCATCGGCAGGCCGGCATTGGCCACCTTGGGATCGACGATCGTGGCTTTCTCCGCGTCGTAATCGACACCGAGCTTCTTATAGGCCGTCCTGATGAACTTCTCGGTGATCCAGGCATTGAAGTCGAGCGGCGGGATCGCTTTCTCGCGCGCGAGCACGCCGTGATCGAATTTCAGCGCCTCGATCCACTTGGGCTTGATGGTCGGGTCGAGGGTCAAATGGCCGCCCTTGGAGAAATAGAGGTAGAGCACCTCCTTCTCCACGCCGGTCCACTTCTCCATCTTCTCGACCGCGCGCATGGGATCGGCGTTGATCCACTTGCCGGCGTCGTAAACCGCTTCAATGAAGGCGACGACGACTTCCGGATATTTATCGGCGAAGTCTTTGCGCACGACCACGCCGTGCAGATAAGGTACGCCCGCTTCCGAACCGTCGAAGATCTTCCGGCCGGTGCCGCGGAATTCCATGATTTCCGACCACGGGCAGAAATCCGCGTGCGCGTCGACCTTGCCGGCCGCGATGTTGGCGGCGCCGACCGCCGGCGACTGGTTCTTCAACTGGTATTCGCTGGGCTTAATGTGGTTGTCCTGCATCGCCTTGAGCAGCATGCCCCAGGCGGCCGACCCGATCGGGGTCGAGACCGATTTGCCCTTGAGATCGGTGATCGAATAGATGTTCGACTTGACCGGAACGACGATGCCGTTGCTCGATCCCTTCAGGTTGTAGCCGGTGCCGGCGACGTAGAGGGTACGCAGACTGTTCGTAGCCTGAAACTTGGCGCCATTGACGATCAACGGATAGTCGCCCATCACGCCGATGTTGAGCTTGTCGGCAAGCATCTGGTTGGTGATCGGCCCGCCGGATGAGTAGTCGGCCCATTTGATGTCGTAGGTGACGTCTTTGTATTTGCCGGTGTGCGGCAGGTGCTTTTCCAGCAGGTGCAGCTCTTTGACGACGATACCGGCGGTGTAGGTATCCGTGCACATGCTCTGATGGCCGATGCCGATTTCAATCGTCTTCGCTTGGGCGGGCGCGGCGAACGCAAGCGAAAAAGCGGCTGCCATCGCAAGCAAGAATTTCGAGCGGGTCATGTCAAAATCCTCTTGTTTTTCGGGCCTGAACTTGTTTTTTGCCTTCCCCCTAGAGCCGCAAGGCTCGTGCCAGTTGTTTGCCTGGCCCAAGCACCTGCCTAAGCCGCTGAGATAACTTAAATAAATCACTGCAACCGGGAACCGGAATGGAAGGCCATAGGGAGGCCTGCCCAGTTATTAGGCTGCCCCCGGTGCGGACAGCGAAATGAGCAGGCAGCCGCGCTCCAGGGCGGTAATACAAGTTGGCGTCGCCTGCGGGCGGGCCTGTGCAACTCGGCCGATTCCGAGCCGGCGGCGCAAGAACGGTCGAATTGGCGGGCGCGCATATTTTGCGCAATCACCGGCGCGGCACGCGCACCTTGAAGACGTGGCTCTCCGGGAAAGCGTAGATATATTCGAAATCGATTGGGAAGCCGCAACTGTCGTAGGTAAGCCGCGTAATTTTGAAAATTGAGGTGGCCGGTGCGATATGCAGGCGCTCGGCCGTATCGGCCTCGGCGGGCGAAATCTCGATCGTAACGTCGGCATAGCCCAATGGGATTTTCAGCGCGCGCTCGAGTAGAACGAAGATGTCCTGCTCTGCAAGATTTTGTTGCAGCAATCGGTGGCCGATTTCGATCGGAAAATAACTGATGTCGTAGGACATCACCCGTCCGCCAGCGATGCGTAACCGCGCAATCCGAATAAGTCTTTCGCCCCCCGGAAGGCCCAGCGCTGCTGCAACTGCGTCTGGTGCAACGCATTCGCCGAGATCGAGTACCTTCGATCGTCCGCGCACACCCATCGGCGCCAGCATTTCACCGAAGCCGAGCAGGCGGCCGAGATGTTGCACCGCGCATACGCGGCGCACGAACCAGCCCTTGCCCTGCCGGCTTTCGACAATGCCTTGTGCGCGCAAGGCTTCGAGTGCTTGCCGGACGGTGACACGGCTGACACCGAACTTTTGGATCAGATCGTTTTCGGAAGGAAGCTTGCTGCCGCGTGACAGGCCGGTCGAGAGAATCTGGTCTTGCAGCCAGTCCCGAACCCGAACGTACTTCCGCGCCTCCTCGCAAGGCGCCGCACTTCCGCGCGCGGAGAATGGTTCCTCGTCGTGTAGGCTCGTTTCAATCCGCGGCGTTGTTATCGTTTGCATGTCTCGGTCAACGGCCTCGCGCGCGTCCTCTGCTAGCCCGCCCGTAAGCGGCCGATTGCCCAGCGCACGTTCTTGCGCACGTCGGGGTCGGGATCGTCCACATGGTCTTGCAGGTAGGGAAGCGCGGAAGGGTGGCCGATCTCGCCTAACGCGCCGGCCACTTCTTTCCGCAAATTGCTGGTGTCATGCTCGAGCAGTTGCCCGAGCGATGGCACAGCTTCGATCGTCTTGAGCTTGCCCAGGCTGCGGGCGGCTTTCAGTATCACCTGCCAATAGGCGTCGGAAAGCGTTGCGATGAGTTGAGCCGCGGCACCGGTGCCGCCCACGCGGGCAAGCGTTTCGGCAGCGGTCTCACGCACCATCCAATCGTCGTCGTTCAAGGCCGCAACAATTGCGCTAACGGCGTGCGAATTTTTCGAAAAGCCAAGCGCCGATATGGCCGCGCGCCGCACGGCAGCGTCCGAATCGCGGCCGGCGACAATCAAGGCGGGCAAAGCCTCTTCCAGCTTGAGCCAGCCGATAACCAACACGGCCTGTTCGCGCACCGACGCATCGGGATCGTTCAATGCCACGATCGCAGGCTTTAAGGCTTCCGGCCGTCGCAATTCCTTGACGCCGCGGAAGGCCGACATTCGCGCGAAGGGGTCCGTGTGGGTGAAGTAAGTGAACAACGGATCGGCCGATTTCGGATCCTTCAGCTCGGTCAGGCTGTCGGAGGCGGCGTGCGCCACTGCCTCCTCGCTGTCGGACAGGGCGGAAGCGAGGGCGGCCGCCACGGCCGGCCCGTCGAAACCACTGAGCGCGATGGCCGCCTGCAAGCGCACTTCGCGCGCCGGGTCGCTGATCGCGCGGGTCAAATAGGGGATCGCCTCCGGCGCGGCGGTATCGGCGATATCCATGACCGCGACGCGGCGTGTATCGGCATCTTCGGCGTCAAGCCTCTCAGCCAGCGTCTCGACTTCGCCGAAATCCTCAAAGGGCTTGATCGCGTTCATTGCACGCTCACTTCAATAGATAGGGGATGTTGACGGTCACCGCGCCGGTCGGACAGTCGGCCTCGCAGGGCATGCAGTACCAGCACTCGTCGTATTTCATATAGGCCTTGCCGGTAAGCTCGGAGATGCGCAGCACGTCGAGCGGGCAGACGTCGACGCAGACAGTGCAGCCCTTGTCGGCGATGCATTTGAGATCATCGACCACCACCGGGACGCTGGTTACGGTATTGGCGAGCGGCATTGGATTCTCCTGATGGCGATTTCGGGTTATTCAGCAGCCACCGAGGTCTGGATGCGCTGCTTGTCGTAGGCATCTCGCTCGTGGTCCTCGATTTCGATGATGTAGGGCTGGACCGGCTTCTTGGTCAGAGTAGGCTGGCCGTCAGATCCTTTGATAAGAATCGAGTGGCAGAACCAGTTTTCGTTGTCGCGGTCGGGATATTCGGCGCGGTTGTGGTAGAGCCCCCAGCGGCTCTCGGTGCGGAAGAGCGATGCCGCCGCCGCCATGTCGGCGCAGTCGAGGATGGATTGCGCTTCCAGGGCGCGCATCAACTCGTGGCTGTCGCGCACATACATGGCGGTGTTGAGATCTTCGCGCACTTCGGCGAAGCGCCGTTGGCCAAGCTCCATCTTGCGGGTGACCTTCGGTGGCTGCAAATAGTCGTTCACCAGCCTGCGCGTTTTATATTCGATCTGGTTGGGCGGAATGCCGTCCTCGCGCAGTGTAGGCGCCAGCACGCGGTGCTGCTCGGCCACGATGACCCCGGAATCGTAATCCGCGAAATCGACCTCCTTGACGAAATCGATCGCGTCCTCGCCGGCAATCGCGCCGTTGGTGAAGGCGCCCAGCATGTAGTTGTGCGGCACGCTCGCCATGTCACCGGCAGCGTAGAGCCCGGGCACCGTGGTGCGGGCATACTCGTCGACAAAGACGCCGGAAGCCGAATGGCCCGAGCAGAAGCCGATTTCCGAAATGTGCATCTCGATCATCGTGTCTTTGTAATCAGTGCCGCGATTGGCGTGGAAACGTCCGCGCGTCGGCCGCTCGACATTGTGCAGAACGCGTCCGATTTCCTCGACCGTCTCGGGCGCAAGGTGATTGAGCTTAAGAAAGACTGGGCCCTTGCCGGACTGCAGTTCGTTGTAGAATTCCTGCATCATTTGACCGGACCAGTAATCGCATTCGATGAAACGGCGACCTTCGTTGTTGGCGGTATATCCGCCGAAGGGACCGGCGACATAGGCGCAGGACGGGCCGTTGTAATCCTTGATCAACGGGTTGATCTGGTAGCATTCGAGATTCGCGAGGCCGGCGCCGGCGTGATAGGCCATCGCGTAGCCGTCGCCTGAATTGGCGGCGTTTTCATAGGTGCCGTAGAGATAGCCGGAGGTCGGCAGGCCGAGGCGGCCGGCAGCGCCCATGCACAGAATCACTGCCTTGGCGCGGATCACCAGGAACTCGGCCGAGCGGGTATTGACGCAGATCGCGCCCGCCACGCGGCCGTCCTCGGCGGTGAGCAGTCGCGTTGCCATGAATCGGTTGGAAATTAGCACGCGTTCGCGGCGGAGCTGGCGGTAAAGTGCCTTCTTGACCGTATCGCCGTTCGGCATCGGCAGCACATAAGTGCCTATGTGATGCACTTTTTTAACGTCGTAGTCGCCGTTCTGATTCTTCTGGAAGCGGATACCGAAGCGGTCGAGCTCCTGGATGATGTCGTAGCACTGCTGGGCGTATTTGTAGATCGGGGCCTGATCGACGATACCGTCGTTGGCAATGGTGATTTCCTTGGTGTATTGCTCGGGTGTCGCGTGTCCGGGGATGACGGTGTTGTTGAGCCCGTCCATGCCCATGGAGATGGCGCCGGAACGTTTTACGTTCGCCTTTTCGAGCAGGATGACGCTCGCCTTCGGGTCCTTTTTGCGCGCCTTGATGGCGGCCATCGGGCCGGCAGTGCCGCCGCCGATCACCAGCACGTCGCATTGAACTTCTGAAAGGCCGCTCCGAATATCATCCATCGTCAATCTCTTTCGTTCGCTGGTGAGCCTGCGGCGCCGGCCGGTTCGGCCGCGGCGATTTCGTTGAGATAAGCCCACGGGAAAATCCCGCGGTCGTGGCCGTCGGAGAAAGCCAGACGCACGGCGTAGTTTCCGATCGGCTCGACGGCGGCGATGGTGAGCCCCGCGGGCGTCGGCACCGCCCAACCGTTGAGGCCGATGCGGACAGTGCCCGCGTCACGCGCCTTCTCCCGCAGCAGCGCCGCCGACAGCGCGCTGGTCGCGCCGTCCTCCCAGGTAACGGAGAGGCGGGTGCGCTCGCGATTAAGACGTATCTCGGTCGGGTGCATGCGGCTTTCTTCCGGCAGGGTGCGGTCCCTTCGATGCAGCAAGCGTGCCACAGGGGGCCAAGGGCTCGCTAGCAACTAGTTGACCGACTTGGACGCCCGATCCGGCGTTATTTCGGCTGCGAACCGCCACGATTTCGAGCCGCCCTATGACTTTTGCCGTCACCGAAGCCTGTATCCGCTGCAAATACACCGATTGTGTCGAGGTGTGCCCCGTCGATTGCTTTTACGAGGGCGAAAACATGCTCGTCATCCATCCCGACGAATGCATCGATTGCGGCGTCTGCGAGCCGGAATGCCCGGCCGAGGCCATTATCGCGGATGCAGCGGAAGGGGCTGCGCGCTGGGTCGAGCTGAACGCCAAATATGCGGCACTGTGGCCGAACATTGCCGACAAGAAGGACCCGCCGGCCGATGCCGAAGACTTCAACGGCAAGCCCAACAAATTCGAAAGGCATTTCTCGCCGGATCCTGCGACCGAATCAGCGGAATGAGGACATCGTGAACACCATCAAAATGGCCAAGTCCGCCCACCGCACCGACGCCATCATCATCGGTGCGGGGCCGTGCGGGCTCTTCGCCGTCTTCGAGCTCGGCCTGCTGGGGTTGTCGACGCATCTCATCGATATTCTCGACAAGCCGGGCGGCCAATGTGCCGAGCTTTATCCGGAAAAGCCGATCTACGACATCCCGGCATGGCCGGTGATTTCGGGCCAAGACCTCACCGCCCGGCTGATGGAGCAGATCACTCCGTTCTCCCCGGTATTCCACTTCGGCGAATTGGCAGAGAGCCTGGTCAAGACACCTGAGGGCCTGTGGCGGATCGCGACAGATGCCGGCAGTACGATCGAGGCGCCGGTCATCGTGATCGCCGCCGGCGGCGGTAGTTTCATGCCGAAAAAGCCGCCGCTGGCCGGCATCGAAGCTTACGAAAGCGAGAGCGTCTTCTACGCCGTGCGCCGCATGGAGGCGTTCCGCGGCAAGCGCGTGGTGATCGCCGGCGGCGGCGATTCAGCGCTCGACTGGACGCTCAACCTGCAGCCGGTCGCCGAGCGGGTGACGCTGGTCCATCACCGCGATGGCTTCCGCGCGGCACCCCATTCGGTGGCGCGCATGAAGCAACTCGCCGGCGACGGCGCCATCGATTTCGTCGTGGGCAAGCTCAACGGCTTGCATGGTGAGGCGCCACGCCTTTCCGGGGTTTCGGTCACCACCGCCGGAAGGGAGCAAGTGCTGCCGGCCGAGCGCTTCCTTTGCTTTTTCGGTCTGACCATGAAGCTAGGGCCGATCGCGGATTTTGGCTTGAACTTCTCCGAGAGCCTGATCCCGGTCGACACCGAAAAATTTGAGACCTCGGTGCCCGGCATCTTCGCCATCGGCGACATCAACCACTATCCGGGCAAGCTCAAGCTCATCCTCTCCGGCTTCCACGAAGCGGCGCTGATGTCGCAGGCCGCCTTCCAGATCTGCCGGCCTGGCGAGCGCTTACGCTTCCAATACACCACATCGTCGACCCAGTTGCAGCAGAGGCTGAAAGTCGCATGAAGATCAACGTCACCGATCACGAGGGCAAGCATCACGCGCTTGACGCGCTGCCGGGCTGGCGCGTCATGGAGATCATTCGCGACTGGGATCTGCCAATCAAAGCTGAGTGCGGCGGCGCCTGCGCCTGCGCCACCTGCCATGTCTATGTCGGCGACGAATGGCTCGAGCGCCTGCCCGAGCAGAGCGACGAGGAACTCGACCGGTTGGAGATTCTCGCGGACCGGCGGCCGAATTCGCGGCTTGCCTGTCAGGTGCTGATGTCGGAAATTCTTGACGGCCTGACCATCAGCCTGGCGCCGAGTTGCGCGCCCGCGGCCAGCTGATCACTTGACCTGTTGATTTTCATTCACGCGTGATTTTGGCTACAGCGCGCGTTCCGCGTGACAGCGCCGAACCTTGGGTGCAATTCTTGAATTACATCGTCGATCTCGCGTTGCCGCGAAACTAAGCATCCGGGATCGATTGTCGATGCAAGCTGCGCGAATAATAGCCATTCTCGGTCTTCCGGCGAAATTGGCAAACTAATTGCTATCGTTTTTACGAAGCGCGGGCGCAGTCTGCGCAACAGAGACGCGAATGCCGTCGCCGGTCGGCATCGCACTCCTTCTGTCCGCGCAGCAATACAAAGCGCGGCGAGCGAGTTGTAACGATGAACGACCGCGCAATCTTCCCTTTCTCGGACACCGTTGACGCGGCCCGCGGCCGGCCGCGCCGGAAAAACGCATGAGCCGGCTCGCCATCGCCTGGCCCCGTTCCGAAAAGATCGCCGGGCCGATGAACAATCCAGCGCGGCGCGGACGCGCCGATGGTCTGGGGCGCATCGAGGGCCATGATCTAGCGATGCGGTTCCAGACCAAGAATGGTCCGGTAGTCGCACTCGAAAGCCTCGACATCGACATCAAGCCCGGCGAGTTCCTGGCGCTGCTCGGGCCGTCTGGCTGCGGCAAGTCGACCCTTCTCAACATGATCGCCGGCATCCTGAAGCCGAGCAGCGGTACGCTCACCATCGACGGCAAGCGGGTGGAAAAGCCCAACCCCGGCTGTGGCATCGTGTTCCAGCATCATTCGCTGTTTCCCTGGATGTCGGTGTTGGAGAACGTCGCGTTCGGCCCGCGCATGCTGGGCAGTTCCGATCCGGTCGGCACGGCGCGCACCTTCCTATCGCTGGTCGGCCTGGAGAAGCACGAGAAGGCATGGCCGGCGAGTTTATCGGGCGGCATGCAGCAGCGCGTCGGCATCGCGCGCGCGCTCGCCACCTATCCGCCGGTGCTGCTCATGGACGAGCCGTTCGGCGCGCTCGATGCGCAGACCCGTTCTATCATGCAGGAAGAATTGTTGAAGCTGTGGAGCCAGTTCAACACCACGGTAGTCTTCGTTACGCACGACATCGACGAGGCCATCTTCCTGGCCGACCGCGTGGTGGTGATGAAGACCATGCCGGGCGGGTTCAAGCGCGACGTGCCGATCGACCTGCCGCGCCCGCGCGAGCCGGAACTCGTCAAGTCAGAAACCTTCAACCGCTACCGCAGCGAGATCTTCGCGCTCATCCGCGAAGAGACATTAAAAGTGTTTCGGCCGCACGGATAGGATCGAAGACGATCATGCAGCGCTTTGCCATCCGCAACGAGTACGCCAGCAAGGCGCTGTGGACGCTCGCCGGCATTGCCGGCTTTCTGGCGGTCTGGGCGGTCGCCTCGGTCGAGATCGGCAACGCGGTGCTGCTGCCTGCGCCGACCGCAGTGGTGCAGGGCTTCATCTCCCTGATCCGGGATGGATCGCTGATCTCGGACGTCGAAGCCAGCATGCGGCGCGTGCTCGGCGGCTTCGCTATCGCGGCCGCGATCGCGGTGCCGCTGGCACTGCTGATGACGTTCTCGCGGCCGGTCGGGCTGCTGCTGTCGCCCGTGGTCGCCTTCCTGCGCCCGATCCCGCCAATCGCCTGGATCCCGATCGCGATCCTCTGGTTCGGCATCGGCGATCCGCCCAGCTATTTCATCACCGCGGTGGCGGCCTTCTTCCCGATCTTCATCAACAGCTATGCCGGCGCCCATGCGGTGCGGCCCGAGCACGTGCACGCCGCCCGTTCGCTCGGCGCGGGACCACACGCGTTGTTCCGGCGCGTCTATCTGCCGTCGGCTATGCCGATGATCGCGACCGGCCTGCGCATCGGCCTCGGCCAGTCCTGGATGGCGGTGGTGACCGCCGAATTGATCGCCGCGCGTTCCGGCCTCGGCTACATGATCCAGGCGAACCGCTTGGCGTTGGAGACCGGACTCGTTCTCGTTGGCATGTGCGTCATCGGCCTACTAGGGGCGGCGATGTCCATCGCGCTCGAGTGGTTCGAGCGCACGGTGCTCGTGCCTTGGAACACGCCATAATTTCTTGCCGGTCCCCGCAACGGAGTGCTTCTCATGTCCGATAAAAAAACCACGCGCGTCCTCAAGCGCGCCGCGACACTTGTCTTGACGGCCGCCTGGGCCTTCACGTTATCCGCCGGCGCGCATGCGTCCATGCGCATCGCCTTCCCGAGCGGCATGAACGGCCAGATCGTCGTTACGATGGATAAAGCGGAGATCGCCAAGAAGAACGGGCTCGATGCCACCTTTATCCCGTTTCAGTACGGCCCCCCCATGATGGAAGCGCTGGCGGCCGGCTCCATCGACGCCATCGTCACCAGCCTGATGCCGGTGACCTCCTACGCCTCCAAGGTGCCGGGCGATATCAAGATCGTCGCCATGCTGGGCAATTCCAGCCATTCGTTGATGGTCGGCAAGGACAGTTCGATCAAGACCGCCGCTGATCTCAAGAGTCATACGCTCGGCGTTTCCTTCGGCTCCGATTCCCACCTCGACACGCTGGTCTGGTTGAAGGACGAGAAGCTCGCCGACAAGGTCAAGCTGGTCAACATCCCGCCGGCCGAGCTCGCCACCGCCCTCAACAACAAGTCGATCGACGCCATCGTCATCCGCCAGCCGCAAGTGCTGCGGCTGCAGGAGCAATCCGGTGCGCACGTTCTACATACCTGGCCGTTTCGCTTCGTTTCGATAGTGAAGACGAAATACATTGCCGCGCATCCGGACGACTACAAGAAATATCTGAAGAGCCTGCAGGAATCGATGTTCTACATCGCCCAGCACCATGAACAGGCCGCCACTTGGTTCGGCCATTTCCTGCGCATGGACCCGAAGGTGGTCGTGGCGGTGTCGAAAGACGATCCGAGCTACTCGGCGAGCAAGCTCTCCGACATTGACATTGCGGTGACGCCGGCAGCGCGCAAGCTGCTCACCAAATGGGCCGCCGACGCCTACGCCAACAAGATGATCAAGAAGCAGGTCGACATCAGCAAGTTGTTCTGAGACGGAGCGCCGGAGATCGTCCCCGGCGCGCCAATCTCCAACAAGAAACGAGCAAGGCAATGACGCAAAACGGCAGCCGCGCGGCGGCGGATACCTTCCACCTGTGGGTTTTCTCCGACGCCCACGTCGCAACGGACAAGGCGGTATCCGACGCGATCCGCAACGGCATGGCGTTTACGCCGCCGGCCGGCTATCCGGAGAGCTTGGCGAGTGCGCTGCGGCAGTCGGAGGAGGGTGGCAAGCTCGGCGGCCCGCCGTTCCACTGGGACATCGCGCTCGACCTCGGCGACAATGCCGGCCTGTGGGACCTGCCCGACGACAAGCAAGGCGTTGAGGTAGTGCGGCAATATTCGGTGCTGAAACAGCACAAGCGCGAAGACATCTATCCGGTGTGTGGCAATCACGACGCCTCGCCCGGGACGGCGCCATCGAGCCTCGGCCAGCCGGCCAATTGGTGGTTTCGCAAATATGTTGATCCGCTCGGCGAGAACACGGCGTTCTCCGGCGTCGACAATGCCAAGCGGCCCTACCCGGTCGAAGGCGAGTGGGACCGCTACAGCTTCAAGATCGGCAACATCCGCTTCCTGATGATGAGCGACCGCAACGATCTGCCCTATCCGGTCGGGCGCCAGGAATTCGGCGGCGGCTCTCCGGCCGGCGCGGTCACCGGTGACACCTGGAACTGGTGGGTCAAGAACGTGGAGGAGGCTAAGGATGACATCGTCATCAGTTGTCATCATCACATGCTGCGCGAGACCACGGTGGCCTCGGGCGATTTCGAGGGCCTCTCGCGTTATCCCGACGGCACCTACCGCCACGGTCGCTACCACGGCGTAGACGGCGTGCCGGAAGGCGCGTCCTATCTCTATTTCGTCGACGACGAGCCGAAGGCGCAGCGCTTCGAGAACTATCTCGCTGCCCATCCCGGCGCGGTCGACATCTGGTTTGGCGGCCACACCCACACGTATCCCGACGACACCCACGGCGGGCGCAGCCATGTGGAGCGAAAGTGGGGCACCAATTTCGTCAATTGCGCGCAGCTTTCGAAATACCACTCCTTCGTGACCTGCCCGCCGATGAGCCGCTACCTCACCTTCACGGTCGGCTCGCCGCTCGTTCGGGTGCAATGCTATCTGCACGATGACAGCCACGCCCCGCAGGGCTGGTACGCCCGCGCCGAGCGGACGCTCGAGCTCAGCAAGCCTTTCTTCATGAGCTAGCACGCGGCCTTAGACGGCACAGCAATGCCGGCACATTGCAGCACTTACACGTCGCACTTGATTTAGATAGGCCGCGTGACGGCGCTCAACAATCTAACGAAGGCGCATGTGCCGTCCGGCGCTTGTTGCCACCGCACTCAGCCGGGTAGAGAACAGCGTCCTAGGGGTGATGGCGGATGGAGCGATACCGCAAACAAAATTCTCTACTCGTAGTACAGAGCAATCCCTCGTAAGCTGGCGCATTCACGCGAGCACCAGATAAGTCGGCCCTGATGCCCAAGGGAAAGCTTCCGTGATCTGCCGGGCCGGCCGCTCCGCCGTCGGATGCCGTGTCATCTCGAACCGCAGAACCTGCCGACCGCCATGGCCCAGGATCAGCAAAGCCGTCAGGTCAGCCACTCTTGTGCGTTAGCTCGGCCCAAGCCGCCGCTACGCGTGCTCGCTCGAAGTCCGGTTTCGTTCCGATAGCAACCAGCCTGGATGATGTCTCGAAATCGCCTGTCATATTTTCGACAGTCACTTCGGAGCCGACTTTCTGCAACAGGATCGCGGTGCCGTCGGTCAGATGCAGCTGCCCCTTAAGGCGGTAGACGTGGAGGCTGCGATCCCGGGCAAAGGCGAGCAGTTCGTCGCGGTCGACCCTGCAATTGCCTTGCCAGTTCCAACTGTCGAAGGGCAGCGGATGAAAAGTCATTGAGCCCACCCGGCGGGGTTTCGCAGCTTGTCCTGCCTCGCTTTCGACAAGTTGCCAGGCGTCGGGCGCGCCCGCGCTCAGCATCCTCATCGGGCAAGAAATGCCGGCCTCGACGAGAATGGCCTGCAGATCGGCAAGATCGGCCGTTGCCATCACATCGGTTTTGGTCAGGAGGATGACATCGGCCGCGCGCACTTGGCGCAACAGCGTATCGTTGAGCCGGGCATCGCCCAGGACGGCGGCGAAGTTGACTGCATCGACGAGCACGACCGTGCGCAGCAGATCGAGGTCGGGTTCGGCGATCGCGATCTGCGCGATCCTAGAAGGGTCGGCAACGCCGCTGGTTTCAATCAACAGGCGGTCGAACCGGTCGCGCAGGCGCAGAATCCGGTCGATGGCATCGTAGAGGTCGCCGCCGATCTGGCAGCACATGCAGCCATTGGCGAGCGCGACCACGTCGCCGTCACGGTTGACGATAAGCGCTTCATCGATCGCCACCTCGCCGAAGTCGTTGACCAGCACGGCGATGCGTAAGCCGTGATCGCCGGCCAGGATGGCGTTGACGAGCGTCGTTTTACCGGCGCCCAGATAGCCGCTGACAACGGTCACCGGTAATGGCGCGTGTGCCTCAAACGTTGACGCCATGTTCGCCGATCCGATCAAACCGGAAAGTGACGACCGCCCATGACCGTTCCGAGCACGGGCAGGTCCTTGAGTTCCACAGGCGGGACGGCAAACGGGTCCTCGCCGAGTACCGCGAAGTCGGCCTTCTTGCCGGTCTCGATCGAGCCGATCTCGCGATCAAGCTTCAGCGTAAAGGCCGGTCCGAGCGTAATGGCGTGAAGGGCGGCTTCCACCGAGATTTTCTGATTTTCACCGAGGACGCGGCCGGAGGGCGTCAGCCGGTTGACCGCACACCAGGCCACGTGCAGTGGCCCCATCGGCGTGACCGGAGCATCCGAATGGATCGCCAGCGGCACACCGTGGCGCAGCGCCGAGGCGCAGGCATCGAGCCGCATCGCCCGGTCGGGCCCCATGGTCACCTCGTAGTGCTGGTCGCCGAAAAACCAGACGTGGTTTGCAAACAGATTGACGCAAGTACCGAGCGCGGCCATGCGGCGGAATTGCGCGTCGTCGGCCATCTGACAGTGCTGCAGCGTATGGCGATGGTCGAAGCGCGGATGGCGCGCCTGCGCTTCCTCGATCGCGTCGAGGGCTGCTTCCGAAGCTTCGTCGCCATTGACGTGGATATGCATCTGCACGCCCTCGCGATGCAGATGCACGATCTGCTCCTGCAGCCGGCCGGGCGGCGTATTCCAAATGCCGTTGGCATGCCCGGTTATATAGCCCGGCCATTTCAGCCGACCGGTGTAGCCTTGAATGGACCCGTCGGCCATCAACTTGACGGCGCCGAGCCGGAGCTTGTCGCTCGTGCGCTTGCGCAGCTCCTTGACGCGTTGGGCCACTTTTTCCGCCGGCTCGGTGATGCCATTGAGCGCCGGCACGACACGGAGCTGGAAATCCTCGGCACCCGTCACCCGGATCAGCGTGGCGATGTCTTCCTCCGGGAGCTCGTTGAACAGGTCGGTACTCGTGGTCACCCCCACGCGCATCGCGGTCTTGGCGAAATTGCGCATGGCAGATTCCGTGCGCGCCATGCTGCGGAAATCAATGCCGAGGCGGCGCATGACCGGAAACATCGCCGCCATCTCCTGCAGCTCGCCGTTTGGCTCGCCATTGTCGAAGCGCGCCACGCCCTCCGCATTGGTGTTGCGATCGTAACCTGCAATTGCAAGCGCCGCCGAATTGACCGTCATCAGATGGAAATTGGAGTGCATGACGACGACCGGCCGGTCCGCCGACACTTGATCGAGGTGACGGCGGTTGAGCCGTTCCGTGGGCAGAAAGATCGGATCGAACCCCCAGGCAATCAGCGGCTTGTCCGCGGGAAGCGCGGCAAGCGCCCGCTTCAGCCCGGCCATAACGCCGGCAATGTCGGTCAGCCCCTCCCATTTTTTTCCGTCGGGATCGATGCGGTCCTGGTAGCCGGCATAAACATAGCTCCACATGGCGCCCGTCATCATGTGAGCGTGGCCTTCGACGAAGCCCGGCATGAGCACGGCGTCGCGATAACGCTCGTCGACGCGATATTCGCCCCAGGGCGCGGCGCAGTCGGCATCCCCCACCGCCAGGATGAGGCCGTCGCGCACGGCCACGTGCGTCGCCTCCGGTCGGTTGGGATCCAGGGTGACGATCTTCCTGGCCCGGTAAACCGTCGCTGTGCTCATGCCCGCTTCTCCTTCACGCATCGGATCAAGACAAGATCGTCAGTCTTATTCCACGGGAAAAAGCCGTCGGTCCAATTCCACGGGAAAAGGCGCTCGTCAGCCAATAAGCACATTTTCTCGAAGGAATGAAACGAGACGGGACCGCGCTGCTTCGCGCTTTATTATTCAAGCGTCCGGTCGGAATCATTCGCGCCATAGTAGTCGGCGCCTGCGGTTCCTCAATCCGCGTGGTCCGCCATCGCAAGGGCCCCACAATCATCGCTTGTTTGTGCGAAAAGCCCGCATTACACTTGGTTTTTGTTATCGTAGAATTTGCCGTACGATTTCGATCCGCAGCGATGTGAAATTGATAGAGAGGGTGAGTGATATGGCTCTTACGCGCAGGCTTTTCGTGCAATCGTCGGCCGCCCTGGCTTGGCTGGAAGCGAATTCCATCGCCGCGGAGCAAGGCCGTCCCGGCGGGACCATGGTCATGGTGTCCACGCAGGTGCCCCGCCATCTCAATCCGGCGGTTCAGTCCGGCATTGCCACTGCCGTGCCCGGCACGCAGACCTTCGCCTCGCCGCTGCGATACGACGCCGACTGGAAGCCGCACCCCTATCTGGCCGAAAGCTGGAAGATGGCCGATGACGGGCTGTCGGTGACCCTCAACCTGGTCAAAGGCGCCAAGTTCCACGACGGCAAGCCCATCACCTCGGAAGACGTGAAGTTTTCCATCGAGACGATCAAGGCAAACCATCCCTTCAAGACCATGTTCGAGCCGGTCTCCGCGATCGAGACGCCGAATGAACATACCGCCGTTGTGCACTTGGCCCATCCGCATCCGGCGCTGCTGCTGGCGATGTCGGGTGCGCTGTGCCCGATCATTCCGAAGCATATCTTCGGCGACGGCCAGAACATCAGAACCCATCCGGCCAATTCCGCGCCGATCGGCTCCGGCCCCTACAAACTTCAGGAATTCAAAGCCGGCGAGCAGATCACCCTGGTGAAGAACCCCGATTTCTTCATCAAGGGCCGGCCCCATCTCGACAAGATCGTCATCCGCATCAACAGGATCCGAGCGCGATCCTGCTGGCGATCGAAAACGGCGAAGCGGATTTCTATCCCTTCGTTTCGACCAGTCAGGACATCAGGCGTCTGCAGGGCGTAAAGCGCCTCGGCGTCACCGATAAAGGCTACGCGGCCGTCGGTCCGATCAACTGGTTGGCGTTCAATACGGCGAAGCCGCCGCTCGACAACAAGATGGTGCCCAGGCCATCGGCTATGCGGTGGACAGCAACTTCATAAGCAAGGCGCTGATGCGCGGCGTTGCAAAGCAACAGCGCTCGCCGATTATCGAATCGAGCCCGTTCTTCGACCCGGAAATCCCGCCTTACAACCTCGATCTCAAGAAGGCCAATGCGATGCTGGACGCGGCCGGCCATAAGGCGGGCGCGGGCGGCAAACGCTTTACGCTCACGGTGGACTACATCCCCGGCGCCGCGAAGACACAGGGCGTCGCCGAATATCTCAAATCGCAGCTCAAAAAGGTGGGCATCGAGGTCAATGTGCGCGCCTCGCCGACTTCCCGACCTGGGCCAAGCGAAGTTCGAATTACGACTTCGACATGACCATGGACATCGTGTTCAACTGGGGCGACCCGGTGATCGGCATGCACCGCACCTACCTGTCGTCCAATATCAGGAAGGGCGTGATCTGGTCGAACACGCACAATATCGCAATCCGAAGGTGGACGAATTGCTGAACAAGGCGGGGACCGAGTTGGACGTCGCCAAGCGTAAGGCCTTGTAGACCAGTTCCAGATGATTGTCGGCGACGACCTGCCGATCTATTGGCTCAACGCGTTGCCCTACCACACCGCCTACGACAAGCGGCTCGGCAACGTTCCGGTATCGATCTGGGGCGCGATGCAGTCGATGGACGAATCTACTGGAAAGAGCCCCGTTGAGGTCTGCATAAGGGCGTCCGGTCCCCGCCAAGGGGGACCGGCGGTCTCTTGGCGGAGTGCGGCACGTAATGGGGTCAACAGCGTATATTGTCAGACGTCTGCTCTACGGCGTGGTCCTGCTGGTCGGGGTGCTGGTCCTCAATTTCTTCCCCTCATCCACGCCGCGCCCGGTGATCCTGCCCAAGCGATCGCAGGGGAAATGGGCGGCGCCACCGCCGAGCTGCTCGCTCAATTCCGCGCGAATTACGGGCTCGACCAACCGCTGCTCACCCAGCTCGCCATCTACCTCAAGCACGTTGCCGTCGGCGATCTGGGCCAGTCGTATTATTTCAACGAGCCGGTGATCAAATTGATCGCCGCGCGCGTCAGGTCCGACCATTCTTCTTGTGCTTGCCGCGCAGGTGATCGCAATCGCCGCCGGGGTGGCCATGGG
>CAWDUV010000011.1:0-400028 GCA_963805535.1 uncultured Pseudomonadota bacterium
GCCACTATACCAACTGGACCATCGGCCACGTGCATTCCGGCGCGCTTGGCTGGGTCGCCTATATCTCCTTCGGCGCGCTCTATTGCCTGATCCCCTGGCTGTGGAACCGCAGGCTGTACTCGCTCAAGCTGGTCAATTGGCACTTCTGGATCTCGACAATCGGCATCGTGCTCTACATCACCTCGATGTGGGTGGCGGGCATCCTGCAGGGCCTGATGTGGCGCGCCTACACCCCGCTCGGCTTCCTCGAATACTCCTTCGTCGAGACCGTCGAGGCCATGCATCCCTTCTACGTCATCCGCGCGCTCGGCGGCATCCTGTTCCTGATCGGCGCGCTGATCATGGCGTGGAACCTCTGGAAAACCGTGATGTCGGCGGAAGAAGCCCAACCGGCCGCCGTCGCGCTGGCTCCGGCTGAATAAGGCGAGGACAACGAAAATGTCGCTCTGGCAAAAACACGCCATCCTCGAGAAGAACTCGATCATTCTCGTGATCGGTATCCTCATCGTGATCTCTATCGGCGGGCTGGTCGAGGTGGTGCCGCTGTTCTATCTCAAGAACACCATCGAGAAGGTCGAGGGCGCGCGTCCCTACACGCCGCTCGAGCTGCTCGGCCGCGACATCTATGTGCGCGAGGGTTGTTATCTGTGCCATTCGCAGATGATCCGTCCTTTGCGCGACGAGGTCGAGCGCTACGGCCACTATTCGCTCGCCGCCGAGAGCATGTACGACCACCCGTTCCAATGGGGTTCGGAGCGCACCGGCCCCGATCTGGCGCGCGTTGGCGGCAAATATTCCGACCAGTGGCAGCGCGACCACCTGCGCAATCCGCGCTCCGTGGTGCCCGGCTCGGTCATGCCCTACTACGGCTTCCTCGAGAAGACCGATCTCGACTACAGCCACGTCGCGCAAAATCTGAAGGTGCAGGCCGAGCTCGGCGTGCCCTACACCAAGCAGGATATCGCCGACGGCGAGAAGGACGTGGTGGCGCAGGCCACTCCCGACAGCCCCGACGCCGCCGATCTCGCCAAGCGCTATCCGAAGGTGAACGCGCGCGACTTCGACGGCGACCCGACCCGCATCACCGAGGCCGACGCACTGATCGCCTATCTGCAGATGCTCGGCACCGAGGTGGACTTCAAGCTTTACCAAGACAAAGCCAATATCCGGTGAACGCCATGGACCCGACCTACCAAGCCGTTGCCGAGTTCGCCCAGCGGTGGGGCCTGATCTACTTCGTCGCGATCTTTGCCGTCGTGCTCGTCTACGCGCTGTGGCCTTCGCGCAAAGCGCAAAAGGAATTCGACGACGCGGCGAACATTCCGTTCAAGGAGGACTGACCGGTGGCTGAAGAGCAAAAACAGGTCGATGAAGTGACCGGCACGGCGACCACCGGCCACGAGTGGGACGGCATCCGTGAGCTCAACACCCCGCTGCCCCGCTGGTGGCTATGGACCTTCTACGGCTGCATTGCCTTCGCGGTCGGCTACTGGATCGTCTATCCGGCCTGGCCGCTGATCAGCAATGCGACGCAAGGCGTGACCGGCTGGCATGCGCGCGCCGCGGTCGAAACCGACCTCGCCGCGCTGCATGCTCAGCGCGCGCCCATGATGGCCAAGCTGTCGGCGGCCTCGCTCACGCAGATCGTCGACAGCCCCGAACTGCTCGACTTCGCCCGCGCCGAAGGCCGCGTCGCCTTCGCCGACAACTGCGCGCCTTGCCACGGCGCCGGCGGCGGCGGCGCCCCGGGCTATCCCAACCTCAACGACGACGACTGGCTGTGGGGCGGCAAGCTGCCGCAGATCGAGCAGACCATCCGCTACGGCGCCCGTTCCGGCAACGACAAGGGCCACCAAGGCAGCATGCCGCCCTTCGCCGGCGCGCTGAAGCCGGCGGAGATTTCCAACGTCGCCGACTATGTGCGCTCGCTGTCCGGTCTGGCGGTCGAGAAGGGCGCCGATCTCGCCGCCGGCAAGAGGGTCTTCGAGGCCAATTGCGCGGTCTGCCACGGCGCGGACGCGAAGGGTAAGCTGGAGTTGGGCTCGGCCAATCTCACCGACAAGATTTGGCTTTACGGCTCCGACAAAGCGACCATCATGGCGGGTATCGAGAAGGGGCACGGCGGCGTGATGCCGACCTGGGAAGGCCGCCTGAACGAGCCGACCATCAAGGCGCTGACCGTCTATGTCTGGAGCTTCGGAGGTGGCGTGAAGTGAACGCAGGCGCAGGCGCCACCACCGTTACGCGCGAGCAGCCGGCGCCGGACGCGCCGGCGCTGGCGCGTTTGGCCGCCGAGGCCGAGGTCAAGGCGCCGCCGCCCGACGACGACATCCCGCTCTATGCGCCGCGCCGCAAAATCTATCCGCAGAGCACGCACGGCACCTACCGCCGCATCAAATGGACGGTGCTGATCGTCACGCTCGGCATCTATTATCTGTTGCCCTTCGTGCGCTGGGACCGCGGCCCGCTGGCGCCGCACCAGGCCGTACTGATCGACTTCCCGACGCGGCGCTTCTACTTCTTCTTCATCGAGATCTGGCCGCAGGAGGTCTATTACCTCACCGGCCTGTTGATCCTGGCGGCCATCGGCCTGTTCCTGATGAACGCCATCGCCGGGCGCGTCTGGTGCGGCTATCTCTGCCCGCAGACGGTATGGACCGACCTGTTCTTCGCGGTCGAGCGGCTGGTCGAAGGCGATCGTCGTGAACACATGCAGCGCGACGCCCACAAATGGACCCCCGCCACCTGGGCGCGCAAAGGCGCCAAGCATTTCATCTGGCTGATGATCGCCTGGTGGACCGGCGGCGCCTGGGTTCTTTATTTCGCCGACGCGCCCACGCTGGTGAAAAATCTCGCCACTTTCCAGGCTCCGTTGCTGGCCTATGCCTGGATCGGCATCCTCACCTTCACCACCTATACGCTCGCCGGCCATATGCGCGAGCAGGTCTGCCTCTATATGTGCCCGTGGCCGCGCATTCAGGCGGCGCTCACCGACGAATACGCGCTCAACGTCACCTACCGCTACGACCGCGGCGAGCCGCGCTGCTCGGTCAAGAAGGCCGAGCAGTTGCGCGCGCACGGGGAGCCGGCCGGCGACTGCGTCGACTGCCTGCAATGCGTGCACGTGTGCCCGACCGGCGTCGACATCCGCGAGGGCGCCAGCCTCGGCTGCATCCAGTGCGGCCTGTGCATCGACGCCTGCGACAACATCATGCGGAAGCTCGGCCGGCCCGCCCGGCTGATTGCCTACGACACCGACATCAACGTTAAGCTGCGCCTGGAGGGCAAGCAGCCCTTCTACCGGCTGATCCGCACCCGCACGCTGCTCTATGCCGCGGTGATCGCGATCGCCGGCGGCGTCATGATCTTCACGCTCGCCACCCGCGGCAGCGAGGGCATCGCCGTCATTCACGACCGCAATCCGATGTTCGTGCGGCTGTCGGACGGGGCGCTACGCAACGGCTACACCATCCGCATCGTCAACAAGGATCTCAAGCACCGCGACTTCATCGTCAGCGTCGACGGCCTGCCGTCCTCGCTGGTCGATTTCGTCGGCTTGGCCCCGCGCGCCGACGGGCGCCAGCTGGTCGACGTCGGTCCCGACCAGACCAAGGAAGTGCGCGTGATCGTGACCGACTACAGCAAGACGCCGCCGGCGCCCTCGACCAGCATCCTGTTCAAGCTGATCGACGTCGATACCGGCGAGGTCGCCGAGATGCGCGACCATTTCTTCGGACCGCAAGGGTAACAGCCATGACGCAATCGAAAAAACCGCGCGAGCTCACCGGCCGGGCCGTGCTGCTCTGGCTCATTGGCTTCTTCGGCGTGATCTTCGCGGTCAACGGCTGGCTGGTGCAGGCCGCCACCTCCACCTTCGCCGGCCTCGACACGCCGAGTTCCTACAAGGCCGGGCTGATGTTCGAAAGCGAACTGGCGCGCGCCGAGCGGCAGGATGCGCTGCATTGGCAGGTGCATGGCACGCTCAAGCATGACCGCAAGGGCGAGGCCGTGCTCGACATCGCGGTGCGCGACGCGCAAGGCCGCCCGGTCACCGGCTTGACCGCCGACGCCACGCTCGAGCATCCGGCCGATTCGCGGCACGACCACGTCATCCATCTCGGCAAGGTCGGCGCCGGCGCCTTCCACGGCGAGGCGCATGGCCATTCCGGACGCTGGCAGCTGGTGATCGACTTCTACCGCAGCGGCCAGCGCGTGTTCCGCTCGCGCAGCCGCGTCACCTTGCGTTAGGCCATGGCCGCCGAAGCCCTCGATCTTTCGCTCTACGCCAAGCCGGGTGCCGACGGCACCTGCGGCATGGACTTGGCGGTCGAGGGCGTGCACTGCGGCGCCTGCATCAACCGCATCGAAACGGCAATGAAGAAGCTGCCGGGCGTCAAGGAAGCCCGTCTCAACTTCACCAACCGCCGCCTGCACGTGGCCTGGGCCGAGGGCGCGCTCAAGCCGGCGCAGATCATCGACGCAATCGAGCGTGCCGGCTATCGCGGCCATCCCTTCGTTCCATTACGCGCCGAACAGGAGGAGGCGGCCGAGGCGCGCCGGCTCACCCGCTATGTGGCGGTCGCGGGCTTTGCCGCCATGAACGTCATGCTGCTATCGGTCTCGATCTGGTCGGGCAGCGACATGACGGCCTCGACGCGCGACTTCTTCCATTGGGCCTCGGCGCTGATCGTGCTGCCGGCCGCGGCCTATGCCGGCCAGCCCTTCTTCCGGAGCGCCTGGCGCGCGCTGAAAGCGCGCTCGCTCAACATGGACGTGCCGATCTCGGTCGGCGTCAGCCTGGCGCTCGCCATGTCGCTGGTGGAGACCGTCCAACACGCCGCCGATGCCTATTTCGATTCCGCCATCATGCTTGTGTTCTTCCTGCTGGTCGGGCGCGCGCTCGAGCACGCCGCGCGCCGCAAGACGCGCGCGGTGGCCGGCAATCTGGCGGCGCTCAAGGCCGACACCGCGCACCGCTTCGTCGGCGACGAGTTGGTCAGCGTGCCGGTCAAGGCGCTCAACCCCGGCGACCGCGTGCTGGTCAAGCCGGGCGAGCGCGTCCCGGCCGACGGCACGGTGGCTGGCGGCGCCTCGGAAATCGACGACAGCGTGATCACCGGCGAAACCGCGCGCCGCGCCGTTTCCGCCGGCGCTCAGGTCTATGCCGGCAGCCTCAATTTCAACGGCACGCTGACGCTGAAGGTTTCCGCCACCGGCGGCAGCGCGCTGATCGACGAGATCGAGCGCCTGCTGGAGCAGGCCGCCGGCGCCAAGTCGCGCTCCCTGAAGCTCGCCGACCGCGCCGCCCGCGTCTACGCGCCGCTGGTGCACGTCACCGCCGCGCTCACCGCGCTCGGCTGGTTCCTGGCCGGCGCCGGCCTGCACGACGCGCTGGTCACGGCCATCGCCGTGCTCATCATCACCTGCCCTTGCGCGCTGTCGCTTGCCATTCCGGCGGTGCAGGTGGTGGCCTCCGGCGCCCTGTTCCGCGCCGGCGTCATCCTCAACGCCGGCGACGCCGTCGAGCGCTTGGCCGAGGCCGACACTGTCATCTTCGACAAGACCGGCACGCTCACGCTGCCGGAGCCGCGCGTCACCAATGCCGACAGCGTCGATCCCGGCCTGTTGCAGATGGCGGCGCGGCTGGCGCTGTCGAGCCGCCATCCGTTGGCCGTGGCGCTGGCGCGCGAGGCGCAGAGTAAAAAGCCCTATGACGATGCGGTCGAGGAGCCGGGGCAGGGCGTGCGGGCGCTCATCGACGGCGTCGAAGCCCGCCTCGGCAGCGCGCGCTATTGCGGCCTCGACAACATCGCGGCCATGCCGGGCGCTTCGCTCATCGTGTTTGCCTATGGCGGGCGTGTTACGCCCATCGCCATCGCGCAGAAGCTCAGACCCGACGCCGTGGAGGTGATCGCCGCGCTGCGCAAGCTCCGGCTCGACCTGGTCATCCTGTCGGGCGACCGCAGCGAAGCGGTACGCCCGATCGCCGAGGCGCTCGGCATCGCGCAATGGCAGGGCGCGCTGACGCCGGCCGAGAAGATCGCGGTCGTCGGCCAGCTCAAGGAACAGGGCCGCCGCGTGCTGATGGTGGGCGACGGGCTCAACGACGCGCCTGCGCTCGCCGCCGCCCACGTCTCGCTGTCGCCGATTTCCGCCGCCGATGTGACGCAGGCCCATGCCGACGCCGTGTTCCTGGGCGAGCGCCTTGCCCCCGTCTACGACGCGTTGCGCATTGCCCGCCGCGCCCGCGCGCTGATGACGGAGAACCTGTGGTTCGCCGGCGTCTACAATACCATCGCCGTGCCGGTCGCCATTGCCGGCCTGGTCACGCCGCTGATCGCCGCGCTGGCCATGTCGGCCTCCTCGATAACGGTGACGCTCAACGCCCTGCGCGCCTCGCGCGGGGTACGAGCCACCGGGAGAACGCCGTCATGAACGTGCTGGTCTATCTCATACCGATGGCGGTCGGGCTCGGCGGCATCGGGTTGATCGCCTTCCTGTGGGCGCTGCGCTCGGGCCAGTACAGCGACGTCGACGGCGCTGCGCTGCGGGTGCTGCAGGATGACGATATCGAAGGCACCCGACGGTAGGCGCAAGCAACACACGCGACGTCATGCCCGGGCTTGACCCGGGCATCCATGATAGGCTTCCAAGAATAAGAGCCTTACGTACGACCTCGCGCGCTGCGCGGCCTCATGGATTGCCGGGTCAAGCCCGGCAATGACGGAGGAGAGGCGGGCGCAATTGGGAGTTACGCCTCCAGCGTCACCGTGTCGAAATCGGCCGGCAGCACGATCTCCAACAGCTCGCAGTCGTCGGAATAGCCGCGCACCGTGTGCTTGATCTTGGGCGGCTGGATCCAGGCGCTGCCGGCGTGGAAAGTGTGCACGCCTTCGCCCTCGAACTCGCTCTGGAACCAGCCTTTCAGCACATAGACCATCTGGAAGTCGACGTCGTGGTAATGCGGGGTGTCGACCTCGCCCGTTTCGAACGGCTTGGTCATGCGGATGACGTGCGCCTGCACCAGGCCGTCGGTCGCCAGCGCCAGTCCAAGATCGCGATAGGCGGAGTAGGGCCGAAACCCAGCGTCGAAATCCTCCTCGCGGTGGTGGCTGACGGTGAACTTCTGCGGCTTGCGCTTGGTGGCGCGCGGCGCCGCCCGTTTCGCGCGGGTCTTGGCGCGGGTCTTGGCTTTGACCGCGCGCCGCGCGCTCGCTTTGCGACGCGGCGATTTACGCCGTGGCTGGACTTTCTTGCGTGCCTTGGCCATTGATGCCTCCCATGGTGCTTTATTGCCGGTGATTGGATCACGATGGCCGCAGCGATGGAAGAGCCTCAAGCGCCGGCCATCCGCATCTTCGTCGACGCCGATGCCTGTCCGGTGAAACCGGAAATCTACCGGGTAGCCGAGCGCTACGCGCTTCAGGTCTATGTGGTGGCCAACGCCTTCATGGCAGTGCCGCGCAGCGACTTGATCGAGCGCGTGATCGTCGCCGAAGGGCCCGACGCCGCCGACCATTGGATCGCCGAGCGCGCCGGTGCGACCGACATCGTCGTCACCGCCGACATTCCCCTGGCCGGCCGCTGTGTGCGCAACGGAGCGGCGGTGATCGGGCCGACCGGCAAGGCGTTCACCGAGGATTCGATCGGCATGGCACTGGCGACGCGCGACCTGCTCACCGATCTGCGCTCGGCCGGCGCCACCACGCGTGGCCCGCCGCCGCTGACGCGCCAGGATATTTCGCGGTTTTTATCGGCGCTCGATCTGGCGGTCACGCGCATCAAGCGCAAGTTGGCCGGTCACTGAGCGTTACTCCGCCGCGCCGGCCACCCCGCCATGCGCCTTCGACCAGCCGGCCGGGTCGTGCATGAATTTCTCGACCTCGGCCAGCATCTTGGCCTCGAACCGGCCGCTCGCCTTGGCCACCTTGAGCACGTCCCACCAGGTCGTCAGGCAATGCAGCGTGACGCCGAGCTCGGCCAGGATCGTCTTGCCCTCCGGATAGATGTCGTAGAAGAACAGCACGAAGCAGTGCTCGCATTTGGCGTCGGCCTCGCGCAGCGCGTTGACGAAATTCACCTTGCTGCGGCCGTCGGTGGCCAGATCCTCCACCAGCAGCACGCGCGCGCCCGGCTCGAGCTTGCCCTCGATCTGCGCGTTGCGGCCGAAGCCCTTGGCCTTCTTGCGCACATATTGCATCGGCAGATGCAGCCGGTCGGCCACCCAGGCGGCGAAGGGAATGCCGGCGGTCTCGCCGCCCGCCACCGCGTCGATCGAACCGCGCCCGATGTCGCGGTCGATGGTATGGATCGCGAAATCCATCAGCGTGCTGCGCACGTCGGGAAACGAGATCAGCCAGCGCGAGTCGTTATAGACCGGGCTCGCCCAGCCGCTGGTGAAGATGAAGGGCTTGTCGGCCATGAAGCGCACCGCGCCGGTGTCGAGATACATGCGCGCGGTCAGCTCGGCGATGGTTTGCTTGTCGAGAAAGGCGGCGGTCATAAGCGTGTCAAAGCACAAAACGCCTCAGGCCGCCATCCCGCAATGGCGCGACAATGCACAGGCCAGATCGAGCAGCGCCTCGTCGCCGCCCGGCCAGCCGATGAAGGACAGCCCCACCGGGCAGCCGCCAAGCGTGCCGATGGGCAGGGTCATCTGCGGCAGCCCGGCCAGCCCGGCGGTGCAGGTCAGCCGCATGACGCGGGTGCGGAACAGGTCCATCTCCTCCGGCGTATTGTCGATAGGCGGCGCGATGCAGGGCGCGGTCGGCAGCGCCAGCACGGTGCCCGGCTGCGCGGTCTGCAGGATATGCGCGCGCGCCTGCTCCTGCACTTTGCGCGCGGCTTGCGCCTCCGCCGCCGTTACCGAAGCGGAATATTCGATGCGCTCGCGGATGCCGGGGCCCATCGCCGGCTTCTGGCGGGCGATGAAATCGCCGAAGGTCTGCCACACTTCGTAGCCTTGAATGGTGCGGAAAGCCTCGCGCCAGGGATCGAAGCCTTCGAGCGAAATGCGCGCATGCGCGACCGGCGGCAGGTCCTCGAACATGAATTCCAGCGCCGTGCGCAACAGGTCGGCGACGTCCTCGTCGGCCTCGGCGAAAGCGTCCTCCAGCGCGATCAGGCGCTCGACCCGGCCCGGCACGCCGCGTCCGTCGAGCAGCACCGCGCCGACGTTGCGGAACAGGCCGGGGCTACTGGCGAACCAGCCCGGCACGTCGAAACTCGGCGATTGCGCCTGCACGCCGGAGAGATCGATGCGGTTGTGCGTCGGCCTCAGGCCGTAGAGCCCGTTGAGCGCGGCCGGAATGCGCACCGAGCCGCCGGTATCGCTGCCGAGCGCGAAGTCGCAGGCGCCCGACGCCACGGCGGAAGCCGAGCCGCTCGACGAGCCGCCCGGCAGCCGCCCGGGCGCGCGCGGATTGACCGGCGTGCCGTAATGCGCATTGGCCCCGGTCACGCTGAAGAAGAACTCGTCGCACACGGTTTTGCCGATCACGCTGGCGCCGGCATCGAGCAGGCGCTGCACGCAGCCGGCGGTGCTGGCGGCGGGCGCGTGCGTCTCCAGCCAGGTCGGATTGCCGCAGCCGGTCACGGTGCCTTCGACGTCGTACATGTCCTTGATCGCGGCGGTCAGCCCCGCGAGGGGCCCTTGGCCCGCGCCTTTAAGCGGCGCGGGCAGATCGTGCGGCACGAAGGCCGAGCGGTATTGCGGGGAAATCACGTCGGACATTGAGAACCTGATCGGATTGGGTTGAGTCGTTGCCGGCGGCCCGGCCTGTCCCCACTGCAGCGCGGCAAGTCTAACGTCAAGAACGATCGATCTCCACTCTTCGCCCGCACGCGCCGCACCTTCCGGTTCGCGGTGCCGCGGCGTCGTGGTATCGTTCGCCGACGAACGGGGGAGGAAGCCATGGCCGAGCAGAACTGGCAAATCAGCGGGCAGTACATGGAAAGTTGCAATTGCGACTACCTGTGCCCGTGCATCTACACCAATCCGCAAGGGCAGGCGACGTTGGACAACTGCACCGCGGCGCTGGTGTTCCGCATCGACAAGGGTCGCAGCGGCGATGTCGGCCTGGACGGCTTGTGCTTCGCCCTGCTCATCCGCTCCGGCCGGGTAATGGCGGACGGCAATTGGGCCTTCGCCTGCGTGGTCGACGAGCGCGCCGATGCGGCCCAGCGTGCCGCGCTGTCGGCGATCGTCAGCGGCGAGGCGGGCGGCACGCCGGGCATGATCCGCAGCGCGCTGGTGAGCGACTTCCGCGGCGTGGCGGTCAAGCCGATCGATTTCCGCATGGAGGGGTTGACGCGCTCGGTGTCGATCCCCGACGTGCTGTCCTTCGAGATCGAGGGCGTGGCCTCGCGCAACCGCAGCGGCGAGCCGTTCTACATCGACAACACGGCGCACCCGGCCAGCCGGCGGCTGGCGCTGGCGCGCGCCAAGCGGCTGAACGTGGAAGGGTTCGGGCTCGACGTCGAAATGGTCGGCAAGGGCAATAACGGACATTTCGCCCCCTTCACCTGGGCCGCCTAAATGTCCGAGAGCGCCACGCTGCCGCGCCTGCTGTTGCGCGAGCGCGTCGTCATCCTGCTTGCGGTTGCGGGCGTCAGCGGTTTGGCTTGGCTGTATCTGCTTCAGCTCGGCCGCGGCATGCCGGACATGTCGGCCATGGCGAGCATGGCGATGCCGATGGCGCCGCGCTGGACGCCCGCCGCCTTCGCGCTGACTTTCGCCATGTGGACGGTGATGATGGTCGGCATGATGCTGCCGAGCGCCGCGCCGATGATCCTCACCTTCGCCGCGCTCAACCGCAAAAAGGCGGGCACGGCGGAGCGGCTGGTGCCGACCCTGCTGTTCGCATCCGGCTACCTGCTGGTGTGGATCGGATTTTCGCTGTTCGCCACGCTGCTGCAATGGGCACTCGATCGCCTGGCGCTGCTGTCACCCACGCTCACCACCACCAACGCATTGCTCGGCGGCGCGCTGTTCCTGGCGGCGGGCGTGTACCAATTGACTCCACTGAAGGAGGCCTGCCTGCGTCATTGCCGGTCGCCCTTCGCGTTCCTGTTCAACCGCTGGCGCGACGGCCTAAGGGGCGCGCTGCGCATGGGGCTGGAGCACGGTGCCTATTGCCTGGGCTGCTGCTGGCTGCTGATGGCGCTGCTGTTCGTCGTCGGCGTGATGAATTTGTTATGGGTGGCGGCGATCACGCTGTTTGTGTTCGGCGAAAAACTGCTGCGTGGCGGCGCCTGGATCGCGCGCATCAGCGGCGTGGCGATGGCTGCATACGGCATCTGGCTGGTTGCTCAGGCTTAGTATCCGTTCCGATTGACGCGAGCTAAGCGCCGCCGTGATGAGCGGCTCTTCTTTACGCCGGCGCGTTCGGCCCCGCCTTCATGAACCAGTCGGAAATCTGACTCCCGGTCATGAACAGCACGTCCTTCTTCTTCCTGATCTTCTCGAAGATGCGCCGGAAATATTTCGCGCGGTGGGCTGCGCCCATGATGTAGGGGTGCACCGAGATCGCCATCACCCGTGCCGAGCCCTTGGCGTCCTTGTAGATCTGCTCGAACTGGTCCATCGCCCGCTCGTAGAATTCGCTCGCCTTGTGGTGCTGGATCAGCATCATGGCGACGTCGTTGACTTCCTGCGTATAGGGGATGTTGAGGATGGGCTTTGAGCGCGTCTTCAGCCAGACCGGCTGGTCGTCCAGCACCCAGTCGGCGACATAGTCGTAACCTTCCTCCGCCAGGATGTCGGGCGTTTCCCAGGTCTCGGTCAGCCCGGGCCCCAGCCAGCCGCGCGGACGTTTTCCCGTCGCCTTTTGCAGCACCTCGGCGCTGCGGCGGATATCGGCGCGCTCGTTTTCCACCTTCTGCATGTTGCGCTGGGTGAAACCGTGGCCGATGAACTCCCAGTTGCGCTCGGCGCAAGCCTTGACGATGTCTGGATAGGCCGCGACCGCCACGCCGTTGATGTTCATCACGCCCGGAATCTTGAACTCGTCATAAACCTGCAGCAGCCGCCAGAAGCCGACGCGATTGCCGTATTCGTGCCAGCACCAGTTCGGGATGTCGGGCATCGGCGCGCCGCCGGCCGGCGGTGTCAACACCGTGCGCGGCATGGTCTGCGTGGGGTCCCATTCCTCGACGTTGGTAATGGTCCACACCACCATGCGCGCGCCCTTCGGCAGCTTGAGCGGCTTGCGCCCCGGAATCGGCGAATAGGCGAGGCGGTCGTTCGGCAGCATGCCGACGGCGGGCTTGGGGAAATTCATGGCGCGCAATCCCGGGCTTGATGAATCCGCCAAGTCTTGCAGGTGTGCGGGATATTGTACAGGGAGCGGCGGAGCCATTGGCGCGACCCGGCCGTATTGTCGAGCGCGCAACGGCCTTCTATCGTCAGCGCGGATGACCACGCTCACGGACCTTCTGGATGCCCAGCGCGCCGCTTTCGCGCGCGGCGCTCCCACTTACGCCCAGCGCATGCAGGCGCTCGCGAGCTTACGCGACGCGGTTCACGCGCGCGAGGCCGAGCTCTTGCAGGCGGTTTCCGAGGACTTCGGCGGCCGTGCGCACGAAGAGACGCTGCTGCTGGAGCTTTTCCCGCTGTACGATCAGATCGGGCACGCCCGGCGCCACTTGAAAGGCTGGATGCGCCGGCGGCGGGTCGCCAGCAGCTGGTTCCTGCTGCCCAGCCGCGCTTTCTATCAATATCAGCCGCTCGGCGTGGCTGGCGTCATCGGCGCTTGGAATTATCCGCTTCTGCTGACGCTGGGGCCGGTGCTGGACGCGCTTGCCGCCGGCAACCACGTAATGCTCAAGCCGTCGGAGCTCGCGCCGCGCACGGCCGATGTCATCGCCGGCATCGTCGCGGCGAGCTTCTCGGCGGAGCACGTGGCCTGCGTCATCGGCGGCGCGGACGTGGCGCGCGAGTTTTCCGCTTTGCCGTTCGATCACCTGTTCTTCACCGGCTCCGGCCGCGTCGGCAAGATGGTGATGGCGGCGGCGGCGCAGAACTTGACGCCGGTGTCGCTGGAGCTGGGCGGCAAGTCGCCGGCGATTCTGCACGAGAGCTACCCGCTCGCCCGCGCGGTTGAGCGCGTGATGAGCGCGAAGCTCTATAACGCCGGGCAGACCTGCGTCGCTCCGGACTACGTGCTGGTGCCGGCCGGCCGTGAGGCCGCATTCGAGCAGGAAGCCCGCCGCGCCGTCGGCCGGTTGTACCCCCGGCTGGTCGATAATGCGGACTACACCCGCATCGTGAACACGCGCCACTACGAGCGCTTGACCGCGCTGCTCGAGGAGGCCGCGGCGAGCGGCGCGCGCGTGGCGCCGATCGATCCGGCCGGCGAGCGGATCGAGGCGGAGAGTCGGGTGTTCCCGCCAACCCTCGTCTTCGGCGCGGCTGCGAGCACGGCCCTGATGAGGCAAGAAATTTTCGGGCCGATCCTGCCGGTTGTCCTTTACCGCACGCTGGACGAGGCGATTGCCTATGTGAACGAGAGGCCGCGGCCGCTGGCTCTGTATTATTTCGACGAAGACGCCAGCCGCGTCGACCGCGTGCTGGCCGAGACGATGTCCGGCGGCGTCACGGTGAACGACTGCCTCTACCACTTGGCGCAGCATAATCTGCCGTTCGGCGGCGTGGGACCGAGCGGCATGGGCCACTACCACGGCTTCGACGGTTTCCAGACTTTCTCGAAGAAGCGCGGCGCGATGCTGCAGCGACGGTGGAGCGCGACGGCGCTTCTGCGTCCGCCTTACCGGCGAAAGCGATGGCTGATCCGGCTCCTGCTGCGCCTCGCCCGCCGGTAACGGTGACGAAAGGTCATCGCGGGGTCGGCGGTGAGCCATACGAGACCTGCGGCCCGATGCGCCACTTGTCGCGCGTTTGCCGTCGTGCTCTGTTGACGGCGGGGGTGAACCGCCGGCCGCGCCGATAGCGCGCGCCTCGTTTTCCGGGCACACACCGTCTTATGGACCTGCTTTACATCGTTTCGATCTGGCTGCTGCCGGTTCTTATCGCCATCACCTTCCACGAGGCGGCTCACGGATATGTTGCCCGCTTCCTCGGCGATGAAACGGCGTCGCGGCTCGGACGTGTCAGCCTCAACCCCCTCCGGCATATCGACCCTTTTGGCACAATTATTCTGCCCGCGCTTTTGCTGCTCGCAAGGTCGCCATTTTTGTTTGGCTACGCCAAGCCGGTGCCAGTCAATTTTCGGGCGCTGCGCAATCCCCGCAGCGGCATGGTGCTTGTCGCAGCGGCCGGCCCCGCAATGAATATCGGGTTAGCGATTATTGCCGCTTTGAGCTTCCGTCTGCTCGTCTACCTTCCGCCGACGGCGGCGCAGTGGGTTGCGCTGAATTTAAAGAACGCCCTCATCATCAATGTCGTTCTGGCCGTGTTCAATCTGTTCCCACTGCCGCCTCTTGATGGGGGGCGCATTGCAGTGGGAATACTTCCCAACGTATTAGGAAGACAACTTGCCCGCCTTGAGCCCTATGGGATGGCTATACTTATCGGGCTTCTGATTCTTCTGCCTTTGTTGGGTTCGCAATTTCATTTGGACCTTAATTTCGCGTCACATCTCATTTCAATCGCAACAAATGCCGTTATCGGAGTCATCCTTCATTTGGCCGGCAGCATTTAGTTTTCGAAAAGAGATTAGCCGACATTGCAGCCGCGGGGGCTACCCCGCGGCTTAGAGCTTGGCAACTTTCTTATACCAGTCGAGGATCTGTGCGCCGTTCCAGTGCAACACGCCCTTGTGCTTGTTGACGTAACGGTAGATCGCCTCGAGATATTTGATGCGGTGCGGCTGGCCGCTGATATAGGGGTGGATGGCCAGCGCGCAGATTTTCGCGCGCTTGGCGCTCTCGGCATAGAGCCGGTCGAACTGGTCCTTGGTACGCTTGAGCAGGTAATCGCTCTCGTGGTGCTGGATCAGCATCATCGGAATGTCGTTGCATTCGATGGTATAGGGCAGCGTCACCAGCGGCCCATTGGCGGTGCGGATCGCCGTCGGCTCGTCGTCATAGACCCAGTCGCCGATATATTGGATGCCGGCGGCGGCGAGCAGGTCGGGCGTCTCCAGCGTCTGCGTGAGACCCGGGCCGAGCCAGCCCACCGGCTGCTTGCCGGTGAACTTGGTGAGAATGTCCATGGTACGGCGGATCATCGCCGCTTGATCCGGCTCCTTGTGGATCGGGCCCTGCTCGTAGGCGTGGCCCATGAACTCCCAGCCGTCGCGCCTGGCTTCTTCCGCCACGCGCGGATAGTCCTCGCAGATGCGCGCATTGGCGGCGAGCGTCGGCTTGATCTTCAGTTTCTTGAACAGCTCGTGGAAGCGCCAGCAGCCGACCCGCATGCCGTATTCGTGGAAGGCCCAGTGCACCACGTCCGGCATCAGCGGCACGCCGGTCGGCGCCGGCAGCAGTTGCCGCGCCATCGGCTTGCCGATATCCCACACCTCGTAATTGACGATGGTCCAGAACACGATGCGCGCCTTGCCCGGCAGCTTGAGCGCGGGGCGGTCGACGATGGCCGAATAGTCGGCGCGTTCACGGGGGATCATGGTCATGGGGCTATACCTCGACTGTCATTCCGGGGCGCGAGCGAAGCGAGCGAGCCCGGAATCCAGGGCCGCTTGCCGTGTCGCCCCTGGATTCCGGGCCCCGCCCTTCGGGCGGTCCCGGAATGACGCCACGATGTCACGCCCCGGCCTCCACCCGCAAGCCGACCAGCCGCTCGAGCGTGGCGGTGTCGTGCACGAGCGCGCGCGAGGGCGCGCGGTGGGCCACCGTGCCGCGCTCCAGCACGATGGCCTCGTGCGGTCAATTCCAGCGCCACCTCGGTGTGCTGCTCGACCAGCACGATGGCGATCGAGCGGTCGGCCAGCATGGTCTTGATCGCCGCGATCAGCTCTTCCACGATCACCGGCGCCAGCCCCTCGAACGGCTCGTCCAGCAGCATCAGCGCCGGATTGGTCATCAGCGCGCGCGCGATTGCCAGCATCTGTTGCTCGCCGCCGGAGAGCTGATTGCCCATGTTACGCCGCCGCTCGGAAAGCCGCGGAAACAGTTTGTAGACGCCGGTGAGGTCCCACGCGTGCCCACGCGCCGCCACCGTCAGGTTCTCCTCCACCGTGAGCGAGGGGAAGATCTCGCGCTCCTGCGCCACCCAGCCGATGCCGCTTGCCGCGCGCCGGTGCGGCGGCAACTTCGATATGTCCTGCCCGCGCCACCACACGCGGCCGCCGCGCAATTGCGTGTAACCCATGACGGTGAGCAGCAGCGTCGACTTGCCGACGCCGTTGCGGCCGAGCAAGGCCAGGCTGCCGTGCTCCGGCAGCTCGAACGACACTTCATGTAGCACTTGCGCGGAGCCGTAGCCCGCGCTCACGCGCTCGAGCTTGAGCAGAGCCTCAGCCATTCAGGTCAACCATGTTTGCGCGTCCCGAGATAGACTTCGCGCACGCCCGGGTCGGCGGCGATCTCCGCGGGCGTGCCCTCGGTGAACACCGCGCCGCCCACCAGCACGATGATGTGGCTGGCGAAGCGGAACACCACGTGCATGTCGTGCTCGATAAACAAGAGCGTCAGATCGTCCGACAATCCCGCCACCACCTCGAAAATATCGCCGCTTTCCTCCGGCGGCACGCCGGCTGCCGGCTCGTCGAGCAGCAGCACCTTGGGGCGCGTCGCCAGCGCCAGCGCGATCTCTAAGAGCCGCTGCCGCCCATAGGGCAGTTCGCGCGTCGGCTGATAGCAGGCTTCGCCCAGCTTGAGCTTGACCAGGATATCGTGCGCCTCGTCGATCGCCTCTTTATGCACCGCGACATTGCGCCAGAATTCGCCGGCTACCCCGCGCCGCTCGGCGACCGCAAGCGTCACCGCTTCCAGCGCGCTCAGGCCGGGAAACAGCGTGTTGATCTGGAAGGTGCGCGCCAGCCCCCGCCGCACCCGTGCCTCCGGCTCGAGCGCGGTGATGTCCTCGTCGCTTAAGAATATCTGCCCGGCATTGGGTGCCAGCATGCCGGTGATCAGATTGATCAGCGTGGTCTTGCCGGCGCCGTTCGGCCCGATCAGCGCGTAGCGCGCGCCGACCGGTAGTTCTAGCGCGATGTCGCGCGCCACCACCAGCGAGCCGAAGCTCTTCGACAGCGCGCGGGTAGACAAGGCGATTGCGCTCATTTCGCCCTCCAGCGCGCGGCAAGCTGCGACAGTCCGCCCAGAATGCCGTTGGGCAGGAACATCACCACCGCCACCAGGAGCAGTCCGATCCAGAAATACCAGTATTGCGGCTCGATGCCGGAGAACTGGTCATGCGCGATCATGAACACGATGGTGCCGACCAGCCCGCCGTAAAGCCGGCCGGCGCCGCCCAGCACCACCATCACCAGTACGTCGGCCGAGCGCTCGAAACCGAGCGAATCGAGCGCCACCGTCTGCGTGGTCTGCGCGATCAGCGCGCCGGCAACGCCCGCCATGGCGGCCGAGATGGTATAGACGGTGCGGATATGGGCCCGGCTCGGCGCGCCGATCGCCGGCATGCGCACCAGGTTCTCGCGGATGCCGCGGAGGGCGAGGCCGAAGGGGGAATGAATGAGCCGGCGCGCGAACAGAAACAGCAGAAACAGCAGCAGCAGCGAATAGCTGTAGGCGGTATAGCCGTAGAGATCCCAATGGAAGCGGCCGAGCAGCGGCCAGATATCGACGCCCTGCAGCCCGTCGCTGCCGCCGGTCAGCCAGCTCGCGCTGTTGGCGGCGGCGCCCAGCAACAGGCCGATGCCGAGTGTCAGCATGATCAGCGCCAGATGGCGGAAGCGCGCGATAATGAAGCTCGTTGCATAACCGAGCAGGCCGGCGGCGAGCGCGCTTACGAGGAGCCCGGTGAGCGGCTCGCCCCAGACGAACTTCGAGAACAGCCCGGCGGTATAGGCGCCGGTGCCGAAAAACGCCGCGTGGCCGAGCGAGACGATGCCGGCATAGCCGAGGATCAGATCGAGCGAGAGCGCAAACAGCGCGGTGATGGCGATTTGGCTGGCGAGCTGCAGATAGTCGGGAAAGAAATAGAACGGCAGCAGCGTCGCCAGCCAGAACGCGGTCTCGATAGGCCGCCAGCGCGTCTGCGCGCGCAGATAACCGACCGGGCCTGCGCTGTCGGTGAGCGCCATGGTCAGCGTTTCCCGAACAGGCCGGCCGGCCGCCAGAGCAGCACGGCGAGCATGACCAGATAGATGAGGAAGGCACCGAGCTGCGGCACGTAATATTTGCCGGCGATGTCGCTCACGCCGATCAGCACCGCCGCCGCCAGCGAGCCGGCGATCGAGCCGAGCCCGCCGACCGACACCACGATCAGCACATAGATGAGATAAGTGAAGGCGAAATTGGGATCGAGCCCGACGATCTCGATCGCCAGCGCGCCGCCGAGCCCGGCGAGCCCGCTTCCCAACGCAAACGTGACGGCGAAAGTGCGCTCGACATTGATGCCGAGCCCGCTCGCCATGCGCTGGTTGTCGACCGCCGCGCGCACCTGCGCGCCGAAGCGCGTCAGCTCGAGCGTGCCGACCAGCAGCAGCGTGATGGCGGCGCCGACCGCGACCAGGAACAGCCGGTAGACCGCGATGTCGAGCCCCATGACGTGGAAGGAGCCGTGCATATAGTCGGGCAGCTCGATCGGCTGCTGCTGCGTGCCGAAGAAATAGGCCGCCGCCGCCACCGAGATGAAGGCGATGCCGATGGTGAGCAGCACCTGGTCGAGATCGCTGCGCCGGTAGAGCGGCCGGTACAGCACGCGCTCGAACACGACGCTCACGGCCGCGGTCACGATGAAGGCCATCGGCAGCGTGGCAAAGAACGGCCAGCCGAGATTGCGCATCAACAGCACGGTGACGTAGCCGCCCACCATGGCGAAGGCGCAATGCGCGAGGTTGACGAAATTCATCAGCCCCAGCGTCACCGACAGGCCGACCGACAGCAGAAACAGCAGCATGCCGTAGGCGATGCCGTCGAACAGGACGCCGAAGACGGGAGGGAGCATGGCGGCGCTGCGGTTGCTTCGTTTCTGGGTGGCGTTTCTGTGATCCGCTTGTCCCCGCGCAAGCGGGGACCCAGGGTCACATTCTCAGGTTCGCGGGATCATAACTGGATTCCCGCTTGCGCGGGAATGAGCGGTATGTGCGCTGGCGAGCAAAAAAATGGGGCGACCGCTGCCGGCCGCCCCATCCGATCCTTATTCCCCGGCGGGGCCGTTACTTCTTCATCATCGCCGCGTGCACCGGGTCGTGCACGTTCGCCACTTTGTCGATGATCGCGTTGACGTGCTTGCCGCCCTTGTCCTCGACCTTGCTGATGTAGATGGTCTGCACCACGTCGCGGGTCTTGGGGTCGATCGACATCGGCCCGCGCGGGCTCTGCCACTTCATGCCCTTGGCCGCGGCGATCAGCGAGTCGGCGTCGGTCTTGCCCTTGGTCTTGGCGAGCGCGGCATAGATCAGGTGCATGCCATCATAGCCGCCGACGGCGCCGAAGTTCGGGTTTTCGCCCTTGGCGAGCTTGCGATAGGCGGCGACGAACTTCTTGTTCATCGCCGAATCGTAATTGTAGTTGTAATTGCCGGCGGTGATGATGCCGACCGAGTCTTTGCCCATCGACTTGATCGCCGAATCGTCGGCCAGTTCCTGCGTGCCGAGCACCCTGACCTTCTGCGCGCCCATGCCGCGCTCGGCCAGCGCCTTGCCGAAGGCCGCCGGCTGCGAGCCGCCGGGGATGAACACGAAGATGGACTGCGGGTTGAGGTCCTTGGCGCGCTGCACATAGGCGGAGAAGTCCGGGTTCTTCACCGCCATGCGCACCGAGCCGGCGATCTTGCCGCCGGCCGCCGTGAAGCCGGAGATGAAGCCCTTCTCGGCGTCGTGCCCCGGCGCGTAGTCCGAGGTCATGGGGTAGTCGTTCTTGATGCCCTGTCCGGCCGCCCACTTGCCGAGCGTGGTGGTGATCATCGGCAAAGTGAACGAGGTGCGCGTGCAGTAGGGCGACTTGTCGGTGATGATCGAGGTCGCCGCGTTCATGATCACCATGAACTTCTTGGCCTCGGCCGACACGCCGCAGCCGGCGATCGCGTTCGGGGTGAGCAGCCAGCCGGCCAGGATGTCGACCTTGTCGCGCACCACCAGTTCTTGCGCCAGCCGCTTGGCGGTCGGCGGATTGATGCCGCCGACGTCCTTGCGGATGATCTCGATCTTCTTGCCGGCGACCTTGTCGCCGTGCTGCTGCATGTAAATCTTGATGCCGTTGTCCATCTGCCGGCTGAGATCGGCGAACTGCCCGGAATAGGGCATGACGATGCCGATCTTGATGGTGCCGGCGGCGTGGCCGGCGCTTGGCAGCAAAGCGGCCGCCAGCACGGCGGCGGACGCCAAAGCGAAGCGTTTCATGTTGTTTCCTCCCGGGATCGTTGTTTGTAAATTGTTGGCCTTCAAACGAATTGGTCCGGCTAGCATGCCTGAGCCCGCCGGCAAAGAAAAGCGCCGCCGCGCGCGCGTTAAGCCGCCCCGCATGCCGCTTTGCGGGATTCGCTGGTCAATTTCCGCCGCTGGCGGCCCGTGTCTTGGGCGGCGGCCCATCGAATCGGGCAAGCGGATATCCGTTCCGTCATTCCGGGCGGCCTAGCGGCCGCGCCCGGAATGACTCAGAAAAATCACGTCACTGAGACCATGGCCTCGCCGTAGCGGCCGGCACCCAGATTGCCGTCCGGGAAGATGCCGTGCGCGGCGATCCAGTCGCGCGCCTGCGTATAGACTTCTTCCGTATAGGGCTCGAACACCAGCCGCTCGCCCGGGCCCCAGCGCCGCGTGTCCATGCGGTCGTGATAGCGCTGCGGGAATTCCTTCTTGTAATAATGCGTATAGAGCTCGGGCCGCAGGTCGAGGTCGCGCTGGGCGCGGCGCAGCGCGCGATAGAACTTGCGCAAGTCTTCCGGGTCCGGCTCGCCGTGGATCATCATGCCGATCATGAAGGTAGCGTCGAGGATTTTGCGGTAACCGAGCTGCTCGGCGAAGTAATAGGGCCCGCCGAACAGGTGCACCGCCGGCGCCGAGCCGTCGAGCAACCTGTCCATGCGCGCAAACAGCATGCCGTCGGCGTAAACGAGGTTCATCTTGTCCTGCGGGATGAACTGCTCGAGCGCCTGGATGGTCGCGTAATGGCTGCCGGACTGGTAGCCGACCGAGATCGGCACGCCGGCCAGCTGCTCCGGCGCTTTGATGGCTGAGTCCGGCTGCACGAATATGCCGGCCGGCGCCACCGAATAGACCTCGCTCGACATGCGGCCGTGGCCCTTGGAGGCCGCCACGTTGATGGTCCAGTGGCAGGCGCAGGAAACATCTGCCTGGCGCCCCTTCTCGAAGGACTGGAAGGCGCCCTGCTTGTCGCCGCGGTCGTGATGCTTGCCGTCGGTCGACTGGATCAGCTCGCGGAACTCGTAGTCGAGGCCCTCGTCGGTGAAGTAGCCCTTGTCGTGGGCGATCCATTCCTGCAGGCGGAAATGCGGCTCGATGACGAATTTGGCCATGGGCTTCCTCCCTCGGTCGGGCGCAACCATAGGTCCTCGCGCACGAAAGTGCCATCGCGAAAATAGCCAAGGAAAATCAACGCCTCGTGAAGGGGCTCACGCCACCTTGGCCATCTTCTCCGCCGGCAGCTTCAAATCGAACAGCCGCATGGCGTTGCCGCCCAGGATGTTGCGCTTGGCCTGCTCGGACAGGAACGGCAGATCGTAGATCGTCGACGGCAGGTCGAAATCCCAGTGCGGATAATCCGACGAATACAGCAGCTGGCTTTCGGCGTTCATCATGCGCAAGGTCTGCTCAAGCGCGCCCATGTCGGTCATCTCCATCGGCTGCGAGGAGAAGAACATGTCGCGCATGTAGTCGCTCGGTTTCTTCTTCAGCGCCGGCGCTTCCGAGCTACGCATCATGTATTCGTTGTCGAGCCGCTGCATCATGAACGGGATCCAGGCAAGCCCGCTCTCGATCCACAGCACTTTCAATTTCGGAAAGCGCTCCGGCAGCCCGTTCATGATCCAGTTGGTCAGGTGCACCATGTTGTAGAACACGAAACCGATGGCGTGCACCGAGATGAACTTGTTCATCATGGCCATCGACGGTTCGTTCCAGTTGTAGCTGGCGTGGAAGCCGAGCGGCAGGCCCATTTCCTCGAGCAGCGCGTAAGTGCGCATGAAGGAATTGTGCTGCACCGCGCGGTGCCGCGCGGCGGTCACCATGAAGCCGGCGACGCCCTTCCTGCCGGCGAATTCCTGCACCATGCGGAAGCTGGCGTCGGCGTCGTTGAACGGCAGATAGAGCAGCGAGCGCAGGCGCGGCTCGTCCGCCAGCACGCGCTCGGTCAGCCAGCGGTTATAGGCGCGCGCCATCGCCACCTCGACCTCGACCTGCGGATGCATGCCGAGCAGCAGCATGGGCGTCGGAAACATCACCGCCACGTCGACGCCCATGGCGTCCATCCAGCGCATGCTCAGCTCGATGTCGCGGTGCTGCGCGCGGGCGGTCTTCTCGATTGTGCGCAGCGGATAACGCATGACGCGGCCGCCCATGTCCTGATAGCCGGCGCTGCTCTGGAACACGCCAGTGTGGCGCATGCCGGACTGGGTCGCGCTCATGGCGAGCTGCTGGAGGACGGGGTCGTCCATGAATTCCAGGATTTCGCCGAGCGATTCCGACTCGTAATGGTGCGAGTTGACGTCGACGATCGGGAAATTCTTGTAGCCGCGCTCGCCCGCCTGCTTGGCGGCGTGCGCCAAGAGCTTGGTGGTGTCGAATTCCTCGACCGCCATGCGGCGGAAATCGCTCAGCGGAAGGTCCATGGCTTCTTATCCTTCCGTTCGTCCCCGCGACCCGCCTCCGCTCGCTTCGCGAGCTTCGGCGCGCTTGGAGTCCGCCGAAGCGCAGAGCGCGAAGGCGGAAAGCGGGGACCCAGTGTCGAACATCGCAGCGTTTCTTTTTTTGACTTCTGGGTTCCCGCTTGCGCGGGAACGAACGGAGTTTGTCAGCCATGCTGTGTGCCTCCCGCCCAAGCCTGCCACATGCCGAGCTCGAACACCTGCAGGTTCACCGCCTTCAGCATGGCGCTGACCGTCACCATCACCTCGGTCGCGGTCACGGCAGCCTCGGCCGGAAAAGCGGGCAGGGGACTATCGCTCGCGGCGGCGCGCTCGGCGTAAAGCCGCACCGCTTGCGCGAGCGCGGCCTGCACCTCAGCATCGCTCGGGCGAATGTCAGCTTGCGACGACATAGATGTCCTCCCCGCGCCGCAGCACCGGAAAGCTCTTCAGCTTTAACGAGCGGTCGGCCGCGCATTCGCCGGTCTTCAGATCATATTCGTAGCCGTGCCAGGGGCAGACGAAATGGATTTCATGTTCGGAAAACTTCTGCCCGAGCCAGCCGCGGTCGGGCCCGAGCACGTCATCGACCTTGTGCATCAGCAGGCCTTCGCAGGCCGGGCCGCCCTGATGCACGCACAGATTCTCATAGGCGTAGAACACACCCTGCCAATGGAACACGCCGATCTCGCGGCCGCCATGGGAAACGATGCGGCGCGCGCCGTCGGCTAGCTCGGTGATTTTGCAGACGAACACGTCCATGCCGGCACCTGTCGGGAAATTATGGCATCGAACCGCGCCGCAATGAAGCGGCTTCGCCAAAATACAAGCCGGCCTTCCTGCTTTGCGCATTGTCGAAGGTTCGGCGTTTCGTCCATGGTGCAAGCGGTTTTTGAAGCAGGGCACCGGTGGACATACATTTCCTGGCCATGGCTGCCGGCGTCTATCTGGCGGCCGGCTTCGTCAAAGGCGTGATCGGCATGGGCCTGCCGACGGTCGCTATCGGCTTGCTCGGCCTGATGATGACGCCGCAGCAGGCGGCCGCCATTCTGCTGTTGCCGTCTTTGGTCACCAATGTCTGGCAGGGCATGAGCGGCGGTGCGCTGCGCGAATTGCTGCGGCGGCTGTGGCCGATGTTCGTCGGCATCTGCATCGGCGCGCTTATCGGCGCGCTGCTGCTGCCGCATGGCGGTGGCGGGCAAGCGACCCGTTGGCTGGGGATCGTGCTCATCGTCTATGCCGCGCTCGGTCTCGGCAAGGTGCATTTCTTCGTGCCGCCGCGCGCGCAAGGCTTTATTGGGCTGCTATCGGGCGTGATCACCGGCATCAGTGCGGTGGCGACCGGCATGCTCGCCATTCCGACCGTTTTCTACATCAACGGGCTGCGTCTCGAGCGCGACCAACTGGTACAGGCGCTCGGCCTCTCGTTCACCGTCGGAACCGTCGCGCTCGGCGTCGCGCTCTACGCGCTGGGCGAATTGAACGTCACCGTCGCCTGGCCGGCGCTGGTGGCGCTTGGCGCGGCGCTGGTCGGCATGCCGCTCGGCCAATTGTTGCGTGGCCGGATTTCGCCGCAGACCTTCCGCCTGTGGTTTTTTCTTGCGCTCATCGTGCTCGGCGCGCGGCTGGCGCTGCGCGGGCTGATATGAGCGTTCGCGTTCCATCGCTGGGCGTTACGGGGGCTGGAGAGCTGTCCCCGATATTGCGGAGTTAGCGCGCCAACCGCGCGTCCGGGCTGTTACTCTGGAGCGTGGCCTGGATCGCCTCGCGCAGGGTGCCGTACTCGCGCGCCGGCCATAGCGCGACGCGGACGTCGGCCAAGAGCTTGGCCGACTTGCCGAACACAACGATGCGGTCGCCGACGCCGATCGCCTCTTCCAGCTGATGCGTGATCAGGATAGCGGTCGAGCCGCTTTCGCGCGCCAGCGCCAGGAACGTGTCGCGCAGCTCGGCCGCCGTCACTTCGTCGAGATGGCCGAAGGCTTCGTCCGCCAGCATGATGTCGGGCTGCACGGCGAAGGCGCGCGCGATCGCCACGCGCTGGCGCATGCCGCCGGAAAGCTCGTGCGGATAGGCATTGGTGAAATTGCCGAGGCCCAGCCGGTTGAGCCAAGTCAGCGCCCGCTCGCGCTGCTCGTCCTCGGGCAGGCCGATCAGCTCGAGCGGCAGCTTGGCGTTGTCGAGCGCCGAGCGCCAGGGCAACAGCCGGTCCTGCTGGAACACGGTCGCGATCTTGCCGCGGAAGAAATCGAAATCGGCGTACGGGCTCTTGCCGCCGATGCGCAAGGTGCCTTCGGTCGGCGTTTCCAACCCGATCATCAGGTCGAAGAAGGTGGATTTGCCGCAGCCGGTCTGGCCGACGATCGCCACGACTTCTTTGGGAGCAATGGACAGATCGAGCCGATCGATGGCGACCACCGACTGGCCGCTTGTGGCTTGCCGGAACACCTTGCGCAAACTGCGCACCTCGATCGGCGGCGGCCCGCCGTCGCGCGTCACGCTCATGCGCGCCACCGCAACATGCGCGCCTCGACGCGCGCCACCAGCGCCTCGAGCAGGAACAAGAGCGCCACCAGGATCACCGTCCAGGCGAACACGTCCGACACCGAGAACAACTCCTCCGCCACCGAGAGCTGGTGGCCGATGCCGGTGACCGCGCCGACCAGCTCGGCGATGGTGACCACGCGGATCGCCAAGCTGATATTGACCTTCCAACTGGTGAACAGCGTCGGCACGATCGCTGGCAGGATGAGCTTGCGGAAATATTGCAGCGTCGTCGGCCGGAACGACTGCATCATGTTGCGCAGCTCGCGCGGCACCCCGCGCATGGCGTCGAGCGAATCGACCAGGAAAACCGGACCGCAGACCACTACCAGCACGAAGCCGATGCGGAACTCGACGCCCGGAAACCACAACACCGCGAACAAAATCCACGACACCACCGGCACCGCCATCAAGATGCGGATCATGGGGTGCAGGTAGTTGTCGAGCGATTGCGAGCGGTACATCGCCATGGCCAGCGAAACGCCGAGCACGAAGGAAACGATCAGCGCGCCGATCACGCGCGCCAGCGTCACCACGATGTCGATCGGCGTGACGTGGGCGATGCTCCTGGCGATCTTCACGAGGCTGGGGATCGCGAAGGGCGGAATCCCCAGGTAAGGCGCCAGATGCGACAGCGTCTCCCAGGCGACGGCGAAGACCAGCAGGGAGACGAGAGTTTGCCGCGGAAAAACGAAAACCGGGGCAGACTCGCGATGCTCCTCGAGTGCCATCGTCGCTTACTGGGTGTAGAAGATCTTGTCGTCCGGCATCTTTTGATAGAAGCCCGCCTTTACCGCTCGCTCCATCATGTCCTTGATCGACTTTTTGGTCGCGGGGTCGGATATCGGCTTGACGATGAATTGCAGCCGTCCGCTCTTGATCGCGGCGGTGAGAATACCGGGCGGCAGCTTGGTTGTCTCGACCGCGATCTTGTCGCCGGCGGCGGTCTCGTGGTGCATGACGTTGGCCACGTCCTGCAGCGCGGCGATCATCATCTTGGGCGCGTTGGGAATGCGCTTGATGGTGTCGGCGCGCATCGCCGGCACGATCTCCCAGCCGCTCTCGCCGGTGATCTCCTTCCATCCCTTGGCGCCGTTGAAGATGACGTGCCAGCTCGGGCGCTGCTTGTTGATGATACTGGCCAGCGGCTCGATGACCAGCGCGGCGTCGACGCGGCTCGCTTCAAGCTGCGCGCGCGCCACCGCGAAATTGGCGTTCACCACGGTGATGTCCTTGCCGAGATTGATGCCCTTGGCCGCGGTATAGATCTTCACCACCTGGTACTGCGAGCCGCCCATGTCGATGGCGAGCTGCTTACCCTTGAGGTCGGCGAGCGACTTGATCTCGGGGTCCTTGGCGAAGATCACCAGATCCCCGAGCGTGAAGCCGGAGCCGATGACGCGCACGGGTACACCTTGCGCGTAAAGCTTCTGATAGACGGTCGGCCCGCCGATCACCACGTCGGTCTCGCCGGTGGCGAAGGCCGCGTAGAAGGACGAGATCGAGGGATAGGCGTGGATCTCCAGGTTGAAGCCGTGCTTGGTGTCGAAATGGCGCGCCTTCATGATGTTCCACACCAGCGGATTGAACACCGGCAGCGTGAGGCTGGAGACTTTGATGGTCGGCTTGTTCTGCGCCTTGGCCGGCTGGACTAGCGTCCCGCAAAGGGCAAAGGCGATGGCCGCCGCCCATGCGGCGAAGCTGCGTCGGGTGATCTTGGACATGAGGTCTTCCCCTGGTGGCTTATTTGGTTTTTCGTCCCCCGGCTCTTGCGGCGGCGCATTGGGCCGGTTCCGGACCAAAACCGCAACCGCCGTTCCTGCTTTTGTTCCGGGCAGGCAACGAGGCGAGATGGCTTCGGGCTCGCGCGCCGCGCAACCCGACTTTACTCCGGTTTCATTAGTGTGCAAATAATTACCCCGGGCCGGGGGAAGGCGATGCCACACATCACCACGCGCGACGGCGTGCGGCTTTATTACGAGGAGGCGGGCAGCGGGACGCCGGTCGTCTTCGTGCACGAATATGCCGGCGACTGGCGCAGCTTCGAGCCGCAGATGCGGCACTTTTCGCGCGCGCACCGCTGCGTCACCTTCAGCCAGCGCGGCTATCCGCCTTCCGACGTGCCGGAGGAGCCCGCCAAATACGGCCAGGACCGCGCCCGCGACGATGTCGTCGACTTGCTGGACGCGCTGAATATCGACAAGGCGCACGTGGTCGGCCATTCCATGGGGGCCTCGACCGCGCTGCATGTCGGCATTCATTTCCCTGCGCGCTGCTTGTCGGTTACGGCGGCGAGTTGCGGCTACGGCTCGAGTCCGGACGCCAAATTCGTCGAGCAAACCCGCGCCGCCTCGCGCGAGACCGCGAAGATGTTCGAGACGCTCGATTTTGCCACCGCGGCGGCGCGCTATGCCGACGGCGCCACGCGTCAGACGCAGAAGCACAAGGACCCGCGCGGCTTTGCCGAATTCGCGGCCATGCTTTCCGAGCATTCGCCGCTCGGCCACGCGCTGACCATGCGCGAGCTGCAGGCCAAGCGGCCGATGCTGTGGGAGATGGAAGCCGAGCTGAAGAAATTCTCCGTTCCGCTGCTCGTCATCGTCGGCGACGAGGACGACTGGTGTCTCGACCCCAGCGTCTTCCTCAAGCGTACGGTACCAACGGCCGGCCTGTTGGTCATCCCGCGCTCGGGCCACACCATCACCAGCGAAGAGCCGGCGGCGTTCAACGCCGCGCTCGCCGAGCTGATCGCGTCGGCGGAAGCCGGCCGCTGGCTGGCGCACAAACCTTAAGGCATATGGGGGATTGCGATGGACTTGAAGCTCAAAGGCAAGACCGCGCTGGTAACCGGCGGCTCGGAAGGCATCGGCAAGGGCATCGCGCTGGCGCTCGCGCGCGAAGGCGTCGACGTCGGCATCTGCGCCCGCCGCGCCGGCCCGCTGGAAGAGACCGCGCGCGCAATCGAAAAGGAAACCGGCCGTAAGATCGTCGCCATTCCCGCCGACCTGCGCCACGACGCCGACGCCAAGAATTTCATCGAGAAGGGCCACGAAGCGCTCGGCCGCGTCGACATCATGGTCAACAATGCCGGCTCGGCGGCCGGCGGCGTCATCGAGCACCTCACCGAAGACGACTGGGAGAAGGGGCTGCAGCTCAAGTTCATGGGCTATGTGCGCTGCCTGCGCTACGTGCTGCCGCTCATGGTCAAACAGGGCGGCGGCCGCGTGGTCAACCTGATCGGCAATGACGGCGTCAAGCCGTCCTATTGGGAAATCTGCCCGGGCGCCGCCAACGCGGCGGGGCAGAACCTCACGCTTTCGCTCGCCGGCCAATACGGCAAGGACAATATCAGCTTCGTGGCGGTGAATCCCGGGCCGGTGCGCACCGAGCGCTGGGCCGGCCTGGTCGACGCCATGGCGCGCGACATGAATATCCCGCGCGAACAGGCCGACAAACTGGCGCCGGCCTCGATCCCGCTCGGCCGCATAGCCGAGGTGGAGGAAGTGGCGGCGCTGGTCGCCATGCTGGCCTCGCCGCTGATGCAGATGGTCAACGGCACCATGATCGAGATCGACGGCGGCCAGGACAAGCCGCTGATGGACCGCTTCCGCGACCGGCCGCGCGGCTGAGGCCGTACAACCAGGTACAATCCCTACGTGTGTCAGCGTCGCCGGCGGCTCCGGGTCGTCAAGGCAGATAGGGGCTTTCGCCCACCGCCAATACCGGTCATGATTTGCCATAGCGCCCAAACATCGTGCGCGGGGCGCCGAAAAGCGGCGGACGGACAATGCGACCCGAAAAACTGAAAGTTGTGGCTTCGGCGGCGGAAGCCGAGCCTGGCCGCTACGTGCTCGACGAGCAGGTCGGCTTCCTGATGCGGGTCGCCATGCAGCGCCACACCGCGATCTTCATGTCGCAGATGGTCGAGGGGCTGACGCAGACCCAGTTCGCGGCGCTTGCCAAGCTCTGCGAGGTTGGGCCCTGCTCGCAGAACCACCTCGGCCGGCTGATCTATCTCGACGCCGCCACCATCAAGGGCGTGGTCGACCGCCTGAGCGCGCGTGGCTTCGTCACCGCGCTCGCCGATCCGAAGGACCGCCGCCGCCGCGCGGTGGCGCCGACCGCGCGCGGCCGCGAGGTCATCGAGGCCGCCACGAAGGTCGCCGCCCGCATCACCGCCGATACGCTCGCGCCGCTCACCGAGGAGGAGCGGCGCCTGCTGACGCGTCTGTTGAAGCGACTGGGCTGAGAGCTCTCTCGGAACTCATCGCGTTGGGTCAAGGCTGACGCAAGCACAGCGCGCTCCCTCTCTCCGTTGGGGAGAGGGTTGGGGTGAGGGGGCGTGATTTTCGATGAGCAATAACCCCTCACCCGGCGCGCCATCGCGCGCCGACCTCTCCCTATGGGAGAGGTGAAGAGCGTTCGTGGCACGATCTGATCAAACTGAGCCAACTTGGTTTAAGGATTGCCCTTCGGCCACCACGCCGTCTGCGCGGCAAGCTCCGGCCAGCCGATGCCGCGGCTGGCTTTGCGCGCGGCTTCTGCCGGCGCAAGCGAAGTGTCCCAATCGGCCGCCGTGATGCGTTGGCCGGTGAAGGCGCTCGATGCATCCGACATCAGCCAGAGCGCCGGCGCGGCCATGATCTGGGGCTTGAGCATTTCGGCACGCGCCCAGCCGGCGGCGTCGGAAATAAACGGCGTGTCGGTCGGTCCGCCCGGCACCAGCACGTTGACGGTGATACGAGCGTCCTTCAATTCGTCCGCCCACACCGCCGACATGGATTCGAGTGCCGCCTTGACGGCGCCGTAGGGCAATACGCGCAGCATGGTGCGATAGCTGGTGGTGTTGTTGACAATGCGGCCCCAGCCGGCCGCGCGCATGTGCGGCAGGCCGGCGCGCGCGATCAGCATGGGCGCGCGCGCATTGACGGCGAAGAAGCGGTCCCAGATTTCGGCGGTCAATTCCTCGAGGCCGGGATGGTTTTTCTCGGCGTCGGGGCGGACTTCGCTCATGCCGATGCCGGCATTGTTGACGATTGCCTCCAGGCGACCGAAATGCGCGACGCATTTCGCCACCGCCTCGGCGCATTGCGCGCCGTCGGCGAGCTCGGCGGCGATCGGCAAAAAGCGTTCGCGGCTTTGCACGGCGGCGGCAAGCTTCTCCAGCCCTGCGCCGCTGCGGTCGACGGCGGCGACGGCATGGCCGGCGTCCAGCAGGGCCTTGCTCATCACGCTGCCGAGTCCGCCGGCGGCGCCGGTCAAAAGCACGACGCGGCTCTTGCTCTGCTCGTTCATGGCGCGTCCTCCCGCACTCAGTCTATCGCGCCTGCGCCGATTTGGCGCAACACTTGTTGTATCGAGTCCGGCATGGCGGCGATCGTATCATTGCGACAATTTTTGGAAAGCTTGCCGCACCGCTTGCACCGGCGCGGATCTTGCTATTCCTTTGGAGCAATTGCCTTTGCAAGACAGACCCGCTCACGCGCGACTTGGCGGAGTGAAGTTCGGGCGAACCAAACGGGAATTGCGCCGATGTCAACGATCGCCAAGATCACGCTGCTGTTCGTCGTTTTCATCGATCTCATCGGTCAGGGTTTGGTCTTTCCCATCATCAACAGCCTGATCATGGAGCCGACCGGCGATTTCCTGCCGAAGAGCGCGCCGGATGCCGTGCGCCACATCGACTACGGGCTCGTCATCGGCAGCTTCTTTCTCGCCTGGTTCCTGGGCGTGGTCTACATCGCCAAGCTCTCGGACTCGATCGGCCGCAAGAACACGCTGCTGGTCTGCCTGGCCGGCGCGCTTGTCGGCTACGCATTGACCATTGTCGCGTTCTATCTGAACAGCTTGTGGCTATTGATTCTGGGTCGGGTGATCACCGGCTTCACCGCCGGCAATCAGCCGGTTGCGCAAGCCGCCATGATCGACGCCAGCATCGACGACGCCGAGCGCGACCGCAACATGGGATATCTGATGATCGGCGTGAGCGCGGGCCTTGTTGGCGGACCCATCATCGGCGGCGTGCTGACCGACAAGGCATTGCTCGGCGGCGTCGCCAGCCTCGACATGCCTTTCTACGGCGCGCTCGTACTGGTCGTGATCGCTATCGGCATGGTGCTTGGGTTCTTCAAGGACGTCCGGACGGTACGCGAGCCCTTCGCCTTTCGTCCGGCCGATATCTTCGAGAGCCTGTGGCGCGTCACCAAGCAACCGCTGGTGCTGAAGCTCATGCCAACCTTCGCCTGTTTCATGGTGGCCAACGTCACTTTCTACATCTTCGTCGATAATTATCTGACCAGCGCCTTCGGCTACGGCACCATCGGCGGCAGCGTCGCCTTTCTGGTGATCGGCATTGCGGTCGCCTTTTCCGGCAAATTCCTGGTGGGCCCGGCCCAGCAGCGCTTCAACAAGCAATGGATCGTCGGCGCGAGCCTCGCCGTCATGGCGATCGCGGCCATCGCCTATATCGCCTCACCGGTCGCCGCCCTTTGCTACGTTCCGGTCTTTGTCTTCTATCTTCTGTTCGGAGTCTCCTATCCTACCTTGCTGGGGCTCTTTTCCAGCAGCGTCGACAAAGACGACCAGGGATGGGTCATGGGCGTAACGGTCGCCGTGTTCACGCTCGCCGGCGGCATCATGTCGCTGATCGGCGGTGAAATGATGAGCGTCGACATCCGCCTGCCGTTCTATGTCGTGATTGCGGCGGCGCTGCTCGGGCTCGTTTTCATTGACTTGGGCTGGAACAAGCCGGACATTCGGCGCTTGACGCACAAGCCGGTCGCCGCGTCGGGCTAGGCCGCAAGACACCTCAAGCCGACGATCGACCTTCGGCACTCGCGGGATACGTGCGCCGTCGATCCGAGACGGCTACGTGAAAAGCTGCGCGCTGACGGAAAAGAGATTGCTATGCGCTAACGCGCCAGCGGCCTTTGCGAGTATGAATTTAAGAGCGGCCACTTGTGGGTCTTTTGCGCCGAAATCGAGCCGGTAATGTCGCCCGACATTTCACGGGTCTGCTTTTTTTCGTGGGAAAACAGAACAGAACCGACGACAAGGCCGCCGAAAAACATCGCAACCAGCGCCAAGCCGAGCAAGCCGGGCGGGTTCGGATTGACGCCCCACAATTGCTTGTCCAGGAGCGACTTGTCGTCACAATTCATGGCGCATACTCGATACATTGCTGCCGCGCCTGAGCCTCGGACAAACTTGTTAAAATCGCGTAAATCGCCGTTAACGTTCGCCCATCAACGCCTTCAGCCTTGGCGGCGTCACCGGCAATTGCGTTACCGCGCCGGGCCGCTCGAGCGCGTCGTCGATGGCCGAGGCGATGGCCGCGCCCACCGGCGTGATGCCGCCTTCGCCGGCGCCTTTCACGCCCAGCGTATTGAGCGGGGAGGGCGCGTCTTCGGTCACCATCACCTGCACCGCCGGCACTTCGCGCGCGGTCGGCATGAGATAGTCGGCAAAGGTCACCGACAGCGGCTCGCCGTCCTCGCCGTACAGGAACTCCTCGTAGAGCGCGCCGCCCAAGCCTTGCGCCATGCCGCCCACGATCTGGCCTTCCACCAGCATCGGGTTGACCGCCTTGCCGATGTCGAAAGCGACCAGATAGCGCTCGATGGCGACGCCGCCCGACTCGGCATCAATGGCAAGCTGCACCACATGCGCGCCGTAAGGATAGACCATCTGGCTCGACTTGAATTCGGCCTCGGCGCGCAAGCCGTCTTGCGCGGCGGCGAGCGCGGCAAGCGACATCGACGGGCCCGGTCTGTCGCCGCGCACGATCTCGCCGTCGACGATGTCGAGCGCGTCCGCCTCGCACTGCATCAGCGCGGCGGCGGCGGCAAGCGCGTCGCCGCGCAGCTTGGCGGCGGCCATGCGCGTTGCCTCCCCGCACATCACCGTCACGCGCGAGGCAAAGGCGCCCATGCCTTTGTCGATGCGGTCGGTCTGGCCGTGCGTAACCTTGATGCCGGCATAATCGACGCCGAGCGTGTCGGCGGCGATCTGCGCCATGGCGGTCTCCACGCCTTGCCCGACCGAGGCAACGCCGGTGATCACCTCGATGCTGCCTGAGCGCGACACCTCGATGCGCACCTTGTCGAAGGGTCCGAGCCCGCTCTTTTCCACGAACATGGCGAAGCCGCAGCCCACCTTCTCACCGTTCGTGCGCCGGCGCGCGGTGGCGCGCCGCATGGCCGGCCAGTCGGCGGCGGCGAGCAGCTTGTCCATCAGCCCGGCATAGTCGCCGGAGTCGTAGGTCACATGCGTGCCGAGCGTGTCGAAGCCGCGCGCATAGGGCATGGCGCTCTTGCCGATGAGATTTCGCCGGCGCACCTCGATGGCGTCGAGCCCGGTCTGGGCGGCGATGGCGTCGATCAGCCGCTCGCGCACGAAGGTGGTCTCGTAGCGGCCAGGCGAGCGGTAGGTGCCGCAGGGCGTCTTGTTGGTGAGGCGGATGTGGCCGGTGGCGCGGTAGGCCGGCACGCGGTAGGGGCCGGGCAACATGGCGGCGGCGAGGTCGGGCACGGTCGCTGCGTGCGTGCGCATATAGGCGCCGTTGTCGTGGAAGAAGACGTCGTCGATGCCGAGAATGCGGCCGTCGGCGTCGATCGCCGCTTTGATTTGGTGGCGCTGCTGGCGCGAATGATTGGCCGCCATCAGGTGCTCGCGCCGGTCCTCGATCCATTTGATCGGGCGCTTGAAGGCGAGCGCGGCGGCGCAGACCAGCACGTCCTCCGGATAGATTTCGCCGCGGATGCCGAAGCCGCCGCCGACATGGCCCTCGTATAGCTGCACCTTGTCGGTAGCGCGCCCGAACATGTGCGCCAGCCGGTCGCGGTTCCAGTGCGGCACCTTGGCGGCGCCGTGCATTTCCAGCACGTCGTTGGCTGCGTCGTAGCGGGCGATGGCGCCGCGCGTCTCCAGCGGCACGCCGCTGTGGCGGCCGACGCTGAGATCGAGCGCGACGATTGCGTGCGGGGCGCGGAAGGCCGCCTCCACGTCGCCTGATTTCTTTTCGATGACGGTTGCCTCGGTGCTGCGCGCATCGTCGAACGGTCCCGGCGGGGCGGCCGCATCGAGAATCACGGCGAGCGCCTCGATATCGAGCGCGATCAGGTCGGCGGCGTCCTCGGCGATATATTGATCGTCGGCGAAGACGGCGGCCACCGGCTCGCCGACATAGCGCACAGTGTCGTGCGCCAGCGCATGCTGCCGGTAGGGCTCGAGCGCGGCGAGGCCGGAGAGGCGGAAGCCGATGGGCGGGATGTGCGCCACGTCGGCGAAGGTCCACACCGCGTGCACGCCTGGCAGCGCGAGGGCGGCGCCGGCGTCAATCGATTTGAGTCTGCCGTGCGCAATGGGCGAGCGCACCACGCGCATATGCCATTGGCTGGGGAAGTTGATATCGGCGGCGAAGCGGCCCTGCCCGAGCAGCAACGGGCGATCTTCCAGACGCGGGACGGAGCGGCCGATGAATTTTTGTTTGCGCTCAGTCATTGCCGCGCACCGCAGCCTGCTCCCTCTCCCCGCAAGCGGGGAGCGGTAAAGAGCGGTGAGGCCACGCGCCTCATTTCCCCCGCATCGCCTTCGCCCCCGCGCGCACGGCCTTGATGATGTTCTGATAGCCGGTGCAGCGGCAGAGATTGGAGGAGAGCAGGTCGAGGAGCTCCTCGTCGCCAAGGTCGGGCTCGCGCTCCAGCACGCCGACCGCCAGCATCAGGAAACCCGGCGTGCAGAAGCCGCATTGCAGGCCGTGATGGTCCATGAAGGCCTGCTGCATCGGATGCAATGTGTCGCCGTCGGCGAGGCCCTCGACCGTGCGGATCTCTTTGCCGTCCGCCTGCGCGGCGAACATCAGACAAGAGCGCACCGGCTCGCCCTCGACCAGCACCGTGCAGGCGCCGCACACGCCATGCTCGCAGCCGATATGGGTGCCGGTCTGTCCGCAATCGTCGCGGATGGCGTCGGCCAGCGTGCGGCGCGGCTCGACGCTAATCGCGTGCGCGCGACCGTTGATGATGAGGGTAATGGTGGTTTTGGCGGTCATGGTTCGCTTGCGGGAGAGGGGAAAGAAGGGGAGGCGCGTAGCGCCGCGCGGATTCGCTGCGGCGTCGCCGGTATTTCGTCGATCTCGACCCCGAAGGGCGACAGCGCGTCGTTGATGGCGTTGACCACGGCGGCCGGCGGGCCGATGGCGCCGCCTTCGCCCAGGCCCTTGGCCTTGGTCACCGATTGCGTGCTCGGCGTTTCCAGATGGTGCAGCTCGATGGGCGGAATTTCGTGCGCGGTCGGCGGCAGGTAGTCGGCGAGGGTGGCGGTGAGCGGCACGCCGGCCTCGTCGTAGACGATCTCCTCCAGCAGCGCGTTGCCGATGCCTTGCGCGATGCCGCCGCAGACCTGGCCGTCGGCGATCATCGGATTGACGATGCGGCCGGCGTCCTCCGCCACCACATAGCGCTCGATCGTTGTGCGCCCGGTCTCCACATCCACCTCGACCATGGCGACGTGGCAGGCATTGGAGAACGTGCCGCCCGGATCGTAAGTGCCGCTCTCGGTCAGGCCCGGCTCGATCTCGCCCTTGAACTTGTGCGTCTGCGTGTAGGCTTGGCGCGCCATTTCGGCGATCGCAATCGTGCGGTCGGTGCCGACGACGCACGCGCCGCCGTCCTCCAGAACGATATCGTCGGGTGCCGCCTCCAGGAGATGGCTGGCGATCTTGATCAGCTTGGCGCGCACCTTGCGGGCCGCGATCAGCGAGGCGCCGCCGGCGATCACCAGCGAGCGGCTGGCGAAGGTGCCCCAGCCATAGGGCGTATTGTCGGTGTCGCCGTGGATCACCTTGATCGCTTGCGGCGCGACGCCGATTTCGTCGGCGATGATCTGCGCCAGCGCGGTGCCGAGGCCTTGCCCGTGCGGCGAAGAGCCGATGCGCGCCTCCACGCAGCCGGAGGGATCGACGCTGACCATCACCGTCTCCCAGCCAGGCACGATCTCGGCGCCGCGCGCGGCGAAGGCCGCGCTGCCATAGCCGGTGCGCTCGGAGAAAGTGGCAAAGCCGATGCCGAGATGGCGCCCCTTGGCGCGCGCCTCGATCTGCCGCGCGCGGAACGCCGGCACGTCGACCGCCTTCACCGCCATCTCCAGCGTCTGCCTGTAGCTCGCCTCATCGAACACCAGCCCCGTCGCGGAGGTGTAGGGGAACTTGTCGATCAGGTTGCGGCGGCGGATCTCGACCGGGTCGAGCGCGAAGGCGGCCGCCGCCTTGTCCATGGCGCGCTCGAGCGCGAAGGTGATGGCCGGGCGCGACACGCCGCGATAGGGCGCCATGGTGCAGGTATTGGTGATGACGCCGCGCGCGCGGCAGGCATAGGCGCGGAAGTCGTAAGGCCCGGGCATTTCCGCCATGGCCATCAGCGGCTCGACCCCGCAGGTGGTGGGATAGCAGGAATAGGCGCCGATATTGGCGGCCACCTCGTGCTGGAGCGCGATCAGCCTGGCATCCTTGTCGAACGCCGCCTTCAGCGCGATGGACTGGTCGCGCGAGTGGAACCCGGCGATCAGGTTCTCGCGCCGGTCCTCGCTCCAGGCCACCGTGCTTTTGAGTTGGCGCGCCAGCCACACCAGCACGACATATTCGCCGGCCAGCGACATTTTCTGCCCGAAGCCGCCGCCGACGTCGGGTGCGATCACGCGCAGATCGCTTTCCGGCATGCCCAGCACGTCGGCGATCGCCGTGCGCGTCAGATGCGGCATCTGCGTGGTGCAGGTGAGCGTGACGCGGCCGGTGGATGCGTCATAAGCCGCATGGCCGCCGCGCGGCTCCATGGGCGTGGCGTTCTGCCGGTGCGAGCGGGCATTGACGGTGACGATCTTGGCGGCGCTCGCCCAGACTTTGGCGAAGTCGGGCGTTTCGACGACACCTTCGACCATGACATTGCCGGGCGCCTCAGCGTGGATCTGCCGTGCGCCGGGCATGAGCGCGGCCTGCGCGTCGATCAGCGGCGCCGTCTCCGCGATGTCGAGCACGACCTCGTCGGCCAGGTCCTCGGCCTCCGCTTCGCTTGTCCCCACCACGGCGGCGACGAGCTCGCCGGTGAAACGCACCTCGCCGTCGGCCAGGATCGGCTGGCCGATCGGGCGGTAGTTGAACTTGTGCAGCATCGGCTTGATCGGCTTGACGCCTTTGAGATCGGCGGCGGCGATCACGGTCGCGCCCGCCGGCGCCTCGATCTTCCTGATGGTGCCGGCCGCCACCGGGCTGCGCACGAAACGAACCCAATGCGCGGCCTTCAGGTCGCGCGTGAAGCGGCCGCGGCCGGTGACCAGCGCCGGGTCCTCCAGCCGCCGGATGGCGCGGCCGACCCATTTCAGCCCTGCGCCCTTGGTGCCGCGCTCGCTCATGATGCGCAATTCCGCTTGCGCATGAACTTTTCCGAAAACCGGTTCCCACTTTTCGGGATCATGCGATCTGCTCCAGCGCGCGGCGCGTGACCGCGCGCACCAGGTCGCGGCGGTAGTCGGCCGTGGTTTGGTGGTCCTCCAGGGGCTCGATCGCCTGGGCCGCGGCTTCCGCGGCGGCCCGGAAAACTTTGTCGCTAGGCGCCTTGCCGTCGAGCGCGGCTTCCGCTTCGGCAATACGGCGTGGGAAGGGCTCGGCGCCGCCGAGGCCGACGCGCGCGTCGGCGATCTTGCCGCCTTGCAGCCGATAAGAAACGAGCGCCGCGCTCATGGCGAAATCGCCGGCGCGGCGGCTGAACTCGTTGAAGCCGAAGCGGGTGTCGGGCGGCGGCAGCGGCAGCCGCGCTTGCGTTAACAGCTCATCCTCGGCCAGCGCCGTCGCCATGATGCCTTGGAAGAAATCTTTCGCCGCGATCGGCCGCTCGCCGCGCATGCTCTGCGCAACGACGGTGGCGTCGAGCGTCGCCGCCAGCAGGCACCATTCCGAGGCCGGGTCGGCATGGGCGAGCGAGCCACAGAAGGTGCCGCGCGTTCGGATGGGATAGTGCGCGATGTGGCGCGCCACCTGAGAAAGCAGCGCGCCGAGCGGGCCCTCCACCACGGCCTTATGGAAGGCCGCGTGACGCACATTGGCGCCGATCGACAGCAGCTTGCCGTCGCTGGCGATGCGGCCGAGCTCGCCGATTTCGTTGATATCGACCAGGTGCGCCGGCTTCGCCAGCCGGAATGCCATGATCGGCACCAGGCTCTGCCCGCCCGCCAGCACGCGGCCGTCCTGGGGCGCGACCTCGCTGAGAATCTTCACCGCCTCGGCGACCGTTCGCGGCACGTGACGGATGAACGGCGCGGGTTTCATGGTGAAAGGAAGCCCCCCAAGATCGCTTGTATGCTAACGATCTCGCTTCCGCCAAGTCAACGTGAGGTTCGCCCTACTCGGCGGCGTCGGCCGGCTTGCGCTCGCGGCGTTGCTCGTCGCGGTGCCCCTGCTTGATGCGCTCGGTGACGCGCGGGATGGTCTCGGGCGCCAGCACCCCGAAGGAGAAATAGAGCTTGATCAGCGCGTCGGCGTCCATGTCGGGCACCGGGATGACGGCAGTCTCCGGCACCAGCACCAGCCCGCCCCAGGCCGGCAGCGGCGAGGTCGGCAGGTAGACCAGCAGCCGCTGCTCGCCCGCCACCTCGAAGGTCTTGCTGGAGGCAAGGAATGCCGGCACGTCGACGCCCTGCGCGCCGCCCAGCCGGCACATGACGACGGGCAAGCCGGTGAGATCGGGATTGCTGCCGGCGAACATCCGCACCACCTGCGACACCGGCCGGTAGATCGCCCGGAACAGCGGCACCTTGGTCAGCACGTCGTCCAGCACGTGCTGCAGCGTGCGCTGCGCCGTTGTGCGCACGGCCCATCCGAACACCCACAGGACGATGAGCACGATGACGGCGCCCATCAGGAAGGCCAGCCACTCGCGTTTCGGCCCGATCAGCGCCTCGCCGCCGGTGGTCAGGATGGTGCCGAACCAGCTTCCGGGGCCGAAGGCCGCCATGATCCAGTTGATGCCCCAGCCGATAATCAGCACGGTCAGCACGAAGGGCAGCACCACCAGCGACCCGGCGACCAGGTTGCCGATGATGCTCGTGCGCCAAATTCTGCTCAGTATTCTGCGCATTGACCGATCGCCGGTTGAAGAATTCGCCGCCCTTTGAGTCGCGCCATCCTGGCGCAAGATTCCGGCAAAGTCGTGCGCTTAGGCGGGTATCTGCCGGCGGATACCGCGGGCTGAACGCCCGCGGGCCCGAGCCGTTCCGTCAGCGCAACAACGCACTGCCGCTTTTCAGTGCATGCTCGGCTTGCGCCACCATCTGCTCGACGATGGCCGCGGCGGGCAGCCGCGCGCCGATCAGTCCCACGCATTCGCCCACGATCACCGGCGCGACGTCGAAATCGCCGCGCGTGCGGGCCTGCGCATAGTGCTCCTGCATGGCGCCGAACTGCGCTCGCGCCTCCGCTTCGCGCGGCGCCCAGTCGCGCGTGATGTCGTTCGCCAGCGTGCGGTAGGAATACTGCTCCGGCCAGGGCACGCCGCGCAGCGCGTCGATCGCGGTGGTGCGCACGGTTGCGTCGCCGCCCGCCGCGAGCGCGCGCTCGATCGCCGCCGGCGCGGTGAGCGCTTCCTGCGCGGCCCAGAAGCGCGTGCCGACCAGCGCACCGTCGGCGCCCAGCATGAGGGCGGCGGCAAGCCCGCGCCCGTCGGCGATGCCGCCGGCCGCGAGCAGCAGCACCTCGGGCGCGCGCTTGGCCAGCAAATCGGCCACCTCGGGCACGAACGGCAAAGTGGCGCGCCGCCCGCCATGGCCGCCGGCCTCGGTGCCTTGCGCCACGATCGCCATGGCGCCGGCATCGAGCCCTTCTTCGACATGGCGCATGGTCTGGGCCTGACAGATAACCGGCACACCCGCCGCGTGCGCGCGTTTGGCAAACGGCGCCGGGTCGCCGAAGGAGAGGAACAGGCAGGCAGGGCGCCGCGCCAGCGCCCATTCTACCATTTGCGGGTTCTTGAGCGCGGCCCAGGTGATGAAGCCGACGCCGATCGGCGCGTTGCCGGCGGCGCGATATTCTTCGTCGAGATCGGGCTCGTTGCCGAGCAGGCCGGCATAGCCGCCGCCCAATACGCCGAGCCCGCCGGCCGCGCTCACCGCGCCCGCCAGCCGCCCGCCGGTGACCAGCGCCATGGGCGCACACAGGATCGGGTGCTTGATGGCGAAACGGGAGGTGAGGCGGGTTTCGATCATGGCCCGCTCACTTGCCGAGGAATGCGTCGAGCGCGCCGGTTTCCTTGTTGTCGCCGTCGACGTCGGCGGCGAGCCGCTCGTAGAGCCGCGCGGCGGCGGAAAGCATCTCGTGCTCGGGCCGCTCGGTGCCGACGAAGGCGGCAACCTCGTCGAGTTCGGCCACCCAGCGATAGGCCTTGGGATACATGACCGGGACCTGCCGCGCGAGCCAGCCGAGCAAAGCCGGCTGGCTTTCGGTCAGCTCGGTGTGCAGCGCTTCGCCGGCGCCTTCGCGCGCGGCGGCGAGTAGCATGGCGGCGCCCAGCGCGGTGAAGCCCTTGGTGATGCCGGCATAGGACATTTTCAGCGCGCAGGCGGCGGTCAATTCGCCTTCCAGCACGCGCACGATCAAGCCGTAGTCGTTGAGCCGGGCGAGCTCCTTGGCGGCGGGGCCGGAGGCGTAGATTTTGGTGTTGGCGGAGCCCGGCTTGGGCGGCGGGCCGATGATGGCTGCAGCGACAAAGGGGCAGCCGGTGGCGCGCACCACCGCGGCGATTTCGCGCATGGTGGCGGGGCTTACCGCGTTGCAGTCGGTATAGACGAGCTTCTTGTTGGCGGCGGTGAGCACGGGCGCAAGCCGCTTGGCGAGCGCCAGCGCTTCCCCCGGCGGCACGATCGACAAGAAGACATCGGCCTCGGCCAGCTGCCGCTCGTCCACGGCTTGCATGCCGGCTGCGCGCGCGCGGGCAGCGCTTTTTTCGCTGCGGCCGGTGAGCGAGGTGGTGACGGCGACCATGTTCTCGGTCAGCCGCTGGGCGATGCCGGCGCCCATGGTGCCTTGCGCGACGATGGCAACGGTGGGAACTCAATGCATACCCTCCTGCGACATCAATGCCGGACTAGTGCCGCCGATTTGAAGTTCCTGCACCACCTGGCGCAAGCTCGTTCAGGAACTTCAAATCGATAAGCGGCACTAGAATCAGATACTCGCTAGTGCCCCTTTGCTTCCTAAGTTCGTGTCAGAAGGTGCTGCGATGTATCACGAACTTCGGTAGCGGGGCACTAGCGGCCTGTAAAACAGCTATGTTCAATATTAGATACAAAAAACCTCGATATCCTGCCAAGAATCGACGAATCCCCCGAGATGTGGACGGGCACGACAGTCCGGCCAGTATAACGCGCATTGCCGCGCCCATGCACGCAAAGGACATAAATTTGAGCAAGGTGAACACGGCCAATCCGACCGCGGCGGACGAGGCGCGCAAATGGCAACAAATCATGTTGCGTTATCGCGAGCCCAGCAATGGGCGCAGCGCGATAGAGACTCGCCATTTCGTTCGTGCCGCTGGCCGCGCTCTGGGTGCTGATGTGGTTGTCTTATTCGTTCGGATTCTGGTGGCTCACTCTGCTGCTCGCGGTGCCGGCCGCCGGGTTCCTGGTGCGCCTGTTCATGATCCAGCACGACTGCGGCCACGGCGCCTTCTTCCGCCATCGTCTGGCCAATGACTGGATCGGCCGCGTGCTGGGCGTGCTCACGCTGACGCCCTACGATTTCTGGCGGCGCAGTCACGCCATGCATCATGCAACCTCGGGCAATCTCGATCGCCGCGGCATCGGCGACGTCGACACGCTGACGGTGCGGGAATATCTCGCGCTGCCGCGCTGGCGCCGGCTCAAATACCGGCTCTATCGCCATCCGGCGGTCATGTTCGGCGTCGGGCCCGCCTATCTTTTCATTTTACGTAACCGCCTGCCGATCGGCTTCATGCACGGCGGCCGGGCGCCGTGGCTCAGCACCATGGGCACCAATCTTGCGGCCGCGGGCATCGTCGCCGTGCTGATCTGGCTGATCGGTGTCGGACCCTTCCTGCTGGTGCATTTGCCGATCATGCTGCTGGCGGCGGCGATGGGTGTGTGGCTGTTCTACGTCCAGCATCAGTTCGAGCAGACCACCTGGGCGGATGGCGAGAGCTGGTCGCTGCACGAGGCCGCGCTGCACGGCTCGTCGCACTACGTGCTGCCCGGCGTGCTGCGCTGGTTCACCGCCAATATCGGCATTCATCACGTGCATCATCTATGCAGTCGCATTCCTTATTACCGGCTGCCGCGCGTGCTGCGCGATCATCCCGAGCTGGGCCAAATCGGCCGGCTGACGCTGTGGGAAAGCATCAAATGCGTGCGCCTGGTACTGTGGGACGAGCGCGCCAGGCGGCTCATTTCGTTTCGCCAGATGCGCCGCATGCAGCCGGCGCCGTAATCGTCACGGAGGCGTGGCACCGCCGTCGGCATTGACGATCTGCGCGGCGACGAAGGCGGACATTGTCGAGGCGGTCACGCCGCGCCTTTTTCCAGCGCGGGTAATTGCTCGAGCGCGGCGCGCGCATCCCACGGCGTCCACCATGGCCTGAGCCCGAGGTCCCGCGCGATGAGCCCGGCGCTGATATAGCCGGCGCCGCCCGAAATGGCGCCGCCCGGGTGACCGGCGGAGCCGGCGTTGTAGAGGTTGGGGATCGGCGAGCGGTAGCCGAAATGGTTGTACATGACCTGTTCGGCATTGAAGGCGCCCATGAAAATGTCGCCGCCGCGCATGTTGATCATCTCCTGCACGTATTCACGACCAGTATAGATGTAGCGCCCGAGAATGTTCTTGGCCGTCATGTTCGGGCAGTAGCGCGCATAGGTCTCCACGATGCGGTCGGCGAAATCCTCTTTCCAGCTTTCGTAGGATTGCCCGCCGATGTCGGGATTAAGCGGCATCACGTGCCAGCAATAGGTGGTGTGCTTGCCCGGCGGCGCCTGCGTCGGATCGATGAGGCTCAAGGGTCCGGAGCCGAACTGCACGATCTTCGGCACGCGCCCGGCCATCACGTCCTGATGCGCGGAGAACAGGTCCTCCATGGTTTCGGCGCCGATCGACCATTTGAGCGAGCGGTCGATATTGGGATCGAAGCTTGCGGCGGCAAAGCGCGGGCTTTCGTTCAAGGCCAGATGCAGCCCGAACAGGCTCCAGGCGGTGTATTGGAAAGTGTCGAGTTTGTTGAGGAACGCGGCCGGCAATTGCTCGCGTCCGATCAGGCTCTCGAAGGTCTGGTGCACGTCGAGCGTGGAGGCGACGAACTGGCGCGCGCGTACGGTGCGGCCGTCGGCGAGCTCGATGCCGGTCGTCTTGCCGTTCTCGACCACGATGCGCGCGATGTTGACCTGCGGCCGATAGCTGCCGCCGGCGGCGATGAAAGTCTCCATCAGCCCGCGCGCCAGATTGAACGAGCCGCCCTCGCACAGCTGATAGCCGCTTTCCAGATCGAAAGCGCGGATCACCGAGCCCATGGGCGAGGTCTTCGACAGCGTGTCGACCAGCCAGGTGCCGAACAGCGACACCTTGAACAGGAACAACAGCCGCACGTGCTCGTTCTCGAACAGCTCGTGCACCACGTCGAGCGGCTGGCGGTTTGCCATCTCGAGGAATTCGCGGCCGAGCGCGGTGCGTGACAGCAGCGCCTCGCGCTCCTCTTGCGGCAGCGGTTCGGCATAGCGCTCGGGCAGGAAGATATCGCGCGTGATCTTCTCGGCCTTGCGGTTCCAGTCGCGGAAGATCTGCGCGTCCTTTTTGGAGAAGCGCGCGATATTGGCGACCAATTCCTCCAGCTCGCGCCCCAGCACCAGAGCCGAGCCGTCGCGGTGCGCCTGGCCGAACTCGTAGCGCGGCGTGATGTAGCTGACGCGTTCGTCCAGCCCCAGGTCCTTGAACCAGGGCGCCTCGGAAATGTGGAAGTGATTGATGGAATGCAGGTTGTGATAGAAGCCGGGCAGCGTCACCTCGCGCGTGCACAGGCCGCCGCCGTAGCTCAGCCGCCGCTCCACCAGCAGAATATCGAGGCCGGCGCGCGCCAGATAGCTCGCCAGGATCAGCCCGTGGTGGCCGGCGCCGATGACGATGCCGTCATAGGTTTTGTCGAGCGCCTTGGCCACGCACCCTCCCTTTGGAATTATTTTTCCGGCACTGCCGGCCGGCGCCAAGTCTAGTGCCCCGCTTCCGAAGTTCGTGATGCATCGTAGCACCCTCTGACACGAACTTCGGAAGCAAAGGGGCACTAGCAAGTATCTGATTCTAGTGCCGCTTATCGATTTGAAGTTCCTGAACGAGCTTGCGGCAGGTGGTGCAGGAACTTCAAATCGGCGGCACTAGACTGCGCAACGCTTGATGTCGCGGCCGATGGGCGGGCGTCCCGCAAGGAATAGGCCTGGTAGCTGCCTGTTCCGCGGGGCCGGCGGTATGCGAACTTTGGTGCGGGTGGCCACATCCCGCCGATCCCGCTAGATTGGTGCATCGATTGAACAAGGGCCGCAAAGCGGACCCAAGGGGGAGGACTAAAATGCGTAAAGCGTTGTTGGCTGCGGGCGCCGCTTTGCTGCTCGCCATGGGCCCCGCCGCGGCCCAGAATCCCGTCAAGATCGGTTTCGTGTCGACCTTCTCGGGCCCGGTCGCCGTCATCGGCAACAATATGCGCGACAGTTTCGAGCTCGCGCTCGATCACATGGGCCGCAAAATGGACGGCCGTCCGGTGCAGGTGATCTACGAGGACGACGGCTTCAAGCCGGCGACCGGCCTGCAGAAGACGCAGAAGCTGATCCAGTCCGACCATGTCGATTTCCTGGTCGGCTATATCTGGTCGAACGTGCTGCTCGCCTCGGTGAAGCCCGCCTTCAACTCGCACACCTTCCTGATCAGCGCCAATGCCGGCCCGCACCAGCTCGCTGGCGAACAGTGCTCGCCCTATTTCTTCTCCACCTCCTGGCAGAACGACCAGACGCCGCAGGCGATGGGCCTCTACATGAACCAGAAGGGCGTGAAGAGCGTCTTTCTCATCGGCCCGAACTATGCCGCCGGCAAGGACATGCTGGCGGGCGTCGCCTCAACCTTCAAGGGCAAGGTCGTCGGCAAGGAGCTGACCACCTGGCCGACCCAGCTCGACTTCTCCGCCGAGCTCGCCAAGGCCAAGGCCGCCAATCCGGGCGCCATCTTCGTGTTCTATCCCGGCAAGGCCGGCGTGCAGTTCCTCAGCCAGTACGCGCAAGCCGGCTTGAAGGGCAAGATCCCGCTCTACACCGCCTTCACCATCGACGAGCTGTCGCTGCCGCTGCAGAAAGACCTCGCGCTCGGCGTGCCCGGCGCACAGGAGTGGGTCAACGACCTGCCGAACGCGACCAACAAGAAGTTCGTTGCCGACTTCGAGAAGAAGTACAAGGGCAAGAAGCCGTCCTTCTACGGCGCGCAATCTTACGACGCCGCCAACCTGATCAAGTCGGCGGTCGATGCCCTGCACGGCGACCTGTCCAACAAGGACAAGGTGCGCGCGGCCCTCAAGAAGGCCGATTTCAAGTCGGTGCGCGGCGGCTTCAAGTACGGCAACAACCACTTCCCGATCCAGAATTTCTATCTGCAGGACGTGGTCAAGCAAAACGGCGACTACGTGCTTAAGACGGTGGCCACCATCGTCAAGGACAACCAGGACAAGTTCCACACCCAGTGCCCGATGAAGTGATCGCGGGCTGATGCGATGGGGGCGGCAGAAGCGCCGGGGCGTTTCTGCCGCTCTACTTTTGAATTATCGTCGTCATTCCGGGGCGCGGCCGAAGGCCGCGAACCCGGAATCCAGGGGCCAAGTGCGAGGCATATGCCGTATCTTCCTGGATTCCGGGCTCGCTCGCTTCGCTCGCGCCCCGGAATGACCAGTAACCTGCCGACGCCATGACCCTGTTCATCGAGCAATGCCTCAACGGCCTGCAATTCGGCCTGCTGCTGTTCCTCTTGGCGGCGGGCTTGACGCTGGTGTTCGGCATCATGGACCTGGTCAACCTGGCGCACGGCTCGCTCTACATGATCGGCGCCTATTTCGCCGCCACCTTCGCCGCCTGGACCGGCAGCTTCATGCTGGCCGTGGTGCTGGCGGTCGCCGCCACGCTGCTGGTCGGCATGGTCGTCGAAGTGGTCGTGATGCGCCGGCTCTACGGCCGCGACCATCTCGACCACGTGCTCGCCACTTTCGGGCTGATCCTGTTCTTCAATGAGGCGGTGCGGCTGATCTGGGGGCCGGACGGGCTGTCGCTGCCGCTGCCGTCCTGGCTGCTGGCGCCGGTGCCGATCCTGCCCGGCATTTCCTATTCCGCCTACCGGCTGTCGATGATCGTGGTGACGTTTGCCGTCGCCGGCTTCCTCTACGTGCTGGTGATGCGCACGCGCATCGGCATGCTGATCCGCGCCGGCGCCAGTAACCGCGAAATGGTCGGCGCGCTCGGCGTCAACATCAAGCTGCTCTTCACCCTCGTTTTCGGTCTCGGCGCCGCGCTCGCCGGGCTTGCCGGGCTGATGCAGGCGCCGATCCTCACCGTGCAGATCGGCATGGGCGAGAACATCATCATCCTCGCCTTCGTCGTCACCGTGATCGGCGGCATCGGCTCGGTGCGCGGCGCGCTCGTGGCGGCGCTCTTGGTCGGATTCATCGACACGCTCGGCCGCTCTTATCTGCCCGACCTCATGCGCCTGGTGCTGAGCACCAACGCGGCGGCGACCGCGGCCCCGGCGCTCTCCTCCATGCTGATCTATCTGTTGATGGCGGTCGTGCTGGTGCTGAAGCCGGAAGGCCTGTTCTCGGCGGGCGGCAAATGAAGGGCGCCGGCTTGCGCAATGTCTTCGGCGCGGTGCTGCTCGTGGCGCTCGCGCTGCTGCCGCTTTATGTCGCGCTCACCAACGACCAGTTCGCGCTCACGCTGTTCACCCGCATTGTCATCCTGGCGCTGGCCGCGGTCAGCCTCAATCTCATCCTCGGCTATGGCGGCATGATGAGCTTCGGCCACGCCGCCTATCTCGGCATTGGCGGCTATGCCGTCGGCATGCTGGCCTTCGAGCACGTCTATTCCGGCTTCGTGCAATGGCCGGTGGCGCTCGTAGCCTCCGCGCTGTTTGCGCTGGTCATCGGCGCGATGTCGTTGCGCACGCGCGGCGTCTATTTCATCATGATCACGCTGGCCTTCGCGCAGATGGCCTATTACGTGGTTGCCGGCATCGCCCGCTACGGCGGCGACGACGGCCTCACCATCCAGAAGCGCAGCCAGTTCTTCTGGCCGATCGATCTCACCGACAAGACGCAGTTCTATTACGTCTGTCTGGCGCTGCTGTGCGGCACCATTTATCTCGTCTGGCGGCTGACCAATTCGCGCTTCGGCCTGGTGATCCAGGGCGCGCGCTCCAACGAAACGCGCATGCGCGCCATCGGCTTTCCCACCTACCGCTACAAGCTCATCTGCTTCGTGATTGCCGGCACGCTGTGCGGGCTGGCCGGCGCGCTGCTTGCCAACCAGGCCGATTTCGTCAGCCCGGCGATGATGTATTGGACGCGCTCGGGCGACCTCATCATCATGGTGGTGCTGGGCGGCATGGCCTCGCCGGTGGGCGCGCTGTTCGGCGCGGTGGCGCTTTTGGTGCTGGAGGAGGCGCTCTCCGGCATCACCGAATATTGGCAGATCATCCTCGGCCCGCTGCTGCTGCTGGTGGTGCTGTTCGCGCGCGGCGGCATCGACGGGCTGCTGCAGTCGCTCGGCCGCAAGGTGTCCTCATGAGCGCGCTGTTGCAGGTGGAAAAGCTTGCCAAGCGCTTCGGCGGCATCGTTGCCACCGACGACATCGTGCTCGACGTTGCGCAGGGCGAGTTGCACGCGGTGATCGGGCCGAACGGCGCCGGCAAGACCACGCTGATCGCCCAGCTCTCCGGGCAACTGCGGCCCAACTCCGGCCGCATCCGTTTCGCCGGTACCGACATTACCGCGCTGCCGGTGCATAGGCGCAGCGCGCTCGGGCTCGCGCGCTCGTTCCAGATCACGTCCTTGTTTCTCGATTTCAGCGCGCTCGACAATGTGGCGCTGGCGGTGCAGGCGCATGACGGGCATTCGTTTCGCTTCTGGCGCAATGCCCGTTTGGAAACCGGGTTGCGCCAAACGGCAAGCGCGGCGCTCGAACGCGTCGGCCTTGCCGAGCGCGCCGACTGGCCGGCCTCCGCGCTCAGCCACGGCGAGCACCGGCAGTTGGAGCTCGCCATGGCGCTCGCCAGCCGCCCACGCCTGCTGCTGCTCGACGAGCCGATGGCGGGGCTGGGGCCCGAGGAGTCCGCGCGCATGGTGTCCATGCTGCGCGCCCTGAAGTCGGAGCTCACCATTCTGCTGGTCGAGCACGATATGGAAGCCGTGTTCGCGCTTGCCGACCGCATCACCGTGCTGGTCTATGGCCGGGTGATCGCCACCGGCGCGCCCGACGCGATCCGCGCCAACGTCCAAGTGCGCGAGGCCTATCTCGGCGAGCAGGAGGCCGCGCATGGCTGACGTGCTCGAAGTCGCCGGCATCGAGACCTGCTACGGGTTGAGCCAGGTGCTGTTCGGCGTCTCGCTGTCGGTTGCGCCCGGCGAGATGGTGACGCTGATGGGCCGCAACGGCATGGGCAAGACCACCACCGTGCGCTCGATCATGGGGCTGACGCCGGCGCGCGCGGGCGCCATCCGCTTCGACGGCGCCGACATCCGCGCGCTGCCGCCCTACCGGGTGGCCCAGCTCGGCATCGGCCTGGTGCCGGAGGGCCGGCAGATTTTCCCCAATCTCACGGTGCACGAGAACCTGGTAGCGACGGCGGTCAAGCGCGGCGGCGCCGCCTGGGCGCTCGACAGCGTCTACGAGCTGTTCCCGCGCCTGGCCGAGCGGTCGGCCAGCATGGGCAACCAGCTTTCCGGCGGCGAGCAGCAGATGCTGGCGATCGGGCGCGCGCTGATGACCAATCCGCGCTTGCTGATCCTCGACGAGGCGACCGAAGGCCTGGCGCCGCTGATCCGCGCCGAGATCTGGCGCTGTCTGGCGCGGCTCAAAAGCAGCGGCCTGTCTATCCTGGTGATCGACAAGAACGTCGACGCGCTGATGCGCGTCGCCGACCGCCACTTCCTCATCGAGCGCGGGCGTGTGGTGTGGTCGGGCGCTTCGCCGGAGTTGGCTGCGGCGAAGGATGTGCAGCATAGATATTTGGGGGTGTAGCGAGCAATTTGGCACGAGCGCGCCAAATCCTCGGCGTCATGCGCGGGCTTGACCCGCGCATCCATGATGAGCGGCAGCGCGTGTGAGCCTTACGTTCGGTTGTGCTTGCGAGCTCGCCTCATGGATTGCCGGGTCAAGCCCGGCAATGACGGCGGAGAGTCAATCCGGTTAACCTACTACTCCGCCGGCTCCGCCGGCAGCGCGCGCGGCCGCCGCACGAAGCTCGGCATGGCGCCGCCCAGGCGCCGGTGCAAGCCGTCGAGCAGGAGATAGATCACCGGCGTCGTATAGAGCGTCAGCACCTGCGATACCAGCAGCCCGCCGATGATGGTGATGCCGAGCGGGCGGCGCAGCTCGGAGCCCGGGCCGATGGCGACCACCAGCGGCACCGCGCCCAGCATGGAGGCGAGCGTGGTCATCAGGATCGGCCGAAAGCGCTCCAGACACGCTTCATGAATGGCGCGTTGCGGCGACAATCTCCGCCGGCGCTCGGCGTCGAGGGCGAAGTCCACCATCATGATGCCGTTCTTCTTCACGATGCCGATCAAGAGAATAATGCCGATGAAGGCGATCACCGTCAGCTCGGTGCCCGACACCTGCAGCGCCAGTAGCGCGCCGAGGCCGGCCGAGGGCAGCGTCGAGATGATGGTGAGCGGGTGCGCCAGGCTCTCGTACAGCACGCCGAGCACGATATAGACCGCGACCAGCGCCGCGATCAGCAGCGCGGCTTGCACGCTCGCCGTCCGCTTGAATTGCTTGATGTCGCCGGCGAAATCGGTGCGGATCGTGTCGGGCAGGTGCATGTCGCCCACGGCCTGCGCGACGGCCGCGGCCCCCTCGCCGAGCGTGGTGCCGGGCGCCAGATTATAGCTGATGGTGGTGGCGGGGAACTGGCCCTGGTGGTTGACCACCAAAGGCGCGATGCCGCGCGAGACATGCGCCACCGCCGACAGCGGCACCTGCGTGCCGCCGCGACCGGGCACGTAGATCTGGCTGAGCTCGTTGGGATCGCGCTGGTATTTGCGGTCGACCTCCATGATCACGCGGTACTGGTTGCGCGAGGTGTAGATGGTCGAGATCTGCCGCTGCGAGAAGGCGTCGTTGAGGGTGGCGTCGATGTCCTGCATGCGCACGCCCAGCCGCGCGGCCGCCTTGCGGTCGATGTCGACGGTTGCCTGCAGGCCGCCTTGCTCGCGGTCGGTGTTGACGTCGACCACGCCGGGGATTTTCTTCACCCGCGCCTCGACCAGCGGCACCCAGTGCTGCAGCGCCTCGATGTCGGCGCTCCATAGCGTGAATTGATATTGCGAGTCGCTCTGCCGGCCGCCGGTGCGCAGGTCCTGCGCCGGCACCATGAAGACACGCAAGCCCGCAATGCGGTTGAGCCGCCCGCGCAGGCGCGCCACCACCCGCTGCGTACTGACGTTGCCGCGCTCCGACAGCGGCTTCAGGCTGACGAACATGCGGCCGTGATTGACCGAGGCGTTCCAATGCGAGGAGCCGATCGAGGAGCCTAAGCCCGCCACCGCCGGGTCCGACAGCACCACGTCCATCGCCCGCATCTGCAGCTTCTTCATGGCGTCGAAGGAGATGTCGGTGGACGCGCGCGTGCCGGCGAAGATGAGGCCGGTATCGTCCTGCGGGAAATAGCCCTTGGGCGTGCGGATGAACAGGCCGACCGTGAGCGCGATGGTGGCGATAAAGACGATAAGCGTGAAATAGCGGTGCTCGAGCGCGATCGTCAGCGTGCGGTCGTAGAAGCGCACCAGGCGCGAGACCGCGCCTTCCATCGCGCGGTCGAGCCAGGTGGCGTCGGGGCTCGGCGGTACCCGCACGAAATAGGCGCAGATCATCGGCGTCACCGTCAGCGACACCACGGTCGACACCGCGATGGCGAACGCCAGCGTCACCGAGAACTCGCGGAAGAAACGGCCGACGATGCCGCCCATGAACAGGAGCGGAATGAAGGCGGCGATCAGCGACACCGAGATCGACAGCACGGTAAAGCCGATCTGGCGCGCCCCGGCCAGTGCCGCCCTCAAGGGGGAATGCCCGCGCTCGAGATTGCGGAACACGTTCTCGATCATCACGATGGCGTCGTCGACCACGAAGCCGACGCTCACGGCAAGCGCCATCAGCGACAGATTGTCGATGGAGAAGCCGGCCACCCACATGCAGGCGCAGGTGCCGGCCAGCGCTAGCGGCACCGTGATGCCGGCCGCCGCGGTCGGCGCCACGCGCCGCAGAAACAGGAACACCACCAGCATCACCAGCACGACGCTGGCCGCGAGCGTCAGCTGCATGTCGTCAACGCTGGCGCGGATGGTCTGCGTGCGGTCGGCCAGCACCGATATTTTCAGGCCCGCTGGCACCCATTGCTGGAGCTCCGGCAGCAGCTTGTAGATGCGGTCGATGGTGTCGATGACGTTGGCGTCGCCCTGCTTGGTGATGAGCAGGATCACCGAAGGCTTCTTGTTGAACCAGCCGGCGGCCAGCCTGTTGCGCACGCTCGGTTCGATTTTTGCGATATTGGACAGGCGGATCACCGTGCCGTCGCGGGTGCGCACCACCACCGGGTCGTAGTCGGCCGCCTCGCGCAATTGCCCGTCGGTGCCGATGGTGATGTTGCGGCCGGCGCCGTCGAAGGCGCCGACCGGGCCGAGCGCGTTGGAATTGACGACCGCCGCGCGCACGTCTTCCAGGCTGATGCCGGTGGCGGCAAGCCGCGTCGGATCGACCCGCACGCGCAGCGCCGGCTGCTCGGAGCCGGCGACCGTGACGTCGGCGACGCCGTCCACCTGGGAGAGGCGTTGGGCGATCACGCTATCGGCGGCGTCGTAGACCGCGCTCGGCAGCATGGTGTCCGAGGTGAGCGCCAGGATCAGAATCGGCGCCGCCGACGGATTGAACTTGCGGAAGGTCGGCAGCGTCGGCATGTCGGCGGGCAGGTCGCTCAGCGCCGCATTGAGGGCGGCCTGCACGTCGCGGGCGGCGCCGTCGATCGAGCGCGAGAGGTCGAACTGAACGGTGATGCGGCTATTGCCGAGCGAGGACACCGAGGTGAGCTCGTTGACGCCGGAAATCGTGGCGAGCTGGCGCTCGAGCGGCGCCGCTACCGTCGCCGCCATGGTGTTGGGGCTGGCGCCGGGCCGGCTGGCGTTGACCGAGATGGTGGGGAGCTCGACCGCCGGCAGGCTGGCGACGGGCAGGAACACGTAAGCCACGGCGCCCACCAGGAACAACCCGATCGCCATCAGCGTGGTGCCGATCGGCCGGCGGATGAACGGCCGCGAGATGTTCATGGCCGCCTCCCGGCCATGCCACCGAATGCGGGAATGAACGGAGCTTGGGGCATCGCCGTCACTCCGCCGGGCTGGGATGCGGGTGGTGCGAGCGGCGCGGCCTGCTGGGCGAAAGCCGCGCGCGCAGCCGATCCATGTAAAGATAGATGACCGGCGTGGTGTAGAGCGTGAGCAGTTGCGACAGCAGAAGCCCGCCGACGATGGTGATGCCGAGCGGATTGCGCAGCTCGGAGCCGGTGCCCGATTCGAGCGCCAGCGGCAGCGCGCCGAACAGCGCGGCCAGCGTCGTCATCATGATGGGGCGGAAACGCAACAGCGCCGCCTGCACGATCGCCTCGTCCGGCGTCAGCCCCTGCCGGCGCTCGGCATCGAGCGCGAAGTCGATCATCAGAATGGCGTTCTTCTTCACGATGCCCATCAGCAGCACGATGCCGATGAGCGCGATCACCGACAGGTCGTAGCCGAACAGCATCAGCGCAAGAAGCGCGCCGACGCCCGCCGACGGCAGCGTCGACAGGATCGTCAGCGGGTGGATGAAGCTCTCGTACAGAATGCCGAGCACGATATAGATGGCGATGGCCGCGGCCAGGATCAGCCAGGGCTCGCCGCGCAAGGAGGTGGTGAATTCGGCGGCGTCGCCGGAGAAGCTGCCGTTGACGTTGGCCGGCATGCCGATCGTCTGCTCGGCCTTGCTGATGGCGGTGAGCGCGTCGGACAGCGCATAGCCGGGCGCCAGGTCGAAGCTGATGGTCACCGCCGGGAACTGCGCCTGGTGCGCGATCGCCAGCGGCGCCGTGGTGCGCTCGAAATGCGACGACGGCGGAGAGCGGCACCTGGTTGTTGGTGGTGACGGTGTTGGGCGTGGCGGTGGTGTTGGTGTTGGTCGAGCCCATCACGGTATTGCCGGCGGTGGCGACGGTGCCGGTACTGGTGTTGGCGCCGGTGACGAACAGCCGGTTGAGCGCGCTCGGGTCCTTCTGGAAGCGCGGCTCGGCCTCCAGGATGACGCGGTACTGGTTGGCCTGGCCGTAGATGGTGGAAATCTGCCGCTGGCTGAAGGCGTCGTTGAGCGTGTCGGTCACGCTCTGCATGGAGACGCCGAGGCGGCCGGCCTGCTCGCGGTCGACCTTGACCAGGATGCGGGGGCCGCCTTCCTGCGCCTCGGAGGCGACGTCGGCGAGCGCCGGCGACTGCCGCAGCGTGCGCGTGAGCTTGTCGGCCCAATTGAGCACTGCTTTGCGGTCGGTCGAGACCAGCGTGTACTGGTACTGCGCGCGGCTCGAGCGCGTCGAGACTTGGATGTCCTGCGCGGCCTGGAAATAGACCGTCATGCCCGGGATGCCGGAAACCGCCTGCTGCAGCCGCGCGATGATGACGCCGACCAGGTCCTTGCGGTCGTCGCGCGGTTTGAGCGCGATCGCCATCCGCCCGGCATTGGGCGTGGCGTTGAGCGGGGTGACGCCCAGCACCGAGACCACGCCGGTCACGTCCGGGTCGGCGCGAACGATGTCCTCCACCTGGCGCTGGCGGCGCTGCATCTCGGCGAAGGAGACGTCGGAGCCGGCTTCCGTCACCGCGGTGATCAGGCCGGTGTCCTGCAGCGGCAGGAAGCCCTTGGGCACCACCACATAGAGCGCGATGGTCGCGGCAAGCGTCGCCAAGGTGAAGATGAGCGTCGCGCGCTGGCGGCGCAGCACCCATTGCAGGCTGCGGTGATAGAAATCGATGGTGCGCTCGATAAGCAGCGAAAAGCCGCGCGTGAGCGCGTTGCCGGCGCCGTGCGCGCTTTCCGTATCGCGCAGCAGGCGACTGCACATCATCGGCGTCAGCGTCAGCGAGATGACCGCCGAGGCGATGACCGCGATCGACAGCGTGAGCGCGAACTCGCGGAACATGCGGCCGACCAGGCCGGTCATGAACAGCAGCGGGATGAACACCGCGATCAGCGACAGCGTGAGCGAAATCACCGTGAAGCCGATTTCGCCTGCGCCGCGCAGCGCCGCGCGCAAAGGCGGCTCGCCGTTTTCCATGTGGCGCACGATGTTCTCGATCATGACGATGGCGTCGTCCACCACGAAGCCGGTGCCGATGGTCAGCGCCATCAGCGACAGATTGTCGAGCGAGAAACCGGCGAACCACATCACCCCGAAGGTGGCGACGATCGACAACGGCAGCGCCACACCGGCGATGATGGTGGCGCGCATGGTGCGCAGAAAGATCAGCACCACCAGCACCACCAGCGCGACGCTCAGGATGAGCGTGAACTGCACGTCATGGATCGAGGCGCGGATGGTGTTGGTGCGGTCGTTGACCACGGTCAGATCGACCGCCGCCGGCATGGCGCGCTTGAGCCGCGGCAGCTCGGCGCGCACGCGCTCGACGGTCTCGATCACGTTGGCGCCGGGCTGGCGCTGCACGTCGATGACCACGGCCGGCTTGCCCTGGTACCAGGCGCCGACCTTGTCGTTCTCCAGCCCGTCTATGACGCTGGCGACGTCGGACAAGAGCACCGGCGCGCCGTTGCGATAGGCCACGACGATCGACTTGTAGGCGTCGGCGCTCTCGATCTGGTCGTTGGCGGCGATGGAGTAGGCCTGCTGTTCGCCGTCGAGCTCGCCCTTCGGCCCGGCCACATTGGCGCCGACGATGGCCGTGCGCAGGTCCTCCAGCCCGATGCCGTAGGCGGCGAGCCTGGGCAAATTGGCCTGAATGCGGATCGCCGGCCGGATGCCGCCCTGCACCGAGACGTGGCCGACGCCCGACACTTCCGACAGCCGCGGCGCCATGATGGTGTCGGCCATGTCGCTCAAGGCACGCAGGTCGATCGACTTGGAGGTGAGCGCCAGCGTGATCACCGGCACGTCGGCCGGGTTCACCTTCGAATAGAGCGGCGGGTAGGGCAGGGTGCGCGGCAGCGCGGAGCCGGCGGCATTGATCGCCGACTGCACGTCCTGCGCCGCCGCGTCGATGTCGCGGTTGAGGGCGAATTGCAGCGTGACCTGGCTGACGCCGTAGGAGCTCGACGACGTCATTACCTGCAGCGCCGCGATCTGGCCGAACTGGCGCTCGAGCGGCGCCGTCACCAGCGCGGCGATGGTGTCGGGATTGGCGCCCGGCAATTGCGTGGTGACCTGGATGGTGGGGAAGTCGACCTGCGGCAGCGCCGATACCGGCAGCCACAAATAGCCGAGCAGGCCGCCCAGCAAGGTCGCGACGCCGAGCAGGGAGGTGGCGATCGGGCGGTGAATGAAAGGCGAGGAGACGCTCATTGCGCCGGCGGCTTTCCGCCCCCGCCGCGATGACGATGCCGCTCATGCGCTTGCGCGCCGTCGCCGCCATTGCGCGGATGCGCAGCCGGCGCGCCCGGGGTGGCCCCGCCGGCGCCCGGCCGCGCGCCGAGCCTGATGTGGGCGCCGTCGGTCAGTTGCCCGAAGCCGGTGGTGACCACGCCCTCGGGCGGCGTCACGCCGCTGGCCACCACGGCCTGCTTCTCGTCCTGCTTCTGCACCACGACCGCGCGCATGGCGACGGTGCCGCCCTTCTGCACCACATAGACGAAGGTGCCTTCCGGCCCGCGCTGCACCGCGCCGGTCGGGATCACCACCACGTTGCGCAGGGTGTCGATCTTCAGCCGCACATTGACGAACTGCCCGGGCCAGAGCTGCAGATTGCCGTTGGCGAATTCCGCCCGCAGCTTGACCGTGCCGGTCGAGGAATCGACCTGGTTGTCGATCACCTTGAGCATGCCGTTCTCGACGACGGAGTTGTCGGCCGGGCGCAGCGCGTCGACCTCGAGCGGCCCCTTGCCGAAGGCCTGGTTGACGCGGGCGAGATCCTGCTGCGGCAGGTTGAAGATCACCGAGATCGGCTTGAGCTGGGTGATGACCACGATGGCCGAGCTGGCGTCGGAGGCGTGCACGATATTGCCTTCGTCGACCATGCGGATGCCCGTGCGGCCGGAGATCGGTGCGGCGATGGTGGTGTAGGAAAGCGTCGCGCGCACGTTCTCGATGGCGCCCTGGTCGGACTGGATCTGCGCCGAATATTGCGCGACCAGCGCCTTCTGCGTGTCGGCCTGCTGTTTGTTGATGGCGTTGGAGGCGACGAGCCTCTCGTAACGCGTGAGATCGTTCCGCGCATTGGCGAGCTGCGCCTCGTCCTGCGCCTTCTTGGCCAGCGCCTGGTCGAGCTGGGCCTGGTAGATGGTCGGATCGATGCGCGCCAGCACGTCGCCCTTTTTGACGTCCTGGCCTTCCTTGAAATTGACGCTGATCAGCTTGCCGTCGACCTGCGGGCGCACGGTGACGGTGTTGAGCGGCTTCACGGTGCCGACGGCGTCGATATAGACCGGCACGTCGGCGCGCGCCGCGCGTGCCGCCAGCACCGGCACCGCGCCGGTTTTGGCGTAGCGGCGCAATTGCTTGTGCTCCTGCGCCGGCACGACGAAAACGTAATAGAGGGCGGCGCCGAGCCCGATCAGGATGAGCGCGCCCGCGAGGTAACGGCGGCCGCGCCCTTTGCGTTTGGTTGTCGTTGGCTTTTTCGGCAGTTCACCGTGCATTTGATGCTTCTATTGCGGGCTTCGGCTTTGGTAGCCAACCGCCCCCCAGCGCTTGGTAGAGACTCACGACCGCCTGCAAACGCGCGAGCTGCGCCTGGAACAAAGTGTCCTGCGCTTGATACAGGCTCTGCTGCGTCTGCAGCACCGTGACGAGGTCGATGGTGCCTTCGCGCAACCGTTCCTCGGAAATATTGAAGGCCTGGCGCGAGCTCTTCACCACCTCGCCCTGGATCTGCACGCGCAAGGCGGTCTGGCGGATGTCGTCGAGCGCGTTCTCCACGTCGCCGAAGGCCGAGATCACCGCCTTGCGGTAGTCCTGCAACAGCTCGTCCTGCTTTCCCTTCTGCTGGTCGAGATTGCCGAGCAGTTCGCCGCCGTGGAAGATCGGCTGCGCCAGGCTCGCGGCCGCCGAATAAATCGCCGATTCCGGACGCAGCAGCAGCTTGAGCACGGCGCTCTCGTAGCCGCCTTCGCCGGTCAGCGTGATGGTGGGCAGGAAAGAAGCGCGCGCGTTGTAGACATTGGCGCCGGCGGCGGCGAGGTTGGCTTCCGCCTCGCGGACGTCGGGGCGCTGGATCAACAGCTCGGACGGCAGGCCGGGCGTCACGCGCGGGATCGTGATCTTACTGAGCGAGCCGCCGCGCACCTGCACCTGCTCGGGCGAGCGGCCGATCAGGATGGCGAGAGTGACGCGGTTCTGCCGCAACGTCTGCCGCAGCGGCGGCACGCTCGCCTGCAACTGGCCGACCACTGTTTGCTGCTGCGCGATGTCGAGCGCGGAGGCGGTGCCGGCCTGCGCGCGCTGCTGGATCAGGGTGAGCACGCGGGTGGCGCTGGCGATGTCGTCGTTGGCGGCTTTCAGGCGGTCCTGCGCGGCCAGCACCTGGAAATAGGCATTGGCGGTGGCGGCAAGCGTCGACAATTCGGTCACGTCGCGGGCGTAGCGCGTGGCCACCGCCGATTCTTCGGCCGACTGCAGCGCGGCGCGGTTCTTGCCCCAGAAGTCGAGCTGATAGCTGGCGTTGAGGGTGCCCTGCACGTTGCTCTTGACCTGATCGGCGACCGGCAGGCCGGTATTGCGGGCAGTCACCAACGCGGCCGGCACAGCGCCCTGGCTGCCGCGCGGCTGCAGCGAGTTCGGATTGGTATTGCCCTTGGTGAGCGTCTGCGAGGCGCGCGCGCGCGAGCCGGTGCCGTTGAAATCGATGGCCGGCAAGAGCGCCGCGCCGGTGATGCGCGCCTGCGCGTCGGCCTGCACGATGCGGGCGACGGCCGCGGCGATGTCGAGATTGGCGACGCGCGCCTGCTGCATCAGCGCGGTCAGTTCGCGCGAGTGGAACTGGCGCCACCAGTCGAGCCCCGGCAAGGCGCGCTCGGCCGCCGCCGCGCTGCGCGGGCCGTACTGATAGTGCGCCGGCACCACCAGATTGGGCTCCGGCGGGTCCTGGCTCAGCAGGCAGCCCCCAAGGGGCACGACGAGCGCAGATGTCTGCAGCATGGTCACCAACAAGCGCGCATTGGGCCGTTTCGCGCGTAAGGCCTTCGAATTGTGACGCATACCGACGACTTTCACTGACTGGATGGGCAGGGCGGGAGAAGTTCTCGCTAGCCTATCCTAATGCCGGTTGCGTTTGGAACTCCCGTTGCGCCAATCGGCGAGCCCGTGGCGCCCTGCCGAGGACATTTTGGGGGCCGCGTCCGCGAACACGCCCTGGATGACTTCGTCGTAGCGCTGCCGCGCCGCGCGCATTTTGGCCATGGCGGCGCGCATATTGGCGACCTTGAAGGGGTCCTGCCGCAAAGTTTCGTGGATTTCCTCGCGCGCGGTTTGATAGGCGGTCTGCGCCTGGTCGATGGCGTCGTGGTTGGCCTGCATGGCATTGCGCACGATATCGGCGTCGGCCGGCGGCAGCGTCTCGGCGATGCGCTCGACCCGCACGAACACGTTGGGGTCCCAGCGCGGCTTGGCCGGCGCGCGCACCAGCACCGCCACCGCGACGCCGACGAAGAACAGATTGAGCGCGAGCGAGCCGAGCAGCAGCCAGCGCGGGCCGCTGCGGCTCACGGTCGTCGGCGCATAGTGCTGGGCCACCGTCATGGCCGCGCCCCGGTCAGCGGCTCGGGCGCCAATACCGAGGAGTCGAGATCGCCGCCGCTGATGGCGACGCCGTCGAGGCGGTCGAGCGGCCGGTCGAGGCCGGCAAGGCCGATGGCGAAGCCGAGCGCGAGGCAGCCGACAAGCGCGGCCATGCGCGGCCAGGACGGCGCGAATTGCCAGTCGAGCAGCACTTCCGGCAGCCGCCAGAACGGCAGGCGCTGGCGCGGCAGCGGGCCGGCAAGCCGCCTGAGCACGCGCTCGGCCGCGGCCGTATCGGCTTCGGTCGGGCCAGCCTGGCGCTTGAGCACGGTTTCCAGCAATTCCTCGATCTTGTCCGTCATCTTAACGCGTCCCTGTCGTTTTTCTCGATCGCGCTTGTTTCTCGATCACGCTTGTTACTCGATCACACTTGCCCGATCACGCCGGCGAGCGCGCGGCGCAGGTTCTGCTTGCCGCGCACCAGCAAAGTTTCCACCGCCGAGACGGTGCTATCGAGAATTTCCGCCACCTCGGCATTGCTCATGCCCTCGGTGTAGCTGAGTACGATTGCCGCGCGCTGTCGCTCGGGCAATTGGGCGATGGCCGCGGCCAGCAACCGCTCGCGCTCGGCCGCCTCGGCGGCTTCGCCGGCGTGCGGGGCGGGATCGGCGATCTCGCCGGCCGCCTCCAGTTCGACCCAGGCCGCCTTGCGCTTGCGGTCGAGGCAGAGATTGACCACCACCCGGCTGAGCCAGGTGCGGAATAAGGCGAGCGGCTGCCAGCGCGGGGCCTGCGTCCACACCCGCAGCATGGCTTCCTGCGCGACGTCCTCGGCCTCGGCGGCATTGCCCAGGATGCGACGGGCGACCCCGAGCATGACCGGCAGATGGCGCCGGGCAAGCTCGCGGAACGCGCCCTGGTCGCCCTTGGCGACCCTGGCCATGAGCGCTTCGTCGCTGTCATCCATCGAAGGCCGTTTGCCATCGCTTCAACTGACCCATTATAGCCCCGAACCCGACCAATGAACGGGCGAAGGTGCCAAATCCTGTGCAGCGTGGGAAGGGCTCAGGCGCCGAAATGACTGCCCGTGGTGAAGCTAAGGCGTTGGCCGATAGGGGCTTTGGAACTCGGCCGGTGCGCTGCGCTGCCGCAAACTCGGGTCACCTCTCCCCACAGGGGAGAGGGAGCCCGCAGTGTCCGCGGGAGGGTAGCGGCTAACCCCGCCTTCCCAACCCCTCATCCGCCAGGGCAAAGCCGGCGATGCGCTTGTAGTTCTCGCTCAAGGCCCGCAGCTCGTCCTGGCTGATATATTTGTCGAGATCGTCGAACGGCTTGTCGCCCACCAGTTCCTCGACCTTGATGTTGATGAAATCCGGCGGGTGCTCGCGGTTGGTGCGCACCACGCGGGCGGCGGGCGCCACGCGCGCTTGCTCGTAGGCCTGCAGCGCGTCGCTTGGGCTCGCGCTCGAGCGCAGGAAATCGGCCAGCGTGCGGGCGTCGATCGCGGCCTGCGCCGCGCCGTTACTGCCGCGCGGATACATCGGATGCGCGGCGTCGCCGGCCAGCGTCACGCGGCCGAAGGTCCAGCGCTCGACCGGGTCCTTGTCGACCATGGGATATTCCAGGATCTGCTCGGCGTCCTTGATCATCTGCGCGACGTTGAGCCAGTCGAACTGCCAGTCGGCGTAGATGGCGAAGAAATCCTCGACCCGGCCCGGCTTGTTCCAGTCGTTCGGCTCGAAGCTGTCGCGCTTGATCTCGGCCATCCAGTTGATCAGCTGGTTGCCCTTGCCGTCGACGTCGTCGACGATCGGATAGATCACCAGCTTGCCGGTGAGGATCGAGCCGACGCGCATGTAAGTGCGCCCGTCGAGGATCGGCTGGCGGCGGGTAACGCCGCGCCAGGTATTGATGCCGGCGAAGGCCACCTTGTCGTCGGGATAGAACTGCTTGCGCAGGACCGAATTGATGCCCTCGCAATCGATTACCACGTCGGCGCGCAAAGGTTCGCGCGCCTTGAAATGCACCGTGGCCGCGCGCTCGTCCTGCTCGACGCCGGTACATTCATGATCGGTCAGGATGGCGTCGTCGCCCAGCCGCTCGCGTGCCGCCCGATACAGGATCATGTGCAGCTTGCCGCGGTGGATGCCGATCTCGGGATATTGATAGCCGGCGAACTTGCCGCGCGGCTCCTTGTAGATGAGCTGGCCGAAGCGGTTGTAGAAGCGGCTCTCGCGGTTCTCGATGCCGGTGGCGACGATTTCGTCGGCCAGACCGAGCGCGGAGAATTCGCGCATGGCATGCGGCAGCGCGGTGATGCCGACGCCGAGCTCCTTGATCTCGGGCGCGCGCTCGTAGACGCGCGCGCCGATGCCGCGCTGCTTTAGATGCAGCGCCAGCGACAGCCCGCAAATGCCTGCGCCGACGATGGCGACTTCCATTTTTACCTCATCGTCATTCCGCGGCGAATGGACGGCATCGGGCAATCTCTGTCAACATGGGACAAACGAGCGGCGGCAATCGGGCCGCCGCCTTTGGGAGGACGTTTCGATCATGGACAAGGCACTCTACGACAAAGGCCTGGCGATGCGCCGCAAGGTGCTGGGCGACGAGTATGTCGACCGCGCCCTCGCCAATACCGACGATTTCAATCGCAAATTTCAGGACCTGCTCAACGAATTCTGCTGGGGTGCGGTGTGGACCGACGAGGACCTCAAACCGCGCGACCGCAGCCTGCTCAATCTCGGCATGATCGCCTGCCTCGGCCGCATGCACGAATTCGAGGCGCATTTCCGTGGCGCGTTGCGCAACGGGCTGACCCCCAAGGAACTCTCCGCCGTGCTGCGCCAGATCGCGATCTATTGCGGCTTCCCGGCCGCGGTCGACGCCCACCGGGTGGCCAAGGCGGTGCTGGCGGCGCAAGCCAAGAAATAATCGACGCCGTTGCTGCTTTCTCCGCGCCTGGGTGGCGGGGAGAGGAGCGCTGCCCGCCCTTGCGCATGCAATTCGGGGGCGTAGATAGGATAGGAACCGATTATCAGCGTGGTCATTGATCTCGGGGGCCGACCACGCCCCCGGAATCGTGCGCGCATGGCATTAGTCCAGGAAAATCATAAAGCTGCGGGAGGCGAGCAGGGGCCGTCCGGCGAAATGCCCGGCCGTCACGCTCGTTCCGCGCAAACGCCGCAGGCCAAGCAGGGCCAAGCGCAGGACGATAAAACCGGGACCAGCAAGGGCGCGCCGGCGAAGTTCGGCGTCGTGCGCCGCCATCCTTTCGTCACCGCGCTCGTCGTCGTCATTTTCATTGCCGTCGGCGCCGTCGGCGTCAACTGGTGGCTCAAGGCGCGCCAGTATGAATCGACCGACGACGCCTATATCGAAGCCCGCACCGTGCCGATCAGCGCGCAGATCACCGGCGATATCGTCGCCGTGCCGGTGACCGATAACCAAGCCGTCACCGCCGGCACGCCGCTGGTGCGCATCGACCCGCGCGACTATCAGGCCGCGGTCGCGCAGACGCAGGCGCAGCTCGACCAGGCGCAAGCGAGCGTCTTAAACTTCAACGCCCAGATCGCCGCGCAACAGGCCAATATCGAGCTGGCGCAGAAGCAGGCCGTGGAGGCCCAGGCTGCGCTGCAATTCGCCCGGCAGGAATACGACCGCTATCAGTCCTTGGAGAAAAGCGGCGCCGGCACGCTGCAGCAGGCGCAGCAGTCGACCTCGAACCTCGAGCAGAAACGGGCCGGGCTCGCCGGCGCGCAAGCAAGCGTCACGGCCGCGCAGAAGCAGCTTGCCGTCGTGCAGGCGCAGCTCAAGGGCGCGCGGGCCCAGGTCGATTCCGCACGCGCGGCGCTTGACCAGGCCAAGATCAATCTCTCGCGCACCACCATCGAAGCGCCGGTGGCGAGCCACGTCGCCAACCTGACAGCCGCCAAGGGAGCCTACGCCCAGCCGGGCCAGGCATTGATGAGCCTGGTACCGCTCGATGTCTGGGTCGCCGCCAATTTCAAGGAGACGGCGCTTGCCGACATGCGGGTCGGCGACAAGGTCACAATCGAGGTGGACGCTTATCCCGGCCGCACCTTCCACGGCCATGTCGACTCCATCCAGGCCGGCTCCGGCGCCGCCTTCAGCCTGCTGCCGGCGGAGAACGCCACCGGCAATTTCGTCAAAGTCGTGCAGCGCGTGCCGGTCAAGATCGTGTTCGACCGCCCGCCCGGCGTCTATCTCGGCCCCGGCATGTCGGTGGTGCCGTCGGTGAAGGTGCGATGAGCGAGGCGCCCGCCGGCGCCGGCTGGTCGCCGAGCCGCTCGGCCGCGGGCGACCGCAATCCCTGGCTGATCGCGGTGGTGGTGTCGATCGCCACCTTCATGCTGGTGCTCGATACGTCGATCGCCAATGTCGCGTTGCTCAACATCGCCGGCGATCTCGCCGCCGGCGTCGACGAGGCCACCTGGATCATCACCACCTATCTGGTCGCCAATGCCGTCATCATCCCGGTGAGCGGCTGGCTCGCCGGCGTGATCGGCCGCAAGCGCTATTACATGCTGTGCGTCGCCGGTTTCACGGTGAGCTCGTTGCTGTGCGGCATCGCCTGGAACCTGCAGTCGCTCATCGTCTTCCGCGTGCTGCAGGGTCTGAGCGGCGGCGGCATGGCGCCGAGCGAACAGTCGATCCTGGCCGACACTTTTCCCCCGGCGAAGCGCGCGCAAGCCTTCGCGCTCTACGGCATCGCGGTGATCATCGCCCCCACCGTCGGGCCGACGCTCGGCGGCTGGATCACCGACAATTACTCCTGGCACTGGATCTTCTTCATCAACATCCCCTTCGGCATCCTCTCGCTCAGCCTGGTGCAATGGCTGCTGGTCGAGCCGGAGGCGCTCGAACGCGAGCGCCGGGAGCGGCTGCGCCACGGCCTGCGCGTCGACTGGATCGGCTTTCTGCTGGTGACGGCGATGCTCGGCTTCCTGGAGATCGTGCTCGACCGCGGCCAGCAGGACGATTGGTTCGCGTCGAATTTCATCCTGACTTTCGCGCTGATCTCGGCGGTCTCATTCGTATTGTTCGTACCGTGGGAAGCGACGCGCGCCGACCCCATCGTCGACGTGAGGCTTTTGCTCCATCGCCAGTTCGGCACGGCCTTTTTGGTCATGCTGGCGGTCGGCGCCATTTTGTTCGGCTCGACCCAGATCCTGCCCCAGCTGATGCAGACCGGCTTCGGCTACACCGCCTATCTCTCCGGCCTCGCCCTGATGCCCGGCGGCATCGCCATGCTGGTGCTGATGCCGATCGCCGGCCAGATCACGAATTGGGTGCAGCCTAAATATCTCATCGCCTTCGGCTTGGCGGCGATCGCGCTCGCCATGTGGCACATGACCTCGCTCAATGCCGGTGTCGACTTTTCCTATTTCGCCTCGGCGCGCGTCTACCAGATGATCGGGCTGCCGTTCCTGTTTATCCCGATCAACACGGCGGCCTATGCCGATCTGCCGCCGGAGAAGACCGGCCAGGCTTCCTCGCTCATCAACGTGGCGCGCAATCTGGGCGGCAGCTTCGGCATATCGCTGGCCAATACCGAAATCGCGCAGAAGACCCAGGTCAATCACGCCAATCTGGCGGCCCATGTCGTGCCGACCGCGCATGCCTACCAGGAGACCGTCGAGCGCCTGGCGCATTATTTCACCGCCCTGGGCGAGCCCGCCTATCGCGCCCAGCACCTGGCGGTCGCCTGGATCGCCCAGGCCGTCGAGCGGCAGGCGACCTTGCTGGCCTATGTCGATATTTTCTGGCTGGCCGGCGCCTTTGCCGCGCTGATGGTGCCGCTGGCGCTGGTTTTGCTGCGGCGGGTGGACACGACGGCCGCCCCGGCGGCGCATTAGCGGCTTGTTAGCGCGCAACGGGCATCCTGCGGCGCATGGCAAAAGAGCCGCGCCGGCCCCATTATTGTCTTGAATGCGCCGTCATCCCGAGGCAAGCCAATAGCCTCGGACGGGCGGCGATTGGGTGGCGGATGATCCGAGTTCCCTTTGGGTTTTTGCTGGCGTTGGGGCTGGCGGCCGGTTTGGCCGCGCCGCAGGCCTATGCGCAAACCGGCCAGGACTATCCGGACGCGAGCGGCCCGCCGCCCATGGCGCTGCCGAACGGTCCCAATTCCCCGGATTCCTACGCTTACGGCCACCAGTTCGGGCCGCCGGCCGTCCGCGACCGCGACGTGATCCGCCCGCCCGGCGCCGTCGGGCCTGGCGCGCTCGGCCCCAATGCGGTCGAGCGGCAGGACGCCGCGCAAGGCCGGCCCTCCAGCGCCCCGAGCGTGGCGGCGCTGCCGCCTGACGAGCAGCCGGAAGTGGGCCCGCCCAAGGAGCTGCCGGACAATCTCAGGCGCCAGCTCGTCGATTTCCGCACCAGGGAGCCGGCCGGCACCATCATCATCGATACCCCGCACACCTATCTCTATCTGGTGCTCGGCCACGGCCAGGCGCTGCGCTACGGCATCGGCGTCGGGCGCGAGGGCTTCACCTGGTCGGGCACCGAGCGCATCTCCAGGATGAAGGAATGGCCGGATTGGTTTCCCCCTAAGGAAATGATCGAGCGCCAGCCTTACCTGCCGCGCATGATGGCCGGCGGCGCCGGCAACCCGCTCGGCGCGCGCGCGCTCTATCTCGGCCACACGCTCTATCGCATCCACGGCACCAACCAGCCTTCGACCATCGGCAAGACCGTGTCGTCCGGCTGTATCCGGCTGCTCAACAGCGATATCGAGGACCTCTACGACCGCGTGCAGGTCGGCACCCGCGTGGTGGTGTTGCCGGGCCGGGCGCCGGGCGCGGCCGACACGGAAGAGGCCGCCGTCTCCGCTCCGCCGCCCGCCGCCACGCCGGCCATCCATCGCGCCGGCGACGATGCCCGCGACAATCGGCCCTTCGGCGGCATCACGCTGTTCGGCGGCCCGCTGCCGCCGGCAAGGTAGAGCCTCTTCATTTTTCGTTTTGCGAGTACCGACCGGTCGCCGCGTTCGCGCGCGGCAGCAACAAGGGACGCATCCACATGCCGCACTATTCCGCGCTGGTGACATTGCTGGCCGTGGCTCTGTATTTCTATACCGGGCTGCTGGTGGCCAGGGCGCGGCAAAAATTCGGCGTGAAGGCGCCGGCGATCGTCGGCAACGCCGATTTCGAGCGCGCCTTCCGCGTGCAGCAGAACACGCTGGAATGGATGCCGATCTTCCTGCCGCTGCTGTGGCTGTTCGCATTCTACGTCAACGACTGGGGCGCGGCGCTGGTGGGCCTGGCCTGGATCGTCGGCCGCGTGCTGTACATCCGCGGTTACAGCGCGGCGGCCGAGCAGCGGCATAACGGATTCTCCGTGCAAGCCTTCGCCTGCGGCGTGCTGCTGATCGGCAGCCTCGCCGGCATTATCTGGCGCATGGCGAGCGGCGCCTGACGCCGGGTACGCTGACACGGCGTCGATTCGTCCGAATATCTCCGTTGTCATTGCCCGCGTAGGCGGGCAATCCAGTAACCCCGGCCTGTCCGTGAATACTGGGTCCTCCGCTTTCGCGGAGGACGACACCTGAGTCGTGTCGGCGCGCAGCTACTCGGCCGCGCTCTGCTTGCCCGCAGCCGCGTTGACGCGCGGCATCACTTCCTCGGCCATCAACTGCATCGAGCGCCGGGCGAGCTTCTCGTCCACCCAGTCCATGCCGGCATAGACCAGCTCGCCGAAATCGCCGGTCGTCTCGCGCAAGCGCCAGGATTTCGTCCACCACCTTGTTGACGCTGCCGTAGGTGACGCAATTGTCCATCACCCAGTCGAGCGTGATCTCGTCTTCCGGCTGCTCCTTGTGGCTTTTGAACACGTAGAGCCGGTTGCCGCGCTGCATCTTGGCGCGCATCTGCGAGAAATAGAAACGGTACGGGCTGTTGGCGTCCTCATAGCCGTAGCGCCTGGCGGTCTTGTCGTCGTCGGCGACGAAGATGGTGCGCGCCACGCGCCAGTCTTCCACTTTTGCCTTTTCGCCGGCTTCCGCCTTGCCCTTGGCGTAATTCGTCCAGTGCGACTTCAGGTGCTGCGCCAGCAGGAAGTTGGCCGACAGCGGATGGAAGTCGCGTCTGCCCATCAGCACCACGCCGGGCGAGAACGGCGCCACCACGGTGCCGACGATCTCCGGCCGCGGCTTCTGCCAGGGCTTGGCCAGCACGCCGACGCCGAGCTCGAGCGCGGCGGTGCGCGCAAAGCCGACCTTGAAGCGGTTGTCCGCGAAGTCGATGTCGTAAGGCGGGTCGCGCTGCCAGACCGCCAGGATGACGTCGATCGCCTCGGCGAAAATCTTGTTGCGGTCCTGGTCGAGAATGCCGATCGCTTCGGCGTCCGAGGTGAGCGCGCCGGCCGACACGCCCATGATGAAGCGGCCTTGCGCGAGATGGTCGAACATCGCCGCGTTCACCGCGATCACCACCGGGTGCATCTGCGCCAGGTTGGTGGTGCCGGTGGCGAGCTTGATCTGCTTGGTGTCGTGGATCAGCGTTGCCTGGAACAGCATGCTGTTGGTGATGTTCTCGCAGGCGTCGGTCAGGTGCTCGCCGACGAAGGCGTCGTAGAAGCCGAGCCGGTCGGCCAGCACGATCGCCGCGCGGTCCTCGCGCAGCGTCTGCGACCAGTCCCGCCCCATCGGGTGCACCGGCATGGTGAAGTAGCCCAACCGCATAGTTTGAGTTCCTCGTTCGCCTGTGCCGAAAACTAGCCGACCGCGCGCGCGAATGCAGCAGGCAAAGCGGCGGTTGTTTTTGAGAGGGCGAAAAACGGCTGCGCGTCACCTCTCCCCGCGTGCGGGGAGAAGGGAACTACGCCGCCACGCTGGCGAGAAAGCCTTCCACCTCGCGGCGCAACTCGGCGGCCGCTTCCTCCACCGCTTGCGAGGCCGACAGCACGCTTTCCGCCGACTGGCGCGTGTCGGTGGCGGCGCCCGCCACTTCGGAAAGCACCGACACCACGGTCTTGGCGCCGTCGGCCGCGCTCGCCACGTTCTGCGAAATCTCGCCGGTGGCCGCGCTCTGCTCCTCCACCGCCGACGACACGGCGGTGGCGCAACTGTCGATCTCCTGCATGCGCGCGCCGATGCGCCCGATCGCCGCCACCGCGCCGGAGGTTGCGCTCTGCACGCTGGCGATCAGTTGCGAAATGTCCTCGGTCGCCTTGGCGGTCTGCACCGCGAGCGATTTCACTTCCGCCGCCACCACCGCGAAGCCCTTGCCCGCTTCGCCGGCGCGCGCGGCCTCGATGGTGGCGTTGAGCGCCAGCAGGTTGGTTTGTCCGGCGATGGTGCGGATGAGCTTGATCACGTCGCCGATCTTCTGCGCCGCCTGGCTGAGCGCCGCGATCTGCGCGTTGGTGCCCTGCGCCTCGGTCACCGCGGCGCGCACGATGTCGGTGGTCAGCGTCAACTGGCGGGCGATCTCGCCGATCGAGCTGGTCAGCTCGTCGGCCGCGATCGCCGCGGTCTCTACGTTGGTGCAGGCCTCGTTGGAGGCGCCGACCGCGCTTTCCGCGCTGTTGGAGGTCTGCCCCGAATTGGCGAACAGCGTGGCGGCGGTCGCGCGCATGGTGCCGGCGCCCTCGCTCACCGTGCGCAGATGCTCCTCGACGCGCCGGCGGAAGGCGGCGATCGCCTCCTCGATCATGGCGCGGCGCTGCTGCTGCTCGGCCATGGCGGCACGCTCGGCCTCGGCGTCGCGCCGCTCGGTGACGTCCTCGTGCGTCGCCACCCAGCCGCCGCCCGCCATCGGCCGGTTGGTGACGAAGATGATGCGGCCGTCCGACGAGCGCACCTCGTTGGTCCTGCTTTCGCCGTCGGCCATCGACGCCATCAGCTCTTTCCGATAGTCGCCGATGTCGCGCGCGAAGCTGCCGTTGGCGATGCGGAATTCGAGCAGCGCCGAGAGCAAGGTGCCGGGTTTGGCGATCTCGCGCGGCAGCTTGTACATCGCGGCGTAGCGCGCGTTGCAGAGCAAGAGCCGCTCATTGGCGTCGAACATGCACAGGCCCTGGCTCATATTGTCGAGCGCCACGCGCATGCGCCGGCTGTGCACGCGCAGCCGCCGGATGCGCACCAGCGCGGCGCCGGTCGCGATCAGCGCGGCCAGGAGCGCTGCGCCGAAGGCCTGCGCCAGCGCGCCGCCGGGCGCCAGGTAATTGAGCAGCGCCAAGCCGGCCGCGAAACCGGCGGCGGCGATGACGGCGATCGGGCGCCAATCGCGCGGCACGTGGGGTAGGGAAATAGCCATCATCCTTGCGTCTGGATCGGCGCTCACGGTATTCCCCAACCCGTTGTTTTGCAGTTAATTGCTGGCCTTCCAAGGGTTAAGCGCGCGTTAACGCGAAGGGTGGGGAGAAGCGCATGGCGAAGCTTAAGGCGGCCGAGTGCCGCGAATTCATCGCGGCGGTGGTGGAAAAGGCCGCCGAAATGGGCGTGCCGATCTCGGTCGCGGTAGTCGGCCCGGAAGGTAACATCATCGCGGTCGAGCGCATGGACGATGCCGGCTTCGTCACGCCCGACACGGCCATCGCCAAGGCCTATACGGCGGCGGCCTTCCGCAGCATGAGTCCAAGGTTTCCCGACGGGCTGGTGATCCAGCAATGGTTCAAGGAGCGCAATCCGCAGTTGCTCGTCAGCCTCGCCGCCATGACGCACGGCAAGATCGCCGCTTCCGGCGGCGCCGCGCCCGTGTTCAAGGGCAACGAGATGGTCGGCGCCTACGGCATTTCCGGCGGCACCTCGCAGCAGGACGAGGAGATCGCGCAAGACGCCCGCGCCAAGGTCGGCTGGGCGCATGCCTCGACCGATGCGCCGCCCGAAAGCGTCAAGACGCATATCAACGAGCTGTACGAAAAGGCCGGCATCAAGACGCGGCTTTGAATGGAACCCGTGGCCGCACATTCTTCCTCGTCATGCGCGGGCTCGACCCGCGCATCCATCTTTCTCGCGAAAGACGATGGATTGCCGGGTCGAGCCCGGCAATGACGCAAGCGGCGATTTCGGAGTGAAAGCATGGCAAATCCGACCGTCGCGCAAGCCGAGCGCATCTGGCAGGCGTTAAAGCCCGCTCAATAATTGTCTGTCATTGCCATGCCGGTCGTTCCGGGCTGGCGCACTTCGTGCGCGCCGCGGAATGGCGGAAAAGGCAAGTCACCACCGTTCCGCCATGCTCGGCGCTAAGGTGGCGCCGACCTGCTCTCGGGGACAAGCCGCCGATGCAACGCCTTGCCGTCCTGCTCATCGCCCTGGCGCTTGCCGCCTGCGCCGCTCCGCAGCAGCCGGCGCAGCCGAGCTTCTACCGCGATCTGACGCAGCCGGGCGAAACGCTCGACGAGGCCGCCGCCGCCTCCATGATCTCGGATTACCGCAAGAAAAACGGGCTGCCGGCGGTGATCCTCGATCCCGCGCTCACCGATCTGGCGCGCGCGCAATGCGCCGCCATGGCCAAACGCGACCGGCTCGACCGCAACGCCAGAAAGCCGTTCGTGCAGCGCCTGCGCAAGTCGGGCTATCTCGCCAAGCGCGCCGGCGAGAATGTCGGCGCCGGCTATCACACGTTGGCCGAGGCCTTCTCCGGCTGGCGCGATTCCAAGCCGCACAACGCCAACATGCTCATGCCCGGCGTAACCCGCTTAGGCATCGCCGCGGTCTATACGCCGTCGTCGAAATACAAGGTCTATTGGACGCTGATCCTGGCCGAGCCGGAAGGCGGAAAAAACTAGTGCCGCCGATTTGAAGTTCCTGCACCACCTGCCGCAAGTTCGTTCAGGAACTTCAAATCGATAAGCGGCACTAGAATCTTAATACTTACTAGGCCGTGTACCTATAAACCCGGCGGCGTCATGTGACTGGTGACTACGTCCGCTTTGCTCCTATAGCGACCAAGTTCGTGCGGCAGCGCAGTATGTCGCGGTGGGCCAACAGCAGAAGTTCCTTGCTACGTTTGGTGGAGAGCCCCGCTCGTGCTATTGGAATGCACCACCTCTTCGCTTCCATTCAGTCCGGGCGGAGCATCTATGGCGCGCGTTGCTCGAGTTGATTTGCCGCAACGTTCGGTGCTTGAGCCCCTCTACGCCAAGGCGGGCTTCGCTGACGCATTCGCGATCGACCTGCCGAGCAATGCGACGGGCGACGCCGAGCGCCTCGCCGCCCATATGCTTATGGGTCAGGCGCGGTGGGTTGGCTGGCTAATAGCTCTAAGGGACGCTTTGGTTGCGGGGTTTGGTCTTAAGACATCGTCTGAGTTGCGCGATGACGTTGCGACCGACAGGATCGATTTCTTTCGGGTCTACGATCGGCGTCGTCATGAGATTATTCTTGGCGAGGACGATCGCCATCTCGACTTCCGTTTGTCCGTTTTGGTTGAAGAGTCCGCTTTGTGCCGCCGACTTGTCGCCACAACGGTCGTGACCTTCAATCATTTGGGAGGGCGAGCCTATATCGCGGGAATTGCGCCTTTCCATCGCCTGATCGTAAAGTCGTCTTTGCGTCGAGCCGAGCGATCGGGCTGGCCACCTGAGCTGTGAGGTCGTGCGCGGCCGGCCTGGACCAAATTCGGTACGTGCCGGGTCGCGTTTGGCGCAACGAGAGGCGCGCGGTACCTTCCAACCCAAGCATCTACGTAAGGGACGCTGGCTTTGGGTCACCTGCACCACGGCCGAGGCCATGTCCGCTTTGGGTCAAGACGTGCAATCGGATAGACGCGGCAACGTCCGGTTCGGGTCATTTTCAACGGTTTCAGCGGAGATTGTCGGCTGGCTGATGTCCGCTTCTACCCCGTAAGCGTCCAACCGGGGCTGCCCGGGAGCGTTGCGTCTGGCCAGACCCCTGTGATTTAAGCTTCCAAACTGGGGGCTCGAATCATGCGCTACGAACTCGCCGATTATGAATGGATTGCCATCAAGCCCATGCGGCGCCAATCGATGGGAAGATCACGCGGCGGTTCGACGAGTAAAATCCACGCGGTGGTCGATAGCAATGGTTTGCCGATACGGTTGGTGTTGAGCCCCGGCGAGGCCCACGACGTTCGACTTGCCGGAAAACTGCTCTCTCGCCTGAAGCCCGGGTCAATGCTGCTTGCCGACCGTGGCTATGACGCCGACTGGATAAGAGAGATGGCCATGAAAAAGGGGGCGTGGGCCAACATCCCCCGAAAAGCAATCGCAGCTATCCGATCTGCTTGAGCCCGTATCTTTATCGCGCTCGCAACTAGGTCGAACGGTTCTTCAACAGGATCAAATAATGTCGTCGCGTGGCGACGCGCTACGACAGGCTTGCGGGAAACTACCTTGCCTTCGTCCAACTCGCATCTATCCGACTATGACTGGCCGCGCGTTATGAGTTCACGCCCTAGTGCCGCTTTGCTTCCGAAGTTCGTGTCAGAGGGTGCCGCGATGTATCACGAACTTCGGAAGCGGGGCACTAGCGGGCGCCGCCCGCGCGCCTACTGCAATTCGGCGTCGAACTTGTTGCTGGCCGTCGGAAAACGGTCGCGGCCGCCGCCGGAGGCGTAGCGGCCGTGGCCGTGCTCCCAGCCGTTGCAATGCGCCATTTCGTGCCGGCGGTAGGCGCCGAGATTGCGCACCGGCCCGTTGCGCGGAATGACGATGTAGCAGGTGCCCTTCCGCTTCCAGGAGCAGGCGTCGGCCCAGGCGCCCATCTTGCCGCACAGCCGCCGCGCTTCATGCAGCGGCAGCACGCGTTCGACCACCGGCCCGTGATAGCGGTGGGTGTAGGCGGCGGGCGGCTCGAGAACGAGGGTGATCCAGGGCATCGAGGGCGAAGCCTGCGCTTTTCCCGGGGGGCCTGCAATGCCGTATCGAAGTACCCGCGGCGCCGGCGTTTAGGCCAAGAATTTTTCCCTAATTGCTCTTGACAATAATCCCAGGTGTATTATCCTAAGCATATCCCGCCTCGTTACCGAGGGGTGTCTGATCAGCATCTTCAGACACGGGGCGGGGAGCGGTGGCCGGGGAATGACGTTTCGCTGGAGATGCGGCGAGGCGGCCCGGCGGTCCAAGCCGCGAAGTTTCCGGCCCGCTCGGCGTGCGGGTCGAGGGCCCTGACGGCCGGTAGGCCGGGACCCCCGTCAGAGGGGGGCCGACCGAGTGCCTGGTCCTCAACGGTAGACAGTCGCCGCAAGGCACGTAAGCGCTCGACTACCGGGAACCTTCGTGGAGCAAACCTATAAACACCGCGCGCGGGACGCCTTGGGACTGGCGGACTTGCGGAGCCCTTAGCGGATCGCGAAAGCGTGAAGCGGGGCTGTTTGATGCGCTTCGGTGTCGTGAGGCATGCGAAGCCTGCGGGTCCGTTTGGGCCCAGCGGCGTCCCGCGCGCCCTCGGTATTTCTTCGGAGGACCGCGGAGAATGGGAATAGCGGCCACCCCGGGGCCGACCAAATCAATACGGGCGGCGGAGCGTTGGCTTTTTCTGACCTCATCCTGAGGAGCCGCGCGCAGCGCGGCGTCTCGAAGGATGGCCACAGGCCTCGGCCTCATGGTTCGAGACGCGCCCTTCGGGCGCTCCTCACCATGAGGGGAGAGGTGGCGGCGCTGTTTGAAAATCGAATAACGCAAGGACGTGCAAAAAATTGCGCCGTCGTTCTCGCGCAAGCGGGGACCCAGTAAACACAGCAAGCGCGCTGACTACTGGATTGCCCGCTTGCGCGGGCAATGACAGTCAAAAAAGGCGCGCGCGCAAAATTACGCCGTCGCCTGCGTGCGCTCCGCAAGCGCCTGCTCCAGCCGCTTGACGTTCTGCAACAGCCGCTCGCTGGTGAGCTTGAGGAAATAGAAACCGAACGAGGGATTCTGGAAATACAATTCGCTCACCTTGTCGTAACTGATCACCAGCATGTGCACCTCGTCGAGGCATTCCACCGTCTGCGTGCGCTTGCGCTCGGGCGTGATGAAGCCGAGCTCGCCGAGCAATTGCCCCGGTTTGAGCTCCAGGTTGAGCTCCTTCACGCGGCAGGTGCCGCTCACGATGTAATACATTTCCTCCGCCGGCTCGTCCTTGTGGAACAGGATATAGCCCTTGGTGTAGGTTTCCTTGTGCATGAAGGGCTTGAGCCAGTCGATCGACAGATCCTGCTTTGCCGCCTCGCGCACCTTCTTGATCAGCTCCAGCATTTCGTAGAGCCGCAACCCGTTGAGCGGGATCAGCAGGCCGTAGAGCACGAGCGTCGGCCAGGACGGATACATGGCGCCGTAGACGACGAACAGCACGTTGCTGGCGATTTCGGTGAGCCGCAGCGGCACCATCGTCTTCATGTAGTGGGCGGCGATGTAGAGGGCCCCGGCGAAAAAGCCCAGAGCCACGGTGACATCGTGCATCGACATTTCCATCATGGTCGCATCCATCTGTTGCGCTCGGCGGCCCGATGTGGCCATTTTGATCGCCCGGAATCAATGGGCCATTGGCGCGCACCGGCCCTGGACGCGCGCCCCGCGCCTGACTAGCCTTGCCGCGCCATGCCGGGACAATCCGAAATCCGCGATTACGACACGCTCTACCGCCAATTCCGCTGGGAAATCCCCGCCCGCTACAATATCGGCGTCGACGTCTGCGACCGCTGGGCGGCCGCGGATCCGGACCGGCTCGCCATCCTGCATGTGCGCGGCGACGGCCGCAGCGACCGTGTCACCTATGGCTGGCTGCGCGAAACCTCCAACCGCCTCGCCAATGTGTTGCGCGCGCACGGCGTGCAACCCGGCGACCGCGTCGCTATCTTCATGCCGCAGGCGCCGGAAGTCGCTGCCGCCCATGTGGCGATCTACAAGCTCGGCGCGGTGGCGCTGCCCATCGCCATTCTGTTCGGGCCGGATGCGCTGTCCTATCGGCTGCAGAATTCCGGCGCCAAGGCGTTGCTCACCAATGCGCAGGGGCTCGGCAAGTACGAAGAAATCCGCGAGCAGGTGCCCGGCGTCACATGCGTCGTGTCGGTCGACGGGAATTTTGCCGATCTGCTGGGCAAGGCCTCTTCCGATTTCACGCCCGTCGATACCGCGGCCGAAGATCCGGCCATGATGATCTACACCTCGGGCACCACCGGCCAGCCGAAGGGCGCGCTGCATGCCCATCGCGTGCTGCTCGGCCATATGCCGGGCGCCGAGCTGCCGCATTATCCGTTCCCTCAAAGCGGCGACAGCTATTGGACGCCGGCCGACTGGGCCTGGGCCGGCGGCCTGCTCGACGTGCTGCTGCCCAGCCTGCATCACGGCGTGCCGGTGGTGGCGCGCCGCTTCGACAAGTTCGATCCGGAGGAAGCCTTCGCCGTGATGGAAAGGGAAGGCGTGCGCAACGCCTTCATCCCGCCGACCGCGCTGCGCATGATGCGCGCGGTGCCCAGCCCGCGCGGGCGCTTCGATTTCAAATTGCGCAGCATGGCCTCGGGCGGCGAGTCGCTCGGGGTCGAGGCGCTGGAATGGGGCCGCGAAGCCTTCGGCCTCACCATCAACGAGTTCTACGGCCAGACCGAATGCAATCTGGTGCTCGGCTCCTGCGCGCAGCTCGGCATGCTCAAAGTCGGCGCCATCGGCAAGCCGGTGCCGGGCCACACCGTGGCGGTGATCGGCCGCGACGGCGAAAGGTTGAAGGCCGGCGAGATCGGCCAGATCGCGGTCAAGCGGCCCGACCCGGTGATGTTCCTGGAATATTGGGGCAGGCCGCAGGCGACGCGCGAAAAATTCATCGGCGACTGGATGCTGACCGGCGACCAGGGCGTCATGGACGAGGACGGCTATATCGGCTTCGTCGGCCGCGACGACGACGTCATCACCTCGGCCGGCTTCCGCATCGGGCCCGGCGAGATCGAGGATTGTCTGCTGCGCCATCCGGCGGTGGCGCTCGCCGCCGCGGTCGGCAAGCCCGACAAGCTGCGCACCGAGATCGTCAAGGCCTTCATCGTGCTGAAGGAGGGCTTTAAGCCGTCCGACGCGCTGGCCGGCGAGATCCAGGGCTACGTGCGCACGCGGCTGTCGGCGCACGAATATCCGCGCGAAGTCGCCTTCATCGAGCAGATGCCGATGACCACGACCGGCAAGGTGATCCGGCGGTTGCTGCGGGAACAAGCATGAGTTTCTGTCATTCCGGGTTCCGGCCTTCGGCCGGCCCCGGAATGACGAGATTATGATTGCGCGCCGCCACCCAAAATAAATACGTGGAAACCAACCCGCCGCTTGGCGATGCGGTAGAGCAGGATCGATTCGACCGCCAGCGCGGTGGAGGTGGCGATCGCCGCGCCCTCGATGCCGAGCTGCGGGATCAGCAGCAGGCAGAGCGCGAGATTGATCGCGAAAGCCAAGGCATAGATGGCGGCGCATTGCTTGCGGTCGCCGAGCATGTTGAGCAGCCGCTCGGCCGGGCCGACGGCGGCGCGCGACAACATGCCGACGGCGAGAATGAACATCACCACATAGCCGTCGGTGAAGCCCGGCCCGAACAGCGACAACAGCGGCCGCCCGAGCGCCAGGATGACGGCGCAGGCGGCAAGCGACGGCCAGAAGGTCCAGCGGATGGTCTCGGCGAAGAACTTGGCCAGCCGCTCCTTGTCGCCTTCCACGTGGTATTTGGTGAACTTGTGCGTGGTGGCGCCGGCGATGGCGAAATAGACGAAGGCGACCAGCGCCAAAAGCCGCGCGGCGGCGTAATAGACCGCGACATCGCGCGGCGAGCGCAGCTGCTCGAGCGCCAATATGTCGACGTAAGTGAGCAGCAGATAGAAGCCCTCGACTATGAAGATCGGCAGCGAGGTGGCAAACCAGGTCTTCACTTCGTAGCGTTTCGGCCCGGGCGGCACCTTGCGCTTGAGCCGGCGGTCGAGAATGAAGAGCTGGCCGATGGTCACCGCCCAGGTGGCGACGACCGCGACGATCATCGCGGTCACCGCGTCGGTCGGCGCGCCGAGCGCCCAGACCGCGCCCATGGCGGCAGTGATGGCGAGTTGCCGGCAGACGTAGAACGGCAGCAGCGCCAGATTGGGCCAGTCGTAGGACTGCGCAATGCCGGCCTGCACCTGCACCAGGCCGTAGATCGGTACGGTGACGCAGGCGAGATAAAGCGGAATGACGGTGTAGTGATCGATGTAGGGCTTCACCAGCGTGACGCCGAGCGCGCCGACCGCGCCGATGCCGGTGGCGATGGCAAAGGCGAGCCAGCGCGAGCCGGCGAGAAAGCCGCGCAGCCGGGCATAGGCCTTGAGCTCGGTGTACTCGGGGATGAAGCGCCGCGCCGCCGACGACAGGCCGACGTCGGACACCGCGCCGATCATCAGCACCCAGGTCCAGACATAGATGTAGATGCCGAACTCGAACTTGCCCATCCAGCGCGCCAGCAGCACCTGGGTGACCAGCGCCAGCATGGCGTTGGCGACGCGCACCAGGAACACCTTGCCGGCCATCAATTGCGCCAGGCGGCTGTCGCTGCGCTCGGCCAGCATCGCCTTGACGCGCGCCATCAGGCCCGCGGCCGAGAAGGCCGCAGGCCGCACGTTCTCGGTCTCGCTCAGCGCCGCGTGCTCACTACGCTCCGACGCCGACCGGGTTGCGAAAGACGGCAAGGCCATCGTCGCCGTTTAGCAAGGAATCGTTAAGATTCAGTGGGCGGGGCGGTTTTGCCAGCGAAATCAGACGGTTTCGAGCCTGGCCACGTCGGCGAGGATGGCCGCCACATGGTCGCGATCGGCCGCGCTCAGATGCGCCTGCGGCGGCACCGGATCGCCGACCGCGTAGCCCTGCATCTGCAGGCCGGCCTTGACGCAAGCGGCGAGATTGAAGCGCGCGAAGGCCTCGTTGATACGCCACAGCTCGCGCTGCAACTGCATGGCTTCGGGCCATTGCCCGGCACGGCACAGTTCATAAAGCCGCACGCTCTCGCGCGGCAGAAGACAAGCCGGGCCCGCCATCCAGCCGACGCCGCCGATCAGCATCACCGCCGCCGGAATATGCGCCGAGGCCGAGAACACCTTCAGGCGCGGCGCGCGGTGCATGATCGACAGCAGGCGGCCGGTATTGCTGGAGGCGTCCTTGATGTAGCGGATGCGTGGATGATCGCTAAGCCGCGCGATCGTGTCGAGCGAAAGATCGCTGCGCTGGAAATTCGGGTTGGTGTAGAGCACCACCGGCAGATCGACGGCGTCGGCGATGGCGCGGAAATAGCCCTCGACCTGCGCGTCCTTGAGCGGGAAATAGGCTTCCAGGATGGCGAGGATGCCGTCGGCGCCGAGCGCCTGCCAGGCTTGCGCCTGTTCGACCGCGTCGGCGGTGGCGGTGGAGGCGACGCCGGCGACCACCGGTACGCGCCTGTCGGCCGCTTCGATGGTCGCCCGCACCACGGCTTCTTTCTGCGCGCGCGTGAGATAAGCGAACTCGCCGGTCGAGCCGAGCGGCGTCAACCCATGCACGCCGGCCCCGATCAGGTCGTTGCACAATTTGCCGAGCACGTCGGTCTTGACGCGGCCTGCAGCGTCGACCGGGGAGACGAGGTAGGGGAAGACGCCGTGGAAGTCGGACATTGCATCACACTCGGCTGTCATGCCCCGCGAAACATACTCTGCCGTCATACCCCGCGAAAGCGGGTTATCCCTTAGCCGCAAGCTTGTCACCGCCTCATCCTGAGGAGCATCGCGTTAGCGATGCGTCTCGAAGGATGGGGCGGCCACATACTTCGAGACGCGCACTTCGTGCGCTCCTCAGCATGAGGCCGAGAAAAGCCCTCGACTACTCGAACGCCCGCCTTCGCCGGGACGACGGGCGGAGTCAAAACACCCACAGCGCTTCCTCCGGAAACTCCACATAGTGCTCGCCCGGCGGCAGCGGCGCGGGCGCGTAGGCGCGCACGGTGGTGTCGCCGCGTGCGAACAGCAGTTCCCAGCGCTCGCCCAGATACATCGGCGCTTCGAGCCGCATGGCGACGCGGTTCGGGCCCGGCTCGCGCATACAACGCATGCGCTCGAGCCGGATGATGCCGACCGCCTTGTCGCCGACTGTAGCCTTCGTACGTGCGACGCCGGTCAGCCGCTCGCCGAGCACTTCCAGCGTGGCGCGGCCATTGGCGCGTTCGACCAGTCGGCCGTCCAGCCGGTTGTTGCTGCCCATGAACTCCGCCGCGAACAACGTGGCCGGCTCGTTGTAGAGCGCGGTCGGCGCGCCGTCCTGCGCGATGCGGCCGCCTTGCAGCAGCACGATGCGGTCGGCCAGCGCCATGGCCTCGAGCTGATCGTGCGTGACGTGGATGGCCGAGAGCCCGAGCGTGGTGATCAACGTGCGCAGGAAGGCGCGCGCCTCCTCGCGCAGCTTGGCGTCGAGATTGGACAGCGGCTCGTCGAGCAGGATCACCGGCGGCTCGTAGACCAGCGCGCGCGCGATCGCCACGCGCTGCTGCTGGCCGCCGGAAAGCTGCGGCGGCAAGCGCTCGGCAAGATGCGCCAGCCCCATCTGGCCGAGCACCTTGTCGACGCGCCGCTTGATCTCGTCGGGCGTCACACCGCGTAGTTTCAATCCGGCGGCGACGTTCTCGAACACGGTGCGGTGCGGCCACAGCGCATAGGACTGGAACACCAGGCCGAGTCCGCGCGCTTCGGGCGGCAGCGAGATGCCGCGCGCGGCGTCGAAGAACACTTGCCCGCCGACGCTGATGCTGCCGCCCTGCGGCCGCTCGAGCCCGGCGATGGCGCGCAACAGCGTGGTCTTGCCGCTGCCGGACGGCCCGAGCAGCGCGACCGCTTCGCCGGCCGGCACGCTGAGCGAGACGCCCTTGAGCACCTCGGTCTCGCCCAGCCGCAGCTTGAGGTCGTTGATGATCAGATCGTCCATAGGGCGCGAGTTTGCCCGGCTTCAGCCGGCAAAGCCACCGCCGTCGAGAAAAGCCTGTTCCTCGGGCGTGGTGACGCGGCCGAGAATGGCGTTGCGATGCGGGAAACGGCCGAAGCGGCGGATGATGTCGGCGTGCCGATCGGCCCATTTCAAGCCGTCTTCGTCGCTCTGCGCGCGGTAGAAGGCGACCGCCTTTTCCTGGTCGGCCAGCGCTTCCGAATGCATGAACGGCAGATAGAAGAACGTGCGCATGTCGGGCAAAATACCGGACTTGATATCGGACTTGGCGCCGTCGAAGCCGTTGAGAATGGCGCGACTGGCCACCGCGCGCGCCAGCGGGTCGGTGGCGAAGGTGCGCGCTTCGCCCCGGAACATGTTGCGCGGAAACTGGTCGAGCAGGATGAGCAGCGCCAGCGCGCCTTGCGCCGTCTGCTCCCAGGCGGTGAGCTTGCCGGCGGCCGCCGCTTCATGCGCGGCAAGAAAGCGCTGCGGATTTCGTCGTCGAGCGCGGCGTCCTTCTCGAACCAGCCCTTCGGCCCCACGTTATGCCAGAAGGCGACGATGTCGCCCGCGCTCGGCTCGCTTCCGCTCATTTACGCGCGGCCTCGCCAGTCGTCTCGTCGCGCAAGCACGCGGCGCAGGATCTTGCCGACATTGGACTTCGGCAATTCGTTCCTGAACTCGACATGGCGCGGCACCTTGTAGGGCGCCAGCCCCTCGGCCATGAACTTGCGCAGCTCGGCTTCCGTCACGTCCGGCTTCTTCTTGACCGCGAACAGCTTCGGCACTTCGCCGGAATGCGCGTCGGGCACGCCGACCACCGCGCATTCCAGCAGGCCGCCGTGGCTCATGGCGACCTCCTCGACCTCATTGGGGAAGACCTTGAGGCCGGAGACGCTGATCATGTCCTTCTTGCGGTCGACGATGCGCACGCGCCCCTGCGCGTCCATCACGCCGATGTCGCCGGTGCGGAAGAAGCCGTCGGCGGTCATCACCTTGGCGGTCTCGTCCGGCCGGTTCCAATAGCCCGGCATCACCTGCGGTCCGCGCGCGCAGATCTCGCCCTCTTCGCCGATCGGCAGTTCGTGGCCGGCTTCGTCGCGGATCGAGATTTCGGTCGACGGCATGGGCAGGCCGATGGTGCCGGTCCATTCCGGAATGTCGCCGCGGTTGCAGGTGAGCACCGGCGCGGTCTCCGACAGGCCGTAGCCTTCGACGATCGGCTTGCCGGTGGCCTTGAACCAGGCGTCGGCGACGGCTTTCTGCACCGCCATGCCGCCGCCGGTCGCCGTCTTGAGCATGCTCCAGTCGATCTTGCCGAAATCGGGGTGATGCAGCAGCGCGTTATAGAGCGTATTCACCGCCGGGAAGACGCTGACCTTGTATTTGCTCAGCTCCTTGATCAGGCCGCCGATGTCGCGCGGGTTGGTGATCAGCAGGCACATGCCGCCGACGCGCACGCCGAACAGGAAACAGGCCGTCAGCGCGAACACGTGATAGAGCGGCAGCGCCGTGACAATGATCATCTGCTCGACCAGCGGCGGCGACTTGACGCTCGGCTCGTCCCAGGCTTCCACCTGCAGCACGTTGGCCACCATGTTCCGGTGCAGCAGGATGGCGCCCTTGGAGACGCCGGTGGTGCCGCCGGTATATTGCAGGAAGGCGATGTCGTCGGGCCCGACCGGCGGCGCCTTGAAGGGCAGCTTGCGGCCCATGGGCCAGCACCTGCTTGAACGGCACCGCGTGCGGCAGGTGATAGCGCGGCACCATCTTCTTGACGTGCTTCACCACGCCGTTGACCAGCGCGCCCTTCAGGAAGCCGAGCATGTCGCCGATGCGCGCGACCGCCACGTGCTTGACCGGTGTGTGCGGCAGCGCCGCCTGCAGCGCATGGGCGAAGTTTTCCAGCACGATGATGGCTTCCGCGCCGGCGTCCTTGAGCTGGAATTCCAGTTCGCGCGCGGTATAGAGCGGGTTGACGTTCACCACCACCATGCCGGCACGCAAAATGCCGGCGATCGCCACCGGATATTGCAGCACGTTGGGCATCATGATGGCGACGCGCGCGCCGGGTTTCAGCCCGCGGCTCTGCAGCCAGGCGGCGAAGGCGCGCGAGGCGTCATCGAGCCCGGCATAGGTGAGCGCCTTGCCCATCAGCGCGCAGGCGTCGCGGTCGGCGAATTTCTTGAAGCTTTCCTCGAACAGCGCCACCAGCGAGGGATAGCGCGTCGCGTCGATCTCGGCGGGGACGCCGGGCGGATAATTGCGCAGCCACGGGCGTTCCATGGTCGTCGTTTCCATGCGCGTTTTCCTCTCGCGCCGCCGGTCCGGCCGGCGGCTTTCGTAGCAAGATCGGCGGACTCGAAGTCCGACGCAAGGGCTATGGAGCCGCGCGCCTAGCGGTCCACGCCGCCGAAGGGGACCAGCGGGTTGTCGGTCAGCGCCTGCCGGTCGGGCCGGTCGACGCCCGCCGTGCCGAGGAAGGCCTCGAACAGTTCGCGCACGGTGCGCTCGGGCAGGTCGCGGGTGATGAACACCAGCCGGCTGCGGCGGTCGTCGTCCGGCCAGCGCTCCAGCCGGGCGGTCGGGTGGAAGAGGTGCTGCACGCCGTGCACGACCACCGGCGTGTCGGGCATTTCGGCGAGCTTGACGATGCCCTTCACGCGCAGCAGCTGGGCGCCGTAATTGGCGCGCAGCAGCTCGAGGAACATATCGAGCGTGCCGGCCGGGATCGCCTTATCGGTCACGAGCACGAAAGAGGCGATGTGGTCGTCGTGCCGGCTGCGGTCGAGATGGTCGTCGTCGTGGCCGTGATGATGATCATGGCCGCCAGGATGATGCACATGCGGCTGCGCGTAAGCCTCTTCCGCCAGCCATCTCTTCACGTCCGGGATCTTGCGCTCGGGATCGTACAGCCCGCAGTTCAGCAGACGCTCGGCGCCCGCTTCGCCCTTGGCGGCATCGAGGATGGGCGCCGCCGGATTGAGCGCACGCAGGCGCTCGACGATACGCTCGCGCTGCTCGGGCGTGGCGAGATCGGTCTTGGTCAGCACCAGCCGGTCCGCGAGCGCGGCCTGCTTCACGGCCTCGACATGCGCATCCAGACTGGCGTCGCCGTTGACGGCGTCCACCACCGTCACCACGCCGTCGAGCCGGTAGCGCAGCAGCAAATAAGGATGCGACATCAGCGTGTGCAGCACCGGCGCCGGATCGGCCAGCCCGGTCGTTTCCAAGAGCACGCGGCGGAAGCTGCAGCGGCGGTTGTCGAGATCGCGCAACAGCGTCTCCAGCGCGTCGATCAGGTCGCCGCGCATGGTGCAGCACAGGCAGCCCGACTGCAGCAGCATCATGTTGTCGGAGATATATTCGACCAGCAGATGGTCGACCGAGACTTCGCCGAACTCGTTGATGATGACGGCGGTGTCCTTGAGCGCCGCATCCTTCAGCAGCCGGTTGAGCAGCGTGGTCTTGCCGGCGCCGAGGAAGCCGGTGAGCACGGTCAGCGGAATGGGAACCGGCGGCCGGCGCCGATCGGCGTTGGCGCCCGCTTCGCTCATTTGGCGGCCGCGGAGACTTTGGCTTTCGACTTGCGGTGGTGGCGGCTCTTGGCGGCTTTCTTCGGGGACTTTTTCGAGGATTTGGCCGAACGGTGCGCCGTCTTGTGGCGGTGGTGCGCGGGACGCGCGGTCTGCACCGGATCGGGATGGCCGGCCGGCCCGGTATAGACGACGACCGGCGGGGTGTTGTCGACTTCCGGACCGAGCACGAATTTGCCGATCGACGGTTTCAGGCTCGACAGCATGAAGGCATTGGGCGAGCCGGCATTGGCGGCGGTGGTGGCGGCGCCTTCTTCTCCCTCGTCATTGTCTTCCGACGGCGGCTTGCGCCGATGGCCGCCGCACATTTCCTCGCGCAGATTGGGCGGCTGCGCGTCGATCGGGGCGAGCTGGTCGACGGTGCCGAGCGAAGGCGTCAGCCACGACAGGCCGCCGCCGTTGAAGCCGCTCTCCAAGAGCGAGGCCGCCTGCTGCATGCGCACGCCGCCCGACCAGGCGCCGAGAATGACCGCGATCAGGCGGCGGCCGTCGCGCGTGGCGGAGGCGACCAGATTGTAGCCGGAGGCGCAGATGAAGCCGGTCTTCATGCCGTCGGCGCCGGGATAACGGTCGAGCAGGTGATTGTAATTGCGGATCACGCGGTTGCCGTACTGGATCGCATGGATGTGCCAGTAGGAATCGTATTGCGGGAATTCGAGGATCAGCGCGCGCGCCAGGATCGCCAGATCGCGCGCCGAGGTGACGTGGTTCTCCGCCGGCAAACCGTTCGGATTGACGAAATGGCTTTGCGTCATGCCGAGCCGGCGCGCATTGGCGTTCATCATGTCGGCGAAGCCGGACAGCGAGCCGCCGACGCCCTCGGCGATGGCGACGGCGACGTCGTTGGCCGACTTGACCAGCATCATCTTCAAGGCGTTGTCGATGGTCAGCCGGGTGCCGACGCGAAAGCCCATCTTGACCGGCTGCTGGGCGGCGGCGTCGCGCGTGACGGTGATAACCGTGTTGAGGCCGATATGGCCGGCCTTGATCTCGCGCAGCACGGTATAGGTGGTCATCAGCTTGGTGACGGAAGCCGGATACCACGGATAGGTCGCGTTCTCGGCGTGCAGCACCTTGCCGGTCGCCACGTCGACCAGGAGCTTGGCTTCGGCATGGGCGCGCGCCTGCGCGGTGAGCATCAGCGCCAGCGCGGCGAAAGCGGTGAGCAGGGGGCGGAGGCTCAGGCGACGGTTCACGTTTTTCCGGTCCGATCGGTGGTGCAGGCCTTCAGAACCGGCTAGGTTCCATCCGGCTGCCAGCCTATCCAAGCTCGGGACGGGTGGCAAAGGCGGCCGTCCACACCGCTTTTAACTATGGTATGCCGCGCTTATCTGAGCGTAATGCGACCAAAGTTCGGCAGAGGAGGCGTCGATGACCGCGGCAATCGTCGGATGGGCCCACACGCCCTTCGGTAAGCTGGCTGAGGAAAGCGTGGAAAGCCTCATCGTCCGCGTGGCGGGCGAGGCGCTCAACGACGCCGGCATCGCGGCCAAGGACGTCGACGAGATCCTGCTCGGCCATTTCAACGCCGGCTTCTCGGCGCAGGATTTCACCGCCTCGCTGGTGCTGCAGGCCTCGCCCGATCTGCGCTTCAAGCGCGCCACCCGCGTCGAGAACGCCTGTGCCACCGGCTCCGCCGCCGTCCACCAGGCGCTCAAGGCGATCGCGTCGCGCTCCGCCCGCATCGTGCTGGTGGTCGGTGTCGAACAGATGACGACCACGCCCGCCCCGGAGATCGGCCGCAACCTGTTGAAGGCGTCCTATGTGCGCGAGGAGGCCGACATCGACGGCGGCTTCGCCGGCGTGTTCGGCAAGATCGCCGGGCTCTATTTCCAGAAATACGGCGACCAGTCCGACGCGCTCGCCATGATCGCGGCCAAGAACCACAAGAACGGCGTGGCCAACCCCTATGCGCAGATGCGCAAGGACTTCGGCTACGACTTCTGCCGCAATGAGAGCGAGAAGAACCCGTTCGTCGCCGGGCCCTTGAAGCGCACCGACTGCTCGCTGGTATCGGACGGCGCCGCCGCGCTGGTGCTGGCCGACGTAGAGACGGCGCTCAAGCACGACAAGGCGGTGGTATTCCGCGCCGCCCAGCACGTGCAGGATTTCCTGCCGATGTCGAAGCGCGACATCCTCAAATTCGAGGGCTGCACACAGGCCTGGCAGCGCGCGCTCGGCGACGCCGGCATCGCGCTCGGCGATCTGTCCTTCGTCGAGACGCACGACTGCTTCACCATCGCCGAGCTGATCGAATACGAGGCCATGGGTCTGGTGCCGGAAGGCGAGGGCGCGCGCGCTATCAAGGAAGGTTGGACGCAGAAGGACGGCAAGCTGCCGGTCAATCCGTCCGGCGGGCTGAAGGCGAAAGGCCATCCGATCGGCGCCACCGGCGTGTCGATGCACGCGCTCACCGCCATGCAGCTCACCGGCAAGGCCGGCGACATGCAGATCGCCAGCCCTTCGCTCGGCGCCGTGTTCAACATGGGCGGGACGGCGGTGGCGAATTACGTGAGCATTCTCGAACGCATTAAATAGCGGCGACACGCCGCGCGCGTATTTCTCAACCTGAGCGCATGGTCGGCGCGCGAAAAGCGGTTGCAGGCGGAACGAAGTCGCCACGCCGCGCCTTCTTCAAAATTGATCGTTGGGCGGGACCCCTGTTACATTCCATCCAATGGAACGCAGATATTGTTTGTATGCATATGAATTTAGGGACCCGGGCGTTTGTTCATCATCGGATAGGCAAGGGTGAGGTATGACCAACATTCCCACTGACCTGTTGCGCGCACTCGTCGCCGTCGTCGACCAGCAAAGTTTCACCAAGGCCGCGCTGGCGCTCGGCGTGACCCAGCCGGCGGTGAGCGCCCAGATCAAGCGCCTGCAATATCTCCTCGATTGCGAAGTGCTCGACCGCAGCACGCAAGGCATCAAGCTCACCCCGCAGGGCGAGCTGGTGGTCAGCTACGCGCGCCGCATGCTGTCGATCAACGACCAGATCGTGCATATCGGCGGCGCCGGGTCGCGGCCCGAGCTGGTGATCCGGCTCGGCACGCCGAGTGAATACGTCGCTTCCATCCTGCCCGTCACGCTGGCGCATTTCCGCGAGCGCTGGCCGGACGTGCGCTTCATCGTGCGCACCGGTTTCTTCGACGCGCTGGTGCGCGACCTGCGTGGCGGCAATCTCGACCTGGTTATCGGCATGACGATCAGCCGGCCGCACGACGCGCGCTTTACCTGGGCGCACGAAACCGTCTGGGCGCGCGGGCTGACCACCGAGCTCGATCCCAGTCGTCCGGTGCCGCTGGTCTCCCAAGGCGAGCCCTGCCTTTGTCATCGCATCGCCGTGCAGGCCTTGAAGAAGGCCGGGCTCGACTGGGAAGAGGTGTTCACCGGGCCGAACCTGCTCAGCCTGTCGAGCGCGGTGGTCGCCGGATTGGGCGTCATGCCGGTCATCCGCCGGCGCGCCAACGATAACGGCATGGTGGTGTGGGAAGACGCGCCGCTGCCGAAACTGCCTGACCTCTACGCCGGCATTTACATCCGCGAAGGCGGCGCGCACGCCGCCTATGAGCAGTTGGCCGACGAAATTGCCGAGGCGCTCGACGTCCCGCAGGAGCGCCGGCCGAAGCTCGTTCCGGCCATCGGCAAGCCGCGGACCTCGGCGGCATAAAGCGCGTGGTCTTTCGCTCTACTTCACCTTGCGCGCATCGGCCGGCGGCAGGAACGAGGCGTCGAAGATCGCCTCCGGCTTCGGCTTGGCCGACTTGAACTTGTAGGCGATGGCGAGCTGGTCGATGGCCGCAACGAAGCGCTTGTCGTCGATGCCGCCGTAGCCGTTCGCCTTCACCTCGGGCGTCAGGACGTTGTCGGCGATCACCATCTTCAGCCGTTCGAGCTCGAGGTTCTTGCTTGCGCCATCGGCGCGCTCGAGCACGAAGCCGATGGCCGCCGCGGGCGCAGCCACCGTCTTCTTCAAGCCCTTCAGGAAGGCGCGCAGGAAGCCCTTGACCGCCTCGGGATGCTCGGCGGCGAATTTCGGGTTGACGATGACGGCGTTGCCGTAGAGCTCGACGCCGTAATCGCCCATCAGCATCACCACCACATCGTCGACCGGCACGCCTTTGTCCTTGAGGTCGATATAGGTGGAGAACGACAGCCCGGTGATGGCGTCGACCTGGCCGGCGGCCAGCATCGGGTCGCGCACCGGAATGCCGACGTTTTCGACCGTCACCTTGGAGGCGTCGATGCCGTTGGCCTTCACGAAGATCGGCCATTGCGCGAAGACGATGCCGCCCGCCGGCGCGCCCAGCTTCTTGCCTTCCAGGTCCTTCGGCGTGTTGACGCCCCGGCTCTTGCGCCCGATCACCGCATAGGCCGGGCGGTTATAGACCATGAACACCGCCTTGACCGCGTCCTTGGGGTTGGCGTCGCGGTACTTGATCAGCGCGTTGATGTCGGCAAAGCCCATGTCGTAAACGCCCGACGCCACCCGCTTTATCGGCTCGAGCGCGCTGCTGCCGGCGTCGATGCTGACGTTGAGGCCTTCCGCCTTGTAGTAGCCCTTGTCGAGCGGCAGCAGGAAGGGCGCTGCGGGTCCTTGGAACGGGCGGTCGAGGCTGAATTTAACCTTGGTCTCGGCGGCCGTCGCGCCTGAGGCGAGCGTCAGGGCCAGCAGGAGCCCCGCTCCGATCGCGCAGCCGGCGCGCCAGGCGCTCATGCTACCGGTCCCCTCCTGCCCTTGCATGCCCGCATGGTCTTGACCCGCCGGTCGATTGACTTGCTTTGGGTTCACCAAAATACATGGCTTGCCAAAGAGCAAGACTTTGTCGCGCAAATAAAGGTCAATGTTTGGCCACATGGCTAACCCAGCCGGGGGCCGGCCGCATTTTGAGTCTCAGGCCGCGAGAATCGCCCGGTTGCGTTATGCTGGTGTGACGGTTCGGAGGGCCTGTTCCGATGCAGGCGGCAAATTCCGCCAGCGCGACGTGCGACATTCCGCCCTTCCGCGCGCCCTATGCGCCGGCGGACGAGACGCTCGCGGCCGAATTGCTCGCCGCCGCGCCGCGCGAGCCGCAGGCCGAGGCGCGCATCGATGCCCGCGCCACCCGTCTGGTCGAGGCGATCCGCGCCCGCTCAGCGGGCCTCGGCGGGGTCGAGGATTTCCTGCACGCCTATGCGCTCTCGACCAAGGAAGGCCTGGCGTTGATGGTGCTGGCGGAAGCCCTGCTGCGCGTGCCGGATGCCGACACCGCCGACGCCCTGATCGAGGACAAGCTCAAAAGCGGCGACTGGGCCCATCGCGACGCCCGCTCCACCGCCTTCCTGGTTTCGGCCTCGGCCTGGACGCTCGGCATTACGGCGCGGGTCATCCATCCCGGCGAGACGCCGCACGGCATCGTCGAGGCGCTGGTCAAGCGCCTGGGTCTGCCGGCGGTGCGCGCCGCCACCCGCCAGGCCATGCGGCTGCTGGGGTCGCATTTCGTGCTCGGCCAGAGCATCGACGAAGCGCTCGCGCGCGCCCGCGCCGGACCCGAATATCTCTATTCCTTCGACATGCTGGGCGAGGGCGCCCGCACCGCCGCCGACGCCGAACGCCATTTCCAGGCTTACGCCGGGGCGATCGAGGCCATCGGCCGCAGTGCCGGCAACGCCGCGCTGCCGCGGCGGCCGGGCATTTCGGTCAAGCTGTCGGCGCTGCATCCGCGCTACGAGCCGCTGTCGCGCGAGCGCGTGCTGAAAGAGCTGACGCCGCGGCTGATCGAGCTGGCGCGCGTGGCAAAAAGCCATGAGCTGAATTTCACCGTCGACGCCGAGGAGGCCGACCGGCTCGAACTGTCGCTCGAGGTGATCGCGGCGACGTTGCGCGATTCCTCGCTCGCCGGCTGGGACGGCTTTGGGCTGGCGGTGCAGGCCTATCAGAAGCGCAGCCGTGCGGTGATCGACTGGGTCGCCGAGGTCGCGCAGGCGCTTGACCGCCGGCTGATGGTGCGGCTGGTCAAGGGCGCCTATTGGGACACCGAGATCAAGCGCGCGCAGGAACGCGGGCTCGCCGACTATCCGGTGTTCACCCGCAAGGCGATGACCGATCTGTGCTACCTCGACTGCCTGCGCAGGCTGCTGCGCGCGCGGCCGCGCCTCTATCCGCAATTCGCCACCCACAACGCGCTCACGGTGGCGAGCGCGATCGAGGATGCGGGCGGCGCCGGCGATTACGAATTCCAGCGCCTGCACGGCATGGGCGAGGCGCTCTATCACGAGCTGCTCGGCGAGATGCCGGCGCTCACCTGCCGCGTCTATGCACCGGTCGGCGGCTATGCCGACCTCTTGGCCTATCTGGTGCGGCGGCTGTTGGAGAACGGCGCCAATTCGTCCTTCGTCTCGGTCGCCGCCGACCCAAGCGTGCCGATCGCGGATATCCTCAAGCGGCCGCAAAGCGCGATCGCAAGCCCCGAACACGCGCGCCATCGCCATATTCCCCTGCCGCGCGATCTGTTTGCGCCCGCGCGGGTGAATTCGCACGGCGTCGAATTCGGCGACGGCGCCGCGCTCGATGCGCTGCTCGGAGAGATCCTCGCCGCGGACTCAACAGGCGATGCGGCGCCGCTGATCGACGGCGTCGCGGCCAAGGGCCGCCGGCGCGACGTTACGAGCCCGATCGACGCCGGCGTCATCGGCAGCGTGCAGGAAGCCGACGCGGCGGCCGTGGCGGCGGCGATGGGCGCGGCGCAAGCAGGCTTTGCCGCCTGGGACGCGGCCGGTCCCGCCGCGCGCGCCGACGTGCTCATGCGCGCCGGCGACCTGATCGAGCAAAACCGCGGCCGGCTGATCGCTCTGCTGCAGAAAGAGGGCGGCAAGACGCTCGACGACTGCGTCTCGGAGGTGCGGGAAGCTTCCGATTTCTGCCGCTACTACGCCGCGCAGGCCCTCGCTGCGCTGATGCCGCGCGCGCTGCCGGGCCCGACCGGCGAGAGCAACACCTATCGCCATCGCGGGCGCGGCGTGGTGGTCTGCATCAGCCCGTGGAATTTCCCGCTCGCCATCTTCACCGGCCAGGTCGCGGGCGCGCTCGCCGCCGGCAATGCCGTGGTGGCCAAGCCCGCCGAGCAGACGCCGCTCGTCGCCTACGAAGCGGTCAAGCTTCTGCAGCAGGCCGGCGTGCCGGCAGGCGCGCTGCAATTCGTGCCCGGCGACGGTGTGATCGGCGCCATGCTGGTCGCCGACAAGCGCGTGGCAGGCGTTGCCTTCACCGGCTCGACGCAAGTCGGCCGCCTGATCAACCGCGCGCTCGCCGCCAAGGACGGGCCGATCCCGCCGCTGATCGCCGAGACCGGCGGCATCAATGCCATGATCGTCGATGCCACCGCGCTGCCCGAGCAGGTGAGCGACGACGTCATCGCGTCCGCCTTCCGCTCCGCCGGCCAGCGCTGCTCGGCGCTGCGCCTGCTGTGCCTGCAGGACGACGTGGCGGAGCGCATCCTGGCCATGGTGATGGGCGCCGCGCGCGAATTGCAGCTTGGCGATCCGCGCGATCCGGCCACTCACGTTGGCCCGGTGATCGACGCCGAGGCCAAGGACAAGCTCGAGCGCTGGATCGCCGCCATGGCGGCGCAGGGGCGTTTGCGTTTCCGCTGGGAGGGGGCGCTGCCGGGACGCGGGACCTACGTGGCGCCGGCCATTGTCGAGCTCTCGGGCGCGCGCGAGCTGACCGAGGAAGTCTTCGGCCCGGTGCTGCATGTGGTGCGCTGGCGGGCCCGTGAGCTCGACCGCCTGCTCGACGACATCGCCGCCAATGGCACCGCGCTTACCCTCGGCATCCACAGCCGCATCGACGCCGTGGTCGAGCGCGTCGTCACGCGGCTCCCGCACGGCAACATCTACGTCAATCGCAACATGATCGGCGCGGTGGTCGGCTCGCAGCCCTTCGGCGGCAGCGGCCTGTCCGGCACCGGCCCGAAGGCGGGCGGGCCGGACTACGTGCGCCGGCTGGCCTTGGACTTGGTGGTCACCGTCAACACCGCGGCCTCCGGCGGCAATGCCGCCCTCCTCGCCGAGGACGAGTGACCGCTTGCTGCGGTGCAACAGGGCCGCGGTGTGCCGGAACGGTTTCCTTAGCGCATGATCCCGAAAAGTAGGAATCGGTTTTCGGAAAAAGATCATGCGCACGCAAGATGTTAGGGAGGCGCTGTGATTCACTCTAAATGGACCAGACTCTAGGCCCCTGAGTTGGCTTGTTGAAACACGCCGTTAACCGCATTGACTCACGGATCGGGTATTGTTCGTCGCTATGACTGATTCGGTTTCCCGGCTCTACGAGGCCGTGGTCGCGGCCCGCAACGCCGACCCCGCGAAGTCGCGCACGGCGCGGCTGTTCCGTGCCGGCCCCGCCAAGATGGCCAAGAAGCTGGCCGAAGAGGCCGTCGAGGTCGTGATCGACGCCATGCACGGCCAGCCCGAGGCCGTGGTCAGGGAAAGCGCCGACCTCCTGTACAATCTGGTCGTGCTCTGGGTGCATGCCGGCGTGAGCCCCGACGACGTCTGGGCCGAGATGCGGCGGCGCGAAGCCCTGTTCGGCATTGCCGAGAAAGTGCCGAAAACCATGGTGCAGGGCCTGCCGCGGCGCAAAGTCGTGGCTTTGCAGGCCCGCCGCGACCGCAAGCGCCGCTGATCTCAAACCCGCGTCGCGGTCGTGCTGGCCGCCCGCGCGGCCCGCGCTATACTCCTTCCGAATCGGCGACGATGGCTGCGGCATTCCTCATTTTCGCCACCCGGCGGCCTTAGAGGACGCGCCAGCGCAAATGCCGTCAGGAAAGTCGACCGCCGTCAGGCGATGATGAATGGCAACCCGGCTTTGATGCATTCCTGCAAGACGCGCACCGTGGCCCGGGCCGCGCTCGGCGGTCTGTTCGCCTGCGCGCTTGTTCTGGCATCGGCGCTGGCGCAAGGCGCCGGCGCGCCGCCCGCACCCGAGCCGCAGGGCTTTTTCGCCAAGATGGGGCATTGGTTCGACAAGGGCGTCAACAATTTCAACAGCGGCATGCAAGGCTTGCGCGATCGATTCCAGAACTTCGGTCAAGAAGCGGGCGTCGCCGCGCGCACCACGGTCGACAACACCAAGGCCGCGGCCGATGCGATGGCGCGGCTGCCCAATACGCGCGTGATGCGCGGCCACGAGAAATGCAAGGTGGCGCCCAACGGCGCGCCCGATTGCGTCGCCGCCGCCGCCAAGGTGTGCAAGAAGCACGGCTTCAAGGACGGCAGCAGCGTCGACATGACCACCGCCGAGGTCTGCCCGCCGCAGGTCTATCTCGCCGGCCGCAACAGCGGACCCGGCTGCCACACCGAGACCTTCGTTTCGCGCGCGCTCTGCCAATAGCGGCGCCCGTCGCCGGCCGCTTGTCTCGTATCGATGTTTGTGTTTCGGTTCGCGCGCCAAAGCAACGGAGCGCGCCCTTGAACCTCCACGCCAAACTCTCGAACGCGCGGCGGCCGGCCAAGCCGGTGACCGTCGGCCTGATCGGCGCCGGCAAGTTCGGCACCATGTTTCTGGCGCAGGCGCGGCTGACGCAAGGCCTGCATGTCGTCGGCGTCGCCGATTTGAACGTCGCGCGCGCCAACAGCCAGCTCGAGACCGCCGGTTGGCCGCAGGGAAGCTACGGCGCGGCCTCGCTCGACGAAGCGCACAAAAAGCGTGCCGCCTTCGTCACCGACAATGCCGAGGTGCTGATCGGCGACCCGCGCATCGAGGTGATCGTGGAGGCGACCGGCATTCCGGGCGCCGGCATCAAGCACTGCCTGGGCGCGATTGCCAATGGCAAGCACATCGTCATGGTCAATGTGGAGGCCGACGCGGTGGCGGGCCCGCTGCTCGCGCGCCGCGCCAAAGCGGCGGGCGTTGTCTATTCGCTCGCCTGGGGCGACCAGCCGGCGCTGATCTGCGAGCACGTCGACTGGGCGCGCGCCGCCGGCTTCAAGGTGATCGCGGCCGGCAAGGGCACGCGCTACGAGCCGCATTATCACCAATCCAACCCGGACAATGTGTGGGACATTCTCGACAAATACCTGAACATCGCCGATCGCGCCTCGATCAATCCCAAGATGTTCAACTCCTTCGTCGACGGCACCAAGTCCGGCATCGAGATGACGGCGGTGTGCAACGCCACCGGCCTGGTGCCGCAGTCGGGGGGCTTGAGCTTTCCGCCCGCCACGCGCTTCGAGCTCGCCGAGATCTGCAAGCCGAAGAGCGACGGCGGTACGCTGGAGAAAGCGGGGGTCACCGAGGTTGTTTCTTCCGTTTATCGCGACGGCCGCGACGTGCCGCATCATCTGGCGCTCGGCACTTACGTGGTGTTCGAGGGCGAGACCGACTACGCCCGCCGCTGCTTCAAGGAATACGCCATGTTGCCGGACAAGACCGGCAAATACGCTGCGCTCTACCGGCCGATCCATATGATCGGGCTCGAGCTCGGCATCTCGGTCGCCAGCGCGGCGCTGCGCCACGAGCCGACCGGCGCGCCCACCGGCTTCCGCTCCGACGTGGTGGCGACCGCCAAGAAACCGCTTAAGGCCGGCGAGATGCTGGACGGGGAGGGCGGCTTCTGCGTCTGGGGCAAGCAGACGCCGGCCGAGGTGTCGCTGCGCGATGAGCTTTTGCCCCTCGGCCTGGCGCACGAGGTCAAGCTCAAGCGCGATATTCCCGCAGGCGGCGCGATCAAATGGGCCGACGTTGCCTACGATCCCAACGACAGCGCGGTGAAGGTGCGGCGCGAGATGGAAGCCGCCTTCGGCCGCCGCAACGTGGGGGCGGAGCCCGCGGCGTGACTTTCTCTGTCATTCCCGGACGCGCCGAATGGCGCGAACCCGGAATGCATAACCCCGGCGGCGTGAGCCAGCGCGCTATTCCAGTTCGATGGTGCCGTCGATGGTGTGGCTGAGGCCGGCCTTGTCGATGGTCAGCACGACCTTCGCCGACAAGGCTTCGTTGCCCTTGAGCCGTCCGTCGGCCACCGCGGCGCGGATGGCTTTCTCGATTTCCTGCTGGGAGGTCACGCCGACGACCTTGAGGAATTTGCGCAACGACATGTTGAGGACTTCTTCGTTCATGGCAATTCCCTTGAAAAGGACCGGATTCCGACAACTTTAATGGGTGTAATGCGGCGACGGAAGCGGGTCGGCGCGGCTTGCGCCGCCGTTGACCGGGAACGTCCCCCCGCTATTATCCGCGCCGCTTGCGCCGCAAAAATGCCCCTGTGGCGGAATTGGTAGACGCGCCTGACTCAAAATCAGGTGGTGGAAACATCGTGCTGGTTCGAGTCCGGCCAGGGGCACCAGCCTTCGCTCTGACGAGCTTCGGCTGGCAAGCCAGCCTCGCTCCCAAGAGCTTCGGCTCGGCGGGCCGAGGCGGCGCAAGTATCTCGATAAATGGCGGCGCGGGGGCGTAAGGCAAAAGGTTCAAATGACGACCGACTACCTCACGCTCGCCCGCAGGGAGCCGCAACTGACCGCCGCGGCGCTGGTGGTGCTGATCGGGCTTGCCACCATCGGCGGCTTCTTTTTCTTCCAGTACGTGCTCGGCTATCCGCCGTGTCCGCTGTGTCTGGAGCAGCGCAACGCCTATTACGTCGCGGTGCCGCTCGCCGCGCTGCTCTGGCTCGGCGGCAGTTTCGGTGCCGCGCGCAAGGTGCTGGTGGCGGGCTTTGCGGTGATCGCGGCGGTGATGCTGTGGAACAGCGGGCTTGCCGCCTATCACGCCGGCGTCGAATGGAAGTTCTGGCCGGGCCCGCAGGATTGCAGCGGGCCGATAAACGATTTCGGCTCGGCCAAAAACCTCATCAAGTCGCTCGGCAATATCAGCATCGTGCGTTGCGACCAGGCGGCCTGGCGCTTTCTGGGCATTTCGCTTGCCGGTTGGGACGTACTGGTGTCGCTGCTGCTTGCCGCCATTGCCGCCTGGGGTGCCAAAGCCGCATTCGTACAGGCGCGCAATCGGGATTAGCCACCGCCGCTGGCCGCTGCCGTCATCGCCCGCATTGAGAAAGATCAACCGGCCGCTTGCCCGCAAATGCTAACGACCACGAACGAGGGAAGGTGCGCGTACATCCAGCGTCACCCGCTCAAATTCGTGGCCGTCTCGATGAAGGAGCCGTTTCCGGCTCGACATCACCGTTGCGAGCTATATGGGGATGCCACGCTTCCGCCGCAAGGGCTTGATGAAAACACGGGTTCCCTGACGCAGCGAGGTCTTAAGAACATGGTTGAAAGAGCGGGCGGCAACTATTCGGGCGCAGCCAGGACGCTGCATTGGCTGGTCCTGGCGTTATTGATTGCCCAGTTCATCTTTGCCTGGACCATGCCGCATATCGGGCGCGACACGCCGGTCACCACGCTGATCAGCCTGCATTTCACCTTCGGTATCGTCATCCTGGCCGTCGTCGTGCTGCGGCTGGCGGTGCGCGTCCTGCACGGCGAGCCGATGCCGGAGGAAGGCATTCCGCGCTGGCAGACCGCCACCGCGCGCGTGACGCACTGGCTGCTGTATCTGCTGCTGTTCGTGATCCCGATCCTCGGCTGGCTCAACGCTTCCTGGCGCGGCATGCCGATCGTGATGTTCGGCCACGAACTGCCCGCGCTGCTGGCCAAGCGCGCGCCCGGCTGGGGCTGGACCGGCGACACGCATATTTTCATTGCCAATTGGGTGCTGCTGGGGCTGGTCGGCCTGCACGTCCTTGCCGCGCTCTACCATTACTTAATCCGCCGCGACGGCGTGCTGCAACGCATGCTGCCGGGGGTATGAGCTACTCGTACCGCAGCGCCTCGATCGGATCGAGGCCGGCGGCTTTGCGCGCCGGGTAATAGCCGAAGAAAATGCCGACCGCGGCGGAGAACAAGAATCCGCCGGCAATCGCCGCCATCGATATCGGCGTCGACCAGCCGAACATCGCCGAGATTGCCAGCGAGAAGACGATGCCCATGACAATACCGGCAATGCCGCCGGTGACGCTGAGGAAAACAGCCTCGGCGAGAAATTGCAGCAGCACGTGCAGGCGGCGCGCGCCGATCGCCATGCGCAGGCCGATCTCGCGCGTGCGCTCGGTCACCGACACCAGCAATATGTTCATGATGCCGATGCCGCCGACCACCAGCGAGATCGAGGCGACGGCGGCGAGCAGGATCGCCATGATGCGGCTCGAGCTCTCGGCCGTCTCGGCGATCTGGCTGAGGTTGCGCACGTTGAAATCGTTGTCGGCGCTGGGCTTGATGCGGTGGCGGCGTGCGAGAATCTCGGTGACCTGGCGTAACGCGTTCTGCACCTCCGCCTGATTGGCTGCTTGCACGTATATCTGGTTGACGTAGCCGGCGAGATGCGGCGTCAGGCCGTAAGGGTTGGGCGCTGTCGGATAGATCCAGTTGAACTGCTGCTGCGCCTGGCTGGGCGCGGCCACGCCGAGCACTTTGCGCTCGGCGGTGGTGAACGGGATCATCACCAAGTCGTCCTGGTCGGTGCCGTAGGGCGTCTGTCCCTTGGGCTCGAGCACGCCGATCACGCGAATCGGCACGCCCTTCACCTGGATGAGCGCGCCGATCGGTGTCTGCGAGGTGCCGAACAGCTGGGTGGCGACCGATTGGCCGATGACGGCGACCAGCGCCGCGGAAGCCTGGTCATTGTCGGAGATTTCACGCCCGACGTCGATGCGCCAGTTGGTCATCGGCGGATAATTGACACTGATGCCCTGTATTTGCGTAGTCCAGTTCTTATTGCCGTATTCCACTTGGCCCGATTGGCGAATGAGGTAGCCGACCTCGCTGACCGCGGTCGCCTCGCGCATGATGGCGTGCACGTCGGCGGTGGTGAGGGTGGAGGCGCTACCGGCGCCGCTGCGCACACCACCGGCGGTTCGCGCGCCCGGCTGCACCACGACAAGATTGGTGCCGAGCCGTTCGATCTGCTTGCGCACCGCGTCGTTGGCGCCCTGGCCGACGGCGACCATGGCGATCAGCGCGGCGACGCCGATGAACACGCCCAGCATGGTCAGTGCCGATCGCATCATGTTGCGGCGGATGGCCAGCACGGCGGCGGCCAGGATCATCAGCCCGAAGGCCCAGGCCGGGTTGGCGCGCGGGGCTGCGCCGGCCGCGGCGCGCGGTTGGCGCAGGAGCGAGACGGGTTCGCTCACCGTCGCCGCGGTTTTTGCCGGCTTCGGATTGCGCTTGTCGGAGATCACCTCGCCGTCGCGCATGGTCAAGACGCGGTCGGCATATTCGGCGATATCGGCTTCGTGGGTGACGACCACGATGGTGACGCCCTGCTCGCGATTGAGCTTGGTCAGCGTCTCCATGATATCGTGCGAGGTGCGGGTATCGAGATTGCCGGTCGGCTCGTCGGCGAGCAGCAGGCCGGGGCGGTTGATCAGCGCGCGCGCGATCGCCACCCGCTGCTGCTGGCCGCCGGAGAGCTGGCCGGGCGTGTTGCGCTCGCGGTCGCCCAAGCCCAGCAGCCGCAGCGCCGAGCGCGCGCGGTCGGTGCGCGAAGAGGCGCTCGCCGGCCCGGAGGCGGCATAGAACAGCGGCAGCGCCACGTTTTCGATGGCCGAGGTGCGGGCGAGCAGGTTGAAGCTCTGGAACACGAAGCCGAGCCGCTCGCTGCGCAGGCGCGCCCGGTCGGGCTCGCTCAGGCCCGCCACGTCGGTGCCTTCGAAGAAGTAGTGGCCGCTGGTCGGCCGGTCGAGGCAGCCGAGCACCGACATCAGCGTCGACTTGCCCGAGCCTGAGTGACCCATGATGGCGACGAACTCACCTGCCTCGATCGTGAGGCTGACGTCACGCAGCGCGTGCAGGTCGACGCTGCCCACGTGATAGGTGCGTCTGATGTGTTCGAGCCTGATGAACGGTTCGGCCATGATGATCTGACTGCGGGCCGGCCGTCACATGCGCAGGCGCGGCCCGGTCGCGGCCTTGTTGTTGGCCGTGCCGGCGCGCTGCGCGGTGATGATGACGCGCTCGCCTTGCTTCAGCTCGCCTTTGACGATCTCGGCGTGGCTGTCGTCGTCGAGCCCGATTGTAACCGGAACCTTGACCGGCTTGCCGTCGCGCAGCACATAGACCGCGCCTTGATTGCTCGGCGCCGCGGCTTTACCGGCCTGGCCGGAGCCGCCTGCGCGCTGGCCGCCCGTGCGCGTCGTCACCCCGGCCGGCAGGAAGCGCAGCGCCTGGCTCGGCACCCGCAGCACGTTCTTGCGCTCGTCGGTGACGACGCGGCTCGCCGCCGTCATGCCCGGCTTGAGCGCGAGATCGACATTATCGACGCTGACGACCACGTCGTAGGTGACGACGTTCTGGATGTTCTGCGGCGACTGCCGCACCTGGCTGACGGTGCCCGCAAAGGAGCGGTTGGGAAACGCGTCGACGGTGAAGTAGGCCTGATCGCCGTCCTTGATGCCGCCGATGTCGCTTTCGCTGACATTGGTATCGACCTGCATCTTGGTGAGATCGGTGGCGATCAGGAACAGGATCGGGGTTTGAAAGCTCGCCGCCACCGTCTGGCCGATGGTGACGTTGCGCGCGACCACGGTGCCGTCCACCGGCGAGACGATTTTGGTGTAGCCGAGATTGATTTCGGCCGCTTCGAGCTGGGCCTGGCGCTGCTGGATGGTGGCCTGGTCGACGCCGATTTGCGCCTGCGCCTGGTCGAGTCCGCTCTTGGCGTTGTCGAGCGTATCCTGGGAGACGGCCTTGGTTAGCGCCAGCCGCTCGTTGCGCTCGTAGTTTGCTTGCGCGTAGCCGAGATTGGCCTTGTCCTTTTCGAGCTGGGCCACGGCCACCGCCAAATTGGCCTTCTGCTGGTCGACCACGCTCTGATAGGGGCGCGGGTCGATCGTGGCGCAAACCTCGCCCTTCTTCACCTTGGTGTTGTAGTCGCAGGTCACGTCCTGGATGGTGCCCGACACATAGCTTCCGACGATGATGGTGAGCACCGGGTTGACGATGCCGGTGGCGACCACGGCGCGCGTCACCGGCCCGCGCGTGACGGCTGCGGTGGTGTAGCGGATATTGCCGCCGGCGCTCGACAGCCACCAGACGGCGCCGATGGCGATCAGCACGACAAGCGCCGCGAGGCCGCCGATCGCCCAAGCCGTCCGTTTGCGCGACCGGGCGGGCGCCGGCGGCGGCACCAAGGTCAGCGGTGGCTTTGCTTCGGACCGCTGCTCGTTCGGTCCCAGCGGCTTGTTCATTAAGGATCTCCGGATTTCACCCTACGAATAAACGAATAGCGCAGGCGGTTCCCTGCGCTTTTGACCGGGGTCAAATTGTGGGGAAATCTTGAGAATCCAGGTTTTTGCCCTGCCGGTGGAGCGCCGCAGCGCCGCTTATTGCGGCAAGATCGTTTGCGTCGGCTTACAGCGCGCGGCCAGGGGCTTGCCGCAAGCGGGATTCCCTCTGAGGCCCATGACATCGCTGGGGTCCGCGCCGAAGATATCTGCTGCGGAGTTTCGTACGTGCTTCGCCGGTGGAAGTTGAAAGCGGACCATATCAGCGAGTTCGTCTCTATTTATCCGCTTCGCGTCGCTGATGAAGGCATCGGCTTTTTCAGTAAGATAGCCCCATGCCAGGACCAGCAAGAGGGCCATGGCAACGTAAATTGCCACGACAGCGAGGGCGGCGATGTCCTGCTTCCAATGGAACAGCAGTTTGCGAAGCGGAAGCGGTTGCATGTGGTTTGTCTCCCATCGTACTTCACGATGAAGTCGCCCAACCGCAATGCAAACGGTCCGGATACCGTGTTCCTGCGCAGTTCCTTGCCTTCTTGATGGCTTCTTTATCTGCCGATGAGCTTGTTAACGCGGGCGATCGATTACGCCGCGCTCCAAAGCCGCTTACGGCTCCGGCTCGGTGTTCCAATAGAGATAGTCGAGCCAGCTCTCGTGCGGGAAATTGGGCGGTAACAGCGGGCCGTTCCTGTGCGGGCGCCACATCGTCCGGCGCGCCGTCAGGCCGTAAAGCGGCCGCTCAGACCGGGCACGCAGTCAAGCCGGAGCAGAGAGCAACCGTGTAGGCCTGCGCATTTTCCGATTTCGCCGCGGCTTCCAGCGACTCATCCGAAACCTCGAAGCTGAGGATCGCAGCTTCGCTCGGGTCGAGAACGATTTCGATCATGGGATCTGTCCCACTTTTGCAAAAGGAAATCACCCTTGCGGCGCCGCGTCAGGGCTCCAGCTCGGTGTCCCAGTAGAGATAGTCGAGCCAGCTCTCGTGCAGGTAATTGGGCGGGAACAGCCGGCCGTTGCGGTGCAGGTGCTGCACCGTCGGCTGGAACGGCAACTGCGAGGGCCACATCTTGGCCTCGGCCGGAGTCAGGTTGCTCTTGCGCAGGTTACAGGGAGAGCAGGCCGCCACCACGTTGCCCCAGGTGGTATGGCCGCCGCGCGAGCGCGGGATCAGGTGGTCGAAGGTCAGGTCGTCGCGGTCGCCGCAATACTGGCAGGAGAAGCGGTCGCGCAGGAACACGTTGAAGCGCGTGAAGGCAGGATAAGTCGAGGGCTTCACATAGGTCTTGAGCGAGACCACGCTCGGCAGCTTCATCTCGAACGACGGCGAGTGCACCGCGCGGTCGTAATTGGCGACGATGTTCACGCGCTCGAGGAAAACCGCCTTGATGGTGTCCTGCCAGGACCACAGCGACAAGGGGTAATAGCTCAGCGGCCGGAAGTCCGCGTTGAGCACCAGGGCCGGAAAACCGCTGGGCGATACATGCACGTTCAAGCGCTAACTCCTGACATCCTTCCGCTTTGGCGGGCGATTCTCCCCCCGCCCGGATAGTGTATAGGGAGCGTGACGGGATTGTGAAGCATATCCGCGGGGTTACCCGCAAGTCGGCGCAAGCGTTGAGGAAGCCAGCGTCCGCTCTCGGACTTGCCCGAGACCGGCCACTTTTAGCGCAGGCCGGCTATCCGTCGCGCCAGGAACTCGCCGCCCTGGCGCAGGCCCTCCTGGTCGATGCCGTGGGCGACACCGGGCGAAATGTGCCATTCGGTCGGCACGCCGAGCGCCGCCAGGCTTTGCGCGGCGTGGAACAGGGCATCGACCGGGATGAGCGTGTCCTGGTCGCCGTGCACCAGCAGCACCGGCGGGCGGCTGACGATCCCGGCGGCGAATTTTTCCGGCTCCACGTCCTCCGGCACCGCCAGCATGCCGGAATAGCCGACAATGGCGGCAGGCGCGACCGGCCGCCGCAAGCCGACGTGCAGCGACATCATGGTCCCTTGCGAAAAGCCGACCAGCGCCAGCGCCGATGGCGGCAGCTTAAGGCGGGCCAGCTCGGCGTCGAGGAATGCGTTCAGCCCCGGCGCCGCGCTGGTGACGCCGGCCCAGCGCTCGCCCGGATCGCGAAACGTCAGCGGAAACCATTCGCGGCCTTGCGGCGCCTGCCCGCACGGGCGCGGCGCGTGCGGCGACACGAAGGCGGCATCGGGCAACAGGCTTTGCCAGGCACGGCCGATATCGATCAAGTCGTTGCCGTCGGCGCCGTAGCCGTGCAGGAAGACGACGAGTTGCTTCGCGGTGCCCGAGCGCGGCGCGAGGCGCGGGCCGTCGAGTTCAGCCATTGCGGACTTTCCTTCGCTTCGCGTTTTTCTTGGCTTTCTTCTTGGCTTTCTTTGCGCTCGTCTTCTTGCCCGAAGCCTTGGCGCGCTTCTTCGTTTTGGCCGCCGGCTCCAGCGACACGCCCTCGCGCCGTTTTACCGCGTGATAGTAGGCCCACAACAGATGCGCCGCCACACCGCGCCAGGGCCGCCAGGCCTCCGCCAGCTTGGTGAGGGCCTTGGCGTCGGGGCGCTTGCGCAACGAGAAGGCGATGCGCGCCGATTCCTGCACCGCGAGGTCGCCGGCCGGAAAGGCGTCGGCATGGCCGAGGCAGAACAGCAGATAGATGTCGGCGGTCCAGGGGCCGACCCCGTGCAGGGCCACGAGCGCTGCATGCGCGGCGTCGGCGTCCATCTCGCCGACCTTGGTCAGGTCGATGCGCTGCTGCGCCAGCGCCTTGCCGATCTCGCGGATCGCCTTGATCTTGGCTGCCGACAGGCCGAGCCGCTTGAGCTTGTCGGTGCGCGCCTTGCGCACCGTGTCGTGATGGAAGGGATCGAAGGCGGCGAACAGCCGCGCCCTGATGGCCGCCGCGCTGGCGGTGGAAAGCTGCTGGCCGCAGACGATGGCCGCGAGGCCGGGAAAGCCGGCCTCGCGCCGGCGCAAGGCGAAAGCGCCGGCCTTCTCGGCGACCGGCACCAGGCGCGGGTCGGCGGCGATCAGCTGCGCAAGGCCCGCCTGCAGGTCGGCTTCGCTGTGGAGGAAGTGGGTCATGGCATGGACTGTCATGCCCGCAATTTATTCGGCTGTCATCGTCCGCCCCGCCTGCGCGAGGGCAGGCTCCAGCGGGTGATCGCGGGCGTGAGCTCATAAAAGTGCCGTTGAATGGGTCGCAAAGTCCGCTATGCCTCCGTAGCGACTGAATTTTGAGACGCAGCGATTGACCGCCATGGGCAAGCAATCGACCAACTAGAAGTGCATGTATTATCGTCAAATTGCAATGGTAGTATTTTACAATTCGGCACTGCTGCCGACGATCGAGCAATATCATTGATCGATATCGCGCAACCGTTTTAACGCCATGTAAGCGTTAAGAACTCTATTTGAACTTCATCAAGTTAGAGATCCGCTGACGCACCCCCAATCTTTAGGTGGCGGGCAGCATCTTCCTTATGGCCGAGGAGATATTTGCGGCATGAGCAAATCCTTGTGCAAAGCGATGCTGCCGACGTTTACAATTGCGAAGGCAATCCAGGCATGAACGCAATTATTCACAGACCTAAATTTCAGCACGGTGAGGCCGACTTTTCGGACAGCCGATGGCGAGAATTTCTCGACGAGGTCCGCGTCTACAGCGAAAAAATGGAGCAAGAAATACGCTCACTGCGTGACAACAGTGAACTGCTGCTGACCATCATCAATTTGATACCGGTCGCGTTTTTTGTGAAGGATCACAAAAGCCGCTTTTTTCTCATGAATCGTGCCTGCGAAGAGCAATGGGGAATGTCTTTCGCCGACTTACGCGGCACCGATGCGAGCCAGTTCTTTCCTCCTGAACAGATGAAACAGTTTCTGGCCAAGGATCGATCGATCTTTGAAGGCCGCAAGCCGGTAGAATTCGAGGAGGCATTCTGGAGCGCCAGTAAGAAAGCCGATCGGATCGGCTACACGTTCAAGCTGCCTATGTATGACGCGAGCGGCAACCCGCAATTTCTCGTTTGCGTAACCATCGACATCACGGAACGCAAACTTGCGCAAGCCGCTTTGCTCGCCAGCGAAAAGAGATTGCTGGCTTTGGCCACAACCGATGCCCTCACAGAACTGCCAAACCGCCGTCAATTCCTTGCCCGGCTCGCGGAAGAATTTGCCAGGTTGCAGCGATTTTGCAATCAGCGCTGTTCGGTCTTAGTGCTCGATCTCGACCGTTTCAAGCGGATCAACGATACGTACGGACACGCTATGGGCGATGCGGTGTTGCAACACTTCGCTAAACTTATGCGCAAAGCGTTTCGTAAAATCGACATGGCGGCACGGGTGGGCGGAGAAGAATTCGCCGTCATCCTGCCGGGTTCCGATTTGGCTGCCGCCCGAAAATCGGCGGAGCGGCTGCGTGAGATCGTGGCCAAGACGCCGCTCGTGCAAGACGGAAAGACCATCTCGGTGACGGTCAGCATTGGTGCTGCCGCCATAGTTCCGAGCAATTCTGACGCCGATCAGACACTCATTCGAGCCGATGAGGCGCTCTACCGTGCGAAAGAAAATGGCCGCGATCAAGTAGAGATGGCAACCGATCAATCGGGTGTACGCCTGTCAGCCTCCTAGATGGCGTCCGGACGGCTTGAATGTCCGTTCAAGATCATTCACGAATGACCAATTCGACACCGGTTCCGGACATTGTCCGCACCGCGCCGTTAGCGACCGAAATGGCGCGGGGCCTCGACCACAGCGATATGCCATCGACACTAGGCTTGCGCTTCGTTCGGTGGCGCCGGCTTTCTCCGCCACCGACTTAAGGCACGGGTCGGCCAGGATCAGTTGTGCCAGGCCGGCCTGCAGGTCGGATTCGGTGTAGAGGAAGTGGGTCATTTGCCTCATCCTTCGAGACGGCGACGGAGTTTATCATCGGGCCGCGCTTTGCGCGGACCCGTTGGCCGCCTCCTTAGGATGAGGATCGAGTATCATAAATCCTCACCCTGAGGAGCGCGCGCAGCGCGCGTCTCGAAGGGTGAGGCCAAGGAATCGCAACAAGTGCCACCCGTTTTCCGCTTCGCGCCGTCGCCCAACGGCTATTTGCACCTCGGCCACGCGCTGTCGGCGCTGATCAATGCCGACATGGCGCGGGCGGCGGGCGGGCGGCTGCTGTTGCGCATCGAGGATATCGATGCCGCGCGCTGCCGGCCGCAATACGAGACCGCGATCTATGCCGACCTTGCCTGGCTCGGCATCACATGGGAGCGGCCGGTGTGGCGGCAATCCGAACACACCGACGATTACCGCGCGGCGCTTGCCAGGCTCGACGCCTTGGGCCTCATCTATCCGAGCTTCGAAAGCCGCGCCGAGATTGCCATGATGGTGGCCGGGCGCGACGCCAAGGGCCGTTGGCCGCGCGACCCCGACGGCGTGCCGCTCTATCCCGGCAACGCCAAGGCGTTGCCGCAAGCCGAGCGCGCGCGGCGCATGGCGAGCGAACCCTATGCGCTGCGGCTCGACATGGCTGCGGCGGTGACGCGCGCCGGGCGCGCTCACGTGGCAAGAAACCGGCGCCGGTCCCGCCGGCGAAACCGGCAGCATCGCCGCCGATCCGGCAATTTGGGGCGACGTCATCCTGGCGCGCAAGGATGCGCCCGCCAGCTATCATCTCGCCGTCACGGTCGACGATGCGGCGCAAGGTGTGACCGACGTGGTGCGCGGGGCCGACCTGTTTCATGCGACCGGCGTGCACCGGCTGCTGCAGGCGCTGCTCGGCTTGGCCGAACCGCGCTATCACCACCACGGGCTCATCCTCGACGCCGACGGCAAGAAGCTGTCGAAGTCGACCGCCGCCACCGGTTTGCACGAATTGCGCGCGCAGGGCGCGACCGCGGCCGACATCCGCCGCCGCGTCGGGCTCGATTGAGGCGGGCTTCCGTGCCATGGTCCGGCCGTGGGGATAAGGGAGCGATGGCGAAGAAGCAGCGCAAGGTGAAGCGCAAGGTCAAGCGCAAGGCGAGGCCACGCCGTGCGCGTGCGGCCAAGACGGCTTCGCCGCGCGCGATCGAGGCCGCACTTGCCGGCATCGCCCATGACGTGCGCACGCCGCTCACCGGCATTGTGGCGCTGGCCGAGCTCTTGGCCTCGTCCGGCCTCGGCCCGCGCGAGCGCGAATGGGCAAGCGCCATCAAGAGCGGCGCCGATCATCTGGCCGCGCTGACCACGCTGATCGTCGATGCCGCCAAAGCGGAAGCGACCGGGCTTATTTTGCGCAAAGAGCCGTTCTCGCCGCGTGCGCTGGCGCAAGCCGTGGGCCAGGCGCTCGCCGCGCGCGCCGGTAACAAGGCGCTCAAGGCCGCGGTCGAGATCGCCGACGATCTGCCGGTCCTGGTGGCGGGCGACGCCTTGCGCCTGCGCGCCGCGTTGGAAAACCTCGCCGACAACGCGGTGAAGTTCACCGGCGAGGGCACGGTGACCTTCGCGGCCGCCGCCGAGCCGGCCGCGCGCGGCCGCGTGCGTCTGGTCTTCACGATGAGCGACAGCGGCATCGGCATGAGCGCGGCCGAATTGAAGACGCTGTTTCGCCCGTTCGCGCAGGCGAGCGCCGAGATCGGCCGGCGCTATGGCGGCGCCGGGCTCGGCCTGTCCTTCGTCAAGCGCCTGGCCAAGGCCATGGGCGGCGATCTCAAGGTGACCAGCAGCAAGGGCGCGGGCTCGACCTTCCGCTTCAGCGCGCCGGTCGATCTGCTCGATGCGCAGCCGGCGGACGAGCCGGGCGGCGCGCGCTCGGGCCCGGCGCGGCCGCTCGCCATTTTGTGCGCCGAGGACAATCCATATGGACGGGTCGTGATGAACACCATCCTCACCGAGCTCGGCCACCGCCCCGATTTCGTCGACAGCGGCGAGGCGGCGGTCAAGGCGGCGGCGAGCGGCGGCTACGACGCCATTCTGGTGGACGTAGTGCTTGCCGGCCTCGACGGGCTGGCGGCGACGCGCGCCATCCGCGCGCTGCCGGGCCGGGCGGGCGAGGTGCCGGTGATCGGCATTTCGGGGCGCAACGAGGCCGGCGGCGAAGACGCCGCGCGCGCGGCGGGGATGAATTTCTTTTTTGTGAAGCCGGTGAGCCCGGGAAAATTGGCGCAGGCGCTGGCTTCTCTTTCTTCTGTCCGCGTGCGGGGAGAGAGTGGCGAGCCGCGCTAGCGGCGAGGCGATGGGCCTTTCCAGCGCAAGATGCGAGCGTCAATCGAATTTGTAGTTGACGCCGACGCGGGCGATGTCGAGATCATGCTTGAAATCGTAAGCCGGCGACGCGGAGATCGCCAAGTCGATTTGCGGAGCGGTGCGATTCAACATGACGTGTAGATATTCGAGCTTGACCGACCACATACGCGATAACGCGTACTCGACGCCCCCGCCGAAGGTCGCGCCGTAGAGCGTTGTCCTTTGTGACGACGTCCGCTCGGGTGTAACGGTTGAGGAATAGGTGGCCGAATCCTTGACGCCGGCGACCGCGAGGCCGCCGGTCGCGTAGAGGAGCCAGTCGGATGCGACCAAGAAGCCCGCGCGAAGCCGCGCGGTGGCGAGCCAGTCGTATTGCGACGAAAACGTGCCCTGGTTGCCGGTTCCGATGATGAGGGGATCTCCGGTGAAGAGGGGGCTGACCGTCACATCGGATTTCGCGCTGAGCCCGCTGATATCGACCTCTCCGCCAAGCACCCAGCCGCCCGCGTTCCAGTTGTAACCGAGCTGCCCGCCACCAATGAATCCTGTGGGCCGCAGGCCGGGCAACCCTGTGGGGCAGGCATCGGGACAGCCGGCGTAGGCGTCGTAGGTAAAGGACGGGTCGGATCGGCCCCATGCATATCCGGCATGGACGCCGGCATAGCGGCCACTCCAGCGGTCCGCGGCCGCAGCTGGCGCTTTGGTCGGCATCGCGGCGGCGTACGCCGCCGTGCCTTGTCCTCCCCAGCGGTAGTTTACGCCAAGCCGGGCGATATCCAAGTTATGGTTGAACGCGACGTACGATCCCGCCGCCGTGGTCGGCGTCACCCATTGCGGCAACACGTCGTTGAACGTCGCGTGAAGGTATTCGCCCTTGACCGACCAATGCGGCGTGAACGCGTACTCGAATCCGGCGCCGAGCGCGGCGCCGAACAGCGTGCGCGTCTCGCCCCACGACGTGGTCGTGGAGATTCCCGGAAACGCATGGTCGGCGGTATCGGTTACGCGCGTGACCGCGAGTCCGCCGGTCGCGTAGATCAACAGATCGGGTGTGAGCAGGATGCCGGCACGCAGCCGCGCCGTCGTCAGCCACGCGTAGCGCGATGACATTGTCAGGCTGTTTCCGATCAGGCTGGTGACCCAAAAAGGATCCACGACGGCATCGGCTTTGGCGTCGAGCCATGCGAAATCAACTTCGCCGCCAAGCACCCAGCGCCCGATTTGGTGATTATACCCCGCCTGCACGCCGCCGATCGGGCTCGAGGGTGAAAGACCGGGCACTGCCGCGGGGACACTGTTAGTGGCCGGATCGCCGACATAGGTGACGAATGGATCGGAATTTCCCCAAGCATAGCCCACGTTGGCGCCGAGATAGAACCCGGTCCAATCAGAGAGCGGAGCAGTTCTTTCGGCCCCGGACGCCGCTGGCGACAAGCCGCAAATTCCCGCCGCCAGCAGAGCCACACCGACCCGAAGCAAAACCATGAAAGTGCCCCCGCGGCCTTTGACCTATGTTCGGGGGCGACGCTAGCCGGCACGCTAACCGCGATCTTGGACCATGTGGAACTGACCCCAGGACCAGGCGGAATTCCCGTTGTTCTTGAACCTGTTGTTGCAGATGAGCGACACAGTCGGGTAGCTTCCCGGCAGTTGCCGGACATCCAGGGGGCGGCTGATGGAAGGCGGCGCTGACGATGAATTCAACGCCTATCGATTCTCAACCGACGATTTTCCGGAACGCGGTCGGGTCGATCAATGGCGCGAGGTGTGCGGCCGCGCAATGATGCGCGTCGACATGGAGCCGCTGTCGGATCAGCCGTTTCGATGCACGGCCGAATTGCGCCGGTTGCCCAACTTGGGAATCGCCGTGATCACCACGACGCCCAACCGTCTGACACGGGACCGCAATCTGATCGCGGATGGCAACGACGACTTAATATTGGCGATCGCGACTGAGGGCGGGGCCGAGATCAATTTGCGCGATCGAGCACTGACGCTTGAGCCTGACACCGCGTGGCTCCTTCCGTCGGAAGAGCCGAGCACAACGGTCGTTCAATCGACATCGCAGTTCGTCAGCCTCGCCATCGCGACGGCGGTTCTCAAGCCATTAATCGGCAGTACCTTCGAGCCGCTTACGCCTTTGCATCTGTCCAGTTCGGAACCGTTGCGCCTGCTTGTCCGCTATCTCGCATCGTTAAATGGTGGGATTTCACTTTCCACGCCCGAGATACGCAATTTTGTCGCCAACCATATCCACGACCTGGTCGCGCTCGCCGTCGGCGCGTCGCGCGATGCCATGGAAATGGCGCAGGGGCGCGGATTGCGAGCGGCCAGATTGCGCGCGATCAAGGACGATGTGAACGCAAATCTGGGACGTCACGAACTGTCAGCCGAGCTTGTTGCCCTCAATCAGGCGGTGACGCCGCGCTATGTCCGCAAGCTGTTCGAGAAGGAGGGGACGAGCTTTTCGGTGTACGTCCTCGCTCAACGGCTTCAGCGAGCGCATCGCATGTTGTCAGGTCCACGCCATCGTGCACATACCATCAGTGCAATCGCATTCGATTGCGGCTTCAGCGATCTGTCTTACTTCAACCGCAGCTTCCGCCGCCGCTTCGGCGCGACGCCGTCCGACGTGCGCGAACGGGCGCGGCGCGAGGGCGGGTGGTAGGTCAAGCGACTTTTTCGGATTTGCTTTCCACGATCCGCACCAGGTCGCTCATGATGCGGTTCAATTCGAAATCCTTCGGTGTGTAGACCGCGGCGACGCCGGCCTTCTCCAGGGCGGCGGCGTCCTCGGGCGGGATGATGCCGCCCACCACCACCGGCACGTCGATGCCTTCCTCTTTCATGCGCTCGACCACGTCCTTGACCAGCGGCATATGGCTGCCCGACAGCACCGACAAGCCGATCACGTGCGCTTTCTTGTCGCGCGCGGCCTCGACGATCTCTTCCGGCGTCAGCCGGATGCCCTCGTAGACGACCTGCATGCCGGCGTCGCGCGCGCGCACCGCGATTTGCTCGGCGCCGTTCGAGTGGCCGTCGAGCCCCGGCTTGCCGACCAGGAAGGTCATGCGCCGGCCGAGCTTGCGCGAGACGCGGTCGACATCGGCGCGGATGTCGTCGAGGCCGCTGACGTCGTTGCGCATGGCCTGGCCGACGCCGGTCGGCGCGCGGTATTCGCCGAAGGCTTCGCGCAGCGTCCAGCCCCATTCGCCGGTGGTGACGCCCGCTTTGGCGCACTCGATCGAGGCCGGCATGATGTTGGTGCCGTTCGCCGCGGCCTGCTTGAGCGCGCCCAGCGCCGCCTTGACCGCGGCATTGTCGCGCTGCGCACGCCAGGCCTTGAGCTTCTCGATCTGACCGCGCTCGGCTTCCTCCGACACGGTGAGGACGGCTTCCGCCGCGTCGGCGAGCGGCGAGGGCTCGCTCTCGATGAATTTGTTGACGCCGACCACGATCTGCTCGCCGCGCTCGATGCGCTCCAGCCGCGCCGTGTTCGATTCGACCAACTGCTGCTTCATATAGCCGGTGTCGACGGCGGCGACCGCGCCGCCCATCTCCTCGATGCGCTTGATCTCTTCCTTGGCGGCTTCTTTCAGCGCCGCCACCTTGCGCGCAATTTCCGATGAGCCATCGAAAATGTCGCCGTATTCCAACAGGTCGGTCTCATAGGCCAGAATCTGCTGCATGCGCAGCGACCATTGCTGGTCCCACGGCCGCGGCAGCCCGAGCGCCTCGTTCCAGGCCGGCAATTGCACGGCGCGGGCGCGCGCGCCCTTCGACAGCGTCACGGCCAGCATTTCGAGCAGGATGCGCGTGACGTTGTTCTCCGGCTGCTGCTCGGTCAGGCCGAGCGAGTTCACCTGCACGCCATAGCGGAACAGCCGCTGCTTGGGATCGGAGACGCCGTAGCGGGTGCGCGTGAGCTCCTCCCACAATTCGGTGAAGGCGCGCATCTTGCAGATCTCGGTGACGAAACGCAGCCCGGCGTTGACGAAGAAGGAGATGCGCCCGACCACCTCGCCGAATTGCGCGTCCGGAACTTGCGCGGCGGCCTTCACCGTGTCGAGCACGGCGACGGCGGTGGCGAGCGCGAAGGCGAGCTCCTGCACCGGCGTGGCGCCCGCTTCCTGCAGGTGATAGGAGCAGACATTAATCGGATTCCATTTCGGAATCTCTTTGGTGGTGAACAGGACGACGTCCTTGATCAGCCGCATCGACGGCGCCGGCGGAAACACGTAGGTGCCGCGCGAAAGATATTCCTTGATGATGTCATTCTGGATGGTGCCGGTGAGCGACGTGCGCGGGGCGCCCTGCTCGTCGGCGACCGCGATATAGAGTGCCATCAGCCACGCCGCGGTGGCGTTAATCGTCATGGACGTGTTCATGCTCGCCAGCGGAATGCTGTCGAACAATTCGCGCATGTCGCCGAGATGGCAGATCGGCACGCCGACCTTGCCGACCTCGCCCCTGGCCAGCACGTGGTCGGAGTCGTAGCCGGTTTGGGTCGGCAGATCGAAGGCGACCGACAGGCCGGTCTGCCCCTTGGCCAGGTTCTTGCGATAAAGCGCGTTGGATTGCGCGGCCGAGGTGTGGCCGGCATAGGTGCGGAAAATCCAGGGCTTGTCGCGTGTCGGTAGCTGGTCGGTCATGAGGTCGCCCGCGGCAGTCACAATGGCAATTGTGCACTGCACCAGACCGCTTGGCAATTGGCCAGCCGCCGAGACTTATCGCTCAGCGAGCAACGGTCCGGCGCTCCCAAAGAGCACCGGACGCGCTAAGGCCGCTCGCGCTGCGCGACCCGCCCTGTCAGCGCTTAATCAGGCGCGTTTAATCAGGCGAAGGATGAACAGCAGAATGCAGGCGCCGACCACCGCGCTGACGATCGCCGTCAGCCACCAGGGCCCGAGCGCCGGCAGGTGAAGCACGCCCCAGAGCCAGCCGCCGATGAAGGCGCCGATGACACCGACGATCAGGTCGCCGATCAGGCCGAAGCCGCCGCCCTTCATGATCTGCCCGGCCAGCCAGCCGGCGATCAGGCCGATGATCAGAATGACGATGAGACTGTTGGTTTGCAGCATGGTCCGTCCCCTAGCCGGCAATGCGCCCGCCCCCGGCGGTTTGCCTCGGGCCGTCATCGCCGTGCGCTATTCAACAGCACCGACGAACCGGCGTCGATAGCGCTTGACACCGCTTGTGGACGACGGCTGTGAACGGGGCATGACGCCGGCTCGCAGCAAGCGCACAATCTGCGCGCGTGGTGCGGCGCGGCAATGAAATGAGCGTGGTCATTCAATGGACGCCGGCGAACGCAAACTCAATTTGGCCGAAGTCACCGCCATCGGCATCGGCGGCATGATCGGCGGCGGCATTTTCGCCGTGCTCGGCTTGGCCATCGCGCAGGCCGGCCATGCCGTGCCGCTGACGCTTGCCATCGGCGGCGCGATCGCGCTGTTGACCGGCCTGTCTTATGCCCGGTTGGGTCTCGCCTTGCGCGGCGACGGCGGCAGTTTCAGCTATATCGAGCACGCCTTCGAGTGGCCGGGCGTGGCGGCGGTGGCGGGCTGGCTCCTGGTCGCGGGCTATGTCGGCACACTTGCACTCTATGCCACCGCCTTCGGCGCCTATGGCGCGACGCTTCTCAGCGGCACAGGGGCGCCTGGTGCGCTCAGCGGCGGCCTCGCCGCTTTGGTGCTGATCGGCTTCCTGGCGATCAATCTGCGCGGCGCCAAGACCTCCGGCGCGAGCGAACTCGGCATCGTCGCCGTCAAGCTCGCCATTCTCGCCGCCTTCGCCGTCGCCGGCTTGCGCAGCGCGCAAGTGCGCCATTTCCAGCCGCTGTTCGACCGCGGCCTGCTGGCGCCGTTCACCGCGGCGGCGCTGATCTTCGTCGCCTATGAAGGCTTCGAGCTCATTCCCAATGCCATCGATGAGATGGAAAATCCGCAGCGTAATTTGCACCGCGCGCTGGCGATCGCCATCGTCGCCACCACGATCGTCTACGTCACGGTGGCGCTCGCGGCGCTCGGCAATCTCACGCCGGCCGAGATTGCGCACGACCAGGAATACGTGCTGGCGGTGGCCGCGCGCCCGACCATGGGCCAATTCGGTTTCATGCTGATCGGCTTTGCGGCGCTGCTGTCGACCGCGTCGGCGATCAACGCCACGCTGTTCGGCGCCGCGCGCCTTGCCATGGTCATGGCGATGGAGCGCGCGCTGCCGCGCGTGTTCTCGCTGCGCGAACGCACGCGCCCGGTGCCCTGGGTGGCGCTCTGGTCGTTGACGGCGGCCGCGCTCGCTTTCACGCTCGCCGCGCCGCTCGAGGTCATATCGACCTTCGCCAGCGCCACCTTCCTGCTGATCTTCTGTGCCATCAACCTGTCGGCCTGGCGCCTGCGCCAGCGCATCGGCCTGGCCGGCATCTGGCCGCTTGCCGGCGCCGCCGCGACCGGCGCCGGCTTCGTACTGCTGATGGCGCGCACCTTGGTGGACGATCCGCGCAGCCTTGCCTGGATCGCCGCCACCTATGTGGCCGCCATCCTCGCCGAAACCGTGCTGACCCTGCGGCGTGGGCGCCGTGCGGTCAGGCGCGCTTCACCAGCCCGATGATCACCAGCGCGATCACGGCGCCGACGGTGGCGTCGATAATGAAGCCGATGATGCCGGGAATGATGATGCCGAGATTGCCGAGCACCCAGGTGCCGATAAAGGCGCCGACGATGCCGACGACAATATTGCCGACCAGGCCGAAGCCCACGCCTTTGACGATCTGGCCGGCAAGCCAGCCGGCAATCGCGCCGACGACGATAAGGATGACGAGTGCTTGTAACGCCATGGTGGCCCCTCGAGCGGCCATGCCCCCAGTGGCGACCGCGGATGACGGGATTCAATAGGGATTTGGCAGGGCGGTCGAGGCGGCGGGAGTTCCCTTGTGGACGGCCAGGGCGCTAATGCCGCCGCTGCGCCGCGCGGCTTTCCAGCGCTGTCGCCAAAATTGAATTATTGCGCTGCAACATAAACTGCGGCACACTACGGCCTGAGGAGAATTCAAATGCCGGCTGCCGCGCCCAAGAGGAGCATCGCTCCGCTCAAGGATCTTTACGACATCGGCGAGATTCCGCCGCTCGGCCACGTGCCCGAGAAGATGCACGCCTGGGTGATCCGCAAGGACCGCCACGGGCCGCCCGACAAATCGTTCCAGCTCGAAGTCGTGCCGACTTGGACCATCGGCGAGGACGAAGTGCTGTTGATGGTGATGGCCGGCGGCGTCAACTACAACGGCGTCTGGGCCGGCCTCGGCCAGCCGATCTCCACCCTTGACGTGCACAAGCAGCCCTATCACATCGCCGGCTCCGACGCCTCCGGCATCGTCTGGGCGGTCGGCAACAAAGTGAAGCGCTGGAAGGTCGGCGACGAAGTCATCGTCCACTGCAATCAGGACGACGGCGACGACGAAGACTGCAACGGCGGCGATCCGCTGCTGTCGCCTTCGCAGCGCATCTGGGGCTACGAGACGCCGGACGGCTCGTTCGCGCAATTCTGCCGCGTGCAATCGCGGCAATTGATGCACAAGCCGAAGCACCTCACCTGGGAAGAGTCGGCCTGCTACACGCTCACGCTCGCCACCGCCTATCGCATGCTGTTCGGCCATTCGCCGCACACGCTCAAGCCCGGCGACAACGTGCTGGTGTGGGGCGCTTCCGGCGGGCTCGGCGTGTTCGGCGTGCAACTGGTCGCCGCCTCCGGCGCCAACGCCATCGGCATCATTTCCGACGAGTCGAAAGCCGAATACGTGCTCAATCTCGGCGCCAAGGGCGTGATCAACCGCAAGGACTTCAAGTGCTGGGGCCAGATGCCGGCGGTCAACTCGGCCGAGTTCGGCGATTGGACCAAGGAGGCGCGCAGGTTCGGCAAGGCGATCTGGGACATCACGGGCAAGCGCGACGTCGACATCGTGTTCGAGCATCCGGGCGAGCAGACCTTCCCGGTCTCCTGCCTGGTGGTGAAGCGCGGCGGCATGGTCGTGTTCTGCGCCGGCACCACCGGCTACAATCTCACTTTCGACGCGCGCTACGTCTGGATGCGGCAGAAGCGCATTCAGGGCTCGCACTTCGCGCATTTGAAGCAGGCGAGCCAAGCCAACCGCTTCGTGCTCGAGCAGCGCATCGACCCCTGCATGAGCGAAGTGTTTTCCTGGGATAAGATCCCGCTCGCGCATATGAAGATGTGGAAGAACCAGCACCCGCCCGGCAACATGGCGGTGATGGTCAACGCGCCGCGCGAGGGGCTGAAGACCTTCGAGGACGCGCAGGAGGCGGCGGGCGGCTAGAGCGTTTCCAGGCGAAGTGGGAACCGGTTCGCCGTCCGGAAACGTGACAAAGCAAAAACTAAGCCTACAATCGATAGATGTGCACGGCGTTATCGTGAAACAGCTTGCGTTGGTCGGCTGCGGACAAATCGGCGACTGACGCCAGGAAGCCGCCATAGATTGTGCCGAACGTGCCGGCGAGGCGGTCGACCGGATAATTGCTGGCGAACATGCAGCGCTCGACGCCGAAGATTGCGATCGCGTCGCGAATGACCGGTCCGTTGGCCTCTATCTGCCACGGCAGCCCAGCGCGGCCGAGACCGGAAATCTTGATTGCCGACGTTTGGCTGCGCGGCCACGGCCGCAAGCGCGCGCCGCCAGGCCGCCAGTCCTTCGCGGCTACGATCCGCCGGTAGTCCCGTGTGATTGATCACGATCCGGATGCGTGGGAAATCCGCGGCGAGGTCAGCTGCCGCGTCGAGATGCCACCACGGTGTTTGCAGATCGTATGAAAACCCGAAGCGCTCGAGCAGGGCATAACCCTTGCGCCAAACGGAATCGTCCATCGAACCCGTCGCGCCGCGCCCGGCCTCGCGCGGGTCGCTCGCTGCTGTGGGCTTATGCCGAATGCCGCGCACCATCGAGCTCTTCGCATGCCCGGCCAACACGTCCTCGATGTCGGGCCGATCTGGCTCGGCGTGACCGATGCAGGCACTTGGCAATCCGAATTCGCGATTGACCGCTTCGAGCCAGCGGGTCTCGGCTACGGGAGTTGGCGCGGTCCCACTCCGCTTCCATGTGAACGGTCTTGACGATGTTGAAACCGGCGCTGTCGCGGGCGTAGTCCGGCGGCAGATAATTCCGCCGCAGGGCCGAATAGTCACCGTAGCGAAACGGAATCGGTACGGAATCGCACAGCCAAGGGTAATAGTTCTTCGCGATGTCCCAGAAGTGCTGGTGGGCATCGACGATCGGCATTGCCGCGACGTCGCCGCTGGCCATCGTTTGCTCCCCTTGCGCGTCGACGATGCGTGGCGCATTTCGCCGCAATCGATTATGCCTGAGCATAACAAAGTGGCGCCATGCCGAAACAGACGGGGCGCCGGATGGGGAGGGGTTATGACCGGAACAAGCGTGGGATTCATCGGCCTCGGCCTGATGGGCCAGGGCTTTACCCAGCGGCTGTGCGAGAAGGGGTATCGGGTCATCGGTTACGATGTCGATGCCGACAAAACGCGCGCCGCAGCGGCCTGGGGCGTGGCGCCGGCCGATAGCGCGGCGGAGGTCGCCAACGCAGCCGACATTGTCTTCGTCTGCGTCATCAACACGGCTGCGGTCGAGGACGTCACGCTTGGCGCCCGCGGCGTGATAACGGCCGCGAAACCCGCCGGAAAAATCTGCGTCGATCTCTCGACCACGGAGTTGACCGCGACCAAGCAGATCGCCGCCGCGCTCGAGCAACGCGGCATTATGTTTGTCGATGCGCCGGTGTCGGGTGGCCCCGGCGCCGCAAAGGCCGGCACGCTGGCGATCATGGCCGGCGGCACGGATGCGGCAATCGCCGGCATTTCATCCGTCATGGGCGATCTCGGCACCATGACGCACATGGGACCGGCCGGCACCGGGCAGGCCACCAAGCTCGTTAATCAGACCATCGTGCTGACGAATTATTGCGTGCTGGCCGAAGCGCTGCGGCTGGCGCAAGCCTATGGCGTCGACGCGGCGAAGATCCCGCAAGCGCTCAAGGGCGGCCATGCCGGCTCAAACATGCTCGGCCCGGTATTTCCGCAGATGCTGGCCGACGATTTCGCGCCGCGCGGCTTTGCCCGTCAGGTGCTGAAGGATCTCGAAATGCTGCAGGCGGCGGCGCGCGACCGTCATCTGGCCATGCCGATGGCATCGCAGGCGCTGACTTTGTACCGGCTTCTGATCGCGGCCGGCAAAAGCGAGCTCGACGCGGCGGCGGTGGTTACGCTTTATCCGCGGGAAGACGTTCACTGAACGGGCCGGCGGCTTTGGCGGCGTGCAGCTTCGACCGAACCTCGCCGACGCGTGAATTCAGCTCGCCGCCGTAGATGAAGATCGAGGCGCAGACGTAGAGGAACACCAGCGCGATCATGGCGGAAGCGAGCCCCGCATACATCGAGACATAGGCGAAGGCGTAGGACGCAAGATAACGCCCGAAGGCCGCGCCGCTGACGAGCCACAGCAGCAGCGTGACGACGATGCCCGGGGTGATCTGCAGCACCGAGCGGCGGCCGGCCGGCAGCCACAAATGCAGGATATAGAGCGCCACGATCAGAACCGAGGCGGCAATACCGTAGCGTGCCAGCGTCACGATGCGGTAGAACGGCGCCAGCGCCGGCACGTAGCGGACCAGATGCGACCAGATCAGCGGCTCCAGCACGACCAGAAACGCAAACGCCAAAATCGCCGCCGCCCCCACCAGCACGTAGAAGATCGATTCGAGCCGCAACAGCCACCAGGCGCGCTGCTCCGACGCCGTATAGGCGCGGTTGAGTCCGACGCGCAGGCTTTCGACGCCGCTCGAGGCAAAATAAAGCGCGAACAGTACGCCGAAGGTCAGCACGTCGCCGCGCGCGCCCGTGAGCACGCGGGCGACGTCGGCGGCAATCGGCCCGGCGACTTGCTGCGGCCAGGCCTCCAGCAAGAGCTTGGCCGCTTCGTCCGCCAAATGCTTGGAGCCGAAGAAGAAGCCGGCCAGCGCGGTGACCACGATCAGGAACGGAAACAGCGCCATCAGCGTGGAGAGCGCGATGTGGCTGGCGATCGCCCAGCCGTCGTCGGCGAGGAAGCCGCGGAACGCGTCGATGGCAATGCGGAGCGACAATTTGGCGAGGCGCAATGTTTGGCTCCGAACCGGGCGTTGCGCTTGAGATCGGCTATTGCGGCGGGGTTTGCAAGGGTCGACCGCTTGTCATTCCGGGGCGCGCCCGAAGGGCGCGAACCCGAAATCCAGGGCGACAATGGGCGGGCTTGGTGATCTGACTCTGGATTCCGGGCTCGCTCGCCGGAGCCCGCGCCCGGACGGCGCGCAGCGCCGATCCGGGTGGCGAGCGCCCCGGAATGACATTGCGAAGCTGAGAGATCAGGCCGCCTGCACGTTGGTGAGGAATTGCCGCACTTCGGCTTCCAGGCCCTCGGCCTCGACCGCCACCGCGTCGGCCAGCGCCTTGACGTCGCCGGCGGTGTTGCGGGCCTCGCTGGTGACGCCGGCCACGCGGCTCATCGCCTCGGCGCCGCCACGCGCTTCGCCGGAGGCGCGGCCGACGCCTTCGGCAATCGAAGCCACCGCTGAATTCTGCTGATCGACGGTGGCCGCCACCATGGTGGCGATCGCCGACATTTCGCGGATGATGGCGTTGACCTGCTCGATCGCTTCCGCGCTGTCGGCGGCGGCCGACTGGATGGCGCCGATCTGCTCGGCGATCTCTTCGGTCGCCTTGGCGGTCTGCCCGGCGAGCGATTTGACTTCCGCCGCCACCACCGCGAAGCCCTTGCCCAACTCACCGGCGCGCGCGGCCTCGATGGTGGCGTTGAGCGCCAACAGATTGGTCTGCCCGGCGATCGCCTGGATCAGCCCCACCACCTCGCCGATGCGGGTGGCGGCCTGGCCGAGTTCCTCCATGGTGGTGACGGTGCGCTGCGCTTCCGACACCGCGCGGCCGGCGACGTCGGTCGATTTCGACGCCTGCGTGGCGATCTCGGCTATCGAGGCGGCCAGTTCCTCCACCGAGCTCGCCGCCGCGGTTACGTTGTCGGACGCATTTCCCACGCGCTGCTCGGCGGTCTGCGCCTCCGCCGACATGGTGTCGGCGGCCATGTTGAGGTCGCTCGAGCTCATTTCGAGCTTCATCGAGGCGGCGCGCAGCTTGCCCAGCACGCTCTCGACCGATTGCTTGAACTCGGCGATCATCAGCGAGATCGTCGAGCTGCGCTGATCCTGCGCGCGGCCGGTCTCGGCCTGGGTGGCGGCGAGCTTTTCCCGCTCGATCATGTTGTCGCGGAACACGATCACCGTGCGCGCCATCTCGCCGATCTCGTCGTTGGCGTGGGTGGCCGGGATGCGGGCGCTGGTGTCGCCGGCGGCGAGCCGCTTCATCACGGCGGCGAGGCCGTCGAGCGGGCGCGTGATGCTGCGGCCGATCAGCCAGGAGAAGCCCAGGCCGATGGCGACCATGGCGATGCCGACCGCGATGATGCCGGCGCGCGTGTGCTTTTGCGAGGCGGCAAGCAAATCGGCCGCCCGTTCGGCCGCGCTGTTGGCCGACATGATGACCTGATCGGCCAGCGGCACCATGTTCTGGCTGTCGATGTCGATGAGCGCGCGCAGCGGATGGATGTGGTCGTCGATCTCGGCCCAGCGCGCGAAGGTGTCGGCGTAATCCTTCACGTCCTTTTCGAGCTTGCCCTTCATTTCCGGCGTGCCGTCGACACCGGCGAAGATGTCGTCGAACTGCTTGTAGCCGGCGAGAAACTGCTGGCGCGTGAGCTCGCTCGGGTTGAGGCGGTATTCCGCCTCGTAATGCCGCATGCTAAGCAGCGTGATCATCAGCTTCCTGGCTTCGGCGTCGGCGAGCCAGGTCATGTTCTCGTTGATGGTGCGCTCGATGCTGTTGCCGGTCTCGCGCAACCGCTTGCGCAGGCCCTCGGAGTCGCTGAATCCGAGCAGGCGCTGTTCCTTGACCAGCTTGTCGTAGTTTTCCTTGAGATCGGCGAGCGAGCCGCGCAGCAATTTGATTTCGCCGGCCTGCCCGCCGTCGATCGAGGCTTCGATCGCGTCGAGGCTCCTGGTCGCCTGTCCGTGCGATTTGCCGAAGGCGTCGATGAGCGTGCGCGGCTGGTGGGCGAAGTCCTTGACCGCGATGCGCATGGCGCCGATGGCGATCTTGAATTCGCGGCTGGCGTCGGCGAGCCGGCGTGAATTGTTGACGGTCTGGAATGCCTGGCCGACGTCGCGCTCGCCGGAAATGTAGGTCAAGGCGTTGGCGGCAAAGCCCACCACCGGGATGAGCGCCAGGACGATGATGCGGGTGCGCACCGAGCGCGAGGTGAGCGGCCGGCTGAGTCTGCGCATCGCCTTCGGCAGGGGTGGTAGCGACGGCGGCGAAAAGGACAAGCGCATGGCAATCATTCGGTCCGGCCGGTAGCGGGATGGCGGCGCTTTCCCCCGGATAAGACCGTGAAATGGTTAATTTTGTAGCAATTTGGTAAGGGGATGCCGGCTAAGGCCTGCGCCAAACCGGCCAAGGGCAAGGCACTTTTCTTTTGTGCAGTGCACACGTAGTGTCGTGCGGGCCGGCATCATTAGTGCCCGCTTCGAGGAGCCCCATGCCCATCGCCGCATCCCGCCCCGCCGCCGCCGAGCCCGAACTGGTCGAGCTTGCCCGCGAGGCTACCGCTGCCGTCGATGCCCTTATGGCCGACGCCGTCGCGCGCGTGCGCGAGCGCGTCGTGGTCGAAGGCCATGCGGTGGCGCGGCTGTTCGACCGCGAGCAGCGCGCGACCCACGGGCTTTCCTGGTTCGCCACCTATGTGGAGGCGGTCCGCCAATTGGCGGCCTATGCCGGGCGCATGGCGGCCGACGGCGCGCTCGGCGAGCTCGAGGAGCACCTGGTGCGCATCGCGCTCGGCGAATATCTCGCCCAGATGATCGGCGGCATTCCGATGAGCCAGGGCGAAATGGTGCGGCCGGGCGATCTCGGTCTGTCGGCGGCGCAGGTGGCGGCCCGCATCAACCCCATGGTCGAGGGCCTGATCGCCAGCGGCAATACGCCGGAGCGGCGCGCGCGCCTGGTCGAATTGATGCGCGCCAGCCACGGCGCCACCGTCGGCGCCTGCGGGCTCGACGAGACGCTCGAATCGATCCGCGACGAGATGCGCAAATTCGCCGACAGCGAGGTGATCGAGCACGCGCAGAAATGGCACCTGACCAACAGCTATATCCCGCTCGACGTGATCGGGCAGATGGCGGAGCTCGGCGTGTTCGGCCTGACCATCCCCGAAGAGTTCGGCGGCATGGGGCTCGGCAAGGAATCCATGTGCGTGGTCTCGGAGGAATTGTCGCGCGGCTATATCGGCGTCGGCTCGCTCGGCACCCGTTCGGAGATCGCCGCCGAATTGATCCTCGGCAGCGGCACCGCCGAGCAGCGGGAGAAATGGCTGCCCAAGATCGCCTCCGGCGAGGTGCTGCCGACCGCGGTGTTCACCGAGCCCAATACCGGCTCCGATCTCGCCTCGATCAAGACGCGGGCGGTGCGCGAGGGCAATGTCTACAAGGTCTACGGCAACAAGACCTGGATCACGCATCCGGTGCGCGCCGATTTGATGACGCTTTTGGTGCGCACCAATCCGAAGGAAACCGGCCATCGCGGCCTCTCCATGCTGCTGGCCGAGAAACCGCGCGGCGACGACGCCAATCCGTTCCCGGCCAAGGGCATGAGCGGCACCGAGATCGAGGTGCTCGGCTATCGCGGCATGAAGGAATACGAGATCGCCTTCGACGGCTTCGAGGTGAAGGCGGAAAACCTGCTCGGCGGCGTCGAGGGCCTCGGCTTCAAGCAGCTCATGCAGACCTTCGAATCCGCGCGCATCCAGACCGCCGCGCGCGCCATCGGCGTGGCGCAGGCGGCAATGGAAAAGGCGCTCGACTACGGCGAGAGCCGCGTGCAGTTCGGCGTGCCGATCGTTTCCTTCCCGCGCGTCGCCGACAAGATCGCCATGATGGCGGCCGAGATCATGGTGGCGCGGCAGCTCACTTATTACGCCGCGCGGCAGAAAGATTCCGGCCGCCGCTGCGACCTGGAAGCCGGCATGGCCAAGCTGTTGGCGGCGCGCATTGCCTGGGCCAATGCCGACAATGCCGTGCAGATCCACGGCGGCAACGGTTTCGCGCTGGAATTTCCGATCTCGCGCATTTTGTGCGATGCTCGCATCCTCAACATTTTCGAGGGCGCCGCCGAAATCCAGGCCCAGGTCATCGCCCGCCGCCTGCTCGACGGCAGCAACTGAGCCTCGTATACCGGCAACAAATTCGCCGGCTCCGGCGTTTGATCCAAAGCAATAGCCGCCGCCCGCGCCTCATCTAGGCTCGCCGGCGGTCGGGAGAATTCGATGTCCGAGTTATCGATCCATAGCGGCGAGTGGGTGGTGGTGTGCGACGGCGCCAAGGCGCTGATCCTGGAGAACGCCGGCGACGCCAAGTTTCCCAATCTCAAGACCGTCGCGGTATTCGGGCACAAGGACCTGCCGACCCGCGAACTCGGCACCGAAAGGCCCGGCCGGTCCTATAGCTCGGTCGGTCACGGCCGTAGCTCCTATGAGCAGACCGACTTGCACAACCAGGCGGAAGAAGCCTTCCTCACCGGGCTCGTCCATCATCTCGACGCCGCGGTTACCGCCGGCAAGACCAAATCCGTGATCATCGTGGCGCCGCCGCGCGCGCTCGGCGTGCTGCGCCCGGCCTATTCGCACACGCTGAAAAGCGCCGTGCGCGCCGAGGTGGACAAGGACCTGGTCAAGATGCCGGTGCACGAGATCGAGAAGTACCTGAGCGGCGGCTGAGCGGCGCGCCGGTTCGTGGTTCCCCGAATAAGGCTGGTCCGCCGCAATTGCAGTGCTATGGTCCGCCGCGATTTTTTTCGCTGCGAGGCCGGTTCATGAAACTCGATCTGGGCAGATGCGCGCGCGTCGGCGCCTTGGCTGTGTTCATGAGCCTCGCGCTGGCGGCCGCAGCCGCCGCCCAGCAGCAGGGCCGGCCGCAGGTGCCCAGCCGCCTGGCCAATCCGCCGGCGCCGGTGCCGACCGAGCCGCCCGAGCCGGCCGGCAAGCTGACCGCGCGCGACCCGATGGCGGTGCCGAGCTTCTGGGACCCGCGCCGGCGGCCGGAGCGGCCCGACCTCACGCGCATCAGCATCATCCGCTTCCTGACCGAAGCCGACTATCCGCCTTTCAATTTCGTCGGTCCCGACGGCGCGCCGGCCGGCTTCAACGTCGATCTCGCGCGCATGCTGTGCGAGGAGATGAAGGTGCCCTGCACGGTGCAGCAGCGCCGCTTCGACACTCTGATCCCGGCGCTCGACAAGCACGAGGGCGACGCCATCATCGCTTCGCTCGCCGAGACGCCGCAAATGCGTCTGAAGCTCGATTTCACCGATCCCTATTACCGCACGCCGGCGCGCTTTGTCTCGCGCAAGGACGTCGCCATCGCCGACGTGCGGCCGCAGGCGCTGGAAGGCCGCAAGATCGCCGTGGTGGCCGGCACCGCGCACGAGGCCTTCCTCAAGGCGCAATTCACCGAGGCCATCGTGCAGCCCTATCCGACATCCGACGCCGCGCGCTTCGCGCTCAAGCAGGGCGAGGTCGATCTGCTGTTCGGCGACGGCATCTCGCTCGCCTTCTGGCTCAACGGCACCAATTCGGCCAATTGCTGCGTGTTCCGCGGCGGGCCGTTCCTGGAGAGCCGTTATTTTGGCGAGGGCGTCGGCATCGCGGTCAAGAAGGGCAACGACCTGCTGCGGCAGGCCTTCAACTGGGCGCTGTTCCAATTGTGGGAGAAGGGCCGCTTCACCGATCTGTGGCTGCGCTATTTCCCGATCAGCCCGTTTTGATGTCTGTCATTCCGGGGCGCGAGCGCAGCGAGCGAACCCGGAATCCAGATACATGCACGTTGCCGGTATCGGGATTCCGGGTCCGGCCCTTTGGGCCGTCCCGGAATGACGATGTTTGACGTTCGAGCACAGCATTCTTAGTGTCCGCCCGCTAGAAAGAGATGACCTGATGTCCGTCACCGATACCGCCGCACCCTTGCGCGAGCTCGCCGAGCAATCCGGCGCCTGGCCGTTCGAGGAGGCGCGCAAAATCGTCGCGCGCCTGAAGAGAAGGCCGAAGGATGAGGTCATCTTCGAGACCGGCTACGGCCCGTCCGGCCTGCCGCATATCGGCACTTTCGGCGAGGTGGCGCGCACTTCCATGGTGCGCCACGCCTTCCGCGTGCTCACCGATGACAAGATCAAGACGCGGCTGATCGCCTTCTCCGACGACATGGACGGCCTGCGCAAGGTGCCCGACAACGTGCCCAACAAGGACATGCTGGAGAAGCATCTCGGCATGCCGCTCACCAAGGTGCCCGATCCGTTCGGCGAATATCCGAGCTTCGGCCAGCACAACAATGCGCGCCTGCGCAAGTTCCTCGACCATTTCGGCTTCGACTACGAATTCCTGTCGTCGACCGACTGCTACCTGTCAGGCCGCTTCGACGCGGCGCTGATGACGGTGCTGCAGCGCTTCGACAAAGTGATGGCGATCATGCTGCCGTCCTTGCGCGAGGAGCGCGCCGCCACCTATTCGCCCTTCCTGCCGATCGATGCCAAAACGGGCATCGTGCTGCAGGTGCCGGTCACCGCGCACGACGCCAAGGCCGGCACCATCACCTACGAGGATCCCGACAGCAGGCAGCCGGTCACCGTGCCGGTCACCGGGGGCCGGTGCAAACTGCAATGGAAGCCCGACTGGGCCATGCGCTGGGTCGCGCTCGGCATCGACTATGAAATGGCCGGCAAGGACCTGATCAATTCGGTCAAGCTGTCGGGCGAAATCTGCCGCGCGCTCGGCGGCCAGCCGCCGGAAGGCTTCAACTACGAGCTGTTCCTCGACGAGAAGGGGCAGAAGATTTCCAAGTCGAAGGGCAACGGCCTCACCATCGACGAATGGCTGCGCTACGCCTCGCCCGAAAGCCTGTCGCTGTTCATGTATCGCGAGCCGAAGGCGGCCAAGCGGCTTTATTTCGACGTCATTCCGCGCGCCGTGGACGAATATCAGCAACTGCTCGACGGCTATCGGCGCCAGGACGCCAAGCAGCGGCTGTCGAACCCGGTCTGGCACATCCATTCCGGCAACCCGCCGAGCGTGGAAATGCCGGTGTCGTTCTCCATGCTGCTCACGCTGGTGTCTTCGTCCAACGCCGAGAACGCCGAAACCTTATGGGGCTTCATCGGCCGCTACCGGCCAGGCGTGACGCCGCAGACGCATCCCGAATTGAACGCGCAAGTGCAATACGCCATCCATTATTTCCGCGACTTCGTGCTGCCGGAAAAGAAATTCCGCCACCCGAGCGACGCCGAGCGGGCGGCGCTGACCGACCTGCGCGACGCGCTCTCCAACCTGCCGGCGGAGGCGCCGGCCGAGGACATCCAGAACGTGGTCTACGAGGTCGGCCGCCGCGAGCCGTTCCTCGATCACAAGAAGAAGGCCAAGGACGGCAAGCCGGGCGTCTCGCTCGACTGGTTCAATTTGCTCTACCAGGTGCTGCTCGGCCAGGAGAAAGGCCCGCGCTTCGGCTCGTTCGTGGCGGTCTATGGCTTGCAGAACACCATCGACATGATCGACGGGGCGCTGGCCAGGAGCGCTTAATCCCTCCCCTTTCAGGGGAGGGATAAGAAGGCCTTACGACGACATCAGCACGAACCGCCGGTTCTCGTCCTGCAGCGGGCGGGCGTTCATCGGAAACAGCTTGGCAAAAGCGTCGATGTCGGCCTGCGCCACGGAAATCAACTCGCGCAGCAGCAGCCAGGTCACCGTCTCGCTGCAGGGCGGCGTGGTGAGCGAGCCCTCATACTGGTAATAGCTGCGCTCCGACGGAATGAGCGCGTGTGGATCGATCTTGGGATCGGCCTTGACCGGCGCGCCGGCCGACTGCGGCATGCTGGCGACGATCTTGTGGAACACCGCGTTGCTCGAGCCGGCCTTCATCATTACGCCGAGCACCGCCAGATTGCCGGCGCCGTTCTGGTGCACGAAATGCGCTTCCATGGCGGAGGGCTTGCCGGCGATGGTATGCTCGCTGGGGTGGTGGAAATGAAATTGCAGCAGCGTGTAGCTGTCGCCGTTGCGGCTGAGCGTGCTGCCGGGCACCACGTCGAGCTGGATGGTGTGGCCGTTATTGGCGATGGTTTCGACACGGTCGTGCCAGGCGATCTTGATCGGCGGCAATTGTGCCTTGACCGGGTTGACGATGTCGATCGGCGATTGCTGGGAGCCGGCGGCGCAGACCTTGTTGGCGGCGTCGAGCTTGCCCCAGTGATCGGGCCCGTCCGCGCCCTGGTAGCCCCAGTGCGCTGAGGCGGCGAGACTAGCGCGCGCGCAGAGCGGGCAGAGCGCCAAGCCAGCCAGGGCTTGCAAGGCACGACGACGGTCCATCGGGTCGGTCCCCCCAGAAATTTATGGGCCAGAGCGGCGGACTAAGCGCTCGGGCAGCGCGTTCAACGCGACGCTCTTCGCCCACAAGAATGGCGTGATGATGACGCGTGCGCGAAAACGCCGCGCCGGCCTACTGGCTCGCCCACATGATGCGCGCGATCCACACGACGTCGACCATCGGCAGCGTGCGGTCGCGGTGCTCGGCATTGAGCGACTTGAGCTCCAAGCTCTTGGAGTTCTTGCGCCGCAATTCCTTAACCATGACCTCGCCGTCCTTGGTCTTGACCACCACGCGGTCGCCTTTGCGCACCGGCGCCTCCGGCGACACGACGATGATGTCGCCCTTGCGGTAGGCCGGCTTCATGGAGTCGCCGGATATTTCCAGCGCATAGGCGTGCTCGTCGGTGACCGAGGGGAAGGCGATCTCCTCCCAGCCCTTGCCGACCGGGAAGCCGCCGTCGTCGAAATAGCCGCCGGCGCCGGCTTCGGCGAAGCCGATCAGCGGCACCTGCGAGATCACCGGCTTGCCGCTGTCGGAAAGCAGCTGCATGAAAGTCTCGACCTTGGTGCCGGTGGCGGCGAGCGCCTTGGCGACCGACTCGGTCGAGGGCCAGCGCGGGCGGCCTTCCGGCGTGATGCGCTTGGACTTGTTGAAGGTGGTGGGATCGAGCCCCGACTTCTTGGCAAGGCCCGATGGCGTCAGCTTGGCGCGCGCGGCCAGCCGGTCGAGAGCGCTCCAGATCTGGTTGTGTGTCAGCATGGTCAGCTCAATCACCTGAGGGACGAATCGCTATGAGACCTCTTATACCGAATATATAGGAATTATAACCTGGAAAAGCCACCCGCGTGCAACTTTTTCTTAAAAAGGTTGAGCGCGCTTGTGCCGGCGGCCCCCGCGCCGATAGGGTCGGGCCGATCCAACCCTTGGGAGCCTTCGCCGGTGTTCGGCCTGTTCGACCGCCTGTCGCGCCCCTTCTTGCGGGCCCTCGACCCCGAGGACGCGCATGCCCTGGCGATCAAGGCGCTGCGCTATATGCCGGTTGCGCGGGCGCCTGCCGACCCGCCGGAGCTGCGAACCCGCGCTTTCGGGCTCAATTTCCCTAATCCGGTGGGGCTGGCCGCCGGCTTCGACAAGAACGCCCAGGTGCCGGACGCGTTGCTGCGGTTTGGCTTCGGCTTCGTCGAGGTCGGCACCATCACCCCGCGGGCGCAGGCCGGCAATCCGCGCCCGCGCCTGTTCCGGCTGGAGGCCGACCAGGGCACGATCAACCGGCTCGGTTTCAACAACGAGGGGGCGCCGGCCGCGCTGGCGCGGCTGGCCGCGCGCGCCCGCGCCCAGGAGACTGGGGCGGCCGGGGTGGCGGGCGTGGTGGGGGTCAATATCGGCGCCAACCGCAATTCGGCCGACCGTGCCGAGGACTACGTGCGGCTGATCGAGACCTTCTCCCCGGTCGCCGACTATTTCACCGTCAACATTTCCTCGCCCAATACGCCCGGCCTGCGCGACCTGCAGCAGGCGAGCGCGCTCGACGACCTGCTCGCCCGCGTGGTCGACGCGCGCGAGCGCGTGCGCCCGCGCAGCGGCCCGACGCCGGTGCTGGTCAAGATCGCGCCCGATCTGACGCTCAGCGAGCTCGACGACGTGGTCGGCATCGCGCGCAGGCACCGCGTCGACGGCATGATCGTCGGCAACACCACGATCGCGCGGCCGCCCAGCTTGCGCGAGCGCGACAAGGCAAAAGAGCAGGGCGGGCTGTCCGGCCGCCCGCTGTTCAAATTGTCCACGCGCATGCTGGCGGAGACCTTCGTGCGCGCCGAGGGCGCCTTCCCGCTGATCGGCGTCGGCGGCATCGACTCCGGCCCGACGGCCATCGCCAAGATCAAGGCCGGCGCCACGCTGCTGCAGCTTTATACCGGTCTGGTGTTCCGCGGGCTCGGCCTGCTCTCCGAGATCAAGAGCGATCTTGCCGCCGCCCTCAAGCGCGGCCATCGCAATTCGCTCGAACTCGATGGTCGGCGTCGATGCCGCCGAGATGACCGCGGAGAGCTGGCCGGCATGATCTTGCGCCTTGGCTCGATCGTTGCCTTGTGCGTGTTGGCGCTGCCCGTGCTGGCGCACGACATCGATCTGCACAGACTGCCGCTCGGCGACGGCAAGCTGTCGCACGCGCCCAAGGTCGGCTTCATCTGGGTCTGCCACGTCGATCCCTTCGGTGGCGGCGCCCAGCGCGACGGGCCGTGGATCGACAAGGAGCACGGCACTTTCGATCTCACCGCCAAGATCGCGGTCGAAGGCGCGGTGCACTGGCCGCATCGCTTCACCGTCACGCGCGAAGGCCAAATACGCGTGCTCGCCTCCAACGATCTGCCCGCGCATGCCACCGGCCGCTTCCCGATCGCGCGCTCCGATCCGGCTTTCCGCTACGACCGCAATCCGAACCGCATCGAGCCGCGGCATATCCGCATCGCGCTGCCGGCCGATCCCAAGCTCGCCGCGCGCGCGCATTGCGCGCCGCCGGTGGTCGGCATTCTGTTGACGGGCGTCGCGCTGTTCAACGCCCTCGATGCGCCGGGCCGCGACGCGGTCGCGCACGAGACGCAGGACCGTTGCCACGGCCATCCGCAGCGAAGCGGCGTCTATCACTATCACAGCCTGACTAATTGCCTGGCCGACAAGCCGGGCCCCGACGGCAATTCGCCGCTGGTCGGCTATGCGCTTGACGGCTTCGGCATTACCGGCCCCTACGAGCACGGTCGGCAATTGACCACGGCCGATCTCGACGCCTGCCATGGCCGCGTGAGCACGATCGATTGGGACGGCCGCAAGGTGAAAATGTATCACTACGTGGCGACCGCGGATTTCCCCTACACGGTCGGCTGCCTGCGCGGCGACTATGATCGCGCATCGGTGCGCGCGATCGGCGGCGGCCCGCCGCACCGCCGCGGACGCCGCGGCCGCCCGCCCGGCATGGGTCCGCCGCCGCGCTAGCTCACTTGCCGCGCGGCGCGTTGAGGAGCCGCATGAGGATCCAGATCGGGATCACCAGCACCGCGCCCAAGAGGAAATAGCGCCACACCCAGCGGATGGTGTCGAAGCCCATGTTCCAGATGGTGCGGAACAGCCGCTCGATGCTGCGCACGATATCGAACGGGTCGAGCCCGAGCGCCGACAGCACCACGCCGACCAGGATCGACACCAGGATCAGCCGGACGAGCACGCCGAGCGGCGAGCCGCCGAAAATCTTGCTCACGGTGTCGTTGTTCATGGCGGGCTCTTTCGGGTCGGTCCGGTCCTGGCTCATTTTGCGATCCTAGCACATGGCCGCGCGCGCCGGTCAGTTATGCCATAAAATCGCTAAATGGAACCCGCCGCCGCGCTCGCTCTGGAAACCCCGCCGCTGCCGCCGGTATTCGCGCGCTGGTTCGCCGCCCGCGGCTGGGCGCCGCGCGCGCACCAGCTCGAATTGCTGGCCAAGGCCAGGGCCGGGCGCTCGGTGCTGCTGATCGCGCCCACCGGCGGCGGCAAGACGCTGGCCGGGTTTTTGCCGACGCTGGTGGAGTTGTATGAGCAGAACTCGCCGCACGCACAGCGTGTTCCCTTCCCCGCGGCAACACTTGTTCCCTCCCCCGCAGGCGGGGGAGGTGAAGCAAAAGGATCACGCGGAGAAGGAAGAGGCCTGCACACCCTCTACATCTCCCCGCTCAAGGCGCTGGCCGTCGACATCGCGCGCAATCTGGAAATCCCGGTCAGGGAGATGGGCTTGGCCGGTACGCCTGGAAACCCGCACCGGCGACACGCCCGCTTCAAAACGGCAACGGCAGCGCCGCTACCCGCCCGACATTCTGCTCACCACGCCCGAGCAGCTCGCGCTGCTGCTGGCGAGCGCCGACGCGCCCTACCTGTTCGGCGCGCTCCGGCGCGTGGTGCTCGATGAGCTGCATTCGCTCACCACCTCCAAGCGCGGCGATCTCTTGTCGCTCGGCCTCGCGCGCCTGTTTACGCTGGCGCCGCAACTCACCAGCGTCGGCCTCTCCGCCACGGTGGCCGAGCCCGACGATCTCTGCCGCTTCCTGCTGCCGCAGCCGGCGAACGGCGAAGCCCGCGCCGATCTGGTGATCGCGCAGGCCGGCGCGCAGCCGCGGGTGACCATGCTCGACAGCCAAGAGCATCTGCCTTGGGCCGGTCATTCCGCTTTGCATGCGCTCGGTGAAATCTACGCGCTCATCAAGACGCACAAGACCACGCTGGTCTTCGTCAACACGCGCAGCCAGGCCGAATTCCTCTTTCAGACGCTGTGGAGCATCAACGACGACAATCTGGCCATCGCGCTGCATCACGGCTCGCTCGACGTCGCGCAGCGCCGCAAAGTGGAAGATGCCATGGTGGCCGGCCGCTTGCGCGCGGTGGTCTGCACCTCCTCGCTCGACCTCGGCGTCGACTGGGGCGACGTCGATCTGGTCGTCAATGTCGGCGCGCCGAAGGGCGCCTCGCGCATCCTGCAGCGCATCGGCCGTTCCAACCACCGGCTGGACGAGCCTTCGCAGGCCGTGCTGGTGCCGGCCAACCGCTTCGAAGTGCTGGAATGCCGCGCGGCCATCGACGCCGTCGCCGAGAACGCGCAGGACACGCCGCCGCTGCGCACCGGTGCGCTCGACGTGCTGGCGCAGCACATTCTCGGCCGCGCCGTCGGCGCGCCCTTCCTGTCCGACGAGCTCTTCGCGGAGGTGCGCGCCGCCGCGCCTTACGCCCGGCTGGCGCGCGCCGATTTCGACGCCGCGCTCGATTTCGTCGCCACCGGCGGTTACGCGCTGAAAGCCTATGAGCGCTTCGCCAAGATACGCCAGGGTAAGGACGGCCGCTGGCGCATCACCCACCCGCGCGTGGCGCAGCGCTATCGCATGAATGTCGGCACCATCGTGGAAGCCGACATGATCAAGGTGCGGCTGGTGCGTTCGCGGGCGTCGGGCGCGATCGTGCCGCGCGGCGGCCGCATCCTGGGCGAGGTGGAGGAATATTTCATCGAGACGCTGACGCCCGGCGACACTTTCGTCTTCGCCGGCGAAATATTGAAATACGAGGCGCTGGTCGAGGACGAGGCCTATGTCTCGCGCTCGAACGCGACCGACCCGAAAGTGCCGGCCTATGAGGGCGGCAAGTTTCCGCTCTCCACTTACCTCGCCGCGCGCGTGCGCGCCATCCTCGCCGACGCCAAAGCCTGGCAGGCGCTGCCGGCCCAGGTGCGCGAATGGCTGGAGATTCAAGCATGGCGCTCGCTGCTGCCGCGCGCCGGCGATCTCCTGGTCGAGACCTTTCCGCGCGCCGCCAAACATTATCTGGTCTGCTATCCGTTCGAGGGAAGGCTCGCGCATCAGACGCTCGGCATGCTGCTCACGCGCCGGCTGGAGCGCGCGGGGCTTAAGCCGCTCGGCTTCGTCGCCAATGAATATGCGCTTGCCGTGTGGGGCGTCGGCGATCTTGGGCTTCGCATCGAGCGCGGCGAGCTCTCGCTCAGCGCTCTGTTCGACCGGGACATGCTGGGCGACGACCTGGAAGCCTGGCTCGCCGAATCGGCGCTGATGAAGCGCACCTTCCGCAATTGCGCCATCATCGCCGGCCTGATCGAGCGCCGCTTTCCCGGCGAGGAGAAGTCGCGCCGCCAGCTCACCGTCTCCACCGACCTGGTCTACGACGTGCTGCGCAAGCACCAGGGCGACCACATTTTGTTGCGCGCGGCGCGCGCCGACGCCGCCAGCGGCCTCTTGGACATCAAGCGGCTCTCCGAAATGCTCTCGCGCATCGAGGGTCGAATCGTCCATAAAGCTCTCGATCACGTCTCGCCGCTGGCGGTGCCGGTGCTGCTGGAGATCGGGCGCGAGACGGTCTATGGCGAGGCGGCCGACGAGTTCTTGGCCGAAGCGGCGGACGCGTTGATCAAGGAGGCGATGCGGTGAAGCGCGCTCCGTCACCCTCCCCTGATGCGCGTGTCGACCGCCGGAGCCCGTCGGGCGAAGGTCGGACGGGGTGCGCGGTGAGCCGCGCCATCCCCTCCGGCTCGCTGCGCGGCCGACCTCCCCCTAGGGGGGATGGCCAAAGACATGCCGGGCGCTTGGCAATCGCCGTCGCCGGCATTTCTCTGCACGCCGACCCCATGGGCGCCCTCTACTGGCCCGAGCACGGCCTGCTCGCCGTCGCCGACCTGCATCTGGAGAAAGGCTCGAGCTTCGCCGCGCGCGGGCTGTTGCTGCCGCCCTATGACAGCGCGGCGACGCTTGAACGCCTCACCCGCCTGATCGCGCATTATGCGCCGCGCGTCGTCATTGCGCATGGGCGACAGTTTCCACGACCGCGGCGGCCCGGCGCGGCTTTCGCCGGACGACCGCGCATCCTTGCGTGCCCTGCAGCGCGGGCGCGACTGGCTCTGGCTCACCGGCAATCACGATCCCGAGCCGGCGGCGAATATCGGCGGCAGCTTTCAAGAAACTTTCGCGCTCGGCGCGCTGACTTTCCGCCATCTGCCGACGGGCGCCGACGGCGAGATCGCCGGCCATCTGCACCCCGTGGCGCGCGTTACGCATCGCGGCCGCTGCGTGAGCCGCCGCTGCTTCGCGGCGGACGCAACGCGCCTGGTGATGCCGGCCTTCGGCGCCTATACCGGCGGCCTCAACATCCGCGGCGCCGCCTTCGCCGACCTGTTCGGCACGCTGTAATTCACCGCCCACATGCTGGGCGAGGACCGGCTCTATGCGTTCGCGGCCAAGCGCTGTCTGCCGGATTGAGTTGTTTTTTCCCAGAAAGCGGACATCCGGGACGCAAGCCGACACGTCGGCTAAGGGCCATTTCCGGACCCGTGCACCGCAGCAAATTCGATGGCGTGTTGCGCGGCGCGATGACGATGGCCACGTTTCTACCATGACGATCCTGGGCGAGATCGCGTCTGACGCGGTGCTCGATGTCGCCTACGATTGGCTGTGTCGGCGGCGGCGGGACTATTCGGGCAACTCCGACGTATGGGCATTCCGCCGCAACTGGCAGGCGGAGAAGCAACGCATCAAGGACGAACTGTTGTCAGGTGACTATCGCTTCTCGCTGCTGCACTCGGATCACACTCAAGGACGGCGAGGACACCGACCTGTGGTCGGCCCGAGGTGCACTGGCGCTGAAAGCTCTCGCCATTGTGCTGGGCCAGCACTTGCCGGTCTCGCGCTCATGCACCCACATCAAGGGCCACGGCGGCGCGAAGTATGCCGTGCGCGAGGTTCGCGATCATCTCGCCGCCAACCGCTTCGTGCTGCGGACCGACGTGAAGTCCTACTACGCCTCCATCGACCACCTGCTGCTGCTGGACCAGCTTGCGGTCCATATCAAGGATCGGCGGGGGCTCAACCTCGTCGGCCAGTATCTGCGGCGAACTTCAGAGCGCGGCGGATCGTTCTGGGACTATGAGATAGGCATTTCGCTCGGTTGCCCGCTCAGCCCCTTGATCGGGGCGTTCTTTCTTAACGCGCTCGATGCGGCGGCGGCCAGGCTGCGGCTGTTCTACGTGCGCTTCATGGATGACATCCTCATCCTCGCGCCGACCCGCTGGCAGTTACGCGGCGCAGTGAAGGTCGTCAACCAGATGCTGGGAGCGCTCAAACTGGAGAAGCACCTGGACAAGACCTTCATCGGCAGGATCGAGCGCGGCTTCCATTTCCTCGGCTATCATTTCAGCCCAGCAGGACTGACCGTGGCCCGGAAGACGATTGCTAACTTCATCGAGAAGGCATCTCGGCTTTACGAGCAAAAGCGCAGCGCGGTTTTACCCGTCACTGCGCTTGAGATGTATGTCAAGCGATGGGTGCAGTGGACGAGGTGTGGGTTGACGATGGATGGTTTCGCACAGCATTGCGACTGGTCCTCGGTTCCCTACCAGGTGTGGCTAATATAACGTCGCCTGCAGTCATCCATACATTGGTTGAAATAAATATCACAGTGTTTATTGATTTTTGAGGGCTGCCGGATACAAGCGGTAATATAACTGGCTTTCTTACATCTATTGATGCAAAATTTGGTTACGTATGGTAAGTTCATTTTTTGTCTATTGGTTAAAAACGATCTTGTAGACGGACGGTGTGGAGCCGCCATCCCTTGTCCCACGCCTGAATATGCACAACATGCCATTGCAAATATCACCGACAGTGACTTCGGTTTCATGGATCGATCTTCCCCCCCCGATTGCAGGACGCGCAGCGAGGCATTCGCCCGCACCCGTAGCCCTACACATTACCTTAGCGCAGAAACCGGTGCGATCAAGACGGACGATTGCGCATTTTTCTGCGGCGCCTCACTGCACTACGGGATGATGACTGAGTGATGGTCCGTTTAGGGTCATTCGCCGACATTACGTGAAATCCAGATCAGGTCCGCTTTACCGCCAAGAGCGTACGTTGCGCGCCGGGACCGGCGTCACTGCTGCCGTTTTGTGAGGCCCCTCAATCCCTCCTGAACACCACGCTGGCGAACCAGCCGATCAGCACCGCGAACAGCGCGGTGGCGAGACCGTAGAGCAGGCCCTGGTCGGCCGCGGCGTCGGCGACATATTGCTCGAGCCCGGCCTTGATCACTTCCAGCGCCGAATTGGTGCGCGCGGCGAGCGCGCCGCCGGCGAACAGCTTGACGTCGATCGCGAAGTTGCCGGTCGGCACGTCGGCCGGCAGCGGGATGACGGCGCGGAACACGGTCGGCGTCAGAAAAGTCACCGCCGTCGGCTGTTCCACATAAAGCCGCTGCTCGCCTTTCAGCCGCACGAAGGCGACGCGGAACGGATCGTTGGCCACCGTGTCGGCGATGTCCGGCCCGATGCGCTGCGGCAGCAGGAAATTGTCGAGCCCGACTTGCAGCCGCCGCAAGGTTTCCTTGCTGGCGATCTTCGCCACCGGCCGGTTGCTCAAGACGGCGAGATAGGACGGCACCTTCACGAATTCGCGCGAGTCGGTATTGACCCAGATGCCCACCACCCGCCGCTTGCGCAGCGTGCGGAAATTCTCGCGCGGGCCGGTGACGGTGACCGCCAGGTCGTAAGGCGGGTGCAGCATGCCGCCGTTCTGCTCGGGCTCGACGGTGCCGAACAGCACCAGGTCCTCGCCGATGAAGCTCGACGTCACCGGCACGCGGTGGTTCGACAGCGACACCACCAGCCGCTCGGCGAAGGCCGGCCGCGCGCCGCCCGCGACCAGCACCAGCAGCGCGATGCCGAGCAGCCGCCGCATCAGCCGGCTCCGAGATGGCGGATCGAGAAGATATCTTGCGGCGGCACCACCAATTGCCAGGCAAAGCGGAAGCCCACCGCCAGCACCAACAGGCCGAGCAGCAGGCGCAGCCGCTCGCCTTTCATCTTCTGCCCGGCATGCGCCCCGAACTGCGCGCCGATCACGCCGCCGACCATCAAGAGCCCGGACAGCACGACGTCCACCAGATGGTTGGCGACCGCGTGCAGCACCGTCGCCGTCAGCATGGTGACCAGCGTCAGCATCATCGAGGTGCCGATCACCGTCACGGTCGGCACGCGCAAGAGATAGATCAGCATCGGCACCAGGATGAAGCCGCCGCCGATGCCGAGAATGGAGCCGATGAAGCCGATGATGATGCCGATCGCCCACACCGGAATGAGCGAGACGTAGATGCGCGAGGTGCGGAACCGCCGCTTGAGCGGCAGCCCGTGGATCCAGGTATGGCTGCCCGGCTTGCGCAGGTCGGCGCGCTTGCCCTGGCGCGCGCGGTTGATCGCCCGCACGCTCTCGCTGATCAGCAGCGTGCCGACGATGCTGAGCAAAGTGAGATAGGAGATGTTGATCAACAGATCGAGCTGGCCGAGCTCGCGCAGCAGGGTAAATATCGCCACGCCGAGAAAAGTGCCGATGGCGCCGCCGACCAGCAGCATGGCGCCGAGCGCAAGGTCGATCGATTTTCGCCGCCAGAAGACCAGGAAGCCGGTGGCCGAGGAGGCGGCGATCTGCGGCGCCACGCTCGCCACCACCACCGCCGGCGAGATGCCGATGAAGATCAACAGCGGCGTCAGCAGAAAGCCGCCGCCGATGCCGAACATGCCGGAAATGAAGCCGACCGCCAGCCCCATCCCGAGGATGAGGAAGACGTCAACCGGCAGGTTGGCGATAGGCAGATAGATTTGCACGACGGTGTCGCCCGGCGTTGGGACCGGTTTGGCGCCGGCCCGCTTTTTCAGTCGCGTTCAAGTCTAATGCCGCCGATTTGAAGTTCCTGCACCACTCGCCGCAATTTCGTTCAGGAACTTCAAATCGAAAGTGGCACTAGAATCATATACTTGCCAGTGCCCTTTTGCTTCCGAAGTTCGTGTCAGCGCGTGCTGCAACGTAACACGAACTTCGGAAGCGGGGCACTAGCTGCGACTATGCGCCGGGTCACGTCAAAGGGCAAAAGGCCGCGCCTGCTCAGCGTTGCCCGACGGTGAAGGAGCCGAGCGAGAGCGGCCCGCGCGGCGCGTGCGGCGCGTGCGGCGCCTGCGGCGCGTGGCGCGGCAGGGCGCGCGCCTTGCCCTTCGGCTCTGGGCCGCCGGCGACGCTGTCCCAGCCGCCGCGCGGCTTGGCCACGGTGACGGCCGCGGCCGGCTGCGGCAGCGGCTTGAAGGTCCTGACCGCCTGTTGGGCCGCCGCCAACTGAGCCGGATCGAGCTGGCTCGCCATCTCGTCGCGCTTCTTGCCGCTTTCCGGGTCGCCCTTGGCGGCGGCCAGCGCGAACCATCGGTAGGATTCGGCGAAGTCCTTCTCGGTGCCGAGCCCGCGCGCGCACAAAACGCCGAGATTGTACTGGCTGTCGGCAATGCCGTGCTGGGCGGCCTTGCGGAACCATTTAACCGCGGTGGGGTAGTCCGGCTTGCCGTCGATGCCTTCGGCATAGAGCACGGCGAGGTTGTGCATGGCCTTGGCATTGCCGCGGGCGGCGGCGGCGAGATAGAGCCGGCGGGCGGCGCCCAGGTCCTTCTTCACGCCCTGGCCCTTCTCCAGCATGCTGGCATAGCGGAATTGCGCCGGCACCAGGCCGCGCCCGGCCGCGCGCTCGAACCAATGCGCCGCCTGCTTCAGGTTGGCCGGCACGCCGCGCCCTTCCGCGAAGCGCAAGGCCACCTCGTATTCGGCGGCGCCATCGCCTGCGCGCGCCGCGCTGCGCAGCTTCGCGCCGCCGATGGCGAGCGGCAGTTCGCCGGCGTCGAGATTGCCGGGCTGGCGGCCGGGCGCCGCCGGCGTCACGCTGTGCGCGATCGAGCCGGTGATGTCGCCGTCCTTGCGGGCGGCCGGCGAGCCGAGATTGGGCGGGCTCAGCAGCGGCGGGCCGTTGGGCGCGGCCGCGCCCACGTTATAGGCCGGCGCGCCCGGCACCGACGGCACCGCCGGCGCCGCCAACGGCGGCACCGTGCTGCCCGTCGTCATCCGCTCGCCGCCGAGGCCGATCTCGACCTGCGGCGCCTTGCGCGCGAGCTTGGTGCCGGTGGCGGTGTCGATTTTTCCGGTCTTGGCGGTGTTGTTGTTGTTGTTGCCGCCGCCGCCGAGGTGGAGCTTGTGGCCGGCGATCTGCGCGCCACCGGCGACCAGGCCGATGATGCCGGCGGCGACGAACAGCGACTTCATGCGCTTCATCAGCTTGCCGGGCAGCGAGCGGCTTTCGCCGGCTTCGATTTCTTCTTCCCGATCCTCGCCGCGCGGCGGCGGCGGGGCAGCCGGCCCCTGCTGCAGGGCGGTCTGGGCGGCGCGGCGGGCAGCGGCGATGAAGCTCGATTTGCCGCCGGCGGTGCCGGGCGGCTGCGGCGCGGCGTTGCCAAGGGCGGCTTCGGAAGCGGCGATGCGGGCGCCGAATTTGGGCGGGCCGGAGCCGGGCTCGAGCGGCTGGTCCGGCGGCAGGTCGGGCGCGAGCGGCAGCGAACTGGCGATGCGGCGGCGCGGGGGCGGCGCAGGGGGAGGCGGAGGGGGCGGCGGCTCCGGCGCGTGGATCTGCAATTCGTGCAATTCCAGCGGCGCCATTTCGGGAATCACGGCGGCGGCTGCGGCGCGGGCGCGGGCTTCGGCTGCGGCATTTGCACGGACGGTACTTGCAAGGCCGGCGCCTTGGGGCAGACGCGGCGGCTCAGGCTGCGGCGCGGGCGCGCGGCGCGGACGGCGCCTCGCCCACCGCGCGCACGGCGAGCTTGCCGGCCGGCGGCATGGCCGCCGCCTCCTCGCTCGCGATGCGGCCGGCGCGCAGGTCGGATCTCGATCTTGGCCAGCCGGTCGACCACCAGAGCGAGCGTGCCGTGCACGCTGTCGACGGCGTCCTGCGTGCGCGCGATGTCGTGCTTGATCTCGTCCACCGCCGGCGAATTCTCCGCGCGCAGGCCCGAGCCCTGCCGGTTGGCGCGCATGTCCTCGATATGCACCAGGAGATCGCTCAAGCCGCGCTCGATCGCCTCCAGCTGGCCGACCCGCGACTCCGAAGCGTCGAGCTTCTCCACCAGCTTGACGATGCGGTCTTCCAGATGGCCGATCGCCACGTCGTCGGTGCGCGAGGACTGGATCTGCTCGATCTTGTCGGAAAGCGACTGCACCAGCGTTTCGAGCTGCGGCGGCACCGCGGCGCCGGCCTGCGCGCGCTCGGCCAGCGCGTCGGCGATGGCCGAAATGCGCTGCTCGAGATTGTCGAGCGCGCTGCCGCCGGTGGTGGCGTGGGCGATGTAGTCGACCTTCTGGCCGAGCAATTGCACTTCGGCTGAAAGCGCGCTCACCGTCTCGTTGGAGGCGATATGCGCCGCCATCTCGCGCAGCGTGTTGATGGCGCTTTCGAGCTGCGCCATCGTCTCGGGGTCTTTCTGCGCCACGATCAGATCGATCTTGTGGGCGAGCCCGTCGATGGCGTCGTGGAAGCCGACCAACTGCTCGGCCGGCGTCAGCCCGCGCAGCGCGTCGCGCACTTCGGCGAGGCCGTGCTCGATGCCGGCGAGCGCGCCGTTGTCGGCGCCGTTCTGGCGGCCTTCGGCGACGCGCTGGCTAAGCCCCGCGATCTGCTTCTCGATCGTCTCGATCTCGCGCCGCGGCATCGCCTCGTTGAGCTTGGCGCCGATTTCGATCAATTCGCCGCGCAGCGCGTTGATCGCTTCCTCCACGCCCGGCCGGCGCAAGGTTTCGATCTGGTCGGTGATGCGGCGCAGTTGATCTTCCAGGCCGGAAATATCCTGCGCCGGCAGCGGCGCACGCGCCGGCTGCTGTGCCGGGGCGGGCGCGGGAACGGGAGCGGCCGCTGCCGCCGGCATGGGGGGCGGCGCCATTTGCTGCGCGGGCTGCGGCATCGGCGCCGGCTGTTGCGCCATCGGCGCTTGCGGCCTTGCGGCTGCGGCCGCGCGGGCGGCGGCGAAGGCTCGCCATTGAGCGCGCGCCGGCGTGCGGCAATCTCGGCCACCGCGCGCTCGAGCGCCGGCGGCAATTGCACGTTCTGGCGCTGCCGGCTGCGTCCGGTAGCGGCGCCGGCTCGGGCGCCGCGCCGCGCGGGCGCCGCGGCGCGTAAGCCGCCGGGCCTGTGCGCGTCAACTGCTCGATGCGGCGCGTGAGATCGTCCAGCCGCTGATTGACGCCGGCGAGGTCTTCGCCATGGGCGGTGCCGCCGCTGGGCGCGTGCGGTGGCAAATCCGGTTGGGCGGGTTTGCGGAGGATCACGGCGTTGAGCCAATCTCCCAGCGGCATGCCGGAGCGGCGCGCCGTTTGCATTGCGTTTGCGCTGGGCCGCGGCCCGATCCCCTTGTCACGCCTCGAAACGCCAAATTTCATTTGCGCGCACCACTTTGCAGAGGGAGGCTGCACAAGCCCGCTCAGCCCCCGTGGCGCCGGCACGCATTAACAATGGGTGGATACGGGCGCGGTCCGCAGTCCTCGGACCCCGACTTTTTGCCGTCCGCGGTAAACAAGTGGTTAAGGAATGGGGGAAGGCGTTAATTTTCGGTGCGGTTTGCCGCCCGCCCCAGGTTAACAAAGCGTTAAGCGCGGTACGGGGCTAGCGCGCTCGGCCTGCGCGCTCACGGCCCAATCCGTCTTCATGCCGTCGCCCGATAGAAGACGACCGCGTCCGTTTGGGACGATCTGCTGAAAGACGTCGAAGTCCGCAATGTTTGCCGTCAATACGACAGCGCCGACCTCGCGCGCCTGCAGAAAAATCAGCGCATCATTCAAGGCATCCTGGGACCGGGTTTGAAAGCCGCCGGTCCGCGCCCGCATGCCGGCGAAAATGCCGGCTTCCGCCCAAATTTGCGCGGTTGGCGAAACGATCCTGTGCGCGGGATATCCTTGATCGTTTCGATGAGCGCTTGATGCGCTTTTTCCTCTTTTGCATTCGCAGGCATGCGCGAACCCAAGCGGTGGACGAGTTCGCCAATCACCGTTGCGGAGTGATAAATCGTCCGTGCCCTCAGCAATTCGTCCGCCCGCGTGGGCGTTTTTCCTTTCAGCACGTGCACATAGACGCATGTATCGAGCAATAAAGGCGGCCCGGCGAGCGGTTCGCTGTCGACGAAGGGCAGGCTGGTTTCGGCGCGCGGCGCGAGTTGGATATGCTTGTCAGGCTTCAGCCTGCGCAGGATACGTTCGAGGCCGATGCGCCCGGCATTCAGCTCTTTACAATTCCACGTCGTCTGGCAACGGAGCCTTTGCGCGCCAAAAGCTTCTTGCCGAAGTCATCTTCAAGGGCAACCTTCGAGAGCGCGTACTCGAGCAATTCCGTTTGCAAATCGATGCCGGACTTGGCCTTGGCGGCGGAAATAAGCCGGCGCGACACGCGTCCGCCGACCCGCTCGGATTTTGAGCCGCTGAGAAATCCGGCAGCCTTCGCCGTGCGAAAGGTGGCGCGCGTTGCCAAGCGCCGTGCTGCAAAGTTTCTTGCCGAGGAGGCCATCGAAAGCCGGATCGACGCGCATCCTGGCAACCCGCTGCACCGGGGCGCCTTTTTCTTCGGCGTCGATTGCGGATGGTTTTCGCTCATGTCGGACAAAATAGGCAAATTGTCTGACAAGATCAAGGGCGCCGCTTTCACCCGCTCCCCGCAAGCGCGCGGCGCACTCGGCACGCTGCGAGCTCTCCGCAAGCGGAAAGACACCGCCCGAATTAACCGCCGGTTTGCCGTCAGCCCGCAGGGCTTTACCGCCCTTAACGGCGCCGAAAGCGAAATAAAGCCATGCTGGCGGACCGCCGGGGTCAGGCGCGGGCCGTCTTGGATCGGTCGCAAGCCGGCAATAGTTAACGAACAGCCAGAGGCGCGCTATAAGCCTGCGCCGGGAGGGACCTGCGATGCCGATCTACAAGGCGCCCATCGACGACGCGCTGTTTCTGCTCAACGACGTCTTCCACTTCGACCGCTACGGCAATCTGCCGGGCTTTTCCGATGCCTCGCCCGACATCGTCGCGGCGGTGTTGGGCGAAGCCGGCAAGTTCGCCGAAGAGGTGCTCACCCCGCTCAACCGAGTCGGCGACGAGCGAAGGTTGCACGCGCCACGACGACGGCAGCGTCACCACGCCGACCGGCTTCAAGGACGCCTATAAGCAGCTCACCGAAGGCGGCTGGATCGGCATTTCGGCGCCGGCCGAATTCGGCGGCCAGGGCCTGCCGTCGACGCTGACGGCCATCGTCAACGAATTCTTCTGCTCGGCCAACATGGCCTTCGCCATGTATCCCGGCCTGACGCAAGGGGCGATCGCCGCCATCCTCACGCACGCCTCGCCGGAGATCAAAACCAAATACCTGCCGAAGATGGTCGAGGGCGTGTGGACCGGCACCATGAACCTCACCGAGCCGCATTGCGGCACCGATCTCGGCCTGCTGCGCACCAAGGCGGCGAAGCAGGCGGACGGCTCCTACAAGATCAGCGGCACCAAGATTTTCATCTCGGCCGGCGAGCACGACATGTCGGAGAACATTATTCACCTGGTGCTGGCGCGCATCGAAGGCGCGCCCGCCGGAACGAAAGGCATCTCGCTGTTCGTGGTGCCGAAGGTGATGGTCGGCGACGACGGCGCGCTTGGCGCACGCAATGCGCTCGCCTGCGGCTCGATCGAAGAGAAGATGGGCATCCACGGCAACTCGACCTGCGTCATGAACTATGACGGCGCGGTCGGCTGGCTGGTCGGCGAGGAGAACCGTGGGCTCAACGCCATGTTCGTGATGATGAACGAGGCGCGCTTGGGCGTCGGCATCCAGGGCCTGGCATTGTCCGAGGTCGCCTATCAGAACGCGGTCAATTACGCCAAGGAGCGGCTGCAGGGCCGCTCGATCTCGGGCGTCAAATATCCCGACAAGCCGGCCGATCCGATCATCGTGCATCCCGACATTCGCCGCGCGCTGATGACCATGCGCGCCTTCAACGAGGCGGCGCGCGCGCTGGTGCTGTGGACCGCGCTGCAGAGCGACGTCGCGCATCGCTCGGGCGACGAGAAGGAGCGCAAAAGCGCCGACGACCATATGGGCCTGCTCACGCCGGTGATCAAAGGCGTGCTCACCGACCAGGGCTTCGCCAACACGGTGATGGCGCAGCAGGTGTTCGGCGGCCACGGCTATATCGCCGAGCACGGCATGGAGCAGTTCGTGCGCGACTCGCGCATCGCGCAGATCTACGAGGGCGCCAACGGCATCCAGGCCTTGGACCTGGTGGGGCGCAAGCTCGGCAAGGACGGCGGCCGCGCGCTGATGGCCTTCCTCGGCGAGGTGCAGGGCTACATCAAGGAGAAGGGCGGCGACGAGGCGATGAAGCCTTATCTGGCGCCGCTCGGGGTGGCCGCCGGCCATCTGCAGCAGGCCGCCATGTGGTTCATGCAGAACGCCATGGCCAAGCCCGACAATGCCGGCGCCGGCTCCTACGATTTCATGCATCTGTTCGGGCTGGTGGCGCTCGGCTACATGTGGGCGCGCATCGCGGATGCCGCTGCCAAGTCGCCGGAGAAGAACGGCGCCGGCTCGGCGATGGGCGCCAAGCTCGTCACCGCGCGCTTCTTCATGGAGCGCATGCTGCCGGAGACGGCGACGCACCTGGCGCGCATCCAGGCCGGGGCGGGGAGCATGATGGAAGTGCCGGACGCGGCGTTCTGATAAGGTCGCGCCCGGGCGCCGTAGCAAGAGAGCAGGACCATGACCGATATCGCCAACGACCAGAGCGAAGAAGAGATCGTCGCCACCGAGATTTCGGACGAGGCGTTGGAAGCCGCGGCCTTCGCCGGCCACGCCGGCGTCTATACCCAGCTCGGCCTCTGCACCTTCTCGAACTGCCCGGGCTGATGCGTTGCGCGCGCCGGCGTTGACGGCGATCGCAGGCCGCTAAAACGCCAGCGAGCAGATGCGGCTGCCTTTCGGCTTGTCCGATTTCAGGCTGCCCCTGACGATGGTCAGGCCGTCTTTCTTCTTGCCGGAAAATTCGTAGGTCCAGGTCGCGCCGTTGTCGGCCTTGCCCTCGCCGACGATCAGCATGGTGCCGGACGGCGAGAGAATGCCGAGGAAGCGTTCGCTGCCGCGCGCATCCTTGACCGTGCTGGTCCACAGCGGGCCCGACACGGCGAACTCCAGATGCAGGTCGAACGGCCGCAGCTCGTGCGGATTGGCCGAATGCGAGCCGCACACGATCTTGGCCTTCACCTGCTTGCTGGCCGGCTGGTCTGCCAAGGCCAGTGCACAGCCGGCGCCGAACGCCAGCGCGGCAAAGAGCGCCAGCCCTCGCAAGGCGTGCAACGCGGCGGAACGGATCATTGGCGTCTCCCGAGCCCGAGGAAATCGAACGGCGAATGGCGGCGCTCGGGCCGGCTCAGCCGAACAGCCAGGAATCCGGGTCGGCGATCGGCTCGCCGGCGTTCAAGGCAAGCATGCCCTTGACGCAGCGGATCAGCGTCCACGCGGCCCACCACAGCAGCACGATAACGCCGATGCCGACATGCAGGGTGACGGCCGCGACGACGATGTAGAGCAGCCCGATCAGGAACGTCCGCACCTGAAACCGGAAATGCGTCCGCGCGATTTCGTCGGCCCGCTCGCTCTGCATATAGGCGATGGCCGCGCCGATCACCGTCGTCAGCCCGTTGAAGAAGCCGACCAGGTAGAGCACGTAAACGGCGAGCGCCAGGCCATGATCCGAGATCGCCGGCGCGGCGGCGCCGTTCTTGGCGCGCCGCCCATTGCCTGCCTTGGTGTTGTTGGCCATTTCGCTCCCCCTTTGGTGGATACTTGCCCGACGGACGACGCCAACGCCACGCGCACCTCATACATTATCGCCATAGCGACCGGACAATGACAATGCCGTTGTCCCCAAGCGGTTTTGCGCGGCTAGGGCGCGATGGTTGCCGCCAGCCGCAGCGCCGGCGCACCGTTCGGCGCGCTCAGGAGGTCGCTGGTGTCGAAGCCGCCGTCCGGGCAGAAGAACTCGAACGAGGTGAGGATGCGGTCGACGCTTGCGCCGTCGCGCGAGAAGGGCAGCAGCAGCCGCTCGTAATGCACGAGCCGCCCGTGGCGGTCGGCGATGTCCTGGATGGTATAGACCGGCCGCCCGCTCGCCACCGTACGCCGATAGGGCGCCTGCGCCTTCGAACGCGCCGGCTCCGCCTTGCCCTCGTGCAGGTAGCGGCCCCGGCAATCGGGCGAGCCGAAGACCTGGCCGACCGTCTCGCCGTGGTAGCGGATCTGGAAGCGCAAAGCTCCGTCGCCGTTGGTCACGTCGAGCAGGCTCAGATTGGTCGAATGGTGCGACAGGCCCTCGGGCTTGACCGTCTGCCAGCGCGGCACCCGGTCCCCCTCCAGGTGCTGCTGCCAGAACTTGAACAGCCAGCGCTGACTGATCGCTCGGATCGCGTCAGGCCGCGCAACGTCGAATTGCATTTACGGGAAAACCTCACTGGTGCCGGCGTTGCTGTTTCTCGTCATGCGCCGTGAATGTCAATAACCCGGGCCACAACAGCCGGCCATACGAATTATTCCCGGTGGCAAAAAACTTTAGTCCTGCGCGACGTTTTGTCCGCGACGCTACGCGCTTGCCGCGAGTGCGGCCCCGCGCCGCGACCGCAAGATGAGCCAGGCCATGATCGACATGTTCAACAGATTCCAGATGAGCCCGTTGAGGAATGCCGCCTGGTAGGAGCCGGTGGCGTCGAAAATCTCGCCCGCCATCCAGCCGCCGAGCGCCATGCCCAACAGCGAGGCCAGCATCACCACGCCGACGCGCGTGCCGGCCTCGCGCGCCGGGAAATATTCGCGCACGATGATGGCATAGCTCGGCACGATGCCGCCCTGGAAGAGGCCGAACAGCCCCGAGATGACGTAGAGCGAGAACAGGCTGTCGAACATCAGATAGAGCGTGAGCGCGACTGCCTGCAAAAGCGTGCCGAGGAGCAGCGTGCGCACGCCGCCGATGCGGTCGGCGATGAAGCCGGAGCCGACGCGGCTGACGATGCCGAGGCCGAGCATCAGCGACAGCATCTCGGCGCCGCGCGCAACGCCGTAGCCGAGATCGCCGCAATAGGCGACGATGTGCACCTGCGGCGTCGCCATCGCCACGCAGCAGGCAACGGCCGCGATGCACAACAGCACCTGCAGCGTGCGCGGCGACAGCGGCATCTCGGCCTGGCGTTGCGCGGCCTGCGCGCTCGCCGCCGCGCTATGGCCGACCTCGATGCGCCGCCTGAACGCGAGCGTGAGCGGCAGCATGGTCGCCAGCAGGAACAGGCCGATGCCGATGTGGGTCGCGCGCCAGCCGTAGCTGGCGATCGCGTGCTGCACCACCGGCGGCCAGAAGGTGCCGGCGAGATAATTGCCGGCGGCGCAGACGGTGACCGCGATGCCGCGCCGGCGCATGAACCAATGCGAGATGTCGGCCATCAGCGGGCCGAAGGTCACCGAGCAGCCGAAGCCGATGAGGAAACCGTGCGCGAGCGCAACCTGCCACAGGCTGCCCGACAGGCCGGTCGCGATATAGCCGAGCGCCAGCGCCAGTGCGCCCAGCGCCAGCGGCAGCACGATGCCGTGGCGGTCGGCCAGCCGCCCCAGGATCACGCCGCCGCCGCCGAAGCCGAGCATGGCCAAGGTGAAGGGCAGCGAGGCCTGCGCGCGGTCGACGGCGAAATCGGCCTGGATGGCGGGCAGGGCGACGATGAACGACCACATGCCGACGCCGCCCAAGGTGCTGATCGTCAGCGCCAGTCCGAGCCGCCGCCAAGCATAGGCCGATTCAATGCCGTAGGCGGCCCCGCCGTCGGTTTCCGCATTCATGATGAGAGCCCCGGCTTTGTCGCGAGCGGTCGTAGCACGCGGCGGCGCGCGCGATAAAGGCCCGCCTTCTGCGCCGTGACGATGGCGGCATGGAGCGTTAAGCTGAAAACGCCAGGCCGTCGGTTTTCACGACACGGCCAGCGGGGGAGGACGGCAATGCGAAAAATTCTTTTGGCGCTGGCGGCGGGCCTGCTCGCGGCCTCGGCCGCGCAGGCGCAAGACACTATCAAGATCGGCCTGATCGAGCCCTATTCCGGCCAGTTCGCCGACGCCGCCGCGCAGCAGGACAATGCCATCAAACTGTTCATCAAGCAGCACGGCGACACGGTCGCCGGCAAGAAGATCGAGATCGTGCGCAAGGACGTCGGCGGCATCAATCCGCCGGTCGCCAAGCGGCTGGCGCAGGAACTGGTCACGCGCGACAAGGTCGACATCCTTACCGGCTTCATCCTGACGCCCAACGGCATCGCCGCCGGCGCCGTCTCCAAGGAAGCCAAGAAGTTCATGGTGCTGATGAACGCCGCGACCTCAATCGTCACCACCAAGTCGCCCTATATGACGCGCACCTCGTTGACCATTCCGCAGCTCAACACCGCCTTCGGCAAATGGGCGGCGATGCACGGCGGCGTGAAGAAAGCCTACACCATGGTTACCGACTACGGTCCCGGCCATGACGCCGAGCAAGCCTTCCAGGCGGGCTTCAAGGAAGGTGGCGGCGAGATCGTCGGCGCGGTGCGCATGCCGGTGCGCAATCCCGACTTCTCGGCCTTCGTGCAGCGCGCCAAGGATATCGATCCGCAGGGCATCTTCGTGATGATCCCGGGCGGCGCGCAGCCCGGCGCCTTCGGCAAGGCGATCGCCGAGCGCGGCATCGATCCGAAGAAGACCAAGGTGCTGGGCCAGATGGAGATCACCGACGAGCACGCGCTCAAGAGCATGGGCGACATCGCAGAAGGCATCATTACGTCGGCCAATTACGACTATAACCACAAGTCGAAGATGAACGCGGCTTTCGTCAAGGCGTTCAACGCCGCCTACCAGCGCAACCCCGACTTCTTCGCGGTCGGCGCCTGGGACGGCATGCACCTGATCTATGCCGTGCTGAAGAAGACCGGCGGCAAGACCGACGCGCAAGGCCTGATCGCCGCCGCCAAGGGCATGAAGTGGGAAAGCCCGCGCGGCATGATCGCCATCGATCCCGCCACCCGCGACATCGTGCAGACCGTCTATGTGCGCAAAGTGGAGAAGATCGACGGCAAACTGATCAATGTCGAGATCGCCAAGATTCCCGACGTCAAGGATCCCCTGCATGGGGCGAAGAAATAAATCTTGTCATTCGGGGACGCGCGAAGCGAATGCGGAGGCAGGCGGGCCGGGAGTCCAGGGGCGGCACGCTTCGTATTGATATTGCCCTGGATTTTGGGTTCGCGCGCCTGCGCGCGCGCCCTGGAATGACGCCGGCTTATACGCCGGCCTTGCCGGCTCCCAAGCGGCGCGCTAGGTGATTCAGCCATGGACGCCATCAATCTCCCGCGCCCGGCCTGGATGAGCGAAGACCTCGTCCTGCTCGAAGAGCAGGCGCGCCGCTTCATCGGCCAAGAATTCGCCCCCCATATCGACCGCTGGCACGAGGCCGGCATTTACGATCGCGACGTCTGGACCAAGGCGGGCGCGGCCGGCCTGCTCTGCGCCTCCATGCCGGAGGAATATGGCGGCGCCGGCGGCACTTTCGCCCACGAGGCGGTGATCAACCGCGAATTGTCGCTCGCCGGCTTCGATACGTTCGGCGCCTCGCTGCATTCCGGCATCGTCGCGCCTTACATTCTCAACTACGGCACCGAGGAGCAGAAGAAGCGCTGGCTGCCCAAGCTCGCCACCGGCGAAATGGTGGGCGCCATCGCCATGACCGAGCCCGGCACCGGCTCCGACCTGCAGGGCGTGCGCACCAAGGCGGAGAAATCCGGCAACGGCTATGTGCTCAACGGCTCCAAGACCTTCATCACCAACGGCCAGCACGCCAATCTCATCATCGTCGTTGCCAAGACCGATCCGAAGGGCGGCGCCAAGGGCACCTCGCTCATGGTGGTGGAAACCGACGACGCGCCGGGCTTCCGCCGCGGCCGCAAGCTCAAGAAGCTCGGCCTCAATTCCGCCGACACCTCGGAATTGTTCTTCGAGGACGTGAAGCTGCCGGCGGAAAGTCTGCTGGGCAGCGAAGAGGGCCAGGGCTTCTACCAGCTCATGAAGGATTTGCCGCAGGAGCGCCTGATCGTCGGCGTGCACGCGGTGGCCATGATGGAGCGGGCGCTGGCGCTGACCATCGATTACGTCAAGCAGCGCCAGGCCTTCGGCAAGAAGATCATCGAGTTCCAGAACACCCAGTTCGAGCTCGCCGAGTGCAAGACCGAAGTCACCATCGCCAAGGTGTTCCTCGACTACTGCATCGAGCGGCATCTCGTCGGTCAGCTCGACACCGTCACCGCCTCGATGCTGAAATACCGGCTCACCGACACGCAAGCGAATGTGATCGACCGCTGCCTGCAATTGTTCGGCGGCTATGGCTATATGGACGAATATCCGATCTCGCGCATGTACCGCGACGCGCGCGTCTTCCGTATCTACGCGGGCACCAACGAGATCATGAAACTGCTCATCGCGCGGAGCTTGTAGTTTTGTCGTCCCGGGCGAGCGCGTAGCGCGAGGCCCGGGACCCATACGCCGCAGTCCCTCGTTAGTCTGCGGCGTATGGGTCCCCGCTTCCGCGGGGACGACAGCGGACAGGATGGAGAAGAAACAATGGCCGACGCATTCATCTACGACGCCGTGCGCACCCCGCGCGGACGCGGCAAGCAGGACGGTGCGCTGCACGAAGTGACGGCGCTCAATCTGGCCTCGCAGGCGCTCGGCGCGCTCAAGCAGCGCAACCATCTCACGCCTGAAATGGTCGACGACGTGATCCTCGGCTGCGTCGATCCGGTGGGCGAGGCGGGCGGCGACATCGCGCGCGCCTCCGCGCTGGTGGCGGGCTTGGGCGACCAGGTGCCCGGCGTGCAGATCAACCGCTTCTGCGCCTCCGGCCTCGACGCGGTGAACTTCGCCGCGGCCCAGGTCATGTCCGGCCAGCACGACATGACGATCGGCGGCGGCGTCGAATCGATGAGCCGCGTCGGCATGGGCGCCGCCGGCGGCGCCTGGCCGATGGACCCCTCGATCGCGGTGGAAACCTACTTCCTGCCGCAGGGCATTTCCGCCGACCTGATCGCCACCAAATACGGCTTCTCGCGCGACGATGTCAATTCTTACGCGGTCGAGAGCCAGAAGCGCGCCGGCACGTCCTGGGAGGAGGGGCGCTTCAAGAATTCGGTGATCCCGGTCAAGGACTGCAACGGCCTCACCCTCCTGGCCAAGGACGAGCACATGCGCCCGTCCACCACCATGCAGACGCTGGCCTCGCTGCAGCCCTCCTTCGTGCAGATGGGCGAGATGGGCGGCTTCGATTCGGTCGCCATCCAGCGCTACCCGGAAGTCGAGAGCATCAACCACGTGCACACGCCGGGCAATTCCTCCGGCATCGTCGACGGCGCCGCCGCGGTGCTGATCGGCAGCAAGGAAGCCGGCAAAGCCGCCGGCCTGAAGCCGCGCGCGCGCATCAAGGCCTTCGCCAATATCGGCTCGGAGCCCGCCATCATGCTCACCGGCCCGATCCCGGTGAGCGAGAAGGCGCTCAAGCGCGCCGGCATGAGCACGAGCGACATCGACCTGTGGGAGCTCAATGAGGCCTTCGCCTCGGTGGTCCTGCGCTACATGCAGGCGCTCGACATTCCGCACGACAAGATCAACGTCAATGGCGGCGCCATCGCCATGGGCCATCCGCTCGGCGCCACCGGCGCCATGATCCTCGGCACGGTGCTGGACGAGCTGGAGCGGCGCAACCTGTCCACCGCGCTGGTCACGCTCTGCATCGGCATCGGCATGGGCACTGCGACGATTATTGAGCGCGTCTGAGTGAATTTTTCCGCCTCATCCTGAGGAGCCCGAGCGAAGCGAGGGCGTCTCGAAGGATGGGGCGGCCTCATGCTTCGAGACGCGTTGCTGCGCAACGCTCCTCAGCATGAGGCCGGAGGGAAGCTGAGTAGGTTGAACATGCCCAAGCTCGACATCGCCGAAATCCCGCTCGACACCTCCACCAACTACCCGGCGCCGTTCAACAAGGCGGTTGCCGGCCGCGCGCGCAAGCGCATGAGCCGCGCCGCCGGCCTTTCGCAGTTCGGCGTCAATCTCTGCACGCTCAAGCCGGGCGCCGCCTCCTCGCAGCGCCACTGGCACGAGCACGAGGACGAATTCGTCTACATGCTGCAAGGCGAAGTGGTGCTGGTCGAGGACGGCGGCGAGACGGTGCTGAAGCCGGGCGACGCGGCGGCCTGGCAGGCGGGCGTCGCCGACGGCCACTGCATCGTCAACCGCTCGGACCGCGACGCCGTCTTTCTCGAGGTGGGCACGCGCGCCGCGGCCGAACGCGTGCATTATTCCGACATCGACATGATGGTCACGCGCGACGACAAAGGCTTCCGCTACACGCATAAGAACGGCGAGCCGTATCCCAAATAGGAGTTCCCGCTGATGAGCAATTTCAAAGTGGACATCGATTCCGACGGCATCGCCCTCATCACCTGGGACATGGCCGGGCGCTCGATGAACGTGATCGACGCTTCCGTCACCGAGGAGCTGGCGCAGCTCGTCGACAAGGTCGCGGGCGACGCCAATATCAAGGGCGCGGTCGTCACGTCGGGCAAAGACTCGTTCTGCGGCGGCGCCGACCTCACCATGCTGGAGCGCATGAGCGTCAGCTACGCGGACCTGGTCAAGCGCGAGGGCGAAGAGGCCGCCAACAAGATGGTGTTCGAGGAAAGCCGCAAGGTTTCGGTCATCTACCGGCAGTTGGAAAAATCCGGCAAGCCGTGGGTCGCCGCCATCAACGGCACCGCCATGGGCGGCGGCTTCGAGTTGTGCCTGGCCTGCCATCACCGCGTCGCTGCCGACAATCCGAAGACGCGGCTCGGCCTGCCGGAAGTGAAGGTCGGCCTGTTCCCCGGCGCCGGCGGCACCCAGCGCATCGCGCGCATGCTGCCGCCCGCCGACGCGCTGCAATTTCTCCTCAAGGGCCAGGACCTGCGCGTCGACCGCGCCAAGGCCATGAAGCTCATCGACAACGTCGTGCCGCAGGCCGAACTGATCAAAGCCGCCAAGGACTGGATCAAGGCCGGCGGCAAGGCGGTCAAGCCGTGGGACGAGAAGGGTTTCCGTCTGCCCGGCGGCCCGGTCTATTCCAAGGCCGGCATGATGACCTTCCCGCCGGCCAACGCCATCTACCGGCGCGAGACCTACGACAACTATCCGGCCGCGCGCGCCATCCTGCAGACCGTGTATGAAGGCCTGCTGGTCGACATCGACACCGCGTTGCGCATCGAATCGCGCTGGTTCGCCAAGATCCTGCGCACGCCGGAAGCGGCCGCCATGATCCGCTCGCTGTTCGTCTCCATGCAGGAGCTGAACAAGGGCGCGCGCCGCCCGCCAGCGGTGCCGGCGAGCAATCTGAAAAAGATCGGCATCGTCGGCGCCGGCTTCATGGGTGCCGGCATCGCGCAAGTGAGCGCGGCGGTGGGCATCCAGGTCGTACTGATCGACCGCGACCAGGAAACCGCCGACAAGGGCAAGGCGGGGCTCGCCAAGGCGCTGTCCGACCGCGTCATGAAGGGCCGCATGAAAGGGCCCGACCGCGACGCGCTGCTCGAGAAGATCACGCCCACCGCCGACTACGCCGCGCTGAAGGACTGCGGCCTGGTGATCGAGGCGGTGTTCGAGGACCGCAAGATCAAGGCCGACGTCATCAAGAAGATTGAGGCGGTGCTTGGCCCCGACGCCATTCTTGCCTCCAACACCTCGACGCTGCCGATCACCTCGCTCGCCGAGGAGTTCAAGGATGCCAAGCGCTTCATCGGCATCCACTTCTTCTCGCCGGTGGCGCTCATGATGCTGACTGAGATCATTCTCGGCAAGGAGACCGGCGACAAGGCGCTCGCCGTCGCGCTCGACTTCGTGCGCATGATCCGCAAGACGCCGATCGTGGTGAACAATTCGCGCGGCTTCTATGCCAACCGCTGCGTGATCAATTACCTGTTGGAAAGCCACCTGATGCTGCTGGAGGGCATTCCGGCCGCCATGATCGAGAATGCGGCGCGCATGGCCGGCATGCCGGTCGGCCCGCTCGCGCTCACCGACGAGACCGCGCTCGACCTCGGCCTCAAGATCGTGCGCGCCACCGAAGCCGACCTCGGCCCCAAGGCCATCAACCAGGGGCAGAAGAAGCTGCTCGAGGACATGGTCGAGGGTAACGGCCGCTTCGGCCGCAAGAACGGCAAGGGCTTCTACGATTATCCCCCGGGCCAGCCCAAGCACCTGTGGCCCGGGCTTGCCGACATCCTGCCGAAAAAGCTCACGCGCGATGAGGTCGAGGCGATCGACGTCGAGGAGCTGAAACAGCGCATCCTGGTCACGCAAGCCGTGGAGGCCGCGCGCACCTTCGAGGACAAGGTGGTCACCGACGTGCGCGAGGCCGACGTCGGCTCGATCCTCGGCTGGGGCTTTGCGCCGTTCACCGGCGGCACGCTCTCCTATATCGACATGATGGGCAGTAGGAAGTTCGTCGAGCTTTGCCGTCAGCTGGAGCAGAAACACGGGCACCGCTTCACGCCGCCCAAGCTGCTGATCGACATGGCGGCCAAGGACGAGCGCTTCTACACGCGCTTTCCCCCGCCGAAGCAGAAAGCGGCGGCGTAAGGCGTTTTGGCCGGCCAAGCTACTTCTCCGCCTCATCCTGAGGAGCCGCGCGAAGCGCGGCGTCTCGAAGGATGGGGCGGCCCCATGGTTCGAGACGCGCCGCTGCGCGGCGCTCCTCACCATGAGGCCGATCAACGTCAGTGATTGTTCGTTTACCCGCTTGCGCGGGAATGAGCGGAGGATGCCGCCATGCCCGACAAACCCCGCTCCCTCCTGCGCTGGCGCGAGATACCGGGCAGCGTATGGGCGCTCGGCCTCGTCTCGCTGTTCATGGATAGCTCCTCGGAGCTCATCCACGCGCTGCTGCCGCTTTATCTGGTCAGCGTGCTGGGCGCCTCCACGCTCGACGTCGGCATCATCGAGGGCATCGCGGAGGCGACCGCCGCCGTCACCAAAGTGTTCTCCGGCGCGCTCAGCGACTATCTGGGCGAGCGCAAATGGCTGACCGCCGCCGGCTACGGCCTCGCCGCGCTCAGCAAGCCGATCTTCCCGCTCGCTTCCAACATCGCCTGGGTCGCCGCCGCGCGCTTCATCGACCGCGTCGGCAAGGGCATCCGCGGCGCGCCGCGCGACGCGCTGATCGCCGACCTCACGCCCACCGATCTGCGCGGCACCTCCTACGGGCTGCGGCAGACGCTCGACACCGTCGGCGCGGTGGCGGGCCCTGCGCTGGCGATCGCCTTCATGGCGCTGCTCGCCGACAATTTCCGCGCCGTGTTCTGGATCGCGGTCATCCCGGCCATCGCTTCCGTCGCCACCATCGTGTTCTTCGTGCGCGAGCCCAAAAGAGAGAAGCGCCCGCCGCGCGCCAAGCGCCTGCAATCGCCGCTGTCGCGCGCGGAGCTTGCGCGCCTCGATGTCGGCTATTGGGTCGTGGTCGGCGTCGCCGCCATCTTCACGCTCGCCCGCTTCTCGGAAGCCTTCCTGCTGCTGCGCGCGAAATCGGTCGGCATACCGGTGGTGCTGGTGCCGACGGTGATGGTGGTGATGAATATCGTCTACGCCTTTTCGGCCTGGCCGGCCGGCGCGCTGTCCGACCGGATCGGCCGCTACCGGCTGCTGGTCGCGGGCTTCGGGCTGCTGATCGTCGCCGACCTGATCCTCGCCTTCAGCGGCGGCGTTGCGCTGCTCATGCTCGGGGTCGCAGTCTGGGGCCTGCATATGGGGCTGACGCAAGGCCTGCTGCAGGCGCTGGTCGCCGACACCGCGCTGCCCGAGTTGCGCGGCACCGCCTTCGGCGTGTTCAACCTGGTGAGCGGGCTTGCCATGCTGCTGGCGAGCGTGATCGCCGGCGGCTTGTGGGACGTGATCGGCCCCGACGGCACTTTCCTCGCTGGCGCCGCGTTCACCGCCCTGGCGCTCGCGGTGCTGCCGTTTGCGCACCGGCGCAGGTTGGCGGCGGAGAAAAAGGCCTGAGCCTTTCCTTTGTCGTCCCCGCGAAAGCGGGGACCCATACGCCGCAGCCTATCGATAGACCGCGGAGTATGGGTCCCGGCTCGCGCTCGCTGACGCTCGCTTGGCCGGGACGACAGCCGAAGTTAAACCACCACCGTCAATCTCTTCGCCGCCCGTGTCACGCCCGTATAAAGCCAGCGCTCGCGCAAATCGGGAAACGCAAAAGACTCATCGAACAGCACCACGTCGTCCCATTGCGACCCTTGCGCCTTGTGCACGGTGAGCACGTAGCCGTAGTCGAACTCGTCGTAGGGCTTGCGCCGTTGCCAATCGAGCTTGTCGAGCCCGCCGGTGAAGCATTCCGGCCGCACCGACACTTTCACCCCGCGCGTCGCGGTCTCATCGTCGGGCAGCAGCCGCATGCTCATGATGCCGGTCTTGGTTCCGCCTTTGCGGCTCCCACGCTCCTTCACCGTCCATAGGCTGCCGTTGAACAGGCCCTTCTTGCGGTTGTTGCGCAGGCAGACCAGCTTGTCGCCCGCCGTCGGCATCGCATCCTCGAAGCCGCGCCGCTCGCGCATGCGGTTGTTGTAGGCGCGCCGGGTGGCGTTCCTGCCCACCAGCACCTGGTCGGCCTCCAGCACGCGCTGCGGATCGAGGTCGCTCTTGGCGACGACCTCGGTCTCGCCGTAGCGGCCGGGCTCGAGATATTCGCCGGCGCGGATATCCATCGACAGCCGCACGATCGGGTCGTCTTGCGCCTGCCGGTGCACTTCGGTCAGCATCACGTCCGGCTCGGCCTCGGTGAAGAACCCGCCGCCCGCAATCGGCGGCAATTGCGCCGGATCGCCAAGCACCAGCAGTGGCACGCCGAACGACAACAAATCGCGGCCGAGCTCGGCATCCACCATCGAGCATTCGTCGATGATGATCAGCTCGGCCTTGGAGGCCGGCGCCTCGTCCCACAAATCGAAGCTGGGGATTTCCTCGCCGCTCTCGCGCGCGCGGTAGATCAGCCCGTGAATGGTGGAGGCGCCGCGGCAGCCCTTGCCGCGCATCACGCTCGCCGCCTTGCCGGTGAAGGCGGCGAATTTCACCTCGCCGTCGGCCTCGTCGGCGATGTGGCGGACCAGCGTGGTCTTGCCGGTGCCGGCATAGCCGAACAGGCGAAACACTTGCGGCGTGTCGCTGGCGCCCGGCTTGGCTTTCAGCCAGTCGGCGACGGCTTTCAGCGCGGCGTCCTGGGCGGGCGTGAACTGCGGCATGGCGGAAAACCAATAAAGCAAGCGGGTTAAGAGGGGAAGAACAAAATGGGAACCTTGCTGGCGGGCCGTCACGCCGGGTCCCCGCAATCGCTACCACGAGAACCGCATTCAGTGCCGGCCGCATGGACGATAGCCGGCATTTCGCTCACACTATCCCCGGAAGATCGGCGGCCGCCGGCACGATTTACGGGTGCCGGATGCGCGCTTCCCGTGTCGGCGGCTCCTGCCGCTCGCGTCCCGGGGCAGGTGCAAAGCGGGTAGAGCCATCGTGCTGCGTGACGCGGAAATCGTCGGCCGGCCGTTGGGCGATGAACGGCCTACCGATGCCGACGTCGCGGTGATCGGCGCGGGCCCGGCCGGCCTCACCGCCGCCTATCTGCTGGCCAAGGCCGGCAAGCGCGTGGTCGTGCTGGAGCAGGACAGGCAGTACGTCGGCGGCATCGCGCGCACCGTCGATTACAAGGGCTTTCTGTTCGACATCGGCGGCCACCGCTTTTTTTCCAAGTCGAGCGAGGTCAACCGTCTGTGGGACGAGCTGCTGCCCGACGACTTCGTCACCTGCAGTCGGCTGACGCGCATTCTTTACCGCGGCAAATTCTATTCTTATCCCCTCAAGGCATTTGAGGCCTTCGTCAATCTCGGTCCGCTCACCAGCCTGGCCTGCGCGATGTCTTATTTCTGGGCGTGCCTGACTCCCGTCTACCAGCCGCGCACCTTCCACCAATGGGTGCGCAATCAATTCGGGGAGCGGCTGTTCTCGATCTTCTTCCGCAGTTACACGGAGAAGGTCTGGGGCATGTCGTGCGACGAGATTTCCGCCAATTGGGCGGCGCAGCGTATCAAGGGTCTCAATCTCGTGCGCGCCGTCCTGAACGGCATCACGCGCAGTCTGCGGCTGCGCCGGCCGTCGGCCCGCAAGCCCACGGTCAAGACGCTGATCGAAAGCTTCCGCTATCCGCGGCGCGGTCCCGGCATGCTCTGGCAGGAAGCCGCCCGCAAGACCGCGGTGCTGGGCGGCGACGTTCGGCTCGGCCGCCGCGTCACCGCGCTCGCCTATGACGCCGCCGCCGCGCTGTGGACGGTGCGTACGCAAACCGCAACCGGCGCGCAGGAAACCTGCCGCGCGGCCCATGTCGTCTCCTCGGCCGCGATGCACGATCTTGCCGCCATGCTGACGCCCGCGCCGGCAGCCCGCGTCCATGCCGACAAGCTGCGCTACCGCGACTTTCTGATCGTCACGCTGATCGTCAAGGGCGCCGATTTGTTTCCCGACAACTGGATCTACATCCACGATCCCTCGGTCAAAGTCGGGCGCATCGTGAACTCTCGCAACTGGTCTTCCGAGATGGTACCCGATCCCACGCTGTCGTCGCTGGGGATGGAATATTTCTGCTTCGAAGGCGACGGCCTGTGGTCGGCGGACGACCGCGACCTGATCGCGCTGGCGACCCGCGAGCTCGCGCAGATCGGTTTGGCCGAACCGGCCAGCGTTATCGACGGCGTGGTGGTGCGCCAGCCCAAGGCCTACCCAGTCTACGACGAGCACTATGCCGGCCATGTCGCGGCGGTGCGCGCGGAGCTGGAGGCGCGCTATTCCACCCTGCACCTTGCGGGCCGCAACGGCATGCACAAATACAACAATCAGGACCACGCCATGATGACCGCCATGCTGACGGTCGAAAACATCCTGGCCGGTGTGCGCAAATATGATGTCTGGAACGTGAACGAGGACGCCGAATATCACGAGGCCGGCGGGCCCAGCGAGGCGCTTGGCAGCCTCCGCCTGGTGCCGGCCCGGGCGCCTGCGCCGGCCGCCGGCTGAGCCCGGGTCTCTAAGCGTCTCGCATTGCCCTTTGGCCCTTCCCATGTTTAAGGTCGCGACCTTTTGCGCCTGATCCTGAAAAGCGGGCAACGGTTTTCGGAAAAGATCGTGCGCGAACGTTAAAGTGCCGGGAAGCTTGCATGGCTCGTGACCAGATCGACATGACCCCGATCGAGACGCGCGACGAACTCGTCGCCTGGCTCGAAGCGGGCTGCAAGCCGGCGGACCAGTTCCGCGTCGGCACCGAGCACGAGAAATTCGCCTTCACGGTGGAAGACCATTGGCCGGTGCCCTATGCCGGCCGCCGCTCGATCCGCGCCCTGCTGCACGGCATGGCCCACCTGCTCGGCTGGGAGCCGATCATGGAGGGCGACAACATCATCGGCATGTTCGACGTCACCGGCGGCGGCGCGATTTCGCTCGAGCCGGGCGGCCAGTTCGAGCTGTCGGGGGCGCCGGTCGAGAACGTGCACCAGACAGCGGCCGAGCTGATGGCGCATCTGGCGCAATTGCGCGAAGTGGCCAAGCCCCTCGGCATCGGCTTCATCGGCCTCGGCATGACGCCGAACTGGCACCGCGAAGACATGCCGGTCATGCCCAAGGGCCGCTACAAGATCATGACCGCGTATATGCCGAAGGTCGGTCACCTCGGCCTCGACATGATGTACCGCACCTGCACGGTGCAGGCGAACCTCGACTTCTCCGACGAAACCGACATGGTCAAGAAGCTGCGCGTGTCGCTGGCGCTGCAGCCGGTGGCGACCGCGCTGTTCGCCAATTCGCCCTTCACCGAAGGCAAGCCGAACGGCTATCTCTCGTTCCGCTCGCACGTCTGGACCGACACCGATCCCGACCGTTCCGGCATGCTGCCCTGGGCCTTCGAGGACGGCATGGGTTTCGAGGCTTACGTCGATTACGCGCTCGACGTGCCGATGTATTTCATCAAGCGCGGCGACCGATATATCGACGTCGCCGGCAAGTCGTTCCGCGATTTCTTCGCCGGCAAGCTGGCGGAATTGCCGGGCGAACGGCCGACTATCTCGGACTGGGCCAATCACCTCTCGACCATCTTTCCCGAGGTGCGGTTGAAGCGCTACCTGGAAATGCGCGGCGCCGACGGCGGCCCCTGGCGGCGGCTGCCCTCGCTCACCGCCTATTGGGTGGGTCTGCTCTACGACGGCGACGCGCTCGATGCCTGCTGGGACATGGTCAAGCTGTGGAGCGCCGAGCAGCGCCAGAAGCTGCGCGACGACGTGCCCAAGCTCGGCTTCCGCGCCGAGATCGGCAATCGCAACGTGCTGACGCTGGCGCAGGAAACTTTAAGGCTCGCCGCGCGCGGGCTGGCCCGCCGCGCCCGCCTCGACCGCAACGGCCGCGACGAGACGCGCTATCTGCGCCCGCTGGAAGAGTCGATCGCCCGCGGCATCACGCCGGCCGAGGAACTGCTGGAGAAATTCCACGGCGAATGGGGCGGCACGGTCGATCCGATTTACGATGAGTATGCGTATTGATCGATCTTGAGGAATCGCCAATTCAACGCTGCGGGCGCGCCATTTTGGGCAACGTGGTCCCCGTCTCTTCCGACTTCATGATCGGGATTGTGCTTGCGACGAAGATGGCGGTTACCGCGCTGTTTGTAACCGCAGCGACCACCGTCGCCGAACGATTGGGCGCGACGGTTGGAGCGCTCGTGGCAACGCTGCCCGTCTCAGCCGGCCCCGTTTATGTGTTATACCTAACGGAACGGACGATGCTGAGGCTATTCCGCCGCCTGCGCTTCCGACAAATTGTCGAGCGAGGAGATGATGTGCTCGGCCAGTGCACCCGCCAGCGCCGAGGTCTCGTGCGCATTGCGCACCAGCCCGATGCGGCAGCTCGGCAGATCGGGGAAACCGTCGGCGGCGGTCAAGACGCGCATGCCGGGGCGCAAGCCGGATTCCGGCAGCACCGAGACGGCAAGGCCGGCGAGCACGGCGGCGGCGACCGCGCCGGCGTTCGAGCTTGAATACAAGACGCGGTAGGGGTGGCCGATCAACTCGAGCCTTTCGCAGGCGGTCGCGCGCCAACTGCAGGTCGGCCGTCCGAGCGCCAGCGGCACCGGCTCCTCCATGTGCGTCGGATGCCGGTTCGAGGTCACCCAGCACAGCCGCTCGCGCCGGAAGGTTTCCGCCGCGCGCTTGGATTCGCAATTGGTCACGATGGCGAGATCGATCTCGTTGTCGTCGATGCGCTCGAGCAGGTCGACCGAGGGCTCGCACAGCACGGTCAATTCGACGCTCGGATAGGCGCGCGAGAACCGCGCCATGATCTCGGGCAGATAACGGTCGGCGTAATCGTCCGGCACGCCGAGCCGCACGCGGCCCGACAGCGCCGCATCGGAGAAGGCGGCGACCGTCTCGACGTTGAGCTTGACCAGCCGCCGCGCGTAATCGAGCAGGCGCTGGCCGTCCTCGGTCAGCTTGGAGGCGCGCCCGTCACGGGCAAAGATCGCGCGCTCCAGCCGCTCCTCCAGCCGCTTCATCTGCATCGACACCGCCGACTGGGTCTTGTTCACCACTTCGGCGGCTTTGGTGAAGCTGCCGGTCTCGGCGATGGCGATGAAGGTGCGCAACTGGTCGATGTCGAGCAAGGTGGTCATGGCGCGTTCCTTTGCTGTCATTCCGGCTCGCCGCTGGGCAGCGGCCCGGAATGACAAAAACTGATCGATCAGATTAAAAACATTCGTTTCACTAATCAATCCTTGCGGTGCAATATTTAGGCGTGCCGGAGGATTCGGGTGGGGATTTCGGGTGTCTCCGGCGCCCGGCTTTGCGGCCTATGGGCCTTGAAGCTTGCGAACTGCATGGAGACCGAAATGAGCACAAATGTCCCCGTTGTTCCCGTGGCCGGCGGCGCCCTGCTGCGCGTCTTGCTAAGCCTCTTGGCCTTCGTCACCCGCTGGCTGAAGGACTTCGCCCGCGCCCGGCGCCACCGGCGCGAGGCGAGGTTCCTGGCCGGCCTCGATAGCCACATGCTGGCCGACATCGGCGTCACCCGTGCCGACCTGCGCGACGCCTTCTCGGAGCCGTTCTGGGAAGACCCGACCGAGCTGCTGCGCGAGCGGGTGGGCGAGCGGCGTGCCAACCGCGGCGCGCGCGCGGCCGGGCGCGATTTCCGCCGCCTGCGCACCGACCGCCCGGCGCGCCAGACGCTCTGAGCCAACTTCACCAAAACGGCCGATCCCTCTCATCGGCCGCGATCCGCCACCCGCGAACATCCCCTCTCGCGAAGCCGGATCCAGCGCCCGCCGGCCCCTCCGGCGGGCGCATATTTTTTTCCGCCACCCGCTACCGTCCGGTTCGCTCCGCTCGGGCCCAATTCGCGTCCTCCAATCCGTGCTATATGCCGGCCCGCGCTTCGCGCTACCATGGTGGCGGGGCGCTGGGTCACGGCCATTCGTTCGGATCGGGCTGGCGGGCATGCGGTTTTTGGTGAAGCTCCTGGTCGGCGGCCTGGCTCTGCTCGCCGCGGCCGCAACCGCGCAAGCCCAGCTCGGCTTCGATCGTCCGGGCAACGATTACTACAATTTCGCCGTCCGCTCCGGCGACCCGGCAGTGTGCGCGGCGCATTGCGAGCGCGACAGTCGCTGCCGCGCCTGGAGCTTCTCCTACCCGCGCACCAAGCGGAAGCTCGCGACCTGCTGGCTCAAGCGGAAATTGCCGCCGCGGGTGCCGGATCATTGCTGCGTCTCCGGTGTGCGCGGCGCCGGCGTGATCCAGCCGCGGCGCGGCGCGGTGGAATATTCCATCGACCGGCACGGCGGCGACTACACCACCTTCACCACCACCGCCGATCCCGCCGGCGCGCCCTGCCAAACCGCCTGCGAGGCCAACCGGCGCTGCCGCGCCTGGACCTATGTGCGGCCCGGCTATCTCGGCAATTCCGCGCGCTGCTATCTCAAAGGAAAAATCCCGCGCCCGCACCGCAAGCCCTGCTGCATTTCGGGCGTGGTGCGGTAGCAAGCGTCGTCAATGCCAAGCCGCCGCGCAAGCGGCGTGACTTGGCAATACCCGGCGATCCATCGTTTCGCGGAGAAAATGGATGCGCGGGTCAAGCCCGCGCATGACGGTCGGTAAGCCGCGGCCCTCAATGCACCCCGGTGAAGAACCGCGACAGCCGCAACCCTTGCGGCCAGGTCCACAGCGGCCGGCTTTCCATGCCGAGATCCCAGGAGCCGACGATGGCGTCGACGCGGCCGACCAAATTGACGATCGGCAACAGGCCGACGCCGCCGGCCGCGACCGGCACGCGGCTGTCGGCCGAGTTGTCGCGGTTGTCGCCCATCACGAACAGATGGCCGGCCGGCAGCTTGACCTCCGGCATGTTGTCGAGCGGCTCGCGGGGCACCAGCTTGAAGATCAGGTGCTTGCGTCCGCCCGGCAACGTCTCGATGAAGCGATGCGCCGGCGCCAGCGACCCGCTCTCGCTTTCCACGCGGCCTATGCCGTCCGGCGTCAGCGGCGCCGGCTTGCCGTTGATGATCACTTGGCCGTCGCGCATGGCGATGCGGTCGCCGGGCAGGCCGATCACGCGCTTGACCCAGACCTGGCTGCGGTTACCCGGCCAGCGGAACACCACCACGTCGCCGCGCTTAGGGACCGCACCCATGATGCGGCCCGTGCTCGGCAGATCGAGAATCGACGGCAGCGAGGCGGTGCTGTAGCCGTAAGGATATTTGGTCGCCAGCAATTCGTCGCCGATCATCAGCGTCGGCTCCATCGAGCCGGACGGCACGTAGAACGGCTCGGCGATCGCGGTCTTGCCCGCCATCACCACCAGCACGACGCAGACGAGATCGACGATCGTTCTGCCCCAGCGGTGCAGCGGCGAGGCCTCCGCGTGATCGCGTTCGGTCGATGCCATCAGGCCGTTCCTCCGACGGTAATCTTGTCCATGCGCAGGGACGGCTGGCCGACGCCGACCGGCACGCCCTGGCCGTTCTTGCCGCAGGTGCCGATGCCGGGATCGAGCGCGAAATCGTTGCCGATCATTGAGATGCGATGCAAATCGGTCGGCCCGTTGCCGATCAGCATGGCGCCCTTCACCGGCGCCGCGATCTTGCCGTTCTCGATCTTGTAGGCCTCGGTGCACTGGAACACGTATTTGCCCGAGGTGATGTCGACCTGGCCGCCGCCGAACGACACGGCATAGAGGCCGTTCTTCACCGAGGCGATGATTTCCTTGGGGTCATGTTGTCCGGCCAGCATGTAGGTGTTGGTCATGCGCGGCATCGGCACATGCGCGTGCGATTCGCGCCGCCCGTTGCCCGTCGGCTTCATCTTCATCAGCCGCGCGTTCTGCCGGTCCTGCATGTAGCCGACCAGGACGCCGTCCTCGATCAGCACGGTGCGGTTCGACGGCGTGCCCTCGTCGTCGATAGAAAGCGAACCACGGCGGTCCTGGATGGTGCCGTCGTCCACCACCGTGACGCCCTTGGCCGCCACCTGCTGGCCCATCAGGCCGGCGAAGGCGGACGACTGCTTGCGGTTGAAGTCGCCTTCCAGGCCGTGGCCGACCGCTTCGTGCAGCATGATGCCCGGCCAGCCGGAGCCCAGCACCACGTCCATCTCGCCGGCGGGCGCCGCCACCGCGTCGAGATTGACCAGCGCCTGGCGCACCGCCTCGTCGACCGCGCCGCGCCAGGCCTCCGGCGTGATGAAGCGCGCATAACCCTCGCGCCCGCCGCAGCCGAAGGAGCCGGCCTCCTGGCGGTCGCCGTCGCCGGCCACCACCGAGACGCTGAGCCGCACCAGCGGGCGGATGTCGCGATAGGTCGAGCCGTCGGCGCGCAGGATTTCCACCACCTGCCAGGAAGCGCCCAGGCTCGCGGTCAGCTGCCGCACGCGCGGGTCCTTGGCGCGGGCATAGGCGTCGATCTCGGACAAGAGCTTCACCTTGGCTTCGAAGGCGGGCGCCTGCAGCGGATTGTCGTCGCCATAGAGCTTGGCGTTGGTGCGGCCGGGGGCGGCGGCGTAACTGCCGGAATGACCGCCCTTGACCGCGCGCACCGCCTCCGCCGCGCGGGCGAGCGCGGCTTCGGAGAGGTCGGAGGCATGGGCGTAGCCGACCGCCTCATCCTTGACGGCGCGCAGGCCGAAGCCCTGCGCGGTGTCGTAGGTCGCCTGCTTCAGGCGGCCGTTGTCGAACACCAGCACCTCGGCCTGCTTGTATTCCAGGAACAATTCGCCGTCGTCGGCGCCGTCGAGCCCGCGGCCTATGATGCGGGCAACCTTGCCCTGGTCGAGCCCGGCGCGGTCGAGGAGGGAAATGGTTGTAGAATCCATGGAACGTCTTTCGTTGCGTGCGGCGCTGGGCTCAAGATAGTCTTTCAAGTTGGGGTCTGCGAGGGGCGGATTTGAGGCGGGGACGGGGGGCAGTTGATGGCGGCGTGCAATGCGCATGGCGGCGACCATCCGCCCAAACCGCGGCTGGCGCTGTCGGTCGGGGTGGTCGGGCATCGGCCGAAGGACTTGGCGCCGGGCGAACCAAACGAACACAATGAGCACCGCGCCCAACGGCGCCAAAAGGTTGAGGATGATGTGCGGATGGCGCTTGAGGCGATCGCCAAGGCCGCCGCACGAGCATGCCGGGACCATAGCGGCTATTTCGATCCTGCAGCGGCGCAACCCCGGTGCTGGCATTGGTTTCAGCGCTCGCAGAAGGCGCCGATACCATCGCGGCTACTGCGGCGCTCAAACTTGGCTATGTACTTGACGTGCCGCTGCCGTTTGCTCGCGATATGTACATCGCCGATTTTACTCGCGCTACGAGGGCGCCGATCAAATCGGCAGCCAGACTTGCGCAGCTGGAAACGAAAGCATTGCGATCGAAGTTGTTCTACCGCTTGCAAGGCAAATCTACGATTTGGACTTTGAATCGAATATTCAGGCAAGCGATTCTGAACTGCTCGGACAGCGCCGCATACGCTGAACGGAAATCGAAGCCGGAGGACAGGTGACGGAAAGGGCAAAGGCCTACGAAGCGGTCGGCTTGCCGTGCTTGCCAAGCCGATCATTGTGCTCAGCGTTTGGGATGGCAAGCCTGTCCGCGGATCGCGGTGGAACCGCCGAATTGGTGGCGGAAGCCGCGCGTGCTGGGAATTCCCGTCGTGCTACGTCGATGCGGACGGCGAAAGGCACCGACCCGTGTTCTCTGGCGTAGCCTGGACTGGACAATCGCGGCTCGATTGATGACCTTCGAGGAAATTCCGCCGGCAAAGGCCCTCGACAACGCGTTGCAACCGTGTCGTCGATGGAGCTGGTCCGGCCTCCGGCCGGTCGCAAGGAACGCACAAGGTCTTGTCCAATGGTTTGATGCGGAAGCCCCACTGCGTCAATTTGCGCGTCGGAATATTTCCTGTGCTGGCCGCCATGCGGGCTTGCACTCGTTCATAGGCAATGACTATCGGCCGCGCACACCCGAAGAATTGGCAGCTGCTTTGCCGTGGACAGACCGAATCGCGAGCATTCGGTCGACGACGGCGAATCACCGTCCAAGTTGGCGGAACCTTGGTTGGGCGGACGCGGTGGCGGGATTTTATTTTGCCAAGGACTTTCGCAGCGCTTTCGTGATCAATTTTCGCGCTCGGCTGCACTGCGCGGTCGTGCTGCCGCATTCGGCAAGCGTTAGGCGGACCAGAAATGGGTAATCACTGCCATCGAGGCAATTCTGATTGATTGTACGTATCTGGCAAACACGATCATATAGAGCCGCGGGCGATGGCATCGGCGTTGGCTGCAGGCGCGCGAAATTGCCGAACGGTTGCGCGTTGCGCTTCCGCTATGGGCGCTGGGTGGACGCGCCGGAACACTTTTCCCGGCGAAGAGCCGACATGGACCGGCTTGGTATGTCGCGCGATGGTCTGCGCATGCAGGGCTGCGCGCCGGTGCCGCCAAGCGGCATATTGCCGTGCACAAAGGTGCCGATCTCTCATCGAGACATGCTCCACGGGCAATGTGGCTATAACGAAGCGAACGCCACGCGAATGCGCGGATCGAATCTCGGCTCGAAGTTACGCGGCGAATGCTATTTGCAGCACGTTGGTGGTCGCGAATTTTCTATCTTATCTATTTCTTTGGCCACTTTCGTGGCGTTCGATAACCATGAACTCAAGTTCAAATCATAGTCACGTCCCTCGCTGTCGGCCTTCCTGCCCTGGCGACGGCACTCGATCTGATTCGCGCAACCTGACTTTAGCGGCATTTCCCGTCGGTCCGAGCTGCACCAAGGCTTCGCTTGAAGGCCTTATGGAAGCGATTGAGTTCGATCCGCTCGACTGGGGCTCCTGCGATCACGTGCCAGAGCGGCGGCAGAGGCGATGCTGGGCAACGTTTCGAGTTGGCGCCTTGCTACGGAATCGCGCGACTTAGCATCGGCGAGTGAGGTGGCGCCGCCGAGAGCCGGGGCTTGGCCATCCCCGGCTGACCGCCCCCTCACGGCAGCTTATCGTACCCCTCCGCAAAGCCGGCGAGACTCATCGGAAAGCCGATGCCTTCCTCCGGCGTCTGGAAGATGACGAAGGTCGCGCTTTTGCCGGTGCGCAGCTTCTTGATCAGGTTGTCGTCCATGACGACCTCGGCGATGCAGCCGTTGGGCAGGCAGCGCACGAAGCCGGCGCGGCCGATGTCGACATTGTCGATCTTGAGCCCGAGGCCCGACGGCAGCAGCACGCCGAGCGGCGCCACCACCCGCATCAGCCGGCTCTTGCCGTCGGCGGTTTTCAGCACGATCACGGTGAGGCCGACATTGGCGCGGTCGGAAGCCACCACGCTCTGCATCAGGGCGCACTGCTCGGATTTGGCGCCCGGCGGCGTGTCGCAGCGAATCTGCCAGTCTTTATAGACCGATTTGACGGCGCCCTGGGCGAGCGCGGCCGCAGGCATGAGCGCGGGCACGAGCCAAAGAGCCGCCGCAAGCGCCAGCGGCCGGATTCGGCTGAGGCGTCCTTGGGCCTGCCGGCCTTGCCCGAAAATGCCCATGATTCAGTCCCTTGGCGAAGGCATGGCCGGTTCCGGCCGCCCCGGTTGCCGGCAAATCGCCGTGCCTCCCCTGCATTTTAATGCGTCCCGTTGGGTCATGCCCGGCTGTCGATGTCAAGCAAGGGGCAGCGGACGCCAATCGCGGCGGAAGCGCACCCAAGACGCCTGGCAAGTGGCGTAAATGCGGCGTCGGCGCCGCCGCCCGGGGTATGCGGTTTGTCGCAGCACAACGGCCTCAAGGCGCATTGCGGCAGGAACGGAATTGTGGTTTGAGAAGCCGGGATTTCCCCCCGTCCCGCCGCACGACAGCAAAAACTGCCACGCCCGTGGCAAACCGCCGTGCTCAGCGGGCCGCGCCGTCCGTAGTGGCCGGCATAAGGTGGCCTTGCATCCAAGGCCGTTTCTCGTCGAGGGAGCGCAAAAAAAGATGTCGGTGGTCAAGCGGTTGATCGCATTCTTGGTCACGGCCGGCGTGACCTTTCTTGCCGGGGGCGGCGTAGCCTTGGCGACGACCGGCGATACCGGCCAGCCGAAGCCCTGGGAGCTCGGCCTGCAGCCGGGCGCCACGCCCGTCATGGACGACATCACGTGGTTCCATGACTTCCTGTTGTGGATCATCGGCGCCATCGCGCTGTTCGTGCTGGCGCTGCTGGTGATCGTGATCGTGCGCTTCAACGCGCGCGCCAATCCGACGCCCTCGCGCACCACCCACAACACCACCATCGAGATCATCTGGACCGTGGTGCCGGTGCTGATCCTGGTGGCGATCGCGGTGCCGTCGTTCCGCCTGCTGTTCTACGAGCTGAAAATCCCCAAGGCCGACATCACCGTGAAGGCCACCGGCAAGCAGTGGTTCTGGAGCTACAGCTATCCCGACCAGAAGTTCGAGTTCGATTCGCTGATGCTGCAGGACAAGGAGCTCAAAGCCGGCCAGCCGCGCCTGTTGGCGGTCGACAACGACATGGTGGTGCCGGTCAACAAGGTGGTGCGCGTGCTGGTCACCGGCGCCGACGTCATCCACTCCTTCTCGGTGCCATCCTTCGGCATCAAGATCGACGCGGTTCCCGGCCGCATCAACGAGACCTGGTTCAAGGCCGAGCGGGAAGGCATCTATTACGGCCAGTGCTCGCAACTGTGCGGGCGCGACCATGCCTTCATGCCGATCGCGGTCCACGTGGTGAGCGAAAAGGCCTATACGGCCTGGCTCGCCCAGGCCAAGAAGAAATACGCCTCAACCGACGACAGCGCGCCGGCGAAGGCCACGGTGGCGGCCGCCAATAGCCAGTGACATATATAAAAATTCGAATATAATCCGGGCGACGACAAGAACGACGGTCGAAGGACGACGACAATGGCTGAACACGCGGCTGCCCACGGCGCACACGAGGCCCACGAGCACCATCCGACCGGATGGCGGCGCTTCGTCTATTCCACGAATCACAAGGACATCGGCACGATGTACCTGGTGTTCGCGATCATGGCGGGCCTGATCGGCGCGGCGCTCTCGATCGCCATCCGCATGGAGTTGCAGAACCCGGGCATCCAGTTCTTCCCGAGCCCGCACGAATACAACGTGTTCGCCACCGCGCACGGCCTGATCATGATCTTCTTCATGGTCATGCCGGCCATGATCGGCGGCTTCGGCAACTGGATGGTGCCGCTGATGATCGGCGCGCCGGACATGGCGTTCCCGCGCATGAACAACATCTCGTTCTGGCTGCTGCCGGCTTCCTTCGCGCTGCTGCTTTGCTCGCTGTTCGTCGGCGGCGAGCCGGGCTCGGACGGCGCCGGCACGGGCTGGACGCTCTACGCGCCCTTGTCGACCAGCGGCCACCCGGGACCGGCGGTCGATTTCGTCATTCTGTCGCTGCACCTGGCGGGCGCCTCCTCGATCCTGGGCGCCATCAACTTCATCACCACCATCTTCAACATGCGCGCGCCCGGCATGACGCTGCACAAGATGCCGCTGTTCGTGTGGTCGATCCTGGTGACGGTGTTTCTGCTGCTGCTGTCGCTGCCGGTGCTGGCGGGCGGCATCACCATGCTGCTCACCGACCGCAACTTCGGCACCACCTTCTTCGATCCGAGGGGCGGCGGCGACCCGCTGCTGTTCCAGCACCTGTTCTGGTTCTTCGGCCATCCGGAAGTCTACATCTTGATCCTGCCCGGCTTCGGCATGATCAGCCAAATCATCTCCACCTTCTCGAAGAAGCCGATCTTCGGCTATCTCGGCATGGCCTACGCCATGGTGGCGATCGGCGGCATCGGCTTCGTGGTCTGGGCGCACCACATGTACACGGTCGGCCTGTCGACCGGCGCGCAGGCCTATTTCATCGCCGCCACCATGGTGATTGCGGTGCCCACGGGCGTGAAGATCTTCTCCTGGATCGCCACCATGTGGGGCGGCTCGATCGAGTTCCGCACCCCGATGCTGTGGGCGCTCGGCTTCATCTTCCTGTTCACCATCGGCGGGGTCACCGGGGTGGTGCTGGCCAATGCCGGCGTCGACCGCGTGCTGCACGACACCTATTACGTGATCGCGCACTTCCATTACGTGCTTTCGCTCGGCGCCGTGTTCGCCATCTTCGCCGGCTGGTACTACTGGTTCCCGAAGATGACCGGCTACATGTACAACGAGACCATCGGCAAGCTGCACTTCTGGATCACCTTCATCGGCGTGAACCTGATCTTCTTCCCGCAGCACTTCCTCGGCCTCGCCGGCATGCCGCGGCGCACCGTCGACTATCCGACGGCGTTCCACGGCTGGAACGAGATATCCTCGTTCGGCTCCTACATCGCCGGCTTTGGCGTGCTGGTGTTCCTGTTCGGCATGGTGGAGGCCTTCACGAAGAAGCGCGTGGCCGGCAACAATCCCTGGGGCGTCGGCGCGACCACCCTGGAATGGACGCTGCCCTCGCCGCCGCCGTTCCACCAGTTCGAAACGCTGCCGCGCATCCAGTAAGGACCCGATCGGCCTGAACGCTCATGTCGCTTGTCAGTGAAGGCGCAGAATTCCGCGGGCCGCTTGCCGCCGGATCGGGGCTCGGCTTGGCCGAGCCCAGCCTGGCGACTGTCGGCGATTACATTGCGCTGTTGAAGCCGCGGGTGATGTCGCTCGTGGTGTTCACCGCGCTGGTGGGTCTCGCGGTGGCGCCGGGCGCCATTCACCCGGTCACCGGCTTCACCGCGCTACTTTGCATTGCGGTGGGCGCGGGAGCGGCCGGTGCGCTCAACATGTGGTACGACGCCGACATCGACGCCATGATGATCCGTACCGCGCGTCGTCCGGTGCCGCTCGGCCGCGTCAAGCCGGGCGAGGCGCTCGCCTTCGGGCTGACGCTCGCCGGCTTCTCGGTGGTGACACTCGGGCTGCTGGTCAACACGATTTCGGCCGCGCTGCTCGCCTTCACCATCTTCTTCTACGCCGTCATCTATACCGCCTGGCTCAAGCGGCTGACGCCGCAGAACATCGTGATCGGCGGCGCCGCCGGCGCTTTCCCGCCGATGATCGGCTGGGCGGCGGTGACCGGCTCGCTTTCGCTCGAGCCGATCCTGCTGTTCGCCATCATCTTCTTCTGGACGCCGCCGCATTTCTGGGCGCTGGCGCTATACAAGTCCGACGACTACAAGCGCGCCGGCATCCCCATGCTGCCGGTGGTGGCGGGCGATGAGAACACGCGCCGTGCGATCCTGCGCTACACCATGGTCCTGACGCCGCTCGGCGTCGCGCCCTGGGCGCTTGGGTTTGCCGGCCCGCTCTACGGCGTCACCGCGCTCGTTGCCGGCGCGATCATGATGGTGCTGGCCTGGCAGGTGTTCTGCGAGCGCCGCCCGGTCGACCGCGCCAGCAAGCAGCTTTTTGCGTTCTCGATCCTTTATCTGTTCCTGTTGTTCGCCGTGCTGCTGGTCGAGCGGGGTTGGGGCGGGCTGTTGGCCCGGTTGGCGACGTGAGCCTCGGTATCGCTATGGACGATCGCAAAAAGGACGAGGGTGTCGTGCTCACCGAGGCGCAGAAGCGCGCGCGCCGCTCGCGCTCGATCGCGATCGCGCTGGCGCTCGCCGCCCTGGTCATCCTGTTCTACGTGATGACCTTGGTGAAAGGGCCGGGTGTCCTGATGCGACCGATATGACGCGCGTGATGAACGCGCCCGCACCCAACAATCGACCTTTGCGCCGCGACGTGATCGTGGCGGCGGCCTGCGGGGCCTTCGTTGCCTGCATGGTGGGCGCGGCCTTTGCCTCGGTGCCGCTCTACAGCTGGTTCTGCCGCACCACCGGCTTTGCCGGCACGCCGCAGGTGGCCGCGCAGGCGCCGGGCGAGGTGCTGCACCGCTCGCTCGCCGTGCGCTTCGATTCCAACGTGGCGCCCGGCCTGCCGTGGAAATTCGTGCCGGAGCAGAACGAAATCAAAGTGCGCATCGGCGAGGTGGCGACCGTCCACTACAAGGTGATCAACCTGGCCGCGCGCGAGATCGCCGCGCAAGCCGCCTACAACGTCTCGCCGCCGACGGTCGGCGCCTATTTTACCAAGATCAACTGCTTTTGCTTCACCAAGCAGACCATGCAGCCGGGCGAGACCCGCGAGATGACGGTGGTGTTCTACGTCGATCCGGCGATCGCCAAGGACCGCGACCAGAACGATCTCAACACCATCACGCTGTCCTACACCTTCTACCGCCTGCCCGAGCGCGTAGCGCCGCTGGCGCAGGCGTCCGATAAAGACGCCAACCGACTTTGATTGGGGAATCACGGGCCGTTACGCAATCGGCCCGGCGAGACTGGAACGGAGACGACAGAGATGGCCGACGCCCACGCTAAGCACCACGATTACCACCTGGTCGATCCGAGCCCGTGGCCGGCGGTCGGCGCCATTTCCGCCTTCGTGCTGGCGGTCGGCCTGATCAGCTGGATGCATCACATGTTTTCGGCCGCTCCGCTGGTGTTCGGACTGGGCACGCTCGGCGTGCTCTATACCTTCATCGGCTGGTGGCGCGACGTCATCCGCGAAGCGCAGTACGAGGGCTTTCACACCCGCGTGGTGCAGATCTCGCACCGCTACGGCATGATCCTGTTCATCGCCTCCGAGGTGATGTTCTTCGTCGCCTGGTTCTGGGCCTATTTCAACACCGCGCTGTTTCCCGACGCGCTCAACGAAGTGGCCCGCGTCGCCTTCACCGGCGGGGTGTGGCCGCCCAAAGGCATCGAGACCTTCAATCCCTGGCACCTGCCGCTGTTGAACACGCTGATCCTGCTCACCTCCGGCACCACGGTGACCTGGGCGCATCACTCGCTGCTGGAGAACGACCGCCAGGGCCTGAAATGGGGCCTGGTGCTCACCATCCTGCTCGGCATCAGCTTCACCTGCTGCCAAGCCTACGAATATTCGCACGCCGCCTTCCACTATTCCGGCAACATGTACGGCGCCGCCTTCTTCATGGCGACCGGCTTCCACGGCGCGCATGTGATCATCGGCTCGATCTTCCTGATCGTCTGCCTGGTGCGCGCTCTGCGCGGCCATTTTACCCCGACCCAGCATCTCGGCTTCGAGTTCGCCGCCTGGTACTGGCATTTCGTCGACGTGGTATGGCTGTTCCTGTTCGCCTGCATATATGTGTGGGGCGCCGGCGTGGTGCACCCGGAGTGACCGTCGCGCACGGGCTTTGAAGGGGGCGGCGGCGACGCCGCCCCTTTGCGTTTGAGGGATAGATGATGAGCCAACAGTTTTCTTCCGGCTCTCTGCCGATCGGGCGCGGCCTGCGCGGACGTTGTCCGCGCTGCGGCGAGGGCCGTTTGTTCAAGGGCTTTCTCACGCTGCGGCCGGCATGCGAGCGTTGCGGCCTCGACTACGGCTTCGCCGACGCCGGCGACGGGCCGGCGGTCTTCGTCATCCTGATCGGCGGCTTCGTCGTGGTGTTCGCCGCCATGGCGGTGGAGATCCTCTATCAGCCGCCCTATTGGGTGCACGCGGCGCTCTGGATCCCGCTGATCCTGATCGTGACGCTGGGGCCGTTGCGGCCGCTCAAGGGGCTGCTGATCGCGCTGCAATACCACCACAAGGCGCAGGAAGGCCGGCTCGAGAAGCGAGGGGACGCGTGAGAGGCGAACGCCGCGGCCTGTTGGAGCCGACGATCTTTGCGCTGGTCGGCGTCGCCATCCTGGTCGGCCTCGGCATCTGGCAGCTCGACCGCAAGGTCTGGAAGGAAAACCTGATCGCCGCTTTGAACGCGCGGCTTTCGCAGGCGCCCGGCGATCTGCCGCCGCGCGAGGATTGGGGCAGGCTCGACCAGCAGCGCGACGAGTTCAAGCGCGTCGGCTTTCCGGCCGAATTCCTGCCCGGCCAGCAGGCGCTCGTTTATTCCGCCGGCTCCGCCTTGCGCCCCGACGTGAAGGGGCCGGGCTACTGGGTGTTCGCGCCGGCGCGGCTCGCCGGCGGCAGCCTGGTGATCGTCGACCGCGGCTTCGTGCCGCTCGACCGCAAGGACGCGGCGGGCAAGACCCCGCCCGGCTCGCTCGACATCGTCGGCGTGCTGCGCTGGCCGGAGGCGCGCGGCATGTTCACGCCGGCCGACGACGTGCCGGCGAACACCTGGTATTTGCGCGACATCAAGGCCATGGCCGCGGCGCATCATTGGAACGCCGCGGCGCCGTTCTATGTCGAGATGGAGCAGCCGGTGCCGCCCGGCGGGCTGCCCAAGCCGGGCAAGCTCGTGGTCAATTTGCCCGACAACCATCTGCAATACGCCATCACCTGGTTCGGCCTCGCCTTCGGGCTGGTCTGCGTCTACGCGCTATTCGTCGTGCGCCGTCTGCGCCGGCAATATTGAGCGGGCGAAAAGGCGCGCCGCTCCGGTTTCCTCCTATGAAACGCCGCGGCCGAATGCGCCATGCGCAATACGCGGCGTGTTGTTGCCGCGCATGCGGCATGGTTTAGTGCCGCGCGCTCAGCGTCAGTCGGGGGAAGTTGGCATGATTGCGGGAACGAAAGTCGTCGTGGTCGGAGGCTCGTCCGGCATCGGTCTTGCCACCGCCGCAATGGCCAAGGCGCAAGGCGCCGAAGTGGTGATCGCCTCGCGCAATGCCGAGCGCGTCAAGGCCGCCGCCGACATGATCGGCGCCAAGGGCATTTCCGCCGACGTTACCAGCGACCAGAGCGTTGCCGACCTGTTTCGCGCCGTCGGCCCCGTCGATCACGTGGTGGTCAGCGCGGCGCAATTGCGCACCGGTCCCTTCAAGACCGTCGCCATGGAGGATGTGCGCGCGACTTTGGAAGGCAAGCTGTGGGGCGCCTGGCGCTGCGCGCGCGCGGCCGAGATCAAAACCGGCGGCTCGCTCTCGCTGGTCAGCGGTTTCTTGAGCATCCGCCCGCGCCCGAACGCGGCGATCGTCAGCGTGGCCAACGGTGCGCTTGAGTCGCTCACCCGTGCGCTTGCGCTCGAGCTGGCGCCGGTGCGCGTCAATTGCGTCTCGCCCGGCATCGTCGACACGCCGATCCGCGCCGCCATGCCGGAGGCCGCGCGCCAGGAGATGCTCGACAAGGTCGCAGCCAGCCTGCCGGTCAAACGCGTCGGTCTGGCTGAGGACATCGCCCGCCAGATCGTCGCCTTCATGGAGAACGGCTTCATGACCGGCTCCATCGTCTATCTGGACGGCGGCGGGCTGGCGGTCTGATCGCCCGGAGGCCGGACGCCCAACTATCGAGGCGGAATTGCGCTGCATGGCGGCTTTCTTGTGAAAGGCCCCCGCCGGGGCTAGTGTGACCCGGAAAACCGTCGCGCCGGAACAAAAATTATAGCGAGTTCAATGCGTTATATCTCGACACGGGGACAGGCCCCGGCCCTCGATTTCGTCGAGGTGATGCTGGCCGGGTTGGCCCGTGATGGGGGCCTCTACGTGCCGGAATCATGGCCGGCCCTCGACCAGGCCGCCATCGCCGGACTGGCCGGCCGCCCTTACGCCGAGGTGGCGGTCGAGGTGATACGGCCCTTCGTCGGCGACAGCCTGCCGCAGGCCGACCTCGCCCGCATGGCGCGCGAGGCCTATGGCACCTTCCGCCATCCGGCGGTGGCGCCGCTCGTCCAGCTCGGAAACAATTTATTCGTGCTGGAGCTGTTCCACGGGCCGACGCTCGCCTTCAAGGACCTGGCCATGCAGCTGGTGGCGCGGCTGATGGACCATGTGCTGCTGAAGCGGGCTGAGCGCACCACAATAGTGGTCGCCACCTCCGGCGACACCGGCGGCGCGGCGGTCGAGGCTTTCCGCGGCCGTGCCCAAGTCGACGTGGTGGTGCTGTTTCCCAAGGACCGCATTTCCGACGTACAGCGCCGCATGATGACCACTGCGCCGGACGACAATGTCCATGCGCTCGCCATCGAAGGTACCTTCGACGATTGCCAGGCGCTGGTGAAGGCGATGTTCAACCACCACGCCTTCCGCGACCGGCTGCGCCTGTCCGGCGTCAATTCCATCAACTGGGCACGCATCGTGGCGCAGGCGGTCTATTACTTCACCGCCGCGGTGGCGCTCGGCGCGCCCTATCGGAAAGTGGCCTTCACCGTGCCGACCGGCAATTTCGGCGACGTCTTTGCCGGCTATGTCGCCTCCCGCATGGGGCTGCCCGTCGACCGGCTCGTGGTGGCGACCAATGTCAACGATATCCTGGTGCGCGCCTTTGCCACCGGCGACTACGAGACCCGCGAGGTGGTGTCGACCGCGTCGCCCTCCATGGACATTCAGGTCTCCTCCAATTTTGAGCGCCTGCTGTTCGACGCCTATGACCGCGATGCAAAGCGCGTCAGTGCGCTGATGGGCTCGCTGGCGCAAGGCAAGCGCTTCTCCATCTCCGCCCACGCGCTTGCCGCCATGCGCGCGCTGTTCACCGCCGGCCGCGCCGACGAGGAAGAAAGCGCCGCCACCATGCGCGCGTGCCTGCGCGAAGCCGGCTATTGCGTCGACCCGCACACGGCGGTGGCGCTGGCTGTTGCCGAAAAAGAAACGCGCGATCCGGCGCTACCGATGATCGTGCTGTCGACCGCGCATCCCGCCAAGTTTCCGCAAGCCGTCGAAGCGGCCTGCGGCCAGCGGCCCAAGCTGCCCGAATGGCTCGGCGATCTTTACGAGCGCAAGGAGCGGGTCACCGTGCTGCCGGCCGATCAGGCGGCAGTGGAAAACTACGTATCGTCGGCGTCGCGCGCGGCGCGTGAAGGAGCAGCGGCATGAGCGTGGAAGTGACCCGTCTTTCCTCCGGCCTCAGGGTGGTCACCGACCGCATGCCGCACCTGGAATCGGCCTCGCTCGGCGTTTGGATCGGCTCCGGCAGCCGCCACGAACAGGTCGACGAGCACGGCATTTCGCATTTGCTCGAGCATATGGCGTTCAAGGGCACCAAGCGGCGCAATGCCCGCCAGATCGCCGAGGCGATCGAGGCGGTCGGCGGCGATCTCAACGCCGCCACCAGCATCGAATCGACCGCCTATTACGCGCGCGTGCTCAAGGCCGACGTGCCGCTGGCGCTCGACGTCTTGTCCGACATCCTGTCGGAGCCGACCTTCGATCCGGGCGAGCTCAAGCGCGAGCAGAACGTGATCGTGCAGGAGATCGGCGCCACCGAAGACGCTCCCGACGATCTGGTGTTCGACCGCCTGCAGGAAACCGCGTTCCCCAAGCAATCGGTCGGCCGCTCGATCCTCGGCACGCCGGAGACGGTGCGCTCGTTCAATCCCGCCAGGCTGCGCGGGTATCTCGCGGGCCACTACCGCGGCCCCGACATGATCGTGGCGGCGGCCGGCGCCGTCGATCACGCCGCCATCGTCGCCGAGGTGGAGCGGCGTTTCGCGGGCTTTGCCGGCGAGGCGCCGGCGCAGCCCGAGCCCGCACATTTCGTCGGCGGCACCCGCGTGGAGACGCGCGATCTCGAGCAGGTGCATATCGCGCTGGCGCTGCAGGGCATTCCGGTGCGCGACGAGCGGCTCTATAGTCTGCAGGTGTTCACCAACGTGCTGGGCGGCGGCATGTCCTCGCGCCTGTTCCAGGAAGTGCGCGAGCAGCGCGGTCTCTGCTACACCATCAGCGCCTTCCACATGCCCTATTCCGACACCGGACTGTTCGCGCTCTATGCCGGTACCGACGAGGCCGACGCGCCCGAATTGATGCGCGTGGTGATCGACCAGATCGGCGACGCCACCGAAAGCTTAAGCGAGACGGAAGTGGCGCGCGCCAAGGCGCAGTTGAAGGCCGGATTGCTGATGGCGCTGGAAAGCTCGGAAGCGCGGGTCGGCCAATTGGCGCGACAGATGCTGGCCTATGGCCGACCGATGCCGCTCGACGAGATCGTCGCCAAGGTGGACGCCGTCACGGTCGACAGCGCGCGCGCGGCCGGCCGCATGCTGATCAGCCGCTCGCCGCCGGCGATCGCCGCGCTCGGCCCCGGCAACGGACTCGCCAGCACCGCCGCCATCGCCGAAAGTCTGGTCCCCCGCGCGGCGTAACAAGGAAAGCAGCGTCCGGTCATGGCGTTCTTCCGCACCGTCAGTCTGAACGAGACGTTGCCGACCATCAAAGGCTCAGGCGTCACGCTGCGCGTGCCGCATAGCGGCGACTATCCCGAATGGGCGGCGCTGCGCGAGATGAGCCGCGGCTTTCTCACGCCCTGGGAGCCGATCTGGCCGACCGACGATCTCACGCGTGGCGCCTTCCGCCGCCGGCTCAAGCGCTACGCCGAGGATCTGCGCAGCGATCTTGCCTATGCCTTCCTGATCTTCCGCAGCGAAGACGGGGCCATGGTCGGCGGCCTGACGCTCGCCAATATCCGGCGCGGCGTGGCGCAGGCCGGCTCCATCGGCTATTGGATCGGCGCGCCCTTTGCCCGCCACGGCTATATGACCGCGGCCATGCGCGCGCTGGTGCCGTTCTGTTTTGGCACACTGCGCCTGCACCGGCTGGAGGCGGCCTGCATCCCCACCAACGAGGCCTCGATTCGCCTGTTGGAAAACACCGGTTTCCAGCGCGAAGGCTATGCGCGGGCCTATTTGTGCATCAATGGCACCTGGCAGGACCACCTGCTTTATGCGCGCCTTAAGGAAGACCCGCTTTAAGCCTTGCCTTGGGCTTGCCACGCTTGGCTTGCTATAAAGCCTGTCCGGTGCTGCGGGGGACGCGGGGCCGAAAGTGCGTTTCTTAAGTCGGGGAGTATCGCAATGGCGCGGTTGGGGGCGGGCATCGCCGCGGGAGCCATGCTGAGCCTGCTGCTCGGCGGCTGCGGCAGCAGCGGCGGCAGTGGCGGCAGCGTGGGCGGCCTGTTCAGCTCCTCGCCTCTGGATTTGTTCCACCAGTCCGCCAAGGCGACCAAGGGCGGCACGCCTTCGACCGGCCCCGTGGTCGATACCGAATATGATTGCCCCGAGGTCAAAGTGCGCTACGGCGCCGCCACGCTGATCGTCGGCAGCAAGCCGGGCGAGGGCGAGCCGGCCCCGCTCGATGTGAAATATCAGGGCAGCATCCTGCGCACCGCGCGCGAATGCCATCTCGCCGGCAACGTCATGACCATGAAGGTCGGCATCGAGGGCCGCATCATCACCGGCCCGGCCGGCGCTCCCGGCAATGTCGACGTGCCGATGCGCATCGCGGTGGTGCAGGAAAGCGGCGTCAGCAATCCGAAGGCGATCGTCTCGAAATTAGAGCGGCAGACCGTGACGATCGACGGTGCGATCGGCCGCGCGACCTTCACTTTGATCGATCCCGAGATAGCGTTCCCGCTGCCCAAGCCGATCACCGACATCACCCAATACGTGGTCTATGTCGGCTTCGATCCTTTGGGCGCGCAGCCGGCGAAGAGAAAGCCGGTGCGCAAGCACCCGCCGCGCCGCCATTTGCGGCCCAAGGGCCCGCCGCGCTCGAGCTGACGAGCCGTGTCGTCCCGCGCGCATGCGCCGTGCAGCGGGGAGAGGTGGAGGCTGCGGCCATATGCGATGGCGCTCCCCTTTCAGGGGGGATGAAGACAGAAAACTACTCCGCCGCCGCCACCCGCAGCACGCGCCATTGCGCCAGCAGCGCGCGCAGCGCTGCCGGCTTGATCGGCTTGTGCAGCACCTGGATGGCTTGCGCGCGCGCCTCTTCGCGCACGTTGGGCGAGCGGTCGGCGGTGATCAGGATCGCCGGCAGTTCGCCGCAGGTCCGGCGCAAGGCGGCGATGGCGTCGATGCCGTTGCCCTGGTCGAGATGGTAGTCGATCAGCAGCCCGTTCGGCATGGCGCCGCTTTCCTCGATCGCCGCCAGCGCGGTTTCCAGATCGGGCGCCTTGATCACCGCGCAGCCCCAGCCGTGCAGCAGCGTCTCCATGCCGTCGAGCACCGAAGGCTCGTTGTCGATGCACAGCACGCGCATGCCGGCGAGCTGGCTCGCGTCGATGCGCGCGTCCTCGCGCGCCGGCAGCACGACCGGCACCGCGCTCGATAGCGGCACGGTCATCGAAAAATGCGAGCCGTAGCCGACGCTCGAGACGACTTCCACCGTGCCGCCGAGAACGCGCGCCACGCGCTCGACGATCGACAGGCCCAGCCCCAGGCCGCGGGCGATCTTGGCGCCGGCGTCGAGCCGGTGGAATTCCTCGAAAATGGCGCGCTGCTTGCCCTCGGGAATGCCGACGCCGGTGTCGTAGACGTCGATGCGCAAATCCGCGCCGCGCCGCCGGCAGCCGACCAGCACGCGCCCCGAGGGCGTGTATTTGATGGCGTTGGAGACGAGGTTCTGGATCAGCCGCCGCAGCAGGCGGCGGTCGGCGCGCACCACGGCCGATGAGGGCACGAAAGCAAGGCCAAGCCCCTTGGCGTCGGCGAGCGGGGCGAATTCCAGCTCGATCTGCCGCATCAATTCGTCGATGCGGAAGCTGATGAACTCCGGCCGCATGGCGCCGGTGTCGAGCCGCGAAATATCGAGCAGCGCGCCGAAGATTTCCTCGACCGCTTCCAGCGAAGCGTCGACATTGTCGATCAGCCGCGTGTCCGCGTGGCCGGAACGCTCGATTAGGCTGGTGACATAGAGGCGCGCGGCGTTGAGCGGCTGCAGGATGTCGTGGCTCGCCGCCGCCAAGAACTTGGTCTTGGAAATATTGGCGGCGTCGGCTTCGCCCTTGGCCCGGGCGAGCGCGGCGTTGAGGCGGGTGAGCTCCTCGGTGCGCTCGCGCACGCGTTGCTCCAGCGTCTCGTTGGCGCGCTCCAGCGCCTCGGCCGCCTCCACGCTGGCGGTGATGTCGGTGAAGGTGCAGACGATGCCGCCGTCCGGCATGCGGTTGGCGCGCACCTCGATCACCATGCCGGGCTCGGCGAAGCGCTCCAGAAACGGCGCGTGGCCGTCGACATAGCGCGCCAGCTGCGCATGCACGAATTCCTCGATACGGGCGGGCGATACGTCGCCCCGCTGCGCGTTGAAGCGCAGGATGTCGGCAAGCCCGCTGCCGACGCGGATGAGGCTCGGCGGCAGGTCGAGGATTTCGCCGCACTGCCGGTTCCAGCAGATCAGCTCCAAGTCCTTGTCGAACACCGCGATGCCCTGGCGCACGTGGTCGAGCGCGGTCTGCAGGATTTCGCGGTTGTATTGGATGGCGGCATTGGCGTCGTCGAGCAGCTTGAGCGCCGCCTTGGTGGAGACCGTGCGCTTGCGCAGGAGCAGCGACAGCACCAGGCGCGAGGAAGCCGCGCCGATGGCGGAGGCGAGGATATGCTCGGCATAGCGCACCAGCCGGAAATCGACGTCCTCCTTGGCGTCGAGGCTGATGCGCTGGCTGGCGGCGAAATTCTCGAACGCCGTGCGCGTGCGCTCCTCGCCGAGATAGCGCGCCACCGTCGTGGTCAATTCCTCCACCGTCACCGAGGAGCGCCACAGCCGGAAGCTCGGCGCCATCGGCGCCAGCTCCGACGGCACGAACAGATTGGCCTGCAGCCGCTCGATCGGCGTCGGCTCGCGGCGCAGCGAGAAGCCGACAAAGCACAGGATGTTGACCAGCAGGCTCCAGAACACGCCCTGCACCAGCGGCGCCACGCTGAGCCCGAACAAATGCTGCGGGCGCAGCAGCATCCAACCCCACGGTCCGCCGGTGACGATGTGTTTTCCGACCACGCCGATGTCGGCGAAGGTCGGCAGCAGCATGGTATAGGCCCACACCAGGATGCCCGCGGTCATGCCGGCGATGGCGCCCGCCGCAGTGCCGCGCCGCCACAACAGCCCGCCGAAAAACGCCGGCGCCAGTTGCGCGATCGCCGCGAACGACAACAGCCCGATCGAGGCGAGCTGCGCGTCGCCGGCGGAGCGGTAATACATGTAGGCGAGCAGCAGCAGGCCGAAGATGGCCAGCCGCCGCACCATCAAGAGCAGCGAGCCGATGTTCTCGCGGCCGGAGATCAGCGTCTCGCGCCGCTGCAGCACCAGCGGCATGATCAGGTCGTTCGACACCATGATCGAGAGCGCGACCGATTCCACGATCACCATGGCGGTCGCCGCCGACAGGCCGCCGACGAAGGCGGCCATGGTCAATACGGTGGAGCCGGCCTGCCAGGGCAGTGCCAGCACGAACATGTCGCTGTCGACCTCGCCCTTGGAAAAGGTCAACAGGCCGGCGAGCGCGATCGGCACCACGAACAGGTTGATCAGCACGAGATAGAGCGGGAACAGCCAGGCCGCGCGCTTGATCTCGCTTTCGCTGTGGTTCTCCACCACCGCGACGTGGAACTGGCGCGGCAGCAGGATGATCGCGACGAACGACAGGAGCGTGGTGGCGAGGAAAGTATCGAGCGCGGGACTGCGCGTGAAGATGGCCGCGGTGTCGGGATGCGCCGAGGCGGTCGCCCACAGCGCGGCCGGGCCGCCGAACATCCAGAAGGTGACGAAGGTGCCGACCGCCAGGAAGGCGAACAGCTTGACGATCGATTCGGTGGCGATCGCCAGCATCAATCCGTCTTGATGCTCGGTGGCGTCGATGTGGCGGGTGCCGAACAGCACCGCGAAGGCCGCCATCAGCAGCGCGACGAACAGCGAAATGTCGCCGAGCACCGGGCGCGTCGCCTCGGCGGCGGGCGAAATATGGCCGATGATGGTCTCGAGCGAGGACGACACGGCTTTGAGCTGCAGCGCGATATAAGGAACCATGCCGACGATGGCGATCAGCGCCACCGTCGCCGCCACCGCCTGGCCCTTGCCGTAGCGCGCGGCGATGAAGTCGGCGATCGAGGTGATGTTCTGCGCCTTGGCCAGCCGCACCACGCGCGCGATCAGCGGCGAGAACAGGCCGAGCATCAGCACCGGGCCGATATAGATGGTGAGGAACTCGTAGCCGGTGCGCGAGGCCGAGCCGACCGAGCCGAAGAAGGTCCAGGAGGTGCAGTAGATCGCCAGCGACAGCGGATAGATCAACAGCCGGCTGCGGCGGCTGCTTCCCATCCCGCGCGCGCGGTCGCCGTAGCTCGCCACCAGGAACAGGAGCCCGATATAGGCAAGCGCCACCGCGATGACGACCCAACCTTGCAGCATCGGCACTCCGAAATACGCCTAAAGTCGTGTAGCTCCTTTAAGTCACCACAGAATAGAGCCGCGGTCCATGGCGGCAAAAAGCCACTGAAACCAGGGATTTGGGTGGGGGTGAGGAGCGGCGGCCGTCCCCACCATGGTCATTCCGGGGCGCGGCCGTCAGGCCGCGAGCCCGGAATCCGGCGGCGCACTGCACCATCTTTCGTGGTGTCCTGGATTCCGGGCCCGCTCGCGGAGTTTATCATCGGGCCGCGCTTCGCGCGGACCCGTTGGCGAGCGTCCCGGAATGACAATCGGGCGCTATTTGACGCCCCGCCCACCGCGCGGCATTGATCGCACCCCGTGACATCTCCCGCCCACCGCACCGCCGCCTTGCGCCGCGTCGCCGAGACGTTCGGCTTCGCCGCTTGCGGCGGGCTTGCGCTCGGCCTTGCCGGCTTGCCGGCCGGCTATCTCTCGGGCGCCATCCTGCTGACCGCGGCGGCCGCGCTCGCCGGCCGCCCGCTGCTGATGCCGCAGCTTCTGACGCGGGCGATCTTCGTCGTCATCGGCATTTCGCTCGGCGCGGTGGTGACGCCGGCGACGCTACGCGGCGTCACCGACTATCCCCTCAGCATCGTGCTGCTGCTCGCCGCCATGGCCTGCGTGAGCCTGGCCGGCGGGGTCTATCTTTATTTGGTGCATGGCTGGCGGCCGCTGTCGGCCTATCTCGCCGCGTCGCCCGGCGGCATGTCGCAGGTGCTGGTGGTGGCGGCCGAGCTCAACGCCGACCTGCGCGCCATCGCCATCGTGCAGACGCTGCGGGTGGTGATCATCGCGGTCGGGCTGCCGTCGGGGCTGGCGCTGTTGGGGCTTGCCGGCCACGCCGTGCGGCCGGGCAACGGGCCGTGGAGCGTCGCGGTCGCCGGCGAGCTGGCGGTGCTGGTGGCGGTCTCGACCGTGGCCGGGCTGATCGCCTTCCGCATCCGCTTTCCCGGCGGGCTGCTGTTCGGCGCGATGTTTGCCTCCGCCGGCCTGCACGGCAGCGGGCTGGTCCACGCCCACGTGCCGCCCTGGGTCGCCAACCTGGCCATGATCACGCTCGGCGGCGTGATCGGCGCGCGCTTTGCCAATACGCCGCTCAGGCTGCTGGCCGACTTTCTCGCCGCCGGCTTCGGCTGCTTCGCGGTGGCGGTCGCCGTTGCCGCCTCTTCGCCGCGCTGCCGGTCGACATGCTCGGCCTGCCGATCCCGGAAGTGATGATCGCCTACGCGCCCGGCTCAGTCGACGCCATGATGCTGCTGGCGCTGGCGCTGCACCTCGATCCGATCTATGTCGGCGCCCACCACGTCATGCGCGTGATGTTCGTGTCGCTGGTGATGCCGCTGATCGCGCGCCGGCTTGCGCGCGCGCCGGCGAGCGTGCTGAAACCCCCACGCATGCCGCCGACGTTTCAGGATTAGCGTCAGCCACACACGAAAAATTGCTCATTCGTGCAGCCGAATAAGACGCTTTCCCAGATTCTCGCCACGGTAAAGCTCGGCGATGGCGCCGGGCGCGCGCTCGATGCCGTCGACGATCTCCTCGCGATAGTTGAGCTTGCCGGCGCGCACCCAGTCGGCCAGCCGTGCCGCCGCCTCCTCGTAGCGGTGCGCGAAGTCGAACAGGATCAGCCCGCTCATGCGCGCGCGCTTGACCAGGAGATGCCGTTCGACGCGCGGGCCGGTGGGCCAGGGATCCCAGCTCGAGATCGAGGCCGTGCCGCAGATCACCACGCGCGCGTGCAGCGCGAGCTGCGCCAGCACCGCGTCGCTGATACGGCCGGAGGTGTTGTCGAAATAGACGTCGACCCCGCGCGGGCAGGCCTCGGCGAGCGCCTTGCCCACGTCGCCGGCCTTGTAGTCGATCGCTGCGTCGTAGCCGAAGGCATCGAGGCACAGCTTGCGCTTGACCTCGCCGCCGGCGATGCCGACGGTGCGGCAGCCCATCAGCTTGGCGATCTGCCCGACCGCCGAGCCGACCGAGCCGGCCGCGGTCGACACCACCACGGTGTCGCCCGGCCGCGGCTCGCCGAGATCGAGCAAGCCGAAATAGGCAGTGAAGCCGTTCAAGCCCAGCACGCCGAGCGACAGCGACAGCGGCAGGTCGGTTTCCTTGACCTTGCGCCAGATCGCGCTGCCGTCGCTCACCGCGTAGTCCTGCCAGCCCAGCATGCCCATCACCGCGTCGCCCTCGGCAAAGCCTGCATGGCGCGAGGCCACCACCTTGCCGGCCGCGATCGAGCGCATCACTTCGCCGAGGCCGACCGGCTCGGAATAGTTGGCCGCCGCCGAGACCCAGCCGCGCATGGCCGGGTCGACCGAGAGGAATTCGTTGCGCACCAGGATCTCACCCGGCGCGGGCTCAGGCCGCGGCGCCTCGGCCAGCTCGAAATGCTCCGCTTGCGGAATGCCGGGCGGCCGCGATTTCAGACGGACCTGACGGTTGACGGGTGCCATGCGGGCGTCCCCTTTGTGTTTCGGTGGGGATCATTTCAGGCGCCGCGCGCGGGCGCTAGTCCACCGACGGTCATGCCCCGCGAAGGCGAGGCATCCAGTACGCCGTAGCGTCTGCGATATTCGGTAAGACAGAGATTACTAGATTGCCCGCTTTCGCGGGCAATGACAGTTGTGCCTACTCCGCCGCCTGCGCCTGCTCGCGCATGGAGAGGCCGAGCCGCTCCCACACGTCGACCAGCGCTTCGGCCAGACGGTCGATCAGCGCGTCGTCGTGATAGGGCGACGGCGTAATGCGCAGCCGCTCCATGCCGCGCGGCACGGTCGGATAGTTGATCGGCTGGATGTAGATGCCGTGCTCGGCCAGCAGCAAGTCGCTCGCCTGCTTGCACTTCTCGGCGTCGCCGATCAGCACCGGCACGATATGGGTGTCGCTCGCCATGACAGGAAGGCCGGCGCCGTTGAGCACGGCTTTCACGCGCGCGGCACGGTCTTGATGGCGCTCGCGCTCCCAGCTCGATGTCTTCAGATGCTTGATGGCCGCTGTCGCCGCCGCGCAGATCGCCGGCGGCAGCGCGGTGGTGAAGATGAAACCCGGCGCGTAGGAGCGCACCGCGTCCACCATTTGCGACGAACCAGCGATATAGCCGCCCAGGCAGCCGAACGCTTTCGCCAGCGTGCCCTCGATCACGTCGACGCGGCTCATCGCGCTGTCGCGGTCGCAGATGCCGCCGCCGCGCTGGCCGTACATGCCGACCGCGTGCACCTCGTCGACATAGGTCATGGCGTTGTAGCGCTCGGCCAGATCGCAGATCGCGTGCACCGGCGCCACGTCGCCGTCCATCGAATAGAGGCTCTCGAAGGCGATCAGCTTCGGCCGCCCGATATCGGCGGCCTGCAGCAGCTCTTCCAGGTGCGCGAGATCGTTGTGCCGCCAGATTTGCTTCTCGCAGCCCGACTGGCGCACGCCCTCGATCATGGAATTGTGGTTGAGCGCGTCCGACAGGATCAGGCAGTTCGGCAGCAGCTTGGCGATGGTCGGGATGCCGGTCTGGTTCGAGACGTAACCGGAGGTGAACACCAGCGCCGCCGGCTTGCCGTGCAGGTCGGCGAGCTCACGCTCGAGCTCGACCAGCGGATGGTTGGTGCCGGCGATATTGCGGGTGCCGCCGGCGCCGGTGCCCATGCGGGCGGCGGTCTCCACCATGGCGCCGACCACTTTCGGATGTTGCGCCATGCCGAGATAGTCGTTGGAGCACCAGATCACGACCTCGCGCTTGCCGGCCGGCGAATGCCACACGGCATGCGGGAAGCGCCCCGCAATCCGTTCTAGATCGGCGAACACCCGATAGCGCCGCTCTTGCCTCAGGCGGTCCAGGGCCGACGCGAAAATATCGTTGTAATTCATGTAGTTTTCTTCTTTCCCGCCCCGCGCGGAGCCCCTTTTTAGAAGGCTTCCAGGGGTCTTGTCGAGGCGAGATTCGTCGCATTCCAGACTGGCTATCGCTTTGACCGAGGTCAAACGGGGGCTGGACGACGGCCATGATAGGCCGGCACCGCGCGGCAAATCCGCCCGCGGCCGGCGCGGGCGGAATGCCTTCCCCGTGGCGGCCACCTACCGGGGGGCATCAGGCTCTGGCCGGCACCGGCGTGAGGCCGTAAACGTCGATCAGATCGAGTGCCAGGCGGATCACTTCGGGTTTCGCCTCGCATCGCTCGGCGATCCCGGCCTGGAATTTCTTGAAAGCCGGCAACTCGGTCACGGCGTCCGAATCGTCGGCGGCCAGATTGACGAACAAGTGCACGAAGCTTACGCCGTCGCGGCCTTTGAACACGGCATAGGCCACTTCGCCGGGCGTTTGACCGCGCAGTTCCGCGAACACCGCCCGCGTCAGCGCCTCGTTTTCGGCCGCGCGACCGGGCTTGGCGGTGTAGCGCACCAGTGTCACTCTTTGCATGATCTTTCTCCTGAAGGGCCCGCGACATGCGCGCCGATGCTGGAAAAGACGTGGCAGGGAGCGATAGGATTCGGCCTGAAAAAATTATTCCAAGCGCGAATCCTTTGCCCGGCCACGGACGTCCTTGAGGAGCGGCGCCGCGACTTCCGCGACGCGGAGGATCGGGATGAGCATGACGGATGCCATAATGACGCCGGAGGCGTTCGGCCGGCTGATGTCGGACATGCGGCCACGGCTGCATCGCTACTGTGCGCGCATGGTCGGCTCGGCGATCGACGGCGAAGACGTGGTTCAGGAGGCTTTGGCGAAGGCGATCGAAGCGCTACCTGATGCCGGTGTGCTGCAAAAGCCGGAGAGTTGGCTGCTGCGCATCGCCCATAATACGGCGCTGGACGCGTTGCGTCGCCGCAAGCGCGAGGCGGCGGTGAGCTTTGACGTCGAAATCGGCGGCGTCGAAGATCCGGGCGCGGACGCCGGCGCGCACGTCGCCGTGGCCGCCAGCTTCGCGGCGTTTCTTGCCTTGCCGGCCGCGCAGCGCGCCAGCGTCGTTCTGGCGGACGTGCTGGGTTACGCGCTGGCCGAGACCGCCGATATTCTCGAGATCAGCGTGGCCGCCGTGAAGGCCAATTTGCACCGCGGCCGCGCGCAATTGCGCGCCCGTGCCGCCGACGCGCCGGTGCCGAGGACCGTCGCCGAGGCCGAGAAGCAGCGGCTGCAGGCCTATGCCGACTTGTTCAACGCGCGCGAGTTCGACGCGTTGCGCGACCTGTTGGCCGAAGACGTGCGCCTCGATCTGGCGAACCGCACGCGCCTTGCGGGCCGCAAGGATGTGTCCGTTTATTTCACGCGTTACGCACAGGCGTCCGACTGGCGGGTGCGTCCGGGGTTGGCCGAGGGGCGCCCGGCGCTGCTGGTGAGCGGAGAGCGCGACGAAGCCGTCCGCTACGTCGTGCTGCTGGGATGGGCCGATGGCCGCATCACCACCATCCGCGATTTCCGCTACGCGCAATACGTCATGGAAGGATTGGACACCGGGGAGCTTTAGCCGCCCGCGAAATCCCCGAGGTCGATATAGCCGCGCAAGCCCGCCAGCAGCAGGGCGCCGATATGCAGTTGCAGCACGAAGTCGCCCGAGCGGATCAGGTCCGCCAGTTCGGCCGGGCTTACCAGCCGCAGCTCGATCGCCTCCTCGCTCGACGCCCCGCGCTCGCCGGTCTCCACGAAGAACGAATGCACCCGGTTCGACAGCCGGGCGGTGCAGGGCGCAAACGACCCGAGCGCATGAAGGCTACGCGCGGCAAAGCCGGTCTCCTCCGTGAGCTCGCGCGCGCAGCAGGCCTCGGCGCTCTCGCCCTGGTCGACCATGCCGGCCGGCAGCTCCCAGGCGAAGCGTTCGATCGCCGGGCGGTACTGCCGCACGATCGGGATCTGCCCCTCCGGCGTGCGCGCGACGATCGCCACGTAATCGGCCTGGCCGACCGCGTGATAGATTTCAGGCTGGGCGCCGGCTGAGAATTCGACCTCGCGCGCGATGATCTCCACCCAGGGCGACAGCCGGGTCGCGCGGCGGCTGACGATCTTCGGCCAATCGCCCGTCATCGGATGACGTTTGCGCCTTCAAGCTGGCCCCAGACGTCGAACACCGGCTTGCCCTTGAAGTCGGCCTGCGCGTAGGCCGCGTGCGGCGCGCACAGGATCAGCAGATCGCTTTTGTCGATCACCTCGTCGAGCGGCATCAGGTCCGGATCGGTCCTGACGAAGGGATCGGTGGTCAGCACCGCGCGCGCCTGCCCGTTCAGCATGTTCTTGAACTTGTAGCTGAGGGAAGCTCGCACGTCGTCGCTCTCGGCCTTGAACGCCATGCCGAGCAGGCCGACGGTCGTGTTGGCGAGGTCGCGATGGCGCTTGATGTCGTCGATAACGTGCAGCACCAGTCCCTCGTTGACCAGCAGCGCGGCGTGGCCGAGCCCGAAGCGGTTGCTGGCGAAGGCCGAGAGCTGCATGGTGTCCTTCACCAGACAGGGGCCGGCGGCATAGCCCGGCCGCGGCATGCTCTTGAGGCGCGGGTAATTGCGCTTCATGGCGCCGAGCACGTTTTGATAGTCGACGCCGGCCGCCTTGGCGATCAGGTAGAACTCGTTGGTGGCGGCGAACTCGATATAGCGGTAGGCGTTGGCGAACAGCTTGGCGAATTCCGCTTCGATCGGCTTGACCGCCACTACTTCCGGCGCGATGCGCGCAAACAGCGCGGCCGCCTCGCCCTCCGCTTCCGGCGTCGTGCCGGAAACGATCTGCGGCATCTCGCGCAGCTCCTTCAGTCCGAAGCCTTGCACGACGCGTTCCGGGCAGAACGCCACCTTCAGCTTGCGCCCCTTGGCTTCGAGATAGGACGCCAGCCAGTCGGTGGTGCCGGGGAACACGGTGGAGCGCAGCACCAGCAATTGCCCGTCGGCCAGCCGTGGCAGCATGGCGTCGATGCATTCCTGCACCACGCGGCGCACCGGGTTGAGGAATTCGTCGATCGGCGTGCCGATGGTGACGATCACCGGCCCGCCGGTGGAGATGCTTTCGGACGCGTCGGTGAAGGCCAACCGCTTGCCGGCCAGCGCCTTGGCCAGCACGCTTTCGGCGCCGTGTTCGATGAAGGGCAGCTTGCCGGCTTCGAGCGTGTCGAGCGCTGCACGATTGAGGTCGTTGACGTTGACGCGCAAACCCGCTTCGGCCAGCGCCAGCACCAGCGGGATGCCCACATGGCCGGCACCGCCGACCACGGTGACGTCGGCGTTTTCGATCGTCGTCGGCGCCTCGGGCGCGGCGATATTGGGTCGGACTGTCATGGGACGGGACTATAACAATGGCGGCTTCGGGTTGCGATAGCGGTTAAAGCACCCGCGGCGCCGGCAGCGGGGTGATCAACTGCCCGCGGAAGCCCTTGGCCCTGAGCTTGGGCGCCAGCTCGTCGGCGATATGCCAGGAGAAAATGACCGCGCAGTCGGGCTGGTCCTCGAACAGCCGGGCCTCGTCCACCACCGGGATCGCCGTGCCCGGCATGTATTTGCCGATCTTGAGCGAGCCGGGGATCTCGCAGACATAGTCGATCAGCCCCTCGTCGAGCCCGACATAATTGACCAGCGTCGACGCGCGCGACGGCGCCGAGATGGCGGCGATGCGCTTGTCGCGCTCCTTCAGCTCGCGCAGCAGCGACAGCAGCCGCAGCTTCGACAGCAGCACCTCGCGCCGGAAGGCGGCCAGGCGCTTTGCCATGGCCTCGCCGTGCGGCTCGGCCGCCAGCATGCGCCGCACCGAATCCTGCACCGCATGCGTGCCCTGGCGCGCGGCGTAGACGCGCACCGAGCCGCCGTGGCTGGGAATGGGCCGGGCGTGGAAGATTTCCAGGCCGTGCATTTCCAAGAGGTGCTTGAGGCTCGCCACCGAATAATAGCGCAGGTGCTCGTGATAGATCGTGTCGTATTGCAGCGTGTCGATGAGCGGAATGAGATAATGCGATTCCGAGATGAAGGCGCCGTCGTCTTTGAGCAGGGCGACGATGCCGTCGACGATCGCGTGCACGTCCTCCATATGCGCGAAGCAGTTGGCGGCGGTGACCACGCTCGCCGGCCCGTGCTGCTTCACCGTTTCGCGCGCGACTTCCTCGCCGAAATAGCGCTTGAGCGTCGGGATGCCTCTATCGTTGGCGATGTCGCCGACGTCGGTCGGCTCGATGCCGAGCACGCGGATGCCGGCGTTCTTGAAGTTCGACAGCAGTGTGCCGTCGTTGGAGCCGATATCGACCACCAGATCGTTGCTGCCCAGGCCCAGCATGCCGGCGCTCTCGCGCTGCAGGTCGGCGAAATTGTCGCGCAGCAGTTTGGTGGTGCCGCTGGTGTAAGGATATTCCGGCGGGAAGATGATGGCCGGATCGACGGCGAGGCCGAGCTGCACCAGGTCGCAATTGCGGCAGTGCAGGAGGTTGGTCGGAAACCAGGGCTGCTGATGCGGCACCGTGCCCACCGTCACCATCTGGTTGACCGGCGGCATGTAGCCGAGCGACAGCACGTTATCGAGCGGCGCGTGGCCGCACACCTGGCAGCATTCGATCGGAACGCTGCCGCCCGTGCCCGCGGCGCGCGCGACTTTATCGGGACGCAAGACTGTCAGTCTCCTCATTTCGCACTGTCATTCCGGGACGCGAGCGAAGCGAGCGGACCCGGAATCCATACTCCGCAGCGCCGGGATTATGGATTCCGGGTTCGCGGCCTTCGGCCGCGCCCCGGAATGACGAAAGGCACGCGTTACGTCTTCGGCGCCAGATCGGCGTTGCGCCAGTACCAGTCGAGCGTGGTCTGCAGGCCCCGATCGAGCGGCACGGCCGGCTTATAGCCCAGCCGCGCCAGTTTCGAAATATCGGGACAGCGCCGCGGCGTGCCGCCGGCCTGCAGCGGCCCGGCCACCGGTTCGATCTCGCGCCCCGCGAGCTTGGCCATATGCCGCGCCAAATCGGCGATCGCTATCTCCTCCATGGTGCCGACGTGATAGATGCCGAGATGGTCGCCCTTTTCGCGCATGACCATGACGCCGGCCACCAGGTCGTCGATGAAGCAGAAGCTGCGGGTCTCTTCCCCGCTGCCCTGGATCTCGAAGCGCAGCGGGCCTTGCGCCTGCGCCTGGCTGAGCTTCTTCAGCCGCAGCGCGAATTGCGGGATGACGTGCTCCCAGCCCATGTCCGGCCCGTAGATATTGTGCGGGCGGAAGATCAGCACGCGCTCGAAAAACTTGCGCCCGTAATTGACCGCCATCACCTCGCTGATCAGCTTGCCGGCGCCGTAGGAATAGCGCGGGTTCATCACGTCGGGCACCACCAGCGGGACGTCCTCCGCGGTCGGCACATGTGGCGGCGTCTGATAGACCTCCGAGGAGGAGGCGAGCACCAGCGTGCCGACATTATGTTTACGGCAGGCGTCCAGCACATTGACCATGCCGCGCACGCCGACGTCGAGCACCAGTTCCGGCATCGTGTAGAAAAATTCGGTGCCGTTGACGAAGGCGAGATGGTGCAGCTCGTCCATGCCTTGCGCCGCCTTCGCCACCGCTTGCGCATCGCGCACGTCGCCGGCGATGAACTCGATGTCCTGCTCGACTTCACGCAGCCGCCGCGGGCGCCCGCGCGAATTGTCGTCCAGCACGCGCACAGCGTTGCCGGCCGTCACCAGCGCCTTCACCAGGCCGGAACCGATGAAGCCCGAGCCGCCGGTGACCAGGATGCGGCTCACGCCTCGGCCTCCAGGTGCGCCGGCATCACGTCAATCGTCTTGTCTTCCTTGTGTGAGCGCCGCGCCGCCGCGATCAACTGCTGCACGCGGTAGCCCGCCGCGAAATCCGGCTCGGCCGCGCCGCCTTGCTCGATGGCGTCGAGGAAAATCTTGGCGAGCCGCGACACCGGCGCGATGCGTCCGTCCGCATGGCGCACCTCGTCGGCGTCCTCGACCGGCACGCGTATCAGCGCCGCCGCCGGCCGCCGCGCGTGCCAAAGCTGGAAGCCGCGCATGTAGTCGGCGGTCGCATTGCTCAGCACCAGCGTGCCGTCCTCGCCGTAGCATTCGACGCGATGGCCGCCGCCGAGATAGGAGGCGCAGCTCATCGACAGGCTCGCCGAGATGGCCGCCCACGAAGTCGAACGCCATGGCCGCGGTGGTCTGCAAATCTTCGTCGCCGGGCAGGCCGGCAAGCCGCGCCGAAAGCCGCGTCACCGGCCCGCCGAACCATTCGAGATAATGCAGGCAATGCGACACGAAATTGCCCAGCACGCCGCCGCCGGTGTCGCTCAGTGTTTTCCAATTGCGCGCGCGCATGCGCGTCGAATAATTCTCCACGTGCCAATGCACCGCAAAATGGCGCAGCGCGCCGATCTCCCCGTCGTCGAGCATTTTCTTGGCGCGCTGCCAGCTCGCGATCTGATGGAAATCGAGATCGATCATCGCCGGGACCCGGCTCTTGTCGGCCGCCGCCAGCATGGCGCGCGCGTCGCCGAGCGTGGCGGCCATCGGCTTTTCGGCGAACACCGGCTTGCCGGCGTTAAGCGCCGCGATCGCGATCTGCGCTTGCGCGGCGGGCGGCACGGCGATCGCCACCGCGTCCACTTCTTCGTCCGCGATCAGCGCGCGCCAGTCGCCATGGGACCTTGGCACGCCCGTCGCGCGCGCCCGCTCGACGGTGCGCGCCGCGTCGCTTCCCGCCAGCGCCACCACCTGACAGCGGGTGTCGACGCGGAATGCCGGCAGTAGCACGTTGACGCCGTAATTGCTGCCGACGATGCCGAGGCGCACAACAGCCATCAGCGTTTCCCGTCGGCGTCTTGCACCGGCACGGGCCTGGCGAGCGCGATGTCGCGAGGGCCGCGTCTGAGATAGGTCGTGGCGAAGGCGTAGAAGTACCAGCGCAGATAGCTCGGCAGCCATTTCAGCACCTGGAAGCGGCTCGAACCGTGCGCGCGCTCGAACCAGCGCGCCGGTACCTCGCCGATGCGCCAGCCGAGCCGGTGCACTTTGACCAGCAGCTCGATGCTGTAGCAGAAGCCCTGGCTCGACTCGATCGGGATCTCGCTGATTGCCCGCCGCGAAAAGAACCGCAGCCCATTGCTGGCGTCGTGCGTCGGCAGGCGGGCGAGGTGATAGAGCGTGAAATTGCCGGCGCGCACCAGCACCGCCTTAAGCCACGGGCAGCCGACCATGCTGCCGCCCGCCATGAAGCGGCTGGCGCAGACGATGTCGCAGCCGCTCTCCGCCATGCGCACCATCGGGTCGAGGATCGCGGCGTTGTAGTCGTCGTCGGCCGGCAGCACCACCGCGAACGGCGCCTCGCCGGCCGCAAAGCCCGACAGCACCGCGCCGTGCGCGCCCTTGCCGCGATTGCGCACGAAATCGATGGCGAGGCCGCCGAGTTTTTCTCGGTTGTCGCGGATCGCCGGCAGGGTGTTGTCGTCCTCGCGGTCGTAGCAGATGAGCACGCGCAGCGGCGTCTTCACGTTGCGCGCCAGCGATTGCAGGCTCTGCAGGATATTGGCGCCTTCATTGTACACCGGGATGACGATGTCGAGGCGCGGCCGCTCTGCCGGTTTCATCGCCGAAGGTCGCGCCCTTTCCGGCCGCCCGTCATCGAAGCCGTAGTCGATAGTCCGACCAGCACTGGAAACACCCCCATAACATGGCACATGACATGGCACACGACTCGGCCAATGCCGCGGCGGCCCGGCCGCTCGGTAGCCGATGTGGCCGGCACAATAGCACGGCGCGCGCGGCGGGGTCATCCGCGGCGCGCAACCTCCAATTCCGCCGGCGCTCGTGATATAGCCGCCATGATCGTAAAAAAATGATGCAGAACGAGGCCGGGTTCCGGCGCGCCATGAGCGATTCCACGACAACCGAAGCCTCCGCCGCCGAGACCCGCAAGTTCTGGCCGCGTCTGGCCGCGCTCGTGCTGGCGCTCCTCGCCGTCGGCCTGCCGGTCAATCACCTTTACGGCTACGCGCTGCTGGTCATCGCCGCCGTGTTCATCTTCAGCGGGCGGCTGACGATTTCTCTGCGCAGTTGGACGATCGCCGCCGGTGCCGTCGCCGTCGCGGCGCTGCTGCCGCTGCTGATCGCACCGGCGCCGATCGCGCAAGGGGTCAACGCCTTCCTGCCCGGCAAGCCGGGCAATGTGCTGGAAAAGGGCCTGCCGCCCGAGGTTTACCAGTTCATGCGCGCCGAATTCGACGCGCAGTATCCGCCCGCGCAGCGCTGCAAGCAGGGCGTCGGCGGCTGCTGGGTCGGGCAGGGCTTCCCAAAACGGCTTTACGCGTTTTCCGCCGACGGCGTGTTCGAGCACGCCAGCGCGTCGCGCAACGTGTGGGGCATCGATTTTTCCGACGCGACACGGCTGCGGCTCGGCTTCATCAACGACAAGCAATATAACTGGACCGGCGCTGCGCCCGATCTGCGCCGCGGCGACCGCGACAAGCGCTTCTGGGCCGGCTTGTGGCGCTGGCAGGTCGCCATGCCCTGGTTCGTCATGCACCGGTTCCCGGCCGACTATGCCGGCGCGAGCCTGTGCTGGCGCGGCGCCATGCTGTGGCCGCAAGGCGGCGGGCACTACCTGCCGTTGCGTCACGAGACTTTTGCTTGCCGCGCGCTCACGCCGGCCGATGTCGGCCAACAGATTTTCGGCGTATCGATCAAGCCGAACTCGCTCGCCATGACGCTCAACCCGCCCGCCGGCGTGGAAGCGCGGCTGCTCTTGCTGGAGCTTGCCACGCTGATAGCGGTCGGCCTCTTGTTGATCCTGCTGGTACGCGCCAAGCCGCGCAATCTTTTGCGCGCCTTCGTGCTGATCGCGCTGTCGCTCGTTGTGATCGCCGTCATCGATGCGAGCTTCATCGGCGGCTGGCGGCCGATGGACGGCGGCGATGACGGGCTGTTCTATACCGGCACCGGCCGCCTGATCCTGCAGCACCTGCTGCACGGCGACATCGCGGCGGCGCTCACCGGCGGCGAGAACGTGTACTATTACGGCGGCCCGGGCCTGCGCTATTGGCGCGCGCTCGAAATGATCGTGTTCGGCGACACCGATCTCGGCTATCTGTCGCTGGTGCTGGCGCTGCCGCTCATCCTGCTCGGCCTCTATAAGCGCTTCCTGACCGACACCTTTGCCTGGCGGCTGGCGCTCATCTTCGTCGCCGTGCCGATCGGCGAGATTTTCGGCACCACTCTCCTCGACTATGCCAAATGGGCGGCGCGCGGCTTCGCCGATCCGGCCGCGCATATCCTGCTCATCTGGGGCGTGTTCGTGCTGGTGCCGCCGCGCGCCGGCGCACAAGATCGCGTGGGCGCGGCCTTCGGCGCCGCGTTCCTGATGGCGCTCGCGGTCTTCACCAAGCCGATCGTGGCGCCCATCGCCGGCGTCATGCTGGCCGGCGCCGGCCTCGCCGCGCTCTACCAGGGGCAATGGCGGCGCATCGCCGGCCTCTGCATCGGCTTCCTGCCGGTGCTGGCCATGCCGCTGCACAACTGGGTTTTCGGCCATAGACTGGTGCTGCTCAGCAGCAATGCCGGCCTGCCGGGCCTGCTGGTCATGCCGCCGTCGGCCTGGCTTGCGGCGCTTGCCGAGCTGGCCAGGCTCGATTTCGCCGGCGCGCATCTGCATCGCGCGTTGGCGCAGATCGGCGCCTTTCTGAGCGGGCCGGGGGACCAACTCGCTTTCGTTCCGTTCAATGCCGCCGCCGTCGCTATCGTCGTCTATGTGACCCTGCGCGGGCGCGACTTCGATCCCTGGCTGCGCCTGATCGGTGCCGCGCTGCTCGCCGAATACGCGGTCGATTTCGTCTATCTCGCCACCCCGCGCTATTTCTACGAAATGTGGCTGTTGACCGCGGTGGTGGCCGCCGCTTTCATCGAGCGCCGCCTGCCGGCCTGGACGCACGCGCACGGCTGGCCGCGCGCCAACCACGCGCTTGAGCGCTTCATCGGCGGTGGAGCAGCGCCAGCGTCATGACCGTAGCCGCCATCCACTCACCATCCTGGAGCCGCTTGCATTCGGGCGCGCGCGCCTGCACAAAGTGACCCCCATGAACGATCCCGTCGGCATCGCGCACGGCCTCACCAATTACGGCGACCGCGATTTTTCGCTCTACCTGCGCCGCTCCTTCGCGCAGTCCATGGGCTATTCGCGTGAGTTTCTGGAAAAGCCGGTGGTCGGCATCGCCTATACGCCGTCCGGCTTCAACAATTGCCACCGCCATTTCCCGGAGATGCTCGACGCCGTGAAGCGCGGCGTGCTGGCGGCCGGCGCGCTGCCGCTCGAATTCCCCACCATTTCGCTCGGCGAAGTGTTTCTGTCGCCGACCAGCATGAAATTCCGCAATTTGATGTCGATCGACACCGAGGAGATGGTGCGCGCGCAGCCGATGGACGCCGTGGTGCTGATGGGCGGTTGCGACAAGACCGTGCCGGCGCAACTGATGGGCGCGGTCTCTGCGGCTAAGCCCGCCATCGGCCTGGTCGCCGGCCCGATGATGACCGGCCGCCATCACGGCGAGCGGCTGGGCGCCTGCACCGACTGCCGCCGCTTCTGGGCGCAGTACCGTGCCGGCAAGATCGACGAAAAGGAAATCACCGAAATCGAAGGCAAGCTCGCCACCACCGCCGGCACCTGCGCGGTCATGGGCACCGCCTCGACCATGGCCTGCCTCGCCGAGGCGCTGGGCATGATCCTGCCCGGCACCGCCGCCATCCCCGCCGTGCACGCCGACCGCCTGCGCGCGGCGGAGGCAACCGGCGCCGCCGCCGTCAAGCTGATCGGCTCCGGGCTAACGCCCGACAAGATCGTGACGCAGAAATCGATCGAGAACGCGCTGCGCGTGCTGCTCGCCATCGGCGGCTCGACCAATGCGGTGATCCACTTGACCGCCATCGCCGGCCGCGCCGGCATCCCGCTTTCGCTGCAGCGGCTCAACGAGCTCTCAGACACCACGCCGGTGCTGGTCAACCTGAAGCCGGTCGGCAACGGTTATATGGAGGATTTCTTCGCCGCCGGCGGCATCGGCGCGCTGTTGCGCGAATTGAAGGACCTGCTGCATCTCGACGCCATGACGGTGACCGGCGAGATGCTGGGCGAGCGGTTGGCGCACGAAGATGCCGACGCCGCGCGCGACACCTGGGTCGATCGCAGCATCATCGCCGAACGCAACAAGCCGTTGGAGCCGCAAGGTGGGCTGGTCGCGCTGTTCGGCAACCTGGCGCCGCAGGGCGCCATCCTCAAGCGCTCGGCCGCTGACGCCAGGCTGTTCGAGCACGAGGGTAGGGCGGTGGTGTTTTCTTCGCTGGAAGACCTCGCCGCGCGCGTCGACGATCCTGCGCTCGACGTCACCGCCGACGACATTCTCGTCTTGCAGAACGCCGGTCCGCATTCGCCGGCCGCCATGCCGGAGGCCGGCTATCTGCCGATCCCCAAGAAGCTCGCCGCCGCCGGCCTCAAGGACATGGTGCGCGTGTCCGATGCGCGCATGAGCGGCACCGCCTTCGGCACCATCGTGCTGCATGTCACGCCCGACGCGGCAAGCGGCGGCCCGCTCGCTTTGGTGCGCAACGGCGACCGCATCAAGCTGTCGGTCAAGGAGCGCAGCATCACGCTTCTGGTCGACGCGGCGGAGCTCAAAGCCCGCGCCGCGCAAATGCCCAAAGCCGCCGCCGCGCCCGCGCGCGGCTATGCCCGGCTCTATGCCGAGCAGATCCTCGGCGCCGATCAGGGCTGCGACTTCGCGTTTCTGAAGGGCCGCTGAGGCCCGGCGCGGCCGCTTCGCCTGCCGGCGATGAGTTTCAGCCAAGGCGCCGCATGGAAGGCGCTCATCAGCGCGTACATCGCCGCCATCCCGTTCATAGGCGATGCATCCTGCATGCCCATGCACAGCATGTCGGGCTGGCCGCCGACCAAGCCGGTCCACAGCGCCATGAGGGCAAACGTCGGCGCGGCGGCGAGCGCGAGCCAGCCGGCCAGGCCGGGAGCGGCAGCACCGCCCCCGGCACAGGTCTCGACGTCGTGACGCACGACAGGAGACATCGGCACGTCAGTCATGGCCGCCGCCTCACGCGCGTGCCGCGCAGCAGGAATCGGCCGCCGGGGCAACTTTCGCCGGCGCCTCCGGTTCGTAGCGGTCGTGGTGACGCACCCACGCCATGTTGCGGCCCTGCTCGTCGCGGCCCTTGGGCGTGAGGTCGAGCATCCGGTACGTCCCCATCATCACCTCGACGCCGCGGCCATAGGTCGAATAGGTGTGGAAGACGTCGCCCGCCTCGTCCTTGTAGAAGGCGCTGACGCCGGGCCACTCCTCGCCCGTGAGCGGCCACTTGCCGTAGTTGTAATTGATCTTGCCCTTGGCCACTTCTTCCGGCGTGAAGCTGACGCCGAAGTCGTAGTTGAAGTCGGTGCCGTTGGAGGACACCCACTTGAACTGCCAGCCCATGCGCCGGCGAAAACGCTCGATCTCGGCGAGCGGCGCGCGCGAAATGGTCACGAACGTGACGTCGCGATGCGCCAGGTGCAGGGTCATGCCGTCGGTATGATCGGCCATGTAGGAGCAGCCCTTGCAGCCTTCTTCCGCGCCCGGCTTGAGCATGAAATGCTGCACCAGGAGCTGGCTGCGGCCGTCGAACAGATCGCCGAGCGTTTGCCGGCCATCGGGTCCGTCGAAGGTGTACTCCTTCTCGACCTGGACCCAGGGAAGCTGCCGGCGCAGCCGGGCGACCTCGTCGCTGCGCCGCGTCAGGTCCTTCTCGGCGGCAAGCAGGTCGAGCCGCGCCTCCAGCCACTTTTCGCGCGTTGCGATCATATGTGTCGTCATCTTGTCTCTCCTTTCGCTGCCCGCGGCGACGGCCGCGTTCTTGCGGCGGCTTGCCGGGCGTCGATCGTGAGATAGATTTAGCGCCGGCCGGTGGACGGCCGGGAGTGACAAGTGTGTCGGGATTTGAATGGACTCGCCGATTACCGCCGCGGCGCGCGCCACTCACGCGTCCGGTAAGGTGAACACGGTGCAGGGTGCCGCGATGCCACGCAGCACATGTTCGCCCAGCGGCAGCAGCGGCATGGTGGTCTCGGCGGCAACCGCGCCCGAGATCAGCACCGAGCGGCCAAGCGGCCGGCAGAGGCCCTCCAGCCGGCTGACCAAATTGACCGCGGGACCAATGGCGGTGAAATCCAGCCGGTCGGCCGCGCCGATATTGCCCCACAGTATTTCGCCGAGATGCAGCGCCACCCCGAACGGCAACGGCGGCAATCCTTGCGCTTGCCGCGAGGCATCGAGATGAGCCATGCCGGCGCGGGCCGCGACGACGGCGCGCAATGCAGTCTCGCAAGCCTCGGCCGGCGCAGCCGTAACCGGAAAAATCGCCAGCACGCCATCGCCGATGAACTTCAGCACCTCGCCGCCGAAAGCGTGCACCGCCCCGGCGACCCGGTCGAACCAACCGTCGAGTGCGCCAATCACCGCCGCCGGCTCCGCTGTCTCGGACAGGGCGGTGAAATCGCGCAGATCGCCGTAGAGCAGCGCGGCGCGAATGGTTTCTCCCGTGCCACGGCGCAACGCGCCGGCCTGCACTCGGGCGGCGCTGCGCCGACCGAGATAGGCCTCGAGCAACGCTGCCAGCGCCGCCCGCGCGGCCAGGGCGGCCAGCGGCGCTGCGGCGAAGCGCGCGACCTGGCGCAGCCGCTCGGTCTCGGCGGGTACGAACGGTCGGGTCCCGGCCCAGCCCAGCACCGAACCGTCCGGAGCCGGGCCTACCGCGTCCTCCTGCACCGGGCCAAGCTCGGTGAGCCAATCGCGCCCGGCTTGGCTGAGCGGAGCGCCAGTGAAGGCCAGCGCCTCGATCACCGCCCCAGTCTCCGCGCGCCAAAGCCAGGTGCGGCGGGCGATGGTCGGATGCGGCACGGCAAGCGTCAGCGCGCCGCCGGCCAGCGGTAAGCCATCCGCCAGCAGCCGGCTGCCGAGTTCGGCCAGAAAGCGGTCCGGGCCGGGCGAGGCGCCGGCCTCGTCCACCAGCCAGGCAAGTGGCGGGGGCAGATCCATGCCGCGATCATGCGACCGCCGCCCTGGCCTGTCATCTGCGGCGCAAAACGAAAGTCACTCAGCCAGTGCGGCCATGCCACGGATCAGGGCCCGGGTCGCGCCCGGCCGCGACTTCGGCCAGCCGGCCGACGTAATGGGACCAGCCTTCCGCGTGGCCGGCGCATTGCTCGGCATTGGGCAGGCCGGTGTGCGTCAGGCGCAGCAGTGTTCCGTCCGGCTGCTCGATCAAGTCGATTTCGACCAGGCTCGAGCCCGGCGGCACCGCTTCGCTGCCGTCCCAACCGAAGCTGTAGGCGAGGCGGTGCACCGGCACCACCTCGCGGAAGGAGCCGCGAGCAAAGCGAGCCCCGGTGACATTGACGAGATAGAGGCCGCCGGGGCGCGGCTCGATCTGAGCCTCCGTTCCCATCCAGCGCAGGATTTTCTCCGGGTCGGTCAGGAGGGCGAACACCGCGGCGGGCGGCGCGGAAACATGCGTCTCGCGGCGGACAACGAGGGGCTCTTGCATCGGTCTCCTCCATGGTCGGGGCAGTTGGAGCAATTGCGAACCAGGCCGCCTTCCCGCGCCCCTTCGTCCTCTATTCCGTTCACTATACGACGGGCTAGCTGTTGGTCTTGAGCGAGATATAACGCCCGGGTGTCGAACGGCGGGAGTCACAAGTGTGGCAGGATTCCGATCGACTCGCCGATCAGCTCAGCCCCGCGTGCACGGCGCCTCCGCGCGCGCCATGCGGCAGATTACCAATCTAGCGGTCGCTCTTCCGAAAGGCGGCCTCTCCTGCGTCCGACACCTCGACCCACTTCGGATCGGGCGCGGCGTTGCGGATGTAACTGTCGTGCCAGTTCCACCACTTGTACGGGCGCTCCTGCGGGTAGCCCTTGGGCGAGTCCTCCCAAATCTCCTGACGCCCGAGCGCCGTCATGTCGAGATAGCTCCAGACTGTGCCCATCGCCTCGTCGCCGCGGCTGTTGATGAAGTAAGTGCGAAACACGCGCTCGCCGTCGCGGATGAACGCATTGTGGCCGTGCCACTCGTCCACGCCAAAGTTAGCGTCGAAGCTGTCGGTGATGGTGTACCAGGGCATTTCCCAGCCCATCCGCGCCTTCAAGCGCGCAATGTCGGTCTGCGGTGCCCGCGAGGCATACACGAGCGTCGTGTCGCGCGCGTTCAGATGGGCGAGGTGGGCGACCTGGTCGGCGCCCAAGGAACAGCCAATGCAGGCGTGCTCCGGCCAGCCGTGCACGCCGGGCTCGAAGAAGGCGCGGTAGACGATCAACTGACGGCGGCCCTCGAATAGGTCGAGCAGGCTCGCTTTTCCATTGGGCCCGTCGAACGTGTATGTTTTTTCCACGGCCATCCATGGCATCCGCCGGCGTTCGGCGGCGAGCGCGTCGCGGGCGCGGGTCAGCGCCTTTTCCTTCACCAGCATCTGCTGGCGCGCGGCCTCCCACTCCTGCGGCGACACGATGGATGGTGTTTTCATGGCGTGCTGCTCTGCTTTCCCGTCCGTCCCAGGTGATGTAATCGTGACCTTCGCATTCTCAGGAATGGTCATCGTCTGTCTCCTTCTTTCGGCTATCTATTCGCTGTTCGGCACTGTCGGTGCTTGTCTGTCTTTAGAGACACTTAGTGCTGCGCATCGAACCGTAGGAGTGACAAGTGTGTCACGATTTGAATGGACTCGCTGATTACCGCCGCGGCGCGCGCGCTCGCAACGGGTGATGCGCTCGGCGCGCTGAACGTCATCGCCTTGCGCGACGATGCGCCGGCGTTGGCGCTACGCGGCATTGCGATGGCGCAGCTCGGCGATCTCGTTCGCGCCAAGGCGCTGCTGCGGCGCGCCGCCCGCGCCTTCGGCCCGCGCGAAGCCGTCGCCCGCGCGCGTTGCGTGCTCGCCGAGGCGGAGATCGCGCTGGTCTCGCGCGACCTCGGCTGGCCGGCGAAACCGCTCGAGCAGGCACGCACGACGCTCGAACGGCATGACGACCGTGCCAATGCCGCGCACGCGCGCTATCTCGCCATGCGGCATCTGCTGCTGATCGGCCGCCTTGACCAAGTCGAGCGCCTGATCGAGGTGTTCGATCCGGCGCCGCTGCCGATCGCATCGCGTACCGCCTACGAGCTGGTCGTCGCCGGGATCGCGATCCGACGCCTGGAGATCAAGGCAGCGCGCGCTGCCCTGACGCGGGCCAAACGCTTTGCGCGCGAAGCCCGCGTCCCTTCGCTCCTGGCCGAGGTCGAAAGCGCAGGCCGCGTCCTCGATACGCCCGCGGCGCGGCTAATTGCGCGCGGCAAGGAGCGGCTGCTGCGGCTCGACGACATCGAAACGCTGCTGGCGTCGAAGGCGCTCGTCGTCGATGCCTGCCGCCGCGTCATCTGCCATTCCGGCAAAGTCATTTCGCTGGAGACACGCCCGGTACTGTTCGCGCTCGCCCGCGCACTTGCCGAAGCCTTTCCCGACGACGTGACCCGCGCCGCGCTGCTGGCGCGCGCGTTCCGGGCCAAACATGCCGACGAATTGCATCGCGCGCGCCTGCGCGTCGAGATCGGCCGCCTGCGCAAGACGCTACGTGACGTCGCAGGCATCGACGCGACCAAGGAAGGCTTTGTGCTGGTGCCACGCCGCGCCCCGGAGGTCGTGGTGCTGGCCCCACCGACGGACGAAGCGCATGCCACGGTGCTCGCTCTATTGGCGGACGGCGAAGCATGGTCGAGTTCGGCGCTGGCGCTGGCGCTCGGCGCCAGCCAGCGCACCGTGCAGCGCGCGCTCGACGATCTCACGGCGGACGGCAAGGTGCAGGCGATCGGCCGCGGCCGGGCGCGCCGCTGGATGACGCCGCCGGTGCCGGGTTTCCCGACAACCTTGTTACTGCCGGCCGCGCTGACCGGCGGCTAGGGTGAACGCATCAAACCGCCTTCGATTACGGTCGGGCCTGGTCTCGCCTCGGCCTTCAAACGGTCGATGCGCTCACGTGTCGGCTAGACCCAGCGGCGCACGCGAGCCTTGTACGCGCGGTAGGCTTCGCCAAAGCGCCGTTCCAGGTACGCCTCTTCGCGTGCGACGACACCGTAGCGCATGACGATCGCCAGCGGCAGCACAAGAATGAGGATCCATGGGCCGCGCACTGCAAGCCCGATGCCGACGTACACCAGAAACATGCCGACGTAGATCGGATTGCGGCTCCAACCGTGGATTCCGGTCGTCACCAGCGCTCGGGTGGGCCTGGTCCCCTGAACCGGCGTCCCGGCGTCGGCAAAGTTGCGAGTGCTAGCTGCAAAGACCGAAAGACCGATGAGGATCAGGCAGCCGGCGATGATGGCGCTCGTCCAGTGGAGCGGTCCGATCCTTGCGACGGGGAATGGCAAGGTCAGCAGATGATCGATGACGAAGCCGAGCAGAAGCGCGGCAAGAAAAAGAAGTGGCGGTCGCGCGATGACCCCCGCGGTTTCGGTGTCGGCCACCTGTCGCTCGGCCGGGTCGTTGCTCATGACATCCTCCCAACGATGCGGGGCGGTAGCGCGAGGCATGCACACGCAATATGACAACTAAGGTGTCATTCTGGCAATTTGACAACCGTGGTGTCAACTGGGGACACTGGCATGGCCGAAGGGAACTGCGCCGATGACAAAGGCACGACACAGGACCGGAATTGCCCGAAAGACGGAGGTGGCCCCAATCATTGGCCGCAAGGGCGAGGCAATCGCCGAGCTGATGCTCGAAGTGGCTCAGTGTTTCTTCAGGATACGGGCCTTCGGCCAGAAGACAGGATTCATCACCGGTTGGGGCGGCGGGGCGTTTGGCTTCATGCGAAGCCTCGCATTGTTTGGTCCGCTAACCGTGCCGCAGATCGCTCAGATGCGACCCACCAGCCGCCAGCGGATGCAGCGGTTGGCGGATGAGCTCGCGGACGAAAAGCTCGTCGAATTCATCGACAATCCGAAGCACCGGCGCTCGAAGCAAGTGCGGCTGACGCCCAAAGGGGACGCGCACTACCGCGAACTCAACGCCAGGCTCCTTTCGATCGCTTCAACCATCCGACTCGCGCTCAGCGAGACGGATGTCCGCAAGGCGAGCGAGATTGTGCGGCTTCTGAGCGAAGATGTAAAAGCGCGTTCGGAGCGACAGCGCTAAGCGCGAACATGCTTGCAGTTGCAGGGCGCCGTGGTATGGCCGCGGCCGGGCGCGCCGCTGGATGACGCCGCCGGTGCCGGGTTTCCCGACAACCTTGTTACTCCCGGCCGCGCTGACCGGCGGCTAGGGTAGGAGCATCGAGCCAACGGCGGCAACAAGGGTCAGCGATGAAACGAGCAGCAGCAACAATCGTCCGCGAATACGGCCCCTTTCCGGATGTCACGAATGTGGCCGGCGTCAGCTATGACGGCACCAATGTCTGGATCGCGACCGGCGACCGGCTGAACGCCATCGACCCCGCGAGCGGGAAGACGGTGCGCGCGCTCGATATCCCCGCGCATGCGGGAACCGCCTTCGACGGCCAGCACCTGTTCCAGATTTCCGGGGACCGCATCCAGAAGGTCGATCCCAAGACCGGCCGCGTGATCGCCACGGTTCCGACGCCCGAAGGCGGCGCCTCGGGAATGGCCTGGGCGGAAGGCTCGCTCTGGGTCGCGCAACATCGCAAGCGCAAGATCCACCAGGTCGATCCGCAGACCGGCGCGATCCTGCGCACCATCGACTCGAATCGCTTCGTCACCGGCGTCACCTGGGTCGACGGCGAGCTCTGGCACGGCACCTGGGAAGCCGAGCAAAGCGAGCTGCGCCGGATCGATCCGCAGTCCGGCGAGGTCCTCGAGCAACTGGACATGCCGCCCGGTCTGATCGTTTCGGGATTGGAATCGAACGGCAGCGATACGTTCTTCTGCGGCGGCGGCAACAGCGGGAAGGTGAGGGCGGTCCGCCGGCCCCGGTGAGGCGCCGCGGTTCCGGTCAGACAATACCGAGAAGCCGTACCGCGCTACCGGTAAAATTGGCGCTGCCGGCTTCACGCGCGCCTAGCCCTAATCGCGAATTAACATATGCGTCCCCGCGCATTTTAACGCGCGGCCAACAGCGCCGCTTGTAGGTTACGGAAATTCAACTCGAATTGTCCGTATGCCGACGAAAACGCGAGCCTTGCCGGGAATGCTGCGGAAGCTGCGCGAAAACCGCGACTGGCGCGTCGTCGCCCTCGCCGGCGCGCTCGGCTTCGTCCTCACATTCGCGCTCATGGAGGGGATCGAGGCTTTCTCGATGTCGGCGAACACGCTGTCGATCGCGCTCGCCGCCGTCGTCGGCGCGCTCATCAGCCTGTCGGTCGCCGGCGCGGTGTCAGCCTGGCGCATGCGCCGCGAGCTTTCCGAGCACAACATGCAGCTCGACGCCGCCGTCAACAACATGATCCAGGGCCTTTGCCTGTTCGACGCGCAGCATCGGCTGATGCTGTGGAACGAACGCTACCGTGCCATGTACAATATCGATCCGCGGCGCATCTGGCGCGGCGCCGGCGTGTGTGACCTGCTGGAGGCGCGCATCGCCGCTGGCAGCTTTCCGCTCGATCCTTCCCGTTACGAAGCCGAGTTGCGCGCCGCTCTGGCGCAAGGCAACGCTTTCACGCTCAACATCGAGCACCCCGACGGCCGCGTCATCGCCGTGGTCAACCAGCCGATCGAGGGCGGTGGCTGGGTGGCCACCCACGAGGATATTACCGAGCGCAAGCGCGCCGAGCGCGACCTCGAGCAGACGCGTGCCTTCCTCGACACCATCATCGAGAACGTGCCCTCGCCCATCCTGGTGAAGGACGCGCAGACCTTGCGCTACCTGCTGCTCAACCGCGCCGCCGAGACCTATTTGGGCATCGGTCCGCGACAAAATGCTCGGCAGGCGCGCCGCCGAGGTCTTGCCGGCCGTTAGCGCCGACTTCATCGAGGCGGCGGACCGCAAGCTGGTCGAAGCCGGACAAATCCTCTTTTTCGAAGAGCACGCCCTGCTCACCCCCGGCAACGGCACCCGCATCGTCACCACCACGCGCCTGCCGGTGCGCGACGCCGACGGCAAGCCGCGCTATCTCATCAGCGTCATCAACGACCTGACCGACCAAAAGCGCCACGAGCAGCGCATCGCGCACATGGCGCACCACGACCCGCTCACCGAATTGCCCAACCGCACCGCCTTCAACGAGTGCATCGCCGCCACGCTCGAGCTGGCGGCGGCGTCGGGCGAAAGCTTCGCGGTGCTGTGCATCGACCTCGACCGCTTCAAGGCGATCAACGACGTGTTCGGCCATGCGGCCGGCGACGCGCTGCTGCGCGAGGTGGCGCATCGGCTGGCGGCGGTGTGCGAGGGCGCCTTCCTCGCCCGCGTCGGCGGCGACGAGTTTGCCGTCATCACGCCGACCGGCGCGCCGCCGGCCGCGACCGAGGCGCTGGCGCAGCGGCTGGTCCAGGCACTCGACTCCGACATCGAGGTCCACGGCACCGCCATGCGCGTCGGCCTCACTATCGGCGTCGCGCTGTTCCCGCAGGACGGCGCCGATGCCGTCGCGCTGGTGGCCAATGCCGACGCCGCCCTGTCCCGCGCCAAGTCGGAGGCGCGCGGCTCGCTGCGCTTCTTCGAAATGGCGATGGACAAGCAGCTGCGCGAGCGCCGCGCGCTGCAGCAGGATCTGCGGGTGGCGATCGAGCGCGACGAGCTCGTGCTGCACTATCAGCCGCAGGCGCATATCGGCGGCGAGATCACCGGCTTCGAGGCGCTGGTGCGCTGGAACCATCCGCGCTTCGGCCTGGTGCCGCCCGCGACCTTCATCCCGCTCGCCGAGGAAAGCGGCTACATCGTCAAGCTGGGCGAGTGGATCCTGCGCACCGCGGCGCGCGAGGCCGCCTCCTGGCCGCGCCCCTTGAGCATCGCCGTCAACCTCTCGCCGGTGCAGTTCCAGCGCGGCGATCTTGTCAAGCTGGTGCACGAGGTGCTGTTGGAGACCGGCCTGTCGCCGGCGCGGCTCGAACTCGAGATCACCGAGGGCGTGCTGATCGGCGATTTCTCCGGCGCGCTCTCGGTCCTGCGCCGCCTGAAGAACCTCGGCGTGCGCATCGCCATGGACGATTTCGGCACCGGCTATTCCTCGCTGTCCTATCTGCAGGCCTTCCCCTTCGACAAGATCAAGATCGACCGCGCCTTCATCGCCAACCTGGCCCACAGCCGGCAGGCGGTCACCATCATTCGCACGGTGATCGCGCTCGGCCGCGGTCTCGATCTGCCGGTGGTGGCGGAAGGCGTGGAGACCGAAGAGCAGGTCAAGTTCCTGGCCAGCGAGCAGTGCAGCGAGATGCAGGGCTATTACGTCGGCCGCCCGCACCCGATCGCCGACTACGCCCAACTGGTCGGCCGCGCGCCGGTGCCGTTGCGGCCCCCCGCGCGCCGCAAGAAGACGCTCGCCAAGGCGGGGTGAGCGCCGGCGTGTCGCGACGCCCCGCATTTTTCGGTTATTCGTGCCGGTAACGCCGACCGTCCGGCATTGCCTTGCGGCAGAGACCCATTATGGTTGAGGCGTGGGACGGATAACGCGAGAAATCGGGGGCGAGCGATGTCGGCGCCGATCGATTTTTGGTTCTCAATTGGCAGCACCTACACCTATCTGACGGTGATGCGCCTCGATGAAATCGCGCGGCGCGAGCGCGTCGCGTTCCGCTGGCGTCCGTTCGACGTGCGCGCGATCATGGTCGCCATGGACAACATTCCGTTTTCGAAAAAGCCGATCAAGGCGCAATACATGTGGCGCGATATCGAGCGGCGTGCGGCGATGTACAACGTCGCCTGGTCGGGCATTCCGCATTATCCCCTGCAGCATCTGCCTTTCGTCAACCGCATCGCGCTCGCCGGCATGCGCGCGGGCTGGGGCGCCGATTACGTGCGCGCCGCCTATCGCCGCTGGTTCGGCAGCGGCGAGGACGTCAGCATCGAGCCCGGCCTGTCGGACGCTTTGCGCGAGATCGGCCAGGACCCGCAACCGGCTCTGGCGCTCGCCGCGTCCGCCGAATTGAAGGCCGCCTTGCAGGCCGAAACCGACGAGGCCGCCGCGCTCGGCGTCTTCGGCTCGCCGACCTTTGCCGTCGGCAAGGAACTGTTCTGGGGCGACGATCGGCTCGACGACGCCATCGCCTGGCATCGCGAAGGCCGGCTGCGGCCGGCGTAAGGCGCCTCCGTCCGGCCGCTCAATCCACGCTGCATTCGGTCGAATGCCTGCCGCGCTTGAGCGTGGTGCGGCCCTTCGCGATGCGCAAAGTGATATCGCCTTTGGCGTAGCGCCGGCCGCCGAGCGATAGCCGCTTTGGTAGCGTGAGCGCCTTGCCGTCGAGCTGCACGTGCGCGCGCTTGTCGGCTTCGAAGAACGCCACGACGAATTCGGAGCCATCGCGGCAATGATAGGTGGTGAACGTTTGTGCGCCGGCCGGGGCGAAGCCGGCCAACAGGCTTGCCGCGACAAGGACGCCTCGTTTTGTGTGACGTCGCATGGGTTCGATGGGGCGCTGGGCGGCGGACGAATGGTGCTGCCGGAAAGGATTGAACTTTCGACCTCCCCCTTACCAAGGGGGTGCTCTACCACTGAGCTACGGCAGCGCTCGTCGCGAGCGAATATCCGATCATGCCCGCCCTGTCGAGGCTTGCGGCTTGGCTTGCGACTTGGCCGCTTGCGGGCCGCGCGGCGGCCTCCTATTGCTGCCGCCATGGCGGACAAGACCGGCAAATCCGGCGAGAGGCAGCGTGCCGAGCGGCTCAAAGCGGCCCTGCGCGCCAACCTCAAGCGGCGCAAGGCGCAGGCGCGCGGGCGGGCCCAGGAGCCCGGCCCATCGTCCGTTCGTCCCCGCGAAAACGGGGACCCAGGGGCCAAAGGTCGCTGAACTCTCTGCAAATCGGCCTGGATTCCCGCTGGCGCGGGAATGAGCGGAAATTGCGGCCCCATTCCCCGCTAACTCGCGTAAAATTAGCCTTGGCCGGGCGCCCCCATACAGGCCATAAAAGCGGGCCGGCTCCCGGCGGCCCGCGCATGATCCAGATCATGCGCAGGCAAATTGTTAGGATCGTGCTGTCATTCAATCTAAGCGGGTCTGGCTCTAGAGGGCTTAGCAGCGGGGCGTCATGGATCGTATTCGTATCGTCGGCGGCCAGCGTTTGACCGGCACCATCCCGATTTCGGGCGCCAAGAACGCCACTTTGCCGCTGATGATCGCCGGTATGCTGACCGAGGACACGCTCATCCTCGACAACGTGCCGCATCTCGCCGACGTCGGCCTCTTGCAGCGCATCCTCGGCAATCACGGCGTCGACATCATGATCGCCGGCAAGCGCCCGGGCGAGAACGGCGACAACGGCCGCAGCGTCCATATCTCCGCCAAGACCATCGTCGACACCACCGCGCCCTACGAACTGGTGTCGAAGATGCGCGCCAGCTTCTGGGTAGTGGCGCCGCTGGTTGCGCGCATGGGCGAGGCCAAGGTCTCCATGCCCGGCGGCTGTGCCATCGGCACGCGGCCGGTGGACCTGCTGATCATGGCGCTGGAGGCGCTCGGCGCCGATATCGAGATCGAAGGCGGCTACGTGATCGTGCGCGCGCATAAAGGTCTGCGCGGCGGCGAGATCAAGTTTCCCAAGGTCACCGTCGGCGGCACCCACACCGCGCTGATGGCGGCCTCGCTCGCCCGCGGTACCACGGTGATCGACAATGCCGCGCGCGAGCCGGAGATCGGCGACGTCGCCGACTGCCTCAACAAGATGGGCGCCAAAATCTCCGGCGCCGGCACCGCGCGCATCGTGGTGGAGGGCGTCGACCGCCTGCATGGCGCGCGCCATGCCGTGCTGCCCGACCGCATCGAGACCGGCACTTACGCCATGGCCGTCGCCATGACCGGCGGCGACGTGCTGCTGCACAATGCGCGGCCCGAACTGCTCGAGGCGGCGCTCGATGTGCTGGCGCAGACCGGCACCACGGTGACGCCGACCAACGAGGGCGTCCGTATCGCCCGCAACGGCGCCGGGCTTAGCTCCGTCGACGTCACCACCGCGCCTTTCCCCGGCTTTCCCACCGACCTGCAGGCGCAGATGATGGCGCTGATGACGCGCGCCAAGGGCACCTCGACCATCACCGAGACCATTTTCGAGAATCGCTTCATGCACGTGCAGGAGCTGGTGCGGCTTGGCGCCTCCATCCAGCTCGACGGCCAGACCGCGACCATCGAAGGCGTGCCGCGGCTGAAGGGCGCGCCGGTGATGGCGACCGACCTGCGCGCTTCCGTGTCGCTGGTGATCGCCGGCCTTGCGGCCGAGGGCGAAACCATCGTCAACCGCGTCTACCACCTGGACCGCGGCTTCGAGCGCGTCGAGGAAAAGCTCGCCCGCTGCGGCGCGGCCATCGAGCGCATCAGCGATTAGCATTCCGGCTCTTTCGTAGGCTGGGCAAAGACGCGCTAGCGTCGTGCCGCCGCGCCAGCCTCTCTCCGCCTCATGGTGAGGAGCGCCGCGTAAGCGGCGCGTCTCGAACCATAGGCGGCCTCATGCTTCGAGACGCGGCCTGCGGCCGCTCCTCAGCATGAGGCCGAGAGACGCCGCGCGCGAATTCTATCCCCGCTTTGGCCGCGCAACGCATTGAAAACAAACGACACGAAAAAAATCTATCCCCGCTCGGAAAACCGGCCTCATAATCCGTGGCATCCCGCCTCGTTACCGAGGGGTGTCTGTACAGCATCTTCAGACACGGGGCGGGGAGCGGTGGCCGGGGAATGACGCTTTCGCTGGAGATGCGGCGAAGCGGCCCGGCGGTCCAAGCCGCATGTGTCCCGGCGCGCCAGCCGCGCGCCACTGGACCCCTAATTGGGTCCACAGCGGTGGATAGGCGCCTGTGCCGAAAGGCGTGGCGCCTGAAAGGGTACGTCCACCGGGGGCCATGCGGAGCAGACCTATAAACACCGCGCGCGGGACGCCTTGGGACTGGCGGACTTGCGTGGCCCTTGCGAAAGCGGGGCCGTTTTGCCTCCGACGCGCCGTATGCGCGACGGAGGCCGCCTCGATGTCGCGAGGCATTGAGGCACGCGGGTCCGATTCGGGCCCTTGGCGTCCCGCGCGCCCTCGGTTCTATTTCGAGAGCGAGCGGCTTGGAATGCGGCGATACCCCGCGCCGACCAAACCAACAGGGGCGGCGGAGCGTTGGCTACGGCCCTCGTCATTCCGGGGCGCGTGCCATAAGCGCGTTTACGCGCGTCTTCGACGCGCTATGGCACGCGAACCCGGAATCCAGAGAAAATCGGTAAGCTGATCGTATGGCCCTGGATTCCGGGTCCGGCGCTAGCGCGCCGTCCCGGAATGACGCTGAGAATCGATCGCCGCCGCGCCCACCAACAAACGAGCAACACAATCATACGCGGCGGTGGGCTTCGCTTTCACTCAGCCTACCCTACGAGCGAGACGCTTTCGCGGGCAGTGACAGCTGCATATGATCGCGCCCGCAAAAGAACCGGGAGGCTCAGCGTGGCAACGATAAAAGTCATGGCGACCGGCGCCGTCGAATCCATGCTGCGCCAGCTCGCGCCGCAATATGAAAAGCAAAGCGGCCATACACTCGATCTCAATTTCGGCACCGCCGGCAATATTCGCGGCCGCTTCGACGGCGGCGAAGTGCCCGATCTGCTGGTGCTGCCGGCGGCCATGATCGAAGCGCTGGCCAAATCGGCTGCCGTGCTCGCCGACAGCGTCAAAGATCTCGGCCGCACCGTCACCGGCGTCGCCGTCAAGCAGGGCGCGCCCGCGCCCGACATTTCCACGCCGGAAAAATTCAAAGAGGCGCTGCTCGCCGCCCGCGCCGTCTCCTACAGCGATCCCGCCGCCGGCGGCTCCTCGGGCAAGAACTTCGCCGGCCTCATCGACAAGCTCGGCATCGCCGAAGAGATCGGCAAGAAGGCCGTGCTCGGCAAGCGCGGCTACGAGGTGGCGCAGGCGGTGGTCGACGGCCGCGCCGAGCTCGGCACCACCTTCATCAGCGAGCTGATGACGGTACCCGGCGTGACTATCATCGGCCCGCTGCCGGGCGATCTCTATTTCGCCAACACCTATACCGCGGCCATTCCCGCCAAGAGCGCGCAGCCGGCGCAAGCGCAAGCTTTGCTGCGTGTGCTGACCGATCCGGGAAGCCGCGCCCGCTGGACCGCGGCCGGCCTGGAGCCGGCCTTCCCGGCCTTGCGCATGTAACGGGCCCTGCCTACCTAGCTGGCAGAGGGGAGCGAAACATGCCGGCCGACTTGCTTAAATTCATCGTCCTTGACGAGGAAGACCTGGAGGTCGTCTCCGCCCACGTGCAGGACGCCCTGGTCGCCGCCGGCGACGTACACTGGCGGCCGCAGGAAAAACGGGTCGTGGTGGGGCTTAATCGCTTCGACTGGGAAGGCGTCCAGAACGGCAAGCCCGAATACCGCCGCCGCCGCGCCGCCCTGCGCTTCGAGCGGGTGCTCGGCTGCAAATGCCGCGACATCAATCCGGCCGGCAAGGAAACCGTGCTCAACCTCTTGGCGGTCGAATTCGCCGAAACCGACGCCCCCGCCGGCGTGGTCACGCTCACTTTCTCCGGCGGCAAGGCCTTGCGGCTGGAGATCGAGTGCCTGGAGGCGGAGCTCGCCGACCTCGGCCCCTCCTGGAGCGCCGCCCGCTGCCCGGCGCATACCGTGATCGAGGGCGAGAAGGCGGCCGAGCAGGACGCCACCTGACCCCCCCGGCCACCCCGGCCGGCGAAATTTCGGTTCAGAACTCGGCGCGCGCCGCCGGCGTGCAAATACCATTGCTTGAAAAGCGGCAGCCTTGATGGCGTATTCGAATACCCACCGAAGGGGGTGATTCGATGCGCAAACTCGTCATTGCCGCGGCTCTGCTGATCGCCGCCGCATTCGTTCCCGGTCCGCCGGCGCAAGCCGCGGCCGGCTGTCGATGCGTCAAGCTCGGTGCGCCCTCGGCCTGCATGCCGACGGTGAGCGCATGCAACAGGGAGATGGGCGGTCTCTGCCTCGCCCCCTGCAGCTATACCGGCAAGCCGGCGGTCGGGCGGCACCATGCCGCCAGGCACCGCCACGCGGTGAAACGGCGCATGGTGCGGGCGGGCACCGTCCACCCGGCCAAGTCGGTCCACCCGGCCAAGAAGCACACCGTCGCCAAGAAGCCGGCGCCGAAGAAAAAGCCCAAGCAAATGTGACGTAGCGGCCCGCGTTCCTCCTCGCAGGGCTCCGCCTTCGGGCGGAGCCCTCGTTTTTTGCGGGTAAAGCGACAGGGTTGACGGCCAAGGGCGTTATCACCCATTGACCTGTCATCTGCTACCGGATGGGTTTGGAGCATGCCGCTGCGTTTGGACACAAACAGCGCCGATTTTGACGAGCGCTTCCGCGCCTTCCTCGCGGTCAAGCGCGAGGCGGCGGCCGATGTCGAGCAGGCGGTGCGCGCCATCATCGCGGACGTTGCGGCGCGCGGCGATGCGGCGCTGATCGAGCTGACCGCCAAGTTCGACCGCCTCGATCTCGCCAAAACGGGCCTGCGGGTAAGCGCGGCCGAGATCGACGCGGCGGCGAAGGCCTGCGACGCCAAGGCGCTCGACGCGCTCAAATTGGCGCGCGAACGCATCGAGGCCTATCACAAGCGGCAGAAGCCCGCCGACGAGCGCTTCACCGATGCGCTTGGGGTCGAGCTCGGCGCCAAATGGACCGCGATCGAAGCGGTCGGCCTCTACGTGCCGGGCGGCACCGCGGCCTATCCTTCCTCGGTGCTGATGAACGCGGTGCCGGCCAAGGTCGCCGGCTGCCCCCGCCTGGTCATGGTGGTGCCGGCCCCCGACGGCCGACTGTCGCCGCTGGTTCTGGCGGCGGCGAAATTGGCCGGCGTCGACGAAATCTATCGCATCGGCGGCGCGCAGGCCGTGGCCGCGCTCGCCTACGGCACCGAGACCATTGCGCCGGTCGCCAAGATCGTCGGTCCGGGCAATGCCTATGTGGCGGCGGCCAAGCGCCTGGTGTTCGGCAAGGTCGGCATCGACATGATTGCCGGGCCTTCGGAGGTTCTCATTTTGGCCGACGCGACCGGCAATGCCGACTGGATCGCCGCCGATCTCCTGGCGCAGGCCGAGCACGACGAAAGCGCGCAGTCGATCCTGATCACCGACGACAAAGCGCTCGCCGATCGTGTCGCCGCCGCGGTGGAATCGCAGTTGAAGACGTTATCGCGGTCGAAGGTCGCCGCCGCCTCATGGACAAATTTCGGCGCCATCATCCATGTCGGTAAGCTCGACGACGCCATCGCGCTGGTCGATCGGCTGGCGCCCGAGCATCTGGAAATCGCCGCCGCCGATGCCGAGAGGCTCGCCGCGAAAATCCGCAATGCCGGCGCCATCTTCATCGGCGCGCATACGCCGGAGGCCATAGGGGACTATGTCGCCGGTTCCAACCACGTGCTGCCGACCGCGCGCTCGGCGCGCTTTTCTTCCGGCTTGAGCGTGCTCGACTTCATGAAGCGCACCTCGTTGCTCAAATGCGGCCCGGAGCAGTTGCGTGCGCTCGGCCCCGCTGCCATCGCGCTCGGCGAGGCGGAGGGCCTCACCGCCCACGCGCGCTCGGTCGCCATTCGGCTCAATCAGTCATGAGCGCCGCCAAGGACCCGCCCACGTCACCGTCCAAGACGCCGCCCGCCGCCAAGCAGCGCCTCGTCGCCGTCACGCTCGACGAGGAGACGATCGGCCGCTCCAATCCCGACATCGAGCACGAGCGCCAGGTCGCCATCTACGATCTGCTCGAGCAGAATTCCTTCGCGCCGGTCAACGACAGCAACGGGCCTTACGCGCTGCATCTGAGCATCAACGGCAGCCGGCTGGTGTTCGACATTCGAACCGAGGACGGCAAGCCGGTGATCGCACACCTGTTGTCGCTCACGCCGCTGCGCCGCATCGTGAAGGACTACTTCACGGTGTGCGACAGCTACTATGAGGCGATCCGCACCGCCACGCCCGACAAGATCGAGGCGATCGACATGGGCCGCCGCGGAATCCACAACGACGGCTCGCGCGTTCTGATGGAGCGGCTGAAGGACAAGGTGAGGCTCGACATGGATACCGCGCGCCGCCTGTTCACCCTCATCTGCGTGCTGCATTGGAAGGGCTAAGGCATGATCCCGAAAAGTGTAAAGCGGTTTTCGGATACGATCATGCGCAAGGAATAAGCTGCGATGCCAGCGTCCGAGCGCCGCGCGCGTCCCCAGGCGGTGCTGTTCGCCTGCGGTATGAACGCGGTGCGCTCGCCCATGGCCGCCGGCTTGGCTCAGCAGCTGTTCGGCAAGACCGTCTATGTCGGCTCCGCCGGCGTGCAGAAGGGCGAAACCGATCCCTTCGCGATCGCGGTCATGGAGGAAATCGGCATCGACATTTCGCGCCACAAGCCGGTGACCTTCGAGGAAGTCGACGAATTGGAAGGCTTGAATTTCGATCTGATCGTGACGCTGGCGCCGCCGGCGCATCATAAGGCGCTTGAGCTGACCCGCACGCTCGCCGCCGACGTCGAATACTGGCCGACCGCCGATCCGACCGCGACCGAAGGCAACCGCGAGCAGCGGCTGGAGGCCTACCGCGAGGTGCGCGACCAGCTCATGGCGCGCATCCGCGAGCGCTTCGGCAAGCCGGGGGGCGGCAACGAATAGCGGCCGCTTGTCCGCCGGCGATATCGCGTTAGAGGCCAATCCATCGAGATTGAATCATAGTGCGTCCCTAACATTATGCGTGCGCATGATCTTTTCCGAAAATCGGTTCCCACTTTTCGGGATCATGCGCTAACATGGCGGAAAATACCGCCGGGAGGAAACCATGCCGCAAATGCTGTCGGAGGCCGCCGTCGCCGCCTATCGCCGCGACGGTTATTATTTTCCGGTGCCGGTGCTTACGCTGGACGAAGTCGCCTATTTCCGCGAATGTCTCGAAGGGCACGAGGCCAAGCTCGGCGAGCCGCTGCAGGGCAACTTCCGCCACAAGTCGCATCTCCTGTTCACCTGGGTCGACGAGCTGGTGCATCACCCCCGCATCCTCGACGCGGTCGAGCAGATCCTCGGCCCCAATCTTCTGTGCTGGACCACCAATTTCTTCATCAAGGAGGCGAAAAGCCCGGGCTTCGTGTCGTGGCACCAGGACGCCTTCTATTGGGGCCTGAGCAAGGATGCGGTCTGCACCGCCTGGGTCGCGCTGTCGCCGGCCAATCTGGAAAGCGGCTGCATGAAATTCGTGCCCGGCTCGCAGACGCAGGATCATCTCGAGCACGTCGACACCTTCCACAAGGACAATCTCCTGTCGCGCGGGCAGGAGATCGCCGTGAAGGTCGACACCGAGCGCACGGTCGACTGCATCCTCGATCCCGGCGAGATGTCGCTGCACCACGTGAAGGTTGTGCACGGCTCGGAGCCGAACCGCTCGGGCGACCGGCGCATTGGGCTCGCGATCCGCTACATCCCGACCGACGTCAAACAGCTCAAGGTGCGCGACTCGGCCATGCTGGTGCGCGGCGTCGACCGCGACGGTAATTTCGACCCGGAGCCGCGGCCGCGGGCCGATCTCGACGCGGCGGCGCTCGCCGCCCACGCAGACGCGGTCGGCCGGCAGGTAAAAGCCCTCTATTCCGGCACCGACAAGGCGGAATTCCGGGCCTGACGCCTGCCGTAATCGGCGTTGTGGCGGCATAGCTCTTCCGCTAGTTTCCCGCGCGCCATGGAACCCGGACTATGATCGGCCGCCCAAAATTCGTGCTCGCTTCCGGCTCGCCGCGCCGGCTCGCCCTGATCAACCAGGCCGGGATCGAGCCGGATGCGCTCAAGCCCGCCGATATCGACGAGAGCCCGCGCCGCGGCGAGATCCCGCGCGCGCTCGCCAAGCGGCTCGCCCACGCCAAGGCGGCGGCCGGGCTTGAGAACGTCAAGCTCGATGACGAATTGCGTGGCGCTTATATCCTGGCCGCCGACACCGTGGTGGCGGTCGGTCGCCGCATATTGCCGAAAGCCGAGCTGCTCGACGAGGCGGCGCAGTGCCTGCGGCTCTTGTCCGGCCGCAACCACCGCGTCTACACCGCCATCTGTATCGTCAACCCCAAGGAAAGCTTCCGCCAGCGCCTGATCGAGACGCGCGTGCGCTTCAAGCGCTTGTCGGAAGAGGACATTGAGTCCTATCTCGCCTCCGGCGAATGGCGCGGCAAGGCCGGCGGCTACGCCGCGCAAGGCATCGCCGGTACCTTCATCGTCAAAATCGTGGGCTCCTACACCAACATCGTCGGCCTGCCGTTGTACGAGACCATGAGCCTGCTCGGCGGCGAGGGCTATCCGATCCGCTTCGGCTGGCTCAATGCCATGGTGTGAGTATCGGGTGCCGGCATGAACCTCGCTCTGTGGCTTCAGCGTGCGGGTTTGAGCCATCCAGGCATGCCGGCGGCGGCCTATGGCACGCGCGTGGTGGCAAGCTACGGGCAATTGGCCGAGCGCGCGGCGCGTCTTGCCGGCGCCTTGCGCAACAAGTTCGGGCTCACGCCCGGCGACCGCGTCGCCATCGCGGCCAAGAACACGCCCGACTATATCGCGCTGTTCTACGGCATCTGGCACGCCGGCCTGGCCGCGGTGCCCGCCAATGCCAAGCTGCACGGTTCCGAGCTTGCCTATATCCTCGAACATTCCGGCGCGCGTCTGTGCTTTGCCTCGTCCGGCATCGATACCGACATCGCGCCGCACGCGCCGAAATCGCTGGAGCATCTGATCACCATCGGCAGCGCCGAATACGCCGCGCTTTTCGCGGAGGACGCGATCGCACTCGAGCCGCGCACGGGCGAAGACCTTGCCTGGCTGTTCTACACCTCGGGCACCACCGGCCGGCCGAAAGGCGCCATGCTGTCGCATCAAGTGCTCGCAAGGGCGAGCTTCGCCTATGCGGCGGAGGTCGATCCCGTCACGCCGGGCGACGCCATCCTGCATGCGGCGCCCATGAGCCACGGCTCCGGCTGTTACATCATGGCTCACATTGCGCGCCTCGGCGTGCAGGTGGTGCCGGAAAGCGGCGGCTTCGAGCCGGACGAGATCGCCGCGCTGTTCAACCATTGGCCGCGCATGTCGATGTTCGCCGCGCCCACCATGATCAAGCGCATGGTCGTCTCGTCCGCCAATTGCAACGCCGAGAATATCCGCACGCTGATCTGGGGCGGCGCGCCCATGTATGTCGAGGACGCTCTCGCCGCGCTCGACCGTTTCGGCCCGCGCCTGGCGCAGATCTACGGGCAGGGCGAGGCGCCAATGACCATCTCGACGCTGTCGAAGGAGGACATCGCCGACCGCGACCATCCGCGCTGGCGCGAGCGGCTCGGTTCCGCCGGCAAGCCCTATAATTGCGTGGAGGTCATGGTCGCAGACAGCGCCGACCGGCCGCTCAAGACGAGCGAGGTGGGCGAAATCCTCTGCCGCGGCGTGATCATGTCCGGTTATTGGCGCAACGAGGAGGCGACGGCTTCCACCATGCGCGGCGGCTGGCTGCACACCGGCGACGTCGGCATTCTCGACCAGGAAGGCTATCTGCACCTCAAGGACCGCTCCAAGGACATGATCATCTCCGGTGGCTCCAACATTTACCCGCGCGAGGTCGAGGAGGTGCTGCTCGCCCACGATGCGGTACGCGAGGTCTCGGTGATCGGCCGCCCGGACCGTGAATGGGGCGAGGTGGTGGTGGCCTATGTGGTGGGGGAGGTGGACGCGCAGGCGCTCGACAAGCTTTGCCTGCAGCACATTGCCCGCTTCAAACGGCCGAAGGATTATGTCTTTGTCGACGCGCTGCCGAAGAACAATTACGGCAAGATCCTCAAGACCGAGCTGCGCGCGCTCGATGCCGGCCGCGGGCAACGCGACGTGGAATGAGCATGGCCGACATCGTCCTCGCCATCGGCACCTCGCACAGCCCGCTGCTCAACAGTCCGGCCGAGGACTACGCCAAACACGCCGCCATCGATGCTTCGGGGCGCAAGCTCATCGACAAGAACGGCCGCGCTTGCACCTATGGCGAGCTGTTGGCGCAGGCCGACCCCTCGATCAAGCAGCAGATCGAGCCGGAGGTGCTTGCAGAGCGCTCGGCGCGCTGCACCGACAATATCGCGCGGCTGGCGCGCGACCTGACCGAGGCCAGGCTCGACGCGCTCATCGTCATCGGCGACGACCAGCACGAACAATTTTTCGAAGACAATATGCCGGCCATGCTGGTCTATTGGGGCGAGACGATCGAGAACAATCCGCTGCACATGGAGGAGGACGCGCCGGAATTCTGGCGCAAGGCGCGTTCGCAGTTCCACGCCGGCGGTGAGACCCGGCAATATCCGGTCGACGCCAAGCTCGGCCTGCATCTGATCGAGAGCCTGGTCGAGCAGGGCTTCGACGTCAGCCACTCCAAGAAGTTGGCCAAGGAGCACGGTGAGGGCCACGCCTTCGGCTTCGTGCATGTGCGCATGATGCAGGACAAGGTGATCCCGATCGTGCCGGTCGCGCTCAACACCTATTTTCCACCCAACCAGCCGCGCCCGCGCCGCTGCCACGCGCTGGGGCAGGCGATTCGGCGGGCGGTGCAGAGCGCGGAGGGCGGCGCGCGCGTCGGCATCCTCGCTTCCGGGGGCTTGAGCCATTTCACCGTCGACGAGGAGCTCGACCGCCGCGTCATGCAAGCCTGCCGGGACAATGACGGCGAGGCACTGGCCGCGCTGCCGGTCGCCAAGCTCAATTCCGGCTCGTCCGAAATCCGCAATTGGATTACGGCTGCCGGCGCCGCCGGCCATTTGAAAAACGTCTGGCAAGACTATATCCCGTGCTACCGCTCCGCCGCGGGCACCGGTTGCGGCATGGGGTTTGCGCTCTGGAAATGACGGCAATGAATGAGATCGATCGTAAAGCGACCGCGCGCACCTGCCCGCTCTGCGGCAAGCCGGCTGAGCAGGCGTTTCGCCCGTTCTGCTCCAAGCGCTGCGCCGACATCGATCTCAACCGCTGGCTTTCCGGCGTTTATGCCGTGCCGGTGAAGGACGAAGAAGGCGAGGACGGCGCGCGGCCGCCCGAGAGCGAAGCGGGCGAGCCGTCATGAACACGCCCGCCCAAACCGGCTGGCCCGACCGGCTGTTCGATGCGCTCAAGCGCGCTCGTATAGCGCAAGTCGGCTACGTGCCGGATGCTGGCCATGCGCGGCTGATCGAGCGCTGCCGCGCCGACGCGAACATCCGCGACGTCGTGCTCACCACCGAGGAAGAAGGCGTGGCGCTCGCCGCCGGCGCCTGGCTCGGTGGCCAGCGTTCGGCGCTGCTGATGCAGTCAAGCGGCACCGGCAATTGCGTCAACATGCTGTCGCTGATGCGCACCTGCCGCTTTCCCATGCTGATGCTCATCACCATGCGTGGCGAGTGGGAGGAGTTCAACCCGTGGCAGGTGCCGATGGGCTCCATCGTCGAGCCGGCGCTCAAGCTGTGCGAGGCCGAAGTCTACCGTGCGCGTGAGGCCAACGAGGTCGAAGGGCTCGCCGAACGCGCGATCCAGCAGGCCTTCGGCGACGAGCGCATCGTCGCGCTGCTGTTGTCGCAGGAACTGATCGGCAGGAAGGTCTGGACCAAATGAGGCGAGGTCTCGATCGCCGCGCCGCCATGGCCACCTTGGTCGCCGATCGCGGCGAGGATCTGCTGGTCGTGCCCGGCCTCGGCTCGACCGCCTGGGATCTGGCGGCGGCCGGCGATGATCCACGCAATTTCTACATGTGGGGCGCCATGGGCGGCACCGCCATGGTCGGGCTCGGCCTCGCCCTGGCGCAGCCCGATAAGCGCGTCGCCGTCGTCACCGGCGACGGCGACATGCTGATGGGCTTGGGCGCACTCGCCACCATCGGCCTGCAGCGACCGCGCAATCTCGCCGTCATTGTGTTCGACAACGGCGTCTATGGCGAAACCGGCGGACAGGCGAGCCATACCCAGAAGGGCACCGATCTGGTGGGCGTGGCGCGCGCCTGCGGCATTCCGCTCTGCCTCGACGTGCACGATGAGGCGGCGCTCGCCGGCCTCGCCGGCCGGCTAAAGGGCCTGGACGAGACCCTGTTTGCCCGTGTGGAAATTGCCGCCGGGGAGCCGCCGCGCGTCCTGCCGGAGAAGGACGGGGTGGCGCTCAAGCGGCGCTTCCGCGCCGCGCTCGGGCTTTAAGCCTTTGTTTTTGGCGGGAGTTGGCTGTCCTGGACAGTGCGGGGGAGGGCCTTTATAACGCCCGGCGCTTGTGTTCCCGCCGCCTGCGGCGGGTCGGCGCCCAGGTAGCTCAGTTGGTAGAGCACGTGACTGAAAATCACGGTGTCGGTGGTTCGATTCCGCCCCTGGGCACCACGATTTCAAGGGGTTAGCCGACCTCTGCGTCGCCTGTTAGACACTTTTTCTCGGCTGTTAGACAATTTTGTTCGTGTTTTGCTCCCCAACGGATCGAACTTCTTCAGCACGCTTTTCATTCGGCCCGAGGGGTCAGCCGACTGCGAATAATGGATCGCCATCGCGAGCGTTTTATGCCCCAACCATCGACGTACCGTATCAATGTCGCGACCAAGCCGCACTGAACGAGCTTCTGACAAAAAATGGCAGGATCCGCCGCCAGCCGATTGATCCGGCGGCGCGGGCACGAGCGCTCAGAGAATCCGTCTCAAAAGCTTCCGCGCAGATGGATCGAGCCGTATGCACCACTGTGGTCGTTAAGGTAATCACTACGCTGGTCCCACGTATAGCCGCCAGACAGAATTAGGTCCGCAGCCGAGCCGATTTTGAACGCAATGAAAGGGCCAGTGCGAATTGCGTCATAGCGGTCGTTTCCCAGAGCCATAACTTCCGGTCCGATCGACAACCAAGGCGTGGCGTTGTAGCCAACCTTTCCCATCACCAAGTAATTGCTCCAAACCGACGAGATCGATCCGAGTGCGTACACATACCAGTACTGATTCAGCGGGGTGAAGATTTCGCCTTGGCCTTTTATGCCCCATTTGGTCCCTTTGAGTTTCGCAAGAGGGTCGGCGTTATTGTCGTGGTTTTCGACGTTCGCGCCGATATAGCCCGTTACGCGGGTAGCACCTAAATACGCCTGATAACCGACCATGACGTCGCCGGTTTGAAAGTCGACGCCATTGCTCAGCCCCGGAACGATATTGTATTTGTAGTGCCCAGTACCGCCGGCAATACGGAATAGCCAGCCGCCCTGATTTAGGTTTCGGTTTAATGCAGCGACACCGCCTGCATAGGCGTACCAACTGTCCGGGGCCGCGGTAAAGCCGCCGTAAAGCAGGAGCCATGGGTCCGGCGTATAGGGCGCGGCCGAAGCTGATTTTCCCGGCCCTTCGGAAGCTTGGGCGCTAGCCAGCAAAGCTCCAACCAATGCCACGGAATAAAAACAGCGGCGTACGAAGTCACGCATTCTTAAGCCCCCACACAACATAGGTTCGCATATTAACTAATAGGATGTAACACGCCCTGCCGACAATTCCCCGCAATTGCTGAGCGGTTGACGAGTGCCGGAATTGGGGCGCCTCGATTTCCTTCCCGCTGATGTATCCCCCTGGAGTCTCATATTTTTTTCTTAGTCGTGATAAAACTACCACAGCGTCGGACAAACAACCGTTTCGCCGGCCGACAGAGTGGCCAGGCAGTTTTTTACGGGCGAATCATTTCTCACTGGCCCGGAGGGACGAATTTTCTACTATGGCGCTATCTTGTGCTAGTGACCTGCCGCTTGCGGGCGCAAGCGAGCCTTCGGCAACGGTGAATGGGTGTCATGGCAGAAAGGACGGCTGCGGCACGCGCGCAGGAATTTGTGGTGAACCGTTCGCCCGCGTCGGGTCTCGCCGACGCACTTCTACCCGTCGATAGTACCAATGAGGGAAGAAGTCCGTCCGGCGTGGCTCGCGCGCTATCTGCCGAAAATTCGTCGAGCACCTCTTTCCGGCATTACATGCTGGAACGACTGCGGGGGCGAACGCGCATTCGCGCCGTCATCGGAATCGTCTATTTGTGCGTGGGGGTAGGCTATCTGATCTGGCGGCCAACGGTTTTTAATCCGGAAGCGCCGATATTCTCGTCTATTTTCTATATTGGCGAACTCCTTGGATTTGTGCTTGCCGCTACGCTGATTGTTATCGCCTGGCGTTACCGGGATCGCCAATACGTGACGGCGCCAACCGGATTGAAGGTTGATCTCTTTATTCCGACCTATGATGAAGATGCGATCATGGTGCGGCGCACGGTTCTGGCCGCGATGCGTATCCGCTATCCGCACGAAACCTGGCTGCTCGACGATGGCAATCGCCTTGAGGTCAAGGCCATTGCCGAAGAACTCGGCTGCCACTACATCGCGCGCGCGAAAAGGACCGGTGCCAAACCAGGAAATCTCAACAATGCGTTGAAGCACGCGGCGGGCGATTTTGTTGCGGTTATGGACGCCGACTTCATCGCTCAGATCAATTTTCTCGATCGCATGCTTGGGTACTTTTCCGATCCTGCTGTTGCCTTCGTGCAGTGCCCGCAAAGCTATTACAACATCACCGCGTTTCAATATCGTTCTGAAAACCACGATCGCTACCTGTGGCATGACGAGGGGCCGTTCTATGACGTGCTCCAGCCCGGCCGCGACAGTTGGAATGCCACAAGTTCATGTGGGACATCGGTGGTCTATCGCCGCAGCGCGATCGACAGTATCGGCGGATTTGCTCCGGAAACGGTAACCGAGGACATGCATACTTCCGTTCGCTTGCACAGGCGCGGTTACAAATCGGTCTACTACCCGGAGCCGCTAGCGTTCGGTGTCGCGCCCAATGACCTCGCAGAGTATGCCAAGACTCGCCATCGCTGGGGTCAAGGCAATATTCAAGGCCTGCGATGCGAGCGCGTGCCTTTCAGCCGTGGACTCACGTTCATGCAACGGCTCTGCTACCTGCAGCTCGGCCTGCTCTATCTGGAGGGCTGGCAGCGGCTGATTTTGTACTTTTCGCCGCCGTTCATTCTCATAACCGGTCTTTACCCCGTGGGAAATACTCCATTGTTCTTCTGGTTTTTTATTCCATATATCCTGCTCGACTATTTGTGCTTCGAGGAGACGTTGCGCGGATACGGGCGTGTCTATCTCAATGAGCAGCTTTGCATGTCGCGGTTTCCAATTTACATCCTGTCGACATTTGCTCTGTTCCGCAATTACACGCGCTGGCACGTCTCTTCTAAGAAGATCGTCGGCGATCTGCCTATCTATTTGCTGTCGCCGCAGATCGTTGTCTTCCTTCTCAACATCATCGGGCTCGGGTTCGGCGTCAGGACAATCATTCAAAATGAATATTCGACCGTGCCCATATGGATCACCGCATTTGTATGTTTTTTCACCATCATATACGCGACGCTCGCAGCTCTCGTGGCGAGGGAGGCGGTCAAGCGGGCCAAATACAAACGCTCCGATTTCAGGTTTGATATCCCGCTTCCGGTGCAGATCGACGCCCCATTTGGCGCGCCGCTTTATGGAGCGGTGACCTCCATCTCGGCGGCGGGAATGACATTCGTTCTATCGAAGTCTGCTGCGCTACCGCGGTCGTTAAAAATCAGCGGCTCGGTCTTTTTGCCCAACGGGCCGGTGCGCTTCATTGGAATACGCGAGGCCGACGACGAGGTTTTGCGCGCTCGTGGCAAGAAGCTGGCGCCGGACGAATTTGCGATTCTGTTCAGCTGGTCCGATCCTGCCGAGAAAGATAGGCTCGATCTGACCCTGCATGCGTGCGGCTGGCATAGACGTTTCGTCTACCCGAGCGGCTACATGACCACCCCGCTCGAATGGCTTGAGCAAAAGCTTCTGCGGCGGCAGCCGGCGCCGATCGAGAAATGGAAGTATGTGTTGTATCGCCGGGCCGACGCACCGGAGAAATCGGCACTTGGCGTCCTGCAGGTTGCCGGCGGACTCCAGGGATCAGGTCGCCTCGTCGTATTCGAGGTGCTTCCCATAGGCAGTCATTTGATCATTATCGATCCCGTCGCCGGCGGGCAGTCGAAGCGGAATGTTGAGATCGATGCGCGCGGTGCGCTGCCGCATCCAAGCGAGGTCGAAATCGAGAATGCGACGATCGTGAGTTACCACTTCATTCCACGCGGCACCGTTGACGTGCGGGATGACGATCGGTTGTTTTTGGACAAGGTTTTTGCGTAGAGGCCCATCGGATTGTCACATGGGATTGAATACCACCTCGGTGACAGGCCGCGAGGCCGGGAATTGTCTCATGGCTGCATTTGGGAGGGCTTTGCGCACATTGGGCCGGCGCTCAAAACGACGACTACAATGCGAAGCGCCGGCACTGGAGCATCGGGTATTTAAGCCATATGGAGTTCGAGCGGCAGGCAGGATTCGCTTAAGTCGGTGTCATCCAAACCGGGTGCAGGCCACTCGCTGTGCCCGTAGTGTGACAGCCGAGGTAGAGGGACCTTAAGGAGCCGTATTCCTTACTTACTCCCCACCCATAACTAGAAGAGTAATAAGGCGCTTAGAGAGAGAAGGAATGGTGGGCGCTGAAGGGATCGAACCTTCGACCTCTCCCGTGTGAAGGGAACGCCCTCCAGGCGCGCGCTTCGGAAAAAACAAATCGGCGGGACAGTCACGTTAGACAAATCAATGCTAACTCATTGAGCTTCGGTAGTTGATTAGACACTTAAAAAAACATATCTCGTTGAATTTGCAGGCATACCATGAGCCTGAAAATCACGGTGTCGGTGGTTCGATTCCGCCCCTGGGCACCAAGATTTATTCGTGGATAAAATTTAAGCGCCGACTGTTCGATTAAATCTGAGCGCGAGCCGTCGCGCGTGCCTCGCCGCGCTCTTAGAGCCGATCCGATTAGATTAAATCACCGCGCGGCCCTGACATTTTGCATGCGCAAGATCTTTTTCGAAAACCGGTGCCCACTTTTCGGGATCATGCGCTAGCCGCTCCGCTTTCGAAGCGGGCTGCCGGACCATTTTACCTTTGGTTAACCATCGCCAATTTAGATGGCGGGCTTAGCTAAAGCCGGTTGTGCGATTCGCTGATCTGGCGTCTGCGTCTCCCTTCACCTCGAAAACCTGAAAGCAGGCCAAATCGTGTCTGCCATGGCGCCGACCCGTCGCGGGTCGCGATGCTGCTTTATGCGCGTATTTCGCTCATATCTGCCGCCAAGCGCGCTATGCGCTGTCGCCGCCACCATGCTCCTGGCCGGGGTCGGCGCATTGGCGCCCGTCGCGACCGCCAGCGCTGCCTGCGTCATCACCGGCAGCCCCGATACGGTCGACACCTGCACCGGCGATGTCTCCGGCGGCGAGCGTTACGCCACGCCTTCCTCGGCGGCCAACGATCCGCCGGATCCGCCGACCAACCACACCCTTAACGCTAGTTCGCTCAGTCCGAACATTACACCCGCCGCGGGCAACGCCGGCTTGAGCATCACCTCGACCGGCGACGATGGCGCGAACGGAGACAATGGTGGCGTTGGTATAGGCACGACCGGCGGCAACGATGGCGTGAGCGGTAACAATCTCACGCTTGGCTATAGTCAGCCCGGCGCCAGCGCGGGCAATGCGAGCTCGGGCGCCGTGGTGACCGTCAATGCGTCCGGCCTGGTGGCGACTTCGACGGGTGGCAATGGCGGCAGCGGCGGCGACGCTTATGTGGCCGGCAACGGCCGCAGCGGCGGCTATGGCGGCAATGGTGGCAATGTCACGGTCGACGCGCAAGGCGCTATTACGACGTCGGGCGATAGTGCGAGCGCCATCGTCGCGGCGAGCGTCGGCGGTAATGGCGGCGACGGCGGCGATTCTGCGGGCGTCGGCGGCACCGGCGGCAATGGCACCGATGGAGGACACGCAGGCGCGGTGAGTGTGACCATCAATGGCACCATCACGATCGCCACCAGCGGAACGAATTCGAGCGGCATCGCCGCCACCAGCCGCGGCGGCGCCGGCGGTTCGTCCGGCGACTGCGGTGGCGTCTACTGCGCCTCCAACAGCGCCGGCAACGCGGCCTTTGGCGGCACCGTCTCGGTGACCACGACGGCAGGATCGTCGATCGACACAAACGGCCTGTACTCCTTCGGTATCTATGCCGCCAGCATCGGCGGCTACGCCGGCGGCGGCGGCTCGAACTACGGCGTGGTCGCCTTCGGCAGCAGCCCGGCCAGCGCCGGCGACGGCGGCCAGGTCACCGTGAACAACGCCGCCGCGATCACGACGCATCTCGACAATTCCGGCGGCATCCAGGCGCAAAGCATTGGCGGTGGCGGCGGCAATGCCGGGAGTGCCGGCGGAATTGCCGCGCTTGGCGGCAGCGGATCGAGCGGCGGCAGCGGCGGCGCGGTCTCGCTGACGAATTCGGGAACCATCATCACGAACGGCGCCAATTCGGCCGGCCTTTATGCGCAGAGCATCGGCGGCTCGGGCGGTGACGGCGGCAGTTCGGGCGGCCTCGTCTCCATCGGCGGCAACGGCTCGGCGACGGCTGCCGGCGGCATCGTGACGATCAACAATACCGGCGCCATCACCACGCAGGGCGCCAATTCGCAGGCGATCTTTGCGCAAAGCATTGGCGGCGGCGGTGGCAATGGCGGCACGGCCGGCGGCTCTTTCTCGGTCGGGGGCACCGGGGGCGGCGGCGGTGACGGCGGTTCGGTGATCGTCAGCAACGGTGGTTCGCTCACCACGCATGGCAGCAACTCCACCGGCATCTTCGCGCAAAGCGTCGGCGGGGGCGGCGGCAACGGCGGCAATGCCGTTTCGGCGTCATCGAGCACGTTCAGTTTGGCCATGGGCGGCAGCGGCGGCAATGGCGGCAATGGCAGCGCCGTCAGCATTGGCGGCACTTTCGGCAATCCCGGCTACACCATCACCACCTCTGGGGATCATGCCGACGGCATTCTGGCGCAAAGTGTCGGTGGCGGCGGCGGCAATGGCGGCTTTGCGGTGGCCGCGACGCTCGGCGGCGGCGGGTTCTCCGGCTCTGCCGCTATCGGCGGTTCGGGCGGCGGCGGCGGCACCGGCGCCGCGGTGACACTCACCACCCAGGCGACGATCGTCACTGGAGGCAATTCCGCCGATGGCATATCGGCACAGAGCATCGGCGGCGGCGGCGGCAATGGCGGCTTTGCCGTCGCGGCCAGCACCGACGCTTTCAGTAGCGCAGTTACCATCGGCGGCAGTGGCGGTTCCGGCGGTGCGGCGGGGGACGTCAACGTCAACAATACCGGCGGCATCACGACCGGAGGCAGCACCACCAGCGCCATCCTTGCCCAAAGCATCGGCGGTGGCGGGGGCAATGGCGGCTTCAGTGTTGCCGCAGCCGGCGGGATTGTCTCGGCCGCGATCGCGCTTGGCGGCACCGGAGGCAGCGGTGGTACCGCCGGCGGTGTCCAGGTGACCAGTGACGGTGCCATCGATGCCACTGGTGTAGAATCGCGCGGCATCGTTGCGCAAAGCATCGGTGGCGGCGGCGGCAATGGCGGCTTTGCGGTGACCGGCAGTTTCAGCATTGGGCCGGCCGGGCCCGGCGGCGCCGCCATCGGTGTCGCGCTCGGCGGCAGTGGCGGCAGTGGACAGACCGGCTCCACGGTGACGGTCAACAACACCGGCGCCATCTCGACCAACAACGAAGCCATCATCGCGCAAAGCATCGGCGGCGGTGGCGGCAATGGCGGCTTCAGTGTTGCCGGCAGCTTTCTCGGGTGCGGCGGGCGTATCGGGTGCGGCCGCGGTCAGCGTCGGTGGTAGCGGCGCGGGCGGCGGCGGTGCCGCCGATATGTCGGCGTCACCAATAACGGCGACCTGACCGCACAGGCTGAAAACGCTTCGGCCATTCTGGCGCAGAGCATTGGCGGCGGCGGCGGCAATGGCGGCTTCAGCCTGTCGGCGGCGGGTGCGAAAACGGCGAGCGCATCGGTGAGTGTCGGCGGCGCGGGCGCGGAGGGCGGTATCGGCTCCAGCGTGAATGTCTACAGCATCGGCGTCATTACGACTCAAGGCGCGCATTCGAGCGGTATTGAAGCGCAAAGCATCGGCGGTGGCGGCGGCAACGGCGGCTTCAGCATTGCCGGAACGCTGACCACCGGCATCGGCGCCGGCAGCGTCAGCATCGGCGGCAGCGGCGGTGGCGGCCAGGACGGCGGCAGCGTGACCGTCAGCAGCAATTTCGGCGTGACGCTGGGGGCAACCAATACGATCTCGACGAACGGAAATGACTCGGCCGGCATCTATGCCCAGAGCGTCGGCGGCGGCGGCGGCAGCGGCGGTTTCAGCGGCGCCTTGTCGGTGGGAACCAGCTCGAACACTTTCGCCAATATCGGCGTCAGCGTCGGCGGCTCGGGCAGCACGGCCGGCAGCGGCGGAATTGTCAGCGTCACGAGCCACGATAACATTCAGACCAACGGCGTTGGATCGAACGCCATTTTCGCGCAAAGCCTCGGCGGCGGCGGCGGCGATGGCGGTCAAAGCATGGCGGTTGCGTTCAACCCGGGCGCATTTTCCGGAGCCCTGACGGCCTCCGTCGGCGGCAAGGCCGGCGGCGGCGGCAGCGCCGGATCGGTGACCGTGGACAGCACCGGCAGCCTTGTTACGTCGGCGCATGATTCGGTCGCCGTCTTTGCGCAAAGCGTTGGCGGCGGCGGCGGCACGGGCGGATTTGCCGGCGCGGTGTCGCTGACCGCTTCGCCCGGCCTGGGCGCCAATACAAACCTGTCGCTCGGCCTTGCGATTGGCGGCGGCGGCGGCGCCGGAGGCGACGGCGGCATCGTCAATGTTTCGCGCAACGGTTCAATTCAGACCTACTCCCAAAACTCGCAAGGCATTTTGGCGCAAAGCGTCGGCGGCGGCGGCGGCAATGGCGGGTTCTCGTTTGCGGGCGGCTTCGGCTATACGTCGACGTGGAACGCAACCTTCTCGCTTGGCGGAACGGGCGGCGCCGGAGGTTCGGGCGATATCGTCACCGTCGGCAATACCGGGTCGATTACGACCCGATCTGCCGAACTCCACGGCGATCCAGGCGCAAAGCATCGGCGGCGGCGGCGGCAATGGCGGCTTCTCCGTCGCCGGCGCCCTCGGGTCCGGTGGCATGACACAGGAAAACATCAACATCGGCGTCGCGATCGGCGGTGCCGGTGGTGTCGCCGGACTGGGCAGTACGGTGACGGTGACCAATAACGGCCAACTCACCACGTTCGGCGATGGCGCCTATGGCATCGAAGCGCAAAGCATCGGCGGCGGCGGCGGCAATGGCGGCGGTGCGATCAGCGTCGCCGTCGGTTTAAAGGCCGGCTCTCCCGGCAATACGGTCAACGCGTCCGTGGCGGTCGGCGGCAACGGCGGCTCGGGCAATACGGGCGGCGATGTCACCGTGGATCAGACCGGCGGCATCACGACCTCGGGCGCGGGTTCGCACGGCATCATCGCGCAAAGCATCGGCGGCGGCGGCGGCGTCGGCGGCCGGGCCAATTCACTGGCGTTTGCATTGGCTGCGCAATGCACCTTGCCGGTGCCGATCGGCGGCTGCGGCACGCCGCCGGGTGCGGGGACGAATGTCAACATCAACGTCGCCGTCGGTGGCGTCGGCGGAACCGGCAATGATGCCGGCACCGTCAACGTGCATAATCACAGCGCGATCAGCACCATCGGCGACAGTTCGGTCGGCATTCTCGCGCAGAGCATTGGCGGCGGCGGTGGCGAGGCCGGCAATGGCGCGGTTGGTCTGGGCGGCGGCCTCACCGATCCAATTCCGATCGATCTGAGCAACGTGCTTATCCCGATCTCCAGCGCGACGCCTCTCAGTCCCAAGGTCGCCATCGGCGGCAGCGGGGGCGCATCGGGAACAGGCGGCAGCGTGAACGTGACGGACGACGGCGCCATTAATACTTCCAGCAACAATGCAAGCGGCATCGTCGCGCAAAGCATCGGCGGCGGCGGCGGGCGCGGCGGCAATGCGTCGCCCGGCCTGACGGGCATCTTGGGGATCGGCGGCACCGGAGGCTCCAGCGGCGACGGCGGCGCTGTTACCGTCACGCTTTCCAGCACCGGCTCGATCAGCACAAGCGGTAGCCATTCCAGAGGCATTTTTGCGCAAAGCATTGGCGGCGGCGGTGGCGAAGGCGGCGGCGATCTTCTCGGCATTATTACGATCGGCGGTGACGGCGGCTCGGGCGGTAACGGCGGAGACGTCACAGTCACCAGCAACGGAACGATTTCGACGGGCGGCGGCAGTTCCGAAGGCGTCGCTGCGCAGAGCATCGGCGGCGGCGGCGGTATGGCGAATGCGACCTCCGGCGTATTCGCTTTCGGCGGGATGGGTGGATCGGCCGGCACTGGCGGCACGGTTGCCGTTATAAACACGGCCGGCATCACCACCGGCGGGGCCGCGTCAAACGCCATTTTTGCGCAGAGCATCGGCGGCGGCGGCGGCGCTGGAGCGGGCGCCAACGGCGTGTTCAGCTTCGGCGGCTCCGGCGGTTCGACCGGCGACGGCGGCCACGTGACGGTGAACAACCAATCGACCGGAAGCATCACGACCAGCGGCGACCTGGCCTATGGCATTTACGCGCAGAGCGTCGGCGGGGGCGGCGGCGGGGGCGGCAATGTCGTTTCGGGGTCGGCCGTCGCCGGCGTTTCGGTCGGCGGATCAGGCGCTGCGGCCGGCTCCGGCGGCATCGTCGATGTTACGAATTCCGGCTCCATCACCACCAACGGCTTGGCCGCGCTCGCCATTTTCGCGCAGAGCGTGGGCGGCGGCGGCGGCAATGGCGGATACTCGGGCAATTACAGCGGCGTCGTGGCCTTCACAGTTGGCGTCGGCGGCAATGGCGGCGCCAGCGGCGACGGAGGCAACGTCAACGTCACCAACACCGCCACCGGCACCATCACCACCAACGGCGCCGGCGCCACCGCCATTTTCGCGCAAAGCGTGGGCGGCGGCGGCGGGCAAGGCGCCGGCGCGATGACGATCACCGCCGGCGGTGGCGCCAATCTCGCGCTCGGCGGCAGCGGCGCCAGCGGCGGCATGGGCGGTAACGTGACCGTCACGAATGACGGCGCCATCACCACGCATGGCATCAACTCGGTCGCGATTTTCGCGCAAAGTGTCGGCGGCGGCGGCGGCGTTGCCGGCTCCGCTCTCGCGGTCACCGTCGGCCCCGGCGTGTTCATCGGCGGCAGCAGCGGAGCGAACGGCAAGGGTGGCGATGTCACGGTCACCAACAACGGCTCCGTGACCATGACTGGCAACGGCTCGGTCGGACTTTTCGCCCAGAGCGTCGGCGGTGGCGGCGGCCTCGCGACCGCGGCCGATGCCGCGACCTATGCGCTCAATGCTCAGGGCGACGGCAATGGCGGCGCCGTGTCGGTCGTCAATCATGGCACCATAACGCTCACCGGCGACAACTCCGCCGGCGTCTTCGTGCAAAGCGTGGGCGGCGGCGGCGGCGTTATCGGCAAGTCGGGCGATCTGCTCGGCCTCGATCCGATGTTTCAGGGCACCGCCGGCGGGACCGGCACGGCCGCCGACGTCAATCTCGTGCAGGACCACGACGTGACGGCGACCGGCCTGAATTCGTTCGGCTTGCTGCTGCAAAGCGCGGGCGGCACGGGCAATGGCAACATCACGGCCACGATCACGCCCGGCACGACGATCATAGGCGGCAGCGGGACCGGCGCGGGGGTCGGCTTCTTGGGCGGCGTCACCAATGTGCTGACCAACAACGGCACAGTCACTTCGGTCAACCAGATTGCCGGCTACGCCATGACTGCTACCGACGGCAACGACACGATCGAAAACTACGGCACAATGACCGGCTCGGTCGATCTCGGAGCCGGCACCAATGCCTTCAACAATTACGCCGGCGCGGTTTACAACATGGGCGCCAACACGGTGCTCGGCGCCGGCAATACGCTAACGAATAGCGGCACCGTCTCGCCCGGCGGCGTCAACAACGTGTTCACGAGCGGGGTGACCGGCAACTTCGCGCAGACCGCCGCCGGAGCCTATCTGCTCGATCTGGATTTTGACGCCAACGGCGCGGACCGCCTCAATGTGGTTGGCACCGGCACGCTGGCGGGGCTGCTCCAACTCAATTTCCTCAACAAAGACAAGGTCCTGCCGGGCGATCATCAGGTCACCGTGTTCTCTGCCACGCTCGGCACAACGCACGCTGGATTTGCGCTGAGTGCGGCATCGTCCGCAATCGTGACCTATGGCCTCAGCTATCCAAACGCGAACGATGCCGTCCTCAGCTACAACATCAACTTCAACCCACCCAATCTGCCGCCGCAGTACCATTCCATCGGCAACGCCATCAATCGCATTCAAACCGACCGGACTTCGCCCGGCTTTGGGCCGATCGCGAGTGCGCTGTTCGATTTGCCGAATATCGCCGCGCTGCAGACGTTCTACGATGCGGTGGGCGGCGGCGGCACCGCGACGACCCAACAAACCGCGATCATCGCCGGAGGCATGTTCGACGCGACACTTGTCGATCAGGTCACGGCCTGGCTGAACGGAACGTCCGCCAACGAGGGTGTCGTGGTCGACGAAAGCGCTCTCGGCTACGCCGGCAAAGGTGATTCCGCCGACAAGAAGTATGCGATGTTCACCAAATACCGGCCGCGGGCGCAGGTGACATTCGAGGACCGCTGGCGGGCTTGGACGTCGGCGTTCGGCTCGCACCAGTTGGTCGACGGCAATTCAGCGTCGGATGTGCCGGGCAGCACAGTGCGCAGCGCCGGTGGCGCGTTCGGGGTCGAGCGACAACTCGGCGGTGATCTCTTGTATGGATTTGCCGTCGGCGAAAGCCAGTCAAACTTCTCGGTCACCGACTGGGCCACTTCCGGTCGGCTGGTGGGCGGCCATTTCGGCCTGTACGGCGTGATGCGCCGCGACGCCTTCTATATCAGCGGCAATCTCGGCTACTCGCGGTATGACAATTCGACCGAGCGCACGGTCTATGCTGCGGGGCTGCCCAGCGAAACGGCAAAAGGCGAATTCAATAGCGACCAGCTTTTCGGCCGCTTCGAGGTCGGTCGGCGCCAACAGTTAAATCAGGTCGCAATAACTCCCTTCGAGGCCCTTCAGTTCTCGCAATTATGGCAGCAGGGCTATACGGAATCGAGTAGCGCCGGCGGCGCGCCGGGCATACTGGGCCTGACCTACGCGCAGCAACAGACCTATTCGTTGCAGTCCAATCTCGGCCTGCAATTCGATTCCAAGGTCATCATCGGCGACAGCCACGCATGGACACCGTATTTGCGCGCTTCGTGGATGCACGAATTCAATCCGAATCGCGGCATCACGGCCGCATTCAATGTCGCGCCCGGATATCAGTTCACCACGGTCGGAGTGCCGGCAGTGAGCGATGCGCTTGAGGTCGTCGCCGGGGGCAGCTTCTCTGTGAATGCGAATGCTTCGCTGTTCAGCACGTTCAGCGGCCAATTCTCGGGCAGCAGCCAATCCTATGCGGCATCCGGCGGGGTGCGGGTGCTGTGGTGAGGCGCGTCAGCCCTTGACCTTGTTGTAGGCAAGCGCAAAACCGGCGAGCGATATAGTGACCGTGACCGGTTGCCTATTGGCGTTGTAGAAGACGATCTTCAGCTGCTTTCCGGTGAGCATGGCGTTGATCAGGTCGTTCGGTATCGGCGCGCCGACGAAGCAGCCGGTCTGGGTACAGGTTTGCACTGCCGAACGTTGAGGCCTCCCGTCGTCCACGGCGACAGATACGGTTTTGGATAAGAGGATTCCGAGCGGCAATTGCAGCATCATCACCGGCTTCTTAGTTTCTGCCGGGTAGCGCACGGTAAAAGCCGTGATAATTTGGCGATTGTTCTTGGCGACGACTTCCAGGAATGCCTTGCAGTCGAGCGCCTTGGCGTTGTTGGTGCACTCAACGCGCCAGTCGCTGCGGAGGGCCCGCGTTGCGCCGGCTTCTCGTTCGGCCGCCGGAGCGGCGGATAGGCTTGCTAGAAACGCCACGCCAACCAAGCTCGCAGCCCGGAAAGGCAGTGCCATCGGACACCCCAGGATAGCGGAAAATATTCGCTCCGGCGTGTTTATGCCGGTACCTTGAGATTCGCACTATCTCGAGATTGGTTTTGCACAGGGGCCGTTTGATCTCGCCCGCTCGTGGATCTGGGCTGGGTGCTGGCGCTTAGCAGAGTGCCACCGTCCGTATGGAATGCCCACATTCAGCGATAAAGCAGAGCTGAACCTGACAATTGCCGATTGTCTGCTAGTGCGGGTACGGGCGAACTTGCGCCGAGGCTGGAAATCGGTGGGACAAATTTAAAAATACGCTATGAGATTCTAATGGGACCTTATGACAAAGGTGGAACACGACAAGCTGTTGAGAAATCTCTGTTGCGCGACCTCGCCCCTGGGCACCACAGCGCCCATCCGCCTCGCCCGCCGCAAAAGAAACGGCGCGCGGATAGCCCGCGCGCCGCTCGTCGTCGATGGCGGCTTGCCGCCGGAAGCTAGGTAGCGCTCAGCTTCCCTTCATCTCGCCGCTCATGACCGGGCCGACCGGCTTCCACTCCTTGCCGTCGAATTGCTGCAACTGCATCTGCTCGATCGGATAGTAGTCGGTCGGGCTGGTGTTGATCTTGATGCCCGGCAGCAGCATCGGCAGATCGAGGTTCTTCAGGTTGGCGGCCTGCTTCATCACGTTCTCGCGCGTGAGGTTGTCGCCGCACTGCTTGAGCACCTGCACCAGCGTCTGCGCCACGGTGTAGCCGTAGACCGTGAAGCTCGAAGTCTTGTCGCCCTTCGGGTGATACTTGTCCATGAAGGCGACCCACTGCTTGTAGCCGGCGTCGGTCTTCAAGGCGGGGTCCGTCGAATCCTTCAAATAGAAGGTCGACAGAATGCCCTTGGAGTTTTGCAGCCCAGCCGGCTTGAGTACGGCGCCGACCGACTGCGAGACGTTGTTGAGCAGGTGGATCGGGTGCCAGCCGATCTCGGCGGCCTTCTTGATCGCCTGCGCGGCGAATTTCGGCGTCGTCACGTTGTAGAAGACGTTGGCGCCGGAGGCCTTCAGGTTGACGATCTGCGAGTTGACCGTCGGATTGGTGACTTCGTAGGGCTGCTCGGACACGATCATCTTGGCGGCCTTGTCGCCGAGACCGTCCTTCATGCCCTTGACGTAGTCCTTACCGTAGTCGTCGTTCTGGTAGAGGATGCCGATCTTGGCGTCCGGGTGCTTGCTCAGCAGATATTTGGCGTAGATGTGCCCTTCGGCCTGGTAGGTCGGCTGCCAGCCCATGGTCCAGTGGTAGTGCTTGGGGTCGCCCCATTTGGTCGCGCCGGTCGCCACGAAGAGCTGCGGCACCTTTTTGGCGTTCATGTATTTGTGAATCGCCGTGTTGGTCGGCGTGCCGAGGCTCTGGAAGATCAGCAGCACTTCGTCGCTCTCGACCAGCTTGCGCGCCATTTCGACCGTCTTGGGCGGGCTGTAGCCGTCGTCGTAGGAGATGAACTTGATCTTGCGGCCGTTGACGCCGCCCTCGGCGTTCACCTTGTTGAAATAGGCGGCGATGGTCTTGCCGATCTGGCCGTAGGCCGAAGCGGGGCCGCTGTACGGGTTGATATTGCCGATCTTGATTTCCTTGTCGGTCACGCCCGGGCCGTATTTCTTCTGCGCCAGCGCGGCCGAAGTCCCGAGCGCCAACGTAAGCGCCGCGACAGCCGTTAGACGTAGTGCCTTCATTGCACGTCCTCCCTCATTTTGTTGCACGCATCCGTGCAACCTTGCTCACGATGAGACGAACCATTCCGGCGGCGCCGGATGGCATCAGGTAGATGACGAGTATCAGGATCACGCCATAGACGGCGCCGGCGAGGCCCTTTGAAACAGACTCCGCAATGTTCGGCACGAACAGCACGAACAGGCCGCCGAACAGGGCGCCGAGGATGGAATCGACGCCGCCCACCACCAGCCCGACGAAAAGGGCTATGGCGAAGAAGAAGGTGAAACTGTCGGGTGCGACGAACTGGATGACGATCGCGCCGAGCGCGCCGGCAACGCCGGTATAGAACGCGCTGACGCCGAAGGTGAGCGCCTTGTAGAGCGAGATATTGACGCCCATCGCGCGCGCGGCGATCGGGTTGTCGCGGATGGCGACGATGGCGCGGCCGGTGCGGCTGTTGATGAGATTGGCTGCGCAGACGAACACGATCACCACCACCGCCAGCGTCAGATAATAGAGCCATTGATCCGACGACAGCGGCAGCCCGAATGGCGCCTCCGGCTTGATGATGACGATGCCCTGCACGCCGCCGGTCCAGGGTTCCAGCGGCTTCGACTTGAGCAGTTGCGGCGCGGCGACCGCGAGCGAGAAGGTGGCGAGCGCCAGATAAATGCCCTGCAGCCGCAAGGCGGGCAGTCCGAACAGGAAGCCGAACACCAGGCTGACGACGCCGGCAGCCGGCAGCGTCCAGATATAGCCGATGCCCCAATGATCCATCATGATCGCGGCGGTATAGGCGCCGACCGCGAAGAAGGCCGAATGGCCGAGCGAGAACTGCCCGTTGAAGCCGGTCAGTAGGGCAAGCCCGAGAATGGCGATGGCGTAGGACATCGCCAAGGTCAGCTGGAACAGCACGAAGTTCTTGAACGCCAAGGGCAACAGGGCCGCGATCACCAGCGCGGCCGCGATCAATAGCCATTGCGGCCGCGCGCTCCGCCCGCGCGTGCCTTGCAGTCTCTGCATAATGTCGCGTTTAGACACGGACTACACCCTGGTGACGATGACGCGGCCGAACAGGCCCTGCGGCCGGATCGTGAGCACGGCGACGATGAGCGCGAGCGCGATGGTCAGTTTCAATTCCTGGCCGACGTCGGGAATAAAACCGGAGAGGTTTTCGATGATGCCGACCGAAAAGCCGCCGACCACGGCGCCGAACGGCGAGGTCAGCCCGCCGACCACCGCGCCGGCAAAGCCATAGAGCAGGATCGAGACCATCATGTTCGGCTCGAGGAACACCACCGGTGCGATCATCATGCCGGCGACCGCGCCGATCGCCGCCGCCATGCCCCAGCCGAGCGCGATCATCCAGCCGACCCGGATGCCGACCAGCCGCGCCGACTTCAGGGTTAGCCGCGGTCGCGCGCATGGCAAGGCCGACGCGCGTGTAGCGGAAGAAGGCATACAGCAGCACCAGCAGCAGCAGCGTAACCCCGATCATGCCGGCATCGTGCGACGACATCAGGCCGCCGAACAGCGGCGCGGTGCCGAACGGGGTCGGGAAGCTCTTGATGTTGAAATCCCAGATGAAGCCGGCGCTGCTGTTGAGGATCGAGAACAGCGCGATAAAGATGACGACGTGGCTCAATACCGGCGCGTTCTTGAGCGGCTTGAAGATGATGCGCTCGATCGCGACGCCGCCCACGAAGGAAATCGCGATGGTGAGCACAAAGGTCGGCCAATAGGGCAGGCCCCAATGCAGGAGCTGCCAAGCGATGAAGGTCGAGAACATCGCCATTTCGCCCTGCGCGAAATTGAGATGGTCGATCGCCTGGTAGATCATCACGATGGCGAGCGCGATGCAGGCATAGATGCCGCCGGTCGACAACCCCGCGAGGATCTGGCTGAGATAGAGCTGCATGACCTAATACCCGAGATAGGCGCGACGGATGTTCTCGTCGCGGCCGATGTCCTGGGCGAGCCCGCTCATCACGATCTCGCCGGTTTCGATCAGATAGGCCCGGTCGGCGAGCGCGAGCGCTGCGGCCGCGTTCTGCTCGACCAGCAGCATGCTCACGCCTTCGTCCTCCTTGAGCCGGCGCAGGATGGTGTAGACCTCCTCGACCATGAGCGGCGCCAGGCCGAAGGACGGCTCGTCGAGCAGCATCAGCTTCGGCCGCATCATCAGCGCGCGGCCGATCGCCAGCATCTGCTGCTCGCCGCCGGACATGGTGCCCGCCTGCTGGTTGGCGCGCTCGCGCAGGCGCGGGAAATAGCCGTAAACGCGCTCGATATCGGCGGCGATGCCGGGGCGGTCGCCGCGCGACATGGCGCCGAGCTGAAGGTTCTCCTCGATCGTCATGCGGCTGAAGGTGCCGCGGCCTTCCGGCACGTGGGCGATGCCGAGGCGGGCGCGTTCTTCCGTCGATTTTCCGGCAAGCGGCGCGCCGGCGAAGGCGATCTCGCCGCTGGTTTCGACCATGCCGGAGACCGCGCGCAGCGTCGAGGTCTTGCCGGCGCCGTTGGCGCCGAGAAAGGCGGTCACGTTGCCCTCGACGATTTCGAAGTCGATCCCGTGCAAGACCTGCGTCGAGCCGTAGAAGGCGTGGAGCTTGTGGGCTGAGAGCAGGGGCGGGCCCATCGGCTCAGGTTCCCAAATAGGCGCGGATGACTTCCGCGTCGTTGCGCACCTCGTCGGGCGTGCCTTCGGCGATCTTCTTGCCGAAATCGAGCGCGACCACGCGGTCCGAGATCGACATCACCATGTTCATGTGATGCTCGACCAGCAGCACGGTGACGTGCCGCTCGTCGCGGATGCGGCGGACGAGGTCGCCGAGTGCGCCGACCTCGTGGTGGTTGAGGCCGGCCGCCGGCTCGTCGAGCAGCAGGAGCTTCGGCCGCGCCGCCAGCGCGCGCGCGAGCTCGACCCGCTTCTGCGTGCCGAACGGCAGATCGGCGACGCGGCGGTGCGCCACCGCCTCGAGGCCGAGATAGTCGATCATCTCGCGCGCCGAGCGCTCGAGCGCGGCTTCCTCGCGGCGCACCCAGGGCAGTCGCAGCGCGTCGCTCAAGAAGTCGCTGCGGCTCTGCGAATGGCCGCCGACGCGCACATTGTCGAGCACCGACATCGAGCGGAACAGGGCGAGATTCTGGAAGGTGCGGGCGATGCCCAGCCCGGTAATGCGGTTTGCCGCCACTTCGAGAATGTTCTTGCCGGCAAACTCGATCACGCCGCGGTTCGGCGTGTAGATGCGCGTCAGGCAGTTGAACAAGGTGGTCTTGCCGGCGCCGTTGGGGCCGATCAGGCCCAGAATCTGCCCTTGCGTCAGCTCCATCGACACGTCGTCGAGCGCAACAATGCCGCCGAAGCTCATACCGACGTTGCGCACGGCAAGCAGCGGTTGCCGCGATTCCGCCGGCGCCGGGTGCTTGGTCTTGAGGGCCGTTGCGGCGGATGAGCGCATTTCTAAGGTCCACGCAGTTCGGCTTCGATGTTGCGCATCGCGTTGAGCAGCCGTGGGCCGACCTCGTTTTCCAGGCCGGAACGGCTGAAGTGAAACGCCGGCGCGCCGCAATTGAAAGCGAAGATACCGGAACCGTCCGGCGCCGCCAATGGCACTCCGACCGCGTTGATGTCGGACTGCCACTCGCCGAGCGATACGCTGAACCCGCGGGTCTCGACGTCCCGCAGCGCCCGCTCGATGCCCGGGCGGATCTTCGTCCATTGCCCGCGCTCGCGCCGCGCGATCTGGCGCAGCAGGTGCTGCTGGTCCTTGGCGGGCGTGCCGGCGATCAGGGCGCGGCCCATCGCGGTCGTGGCCAGCGGAATGCGCGCGCCGACGTCGAGGCGCAGCATGGTCGCCGATTTGCCGCGGCAGAACTCGATATAGATGGCGTTGAGGCGGTCGCGCGTGCCGAGCGCGACTGAGGCGCCGGTGTAATTGGCGAGCGCCTGCATATGCGGCTTCGCCACCTGGCGGATGCGCATATTGGCGAGCGTGGCATAGCCGATCGCCAGTGCGCCCGGCGCGAGCTGATATTTCTCCAGCCGGTCGATATGCGCGAGATAGCCGAGCGTGGTGAGCGTATAGGTCAGCCGGCTGACGGTCGCCTTGGCAAGCCCGGTACGCGCCGCGATCTCCTGATTGCCGAGCAAGCCTTCGCTGGGCGTGAACGCACGCAATATTTCGAGCCCGCGCGCGAGCGCGACCACGAATTTTCGATCGTGTTGCGTAACGCCGTCGTCGAGTCTTTCGAGACCCGCTCTCCAACTGTCGGCCGTCATTCCCCCCCACACGCCCGTTGATTAGGCTGTTTGACAGAGATCGCACCACTTCCTAGCATCAAGGTCAAGAATTGCAGAATGATGTTTCGCACCGCGGAACTCATCACAGGAAACGCCGTATGACCGCCCCGGTTGCCCTGCACCGCGACGGCGCTATTGCCGTCATCGTCGTCGACAATCCGCCCGTCAACGCCTTGAAGCACGAGGTCAGGCTCGGCCTACGCGATGCCTTCGCAAATGCGAACGCCGACAAGGAGGTTGCCGGCATCGTGCTGACCTGCGCCGGGCGCACCTTCATCGCCGGCGCCGACATCGGCGAGTTCGGCAAGCCGGCGCAAAGCCCGAGCCTGATCGATGTGAACGGGCAGATCGAAGCTATCGAAAAACCGGTGGTCGCCGCCATGTTCGGCAGCCCGCTCGGCGGCGGCTTGGAAATCACGCTGGCCTGCCATTTCCGCATTGCAGCACCGGCGACGCGCCTCGGTCTGCCGGAGATCAAGCTCGGTCTCATTCCCGGCGCCGGCGGCACCCAGCGCCTGCCGCGCCTGGTCGGCATGGAAAAGGCTATGGCCATGATCCTCTCGGGCGATCCGATCCCGGCCAAGGAAGCGCTGGCGCTCGGGCTGATCGACGAGATTTTCGAAGGCGATCCGGCGGCGGCGGGCGTCGCTTTCCTGCACAAAGTCATCGCGGACAAGCGTCCCTTGCGCCGCGTGCGCGACTTCGACGACAAGCTCAAAGGCTTGCGCGCCCAGCCCGACAAGTTTGCCGAGCTCGCTGCGCCTTTCGCCAAGCGCGCGCGCGGGCTCGAGGCGCCGAGTGCCGCGCTCGAAGCCTTGCGCTGGACGCTCGATGTGCCGGTCGAGCGGGCGCTCGAGGCCGAGCGCAAGAAGTTCATGGAATTACTCGCCGGCGATCAATCCAAGGCGCAACGTCACATTTTCTTCGCCGAGCGCGAGGCCAACAAGGTTCCCGGCCTCGGCAAGGAGGTCAAGCCGCGCGACATCAAGCAGGTGGCGGTGATCGGCGCCGGCACCATGGGCGGCGGCATTTCCATGAGCTTCGCCAATGCCGGCATTCCGGTGACCGTGGTGGAAACGGCCGAGGACGCGCTCAAGCGCGGCTTCGGCGTGATGGAGAAGAACTACAAGACCTCCGCCGCGCGCGGCGCGCTGCGCGAGGAGGACGTGGGCAAGCGCATGGGCCTGCTCACCGGCACCACCGATTTCGCCGCCATCAAGGACGCCGATCTGGTCATCGAGGCGGTGTTCGAGGAAATGCCGATCAAGAAGGAAGTATTCGGCAAGCTCGACAAGCTCGCCCGCACCGACGCGGTGCTCGCCACCAACACCTCCTATCTCGACGTCAACGAGATCGCCGCCACAACGGCGCGCCCGGCGAGCGTGCTTGGTATGCATTTCTTCAGTCCGGCCAACGTGATGCGGCTGTTGGAGATCGTGCGCGGGGACAAGACCGCGCCCGACGTGCTGGCGACGGCCGTCGCGGCCGCCCGCCGCATCGGCAAGGTGCCCGTGGTGGTCGGCGTCTGCCACGGTTTCGTCGGCAATCGCATGCTGCGCGCGCGCTCGATCGAAGGCGAAAAGCTGCTGTTGGAAGGCGCGCTACCGCATGAGGTCGACGGCGCGCTCACCGAATTCGGCTTTCCCATGGGCCCCTTCGCCATGGGCGATCTCGCCGGCCTCGACGTCGGCTGGCGCATGCGCAAGTCGCAAGGCATCCGCGCCGAGATCGCCGATACGCTGTGCGAGCAGGGCCGCTACGGGCAGAAGACCGGCAAGGGCTTCTATCTCTATGAGGCCGGCTCGCGCGCCGGCCGCCCCGACCCGGAGGTCGAGCAATTGATCGTCGCGGCCTCCAAGCGCTTAGGGGTCGCGCGCCGCCCCATCGACAAGAAGGAGATCGTCGAGCGGCTGATCTTCCCCATGATCAACGAGGGCGCGCGCGTGCTGGAGGAGGGCATCGCGCTGCGCTCCGGCGACATCGATGTGATCTGGGTCTACGGCTACGGCTTCCCGCGCTGGCGCGGCGGCCCGATGTTCTATGCCGACATGGTGGGCCTGCCCTATATCCGCGACCGGTTGGCGGCGCTGGCCAAATCCTCCGGCGACAAGCGCCACGAGCCGGCGGCGCTGTTGGCGCGGCTTGCGGCCGAGAATTCCACCTTCGGCGCGGCGCAGAAGAAAGCGGCCTGATGAGCGCGACGCCGCAGCCCTGGGAGCGCCCTTGGGAGAAATCCTACCCGGCCAATGTGCGCTGGGACGCGCCGATCGAGACCACCACCCTGCAGGTGCTGCTCGACCGCGCGGTGGAGGCTTTCGGCGAGCGGCCGGCGCTGGAATACCGTGGGCGGCGCATTGCCTATCGCGAGCTGGGCGAGCTTGTGGCGCGCGCGGCGGCCGGCCTCATCGGCCTCGGCATCGGCCGCGACGATGCGGTCGCGCTCTATCTGCCCAACACGCCCTATCACCCCATTTCCTTCTTCGGCAGCTTGCGCACCGGCGCGCGCGTGGTGCATTTGAGCCCGCTCGATGCCGAGCGCGAGCTCATCTACAAGCTCAAGGACAGCGGCGCGCGCACGCTGATCACGACCAATCTGTTCCGCCTCTTGCCGGTCGCGCTCAAATTGCTCGGCGAAGGCCATATCGACCGCCTGATCGTCGGCGACGACCGCGACTGGGGCGAGACGGCAACCCCGCTCGAGCCGTTGAGCGAAAGCGAGAAGATCGTTTCCTTCGGCCGCCTGATGGCGGAGGCGAAAACCCCCGCGCATTGGCCGGACGTGTCGAAAGACGATGTCGCGCTGCTGCAATATACCGGCGCCACCACCGGCCTGCCCAAGGCGGCGGTGCTCACCCACGCCAATCTCACCGCCGCGGTCGAGAGCTACCGCGTCTGGGTCGCCGGCCAGCGGCCGCCCGGCGCCATGCCGCCCGATCGGGTCGTCATGGTGCTGCCGCTGTTTCACATTTACGGGCTGTCCAGCGTCATGCTGCGCCATCTCTCGGCCGGCAACGAATTGCTGCTGCGCCCGCGCTTCGACGTCGAGCAGATCCTGCGCGACATCGAGGTCGAGCGTGCCACCTACTTCCCCGGCGTGCCGACCATGTGGATCGCGATCGTCAACTATCCGGGCATCGAGACGCGCGACTTGAGTTCGCTGCGGCAGGTGGCTTCCGGCGGGGCGCCTTTGCCGATCGAGATCGCCGAGCGCTTCCAGCAATTGACCGGCTTGCCGCTGCCGAGCGGTTGGGGCATGACCGAGACCGCGCCCGCCGGCATCAGCCCGCCGGCCGGCCCGACCCGCAAACCCGGCTCGATCGGCATGCCGCTGCCCGGCATCACGGCTGAGATCGTTGCGCTCGACGACGCGCACAAGGTGCTGGGCGCCAACGAGGTCGGCGAACTGCGCATCAAGGGCGCCAACGTCATGCGCGGCTATTGGAACAAGCCGCAGGAGACGCAAGCCGTCTTCGCCGACGGTTTCTTCCTCACCGGCGACGTCGGCTATTTCGACGAGGACGGCTTTTTCTTCCTGGTCGACCGCAAAAAGGAGATGATCATCTCCGGCGGTTTCAACGTCTATCCGGTCAAGATCGAATACGCCATCTACGAGCATCCGGACGTGGAAGAAGCCCTGGTGATCGGCATTGCCGACGCCTATCGCGGCGAGGCGGCCAAGGCCTTCGTCAAGCTGAAGCCCGGCGCGCAAGAGCTCACCCTCGAAGCCTTGCGCGACTTCCTCGCCGACAAGCTCGGCCGCCACGAACTGCCGGCGGCGCTTGAAATTCGTGCTAGCCTGCCGCGCACCGGCGTCGGTAAATTCTCCAAGACCGAATTGATCGAAGCCGAGCGGCGAAAACAACAGGAACAGGCCAATGCGTGAAGCAGTGATCGTCTCCACCGCCCGTACGCCGATCGGCAGGGCCTATCGCGGCGCCTTCAACATGACGCACGGCGCCGACCTCGGCGGCCACGTGGTCAAGCACGCGGTCGAGCGCGCTCATGTCGCGCCCGACGAGATCGAGGACGTGGTGATGGGCTGCGCCATGCCGGAGCGCGCCACGGGGCAGAACATCGCCCGCCAGATCGCGCTGCGCGCCGGCCTCCCCGTCACCGTGTCGGGCATGACCGTCAACCGTTTCTGCAGCTCCGGCCTGCAGGCGATCGCGCTCGCCGCGCAACGCGTGATGAGCGGCGAGGCTTCCGTCATCGTCGCCGGCGGGCTGGAAAGCATCAGCCTGGTGCAGGACGGCCGCGTGCCGCCCGTTCACGACGAATGGCTGCTGGCGCACAAGCCGGAAATCTACATGGCCATGATCGACACCGCCGATACGGTGGCGGCGCGCTACAAGGTGGCGCGCGCGGCGCAGGACGAATACGCGCTCGAGAGCCAGCGCCGCACGGCCAGCGGCCAGCAGGCCGGCAGGTTCAACGACGAGATCGTGCCCATGGCGACCAAGAAGAAGGTGGTCGACAAGGAGACCAAGGCCGAGCACGTCGAGGACGCCATGCTGACGAGCGACGAGGGCAACCGCCCCGACACCACGCTCGAGGGCCTGGCCTCGCTTAAACCCGTGCGCGAGGGCGCGGGCAAATTCGTCACCGCCGGCAATGCCAGCCAGCTCTCCGACGGCGCCTCGGCCTGCGTGGTGATGGACGCCAAGCTCGCCGAGCAGCGCGGCCTAAAGCCGCTCGGCACCTTCCGCGGCTTCGCCGTTGCCGGCTGCGAGCCCGACGAGATGGGCATCGGCCCGGTCTTCGCCGTGCCGAAGCTGCTCGCGCGGCAGGGCATGAAGGTCGATCAGATCGACCTCTGGGAGCTGAACGAAGCCTTCGCCGTGCAGGTGCTCTACTGCCGCGACCGGCTCGGCATCCCGCAGGAGCGGCTCAATGTCGACGGCGGCGCCATCTCGATCGGCCATCCTTACGGCATGAGCGGCGTCGCGCATGACCGGCCACGCGCTCATCGAAGGCAGGCGGCGCGGCGCCAAGACCGCGGTCGTCACCATGTGCATCGGCGGCGGCATGGGCGCCGCCGGCCTGTTCGAAATCCATTAGGGGGCAAGCCATGGACCTGCGCTTTACGCCCGAAGAAACCGCCTTCCGCGACGAAGTGCGCGCCTTCATGCATGACAACGTGCCGGAGGCTACCCGCCGCAAGCTGATCGAGAGCCGGCGGCTTTCCAAGGACGATCTGGTCGACTGGCAGCGCATCCTCAACAAGAAGGGCTGGGCGGTGCCGCACTGGCCGAAGGAATGGGGCGGCACCGGCTGGAACTCGGTCAGGCTCTACATCTATCGTGACGAGATGCAGCAGACGCCGGCGCCGGAGCCGCTTGCCTTCGGCATCAGCATGGTCGGCCCCGTGATCATTGCCTTCGGCAACGAGGCGCAGAAAAAGAAATACCTGCCGCGCATCGCCAATCTCGACGACTGGTGGTGCCAGGGCTTCTCCGAGCCCGGCTCCGGCTCCGACCTCGCCTCGCTCAAGACCAGCGCCAAGCGCGACGGCGACCATTACGTGGTCAACGGCCAGAAGACCTGGACCACGCTGGCGCAGCATGCCGACTGGATTTTCTGCCTGGTGCGCACCGACCCGGCGGCCAAGAAGCAGGAAGGCATCTCGTTCCTGCTCATCGACATGAAGACGCCCGGCATCACCGTGCGCCCGATCCAGACCATCGACGGCGGCCACGAGGTCAACGAGGTGTTCTTCGACGACGTGCGCGTGCCGGTCGAGAACCTGGTCGGCGAGGAGAACAAGGGCTGGAACTACGCCAAGTTCCTGCTCGGCAACGAGCGCACCGGCATCGCCCGCATCGGCATTTCCAAGTCGCGCCTCAAGCGGCTGAAGGAGCTCGCCGCGCTCGAGCAGACGGGCGGCAAGCCGATGCTCGAGGACGCGGATTTCCGCCGCAAGATCGCCGCCGTCGAGGTCGAGCTGAAGGCGCTGGAAATGACGCAGTTGCGCGTGGTCGCTTCCGGCCGCCAGGGCGTCAACGGCAAGCCGGACCCGGCTTCCTCCATTCTCAAGATCAAGGGCTCGGAATTGCAGCAGGCGATCACCGAGCTGCTGCTCGAAGTGGTCGGCCCTTACGCACTGCCGGCGCCGCGGCCGGGCGAGGACGAACGCTGGAACGAGCCGCCGGTCGGCCCCGACTGGGCGGAGACGGTGGCGCCGAACTACTTCAACATGCGCAAGGTCACGATCTACGGCGGCACCAACGAGATTCAGAAGAACATCATCGCCAAGGCGATCCTGGGCCTGTGATGCGGAATGCGGGCTATCGGATCGTCATTCCGGGGCGCGGCCGAAAGGCCGCGAGCCCGGAATCCATAACCCCGGTGCTGCGGAGTATGGATTCCGGGCCCGGCCCGTTCGGGGCCGTCCCGGAATGACAGAAGCGAATTGATCGGCGGGGAGAGTCCGGGGAAATGGATTTCGAGCTCAGCGACGAGCAGCGGCTGCTGAAGGACAGCGTCGAGCGGCTGCTGCGCCAGCACTACGACATCGAGGCCCGGCGCAAATACGCGCAGGAGCCGGACGGCTTCTCGCGCAAGCTTTGGCGCCAGTTCGCCGAGCTCGGGCTGTTGGGTCTGGCCTTCGAGGAAAAGCACGGCGGCATCGGCGGCGGCCCGGTCGAGACCATGATCGTCATGGAGGCCTTCGGCCACGCGCTGGTGATCGAGCCCTATATCGCCAGCGTGGTGCTTTGCGGCTCGCTGCTGCGGCTCGCCGGCAGCGACGCGCAGCGCGACGAACTATTGCCGAAGATCGCCGAGGGCGAACTGTTGCTGGCCTTTGCCCATGCCGAGCGGCAGTCGCGCTACGATCTCGCCGACGTCGCCACCACGGCGCGCAAGGAGGGCGGCGGCTTCGTGCTCGACGGCGCCAAGACGCTCGTACTGCACGGCGACAGCGCCGACAGACTGATCGTGTCGGCGCGGCTTTCGGGCGCGCGGCAGGACAAAGGCGGCATCGGCCTCTTCCTGGTCGATGCTTCGGCGCAGGGGCTGGCGCGCCGCGGCTATGCCACCAATGACGGCCAGCGCGCCGCCGAGGTGACGCTTTCCAATGTGCGCGTGCCGGCCGAGGCCGCCATCGGCCCAGCCGATGCCTATCCCTTGATCGAGCGCGTCGCCGATCTGGCCATCGCCGCGCAATGCGCCGAGGCGGTCGGCGCCATGAGCGAAATCCAGGACATGACGGTCGAATACCTCAGGACGCGCAAGCAGTTCGGCGTGCCGATCGGCAATTTCCAGGTGCTGCAGCACCGCGCCGCCGAAATGCTGGTCGCGCTCGAGCAGGCGCGCAGCATGGCCATGCTGGCGGCCATGACCGCGGACGACGACAACACCGCCGAACGGCGCAACGCTATCTCCTCCGCCAAAGTGCAGCTCTGCAATTCCATCCGCACCGTCGGCCAGCAGGCCGTGCAACTGCACGGCGGCATCGGCATGACCATGGAATACAAGCTCGGTCACTATTTCCGCCGCATCACCGCCATCCAGGCGATGTTCGGCGATGCCACGCACCATCTCAACCTGCTCGCGCGTGCCGGCTGATTCCGCCGGCGATTTGAGGTCCCCCATGCTGCCGTTCCCTTCGCCGCGTTCCGCCGAACTCGCCAAGCGCATCACCGCCTTCCTGGAGGAGCACATCCTGCCGGCCGAGGCGGTGTTCCAGCGTCAGGTCGACGAGGGCGACCGCTGGGGCGAGCCGCCGGTGATGACCGAGCTCAAGGCCAAGGCCAAGAAAGAGGGCCTGTGGAACCTGTTTATTCCCAAGCACCACGACAAGAACGCGCTCAGCGTGCTGGAATACGCGCCCTTGTGCGAGATCATGGGGCGCTCGCCGATCGGTGCCGAGCCGTTCAACTGCTCGGCGCCCGACACCGGCAATATGGAAACGCTGATCCTCTACGGCAGCGAGGCGCAGAAGAAGCGCTGGCTTGAGCCGCTGATGCAAGGCGAAATCCGCTCCTGCTTTGCCATGACCGAGCCGGCGGTCGCCTCCTCCGACGCCACCAATATCCGCGCCGAGATCAAGCGCGACGGCGACGACTACGTCATCAACGCGCGCAAATGGTGGACCTCGGGTGCGCTCGACAAGCGCTGCAAGGTGGCGATCCTGATGGGGCAGACCGACCCCGCGGCGGCGACGCACAAGCGGCAATCGATGATCCTGGTGCCGCTCGACACCCCCGGCGTGAAGGTGCTGCGCGCGCTCAGCGTGTTCGGTTATGACGACGCCCCGCACGGCCACGCCGAGACGTTGTTTGAGAACGTGCGCGTGCCGGCGACCAACATCCTGTTGGGCGAGGGCCGCGGCTTCGAGATCGCACAAGGGAGGCTAGGCCCCGGCCGCATCCATCACTGCATGCGCATGATCGGGCTGGCCGAGCGCGCGCTGGAGACGCTGTGCCAGCGCGCCATTTCGCGCACGGCGTTCGGCAAGCAGATTGCCGAGCAGGGCGTCACCCGCCACTGGATCGCCGAATCGCGCATGGAGATCGACCAGGCGCGGCTGCTCACGATGCACGCCGCGCGCATGATGGACGAGGTCGGCAACAAGGCCGCGCGCGCCGAGATCGCCATGATCAAGGTGGTGGCGCCCAACGTCGCGCAGAAGGTGGTCGATCGCGCCATCCAGGTGTGCGGCGGCGGTGGCGTCTCGCAGGATTTCCACCTCGCTTATGCCTTTGCCCGCGCCCGCGCCATTCGGCTGGCCGACGGGCCGGACGAGGTGCACCGCGAAGCGGTCGCCAAGATGGAGTTGCGCAAATACGCGCCGTCCGGCTCGAACGTGCGTTGACTGCTTCGAGCAGCGCGAGGCAAACTCTCCGCTCATTCCCGCGAAAGCGGGAATCCAGAGATACAACCGCAAGCGCCGTGACTGCCGCCCTGGGTCCCCGCTTGTGCGGGGACGAGCGGGGCGGCTCTCCGCGACCGCGTGCACGCACGGCGGGCTCTCTCGGGCACCAAACCGGGCCCGCAGGGAACCAGCTTAGTTGAAGGGTGCTGAAATGGGCAGACAGCTAGCTCGCGTGCTTTACGCGGTGGCGATGGTAGCCGTCATCGTCGGTGCAGATTTAGTGTTGTTCAGAAACCAATTCTGGGAACGGCTGATGGTGAATATTGGCATTGTCTTGGTGTTCGGAGCTTTCTACTTGAGATTCCTCAGGCGGTCAATGATTGCTCCGGATGGCGCCCCACTTTTGTGCGACCGCCCTCACGCAATCGTCACCCCGCCATCCGCCACAATGACCTGCCCGGTGATGAAGCTCGCCGCCGGCGAGGCGAGGAAGGCGGCGATGCCGCCGATCTCGTCCGGCATGCCGATGCGGCGCAGCGGCGTGTCGGCATTGCGCTTGGCCAGCCGCTCCTCGTCCTCCCATAGCGCGCGGGCAAAATCGGTCTTCACCAGTCCCGGCGCGATGCAATTGGCGCGCACGTTCTGCGGGCCCCATTCCACCGCCAAGTTGCGCGCCAGCGCGAAATCGGCCGACTTGGAAATGCCGTAGGCGCCGAGTTTGTCGGTGCCGCGCAGGCCGGCAATGGACGAAACGATGATCACCGCGCCGCCGCCGCGCTTGGCCATGTCGGGGATCGTCAAATTGGCGAGCCACAGATTGCTCTTGACGTTGGCGCCCATGATCTTGTCGAAGGCCTCGTCGGTCAGATCCCGCAGCGGCCCGTAGACCGGGTTGACCGCGGCATTGCAGACCAGGATGTCGATCGGCCCGTAATGGCGCCTGGTCGCCTCGACCAGGTTGACCACCTCGTCCTTGCGCGAGACGTTGCAGGGCACGACGTGGGCGTCGCCGCCCTGCGCGCGGATGTCTTTCGCGACGGCCTCGCAAGCCTCGGCCTTGCGGCTGGAAACGACCACCTTGGCGCCGAGCGCGGCCATGGCTTCGGCGATGGCGCGGCCGATGCCACGGCTCGAGCCGGTGATGAGCGCGACCTTTCCGGTCAAGGCGAACAAGGCAAGGCCGCGATCGGATGGCATGAAAGCTCCCCTGGCAATAACATACACCGGTGCCCCGCTTGCGAAGTTCGTATTACGTTGCAGCACGCGCTGACACGAACTTCGGATGTAAAGGGGCACTAGCAACTATTTGATTCTAGTGCCGCTGTCGATTTGAAGTTCCTGAACGAGATTGCGGCGAGTGGTGCAGGAACTTCAAATCGGCGGCACTAGCGGCCTGGCGGGCGCGCGCTCAACTCTCGCGGCGAACGGACCCGGGCGTTACTGCGGGCCGAAATAGCGCGCGCCCCACAGCACGACGATCCAGATCGCCGCCAGCACGGCGGCCGCGATGGCGAGGATTTCGATTCCCATGTCACCCTCCGTCTCGTCCCGGCCGCAAGCGCGGCGGAACGATTGGTGTTTCCCCGAACGCGGCCCGAATTCTTCGCCGCTCCATGCGGCGCGTCCGGGCTTTCGCGTTCTATGGCGACGATGGTAGGCCAGCTTTTGCGTCGGCGCCATGAAAGCGTGTCCCCCGGCCGCTTCGGCGGCCCAGCGCTCAGGAAAAAGCATTAGTCATTTCAGAGGCTTGGCGACAGGCCGCATCGGCGCATCGCAGCCTGTGCAATAATCTCAAGGCCCTTGCGGTTTTCATTGAGCCGGCGACGCGTTGGCGAAAGGCCCGGGTGCGACGCGAGAACGGCGGACGAGGAACGCTCATGCGCTGGCGTGCGGTATTGAGTGTCGCGCTTCTCCTGGCGCTGGCGCCCCTGTCAAGCGACGCCTCGGCGGATCGCCGTGCCCTCGTGCTGGAGGTCGACGGCGCCATCGGCCCCGCCATCGCCGACTACGTCGCCAACGGCATTGCCGAAGCCAAGCCCGCCGACACGGGCCTGGTGATCCTGCGCATGAACACACCCGGCGGGCTCGACGGCTCAATGCGCAAGATTATCCGCGCCATCTTGTCCTCGCCGGTGCCGGTCGCGACATTCGTGGCGCCGGGCGGCGCGCGGGCGGCGAGCGCCGGCACCTATATCGCCTATGCCAGCGCGATCGCCGCCATGGCGCCCGGCACCAATATCGGCGCGGCCACGCCGATCCAGTTGGGCGGCGGAGGCTTATTCGGTGGCGGCGAGAAAAAGCCGGACAAGTCCGGCAAGCAGCCCGCCGGCACCTCGACCGCCGACACCGAGTTCGCGCAAGATCATCAACGACGCCACCGCCTATATCCGCAGCCTAGCCGAGCTGCACAAGCGCAATGTCGACTGGGCCGAGAAAGCGGTGCGCGGCGCGGAGAGCATTTCCTCGTCCGAGGCGCTCAAGCTCAACGTCATCGACGTGGTCGCCGACAACGTGCCGGACCTGCTGCGCAAGATCGACGGCCGCACGGTGATCGCCGACGGCAAGCCGGTGGTGCTGCATACCGCCGGACTGAAAGCCGTTAGCGTTGCGCGCGGCTGGCGCACGGATTTCCTCGCCGTCATCACCGACCCGAACGTCGCCTTCATCCTGATGCTGGTCGGCATCTACGGGCTGGTCTTCGAATTCGCCTCGCCCGGCACCATGGTGCCGGGCACCATCGGCGGCATTTCGCTGCTGCTCGCGCTCTACGCGCTCAATCTGCTGCCCATCAACTATGCCGGCGGCGCCCTGGTGCTGGTCGCCATCGGGCTGATGATCGCCGAGATCCATATCGGCGCCTTCGGCGTCATCGGCATCGCCGGCGTCATCGCCTTCGGCATCGGCTCCTTCATGATGTTCAATTCCGGCGTTCCGGGGTTCCAGCTGTCGATCGCCGTCGTCTTGACCGCCATGGCGATCACCGCGGTGCTGTTTCTGCTGGTGCTGCTGCTGCTGCTGCGCTCGCGCAAAGCTCCGATCGTCACCGGCACCGAGGCGCTCCTCGCCGCCGAGGGCGAGGCACTCGGCTGGCAGGCCGAAGAGGGTAGGGTGCGCGTGCAGGGCGAGATCTGGCGCGCGCGCGCGGCCGCGCCGATCGCGCCCGGAACGCGCGTCAAGGTCATCGATCGCGACGGGCTGGTTCTGTTCGTAGAGCCGGTCTGACGTTTCTCAACACACGTTCGAAGGAGATGGAGCCATGGTTGTTTCCACCGTCGCCGCCCTCGTCATCGTCGCCGCCCTCGTGATCCTCTATTCTTCGATCCGCGTCCTGCGCGAATACGAGCGTGGGGTCATGTTTACCCTCGGCCGTTATACCGGCACCAAGGGGCCCGGCCTGATCCTGATGGTGCCGATCATCCAGCAGATGGTGCGCGTCGACCTGCGCATCATCGTCAACGACGTGCCGCCGCAGGACGTGATTTCGCACGACAACGTTTCGGTTAAGGTCAACGCCGTGATCTATTTCCGCATTGTCGACGCCGAGCGTACCGTCATCCAGGTGCGTGACTTCATGGAGGCGACCAGCCAGCTCGCGCAAACCACGCTGCGTTCGGTGCTCGGCAAGCACGATCTCGACGAGATGCTGGCCGAGCGCGACAAGCTCAATCACGACATCCAGGACGTGCTCGACAAGCAGACCGACGCCTGGGGCATCAAGGTCTCCAACGTCGAGATCAAGCGCATCGACCTCGACGAGAGCATGATCCGCGCCATCGCCCGCCAGGCCGAGGCCGAGCGTTCGCGCCGCGCCAAGATCATCAATGCCGAAGGCGAGCAGCAGGCCGCCGCCAAGCTGGTCGAGGCCGCCCGTATTCTCGCGCCGGTGCCGCAGGCGATGCAGTTGCGCTATCTCGCCGCGCTGTTCGACATTTCCAGCGAACGCACATCGACTATCGTGTTCCCATTCCCGGTCGATCTTGTGCAGACCTGGATGCAGCGTGGCACGTCCGGCGCGAGCTGACCGGCGGCGGCTCACACCTGCTCGGCGTTGAGATAGGCGAGACGCGCGCCGCAAAAGGCGCAGATGGCGCCGAGCCCGAGCGCGGTCAATCCGGCGACGACGTCGCCGGTGCCGCCGATGCCGCCTTTCTGGCTCATGATGCCGCCGGCCGTCGCCACGGCAAAGACGAGGGCGACCAGAAAGCCGCCGGCGAGCCGGTAGACGAAGTCGCGCTCGCGCGCCGCCGCGATCAGATAGGCGCCGGTACCCCAGCCGGCGACGAAGCCGGTGCCGGCGATCGTCCACCAGGCCAGCGCCGAAACCAGTTGCTGCTTGGGGCTGGCCGTGGCGTGCAACACGGCGTCGAGGCCGACGCCGAAGACGGTGAGCACGATATGCATGGCAATGGCCGCGAAAACGCCGCAGGCGACAGCCGCGGCATAGTTCAGCCGGCGCAGGACTTCCGTTTCCATGACCGGCAGCATAGCCGATGCCGGGCGCCCCAGTAAATCGCGAATTAAATCAGCTCGTTACGCGCGAACCCAGGAGCTCGGCCAGCTCCCTTTCGAGCGCGTCGAGGGCGGCCCGCCGCGCCGGCGTCAGCAGATTTTGCGGCTTGTCGTGCTCGTAGAAGGGCCGATCCTCGGCTGACGGCGATCGATCCTCGGCTTTGTTCATCTGCATCGTCGGTCCCCCCTTTTGGGGCGTTGCAATCGTGAAGTGCTATCTGAGTCGGGGCCCGCGCGTTGTTGCTGTGGACAAATTGCCCGGCCGAATTGTTTCCGCTTGTTGCATTTGCGCGACAGCGCTGCGGCAATTCGCCGAACACGAGTCGTTTCAAGGCGTTAGGCTGGTGCAGGGAGGCGAGCGAGCCATGGCATCCGGCGAAATCGTTGAAAGCGACATTCCGGCGCGGCTCGACCGGCTGCCCTGGGGCCGCTTTCACACGCTGGTGGTGGCGGCGCTCGGCGTCACCTGGATCCTGGATGGGCTGGAGGTGACGCTCGCCGGTTCGCTCGCCGGCGCGCTGAAGGAAAGCCCGGTGCTTCAATTTACCAACGCCGATGTCGGCCTCGTCGCCAGCGCCTATCTTGCCGGTGCGGTGCTGGGCGCGATTTTCTTCGGCTGGTTGACCGACCGGCTCGGCCGCAAGAAATTGTTCTTCATCACGCTCAGCGTCTATCTCGTCGCCACCGCGCTCACTGCCGCCTCCTGGAACGTCGTGAGCTTCGCCGCCTTCCGCTTCTGCACCGGCGCCGGCATCGGCGGCGAATATGCTGCCATCAATTCCACCATCCAGGAGCTGATCCCGGCGCGCGTGCGCGGTTGGAGCGATCTCGTCATCAACGGCAGCTTCTGGGTGGGCGCGGCCATGGGCGCGCTCGGCTCGCTGGTGCTGCTCGACCCCAATGTGATCGATCCGGAGATCGGCTGGCGGCTCGCCTTCCTGATCGGCGCGACGCTGGCGCTCGTCATCTTCTTTATGCGGCTGTGGCTGCCGGAGAGCCCGCGCTGGCTGATGACGCATGGCCGCGCGGAAGAAGCCCACCGTGTGGTCGACGGCATCGAGGCGCATTTCGATCACGTGCCGCCCGCGCACGGCCTCGCCAAGGTGAAGCTGCGCACGCGCCAATCGACTCCTTTATGGGAAGTGGCGCAAACCCTGTTCAAGCGCCACCGCCAGCGCACTTACGTGGGCTTGAGCCTGATGGTGGCGCAGGCCTTTTTCTACAACGCCATCTTCTTCACCTACGCGCTCATCCTCACCGATTTCTATTCCGTGCCATCCGATCACGTCGGCTGGTATATCCTGCCGTTCGCGGCGGGGAATTTTTTGGGACCGGTGCTGCTCGGCCGCTTGTTCGATACGCATGGGCGCCGGACCATGATCGCCTTCACCTACATCATGTCCGGCCTACTGCTCGCCGGCACCGGTTGGCTGTTCGCACGCGATCTCATCAATGCCGAGTCGCAGACCGTCTGCTGGATGATCATCTTCTTCTTCGCCTCCGCCGCGGCGAGCTCGGCTTACCTGACGGTGAGCGAAACCTTCCCGCTCGAAATCCGCGCATTGGCCATCGCCTTCTTCTACGCGGTCGGCACCGGCATCGGCGGCATCGTGGGGCCGTGGCTGTTCGGCGTGCTGATCGACACCGGTTCGCGCATGAGCGTGTTCGGCGGCTATCTCTTGGGCAGCGTGCTGATGGTGCTGGGCGGGCTCGTTGCCTGGCGCTGGGCGGTGCCGGCGGAGCGCAAACCGCTGGAGGCGGTGGCGCGGCCGCTGACGTTCATCGATATTGATTGACGTCTAAAGCTTCAGGTCTCCCGACTCGCGCCGGGGAGAGAAGCGAGAGTGGGAGAAGCCCGCCAAAGGCTCGATTGTCCCGCCATACGGGAGGGGCTATCCTTCCCCGAGCGCAATCCGCCACGACGGTTGTGTGAAAAAAGCCGAACAACATTTCCCCGGGAGGGAACAATGTCGAAATTTCAGGCAGTACTTGACGCCGCCGTGCGGGCGGGCGACGTGCCGTTCGCGGTGGCCATGGTCGGCGACAAGAGCGGCATCAAATGGTCGGGGGCCGCGGGTGAGCGCTCGCCCGGCCAGGCGGCTTCCGCCGATACGGTGTTCCGCATCTTCTCGATGACCAAGGCCGTCGGCAGCACGGCCGCCATGCTCCTGATCGACCGCGGCAAGCTCAGCGCCGACACGGCGGTCGAAGACATCCTTCCCGAGTTCGCCAAGATGCAGGTGCTCGAGCGCTTCGACGGCGACAAGCCGGTGCTGCGCGCGCCCAAGCGCAAGGCGACGGTGCGCCAACTGGCCACCCACACCAGCGGCCTCGAATATGAGTTCTGGAACGCCAATATGGCGAAATATCTGGAAGTGACCGGTCACCCGCCGATCCTGTCCGGTCTCAAAGCCGCGCTGTTCTATCCGATGATGACCGACCCCGGCACGCGCTGGGGCTACGGCATCGGCATCGACTGGCTCGGCCAGGTGGTCGAGAAGATCGACGGCCGCCGCATCGACCAATTCTGCCGCGAGGAAATCTTCGCGCCGCTCGGCATGCCCGACACCGATTTTGAGGTTTCCGCCGCGATGAAGCCGCGGCTGGCGGCGGTCGCCGCGCGCGGCGAGGACGGCAAACTGGTGCCCTTCGATATCGCGCCGCCCAGCCATCCCGAATTCTACGGCATGGGCCATTCGCTCTATTCGACGGCGCCGGACTACATGCGGTTCCTGCGCATGTTCCTCAACCGCGGCACGCTCGACGGCAAGCGGCTCATGTCAGAGGCTTCCGTCGACTGGATGCTGGCGGACCGCATGAACGGGCTGACCTTCCAGAAGATGGTGACCGCGGCGCCGCCCGTCACCGCCGATTGCGATCCCTTCCCGGGCACGAAGCGCACGCACAGCTTCGGCTTCTTCCGCGTCGACGATGACATCCCGGGCATGCGCTCGGCCGGTACACAATCCTGGGCGGGCGTGTTGAACACCCACTTCTGGTTCGATCCGAAGAAGGACCTCGCCGCGCTGATCATGACGCAGACGCTGCCCTTCGTGGAGCCGCGCTTCGTCAACACCTATGAAGGCTTCGAACGCGCGGTCTATGCGGCGTAATGATGGTTGGCAGGTGACCCGCGCTGTCCGAGAGGCGGCGTGGGCGCCCGCTTCAGCGCGGCCGGTTGTGGCGCGACGGCGGTTTGCCGTCGCGCCGCTCGCCCTGATAGCGCGGATTGGGGTTGCAAAATTCGTCGCCGATGGTCCTATCCCGCAAACACGCGTCGAACGAATTGTAACGGCAATGCTCTTCGCCGCCCTTGGTGAACAAGCACCAAGGCGGCTCTGAGGCGTGTGCCGGCCGCTGTAGCGACGTCATGCCGGCGGCGGCGACGAGCGCGACCGTGAAAAACCGTCTCATCTTCGACCTCGCCTTGCTCCCCCATGCCATTAACACCGCGATCGTCCCCTTCATTCATTTTGTGCGGGGGACAAATAAGCCCGTAGGGTGAGTTAGGCGCGACTTGTCCGCCGAAGCCCGAAGGGCGAAGGCAGAAGCGCCGTAACCCACCACGGGACTTGCGGCGGATTCAGCCGGTGGGTTACGCGCCTTTGGCGCTAACCCCGCCCTACCAGCTATTCGCCCGCCCCCCCAACTCCTCCCCACCACGTGCAAGCGCGTGGGGGAGGGGAGCGGAACCGCCGTGTGTTTGGCTTAAATCCCATAGCGCTTTCATTTGAACGAGCGGGCTGTATCATTCTGCGGAAAAGGACACTGCTTTAATATCGCCATGACCGAAATGACCATCAAAGCCGTGCGTTTGACCAGGTTGCAGGTGCCGTGGCCGCAGGACCCCTGGCTCAAGGGGCATGCCTTCGGCGATACGCGCAACATCCTGGTGGCGGAGGTCGAGACCGCCGGCGGGGTGGTCGGTATGGGCTATCTGCACGTGTTCCGCCCGATCACGGCCACGATCAAGGCCTGCCTGGAGGAAATCGTCGTTCCGCGCCTCATTGGCAAGGACGCCAGCGCGGTCGAGGCGATTTGGCACGATCTGTGGACCTATACTGTCACCTTCGGGCGCGGCGGCATTGCGACCATGGCGCAGTCGCTCATTGACATCGCGCTGTGGGACGCGCTCGGCAAGCGCGCGGGCCTGCCGCTGCATCGGCTGTGGGGCCATGTGCGCAGCGAATTGCCGGTCTATGGCAGCGGCTGCTTCCGCGGCTCCGGCGGCGACGGCATGGTCGCCAAGGCGCTGCACTACAAGAACCAGGGCTTCAAGGCGATCAAGATGCAGGTCGCGCATACGCAGGACTTGCAGACCGACCTCGACAATGTGCGCCGCATGCGCGAGGCGGTGGGGCCGGACATCGAGATCATGATCGACGTCAACATGGGCTGGACCGCCGATGTCGCCATTCAGATGGGCCGTAAGTTCGAGGAATACGACGTCTACTGGCTGGAGGAGCCGGTGCCGCCGCACGACTTCGCCGGCTACAAGCGGATCGCGCGCGCGCTCGATCTCAGGATCGTGGGCGGCGAGACCCATTTCACGCGCTTCGATCTCATGCCGTTCTTCGAGGATCCGGTGCTGCCGATCCTGCAGCCCGATCCCATGCGCGGCGGCTTCACCGACCTGCGCAAGACCGCCGCGCTCGCCGAGGTGAAGGGGATCAGAATCGCGCCGCATCTGTTCCCGGAATTGAACGTGCAGCTCGTGGCCTCGCTGCCGAACGGCAGCTGGATCGAGGACATGCGGCTGTCCTTCGACCTCTGGGTCGATCCGGTGCCGATTACCAACGGCACCATTGTCGCACCCGAGCGGCCCGGCCACGGACTCGCGTTCAAGCCGGAAATCCTGCGCGACTGCGCTGTCCGGTAGGTTTTACGTGCAGACGGCTGCGCGCTTCAAGTTCGCGCACGGCGGTAGCGGCGATGCTGACGGGATCGTCGATGCCGACGGCGATTTCGCGCCGAATAAGGTCGTGCAGCGCCTTCACGACGCTCGGCCGCGCAAACATCACGTCGTCATTGGCAACGTGCTCGTGCGCCAGTTGGAACGCCTGGTTGTAGAGCTTGATCCGCCGCGCAATGCCCGCCATCGCAGCTTTACCGTACAGCAACGGCGTCAAAGAGATAGTGAGCACGATTGTGCCTGTGGATAATCCCTGTAATTTGTAACGGCGGCTCGCGCGCGCCGACGCGCCTTACTTGATGCCGGCGTGCATGAAGGATTGCACGAACTGGCGCTGGAACAGCAGAAAGGCGATCAACAGCGGCGCCACCGAGATCAGCGTGCCGGCGGTGATGATCGACCAATTCACGCCCGACTCCGGCGCCCCGAAGATCGCCAGGCCCACGGTAACCGGCCGCGTCTCGACCGAATTGGTGATCACCAGCGGCCACAGAAAATTATTCCAGTGGTAGCTGATGGAGACCAGCGCGTAGGCGATGTAGGTCGGGCGCGCCAGCGGTACATAGACTTTGAGCAGCACCTGCAGCCAGTTGCAGCCTTCCACGCGCGCGGCCTCTTCCAGCTCGCGCGGCACGGTCTTGAAGGTCTGGCGCAAGAGGAAAATGCCGAAGGCGCTGGCGATATAGGGCAGCCCGATGCCGACGATGGTGTCGGCAAGCCCGAGCGAGACCATCACCTTGTAGTTTTCCACGATCAGCACTTCGGGCAGGATCAGGAGCTGCATCAGCACCAGGAAGAAGGCTACGTCGCGGCCGAAGAATTCGAAGCGTGCGAAGGCGAAGGCGGCGAGCGTGCAGATGACGAACTGCCCGATCAGCACGAACGTTACCAGCATGAAGGTATTGAGCATGTAGCGCGCGAACGGCGCGGTCGCCCAGGCGCGCTCGAAATTGTCGAGCGTCAGCGGCGCGGTCAGGTCGAAATGGGTGGCATAGGCCTCCGGATGGAAGGCGCTCCAGAAGGCGTAGAGCAGCGGTCCGGCCCACAACAGCGCGAACAGCCAGGCGCCCAGCGTCTCCAGGGCGCGGCCGAAGCCGGTGCTGCGCTTATGTGCCATGGCGACGGCGCTCATCGGTAGTGAATACGTTTCTCGAGCAGGACGTATTGCGCGATCGCCAGGGCGATCAGCACCGCGAGCAAAAACACGGTTTGCGCGGCGGCTTCCGCGCTGTCGAAGAAGCTGAAGGCGGTCTCGTAGATGTAATAGAGCAGCAGCATGCTGGCGTTGTCGGGGCCGCCCTTGGTCATGATGAAGAGCTGATCGACCACGCGGAAGGAATTGATCAGCGCGGTGATCAGCACGAACAGCGTGGTCGGCATCAGCAGCGGAAAGGTGATGCGGCGAAAGTAAGTCCAGCGCGAGGCGCCTTCGATGCTCGCCGCCTCGCGCAGATCGGGAGAGATCGATTGCAACGCGGCGAGATAGAAGATCATGAAGAAGCCGGCCTCCTTCCAGATCATCATGACGATCAGGCACCACATGACCGTGTTGGGATCGCCCAGCCAATTGTGGCCCGGCAGGCCGAGCGTGCCGAGCGCCTGATCGATCAGCCCGATGCCGGGCGTGTAGAAGAACAGCCAGATATTGGCGACCGCGATCATCGGCAGGATGGTGGGCGTGAAATAGGCCATGCGCATCAGTGTGCGGCCGGGCAGCGCCGAATCGGCGATCAGAGCCATCAGGATGGCAAGCGCGATGGCGACCGGGATGGTGCCGAGCGCGAACCAGACATTGTTGAACAGCGCCTGATGAAACACCGGGTCGTCGAGCATCGCGGCGTAATTGGCGAGGCCGACGAAGCGGCCGGGGCGCGTAGCGGTTGCCGAATAGAACAGGCTTTCCCAGATCGAGGCGACGGTGGGGTAATGGGTGAAGGTGGCGAGCAGCAGCGCGGCCGGCAGCAGCAGCAGCCAGCCATAGACGTGCGGCAACAGCGAGCGGGGCGCGCGCATCGAGAGCTAAGGCGGGACGGCCGGCTTTTTACCGGCCGCCCCGACTGGCGCTACTGGAAGCGCTTGAGCAGTTGCGTGGCGCGGGTCTGTGCGCCGGCGAGCGCCGCCTTCGGCGTGGCCTTGCCGGTTAGCGCCGCCTGAATGGCGTCGTCGAGCAGCTTGCGCACGCGGCCGGTGTCGTAGGTCGACAGTTCGGCCACCGCATATTTGAGCTGGTCGCGCGCGATCGCGGCCGGCGGGAATTCGGCCACGTATTTCTTCAAGGCCGGCGTCTCATAGGCGTCGGGCCGCGTGCCCATATAGCCGGTCTTGATGCTCCACTCGGCGGTGCGCTCAGGTGCCGTCATCCACTTGATGAGGGTGAGCGCGGCCGCTTTTTCGGCCGGTTTCGCCGCCTTGAAAATATAGAAATTACCGCCGCCGGTCGGGCTGCCGCGGCGTTTCTCGGCCGGCAGCATGGCGACGCCAAAGTCGAACTTGGCAGCCTTCTTGACCGCGGTCAGGTTGCCGGTCGAGTGCCACATGATCGCGGTCTTGCCGTCGAGGAAGGCCTGGCGCAGCGTGCCCCATTCGACCGTGCCCTTCGGCATCACGCCGTCCTTGGCCGAGAGGTCGTGCCAATAGCGCAGCGCCTGCACCGAGGCCGGGCTGTCGAAGAACACCTTCTTGCCGTCGTGGCTCATCAGCTCCTGGCCGTTCTCGATGGCGAGCGCCTGGAACATCCAGTAGGGATAGCCGGTGGAGGGAATCTCCACACCCCAACGCTCGACGTCGCCGCTGGCGTTCTTCTTGACCAGCTTCTTGGCCATGGAGCGCATTTCCGCCCAGGTTGCCGGCGGGTGGTTGGGGTCGAGGCCGGCCTCCTTGAAGGCGTCCTTGTTGTAGTACATCACGATGGTCGAGCGCTGGAACGGGATGCTGTAGGTCTTGCCGTTGAGCGTGCCGTTGGCCATCAGCCCGGGATAGAAGCTCTTCAGCCATGCCTTGTCGGCTTCCGTCTTGATGAGGTCGTTGACCGGTACGATGGCGCCCTGCTCGACCAGCTCGTAGAGGTCGATGGAGAACATTACCGACAGCTCGGCCGGCTGTCCGCTCTTGAGCGCCGCCAGCGCCTTGACGCGGGCGTCGTTGTAATTGCCGGCATAGATGGCGTGCACCTTGATGTCGGGATGGCTCTTTTCGAAGTCGGCCACCATGCCGTCGACGATCTTGGTGAGCGGGCCGCCGACCGCGACCGGGTAATACATTGTGAGGTCGACCGCGTGCGCCGGCGCGCCGAAACCAAAGATAGTGGCGGCGGCAAAGGCCGCGGCAGTTAGCAAAACTTTCAGTCGTCGCATCGTTCTTCTCCCCTTCAAGCGTTGCGGATAGCGGCTTCGGCGAGATTGCCGCGTGCCGTGCGGACGGGCGCGGCGGCCGATCCCAAATCGGTGCGCCGGCCGTCCCGGTCGAAAACGTGGATGTCGCGCTCATCCCAAGAGAGGTTGAGCCGCTCGCCCGGCGCGGCCTGCACGCGGCCGGGGACGCGCACGGCGACATCGGTGCCGCCAATGCCGGCGGTGACGATGGTGTCGGCGCCCAGATAGTCGATCGAGGCAAGCGTGGCGGGCACGCCGTCATGGCCGAGCGAAATGGACTCGGGCCTTATGCCGATTTGGCGATGCGCGGCGAAGCGCGCGAAGGCCGGCGACGCGCGCAAGCCGGGCTCGAGCGCATCGAGATCCACGATGTTCATCGGCGGCGTGCCGATGAAGCCCGCGGCGAACACGGTGGCCGGCCGGTCGTAGAGCTCGGCCGGCGTGCCTTCCTGCTCCACGCGACCCTCGCGCAGCAGCACGACCTTGTCGGCCATGCTCATGGCCTCGATCTGATCGTGCGTCACATAGATCAGCGTGATGCCGAGCCGGCGCTGCAGCGCCTTGATCTCCAGCCGCATGTCGTGGCGCAGCTTAGCGTCGAGATTGGACAGCGGCTCGTCCATCAGGCAGATCGGATTTTCCGAGATGATGGCGCGTGCCAGCGCCACGCGCTGGCGTTGGCCGCCGGACAATTGCGACGGTTTGCGCTCGAGCAGGCCGGCAAGCCCGACCAGGCCCGCCACCCGCTCCAGCCGCTGCGCGCGCTCGGCCGCCGGCACGCTGCGCACTTTGAGGCCGAACACGATGTTCTCGCGCACATTCAGATGCGGAAACAGCGCGTAGGATTGGAACACCATGGAGATTGCGCGCCGCGACGGCTGCTGCTGCGTGACGTCCCGGCCGCCGATGAGGATGCGGCCTCCGCTCGGCTCCTCAAGCCCGGCGATCAGGCGCAGCGCGGTCGATTTGCCGCAGCCGGAGGGCCCGAGCAGCACGGTGAGGCGGCCCTCGTCCGCCGTCAACGATATCTCACTGAGCGCCGTCGCCGGCCCCCAGGATTTGCTCACGCGATCGAGCAGGATGCTGCTCATCGGAACCACTAATAATCGCAGGAGGAATGGCGTTGCCTCGCCGCCTGCAGCATCTTTGCCCATGGCGCCATCTTTGGCCAGCGCTCATGACAGCCGGATGAAGCTCGGGCCGTCCGCTGTGGGCAAGCGAAAGCGGCCCCCCAAAAGCGTTGCGCCGCGTCACGTTCCGTGTGACGCGGCGCAGCATTCAACTGACGCTGGTGAACCCGGAAGCCTCAGTGACGCCTACGGCTTTTTCGGCGTCTTGTATTCAGCTTCCTTCTGGAACGGCTCCCAGACGGTTTCGTAACCGACAAACCCCTTTTCGTTCGGCGCCATCTGACGCGTCGTCAAAAAACGCGTATGGCCGTCAGGAACTTTGGTGGTGGTGGGTTTTTGCTCGCTCATAAGTCACCTTTTTGCCGTGAAGCCAGGATTGCACTTGCCAAACGTGTACGTCGGTCGGAGTCGATCGTCACTGCCGCTCAAACAGGCCGCATGAGTGACGGGTCGATAGCCGCCTGCGCGCCGATCGCCCCGCCCACTTTCATCTCTTCGTCGCTTGCGTCGCGCACGGTCAGTATCTCGAGCGTAAAGACGACCTCTCTGCCGCAAAGTGGATTGTTGCCATCGACGGTCAGTGTCTCGTCGTCCATCCGCGTCACGAGAAAGCTGCGGGTCTGGCCCTTGTCGTTTTCCATGAGGATTGAGGTGCCGACTTGCCGATACTCCTCGGGAACGTTCTCGATGCGATCGGTAAAAACCAGCAACTCGTCTCTGGGGCCGAAAATCTGATTGCCATCGATCGGCACCTCGATGACGTCGCCGGCGGACTTGCCCTCCAGCTCCATATGGACGGAAGGGGCGAGGATTTCATTGTGTCCGTGAACATAGCCCAACGGGAATTCGACCGTGGTGAGGACGTGCCCCGACTTCTTGTCGGTCACCTTGTAGGTCAGCCCGACAAACTTGCCGTCCTGGATGGTTTCACTCATGTCGAATCCGAGCCAACTGATCAGAAGATGGATGCACCAAAAATCCTGACCGTTCCGTCTTCATAGCCGAGGACAAGTCTGCCAAGCCATTCGCCCGCTTTCTTGGTGCTTCGTTGCCGGTAAAGGACCGTCACGTGTTCGCCTCGGCGGATGATGCCGAGAAAGTCGACGTGCCCGGACAGGTTTCTGGCCAATTCGCTGTTTGCGAACTGGTGGCCGGCCTCGACTTGATTCATGGCACGCGCCAGATCGTTGGAAAAATTCTTGACGAATTCACCGTATTTGCCTTCGTTCGAATTTTTCACAAGGTCGCGCCACAAGAGATCGGCTATGGCCTTTATTTCCTCGTCGGATTTTTCAACAATGTTCACGCACGGCTTTCTGTGACTTTAAGAGCTACTCGCCGTCACCGACCAGGTGATAGCAAGGCGCCTTTTCCATGGTGTATTCACCGGTCTTCGGATCGCGGCGCGATACCGTCAGCACGTGCCAGTTTGCGTCGTCCACCTTCATGGCGTCGCCGCGGTAGTAGTAGCCCGGCCAGCGCGTCTCTTTGCGGAACAAAGTGTGCTGGGTAACGCACTCAGCGGCGCGATGCCGGTGCTTCAGCTCCCACGCGCGCAGCAACTCGTGAATATCCTTTGCCGCCAGGCTCTCAAGGTCTTCTTCCATGACCTTGAGCTTCTTGAGACCGATATTCAGGAGCTTCTCGTTGGTCATGTAGCTGACGGTCACCCCGCCGCAATACTCGTCCATCAGCTTCTGCAGACGGTCCAGGCCCTGCCTGGGATTGATGTAGTGCGGGTTGACGTCGCCTGCCACGATCTCATTGCGGTAGACCTTGTAATGCTCCAGCGGCTTGTAGATCTCCTTCTTGCGGCGCTCGATCTGCTCGTTGGAGACGACGATGCCTTCGGCCTTTCCGTCGTCGATATATTTGCAGGCGGCCTTGGCGGCGAGACGGCCTTCCGTGAACGAGCCGGATGAGAAGGCGTGCGGCGTGCCGCCGACCGCGTCGCCGGCGCCGAACAGACCGTCGATCGTCGTCATGCGGTTGTAGCCCCAGAAATACTCGGGCGGAGAAACGTCCTCGGGACCCGAGCACCAGGCACCCGAGCAGGTCGCATGCGAGCCCATGACGTAGGGCTCGGATGTGGTCAGTTCGGGGTTCTCATTCTTGGGGTCAACGTCGGTCGAAGCCCAGAGGACCGCCTGGCCGATGGTCATGCCGAGGAAGTTCTCCCAGCCGACCTCTTCCAGATGCGGATCCTGGAAGGCCTTCATGGTCACCATGTGAATGGGTCCGCGGCCGGCATTCACTTCACTGATGATGCAATGGTTGCGCAGACAGGTCGGGATCGGCCGATGGGTCAAGTGCGACGCTTCCGGATCAAGATATTCCTTGCCGACCATCTTCTGCAGATCGGGGAACCACTTGGATTCGTACTCCTCGCCCAAGCAATTTTGCGTATAGGTCTTCAGGTGCAGGAAATAGGCGCCGACCGGGCCGTAACCGTCCTTGAAACGCGCCAGCACGATGCGGTTTTCCATCTGCGTCATCTTGGCGCCGGCGTCGATCATGAGCCCATAGGCAGACGCGGACGACCATGGCGCATACCAGGTACGGCCGGAACCTTCACCCACCGAACGCGGCTTGAAGATGTTGGAAGCCCCGCCCGCACCGCAGATCACGGTCTTGGATTTGAAGACGTGATAGTTGCCCGTGCGCACATTGAAGCCGACGGCGCCGGCGACCCGGTTCTCCTTGCCGTCGTCCATCAGCAGGTGGGTAACGCAGATGCGATTGAACACCTTGTCCGCGGATTTCTTGGCGGCCTCGGCCACGATGGGCTTGTAGGACTCGCCATGAATCATGATCTGCCATCGCCCCTCACGCAGATAGCGCCCGGTTTTCGGGTCCTTCATGATGGGCAGGCCCCACTCTTCGAACTGGTGCACCGTGGAGTCGACGTGACGGGCCATATCGAACAACAGGTCTTCGCGCACCAGTCCCATCAGATCGATACGCGCGTAGCGGACATGGTCCTCCGGTTTATTTTCGCCCCATCTGGTGCCCATATAGCAGTTGATGGCGTACAGGCCCTGGGCGACCGCACCGGAGCGATCGATATTGGCCTTTTCGGCAATGACGATCTTCTTGTCCTGACCCCAGAACCTGGCCTCCCAAGCGGCACCGCTGCCGCCGAGGCCTGCACCGACGACCAGGATGTCGATGTTGTCTTCGACGATCGTTTTGTAAGCCATCAGTAATACACGCCTTTCTTCAGCTTGAGACCGCTTGCCTGAAGAGTATGCAAACCGCCCTCATCCATGCGGATCCACTTCGGCTCATTGTAAAGCAGCTGGCTGTCGCGCATTTCTTTGCTGGGCCCGGGAACATTTGCGAGCTTGGGGATCGCCTGGCCCCAGGGCTTGGTCGTGATCGGCGACAGGAAATTCTTTTCCGTGCCGTTGCGGTATTTGATCTTCCAGGCGATCGTGCCCTTGTCTTCGTCGCGCTTGACGCGAACGCTGTGACCGAGCGGGGCGAAGTCGGCATATCCACGCACATCGATCGCATCCTGCGGACAAGCCTTGACGCAGGAGTAGCACTCCCAGCACATGTTCGGTTCGATGTTGTAGGCGCGGCGATAGGTCGGATCGATGTGCATGATGTCCGAGGGACAGATGTCGACGCAATGTCCGCATCCGTCGCACCTTGTCATATAGACGAAGGTAGGCATGAGTCCGGCTCCTTAATCTCTTCCAATTCTTTATCCAACAGAACTTGCGGGCCGCTTGTTAATAGTGGCGGGGCGCTTCGCGCTTGATGCCAAGTCCCATATGCATGGGAGCGTTTCGCAACAGTTCCATGGAGTGTCTTTTCTGTTGTTCGGGATCGTCGCGGGTCAGCGTCGGCAAATTCTGCGCCGAGCCATTGGCCTTGGAGACTCTCTTCTCGAACGCCGCGGCGGGCTTGAAGAACATGTGCGAGAATTTCGACCAAGGGATCGAGCCGAACAGAACGGTGGTGTCGATGAGGTAGAGAGCGAGGAACACCCAGGCCCAGCCGGCATGGCCCGCCGTCTGCAGCCAGGCCCAGACGAGGCCGAAGGTCGCGCCCAGGACCAGCGTGACGATGAACAGATCGGCGCGCATAAAGCGGAACGGCGAAGAGCCTTCCGCGGCGACGTCGACCCGGATGAAGAACCAGAACCAGTAGCCGCCGAGGCAGACCAACAAGGCGCCGATGTACCATAGCGTCGCCAGCACCTGGGGTCCCGGATGGGCCGGCGTCGGATAGGCGAACACCATGATGGCCGTGGCAACGACATAGATGATGAAGCCGTACATGCCGAGCAGATGGGCGACGCGGCGCTTCGCGTTGCAGAACTCGCCCGACAGTGCGACGTCGACCACCGCGGTCTGCACGGCGATGCCGACGGACTGACCGCCGCCGACCTGTTTGCGCGCGTTGCGCTTGGCGTCGCGCCAATTGTTGAAGAAGTAGCGTGCGCTTCCCTTGTGCACGACGTCGAAGAGCGTGCCGGCGACGACCAGGAAGGCCATGAGGGCGACGTAGGCCTGCATGACGGCAACAGGCACGGACGCCGAAAGAAGTGCGAACGGATTAGCGGTGAACATTGCCCAACATTTCCCCCGATGCGTCTAGATTTTAGGCGCAGGTTAGCCGACAGATCACCCGCTTTCAATCATTCGAATAATTCGATGAAAGCGGAGACGGCGCCTTCTATAGGCTTGTCTCGGCCGCTGTAAAGCAAAACGAGTCCGCGGCGTGAGACCGTATCATTCGCGAAAGCGAACGTTCCGTTCGGCCGCCTTGCTTAAGGCGCTACCGTGCTGCCATGCAACAAATTGCGCACGGCAAATGTCTCAAAGCAAGTGGGTATCGGCGGGGTAGCCCCAGAGCCGCAGCGCAAAATCCTTGCCGATCAGGCCGAAATGCCAGGCCCAATAGGCCAACCCCGAAATACCGGAAGCGTAAAGCGCCGGCTCTTGTCCGGTAAGCGAATGATAGTAGCGCCTATCAGCCATGCCGTATTGGCTGACCATGTAGACGCGGGTGCCGCGCTCGCCGGTGGACTTGGTGCAGCTCCAGTTGGCGGCGTCCTTGATGGTGCAATCGTCGAGGATGAAATCCTTGCGGAACCATTCGCCGCGACTGTTGACGAAGGAGACGTGTACCTGCCGCGTGGTCGCGTTGACGCGGATCGCGATCTCGCTGGTGAGCCGCTCCGGCTTCAGGCAGCGCTTGTCCTTGTCGAGCCCGGTGCCTTTGACGCAGGCGATCTGTACGACGCGCGTCGCCGACAGCCACGAGCACATGTCGCAGCCGGCAAGCAGCAGCGCGAGCGCCGCGATGAGCGGCAAGACGAGCAAGGGCTGGCGACGCATGATAGTCGGCGACTCGGGTCCAAGGTAGAATTCATTATAGCGTGTACCGCGGCGGCCGATCCAGGGCGGGCGCTAACGTCCGGCGGCCCGGGTTGCTGGGCCGGTTTGCCGCCTTTAAGCTCATTCGGACGCGAAAAAAGCAGGCAAAGCCACGCGACCGGGCACTGGCGCCCTTGCGTTGAGGCCCCAGGGAGGAATGCGATGTCCAGGAAAATCGTCGATGCCGCCGGGCGGCGAAAGCTTCTCAAGGCGGGGTTCGCGCTAGCCGCGCTGCAGGTGGCGAGCCCGTTCGTCAGCCGCGGCTTTGCGCAAGGCGCCGTCACCCTGCGTCTGCACACCCATGTGCCGCCAGTGTCCGGATCCTTCAAGAGCCTCAAGTGGTGGGCGGAGAACGTCGAGAAGGCGTCCGGCGGCAAGCTCAAGATCGAGCTCTACGGCTCCATGCAGCTCGGCGGCAAGGCGCCGGACGTCTACGATCAGGTCAAGAACGGCGTGGTCGATCTCGGCTGGACGCTGCCCGGCTACAAGGCCGGGCTGTTTCCGGTGACGTCCGCGTTCGAACTGCCCTTCATCGGCGCGCCGGCGCATATCGTGTCGCCGGCGATCGACGCCTTCGTGCGCAAGCACGGCCAGAAGGAATGGGCCGACGTCCACCCCGTCGTGCTGCACTCGGCGGGTCTGTCCGAAATCCACATGAAGACCCGCAAGGTGGAGAAGCTCGAGGACTTCAAGGGCCTGAAGATCCGCACGCCCTCGCGCATCTCCAGCGCGGCGCTGTCGGCGCTCGGCGCCACGCCGGTGCCGATCCCCAGCCTGAAAATGACCGAGGCCATGATGCACGACGTGGTCGACGGCGTGGTGGCGCCGTGGTCGATCGCGCTCGCCATCCGCGTCATCGATGTTGCCAAGTTCCACACCGTCACCACGCTGCACGAGCCGATCCTGGCCTTGCTGATGAACAAGCAGAGCTACGCCAAGCTGCCGGCCGATCTGCAGCAGGCGATCGACGCCAATTCCGGCGAACAGCTCGCCATCGCCTTCGGCAAGCGCTGGGAGCATGACGACCTGCGCGGCATCGCGCGCGCCAAGAAGCTCAACCATCCGATCATCGACGTGTCGGAGGCCGAGCAGGCGCGCTGGCGCAAGGCGACCGACCCGGTCTACGCGAAGTGGATCAAGGACATGGACGCCAAGGGCCTGCCCGGCAAGCAGATGGTCGCTGAGGCCGAGCAACTGGTCGCCAAATACAAGGCGCAAGCCAAAGGCAAATGAGCAAGGCTTTGCAAGCCGTCACGCGCGCGCTGGCGCTGACGGGTGGTGTTCTGCTGATGGCGGCGGCCGCCCTCACGGTGGTGAGCGTGATCGGCCGTTACGCTTTCGGCGCGCCGGTTCCGGGCGATTACGAATTGGTGGAGATCGGCTGCGCGGTCGGCGTTTTCCTGTTCTTCCCCTATACGCACGCGGTTGACGGCAATATCAGCGCGGAGTTCTTCACCGCCGGCCTGCCGGCGCGCGCGCGGCGCGCGCTCGACCTCGGCAACGAGGTTGTGTTCACGATGATCGCCTTGCTGCTGACCTGGCGGCTGGCGGCCGGCTTCCTCGAGAAATATTCAAGCGGCGAGACCTCGATCCTGATCGGCATTCCGGCTTGGTGGGCCTATGGCGTCGCGGTGGCGTCGATGGCGCTGTTGACGCTGGTCTGCCTGCTGCGCGTCGCCGCGGGGGTCGCGCGGCGATGAGCCATCTGGAATTGGGCGTCGCCCTGTTCGTGCTGATGATAGTGCTCATCGTGCTGCGCATGCCGATCGCCATCGCCATGCTGGTGACCGGCGCGCTTGGCTTCGGGCTGATCGCCGGCTGGCGCCCGCTCGCCGGCCTGATGAGCGGCATACCCTATTCGCGCGTCGCCAATTACGACCTCACGGTCATTCCACTGTTCGTGCTGATGGGCCAGTTCGCCGCGCAAGGCGGCATCAGCCGGGCGCTCTATCGCTCGGCGCTCGCCTGGGTCGGGCACTTCCGCGGCGGCATTGCCATGGCGACCATCGGCGGCTGCGCCGCCTTCGGCGCGATCTGCGGCTCGTCGGTAGCGACCGGCGCCACCATGGCGTCGATCGCGCTGCCCGAGATGCGCCGCTACGGCTATTCCGGGGCGCTGGCGACCGGCGTGCTGGCGGCCGGCGGCACGCTCGGCATTTTGATTCCGCCGTCGATCATCCTGGTCATCTACGCCATCCTGACCGAACAGTCGCTTGGACAATTGTTCCTCGCGGCCATCGTGCCCGGCATTATCGCCACCATCGGCTACGGCGTGGCGATCTGGGCCTATACCCGCCTCTATCCGGAAGCCGGGCCGGCGGTTGCGCGCGCGAGCTGGCAGGAGCGCCTGCACAGCCTCAAGGCGGTGTGGCCGGTGCTGGCGATCTTCCTGGTGGTGATTGGCGGCATTTATTGGGGCGTGTTCACCCCGACCGAGGGCGCCGCGGTCGGCGCGGCGGCGACCGGGCTGATGTCCTGGATCGTCGGCGGCACGCGGCTTGCCGGCATCAAGACGGCTATTCTCGACACCGCCAAGATCACCGGCATGATCTTCCTCATCCTGATCGGCGCCGAGTTCTATTCCTCGTTCCTGGCGCTGTCGCAACTGCCGCAATCGCTGGCCGAATGGGTGGCCGGCACAGGCTGGCCGCCCTACGTCATTCTGGCGGCCATCGTGCTGATCTACCTGGTGCTCGGCTGCCTGATGGACGGGCTTGCCATGATGCTGGTGACCGTCCCGGTGTTCCTGCCGCTTATCCTGCAGCTCGATTTCGGCATGTCGCACGAGGCAGTGGCGGTCTGGTTCGGAATATTGGTGCTGATCCTGATCGAAGTCGGCCAGATCACCCCGCCGATCGGGCTCAACGTCTATGTCATCAATTCGATGGCCAAGGATGTGCCGATGACCGACACCTTCCGCGGCATCGTCCCGTTCTTCTTGTCGGACCTCGTGCGCATCGCCATCATCATCCTGGTGCCGGCGACCACCACCTGGCTGGCAGGATTGAATTGAAGGTGTGGGGGTAAAAAGCGATCATGGCGGACCGGCGGCCAAGCGTCATCGTCGTGGGCGGGGGTATCACCGGCCTGTTCGCCGCCAATGCGCTGATCGCGCAGGGGCTTAAGACGCGCGTCTACGAGCAGGCGCCCGAACTGGGCGAAATCGGCGCCGGCGTGTTCGTGACCCCGAACAGCGTGCGGCATTTGCAGCGCGTAGGCCTGGGCGCAGCGGTCGAACAATACGGCGCGCGGGTCGGCACCGGCTCGCAATATTTCCGCCACGACGGGGCGCCGATCGCGCCGGTTCAGGTGGTGGACGCTTCCGGTTGGAATGCCACCTTCGGCATGCACCGCGCCGACTTCGTCCAGTTCCTGGCGCAGGGGCTGCCGCCGGGCGTAGTGCTTACCGGCCACCGTGTGACGGGCTTCACGCAGGAAGGCGACATCGCGCGGGTGATCTTCGAGAACGGCGCGACGACCGAAGCCGACGTCGTGATCGGCGCCGACGGCATCCATTCCGAGCTCAGGCCTTTCGTGTTTCCGCCGTCGAAGCCGGTGTTCCACGGCACCGTCTCCTACCGCGGCGTGGTGACGCGCGAGAGCATCGGCGACTGGCCGAGCGACCGCTGGGAAATGTGGCTCGGCCCGGGCAAGCACTTCCTTACTTTCCCGGTGCGCGCCGGCCAGCTCGTCAACTATGTCGGCTTCGTGCCGGCCGACGAGGAGATGAAGGAATCCTGGTCGGCGCCCGGCGACCCGGAGGTGCTGCGCGCCGAGTTCGCCGGCTGGGATCCCCGCATCGGGCGCGTCTTGCAAGCGGTGGAGAAGACCTTCCGCTGGGCGCTCTACGACCGGGAGCCGCTGCCGACCTGGACCAAGGGCCGCCTGAGCCTCATCGGCGATGCAGCGCATCCGATGCTGCCGCATCTCGGGCAGGGCGCCAATCAGGGCATCGAGGACGGCATGGCGCTGGCGACGATTCTCGCGCGCGCCAGCGCCAAGACCGCGCCGGCGGCGCTTGTTTCCTACGAGAAGCTGCGGCGCGAACGGGTGGCGCAAGTACAGCGCGGCGCACGCACCAACGGCTTGCGCTATGATTCAGCCTATTCCGATCTCGGTCTGCGCGATGCCGAGATCAAGGCGCATGCCGAATTCCGCAAAGCTCTCTACGCCTATGACGTGGTGCCGGAAGCGCAGGTCGCGGCGGCAGCGCTCGCATGAGTGCGGCGTCGCCTATTTCAACGGCTTGGAAAACTTCAGGCCGAAATAGGGATGGGCGTTGTCGTTGCGGAATTGCGACGTGCCGGGCGGATCGAGCGTGTCGCCCCGGCGCGACAAATCGGTGTCGAATTGCGCCGAATAGCCGTTGAAGTCGAGCGACGGAATCTTGATCTTCTTCTCGACGATCTTCTTGTCTTTGTCGGCATCGGCGGCGTAAGCGAGATGCACCAGGCCGAGCAGGGCGACAAGCGTGCAAAGAGCGGCGCGCATTGGAATCCCTCCTGAGTCGAGCGAGGCGAACGGCGCGCCGGTGTCGCTTGGCGGCCGGTTACACTGCATCGCTAAAATCTTATACAATTTGACGGCGGCTGAACAGCGTGCGGCGCCGGCGCCGAATTTCCGCCTGCTGGACGCAGGCGCCGTTCCGATTTGCGCAAAACTCGTGCTTCGACGTTGCGAAACTCTTTTCGAATTGCATCAAAACGTGCGGTTTGTTTCGCCTCAAGGCGTCTTGCGGAACTTTGCTTCCATCTTCGACTTTACCGGTTCATCGGTTCGACCGCACATCGCGGTATCATACAGCAAGCGCCGAGGAGCGCTCATGTCATGTCAACCATCGCAATGCCGACCCGGCAATCGAGCATCTGGTGGGTTTTCCTGCTGCAGGGCGTGGCGGGAATCCTTCTGGGCCTCATGCTGCTCACCGACCCAGGCGCGACCTTGATCGTGCTGGTCACCTTTCTCGGCTTCTACTGGCTTTTTACCGGCGTCATGGCGCTGGTGCGGGTGTTCGTGGATCGCTCGGTGCCGTGGATATGGTCGCTGCTCATCGGCATCGTCGGCATATTTGCCGGGCTCGTCGTGCTGCATCATCCGCTGCTCGCGGCGCTGGCCGTGCCGGCCGTGATCGTCATCGTGCTCGGGGTGCAGGGGCTGATCATGGGCGTGCTCGACCTCATCGGCGCCTTTACCGGCGGGGGCATCGGCTCGTTCGTGCTCGGCGCGATCAATCTGATCATCGGCGTGCTGCTGCTCGGCGCGCCGTTGATAGCGGCGCTCGCGGTCCCGCTGGTGTTCGGCATCCTGCTGCTGATCCAGGGCATCGCGCTGATCGTGTTGGCGCTGCGCGTGCGCACCGCGTAAAAGGCGGAGGTCGCATGAAAAGCGTAAACGCACTCGCGATCCTGGCCGCGCTGCTGGCGGCGCCGGCCGCCCGCGCGCAAGTCACGGTCGACATTTCCAAGATCACCTGCGAGCAATACCTCGGCTTCAGCGTGGCCGACCCGCGCGACATCGCCATCTGGCTCAGCGGCTATTATCACGGCAAGCAGGGCACGATGTTGTTCGAGCCGCAAATGCTCAAGCAAAACGCCGAGAAGCTGAAAACGGCCTGCTTTAAAAGGGACAATGCCAAGCTTCCGGTCATGCAACTGATCGAAAAGGAGCTCGGTCAGGCCAAATAGCCCGCCGCGCGGATACATCGATGCCAAGGACCGCGAGTGCTACGGCCCGGCGGCGGCGACGCCGCCGGCTCACATCGTCTCCATGTGCACCATGATCTTGGCGGTTTCCTGCGCCGGCAGCGCGGAGCGCAAGGCCAGCGCGATCACGACCAGGCTCCACAGCGTGACCAGCGCCACGCCCGTCCAGAAACCGAGCACGCCGAAGCCGCCGCCGATGTCGCTCAAAGCCGACAGCACCCACATGCCGCCGAACCAGGGCAGCAGCCAGGCGATGTAGCGCCAGCCGAAATCCTTCGTCGACCGCTTGGCGGTGGAATAAAAGTACAGGGCATAGAGGGCGAAGCCGCCGCCGGTGAGGCTGAACAGGAACGACGTCGCCTTGAAGCCGGTCCAATAGATGATCCAGTTGCTGCAGACGAAGGCGATCGGCGCCAAAATCTCCGCGCCCCACAGCCGGAACGGCCGCCGCAGGTGCGGCTGATTGCGCCGCATGACCAGGAGCACGATCGGCCCCAGCCCGTAGGTCAGCACCGTGATCGAGGTGATGTAGTTCACCATCAATTGCCAGGCGGGGAATGGCAGCAGGAACAAAATACCGGCCGCCCACATGATCAGCACCGCGAGCCACGGCGCCTTGGCCTTGTTGAGCTTCACCAGCCAGCGCGGGCCGGCGCGCATCTCGCCGACCGCGTAGAGAATGCGCGAGCCGCCGGTGACATACATCAGCCCGGTGCCGCCCGGCGAGATATAGGCGTCGACATAAAGCAACGTCGCCATCCAGCCGAGCCCGAGCGTGGCGGCGAGCCCGGCGAACGGCCCGGCCTCGCCGGTGAAAGTCAGATTGGCCCAGCCGTTGGTCAGGTCGGCGGGGCGCAACGCCATGAGGAAGGCGACCTGCAGCAGGATATAGATGGCCGCCGAGATCAGCACCGAGCCGATCACCGCCATCGGGATGTGGCGGCCGGGGTTGGAGCTTTCGCCGCCGAGATCGATCGCGGTGCGGAAGCCGAGATAGCTGAACACGATGCCGGCCGCCGGCAGCGCGGTGAAAATGCCGTCGATGCCGTAGCTGCCGGGATCGGCATGCCAGACGTCCCAGTGCGAGCTCACCGCGATCAGGCCGACAATGGTCAGCACCGGCACGCCGATCTTCCACCAAGTGATGGCCGAATTCAGGTGCAGCAGCTTGCGCACCGCCAACAGGTTTAACAGCGCGAGCACGCCAAGCAGCGCCACGCAGGTAACCAGGCCCGTTACCGTCAGCAAGCCGTTGCTGTTCGGCTGAATGAAATAAGGCAGGTAGTTGTTGGCATAGGTGACGATGGCCTCGGCCTCGACCGCCGGCACCGGGACATAGGCGAGAAACAGCATCCAGCCCCACAGCCGGCCGAGGCCTTCGCCGTGGCTGGCGTGGCTCATATGCACCAGCGCGCCGCTGCGCGGGAACAGCGCGGCGAGCTCGGCGAAGCATAGCGCGATCAGCATGATGATGACGGCGCCGAGCACCCAGCTCCAGACGCTCAAGGGACCGGCGATTTTCGAGGCGTGGTAGGCGCCGAACAGCCAGCCGGAACCGATCATGCTGGTGGTGGAGGCAAACAGCAGGCCGACGATGCGCGCGTCGCGCCTTAATTCGCCGGCAATGCCCGCGGTGTCTGCAGTGTCTGCCATCGGCAGTTAATGAATATCGTTGACGGCCCCCCGATGCTTTCAGTTCCCGAATGGCGGCGCAAGCGAATTGTTCCATGCCTGCCCGCGAGAATTAACCGCGCCGGATGGAACAAGCGCCGCCGCTGCACGCGTCCAGAAATTTCCCCATTCTCGCCTTCAATTCGCACGCGCCCTCTCGTAACTCCCGAATCGGACGGGATAAAAATATAACGGGGACATCCGAAAATGCTGGTTCGCTTAGGCGCCGCGCTGTGCGGCGTCGCGACAATATTTGCCGTGTCGGTGGCAACGGCCAAATCGCCGACCGCTCAAACCGATCCTCATCGCCTCAAGAAATCCGCAGGCCGCAAAATATCGCCGGCGGCCGCACGCAAGCCCGCGCTCGACGCCAACGGGGATGTGAGCGGCCGGCGCTTCGTCGCCGGCGTCGCGCCGTTCCTGTGCAAGGTGCGGCCGGTCAACTTCGCCGACCGCTTCCGGCCGGCACAAGTCGCCATCAGCCGCTCGGTGCTTGAAAAGACCAAGCCCGAGGACCTGGGCGTTTCCATCGTCGGCACGGCCTCGATGTACAATCCCTACCGGCCCGGCTACCGCGAGGGCGGCATCGAAACCGCCTCCGGCGAGCTTTACGACCCCTTCACCTGGACCGCCGCCATCCAGACCGATCTGCGCGGCGATTTCGGCGGCGTCGGCTACGGCAAGGACTATCGCCCGCGCTACGCGCTGCTCGAAAGCGGCGGCAGGCGCGCGGTCGTCAAGATCAACGACGTTGGGCCGCTGCTGCCGGGCCGCGTCATCGATCTCAATCAGCAGGTCATGTTCTTTTTCGATCCCACGCACCGGCGCGGGCTGGTGGCCGACATCATGGTCACGCCGCTGCCGGGCGACGGCTGGGTGCCCGGCCCGGTGGACGACGGCTTGCGTCCAAGCGCGGCGCCGCAGTTGGAGGCGTCGAACTTCTATTGATAGGGGATCTGGTAGATCGTCATCTTGTCGGCGACGCCGCGCAAAGTGGCGTGCTGCGCTTCCGGCGCCAGCTTGGAATTCTCCAACAGCTTCGACACTTGCGGGTTGTCGACCACCGGCTTGGTGACCAAAATCGCCTGTGAATCGGCAAGCCCCTGCACGCGCGCGGCGATGTTGACGGTCTGGCCGAAATAGTCGAGCCGGTCGTTGAGCGTGACGGCAAGGCACGGGCCCTCGTGGATGCCGATCTTGATCGTGAGATCGTCCTTGATGCCGCGCACCGATGTGCGCATGCGCAATGCGGCGGCGAGCGCCCGGTCGGGCGTCGGGAAAGTCGCCATCACGGCGTCGCCGATGGTCTTGACCACGGCGCCGGCTTCCGCCGCGACGATTTCGTGCAGCACGCGGAAATGCGCGCGCACCAGGTCGTAGGCGACGAGATCGCCAACCCGGTCGTAGAGCTCGGTCGAGCCCTTCAGGTCGGTGAACAGGAAAGTCAGGCTGGTGAGCTTGAGGCCTTGATCGACGTCGAGCGTGTCGGTGCGATAGATGTCGCGGAAGGTCTGGTTGGTCAGCAGCCGCTTGGCGGTCAGGAAGGGACGGCGCTTGGCGAGCATGTCGTGCAGCGCGGTGTCGGCGATCCACACCGAGGGCAGGGTGCGCGTGTCGGTGCGGTTTTCCACCGCCAGCCGCAAGGGACCCGGGCGCATTTCGGTGGTCTCGGTCTTGCCCTGCGCCTTGTTGTAGATGAGCGAGAGCGTCTGCCGGTCCTTGGTCGGCTCGCCCTTCACGTCGATGAAGTGGGCGGCGTGGGTGACCGGCTCGAACACGATGAGGAAGTGCTCCGGCATCTGCAGCGAGATCTGCGCCTTTTCGCCGGCCGGTAGCTCGAGCGAATCGAGTGTGACTTTCTCCATCATGTCCTCGAAGCCGTCCTCGGGCAGGTCGACGCCGGAGCCCCAGAATATCTGGCGGAAGTATTCCCAGACGGGCAGCAATTGCGGATCGTGCGCGGCGATGCGGCGAACGCGCGGATTGACCGTGAACGACACCTCGACCATCTCGTCGAGCGTCGGCTCGTAGCCGGTGTTGCAGAGCGCGCAGTCATAGGCCTCCTTGCGCACGGTCTTGAGCGTTTGCGTGGCGTCGAGCACGCCGCCGCAGCCGGGGCAGAGCACGTTCCAGGACAGTTCGAACAGGCCGAGCCGGGCGGCGTGCAGGAAGCCGCCGACCGCCTTTTCCTCGTCGAGCCCGCGCTCGGCGGCGAATGTCAACACGTTGACGCGGCACAATTGCCGGTCCGTGCCGTCGGCGATCAGCGCTTCGATCGCGGCGACGACCTGCGGGTCGGCCGAATTGCGCAGGGCGCCGAACAGGGGCGTTACGTCGTCCACGGAAAACCTGCCTTATGAGCGGTCGCGGCCGGCAGCGCTTCACTGCCCGGGTTCCGAACCGGCCCCTAAGATAGTGCTTTTCACCACCGTTCAATAGGCCGGCCGGACGCGAGGGCGCCGTTCCCGCCATGCGCTTTGGCTATCGCGCCTTCCAAGCGGAACCTCGATCGGCTAGGTTTGGGCGCGGCCGACGGCAACGAAAGCGAACGGGAACATGCCGGCATGATCACCTTCGGTACCATCCTCTTGTCGGTGTTTGTGATCGGCGTCTTGTGGCTGGTCTATGCGCTGGGCGCGGCGCGTACGGAAAACAAGATCGGGCGCCGCTCGCCCGGGCTGCAGGCGCTGGAAGAGCGCTACGCCCGCGGCGAGATCGGTCGCGACGAATATCTGGAAAAGAAGCGCGATATCGACGGCTGAGCGAGCTCAATCCTGCGCCAGCACGCCGCGTTCGGCGAGCACGGTGGTCTTGAGCACATCGGCGAGCGCCGCCGCTTCCTTGTCGTCGAGCTTGGCATAGGGCGGATAGGGATCGCCGACCGGCAGTCCGATCAGCCGCATCGCCGCCTTCATGGTCGGGGTGAGCCCGCGATGCATCCAGCGCGAAGGAAACAGCGCGAACTGCAATTGCAGCTCGGCCGCCTTGGCATGATCGCCGGCGCTATAGGCCTGCACGATTGCGTTGCCGATCTCGGCCGCCGGCGGCGGCATGGTGGCGCCGGAGCCGCCCAGCATCAGCGTCGCCAGCAGCATCTGCATGGTGGTGAAGTAGCGGGCGTGGCCGGCGTGGTCGATCTCCACGATCAGCCGCGACACGCGCGCAAGATCGCGCGAGCTCTCCTTGACGTATTGCACCTTGGGCAGGCGCGAGAGCGCGATGGTGGCCGGGATCGAGACCTCGGCGCCCGGGCCGGGATTGAGGTAGAGCACGATCGGCAGCGAGACTTCGCGGCTGATCGCCTCAAAATAGGCGATGAGATCGGCCTCGCTCGGCGGCCCGCCATGGGCGCGCAGCGGCGCCAGCACCTGCACGGCGGCAGCGCCCAGCTTCTCGGCGTAATTGGCAAGCTCGATGGCGGTCTTGAAGGACGGGTGCGAGATGCCGACCATGACCGGCCGGCGGGTGTCGACGAGATCGATGGTGCGGCGGATCAGGTCCTTGCGCGCGTCGAAGCTGAGATAGGTGTATTCCTGCGCTTCCACGCCGGCGGCCACCACCATGGTGGCGTTGCAGTCGGTGACCACGTAGTCGATCTGCCGGCGCAGCGCGCCCACGTCGAGCTGCAGGTCGGGCGTGAACGGCGTCAGCGGCGCCACCAGCAGTCCCGGTTGATGCATCGATTTTTGCGCCATGGCCTTACTCCCCAGGGCGCATATTGAGGGGGGAGCGCGGGCCGGATCAAGCCCCGGGGGGCGGGGCGCCGGCGCGCCCGAAGGGCTCAGGCCGCGCTGTCCTTGCGCGCGGCCTCCCGCCAGCGCGCGATTTCGGCGAGCTCGGCATCCGGCTTTTCCACCGCGATCGTGCCGCGGCCGCGATAGACCGACCCGGTCTCGCCGTCGATCGACAGCCAATCGCTTTGCTTGAGCGGCTCGCCTGCGAGCCTGGCGCTGCGGCCGGCCGCATCGATGTCGAGCGCGGCGCAGCCGACCACGCAAGGGCGGCCCATCTGGCGCGCGACCAGCGCGGCATGCGCGGTGCGCCCGCCCACCGCGGTCACGATGCCGGCCGCAGCCGCAAAGCCGGCCACGTCGGCCGTGCTGGTATCGCGCCGCACCAGGATGACCGGGCCGCCGGCCGCCATGGTCTCGGCGCTTGGTGAATCGAAGACGACGCGCCCGACCGCGATGCCGGCCGAGGCCGGCGTGCCGTGGGCGGCGGGCGCCGGCACGCCGCTCAGGTACTGGCGCGCGATCTTGTCGAGCGCGACGCCGTCGAGGCGGGCCAGCGCTTGCGCCGGCGCAATGATGCCTTCGCGCACGAAATCGACGGCGAAGCGCAGCGCGGCAAGCGGCGTGCGCTTGGCGGCGCGCGTCTGCAGCAGCCATAATTTGCCGCGCTCGATGGTGAACTCGACGTCCTGCACGTCGGCGAATTCGCGCTCCAGCAGGGCAAGTGTCTCGTTGAGTTGCGCAGCCACCGCCGGCAGGCGGCGCTCGAGGGCGCTTTGCGTTTCCGGCGTGCGGTTGCCGGAGACGATGTCCTCGCCCTGCGCGCCGAACAGCACCTCGATCACGGCTTGCGCCGCGCCGGTTGATGGGTCGCGCGAGAAGGCGACGCCGGCGCCGCAATTGCTGCCGCCATTGCCGAACACCATGGCCTGCACAGTGACGGCGGTGCCCTTCAGATCGTCGAGCCGCTGCAGCCGGCGATAAATCTCGGCGCGCGGGCTCATCCAAGAGCGATAGACCGCGTTGGCCGCCGCTTCGAGCTGGGCGAAGGCATCCTCGCCGACGGTCTCACCCTCGTCCTCGATCGCCTGCAGTTGCGCGCGCGCGAGTCGCTCCATCGCCTCGCCGTCGAGCATCGGCTCGCTCGCGACATGTTCGGTGGCGACGATCTGTTCGAGCGGTTCGGCCAACACATCGTCGTCGAGGCCGAGCACGACATGGGCGTAGCTTTCGAGAAAACGCCGGCGGCAGTCCCAGGCAAAGCGCGGATTGCCGCTTGAGCGCACCAGCCCGTGCACGGCGACAAGCGTGCAGCCGACATCGGTGACGGTGTCGAGCATGCCGGGCATGGAGCGCGCGGCGCCCGAGCGCACCGAGACCAGCAGCGGGTTGCGGCGGTCGCCGAATTTGCGGCCGGTCGCCTGTTCGAGAAAGCCGATGCCCTCGCGCAAGCCTTGCACGACGTGTTGGCGCGCCTGCGCTTCGCCGGCGACCACGGCCACGCACAATTCGATCGGCAGCACGAAGGCGGGCGGCACCGGCAGGCCGAGCGAGGCCATATGGGCGAGATTGGCGGCCTTGCCGCCCACGGTCTCGGGCGACTGCCGCTTGGTCGAGGAATCGCCGATGTGCACCACCTGCATGGCTTAAGGCCTCACGCCGAAAGATTGGTCAGCAAGTGCCGGTGCAGCAGGTGGCCGAAGCGCGCCAGGCGGTCGGTCGACCGCTCCAGCGCGCGGCAAAGCTCCAGCACCGACAGCGCCGTCTTCAGGTCGGCGTTGCCGCGCAGCACCTTGGCGGTGAGCGCGCGTTCGGCCTCGTCGCCCGCATGCTCGCATTCGGCGAGCCGGCCGATGGCGGCCAGCGCGTCCTCCGAGTCGACCTGCTGGCCGTCGGGCACGTCGGAAGCGGCGGCGGCGCCCATGCTTGCCGCTTCGGCGCCGGCGAGCGCGGCGGCGGCGAGTGCGGCGAGCGGCTCGAGCAGCGCATCGTCGATCACGTCCGGCGTCACCGAGGCGATGAAGGCGGCCTGCTCGAGCTCGTCGATCGCATCTTCGACCGCGTTGATCATCAGCTCGACGGTGCGGTCGGCGCCCAGGCGCGCCACCTCATTGCGCGCGTCGATGGCGATCTTGTCGGCCTTCTCCTCGATGTGGCGCGCGCGGGCGGCGAAGGCCGCGCGGTCGAAGCGGCGGTGCGCCTGCTGCTCGGCGATGAGGCGCGCGATGCCGGAGGCGATGTCGCGTGCTAAGCCGGCTTGGCGCACCACGATCGCCAAGAGCGTGCTCTCCACCCGATCGAGATGGCGCACCAGATCGGCCTCGATGCGGTCGCGCACCACCCGGATCGAGCTGCCGGCCAGCAGCGCCTCCGCCGCGACGCGCAGCACCACCTTCAGGAAATCGACGGCGCCGACGCGGCCGAGCGCCTGGTCGAGCCGGTCGCCGAAGCCGATGCGGTTCGGCACCGCGTTGTGCACGGCCGAGGCCACCAGCTCCGCGCCGCCCAGTTCGAGAAAGGCGCGGTGGCCGACGCGCTGGCGCACGGCCCAGTCGAGAATGTCGACGGCGTCGCTCTTGCCGACCCAGTTGCGCAACACCTTGCGCGCCTTGTTCCAATCGATCAGGAAGACGAGCGAAGCGCCGACCGCTTCGAGAAACAAATCGCGCGCCTTGGCATCCGCGGCGGCAAAGCGCCCGGTGACCAGATAGAACACGCCGCCGTCACCCAGGCCCTCCGCGCTCTTGCGGTCGAGCCCGCTCCAGACCACGCCATGGTCGCGCAACAGGCCGGCGAAGAATTTGGCGCGCGCGCGGTGCACGTCGGTATAAGTGACGACCACGGCCTCCGGCTCCACCGCGATCACCACCACATGGGCGTCGGTCTCGCCGATATCGTTCTGGATGGTGAGGCGGTCGCCGGCGCGCGTGGCGGTTGTGGCAAGTCCGGGATGGTCGAACTTTAGTTTGCGCGTGGCCTCGACGCCGCGCATGAAGGCTTCCACCGCCGGCCGATCTTCCGAGGCGAGGCCGAAGACATGGGCGCCGGCCAGCACTTCTTCCGCGTGGGCGGCGGACAACCGGTTGAGGTCCTTATGCAGGTCCATGACCAGGCGATGCAGGCTGTCGCCGCCGTTCAAGCCGGTGAGCCGAGCGATCTGCGCCAGTTCCAGCGTGTCGCCTTGCGGGGCGCTGCTCTTGATGGCGGTGAGCCGCCCGACCGCCGCTTCGCCCTGGCCGCTGTCGCCCGCTTTCACCGCGCGGGCCATGGTTGCGACGTCGTCGAGCATGGCGGCGCTCAGCAGGCCGAGGCCGGGGGCGGTGACGCGCTCGCCGGCAACCAGACTTGCGCCTTCGACCAACTTTTCCAGCGGCCCGGCATCGAGGCCGGCGCCGCGGCATTCCGCGCTGAGGTCGAAGGGCGCGCCTTGCGGCTCGCGGGCATGGCGCGCCGCCGCCTGCAGCACGGACAGCCGCGCCTTGGCGCGGTCATTGGCGGACAGGCCCTCGGCGATGAGGGCGGGCAGCAGGATGTCGGTCTGGCCGAGTTGCTCGATGATCTGGGACTTCATGGCCTGGTCCCTATGAGGACGCTCCCATAACGCACGGCCGTATGACGGCCGTATTGCGCCATGTCATTCATCGAAGCGTCATAGAGCCGCGGTGGGCGGCCAGAAGCCCGCTCAGGCCACGGCGAAAGGCTGTTCCTCGACCTCGGCGAGGGCGAGCGGTGGCGCGTCTTCCTCGCTCTGCGGGGCGAGAGGGGCCAGTTCCCTGTAGAGCGCTAGATAGCGGGCGGCCGAAGCCTGCCAGCCGAAGTCATGGCCCATGGCCTGGCGTTGCAGCCTGCGCCAAACGACCGGCTGGGCATAGGCCGCAAGCGCGCGGTCGAGGCAGGCGAGCATCGCCGGTGCGCTCTGCTCCTGGAAGCTGAAGCCGGTCGCAGTCCGCTCGCGCATGGCCTGGGCATCGGCGTCACGCACCGTATCGGTCAAGCCGCCGACGTTGGTGACCACGGGGATGGTGCCGTAGCGCATGGCGTATTGCGGGGTCAGGCCGCAGGGCTCGAAGCGCGAGGGATGCAGCAGGATGTCGCCGGCCGCATAGAAGCGGTGCGCCAGCGCCTCGTCATAGCCGATCCTGGCGGCGACGCGGCCGGGATGGGCCTGCGCCAGCTCGGCAAAGCCGCGCTCATAGGCCGGATCGCCTTCGCCGATCAGCGCGAATTGCACGTCGCGCTGCATCAGCGCCGGCAGCATTTCCAGCGCGGTGTCGGCCATCTTCTGATGGGCGAGGCGGCTCGCCCAAATCACCAAGGGGGTGTCGGCTTCGATGTCGAGGCCAAGCTCGCGCTGCAGCTCGGCCTTGCAGATATGTTTGCCGCCCATGGCCTGGGCGTCGAAACGGGCCGGCAGGGATGGGTCGGTGGCCGGATTCCATACGGCGCAATCGATGCCGTTGAGGATGCCGCTCAGGTCGCCGGCGCGCTCGCTCAGCAGGCCATCGAGACCGCAGCCGAACTCGGGGGTGAGAATCTCGCGGGCGTAGGAGGGGCTGACGGTGTTGAATCGGTCGCTGTAACGGATGCCGGCCTTGAGAAACGAAATGCGCCCGAAGAACTCGATGCCATCGGGCCCGAGCAACTGCTCCGGAAGCCTCAGTTCGCCGAGCGCGTCAGCCGGGAACAGGCCCTGGAAGGCCAGATTGTGGATGGTGAACAAGGTCGCGGGCGAGGCGTCGCCGCCGCGCTTGAGCAGCAGCGGCAACAGGCCGGTGTGCCAGTCATTGGCGTGCACCACGTCGGCGCGCCAATCGGACATTATCTCGCCGACCGCGATCTTGGCGGCGACGCGCGCAAGCAGCGAGAAACGATGGTGGTTGTCGTGCCAATCCTCGCCTGCGGTATTTTGGTAGAGGCCGCCGTCGCGCCTGAACAGCGTCGGGCAATCGACCAGCCAAACCGGCAGGCCGCTGTCGGGCAGGCGCGCGCTCAACAGGCGGGTCGGCGCGCCGTTATTCGCGCACTTGGCCTCGACTTTGATGCCCTCTGCGGCGTCGAGCGCCTCCGGATAGCCCGGCATCACCAGCCGGACGTCGACGCCGAGCGATGAGAGGGCGATCGGCAGCGCCGCGCTGACGTCGGCCAGGCCGCCGGTCTTGGCCAACGGGTAGATCTCGGAGGAGACGAATAAACTTCGCATAAACGTTCCGGGCAGACGCCGTGGCGCACTGGTTGCATTTTGTTTCGCAAGCGTCGGCTTGCGGCATTGACCGAGGTCAATGCCGACAATGCCGCACAATTGCTTCGTGCCGATGACAAGCAACTTGCGTGCCGCGGTTTAGTTCAGATGCCGGCCAGCCCGCGCATGATCTTGTAAAGCCCTGCCTGACCCTCGAAGCCGATGCCGGGGCGGTCCGACAGCGTGATGGTGCCGTTCACTACACGGGCATCGTCGGCAGAAGCCGCCGAAATCGCCGAACACGCCGGGATAGGATTCCGCGCCGCCCAGCCCGAAGCCGGCGGCGACGGCGAGCGACATCTGGTTGCCGCCGTGCGGAATGAGCGCGCTGCGCAGCCAGCCATGGCGCTTGAGCATGGCGACGGTGCGGGAAAACTGCACGATGCCGTAGGTCTGCGGCGGGTCGATCTGGATCACGTCGCGATCGGAGCGCAAGCCGCCGAAGCGCACCAGGTTCTCGACGTCCTGCGTCGAAAAGAGGTTCTCGCCGCTGGCGAGCGGGCCGGCATAGGCGTCGGCCAGGTCGGAGTAGAGCGCGAAGTCGAGCGGGTCGCAGGGCTCCTCGAACCAGCGCAGATTGAACGGCGCGAGCGCCTCGGCGTAGCGCAGCGCTTCCTCGCGCTCGAAGCGGCAATTGGCGTCGACCGCCAGCCGGTCGCCGGAGCCGACCACCGCCAGCACCGCTTCCAGCCGGCGCAGGTCCTCGGCGAGTGGCAGGCCGCCCACCTTCATCTTCACCAAAGTGTAGCCGGCATCGAGATGGCGGCGCATCTCCTCCTGCAGGTCCTTGATCGTCTGCCCCGGCCAGTACCAGCCGCCGCCGACATAGCAGAACACGCGCTTAGGCATAGTGCCGCCGCCATAGCGCTCGGCGAGCAGGGCGTGCAGCGGCTTGTCCAGGATCTTGGCGAGCGCGTCCCACACGGCGACCTCGATGGTGCCGATGGCGATCGAGCGCTCGGAATGGGCGCCGGCCTTTTCGCGCTTGAGCATGACGGCGAGGATTTTTTCGGGATCGAGGTTGCCTTGCGCGTCGAGCAGCAGCGGCGGGTCGGCCGCGAGAATGCGCGGGATGAAGCGCGCGCGCATCTGCGCGCCGCAGGCGTAGCGGCCGGTGGAATTGAAGGCGAAGCCGCAGACCGGCTTGCCGTTGCGGATGACGTCGGTGATCACCGCCACCACCGAGGTGGTCATCTCGGAGAAATCGAAGCTCGAATTGGCGAGCTTCGATTTGAGCGGGACGGCGGTTTCGCGGATGTCGACGATGCGCATTGCCGGGAGTCTCTCCTGCTTGCCGCCATCCTAGCAGGAGGGCTTGCAATGGCAGCCCCCGGCAGGCTCAATTCGCGCAGTATAAGAAGCCGCCTTTCATAAGGGGAAACAAGGATGGCCGCCAAGAAAGTCACCCGCGCCGACCTGCGCGAGGCCGCGGAGAAATACAAGAACTGGGGCAAATGGGGAGCGGACGACGAGATCGGCACGCTCAATTACACGACGCCGGAGGACATCGTCGCCGCCACGCGGCTGGTGAAGAAGGGCAAGGTGATCTCGCTCGCGCTCAATTTCGATCATCTCGGCCCGCAGGGCGCCAAGAGCAAATATCCAAGCCTCGGCCGCACCAATCCGATCCACACCATGCTGCGCACCGGCACCGACGCCTATGCCGGCGTGCTCGACAAGCGCGGCATCCGCGCCGCCGACGACATGGTGGTGATCCCGCTTCAATGCGGCACGCAATGGGACGGGCTCGGCCACGTGTTCTATGAGGACTATATGTGGAACGGCTACGATTGCCGCGAGGTGACGCAGCGCCGGCGCGCAGAAATGCGGCATCGAGAAGACCAAGAACAAGATGGTCGGCCGCGGCGTGCTGCTGGACGTCGCGCGCTACAAGGGCGTCGAGTCGCTCGACGACGGCTATTCGATCGGCAACGATGACCTCTACGGCACGGCCAAACAGCAGGACGTAGCGCTCAAGCGCGGCGACTACGTCATCGTGCGCACCGGCATGATGGAACGCTGCCAGAAGGCAGGGAGTTGGGACGGTTATCCGGGCGGCGACGCGCCCGGCTTCGGCTTCGAGACGCTCGATTTCGTGCACGACACCGAACTCGCCGCGCTTGCCGCCGACACCTGGGGCTGCGAGGTGCGGCCGAACGAGAGCGAAGCCGGCATCAACCAGCCCTGGCACTGGATCACCATTCCCATCATGGGCATGACCATGGGCGAGATTTTCCAGGTGCAGGAATTGGCCGACGACTGCGCCGCCGACAAGGTTTATGAGTTCCTGTTCGTGGCGCCGGCCTTGCCGATCACCGGCGCGGTCGGCTCGCCGATCAACCCGCTGGCGATTAAGTGATCTCTCTCAGCCTCATCCTGAGGAGCCGCCGAAGGCGGCGTCTCGAAGGATGGGGCCGCCCTCGTCCTTCGAGACGCCCTCGCTCCGCTCGGGCTCCTCAGGATGAGGGCGGAAGAAGCAAGGAGTGAAAGGCATGGCAAAGCAATACCCCGTCACCCACAGCGAAGCCGAATGGCGCAAGATCCTGACGCCAGAGCAATACGACATCATGCGCGCGCACGGCACCGAGGCGCCGGGCTCCTGCGCGCTCAATTTCGAGAAGCGGCCGGGCACCTTCGTCTGCGCGGCCTGCGAGCAGCCGCTGTTCGTCTCGCACAAGAAATTCGAGAGTGGCACCGGCTGGCCGAGCTTCAACGATCCCGAGCCGGGCGCGGTGGAGACCAGCGAGGACACGAGCTACGGTATGACCCGCACCGAGGTGCATTGCAGCCGCTGCGGCAGCCACCTCGGCCACGTATTTCCCGACGGCCCGCCGCCCACGGGCCTGCGCTACTGCATCAACGGCGTGGCGATGAAGTTCTTGCCGGAGTGAAGCCATCCCGTCATTCCGGGGCGCTCGCGCAGCGAGCGAACCCGAAATCCAGAAATGACTGGACTCGTCCATTACCGGTCGTCGTCCAGCAGCCGGTCGGCATCGTCCTTCAATCGCACGCCCGACAGCCGCCGCCGGCGGATCGCCGTCAGCAATTGCATGAGCTTGGCCGCGGCCGCGCGGGCGCCGACGCCGTCCGGCCGGATGTTGGAGATGCAATTGCGCTCGGCGTCGGTCGTGCGCGGGCCGGGCTGCCAGGTGAGGTAGGCGCCCATGCTGTCGGGCGCGGTCAGGCCCGGGCGCTCGCCGATGAGGACGGCCGCACATTCGGCACCCAGTAGCCTCGCGATGGCGTCGCCGATGGCGACGCGCCCGTGCCGCACGATCGCCAGCGGCGCGATGCGCCAGCCGGCGTCGCTTAGGCGCGGCAGCAGCTCGGCCAGCACCGGCGCCGCGTGCCTTTGCACGGCGCGCGCGGACAAGCCGTCGGCGATGACAATGGCGACGTCGTATCGGCCGGCATGCGGCGTCAACGCCGCCTCGGAATCGGGGGCGAGGCGGCGGCCGAGGTCGGGGCGCATCAGATAGCTTTGCCGGTCCGCGGCGGCGCTGGCGATCTGCAACACCGGCAGACCGAAGCCTACGATATCGGCGGCAAGCGCTGCGCTGTCGAGCGGTTCGAGCACGGCATCGCGCGCCTGCGCGTGGGCGAGCTTGAAATCGAGCAACGGCGCGGTCGCCAGCGATGCGCCGCTGCGGGCAAGGCCGATGCGCGCCGCGGTAAGCCGGCGCAAAGCGATCCAGGCGTCGTCGTCGTCGCGCGGCGGTCGATCGGCGGGGAGCTTCGGGCGCTCGGCCATGGCTCACCCCGTCAGCAGGGCGCGGAAGCCGCCCGGTATGCGGCCCGGGCGTACGCGCATGGCGCCGTCCATCAGGCCCTGGCGTTCCAGCCAGGCTTCGAATTCCGGCGCCGGTCGCTTGCCGAAGAGATCGCGCATGGCCAGCGCGTCGTGGAACGAGGTGCTCTGGTAGCCGAGCATGATGTCGTCGGCGCCGGGCACGCCCATGACGAAATTGACGCCGGCCGCCGCCAGCAGAGCCAACAGCGCGTCCATGTCGTCCTGGTCGGCTTCCGCGTGATTGGTGTAGCAGACGTCGACGCCCATCGGCACGCCCATGAGCTTGCCGCAGAAATGATCCTCCAGCCCGGCGCGCATGATCTGCTTGCCGTCGAAAAGATATTCCGGTCCGATGAAACCGACCACGCTATTGACGAGCAGCGGCTTGAAGGCCCTCGCCACCGCATAGGCGCGCGCTTCCAGCGTCTGCTGGTCGACGCCGTGATGGGCGTTGGCCGAGAGCGCGCTGCCTTGGCCGGTCTCGAAATACATCACGTTGTCGCCGATCGTGCCGCGCCGAAGCGAAAGCGCCGCTTCGCGCGCCTCGGCCAGCAAGGCCAGATCGATGCCGAAGCTTTTGTTGGCTGCCTGCGTGCCGGCGATCGACTGGAACACCAGGTCCACCGGCGCGCCGCGGCCGATCAGTTCGAGCGTCGTCGTCACATGCGCGAGCACGCAAGCTTGCGTCGGGATGTCGAGCTTGACACGGATATCCTCGAGCATCGACAGCAGCCGGTGGGCGCGTTCCGGGCTATCGGTCGCCGGATTGATGCCGATGACCGCGTCGCCGGCGCCGAGCAGCAAGCCGTCGAGGATGCTGGCGGCGATGCCGCGCGCATCGTCGGTCGGATGATTGGGTTGCAGGCGCACCGACAGGCGGCCGGGCAGGCCCACGGTGTCGCGGAAGCGCGTCACCACCGTGCATTTGGCGGCCATGACCATGAGGTCCTGCAGGCGGCTGATCTTGCTGACCGCGGCCGCCATTTCCGGCGTCACGCCGGGGGCCAAGGCCGTGAGCGCCGCGGTCGTGGCCTCGTCCGACAGCAACCAGTCGCGCAACGCCCCGACCGTCAAGTGCGCGACCGGCGCAAAGGCGGCGGCGTCGTGACTGTCGACGATGAGGCGCGTGACTTCGTCGCTCTCATAGGGAACGACCGGCGCGTCGAGCAACGTCTTCAGGGGTAGATCGGCCAGCGCATATTGCGCCGCCACGCGTTCCTCGCCGCTTTCCGCCGCCAGGCCGGCAAGCCGGTCGCCGCTGCGCGGCGGCGTCGCCTTCGCGAGCAGCGTTTTCAGGTCGGGAAAGCTGTAACGGCGCGCGCCGATCGTATGGCTGTACATGCAGGCTTCCGGTTGGCGCCATTATATCGCAATGCGCGGCGCGCCGCCCCGGGTCTTTGCGCCTTGCGTTTGTATCTTGCATCCTCCATGCCATGTTATCCATGACGCGCTGGGAGGAACCGACAAGCATGACCATCGGCCACAACGTCAAACAAACCGGCGCCGTTGTGCTCGCCGACATGCTGGCCGGCTACGGCGTCAGCCACGTGTTCATGGTGCCGGCGGTGTTGCGGCGCACCTTCGCCGAGATGGAGCGGCGCACCAAGATCGCGCGCGTGCATTGCCACGGCGAGAAATCCGCCGCCTATATGGCCGACGGCTATGCGCGCGCTTCCGGCAAGCCCGGCGTGTGCATGGCGCAGGTGATCGGCGCGCTCAATCTCGCCGCCGGCTTGCGCGACGCTTATCTGGCGCATTCGCCGGTGATCGCCTTCACCGGCGGGCGCGATCCGAGAACCAAGTTCCGCAAGGTCTATCAGGAAATCGACGACGTGCCCGCTTTCGAGCCGGTGACCAAGATGAACGTCACGGTCGACGAGGTATCGCGCATTCCCGACATGGTGCGCCAGGCTTTCCGCGTCGCCACCACCGGTGCGCCGGGGCCGGTGCATCTGCAGTTCCGCGGCAATGAGGGCCAGCTCGACCTGGAAGAGGCCGAGATGGAGGCGCTGGTCGAAACCCAGTTCGCCCAGGTGCCGCCGTTTCGGCCGCAGCCGGAAGCAGCGCAGGTGAAGGCCGCGCTCGCGCTGCTGCAGCAGGCCGCGCGCCCGATTATCGTTGCCGGCGGCGGCGTACGCGCATCCGGCGCGCGCGCGGAATTGGTGGCGCTGGCGCGAAGCCCTGCAAATACCGGTCGCCACCTCGCTCAACGGCAAGGATACGATCCCCGGCACGCATCCTCTGTCGGTCGGCGTGGTCGGCTCTTATTCGCGCGAGAGCGCCAACCGCGCGGTGAACGCGGCCGACCTTGTCTGCTTCATCGGCACCGAAACCGGCGGCATGACCACGCATTTCTGGGCGGTGCCCAAGATCGGCGTGGCCGCGATCCAGATCGACATCGAGCCGGAGGCGCTCGGGCGCAATTATCCGCTGCAGGCGAGCGTCTTGGGCGACGCCAAATCGGTGCTTTCGCTCATGCTGGCGCAGGCCGACAAGGCGAGTGCGAAGAAACGGGAAACCTGGATCAAGGAAATCTCTCGCCTGCGCGCCGACTGGACCGCCAAATACAAAGCCGAGCTCGAATCCGACGCCGTGCCGATCCACCCCGCGCGCATCTGCCACGAGCTGACGCAGCATGTGCCCGACGACGCCATCGTGGTGGTCGACACCGGCCATGCCGGCATGTGGATGGGCGGCATGTACGATCTGCGTACAGCGACGCAGCGCTATATGCGCAGCGCCGGCCATCTCGGCTGGGCCTTCTGCGCCGGCATCGGCGCCAAGGCGGCCTGTCCGGAGCGGCCGGTGGTGGTGTTCACCGGCGACGCCGGCTTCTGGTATCACATCGGCGAGTTGGAGACGGCGGTGCGCTGGAACATCGCCAGCGTCACTTTGGTCAACAACAACAGCGGCGGCAACCAGTCAAAGCGCGGCTTCGACCGCGCCTATGGCGGCACGCAGACCGAAAAAGCGCGCGAGCTGTGGACCTACCGGCCGACCAATTTCGCGCGGCTCGCCGAGGACATCGGCGCGCTCGGCATCCGCGTCGAGAGGCCGGACGAGATCGCGCCGGCGCTCGCGCGCGCCATTGCCGCCAAGCGGCCGGCGGTGATCGACGTCGTCAGCGATATCGAGGCGCTGGCGGCGCCCGCGGTGAGCTGAGCCTCGTGCCAGCGCCAAAGCGGCGCAACCGCCGGCGCTTTTCGGCTTTGACCCACGTCAAGGCCGCGCCGCGGCCGCGCGGCGATAGAGAGTGCTGGTTTTCAGCGCCAGCCGCTTCAGGAGGAGCGCCCTATCATGAAATACGTTCGCCTGCACGCCGACAAGAACGGCAACAGCCATTTCGAGGACGCCACGCTTCAAGCTCGACGAGCGCGATTACCGGCCGCCGGCGCCGATGGTGTTCGTCTCGCATTCCTACCGGACCGACGGCGTTCAATTCATCCGGCTGCCCGCCGGCTGGGCCGCCGATGCCATCCAGGTGCCGAAGAAGCAGTTCTTCGTCTGCCTGAAGGGCCATGTCGAAATCACGACCAGCGATGGCAAGAGCCGCAGCTTCGGGCCCGGCGACACGCGTGCTGATGGAGGACGGCGACGGCAAGGGCCACCGCACCCGCGTCAAGGGCGACGGCGAGTGTCTGGCACTGGTGGTGCCGGTGGATTGAGCGGGGCGATCAAGCTTCCCCGATCTCCTTCAGCACGTCCGCCGTGTGCTCGCCGAGCAGCGGCGCTGGGTGCTCGGAGGCCGCCTTCCAGCCGTCGATCACGATCGGCGTGCGCACGCCGGGGATCGAGCCGCCCTTGGCCGCCTCGCACTTCAGCTCCAGCCGCATGCCGCGGTGGATCACCTGCGGGTTCTCGAACACCTGCTTGACATTGTTGATCGGGCCCGCCGGCACCTGCACCGCTTCCAATTGGGCGAGCAGGTCTTCGCGCTTCATCTTGGCGGTGAGCGCGGTCATCGAATCGATCAGCGCGCCGCGGTGCTGCAGCCGGCTCGAATTGTCTTTGTAGTCGGGATTTTTCGCCAGCTCCGGCGCGCCCAGCACGCCGCACAGCTTGACGAATTGGCCGTCATTGCCGCAGGCGATGATGACGTGGCCGTCCGCCGCCGGGAACACCTGGTAGGGCACGACATTGGCGTGCGCATTGCCGAGCCGGTGGGGAATCTTGCCGGAGATCAGATAGTTCAGCGCCTGGTTCGACAACACGCCGACGCTCGAATCGACCAGCGCGGTGTCGACATGGCAGCCCTTGCCGCTCTTTTCGCGCTCGTGCAGCGCCGCCAGAATGCCGATGGCCGAATAGACGCCGGTGAAAATGTCCGACACCGGCACGCCGACGCGCAACGGCTCGCCGTCCGGCATGCCGGTCAGGTCCATGACCCCGGCCATGCCTTGCGCCATCAGGTCGTAGCCGGCGCGCTTGGCGTAGGGCCCGTCCTGGCCGAAGCCGGTGACCGAGCAATAGATCAGCCGCGGGCATTCGTCCTTGAGGCTCGCGTAGTCCAGCCCGAACTTGGCCAGCCCGCCGACCTTGAAATTCTCGATCAGCACGTCCGAGCGCGCGGCGAGCTTACGCACGATGCGTCGGCCGTCCTCGCTTTCGAAATCGAGCTCGATCGAGCGCTTGCCTCGGTTGGCGCCGTGGAAATAGGCGGCGCCCAGGTGCTTGCCGTCCTTGCCTTCGACGAAAGGCGGACCCCAGGTGCGGGTATCGTCGCCGGTCCCTTTGCGTTCCACCTTGACGACGTCGGCGCCGAGGTCGGCGAGGATCTGGCCGGCCCAGGGTCCGGCCAGGATGCGGGCAAGTTCGAGGACGCGGAGGCCCGCTAACGGCTTCGGCATGTTTTTGATGCTCCCAGCGGCGCTGAATAGATGGCAGTGGCCGGGGTTATAAGACCATCGTTCCGCGCTGGCCAGAGCGGGAATAGTCCTTTCGGCGCATGGACTTGTCGGCGGCAATGTGGCTCGCCTATAGCGCTTGCCCACCCCGACGGCTAAGCTTGCCGGCAACGGCTAGGCGGGGGCGACAAACCGGCCACCGACCAACCCGCGGCGGACCCCCGCCGCCATAAGACGTTCAAGGGAGGACGATCGATGAGAATGATGAAGACGATGCTCGCCGCCGCGGCGGGCGCCATGCTGCTGACGGCGTCGGCACAGGCACAGGTGACGTTGCGCGCCTCGCACCAGTTTCCCGGCGGCAAGCACGACGTGCGCGACGACATGGTGCTGATGATCGCCAAGGAAGCCGAGGCCGCCAATGTCGGCCTCAAGGTGCAGGTCTATCCCGGCGCCTCGCTGTTCAAGCCGAAGGAGCAGTGGAACGCCATGGTCAACGGCCAGCTCGACATGGCGTTGTTCCCGCTCGACTACGCCAGCGGCAAGGTGCCGGCCTTCAGCGCGACCTTGATGCCCGGCCTGATCCGCAATCAGGACCGCGCCAAGCGCATCAATAAATCGCAATTCATGAAGGACATTCACGCCGAAATCGAGAAGCAGGGCGTGATGGTGCTTTCCGATGCGTGGTTTGCCGGCGGCCTCGCGGCCAAGGGCAAATGCATTCTCAAGCCGGGCGACATGAAGGGGCTCAAGGTCCGCTCCGCCGGCCCGACCTTCGCGGCCATGTGGCAGAGCGCCGGCGCCTCGATCGTCAGCCCGCCGTCGAACGAAATCTACAATGCCTTCCAGACCGGCGTGGTCAGCGCCACCGACACCAGCCTCGGCACCTTCGCCTCCATGCGGCTTTACGAGGTGACCAACTGCCTCACCGCCGGCGGCAACAATGCGCTGTGGTTCATGTATGAGCCGGTGCTGATGTCGAAGAAGAGCTTCGACAAGCTCAACAAGAAGCAGCAGGCGGCGATCGTCAAGGCCGGCAAGGACGCGCAGACCTTCTATGAGAACAAGGCCGACGAGGTGAACGAGAATGCGATCAAGACCTTCCGCGATCACAAGGACAAGGTCGTCAGCATGAGCGACGCCGACTACGGCGAATGGCTCGCCGAGGCGAAGAAGAGCTCCTACGCTACGTTCGCCAAGCGGGTTCCCAACGGCCAGAAGCTGATCGACGAGGCGCTGTCGGTTAAATAAGGCATCGGCTAAGCCGGTCGGCGGGTGTGCCCGCCGGCCGGTACTCCTGGGGGCGCGCGCGGCCGCTTTCGACGACAAACCGAAGCGACACAGCCGGACAATCGATCTCATGGACGCTTACATTCGGGCGGTCGCGTTCCTGTCGCGAGTCGCGGGCGTGGCCGCCGCTTTTCTGATCGGCTTTGCCGTGCTCGTCATCTGCGACATGGTGATCGAGCGCTACATCTTCGATCGCACGACGATCTGGCAAATCGACGTGGTCACCTACAGCATCATCGCCGCGACCTTCGTCGGCAGCGCCTATGTGCTGATGACGCGCGGGCACGTCAACGTGGACGTGCTGCCGCTGCATCTCAAGCCGCGCGCGCGCTTCTGGCTGGCGATGTTCACCACGATCCTCGCCTTCGGCTTCTGCCTCGTGCTGTTCGTTCTCTCCACCGCTTATTGGCACGAGTCCTGGACCAAGGATTGGCATTCCGACACGGTCTGGCGGGCGCCGCTTTGGATCCCCTATTTTTCCATGCCGGTCGGGCTCGGGCTCCTGTGCCTGCAATACGCCGCCGAGCTGCATCTGCCTGGTGAGCGGCCGCACCCCGCCCTTCGGCATTTCGGACAAGGCGGACGCCGTGGAGATCGCGCGCGAGCAGGCACGCGAAGCGCTCGGGGGCGCCGGATGAGCCCGACCACGGAAGGCTCCATCGTCCTGGTAGCGACGCTTTTGATGCTTTTGTCGGGCGTGCCGGTGGCCTTCGGCCTCGGCGCCATTTCGATCGTCTTTCTGCTGATATTCCAGGGTTTCGGCAGCATGCACGTGGTGGCCGAGACGTTCTATTCCGGCCTCGACGAGTTCACGCTGGTCGCCATTCCGATGTTCGTGATGATGGGCGCGGCCATCGGCTCGTCTCCGGCCGGCAAGGATCTCTACGAGGCGCTCGATCGCTGGCTTTACCGCTTCCCCGGCGGGCTGGTGATGTCGAATCTCGGCGCCTGCGCCATCTTCGCTGCGCTCACCGGCTCTTCGCCCGCCTGTTGCGCGGCCATCGGCAAGATGGGCATCCCCGAGATGCGCAAGCGCGGCTATCCGGACGAGGTGGCGACCGGCTCGATCTGCGCCGGCGGCACGCTCGGCATTCTCATCCCGCCGTCGATCACTTTCATCCTCTACGGCATCGCCACCGAGACCTCGATCGGCCGCCTGTTCATCGCCGGCATCTTGCCGGGCGCGATGCTGACCGCGATGTTCATGTTGTGGTCGATGTTCGCCATCTGGCGCTCGGGCTTCCGCCCGCACGCCCCCGACTTCCGCTATACATGGAAGGAGAAGTTTTCCGGCGTTCCCAAGGTGGCGCCCTTCCTCGCCATCGTCGTCGGCGTGATGTACGTGCTGTACGGCGGCATCGCCACGCCGTCGGAAGCGGCGGGCGTCGGCGCCGCCATGTGCCTGATCCTGGCGATCCTCATCTATCGTTTGTGGAGCCCGCGGGAAATCTGGCAGATCCTGCGCGACACCATGCGCGAGTCGGTGATGATCCTGACCATCATCGCCGCCGCCGTGCTGTTCGGCTACATGCTGACCTCGCTCTACCTCACCCAGACGTTGGCGCATTCGATCGCCGATGCGCACCTTAACCGCTGGGTGCTGATGGGAACGATCAACGTGTTCCTGTTGGTCTGCGGCTTCTTCATCCCGCCCGCCGCCGTCATCCTGATGACCTCGCCGATCCTGCTGCCCATCATCACCGCGGCCGGTTTCGATCCGGTCTGGTTCGGGGTCATCCTCACCATCAACATGGAGATCGGCCTGATCCATCCGCCGGTCGGCCTCAACATCTACATCGTCAACGCCATCGCCCCCGACGTGCCCGTGACCAAAGTCATGTGGGGGACGCTGCCCTACGTGCTATGCATGATGTTGGCGATCGTCATCTTGTGTATATTCCCCGAAATCGCCACATGGCTGCCGAACCATCTGATGGGTGCGGCCAAGTAAATCCTTGTCATTCCGGGGCGTCCGGACGCACGAAGCGCCGATCCGGGTGGCGCATCCCGGAATGACGGGAACGGTGGTAAGGCCAAGCAGACGGCTGCCGGACCGTCTGACGGTAACCGGAGCTGGAACATGAACGCCTCGTTTTTCGGCGAATTGCTGCAGAGCATTTCCGAGCGCGGCCGCGCTTTCATCGACCGCGCGCGCGAGCGGCGCGGCATCGATTCGACCCGCTCGGAAACTTTGGTGGAGCTCGCCGAGCACCTGCTGTCGGGGCGGGGCGAGGCCTCCGGCGTGGCGCTGGCGCGCGAAATCCTGACGCGCTATGCCGAGCTCACCACCGGCCCGCGCATCGCCTTTTTCGAGGCGCTGGCCGAGCGCTTCGGCCCCGATCCGCAACGCATGGCGATGGCGATCGAAGCCTGGCGCGCCGCGCCCAACGACGCCACCGCCGCCGAGGTGCACGCGGCTTCCGAGCCGCGCCGGCAGGAGCTTTTCCGCCGCCTTAATCTGGCGCCCGGCGGCACCGCGGCGCTGGTGCGCATGCGCGAGCAGCTCATGGACGTGCTGGCGCACCGCGACGCCGATCTCGGCCAGGTCGACGCCGATTTCACCCATCTGTTCTCGTCCTGGTTCAACCGCGGCTTCCTGGTGCTGCGGCGCATCGACTGGTCGACGCCGGCGATCGTGCTGGAGAAGATCATCCGCTACGAGGCGGTGCACGAAATCCGCGGCTGGGACGATCTGCGCGCGCGCATCGACCCGCCCGACCGGCGCTGCTACGCCTTCTTCCATCCGGCGCTGGTGGACGAGCCGCTGATCTTCGTCGAGGTGGCGCTCACCCGCGACATCCCCGGCGCCATCTCGCCCATCCTGGCGACCGGGCGCGAGCTGGCCGACACCGAGAAGGCGCGCACCGCGGTGTTCTATTCGATCTCCAACTGCCAGCGCGGGCTTGCCGGCGTGTCGTTCGGCAGTTTCCTCATCAAGCAGGTGGTGGAGGAGATCAGCCGCGAAATGCCGCGGCTGTCGAGCTTCGTGACGCTGTCGCCGGTCACCGGCTTTGCCGGCTGGCTCAAGCGCGAGCGCGCGCTGGAATCTTCCGCCGTGCTGAGCGACGGTGACAAAGTGCAACTTGCCGCGCTCGACGAGGCCGGCTGGTGGGCGGATCCGGCGCTGGCCGAACGCCTGCAGGACGCGGTCATGCGCGCGGCGGCCTGGTATCTGGTGCGCGGGCGCAACCCGCGCGGCCTGCCGCTCGATTCCGTCGCGCGCTTCCATCTCGGCAACGGCGCGCGGCTCGAGCGTATCAACTGGCTGGCCGACGTGTCGGACAAGGCGCTGGCGCAGGCCGACGGGCTGATGGTGAATTATCTCTACGATCTCGACGACATCGAAAAGAACCACGAAACCTATGCCGAAGGCCGCACCGTGGTCGCCGCCAACGCCGTGCAGCGCCTGCTGCGCCCGCCGCTCGAGCTGGTGCCGATCGCGGGGTAGGCCCGCTTTGCTTTCCCTCTCCCCACGCACTCTCACGGTTGTCATTCTCGGGACGGCCCGAAGCGCGGACCTTGGCGGCGCCCGGAATGACGCGGAGGTAGTCGCGGGGAGAGGGAAGCTAAGCCTTCCCGTACACCGGCACCACCGCCCCGCGCGTGACCTTGTTGTCGGGCGAGGCGAGATAGAGGATCGTCGCCGCCACTTCTTCCACCTTCGGCCAGGCGGCGAAATCGGCCTTCGGCATGGCTTCGCGATTGGCCGGCGTATCCATGATCGAGGGCGCCACCGCGTTGACCAGAATGCCGTCCTTGGCCGTTTCCTCCGCCAGCGCCACGGTGAGCGCGGCGACGCCCGCTTTGGCAATGCCATAGGCCGCCATGCCGGCACCGGCGCGCCATTCCAGGCCCGGCCGCGCGGCAACATTGACGATGCGGCCGCCCCCGCGCATGGCGTTGACCGCCGCGCGGCAGCACAGGAAGCAGGAGACCAGATTGTTGTCGAGCTGGCGCATCAGCGCGCCCTTGTCGGTCTCGGCCACTTTGCCCATGGCAAAGCCGCCGGCGAGATGGATCGAGGCCCAAAGCCCGGCCGCCGCGCCCGCGCTCCGGTAGACCTTGGCGACGTCGGCTTCCTCGCGCAGATCGCCGACCGCGATCAGTTTGACGTTCGGATCGCCGGCATGCGCGAAACGCTTGGCTTCCGCCGCCAGCACGTAAGGCACGGTGCAGGAAGCGCCCGCCGCCAAGAGCATGCCGACCAGCGCGCTGCCGAGCGCGCCGGTGCCGCCGGTGACGACCACGTGCTTGCCGGAGAAGTCCATTAGCCTCGACCCCGTTTCACCCGCGTCGGCAGCACCTGGAACTCGACCCAATTCGCCACCTCGCTCACGCGCAGCTTCTTGTCGAGAATATTGCTGGAAACGCCGTTCCGCCACGACAGCCGCTTGCAGGACGGATCGCGGTCGAGCGTGTCCAGCTCGCGCGCGAATTCCAGCATGTCGGCCTCGTTGGCGAAAAACCCTTCCCCGATCAGCCGCGTGCCGATGCGGCGCACGATCGCCGCCAGTTCGCACAACGGGTATTCGGGGTGATACTGCACCGCCCAGGCCACAGACCCGTTGGTGCGGATTTCGGCCGCCTGCACCGCCGACATGGCATTGGTGGCGAGCACGGTGGTGCCGGGCGGCACCGTGTCGACCTCGTCGAGATGCACGGTCGGCGCGTTGAACACGTCGAGCTTGCCGACATACATCGGGTGCTTGCGGCCGGCTTCGGTGAGCCTTATGCCGCGGCCGAAGCCGATCTCGCGCCCCTTCGGGTTCTTGCGCACGCTGCCGCCGGCCGCCGCCGTGATCACCTGCAGGCCCCAGCAGGAGCCGAATACCGGCGTGCCGGTCTGCAGCGCCGCGCGTACCAGATCGACCTGCCGCATCACCTCCGGCCCGCCGGCATAGACGTGCAGCGCCGAGCCGGTGATGGCGATGCCGTCATAGCCTTCCAGCGCCGCGCCCGCGGGCAGGGCGGCGGCGGGGTCGCCGGGGTAGCAGATGTCCACTTTGGCGCTCGGCAGCAATTCGCCCAGCAGCGCGGCATAGCCCTTGCTGGCCGGGATGCCGCCGGCGGCCACGTGTTCGGCCATGGTCTGTGGGGAATTGCCTTCGATGACGAGCAGGCGGGGGGAGGGCATGGGGCCGGATTCACGTCCCGCCGCGGCCAATGGCCGTGCGCGGCTTACAAGGACATTGTTTACGACATATGGCTAGAACGCCTGCGTTTGGCAATCGTGCCCCAAATAACGTGGGTTTGAGCGGGGTTGCGGCGGCCGTCGCTTGAGCGCGCCGCGCCGGCCGCGCATTCTCGCGCGTAAACGGGACCGAATCAGCAGCATGGCCGAATTCGACCTCGCCATCATCGGCGGCGGCATCAACGGCACCGGCATCGCCCGCGACGCCGCCGGGCGCGGCTTGCGCGTGCTGCTGGTGGAGATGAACGACCTCGCCTCCGGCACCTCCTCGGCCTCCTCCAAGATGATCCACGGGGGCCTGCGCTATCTGGAGCACGGCGCCTTCCGCCTGGTGCGCGAGGCGCTCAGCGAGCGCGAAGTGCTGCTCGCCATGGCGCCGCACCTCATCCGCCCGACGCGCTTTCTGCTGCCGCCGGCGCCGGGCGGGCGCAATCCGCTGCTCCTGCGCTTCGGGCTTTTGCTCTACGACTGGCTGGGCGCGCGCAAGCTCTTGCCGGGCTCGAAGACGGTCGATCTCACCCATTACCCGCTGGCGGCGCCGCTCATGCGCTCGTTCCGCTACGGCTTCGAATACTCCGATTGCCTGGTGGACGATGCCCGCCTGGTGGTGCTCAACGCGCTCGACGCCGCCGAGCGCGGCGCCGTCATCCGCCCCCGCACGCGGCTTGTGCGCGCGACGCGCGGGGCCGACTGGGAACTGGTGCTCAACCGCCATGGCCGCCGCGAGGTGACGACCGCGCGCGCGCTCGTCAACGCCACCGGCCCCTGGCTCGACACGGTGGCCGATACCGTGCTGCGCCAGCCGCTGCCCAAGCCGGTGCGGCTGCTCAAGGGCAGCCATATCGTGGTGCGCAAGCGCTTCGAGCAGGACTGCGCTTACATTTTGCAGGCGCCGCGCGGGCGCGTGATCTTCGCTTTACCCTTCGCCGAGGACTTTACCTTGATCGGCACCACCGACGAGAACTTCGTCGGCGACGTCAACGCGCTGGCGCCCGAGCCGGAGGAAATCCTCTATCTGTGCGGGGCGGTGAACCGCTATTTCCGCGACAAGGTCACGCCCGACGAGTTGATCTGGTCGTTCGCCGGCGTGCGCGCGCTCTATGACGACGGCCACGGCAAGCCGGAGGACGTGACGCGCGACTACGTGCTGACGCTCGACGAGCGCGCCCATCACGGGCCGCTGCTCACCGTCTATGGCGGCAAGATCACCACCCACCGCAAGCTCGCCGAAGCGGCCATGGACAAGATCGCGCATTTCTTCCCGGCGCTGCCGCCCTGGACCGCCGGTTCCAAATTGCCCGGCGGCGAGTTCGCGCCCGACGCCATCGATGCGGTCGAAGCGGAGATGCGGCAACGCTGGCCGTTCATGACCGAGCGACATGTTCGCCGCCTCGTGCGCGCCTATGGCACGCGTGCGGAGCGTATCCTCGGCGAGGCCAAGAGCATCGAAGATCTGGGGCCGTCCTTCACCGGCGACTTGACCGCGGCCGAAGTGCGCTATCTGGTCGCGCACGAATGGGCCGAGACCACCGAGGACGTGCTCTACCGGCGCAGCAAGCTCGGCCTCGCGGCGAGCGCGCAAGAGCGTGAGCAACTGACGCAATTCATGGCGGAAATCGCCGGCGCGGCGACAAGCCAAGCTGCGCTCTGAGCGCTTGGTTAACTAACTCTTGCCGTAACCGGCGCAATTGTTCCGGCGCGCTTCAATCTAACACCACAACTTTGTGGTTTATTGCTACCGATCACTAATTCGGTTTCCGGGGGCTACAGACCGCAATGCCGATCGACGCCAAGAGAATGGCGGAGCGCTTGGCCGCCACCAGCGTGCTCGTTGTGGACGACGAGCACTACATGCGCAAGGTGGTGCGCACCATGCTCATGAGCCTGGGCGTGCGCACCATCTATGAGGCGGCGGACGGGCCGGCCGGCCTCGAAATGATCCGCACCAACGCGCCCGATGTCGTCATCCTCGACTGGAATATGCCCGGCCTCGACGGCGCGAGCTTCGCGCGCATCGTGCGCTCGCCCGACGGTTTTCCCTATCCGGACGTGCCCATCATCATGCTCACCGGCCACGGCGAGCGCTCGCGCGTGATGGAAGCGGTGCAGATCGGCGTCAACGAGTTCCTGCTCAAGCCGGTCTCGTCCAAGTCGTTGCAGCAACGGTTGGTTTCGGTGCTGGCCAATCCGCGCCCGCTGGTGCGGGCCGGCGGCTATTACGGCCCGGCGCCGCGTAAGGCCATGGCCGCATCGATCCACGTCGACAATGACGAAGCGGTCGCCAGCCTGGTCCTGGTGAATTAAGCTCCCGGCTCGCGCGCCGTGCCGCGCGCAGTTTCCGGGGACTTCCTCCATGCCTTCTGCTCTCATCGCCATCGACCAGGGCACTACCTCGACGCGCGCGATAGTGTTCGACGCGCAGCTTAACCCGCTCGGCGTCGCGCAGCGCGAGCTGCACCAGATCTACCCGGCGCCCGGCCTGGTCGAGCACGACCCGGAGGCGATCTGGGCCGACACCGTGGCGACGGTGCGCGACGCGCTGTCGCAAGCCGGCCTTGCCGCGCGCGATATCGCCGGCATCGGCATCACCAATCAGCGCGAGACCACCGTGATCTGGGACCGCGCGAGCGGCAAACCGATCCACAACGCCATCGTCTGGCAGGACCGGCGCACCGCCGCGCTGTGCGGCATGCTCCGCGAAGGCAGTTGCGAGCCGGAGATCGTCGCCAAGACCGGGCTGCTGCTCGACCCCTATTTCTCCGCCAGCAAGATCGCCTGGCTGCTCGAACATGTCTCCGGCGCGCGCGCCGCGGCGCAAGCCGGCTCGCTCGCCTTCGGCACCATCGACAGCTTCCTGCTGTGGCGGCTGACCGGCGGCAAGGTGCACGCCACCGACGCCAGCAATGCCGCGCGCACGCTGCTGTTCGACATCGGCAAGGGGGAATGGGACGAAAGCCTCTGCCGCATGTTCAATGTGCCGATGTCGCTGTTGCCCGAGGTGCGCGACAATGCCGGCGAGTTCGGCGTCACCGTGCCCGAGCTGTTCGGTGCTCCCATCCGCGTGCTCGGCATGGCCGGCGACCAGCAGGCGGCGACCGTCGGGCAGGGTTGTTTCGAGCCCGGCATGATGAAATCGACCTATGGCACCGGCTGCTTCCTGGTGCTCAATACCGGGCCCGAGCGCGTCGCCTCCAGCAACCGGCTGCTCACCACCATCGCCTATCAGCTCGAGGGAAAACGCACCTACGCGCTGGAAGGGTCGATCTTCATTGCCGGCGCCACGGTGCAGTGGCTGCGCGACGCGCTCAAGATCATCAAGCAGGCTTCCGAGGTCAACGATCTGGCCGCGCTCGCCGATCCGGCCGCGCAGGTCTATCTGGTGCCGGCCTTTGTCGGGCTGGGCGCGCCCTATTGGGACGCCGAGGCGCGCGGCGCCATTTTCGGGCTGACCCGCCAGTCGGGCGATGCCGAGCTTGCGCGCGCGGCGATCGAGGCGGTCGGCTACCAGACCCGCGATCTGGTCACCGCCATGCGCGCCGACTGGCCGGCGGCCGGCGGTGCCGCCTCGGTGCTGCGTGTCGACGGCGGCATGACGGCGAGCGAGCCGGCCATGCAATTCCTGGCCGACATGCTGGCAAGTCCCGTGGACCGGCCGGTGGTGCTGGAGACGACGGCGGTGGGGGCGGCCTATCTTGCCGGCCGCACCGCCGGCCTCTGCCCCGATCTCGATGGTTTTGCCAAGCAATGGCGGCTCGACCGCCGTTTCGAGCCGCGCATGGACGAGAATACGCGGACCCGCAAATATGCCGGCTGGCAGGACGCGGTGCGGCGCACGTTAACGCGCCGGTGAGGATTGCCGGACAGAATCGCGAGGCGCGCGGGCGCTTCAGGCATGAATATCAACAGCAAGCAGGCGGAGGTTCTGATCGAGCAGTTGACCATCCTGGTGGTCGACGACAATCCGTTCATGCGCAACCTGGTGCGTAATCTGCTGCTCAATATTGGCGTGAAGACCATCTACGAGGCCGGCGACGGTATTGCCGCGCTCGACATGATCCGCCAGATCAACCCCGACATCGTGGTGCTGGACTGGGAAATGCCGCTGCTCAACGGCGCCGAGGTGGTGCGCATCGTGCGCTCGCCCGGCGTCTTTCCGGTGCCGGACCTGCCCATCATCATGCTGACCGGGCATGGCGAGCGCTGGCGCATCGTCGAAGCGGCCAAGCTCGGCGTCAACGAGTTCCTGTGCAAGCCGGTGTCGACCAAGGCGCTGTACGACCGGATCCTGTCGATCCTGCTCAAGCCGCGCCAGAGCGTGAAGCTCGGCGGATATTACGGGCCGGCACCGCGTCCGTCGGTCAAGCCGGCGCCGCCCGCGCTCGCGCCCGCGCGCCCGCAGCCCGGCGCTGTCTGAGGCATTTTCAAGTTCCGCCACTGTCCGGTTGAGCGCGCGCCGCGCGCCCGCTAGCGTGCGTGCCGGTGCGGTGAGGGCAGCGATGGCGGTGGGCGCAGCGAACGAGGAGGCGGCCAAGCCCGCACTGGTGCGCTTCGAGCGGGTGAGCAAGCGCTTCGGCGCGGCGACCGCGGTCGACCGGCTCGACCTCGATATCGCGCCGGCCGAGTTCTTCGCGCTGCTCGGCCCCTCCGGCTGCGGCAAGACCACGCTATTGCGCCTGCTTGCCGGCTTCGAGACGCCGGACGAAGGCCGCATTTTGCTCGACGGCGAGGACATCGCCGCCGTGCCGCCGCACAAGCGGCCGGTCAACATGATGTTCCAGAGCTACGCGCTGTTTCCGCACCTGACCGTCGAGGGCAATATTGGCTTCGGCCTGCGCCAGGAGAGCGTCGGCCGCCGCGAGCGCGCCGAGCGCGTCGACGAGATGCTGGCGCTGGTCAAGCTGCAGGGCTTCGGCAAGCGCCGCGTCGGCCAGCTCTCCGGCGGCCAGCGCCAGCGGGTGGCGCTGGCGCGCTCGCTGATCAAGCGCCCGCGCGTGCTGCTGCTCGATGAACCGCTCGCCGCCCTCGACAAGAAGCTGCGCGGCGAGACCCAGTTCGAGCTGATGGAATTGCAGCGCCGGCTGGGCACCTGCTTCGTCATCGTCACCCACGACCAGGAGGAGGCGATGATCGTCTCCGACCGCATCGCGGTCATGCGCGAGGGCCGCGTGGCGCAGGTCGGGCGGCCGGCGGACATCTACGAGCATCCGGGCTCGCGCTGGGTGGCCGATTTCGTCGGCGAGGTGACGCTGATCGGGGGCCGCATCGGCGAGGAGGGCGTGCTGCAGTCGACGCTCGGACCCTTGCGCGTTACGCCCGGCGACGCCGTCGGCGAGGAGCGCTGGCTGGCGCTGCGGCCGGAAAAGCTGCGTATGAGCGCGGAGAAGCCGGCTGCCGACGGGCACAACGCGCTGTCCGGCACCGTCGCCGAGGTCGGCTATCGCGGCGATGTGACGCTTTACAAGGTGCGGCTCGCCGACCGCACGCTGATGAAGGTGGCGGTTGCCAACGGTGCCGGTCTTGCGCCCTTCGCGCTCGACGATCTGGTGTGGGTGATGTGGCAGCCACAAGCCGGCGTGATGTTGAGGGAATAGCCATGGCCGTGCCCGACAAGTCTTCCGGCCTGCGCCTGGTGCTGGCGCTGCCTTATCTCTGGCTGCTGCTGTTCTTCCTCGCGCCCTTCGCCATCGTCTTGAAGATCAGCTTCTCGCAAACGGCCATTGCGCTGCCGCCCTATGTGCCAGTGCTCGATCTCACCGCCGGCTGGCAGGGCTTGCTCGCCTTCTTCCACCGCCTCACCGCCGACGGCTATCGGCTGATCGCCAGCGACCCGATCTATCTGCTGTCGTATCTGAAAAGCCTCAAAGTGGCCGCCGTGTCGACCGCCATTCTGCTGCTGATCGGCTACCCCATTGCCTACGGCATCGCGCGGGCGCCACGTGGGCTGCAGCCTTTGTTGGTCATGCTGGTGGTGCTGCCGTTCTGGACCTCGTTCCTCATCCGCGTCTATGCCTGGATCAACATCCTGCAGCGCGACGGCCTGCTCAACGACGTGCTGATGGCGCTCGGTATCGTGAACACGCGCCCGGAATGGCTCGCCTCCGACACCGCCATCTATATCGGCGTGGTCTATTCCTACCTGCCCTTCATGGTGCTGCCGCTCTACGCCACACTGGAGAAGATGGACGAGAGCCTGCTGGAAGCGGCGGCCGATCTCGGCTGCCCGCGCTGGAAGACGTTCTGGCAGGTGACGCTGCCGCTGTCGCTGCCGGGGGTGGCGGCCGGTTCGCTGCTCTGCTTCATTCCGATCGTCGGCGAATTCGTCATCCCCGACCTGCTCGGCGGCTCGCGCTCGCCGATGATCGGGCAGACGCTGTGGCTGGAATTCTTCTCCAACCGCGACTGGCCGGTGGCCTGCGCCATTGCGGTCGCACTGCTCGCGCTCTTAGTCGTGCCAATAGTGCTGTATGAGCGCCTGCAACGCCGCCAATTGGAGGGGTTGCGGTGATGCAGCGTACGTCCACCTTCAACATCGTCGCCGTCGCGCTCGGCCTGGCCTTCCTCTATCTGCCGATCGCCATCCTGGTGATCTATTCGTTCAACGCCTCGCGCCTGGTCACGGTCTGGGGCGGCTGGTCGCTCGCCTGGTATGCCGAGCTCTGGCACGACGACGCCATGCGGCAGGCGGCCTGGATCAGCCTGCGGGTGGCGGCGCTGTCGGCGACCGCCGCCACGCTCATCGGCACTTGCGCGGCGCTCGCGCTCACCCGGCGCGGGCGCTTCCGCACGCGGCTCTTGTTCTCCGGCATGGTCTATGCGCCGCTGGTGATGCCGGAGGTGATCACCGGCCTGTCGCTGCTGTTGCTGTTCGTCGCCGTCAATGCCGACCGCGGCTTCTGGACCATCGTCATCGCCCACACCACGCTCACGCTCTGCTTCGTCACGGTGATCGTGCAGGCCCGCCTGATCGGCTTCGACCGCAGCCTGGAAGAGGCGGCGATGGATCTCGGCTGCCCGCCGCTCAAGACCTTCCTCACCGTCACGCTGCCGCTCATCCTGCCGGCCATCGCCGCCGGCTGGATGCTCGCTTTCTCGTTGTCGCTCGACGACCTGGTGATCGCCAGCTTCACCACCGGCCCGGGCGCCACCACCTTGCCCATCCGCATCTATTCGCAGGTGCGCCTGGGCGTGAAGCCGGAGGTCAACGCCATCTGCACCATCATCGTGGCGGTGGTGGCGCTGGTGACGATCGTTGCCTCGCTGATGATGAAACGCGGCGCCGCCAAGCGCGCGCGTGAGGGGCTGGGCGTGCAGGTGTAGGATAGGGGCCAATCGATTAGACCGGCGCCAAGCGCCGCTTGCTGCGGAGCCGAACCATGCTGCAACTTTATGGCAATGCCAGATCGCGGGCGATGCGCTGCCTGTGGATGCTCGAAGAGATCGGTCAGCCTTATCAATTGATCGAGAAGAGCACGCGTGCCGGCGACCTGCAAAGCGCCGAATATTTGAGGCTCAATCCGAACGCGCGGATTCCCACGCTGATCGACGGCGAGCTGGTGCTGTGGGAATCCATGGCGATCAATCTTTATCTGGCGCGGAAATTTGAGGGGCCGCTGCATTGCGCGCGCGCGGACGTGCTGGGCCTGGCGGCGCAATGGAGTTTCTGGGCCATGCTGGAGATGGAAGCGCTGCTGCTCGAATTGCTGCAGCACCGCGCGCTGTTGCCGGAATTCGCGCGCGACCCCTCTTATGTCGAACGCGACGAGCTGTTGCTGCGCAAGCCGCTTGAAATTCTCGATAAAGCTCTGGCCGGGCGCGAGCACTTGACGGACGCGGGCTTCACCGTCGCCGATCTCAACGTGGCGGGCATCCTGGTCTGGGCGAAAATGGCCCGGCTCGACTTGTCAGCCCATCCGGAATTGACGCGTTGGCTGGACGCGTGCCTGGCGCGGCCCGCCTACCGCCGGGTCCGCGAGCTGGGCAGCCGCAAGTGATCCGCTCTCACTCGCTGCTTTTCTGCCCCGGCGGGCGGAACAGGAAGACGAGGAACCAGATCGGCACGATCACCAGCGCGCCCAGCAGCACGTTCGGCCAGGCCCAGGCCAAACCCCGACGCGCATAGTCCTCGACCCGGTCGGTCGACAGCCCGACCGCGTGCATCAGCTGGTCGGCGGTGATGCCGAAATGGCCGAGAATCGTGCCCACCACCAGCGAGGCGACGGCGATCTTGGCGATCGTTCGCAAAGTTGCGTGCAGCATGCGCGCTCGCGGGCCGGCCCCCAGCCGGCAAGTGATTCGTCTGCGCGCCGATCATAGTCAAATGCGTGCGCCGCGGCACGCCGGGGCGCAAACCGCGCGAAATTTGGCAGTTCAGGGCTTTTGGGCCGGAGCGGTGGTCTTCTCGGCGGCGGGCGTTGCGCCGGCTGCCGCGCTGCCGCCGCCAGTCAGCCGGTCGAGGAGGCCGCGGGCGGCATCGCGCGCGCGCCGGTCGCGCACCGCATCGAGCAGCGGCGCCGCCGCGCCCGAGCGGCGGATCAGTGCTTCCGCGTCCGGCAGCATAATCGGATCGTCCCAGGAGCCCTGCACGAAGAAGGGCAGCGCAAAGGGCTGCGTGCCCGGCTTGGGTGTTTCGACCAGCGCCGCGGTGCCGGTGAGGTCGAGCTCGCGCGAGGGGATTGAGGCCGAGCCCGCCATCGCCAGATGCACGCTCGGGCCGAAGATCTTGACGTCGTCGACGGTGACCTTGCCCTTCGCGATCTTCAAGCCGATCGCGAGCTTGTCGTAGAGCGTGCGGCCGGTGCGGAAATCGCCGCCGCCCGACAGCGGCCGCCGCTCCAGCCGGCGCAGCAATTCGGCGACGTCGAAGCCGGCGATGGCGCCCTTCTCGCCGGTCAGGCTGGCGGTGCCGTTGAGCGTGCGCGTGACGCCGAGCACGCTGTCGCCGGCGCCTTCGACCGAGAAGGCGATATTGCCCTTGCCTTCCAACCGGTGCATCCCGAACAACTGGCCGAGGCAGGCCTCGAGATCGACGTCGCTGAATTGCAGTTGCGATTTGACGTCGATGCCCTGGTCGAAATTGGCAAGCTGCATCGAGCCCCTGATCACGCCGCCATAGGCCTGCGCCTCGCCGATGGTGACCGTCAGGTGGCCGCCGCGCAGGTTGGCGCCGATGGCGGTGCGGCCGAGCTTGGCGTCGGACATGATCACTTTGGCCGCCGACAGCCGCAGGTCGAAATCGGTGCCGGCGAGACCTTCGAGCGCAACCGGGCGGTTGTTCCACTCGCGCCGATTGGCGGCGAGCAGCTTGACGGTGGAGACGTAGGGCGTGAGATCGAGCGTGTCGGCGGCGAGCGTGCCCTGCAGCGTCTTGCGTCCGTCGGTGGCGAAGGTGAGCACGCCTTCCGCCGTGTTGCCGTCGAGCTCGACATTGACGTTGTTGAGGCCGATGGTGCCGCCGGTGACGTCGGCCTGCGCCTTGATGGCGAAGCGGCCGAAGCCGCCGCCCGGCAACGGCCTCTGTCCGGCCCAGATCAGCGTGTCGCGCAAGGAGGCGGCATCGCCCGCGAAGGTGCCTTCGATTTTCAGCGTCGGCTTGGCGCTGATCGAGCCTTCGAAGGCGGCCTTCATCGGCTCGCCCGATACCCGCAGCTTCAGGCCGGTGCGTTTGCCGGCGAGCGCCGCGGCGAAATCGGCGAGCGTCACCGTCATGTCGAGCGGCTCGTCGTGCCAGACGAAGCGGCCGGTGGCGCCGAAGCTCTTGGAGATCGACGGCCAGGCAAGCGAGAACACCACCTCGCCGAAGGTCTCGTGCAGCTTGTGCGCCGTGTCGTTCAGCATCACGGTGCCGCCGCGGATGCTGATCTCGGAGAAGGCGGGGCCCGGCTGCGCGTTCGGCTTCTGGCTGCGCTCCAGCGCCTCGACCAGGCCCGACCAGTTCGAACTTCCGTTCGGCGCCATGTCGATCGCGATGGTCGGGCGCACCAGCGAGACGTCGGCGATCTCGACCCGGCCGGCCAGCAGCGGGAAGAAGCGCAGCCGCGCGGTCAGCCGCTCGGCGGTGAGCGCCGGCCGCTTGGCGTCGCCCAGCGCCACGTCCTCGAAGCTGACGAGGCCGGTCGGAAACAGCTTCACCGTGGTCGGCCCGCGCAGGATCGGGTTGAGGCCGGTAACGGCGCGGATCTCGTTCAGCGCCTGCTCGCGCACCGCATCGGGCGAGATCAGATAGTTCGCCGCGACCAGTGCGCCGGCACCGACCGCGCTCACGGCGAGCAGGGCTATTCCCAGGCGTCTGAAGCCGGTGGCGGCCGTCACGAGCGGTTTCCGGTTGGTTTTGGTGCCGATTTTCCGGCGGACTATAGCATCCGTCCGATCCAGGCCAACCTTGGGAGGGCTCTGTGACCCTTTCATGGCCGGTAATCAACCCTAATCCGGCCGCGGCGGACGGGGGTGGCGGCAATCTCGGCGATCATTTTCTTGATGATGGCGTCGCCGAAGGAACCGAAGTTCTTGGCCTCCATCACGAAGGCGCCGGGGCCGCCCACCACGTGAATGCGATAATACTGCGCGAGCCCGCCGGGCGGGTTGGTGTGCTGGGGGTTCCAGACCAGCGCATGTTCGCTCAGGATCACAAGCCCGTTGATGGTGATGCCGAGCTTCAAGGCGGCGTCGCGCGTCACCTCCACCTCGCGGCCGGAATTATTGGTGCCGTCGCCGGAGACGTCGATGGTCTGGCGCTCGGCGAAATAAGTCAGCCGCGCGAGTTGGGTTACGGCGAAATCGATCGCCGCGCTGATCGAGGTGCGGTTGGCGAACGAGCGTGGCGCTTCCAAGAGCCGCCCGGCGAAGACCCGCGCCGCCGGCTCGCCGTCGATCACGGTCCAGTCGACCACCACCTGCTGGCTGAGCAGGCCGGACCATTCCATAAACAGAACCGCGATGCGGTGCTCACGCCCGCTTCTGATCGCGTCCAGCACGCGGCGGTCGGTGATGGCGGCGGCATAGCCCTGGCGCTGAAGCTCGAATTTGGCGTCGTCGACGCTGCGCGAAACGTCGGCCGCCAGCACCAGCGCCAAATCGACTTTCTCGGCGGCCCGCGCCGGCGCGGCCGCGGCCACGATCAGCAGAAGCGCGCAGACAAGGCGCCGCATGGCTGTTCCCTCACCGGGAACGAGTCTAGCCGATTTCGTGCATTATTGCGCCAGCACACGCGTGGCCGGGAACGCCACTTCCACCAGGGTGCCGTCCGCCACCCGGCTGGTGATTTGGAAGCGAGCGTGGTTGGCCTCGGCCAGCGCCTTGGTAATGGGCAGGCCCAGGCCGGTGCCGCTCGCGCCCCAGCGCGGCGAAGTGGCAAGCTGGCGGAATGGCTCGAGCGCGGTCTGCAATTCCTTCTCGCTCATGCCGTGGCCGGTGTCGCGTACGCGCAACACCACTTCCTGCGCGTCGGTCACGGCGGTCGAGACGATCACTTGCCCGCCGGGGCCGGTGAACTTGATCGAGTTCGACAACACGTTGAGCGCGATCTGCCTGACCGAGCGCGCGTCGGCCACGATCTGCGGCAGGCCGACCGGCAGCGAGGTGCGGACGATGACGCGCTCGCGGTTGGCCTGCTCCTGCAGCATGGCGACGCATTGCTGCACCAGGTCGTTGAGATTGACGCTGACGAAGGTCAGTTCGAGATTGCCGGCTTCGATCTTCGACAGATCGAGCAGGTCGTTGAGCAGCGAGACCAGGTGGCCGCCGGAGGCGTGGATGTCTTTGAGATATTGCCGGTAGCGCTCGTTGCCGATCGCCCCGAAGCGCTCGTCCATCATCACCTCGGAGAAGCCGATGATGGCGTTGAGCGGCGTGCGGATCTCGTGGCTGATCTTGGCGAGGAATTCCGACTTGGCGATGGAGGCCTTCTCGGCCTGCTGCTTGGCGTTGATCAGTTCCTCTTCGTTGCGCTTCCAGGCGGTGATGTCGCGCAGCACGGCGCAGAATTTCTCACCGCCATTGACGCGTCCCATGGTGATGTAGATCGGCACCAGGCCGCCCTTGCGCTCGAGCGCGATCGCCTCGCGCCCGGCGTCGAAGCTTTCCGGTCCGCCGTTGCGCGCCAGCCGGTCGAGATGGTCGAGCAGCGGGCGGCGGCTTTCCGCCGCGAACAGGTCGCCGAGCGAGAGCTCCGCAATATCGTCCTTGTCGTAGCCGAACAGCGCCTGCGCGCTGCGGTTGGCCGACAGCACGCGGCCGGCGCGGTCGAGGATCACCACGCCGTCGGTGGCGGTGTCGAGAACGATGGCGAGCTCGCGGTTTTCCGCCTCCAGCCGGCGCACCTGGTCGGCCGCCTCGCCCTGCTTTTCCCCGGGCGCGCCTTGCGCATTGATCATCAGCACCAGCGCGTTTTCGTCGTTCCAGGTCACGCTGAACAGGCGGCCTTCCACCGGGGGCCGTCCGCCATCGACGGTCGAGATGGTCAGCGTCTTGCCGCCGTCGCGTGCGCCCTGCATGCCGCCGTCCTTGCTCTCGATCAGCAGGCTGTCGAGACCGCCTGCTTGCGCCAATTCATCGAGGCTGGGGTAGCCGGTCCAGTCGAGGAAGGCGCGGTTGGCGTAGACCAGATTGTTGAGGCGGTAGACCAGAATGCCGACCGGCAGCCGGTCGAGGATGGGGCGGCCTTCGCTGGCATTGCGTGCAGCCGGTGGCGCGGGTGGCGCCAGTGCGATGAACGGCTGCTCCGCCCCGAAATCGTCGGAGGCAGGCCCGGGCAGCGGGTGCTTGAGCCGCTCCCCCAGCTCGCGCGCCAGTTCCTGGAAGGCCGAATGCTCGCCGGGGCTGAGCGAAGGCGAGGTCGGGAAGGGCAGCACCTTGGCCGCCTGCTCGGGTGGAGGTTCGGCCGGTGGGGGCTCGGGCGCGGGCGGCGCCGCGCGCCGGCGCTCGATCTCAGCCAGCCGCGCGACGTCGCGGCAGATGGCGAAGCCGCGGAAGCCTGCGAATTGGCGGTCGCGGTCGAATACCGGCAGCGCCGACATTTCGACCGGCAAACGGCGCTCGTCGTCGTCGAGCGGCCAGTCGACCGTGATGCCGCTCCATGTATCGCGCGCGGCGAGCGCCGCTGCCACTTGCCCCTGTGGGTCGAGATTGAGCGCCGCGGCGAGATCGCCCCAGGGCCGGTCGAGCGCGGCGGCGGTCTTGGCGCCCAAAAGGCGCGCGAAATCGTCGACGCCGAGGGTGAAGCGGTTGTCGGCATCCATCTGCCACACGAAGCGCAGCGGCAGGCGGCGCGGGCGCTCCTCCGCCGCGGCCGGATTGGGCGGCACGGGGGCTGTGTTTTCCGGCGCCGCCGCCGGCGACGCCGGCGCCGTCACGCCTTGCATCAGCAAGGCGACGGTCTTGTCGACGCCGAGCTTGCGCATCGAAACGAGCCCCGCCGCGATGTCGCCTTGCGCTGTGCCGTCCTGCATTGCCGCACGCGCAAGCGTCTCGGCGCCGAGCGTGCCGATGTCGCGGGCGTTGCCGAAGCGCGCGAGCGCTTCCGCATTGGCGGCGATCAGTTCTCCGTCGGCGCTGAACACGGCCGCCGGCCGCGCGAGATCGTCAATCATCCGCTGTGCGCGCTCGGGCAGCGCCAGCTCCTTGCCGGCGCGCTCGATCGCCGCCACCAAAACCGCTGGCGTGCCGTCGGGCAAGGTAAAGCGCGCGCACATGCACATCAGCGTGCCGCCGAAGCGCGCCCCGAAGCCGCGCAGCCGTTCGAGCCGCTGCTGGCCGCCTTGCGGCAGTGTTTCGGCAAGCCGCGCGATCTGCTTGGCGGCGGGATGATCGGGTTCGAACTGCCGCGCGCAGGCCGCCGCCGGCGTCGCATCGTCAAAGATCGCGGCGGCGACCGGGTTGGCCCACAGCACGCCCGTGCCATCCGCGCGCCATAGCCACGCCGGCGTCGGGCTCAGGGCATGCGCCGCGAGCCGTTGCTCGTTCAAGCCATCGAATTGGAACCCGGTCCCATTCATCGCCACGTCGCACGCACGGATTACGGCTAATAAATCCTTAATACGGCGGCTCGACCGCGGCGTCCATGAAGCGGGCGTCGCTTAGCACCGCCAATGGGCGCTAACCCTAATAGCTCAACTTTTAACGGTCGCGAGAAGAACGCTTTTGCTGTCATCGGGTTGAAAGAGTAACCGGGCCGGGGAGCAAAAGAGCCAGGAGGGACCTATGGCGCCACAAGTTGGCAATGGCTTTGAAATCCCAGCGGAGATGCGCGCCTTCGCCGAGAAAAGCATGGAACAGGCGCGACAGGCGCTCGATAGCTTCTGCTCGGCCACTCAGAAAGCCGTCTCCAACGTCGATCGGCGGGCGGCCGACGCCAAGGATGTGGGCGAGCTCGCCGTGCGCTTTGCCGAGCGCAACATCGCTTCCTCGTTCGACTTTGCGCAGCGCCTGGTGGGTGCCAAGGACCCGCAGGAGGTCATGGCGCTGCACGCCGACTACGTGAAGGCCCAAGTCTCCGCCTTTGCCGAGCAGGCCCGGGAAATGAGCAAACAGGCCGCCAAGCTGACGGGCGACAGCGCCCCACACTGAGCCGGGCCTGAAACCCCTGAAATGGTCGTCGCGCCGGCCGCTTGGCCGGAGCGGGAGGAGGATTTGGCGTATTTTGTGCAGTGCAATATTTTTATTGCATCGCACCAAAACCTGTGCTAACCATGTTTATCGCGATCCGCCGGTAAGGGCCTTTCCGAAGCCGGCGGCCCACCCAAGCTCAGACCAAATTCAGTCCAAGGGGAATTCCAGCCATGACCGACACCGAAACGCCGGCCTCCGCGCCGAAGAAAGCCAAGGGCGCCGCAGCCGTGCCCTCGAACGTGTTCGAAATGCCCAAATTCGACATGCCCAAATTCGAAGTGCCGACCGCCTTCCGCGAGATGGCCGAGAAGGGCATCGCGATGGCCAAGGAAAACTACGACAAGATGAAGAGCAGCGCCGAAGAGGCGACCGACGTGCTGGAAGAGACTTATTCCACTGCGTCCAAGGGCTGCTCGGGCTACGGCCTCAAGGTGATCGAGGCCGGCCGCGCCAACGCCAATGCCTCTTTCGACCTTATGACCGAGCTTCTGACCGCCAAGTCCTATGCCGAGGTGGTCGAGCTCTCCACCGCCTTCATGCGCAAGCAGTTCGACACCCTTACCGCGCAGACCAAGGAACTGGCCGAGGAGGCGCAGAAGGTGTGCGCCGACACCGCCGAGCCGATCAAGGAAAGCTTCACCAGCGCCCTCAGCAAGGCGGCTTGACGATCCTGGCCGCTGCCCGAGCGCGGCGCCGACAGGAAGCCCGGGCGAAAGGCCCGGGCTTTCGCGTTTTGAGGGCGTCTCCTTGCCTCTCCCCACTTGCGGCGAGAGGGGAGGCGGCTTGCCAAACCGCCGCCCCGAACCTAGGTTCGCCCCGCAACGAGCGATCGTTGCCCCCAGTGCAGGTGTAGCTCAGTTGGTTAGAGCGCTGGTCTGTGGAACCAGAGGTCGGTGGTTCGAGTCCACCCACCTGTACCATCTCGTTTTCATTCATTCCTTGGATGACGCCGCGCGGCGGCCTTGCGCATCGCCAAAAGCAAAACGCCGGCGAAATGCTCGCCGGCGCTTGCGCGACGTCGGTCGGCCGCCGCTCAGCGCGCCGTAAAGCGCCCGGTGCTGCCGGCGTGCGGCCCGTTGTTATAGTAGCGCTGCCGGTAATAGCGGCGCTGCGGCGCCTGGTAGCGCTGGCCGCCACCGAACAGGAAATCGAAGAAGTTCGGGCCGCTGCGGCCGCCGTCGTCGGCACTGCCATAGCTGCCATAGGTGCCGGCCGGCAGCCGCACCGGCCCGTCGCCCGGATTGGGCGCGTGCTCGACCGGGATATAGGCGACCCTGCGCTCCGAGCTATTCTTGAGGATGTCGATCATCTTGGCGTCGCGGCCGTAGACGTCGTCGCGGAACTGCAGCTTGCCGTCGCGGTCGACGAAGGCGGTCTGATAGGTCAGGTGAACCGGGATCGGTTTCGGGAAGTTGATGTTGATCTCTTTGTCGCCATACATGCTCTGGAGCCTGGCCGCCGTGTAATGGTCCTGCGGCAGCTCGATCGCCAACAGTTTGGCGGCGTATTCGAGCGGATCCTGCACCCGCATGCAGCCGTGGCTGTAGGCGCGCTTGGCGCGCTTGAACAGATATTTGTCCGGCGTGTCGTGCTGGTAGACCAGGAACTTGTTGGGGAAGTTAAAGCGGATGCGGCCGAGCGCGTTGCCCGCTCCCGGCGGCTGATAGATGTGCACGGTGCCGTCACGGTCCTGGTAGATCTTGAGGCCGTAGCGGTCGAGCACGGTCGGATCCGCCTGCAGCGCCGGCAGATATTCGTTCTCGATGATCGAGGGCGGCACGTTCCAGGTCGGATTGACCGTGATGTATTTCATCTCGGCCGAGGTCATCGGCGTCGCCTTGCTCGGCTTGCCGACCACGATCTTGGCCTTCCAATCGAGCTTGCCGTCGTGCATCAGCTTGAGCGAGTAGTCCGGCACGTTGACTATGACGTAGGTGTGTTCGTCGTTGCCGAGCTTGCGCGGCAGCCAGCGCCAGCGCTCCATGTTGACCAGCACGATGTCGATCGGATTGCGCGGCGCGCGGTGCACGGCGCCGGTGGTTCCGTTGAGCGCGGCAACGGTGTTGGGGCCGGCCAGGCCGTCCGCATTGAGGTCGGCGCCGGTCTGGAACGCTTTGACCGCTTCGGCCACATCCTCGTCGTAGAGCGGGTTGTTCTTGTCGCCGGCAACGTCGAGCCGCTTGCGCAGCGCGATTACGCGCGCGTCCTTCATGCCCGGCCGCAGCATGCGGCCTTCCGGGACGCGCACCAGCTTTGGCCTGTCGCCCGCGGGCTTGGCGATCTGCCCGTCATTGGCGCGCAGCGCGGCGAGCTTTGCCTTGAGCGCCTGGAAGCCCGCCTGCGGCGGATTGTAGCCATCGAGCGCCTTGGCGACGTCGCCGGCGCTCGCGAGCTTGGCCAACACCTCCGCCGGCTCCGGCGGCACGCGCTTGAACGAAATGTCGGCGCCGACACGGCTCGGATGGATGCGGCCGATCTGCGCATCGCGCGCATATTTCAGCACCGTGGCGCTCAGATGCAGCTCCGCCGCCGCCAGATCGTCCGGCGTCGTGGCGGTTGCGAAATCCGGCGTCGGATAATCGCTCGGCACCAGGCCGTCGGTCTGCACCTGGCCAAGGAAGGCGATGGTGGCCTTGGCGCGCGCATCGATCTTGCCGTCACTGGTCCAGACCGGCTTGTAGCCGTGCTCCTTGTAGAACCGTTCGACGCCCTCGCGCTCGTCCTTCAAGCGGACGTAGCGGTCGAGGCGCTTGCCGGTGATCAGTTCACGCAAAGCGTCGGCGACTTTGCTGTCCATGCTGGGCGGCGGCGGCGCGGCCTGCGGGGCGGCGGCAGCCTTGGGCGTTGCGCTCGCTGGCGCTGCGGCGGTGTCCTGGGCGGGCTTGCTCGCGCTCTCGGCGGCAGCGGCCGGCGCTGCCGCTTGGGCGCGACATCCTTGATCGTCGGCGGCGGCACAGGCGAGAGGTCCGGTAGCGGAACCGCCTGCTCGATTTGTTTGTCGGGTTGCTGGGCGAGGCCTGCGTGCGTGGAGAGCGCGAGGACCAGGCCGAAAGCGGTCGAAGCCAGCAGACGCTCGAGACGGACGAATTTCACCGGGATCTCCCAACAGACTTGGCGGCCACGGGGGGCCGCCTATTTGGTCGCGCGCATTGTATCTCATGCGCCTGGTTTGGTTACGCTTTTCACAACATGCCAGCCATCTAGCGGCCGACTGTTGCTATTTTGCACGGGGGGCGATTCCCGCGAATTCACACCGCATTTGCCGCCCGTAGTGTACCCCAACTAACGCTCCGGCCGATGGTTTCCGGCGGGATATCGCAACTTTTTCCCGTTGATATCTTTGTGATCGACGGGCCCATCTTTCCTTGGTCGGCCGGGGCCCCGGTCCGGTTCAGCGCCGGCTGGCGATGCCGCAGCTTATTGCGGATTGCCGCCGGCGCCGCTCTTGTTGGAGACTTGCCCCGATGGAGGTTGCGCCGCCAGGGCCGGCCTCGATTCGCACCGCTCCGCAACGGGGCGGATGTAGCCCTAACGCACTCGGGAGGCTCTTCAATGCCGGCGCGCTATTGGCACCGCCTTCTCTTGGCCGTCTTGGTGGTCATTCTGCCGGCGGCTGTGCTCCCGGCGCAGGAGCAGGATGGGCCGCCGCCCGGCAATGCGGCCGCTGCCAAGCTCAAGCCGCTGCCGGGGCCGGCGCAGCCGACGCCGGCCGACCGGCTGCCGCTCGACAAGCTCAAAGTACCGGACGGCTTCCATATCGAGGTCTATGCCTCGGGCCTTGCCAAGGCGCGCGCGCTACGCATCGGCAAGCGCGGCACCGTGTTCGTCGGCAGCACGGGCGACAAGGTGTTCGCCATCGTCGACCAAGACGGCCAGCGGGCGGTCAAGGTGATCGCGTCGGGCCTCACCCGCCCGAGCGGGCTCGCCTACCACGACGGCACGCTCTACATCGCCGAGCCCACGCGCATCTCCAAGATCGAGAATGTCGAGGACGTGCTCGACAATGCGCCCAAGCCGGTCGTGATCTATTCCGATCTGCCGAAGAACGAGCCGGACAGCGCGCGCTATATCGGCGTCGGTCCCGACGACAAGCTGTATATTTCGGTCGCCATGCCTTGCAACAATTGCGTGCCGCCGGCGGGCGAGGGCGAGATCCGCCGTATCGAGCTGACCGGAGAAAACATCGAGGCGGTCGCGCGCGGCGTGCGCAACGCGCAAGGCTTCGACTGGTCGCCGCGCAACAAGACACTCTATTTCACCGACAACGGCCGCGACTGGCTGTCGGAGGATGCGCCGAGCGACGAGCTCAACCGCGTGCGCAAGCCGGGCGAGGATTTCGGCGCGCCCTATTGCTACCAAGGCGACCTCACCGATCCGCAACTGGGCTGGGGCCGCTCCTGCGACGCGTTCACGCCGCCGATCGCGCTGCTCGGACCGCATGTCGCGCCGCTGGGCCTGCGCTTCTACACCGGCCGCATGTTTCCGCGCCGCTATCGCGACGCCATCTTCGTCGCCCGTCACGGCTCCTGGAATCGCACCAAGAAGCTCGGCGGCGACGTGGTGGTGCTACGCCTCAACAAGGAAGGCACGGTCCAATCAATGGAACCGTTCCTCACCGGCTTTCTCGCCGACAATAATTTCCTCGGCCGCCCGGTGGATGTTGCGACAATGCCCGACGGCTCGCTGTTGATTTCCGATGATTGGAACGGTGCGGTCTATCGCGTCACTTACGGCAGCGGCCGCGAGGAGCGCGAAGAGCCGCGCGCGCCTCGTCGCCGTTACCGCCGCCGGCGTTTCTTTTTCGACGACTTCTAAACCGGAGCGCTTCGTGTGCAAAAAAAACCGGGCCCCGCGAGGGGCCCGGTTCAGGGTTTGCCGGCGTGGGGGGCCGGCAACATTCCAGAGGGGAACATGCTGTAAGCCGGTTTACTCTGGGAGGATACGTACCGGCCAACAGCGTGAAGCGACTATGCGCAACGCCAGCGCGCCCAGCAACGCCGCGCGCCGCATGTCTGCCATGCCGAATTGCCAAGCCGCTGCAGCACTTTGCCGCGCCGCTAAAAATGCCAGCGCTGCGCGTTGGCGACCAAAAAATCGCGGAAAACCTGAATGCGCGCCACCGATTTCAGCTCCTCCGGGTAGACGAAGAAAGCATCGAGCGCGAGCGTTTCCTCGTCGCCGAAAAGCTGCACCAGACCGCCGTTTTCCTCCACCAGATAGTCCGGCAACATGGCAATGCCGAGCCCACGCTGACAGGCGCGCAGCAGTCCAAGAACGTTGTTGATGGTGAGAATGGGCACGCGTGGGCCTTTGCCCTCGCGACTCACTTCCGCCAGCCAGCGCCGGTTGGCGAAATGCGCCGGCACCGGTCCGCTCAGTAAAACGAGGCGGTGAGCGTCGAGGTCTTCGTGGCTGCGCGGGGTGCCGAAGCGCTTGAGATAATCGGGCGAGGCATAGGCGTGGAAATGCACCGAGAACAATTTGCGCTGGATCAGATCCGGCTGCGTCGGCTGGCGCAGGCGGATCGCGACGTCGGCCTCGCGCATCGCCAGATCCAGCTCTTCGTCGGTGGTGATCATGGTGATGTGGATGTCGGGGTAGAGATCGAGAAACTCCCCAAGTCGCGGCAGCAGCCAGTGGATGCCGATGCCGGGCGTGGTCGACACCTTCAATTCGCCGTTCGGCCGCTCGCGGCTGTCGGTGAGCTTGGTGCGCGCCGCCTCCAGCTTCATGAACACTTCATGCGCGGTGCGGTAGAGCAGTTCGCCCTGCTCGGTGAGGATCAGCCCGCGCGCGTGGCGGTGAAACAGCGAGACGCCGAGCTCCTGCTCGAGCGCCGAGACCTGGCGCGACACCGCCGACTGCGACAGACCGAGCCGCTCGCCGGCATGGGTGAAGGAGCCGGCTTCGGCGGCGGCGTGAAAGACTTTCAGTTTGTCCCAATCCATCGAGGAGCCGGGTGTCACGGTGATGCTCATAACTACTCTGCCGCCGCGCGCTCGTGCTCGTGCGCGGCCAGAAACTTCTCCGCCTCGAGGGCGGCCATGCAGCCTTGCCCGGCGGCGGTGACCGCCTGGCGATAGATGTCGTCGGTCACGTCGCCGGCGGCGAACACGCCGGGCACCGAAGTGGCGGTGGAATGCCCGGTGGTGACGATGTAGCCGGATGGCTTCATCTGCACCTGGCCGGCGAACAGCTCGGACGCCGGCGAATGGCCGATGGCGATGAACACGCCGTCGACCGCGCGTTCGCTGATCGCGCCGGTCTTCACGTTCTTCAATTTGACGCCGGCGACCTTGAGCGGCTGCTCGCTGCCGAGCACGTCTTCCAGCACGCTGTCCCAGATGACGTCGACCTTCGGGTTCTTGAACAGCCGGTCCTGCAGGATCTTCTCGGCGCGGAAAGCGTCGCGGCGGTGCACCACCGTGACCTTGGAGGCGAAATTAGTCAGAAACAGCGCCTCCTCGACCGCGGTATTGCCGCCACCGATCACGATCACTTCCTTGTTGCGGTAGAAGAAGCCGTCGCAGGTGGCGCAGGCCGACACGCCGTAGCCCTTGAATTTCTGCTCCGAGGGCAGATCGAGCCAGCGCGCCTGCGCGCCGGTGGCGATGACGAGCGCGTCGGCGAGATAAACGTCGCCGGAGTCGCAGGCGAGCTTGAACGGCCGCTGCTTGAGATCGACGGCGTTGACGTGGTCCATCACGATCTTGGTGCCGACATGCTCGGCCTGGGCCTGCATCTGCTCCATCAGCCAGGGGCCCTGGATCACCTCGGCAAAGCCCGGATAATTCTCCACGTCGGTGGTGATGGTGAGCTGGCCGCCGGGCTGGATGCCCTGGATCAGGACCGGTTCCAGCATGGCGCGCGCGGCATAGACCGCGGCGGTGTAGCCGGCGGGCCCCGAGCCGATAATGACGACCTTGGCGTGGGTAGTTGTCGCCATTGCTCCTAACGCCCCCCTGGACAGGCGATGTTGGCCGGGCGGACCGCGAGCCGGCTGTTTTTGGCATGCTCGATCTAGGGTCTGCGGCCGAGCTATGCAAGATACGCAACCCGGCAAGCCACAGGACTCACCGCTCACGACGGTGAGTTTGCTGTTGCCCGCGCAATAATCTTTCGCGAAAGATTATTTCGCGGTATGGATGTTCCGGTCGGCCTCAGGACTTAGGCCTTACCGCAGGAGCCCCTCGTGCCCGCCCGCCTCGACGCCATCGACCGCAAGATCCTCAAAGAACTGCAGGACGACGGCCGCATCACCAATGTCGAATTGGCCAGCCGGGTCGGCATTTCGGCGCCGCCGTGCCTGCGGCGCGTGCGCGCGCTGGAGGAGGCCGGCTACATCAAGGGCTACCGCGCGCTGCTCGACGAGAAAAAGCTCGGCTACGAGGTCACCGTGTTCGCCATGGTGCATCTGGCGAGCCAGGCCGAGGCCGACCTGGTCGCCTTCGAGAATTTCGTGCGCGCCGAGCCCTTGGTGCGCGAGTGCTGGATGCTGTCGGGCGAGATCGACTTCCTGCTCAAATGCGTGGCGCCGGACCTGAAGACCTTTCAAGGGTTCGTCGAGCGGCTGACCGCCGCGCCCAACGTACGCAACGTGAAGACCTCGCTCACGCTGCGCAATTCCAAGGACGCGGCCATGGTGCCGATGGAATCCGGGGCGCCGTCATAACGGCCTCGTCGACACCGGGCCGCGGCGGTCCAGAGGCGCGCCATGACCGAGTTCAATCACATCCTGGGGGCGATGGCGCCGTGGATCCAAACCTACGGGTCGGCAGCGGTATTCGTGATCCTGACGTTCGAATCGCTGGGGTTGCCGCTACCGGGCGAGTCCCTTTTGGTCGCGGCGGCCATTCTGGCGGGGCGCGGCGAAATCTCGTTTCCGGTGTTGCTGCTGTCGGCATGGGGCGGCGCCGTCATCGGCGACAATATCGGCTATCTGATCGGCAGGACGCTCGGCCGCACGCTGCTGCGGCGCTACGGACGGAAGGTCGGCATCAAGCCTGAAAGTCTGCAGAAGATGGAAGCGGTCTTTGCCCGCTATGGCGCGGTTGCGGTCGGCTTCGCGCGGTTCGTCAACATCCTTCGCCAATTGAATGGCGTCGTCGCCGGCGCGCTTGAAATGCACTGGTTGAAGTTCCTGATCTTCAACGCCCTCGGCGGCGCGGTCTGGGTCACGGCCTGGACAATGGCGGGGTTCTATCTCGGAACACACGACGCCAAGCTCGAAGAGCTCGTGCAAAAGTTCGGAATTTATGGCGTGGTCATTGCGGTCGCGGCCGCCGCATTGGTGATCGGCGTCATTTGGCATCGAACGCACCGCGCCAGCGCGCCGTGATCTGCACGCCTCACAGCCGCGCCCCAGATGCGCAACGTGAAGACCTCGCTCACGCTGCGCAACTCCAAGGACGCGGCCATGGTGCCGATGGACTAGCTTTTGATGAACGCCAAGAGTTCGGCGTTCACGGCATCCGCCTGCGTGGTGATCATGCCGTGCGGAAAGCCCTTGTAGGTCTTCAGCGTCCCATTCTTCAAGAGCTTTGCCGACAAGGGTCCGGCGGCGACATAGGGAACGATCTGATCGTCCTCGCTGTGCATCACCAGCACCGGCACGGTGATCTTCTTCAGGTCCTCGGTGAAGTCGGTCTGCGAGAAGGCGACAATGCCGTCGTAGTGCGCCTTGGCGCCGCCCATCATGCCCTGCCGCCACCAGTTCGCGATGGTCGCCTCGGCAGGCTTGCCGGTCTTGTTATAGTTGTAGAAGGGACCGGTGGCGATGTCGCGATAGAATTGCGAGCGGTTGGCCGCAAGCGCCACCATTAGGTCGTCGAACACCTTTTTCGGCAGCCCTTTCGGATTGGCCGCCGTCTGTACCATCAGCGGCGGCACCGCGCTGATGATGGCCGCCTTGGAGACGCGGCTTTCGCCGTGGCGCGCGATGTAGTGCACCACCTCGCCGCCGCCGGTCGAATGCCCGACATGAATGGCGTTCTTCAGATCGAGATGTGCGGTCACCGCCGCGAGGTCGTCGGCATAGTGATCCATGTCGTGGCCGTCGCCCACTTGCGTGGAGCGGCCATGGCCGCGCCGGTCATGCGCGATGACGCGGTAGCCGTGATTGAGGAAGAACAGCATCTGCGCGTCCCAATCGTCGGCCGAAAGCGGCCAGCCGTGGCTGAACACGATGGGCTGACCCTTGCCCCAGTCCTTGTAGAAGATTTCAACGCCGTCTTTAGTGGTGATCGTGGGCATGTCGCATGCTCCCTGACTGCGGGGCTGTTACCGTTCAATGTGGAAAGTGCGGGCGCTGCGTCGCGCAGCCCGTCTTATTTTTTCAGACAGATGCTAGCACGCGCGCGCCCGCAGCGCGCGGATACCAAAGTATAGTGGCGATGCGCGGTGAAACGCGGGCTTTTAAGACAGATTCAAGACAAGTCGACGCGTGCCGTGGACAATTGGGTTGAAATGGCCTGGACAAGTGTACACCCGGGCCGACCGAAGGCTGGACCCGGTTGCCCGCCCATGACGTCGCAAAATGAAATGTCGCGGCGAGTTGGCTACCGCCACTCCACCTTCTTCACCTCATAGGCCTTGGCGCCGCCCGGTGCGTTGACTTCCACCGAGGCGCCCTTGGCCTTGCCGATCAGCGCCTTGGCGAGCGGCGAGGTGACCGAGATGCGACCCTTCTTGGCGTCGGCCTCCGGCTCGCCGACGATCTGCCACACCTTCTTTTCCTCGGTGTCCTCGTCGATCAGCGTCACCGTGGCGCCGAACTTGACGGTGTCGCCGGACAGCTTCGACACGTCGATCACGTCGGCGCGCGCGAGCTTGTCCTCGAGCTCGGCGATGCGGCCCTCGTTGAGCGACTGCTGCTCCTTGGCGGCATGATATTCGGCGTTCTCCGACAGGTCGCCGTGCGTGCGCGCGTCGGTGATCTGCTGGATGATGCGGGGCCGCTCCACCTGCTGGCAGTGCTTCAACTCGGTCTCGAGCGCGGTGTAGCCCGCGGCCGTCATCGGGATCTTTTCCATTTTCTCGTCTCCTCCTGGCGGGCGCCGAACCGACTAGCCTTGCGCGCCGCCAAGCCCTTCCCAGCCTCGAAATGTCGTTCCTTCGACTCGTAATTCGACTCCGGCCACGGTCGGTCCCGCGACACCGGAGCCTTGCGAACGGAGCCGGTCAAAAAAACCCTGACCGCGGGCGGTCTCAACCTGCACCGCGACCTCGGGCTTCCCGGCCTGAACTCGTGCCGCCGCCTGCCGTTCGAACCCGACGCATACCCCTCAGGTTCGGCCACCGTAGTAGCTTTGCAGCGCGCGCACCTCGAGGTCGCCCCCGAGATAGGCCTTAATGCCTTGCGCCGCGGCGACGGCACCTGAAAGAGTGGTGTAGTATGGCACTTTATGCAAGAGGGCGGCGTGGCGCAGCGAGCGGCTGTCGGCCAGGGCGGTCGCCCCCTCGGTGGTGTTGAAAACCAGCTGGACCCCGCCGTTTTTGATGGCGTCCACGATATGGGGCCGTCCTTCCAGCACTTTATTGATCTTGTCCGCCGCCACCCCCTGCTCGGCCAGGTAGCGCTGGGTGCCCGAGGTGGCAATGCATTTAAAGCCGAGCGAGGCCAAGAGCTTGACCGCCGGCAGGATGCGCGGCTTGTCCTCGTCCCGCACCGACACGAACACGGTGCCGCCGCGCGGCAGGCTGGTGCCGCCGCCGATCTGGCTCTTGGCGAAGGCGATCTCGAAGGTCGCGCCTAGTCCCATGACCTCGCCGGTCGACTTCATCTCGGGGCCCAGCACCGTGTCGACGCCGGGGAAGCGGGCAAAAGGAAACACTGCCTCCTTCACCGCCCGGTGCCTGGGATGCGCGGGCTTGAGCGCGAAGGTTTTGAGCTTTTCGCCCGCCATGACGCGGGCGGCGATCTTGGCGACCGGCAGCCCGATCACCTTGGCCACGAACGGCACCGTGCGCGAGGCGCGCGGATTGACCTCCAGCACGTAGATGTCGCCGCCCTTGATGGCGTATTGCACGTTCATCAGCCCGCCGACATTGAGCGCGAGCGCCAGCGCCTTGGTCTGCCGCTCCAGCTCGGCGATGGTCTTCTCGGTCAGCGAATGCGGCGGCAATGCGCAAGCCGAGTCGCCGGAATGGATGCCGGCTTCCTCGATATGCTCCATGATGCCGGCGATGAAGGTGTCCTTGCCGTCGGCCAGGCAATCGACGTCCACTTCGGTGGCGTCCGACAGATAGCGGTCGATCAGCAGCGGGCTGCGCTTGGAGACGACGAGTTCGCCCGGCCGGTCGAGATCGCTCGCAAGGCGCGCCACGTAGCGGTCGAACTGCGCGCTGTCGCGCACGATTTCCATCGCCCGCCCGCCCAGCACATTGGACGGCCGGATCACCACCGGATAGCCGATCTCGTCGGCGATGGCGCGCGCCGCGTTCAGCGAGGTGGCGATACCGTTCTTGGGCTGGCGCAGTTTAAGCTTGTCGAGCAGCTTCTTGAAGCGGTCGCGGTCTTCGGCGAGGTCGATGGCGTCGGGCGAGGTGCCGAGGATCGGCACCTTGGCCTGCTCCAACGGTTCGGCCAGCTTGAGCGGCGTCTGTCCGCCGAATTGCACGATCACGCCGTGCAGCGTGCCGTTCGAGCGCTCGGTATCGATGATCTCCAGCACGTCTTCCGGCGTGAGCGGCTCGAAATAGAGCCGGTCGGAGGTGTCGTAGTCGGTCGACACCGTTTCCGGATTGCAATTGACCATGATGGTCTCGAAGCCGGCCTCCTTGAGTGCGAAGGCGGCGTGACAGCAGCAATAGTCGAACTCGATGCCTTGCCCGATGCGGTTCGGCCCGCCGCCGAGGATGATCACCTTCTTCTTGTCCGACGGCGCGGCCTCGTTCACCGCGCGCCCCGCGAACGGCGTTTCGTAGGTCGAATACATGTAGGCGGTGGGCGAGGCGAATTCGGCGGCGCAGGTGTCGATGCGCTTGAACACCGGCCGCACGCCGAGCGCCCGGCGCTTTTCGGTCACCGTCTCGGTCTCATTGCCGGTCAGCTTGCCCAGCCGCTTATCGGAAAAGCCCATGGCCTTCAGCCGCCGCAGCGGCCCGGCCGCTTCGGGCAGGCCTTTCGCCTTGATCTCGGCCTCCGCCTCCACCAGCCCGCGGATCTCGTTGAGGAACCAGGGGTCGATACGGCAGGCATTGTGGATCAGTTCGTCACTCGCTCCCAGCCGCATGGCCTGCGCCACTTTCAACAGGCGCTCCGGCGTCGGCGTGCCGAGCGCTGCGCGGATATTGTTCTTGTTGTCGGGATCGTCGATGCCCTTGGCGGGGTCGAAGCCTTCGATGGTCAACTCGTCGAGCCCGGTCAGGCCCGTCTCCAGCGAGCGCAGCGCCTTCTGCAGGCTCTCCTGGAAGGTGCGGCCGATCGCCATGGCCTCGCCCACCGATTTCATCGACGTCGTGAGCACGTGCGACGCGCCGGGGAATTTCTCGAAGGCGAAACGGGGAATCTTGGTGACCACGTAATCGATGGTCGGCTCGAAGCTTGCCGGCGTCGCGCCGCCGGTGATGTCGTTGGCAATCTCGTCGAGCGTGTAGCCGACCGCCAGCTTGGCGGCGACCTTGGCGATCGGGAAGCCGGTCGCCTTCGATGCCAGCGCCGAGGAGCGCGACACGCGCGGGTTCATCTCGATGATCACCAGCCGCCCGTCGGCCGGATTGACCGCGAACTGCACGTTGGAGCCGCCGGTCTCCACCCCGATCTCGCGCAGCACGGCGATCGAGGCATCGCGCATGATCTGGTATTCTTTGTCGGTGAGCGTCAGCGCCGGCGCGATGGTGATCGAATCGCCGGTGTGCACGCCCATCGGATCGACATTCTCGATCGAGCAGATGATGATGCAGTTGTCGTTTTTATCGCGCACCACCTCCATCTCGTATTCCTTCCAGCCCAGCACCGACTCTTCGATCAGCACTTCGCTGGTAGGGGAGGCGTCGATGCCGCCTTCGACGATCTCGATGAACTCGGCCTTGTTATAGGCGATGCCGCCGCCGGTGCCGCCGAGCGTGAAGCTCGGCCGGATGATCGCCGGCAGGCCGATGTCGTCGAGCGCCTTGAGCGCGTCGATCAGCGTCTTGACGTGGTGCGAGCGCGGCGTCTCCAGCCCGATCTTGGTCATCGCCTCGCGGAACAGCTCGCGGTCTTCCGCCTTGTCGATGGCGTCGGCGGTGGCGCCGATCATCTGCACGCCGAATTTCTCCAGCACGCCCATCTTGCGCAAGGAGAGCGCGCAGTTGAGCGCGGTCTGTCCGCCCATGGTGGGCAGCAGCGCGTCCGGGCGTTCCTTCTCGATGATCTTGGCGACGATCTCGGGTGTCACCGGCTCGACGTAAGTGGCGTCGGCGAGATCGGGGTCGGTCATGATCGTCGCCGGATTGGAATTGACCAGCACGATCCGGTAGCCCTCGGCTTTCAGCGCCTTGCAGGCCTGCGTGCCGGAATAGTCGAATTCGCAGGCCTGGCCGATGACGATGGGGCCGGCGCCGATGATCAGGATCGATTTGATGTCGGTACGTTTGGGCATTCACTCGCCGGCATTCGGGCACAAAAAAAGAACGCGCTTTTTGCGCGTCCCCCGGACCGCGCCGAGGTAGGCCCTCGCGCGCGGGGGGTCTTTAGACCAGATTCGCGGGGGAGGGAAGGGCAGTGCCGTGGCTTGCCACAGATTGCGAAACCTGAGGCCGATAAGGCCGTTATCTCGTAATGACCCTCGTGAGCCGCGCCGCCACAGCCGTCAAGCGCAGCAACAAGGCCGCCTGGCTCGCCGGTGCGGCGCTGTTCGGCACTTACCTGCTGGCGCGCACGCTCGAGGGCGCGTCGCCGCAAGGCGCACCGGCAAAGCCGTTGCCGGCCTGGCGCCAGGGCGGTCTGGCCGAGTGGAAACACATCCTCTATCGCACCTATCGGGAATTCGGCGACGACCGCCTGCTGTCGCTCGCGGCAGGCGTGGTGTTCTACGCGCTGCTGGCGCTGTTTCCCGCGATTACGGCGCTCGTGTCCAGCTACGCGATGTTTGCCGATCCGGCCACCATCGCCGGTCATCTGGCGACGCTCGAGAACATCCTGCCGCGGGGTGCCTACGGCATCATCGATCAGCAGGTCACCCGCATCGCCTCAACCACCACCGGCGATTTGAGCGTTGCCTTTTTAGTGAGCCTTGCCATCGCGCTGTGGAGCGCAAATTCCGGCCTCAAGGCCATCATCGACGCGCTCAACATCGTCTACGGCGTCAAGGAGTGGCGCAGCTTCGTCCGCCTCAACCTGGTCTCGCTCATCATGACGCTCGGCACAATCGTCGGCCTGCTGCTGGCAATCGCCGCGGTGGCGGCGGTGCCGATCGTGCTGTCGTATCTGCCGCCCGGCAGTTGGAGCGGCACGACCATCGCCTGGCTGCGCTGGCCGACGCTGCTGCTGCTGGTGATCCTGGGGCTTGCACTGCTCTACCGCTTCGGCCCCAACCGCGCCGAGCCGCGCTGGGAGTTCTTAAGCCCAGGTGCGGTGTTCGCCGCCATTGCCTGGCTCGCCGGCTCGGCACTGCTGTCGTGGTACCTGAGCAACTTCGCCGACTACGGCGCGACCTACGGCTCGCTCGGCGCCGCTATTGGCTTGATGATGTGGCTGTGGATGAGCGCCATCGTCGTGCTGCTCGGCGCCGAATTGAATTCCGAGGTTGACGCCGCGCGCGACGCGATCGAGCGCACGACGGAAGAGATGTAATTCTCCCTTGCGCGAGCCGGCCTTCGCCCTGCGGGCTACGGCGCGATCGCCTTTGCGAAGCGCTTGCTGCGCCGTAGCTCGCGCAGAGAGCGAAGGCTGGAGGCCCGGCCTGGATTCGAACCAGGCTGGAAGACCATGCACGGCTTCTGCGTCGCCACTCCGCCACCGGGCCGGTGACAGCCTTTAAAGGCGCGGCCTTGCCGCGCGGTAACCGGGACCGCCATTAATCCTGCGCGCTGGCTTTGCGGTTAACGCGCGGTTTACGCCGCCCGCTGCCACAGCCGCGTGAGCGGCCCGTTGCGGCCCGCAACTGGATCGCTCACCGGCAGCGGCACCTGCGGGATCGCCTTCAGCGCCTTCTCGCGATCGCCCGGATTGTCGCCGCGGCAGAGATTATAGGTGCCTTCGGGCGGATAGGCGCCGATCACCAGCAGATCGCCGCTTCCCGACAGGCGCTGATGCCCGGTGCCGGCCGGCAGCACCGCCACGTCGCCGGCGGTCAGCTCGAACGTCTCGCCCCGGTCGCCGCCCAGCCGCACTTGCGCCGAGCCCCTCGCGATGCCGAGCGTCTCATGGATCATCGAATGATAATGCGTGAACGCGTAGATGCCGTTGCGCCATTGCCCGAAACCCCAGCCGTTCTTTGCAAACAGCCGCTCCAATTCGCCGGCCGGATCGGCGCCGAGCGCGATTGCATTCTTATAGAGCAGCGCCGGCAGCACCGGATTGTTCGGCACCGCGCCGTCGTCGGTGAACATGAAATGGAGCGGCTGGGCGGACGTCATCACGTCCCATCAACGCGCAACGCGGAATGCGGTTCTACGCAATCTTCCGCTTCGCCTGCCGCATCATCTCGACGAAGCGCCTGAACAGATAATGCGAGTCGCGGGGCCCGGGCGAAGCCTCCGGGTGATACTGCACCGAGAACACCGGCTTGTCCTTGAGCGCGATGCCGCAATTGGAGCCATCGAACAGCGAGACATGCGTCTCCGTAGCGTTCGCCGGCAGCGTCTTGCCGTCGAGCGCGAAGCCGTGGTTCATCGAGGTGATCTCGACCTTGCCGGTGGTCAAATCCTTCACCGGATGATTGGCGCCGTGATGGCCCTGGTGCATTTTTTGCGTTTTGCCGCCGACCGCGATGCCGAGCATCTGGTGGCCGAGACAAATGCCGAAGGTCGGCGTGCCGCTCTCGATCACTTTCTTGATCACCGGCACGGCATATTCGCCGGTCGCCGCCGGATCGCCCGGCCCGTTCGACAGGAACACGCCGTCGGGCTTGAGCGCCAAGATGTCCTCGGCCGAAGTGGTGGCCGGCACCACCGTCACCTTGCAGCCGGTGCCGGCGAGCAGGCGCAGGATGTTGCGCTTGATGCCGTAGTCGACGGCGACCACGTGGAATTCCGGGCTCGTCTGCCGGCCGAAGCCTTCGCCCCAGACCCACGGCGTCTCGTCCCAGGTAAAGCGCTGGCCGGAAGTCACCATCGGCACCAGGTCCATGCCGACCAGGCCGGGCCATTCGCGCGCTTGCTTTTTCAGCGCGTCGAGATCGAACTTGCCGTCGGGCGCGTGCGCGATCACCGCATTGGGCATGCCCTTTTCGCGGATGAGCGACGTGAGCGCGCGCGTGTCGATGCCGGCGAGCCCGACGATGCCGCGGGCTTTCAGCCAATCGTTCAGGTTGCGGCTGGCGCGGTAGTTGGAGGCCGGCGTGATGGCGGAATGCAGGATCACCCCGCGCGCCCCCGGCGTCGCCGCCATGTTGACGGTCTCGATGTCTTCCTCGTTGGTGCCGACATTGCCGATATGCGGGAAGGTGAAGGTGATGATCTGCCCGGCATAGGACGGGTCGGTGAGGATCTCCTCGTAACCGGTCATGGCGGTGTTGAAGCAGACCTCGCCCACCGCGTGCCCGCTGGCGCCGAGCCCGAAGCCTTCCAAAACGGTGCCGTCGGCCAACACTAAAAGCGCCGTGGCCTCGGGTTCAACCCAAGCCCCGGCGGCTTTGGCTTGCGACTGGGTCATGGCCTCTTAGTTGCGTATTATATAGGGCGAGGCAAGGGGCGCGTCTTTCGCTGCCCCCAGGCAGCTTTAGGGGCGGTTTCATGCGCATTTTGCATGTTTTTCGGCTGACGCTCGTGCTGGCGGGCCTGGCGCTGGCCTTATGCCCTGCCGCGGCCCAGCAGCGCCCGCACCATGCGGGCTTCAAGCGTGTCACCGTCTCCGCGCTCACCGCCCAGGGCTTCGAGGTCAGGGCCATCACCGGGCGCGAGGCGCTCATCCTGCAGAAGGGCGAACAGGTCTACTGGTGCGGCTTGCGGGTGGCCGACACCAGCCCCTTGAGCTATCAGTCCGACTGCTATGCCATCCGCTGAGGATAGAAGGAAAACGCCGTGCTGCGCGACGACATCAATAACGCCTTGAAAGAAGCGATGAAGGCCAGGAACGAGCGCGCGGTCTCCACGCTGCGCCTGGTCAATTCCGCGCTCAAGAACGCCGACATCGAGGCGCGCGGGCAAAGCAAGCCGCCGCTCGCCGACGCCGAGGTGGTGGGCGTGCTGCAGAAGATGGTCAAGCAGCGCCAGGAATCGGTCGAACTCTACCAAAAGGGCGGGCGCGACGATCTGGTCAAGCAGGAGCAGGACGAGATCGCCATCATCTCCGGCTATCTGCCCAAGCAGATGTCGGACGACGAAATGAAGGCCGCGATCGAGGCGGCCATCGCCGAGACCGGCGCGACCGCCATGAAGGATATGGGCAAGGTGATCGGCGCGCTGCGCGCGAAATACGCCGGGCAGATGGACATGGGCAAGGCGAGCGCTGCGGTGAAGGCGAAGCTTGCGGGCTGAGCGATCCGCGATACGGGGCGACATGCAGACCGTGCGGCTCAGAGCGGCGGTGGCCGCCGACTACGATTTTGCGCGGCGCGTGCATCATGCCGGCATGCGCTGGCTCGGCGAGCGTCTGCTTGGCGGCTGGGACGATGCCTTCCAGGACGCGCGGTTCGACGGAAAATTCGTGTTGACGGAGGTCCGCGTCATTGTCGCCGACGGCAAGGACGCCGGCTACCTGCAGGTCGCCGCCGGCAAAGACGTCCTCGAGCTGAAAGAACTGCACATCGACGCGCCGTTCCAGAACCGCGGCATCGGCAGCGAGGTCATGCGTGTGCTCGCTGCGGAGGCGCGCGGGATGGCAATGCCGATTTCGGTGAGCGTGGTCGAATTCAACCCGGCCCGGGCGTTCTACGTGCGCGCCGGATTTCGCGTCGTCGGGCAGGAAGAGCACAAGTTGCTCATGCGGCACGACGGCGGATACATGGCGGCATCGCCGCGGCGAACTTGAAGGAGCGAGCTATATTTTTGCCGCGGCTTTCGGCAGCAGCTCCGCCAGCCGCGCGGCCCATTGCCGCTGGCCGGGCTCCTCGTCGATCAAGTCCTGGCGGATTTCGATCGCGACATGCGGGATGCCGCGCCGCTCGCCGTGCACCGGGATCGTATAGTCGGTCTCGTCGTCGACCGTGTAAGGCTCGTTGTCGCCGACGGTGAGATCGCCCGGCGCGCTCAATTCGCTGCGCAACGCATCGGCCAGCACGCGGTAGCGGTGATAGAGCACGCCGGCCTGCCACGGCCGCGCTACGCCGTGATAGCTGGGCGTGAAGCTGTGCAGCGAAATCAAGATCACCGGCGCTTGCGCATTCTTCCGCGCATCAAGATGTCGGTCGATCGTGCTGTGATAAGGCTCGAAGATTTCCCGCACGCGCGCCGCGGCGTCGGGCGCCGACATGTTTTCATTGCCCGGGATCGCGGTGCCGTCGCTTTCGGACACAATCGACTCAGGGCTGCCGGGCGGCCGGTTGCAGTCGATTACCAGCCGCGAATAGCGCTGCATGACGGCAGCGGCATCGAGCCGGTCGGCGAGCGCTCGCGCCACGCCGGCAATGCCGATATCCCAGCCGATGTGGTGCGCGCGCTCTTTCTCCGGCAAGCCGAGACCGTGCAGCCGGCGCGGAATGTCCCGCCCGGCATGGTCGCAGACCAGCAGGAACGGCGACGCGCCCGCGGTGCGATATTCGATGATCTGCGCCGGCTCGCCCGGCGCCAGCAGCGTCACCGTCGCGGGCCTCATCCTCTCGCTGCCTTTCCAAGCGGCATTCGCTGCCCATGTTTTGTACAGCGGTCCGGGCAATTTCCCGTTACGCTAGGATGGATTCGAGACCGCGCCGAGCGATCAGTGGAGCGACGAAAAACTTACATGCCAGTGCTGACGATCCGCCACAAGACCGAATACAGCTACGCCGCGCCGGTTTCCTTCGGCGAGCACCGCGTGATGCTGCGGCCGCGCGACGGCCACGATCTGCGCGTGCTGGCGCTGCGCATGACCATCGATCCCGAGCCGATTTCGTTGCGCTGGATCCACGACGTCTTCGGCAACAGCGTCGGCATCGCGAAATTCGATCGCCCCGCCGACCGCCTGGTTTTCGAAAGCGAGGTGACGATCGACCACGAGCCCAAGCACGGCATCGATCTGCCGCATGACGACGAGGCGTTCTTCTACCCCTTTCGCTACGCGCCGGAGGAGATGCCGGACCTCGCGCGCTCGATCAAATGCCAATATCCCGATCTCGACGGCACGCTCGAGGCCTGGAGCCGCCAGTTCGTCAAATCCGGCGCGCCGACCAATACGCGTGATCTGCTCATCGACATGACGCACGCGATCAAGCGGCAGTTCAGCTACAAGCGCCGGCTCGATCCCGGCGTGCAGACGCCGCAGCAAACCTTGGCTCTCGGTACCGGCACCTGCCGGGATTTCGCGCTGTTCATGATCGAGGCGGTGCGCGCGCTCGGCTTTGCCGCGCGTTTCGTCTCGGGCTACCTGCACGTGCGCGCCCGCTCGGGCCGCCGCGGCGGCGGCTCGACCCACGCCTGGGTGCAGGTCTATCTGCCGAGCGCCGGCTGGGTGGAGTTTGATCCGACCAACGGCATCGTCGGCAATCACGACCTCATCCGCGTCGCGGTCGCGCGCGAGCTGCGGCAAGCCGTGCCGCTATGCGGGACATTCACCGGCCTGCGGACGGATTCGATCGGCATGAAGGTCGACATCGACGTGGTCGCGCATGCCTGACGATCCGGCAGGGCGGGCGCGGCCATGCTAATAAAAATCGGCTTCGACATCGCCTTTACCGCGCCGCAGCCCACGCCCATGGTGGTCATGCTGAGTGTGCACCCCTCGCGGGTGGCCGATCTGGTCGAGCCCGAGAACATCGTGTGCGATCCGCCGGCGCCGATCCATTATTATCACGACAGCTTCGGCAATTTTTGCGGCCGGCTGGTCGTACCGCAAGGCCGGCTGACGTTGAGCAACCGCGCCATCGTGCGCGACAGCGGAGCGGCCGACGTCGTGGTGCCGGACGCCCGGCAGATTGCGGTCGAGAACTTGCCCGACGACGTCATTTTGTTCCTGCTCGCCAGCCGCTATTGCGAAACCGACCGCATGGTGGATCTGGCGTGGAGCCTGTTCAAGGATACGCCGCTCGGCTGGGGGCGCGTGCAGGCGATCTGCGACTACGTGCACGGTCACCTGACCTTCGGCTATCAATTCGCGGCCGCGACCAAGAGCGCCCATGACGTGCACGCCGAAGGCCGCGGCGTGTGCCGCGACTTCGCGCATCTGGCGGTAACCTTGTGCCGCTGCATGAACATCCCGGCGCGCTATTGCACCGGCTATCTCGGCGACATCGGCGTTCCGGTGGACGACACGCCGATGGATTTCAGCGCCTGGTTCGAGGTCTATCTCTCCGGCCGCTGGTTCACCTTCGATGCCCGCCACAATATGCCGCGCATCGGGCGCATCCTGATGGGGCGCGGCCGCGACGCCGCCGACGTGCCGCTCGCCACCGGCTTCGGGCGCACCGAGCTCAGCCTGTTCAAGGTCTATACCGACGAAGGGGCCGAGGCGCCGCCGCCATGACTGCCGGGCGGATGGACATGAACAAAGCCAGCGCGATGGTGAAGGCGAAGCTTTCTGGCAAAACGCCGTCGTTCGAAAGAGGCCGATCTCACCCGTTCGACCCCGCCAAAGCGGGGACTTAGGGGCAGCAGTTTCTTAGATTTCCGCCTGCGCGGGAATGAGCGGAGTTAGCGGCAAGCGCGCGTCGCGCCGCGTACTGCCAGCGCCGTCGGGCCTTAAGTTCGCCGCCAGCGCGCGAACAGCAATTCGAAATACTGCCGGAACTGGCGCAGCTGGCGTACCACCAGGGTGGGGTCGTCGTAGCTACGCGCCAGCACCAGGGCGCCCTCGAAGACGGCGATCACCTGCTCGGCCAAGTCGCGCGCCGTCACCGGCGCCGCCGGCCGGTAACGCGCCAGCACCGCCTCGAACTTCTTCTCGTACACCGCCGACCAGCGCCGGAAACATTGCCCGATATAGGCCTGCAGTTCCGGCTCGAACTGCATGATCTCGTAGGTGTAGGCGGCGAGCACGCAGCCGGCGGCCGGCGCGGGCCGGGTTTCGATCATGGTCTCCGTCGCCTTGAGGAAGGCCAGTGTCTGGTCGAGCGGATCGTCGCTCTTGGCCTCGGCCGCAACCGCGCAGCGCTCGAAGCGGTCGGTGTCGTTACAGGCGCAACGCTCGATCAGCGCGCGCGCGAAGGCCGACTTATCCTTGAAGTGGTGGAAGAAGGCGCCCTTGGTCAGCCCCGAGGCGCGCAAGATTTCGTCTAGCGAGGTCCCGGCATAGCCCTGCCGCAGCACCAGCGGCTCGGCTGCCGCCAGGATGCGCTCGCGCGTCTGGGTTCCTCTTTCCATCATGGCACTATCCATACCATCCGGTCTGTAAAGTAGCCATGGCAGGCCTAAAGTCAAGCAGCATTTCTATAACATATTGATATACATAGCATTTTTATAAGACGCGGCGACTGCCTTTGCCCTTGCAAACAGACCATACGGTATGTATATCAGACTAAACGGTATGTTTGGGGTCGGGCCGCAAGCGGCGGCGCAAATCCCGGAAGACCGGCGGAGACGTAACGTGATTTTGCAACTTTTGAATCCGATGGAGATGATGATGGTGACCCAATTCTTCACTTGGCTGCTCTCAGGGCTGGCACGCAAACGCGTGCACAAGTGCGCCAGCACGATGCTGCGGATGGACGACCGCCTGTTGCGCGATATCGGGCTGACCAAGAGCGACGTGCTCAACTGCATGTCCTCGCCGTCGCACATGAAGGACCACTGCCTGCCGGCACGCCGCGGCGAGAATCTCGACAAGCCCGCCGCCACGGCCGGGGCCGCCCAAGCCAGCCAGCCCGCGGACGGGCTCATGGCCTGACCACCTGCCGACCATCCGTGCCCCCGCAGCCGCGGAGGTCGGCGTCTGCGGAAGAATAGGAAAAACCCGTCAGTGTCGAGGGCGCGCTCAGCGCCCGCCGTCGAAATCCGCGATGACCGCGGCCAGCGCCTCGGGGCCGACCCGCACTGTGCCGGCAAAGGGATGGTCGATGGCGACGATGGTCAATAGCCCACCGAAGATCAGAAGCGAAAGCGCGCCCGACATCAGCGATTGCGCCCGCAGGTTGGGGGTGCCGAAGAAAAACGTGAAGCCCAACGTAATGAAGGCGCCGGCGAACAAGACGGTCCAGATGATCCCGGGCACGATGCCGCTCGCCGTCACCAAGCGCGCGCGCCGCGCCTCGCTGATCTCATCGAGGTTGCGTAGAATCTCGGACACGACCGGCACCTCGTTCGGCTCGAAGTCGTGGTGGAACTTGAGCAGAGCGTCGTAAATCCCGGTGAGCGTCAGGGTGACGCTGTGGCTCGGCCGGCCGCGGTCCATGGCCGGCCAATCCTTGGCGATTGCTTCCTTGAGATATTCGATGGTTGCCTTGCGGATCGCCTCGCCATGCGCGGCGTCGAGCCCCTGCGTCAGCCGTAGCACGGTCGCTGCGGCGCCCGCCTCCTTGGCAACGTCGTTGTCGGCCTGATTATAGCGCTCCCAGACGACCACGATCGCAAAGGCGAGTAGCACGGCGTAAATCACCCCGACGGTGGCAAACTTGAAGCCGGCGACCTCGTTGTTGGTGCGCAGATGATCGAGGGCGACATGGCGGCGGACGAACGCCGGCCCCCACATTGCCAAGATCGTCGTCGGGACCAGCAGGATGACGGCCGCGATCCAGATTGAATTGGTGGTCAGGAAAAGCATGGATTACCGGAGAATTGCCCCGGTAATTATCACCCACGAGCGTCCGCAGCCGACATGGCCGCCTGTGGAAAAGTGGGAAAACGACCCGAAACTGGCGCCGGTTGCCGATCCCCCGGAAAGTCTCAATTTGTGGGCCTATGATGGCGGTGAGCGAATCGCCCCAACCGACCAAGCCGAGCCCGCGCCTTACGCGCCACCTGACCCATGCGCTTCACGCCCCAGTTCCTCGACGAGCTAAAGGCGCGTCTTCCGGTCTCGGAAGTCGTCGGCAAGCGCGTCAAGCTTCAGCGCGCGGGGCGCGAGTTCAAGGGCCTGTCGCCATTCAACAAGGAGAAGACGCCCTCCTTCTTCGTCAACGACCAGAAGCAGGCCTGGTTCGATTTCTCCTCCGGCAAGAACGGCAGCATTTTCGACTTCGTTATGGAGTCGGAAGGCGTCAGCTTCCCGGAAGCGGTCGAGCGCCTGGCGCAAATGGCCGGCGTGCCGCTGCCGAAAGTCTCAGCGCAAGACGAGGCGCGCGAGGCGCGGCGCAAATCGCTGCACGACGTCATGGAGCTGGCGGCGAAATTCTTCGAGGCGACGCTGGCTTCGAAAGCCGGCGCCAAGGCGCGCGGCTATCTCGCCGACCGCGGCCTCGATCCCGCCACGCAAGTGAAGTTCCGCCTCGGCTATGCGCCGGGCGAGCGTTACGCGCTGAAGGAGCACCTGGGTTCGCACGGCGTTTCCACCGAGGACATGGTGGAAGCGGGTCTTTTGGTCGCCGGCGACGACATTCCGGTGCCGTTCGACCGTTTCCGCGACCGCGTCATGTTCCCGATTACCGATCTGCGCGGGCGGGTGATCGCCTTCGGCGGCCGCGCGCTGGAGAAGGACGCGCCGGCGAAATACCTGAACTCGCCGGAGACGCCGCTCTTTCACAAAGGCGCAACGCTCTACAACATCGCCGCCGCCCGCGAGGCCGCGCACGCAGGCAAGTCTACGCAGTCTGCGCAAGAAAATGCCGGCGCAGCGCTGGTCGCGGTCGAAGGCTATGTCGACGTCATCGCTATGGTGCGCGCCGGCTTTCCGGCGACCGTCGCTCCGCTCGGCACTGCGCTCACCGAGGATCAACTCGGTCTGCTGTGGAAGATGGCCGACGAGCCCACGCTCTGCTTCGACGGCGACAGTGCTGGGCTACGCGCCGCCTACCGCGCGGTCGATCTGGCCATGCCGCGGCTGAAACCCGGCAAAAGCCTGAAATTCGCCCTGCTGCCGCAAGGACAGGATCCCGACGATCTCTACCGGTCGGGGGGGCGCGAAGCCCTGGCAGAAGTGATCGCCGCCGCGCGCCCGCTCGCAGCCATGCTGTGGGGGCGCGAAACGGAAGGCCGCTCGTATGATACGCCGGAGCGGCGCGCGGCGCTGGAAGCGCGCATCAACGAGGTGACCTCAGCGATCGGCGACGACGCCGTGCGCAAATATTACCGGCAGGACTTCAACGCTCGGCTCGCCGCTTACTTCGCGCCGGCGGGAGGCCCGCGCAGCCAGCAGCCTTGGCGGCAAGGCGGCGGCGGGCAGGGCGTTTGGTCGGGGCAAGGGCGCGAGCGCAACTACAACCGGCCGCGCAGCGGCCAGCGCCCCCAGCCGGGGAAGTCCGCCCCCTATGTCGTGGTCAGCAACCAGATGGCGGCAAGCCCGCTGCATCGCGGCCATCGCACCGCCGTGCCGCGCCGCGAGGCGCTCATCCTGCAGGCGGCCCTCAACCATCCCTGGCTGCTGCACGACCATCTGGAGGAACTCAGCCAGATCGAGTTCCGCCACACGGAAGCCGAGCGGCTGAAAGCGGCGCTGATCGACATCGCCGCCCAAAGCGCGTCCCATGCCGCCGCGCTCGATGCCGAAGCCCTGCGGACCGAGCTTGCAGCCCGCGCGCTTCTTGACCTCGCCGAGCGCCTCTCCGCCGCCATTACCACGCCCTCAGTTTGGGGCGCGCAGCCGGATGCCGCGCCCGACGATGTTTTGGTGACCTGGCAACAGCTTGTCGCCTTGCATCGTCAGTGGCATTCCCTACTTAAGGAGCTCAATGATGCCGAGCAGGCGCTCGGCCAGGACGCCAGTGAAGCCAATTACTTACGGTTGCGCGACGTCAAGGCGCGCCTGGCGCGGATGGATGGGACGGAGGCCTTGATCGAAGGCTTCGGCGCCTCTTCCGGTCGCGGCGCCCGTAGTTTATGAGCACTGCAAAAGCCCCGCACAGGGGATGTACGGACGAGACCTGCGTGGAATAATGGGTCGATTCCCGCGGTGTTTTCGTAGGCTTAATCGGAGCTTAAGCGGGTTCCGGGAACACTGAGACGACCTGATTCGGGGGCCTCCGCCCGGCCAAGGGCGGCGCGGCCCTTTTTGGCCATGGGCCTCGCGCAGGGGTCGGGCCTCAAGGGTTGAGGGCCAGAAAGGCCAGGAGAGACGGATGGCGAGCAAGGTCAAGGCGCAGGTTGCAGCCAAGGAAGAAGCCCCGGAAAAGGAAGAAGGCGCGCCCGATACGCCACTGCCGCTGCTCGACCTCACCGACGCCGGCGTCAAGAAAATGATCAAGGCCGCCAAGAAGCGCGGCTACGTCACCCATGAACAGATCAACGCCGTGCTGCCGTCGGAGGAGGTCACCTCCGACCAGATCGAAGACGTCTTCGCCATGATCTCCGAGATGGGCATCACCGTCGTCGAAAACGACGACAGTGAGGAAGGCGAGGAAAAGGCCACCGACGAGGCCGACGACGACGAGGAGGAGGCCGGCTCCGATCTCGTCGAATCGAAGGCGAAACCCCTCGCCACCACCGAAAAGAAAGAGCCGTCCGAACGCACCGACGATCCGGTGCGCATGTATTTGCGCGAAATGGGCTCGGTCGAGCTCTTGTCGCGCGAGGGCGAGATCGCCATTGCCAAACGCATCGAGGCCGGCCGCGAGGCCATGATCGCCGGGCTGTGCGAAAGCCCGCTCACCTTCCAGGCCATCATCATCTGGCGCGACGAACTGAACGACGGCAAGGTCTTCCTGCGCGACATCATCGACCTGGAAGCGACCTACGCCGGCCCCGACGCCAAGAACATCCAGCCGCCGCAGATCGGCCCCGACGGCAAGCCGATCGTGGCCGTCGGCACGCCCGTGCCCGGCGCGCCGCATCTGCAGGTGGTGCAGCAGCCGGTAGCGCCGCCGGCGGCACCGCCTGCCGCCACGCCCTTCAAGGCCAAGCCCGACGGCGAGCAGAGCGACGAGGAAGAGAAGGATCCGGGCGAGGCCGCCGCCGAAAGCGATTACGACGAAGACGACATGGAGTCTTCGCTTTCGCTCGCCGCCATCGAAGCCGAGCTCAAGCCCAAGGTGGTGGAGACCTTCGACACCATCGCCGACACCTTCAAGCGCCTGCGCCGCCTGCAGGAGCAGGACATCGAGTTCCGCCTGAAAAGCACCTCGCTGTCGCCGGCGCAGGAGCGCAAATACAAGAAGTTGAAGGAAGAGATCATCGCCGAGGTGAAGTCGCTGCGCCTCAACCAGGCGCGCATCAATTCGCTGGTCGAGCAGCTCTACGACATCAACAAGCGGCTGGTGTCCAACGAGGGCCGGCTGATGCGGCTCGGCGAGAGCTACGGCGTCGCGCGCGAGGAATTCCTCAAGCAGTACATGGGCAACGAGCTCGACCCGCGCTGGCTCAACCGCGTGTCGAAGCTCTCCGCCAAGGGCTGGAAGGGCTTCGTCGGCCGCGAAAAGGACCGCATCAAGGAAATCCGCGCGCTGGTGCACGACCTCGCCGCGCAAACCGGCGTCGAGATCGGCGAGTTCCGCAAGATCGTGCATATGGTGCAGAAGGGCGAGCGCGAGGCGCGCCAGGCGAAGAAAGAGATGGTGGAGGCGAACCTGCGCCTCGTCATCTCCATCGCCAAGAAATACACCAACCGCGGGCTGCAGTTCCTCGACCTGATCCAGGAAGGCAACATCGGCTTGATGAAGGCGGTCGACAAGTTCGAGTACCGCCGCGGCTACAAGTTCTCGACCTACGCCACCTGGTGGATTCGCCAGGCCATCACGCGCTCTATCGCCGACCAGGCGCGCACCATCCGAATCCCGGTGCACATGATCGAGACGATCAACAAGATCGTGCGCACGTCTCGGCAGATGCTGAACGAGATTGGGCGCGAGCCGACGCCGGAGGAACTGGCCGAGAAGCTGGGCATGCCGCTGGAGAAGGTGCGCAAGGTCCTCAAGATCGCCAAGGAGCCGCTCTCGCTGGAGACGCCGATCGGCGACGAGGAGGACTCGCACCTCGGCGATTTCATCGAGGACAAGAACGCCATCCTGCCGATCGACGCGGCGATCCAGTCGAACCTGCGCGAGACCACCACGCGCGTGCTTGCCTCGCTCACCCCGCGCGAGGAGCGCGTGCTGCGCATGCGCTTCGGCATCGGCATGAACACCGACCACACGCTGGAGGAAGTCGGCCAGCAGTTCTCGGTCACGCGCGAGCGCATCCGGCAGATCGAGGCCAAGGCGCTGCGGAAGCTGAAGCATCCGAGCCGGTCGCGCAAATTGCGCAGCTTCCTCGACAACTAAAACTGACTGTCATTCCGGGACGGCCCGAAGGGCCGGACCCGGAATCCATACTCCGCAGCGCTGCGGGTTATGGATTCCGGGTTCGCGCCTTTGGCGCGCCCCGGAATGACTGCTGATGGATCTCGCGCGACGTACTACCCACGTCATGCCCGGCCATGACAACAAACGAAACCGCCTCACTTCACCTTCATCATCTTCTCCGGCTTGACGCCGACGCGGGCGATGCGCTTGATCGCCGGCGGCGCGCGGCTGGATTTCTCCGCCAGCCACCGCCCAAATAAAAACGCCGGCGCTTGTCGCGCCGGCGTCGTCGTCGAAAACCTTGGATCAGACGGTTTGCAGATTGGCGGCGGCGGACTTGCCGCTGCGCTGATCGGCCTGCACGTCGAACGAGAGCTTCTGGCCTTCGTTGAGATTGCTCATGCCGGCCTGCTCGACCGCCGAGATGTGAACGAACACATCCGGGCCGCCGCCGTCCTGCACGATGAAGCCGAAGCCTTTTTGCGCATTGAAGAACTTAACGGTACCTGTGGCCACGATGGCCTCCTTTGGAAAACGCAAGATTTGCGTCTATGCCCCATGCGAACCATTCGCATGGGCCTCATATCCGGATTTTTGCGAGTTCTTGGGAGAAGGCCGTTGCGGACCGAAACGACAAGGTCAGGCTGAAATCGCGAACACGCCTTATATGGGCGTTCGCCGCCGCATTTGCAATCGGGCGCGGTTTCTCACCGGCCTCAGATGCGTTCCTTCACCTTCATCATCTTTTCCGGCTTGGCGCCGACGCGGGCGAGGCTCTTGATCGCCAGCGGCGCGCGGCCGGACTTCTCGGCGATTTCGCGGTCCTGCTCGATGATGAAGCCGCGCGCGGGCTCGTCCTTGGCCAGGCCGCCGAGCAGCGCGGCCGGCACGCGCCGGTTGGAGCGCTGCGAGCCGTCCTCATAGATCACGTCGAAGAAGACGAATTCGCCTTTGGGGTTGCTGCCCGGTTTCTTGGCCATGGTGTCCTCTCGTGCCGCGTCGCCCTGTCGGACTTTTTGTCGTTCCGCGCCCGCGCTTCGGGCGCCCCGGAACGATGGCAACCTGATAATCCAGGTTCGCCGAAAAGCAAACGCCGGCGCTTGGTCAGCGCCGGCGTCGTCGTTAAAACCGAAATCAGACGGCTTGCAGATTGGCGGCGGCGGATTTGCCGCTGCGCGGGTCGGCCTGCACGTCAAACGAGAGCTTTTGGCCTTCGTTGAGATTGCTCATGCCGGCGCGCTCGACCGCCGAGATGTGAACGAACACATCCGGGCCGCCGCCGTCCTGCACGATGAAGCCGAAGCCTTTCTGCGAATTGAAGAACTTAACGGTGCCTGTGGCCAAAGTGGCCTCCTTTTGAAAACGCAGCGATGCGCGTCTATGCCCCATGCGAACCATTCGCATGGGCCTCATATCCGGATTTTTGCGAGTTCTTGGGAAAAGGCCCCTCGGGACCGAAACGACAAGGTCAGGCTGAAATCGCGAACCCACCCTATATGGCTGTTCGTTGCCTTATTTGCAACTGGCGCCGGCTGACCGCCGCCGCACACAACTTGGCGCGCACGCCCACGCGTGCGCGCCCCGTTATGACGTCAGCCCTGGTAAAGCGCGCGTCGCCTACGGCCGGCAGTGCCGCACGCCGCTATAGTCGACATAGCTGCCGTAGCGGCAGTGCACGCGGTAGTTATAGTCGTCGTCGTCGTCGATATAGTGGGGATGGTGATGGCGCCGGTAGTAATAGTCGTCGTCGTGGTGGATGGAACTCGCCACCGCGGCGGCGCCGAGCACGCCGAGCACGGCGCCAGCGGCGAACGCGCCGTTGCGGCCATTCCTCACCTCGACCACGAGGCTGCCGGTGTCGGCCGCCACGCCCAGCGCCGGCGCGCCGGAAAGCGGTGCCGCCGAGGCCGTGGCGGAAAGCCCCATGGTGCCCAGGCCGATCAGCCCGGCCAATGCAAGCCCTTGAAGTAGCTTCATAATCTTGTACCCCCCGCGGTTAAAATCGCTTCGTTTTCGAGACTCGACTTTACCACTATATCACCTGTTTACCCGGTGTTTATAGGATTCGGGCGCGATCTTGTGCCACGGCCACGACCAACGCCGCTGCCCGCTCACTCGCCCGCCGTGTTAGCCTAAAGTCGCAAAACGCGGGGCGGGCATGAAGGAACAGGTGACCATGATCTTGCGCGTCTTTGCGGCCTTCATCATCACGCTCGCGCTTGCCGCGCCCGCGTCCGCCGCGCAATGCGGCGGCAACTTCAACACGTTCCTGGCGGAGATGGCGCGCGAGGCGCAAAGCGCCGGCATCTCGCGCGCCGTCGTTGCCCAAGCCTTCGCCGGCCTCACCCCCGACCAGCGCGTGCTCGCCTTCGACCGCCGCCAGGCGCACGCCTTCCGCCGCGAGGGCAACTTCGAGGCCTTCATCAAGACGCGCGTCGGCTCGGCCCGCGTCAAGCGCGCCGCGCGGCTGATGCAGCGCAACGCCCGCCTGCTCGCCCGCATCGAGCGGCAATACGGCGTGCCGAAGGAATTGCTGGTGGCGATCTGGACCATGGAGAGCGACAACGGCACCGGCGACATGGGCAAGCTGCCGGTCATCCGCACGCAGGCGACGCTCGCCTGGGACTGCCGCCGCACCGAGCTGTTCCAGCGCGAGCTGATCGCCGCGCTGCGCATCCTCCAGCGCGGCGACCTGCCGCCGCGCGAGCTGATCGGCGCCTTTGCCGGCGAGATCGGCCAGACCCAGTTCCTTCCGTCGTCCTACATCAAGTACGGCGTCGACTATGACGGCAACGGCCGCGTCGACCTGCGCCACTCGGTGGCGGACGTGCTCGCCTCCACCGCCAATCTGTTGAAAGTCAACGGCTGGCACGCCGGCCAGCCTTACGCCATGGGCACGGCCAATTTCGACGTCATGCGCGAGTGGAACCGCTCGGAGATCTACCGCCGCGCGCTGGTGCTGTTCGCCGAGCGCCTCGGCGGGCACCCGTAGGGCAAATTATCTCAGACCGCGCCAAAGACGTGCGGCCGGCGCAGCCTGGCGCGCAGCAGGCGCGCCAGGCGATACCGGCGTAGTGTTCGCGGCGCGGCTCAGCCGTATTTGGCAAAGCCGAGATTGATGCGATCGACCTGCCGGCGCGTGCGGCGGAACACGCCGATGCCTTCGCGCGAGCCGTTGTCGTTGGTGTTGCCCTCGATGGTCTCGAGCAGACCGTTGACATTGGCGGCGACGATCCCGGTATGCCCGTGCGAGCCGCCGGTATTGATGAAGAACACCATGCCCGGCACCACCAAGCCGGGATCGCGCTGTGCCGCTTCGGCGGTGACGATCGTCACCCCGTCTTTTTTGCGTGACCTGTTCCAGGCGTCGTGTACGCCGCCGGTCTTCGGCACCTGGTTTGTCGCGGCCACGCGTTGCGTGGCCTGCACGAAGCACCAGTACACAAAGCACATGCACCACGGAAAGCTGTCTTGCGACGGATTGAGCCCGACCGACTGGATATATTGGTCGACCTTCGGTCCCCGGTTGGAGCCGGGCGGCTGCTCGCGCACGCCGACTTCCTCGCCGGCGATGTCGAGCAGGGCGGCCGTCAGGCTCGTCGCCGGCGGGGGCGGCGGCGGCGGCGGCATCGGCGTCACGCCTGGCGCGAACAGCGCGCCCCAGGTCTTCGGCCCGACAATGCCATCGATCTCCAGCGGTTCGCCGGTCTCGTCGGCCGAGCGCGCCTGAAACAGGCGCACGGCCTGCTCGGTCTGATCGCCGAAATCGCCGTCGATCGTGCCGGGGTCGATGCGAAGCGCCTTCAGCCGCACCTGCACGGCCTCGACGTTCGGATCGTCTTCGCGCGGGTTCTGCAGATAGTGTCCCGGGTAATGCGGCGCGTTGGGCGGTGGCGGCAAGGTTTCCGGTGGCGGCGCTCTGCCCTCGCTCGGCACGGTGATTGCGCCCTGGTCGATCATGAATCGCAGCAGAACCATGGCGCCGCATTGATCGCTGACCGCGAATTCCGACCAGCGTCCGTCGGCCACGTATTTCCCGCAAGTGTAGATGTTGCTGAAGCTCCACAGATACGGAGTCCTCACGTGCGAATGATGGTTGCGATAGCCGAGCCCATTGTATTTCTCGAGCTCGAACGCAATGCGCTCGATCGTCCACGGCGAGATGCCGGTCAGCCTGTCGAGCGCGTCGGTCGCGCTCTGCTCCCAGGTGAAGGGCGGCTCGCCCGTGTGCGGCCGGCCGCTCGGTTCGTGCACCGTGCGTGCAGTCAGCGGATCGCCGTTGTGCAAGTGGCGGTCGAACCGGCGGCTGGATTCCAAATTGTGAATTGCCGCGATCACATGCCACGGCACGCCGGTCGCGGTCTCGACATTCTGATAGCGCAGCTTGTTTGCCGGATTAGTGACCTTGCTGAAGATATGTTGGATCTCGGCCAGGCGTTCCTGACGGATATCCAATTTGCTCCACAGCGCAGTGTACTCGTCCTTCAGCGAGTCGAATGAATTTGTCATGGGACGCCCCCTTTACGATCTACAGCTCTTGAGTGTAACCGAGCGGACGGCCACTTCAACTGTCGATTGTGTCGCAGGCGTAAGCACGTTTAGCGATTTGGGATTAGCGAGACATCGACCGAACCGCCTGCCGGCGGCCCTAGGATCGCGCGGCGGCCCGCACTTTGACGGCTTTACGCTTCCCGCCGCCACCTTGCTTGCGCTCGGAGCCCAGCATCATCACCGCTGAGCCCATGGCGACGCTGCCGAGTGTCACCGTCAATCCGAACAGCAAGAGCCCGAGCGCGATGACGCCCATGCGGTCGGCCAGGATCAGCGCGCGCAAATTGCCCGGGTTGAGCGCCAGCAGCCCGCCCAGCATCAACAGCGCCGCGGCAAAGCCACCGGCCAGATTGACCGCCAGCAGGCGGATCAGCGGCTGGCGCAGCAGGGCGCGCACCTGGCTCATTCCAGCGCCTCGATGATGCGGATGTCGCGCACCGCGCCGTCGCCGAGCGCGGCCAGCGCCTTCTGATAGCCGGGGGAATCGTGCGCGGCGACCGCCTTTTCCAGGCTGGGAAATTCGGTGATCACCACGCGCTCTTTCTGCCCGGCTTCGTAGGTCGCCTGCGGCATGCCGCGGCAGAGATATTTGGCGCCGAACGGTGTGGTGGCCGGCGGCGCCAGCTCCGCATAGGCCTTCAGCTTGGCCGGGTCCGAAATCGAGCGATAGACGGTGATCCAATAGGCCTTGGGCATGGCGGGCTCCGGGGTGATGATCCGACGGAATGTATCGCGGATACCACCAGCCTGTCATTGCCGGGCTTGACCCGGCAATCCATGATGGCGTGCCACACAAAAAGCCTTACAACAATTTTGCCGGGTAAATCGGCGTCATGGATGCGCGGGTCAAGCCCGCGCATGACCAACGAAGGGGAGGGAGACAACAATGAAACTGCCCAGCCGCATGGTCGATATCTCGCTCACGCTCGACAACGACACGGTGGTCGATCCGCCCTTCATGCGGCCGAAGATCGAATACCAGACCGGCAAGCAGACCGGCCCGATGGTGGCGAGCCTGTTTCCCGGCCTGCGCGTCGAGGATTTGCCGGACGGCGAAGGCTGGGCCTTCGAGATCGCCACGCTCGCCACCCATAACGGCACGCATATGGACGCGCCCTATCACTTCCAGTCGAAGGACATCCACGGCAACCGCATGATCACCATCGACGAGGTGCCGCTCGACTGGTTCTTCCGCCCCGGCGTCAAGCTCGATTTCCGCGCACTGCCGGACGGGCATGTGGTGAGCGCGGCGGAGGTGGAAGCCGAGCTTGCGCGCATCGGCCATGAGCTCAAGCCGCTCGACATCGTGCTGGTCAACACCCGCGCCGCCTCCCGCATCGGTCACGACGACTACATGACGGCCGGCATCGGCATGGGCCGCGAGGCCACGCTGTATCTCACCTCGCGCGGCGTGCGCGTCTGCGGCATCGACGCCTGGGGCTGGGACGCGCCCTTCGTCTACACGGCCAAGAAATGGGAGGAGACGCACGACCCCTCCATCATCTGGGAGGGCCACAAGGCGGGGCGCGAGATCCCCTATTGCCACATGGAGAAGCTTTGCAATCTCGAGCAGCTGCCGGCCGACGGCTTCATCGTCGCCTGCTTCCCGGCCAAGATCAAAGCGGCCTCCGGCGGCTGGACGCGGGCGGTGGCGCTGTTCGATTGAGGATGCGATGGCCCCGCTCAACCCGCCTCATCCTGAGGAGGCCGCGCAGCGGCCGTCTCGAAGGATGAGGCCGAGCAAGATCGGCGCGTCGCCCGCCGGACGATTTCCTTACGCCTTTATGACCGCCCGCATGAGCCCGGCGCATGGAGCTCATGCTCATTCAGCCCTACCTAAACATTCGCAATCGGCTATATTGCGTTGCAATAACACTAAGAAAATAAAGGAGAAATGCCAAGGACCCTAGAAGGACAAGGTTCCATGGCTTTGGCTCCCGCGGCGGCTTTCCAGCGCGCCGGCGAATTCACCGAAAAGGCTCCGCGCGCAACGAGGCGGCCGCTGCGCGGTGCGCTGCGCCGGCTGCTCGACGCGATCGAGGCCGCCAATATGCGCAAGGCCGAGCGCCAGATCGCCCGTTATCTCGGCGGCCCCGGCGCCAAATTCACCGACGAATCCGAACGCGAGATCGAGCGCCTGCTCACCGATTCCCACCGCTGACACATCGGGAAAGAGATCATGTCGACCCTGGAAATCCACGCCCCGCCTGCGCCGAAAGCACAGCCGTCGTTCGGCGGCTTGGCGCGCGTCACTTCCACCATGCTGGCCGTCATCGACGTCTTCATCGAGGCCAAGCGCCAGGCGCATGAAGCGCAGCGGCGCTATCCGTTCACCGCCTGGTGAGCTCCGGCGAAGCGCGCGGGCCGTGTCAGGCGGCGCCTTCCACGATGCGCATGTCGCGCGTGACGTTGTCGGGGCCCAGCGCCCTGAGCGCTTCCTGGTAGCCGGGCGTGTCATAGGCCGCGGCCGCCTTATCGACGCTGGCAAACTCGATCACCACCGTGCGCTCATTGATGCCGGCTTCCAAGGTCTTCGCCGGCATCCCGCGCACGATGAACTTGCCGCCTGCCGCCTCGATCGCGGGCCCCGCCAGCTTGGCATAGGCCTGCAAGGCCTCCAAATTCTTCACGGAATGATAGCTCACCACCAAATAGGCCTTCGGCATACTCATCCTCCCCGGTTCGTTGTGACGAATAGCGTATTTTAACCGCTCGCCGCCGTCTCGTCGTGCGGCGGCACGTAAGGCTCCGGCACCACCACTGAGGGATCGAGCGGGTCGAGCTGCTCACCGGTCACCACGGCGCCGACCGGCGCGGTGGCGGCGAGATCGAATTCGGTCTTCTCGGGCGCGGTCAGCGCCGCCTGCACGGTGGTACGGTAGAACACGTAGACCGCCAAGAGGCCTTGCGCCGCCGCCGTGAACAGGAACAGCGCGCGCGGTCCGAGCGCCGCCATCACCAGCGAGGCGATCAGCGGCCCGATCGCCGCGCCCACCGCGTTGGCGAGCAGAATGGTGGCCGCGGTCGGCACCATGTCGCTGGCCGCGGTTTTGTCGTAGGCATGCGCCGCAGCGAGCGAATAGCAGGGCAGCGCCAGCGCGCCGAACAGCACACCGAAGCTCAGCAGCAGCCAGCCGTTGCGCGCGAATATCCACAGCAGCACGCCGACCACGGCCGCGCCGATGAGTAGCGCCAAGAGCACGATGCGGCGGTCGAGGCGGTCGGACAGGCGGCCGACCGGCCATTGCACCAGCGCGCCGGCGAGCGTCGCGCCGCTCATGAACAAGGCCACCTTTTCGACGCTCAAGCCGTTGCCGGCCGCCGAGAGCGGGCCGAGCCCCAGGAAGGCGCCGTTGGACATGCCCACCATCATGCTCGCCACCAGCCCGACCGGTGCCGCGCGATATAGCTGCATCGGCCGGAAGCTGACGATGGTGATGGGCGCCGGCTGCGCCGAGCGCGTCAGCGCCACCGGCAGGATGGCGACCGACAACAGCATGGCGGCCACGATGAAGTTGCCGTCCTCGCGGATCGGAAAAAGCGTCACCATCAGCTGGCCGACGGTGAAGGCGATGAAATTCACGAACACATAGGCCGACATCACCATGCCGCGGTTGTGGTTGCTGGCGCGGTCGTTGAGCCAGCTTTCGATCACCAGATAGATGCCGGCGAGGCAAAAGCCGTTGACCATGCGGAACAGCGTCCAGGCCACGACGTCGGTGTTGAGCGCATAGGCGAGCGCGACCACCACCGCGAGCGCGGCCATGGCGGCGAAGGCGCGGATATGGCCGGCGCGTACGATCAAATAGGGCGCCAGCAGGCAGCCGCTGACGAAGCCGGCGTAATAGGCCGAGCCGATGACGCCGAGCGCCAAGTCGCCGAGGCCGTCGGCGTGGCCGCGCAGCGGCAGCAGCGTGAATTGCAGGCCGTTGCCGACCAGCAGGAAGGCGACGGCAAGCAGCAGCGATGCGATGGGTCGCAGGTTCGACCGCATGCGGGCCCCGGTTGCGCGCAGGTTTTGCGCTGCCGGGCATAACGGGAAACGGCAACCGCGCCAAGGCCCGCGCCAAAGTCCGCACCAAGGCCCGCGCGGCAGGCCGGCGCCGGGAACGCGAGGCGAAGCGGCCGCGCGCGAGTCTAATGATGGCGGTGGTTGCGGCTGTAGAAGTCGGCCCAGGCGAGGCTGCCCGCATAGATTGCGAACAGGCAAACGACGACGGCAATAGCGACGGCGGTTTCGGTCGGCATGGCGGAGTCCCTCTGTCGTAATAACGACGAGTTGCCGCCCCCTAGCGGTGAAGCCCCCAAAGCGTTTTAGAAAGCGGCGAAGAGGAAATCTTCGTCGCAGATACCGTTGTACGCATTATTCGTTAACGCGCAAGCGGCTCAATTTGCCGCACGGCGCGCGCGGGCGCCGGTAACACCGTAAATCATTTCGTGATGGAACTTGTAACTCTCGTTCGTCGCTGTGCCACAAACCTGCCCGGGTTCCCGAACAAGACTAGCGCATTCCCTCACAGTTGAATCGAATGCCACAAGCTCCGGAGCCGACATGATGCGCCTTCTCTTCTCCGCCGCCGTTATGCTCACGCTCGCCGCGTCGGCAACGTCCGCGTCGGCGCAGCATCGCCGCGCGGCCGCGCTCGACGCCAACGGCAATCTCGACGCGCTGATCGCCAGCCACGCCGCCGCCAATAACGTGCCGGCGGCGCTCGTACGCCGCGTCATCAAGCGGGAGAGCGGCGGCAATGCGCGCGTCGTGCACGCCGGCAATTTCGGCCTGATGCAGATCAGGCTCGGCACCGCGCGCGCCATGGGTTACCGCGGCAGCGCCGCCGGCCTGCTCGACGCGGATACCAACATGACCTATGCGGTGAAATATCTGGCCGGCGCCTATCGCGCCGCCGGCGGCAACGCGGAGCGCGCCGTGCACTATTACGCGGCCGGCTATTACTACGCGGCCAAGCGCAAGGGCTTGCTCGACGCCCGCGCCGACAACCCGAGTTTTGCCGCCAGCGCGGCCGGTCACCGCTCGCGCGCACGCTCGGTGCCGAAAAGCCGCCAGGCCAGGCTGCGCGAGGCGCGGGCCTTGGGGACGAGCGCCTCGTCGGCCTCGAGCCTCTATAGCGGACGTCTCGATTATTATTGAGCGCAGGGCGCGCGAACGCTGCGTCAGCGCGGGGCGGTCGAACTCCACGCGCCAGTAGTGTGACTGCGGCTGGATTCCGAACAGCGCGCGGAACAGGTCGTAATCCTCGAACTGCTTCTTCTTGACGTGGCGCGCGCGGCGGGCGACGCGCAGCTCATGCCGTGGCCTGGCGCGATGATGGGCGGCGTGACGGCTTTGCGGTTTCGGCCGCGGCGGCGGCAGCACGACTTCGCGGCTTGCCAGCTTGGCCGGCGCCGGCCCGGGCGCGGCGGCTTTGCTTTCCGGTCTCGCGGTCGGTTCGACCGCGGGCGCGCGGCTTGCCTGCCTGACGGTGACCGGGACGGGCGCGGCGGCTTTGGTTTCGTCCGGCTTCGGCGCCGGCGTGGCGGCCTTGATTACTTCGGGCTTCGCCGCCGGCGCAACGGCTTTGATCACTTCCGGCTTTGGCGGGAACTCGCGGCTTGCCTGTTTGACGGAGACCGGGGCGGGCGCGGCGGCCTTGATGACTTCCACCTTCGGCGCCGGCGCAGCGGCTTTGATCACTTCCGGCTTTGGCGGGGACTTGCGGCTTGCCTGTTTGACGGAGACCGTGTCGGGCGCGGCGGCTTTGATGACATCCACCTTCGGCGCAGGCGCGCGGCTCGCCTGCTTGGCGGCAGACGGTTGCGGCGCTATTTCTTCGGGCTTCGGCTGCGTCGCCACCGGCGCCGTGCTCTCGTCGGTGGGGATTTCGCGCGCCGGCATCATGATGACCGGCGGCATTTCCTTGTGCGGGATGACCGGCAATTCGGCCGACGAGCTCTCGCCGATGTCGACCGGGATGGCGGCGTCGGACGAGGTCGAGCCTGTAATATCGCCTGCAGCGGTCGTACCGGGATGCACACCGGCGATCTTTTCCGGCGGCTTGTCGACCGCGGGCTTGGCCGGCGCGATGACCTCAGGGCGCACGAGCGGCGCCGTGCGCGTGGGCGTGTCGGGCAGGTCGCGCAGCTTGCTCAGCGCGTCGGCGCGCCTGAACGCGGCCAGGATGAGGAACTGCCGCCACTCCGGATGCTGCTCGCGCGCGATCAGGGCCCCGCGCGCCGGCGTCATGGCCGCCGTGACATGCGCGTGCGGGCCGACCGGCGGGTCAAGCGCCAGGATCAGGATAGCAATGGCGAGAAGTACGCCGCCAACCGGAATTATGCGTAGAATCGGCAGCATAGCCTGTGCATAACTGAGTCGGCATTTTTCCAAAATAGTTTTGCGTAAAGGTCCGGGTCGGCCGGCGGCCCTCCGCCACACGCATGGCGAGTCCATGCCGCCTCCGGCACGGGCCGGCCGCTATAGCCGCGCCGCGCGGATGGGGCAGGGGACGCGATTGCGCCCGGCCCGCCCGCATTGATAGAAGGGTGAAATCCGGGCCCGTAGCTCAATGGTTAGAGCCGACCGCTCATAACGGTCTGGTTGGAGGTTCGAGTCCTCCCGGGCCCACCACGCAGTCCTCTTAGTCCCCAAAGTCTCTGGTGCCGCTACGAAGAGCCCGAAACCTAGCGCCTTTGCGGGTTGAAATCGGTCGCGTGCGGTCTCTGCCGAAGCGTAGAATCTGCTGAAAGCGGTTTTGGGCCTCTTGTCTCTGCCGCTGGGGAAGCCGTTCCTCGCCCGGACCTGTGTCCGCGGCCGTTCATCGAGCCGTCCAATGTCGCGGCGCCATTGTCGCCATTCCGAACTTGGCTGGGCTGCATCACCAGTGCGTCCGGATATGATTTGCTGAAGGGACGGGACTTATAGACGCTCAAAAAATTGCTTGATCGGCCGCAGGTAATTGGTCGCCCGACTAAGATTGAAGCGAACCGGAGGTCCGGCTCGTCTGTCTATCACCTCGCCGGCGGTTTAGCCGCGAACTCCGATCCGCGGCGACACATCCGGCCTTTCGGGTCCTGCCACAGCTGTTCCGTCGCATGCAGATGACCTAGCGCGCGGGCAATGGTCTGGAAATTGTAGTCCGAGAAGCGCTCCGCAATCTCGGTGTAGTAGAGCGGCGACTGGTCGATGGCCGCGAGGATCTCGGCGGCAAGCGCCGTCACCTTCCGCTCGTCGCCGGTCTGTCCGGCCGGGTCCGACTTGCCCTTCAGGTAGTTATCGATCTTCGCAGTGCCGGCATAGGCATAAGTGATGCGCTCGTAGCTTTCGCGCGGGACATCCTCCGGAATGGTCGCATCGATGCCGACTTTGGCCGTGGTCGGCACCACGCCCACCGGGGTCGGCGCCAGGCTCGGATCGAGCGGCTTGGCGCGCGCATTGCTGACGATCATGATGTCGCGATCGCCCTGCACCCGCGTCGCGATCGCCCACTCGACGTCCATCGGATTGAAGACGTCGATGTCGTCGTCGACCACGACCACGTGCTTCAGATCCATCACCGACAGCGCGGCGAGCAGCGCATTCTTGCCTTCCCCGGGCTGCTTCTTGATCGAGATCACCGCATGCCAGAACGCACAGCCGCCGAGCGTCACATTGATGTCCTTGACCACCACACCGGCCGTCTTCAGCGCCTGCCGGATCGCGATGTAGCGGATCGGCGCCGCGAGCCAGGTGTTCTCCCATGGCATATGCAGGGCGTAGTAGAGCGCGTCCTTGCGCCGATGGACCGCCTTGATGCGCACCAGCGGATTCCAGTGCAGCCCGCCCATGAGCCGCGTGAACTCGCCGAAGCGGCCTTCGGGCCAGGTCCAGCCGGTGGGCAGGATCTCGCCTTCGAGCACGATCTCGGCATCGGCGATATAGGGCAGGTCGATGGTCTGGCAGGGCGCGAGTTCGACCGGTTCGCCGCGGATGCCGCCGGCGATCGCCATCTCGTCGACGCCGAGCGGCGCGCGATAGCCGGAACCGGCGATCTCGATCGGATGCGTGCCGATGCTGATCGAGATCGGGCAGGGACGCTTCGCCTTGTAGGCGCGTTCCGCGAACATCCGCATGTTGTTCGGCGTAACGAGGTCGATGCCGGTGAGATTCTTCTCCTTGACGATGAGGCGATAGATGCCGCTGTTCAGCCCGAGTTCGGGGTCGCGCGCGATCACCACCCCGGCGGTAATCATCGGGCCGCCGTCATAGATCGACGACATCGGAATCGGCAGCTTGAACAGATCCACCTCGTCGCCGATCTGGCTCACTTCGCGCGTCGGCGAGGTGTTCAGCATTTTCGGCGCGATGGGATTGTCGATCCCGTGCTTGAGCTTGGCTTCGATCTCCGGATAGGTCTTGCAGCCCATCGACATGATCGCGCGCTCGCGCGAGCGAATGATGCCGGAGACGACGGGTATGTCGTAGCCGATCACGTTATGAAAACACAGCCCGGTCTCCGCCTGGTCGACCAGCGTCGCAATGTGGCGGATATCGACCGGTTGGCGCAGGTCGACCAATTCCCCCGCTTCGCGGAGACGATCGAGGAATTGGCGGAAATTTTCGTGCATGCGAGCCTCCGGTCGGAAAACTGACGCCAAATCTATAGGCCGCCTGCAACGCGGGCAATCCGACATGGTGTGCATCGCGAGAACTCGACCTATGCGCCGATGCACGGCTCCAGGGCGGCAAAGGCCCGGGCACCTTTAAATTTCGCGCGCGCTCGGCTAAGCATGGCGCGCCACACAATGGGCATACGACGGTCGATCGGACGAAAGGAATATCGCAGTGAGCGGTACGATGAAAGCGCTGGTGCTGCAGCGGCACGGCGGGCTTCAAGATCTGGAGCTGGTCAGCGACTATGCGATGCCGAAGGTGAAGGAGAGCCACGTCGTCATCCGCGTGCGGGCGTCATCTTTCAACTATCACGACATTTTCACCGTGCGCGGAATGCCCGGCATCAAGGTGCCGATCCCGGTCATTATCGGTCTCGACATGGCCGGGGAGATCGCCGAGGTCGGCCGGGGCGTGACCGGCTGGAAGGCCGGCGATCGGGTGCTCGTCAACCCGGTCAACAAGAAGAGCGGGCTGATGGGCGAGATGCTGGACGGTGGCATGGCCGAGTACTGCCTCGTCGCCGCGGATCAGCTCATTGCCATGCCGAAGGGCGTGAGCTTCGAGCAGGCCGCCTCGCTGCCAGTCGCCTACGGCACCGCGCATCGCATGCTGATTACCCACAAGACCGTGGCGAAAGGCGAGCGTGTGCTGATCCTGGGCGCGAGCGGCGGCGTTGGCACCGGCTGTGTCACCCTCGCCAAGATGCTCGGAGCCGAGGTGATCGCCTGCTCCAGCAGCGAGGACAAGCTGCGCTTCCTTAAGGACATCGGCGCGGACGAAGTCATCGACTATACCAAGGTTGACTTCTCCAAATGGGCGGTCGAAAAATACGGCAAGCCGCAGCGCCGCACCTATGAGGGCGGCGTTGACGTGGTGATCAATTTCACCGGCGGCGACACCTGGGTGCCGTCGCTGCGTTGCGTGAAGCGCGGCGGCAAGATTTTGGTCTGCGGCGCCACCGCGGGTCACGATCCGAAGGAAGATCTGCGCTACATTTGGACCTTCGAGTTGAAGATCATCGGCTCGAACAGCTTCTACGACGAAAATCTCAAGGGCCTGATGGACCTCATCGTCGAAGGCAAGTTCAAGCCTGTGATCGACAACGTCATGCCGCTCGAGCAAGCGCGCGAAGGCCTGCGCCTCATTCAGGACCGCAAAGTCATCGGCAAGGTGGTGGTGACGCCGTGAGCGACGAATTGACCGTTCAACAAGTCCAACAGATGATTGTGAGCCGCCCATTTCACCATTGGCTCGGTCTGGAGGTCGTCGCGCTTCAAGACGACGCCATCGAGATCAAGGCGAAATGGCGCGAGGAGTGGGTGGTCAATCCGCAAGGCCGCTATACGCACGGCGGCATCGTCTCCGCGCTCATCGATCTCGCCGCCGACTGGGCCCTGGTCAAGCGCACCGGCCGCGGCGTGCCGACCATCGATATGCGCGTCGATTTCCATGCCCCCGCGATGCCGGGCGACCTGATCGCGCGCGGGAAGGTCATCAAATTCGGACGCCAGTTCTCGACCGCCGAAGGGTCGGTGCATGACGTGAACGGCACCTTGCTGGCGAGCGGCCGGGGAACCTATTACACCGCGCCACCGAAGACCTGAAATGAAGATCTGAGATCGAGAGCTGAGGAAATGTCCGGGTTCTGCAATCTCGGCGACCTGATTCCGCGTGACCGGGACCTCGGCAAGACAGCGATCATCGACCTCGGCGGCGAAACCGCGCCGCGCCAATTCAGCTACGCCGCGCTCGACGAAATGGCCATGGGCGTGGCGCGCGCGCTTAACGCACGCGGACTGAAGCGCGGCGAGCGCATCGCCATTCTCTCCGCCAACCGCGCCGAGTATCTCGCCGCCTATTATGGAATCATGCGTGCGGGCTTCGTGGCCGTGCCGGTGAATTTCAAGTTTCCGCCCGCCACAATCGATTTCATCCTGCGCGATTCCGGCGCGAAGCTGGTGTTCTGCGATCCTGCGCGGCGCAGCGTCTGCCCCGCGGACATTCCGGTCGTATGTTTCGGCGCAGGCGGCCGCGAAAGCTTCGAGGCTTTCCTCGACCGCGGTTCCTTTGAGACGCTCGTGCCGGATCCGAACGAGCCGGCAATGTTTCTCTACACATCTGGTTCGACGGGCATCCCGAAAGGCGTCGTGCTCTCGCACCGCAGCCACATCTGGGTGGTGGAGACGCGGCTGCAAAATCAGGATCTGTCACGGCACCGGTTCCTGATCGCGGCGCCGTTTTACCACATGAATGCGCTGGCGCTGAGCAAGCTCACCTGCGCGGGCTACGCCACCATCGTGCTGCTGCCGCAGTTCACCGCCGCGGCCTATATCGAGGCGATCGGGCGCTATCGCTGCACATTCTTGACGGCCGTCCCGCCGATGATCGCCATGATGTTGCGCGAGCCGGAACTGCTCGCGCACACGGACCTTTCCAGCGTCGAATTCGTGCGCATGGGTTCGGCGCCGGTCAGCGCCAGCCTGATGGAGGCGCTGCACCGCACGCTGCCGCAGGCCGCGGTAACGAATGCCTATGGCACCACCGAGGCCGGCCCGGTTGTATTCGCGCCGCATCCCAAGGGGCTGCCGCAACCCGAAACCTCCGTCGGTTATCCGCATCCGCAAGTCGAGCTGCGTCTCGTCGATGGCGACAATCGCGATGCCGTCGAAGGCGAGCTCGAGATGAAATGCCCCGCGGTGATGCTCGGCTATCACAACCGGCCGGACCTGCCATCGCCGTTCACCGCGGATGGCTTCTATCGCACCGGCGATGTCTTCCGCCGCGACGAGAATGGGTTCTTCTATTTCGTCGGCCGCACCGACGACATGTTCGTCTGCGGCGGAGAAAACATTTTCCCCTCGGATGTCGAGCGTATGTTGGAGCGGCATCAGGATGTGGCACAGGCGGCGGTCGTTCCCGTCGACGACGAGATCAAGGGGCAAAAGCCGGTCGCCTTCATTATTCCAAGAGCGGGCCGTCATGCGGACGAAGGCGCAATCAAGCGCTTCGCGCTTGCCAACGCGCCGGCCTATCAGCATCCGCGCTTTGTCTGGCTGGTCGAGCGGTTTCCGCTGGCCTCGACCAACAAGATCGACCGCGAAGCTTTGCGTCGCATGGCCGACGAACGCATGAAAGTTGGCGCCGGATGAGCTTCATGAGCGGCGATATCCCGCGCCAGCTTCCCGACAACGACGAGATCTTTCTCGATCACATCGGCCATTTCATTCGCGATCCCGACGCGGCGAGCAGGGCGCTGAGGCGTGTCGGCTTCGCTACGACGCCGGTCTCGATCCAGGTCAATCCGAACGACGCCGGCGGCGAGAGCCCGACCGGCACCGGAAACGTCACCGCGATGTTTCGGCGCGGGTATATCGAAATTTTGTTCAAGACCGCCGAAACGCCGCTTGGCCGCGAGCTCGACGCGGCAATCGCGCGCTATTGCGGCGTGCATCTCGCGGCCTTCTCGGTGCGGGACGCTGCCGCCGCGCATCGCCGGCTCGAGACCGCGTGGCTTTCGCGTCCGCCCGCTGGTGCGGATGCAGCGGCCGGTCGCGACGGAGCGGGGGGAGGATATCGCCGCCTTCACGGTCGTGCGCGTCGAGCCGGGCGTGATGGCGGAAGGGCGTATCCAGATCCTGGCCCATCACACCGAGGCGACCGTTTGGCAACCGCGTTGGCTCGACCATCCGAATGGCGCAACCGGGCTCATCGATCTGGTCATCACGACGGCGGAGCCCGGCGAGGCCGCGATGCGCTATTCACGCTTTCTCGATCGGCCGGCGGCAGACAACGCCGCCGGACATGTCGTTCGGCTCGACCGCGGACGCATACAATTCGTCACACCGGAGACGCTGATGCAATTTGCTCCGGCACTGGTCGTTCCCTCCTTGCCGTTCATCGGCCTCTACGCGGTCGCGGTGGAATCGATGGATTTGCTGGAGCGCCATTTGCGGAGCAACGGTGTCGTCTTCGCGCGTCGCGCGGGTTCGATTCTCGTCCGGTTTCCGGAAGAAGTCGGAATAGGGGCCTGGATATTCGTGGAGCGGACGGCGGATATCCCGTGGCGATGTTGATCTGGCTCTCCCTTCGGAAAATGTCATCCGGAAATCAATCGGGATTATATACGGTTCAAATTCCCTGTTCTCGCGTACAAATTCCCTGTTCTGTTTCGTAGGGAGCTTCGCACTAAGTCCGGTAAATCATTGTGAAGCCGACTCAAGGCGCGGCCCGAGATTTTCGCCAAGCTTGCCGCGCAAACGGTGTTCAACCGCTGGAGCGAGCCGAGCGAGGTGGCGACCGCGGTCGCCTTCCTCGCCATGCGGCGACGCTGCGAGCTACGTCACCGGCAGCGCGATGATGGTGGACGGCGGCTGGACCGCGATCGACGGCCCGCCCACCGGCCTCACGCAAACGGCGGCCGACTGAACGCGCCGCGATCGGGCGACCTCACAACGCCATGCCGCCGTCGACTAAGTGCGTGTGCCCGGTGATGTAGCTCGACTCGTCGGACGCCAGGAACAGCGCCAGATTGGCGACCTCTTGCGTCGTGCCCAGCCGGCCGATCGGCTGGCGCTCGATGAAGGCGGTGCGCGCCGCCTTCAGCGACGCGCCGGTCTTCTTGGCGTTGGCCTCGATGCGCTGGTCGAGCGAGGGCGACTGGATGGTGCCCGGGCAGATGGCATTGACGCGGATGCCCTCGCGGATGTAGTCGGCGGCGACCGCTTTGGTGAGCCCGATGATGGCGGCCTTGGTGGCGCCATAGGCGTAGCGCTGCGGCACGCCGCGGATCGACGACACCGCGGAGGCGATATTGACGATCGAGCCGCCGCCGTTCGCCAGCATGGCCGGCAGCAGCGCGCGCAACATGCGGTGCATCGATTTCACGTTGACGTCGAAGGAGAAGTCCCAATCCTTCTCCGAGCAGTCGAGCACCGTGCCCTGGTGCACATAGCCGGCGCAATTGGCCAGGATATCGGGGGCGCCGAACTGCTTGATCGCGGCCTTGGCCGCCGCCTCGACCTTCTTGGTCGAGCGCACGTCGAGCGCCAGGCACTTGGCGGCTTTCAGGCCTTTCAGCTTGCCGGCGTCGAGATCGGTGGCGATGACGGTCGCGCCCTCGGCGATGAAGGTTTCCGCGATGGCGCGGCCGATGCCCTGGCCGGCCGCCGTCACAAACGCCGTTTTGCCTTTCAATCGGTCGGTCATGCATCCTCTCCCTTGTCATTCCGGACGGCGCGCAGCGCCGATCCGGAAATCCAGAAACACGCTCGGCATTCGGTTCTGGATTCCGGGTTCGCGCCTTCGGCGCGCCCCGGAATGACGAGAACCTAATGATTGTCCCGCGGCACGCTTTTCTGCGCGATACGCTGATATTTGACCGCCGGCTTGAGCACCATGCCATCGGACAATTGGTCCACCATGGACCGCTGGATTTCCTGCCACGGCGTCTGGCTTGCCGGATAGGGGAAGCCGCCTTGGCTTTCCAGCTTGGCACGGCGCGTGGCGAGCTCGGCGCGCGAGATCAGGATGTCGGCGGAGCCTTTGCGCAGGTCGATGCGCACGCGGTCGCCGCTCTTCAAGAGCGCCAGCCCGCCGCCGGCGGCCGCTTCCGGCGAGGCATTGAGGATCGAGGGCGAGCCGGAAGTGCCGGATTGGCGGCCGTCGCCGATGCAGGGCAGCGAGGTGATGCCCCGTTTGATCAGCGCCGCCGGCGGCTGCATGTTCACCACTTCCGCCGAGCCCGGATAACCGATCGGCCCGACGCCGCGGATGAACAGGATGGTGCGGTCGTCGATCTTCAGCGCAGGGTCCTCGATGCGCTTGTGGTAGTCCTCCGGCCCTTCGAACACCACGGCGCGGCCTTCGAAGGCGTCGGGATCTTTCGGGTCGGACAGATAGCGCTGGCGGAACTCCTCCGAGATCACGCTCAGCTTCATGATCGCCGAATCGAACAGGTTGCCTTTCAGCACCTTGAAGCCGGCCTGTTTCCTCAGCGGCTTTTTATAGGGCCGGATGACGTCTTCATCCTGGATCGCGGCTTTGCGCGTATTGGCGCCCATGCTCTTGCCGTTGACGGTGAGCGCATCGGCATGACCCTTGCCGGCCTTGAACAGCTCGCGCATCACGGCCGGCAAGCCGCCGGCGCGGAAATATTCTTCGCCGAGATATTTGCCGGCCGGCTGCATGTTCACCAACAGCGGGATATCGAGGCCGATCTTCTCCCAGTCCTCGATCGCCAGCTTGACGCCGACATGGCGCGCGATGGCGTTGATGTGGATCGGCGCATTGGTCGAGCCGCCGATCGCCGAGCAGGCGAGAATCGCGTTGTCGAAAGCCTTGCGCGTGAGGATGTCGGAGGGCTTCAAGTCCTCGCGCACGATCTCGACGGCGCGCACGCCGGTGTCGTAGGCGATCTGCGCGCGCTCGCGGTAGGGGGCGGGAATCGCCGCGCAGCCCGGCAGCGACATGCCGAGCGCTTCGGCCAGCGCGTTCATGGTCGAGGCGGTGCCCATGGTGTTGCAGTGGCCGACCGAGGGCGCCGAAGAGGTCACGATATCCATGAACTCGGCAAAGTCGATCTTGCCGGCGGCATGGTCTTCGCGCGCCTGCCAGACCACGGTGCCGGAGCCGGCGCGCTCGCCCTTCCACCAGCCGTTCAGCATCGGCCCGCCGGACAAGACGATGGCGGGAATGTTCACGCTCGCCGCCGCCATGATGCAGGCCGGCGTGGTCTTGTCGCAACCGGTGGTGAGCACCACGCCGTCGAGCGGATAGCCGTAGAGGATTTCGACGAGGCCGAGATAAGCGAGATTGCGGTCGAGCGCGGCGGTCGGCCGTTTTCCCGTCTCCTGGATCGGGTGCACCGGAAATTCGAAGGCCACGCCGCCGGCGGCGCGGATGCCGGCGCGCACGCGATCGGCAAGCTGCAGGTGATGCCGGTTGCAGGGCGACAGATCGTTGCCGGTCTGCGCGATGCCGATGATCGGCTTGCCGGAGGTGAGCTCTTCGCGCGTCAGCCCGTAATTGAGATAGCGCTCGAGATAAAGCGCGGTCATGCCCGGGTTGTCGGGATTGTCGAACCAGAGTTGCGAGCGCAAGCCTCGCTTGCGCGGCTTGGCAGGACGGCGGCTCATGTCATTCGAACTCCTCTTCCCGGTCATTGCCGGGCTTGACCCGGCAATCCATCGACTTTTGCAAGATGGATCACCGGGTCACGGCGCTAGCGCGCCGGCCCGGTGATGACGAAGAAAAACTACATCACCGCGCCGATCTGCCAGGGCACGAATTCCAGGTCGCCATAACCCAAGTCTTCCGATTTCGTATGCGCGCCGGAGGCGGTCGCCAGCACTTTCTTGAAGATTTCCTCGCCCTTGTCCGCCACGCTCACGCCGTCGAGAATGTCGCCGCAATTGATGTCCATGTCGTCGATCATGCTCTCGTAGACGTAAGCATTGGTGGCGAGTTTGATCGACGGCGTCGGCTTGCAGCCGAAGGCCGAGCCGCGGCCGGTGGTGAAGCACATCACGTTGCAGCCGCCCGCTACCTGACCGGTAGCGCCGACCGGATCGTAGCCGGGCGTGTCCATGAAGACGAAGCCCTTCTCCTTGACCGGCTCGGCATATTCGTAAACCGCGCGCATGGTGGTCGAGCCGCCCTTGGCCGCGGCGCCCAGCGATTTCTCCAGGATGGTGGTCAGCCCGCCCGCCTTGTTGCCGGGCGAGGGGTTGTTGTTCATCTCGCCGCGATTGCGTTCGGTGTAGTCCTCCCACCAGCGAATGCGTTCGACCAGCTTCTCGCCGACGCTCCGGTTCACCGCCCGGCGCGTGAGCAGGTGCTCGGCGCCGTAGATTTCCGGCGTCTCGGCCAGCACGCCGGTGCCGCCGTGCTTGACCAGGAGATCGACGGCGGCGCCGAGCGCGGGATTGGCGGTGATGCCGGAATAGCCGTCGGAGCCGCCGCATTGCAGCGCCAGCACGATCTCGCTCGCCGGCCGCGTTTCGCGCCGGGCTTTGGCCGCCACCGGCAGCATGGCCTTGATGCGTTCGACGCCCTCGGCCACCGTCTTCTTGGTGCCGCCGGTCGCCTGGATGGTCATGGTCTGGAAATGGTCGCCCTCGACCAGCCCGTATTCGTCCTTCATGCGGTCGATCTGGAACACCTCGCAGCCTAAGCCCACCATCAGCGTGGCGCCGAGATTGGGATGCGTGGCATAGCCCCATTGCGTGCGGCGCAGCACGTCCCAGCCTTCGCCGCGCGCGGCCATGCCGCAGCCGGTGCCGTGCACGAAGGCCACCACGCCGTCGATGCCCGGATAGTCGGCCAGCATGTCGGAGCGGTTGACCGCTTCGGCGATGAATTTGGCGACCGTCGCCGAGCAATTCACCGACGTCAGCACGCCGATGTAGTTGCGCGTGCCAGTCCGGCCGTTCGGCCGCACATAGCCCTCGAAGCTGGCGCGCAGTTCCGGCGGCAGCAGCTCGTCGTTCTTGGCGTCTTCCGCAAAGCGATAGTCGCGCGCGAAATCGTGCAGCACGACATTGTGCTCGTGCACCCAGTCGCCGGGCACGATCGGCTTGGACGCGAAGCCGATGATCTGCCCGTATTTGCGCACCGGCTCGTCCGGCGCGATGGCGGCGACCGCCATCTTGTGGCCGCGTGGGATGCGCTCGCGCGCGGTGGCGCCGGCCGCCGCGCTGCCGGGAGCGATCTGGTCGACCGCGACGACGACATTGTCGCCGGGCGCCAGGCGAATGAAACGCGGGCTGGTCAAGAGCAGGCCTCCGTTTCGGTCAGGTAAGCGGATTACCGTGTCTAAGGACAAGGCTCCGCCAGGACGGCGTCGCGCGCGGCCAGCGCCTCTCGAAAAACGCGGTGCATGCGGGCGACATCGGGTTCGATGCCGGTGAACAGCCGGAACGCTTCCGCCGCCTGGTGCACGCACATGCCGCCGCCGTCGAGCACCCGCGCGCCCGCGGCCGCGGCCGCCCGGATAAAAGCCGTTTCGATCGGGGTATAGACCACGTCGGCGGCCCATTGCCCCGCGTGCAGGGCGGAGGTGGGAACGGGATTGCCGGGAAAGGCGTGCATGCCGACCGGCGTGGCATTGACGACGCCGTCGGCATTGGCGACGTCGCGCTCGAGGTTGCCGGCGGGGCGGCAGCGCCCGGCGCCGTAATGCGCGGCGAGATCGGCGGCGAGCGCCGCCGCGCGGGCGGGGACCTTGTCGTAAGCCAGCAAAGCCGCCACGCCGAGGTCCATGAGCGCGAAGGCGACCGCGCGCCCGGCGCCGCCCGCTCCGATCAGCACGACGGTCGCGCCTTCGGCGCCGGCGCGGCCGAATTTTTCCTCGAAACTGCGGCGAAAACCGTGTCGGTCGGTGTTGTAGCCGGTCGTGCGGCCGTCGGCGGCGATGGTGACCGTGTTGACGGCGCCGGTTTGGCCTGCTTGGTCGTCAACCGCGTCGAGCAGCGCCACCACCTCCTGCTTGAACGGAAACGTGACATTGCTGCCGGCAAAGCCCGCCGCTTTGGCCGCATCGAGCAGCTGCGGCAGCGTCCGTCCCGGCAGCCGCTCGACGTCCATGAGGTGGTAGTAGCCGTCGATGCCGGCGGCCGCGAAGGCATCCGCGTGCAGGGCCGGCGATAGCGATTGCTGGATATTGGCGCCGATCAGCCCGACCAGCACCCGGCGCTCGCTCATGCCACGGGCTCCGCTACGCCTACTTGACGGCGCCGCCGGTGATGCCGGAGATGAAGCGGTCGAGGAACAGGTTATAGGCGATCGCCACCGGGATGCTGGCGATCAACGCGCCGGCCATGATCTCGCCCCAGTAGAAGATGTCGCCGCGGATGAGATCGGTCGCCACGCCGAGCGTGATCGGCTTTTGCGACGATGCGGAGATGAAGGTCAGCGCGTAGACGAATTCCTGCAAGGTCAGGGTGAAGGTGAAGATCACCACGGTCAGAATCCCCGGCAGCGACAGCGGGATCGCCATCCTGATGAAGGCGCCGAACAGGCTGCAGCCGTCGACGATCGCCGCCTCCTCGATCTCGGGCGGCAGCGCCTTGAAGAACCCCATCAACAGCCAGGTGCAGAACGGAATGGTGAAGGTCGGATAGACCAGCACCAGCGACCACATCGAATTCTGTAGTCCTAAGTCGGCAACGACCCGCGACAGCGGCAGGAACAGCAGCGTCGGCGGCACCAGATAGGTCAGGAAAATGCCGATGCCGAGCGTCTCTCCGTTTTTGCCGGTCATCCGCGCCAAGCTGTAACCGGCGGGCAGCGCGGTCACCAGGGTGATGGCGGTGACGCAAAGGCCGATGATGAACGAGTTCAACAGCCAGCGCGCAAACAGCGTCTGCTCGAACAGATATCGGAAATGCTCGAGCGTAGGCGGATCGTTGAACCAGAACGGAATGTTGGTGACGTTGTAAAGGTCGCTGTTCGTCTTGAACGACGTGATCACCATCCAATAGAACGGAAATGCCGCAAGAATGAAGAAAAACGCGACCGCACCGTAGAATGAGGTCTCTCGCAGGGCCGTAGCAACGGTAGCGCGCGGCATGTCAGATCTCCCGCCGCCGGATGAAGCGCAACATTGCGATCACCACGACGAACAGCACCGGCAGCATGAACAGCGAGATGGCGGCGCCGTGCGAGACGTCGCCGGAAACGATGCCGGTCTGGAAACCGGCAAAGCCCAGCACCGACGTCGCGCCCACGGGGCCGCCCATGGTCATCAGAAAGACGATGGAAAGATCGGTGAAGGTGAACACGATGCCGAAAATCAGGCCGATGGCCACGATCGGCAGGATCATCGGCACGATGATCTGGTAGTTGCGCCGCCAGAAACCGGCGCCGTCGACCGTCGCGGCGTCGAGCACGTCCTGCGGTATGGCGGTGATGCCGGCGAGAAAGATGACGATGGCGAAGGGGAAGAAGCGCCAAGCATTGACCACGATCACCGACAGCATCGCCAGATCGGGATTGCCGAGCCAGTTCGGCGCTTGCGACCGCGTGATGATGCCGAGCGCGATCAGCGTCCAGTTGATGACGCTGTAGAGCGAATCGAACATCCACTGCCAGGCCACCGTGGCGAGCGCGATCGGCACCGCCCAGGGCAATATGACCATCGCCCGGACGAATTTGCGGCCGGGAAACGGCCGCAGCAGCACCAGCGCGCCGAACTTGCCGAGGACGAGGCCGAGAATCTGCGATCCGAACGTAAAGATGAAGGTGTTGGACAGCGTCTGCAGGAACGCCGGATTCTGCACGATGTCGACGAAATTCGCCAGGCCGACGAACTTCCACGAAGGATTGTAGATGGTGAAGGCGCTGACCGAGTAATAGACCGCGAGCAGAAACGGCACGCCCACCAGCAGCAGCACGTACAGAATCGCCGGCGCGACGAAGACCGAACCGAGCACGTCGCGCCGGTCGAGTATGAACCGGTAGCGCGAAGCCGGCTTGGCGTAAGGTTCAGCGATGACGGCCATCGGTGCAATCCCGTTCTAATGGGGGCTGGTGCGCTTGCCATTGTTGTCGAAGTAGCGCATCGCGCCGTTGCGCACGGCGAAGGGATGCCACTCGCCGGCCCGCACGCTTGCCTCGGCGACATGCGCCGGCGGCAGCTTTGCGGTGATCACCTGGTTCGGATCGAAGCCTTCCATCGCGCCGTAAACGATTCGCTCCGACCCGAGGTATTCGGAACGGTCGACGCGGAACGAAAATTCGGTGAAATCGCCGTCGTCGATCATGTCCTTGGGCAGGAAGTTTTCCGGGCGGAAGCCGATATAGCCGCCGTTTTTCGCGACGATATTCATCGGTGGCGAGCCGACGAAGGTTGCGACGAAGCGGTCCGCCGGGTCGTCGTAGATTTCGGTCGGCGTCCCCACCTGGCGCACCACCCCGTGGTCGATGACGGCAATGCGGTCGCCCATGCCCATGGCCTCGACCTGGTCGTGGGTCACGTAAATGGTGGTGACTCCGATCCGCTGCTGGAACTGCTTGATCTCCTGGCGGGCCGTGGCGCGCAATTTGGCGTCGAGGTTCGACAGCGGCTCGTCGAGCAGGAGCGCGGTCGGCTCGCGCACGAGCGCGCGCGCGAGCGCCACGCGCTGGCGTTCGCCGCCGGAGAGCTGGCGCGGCCGCCGGTCGAGCAGATGCGAGATGCCGAGCATTTGCGACGCCCACTCGACCTTCTTGTCGATTTCGGCGCGGGGAACGCGCTGCGTCTTCAGCGGGAAGGCGATGTTGTGGCGCACCGTGAAATGCGGATAGAGACCGTAGGTCTGAAACATCATCGCCACGCCGCGGGCGCGCGGCGGAATGTCGTTGACGACATTGCCGCCGATCAGCAGATCGCCGCTCGTCTGCTTTTCCAGCCCGCAGATGATGCGCAGAAACGTCGTCTTGCCGCAGCCCGACGGCCCGAGCAAAACCATGAACTCGCCGTCCGGCACGGTCAGACTGATGCCGTTGACGGCGGGGACCTCGCCGAATTTCTTGACGATATCCCTCGTCAAAACTGCAGACATTGAACCTCCCAGAATTCAACGTAGGTTATTCGCACCGCCGTTCCCCGTGGCGGAGCACCTATCTTGTTTGCCCACTTAGTCGATAGCGTCACCGTCGGCATACCCGGACCGCGCGCGAGCGCGCGATCCGGGACGCCGGACGATCAGATTTTGCCGGCCCACTTCTTCATGATGGCCTCGCACTGGCTCGCGGCCGACTTGACCGCGTCTTGAGGGCTCATCGCGCCCGTCGCCGCCTTCGCCATCATATCGTTGATGATGAACGCGTAGTAGATTTCGTCGGTCGCGGGCGTAGCCGGCCCCGGATAACCCGGGATGGCGGACCACTTGTCCGAGTCCTGCAGGATCGCCAGCTTGTCGTGCGGGGTCGATGTCGGATCGTTCGACAGGATCGGCATCGGCTTGGGCACAAGGCCGGCGAAGCACGGATTATTGTAGCCCTCGCTCGCCTTGAAGGCTTCCCGCCAGTTCGCCGCATAGTGCCTGAGGAACTCTTTCGCCGCTTCCTTGTTCTTGGCGAATTTCCAGATGCCGTAGAATTCCGACGCGGCGCCCATGATCTGCTTCGCCGGGCCTTTGGGCGGCTCGATGACGAAGATGTCGTCGGCCACTTTTTTGTTGAGCTTCTGCGCCGTCCGGTAAGCGGAGATCGGGTTGATGATGTAGGAGCCGACCCCGGAGTCGATATACTGGTTGTTGCTGGAGTCGTTCCACGACAGCACGTCCGCCGTCATCGCCTCCTTGTAGAGCGCGGCGGCAAACTTGACCGCCTCGACCGCTTCCTTGCTGTTGAGCACGATCTTCTTGCCGTGCTCGTCCTGAATGGAAGCGCCATAGCTCCACAACAGGCCGCGCCAGGTCGTGCTCGGGTCGTTGCTGTGACCGAGCGGGATGCCGACCGGGTGGCCTTTCGCCTTCGTTTTGGCGCCGCCTTTGCGCACGTTATCCCAGGTGTCCGGCACCACGCCGACCTCTCCCCACAGGCTCTTGCGATACATGCCCGGGAAGTTGATGTAGAAATCGGGGAAGGCTGACCAGCTGCCGTCGTCCGCGTTGTAGCCGAGCTGCTTGCCGATGGTGGTGACCTTGCCGTACTTCTTCTCGGTTTCGTTCACGAGATCGGCGACGTTGATAAAAAATTTGCGGTAGAGATGCGCGCCGCCGGAGCCGTTGAACCCGAAAAGATCGTGTCCCGATCCAGCGGACGCTTCGGCCGCCGCGCGTGCGGGAATGTTCTGCACGGGGACGTGGTCGACCGTCACAGAAATCTTGTTCTTCTCGCCCCATTGCTTGGCGAAATTGTCGAACCACTTGTCGTATTCGGGAACGAAGTGGCTCCACTGCACAATCGCCAGTGACTTGTCGGCGGCCAAGGCCTTCGACACGAATGGCGCGGAAAGAATCGGCGCCGCACCGGCAGCGGCAAGCGTGAGGCCCGTGTCCTTCAAGAACCGGCGCCTCGTAACACGCGGCAGTCTATTGCTGGTCATCTTGGGCTCCTCCTCTGGGTGATTTCCTTTTGGATGAGGCGGATCCAAATGAGAGCAGTGCCTCGTCCACTGGATTATTTTTTTTTGTATCTTAGCCCGTTGGTTGCGCCGCGCCAGCGTTTTGCGCAATGGTCGTGCGCGTCTGCACCGCGGGAAGATTGAGAAAGCAGGCCGTCGACGAATGGGCCGCTCTCATCCTTTCGGCTAAATCGGTCAGCAAGCCTGACCTATTTGTGCATTGCCGAAGTTCTCTTGGATTCTTGCGGCGTTTGGCGCGCGCATTCAAATTTGCGGGCCGGGGCAGACGCGCTTGGCGCGGCGCGCAAGGCTGCGGCGCGGCAAGCCATGCCCGCCGATCGTCGGCGTGTGAATGCCGCAACGCCGCAATGCCGCAAGCGCGCCTGCCGCCTCAGCGCCTACTGCCGCGGCCCTGCCTTGTCGGACTTGGCCTTGTCGAACCACCACAGCGCCGGGAACGCCGCCATGCCGTATTCAGGCATTTTTTCCGGCCGGCCGAACCGGTTCCAGCGCGCCGTGCGCACTTTGCCATAGGTCCATTGCGGCACGACGTAGTTGTTCCACAACAGGACGCGGTCGAGCGCGTGGCAGGCAGCGACTAGGTCGGGCCGGCTTTTGGCCGCGACCACCTTGTCGATCATGGCGTCGACTGCCGGATTTTTGATGCCGGCAACGTTGTACGAGCCCTTCTGGTCGGCCGACTGCGAGCCGAAATAGCCGCGCAACTCGCCGCCCGGGGTGAGCGTTTGCCCCCAGGCAAAAGTAATGACGTCGAAATCCCCGCCGCGCACACGGTTCTCGTATTGCGCCTCGTCGACGGTGCGCACCGATACGGTCATGCCGAGCCGTTCGAGCGAGTGCTTGTAGATCAGGTAGGCGCGTTCAAAAGCCGGCGCGTTGGACATTAATTCGACGGTGAAGGGTTCGCCGGTCTTCTTGTCGACGAGTTGCTGGTTCTTCACTACGAAGCCCGCCTCACGCAGCAGCCGTACCGCGTGACGCAGGTTATTGCGCACCTCCGCGGCGGTGGCGTTGAGCGGGTTCGAATAGGGCTTCTTGAACAGTTGGGGCGGCACCTGGTGTTTGACCGTATTGAGCAGTTCGAGCTCCTTGCCGGTCGGCAGCCCGCTGCAGGCGAGTTCGGTGCCCTGGAAATAGCTGTCGATGCGTTTGTACTGCCCGAAGAAAATCTGCTTGTTCATCTCCTCGAAATTGAAGACGTAATTGAAGGCGAGGCGGACGCGCGGATCCTTGAATTTTTCGCGCCGCGTGTTGAACACGAACGCCTGCATGATGCCGAAATTCCGAATCGGAAATTCCTCGAGGATGACGCGCTTTTCATGCACGGCCGGGAAATCGTAGGCCGTTGCCCAGCTCTTGGCGCTGTTCTCTTCGCGCCAGTCGACATGGGCGGTCTTGAACGATTCGATGGCAACGGTGGCGTCGCGGAAATATTCGTAGCGCAGCTCGTCGAAATTGCCGCTGCCGATATTCACGTTGAGGTCCTTGCCCCAATAGTCCTTCACCCGCTCGTAGACGATATCGCGCCCCGCCGAGAATTCCTTGATGCGGTAGGGGCCGCTGCCGAGCGGCGGCTCGAGCGTGGTTTGGCCGATGTCGCGCTTCTTGCCGTCCTTGTCCGTGCCTTCCCACCAATGCTTGGGCAGGACCGTGAGCTGTCCGATGGTCTGCGGCAGATCGCGGTTGCCGGGCTTGGCGGCCGTGAAGGTGATTTCGTGACCGCCGGTCTTTTCCACCTTGCTGACGACGCGGAAATTGGCGGCGTATTGCGGATTGAGCTTCTTAAACGACTCGTAGGAGAAGATCACATCTTCGACCGTAACCGGCTTGCCGTCATTCCATTTCGCTTCTGGCCGCAGGCGGAAAGTGGCCTTGGAGAAGTCGGCCGGATAGCTCACCGCTTCGGCAATCAGGCCGTAAAAGCTGGTCGGCTCGTCGAGCGACTGCACGAATAGCGTATCGTAGATTTGTTCGATGCCGCGCGCCGGCGTGCCCTTGATGCCGGCGACCACGGTGTTGAAGCTGTCAAAGGTGCCGAGCGCGATCTGCCAGGCGGAGCCGCCCTTCGGCGCCGCGGCGTTGACGTAGTCAAATTTCTTGAAGCCTGTGGCATATTTCAGGTCGCCGAAGGTCGACATGCCATGCCGCCATTTCGCCATGTCTTCCGCTTGCGCGGGCATAATCCAGGACGGCAGCGGAAGTTTGCGCGCGGCAAACACCAGCAGGGCGGATGTAAGCAGAGACCGGCGATTCATCTGATGCTCCAATGATGCTTGCCAATGCGGAGGCGATATCATTGCCAATGCTTGCGGCCTTGGCAATTGGCGGGCGGCCTGGGCCGCGGGCAATACCAAGTGCGCGCCCCGCCGGTGCAACCGGCGGTGCGAAGAGCACGCCGTTCGGCGCGGCCCTTCTAACGGTGCGATGTGATCGGGATGCGACAACGGGCGGCGCTAATGTAAGCACCGCCCGCTGCCAAAGAGGGGGTCACAAAAAGTCGACGAACCGCCGATTTCTCGGACGCTTCGTCGTAGATAGAGCTGCTGCGCTATTACGGAGACGGGCAGGCAGACAGGCCGGTGCAGAAACCGAGCGTATAGGCGCCCGCCTTCGCCGTCGCCGCTGTCTCCAGCGACTCGTCGGAGACTTCGTAGCTCAGGATGTCTTCTTCGATCTGCTCGAGACCGATCGTCTTGTCGCTCATGGGATAGGTCCTTTTGTTCGCCAGCGATTACGAGGAGAAACGAGGTTGATCCCCCCGCTCCGGTTCCATTAGAGCATCGGGTGCGTACGATGTAAAGTCTGTCCAAATACGTCACAAAACTATCGAAATGCGACCGGCCCACATGGTTAATGCATCGATCTGCGAAATTATGCAGATAAACCCGGCCGGTGCGCTAGCCGACTTCGCCCGGCCGGAACGGGTCGGGCACGCCCGCGATGCGGGCCGGCAGCGCGACGCCGCCCGGCTAGCGCGCCCGTTGCGGGGTGCCAGGCCGCCGGCGCAATGCTTCCCGGCTATCAAGTGACCGGACCGGCGCTTTGGATTAGAAATGCGCTCGGAGAAGACTATGGATGCTTTCTGCGAGCGCCTGCTCGTACGCGCGGCGACCATCGACGAACTCCTGTCGGACCAATTCGAAGCCTTGCCTGGCCGGGACGGCGACCCCGAGCTGGTCGAGCGGCGTCTCGCCGCTTGGTGCCGCGCCAGCGCCAGCGGCGATTGGTCGCTTTTCGAGCGGCGGCTGGCGCGCGACGGCTGGACCAGGGCCGACGTCGCCGCCCGTTTTACCGGCGCGCGCCGGATACCGTCGGCCGCGATCCCGGCCTGGCTCGACGATGCGGTCTGGCTCGAGGCGTCGCTAAGCGGGCCCGCGCCCGAGACGCTGAGCCCCGCGCCGGCGGAGCCTTGCGCCTTCGAGCACCTGTTCCTGGCGCCGGTCGATGCCGCCGAGACGCGGCTCTGGGCCGGCCTCGGCGCCGGCGTCGCCGGCAATCTGAGCCAACCCGCGCGTGCAGGCATGCGCCATGCCCTGTTGCGGCAATTGTCCGATCTTGCCACGCCCGCGCTCTACGAAGCCTTCGTCCAGGCGCGCAAGGCGGCCGGCATTGCGCCCGATCCGGACAAGCCCGGCAGCGCGCTTTACGACCGCTTCCTCGCCGACATGCAAACCGGCGGCTGGCGCGCCCTGTTCGAGCAAAAGCCGGTGCTGCTGCGGCTCCTGGCCGTGGTCGCGCGCCAGTGGATCGACACGACCCGGGAAATGCTGCTGCGGCTGGCCGAGGACCGCGCGGCGATCGACCGCGACATTCTTGGGTCGCGCAGTGGCGGCCGGGTCGTCCGCATCGAGGGCGACTTCTCCGATCCGCACAATAACGGGCGCTCGGTCAAGATCCTCGCTTTCGAGGACGGCACGCGCATCGTCTACAAGCCGAAGGATTTGCGGCTCGATACCCGCTGGCAGGCGTTGGTCGAGCGCTTGAACGCGGCGTCGCCCCCGCTCGATCTGCAGGCGGTGCGCGCGCTCGCGCGCGACGGCTACGGCTGGACCGAGTTCATCGCGCACGAGGCTTGCGCGGACGAGGACGGCTTTGCGCGTTTCTTCCGCCGCGCCGGCGCCTGGCTCGCGCTGCTGCACTGCTTTGCCGCCAACGACATGCATCAGGAGAACGTGATCGCCTGCGGCGATCGGCCGGTGCCGATCGATCTGGAAACCATCCTGCAGGCCGGCGCCGAGCGCGCGACGTCCGATGCGGAAGACGAAGCCTTCGACGCGGCCACGGCCATCGTCGCCAATTCGGTCATGACCGTGGGGCTGCTGCCGGCCTATGGCCGCGGCATCGACGACAATGTCTTCGCCATCGGCGGCATGACCGCCGACTGGAACGCCAAGATCAAGCTCACCTGGACTGCCATCAATTCCGATGCCATGCGGCCGGCCAAGACCAGGGAAGCCGGCGCCGGCACGCCCAATTTGCCGCGCATCGAGGGCCGCTACGCCAAATTCGCCGAGCATGTCGACGATTTCGTCGCCGGTTTCGAAGCCTATGCGAAATTCTTGAGCCGCGCGGGCAGGGGACGAGAGCAAGGCGGATTGTTCGACGGCTTCGCCGGCTTGCCCGTGCGCAAGGTCATCCGCCCCACGCGCTTCTATTACATGCTGCTGCAGCGCCTGAAGAACCATCGCGAGATGAGCGACGGCATTGCCTGGTCGGCGCAGGCCGATTTCGTGGCGCGGCTGGCCGATTGGGAGAAGGACAGCGACCCGCTCTGGCCCCTGCAGCGCGCCGAGCGCGCGGCGCTCTTGTCGTTGAACGTGCCACATTTCGTCACGCCCGACGACGGCGACGAGGTGCGCGACCTGAGCGGCATTGCGATCCGCACCGGCGCCGAGCCCGGCCTTGCCCGCGCGCGCGCCCGCCTCGAAAGCTTCGACGGGGAGGAGATCGCCTGGCAGCTCACGGTCATCCGGCAGAACCTGAGCGTGATCGCGCGGCCGGCGGCGACGCCGGCGGCGAACGCGCAGGTGAAAGAAGCGCTGTTGGCGGAGTCCAAGATCGCGCCCGACGCCGCGCTGTTCGCCGCCGAGGCCGACCGCATTGCCGGGGAGCTGGCGCAATACGCCATCCGGCGCGGGCCCGGTGCCGCCTGGATCGGGCTCGACTGGCTGGGCGACTCGGAAGTCTTTCAGCTCGCCTGCCTCGGCCCCGAGCTCTACAACGGCGTCTCCGGCATCGCGGTCTTTCTGGCCGCGCATGCGGCGGTGCGCGGGGACGCCGCCTCGGGCGCGCTGGCCCGCGCGGGGCTCAGCCACCTGCGCAAGGAACTCAAGAGCCGCAACGCCGCGCGCACCGCCCGCGCCCTCGGCATCGGCGGCGCCGCCGGCGTCGGCTCCATCGTCTACGCACTCGCCGTGATGGCCAAGGTCTCGCGCGACGATGCGCTGCTGGCGGACGCGCAACGGGCGGCGGCGCTCATCGCCGATCCGCTGATCGCAGCCGACAAGCAGCTCGACGTCATGGGCGGCAGCGCCGGCGCCATCCTCGGCCTGCTGCGGCTTTACCGCGACACCGGCTCCGACGACGCGCTCGCGCGCGCAATCAAGTGCGGCGAGCACCTGCTGCGCCAGCCGCGCGTGGGCGAGGAGGGCCGCCGCTGCTGGAGCGGCCAGGGCGCCGGCGCCCACGGGCTCAACGGCATGTCGCACGGCGCCGCCGGCTTTGCCTATGCGCTGGCCGCGCTGGCGGCGGCGAGCGGGCGCGCGGATTTCGCGCAGGCCGCTGCCGAATGCATCGCCTTCGAAAACGAGACTTACGACGCCGCCCGCCACAATTGGCCCGATTTGCGCGGGGAGGGCGTGCCGGCTTGGCCTTGCCAGTGGTGCCACGGTGCCCCCGGTATCGGCCTCGCCCGGATCGCCGCCGCCAAGCGCGGCGGGCTCGACGCCAAGCTGCTGGCGTCCGATATCCGCAACGCGCTTGCCGGCGCCGAACAGGGCTGGCCGGGACAGGTCGACACGCTGTGCTGTGGCACGCTGGGCAGCATCGAGTTCTTCTGCGAGGCCGCGGGCGCGCTCGATCGCGGCGACCTCGGCGAAGAGGCCGCGCGCCGCCTGGCCCAGCTCCTGGAGGCTTCGCGCGCGGCCGGCGACTTCCGCTGGAACAGCGGCGGCCGGCGTTTCAATCTCGGGCTGTTTCGCGGGTTGGCCGGCGTCGGCTACACGGCGCTGCGCCGTCTCGACGCCTCGCTGCCGAACGTTTTGATCTGGGAATAGGCTACTTCGCCTTGCTGCAGTGCACGTTGACGAAGGTCTGGAACATATCGAACGATTGCACCTTGACGGTGCACGCAGTCGCCGGGTCAGGCGCAACAGTGAACAGGTCGCCGGTCACCGCATGGTGCTGCTGGCCGTTGATATTGAGCATCACGCCATTGTTGCTCGGCGGCCCGACCAGGCCGACCGTCAGCTTGCCGTCGTCGAGGCTGAGCGACTGATTGGCGTTGACGTTGTAGGTGTTTTCCGCCGGCCTGATTGCGTGCAGCGAAGTTTCGGCCCGTTTCAGCTTGGTCTGCAGCGAAATGATCTCGGTGCTTTGCTTGTCGATCTGCGTCCTGAGCTTTTGCACTTCGGGCTGCAACTGGTGCACCAGCTGCATGGCGTCGTTGAGCGGGCGTTGCGCCAGATCGCGGCCGAACATGTAGCCGATGACCGTGCTGCCGACCAACAGCAGCACGCTGGCGAGCACCACCAGCAGACGGGTCCTGCGCGCCGGCGGCAGGCCGCCGCTTGCCCCTGATTGCGTGTTGTCGGTCACAGTGCCGTTCCTTCCCGCCGCGCCAGCGCGCGGGCGCCGGCATGATCGCCGATATTCGCAAAGCAAGGCAATTCGAAAAGCGCCGCCTGCGCGCGGCCCGCATCGTCGCAGTTCGTTTTGGCGCTTTCAGACATGCTGCCCGGCTATTTTTTCGGTGGCTCGCCGGGCACGGCCGGCCGCGGCGCCTCGTTGCCATGCATGGCGTTGGTGAGGCGCGACAGCAGGGCCTTGATCTCCGACAGGTCGAGCGCGATCGACGTTTTCTTCTCGGCGGCTTGCGTCCTTTCCGCCGGCTTCGAGGCCTCGGCCGGCGCGGCGGCTTTTTTCTCGCCCTGCGACGGCGCGGCCGTCCCGTTCGCCGGCGCCGCCGACGTGCCGCTCGACTTCGGCGCGGTTTCCGGCGTCAGCGGCGGCGGCTGGCCGGGCGGCAGAGGCGTCGCCGCGCCGGCTGAGCCGTTGTCCATGTTGCCGAGGATGATCGGCAGGCCTTCCTTGCCGCTGCCGATGATCACGATCTTGGAGTTTCTCGACTGGGCCAGCGCCAGCGTCGCCTCGATGCCGCGCCAGCGCAGATAGGAGTCGGAAATGCCCTTGCTCACCGTCTTCTGGAAGGCGGCGATGCCGTTGGCCTCGACCTGCTTGCGCTTGGCCTCCTCGACCTCGCGCTCGACGCGGTATTTGTACTCCTGGATCTGGTAGAACTGCTCGGTCTGCCGGTTGATGGCGGCGACGATAGCCGACGGCAGCTCGATGCTCAGCACCAGCGTGTCAAGGATCTGGATCGAGTTCTGCAGGAAGTCGTTGTAGTGCTTGGGGTCCGGCTGCTCCATGGCTTCCGGCTGCACCAGGCTGTTGAGATGGGCGCCAAGGCTCGCCTGCGACTTGTTGCGGATCGCCTTCTGGATCGCCTCGCGCGAGCGGTAGACCTCCTCGGCGGTGTATTGCGAGATCACTTCGCGCGCCTGGCTGCCGATCTCCGGCGCCACCACCGAGTTCAGGTAGTTCGGACCGATGAACTTGTGCAGCACGCCGATCGAGTTGTGCATCAGCTGGAAGCGGATATTGATCTGCACCGTCACGCTGACGCCGTCCTTGGTGATGGCGTTGTAGGTCTGCGTGGTCGACTGCAGGCGCAGGTCGTAGATGTACAATTTGTCCCAGGGCCAGACCAAGTGCAGGCCTTCGTCGCGCAGTTCGCGCGGATCGAGGATGGTGCCGCGGCCGACGAAGCACCAGCAGTACAGGTCGTAGCCGTTGAAGCGCTTCCACAGCACGCCGACGCTGCCGCTCGGCACCGTGATCACCACATAGGGAAACAGCAAGGTCGCCACCAGCATCGAGGCCAGCAGCATGACGGAGAGGCTCGGCAGATGCCGGCCGACGAAGCGCCACCATCCGGCGCGCGGCTGCGGCGGCTTACGGTCGAGGGATTCTGTGTAGGTCATCGGCCGATCTCCATCGAACGCTACGCGCCGCCCTGCGCCGGCAGCCGGTCGACGAAGCGCCCTTCGTCCATGCGCAACCTGCGCGCCGGCAGATCCAGCTCGTCGAGATAGCGGTCATCGTGCGTGATCACCACGATGGTCACGCCGGCTTGCAGCATGTCCGGCAGCAGCTCGTGATAGAATTTGCGGCGGAATTCCGGGTCCTGCTCCGCCGTCCATTCGTCGAGCATCAGGATCGGGCGCTTCTCCAGCATGCTGACGATGAGCGCCAGCCGCCGGCGCTGGCCGCCCGACAGATCGAGCGTGCGAAATTCGCCGCCCACCAGCCCGGTCTTGTCCTCCAGGCGGAACTTGGCGAGCAGCCGGTCGAGCTCGCCCGGCGCCATCTCCGGGATGCCGTAGAGCCGGCGGAACAGGTGGTTGTCGAAGAAAATGCCGGAGATCAGCGCGCGATAGGCGTCGCGCGTCTCGTCGGTGACGCGCATGCCGTCGAGCGTGATTTCGCCGGAATCGGGCGGGTAGAGCCCGGCCAGCACCTTCAGGAAGGTCGACTTGCCGGAACCGTTGCCGCCGGTGATGAAGACCAGGTCGCCGGAGTTAAGCGTGAAGTCCAGCGGTCCGATTTGGAAGGTGGTGTCGGAGAACTTGTCAATGTAGCGGAACACGATGTTCTGCATCTCGATCTTGTCGAAGCGCTTGGGGATCTTGATCTCGCGCTCGCGCGGCGTCTTGGCGAGGTGCGCGCGCAGCGTCACCTCCAATTGGTCGATGCGGTCGGCCGCGGCGTTGGCCGTCAGCAGCACCGGGATCGACTGCACCAGGCCGAAGCAGGCGCCGACCACGAACATCAGCGCCGTGGTGGTCTTGGCGAGCGAAGCGCCGGTCAGGCTCGAGCTCACCTGCGGCGCCACAAACACTACCGCGCCGAGAAGGATGTACATCGAGAACTGCGACGTCACGATCAGCTTGAAGGTCTCGGCCTGGCTCTTGATCTTGATGTTGGCGGCGGTGCGCGAGACCTCGACCGCGTCGTTGTAGAGGTCGTCGCTGCGCGCCCTGTTGAGCCTGATTTCCTTGAAGCCGTCGAGGAAGTCGACCAGCCGGTCGAACAGCCGGCGCTCCCATTCCGCCGCCTGCTGCTTCTCCGCCGCCAGCCGCTTGTTCTTGAAGTGGAAGATCAAGCCGGCGCTGGTGACCACCACGATGGTGATCAGGATCGCCGTCAGCGACAGGAAGGCGACGTAGATCGCGACGAAGAAAATCAGCACCGCGCCCTGAATGGTGAAAGCCAGCAGGTTGCTCGCCTGCGTGAGTACCGCGGTGTCGCTGGTGATCGCCGCGACGATGCGCGCGCGCCCGATGCTCTCCATCTCCAGCAGTTCCGAGCGCCGCACCATGTCCATCAGCCGCAGGCGCAGCTTATGGATGATGGCCTCGATCTCGGCGGTGGTGGTGATGGTGACGTAATATTGCGTCTTGATGAACAGGAACAGCGAGACGATGAACAGCACCGACGCCCACAAGCCGGACTTGCCCTGCATGCCGGCGTTGATGGCGGCGAGGATGGTGGCCGTCGAGATGCCGCCAAGCGCCGACATGAACAGCAGCTTCGGCAGCGAGCCGTGCATTTCGCGGCGAACGAGCTGAAGGAAGGACATAACGCGATGTCTTCCGTTTACGCTTCCACAAACGGCCGCCGCCGGCCGAACGAGACGTGCGGCCGCCGGTCCCGATCGGGCGATTGCGCTAGGTGCGGCGGCGCCATTCGACGCGCCGGTTCGGGCCGGTGAGCAGCAGCAAGGGCAACACCACGAGCGGCGTGGTGAGCAGCGCGAGCAGGAACGTACCGAAGAAGCCCATTCGGCGGTCGATGCCGCAGACGCCGGTGAGAAGGCAAAAGACGACGTAGATAATCGATTCGAGCATAGGGCTCGCTCTCGCCGGTCGAAAGCTCAGGCGCTTCGGTCAATCTCCCGCGATTGGCTGGCATCGCCCCGTGCAAGTCAAGAACTAGTTGCGGCCGCTCCCGAGCTCGCTTCGGAAGCGTCGGGCTGCGAGCCGGTGCCTTTGCCACGGCGTGCATCCCAGGCTTCCTTTTGCGTTTTGATGAACTCACGGTAGTCCGGCGGGTTGAAGTCGAGCAGCGTGCCGCCCGAGGCGAAATGCTGGATGAAGGCCTTGCCGATGGCGTAGGTGGCGCCCGCCGACAGGACCGGCATCACCACGGCGCCGGCCAGCATGCCGAGCACCGGCACGAACTTGACCGCGCTTGCCGCGCCGATGCCGCTGGTCGCCGGGATCATCGAGCCGGCGATCGCCGCGATCAGCGCCTTGCCGCGGTTCTCCGCGAACGGCACGGCGTAAATCTGCGAAATCCGCCGCAGCATCTGCACCTGCACGCCGCCGACGGTGGCGATGTCGAGCAGCGGTACCGGGATCAGCCCGGCGACGCCGCCCCAGAGGGAGAACCGCTCGACCAGCTTCGTCGCCATTTCCTTCTTTTGTTCGGGCGTCAGCTCCTTGGCTTCGCCCTGCTCGGGGCTCTCGGACGCAGTCGTATCTTGTGCCATAGCGGATCCTTTCTCGTCTCCCGGGCCGAGCCCACTGCGCGATCAAGCCGCTGGTGATTTATCCGTTGGCTCACTCCAGCCACCGACAAAAAAGGCTAACATGCCGGCTAGCGGCTGCCAAGCACGGGGAGCTTGATGCCGCGGCCGGGCGCCGATTGCCGGCACGTATTTCAGCGGTTGCTGCGCGGCCTTGCCAGGGCGGACCGGATGTCACTAAAGTCATGCGACCGTGGTCGCTTCCGGAGACGGACGATGCAACCGACGAAGGCTACAGAGACCGGTCATGGAACGCGGCGCGCCTGGCGCCCACCCACCGTCACAAAACTGGCAATCGGCGCGCAGACGAAAACCCGAGGGCGCGCGGCGCAGGCGGGGGCACAACCGCCGGTGCCGGCGGCGCCCGAAAGCAAGCTCGGATTTTCGTTCGAAATGTCGTTGCCGCTGTCGGCCCGCACCGGTGGCTAGTGTCCCGATTCCGAAGTTCGCCATACCTCGCGGCGGTCTCGGATGCGAATTCCGGAATCGAAGGACACTAGCAATTATGTGATTCTAGTGTGGTTTGGATTTGAAGTTTGCCAAAGAGCTCGCCGCGATAATATGGCAAACTTCAAATCCACCACACTAGCGGACGCCGCGCCATGCGCGTCGCCGTGCAGTCGGCCGCTACGGGCATCGCGCGCGACAGCGCTGTTTTGCGAGACCGAAACCCATGAAACCGAAGACGATGCGGCGCCTCTATCTGCGCGAGGCCGCCGTCATGCTGGCGCTGGCGCGGCTGGCGGTGCGCTTTCTTCGCCCGGCGCGCCTGTTCGCCTGGGCCGACCGTGCGCCGCGCCGCATCCGCCGTTTCGCCGGCGAGGAAGCGCGCTGGGTCGGCTGGGCGGTCGAGGAGATCGGCGCGCGCAGCGAGGCGCTCAGTTTGCCGTGCGCGCTCGCCGCCCATGCCATGCTGCGCCGACGCGGCATTGCGAGCACGCTTTGCCTCGGCGTCGCGCGCGACGGCGAAAGCTTCGCCGCCCATGCCTGGATCGAGGTCGGCAAGGACAAGCTCGTCGGCGCGCGCGAAGCCGAAGGCTATGCGCGGCTTGCCGCCTACGGCGGTGCGGCATGAGCGCCATCGCCGGCATGCTGCGCTTCGACGGCGCGCCGGTCGAGCGCCGCGCGCTCGAACGCGCGGCCAATGCGCTCACGCAATACGGTCCCGACCGCGCCGGCATTTTGACCGACGGCGCCATCGGCCTGGCGCATGTCTTGATGCGCATGACGCCGGAGGATCGCTTCGACCGCCAACCGGAGCGGGGCGCCAGCGGCGCGGCGATCGCCGCCGATCTGCGTCTCGACAACCGCGAAGACGTGCTGGCGCGCATCGGCCTTGCGCCGCACGCGGCCGATGCCTGGTCGGACGCGCGCGTGCTGCTCGCTGCCTGGGAGAAAGTCGGCGACGAGGTCTGGCCGCTGCTGCGCGGGCCGTTCGCCGCCGCCATCTGGGATGCGCGCACGCGCGCCTTGACGCTGGCGCGCGACCAGCTCGGGCTCAACGTGGTGATGTGGCACAGAAACGCTGGCGCCTTCGCCTTCGCCACCATGCCCAACGGGCTGTTCGCGCTCGCCGAGGTGCCGCGCGCCTTGAGCGAGGAGAAGCTCGCCGATTTCCTGGTGCTCAATCACGCCGATCTTGCCACCACATTCTACCGCGGCGTCTTCCGCCTGCTGCCGGCGCATGTCATGCGCGTTGCCGCCGACGGCAGGGTAACGACGCGCCGCTACTGGACGCCGTCCGACATCGCGCCGGTGCGACTTGCCTCCGATGCGGCCTATGCGGACGGTTTGCGCGCGACGCTCGATCGCGCCGTGCGCCGGCAGATGCGCAGCATTCACCCTGTCGGCTGCCTGCTCAGCGGCGGGCTCAATTCTTCTTCCGTCTCGGTGCTGGCCGCGCGCGCGCTCGCCGAAGATAATGCGCGGCTTGCCGCCTTCACCGGCGTGCCGCGTCCAGGCTTCGCCGGCGAGGTGGTGCCCGGCACCTATGCCGACGAGACGCCCTATGTCGAAGCGATCGCGCAAGCCGCCGGCAATATCGACGTTACCTATGTCTCCACCGGTAGCCACGACGACTTCGCCGAGCTCGAGCGCTTTTTCATGGCGCTGGAGGCGCCGGTGCGCAATCCGAGCAATCTCGGCTGGGTGCTGGCCGCCTTGCGGCTTGCGCATGCGCAAGGGCACCGCGTGCTGCTCGGCGGTCTCACCGGCAACCTCACCATCAGCTGGAGCGGCTGGTCGCAGGCGCTCGGTCATCTCAAGCGCGGGCGGCTCGCCACCGCCTACCGCCAGTGGCGGCTCTATTACCGCCGCACGCCCTATTCGCGCGCGGTGAGCCTGCGCAAGCTGTTCGTCGAGCCGCTGGTGCCGGAGCGCCTCGCCGCCTGGGCCGAGCGCCGCCGCCAGCCCCAGCGCGGGGCCGCCTGGCAGGCGCACGCCGCCATCCGCCCCGATTTCGCCGCCGCCATGGCGGTCGATGCGCGCGCCCGCGAAGTCGGCCACGATTTCCTCTATCGCCCGCGCGGCGACGAGCGCTGGCGCGCGCTCGCCCAAGTCGACTATGCCGGCGACTGGCAGGCGGCGGAAAAGGCGGTCACCGGCGTGGAGGTGCGCGACCCCACCGCCGACCTCGACGTGGTCGCCTATTGCTTCGGCGTGCCGCCCGAGCAGTACTTGGCCGAGGGCATCGACCGCTCGCTCATCCGCCGCGCCATGTGGGGCCTGCTGCCGGAGATGGTGCTGACCAACCGGCTGAGTGGCCTGCAGGCGGCCGACTGGTACGAGAAGCTTGCGAGCCGCCGCGGCGAGCTGGCGCGCGAGGTCGCGGCGCTATCGGCTTCGCCGCTGGCGCGCCGGGCAATCGACATCGCCCGGCTCGAGCGCGCGCTCGCCGACTGGCCGGCCGGCGGCTGGCACCGGCCGGAGGTGTTCCGGGAATACAATCTGGCTCTCACCCGGGGCCTCGCCGGCGGCCGCTTCCTGCGCTGGTACGAGCAGGACAACCGGTCGGCGTGAGCGGGCAGCCCGCTTCCTTCACAAGGCCCGAAAGACCTGTAATAAAAACGCGATTGTAGGCCGCGAGTTTTTAGAGCGGTGTCGGGCGCCGCAGGCCTTTTCCGCGAACGCGCGTAGTCGCGAGGGAAACTTTCTCGCACGGAGGCGTGAATGCTGAGCGCACTTCCAGACATCACCGGATTCCTGGATCGCATCGCAGAGCGAGGAGCCCAAAATCTCACCATCGAAAAGCTGCTCATCCAGCTCAACCTCGATCCCAGCAACGTCACCTTCGAGGCGATCTGGCACCGCATCGCCGAAGTAATCCTCGCCAACATCAACATCGCCAATACCTGCGCGCTGATCGGCGCCGCCTTTTACGGCCTGACCTTTCTGGTGCCGACCATGGTGCGCTTGCGCGTCTACGGCATTATGAGCGCGCTGTTCTTCATGGCCTATGGCGTGCTCGCCGGCGTGATCTCCACCTTCCTGATGTATTTCCTGCTGCTGCCCATCAACAGCTTCCGGCTGTTCCAGATCACCAAGCTGCTCAAGAAGGCGCGTATCGCGGTGCGCGGCGATCTGTCGATCGACTGGCTCAAGCCGTTCATGAATTCGCGCAACTACAAGAACGGCGACTTGCTGTTTAGCAAGGATGACGTCGCCGACGAGATGTATCTCACCGTGTCCGGCAAGTTCCTGGTGAAAGAGATCGGCATCGAATTGCCGCCCGGCCGCCTGCTGGGCGAGCTCGGCTTCGTCTCGCCCAACAACCGGCGCACCCAGAGCGTCGAATGCATCGAGGCCGGCACGGTGATGACTATCAGCTACGATCGGCTGCTCGAGGTCTATTTCGCCTATCCGGACTTCGGCTATTACTTCCTGCGGCTGTCGAGCGAGCGCCTGCTGCAGAACATCGCGCGGCTGGAGACGACGGTAGAGCAGTACAAGACCCAGCTTGCCGAGCTGCAGGCGGCGGCCGCCGCCAACCCGGCCGGCGCGCAATAGGCCGCCCGCGCGCCGGAAAGCGCGCCGGCGGGCCGAAAAACCCGTGAAAAATCGCGGCCCGCCGGGCCCCGCGCGGGCAGAATCCGGGCGCGGTTTCCGTTAGCATCGGCGCTATGTGATTCGCCGTAAACCGCGAACGAAACTCGAGAAGGGCAGGTGGGTCATGAGGCAGATCGTCACCGTAGCGACCATGAAGGGCGGCAGCGGCAAGAGCACGCTGGCAAGCTGTCTGGCGGTGCATTGGCACTTGAGCGGGCGGCCTTCCACCATCGTCGACGCCGATCCGCAGCGCTCGATCGCGCGGCTTGCGGCGCGCGAGAAGGCGCTCGGCGGCGTCAGAGTGGTGGAGGACGCCACTGAAAACGCCTGGAAGACCGCGCGCGAGCTCGCCGCGAGCGGCCCGATCCTCATCGACACCCCGGGCTTTCGCTCGCTGGCGACGCTTGCCTGCATTGCCGCGGCCGACTTCCTGCTGGTGCCGGTCAAGGCCTCCCCGCTCGACATCGACCGCATGCTCGACACGCTCAATTCGCTGATCGAGGGCGATGAGGGCGAGCGGCGCTTCTTCCGCTGCGTGCTGACGCAGACCACGCGCGATTCCGTCATTGCCAAGCATATCCGCGCCGAGTTGATCGAGGCCGGCTTCCCGGTGCTCAGCAGCGAGCTGACCAACCGCGTGGTCTATGCCGAGGCAGCCCTGTGGGGTGCGACCCCGAGCATGATCGAGAAGAACGGCGCGGCCGCGCGCGAGATCGCGGCGGTCGCCGACGAGATCGACTCGCTGGTCGGCATGCGGCAGGCGGCGTGACATGAACAAGAAGAAGCTGCCGAAGGCGATCCGGCCGGAAGCTGCCGAGGCGGCCGAGGCGGCGCAACCGCAGAAAAAAGCGCAGGCTTCCGCCGCGACAGCGTCCGCGACCTCGCCGGACGACCGCCGAGCCGCGGCCGAGAAGGTGGTCGAGCGCTATTCCATGTATTCGGGTGCCGCCGGGCTGATCCCGGTCCCCGGCGTCGATCTCGCCACCGTCGGCGGCGTGCAGATCCAGATGCTGCGCCGGCTGTCCAAGATCTACGACCTGCCGTTTTCCGCAAACCTCGGCAAGTCGCTGATCGCCGCGCTCGCCGGCTGCCTGGTGCCGGCCGCCAGTGGCATGGGCGCGGTCAGCCTGGTCAAGAGCGTGCCGGTCGCCGGCACCATCGTTGCCGTCATGGCCATGCCGACGCTGTCGGCCGGCGCCACCTACGCGATCGGGCTTGCCTTCGTCGAGCACTTCGCTTCGGGCGGCACGCTGCTCGATTTCAACCCGCCGGACTACCGCGCCTTCCTCAAGCGGCAGAAAAAAAAGAAAGAGGAGGAAATGCGGTAGCCGCCCGTCCCGGCGGACCGCTTAGGTCGCTTCCGCGCCGGCCGCGCGCGACAAGGAAACCCTGCCATGGGTGTGTTGTTCTGGATCCTGCTGATCGGTTTGGTCGCCGGCGTGATCGCGCGCTTCGTCTTGCCCGGCCCCAACAAGCCCAAGGGCTTCGTCGTCAGCATTGTGCTCGGCGTCGCCGGCGCGCTGCTGGCAACCTTTACCGGCCGCGCGCTTGGCTTCTACAACGCGCACCAAAGTGCAGGCTTCATCGGCGCCACCGTCGGCGCGCTGATCATTCTCTTTATCTGGCACCAGCTGGTGGCAGCCGATATCATCCGCGACCACGGCCTTTAAGCCGCGGTTTCGAACCCCCAGCGATAGCGAAAAGCGCCCGCCTTCAGCGCACGACCACGGTCGCGCCGACCTTGGCGCGGTTATAGAGATCGATGGCGTCGTTGTTGGACATGCGGATGCAGCCCGACGACACGGCGGCGCCGATCTTCCACGGCTCGTTGGTGCCGTGGATGCGGTAGAGCGTGCTGCCGAGATAGAGCGCGCGCGCGCCGAGCGGGTTCTGCGGGCCGCCGTCCATGTGGCGCGGCAGATCGGGGAAGCGCTTGAGCTCGCCCGGCGTCGGCGTCCAGTCCGGCCATTCGCGTTTCTGCGAGACCTTGGTCACGCCCCGCCAGCCATAGCCCTCGGCGCCCACCGCGATGCTGTAGCGGATCGCCTGACCGTGCCCGGCGACGTAATAGAGGTAGCGATTCGGCGTATCGACGATGATGCTGCCGGGCGGCTCGTTGGTCGTATAGGCCACCGTCTCGCGCGGCACCTCGCTATAGAGGATGCCGAACGGCGTCTCCAGCGTCCATGGATCGCGCTTGCTGGTCTTGCGCTCGGCGCGCGGCGCCGAATAGGCGGCGGCATAGGCCTTGCTGCCGTTCGACGCGGTGGACGAACAGCCGCCGAGCGCCAAGCCTGCGATCAGAAGCCCAGCCAAAACAACGATGGATTTCACGACGCCACGAGCCCCTTAAGGCCGCTTGCCTTGACGCAAGGGCGTTTCGGCCCTGCCAGCCCCTTGCGTGAGTTGCCGGATTATCTAGCCACCGCCGCAATTCGCCTCTAGTGCGGAAAAGCCACACCCGCACAACTTTGAATGACCACCGGCCGGCGGAGGGACACGCGTGCCGGGGCAAAAAGAGCCCATGATACCGGTGCTTGCGGCCGCTGCGGCAGCCGCCTTACCGGGCCACCGGCGGCCCGCCGGAAAGTTCATCCTTTGGTCAGGGCGCGCACCTCTTCCAGCACCGGCCCGAGCAGGATTTCCTCCAGCCGGTTGAGCGCGCGCGCGACCGTCGCCCCGTTCATGACGCGGTGGTCGTAGATGATGCGCACGTCGAGCTCGCCGGTGGCGGTCATGACGCCGTAATTCAACAGCGTGGTGATCGGCGACAGGGGATGCAGCGACTCCGCGTTGAGCGCCGAATAGACCGACACCGCGAAGGTACCGAAATAATTGCCGCGCTGGCGGCCGAAATTCAGGCAGATCCACCAGAAGGCGCGGCGCAACGGCAACGGCAGCCGCGCGAAATTCATCGGCCGGCGGAAATCCTTGATCTCCTCGATCGGCGCGGTCGAGGCGTCGTGCAGTTGCCGGCCGATTTCGGCAAGCGGCAGTGCCGCCGGGTTTTTGATGCCGATCGAGAACAGTTCGGGCTCGCCCTTGTAGTCGCGCTCGACGATGACGGTGGCGTTGCTGCGCGGGTATTCATAGAGATGCGTCCACGGAATGCGGCAGAAGGCGCGGCGGAACTCGGGAAACTCCTCCGCCATCAGGGCATAGGCCTTGGTGAAGATGACGGTCCAGCGCGGCCGCTCGTTCAAAGCCGCGCGCGCCTCGATCAGCGGCTGCAGTGCCATGCGCTTCTGCACCGGCACGGTCGGGATGCTTTTGGCGAAATACAACAGGTCGTTGGTCATGCGCCGCGGTATCGACAAAGGGATCATGCGCCCGCGCATTCATGCTCTCCGTGCCGGCTTGATGCGCGCTAGACGATCCACGGAACGATGCGCTTGGTGTGGGCCATATAGGCGCGGTACTCCTCGCCGAAGCTTTCCAGCATCATCTTCTCCTCGCGCCCGACGCGAAAGGCGAAGAGCGTGCCTGCGCCCGCGATGCCGGCGAGCCCCGCCAGCCAGTTCGGCAACAGCAGCGCCTGCGCGACGCCCAGCAGGAAGAACGAGGTGTACATCGGATGGCGGATGAAGCGGTAGACGCCGCTTCTGACCAGGGTGTGCGCGTCGCGCAGTTCGAGCGAAATCGACCAATTGCGCCCGAGGTCGGCGTGGCTGCGCCGGAACAGCCAGAGCGCGGCCGCATCCGGCACGATGCCCAGCCACGCGATCCACGCGATGAAGGGCCGGTCGAGCGCCGCTGGAAATCCGCTCAGCACATAGACGGCGGGTATCGCCAACAGACCGAGCAAAGCGAGCGCCAGCAGGCTCGATTCGCGCCTGTCGAACATCGATTTGCTGATGCCGATCTTCTTCGCCCGGCGCTCGAAGGGCTGGCGGATGATGGCCCAGCCGACGAGGCCGGCGAACCAGACGAGTGCAGCGGCGGTTTTTGTCATTCTGCGCCATTTTAGTGCGCTGCCGCGCCAGCCGCCACCGCCCCGATTTCGGTCTTTTTACCGTGTTTTGCGCAACGGTGCCGCAGGGGCGCGCTCAATCTTGACGGCGCGGGCATTGCGATGGAAATATTTCCGCCCGCAAGGCTCGACCCACCGCGTTCGAGGCGCCCTTTCAATGCGAAAAATCTTCCTTGGCTTGGTTGCGCTTGCCGGCGCTGCGCTGATTGCGCCCACGCCGTCCGGCGCCCGCGAGATCGTCAGATTTCGCGGCTACGAGGCGGGCACCATTGTGGTGAAGACCGGCCAGCGCCGGCTGTATTACGTACTCGGTGACGGCAAGGCGATTCGCTACCCGGTCGGCGTTGGCCGCGCCGGCATGCAATGGTCGGGTACCGCCTATATCGACGGCAAATACATCAAGCCGGCTTGGCAGGCGCCGGACTCGATCCGCAAGGATTATCGCCGCTATCCGCTCGTGATCCCCAGCGGCAGCCGGGCCAATCCGATGGGGGCGGCGGCGATGACGCTGAGCGGCGGCGGCCAATACGCGATCCACGGCACCAATGCGCCGGGCACGATCGGCCATTTCGTCTCGCACGGCTGCATCCGCATGTTCAACAGCGACATCATGGACCTCTACCACCGTGCCGGCTATGGCACGCGCGTGGTCGTGACCCGCTGACGGGGGCGGACAAGTCGCGTTAGACAAGGAGCCGCTATGAAACTGCGAACGATCGGTATTGTGTTGTTGACGGCTGCGAGCATCGCCGCTTCCGCCACCCCGGTGTTGGCCTGGTGGCAGTTCGTCGCGCTCGGGCCCAATGGCGAGCGCAAGGTCTATACCCGCTACGCCACCGAAAAGGCCTGCAAGCAGGCGCTCAAGATCGTCGAGAAGCAGCTCGAGAAGAAATACCCCGACACGTCGCACTTTCCGCTGGTCGGCAGCTGCGAGGAATATCACTGAGCTCGGCTGTGGCATTGCCGGCGTGCCGCAGCAATAGCCGAGGACTATGAGTTGTAGAGGTGCGGCCGCCGGTATGGTTGCACCGCGCGAATCTCCGCGTTGCGGCTCGCCTTTTCGCAGTGCACCTGCCGCCTTTGCGCCCGCAAAATCCACAGGGCGCCCCGACGACGAAAAGCTGTGACCTGAGGGCGTAAGCCCTTTCTTGCTCTGACCCCGGCGTTGCGATCTAACCCTCTGAAAACCCAAACAAAACAGAGGCGCGCCTGGACCGGGCCAAGCTGCTTTCGTCGACAGATAGTTGTGGGGTGTTGCTTTTGCGCACTAGCTGGCCATTTGGCGGGGCTGTTAGATAGCGCCGGTACTCAACAATAAAACTGGGTGGCGCGTTATGAAAAAGTTCCTCGTCATCGTTTGTTCGCTGGCTTTGGCCCTCGGCGTGGTTAGCTGCGCCGGTAAGGGTAAGGCTCCGATCGGCAAGGGCAAAGCCCCTGTCGTGACCAAGGGCTAAGCTCCTGGTTGGAGCGATGGCAAGCAGCTCGCCTGTTTGTACTCGTTTCAGCGCGAACAGCGACCTGATCCGATCCCGGGGGGGTCTCCCCCGGTGATCGGATGTCGTTTCCCTGCACTCCGTGCAGAGGATTGAGTTAACTAACCTCCGTTCAGGTTAGGGAGCGTGCGATGCGGTATCGGCTTGCTTCAGGCAGCACCCTCGCCTTGCTGTTCGGCTTGGCGTTTGGGCTCGGCTTCAATGCACCGGCGGCGCGTGCCGACGATGTCTACAAGACGGCGAGCCCCGCCTCGGTTTCTCACGCCAAGATCTATCACGCCGACAAGAGCGCCAAGCATAGGCGCTCGGTTCCGCACCGCTACTTTGTCGAATTCCGCGCGCGCAATGCCGCGAGCTACGGCCATATGTACGTGCTGTACGGGCGGGTGAACGGCAACAAGGAAATCGTCGAGAGCCACATCGCCGGCTTCTTCCCGGCCGGCGACAAGCGCGACTGCGTCAACTGCAGCGTCGTCAACTGGACCATCGGCCACGTAGTCTTCGTGCCGGGCGAGATGGGTGCCAGCGATGGCGACCTCGAAGAAAAATACGTGCTCGCCCGCTTCCGCGTCTGGGTCACCTACAACGAGTACAAGAAGGTTGTGGGTTACATCAAAGCACGCGAGAAGAATCCGCCCCTGTGGAACGCGCTCTGGAAGAATTGCGTGGACTTCGGCCGCGACGTCGCCGAGTTCATGAAATTGAAGGTGCCGCTGTTCATCTGGATGGAGCCGAAGGATTTCGTGAACGGGCTGCGCGAGGACAACGGCGTGCATCACGTCCAGCTACCGCTCAAGGACGCCGCCACGTCGGTGCACCACACCGCGTCGAGCAAGCCGCCGCTGCCGCCGCAGCGGCCGGGCGCCAAGGCGGCGCCGGCCAAGACGAAAAAGCAGCCGGTGGCCAGCGAATCGGCGCCCGCCAAGCCGAAGAAGCAGGCCGCCGCGAAGAAGCGCCACTCGGGCGAGACCCTGGCGTCCACCGGCGTCGCGCACTGATTTCTCTGAACTTGCCGCGTAAGCATGCCGGGCCTTGGCCCGGCATTTGTTTTCCGTAGACTGCATTGCCTAGCGCATGATCCCGAAAAGTGGGAACCGGTTTTCGGAAAAGATCATGCGCACGCAAAATGTTAGGGACGCCCGGTGATTTAATCTAAAGGAATTGGTCTCTAGACGCCGCCTGCGGCGCATCGCCGAAGAGCCCTCATGAGCGCAATGCAAAAATGGCTGCTCGCCTTGGCGCTCACCGCGCTCGCGGTGGTCGCCAGCTATTTCTGGCTCGACCGGCCACTCGCGCTGATGGCGCATGCGCTGGCGCCCGCGCACAAGCACGCGCTGTTCGAGCCGCTCACCCATCTCCCCGACCCGCTGATGCCGGCGGCGGCGATCGCTTTTGTCGCGCTGGGGCTGGCCGTGCTCGCCGGCCGGCCGCTGGCGCGCTTTCCGCGCGTCCTGGTGCTGTGCAGCTTCAGCCTGGTCATGGGCCATACCGTCAAGGACGAGCTGAAACCGCTGTTCGGGCGCACCTGGCCGGAGACCTGGGTGGAGAACAACCCCTCCTTCATCCACGACCAGGTCTACGGCTTCCACTGGCTGCACGGCGGCGCCGGCTACGAGTCCTTTCCCTCCGGCCATATGACCGTGACCTGCGCGCTGATCTCGGTGCTGTGGCTCTGCTATCCGCGCTATCGGCCGCTCTATGCGCTGGCCGTGCTGGCGGTCGCCGTCGGGCTCATTGGCGCCGATTTCCATTTCCTCAGCGACGTGATCGCGGGCGGCTTCGTCGGCACCACCGCCGGCTGGCTGACGGTCAAGCTGGCCGACCGGCTTTCGCCCGCCGGTTAAGCGCGGGCCTTGGCGGCGAGCTTGCGCCCGAGCCGGCCAAGATCGACCACCATGCGCTCGTGCGTGCCGTTGCCGATCTCTTCCGTGTCGTCGCGCGCGCTCACCTTGAATTCGATGCGGCGACCGTCGACTTTGGTGACCTCGGCCTCGGCCACGATCTGATGCCCGGCCGGCGTTGCCGCCAGATGCCGCACATTGACCAGGGTGCCGACCGCGCTTTCGCCCGGCTCCAGGTATTTGCGTACCGCGTTGAGGGCGGCATTCTCCATCGCCGTCACCATCATCGGGGTGGCGAACACCGGCGGCAGGCTCACGTCCTTGAACTGATTGGCGAGATGCGCCGGCGTCACCTGCAGCGTGAAGGTCCCCTTGGCGCCCAGCGGAATTGCGTGCATGGCGCGGTCAGGCCCCCTGCCGGCGCACGTGGTTGATCGCCGGCGCCAGCACCGCCAGCAGCACGCCGCACAGCGCCACCGGCAGGAAGGCGAAGCCGCCCACGCCGCTGGCGTCCCAGGCCGCCCCGCTCAGGATCGGCACGATCACCGCGCAGCTGTAGCTGATGGTGAACATGGCGGCGGTGACGCGGTGCACGTCGTCCGGCGGCGCCAACAACGGCGGCAACGCCAACACCAGCACCAATATCCCCGCCGCCGCAAACCCCACCAACGTCGCCGACGCCACCACGACCGGCCCGGAGCCGAACACGATGCCGGCGGTGGCGACGAGGCAGATGAGCCCGCTCATTACATAAGGCCAGGCCTTGAGTTCGAGACGGCTAGCGAACATCAACAACAGCGCCGAGGCCGGCAATTGCCCGAGGTTCAGTCCGGTGAGTGCCGCGCTGATCCAGGCCCCTTGCCCGTGGCTGGTCAGATAGTCGGGCAGGAAGGCGTTGGTGGTGAAATACATGGCGTTGACGGTGCCGAGCATGATGCCGAGCCGCCAGATGAGCGAGGAGCCCCAATCCGGCCACCAGCGCCGCCGCACCGTCGCGGCGCCGTTTACCGTCTGCCGCGGCGCCAGCGCCAGCACCAGAAGCGCGATCGCCGCCACCGGCGCGCTCCAGAACGCGAAGCCCCATTGCCAGGTCTTCAGCAGCGGCAGCACCATCGGCAACATCAGCGCGACCGGCAGAATCTCGCCGACGATCAGCCCGTTGGTGTAGATGGCGGTGGCGAACGCGATGCGCTGCGGCGCCCAGGCGCGCACCGCCGGCGGCATGCTCACCTGCATGATGGCGACGCCCGCGCCCATGGCGACGGTCGTGGCATAGAGCCAGTAGATGTCCGGCACCGCGCCGCGCAGCGCGCCGCCCACGGCATTGAGCGTCAGGCCCACGACCATGGCCGTCATCACGCCCAGCCGCGCGATCAACAGGGAGCCCGGCACGGCGGCGAAGGCGAACAGCATCGAGGGCAGGCCGGTGAGGATGCCCACCTGCGTCGCATTGAGCGCGAGCTCGTCATGGATGCGCGGAATGACCGGCGGCACCGCCAGGATGGTCAGCCTGAGCGCGCAGCCGGCAAGCCACAGCAGCGCGAGCGCGACCAACAGGCGCGCGCGGGGCGGGGTGTCGCTTGGATCCCTCATTGTACCCGGTCGCAATGAGCTGGAGGCAGGCCGCCGCAGGCCGCGGCGGCGAATCCGGTTAGCAAATTATCGGCGGGGAGGGAAATGCCGGCAGTGATTTGCGCCCGAGCTCAGCGCCGCGGCCCGAAGGCCGGCTTGGCGCCGTTGTGGCCGAGGCCCTGCATCGGCGTATTGTGCTGGCGCTCCCAGTAGTCGGCGTGCAAGGCGGCAGCCTCGTTCGACGGCAGCTCGTGCAAGGCGCGGCCTTGCTCGACTTGCCAGTCGTAGGAATTGCCTTGCATGTCCAGCGTTCTCATGACCGTTCCCCCCGGGCTACCGGCGCCGAAGCGTCATTTGCGCGTTATGGCGCGCGAAGGCGGTGCCGCGTTCATGCCGAGCGCCTCCGATGCGAACGTTAGGCGCGCGGTCGGCGGCCGCAAATGAACACTCAAAGTAAGCTTAAATGGTAAGATTTAACGTCGCGTGAAAGCGCCGAACCGGCGGCGGCGGCTTCAGCCCCCGGTCAAGCCGAGCTTGCACAGCCAAGCCAGCACGCGGCCGTGCACGGTCAGCGTCAGCCCGCGGCGGGTCTTCTTGATGAGACCGTGCGCGAGCAGGCGCTCGACCCGCTCGGGCGATGGTGTCGGATAATTTCCCGGCCCGCGCGCGATGGCCGCCAGCACTTGCAGGTCGCGCGCGTCGCGGTTGTCTTCGCTCGTCATTGCGCCCCAGCCAAACGATTGGAACCTGCTTAGAGGATTTTCCGCGCCGGTCCAAACAACTTGACGTTGGTATCTTCAGGTAGCATGCGGTTGCGCGGCTTCGTGGTCATCAAGTCGAATGGCGCCGTGAGCGCGACGTTGGCCGGTCACATCGCCCTGCTCATCAAACGCGTGCTGCCGGTATAATCTTGCGGCCGTGAGCGCGGGTCGGTCGAGCCCGCCGGCACGGAGGCCGCCATGCCGATCAACGATCCTGAGCCGCAGCGCATCTACGCCATCGGCGACATCCACGGCCGCGTCGACTTGCTGCGCCGCGCAATCGCCGCGATCGAGCGCGACGTCGCCGAACGCGGGCCGGCGGCGCTCACCGTCACGCTCGGCGACTATATCGACCGCGGGCCGGACTTCGCGCGGCGTGCTCGAATGCCTGGCCGGCAATCCGTTTCCGACCCCCTATGCCGCGCTCAAGGGCAATCATGAGCAAATGCTCGCGGCCTTCCTGGCCGACGCGAATGCCGGCGCGCATTGGGCCGCCAATGGCGGGCTCGCGACCTTGCGCTCCTACGGCGTGCGCGTGCGCGGGGCCTGGACCGCGGATTTCCCAACCGCGCGCGCGGCCTTGCGCGCCGCGCTGCCGCAGGCGCATGTCGACTTTCTGCGCCGGCTCGCGCTGTCGGCGTGCCGCGGCGATTACTTCTTCTGCCATGCCGGCGTGCGGCCGGGCGTGCCGCTCGCGCGCCAAAGCGAGGAAGACCTGCTGTGGATCCGCGGCGCTTTTCTGTCGAGCGATGCGGATTTCGGCAAGGTCGTGGTGCACGGCCATACGCCGTTGGCGGCGCCGGAACTGCGCATCAACCGCATCGGCATCGACACCGGCGCCTATTACAGCGACCGGCTCACCTGCGTGGCGCTGGGCGAGGGGGCGCCAAGGTTTTTGCCGCTGTAGAGTGAAGGCCGAATTTCCCCGGCGCTCCGCCCAGACAAAAGCGCGCAACTGTGCGATGATGCGTTTGCCGGGCGGCTGCGCCCGCCGCCGGCAAAGAACAATGCCCGAGAGCGATACTCAAGAGCGATACCAGAGAGCGATACCTAGAGCGTTGCCAAGAGCACCACCTATGACGGCTTCCGACCAGCGGCCTGACCGCAGCTTCGCGCGCGATTTGCGCGCGCTGGCGCGCGAAGTCGTGGCCTATGCCGGCCGCCGCGGCGTTGTCGCCGTGCTGCTGGTGGCGCTCGGCGCGCTGCTGGAAGGCTTGAGCCTGGCGCTGATCGTGCCGCTGCTCGGCAGCGTGACCGGGGCGGACAGCGCCTTCGGCCGCTTCGAGAGCGCGGCGGCGGCCGTCTACGGCCGCTTCGGCATCGAGACGCCCGTTCGGCCGACTGGCGCTGCTGCTGGCGGCGTTCGGCGCGGTCATGATCCTGCGCGCGGTCGTGATTTACCTGCGCGACGTCACGGTGGTCGACCTGCAAGCCGGTTTCGTCGATTTGCGCGTCTGCGCATCTCACGCTGCTGGCGTCGGCGGCCTGGGACCGATTGGCGCGCTTGCGTCACGCCCGCATTACCCACGTGATGAGCGGCGACATCCAGCGCCTCGGCATGGCGGCGAACTTCCTGCTGCAAAACATGGTCTGCGGCGCCATGCTCCTCGCACAATGCGCGCTGGTCTTTCTGCTGGCGCCGGCCCTGGCGCTGGTGGCGCTCGCGGTATTGACTCGCCGGCGATTTCTCGTCGTTCCGGTCGTGCGCCGCGCCCACGGGCTCGGCGGCATGGTACAGGCGCCAACTTGTCGCTGCTCGATTCCACCGGGCAATTCCTCAACGCGCTCAAGCTAGCGATCAGCCAGAACCTGCAGGCAGGCTTCCTCGCCGAATCCGCCAAACACTCGGCGAACTGCGCCAGCGGCAAGTGCAGTTCATACGCCAGCAGACCCACAGCCAGCTGGTGCTCACCACGCTGGCGGCGTTTGCCAGCGGGCTGCTCGTGTTGATCGGCTTCGGCTCCTTCCATATCGCGCCGGCAAAGCTCATCGTACTGTTGGTGGTGATCGGCCGTATGAGCGGACCGGTCGGCCAACTCATGCGGGGAGCGCAGCAGCTCGCCCATGCGCTGCCCGCCTACAGGACCGTCAAGGACCTCGAGCAGGACCTGGCCGCGGTCCAGCGCGAAGACACCGTGCGGCGCCGATCTGGTGTCGTTGCGCGACGGGCCGATCGTCTTCGACGCGTCGGCTACCTGCACGCAAACAGCGATGAGGACCATCCGGCGGCGGCGCGCGGCGTCCGCGGCGTCAGCCTGACGATCATGCCGCGCGAATTCGTCGCCATCAGCGGGCCGTCGGGGTCGGGCAAGACGACCTTTGCCGATCTCCTGGTCGGGCTGCTGCCGCCGCAGCAGGGCCGCATAACGGTCGGCGGCGTGCCGCTGCAAGGCGCGGCCTTGACGTCATGGCGCGACCGCGTCGCCTATATTTCACAGGATCCCTTCCTGTTTCACGATACCGTGCTCCGTAACCTCGCCTGGGCCAATGCGCGGGCGACTGAAGCCGACATCTGGCAGGCGCTCGCCCTCGCCGGTGCCGACGCGTTGGTGCGCCGCATGGATCAGGGGCTGGAAACCATCGTCGGCGAGCGCGGCGCGCTGGTCTCCGGCGGCGAGCGCCAGCGGCTCGCGCTGGCGCGCGCCATCCTGCGCAAGCCGCGGCTCCTGGTCATGGACGAGGCCACCAGCGCCATCGACGTCGCGGGCGAACGCGCGGTTCTCGAAAGCCTGCGCGCGCTCGAGCCGCGCCCCGCCGTCGTCATCGTCGCCCACCGCGCCGAGAGCCTGGCGCTATGCGACCGCGTGATCCGCATCGAGGACGGCCGCTGTCTCGACGCGCATGCTAGCGCCCCGCGCATCGTGCCGCTGCGGGCCGTGGATTGAAGGGCGCCTACGTCATGCCTTTACCGGGCGAATTCTTGCTCGCCGCCGCCTGCTGCCGCTGGCCGCTGGATGAATCGGCGATCGCCGAGATGCGTGCAAGGCCGCGGGCGCAATCGACTGGCCCTATTTTCTTCGCATCGTGCGACGTCAACGCGTCGCCGGCCTCGCGCACAATGCGTTTGCAGTGGCGGAGATCGCGCCGCCGCCTGCGGTCGCGCGGGCGCTTGCCGCGAAGGCGCAGCAGATCGCGCGGCAAAATCTGCAGCAGGCAGTGGAGACCGCCCGCCTGCAGGGCGCGTTCGAGGCCGCCGGCATTCCGGTCATCGTCTTGAAGGGCATCGTCCTGGCGCAGCTCGCCTATGGCTCGCTTAACGTGAAGCACAGCAAAGACATCGATCTCATGGTGCCGCATGCGCGCGCGCAGGAAGCTTTGGCGATGCTTGAAGCCGACGGCTACGTGCTCGTGCAGCCGGCGCGCCGGCTGAACGATCGCCAGCGCGCGGCCGCCCTGCGTTTCGGCGTGGAGTTTCTGCTCGTCAAACGGGCAGCCAATCTGCAAGTCGAGCTGCGCTGGCGCCTGATGGAGAACCCATTGTTGCTGGCCGGCGCCGATCCTTGGTCGCACACGCGCGATGTCGTCCTGTCGGAAACGATGACGCTGCGCAGCCTGGATGACGAGCTGCTGTTTGCCTATCTGTGCGCGCATGGCGCCGGTCACGGCTGGTACCGGCTCAAATGGCTGGCCGATGTCAACGCACTGGTCGCGCCGAAAAGCGAGGCCGAACGCGAGCGTCTCTTTCGCTATGCGCAGAAGGTCGGCAGCGGCGTGTGCGCCGGGCAGGCGCTGCTGCTGTGCGAGCGGCAGTTGCAGACGAAAGTGCCGGTTGGGCTCGCAAACGAACTCCATCGAGACAAGCGTCTCTCAATCTGGTGACAATGGCCTTGGCGTCAATGACGGGGCGTGATTGCGAAACCGAGATGCAAATGAGCGGCGTCGGGCTACTGCCGATTTACTTTATGCAATTATTGTTGGGCCGAGGATGGCGCTATTTGGCTGTCCAGTGCGCACTTTTTTCAGTAAGGCTCGGCGACGCGATGGATTTTCCGTTGCCGGCGCCGCTGCGGTTTCTTTATCCGCTGTTGCGGCTGCCCCTCGTGCTCGGCCGGACCTCCGCCGCAGCGCCGCCGCCATTTGGGCCGGCGTTGCAAAAGCCGCCGG
>CAWDUV010000012.1:0-1047315 GCA_963805535.1 uncultured Pseudomonadota bacterium
ACGCAAACCGTCTTATCCTGAGTTCCACATCGGCTGCACGCCTGCCGGCGGCATCGCGGATGGTCAGCCGCCGATGGCCGGGATCGACCGCCAGGCCCTCGTCGAGGCCTGAAAGCCGTCCTCGTCCGGTCCGCGATGCGCCTGCGCGCGCGTCATCGCAGCCAGATCGTCCCGGCCGCCGCGCCCGACAAAGCCTGCGATGCCGCACATTAGTCTTCAGCGGTGTTGTTGATAACGGATCGCACGCTATAGGCCGGCCTCTGCTGCGTTTCGAAATAGATGCGCACCAGGATCTCGGCAAGCAGGCCCATGAGGATGCACATGACCCCGGTGATGAAGCTCATGACCGACAGCAGCGGCAACGGGGTCTGGATCAGGTAGGCAATTCCGGCGAGCCGCCAGAAGATGGCGACGCCGCCCGCCAGGACACTGATGAGCAGGCTCAGAAGCCCGAAGCCGCCGAAGATATGCATCGGCTTCATCGCATAGCGGTGCAGGAACTTCACCACGATCAGGTCCAGCACGACCTTGAGGATGCGTTCGAGCCCGTACTTCGTCTTCGCCGTGGATGCGCGCGTGATGGCGTCACCGGGATCTCGGTGACCTTGGCCCCTGCCACGTCGCGAAGATCGGAATGAAGCGGTGCATCTCGCCGTAAAGGCGCACGCTCTTGATGATCTCGCCGGAACACCTTCAGCGTGCAGCCGTAGTCGTGGAGTTCCACGTCGGTGATGCGGCAGATGAGGCGGTTGGCGATGCGGCTCGACGGGAGATTGCGCCGGACGCGGGTGTCCTGGCGGTCCTTGCGCCAGCCGGACACGAGGTCGAAGCCCTCTTCGCAGCTTTCGACCAGCGCGGGATGTCGGCGGGATCGTTCTGCAGATCGCCGTCGATCGTAATGATCACGTCGCCGCTGGCGTGGTCGATGCCGGCCATGAGCGCCGCCGTCTGCCCGAAATTGCGCAGCAGGTCGATCGCCGTGACGTGCGGGAAATCGGCGACGGCTGCGCGCATTTCGGCGAGCGAATTGTCGCTCGAGCCGTCGTTGACCAGAATGATCTCGTAGCGCAATCCGATCGTGTCGAGCACCGCGGTCAGCGCGCCGCACAGCGGCGCGATATTGCCTTGCTCGTTGAACACCGGCGCGATGACCGACAGGCTCTGGAATTGCCGTTCGCTGCCGGCTCCAGCGGCAGCGCCGTCGGCGCTTACGTCATGCGTGATGGCCATCTGTCCGCGCTCTGTCAGGCGAGGGTAGATAGCACGCCCGCGCGCGGGGGCAAGGCAATATTGCCCGGCGGTCTTAACGGTTTTGCCGCATTTCGCCGCCCGGCAGCATTGCCGAGCGCGGGTTCCCAGGGTTAAGAGATGCCGTGCGGGGCGAGGAGCCAATCGTGAAGCATGGGCGCAAAATTGCCGTGATCGGCCTCGGCTATGTCGGCCTGCCGGTCGCCGTCGCGTTCGGCCGCTCGGGTGCGACGGTGGTCGGCTTCGACGTCGACCGCCGGCGCATCGAAGAACTGAACTCCGGTCATGACCGCACGCGCGAGGTCGCGCCGGCCGATCTCCAGCACGCGGCGCTCAAATTCGAGCACGATGCGGCCGCGCTGGCGCAAGCCGATTTCTACATCGTCACCGTGCCGACGCCGATCGATGCCGCGCGCCGGCCCGATCTCGGCGCGGTGCTGTCGGCCACCGAAACCGTCGGCGCGCCATCTCAAGCGCGGCGATATCGTGGTCTATGAATCGACGGTCTATCCCGGCGCGGTCGAGGAAGAATGCCTGCCGCTGCTCGCCCAGATTTCCGGCCTTGCCGGCGGCAAGGACTTCGCCGTCGGCTATTCGCCCGAGCGCATCAACCCGGGCGACAAGAACCACCGCTTCGAAAGCATCACCAAAGTTGTCTCGGCGCAGGACGAGGCCACGCTCGACATCGTCGCCGCGGTCTACGGCTCGGTGGTGAGCGCCGGCATTCACCGCGCGCCCTCGATCAAGGTCGCCGAGGCGGCGAAAGTGATCGAGAACACGCAGCGCGATCTCAACATCGCCTTCATGAACGAATTGTCGGCGATCTTCCGCCAGCTCGGCATCGACACCGGCGACGTGCTCGCCGCCGCCGCCACCAAATGGAACTTCCAGAAATTCGAGCCCGGTCTGGTGGGCGGCCACTGCATCGGCGTCGATCCTTATTACCTCACCTTCCGCGCCGAGAAGGCGGGCTATCATCCCGAGATCATTCTTGCCGGCCGCCGCATCAACGACGGCATGGGCGAGCGGGTGGCGCGCGAATGCATGCGCCTGCTCATGCAGCGCGGCGTCCCTAAGCCGACCGTCACCGTGCTCGGCATGACCTTCAAGGAGAACGTGCCCGACATCCGCAACTCCAAGGTGATCGACGTAGTGCGCGAATTGGGCAAGGCCGGCATCGCCGTGCAGGTGCACGATCCGCTTGCCCTGTCGGACGAGGTGCGGCACGAATACGGCATCGATCTCACCCCGCTCGAGGCTTTGCGTCCCGCCGACGGCGTCATCCTCGCCGTCGCCCATGGCGATTATCTCAAAGGCGGTTGGCCCTTCGTCGCCAGACTGCTCAAACAGGGCGAGGGCATCGTCTTCGACGTGAAGTCGCGGCTCGACCGCGCGCACAAGCCGCAAGGAATAGAGCTGTGGCGCCTCTAGCAAACGGCCGCACCTTCAACGCCCGGAAAAACGCCGATGGCTGAGCAACCCATTTTGGTGACCGGGGCGGCCGGCTTCATCGGCTATCACGTCGCCCGCCGGCTGAGCGAGCAGGGCCGCGCCGTGGTCGGGCTCGACAATCTCAACGCCTATTACGATCCCAAGCTGAAGGACGCGCGGCTGGCCGAGCTGGCCAAGTTCGCCAGCTTCCGCTTCGCCAAAATCGATCTCGCCGACCGCGCCGCCATGGCCGCGCTGTTCGCCGAGCATCGCTTCCCTTACGTCGTGCATCTCGGCGCCCAGGCCGGCGTGCGCCATTCGCTCGTCGACCCTTACGCCTATGTCGACGCCAATCTGCTCGGCTTCACCAATATCCTGGAAGGCTGCCGTCACCACGGCTGCCGCCATCTGTTGTTCGCCTCGTCCTCATCGGTCTACGGCGCCAACACGCACATGCCGTTTTCCGTGCATGACAATGTCGACCATCCGCTCAGCCTCTACGGCGCCTCCAAGAAGGCGAACGAGTTGATGGCGCATGCTTATGCCCATCTATTCCGCCTGCCCACGACCGGCTTGCGCTTCTTCACCGTCTACGGCCCCTGGGGCCGGCCGGACATGGCGATCTGGGCCTTCACCGCGGCGATCATCGCCGGGCAGCCGATCAAGCTGTTCAACCAAGGCGACATGCGGCGCGACTTCACCTATATCGACGACGTGGTGGAGGCGGTGGTGCGGCTGATCGAGCGCGCGCCGGCGCCCAATCCGGACTTTTCCGGCGCGGCGCCCGATCCCGGCTCGAGCAACGCGCCCTGGCGCATCTACAATATCGGCAACAACAATCCGGTCGAGCTCATGGAGCTGGTGCGGCTGCTGGAGGAAAGCATCGGCAAGAAGGCCGAGCGCGAATTGCTGCCGATGCAGCCGGGCGACGTGCCGGCGACCTACGCCGATGTCGCCGATTTGATGCGCGAGGTTGATTTCAAGCCGGCGACGCCGATCGCCGAGGGCGTGCCGCGTTTCGTGCAATGGTATCGTTCTTATCACAAGCTCGCTTGAAGCCTGGACATTATCGATGAGCGACAAGATTGCACTGATCACGGGCGCGACGGGGCAGGACGGCGCCTATCTCGGCGAACTGCTCTTGAAAAAAGGCTACGTCGTGCACGGCGTGAAGCGGCGCTCGTCCTCGCTCAACACCCAGCGCGTCGATCATCTCTATGTCGATCCGCACGTCGAGAGCGCCAAGTTCTTCCTGCATTACGGCGACATGACCGACGCCACCAACCTGATCCGCCTGATCCAGGAAGCGCAGCCGACCGAGATCTACAATCTCGCCGCGCAAAGCCACGTGCAGGTGAGCTTCGAGACGCCGGAATATACCGCCAATGCCGACGCGCTCGGCACTTTGCGCGTGCTGGAGGCGATCCGCATCCTGCGTATGGAAGAGCGCGTGCGCTTCTACCAGGCCTCGACCTCGGAGCTCTACGGCAACTCGCCGCCGCCGCAGAACGAACAGACGCCGTTCGCGCCGCGCAGCCCCTACGCCGCCGCCAAGCTCTACGCTTATTGGATCGCGGTCAATTACCGCGACGCCTATGCCATACACGCCTCCAACGGCATCCTGTTCAACCACGAAAGCCCGGTGCGCGGCGAAACCTTCGTCACCCGCAAGATCTCGCGCGCGGTGGCGGCGATCGAGACCGGCCGGCAGGAAAAGCTGTTCATCGGCAATCTCGACGCCCGGCGCGACTGGGGTCACGCGCGCGACTATGTCGAAGGCATGTGGATGATCGTGCAGCAGGACAAGCCCGACGATTACGTGCTGGCGACCGGCGAAAGCCACAGCGTGCGCGAATTCATCGAGCGCGCCTTCGCCACGGTCGGGCGCCGGATCGGCTGGCAGGGCAAGGGCAGGGACGAGGTCGGCATCGACGAAAAAACCGGCAAGGCCCTGGTCGAGGTCGATGCGCGCTATTTCCGCCCGACCGAGGTCGATGTGTTGTGCGGCGACGCCTCCAAGGCGCACGCCCAGCTCGGCTGGCGGCACCGCATCGGCTTCGACGCGCTGGTCGAGGAACTGGTCGGCAGCGATCTCGCGGCGGCGCGCGCCGGCAGGCTGTAGGGCTTATCCGCCGCCGTCGGCGGCCGACACCGCCGCGCGCTCCATGCGCCGGCTGGTGAGCAGCCAGATCACGCCGCCGATCGCGCCGATCGCCAGACTGGTGGCGCCATAAAGCAGCGATACGATCAGCCCGTCGCCGGGCGACAGTCCCGCATAGCCGAAGGCCGCCACCATGGCGCCTTCGCGAATACCCCAGCCGGCGATCGATACCGGCACGATGGAGATCAGCACCACCGGCAGCACCAGGAACAGCGCGTAGCTGAACGAAAGATCCGCCCCCACCGAACGGGCGGCGCACCAGGCATTGAACGCCGTCAGCAGGTGGATGGCGAAGGAATTCCCGAACACGCTGGCGAAAGTCGCGGGCGAGCGCAGGATGCCGGCGGCAACGGTGGCGGAAGCCGCCAGATGGCGGGTCGGGGCCCAGCGCTGCAGGACGGCCAGGTGCTTGGACGCCAGCATGACAAAGACGATGCCGCCGGCGATGCAGCCGAGCCCGATCAGCAGCAGCGCGCTGCGCCCCACCGGATTGTGCACCAAGGCAAGCGTCCAGGGCAGACAGGCGGTCACCAGCATGGCGAGCGCCACCACGCCCACCACGCGGTCGACCAGCACCGAATAGGTGGCGGTGCGCCAATTGGCCTGCTTGCCGACCAGCCAAATGCGCATGGCGTCGCCGCCGACGCTCGAGGGCAGCGTCTGGTTGAAGAACTGCGCCACCATGGTGTAGCGGAATATTTGCGCTTGCGGGAAGTCGCTGCCGCAGCGGCCGAGAATTGTTCGCCAGCGCCAGCTGAGCAGGAAGTTCTGCGCCAAGGCGGCCAGCAAAGCGAGCGCGATCCAGCGCGGGTCGATCTGGCTCAGGCGGCTTGCCACCCGGCCGAGATCGACCCAGTTGAGGGCCAGATAGAGCAGCAGCCCGGAAACGGCGAGCTTGGCGAGAAAGGAAAGCGCCTTGCGCATTGCCTCGTCCTGAATTGGCGCCTTGGGTTCCCAAGCGGCGGCTTGCCGCCAAATGGCGGGAGAATTCGGGCTTTTGCGCGGGTGGCGCATTGGATCGCGCCGGCGGCGACCCTATAATGGAAAGCGACGATAAAGGAAAGCAGACGGCAAGGGAGAGCAAGAGACCGCCATGACCGCCCCGACGCTCGCCACTTTGCAAGTGAAGCTGTTCACCGACGGTGCCGACAAGGCGCAGCTCGTCGAGATGGCCAGGCACCCCTGGATCGCCGGCTTCACCACCAATCCCTCCCTGCTGAAGAAGGCGGGCGTGTCCGATTACGCGGCTTACGCGCGCGAATTGGTCGCCGCCGTGCCCGACCGGCACATCTCCTTTGAGGTGTTCTCCGACGATATTCCGGAAATGGTGGCGCAGGCGCGCGTCATCACCGCCTGGGGCGAGCACGTGCACGTCAAGCTGCCGGTCACCAATACGCGCGGCGAGCCGCTGTTCGATGCGGTGCGCGCCCTCTCGCGCGACGGCGTCAAGGTCAACATGACCGCCATCTTCACCGCCGAGCAGGTCAAGCGCGCGGTGGAAGCGCTCGACGGCGGCGCGCCTTCCTGCGTCTCGGTGTTCGCCGGCCGCCTCGCCGACGTCGGCATCGACTATCGCCCGCTCATGCGTGACGCGGTCGCCCGCGCGCGCAAGACTTCCAATGTCGCGATCATCTGGGCCTCCACGCGCGAACCGTTCAACGTGGTCGAGGCCGAGGAGATGGGCTGCCACATCATCACCGCGCCCGCCGACGTGCTCAAGAAGCTGCCCGGTCTTGGCAAGACGACCGACGCCGAATTGTCGCTCGCCGCCGTCAAATCCTTCCGCGAGGACGCCATCGCGGCCGGCTTGCGGCTTTCGGTTCCCGCCTCGCGCGCGGCCGAATGAGCGGCGCGCGCGGCTTCCCAGCATCCCCTGTAACGCTTTGAATCAAAACGTGTTCATTGTCTTTTCCCGGGACGGATGCGTGCCGCCGCGCCGCGTGCTAGGGATGCCAGCCATGAGCGCGGGGCTAGCGCATGATCCCGAAAAGTGGGTACCGGTTTTCGGAAAAGATCATGCGCGTGCAAAATGTTGGGCGAGCGCGGTGATTCAATCTAATCGGATCGCGCTCTAAGGGGGAAATTTTAACGGCATGACGCAGTCGGCAAATCCGGGCGCGGAGCGTCCTTTGCGTGTCGGCGTGGTCGGCGTGGGCGTCATGGGCTCGAACCATGCGCGCGTGTTTGTCGGTCTGCCGGGCACGCAGCTCGTTGCCGTCGCCGATCCCGACCGCCGGCAGGCCGATTTCGTCGCCGGCGCGCTCGGCTGCGCCGCCGTCGACGACGTGGAAGGGCTGCTCGATCTCGGCATCGACGCCGTCACCATCGCCGCGCCCACCCATCTGCATCACGACATCGCGCTCGCCTGCATCGCGCGCGGCGTCCACGTGCTGGTGGAAAAGCCGATCGCTTCGACGGTGGAGGAGGGGCGCGCGATCATCGCCGCCGCCCGCCAGGCGGGCGTCACGCTGATGGTCGGCCATGTCGAGCGCTTCAACCCGGCGGTGGAGACCGTCAAGGAGGCGCTGCGCAACGAGGACATACTCTCGATCGCCATCACCCGCGTCGGCCCGTTCCCGCCGCGCATGTCCAATGTCGGCGTGGTGATCGACCTCGCCGTGCACGACATCGATCTCATCCGCTGGTTCACCGATTCCGAGATCGTCGAGGTGCAGCCGCAGCTTTCGAGCGCGGTGGCCGAACGCGAGGACATCGCGCTGCTGCAGTTCCGCACCGCCTCGGGCGTACTCGCCCACATCAACACCAATTGGCTCACGCCCTTCAAGGCGCGCAGCGTCACCGTCGCCACCCGCGGCAAATACATCATGGCCGACCTGCTCACCCGCCAGGTGACCGAATGCTTCGGCTTCCAGCCCGACGGCAGCTATTCCATGCGCCATTTGTCGGTCGGCCACGCCGAGCCGTTGCGTTCCGAGCTGCTCGCTTTCGTGCGCGCGGTGCGTGCGGGCACGGCGCCGGCGGTCAGCGGCGAGGAGGGCGTCGCCAGCCTCGAGATCGCCATCCAATGCCTGGCCGAGCGTTCGTGGGGCGAGCCCACGGCCGACGAGCGCCGGGCGCCGCACATGGTTGCCGGCTGACCGCCGCAGTAATCGGCTTATCGATGAACCAGCACACGCAATTGCCGCCCATCCCGTTCATCGACGTAACGGCGCAGCGCCGCCGTCTCGGAACCGTCATCGACGAGGCGGTCAAGCGCGTGCTTGACCATTGCCAGTTCATCCTCGGCCCCGAGGTGCGCGAGTTCGAAGCCGCGCTCGCCAGGTTCTGCGGCGCCCGCCATGCCGTGACCTGCGCGAGCGGCACCGACGCGCTGATGCTGGCGCTGATGGCGAAGGGTATCGGCCCGGGCGATGCCGTGTTCTGCCCCTCCTTCACCTTCTGCGCCACCGCCGAGGTGGCGGCGCTGGTCGGCGCCACGCCGGTTTTCGTCGACGTCGACGAAGCGACCTTCAATATCGACGCCAAGGGCCTTGCCGCCGCGCTCGACACCGCCAAAAAGGCGGGCCTCACGCCGAAGGCCGTCATTCCGGTCGATCTGTTCGGCCTGCCGGCCGATCACGACGCCGTCGCCGCCGTGGCAAAAGACGCCGGCCTGTTCGTGCTCGACGACGCCGCGCAAGGCTTCGGTGCGGCTTACAAGGGCCGCGCGCTCGGCACTTTCGGCGGCGCCACCGCCACCAGCTTCTTTCCGGCGAAACCGCTCGGCTGCTACGGCGACGGCGGCGCGGTGCTGACCGACGACGACGCGTTGGCCGAGGCGCTGATCAGCCTGCGCGTGCACGGCCAGGGCAGCGACAAATACGACAATGTGCGCATCGGGCTCACCTCGCGCCTCGACACCATGCAGGCCGCCATCCTGATCGAGAAGCTGAAGATCTTTCCCGACGAGATCGCCGCCCGCGAGCGCGCCGCGCAACACTACGGGCAGGCGCTCGGCGACGTGGTGGCGGTGCCGCGCGTGCCGGACGGCCTCACCTCGGTCTGGGCGCAATACACGATCCGCATCGCCGGCGGCCGCCGCGACAAGGTCGCCGCGGCGCTCAAGGCCGAGGGCGTGCCGACCGCGATCTATTATCCTATCCCGCTGCACCGCCAGCAGGCCTATAAGCATTATCCGGTGGGCGCCGGCGGCATGGCGGTGAGCGAAAAGCTCGCCGGCGAGGTGCTCAGCCTGCCGATGCACGCCTATCTCGACGCCGCCACGCAAGGGCGCGTCGTTGACGCGGTGCGCCGCGCGCTGCGGTGAAGCGAGCTGAAGGGTTCTGATGCGCAGTCCGGTTGAAACCGCCGCGGCGGAGGCCGAAGGCATGGGACGCGCGGGCGCGCGGGTGCCCTTGCGGCTGATTGCCTGCGGCGCGCGCGGCGGCGGCAAGTCCACCCTGATCGTCCGACTGAGCGAGGGCCGTACGTCAGGATCGACCGGCGATGCCGACTTCCGCGCCTTTGGCACCGCGCGCCGCGCCTTCCTGGTGGCCGATATTTCGGGCGACGCGCCGGGCACCCGGCGCCTGGCGACGGACGCCGCGCAGGCCGACCTGGCGGTCCTCGTGGCCGACGCGAGCCGAGGCCTCGACCGCCAGACCCACCGCGCCGTCGTGCTCGCCAGCCTGATGGGCATCCGCCACCTCGTTCTGGCGCTCAACAAGATGGACCTCGTCGGCTTCGAGCGCGCCGCCTACGACGCGCTCTGCGAAAGCTTCTATGCCTTCGCCGAGGCGCTCGGCTTTCGGCAGATCGCCTGCGTTCCGCTCTGCGCGCGCGACGGCGACAATATCGCGGCGCGCAGCAGCCGCATGCCCTGGTATGCCGGCCCGGCGCTGATCGAGCATCTGGAAACGGCCGACGCGGCCGACACCCGCGCCGACAAGCCTTTGCGCCTGCCGGTGCAAGCGCTCGCCGCAGATGGCGTCGCCGGCACCTTGGCGAGCGGCGTTTTGCGTAAGGGGGACCGGCTTGCCGTGCTGCCTGCCGGCCGCACCGCCACGGTTACGGCGCTACGCGGCCCCGGCGGCGACATCGACGCCGCGCGTGCCGGCGAGCGCGTTACCGTCACGCTTGCCGAGCCGCTCGAGCTCAAACCCGGCGACATGCTCGCGGCCTTGCGCGACCGCCCGCAGGTGGCCGACCAGTTCGCCGCCCATCTGATCTGGCTCGCGGACGCCCCGCTGCTGCCGGAGCGCGCCTACGTGATGCAGATCAACGGCGCGCACTACGACGGCAAGCGTCACCAATCTCAAGCACCGCATCGACGTCGATACGCTGGCCAAGCTCGCCGCCACGACGCTCGCGGCCGGTGATATCGGCGTGTGCAATCTGTCGCTGGCCAAGCCCGCCGTGTTCGACGCCTACGCCGACAACCGCGCGACCGGCGCCTTCGCGCTGCTCGACCGCGACAGCGGCGAGACGGTCGCCGTCGGCACGGTCGATTTTGCGCTCAGGCGCGCGACCAACGTGCATTACCAGAGCATCACCGTCGGCAAGGCTGTGCGCGTCAGTGCCATGCCGCACCGCCCGGCGGTGCTGTGGTTCACCGGCCTGCCGAGCGCCGGCAAATCGACCATCGCCAATCTGGTGGAGGCCGGCCTGCACGCGCGCGGCGCCCACACCGCGCTGCTCGACGGCGACAATATCCGTCACGGCCTCAACCGCGACCTCGGCTTCACCGCCGCCGACCGCGTCGAGAACATCCGCCGCATCGGCGAGGTGGCCAAGCTGATGACGGACGCCGGCCTGATCGTGCTCTGCTCCTTCATCTCGCCGTTCCGCGCCGAGCGCCGCATGGTGCGCGAATTGTTGGATGACGGCGAGTTCATCGAGATTTTCGTCGATACTCCGCTCGCCGAGTGCATCGCGCGCGACCCGAAAGGGCTCTATGCCCGCGCGCTTGCCGGCGAGATCAAGAACTTCACCGGCGTCGATCAGGCTTACGAAAGGCCGGAGCGCGCCGAGATCCGTCTCGATGCCGGCCACGGCGATGCGCAGGAGCTGGCGCAGGCGGTGATCGAGGATCTGGCGCGCCGCAAAATCGTCTAGAGACCGATCCATTTAGATTGGATCACATCGCGTCCCTGACATTTTGCATGCGCATGATCTTATCCGAAAACCGGTTCCCACTTTTCGGGATCATGCGCGAACGCTCAGATCATCACCGAATAGCCGCCGTCCACAGGGATGGCCGCGCCGGTGACGAAATCCGACGCGGACGAGGCCAGGAAAACGGCGATGCCGGCGAAATCGTCCGCCGAGCCCCAGCGCTGCGCCGGCGTGCGCGCCAGCACCCGCTCGTTCAGGCCCGGCACTTGCTCGCGCGCCGTGCGTGTGAGCGCGGTATCGACCCAACCCGGCAGGATGCTGTTGACCTGGATGTTGTCTTTCGCCCAGGCGACCGCCAGGGAGCGCGCCATCTGCACGATGCCGCCTTTGCTGGCGGCGTAGGGCGCGGCATAAGACGACGCGAAGATCGACATCATCGAGCCGATATTGATGATCTTGCCGCCGCCGGCGCGCTGCATATGCGGGTAGGCGGCCTGCGAGCAGATAAGGGCGCTGGTGAGATTGGTATCCATCACCATGTGCCATTCCTCGGATGTGATGTCCTGCGGGGCTTTGCGCACCGAGGTGCCGGCATTGTTGACGAGGATGTCGAGGCGGCCGAACTGCTCGGCTGTGCGGTCCACGGCCTGCCGGCAGGCGGCTTCGTCGCGCACGTCGAGCGTGACGAATTCGGCCTTGCCGCCGAGCGCGCGCAATTGCGCCAGCGCCGTTTCCGCCTTGGCCCGGTCGCGCCCGGCGATCGCCATCGCGCAGCCGGCTGCGGCCAGCCCCTTGGCCATGCCGAGGCCGATGCCGCCATTGCCGCCGGTGACGAAGGCCACCCGCCCGCTGAGATCGAAACCGGCCATGGATTATTCCCGCTTGTAAATGTCGTCCAACCTGACGATGTCGTCCTCGCCAAGATAGCTCCCGGTCTGCACCTCGATCAACTCGAGCGGAATCTTGCCCTGGTTGGCGAGGCGGTGGACGGTGCCGAGCGGGATATAGATCGAATTCGTTCTCGTTCACCGTCTTCACGTCGTCGCCGACGGTGACTTCGGCGGTGCCGCGCACCACCACCCAATGCTCGGCGCGGTGGCGATGCTTCTGCAATGACAGCATGCCGCCCGGGATGACGACGATGCGCTTGACCTGGAAGCGCTCGCCCATGTCGATCAACTCGTAATAGCCCCAGGGCCGGTGCACGCGCTTGTGCACGCTCGCCTCCGGCCGGTTAGCGGCCTTGAGCATGGCCACCAGTTCCTTGACCTCCTGCGCGCGCTCGCGCGGCACCACCATCACCGCATCCGACGTCGCCACCACCACCAGGTCCTTGACGCCCACCAGCGCCGTCAGCTTGCCGTCGGAATGCACGATGCAGTTGTGTGCGTCCATGGCGACGACCTCGCCCTGCACGACATTGCCTTGGGCATCGCGCGGGGTGATCTCGAACAGCGCATCCCAGCTGCCGATATCCGACCAGCGGAAATTCCCGGTCACCACCGCGGCGCGCTCCGTTTTTTCCATCACCGCATAGTCGATCGATTTCTGCGGCGCGCGCGCAAAAGCTTGCGGCTCGAGCCGCAGGAAACCGAGATCGCTGGTGGCGCCCTTGACGGAGGCTTCGATTGCCGCCGCCATCTCCGGCTCGAAGCGATTCAGCTCCTCCAGCAGCACGTCGGCGCGGAACAGGAAATTGCCGGAGTTCCACAAGTAACCTTGCGCCACATATTTTTTGGCCGTCGCCGCGTCCGGCTTCTCGACGAAGCGCGCCACCTTGTGCGCACCGGTCGTGCCGATCGCCTCGCCCGGCAGGATATAGCCGTAGCTGGTCTTCGGCTCGCTCGGCTTGATGCCGAAGGTGACGATATGGCCGGCCTCGGCCGCCGCGCGGCCGGCAGCGCATGCCGCGCGGAATTCCGGCACGTCGAGGATGATATGATCGGCGGCGAGCGCCAGCACCACGGCTTGCGGGTCGCGCGCGCGCGCGATCGCCGTCGCCGCCGCGATCGCCGCGCCTGAATCGCGCCGCTCCGGCTCGATCGCCACCGTCGCCGGCACGCCCACTGCCTCAGCCTGCCGGCGGGCGAAGAAATGGAAATTCGGCCCGGTAATGACGATCGGCTCGCCGAACATCGGGTCCTGAACGCGCAGCAGCGTTTCCTGATAGGTCGAGCGCTCGCCGACCAAAGGCAGGAACTGCTTGGGCAGGGCGTCGCGCGAGACCGGCCACAGCCGCGTCCCGGTGCCGCCGGCCAGCAGAACGGGAATGATCGGGGAGGGCATGGCTATCGGGAGGCTCGCTCGGGGCTCTATGTTCGGGGCGGGAATCGTCTTAAGGCAGTGGGGCCGCGCTGGCCACCGTATCGCACAAATTACGTTGCAAAGCCGTTTCACCCTGCCTGAGCATGGTACCACAGGGCGATGATTGAGCGCATCCTCACGGTCAGCGGCTTTACGCTTCTGTCGCGGGCGACCGGCTTCGTCCGCGATATCGTGCTGGCCGCGATCCTCGGCGCCGGCCCCGCGGCCGATGCGTTTTTCGTCGCGCTCAGGCTGCCTAACCATTTCCGCGCCATCTTTGCCGAGGGCGCCTTCAACGCCGCCTTCGTGCCGGCCTATGCGCGCATCCGCGAGCAGGGCGGGGCGGAGCGCGCCGGGCTCTTCGCCGACCGCATCTTCACGCTGCTGCTGGCGAGCCAGATCGTGCTGCTCGCCGTCGCGCTCATCTTTACGCCGGCGGTGATCGACGTGCTGGCGCCCGGCTTCCGCGACGATCCCGAGCGCTTTGCGCTCGCGGTTGAGCTCACCCGCATCACCTTTCCCTATCTGCTGCTGATCACGCTGGTGACGCTCTATGGCGGCATCCTCAACGCGCTGCAGCGCTTCGCCGCCGCCGCCGCCGCGCCCATATTGCTCAATTTGTCGATCGTCACCGCGCTGTTGCTCGCCGCCTTCTTCCCCAATGCCGGCCACGCCGCCGCCTGGGGCGTGCTGGTCTCCGGTGTCTTGCAGGCGCTGCTGGTCGGCGGCGACGCCTTCCGGCAGAACGCGCTCGCCGCGCTGCGCTGGCCCGAGCTCGACGCCGACGTGCGCAAATTCTTCCGCGCGCTCGGCCCCGCCACCCTCGGCTCGGCCGGCGTGCAATTGGCGTTATTTGCCGACACCATCATCGCCAGCTTCCTGCCGGCCGGCGCCATCTCCGCGCTCTATTACGCCGACCGCCTGAACCAATTGCCGATCGGCGTCATCGGCATCGCCGCCGGCACCGTGGTGCTGCCGGAAATGGCGCGCCGCATCGCCGCCGGCGACGAGGTGGGCGCCGCCGCCGCGCAGAACCGCGCCATCGAATTCGCGCTGCTGCTCGCGATCCCCGCGCTCGCCGCCTTCTTCACCATCCCCGAGCTGATCATGCGCGCGCTGTTCATGCGCGGCGCCTTCACCGCCGCCGACGCCGAAGCGGCGGGCCGCACGCTGGCGGCCTACGCCTTCGGCCTGTTGCCCTTCGTGCTGATCCGCAGCGCGGTCGCCACCTTCTTTGCGCGCGGCGACACCGCCACGCCGGTGAAGGCGGCGCTTGTCGCCGCCGCCGTCAATATCGGCTTCAAGGTTTTGCTGATGGGCCCGCTGGCGCAAGTCGGCCTCGCGCTCGCCACCTCGATCGGCGCCTGGATCAACCTCTGCCTGGTGCTCTGGTTCGCGCACCGCGCTCGCCATCTCGCCATCGACGCGCGCCTGCGGCAATCGGCCTTCAGGCTGTTGGCCGCGGGGCTCGCCATGGCGGTGCTGTTGTGGCTAGCCCACGCTCCGGTTGCGCGCCTGTTCGCGGATTGGGGGCACTGGCGCGCGCTGGCGACGCTGATCGTGCTCGGGGCCGCCGCCGGCGCCCTCTACGCCGCCATCGTTCTGGCGTTTTTCGGCCGCGCTTGGCTTACAAGATTTCGCGCCATGGCGCGGCGCTGAAATGAAGTTTCATAGGGCTATTGCCGATCCGCCAAGGTGGACTTAGCTGCCTGTCGAGGCTATTGGGGCGGGCTGGGCCGCGATCGGGCCCGGGCCAAGCCGCAGGGTTTTATGAACGTCAGACGGGCCATTCCATCAATTTCGTTGATGCGAAGTTTATGCGCCGGCGCGGCTGCGCTGGCACTTGCGACTTTGGTCGCAAGCTGCGGGCAGGGCCAGTCGCAGAAAAAGGCAGGCGCGCCGCCGCCGCCCACCGTGATCGTGGCCAAGCCTGTGCACCGCATGGTGTCCGATTTCGACGAATATGTCGGGCGCTTCGCCGCGGTGAGTTCGGTCGAGGTGCGCGCGCGCGTGTCGGGTTATCTCGACGGCGTGCATTTCAAGGACGGGCAGATCGTCAAGCAGGGCGATCTCTTGTTCACCATCGACAAGCGGCCGTTCCAATACACGCTCGACCAGGCGCGCGCCAATCTGGTGACGGCGAAATCGAATCTCGCCTATGCCGAATCCGATTTGAAGCGCGGCCAGTCGCTGGTGCGCGAGCACACCATCACCGAGCAGATTTTCGAGCAGCGCTCGCAGACCTTCCGCAACGCGCAGGCCGCCATCACCGCGGCGACGGCGGCGGTGCAGCAGGCCGAGCTCGACCTGCAGTTCACTGAGCTGCGTGCGCCGATCGACGGTCGCATCGGTGCGCGGCAGGTCTCGCCCGGCAACCTCGTCACCGGCGGCACCACCGGCAACACCACGCTGCTGGCGACCATCGTGTCGACCGACCCGATCTATTTCGAGTTCACCTTCGACGAGGCCTCCTATCTGCGCTACGAGCGCATGGCGAAAGAGGGCGGCGACGTCGCCAGCCGCGGCGGCGGCGTGGCCGTATCGCTCAAGCTGATCGACGAGAAGGGCTTCCCGCACGAAGGCCACATGGACTTCGTCAACAACGTGATCAGCACCTCGACCGGCACCATCCTGGCGCGCGCCGTGTTCAAAAATCCCAACGGCGTGTTCACGCCCGGCATGTTCGGGCGCGTGCGCGTGCCGGCTTCGACCCCGCACGAAGCCCTGCTGGTGCCCGACATCGCGGTCGGCACCGAGCAGACGACAAAATATCTCCTGGTGGTCGGCCCCGGCGACAAGGTCAAGCAGCAGACCGTCGAGCTCGGCCAGCTCACGTCCGACGGCATGCGCGTGATTACGAGCGGCCTGAAAGCGGACGACCGCGTCATCGTCGAGGGCCTGATGAGCGCGCGGGCCGGCGTGACGGTCAAGCCGCAGGAAAAGGGCGCCAAGGCCAAGGCAAGCGCCAAGCCCAAGGGCTCGCCCAAGGTCTCGCCCAAGGTGGGCGAAGCTTCCGCCGCGCCGAAATAGCAGGCGCGCCAATCCATGTTCCTTTCGCGCTTTTTCATCGACCGGCCGATCTTCGCCTCGGTGCTCTCGATCGTCATCGTGATCCTGGGCGGGGTCGGCTTCTTCCGTCTGCCGGTCGCCCAGTATCCGGAAATCGCGCCGCCCACCATCACGGTGACCGGCTCGTATCCGGGCGCCAGTTCCGACGTGGTCGCCTCCACGGTGGTGACGCCGATCGAGGAGTCGATCAACGGCGTCGAGAACATGATCTACATGACGTCGAACTCGACCAGCGACGGCAGCTTCACCATTTCGGTCACCTTCGACATCGGCACAAATCTCGACACCGCGCAGGTGCAGGTGCAGAACCGCGTCTCGGTCGCCGAGCCGCGTCTGCCGGCCGACGTGCGCGCCATCGGCGTGACGGTGAACAAGAGCTCGCCCGACATCATGATGGTCGTGCACCTTTATTCGCCCGACAAGTCGCGCGACACGCTGTTCATGTCGAACTACGCCAACCTCGAGATCACCGACGCGCTCTTGCGCATCGACGGCGTCGGCTCGCTCATCGTGTTCGGCGCCCGCGACTACGCCATGCGCGTCTGGCTCAATCCCGACCGGCTGCAATCGGTCGGCCTGACCGCGCGCGACGTGGTCACCGCTTTGCAGGGACAGAACGTGCAGGTCGCCTCCGGCGTGCTCGGCCAGCCGCCGGTCGCGCATCCGCGCGCCTTTCAGATCTCGGTGCAGACGCAAGGGCGGCTGAAGGACCCGGCCCAGTTCGGCAATATCGTCGTCAAGCAGACCGCCGACGCCGTGGTGCGCCTGCGCGACGTCGCCACCGTCGAACTGGCGGCGCAGGACTACACCACCAATTCCTATCTCGATAAGGATCCCGCCGTCGCCATCGGCATCTTCCAGCGCCCCGGCACCAACGCGCTGTCGGGCGCCGCCGCCATCCAGAAGACCATGGCCGATCTGTCGAAGCGGTTCCCGCCCGGCATGAAATACACGATCGTCTACAACCCGACCCAGTTCATCGCCCAGTCGGTCGAGGCGGTCGAGCGCACCATGGGCGAAGCGATCGTGCTGGTCATCCTGGTCGTCGTTCTGTTCCTGCAGACCTGGCGCGCCGCCATCATCCCGATCGTCGCCATTCCGGTGTCGCTGATCGGCACCTTTTTCGTGATGTCGGTGGCCGGCTTCTCGCTCAACAACCTGTCGCTGTTCGGCCTGGTGCTCGCCATCGGCATCGTGGTCGACGACGCCATCGTGGTGGTGGAGAACGTCGAGCGCAACATCGCCACCGGCCTCTCCCCGCACGACGCCGCGGTCAAGAGCATGGACGAGGTGGGTGGCGCGCTGATCGCCATCGCGCTCGTGCTCACCTCGGTGTTCGTGCCCTCCGCCTTCATCACCGGCATATCCGGCGAATTCTACCGGCAATTCGCGCTCACCATCGCCGGCGCCACCGTCATCTCGCTGATCGTGTCGCTGACGCTGTCGCCGGCCTTGTGTGCGCTGCTGCTCAAGCCGCACGGCGCCCAGCGCCGCTACTGGTGGGGCGCACCGCTGCGCGGCTTTTTCCGGCTGTTCAACTGGGGCTTCGGCGGCTTGACGCGCGGCTACGGCTGGCTCACCGGCAGGCTGGTGCGCGTCTCGGTGCTGATGCTGGTGGCTTACGCGGTGATCATCGGCTTCGGCCTCAACGAATTCCGCCAAACCCCGACCGGCTTCATCCCGCAGCTCGACCGCGGCTACCTCATCGTGGTGACCCAATTGCCGCCGGCCGCTTCGCTCGACCGTACCGACGCGGTCAATCGGCGCGCCGTCGACATGATCCTGAAAACGCCGGGCGTCGCCCACGCCGTCAACATCGTCGGCTTCTCCGGCGCGACCTTCACCCGCGCGCCCAATTCCGGCGCCATCTTCGTCACCCTCGATCCGTTCGAGGAGCGCGCCAAGCATCCGGGCCAATCGGCCGCCGCCATCCAGGGCAAGCTGTTCGGCGCGCTGTCGTCGATCCACGAGGGCCGCCTGTTCGTGGTGGCGCCGCCGCCGGTCAGCGGCATCGGCAATGCCGGCGGCTTCCGCATGATGGTGGAGGACCGCGCCGGCCACGGCTTCCTTGCCTTGCAGAACGCGGTCTACGCCATGATGGGCGCGGCCGCCCACACGCCCGGCCTTACGCAAGTGTTCTCGCTGTTCGAGACCAACACGCCGGAGGTCTATCTCGACATCGACCGCACCAAGGCGCAGCTCTTGGGCATCAACATCCCGGACGTGTTCGGGGCCCTGCAGATCTTTCTCGGCTCGATCTACGTCAACGACTTCAACATATTGGGGCGCACCTACCGCGTGGTGGCGCAGGCCGACAGCCGCTTCCGCAACGATAAAAAGGACATATTGAACATCCGCGTGCGCAACAATTCCGGCGGCACGGTGCCGCTCGGCGCCTTCACCACCATCAGGGACATCGCCGGGCCTTACCGCGTGCCGCGCTACAACCTCTATCCCGCCGCCGAGCTCGACGGCGCCGCCGCGCCCGGCTACAGCCAGGGCCAGGCCATCCAGATCATGGAGCAGTTGGCGCAGAAGGTGCTGCCCGCCGGCTTCTCCTACGAATGGACCACGCTCGCCTATCAGCAGATCCGCGCCGGCAATACCGCGATCTTCGCCTTCGTGCTGGCGGTGGTGTTCGTGTTTTTGGTGCTGGCGGCGCAGTTCGAAAGCCTGACGCTGCCGCTCGCGGTCATCCTGATCGTGCCCATGTGCGTGATCGCCTCGATCGTCGGCGTGGTCCTGCGCGGCATGGACAACAACCTGCTCACCCAGGTCGGCTTCATCGTGCTGATCGGCCTGGCGGCCAAGAACGCCATTCTGATCATCGAGTTCGCCAAGCAGCTCGAGGACCGCGGCAACGACCGCTACGCGGCGGCGGTGGAGGCCGCGCATTTGCGGCTGCGGCCGATCCTGATGACCTCGGTGGCCTTCATCCTGGGCGTGACGCCGCTGGTCTGGGCGGTGGGCGCCGGCGCCGAGCTGCGGCAGACGCTCGGCACGACGGTATTCTCGGGTATGATCGGCGTCACCGCCTTCGGCCTGATCTTCACCCCGGCCTTCTATGTGGTGACGCGCTGGCTGGCGCTGCGTTTCGGCGGCCGCCGCCGCCGGCACGGGGCTTCGCAGCATCCGGCGGAATGATCTGAACGAAAGGCTGTAAGCGGCGATGCAATTCGGTTTCGGTCAGGCGCTCACGCGCAAGGAGGACGACGCGCTGCTGCGCGGGCAGGGCCATTACGTCGCCGATTTCGCCCCGCCTGCCGCCTTGCACGCGGTGGTGCTGCGCTCGCCGCATGCGCACGCCCGCTTCCGCATCGTCGATCTCGACCGCGTGCGCGCGCTGCCCGGGGTGCGCCTGGTGCTGACCGCCGACGACACCGCCCGGCTCGGGCCGCTGCCGACGCCCGGCGTGCTGGAGGGCGTCGATATCCCGGTGCCGCTCTATCCGGTCCTGGCGCGCGACGAGGTGCGCCACGTCGGCGATGCGATCGCCTTCGTGGTGGCCGACACGCTGGAACAGGCGAAGGACGCCGCCGAGGCGGTGAACGTCGATTGGCAGGCGCTGCCGCATGTCGTGGGCGCGCTCGCCGCGCTCGAGCCGGGCGCCAGCCTGGTGTGGCCCGACCGGCCGGGCAATCTCGCCTTCGAGACCGCGGACGGCGACGCGCATGCGACCCGGCAGGCCTTCGCCGAGGCCGCCCGCACCGCCTCCGTCACCATCGTCAACCAGCGCCTGGTGGCCAATTACATGGACACCCGCGGCGTCGTCGCCGAGCACGACGGCAACCGCTACACGCTCACCCTCGGCAGCCAGGGCAGCCACATCATCCGCGACATCGTCGCCCAGGCGGTGTTGAAAATTCCGCCCGAGATGATGCGCGTCGTCACGCCTGACGTCGGCGGCGGCTTCGGCACCAAGCTGTTTCCCTACCGCGAATATGCGCTGGCCGCGGTCGCCGCCGAGCGGCTGCGCAAGCCGGTGAAGTGGGTGTGCGAGCGCTCCGAGCATTTCCTCGCCGACAGCCACGGCCGCGACAATATCTCGACCGCCAAGCTCGCGCTCGACAACAGGGGCAAGATCCTCGGGCTGCAGCTCGACATCGTCGCCGATATGGGCGCCTATCTGTCCTGCTACGCGCCCTACATTCCCTGGCTCGGCGTCGGCATGGCGACCGGCGTCTACGACATTCCGGCCGCGCATATTCGCCTGCGCGCGGTCTACACCAATACCGTGCCGGTCGACGCCTATCGCGGCGCCGGCCGCCCGGAAGCTTCCTATCTGATCGAGCGCGCGGTCGATGCCGCCGCGCGCGAGCTCGGCATCGCGCCCGATACCTTGCGCCGCCGCAACTTCGTCAAGCCGAAGGCGATGCCGTATACGACGCCGACCGGCAAGGTCTACGACTTCGGCGATTTCGCCGCCACGCTGACGCGCGCGCAGGAGATCGCCGACTGGGTCGGCTTCAACAAGCGCGCCGCCGACTCGAAACGCGCGGGCAGGCTGCGCGGCATCGGGCTCGCCACCTATATCGAAGCCTGCGGCGGCAACGGACCGGAGACCGCGGTGGTCAGCCTCGACCGCGACGGCGGCGTCACCGTGCTGATCGGCTCGCAATCGAGCGGGCAGGGCCATGCCACTTCTTATGCGCAGATCGTCGCCGACAAGCTCGGCCTGCCGCCCGACAAGGTGCGCCTCGTGCAGGGCGACACCGACCTGATCGAGACCGGCGCCGGCACCGGCGGCTCGAGCTCGATCCCCGTCGGCGGCGTCTCGGTCGAGCGCGCCGGCCGCAAGCTCGCCGAGCAGCTCAAGGACATCGCGGCGGACGCGCTGGAAGCCGCTGCGTCCGATCTGGAAATTGCCGACGGCGCCGTGCGCGTCGCCGGCACCGACCGCGTCATCAGCTTCGCCGACATCGCCGCGCATGAGACGGCGACGCCGGAGCGCTTGCGCGCCGCCGGCGATTTCGGCCCCGACGTGCCGACCTTTCCGAACGGCACCCACATCGCCGAGGTCGAAGTCGATCCCGAAACCGGCCTAACGACAATCGTCAACTATGTCGTGGTCGACGACTTCGGCGCCACGCTCAACCCGCTGCTGCTTGCCGGCCAGGTGCATGGCGGCGCGGTGCAGGGCATCGGCCAGGCGCTGATGGAGGACACGGTCTACGATCCCGCCTCCGGCCAGTTGCTTGCCGCCAGCCTGATGGACTACGCGCTGCCGCGCGCCGGCGACGCGCCGCACTTCGTGTTCGAGACCCGCAACGTGCCCTGCACGACCAATCCGCTCGGCGTGAAGGGTGCAGGCGAAGCGGGGGCGATTGGCTCCTGCCCCGCCATCATCAACGGCGTGCTCGATGCCCTTTGGCGCGGTTTCCGCATCCGCACGCTCGACATGCCGGCGACCCCGCAGCGGGTCTGGCAGGCGATCCAAGCCGCCCGGAAACAGCAGAATTTATAAAGCCTTAGCTCATCACGCAATCGTGATCGGCATAACCCGCTGTGCCATCACGCCGCAGGTTTTCGTCACCGGCGGAATAAAGGTTATGAGCTAGGGTTTGCGCTGCTGCAGTGGAAGAACCAAAGGGGCGCTCCCAATGATGAAGCGTGTTCTGCTTGTTGGCCTTGCCGTCGTGCTCGGAACCGGCGCCGTGTTCGCCCAGTCCGACCCGATCAAGATGCGCGAGCACTTGATGAAAGAGAACAACGACCACGCCAAGGCGGCGGTGGCGATGGTGCGCGGCAAGGCGGCATTCGACGCCAAGGCGGTGGCAGCCGCCTTCGACCAATGGGCCGAGACCGCGCAGAAGTTGCCCGGGCTGTTCCCCGATAATTCCAAGACCGGCGAGAAGACGCGCGCCGCCCCGAAAATCTGGGAGAACAAGAAAGACTTCGACGCCAAGGCCGCCGCCTTCGGCAAGGCGGTCGCCGACAACCGCGCCAAGGCCGTGGCCTCGCTCGCCGGCCTGAAGGCGTCGCTCGGCGTCGTCGGCAAGGCCTGCAGCAATTGCCACGAGGACTACCGGCTCGAAAAGAAGTAGAAGTTGCTGCCGCAAGTTTGCTCGCGCCGCCGCGGCCTCTGTCGCGGCGGCGTTTCAATTGCGCTATCGTTTCGCGGCTTTGGCGCATGATCGCGAAAAGTGGGAACCGGTTTTCGGAAAAGATCATGCGCACGCAAAATGTTAGGGGCGCACCGTGACTTAATCTAATCGCATTGCGCTCTAGGGGAAAGAGTTGTGCGAATCCTCAAAATTTTATTCGTGTTGGGCGTTGTCGCGGCCCTGCTCGGCGCCGGCTTGTTCTGGCTGCTCACCATGCCGCAGACGGTGTCGGCGAGCGCGCTCGGGCCGCACAAGCCCAATCTCGCCAACGGCAAGACGCTGTTCGAAATCGGCGGTTGCTCGTCCTGCCACGCCACGCCCGGCCAGAAGAATCGCACGCTGCTCGGCGGCGGACTGGCGCTCAAATCGCCGTTCGGCACCTTCTACCCGCCCAACATCTCCTCCGATCCGACCGACGGCATCGGCGCCTGGAGCGAAGCGCAGTTCATCACCGCCATGACCAAGGGCACCTCGCCCCAGGGCGAGCATCTGTTCCCGGCCTTCCCTTACACTTCCTATCAGCACATCACCTATAACGACCTGCGCGACCTGTTCGCCTATCTGAAGACGCTGCCGGCGGTGAAGGGGCGCGCGCCGCCGCACGCGCTGTCGTTCCCGTTCAACATCCGCCGCCTGGTCGGCGGCTGGAAGCTGTTGTTCCTCGACGGCTTGCCGTTCCAGCCCGATCCCGCGCAGTCGGACGTGTGGAATCGCGGCGCCTATCTGGTGAACGGACCCGGCCACTGCGCCGAATGCCACAGCCCGCGCAATTTCCTGGGCGGCATCGTCGCCAGCGAGCGCTTCGCCGGCGGGCCCGCGGCGGACGGCAAGGGCTGGGTGCCCAACATCACGCAAAAGGCGCTGGCCAAATGGTCGGCGGGCGACATCGCCTATCTGTTGGAAAGCGGCTTCACGCCCGACGGCGATTCGGTCGGCTCGACCATGGGCGAGGTGGTGAAGAACACCTCGCAGCTCAGCGAGGACGACCGCAAGGCAATCGGCACCTACATCAAATCGCTGCCGCCGGTCGACGGCCCGCCGAGGCCGAAGAAGAAGAAATGACTCCTGTCATTCCGGGGCGCGGGCGAAAGCGCGTGAACCCGGAATCCAGAAACGAACAGCGCGCTTAGCATCTGGATTCCGGGTTCCGGCCTTCGGCCGGCCGCGGAATGACTTTGAAGAAATGCTCCATCCCCCTGCTAAGAGGGCCTTACCCCGTAAACGCCTTGAAGGTGATGATGGTGTAGGTGTCCTTGATGCCGGGGAGGGTCTGCACCTTCTCGTTGACGAAGTGCCCGATATCGGTGCCCTGGTCGACATAGAACTTCACCAGCAGGTCGTAGTCGCCGGCGGTCGAATAGATCTCGGAGGCGATCTCGGCCTCGGCCAGCGCATTGGCCACCTGATAGGCCTTGCCGAGCTCGCATTTGATCTGGACGAAAAAGGGGATCATCGCGCAAAGCCTCCGGATCGCGGTACCGGACCGCAATCCAGCAAAAACGCGCCGGGCTGGCAAGGCGCTCTTGCCTTCGCCGCGGCCGCGGACTAGGTAAAAGCCAGCAATCTCGTGGGGTGTCCGGCGGTAGCGCCGGGCTGAGAGGCTTCAAAGCCAACCCAACGAACCTGATCCGGGTCATGCCGGCGGAGGGATGAGAGATGCATCAGCCCGCAACGACGCATGCCGACATGGCAGAGCTTGCCGCTGCCGCGCTCGCGCGCCTGCGCCAGCGCGCGCCCAAGGTGCACTGCATCACCAACAACGTGGCGCAGAACTTCACCGCCAATGTGCTGCTGGCGGTGGCTTGCGTGCCGTCGATGACGCTTGCGGCCGACGAGATTGCCGGCTTCGTCGCCGGCGCCGACAGCCTGCTGGTCAATCTCGGCACCTTCGATGCCGAGCGGCGCGCGGCGGTCGAAGCCGCGCTCGATGCCGCGACCGGGAAGGCGGCGCCCTGGGTGCTCGACCCGGTGTTCATCGACCGCAGCGCCGCGCGTGCCCAGTTCGCCCGCAGCCTGCTCATGCGCGCGCCCGCGGTGGTGCGGCTCAACCGGGCGGAATTTTCAGCGCTTGCCGGCGGCAAGCCGCCGCACGAGCCGGCCGCCTTCGCGCGCAGCAACGGCACCGTGGTCGCAATCTCCGGCGCGACCGATCTCGTCACCGACGGCGCGCGCCAGGCAACGATAGCGAACGGCCATGCGCTGATGGCGCGCGTCACCGCCATGGGCTGCGCCGGCTCGGCCCTGGTCGCCGCCTGCCTGGCGGTCGAGCAGGATGCATTCGCCGCCGCCGCCGCCGCGCTGGTCATCCTCGGCGTCGCCGGTGAAATCGCGGCCGGGCAGGCGCAAGGGCCGGGCAGCTTCGCAGTCGGCATCGTCGACGCGCTCTACAATCTCGACGGCGCCACGCTTGCCGCGCGCGCCAAGGTGAACTGATGGCGCCCGATCTCCGCCTCTATGCCTTGCTCGATCCGGCGGTTTCCGGCGGCCGCACGCTCGCCGACCTCGCGCGCCTGATCGCGGGCCACGCCACGCTGGTGCAGTTGCGCGACAAGCACGCCGACACCGGCGCCTTTGTCGAGGAGGCGCGCAGCCTTCGCGCGGTGCTCGAGCCCGCCGGCGTGCCGCTTCTGATCAACGACCGCGTCGACGTTGCGCTCGCCGCGGGGGCCGACGGCGTGCATATCGGCCAGACCGACATGCGGCCCGAAGATGCCCGCGCGCTGCTCGGGCCCGCTGCCGTCATCGGGCTCACCATCCAGAACGTCGAGCAGGCGCAAGCGGCCCCGCTCGCGCTCATCGACTATGTCGGCATCGGCGGCGTCTACGCCACCACATCCAAGGACAATACGCGGCCGCCGATTGGGCCCGACGGCCTCGCCCGCATCACGCAAGCGATCCGCGCGCGCAAACCCGGCTTTCCCGTCTGCGGCATCGCCGGCATCACCGCCGCCAACACCGCCGCCGTCATCGCCGCCGGCGCCGACGGTGTCGCGGTCATTTCCGCTTTGTCACTGGCCTCCGACCCGACGCAGGCGGCGCGAGAGCTGCGCGCTGCGGTGGACGCCGCGCTCGCCGAGCGAGGCGCCGCATGACCGCCATCGCCCTCACCATCGCCGGTTCCGATCCGAGCGGCGGCGCCGGCGTGCAGGCGGACCTGAAGACCTTCGCCGCGCTCGGCGTCTACGGCGTATCCGCCATCGCCGCGCTCACCGTGCAGAATACGCAAAGTGTCGGCGCCATCCACGACGTGCCGGCCGACTTCATCGCCGCCCAGATCGACGCGCTGTTCGACGATCTCGATATCGCCGCGGTCAAGATCGGCATGCTGTCGCGCGCAACCAGCATCGCCGCCGTGGCCGACGCGCTCGACCGCCATTCGGCGCGCAACATCGTGCTCGATCCGGTCATGGTGGCGACCTCGGGCGCTTATCTCTTGGCGCCGGAGGCGGTCAGCGCGCTGCGCAGCGATGCTGTTTGCGCCGGCGCTGGTCGTGACGCCCAATCTGCACGAGGCCGCGGCGCTCACCGGCGCCAGCCTCGCCCGCAACGAGCGCGAAATGGAAATCCAGGCGCGCGAAATTTTGGCGCTCGGCGCCCGCCATGTGCTGATCAAAGGCGGCCACGGCGAAGGCGAAGACAGCGTCGATCTCCTGGTCGGGCAGGGCGAGGTCACCCGCTTTGCCGCCAAGCGCATTGTCACCAAAAACACCCACGGCACCGGCTGCACGCTGTCGTCGGCCATCGCCGCCGGCCTGGCCAAGGGGCTCGCGCTGAAAGAGGCCGTCGCCCAGGCCAAGCGCTACGTCACCGCGGCAATCGCCGCCGCCGACGCGCTGCATGTCGGGCACGGCCGCGGCCCGCTCGATCACTTTCCAAGACACGCGTGATCCCGAAAAGTGGGAACCGGTTTTCGGACAAGATCACGCGTAACGAAAAAGGAGTTCGCCATGACCACGCGACGCAACTTCGTCACCGGCGCCGGCCTCACGCTTGCCGGCGCCGTCGCCGCGCCCCGCATCGCGCGCGCCGCCACGCAGAAATGGAAGATGGTGACCTCCTGGCCCAAGCGCCTGCCGGGCCCCGGCATGTCGGCCGAGCGCATCGCCACCCGCATCCGCGCACTGTCCGGCGGGCGCATCGACATCACCGTCTACGCCGCGGGCGAAGTGGTGCCGGCCTTCGGCGTGCTCGACGCGGTCGGCAACGGCGTCGCCGACATCGGCCACACCGCCGCCTTCTACTGGCAGGGCAAGATGCCGGCGGCCGCCTTCTTCACCACCGTGCCGTTCGGCCTGACGCCTTCCGAGCACGTGGCCTGGATCGACGCCGGCGGCGGGCAGGCGCTGTGGGACGAATTATACAAGCCGTTCGGCGTCAAGCCCTTCATGGGCGGCAATACCGGCGTCTGCATGGGCGGCTGGTTCCGCCACAAGCTCAACGCGCTCGCCGACCTGAAAGGCATTAAGCTGCGCTCGCTCGGCCTCGGCGGCGAGGTCTATCGCCGGCTCGGCGCCACGCCGCAGACCACGCCGCCGGCCGAAATCCTCACCTCGCTGCAATCGGGCGTGCTCGACGCCGCCGAATTCGTCGGCCCCGGCACCGACATCGCGCTCGGCCTCTATCGCGTGGCGCCGTTCTACTATTACCCCGGCTTCAACAAGCCGAACGGCACCGGCGAATGCATCGTGGCGCTCAAGCGCTGGCAGGCGCTCGACGCGGAGCTGAAGGCGATCGTGCAGCACGCTTGCGCGGCGGAAGCCAATTATGCGCTGGCCGAGATGGAGCGGCTCAACGCGCAGGCGCTGGCCGCGCTGGTGAAGCAGCACAATGTCAAGCTGACGGCGTTCCCCGGCGATCTGGTGGCGGCCGCGCGCCAACAGGCCGACGACGTGCTGGGGGAGCTGGCCAAGCGCAGCGCCATCACGGCGAAGATCCACGGCTCCTACACGGCCTTCCGCGCCCGCACCGCGCCCTGGTCGCGGGTGTCGATCGAAGCCGTGCTGGCGGCGCGGGAGGCGTGAGGCGCGCCGCGCCTCAGCTCACTTTGGTGCGGCCGTCGAAATACTGCGCGCCCGGCGTGCGGCAGTCGCGCGTGTAGAAATCGGCCCACATCATCGCCACGGTGAATACCGCAAAAGTGATGACGAGCGCGGCGACGACGATCGCAGTTTCTGTCGGCATGATGCTAACCCCCGGTTCTTGTTGCCGGAAATGTTAGGCCGGCCGTGGCCGCCGGCTTTGACCTGCATCAAGGCGCTTCCTTGCCGATGCTGCCGGCGGGCGCGCAAAGCGCGGGCGATGCCGCGCTGCTTTGCGGCGACCGCCGCAAGCAATTCTTCAAACGCTCATATGCGCGCCGGTGAGCGGCCGCAGCCGCGCGCAGAAGTGCCCTGCTACCGGCCCTTTTCATGGTTAACCGGCCTTTAACCATCCTGCGCTCTGATAGCGGCATCTTAATACCCGCGTGCGGGGCTTGCGGGCTGCATGCATTCGCACGCGCAACAAAGATGGTTCGTCAAGACCGGGTGAGTGATCGCCCGCCCGTAACCTGATTCGAGCAGTTCAAGGGGCCGATAGAAATGAAGACCAAATTGATCCTCGCCGGAATGACCGCGGCCCTGTTGGCAGCGCCGCTCGGCGCGCGGGCAGCCGACTTGCCGCACCCGCTCTACAAGGCGCCCGCCTATGTGGGGCCGGCCGCCGCCAACTGGACCGGCTTCTATGTCGGCATCAACGGCGGCTACGGCTTCGGCACTTCCGATTGGGACATTCCCGCCGTCAGCCCCGATCCCAGCGGCTATCTTGCCGGTGCCACCGTCGGCTACAACTTTCAGACCGGCCTGTGGGTGTGGGGCTTCGAGGCCGACATAGACTGGGCCGATATCAAGGGCGACACGTCCTGCCTCGGCGGCTCCTGCGAAACCAATTTGGATTGGTTCGGCACCGCGCGCATACGCATCGGCTATGCCGGCTGGGACAACTGGCTGCCCTATTTGACCGGCGGCGCCGCCTTCGGCGACGTCAAGGCGGATCTGACCACCACCGGCTCGACCGCTTCCTCGACGCAGATCGGCTGGACCGCCGGCGTCGGCCTCGAATACGCCTTCCGCTCGAACTGGAGCGCCAAGATCGAATACCTCTACGCCGATCTCGGCTCCTTCGATTGCGGCGCGGCCTGCGGCACGACCTCCAACAACGTTACCTTCACCACCAATATCGTGCGCGCCGGCCTCAACTACCGCTTCTGATTTGGCGCGGCCCACGCGCGGCGAACAACGGCAAGCCCCGGGCACCCGCCCGGGGCTTTTGCTTGCGGCACTGCGCACGGGCGTTGCTCCGCCTTGCGTGGCGCGCGGAGCGAAACATTCGTCGTTCAGCGCGGCCGCCCATTTGCGTGACGCTGACCGCCATAGCGTCTGTACATCAGACTGAGAGTCACATTAGAATCTTTATAGAATTCCCATAGAATTCTCATGCCGCGGTCGAACTGCTTTCCTGTTTTTTTCCCGATTGATTTCCCATCTGTTCCGACAGGGCATAACGGTTCGTTATGGCGAGTAGTGTTTCCGTTTGTAACGCGCGGGCAAGATCGCGCCAGCCATAATATTGTATACAATATTCCGATGCGGGCTGGCGCGCTCTTTCGCCAACATCGGCCCGATTGCCTGATGGCCGAGGCGCGCATAGGCGGTGAGATCGTGCGCGGCGACGAACGGGGAGGGCGCCGCTTGGGTCACTTCTCAAGCGCCATCCCGGCGGCACGGCGGTGCTTGTGACGTTTTGGCGCGGCCACTTTAATGGCGCCGCTATTCTCCGCCGTCGCGAATTAACGCCCGCTCTATTCGCCCGCCTTCATTAAGGCGCGGCGCGCCCGGAGCATGCGCGTGCCGGATAGCCATCCGGCACAACCATGGAGTCGGCAATGAAACGTCTGGTTTATGCTGTCGTCGCGGCGTCGGCGCTCGGCCTCGCCGCGGGTGGCGTGGCGCTCGCCTGCGAACAGCACAGCGCGCACAACGATCGGGGCGCCGCCGCCGCCAGCGGCAAGCTGGCGATGGTGAGCACGCCCATCGCCGCGCCCGACCGCATCGTGCGCGACGACGACGAGAAGTCGAGCGACGAAAAGAAAGACGGCAAGTAGGCTTGGCGACAAGCGCCGCCCGCCGGCCTCGCATGGGCCGCGGGCGGCGTGCGCATTGAAGCTCGCATAAACACGGCACTGCTTGACTTGTCAGCCGTGTCGCGGGCTCGCTTCACCTCTCCCAGTCGAAGTCGGATATATCCGACTTCGACCATGTTAAGTGCCGAACCCGGGTATACCCGAGTTCGGATGGGGAGAGGGAGCGCGCCGTGCGCGTGGCGCGTTCTAAGCGAAGTCCCCGCCCGCACGCGGCGCCGCCTTGGGCCGCGGCTCAATCCTCGCGGTTGAGCTGATGCTCCTCCGCCGTGCGCTCGAAGGTCTCGGCTGCGCTCTTGATGCGGTAGAGCAGCCGATTGTCCATCTCGACCGGAAGCTGGCGCACCACCTTGTAGACGCCGCGCGCGCCCGGCGCGATCGTGCCGCCGTTATAGTAGACGCTGGCGCCCACGGTGAATCTGTGAGGCATGAGGCTCTCCTGCGGCTGCCGGTATGATACTGGATTTCGGATCGTCATTCCGGGACGGCGCTTAAGCGCCGGACCCCGAATTCAGGGCCACACGAACGGCTCCCGCATGTCGCTCTGCATTCCGCGCTCGCTCGCGGAGTTTATCATCGGGCCGCGCTTGGTGCGGACCCGTTGGCGCGCGCCCCGGAATGACCGGAAGAATTGATCGGCCAAATTCAACCTGAGACGAAAACGCCCGGCGCTGAGGGCCGGGCGTTCATGAAGCGTGCGGCGCTTTGCGCGCCGGATCAGGCCGGCTGCAAATTGCCCGCCGCCTGCTTGCCGCGCTCGGTGACCACTTCGTAGGTCACGCGCTGGCCCTCCATGAGGGTGCTCATGCCGGCGCGCTCGACCGCGCTGATGTGCACGAATACGTCGCGCGAGCCGTCGGACGGGGTGATAAAGCCGAAGCCCTTCTGGTTGTTGAAGAACTTCACGGTACCTGTAGCCATCGTTGTTACCTTTGCATGCGTTGTGAGTGTGCATCGCCCGACGCGACTTCCCGCTTCAGGCGAATCGAAACATCCGGATTTTCAGGGTGTCTTGAGAAGCGCCCACGTCGGGGGCAGCGCAACAAGGCAGAACCAAAAACACTTCGGTTTCAACCGGGGGCTCATACGCGGCTTTCGGCCGCACGTCAATGGATTTCGGGGCGGGGCAAAGGGCGGTTAACGCGCTTTCACCATGGCCGGAAGCCCTTGCGCGCGGGCACAAATCGATCCGCCACCGTCCTCTAGCGCTGCTCACGCAGCTTCTCGATGCCGAGCGTCGCGATGTCGCCGGGCCGAAGCCGCTCGGGATGAAGTCGGGCAGAAGCGCTCCGCGGGGCAGGCCGGGCCTGGCGCGGCACGATGCTGGGCGCGGTCTCCGGATCCGATCGCAGGCGGTCCGCCAGCTGCTGCAGTGCCTGCGCCAGCCTTTCGGTGTGCTCGGCGGGCGCGCGCGCAACGGCGGCGGGACGCTGCGCCGGCTCGTCCTTGGGTGTGCGCGGCAGCGGCACGCGGACGCGCGGGGTCGGCGCGTTCAAGGCAACCACGCGCGCCCAGGCCGGCGGCCGGAAAGCGGTCGCCTCGAACGCGCGCCGCCGTCGCCGCGCGACGTGAAAGAGGATACCGGCTACGGCCAGCCCTGCGAGCAACAGCATGAACAGCGCGAAGGCCTGATCGACCTCGCCGGCGGCCGCAACGGGTGCCGGCGCAGCCGCAGGCCGCGGCGGCGGGCGCACGCGCTCGCGTGCGGGAGGCGGCGGATCGACGGCGCTCGTCGCGATACGCCTCTCGGCCTGCGGCGGGGGATCGCCCATGCCGGTCGTCACGCGCGCGCTCACCGGCAGCGGGCCCGCGCTGGCCGATTGCGATGAGCTGTCGGCTGCACGCGACGCCGCGGGCCGCGCGGCAGACGTCGTCATCGCCAAATCCATCGCGGCGAGGAACGGCACCGGCGCCGCCGCTGTCGTGAAATTGCCGTCCGTTGCCGGCGCTTCCGGCGCGGCTTGCGGCTGCGCAACCGGTGGCGCCGCCGATTGCGCGGCGGCTTGCGGCGCGGGCTGCTGCGCGGCTTGCGGCGCGTGCTTGCTAACGGGCAGGCCTTGCTCGCGCAAATACCAGCACAGATGCTTGGCGCGATCGTGCCGGTAGTACCAATGCTGGCCTTTCGGCGCCGGCGCGTTCGGCTTGGCGAGGCATTTGTCGTCGGCGCGCGCACCCGACAGCGACGATGCGGCGAGGCCGGCGATCAGCAGCAGCGTTGCCGGCAGCGATTTGCGTTTTGACATTTGCGGCTTCCCCTCGCCGTGACACGCTGAACATGATCGGAGCGCGCTTGCAGCGAGGTCGATTGAAAAGCGCAAATAGGGCTGCAATACGTTGCAAATTCGGCGGACGCCCATGCGCGCGCCGGCATGCGCCCCGCGGGCGGTAGCGTGGTGCTCCGGCGGCGGCTTTGCTAGGAACAAAATCATTGACAGCGTAACGCTGCTCCCCTAGACTGCAGGCACGCTCGCGAGGTGCGCCCCGCGGGCGTTTTTATTTTCCGACAATCGAAAAGGACATCGCCCATGGCGAAACACGCTCGCGCGCGCAAAGCGCGCGTGGCCGCATGCGCGCCGGCGCGCAAAAAGCCCGCGCGCCCGGCGCACCTGCCGTCGCCGCTGCGCTACCGCTACACGCCCGAACTGCTGGCCCACGGCCGCTACCGCTACGAGCACACCGAGGACTCGATCCCCGACATCGCGCTCGACTTCGGCATCCACAAGACCACCTTCCAGCGCATGGCCAGGCGCGAGGGCTGGGTGCGCTATGTGCCGCCGCCGCGCGATCTGCCGCCGGCGGTGAAGCTCGCCGCGCAAGCCGAGGCGCTCGAAGCGCGGCAAGCCGCCCTTACCCTCCCCCCGCGAAGCGGCGGGGAGCGTCGGCCGCCGGAGCTTGCGCAGCAAGCGACGGCGGACGGGGTGGGGGGTATTGCTGCATCGAAAGAACCCCCCAACCCCTCGCCGCCATTCGCTGCGCGAATGGGGGGAGGGGAGGAGTCTGCCGCGGCGCCGGCGCAAGAGGACGCGGGCTCTGCGCGCGAGGGACCGCCGCAAGAACCGCTGCCGCCCCCGCCCGTCACCATCGAACGCCTGCATCGCGACGCGCTCGCCGAGCTCGCCGCGGTCGAGCGCATGCGCGCCATGCTCGATGCCGAGCCGCAAAGCCCGCTCGACGCCGAGCGCACCGCGCGCACGCTGTCTTCGCTCACCGTCACCCTGCAGCGCATTCAGCGCATGCAATGCGGTCTGCCTATCACCGGAGCCGAAAACGATGACGACCTGCCCGCCGATCTCGATGCCTTCCGTGACGCGCTTGCGCAGCGCATTGAGGCGTACTTCGCAAGCACGCCGGACGAAGACGCTGCTGGCGACGCTGCCGGCGCGCGACCTGATGTTCCTCGCGCGTGACTTCATCGCGCTGGCGCTGCCGCACCAGGTCCCGCGCGCCCATGCGCGCAACGGCGGCCCCTGGACCACCTGGCTGATGCTGGGCGGGCGCGGCGCCGGCAAGACGCGGCTGGGCGCCGAATGGGTGCGCGCGCAGGTCGCCGGACACGCGCCTTACGCCACGCAGCGGCACATGAACATCGCGCTGGTGGGCGAGACCGAGCACGACGTGCGCGAGGTGATGATCGAGGGGCCGAGCGGCCTGCTCGCCGTCACCCCGCGCGCCGAGCGCCCGCAATGGACCGCGACGCGCCGGCGGCTGGAATGGCAAAACGGCGCGGTCGCCTACGCCTTCTCGGCGGAGGATCCCGAGCAGCTCCGCGGGCCCGCAGTTCGACGCCGCCTGGTGCGACGAGCTGGCCAAATGGCGCCACGCCGACGCGACCTTCGACATGCTGCAGTTCGGCCTGCGCCTGGGCGCGCATCCGCGCCAGCTCGTCACCACCACGCCGCGGCCGATCAAGCTGATCCAACGCCTGCTCGCCGACCCGCGCACGGCGGTGACGCGCGCCGGCACGCACGCCAATGCGCGCTTCCTGGCGCCGTCGTTCCTCGACGCCGTGGTCGGCCGCTATGCCGGCACGCGGCTGGGGCGGCAGGAGATCGACGGCGAGGTGATCGAGGAGCGCGCCGACGCGCTGTGGACGCGCGACGCCATCGAAGCCGCGCGCGTCGAGAAGGCGCCGGCGCTGATGCGCGTCGTCATCGGGCTCGACCCGCCGGGCTCCGCGCGCGCAGGCAGCGCCGCCTGCGGCATCGTGGCGGCGGGCATCAGCGAAGCGGGCACCGTCTATGTGCTGGAGGATTCAAGCGTCGAGGGGCTGGCGCCCGAGCGCTGGGCGGCGCGCGCGGTGGCGCTTTATCGCCACGCATCAGGCCGACTGCCTGGTGGCCGAGGTGAATTTCGGCGGCGATCTGGTGCGCAGCGTCCTGCAGCAGATCGACCGTAACCTGCCGCTGCGCCAGGTGCGCGCGACGCGCGGCAAATATGTGCGCGCCGAGCCGGTGGCGCTGCTCTACGCGCAAGGCAAGGTGAAGCACGTCGGCGCCGGGTTGGCGGCGCTGGAGGACGAGCTGTGCGACTTCGGCCCGGACGGTCTGTCGGACGGCCGCTCGCCCGACCGGCTCGACGCGCTGGTCTGGGCGGTGACGGCGCTCACCGCGCGCGGCTGGGACGGGCCGCGGATTCGGAGCCTCGATAGCCGGCCGCCGTTCGTGCCGTGGTGGGCGGGGTTGAGCGGCCAATAAACCCAGTCATTCCGGGGCGCCCGCCGAGAGGCGGGCGAACCCGGAATCCAGAACCATGCACGGCGTCTGCATCTGGATTCCGGGTCCGGCCCTTGGGCCGTCCCGGAATGACGAGCAAATGCCGCACACTCTCTTTCCCTCTCCCCACCCGAACTCGGGTTAACCCGAGTTCGGCACCTATAATGCTGGGAGAGGGTGCGCGAGCGGCCTGCCCGCCGAAGCGCGCAGCGCGAAGGTAGGTGGTGGGCGGGGTTTAGGGGGAAGTCGGCGAAGCCCTTCCGAAACCTCGGGTACACCGACAACTTGCAATACTCCGTTTTGGCAACCATATTGCCGGCGAGGGAGCAAGGGGATGCCGGAACCAAGCGAAATCGACTTGCGCGCTGCAATAAATGCAATCTCTGACGTGGTCCAAAATCGTCCGCGGCCGTTGAGAGTATTCGACCAAATTTATATGAAGACGGGGGACATGGTGCTGCAGAGCGAGCTTGTTGCCAGGTGGGCGGACAAGAAACGTCTCGCATTTATTGGCGATGGCGACGCCATAAGCGTCTGCGTGGCGTACCTTCAAAAACGAAATATCTTAAGCTACGGCCCGTCAAAGATTACCGTATTCGATTTCGACGAGCGTATTTGTGGCGCCGTAAATCGTTTCGCGGACAGCGAACGCTTGGATCACTTGGAGGCGCAATTATACAACTGCCTTGATGCATTTCCAAGCGACCGGCAGTTTGATTATTTTTATACTAACCCTCCCTGGGGCGCCAGTAACGAGGGAGAAAGCGTCAAGGTGTTCGCTCAAAGAGGAATGGAGGCCTGGCCTGCACCCGGTTCCGAAGACACCAAGTTAGGTGTTTAAGTGGAACCGGAGGTGCGTCATGGAGAGACGGAAGTTTACGCGGGAGTTCAAGCTTGAGGCTGTGCGCCTGATCAGGGATCGGGGCGTGTCGTTTGCTCAGGCATCGACAGACCTGGGCGTGCACGTATCTCAGCTACGCGAGTGGGTGAAGAAGTTCGCGGACGACCCGCAGCACGCATTCCCCGGCAACGGCCAGATGAAGCCGGAGCAGTTGGAGATCGCCCGGCTCAAGCGCGAAGTCATCAAGCTCAAAGCCGAGCGGGGCATCCTAAAAAAAGCCGCGGCCTACTTCGCGAAGGAATCAACGTGAAGTTCTCCTTCATTGCGAAGCACCGGGGGATCTGGCCGGCGGGATGGTTGTGCGGGGCGCTCGGTGTCTCGCGCGGTGGCTTCTATGCGTGGCTCAAACGACCACGCAGCCGGCGCAGCCGAACCGACGAAGAGCTCGGTGCGAAGGTGCGGGCGAGCTTCATTGCCAGTGATCGGACCTATGGCGCCAGGCGCGTGTGGCACGATGTCCTTGCCGAGGGCCTGTCCTGCGGGCTTCACCGGATCGAGCGATTGATGCGGCAGCAAGGGCTCAAAGCACGCCCGCGACGGCGTCGGCTGCCGCCCGATCTAGGTGAGCGGAAGGCCTCCGCCGTCGCTCCCAACGTGCTCGATCGCACCTTCGCGGCTCCTGCTCCCAACCGACGATGGATCGCCGACTTCACCTATGTCTGGACGGCGGAGGGTTGGCTCTACGTGGCCGCCGTGATCGATCTGTTCTCTCGGCGCGTAGTGGGCTGGTCGATGAGCGCCGCTATGACGGCCCAGCTCGTCACCGATGCGCTCGTCATGGCGATCTGGCGCCGAGGCAAGCCCGATGCTCTGTTGCATCATTCCGACCGTGGCAGCCAATACACCAGCGAGCAGTTCCAGCGGCTGATGGCCGACCACGGCGTCGTCTGCTCGATGAGCCGCTCGGGCAACGTCTGGGACAATGCGGCGATGGAGAGCTTCTTCTCGTCGTTGAAGACCGAACGCATCGACCGCAAGACTTATAGGACGAGGGATGAGGCCAGGGCCGATGTGTTCGACTACATCGAACGCTTCTACAATGCGAGACGCCGGCACTCGACGATCGGGTATCTAAGCCCTATGGAGTTCGAGCGGCAGGCGGGATTGGCTTAAGTCGGTGTCATCCAAACCGGGTGCAGGCCAATCCAGGCCACGCTGCTCTAATGGGAGATTCGCCAAAACCTAGATTTTGCAGAGTTGACCTTATTTTGAATGCGTCGTCTCAGCCACCCTCTACCTTCTTGCCATTGCCGCCGGTAAGGTCGGCGAGAGCATCCATTATGCGGACAATGGCGTCTGCGCGCACATATAAATCGCTACAGCGCGATAAAGGCGGCGATCAGACACGTATAGATTTTCCAGCGGCAACGTTAAATTCGAGGAAAGTTTTGCATAATAGAAGAAGCGGGCCTTTGCCGCCCCCCTTATCGTTTTTCCCTGCAAGGCTCGGCAAACGATTGACTGGCTTATCGCGCTTCGCTAATGCCAGCCTCTGTTGCCTAAGCGCTTTCTCAGCATATAAGCACTAAGTTTAGAGCAATTATCCTGCATAAACTGCATTTAATAACGTAATCGATTTGCCGAACAAGGGGGCTAAATGCCCATTCCGCACGCTTCTGCTGGTCGAGGTTTGGGACAGAAGCGGGCCAAAATATTGACGCAATACTTTATCGCAAAGACCAAGAGCGAGTCGCAACTTGGGACGTTTTTGTGGGGGATAGGGAACGGGCTTGCCCCGTCGATGAGGCGGCTAGTGCAACTCGAAAAATGTCCCAGGGTAATATTTAGTCCCATGCGCTCGGCTCCAAAGGCTGGTGACGTCTCACCGGCGAAGGTTGTTAGGTGGACGGTGGGCGCGACCTTGGATGGTGAAAAGTATGAATTGCCCGAAGGCTCTATTGTTACAAGCCGGGCCCCCTACAGTGGGGGGCGAAGGCATCACTACGCGCTTGTCTGCTGCTCGAAATCGAAGCTAGAGATTAACGAAGCCGCCGAAATTATTGCGTTTGCCGAATTGCGGAATTTGCTCACTGGCCGCCCCGTTGGGGCGTCGCAAGTCACTGCAGTTGTCAAGCGTACAACGGCCGAATCTATTACATCGAAATGCCAAATATCTGGCAGCCATCGCGCAGAGTCGGTCTATCCATACTTCGTCCGTTTGGCCGAACCTATTGGCCTCGATTCTCGCTTCATCGATTACGTACGACCAAAATTTCCGTACAGCGGGGTACAATCGACCCTCGATTGAGCGGATGGCGCGTCTCAGGGTCCCTCACTTCTTAACCCCACCACCTTCTGCCTCTGCTCCCCCAGCCCCGCGATCCCCAGCGTCACCACATCGCCGGGCTGCAGCCACTTCGGCTCCCGCCTCACGCCGAGCGCCAGCTGCCTTTCACAATGACCAGCGATTACTGCATGCCCCGCCGGAGCCTGCACCCGCGCAGGCGGGGGCGGCGCACGACGGCCAAAGAGGCGCGCGCGGAGGACCGGCGCCGCGTTTACCCCTGGATTCCGGCCTTTTTGCCTCTTTCCAGGCGAAACTAAACTTCAATCCGGGTGAACAAAGCCGGCACACCGCGCGTTGTGTTTGCAGAGCTTAACCAGAGCATTCTTTTGGAGATTATCATGCGCAAGCTTCTTTTCGTCGCGGCAGCGGTTGCCGCACTCGTCGTTGCGGCGCCTGCCAGCGCGCAAGTCTTCATCGGCGCGGACCAAGGCGGCGCGGGCGTCCAGCTTGGCCCGCTCGGCGTCGGCGTCGGCCCGCGTTTTTCGGACGATGGCTACTATCATCGCCGCGGCTATGACACGAATGCCTATGAAGGCAACGATTGCCGCATGGTCCGCACGCGCGTCGTGCGCCACGGCCACGTGAGATACCGCACGCGCCAGATCTGCCGCTAAGTCGCGCGCTGGTCGACACCGCGACGGCCGCGCGCGAGCGCGGCCTGTTGCGTGGGGCGATGCATGCCGGCGCGCGGGCTAACGCCTGCGCTCCGGCATGACATTCGAAATATTTGAGCTGACTCCCCGCTTGTGTGGGGATGAACTGTCTTAGCCCTCGCGGGCTTCCGCCTTCGCGCTCCGCGCTACGGCGGACAAGTCGGCGGGCAAGGCGGCCACAAAAGAACTGGGTCCCCGCTTTCGCGGGGACGAACGGCGGAGACTACTTCGCCGCCACCACCTTCTGCTTCTGCTCGCCCAGCCCCGCGATGCCCAGCGTCACCACGTCGCCCGGCTTGAGCCACACCGGCGCCGGCTTCATGCCGAGCGCCACGCCCGGCGGCGTGCCGGTGATGATGATGTCGCCCGGCTCCATGACGAAGAACTGCGAGCAGTACCACACCAGGTGCTCGCAATCGAAGATCATGGTCTTGGTGTTGCCGGTCTGGCGCCGCGCGCCGTTGACGTCGAGCCACATGGCAAGGTTCTGCGGGTCCTTGATCTCGTCCTTGGTGACGAACCACGGCCCGATCGGCCCGAAGGTCTCGCAGCCCTTGCCCTTGTCCCACTGGCCGCCCGAGCGCTCGAGCTGGAAGGCGCGCTCGGAGACGTCGTTGCAGACGGAAATAGCCGGCGATGAAATCCTTCGCCTTGTCGCGCGCGATGTAGCGCGCGCGCCGCCCGATGACGATGCCGAGCTCGACCTCGTAGTCGAGCTTGGTGGAGTCCTTGGGCTGGATGGTGTCGTCGTTATGCGCCGCACGATGCAGGTCGTCATCTTGTTGAAGATGATCGGCTCCTTCGGGATCGGCATGTCGCCCTCGGCGGCGTGGTCGGCATAGTTGAGGCCGATGGCGATGAAGTTCTTCACGTTGCCGAGGCAGGGGCCGAGCCGCGGGCGGCCGGCCACCGGCTTCATGCGCTTCAGGTTGGCCTTCCTGATCTTGGCCAGGCCGCCCGAGCCGAGCATGGCGCCGTCGATGTCTTTCACGATGCGGGAAAGGTCGCGGATCTTGCCGTCGTCGGCGATAATGCCGAGTTTAACATGCTCGCTAGAAAGGATTAGAACGCTGCGGCAGCCGGTATTCGGTTTCCAAAAAATGTTTTATTGCTAAGGCCGATGTAAATGCGGCAGTTTGATGCCAAGAATTGTGCTTCGCCATGTCTCCATAGTCTGAGCACGCTTTGAACACCAACCAACCAATTTTCTCGCCGCATGCCTGAGCGAAACCACTCAATTCCATTTCCCGAGCAATGGCCCGCTGATCGCGGTCTACCAATTTCTTCCAATCACCATCGGCCATAAGGGTCTCGTCGACAAAATATATACCGCGAGTAATTTTCAAATCAAGTTGATCAACCTCTGCATCCGACATCAAGTTAAGTTCTTGATGTCGGCGCGCGTCATTAAGTGATTGTCGAACGTTGTTCCTCCACATTTCGGGTTTAGGCTCAAAATAATCCAAATAATTCCGCATTGGAATGGGAGGTGTAAATGGCTCGTCCCTACGCGCTACGCTCCCAAGCTCCTCGCGGCCGCCGGCAATATCCCAGATTTCGCATTGAGGGAAACACGTCGCAAAAATTTGTCTTATCTGGCCGCGATGCCGTAATTCCACACAGGAACGCGTCAGTGGGATTGAAACGAGATATAAGGTGCTGTGTCACGAGTGCCATGTTAACATTGCGCGCATTGTTTACTGCCGCGATGGCTAAAGTCGCAGCTTGCTGTCCATGTGTTTGTACCTCACAAAAGAAAACTTTATGGCCATCGATATTGTCATCTTCATCCCGGCTTGGCTGAATTCCAAATGCAGCCAATGCCGCCTTCTGCTCTCTTGCGAGGGCACAAATTACAAGCACATCAGCTGTTCGTTTTGTTTTTGCTTTTTGATCACCGCTTGGATGACTTTCGGGCAGGGCCGATTGAGACTTCCTCATGTAGTCGGAATAAATCAAGCCCTGAACAGCCTGTTGTTTTGCAGCCGACCAAACAGGATCCTTTTTCAGGAACGAGCTTGCTCCTAAGCAAATGCCTTAGAAATGTAATATCGAACCGCTGTTGGTCCATTTTGTACTCACACAGATTGGGTCCACCTAGAGTAATCCAAATCGTATAAGGCATATAAATTGGGGTCACCTCGGTCGCTGCCACTTAAATCTAGCAGACAGATTGTGCATCTAATCTCCAAGTTTGCTGCTGATACCACTTTTGTTAGCCCCTTTACGGTATCGCCTGAATAAGAAAGCTCGTCAAAGATCACGACGTCGGGGTGCTCGACAGTTAAACCACCGGGAGACACACGGCCAATGTTAAAGAGCTGTTCAATCGCTTCGTACTTCTCTAAATCAGATTTGAACGCCTGATCGAATATCTCTCCGCTCGTTAGGGTTTCGGTTCGCTCGACCGCGAAATCAATTACGTCCCTCGAAACCGCTATAAATGAGCAGCCGGTCAACTCGCGCAAAGATTTTACGAATTCTTAGTGCGTGAGTTTCGTTAGGGCAGACAAACACTAAGTTTTGTCCGTCAATTACGCCGTACTTCGTTGACAAAATGGTTGAGAGTTTTTTGGCAATAAATGGCCCATTCAATTCGGCGAGCCGAGCAGAATTCGGTATGTAACCAAGGAAGTCTCTGGCCTTCGACTTGTATTGCTCTTCGACAAGTCCGGCCTCAAGAAACATGCCCCATGCAGCACATGATGAGAGTTTTAGCGTATGATTGGCCGGTTTAAATATATCCGGAGCGTTAAATTCCTTCCAAACCCTTTGGATATTGCCAGCAATATCTGGAACCATAACGTCATAAGAAGTATCGATATTAAATTCCTGGCCGGATTGGGAAACGATCGGGATCGTTAGCCTCCCATTTTTTGGTCTGCCGCCGTGTGTTGCTAGCAAGGAATAAAACAATGTCTCATTTCCGGGTAGCAAGCCTATCACTTTGCTACCTATGTTTCTAACAGTCGCACCGGTTCTGATAATCGGCATATAGAGACATGCGTTTTTCTCAAGGAGGGTACCAGCATGAGATAAATTATCAAACGATTGAATTTTTGATTCCAAATTCGCCGCCTTGGCCGCTTCGATAAATGGACGTTCGAACCACTTTGATGTTCTCGCATCATAGTAGACGGTAGCGTACGATGAGAAGTTATCTTTTAGCATCCGTGAGTACACTATTTGGTAGACTTCATCTTCGCACTCCGAACCATCAAAGAAATGTGGTACTATTTCATTGTTGTGCTCAAAACGAAAATATCCGACATGGCGAACTAGCTTCTTCTTAAGTTTTTCAACTACGTCCGCCGTGGCCGATTCGACAATTTGCGGAATCCGTGTCTTAAATTCATTGATGCGCTCAAGCGGAATTTCATAGCCTGTGCCATCTCCAAAAATGATTGACACATGATGAGTAGAAGCAATCGGATAAAGAAATTTTGAAGCAACGTCTTTTTCACTTATCGACACGGCAAAAAAGAGAATTATTTTAGAAAATCTCGGTGCCTCCGAAAGTAGAAAGATTGCGTTTGCAATTCCTCGTATAATGTTTGGGCGGCAGACTTCTCGTTCATCGGGCCCGCCCACATCGAGCAATAAGACATCGCACTCATGCAATTCGCTAAGTCGTTTTATCTCATCCGCGACGCCATCGGGAGAGACGGTGTGCTCGTAATTTATTGAAACTGGCAAAGTTGTGATGTTTTTATGGACATCGCTATCGAACCCATGCAGTCGAAGTAATTCAGTGTGAAATGTACTTACTTGTGACGACAGTCGACCTTCCGCGACTGTTCCGAAGCGTAGCGGAATGATTAGATTAGTCATCGACTTCGACCACTGGAATTCTGGCCACGAGCAAATTTCCTGAAAACAATGTGCTTGTAGATGGAAATCGCCGAATGCGAACAGTCAGATTTGCACTCGGAAACGCCTCAAGTTCTTGCTTGTCTGGCTTTCTCACGTTCATAAAAAAATGCGAGGTGCGGAAACCGACTTCTCCATTCATGACTTCAACAACGGTGTTGATGAGCACATAAAGACCCATGCCCCGCTTTGCAAATCGCGGATAAGCTTGTTGAAGTTCGTGGTCCACCACGTGGTTAACTCCAAGCGAATCCGACGTCACGAGGGGGAATAAGGTCGCAAGCAAGGCGATGTGCTGAGGAGTACTATCTATTAAAGGAAGGTCGAATGGAATTAAACTATCAGCAGAAGCAACATTGAGATCAAATTCGTAACGAAGTAGGTAGTGCTTTTCGAATTCCTTCTCTGTTCCCTCGCGAACGGCAACGCCGCGTTGAATTGCCTTGTACAAGGTATCCGCAATTGAGGCTCCGTTATCCCAAAAATGTACATTGAGGTAAGAGGCGATGTGTTTTCGTGAACTTGACTGTTCAATGGCGCCGGTCTAAATCAACGACGCGCCTGGATGGCGAACAGCATTTATAATCGCTTCGAAAACTACCCGACTTGAAAAGTAGCCATAGTTCTTGCCAATTTTTCTCTGTAAAATGTCCTGGACATGTTTGGCGTTCCAGGCGTTTTTAAATTGGTACGCAAGCGTGGCCGGTTTTTGTCCGCGCTGTACCTTAGCACTGTAAATAGGAAAGTGATTCAGAAACGCAAGCTTCTGGCGAGGGGAGTGCCGCGTTTCCTCGGTTTCCGACAAAAGAAAAAAGCGCTGTCGTTCTCCCCAGTATTCGAGACCGGTCGGATCGAGTAGCTCTCTGAATGACTTTCCTGTTGCTAATTCTAACGCACTCGGAAATTTCCAGGCGCGCCAAAAATCGCGAAGCTTTTGTTGCTTTGGCAGCTTAATTGAAATGCGTTTTTTTTGTAGTAGCAATGTGCGTATGTAGGCAATGATAGATTGCAGCGCGCATGGTTCTGAATAGGCGTTCTCCTGAAAGTCGAATTCGAACGCGGATAGGTCATTGAAAGCGCGGTTAGAGACATATTCATGAAGAAGTACTCGGTCGACCGCGGCCGCAGTTATCGATCCGCTAAAGTCTAAGAGTTTATCCGGACACTTTAAGCGAGATTGCATAGCTTTCGGAGCATGAGGCGGATCGAAGCGAGGCGCAGGAAGGCGAGCGCCTTGTGATTGAAATTTTCCCAATCGCGCGCGAGCCTGCGACAACGGCCCAACCACGCGAAGGTGCGCTCAACGATCCAGCGTTTGGGCAACACGACAAATTGCTTTGCGGTGTCGGATCGTTTCACGATTTCGACGTTCACCCTCGACATGACCTTCTTCAGCGCACGCCGGAATATCGGTCCCTGATAGCCGCCATCGGCGTAGAGTTTCAGCAAGAAGGGAAACATGCCGAACAAGGTCGCCATCACCAGCCCGCCACCGTCGCGGTCCTGAATGTCGGCGGCGTGCACGATGGCGTGCATCAACAGGCCTTGCGTATCGACGAGGATGTGACGTTTCTTGCCTTTGATCTTCTTGCCGGCGTCATACCCCGGCGGGTCATGGAGCCCCCTTTTTCGGCGCTTTTGACGCTCTGGCTGTCGATGATCGCTGCGGTGGGGCTGGCCTCGCGAGCGGCTTGTTCGCGACACGCCACGTAAAGCGCGTGATGAATGTGGGCGAGCGTGCCATCCCAACTCCACAGGTCGAAATAATCATACACCGTGCTCTTGGGCGGAAGGTCTTTTGGAAGCGCGGCCCACTGGCAGCCCGTGCTCAGAATATACATCAGCCCGTTGACCACCTCGCGCATGACGACCCTGCGCTTGCCGCCACCGGGCTTGCCCGGAGGGATCAATGGCTCAACGAGCTTCCATTCTTCATCGGTTAAATCGCTGGGATAGCGCAGCCGGCTGCGATCATAACGCTCGCGATTTTCCGTCGTCCACATCGGCGATCCCTCCACGAATCAGACCGCCTTCCTTGAATCACAAACGATTTTAACGATTTAAGAACTCTCCGGATGGGCTCTAACGCGCAATAGGGGACGCCCCGTCAACAGTCACTGACATGCGAACACAACCGAGCGCTCAATAAGACACTGTAGTCGTAGGAAAAGGTGCGAATGATTACTATTATGAACCTGAGGTTGCAATGTCAACCTCACCTATTTGTAAGCTCTGTTGATAGCTGCAAAATCGGCTTTACCATAGGGCTTTCGCCGGGATGACCCGCCGCCGACCTAACGGGCTTGAGCGGGCGAGCCGCGCGGCGGCCCTTCCACATTCGCCGTCATCTTTCGAGACGTCCGTATGCGGTGGGGTGCTCACGATGAGGGCTTGCGCGCCGCCTACTTCTTAAACCCCACCACCTTCTGCTTCTGCTCCCCCAGCCCCGCGATGCCCAGCGTCACCACGTCGCCGGGCTTGAGCCACACCGGCGCCGGCTTCATGCCGAACGCCACGCCCGGCGGCGTGCCGGTGATGATGATGTCGCCCGGCTCCATGACGAAGAACTGCGAGCAGTACCACACCAGGTGCTCGCAACCGAAGATCATGGTCTTGGTGTTGCCGGTCTGGCGCCGCGCGCCGTTGACGTCGAGCCACATGGAAAGGTTCTGCGGGTCCTTGATCTCGTCCTTGGTGACGAACCACGGCCCGATCGGCCCGAAGGTCTCGCAGCCCTTGCCCTTGTCCCACTGGCCGCCCGAGCGCTCGAGCTGGAAGGCGCGCTCGGAGACGTCGTTGCAGACGAAATAGCCGGCGATGAAATCCTTCGCCTTGTCGCGCGCGATGTAGCGCGCGCGCCGCCCGATGACGATGCCGAGCTCGACCTCGTAGTCGAGCTTGGTGGAGTCCTTGGGCTGGATGGTGTCGTCGTTTGCGCCCACGATGCAGGTCGTCATCTTGTTGAAGATGATCGGCTCCTTCGGGATCGGCATGTTGCCCTCGGCGGCGTGGTCGGCATAGTTGAGGCCGATGGCGATGAAGTTCTTCACGTTGCCGAGGCAGGGGCCCAGCCGCGGGCGGCCCGGCAACCGGCTTCATGCGCTTCAGGTTGGCCTTCCTGATCTTGGCCAGGCCGCCCGAGCCGAGCATGGCGCCGTCGATGTCTTTCACGATGCGGGAAAGGTCGCGGATTTTGCCGTCGTCGGCGATAATGCCGGGCTTCTCGCGGCCGGGCGCGCCATAGCGAACGAGCTTCATGTGCGTCAATCTCCCCCTAGACTTGGGCTTTTCTTGAAAAGGCGAGGCGGGTCGGCCGCCATCATGCGCCAGGCTGAGGGCAGCGGGCAACCCCATGCGCATCGCTCCCGCGCTTGCGGGGGAGGGTGGTCCGCCGGAGCGTCGGCGAAGACGGGCCGGGTGGGGGTCAGACCGCGCGGCGCGCGAAGGCGAGCCAGGCGATGTAGAGCGCGAACAGGCCGGCGAACAGCAGCATCCAGTTCTGCGGGTGCAGGCCGAGCAGGTCGGAGCTTTGCACCAGCCAGCCGAGCATTGCCGTGCCTCCCGCATGCGAGCGCCGGGGCATCATAGCGCGTGAGCGGCGCGGATATCGTAAAATGCCCATAAAATGCGCGGGCTTTTGCCGGCTAGGCGGCGTATCGCGCCGCCGTTTGGTTAGCGAAGGCTGACGGATTTGCGCGCTTTTCGATGTTGAATTGCACGATCGGCTAAAGAATCGGGCGTACGGTCGGCGGCGTCTGACATGGCGGGCAATTGGAGGCGCCCATGGACGAACGACGCAAGCTACAACGCCACCGCACGCTCAAAGCCGGCTCCATCAGCTTCAACCGCGCCGCCGGCATCGACTGCCGCGTGCGCAACCTCTCCCCCGCCGGCGCCTGTCTGGAAGTGGCGAGCCAGCTCGGCATTCCCGACGAATTCACGCTGGTGGTCGAGCACGATCGCCTGCATCAGAAGTGCCACGTGATCTGGCGCACCGCGACGCGGTTGGGCGTCGAATTCCGCGCTGGCTGATCAGAACGCGCCGGCGAAGGCGCCGCCGTCGATCAACAGGTTTTGTCCGGTGATGTAGCCGGCATGCGCGGAGCACAAGAAAGCGCAAGCCTGCCCGAACTCGTCCGGCATGCCGAAGCGCTTGGCCGGAATGGTGGCGATGCGCGCCTCGGCCGCCTTCTGCTCGCTCACGCCCAGACGCTGCGCGCTGACCTTGAAGTTTGAGCGCAGCCGGTCGGTGTCGAACGAGCCCGGCAGGATATTGTTGATCGTCACGTTCTTGGCGGCGACGGTGCGCGCCACGCCGGCGAGAAACGCAGTCAACCCGGCGCGCGCGCCGGAGGAGAGGTCGAGGCCCGCGATCGGCGCTTTCACCGACGACGACGTAATGTTGACGATGCGGCCGAAGCCGCGCTCGGCCATCGGATCGAGCACCTTCTGGATGAGCTCGATCGCCACGATCATGTTGGCGATGACGCCGTCGATCATGGCCTGCCGCGACAACTCGCGGAAATCGCGAAACGGCGGCCCGGCATTGTTGTTGACGAGGATGTCCGGCGCGGGACAGGCGGCGAACAGCTTGGCTTGGCCGTCCGCCGTGGCGACGTCGGCGGCGACCGCGATGACCTTGGCCTTGGTCGCCTTGGCGATCTCGTCGGCGGTTGCCTTGACCGCGGCCTCGTTGCGCCCGTTGACCACCACCTCGCAGCCCGCCTCGGCCAGCGCCATGGCGCAACCTCTGCCGAGACCCTTGCTCGACGCGCAGACGATGGCCTTGCGGCCAGCAATTCCGAGATCCATGGCGTTTTCCTTCCCGCGTGACGTTTCTTAATCGCGCGGAGTGTCGGGGGGCGCGCGGAGGGCGTCAAGGGCGGGCGCTCGTTGCTCGCCGGCAGAGCAGCGATGGACGACCGTCCCCTTCCAGGGGCGGGTCGCAGCGGGCCCTGTCGCCTGACTGTCGCACAGCGTTGCTACCCGGATGGCCGGCGAGGCAAGGCAATTCGCGAGGGGCAAAGGACATGCTGCGCGAGCATAGCTTACGCGATCCGGAACGGCAGGTGATGGAGAAGGCCTATGCGCGCTGGGCGCCGGTCTATGACGCGCTGTGCGGGCCGTTCTTTTTGTCCGGTCGGCGCGCGGCGGCGCTGGCCGCGCGCGAAGTGGGCGGCAAGATCCTGGAGATCGGCGTCGGCACCGGCCTGTCGTTCGACGACTACGATGCGACCACCGAGATCACCGGCATCGACCTGTCGGAGCCGATGATCGCACGCGCGCGCGAGCGCCTCGCCAGCGGGCGCTACCCTCACGTCAAGGCGCTGCGCGTCATGGACGCGCAGGACATGGCTTTCCCCGACGCTTCGTTCGATTGCGTGGTCGGCCAGTTCGTCATTACCCTGGTGGAAGACCCCGAGCGGGTGCTGTCGGAATGCGCGCGCGTGCTCAAGCCGGGCGGGCAGATCATCCTGGTCAATCACCTCTATTCGGAAAAGGGACTCGCCGCCGCGGTCGAGCGGCTCCTGGCGCAGAAGGCGCGCAAGCTGGGCCTGCGGCCCGAGTTCCCGTTCCAGCGGCTGGCGGCCTGGGCGCAGGCCCATGGCGGCGCCGAGCTGATCGCGCGCCAGAAGGTGAAGCCGTTCTTCACCCTGGTTCGCTTCCGCCGCGCCTTGCCGGCGGCGGCTGCGTGACAGGGCATGATCGCGAAAAGTGGAAGCGGTTTTCGGTGAAGATCGTGCCCCGCGAAAAAGGTAAACAACGCTGTCATAAATCCGCAATGAAGGCCTGCTAATGCTGACAAACATGAGCAAGAGCCTGGAGAAGGTCGACGCGTGACGGAAGCCGCCGCGAAGCGATACCGCGCGCTTTTCATCTCCGACGTGCATCTGGGAACGCGCGGCTGCCAGGCCGACAGACTGCTCGACTTCCTCCGCCATCACGAAGCGGAAACGATCTACCTGGTCGGCGACATCGTCGACGGCTGGGCGCTGCGCTCCTCCTGGTACTGGCCGCAGGCGCACAACGACGTGGTGCAGAAGCTGTTGCGCGCGGCACGCAAAGGTGCGCGCATGATCTACGTGCCGGGCAATCATGACGAATTCCTGCGCGGCTATTACGGCACGCATTTCGGCGGCATCGAGGTGGTGGAGAACATCATCCACGAGGGCGCCGATGGCAGGCGCTATCTGGTGGTGCACGGCGACGTATTCGATCTGGTGGTGACGCAGGCGCGCTGGCTGGCGCTGCTCGGCGACAAGGCCTACGAATTCGCGCTCACTGCCAACCGCGTGTTCAACGGCTTCCGCCGCATTTTCGGTGCGCCCTACTGGTCGCTGTCGAAATGGGCCAAGCACAAGGTGAAGAACGCGGTCAACTATATCGGCGCCTTCGAGAAGGCGCTGTCGACCGAGGCGCAGCGTCATCGGGCCGACGGCGTGATCTGCGGCCATATCCATACGCCGGCGATCCACGACGATTACGGCCTGCGCTACATCAATTGCGGCGACTGGGTGGAAAGCTGCACCGCGGTGGCGGAAGGCCACGACGGCGCGCTTCGAGATCATCACCTGGACCGAGACCGGCGCCAAGAGTGCGCCGGCCGCGGTCGCGCAACCACGGGCCGCGTGAGTCAAAAGAGTTCCACCGCAACTCGAAGACCTCATCCTGAGGAGCCGCGCGCCGGCGCGGCGTCTCGAAGGATGGCCAGAGGTCGGGGCCTCATGGTTCGAGACGCGCACCTAGCGGTGCGCTCCTCACCATGAGGAGAGAGGCAGACGCATGAAAATCCTGGTCGTGACCGACGCTTGGCACCCGCAGGTAAACGGCGTGGTGCGCACGTTGGGTCATATGGCGAGAGAAGCGCGCAAGCTCGGCACCGAGATCACGTTTCTTTCGCCGGGCGAGTTCTTCACGCTGCCGCTGCCGAGCTATCCGGAGATCCGTCTGGCGCTGCCGCCGCCCGGCGCGGTGGCGCGCAGGCTCGACAGCGTCAAGCCCGACGCCATTCACATCGCGACTGAAGGCCCGCTCGGCTGGCGCATGCGCCGGCTCTGCATCAAGCGCGGGCTGCCCTTCACCACAAGCTTGCACACGCGCTTTCCCGATTACGCCGCCGACCGGCTGCCGCTGCTGGCGAACTGGATCAGAGGGCTCACCTGGGCCTGGCTGCGCCGCTTTCACAGCGCGGGAGCCGCGGTGCTGGCGGCGACGCCGACGCTTGCCAAGGAGCTCGAAACCCGCGGCTTCAAGAACGTGAAGCTGTGGCCGCGCGGGGTCGACGCCGACTTGTTTCGGCCGCGCGAAGGCTCGCCGCTCAAGCTGCCGCGGCCGATCTTTCTGACGGTCGGGCGGCTGGCGGTGGAGAAGAACGTCGAGGCATTCCTTGCGCTCGATCTGCCGGGCACGAAGCTGGTGGTGGGCGACGGGCCGGCGCGCGAGCGGCTGGCGCGCAGTTACCCGCAAGCGGTGTTCGTCGGCGCCAAGCAGGGCGAGGAACTGGCCGAGCATTACGCCTGCGCCGACGTATTCGTATTTCCGAGCCGCACCGACACCTTCGGGCTGGTGCTGCTGGAGGCACTGGCGAGCGGCGTGCCGGTGGCGGCTTATCCGGCGGCGGCACCGCGCGACGTGATCGGAGAGGCGCCGGTCGGCGTGCTGGACGAGGATTTGCGGCGTGCGTGCCTTGCGGCGCTCGAATGCTCGCGCGAGGAATGCCGCGAATTTGCGCTGCGCATGACCTGGGAGGCGAGCGCGCGCATCTTTCTCGACCATGTGGCGCAGGGCAACCGCGTCATGCGCACGCGGCGGCCCTGGCTGAAGAAACGCCGCGCGGCCGTCAACCCCGAGAAGCCGACCATGGCGAAAAGACTGGCAAGAAAGGCGCGCGCCGGCGGCCGGTGAGCGGTCTTGCGGCAGGGGCCGGCTGATCTCAATCAGTTGTTCCGCTAGATTATTGTCCAGCAGCGGCGCTTCTTGACATGACTACTGGTAAACAGTACATCAATGGCCGAGCCGGAATTCGACTGGGATCCCGCGAAGGCGGCGCAAAACGAGGCCGATCATGGCGTCAGTTTCGTCGCGGCGCGCGGCGTCTTCAAGGACCCGTTCGCGCTTGAATGATTGGACGATCGCGAGAATTATGGCGAAGACCGCTACGCCATTATCGGCATGGCGGACAATCGATTGCTCTACGTCGCCTACGCAATAAGTGGCGAGACCGTTCGCATCATCTCGGCCCGAGGAGCCGAACCGCATGAGCGCCGAAAATACCACGAAGAAAGCGACTAAGCGGCCAAAGCATGATTGGAGTTCGGTTCGATGCGATGAGCGAGGCGGAGCGTCACACAGCCGCCATGCGCGACCCCGATGCCAAGCCGTTGACGCCAACGGACTTCAAGCGCATGAAACGCACGCCGCAGGTCAAAATAATCCGTCGCGCGCTCGGCCTCACGCAGGAGGAATTCGCGAAGGGCTTTCACATCCCGCTCGGCACGCTGCGCGATTGGGAGCAAGGAGCGGCGACGCCCGACCAGTCGGCACGGGCCTATTTGACGGTAATCGCACGCGACCCGGAAGCCGTGCGCAGAGCATTGTCCACCGCGAATGTCTGAGCTCGTCCTCGACAAAACCGCGCTCCCCACCGCCGCCGACGTCGCTTCGGCGGCGGAGCGTATCAAAGGCGTGGCCGTGCACACGCCGCTGATCAATGCGCCGGTGCTGGACGAGCGGCTCGGCGCGCGCGTGTTCCTCAAAGCCGAGACCTTGCAGCGCACCGGCTCGTTCAAGTTCCGCGGCGCCTACAACAAGATCGCGTCGATCCCGCCCGACAAGCGCGTGGCCGGCGTGGTGGCCTATTCGAGCGGCAACCACGCCCAAGGGGTGGCGGCGGCCGCGCGCCTTCTCGGCATGCGCGCCACCATCGTAATGCCGGCCGACGCGCCGCGCGCAAAACGCGAGCGCACCCGGGCGCTCGGCGCCGAGATCGTGCCCTACGATCGCGACAAGGAGGACCGCGCAGCGATCGGCGAACGCATCGCACGCGAACGCGGCGCCACGCTGGTGCCGCCTTACGACGATGCGCTGGTGATCGCGGGGCAGGGCACCATCGGGATCGAGATTGCGGAGGATATGGCGGTGCTCGGCCTGGCACCCGAGATCGTGCTGGTCGGCATTTCCGGCGGCGGGCTGGCCGCCGGCACCGCGCTCGGCATCAAGGCCAAGGCGCCGGCGGCGCAGATCTACGCGGTCGAGCCGGAAGGCTTCGACGACACGCTGCGCTCGTTCCGGAGCGGCAGGCGCGAGACGAACTCGCGCATGAGCGGCACCATCTGCGACGCGCTGATGAGCGGCACGCCGGGCGAATTGACCTATCCGATCACGCGCGCGCTGATCGGGCAGGGCTGCACGGTGAGCGATGCCGAGGTGGTTGCCGCCGTGCGCTATGCCTTCATGGAGCTGAAGCTGGTGGTAGAGCCGGGCGGGGCGGTTGCGCTCGCGGCGCTGCTGGCCGGCAAGCTCGACGTCAAGGGCAAGGTGGTGGCGGCGATCCTGTCGGGCGCCAATGTGGATGCGGAATTGTTTGCGAAGCTGATTGGGGGCTAAAACTCCGACTGTCGTGCCCCGCACCCGCCTACGCGGGTGCAGGCTCCGGTAGGGCATCCAGTACGCCGCAGCTTTTCACTTGAATATCGAGACCAGGGTTACTGGATCATCCGCTTTCGCGGATGATGACAGCAGAGTGTGCGGCATCACGTGAACAACGCGACGCGCTCTTCCTCGCTGAGCGCAAGCAAGGCCGCGAGCGGGTCGGTCGGGGCTGCGAGCTTGGCACCGGGGCGCGGGCGGAGATCGTCGCCAGGCGGCGCGGGCGCTTGTGCCGGCGGGTGCGGCGGCGACGTGAATTCGGGCGGCGCGGCAGGCACAGCATGTTCCCCTCCCCACCCGGGTCGCGCTGACGCGCGCCGGGGTGCAGGCTCTTGCGGGGAGAGGGCGGCGGTGTTGGGCGGTGCGGAAGGCGCCTCGTCGCCTTTCAGCGCTACCCCCCTCTCTAACCCTGCCCCACCAGGGGGGAGGGAACTGGCCGTGCCACCAGCGGACTCATGCGCCAGTTCAGTTGCTGCATGTTTGGCGATGGCCGGCGGCGACTCAGCGGCTGTTTCGATAACCGTCGCGGCAGTGGCAATCTCGGCGGCGACGGCAGCGGTGGGCGCATCGTCGAACCAACTCACTTCCGGCATGGTGGCGGCGCTGCCGCCCGGTTGATCCGGCAGGGGGCGCGGGCGCGCGTTGGTGCGCCAGCGCCAGGGCGGGTGAGGTGGCGACGGGGGTGGGGATCGGCAGTTCCGGCTGCTGCGGCAGCGGTACCACGCTCAGCCGAGCCGTTTGTGCCGTTTCGGGCGCGGCTTCGGCCGGCTCGGCCAGGGCCGTGAGCTGCCGCTCCAGCAGCTCGACCAGCAGCGCCAGCCTGGCTGCGCGCATCGGCAGCGCGGCTTCTGCCAGCTCCGGCTTGGCGGCGCGAATGGCGGCGATCAGCCCGCGCAATTCGCCGCGCAGCTCTTGCGCGCCCGTCCGTGGCCGCGCGCGCATCAGCGCTTCCAGCCGCGCCAGCGCCGCCAGCAGCGTCTCCGTGTCGGCGCCGCGGTGGCGGCGGGCATATTCGGCCAGAAAAGCGCGGCCGCGCGCGCTGGCGCCGAGCGCGGCGCAGAAGGTCTGATAGTCTTCCTCGCTCGGCTGGGCCGGCGGCCCGGCCGGCAGAGCCGCGTCGTTCGCCATATCGAATCCCCAAGCGTGAGCTTATCAATCAGCCGGCCTGATTCGGCCAGCCGGAGCGTCCCCAAGCCATGCGGACCATGCTCACAAGCGAGATCGGCTTCGTGCCGCGGCTGGCGGCGCTTTATGCCGCCTACTTCGTCGGCGCCGGCATCCAAATGCCGTTCTTCCCGCTCTGGCTGAAGGCCAAGGGGCTGGACGCCGAGCTGATCGGCCTGGTGCTGGCGGCGCCGCTGATCGCGCGGCTGATCGCCGTTCCGCTGGTCACCCGCGCGGCCGACCGGCGCGAGGCCCTGCGCGGCGCCATCGTGCTGGCGAGCGCGGCGAGCGTCCTCGGCTACGTGCTGGTCGGGCTGGCGGAGGGCCCCGCCCAGATTCTCGTTGCGTTTGCGCTCTTCGCGCTCGCCTTCACGCCGATCATGCCGCTGTCGGAGACCTATGCGCTGAAGGGTCTTGCCGCCCGCGCGCGGGCCTATGGGCCGGTGCGGCTGTGGGGTTCGGCCACCTTCATCCTCGGCAGCATGACAGCGGGCTTCATCGCCGACGTCATCCCGGCACGCGAGCTGATCTGGCTGATCGTGGCGGCGAGCGTGCTCACCGCGCTGGCGGCCCTCATGCTGGTGCCACTTGGCGTGGCGCTGCAGACAAGCCCGCAGCCCGCGCCGCGCCGCAGCCTGTTGCGCGACCCGGCCTTTGTCGCCGTGCTTGCGGCGGCAAGCCTGATCCAGTCGAGCCATGCGGTGTTCTACGGCTTCTCGGCGCTGCAATGGCGCAGCGAAGGCCTCGACGGTTCGGCCATTGCCGGGTTGTGGGCGCTCGGCGTGGCGGCGGAGATCGTGCTGTTTGCGCTGCAGGGCCGGCTGCCGGCTCATCTGACGCCGGCGATGCTGGTGGTCGTGGGCGGGCTCGGCGCGACGCTGCGCTGGAGCGTGATGGCGCTCAATCCGCCGGCTCTGCTGCTGCCGCTGGTGCAACTGCTGCACGCGCTGTCGTTCGGCGCCACGCACCTGGGTGCCCTCGGCTTCGTCGCGCAGCGCGCAGCCGCAGGCCAAGGCGCCACCGCGCAAGGCTATCTGGCGCTGGCGATCGGCACCACCATGGCGGCGATGACGGGACTATCGGGCGTGCTGTACGGCGCCTACGGCGTGCGCGCCTACGCCGCCATGGCGCTAGCGGCGGTCGCTGGCTGCGTTGCCGGCTATGTAGCGGTACGGGCGTCGCGCGTGATAGCGGCGGTGTGAGCGCGCCTGATAGGTGCGATACTGGTGGCGCGGCGCCGAGCAGCTGTTCACGATGCCGGAGAGGTCGCGGCCCTGCAGGAAGATCATGTGGCGCGACAGCCCGCCGTGGCGGCCGATCCAGTGCCTGACCGAGGCCGGATAGATGTTCCACAGCGCGCGCGTGCCGAGCGGGCTGGTCACCGGCTCGCCGTCGCGGCCGGGCATCCAGGCGGCGTGGAAGCCGAAACGGGCGCGCGAGGTGACGCACAAGCGGCTATGCGGGATCATGCCCAGCACCAGCGTGCAGGCCGACAGGCAATTGCCGTCGATGACGACGCGCTCGCCGGTCGTGCGCAGCATGGCGAAGGCCTGCAGGTAATGGCCGATCTGGCCGCCGCGATCCTCGGCAATGCGCATGGTCGCAGACGCAGGCGCTACGCCCGCGCACAGCAGTGCGGCGCACAGCAAGAGCCTGCCAATTCCCATGACCCCGTCCCCGTTTTTTTATCGTGGCCGCGCCCCGTCGGCGCTCTAATTGTGGCGGTAAGTCTATGCCAAAGCGAGGGGAGCGTTAAGCCTTGGTTAACCAAAAAGGCGGCAACAGAACGGGAACGAAATCCAATAGTTCGGGAACTTCTGTGGGTTAATGCCAGGTCGCGGCAGGGTTATTGTGCCCGATCTCTTCTTGCGTAATTTGCGCGGCCGCGCGGTGGCAGTCGTCGGCCACGCCCTTAAGCATCGCGGCCGTGTCTTCGCTCCACGACTCGCGCGCGACCTGCTCGCACAGGCGGGCGTGGGCGCGCAGTCTTTGGGCGATAGCTGCGGATTTGCGGATGGGGCGGGGCGCAAGATTCGTCAACATGCCCCTTGATGCCCGCAAAATCCGCACCGCATTTTGATCGGCGTCAAGCCAGCAGCAAGGAAATTGCGGGGGGAAGGTGAACTGCGTGCTCAGTGCGCGTCAGTCGAGATGGCAGCCTGCGCAGGATCGGCCTCCCGCGCCGCGCGGAGGCATTCGCGCGCCATTCGCTTGAGTTTCTCGGCGGTCTGCTCGTTCCAGCACTCTTGCGCGGCATGCTCGCAGAGCCGCGCATGCGCCATAAGCCGCTCGGCGACAGCCGAGGACCGGTCGGCGGGTTGGTCGATGCGCTTTCGCCACATGCTAATTTAATGCCCGCAACCGCGCGCCGCTTCATTGATGAAGGTCAAACCGATTGCAGATTTTTGGAATTTCAGCCCCAGAGCGCGGGGGTGGCCGGCAGCACCAGGCTGCCACGGTAAATGAGACCTTGCGGGCGGTCTTGCGCCAGCAGCAGCGGACCGTCGAGGTCGACGAAGCGAGCCTCTTGCGCATAGACGAGCGCCGGCGCGACGCCGAGCGAGGTGCCGACCATGCTGCCGGCCATCAGCGTGAAGCCGCGCCGCGCGGCTTCGGCCGCCATGGCGAGCGCTTCGGTCAGCCCGCCCGCCTTGTCGAGCTTGACGTTGACGGCGTCGTAACGGCCGCTAAGCGCCGGCAGCGAGGCGCGGTCATGAACGCTCTCGTCGGCGCAGACCGGGATTGGGCGCTCGATGCCGGCAAGCGCTGCGTCCTCGCCCTCGGGCAGCGGCTGCTCGATCAGCGCGACGCCGGCGGCGCGGCAGGCGGCGAGATTTCCGCCGAGATTGCCCGCGTTCCAGCCTTCATTGGCATCGACGATCAATGCGGTCTTGGGCGCGGCCGCCCGCACCGCGGCGATACGGGCGGGATCGCCGCCATCCTCGTCATTGCCGCCGAGCTTCACTTTGAGCAGCGCACGCGAGGCGACCTTGGCGGCGGCCGCCGCCATCGCGGCCGGAGTGCCGAGCGAAATCGTATAGGCGGTGGTGAGCGGCTTCAGGGGCGGGAGGCCCGCGAGCTCATGCGCGCGCTTGCCGCTGCGCTTGGCTTCGAGATCCCAGAAGGCGCAGTCGAGCGCGTTGCGCGCGGCGCCCGCCGGCATTGCCGCCTGCAAGCTTTCGCGGTCAAGACCGGCGGCGAGCGGCGCCCGCATGGCCTCGATCTGCGCGCAGACGCTGTCCGTACTTTCGCCATAGCGCGCATAAGGCACGCATTCGCCGCGCCCTTGGGCAGCGCCGTCGGAAAGCGCGGCCACCACGACCACGGCCTCGGTTTTGGCGCCGCGGCTGATGGTAAAGGCGCCGGCAATCGGCCAGCGCTCGACGGTAACGGAGAGGGTCAAGGAAGTGTTCATGGGCTCGCGCCGAACCCTCGACAGGTTCGCGGGCAATGGTCAAGTATGGCCCACGACCGGCAGCGATCACCAGTGGAGCCTTTAAAACCGTGACCGATATCTTGCTCGAAAGCAGCGCCGAAGGCTCCCGGCTCAAGCTCGCCGGCGCCGGCGCCTGGACCGCCCGCAACGCGAAGGCGTTGGAAGCCACCATCAGCGCCGAAACCAAGCGCAGCGGCGCCATCAGCGAAGTCGACATCGACATGGGCCGCGTCGAGCGGCTCGATACCTTCGGCGCCTGGCTGCTGGAGCGGCTGGTGCGCGCCTTCTCGGCGCGCGGCTGCGCCACCAAGGTGGAAGGGCTGAAGGCGAATTTCCGCCCGCTGGTCGACGAGGTGCACGGCGTCAAGCTCGAACCGGCGGGCCGGCGCAAGCCGAACCGCTTCGCCGCCGCGCTCGTCGCCATCGGCCAAGGCACCTCAACGGGCGCCGAGGTGCTCCGCAATTTCGTCAACATGCTGGGCGCCGTCTTTATCGCGCTCGGCCACGTGGCGGCACGGCCCAAGCGCTTCCGCTTCACCTCGATGGTGCATCAGCTCGACAGCGTCGGCTGGCGCGGCGCCCCGATCATCGTGCTCATTACTTTCCTGGTCGGCGCCATCATCGCGCAGCAGGGCATTTTCCATTTCAGCAAATTCGGCGCCGACATCTACGTAGTCGATCTGGTCGGCATTCTGGTGCTGCGCGAGCTCGGCGTGCTGGTCGTGTGCATCATGGTGGCCGGTCGCTCGGGCAGCGCCTATACCGCCGAGATCGGCTCCATGAAAATGCGCGAGGAGATCGACGCGCTGCGCACCATGGGCTTCGACCCGGTCGAGGTGCTGATCCTGCCGCGCATCCTGGCGCTGGTCATCGGCGTGCCGATTCTGACCTTTCTCGGCTCGCTGGCCGCGCTCTACGGCGGCGGGCTGGTGTGCTGGCTCTATGGCGGCATCGATCCAGGCATCTTCCTGCAGCGCTTGCACGAGGCGATCTCGATCGAGCACTTCGAGGTCGGCATCATCAAGGCGCCGTTCATGGCGCTGGTGATCGGGGTGGTGTCGGCCATGGAAGGGCTGAACGTGAAGGGCAGCGCGGAATCGCTCGGGCTGCAGACGACGGCCTCGGTGGTGGAATCGATCTTCCTGGTGATCGTGCTGGACGGGTTGTTCGCCATCTTCTTCGCCTCGATCGGGATGTGAGCGATGGCCTCCGGCAACGGCAAGGAAGTCGTCATTTCGGTGCGCGACCTGGTGGTCGGCTTCGGCGACCATATCGTCCTCGACCATGTCGATCTCGACGTCTATCGCGGCGAGATCCTGGGCTTCGTCGGCGGCTCGGGCGCCGGCAAATCGGTGTTGATGCGCACCATCATCGGGCTGTTGCCGCGGCGCGCGGGCAAGATCACGGTGCTGGGCGTCGATCTGACCACGGCGAGCGATGCCGCGCGCGAGGCGATCGAGCAGCGCTGGGGCGTGCTGTTCCAGCAGGGCGCGCTGTTCTCCTCGCTGAGCGTGCGCGAGAACCTGCAATTCCCCATTCGCGAACTGCTCGCGCTGCCGGAGGACCTGCTCGACGAGCTGGCAGTGGCCAAGCTCGACATGGTGGGGCTCGACTCAAGCGTGCTCGACAAGTTTCCGTCGGAACTGTCGGGCGGCATGACCAAGCGCGTGGCGCTCGCCCGTGCGCTGGCGCTCGATCCCGAGATCGTCTTCCTCGACGAGCCGACCTCCGGCCTCGATCCGATCGGGGCGGGGGAGTTCGACGAGTTGATCGCCACGCTGCAACGCACTTTGGGCCTGACCGTGTTCATGGTCACGCACGACCTCGACAGCCTGCATACGGTGTGCGACCGCATCGCGGTGCTGGCCGATCACAAAGTGATCGCGGCCGGCACCATGGAGACCATGCTGGCGTCCGAGCATCCCTGGCTGAAGGCCTACTTCCGCGGCAAGCGTTCGCGCGCGGCAGAAACCGCGCGGCCGTAGGCGGCAAAAAGGCGCTTTGCTTCAGTCCATACGCCCGAGCGGCGCGCCGGCCGCGGCCGGCGCCAAGGCCGGCCGATCGATCACCACCTCGCCGGCGTCGACGTCCTCCACCTTGCGCCGCACCACCAGCCAATAGCCGATGGTGGCGAGCACGAGGAAGGAGACGACGGTCGACAGCGTGTCGTTGAACGAGAGCAGGACGTAGAGTGACATGGCCGCCAGCACCAGCCGCACGACCCGGTCGATGAGGCGTGAGGCGGAGAAAGTGCCCTGCACGCTGAAGGTGAGCCCGAGCGTCGCCACCAGGATCAGATAGGCCGCGCCCATCTGGTCGAGGCCGGGTTGAATGACCAGTTCGGGGTGGATGAAAATGCCGACCATCAGCGTGAACAGCGACATGCAGATCTGCACCGAGCGCCAGAGCGTGACATAGAACGAGGTATTGGCGATCTTGGAGGTGATGGCGGCGGTGATCGAGGTCGGCGGCGTGAGCTCGCCGAACACCGCCACGAAGAAGGCGAAGAAGTGCACGACCCACGGATTGATGCCGGCCTGCATGAAGGGCGGCGCGATCACGATGGCGACCAGGATATAGACCGGCGCCGGCGGCAGGCCGGTGCCCAGCACCACGCCGAACAGGAAGCCCATGGCCACCATGGCGGCGATGTTGACGCCGGCCGCGTCCACCAGGAGAAAGCCGAGCTTGGTCGGCACGCCGGTGATCACCAGCGTGCCCGCCATGATCGACAACGTGGCCAAGAGCAGCGCCAGATCGGTGATCATGTCGATGAAGGAATCGAGAAACGCTTTCAGCGGTTTGACGAATTCCGCCAGGGTCAATTGCCGGTCATGCACCATGAACCCAATGTGGACGACCAACATGCCTGCGCCGATGACGCAGAACATGTCGAGCGCGGCGAATTGCGGCGCCAGGAACAGCGCCGCCATCAAGCCTACCAGGCCGCCGACGGTGGCAACAAAGAAACCAATGTTGAGCATGTCGCGCGGGCTCATCGCCTGGGCGCTGCGGTCGATCACCATGCGCGTGCGGTAGTGGATCGCCAACAGATAGACCGAGACGGCGACCGAGATGTAATAGATCAGCGCCGGCACCCAGCCGCGCGCGACCACGTCGAAATAGTCGACGCCGAGGAACTCGGCCATCAGGAAGGCGGCGATGCCCATGACCGGCGGCATCAACTGCCCGCCCATGGAGGAAGCGTTCTCGATAGCGGCGGCGGTCGCCGGCGGCAGGCCGGCATTGATCATGGCGGGAATGGTGGCCGAGCCGACGGTGATCGAATTGGCGGCGCCCGAGCCGCTGACGGTGCCGATCGCCATCGAGCCGATGACCGCCGACTGCGGAATGGCGTGGTGGGAGCGGATGGCCACGCGCTTGGTCGCGCGCAACAGCGAGTCGACGCAGCCGAAGCCGCGCAGCAGGCTCAGCACCAGCAGGAACGAGCCGATCAGCGTGAGCGCGAGCTGCGGCAGGCGCGCGAATATGCCGGTGGCCATTTCCACGCTGGAGGCGGCGATGACGCGCTCCCAGGACAGGCCGGCGTGATAGAACATGCCCGGCACGACGTAGCCGTAGACGGCGTAGAAAATGAGGATGACGGTGAGGACGAACAGCGGCACGTGGCGCTTGCGCGCGTATTCGATGATCAGCAGCGCCATCAGCCCGCCGACGATCAGGTCCTGCAGGTCGTAATTGCCCGAGCGCTCCTCGCCGAGCGCCATGTAATTCGTATTCATGTAATAGGCGCAGTAGAGCGAGAACAGGCAATAGGCGAGCGCGATGACGTAATTTACGTTCGTCGGCAGGCGCGGATAAAACTCGCCGTTGCGCAGCGCCTGCAAGGTGAACAGCACATAGATGATCGGCACCATGGTCATCGCCAGCACCATGGGGCCGCCGGCGGCGGTCCAGTAGTAGTAGAACATGTAGATCGTGAAGCCGATGCCCGAGATGTAATAGACGATGTCGAGCGCAAGCGGCGGCCGGCTTTGCGGCGCGGTGGCGGCGACGGTCATGGCGGCCCCATGTGCTTCATCGGATTCAAGCGAGGCGGGCGCGAGGGGCGCGCCCGCCTCGGATTACCGTGCGGTCAAGGGAACGGACCCGCTACATCTTCGCCTTGGCGACGTTGGCGTCCCACTTGCTGTCCCACATGTTCTTCGACTTCAGGTACTTGGCGAGGCCGGGATGGATGGGGACGAGCTTCCAGGTGGACTCCAGCGCCTTGTGCTCGAACTCGGCCATCTTGCCGCCGCCGATCTGACGGAAGCTCGGGTCGAGCTTGGCGAGCTCATCGGCGTGCTTGTCGATGACGTTGAGCATCTTGAACATCTCGTCGGTCGAGACGTTCATGCCGAGGTCGAAGCCCCAGTAAAAGGGCAGCAGAGTGATCGTCTTGACGTGATGATCTTGCTTGCCGAAGCTCGCCGCGGGCACCTGCTCGATGCCGAAGCCCTTCTCCTTGAGCTCGGCGAGCTCCTTCGCCGTCGGATTGAGCGCCGCCCAATCGACGGCAAGGGAGGCCTGCGACAGCCAGCTCGGCGGGGTCTTGCCGCCGGCGGCGTAGATGATCATGGCCTTGATGGTGCCGTTGTTGAGCTGCGAGCCGGCGGTCGACAGCGCCACCTCGGTGTAGTTGTGCTTCACGCCGACCGCGTGCAGCGCGTTCTCGAGATGCTTGCGGGTGTCGAACGGCGCCGGCCCCGTGAACACCGGCTTGCCGGTGAGGTCGGCCCACGATTTGATCGTGCCCATGTCGCTTGCCTTGATGGCGACACCGACGTCGAGGGTGTAGCACCACAGCGACTGCACGGGCGTGACCTTCACTTTGGACTTGAAGCCCTTGAAGCGCCCGCTGTCGGTCGCGAATTCCCGCATCGCGACGTCGGAACCGTAATAGCCGTCGAGTTCGCCGGTGGCGAACGCCTTCACGGTGCCGACCGCGCCCGGATAAGGCAGCACGGTGATGCGGAACTCGGGCATCGCCTTGTTGATGATATTGGCCAGGACGACCAGCGCCTTGCCGCCCGACGAGCCGGCGGGGCCGGTGCCCCATTTGATGTCCTTGGGCGCCGACCAGGCGGTCGACGCAAACAGGCCTGTGGCGGTGAAAACGCAAGCGGCAACCAAGGCCGCTTTCAGGCTGCGTGCAGCGACCGCACGTGCAGTAATTTCGCGCATGGCTTTATCCTCCCAGAACTAAGCCGAGTTTGTCATCGACGCCTGCCGGCGCTTTGCTAACACCTCCGCGCCGCCCGTTATTCTTTGTCGGCGGCGCACTTTATCTCGAAATCATCTCTAAATCTCAGACACAAACGCTGCGTCGCCCCACGAGCAGCGCCGATAGCTCGGTACTATCCGATAGTTGGCTGGCGCTGGCAATTCGTATTTACGCCCGTTTACGCGTAAAGCGGGGCAAAAATTCTCTTGAACAGCCCACATCGCGGGCCGTGCCGGAACTTTGTTCAATGGGTGAAAACGCGAGAGCCGGCCGAGCGCCCGCGTCGTCAGTCGAAGCGCCCGGCCGCGTGCGCCAGCATAGTGTAAACCTTGCCGGTCTCCGAGGTGAGATAGGTGCGCGCCACCACCTGACCGCGGTCGTCGCGCGAGACCTCCTCGAGCAGCCGCTCGAACTCGCTGATGTAGCGGTCGACCGTCTGCTTGAACTCGCGGTCGGCGCGGTACTTGCGCCTGATCTCGTCGAACGCCTTCTGGCCCTGCAAGGTATAGAGCCTGCGCGTGAACACGTTGCGTTCGCCGCGCTTATAGCGGTCCCACAGGTCGGCGGCGGCGTCATGATCGATCATGCGCGCGATATCGACCGACAGCGAGTTCGAGCGATTCGATTGAGTGGCGCGGCGTGCGCTCGTCGAGCCCGCGCGCGCTCTCGCGCGCCGGCTCGCGCGGCAGATCGCGCGGCGCTTCGCGCGGGAACTCGCGCGCCGGCGGCTCTTCCTCCTGCGAGGCGCGGTCGAGCAGATCGCTCAGCCAGCCGCGGCTGGATGCGGGCGTTGCGGGCGAGGGTGGCAGCGGCGGCGGTTCCGGCCGGCGCGGCGCGAAGCTGCTGGCGGCGTCGGCGCCGCGGCGGCGCCGGACGCGGCATTTCGCGCGGCAGTTCGCGCGCCAGATCACGCGGCTCGCGCGGCAATTCACGCGGCTCGCGCGGCATGTCGCTGCGCCCGCCGACCACGGACAGCGCCGGCTCGTCGCGCGTGCCGGTGCGGCGCGCCGGTTCGACCGCGTCGAGGCTGCGGCCATGGCGGGCGACGATGCGATTGAGCTCGGCCAGCGCCTCGATCTGATCGACGATGACGCGGCGCATCTGGGCGGCGCCTTCGGCGGCCTCGCGCGGCATTTCGAAAACGCCGCGGTGCAGCTCGGCGCGGGTCGTCTCCAATTCGTGCTGCATTTCGGCGGTCATGTGCTTCATGCCCTGCAACACCTCGGCGAAACGCTCGCCCGCGTCGCGCAGCATGGCGTGGGTGTCGCCGGCGGTCTGCTGGAAGATCTCTTGCATGGCCTCGGCGGTACGACGGCGTTCGTCCTCGGCCCGCGCGCGCACGCGCTCGTATTGCTCCGCGATGAGGCGGGCGCCTTCCTCGCTGCGCTCATTGACGACGCGCACCACGTCCTCGGCGTGCTCGCGCACGTGCTCGTATTGCTCGGTGATGGCGCGGCTGCCCTCGGCGCTCGATTCCGAGACCACCCGCGCGACGTCGCGGGCGCGCGCGGAAGCCGCATCGAGCGACTCGTCGAGCAGGCTGGCGAAGCGCTTGAGCCTCTCGTCGATGTCGGTGGTGCGCGCGTCGAGGGTGGTGACGAGCTCGTCGAGCGAGGTGCGGCGCTCGCTGACGACCGTGTCGGTGCGCCGGTTGCTCTGGTCGATCAGTTCGACGGCCTGCGCGAGATCGCGGCCGTGGGCGTCGAACTGGGTGGCGAGCTCGCCGAGACCGGCCACCACGCGGCTGGTGACGTCGCTGAAATTGGTGATGGTCGTTTCGACGCGCTGGGTGGCGTCGCCGGTCGAGGCGGTGACCTCGTTCATGGAGTTGACGAAGTCGGAGACGCGCAGCATCAGCGTATTTTCGAGCGAGCTCATGTTCTCGTGCGCGCCGGAGAGCACTTCCTGCAGCATGATATTGGCTTCGCGCAGCCGCTCGAACAGCGCCGTGGTGTCGGCGCGCAGCATGTTGTGGGTCTCGACCATCTCGCTGACGGCGGAGGTGGCGGTCTGCTTGGAATCCTCGATCGCCTTCTGCGCGGCTTCGTGCAGCTCGTTGAAGGTGCGGTTGACGGTGTTGGAGGCGGCCTCGCCCGCGCTGTTGATCATGCGGGCCATTTCGGAGCCGTTGTCGAGCACGCTGCGGGAGAAGGCGAAGCCGCGCTCCTCGATCGAGCGCACCGCCTGCTCGGTGGCGGTGCCGAGATCGTGGGCGAACTGCGCCCCCTTGACGTTGAGGGCGTCGAGCACGCCGCCGCTGCTCTGGCCCAACACGTTGGCGATCTCGCGCGCCCGCTCGCCCACTTCGTTGGCGATCTCCTCGGCCTTGCCGATGAAGTTGGAGGCGATCTCGTCGCTGGCGCCCTTGAGCGTGCGTCCGGCCTCCTCGGCGGAGACGCGGATGGCGTCGCTGGTGGCGACGGTGAGCTGACCGAGCGAGCGCTCGGCCTCCGTGGTGTTCGACTTGATCGAGTGCGAGAGCTCTTCCATGCGCGCGTTGAGCGTGTCGGCGGCGGCCTTGGTACGGCTCTCGATCTCGCCGGTGACGGCCTCGGCGCGGCCGACCAGCAGGTCCTCGAAGCGCGAGATGCGGCTGTCGAAATTGTTGGCGGCTTCGAGCGCGCGGGCGCCGAGCGTGCGGTCGATCTCGCCGATCTTGGCGCCGATGGTCTCGGCCACCTCGCCGCCGCGCGTGGTGATGGTGCTCGACACCGCGTCGATGCGCTCGTTGAGCGTGTCGACGACCTGCTGGCCGCCGACGGTGAGATTGCGGGTGAGGCCGGTGACGCGCGTGTCGAGGTCCTGTTCGAACTGCGACAGCCGCTGATCGAGCGCGCCGGACAGCGTCGTCGATTTGTCGGTCACGCGCTGGTCGAAACTGTCGAGGTAGCTGCGCATGGCCTCGGCGACGTCTTGGGTGCGGGTGCCGAGCCGCTCGACCAGCTCGCCGCCGTAGGTTTTCACGGTGCGGTCGAATTCGGCGAGATGGCTGGTGATCAGGTCGCCGAGCGTGGTGGAGTCGCGCGAGATCTTCTCGGTGAGCGCCGTGCCGCCGGTGTTGAACATGTCCTCGAAGGCCTGCAGGCGGACGGCCAGCATGTCCTTGACCTGCTCGCTGCGGCTGGCGAGCGACTGCGCCAGCGCCTCGGCGTTGTCGCGGAAAGTGTCGGACACCGCATTGCTGCGGGTGATCATGGTGTCGGTGATGGTCTGACCGGTCTGCTCCAGCTTGGAGACGACGTCGCCGCCGCGCTGCGACAGATCGAGCAGCAGCAAGTCGCCGGTCGAGCGCAGCGTCGTGTTGACCTCGTCGGCGCGCGCCGCGATGTTTTCCGACATGCGCGTGCCGGTCTCGGTGAGCGCCTCGGTGAAGGCCTGCGAGCGGCTGCCCATGCCGTCGATGGTTTGCGCCGCGCGCTGGGCGAAGCCTTGCGCCACCTGGTCGAGGCGCGTGGTCATCATCTGCTGCAGGCGGGCGGCGAGCTCGGCGAATTCGTCGTGCACGTGCTCGGTCTTGAAGCTGAGGCTGTCGGTGAGCCGCTCGCTGGCGGACGAGATGGCGGTGGTCGCACTTTCGCTGGTCGTCTCCAGCCGCTCGAGCAAAGTCGAGCCGCGGTCGGTGAGCGCGTCGATCATGGAATCGCCGGCATGGCCGAGCGCCAGCGTGATGTGCTCGCCCTTCTCGGTGAGCGAGCGGGTGACGCGCTGCGCCACCTCGTTGACCTTCTCGGCCACCAGGTCGCCGACCGAGGTAATGTCGTGCGAGAGGTCGAGATGCACCGAGGCGATGGCGTTGCGCACCTGCTCGGCCTGGTTCACCAGCGTTTCGCGCTGGCTGGACAATTCGCTGAGCAGGTCGCGGATGCGCACCTCGTTGTCGTTATAGGCGCGTTCCAGCGCCGACACCTCGTTGTGCACCAGCGCTTCCAGCTCGGCGGCGCGCGCCAGCGCCCGCTCCACGCCGTCGCCCATGGCGGCGACTTCGCGGCGGATGGCCTGGCCGACGGTCACGATCAACTCGCGCGCGGCCGCTTCCGGCTGCGCCAGCCGCATCGCCACCTCGGCCATGGATTCCGCGACCAGGCGCAGATCCTGCGAGCGACGGAACATGTGGGCGAGCACGTAGAAGATCGCGATCGGCACGCCGACGGCGCCGGCAAGGCCGAGCGCGGCGGCGAGGCTGGAGCGCGGGGTGACCAGCGCCGCGTGCAGCTCCGGCCAATAGAGAACGACGGTCGCAATCGCGGCGGCGAGCCAGACGGCGGCGGCGGCACCGGCGACCATATAGGGCAGGCGGTTGGGCCGGCGGTGCAGCGTTTGCACGATCTGGCCGATGCTGGCGCGGTCGTCATTGGCGGCGATGCGCGGCGTGCCCTCGCTCCAGGCGGCTTCTTGTGGGGCGTCTTCCGGGAACAGATCGGCGGTGGCCGACGGCTCGGCGGAGGCGGGCGTGAGTGGCGTTGCGTTGCCGCTGCGCGGGTCGCTCGGGCGCAGGTTGAGGGCCTCCTGGATGGCGGTAAGCGCCTCTTCGGTGGCGTCCTTGGACTTCTGCGGATTGTTCGCCATTGTCGGTCGTCGCCTCGTCGTTACGCCGGGACCTGTGCCGCGGCCCGTTTTCCCAATCGGCAGCGGGCCGCGCCACGCGCGCGGGATCGTCACTTCTCACCAGGCCTCGAATGTTCCGCCGGGCGGGCAGCAAGGCCAGTGTCTCATCCTATCGCCTTGGCAAAACGAAAGAAACCGGGCCGTTTAGGACTTTTTCATCATCGTTAACGATTGAGTAACCATGATTTTTTCGCCTTTGCGCCGGCCCGAGGCACGCGGCTTAGACGCCGATTAACCACCGCGGGCAAAGCCGGACGCGACAAGGCCCCGGATTTACCCGGTTTTGGTCGAGCCCAAGCCAAACTCCCCGCCAACAAGAAGCAATGACGGGAGGGGAGAGCCGTGCTTGCAACGATGACCACCGACAGGGTGCCCGCAGCCGAGCCCGCGATCGACCGCGGCCATCTTGCCCAGATGACCTTCGGCGACCGCAGCCTCGAGCGCGAATTGCTGGAACTGTTCGACCGCCAGGCCGCGATGCTGCTCGCGCGTATGCGCGCCAGCGATCCGGCGGCGGTGGCGACGCTGGCGCACACGCTGAAGGGCTCGGCGCGCGGCATCGGCGCCGGCGAAGTGGCGCGCGCGGCGCAAGCGGCCGAGCAGGCCGCCGACGGCGCCGGCTGCCTTGCCGCGATCGAGCGGCTCGCCGCCGCGATCGAGGACGCGCACGCGCTGATCGGCGAGTTGTTGCGCGCGCATTGAGCGCGCCGGGCGCACTGGCGTGGTTCCGCGAATGACTATATAGGAAGGCCGCCCGCGCCATTCGGGCCTCGCCATTTCCGTCAATTTCCGCCAAGTCGCGCCATGCCAAAGATCACCTTTATCGATTCCGACGGGACCGTGCGCACGGTCGAGGGCGAGGTCGGCGCCACCGTCATGGAGACGGCGATCCGCAACAACGTCCCCGGCATCGAGGCGGAATGCGGCGGGGCCTGCGCCTGCGCCACCTGCCACGTCTATGTCGACGAGGCCTGGCGCGAGAAGACCGGCGAGCCCTCGCCCATGGAAGAGGACATGCTCGATTTCGGCTACGACGTGCGGCCGAATTCGCGGCTGTCCTGCCAGATCAAGGTCAGCGATGCGCTTGACGGGCTGGTGGTGCGGGTGCCTGAGAAGCAGGCGTAATCGTCACGCTTTGAGGGCGGGGTGGCTTCGTCGCCGGGAACCGATCCGGTGGCGCGGGCCTTAACCGGACTTAAGGGAGGCGCGCATGCCGAAATCCTCCATCGCCACCACAGCTTGCGTCGTCGGCGGCGGACCGGCCGGCATGATGCTCGGCTATCTGCTGGCGCGCGCCGGCGTGCAAGTCGCGGTGCTGGAAAAGCACGCCGATTTCCTGCGTGATTTTCGCGGCGACACCATCCATCCCTCGACCTTGGAATTGATGGTCGAGCTCGGCCTGCTCGACGAATTTCTCAAGCTGCCGCATTCGCGCGTCGACCGCCTCAGCGGCCAGATCGGCGACACCACCGTCATGCTGGCCGATTTCAGCCATCTGCCGACGCACTGCAAATTCATCGCGCTGATGCCGCAATGGGACTTCCTCGATTTCCTGGCCGAGCACGGCAAGCGTTATCCGACTTTCGATCTGCACATGAAGACGGAAGCCACCGATCTGATCGAGGAGGGCGGGCGCGTGGTCGGCGTGCGCGCCAAGGCGCCGGCAGGCGAGCTGGAGATCCGCGCCGATCTCACGGTCGGCACCGACGGGCGCCATTCCACCGTGCGCGAGCGCGCCGGCTTCAAGGTCGATAATCTCGGCGCGCCCATGGACGTGCTCTGGTTCCGCGTCTCGCGCCGCGCCGGCGACACGGCCGAGACCTTCGGCCACGCGGAAACCGGGCACATGATGGTGATGCTCAACCGCACCGACTATTGGCAGTGCGCCTATATCATCGACAAGGGCAGCATGGACAAGGTGAAGGCCGCGGGCCTGGAGGCTTTCCGCGCGAGCGTCGCGCGCATTTCGCCGTTCCTGCGCGACCGAATGGGCGAGATCGAGAGCTGGGACGACGTGAAGCTGTTGACGGTGGCGGTCGACCGGCTGCCGCATTGGCACAAGCCGGGCTTGCTGTGCATCGGCGATGCCGCCCATGCCATGTCGCCGATCGGCGGCGTCGGCATTAATCTTGCCATTCAGGACGCGGTGGCCGCCGCCAATATGCTGGCCGCGCCGTTGAAGGAGGGCCGCGTCACCGACGGGCTGCTGGAGGCGGTGCAGCGCCGTCGCACCATGCCGATGCGCGTGATCCAGTGGCTGCAGGTCAAGATACAGAGCAATGTGCTGGGTGCGGTGCTTTCGAGCACGGCGCGGCCCAAACCGCCGTTCGCGGCCAGGCTGCTGAACCGGCTGCCGCTCCTGCAGCGGCTGCCGGCGCGCATCATCGGCCTCGGCGTGCGGCCGGAGCATGTGCGCACGCCGGAAGCCGCAGGCGTCGCGGCCGAGTAGGGCGCCGCCCGGCCAGAACCACGAACACGCTGGACAAGCCCGAGACAACGGTCTTGCGCCCGTCCTAAGATCGCCCCCGGCGACGGAAGATTATGGGGGCGACAATGGGGACGACTTCGCTCAAGACGACGTGTTGCGTCGCCGGCGGCGGGCCGGCGGGCTTGATGCTGGGCTATCTGCTGGCGCGCGCTGGCGTGGCCGTGATGGTGCTGGAAAAACACGCGGACTTCCTGCGCGATTTCCGCGGCGACATCGTGCATCCTTCGACGCTCGAACTGATGCACGAGCTCGGGCTGCTCGATGAATTCCTCAAACTGCCGCACGAAAAGGTGCACCGGCTGACCGGCAAGATCGGCCGGCAAAGCGTTACCATGGCGGATTTCTCGCATCTGCCAGTACACTGCAAGTTCCTGGCGCTGACGCCGCAATGGGACTTTCTCAATTTCCTTGCCGACCATGGCCGCCGCTATCCCAATTTCGATCTGCGCATGCGCACCGAGGCGACCGGCCTGATCGAAGAAGGCGGCCGCGTGGTGGGCCTGCGCGCCACGGCGCCGGAAGGCGAATTGGAAATCCGCGCCGACCTCGTGGTCGGCTGCGACGGGCGGCATTCGACCGTTCGCGCGCGCGCCGGACTTGACGTTGAAGATATCGGCGCTCCGATCGACGTGCTCTGGTTCCGCATCTCGCGCGAGGCGAACGACGCCACCGACATGTTCGGCCATATCGAGGCCGGCAAGATGATGGTGATGCTCGACCGCGGCGACTACTGGCAATGCGCCTATGTGATCCCGAAGGGCGGCATCGAGCGCGTCAAGGCGAACGGCTTGCCGGCCTTCCGCGACGCCGTGGTGTTCATGACGCCGTTCTTCAAGAACCGTATCGGCGAGATCAGGGACTGGGACGACGTGAAGCTGTTGACGGTGTCGGTTGACCGCCTGCGCCAATGGTACAGGCCGGGGCTGATCTGCATCGGCGACGCCGCCCATGCCATGTCGCCGGTCGGCGGCGTCGGCATCAATCTCGCGGTGCAGGACGCGGTGGCGACCGCCAATATTCTGGCGGCGCCGCTGAAAGCGGGCCGCGTCACCGCTGATCTGCTCAAGGCGGTGCAGCAGCGCCGCAGCCTGCCGATGCGCCTGATCCAGCGCATTCAGGTAGTGGCGCAGAACGTGCTGCTGGCGCCGGCGCTCGCCAATACCGGCCGGCCGACGGTGCCGCTCCCGGTCAGGTTGATGCAGCTGTTTCCGGCGCTGCGGCGCCTTCCCGCGCGGGTGATCGGGCTCGGCTTCCGTCAAGAGCATATCCGGACTATGGAGGAGGCGGTGCCGCTGCGGCGGGCGGCGGAGTAATGTTGCGCCTTACGGCTTCATGCCGGCCGGCGCAACGAGCGACGATTTCAACCCCATCTCGTCGAGCGCGCGGCGCACGAGGCCGGAGGCTTTGGCTTCCTCGATGAAGGCGCTGACAAAAGCCAAGGCGGCCGGCTTGCCCTTGGGCACGCAGACCGCGGTCGAGGAATTCAAGAACGCGTCGTCGAGGATGCGCGCGCCCGGTATCTTGGGCGCCAGCCCGGTGAGCAACTCGCGCGACAGCGCGATCGCTTCGATGCGCTTCTCGTTCATGGCGGTGACCGCGGCATCGACGCCGGCGAATTCGATATGGGTTGCTTGCGGCGTCGCCTTGACGGCAGCGCGGAAGGTGGCGGTGTTGGCGACGCCGCCGATGCCGACGGCGCCGTTGGCGTCGTTGACGCAATTGATCTTGGAGCCCGGCGCCACCAGGAAGGTGCTCTGCAGCAGGTGATAGGCGTTGCCGAAGTCGACGAATTTCTTGCGCTCTGCGTCGACGGGCAGGAAGGCCACGTCCCATTTGTCGTCGTCGGCCGAATTCTGGATCTCGCCCGAGGCCTTGTGCGGCACGATTTCGAGTGGCACGGCCAACTTGTCGGCGAGCGCGCTACCGAGCGTGACAGCGACGCCCTTGTAAGTGCCGCCATCTTGGATGGCAAATTGCGCCGAAGGCGACGGCGCCACCGCGATGGCCAGGCGCAGGCGCCCGGTGGGCGCGAGTTCTTTCAGCACGGCGGCGTCGGGCATTGTCCCCTCCGAAAAAACGGCATAAAGGCCGGCGCCCTGCCGCCCGTTTTGCCGGCCAAGTGTGGCGCGGCGCGCCGAGGGCGGCAAGCGGGGCCTCTCGCGGGAGCTTGACGGCGCCTGAGCGAAGGGCAATCTGTCGTCCATGTTCGTCACCTTCTTCCAGGAACTCAAAAGCGCCGGCGTGCCGGTCACGCTGCGCGAATATCTCACCCTCATGCAGGCGATGGAGGCCGACCTCGCCTCGCGCCGGGTGGAGGACTTCTATTATCTGTCGCGCGCCGCGCTGGTGAAGGACGAGCGCAACCTCGACAAGTTCGACCGGGTGTTCGGCCACGTGTTCAAGGGGCTGGAGCTGGTCTCCGACGGCATCGAGGCCGAGATCCCCGAGGAATGGCTGCGCAAGCTGGCCGAGAAATATCTCACCGAAGAGGAAAAGAAGCAGATCGAGGCCATGGGCGGGCTCGACAAGCTGATGGAAACGCTGCGCCAGCGCCTGGCCGAGCAGAAGAAGCGCCACCAGGGCGGCTCGAAATGGATCGGCACCGCCGGCACATCTCCCTTTGGCGCTTACGGCTACAATCCGGAAGGCGTGCGGATCGGCCAGGACGGTAATCGCAATTTCCGCGCCGTGAAGGTCTGGGACAAGCGCGAGTTCAAGGACCTCGACGACGAGGTCGAGCTCGGCACCCGCAACATCAAGATCGCGCTGCGCCGCCTGCGCAAGTTCGCGCGCACCGGCTCAGCCGAAGAGCTCGATCTCGACGGCACCATCAAGGGCACGGCGCATAAAGGCTATCTCGATATCCTGATGCGGCCGGAGCGGCACAACGCGGTGAAGGTGCTGTTGTTCTTCGACATCGGCGGCTCGATGGACTGGCACGTGAAGGCGACGGAAGAGCTCTTCTCGGCGGCGCGAACCGAGTTCAAGCACATGGAGCATTTCTACTTCCACAATTGCCTGTACGAGCGGGTGTGGAAGGAGAACCGCCGCCGCTTCCAGGAGACCACGCCGACCTGGGACGTGCTGCACACCTATCCGCACGACTACAAGGTGGTGTTCGTCGGCGACGCCTCGATGAGCCCTTACGAGATCACCGCGCCGGGCGGCTCGGTCGAGCATTTCAACGAGGAGCCGGGGGCCTCATGGCTCGAGCGCGTGGCGCGCACCTATCCGGCGGCGGTGTGGCTCAACCCGGTGCCGGAGAAGGAATGGGACTTCACCTATTCGATCCAGATGGTGCGGCAGTTGATGGGCGGAAGGATGTATCCGCTGACTTTGGAGGGATTGGATAGGGCGATGCGGGAGTTGGTGCGCTGACGCGCGGGGGCTTTCGAATCACGCCAACGCCCCTATATTGGACCCACCGTTAACAACCGAAAGGAGGTGATCCAGTGTCTCATTGTCTATCGCCGCGGTCGCCGGCATCCGTGAACTGGATCCTCAGCCTTCCCGAGGGCCACGCCTAGGTGGTGTAAACCGCCACCGGGCTCACGAAGCGCAGGGCAGGAGAACGCCCGCGCAACCGGGCCACGGCCTGACAATGGAAGGGCTGCCCGCAAGGGCGGCCCTTCTTTTTTCTGGCTCTGGCGGCCCGCCGCTCACATCACGTCGGCGATCGGAACCTCGTCGATCTTGCGGCCATGCGCGTCGAGGACGGCGACGAACCAGCCGTCCCAATTCCAGTCCGGCATCTTCTGGCCGTTCTTGAGATCGCCGGCGAGCTTGCGGGCGTCCTCGACGGCGGCGGCTTCGCCGGGCAGGTCCATGCCCTTGTGGTTGGAGAGGACGTTCTTGCCGTCGGTGATGTGGAAATAATAGCGCGGCATGGCGGGGTCTCGCTGGCGGACGGTGATTGCGGCCGCCTTTTAGCATCCCCTTAAGGAGCCGTCACGGCGGGGCTTGCGCTGGATCAATGCGGGCAGCCGGCCAATGGTGCAACATGTCAGCATGCTCTGGAATCGCAAACAGCCCGTGCAGCGCGCCATGGCCAAGGCCAAGGAACTGGTGCTCAGCCCAGCCGAGAAGGCCGAACCGGCCGCTAAGGCCGCATGGCCGACCGGTTTCGGGCATCTCTGGCTCAAGCGCGCGCCGGCGGAGGTGCCGGTTGCGCGGCGCGTCAGGCCCGGCCTACCGCGCGCGCACTAAACTTCAATTTCGAAAAGTTACACCGCCAGCGAATGGCGCTTCTCGCCGGCGCCGAGATAGGCGTCGAACACGGCCGCCGCGATGCGCACGAAGGGCCGCGCTTGCGGTGTCATGGCGATGCGGCTGCCGTCGAGCGTAACGATCCCTTCCTCGGCGAGCGAGCGGAAGGTTTCCAGCTCGGCGGCGAAATAATGCGCGCCGCCATCGAGCGCGGCGAGATCGACCTCGAGATCGCACATCAGCCGCTCGATCGCCGCCGCGCGAAGGCGGTCGTCGGCGCTGAGCGCGCGGCCTTTCATGGTGGCAAAGTAGCCGGAGCCCACCGCGCGCGTGTAGCCGGCAAGATCGGGCGCGTTCTGCACGAAGCCCTGCGGCAGTCTGCCGATGGCCGAGGCGCCCAGCCCGATCAGCGCGTCGGCGTCGTCGGTGGTATAGCCCTGGAAATTGCGGCGCAGCCGCTTTTCGCGCGCGGCCACGGCGAGCGCGTCGTTGGGCAACGCGAAATGGTCGAGGCCGACCGCCTGGTAGCCGAGGCCTTGCAGCGTCTCGGCCGCGATCTCGGCCTGCTGCAGGCGTTCGCTCAAGCCGGGCAGCGCGGCATCGTCGATCAGCCGCTGATGGGTCTTGAACCACGGCACATGGGCATAGCCGAACAGCGCCAGCCGCTGCGGCGCAAGCGAGGCGGCAAGCTCGGCGCTGCGCGCAACGTCGCGCGCGCTCTGCTCGGGCAGACCGTACATCAGATCGATATTGAGATCGGTAATGCCGGCTTCGCGCAGCCAATGGCTCGCGCGCTCGACCTGTTCGAACGGCTGCACGCGGCCGATGGCGCGCTGCACGTGGGGCGAGGCGTCCTGCATGCCGATGCTGGCGCGGGTGACGCCGATCCGGGCCAGCGTCTTGATCAGCGGGCGGTCGAGCCGGCGCGGGTCGAGCTCGATGGCGTGTTCCTTCAGCGCCGACAGGTCGAACAGCGAGGCAAGCCGCGCCGCGATCGTTTCCAGCCATTGCGGCCCGAGGATCGAAGGCGTACCGCCGCCCCAGTGCAGATGCGTGAGCTTGCGTCCCTGGAGGCCGCCAATGAGCGCGATCTCGTCGATCAGGCGCTCGGCATAGGCCTCGATCGGCGCGCGCTTGCGCACCGCGCGGGTGTTGCAGCCGCAGTAGAAGCACAATTCGGTGCAGAACGGCACATGGATATAGAGCGACAGGCCCGCTTGGCACGGCAGTTCCTCGAGCCATTGCGCGTAGACCGAGGGGCCGACATCGGCGGTGAAATGCGGCGCGGTCGGATAGGAGGTGTAGCGCGGCACGTTGCGCTCGGCGATCGCCAGCGAGCCTATCGGGTTGGCGCCAGCCTGCGGCATCGGGTTTCCGGTATCAGGCATCGCGCGGGACCCACATGCCGTCGCCCTTGACATAGGAACGCTTGACCGCCGCCCAGGCGATCATGTGCGAGCGCTGCTCGCGGTCGGCCTCGCCGGCATGGGCGCCATAGGCGTGGTTGAATGCCTCGCGGTAGATGTCCTGCGCGTGCTCGGGCAGGTGGCGTCGCAGTGAGGAGGGCAGCTCGGCATTGTCGTGATAGGGCATGTTCGAAGGCTTTCGGCGCGCCCCCGCCGGGTGTGGTGAAAACTACCTTAATGCGGACGGGCTACGTCCGACCTTGCGATAAATCAATCGGGGCCCGCGCTGTTCCGCGCGCGCGGGCGACAAAGCGCTGGGGCGGCAAAAAAATATTGCCGGGCTTGCGGCCCGGCAATACGGTAGTTTGGCTCGCGATATCACATTTTGTCATTCCGGGTCGGCGCGCAGGCGCCGGGCCCGGAATCCAGATGAAAACTCGGTATAACTTTCTGGATTTCGGGTTCGTCCGCCTTCGCCCTTAGGGCAGCGGCGGACGCCCCGGAATGACGGGAGCGTGCTAGGCGGCGTTGGCGGCCTGCGGCTCGATTGCCGCCTCGTACGTGGCCTGGCTGCGCTGCAGGGCCATCACCTCGCGGGCGACGCGGGCGAAGTCCTTGCGGGCGGTTTCCAGCGCGCCGTCGGCCATGGCGCGTTCCAACTTCTCGCGCTTGAGCGCGGCGCCGAGCTCTTCGATGGCCTGTTCGGCGATCTGCTTGTCGGTCGTGCGGGCCGCCTCCGACGCGGCGATCCGCTGGTTGAGCGCGCCGATCGTCTCCTCGGCGCGATCGAGCGCCGACTCCTTGGCGGCATAGGCGCGCGCGAGCGCGGCGCTGCGCTCCAGCGACGTGGACCGGGCCTGCTCGATCTCGCGCAGCTCCGAGCAGCGCTGGATACGATCGGCTTCCAGATCGGAAATGCGCGTCTGCAAGGCGTCGCGCTCGATCGCCATGGCGCTCATGCGGCGGTCGAAGTCGCGGATCTCCTCGGCGCGGGCGAGCAGATGCTCGCGCGCCTCGCCCAAGAGCTTTTCGGTCGCGCCGGCGCGCGCCTGCAGCGCCTCGAAGCGGGTGCGCTGGTTGGCGCGCTCGTGCTCGTTGCGCTCGTTGACCTCGTCGAGCGCGGTGACAAGTCGCGCGCGTTCGGTGTTGAGTTCGGCGTAATTGGCCTCGACGTGGCGCAGCCGGCCTTGCGTGGCGTTCAGGCTCGCCTCGGTCTCGGCAAGCCTGCGCGACAGGCGCGCCTGTTCCTCGCCCGCCTTGTCGAGCGAGGCCTGCTGCGCGCGCTTTTCGTCCTCGGCCATCGACAGGCGCTGGCGCGCGCCGTTGAGGTCGGATTCGAGTGCAATGGCGCGCTTCTCAGTGGCGGCCAGCCGGTCGTCGAGGCGTTGGCACTCCTCGCGCAGCGCCTTGGCCTCGCCGCTTTCCGCCGCCAACCGGGATTCCAGCTCCGCGATCTGGGCGCGGCGGGCGGCGACCTCGATGGCTACCTCGGCGCGCGTCGTCTCTGCCGTGCGCAGCAGGTTCTGCGTGTTGGCGAACTCGTGGCGCAGGTCCTCGCAGTCGCCGCGCGACTGGCTGAGCTTCTTCTCCAGGTCGGTGATCTCGTTGCGCAGCTTGCCGTAGGCGGTGCGGGTATTGTTGAGTACGGTCTGCAGCGCGAGCTTTTCGGAGCGCTCGGCTTCGATCGCGCGCAGCGCTTTGCTCACCGGATCGACCAACCGGCCGACCGCGTCCCTGATGGTGTCGAGCTCGCCGATCTTGGCATTGGCGTCGAGCAGCAGGTTGCGCAGGCTCTCGTTCTCGCCGCCGAGCTGGGCGCCGATGGTCGAGAACAGCTCCTCGTCGAGCTCGAGCGGATTGTCGGGCGGGCTGATCGGCTTGTTGACGGATTGAGCGGCCGGCTGCTGCGCCGGCGCGGCGAAGATAGGTGTCGGCGCCGGCGGCGGCGCTTGCTCCAGCGCGATCTCCGGCACGGCGGTTTTGCGGGCGAGAAATACCCCGAATTTTCTCATTGTCGTGATCCCCCTGCGCCGATCCGCCCGGCTGAAAGCGACGCCGAATCGCACCCGAAGCCAAGTTCCTAACGGAATGTGAACGGCGGTGGTAAATGGGTGGTTAACGTTTAAGATCGGCCGAAGCGGCCGTATCGCCGGAGAGTTGAGCTGCGGCGGGGGTTCGCGCGATTACCGTCGCGCGACCGACCGAGGGGTTCGGCCTACCGCTGTTGCACAAAGGTCATAGCGGACGGCCACAATAACCCAGAGGCGGAACCCGGCGGTAACCGGGTGCATTGACCGCGTAACCAGGAGAGTCCCAGTCATGGTGCGAAAGCTTGCCGCCCTCGTCGCCGTCCTTGCAGCAATCTCTCTCACTTTGCAGGTGGCGGAAGCCAGGACGCGCAAGCCGGTCGACCGGCGCCTCGACGCCGTCGGCACCGCCGCCGGCGCGCCCTTCACCGCGCTGTGGTTCTGGGGCTACGCGCCGGACGGCGCGGCCGCCACCATCGGCACCCTCGGCTGCGCGGCGGCGTCGCCGATCGTCGCCACCGCCGTGCTCAAGCGGCCGCTGACCTATCGCGAAGCCCATATCCTGATCGGCTCCTGCGTCATCCCGATCATCGGCGGCTGGCTGGTCAACGAGGCCTACAACAAGGGCTGGCTATGGGCGCCCGACGAGAAGCGAGCGCGCCGGGTGCATTATCGCCACCGCCGGCATCACCCTCGTCATCGCCACTAAGCGCGTGCCTGCGATTGCGCACATGACTCTCATTTACCTCCCCTTGCCGGGCGAAGTTAAGAAGAGGCTACGCCTTCTTGGCGATGAACAAGCCTTCGCACAACCGGAAGGTCAAAGCGTCGCCCTCGCCGGCGGGGGCGAGCGTTGCCTTAACGTCGGGCGTTGCTTCCTTGAGCATGGACCGCAGCAGGTTCTGCATGGTGGCGTCATGGCGCGCGGCCCAAGTCTTGAATTCCATTTTCTTGTAGATCTCTTCTTCGTGTGCGACGGCGAGGCCGGCCTGCTTCAGCGCGTCGCGCCATTCCTGCATGGTCCAGGCGCGCAGGTGGCTCGGATCGCGGAAGCGCTCGAAAGCGTTCACGTAATCGCCGACGCTGCCCGTGGGCACCACGTTATCGACCAGCGCGAAGGTGCCGCCGGACTTGAGCACGCGATGCACCTCTGCGAGGAAATCGGCAATCGAGTCGAAATGATGCGGCGCGATGCGGCAGGTGACGAGATCGAAGCTTGCATCCTCGAACGGCAGCGCCTCGGCCTTGGCATAGGCAGTGCGGATATTGGCCAGGCCGCGCTTTTGCGCCTCGGCCCTGACCATGTCGAGCATTTCCTGGGTGATATCGGTTGCCCACAGGCGCGCGACATGCGGCGCGAAGGTGTAGGCGACATGGCCGCCGCCGGTGGCGATATCGAGCGCGCGCCAGTCCTTCTGCGGGGCGGTGAGGGTGACCAGCCGCTCCAGGCTCGCGCCTTTGGCGTGCGGGGCGGAGGTGAGATAGCTGGCGGCGGTCTTGCCGAACTGTTCTTGCACCAGAGTCTTGGTCATGGGCTTGGTTTCCGAAAGCGGGGGCGGGCCGTGCGCATTGATAGCGTCTCCGCAAGGCGCGCGATAGCCGGGAACAGCGCCTGACAGCTTTTCCAAAACGCGATTAAAAATCGCCGCGGTTGATGTCGTCGTAGCCGTGCCGGTTGGAATAGAACATCAGCGCCATCAGACCGCCGCCGACCAGCAGCGAAAAGAACACGCCGCCGGCGATGGCGAGCCAGCCGTAGAAGGGGATGTCGCCGGCGAGATGCACCCAACTGTCGCGGACGAACCACAGCGCGGCCGCCAGCAGGGCAAACAACGGCGCGAACAGGGCTATAGTGCGCATCCCGCCGATATAGGACTGGCGCGCGCCGAAGTCACGGGGGGAGCGCACGAGCCTCGATGCGACATGATTGACCGGGCCCGGGCCAGGCGCTCGACCGGCCTTTAAGTCGGGATCGCGCGGCGCGCCGGCGGCTCAGCCTTTGGGCGCCGCTTCCGCGGCCTGCGCGCTTTCCGCCAGCTTGGCCTTTTTCGCGCGCGCCGCCGCGTCGGCCGTCTCTTCGTGCGCCACGGGTTCCGCCTCCAGGGGCGAGCCGCGCCGCAGCGTCGAGCGCAGCGCCGCCACCTCGCTTTGCAGGCGTGAATTGTCCTTGCGGGCCGCTTCCAGCGCGCCTTCCACCACCGCGCGCTCCATGCGTTCGCGTTGCAGCGTGGCGCCGAGCTCCTCGACGCGCTTTTCGATATTGGTGCGGGAAACCTGCACGTCCGCTTCCAGATGCGCGTTGCGCTCGGACAGCGACGCGATCTTCTCCTCGGCGCGCGTGAGCGTGGTTTCGCGCGTCTTCAGTGTCTTCGTCATGGCGTTGTTGCGCTCGGACAGCGCCGTGCGCGCCTGCTCGAGATCCTTGATCTGGCGCTCGCGCGCCTCGTGCGCGGCCTCGAGCTGGGCCAGGCGCTTTTCTGAATTGTTGCGCGCGATGGTCGCCTCCACCGATTTGCGGTCGAAGGCGCGCACTTCTTCGGTACGGGCGATCAGGTTCTGCCGCGCCTCGGCCAAGAGGCGCTCGGCGGTCGCCGCGCGCGACTGCAGCGCATCGAGCCGCATGTTGAGCGAGTTGCGCTCGGCCTGGTGCTGGTCCTTGGCGTCGTCGAGAGCGGCGGCGAGCCGACCGCGCTCGCCATAGGCCTCCGCGAAGCTCGACTCGACCTTGCCGAGCTGGGCGCGCGTGGCAGTCAGCGTGTTCTCGCTCTCGGTCAGGCGGCGGGTGAGGCGGGCGATCTCGTTGAGCCCTTGGTCGACGGCCATCTGCAGCGAGCGTTTCTCGTCGTCGAGCAAAGCAAGCTTCTCGCGCGCGGCGGCGAGCTCGCCTTCCAGTTCGACGATGCGCTTCTCGGCGCCGTCGAGTTGTTCCTGCAGCGTGCGGCGGTTCTCGCTCAGCGTGCGGCGCTGGCTGGTCTCCTGCTCGAGCTGGCGCTCGAGCTCGGCGATCTGCGTGGCGCGCGTGGAAATCTCGTTCGACAATTCGAGGCCGCTGCTCTCGAGCGCGCGGTTCTGCTCGCGCGACAGTTCGATATCCTCGCGCAACCGCTCGGCCTCGGCTTCGAGCGCGGTGGCCTTCTTCTCGATCTGATAGAATTCGTCGCGCAGCGTCACGTAGGACGCGCGTGCCTCTTCCAGCATGCCTGCGAGGCTCAGGCTTTGCGATTTTTCCAGCTCGAGCGCGCGCAACGTGGCGTTGAACGGGGTAACCAGTTTGTCGAAGGCCTGTTTGAGTTCGTCGAGCTCGCCGATCTTGCGGCCGGTATCGGAAAGCAGCGACCGCAGCGCTTCGTTCTCCTCGCCCATGCGGGAGCCTATGTCCGAGAAGCTTTCGACGGTGATATGGCGTCCGCCGCCATTGCCGTTGGTGGAACGGGAGCCCAAAGCGTCGTCGCCCGGCTCCTCGCCCTTGCGGCCAAACAGTTCCGAAAACTTCGCCATGCCTGACGCTCCCCCAACCCCTAACGCCACCGAAATGCGAGGCGCATCGAGTTAACGTATTATATACCTTCGGCGATTGGAACGGTGTGGAACATTGCGATTAGGCTAAATGCCGTCGCCATCATGGTTAACGGCTGAATTCGCGCCTGAAACGGGCGTCTGCGCGGCCTTATCAGAGGGATTTCTTGCATGGACGCCGGCGAGGCCGCTCCCGCGGCCGAGACACTCGACTACGCCTACCGGGCGTCGCTGTTGGGCGCGCCGATCGAGTTTCGCCTGCGGGGTGAGACGCTCGAATGGCGCGCCGGCGGCCGCTCGGGCGAGGTCCGCCTGCGTGACGTGCGGATGGTACGCATGACGTTCAAGCCCGCAAGCATGCAGCCCTACCGCTTCGTCACGGAAATCTGGGCGGAAGGCGCGCCCAAGCTCCAAATCGTCTCCTCGTCCTGGCGCAGCATGGTGGAACAGGAGCGGTTGGACCGCCCCTATGCCGTTTTCGTGGGCGAATTGCACCGGCGCATTGCCCGGGCGGGCGCGCCGGCGCGCTTTGTGCAGGGCAAGCCCGCATTGCTCTATTGGCCGGGCTTAGCGCTGTACGTCGCGGTAGCGCTGCTGCTGGCGGCGCTGGTGCCGCGCGCATTGCAGGCCCATACGTTGGGGGGCGCCGCTTTCATCGTGGCGTTTCTCGCGCTGTTTCTCTGGCAGGGCGGCAATTTCTTCCGCCGCAATCGGCCGGGCCAATACCGGCCCGACGCGCTGCCGGGCGAACTGCTGCCGAAGCTGCGATGACGGCCGCTTCAACGCAGCCTTTGCAGCTTGCGCGCCTCGCCCGCTTCTTCCTTGAGCGCCAGCAGCGCAAGCCGCAGCAGGCACACGAACAGCGGCATGCGCATCTTGGCGCCTTCGGCGATGGCGTAGTCCAGCATGGCCGCGAGGGCGCTGACGTCGCTTGCTTCCGCGATGGGTCCGGAAACTCGCGCGCGCGCGCGTCTCCGCGATACTCGCTCCAACGCAGCGATATCTCTCAAGCTGGCGATGTTCATGGCACAGCCCCACCTCGGCGTCGAAGATATTCAATCATAAAGCGCGCACACGCGTTACAACCCCGGTTGCGCGCGATATGTCGCGCGGCGCGTGGCGCTTTTCGCTTTTGGCCGCTATTTCAGGTCAGTTGCGCACAACCAGCACCGAACACTTGGCGTAACGCACCACGTGGCCGGCGTTGGAACCGAGGAAATAGGTGCGCATAGCGGGCCGGTGCGAGCTCATCACGATGAGGTCGGCGCCAATCGCGGCGGCCTCCTCCAGCACCTCGTGATAGATGCCGCCTTGCCGCACCGTGAAGGAGACCTGCGCCGGGTCGAGCCCGCATTCGCGCGCGACGATGCCGAGCGCTTCCTCGGACGACTTGCGCTGCTGCACGTCGAAATCGGGCGGCACGTATTCGGCCAGCATCACCGGCGTCATCGGCAGCACATTGATGAGCCGCACCGTGCCGCCGGAGGCTTTCGCCAGATCGACCGCGGTGGTGAGCGCGGGCTTGGCGAGGTCCGGATCGCTGAGATCGACCGGGACCAGGATATGCTTGTACATGAAGGTGCCCTCGCTTTCGCCTGCCGAGGCGCCGATCATGGCATGATTTCAAGGGACAAAACATCCTTCGTCATTCCGGAGCGCGAGCGCAGCTTGCGGACCCGGAATCCAGACGGAAGTTCTGCGCGTGTATCTGGATTGCGGGTCCGGCGCCATAGCGCGTCGAAGACGCGCATCAACGCGCTTATGGCGCCGTTCCGGAATGACAAGCCGCTGTTATTAATTCGCCGCAGCTTCCAGCGATTTCGGGCTGACGAAGCGCTCCAGCCGCCCCGACTGCGGATGCAGGCGCGCCCAGTCGTCGAAGGCGAATTCGACGATCACCAGCCCCGAGGTCGGCAGCTTCTCGTTGAGCCGCTCGCGCGCGTCGACGTCGCCGGAGGCGATCAGCATCTGCGCCAGCTCATGCAGGCCGGGATTATGCCCGCAGACAAGAAGCGTATGCGCCTTGACCGGGGCGTCCTTGATCACCGCCAAAATGGCGTGCGGCGTGGCGTCGTAGAGCTTTTCCACCGACATGGCCGCCGGCGCCGGCTTCATGGCGGCGCTGGCGTATTTCCAGGTTTCCTGGCAGCGCACCGCCGGCGACAGCAACACGCGGTCCGGGACCAGGTGATGGCTCGCCAGATAAGCGCCGATCCGGCCGGCATCCTTGCGGCCGCGCTCGATCAGCGCGCGGTCGTGGTCGGGCGTGCCGGCGATGCCGCGCTCGGCCTTGGCGTGACGGAACAAGAGCAGTCGGCGCATGGCTTGATTCGGCCCCTCGAATGATGTGGGTGGCAGCGGATTCGAAGCCGTCGCTTTCGAATCTGCGACAGTTTAGCATGCACGCCTCGGCGGCATGGGCGCGCCGCTTCGCCGCGGCGGATCGGGCCCAGGAGACAGACACCAACGGACCATGAGCGAGCCCGAAACCACGTCCGATAGCTGGTATGAGGCGACCCGGGTTGCAAGCCGGGAACGCGGCGCGCTGACCTTCGAGCTCGATACCGACGTCTGCGTGATCGGGGCCGGGCTGGCAGGGCTGACGGTGGCGCGCGAGATCGCCCGGCGCGGCTGGCAGGTGACAGTGCTAGAGGGCGAGCGGGTGGCCTGGGCGGCCTCCGGGCGCAATACCGGCTTCGTGCTGCCGGGCTTTCATGAAGACATCGATGCCATGATCGAGCGCATCGGGCTCGACCACACCCAGCGGCTCTATGCGCTGTCGAAGCAGGGCGTCGACTATGTGCGGCGCGCGATCGAAGAAACCGGCATGCCGGGCGTCGATCCGCTGCCCGGCTGGCTGCACGTGTCCAAGACCGACGGCGACGAGCGCGTGCGCGCCAATGTCGAGCGGCTGCGCTGGATCGGCGCCGAATGCGAGGCCTGGCCGACCGAGCGCGTGCGCGAGGCGCTGCCCAACCCGGGCTATTTCGGCGCCATTCACTATCCGAACGCCTTCCACATCCATCCCCTCAATTACGCGCTGGGCCTCGCCGCCGAGGCCGAGAAGGCCGGCGCCCGCATTTTCGAGAACACGCCGGCGCTGTCGATCGATCCGACCGGCGTGCGCAAGCGCATCGCCACGCCGGACGCGCGCGTGCGCGCAACACATGTGGTGCTGGCCTGCAACGTCCATCTCGGCGGCCTGATGCCGGAGCTTGCCGCCACGCTGCTGCCGATCACCACTTACGTGCTGGTGACGCAGCCGATCCCGAACCTCGCGCAAGTGATCCGCTATCGCGGCGGCATCAGCGACACCGACCGCGCCGACAACCATTACCGCATCATCGGCGGCGACGATCCCAACGCGCAGCGGCTACAATGGTCGGGACGCGTGCGCGTGTGGGAGGCCGAGCCGCGCAAGGTGGCGCCCGGACTCGCGCGCGATATCCGGCGCGCCTACCCTGAACTCGGTCCGGTGGAGATCGCGCATCTGTGGGGTGGCACGCTCGGCCGCGCCGTTCACCGCATGCCGCAGATCGGCATGATCGAGCCGGGCCTGTGGGTGGCGAGCGGCTTCGCCGGCCACGGACTCAACACCACGGCCATGGCGGGCGAGGTGATCGCGCGCGGCATCGTCGACAATGACGAGACTTGGCGGCTGTTTGCGCCCTACGAACTGGTCTGGGCGGGCGGCCGGCTGGGCCGCGCGCTGGCGCAGGGTCTCTATTGGGGCAGCCGGCCGTTGGCGCGCGCCGAGGAGGCGCTGGCGCAATATCGCGAGCAGGCGCGCGCGCGCAAGGCGTCGCGCATCGCCGCGCGGCTGAAGGCGGAGGCGCACAAGGCGATCGCGACGCGGGTATTGTCGGGACAGGACGCGCCGGCGCAAGCGGCGGCCGAGCATGCGGCAGTGGAGCACGGTGCCGCGGCGTCTGGCGCCGCGGTCGCCGAGCAGCAGGTGCCGGGTTTTGCTCATACCGGGCAGCCGCGGGTCGAATTCGGCCATCGGCAGCATCCGCCTGAGGTGCCGCCGGAGCCGCAAGAGCCTCCGGCGGGCTGATCTGCCCATGGCGTTGCAACACAGGCAGCGTCATGCGCGGGCTTGACCCGCGCACCCATGATGAGTTGCCCGAAGTGAGAGACTTACGATGGTGCGTGCTTGCCGCGCTGCCTCATGGATTGCCGGGACAAGCCCGGCAATGACGGCGCCTTGATGCGCCGCCGCGTCAGCGCCCCTCCCGCCGTGCCATAAACGCCAGCCGTTCGAATAGGTGCACATCCTGCTCGTTCTTGATCAGCGCGCCATGCAAAGGCGGGATCAGCTTCTTGGGATCGCGCTCGCGCAACAGCTCCGGGCCGATGTCCTCGACCATCAGCAGTTTGAGCCAATCGAGCAATTCCGAAGTCGACGGCTTCTTCTTCATGCCTGGCACGTCGCGGATCTCGTAGAACAGCTTCAGGGCTTCCGATGACCAGCCGCTTCTTGATGCCGGGATAATGCACCTCGATGATCGCCGTCATGGTGTCGGGATCGGGAAAGCGGATGTAGTGGAAGAAACAGCGGCGCAGAAACGCGTCCGGCAATTCCTTCTCGTTGTTGGAGGTGATGATCACGATCGGGCGGCGGCGCGCCTTCACCGTCTCGCTGGTCTCGTAGACGAAGAACTCCATGCGGTCGAGCTCCAGCAACAGGTCGTTGGGAAACTCGATGTCGGCCTTGTCGATCTCGTCGATCAGCAGCACCGGGCGTTCGTCGGCGACGAAGGCGTCCCACAATTTGCCGCGCTTGATGTAGTTGCGGATGTCTTTGACGCGCTCGTCGCCGAGCTGGCTGTCGCGCAGGCGCGAGACCGCGTCGTATTCGTACAGGCCCTGCAGTGCCTTGGTGGTCGACTTGACGTGCCACTCGATCAGCGGCGCGCCGAGCGCCTGGGCGATTTCCAGCGCCAGCACGGTCTTGCCGGTGCCGGGCTCGCCCTTGACCAGCAGCGGCCGCTCCAGCGTGATCGCCGCATTGACCGCCACCTTAAGGTCGTCGGTCGCCACATAGTCCTTGGTGCCTTCAAAACGCATGGAATTCCTCGTGTTTTTCGGGGCGCACCCTAGGCAGAGCGGCGCTGGCGGGCAAGGCGGCTGGGCGGCGACAGGGGAAGCGGGTTTTTATCCCTCGCATAAGCGTGATGGGAGGGTGATGCACAAGTGAATAGCGCTTGCGCGCGGAGGTTATATGTCTGGGGCCAAGAAACACCTCGGGAGGTCGCCAATGCCCCGTCTGCTGTTCGGTCTGATTTTTGCCGCCGCTTTCGCCACGGCGGGCATGGCCGCCGAAATGGCGCCGTTGCCGAAGCCGGCGGCCGGGCAGGCGGTGGCGACCTTTGCCGGCGGCTGCTTCTGGTGCGTGGAAAGCGACTTCGACCACGTGCCGGGCGTGATCTCGACCACCTCGGGCTATACCGGGGGCAACGTCAAGAATCCGACCTATTACCAAGTTTCCGCCGGCGGCACCGGCCACGCGGAATCGGTGCAAGTGATCTACGACCCCAAGAAGGTCTCCTACCAGCAACTGCTCACTTACTTCTGGCACCACATCGATCCGACCGTGAAGGATCGGCAGTTCTGCGATGTCGGCCATCAGTATCGCACCGCGATCTTCGTGCAGGACGCAGAACAGCGCAAACTGGCGGAAGCTTCCAAGAAGAAGGTCGAGGCCGAGCTGAAAGTGCCGATCTATACCGAGATCGACAAGGCCGGTCGGTTCTACCCGGCCGAGGTCTATCATCAGGATTACTATGAGAAGAACCCGACGCGTTACAAATTCTACCGCTGGAATTGCGGGCGCGACCAGCGCGTGAAGCAAATCTGGGGCGCACATAAGGGAGACAGCTGATATGATGACCCGACGCACCCTGTTACTGGCCGGCGCAGCCTTGGGCGCGCTGGTGGCCACCAGCACTGACGGCGAGGCAGGAACCATGAGCACCGCGACCACGGATATCGACTGGAAGAAGCTGACCGACGCCGAGTGGCGCAAGCGGCTGACGCCGGTGCAATACAACGTGCTGCGCAATCACGGCACCGAGCGCCCGGGTTCCAGCCCGCTGCTGCGCGAGCATCGCAAGGGCACCTTCGTCTGCGCCGCTTGCGCGCTGCCGCTGTTCGCGTCGGATACCAAGTTCGAGAGCGGTACTGGCTGGCCGAGCTTCTATCAGCCGCTGCCGGACGCGGTTGCGACCAAGACCGACCGCTCGTTCTTCATGGCGCGCACCGAGGTGCACTGCGCCCGCTGCGAGGGCCATCTCGGTCATGTGTTCGACGACGGCCCGCCGCCGACCGGCCAGCGCTATTGCATGAACGGCGTGGCGCTGAAGTTCGAGCCGGCCGCCGCCTCCTCGAGCTGATCCCCACCCGTTACCCTCCACCCCGCCGCCGGCAAAATCTGCCGGCCGAGGCAGAAAGCACCGCGCTCGCAGCGCGGTGTTTTCGTTCATCTGTTTGATATTATTGATGTTTTTCTCTGGCACGGCGATTGCGACGGCACCGTCCGAGAGTTTGTCCGCGGGCGGTCCCCAAAAGGGGCGACGCGTTTCGATCGTGGAGAAAAGTCATGGGCCTGTTCGATGCTCTAACCTCTGCCGTCTCCGGTCTGCAGGGGCAGTCCTTCGCCATGCAGAACATATCCGGCAATATCGCGAACTCGCAGACCATCGCCTACAAGGGCATCAATACCAGCTTCTCCGACCTGATCCCGGGCGACTCGAGCCCGAGCAAGCAGGTCGCCGGCGGCGTCACTGCCAATTCGCAAGCCACCAACAACATGCAGGGTGCGATCCAGACCGCCTCCTCCGGCACCGACATGGCGATCAACGGCGACGGCTATTTCCTGGTGCAGTCGCCGTCAAGCTTCAGCGGCAACACGCCGGTGTTCGGTGGCGTCGATCTCTACTCGCGGCGCGGCGATTTCCAGCTCGACGCCAACGGCTATCTGATCAATGGCGGCGGCTATTACCTGGAGGGCATTCCGATCGATTCGACCACCGGCAATCCGGCCGGTACGGTGGCCGCGCCGCTGCAGTTTCAAAACAACTTCCTGCCGGCCAGCGCGACGACGGCGGTGCAGTACGGCATCAATCTTCCGTCGTTTCCGCAGCCCAACTCGTATAGCGCAACGACGCCGAATTCCGAGCTGCTCAATCCCGCCGATTTCGCCGGCGGCAACCCGCTCGCCGCCGGCACCGGCGTCGTCGAGGGCCAGGACGTCGCGACCTTCGTCAACGAAACGATCGACGGCGGTTCGGTCACGACCTACGACGCCACCGGCACGCAGGCCAATCTGCAGCTCAGATGGGCCAAGACCGACAGCGTGGCGGCCGGCGGCACCGATACCTGGGAGCTGTTCTACCAGACCAATTCCACCGTCACGAGCGGCACCGGCACCGCCTGGACCAATACCGGCCAGGTTTTCACCTTCACTTCATGCGGGCCAGCAGACGCCGCCCGCCATCACCAGCGTGCCGCTGACCGGCGTCACGATCAACGGCGTCAATCTCGGCAATATCAACATCAACACGCCGACCGGATCGGTCACCCAGTACGCCAATACGTCCGGCACCGCGACCGTGAACAATCTGCAGCAGAACGGCTACGGCGCCGGCGCGCTGCAGTCGATCGCGGTGTCCGATTCCGGGCTGATCAACGGCACCTTCTCGAACGGGCAGACGGTCGCGCTGGCCAAAGTGCCGCTCGTCCACTTCAACAGCCCGAACAACCTCAAGAGCCTGAACGGCGGCGCCTATTCGGCCACCGATGCCTCGGGCGCGGCGCTCGCCGGCGCCTCCGGCAAGATCGTCGGCCAGTCGCTGGAGAATTCCAACACCGACATCGCCACCGAGTTCACCAAGCTGATCGTGACCCAGCAGGCCTATTCGGCCAACACCAAGGTGATCACCACGGCGAACCAGATGTCGCAAGACCTGCTGAACGTCATTCGGTAGCGCATGAACCTTCGTGAGCGGCCGTTGCGCGTGATCGGAATGAGCCCATGGGCCTGACGCAAGCGCTTGCCACGTCCTTGTCCGGGTTGACGGCGACCCAGACCAGCCTGTCGGTCGTGGCCGGCAACGTCGCCAATGCGCAGACGCCCGGCTATATCGCGCAGTCGGTCAACCAGGAGGCCACCACCTCCGGCAATGCCGGCGAAGGCGTGCGCGTCACCGGCATCAACCGCATCCTCGACACCTTCCTGCAGCAGCAATTGCGCACGGAAAGCGCCGGCGGCGCCTATGCCGACATGAAGGCGAGCTTCTACGAGCAGCTGCAGACACGTCTACGGCCAGCCGGGCTCCGACACCTCGCTCGACTGCGACCTTCAACGCCTTCACCAGCGCGGTGCAGGCGCTGTCGGCCAGCCCGAGCTCGTTCAGCACGCAAAACCAGACGATCAGCGCCGCGCAGACGCTCGCCCAGCAGCTCAACAGCGCGACCCAGAGCATCCAGGCGCTGCGCAGCGAGGCCGATCAGGGCATCGCCAACGACGTCCAGCAGGCCAACAACGCGCTGCAGCAGATCGCCAATATCAACCAGCAGCTGGCGAGCAAGCCGAGCAACGACAGCGCCGCGGCTTTGCTGCAGAACCAGCGCGATCAATATATCGACCAGCTCTCGAAACTGATGGACGTGCGCGTCGTCGCGGGCGATCAGGGCCAGGTCTCGGTCTTCACCAGCACCGGCACGCAACTGGTCGGCGCGCAGGCCGGCGTGCTCAATTTCACGCCCGTCGGCACGCTGACGGCGAACCAGCTGTGGAATTCCGACCCGAGCAAGAGCGCGCTCGGCACCATCACGCTGACCACCGCCGGCGGCAATACCATCGATCTGCTCGCCAGCGGCGCCTTCAAGTCGGGCGAGATCGCCGCCTATGCCGAAATGCGCGACAAGACCCTGGTGCAGGCGCAGAACCAGCTCGACGAATTCGCCGCGCAGATGTCGAAGGCGTTGTCCGACACCACCACCGCCGGCAGCGCGGTCACCGGGCCGCCGGCCGGCTACGCGGTCGACATCGCCGGCCTGTCGAACGGCAATACGATCAAGCTCAGCTATACCGACGCCTCCAGCGTGCAGCACAGCGTCACCATCATGCGGGTCGACGATCCGACCGCGCTGCCGCTGTCGAACGCCGCCACCGCCGATCCCAACGATACGGTGGTCGGCGTCTCGTTTGCCGGCGGCGCGGCGGCGGTGGCGGCAGCGCTCAATACCGCGCTTGCCGGCACCGGGCTGAATTTCACCAATCCGTCGGGCAGCCAGCTCAATATTCTCGATTCCGGCGCGCCGCCGGTCACGGTCGACAGCGCCTCAACCACCGCCACGGCCACCACGGTCGCCGGCGGCAGCGCCGCGCTGCCGCTGTTCGTCGACGGCAATTCGCCCTACACCGGCGCCATGACCGGCAACGGCTCGGAAAGCTTAGGCTATGCCGGGCGCATCACGGTCAATGCCGCGCTTATGTCCGACCCGTCCGGCGTGGTCGCCTATGCATCGGGCACGCCGGCCGGCGACGCCACCCGGCCGAACTTCATCTACGACCAGCTTGCCGGCACCTCTCTCACCTTCGCGCCCTCGACCGGCATCGGCGGCGCCAATTCGCCGTTCCAGGGCACGCTCACCTCCTACATGAGCCAGGTGGTCAGCGCGCAAAGCATCGCGGCCAACGCCGCCAGCAGCTTGAAGGACGGCCAGGACGTGGTGGTCAATGCGCTGCAGACGCGCTTCAACGAAAAATCCGCGGTCAATATCGATACCGAAATGGGCAACCTGCTCACGCTGCAGAATAGCTACAGCGCCAATGCGCGCGTGATGTCGACCATCAAGGCCATGCTGGACGCCCTGTTGCAGATGTAGAGCTTGTCATGACCATAGCCAACATATCTCCCAAAATCGCGCCGCTCGTGCAGTCCGTGCTGGACATCAACAACCAGCTCAGCGATCTGCAGCGCCAGCTCGGCACCGGCCAAAAGGCCGACACCTATTCCGGTCTCGGGCCGCAAAGCGGTATCGCGGTGTCGCTGAACGCGCAATTGACCGCCATCGGCGCCTTCGACGACACCATCAACACGGTATCGACCAATGTCACCCTGCAGCAGTCGGTGCTGGATCAGATTTCCAGCGTCGCCAGCCGACGTCAAAGGAAATGTCTCCGGCCAGCCGGCGTTCGCGATCGACGGCAGCGGGCAGACGACCACGCAGAAGACCGCGATCGACCAGCTCGGCCAGATCCTCGACCTGCTCAACACGCAAGGCGGCAATGGTTATCTGTTCTCGGGCAGCGGCGTGGATCAGCCCTCGGTCGACACGCTCGACCATATCCTCAACGGCAATGGGGCGGCGGCCGGCCTCAAGCAGGTCATCGCCGAGCGCAATCAGGCCGATAGCGGCACCGACGGCCTTGGCCGCCTGGTGATCCCGGCGGCCGCCGGCTCGGTCGTCTCGGTGAGCGAGGACGTTGCCGGCTCGCCCTATGGCATGAAGCTCGCCGCCGTCAATTCGCAGCTCAGCAATGCGGCGACGAGCGGGCCGACCGGCTCGCCGCCAGCCATTTCCGTCGATCTGTCGGGCGGCAATCCGAGCGACGGCGACAGCATCACTTACACCTTCACCCTCCCCGACGGATCGAGCCAGGCGCTGACGCTGCAGGCCGCCACCAACCCGTCCGGCCCGAACCAATTCGCCATCGGCGCGACGCCGGCGGCGACGGCAGCAAATCTACAGGCCGCGCTTAGCGCCGGCGTCAGCCAGATCGCCAGCAGCGCGCTGCCGGCGGCCTCCACCATGGCCGCGAGCAATGATTTCTTCGGCGATCCGCCGATGCGCGTTGCCGGGCCGCCGTTCGATACGGCCACCGGCCAGGTGGCCGGCACCTCGGCCAACACGGTCATCTGGTACACCGGCGAAGACGGCGCGGGCTCCGCCCGCTCCTCCGCCACGGCGCGTGTCGATCCGACCACCACCGTCGCCTACGGCACACGCGCCAACGAGCAGGGCATCCGCTGGATCGTGCAGAACGTCGCCGCGCTCGCCGCCGCCACCTTCTCGTCGAGCGATCCCAACGCGGCCGCCAAATACGACGCGCTCAGCCAGAGCGTCTATTCAGGACTGGCGGTGCCGGCCGGCGTGCAGAACATTTCCGATATCCAGGCGAGCCTGGCGAGCGCGCAGAGCATCATGCAGGTCGACGCAGGATCGCCATAAGCAGACCGGCAATACCTTGACCGACATGCTGCAATCGATCGAAGGCGTCGACCAGAACGAGGTCGGGGCGCAGATCCTGTCGCTGCAGACCAGCCTGTCGGCCTCGCTCTCGACCACCGCGCGGCTTTCACAGCTCAGCCTGGTCAACTATCTCTCGCCGGTGAGCGGCTAAGCGCGCTCTCGCTTATGACCCGTCTCAAAGAAAAGACCGCGGGGGCTGCCCCGCGGTCTTTCGCGTTGCGTTGGCGTGACCGGCGTCAGGCGGCGCGGCCGAGCAATCCCGCCGCCAGCTCGCGGTTGATATTGATGAGCGAGCCCAGGCTTTCCGGCCGCGGATCGGCCAAAATCTGCATGGTGTGCTTGCACACGAACAGGCCGAGATTGGCGACGTTCTGGCGCACTTCGGCGGACAGCGGATTGTCGTTGTTGGTCACCGCCGACAGAAAGAACGTCCAGAGCCGGCGATTGTAGTGCAGCGCGATATCGAGGTTCTCGTTCTTGTCGGCCCAGGCATCCCTCACCGCCTGCAGGCGCGAGGCCGCGTCCAGCAATAAATTGGCTTCCAATTCACGCGGATTGGAGATTTGCCGTCCTACGCTTTCCGTAAATCTGTGCGGCCTTCTTCATTTCCGATGCAGCTCCTGCTCGTAGGTGATCAATTTTTTGGCTTCCTTGAGAGCCTTATACATTTCGCCCGTTAAGATATGATTATTGATAATTTCAATTTGCGGCCAGGCGCTGGGCGCTGCGCGCACGAGATCGCGCACCAGCGCGAAATACGTATCGTGGTGCGCCTGCGGCGTCGCGCGAGGTGTACATCAGCAGCACCGCCAGATAGATGCGCTTGGCCGGCGTGTCGGCCTGCTGCGCGGTCAGGATATCCTTCTCGCGCAGGATCGGGGTCTTGCCCTCGACCAGGAAGCGCGCGCGCTGATTGCCATTCGTGATCACGCACTCGCCGATCAGAATGCGTTCTCCGGGCTTGAGCTCGACCTTCAGCGCCATGCTTTCGGCTCCCGATGCGCAATCTTGCGCCGCATGATTAAGGGCCGGTTAATATCGGGCCGGCTTCGGGACGTCGCCCAAAAGCAAAACGGCGGGGCTTGGCCCCGCCGTTTCGTCGGTTTCGCGTTGTCCGGTTGCGATTAGCCGAACAGCCGCAGCACGTTGCGGTCGGCCTGGGCGGACAGCGACAGCGCGGTGGTCGACAGCGACTGGCGGGTCTGCAGGGCCAGCAGGTTGGCGCCTTCCTGGTTGGTGTCGGCGAGGACGAGGTTGTCGGCACCGGTCTGCAGGGTGTTGATCATGGACTTGGTGAAGTCCTGACGGGTCTGCACGACCGACAGCGACGAGCCGAGCGCGGACGATTGGGTTTGCAGGGTCGTCAGGGCGGTGGAGAGTGTCGTGCTCAACGCGTCGAGCGTTGTGTTGGAGGCGAAATCGCCACTGGTCTGGGCGTCGATGCCCAGATTGGTGCTGTTGATGGCGAAGGCATTGCCGTTGGCATCCTTCGTCGAAATGTCGATCGAGCTCGTGCCGGTCTCGTTGAACTTCAGATTGAGCTTGTCGCCGTTGAGCAGGTTGATGCCGTTGTAGCCAGCGTCGCCGGCCACCTTGTCGATCTGGGTCCGCAGGCCGTTGAACTGCGTCAACAGGCTCTGGCGCACGCTGCTCGCCGTCGAGAGCCCAGGCCGGACCGGCGACGGTCTGGTCGAGGGTACCGGTGTCGGTCACCGTCGTGGTGCCGAAGCCGAGCCCGGCGGTCGTGCCGCCGACAGCTGCCAGCGGCGGCTGGTTGCTGATCAAGACGTCGTTGGAGCCGACGGCCTTGCCGGTGATCGAGGCCGGTAGAGCCGTTGATGGCGGTGAAATTGCCAGCGCCAAAGATCGGTTCAATTGCGACTGGACTGAGCTTGGGCATTGGCGGCAGTGTCACCGGTGGTGCTGTCCAGGGTGATGGCGGTCGCGTTGCCGTTGAGTCGAAGGTGTAGGTTTCGACCGCGCCGAGACCGGTATAGGCGGCGCCAGCTCGGTCGCCTGATGCCAGCGGCGCCGGTGCCGGCCTGGTTGCTGACCGTGACGTCGTTGGTGCCGTCGGCCTTACCGGTGATCTTGAAGCCGTCACCCGCGGTGTTGCTGCCGACGGTGAAGGTGCCGAGCCAAGCGCGCGTCGAGCTGGGACTTGATCGAGCCTTGGCGTGGCGAGCGTGTGTCGAGTTGTCGCCGGTCAGGCGCTGGTCAGGTTGATGTCCTGCCGTTGACCTTGAACGAGTAGGTGGCCGCGCCGGACAGGCCGTCATAGGTGCCGCTTTCGGTGGACGACGCAGCCGCCGCGCTCGGCGCCAGGTAGCTCGAGGTGGTCGACAAGGTCGACTGGCGTCCCGGAGGTACCGGTCATTCAGCGCAACATTGACGCCGCCGCCGATGATCGAACGCCGAGAAGTGTCAGGTTCTTCGGCGAGGCGGTGCCGATGGCCGCGCGTCGTCGTGTAGGCGGTCACCCTGCCAGGATTATCTGGAGCGGCCTGGCTCACGGTCGATTGCAGCTGCTGCACCGGCGAGGTGATCGCGGTCAGGCCGTTATTGGCCGCCTGGATCGTCTGAATGCCGTTCGACATCGAGTCGAGCAGGCGTTGAGAGCGACTGGCGCGGGTGCTCAGCGAGGACGAGGTGAAGAAGTTCAGCGGATTGTCGAGGGCCGAGTTGACCTTCTTGCCGGTGGCAAGACGATTTTGCGTCTGCGTCATCAGGCTGCGCGGTGTCCTGCAGCGAAAGCAGGTTCTGCCGAACGCCGGCGGTGAGAGAATGATATCGGATGACATTGCCGTAACCTTTCTGGTTTGAAGTCATGACTTACTGATCCCGGCCGTTCTCGCGAAGCAGCGCAAGGGTCGCGCAAAACCTTGCATACGGACGGAAAGGATCGGTAAAAGCGTATGGTTAATAGGTTAATACTTGGCATATTCGCGGCGTCTGATTTTCCGCGATTTCGGCAAAATTTCGGCCGCAATGAATTTACCCGCGGTTAACCATGCCGCGGCGCCGGCAAAGCGATCGATGCACGGCTAAAGCTTGCGGCTGAGCGCCAGCGGCTGGCTCGCCTTCGGGCTCGGCGCATTGGCGCGGCCGGAAGCGCCATAGGTCGTCGGCGCCTGCTTGCGGGCAAGCTCGCCCGAGACGCCGCGGATGATGCCTTCGGAGACGGCGTGCGCGGTCGCCAGCACGGTCAGGTTGCTCTGCAATAATGACTGAAAGGCTTCGTGCCGGCGACGCAAGCCCGCGGCCGCCTCCGGCAGCGCATCGGCGATGAGGCCGCGCGCCGCCTTCACCCTTTCGCTTTGCGCGGCGTAAAGTCCGGCCAACTCGGTCTTGTCGGCGTCCAATTGGCGGGCGGCGCTCAGGCGTCCGGCGCGCACCGCGGCGGTTTCCTCGGCGAGCTTGGCCTCCAGCCGGTCCATCACGGCATTGAGGCCGGCGATGGCGCGTTCGGCCTCGCTTGCGCTGGCGATCGGGCTTGCGGTCTGCGGCGCTCATCAATGGGCCTCCTGCTGGGCCAGTAAGGTTTTGTAAACCTGGTCGGCGATGCCGATGCCGCCGGCCTTGGCGAAGGTGCGCGCATATTGGTCGGTGAGCATGGAGCGCCACACGCCGGTCGCGCCGCTGCCGCCGAAGGGGCCTTCGCCGCCGATGTCGGTGAACATCTGCTGGAACATGGAATTGAGGAACACCGACTCGAAATTCTGCGCCGCCGCCTTGGCGCGCACCTTGGCCGCGGCAGTCGGCGTCTTGATCGCGCCGGTCGTCAGGAGATCGATCGGCTTGAGGCCGGGGGAGGGCAGGGCGAAGGCGTCGGCCATCACATCACCTCGATGTCGGCCTGGATGGCGCCGGCCGCCTTGATCGCCTGCAGGATGGCGATCATGTCGCGCGGGCCGATGCCGAGCGCGTTGAGCCCGTCGACCAGTTGCTGCAGCGAGACGCCGCTGCGCACCACCGCCAGTTTCTTGCCGTCCTCCTGCACGCCGATGCGGGTGCGCGGCACCACGGTGGTCGTGCCGCCGCGCGAGAACGGCAGCGGCTGGCTGACCTGCGGGCTTTCGGTGATGGTGACGGTCAGGTTGCCCTGCGCCACCGCCACGGTGGAGACGCGCACATCGTTGCCCATGACGATGATGCCGGAGCGCTCGTCGATGACGATCTTGGCGGCCTGGTCGGGCTCGACCTGCAGCTGCTCGATGTCGGTCAGCAGCGAGACCACGTTGCCGCGATATTGCTTGGGCACGGTGATGCCGATGGTGGCGGGATCCAAGGGCTCGGCGGTCGGCACGCCGATGAAATCGTTGATGGCGGCGGCGATGCGCTTGGCGGTGGTGAAATCGGGGTTGCGCAGCGCCATGCGCAACTGGCTCTGGCGGTTCAGGTTGAAGTCGATCTCGCGCTCGATCAGCGCGCCGTTGGCGATGCGGCCGACGGTGGGGACGCCACGGGTGATTTTGGCGGCCTCGCCCTCGGCCTGGAAGCCGCCGATGGCGACCGAGCCCTGGCCGACCGCGTAGACATTGCCGTCGGCGCCGAGCAGCGGCGTGACCAAGAGCGTGCCGCCCTGCAGGCTCTTGGAATCGCCGAGCGCCGACACGGTGATGTCCATGCGGGTGCCTTGCGTGGCGAAGGCCGGCAGATTGGCGGTCACCATCACGGCGGCGACGTTGCCGGTGCGCATGGTCTGCCCGCGCACGTTGACGCCGAGCCGCTCCAGCATCGCCTGCAGCGATTGCTTGGTGAAAGGAATGTTGTTGAGGGTGTCGCCGGTGCCGTTGAGGCCGACCACCAGGCCGTAACCGATGAGCTGGTTCTGGCGTACGCCCTCGATATTGGCGAGATCCTTAATGCGCGACGTCGCCCCGGCTGCCACCGGGACGCACAAGCCCATCAAGACGGCCAGCAACGCGGCCTGCAACGTCTTCGTCATCACTGCTCCCCAATGTGACGTTCGACTGCCTCTCCTCTTGCGAAGCGCGTGCCAAGTGCGCATTTGCGCGCAAGACTCTGGCGCTGCTCGGCTTTTTGACTTGGGGCGACCCGGCCCGCCGCCATCGAGCCCGGCATGAATGGGCCAGGGCGGTAATTTTTGCCGGCTTGTTTACCGGGGATTAACCATACCGGCCCAGGTTTCGGTATTCGGGGACCGACGCCACCCAACCGTCTGGATCGTTCACATGCGCATTGAGGGACCGAACGGAACCGCGCTGGCCGCCAAGCCGGCGGGCGCGCGCCGGGTTTCCGGCGGCGGTTTCACGCTCGCCGAGCAGCAGGCGCCGCGCAACGCGGGCGCCGCCGGCTCGCTGCGCGCCATCTCCACGGTCGATGCGCTGCTCGCGCTGCAGGGGGTGGAAGACCCAGCCGAGCGCAAGAAGCGCGCCGTCATCAAGGGCCGGCGCGCGCTCGACGTGCTGGACGAGCTCAAGCTCGGGCTGATCGACGGCTCGGTCGACCGCTCGACGCTTTCCCGCCTCCAGGTCGCCGCCGACGGTCTGAACGACGCCTCCGGCGATGCCGGGCTCGACGCCGTCTTGGGCGAGATCGACCTGCGCGTGGCGGTAGAATTGGCCAAGGCTGGCATCCGCTAATCTTGCGGGATGCTTAATGCCGGGCCGGCGGTCGGCCGCAAGTCATTGAGCTGTCGCACAAATCTGTTGAATCCCCACCCCGTATACGGATGTTGTCGGGCCCGTTGCGCGCGTATATAAGCCTGCCGCACCGGGAGGGTGGCTTCGCTGCCAAGAACAAAAAGACAGGGAGTCAAGTGGGATGTTGGCCAAGACCAAGAACTACCAGCCGAGCGACAAGGAGCCGTTCATGAACGAACGGCAGCGGGAATATTTCCGCATCAAGCTGCTGGCCTGGCGGGAGGACATACTCAAGGAGGCCAAGGAGACCCTGCAGCATCTGCAGGAGGAGAACCAGAACCACCCCGATCTGGCCGATCGGGCGTCCTCGGAGACAGATCGCGCCATCGAGCTGCGCGCGCGCGACCGCCAGCGCAAGCTGATCGCCAAGATCGACGAGGCGCTCGGCCGCATCGAGGACGGCACCTACGGCTATTGCGAGGAGACCGGCGAGCCGATCTCGCTGCGCCGGCTGGAAGCGCGGCCGATCGCGACCTTGTCGGTGGAGGCGCAGGAGCGCCACGAGCGGCGCGAGCGGGTCTACCGCGACGATTGAGCCGGCAAGATTCGCAACTGCGAACGTCTGGCCAGTAGCCGGACGTTTTGTTTTTGACATTCGAACGCGGACACCCGTCAGCGCGAGCGCGCGACGCTTGGTCGGTGCTTTTTCCGACCGTGACCTTTTTGCAACAGACGCTGCTATTTTTGAGAGGGCGCTCAGATTACCCGACGTTATTGACCGTAGCCTTGTTTACAGAAATTTGCGCCTCGGCAATCATGAAAAAGATAGCCTAAGCTTGCCACGGGGATTTTTATGTATCGTAAAATCGTTGTCGTGTCGGTCGCAATTGCGTGCTTATCGTTTTTGGTACCTGCTAAAGCTGCGGATATTGCGGTAAAGGCCGCTCCAGTTCCTTACGCCTCCCCCACGGGCTGGTACGCGATCACTGGCGCGACTTTTCCGCTCGGCAGAGATCCCAGTACGATGTCGGAAAACGGGTGCGTGTATTTGTGCACCTCGGTCGGCCTGGGCGTTGATTCCGGATACAGCGTGTTTGCGGGCGCCGGCTATCGGTTCAGCCCGTATTGGCGAGCAGACCTCCAGGTGCAATATGCCAGCGCGGACGTGTCCAACAACAACGTCACAGGCATGCTCGTTCCCTTCGGATTTGCCGGTCCCGGAACTCTCCACGGTAGGTTCAGCGCCACGACCGTGGTGCTAAACGGCTATTTCGATATAGCGCCAATTTTTGCGCCCGGAGCCCTTGGGAATTTCGAACCCTACGTTGGAGCTGGCGTGTTATACTCGCATGCGGCTGCCACAGATTTCACATGGGTTAGCACCGGCGGTGTTGGCGTGACCGCTACGTTTCCCAATATTACGGATAACGCCTGGGGTTGGCAGATCATCGCTGGCACCGCGTACCGCCTAACCCGCAACTGGCTTGTCGATGTTGCTTATATCTATCGCGACTATGGAAAATTCGAAAGTGGCAGCATTGCGCCTGGTGGCCTGCCGGTCGCTCCAGCGCCATTGAGCAGTTTTAACACGAAGGCATCGGGCTCGGGGATGAACGTAGCCGCCCGCTACGAATTCTAGAGCTTGCTGAATTGCGTCAGCTGTGCGTGGCCGCAGATGTCGGCAACGAGCGAGCGTATGGGTTGACCGTTGCGAGTAACACTTCTCGCTGTCATGTTGTGTGTTGCCGCTCAATTCACCGTGGCGAGCGCCGCGACGGCAGCGGGTAAATCGGCACTCGATACCCAGGCTATCAATGAAGTCTTGCGGCTTCGCGACACCGCGCTCGCGATAACCGCTGTAACAGCAGAAAATAAACACACGCTTGCCGCGCTCGATCGTAATCTTCGATCCGAATTCGATTTTGTCGCAATTACTAAGTCGGTGCTCGGTCCATTTTGGACGGCGGCAAATGCCGATGAGAAATCTGACGCCGTCGAATTGTTTGCCGATATTCTCGCTCATGCGACCGTCGCTAAATTTGAAAAATATCAAATCCTTCCGTACGCAATCAAGCAAATCTTGCATCTTGGCAATGGGGACCTCGTCGTCGTCACCCACTTCACTGAAGCGGGTGGTCGCAACGTCGAATTCGATTGGCGTCTGCGACCTGCTGCTAACGAATTGAAAATTGTCGACGTTTCGGTTGACGCAAAATCCATGGTGGTCAAGTATCGCGAGGATGCGCGCAATAAAATCCGCTCTCTCAACGGTTCGGTGCGAGATTTTATTGTCAGCTTGCGACAAAGCCCGCCGACTGCTGCACTGTATTGAGATCGAACAATGCCGCTGGTCGAATTGCGCAATATCCAGCGAAGCTACGACCGGGGGCAAATCAAGGCCCTGAAGGGCGTTTCGCTCTGCCTCGACAATGGTGAACACGCTGCGGTCATTGGGCCGAGCGGAAGCGGCAAGTCAACTCTTGTCAATATCATTGCGGGGCTCGATCCGCCCGACTCCGGGGACATTTTTTTTGAAGGGCAGCCGGTCCGCAGCTCTCGTGAGCGCACTGAACTGAGGGCGCGCCGAATCGGCATCGTATTCCAATCTTTTTGCTTGATCCCGACACTGACGGCTGCGGAGAATGTCGAGTTGCCCATGATCGGGCAATCGGCCGGCTCGCGTAGCAGGCGAAAACGTGCCATCGAACTGTTAACTCGCGTGGGTTTGGAGGAACGCGCCGAGCACCTGCCGGCCGAACTTTCCGGCGGCGAGCGACAAAGAGTTGCAATCGCACGCGCGATAGCGAACGATCCCGATCTCGTCTTAGCAGATGAGATCACGGGAAACCTCGACCAGGTCATCGGCAGAAGCGTGATAGATTTGTTGCTTGGTCTATCCCGGACCCACGGCACCGCGCTGTTGTTTGTCACGCACGACCGCCATGTAGCCGGTGTTTGCCCACGCCAAATCGAGTTGGTCGACGGGTGTATCATCGCCGACAAAAGCGTTCACGACGCTCCCGAGCCCCTTGTGCCTCGTTCGCTCGAGATGGGGAGGGCATTTTGAATTGGTTCACGCTGTCATGGCGAAATTTTATTAAACGTCCGGCGCGATCGACTTTAACCGTGGCGGGCATCGCCATAGCTATCGCCAATTTCGTGGCGATTATCGGACTCGCCCGAGGAATTCCGTACGCGGTCGAGCGAAGCATAAATGAATCGGGCGCCGATTTTATCGTGTCGGAGCGAAATGCGTTCATGTTGATCGGCGCGTCGATCCCGGAGAGTTTCGGATCGAAGATCGGCAGCGTTCCGGACGTGGCGTTCGTTGCGCCGGTCTTGTTCAACTTTATCAGCGCGGACGACCGAACGAACATTCCGATCGTTGGATGGGGGAGCGATAGTTTCCTTTGGCAAACAGTGAAATTGATCTCCGGAACGCTTCCCACATCGTCCGATGAGCGGACGATTTTACTGAGCGAGGGGATTGCTTCGGCTCTTCACAAAAGGGTCGGCGATACGATTGCGTTGAACTATCGATCATTCAAGGTTGTGGGGATCGCGAAATTTGAAAGCGTGTTCAACCAAAATATTGCGGTCGCGCGGCTGCCGGCCTTGCAGGAATTGTTCGGGCGGCCGAATAGCGTGAGTTTCTTTGAAATCAAGTTGAAAAGGCCGATCGACTCCGAGCGCGCGGAACGCGCGCGCGCAGCAATCGCCAATATCGCCGCCGATTATTCGGTCCAGAAGACCGGAGCTTTGACTCAAAACTTGGAGCTGCTCAAACTGCTGGTCGTGGCGGCATCGGCTATTTCATTTGTCGCTGTGGCAGTCGCGTTGCTGGGTGTGGCCAACACATTGTTGATGGCCATCAATGAACGCATCGGCGAGATCGGAATTTTGCGTGCGGTCGGGTGGCCGTCAGGCCGTATCGTGGCGACCATTCTGGCCGAGGGAGTTTTGATCTCTACAGTCGGCGGCCTCATCGGAATCGGACTGGGTATTATCGACGTCCACGTCGTCTCCAACTTGCCGGTCGCGCGGGGTTTGCTGGATCCGCATGTAACTTGGACCTTGCTCGCGCAGGCGTTAGGGCTGGCCCTTGGTGTCGGCGCGTTTGGGGCAATTTTGCCGGCCTATCGGGCCATCGCCATCAGCGCAGCCGAAGCAATACGGCACATTTGATCGGTCGTGCGAGAATAATGGCAAAAACCCCCTCAACCCATTATGTCAAAAGCGATGGCGCCAACATCGCCTATCAGGTTATCGGCGAAGGCCCGGCCGATCTCCTGTTCGTGCCGGGCTTTGTGTCGAACGTAGAAACGATATGGCAGTCGCCGGAACAGGGCGAATTTTTTCGACGCATCGCTTCATTTTGCCGCCTCATCCTATTCGATAAGCGCGGCACCGGAATGTCCGACCGTAATTCCCAAATATTCACCCTCGAACAGCGCATGCACGATGTACAGGCCATTCTGGATGCGGTCGGCTCCAAGCGAGCGACGTTATTTGGCATTTCCGAAGGCGGCCCGATGTCGCTGCTCTATGCGGCCACTTATCCCAAACGCACTTCGTCACTCGTCCTGTACGGGGCCTATGCCAAACGTTCCTGGGCTCCAGATTACCCGTTCGGTTGGAAGGATGAGCAATGGCAAACTGTGCTCGACGATATTGAGCACCATTGGGGCAAGCTGCAACTGCTCGGTTATCTTCGGTCCAGGCGCACGATCCGCCGATCCAGCCCTGTCGGTGATCCTGATACCGCCGAGCGCGTTGCGTCTTACTACAATGCAACGGCAAGCCGGGCCGCGGCGGCGGCAATTTTGAAGATGAACCGTGAAATCGATGTTCGGAATGTTTTGCCCGCCATCCGCGTGCCAACTCTCATTCTGCATCGTCATGCGGAGCGTGTGCTCGATGTGGGTCACGCGCGGTATATGGCGGAGCATATTCGCGGTGCGAGGCTTGTCGAGCTGCCGGGCGAAGACCATCAACCGTGGTTGGGCGATCGCGATTCGGTTCTCAATGAACTCAAGAAATTCCTGACAGGCGAGCATCAAATGCAAGGGCCGGAACGAGCCTTCGCCACCGTATTGTTTACCGATATCGTAGACGCCAAGGAATGTGCAGCCACGCTTGGCGACCGCACTTGGCGCGAACTGCTCGAGGCATTTTACGCCAAGGTTCGCGAGGTGCTTCGTCAATACCGCGGACGTGAGATAAGAACCTCAAGTGAGGGATTCCTCGCCGCTTTCGATGGGCCGGCACGCGCAATCCGCTGTGCTGGCGCGATCCGCGACTCGTTGCGCGCGCTTAAGCTTGAAGTCCGCTGCGGCCTGCATACGGGGGAATGTGAGCCGCTCGGCAACGATCTTGCCGGAATCGCCGTCCATGCCGGCACCGCCATTGCCCGCCTTGCAGGTCCGGCTGAAGTCCTAGTTTCGCAGGCCGTCCGCGATCTCGTGGCGGGGTCGGGTCTGGCATTCGAGGAGCGCGGCGTCCACAGACTAATGGACGTTCCAAGCGAGTGGCGCTTGTACCGGGTGGCCTAAGCCTTGGGGAATTTGCGCGACATCATTTCCAGGCGGCGCGCAAAAACACCACGGCCCCCGGCAGGGGAGCTACCGGGGGCCGCGTCGTTGTCGCCGTCTCCGTTCGCGAGACGAAAACGGCGCGGGAGCTCAATAACTTACGCGACTGGCACGGCCTCCACGGGGCCGTCGAGAGCCACAAAAACCTTCGGCCGAATGGCAGCTGTACTCACCCCTGCCCCCCCCGGCGCGCTTCGCTCGCCGGCCTCCCCCTTGCAGGGGGAGGCAAGCAAAAAGGCTAAAACGGCAACAGCACATCCAGCACCTGCTGCCCGTAGCGCGGCTGCTGCATGTCGGTGATCTGGCCGCGCCCGCCATAGGCGATGCGCGCCTGCGCGATCTTGCTGGAATCGATGGTGTTGTCGCTCTCGATGTCCTCCGGCCGCACGATGCCGGCGACCACCAATTCGCGCATCTCGAAATTGACGCGGATTTCCTGCCTGCCCTCGATCACCAGGTTGCCGTTCGGCAGCACCTGCGTCACCACCGCGGCGACATTGGTCGTCAGCGCCTCGGAGCGGTTGACCGAGCCCTTGCCGTCGGTCGAGGTGTTCGAAATCCGCGGTGAACACCGGCGTCGGCACTGGCGTGTTCATGATCGGCACCTTCGGCTTGCCGAAGAAATTGGTGATGTTGGAATCGTCGGAGGCGACGCGGCTGCGCTTGGTCTCGTTGTCGATGATGGCTTTGTCGGTGATGTTGACCTTGACGGTGAGAATGTCGCCTATCTGGTGCGCGCGCTGGTCCTTGAAGAAGGCGCGCGAGCCGTTGCGCCAGAGCGAATTGGGATTGTAGGAGGCGGGCTGCGCTGCCGGCATCGGCATCTGCACCGGCTTGTAGCCCGGCCGCGCGGTCGGGTTGTTGACCGGCGACAGCGGCGGCGGCGCGCCGATGGTGGCCAGGCGATCGAAGGCGGCGCAACCGCTGAGCAGCGAAGCCGCAAGGGCTGCCAGCACCGCATGGCGCGTTAATCTGATCACGTTCATCGCATTCACTTTCACAAAAGGCGCAAAGCCTGCGCGTTCTCGTCCTTCGCATTTTGCATGCGCATGAACTTTTGCCGAAAACCGATTCCCGCTTTTCGGGGTCATGCGCTAACGATTGCTCACATTCGGCGGCATGAATTCGGACGGCGAATTGGCGGCCAGCTGCCGCGCCCGCGTGTTCACGACGACATGGCCGGGCCCCGCCACCTCGCCCTGGATGAGGCGCTTGGACTGCTCGTTGAGCACGCTGATCGTATCGCCCACCGCGCCGCCTTCGGCCGCCTTGCCGCGCACGGTCAGCATGATGCCGGGCATGCGGTAGACCAGCGTCACCTGTTCGTTGCGCTCCACCACCAGCGGCTTCATCAGCTCGGCGGCGCGCAGCGGCCGCCCCGGCTCGAGCGAGGTGCGCGCGGCCATGCCGACCGCTTTCTCGCGGTCGGTGATGACGTCGGACCCGAGCCCGGCGCGCGGGCGCCGTTCCATCTGTATGTCGGCGGCCTTGAGCGTCGCCCCGCGCGCGACCGTCGCCGCTGCGGTTGCCACTTCCACCATGGCGGTGGCGCGGCCGGACAACCGCAGCGCAAAGCGGCTGGCGGGCCCGTTCGGTACGGCGAGCGTCGCGTTGAAGCGGCCGCTGCGCGCGTCGTAGCTCAGGCGGTCGACGCGCGGCTCGCCCTTGGCGCTCGGCTCCACGTGCAGCGGGCGCAATTCGCTGTCGAGATTGAGCGAAATGTCCTTGGCGGCGCCGAGCCGGAATTTGGCGGCGAGCGCGCGCGCAATGACGTTCTCGATCTCCTCCGGCCTGAAGCTGCGGCTTGCCCGCGTCACCGAGACTTCGCTCAAGCCGCCGGTGTCGAGGCCCTTCAAAGCGTGGGCGCGCACCGCTTCGATCACCGCTTGCGCCGATACCGTGCCGGTGGTGCCGAGATCGGGCGAGCGGAAGATCGCCACGTCGGCGACGATGCCGGCGTTTTCGACCAGGTCACCGATGCGCACCAGGCCGGCGTCGACGGTGGCGGCCGGCTTGAGCCTGGGGTGGGGCAGGGCGCTTTGCGCCGAAGCCGCGGCGCCGAGCAGCGTGAGCGCGGCGCAGGCGAAGGCGAGGGTGCGGATCATGGCGTCACCTCAGCGCATCAGGTTGGAGGTCGATTGCAGCATCTGGTCGGCCGCGGTGATCACCTTCGAGTTCATTTCGTAGGCGCGCTGGGCGGCGATCAGATTGGTGATCTCGGTCACCGAATCGACGTTGGATTGCTCCAGGCTGCCCTGCTGCAGGTCGCCGGAGCCGTCGGTGTTGGGGAAGCCGTCCTGCGGCGTGCCGGAGGCGGGCGTCTCGGTGTAGAGGTTGTCGCCGATCGGCAACAGGCCCGCCTGGTTGATGAAGCGCGTGAGCGTGATCTGCCCGAGCAGTTGCGGCGTGGTCGAGCCCTGCGGGATCACCGAAACCTGGCCTTGCGCGTTGATGGTGAGCCCGGTCGAGTTCGACGGGATGGTGATGCTGGGCATCACCGGATTGCCCTGCGCGGTCACGATGCGCCCCTGCGCGTCCATCTGGAACGTGCCGTCGCGGGTATAGGCGTAGGTGCCGTCCGGCATCTGGATCTTGAAGAAGCCGTCGCCGCGAATGGCGACGTCCAGGCTGCCGCCGGTTTGCGACAGCGTGCCTTGCGTCATCAGCCGCGGCGTGCCGACCGCCTTGACGCCGGAGCCGAGATCGATGCCCACGGGCAGGATATTGCCCTGCGCGGAGGTCTGCGTGCCGATGCGGCTGACGTGGTCGTAGAGCAGGTCCTGAAATTCGGCCCGCTGGCGCTTGTAGCCGGTGGTGGTCATGTTGGCGAGGTTGTTGGAGATGACCTGGACGTTCAGCTCCATGGCCATCATGCCGGTCGCTGCGGTATTGAGCGCGCGCATGTCTTCAACTCCTCTTCATCACGCCGGAACTTCGGCGAGCTTGTCGATCGCCGTGGTGCCGAGCTGACTCTGCTGCTGCAGGATGTTCGAGATATTGGTGTAGGTGCGGGTGATCTCGATCATGCGCGCCATCTCGACCACGCCGCGCACGTTGGATTTCTCGATCGCGCCCTGGATGAGGCCGGCTTCCGGCGGCGCCGGCTGCGGCTGCATGCCGGCGGGCGCCTTGAAGGTGCTCCCGCCGTCCTTCTGCAGGTTCTGCAGGCCGGCGAAGGTGACGAGCCTGAGCTTGCCGCGCGCGGAATCGGCATTGGAGGTGCCTTCGCGCACGCTCACCGTGCCGTCGCGGCTGATCTGCACCTGGTGGTCGTTGGGCTGGAAGGTGATCGGGCCTGAATCGCCGATCACCTGATAGCCTTCGCCGGTGACCAACTGCCCGCTGGCGTTGATCTGCAAGGCGCCGTTGCGCGTGTAGCGCTCGCCGCGCGGCGTCTGCACCACCAGGAAAGCATTGCCGTCGACGGCGACGTCGAGCGGGTTACCGGTATGCGCCACCGGCCCCTGGCCCATGTCGTGCCAGATGCCGCGGTCGACCACGAAGCTGACGCGGTCGCCGGTGCTGCCGGCACGCGCCGCCGAATTGAGATATTCTTCGAACAGCGACCCGTCGGCCTTGTAGCCGGTGGTGTCCATGTTCGCGATATTGTTGGCCACCACGTCGAGCTCGCGTGCGAGCGCGACTTGGCGCGACAGTCCGACGAGAATGGCGTTCTGCATCGGTCTTCTCCCCTAGCGGCCCCGCGCCGGGCGGCCCTCCCGAGGCCGGTCCCAAAGCGGAAGCGTCGTCACGGCAATTCGGCTCTCCCAAGCCGGCTTGCCGCCACTTGCTTTGCAGCGCCCGTGCCAAGCGGTAAAGCCGTGCTATTTCAGTCCCTTAGTTCGAAATGGTGTGGTGCTCAGCGGGGCAAAAAGCGCCGCCGCCCGGCAAAACCTGCCGGCACCCGGAGCCCAGGCAATGATCTGTTAACCATACCGACCTACCTTTTGAGCCAACGGGGGCGCGGCGCCGCGCAGCGCCGGCTTTTCGCTTCGAAATGCCCGCGCGCGGGGCCGTCCACAACGTGGCAATCGGGGTCGTTATGGCAGCCAAGGCGAAGCAGGCGGACGCGGAAGTCAAAGACAAGCCGGAGGAAGAAGCCGAGCAGGCGGCAAAACCGAAGAAGAAGCTCCCGCTCAAGCTGATCATCATTGCGGCCGCTGGCCTTCTGGTGCTGGGCGGCGGCGGCGCCGCGGGCTTCATGTTTCTGCACCATGCCGATCACGCCGCGCCCGAGAAGGCGGCGGCGAAGCCCGCGATCTTCGTCGATCTGCCGGACGTGCTGGTCAATCTGTCGAACGCCGGCACCGACCGTACGCAATACCTCAAGGTCAAGATCGTGCTCGAAGTGCCCGATGCGCACGTGGTCGACGAGATCAAGCCGCTGATGCCACGCGTGATGGACGCCTTCCAGACCTACTTACGGGAATTGCGGCCGACCGATCTCGACGGCTCCGCCGGCCTCTACCGGCTGAAGGAAGAGCTGACCCGCCGCGTCAACGCCGCCGTCTCGCCCAACCGCATCACCGCCGTGTTGTTCAAGGAGATCGTCGTCCAATAACGACGTAGCCGACCATGGCTGTGAAGGACCAGATCGATCAAGACGCGCTGGCGGCCGAATGGGGGCTGGCGTTGGAAGAGGACGCGGGCACGCCCAAGGACGTGCCGACGGCGCAGCAGGGCGCCGACGAGGCGGCCGCCCAATGGGCGGCCATGGTTGACGACGGCTCCGGCTTCCAGGGCAAGGGCGGCGCCGAGCGCATCCTCAACCAGGAGGAAATCGACGGCCTGCTCGGTTTTAGTCTCGCCGACGTGACGCTCAACGACAATTCCGGCATCCGCGCCATCATCAACTCGGCGATGGTGTCGTACGAACGCCTGCCGATGCTGGAAATCGTCTTCGACCGCCTGGTGCGGCTGATGACGACCTCCTTGCGCAATTTCACCTCCGACAACGTCGAAGTCTCGCTCGACCGCATCACCTCGGTGCGCTTCGGCGACTATCTCAATTCGATTCCCTTGCCGGCGATCCTCGCCGTGTTCAAGGCCGAGGAATGGGACAATTTCGGTCTCGCCACGGTCAATTCGAGCCTGATCTATTCGATCATCGACGTGCTGCTTGGCGGCCGCCGCGGACAAAGCGCCGCGCGCGTGGAAGGCCGACCCTACACCACCATCGAGACCAATCTGGTCAAGCGCATGATCGAGGTGGTGCTGGCCGACGCCGAGCTTGCCTTCAAACCGCTGTCGCCGGTCAAGTTCAATATCGACCGGCTGGAGACCAACCCGCGCTTTGCCGCCATCACCCGTCCGGCCAATGCCGCGATCCTGGTGCGGCTGCGCATCGACATGGAAGACCGCGGCGGCAACATCGAGCTGCTGCTGCCCTATGCGACCATCGAGCCGATCCGCGCCGTTCTGCTCCAGATGTTCATGGGCGAGAAATTCGGCCGCGACCCGATCTGGGAAGGCCATCTGGCGACCGAAATCGGCCAGGCGCAGATCGCCGTCGACGCGGTGTTGTACGAGGCAAGCCTGCCGCTTCGGCGGATGATGAGCCTCAAGGTCGGCGACACGCTCATGCTGGAACTGAAGCCCGACGCACCCGTCAACGTGCGCTGCGGCGACGTCTTGCTCACGGAAGGACGCATGGGCCGGGTCGGCGATCGCGTCGCCGTGCGCGTCGCCAAGCAACTGCGCCGGCCGCGCACCACCTTTGCCATGTTCGAGAAGGCCGACGAGCCCAATACCCGCATGGAGGCGCCGTGAGCTTCAATCTCGGATACCTGGTCGAGATCATGGTCTCGGTCCTGCTGCTGCTGACCATCCTCTATTGCGTGCGGCTCAACAAGCAGCTGCGCCTGCTCAAGGCCGACGAGCAGACGCTGCGTGCGACCATTTCCGAGCTGATTACCGCAACCGAGATCGCCGAGCGCGCCATCGCCGGCCTCAAAGCAACCATGCATGAGGGCGAGGAGAGCCTGAGCCAGCGCCTCGCGCGCATGGACGAGATCTCCGGCGAGCTCGATGAGAAGCTTGCCGCCGGCGAAGAACTGCTCGGCCGCATCGCCCGCATCGCCGGCGCCGCCCGCGGCGCTGCCGCGCCGCAGCCGGCGGCGCCCGATGCCAAGGCGCTGGCGGCGGCGGCGCAGGCCTTCGCCGCACGCACGCAGGCGCGGATGGGCGGCCGCGCGGCATGATCCGCTTTGCGCGCGATTTCCGGCTGATCCCGATCGTGCTGGTCGCGACCGTCGCCCTATTCGCACTCAAAGTGTCGGGCCTGGTCTTCGACGGCGGCTATACGCTGGCCGAGCGCCTGGAGAGCCGCAACAAGCCGGGGCTGAAGATCGACCCCAGCGAAAGCGTGCCGCAATATCCCAAGATCGTCGTCGCCGGCGACCCCAGCGCGCCGTCCGTCGCTACCGCGCCGGGGTCGTGGGCGCAGCAGATGTTCAATTACAACGATCCAAACGCCCGCGACGTCACCGGCTCGGTCGACAAGCAGGCAAAGTCGTCCGAAACGAAAACCGACGAGCCGAAGCTGAAGGTGACCGATAAGCGGCCGGGACCGCCCAAGCTCGACGCCGGCGGCACCGTGATTCCGATCGTGCCCGGCCGCATCAACTCGCCCGGCGAGCGCGCCATCCTGGAAAGCCTGCAGAAGCGCCGCGAGCAGCTCGACGCACGCGCCCGCGATCTCGACATGCGCGAAAACCTGCTCAAGGCCGCCGAGCAGCACCTGGAATCCAAAGTCGCCGAGCTGAGGGACGTGGAAGGCAAGGTCAAGATCGCCGAGGGCAATCGCGACCAAGCCGAGGCCAAGCGCTTCAAGGGCATCATCACGATGTACGAGAACATGAAGCCGAAAGATGCCGCCCGCATCTTCAACCGGCTCGACATGAACATCCTGGTGGACGTCTCCACCAAGATGAAGCCGCGCAGCATGTCGGAGATCTTGGCGCAGATGGCGCCCGAAGCGGCCGAGCGGCTCACCGTCGAACTCGCCAACCGCGCCGGCGGCCACTCCGCGATGAGGCCGGGGCCGAAGCAATTGCCGAAGATCGAAGGCAAGCCGGACGGGGGTTAGCGTAATGACCGCGCCGCCGATCAGCGTCAGAAGGATGCGCGCGCGCCGCGGGGCCGCGCTGCTTGCTTTGCCGGCGCTGCTGCTGGTGCTCGCCTTTATCTTCTGCGCACCGGCGCGTGCCGCCGATCGCATCAAGGGCGACGTCGAAGTCTTCACCGACGGCGGCTATGCGCGGCTGGTGTTCCGCTTCGCCAAGGAAGTGCCTGTTACCATCAGCATGCATTTCCCCATCCTGATCATGAAATTCGCCACGCCGGTCGACGTCGCGGTCGACCGGCTCAATGCCGGCGCGCCGCAGTACATCAGCGCCGCGCGCATCGATCCCGACGGCAGCGCGATCCGCATCGCGCTCGCGCACAAGCTGAAGGTGCACTCGATCCCGGCGGCCGAGAAGCTGTTCGTCGATCTCTTGCCGCAGACCTGGGGCGCGGTGATGCCGGGCCTGCCGCAGGAGGTGATCGAGGATCTCGCCCGCCGCGCGCGCGAGGCCGAGCGGCTGCTGCAAAAGCACGGGCTGGCGGCCAAAGCGCGCAAGGCGCGCGACATCAGGGTGCGTGTGGCGAGCCAGCCGACCTTCACGCGCTACGTGTTCGACCTGCCGGACGGCGTCAACGTGGTGCCCGAGGAGAAGACGGACGGTCTGCTGCTCAACTTCGACCAGAAGATCCGCTGGGACTTGGCCGACGCCATCGCTACTCTGCCGCCGACGCTGAAATCGATCGGCGCCACGCTCGATCAGGATTCGGCCGCGGTCAAATTCACCTTCAACGGCCATCCCAAAGTACGCACTTTCCGCGAGGATTCGAGCATCGCGGTCGATGTGACGAGCGGTGAGGGCGCGGCGAAGCGGCAGGGTGCGCTGCTGCCCGAGCTGGCGCCGCCGCCGACGGTGCCGGCGGGCGACGCGAGCATCGACAAGAAAACGGAAATGCCGGTCGCGGCGCCCTTGCCGAAGATCGCGGCAAAGCCCGAACCGCCCAAGCCAATGCCGGCGCAAAAGGCCGAAGCAAAGCCGGCAAAGCAAGCCACGGCGCCCAAGAGCGGCGAGGCGAAGCCGGCACCGGAACGGGCTGCGGCCGACAAGCAGCCGCGAGCGCAAGCCGCGCCGCCGGGCGGTGCCGCGCCGAAGCCCGCGACCAAGATGGCGCAGGCTGCGCCCGGGGCCACGGCACCCAAGCCCGCCGCCGATGCGGTGAAATCGGCGATGCCGAAGGCGGCCGTGCCGGCCATGGCCGCGACAGAGGCGCGGCAACCGCCGCCCATGGCAAAGGCCGAAGCCGGCAAACCGCCCGTTCATCCTGCGCCGCCGCCGCACGCGCAGCCCTCTACCGGCAATACGAGGGTCGCGGCCGAAGTGCATCGCGACGGCGACAGCTTGCGCGTCGAATTCCCCTTTGCGGCGCCGACGCCGGCCGCCGTGTTCCGGCACGCCGACACGCTTTGGCTGGTGTTCGACAGCCAGGCCGCGATCGACCTCGCCGGCTTGCACGCCAATGAGGACGCCGCCATCCGCAGCGCGCGCTTCACGCGCGCCAAAGATGGCGCCGCCATCGTGCGGCTCAAACTGGCGCGCCCACGCCTGGTCAGCGTGCAGAACGACGGCGCGGCCTGGATCGTCGATCTCTCCGACAGCATCACAGTGCCGACCCGCCCGCTCACCATCGCCCGCAGCGTGCTCGGCAAGAACCGCGCCGGCATCGCCATTCCCTTCGACCACGCACATAAGGTCCACCGCATCGTCGATCCGGCCGGCGACCGGCTCATGGTGGTCACCGCGCTCGCGCCCGCGCGCGGCTTCCTCAAGCCGCAAAACTTCGTCGAGCTGCGCGCACTGCCTTCGGCGCAGGGCGTGGTGCTGCAGCCGCTCGCCGACGACGTGACCGTAAGCCTCGGGCCGCACAAGATCGTGGTCAGCCGCCCGCACGGGCTGACGCTCTCGCCCACCGCGATCGGCCAGCAGGAGCTGGCCAGCAGTTTCCGCGCCGTCACCTTCGATACCCAGCTCTGGGGCTTCAACCGCGAGGCCGCGTTCTATGCGCGCCAGTCCGCGTTGATCGCCAAGGCGGCCATGGCGCCGCCCCCCAAGCGCCGGCAGGCGCGGCTCGATCTGGCGCGCTTCTACCTGGCGCAGAACATGCTGGCCGAGGCCAAAGGCGTGCTCGACTTCACGCTGTCGCAGGAACGCGGCGCCGACGACGTCACCGGCACGGTGCTCAAGGCGGTGACCAATGTGATGCTCGACCGGCCGCAGGTTGCGCTCAAGGCGCTCGCCAATCCGCAGGTCGGCAACCAGCTCGACGCGCCGGTCTGGCGCGCCATGGCCTATGCCCGGCTCGGCCAGTGGCAGGAGGCGCACAAGCGCTTCAAGGACGTCAACGACGCGCTCGGCGCGCTGCCGGTCGAGCTGCAGCGCATGGCGCTGCTGGAAGGCCTGCACGCGGCCATCGAGGTCCGCGACTTCACCGATGCCGGCCGCGTGCTGGCCGAATTGCAGACCGCGGGCGTGCCGCCCGCAATGGCGCCGGCCGTCGCGGTGCTGGTCGGCCGCATCGACGAGGGCCTCGGCCGCAACGAGGACGCGCTCACCAATTACCGCACCGCCGCCTCAGCCAAGGAGCGCCCCGCCGCCGCGCAAGGGCGGCTGCGCGAGATCGCGCTGCGCTACCAGCTCGGCGACCTGCCGCGCAAGGACGTGGTCGGCCAACTCGAAACGCTCACCACCGTCTGGCGCGGCGATGCGACCGAGACCGAGGGCCTCAAGCTCTTGGCGCATCTCTACACCGAGGAAGGGCGCTACCGCGAAGCCTTCCACGTCATGCGCACGGCGATGCTGGCGCATCCCAATTCCGACCTGACGCGCAAGATCGAGGACGAGGCGGCGGTGACTTTCGAAAGCCTGTTCCTGGGCGGCAAGGCCAATGCGCTGCCGCCGATCGAGGCGCTCGCGCTGTTCTACGATTACCGCGAGTTGACGCCGATCGGCCGGCGCGGCGACGAGATGATCCGCAAGCTCGCCGACCGGCTGGTGGCGGTGGACCTGCTCGATCAGGCGGCCGAATTGCTGCAGCACCAGGTAGACCACCGCCTGCAGGGCGCCGCGCGCGCGCAGGTGGCCACCAAGCTCGCCACCATCTATCTGATGGACCGCAAGGCCGACCGCGCGCTTGCCGTGCTGCGGGCAACCCGCACCGACGGGCTGTCGAACGAAATGCGCGATCAGCGGCTGCTATTGGAAGCGCGCGCACTGTCGGAGACCGGCCGCCACGCTCTGGCGCTGGAGATGATCGAGAATATCAAGGGCCATCAGGCCATGCGCCTGCGCGCCGACATTCTGTGGGCGGCCAAGCGTTGGCGGCGCGCGGCCGAGCAAATCGAGTTGCTCTATGGCGACCGCTGGCGCGAGTTCACGCCGCTGAGCGAGCCCGAGCGCGTCGATATCCTGCGCGCGGCCATCGGCTACGCGCTTGCCGACGAGCAGATCGGGCTCGCGCGCTTCCGCGACAAATACATGGCCAAAATGGCCGACAGCCCGGACGCGCACGCCTTCCAGGTGGTGACCGCGCCGATCGGCACCGGCGGCGCCGAATTCAAGGACGTGGCGCAGACGGTGGCTGGCGTCGATACGCTCGATGCTTTCTTGAAGGATATGCGCAAGCGCTATCCGGACGCCGATGCCGACACGCGGGCGCGCCCGGCGGAAATAGCTGGCGCGCCCAAGCCCGCGCCGGCGCCGACCGTGCCGGCGAAGCCGGAAGCGCAGAAATCCGTGCCGGAAAAAGCCGCCGCCAACGTGCCGGCCAAGCCCGCAGTGGCGCCCGCGGCGCCGAATGCGCCGGCCGGCGCGCCAGCTCAAGCCGGACGGCGGCCGACGGGATCAATTTCGCGCGATGCCGACGGCGAAGACGACCAACCGCTAAACTCACCTATTCGTCCCGGTAAAAGCAGGAACCCGTGCAGCAATTGCCGGCGTTCAATGTCCGGTTTGCCCCCGACAGCGGATATTGAAAGGTGGCACCTGCATGTCGCCTGAGGATATGCTTGAGCTTTAGCCGCCGATTAAAGGTCTTCAGGATGTCCCGGAACGATTTTCTCGCCAGTGAGCATGGCTGAAACAAGGGCGCCGCCTTCGCGCAGTTCGGTTACGATCACTGCGACTACGTGCAGGGCAACAACAGCGGCAAGCAGATAGAAACCGATCTCATGTGTTTCAACGAATGGCGTGCGGAATGACCGCATTGCGGCGTAAGCGCTCTGGTCCATAAGGTTCCGCGCCAACGGCGTGAGAGTGGATGGATCAATATTTGGAGCGGCAATCCATTGAGCGATCCAGCTGCCGAAGGGCGGATAGAATATGTCCGTCCCAGCCAGTACGAGTCCTGTCAACGCTTGGATGACGAGGAGCAGAAGGATAAACAAAACTGCTATTCGCCCGATCGGATTGTGTCCGAGATAATGTTTGGGGCGACCAGCGAGGAATGCCAAGACGTACGACTGCAACGCCGCTAAGTATCCCGGTCCGCCCGGCAATATGGCCCGCCAGCGCGCGTACCGATTGCCAAGAAACGCCCAGACGAACCGCCAGAGCAGATTGATGGTCATCACGTAACCGATCCAGACGTGGATAGTCTTGAGCATCACCCGCCCTGCAGGAGTGATACCGAGGCTGCCGGCGAAGAGAATGATAGTCCCAAAAATGATTAGGCCCAGCACCGACAGGGCATTGATCCAGTGGAACCATCTCGTCGGCGTGTCCCACACGCGGTAAGCAACGAGTTGGTTGCCGGACATCGCTCCGATCTCCTCCTGCACCTTACTGGCACACGGCAAAATAACTGCTTTTGTATTTCGTCAGATTTGATGCAGATCAAATCCGAGTGGTCATTAGGCCCTAAGTGAGAAAACGCTTGCGCGTGGAGGCTCCTTTGACCAACAAAGCACCTGGAAACAGAGACAATGTGATCATAAAACTCGAGGTCGTCTGGGATATTCTCATACGAACCTCGGGAGTATGCCTCTTGGCCCTTTTGATCCTTGCATATGTCACTGGCGAGGAGTTTCAGCACACCCACGCTATCCTAGGCTATGCGATTGCGGCTTTATTGCTGATCAGCATTTATTGGGAGCTTATCCGGCCGCACCACGCTCGATTTCCCGGAAGCATCTTAAGCGCGCAAACGATTCGGGCGTTCCTTCAGAGCGTTCGACGCAACTCGGCGCAGGCCTCCGCAAGAATTAGCTCAGCCTTTGCGGTAACAGCGATCGTAGTCGTCCTGTCGGTTCTAGCGTTTTCCGCCCTGCTCCTTATGTTGCTCACTCACACACTTTGGCGGGCAACTTCGGTTGACGAAATGCACGAAGTAGTTGCCTATTTTGCCCTAGGGTTGGTCGTGTTCCACGTCGCCATGGTCGTCATCGCAAGTGGTGAGCACATCGAACGTCACGTGCAGAAGGTAATTGGTAGTCGAAAGCGCCGCTCCTAAAATGGCAATGTAGATAGTAGAGCCAAGCAATGACGACACGCGCGATGAGAGCCTGCCATTAAGTCAGTGGGCTCGCGGTTGTCGGCGCTTACGCCTCGGCGCACGCATTCGCTTAAAGGTGGCGACGTCCGGAATGGGACATTTGCGACCTAGCAATTTCGCGCCACTGCCGACTGATGTCCGCTATGCCTCCGACAGCGACCTAACCATCGCGGCGCAGCGAACGCTGCGATGTGCCATAAACCGACAATTGGCAGATGCCAATATCAGGCAAGTCCGGCCTCATGCCGGGTAATCTCGTAGAATGCGCTCCAGTCGGCATCCTCCATACCGGCTTCGATGCCCTTCTTTAACTTGCGCTCGACAATGCTGCCGATCTCCAGTGATGTGCCGTTTGCATCGGCGGTGGAAAGCATGAGGCGGACGTCTTTCAGTCCGCCGTTCATAACGAAACCCCCGCGGCCACCGAAATCACGGGTGCGCAGCTTTTCCGCGTACATCTTCGCTCCAGGATGTGCGAACCACATCTGTTGGTAAAAATCGCGCACGTACTCCAGCGGGATGCCACACTTTTCCGCGAACACGTAGGTTTCGCCGATTAGCTCGATGGTCGAGACGACGTTGTAATTGACCGCGAGCTTCATGCAACTGGCGACACTCGGCCGTTCCGAGATTAAGATAACCTGTTTGGAATACGCCATGCAGAGTGGAGTCACTTTCACGATGGCGACCGGGTCACCGGCAAGGTACGAGATAAGCTGTCCGGTTGCCGCCGCCTGGGAAGGCCCGATGACGGGGCCCGAAATGTAAAAGCTGCCGTGCTTCTTATGGATCTGCTCCAACTCATCGGCGCAGCGCGGCGAGATCGTTGTTAGGCAGACGTGGACCGCGCCAGGACGCATCCCAGCGAGGATTCCCTGGTCCCCATGGAGATTGTCGAGAACAGACTGGTCGTCCGTGAGACTGGTGATCACCACGTCCGCGCCGCTCGCGGCCTCTTTTGCGCTTGTCGCCGGCTTTGCCCCCTGCTCGACGAGTGGTGTCATCTTCGAAGCAGTGCGATTCAAACGGTTAGGTCAAAGTCCCCTTTCAGTAGGCATTTGGCGATATTCGAGCCCATATTCCCCAGGCCAATGAACGCCACTCTTGTCGATGAGCCTTCCATGACGGGCCCCCTCTGGTTTTCGTTGTTTTGCGATCGCTAACGTCAGACGCAATGTGCCATTCACGTCATTCGCTGCGGCGCAAAAAAGCAAAGAGACTTTTCGCCATCTCCGACGAACCACCCTACGGCCGTGCGGTTTGTCGCGAAACCCGCACCGTCACGATCCCACCGCGAATCCCGCCAAACGATGCTCCCAAAGGGATGAACACCTTGAACCAACCTACTCCGCCCATGCCTTTCGGATCGGGCGGGATGACGTGAGAGTTTTCATTGTCGTAAGTCCTTTCGCCTTCGGATACGTTTTCATTTCAGACTTCTGATTTGCCCCCAGTGATTTCGCACTGGGGGCTTTGTGGTCAGCTACAAGTTTGATGGTCGCAATGACCATTGGCATCCCGATGGCTACAGCGACAGTGAGGGGCCGATCCGCCATAGCCTCCGACGAGCTGAGCGTATTTAATGCCGCGCTGTTGGACTGTGTTGCTACAAACATTTCGAATTTGCGTTGTCGAGCTTTGTACACTAGCAAGAGCCGAGAGTGAAACCGTTGCCAAGAATGCAGCGGCGAGAAGTGTCGTGAGAGTTTTCATTGTCGTAAGTCCTTTCGTGCGCGGATACCGCCGCGTTCGGTAGGTGTGGGTGTCAACCGGATAAGCACGCCATGAACACTGCTGGCTCGGCGGAGCCGGTCAATACCATGAGCGTAATAGCGCCCGCGAAAACACACTTCGATTTTTGCAAACCCATATCCGCCTCCCAGCTAAAACCGCGCCAGCAAGCCATCAATGTCGCAATGCGTCAAATGCTAGCGGCGAAATGACGTGAATTTGGCGCTTGTGGGTCATTAGCGGACAAGGCGGCAAGCTCACCTGATGTCCGGTATGCAACAACGGACATTGAGTGGCGTTGGAATTGCGTATTGCGACGCTGTAGCGTCGATCGGCCTTAAGTCCCATAGCTCTGAATGGCGAATTCAACATGGTCTGGAAAGACGAAAGCGCGTTCACTCTGCGCAAATCCGTAAAATTGCAGAAATAGCACTACAGACGTAATTGCACCGATAACAACCAATCCGAAGGTCCAAACACCTACGATCCTTGTCCACCTAGCTATTTGGTGGTCTGCGTTATTTCCTTTTCTCTGATGGCTAGTGCGTTTCGCCACGGCGCTCTCGAATATTGAACGAGGTCTCAAATTGCAAACCAAAAAAAGATTTCTATACTTATAGCATAATTAGATGCCGGTCACTTCTGGAAGGCGCTAAGTCCCGTAGCTCTGGATGAGGCTCCCGGCCACCAGGCTCCAGCCGTCGACCAAGACGAAAAAGATCAGCTTGAACGGCAGCGACACCACCACCGGCGGCAGCATCATCATGCCCATCGACATCAGTACCGACGCCACCACCAGATCGATGATCAGAAACGGCAGAAACAGCAGAAAGCCGATCTCGAAGGCGCGCTTGAGCTCGGAGATCATGAAGGCCGGCACCAGCACGCGCAGCGACAGGTCCTGCGGATTGGCCGGGGCCGCTTCCTTCGCCATGTTGAGGAACAGCTTCAAGTCCTGCTCGCGCACGTTCTTTTCCATGAAGGCGCGCAAAGGCAGCGAACCGCGCTCGAAGGCCTGCTCGGCGGTTATTTGATTGGCGACCAGCGGCTTGACGCCGGTGTCGTAGGCCTTCTGCAGCGCCGGGCCCATCACGAAGGCGGTCAGAAACAGCGCGAGCGACACGATCACCGCATTGGGCGGGGCGGTGGCGGTGCCGAGCGCGGTGCGCAACAGCGACAGCACCACCACGATGCGAGTGAACGACGTCATCATGATGAGAATGGAGGGCGCCAGCGACAGCACCGTGAGCAGCGCGATCAGCTGGATCACGCGCTCGGTCAGGCCGGAGCCTTGCGCGAAATTGATGCTCACGTCCTGCGCCCCGGCAGGCGCTACCGTCAGCATCAAGAGCCCTACTACCCCGGCCGCTCCCGTCACCAGACGGACGCAGCGGCCGAAGCGGGCTGTCACGATTTATCGGACGGACGGCCGAGCAAGCTCGCCATCTCCTCTTCCAAGTTGTCGTAGAGCTTCTTTTCGGAAACGGTCGGCGCTGCCGGCGTCGGCTCCGGCTTGGGTTCGGGCCTCGGCTCGAGCCGCGGTTCGAACTTGGGCGGCTCGTGCCTGGGGGGCTGGTACTTCGGCGCTTCGAACTTGGGCGGCTCGGATTTGGGCGCCTCGAACTTAGGCGCCTCGAACTTGGGCGCCTCGAATTTAGGCTCGCGCTTGGCCAGCTCGAACTTCGGGGCTTCGAATTTGGGTGGCTCGAATTTCGGCTCGACCCGCGGTTTGCTTTCGCGCGCGGCCGGGCGCGGCGCGTTAGGTGGCGGCGGCGGCACCGCCAGCGCGTCGGTTACCGGCGGGCGGCTTTCCGGCGTGGGCGCGCGACGCAGCGCGGCTTCGAGCTGCTGTGCCATCTCGGCAAGGTTCTGATCGGTCTGTGGCGGTGCGGCCGGCGCGGGTGGCGCAACCGGCGGCTCCGGGGCCATCGGCGGCGCTGCGGTCGTGCGCGGCACCTGCTGCTCGCGTTCACGTTCACGTTCGCGCGGCGGCGGCGGCGGTTCTGCCGGCGTGGCGAGCTTGGACGACAATTCGGCGGCGAGCCCGGTCAGGCTGTCGCTCGGCCGCGCGCGCGCGCCGGGCTCCGGCGCATGCCAAGGCTCCTCGGTCGCTGGTGCGCGATAGGCGCGCGGCGGCGGGGCAGGCGGCATAGGAGGCGCGGGCGGCTCACTCGGCGGCGTCCAGGCGCTTTCGACCGGCGGCGGCATGATGCGCGTGGCGGGCTCGGGCGCGGTCGCAAGCCGCGCCGGCTCGCGCGTGCCGGCGGCGGCCGCGCGCACGATATTGGGCTCGATCACCACGTCGGTCGGCCCGCCGATCATCAGCAGATGTTCGATATTGTCGCGGCGGATCAGCACCAGGCGGCGGCGTCCGTCGACATTGGCCGCATCGATGACCGCCAGCCGCGGCTGGCGTCCGCGCGCCACACCGCCCAGACGATTCGCGCCGAAGCGGCGCACCAGCCACGCGGTCAGCCCGATCAGCGCCAGCACCACCAGGAAGGCGATGAAGAAACGCGCCGCGAGCGGCATGGCCGAGCCGAACAGGGCATCCATCAATCTAACTCCCGCGCTTTCTTTGTACGCCGAGCACCCCGAGGTACCCCGAGCACCCCAAGCCTCACCGGGCGAGAATCGCCCAAATGGTTAATGCGCCAGGCACAATTTGCCGCCCGGCATACTAACAGAACGTTAACACATAAAGTCCCTTTTCTCAGCCCCGCGGCATTTCCGATGCGCGGACTGGTTAATGGCTACCGGCCGCGCCAGGGTCCCGAGCCCCTATCCTTTTACCCGCCGTTAACCATACGCCCGGCAAAGTCTGCCTAGTCCCGGCCTTGAGGGGGCAACGGCTTTGCGAGGGGTTGCCATGCCGATCAGCGATCTGCCGATCTTGTCGATGCTGCGCACGCGCCTGGAATGGACCCAGTCGCGGCAAAAGGTGCTGGCCGAGAACGTCGCCAATGCCGACACGCCGGGCTTCCAGGCGCGCGATCTGGCGCCGCTGAAATTCCAGCCGGCCGGGGAGCCTGCCGCGAGTACCGGCCCGGTCGCGTTGGCGACCACCGAGCCCGGTCATATCGCCGGCTCAGGGCCCTCGTCGACCGCGTTCCACAGCCGCACCGACGGCGGTTACGAAGTGCGGCCGACCGGCAACGCGGTCAATCTCGAGGAAGAGATGATGAAGGTCGCCGCCAACCAGATGGATTTTCAGGAAGCGACCGCGCTCTACACCCACAGCCTCAACCTCATCAAGATCGGGCTCGGCAAGAGGTAATAAGGAGCCAGCTACATGGACTTCATCAAGACGCTGGCGATCGCCGCCTCCGGCCTGCGCGCGCAGGCGGGCCGCATGCGCATCATCTCGGAGAACATCGCCAATGCGGATTCGACGCCTACGGCGCCGGGGCAGGACCCCTATCGGCGCAAGGTGCCGGTGTTCGAGAGCGAGTTCGACCGCCAGCTCGGCGTGCAACTGGTCGAGCTCGGCAAGACGCAGACCGACAGCTCGGCCTTCCGCATCAAATACGAGCCCGGCCATCCGGCGGCCGACGCCAACGGCAATGTGAAATATCCCAACGTCAATTCGCTGATCGAAATGAGCGACATGCGCGAGGCGCAGCGCTCCTACGAAGCCAATATCAACGTGGTCACGGCGACGCGCCGCATGATCCAGCGCACCATCGACATTCTCAAAGCTTGACGCGCATGATCCTGAAAAGTGGGAACCGGTTTTCGGAAAAGATCATGCGCCATCGAAAGGGCTAACTCATGGCATCCCCGCTCACCGCCGCCGGCGCCTATGCGACCATTGCCAAACTGACCTCGGCCGCTTCGCCGCTCGGGTCGGCAGCCGGCCTCGGCCTCGGCACCGCGGCCAAAAGCGATTCCGGCTTTGCCTCGGCGCTCAAGCAGGCGATCGGCGCCGTCGAACAGATGGGCAAGAAGTCCGACGCGCAGGCCACGGCGGCCGCCAACGGCAAGGCCAATATGGTGGACGTGGTCACCGCGGTGTCGGAGACGGAGGTGGCGATCGATGCCGTGGTGGCGGTGCGCGACAAGATCATCGCGGCCTATGAAGACATCATGAAGATGCCGATTTGAGCGAATGCGAGGACGCGTGCCACAAACTCCGTTCACCTCCCCCCTGCGGGGAGAGGGAGTCCCGCCGTGCCCGTGGCGCTGCCGGTAACAAACGAAAACAGGTAAGCGCATGACCGGCCCGGAAGTTCTCGATATCGCGCGCGAGGCGATCTACACGCTGATCCTGGTGGCGGCGCCGGTCATGCTGGTGGGGCTGGCGGTGGGCGTCGCCATCTCGCTGTTGCAGGCGCTGACCCAGATCCAGGAAATGACCATCGCCTTCGTGCCGAAGATCCTGGCGATATTCATGGCGCTGCTGATCGCGCTGCCGTTCATGGCGCAACAGCTGCACGCCGAGATGCTGCGGCTGGCGGCGCGCATCGTGTCCGGATGAAGGTCGACGTTTCCTTCCTGCCGGCGCTGGCCGCCGCCTTCCTGCTCACCTTCGCGCGCGTCGGCACGATGGTCATGATGCTGCCGGGAATTGGCGAGCAGAGCATGCCGCAGCGCGTGCGCTTGACGGTCGCGCTGGTGCTGACGGCCGTGCTGGTGCCCGCGCATGAGAAGGCCTACACGGTCGATCTCACCGCGCTCGGGCCGGTCATCGTGCTGGCGGTGCAGGAAATCATCATCGGCGCGGTGCTCGGCCTGACCGCGCGGCTTGCCATCTCATCGCTGCAGGTCGCAGGCTCCGTGGTGGCGCAGCAACTGGGGCTCGGCTTCGTCACCGCGGTCGATCCCACCAGCCCCAACGAGCAGGGCGCGCTGGTCGGCAATTTCCTCACCGTGCTCGGCATCACGCTGGTGTTCGCCACCAACATGCACTACCTGGTGATCGCCGCGCTCAACGACAGCTACAATATTTTCCGTCCCGGCGAACTGCCGCTCGTCGGCGACGTGGCGCAGCATTTCACGCAAGTGGTGACCTCCGCCTTCCGCATCGGCGTGCAGTTGTCGGCGCCGTTCCTGGTGTTCGGGCTCCTGTTCAATCTCGGCCTCGGCGTGCTGTCGCGGCTGATGCCGCAGATGCAGGTGTTCTTCATCGGCCTGCCGCTGTCGATCCTGCTCGGCTTCCTGCTCCTACTGCTGGTGATCGGGGCGATGATGGGCACTTTCGTCGACTACCTGCAGGGCGTGCTCGCCAGTCTGGCGCTGCACGGCTAACGCGCACGATCCCGAACGAGCGATAAGAGAGCGCGATGGCCGACGAGCAAGACGAAAACGATAAAACAGAAGACCCGACGCAAAAGCGCCTGGACGACGCGCTCAAGCGCGGCGATGTGGTCAAGAGCCAGGAGGTCAATACCTGGTTCGTGATCGCGGGCGCGACCCTGGTGCTGGTGAGCTTTTCCGGCGGCGCCGGCCACAATGTCGCGGTCACGCTGCGCGGGCTGATCGCCAATTCCTTCGCGCTCAGGGTGGACGGGCCGGCGCTGATCGCGCTCAGCGAGAAGATCGGGCTCGAACTGCTGGCGGCGCTGGCGGTGCCGTTCCTGCTTTTGCTGCTGGCGGCGATCGCCGGCAACGTCATCCAGCACCGCCTGGTGTGGAGCTTCGAGGCGCTGACGCCGAAGCTGTCGAAGATTTCGCCGGCCGCCGGGTTCAAGCGGCTGTTCTCCAAGCAGGCGCTCGCCAATTTCGTCAAGGGCGTGGTCAAGCTGGTGCTGATCGGCACCGTGCTGACCGCATTGATGTGGCCGGAGCGGGCGCGGCTGATGGCGCTCAGCCGCAGCGACATGACCGCCGTGCTGCCGCTCACCGTGAAGCTTGCCTTGAAGCTGATGGGCGCGGTGGTGGCAATGCTCGCGGTCGTGGCGGCCGCCGACTACCTATTCCAGTACCGCCAGTGGTTCGAAAAGCAAAAGATGTCGCTGCGCGAACTGAAAGAGGAGTTCAAGCAGACCGAGGGCGATCCTGCGATCAAGGGCAAGATGCGGCAATTACGCCAGTCGCGCATGCGCAAGCGCATGATGGCGAACGTGCCGAAGGCGGCGGTGGTGATCACCAACCCGACCCACTATGCGGTGGCGCTGCAATATGAGCGCGGCATGGACGCGCCCGTCTGCGTCGCCAAGGGCGTCGACGCGCTGGCGCTCAAGATCAGGGAGCTCGCGGCGGAGCACAATATTCCGGTGGTGGAAAACCCGCCGCTCGCGCGCACCCTGCACGCCTCGATCGAAATCGATCAGGCCGTTCCGCCCGAGCACTATAAGGCGGTGGCGGAGGTGATCGGCTACGTGCTCAGGCTCCGGCGGGCGGTTCCGCGCACTTTTGGCGCGCGGTGAACGGCAACCTGTGAGCCGACCCGCAAAACCGCTTCGCGCCATGCCCGGTCATGCTCTAAATGAGGGGGTGCTTCGGCCCTTGCGCCCCGCGCCCGCGCAAGGCAGTTGGGTCCCTCAACAACGGAACGCCGCGGCAAGATAAGGTCCCATACCGTCATGGCAGGCGAGGATCGGGCAAAACGACAGGCCGCGGTGAGCGAAACCGGGCGGCGGCCGGCCTTCGACCGCAGCCAGAGCGCGCCACGCGGCGGCTCGGTCGGCTGGGTGTTGCTGGTGGCGTTCGTGCTGGTGGCCGCGGCCGCCGGCCTCGTCACTGTCGGCGGCGAGCATTCGGCCACCTATATCCTGGTGCTGCTGGCGGCGCTCGGCACCGTCGGCGTCATCGCGCTGTTTGCGCTCGCCGCCGGCATCTTGCGCTTGGGCAGCCGCGAGCAGGCCAACCCCGTGCTTAAGGCGGTGGTGGACAATGCCTTCGAGGGCATCGTGGTCACCGACGCCTCGGGCCGCGTATTCTACGCCAATGCCAACTATCTCGACCTGATCGGGGCGACCGGCGACCACGAGGTGCGGCCGATCGAGCGCGTCTTCATCGGCGAGCCGGAGGTCTCGGAATCGATCTACCGGCTGGTGAAAGCGGCGCGCGAGGGCAGGCGCGCGCAGGAAGAAGTGCGCATCGCGGGGTCTGAGAGCGCGCGCTGGCTGCGCATGCGCGTGCGCCCGCTGGGCCCCGGCAAGCGCGACGCCCGCCTCTCGGTCTGGTCGATCGCCGACGTGACGCGCGAGCGCGAGCGGCAGGAAAACGTCTTCCAGGAATTGCAGCACGCCATCGATTATCTCGACCACGCGCCGGCCGGCTTCTTCTCGGTCGACGGCAACGGCACCATCGTCTATCTCAACGCCACCCTCGCCAATTGGCTCGATCACGATCTTGCCCAGGTCGGCGCGGGCTCGCTCAAGCTCAGCGATATCGTGGCGGGCGAGGGCGCGGCCTTGCTCACCACTTTCACCGCTCCGCCCGGCGACGTGAAGACCGAGGTGCTCGACCTCGACCTCAAGACGCGCGGCGGCAAGCCGGTGCCGGTGCGGCTGTTCCACAAGGTGGCGTTCGGCGCCGACGGCAAGCCGGGGCCTTCGCGCACGCTGGTGCTCAATCGTGCCAGGGATGACGGCAGCGATTCGGCGCGCGCCGCCGAAGTGCGCTTCATGCGCTTCTTCCAGAACACGCCGATGGCCATCGCCACTGTCGACAAGCAGGGCCGCGTCGCGCGCAGCAATGCGCGCTTTGCCTCCGCCTTCGAGACGCTGCTCAAGGGCGACGAGCGCTCGATCTATACCGTAGCGGCCGAGCGCGACCGCGCGGCGCTGGAAGCGGCGATCGCCAAAGCTGCCGCCGGCCAGGGCGACATCACGCCGGTGGAGGCGGCGCTGACGGGCCCCGGCGAGCGCTTCGCCAATTTCTTCGTCTCCGCGGTCGAGGAAGAGGAACGCGACGGCGAAGCAGCCATCGTCTACGCGCTGGAGACCACCGCCGAGCGCACGCTGGAAAACCGCGTGCAGCAGCAGCAAAAGATGGAATCGGTCGGCCAACTCGCCGGCGGCATCGCGCACGACTTCAACAACGTGCTTTCCGCCATCATGATGGCAACCGACTTCCTGCTCAACGCGCACAAGCCGACCGATCCTTCGTTCAAGGACATCATCCAGATCAAGCAGAATGCCAACCGCGCCGCCGCCTTGGTGCGGCAGCTTCTGGCGTTCTCGCGCCGGCAGACCTTGCGGCCGCAGGTGCTCGACCTGCGCGAGACGGTCAACGATCTCGCCATGCTGCTCAAGCGGCTGATCGGCGAGAAGGTGACGCTGCAGGTGGTCGACGGACGCGACCTGTGGCCGGTGAAGGTCGATCTCTCGCAATTCGAGCAGGTGATCGTCAATCTGGCGGTCAATGCGCGCGACGCCATGCCCGACGGCGGCAAGCTTATCGTGCGCACCGCCAACGTGACCGCCGCGGAAAGCGGCAAGTTCGGCACCAAGGGCATGCCGGCGGCCGACTACGTGCTGGTGGAGGTGAGCGACACCGGCAGCGGCATTCCGCCCGACATTATCGAAAAAATCTTCGAGCCGTTCTTCTCGACCAAGGAGGTCGGCAAGGGCACCGGCTTGGGCCTGTCGACGGTCTACGGCATCGTCAAGCAGACCGGTGGCTTCATCTATGCCGAACTCGCAGCCGGGCAGCACCGTGTTCCGCATCTTCCTGCCGCGCCATGTGCCGGGCGTCGAGGAGGCGCAGCCGGCCGAGGCGCCGGCGATCGCCGGCGCCATGACCGCGGCGGAGGAAGTCGCGCGCGCGGCGCAAACCGATCTCACCGGCCACGGCACCATCTTGCTGGTCGAGGACGAGGAGGGCTTGCGCGCGCTCAACGCCCGCGGGCTCACCTCGCGCGGCTATACCGTGCTGGAGGCCGGCAACGGCATCGAGGCGCTCGAGCTGTTCGAGCAGCAGGGCGGCCACGTCGATCTGGTGGTGTCCGACGTGGTGATGCCGGAGATGGACGGGCCGACGCTGCTCAAGGAGCTGCGCCAGCGCAATCCGGACGTGAAGATCATCTTCGTGTCCGGCTATGCCGAGGAAGCCTTCGCCAAGAACCTGCCGAGCGACGCCCAGGGCAAGGAGCAATATGCCTTCCTCGCCAAGCCCTTCACGCTCAAGCAATTAGTCGCTGAGGTGAAAAAGACCATGACGGCGTAAGGTGGAAAGGCGAGCCTGCGCGCGGCAATGACTCTTGCGGCTAGATCGGCAGTTCGGCGTCACGATTTCGTAGTGAAAGCCGTCCACAACCACAGATTGTAGTTATTGTACGTCACAATTCTGTTATTAGCGGCTGGCGCCGCGGGCCGCTGCGCCCTGGCCCGTTGACCTTGCGCCCAAATCGGTCTAATGGCGCGCCCGCAATCTGGTTTTCGGCTTCATCTTGCTGCCACGCTCCCGGGTTTGGGTAAGCCGCTTCAAGTGATCTCCCAAAACACGGATTGTTGCCGCCGACGCGATGAGCGCGTGGGCGTCCAACGAAAGCGTGAAAGGATACCCGAATGGCTACCGGAACTGTGAAGTTCTTCAATACCCAGAAAGGCTTCGGCTTCATCCAACCGGATGACGGCTCGAAAGACGTCTTCGTGCACATCACCGCGGTCGAGCGGGCGGGCATGCGCTCGCTGGTCGAAGGCCAGAAGGTGAGCTTCGAGATCGTCAACGAGCGCGGCAAGCCGGCGGCCAGCAATCTGCAGTCGGCCTGACCTTCAGGTTTTTGCGGCCAACCTGACCATCAAAAAGAAGAACTTCGCGCGAGATGAAGCCCGGCGGCGACGCCGGGCTTTTTTGTCGGCGGCTGGGCCGGTAGCCTTGCGCCGGCTTTCCGAGGGAGGAGTTCGCCATGGACATCATCGCATGCGGTGCGCGCGCCTCGCGCAAAATGGGGGCGCCGAGCTTCACCGGCACGGTCTGGCAGGACCCGATCATCCAGGCGCCGGACCCGGCACTTTTGCGCTCGGCTTGGGTGCGCTTCGAGCCGGGTGCGCGCACGGCCTGGCACACCCACCCGCTCGGCCAGACGCTGCACATCACCTCCGGCATCGGCCGCGTGCAGAGTTGGGGCGGCCCGATCAAGGAGGTGCGCGCGGGCGATACCGTCTGGTTCGCGCCGAATGAGAAACATTGGCACGGCGCCACGCCCGAGCACGCCATGGAGCACATCGCCATGCAGGAGCACCAGGGCGGCTCGCACGTGCAATGGCTGGAGCCGGTGAGCGACGAGCAATATGGCGGCAAGCCCGCCTGAGCTCCCGCGCCTTGGAATAGCCATCGCAGCGCGGTGTTGTCTTATCCCGACAGCGGGGGCGACGGGCCTTCCGCTGCAAGCGGGAGACATCCAATGAGCATCCGAACGGGCGTGCCGCTGGCGGCATGTCTGGCGCTGTTTTGCGTTGCACCGGCCGGCGCGCAGCAGGCCACTATGAGCTTCTTTGTCACCAGCCACGGGCCGGGCAAGGGCGGCGATCTGGGCGGGCTGCAAGGCGCCGACGCCCATTGCCAGGCGCTGGCTGCCGCCGCCGGGGCGAGCGGCAGGACCTGGCACGCTTATCTCTCGACGCAGGGCCAGGGCGCCGTGAACGCGCGCGAGCGCATCGGCAAGGGGCCGTGGACGAACGCCAAGGGCGTGGTTGTCGCTCTGAATGTCGACGACCTGCACAGCGCCAACAATAAGCTCAACAAGCAGAACGACCTGTCGGAGAAGGGCGAGGTGATCAACGGCCGCGGCGATAAGCCGAACCGCCACGACATCCTGACCGGCTCGCAGATGGACGGCACCGCCTTCAAGGACGACAAGGACCACACCTGCAAGAACTGGACGAGCAGCACGCAAGGCTCCGCCCAGGTAGGCCATAACGACCGCATGGGCCTGCGCGACGATGCGCCATCGCACTCCTGGAATTCCTCGCATCCCTCGCGCGGCAAGGACGGCGGCTGCAGCCAAGCCGACTTGCGCTCGACCGGCGGCGACGGGCTGCTGTACTGCTTCGCTGTGAACTAGGCGGCTAAACCGCACGGATATTTCGCGAACCGGAACCGGTGAGGGGGCGTTAAATCGCCGCCCGTGCCGGTTCCTCATTGCCGTCGCACGTAGCGACAATCGCGCGCGTCGCGAATCGAGAAGTGTTAACCGTTTCGGGTCTAGATATTGCCCAGGCTGGCGGCGCCCGGCGCCGCGGGGGATAACTTGGGCCGACGGGCGCGCAATGCCAGAGCTTGCCAATGTCCTGCTCCTGATCGCCGATGCGCTCATCTATTTCACGGTGCTGGCGGCGCTGCTGTATGCGCGCGCGCGCATCGGCATCGGCGCATTCTTCTGCACCCTCGGGGTGATGCACTTCCTCGAGACCTACCTCGCCAGCATCCTCTACGTCGCGCTGCCGTTCGGCATCGTCGCCTCGCCCGGTTCGACGGTCTTGTTCACCGGCAAGCTGGTCATGCTGCTGCTGCTCTACATCCGCGAGGATGCGGTGGTCGTGCGCCAGCCGATCTACGGCCTGCTGCTGGGCAACGTGCTGTTGTTCGCGCTCGCTTTCCTGATGCGCCACCACGTGCAGTTCGGGCCGGCGCCCGGCGGCGCCGCCGACTTCGCCTTCCTCGATCAGATGGGCGCGTTGATGGTGTGGGGCACTGCCGTCCTGTTCTTCGACTGCATCTTGATGATTCTTTTATACGAGCGCTCTCGCCAATGGTTCGGCGACCGCGTGTTCCCGCGCCTGGCTTTGACCGCCGGGTTGGTCCTGTCGTTCGACCAGGTGGCGTTCTGGATCGGCCTGCACATGCTGACGGGCGCGGATATCGACGTGCTGGTCGGCGGCTGGATCGCCAAGATGGGGGCGGTCGCGCTCTACAGCGTGCTGGCGACGGTTTATCTCGTCTACTATGAGCGGCCGGCCGGCCGGCACCGCCATGCGCCGCGCATTTGGGACATCTTCGACACGTTGACATACCGCGAGCGTTACGAGGACCTGTTGGCGCGCACCGGCAATGATGCGCTCACCGGCACGCTTGACCGCCATTCGCTGGAGGCGCACGGACGCCGCGTCGTCGAGCAGGCGGTGGCGAATGGCCGTCCGCTTGCGCTCATCCTGATCGATATCGACCATTTCAAGGCCTTCAACGACCGCTACGGTCATGCAGCCGGCGACACCATGCTCAAGCGGATTGCCGCGGAGATCATGGCGGCCGCGCGCGTCAACGATTTCACCTATCGCTACGGCGGTGAGGAGTTCGTGGTGATCGCCGACCGCGTGCGTGGCGAGGATGCGCTGATGCTCGCCGACCGCATCCGCCGCAAGATCGGCGCGGCCGGCGCCCCGGAGGAGGCGGCGCGCGTAACCGCCTCGATCGGGGTCGCCTGCTGCCGGACCGACGCCGTCGACTACGACGCGCTTTTCGGGGTCGCCGACAAGCGCCTCTATGAGGCGAAGGCCGCCGGACGCAACCGCGTGGTGGGCGAGCGGCCCGCCACGGCCGCAGCCGAAGCGCAGCTTGTCGCCTGATAGAACCGATCGCCCCCTCTTGCGGTCGATGCGTCGCGTGCGCCAAGCTGGCGCGGGCGAAGGAGTGCGCGGGCCATGCGCTATCAGCTCTACTACTGGCCGGAAATCCAGGGGCGCGGCGAATTCGTGCGGCTGGCGCTGGAGGATGCCGGTGCGTCATATGAAGACGTCGCGCGCAAGTCGGGCGGTATGGCTAAGATGATGGCGATGATGAACGGGCGCGACAAGCGTCCGCCCTTCGCGCCGCCGTTCCTGAAAGCCGGCAAGCTCGTGATCGCGCAAGTGGCCGAGATACTGTTCTATCTCGGACCGCGCCTGAAATTGGCGCCGCGCGCGGAAGCGGAGCGGCTGTGGCTGCATCAGTTGCAGCTCACGGTGAGCGACTTCGTGAAGGAAATTCACGACACCCATCACCCGCTCGGCGGCGAGTTCTATTTCGAGGATGCCAAGCCCGAGGCCAAGCGCTACAGCGAAAATTTCCTCGCCGAGCGCGCGCCGAAATATCTCGGCTATTTCGAAACCCTGCTGGAAAAAAGCAAAGGGCCTTATCTGCTCGGGCGCCGGCTCGCTTACGTCGACCTTTCGATCTTCCAGCTGATCGAGGGCCTGCGCTACGCCTTCCCCCGAGCGATGCGCTCGATCGAGCGCGACCTGCCCAGGGTCATCGCCGTGCGCGACAAGGTGGCCGGGCGGCCGAATATCGAGAAATATCTCACCTCGGAGCGCCGCATTCCGTTCAACGAGAGCGGCATTTTCCGGCACTATCCGGAGCTCGACCGGTAAGAAAGTAGTGCTTCGGCGCAGCGCCTGTCGCATCAAAAAAGCGCAAAATAATTGACGCAAATGAGCGCGAATCAGCGCAATTTGCGGCGGTATGAAATTCTTGCTGCCGAACCAAGGAGCGCATTAATGCACGAAAATTCTGCGCCACGTGTTCGCGTGATTGTTGTTGCCAATGAAAAGGGCGGGTCGGGCAAGTCGACCATCAGCGCCAATGTTGCCATCGCGCTGCTGCGGGCCGGCCAGTGCGTGGCCACCGTCGATCTCGACCACCGGCAACGCAGCCTCACCCATTACATCGAAAATCGGCAGGCTTGGGCGCAGCAGCGCGGCAAAGTGTTGCCGATGCCGACCCATGTGTGTTTCGACGCTGACGCCGCTTTGTCGGGGGACGAGGTCGCGGCACGCGCGGAATTCGTGCAGACGCTCGATGGCTTGGCCGAGAACCACGACACGATCGTGATCGATACGCCGTGCCAGAACAGCGATCTCGTGCGGCAGGCGCATGTCATGGCCGACACGCTGATCACGCCGTTGAACGACAGCTTCGTCGATCTGGACGTGCTGGCTAACGTCGACGGCGAAACCTTCCGCGTTGTCGACGTCAGCCACTATGCCCAATTGGTCAAGGAGGCGCGCCGCGGACGCCTGTTCGCCGGCAAGCCAGACACCGACTGGATCGTGCTGCGCAATCGGCTTACCCATCTGCCGACGCGCAACAAGCGCTTCGTCGGTCAGGCGATCGAGGAATTGTCGCGCCGGCTCGGCTTCCGCTGCGTCGAGGGCCTGGCCGAGCGCGTCGTCTTCCGCGAGTTCTACCCGCGCGGGCTGACCGCCGCCGACGATCTCAACGCGGACCTGTTGGGCACCCGGCCGACCATGTCGCACGCCACGGCGCAATTGGAAGTGCAGGGGCTGATTGCCGCCTTATTGGGGCCGCAGCCGGCCGTCGCGCGCCTCGGCGAAGCCGACGCAGCTTGAGCCGGTGCCTTGCCGGCGGCGACGCTCAGCCGTGGGCGTTGAGCGTTGTGCCGCCGGCGGTGACCGGCTCGGCCGCGATCAGCGAAAACGCGATCACGCAGGGCTCGGCTCCGCGATTGATCCAGTTGTGGACGGTGCCGCGCTGGACCAGCACGTCGCCGGCCTTCAGGTGCACGCTGCCGATATCGAGTTCCATATCGATTTCGCCCGCGATCACCACGGCATAGTCGATCGAGTCGGTGCGGTGGTTGCGTGGGGTGACGCCCGGCCCGAACGAGACCACGCGGAACACCGAGCCGCCGGGGATCGTGGTGCCGATCTTCTTGCCCGACGGGTCGTCACTGCCGTCGTTGTTCACCGGCAGGCTGTCGGTCGACCAGATCACGCTGTATTCGGCTCCGGGCCGTTGCGAAGACACGTTCGACACCTGCTCGTCGATCAGCACCTTGGCGCGGCCCTGCTCGTCGTGGCCGGTGACGACGCGGCGGATCTTCAGGCTCATCGGTTTCTCCCCTTCGGTATTTTTGCGCTAAACTAGTCGGGTTCGGGCGGCGCGGTCTTGCCGCGCTCGTGCCAGAGCAGGAACAGACCGGAACCGACCACCACGGCCGAGCCCAGCAGCAGCAGCGGCGTCGGTACGTCGCCCCAGAATACGAAGCCCAGAATCATCGCCCATACCAGCGAGAAATAATAGAACGGCCCGACCGCCGCCGGCGGTGCGACCGTCAGCGAGCGCGTCCACAGATATTGCCCGACGCCGTTGAGGGCGCCGTTGATCAGAAGCGCCGCCAGGTCGCGGTTCCCCGGCCAGGCAAAGCCGAACGGCACCATGGCGACGGCGAAGAAGACGGTGAGCCAAACCATCTGGTGCATGGTGAGCGTCTCGGCCGATTCGGTTGCGCTAAGTCCACGCACCGCGGCGGTGATGCTGCCGTACATGACGGCATTGGCGATGGCGAACAGGGCGCCGACGCCGAAGCTGCCGGCGCCGGGCGCGGCCACCAAGACAACGCCGGCAAAGCCGATGGCGAGCGCCGCGCCGCGCGCCAAGCCGATGCGCTCGTTCAGCCAGAGCGCGGCGGCGAGCGCGGCCCAGATCGGCGCCGAGAAATTGATCGCCACCACGCCGGCGAGCGGCATCAGCGCGAGTGCCACCATGAACAGGCTTTGCGCGGTGCCTTGCGCCACGTTGCGCCCGAGATGGGCGGCAAAACGTTGCGTGCGAAACACCGGCAATCCGACCCGCGGCAGGATCAGCGCCGCGCAGATGACGAGCGAGCCGAAGGAGCGGAAGAACAGCACCTCGGCGAAGGAATAGCTAACCACCTGCCATTTCGAGATCGCGAAAGAAGCCGCGAATAGAAGCGTTGCGCCCAGCATATAGACGATGCCGAGCGGCACGCGGTCGGTGCGGGCAGGGGCGAGGGGCTGAGTTTGGTCCGAGGACAAGGAAGCGGCCGTGATTAGGAGAAGGACGCGGGCTCACTAGTGTGGCGGATTTGACGTTCCTACCAGCGTCGCGGAGAGTCCATTGTTGGAACGTCAAATCCAAAGCCACACTAGAATCATAGAGTTGCTCGTGTCCCTTAGGTTCCGCCGTTCGTATGAGAGGATGCCGCAAAGGGATACGAACGGCGGAACCGGGACACTAGCACGCCCGCGGCGCGGTCGGCAGGGGCCGCGGTGCATGCGCACCTTGCTTAACGCGCGGCCCGGCGTCCCGCATTGCGCCGCGCGCGCCGTTCCCGCGCCAGCCGCGTTTCGCGCCGCTTCTTCAGCGCCCGCAGCTCGCGCGCGCGTCTTGCCCTGCGCCTGCGGCAGCGCGAGCATCTGCAATTGGAGCGGCCGATCACATTCTTCAGATAGTCGACGCCGTAATCGTAGGTGATCTCCTCGCCCGGCTTGATGTTGCGCAGCGCCTTGATGAAGACGCGGCCGCGCCAGACGATCGATTCCGCGTTCGGATTGCAGGAATGATTGGCGTAGCGCGCGACATTGCTGCGCGGGGTGCCGTCGATGGTGCGGTGGGTGGAGACTTCGTAGAGATAGCGGTTGCCGCGCCGCTCGGCGCGATCGGCCTCCTCCTGGTCGAGGATCGGGCCCTTGTATTCGGCGATGCGGGCTTTTTTCTTGATCGGCCGGGTGGCGAACAGCCCAAAACCGGTGATCGAGCGGCCGATGCGGAAAGGTCTGGGGGGCATTCTTTGCTAACGAGGCGAGTTCATAATCCGGCTCGCGGTAATGCCGGATGATGGCGTATCCGTCAATGCAAGCTGTGGGCAAGCGGCTTTGAACCTGCGGTGGTGGACAGGCGACCCAAACTGGCCCCTTCCACAGACCTTGCAGGTAGCCGCCATGACCCGCTCCGCCCTCTGCCTCGCCGCTATGCTCGCGGCCGCCTCGTTTGCCGGCGTGGCCCGTGCCGACGACGGCCCGGCCAAGCCCTCCGCCATGCCCCCCGCCAAGGTCGCCGCCAAGGTCGGCGCCGAGCCGCCGGAGAACTGCATCGCCCACGTCAATGGTTTCAAGCGCGACGGCGGGCACGCCGCTTACGTGGTCGCGCTGGAGAACAAATGCGAGCAGCGCGTTTCCTGCCGGATTTACGTCAACGTCATGAACGCGCGCGGCACAGCGCGCGGCCATCGCACCCTGGTGTTGGCCAAGAAATCGGCCGGCGCGGCGGCGAAAAAGTCCTATGCGCTGCCGGTAAAGGCGACCGGCGGCATGATACAGCTGTCGCGCGACTGCAAGGTGCTGGCCGAGCGCCGGCGCCACTGAGGACAAAGCGCCTCTTGCGGCGGCTTCGACACCAGGACGCGGTTCCACACCACCATGAACTGGCGGCGGGCGCAGGATTCCAGCCGATTGCCGGGCGCGGGGTCCTGTTCCATGATGGCGCCATGGCAACCGACCTGATCGAGCGCTGGCCGGCGCTGCCCATCGCCGAATGGCAGGACACGGCGGCGACGCTGCACTTGTGGACGCAAATGGTGGGCAAGGTGCGCCTGGCGCGGGCGCCCTGGCTGAACCATTCCTGGCACGTCGCGCTTTATGTCACGGCGCGCGGGCTTTCCACCTCGCCGATCCCGGACGGCGCGCGACAGTTTCAGATCGATTTCGACTTCATCGATCACGTGCTGTGGCTGCGCACCAGCGACGGCCATTCGCGGCAGATCATGCTGGCGCCCAAGCCGGTGGCGGAATTCTACGACGAACTGATGATCGCGCTGAAGGAGCTCGGCATCGCGGTTATGCTCCGCACCATGCCCTGCGAGATTCCGGACTGCGTTCCGTTCGATCTGGATATCCTGCACAAGGCCTATGACGGCGCTTACGCCAACCGTTTCTGGCGGGTGCTGGCCTCGGCAGGCGAGGTGTTCAGCCGCTTCCGCACCGGCTTCCTCGGCAAGGCGAGCCCGGTGCATTTCTTCTGGGGCTCGTTCGATCTGGCGGTGACGCGCTTTTCGGGGCGGCCGGCGCCGAAGCATCCAGGCGGCGTGCCGCATCTGCCGGACGCGGTGGCGCAGGAAGCCTATTCGCACGAGGTGTCGAGCGTGGGCTTCTGGCCGGGTGGCAATGGGCAAGATGCCGCGTTCTATTCCTATGCTTATCCGGCGCCGGCGGGCTTTGCCGAGGCGCGCGTCGCGCCGCAGGCGGCGTTCTTCTCGCAGGCGCTGGGTGAGTTTCTTCTGCCCTACCAAGCCATGCGCCAGGAGCGCGATCCGGACGGCGCGCTGATGGCATTTCTCGCCAGCACCTATGAGGCCGCCGCGAATTTGGGGCGATGGGACCGCGCCGCGCTGGAGACGGCGCAAGGCGAGCCGGGCAAGGTGAGGGCGCTGTAGCCGGCCGAGCTGCGCGATTGCGCTTTCGTCAACCTTGCGGCCGCCGGCCGATGATGTTGACGACCTTGAGCGACATCACCAGCTCGTTGGCCTGATTGAAAACCTCGACGAACGACGTCACCGCGCCGCGATCCGGCCTGGATTTCGACGCGGCCGCCTTCAGCACCGTCACCCGCACCGACAGCCGGTCGCCCGGACGCACCGGCTTGAGCCAGCGCAATTCGTCGAGCCCGGGCGAGGCGAGGCTGGCGGCGTGCGTCAGGTAATGCTCGACATAAAGCCGCATCATCAGCCCGCAGGTTTGCCAGCCGCTGGCGATGAGACCGTGGAACGGGCCCGACTTTGCCGCTTCGGGATCGGTATGCAGGCTTTGCGGATCGTAGTACTTGGCGAAGGCGACGATTTCGTCCTGCTCGACATCGATGCTGCCGAAGCTATGGACCTCGCCCTCGACATAGTCTTCGAAGTAGCGCTCGTCGATAGCGTGCCTAAAGCTCATGGTCAGCCGAGCCCGTGCTTGGCGAGAAACTCCATCGTAAGGCGCAAGCATTCCTCGGGCTTTTCGATCTGCATCAGATGCCCGGTGCCTTCGACGATGGAAAAATCGTAACCGCCCTCGTTGCCGAGCGCCTGATTGGCCGCGGCCGTCGCGGGCGCGCCTTTCATCGTCGGATCGGCGCCGAGCAGCTTGACGGGCCCGCCGAACGCGCTCGCCATCGGCCAGAGATCGAGCGTCATCGCCTCGGCGTAAATGCCGGCCTCGTTTTCCGGCGCGCAGGTCAGCACGAAGCCGTCGCCGTTGGGGTTCTTGCGCAGGACCGAGCGCGCCATCAATTCGTGCGCGCCCGGCACCCAGTTGCGGGTCGCGCGCGATTGCAGATATTCGTCGGCCAGTTCTTGGACCGAGGCGAATTGGCGCCGCCGGTTGCCGGCAAACTCGGTCAGGCGCTTTTCGAAGACTTCCATGGCGGCATAGGTGGGGTGGCCGGGCGGCGGCACGTCGGGGGGATCGAACAGCATGAGCGCGTCCCAGCGCCAGCCGATCTCGATGGCGTGCTTCATCGCGGTGCGGGCCGACATGGAGTGAAACAGGCCGATCGTTTTGCCGGCGCCGAGCCGGGCGCCGACTTCCTGCACGACACGCTCGAGGTCGCGGCTGAGCTGGGCATAGGTGTGGTGCGGCGGCTCGGCCGGCACGTTCTGGCCGTGGTTGCGGAAGTCGAAGACGACGAGGTCATAGCGGTCGAGCAGCAGCCGCCAAAAGGGGAAATAGGCATCGGCCGCGAACCCGTTACCATGCGACAGCAGGATGCGCGGGCCTTGCGGGTTGCCGTGACGGCGCACACGGATATTGGCGCCGTCCTCGAGGGCTACGTCGAAGGCGAGGCTGGGAGCCGGAAGGTCGAAAAGCACGCGATGTCTCCATTCCTATAGGCGGTCGAAGCGGCCGGCGCTGCGCGGGCAGCGAGTGAATTCGATGGCGGCTTCGATTGGGGCAAGTCGGGCGAGGTTGTTACGAGGCCTGGGGAAGTACCTCGGAGAGGGGACGGGAGGCCGCGCCGCGGCGCGCATTGCTGATGATCGTGTGGACCGTCACCGAACGCAGCGTGGCCGAGGTGAGGCGATCGACTTCGTGCAGGACGCGGCCCAATTCATTGGCCAGCGCATTGCCGGCCAGCAGATCTTGGGCCTCGTCTTTCGGCCAGCCGGTCTCGAACAGACAGATGATGTCGTAGAGCGTGAGACGCTTGGCGTTGCCGCAGAATGAAAATCCGCCTCCCGGACCGCGCGCCGAAGTCACGATGTTCGCCTTGGTCAGCGCATGCAGGATGCGCACGAGATGATTTTGCGATATGCGATAAGTTTGCGCCAGCTCCTGCGCCCGGATCTGCTCGTCGGGGCGGGATGCGAGCTCGATCACCGCCCAGATTGCGTACCGTGTTGCTTGCTGCAGCTTCATCGCAAATCCGGTCTATGCGGTCCGCTCTTATCAGGATCGGCCGATCGCCATTTCAAGCTCGACGAACGGTCCCGCCGTCATTCCGCAGCTGCGGAAAAACGACATCAGCAAATGGTCGTCCACGTCGATCATGGTGCGAACCGCCTCGACCCCGTTCTTCCTGAATTGGTCGACCAGCTCGTTCATGAGAGCCGTGGCTATTTTATGCAGGCGATGCTCCTGGTCGACGCCGACGGCATAGAGCCAGCCGCACACCGGATCGCGCACCGGCCACGAACGAAGCTCGCCCAGCGTATAGCCGATGATCTTGCCGGCGCGCTTGGCAACGATCACGTACAGCGTCGAGCTGGCCTCCTTCTGGCGAAAAAGATTGTGCCAGAAATCGGCGCGCGCATATCCCGAGATTTTCGCGTCAAGGTCGACGATCTCGGCAAGGTCGCCCGCATCCGCATCGGCCAAGATGAAATCCGGGCGCCGCGCCTCCCCATCGATGGGGGGAGCGACGCCGACGAGTGCGTGGACCGGCTTGGTCGTTGCAGCGCTCATGTCGCTTTCCTGCGTTTGGGATTACACTACCGCAGCATGAGACCAAAATAAAGTTATTATGATACATGAATACCTTTACTGCCCTCAGGATTGAGTGTTAGCGTTCTACGGACTTCAAAGGACCGGTCTGTCTGCCGTCTACGCGGCCGGTCGGCCGTGTCGGGAATTCGCATGCTCGCCGAGGATTGCTGGTGCCGCAGACTGTAGGAACGCCGACGCTGCGCAAGGAAGACCCGGCGTTGTTGTCAGGGCGCGGCCGCTACGCCGACGATCTGCCGACGCCCGTCGGGACGCTGCACGCGCATGTCATCCGCTCCTCCCAACCGCACGCGGAAATCGTAAAAATCGACACTGCGCAGGCGCTCGCCAGTCCGGGCGTCTGGGCGGTAATCACCGGCGAGGAGATCAAGCAGCTTTCCGATCCGTTCCTGATCGCGCTCAAGGCGCCGGTGCATCAATGGTCGCTCGCGGTCGGGCGCGTGCGCTATGTCGGCGAGCCGGTCGCGCTGGTCATCGCCGAGAACCGCTATCTGGCCGAGGACGCGGCCGATCTGGTGCGCGTGGAATACCGCGCGCTGCCGGCGGTGGTCGATCCGCTCAAGGCGCGCGAGAAATCCGCGACCCTGCTGCACCCGGACACCAAGAGCAACGAAATATCGGTGCGCGAATTCAACTACGGCGACACCAAAAGCGCGTTCGAAAAGGCCGATCGCGTGGTCAAGCTCACCACCGATTTCCCGCGGCTCTCCTTCACCCCGATGGAATGCTACGTCGTGGTCGCGCAATACGATCCGACCGACGACAGCTACGACGTGCTGGCCAATTTCCAGGGTCCGTTCAGCACCCATCCGGTGATGGCGCGCGCCGTGCGCGTGCCCGGCACGCGCTTCCGCGTGCGCATTCCGCCCGACAGCGGCGGCAGCTTCGGCATCAAGCTTTCGGTATTTCCCTACATGGTGCTGGCGGCGCTGGCCGCGCGCATCACCGGCCGGCCGGTGAAATGGGTCGAGGACCGCGTCGAGCATCTCGCCGCCGCAAGCTGCGGGCCGAACCGCATCACCACCATCGAAGCCGCGGTCGACAGTGACGGCCGCATTCTCGGCCTCAAGCTCGACCAGCTCGAGGACTACGGCGCCTTCCTGCGCGCGCCGATGCCGGGCCCGCTCTACCGCATGCAGGGCGCGATCACCGGCGCCTACGACATCCCCAACGTCGACATAATCAACCGCGTCGTGCTCACCAATAAGATGCCGGCGGGCCTGATCCGCGGTTTCGGCGGCCCGCAGCTTTATCTGGCGCTCGAGCGGCTGGTGCAGCGCATCGCCATCGAGCTCGGGCTCGACCCGCTCGAAGTGATCAAGCGCAACGTCATCCCGGCCCGGAAATTCCCCTACAAGGCCGCGGCCGGCTCGCTCTACGATTTCGGGCGATTATCTCAAGGCCATCGAATTGACGGTCGGCGACGGCCGGCTCGACGAATTGAAAAAGCGCCGCGATGAAGCGCGCGCCGCCGGCCGTTACTACGGCATCGGCTTTGCCGCGGTGGTCGAGCCGGGCATGTCGAACATGGGTTATCTGTCGACGCTGCTGACCGCCGACGCGCGCGAGAAGGCGGGCCCCAAGAACGGCGCGGTGTCGATGGTGACGGTCAATGTCGATCCGCTCGGCGCCGTCTCGGTCACCGCCGACGTGACCGTGCAGGGCCAGGGGCACGAGACCGTGCTCTCGCAGATCGTCGCCGACCAGCTCGGCCTCAAGCCGGACGACGTCAACGTCGTCCTGGAAATGGACACCGGCAAGGACCAGTGGTCGATCGCCGCCGGCACTTACTCCTGCCGCTTCACGCCGGGCACCGCGGTCGCCGCCCAAATCGCCGCCATCCAGATGCGCGACAAGCTCAGCCAGATCGCCGCCAAGCAGCTCAACACGCTTCCCGACGACATCGAATTCGCCAACGGCAAGATCGGCAGCCGGCGCAATCCCGACAACGCCATCCCCTTCGGGCGCGTCGCCGGCACGGCGCATTGGTCGCCGGTCATGCTGCCGGAGGGCATGGCGCCGAGCCTGCGCGAAACCGGCGTCTGGTCGCCGCCGGAGCTGGAGCCGCCGTCGAGCGACGACCGCATCAACACCTCGCTCACCTACGGCTTCGTGTTCGACATGTGCGGGGTGGAGATAGATCCCTTGACCGATCAGGTGCGCGTCGACCGCTACGTGTCGATGCACGATGCCGGCAAGCTTCTCAATCCGCTGCTGGCCGAGGGCCAGATGCGCGGCGCGTTCGCGCAAGGCATCGCCGCCGCGCTCTACGAGGAATTCGTCTACGACGATACCGGCGCGTTCCTGTCCGGCACCTTTGCCGATTATCTGGTGCCGACGGCGAGCGAGATTCCACCGGCCGAGTTTCTGCACATGGAATCGCCGTCGCCCTTTACCCCGCTCGGCGCCAAGGGTCTGGCGGAAGGCAATTGCATGAGCGTGCCGGCCTGCGTCGCCAACGCGGTCGCCGATGCGCTTGGCGTCAAGGATGTGACCGTGCCGGTGACGCCGCGCCGCATTCATGCCTTGCTGGCGCAGGCCGAGCCGCCGCCGCCGGCGGGCGCCGCGCGCGCGAGCGTTGCCCAGCCTGCGCCGGAGGGCGGACGCAATTTGAGCGGGCAGGGCTCGTTCGACGTGCCGGCCTCGCCGGCGCAAGTGTGGCGCTCGCTGCTGGATCCGGAAAGCCTGAAAGCGGTCATTCCCGGCTGCCACGAGCTGCAACGCCTGGGCGACAACGATTATCGCGCGCTGGTCTCGCTCGGCGTCGGACCCGTGCGCGGCAAGTTCGAAGCGACCGTCAAGCTGAGCGATCTGGTGACGGAGCAATCCGGCCGTATCGACGGCACGCTCAGTGGCCCGCTCGGCGGCGCCGGCGGCGCCGGCACGCTGCGGCTGACGAAGACGGCGGCCGGCACCCGCATCGACTACGACTATGCGGTCACCGCCACCGGCAAGGTGGTGTCCGTCGGTGGCCGGCTGCTCGACGGTGCGGCCGCCATCATCATCCGGCAATTCTTCGAGCGGCTGGCGCGGCAGCTCAATCCGCAAGATGCCGGCGGGCCGCCGCCGTCATCGGCCTGGCAGCGCCTGTTGCGCTTTTTCGGCGGCGGCAGCGCATGAAGCCGCATCCGTTCGATTATGTGCGCGCCGACACGGTCGACGAGGCGACAGCGCTGCTGGCCGAGCATGGCGAAGCCGCGCGCGTGCTGGCCGGCGGCCAGTCGCTGCTCGCGATGCTCAATCTGCGGCTGCTCGAGCCGGCGCTGCTGGTCGACATCAACCGCATTCCCGAACTGGGCGAGATCCGGGAGACTGGCGGCAAGGTCGAGGTCGGCGCGGCGGTGACGCAGAACCGGCTGATGGCCTGGCCCGGCCTCAAAGAAAAATTGCCATTGCTCGCCGCAGCGCTCCCTTTCGTCGGCCATTTCCAGACCCGCAACAAGGGCACCGTCTGCGGCTCGGTCGCGCATAACGATCCGAGTTCCGAAATCCCGCTGTCGCTCGCCATGCTGCAGGGCGAGGTGGTGCTGCGTTCGCGCCGTGGCACGCGCACGCTTGCGGCAAGCGACTTCCAGCTCGGCATGCTGACCACCGCGCGCAAGGCCGATGAGATGGTCAGCGCGGTGCGCTTTCCGGTGCAGGCCGCGCGCCGCGTCGCCTTCCGCGAGGTGGCGCGCCGGCACGGCGATTTCGCCATTATCGCCGCCGCGGCGATCGCTGACGGCAACCGCGTGCGCTTCGGGGTGGGCGGCATGGCCGGCCGACCGGCGGTGCGGGAATTCGCCACCGGCATCGATCTTGCCGATGCCATGAACGCGCTGGCCTGGGAGCTCGAGGGCTACGAAGACCAGCATGCTTCCAGCCGCATGCGGCGCGATCTGTTGCGGCGCGTCGGGCCGGCCGTCATCGAGGAGGCGCTGCAATGCGCCGGGTGAACAGCGACCAGAAGAGCAGGGTGAGCGTCAAGCTCAACGGCCGCAACGTCTCGGCCGAGGCCGAGCCGCGCATGCTGCTGAGCGACTTCATCCGCCAAGGGCTGGGCGCGACCGGCACCCATGTCGGTTGCGAGCACGGCGTGTGCGGCTGCTGCACGGTCCTGCTTGACGGCGTTGCGGTGCGCTCGTGTCTGACGCTCGCCATGCAGGCCGACGGCCGCGAGATCGCGACCGTCGAATCGCTCGCCGGCGCCGACGGCGCGCTCAACGCGCTGCAGCAGGCGTTCCGCAAGCATCACGCGCTGCAATGCGGCTTCTGCACGCCGGGCATTTTGATGTCGTTCACCGACTTCCTTCGCCGCAACCCAAAGCCGTCGGAAGCCGAAGTCATCGAGGTGCTGAGCGGCCATATCTGCCGCTGCACCGGTTATGCCGGTATAATCTCGGCCGTGCTCGAAGCCGCCGGCACCATGCAAACGACCGCAGGAGAAAAACCATGAACAAGCCGCAGGAAACGCCCAAGGCCGCCGCCAAGGTCTACGAGGAGCGCGTGACCATCGACGGCAAGAACGTCGTGCTCTCGCACAACGAGCCGCCGGTGGTCAATGCGGGCGTACTCGCCAACGCGGACTTCTTCCGCATGATCAATATCTTTGCCGAGAAGTTCTCGCCCACCAATATCGACAAGCCCGACGGCACGCCGCTGCGCCTCTACACTTCGGATCACGTCCAGATCGACGTCTCCAAGCGGCGCAAGACCGACATGGGGTTCTGGCACCGCAATATCGACGCGCACGAGATCATCTTTTGCGTCAAGGGCGCGCTGAAATGGGAAACCGAGATGGGCGTCAAGATCATGCATCCGGGCGACATGCTGCTGATCCCCAAGGGCATCGGCCACCGCTCCATGCTGTGCGAGGATTCCACCGACGATAACGTGTTGATCGAGCTGAAGATCTCAGACCCGCTCACATACGTCGGCGAGACCAAATAAGAGCAACGAATAAAGCCAGGAAGAGCGAGCGCAGCGTGCCATCCGTCGATCTTGTCGTCACGAATATCGATTGGCTCATCACGGTCGATCCCGGGCGCCGCGTCATCCGCGACGCCGGCGTCGCCGTTGCCGGCGGCAAGATCGCCGCCATCGGCAAGTCGGCGGAGATCGCCAAGAGTCATTCCGCCGCGCGCACGGTCGACGCGAGCGGGACGGTGGCGACGCCCGGCTTCATCGACTGCCACCTGCATTCCTCGTTTCAGCTCTCGCGCGGGCTGGCGGACGAGGCCAATGCGCAGGCCTTCCTGTTCGAGCGCATGTACCCTTACGAGGCCGCACTCGAGCACGAAGACGTGCGGCTTTCGGCGACGCTTGCCGCCGCCGAGCTGCTCAGGCACGGCGTCACCTGCTTCATCGATCCCGGCAACTATCACCCGGAAGCCTCGGTCGAAGGCATCATGGCGACCGGCATTCGCGCCATCGTCTCGCGCTCGTCCTTCGACCTGACCAAATCGGTGCTCGGCATCCTGCCCGAGCGCATGATCGAGACCACCGAGGTGGCGCTCGAGCGCGCCGAGGAAGTGCTGGAAAAATATTCCAACACCGGCAATCCGCGGCTCCGCGCCAGCGCCTCGTTCCGCGGCCTCAACAACGCCTCCGATGAATTGATCCTCGGGCTCGACAAGCTCGCCAAACGCTACAACACGTTGCTGCAGACCCATGCCTGCTTCAGCTATTCGACGCACGATTCCAGCGTCACGCGTACCAAGATGGCCGAGATCGAGCGGCTGGAGCAGCTCGGCGTGCTCGACGAGAAGTTTCTGGTCGTCCATTCCGGCTGGCTGGAGCCGGAAGAGGTCGCCATCCTGGCGAGGCGCAAGCCGTCGCTGGTCTGCGCGCCGAGCTCGAGCCTGCACAACGGCTACGGCAATTTCGTCGTCGGCAAGCTGCCGGAACTGATGGCGCTCGGTGTCAACGTCACGGTCGGCTCGGATCATGCCTCCTCCGGCATCGTCGACATGGCGCAGGAAATGCGGCTCGCCTGCTGCTGCTACAAGGAGACGCGCCTCAATCCGCGCGTGATGCCGCCGGAGACAGCGGTGGAAATGGCGACCGTCAACGGCGCCAAGGCGGCATTGCAGGCCGACCGCATCGGCAGCATCGAGGTCGGCAAGGACGCCGACATCGTGCTGTTCGACACCAAGCGGCCGGAATGGCAGCCGCTGATCAATCCGGTGTCGAACCTCGTCTACAGCGCCACCGGCAATTCGGTGCGCGACGTGTTCGTCGCCGGCGAGCAGGTGGTGGCCGGCGGCCGGCTCACCAAGATCGACGAGAGCGCGCTTTATCCGCAGGTCCCGGTGGCGGTGGCGCGCTTCGGTAAGCGCTTGAAGCTCGACCAGATGGTCCAGCTGCGCTGGCCGGTCTCCTGAGCGCGGCGCCGGTTATGGGACGCACACAGACGTCAAGCGCCGCGCCGAACGCGCCTGCGGGCGAGGGCATCGCGTTTCCGTTCGCCGATTACCCCGCGGCGGGAACGGCGACCGAGGTTGCCGAGGGCATCTTCTGGATTTCGACGACGGTGCCGTTCGTCGCGCTCAAGCAGGTCAATCTTTGGCTGCTGCGCGACGGGCCGGGCTGGACCATGATCGACTGCGGCTACGGCAAGCCGCACGTGCGCGAGCAGCTCATGGCGACCTGGGCCAGCCTGCTCGGCGGCCGCCCGATCACCCGGCTGGTCGTGACGCATTTCCATCCCGATCACGCCGGCAATTCCGGCTTCATCGCCGAGCATTGGGGCCTGCGGCCGCTGATGACGCAGGGCGAGTGGTTCACGGCCAATCTTGCGCATGCCGACAAGGACACCGACGCCATAAAGCCGCGGGAGGACTTCTATCGGCGGCATGGCCTCTCCGAAGCCCGGGTCGGCACATTCGGCAACGAGGTTATCCTCTATAAGGACGGCGTCACGCTGCCGCGCGACTACAAACGCCTGCGCAACGGTGACGTGCTGTCGATTGGCGGCGACCGCTGGCGCGTCGTCGTCGGCGAGGGGCATTCGCCCGAGCATGTCTCGCTCTATTGCGCCGAGCGGCGCATCCTGATCGCCGGCGATCAGATTCTGCCCGCCATCACCACCAATGTGAGCACCTGGCCGGCCGAGCCGGAGTTCGACGCGGTCGGGGCTTTTCTCGCCACCTGTCAAAAATTCCTCGACCTGCTCGATCCCGATACCCTGATCTTGCCGTCGCACCGCAAGCCCTTCGTCAACGTGCGCTATCGCCTGCGCGAGTTGGCGGTGCACCACGCCGAGCGCCTCAACCTGATACTGGCAGGCGCCGGGCGCGAAACCTCGGCCGGCGAGCTGATCGACGTTCTGTTTCGTTCCGGGCTCGACGGCCATCAGATCGGCTTCGCCATGGGCGAGATCATCGCGCACCTCAATCATCTGGTCGTGCTCGGGCACATGCAGATGATCGAATCGCGCGCTCAGGTCCGCTATCGGCGCGTCAGCGCTGACGACGCCAAGGTGGCGCCGCATTTTCGCTGAGGCGCGTCGATATTACCGTAGCGGAACCTGACCGCTTATTCGGTTCGAACCCCGGCTTGCTCATGCCTCCGACCGGCACACTTAAGACGATCGAGGTTGCCTGCGCGGGTGCCTTGCACACGATCGTCCCCGCGCTTGCGCGCGCGTTCGAGCAAAGCGCGGGCCACAAGGTCGCGGTCAAATTCGACCGGTCCGGCGTGGTCAAGTCCCGCGTGCTCGACGGTGAAATTATCGACGTCGCCATCACCACCAGGGCCGCCATCGACGAACTTGCCCGCCACACCAAGGTCGCGCCGGACAGCATCGCGAACGTGGCCGCTTCGCGCATCGGCGTCGCGGTGCAGGCAGGTGCGCCGAAGCCGGAGATCGGCTCGGTTGAAGCCTTCAGACAGGCGCTGCTCGATGCCAAGTCGATTGCCTGTGCCGATCCGGCGACCGGCAGCCCGAGCGGAAATTACTTCTTTGCGCTGCTGCGCCGGCTCGGGATTGCCGCCGTGGTCGAGCCGAAATTGCGGCTGGTGGGGGCGGGAGCAAGCAGCGTGGTCGTAGTCGGTGAGGCGGTAGCCGGCGGGGAAGCCGAGATCGGCATTCAGCAAATTGCGGAAATTCTGTGCGTGCCCGGCGTCGATCTGGCCGGTCCGCTGCCGGATGAATTGCAGGAAATCACCATCTTCGCCGCCGCCATCGCTTCAAACGCAAGAGAGCCGGCGCTCGCGCGCGCGTTCATCGCGTCGATTGCGTCCGAGGCGTCCGAGCCGGTAATGACGGCCGCCGGCATGGCGCGCGCTCCGCGCTGAAGAACTCACGGCGCCCCGCGTGGGCAGGGCGCCGTGATGGTCGTCGAGCTTCGATCGATGCCGTGCGCCGGCGCCGATCGTTATTTCAGAATGTTGACGTACTTGCCGTTCTCCACCTTGAGGATGGCGGTGATGCCGGTGCCGTCGCCGTGTTCGTCGAAGGTGATGTCGCCCGCGGCGCCCGGGAAGTGCTTGGTCTTGGCCATGCATTCGCGGATTTTGTTGCGGTCGGAAGCGAGATCGGCGGGCTTATTGGTGACGCCCGTGGTCTCGATGCAGTGCTTGAACAGGTAGATGTTGTCGTAGGAACGGGGGCCGCCGTAGTTAGGGTCCTTGCCGCCGGTGGCGGCGTGGTACTTCTTCAGGAAGCTCACCGCCGCCGGGCGCGGATCGTCGATCCAGGCCGCCGTCGACAGATAGGCACCGTCCGCATCCTTGCCGGCGATCTTGATGAACCCCGGCGTGCTGGTGGCGGCGCCGGCCACGAACGGCACTTTGAGCCCCTGCTTGTGGGCTTCTTTCACGATAGCGCCGGCATTCTGATAGGAGGCGCCAAGCGCGATGCCGTCGGCGCCCAAGGATTTGGCCTTGGTGATCTGCGCCGAATAGTCGGTGTCGCCGGTACGATAGGTCAGCATGCCGACCACGTCGACGCCGTTGGCCTTGAGCAGCACGGGCAGGATCTTGGCGCCTTCCGCCGTCGATACGGCGTCCTGGGCGTCATAAATGACGACGACTTTCTTCGGGTGATACGCCTTCACCCAGGCCGCCACCACCGGCTTGAGCTGCTTGTCGCTGGTGAGCGTATTGCGGAACGCCCACTTGCTCATGGCCGCCAAGCCGGGCTTGGCCGAGCAATACGAGTTCATGACGGTCTTGAACTGCGAATCGAGCTGCGGCGCGATGGCCTCGTATACCGAACTGTAGCAGGGCCCCGAGATCCCCAGCACTTTGTCGCTTTGGACCAGGCGGCTGATTTCCTTCAGCCCTTCGGATACTTGCGTCTGCGTATCGTAGCAGATGAGATCGATCGGCACACCTTCGACGCCGCCCTTGGCGTTGATTTCCTTGACCGCAATTTCCATCGAGGTCTTGGCGGCCTGGCCCCATTCGGCACCCTTGCCGGTGAGCGGGACCATGCAGCCGATCTTGACGTTGCGTCCGGCAAGCTTGGCCGCTTCCGCCTCATGCCCCGACGACGCGACGAACACGAAGGCCATGACGGCCGACGCGGTTAGCAGACTACTGACAAGTTTCATTGCTTTAGCCCTCCCACGAGCTTTTTGTGAACGCCTCTGCGACGCCGCGCTGGGCGCGGCGCGCGTTTCGAGATTGCACGCATGATATCCGAGTTTCTCGTCCATCGCACCTCCATCGCGATCTGTTGGTTTGCCGTGCCCGGTCATGCGGCATGCTGACCGAGATAGGTGTCTTGCACCTCCGGCATATTCAGGAGTTCCTGTCCGGTTCCGCGCAGAACGATGCGGCCGCGCTCCAGAACGCAGGCTTGGTCGGCCAGCCGCAGCGCGTGGCGCGCGTTCTGCTCAACCAGCAATATGGTCATGCCTTCCTTCTGCAGTTCGCGGATTGTGAGAAAAATTCGCGTGACGAACTTTGGCGCGAGCCCGAGCGAGGGCTCGTCCAGCAGCAGCAGCTTGGGCCGCGCCATGAGCGCGCGGCCGATCGCCAGCATCTGCTGTTCGCCGCCGCTCAGCGTTCCGGCCATCTGCTCGCGCCGCTCCGCCAGCGCCGGAAAGCGCTCCAAGACGGCCGCGATGTCGCGGGGGACGTCGGCGTCGCTGCGCTTGAACGCGCCCATCAGCAGATTTTCCATCACCGTCATGCGCTTGAGGATGGCGCGCCCTTCCGGCACCTGGATCAGGCCGAGGCTGACAATTCTGTGCGCCGGCCGCCGCGCAATGCTCGCGCCCTGGAATTCGATCGTTCCCGCGTTCGGCCGGATAAGGCCCGAAATGGTCTTCAACAGCGTCGTCTTGCCGGCGCCGTTGGCGCCGATCAAGGTGACGGTCTGGCCCTGCTCGATGGTCAGATCGACGTCGTGCAGCACTTCGATCTTGCCGTAGCCGGAGCGCAGGCCATGAATCGTCAGCATCGTCACAGCTCCACGTCCTCGCCCAGGTAGGCTTCGATGACGACCGGATCGTTTTGGATCTGCTCCGGCGGCCCGTCGGCAATCTTGGTGCCGAAATTGATCACCGTCACACGGTCGGAAATGCCCATCACCAGCCGCATGTCGTGCTCGACCAGAATGACCGTGATGCCGCGATCGCGGATGCGCGTGATGATGTCGTCGAGCTCTTCGGTCTCGTGCGGGTTCATGCCGGCGGCCGGCTCGTCGAGCAGCAGCAGTTTCGGCCGCGTGGCGAGCGCGCGCGCCATTTCCAGCTTGCGCTGCTCGCCGTAGGGCAGGTCGGATGCCTTGTGGTCGCGCTTGTCGGCGAGACCTAAGAATTCGAGCAGTTCGGTCGCGGTGGCGCGCATTTGCCGCTCTTCGGCGGCCTCGCCGAAGGGCGGCTGAAAAACAGCCTTGCTCAACGCTTTCCAGACCGAGGGGAAAACGCGGCAATGCTCGCCGATCATGACCGATTCAAGTACGGTCAGATGTGGAAACAGCCGGATGTTCTGGAAGGTGCGGGCTATCCCCCGGGCGGTGCGCTTGGAGGGGCGCGTGTCCTCGACCACCTGACCGTCGAAGATAATCCTGCCGCTGTCGGCCGGCAGCACGCCGGTCAGCAGATTGAAGAATGTCGTCTTGCCGGCGCCGTTCGGGCCGATCAAAGCATGAATGGCGCCCTGCGCCACCTCCATGCTGAGGTCGTTGACCGCGTAGAAGCCGCCGAAGCGCTTGGTCAAGCTTTCGATGGCGAGACACACGCTGCCGGTCACGATCTCACGCACGGCGCACCTTCCAGAACTGGAGAGGGCGCAACGTCCGGCGCAACGAGTTGCGGGTGACCAGGCCGTCCGGCTTGAAGATCATCATCAGGATCAGGATCAGGCCGAAGGCGATAAGGCGCTTGGCATTCTCGAAATCGAGGAAATTGTGCAGGAAGTCGTAGATGCGGTTCATCGGGTAGAAATCGGTCCACGACACCGGCACGAGCTCGATCCAATCGTGCAGCGAGCGCAAGAATTCCGGTATGGCGTTGAGCGCCACGGCGCCGACGAACGGCCCCCAATAGGTGCTGCCGCCGCCGACGATGACGAACATCAGGATCTCGACCGAAACCATGATGTTGAAGGTGCTGGAGTTGAGATAAGTGGCCTGATGGGCAAAGATTGCGCCGGCCAAGCCGGCGATGGCGGCACCGAGCCCGAAGGCGAGCAGCTTGGTGCGCACCACGTCGATGCCCATCACTTCGGCAGCGGTCTCGTCCTGGTGGATCGAATCCATGGCGCGGCCGAGGCTCGATCGCTCGAGACGGGCAAAGAAGACGATCAGGACGACGACCAAGCCGGCGACGTAATCGAGCGAATAGGGGTTGAAGGAGATATTGGGGAAGCCCTGGGCGCCGCCGACATAGTTCCAACTCAGCGCGATCACCGATACGATCTCGGAAAAGGCGAGCGTCAGCAGCAGCAGATAAACGCCCTTGATGCGCAGCGCCGGAAAGCCGACCGCGAACCCGACCACGCCGGCGAGCACGCCGGCGACCACCAAGGAGGCTGCAAACGGCATGCCGAATTTCTGCGTCATGACCGCGGAAGCGTAGGCGCCGACCGCCATGAAGCCGGCCTGTCCGAGCGACACCTGGCCGGTCTTATAGGGCGCATAGAAGCTGTAGGCCGAAATGACATTGATGCCGGCGAAGATCAGCAGCGAGCGCGTATAGCCGTCGAAGAGGCTGTCGAGCATGCGCGCGGCTACCTTTCTTCCGTCGTGCGGGTGCCGAACAGGCCGGTCGGCTTGTACAGGAGAATGAGAATGAGGATCGCGAACGAGAAGAAATCGCGCTCGCTGGTGCCGATATAGGCCGACGACAGTATCTCGATCATGCCGAGCAGGAGGCCGGCGACCATGGCGCCCACCACATTGCCGAGGCCGCCGAGCAGCATGACGATGAGACCCTTCACCGCCGCGCTGAGCCCCATGAACGGCGAGATGCCGCTGTTCTTGATGCCGTCGAGCACGCCGGCGATGCCGGCGATGCCCGACCCGATGATGAAGGTCAGCAACACCACGCGGTTGACGTCGACCCCGAGCAGGGCCGCCGTTTCGTGGTTCTCGGCGGTCGCCCGGATGGCGCGCCCCATCTTGGTGCGCTCGATGAACAGCCAGAGCAGGGCCATCAGCACGACGGCGACCGTCAGGATGAAAATCTGCACCGAGCTGATGGTGACCGGCCCGATGTGAAAAAGCCGGTCCGAGATGGTGTCCGGAAACGCCACCTGCTGGCCGCCGAAAATATAGACCGCCAAATTCTGGATGACGATGGTCAGTCCGATGGTGCTGATCAGCGGCGCCAAGGGGCGGTCCTTGCTGACCGGGCGTACCGAGACATAGACCGCGATGACGCCGAGCACAGCGCAGGCGAGCATGGCGCCGAGCATGGCGACATAGATGTTGGCGCCGCCCAGCGTCACCAGATAGAGCCCGACAAAGGCGCCGACCATGAACACTTCGCCGTGCGCGAAGTAGAGCAGGTTGAGCACGCCGAAGATCAGCGTGTAGCCGATCGCCACCAGCGAATAGGACGCCCCCAGCATCAGGCCATTGATCAGCTGTTGATAAAGCATGTCGGGTTCCGTCAGGCCGTAAACGGTTCGTCTCGGCGTCGTGCCGTCATTTCGCTCGCCGCGGGATATGCATGTTTCATGCCGTCATCGCGGCCTAATGAGCTGCTGCGGAAAAGTCTTGCGTGACGCGCGAAGCGGTCACGCGCGCCTTGCGGGTCGTTGCCGGCGTATTGCGGCTGCGTCCGACAAAGCGCGGAACGCCGGCCGTGATCACGCCGCCGATCGCCGCGATGTCGCCGTGCTTGATGGCGGCCAGCGCCGTCGACTGGGTACCGCCATCGGGTGCATCCAGCAAGACGAGGTCGGCGGCCTTGCCGGGCGCCAGATAGCCGCTGTCGAGGCCGTAGACCCTGGCGTTGTTGCCGGTCGCCGCGCAGATGAACTGCTCCGGCGCCGTGTCGGTCAGGCTGGCAAGATGCGCGATGGTGTAGAGCATGCCGAGCGGCATGATGCCGCTGCCGGTCGGCGTGTCGGTGGCGATGAGAAAGCGGTCGAAGGCCTCGTGCGCCCGTGCCAGCTTTGCGCACAGCAGCGTCGTGCGCAGGTTTCCCGCGGTGCAGACCTGCAGGGCGATTTCGGATTCGACGATGACCCGTTCGAAATCGGCGTCCGGCATGGCGGTCGGGCCGCCATTGATATGGAACGACACGTGCGGGTGCATCTTGAGCAGATGGTCGCCGGTGATCGCGCCCGAGCCGGGGATCGACGAGCCGCCGGTATGGCAGGTCGTCAGCAGGCCCGCCGCTTTGGCGTCGGCGACCAGCGGCACATAATCGAATGAGCTTTTGACGGCGCCGAAGCCGGCTTTCGCCAGCCGCACACCCTTCTGTTTGAGCTCGTCGAAATCCTTGCGCTGCAGTCCCGGCTCCAGGATGACCGAGCCGGCGATCACGCGCATGCCGCCCGGCCGCCACTCGGCGAAGCAACGTTGTGCCGCCACGGCCAGCGCCTTGACGCCTTCCACGTCGCGCGGCCGGCCGGGCACGTGGACTTCGGAAGCGGAGATCGCCGTGGTGGTGCCGCCGTGCAGATAGCTCTCCAGATAGCCGACGGTGCGCTGGCGCGGCGTATAGTCGCCGAAGGTGATGTGGACGTGGGAGTCGATCAGCCCGGGGATCGCCGTCATGCCATCGGCGTCGATGACGACGTCGGCGCCGCTCACGGCCGCGGCCGAAGCGGTGCCGACCGAGGCGATGCGCTCGCCCTCGATCGTGATCGCATCGCCGGCGGCAAAGGGCGCGCGCCAGTCGCCGCTGACGATTTGACCGAGATTTACGATCGCGACTTTCATGGGTCGGCGCGGCGTCCCGTCAATTCGCTCTCCCGGCGAGCTCGTCGGCGAGCTCGTAAGTATCCATGAGGCCGTCGACCAGGCTGGTGGCTCCGTCCCAATCGAAGGTGCGGTAGCTGTGGCCGGCGGTGACGAAGCGCGCGCCGGCGTAGAACATCTCGTATTGGGTATGGCGCGAGCCGAACTCCGATCCGATCGCGTCCCACGCGGCTTTGAGGAATTTGACCTTCTGCTCGGGTTCCATCTTGGCCGCGCGTTGTGTCAACTCGATGATCTTCTTGAGGTGCGGGTCGGCGAAGTCGTTGATCGACGAGGGCAGCATGATCAGCGCGCCGCCCGAGAGGTCGCGCAGCGTGTTGATAATGCGCGGGTAGAGGTCCTGGGTCAGCACCTGGGCGGAATACATGAAGTGCCGGTTGGGCACGTACCATTCGCCGCGCATCGAGCCTTCCGCTTCCATGCCGGCCATCATGGCGTTGATCATGCTGGTCTGCGCCGCCAGATAGCCGAGCTGCTCGCGCACCGACGGGATATTGGTGGTGCCGATCGCCTCGGTGAGCCGGTGCGCGAGCCCGGTGAGAAACTTGACCTTCACCGACAGCCGGATCTGCGCCTGGTAGTTTTGATAGGCGTGGCCCGGCGTGTCGTGAAATTGCGCGCGGCACATGTCGGTGTCGCGGTGCACGAAGACGCGCTCCCATGGCACCTTGACGTCCTCGAAATAGATCAGCGCGTCGTTCTCGTCGAAGCGCGACGAGATCGGGTTGTCGAAGATGGAGACGGCCGAGGCCTCGTAGGATTTGCGCGACAGCACGCGCAGGCCCTTGACGTTCATCGGCAGCGCGCAGGAGAAGGCGAGCGCTTCTTCGCCGGGCCTCAGCGGCTGCAGGTTGGCGACGAAAATCTCGTTGGCCATGATCGCGCTGGTGCCCAGCATCTTGGCGCCGCGGATGGTGATGCCGCCGGAATCCTCGTCGACGATTTGCGCGACCAGCTCTTGCTTCTGCTCGCCCCAGTCCTTGGCGCGCTCGGCCTGCGGGTTGATGATCACGTAAGTGAGGAAATAGTCGTTGGCGCTCGCTTCCTCGAAATAGTCGCGCAGCGCCTTGGCGCGCTCGGGGCTGTGCTTCTCGAAAACCTCGATGCCCATGCGCTGGCCGACCAGCGCGGAGGCGAGATGATCGGGCGAGCGCCCCATGAAGCCGTACGAGAGGGCGGCCCAGGCCTGCATCGCCTTGCGCCGCTGCACCATCTCGGCGTAGTTGCGCGGCATCTGCCACGAGCGGTTGACGCGCCGGTTCGAGCCGTTCGGCACGAAGGTCATCAGCTCGAGGTTTTCCGGCCGCGCCTGGAAATCGTAGAGCATCGCCGCCGATTTCACCGAATTGCGAAAGGCGGGATGCTCGGTCACGTCGCCCACCAGCTCGCCGTCGATATAGACGGTGCGCCCGTCCTTGAGCGATTTGATGTGATCTGCGCCGGTCTTGCAGATTGTCATGCTCGGCTCCATTGCCTGTTCTACCGCGTCGTCGCCAGCCTATCTCAGGTCAGTCCGTCGCTGCCTTTGATGTCGGCGGCCGCCAGCCCGCCGACGCGATGATGCGGCCGCCCGCGGCTGGCGAACGCGCAAATGACCGCGATCTCGTTCGGCAGCGGCGCGTCGGGCAGCATCACGGTGATGCCGTCATAGTGCGAGCGCACGTACAGCGCGTCCTTGTGCGCCAGCGGAATGTCGATTGCGCTTCCCGGCGCCGCTCGCTTGGTGATCGACGAGATCCAGGCTATGCCGCCGCCCGCCGCCTCGCGCATGACATTGCCGTAGACGGTGGTGAGCATGGCGACGCCGTGCTCCTGCTCGCCGTTCATGCCGATGATCGCCGCCTTGCCGTAGCTCTGCGGCTTGTGCGGGGCGAGCAGCGCGATCGCGAGCGAACAGATATGGCGGCCGACTTCGGCGCTTGCCTGCGTCAGCGGGCTAAGATCGGCCTCGTAGCGTCCGGCAAACGGATTGTCGAGGATGGCGGCGACGGCGACTTTGCGCAGCGGCGGCTCGACGCGCTGGCCCGCCTCCAGGGCGACCTCATCGACGAACGTCATCGTCCGCTTGATTTGCATGCTGCCCTCCAGCGCCGTGCCCGCGTTCTCGATGGTGGTTCAATAATTGCTTAACTAGATTAGCTTTTCAAGCTTGGTATTCAGCTCGCCGCCCGCGCTGCCGATCGTCATGACCGTCGGCGCTGTTTTGGCCGCGCACCGGCGGCGTGCCTTTGGGATTGCCGCAGCGCCGCGGCCTGCGCTGCGGGCGCCGCGTGGCTTGCCAGAAAATCCTGCAACCGCACGGCCTGCTCGCTGCTTTCGATCAAACGCTCGGTTATTTTCAGCAGCTGGCGAAACTCGCTGGCGCTGAGGCAGCCGAACTGCACGTCATTGACTTGGCGCTGCACCGGCGCGAGCTCGGCCAGCAAATCGTCGCCCTTGGCCGAAACTTCCAGCTTGACTCTTCGTCGGTCGGTCGGGTCGACGGTCTTGTGAATGAGCCCGCGCTGGAGCAATTTGTTGGTGACCGTTGTCACGAACGCGCCGCTCAAATGCAGGTGATTGGCCACGCGATTGACATTGACGTCCCCCTCTTCCGCCGACAGGTGGCGGATCGAGATCAGCACCGTGTACTCGATGCCGACGAGGCCGATGCGTGCGCCGTGACCGGAGCGTACCGCCTCGTGGCGGGCGAAGAATCCGAACAGCCCATGGACCAGACGCCGGAAATCGCGATCGGAACCGTCGACCAGCATTTCCGGTCGCGTGATCGTCAGCGGCGGCGTCTTGGCGGACCGCTCCCGCGGCCGCCGCAGCAATCTGATCTTGGCGCCGCCTGTTTCCGTGCTTCTGGCCATGAGCGTTGGCTTACCGTATTTGCATCGATTGTCAAAATATCTTGGGCCTGCGTTTGACCGCACCGCCGCATCGGGTCGTTCGCCCGCGCGCCATGCGCCCACTTTGTGCGCCGCCATTGCCCAGTCTTTTAGCTTGAATAGCTTTGTAAGTTAGCTAATATGGAGCCGGTATGCGGAGGGCGCGGGCGCGATGAAGCACGCTGGGCGCACGGAAGGTCGCTCGTTGCGGCCGCTCGCCGGAGCGGCGTCGTCCCGGCCTTGCTCCGCGCCTTCGCAGCGCAGAACTCCAGGTCTTGCAGTGCCGGTGCCGCCGGTACGACGGTGTGCCGCGGACGCTGAAGCCGGACGCATGTCCGAGCAATCGGGGGGAATCCAATGTATCTGACGAACGCTTGGTACGTGGCGGGTTGGTCGAGCGAGTTCACCAACAAGCCCATGGCGCGTACGTTTCTCGACGAGCCCATCGTTTTGTACCGCGGTAAAAACGGCCGTATCGTCGCGCTTGAGGACCGGTGCTGCCATCGGGCCATGCCGCTTTCGCATGGCGAAGTCTTCGACAACAATATCCGCTGCGAGTACCACGGATTGGTGTTCGACGGCGCCGGCCGTTGTGTCGAGGTTCCCGGCCAGCAAGTGATTTCGGCAAACACCAAGGTCCGAAGCTATCCGGTAGAGGAACGCGACGATCTGGTCTGGATCTGGATGGGCGATCCGCAGAAGGCGAACGCCGAGCAGATCGTGCGGTGGCCGTGGCACGGCGCTTGGCCCTACAAGTCCAAGAGCGAGATTCTCAAATGCAACTACCTGCTCGTGTCCGACAATCTCCTGGACCAGACTCATGCGGCCTACGTTCATAAGGCGACTCTGGCAAGCGATCCGGACGCCTATGCCAGGGCCGAGATGCAGACGGCGCCGACCCCGGACGGCGTCAAATTTGTGCGGTGGATGCTCAACTGCATTCCGCCCGGTCTCTACGCCAGCGCCGTGAAGTTTAGCGGCCGCGTCGACCGATGGCAGGAGTTCGAGTATGTGGCGCCGTCATGCATCCTGCAATTCACCGGCGCGCTCGACGTGGGCAAGGGCGCCTACGAATCCGGCGTTCGCGAGGGCGGCTTCGGCTTACGCATCTTCTATGGGATCACGCCTGAAACCGAAGACAGAACCTGGTTCTTCTGGTCGACGGCCAATGGCTACCGCCAGAATGAGCCGGAGGCCACCGAGCAGCTTTTCCATGCAATTGAAGTTGCCTTCAAGGAGGACGAAATCGTCCTTGAGGCACAACACGAGACGTTGCGGCGGCTGCACGATCGTCCGCTCGTCAATATAAACTCCGATGGGGCCCGCGTTCACGCGCGACTTGCACTCGAGCGCAAGATCGCGGCTGAACGTGGAATCCCGAGAGAGCAGGTTGTCACGACCGCGTAACGGGTCGTCGTGTTGCGAGACGACCGACCGCATGCGCATTCTGCGCTCAATCGAGAACATGACGATCGGCCGCAACGCCGTCGGCTACCTGACCGAGAGCCTGCATGGCGCCGGCGCGCGCGCGGGCGCTGGCCGGCATCTGCCAGCCCGGCAAATAGCGGCGCGGCGCGCTAAACCGGGTCGAAGTAGTGAATTTCCAGCAGCATGCAGCCCGTCTCGGACTTGAACGGGCCGTGATAGGCGCCGGGCGGCCGGCAGGCATAGGTGTTGGGCGGGAACGGCTCGCCGCCTTGGCCGTTGGCGTCGTTGCCGACGATGAGGTCGCCCGAGATCTGGAACACTTCCTCCCAATAGTCGTGCACGAAGGGCGCGGTGGTGTAGGTGCCGGGCGCAAAGCGCAACAGCCGCGTGCGCGTGCCGCGCTTGTTCTTCTCGTCGAGCGCGCCGGAGAGAACCTTTTGCGCAATGCCGGCCGGATAACCGGGCGGCGTTTCCCAGCCGGCCGACATGTCCAGGGGGTGGAATTCCGTATGCGCCTTGTTCACACTCATCGATGACCTCGCGATTGGCGGGGGGACTACCACCCGTAAAGCAGATTGACGTCTTCGGGCGGAACCTGCGTGCCGCCGGCGACCAGTTGACGATAGCGCCCGCCCGAAAAGACCAGCGGCCGGCCGCGCTTGGCCATGTTCTCGTGCACCTCGAGCACGCGGCCGACGAAGATTTCATGGTCGCCGCCGTCATAGCGGCCATAGGGCTCGCATTCGAGCGTGACGACGGCGTTGGGCAGCAGGGGCGCGCCGGTCTTGCCGGTACGCGGCGTCAGGCCCGCCCATTTCTCGCCCTTGGCGGTGGCGAAGCGGTTGGAAAGCTCCTCCTGCGCCTCGTGCAGGATGTTGACGGCGTAGGCCTTGGCCTGCTGCCAGGCGGCAAAGCTGTTCGCCCGCCGGTGGATGCTGAACAGGATGAGCGGCGGATCGAGCGACAGCGACCCGAACGAGCCGATCGTCATGCCGAGACGCTCGCCCGCGGCGGTCACGGTCGTGACAATGGCGACCCCGGTTGGAAACTGACCGAATGCGTTGCGCAACCGTCGATCGTCATGCAGCACGGAACTAGCCCTCGTTCGACAACGCAAAAATTGTTATGGCATGGGATGTTACGAAACCGCGCCCGCCAACTCAAGAAACAAGAGGTCCGATCCATGCTCGCGTTCGAGCGCCGTTCCCTGAGCGGCAACAGCCGCGTCGACATCGAACCGGACACGCTGATCGTGGCCGGCTGGACCGGCCGTGACGAGGCGGCGCTGCGCCACCACATCGAGGAGTTGGCGGCGATCGGCGTGCCGCGCCCGTCCTCGGTGCCGGTGTTCTACCGCATCGCCACGGCGAACCTGACGCAAAGTTCGCGCCTGCAAGTGCTCGGCCCGGATACATCCGGCGAGGCCGAGCCGGTCATCGTCGCCTTGCCGGACGGCCTCTGGCTCGGGCTCGGCTCCGACCATACCGATCGCAAGGCGGAGACCATGGGGATCGCGCTGTCCAAGCAGCTTTGCGGCAAGGCGTTGGGGAGTGCGCTGTGGCCGTTCGACGAGGTTGCCGATCATTGGGACCGGCTCATCCTGCGCGCCTTTGCCACCATTGGCGGCGAGCGCGTCAAATATCAGGAAGGCCCGCTGTCGGCGATGCGTCCGCCGGCCGAGCTTATGGCGAAAATCCAGCCGAACGGTGCGCTGCCGCCCGGCACCGTCATGTTCTGCGGCACGCTGGGCGCCATCGGCGGCATCAGGCCGGCGGCGCGTTTCGAAATGGAGCTGGAGGACCCGGTGCTCGGGCGCAGCATGAGCCATGCCTACGACATCGACGTTTTACCGGTGGTGAGCTGACGCGAACTCGCGCCCGCGCCTTGCTTCAGGTGCCCTTGTATTGCGCTTTCCGCTTGGCATGAAAGGCCTCGACGCCCTCGCGAAAATCGTCCGATTGCCGCAGCCGGCTGTAGCAATGGCCTTCCAGCTCGATGGCGACCGATAGCGTTGCATCCTCGGTGTCGTTGAGCAGCTTCTTGGCCGTGCGCTGCGCCAGCGGCGAGAAGCCGCGCAGCTCGTCGACCAGCGCGTCGGTGGCGGCTTCCAGTTTGTCGTCGGGCACGCATTCGGTGGCGATACCCCAGTCATAGGCCTGCTGGGCGGGAATGCGCCGCGAGCGCATCACGATGTCCTTGGTGCGCGTGATGCCGACGATCTTCTGCAGGCGCGCCGAGCCGCCGGAGCCGGGAATTTGTCCGAGCCGCTGCTCGGGCAGGGCGTATTGGCCGGTCTCCGAGACCAGGCGAAAATCGCAAGACAGCGAGATTTCGAAGCCGACCCCGAAGCAGTAGCCGCGATTGGCCGCGATCACCGGCTTGGCGCAGCGCGCCGGCGCCGCGATGTTCCAGGCGAGCTTCGAGACGTGCTCGGGCGAAGCTTCCAGGAAGCCCTTGATATTGCCGCCGCTGGAGAAATGCTCGCCGACCGCGCGCAGCACGATGACGCGGACGCGGGCGTCCTGGTCGAGCGCTTCGAAGACGAGGCGTAACTGGTCGCGCTGCGGCATGGCGATGATGTTGAAGGGCGGGCGGTCGAGCACGATGTCGGCCCGCTCATGCGCCTCGTCGATCTCGACGCGAAAGCCGTCCAGCGCCGCCAGGCGGGCATCCGCGAATGTCATGGGGGCGGTCATCGGCTATTCCTTTCAGTGGAGGGAATCAATGCGGGGAAGCGTGCGGCAGCGGGACGCCGTGGCGCCGCGCCGCAACGCGTTCGATCGCGCTTACGCTTATGGCAGATCGCGCGCGGCGGCTAGTGCCCGCTTCCGAAGTTCGCGACACAGCGCAGCACGCCCCGACACGAGCTTCGGAAGAAACCGGGCACTAGCAAGTCTATGATTCTACGGACGCTTGTCGATTTGAAGGTTCTGAACCAGGGCGCGTACTCATAGATTTGCCTCGTTGAACCCCGGCTGGCCGAATGTCCGCTGCTATCCCAATAGCGGCCCTTGTATGGGCGTTTCAAAAGTGTCGCGGAGGGCCATAACCGGACTTGTTCAAACCGATACCGCGCTGCTCTAAGAAGCGACATTCACCGCTCACTTGATTTGGGCTGCACCCGAGACGTTTGGCTATTCGACGATCAGGCCGCCCATTCTGAAGCTCAAGAACACCGATAACTTTATCCGCGAAAAGCATGTGGCGTATCCTCCATGTTGGAGACTTCTCAATAAAACCACGCGCTAGCAGAATGATAGTTCACCTGGCCAATTTATTTGTATGTTGCCCGCCGCGGTTGCTGGGAGTTCTTGTTCACCAAAAGATGGGCGAGGAAATGCGAACTGGGCGCGCAAAAGATGCGTCGCTCTTGGCTCAATCGATGTAGTGGCGGTGAGGAGTTTGTCGTAAGCATCTGAAAAGCGTGGGCAATCGACAACATATACGGAATATTTACACGCCTAATTGGCGTCATTATAATGACTGCCAATAAAGGGGCGTCGTCTTTATCAGAAGGGAAACGCTCATGCGCAAGGCCACAGTGTTAGCCATCGCAACCGCCGCAGTGACGATGCTTTTCGCATTCGATGCCGGCGCGCTGACGCTCGCACCCGTCAAGTCGCAGCCGGCTATAAAGAGCAATATGACGCTGGTCCGCGACGACTGCGGCCGAGGCTATTATTACAGCGAGCGGCGGGGGCGATGCGTCGAAGATCGCGATTACGATCGTGGATATGATAGACGTGAATATAGCGAAGCGGATTGCGAGCACGTCTGTCGCGAAAGGCACGCGGACTGCAATTTTAGGAGAGGAGGCTATTTCAACGGTTGCGGGATAGCATACAATACGTGCCTCGCCGCTTGCAAATAATAGGCAGTGGAATCATTCAGGTCCACTCGGAGGCTTATGCGACGTGAGTGAGCAAGGCGAGGCTTGCCGGGCTTACCGCGCGGCAGATGTGGGTCATTCGCGTCGTTGGTTCGTTTTAGCCACTTCCGCTTTGCCCCCAAAAGCAGGCCTTCGACCTCCGCGTTAACGAGTACGCGCCCTAGCTTGCGGCAGGTGGTGTAGAAAATTCAAATCGGCGGCACTAAAGCGTTTCCAGTCGAAGTGGAAACCGGTTCGCCGTCCGGAAACGCGATAAAATAAAAACTTGGACACGTTCGCCGTTTCTATGAAACGTGACCGTGTCTAGTCGCCGGCGAGGCCGTTGCGCTTGGACCGTCTTTTCGCCGATGGCGACGCGCAGGCGATGTTCTGCGCTGGTGGCTTCTCGCTCGGCTCCTCGGCCAGGAAGCGGGCAAGCTCCTGCTCCATGGCGCGATACTGGGCGACTTTCAGGCGCAGCGAAAGCAGTTGAAACCGCCGCGCCTCGTGTTTGGGGCCCGGATGCGCGTCGATGCGCGCCTGCGTTGCCTCCAGAAAGGCGCGCTCGTCGTGAATACGATCGAGGTAGGAATCGAGCTCGCGCCGGATGGTCTTCTCGTCGGCAAAGTTGCCGAAGAATATCCGCAGCAGAACCTCGTCGCGCGTCACCGAAGCGCGCACCGGCTCGCTCACGAACTTCTGCAGCGCGTCGCGGCCCTTGGGCGTGATGGTATGGATCTGCTTGTCCGGCTTGCCGGTCTGCGCCTTCGTCAGCGCGGCGCCGATATGCCGATACCCTGCCACGCTTGCGCGACGGCTGGCGGCAGCTTGTCCATGTGCTTGAGAAACAAGGCAAGCGTCCAGATCTGGCGATCGTTTAGCTCGTCTTTCCACGAGGGCATGCCGGTCCAGCGAATGCCGTGCTTGATCTTCCAGAAGGTCCAGCCTTGCGGATCGTCTTCGACGCCATCCTTGACGAGCTGCGGGGGCTGCGGATATTCGCCTTTGGCAATGGGTGGCGGAGCCGCATCCTTAGCCGCGGTCCCGTGGCAAACTGCGCAGTGTGTTCCATAGAGATGAATGCCGGCAACGAGATTGGCGTCATTCAAGGGTACCGGATTTTGTTCTTTGGGCGCTTCCTTCTGTAATGTCGCTTTGAGCGACGTGCTCGCGATGTAGCGCTCGAAGCTGCCGGGCTTTGCATCGGCATTCGCCGGTATGGTGCCGGTGCGCAGCACGGCCAAGCCGGCCGCCGCAAGCACCGCGAGCGTCACGACGACACCGACGATAAAGCCTCTCATCATGCGTCCATTCTAAACGCCGCGCCGGGCGAGGTTGGCTCGGTCAATCGCAGACCCTAATTCGCCGTCGCATCCAATGGTGTCCGTTCCAATAGCGCCGGCCCCAGGTCCAGTAGCAATCCTCGGGTGCAGCGTAATACGGGGCGACATAGGGCCCGCCGAAACCGAAGCCAAAACCAAACCCATGATGATGGTGGTGGTGATGATGGTGGTGGTGGTGGTGATACTGGGCGAGCTGAACACGCGCGGGCTGTTGCGTCAGACGCGCGTCGTCGGCTTTCAGAAGCGTGACAGCATCGGGAACTGGATTGAGCAGCTCGGCATAGGAGCGGGCGGCGGGCGGCTGTGGTGCCGGATTGACGCTCGCGGCGGAAACGGCTGGCCCGACGGTGAGCAAAGCAGCCGTGCCACCGAGCAAAAGCGCGGTTGTCTTTTTCATAGCGTTTTTCCCACGAAATGGCGCGTCCCCGGAACTTAATGCTGCGCCGCCTGAATTGTTCCGGCCGCTGTAGTCGTGACCGTGTCTAGTCCCCGGCGAGGCCGTCGCGCTTGGACCGTCTTTTCGCCGATGGCGACGCGCAGGCAATGTTCTGCGCCGGTGGCTTCTCGGTCGGCTCCTCGGCCAGGAAGCGGGCAAGCTCCTGCTCCATGGCGCGATACTGGGCGACTTTCAGGCGCAGCGAAAGCAGTTGAAACCGCCGCGCCTCGTGCTTGGGCCCCGGGTGGGCGTCGATGCGCGCCTGGGTTGCCTCCAGAAAGGCGCGCTCATTGCGAATGCGGTCGAGATAGGAATCGAGCTCGCGCCGGATGGTCTTCTCGTCGGCAAAGTTGCCGAAGAATATGCGCAGCAGAACCTCGTCGCGCGTCACCGAAGCGCGCACCGGCTCGCTCACGAACTTCTGCAGCGCGTCGCGGCCCTTGGGCGTGATGGTATGGATCTGCTTGTCGGGCTTGCCGGTCTGCGCCAGCGACTGGCTGGTGACGTAGCCTTCTTCGCGCAACTTGTGCAGCGTGTTGTAGATCTGCGGTCCGGTCGCGTTCCAGATGAAATAGGTCGAGCGGTCGATGGCGCGCTTCAAGTCATAGCCCGACGCCGGCTCGACCGCCAGCAGGCCAAGAAGAGCAATGCGGAGCGACATCGGTTCCGAAAACCTATCGGTTGGCGCGACTGCCGCGCTTAGTCATAAAATTCGGCACCCTTGCGCAGCGTGTTCCATTGCTCGAGGTCGTGGCTGCACACGATGGTGGCGCCGGTGGCTTCGATGCGGCGAATTTCGGCCCACGATTTCAGCAGCACCTCGCCGTTCCAGGTGTTGCGCGGCACGGTGTCGGTATCGAGCGTCTCGCGCAAACTGACGGTGTCGCCGGCGAGCAGGAAAGTGCCGCTGCGGTCGAGCTGGGCGAGCGCGCCCATGGAGCCCGGCGTGTGCCCCGGCAGCGGCAGCAGCACGATGCGGCCGTCGCCGAACACGTCGCGCTGGCCGGCGACCTCGTCGACCGGCATCGGCTGATCCCAGTCGGCGACCAGATAGCCGGCGGCCTCGCTGTTGGGCGCGCGCGCGGCCACCACCTCCTCGGCGTGCACGAGGAAGGTGGCCTTGCGGAAAAATTCGTTGCAGCCGCAGTGATCGGGATGCAGATGCGAGTTGATGACGACGTCGATGTCCTCGGGCGCAAGCCCGAGCGCGGCCAGCCCGCTCAGCACGTGCTCGCCGGGCTGCATGATCGGCGTCATCAGCTTGGCGAGGCCGCCCCAGCGCGCTTCGGGGTTCTCCGCCACCGTCGGGTGGCAGCCGGTATCGAACAGGACGTTGGCCTGGCCGTGCCGCATAAGCGCGCTCGACACCGGAAGCTCGATGGTCTCGCCACGCTCTGCCGACGGCAAGAAGATGTTCTTGCGCATGCGCAGGCGGCCGCCGGACAGGAAATGCATTTTCATCGCGTCTGATCCCGCCGGTTCACACCATGCAATAGCCGCCGCTCACGCTGATCACCTGGCCGGTGATCCAGCCGCTCTTCGGCGAGGCGAGCAGCGTCACGGTCGGCGCGATGTCTTCCGGCTGGCCGAGCCGGCGTACCGGGTACATTTTGACCAGCTTCTCGCGATTGGCCGCCAGCCATTCCGGATCGTGGCCGGTTTCGACCATGCCGAGCGAGACGGTATTGGCGGTCACGCCGACGCGGCCCATTTCGCGCGCCAGCGACTTCATCAGCATGATCACGCCGCCGCGTGCCGCCGCCACGATCGACAGGCCGGATTCGCCGACGCGCGAAGAGTCGCCGACGATGGCGATGATGCGGCCGTCGCCGCCTTTGACCAGATGCGGGCCGGCCGCATGGCAGAGGTGGATGGCGCCGAGCAGGTTGACGTTGATCTGGCGCTGCCATTCCTCGGGCGTGGTGTCCTTGAAAGGCTTGCGGATGGCGAGGCCGGCATTGCTCACCAGGATGTTGAGCCCGCCCTGGTCGGCCACGATGGCGGCGACCATTTTCTGCACCGCGGCGTTGTCGGAAATATCGGCCTGATAGGCTTTCGCCTGGCCGCCGCGGCTCTTGATGTCTGCAACAACGGCTTCAGCGGCATCGGCTGCGCCGTGATAATGCACCGCCACCTTCGCCCCCTCGGCGGCCAGCGACAGCGCGATCTCACGGCCTACATCCCGGGTTGCGCCGGTGACAAGGGCAACGCGATCCTTGAGTTGCATTTCCATGATGATCGCCTTCTGAAATTGAGACGCGGCGAGGTCCGCCGGTCGTCAGCGAGACCGGTCCCGGCCGGCCGGACGCCGCAGTTCGACCCTTGACACCGTCGCGTCCGGCAGGACTATAGTAAAGCACTTACATAGTAAAGAGCTGAGCTATGGCGGGCGGCCGCGGGCGATGGCGCGGGGGCCGCTTAACAAAGCACAACAGCGACGAAAGGGTCGAGCGCTCGTGAAGCCGGCATGGTTCGACTACTACGCCCCGCGCAGCCTGGACGAGGCGGTGCAGGTGCTGGCGGATGCCGGCCGTGACGGGCGGGTTTTGGCGGGCGGGCAAAGCCTGATGCCCATGCTCAACTGCCGCATTCTCAGCCCAGCGGCGCTGATCGACATCAATCGTATCGAGGAGCTGAACCATCTCGATGTGACGAAGGACAGTCTGACGCTCGGCGCGCTGGTGCGCCACGCCGACCTGTTGCGCAATCCCGAGGTGGCAAAAGGCTGGCCGCTCTTGACCGAGGCGACAACTTACGTCGCGCATCCGGCGATCCGGAATCGCGGCACCGTCTGCGGCAGCGTCTCGCACAACGATCCGGCCGCCGAGCAGCCGAGCGTGCTGGTCACTCTGGAAGGCACCGTGGTGATCGCCGGCAAGGCGGGGCGCCGCGAATTGCCGGCGGAAGAATTTTTCACCGGCCTGATGTCGAACGCGCTCGAAGCGGACGAGATGGTGGTCGCCTTGCGCTATCCGCGTCCCGCCGCCGGCACCGGCACGGCGTTCGTGGAATTCGCGCGCCGGCTGGGCGATTTTGCTCTGGGCGGCGCGGCAGTCACGCTGACCATGCGCAATGGCACCTGCGAGAAGGCGCGCCTGACCGTCGTCGGCATGGGCGATGGCCCGTTCCGGGCGCGCGCGGCGGAAGAGGCGCTCACCGGGCGCAAGCTAGGCGGCAAGCAAACCAAGGACGCTCTGGCCGAGGCGGCCGCCATGGTTGCCGCCGCCGTCGAGCCGGCCGACGACGTGCATGCCTCCGCCTCCTATCGGCGGCATTTGGCGGGCGTGCTGACGGCGAGGGCTTTGGAAACGGCACTGGCGCGCAGTGGAGAACAAAAACTTGGCTAGGGAACAGCGCATTCGGGTGACCGTGAATGGTACGGCCTATGAGAAGGTCGTGCCGGTGCGGCTGTCGCTCGCCGACTTCATCCGCGACCACCTTCATCTCACCGGCACGCATCTCGGCTGCGAGCACGGCGTGTGCGGCGCCTGCACGGTCTCGCTCGATGGGCGCAGCGCGCGCTCCTGCCTCACGCTTGCCGTGCAGGCCGACGGTGCCGACATCGTTACCATCGAGGGTCTGCGCGACCAGGACGGCAAGCGCCATCCCATGCAGCAGGCCTTCCACGAGAAGTTCGCGTTGCAATGCGGCTATTGCACCCCGGGCATGCTGATCACCGCGATCGAATTGCTGCAGGAGAATCCCAACCCGACCGAGCAGGACGTGCGCGAAGCGCTGTCCGGCAATATCTGCCGCTGTTCCGGCTATCAGGCCATCGTCGATGCCGTCCTGGCCGTGGCGCGCAAGGAGTTCGTTTGATGGCGGATAAGCGCTTCGTCAATGAGCGGATGGTTGGCTCGTCGGTGCTGCCCGACGAGGCTATTCCGCTGGTCGAGGGCTTCGGTCGATTCCTCAACGATATCCAGCTGTCCGGCATGTATCACGTGGCGTTCCTGCGCAGTCAGCACGCGCACGCCCGGCTGCGTTCGGTCGATGCGAGCAAGGCGCGCGCATTGCCCGGCGTCATCAAGGTTCTGACCGGCAAGGAGCTGCTCGGCAAGGTCGATCCCTTCCGCAGCATGCCCAACCGCTTTTCCGGCGGCGAGTCGGTGCAGCACTGGCTGGCGGTCGACAAGGTGCGCTTTTGCGGCGAGGCGATCTGCGCCGTGGTGGCCGAGGACCGCGCTACTGCCGAAGACGCCGCCGAGCTCATCGTGGTCGATTACGAGCCGCTGCCGGTGGTGTCGGATCCGCGCCAGGGCGAGCGGGACGACGCGCCGCTGGTGCACGATACCTGCGTCAACAACTATCTCATCAAGCGTGAATACGAACGTGGCAATGTCGATGAGGCGTTCGACAACGCCCACCTCGTGGTCAAGCGCAAGTTCCGCATCGGCCGCAAGCAGGCGCTCTGCCTGGAAGGCCGCGGCTGCGTCGCGGCCTATCGGGAAAGCTCCTTCGCTCTGTCCGTGTGGATGAGCCACCAGCTTCCTTACGTCGTGCGCCATTACATCGCCCAACATCTGCGGCTGCCCGAGAATGAAGTGCGGGTTATCGTTCCGCACACCGGCGGCGGTTTTGGTCAGAAGGCGTCCATCTATCCGGAAGAGTTCGTCTGCGCTTATCTGGCGCTCGAGCTGCGCCGGCCGGTGAAGTGGGTGGAAGACCGGCTGGAGAACATGGTCGCGTCGACCCACGCCCGCGACCAGTACATCGAGTTACAGGTGGCGGTGGACAAGGAAGGTCAGCTGCTCGCGCTCAGTTCGGATATCTGGGTCGATGTCGGCGCCTATTCCACCTACCTCTGGTCGGCGGGCATGGAGCCGTTGCAGACCGCCGGCCTGATGCCCGGACCCTACAAGGTGCCAGCGATGCGCTACCGCACCCGCGGCGTCGCCACCAACAAGACGCCGGTCGGTCCCTATCGGGCGGTCGGACGGCCCTCGGCCTCGGCTTCGCTCGAGCTTTTGCTGGACGAAGTGGCGCGCCGGCTGCAAATCGATCCGGTGGAAATGCGCCGGCGCAACCTGATCCCCAATGAGGAAATGCCCTATCGCAACGCCAACAACCTCGTGCACGACAACGTCAACTACGTGCCTTGCCTGAAGCTTTCCACCGCCAAGGCGGAATATGCGCGGCTGCGCGCCGAGCAAAAGGAAGCTTTGGCCGACGGCAAGCTGCGTGGCATCGGCGTTGCCTGTTTCGCCGAGCTTACCGGCCTCGGTACCACCACGGCGGTCGGCCCCGGCACGCTGCTGCAGCCCGGCCGCGACGCCGTTACGCTGCGTCTGGAAACAAGCGGCGTACTCACGGTGGCGGCGGCGCTTCCCTCGCAGGGCCAGCGCATTATGACGGCGATGCGGCAGGTCGCGGCCGACGAACTCGGCATCAATCTCGACGACATCACCTGCCTGACCAACGACACCGCAACGGCACCCTACGGCTTCGGTACCTTTGCCTCACGCACTGCCGTGTTCGGCAGCGGGGCCGTCATCAAAGCCGCGAAGGAGCTGCGGCAACGCATTCTGGCGTGCGGCGCATTCCTGTTGGGAGTCCCGGTCGAGGAGGCGACCATCGCGAACAGTGCCGTCCACACGCTCGATCGCTCCAAGAGCATTTCGCTGCGCGAAATGGCGGAGAAGAGCTATTTCTCCGCCAAGGATATTCCGGAGGAACTCAATCCCGGTTTTGAGGTCACGTCGTTCTATGATCCGAAACGCGGCAGCTTTGCCGCCGGCGCGCATATCGCCGTCGTCGACGTCGATCCGCAGACCGGCGAGGTCAAGATCGTGCGCTATGTGGCGGCCGAAGACGTTGGCACCGTGATCAACCCGTCGGTGGTGGAAGGGCAGATCATCGGCGGCATAGTGCAAGGCATCGGTGAGGCGCTGCTGGAAGAGATCGTCTACGACGAGCAGGGCCAGCCGCGTACCGTGACCTTGGCCGATTATCTCGTGCCGTCTGCCCTGGAAGTTCCGCGTATTGAGCTTCATCATGCCAACACACCTTCTGCCGCGCTGGGTGGCTTCAAGGGCTGCGGCGAAGGCTCGATCATCGGCGCGCTCAGCGCGATATCCTGTGCGGTGGCCGATGCATTGAGCCGCCGCGGCGGCGACATTCACGAGTTCCCGGCAACGCCGGAACGCGTGCTGAAAGGTTTGGGCGTGCTGCCCGGCGGCGCCTGAAACTGCCGCGCGCACCGATGGAACGCGAACGATCTCGGTTTGGAGTGAGCGCACAATGCAAGTCGATAGCCGGGGGCTTGAGCTGACGACCGCAAGCGAAGCGGCGGCCAAGCATGTCGATCAGGCCGTCGCCGACTATTTGGATTATCGCACCACCGCCTCCGCGCAGGTCAAGGCGGCGCTCGATGCCGACCCCGCCTTCGTGCTCGCCAAGTGCTTCCGCGGCTATTTCCTGCTGATGCTGGAAAACAAGGCCATCCTGCCCAAGGTCCAGCAGGCGATCGACGAAACCCGGCCGCATCTCGCCGCGGCCACCAAGCGCGAGCGCCTGCACGTCGACGCTTTGCAGGCATGGGCGGCCGGCGACCTCATGAAGGCGTGCTTGCATTGGGAGCAGATCCTGGTCGAAGCCCCGCGCGATCTGCTCGCGCTCAAGCTGCATCACACCATGAGCTTTTACGCCGGGCGCAGCCAGGTCATGCGTTCGGTCTTGGCAAGCGTGCTGGGCGAGTGGGGCGATGACGTCCCCGGCTACGGCTGCGTGCAGGGCATGTATGCCTATGCGCTCGAGGAATGCGGCGCCTATGAAGAAGCCGAGCGCTGGGGCCGCGCGGCGGTCGAAAAAAATCCGGGCGATCTCTGGGCTATTCACTCCGTCGCCCATGTGCTGGAAATGCAGGGCCGCTCCGCCGAAGGCGTCAAATGGCTCGATTACACGCCGGATCAATGGGCGAAGAAGAATCCGTTCAAGGCGCATGTCTGGTGGCACGCCGCGCTGTTCTTCATGGCGCAAGGCGACCATGAGCGCGCGCTCAGCCTCTACGATCGCGAGCTGTGCTCGGTGAACTCAGAAACCTATGTCGACGTCTCCAACCAGGCAGCGCTGCTCAAGCGCCTGCAAATGAGCGGGGTCGACATCGGCGAGCGCTGGAAGGTGCTGGCCGAGCATTCGGAAAAGCGCATCCACGATCACATGCTGCCGTTCCGGGACGCGCATTTCTGTCTGGCGCTCGCCGCCAACGGCACTTTCGACGTGGCGCGGCGGCACATCGAATCGATGGCCGAGTTCGCCGGCCAGGGACAGGGCTGGCGCGCGCAGGTCACGCGCAGCGTCCTCATCCCCCTGTGCGAGGGCATGATCGCCTATGAGGAAGGTAACTATGACCGGGCCTGCGATCTGTTGTGGGCGGTGCGCAACGAAATCGTGTCCATCGGCGGCAGCCATGCGCAGCGCGACCTGTTCGCGCAGCTCATTTGCGACGCGGCGGTGCGCGCGCACGATCTGCCGGCGGCGCGCAGCCTGCTGTCGGAGCGGGTGCTGAGCCGCGGCACCCATAAGGGCAATTGGCAGACTTACGCCGACGTGCTGGCCGGTCTGGGCGAGACGCAACGCGCGCAGGCGGCGCGCCAGCGCGCCGAGGCGGCGCCCGAAATCGGCGCGTGAAACCATTGCCGGCCATGAGCGCCGTTTGAAATCGGACTAACGGGCGCGCCCGGACGGTATATAATCAAGCGGCATGGCCCGCAGGAGACAGACATGAATACGATGGTTCTTCCCAAGAAGGTCGAGACCGTTCCTTCCAACAAATACGGGTCCTTTCAGTGGGACGACCCGCTGCTGCTGGAAAGCCAGCTCACGAAGACGAGCGCATGATGCGCGACACGGCGCGCACCTATTGTCAGGAAAAACTGATGCCGCGCATCCTGATGGCGAACCGCAAGGAAGAGTTCGACCGCAACATCTTCCGCGAGCTCGGTGAGCTCGGCCTGCTCGGGCCGACGCTGCCGGAAAAATACGGCGGTGCCGCCGCGAGCTACGTGGTCTACGGCCTGGCGGCGCGCGAGGCGGAGCGCGTGGACTCCAGCTACCGCTCGGCGATGAGCGTGCAGACCTCGCTGGTGATGCACCCGATCTATGCCTACGGCTCGGAACAGCAGCGCATGAAATACCTGCCCAAGCTCGCCAGCGGCGAGTGGGTCGGCTGCTTCGGCCTGACCGAGCCGGACCATGGCTCCGATCCCGGCTCGATGGCGACGCGCGCCAAATCGGTCGACGGCGGCTTCAGCGTCACCGGCAACAAGATGTGGATCACCAACTCGCCGATCGCCGACGTCTTCGTCGTCTGGGCCAAGACCGACGACGGCGTGATCCGCGGCTTCGTGTTGGAGCGCGGCATGCAAGGCCTGTCGGCGCCGAAGATCGAGGGCAAGCTCAGCCTGCGCGCGTCCATTACCGGCGAGATCGTGATGGAGAACGTGTTCGTGCCGGCGGAGAATTTATTGCCGAACGTGACGGGGCTGGCCGGCCCGTTCGGCTGCCTCAACCGCGCCCGCTTCGGCATCGCCTGGGGTGCCATGGGCGCGGCCGAGTTCTGCTGGCAAGCGGCGCGCCAATACGTGCTCGACCGCAAGCAGTTCGGCCGCCCGCTTGCCGCCAATCAGCTCGTCCAGAAGAAGCTCGCCGACATGCAGACCGAGATTACGCTCGGCCTGCAGGCCTGCCTGCAAGCGGGGCGTCTGTTCGATGCCGGCAAGCTGGCGCCGGAAGCGATCTCGCTGATCAAGCGCAACAATTGCGGCAAGGCGCTCGACATCGCGCGCGTCGCCCGCGACATGCACGGCGGCAACGGCATCAGCGACGAGTTCCACGTCATGCGCCACCTGGTCAATCTGGAGACCGTCAACACCTACGAGGGCACGCACGACGTGCACGCCCTCATCCTCGGCCGCGCGCAGACCGGCATTCAGGCGTTCTTCTAGGGCGAGACGAGACGCTTAGCCCGACGCGAGCGCGGCTTCCGGGACTTCCTGGTCGAGCGTCTTCAATTCGCGCCGCATGATCTTGCCCGACGAAGTCGTCGGCAGCGCGGGCACGAACTGCACCTCGCGCGGCACCTTGTAGGCCGCCATATGCTTGCGGCAATACTCGATGACCTCGTTCGTATTCGCGTTCGCGCCTTGCTTGAGCACGATATAGGCCTTGGCGATTTCGCCTTTGGTCGGGTCGGCTTTCGCGCCGACGCCGACCATGGCGACCGCCGGATGCCCGGCGATCACCCGCTCGATTTCGGCCGGGTAGATGTTGTAGCCCGCGGTCAGGATCATGTCCTTCTTGCGGTCGACGATGTAGAAATAACCGTCCGCGTCCATCTTGCCGAGATCGCCTGAATGCAGCCAGCCGTCCGGCTCGATGGTCTCGCGCGTGGCTTGTTCGTTGCCGTAATAGCCGAGCATGTTGAGCGGACCCTTGACCATCAGCTCGCCCACTTCGCCCGGCCCAAGCGTCTTCGACGCGTCGGCCGGATCGGCGATGCGGCCGTGCATGAACGGCATCATGATGCCGACCGAGCCGAGCCGGTTCTCGCAGTAGGAATGCTGCATGATGCCGGGCCCGGCGAGCTCGGTCATGCCCCAGAGCTCGAGCACTTCGGTGCCGGTACGCTCGAACCATTCGGTCGATTTTGCCGCCGGCATGGCCTGCCCGCCGACCACCGCCGCGCGCAGCGTCGACAGGTCGTATTTGCCGAAGTCGGGATGCGCCAGCATGTAGAGATACATGGTCGGTACGCCGTCGATGATGCTCACCTTGTGGCGCTCGATCGATTTGAGCGCCTGCTCGGCGTCGAATTTCTCCAGCATCACGAAGGTCAATCCGAGCATGAAGCTCAGATCCATCACGATCGTGCCGTAAACATGCGCCAGCGGCAGGCCGGTGAACTGTACGTCGTGCTCGGTGCGCACATTCATCGCGGCGGTCAGCGCCGCGTTCAACACCACGTTGCGGTGGCTCAGCATGGCGCCTTTGGGAAAGCCGGTGGTGCCCGAAGTGTAGCAGATGGTGGAGAGCTCGTCGGCCTTGTTGCCGGGCGGTGTGACGGTCTCCGGCTGGCCCTTCAGCAGGTCCGCGAAGGACATCGTGCCGGCAAGCGGCGCGCCGATGACGACGATCTCCTTCAACGGGCCTTCGCTCTTGAGATTGAGCACCGCCTTCGCCCGGTCGGCCGTGGTGATCAGCACCTTGGCGCCGCAGTCCTTCACCACATAGGAAAGCTCGTCCGCAGTCAGCATGGCGTTGACCGGGTTGATGACGCCGCCGGCCTTGGCGATGCCGGCATAGCCGATCGCCCATTCCGGGCTATTTTGCGCAAACAGCGTCACCCGGTCGCCCTTGCCGACGCCGAGCGCTTTCAGCCCGTTGGCCGCCTGGTTGGTCAGCTTTTCGAGCTCGCGATAGGTGAACTGTTTGTCCCCGAAAATAAGAGCGACCTTGTCGGGGAGGCGCGCGGCGGTCCCCGGCAGAAGCTGGTCGATCGTTTGCATCAGCATGGCGTTTCCCGTTTGAGTATTTACAGCGGTGTTGTTGGTACGCTAGCACCCGGCGGTGATACAATAAAGTTAAAAGCCTGAAACGGCGGAGGAATGACCCGTGCTGGACCTCGGCACCAGCTTTCGCGCCAGCGTTGAACGCGACCCAAACGCGTTGGCGCTCGTCGACGGCAACCTGCGGATGACCTATGCGCAATGGTACCGGCGCATCTCGTCGCTGGTGGCCGGCCTCGATGCTTTAAACCTCAAGCCCGGCGATCGTCTCGTCACTTTGCTGCAGAACAACTGGCAGGCGGCGACGCTGCATTGGGCCTGCCAGTTCGCCGGCATCGTGATCACGCCGATCAACTGGCGCGCCAAGGCCGACGAGATCGATTTCTGCGTGGAGAATGCCGACGCTAAGGGAATTGTCTACCAGGACGTCGCCGCCGAGGCGGTGGCGGCTTCGCGCCAAGCGCAAGCGCGACCGCGCATCGCGCTCGACGCTGCCAAACAAGGCGAGGTCGCCTTCGACCGCCTGTGCGAGCAACAAGCACCCGACGCCGCGGCCCGCGTCGATGCCGAAGCGTGGTCGCTGATGCTCTATACATCGGGCACGACCGGCAAGCCGAAGGGCGTGCCGCGGCGCCAGCGCGCCGAGCGCGCCGCGGCGGTGGCGCACGTGGCGCAAAATCTCTACGGCCACGGCGAGCGCACGCTCGGCGTGATGCCGCTCTATCACACCATGGGCGTGCGCTCGCTGCTGGCGATGTCGCTGATCGGCGGTGCCTTCGTCTGCCTGCCGCGCTTCGACGTCAAGGCCGCGCTGACGCTGATCGCCGACGAGAAGATCAGCAATCTTTATCTGGTGCCGACGCTCTATCACGACCTGGTGCACGACGCGCTATTCGCAAAGTTCGACGTTTCCTCGGTGCGCAAGCTCGGCTTTGCCGGCGCGCCGATGACCGACGGGCTGTTGAAGGATTTGCAGGCGGCGTTCAAGCCGGAGCTGTTCGTCAACCATTACGGTTCGTCGGAGATCTACACCTTCACCATCGACCAGAACGCGCCCAACAAGCCGGGCTCGGCGGGCCGCGCCGGCATCAACCAGATGGTGCGGGTGGTGAAGCTCAACGCGGCGACGCCCGATGACATCGCCGCGCCGGGCGAGGAGGGCGAGATCGTCGCGCTGCTGGCGGGCGACGAATCCTTCGAGGGCTATTGGCAGCGGCCCGACGCCGACGCCAAGGCGCTGCGGCAGGGCTGGTACTTCACCGGCGACACCGGCTTCCTCGACGCCGAGGGCGATCTGTTCGTCAGCGGCCGCGTCGACGACATGATCGTCACCGGCGGCGAGAACGTCTCGCCGGTGGAGATCGAAAGCTGCCTGTCGCTGCATCCGGCGGTGTCGGAAGTGGCGGTGGTCGGCCTGCCCGACGAACGCTGGGGCAAGGTGGTGGCCGCCTTCGTCAAGCGCCGCGGCGCCGTTACGCAGGAGGAGCTCGACGCGCATTGCCGCGCCTCGGGGCTAGCCAATTTCAAGCGGCCGCGCCGCGTGGTCTTCGTCAACGCCATTCCGAAATCGCCGGTCGGCAAGCTGCTGCGGCGCAAGCTGGTGGCCGGCGAGTACGAGGCCGAGCCGGCGGCAGAGTGAGGCGCGCGGGCCTGCGCGTGGAGATTTAAATTTTCAGACGGCCCGTGACGCGGGCATGCGTCATCGCCCCTATTCTTGGCGGCCCGGGGGAGGCCGTAACCTTTCCCCGCTTGGCGCGGGGCCTTCTTCTTGCCCCCGGCAGCATGGGGCCGGGGAGTTGCCCCCGGCAACAGGGGGCCGGGGAGTCGACCCCCGGGATAATGCCGGGGGGGATGGCGCGCCGGGAAGGCGCAACCTTTAAACTGCGCGCTCCGTTTCCGGCGCGCGCCGCGCCTTTCGGCGCGCCATCGCGGCGTTTTCCTTACGGCGCCGGGCCGCGCTTTGCCCGCGGAGCGCCCAACGTGAGCGCACCGCCGTCAGCCAGCTCCTGGCAGGCCCCCGTAGTGGGGCCGGGCGGAGCCCCGGCGCCGCCCGAGTGCAGGGTTACGAGCCCCGCCCGCGGGCGCCGCGCAGCCGTCCGGCCACAAGGCCGGTCCGACCCGGGATGGCGATGCCCGTTCTCCGACATCGCTCCACCCCGCCTGCTCCGTCTTGGCAGCGTCCCGCGAAGACGCCCCCGGCTGAGCAAGGCTGAGTAGAATAAAGTCCTAAATTATGGCGGAAGTATGACTAACATCCTAGGATTTTACGCGCGGTTTTCCGCCCGCGGCGGTCATTGATCGCCATCGCTTTTTTGCTATAGTCGCGGCACGCGCTGGATTTTCCAGACCCTCAACGCCGTCGTTGACGCGGAAGTGAAAGCGCTGCCGGCGGACATGCAGGCGCGGTTCCTGCGGTTTGGCGACATTATCGAGCAGGCGGGCCCCGAGCGGCTACCGCGCGACAGTGTCCGCCATCTCGAAGGCAAGCTGTGGGAATTGCGGATGACCGGGCGCGACGGCATCGCGCGCGCCATCTATGTCACCGCGCAAGGCCGCCGCGTGGTTGTCGTGCGGGTCTTCGTCAAGAAGACCCAGAAGACGCCGCAGCGGGAGCTGGAACTCGCTCGGCAACGGGTAAAGGAAGTCATATGACCAAGTTCAAAGACCTGAAAGCGCGGCTGCTGAAGGACCCGGAGGTGCGCAAGGAATACGAGGCGCTGGAGGAAGAATTCGCGTTGATCGCCGAGGTCGCCAAGGCGCGCCAACGCGCGGGCCTGAGCCAGGCGCAGCTCGCCAAGCGCATGAAGACGACGCAGAGCACGATCGCGCGGCTGGAAAGCGGGCGCGGCCGGCCGTCGACGCGCACGCTGTCGCGCTTTGCCAAGGCGACCGGGCACCGGCTGAAGATCAGCTTCGAGCCGCTGAAAGGGAAGGGCGGGAACGGCAAGCGGCGGGCGCGGTCGGCGGCGTTGTCTTGAGCGCGCGGCTTCTTCGTCGTCATGGCCCGGCTGTAAACTTATCGCGGCCATCCACGCATTCGATGCTGTGTCGCTGTTAAGACATGGATGCCCGGGTCAAGCCCGGGCATGACGGAGTAGGATGTCGCGCGTACCGCTCAATCGGCGCGGCCGATATAGTCGATCTTTACCCGGGCGACGCCGCGATCGTAGAAGCCGAGCAGCCTGGCGCTCTGCGCCGACACGTCGATCAGGCGGTGGCCGGTGTAAGGCCCGCGATCGTTGACGCGCACCACCAGCGAGCGCCGGTTGGAAAGATTGGTCACCCGCACCTTGCACGGCAGCGGCAGCGTCGGATGCGCGGCGGTGAGCGAATTCATGTGGAAGGTTTCGCCGTCGGCGGTGCGGCGGCCGTCGAAGCTTGCGCCGTACCAGGAGGCGAGGCCGACGGCGCTATAGCCCGCGCTCTTGTGCAGGCCGCGTCTGATGCGCGGCGGTGCGCGCCTGTTTGGTGGCGTGACTTTTGGCCGCCCGCTCGCCGGCGTGCGACGCTGCGGCGACATGGTGAGTGGCGGCGACCCGGCTGGCGACGTTGGGGTTGGCGCAGGCCGCGAGCGTAAGGCTCGCCGCCGCCAACCCCATGAGATGCGCGCTGCGGCCGATGCGGCCGTGACGCCCGAACCCGCGCATTTCCAGTCACGTCCCCGGTTGCCCCCCGGGTCCCCACCTGAACGCTAGCCGCGCGCGCGCGGCGACCGGCGGTAAGGCGGGACGGTGTGGAGGAACTTGCGCGGATTTGCGGGCGGGTGTGGCGTGGGGGTGACAGGCGCGGCTTCGCGCGCCGCTCAGGTCCGCTCGCCCAGGCAGAATTGCGACGTTATCCAGCGCAAATACCAGTGCAGCGTCCACGGAATCGGGATGATGAACAGGCAGGAGAAGCCGAAGAGAATGCTCCGCCACAGCACGCCCCAGCCGCCGCCGACGAAGCTCAATTGCTTGCTGGAGCCTTCGAGGTGCCGGCAGATCCAGCGGGTCATCGCCGCCGCGACCCAGGCCCAGCCGATGATGGTGATCGTCGAGACCACCAGCAGGGCGCCCCAACCAAGCAGCCGCCAATAGTCGCCGACGAATTGCAGCGGCGCGGTCTGCCCCTGCCAGGCGAGCTTGGCAAGAACCCACCGCAGGATCAGCAGAGAAAAGAGCACGTTGAGCGGGAAAGACAAAAGCTCCAGCCAGCCGCTAACGGAGCCGGCGTAGGCGCAAAGCGCGCTCGCCATGATGATGTACCAGATGTCGAGCGGCATGCCGGTGAATTCGGCCTGCTGGCGGATCGGCAAGCGGATGTGCGGGACGAGCCAGCGATAGTAGGCGGTCAACGTCCAGGGGCTGGGGATCACCAGCACCTGGCCAAGCACCACCAGCAGCGAGCGGCCGAGCAGCGGCCAGACCCCGGCGGTCAGCTCCAGCGGCTGCGCGTTGCCGCCGCCGCCGTGCCGCGGCCGGTAGCGGCGGTGGCGGAGGATGCGGCGCCGTTGAGATCAGCCCCGGTATGTTGGCGGCCCGGGTCCACTCCTTCATGGGCGCGCACCAGACCAGCGTGTCGGCTTGCATCCGGCCGTGCGCCACGAGATCGCGCAATTGCGCGTCGCCGAACGGCCCCGCCTGCTTGCCGTCCAGGACGGCATACCAAAGCCGCTCGGTCATGAAGGTCGCCCCTTTCGTCTCGTTACGAGACGAGCCGGCGGCACTATAGCGAGGCGCGCGGGGAAGGCGAGGGGGACCGGGGACCGCGGGATGGGTTGATTGAAGCTGAATCCCCCAATTGCGGCGCCCGGCACGCGAAATAGTATTATGAAGCAAGCTGGCCTGAAGGAGCAGCGGTGATGCGCTACGCGGTCGTGATCGAGAAGGCGGATGGCAATTATTCGGCCTATGTGCCGGACCTACCGGGCTGCGTCGCGACCGGGGCGACCGTCAAAGATGCCGAGCGCGAAATCCGTGACGCGATCCGCTTCCATATCGACGGGCTGAAAGAGGACGGACAGCCGGTTCCGGCGCCGACCAGCATTGCGGATTACGTAGAGGCTTAGGAACCCGGCGCGGAGGGGCGGCCAGGCACAGCGCTGTCATTGCCGGGCTTGACCCGGCAATCCATCTTGCGAAAAAGGATGGATGCCCGGGTCGCGCCCGGGCATGACGGCGGATAGGATGCGGGCAATGCAAAAGACGAAACGAAATATCTTCGCCGATCTCGGCCTGCCCAACCCGGAGCAGGAATTGCTGAAGGCGCAGCTCTCGCTGCAAATCTACCGGATCGTCAAGCAGCGCAAGCTGACGCAGGCGCAAGCGGGCGCCGTCCTCGGCATCAAGCAGCCGCACGTCTCTGAGCTGCTGCGCAACCGCGCCGGCAATTTCTCGGTCGGCCGGCTGATGGAGTTCCTAACCGCGCTCGGGCAGGACGTGCGGATCACGGTGAAGCCGACGCGGAAGCGGGTGGGGGAGATGGAGGTGGTGGGGTGACGGGCCTGTAGCCCGCATGGAGCGAAGCGGAATGCGGGAGCGGGCGGAATCCCGGATTGCGCTGCGCTCCATCCGGGGTACGCTTGCCATTCCGCCCTACAGCTCTATGGATGAACTCAATGGCAAAATCATTGCGGCGCATCGGGAAAAAGCGACTTCGAAAAGACAGGGTAAGAGGCATTATATCGCGGGCTGTCGACATATATGATGACCGCACTGCAGTGATCACGATGGCCGCGCTTATTGATGTCGGACTCGAAAGAGCAATTACGACCTAAGATGCGACGACTAAATGCAGACGATTACAACGGGATATTTAGTGGAACGGGGCCTCTTAGCGGACTATCAGCAAAAATTCGAATTGCCTATGCGCTTGGAATTATCGGGCCAACCGTACGTGGTGATCTATCTATAATAAATGAAATTCGGAATGTGTTCGCACATACAGCGCAAAATTTAAGATTGGACGATAAAAGGCTGTCGCCGCGCCTCATGAAGTTACGCGCACTTTTGCATGGAGATATTAATACTTGGCGCATTTCAAGGAATTTGCAAACAAATCGTGGTAAAGCGATTGCTGCGATTAGCATCTACGCGTTTCTCTTTTCAGAGATCAAATTCGCGAGATTTCCAATAAAAAAACTAGACGATACATTGTTTGGGCTACCAATTCAGACGATCAGATACTAGCTCGCGCAAACATCAAGATAGGATCAAGCCGCATAGACGGAGCCATTACCCTGTGCTTGTCAATCCAATCTCAGGCGTTTGTTTTCCATCAACAATCGCTCGATTGAAGGAAAATAAATTATCGAAACCTTTTGGCAGACCTCACGCACGCGAGCTGATACTGAGCTGTCGGGATTAACAACGACAACTGGCTTCGGCTTTCGATTATTTTTTAATGCCGTCCGAAATAAAACTTGCGAGATTGTGTCCGTTGTTGGAAATGAATACCCCCAGATAATCCAAACTGGTGCGTCGTGAAGATAATGCAATGCTTTGTACCAGCGTTCTCTCAGCGCTACTTGCGATATCCCAATCTTGGCGGCGACCGGAGGGATTATGTAGGGATCATTGGGAACTTGAATATATTGGAAGGTATCCTGTGTCACGTTCCGGTAGCTTAGCGCCGGAAAGCCGGTATCCAGTCCCCCTTTTTAACTTTTCGAAATGCATTGAGCCGTGCAATTTGAGTAATGGGACGCTTCCATCACGTCGACGAGAAAACAAGGCATGATAGTACGCATCGCCTGATTCAGTTGGGATTGCGGCATATCGCGCACATCGATACTGCGCGTTTTGCCAATTAAGCAAACCGAGTTCTGCTAGGCTTTGATCGGCAATCATATCGTAGTTGAATGATATGATGGCCTTCGGTGCGGGTAATTATACGGTGTGGAACGCAAGTATACGCGATAAGTTAAATCCGCAACATCGCTTGTAATACTTGAGACCAGAACCGCAGGGGCATGGATCATTGCGGCCGACTTTGCTGGCGGCGGCGACACGGTGCGCTACGGTATCGGAACTGAGCAATTTTGCAGCAGGATTGATGGTTGTCGCGCGCGAGGGATTGCGGGCGACAACCTCAATGCGAGAAGTCTGTCGATGTCGTCGGCTGCGTTCAGGAAGTCTTGGTCCTCGACATCAAGGAAGCTCGATGAACGGCGTTAGATAGCGGTTGCAGACGTCATCATTCCGCGCAAGTGCAGCCTCCAATGCTGCGAGGTGTCGAGTGCCATAGCCTTGCCGAAGCGCGCGGGCCCAGGTTCGCACAATCTCATGCTCTGAAGTTTGTCGCTCGCGGTTAGCGAACAGTGGGCGATAGTCCGTTGCTTTGCTTCAAAGGAGAAGATTTGCTAAAGCGATCGAGGGATTAGAGCAGCGTACGTACGATGTCATTGTAATGGTCCATCACCGCGGCGATGACCCGGTTTGACATCTAAGATCGTCAAAGGCGGGCTGAAGGTAGGCCCATCTCTCGGCCCCAGACCTATCGAGCCAGTCTGCTGGGAAGCAGCAGATCGGGCGACACGACGATCCCGGTGAGATATCCGTCAAGCTCCATGGGAGACATTGCGCTTGTTGGCGCTGCCGGCGACGTCAGAAAGCCAAGCCATGTCGTAAGAGAATTGGCGATCATGCCGCCAATTTACGCGGCCCGTTGGCCGCAGCCCAGTTCCACGGAAGCAGTTCGTCGAGCTTGGTCACGGGATGTTCGGCGATGCGGGCGAGCACGTCGGCGAGCCAGGCGTGCGGATCGACGTCGTTGAGCTTTGCCGTCATGATCAGCGTCGCCATGGCGGCGGCGCGGTCGGCGCCGCGTTCGGAGCCGGCGAACAGCCACGACTTTCTGCCGAGCGCAAAACCGCGCAGCGCCCGCTCGGCGGCATTGTTCGTCAGGCAGATCCGGCCGTCGTCGAGGAAGCCGGCAAAGCGGTCCCAGCGTCTAGCATGTAGTCGATCGGCTTGGCGACCGGTGGCCGAGCGCGAGAGCCGGGCGCGCTCCTCGCGCAGCCAGGCTCCAGATCGGCGACGAGCGGCGCGCTTTGCTCCTGGCGGACGCGCAGGCGCTCCTCGGCGCTCAGCGCCGTTGATGGCGCGCTCGATGTCGAACAGCGCGTCGATGCGCTTCACCGCCTCCAGCGCGATCGGCGAGATCGCCGGCGCGCTCTTGCCGCGCCGGGCATTGGCGGCGATGTCGGCGAGCTCGAAGAACTGCCGCCGCGCATGCGCCCAGCACAGCGCCGAGCGTGACGGCGCCGCGCGGCGCGCGCCGGATCGTAGAGCGCGTTGTAGCCGCCATAGGCGTCGGCCTGCAGGATGCCGGCGAAGCCGGCGAGATGCCGCTCGGGATGCTCGCTGCCGCCGGTCGCGCGAGGCGTAGTAAAGCGCCGCCGGCGGCGCGGCGCCGCCGAACGGCCGGTCGTCGCGGACATAGGTCCAGATGCGGCCGGTGACCGTCTTGCCCTTGGCCAGGATCGGCACCGTGGTGTCGTCGCCGTGCAGCCGCTCGGCCGCCAGGACATGCGCCTCGATCAGCGCATGCAGCGGCGCAAGCGCCGCCGTGCAGGCGCCGACCTGGTCGGCCAGCGTCGAGACGCTGAGGTCGATGCCCTCGCGGCGCGTAGCGCTCGCTCTGCCGGTTGAGCGGCTGGTGCTGGCCGAACTTCTCGAACAGGATCATGGCCAGCAGGTTCGGCCCGGCAAAGCCGCGCGGCGTGACATGGAACGGCGCCGGCGGCTGGGTGATCGTCTCGCACGCCCGGCAGGAGAACTTCTCGCGCACCGTCTGGATCACCTTCCACCGGCGCGGGATCACCTCCAGCGTCTCGGTGACGTCCTCGCCCAGCTTCGACAGCTTCGTCGAGCCGCAGCACGGGCAGCTGTCCGGCGCGGGGATCACGACGCGCTCGCGCGGCAGATGGGCGGGGAAGGGCTTGCGCGACGGGCCGCTTGCGCTCGAACGACGTGCACCGTCTGCGTCCTGCGCCGCCGCCTGCTCCGCCGCCAGTTCGTCCTCGGTCGCCGCGGCCTCCAGCTCCTCGAGCTGCAGCTCCATCTGCTCGAGCAGCCGGGCCTTGCGCTCCGAGCGGCTGCCGTAGAGCTCGCGCCGCAGCTTCTCGATCTCCAGCTTCAGATGGGCGATCAGCGCCTCGGTGCTGGAGTTCTGCCAGCCGACCGCACGCGCCGGCTTCGCGCCTCGGCCTCGAATCCGCGCGCGGCGCGCTCGGCCAGGATCATCGCATGGGCGGCGGCAAGATCGGTGGGCAGCGGTTCAAAGCGGCGATGTCACACGGCGACAGAATCATATTCGCCAGCCGCTGCAAAGCCAAAACCTCACCCGACCGCGGTCGGACGCCAGGTTTCCTGCGGATGGCGCCAGTCGATGCCGGAGAGCAGATAGCCGAGCTGCGCCGGCGTGATCGCCACCACGCCGTCGGCCGGCGACGGCCACAGGAAGCGGCCCCGCTCCAGCCGCTTCGTGAACAGGCAGGCGCCCTGGCCGTCATGCCAGATCACCTTCATCAGATCGCCGCGGCGCCCGCGGAAGACAGAACAGATGGCCGCCCAGCGGATCGCGCTTCAGCACCTCCTGCACCAGCAGCGCCAGGCCCGGAAAGCCCTTGCGCATGTCGGTGTGGCCGGTCGCGAGCCACACCCGCACGCCGCTCGGAACCGGGATCATGGCAGCGTCTCAAGCCCCCGGACGATCCGCAACAGCGCCTCCACGTCGACGTCGCACTCAACGATGACGCGCCGGCCGTTCGCGCTCACAATCTCCATGCGACCACGGTCCGGCTCCGTCGCCCTTTTCAGCCGGCTCCGGTGCGATCATCGCCGGCACGAACGCAGCAGTATCGCCAAGCCGGCCTTCGCGATACGCCTTGCGCCAGGCGAACATGCAGCTGATTGGAAATCCCATGCCGCCGCGCCGTCGCCGAGGCCAGCCGCGGACCCGAAAAGCTCTCCTCGACGATCCGCAGCTTCTCCTCGTCGCGACCAGCGGCGGCGGCGGCCCGGTATCGACAATCTCAAGCCGACTGACATGACGACTGTCAGTAAGGATATCCATACCGACAATCAGCTACAGCCACGCAATTCGGCAAGGCGGCCCACACCGGATGGATACGGTAAGTTCAAACAATGATTTATGAAGTGAGCACGGTCGCGTGCCACCTTCGACACTTAGAATATGACAAACGATTTTTTTGAGTGACTCCAATGCGTTCGCGTATTCGCGAGGCCGACCTTGCCCAAGCTGCATACCCTTCAAGTTCGCCCTCGCTTCGAGGAATGTGGACAATTGCTCAAGCCTCCAATCCTTGATGATCGTAAAACTAAAACCCGCCGACATCAGATTTCTTCGAAACTCATTCCACGCACTAACAATGTCTTTGTCTTTGCCGCGAGTACGCTTGCGCCGGAAATAGTCCGTAGTGATTTTCAGAAATTCCGCATCTAATGGGGGCGTGCGCCTTCCTGATATCTGCGCGCCTTTTGATGCGCCAGCACCTATAATTACTGCCGCTCGGCGTAACTGCATAAGTTCCCCTCGAAAAAATTCAACTAATTTGACCAATATCCTAAGTAAGACTATCTGGTCCTGAAAATATGGCCAATTCGGAATCCCCATGAACGCCCCCGTACCCCACCCCCCACACGCCCCCCTACCACCACTCGCCGCTGTTCCCGCTCGGCCCCGACGAGACGCCCTATCGCAAGCTCACCGACAAGGGCGTGCGGGTCGAAAAGGTCATGGGCCGCGACATGCTGGTGATCGAGCGCGAGGCGCTGCGCGCGCTGGCCGAGGCCGCCTTCACCGACATCAATCATCTGCTGCGCCCGGCGCACCTGAAGCAGCTGCGCAAGATCCTCGACGACCCGGAAGCGTCCGCCAACGACAAGTTCGTCGCCTATGATTTCCTGAAGAACGCCAATATCGCCGCCGGCGGCGTGCTGCCGATGTGCCAGGACACCGGTACGGCGATCATCATGGGCAAGCGCGGGCGGCTGGTGTTCACCGAGGGTGACGACGAGGCGGCGCTGGCCGAGGGCGCGCGCGACGCGTATCTGAAAAAGAACCTGCGCTATTCGCAGCTGGCGCCGCTTTCGATGTTCGAGGAGCGCAACACGCGCTCCAACATGCCGGCGCAGGTCGAGATCTATTCGGAAGGTGAGGACGCCTACAAGTTCCTGTTCATCGCCAAGGGCGGCGGCTCGGCCAACAAGTCGTTTCTGTTCCAGGCGACGCCGTCGATCCTCACGCACGAACGCATGGCCGCGTTCCTGAAGGAGAAGGTGCTCACGCTCGGCACCGCGGCCTGTCCGCCTTACCATCTGGCGATCGTCATCGGCGGCACCTCGGCCGAGCTGACCATGAAGACGGTGAAGCTCGCCTCCACGCATTATTACGACACGCTGCCGACCGAGGGCGGCGAGGACGGCCACGCCTTCCGCGATCTCAACATGGAGGCGGAGGTGCTGCGCATGACGCAAGCGACCGGCGTCGGCGCGCAGTTCGGCGGCAAATATTTCTGCCACGACGTGCGGGTGATCCGGCTGCCGCGGCACGGCGCCTCGCTGCCGATCGGGCTGGGCGTGTCCTGCGCGGCCGACCGGCAGGCGCTGGGCAAGATCACGCGCGAGGGCGTGTTCCTGGAAGAGCTCGAGCATCACCCGGCGCAATATCTGCCCGAGATCGATCAGGAGAAGCTGGGCGGCGCGGTGGTGAAGGTCGACCTCAACCGGCCGATGCAGGAAATATCTGGCGCAGCTTGTCCAAATATCCGCCGAAGACGCGGCTGTCGCTCACCGGGCCGATGATCGTGGCGCGCGATCTGGCGCACGCGAAATTGCGCGAACGGCTGGAGGAGGGGCTGCCGCTGCCCGATTATTTCAAAGCTCACCCGATCTATTACGCCGGTCCCGCCAAGACGCCGGAAGGCTATGCCTCCGGCTCGTTCGGGCCGACCACGGCGGGGCGGATGGACAGCTATATCGACCAATTCCAGGCGGCCGGCGGCTCGATGATCTCTCTCGCCAAGGGCAACCGCTCGGCGCAGGTGCGCGAGGCCTGCAAGAAGCATGGCGGCTTCTATCTGGCCTCGATCGGCGGCTCGGCCGCCAAGCTCGCCGAGCACTGCATCAAGAAGGTGGAGGTTCAGGAATATCCCGAGCTCGGCATGGAGGCGATCTGGCGCATCGAGGTGGAGGATTTCCCGGCCTTCATCGTCATCGACGACAAGGGCAATGATTTCTTCAAAGAGCTGAACCTCGGCTGATCGTCATTCCGGGGCGCGAGCGTTAGCGAGCGAACCCGGAATCCAGGGCCGCTTGCCGTGTCGCCCCTGCGATTCCGGGTCCGGCGCTGCGCGCCGTCCCGGAATGACCGGTCAGCAGGAAATTGCGCTAGTCTCGTGCTCAAACTTAGAGGGAGACCCGCCCATGATCACCGCCGTCGTGCAATTTACGCTGCCCAAGCCGATCAGCCTGGAAGAGGCCGCGCGCACCTTCAAATCGAGCGCGCCCAAATACAAGAACCTGCCGGGATTGGTGCGCAAATATTATCTGCGCAGCGAGGACGGGGCCCGCGCCGGCGGCGTCTATCTGTGGGAGACGCGCGCGGCCGCCGAAGCGGTCTATAACGGCGAATGGAAGGCGCGCGTGAAGGCGCTCTACGGCTCCGAGCCGGAGATCGCCTTCTTCGACACGCCGGTCATCGTCGACAACGCGGCCGGCGGCGCCATCACCAAGGCGGCTTAAAGCATAAGACGCGCGCCCTACCGGCTTTATTGTGCATTGCAGTATGGATGGCTTCCGCCCACGGCGGAACGAGCGCCGCGCGCGCGTTCGCCGCCGCAGGGGCCCCTGCGTCAATATATCTCGCGCGCATGCGAAAATCGTACGTGGACGCGTGAGACAACGTGCGCTGCACGCGTTTTCATGCGGCGCACGCGCCCTCGACCAAAGTCGCACATGCGAAAGTGGCATTGACGGAAAAGCTCGCACGGATGGCAATGGCGCAACGACGGATTACGGCGGCGCGGTGCGCGAACGCCGCTGGGGGAGGCCGACGACAACGACAACAACAGCAAGGCAAAGCCTGCCGATACGTCGTGCGCAAACGAACCCACGAGGCAATGCCCTCGTAGGGGGCGATCATTAGGAAGCATCCTAGGGAGAAAATCTAATGTCATATCGCGATAAATCCTCACTCATTTCCGGCGTGTCGCGGCGCAGCCTGTTGCAGGCGGGCGCCGGTCTTGCCGGCACTGCGCTGCTGCCGACCGCCATGACCCTGCCGGTGTTCGCAGCCGACCATCCGCCGCTCGGCACCTGGCCGGCCGGCACGCAAGGGGCGGACGTCACCATCGGCGCCACGGTGCCGCGCACCGGCGCCTATGCGGTGCAGGGCGAGGACGAGCTCAAAGGCGTCCAACTCGCCATCGAGCACATCAACGAAGGCAATGCGCTGATCAAGAAGATCGCGCCCAAGGTCACCAAGGGCCTGCTCGGCAAGCAGGTGAAGCTGGTGGTCGCGAACTCGGGCGCCAAGCCGAACAATGCGGTGCAGGAGCAGCAGCGCTTCATCAACGAGAACAAGGTCATCGGAATGTACGGCGCGACCTCGTCAGCGGTTGCGGTTGCGCTCAACCACTTCGCCGAGCGCGAGAAGGTGCTCTATCTGGTCGGCATTTCCGGCTCCAACGACACCACCGGCAAGGACTGCGTGCGCTATGGCTTCCGCCAGTGCTTCTACGGCCAGACGGCCGCGGCGGCGATCGGCCCGGTGCTGATCAAGCAGTTCGGCAAGAACCGCAAGGCCGCGTTCATGACGCCGGACTACACCTACGGTCACACCGTGACCAAGTCGGTGAACGACTATCTGAGCTCGCACGGCGGCTGGAAGATGGTGACCAACCAGGTCTCCAAGCTCGGCACGCAGGACTTCAGCCAGTTCCTCACCAACATCGCCAACTCGGGCGCCGAGTTCATCATCAACGTCAACTGGGGCCGCGACGCGGTGCTGTCGGTCCAGCAGGCCAAGCAATTCGGCCTCACGCCGAAGATGAAGATGGTGATCCCCTATCAGATCCCCTTCCTCGCCAAGGAAGTGGGGCCGGCGCTCACCGAAGGCGTTTACGCGGCCACCGACTTCTGGTGGACGCTGGAAGACAAGTATCCGCTGGCCAAGATGTTCGTCGCGGCCTTCGACAAGAAGTTTGGGTACAAGCCTGAGTGGGGCGCCAACAACGGCTATATGCAATTCGCCATCTGGGCGCGCATGGTGTCGGAGGCCGGCAGCTTCTATCCGCCGGACGTCATCAAGACCTATGAAAAGGGCGAGACCTTCAACTCCACCGTGGGCCAGGTGCACTTCCGCCCCGAAGACCACCAGCTGGTCCGTCCCGTCATCATCGTCCGCGGCAAGGCGCCCAAGGCCATGAAGAACAAGGAGGACTACTGGGAGGTGGTCGAGGTCGTGCCCGGCGCGCCGCTGATGCAGAAGCCCGACGCCTTCGGCTGCAAGCTCGGCGCCTATACCTGACGGCCGCTAAACCCTTGCCTTCTCCGCGCTTGCCGCGCGGGGAAGGCTCCCGATCCGGACATGGCCGGGCCGAACGCTTGTGGCGGCCCGGCCATGACTGTTGCAAGACGGCGCGGCCACGCGGCATAAAGCCCCGGGGACGCGCCGCCCGACCTTCCAGAGTGCGGCCAATCGGACTGCGGACGACAGCGTGATCAACTGGGCCAATTTCTTCTCGCAATGCTTCAACGGGCTGGTGCTCGGCGCGCTGCTGGCGCTGATCTCGTCCGGCCTGACCATCATTTACGGCACGCTCGGCGTGCTCAATCTCGCGCACGGGGCGATGTTCATGCTCGGCGGCTACGCCGGCTGGCTCGCCTACAGCTATACGCATTCCTTCATCGTCGCCATTATCGCCGGCTCCCTGTTCGTCATGCTGGTCGGCGTGGTGATGGAGCGGGTGATCATCCGCCAATTCTATACGCGGCCGCACGAGGACCAGCTCTTGGTCACCTTCGGCCTCGGCATCGTGTTCGTCGAAACCATCCGCTTCTTCTTCGGCAGCCTGTCGAAGACGGTGCCGCCGCCGCCGTCCTTCGTCGGCATCGTCAATCTCGGCTTCATGCTCTATCCCACCTACCGCATCGCGCTGCTCGGCATCGTGGCGGTGGCGCTCATCGTGCTCTACATCGTGCTCTACCGCACGCGCATCGGCATGATCGTGCGCGCCGGCATCGAGGATTCGGTCATGGTCGATGCGCTCGGCATCGACGTCTACAAGGTGTTCATGCTGGTGTTCGGCATCGGCGCCATGGCGGCCGGCTTTGCCGGCATCGTCAATGCGCCGGTGGTTTCGATCGCGCCCGACGTCGGCGAGGAAATCCTGGTGCAGACCTTCGTGGTCGTGGTCATCGGCGGCGTCGGCTCGTTTCCGGGCGCCGTGCTGGGCGGCCTGATCGCCGGCGAGATCATCTCCATCACCTCGATGTTCAATCCCGGCTATTCCTACGTCATGCTGTTCGTGGCGATGACGCTGGTGCTGGTGCTGCGCCCCTATGGGCTGCTCGGCGCCGCCGGCCGCGAGTGAGCTGAAGTCGCCCCCCATGGTCAGAAAGCGCCCCCACCTCGTTGAAGCGCTCACCGCCGCCGGGCTGGTCGCCGCGCCCTTCGTGCTGCCCTATCTCGGCTTCGCGCCGACCACGCTCAACCGCATTCTGGTCTGGGGCCTGTTCGGCCTCGGCTTCGACATTCTGTTCGGCTTCACCGGCCTGTTGTCGTTCGGCCAGTCGGCCTTCTTCGGCACCGGCGGTATGGTCGCCGCCTATCTGCTCACCATCGCCGGCTTTCCCTATGTGATGGCGTCGATCTTCATCGGCACGGCCGTCACCGCCGTGGTCGGCTATCTGGTCGGGCTGGTCGCGCTCAGGCGCACCGGCATCTACTTCGCCATGATCACGGTGGCGATCGCGGAAGTGTTCTATTTCGTCGAATTCAATCCGCTCTCGGCCTATACCGGCGGCGAGAACGGGCTGCCCGGCGTGCCGACGCCGAGCCTCTATCTCGGCTTCACGACCGTCAAGTTCGACACCGACTGGTCGATGTATGTTTTCCTGGCGTTCTGGTACTTCGTCGGCATCGTGCTGGCGTTGCGCATCGTGCGCTCGCCGGTCGGCGCCATCCTGAGCGCGATCCGCGACAACCCGACGCGCGCCGCCGCGGTCGGCCACAATATTCAGAGCTACAAGCTCACCGCCTTCGTCGTCGCCGCCGCCTATGCCGGTTTCGCCGGCGGCTTGCTCGGCATGTTGCAGGGCTTCATGCCGCCGGACGCCTTCACCTTCGATACCTCCGGGCAATTGGTGATGCAGACCGCGATCGGCGGCGCCGGCACGCTGTTCGGCCCGCTGGTCGGCGCCACCGTCTGGCTCTACCTCTCCGACTTCTTCCAGATGACGCTGCATCTCGGCGCCACTTGGAAGCTGGTGCTGGGTATTGTCTTCGTGTTGCTGGTGGTCTTCCTGCGCCGCGGCATCGTCGGCGGACTGGCGGATCTCGCGCGCCTGGCCTCCGGCCGGGCCGAGCGCCGCGAGGCGGCCGAATCCGACCCGCACGCGGTGGCGGCCGCCGCCTTGGCCGCGGAGGAAAACGGCGGCCCCGTCGTCCAATTCACCCCGTCGCCACGGCGGCCCAAGCCGGCCGATAACGGCGGCCCGATCCTGAAGGCGGAGGGCGTCACCAAGCGCTACGGCGGCCTGGTGGCCAATGACGGCATCGATTTCTCGGTCAAGCGCGGCGAATTGCGCGGCATCATCGGCCCCAACGGCGCCGGCAAGACCACCTTCTTCAAGATGCTGACCTGCGAAGTGCCGCCGACCGAAGGCCGCATCGTGTTCGAGGGCCGCGATATCACCGGCTTCGGCGTCACCCGCGTCTGCCAGCTCGGCCTGACCAAGAGCTACCAGGTCAACCAGTTGTTTCCCCGCCTGACCGTGCGCGAAAACGTCACCATCGCGGCGCTGGCCGAGAAGCGCGGGCCGTTCCGGCTCGACCTGTTGCGCAACGTGGCGAGCGTCGGCGGCTTGACCGAACGGGTCGAGGACACGCTCAAACTGGTGCACCTTGCCGAGCGCGCCGATTTTCCGGTGTCGGAGCTTGCCTATGGCGAGAAGCGCCGATTGGAGATCGGCCTGGCGCTGGCCACCGCGCCCAGCCTGTTGCTGCTCGACGAGCCGCTCGCCGGCATGAGCCCGCGCGAGCGCATCGAGACGGTGCGCCTGCTCAAGTCGATCGCGCGTGGGCGCACCATGATCGTCATCGACCACGACATGGACGCGATCTTCGAATTGGCCGAGCGCATAACCGTGCTGCACGAGGGCAGGGTGCTGACCGAAGGCACGCCGGAGGAAGTCAAGCGCAACGCGACCGTGCAGGAAGCCTATCTGGGCGGGGTGGTGGCGGCATGAGCCTGCTCGAGGTCAAATCGCTTAACAGCTATTACGGCGACTTGCACATCCTGTTCGACGTCTCCTTGAGGGTGGAGGCGCACGAGGTGGTGGCGCTGCTCGGCCGCAACGGTGCCGGCAAGAGCACCACCTTGAAGAGCCTGATGGGCGTGGTGCAGCCGCGCTCGGGCGCGATCGTGTTCGACGGTCATGACGTGGCCGGCAAGCCGGCGCACGCCATCGCCATGGCCGGCATACAACTGGTGCCGGAGGAGCGGCGCATCTTCGGCAGCCTGAGCGTCGAGGAGAACATCGTGCTCGCCGGCCTGACCGCGAAGAGCAAATGGCCGCTCGAGCGCATCTACGAAATGTTTCCGCGCCTGCGCGAGCGCAGCGGCAGCCGCGGCACCGACCTGTCGGGCGGCGAGCAGCAGATGCTGGCGATTGCGCGCGCGCTGGTGCGCGATCCCAAGATCGTCCTGCTCGACGAGCCGTTCGAGGGGCTGGCGCCGGTAATCGTACGCGACCTGATGCAGGCCTGCCGCAACCTGGCCGCGGCCGGGCAGACCATCGTGCTGGTCGAGCAGAATCTCGCTGCGACGCTCGCGCTGGCCAACCGCGCCTACATCATCAACAACGGCCACATCGTGCATGAAGGCCCGGCGGCCGAGATCAAGGCCAACCCGGAAGTGCTGCAGCGGCATTTGGGGGTTTAGCGAAACACCTTCCTTCCATCCTCATCCTGAGGAGCGCCTTAAGGCGCGTCTCGAAGGATGGGGATGGCCACGGTGCGGGCCTCGCGCGGCTCCTCAGGATGAGGGGGAGGCTCAAAACCCCGTGGCAAACCTCGCCATCACCACGATGATCAGCTGCATGCTGCCCTGCACCGCCACCACGCACACGTAAGTGCGCATCCAGCGCGCGAGCCTGTCGTGGTCGGGCGCGTTCTTCTGGATCTCGAAATAGGCTTCAGGTTCATCGGCAGGAGATAGCCGAGCCACTTCAACGTGAGCGCGCTGGCGATCGCCAGCGCAGCGATCACCCAGGAGAACTGCGGATAGTCGAATTCGAGGAACCAGAGCGAAGGCCCGCGGGTCGCCGCGATCATCACCGTAATGGCGCCCGCCGTTGCGGCGAAGAAATAGCGGGGCCGCAAAGTCGCGGCTACGCGCGCCGGCTGCGAAGCGGTGACGGTGTTCGCCAGGGCGGCGCTCCGTTTACGGGCGCGCCGACATCACCGGCACTCCGCCGTCAAGCCAAGACCCGTGGGACGGCGACTTAAACGCTAGGGCGCCAGACCGCGCCGCCGTTCGTGTGCACCGGATCGGGCTCGCTCGCCGCCTGCGAGCGCAAGCTCTCCAATACAAAGACTCGGATGGCAGAAGAAAGATTGGCGCTGCGCCGCTCAAGGTCGATCTGCCGCAACAGGCTCGAAACCGTCATCTCCTGGTGGCCGGCGATTTCGCGCACGGCATTCCAGAACGGCTCCTCGAGGCTGACGCTGGTCTTGTGTCCGCCGATGACAACCGAACGCTTGGTGATGGCCGACTTCATGGAAACCCCCGAAAGTTGCGTTGCAACCCGTCCGGGACCGTTCCCGGATGCACCGGAAAACTCCCTTTGCGCGAAAGGGTTCCGGGAACTCGTGTCGCCCTGTGGAAAAATAATTCGGCGGTGTTCCGACAGGCGGTAGGCGCGGGCGGCCGATTTTTCATGGGCAATTTGCCCCTGCCGGTACCCGCCAAGGGCTGGGCTCTCGCCTCTACGGAGCGCGATCTTTTTCGCTAAAGCCATGGAATCGCTCGAGTTATTTGTAGGGCGGGCTTGCTCACTCAGACCGTGCCGACGAACCTGATGGCGCGGCCAAGGGGCGGGAAGCCCGCGCCAGTCCGGAAGTCCTGGCCGGTCGGGCAGGCCTATTCCCTGCTGGCGATGGCAAGCGCGGTGGCCGGTGTGACCCCGGTCCGCTCGCGCCTGCCGGGCCGACGGGGCTTTGTCCCGCAGCGGGCGGGGCTTTCTGATCTAGGTCAATGTCGCGCCGGCGCGGCGCAAGCAAACTGCTCCAATGTGGCAGCCCGTCGCGACAGCGCCCTTCGACCGCGATCTCGAACTCGCCGTTATCGATACGGACGGGCCGCACGCGCTGGTATTCGCCTGTCGGCGCATTCTCGACGGCTGGATGAAGGCGGAAACCAAAGAGCGGTTGGATGTCCATCCCACCCATTGGCGGCAGTGGGCGGACGGCAGTGGCGAGAGCTAGCGGTTCTTGCGCTGGGTCTTGTCCGGCGCCGACGGGTCGGCCAACTTGGCCTCTTCCTCGGCCAAGAGGCGCATGATGGTCTGGCGGCGGGTCTCGTCGGTTTCCCGGGCCAAGAGCCGCCGATAATGCTCGATGTTCAGACGGGCGACCGTCCGGTCCATGACGCGCTCGGTCAGTTGGAATACATAGGGCTTTTTATATACACGAGTGGCGTGACGATTAGAAGGAGCGCCCGGTCTGCGTGCTCCTCGTCCCCGCCATTCGGTCAGCCTGAGCTTAACGAAAAAGCGCTATTTCGCCGCGCCCTGCGGGGCGGCCGGCAGCATATAGGTGCGGGTCTGGTTGCAGTCGTAGCAAACGAAGGTGTTGCGCTGCATATCGGGCACGATCGGGTGCGGGGTGACGGCGACATGGACCATGGCGCTGCGGCACTTGGGACAGGTTGCGATGGCGGACGCAGCGGTCATGGAGGAACGGCATACCTCGATTGCTGCCGCGGAGTGTGGCCGGCGAAGCTGAACAATCGGTTTCTGCAATTTACAAGCGAAAAAAGATTTTGGAGGCCCGGCCTGGACTTGAACCAGGATGTGAGACGGTGCCCCGTCCCCGCGTCATAGCCATTCCGCCACCGGGCCGTCGGCAAGCCTAGGCGGGCGGCGGGCCCGCGCAACCCGCTATTCGCCATCAGGGTAAACGGCGCCGGTTGGCGAGGCCGCGGCGAGTGCCGCCGATTTGGAGTTCCTGCACCGCCCGCCGCAATCTCGTTGAGGAACTTCAAATCGAAAGCGGCACTAGAATCAAATAGTTGCTAGTGCCCTTTGGCTTCCGGAGTTCGTGTCAGAGGGGGCTCCGATGTATCACGAACTTCGCAAGCGGGGCACTAGGCGGCCTCGCGTTCGGCTGCCGGCGCTCACAATTTGGCGCAGGTGATGACCACGTTGGTTCCCGGCGCCCCGGTGCCCAGGCAGCTTGCGCCGCGCGGCGGCGTGATCTGCGGCCCGCGCGCGGTCGCGCCGGCGCAATAGGCGCTGATCAGCGTCTCGCCGGCGGCGCAGGAATTGCTGGCCTTGCCGGTCAGCACGCGCAGCGCGGCCGATTTGCCGGCGGGGCCGGGAGGTCCGGCGGGCCCGGCGTCGCCTTTCGGGCCTTGCGGTCCGGCAGGCCCGGCGACGCCTTGCGGGCCGGCTGGGCCGGTATCGCCCTTGGCTCCCGGCGCACCGGCTGCACCTTGCGCGCCCTTGGCGCCCGGCGAGCCCTGCGGTCCTTCGAAACATCCGGCGAGCGTGACCGACATCAGGCACGCGACAGCGATCATTGCTAGGCGCATCGTTTCCTCCCCTAAAGCCTCTTATGGTATCCCGAGGGGGAGTGTGACGCACGAGCAACAGCAGTCAACCGCCGAATGGCGCCTGCCGCCCATCGCGGCCTAAAAATTTTGCGAAAAAAGAAAAAAAGAAGTGAGAAACGGCGCGCGCGTCAGCGCAGCAGCAGCCAGATCGCGCCGCCCCAGGCCGCCAGGCTGGCGAGCATAGCGGGCAGGAGCCACCAGCCGGACGGCAGCGCTCCGTCATGCGTCAACTCTTCACGCGACACCATTACGCCACCCTGTGTACGCCACGCTGTGCGCGTCATTTGCGCGACGTCTTGATTTGTCGTCAGCCTAACAAAGGCGCAGCGCCGCGCAATGCTTTTCGCACCGAATTTTGCGTCGATGGAAAGTGCGGGCGGCGGCTGCGCAACCGCCGCGTTAGCCGAAGCGCCGGCTCATCTGCACGCTGCGCTTGAGCCGGTGCATCTCGTTTTCCATGTCCTTGAGCTCGCGCACGAGCTCGCCGATGGCGCGGATCAGGCTTTGGTTGACGTCGGACTGCGAGAGCTGCTGCTTGGCATTGCGCAGGAAAACCTCGGTCGAAGAGAGGGACATTTTGCCTATCCTTACGGCCGGAAATGTCAGGGGGTGGGCGATTCGGGGCCAGTATGGGCAGAAGAAATGAATTTTTATGAATGGAATTTGCTGCAATGCGTCGTAATCGGGTGCACCGGGCGGGGCGCCGGCGCTCGGCCGCCTCAGCGGCAGCGCGGATAGAGCGCGCGCAGGTCGCGGCCGGAAAGATAGATCAGGCCGTCCGACAGGCCGCCTTGCGCCACGATCCAGCGCCGGATCTTGGCCGGATAGAGCTGCCAGATCTTGGTGGTGCCGGCGCGGTTGTCGAAGGGCAGCCCAAGGAAGCCCGGCTTCCAGGCGCGATGGAAGCCGAAGCGCGCCCGGTGCGTCATGCACAGCCGGTCCTGCGGGATGAGGCCGAGCAGCAGCGTGCAGGCCGAAAGACAATCGCCGTCGACGATCACCTGCTGACCGCTCGCGCGCAGCAGCTCGAAGCGGTGGATGTAGCGGCCGATCTGGCCGCCGTAGTCGTGGCGGATGCGTACCGAGGCGGCGGCAGGGAGCGCGCCCGCGGCGATGAGCGCCAGCGCCAGGACGAGGAAACAGCGCCACGGCCGTCTTGCCGCTCCGACATCCGCCGTTCGCAATCGCAATGCCAAGGTCTCCCTCCAAGCGCGATCCCAGGCGCGGCGCGAATCCCCCGCGAGCCGCGCGAATTTTAGTGCCAGCGCGGACCATGCGCATCCCCGATCGCAGCGGCGCGGTGACGCGCCGGCGGGGAGCTGCCTACTCGTCGACGACCTGGATTTGCGCGCAGCCGTCGCAGCGGAAATAGCGCGTGCGCGGATGGTCCTGTTCGTAAGGATTGCCGCGCGGCGGGATTTCAACCAGCAGTGCGAGCTTGCCGCCGCAGGCGGAACACTTGGCGGGCGGCGGGGGCGGGGACTCGGTCGCCATAGTGTGGTTGATGCCGAGTTTATGTTATTCCAACAGATATCAACGCGCGTCGGGCGCAAAACCGGCGTCGGTCGCTTAAAAAAATGAGCGGACGAGGCGCAGGCGCGCCGGCGGAACGCGGGTAGCGGGCAGGCTTGTGCCGGGCATGCCTGTCGCGGGAATCGAAATGGACGGCGGGCGACCCGAAGGAGCGCCCTCGTTGACGGGTGGAAATGAAAGAGGCCGCCCGGGTGGGGCGGCCTCTTCGCGTTGCTCAAGCGTCAGCGGCAGATCATGCGTAGTCTGCCGCGCGGCCCGCGCACCCAGAAGCAAGGATAGGCGCGGCTCCAGTTGCGCACGCAGCGGCCGCGGCGGCCGCGGTGCCAGCCTCTGCCGCAGCCTTGCGCGACCAGCACGACGTGCGAGCTCGTGGTCATGCCGGCAGGGACCGCGGGCGTGGCTAGCGTCGGGTTGCCGGCGAAGGCCAGGACCATTGCTGCCGCGGCCAGTGCGATCAATACGCTTCTCATTCTCTGCACTCCGTTTTCTCCCCCGCTGTGCAGGGTGCGAAAGCAGGACTTAACGGGCGATGAACGGGGGGAGCAGGGGGCGTGCAGGTTTGCGGCGCGGTGTCTGGCAATGAGACAGGCGAGCGCCGGCACGCAAGCGATGCCCGGCGCCGGCTCAAGCGACGCGGCTTCCCGCGCGGAACTGTTAGGTGAGGTTGCCGGGGACGGCGGGATAGGGCGCTGCTGCCCGCAGCGGGTTTCCGTTATTCTTACCAGTGGTCCCGGCACACGCGCAGTTTGCACGAGCCGTTCCAGCGCCGCTCGACGCAGCGGCAGCGCCGCGCGGCGAGCACGGTCGCCTTCGCCTTGGGCGCGACGACGGTCGCGTTGGTCGGCGTCGACTGCGTCGCGCCGGCACTGCCGGCGGTAAAACAGACGCAAACCGCAACGGCGATGGCCCCCAGAACGGCGCGCATGGTGTCTCCTTTGATGTGATGGATGGCGATTCGAGGAGACGAAGCGGAGCACGGCAGGGAAGTTCCGGCAATGCGCGGCGGCGTAAAATTGACTATGCGCCGCCGTGCGAGGCGAAACCGAAGCGGCCGCCACGCGGGGCGGAAGCGTGCATTGCGGCTTGCGCTGGCAGGGCCGATTGTCGCTCTCGGGCGTTGCAGCGAGGCGTATTGCGCTGCAGGGATTTTAGGATGGCGGATGACGCCTTCGGCTGATCCGCCGTGCGGGCTCTCTGGCGGGGCCGCAAGTGCGACATGCATAAATGTGCCCTTTCCTTGGGGAGAAGGCGAGCGCGTAGGGCGGATTAGCCGAAGGCGTAATCCGCCGTGCTCTGCCGACAATTGGCGGATTACGCGGAGTTAATCGCCCTCGGGCTGACCGCTAGACGACCCCCACCCACAGCAAAAAAAACGCCCCCTCCCATGTCACCGGGAAGGGGCGGTTTTGTTTCCGAAAGGCATTGAGCACGCCTATCTTCTAGCAAATATTTATTAGCTAGTCAATATTTACAAATCAATATCTTTGGGGTAGATTTACCCGTATGGCTAGGGTCCCGATCACCGTCATGGGCTACCGCTGTGAGCGGTGCCAGCACGAGTGGATTCCGCGCATCGGTCCGGAGGAGGAGCCGCGCGTTTGTCCGGACTGCCACAGTCAGCTTTGGAACCAGCCCGAAAAAAAAGCGCGAATGACCTATGATGACTTCAAATCGAAAATTGCCAGCGTCTTGAAGGATGCAGGAAAGCCGCTGACCTGGACTGAAATTCGGACTGTCGCAGCACTCCCGCAGGCATTCCCGAACAATCAGTGGGTCCGCCGCATGGAAAGCGATATTGGACTAACGCGGCGTCGAGAAAAAGACGGGATAATTCATTGGCAGCTAAAGGAGACACTCGTTTGACCGCAGCGGCACAACGGCCACTCAAGCTGCCGACTAAGTCGGCGAGGCTGAAAGCTGAGAACAAAGCACTGTGGAACGAGGCGCGGTCGCCCGACGCCGCCGATTTTTTCACGGTCGGCTATGAAGGGCGATCGACAGCAGATTTGTTCGGCGCGCTGCAGGCGGCAAACGTGCAATGCGTTTTGGATATTCGCTACAATCCAGTCAGCATGTATCGACCCGAGCTAAGCAAAAATAATTTGCAGCGGGGTCTGGAAGAATCGGGCGTCGCTTATTTCCATTTAAGGGAGTGGGGCGTCCCTCGCGAGGTGCGTGCGCAAGCCGTCGAAAGTGGAACGCGGGAAACCATTTGGAAGTGGTATGACGAAACTGTGGTCGCGCCTAACTTCAGAAAAAATCTGCATCGCTTTTTGAATTTTGGATACCCAGTGGCGATGCTGTGTATGGAATGTGATCCGACTGAATGCCACCGGCACCGAATTTCGATGGCGCTGGAAAACCAAGGCTTGCGGGGATTTGATTTATAAATTCTGAGGCGAGTATGCCGACTGAATGGATCAAGAAAAAAATTCTTATAACTGTCAAAACCTATCCGGTGCCGGCACGAAAGGTATTGAGGTGTCCTGCACCGCCGGCATTACTGAGGATGGAAAATGGATTTGCCTTTTCCCGATGCCGTATCGTCTAATGGATGATGCTCAACAATTTAGAAAATACGAGTGGATCGAGGTGCCTTTGAAAAAGGCTGGTAACGACAGTCGGCCAGAGAGTTTCAATCCACAGATAGATCAAATCGAGATAGGCGATTTCTGTTTCTACAAAAAATAATTGGAGTGAGCGGTGGGACATCGTTCGTCCCTTGGTGCAGCCCTCAATGTGCGGCATCCAACGTAAGAGAGATGAGGAGGGTTCTCCAACATTAGGAATTTTCAAACCGACAGTTAGTCGTTTGATTATAGAAAAGGCCGAAACGGCAGACTGGTCTCAAGGGCAAAAAGACACACTCTCCCAAACATCCCTTTTCTACAATCTTCCGGATACGCCGTTGCAAAAGCTCCCTTACGATTTCAAATATGAATTTCGTTGCGCAGACCCGGAATGCAAAGGACATACGATGACATGCACAGATTGGGAAATGGGCCAGTCCTACCGGTCATGGGCAAGACAATACGGAAACGGATGGGAAGAGAAGTTCCGCGAAAAGTATGAACAGGAATTGGTCAAAAAACGCGACCTACACTTTTTCGTAGGCAATCTTCACCAGCATCCCGGCACTTGGATTGTTGTCGGTCTATTCTATCCGCCGTTGAGCACGACTTTAAAAACTCCGCTACCTCCGGCGCCGGGCCTTTTTTCGTTCCAAAAACGAAAGAGGCCGCCAACTGAGGCGGCATCGAAAGATTTGATTTCTATTGCGCGCGCCGAGCGGTTTAAGTTGGCCTGCGGTCAACGCTTTGCTCTGACGGCACTGAGCCATTCTGGCGCTCCGAAACCATACGGAATCGGGACCCCCTGGGGGCAGGCTAGAGACTGATCCAGCTTTGCGAGGCTCAATTGGTCCGCATGGAATAAAAGCCGCAGGTGGTGCCTGCGCCAGATTGGGCCCTAACCATGCCTGATTGGGATTGCCTCGCAAGCAACAGCCCCGACCGCAAGTCGGGGTTTTGCTTTTGCAAATCGGGCCACTCACCAAATCAAACTAGGCCACGAGGAGTCAAAACAGGCCAGCACCCCACCCCCCGGTACTGGCCCCTATTGAAATTTTATTGCGCGGCCAGTTCGGAAAAAGGGCCACCGTCAGCTCGCAACCTTGAATCGCAGCCTAAGCATAAAGACTACTGTCGCTGAATTCTTGCGCGCCCAATGCCGATTTCAGGCGATAGTCCGACTGAAACTTCATAGCCAGGCCGAAACAAAAGCCCGAGCACTCAGAAGCGCTAGGAACCGTCATTTGAGTAAGCAACGGGAACAACGCAATTATCGCCTCTTGTTCTTACTGACTCGTCGCATCGAGCATTGCCATGATATTCGGCTGATCGTGGAGGCGATTGGTTGCACACAACCTCTTTAGATTCGATTGATGTTTCAACCGGTTACATCGTCAAGCCGCGTTGCAACCGGCGCCAAAAAATCATGTGACACGACGCTTGCAGCGCGCTTGACGCGAAGTGCGGGTACGTGATTAGCTGTGAACGACAATCGATCAGTGTAGAGCCAAGTACAGTTGAGATTGATCGGTGCGGTCAAGCGCAAAGTTTCGATTTTCAATTAAGGGACCGCGTTCAATAACAGTAGGCGCTACTAGAGACTTGAGCGGATGTGCTCATAGTTCGGATAACTCCATGCTATGAACAGGCCGAGGCTTCCAACCAGGACGCCTTATAACGTAGCATCGAATTCTCGTATTGTAGTGAGCACGCAACAACTCGTCCGCGCGCAGCCCAGAGTTTGTGCGGGTAAGAAACCAGAAGCCGCTTCGCCTGGCAGAGCTGGCGGCTTCATACGTTTCCGGGCAAGCCTTCTCAAGCACTGACTGTCTTGCTTCCCGTGCAAGAGACGCCTGTGGATTATGTCGTCTAGTTTTTTCCTCCATCGATTACTCGAAACCGTTTGCGCCGATCCGGCGCCGTAATTTCAGGCGTAATCGGCTGAGTGCCAAGCGCGGCTTCGATCAACTCGCCAATCGACCAAACATGATCGGCAACGCCGAGCGCCATGTGCTGGCGTCTCGCGCAAGGCATTCATGGACGCGGCACAGATTGTAGTGCGCGACATACAGCGACACGGCGGCGCAGTGGTTTTCCAGCCGCTTGCTGAAACCGTTGCTGAGGCGCGCGAACCGCTTGGACGACATGCGCAGCGTCAAGGTTCGACGCGTTCGACATAGCTGGTCGAAATGTCGGCCGGGACGCCGCTTACTACGTCATAGTCTACTGCAATTACCTGAGCCGGGCTGTAGCGGCGCGCGGCTTCCTTTACGGCCAAGGTGCGTTACGCGAATAGGTCTTATTGACGATGCCATGCGCGATGCGATTGCCGAACTCGGCGCGGATGGCGTTCTTGATAAGGCAGGAAGCCATCAGTCTGAAATTTCCGGCAAGCCGATGACGCGCTCGCGCAGATCGGCAATGAAAGCGTGCGTGTTGCCGCTGTCCCGCTTGCCGGTGAAATAGGAGACGATGGCGCGGGTCGAGGCCGACAAGCGCAAGGAAAGTGTATTGATCGCCAACGGCAGCGGCAGCCAATTCGTTCTTGTGAACGCGGGCCTGCTTCTTGCCGACGAATGCCCACAGCTCGTCCAGCTCCAGCGCGGTTGGTGCGGATGCCGACCATCATGCGGTCGTGCAGTTCGGCGCAGCCGCGCCCGACGCGAAGGGCCAGGCGGGCGACCGTCTTGCGGTCGGTGCCGGTGAGGCGAGCTGACGGCGCGTTGGCCGAGGCCATCACAGAGGGCGGCAATGATTTCGATCTGCTTTTCGCGGGAAAGGTTGTTCATGGCGGCTCAATCCGTCACTTGGGGAGGCCCGAAGCCAGACGTCTGGAAAATACAGAATTGGAATCGCTATATTGCGTGAAGCGGTCATTTTCTTCGGGGCTCAATCCCGGGGTTGATGATCCGGGGTCGGCGCTGCTTCCAGCAGCGTCGGCCCCACTTAAGATCGATGGCGCGGGGAGCCGGAATCGAACTGACGTTTCCGGGACTTGTACGGGCGGGCGTCCTGACCGATTAGACGAACCCCGAGACAGACCGATAAGAGCCGCCTCGCCCGCGATGTACCCGCGGGAAGGCCGTTTTTGTACTGTGCATTCCCGTCGTCATTTCGTCTAATATGCTTGCATTTTTAATGCGGCTTCTTACTGGCCTTCCTATCGACATCAGAGCTCCAGGGCGGGCGGCTGGTGGCAATGCCCGCGGCGGCACGTAGAGATGAGCGGATAGCTCAGCGGGCGGCGGATTGGTCGCGCTGGCACAAGGATATTCTTTATGCGCATAGGGCGTTTTGAAGATTGCGTTTAGAGATCGACTGCGCCGTCTTAATGATCGTAGGCGCGTGTTTTCTCAGCGCAGTTTGAATTGTCGCGACTGGGCCGAACAAGGTGGCGACTGAGTTCCGCCGACAGCAATCTGAACCCGGTTGGACTGCCCATCTTTCTCGTCCAAAAGGCTTCTAAAACCCTTTATCCGCTGAACTCACGCGGTGGTGAGCATAGCCACTTTTGTTGATTTGGAGGACGTGGTGACGGCCATCGCTCTGGCATTGATGCTTCATCCTGCATCATTGTCTGAGAGGATTGGGTGAGGGCGTTCAAGCGGGGAAACTGCGTCCCAAGTCAGTTCTCAACTGCAGAACGCGCGCATATAGCGAGCCTTCAGAACGTCGGCAGTGATCTGCCTTAATGCGACCTGAGGCTACCGGCTATGAAAAAGAGCGTCAGCAGAGGACGACGATAGCGATTCATCCGAGCTTACATAAGCAAAATTGTTGCCGTGCCTGAGAGGTTCCGAGATGTAGCCGAGATGTATCGACTGCGGAACATGGAAATGCAGCTCGCTGATTACACGGTCCAAGTCGATATGCGGGGAAACTCACTAATGGATCTATGTCTCCAGGTGTCGCAAGCTGATCACCACCGAAACGCGCTTCCAGCTCCAAGCGGCGACAATCCTCATCTTGAATAGGTGGCCGTGTGACCGTTAGCGGCGTCGTTCGAAATGGCAATCAGCTTATGAAGACTTCAGAACGAAAGTTCAGACCCGGTCAGGCAAGCAAGTCGAAGTGAAACTGATCCAAACTTGAAACGATTGAGGCCGCCAACTGAGGCGGCCACTAGTTAGCGACGGTTACTTCCGTGACCGCACGGCAAGCGTAACACTGGAACATCCGTAGCTCTGCGGTCCACTAGATTTCGTCGAACGCTCGATGGGCTGCTTCCTCACCAACATTGCGGTGCCCCCACATTTACAATCGATTGGCGGGATGTAAGGCTTGTCGTCGTGAACTCTTGCTTCTGCTGCACTGAATGGCTTACCTCCAGTCGTTCCCCTCTCATCCAGACTGTTCCGCCATACCTCCGCAGTCTGAAGTCAAAAAAACACACTTCCAAATAGGCCACTGCTATTTTCAAAACCGGCCACTAGGTGGTATCGAAACAGGCCAGTACCCCACCCCCCAAAAGAACATATTGCGAACCTAGAACAAACAGTGTACAGTGCTGCCTCAAGTCGATTCCGGCCAGGCGGGGCCTGAAAGCCTCGCCTTGCCGCGCAATCCCGGCCATATAGGAGCGCAACCATGAGTCAGCCCGCCCTGCGTGTCGTCGAAGGATCGTCCATGGACAAGTCGAAGGCCCTGTCCGCCGCGCTCAGCCAGATCGAGCGCCAGTTCGGCAAGGGCTCGATCATGAAGCTCGGCAAGAACGACAAGACCATGGACGTCGAGGCCATTTCCTCGGGCTCGCTCGGGCTCGACATCGCGCTCGGCATCGGCGGCCTGCCGCGCGGGCGGGTGGTGGAAATCTACGGGCCGGAGAGCTCCGGCAAGACCACGCTGGCGCTGCACACGGTGGCGGAAGCCCAGAAGAAGGGCGGCATCTGCGCCTTCGTCGACGCCGAGCACGCGCTCGACGTGGTCTATGCCCGCAAGCTCGGGGTCGACACCGACAACCTCTTGATCTCGCAGCCGGACACCGGCGAGCAGGCGCTGGAGATCGCCGACACGCTGGTGCGCTCCGGCGCCATCGACGTGCTGGTGGTGGATTCGGTCGCCGCGCTGGTGCCGCGCTCGGAGCTGGAAGGCGAGATGGGCGACGTGCAGCCGGGCTCGCAGGCGCGGCTGATGAGCCAGGCGCTGCGCAAGCTCACCTCGTCGATCTCGCGCTCGCGCACCATGGTGGTCTTTATCAATCAGATCCGCATGAAGATCGGCGTGATGTACGGCTCGCCGGAGACGACCAGCGGCGGCAACGCGCTGAAGTTCTATGCTTCGGTGCGGCTCGACATCCGCCGCATCGGCGCCATCAAGGACCGCGACGAGGTGGTCGGCAACCAGACCCGCGTCAAGGTGGTCAAGAACAAGCTGGCGCCGCCGTTCAAGCAGGTCGAGTTCGACATCATGTATGGCGAGGGCGTCTCCAAGGTGGGCGAACTGATCGACCTCGGCGTCAAGGCCGGCGTGGTGGAGAAATCGGGCGCCTGGTTCTCCTATGACAGCCAGCGCATCGGGCAGGGGCGCGAGAACGCCAAGCAGTTCCTCAAGGACAACCCGGACCTCGCCAACCGCATCGAGGCGCAGGTGCGCCAGAACGCCGGCCTGCTCGCCGAAGCGATCATGCAGGGCGAAGCGGAAAAGGACGAGGACGACGGCGAGGAAGCGGCCGAGGCTTGAAAGGGTAAGGGCACGCCGGCCGCTGGCGATCTACCGCCAGCGCCCGGTGCCGGTCACGGCGACGAGGGTGACGCCTCGTGCCAAGGACCGGCGCAGGAGCAAGAGCACGCGCAAATCGAAGCGCTTCCTGCACAGCCCAAGTCTGCCAATCCTGAAAAGTCTACCAATCCTAAAAAGTCTACCAATCCTGAAAAGCCGGCCAATGCTGATGCCGCGGTTTGCCAAGGTGTGTCCAGCTCCGTCGTTGAGCTCAAGGCCCAAGTTTCCACATCCGAAGCGGCGGGAGCGACAGCGCGTGCGGCTGACGGCCTCGTGACGGTTCGTCCCAAGCCCGAGAAGCGCAAGAACGCCAGTGAGCGGGCCAAGGAGAAATACGCCAACAAGGATACGACCGAGGACGGGACCACGCCGGATACGACGGCAAAGGCGAAGTCCAAGGTTGCGACGAAGGCGGCGGCCAAAGCCAAACGTAAGGAGGCCAAAGCCAAACGAGCCAAGCAGAAGAGGGCGGCCGCCTAGCCATTGCGTCGGCCGCCGGCGTTTCAAGTACCGCGTACCCGCATCGCCCCCGTCGGCACCCGGCTGCGTAAAGTGGCCGCCACCGAGGACGGGGGCGAAGGCGTTTGGGGGGTGCTTATCCCTCCCCGCGAAGCGGGGAGGGTGGCCGCTCGCGTCAGCGAGCGGACGGGTGGGGTGGCGGGCAAGACCCCACCCGGCTTCTCGCTTCGCTCGAAGCCACCCTCCCCTAAGAGGGGAGGGATGGTGCCTGTGGGGCTTCCTGGACTCTGCGCACCCCCCTCGCTAAATAGCCTCCCGAAACCTCAAGCCGGACGGGGCTTTAGCGCCCCGCGCCGGGTCAAAGCCAAGGCGAACGGCCCCAATTAATGAGCGGCGTCAACGACATCCGCAAAAGCTTCATCGACTTCTTCAAGCGCAACGGCCATACGGCCGTGGCGTCCTCGCCGCTGGTGCCGCGCAACGACCCCACGTTGATGTTCACCAATGCCGGCATGGTGCAGTTCAAGAACGTGTTCACCGGCCTGGAGACGCGCCCCTACGCCCGCGCCGTCACCGCGCAAAAATGCGTGCGCGCCGGCGGCAAGCACAACGACCTCGACAATGTCGGCTATACCGCGCGCCACCACACCTTCTTCGAGATGCTGGGCAATTTCTCCTTCGGCGACTATTTCAAGGAGCGCGCGATCGAGCTGGCCTGGGACCTGGTGACCAAGGAATACGCCCTGCCCAAGGAGCGGCTGCTGTTCACCGTCTATGTGGACGACGACGACGCCTTCAATTTGACCAGGAAGATCACCGGGCTGCCCGAGTCGAAAATCCTGCGCATCGCCGGCGCCGACAATTTCTGGTCGATGGGCGACACCGGCCCCTGCGGCCCCTGCGCGGAGATCTTCTACGATCATGGTGAACACATCCCCGGCGGCCCGCCCGGCTCCCTCGACGCGGAGGGCGACCGCTTCATCGAGATCTGGAATCTCGTCTTCATGCAGTACGAGCAGCTGGCCTCGGGCGAGCGCCTCGACCTGCCGCGACCCTCGATCGACACCGGCATGGGGCTCGAGCGCATCGCCGCCGTCTTGCAGGGCACGCACGACAATTACGCCATCGACCTGTTCGCCACGCTCATCCGCGTCATCGGCGAACTGACCGGCGTCGATCCGGACGGCCCGCAGCGGAATTCGCACCGGGTGATCGCCGACCATTTGCGCGCTTCGGCCTTTCTGATCGCCGACGGCGTGCTGCCCTCGAACGAGGGCCGCGGCTACGTGCTGCGCCGGATCATGCGGCGCGCCATGCGCCACGCCGAATTGCTCGGCGCCAAGGAACCGCTGATGTTCAAGCTGGTGCCGGCGCTCACGCGCGAGATGGGCCAGGCCTATCCGGAGCTTCTGCGCGCCGAGGCGCTGATCGCCGAGACGCTCAAGCTGGAGGAAACGCGCTTCCGCGCCATGCTGACGCGCGGTCTCGCCCTGCTCGAAGAGCAAAGCGGCGCGCTGAAAAAAGGCGACATGTTCGACGGCGAGACCGCCTTCACGCTCTACGACACGTACGGCTTTCCCTTGGACCTGACGCAGGACGCGCTGCGCGCGCGCGGCATTTCGGTCGATCTGGCGAGCTTCGAGGACGCCATGGAGCGCCAGCGCCAGAAGGCGCGCGCCTCCTGGGCGGGCTCGGGCGAGGCCGCGCAGGAGACGGTGTGGTTTGCGTTGCGCGAGAAGCTCGGCGCCACCGAATTCCTCGGCTACGACACCGAGAGCGCGGAAGGCGTGATCGCGGCGCTGGTGAAGGACGGCAAGGAAGTCGCCGAACTGAAAAAAGGCGAGAGCGGCACGGTCATCGTCAACCAGACGCCGTTCTACGGCGAGTCGGGCGGCCAGGTCGGCGACACCGGCGAGATGCGCCGCGAAGGCGTGCGCGCGCGCGTCACCGACACGCAGAAGCGGGCGGGCGACCTGTTCGCACATTTCGTCACCGTCGAGGAGGGCGTGCTGAAGGCCGGCGACCCGCTGCTCCTGGAGGTCGATCACGCCCGCCGCGCGACCATCCGGCGCAACCATTCCGCCACGCATCTCTTGCACGAGGCGCTGCGCCAGGTGCTGGGCGATCACGTGGCGCAGAAGGGCTCGCTGGTGGCGCCCGACCGGCTGCGCTTCGACTTCTCGCACCCCAAGCCGCTTGCCGCGGCCGAGCTGGAACGGGTCGAAGACATCGCCAACGACATCGTGCTGCAGAATGCGCCTGTCACCACGCGCCTGATGGCGCTCGACGAGGCCCGCGCCTGCGGCGCGCGCGCGCTGTTCGGCGAGAAATACGGCGACGAGGTGCGCGTGGTGTCGATGGGCGAGGCGGCGCCGGCAGGCAACTATAATAACACCATGGGCTGGTCGGTGGAGCTGTGCGGCGGCACCCACGTGCGGCGGACCGGGGATATCGGCTTGATCGGCGGCTTGTCCGATAGCGGCGTGGCGGCTGGTGTGCGGCGGCTGGAGGCGTTGACTGGCCGGGATGCCCGCAAGACCGCCGACAAACAAATTCAACTGGCCAAGACCGCGGCGGCCGAACTCAAGGCGCCGCTCGACGAGATGCCGGCGCGGGTCACCGCTCTGCTCGAGGAGCGCAAAAAGCTCGAGCGCGAATTGTCCGAGGCGCGCAAGAAGCTCGCCATGGGCGGTGGGGCTGCGGCCAAGGCAGCCGACGACGTGCGCCAGGTCAACGGCGTGAAATTGATCGCGCGCGCGGTCTCCGGCATCGAGCTCAAGGATCTGCGCAGCCTAGCCGACGAAGGCAAACGCCAAGTCGGTTCTGGTATTGTTGCCATCGTCGGCGTCACCGGCGACGGCAAGGCCGGCATCGTCGTCGGCGTCACCGCCGACTTAACCTCCCGCTTCAACGCCGTCGAGCTGGTGCGCAAGGGCGCCGAGGCGCTGGGCGGCAAGGGCGGCGGCGGCCGCCCCGACATGGCGCAGGCCGGCGGCCCGGACGGCTCCCAGGCGGACGCGGCGCTCAAGGCGGTCGAGCAGGCGCTCGGCGGGTAATTTACCTCTCCCCGCGTGCGGAGAGAGGGCGACTACGGCGCGGCCTAAACCCCTTTGACCAACCGCAAATGCGCCGCAGTGGAATCGGCTATAAGTCCGCCATGGCCCGCGACAGAATCCGGGAACTGCGCCGCCGCGTCTACCTGGTGCTCGAACAGGGCCCGGTCGGCGACCCGCTCAGCGTGGTGGTCGACCGCGCGCTGGTCGCGCTCATCCTGGTCAATCTGGTGGCGGTGGCGCTGCAGTCGGTGCCGCCGCTCGCCGCCCGCTACGCAATCTGGTTCGGGGCGATCGAGGTCTTCTCGCTCGTCGTGTTCACGACCGAATATGCCTTGCGCCTGTGGGTAGCGGCCGAGCACGGGCCGCACCGGCATCTCCCGGCCGCGCGCGCGCGGCTGAAATACGCGCTCAGCCCCGCCGGCCTGGTCGATCTCATCGCCGTGCTGCCGTTCTGGTTTGCGCCGCTGTTGCCGGCCGATCTGCGCGTGCTGCAGGTGTTCCGCATCGTGCGCTTCTTCAAGATCACGCGCTATTCGCCGGCCATGCGCTCGCTGCTCGACGTGCTCTATCGCGAGCGGCGTGCGCTGTTCGGCTGCCTGGTGATCACGCTCGGCATGGCGCTGGTCTCCGCCACGCTCATGCATCTCGCCGAGGGCCACGTGCAGCCCGACAAGCTCGGCACCATCCCCGAGGCGCTGTGGTGGGCGATCGTCACGCTCGGCACCATCGGCTATGGCGACGTGGTGCCGATCACCGCGCTCGGCAAGCTGATCGCCACCGGCACCATCGTCTGCGGCCTCATCGTCATTGCGCTGCCGGTCGGCATCATCGCCACCGCTTTTGCCGAGCAGATCCACCGCCGCGACTTCATCGTCACCTGGGGCATGATCGCGCGCGTGCCGCTGTTTTCCGAGCTCGACGCCGCCGCCATTTCCGACATCATGGAGCTGTTGCGCGCGCAGGTGGCGGAAGCCGGCGCGGTGATCGTGCGCGCCGGCGATCCGGCGCATTCGATGTATTTCATCGCCGCCGGCGAGGTGGAGGTGGCGCTGCGCAAGGAGCGGCTGCGGCTCGGCGTCGGCCAGTTCTTCGGCGAGGTGGCGGTGCTGCGGCGGGTGCACCGCTCGGCCACCGCGGTTGCGCTCACCCGCACCAATCTCCTGGTGCTCGACGCCGAGGACCTGCACGCGCTGATGCAGCGCGACCCGCGCATCGCCCGGCGCATCAACGAGGTGGTGGATACCCGCCTCGGCCGCGAAGTGGCCTCGCGCAAGGGCGACATCGTGGCGGAGGAGATCGAGAAGGCGGAGGAGGGGAAGTAAGGTTTTTCTTAATCCCTCTCCGCTTGCGGGCGAGGGTGGCGAGCCAACGTGGTCGGCGCGAAGCGCAGCCCGATGATAAATTCGCGAGCCGGGTCGGGGGGTCTGCCCGCTAGTAGGAAACCCCGCCCGTCTGCTGCGCTTCGCGCGGAGACACCCTCCCTTTTCAGGGGAGGGCTTACCCCACCGCCTTCTTCAAATTCTCATCCACCTTGTCGAGGAAGCCGGTGGTGGTCAGCCATTTCTGGTCCGGGCCGATCAGCAGTGCCAGATCCTTGGTCATGAAGCCGGCCTCCACCGTGTCGACGCAGACCTTCTCGAGCGTTGCGGTGAACTTTGCCAGTGCCGCATTGTTGTCGAGCTTGGCGCGGTGCGACAGCCCGCGCGTCCAGGCGAAGATCGAGGCGATCGAATTGGTCGAGGTCTGCTCGCCCTTCTCGTGCTGGCGGTAGTGCCGCGTCACCGTGCCGTGGGCGGCTTCCGATTCCACGATCTTGCCGTCCGGCGTCATCAGCACCGAGGTCATCAACCCGAGCGAGCCGAAGCCTTGCGCCACGATGTCGGACTGCACGTCGCCGTCGTAGTTCTTGCAGGCCCAGACATAGCCGCCCGACCATTTCATCGCCGCCGCCACCATGTCGTCGATCAGCCGGTGCTCGTAGGTGAGCTTCTTTGGCGCGAACTTGTCCTTGAACTCGGCGTCGAACACCTCCTGGAAAATGTCCTTGAAGCGGCCGTCGTAGACTTTCAGGATGGTGTTCTTGGTCGAAAGGTAGAGCGGGTAGCCGCGGTTGAGCGCGTAGTTCATCGAGGCGCGCGCGAAATCGCGGATGGAATCGTCGAGATTGTACATCGACAGCGCAACACCCGAGCCGGGAAACTCGAACACCTCGTGCTCGACTTTGTTGCCGTCGGGCGTGACGTAGCTCAGGGTGAGCTTGGCGCCCTTCGGCACCTTGATGTCGGTTGCGCGGTACTGGTCGCCATAGGCGTGGCGGCCGATCACGATCGGCTGCGTCCAGCCCGGCACCAGCCGCGGCACGTTCTTGCAGATGATCGGCTCGCGGAAGATTACCCCGCCGATGATGTTGCGGATGGTGCCGTTGGGCGAGCGCCACATCTTCTTCAGGTTGAATTCCTTCACCCGCGCCTCATCGGGCGTGATGGTGGCGCATTTCACGCCGACGCCGACTTCCTTGATCTTCTCGGCGGCGTCGACCGTGATCTGGTCGTTGGTCTCGTCGCGCTTCTGGACGCTGAGGTCGTAATAGAGCAGATCGATGTCGAGATAGGGATGGATCAGCTTTTCCTTGATCAGCTGCCAGATGATGCGGGTCATCTCGTCGCCGTCCATTTCGACGACGGGGTTTGCCACCTTGATCTTCGCCATTGCGGGGTGAGCCTTTTTTCGAAAAGTCGCGCGGACGGGAGGGGGTTTCAGCCGGCGGCGTCGCTATAGCATCCCGAAACCGGCGACGGAAGACGCCTTGCGGCGCGCTTTCGCGGGCCTCGTGGGCCCGCTATACCCGCGCGGAACGGAGGTTTTTCCATGCCCGGTGCCGGGACCGACAAGACCAAGCGCTGGCTCGAGACGCCGGCGCCCGTGGTTGTGCTGGTTGAGCCGCAGCTCGGCGAGAACATCGGGGCCGCCGCGCGCGCCATGGCCAATTTCGGGCTGTCGAAGTTGCGCCTGGTCAGGCCGCGGCAAGGCTGGCCGAACGAGAAGGCGCGGGTGATGGCCTCTGGCGCCGACCGCGTGCTGGAGGGGGCGGCGCTTTACGAAAGTCTTAATGAGGCGATCGCCGACTGCAATTTCGTGCTCGCCACCACCGCGCGCGCACACGACCAAGCCAAGCCCGTGCTCGGCGCCGACCGGGCGGCCGCCGCAATGGCGCCGCGCGTCAAGGCCGGCGAGACGGTGGCCGTGGTGTTCGGGCGCGAGCGCATCGGGCTTGAAAACGAGGAGGTGGCGCTGGCCGATGCCATCGTCACGCTGCCAGTCAATCCGGCCTTCGCTTCGCTCAATCTGGCGCAGGCGGTGGTTATCGTCGCCTACGAGTGGCTCAAATGTGCGAGCGGCGATCTGCCCTTCGTCATGCCGGAAAAATCGCCGCCGGCGCCCAAGCAGCAGTTTGCCGCCTTCATGGGCGATCTCGAGCGCGAGCTCGACAAGGTCGAGTTCTTCCGTCCCGAGGAGAAGCGCTCAACCATGCGCGTCAATCTGCGCAATATCTTCACGCGCATGGCGCCCTCGCAGCAGGACATCCGCACCCTGCACGGCGTGTTCATGGCGATCGCGCAAGGGCGCAAGGGGCCGGCGCGCGGCGGCGTGCTCGACCCCGACGAGGCGCAGCGGCTGCGCGACCTCATCGCCGAGCATGGCGCAGGCCGAGTGCCGGGCGAACGCGGGCCGGTGCGCGGGCTGGCGCGGCTGCTGCGCCGGAACCCGACCGAGGCCGAACGCACGCTCTGGCAGGCGCTCACCAACGACCGCCGCTTCGCCGGGCGCGGCTTCAAGCGGCAGGTGCCGGTCGGCCCGCACATCACCGACTTCGTCTCCTTCCCCTTGCGCTACGTGATCGATCTCGCGTCGGCTGAGGAGAGCGCCGAGGCAGCAGCCAACCGCGCCGACAAGCGGGCTTATCTCGAAGCACGCGACTATCGCGTGGTCGAGGTGAGAATTGAGGAAATCGAGAAGGATTTGGCGGGGGTGCTGGCAAGCCTTGCGACAGCCGTCGCCGGACCGCCGCGCGCCGGCGAGACGGGGTGATCGCGCGCCGCTTGCGTCACCCGGCCCGCAGCAGCCGGCCGCCTTCGCTGTTTGGCTGGAATTTTACGGCTTTGATGTTTTCCACGATCGGCTGCAGACGCTCCCAGGACGCCGGCTTGACCAGGTAGCCGGCGGCGCCGAGCGCGTCCGCGCGCCGGCGGTCGTTATCGTCAGCCGAGCCCGTGCACATCACCACCGCAAGATTTTTTAGTTGCTCGTGCCGATGCAGTTGCTCCATGAACGCGAATCCGTCCATGTCCGGCATGTTGATGTCGAGCAGGATGAAATCGATCCCGTCCGGCGTGCCGGCGTTTCTTCGAATGATGTCGAGGGCTTGCTTGCCGTCACGCGCGGTCGTCAGGTGGCATTTGAGGCCGCTGGCCTCGAACAGGATCGCTTTGGCCAGATCGAGATAGTCCTCGGCGTCGTCCACCAGCAGCACATTGGCGAGCGGCGCCTCGCGCCGGCCATCGCGGGGCGGCGCCCGCTCTTCGAGCGCGCGCACATGCTCTTTCAGCTTGCCGTAGCGTTCGACGTTTTGCAGCGCCGCCGCCGCGGCGTCGGCGAGCGTCTGCAGCATGAACAGCTCGTCGCCGGTCGGGATGTGCCGCTTCGCCCAGTAGTTGCCGATGGCGCCGATCGGGGCGTCGCGCCGAATCGGCACCATGGCCAGGCTTTTGACGAAAGTGGACCGGTAGGCGTCGACCGAGATGCGGGTGTCGCCGTAGATGTCTTCGATCATGGCGGGCCGGCCGTTGCGCATGACCCAGCCGCTGATGCAGGCGTCGATCGGGAAGCGCTTGCCTTTCCATAGCGGGCCGATGGCGTTCTCGTCGGCGTAGTAGCACTGGTCGCCGTCGCGCAGCACGAAGGTGGCGCCGTCGGCGCCGGTCAACTCACGCGCGGCCTCCCGCACGACGGCGGCAATGGCGTTAAGGTCCTGCGCCTGCGACAACTGCTGGACGGCGCCGACCAGCCTTTCCATGGCCACGACATACCATGTCGCCGGCGTCACGGCGGCTTCGGGTTGCGCTGACTGCAGCATGATTTCACGCCTCCGCTGCTGAGCGAGGCGCGAACGGTAAGCGCCCGCTATTGGCGGAGCCTTAATCGCGGCCGGCAAGTTTTAGCGGATACCGGAACGGGGTAGGGAAGCGCCGGCAAAATGGTAGCGATCAGCCTTGCAAGGCCTTCAGCGTTCCGGCCGCGCCGGCGCGCAAGATGCCGAGATCGCTGCCGACCGCGACGAAGCGGAAGCCGCGCTTGGCCATGGCGAGCGCACGCTTGGCGTCGCTGCAATAGATGCCGGAGATCTTGCCGGCCTTTGTGGCTGCCGCGCCGATCTCGTCGATGGCGCGCTCGACTTCCGGCGCGGTCACGTCCTGCGCGGCTCCGGCGCTGAGTGCGATCGAAAGATCGTAAGGGCCGATGAACAGCGCATCGATGCCGTCGGTCGCGGCGATTTCCTCGACATTGTTGAGGGCGGCCGGCGTCTCGATCATGGCGAGCGTCAGCGTCTCGGCGTTCGCCTCGCGCAAATAGGCGGTGGCGTCGCTGCGGCTCTGCAGCGCCATGGCGCGGCCCGGCCCGAAGCTGCGCTCGCCGCGCGGCGGAAACTTGGCGGCCGCGGCAAAGGCGCGGGCGTCGGACGCATCGTTGATCATGGGGGCGATGATCGCCTCGGCGCCGAAATCGAGCGCGCGGCTGACCATGGCAAAGTCGTTGAGCGGCACGCGCACCACCGGCGCTGCGCCGGCGTGATGCAGCGCATTGATGCCGCCGATCAGGGAAGCGGTGTCCCAAAGCCCGTGCTGCATGTCGAGGGTGACCGCGCGATAGCCTTCGCGCGCGATCGTTTCGGCGGCGAGCGGCGAGGCGAGCCCGCACCAGGCGGAGAACACGGTTTCGCCGGCGCGCAGGCGGCGGGCGAGCGCGAAGGCGGTCACGTCAGCCGCTCTTGGAAATCTGCTCGACCGCGTGCGCGAGGAATTCGGTCATCTTGGCGCGGATCTGCTGCTCGCTGACGCCCTTGCCGGTAAGGTCCTTCATCACCCGGCGGAACACGTCTTCCTCGCCCGGCTCCTCGAAGTCGACCATGACGATTTCCTTGGCGTAGGAATCGGCGTCCGCGCCGGTCTTGCCGAGCAGTTCTGCGGCCCACAGGCCGAGCAGCTTGTTGCGGCGGGCCATCGCCTTGAAGCGCAATTCCTCATCATGCGCGAACTTCTTCTCGAAGCCTTCCTCGCGCTTGTCGAACGTCGTGGCCATGGCCCCCTCGTTTCTTGCGGCTCGCCGCCGCACACAGGTCGTCGTACTTTGCGCCTTGCATATCGCCGCGGCAGCGTCAAGGCAACATCGAGCCGCCCTATTGCGGCCAAATTGCGAAGGTGGAAAACGGGTCCGAACCTCGATTGTGCTGCGCGGACCGATCGGCTAGGTTGGCGTCGTGCCCGGACCGTTCAGCGTTGTGTTTCTGCCGCGTTCCGGTCCCGCCGCGGATCTGAAATTCTTCCAACAGGAGCCACGGCATCCCCGATGGACATTCACAAACCACGGTACACCCCGATGAGCCGCCGTCGCCGTATCTACGAAGGCAAGGCGAAGGTCCTCTATGAAGGCCCGGAGCCGGGAACGCTGATCCAGCATTTCAAGGACGACGCGACCGCCTTCAACGCCAAAAAACACGAGGTGATCGAAGGCAAGGGGGTGCTCAACAACCGCATCTCCGAATACGTGTTCCAGCACTTGAACGACATCGGGGTGCCGACGCATTTCATCCGCCGGCTCAACATGCGCGAGCAGCTGATTCGCGAGGTCGAGATCATTCCGCTCGAGGTGGTGGTGCGCAACGTCGCGGCGGGCTCTTTGTCGCAGCGCCTCGGCATCGAGGAGGGCACGCAGCTGCCGCGCTCGATCATCGAGTTCTACTACAAGAACGACGCGCTCAACGACCCCATGGTCTCGGAAGAGCACATCACGGCGTTCGGCTGGGCGAGCCCGCAGGAGATCGACGACATCATGGCGCTGGCCATCCGCGTCAACGACTTCCTGTCCGGCCTGTTCCTCGGCGTCGGCATCCGCCTGGTCGACTTCAAGATGGAGACCGGCCGGCTATGGGAAAACGACCTGATGCGCATCGTGGTGGCCGACGAGATCAGCCCCAATTCGTGCCGGCTGTGGGACATCAAGTCGAACGAGAAGCTCGACAAGGACCGCTTCCGCCGCGACCTCGGCGGGCTGGTCGAGGCTTATACCGAAGTCGCCAAGCGCCTCGGCATCATGAGCGAGGGCGAGCGCCCGCAAGGCTCCGGCCCGGTGCTGGTGAAGAGCTAGGCAATTCGCCTGTTTCGGCAGTTTTGGCCGTGAATAACCGGTGCCCGGGCTTGTCCCGGGCATCGGCGTCTTTAGTTTAGGGCTGAACAGGCGGGCCAAGGCCCGCAACTCATGCGATAAGCCGCCATTATGAAAGCCCGCGTCACCGTCACCCTGAAATCCGGCATTCTCGACCCGCAAGGCAAGGCGATCGAGGGCGCGTTGCGCTCGCTCGGCGTCGCCGGCGTCACCGCCGTGCGCCAGGGCAAGGTGTTCGACATCGAACTGGAAGGCGCCGATCCGACCCAAGCGGAAGCCGTGCTCAAGCAGGCCGCCGACAAGCTGCTGGCGAACACGGTGATCGAAAACTACAAGGTGGACGTGCTGGGATGAACGCCGCCGTTCTCGTCTTCCCCGGTATTAATCGTGAACGCGATATGGCGCGCACCTTGAAAATCGTCTCGGGCAGGGAGCCGGCCATGGTCTGGCATGCCGACACCGAGCTGCCGGCCGGCACCGACCTGGTGGTGATCCCCGGCGGCTTCGCCTATGGCGATTATCTGCGCTGCGGCGCCATTGCCGCGCGCAGCCCCGTCATGGACGCGGTGCGCAGGTTCGTCGCGCAAGGCGGCCTGGTGCTCGGCGTCTGCAATGGCTTTCAGATCCTGTGCGAAGCCGGGCTTCTCCCCGGCGTGTTGATGCGCAACGAGAACCTGCGCTTCATCTGCCACGACGTCTTCGTGCGCGTCGAGCGCTCCGATCTGCCGTTCACGCGCGGCTACAACGCGGGGCAGGTCATCCGCGTGCCGGTCGCGCATGGCGAGGGCAACTACATTGCCGACGGCGAGACCATCGCGCGGCTGGAAGGCGAGGGGCGGGTGGTGTTGCGCTACTGCGCACCCGACGGCATGATCGATCCGAACTGGAACCATAATGGCGCCATCAACGCCATCGCCGGCATCGTCAATGAGCGCGGCAACGTGCTCGGCATGATGCCGCATCCGGAAAACCACGTGGAAGCGAGCATCGGCTCGACCGACGGGCGCGGAATGTTCGCCGGTCTATGTGAGGCGCTGGCGCGGGCGGCGTGACTTGTCACCTCTCTCCGCGTGCGGGGCGAGGTCGGATTGCGAAGCAATCCGGGTGAGGGGGCCTTTCCAAGAGGCAGAGTATCGGGAGATGCCCCCTCACCCGGCTCGCTTTCGATAGAATCGAAAGCTCGCCACCCTCTTCCCGCAAGCCGGGAGAGGGAAGCAAGCCCGTCGTGCGGAATTGTCTGTGACCCCCAACACCTCCCCCATCACCCCGGAACTTGTCGCCGAGCACGGCCTCAAGCCGGACGAATACCAGCGCATTCTCGAGCTGATCGGCCGCGCGCCGACGCTGACCGAGCTCGGCATTTTCTCGGCCATGTGGAACGAGCACTGCTCGTACAAATCCTCCAAGGTGCATCTGCGCACGCTGCCGACCGCGGGACCGCAAGTGATCCAGGGTCCGGGCGAGAACGCCGGCGTGGTCGATATCGGCGACGGGCTCGCCGTCGTGTTCAAGATGGAGAGCCACAACCACCCGAGCTATATCGAGCCTTATCAGGGCGCTGCGACCGGGGTGGGCGGCATATTGCGCGACGTGTTCACGATGGGCGCGCGGCCGATCGCCTGCCTCGATGCGCTGTTCTTCGGCGCGCCCGGCCACCCCAAGACGCGCCATCTCGTCTCCGGCGTGGTGGCCGGCATCGGCGGCTATGGCAATTCGTTCGGCGTGCCCACGGTCGGCGGCTCGGTGCGCTTCCATGCGCGCTACGACGGCAATTGCCTGGTCAACGCCATGGCGGTCGGCATCGCGCGCAAGGACCGGATCTTCTATTCGGCGGCTTCCGGCGTCGGCATGCCGATCGTCTATCTCGGCTCCAAGACCGGGCGCGACGGCATCCACGGCGCCTCCATGGCCTCGGCCGAATTCGGCGAAGACTCGCAAGAAAAGCGCCCGACCGTGCAGGTGGGCGATCCCTTCTCCGAGAAGCTGCTGCTGGAAGCCTGCCTGGAGATCATGGCCAAAGGCTGCGTCATCGCCATCCAGGATATGGGCGCCGCCGGCCTCACTTCGTCCTCGACCGAGATGGGCGCCAAAGGCGATCTCGGCGTCACGCTCGAGCTCGACAACGTGCCCTGCCGCGAAGAAGGCATGACGGCCTACGAAATGATGCTGTCCGAAAGCCAGGAGCGCATGCTCATGGTGCTCAAGCCGGAGAAGGAAGAGGAAGCGGAAGCCGTGTTCCGCAAATGGGGTCTCGATTTCGCCGTGGTGGGCGAGACCACCGCCGACAAGCGCTTCATCGTGCGCCACCGCGGCGAGACCATGGCCGACCTGCCGATCAAGGAGCTCGGCAGCGAGGCGCCGGTCTATCACCGCCCCTTCGTCACCATGCCGAAGCCGCGCGCAATCGATGCCGCCGCCGTGCCGGCGCCGGAAAACCTGGCCGACGCGCTGGAGACGCTGCTCGCCACGCCCGATCTCTGCTCCAAGCGCTGGGTGTGGGAGCAATACGACCACATCATCGGCGGCAATACGGTGCAGCGGCCGGGCGGCGACGCCGCGGTCGTGCGCGTCGAGGACGGGCCGAAAGGCTTGGCGCTCACCATCGACGTGACGCCGCGCTATTGCGAGGCCGATCCGTTCGAGGGCGGCAAGCAGGCGGTGGCCGAATGCTGGCGCAACTTGACCGCGGTCGGCGCCACCCCGCTCGCCATCACCGACAACCTCAATTTCGGCAATCCCGAGCGGCCGGAAATCATGGGGCAATTCGTCGGAGCGGTGCGCGGCATCGGCGAAGCCTGCAAGGCGCTCGATTTCCCCGTCGTCTCCGGCAATGTCTCGCTCTACAACGAGACCAAGCTGGTGGGCGAGGAGCTCGGCCGCGCCATTCTGCCGACGCCTTCGATCGGCGGCGTCGGCCTGATCGCGGATTTTGCCAAATCCGCCTCGCTTGCCTTCAAGCGCGAGGGCGAGGCCATCCTGCTGATCGGCGAAACCGCCGGCTGGCTCGGCCAGTCGATGTATTTGCGCGAAATCTGCGGACGCGAGGAGGGCGCGCCGCCGCCGGTCGACCTGATCGAGGAGCGTGAGAACGGCGATTTCGTGCGCGCGCTCATTCTCGACGGCACGGCGACCGCCGCGCACGATCTCTCCGACGGCGGCCTGGCGGTCGCGCTCGCCGAAATGGCGATGGCCGCACGGATAGGCGCCGTGTTGACCGAGGCGCCGGCCGATATCCCGGCGCACGCGCATTGGTTCGGCGAGGACCAGGCGCGCTATCTCGTCACCGTGCCGGCCGACAAGGCGGACGCGGTGCTCGCGCGCGCGCAGGACGCAAGCCTCACCGCGCTGCGCGTCGGTGTCACCGGCGGCGATGCGCTGTTGTTGCCGGGCGAGCGCGCGCTGCCGCTCACGGCGCTCAGCGAGCGCTTCGAAGGCTGGCTGCCCGATTACATGGCGGGCGAAGTATAGGCGGAAGCTTCGCTTTTTACCGCCGAACTTAGCCGTTCCATAACAATTCGCCGTGCAGTGTGCCGCTCCTTGTTCGCTTGCAGGACCGTTGCGCATGAGTAACGCGGTCGAATTCGACGATTACGCGTCGGCGGAAAAACCGGTCATCGACGTTGCGCGGCCGGAAACCGCACACAAAATTGAACCGACATTGATGAAAATTGTCGCGGCCAGCGGGATGAGTCCGCTCAAGGTGATGCGCGACTATCTCAGCCTCGCCTTTGGGCCTGGAAGAGTTTCGTTCGAAGATTACGAGGCGCTGCGGCTTTTCGACGGCGCATTCTGGGCCGGCGCCGACCGCCGCCAAGTCGCCGGCCATCGGCGCAATGCCGCGATCAATCGGATGGTCAATTTCCGCTTCGATTGGTGGGGCATGCTCGACAATAAGATCGCGACCGGCAGCTATCTCGCCGCCTATGGGCTTCCGATCATCCCCACGGTGGCGGTCTATTGCGACAAGCTGAAGACCGGCGCCGGCTACGTCGCCAGCGACGAAGATGAGCTACGCGCGATCCTGACCGAAGAAGCCAACTACCCGATGTTCGGCAAACCGGCCGAAGGGCTGCAAAGCCTCGGCTCCATCGGCTTGCAGCGCTATCTGCCGCACGAGGGCATGGTGGAGACCTGCGAGGGCCGCCTCATCGCACTCGACACGCTCGTCGACCAGGTGCGCGCGCACTACCGGACCGGCTATCTGTTTCAGGAATTCGTTTCACCGCACGCTGGCATCCGCGCGCTGTGCGGAAACCGGCTGGCGACCGTGCGCATGGTTACTCTGGCGACCGAGGCCGGGCCGAAACTGTTTCGTGCGTGCTGGAAAATTCCGGCCGGCGCCAACATTGCGGACAATTATTGGCGGCGGGGCAATCTGCTTGCCAAAGTCGACTTGGCGCAAGGCAAAGTCGAACGCGCTCTATCGGGCAGCGGGCTCGATCTCGTGCAGCATGAAACTCACCCCGACAGCGGCGCCGCGCTGGTCGGTTTTCAAATCCCGCACTGGCAACGCATGATCGATACAGTGACCGAGGCGGCCCGGTTGATACAGCACGTTCCGATGATCGGATGGGATGTCGCGGCATGCGACCAAGGTCCGGTCATCGTCGAAATGAACGAGCGGCCCGATTTCTTCCTGCCGCAGCTTGCCGACGGACGCGGGATGCTTGAGCCGGAATTGGTGGACTTCCTGGCGGTACAGAAGCGTAATCAGGCTGCCTACAAGAAGGGCAAGCCTGCACCTAAATGCGCGGCTTAGCGGCGGCGCATTTGCAATCTGGCCGAGCGCCCGCGCCTACCGCATTGCCCGTGCCACCGCCCGCGCACAGAACGGCGACAGCGCGTCGGGATGCAATGCCAGGCAGGCGATGATGCGGCCGCCGCCGGGCGGCATGCCCGGGCAGACTGCGGCCTGATCCTGGTTGCAGGCGCGGAAGATGCGCATGCGTTCCCGCAACGGCAGTTCGGCGGCGCGCGCCATCACCGCGCTCGGGTCCGGCCCCGGCGGCGGGGGTGGCGCGACGGCGACCGGTGGGGGCGCGGCGTGCATGCGCTCGCGCATCCGCTCGCGCATGTGGCGGCGCGCCGCCTTGGGCGGCGCCATGTGCATGGTTGGGGCAACCGCGGTCTTACAGCGTGGCGACAGGCTGGCGTAATGGCGCTGCATGCACTGCAGCGCCTCTTTGCCGCCGGGCGGCACGCGCCTGCAAAGCTCCATGTAGTCGGCGCGACAATGCTCCCGCATCGCTTCCTTGATCGCGGCGGCGGAGGGAGGTGGCGGCGCGGCGGCTGCTTGTGGCGGCGGCTCTTCGTGGGCGGGCGGCGGAGGCGCCTTGGCCGCCTTGTGCGGCGGTGGGGGCGGTGGCGGAGCCTTGGCAGCCTTGTGTGGCGGGGGTGGCGGAGGCGGGGCAGCCGCGGCGGGCGGCGGTGCCGGTTTCGGCATGGTGGCGGCGACCGCGCTCTTGCAGGCGCCGGTGAGGCTGTCGAGATGGCTCTGCAGGCATTGCAGGGCCTCCTTGCCGCCGGGTCGCACGCTCATGCAATGCGCCATGTAGTTGGAGCGGCAGTTCGCTTTGACGGCGGAAATCTCGGCTTGGCTCACCTGCGCCCGGGCGGCTCCCATGGTGAATGCCAAGAGGCATGCCGACGCCGCCAGCAGGCGTGCTGCCGCAAGGCGATAGGAACCGTCAATTGTGATCATTGCGCCGCCTCCGTTTTTTACTTTGAGCGGAAGCAAGCTTACGGCATCGCGCCGGCCCGCTCCAGAGGAGTGAGCGCGGCCGGCAGGCGTGGCCGGTCAGCGCAGCGTCGTGCGCATCACCGTTTGGCAGCGCCGGCTGAGCGAGCGGTGATGCGCGGCGAGACAGGCAATCTCGCGCCCGGCGCCGGGGCGAACGCGGCGGCAATGGCGCTCGTAATCGGCCCGGCAGGCGCGCGCAAGCGCGGCCGTGCTCGCCGCCGGCAGGCGGCGCCCGCGGCGGTGCTGTGCGTGCGGCGGCGGCAGCTCTTCGCGCGCCGCGACGGAAGCCCGCGAATTGCGCGGCGGCACGGCCGACAGGCTCGCGCCGACCGCGCGCCGGCAGTTCGGCAATAGCCTGCCGGCATGGCGCTGCAGGCAGGCGAGGGAGGCGGCGCTGCCCGGGCGCAGGCTGGGGCAGTGTGCCGCGAAGTCGCGGCCGCAATGGGCGCGGATGGCGCGCGATTCGACGACCCGGGCTGCCGGCGGAGCAGGCCGCGGCGCGCGCGCGGCGCGCGGCGGCGGTGCATCGTCGTCACGCGCGGCCGGCGCCGGCGGCGGGGCGTAGTCGGCGCGCTCGTGCGTGGCCGGCGGCGCGGGTGGAGGGGCATCGTCGTCGCGTCCGGCGCGCTCGGAGAGCGGCGGCGGGGGCGCCGACGGCGGCTCGGCCAAGGCTTCGGCGCTGCGCGCCGCGCGGCGCTCCGGAATGGTGCGCGGCGGCGGCGCCGAAACGATCGGCGTGCGCCTGTCCGGCAGTGTCGCACTCACCGCGTGCCGGCAGGCGCGCGAGAGGTGCGAAACATTGCCGCGCAGGCAGGCTAGCGCGTCGGCGCTGCCAACGGGGATGCCGGCGCAATTGGCGATATAATCGGTGTGGCAGTAGTTGCGCATGGCGATCTGGTCGGCGGCGCTCGCCCGCGGCGGCGAGGGCGGCTCGACGGCAGCGCGCGCTGCCGGCGGAGGCAGCGGCAGCGGCGGTGCGGCGTCGGCGCGGCGCGGCTGCGGCGGCTCGTCGCGCGGGGGCGGCGGCGGCGGCATGTCGGCGCGCCGCCGATCGGTTTGGTGCCGATCGGGAGGCGTCGGCACCATTTCGGCATCGGTCGCGACCGGCATGGTCGCAAACACCGCGTCCTGGCACTTTTGCGAGGTGTGCTCGACGTTCTCCTGCAGACATTCCAGGGCCTGCTTGCTGTCCGGGCTGATGCGCGGGCACTGCGCGCGGAAGTCGGCGGCGCAAACGGCACGCACGGCCTGCAGTTGCGCTTCGGTCGGCTGGGCCAACGCGCCTTGCGACAGCGCGCCGAACGCGAGCGCAACTGCGCAAGCCAGCCTCGCGCGTTGCAGATAGGTCGTCGTCATGGTGGCCCCTCTCCCTGGATTTCGGCATGGCGAGCGCACCCTCGAGCGACGATGAGGGCGCCATGCGCGCCACGATGGATCTTTCGGGGTCCATATTGTCATCTGCAGAAATTTCGGCACAAAGTACCTGCAGTTAGGCTTAATGTGGATTCGTCGGTTGGGCGAAATCCGCGTCCTGCAAGGAGTCCCGTTATGGCGATGGACGCAGCCGAGATCGAGCGGCTGATCAAGGCGCGCATTCCGGACGCGCAGGTGACGATTCGCGATTTGGCCGGCGACGGCGACCATTACGCCGCCACCGTCATCTCCGCCTCGTTCAAGGGCAAGTCGCGGGTGCAGCAACATCAACTGGTCTACGAGGCGCTCAAAGGCCAGATGGGCGGCGTGCTGCACGCGCTTGCCCTGCAGACCGGCACGCCGGAGGGCTGATGGCGCGGGTCAGGACCCTGTCGCCGGCCGGCGCCATCGTGCCGACCGGCACCTGGAGCCTTGGCACCCGCGCCGGCGATCTCGTGTTTGTGGCGGGGATGCGGGGTATCGACCCTGCGACAAACACCATCGTCGGGCCCGAGGAAGCGCGTATTCGCACGGCTTTCACGAACATGAAGACGATCGCGGCGTCGGAGGGCGCAGAGCTTGCCGACTGCGTGCGCATCGTCGTCTATGTCACTGACATGGTTCGCCTAAGGCCGCTGGTGAACAAGGTGCAGGAGGAATTGTGGGGCGGGGCGCCCTATCCGCCGCGCACCATCGTGGAGGTTGCGCGTCTTGCCCAGGACGACATTTTCGAAGTCGAAGGCACGTTTTACGCCCCGAAAACGGCTTGATTGACGGCCATTGCCTCTGGGCTGGCAGGGCCAACTGCGCTACATATATTGCAAGGCGAGCCGGCGAAAGCCCTGCAAAAGGACGGAATTCCAATGGGCATCGAGCAATTCATCGACAACGAAGTGAAGGGAAACGACGTGGTGCTGTTCATGAAGGGCACGCCGCAATTTCCCATGTGCGGATTCTCCGGCCAGGTGGTGCAGATCCTCGACCATCTGGGCGTGGCCTATAAGGGCGTCAACGTCCTGGAATCCGACGACATCCGCAACGGCATCAAGGTCTATTCGAACTGGCCGACCATTCCGCAGCTCTACGTCAAGGGCGAGTTCGTCGGCGGCTGCGATATCATCCGCGAGATGTTCCAGGCCGGCGAGTTGCAGCAGACGCTGAAGGACAAAGGCGTCGTCGTCAGCCAGACCGCCTGAGCGTCCGGCCGGGGTCTCAGCGGCGTGACCAAGTTTCTACTGGCCGTCGCGGCTTTGGCGGATGTTGCGCTGGCTGCGCTGCTGATCGGGGTTTCCGGCTTTCTGTTCGGCTCCGGTCCGCAGAGCATGCACGGCGGAGCGCCGATGATGGCGGCCTATACGGCCGCCATTGTTTTTTGCCTGCTGGCGCCGGTCGCCGCCTTCATTTGCAACGGCAGAGGAAAATCGGGTCTGGCGCTGACGCTGGCCTGGCTGCCGCCGGCCGGCGCGGTCGTGGCGCTGATGGTGCCGGCGCCGTACTGAGGCAACGAAAAGGCCGCCCATAGCAGGGCGGCCTTCGTTCGAAAGCAGTCGGACTTTGGCGCCGCTCAGCGCGAATAATATTCCACTACCAGATGCGGCTCCATCTGCACCGGGTAGGGCACATCGGTGATCAGCGGGATGCGCGCGAGCGTGGCGGTCAGCTTGGCGCCGTCGACATCGATGTAATCGGGCACGTCGCGCTCGGCCAGGCCTTGCGCCTCCAGCACCAAAGCAAGCTGCTTGGACTTTTCCCTGATCTCGACCACGTCGCCGACCTTGAGGCGATAGCTCGGGATGGTGACGCGCCTGCCGTTCACCTTGACGTGGCCGTGATTGACGAACTGGCGCGCGGCAAACACCGTCGGCACGAATTTGGCGCGGTAGACCACCGCGTCGAGCCGGCGCTCCAACAGGCCGATCATGTGGGCGCCCGAGTCGCCCTTCATGCGGATCGCGGTGTCGTAGATGCCGCGGAACTGCTTTTCGGAAATGTTGCCGTAATAGCCGCGCAGCTTCTGCTTGGCCTTGAGCTGTACGCCGAAGTCGGAAAGCTTGCTTTTGCGGCGCTGGCCGTGCTGGCCGGGGCCGTATTCGCGCCGGTTGACCGGGCTCTTCGGGCGGCCCCAGATGTTCTGGCCCATCCGGCGGTCGAGCTTGTACTTGGATTCCATGCGCTTGGTCATCGCGTCCTCGTGTTCTGTTGAGCTTTGAGGATCGCGCCCTCCTCTGTCCCTTTACGGGACCGACAGGAAAAGCCTCGAAAGCGCAAGGCCTTACCACGGGTCGCGAAACACGCCGAGGGGCCTGAAAGCCCCTCGGGTGCGGCGTATTTAGGGGCCCGGGGCGCGGCTGTCAAACGCACCATCGGGCGTTTGCTCGGCCGAGGGGAAGCCGTAGCCGGCGAGCGCCTCGGCAAGCGGTGGGGAGGGAGCGCGGCCGGAGGTGAACAGGATGCGCGGCGGCGGCGGCGGCGATTGAACCGCCGCGCGCTCGCGCAGGAGAACGGCGACCCGGCGCGCGATCGCCGCGCCCGGATCGATCCAGGCGACCGGCCAGGGTGCCAGTCTGTCGAAGCGGCCAAGCAGCAGCGGATAGTGGGTGCAGGCCAGCACCACGGTATCGGTGCGTTTGCCTTGGCTTTCGACAAAGCAGGGCGCGATCTCGGCGGCGATGGCCGCATCGGCAGCCGGCTCGCCCTTGAGCTCGGCTTCGGCGAAACCGGCCAGCCGCGGCGAGCCGACCAGCGCGACCGCGCAGGAGCCGGCGAATTCGCGGATCAGCGCGCGGGTATATTCGCGTCCGACGGTCGCCAACGTGCCCAGCACGGTGACGTGCTGCGTCTTCGACTGCGCGCAAGCCGGCTTGATCGCCGGCACGGTGCCGACGAAGGGCACCGCAAAGCGCGCGCGCAATTCGGTCAGCGCCAGCGTGGACGCGGTGTTGCAGGCGACCACGACCAGGTCGGGCGAGCTTTGCGCGATCGCCTCGCCCAGCACGGCGGTGACGCGCTCGACCAGCGCGCCCTCGGCCAGATCGCCGTAAGGAAAGCCGGCGTCGTCGGCCAGATAGAGATAGCGCGCGTCCGGCCGCACGGCCGAAACCTCGCGGAACACGGTGAGGCCGCCCAGGCCGGAGTTGAAGACGAGGATGGTGGGGTGCGTCATCGCGCTCGCCTAAACCTCAGGCGCTCCCGAACACCCGGGCGAAAATCGTATCGACGTGCTTCAAGTGGTGGTCGAGGTCGAACAAGGCCGCGATCTCCTTGTCGCTCAATTTCGCGCTGACGTCCTTGTCGGCCTTGAGCAACGCCAGAAAGTCGGCGCTCTCGCCGCTCCACACTTTCATGGCGTTGCGCTGCACCAGCCGATAGGCGTCTTCGCGCGGCACGCCCTTCTGCGTGAGCGCAATCAGCACGCGCTGCGAATGGATGAGGCCGCCGAGCTTGTCGAGGTTCTTCTGCATGTTCGACGGATAGACGACGAGCTTGTCGATGATGGAGGCCAAGCGCGCCAGCGCGAAGTCGAGCGTCACCGTGGCGTCGGGCCCGATCATGCGCTCGACCGACGAATGCGAGATATCGCGCTCGTGCCAGAGCGCCACGTTTTCCATGGCGGGCAGGGCATAGGCGCGCACCATGCGCGCGAGACCGGTGAGGTTCTCCGACAGCACCGGATTGCGCTTGTGCGGCATGGCGGAGGAGCCCTTCTGCTTCTCGGAGAAGAACTCTTCCGCCTCCAGCACCTCGGTGCGCTGCAGGTGGCGGATTTCGGTCGAAAGCCGCTCGATCGAGGAAGCCACCACGGCGAGCGTGGCGAAATACATGGCGTGACGGTCGCGCGGGATGATCTGGGTCGAGATCGGTTCCTCGCGTAGCCCCAAGGCCTTGGCGACATGCGCCTCCACGCGGGGGTCCACTTGCGCAAAAGTGCCGACCGCGCCGGAGATGGCACACGTCGCCACTTCCTCGCGCGCGGCATGCAGGCGGCGGCGGGCGCGGGCGAATTCGGCATAGGCAAAAGCAAGCTTGAGCCCGAAAGTGGTCGGCTCGGCATGGATGCCATGCGAGCGGCCGATCGTCGGCGTCAATTTGTGCTCGTAGGCGCGGCGCTTGAGCGCGGCGAGCAGGGCGTCGACGTCGGCGAGCAGGATGTCGGCCGCGCGCACCAGCTGCACGTTGAAGCAGGTGTCGAGCACGTCGGAGGAGGTCATGCCGGCATGCACGAAACGCGCTTCCGGGCCGACGATTTCGGTCAGATGCGTCAGGAAGGCGATGACGTCGTGCTTGACCTCCGCCTCGATCGCGTCGATGCGGGCGACGTCGAATGTGGCGGCCTTGCCCTTCTCCCAGATTTTCTTCGCCGCTTCTTTCGGGATGACGCCGAGCTCGGCCATGGCGTCGGCCGCGTGCGCCTCGATCTCGAACCAGATGCGGAATTTCGTTTCCGGCGACCAGATCGCGGTCATCGCGGGGCGGGAGTAGCGGGGGATCATGCGAGTGCCTGCACAGTCTCTCTCCTCATGGTGAGGAGCCGCGCGGAGCGCGGCGTCTCGAACCATGAGGCCGTTGGCGTCCGGGCCTCATCCTTCGAGACGCGCTTCGCGCTCCTCAGGATGAGGATCAAGAGTTTCACGCCGCTTCCCCGCGCGCCAGCATCGCCGCATTGCGGATGGCCTCGATATTGGCCTTGTAGTGGCCGCCCTTGAAGACGGCGGAGCCGGCGACGAGCACATTGGCGCCGGCGGTGACCACGTCGGCGGCGTTGGCGGCGGTGACGCCGCCGTCGACCTCGATGTCGATCGGGCGGCCGCCCACCAGCGCGCGCACGGCGGCGATCTTGTCGATCTGCGAGGCGATGAAGGCCTGGCCGCCGAAGCCGGGATTGACCGACATGACCAGCACCAGATCGACCAGGTCGATGACGTTCTCCAGCGTCGACACCGGCGTGCCGGGATTGAGCGTGACGCCGGCCTTCTTGCCGAGTGCGCGGATCTCCTGCAGCGAGCGGTGCACGTGCGGGCCCGCCTCCACATGCACGGTGATGACGTCAGCGCCGGCCTTGGCGAAGGCCTCCAGATAAGGATCGCAAGGGGAGATCATCAGATGCACGTCGAAGGTCTTCTTGCTGACCGGGCGGATCGCCTGCACCACGCCCGGGCCCATCGAGATGTTGGGCACGAAATGGCCGTCCATCACGTCGACATGGATCCAGTCGGCGCCGGCGGCTTCGATGGCGCGGATCTCGTCGCCCAATTTGGCGAAGTCGGCCGAAAGGATCGACGGCGCGATGATGAGCGGGCGCATGGCTTGTCTCCGGATGCCGTTCGCTAACATGGGGCTGCGCGGCAGGCAACGCGAGGGCGGCCAAGGTCCGCTTAAGGCGGTCCATATTTTTCCCTTAACCGGCAAGATTTGCCGGCCAAGGCGGGGCAGAGCGCGACATGGGAGAAGGTCGGATTGCGCAAAAGCGCAAGTACGGCGCGGGTTTCTGGCTGACGCTTGCGACTGGCGCGGGTCTTGCGAGGGACGGTGCGGGGCAACCGGCGTCGGCCAGTGGCTGGTGCATTGAGGAGCCGTGTACTGTCATGGTTTTTGCGATCGGTCCCGCCCTCGGCGCGTTGTCGAGCGTCAGCTCGCTGCTCGAGTCCGCGGCCTCCGGCATCGGCCAAGCCGCCAGCAACGAGCTATCCGCGCTCGGCCAGTATTTCTCATCCAGTAACGACCAGACGCAATCCAAGCCGGCGAGCGGTGGGGCGAGCAGCCCGCTCGACAGCAGTACGCTGGCGGCGCTGATCTCGCTGCAAGGGCAGGGCACAGCCGGCACCGGCGGCGCCTCGGGCCTGTTTGCCAAGCTCGATGCCGACGGCGACGGTGCGGTCAGCAAGAGCGAGTTCGAAAGCGCGCTAGGCCAGGCCGGCGTCGATAGCGCGAGCGCCGACGCGCTGTTCGGCAAGCTCGACGCCAATGGCGACGGCTCCATCAGCAAGGGCGAACTCGCTCCGGCGCGCAGCGGCTCGTCCCGCCACCATCATTCCGTCGGCGGCGGGTCGGGCGGCGGTGCTTCCTCGTCGTCGAATTCGACCAGCGCGGATGGCTCGACCACGCAGACCACGACCAATGCCGACGGCTCGAGCACGACGACCATCACCTATGCCGACGGCAGCACAGTGACCTCGACCACGCCGGCAGCGTCGGGCGGTGGAAGCTCGGGCGGCACGGGCAATCTGATCGAGAAGCTGATCCAGATGCAGTCGATGCTGATCGGCCAGAGCACACCGACCACCGCGGTGGTCGCCTAACGCATGATCCCGAAAAGTGGGCACCGGTTTTCGGAAAAGATCATGCGCATGTAAAATGTTAGGGTCGTGCTGCGATTTAATCTAATCGGATCGCGCTCTATGCCCTTGCGCGCCGCTGCAGGCGTTTGGCCAGCGGCTTGAGCAGATGCGGCAAGAGATAGATCGGGAACTGCGCCAGCGCGAAATAAAGCCAGGCAATGTCCGGCACCGCGAAGCCGGTTGCGGCGAGCATGAGGCCGATATTGCGGTTGCCGCCGATCAGGCCGATGGCGAAGGCGCGGGCTCGTCCGGCGCGCGCGAAAACAAGCGCGGTCACCGCGATCTGGCCGAGCGCCAGCAGAAACGACAGCAGCAGCAGACCCGCCACCAGCAGCGGCTGGGCGCGGGCGTGCGCCGTGACCCCGTCCATCGCGGCGACCGCGAACAGGAACATGGCGAGCACGCTCAACCCGTCGATCGCCGGACGCTGCGTTTCGATCGCAGCGCGCCCGGCGAGCCGGCGCAGCACGGCGGCAGCGGCGGCGGAGCCGGCGATATAGAGGAGGAGGCGCAAGCCGAAGGCGACAGGCGAGGCCAGCGAATGCCCGAGCAAGACGTGGCTGAACAGGCTGGCCGTGAGCGGCGTGACGGCGGTGCAGGCAATCAGGCTCGCCAGCGTCAACGCAACGTCGAGCCCCATCAGCGCCGCGAGGGCCGGCGAGGACATGAGGCCGGGCGCCGAAATCTGCAGGACCAGCATGAAAAACAGGCCGGGCAGGCGGGCGTCGAGCCTGAGCGCGAGCAGCAGCGTGCCGAGCAGCGCCGGCACCACCAGCATCAGCCAGACGGCGGAGGCCGCGATCAGGCGCGGCTGGCGCCAGTACAGGCGCAATTCGGCCGGATCGACGCGCAGGAAAGCGAGCGTCAGCAGCACCACGATGGTGGGGCCGAGCAGCGGCTTGCAGGCGGCGGCCAGCCCCGGCACCGCCAGGCCGACGAACAGCGAGGCCGCCACTACCAGCGTGCCGTGGCGGCCGACCAGGCCGAGCGCGGCCGCAAGCAGTGCGAGCAATTTCATGAGGTGGGTCCCGGCGGCGGTAGGCGCATCCTTGATAGCGATTCCGGCGCGGGCGATCCATATAGGGGCCCTCATCCTGCGAGGCTCGGCGCTGGCGCGCCTTGCACCTCAGGATGACGGTGAAAGGTGGGAGTTGAATATCAATGGCACGTACCGACGCGATCGTTCTGGGCGCCGGCATCGTCGGCACCAGCGTGGCGCTGCATCTCGCCAAGCGCGGGCTTAGCGTTGCGCTGGTCGATCGCGCCGGCCTCGGCGAGCAGACCTCGTTCGGTAATGCCGGCATTATCGAGGGCAACACCGTTTTTCCGCCGGCTTTCCCGTCGGACCTTGGCGCGCTCATGCGCATCGCATTCAAGCGCGCGGGTGAAGCCAATTATCGCCTCTCGTTCCTGCCCAGGATCGCGCCCTGGCTGATGGCGTTCCGCGCCGCCTCGCAGCCGCAGCGGCTGCTCGAGACCGCGCATCTTATCCGGCCGCTGTTTGGCAGCGCGGTCGGCGAGCATGAAGCGCTGATGCAGGAAGCGGGCGCCACGCATTTTCTGCGCAAGACCGGCTGGCTGAAGGTTTATCGCAAACAAGCAAGCTTTGCCGCTCTCAAGCGCGAATTCGAACTGGCGGGCGAGCTGGGCTTGCCGTTGCAGACGCTCGATAGCAAGGCTGCGCAGAGCCTGGAGCCGAATTTGGCGCCGGTGTTCGAGCACGCCGTGTTCTGGCCGGAGGCGGCGAGCGTGAGCAACCCTTATGCGCTGACGCGCGCCTATGCGGATCGCTTCACCAAGCTCGGCGGCGTGACGGTGGCGGGCGACGCGCGCACGCTGCACCGGCTGGGCAACCGCTGGCGGGTGGAGACCGACGAGGGCGGTGTCGACGCGCCGCAGGTGGTGGCGGCGCTCGGCCCCTGGGCCGGCGACTTCCTGACGCAGTTCGGGCTCAAGCTGCCGTTCGCGGTCAAGCGCGGCTATCACCGGCATTTCACGGCGCAGGGCAACGCGGCGCTGGCGCGGCCGGTGCTCGATGCCGACGTCGGCTATGTGATCACGCCGATGGAGATGGGCATCCGCATGACCACCGGCGTCGAGTTCGCGCCGCGCGATGCCAAGCCGACGCCGGTGCAGTTCGGCCGCGTGATGGGAAAAGCGCGCGAGCTGTTTCCGCTCGGAGATCGTACGGATGACAAGACCTGGCTCGGCTGCCGGCCGTGCTTTCCGGATTCGCGCCCCATCATCGGGCGCATGCCGGGCATGAACGGCGTGTGGCTGGCGATCGGCCACGCGCATTGGGGGCTGACGCTGGGGCCGGCGACCGGGCGCATGCTGGCGGAGATGATCACGGGCACGACGCCGTTCGTCGATCCGGCGCCCTATGCGGCCGAGCGATTTGTCTAGCCGAATTTGTCCTTCCAACTCGGCAGCGCGCCCGGGAAGGGCAGCGCGGTTGCCTCATAGACACCGCGGGCGATGGCGCGCGCCATCACGTTGGCGGCCAGCATGCCGAGCTCGGCGAGACCGTAGGTTGGATCGGCGAGCGGCTTTACGCCGGTCGCTGCCGCGAACACCGCGTCGCCGTCGAGCGGCGTGTGCACCGGATAGATCGCGCGGGCGAGGCCGTCTTGCGCCATGACCGCCAGCCGGTTGCACTGCGCCTTGCTCAAGCGGGCGTCGGTCGCGATGACGGCGATCGTCGTGTTCTCGCCCGGTCCGCCCTTGGCGCGCAGCGCCAGGTCCGACGGCGTCACCCGCGCCGGCAGGCCGCGTCCGCCGAATTCGCCATCCCGCTCGAAAGGCGCCGCCCAGAAATGCGGTCCGTCGCCGATGACGGTCGAGCCGACGGCGTTGACCACCACCAGCGCGCCGACGGCGGTGCCGCCGGCCGTCGTCGCCGAAGCCGAGCCGACGCCGCCCTTGAGCGTCGCGGTGGTGGCGCCGAGGCCGGCGCCGGCGCTGCCGAGCGCGACGTCAGCGGCGGCGGATTTTGCCGCCTCGTAGCCGAGCTCGCGGTACGACGGATAGCGTCCCCAATTCTTGTCGCCGCCGTTGAGCAGGTCGAACATGATCGCCGCCGGTACGATCGGCACGACGGCGTCGCGAATGCGGAAGCCGCGGCCGATCTCGCGCAAGTAAGCCTGCACGCCGGAGGCGGCGTCGAGCCCGAAGGCCGAGCCGCCCGACAAGACGATGGCGTCGATGCCCTCCACGGTCTGTGCCGGGTCGAGCAGCGCGGTCTCGCGCGTGCCCGGCCCGCCGCCGCGCACGTCGACGCTCGCCGCCACAGGCTGGTCGAACAACACCACGGTCGCGCCGGAGCCGAGCCCGGCATCGCCGGCATGGCCGACGCGCACGCCCCCGACATCGGTGATGAGATTACGTGCCGCCATGGGATCAACCGCTTATCACATCCGCGCCATCGCGGTCAGGGGCGCCTTGCCATTGCCACAGTGGAGCGTGCATACCGGCCTCCATGCATGACGTGACCTTTCTCGCCGCCCTGATCGCCGGGCTGGTCAGCTTCCTCTCCCCTTGCGTGCTGCCGCTGGTGCCGCCCTATCTGGTGTTCCTGGCCGGGACCTCGCTTGAGCGCCTGGCCGACCGGGAGCCGGAGCCTCGGGTCAAGCGCGAGACCGTGCTGGCGGCGCTGCTGTTCGTCGCCGGCTTTTCCACCGTGTTCGTGGCGCTCGGCGCCAGCGCCAGCGTGGTCGGTTCGCTGATCCGCGCTTATTCCGGCCCGCTCGCCATCGTGGCCGGCGTCGTCATCATCGTCATGGGCCTGCATTTTCTCGGCATCACGCCGATCGCCTGGCTGCACCGGCAAAAACGAATGGAAGTGGCCAAGCCGGTCGGCCTGTGGGGCGCCTATGTGATCGGCTTGGCGTTCGCCTTCGGCTGGACGCCCTGCATCGGGCCGATCCTCGCCGCCATCCTGGCGGTGGCGGCCTCCGAGCAGACCGTGACCAAGGGCGCCAGCCTGCTGGCGGTCTATTCGCTGGGCCTCGGCATTCCCTTCATCGTCGCCGCATTCGCCATCGAGCCGTTCGCGGCGTTTCTGGCGCGCTTCAAGAACTATCTACACCGCGTCGAGCAGGCGATGGGCGCGCTGCTGGTGCTCACCGGCATCGCCTTTCTCACCGGCAGCATCAACCAGATGAGCGTGTGGCTGCTGGAGGTGTTCCCGGCGCTGGGCAAGATCGGGTGACGCGGCCTCGTGTCGCGGGCGCAGCGCAGCATCCTCGCTTCGCGCAGCCGGTCCTCGCGGCGCGCCTGGGGCGAGCGCGAGGATGCTGCGCCGCGTCCGGGGCAAGTCCAAAACGAAAAAGCCCGCCGCGAACGGCGGGCTTCTTGTTTTAGGCGCCGCGTGAGCGCTACTCGACTTCCTGATAAGTGCCGCCCTTGCGCCAGATGTAGAACACGTAGTCGAGGTGGTCGATGTCGCCCTTCTTGTCGTAACCGATCGGGCCCAGCACCGTGTCCCACTTGCCGCCATGGATGGCGGCGGCGACCTTCTTCGGGTCCGTGGTCTTGGCCTTGGCGGCGGCTTCCGCCCACACCTGGATGGCGGCGTAGGTGTAGAGCGTATAGCCCTCCGGATCGATGCCCTTGGCCTTGAACTGCTGGACCACCTTGGCGGCGTCCGGCCGCCTGCGCGGATCGGGGCCGAAGGTGAACATCATGCCGGTGCCGGCGTCGCCGGTGATCGACCAGAACTGCGTGGTCGCGATGGCGTCGCCCGAGATCATCTGCGCCGTCATCCCTTGGGCGCGCATCTGGCGCAGCATCAGGCCGGCCGAGGTGTGGTAGCCGCCGACATAGACGACGTCGATGCGGTTGGCCTTCATGCGCGACACCAGCGCGTTGAAGTCCTTGTCGTCCTTGCCGTAGGCCTCCATCATCTTCTCTTTCATTCCGCCTTCGTTGAGCGTCTTCTTGACTTCGTTGGCGAGGCCCTGGCTGTAGGTCTGCTTGTCGTGCACGATGGCGACGTTCTTGCCTTTGTAGTGCTGGAGGATGTAATTGCCGGCCACGCGCCCCTGCTGATCGTCGCGGCCGCAGACGCGGAACACGTTCCACATCTTGCGCTCGGTAAAGGTCGGGTTGGTCGAGGCCGGCGTGATCTGCAGCACGCCGCCGTCGGCATAGACGTCGGAGGCCGGGATCGACGAGCCCGAGCAGTAGTGCCCGATCACCACCGGCACGTTGCGGCCGACCAGCTTTTCCGCGACGGAACGCGCCTGCTTGGGATCGCAGGCGTCGTCTTCGATGTCCATCTTGAGCTTCTTGCCGAGCACGCCGCCAGCGGCATTGATGTTGGCGACCGCGAGCGTGGCGCCGTTCTTGAACTGCTGGCCGAAGGTGGCGTATTGCCCGGTCATCGGCCCGGCGATGCCGATGGTGATGTCCTGCGCGGCGGCGCTGCCCGCGTATGCGAGGCCAAGGCCGGCCGCCAGGCCGATGAGCCGTAAGGTCTTCATGAATCTGCTCCTCTGTAGCAACGGCTGCAGGCGCCGGGGGCACAAGCCGTCTCCGCGGCGACGGGAACCGTGAAACTCTATTTTCGCAAGGATTGCACGGAAGGCGCGGGCTCGCCAGCCGGATTTTCAGGCCTGTGGGCCGCGCTGGCGCCAACTGAACGGGCCCGTCTGTCGATAGAGCCACGGGTATTGCCGCGTCATCTGGCGGGCGCGGGTTGCGCGGTAGGCGATCGAGGCGATCGCAATGACATAAAGCGTGTCCGCCACCCAGGATACGGGCGCCAGCAGATGGGCCTGGAATAGAGCGAAGTGCAAAAAGCGCACGCCGGCGCCCAGCAGCACCATGTAAGCCGGCACGTACCAATAAGGCCGCCAGGTCGAGGCGAGGGCGCGCCCGGCCATCAGCGCGGCGCCGCCGCCGATGATGCCGGTCACCATCAGCACCTGCAGCCAGGATTCCGTACTGTAGAGACCGTCCGTCATTTTCGTCCGCCTTCCAGATAAGCGGCGCGCACCTCCGGCTTTTTGAGCAGCTCGCGGCCGGGACCCGACAGTGTGATCAGGCCGTTGACCATGACATAGCCACGGTGCGCCAGTCTCAGCGCATGATAGGCGTTCTGTTCGACCAGAAACACGGTGAGCTTTTCGCTTTCGTTGAGCGCGCGGATGGCGTCGAAAATCTGCTTGGCGAGCAGCGGCGCCAGGCCCAGCGAGGGCTCGTCGAGCAGCAGCAGACGCGGCCGGCTCATCAGTGCGCGCCCGATCGCCAGCATCTGCTGCTCGCCGCCGGACAAGGTGCCGCCGCGCTGGTTGAGGCGCTCCTTCAGGCGCGGGAACAGGCGGAACACGCGTTCGAGGTCTTCGTCGAAATGCGATCGGTCGGTGACGGTGGCGCCCATCTGCAGATTTTCCAGCACCGTCATGCGGCCGAATATGCGGCGGCCCTCCGGCACCTGCGCGATGCGCATGCGTGCGATCTCGTGCGCGGGCCGGCCGGTGACGTTGAGGCCATCGAACAGAATTTCGCCCTCGCGCGGGCGCGGGTCGCCGAAGATGGTCATCATCAGCGTCGATTTGCCGGCGCCGTTGGCGCCGATCATGGCGACGATCTCGCCTGGGTTGACGTCGAGATCGACGCCTTTGAGCGCGATGATGTTGCCGTAATAAGCCTTGACGCCGCGCACGGCCAGCATGGGCGCGGCGGCTGCGGCAACGAGGCTCATAGCCCGGCCTCAGCATGGGCGTCTTCCAGATCCTCGTCGTGCACGCCGAGATAGGCGGCGATCACCTTTGGATCGTCGCGCACTTGCGCTGGGCTGCCGTCGGCGATCTTGGTGCCGTAATCAAGCACCACGATGTGGTCGGAGATTTCCATCACCACCGACATGTCGTGCTCGATCAGCAGGATCGAGATATCGTGCTCTTTGCGGATGAACAGCAGGAGCTCGTTGAGCTCGGCGCTTTCATGCGCGTTGAGGCCGGCGGCCGGCTCGTCAAGGCACAAGAGCACCGGATCCGCGCACATGGCGCGCGCGATCTCCAGCCGCCGCTGGGCGCCGTAAGGCAGGGCGCCCGCCGGGTCGTCGGCGCGCTCGATGAGCCCGATGCGGTCGAGCCAGTAGCGCGCTCTGTCGGCGGCGGCGCGCTCGGCCGTGGTGAAGCTCTTGAGGCCGAGCATGCCGAGCACGGTCATGCCGGAGGCGCGCATCAGCGCGTTGTGCTGCGCCACCATCAGGTTTTCCAGCGCCGTCATGCCGGCGAACAGGCGGATGTTCTGGAAGGTGCGCGCGACGCGGGCGAGCTTGGCGATGCGGAAGTCGAACAGGCGTTCGAGCAGATAAGTGGTGCCGTCGCCATGGCTGAGGCGGAGCATGCCGACCGTCGGCTTGTAGAAGCCGGTGATGCAGTTGAACACCGTGGTCTTGCCGGCGCCGTTGGGGCCGATCAGCGCGGTGATCTCGCCGTGGCGGGCGGCGAAGGACAAGTCGGAGACGGCGACCAGGCCGCCGAAGCGCATCGACAGATGCTCGACCGCAAGGATGGTGTCGGCGGCCTCAGGCATTGTGCTGCTGCCTCCGCGCCCAGGTCTTGCTGCGCGCGCGGCGGACGATCTCGGCGTCGACGGCGTGGGGCGGACCTAAGAAGATCGTGGGCCTGCGCGTCGCCACCAGGCCGCGCGGCCGCCAGATCATGATCACTACCATGGCGAGGCCGAACACCAGCATGCGGTATTGCGCGAACTCGCGGAAGAACTCGAAGCCGCCGAGCATGACCGCGGCGGCCACCGCCACGCCGATCTGCGATCCCATGCCGCCGAGCACGACGATCGCCAGCACCATCGCCGATTCGGTGAAGGTAAAGCTCTCCGGTGAGATGAAGCCCTGGCTCGTGGCGAAGAACGCGCCGGCAAAGCCTGCGAACATCGCCCCCATGGCGAAGGCGGTGAGCTTGGTATTGGTGGTGTTGATGCCGAGCGAGCGGCAGGCGATCTCGTCCTCGCGTAAGGCCTCCCAGGCGCGGCCGATCGGCAGCCGCCGTAGGCGGATGGTTACCAGGTTGGTGATCAGCGCCAGGGCGAGGATGAGGTAATAAAGGAAGACAATGCGGTGCACCGGCGACCATTGCAGCCCGAAGGTGTGGGCGAAGCCGCCGTCGCCATTGGTGAAGGGGATGCCGAAAAAGCTCGGGCGCGGCACGCCGCTGATGCCGTCGGGTCCGTGCGTCAGGCTCTGCCAGTTGAGCAGCACCAGCCGGATGATCTCGCCGAAGGCAAGCGTCACGATGGCGAGATAGTCGCCGCGCAATCGCAAAACCGGAAAGCCGAGCAGGATGCCCCAGAACGAGGCGAGGATGCCGGCGAGCGGCAGGCAAATCCAGAATGACAGGCCGAAATTGATCGCCAGCAGCGCGTAGGAATAGGCGCCGACCGCGTAGAAGGCGACGTAGCCGAGATCGAGCAGGCCGGCGAGGCCGACCACGATGTTCAAGCCCCAGCCCAGCATCACATAGGTCAGGATCATGATGGCGAGGCCGAGCAGATAGCGGTTGTGGAAGAACAAGATCGGTACGATGAGCGCGAAGCCGAGCAAGGCAGGCGCGGCCAGGCGAGGGAGAATTTGCGCGCGCTTTGCAAGCCCCGCCGGCACGTAAGGACGCAGATCGAGCTGGCGCTCGCCGATGATCAATTCGCGCGCCAGCGCGCCGACAAAGACCACCAGCACGATGATCGCCAGCTCGTAGGGACGGCCGTGCAGCACCAGCGCGCCGGCCGAGCCGGTGTCGGTCTTGATGCCGATCAGGATGCCGAACAACCCGAAGGCGATGGCCGCGGCGATGAGCGCGCGCTTGAGCACTACGGCCAGATCGACGCGGGCGGCGGGGCGCGTAGCGGGCGTGACCGACACGTTCTGCTCAGACCTTTTCCACTTCCGGCCGGCCGAGAATGCCGGTGGGGAGGAAGATCAGCACGATGACCAGGATCGAGAAGGCGGCGACGTCCTTGTATTCGATGGAGAAATAGGCCGACCAGAAGGTCTCGATCAGGCCGATCAGGAGGCCGCCCAGCATGGCGCCGGGCAGCGAGCCGATGCCGCCGAGGACGGCCGCGGTGAAGGCCTTCACGCCGGCGACGAAGCCGATGAAGAAGTCGATCACGCCGTAATACATGAGATGCATGATGCCGGCGACGGCGGCGAGCGCGGCCCCGATAATGAAGGTGTAGGATATGGTGCGGTCGACGTCGACGCCCAGAAGCGACGCCATCTTCAAGTCCTGCTCGCAGGCGCGCATGTCGCGGCCGAGCCTGGTGCGCGCCACCACCCAGGAGAACACCAGCATCATCATCACGGTGGTCGCCACCACCATGATCTGCACATTGGAAAGCCGCACCGCGAAGCCGGCGCTCTCGGTCAGCGTATAGCCGCCATGGATGATAGGCGGCAGCGTCTTGACGCGCGCGCCTTGCGCGATCTGGATGTAATTCTCCAGCACGATCGACATGCCGATGGCCGAGATCAGCGGCGCCAGCCGGAACGAGCGGCGCAAGGGCCGATAGGCGAAGTGCTCCACCGTCCAGCCGTAGAGCGCCGTCAGCGCCATGGCGACCAGCAGCACGACGAACAAAGCAAGCGGCACCGCGGTGACGCCGATGGCGAGAAGGCCGAGAAAGACGATCAGCGCGATGAAGGCGCCGACCATGAACACGTCGCCATGGGCGAAGTTGATCATGCCGATGATGCCGTAGACCATCGTGTAGCCGATGGCGATCAGGCCGTAGATGGCGCCGAGCGTGACGCCATTGATCAGCTGCTGGAGAAAATAGTCCATGCGACCCCTCGTTTGCGCATGGCTGCCCGGCCGACAACCGTGGTTCCGCCTTATTGCAAGGCTTAACAGGGCCGGGCAGGAGCGGCAACGCTGGCGCCCACCAGGCATGTTATTAACTTAAGAGTCGCAAGGAGAGCCGATTCATGACCGAGGGGCAGGTCATTGCCGTCCGCGTGGGCGCCTATGCCGCGGTGTTCGCGGCGATGGCGCTGTGGGAATGGCGGGCGCCGCGGCGCAAGCTGACGGCGGGCCGCAAGCCGCGCTGGAGCGGCAATCTCGGCATTCTGGCGATCGACATTGTGGCGGTGCGCCTCCTGGTGCCGACCACGGCGGTCGGGGTGGCGCTGGTGGCGGCGCAGAATCACTGGGGCCTGTTTCCCGCACTCGGCCTGCCCTATTGGGCGGCGGTGGCGGCGGGTGCGATCGCGCTCGATTTTGCGATCTACCTGCAGCACGTGGTCTTTCATTACGTGCCGCCACTGTGGCGGCTGCACCGCATGCACCATGCCGACGTCGATATCGACGTGACCACCGGGGTGCGCTTCCATCCGATCGAGATCCTGCTCTCACTCGGCATCAAGATCGCCGCGGTGCTGGCGCTCGGCGTGCCGGCCCTGGCGGTGCTGGTATTCGAGGTGCTGCTCAACGCCACTTCGATGTTCAACCATTCCAACGTCGGGCTGCCGCCGCGGCTCGATGCGCTCGCGCGCTGGATCGTGGTGACGCCGCAGATGCATCAGGTGCACCATTCAGTCGTGCGCGCGGAGACCGACAGCAATTTCGGCTTCAATCTGCCGTGGTGGGACCGCCTGTTCGGTACCTACCGCGCGGAGCCGGCGGCGGGCGAGCAGGGCATGACGATCGGTCTGCCGATCTTCCGCGACCGCACGGAACTCAACATCGCGCGACTGCTGACGCAGCCGTTCCGCAACGATGCGCCGCGCTCAATGCAGACCGCCGAAAATCCAAACCAGCAGCAGGATCGGCAGCGGAATTCCCAATAGCCAAAGCAGCAGGTAGCGTCCCATGTCGTCCTCCGTCGCTCCAGATGCGACAGCCAATGCGCTGCCGCGCCGATGGTTCCGCGCGTGGGAGCGCGGGGGAACCGGCAAGGAACGAATAAGGCGCGGTCGGCGTTGATAGAGGTTCGGGGCAGGGAGCATCGAAGCGCAAGGCTTCGCGCCAACCGAAGGATGACAGCGATGAGCCAGAATCAAAATCCGAGCGAACGCCCCGGTCAGCAGCCCGGCCAACAGCAACAGGGCGGCGGGCAGCAGAAACCCGGCCAGCAGCAGCAACAGCAGCCGAAGCCGGGGCAGGGCGGACAAGGCGGTCAGCACGGCCAGAGCCGCTGACGCACTGCAGCGAAAACGGAAAGCCCCGCCACCCGGCGGGGCTTTCTGCATGTGGGGCGGCAGGCAATGCGTTGGCCTTGGCGCGCGCGCTCGCCTAAACTGCGCCGCCATGGCCACCACCGCGCTGCCGCTGTTTCATCTCTACGGCGATCCGCCGGACGACGGCGCGTTCGACTTCATCCATATCGAGACCATCGCCTCGCGCTCCTCGCTGCACGCATGGACGATCCGCGCGCACCGCCACCGCAATTTGTTTCAGGTGCTGCTGATCGAGCGGGGCGGCGGTGAGATGAGCTTCGAGACCGCGACCGTGCCGTTTGCAGCGCCGGCCGCCATCCTGGTGCCGGCCACCACCGCGCACGGCTTCCGCTTCAATCCGCGCGTCACCGACGGCTGGGTGGTGAGCTTCACCGAGGACGTGACCGATGCGCTCGGCGACCAGTCGGGCGAGGCGCTGGCGCGGCTGAAAGCGGTGGCGGTCGATCCGCTGGTGCCGCTGCAAGGCGCCGACGAGATCAAGCGGCTGTCGGCGCTTTGCGCGGACCTCGACGAGGAGGCCTCGCTCGCGCGCGAGGGCTATCGTCTGGCGATGCGCGGCCTGTTGGCGCTGATCGCCATCGAGGTGGTGCGCTTGAGCGTGAGCCGGGCGCGCAGCGGCGCGGTGACGCTCAAGCCCGCCGACGCGCGGGTCGAGGAATTGCGCCGGCTGATCGACGATCATTTCCGCAAAGAACGGCTGATCAGCTTCTACGCCGAGAAGCTGGCCATGACCGCCGACCGGCTCAACGATCACGTCAAACGGGCAACCGGGGTGACCGCCGGCCATCTCATCCGCCAGCGCGTGCTGACCGAGGCCAAGCGCCAGCTCGTGTTCACCACCCAGGCGATCCACGAGATCGCCTACGATCTGGCCTTCTCCGACCCCTCGCACTTCACGCGCTTCTTCCGCAAGCAGACCGGCATGACGCCGCAGGCGTTTCGCGAGGGCAGGGGTGGTTAACTCTGCGCGTGCAATGAATCGCGGCGGATGAAGGCGAACGCGATCACGGCGCCCAGCAGTTCGGCCACGCCGCCGCCGGTCATCGCCCATCGCAGGCCCGGCAGGAAGCCGGCTTCCGGCTCCGCGTGCTGGCCGGCATAGGCGGCGAAGAGCGAGCCGAGAATGGCAACGCCGAGTGTGGCGCCGATCATGCGGGCGGTATTGAGCATGCCGGAGGCCGTGCCCGAGCGCGCCTGCGGCACCGCCGCGACGGCGACGCCATTGACCGGCGCCGTGTTCAGCCCAAGACCGATGCCGGCCACCAGCAGCGCCAGTTCGATCCAGGCAAGGCCTGTGCCCTCGCCGATCGCCGCCAGGCCGAGCGCGCCCAGTCCCATGCAGGCCATGCCGGCAGTCATCACCAGCCGCGGGCCGAAGCGGTTGGTCACATGGCCGACCAACTGCGAGACGACCACGAAGGCGACCGACATCGGCAGCAGCTCCAGACCGGCGACGAAGGGACTGCCGCCGCGCACGGCCTGGAAATAGAGCGGCATAATGAACAGCAGTGCATACATGCCGAAGGTCATGAGGCCGGCGATCGCGAGCGAAGCGGAAAACACCGGCAGCCGCAGGAAGCCGAGCGGCAGAAGCGGTCCGGGCGTGCGCGCCTCCACCACCACGAACAGCGCCAGCTCAACAACCGCGCCGGCTCCGAGCGCGAGGATGACCGGCGACGTCCAGCCCCAACGCGAACCCTCGATGGCCGTAAAGGCAAAGCCGGCAAGGCACCCAATCGCCAGCACCTGGCCGGGCAGATCGAGCCGGCGTCCCTCGGGCTCGGCGCTTTCGCCCACGGCGCGGAACGTGATCATGAGCGCCGCCGCGCAGACCGGCAGCGTCACATAGAAGATGCTGCGCCAGCCGATCGAGTCGACCAGCCAGCCGCCGACGGTCGGGCCGATGATGAAGGCAAGCCCGTTGCAGCTCGCCCACACGCCCAAGGCATGCGCGCGCTGCTCGCGCACCGGATAGGCGATGGTAAGCAGCACCAGCGACATGGGCAGCGCGAAGGCCGCGCCGAGCCCGCTGACCAGGCGGCCGCCGATCAGGATCGCCGTGCTGGGCGCCAGCGCGCAGATCAGTGTGCCGGCGGTGAACAGCGCGATACCGAGTACGAAAACGCGGCGGCGGCCGTAGAGATCGCCGAGCGTGCCGCCGGTCATGAGCAGGCCGGCATAGACGAGGTTATAGGCATCGATCACCCATTGCAGCGCGCTGACGCCGGCGTGCAAGTCGGCGCCGATGCTCTTGAGCGCGAGATTGACCACTGACGTGTCGATCTGCGCGAGCAGCACGCCGAGCGAGGTCGCGAGCAGCACCAGCCGCGGACGCGTGGCCGCCGTGGCGTTGCTTAGGCCTGTCGAGATCGAGCTCATTGGGTCGCGTTCCTTGATCGACGGTGGCATGTGCGGAATTAGTCCTGCGATCGACCGGAACCCACCCGAATTCTGTGCCCGATTGCTGGCGCGCTTGATCGCACGGCGGCAATGGCCTCGTGAAACGAAAGGTTCCGATCGGTTCCGTCACGCAATCTGATGGGTGAAGCGCGGACCGCTTGGTTAAGCCCCTAACAAGTAAGGTAAAGAATTGGTTTGCTTTGAGTTCCGCATTTGAAGCGCTTTACGCTGCGACCTGTCTGAGGAGGCGTCCCATGCGTAAGCTTTCGGTCGCGGCCGTTGCCATGATTCTGGCGATCGCGTTCTACTTCACCTTGTTCTGGGGCTTCGAGGCGCTGCGCATGCTCACCTCGCCGACCTACGGCCTGGAAGACGTGTGGCACTCGCAGTTCGTGTTCGAGATCGGGCGGCTGTTTTCGCTGTCGCCCGCCGGGCTGATCCGGCTCGCCGCGTTTTTCGCCACGCTCAAGCTTGCCGTCGCCGCCATCTGCGCGGTGCATATCGGCGACCGCTTCCGCTCGCTTGCCGGTGGCAAGGCGGAGCCGGAAATCCTCGAAGCCGGCCTCATGCTGGTGGTGGTCATCAGCATCGTTTCGGTGGCGCCGGCGATCTGGCAGCACAACGCCGACCTGGTGCGCGAGCAGGTGATCCAGCTCCTGCTGGCCGCGGTCGCCGCGGCGCTGTGCGTGCTCGAGCGCAGCTATGAGCGCGCGGGCGAAAAGGAGTCACCCGTTGCCGCGCGTAAGCCGGCCACTCCTAAGGACGTCACCTGGTTCTCGCCGCTGCGCTAATCCTTCCCGTTCATGCCATCCCGGATCGGCAGCGCAGCATTTCAAGCTGCGCAGCGTCCGGGATAGCGCGCTCACGCGTCACTTCGGCTGCGCCTCGTGCAGGCCGCGGTCGGGCGGCTGCAGTTTGCCGCTGCGCCGGTCCTTGACCGCCTGCACCAGCGCGCGCGCGGCATTGCGCACGTTCTCCTGCAAGCCCTTGTCCTTGTCGAGATCGTCGTGGCTGGTAGCGTAAGGCTCGAGATAGCCGACATAGCGGTCGATCAGGCTCAAATGGCCGGACGGGATCATGCCGATGTCGGCCAGCCAGTCGGTGAGGATGCGGCGCAGGTTCTCGGTGCCGGCGGCGTCGCCGTGCACGATCACCGAGTAGACGCGGCCGGCGAGATGGCGCGGATAGGGCCAGCCCTCCAGCTCGAGTTGTTTCGCCTTCACCGGGTCCTTGCCGCTGGTGGACGTGATGTCCGGATTGCCGCCGTCGGCGCAAACCAGGCGGTCGATCATCAGCTTGAGCGAGGAGGGCGCCTGGTACCAGTTGACCGGACAGACGATCATCACGCCGTGCGCGGCCGCCCATTTCGGATAGATCTCGGCCATCCAGTCGCCGGCCTGGCCGAGCGCGTGGTTGGGATAGCAGCTGCACGGCCAATGGCAGAGCGGCTGGGCGGTCGACACGCAGGCCTTGCACGGGTAGATGACGCGGCCGTATTCGGAGGCCAGCCGCGACAGGTCGAGCACCTCGACCTCGAAGCCGCGGGTCTTCTCGATCGCCTGCTTGGCGATGGTGACCAGGCGATAAGTCTTCGACATTTCGCCCGGGCAGGTGTGCTCGCTGCGCGTCGAGCCGTTGACGATCAGCACGCGCGAAGCTGATTTCGCGTTCTTCTGCTTGCGCTCGGCGGCCTGGATAGTTGGCGCGCGTCTCCAGCCATTCGATGGCCGGCTCGTAATTCGGGATCGGCGAAGCCGGGGCCGGCTTTCCGCGTGCGGGGGGTCTTGTGATACTCGTCATAGGCGATCCAGGCGGCGTTGGCGATCTTGTCGATCTCGCCTTGCAGCGGCTCGAAAATCGGATCGTAGAAGCGCGCCTGAAACCGTTGCTTGAATTCGCGCTTGTCGAGCTGGACGCTCGGCATGCCCTTGCGCACGTCGATCTTGGCCATGGTTTTCTCCGGAGCATGATCCCGAAAAGTGGAAACCGGTTTTCGGATAAGATCATGCTCAAGCGACTGAATGAGCGGACCACGGCTACACTCAAGCGCATTCAAGCCGAAATGACGAGAGCGTCAGCGCCGCGTGAACGGCGTCAGGTCGCCTTGCCGAGCTCGGCCACGATCGCCGCCGCCTCCTTGAAGGCATGATTGGCGGCGGGCACGCCGCAATAGATTGCCTGCTGCAGGATTACTTCCTTGATATCGTCCGGGGTGAAGCCGCCCTCGCGCAGCGCCGCGCCCACATGCAGGCGGAATTCGTCCCATTGTCCGAGCGCGATCATGGTGCCGATCACCAGCACGCGGCGGGTGCGCTCGTCGAAATGCGGCCGCGTCCAGATTTCGCCCCAGGCGGCGCGGGTGATGAAATCCTGGAATTCTTCCGTGAACGCCGTCTTCTTGGCGTTGGCGCGGTCGACCCAGTCATGGCCCAGCACCTGGCGGCGCCGCGCCATGCCTTTTTCGTAGCGTTCTTTTTCGTCCATGGTTCTCGCCCTTCTCAGGCGGCAAGGAAATTCAGCACGGCCGCGGTGAAGCCTTTGGGTTGCTCGACATTGGAAATGTGCGCGGCGTCGAGCGACGCGATCTTGGCCCCGGGAATTTGCGCGGCGATGGCTTCACCGTTGGCGGGCGGCGTCGCCGGGTCCTTGGCGCCGACGATGACCAGGGTAGGCGTCGCGATCTTCGGGTTGCTGGCGCGAAAATCCATGTCGCGGATCGCCCCGACGCAGGCCGCATAGCCCTCGCGGTCGCTGGCAAGGAACATCGCTTTCATGCGCTCGATCGTCTGCGGCGCGCGCGCGATGAACTCCTTGGTGAACCAGCGCTCCATATTGGTGTCGACGAAGGAGGCAAGCCCCTTCTCGCGCACCGTCTTGATGCGGTCGGCCCACGGCGACTTGTCGGCGTAGTAGAAGTTCGTGTTGGCGAGCACCAGCTTCTCGACGCGATCCGGCGCATTGGCGCCCAGCCATTGCCCGTCCATGCCGCCCATCGACAGGCCGCACCAGTTTGCCTTGTCGATCTCGAGCGCGTCGAGAATGGTGAGGATGTCGCGGCCGAAGCGGTCGAAGCTGTAAGGGCCCGCCGGCGCGCCGGACTTGCCGTGGCCGCGCCGGTCGTAGCGGACGAGGCGGAAGTGCTTGGCGAATTCGGCGGCCTGGTCGTCCCACATGGTCAGATCGGTGCCGAGCGAGTTCGACAGCATCAAAACCGGCGCGTCCTCGGCGCCTGAGACCTCGACATTGAGCGGACAGCCGTCGTCGGCGTTGATAATCGGCATTGACCTCCCCCTGACGCTTCTTGTCGGCGCGCGTGGCGGGCCACACTTAAAGGGCTTCGGGGTATGCTGCAAAGCTCTTTTCAGCCGGCCCGCGAGGGAATAAGCCAGCACTGAAGCGTTGCGTTTGAAGGAGATCGGCCATGGCGATGACGATGACCGGCGAGGTCCAGCTGCCGGCGAGCCGCGAGGTGGTGTGGGCCAAGCTCAACGACCCCGACGTGTTGAAGGCCTGTATCCCGGGCTGCGAGGAGCTCAACAAGACCTCCGACACCGAATTCCAGGCGGTCGCCGTGATCAGGATCGGGCCGGTGAAGGCGCGCTTCAAAGGCAAGGTGCAGCTCTCCGACCTGGATCCGCCCAACGGCTACAAGATTTCCGGTGAGGGCGAGGGGGGCGTGGCGGGCTTTGCCAAGGGCGGGGCGACCGTGGCGCTCACCGAGAAGGATGGCGGTACCTTGCTCGGCTACAATGTGGAGGCGCAGATCGGCGGCAAGCTCGCCCAGCTCGGCCAGCGCCTGGTCAACGGCGCCGCCAAGAAGGTCGCCGACGACTTCTTCAAAAGCTTTGCCGGCCAGGTTGCGCCGGCGGGCGCGGCCTGATTCCCGGCCCCTAAGCCGCTTTCGCCTTTGGACTCCCTTGACCGCGGCTGCCGCCGGGGTTCAAAGTTAGGACTGTTCCAAGGCGTATCCGGATCGAAATCGCGCCGATTTCGTAGCCGAGCCGCCGCCGCCCATATGGGGCGTGGCGAAAAGAGGGCTTTTGGCCCCAGTATGGGAGGAAGGTCATGCCTGCCGTGTCCATGACGGTGAACGGCAAAGCCGTCACCGGCGATGTCGAAGCGCGCACGCTGCTGGTGCAATTCCTGCGCGAGAATCTGAGGCTTACCGGCACCCATGTCGGCTGCGACACCTCGCAATGCGGGGCCTGCGTCGTGCATGTCGACGGCATCGCGGCCAAGTCCTGCACCACGCTGGCGCTGCAATGCGAGGGCGCCGAGATCACCACCATCGAAGGCCTGGCGCAGCCGGGCGGGCCGCTGCACCCGATGCAGGAGGCGTTCCGCGAGAACCACGGCCTTCAATGCGGCTTCTGTACCCCCGGCATGATCATGGCCGCGCTCGATATTGTGCGCCGCAACGGCAACGATCTCGACGAGCACACCATCCGCGAGCAACTCGACGGCAATATCTGCCGCTGCACCGGCTACCACAACATCGTCAAGGCGATCGCTGCCGGCGCCAAGGCCATGGGCAAGGGAGGTCCGGCCCGGCAAGCGGCCGAGTAGCGCATGCTCCCGAACACCGGCAACCGGTTTTCGGCGTCGTTGAATAAACAATCATAGGGAGGAGACCGCCATGAGCGCGACCGGAATCGGCGCGGCGGTGCGCCGCAAGGAAGACATCCGCTTCATCACCGGAAAAGGCCAATACACCGACGATGTGACCCGGCCGGGCGAGACCCGCGCCGTGTTCGTGCGCTCGCCGCACGCGCGCGCCAAGATCAAGAAGATCGACGTCAGCGAAGCCAAGGGCATGCCGGGCGTGGTCGACGTGCTCACCGGCGCGCAGCTTGCCGAGGACAAGATCGGCGGCCTGATCTGCGGCTGGATGATCCATTCCAAGGACGGCTCGCCGATGAAGATGGCGCCGCATCCGGCGCTGGCCGCCGAGACGGTCAACCACGTGGGCGACGCGGTCGCCGTGGTGATCGCCGAGACGCAAGGCCAGGCGCGCGACGCCGCCGAAAAGGTCAAGGTCGATTACGAGGTGCTGCCGGCGGTGTCCGACCCGGCCAAGGCCAAATCGGGACCGCAGATCCACGAAGTGGCGCCCAAGAATACCATCTACGAATGGGCGCTCGGCGACGCCAAGGCGGTGGATGCGGCCTTTGCCGCGGCCAAGCACGTCACCAAGCTCGACATCGTCAATAACCGGCTGGTGCCGAATGCGATCGAGCCGCGCGTGGCGCTGGCCGAATACGATTCCGGCACCGATCATCTGACGCTGTGGAACACCTCGCAGAACCCGCACGTGGCGCGGCTGGTGATCGCGGCCTTCGTCGGCATGGCCCCCGAGCACAAATTGCGCGTGATCGCGCCCGACGTGGGCGGCGGCTTCGGCTCCAAGATCTTCATCTATCCGGAGGAGGTCGTCTGCCTGTGGGCGGCGCGCAAAGTCAACCGGCCGGTGAAGTGGACGGCGGATCGATCCGAATCCTTCATCACCGACGCGCATGGCCGCGACCATGTCACCAAGGCGGAATTGGCGCTGGATGAGCACGGCAAGATCCTGGCGCTGCGCGCGCACACCATCGCCAATCTCGGCGCCTATATGTCGACCTTCTCGTCCTCGGTTCCGACCTATCTCTATGCCACGCTGCTGTCGGGCCAGTACGACATCCCGCATATCTATTGCGAGGTGGACGCGGTCTATACCAACACCGTGCCGGTCGACGCCTATCGCGGCGCCGGGCGGCCGGAGGCCTGCTTCGCCATCGAGCGGTTGGTGGAAGTGGCGGCGCGGCAGATGGGCATTGATCCGGCCGACCTGCGCAGGCGCAACTTCATCAAGAACTTCCCGCACCAGACGCCGGTGATCATGGCCTACGACGCCGGCGACTATAACGCCTCGATGAAAAAGGCGATGGAGCTCGCCGACGTGAAGGGCTTCAACAAGCGCAAGCGCGAGGCGGCCCGCCACGGCAAGCTCAGGGGCCTCGGCTATTCCTCCTATATCGAAGCCTGCGGCATCGCGCCAAGCCAGGCGGTCGGCTCGCTCGGCGCCGGCGTCGGCCTGTGGGAGTCGGCGGAAGTGCGCGTCAATCCGACCGGCAGCGTCGAAGTGCTGACCGGCTGCCACGCGCACGGCCAGGGCCACGAGACCACCTTCGCGCAGCTGGTGTCGGAGCGGCTCGGCATTCCGTTCGAGAGCGTGTCGATCGTGCACGGCGACACCGACATCGTGCAGTTCGGCATGGGCACCTACGGCTCGCGCTCGGGCGCGGTCGGCATGTCGGCCATCGTCAAGGCGCTCGACAAGGTCGAGGCCAAGGCCAAGAAGGTGGCCGCCTTTATGCTGGAGGCGGCCGAAGGCGACATCGAGTTCAAGGACGGCAAGTTCACGGTCGCCGGCACCGACAAGTCGGCGGCATTCGGCGAGGTCGCCCTCAACGCCTATATCGCGCACAAGTTCTCCGGCCAGGAGCTTGAGCCGGGCCTGAAGGAGACCTCCTTCTACGACCCGACCAACTTCACCTTCCCTGCCGGCTGCCACATCTGCGAGGTCGAGGTCGACACCGAAACCGGCAAGACGACAATCGTCAACTGGACCGCGGTCGACGACTTCGGCACCGTGATCAATCCGATGATCGTGGAAGGCCAGGTGCACGGCGGCATCGCGCAAGGCATCGGCCAGGCATTGTTGGAAGGCGCGGTCTACGACAAGGACGGCCAGCTCGTCACCGGGTCGTTCATGGACTACGCCATGCCGCACGCCCACGACCTGCCGTCGTTCCAGGTTGGGTTGACCGAGACCAAGGCGCCGTCCAATCCGCTTGGCATCAAGGGCTGCGGCGAGGCCGGCGCCATCGCCGCGCCCGCCGCGGTGATCAACGCCATCACCGACGCGATCGGCAGCGAAAGCGTCACCATGCCGGCCACCGCCAATGTGGTGTGGCAGGTGCTCCAGAGCGCGCAGCCCGCGCGCCAGGCGGCAGAATAACGGGAGAGCACGATGTATAATTTCACCTTCCATCGTCCGACCACGATCCGCCAGGCGGCCGGGCTCTTGGCGAAGAATCCGGACGGCAAGCTCTTGGCCGGCGGCCACTCGCTCTTGCCGGTGATGAAACAGCGGCTGGCGCAGCCCTCGGCGCTGATCGATCTGGCGCTGGTCGAAGGCATGAGCGGCGTCGAGCAGAAGGGCCGTTCGGTCGTGATCGGCGCCATGACGCGGCACGCGGACGCCGCCAATTCGCCGGTGCTGCAACAGGCGCTGCCGGGGCTCGCCGCGGTGCCGGGCTCGATCGGCGATCCGCAGGTGCGCAACCGCGGCACGCTCGGCGGCTCGATCGCCAATAACGATCCCAACGCCGATTATCCGGCGGCGCTGCTGGGCCTCGGCGCCACCATCATCACCAACAAGCGGCGCATCGTGGCCGACGACTTCTTCACCGGCATGTTCTCGACCGCGCTGGAAGACGGCGAGATCATCACCAAGGTGAGCTTCCCGATCGCCAAGAAGGCGGCCTACGAGAAGTTCAAGCACCCGGCCTCCGGCTTTGCGCTGGTCGGCGTGTTCGTATCGAAGCGCGGCTCCGACGTGCGCGTGGCGGTGACCGGCGCCGGTGCCAACGGCGTGTTCCGGGTGAAATCGTTCGAGGAGGCGCTCAAGAAGCGCTTCGCGCCGAAGTCGCTCGAGGGCATGAGCATTCCGGCGACCGGCATGAACGCCGACATCCACGCCTCGGCCGAATACCGCGCGCATCTGGTCGGTGTGCTGGCCAGACGCGCGGTGGCGAAGGCGTAACGGCGTAATAAGAGCCGTCGCCGCGCCTAAGCGCGCGGCACAAGCAGCACGAGCTTGTAATCCGGCCGGTCGGCCGGAGTGAAGCTGTGCTGCACATATTCGAGCGGTCCCCGTACCGGATGGGTGAACCGGCGCAAGCCACCTTCGCGGGCAAGCACGCTTTGCGCCTGCCATTCACGATCGAACAAGGCGCTGTCGCGGCGCAGGCCGTCGACCATCTCGCGCAGGCGCGGATCGTTGAGGCCGCGGCTGTAATCGGCGCGGAATTCCGCCAGCAGCCGGCGCGCACGCTCCTTCCAACGCGGAATGAGCTTGCGCGCCGCCGGCTCGACGAAGACGAAGCGCAGCAGATTGCGCTGGCAGTTGCCGCTGAGCCAGCCTTCGAACAATTGCGCCGCTGGCGCGTTCCAGCAGCAGGCGTTCCATAGTCGGTCGAGACCGTAGGCCGGGTGGGCGACGGCATCGACGGTGGCGCGGAGCGAGGCGGGCGCTTCGGCGGTCAATTCGAGGGCAGGGTGCTGCGGATCGCGCCGGTCGGCGAGCTCGAACAGATAGGCGCGCTCCGCGCGGGTCAGGGCGAGCGCCTGCGCCAGCCGCACCAGCGCCTGCGGGGAGACCTGCACGTCGCGGCCTTGCTCGATCCAGGCGCACCAGGTGGCACTGATGCCGGCCCGCGCCGCCAATTCCTCGCGCCGCAGGCCGGGTGTGCGGCGCCGGCCGAACGAGGGCTCCGGCGCCAGGCTCTCGCGGTGGCCGCGGATGAATTCGCCGAGCAGCCGCTTGCGATCCGGCGCGGCGCGTGTCGATGACGCTATCATGGCATTGCTTATACCAGGATAAATTGTTTCTTGTACCAGGGTATTCGGCCGCGGCATGCAGGACCTTCGTCAGGCAGGGAGCAAGCCGATGTCACGCATGCATGAAACGGTGGTTGGCGACCAATTCGGTCCCCGCGCCAAGGCCTATGTGGAAAGCGCGGTGCATGCCGCGGGCGAGGATCTCGATTTGTTGGAGACTATAGCGCGGCAGGCGAAACCGCGCTGGGCGGTCGATCTCGGCACCGGCGGCGGTCATGTCGCCTATCGCCTGGCGCGCCATGCCGAGCAGGTGACCGCCACCGATCTGTCGGCCGACATGCTCGCCGCCGTGGCAGCGAAAGCCAAAGCCGACGGCTTGGACAACATCGACACAATACAGGCGCCGGCGGAACGTCTTTCGCTGCCAGATGCGTCGGCCGATTTCCTCGCCTGCCGCTATTCGGCGCATCACTGGCGCGATTTCCAGGCCGGCCTGCGCGAGGCGCGCCGCGTGGCGAAGCCGCAGGCGCCGGCGGTCTTCATCGACGCCTATGCGCCCGGCATGGCCTTGCTCGACACCCATCTGCAGGCGGTCGAACTCTTGCGCGACACTTCGCACGTGCGCAATCGCACGCTGGCGGAATGGACGGCGGCGCTGGAAGAGGCTGGATTTGCCATACGCGGCTTGCGCACCTGGCAACTGCGCATGGATTTTCCGGTCTGGATCGCCCGCATGCGCACGCCGGAGGAAAACGCGCGCGCCATCCGCGCGTTGCAAACGGCGGCGTCTTCGAAAGTGCGCGCGCATTTCGCCATCGAGCCGGACGGCTCGTTCATGCTCGATATTATGATGATCGAGGCGGCGGCGGCCTGACCCGCTGTCGCTGCGCGCCCGGGCCTGCAGCGCGCCGCGCCTCGGAGATGCCGTGGTCGCTGGCGCCCTTAGCGGGATATTGGCCACGATCAGCCGGCGCAGCGCGTCGGCCAAGAGGCGCCGTCTCCGATCACCGCGTGCTAAGCTGTTTGCTCGCCGGCGTGAAGAAACGCGCGAGCAGCATCTTGCCCATTATGCGGCCCATCGCCTGGCGTCCGGCATCGTTCAGATGGACGCCATCCGGCCGATAGAACGGCACCGTCCGATCGCAAAACGCGGTGACGAAACTCGTGTAATAGGGCGCGTCGTTGAGGGGCCGGGCGATGGCCGAAGAGGCGACGGAAAAATTGTGCCGAACGGTCCCCATGAGTCGCGACCTGGCGAAAATGCCGCCTTCGCCTTTTGCGACATCCGGGCCGACGGTGCAGCCCTCTATCCAACGCGTCGGTTGCCAGACCAGGGAAAATTTCGCCCCGAAGCCGGCGGCGAGGCGAGCGATAAAGTCGTAACGTTGCTTGGTTTTCATCGCCATCGTCCGCAATGCGGGTGAGTTCGGCTCGAGCGGGAGCGCGACGGCGTGAAGCTTGTTGTATAATTCCCGTGTAAAGGACGCATATATTGCGGCGTTGATCGGCTTAAGAATCCCGAACCAGCTGCGATAGTAGCTGTCGATCAAGCCCTCAACGCGCCGGTAACCGTAATGGGCATCGGCGGTGCGGTATTCCGCAAAATAGCTGGTGTCGTTCGCGCCGTCGTAAAATACGACGATATCCGGCAAGGGACGCCGCTCGATGAGAGCTTTTTCGAGGTACTTGCTCTCGAGCAGCGAGTTGAATGAATTTATCCCGAAGTTCACGACTGTGAAATGCAAACCGTTGCCATGCGCGTTCAGGTAGGCCGAAACGTAACTCGGGATCGTGCGATCGTCGTGATCGGTCGACCCGCGCAAAGTGGAGCCTCCGAACATCCATATCGTCGCGGTCTTGCCGCTGGCGGTCGAAACCGAATTGTTCGCGGTGGGGCGTATTTCGGGGTATTGCAGAAACAAGGCATAAGGGTCGTAATGGGCTCGGCTGCCTTCTCGGACGTGACCGAACAAGATGACGTTGCCGATGGCGACGATCAGAAACGAGCAAAGCTCGACGCACAGAACGCCTATCAGCAGCCATTTGATAGCGGCGCCGGCCAACGACGCGATTTTTTTCAGGGCGGAAATCATAGGCGGGATGTCTCTGCGCCAAGCCAGCGATCGAGCCTAATCGACCGCTTTGTCGGTCGCAACCGCGAGCGTCGGCGATCGTGCCTGCCTCTTTATCGGTTCGTTACGATATGCGACAGTCGTTGCGTTGCGCGCCGGCGCGGCGGGCGATTTCGGCGCGAACGGGCAACTTCGATCGACCGGGCTTTCGTCAATGAAGCGCAAGACATCGCGGCCGAACTTCCACGAGAATCTGGAAGCCGAAGAAGCCGTTGGCCCCGGCTCGGAGCGCTCCTTCGGTTTGGTGATGGCGGCTGCGTTCGCCGCGCTGGCTCTGCTCAATTGGCGCCACGGCGGCCATGTTTGGCCTTGGCTCGGCGCGGGTCGCGCTGGCCTTTCTCGTCGTCGCGTTGTTATGGCCGGACGGTCTGAAGCCTTTGAATTGGATCTGGTTCAGAATCGGAATGCTGATGCATGCGGTCGTCAATCCGTTCGTCCTGGGTTTTCTGTTCTACCTGGCGATCTGGCCGACCGGCTTGATCATGCGGATGTTGGGCAAGGATATACTTCGGCTCAAGCGGCAGCCGGGCCGCGACAGCTACTGGCTGCCGCGGCGTCCGCCGGGACCCTCGCGCGACAGCATGAAAGAGCAATTCTGAGGATGCCGGGCCGATGGGCTTTTTGATCGAATTTTGGCGCTTCATGCGGGCGCGCAACAAGATGTGGCTGTTGCCGGTCTTTATGATGCTGGCCGTTCTGGGGGGCCTGGTGTTGTTGACCAAGGGCTCGGCGGTCGCGCCGTTCGTGTATACGCTGTTCTAGGCGCGCGGTGCGTATCCTCGGTATTTCCGCTTTTTATCACGACAGCGCGGCTGCGTTGGTCGTCGACGGTCGCATTGTCGCCGCCGCCCAGGAAGAACGCTTCACCCGACGCAGGCACGACGCTCGATTCCCTTCGAACGCCATCGCCTACTGCCTCGGCGCGGGCAAGGCCGCGTTGAAGGACATCGACTATGTCGTATTCTATGACAAGCCGTTCTTGAAATTCGACCGCCTGCTTGAAACCTACATTGCCTTTGCGCCCAGGGGCTTGCGCTCGTTCCGCATGGCGATGCCGCTGTGGTTGCGTGAAAAGCTGTTTCAAAAGTCGGTATTGCGGCGCGAGCTTGCGGATTTGTACAGGGAGTTCGACTGGAAAAAGCGGCTGCTGTTTTGCGAGCACCACTTCAGCCATGCGGCATCGGCGTTCTATCCCGCGCCGTTCCAAGAAGCCGCGGTGCTGACAATGGACGGCGTGGGCGAATGGGCAACGACCTCCACTGGAATGGGATCGGGCAATCGCCTTGAGATCCAGCGAGAGCTTCAATTCCCGCACTCGTTGGGACTGCTGTATTCGGCGTTTACCTATTATACGGGCTTCAAGGTCAATTCCGGGGAATACAAGCTCATGGGTCTTGCGCCCTACGGTGAGCCGAAATACGCCAAGCTCATTCTCGAGCGGATAATCGACCTCAAGCCCGACGGCTCGTTTTGGCTCGATCAGTCGTATTTCAATTATTGCACCGGCTTGACCATGACCAATGAACGGTTTTGCCGAGCTCTTCGGCAATCCGGTTCGCGAGCCCGAACAGCCGCTGACGCAGTTTCACATGGATGTGGCAGCTTCGATACAGGCGGTGCTGGAAGAAGCCGTGCTTCGATTGACTCGCAACCTTGCCAAACAGACCGGCGCGCGCAACTTGTGCATGGCGGGCGGCGTTGCGCTGAACTGCGTCGCCAATGGCAAGGTTTTGCGCGAGCGGAATTTCGAGAATATTTGGATTCAGCCGGCGGCGGGCGATGCGGGTGGCGCCGTTGGCGCCGCGCTCGCTGGTTACCATCTTTACCTCGACGCAGCGCGGAATATCGATGGCCATGACGGAATGGCGGGCGGGTTGCTGGGGCCGGAATTTTCGCAACCCGACATCGAGCACCGGCTTGCCGCGGCGGGCGCGCGTTTCTCCGTGGTCGATGTCGATGAATTGATCGAAACGACCGCTGCGGCACTCGCCTGCGCGAAAACGGTGGGCTGGTTTCAAGGCCGCATGGAGTTCGGCCCGCGGGCGCTCGGCGCGCGATCAATTCTTGCCGATCCCCGCGCGCCGGATATGCAGCGCAAGCTCAATCTGCAAATCAAATATCGCGAGGATTTCCGGCCGTTTGCGCCGGCGGTCTTGCGCGAGGACGTTGCCGATTGGTTCGCTCTCGACGCCGACAGCCCGTATATGCTGTTCGTCGCCGACGTGCTCGAAGCCAAGCGCCGTGCGGTCGCGCCGGAAGAAGACGCGCTATCCGGCCTCGACAGGCTCGATGTCGTCAGGTCCGACGTTCCGGCCGTCACGCATGTCGACTATTCGGCGCGCGTGCAGACCGTCGACGCGGAGACAAATCCGCTCTTTCATCGATTGCTCAAGCGCTTCAAGGAGAGGACGGGGTGCCCTATTTTGGTGAATACAAGCTTTAACGTGCGCGGTGAGCCGATCGTTTGCACGCCTGAAGATGCATTCCGCTGCTTCATGGGCACGGGACTCGATATGCTCGTGGTTGGCCGTTGCATCGTTCTCAAATCGCAGCAGGACGGCGCGTCCAAGGCCGATTATCGCCTGGCGTTCGAGCCCGATTGACGGGACGACAAGCGTCTTCAGGGCGCCAGGCGAAGCCGTGGGTGAGGCAAACCGCGCTTACACGCGGTCGAGCTCAGCCAGCAGATCGTGCAGGTCGAGCGGGTTGGTGTACATCTGCAGCGAGCCGTCCGGCTTCTGCGGCCACTGCTCCTTCGGCCGGTCCCAGTAAAGCTCCACGCCGTTGTCGTCGGGGTCGCGCAAATAGAGCGCCTCGGAGACGCCGTGGTCGCTGGCGCCGTCGAGCGGGATTTTGGCCGCGATCAGCCGGCGCAGGGCATCGGCCAGGAGCCGCCGGGTCGGGTAGAGGATGGCGGTATGGTAAAGCCCGGTGGTGCCGCGCGGAGGCGGGGAGCCGCCTTTGCTCTCCCAGGTGTTGAGCCCGATATGGTGGTGGTAGCCGCCGGCGGAGATGAAGGCGGCGCCCGGATAACGGGTGGTCAGGGTGAAACCGAGCACCCCGCAGTAGAAATCGAGCGCGCGCTGCAGGTCGGCCACCTTCAGGTGGACATGGCCGATGCGCACGCGTCCATCGATAGTCGGAAACTGAAGGGCTTGTATTTCGGCCGTTTCGGGGTTTGACATGGGTGGCAATCCTTGGCTGGCCTCCGGCGGCCGGGCACCCCACATGTAAGCCAAGGCCGCAATCGGTTAAAGTGTCATCGAGGTCACCTGCGCATGTCCGTTACACCGCTCCCCGACAGCATCGACGCCACCCTCGGCCTGCTGGCCAAGGCCGACTATATCGCCGACCGCTCGCTGGCGACGGTGCTTTATCTATCGCTGCGCATGGGCCGGCCGCTGTTCCTGGAGGGCGAGGCCGGCACCGGCAAGACCGAGATCGCCAAGGTGCTGGCCAAGAGCCTCGGCCGCAATCTGATCCGGCTGCAGTGCTACGAGGGGCTCGACGTTTCGGCCGCGGTCTACGAGTGGAATTACGGCGCGCAGATGATCGCCATCCGGCTGGCCGAAGCGCAAGGCAAAGACGGGATGTTGGGCGACCGCGAGCGCATCGAGCACGACGTGTTCTCGGAGAAATTCCTCATCAAGCGGCCGCTGCTGCAGGCGCTCGAGCCCGATACGGCCGGACCCCCGGTGCTGCTGATCGACGAGATCGACCGCACCGACGAGGCCTTCGAGGCGTTCCTGCTGGAGGTGCTGGCCGATTTCCAGGTGACGGTGCCCGAGCTCGGCACCATCAAGGCGCCGCATCCGCCGCTCGTGGTCATCACCTCGAACCGCACGCGCGAGGTGCACGACGCGTTGAAACGGCGCTGCCTCTATCACTGGGTCGGCTATCCCAGCGCGACGCGCGAACTGAAAATCCTGCGCGCCAAGCTGCCGGGCGTTTCCAAGAAACTGTCGGAGCAGGTGGTGGCCTTCGTGCAATCCTTGCGCAAGGAGGACCTGTTCAAGGTGCCGGGCGTGGCCGAGACGCTCGACTGGGCGGGCGCGCTTTCCGAGCTCGACGTGGTGGCGCTCGATCCGGCGACGGTGTCGGATACGCTCGGCGCGCTGTTGAAGTATCAGGACGACATTGCCCGCATCGACGACAGCAAGGTGAAGGCGCTGCTCGACGAGGTGAAGGCGGAGCTCAGGGCGGCGGAGTGATTTGATGGTCGAAGGCCGCCTCGCCGAAAACATCCTCTACTTCGCGCGCGCGCTGCGCGCGGCCGGCATCCCGGTCGGGCCCGGCGCGGTGGTCGACGCGCTGGAGGCGGTCAACGTCGCAGCGATCGGCGACAAGCAGGATTTCTATTGGACGCTGCACGCGGTGTTCGTGAAGCGGCACGAGCATACGATTTTGTTCGATCAGGCCTTCAAGCTGTTCTTCCGCAAGCGCGGCTATATGGAGCAGCTCATCGCCGCCATGCTGCCCGAGGCTGCGCGCACCCCGCCGAAGGCGCCGCAGGCCGGCACGCAGCGCGTGCAGGAGGCGCTGTACGGCGGCTTGAAAGGGCGCGAAGAGGAAAAGCGCGAGGTCGAGGTCGACATGCGGCTGACCGTCTCCGACCGCGAGGTGCTGCAGAAGAAGGATTTCGCGCAGATGACGGCGGCCGAGATCGCCGCCGCCAAGGACGCGATCGCGCGGCTTGCCTTGCCGCTCGATCTGGTGCGTACACGGCGCCTGGCCGCGGCGCGGCGCGGCCGCATGATCGACATGCGCCGCACGCTGCGCGCGAGCATGAAGGCGGGCGGCGCGGTGATCGACCTGAAATACTTAGGTCCGCGCGAGAAGGAGCCGCCGATCGTGGCGCTGCTCGATATCTCGGGCTCGATGAGCCAGTACACCCGGCTGTTCCTGCATTTCCTGCATTCGATCACCGACGCCAAGAAGCGCGTGACCACCTTCCTGTTCGGCACGCGGCTGACCAATGTCACCCGCGCCATCCGCCAGCGCGACCCGGACGAAGCGCTCATCGCCTGCTCGGCGCACGTGTCGGACTGGTCGGGCGGCACGCGCATCGCCGCGTCGCTGCGCGAATTCAACAGGAAATGGGGCCGGCGCGTGCTCGGCCAGGGCGCCGTGGTGCTGTTGATCACCGACGGGCTTGAGCGCGACGCCGACGATACGCTATCTTTCGAGATGGACCGGCTGCACCGCTCGTGCCGCCGGCTGGTTTGGCTCAACCCGCTGCTGCGCTTCGAAGGCTTCGAGGCGCGTGCCAAGGGCGTGCGAACCATGCTGCCGCATGTTGACGAACTGCGGCCGATCCACAATCTGGAATCGATGAGCGAGCTGGTGCGCGCGTTGTCGGGCGCGCCGGCGAAAGGCTATGACCCGAAGCAGGTGCTGCGGCAGGTGGCGTAGCTTTTTCTTTTACCTCTCCCCGCTTGCGGGGAGAGGGAGAACAGATGGAGGCGCAAATGCTCACACGCGATGAAGACATCCTGAAAGCCGCCGAGGACTGGCGCAAGGAAGGCCGCGACGTGGCGCTCGCCACCGTGATGGAGACCTGGGGCTCGGCGCCGCGCCCGGTCGGCTCCAACCTGGTGATCGACCAGGAGGGCAACTTTCTCGGCTCGGTGTCGGGCGGCTGCGTCGAGGGCGCGGTGGTGACCGAAGCCATGGACGTGATCGAAAGCGGCAAGCCCAAGATGCTGGAATTCGGCGTCGCCGACGAGACCGCCTGGAACGTCGGGCTGTCCTGCGGCGGCACCATCCGCGTCTATGTTGAAAAGGTAGCCTAAGTGAAACTCGACATTCTGCATGCGCTCAATGCCGAACGCGCGGCTCGCCGCGCCGCGGTGCTGGTCACCGAGGTGGAAAGCGGCGCCCAGCGCCTGGTCAAGGGCGCCGACTTCGCCAAGGACCCCTTGCGCGCCGTGCTGGAAAAGCGCCTGCGCATGGCCAAGAGCGGCATGGAGGAGAGCGCGCAAGGTCGCGTGTTCCTCACCGTCTATGTGCCGTCGCCCAAGCTCGTCATCACCGGGGCGGTGCATATCAGCCAGACGCTGGCGCCGCTCGGCGCCATGCTCGGCTACGACGTGACCATCGTCGATCCACGCACGGCCTTCGCGTCGATCGAGCGCTTTCCCGACGTGAAGTTGCTCGCGGAATGGCCGGACGTGGCGCTGCCGCCGCTCAATGTCGATCGTTACACCGCGTTCGTTGCGCTCACCCACGATCCCAAGATCGACGACCCGGCGCTGCAGCACGCGTTGTCGCGGGAGTGTTTCTATATCGGTGCGCTCGGCTCCAAGAAGACGCATGCCAAGCGGGTGGCGCGGCTGAAAGAGGCGGGGCTTTCCGACGCGGCGATTGCGCGCATTCATGCGCCGATCGGGCTGCCGATCGGGGCGGTGTCGCCGGCCGAGATCGCGCTCGCCATCATGTCCGAGATCACGCAGACGCTGCGGCTGAAGGCGGAGAAGGAAGCGGAGGCGGCATGAAACCCTCTTCTTGTCATTCCGGGGCGGGACGAAGGCCGGGACCCGGAATCCAGAGACACGGCGAGGCTTCGCTTGCGTCTGGATTCCGGGCTCGCGGTTTTCTGCTGCACCCCGCAATGACCGGTGGAGGGCCGGTGCCATGAAATTCGGCGCCGTCCCGATCTTCCTTGTCATTCCGGGGCCGGCCGAAGGCCGGAACCCGGAATTTAGAAACAGAACTCACTGCTTGCATCTGGATTCCGGGTCCGCTCGCTGCGCGAGCGTCCCGGAATGACGGAGGTGGCGTGGCATGAAATTCGGCGCCGTCCCCATCAAAGAAGCGCTCGGCGCCACCGCGGTGCATTCGATCCGCCAAAGCGATCTGGTGCTCAAGAAGGGCACGCTGATCGGCCCGAAGGAGCTGGCGGCGCTTGAGCGCGCGGGCGTCAAAGAAATCGTGGTGGCGCGGGTCGAGGCCGGCGACGTATCGGAGGATCAGGCTGCCGCCGACATCGCCGCCGCCGTTGCCGGCGCCAGCGTGCGTGCCGACCGCGCCTTCACCGGGCGCTGCAATCTGTTTGCCGAGAGCGCCGGCGTCCTGGTGGTCGACAAGGAGGCCATCGACCGCCTCAACCGCATCGACGAGGCAGTGACGCTGGCCACGCTCACCGCCTACAAGCCGGTGGTGGAAGGCGAGATGATCGCCACCGTCAAGATCATTCCCTTTGCGGTTGCGGCAAGCGCGCGCGACGCCGCGGTGGCCGAGGCGCGCAAGGCCGAGCCCGTCATCCGCATCGCGCCCTACAAGGTGCGCAAGGTCGGCGTGGTGTCGACGCTGCTGCCCGGGCTGGCGCCCAAGGTGGTTGACAAGACGCTGAAGATTACGATGCAGCGCATTGCGCCCGCCGGCGCGGTGATCATTGCGGAAAAGCGCGTGCCGCACGAGCAGGGAGCGCTCGCCAAAGCGATCGGCGAGGTGCAGGCCGCCGGCGCCGAACTGGTGATCGTATTCGGCGCTTCGGCGATCGCGGATCGCCGCGACGTCATCCCGGCGGCGGTGGAGGCGGTCGGCGGCAGCATCGAGCATTTCGGCATGCCGGTCGATCCCGGCAATCTCATGCTGATCGGGCGCCTGCACGGGCAGGCGGTGCTGGGCGCGCCGGGCTGCGCGCGCAGCCCGAAGGAAAACGGTTTCGACTGGGTGCTGATGCGCCTCTTGGCCGGCTTGCCGGTGTCGCGCGCCGACATTACCGGCATGGGCGTCGGGGGCCTGCTTATGGAGATCGTCACCCGGCCGCAGCCGCGCGAGGAGGCGCAGCCGGAGAAGGGCAAGCATGTCGCCGCTTTGGTGCTGGCGGCCGGCCGCTCCACCCGCATGGGCGCGGTCAACAAGCTGATCGCGGAGATTGGCGGCAAACCGCTGGTGCGCATCGCGGCCGAGCAGGCGCTTGCCTCGCGCGCAGCGCCCGTCATCGTCGTCACCGGCCACCAGCGCGAGAAGGTGGCTGCCGCGCTCGGCGGCCTGCCGGTCAAGCTGGTGCACAATCCCGACTACGCCGACGGCCTCGGCACCTCGCTCAAGGCCGGTATTGCCGCCGTGGCCGACGATGCCGACGGCGCCGTCGTCTGCCTCGGCGACATGCCGCAGGTGAGCGCCGCGCTGATCGACAAATTGATCGCCGGTTTCGATCCGGAAAAGGGCGCGCTGGTGGTGGTGCCGAGCATTGCCGGCCGGCGCGGCAACCCGGTGCTGTGGTCGCGCCGCTTCTTCCCGGACCTGATGCAGATCCAAGGCGACATCGGCGCCCGCCACCTGATCGGCGCCTACACCGAGGCGGTGGTCGAAGTGCCGGTCGAAGACGAGGCGGCTCTGGTCGACGTGGATACCCCCGAGTCGCTTTCCGCGGTCAAGGCCGAAATCGAGCGCGCCTGAGATTCGAATCGTTGATCCGCCCAGCCGACTCACCGCTATTTCCCGGTGACGCTTCGGGTAGGGAAGGGGATGACGGATAGCTTCACGCCGGTCATGCGCGCGCTGGTGGCGGCCACGCTGTTGCTGGCGACCGTCACCTTGGCGCTGGTGACCATCAGCAGCGCGCGCGCCGCCGGCGCGCTGGCGATCGGCAGTTGCGGCGCCTTCGGCGAGTCCTACGACTTCGGCACGCCTGCGCAGGCGCGCCATAACGCGCTCGCCAAATGCAGCGGAGCGGCGTGCCGCGTGGTGGCGGTGGTGCGGCGCGGCTGTGCGGCGCTTGCCGTGGATTTCGGCAATGGCTGCGGCGCCCATGGTTGGGGCAAAGCCGCCAAGCTCGGCCATGCCCAGAACGCCGCGCTCAAGTCCTGCTACCGCGATGGCGGCAAGGAGTGCGTGATCCGCACCTTCTTCTGCGACGCCAAGGGCTGAAACGCCAAGCCCAGACGGCATAAGATCCTCATAATATTGAGCAATTTCATCCTTGCGCCGGCGGGTGCCTTGCGCTAAAAATGACTGACCAGTCAGTCAAACTTGAGCTGAAGCTCCGGGTTTCAAGCTTCGGCCTTTTTTGCCTCTTTAAATTGACTGACCGGTCAGTCAGGGCTGCCAAATGACCAGACGCCCGCGCCAAGCCAACACGATCGCCCGCCGCATGAGCGCCCTGCGCGGCGGCGCTTCCGGCGTCAAACGGCCCGAGCCGCGCGCGCGCGAAGCGCGCAGCGCCGCCCGCCGCGAGGCGATCCTGGCCGCCGCGCTCGATGAATTCTCGCTGCACGGCTTCGAGGCCGCCCGTCTCGACGAGGTGGCGCGCCGCGCCGGCATCGCCAAGGGCACCATCTATCTCTACTTCCAGGGCAAGGAGAGCCTGTTTCAGGAACTGGTGCGCGAAATGCTCACGCCGGTGGTCGGCACCATCGAGGCGATGGGCGCGGCCGATCTGCCGGCCCGCGCGCTCGCCGACCGCATCGCCGATTTCTTCGTGCGCGAGATCTACGAAACGCGGCGCCGCGACGTCATTCGCCTGATGATGGCGGAGGGCCCGCGCTTTCCCCAACTCGCCGAGTTCTACTATCGCGAGGTGCTCTCGCGCATCATCGCGGCCATGCGCGCGCTACTCGCGCGCGCCGCCGCGCGCGGCGAGGTGCCCGCGAGCCTGGTCGATTTCCCACAGATCGTCGCCGCGCCCGGCCTCATCGCCATCGTCTGGTCGGGCCTGTTCGAGCGCTTCGAGCCGCTCGACGTGCGCGCCATGATGAAAACCCACATCGATCTCATCTTTTCGCGCGGAGAGGCGCCATGAATCGTCAAGTCGGCCGCTCTGGCGGCGGCGATGCTGGCGGCGCTCGCACTCGCCGGCTGCAACGAAAGCAACGGCAACGCGCTGCAGGGCTGGGTGGAAGCCGATTTCGTGTTCGTGAGCCCCGACGAGCAGGGCCGCGTCGAGCAGTTGAAGGTGCACGAGGGCGATCACGTCAAGAAGGACCAACTGCTGTTCACGGTCGACGACGATCTGCAGGCTGCCGACGTCAAGGTGAAGGAAGCCGCCGTCACCAACGCCCAGCAGGCCTTCGACCGCGCCAAGGAATTGCTCACCACCGCCTCCGGCACGCGCAAGACCTATGACGACGCGCAAGCCGCGTTGCGGCAGGCGATCGCCAATCTCGAATGGTCGAAGACGCGGCTGGCGCGCCGGCGTGCGCTGAGCCCGGCCGCCGGCACCATCGAAAAAGTCTATTACCGGCAGGGCGAAACCGTGCCGCCCGGCCGCGCGGTGATCGCGCTTCTGCCGCCCGGCAATCTCAAGCTGCGCTTCTTTGCGCCGGAAGGGCTGTTGCCGAAGATCAAATACGGCGAGACCGTCGCGGCCACCTGCGACGGCTGCGAGCAGGGTCTGACCGCGAAAGTCACCTTCATTGCCAAGAGTGCCGAATATACCCCGCCGGTCATCTACAGCCGCGAGGAGCGCGCCAAGCTCGTGTTCCTGATCGAGGCGCACCCGCTGCACCCGGAGAAGTTCCGCGTCGGCCAGCCGATCACCGTCATGCTGCCGCAAGAGCCACGAGAAGTGAACGACATCGTCATCGATGTGAAAGACCTGACCAAGCGCTTCGACGGGCGCGCGGTGGTGCGCAACCTGTCCATGCAGGTCAAGCGCGGCACGATCTACGGCTTTCTCGGCCCCAACGGCTCCGGCAAGACCACCACCATCCGCATGCTGTGCGGGCTGCTCACGCCCGACGAGGGCACCGGCACCTGCCTCGGCTACGACATCCGCACGCAAGCCGACATGATCAAGCGCGAGGTCGGCTATATGACGCAGAAATTCTCGCTCTACGAGGACCTCTCGGTGCGCGAGAACCTGGAATTCGTCGGCCGCATCTACGGCATCGCCAAGCCCGCCGCCGCCGCGCGCGCGGCGATCGAGCGGCTCGGCCTTTCCGGGCGCGAGGAGCAATTGGCCGGCGAATTGTCGGGCGGCTGGAAGCAGCGGCTGGCGCTCGGGGCCTGCACGCTGCCGAGCCCGCAACTCCTGCTGCTCGACGAGCCGACCGCCGGCGTCGATCCCAAGGCGCGGCGCGACTTCTGGAACGAAATCCACGGGCTCGCCGCCGACGGCCTCACCGTGCTGGTCTCCACCCATTACATGGACGAGGCCGAGCGTTGCCACGAGATCGCCTATATCGCCTACGGCGAATTGCTGGTGCGCGGCACCGTCGAGCACGTGATCGAAGCTTCGCACCTGACCACCTTCGTGGTGAGCGGGCCGCAAGGCGAGGGCATGGTCGAGCTCGCCGACGAGCTCACCAAGCAGCCGGGCATCGACATGGTGGCGCCGTTCGGCAACAGTCTGCACGTGTCCGGCCGCGATGCGGCCAAGCTCGATGCGGCCATCGCGCCCTATCGCGCGCGCAAAGATCTGGAGTGGAAGGAGTCCGAGCCTTCGCTGGAAGACGTGTTCATCGACATGATGGGCCGTGCGAAGGACAATTTCCAATGACGCACGTGACGACCATGCAAGGCAGGCGCCGGCTGCCTGGCAACGGCTTCTTCCGCAAGACCTCGGCGGTGCTGGTCAAGGAGTTCATCCAGCTCAGGCGCGATCGGATGTCGTTTGCCATGATCATCATGATCCCGCTGCTGCAGCTCATGCTGTTCGGTTACGCCATCAACACCAATCCGCGGCATTTGCCGACCGCGGTGCTGTTGCAGGAACACAACGACGTCGGCCGCGCCATCATCGCCGCGCTTAGGAACACCGATTATTTCCGCGTCATCGCGCTGCCGCGCACCGAAGCCGACATGGACGAACTAATGGCCGCCGGAAAGATTCTGTTCGGGGTCGAGATTCCGGCCGGGTTCGAGCGCGCGGTGCGGCGCGGCGAAAAACCCGCCATGCTGCTGATCGCCGACGCTACCGACCCGGTCGCCACTGGCTCCGCGCTGAGCGCGCTCGGCCAAGTGGTGCAGAATGCGCTCGCGCACGAGCGCGGCATTCCGATCAGCACCGAATTGCCGTTCGAAATCCGCTCCCACGCCCGCTACAATCCGGCCGGCGAGAACCAGCTCAACATCGTGCCGGGGCTGGTCGGTACCATCCTCACCATGACCATGCTGATCTTCACCGCGCTCTCGGTCACGCGCGAGATCGAGCGCGGCACCATGGAAAACCTGCTGGCCATGCCGATCACGCCGGTCGAGATAATGCTCGGCAAGATCGTGCCTTATATCTTCGTCGGATTTGTGCAGGCCTTTTTGATCATCAGCATCGGTGTGTTCTTCTTCGGCGTGCCGATCCTCGGCAACCTCGCCGCGCTCGCAGGCCTGAGCACGCTGTTCATCGCCGCCAACCTGTCGATCGGCTACACCTTCTCGACCGTGGCGCAGAACCAGCTGCAGGCCATGCAGATGTCGATCATGTTCTTCCTGCCGAACATCCTGTTGTCCGGCTTCGTGTTTCCGTTCGCCGGCATGCCGGTCTGGGCGCAATGGATCGGCGAATGTCTGCCGCTCACGCATTTTCTGCGCATCGTGCGCGCGATTATGTTGAAGGGCTCGGCGCTCGCCGATCTGCGCACCGATTCACTCGCGCTGTTCGGGCTGATGCTGTTCGCCATGACCATCGCGGTCTTGCGTTTCCGCCGCACGCTGGATTAGCGCCGGCCGCGGATTTGGAAAGCTACACGGGGCCGATTGAGCGCGCGCATCGACCGCCCGCCCACAATTGAATTAGACCAACTCTAAACTGCGATCACTTTTGCCGAGCGCGCTTGCAAACGCCGACGCTGCGGCGTTATTGAATTGCATCACCCAGCCGCAGCGCGACGCCGCTTTAGCCGACCGGATGCACGCGGCGCGGCTGGACGATACTTGCACGGCACGGAGAGGACGGTCGATGAAACATGCTCGCGCGAGGCCCTTGCGGCCGGCTTTCGGCGCCGTGCTGTTGCTGGTCGTTGCGGCGCAAGCGGCTGCTGCCGCGGAGCAAGTTTTTCACCTTGCCATCGTCAATCAGGCCTTCGAGCCCGACACGCTGAACATCCCGGCCGGGCAAAGAGTGAAAATCATGGTGAAGAACACGGATGCCATGCCGGCGGAATTCGAAAGTGGCGAAGCCCACCGGGAAGTGGTGATTCCGGGCAAGACCGAATTACCGGTCTATGTCGGCCCGCTCGAGCCGGGAACCTATCATTTCTTCAACGACTTTCATCCGCAGAGCAAAGGCACATTGGTCGTGAAGAAGAAAAGCCAATGAAGGACCGCGGCGCGGGGGCGCATCATCAAGGGGTCGCGCCTGGTTGCGCGCAATGAGCATGTCCGATCATACGATCATCGCGCCGCGCCCGGCGGTCCCGGCGGCTGCCATGCGGTTGCGATGGCTGGAGCGTTTCGCGGCGCGCCAGCGGGACAAGCTCGCCTGGATTCATGTGGCGATGTTCTTCGGCTTCATGGCGCTGATGGTCGTGCCGCTGTTTTTGCCGCTGCCTCCCGACCACGCGACCTTCTACGACAATTTCACGCTGCTCGCGAATTTCGTCATCTGGGGCCTGTGGTTTCCGCTGGTGTTCGTGTCGGTGATCTTCACCGGCCGCAGCTGGTGCGGTGTACTCTGCCCGCTCGGCGCCGCTTCGGAATGGGCCAACGGGATCGGATTGAAACGCCCGGTTCCGCGCTGGGTGCGCTGGGAAGGCACGCCGATCGTCAGCTTCATCGTGATCACCGTGCTGGCGCAGACCGTGGATGCGCGCGGCTTTCCGCAAGGCATTGCCGTGGTCTTCGGCCTGGCCTTTGCGTGCGCTGTCGTGCTGGGCTTCGTCTACGGTCCCGGCAAGAAGAAGCGCCCCTGGTGCCGGCACATGTGCCCGATCGGCCTGATGCTGGGCGTCTTTTCGCGCATCGGCGCGATCCAATTCGCGCCCAAGCGGCCGCGCGCCGGCGGCGATCTCTACACCGAAAAAGGCCTGTGCCCGACCATGATCGACCTCAACCGCAAGGCCGAGTCGCGGCATTGCATCGAGTGCTTGCGCTGTGTTCATCCCGACGCGAAAGGCGGGCTGAAGCTGCTCGCGCGCTGGCCCGGCACGGAAATCGTTCAGATTCGCAAGTACAATCCGAATGCCGCCGAGATCTGGTTCCTGTTTTTGGCCACGGGACTGTCGATCGGCGGCTTCCTGTGGCTGGTGCTGCCGCAATATGGCCGGCTGCGTCAGCTCGTCGGTACCTGGGCAATCGAGCACGGCTGGGATTGGATCGGGACCGCCGGCCCGGCATGGCTGATGTCGGTCAATCCGGCCGGGCGCGAGGTCTACACCTGGCTCGACTTCTTCATGATCACGGTTTTCATGCTCGCCTGCGCCGTGGCGCTCACCGCGTACTGGCGGCGCTGACGTCGCTGTCGAGCTGGATCGCCGGCGCCCTCGGCGCCGATCTGCGCTTTCGCGCGCGCTATGTCGAGCAGGCTTACGCCTATATGCCGGTCGCCATGGTGTCGCTGGTGATAGGATTGGGGGGCGAGCTGTTTGAGGCGCTTCCGCTGCTCGGCATTCGGGCGGCGCTGATCCCGGCGATCAAGCTCGGGCTTTTCGCATTGGGCGTGCTGTGGAGCCTGGTGCTGGGCAGCCGTCTTTTGGCGGGGCAAGGCTTGGGCGGCGCTAAGCGATCGCTGGCGCTGCTTCCACTCGTTGCCGGCGTGGCCGTCATCGGCTTGGCTTGGTGGCCGGCCATTTTCGGACTTTAGGCGCAGGCACTTTACACCGTCGAGCAGGAGACAAGATATGCGCAAATACGTGTTTGGTCTGATCGCGGGCATTGCGGCGATCTGCTGCGGGCCGGCTTTGGCGGCCGAGCATTCGATGGGCGAACCGGTGGTGATCGACGGCATGATCATCCACCCCGTCTATCTGCAGCCAGTGCATATGGCGCCGATGCTGCCGGGAATGGATAAAGGGCCGTTCGACGCCCATCTCGAAGTCGACATCCACGCCGACAAGGACAACAAGCAAGGCTTCAACCCGGGCGGCTGGATTCCCTACTTGACGGTGAGCTATCAGATTGTGAAGGAAGGCAGCGACTGGTCGACCTTCGGCACCATGATGGCCATGACCGCCAGCGACGGCCCGCATTACGGCATCAACGCCAAATTCAACGGACCGGGAAAATACCGCATCAGCCTCAAGATCGCACCGCCGCCCTATAACGGCTTTTTCCGCCATACCGACAAGGAAACCGGCGTGCCGGAATGGTGGGCGCCGATTGAGAAGAGCTGGTCTTTCGTTTATGTCGGTACCGGCCACAAAGGCGCCTACTGACGTCGCTTGCACGCTAGCCGCGGCTTTCATTCGCGTTGCAATGAATCCGTAAAGCGCGTAACCGCTCCGTATCGATGCGGCAAGCGAGCAGGTCTACGAGGGAAGCGGCGGCTCATGCTGAAGTTGGCCCTTCGCTTGTTCAGGGCGGTAATTGCCGCGCTCGCGCTCGTCGCATGTGTGGTCGAGCCGGCCACGGCGCAGTCTTATGCGCAAAAACAGATCGTGGTCGACCTTAGGAACGGCATCAGTCCGTCGACCGGCGCGGCCTATAGCGTAAAATGCAACGGGAGAGACGACGACGCCCCCGTCTTCAACCGGGCGGTCAGCGACTACTCGACCCCGGTGTGGAGGGCGTCCAAGACCTACGCCGCAGGCGACGTGGTCTATATTGGCGATGGCTTTCTCTACAGGTCCCTGACTTCGGGTAATGTCGGCAACAACCCCGCGTTCAATGTCAATCCGACGCATTGGGTTCGCGAAGGACCGCCCCCGCACGTCATCTTTACCGGTATTCCGCTCGGCAGCCATTGCAACTTTCCGTCAAATTGCGTGAGCACTAGTTCTTGTCCCAATCCAAACCTTGGTTGGACGCCTTGCGGCGATCTCCGAAATCAACTCGGCGTCGCGTCGACAATTCCGGACCTCACGATCTATGCTCCGGGCGTTTCGTTCGGTTCGCTGACAGATATTTATACCTATTGGCTGCCCGGATGTGCCAACGGATTTCCACACACGCCGCACGGATACTATTTTGAAACGGTTCAGAAAGGCAGTCGTTGTGTCACGATGACAACTGCCGGGAACGCAGCAAATTTCGTTCCCGGCTATTGGGCCTATGCCATGGGGCTAGCGCTGCAGGGCAACAGTTTTCCGCCCAATCCTGCTTTCTTCGATGCGGTGTTGATACGCTCGTCCGATGCCGGAACGGGGAAGGTCTGTTTCGACCGCGCCTTGGCCCACACCTACAAATCTACGTGGCCCGCCGATGCGGCTGCCGCGGATGTTTTTCAAGGGCCGCCGACGTTATTTCCTGTCTCGGCGGGTTGGTTCCAATCGATCACGTGGGAAGGCACCGCCGCCAACCCCGTGCAATGGTGGGCTACGTCCTCGGGCGTGCGAACCGACAATTACAATGTGCATCTGAAATATGTGACATGCGTCGTTTCTGACCCGGCCGGACTCAACACCTCGTGCTACAATCCGGGGTTCATCCAATACGGTCTGCTCGATCATTATGTCGATCCCAACTCTATTGAGATCGATAAAGTCATTCAAAATCTGACCTACAAAAACTCCACGCTTACCCATGGTGGCGGTAGTTCCGGCATGAGCGTGGTCAATCTCAATTGCATCGATTCAACGTGGGACGTTTTTGGCACGGCATCGCAGAATTTTTACGGCAAGAATTGTGCCTTCACAAGACTATTAGTTCCGGCTGTCACCTATGGCGTGCCGCGCTCATTCTATTGCGACGGATGCAGCTTTCCCGATTTCGTGCCCCGCATGAGCGGCATAGACGTAACGACAGTGGCCTATGGAATGTCGATGTCGGCGGGTACGATTACGGTTCCGACCGCGAACGTCATCAGCCAAGCGCTTCAACGTATGTTTGTGCCGGGCGGCAATTACTGCTTCGGACTTATATTCACGAACCTAAACCAATGCCAGACCAATGCATTTCAAGTCACCGACATGCGGCAAGACGCCACCAACGTCTATATCGACACCAACTGCGTGGCGGCAGGTGCTTGCCCGGGCGGTGGCTTTCCATCGTTCCCGGCGCACGACGGCAGCAATGCCGGTACGTGGTGGTACCCATACGAGATGCCGGAGTTTACTTGCAAGAGCTGCACGGGCGGCAATCTGGCGGCCGATCTTAATGGCGCTCCGGCCGCCGCGCCCCTCTGGTCATATACCAGCCGCACGATTTCGTGTGTGGACATGGCGGCAGGCGTCACGACCTATGAGTTCGGCACGCTAGTATCGGCAACTTATAACGTCACGACCGCGGACACCACGCAGCCAACTCTCAAAGCGAAGGGCTCCAACGTACCTACGCTGACATCAAGCTTCACGGCAGGCACGCGGTTCGTTCCCATCATCAATTTGAAGGCGGCGGGAAGCCGGGTCGTCACCCCCTCGGGCGTTGGTGGGATGCAAATGGGGGATTCCATCTCCGCTCCCGGCACCTATGCTTTGGCCGGGGCAGACGCATTCGGCATATCTAGCGGCCGTAATCCAAGCGGCGACATTCCCTGTCCCAGCATCAGGCGAACGATTCAGACCAATCCCGGTATCGTGTTGTCGGCGCCGTGAACGCTTTTAAGGATGCCGGCGTAAAGGCCTTGCTTGCGCGTAGGTCGCCGCTTTCATTCGCGCTGCATGAGGCCGAGCCGCAGATAGGGGCTGGAGCGGTGGTCTGTATCGATCGCCCAGCCGCCGGCGGCCGACCATTCGACGTCACCGGTCCGGAAGCTGGTGATGTGGATGCCCACGCGCCATTGCGCGTAGCCGTCGCCACCATAAACCTGCGTCTCCGGGCCGGCATAGAACTGCTTGTCGAGCACGCGCCAGCCGAAAGCCGCGCGCGCCGAATAATTGCCGCCGACCGTCGACAGCGAGGCATCGCCCGCCAGCATGGTGTTGGCCGTCGGCTCGTCCCACAGATCGATCGCCACGCGCAGCCCGAAGGATGCGCCGCGCAGGCGGTTGCCGGGGTCGTCCGGCCACAGCCGGTGACGTTCGTATTCCGGCCCCATGAAGATTTTCGCCTCGAAGTGATTGCGCGAAACGCGGAAGCCCGGCAGTGCCTGCACGATCGTTTCCGCGCCGATCACCTCATCGCCGCCGAGATCGCCGGCGTTGTAGCGGTAGAGCCCGCCCGAGAGTAGGAATTTGAACAGCAGCCCGTCCTGCTCGAAGCCGTCGGGGGCGTACAGCATGCCGCCATAGAGGAAGGCGCCGTTGCGCCACAGGTCGCGGCCGGAAAACAGGATGGTGTGCGCGACACCGTCGTCGTCGCCGGCCCGCGCCGGACCGGCCGCAACGCCAAAGCAACAAACAATGAAGGCCGCGGCGACGAATGCCGCCGCGCGAACGCGCCTTCCGCAACGCATCGAGGCCCCCGAGCCCCTGCAACGACGGGTCGGTACGCAACACACACGCGAATACCGGTACAACTAGACCTTGCCGACAGGTTGTTGTCCACAACCATTGTCATCCCGCTTTAGTTGTAGCCGGGTGTAGTCAGGCTGCTGGCCAGGCCAGATGCCGCGGCGGGCCGCCGAGCGTGCGGCGGATCATGGCGCTGAAGGCGCTGGGGCTGGCGTAGCCGACGGAAGCGGCCGTTTCGGCGACCGAGGCACCGTCGGCGAGACGCGCCAGCCCGTCGATCGCGCGCAGACGGGCCCGCCATTCGGCGAAGCTCAAGCCGGTCTCGCTGCGGAACAGGCGTGCCAGCGTGCGCCGGCTGGCGCCGGCTTCGCCGGCCCAGCGGTCGAGATCGTGCGCGATGCTGGAATTGTCGAGCAGGGCGCGCGCGATTCGCAGTGCACGCGCATCGCGCGGCATCGGCACGGCCAGCGGCCGCTCCGGCAGCTTCGACAGCTCCGTCAGCATCAGCCGCGCCACGATGCCCCCCCGCCCGCCCTCGTCGTAATCGGCCGGCTCCTCCAGCAGGGCCAGGATCAATTCGCGCAGCAGGCCGGAAATCTCCACCAGCACGGGCGCCGCCGGCAGCCCGGTGCAGGCGGTAGGCGCGATATAGACCGTGCGCATTTCCACATGGCTGCGCATGGTGACGCTGTGCGGCCATTCCGGCGGCAGCCAGAGCGCGCGCGCCGGGGGCAGGATCCAGGCCGCCTGCGCCGTCTCCACCCGCATGATGCCGCTGGTGGCGTGCAAGACCTGGCCGCGCCGGTGCATATGCAGCGGGATGCGGTGGCCGACCTCGATGCCGCGGGCCATGACGGCGACCTGGCGCGGCGCGTCGTCCAGATTGCGGCGATAGACGGGGGCAGGGGCGGTCATAGGTGGTTCCGATGGCTCGTGGCCCGATCACGACGAAAATCGACCGAACATCGCCAAAAGGCAAGGCTATATGCTAAGCGGTACTGGTAGGAATCGAGCCCCCATGAGCAGCCAATCAACTTATGTGCCCGACGCGGCGGCCCGCCGCTCCATCCGCTTTCTCAACGCGGCGCACGGGCTCACACATTTCGTGCTGCTGATCTACCCGACGGTGGTGATCGGGCTCGACACCGTCTACCACCGCTCTTATTCGGAGATGATCGCGCTATCGACCGCCTCCTTCGTGTCGTTCGGCGTGTTCTCGCTGCCGGCCGGCTGGCTCGCCGACCGCTGGAGCCGGCGCAACATGATGGCGCTGTTCTTCGGCGGCTGCGGCGTGTCGCTGGTGGGCTGCGCCTTCGCGCCCAATCTGCCGATGCTGGCGGTGGCGCTGTTTGCGCTCGGCATGTTCGCGGCGATCTATCATCCGGTCGGCATGGCCATGCTGATCGAGGCCAGCCAAGCGCGCGGCCGCACGCTCGCCTTCAACGGCGTGTGCGGAAATCTCGGCGTCTCGCTCGCCGCCGGCATCAGCGCCGGGCTCGCCACCTGGCTCGGCTGGCGCGCCGCCTTCCTGCTGCCGGGCGTGTTCTCGCTTCTCATCACGGTCTATTATGTCTGGGTCACACCCGACGACGGTCACCATGCCAAGAACCGCGTTTCGCGGCCGGCGGTGCCGCTGACGCCGCGCCTGATGGTGGTCCTGTTCGGCCTGTTCATCGCGATCGCGCTGTGCTCGGGCACCACCTTCAACCTCTTGACCATCGCGCTGCCCAAGATCGTGGACGAGCGCTTGGCGCAGAACGTGCCGCTCCTGCTCGCCGGCAGCGTGGCGACTCTGGTGCTGATCTGCGGCGGGCTGGCGCAGCTCTGCGTCGGGCGGCTGGTCGAGCGCTTCACCGCGCACAATATGTTCGCCGCCATCACCGTGATGGGCTTTCTCGGAAACCTGTGGGCCGCTTACGCCGACGGCATCACGCTGATGATCGCGCTGGCCATCGCCATCGCCGCCATCTACGGGCAGGTCACGGTCAACGACATGGTGCTGGCGCGATACACGGCCGACGCCTGGCGCGGGCGCGTCTATGCCGTGCGCTATTTCCTGCTGTTCATCAGCGCGGCGGTCGCCATCGGCATGATCTCGATCCTGCACGAGCGCGGCGGCTTCGGTCTGGTGCTGGGGGTCAACGCGGCGATCGCCTTCGGCATCTGCGTGGCAACCGTGGCGCTGACGGTGCTGGTCAACACGGTCGAGGCGCGGCTCGAAGCGCCGCAGCCGGCGGAGTAATTTTAAAAGAGCGGCGGGATCAGGTCCGTGACCTTCACGCGTACTCGCTTCTTGACGTTCGCCACGATGCGGCTGCGGTGGCAGGCCTGCGGATCGCGGCAGTAGCAGAGCAGGGCGACGCGCTTGCCCGACTTGATGAGGGTGACGAGCTCGGCGAGCGCTTCCTGCGGCTCGGCCTTTTTGATGTGCTTGTCGTAGATGCGCCAGAGCATGTCGGTGTCGCCGGCGCGGGCGGCGGCGCGCCCTTCCGCCGGCGTGCCGAGTTTCTGCAGATGAAGATAGCCGATGCCTTGCTCGTCGAGCGCGGCCGCGAGCGCCCGCTTGGAAAAGCCCGGCCGGCGCGAGGCCGCCACCGCGCGGGTGTCGACCACGAGTGCGACCTGCGCGCGCTTGAGCTCGTTCATCACCGCGGCGGGCTTGGCCTGCGCGTAGCCAATCGTAAACAAAGTGTGCATGGCGCCGTCACAGGATTGACACGAATGCAAAGTATATAGGCGGCAAGTGACGAAGCGGAAGCGACAATGCTCGGTTCGTCCTGCGGCCACTGCGAGACAGGCGACGGCGGATGTAACCGCGCCTTTTCGTCGGTGGTCGTTTCAGTTTTCAGCCCTTCTTTCCCGAGAGCCGCTCGATCAGCGCCATGGCCGCGGCTGGCGCGCGAACCTTGGCCTCATGGATGAAATAGACGAAGACGTCGCGCGGCTTCTTTGCCGCGTGCGCTTTGGCGACGCGGGGCAGATCGACCGGCTCGCCGCCTTTGGCCCAGGTCTTAGCCCGCGCGGCCCATTGGTCGAGCGCCTTGGGCGCATAGCCGGCTTTCAGTTTTTCGTTGCCCTTCTGGAGCCGCGCGTAGACGAAATCGGCGGTGACGTCGGCGATCTCGGCGTACAACTCGTGCTCGGCATAGCAGATGGCGACGCCGGCCTTGCGCGCCAGCGCGATGAAGGCTGCGGTCTTGAAGCTGTCACTGCGCACCTCGACGACGTGGCGGAGGCGATGGCCGTCGAAGGTCTTGGGCAGCAGATCGAGGAAGCCGCCGAAATCGGCGTCGTCGAATTTCTTGGTGGGCGCGAACTGCCAGAGCAGGGGCCCGAGCTTGGGGCCGAGCTCGGTGATGCCGGATTCGAGAAAGCGCTGGATCGAAGGGCCGGCCTCCTTGAGCACGCGGCGATTGACCGCGTAGCGTGGCCCTTTCAGCGAAAAGACGAAGCCGTCCGGCACCTCCGAGGCCCATTTGCGGAAGCTTGCCGGCTTCATAGTGCCGTAGAAGGTGCCGTTGACCTCGATTGAGGTCAGCCGCTCGCCGGCGTAGGCGAGCTCTTTCGAGTGCGGCAGCCCCTTGGGGTAGAACACCCCGCGCCAGGGCTCGTAGGTCCAGCCTCCGATGCCGCAGTAGATGGTTCCGGATGCCATGACCGTACCTAAGCGCGATAAATTTCACTTGCGACCCGAAATCTGCCACAGGCCGCCGGTAGCGGGGATAACTTATTTTTGAGTGACAAAGGCCCGGAACTTCTCCCGGGCCTTTCGGTCTCAGGCGGCGATCCCCCCAAGTCTTTTCTAAAACCGGTAGTTCAGGCCTACACGCGCGACATTGAAATTGGTGTGGCCGTAATTCACATTGATCGACGCCGGCGTCTGACCTGCAACGAGAACGGTAGGGGCAGTTTCCGTCAGCGACTTGCTTGCCAGGCTGACATACAGATATTCGGCTTTGATCGACCAATGCTGCCATAGTGCATATTCGAGCCCACCGCCGGCGGTCCATCCGGTCACGTTGTTGTGGGACGAACCGGAGAAGCAGAGCGCACCCGGTGCGCAAGTGACGCTAAATGGGATCACGACACTAAGGTAGCCGACAGCGCCCGCGTCGGTCACACTTCCGCTATCCTCAACGCGACCATAGGCGAATCCGCCGGTGCCGTAGACGAGCAGATTTTGCCACGGCAACCAGCCCAAGCGTCCGCGCACGGTCCCGAACCACTTGATGTGCTCGTCCAACCGCCACCCGGTTGGGAGTGGTGGGCCGGCAAATCCGGACTGGCTGCTCGTGGTCGAGCCGTTTATGTTCGACCAGTCGAAATCGGCTTCGATGCCGATGAGCCAATTGGGACTGAATTGCCAATTGTACCCGAGCTGCAGGCCGGCGATTACACCGGACGTTCGAAAAGAGCCGGGACCTGCCACGCCGAAGGCGTTTAGAAATGGAGCCGCCGCCGGATCGTTCGGTGTGATGCTGAAGTCGCGATCGTCCCAGCCGCCGCCGACGTTGCCGCCGATATAGAAGCCGGTCCAGCTTGTCGCCACCGCGCCCGGAGCTTTGTAGACCGGCGCTTTCACCGGCATATCGGCTGCCTCGGCGCCTGCGCCGAACATGACGGCGCAAACGATACTCGCCATTGCGATCAAACCGGATTTTTGCACGATTCACCCCCTGAAATGCGCGTCTTGCCGCTCCGGCCAGTTTGCACGGATTGCGCATGGGGGCTTGTCCGTTAACCGTCTGGATTTGACCGATTGCCGGTTGGTCAGCATTTTTTGCGATGTTGTGGCGAGCGCGCCACGTAATAATTGCTGGCCAAATCAATAGTTTAAAAAATTCCAGGCCGCTTTTGAACGCAAGCTGGTTCCCGCGCCGTCAAAGCCCTGTTCTAATGTTCCGTCATTGACGAGGGGGCGATGCAGAAAATCGTATTTTCATCGGATGACCTGCCGGCCGCTGTGAACGAGCAGGCGCGGTTTAAGCTTTGGCTGGACAGGTACGTTGCGACCTTCGGTGATTGCACAATGCACGCGGCCGAATCGGTGCCGTTCGCGATGCGCTCGGAGTTCGCCTTATTTGGCGAAGTCTCTGTCTTGCAAGCCTCCGGCACGATTGTCACCGCCGCGCGCAACAAGCAGCAGGTCGCGACCGATAAATGTGACGATTTCATGTTTGCATTCAACTGCGGCGAAACGGTCGCGCAAGTCAGCCAGCGCGGCCGTGAACTCGTGGCAGGTCCGGGCCGCGCCATGTTGTGGACGATGGGAGAAGCCATGACGACCCGGATGTCGGGAGCTGGCTTGACATCGAGTGGTCTGAATATTCCGGCCAGCCGGTTGCGTGCGCTGCTGGTGGACGTCGACGATCTTGTGTGCAAGCCAATCGACGCGGACACCCCGGCAATGCGTCATCTCGCGCGCTATCTGGATTTCCTGATGAAATCCGACGAACTCGACGATCAGCCGGAGACGGCCGAACGAATCGAGCTGGCGCTGGTCGACCTCGTTGCGCTGGCACTCGGCGCCGGCCGCGATGCCGGCGCGCTCGCGCCCACGCGCGGCGTGCGTGCCGCCCGCGTGCAGGAGATTATCGCTGCGATCAAGGCGGGCTTCAGCGATCCGACGTTCTCCGCCGCCACTGTCGGCCTCAAACTCGGCCTGTCGCCGCGCTACGTGCAGGAGCTTGTGCAGGAGACCGGATCGAGTTTTACGGAGCGGACGCTCGAATTGCGGCTGCAGAGAGCACGCTCAATGCTCGCCGACCCGCGCAACGATCGCATGCGTGTCGGCGATATCGCGCTGAACTGCGGCTTCAACGAGGTCTCTTATTTTAATCGCCGCTTCCGCCGCCGCTTCGGTTGTTCGCCGATGCGGTATCGCGCGGGCAATGGCGAGGACGAACGGACTTGACCCACCGAACATCAAAACGACAAAGGCCCGGGAAACGCTCCCGGGCCTTGACGTTTTTGACTCTTGGCGGTCCCCGGTCTGCAGCACACCACTACGTGCTGCGCTGCGCCCGGGACAGGCTTAGAAATCCATGCCGCCGCCCATGCCGCCGCCGCCGGGCATGGCCGGAGCGTTCTTCTTCGGAATCTCGGCCACCATGGCCTCGGTGGTGATCAAGAGCCCCGCGACCGAAGACGCGTTCTGGATCGCCGCCCGCACGACCTTGGTCGGGTCGATGATGCCCTTGGTCATGAGGTTGCCGTACTCGCCGTTCTGGGCGTCGTAGCCGTAGGCGTACTGGTCCTTGTCGAGGATCTTGCCGACCACGACCGAGCCGTCGGCGCCGGCATTGGTCGCAATCTGGCGCGCGGGAGCCTGGACCGCCTTGCGGACGATGTCGACGCCGTGCTTCTGGTCCTCGTTGTCGACCTTGACGCGCTTGAGCGCCTCGACCGAGCGCAGCAGGGCGACGCCGCCGCCCGGCAGGATGCCTTCCTCGACCGCGGCGCGGGTGGCATGCATCGCGTCATCGACGCGATCCTTGCGCTCCTTCACCTCGATCTCGGTGGCGCCGCCGACGCGGATCACCGCCACGCCGCCCGCCAATTTGGCGAGCCGCTCCTGCAGCTTCTCCTTGTCGTAGTCCGAGGTGGTTTCCTCGATCTGCGCCTTGATCTGCGCCACACGCGCCTCGATGTCGGCTTTCTTGCCGGCGCCGTTGACGATGGTGGTGTTCTCCTTGTCGATCATCACCTTCTTGGTGCGGCCGAGCATGTTGATGGTGACGTTCTCCAGCTTGATGCCGAGGTCTTCCGAGATGGCCTGGCCGCCGGTGAGGATGGCGATGTCCTGCAGCATGGCCTTGCGGCGATCGCCGAAGCCCGGTGCCTTCACCGCCGCGACCTTCAGGCCGCCGCGCAGCTTGTTGACCACGAGCGTGGCCAGCGCCTCGCCTTCCACGTCCTCGGCCACGATCAGCAGCGGCTTGGAGGTCTGCACCACCGACTCCAAGAGCGGCAGCAGCTCCTGCAGGCCCGACAGCTTCTTTTCGTAGATCAGGATGTAGGGGTCTTCCATCTCAACGCGCATCTTGTCGGCGTTGGTGATGAAATAGGGCGAGATGTAGCCGCGATCGAACTGCATGCCCTCGACGATGTCGAGCTCGGTCTCGAGGCTTTTCGCCTCTTCCACCGTGATGACGCCTTCGTTGCCGACTTTCTTCATGGCGTCGGCGAGGAACTTGCCGATCTCGGCGTCGCCGTTGGCGGAGATGGTGCCAACCTGGGCGATCTCTTCGTTTGAGGTGACCTTCTTGGAATTCTTCTTGAGGTCTTCGACGATGGCCTCGACCGCGAGGTCGACGCCGCGCTTGAGATCCATCGGGTTCATGCCGGCGGCAACCGCCTTGGAACCTTCCTTGACGATGGCCGCGGCCAGCACGGTCGCGGTGGTGGTGCCGTCGCCGGCGAAGTCGGACGACTTCGAGGCCACTTCACGCACCATCTGGGCGCCCATGTTCTCGAACTTGTCCTCGAGCTCGATCTCCTTGGCGACGGTGACGCCGTCCTTGGTGATGCGCGGGGCGCCGAACGACTTGTCGAGCACGACGTTGCGGCCCTTGGGGCCGAGCGTGACCCTCACGGCGTTGGCGAGAATGTCGACGCCGCGCAACATGCGGTCGCGCGCGTCGACCGAGAATTTGACTTCCTTGGCAGACATTTGGGTTTTGCTCCGATGTTGACCCTCATCCGAGGAGCGGCATCGCAGACAAGTTCACGCAATCTGCGCACACTTGATTGCTCTTGCCGCGTCGCGAAGGATCAGGCCAATGAGTTTTGACGTTTTGGGGCCTCATCCTTCGAGACGCGCACCTCGCGGTGCGCCGCTCAGGATGAGGGTTGTTCGCTGTACGCTTTAGGCGGCCTTTTTCTTGGCTGCGGCGCCGCCTTCGACGACGCCCATGACGTCGCTCTCCTTCATGATCAGGAGATCCTGGCCGTCGATCTTGACTTCGGTGCCCGACCATTTGCCGAACAGCACGATGTCGCCGACCTTGAGATCGATCGGGATCAGCTTGCCGGATTCGTCGCGGCCGCCGGGGCCGATGGCGACGATTTCGCCCTGGCTCGGCTTTTCTTGGGCGGTGTCGGGAATGATGATGCCGCCGGCGGTCTTTTCCTCGGCATCGATGCGCTTGACGACGACGCGGTCGTGAAGCGGACGGAACTTCATGGCAGTCCTCCTAATTTATTGAAACGGCTAGATTTTGGGCAGCTGGCCCGGTTCCCCTTGCCAGCACCTGGCGCTGAGATGGCGCGCGTATTTTTTACCTGCAAGGGGTCTCCGAAAGTTTTTTAGCACTCATCGGTGCGGAGTGCCAACAACTTAAAAAACCTTGCAGCTTCAATGGTTAACGCGGGAGCGCAACGGGGATGCAATCGCCCGGCTCGATCTGCCGGCGCCGCCGGCCGCGCCGCCTGGCGTTGTTAGCAATCTCGCCGATATGCTGCTAAGGCCTTGATTTTAAACAACTTGTTTACCTTTTCGGCTTGCAATGGGGGGTGCCGGGAATGGAAACTTGAAGTCCGACAGACGGAGGACTTGGGAATGGTTTCGCGGTTCAAGATTTCTTGAAGCAGGTCAACGGGTACGGCCTCACCACCGCGCATATTCTCTATCGGCGCCCCGATCACCACTGGCTGCTGCAGTCCTACGTCTGGCAGGCCTACGACATGTTCCCGAAGTTTCCCGAGCTGCAGCGCTTCCTGCAGTTCTGGCAGGAGAAGCTGGAAGGCCCGCTGCATTCGGTCGAGGTTGCGCACTGCAAGCTGATCAAGCCGGCGGAGCTCAAGCCGATCAACGGCGAGTTCCGGCTGCATTAGTTTTGGCGCCGACGCGGGGGAGGGTGAAGCGAGTGTGCGGCGCGCGTCCGCGCATTTTTTCCCGATGCCTGATTTCTGATTGCTGATCCCTGATTAGCCAACGCTCCGCCGCCCCTATTGGTTTGGGAGGCCCGGGGAAGGCCTGCATTCCAAGCCGCCCGCTCTCGAAAAGAACCGAGGGCGCGCGGGACGCCAGGGGCCCAAACGGACCCGCGTGCCTCGGCACCTCACGGCACCGAGGCTCCCTCCGCTCGCGCCGCGCGGCGCTGCGGAGGGTAAAACGGCCCCGCTTTTGCGCTTTCGCGCTTGGCAAAGGCCACGCAAGTCCGCCAGTCCCAAGGCGTCCCGCGCGCGGTGTTTGTAGGTTTGCTCCGCATGGCCCCCGGTGGACGTACCTTTCAGGCAACCTTCCTTACGGAAGCCTGCCTATCCACCGCTTTGGCCGACATGGCCAGTGACGCGCGGCTGGCGCGCCGGGACACATGCGGCTTGGACCGCCGGGCCGTGCTCGCCGCATCTCCGAGCGCACGTCATTCCCCGGCCACCGCTCCCCGCCCCGTGTCTGAAGATGCTGATCAGACACCCCTCGGTAACGAGGCGGGATGGGCGCATTATCAGGCCGGTTTTCCGAGCGGGGATAGATTTTTTTCGGACTTTGATTCGTCTGTATTTTTTCGCGCCGAAGCGGGGATAGATTGGCGCGCGGGCGCCGCTATCAAAATCAGTCATGCAAACAATCGAAAACTTTCGCGGGCTATAGCGTGAGCGTGCGTGGCGCTATCGGCACGCACGCTCTAGTTAGACCGCAGCCGATCTGATTTCATGCCCCGACTCTTGCCCTCGAAACGAAGTTTCATGACCCGCTTCCTGCGCCGCCTGGCCTTGATGCTCGGCAATATCGTCATCGGCCTGTCGGTGCTGGCGCCGACCGCTATGCTCAGCGACATGGCGCGCGGTCTCGATGTCGGCATCCGCGACATCGGCCTGCTCATCACCTATGGCGCGGTGGTGCTGTGCATCGGCTCGCCGCTGATCGCCTGGCTGACGGCGCATGTCGACCGCCGTGTGCTGCTGGGCAGTTCGCTCGCCCTGGTGGCGATCGGGCAGGCGGTGTCGGCGCTGGCGCCGAACTACACCGTTGTCCTGGTCGTGCGCCTGCTGATGCTGGCGGCGGCCGCCGTCTACACGCCGCAGGCGGCGGCGACCGCGGCCATGATCGTGCCGGAACGCGAGCGCGCCGGCGCCATCGCCTTCGCCTTCCTCGGCTGGACGCTGGCCGTCGCCGGCGGCCTGCCGCTGGTGACGCTGCTGGCGACGCATTTCGGCTGGCGCGCGGCGTTCGGCGCGCTTGGGCTGTTTTCGTTTGCCGCCGCGCTGTTGCTGTTCGCCGCGCTGCCGTCGGGCCTGGAGGGGCGGGCGATGCCGCTTTCGAGCTTTGCCGCCATCGTCCGCAGCAAGCGCGTCGTGCTCATCCTCCTGCTGACGCTGCTGCAGACCTCCGGCCAGTTCACCGTGTTCGTTTATCTGGCGCCGCTGTTGACGCGGCTGGCCGGCGCCGGGCCCGGCATCGTCGGCACTTTCTTTGCCTGCTACGGCGTGGCGGGATTGTTCGGCAACGTGACCGCCACCGCGGCGGTGACCGCGCTCGGCGTCCAGCGCACGCTGGCGCTGTTTCTCGGCGCGGTCTTTCTCGGCCTGGTGCTGTGGTCGGCGGGCGCCGGGTTCATCGTGGTGATGGGCGCCGGCATGATGTTCTGGGGCTTCGGCTTTGCCGCCACCAATTCGATGCAGCAGGCGCGGCTGGCGGCGTCGGCGCCGGAATTCGCCGGCGTCGCCATCTCGTTCAATACCTCGGTGCTCTATGTCGGGCAGGCGGTCGGCTCGGGGATCGGCGGGCTCTTGTTCGGCGCCGGGCTGCTGCGTGGCATGGGCTATGTCGGGGTGGCGTTCCTCATGGCGGCCGGCGCGCTGCTGGCGGCGACCTGGGTGCGCGAGCCACCGGTTACAAAGGTCAGTGGCGCCTCTTGACGCCTTTTATCAGCGCTTCGACCTGTGGCAGCGTGCGTTTGACGAGGATGGCATAGCCCTGGCGCGTTGAAATGGGCATGGTCGCGGGCGCGATATTGGCCGCGCGGCAGCTTCCATTGCGCGTAGGGGACGCCCGTGGCGTGCGCGACGGCGGAAAGATCCAGGCTGCCGAGGCCGACCAGCAGCACGGCGATGCTGCGCTTTTGCAAAGCGCGCACGATCTCGGTCAGGTTGGCGCGCATGCGCTTTGCCGGGATGCGCATGCGCAGATCGACGGTGCCGAACTCGACGATGGCAATGTCGGTGCCGGGACCGATGGCTTGGTCGAAGCGGCGCAGCGCGCCGGGGGTGGTGTCGCCGGGAATGCCGGCGTTCTTGACGTTCGCGTCGTAGCCCTTTTGGCGCAGCGCGGCCTGCAACTGCGCCGGGTAGGCCTGGTTGCGCGGCACCAGCCAGCCGGAGGTGGCGCTGTCGCCGAAGGCGACGATGGTGATGGGGCGGGCGGCGGCCGCGACGGAAGCCGCAAGCAGAAGCGCGATGGCGGCGACTAGCCGCGTCATCACGTCAACACCCCCACGATCGCGCCCGTGAGGCAGGTGGCGAGCGTGCCCGACACGATCGATTTGCCGCCGAGCGAGATGATGTCGGCGCGCCGCTCCGGCGCCATCACGGTCAGCCCGGCGATCATGATGCCGAGCGAGCCGAAATTGGCAAAGCCGCACATGGCATAGAGCATGATCAGCCGCGCGCGCGGATCGAGCGCGTCTGCCGGCAAATGTGCGAGCTCGATATAGGCGATCAATTCGTTGAGCACGGTCTTGATGCCCATCAGGCCGCCTGCGGTCACCGCCTCGTGCCAGGGCACGCCCATCAGCCAGCACACCGGCGCCATGACATAGCCGAGCAGGCGCTGCAGCGTGATCGCGCCGCCATAGACGTCCGGCAGCAGGCCGAGAATCGCGTTGGCGAGATGCACCAGCGCCACCAGCACGATCAGCATGGCGATGATATTCAACAGGAGCTCGAGCCCGGCGACGGTGCCGCGCACGATGGCGTCCATGGTCGAGGAGGCGACGCGGGCCGATCTCGATCTTGCCGATGTCGCTGCGCTCCTGCGGCGGCACCGGCACCATCAGTCCGCTGATCAACAGCGCTGCCGGCGCGCTGATGATGGAGGCGATCAGGATTTGGCCGGCGACGTCGGGGATGACGTTCTTCAGAATGGTGGCGTAAAGCACGTAGACGGTGCCGGCGATGGTGGCCATGCCGCCGGTCATCACCATGAACAGCTCGCCGCGCGCGAGCATGTTGAGATAAGGGCGGATGAACAGCGGCGATTCCACCATGCCGAGGAAGATATTGGCGGCGGTCGACAGCCCCACCGCGCCGCCGACGCCGAGCGTGCGCTCGAGCGCCCACGAGAAGCCGCGCACGATCGGCTGCAGGATGCGCCAATGGAACAGCAGCGTGGTCAGCACGCTCATCACCAGCACGATGGGCAGCGCCTGGAAGGCGAGCACGAATTCGTTGGCCGGGCTCGCCACGGCGTAAGGCGGCGGGCCGCCGCCGATAAAGCCGAACACGAAGGAGGTGCCGGCGAGCGAGGCCGCGCTGACGGCGTCGACCGCGCGTTGCACAAGCGCGAAGGCGAGCTTGATCTGCGGCACTTCCAGCAGCAGCACGGCGGTCACCAGCGTGAGGACCAGCCCGGCGACGGCGCTGCGCCAATTCACCGCGCGGCGGTTCTCGCTGATGGCCCAGGCCAAGGCGAGCAGGGCGGCGATGCCCAGGGCCGATTGCAGGTGCTGCATGGTGCGAAGTCCCCCTCAACCCCTAATTCGTCATCACCGGGCCGCCGCGAAGCGGCGAGACCCGGCGATCCCGATAGCTTGGCGCTGCCTAGCCCTCCTAAGCGAGATGGCCGGGTCAAGCGCCCGGCCATGACGGTGAGGGTCGCTTGCCAAGCCCGCCGCACTCTGGAAAATGCCCGACTCGCCGGGTTCAAAGCAATTGGGGAGGGCGCCATGGCCCGCATTCGCTTCGATTTCGGCACGCTCGCGCTCGACGCCGAGCTGCTCGACACGCCGACCGCGCATGCCATCGCTGCGGCGCTGCCGGTGACCTCGGCCGCGCTGACCTGGGGCGAGGAGGTCTATTTCGACGTGCCGGTGACGGTTGCGCGCGAGCAGGATGCGCGGGCGGTGGTGACTCCGGGCGAGATCGCCTATTGGCCGCAGGGGCCGGCGATTGCGATTGGGTTTGGCCGCACCCCGATCAGCCAGGGCAACGAGTGCCGGCTGGCCAGCCCGTGCAACATCTTCGCCAAGGCGCTGTCCAGCGTGAAGGTGCTGAGCAAGGTGAAGACGGGGACGCAGGTGACGGTGAGCAGGCTCGATTAGGCAAGCCCCCGCGGCGCAACGTCAGACGGCCTTGTCAACCTTGCGGGTGAAGGGCACCGCGGCAAGGATGAGGCCGGCGGGAATGAGGAATGCGCCGTTGCCGGTCCGCGCCGTGGTCACTGCGCCGAGCACGCAGCCAATGCCGAAGGCGAGGATGAGAAACGGCAGCAGCGCGTCGTCCTTCGGCATGTCGTTGATCAGCGAGCGCGAGGGCCGCCCGATCATGCCGCGGGTCCGGTCGATGAAAAACTGCGTGATATTGCCGGTCATCACCGTCGTCGCCGGCCCAACGATCGGATAGAGCCGGTGGATCGCGTTCTGCAGCGCCATGCCGAGCGTCACCGGCGTGGCGACGGCGAGGGCAAGCCAGAGGTCGAGCGCCCAGCCTTTGAGGCTGGCGAGGAGGCCGAGCGCGCCGGTGGCGGCGATCAGGGCCGCCTCGATGGCCAGCATGCCGCGAATATGCCGCGCCGGGTCATTGTAAAGGGCGATGTAGCGGTCGTGGACCAGGGTTACGGCCATGACGGCCAGGAAAAAGATCGGCAGGATGGCGATCTTCAGAAGATCGGTTGCGTGAAATCCCGTCGCGATGTTGGCGGCCAGAATGACCAGGTTTCCGGTGATATGCGCCGCCATGATGTGGTGCAGGCCGACGAAGGAACCGGCATCGACCCAACCCGCGACGAGCGCGAGCGTGATCACGAGCGTTCGGGTCATGCTGTGTCCGGTTCTCCGCGCCGCCGGCTATCCCCGCCCGACATACGGCATCGTGTTCGCCATCACCGTCATGAACAGCACGTTGGTGTCGAGCGGCAGGCTCGCCATGTAGACCGCCGCGCGGCCGACGTCGTCGGCGTCCATGCGCGGCTCGATCATCTTGGAGCCATTCGGCTGCAGGATGCCGTCGCCCTGCACCATGCGCTCGGTCAAGGGCGTTGCGGCATTGCCGATGTCGATCTGCCCGCAGCAGATGTCGTACGGGCGGCAGTCGAGCGAGGTGCATTTGGTGAGACCGGTGACGGCGTGCTTGGTGGCGGTGTAGGCGACCGAGAACGGGCGCGGCGCGTGCGCGGAGATCGAGCCGTTATTGATGATGCGGCCGCCGCGCGGGCTTTGCGCCTTCATGATCTTGATGGCCTCCTGCGTGCACAGGAACATGCCGGTCAAATTGGTGGCGACCACGTTCTGCCAGGCCTCGAACGGCAAATCTTCCAGCGGCACCGGCGGGGCGCCGATGCCGGCATTGTTGAACAAGACATCGAGGCGGCCGAAGGAGGATTTCACCTTGTCGAACAGCGCGAGGATCGACTCACGTTTCGACACGTCGGTCGGCACGGCGAGCGCCTGGCTGCCGGCGGCATTGATCGCCGCGGCGGTTTCCTCCAGCGGCGCCGGGCGGCGGCCGGCCAGCACCAGGCTGTAGCCGGCTTTGGCCAGCGCAATCGCCACCGCCTTGCCCACGCCGGTGCCGGCCCCGGTCACCAGCGCAACTTTCGTGAACGCACTCATCGGCTTGTTCCTCCCCGCGCGTTATAGTGGCAGCGGCATAGCATAAAGCGGCTGCCGCGGCAGCCCAGGCGGGAAGGGACGTTTATGAACGCGCTCACGGGAAAGACGGCGCTGGTGACGGGCTCGACCTTCGGCGTCGGGCGGCGGGTGGCCGAGCGGCTGGGGGCGGCCGGCGCCCGCGTGCTGGTGCATGGGCGCGACCGCGAACGCGGCGCGCGCGTGGTGGCGGACATCGAGGCCGCCGGCGGCGCGGCGGCGTTCCTGGCGGCCGACCTTGCTTCACTCGCCGAGGTGCGGCGGCTTGCCGGCGCGGTCGAAGGCGCGACCGGCCGCCTCGACCTGCTGATCAACAATGCCGGCATCGGCTCCGCCGGCGGCCGGCAGGAGAGCGCCGACGGCTACGAGCTGCGCTTCGCGGTCAATTATCTCGCCGGTTTTCTGCTCACGCATCTGCTGCTGCCGCTGATCAAGGACAGCGCGCCGGCGCGCATCGTCAACGTATCCTCGCTCGGGCAGCATGAGATCGATTTCGACGACGTCATGCTGACGCGCGACTATAGCGGCAACCGCGCCTACCGCCAGAGCAAGCTCGCGCAGATCCTGTTCACCGTCGATCTTGCCGCGGAGCTCGCAGGCTCGGGCGTCACCGTCAACACCCTGCATCCGGCGACCTATATGGACACCGGCATGGTGCGCGCCTCCGGCATCACACCGACCAGCAGCGTCGACGAGGGCGCCGACGCCATCATGAATCTCGCCACGTCCGATGCGCTCGCCGGCCGCAGCGGCCTCTATTTCAACGGCTTGCACGAAGCGCGCGCGCTGGCGCAGGCCTATGACGCCGAGGCGCGCCGCGCGCTCAAAGCGCTCAGCCTCAAGCTGACTGGACTGCCGGCGCCGGCGTAGCGGCGGCGGCGAGCCGCGCGCTGATCTCGGCGGCGGATACTGCCTTGCCGAAGCGGAAACCTTGCATGGAATGCACGCCGGCCGCGCGCAGGAACAGCTGCTGGTCGGCGGTCTCCACGCCTTCCGCCGTCACCTTCATGCCGAGGCCGCGGCCGAGGCTGACCACCGCGTGCACGATGGCCGCGGCATCGGCCGCCTTCTCGATCGAGCGCACGAAGCTGCGGTCGATCTTGAGCTTGTCGAAGGGAAAGCGGCGCAAATAGTGCAGGGAGGAATAGCCGGTGCCGAAATCGTCGAGCGCCACGCGCACCCCCAGCTCCTTCAGCCGGATCATGGCGGCTTCCGCGGTGTCGGCATTGCCGAGCAGCACGCTTTCGGTGAGCTCCAGCTCGAGCCGGTTGGCGTCGAACTCGGTGTCGATCAGCGTTTGCTCGACCGTGCTGCAGAAGTCGGTGCGGCGGAACTGCAGCGGCGAGACGTTGACCGCCACGGTCAGCTGCGGCCAGGCGTTGCCGTCGAGGCAGGCGCGGCGCAGCACGAAGGCGCCGAGCTGGATGATCAGCCCGGAATGCTCGGCGATGGCGATGAACTCGGTGGGCGGGATCTCGCCGCGCGCGGGATGCGTCCAGCGGCAGAGCGCCTCGACGCCGAGCATCTTGTCGCCGCTCTTGTCGACGATCGGCTGGTAGAGCACGCGCAGGTGCTCGCTCTCGATCGCCTCGCGCAGGTCGGCTTCCAGCAACTTGCGCTGTGAGAGATCGGCGTCCATGGCGGCGTCGTAGATGCAGGCGCGGTTGCGGCCCTCGTTCTTGGCGCGGTAGAGCGCCATGTCGGCGTAGCGCATGATGTCGGCGGCGCCGGCGCAGTTCTTGTCGATCACCGCGATGCCGACGGAGGCGCCGATGACGATGTTGTGGCCGCCGATGGCGTAGGGCGCGCAGATGGCGGCGATCAGGCGCTGGGCGAGCGCCATCACCCGGGCGGTGTCGTCGCCGAACGAGGAGATCACCGCGAATTCGTCGCCGCCGAGGCGGGCCACCAGATCGTCGCCGCGCAACGTACGCGACAGGCGCAGCGTGACGTTGCGGATCAATTCGTCGCCGATGTGATGGCCGAGCGTGTCGTTGACGTCCTTGAAGTGGTCAAGGTCGATATAGAACACCGCGGCGGGCTTGCGGCCGGCGCAGACTTCGTCGATCACCGTTTCCAGCCGCTCGCTGAAATAGATGCGGTTGGGCAGGCCGCAGAGCGGGTCGTGCATGGCGAGATGGCGCAGCCGGTTCTCGCCGGCGGCGATGGCGGCGGCGGTGCGGCGCATGTAGCGCAGCACGAAGGCGGCGAGCAGGGCAAAGCCGGCGAGCGCGACCGCGATGAACGGCACCACGCTGTGCACGATCTCGGCGCCCGGCTGATTCGGCGTCCAGGCAAAGCGCGCGATGCGCGCGCCGTGCCGGTCGGCGAGCGCGTAGACCGTGTCGCCGTCCGGCCCCGACGTCGGACCGAGCGCGCGCAAATGGGCAAGCCGCAACTGCGTGGCGATATTGGCAAGCGTCGTGGCGTCGATGAATTTGACCGACATCAGGATGGGGGCGGCCTCGTCGCGCAGCACCGGCATACCGGCCATGGTGCCGACGGCGACGCCGGCGACCACCGCCGGGCGGCCGCGGAAGCTTTCGATTGCCGCGGCCTGGGTGTGCAGGCCGGCCGGGCCGTTACCTGCTTCATGCGGCACGGCGTTCTTCAGGCTGGCGGCGCGGCCGCGCATATAGTCGAGCACCGGCGTGATGTCGGTGAGCGCGCCGGCGACCCAGGAGGGGGCGAGCTGGCGGCCGCCGGCCTGCGAATAGATCGGCCGGTCGGCGCCGTCGAAGACGAAGACGTCGTCGTGGCCGAAATAGTTCTTCAGCCAATGGCCGATGTGGCGGTCGGTCCAGGTCGCGTCGAAACTGATGCGCAGGTTGCGTACGGCCTCCTGCGAGGAGGCGGCGCTTTCGACCTCGCGCAGCACGCGCGCGCCGAGCGTGTCGAGGGCGTGCGCGAGCAGGCGCCGCTCATGCATGACGGCAATGTCGTCGGCGCGGTTGGCGGAGGAGAGCACGGCGACGACGATGCAGACGATGGCGACGGCGACGATGACGCCGATCGGCACCACGACGCTCAAGCGCGCGCGGTCCCAATTCGTGTACGGCTTGCGTTGCTCGGCTGCACGTCCGCGGTCCGGCACTGCAGTCCCCTAAACCTAGCCACCTGCTGGACTTTTCGTCGCCGACCGTAGCCTCCAATGCTTGCCATTTGCTGTGTTTTGCCGGCCCCACACGCGCCGCGCGGGGTTTGGCCCCGCAATTCAGGCGGTGGCGTTAACCGGAGGTAAAAGGGAACCGGGAAATGCCGCGAAAAGCCGGGGAAATTGGCCGCTCGGAAGGTCGGGTAGCCGACCTAACCGACGCCGCGATAGGGCGGGCGCGGGATCGCGATATGGGCGGCGCGCAGCGCCTCCGACCAGCGCTCGCGCAGGTCCTGGAAATAAGGCTCGCCCGGCTCGATGCGGTAGTTCACCTCGGCGGCATAGGCGTCGCGCCGCGCCACCAGGATGTCGATGGGCAGCCCGACCCCGATATTCGAACGCATGGTCGAATCCATCGAGATCAGCCCGACCTTGAGCGCGTCGTAGAGATCGGTGTCGAAGCTGATGGCGCGGTCGAGCACCGGCTTGCCGTATTTGTGCTCGCCGATCTGCAGATAGGGCGTGTCGGTGGTGCATTCGATGAAATTGCCGGCCGAATAGATCATGAACAGGCGCAGCCGACCGCCCTTTATCTGGCCGCCGAGCAGGAAGGCGACCTCGGCATCGACCTCGGCGGCGGCGAGCGCCTTGCCTTCGGCGTTGCGGATGCCGCGCACGGCGCGGCCGATGCGCTGGGCCGCCTTGAACATGCTGGGCGCGTTCATCAGCGTCTCGAGCTCGCCGGTCTGCGGATTTTCCATGCCCTCGGTCAGCGTCGAGCGCACCGTCTGGCTGAGCGAGAGGTTGCCGGAGGAGGCGAGCGCCATGATGCGTTCGCCCGGCTCGCTGAATACGTGCAGCTTGCGAAAGGTCGAGACGTTGTCGAGCCCGGCATTGGTGCGGGTGTCGCCGATCATGACGAGGCCGTCGCGCACCAGGATTCCACAGCAATAGGTCATCGGGGGGCTTTAGGTCCTTTTTGTCCTGCGCAGGATTTATAGCGGCGTGACGGGCCGGGCGGCAATCTACCCTGCTCCCGTTACGCGGACGCGCTAGTTTTGCGCCTGGCGGGCGGCCTGGTCGACATGCACGGCCACTTTGAGCTGCTCGCCGCTGCCGCCGCGGCGGGTGCCGCGCACCGGGGCGGCGCCCAGATAGTCGAGCCCGACCGCCACCCGCACGTGCGCCTCGGTGGTGCAGATGCCGTTGGTCGGATCGAAGCCGACCCAGCCGAGGTTCTCGATATGCACCTCGGCCCAGGCGTGGCCGGCCTCCTGCGCGGTGACGCCGTCGGCGCGGTGGAAATGGCCGCCGACGTAGCGCGCGGGGATGCCGAGCGTGCGCGCGGCGGCGATGAAGATGTGGGTCAAGTCCTGGCAGACGCCGCGGTGCAGCGCGAAGGCCTCCGCCGCGGTGGTGGAGACTTGGGTGGGGTCGGTGTCGAAGGTGATCTCGCCGTTGAGCGCGTTGAGCAGCGCGTGCAGCATCGTGAGCTTGTCGCTGCCGGCGTCGGCGCGCGTGCGCTCGGCGAAATCGACGATGGCTGCGTCGCTCGCCGTCAGCGACGTCTCGCGCAGATAGAACTGCGGCGGAAAGCGCTCGACCGCGCCGCTCACCAGGCCCTGGGTGTCCGCGGTCTCGACCTCGCCCTCCACCATCACCGACAGGCGGTCGAACGGACCCTCGGCGGTAAAGGAATGAGTGATGTTGCCGAAGGCGTCCTCGTGCTGGTGCAGCTGGCTGTCCTGCGACAGGTCGAGCCGCCAATCGACCACGTATTGGCCGTCGTGGTTGCGCGGGGTCTTGCGCAGCACCTGGGTCACGGTGGTGGGCGGGGTGCCGTAAGTGTAGGTGGTGGCGTGGGAGATGCGGATGCGCATGGATGAGGAGGCCCGGACCTGTCGAGGATTATGCTAGTGCGACGGATTTGAAGTTTCTCCTATTGCCGCGGCAAGCTCGTTGAGGACCTTCAAATCCAAAGTCGCACTAGAATCATATACTTGCTAGTGTCCCTTTGATTCCGAAGTTCGCATCCGAGCGTGCCGCAGAATTGTGCGAACTTCGGAACGGGACACTAGCACGGAGCCGGCGATCCAAGCGCGTTCAAACCAAAAACTGCTGGGTAATGGCATTGCCCAGCCGGTTGTTCTCGGTGATGAACTCGCCGATGTATTCGTGCAGCCCGCGCTGGAAAATGCCGTCCATGCGGCTGTTCTGCAGCCGGGTGCGGATGCCGCGCGCCTGGCGCTGGGCGGGCCCTTGCCGGCCATAGGCGCCGGCGACGGCGTCGAGATTGCGCACGATCGCCTCGTAGCAGGAGGCGAGCGAGCGCGGCATTTCCTCTTTCAGGATGAGCAGGTCGGCGACCAGCCAGGGCTTGAGGCTCTCGCGATAGACCCAGTGATAGGAGGTGAGCGCGGAGACCGAGCGCAGGATCGCCGCCCATTGGAAATAGTCGAGCGGGCCGCCGACGCGCTCGTTCTCCGGCAGCAGCAGGTGGTATTTGACGTCGAGGATGCGCGCGGTGTTGTCGGCGCGCTCCATATAGACGCCGAGGCGGGAGAACCAGTAGGCGTCGTTGCGCAGCATGGTGCGGTAGGCGGAGCCGTCGTAGCGCAACGAAGACTCCTGTACCCAGCGCAAGAAGCGCGAGACCTCCTCGCGCGAGGTCGGGCCGTTGCCGTAGCGCTTCAGTTCGAGCCAGGTGCCGTTGATGGCGTCCCACATTTCCACGGTGAGCGCGGTGCGCACCGCGCGCGCGTTGGAGCGGGCAAGCTCGAAGCAGGAGCGGATGGAGGAGCTGTTGGCGGTGGAGAAGGCGAGGAAGTCGGTGACGTTTTCCTCGTTGGCTTCCTCGTAGACCTTGAAGAAGGCGTTCGAGCAGCCGGCGGTGGCGACCGCCGATTCCCATTCGTTGCTGGCGCCGACATAGGCGAGCGGCAGCGCGGAGAGGCGCTGGGTGGCGTCGAGAATGCGCGCGAGATACTCCGCGCGCTCGACATAGCGCGACAGCCAGAACAAATTATCGGCGGTGCGGGAGAGCATGTGCGCTATTCCAAGATCGTCATTCCGGGACGGCCCGAAGGGCCGGGCCCGGAATCCAGGGCCACGTACCGTGTCGCCCCTGGATTCCGGGTTCGCTCGCTGCGCTCGCGCCCCGGAATGACGTCGTAAGGGTTCATCCGTCCAACACCCACGTATCCTTGGTGCCGCCGCCCTGGCTGGAATTGACCACCAGCGAGCCCTCCTTCAGCGCCACGCGCGTCAGCCCGCCGGGCACGATGCGCACGCGGTCGCGGCCGGTGAGCACGAAGGGGCGCAGGTCGACGTGGCGCGGGGCGACGCCCGCTTCGACGCAGGTCGGCACGGTGGAGAGCGCCAGCGTCGGCTGCGCGATGAAGTTCTTCGGTGCGGTCTTCAGCTTGGCGCGGAACTGCTCGATGGCCACCTTGCTGGCGGCCGGCCCGATCAGCATGCCGTAGCCGCCGGAGCCGTGCACTTCCTTGACCACCAGCTCGTGCAGATGCTCGAGCACGTAAGCGAGATGGTCTTCCTCGCGGCAGCGCCAGGTCGGCACGTTCTTCAGGATCGGCTCCTCGCCCAGATAGAATTGCACGATGGCCGGCATGAAGGAGTAGATCGCCTTGTCGTCGGCGATGCCGGTGCCGACGGCGTTGGCGAGCGTGACGTTGCCGGCCTGGTAGGCCGACATCAGGCCGGGCACGCCGAGCGCGCTGTCGGGGCGGAAGGCGAGCGGATCGAGGAAGTCGTCGTCGACGCGGCGGTAGATGGCGTCGACGCGCTTGGGGCCTTGCGTGGTGCGCATGTAGACCAGCTCGTCCTTGACGAACAGGTCGCGGCCCTCGACCAATTCGACGCCGAGCTTGATCGGCCAGGAACGAATGCTCGTAATAGGCGGAATTGTAGATGCCGGGGGTGAGCAGCACGACAGTCGGGTCGCGGCTGGAGGAGGCGGGCGCCACCGATTTCAGCGTCGCCAGCAATTCGTCCGGATAGTTCTCGACCGGCGCCACGCGATGGCGCGCGAACAATTCCGGGAACAGCCGCATCATGATCTCGCGGTTCTCCAGCATGTAAGAGACGCCGGAGGGCGTGCGGGCATTGTCCTCGAGCACGTAGAAGGTCTCGGCGTCGACGCGCACGATGTCGATGCCGGCGATCTGCACGTAGATGTCGTGCGGCACGCGCTGCCCGCTCATTTCCGGGCGGAAGGCGGGATTGCGGTAGACGAGATCGTCGGGAACGATGCCGGCGCGCAGGATGTCGCGCGCGCCGTAGACGTCCTTGATGAAGGCGTTGAGCGCCTTGACGCGCTGGGTGAGGCCCTTCTCCAGCAGCCGCCATTCGCTGGCCGCCATGATGCGCGGGATGACGTCGAAGGGGATCAGCCGCTCCTGCGCCTGGGCCTCGCCATAGACCGCGAAGGTGATGCCGATGCGGCGGAAAATGAGCTCGGCCTCGCGCCGTCGATAGTCGAGCACGTCGGGCGGCACTTCCCGGAGCCAGCGCGCAAGCTCGCCATAGGCGGGCCGCAACCCGCCGTCGGTCCCGTTCATCTCGTCGAAGGCGACACCCATGTCGGATCCCCAGCTCGCCATCGCTTTAGCTCGCTACATCCTGCCGCAAGGCCGCTTAAGTCCCTCCCCACGGGGGGAGCGGCCCCCCAGCCGCTCTATGGCAGTAAGATTGCAAGCTTCAGGCCAAGCGAAAAGCCCCGTATTTATAGGGGGCGGCACGTGGGTCCGGCAGCGCGGCGCTTAGCCTGCCTAAATTTTGGGCGGCGGCGCTGGGGACAGTGGGCGTGGGCGCAGGGCCCCGCTTGAGCGCGGCCGGCCTTGCGGCTTAAGTGTCCGGCGGGGCCGGGAAGGGCAGCACACCGCCATGAGCGCTGAGAGCAAAGTCGTCACCGCCGGGCTCCTGGTCATCGGCGACGAAATCCTCTCCGGCCGCACCAAGGACAAGAACATCGGCTACACTGCCGATTACCTGACCGCGCTCGGCATCGATCTGAAGGAAGTGCGCGTCGTCTCCGACGACGAGTTCGCCATCGTCGTCGGCGCTCAACGCGCTGCGCATCACCTACGACTACGTGTTCACCACCGGCGGCATCGGGCCGACGCATGACGACATCACCGCCGACTGCGTGGCCAAGGCCTTCGGCGTGGCGCTGCCCTACCACCCGGAGGCGGTGGCGATCCTGAAGGAGCGCATGGCCAAGGTCGGCGGCGAGCTGAACGAAGCGCGTATGCGCATGGCGCGCGTGCCGGAGGGCGGCACGCTCATCGCCAACAAGGTGTCGGGCGCGCCCGGCTTTTGGATCGGCAATGTGATCGTGATGGCCGGCGTGCCCTCGGTGATGCAGACGCATGCTCGACGAGGTGGCGCCGAAGCTCAAGACCGGCGCCAAGCTTCTGTCGGTGACCGTGCGCGCCGACGCCAAGGAGGGCGACGTCGGCAGCGAGCTTGGTGCGATCGCCAAGGCGCATCCGGAGGCGATCATCGGCAGCTATCCGTTCTTCGACGAGAAGATGGGCCCCAACACCAACATCGTGGTGCGCGCGCGCGACCCGGAGAAGCTCAAGCAGGTGAAAGAGGCGGTGGAAGACATGCTGGTGACGGTGCGCCGGCAGGTGGCGGCGGCGGCGGCGCGTTAGATGCCTGCAACCCCGGAAAAAGCCTTCCCCGTGTCGTGGGATCAGTTTCACCGCGACGCGCGCGCGCTCGCCTGGCGGCTGCACGAGGCCGGGCCGTTCGAGGCGGTGGTGTGCATCACGCGCGGCGGGCTGGTGCCGGCGGCGATCGTGGCGCGCGAACTGAACGTGCGGCTGATCGAGACCGTGTGCGTGGCGAGCTACCAGAACTTCAAGAGCGAGGCCGAGCTGAAGGTGATCAAGGGCATCGGGCCGGAGGTTAAGGCGCTGGCCGCCAAGGGGCCGAGCGTGTCTGATCGTGGACGACCTGGTCGACACCGGCAAGACCGCGCGCATCGTGCGCGACATGCTGCCGAAGGCGCATTTCGCCACCGTCTATGCCAAGCCCATGGGCCGGCCGCTGGTCGACACCTTCATCACCGAGGTGTCGCAGGACACCTGGATCCACTTCCCGTGGGACACCGGGCTTGCCTTCCAGCCGCCGATCCGGCCGGGCGGGGATTGAGGGAGTCCTCTTTCTCCGTCATTCCGGGGCGCGGCCTTTAGGCCGCGAACCCGGAATCCAGGGGCGATGCTGAAAGGCTTTGTTGTTTGGCCCTGGATTCCGGGTCCGCCGCTAAAGCGGCGTCCCGGAATGACGTTTGAGCGACGGCCGCAAAGCCGGTAACATCGTCGCACAGTCACCAGAGGAAACCGCCATGACCGGTGCCGTCGCCCGCAAGCCGCAAGGCCAAGATATGCGCTCGCATCATCTGCGGCCGGATCAGATGCAATGGCAGCCGACGCGCTTTGCCGGCTGCTCGGCCAAACCGCTGATGGTCGATCCGTCGAGCGGGCTGGCGACGCTGCTGATCAAGATGGAGCCGGGCGCCGAGCTGCCCGACCACGAGCACGTCATGATCGAGCAAACTTACGTGCTGGAAGGCTCGCTGGTCGACAAAGAAGGCCCCGACGCCGGGCTCGAAGCTAAGGCCGGCGAATTCGTCTGGCGCCCGGCCGGCAGCCGGCACAGCGCCTGGGCGCCGAAGGGCGGCATCTTCGTTGCCATCTTCCAGATCCCCAACAAGTTCTATGAGCAGGACGGCCGCGTCACCGATCAGAATGGCAAGGATTGGGACGCGGTCTGGGGCGATTTATTAGCGAAGTAGCTTTTCGCGCCGCGCGTGGACTTGGCCGCGCGTGAGCGCGGGTAGCAAGCCACGCGGACGTGGCGGAATGGTAGACGCAAGGGACTTAAAATCCCTTGGGAGTAATCCCGTGAGGGTTCGAGTCCCTCCGTCCGCACCAATGCATGTCGCAACCCGTGTTACTTTTTTGCGCGCCGTGCTATAAGACGCGCCATGACCAAGGAACAAGTAAGAGAAATCCTCGATCGTGTGCTGACGTGGTCAGTGGAAGACCAGGAGAAAGTGGCGCGGTTCGTGCGCGAGGTTGAAGTATGGCGCGCCGGCGACGAGCTCACCGAAGAGGATTGGAAGATCATCGAGGAGCGTGCCGCGCGCCGCGCGCTGGCGAGCGATGACGAAGTCGAGGCCGTGTTCAGCCGTTACCGGCGCGCATGAAGCTGCGCTACGAGCGCGGTGCCCTTGCCGATCTCGATGAGATTTTTTCGTACGTCGCACAACACAACCGCGATGCCGCGGCGCGTCTTGTCGCGCGGTTTGAAGATGTGGCCGCGCGGATCGCGACGAGCCCATATATTGGTCAAGCGTCGGCGAAACCGCGGTTTCGACGCTTCCCGGTCGGCAACTACTTGATCGTCTATGAAGTCGCGGAGAATGAAGTAATCATTCATTATGTTCGCCACGGCGCTCGCCGGCGTCCGTGGGAAGGCGAATAGCGAGACGCAAGCCGACGAACGATTTGCCCGAGTCGCTAAACGCCCACCGCCGGCAGATCGAGCGCGCGGTCCACCATGGCGGTTGCCCGCGCGAAATCGTAGCTGCGGAACATGTTCATTTTCACCAGATACGCCGCGCCGCCGTAGAACTTCTCGTATTGCTGGTGGCGGTTGCCGAACTCGGTGCCGATGAAATCCCACGCCAGCCGCATCAGCGCGATGCGCTCGCGCGCGTCCATGCCGCCCGAGGCGAAATAGCGCGCGATGTCGGCGGCGGCCTCCGGATTGTCGAAGTCCTTGCTGGAGGAGGGCAGGCTGATCATGGCGGCGCCGGTCAATTCGCGCACGATGTCGATCATGTGCGGATTGATGCGCGATTGCAGCGCCATGACCGCGTAGAGCGCGGTCTTCGACGGCCACAGGATACCGTCTTCGTCGATCGGGCTGACGGTCTCGTGCGACTGCAGCATGTGCTCGACGATCGAGGCATAGGCGGCAAGCTCGCCCATCTCGACCTGCACCGGCGGCGCCCGGTCGTTGCCGGTCGCCTCGTTCATGCGCTTGGCCAGACCGAGCAGGAAGCGCAGCTTGGTGGCGTAGCGCGCCTGCGCCTGATGGTTGCCGTAGAGATGCGCCGGCGTCTTCCACCACTGGGCGAAGCAGACTTCGAGGTTGCGGTAGATGAAGACGCGCTCCCAGGGCACGAACACGTTGTCGAGCACGACGAAGCAATCGGTCTCGTCGAAGCGGCTGGTGAGCGGGTAGTCCTCCGCGCCGGTCGCCTGCAGCGGATAGGCGCGCCGCGCGTAGAGCTTGACGCCGTCGGTATCGAGCGGAATGGCGACACCGATCGCGTAGTTCTCGTCGCCCGGCTGCAGCGGATGAATGCAGCTCAAATGCAATTCGTCGGCGAATACCGCGCCGGTCGCCAGCTGCTGGCCGCCGCGCAGGACGATGCCGCCATCGGTCTCCTTGACCACGCCGGCATAGAGCGTCGGATCGGTCTGCTGGTGCGCGGGCTTGCTGCGGTCGATCTGCGGCGGGACGATGGCGTAAGTGATGTAGCGGTGGTTGTCGCGTGCGTATTTGTAGAAGTTGACCACGTTGTCGGCGTAGCCTTGACCGCCGGCCGCGAAAACTTGCGGTTTGGCGGCGAAGCCGCAGAAGAAATTCGCCACGTGGTCGGGAATGCGGCCCATCAGGCCGAAGGTCTGTTCGGCCCATTTCTCCGCGGCGATGCGCTTTAAGCGCAGATCGGCGTGCGATTTGGGGATCTGATAGCAGCGCCACACCGGCCCCCCGGTATCGGGTGAGGTGAAGGTCATTGCCGCGCGGTTTTCCGGCGCGGCGGCGTAGTCGAACAGCCCGGCGAGCGTGCGCGCGGCGCTGCGGAAGGCAGGGTGGTCAGCGACCTGCGACACGCGCTCGCCTTCGACGAAAACGGTGCGCCGGCGCCGGGCGAGCTCGGCGAGGAAGGCGTCGCCGCTGCGCAGCGCCGTTGCCGCGCCGGGCTTCGAGTGGTCCGTTGCCATTGCCATCGCTCCAGGTTGCGCGCCGCAACTTGGAGCGGCCGGCGCGGCGAAAAATTATGTACACCTTGTATATAAATCGTGTAGGTGTCAATTGAGCCGCGGGACGCCGAGGCCGCGCGCGGCGGCCGGCCCGCCGGGCACAATGCGAGGGAACGGGCGATGCGGGGCCGCGAAACGGCCACGAAGAAAAAGCGCTCGGCCGGGGCGCCGCGCTACCGGCCGCCGCTCACGATTTCGCGGCCGGACTACGTGCGCGTCGGCTCCGATGCGGCCTTCCGCGAAGCGATCTATGCGCTGCTGCAAGGGGCGGGCTGTCTGCTCACCTGTCGCGAGGCGTTCGGCCGCTCGCTCGATCTCAGCCCCAGTCAGTTCGCCGTCTTGATGGGGGTTGCCTATCGGCAAGGCGGCGACGGCGTCACGGTGGGGCAGCTTTCCGCTCACATCGCGCTCGCGCCCACCCATGTGACGACCGAGGTGGGGCGGCTCGCCGCGCGCGGGCTGCTGATCAAGACGCCGAGCCTGTCCGACCGGCGCAGCGTGCTCGTTTCGCTGTCGCGTGCCGGCGAAAAAGCGGTGGCCGAGGTGGCGCCTTTCGTGCGCGCGATCAACGACCTCTTGTTCGAGGGCATCTCGGCTGCGGACCTGGAAACGACCAAGGCCGTGGCGCGCACCTTGTTCGGAAATTCCGCGCACGTGTCGGCCGCGCTGCGCGGGCGCAGCCGCGCTGCGCGCCGCCGCCGACCGCGCTCTCGCGCCTGATGTTAGTCTCGGATCATCGGTGCAGCAGCGCCTGCGCCAGCAAGATGATACCCGAGACCGCGAGCAGCGCCAGCACGACACGCTGAAAGGTGGCCATCGACACGCCGATATAGACGCGCGTGCCGAGCCAGGCACCGAACACGGTCGCCGGCAGGCACCAGAGGGCGATCCATAGGAGCCGCTCGCCGATGATGCCGTGCGCCGCCATCCCCAAGACTGGCGAGCGCGAGCACGACAAGATTGAATGGCTGGTAGATCGCGCGGTGAGCGGTGCTGTCGCCGCCGCGCAACTGCAGCCAGATCAAAGGCAGCGGACCGGAGAGGCCGGCAAAGCCGCCGAGGAAACCGCCGCCGATGCCGACGATGCCGTCGAGCCAGCGGCCGCCCCAGTTGCCGATGCCAAGGTTAGCGCGCCGGAGCAGTTGAAAGCCGGCATAGCCGACCAGAAACACCCCGACGCATGTGCGCAAGACGTCGGGAGAGGCGGCGCCGAGCGCCAGAATTCCCAATGGCAATCCCAGAACCCCGCCGATCATGTAGGGCGCGGCTTGCGACCAAGCGAAGGCCTTGCGCACCGTGACCAGCCCGACGAGTTGCCCCGCCACGGACGCCAGCGCGACCAGCGGCGGCACCATGATCGGCGGCAGCGCGTAAAACCACAGCCCGGACGCGACCAGGCCGGTGCCAAAGCCGGCAAAGCCGGTGACGAAGCCTGCCAGGATCGCGGCCAAGACCGTGACGATCAGCGCATTCAAATCGATGGGCAGGGGCGGCATTGCGGTGTCCGTGGAAGGAGCAAAACGGAGCGACGCCCATTGCGGAAATGACCGGGTGCGGTGTTCCGAGCCTTGGCGCGATTAACTGCTTAGAGGAAAGCCGGTCGGGGTTCGAGTCCCGGCATCGGCGGCATCAAACCGCCGCCACATTGAACGCTTTATTATGAAATCTCGCTAAGCTGGCCGCGCGGGCCGAATTGAGGGCCGCAGGGCCTCTCCCGGAGTGGTCTTTCACGCAGCGTGCCGATGCGAATGTCAGGAAATTATAGAGCCGCATACCCGCTCGCCGGCTTGCTGCTGGCGGCGCTTCTGCTCGCCGGCTGCGGCGGCGGGCAGGATTCGGCCGAGCGCTTCCTGGTGGCGCCCGGCAAATACGTGCTGTTCAACTGCCCGCAGATCAAGCAGACCGCGGACGAGAAGATGAAGCGCCTGCGCGAGCTGGAGGCCTTGATGGTCAAGGCCGGCAACGACACGGCCGGACGCATGGCCAGCGCCGTGGCCTATCGGCCCGAATACGTGCAGCTGCGCGGCGAGATGACCGACCTGCGCCAGGCCGCCGTCGACAAGAAGTGCAAGTTCGTGCCCGGCGCCGAACGCGCCGCGCCGCCGGTCGGGGCTGCGCCGCTGCACTAGGGCGCGCCGTTAAAGCTTGACCCGCCGCAGCCGCAACGCGTTGCTCACCACGCTCACCGACGATAGGGCCATCGCGGCGGCGGCGATGATCGGCGACAAGAGAATGCCGAAGGTGGGATAGAGAATGCCGGCGGCGATCGGCACGCCGAAGGAATTGTAAATGAAGGCGAAGAACAGGTTCTGCCGGATGTTGCGCATGACCGCAGCCGACAGCGCGCGCGCCTTGACGATGCCGATGAGGTCCCCTTTGAGCAGCGTGACGCCGGCGCTTTCGATGGCGACGTCGGTGCCGGTGCCCATGGCGATGCCGACGTCGGCGGCGGCGAGCGCCGGCGCGTCGTTGACGCCGTCGCCGGCCATGGCGACCACGCGGCCCTCCTGGCGCAGCTTTTCGACCACTTTGCTCTTCTGATCGGGCAGCACTTCGGCTTCCACGTCGGCGATGCCGAGGCGCTTGGCGACGGCGAGCGCGGTGGTGCGGTTGTCGCCGGTCAGCATGACCACGCGAATGCCCGGCGGCGGCGAGCGCTTTGAGCGCCGCGGGCGTCGTCTCCTTCACCGGGTCGGCGATGGCGATGACGCCGGCAGCTTTGCCGTCGACCGCCAGCAGCACGGCGGTGGCGCCGTCGGCGCGCAGACGCTCGGCGTCGGCCGCAAGCGCGGAGGTATCGATGTTCAGTTCGCCGAGGAATTTGGCGGTGCCGAGTGCGAGGCGTTGCTTATCGACCGTGCCGATAACGCCCTTGCCCGCCGGCGCGTCGAAGCCGCCCACCGGCGCCAATTCCAGCTTACGTTCCTGCGCGGCGGCAACGATCGCCGCCGCCAGCGGATGCTCGCTGCCGCGCTCGACGCTGGCCGCGAGTTGCAGCACTTGGCGCTCGTCGAAGCCGGCGAGCGGCACGACGGCGACCACTTTCGGCTTGCCTTCGGTCAGCGTGCCGGTCTTGTCGACCACCAAAGTGTCGACCAATTCCATGCGCTCGAGCGCCTCGGCATTCTTGATCAGCACACCGGCATGGGCACCGCGGCCGACGCCGACCATGATCGACATCGGCGTGGCGAGCCCCAGCGCGCAGGGGCAGGCGATGATCAGCACGCTGACGGCGGCCACGAGGCCAAAGGCAAAGCGCGGCTCGGGGCCGAACGTCGCCCACGACGCAAAGGCGATGAGCGCCGCCGCAATCACCGTCGGCACGAACCAGCCGGCGACCTGGTCGGCCAGGCGCTGGATCGGCGCGCGGCTGCGCTGCGCCTGTGCCACCATCTGTACGATCCGCGCCAGCAGCGTGTCGCGGCCGATCTTGTCGGCGCGCATGACGAAGCTGCCCGACTTGTTGAGCGTGCCGCCGATGACATGGGCGCCGAGTTCTTTCGTCACCGGCATGGATTCGCCGGTGACCATGGATTCATCGAGCGCGGAGCGGCCTTCCAGCAGCACGCCGTCGACCGGCACCTTGTCGCCGGGGCGCACGCGCAATTTGTCGCCGACCGCGACGGCGTCGAGCGAAATTTCCTCGTCGCTGCCGTCGTCATGCACGCGGCGCGCGGTCTTGGGGGCGAGATCGAGCAGCGCCTTGATGGCGCCGGAGGTCGCTTCGCGCGCGCGCAGCTCCAGCACCTGGCCGATCAGCACCAGCACGGTGATCATGCTGGCGGCCTCGTAATAGACCGCCACCGCGCCGCCGTGTCCGCGAAAAGCGGGCGGGAAAATATGCGGCGCGAAGGTGGCGATCAGGCTGTAGACGTAAGCCACGCCGGTGCCCATGGCGATCAGCGTGAACATGTTGAGATTGCGGGTGAGCAGCGACTGCCAGCCGCGCACGAAGAACGGCCAGCCCGCCCACAGCACCACGGGCGTGGCAAAGGCGAACTGCACGTAATTTGCTTGCGCCGGCGTCAGCCAGTGACCGGCGCCGACGAACATGCCGGCCCATTCGATCGCCATCACCGGGATGGATAGCGCCAGACCGATCCAGAAGCGCCGCGACATGTCGGCGAGCTCGGGATTGGGCGCGGTGTCGGCGGTCATCACTTCCGGCTCGAGCGCCATGCCGCAGATCGGGCAGGTGCCGGGCCCCTGCTGGCGGATCTCGGGATGCATCGGGCAGGTGTAGATGGCGCCTTCGACGACTGGCATCGCAAGTCGGCTGTTGCCGACTTGCGCACTTGAAGACCGATCTCGGGTAGACCCGAGATCGGGCGCGCGCGGCTTGAGATATTTCTCGGGATCGGCGGCGAATTTGGTTTTGCAGCCGTTGCAGCAGAAGTAATAGGTCTCGCCCTTGTGCGTGGCGCTCGCCTTGGCGGTCGCCGGATCGACGGTCATGCCGCAGACCGGGTCGATGGCGCCGCCGGTGGCGGGGGCGTGCTGGTGGTGATGGTGCTCGGCAGTCGCGCTCATGGTGCCCTCTGCAACGGCTTGTACTCTATACCCGTAGGGGGTATATATCGGCCATGAACGAAAACAGCAAGGCATCCACGCTCAAACGCCTCAGCCGCATCGAGGGCCAGGTGCGGGGGCTCGGCCGCATGGTCGAGGACGACCGCTATTGCATCGACATCGTCACGCAGATCGGCGCCGTGCGCGCGGCCTTGCGGCGGGTCGAGGAGGAAATCCTGCGCGACCACGTGGCGCACTGCGTCGAGCACGCAATTTCGAGTGGCGACAAGGCCGACCAGCGGCGCAAGGTGGCCGAGCTGATGGACGTGATGGGCCGCGCGGGGCGGTAGCCGCTTGCTCGTTCCCTCCCCCTAAAAGGGGGAGGTAGAAGAAGAGCGAATGCCGCGCGTTTCCTCGTGACCTTACTTCGTCGACAGCCCCAGCACGCTGTAGAGCGGGCAGAGGCTGAAGATGGCGGTCAGGATCGGCACCACGCCAATCCAGCCGACCCAGCTCCAACTCGTTCCCGGCGCGATATAGCCGAGCGCGAAGGCGATCAGCGCCAAGCCGACGATGACGCGCGCCAAGCGGTCGAACATTCCGACATTCATGGTCATGACAGGCTCCCCTGCGGAGTTTTGATCGCGGCGAGGATAGCGGCTGCGGGAACGCCGGCGTTGATCGAGATCAAGCCGTGAGTGGGCACAAACTCTCGGCTGTCATTGCGGGGCTTGACCCGGCAATCCATGCGGCGGTCCCGCAAAGACGGTCTTTCCACGGCTCGAAATTGCGGCAGCTCAACATGGATGCCCGGGTCAAGCCCGGGCATGACGCTGAATATGCGGGGGCCGAGATTAGCCATACCGCTCCCGCGCCAGCTTCGCCCCGGCGCCGAGCGCCGTCAGCTTGGCCTCGGCGATCTCGCGCTGCATCGGCGCCATGCCGCAATTGGTGCAGGCGACGATGCGCTCCTTGGGCACCACCTTCATCGCCCGGCCGATCACGTCGGCCACCTGTTCGGGCGTCTCGACCGCGTCGGTCGCCACGTCGATGACGCCGACCAGCACGTCCTTGCCCGTGAGCAGCCCCATCAACTCGATCGGCACGCGCGAGTTGATGCATTCGAGCGAGACCTGGCCGATCTTGCTCGCGGCCAGCGCCGGAAAAATCTTCTCGTATTGCCGCCACTCGGCCCCAAGCGAATTCTTCCAGTCGATATTGGCCTTGATGCCGTAGCCGTAGCAGATGTGCACGGCGGTCTGGCAGGAGAGCCCGTCGATGGCGCGCTCGAGCGCGGCGATGCCCCAGTCGGTCACCTCGTCCATGAACACGTTGAAGGCCGGCTCGTCGAACTGAATGACGTCGACGCCGTCTTTCTCCAGCGCGCGCGCTTCCTCGTTCAGCAGCCCGGCAAGGGCAAAAGCCATCTTCACCTTGTCGCCGTAGAAGCGGTCGGCGATGGTGTCGGAAATCGTCATCGGGCCGGGCAACGTGATCTTCAACTGCTTCTTGGTATGGGCGCGGGCGTGCCGCGTCTCTTCCCTGTGCACGCGGCTCTTCAAGGTCAATTCGCCGCGCACCTGCGGCACCATGGCTTTGTAGCGGTCGGCGCGGATGCCCATCTCGACCTTGTTGGCGAAGTCGATGCCGTCGACGAATTCCAGAAAGCCGTGCACGAAATGCTGGCGCGACATTTCGCCGTCGCAGACGATATCGAGACCGGCGTCCTCCTGCCATTTGATCGCCAGCAGCGTGGCGTCGAGCTTGCCTTGCTTGAGATCGTCGCCGGTGAGCCGCCATTGCGGCCACAGCTTATTGGGTTCGGCGAGCCAGGACGGTTTCGGCAGGCTGCCGGCGGTGGAAGCGGGAAAGAGCATGCGCGGCTTTCGTATTGGCTAGAGCGTTTCCGGTACCCGCCAACTATAAAGCCAATCCTGCCGCGCGAGCAGTTTTTCTCCGCCCAACAGGCGCATCGCGAGATTGCGCGCCAGCGCTTCCGGCCCACTCATGCCGTAGATGCGGCCCTGCTTGCGCGACATCGCCTGCGCGCGCTCGGTGCGGTGGCGGCGCTTGCCCTCGTAGCCGCGCAGCGCGTCGGGCGGATCGTCGCGGTAGCGGCCAAGCATGGCGGCGAGCAGCGCGGCGTCCTCGATCGCCATGCCGGCGCCCTGCGCGAGGAAGGGCAGCATCGGGTGGGCGGCGTCCCCGATCAGCGTGACCGGCCCGTCGCCGCCGCGGAACGGCTGGCGGCGGTGGTAGAGCGCCCATTTGAGCCAGCGCTCGGGCAGCGCAACCAAAGCGCGCGCCCGCTCGTGCCAGGACCAGCGCGCAAAGCGGCGCAGGATTTCATCGGGGCTGCCGGCCGCCGACCAGCCGCGCTTGTCGAAATCGTCGTGCACGATGCCGACGATATTGATGAGGCGGCCGCCCTTGACCGGGTAATGCACCAGATGCGCGTCGAGTCCGAGCCACAGATGCACCACCGGCTGGCGGAATTCTTCCGGCACGCGTTCGGCCGACACCAGCGTGCGCCAGGCGGTGCGTTGGGCAAAGCGCGGGCGGCGGTGGCCGGGCAATTGCGCGGCGACGTTCGACCAGATGCCGTCGGCGCCGATCAGCGCGATGCCGCGCTCGTCGATCGTCTGGTTGGTGCCGCGCGCCAGCACGGTGACGCCGTTGACGTGGCCGGCGAAGTCTTCAACGCGCAGGCCGAGCCTGAGCCTGATGTCCGTCTCGGCGCGTGCGGCGTCGGCGAGCACGGTTTGCAGGTCGCCGCGGTGGATCGTCCAATAGGGCGCGCCGTAGCGGCGCTCGAGCTTATCGCCCAAGCGGGATGCGCACGATCTCGCGGCCGGAGCCGCCGCTCATGACGCGGATCGCGGTCGGCGCCATCACCACGGGGCGCAGGCGCTCGGCAAGGCCGAGCTCGATCAGGATGCGCGTGGCGTTCGGTCCGAGCTGCATGCCGGCGCCGGTCTCTTCCAGCTTTTCGGCCTGCTCCAGGACGGTGGCGCGCAAGCCGGCGCGCGCCATGGCCAGCGCGGCGGTCAACCCGGCGATGCCGGCGCCGGCAACGATGACATGGCGCTCGGCCGCCATGGCGAGCCCCGGCAACGCTTAGGCCGTTGCGGTGGCGGGCAGCGCACACTCCGGCGGTTTCGCCGCGTGCGGATCGAGGTTCGCATTGAAGCGGTAGAGCGTCGAGCAATAAGGACAGATGATCTCGCCCTCCTCGCCCATGTCGAGGAAGACGTGCGGATGATCGTAAGGGGGCGTGGCGCCCACGCACATGAATTCCTTCGAGCCGATATCGATCACCGGCACGCCGGGATCGTTGTGGAAATGGGGAATCACGTGCTCCGCCATGGAACCCTCGGATGCTGATTTTGTATGGCTAGCATTGGCTTGTTGGGCGCGCACCATAGCGGGGCGAATCAAGCGTGCCTAGCCGTTACGCACCGTTCACCGTGGCGGGCCGGGTCGGGAACGCCGCGAAAGGTTAAGGGTTTTTCTTTAGAAGTTTGGGAGCGAACGGGTTATCCCCAGGCCTCAGCTTCGCCCAGATTCTATCCGAGGCACCGGCATGCGGGACGCTGCGGGACTTGCGCCACCGGAAGTGCAACTGGCGAATGCGATGCGCCGCCGGCGCCTCGTGCCCGCGCTGCTGGCCGTCGCCGCGCTGGCGGGGCTCGCCGCTTACGTGGTGCCGCGCGGGCTGGCGGCGCAAAGCGCTCTCGCCATGAAGGACGACCCGGCGCGGCTCGCGGACCGCGCGCTCGATGAGAAATTCAACACGCAAGTCGCGACGCGCGAGATCGACCAAGCGCTCGCCGCCAAGGACGCCGATCTGGCCGACAGCTTCGTCAAGCTCGCCGCGGCGCGCCAGGTCGCGCTCGAACCGGCGGTGAAGCAGAAGGTGGCGGCGGCGGTGCAGGAGGAAAATTCCGCCCGGCACGCGGCGCAGAGCTTCGCCTATGGCTTCGTCGAGGGCGAGCCGCACGACGCGGCCAGCCTCGCCGGCACCGCGCTCGGCGACCTGTTCGTCTTCGGCGACATCCGCGACGCGGTGCGCGAGGGCTCGCGGCTGGCGCTGGGCGAGAAGGCCGACACCATGATCCTGGGGCTGGCTTGCGTGGGTCTTGCGATCACCGCCGGCACTTACGCCACGCTTGGCGCCGAGGCGCCGGCGCGGATCGGCCTCTCGCTCGCCAAGGCGGCGCGCAAGACCGGGCGGTTGTCGGCCGATCTGGCCGCGAGCGTCGCCCGTATGCTGCGCGGCGTGGTGGATTGGGGACGGCTGAAGAGCGCGATCAAGGGCGTCTCGGTGACCGAGCCGGCGCTGGCGATCCGTGCCGCGCGCGAGGCGGTGAAGATCAGGCGCGCGCGCGGCCTCGTACATCTGGCGAGCGACGTCGGCACCGTGCAGGCCAAGGCCGGCACGCGCGCCGCGCTCGACGGCTTGGAGCTCGCGCAGAGCCCCCGCGAAATGTCGCGCATCGCCAGACTGGCCGAAAAGGAAGGCGGCAAGACCCGCGCCATCCTCAAGCTCGCCGGCCGCGCCGCCATCATGCTGACCGTGGGCGCCTTCGATCTCGGCATCTGGATCATCGGCGCGCTCATCACGCTTCTCGCCTTCGTCGCCTCGCTCAAGAGCGCGGCCGAGCGCATGACTTGGCGCGTGCTTTTGAAGCGCAAGGCGCGAAGGCTGCGGCGGCAGCTGCAGGACTTTGCGCCGGTGACGGTGCATGGGTAGTGCTTTGCGCGCCACCCTGATATAGCGGCGCGCCATGGCAAGCTCTTTCCACAACGGCGACATCGAAATCGCCTATTTCGACCAGGGTGAAGGCGAGCCGATCGTGCTGGTGCACGGCTTTGCCTCCAACAAGGAATTCAACTGGGTCAACCCGTCCTGGGTGGGCGACGCTGACGCAGGCCGGCCGCCGCGTGATCGCGCTCGACAATCGCGGGCATGGGCAATCGAGCAAGCCGCACGATCCGGCGTCTTACGAGATGGCGCTGATGGCGGGCGATGTATGCGCGCTGCTCGATCATTTGCGTCTCGATCGCGCCGACGTGATGGGCTATTCCATGGGCGCGCGCATTGCCGGCTTCCTCGCCGTGCATCATGCCGCGCGCGTGCGCTCGGCGATCTTCGGCGGCCTCGGCATCCGCATGGTGGAGAACCACAATACCGGCCTCGCCAGGCGCGTGGTGGCGGCGCTGCAAGCGCCCTCGCTCGCCGACGTCACCGATGCGGACGGCCGCGCCTTCCGCCGCTTCGCCGAGCAGACCCATTCGGACCTTGCGGCGCTCGCCGCCTGCATGGGCCGGCCGCGCCGGCTGCTCACGCGCCAGCAGGTCGCCGGCATCGCGGTGCCGGTTTTGGTTGCGGTTGGGACCAAGGACGATGTGTCGGGCTCCGGACCCGAACTGGCGGCGCTCATCCCGGGCGCGCGCAATCTCGATATTCCCGACCGCGACCACATGCTGGCGGTCGGCGACAAGGTATTCAAAGCCGGCGTGCTCGATTTTCTTAACCAACGGCCATAACGGCTACCGAGCCATGCACGATACGCATTAGCGGCCTCGTGGCGGCAGGCATTATATGCTAAACAAGCTTTGAGGGATTTGGCGTTGAGAGGCGCCGGGAGAACATCAATGGCTCAATATCAGACACGGCCTGCAAAGGCCCTCGACAAGGTCGATCCGGTCTGGGCGCGCATCCGCGAGGAAGCGGAGGATATCGCGCGCCGCGAGCCGGAGCTGGCGACCTTCATCTACGAGAACATTCTGCACCACGGCACGCTGGAAACCGCGATCGTGCACCGCGTCAGCCAGCGGCTCGAGCATGCCGACGTGTCGGGCGACTTGATCCGCCAGGCCTATAATGACGCGCTGGAGGACGAGCCGGCGATCGGCAACGCCTTCCGCGCCGACATCGTCGCCACCGTCGACCGCGACCCGGCCACCAACCGCTTCATCGAGCCGGTGCTCTATTACAAGGGCTTCCACGCCCTGCAGACGCATCGGCTCGCGCATTGGCTGCTCGGCAAGGGGCGCAAGGATTTCGCGCTCTATCTGCAAAGCCGCTCCTCGGCCGCTTTCCAGTGCGATATCAATCCGGCGGCGAAGATCGGCCGCGGCATTTTCCTCGACCACGCCACCGGCCTGGTGGTGGGCGAGACCGCGGTGATCGACGACGACGTCTCCATCCTGCACGACGTGACGCTCGGCGGCACCGGCAAGGAGCACGAAGACCGCCATCCGAAAATCCGCCACGGCGTCATGATCGGCGCCGGCGCCAAGATTCTCGGCAATATCGAGGTCGGCCATTGCGCGCGCATCGCTGCCGGCTCGGTGGTGATCAAGCCGGTGCCGAACAACGTCACGGTCGCCGGCGTGCCCGCCAAGGTGGTGGGCGAGGCCGGCTGCCCGGAGCCCTCGCGCGCCATGGACCAGATGCTCTACGGCGTGATGCTGGACGGCTGAACCTCGCCAAAAGCGCGGCTTGCGCTCGCGCGTGCAATCGGGCAAGGAGGCGCCTTACCCGACACGACGAGGAGCCGCCCGGTGGACGTCCAGGAGATCAGGAAGCTCGACGCTTATCTCAAGAAGCTGTTCGGCAACCCGAGCATTCGCGTGGTGCCGAAGTCGGACGAGGCGGCCGAAATCTTTGTCGGCGCCGACGACGCCGGCGAATTGACCGTGACCGAGGACGAGGGCGAGCGCTCCTATAATTTTCGCATGGTGATTCAGCTCGGCCAGGACCCTTCGATCCAGCCGGTGCCGGCGCTCAACGCTTATCTGCGGCGCAAGTTCGACAACGAGAACATCCGCGTGGTGACGCGGCCGAAGAAGATGGACTCGCTCGAAGTCTATATGGGCGAGGAATTCATCGCCGTGTTGTTCGTGGAAAACGAGAAGGGCAAGCGCTCGTATATTCTGGAATTGCCGATCCTCGACGTCGATTTGGTGGATTGATTTATTTTCTTGTCTTTCCGGGGCGCGGCCCAACGGGTCCGGCCGCAGGCCGGCCCGATGGTAAACTCCGGCCGCGAGCCCGGAATCCGGTGCGACATTCGCAAGTCTCGATAGTGGGGCCCCTGGATTGCGGGCTCGCTCGCTGACGCTCGCGCCCCGGAATGACTACGGAGAGGGATGCAGCCTCGCCTGCAGTCTATCGACGCCGGCCGCCACGCTTTTCCAATCCTTCAGCCAGGCGCGCGGAAAGCGAAACGTCAGGTCGGCATTGCCGACGCGCCGCTCTAACAGGCAATTGCCGGAATTGACCGCGCCTTTGAGCGAGCAGCGCGCCAGGAAATGCTCAGGCGCCTGCTGCTCGAACACCAGCTCCTCACCCTGATAGGGCGTGCCGTCGCGGAAGCCGCGCAACGTCAGGCCGGGCGGACCGGCCGTCGGCTCCGCCACCAGATAGCGCGGATAGATCTCCTTCACGCGGCTCATGATCGGCAGGCTGGTTTCGCCGGCGGCGATGGTGACGAACAGCCGCTTGTTGGGATCGAGCGGCGCGCCGACGCTCGGCTTCGCTTTCGGGTCGGGCGGCGTGAGCGAGGGCCACAAATAGGCGAGGTCGACGCGCTCCTGCGTGCCCGGGCGGCGCTGAATGGCGCGGCGGATCGCCGCCGGCTCGATGTTGAAGTTCACGCCTGCGATCACGATCGGCAGCGAGGGCGCGTTGAGCGTCACCGGCACGTCCGGCCAGCGCGGCCAGAGCACGTAGCCGATATAGAGCGCTGCCACCACGACCGCGCCGGCAAGCAGCAAGAGCGGGCGGGCGAGCGGATTGTGGCTGCTTCTGCGCTTGCGGGCCGTGCGGCGATGCCGGGCGAGCGTGGCCATGCGGGGGCGTCTTCCGAATTCGAATCAGGCGCGATTATGCCACGGTATTCGCATGCGGCCGCCGTCGCCGTTAACCTTTCGTTAAGGAATTGCTGGCGCGGACGCGCCGGCTTTGCCAGGACAGGGCGCTCGTACACGCGTTGAGGGCGTCATGGGTCTCGAGTTCGTCCAGAACCTGTTTGCCGTGCTGCTCGGCTATGCGGTCGCCGGCATGTGCTGTTCGGGCTACCGGCTCATGACCAGCCGGCTGCCGAGCTTCGGCCTCATCTCCACCGGGCCGAGCGTGGCGGCGGTCGCAGCGGTGCCGCTTCTGCTGTTCTCGGCGCCGTTCCTGATCATGCGCAACACTCTGCTCGGCTGGGCCGAGGAGCGCCGCCGCTTCGAATTCGTGTTTCTGGCCACGCTGATCGCCGGCTTCTGGAGCCTGATGTCGGGCCTGGTGCTGGTGTCGAGCCTGCAGGCCTGCGGGCTGCTGGCCTGAACAGGCTTTTCTCACCGGCGTCATTCGTGCAAGTTCGCCCGCGTCGCCAAGGAGACGGGGCAATGCCGATTTACGAGCTCGACGGACAGGCGCCGGAATTTCCCGGCGAGGGCAATTATTGGGTGGCCGAGACCGCGGTGCTGATCGGCCGCGTGCGCCTGAAGGCCGAGTTCGAGCGTCTGGTACGGCGCCGTCATGCGCGGCGACAACGAGTGGGTCGAGCTCGGCACGCGCTCGCAGATCCAGGACAACTGCACGCTGCATACCGATCCGGGCTTTCCGTTGACCGTCGGCGACGATTGCGTGATCGGCCACAACGTCATCCTGCACGGCTGTACGATCGGCGATCGGAGCCTGATCGGCATGGGCGCCATCGTGCTCAACGGCGCCAAGATCGGGACGAACTGCGTGGTCGGCGCCGGCAGCGTGGTGACCGAAGGCAAGAGCTTTCCCGACAATGCACTGATCGTCGGCGCGCCGGCGCGCGCCATCCGCACGCTCGACGACAAGGCCGCCGCCATGATCCGCGCCGGCGCCGACAACTATGTGCAGCGCTGGAAGCACTACGCGAAGGCGCTCAAGCGCGTCGGCTAGGCCGCCGCCCTCTGACTTTCGACCTGCGGCGGCGTGCGGAACGAGATGGCGATGCGATTCCAGGTATTGATGGCGCAGACCGCGGCGGTGAGATCGACGATCTCCTTTTCGGAGAACTGCTTGCGGACCTCGTCAAAGACGGCATCCGGCACATGATCCCGGGCGATCAGCGTAAGCGCCTCGGTCCAGGCGAGAGCGGCGCGTTCGCGTTCGCTGAATACGGGGGCCTCGCGCCAGGCATCGAGCAGATGCATGCGCTCGTCGCTCTCTCCGAGCTTGCGCGCTTCGCGCGTATGCATGGCGATGCAATAGGCGCAGCCGTTGATCTGCGAAGCGCGGATCTTGACGAGATGGCGCAGTTTCGCATCGAGCCCGGATTGGTCGACATAGGCCTCGAGCGCGGCGACCGCCTTGTAGGCGGCGGGGCCGACTTTGCTGGTGTCAATGCGTTGCATGAGGAACTCGCAAAGGCTGAAAGCGTCGCTCCCGCGCCGAGCATTGCGCGCAAAAATCGTCGCCAGTCTGACCGCATCGCGACAATCGTGTGGCCGATGCAACGCACTCAAAAAAGGTGCGGCCGGCCTTGGGGGAGGCCGGCCGCTCGCGAACCCGGTCTGGGGACGGGGAGGGGTGGGGACGTGACCGGGAGCGCGATTCTCCTATTTGCCTTGGTGCACGATCTTTGCCGAAAACCGGTTCCCGCTTTTCGGGATCGTGCGCATTTTCCGTTTCCTGCCGCCTAGCGCGCCGATACCACGGGCGGTGCCGCCACCGGCGTGCCGAGCGCGACCCAGCGGTTGGGATCGCTCTGCGACTGGCGCTTGACGAAGTGGTAGCCCGTCATGTTCCAGGGCAGAACTTGCGACGACTGGTTGTCGAGCACGAACTCGCCGCGATTGGTCTTGACCGTGAGCACCGCGTGGCCGTCGCCCTTCTTGTCGCGCACCACGGTGATCAGCAGCGCCTCGCGCGGCCAGCCGGCGCGCATCAGCATGCGGCGCTTGAGCAGCACATAGTCCTCGCAGTCGCCGTAGCCGTCGTCCGGATAATTCCAGCGCTCGACCACGCCCCAGTGCTCCAGGTCGGTGATCGGCTTGATATTGTCGTTCGCCCAGTCGTTGACCTTGACCATGTCCGACCACACCTTGGGCGTCAGCACGATGTCGCGCGGCGTCGAGGGATGCGTCTTGCATTCCGGCTTGTATTCGACGCAGAACTCGACCCATCCGATCGGCGCGCGCGTGGTGCCGCTTACCGCGACGTAGATCGGCCGCTCGTGCACGGCGGAAACGTAAGTGAAGCGCTCGCCCGCCGCGCCACTCACTGCGGAAGCGGCCAGCGCCGCTGCGCAGACGCCGGCCAGCATCGTGCCGGTCGCAACTCGTTTGATACGCCAGTCCATCTGTTTGGCCCCGTACCCGTCTTGTTGGGGCCGTTTTTCGCACAAAGCTTTTGCGTCGCGGCTAAGTTGAGCAAGTCATTTTAAGAAGAACCAAAATAAAGAAAGAGACGAATACTGTAAAACTTAGAATAGAATTCGTCTAAAATCTTAGCGAATACAATTTAGCTAAACTTGTCGGCGTTAAGCCGAAAACGCCGGACAACGGCCCGCGCGCGCGCACGCGGGGGCGTGCCGTTTACCTTGGCCGATTTTCGGGATGCCCCGTGCTGATACCGCCACGCGATCGCCAAACGCGCTCTTAGGCGGTTCGCGATGCGGCGGATTCGAGCGAAGGTCTTTACCGGGCGCTTAGGCTATTCGCCGGTGATGTTGTCTTCGATGAAATCGGGATGCTGCAGGCGGGTGAATTCGAGCGCGAAGCCGTCGTCGATATGGCGCACCACGCGGCCTTGCGTCTTGCCGAGCATGACCATGGCGCCGACCGGCGGCCGCTGATCGGGGCCGATCGCCACCGCGGCGCCCGACTGCGACAGGTCGATCAGGCGCACCGCGATATTGTTGCCGTTGGGCAGGATCATTCGCGCCAACGGGTTGCGCGGCACGAAGCGGCCGTGGCGGCGGTCCTCGGGCAGATTGAGTATGTGCCGGTTGGCGAGCCAGGTGAGCTGGGCGGCAAGCTTGTCGCGCTTGCGCGCGCTCGCCGAAATGGTCATGGCGAAGCCGTTGTCGATGTGGCGCGCGATCTTGCCCTCGAGCCGGCCGAGATGATCGACATAGGCGATCACCCGCTCGCCCGGCATGCCGATCACCGGCGCCACCACCGCCATGCCGCCCGGCGACATGTTGATCACCTGGCAGGGAAATTCGCGCCGGTCCTCCAGCATGTAGCGGCCGAGCAGATTGACCTTGACGCGCTGAAAGCGCCGGCGCTCGTCGGCCAGCGGTAGAATTCTCGGTTTGGTCAGCGGCAAGGCCATGGGGTCGAATGCCCGTGCCGGGCACTGTGGCCCGCAAGCCACGACCCTATGGCGCTATTGTTAACGGCGCGTTAGCCGGTGCGCTTGTCGGGCGGCGTTTCGCGCCCGCCGCTGTAGACGACGAAGCCGTGGCGCAGGCGGCTGCCCGCTACCGCGCGGCCGAAGCGCGGCCCGCGCGCCTTCTGCTCCGCCCCGATATGGCGCACGGTGACGAGCTCGAGCCGGGCGACCGGTTGGGCCCCCAACCAATAGGGCGCCATGGTCGGCGCCAGCACGCCGAGCGCGCGGATGCGCGCGTGCCCGCTGTGGGCGAGCGGCAACAGCAGCATTTCGAGCGCGGTCGACGAACCTTCCTCGGTGCGCGCGATGAGGCCGGCCACCGCGCCCATATGCTCTTGCTCGACCTCGCGCACGAGCTCGTTGGCGGCCTTGCGGCTTGCCACGTCCCATATCTCTTCGTAGCTCTCGCCCTTGATCTCGCGGCAGAACAGCGCGCAGACCCGGGTGCCGGCGAGACGGAAGCGCAGTTGATCGACGAAATCGGCCGCCAGCATGAACGTGTCGCCGAGCGCGTGGCGGATCTCGGTCGGATCGATGTCGCCGCGCTCGGGCGCGCTGCGGCTGCCCTTGCGCCGGTTCCAATAGTCGAACACGGCCTGCGTCGATGAGTGTTTCATGAATCGCCACCTCTTGTGCCGTCGCGAGACGGTGGCGGCGTGTGCGTGTCCCCGATCGGGACAAAAGCTTGCGCAGCGCGCCGCGGCGCGTTGCGCGCAGCAGGGCGCGTGCCGGCGCGGCGAGTTCCGCAAGCCCCGTGCGAATTAGTGTTAAAATCAAAGACGGATTGGCAGCGCGCGCAATTCGCCTATGGTGACGCGCAAGGTCCACACAGCGGCATTTTACTTAGAGCCACGGGGAGGCGAGGGGATGTGACAAGCGCCGACAAGGCGTGACGACGACCCCGCAAAACGTGGGCTCGAAGGAGGGCGAAAGCCCTCCTTTCTTTTTTGCCTCCGGCAGCTTGCGGCGACGCGGACAAGCGCGTAACTCAAGCGTCCGTGTCCGAGCCTTCCCACCAGCACGAGCCCGTCTTCAACATCCCCGGCGTGGTGCTCGGGCTCCTCGCCGTCATGGCGGCGATCCACGTGGTGCGTACGCTGCTGTTGTCGCCGGCCGCGAGCATCGACGTGCTGCTGCTGTTCGCTTTCGATCCCGTCCGCTACGGCGGCGGCGTGCTGCCGGCCGGCGGCATGCCGGGCGGCTTCGGCGCGCAAGTGTGGACCTTCGTCACCTACGCCTTCCTGCACGCCAATTGGACGCATTTCGGCGTCAACGCGATCTGGTTTCTCGCCTTCGGCACGGCGGTGGCGCGCCGCTTCGGCACGGCGCGCTTCCTCGTTTTCTTTGCGGTGACGGCGGCGGCCGGCGCCATCGCGCATCTGTTCGCCTATGCCGGGCAGCACGCGCCGGTAATCGGCGCCTCGGCTGCGATCTCCGGCACCATGGCGGCGGCCATGCGCTTTGCCTTCCAGCGCGGCGGACCGTTGAGCTTCTGGCGCACCGGCGGCGAAGCCGACTATCGCGTGCCGGCGGTGCCGCTCATGCGGGCTTTGCGCGAGCCGGCGGTGATCGTATTTCTGCTGGTGTGGTTCGGCCTCAATTTCGTGTTCGGCCTGTGGGCGTCCCCGCTCATCGGGCAGAACGAGGTGGTGGCCTGGCAGGCGCATATCGGCGGCTTTCTGGCCGGGCTTTTGTTGTTTCCCTGGTTCGATCCGGTCCCCGCTTTGCAGCAATTCGGCGACCGCGGTGCAACACGACACTAACCGATGCATGCGCGCCCTGTGCGCCCTGCATTATTGACGCTTGACGGAACCGGGCGGGCGGCGGGATCGTTACGCAACGCCTGGAATCGTGGGGTTCTTCCTGCATAGCCGGGCAAGGAGGCTGCCATGAACGTCAAGACGATCCTGGCCGCCAAGCAACGCAACTTGGGCGGCGACATTATCTCCATCGAACCCACAGCCGATCTGTCGGCGGCGGCCAAGTGCCTCGCCTCGCATCGCATCGGTGCAGTCGTGATCCGCGGCGCGGGAGGGCGCCTCGCCGGCATATTGTCGGAGCGCGACATCGTGCGCGCGCTCGCCAAGCATGGGCCATCCGCGCTCGACCTGCCGGTCGGGCGGGTGATGACGCGCGACGTCGAGACCTGCACCGAGGATGATAGCGTGGCGCATCTGATGGAGCGGATGACGGCCGGAAAATTCCGTCACATGCCTGTGGTGCGCAACGGCGCGCCGATCGGGCTGATCTCGATCGGCGACGTGGTCAAGGAGCGCGTCGGCGAGGTTGAGGCCGAGACGGAAGCGATGCGCGACTATATCCGCAGCGCCTGAGGATTATTTCGCCGGGCTTCTCGGCGCCGGCCGGCTGCGACAGCGCGGCGACCGCCTCGGTCACCGCTTCGATCGACTTTTCCGCCGCTTCCGCGCCGATGGCGATCGCTTCCGCCGCGCGGTGGAAATCGAACCAGCCGACCTGGCCGAGCCGCGGGGATATCAACACGTCGGGCGGATCGCCGGCCAGCCGCGCGCGCGTGATGCGGTCCTGCATCACGTTGAAGGCTTCGATCATCACGGTCGGAATGCCGGGGCGGCCGCGCCGGCCCATGATCTGGCGGCGCAGCGAGCGCTCGCGGTTGAACATGCCGAACAGGCCGCCGCCGTTCGGCTTGGTTTCTTGGGCCGCGTGCGCGGCCTCGTCCGTTTCGTCGGAGCCGTGGCTCGCAATGATGGTGCCGCGGCCGAACAGATCGGAATTGAGATTGACGGCGATCACCAGCCGCGCGCCGAGCGCGCGTGCGGCGGACACCGGCACCGGATTGACCAGCGCGCCGTCGACCAGCCAGCGCCCGCCGATCAGCACCGGCGGGAAGATGCCGGGTAGCGCGTAGGACGCGCGCAATGCGTCGGTCAGCCGCCCGCGTGTGAGCCAGATTTCGTGGCCGGTGTTGAATTCGGTGGCAATGGCGGCAAAGCGCAGCGGCAGATCGTCGATGCGTTGGTCACCCAGCGCCGCTTCCAACTGCTTGGCGAGATGGCCGCCGCGGATGAGGCCGGAGCCGGACAGGCTGATGTCGAGATGGCCGAGCACGCTGCGCACGGTCAGCCCGCGAGCCCAGGCTTCCAGCGGGTCGAGATGGCCGGCCGCATAGCTGCCGCCGACCACCGCGCCGATCGAAGTGCCGACGATGACGTCCGGCTTGATGCCGTGCGCGGTGAGCGTGCGCATCACGCCGATATGGGCAAAGCCGCGCGCCGCGCCGCCGCCGAGCGCCAGCCCGATGGTCGGGCGGGTGGGCGCCGGCTTTGTTTCCCCGATCGGGGTCGCTTCCGCCGCACGGTCGCCGCCGTTGCGCGCGCGCGCAAATAGTCCCTCGAAAACCAACTGTCTCTCCCCTGACCCGATGATCCGACCGGGCCAGCCCACCCGACAAGCCTTTCACCGCGCTATGGTGAAGATTGCTGGCGGAGTCTTGTGACCGAAACGTGACGCGAGCCTGCGCCTCGGTAATTACCTTATGGTTAAACGCCGGCGGCCCAACCCGGTTCAGGAGGTCGGCCGCGTCATGGCGAAGACCTGCTCCACCACGGCATATTGGTCGTAGCCGCAGCGGGCGATCGGCTTCAAGGCTGCCGTGTCGAGCAAGCCGTCCTTGATGAAGCGGTCGTCGATATGGACGCCCACCACTTGGCCGAACACCACATGGCAGTCGAGCGCCGTGCCTGCGGCATCGCTCATCGGCACGATCTTGATCAGCCGGCATTCGAGCGCGCAAGGGGAGGCCGCCACCCGCGGCGGCTTCACCAGCCGCGACGGCGCCGGCGCCAGCCCCGCGCGCTCCATCTCGTTGACGCCGCGCTTGAGCGGCGCCGAGGTCGAGTTCATCTGCTCGCGCAGCTCCCAGGTGGCGAGGCTGCACACGAATTCGCCGGTCTCGGCGACGAAGCTCACCGAATCCTTCAAGCCTTCGCTGGCGAACATCACCAGATTGGGCTTGCTGCAGATGCCGTTGAAATAGGAATAGGGCGCCAGATTGATCTCGCCCTTGCCGCTCATCGAGGTCACCCAGCCGATCGGGCGCGGCGCCACGATCGCCTTGAACGGATCGTAACGCAGCAGCTTGGTGTCGCGCTTGTCGGGCTCGTAGAACATCGGCTAGTCCGCCGAACCGCGTCACGATATCGGCAAGCTTCGGCCGGTCGCGATCTTCGCGGCGGCTTGGCGGGGCGCCCGATATGCACGAAGCCGGCGATGCGCTCGTTCGGCTGCAAGCCGAGCGCATCGAGCACGCGCCGGTCATAGGCGTACCATTCGGTGATCCAGCTCGCGGCGTAACCCAGCGCATGAGCCGCGTGCACCAGGTTCATGGCCGCGGCGCCGGCCGACAATTGCTGCTCCCATTCCGGGATTTTCACATGCGGGCCGGCGCGGCTGATCACCGCGATCACCAAAGGCGCGCGCGCCAGCCGCTTGCGCTCGAATTCGATCTGGTCGGGCGTGGCGTCGGCGTGGCTCTCGCGGAAGATCTTGGCGATGGTTTCGCCGGCCTGTTCGCGCGCTTTGCCTTCGAACACCAGGAAGCGCCAGGGCGCGAGCTTGCCGTGGTCGGGCACGCGCGCAGCAATGGTGAGCAGGGTTTCAAGCTCGGCCGGCGTCGGGCCGGGGTCGCCCAATTCTATCGGCTTGACCGAGCGGCGGGTCTTCAGGAGCGCAAGGGCATCGGGCATTGGCATCTCAATGGTAAAGGCGCTTTGCGGCTAGTGCCGCCGATTTGAAGGTCCTGCACCACTCGCCGCAAGATCGTTCAGGAACTTCAAATCGATAGGCGGCACTAGCATGGGTCCGCCGGGGTGACAAACCGTGGGCCTCGGCTTGAAATCGCCGCGATTTGGCCTGAAAACCGGGCCCGTCATGGGGAGCGCATTCGCAAAAGCCGCAAGCGGCGGCCGGCTTTGGCCGGCGCTGGTGCTCATGCTCGCCATGCTCGGGGCCGTGCCGGCCTTGGGCCAGCAGGCCGGCCAGAATTCGCTATTCTCCACCGCACCCTCAACCGGGCTGATCTCGCCCGCGCCGGTGACGCGCGGCGAGGTGTTCTCGCCCGGCACCAGCCTGACCTCGCCGTCGCAATGGCCCTCGCTCTCCGCTCCCGCGCGGCGCACCGCCATGCCGCTTCTGATGGTGCCGGCCGGCAAGGTGGCGCTCGCGCTCAGCGCGCGTTTCGGCAAGGGCGCGCCCGTTATCGACGGCGGCCTCACCTGGCGCGTCTATGCGGCCAAGCCTGACGCCAAGGGAAAATTTCACCTGGTCAAGGAAGACAAGCAGCCGTCACCCACGCTGGTGCTGCCGACGGGGCGCTATATCGTGCATGTGGGCTTCGGGCTTGCCACCGCGGTCAAGCCGGTGGACTTGCGCGGGCAGACCGTGCGCGAGGAGTTCGACCTGCCGGCCGGCGGCTTGCGCCTGGAGGGCCGCGTCGGCAACGTGCAGATCCCGCCGGCGCAGATTTCGTTCAACGTGTTCAAGGGCAGCCAGTTCGAACCGGGCGACCACCGCCCGATCGCCGAGCACGTGCTGACCGGCAATGTGGTGATCGTGCCGGAGGGCACCTATTATATCGTCTCGCATTACGGCGACGCCAACGCGGTGGTGCGCTCCGACATCCGCATACAGGCCGGCAAGCTGACCGACGTCACCGTTACTCACCGCGCCGCCGCCATCACGCTCAAGCTGGTGGCCGAGAAGGGCGGCGAGGCGCTCGCCAACACCGCCTGGTCGGTGCTCACGCCCGGCGGCGACGTGATCAAGGAATCGATCGGCGCCTTTCCGCGCGTCATCCTGGCCGAGGGCGAGTACCGCGCCATCGCGCGCAACGAGGGCCGCGTCTATCAGCGCGAGTTCAAGGTGGTCACCGGCGTCGACGGCGACGTCGAGGTGCAGGCGCGGTGACCGCGCTCGCCAATCACGCAACGATCGGCGATTTTGCCGCGCTCGATTTGACGCAGGTCGCGCTGCTGTTCGATTTCGACGGCACGCTGGTCGACATCGCCGCCACGCCGGACGCGGTGCACGTGTCGCCGAACCTGTGCGAGGCGCTCGCCCGCCTGCTGCAAGCGACCGGCGGGGCGCTGGCGCTGGTGAGCGGGCGGCCGATCGCCGATCTCGACAAGCGCTTTTCGCCGCTCAAGCTGCCGATCGTCGGCGGCCACGGCGCCGAGACGCGCTTGCGGGAAGGCGAGATCCTCAGCGCGGCCGCGCCGCTGCCGGCCGCCTTGCGCGAGCGGCTCGCCGAAGGTGGCAGGCTCGATCCCGGCATCGTGGTCGAGGACAAGGGCTATTCGCTCGGCCTGCATTACCGGCAGGCCCCGCAATGCGAACAGGCGCTCAGCCGCCACATCGCAGCGACGCTCGCCGCATTTCCCGGCGAGCCGGTGGAAATGCTGCCGGGCAAGGCGCTGTTCGAGATCAAGCGTCCGGGCGTCAGCAAAGGGGAATCGGTGCGCAAGCTGATGACCCACGCCCCTTTCGCCGGCCGCATGCCGGTGTTCATCGGCGACGACGTGACCGATGAATCGGTCTTCGCGGCGCTGCCCGCGCTGGGCGGCAAGGGCTATGCGGTCGGCCGGCATTTCCCCGGGGTGACCGGAATTTTCGATTCGCCCGACGATGTACGCGCGGCCTTGCGGCTCCTTGCCGAAAAAGCCCGTTCGCGCGCGACTTGACGGCTTGTGGCGCCATTTCGCGGCAAAAAGCGAACTTCTGTGCGGGTTGGATGTTACCTTTTCAGGATGGCCTGCATTTCGGCGCGTGCGTTGGCTTTTTTGATTTGCCGATTGAGGGCGATCAATGCATTCTGCGCCGTCGGGCGCAGCTTTAAGGCCAAGTTATGTTGAGCGCTCCGCTTGCGACGATGCCGGTTCTGAGCTTCACCGCATTTGCTTGGGCGCGGAGCGGGGGAGATTGGTAGTGGCGCGGCTCGTCGTGGTTTCCAACAGGGTCGGCGTACCCGACGGCGCGGCACGCGCCGGCGGTCTGGAGGTGGCGATTCGCGCCGCGCTCAGGCGCCGCGGCGGCCTCTGGTTCGGCTGGAGCGGGCGGGTCGCCGAGGACGGCGTCGAACCGCCCAAGACCGTGCGGCAGGAAAATATCTCCTACGTCACCGTCGACCTGCGCAAGGACGACTACGACGAGTTCTACAACGGCTTCGCCAATCGCGTGCTGTGGCCGATCCTGCATTACCGGCTCGACCTCGCCGAATTCACCCGCCGCGACCTCGGCGGCTATTTCCGCGTCAACGAGTTCTTCGCCAGCCACCTGGAGAAGATGCTCAGGCCCGACGACACGATCTGGGTGCACGATTATCACCTGATCCCCTTCGCCAAGGCGCTGCGCGAGCGCGGCCACAAGAACCGCATCGGCTTTTTCATCCACATTCCGTGCCCGCCGCCGGAAATCTTGACCGCCTTGCCCAACCACGAGCAGCTCATCCCGGCGCTCGGCCATTACGACCTGGTCGGCTTCCAGACCGAGACCGACGCCACCAATTTCTCGCGCTATCTCGCCAATGAATGCGGCCTCAAGCGCGTCAACGGTGACACCTTCGCCTTCGGCGACCGCGTGGTCGAGATCGGGCAGTTTCCGGTCGGCGTGGAAACCGAGGCGCTGCAGCGGCTGTCGCGCCGCGCCATCGAATCCGGCTTCGTGCGCGAGGTGTTGGAAAGCCTCTCCGGCCGCGCCATGATCATCGGCGTCGACCGGCTCGACTACTCCAAGGGCATCCCCGAGCGCATGGACGCCTTCGAGCGCTTCCTCACCAATTTCCCCGACCTGCGCGGCAAGGTCACCTATCTGCAGATCACGCCGCGCAGCCGCACCGGCATTCCCGAATATGCCGACCTCAGCCGCAAGGTGGGCGAGGCGGTCGGGCGCATCAACGGCGCCTTCGGCGAAGCGTCCTGGACGCCGCTGCGCTACATCAACAAGGCGCACAGCCGCACCGCGCTCGCCGGCCTCTATCGCGCCGCGCGCGCGGCGCTGGTGACGCCCTTGCGCGACGGCATGAACCTGGTGGCCAAGGAATATGTCGCGACGCAAAACCCGGAAGATCCGGGCGTGCTGATCCTGTCGCGTTTTGCCGGCGCCGCGCGCGAATGCACCGCGGCGCTCTTGGTCAACCCCTACGACCCGGAGGGCGTGGCGATCGCCATCAACCGCGCGCTGACGATGCCGCTGTCGGAGCGGCGCCAGCGCCAGGAGCACAATTACCGGGTGCTGGTCGACAACGACATCACCCACTGGGCCGAGCGCTTTCTCGAACTGTTGGAGCCGGCCGCGCAGGTCGGGCGGCCGAAGGTCGCCGCCGTGCGGTAAGTTTGCCAAGCCCGAAAAACCGGATAAGACGAAGGCGGGGGGCGCCGCCCGCCACCGGTGCCCGTGGCCTCATCATCAGCTCATTTGCGAGAATCCCGATGCAAAAAGCGATCGCCGTGCTGCTTTCCGTAACCTTCACCGCGGCACTGTCGGCGTCGGCGTGGGCGGCCGATCCGTTCGAGGGCGGGACGCTGGCCAAGCGCTGGTGCGCCGCCTGCCATGTGGTGGCCAAGGATCAGAAGCACGGCAACACGCAGGCGCCGCCGTTCTCGGAGCTTGCCAACAGGCCGGGGCTCACCGCCGCCTCGATCGCGCTGTTTCTCCTGCGCCCGCACCCGCCGATGCCGGACATGAACCTGACCCGCAACGAGGCGGCGGACCTGGCGGCGTATATCAAGAAGCAGGGGGAGTAGGCCGTCTCAATGCTGCTTATGCGCGGCGGCGGCGTGCGCCGGCGGCGCCTTCGGCGTCGCGACCGAGATGCCGAACAGCTTCCATTGCCTGTCGACGTCCTGGAACAGCAGGTCGAAACTGATCAGCAGGGGGTGGGTCGCGAATTCTCCTGTGAGTCGAAGCATGCCGTTCTTTTCGAGTTGCGGCGGCGCCGAGAGCCGAGGCGCGAGCAGGGCGACCGCGAAAAGATCGATATGGCGTTTGCGCAAATCGGTGAATATCTGCGACAGGTCGGCGGCGCTGTTCTTGGCCTGAAAGCCGGGCGCCGCCAGGTCGCGCAACACCGTGTAATTGCCGGAGCGGTTGGCGTCGTTGAGCGTGAGCAGCGTGGAGCGGATCAGGTAGAGCGCTTGCTCCAGGTTGACCGGCAGCTTGGCCGCCTTCTTCGCGGGCGGCTGGTTTTTCGCGGCCTTTTTATGCTGAGCTGCGTGAACCGAAGTCGTGAAGGACTGCAAGGTGCCCAATAGATCGGAAACCGAACGAGGCATCGGCAGCATCGACAGCCCGACCGTGGCCGGCACCGAAAGCAGCAGCGCAAGCAGGATATACAGAAGGTAGCGATACTTTCCCATCTTCCCTACCACGCGACGCGTAGGCCGACGCGTCCGCCGACGATGCCTTCATTGGGGCCGTAGCCGATGCCGCCGGCAAGCTGCACATTGTTAGCGAGCCGGTAAGCGGCGTTGACGGCAAGGCCGCTCTCGCCTTCGAACGTCCCATAGTTCATGGTCATGGCCAAGTGCTCGCCCGGCATGACGGTGGGCACCCCGGCCATCGCGAAGGCCATGGCGACGCCGGCATAGGCTTTGTCGCTGCGCGTGTAGAGATCGTTGATGCGGCCGTTCATCGAATCGAGTTGCGAATTGATGGAAGCGATATTTGCGCTCGTGGCGAGACCGAGGCCCGCCAGCGTGCTGGTGCCGAGATTGCCGGCCGCGTCCGATGTGACGATCTGTGTCGGTCCCGCCTGCGCCGTCTTGCTCGCCGCCGAGGTGATGCCCGGCGCGGTGTAGGTGTTGGTCGCGGTGCCGAACACCTGCTGGTCGGCCCGCGTTACGGTGGCGCCGTTGCCGATGGCGGCGGAGTTGGAGAAGCCGGCGCTGGTGTTGTTGCCGAGCGCGACGGCGCTCGTGCCGCCGGCGTGAGCTTGGTTGCCGATGGCGACCGCGTTGACCGCCGTGGCCGAGGCGGCATTGGCGGCCGTCGCATTGCCGCCGATGGCGATGGCATTGGCGCCATTTACATTGGCGTTGAAGCCGATGGCGGTGGCGTCTGTCGAGGCGAGGGTGACATTGGCACCGGTGCCATAGATCGAGGCGCCGCTCGCCCCGTTGTCGGTGGCGCCGCCGCCGGTCACCACCGAATTGGGCGCCGAGAACGCGCCGTCGCCGATGGCGATGGCGTCGGTGCCGGTCGCGCTCGCCCCAGGGCCGAAGGCCATGGCGTTGGTGCCGCTGGCCGAAGCCGCCGGCCCGCTGCTGGCGATGTCGATGTAGGCGCCTGTGCTCGCCAGCCCGGCGACGGTGGTGTCGAGGCTGGCGATGTTGGTGGTGTTGGTGGTCAGCTGGTTATCGAGGGCGCCGAGCGCGCCGCCGACATTGTTGTACGTATTGCCCTGCACGCTGTAGCTCGGCGCGGTGAGCTGGCCGCTGCCATTGACCGTCGCGCCGCCGCCCAGCGCGGCGGCGACCGCGCTCATGTTCGCCGCCGTGCCGCTGGAGAGGCTGCTGATCGCGGTCGTGTTTGTCGCGATGTTGGTGGTGTTCGTCGCCACGTCCTGATTGGTGGCGTAAAGCTGGCTGCCGTTGACCGCGTCGGTACTGGCGGCCGACAGCGTGCCGGCGGAGACGCCGGTCAGCGTGCGCGTGCCGGCGGTGCCGGTGAAATCGACTACCGTGCCGTCGGTCGCGGCGCCGACGGTGATCGGCGCGCCGGCACTAGCCTGCTGCACCAGACCGACGCTGCCGCCATTGATCTGGCTTTGCAGGCTGTACAACTGCCCGCCGTTGACCGCGTCGGTGGAGCCCGAGGCGACCGTCCCGTCCGCCACATTGACGATCTTGCGCTCGCTGCCGACGGCGCCGACCGACACGACATTGGCGACATTCGCCACCGAGTTTGATCCGATAGCGACGGAGTTGCTGCCGTTCGCGCCGACCTGTGCCTGATTGCCGATGGCGATGGAATTAGGGCCGGCAGCGTGGGCGGAAGCGCCGACTGCGGTGCTGTAGTCACCACCCGCCTGCGTGAATGCGCCGATGGCGGTGGCCTGCTCAGCGGTCGCCTGGCTGTACCAGCCAATGGCGGCGCTGCCAGAGGCGCTTGCATTGGCTATGTCGCCAATGGCGATGTTCTCATAGAAACTCGCCTTGGCTTCGCTGCCAACGGCTATGCTCTTGTAACCGCTCGCCGCTGCATTAGAGCCAAAAGCCGCGCTCGACTGCCCGCCCGCAGTGCTCGCCGTGCCAACGGCGGTGCTGCCGCTCCCGCTCGCGTCGGCGCTGCTTCCGACTGCGGTGCCGTTCGTGCCTGCGCTAATGCTGTGACCGATCGCTATAGCGTTGCTGCCGCTCGCCGCAGCGCCGTCGCCGAAGGCAAGCGCACTGGCGCCGCTCGCGTTGGCGGCGAAGCCGAGCGCCACAGCGTTGCTGCCGCTCGAGCCGACCTGCGCCTGGTTGCCGATGGCGATGCCGTTGGCGGCTGCCGAATCGACATACGCGGCATTGCCGGCGCCACTCGCGCTGTTGCCGCCAATGGCGACGGAATTGGCCGCATTTGCGCTCGTGTAAGAGCCGAGCGCGGTACTGTAGTCGCCGCCTGCCGCGCTGTGCCCACCCACGGCGGTTGCATAGCCGTTGCTCGGGCCGGACGCGGTGGAGGAAATGCCGATCGCCGTGCTGTCTGTGCCGCTTGCGTTGCTGTTGTATCCGATCGCGGTACCGTTGAGGCCGCTTGCACGGCTCAGGCCGCCGAAAGCGGAAGTGCCATTGTTGCTCGCTTGGGCGCTGTCGCCGAAGGCAAGCGCGCTGGCGCCATTGGCATCCGAGCCGAATCCGAGCGCCACCGCGTCGGTGCCGCTCGCGCCCACCTGCGCCTCGTTACCGATGGCGATGCCATTGGTGGCGAAATAATCGACATAAGCGGCATGGCCGGCGCCGCTCGCGCTGTTGCCGCCGATGGCGATGGAATTAGAGCCGATGGCATGCGCATAGGTGCCGATTGCCGTGCTGTAATCGCCGGCGGCCTGGCTGTTCGTCCCTAATGCAGCCGCCCAACCGGCGCCGGGGCCGAGGGCTTGGGCGCCATAACCCACCGCCGTGCCTCGACTTGTCGCCTGCGCATGCGCGCCTATGGCTGTCGCGTAGTCGCCGCTCGCATCGGCGTGAACTCCGGCCGCAAGTGTCTCGCCTCCGTTAGCCGTGACGCCATTGCCGAACGCCTCCGCGCTCCCGGTTGAATTGCCAGAGGCAGTATTGGTTATTCCGCAGGCAACGTCAGAGGTTAAATTCGTCGTCGAGCCGCCCCCCCCAAGGTACGTCGCCTCGCACAAGAATCCCACCCCCGCCGCCGCCGGCCACACCGTCCCCGCCATGACGCCACCCGCCACCGCAAGGCACAGGCCCGCCGACAGGGCGATGCGCCGCGTTTTTTCGTGGAGAAAATCCATCCGAGCCTCCATCCACTGCTGGACGGCGGCGGGCACCACACCATTCTTTGTAGTCCTAATCGCTCATCTTTATAGCGAAGCCCGTACGCCCAAACCCAATCGAACCGTCGCCCCCGCGACCGCCGATTTAAGCCCCTGCTGGGCGTCGGCCGAGGTAGTATAGTTGAGATTTCATGCTGAGGGGCAGGCTCGCGCAAAAAAGTTGACGCGCTTCGGTGCGGCAATTCTCGCCGTGCGCTGGAACTTCAGCCGGCCCGCATCCGCTAGACCGCCGCCGCCGCTCCCAAGCTCAATATGCGGGGCCGAAGGGCCTGAAAACGTCACCTTATTGTCACGACCCTGAGCGGCCCGTCAGTTCAACGTCACCGATACGCCGCCGCTCACGCCGTAGTCGTTGATCTGCGGCGCGCCGGAAAACGCCGCGTTGACCCGGATGCGGTCGGTCACCGAATAGCCGAGGCCGGCCGCCATTCCCGTCTCGCCTTTGAAATAGCCGAGCGCGGCCGCGACCGATATCTTGCCCGGCCGCATGTCGAAGGCGAGGCGGGAGGAGGCAAGCGCAAGCGCCGTGCCGGCGCGCGATTCGCGCAGGTTGTCGTTGATCTGCGTCTCCAGCGAGGCGAGCTGCGCGTTGATGGCGTCAACCTGTCCGCTGGTCGCCAGGCCGAGGCCCGCCAGCGTGCTGGTGCCGAGATTGCCGGCCGCGTCCGATGTGACGATCTGCGTCGGTCCCGCCTGCGCCGTCTTGCTCGCCGCCGAGGTAATGCCGGCGCATGGTGTAGGTGTTCGTTCGCCGTGCCGAACGCCTGCTGGTCGGCGCGCGTCGCGGTGGCGCCGTTGCCGATGGCAGCGGAATTGGAGAAGTTCGCGCTCGCGTTGTTGCCGAGCGCGACGGCGCTCGTGCCGGCGGCCTGAGCTTGGTTGCCGATGGCGACCGCGTTGGCTGCCGTGGCGGAAGCTGCATTCGCCGCGATCGCATTGCCGCCGATGGCGATGGCGTTGGTGCCGTTGACGTTGGCGTTGAAGCCGATGGCCGTGGCATCCGTCGAAGTGGCGCTGACATTGGCGCCGGTGCCATAGATCGAGGCGCCGCTTGCCCCGTTGTCGGTGGCGCCGCCGCCGGTCACCACCGAATTGGGCGCCGAGATCGCACCGGCGCCGATGGCGATGGCGTTGGTTCCGCTGGCGCTCGCCCCAGGGCCGAAGGCCATGGCATTGGTGCCGTTGGCCGAGGCCGCCGGCCCGGTGCTATCGATCTGAAGATAGCCGAGGCTGCTATTGATGCTCGTGAGCTGCGTGTCGACGGCCCCGAATGCGCTTCCGACATTGTCGTAGCTCGTGCCCTGGATCGTGTAGCTCGGAGCGATCAGCTGGTTGTTGGCGTCGAGAGTCGTGCCGAAGGCCGCCGCCACCCGCTGGTTGGCAGTGAACAACTGGTCTCCGTTGACGGCGTCGGTCGATCCCGATGCGATCGTCCCGGCCGCGACGTTAACGATCTCGCGCTCGTTGCCTATGGAGCCTACCGAAACGGTGTTGGCAGCGAAGGCAGCCGATCCCGCACCGAGGGCCACGGAATTGCTTGCGTACGCGCTCGCGGACTCGCCGAGCGCGACGCTGTTGGTGCCAGAGGCGTCCGCGAAATAGCCGATGGCGGAGGCATCGCTGCCGAGGGCCGCTGAATATTGGCCGATGGCTATATTGTGGGTGTTTGTCCCCCTGGCATTGGCGTAATTGCCAAGAGCAATGTTTTGGCCACCAGTTCCGCTCGCATTACTTGCCGCGCCAATCGCAATGTTCTCAGCACCGGCAGTGCCATCGCCGCCGGAAGCGTTCGCGAAATAGCCGATCGCCAGGTTAGACACGCTGACCGAATATGCCCCGTTGTTTGGCCCGCTGCCGCTGGCATTTGCGCCGTAGCCGAAGGCGCTATTGCTGCCATTATTTCCCGCGCTGTTGCTGACATCTCCGACCGCAACATTACCGGCGTTCGTGCCGCTGGCATTCGAGCCCACACCCACTGCAAGGTTCTGCGAGGTAGCGTCGCCACTGGCATTGGCACCCGGGCCGCATGCCGTATTTGCGCCACCGGACGCATCTGCTCCAGCGCCGCTCTGCGATTCGGCACCATTCGAGCTGCCGCCGCAGACGAACTGCGCCAGTGCTGCAGTAGGCATACAGAGGGCCGCTATACCGGTCCAGCCGGCGAGCAACAGCACGCGCAACGCGCGCCCCCGCAAACGCCCGCCTGTGTTCCCCCCAGCCGCCCCATAGCCCTCGAGGCTCGCTCGTCCCACGCGCCATGACGACAACACCATTTAATTAACCCCTCCAATCATGTGGGCTGGCGGTCCGGCACCCCGATCTCAAAAATCTTGGTTCAGCAGAGTCCCGTACGCACGCCCGCCGCATTTCGAATTGCCATTCCTCGCCGCCGAGGCACAAGCATCGCTTGGTATTATAGTATGAGATTTTTACGGGTGTCGCGAATTCGAGCAAAAAAACCGACCTCGCGATACAGTTGGAGGAACCAGGCCTTTACGCACCCCGCATCCGCCGCACATCCGGCGCCACCGCCTCGTCGGCCAGAGCTTTCAGCGCCGCATCAAGCGGCATGACCTGCTGCCCTTCCTTGCCGAGCCGGCGGATCGACACCGTGCGCTCGGCCGCTTCCTTCTTGCCGACCACCAGCAGCACCGGCAGTTTCGCCAGCGAGTGCTCGCGCACTTTGTAATTGATTTTCTCGTTGCGCAGATCGGAAGCCACGCGCAGGCCCAATTTGCGCGCCGCTTCCAACGCCTCGCGCGCGTAAGCATCGGCATCCGAGGTGATGGTGGCGACGAGCGCCTGCACCGGGCTAAGCCACAGCGGCAGATGCCCGGCATAATGCTCGATCATGATGCCGGTGAAACGCTCGAGCGAGCCGAACATGGCCCGGTGCAGCATCACCGGCGTCACCTTGTTGGAATGCTCGTCGATGTAGAAGGCGCCGAGCCTGCCCGGCATGTTGAGGTCGACCTGCACCGTGCCGCATTGCCAATCCCTGCCGATCGCGTCGCGCAGCACGTATTCGAGCTTGGGCCCGTAGAAGGCGCCTTCGCCCTTGTTGAGCGTCCAGGGCCGCCCCGACGCCTCCAGCGCTCCCATCAGCGCGGCTTCCGCCTTGTCCCACATGGCGTCTTCGCCGATGCGTTTTTCCGGGCGGTCGGAGAATTTGATTGTCACGTCGTCGAAGCCGAAATCCTGGTAGATCGACAGGATCTGGTCGTTCACCTTCAGCGATTCTTCCTCGATCTGGCTTTCGGTGATGAAGATATGCGCGTCGTCCTGGGTGAAGGCGCGCACGCGCATCAGCCCGTGCAGTGCGCCGGAGGGCTCGAAGCGGTGCACCTTGCCGAACTCGGCGAGCTTAAAGGGCAGGTCGCGATACGATTTCAGGCCGTTCTTGAAAATCTGGATGTGGCCGGGGCAGTTCATCGGCTTGATGACGAAGACGCGCTCTTCGTCCTCGCGCGGCTGCGTCAGGAACATGCTCTCGCGGAAGGTCGCCATGTGGCCGGAGGCGACCCAGAGCGATGAATCCATCAGCTGCGGCGCGTTCACCTCGGCGAAGCCGAATTCGAGCTGGCGGCGGCGGATGTAGTTTTCCAGCTGCTGGAACAGCGTCCAGCCCTTGGGATGCCAGAATACCGAGCCCGGCGCCTCTTCCTGAAAGTGAAAGAGGTCCATCTCGCGGCCGAGCTTGCGGTGGTCGCGCTTCTCGGCTTCTTCCAGTTGCTTGAGATAAGCGTCGAGCTCGTCCTGCTTGGCGAAGGCGGTGCCGTAGATGCGCGTGAGCATCGGGTTGTTGCTGTCGCCGCGCCAATAGGCGCCCGCCACCTTCATCAGCTTGAAGGCGTTGCCGACCTTGCCCGTGGAGGTCATGTGCGGGCCGCGGCAGAGATCGAACCAGTCGCCCTGTTTGTAGATATTGATCTGCTGGTCGGCCGGAATGGCGTCGACCAGCTCGACCTTGAAGCTCTCGCCCATGTCGCGGAAGGTTTGCTTGGTCTTGTCGCGCGACCACACTTCCTTGGTGAAGGGTTTGTCGCGCGCGATGATCTCCTTCATCTTTTTTTCGATGACGGGCAGGTCTTCCAGCGTGAACGGCTGGTTGCGGAAGAAGTCGTAATAGAAGCCGTTGTCGATCACCGGGCCGATGGTCACCTGCGTGCCCGGCCACAGCGTCTGCACGGCTTCCGCCAGCACATGCGCGGCGTCGTGGCGGATCAGCTCCAGCGCGCGCGGGTCTTCGCGGCTGATGAATTCGATTTTCGCGTCGCGCGTGATGGGATCGTCGAGATCGGCGAGCTTGCCGTCGAGCGCCATGGCCACCGTGCGCTTGGCGAGCGAAGGCGAAATGCCCTTGGCGATATCGAGGCCGGTGGTGCCGGCCGGGTAGGGGCGCTGGGCGCCGTCGGGGAAAGTGAGGGCGATCTGGGGGGCGGAATTCGGCGCGCCTTGCGCGCCCGCCATGCCGGCGTCGGCCATGCTCTTGTCTCCTTGCTCACTCGCTGCCTACGAATGCAGGTAAGCGTCGCTTGATGCGCAGGGATATAGCAGGCGAATCGGGCGGTGCAACTCTCTCAAGCGTCATTCCGGGGCGCGGGCGTCCAGCCCGCGAGCCCGCAATCCATGCTCCGCAGCCGGGGTTATGGATTCCGGGTCCGCGCGCTTTGCTCGCGTCCCGGAATGACTGGAGGAGGAGGCGTCTCATTGGTCCCGCGCCAGCGCCCATAGCGCCAGGGCGTCCACCAATGCGCGGTGGCCGGCGCCGCGGCCGGCACGAAATCGAGCCCCGACGTGCCCCAGGGCTGACAGCGCATAATGCGCGCCAGCGCCATCCAGGCGCCCGCCCACAGGCCGAAGCGCATCACCGCCTCCTCGGCATATTCCGAGCAACTCGGCAAATGCCGGCAGCGCGGCCCGATCAGCGCCAGAAGCGTATAGCGATAGACCAGAATCAGCCCGCGCCCGGCGCGCCGCGGCAGGCGCGCAATGCCGCTTCCGGTCGGCTGTGGTGTGTGCGGCATCGTCATTTAAGTTCCATCGCGTTCCGCAGCAGTTCCACTCGTGCCGCCGATTTGAAGTTCCTGCACCACGCGCCGCAATCTCGTCCAGGAACTTCAAATCGAAAGCGGCACTAGAATCATAGGCTTGCTAGTGCCTATTGGCATCCGGAGTTCGTCTCAGAGGGTGCCGCGATGTATCACGAACTTCCCAAGCGGGGCACTAGAAGCTCCGCCCGCGTTAGGCAAACCGGGCGATTTGCCCGCTCATTCGGCAATATGTCCTTGGACGGCCATTTTTTTAGTCTAGACCCTCAACCGCTCGGTCTTTAAGTTTGACATACCTCGATATCGGGGGACGTGCCGCCGCTTAAGCGACAGAACGCCGGGTCAATCGCGCATCATAAGAGCAGAGCGGCGGCGAAAGACGGGGGTTTGAAATGGGTCGCTCTTTTGCGGCTGCTCTCGCGCTTATGCTGGCGGTGCCGGTGTTGTTGTTGCCGGCGGCGTCGCGCGGCTCCGACCGATCTTTGCCGATGCATTTTACGCTGCGCCAGGAAGGGCCGGCGCAGGCTTGCGCCGACAAATGCCGGCGCTTGCTGTTCGCCAGCGGCGCCATCACCGCCGACACCCCGCATGATTTCAAGACCTTCGCTGACGGTCACGATCTTGCCGGCGCGACGATCGTGCTCGATTCGGACGGCGGCTCGGTGCACGGCGCCATCGCGCTCGGCCGCGAAATCCGTAAAGCCGGCCTCGACACCACCGTCGGCCGCATCATCGATCTTTCGGACAAGCGCGCCGGCGTCGAGCCGCGCGCCAATTGCGAATCCATGTGCGCCTTCGTGCTGGTCGGCGGCGTCCACCGCACCGTGCCGGCAGAGGCGCGCGTGATGGTGCATCAGATCTGGCTTGGCGACCGCCGCGAGGACCCGACGGCCGCCAGCTATTCGGCCGAGGACCTGGTGCTGGTGCAGCGCGATATCGGACGCCTGGTGCGCTACACCGCCGACATGGGCGCCTCCATGGAACTCGTCGATCTCGCGCTGCGCATCCCGCCCTGGGAGCCGATGCACGTGATGACGCACGACGAGATCCGCACCGCGCGCGTCGAGACGCTGGTGCCGGGCGGCGACGTGACCGCGACGGTTAGCGCCGTGCCGGCCAAGCCGTCGCGCGGGCAGTTGCTGCCGCGCGTCACCAATGGCGCGCGCGCGACCCCGATCGCTGGGCAGCGCTGGGACATGGTCGAGCGCGCCGGCCACATCGCGCTGGCGCGCCGCCATCCGCTCACGCTGAGCGGCGAGTTGATCGGCAGCTTCGATCTGGCGGTGGCCTGCGGCGGCAAGGACAGTTACGACGTGAGCTATGTCGAGCATCGCCGCGCCGGCAGCACCGCGCCGCTGCCGTCGCAGCTCGGCGGCGTGACGCTGGCCTCCAGCGCCGGCGTTGTGCGGCTGAAGGTTGTGTCCTCGCAGCGCCGCAGCGATCCCGCCGAGCTCATCACTTATGCCTCGGCCGCGGTGCCGGCCAAGCTGGTCGGCGCCTTCGCGTCCTCGGGCGACCACTCGCTCATGATCACCACGCGCAGCGCGCGCGGGGCTACGGCGATCCGCCTCGGCAATACCGGCGCGGAAGAAAACCTGCCGAAGCTGGCGCTCGCCTGCCACGAGGGCCTGGCCGAGCGCGCCTCGCTGCAGCCGCCGCACACCGGCGGGCTGGCGTCGGCGAAGTAGCGGACCCAGAGTCGCTTATTCGCTGTCCGATTCGAATTCGGGCAGGCCGCGCCCCGCATAATAAATGCCGTGGATCACAACACGCCGCGCCGCACGCTCGACCTCGAACAAAATCGTCGCGCGTCGGCGAAATCCTACCGTGCGCAGCCCTCGGCGCAGGTCGTCACGCTTGGTGCCGCGCTCCGGCGTAATGGCAAAGCCGAGACAATAGCTTTCGATTGATTTGACGAAACGCAGAGCGATCTGCTCGCCTGCTCGATCGGCAATATAGTTGTAGATGGCGTATAGGTCGGCTTTCGCGGATGAGGTGAAGGTGACCGTAAAGGTCATCGTGTCGCCCGCATGACCCTCTTGGCGTGATGACGGCGCAACTCGTCGAATACTTTTTTCGCCGGCTCGGCTCGCGGGTTGTGCTTGTACGCATCGTAGCGGGCGACACCTTCCGTCCGCAGCCAGTCTTCCAGCGCGGCTTCGCGCTCGCTCAGTGCCCGCAATCCTTCGCGGATGACCTCGCTCTCGGTCGCGTAGGCGCCCGAGGCCACCTTGTTCTTGACGGCCCTCGCCATTTCATGAGGCAGCGTGATGCTCAGCGATTGGGTCTTGCGCATCGGCGGTCATCCTTATGGGTCCGCAGATTATTGCACGATTAAATCCTATTCAAGCCATTTTTCGCTGGGGCAGCACCGCGGCACTTCGGAAAAAAATCGAGCAAATTCAAAGCCCGAAAAAAACTTAAAAAATCTATCCCCGCTCTCAAAACTGGCCCGATAATGCGCGCATCCCGCCTCGTTACCGAGGGGTGTCTGCGCAAGCATCTTCAGACACGGGGCGGGGAGCGGTGGCCGGGGAATGACGTTCGATCGGAGATGCGCTTGCGCGGCCCGGCGGTCCAAGCCGCATGTGTCCCGGCGCGCCAGCCGCGCGCCACTGGCCATGTCGGCCAAAGCGGTGGATAGGCAGGCTTCCGTAAGGAAGGTTGCCTGAAAGGTACGTCCACCGGGGGCCATGCGGAGCAAACCTACAAACACCGCGCGCGGGACGCCTTGGGACTGGCGGACTTGCGGAGCCCTTAGCGGATCGCGAAAGCGTGAAGCGGGGCTGTTTGATGCGCTTCGGTGCCGCGAGGATGCCGAGGCCTGCGGGTCCGTTTGGGCCCAGTGGCGTCCCGCGCGCCCTCGGTACTTTTTTCGAGGACCGCGGAGAATGGGAATAGCGGCCACCCCGGGCCGACCAAAGCAATAGGGGCGGCGGAGCGTTGGCTACTTTCGGTCATTCCGGGGCGCGAGCCATAAGCGCGTTTACGCGCGTCTTCGACGCGCTATGGCTCGCGAACCCGGAATCCAGAAATGAGCGCTGTGCAAGCATCTGGATTCCGGGTCCGGCGCCAGCGCGCCGTCCCGGAATGACGGATGATAGGCTGTTTGACGATCGAACAGGGAAGCGCGCGCGCCGCCATGACGGGCGCAATAACTACTCCGCCGCCTGCTTGGCCTTCGCCTCGATCTGATCGAGCGCGGAAACAACCGCATCGAAAGTGAGCATGGTGGAGGCGTGGCGGGCCTTGTAGTCGCGCACCGGCTCGAGCACGGCGAAATCGGCCCATTTGCCGGCGGGCGGGGCGCCGTGCTCCTTCAGCATCTTGCGCATGGTCTCGCGCAATTCGCGCAGCTCGTCCGGCTTGGCGCCGATCACGTGCCGCGCCATCAGCGAGGAGGAGGCTTGGCCCAGCGCGCAGGCCTTCACGTCATGGGCGAAATCGCTGACCGCGCCGTGGTCGAGCTTGAGGTCCACCGTGACGGTCGAGCCGCACAGCTTGGAATGGGCGGTGGCCGAGGCGTCGGGCGCCGCAAGCCGCCCGAGACGGGGAATGTTGCCCGCCAGTTCCAGCACGCGGGCGTTGTAAACGTCGTTCAACATTGAGGTTTTTGCCGTTGGCCGCTCGGCCACGTTGCTTCGGCCGCGCAAACCAATATATAGGGAGCGACCCGATGGCGCGAGAAGGGGTTTTTCGCGCGGTCCGCATGGCTTAAGAGCTATCTTAAGAGCTATGCAGAATGGGAATGCAGCGTCCAGGCCCCGCGGTTGGACATTTTGGGTCCGCCATGGGTTAATCGACGCGGCCACCCCGGTGACACATCCGGCGCTAAGCGAAGCGCCGGTCGAACGGAGAGACCGTCTATGGACGCCAAGAATACGACCGCCAACGTCGCCCCCTGGCCCAAGCAGGGCCTGTCCGAGCATGTGCGGGCGGCCCCCGCCAAGTCCGCCCCGCGCCCCTCGCGCGAAGAGGCGGAAGCCGCGGTGCGCACGCTGATCGCCTATACCGGCGACAATCCCGACCGCGAAGGCGTGCTGGAGACGCCCAAGCGCGTGATCGACGCCTACGAGGAGCTCTACCAGGGCTACAACGAATGCCCGATGGAGGTGCTCGACCGCACCTTCAGCGAGACCAGCGGCTACGACGATTTCGTGCTGGTCAAGGACATCCCGTTCAATTCGCATTGCGAGCACCACATGATGCCGTTCTTCGGCAAGGCGCATGTCGCCTATATGCCGGTGGAACGCGTGGTGGGCCTGTCCAAGCTCGCGCGCCTGGTCGATGTCTTTGCCAAGCGGCTGCAGACGCAGGAAAACCTCACCGCTCAGGTGTCGACCGCGATCGACGAGATATTGAAGCCGCGCGGCGTCGCGGTTCTGATCGAGGCCGAGCACATGTGCATGTCGCTGCGCGGCGTGGAAAAGCCGGGCGCGCTCACGGTGACCACGCATTTCACCGGCGCCTTCCGCGACGAGGCCACCGAGCAGGTCCGCTTCATGGCCATGCTGCGCGGCGCGCAGCGGTAGACGCACTCTGTCATGCGCGGGCTTGACCCGCGCGTCCAATCGGCGTTTCACGGTTCGCAAGACAGATGGATTGCCGGGTCAAGCCCGGCAATGACGGCTCATGTCCTCATCGGCAGACATCGAAGAAGGCCTCGCCTTCACGCCCAAGTTCGACCAAGACGGCCTGCTGACCGCCGTCGTCACCGACGCGCAATCGGGCGAGCTGCTGATGGTCGCGCATATGAACGACGAAGCGGTGCGCAAAACCATCGCAACCGGCGAAGCCTGGTACTACAGCCGCTCGCGCAAGAAACTCTGGAAGAAGGGCGAGAGCTCCGGCCACCTGCAGCGCGTTGTCGAGTTGCGCGTCGACTGCGACCAGGACGCGCTCTGGCTCAAGGTCGAGCAGTTGGGGCCCGGCGCTTGCCATACCGGCCGTCGCTCGTGCTTCTACCGCGCGCTACCGCTCGGCCAGCAAGGCGCACTCAAGCTCGAGTTCCGCGCCGCCGAGAAGACCTTCGATCCCAACGCCGTTTACCACGACAAGACATCATAGCTTCGTGATCGGGCCTCGACTTCGGCGTCGGAATCGACTAGCTCAACGCTTGAGCGGGAGAGACCGGCTTGCTCGCAAAGCCGGCGCCGAAGGAGCAACCGCCCCGGAAACTCTCAGGCAAACGGACCGCTCGTAACGTTTACGCTCTGGAAAGCGGAGCTTCGTTTGAAGCTCCCGCCGACGGTGTAAGTCGATCGGCCGCATGCAGCGGCGCGACGAAACTCTCAGGCCAATGACAGAGGGGGCGCGCATTCGACGACACGAATGTGCGCAAACCTCGCGAGGCTTGAGATGCGCGAACTCCCTTCCGAATTCGATGTGATCGTTCTCGGCGCCGGCGTCGTCGGCGTCAATTGCGCCTATTGGAACATCCGCAACGGCAAGTCCGTCTGCATCGTCGACCGCCAGCCGGCGGCCGGGCTGGAGACCAGCTTCGCCAATGGCGGTCAAATATCGGTCAGCCATGCCGAGCCCTGGGCCAACCCTTCGGCGCCGCTGAAAGTGCTGAAATGGCTGTTCCAGAGCGACGCGCCGCTGCTTTTCCGGCCGCGCTGCGATACGCGGCAATGGCTGTGGCTCGCGCGCTTCCTGGTCGACTGCTTGCCGCGCCGCGCCGACCGGCACACGACCGAAATCGTCAAGCTCGCGACGCAAAGCCGCGACCTCATCCGCCAGGTGCGCGCCGAGGAAGGCTTCCATTACGACGAGCGCTGCAAGGGAATTCTGCATTTCTACCGCGACAAGCGCGAATTCGAGGCGGCGGTACCGGTGGCGGCGCTGATGCGCCAATACGGTTGCAACCGCACGGTGATCGACGCCGACCAGGTGGTCGCGATCGAGCCGGCTCTTGCCGACGCGCGCGACCGGATCGCCGGCGCCACCTACACGCAAGATGACGAAAGCGGCGACGCCTTGAAATTCACCCAGGCGCTGGCGCAAGTGTGCGAAGCGAAGGGCGGCGTGTTCCTCTACAGCCATCAAGTGACCGCGCTCGACGCCGACCGCGCCGCGGGCCAGGTGCGCTCGGTCGAGGTCTGCGGGCCCGACGGTTACCGCACTTTGCGCGCGCGCGACGTGATCGTCAGCATGGGCTCCTGGTCGGCGCCGTTTCTGCGCCGCTACGGCGTCAACCTCGCCATCTATCCGGCCAAGGGCTATTCGGTCACCATCCCGACCGGCGGCTCCAATGTGGCGCCGGTGGTCAGCCTGACCGACGACGAGCACAAGCTGGTCTATTCCAACCTGGGCGATCGCCTGCGTGTCGCCGGTACCGCGGAATTGTCGGGCTATTCGCGCGCGCTCAACCACGGGCGCTGCCAGGCGATCCTGCGCAACGTCAAGGATCTGTTCCCGCGCGCCGGCCAATTCGAGCGCGCGACCTTCTGGGCGGGCTTGCGGCCGGCGACACCCTCGAACATTCCTTACGTCGGGCGCACGCGCTACCGTAATCTCTGGCTCGATACCGGCCACGGCACGCTGGGCTGGACGCTGGGTGCTGGCTCAGGCTTGCGCATCGCTGATATGATTGCGGCCAACGAGGGGCCAATGGCTGCGTGAGGGAGGGTGTGCGATGCAGGCGAGCGCAAGCGGGGCGGGGCCATGAGCGGCGCCCGCATCGATCTCAGGCTGGACGAACGCGCGGGCGGCAGCGTCGCTTATCTGACGCTCGACAATCGGGCGAAACTGAACACGCTCGACCGCGCGCTGATGCACGACTTCATCGCCAAGGTGGAGGGCTTGGGCGCGCGCGCGGACCTGCGCGCGCTGGTGCTTTCCGGCGCCGGCGACAAAGCTTTCATCGGCGGCGCCAATATTCCGGAAATGGCGGCGCTCACCCGCGACAGCGCGCGCGACTTCATTACACTGGTGCATAAGACCTGCGACTGCCTGCGCAAGCTGCCGGTGCCGGTGATTGCGCGCATCGACGGCTTTGCGCTCGGTGCCGGCCTGGAAGTGGCGGTCGCCTGCGACCTGCGCGTTGCGACCGATCGCGCCAAGTTCGGCATGCCGGAAACCAAGGTCGGTATTCCCTCGGTGGTGGAGGCCGCGCTCATCCCGCAGCTCATCGGCTACGGCCGCGCGCGCGAATTATTGATGCTGGGCGAGATCGTCGATGCCGAGACCGCGCTGCGCTGGGGGCTGATCGAGCGCATGGTCGCCCCGCAAGCGCTCGACGCCGAGATCGAAAAAGTCGTGGCCGCGCTGTTTGCCGCCGGCGCGCGGGCGGTGCGATTGCAAAAGGCGCTGATGCAAGAATGGGAGAAGCTGCCGAGCGACGCCGCGATCCAGGCCGGCGTCGAGGCCTACGTGCAAGCATATGATACCGACGAGCCGCGGCGCATGCTGGCGGCCTTTCTAGATCGCAAGCGGAATAAGATTCCTTAGCGCGAGAGGTGCGGCAACAATAGGGGTTCCGCCGCGGCCGGATCGTGTGTAGGGTGCCGCCGGCGACTGAAAAATCGGTCGCGTGAGGGGGCATTGATGATCGGCGTACGCGGCGCGCGGCGGCGTTTTTGCCTCGTTCTTGTCAAGCCGTCGCACTACGACGATGACGGCTACGTCATCCAGTGGATGCGCTCGCCGATCCCGTCGAATTCGCTCGCCTCGCTCTACGGTCTCGCGCGGGACTGCGCCGAGCGCCGAATCCTCGGCGACGACGTCGACATCGACATCCGCGTCTTCGACGAAACCAATACCCGCATTCGCCCCGAACGCCTGGCGGCGATGGTCGAGGCGGCCGATGCCGGCATGGTCATGCTGGCCGGCGTGCAGTCGAACCAGTTCCCGCGCGCGCTCGATCTGGCGCGGCCGCTGCGCGCCCGCGGCGTGCAGGTCGGCATCGGCGGCTTCCACGTCTCCGGCGTGCTGGCCATGCTGGGCGGCGCCGATCCGGACCTCGATCGTGCCAAGGCCATGGGCGTCTCGCTGTTCGCCGGCGAGGCCGAAGGCCGTCTCGAAGGCGTCTTGCGCGACGCGGCCGCCGGCCGCCTCGAGCCGCTCTACAACTATATGGACGATCTGCCGGGCATCGAAGGCACGCCGATCCCGCTGATGGCGGTCGAACGCGCGCAGCGCACCGCCGGCGGCACCACCAGCTTCGACGCCGGCCGCGGCTGTCCCTATCAATGCTCGTTTTGCACCATCATCAACGTGCAAGGGCGAAAGTCGCGCCGCCGCTCTCCCGACGATATCGAGCGCATCGTGCGTATGAACTACGCGCAGGGGCTGCGCGCATTTTTCATCACCGACGACAATTTCGCCCGCAACAAAGATTGGGAACCGATCCTCGATCGCATCATTCGCCTGCGCGAAACCGAAAAGTTCAATCTCAGCTTCATCATCCAGGTCGACACGCTGTGCCACAGGCTGCCGCATTTCATCGAGAAATGCGCGCGCGCCGGCGTCAAGCGCGTGTTCATCGGCCTGGAGAACATCAACCCAGATAATCTCCTCGGCGCCAAGAAGCGGCAGAACAAGATCACCGAATACCGGCAGATGCTGCTGGCCTGGAAGAATGCCGGCGTCATCACCTATGCCGGCTACATCCTCGGTTTCCCGAACGACACGCTCGACTCGATCATGCACGACATCGACGTGATCAAGCGCGAGCTGCCGGTCGATCTGCTGGAATTCTTTTATCTGACGCCGCTGCCGGGCTCCGAGGATCATCTCAAGCTGTTCAAGGCCGGCGCGCCGCTCGATCCGGACCTGAACAAATACGACCTCAATCACGTCTGCACGACGCACCCGCGCATGTCGCGCGAGGAATGGGATCGCGCCTACAAGATGGCGTGGCAGCGCTACTACACCATCGACCACGTCGAGACGGTGCTGCGGCGGGTCGCGGTGACAAAGGCAAACGCCAGCAACGCGCTGTTCCTGCTGACCTGGTTCATGGGCAGCATCAATATCGAGCACATCCACCCGCTCGAAGGCGGCTTCCTGCGGCGCAAGGCGCGCCGCGACCGGCGGCCGGGCCTTGCGATCGAGCCGGTCTGGTCGTTCTATCCGAAATATTTCGCCGAGGTGGCCGCCAAGCTGGCGCGGTGGGCGGCGCTTTACGTCAAGCTCCGCCGCATCTATCTGCGCATCAAGGGCGACCCCGAGCGCTATGCCTATAGCGATATCGCCATGACCGCGGTTGCCGCCGACGAGGCCGAGACGCACGAATTGTTCGGCACCGATGCGGCGCGCGCCTTCATCGAGCAGCGCAAGCGCGTGAAACAGGCGCAGGGCGGCCAGGCCGAGCCGGAGTCCGCGGCGGCCTTCGAGCCGGCCGAGTAATCGCGCTTTCTTAAAGGCCGCCGAGGCGCGCCAGCAGCGCCTGCGCGCGCGTAAGATGCGGCCGGTCGTACATCTTGCCGTCGACGCCGACCGCGCCGGCGCCGGGATTGGCGGCGAAAGCCGCCACCACCGCTTTCGCCTTGTCGATCTGCGCCTGCGTCGGCGTGAACACGTCGTTGATCACCGGCACCTGCGCCGGATGGATGGCGATGCGGCCGGCAAAGCCGTCGCGCCGCGCAATCTCGGTGTCGGCGCGCAGCACCCCGGCGTTGCGGAAGTCGACATGGATGGTCTCGTAGGCCGGCACGCGCGCCGCCGCCGCGCCGAACAGGCACAGGTTGCGCGCCAGCCGGTAGGGCTCAGTCAGTTCGCCCTCGGCGTCGCGGTTGGCTTCGGCGCCGAGCTCGGCCGACAAATCCTCCGGGCCCCAGGTCAGGCCGATCAGCCGCGCGGAGCAGTCGCGATAGGTGCCGGCGGTGAACACTCCGGCCGCGGTCTCCACCGACTGCGCCAGGATATTGATCGCGCCCTCCGGCAGCCCGGCGATCGCTTCGCGCGCGGTCAGCTTGGCGTCGAGGTGGGCGACGGTCGCGCCGCCTTCGGCCTTGGGAAACAGCAGTGCGTCGGGCGCGCCGGGTACGATGGCGTCGAGATCGGCGTCCGTCATGCCGGTGTCGAGCCCGTTGATGCGTACCAACAGGCGCGGGCGGTCTTTCAGGCCGGCCTTGCTCTTGAGGAATGCGAGCGCGGCCTGCCGCGCTTCCTCCTTGCGCTCGGGCGCGATCGAATCCTCCAGATCGAGGATCACGCCGTCGGCGCCGCTGGCGAAGGCCTTGTCGAGCCTGGCCCCGCCTGTGGCGGGGACGAAGAGGAGGGAACGCATCAGCTTCGCCGGATCACTTCGGCCGCATCCGCATGAAGACCTGCGCGGTGGCATTCGGCCACCAGCGTATCGTCCTGCTTGAATGCCTTGTGATGCAGGGTCACGATGCCGGCGCCGGAGCGCGATTTCGACTCGCGCTTGTCCACCACCTTGGTCGCGCAATGCACCGTGTCGCCCTCGAACAGCGGCGCCGGAAACTTGACGTCGGTCATGCCGAGATTGGCGATGGTCGTGCCGACCGACATGTCGGACACCTGAATGCCGATCATCAGGCCGAGCGTGAACAGCGAGTTCATCAGCGGCTGGCCCCATTCGGTCTCCTGCTCGCAGAAGTGCCGGTCGATGTGCAGCGGCTGCGGATTGAGCGTCATGTTGGAGAACAACATGTTGTCCATCTGCGTGACCGTGCGGGTGTAGCGGTGCTCGTAGGTCTTGCCGACCTCGAAATCCTCGAAATAGAGTCCGCCGCGCTTGTGCCGCTGGATCGTCTCGACCATGGTTTCCTCCGCGCTTTTCCCGTCCGTGGCCTTGCGCCGGCCGCCGCCGTTAACCAATCGTTTACCATAATTACCCAGGATCGACAGGGCGTCAGGTCCGAAGAGGCTTAGCGCACTCGGGCACACCTGCCAAAGCCCCGGCCAATCCGCAATGGCGATCGATTCCATCACCGGTGCCGCGTCACCCATCGCCGGCGCGATCCGCGACGCGGCGCGCAGCACTGGCGCGAGCTTCGAATATCTGCTCACCACCGCGCAGATCGAATCCAACCTCAACCCGGCGGCGCAGGCTTCGACCTCGACGGCGAAGGGGCTCTACCAGTTCATCGACCAGACCTGGCTTTCGGTCATGAAGCAGGCGGGGCCGGCGCTTGGGCTGGCCAAATATGCCGATGCCATCGAGCAGGCGCCGGACGGCCGCTATGCGGTGCCGGATGCCAATGCGCGCGCCGCCATCCTGAAGCTGCGCAGCGATCCGGCGGTGAGCGCCAAATTGGCCGGCGTGTTCACCCGCAGCAACGCCGCCAAGCTGGCGGCGAGCATCGGCCGGGCGCCCTCGGAGGGCGAGCTCTATATCGCGCATTTCCTCGGCCCGGACGGCGCCGCCAAGCTGATTGCCAGCGCCACCAATGCGCCGCGGGCCAACGCCGCCGCCATGTTTCCGTCCGCCGCCGCCGCCAACCGGCCGATCTTCTACGACCGCGCCGGCCATGCGCAGGGCGCCGGCGCCGTTTACCGCAAGTTGACCGGCCGCTACGAGGTTGCCCGCGCGCTCGCCTTCGCGCCGCCCGCGCCGGAGGCGGCGCTGCCGCCGGCGCCGGTTCCGACCCTGCCGGTGGCCGATACCGCCGGCCTGACGCAGGCCTATGCCGCGGCCCGCCCCGCGGTGCTGCCGCCGGTCGCGGTCCCCAAACCGGCGCAGGAAGGCAAGCCGCTGTTCCAGGCCATGTTCACCGACGTGCCGCGCCAGGGCGTGTCGCAGACGGTGAGCCGGCTGTGGGCGCCGAAAGCGGCGCCGGAGCCAACGCCGGAGCCAGCGCCGGAATCAACGCCAAAGCCCTCCGGTCTCTATGACCTGTTCCGCGACCCGCAGCCGGCCTTGCGCAGGTCGATCGGCGGCAAGGTGTGACGGCGGCAAACGTCGTTAACGCGCGCTCAATTTCTATGGTGAACGCTTTGTTAAGTCTCCTCCGCTAGCGCTTTACGTTGCCGTCGATAAAGGCGGTTCGTAGTCCTTGTCGGTAGTACGATGATAGTTCGTCAGTTCCTGCAGTGGATCCGCTATGCGCCGCCCGGCCACCGGGCCGAAGCCACTTCCGCGCTGGCGCGCGCTTACCTGCATTCCGATCTTTCCCCCGACGATCTGGCCGCCGCCGAAGGCGCGATGATCATGCTGCTCGACGATCCTTCGCCGCTGGTGCGGCGCGCGCTCGCCGACGTGTTCGCTTCCGCGCAGAAGGCGCCGCGCGTGGTGGTGCAGGCGCTGGCCGCCGACCAGCCCGAGGTCGCCATCCCCGTGCTCACGCATTCGCCGCTGCTGTTGGAAGACGATCTGGTCGACCTGATCGCCACCGGCCATACCGAGGCGCAGGTGGCGATCGCCAGCCGCGTGATGCTGCCGCGCTCGCTCGCCGCGGCCATCGCCGAAGTCGGCTGCGCGGAAGCCTGCCTCGCGCTGCTTGAGAATCCCGACGCCGAGATCGCGCTGTTCTCGGTCGACCGCATGATCGAGCGCTTCGGCCATCTGGCCGCCATCCGCGAGAACCTGATGGCGCGCGACGACCTGCCGATGGCGACGCGCCAGGCGCTGCTCGCCAAGCTGTCGCGGACGCTCGCCGGCTTCGTTACCGCGCGGCAATGGCTGGGGTCGGAGCATGCGGAGTATGCGGCCAGAGAAGCCTGCGAAAAGGCCACCGTCGCGCTCGCCGCCGACACGCCTTACGAGGAGATAGGCGAACTGGTGCAGCACCTGCGCCAGAGCGGGCAGTTGACCGCCGGCATGATCCTGCGCGCGCTGCTCTCCGGCAACGTGGTGCTGTTCGAGGAAGCGCTGGCGGAACTGTCCGGGGTGCCGCTTGAGCGCGTCGCCGGCTATATCCACGACCGCAATATTTCGGGCTTGCGCGCGCTCTACGCCAAGGCCGGCCTGCCCGAATTGGCTTATCCGGCTTTCCGCGAGGCGCTTGCCGCCATGCGCGAAGGCGCGCTCTTGGGCGAGCAAGGCGGGGTGGGGCGGCTCAAGCGGCGCATGGTCGAGCGGGTGCTGGCAGCGTGCGCGCAAGAGCAACATGCGCGCGGGCCGGAGATGGCCTCGCTGCTGGCGCTGCTGCGGCGCTTTGCGGTCGAGGCCGCGCGCGAGGAAGCGCGCCTGTTCTGCGAGGACCTGGTGGCCAACGACACGCTGCCGGCGGCCACGATGCCGGTGCCCACGATGTTGCCGGAGGCCGATCCGCGGCTGGTGGCTTAGGGCGCGGTTTTGGCGCGGTGTCGAGCAAATAAATCAAATTTTCGCGCCAGCGCCGCTTAGAGCAAGAAGCGCGCTCTGAAGCTTCGTTAACGATTGGAGGAAAGTTAAGGGGATCGTTTAACGTAACAGAAGCGTCAATTGGCTATCGAGCGGTGGGCCACATGTGAGCTGCTAATGGACGACCGCACCGTAACCTTGGCCGCGATCGACGCATTCATCGCCGCACGTCATAAGGGCCTTACGTTCCCCGACTGGCTCGAGCGCCAATTCGAGCACGACACGCGTCGCCGTCGAGCGCAGCGCCTGCGTGCGGCTATTCCCACAATCGTCATCATCTACAATCTATTCCTGATCCCCGACTGGATGTTGGTAGGGGACAAGATCGCCATCGCCATTTTTTTGCACTTCGCAGTTGTTACGCCCTGGATCCTATTGACCGGGTGGCTCACGAAAGACGATAGCTCAAAGTTCTTGCGCGAGGGATTGGCGGCATCGATTCCGGTCGCGATTGTATTGCAAATCCTGGTGAGCTTCGTGCTCACATCGTCTTCCGATGCCGACCACTATCAATATTTCGTGCTGCTCGTTGTCTTGTTCACGAACACAGTACAGCGCTTGCCATTCAGGTACGCCGTCGTTGTTTCGAGCATAATTATTGCATGTCATAGTCTAGCTATTGCTGTCAGCGGTCATATGGCGCTGCCGGTTGCGCTGGTTGCGATAGGGACGCTTGCGGTCGCTGCGTATCTCACTCTCGTCAGCAATTATTATCTCGAACGAGATGCTCGTCGCGCCTACTTGCACGCGCTGCGCGATCGGTTGCAGCACAATGAAGTGGTAGAGGTATCCCGACGCGATTCACTCACTGATCTTGCCAACAGGCGTTATCTCGACTCTCGGCTTGCCGAACTTTGGCAAAAGGACGATGACGATGTCTCACCGGTTGCGGTGATCATGCTCGACATCGATCATTTCAAGCTCTTCAACGATCGTTATGGTCATGTTTCAGGCGATGCCTGCCTCAAGCGTGTCGCGGCTTGCGTCAGCGCCGAATTGCGCAATGTAGACGATCTTGGCGCGCGCTTTGGCGGCGAGGAAATTCTTGTAGTGCTACCTCAAACAGACGTGTTAAGGGCGACCCGTATCGCCGAGCGGATAAGACGCTCGATTGAGGCGCTCGCTATCCCACACGAAGGTCTTGGGCCGACGCGTATCGTCACCGCAAGCTGCGGTGCTGCGGCGGCTCCGACTTCGACGATCTCTGCGCTGGAATTGATCGCGGCCGCCGATGCGGCGCTTTACGCGGCTAAGCGCAATGGCCGCAACCAAGTATGGCCTCAATTAGTGCGCGACGGAACCGTGGACGAGCGAGACCCACGTGCAAATGTCGTATTCTTAAGATAGCAACCGGCGGCCCAGCCCCGCTCACATCTCCTTAAACAGCTTCGCGCCCAGCTGCCCGATCTCCTCGTCCTGCCGATAGGTGCCGCCGCTTTCGCCGAGCGCGCCCAGCGCGGTCTTGCCGTCGTTCGACCACAGCACGATGCCGCCCCAGATCGGCGTGAACAACGGATCGCAGAACCAAGCGACTTCGCGCCGTTCGTCGCCCAGCGACGGGTCGAACATGCGCTCCTTGAGCACCTTGGTGTCGCGCCGCCATTTCGCGGCCGTATAGGCCTTGTTGAAGCACATGCGCGCGTTGAGCGCCGAGGCGCCGTCCATGCGCGACATGTGAATGAGCTCGCCGCCGGCGTCGACCACCGCGGCCGAGAAGTTAAGCCCTCGTTTTTCGGCTTCCGTCAGCATGGCCTCAACGATCGTGCGCGCTTCCTTCAGTCCCAGCCGGTCGGCCATCGTCAAAGCTCCTTCACAATAGCAGTGGGTGCAATTATCGTGCGAATGCAAACATCCGTCCGTGCGGCCGTCAAGTTGCCGGCGTGCGACCATCACGGAAGAGGGGCATTGCGAAGACCTTGGCGAACACCACCATCGACGTGATCGTCATCGGCAGCGGCTTCGGCGGCGCGGTGGCGGCGGCGCGCCTGGCGGAGGCGGGCGCGCGGGTCACGCTCATCGAACGCGGCCCCTGGTGGGACACCGTGCCCACGCGCTCCATGCACATCGAGCGCCGCACGCCGTTTCCGCGCGGCTTTCGGCTTTACAGCAGTTTCCTGCGCACGCTGAACCATCCCGCGCTGCCGGCCGGCCGCCTCACCACCAACCGCCGGGGCCTGTTCGAGCTGTTCTATTCCAAGGGCCTCGAGGTCGTGTGCTCCTCGGGCGTCGGCGGCGGCAGCCATGTCTATTCGGCGGTCCACCGGCGGCCAGCGCGCGACGACTATTGGGACGGTTACTACGAAGACTTGTCGGAAGCGACCATGGCCGCGCACAGCGCGGCTTTCTTGGCGCGCATGGGCTCGAGCCAGCCGGCGCCGCACAACCGTCCGCCGCATAGGACGATGGAGCGCTATCACAACGATCCGAATTTCGCGCCCGCGGTGCCGAAGGTCGAAGTCAGAACCGGCTTCCTGCTGCCCGACGATCCCGCGCATCCGAAAAGAACCGTCACCGAGGCCGGCGTCGACCGCTGGCAGGCCGATTACACCAGCGGCGACCACGGCTTTCTCGGCGCGCCGTCGGGCGCCAAGGCGACGCTCGATGTCTGCTATCTGGCGCCTGCGATGCGGAAAGGTTTGACGGTACGCGATCTGTGCGAGGTGCTGGCCATCGCGCGCGCGTCCGAACGGGGCGGGCGCTACCGGGTCGATTTCATCGACCATGGCCGCGGCGTGAAGGAATCCTTGGGCGCCGAGCGCGTCGTCGTCGCTGCCGGCACCATGAACACATTGCGGCTGCTGCTGGCGAGCCGCGACCGGACCGGCGGCCTCACCGGCATGCCGAACCTCGGCAAGCGCTTCGGCGCCAACGGCGACATGCGTGGGTTTTGGGATCTGAACGAGGCCGGCACAGACTACACGAGCGGCCTGCCGAGCAAGGGCGGCATCGTGCTACGCAACGCGCCGGAGCCACGCTCGCCGATCGGACAGAACAATTTGCCGAGCATCGACTCCTATCCCATTCCCAAAAAGTGGCGCGAGCGGCTCAAGCGCGGCCTCGTGGTCAGCAGCATGGGGATCGACGCCATGGACGGCGTCGTCAGCCTCAAAGACGGCAAGCTCGCCATCGATTTTCACCCGGAGAACAGCCCGGTGTTCGCGCGCATCTACGACACGATGCAGGATATGGCGCGGCTGTCCGGCCGCAAGGTCTATGTCGGCAAGCGGCCCTCAACCGTGCATCCCATGGGCGGTGCCTGCGTCGGCAGGCTCGAAGAAGGCGGCGTGGTCGATGCCGGCGGCGAGGTGCACGGAGCTCCCGGTCTGTTCGTTGCCGATTCCGCCGCGCTGCCGGCCCCGGTCGGCGCGCCGCCGACGCAGACCATCGGTGCCTGGGCGGAGAACGTGGCCAAGCGCCTCGCCGCCAAGGGCTAAAGTTGCGCGGATAACGACTCGCGCTTCTTATCGCGGGGCGAGCGGGGGACTGCCCGTGATCTGCTCGATCACCTCCGGACGATCGCGGTTCTCGTGCACGAGGAATTCATCGGTGACGCGGCGCAGTCGGCGGGTCAATTCGGCGGCCATTTCCTCGACGTCGGAGCGCACATATTCGCGGTAGATCGCCCGCACCGCATCGACATGCTGTTCGACGAGCGTCATCGGAATGCGGTTTGGATCGGGCGAGTACTCGATGAGGCGGCACAGGCTGTCGGCAGCGCCTGCCACCGCCGGATAGCCGAAGGTGGCGACCTCGCCTTTGAGATCGTGGGCGGCGTGGAACAGCGCATCCTTGTTGGCGGCGGTGAAGCCGCCCGAGGCGAGCGCCTGCCGCGCGCGGTCGAGGCGCTCGCATTCCTCATGCATCCAGATGCCGAATTCGGTCGAAAGCGCGGCCAGCGCCTTTTCCGCACGCGCGACGGGATCCTCGTCGCCCGGCGCCAAAGGGCGATGCGAGACCAGCGAGCGCAGCTTGTTCTCCGGCGTGATGACCTCGTAATCGCCGTAGGTGGCGACGGCAGCGGACGGTTTGCGCGGGCTCATTGGCGGCATGTCCTTGGTCAGTCGGTAGTGCGGACTTTCTCGAGCAACGGCGCCTGCTTGATCACGTCGGCCTTGCCGCCCTTGCGGCGTTCGGGGCCGGCATAATTCGAATTGGTGTTGCGGCGGCGGTCGGGGCCGAAATAGCTCTTGGTCTTGATGAACGGCCGCGGATTGGCGACCACGTTGACGATGCGCTGATAGAGACCCTTGGCCGAGATGGGCTTGGCGAGGAATTCGGTGATGCCGGCGTCGCGCGCGGCGGTGACGCGCTTCTTCTCGGAATGGCCGGTCAGCATGATGACCGCCACATAGGGGTTGGCATTGGCCCCCGGCTGGCGGATCATCTGGGTGAGCTCCAGCCCGTCGAAAATCGGCATTGCCCAGTCGGTGATCACGATGTCGGGCACGTAGTGGGTGAAGGATTCCAGGCCGGCGGCGCCGTCCTCGGCCTCGTAGACCTCGCGCGCGCCGAAGCCGTGCAGCAGGGTGCGCACGATCCGGCGCATATGGGCGTTGTCATCGATGACCAGAAATCGCAGGCGATTGAAATCGATGCGGACCATGATGCCCCGGCTCTGCAGCCCGATACCTTCCTGTTCCAAATTAACGAGGCGCCCGTTAAGGATTAGTTTAGGATAGGAAATCGGCCGCCACGATCTGCAATTCGCGCGCTCGGACTGGTTTTTTGCTTCCATTGCCGGGGGTTGTCATGAAAACCATCCTCATCCCGACCGAAGACCACGACCGCATGGCGGCCGTGCTGGAGGCGGCGCTGCGCGTTGCGCGCGCCTTCGGCAGCTACATGGAGGGCGTGGCGGTGCGGCCGGCCGCCGCCGCCTATGTCACGGTCGAGCCGGTGAGCGGGCTCGCCATCCCCGCTGTCGACCAGACCGAGGCCGCGCAGGCCGCGCGCGCCCAGTTCGAAGGCTTCATGCAGGCCGAAGGCGTGGCGCCGAGCGCGCAAAAAGGCGAACAAGAGCCGGCCGTCCTGTCCTACGGCTGGCCGCGGGCCGAGGCGGTCGACGACACCTTCATCGGCAGCTATGGCCGCGTCTTCGACCTGATTGCGCTCGGCCGGCCGGGGCCGTCGGCGCAAAATCCGCGCATGGCGCCGCTCGAAGCGGCCCTTTTCGAGAGCGGCCGCCCGGCGCTGATCGTGCCGGACAAGGTGCCGGCGACGCTCGCGCGCAATGTGCTGATCGCCTGGAACGGCAGCACCGAGCAGGCGCACACCAACGCCTTCGCGCTGCCGCTCTTGCGGCTGGCCGAGACGGTGACCGTGCTCACGGTCGAGGGCGGCACCACGCCGGGGCCTTCGGGCGAGGATGCCGCCCGCCAGCTGCGCCGGAACGGCATCAAGGCGGCGGCGTTGACGGTCAAGCCGGGCACGCGTAGCACCGGCGAAGCCATCCTCGACCACGCCGCCTCGCTTGGCTGCGATCTCCTGGTCAAGAGCGCCTATACCCATAGCCGCTTGCGGCAGATGATCTTCGGCGGCGCCACACGTCACATCCTGGCCCATGCGGCCGTGCCGGTTTTCATGGCACATTGAGGCGCGCGGCACCGGAAATACCAACTTGCAGCAAGCCGAAGACCACACGCGTGCCGGCCCGGACGAGGCGGCGCCGCAATATCCCGGTTTTCTCACGGTCTTTCCCTCGATCATGCTGCCGATGTTCCTGGCGGTGGTCGACCAGACCATCGTGGCGACCGCGCTGCCGGCCATCGCGGGGGCGACCGGCGAGGTGGAGCGCGTCTCCTGGATCGTCGTCGGCTATCTGATCGCCTCCACCATCGCGGCGCCGATCTACGGCCGCCTCGGCGACGTGTTCGGGCGGCGCCGGCTGATGTACGTGGGGCTCGGCATCTTCATCGCGGCCTCGCTGTTGTGCGCGGCCTCGCCGACGATCGAGCTCCTGACGGCCGCCCGCGTCTTGCAGGGGCTCGGCGGCGGCGGGCTGATGACGCTGTCGCAGGCGCTGGTCGGGGAGTCGATCCCGCCGCGCGGGCGCGCGCGCTACCAGGGCTATCTCGCGGCGGTGGCGGTTTCCGCCAATACTTTCGGGCCGGTCGCCGGCGGCTATCTCACGCAACATTTCGGCTGGGAATCGATCTTCCTCATCAACCTGCCGATCGGCCTCGTGGCCATCGCCCTGACCATGCGATTGCCGCCCCGCAAGCCGCACCATGGGCAGCGGTGGCGGGCCGACCCCTACGGCCTGGTGCTGTTCACGGTGACGGTCGCCGCCATTCTGCTTGCGCTCGAGCGGGCGCAGCGCGCCGATCTCGCTTCGCTGCCGCTGGCCGCCGCGCTGTTCGTGATCGGGCTGATCGCGCTCGCGCTGCTGATCCGGCAGGAGGACCGCTCGGCCTCGCCGCTCATTCCGCTCGGCCTCATTCGCATGCCGGCGATCTGGCGCAGCGACGCCATGGCGGCCTGCCACGGCGGCGCGCTGGTCTCGTTCATCACTTTCCTGCCGGTCTATCTGCAAGTGGTGCGAGGCGTTTCGCCGGCGCAGACCGGCCTGCTGCTGGTGCCGCTCACCGTCGGCATCGGCACCGGGTCGCTGATCACCGGCCGGCTGGTCAGCCGCACCGGACTGACGGCGATTTTCCCCTCGTTCGGCTTTGCCATGGTCACCTGCAGCCTGATCGTGATCGCGCTGTGGGCGCCCATCCTCGGCGGCTACGCCTTCACCGGCTTACTGCTGTGGACCGGCCTGTTCATGGGCACCGTGATGGCGGTGGTGCAGGTGACGGTGCAGTCGGCCTCGGGATTGCACCGGCTGGGCGAGGCGGCTGCCTCGGTGCAGTTTTCGCGCTCCATCGGCGCCGCCTTCGGCACCGCGCTGGTGGCGTGCATGCTGTTCACCGTGCTCGCTTTGAAGAATTCGGAAGCGGCGGCCGCCTTCGCGCACATGGTGGAGCAGGCGGGCGGCGCAGGGCCGGCGATCGGCGGTGCGCATGCCGCCGCCATCCAGGCCGACATCACGGAAGCTTTCCGCGCCGCCTTCCTGTTGATGGCGGGCTTTACCGCGCTCGGCTGCGCGATCTCGCTATTCCACCCGCTGCGGCGGATTTAGCGGCTGTTATAGCCGCGCGGGAAGTAGCAGGTGAAGCTGATATATTGCCCGTAGCGGGGGTAGATCGGCTCCATATGGGCGACCTTGTCGTAATAGGCGCAATGCCTCATGGCATAGTCGCGGGCATGGGCCTGGTTGTCCGGGCTCCAGGGGATGATGCCGCCCGAATCGTTGCCGGTCCCGCCGGGGCCGACGCCGGCGCATCCGGCAAGGCTTGCGGCCAGAACCAGCGTCAAGCCGATGAAGGTTTTGCGCATCGTGAGGGCCTCTCCAGCGCCGGCGACCCTAGCATCGGTTTTTGCCGCGTGCCAGCGGGGGGCGGGCGCCTTCAACAGCGCTCAAAAGCCGAACTGTTCGCGCAAAATCCGCTCGTCGAGATTGTGCCCGGGATCGAACAGCATGTTGATCGAGACCGCGTGGTCCATGACGACGTCGACCGCGCGCACCGAGCGTACCTCCTCGTGGTCGGCGACCGCCGCCACCGGGCGCTTTTCCGGCTCGAGGATTTCGAGCGTCACCCTGGCGCGGTCGGGCAGCAGCGCGCCGCGCCAGCGCCGCGGCCGGAACGGGCTGATCGGCGTCAAGGCCAGCATGGGCGCGTTGATCGGGATGATCGGCCCTTGCACCGACAGGTTATAGGCGGTGGAGCCGGCTGGCGTCGCCACCAGCACGCCGTCGGCGATCAATTCGGCGAGCCGCTCCTGGCCGTCGATCAGGATGCGCAGATGGGCGGCTTGCGCGCTTTGGCGGAACAGCGAGACCTCGTTGATGGCGCGGTGCTCGTGCATGCGCCCGACCGAATCGCGCGCGCGCATCACCAGCGGGTGGATCACCGTCATCTGCGCGGCGGCGATGCGCTCGGGCAGCGCCTGCTCGTCAAATTCGTTCATCAGGAAGCCGACGGTGCCGCGGTGCATGCCGTAGATCGGCTTGCCGGAATTCATGAACTTGTGCAGGGTTTGCAGCATCAGCCCGTCACCGCCGAGCGCGACGATCACGTCGGCGGAATTGGGGTCGATATTGCCGTAGCGCTTTTCCAGCCGCTCATAGGCCTCGCGCGCCTCGGGCGTCGAGGCGGCGACAAAGCCGATCTGCTTATCGGCCCGGGCTGGGCTTCGCATGGAGGAACCCGACGATGGAACGCGCTGTGCTCGTCTATACGACTTGGCCCTCGATTGTCGAGGCGGAGCGGGTCGGGCGCGCTATCGTGGAGAAAAGGCTGGCGGCTTGCGTCAATATCCTGCCCGGCATGATCTCGCACTACCGGTGGGAGGGCAAAATCGAGCGCGCCGAGGAGGCGGTGATGATCGTCAAGACCCGCGCCTCATTGGCCGAGAGCGTGCGCGAGGCGGTCAAGGCGCTGCACGCTTACGAGACGCCGTCGATCATGGTGCTGCCGGTGGAGAGCGTGGACGTCGATTATTACCGCTGGATCGTTGAGGAGACGGAAGATTGACGCACCCCCGCCGGGGTACGGCGACCCGGCGCGATACGCGGCTCGCGGGCGTTCGGCTCATTGACGGTATAGTCGGTTCAGTTAGAGTCTTGACGCGAGGTTCATCGGGGGGTGAACGCTCGATCAAAGGAGCAAACCATGATGGGTGCATTTTCTAGGCGGGCAGTCTTTGCGCTGGCGGGGCTGGCCTGCATCGCGTGGGCCGGATCGGCCACCGCCGCCCCCAAGTCATTCAAAGTCACGCTCAATGGGGCGCAGCAAGTGCCGGTGGTAAAGCCCTCCGGCACGGGAACGGCCACGCTGACATTTAATCCGAGTACGCGGGAGGTGACTTGGCGCATTACCTATAGCCACATGTCGAGCCCCGTCACCATGGCGCATTTCCACGACGGTGCCAAAGGCAAGAACGGGGGTGTGCAGATCTGGCTGACCACGAAAGGCAAGCCGGTCAAGAGCCCGATCACGGGCAAGGCGACGCTGACCGAGCCGCAAGCCAAGGAACTCGAGGCGGGCGACTGGTACATCAACGTCCACACCAAGAAACATCCGGCCGGCGAAATCCGCGGTCAGGTGATGCTGCCGAAGAGCTAGCGGTCAGAGGAAATTCACCAGTGCGGCAGCGGCAACGCTGCCGCACACGAACAGAAGCAGCGCGCGCAGCGGCCCTGCGAGTGTTGGCGGCCGCGCGGGCGCCGGCAGCGTTTTGCGCCCGCTGATCATCGGCAGCACCAGGTTTTGCTGCGCTACCGCCCAGTAAACGCTGACCGCCACGACGTGCAGCACGATGGCGCCCAGCAGCGCTTGCCAGAAGACGGAATGAAGATCGCTGATGAGATTGGCGACCGGCGCCGGCACCAGTTCGGTCAAAGGTCCGGCATCGACAATGTCATTGCTGACGTAGAGGCCGGTCAGCGTTTCGGCCAGCAGCAACGCAAGCAGCAGCAGCACCATCCAGCCGCCGGCGGGATTGTGGCCGACTTGCCGGTCCGGCTCGCGCCGCAAGGCGTGGCGCAGATAACGCGCCGCCGCGCTCGGCGACACCAGGAAGCGGGAAAAACGCGCCGTCTCGCTGCCGAAGAAACCCCAAAGCAATCGAAACAGCACCAGTGCCAGCAGGGCATAGCCGACCCAGACGTGCCAGAACATCAAGTCGAGCCGCCATGTCGCATAGGCCGCCGCAACCAGCGCCACCGTGAGCCAATGGAATAGGCGCGTGGGCGCATCCCATATCGTGACGTTCCGCATTGCCGTATTGGGCTTTGCTTGTTGCATCGGGTCGCCTGCCACAAACAGGATTGATGGTCCCGGTTCGCTAGGACCCAGAATACCCGATTTGGCGTCCGGCAGTCCTTGGCGTGTCCCCGCCGCCAATGCTGCATAGGTATTCGACGCCGTCCAGCGTAGAGCTGCCGGCCGAAAGCGTGGACGCCGATTATTCCCGTTGCAGGAGACTTGAGGCGTCTCAGTACGTCGCCTTGCCGTCGATCACCGCCTTCAGCTCCTTATAGGCTTCGCAGCTCGTGTTGCCGCAGATCGAGGCGACCTTCTGCAGGTCGTCGAGCGCTTTGAGCCGGTTGCCCTGCTCCATCTGCCACATGCCGTAATAGGACCAGGTGCGCACGTGGTTGGGGTCGGCGGCCAGCGCCTTCACGTACCAGATTTGCGAATCCTTGTAGTCGCCCAGCTTGCGGTAGGCATAGCCGATATAATTGGCGACGTCGGGATGCTCGTCATGGCCGATCGCGTGCATGGCGGCGATACCGCCGCGGTAATCGTGCGCGAGGATGAGCGCGCGCGCGGCGTGGTATTGGCGCAGGAATTCCTCTTGCGATTTTTTCAGCTTCTTCTTCTTGCTGCGCGTCGTGGACTTTTTATGGCCGGGCTTCTTCTTTTCGATCTTCTGCGCCTTGGGCGCGGGCGGCGGCTTCGGATTCTCGTCGCCCATGGCATAAAGCGGCGCGCTGCCGACGGCGGTGGCGATCAGGGCGGTGGCGGCGATCAAACCGAGACGGGAAAGCATGCGGACCTGCGTCATGGCGGGACCTTTCCTTCAACGAAAGCGCGGCCGTCAGCTTAGGGCAAGACGCGCGTGTATTCAAAAAAACAATCCGCGATCGGCAATAGTCCGCGGGCGTTGCGAAAAAATTGCAGGCGGGTTTCGAAGTCCACGCCAAGGCCCGGCTTGACTTGAGCGCCGCTCCGGCGGAACATTCGGCCGTGCTGGTTCTCCGGACAAAAATCCGGAGACGAAAGAGGGAACGCGGAAACCGTCCATTCACGGACATCCGCGGCTGCCCCCGCAACTGTGAGCGGCGAGCCTGATCCAAGACGGCCACTGGGAAACCGGGAAGGCTGGATCGAGGCTAAGACCCGCGAGCCAGGAGACCTGCCAGCGCGGTCACCCAACCGGTGGACGGGGCGTCCATACGGAGCGGTCTTTCGCAGCGGTGACGTCAATGCCGGTGCGAAGGCCGTGAAAGACTTAATCCTTTCACGACATTCGGTACGCAAAGAGAAACGCGATTTGGTTTGCGTACCGTAATTTGCGTCCTTCGCTTCGGGCTTGGTCTCACCGATGCGCGCAAGCTTTGCTTGCGTGCAAACGAAGGAACGTTGTGTCATGGGGATGGGGTTTAGGGTTGTACGATTTGGCGCCGCTTTGGCGCTGACTCTCGTTGCGGCGCAAGCCGCGCGCGCGCAAGGCGCGCTGCAGAATGCCGCCGTGGTTCTGCCGGCGATCGTGGTGAGCCCGACCACGGTGCCGACGCCGCTCAATCAGATCGCCAGCTCGGTCAGCGTGATCACGGCCGACGAGATCGCGCGCCGCCAGGTGCGCACGCTGCCCGACCTGTTGCAGACCGTGCCCGGCCTCAACGTGGTGCAGAACGGCAGCGCCGGCGCGCAGACATCGATCTTCATGCGCGGCACCAATTCCAACCACGTCAAGGTGCTGGTCGACGGCATCGACATCAGCGATCCGAGCACGCCAACGGGCGCGGTCGATCTGGCGCATCTGTTGACCGACGACATCGAGCAGGTGGAGGTGCTGCGCGGGCCGCAGAGCGGGCTCTACGGCGCCAACGCCATCGGCGGCGTCATCGCCATCACCACCAAGAAGGGTTCCGGCCCGCCCAAGGCCAGCGCCACGATCGAGGGCGGCTCGTTCGGCACCTTCAACCAGTCGGGCCGTCTGAGCGGCGGCGACGACCGTTTCGATTACGCCTTCAACGTCGCGCATTTCCGCGCTGGGGACATGCGGGTGACGCCCGATTACATGGTGCCGCCCGGCGGTAAGCCGATCGGCAACGCTTACGACAACCGCACCTTCTCGACCCGGCTGGGCGGCAAGGTGAGCGACATGCTGCGGTTCAATCTCTACGGCCGCTACACCGACGCCAAGCTCCTTTATTCCGACGACAACCCGCTCACCTTTCCGGGCGTCACCTTTCCCGAGCGCTCGACCTACAAGAACCGCGACTTCTACGGCCGCGCCGAAAGCGTGGTGACGCTGTTTGACGGCCGCTTCGTCAATACCTTCGGCGCCAACCTCACCGACTACGACCGCAGCAACAAAGATCCCGATCCCAACCCGCTCACCATCTTCAAGAGCCGGCGCGACAAATACGACTGGCGCGGCGATCTCAAAGTCGCGCCCGGGCAGACGATTGTTGCGGGGCTCGAGCGCGAGAACGACCGCGCCGAAAGCGACAATCTCGCCGCCAAGACCGGCAACCAGGCGGGCTTCCTGGAATGGCAGGCGGATTTCGCCGAGCGCGTCTTCCTGGTTGCCAATGTGCGGCACGACGACCATGACGCCTTCGGCGGCCACAATACCTGGCGCGTGGCGCCGGCGGTCATTCTGCCGGTCACCGACACCAAGCTGAAGGGCAGTTACGGCACCGGCTTCAAGGCGCCCGATCTCTATCAGCTCTACGGCAACGGCCCCTACGGCTTCGTCGGCAATCCCAAGCTGCGGCCGGAAACCAGCACGGGCTACGACTACGGTTTCGAGCAGCCGCTGTTGAACGACCGCGTCCGCTTCGGCGTGACCTATTTCCACAACGACATCGAGAACCTGATCGAGGCGGTGTTCGCGCCCTTCACTTACGTCAATGTCGGCAAGGCGGTGACCTACGGCTGGGAAGGGTTTCTGGCGGTTACCGTCAACGATCAATTGCGCGCGCGGCTCGATTACACGCGCACCACCGCCAAGGATCTCATCACCGGCATGGACCTGTTGCGGCGGCCCTACCGCAAATACGCGCTGACCGCCGAATGGCAGCCGATCGACAAACTCACCATCGCGCCGACCGTGCTCTATATGGGGCGCTGGGTGGACATCGACCGTGCCACCTTCATCCGGCGCGACGGCGGCGGTGTCTGGCTCGTCAATCTGGCGGCAAACTACAAGGTCAACGATCAGTTCACCGTGTTCGCGCACGCCGACAATATTTTCGACAAGCGCTGGGAGAACCCGCTCGGCTGGCTGCAGCCGGGCTTTGCCATCTACGGCGGAGTCAAGCTTGCCACCAACTAGCGCATGATCCCGAAAAATCCTGTCCCCGACTTGATCGGGGACGGGAACCGGTTTTCGGAAGAAATCATGCGCCACGTTAAAGCGGCCCACATCGCCAGATCGAACTCGTCGAGGCGAGCGCGGCCCGCAGGACGCCGCACAGCTTGATTTACATCAATTCCTTTCAATGGTTCGCGTGGCATTGATTTCTAGCGTGGCTGCTTCAATGCGCTCGTTTTGGAAGTGTCCGAGTGCTGGCGAGGGCGCAAAACTTTCGATGAACCGTTCTCCGAACTGGGTTCCTAGCCGGCTCAGATAGAGACTGCCGTTCACCGTCAAATCGGGGCTCGACCCCGGGAAGGCATCTGTCATGAAAATCGCATCACTTGCTTTAGCGACTGCGCTAGCCGCCATGGTCGGTTCGGCGCAACCAACCCTCGCGCAGTCCTATGACAAAATTGGCGGAAGCGACGAGAAACAATCGCAGCACGCCCCGCGGATGCATCAGAAGCAGCAAGATCAAAGCTCGGACCACGATCGCGACTGGCAGTCGCGTCCAGGCTGGCATCATCGCTCGCGGGCCGAGGGCGGCCCGATGGGCCAAAGGCTCGGCTGGGGACGGGGCATGGGGCGCTGCGACGGCGTTCAATTCCATTTCGCGCGTGGCAATGAGCGCATCGACATCCAATGTCCGGCAGACCAAAATATGGAGAGCTGCGTCAAGGCCGCCAGCCAACTCATCGACAAGGTCATGAATTCAGCCAACAAGAGCGACGAGAGGTTCGGTGGCGCCAACGGGTCCGGCACTGAAGGCGGCAACAAAATGCGTGCGCCCGGGAAGGACGACGGTGATACCAAGCCGAATACGCCACGCGACCGGATGTAACGGCCGCTACGTCAGCGGCGGGCGCTAAGGTTCCATTTCTGCAATTGGCCCGTTGCGCCGTTTCGCGCTGACGCAACAATTCGGTCGCTTCCGGAACGAAGCGGACATTCAGCGGGCTGCGCTTACAGAACTGAATTTATGAGTCCGCGACCTAGCTAAAGCGGCGACCACATCACCGGCTCGAGTTCGTAGCCCGTGCCGTTGCGCACGATGTGGCCGCAGGCCGGGAAGGGGAAGTGATAGGCCTCGACCAGCATGCGCTCGCTCGCCGCGCGCGCGAGCATGGCGCGGCGCACCTTCACCGATAGAGGCCCGTCCATGTCGAAGATCGGCTGCCAGTCGGGATGGCGCACGAACAAATAAGGGTTGCGCACGGTGTCGCTCATGACGAGGAGCGATTGGCCGCCGGAGTGAATCGAAAAGGCGGTGTGGCCGGGCGTATGGCCATAGGCCGGAATCGAGACGATGCCGGGCGCCACTTCCGCGCCCGGCGTGAAGCGCCGCACTTGCCCGGCGATGTCGGCGAAGATGCGCCGCGCGTTGAGGAAATAGCGGTGCGCCGTGCCGGTGGCGCGCGCCATATTGCCGTCATCCATCCAGAACGCCCATTCCGGCGCCGGCACCAGAATCTCGGCATGGGGAAAAACCTTGGCGCCGTCCTTGGTCTTGATGCCGTCGATATGGTCGGGATGGAAATGTGAGATCACGATAGTGTCGATCTGGGCAGGCGTTACGCCCGCGGCCTTAAGATTGCCGAGCATGACGCCGGCGCTGTCCGCGATCTGGCCGGCGGTGCCGGTGTCGATCAGGATCAACCGCGTGCCGGTATTGACCAGCAGCGCGGTGAAGCTCACCGGCAGCACGCGCGGGGCTAAGAAGGCGGCGGCCAGCGCACGATCGACTTCGCGCGCGCTGGCATTGCGCATGAATTTGTCGTCCATCGGCAGATACCAGATGCCGTCATAGAGCGCGGTAAGCTGATAATCGCCGAGCCGGTAGCGGTAGGCGCCGGGCCCCTGCTGCCTGGCCAAAGGCGCCGCCGCGCCGACGGGCAGGGAATAAGCAGCGCCGGCGGCAAGGCCGCAAGCGAGCAGTGAGCGGCGCGTAAGTGCTGACATCGTTTTTCGGTCTCCGCCGGGGCCATCTTTCGGCCGCCACCCCTTGAATGCAACACCGCCGGCAGTGCGCCTATTCGCGCGCGGCTGGCGCCATTTGCACGCCAAGTTTTCGGCCGCTATGACGCTGTGGTCGCGGCAGGGGGCGCTGTCAGGGGCGCGGGGAGAGAGAGTATGCGGTGGCTGGCGTTGCTTGCCTTGCCGGCTTTGCTGGCGGTCGGCGGGTGCGAGACCGATGTGGGCCCGAGCCAGGCCGAACTGCGCGCGCAATGGGACGCGCAGAATTCGCTGCCGCAAGACTACAAGCAGGACATGCTGGCCTTCCTGCGCACCTATCTCAACGACCCGAGCCACATCCGCGACGGCGCGATCTCGCCGCCCATGCTCGAGAAGGTCGGACCGGGCCAGCGCTATGTCGCCTGCGTGCGCTACAATGCGCGCGACAACCGCGCCAAATATATGGGCGCAAAGACCGGCGCCGCGGTCTATGTGTCGGGCAAGCTCGACCGTTTCCTCGACGGCAAGCAGGCCGCGCCCCTTTGCAAGGATGCAGCCTTCAGCCCGTTCCCGCAGCTCGCCCGGCTCGCGCGCTAGACGCGCGCGTTACGGGCGTGCGCCAACGACCCGAGCCTGGGCAGGCGCGGCGGCCGTACGGTCCGATAATAGGCCTTAAGTAAGCGCGGGCGCCGCGGTCACTTGACCTTGAGGTTCTCCGCGGATGTCTTTCCGCGGTTCTCGACCAGTTCGAACTGAACGACTTGACCTTCATTCAAAGTGCTGAGGCCGGCACGTTCAACCGCCGAGATGTGTACGAAAACGTCCTTGCCGCCTTCCTGCGGCTGGATAAATCCGTAACCCTTGGTCGGATTGAACCACTTCACGGTGCCCTGCGGCATGCTAGATCTCCGGGGTAGTGCTAACGCCACAGTGTTGCACGCGTCCGACCGGCTCACAAGGTCTCCTGTGCGCCCAGCCGGCCGCCCGACCGGACCATTTTTTGCGCAGTTTCCGGCGGCTCGACCCCGGTGCCGGGCGAGGGATCCGAACCGGCGGCGGTCCTTCTCCTTTTTGCCGCCGCCGGAGGCCGTGGGCGGGCGTGCCAATCGCGCGCGGCTCGCTTGCCTTGGGCGACGGCGGGGCCGCAATCTCCTTCTTGTGGCCCCGCGAGCCTCGTCTTGACTCGACGCTGAGGGCCACAAGCAGAAATCAATGTTGATTCAAAAAGAGAACCGGTCGGACTTTGATTGCGCCATTCGGACGTTCCAGCCCTCCCGCCGCAGCAATCCAATTTAGCTTCGACCTCATGTGGGCAAAACCCATTCTCTCGGGCGCAAAGCGAAGGACCATGACGATGGCCACCAGACAACATCGCTTAAACGAATTCGACCAGGGCGCGCCGCCGCTCGACCGGCCTCTTGAACTTCTTTGTGAAGACAAAAGCGGAACTTATGTTTTGCCGTACCCATGCCAGTGGAGCAAAGGCGGTTGGCGCAATTCGGACACGGGCGCGGCGATTGAAGCGACGGTTGTGGGGTGGAGAGAATTGCCATAGCAATTTTGCGATGACTATTGACGGCGAAGCAGGATCATTCGGCGGGAACGGCGTCGCTGCTCACCGTCAAACCGAGCGACCTTGGTGCCCGCAATTTTGGCCAATGGAGACATTCATAAGCGCAAAAGGTATGTCCAATTCGGGTCATTCTCGACTTCGGCGCCGGCGCGGTCCCATGCCCGCTACGTCTCCGATAGCGACTGAGCTGCGGCGAATGACACGATGGGCCAAAAGTGGACCGTCGGTTTGGCCACTTCACCAGACATCTTTGGGTGAGACCGATATCGCCTTCTTGCGATCTAGATCGTCGATAAAGTCGCTCCACGCGGCCTTGCCGATTCTCGTTGAGCAGAAACCGCCGGCCACGGCCGCGAAGGATCTCAACACGACTAACATGTCGTCGACGAAGCCCGATAACTGAGCCGGCACCGAAGACAGTGCTGTAGACGCCGTAGTGAACCGGCCGCCGCAGTGAATGGCGAGGGTGTAGACGCCATTGGCGCGCATGATGCCAAGGGTCCGCGCGGCCGATCCTGACCGTCGGTCAAGGGGATAGCGGCAAGCGCCGTTGCGACCTCTTTTGCGATACGGGTGAATTCGCTCGAATTCGTCGCCGCGCGGTGCCCCGGAAAGCGTTGCGGCGCAGGCAAAAGCTTGATTTTGCAGCGGTGCCGGGTGAGGGATTTGAACCCCCGACCAACGGTTTACAAAACCGCTGCTCTACCCCTGAGCTAACCCGGCTTGCCGGTGTTCGCCGCCGAGAGCTATCAGCGTCGCTTCGACGCTACAAGCGGCCAAATATAGGCGTGGCGGCCCCTTATTGCCTTGGCGAGCCCCGGTGCCCAGGCGGGCTGCAGCACCGCCAGCCGCGCACCTCGAGGTGTTGGAGCGCGAGCTTCTCCGGCACGCCGAGGTCGGCCAGGCGGTCCACCAGCGCCAAGCGGTGGGCGCTTCCAATTCATCGTAGCGCCGGGGAAAGCGCCCGCGCGCGGGCTCTTTGGCATTCGGCTTCGATCGCGCGTGCGGCACGGCGGTTAACTTTAATGGCGGAGGGGGCGCGAAATTCGAGCGCGCGAGCGTGCGATCGAAGCCGACAGGTTCAAGGCAGGCCACGCAATTAATGTTACCGGGCGATTACATGCAGCACAGTAAAGCGTTCGTATAAAATGCTTGCGAACAGTGGCGGAGTTTTCATCGTCATGCGCCTGCTCGTCGCCATCGCATCTCTGGCTCTCGGCCTCGCCGCGGCAAGCGCCGCCGATGCCGGCGTCGTGCGTGCGGGCCACGGGCATTTCGTTGCGCATTACCGGCCGGTCGGCCGGCCCGCCGGACAAATCTTTCTCTACGATTGGGAGCCGGGTGTCGTGGTGCGCGCCTATTGGCTGCCGCCGTGGCGCAACCGCCATTACTTCCCGTTCGGCCGCGACCGCTTCGACCGTCGCGTGCGCGCGCACTGGGTCAAGCCGAAGCCGGCGCAGGATTTCTTCCGCATCTGGTCGGCCTCGTCGGTGTTCGAAGCGCCGCCGCGCAGCTGGCCGGCACCGCGTCCGCCCGTGATCGACAAGTGAAAGCCGCCGTCCGATGAAACGCCTTGTCTGCACCGTTGCCGTCGTCGCCACCGCCGCGCTCCTGCCGCTGAGTGCGCAGGCGCAATCCTACAGTTCCTATCCGCGGCAGACGCAAGGCTATCCTTACGTCGCCCGGCAGCCCTACGCGATCCAGGTCGCGCCCGGCACCTATGTGATCCAGCGTCCCAAGGCGGAACGCCGCCGCGCCGCGCGCAGCGAGCACGCCAGGGCGGAAAGGGCGCGCGCGCGCGTGCACAACGACCCCGCGGTGATCGAGGAATTGCGCCGCCACCACACCCGCCACAAGGCCAAGCACGAGGTCGAACGCAAGGTCTCGCATCACCGCCACGGCAAGGTCACGGTGGTGCGCGGCAAGCCGGTGGTGGTCGTGCGCAGGCGCGTGGTCGACGATCCGCCGCGGGTGATCGTGCGCCCGCATCTGATCGACGAATATCCGCGCGGCCGCGGCCTGTTCCACCACCCGCCGCCGGTGCGCATCGAGCGCGACCTGCCGCCCTACGTGGAGCAAGCCCCGGGAGAGGCGCTGCCGCTGCCGCCGTCCTGGCACCGCGAGTACCGGCCGGTCGAGCGCCATGGCGCGCGCAAGGTCCGCGATATCGAAGCCAAAGCGAGCGCCAAGGCCGATGTCAAAGCCTCGGGTAAAGCGCGGCCTCAGGTCGAGACACGCAAGGTCGTGGTGCGCGGCTTGGGCGGCGACCACCGCACCATTCGGGCCGAGGCCGAGGTCACCATCCTCGGGCCCGACCGCATGAACATCAGGCTGTTTCGCCAGGGCAACGCGGCCAAGGTGGCCAAGGCGGCCAAGGCGGCGAAGGCCGAGAAGCACAAGCACAAGAAATAGATTTCAACGCATTCGGTTCGTGGGACGCGGGACGGCGGGTGAAAGCCCGCCGTTTCGTTGTCTAGTGCCGCCGATTTGAAGTTCCTGCACCATCTGCCGCAAGCTCGTTCAGGAACTTCAAATCGATAAGCGGCACTAAAATCAAATAGTTGCTAGTGCCCCTTGGCTTCCGAAGTTCGTGTCAGAGGGTGCTGCGATGTATCACGAACTTCGGAAGCGGGGCACTAGCCTCCGGCGAGCGCGCGGCTGACGACGTAAAGCGAAAGCGCCGCCGCGTTCGACACGTTCAGGCTCTTGATCGCCCCCGGCAGGTCGATGCGCGCCACCGCATCGCAGGTTTCCCGGGTGAGCTGGCGTAGGCCCTTGCCTTCGGCGCCCAGCACCAGCGCGAGCGGGCTGCGCAGCTCGAGCGCGGCCAGATCGCGCTCGCCGCTTGAGTCGAGCCCGATCACCAGAAAGCCGCTCGCCTTGAGCGCGGAGAGTCCGCGCGCCAGGTTCTGCACGTTGACCAGCGGCACGTGTTCGAGCGCGCCGGAGGCGGCCTTGGCCAGCGCGCCGGTGGCGTCCGGGCTGTGGCGGGCGGTGGTGACGATGGCCGCCGCCCCGAAGGCCGCGGCCGAGCGGAAGATGGCGCCGACATTGTGCGGGTCGGTGATCTGGTCGAGCACCAGCACCACGCCCTCGGCCGGCAGGTCCTCGACGGCCGGGGCGGGCAGGGGGTCGGTTTCCAGATAAAGCCCCTGATGCACCGCGTCGGGGGTGAGCCGCTCGGCGATCGCCCCCGGCCGCACCAGTTCCGGCTTTTGGGTGAAACCTTCCTCGGCCAGGCGCCGCGCGGCGTTCTCGGTGGCCAGCAGCTTGCGGATATGGCGCGCCGGGTTGCCGAGCGCGGCGGTCACCGTGTGCCAGCCATACATGACCACCGGGGCCTCGCCTTCGCCGCGCAGGGCCTCGCGGTGGGCGCGCTCGAAGCGCGCGCGGCGCTCGGTCTGCTCGCGGGTGGCGCCCGGTTTGGCGCCGGGGCGGGGCTTGGAGTGGGGCGGTTGGGAGGCCATGCCGGCTGCCTTATCCGATCCGCAGCCGACAGGGTAGCCTCCATTGACTTGGGCGACCCGCCTGCCCATAAAGCGCGCAAATCCCGATCAGCCGAGGCCTGCGGCCGTTCATCTTTCGAGACACGGTGCGGCGGCGGCATGGGGAGAGTGTCCCGAGTGGCAAAGGGGGCGGACTGTAAATCCGCTGGCTTACGCCTTCGTAGGTTCGAAGTCCTACCTCTCCCACCATCCTTCGCTCACTGCGCGAGCTACGGCTCGGCAAGCCAGCGCAGGTCTATCGTGACGAAGCGAGCGAAGGCTGTCGCGCCGAAGCCCGCTAGGGCGGAGACGGACCTTCGCGCCTTCGGCGCTAGGGCTCGGCAAGCCGTGTGCGAGGCCGGGCCATGGCGCGGCGCCCTTAAATCTTCTAAATGACGGGCGCGATGCGGGTGTAGCTCAATGGTAGAGCAACAGCCTTCCAAGCTGATGACGAGGGTTCGAATTCCCTTCACCCGCTCCAATGACCCTCTCCCTTCGCGCCTTCGGCGCCACCGGCTGAGGCGCTTTCGTTCGTGCACTGACACTGTAATCTATCGCGAACCGATCCCAATCCATTCGTTGACCGCAAGATTGAGACTGGCGATCACGCGCCCGGCTTGTAATGGCCGTTCGGCGGGCAAATAATTTCCGGTTGTAAGCTCATTGCAGTGCGCCCGAGCGCCGCAATGGCCCAAACCCGGGAGGAAGCAATGAAATTCGTTCCGAAAATCCCGCTCGCAGTCTCGCTCGCGCTCGCCGTGATGACCACGGCCTTTGCCGCGCAGGCGGCGATGACCCTGCCCCCTCTGAAGAAGCAACCGACTGCCCAAGCCGTCCTCGACGAACACTTGGCGGCGCTTAACAAATGCGACTGGAACCGGCTGCTGGCGCAGTATCCCGACGACGCCCAGATCAACCTGCCGAACGGGACGATCGTGAAAGGCCGCGCGGCGATCGGCGACCTGTTCGCCGGCTTCTGCAAGGACGCGAAAAACGGCGGCCTTAACGGCATTCATTTCGCCGTCGAACACAGCACCACAATCGGGGGCACCTTCGCGACCCAATGGGTCGCCACCGCGCCCTTCCTGGCGGCGCCTTACCGCGGCTCCGACGCCTACATCACCAAGGACGGCTACATGCAGGCCATGGTCACCACATTCGACGGCGGCGCGCTCAAGATGAAGAAGTAAGCGCCGATGACGGGGTTCGAACCCTTACACTGCAACCTCCGCCGCGAAGCGGCGGAGGTTGTCCGCCATAGCGTCGGCGAAGGCGGGCTGCCACTTCGCGGCCTCGGTTGGCGAGCCAACCTTTGCCCTTCGGCGCTTCGGCTCGGCAAGCCAGCGTGCGCGATGGCTTTACGCGCATCGACTTAAAGCGCTCCCACCGTCCACACGACAAGTTCCTGGGCGGTTTTCGAGAACGCCTGGTCGAGCGCGGCCACCACGTCGGGGGCTTGCATGCTTTTTGCCGCCACCTGCGCGTTGAACATGCGCGTCCCAATCGCCTGGCCCTTGTCGTCGACCAGGCGCGCCGAAAACTCCACCAACGCGGTCGGCGAAGGCGCGGGCGATAATTGAAAACTGCGGATGTTGATCTCCAGCCGGGCGGCGCCTTCGGCCTGATCGAACCCACCGCCCACGACGCTGAGCTGATGCGCGTTCTCGAAACTTTGCAGGATGCGCGCCTGCATCAGCTTCGGCAGGTTGTCGGCCCATTTGGCGCCTTCCAGCGGCGAATAGATGCCGGCCGGGCTGCGCGTCAGAATATGTTGGGTATCGTAGGTGAGGATCGCCTTGGGATCCGGCAACACCAGCTTGCGGCTGACGGTTTTGGTGAGTCCCGGAAAATCCTTTGCCGCTGCCAGGTCGTAGACGGCTTCCGGCTTCTTCTCGCCGCCGCCGGTCAACTTCTCCAGGCCGCCGAGGATGCCTTCCAGCCGCTTGGAATTGCGCCCGAGCATGTCGGCGAAGGTCGAGAAGCCGCTGATCGCGGTATGCAGGTCCTTGGAATTGTCGGCGAGGATGGTGTCGATGTTATGCAGCGTGCCGCGCGCGGCTTCCGTCAGGTTCTGCCCGACGCCGGCCGGCGCCTTCAGCACCGGCGGCTGGCCGTGCAGCGGCGGGGCCTTGGCTTCGCCGCCCTTGAGCGCGATGGCCGGCGCGCCGGTCAGGCCCTGAGAGGTCACGTCGACTTGCGTGTCGGCGCGCACCGGGGTTGCCGGATCGATCGAGATCGCCGCAACGAGCCGCTTGGGATCCTGCGCGTCGAGCTTGAGCTCGGTGATGGCGCCGACCCGGATACCGTTGAACAGCACGCTCGCGCCGACCGTCAGCCCCGCCACCGGCCGCTCGAACTCGACCAGGTAGCTTGCGCGCTGGCCGAGCCCGCCGATGTTCTCGATCCAATAGACGAAGCCGAACATGCCGAGCGCGAAGGCCAGCACGAAACTGCCGATCAGCATGTAGCGGGCGCGGATCTCCATGATGCCGATCCAGTCGGGGCGTTCGGCGCCGTCAATGCCGGCGCAGCGTGAGCGAGGCTTTCACGATCTGGCCGCCGCCTTGCGCGTCGATCGACACCGATTGCGAGCCGCTATTGGTGTGGATGCCCATGTCGGCGGTGAAGGCGTTGCTCTCCACATGCAGCTGAAAACGCGCCCCGCTCACATTGCCGACCACGATGCCGCCGACATTGCGGGTGTGCTCGGTCCATTGACCGGAGACGTGATTGCCTTCGTCGGCGCGGAACAGGCCGCCGAGATTGAACTTGTAGCTGTCGCTGTCGCATTTGAGCGTGAGGTCGATCTCGTGCCCGGTGCTGCCGCGCGCCCGGTAGCTCGCCTGGCAGCGGATGCGCTCGGCCTTGCCGTTGATGCGCATGGTGCCGCTGCCCGACCAGCTGCCGTTGAACTGGGCGAAGGGGCCCTCGGCGGCCAGCGCCGGCCGCCAGCCGGCGCCGGCCATGAGCATAAGCGCGGCGGCCGCGGCTATGGCGGCGCGCCGGGACGGCCGGCAGAGGGAAAATCGCATCGGGAACTCCCTGAAACAGTTTGAGCCGGCGTGGCGCGCGTCCGACCTGGCCAGTCTAGGCCGCCAATTCGGCGCCATGTTGAACAAGACGATGCCCGGCGCAAGTGCGGCCCTGGATAAGCCCTTATAGATGATTTATGGGGCCACTAACCGGGCACCGTCCCCGGCAGGCGCCGGCCTGGGCGCCCGCCCGCGCCCGGAAAACCCGCTAAAACGGGGCTGCGGCGGCCTTGCATTGGCCATCCGCATCATGCATGACATCACTGCGGCGGACCCTTAGGTTCGCCGCCTCCGCTTCCAGCCTTCGCTCGCGAAGCGAGTGAGGGCTGCCGCGCCGGAGCCCGATTGGGCGAAGGCGGGCTGGCGCCGCGAGCTTACGCTCGGCACGCTGGCTTTCCGGAGGAGTGTAGCTCAATGGCTAGAGCACCGGTCTCCAAAACCGGGGGTTGCAGGTTCGAGTCCTGCCACTCCTGCCAGGCGCAAAGGTCGGGCGAGTAATCGCCGCCTTCAGGCCAGGCAAAGGCGGCCGGCCGTACCTACATAGGCGACCTATATAGGCGCGTTGGAATAGAGTTGAGGGAATCGGGACTAATCGGAATGGCGGCGTCTCCGTTCAAGTTTCTGCAGGAAGTGCGGGAGGAAACCCGTAAGGTGACGTGGCCTTCGCGGAAGGAGACCGCGATCACCACCGCCATGGTCTTCGTCATGGTGGCGCTCGCTTCGGTGTTCTTCCTGGTCGGCGACCAGATCATTCGTATTGCCGTTACCTTCGTGCTCGGTATCGCAAGCTAAATTAGAGAGCCCAGACGAGAACGCGATGAGCGACACCGCTACCACCACGACGACCCGGCCCAAGCGCTGGTACATCGTCCACGCCTATTCGAATTTCGAGAACAAGGTCGCCGATTCGATCCGCGAGCAGGCCAAGCAACGCGGCCTGGGCGATCATTTCGAAGAGATCATGGTGCCCAAGGAGAAGGTCACCGAGGTGCGCCGCGGCCGCAAGGTCGAAGCCGAGCGCAAGTTCTTCCCCGGCTACGTGCTGGTGAAGATGGATCTCACCGACGACGTCTACCACCTGATCAAGAACACGCCCAAGGTCACCGGCTTCCTCGGCACCGACAAAAAGCCGATGCCGATTTCGGACGCCGAAGCCGACCGCATCCTGCAGCAGGTGCAGGAAGGCATCGAGCGGCCCAAGCCCTCCGTCACCTTCGAGGTGGGCGAGCAGGTGCGCGTGTCCGACGGGCCGTTCGCCTCGTTCAACGGCACGGTCGAGGAGGTCGACGAAGGCCGCTCGCGCGTGAAGGTCGCGGTGTCGATCTTCGGCCGTGCCACGCCGGTGGAGCTGGAATTCACGCAGGTGGAGAAGCTATAGGGCCTGTGGCCCGGATGCGGTGCAGCAGAAGTTGATGCACCGCTAATCCGAGACGTTAACGATCCCGGGTCTTTTCGGTCTACAACTGGAACTACGGAACCGCGCTTCCTAAATAATGAAGATGAGGTAACGACCGCATGCGCAACCCCGGCACGGCAGCCGCGCAGGCGACCGCCGTCGAGCCACCGCGCATCAAGAAATTGCGGCGCGATCTTATCAAGGCGATCCCGCGCGTTCCGAACAATAAGGCTTCGCTCCAGCACATGGAGGCGAAACATCTTACCGATCTCCTCATTGACTACATCAACTGGCGCTCGCGTTATGTTGGTGAGCGCCCGCGTACCGTTTCGAATCGAGCCGGCGGCTCAAGCCGACCCGCGCTGGTCGGACCATGCTGCGGCGATCAAAGCCTTCCTCGATAAGGTGGAACGGGGCGACGACCTGACGCCACACCTCTCCATCGAGCCGCACACTCGGGGATATGCCCCTGCGGCACGCGCACCGGGCGCTACCCCGGATGATCGGTGGTCAGATAAAGATTTCCTCCTGAACGTCATGGGCTTTCACCATTTTCATCTCGGCACGGCAACGCAAAAGCGCAGGCACGTTGATCGCACCGATGATCTGATCTTCGCTGAGGTTCGCCGCGACACCTTCAAGGTGATCGCGATCTTCGACCATGACGTGTTCGACAAGGGTTCTACCGAACGTATGCGGCTTTGGGCGCTTCACGAGAGCATCATCACCCGTGGCGTTGCGCCGGGCACGGTCATGGTGCCTGCGATGATCGCGACTTCCGGTCATACCGTCCATGTTGTTCGATACGCTCAGGACTGCGCGCGTATCATCCGCGAGATTGAGCCGAAGCTTAACGACCCCGAGTACGTCAAAAGCCTTTACAGCCCACCGGAGGAGGCGCCGGCCAAGTCGAAACTGTCATGGGGTTTTCGGCATCTCGATCTGGCGATCTGCGACGCGGTGAAGCCTGTCTTTATGATCCTCAAGAAGGGCTGGAGTTAGGCCGCTGTGCGGCCACAGCTAGGAGCTGTTATGATGCAGGCACTTGAACACGATGCCATGACGATAGAACCGAGCCGGCGCAATTCGGCTTCCTGGCTCGATGACGGCCAGAAATACGCCGTGATCGCGCTGAGCGTGAAGCTTGATGACCCCGTTCCGCTTAAGGAGATGACGCCGAACCATTGGGCGTTCGCGGATGCGCGGTTCGATATGCCGACGCACTGGCGCGAGTGGCTTGGCACGATCCGCACCGAGGAAGTCGAGGACAGCAATCTGTTCCTGCTCAGCAAGATGCGGTCGCAGGTACCGGAAGTCGTCGATGCTGAGACTGCCGAGCTAAAGCGGCACGCAGGGCACTTCTATGCCGGGCTTCTGCTCGCGAGCCCATTTGCGCCGGCACACAAGCCGGTTATGCTTGCCGGATACCGTCACCAAGGCGAGATCAACGTCCGCTCGCAGGACGACTACGATCCGGCCATTCCGAGCATGGTCCGGCACTATCCGCCCGTGACACTCGCTGAGCTGCAACTGGCGGCCAAGATCGCCTCGCAGATCGCCGCCATCGAAACCGCGTCGCCTGGCCGGCGGTCACTGGCGGCTCTTTCGCGTCTTACACTTATACCTGGAAACCCGCACGATCCGCGACAACATGGATCGGCTACATCAATACTGCCGCTGCATCGAAGGGCTGATCGTCTCGGAGCCGGGTCAAGGCAAGAACCGATTTAAGAGCCGGACAGAGCTGTTCATCGGCCCTCGGTATCACCCGCTGATGGGCGAGACGTATGACGTGCGCAGCGACGTGGAACACCTGTACGAGAACAAGCACCTGGAGGTTTTCGACCGCGCCGCGCGGCTTGAGCTGGTGAAGAAGCTGGAGATGATGGAGTACATCGCGCGCAGCGCGCTGGTGTGCATCCTGCTCGACAGCAAGCTGTGGCCGCACTTCGCCAAAACCGACGCGCTGAAAGCCTTTTGGGCGCTGAGCGAGAATGAGCAGCAGACACTGTGGGGCGCCACCATCAATCCGACCGATGCGCTTGCCGACTTCGACCCGCGTTATATCAACGATGGCCAACTAGGCGGCCCGTGATGGGTGCAGCGTCAAATTGAGACATGGCAAAGAATTTTCAGCTCATTTGCGGCGCTGGCGGCCGGGCGGATGGCTTTTGACTTTCTGCAATCTAGTGGGCTATGGCACGGGGCCTCAGCTCCGCAAGACAAAGGACGTGGACGTCGCGGAGCGCGCGAACGTGCTTCGCTTGTGCATCCGGGTCGATCACTTTCTTTGCAGGAGGCGGCGCGGCTCGGGTGACAGGGGGCCGCGAGCGGCTAACGGCAAGTGATGGGGTCTGGAAAACGGACTGCATTAGTCCGGCCATAAAAAGTCGATCGTACGCGCGTTCGGCATCGTTTTCGAGACAGGAGGGAAAACCCATCTGCAGCGCTCAGTTAGGGCCAATTCGTTCAATTTCGGAGCACTCTTAGGCGGATGTAGGGCGCACGCCAACCGCCCCGCTGGACACGCCCGTCGCCTGGACACGCCCGTCGCAACCCCTAAATACCCCGCGGCCGATGAGGCCGACATCAAAAGACGTGGAAGGTGAGGCGGCCGCCAACCGCCGTACGGAGGCCGGCGAGCAGGTGCGCGTGTCCGATGGGCCGTTCGCCTCGTTCAACGGCACGGTCGAGGAAGTCGACGAGGGCCGCTCGCGCGTGAAGGTCGCGGTGTCGATCTTCGGCCGTGCCACGCCGGTGGAGCTGGAATACACGCAGGTGGAGAAGCTCTGACTATGCGGCGCGCCGGCGGTTTGGCGCGCAGCCGGGCGCGCGATCTCGCCGGTCCATTGTCCAAGCCTTTTTGCGGTCGATAGCGTTTAAGACAATTGATCCAGCAGGGCCTTGGCCTGTTTCATTCTTGCCGCGGAAAAGCCCTCGGTGCATTGACTATACACTGGGGAAAGCGCCGCACGCGCCTCTGCTTCCCGATGTTGGTCTTGCAATAGCTTCGCGAGACTTGTCGCTGCCGACAGTTCCCAATAGACCGCCCGCTGCGCGCGTGCCTGGCTCATCGACTGGCGATACAAACCCTCGATCAATGTCGGCTCGTCCGTGCCGCGCCGCGTGAGCAGTTCGCCTTTGGTCCTCAGAAGCTCCGGTTCGAACCATCGGTAGCCGGTCTCGGCTGCAAGCCGCAACGCCTCGTCGATCTCCCTTATGCCCTCATCGACGCGGCCGGCGCCGCCCAACGCGGCGGCGAGCTCTTTCTGAAAAAAGGGATAGTACATGAGGTAGAATGCTTCCTGCATGTCGGCGAGACCGGACCGAAGCGGACCGATCCCCAGTTCGGGCTCGCCGCGCCTTGCGGCGAGTGAACCCCTGACGCAGAGGCCGGCGGCGTAATAAGGACGCAGGCCGTGCTTGAAGGCGAGATCCACAAGCTCCTCACCGCAGTTTTTCGCCAAATCCAGCTCATCCAGGCTCAAAAAGACAAAGCCCGCCGCCCATGCCAAGGCGACGCACAGCACGGTCGGCTGGTTCGTTGCCCGCGCCTCTTGAATCGCGCGCTCGGCCGTGCGCGGTGCGGTATCCAAGAGACCTAAAGACAGCAAATTGACCGTGTTGTGGCCCATGGCCGAGGTCCGCAAATCGGCGCCGAATTGAATCAGGTCACCGGCCCGCCGTTCCACAGGATAATTGTCGATCGCCCATTGCAGCCGTTCGCTAGCTTCGGCATGCGCGGCCAAATAAGTTTGCGGTATCCCCATCAGCCAGGCGGCGGTCGTGCGAGATCGGAGATCGCCAACACGAGCGACCGCTCCATAATCGCGGGCATAAGCAATCGCGTCATTCAGCGCCATTGACCGGGATGAAAACAGCCAAAGACCGTAGATGGCGCGCATCCGATAGCTGAGTTCCTCCAGTTCCTGCGCCAACGCCAACGCCCGCACCAAGGCCGTGCGAGCGTCGGCTCCCATTCCCTTGGTATAAATGAGGGAGTAGCCGAGACTGCACTGCAGAACCATTTCGTGGCGAGTATCGATAGCGTCACCAATATGGGTCAGTGCCTTGTCCGCCCACTCGCAAGAACTCGGAAACCAGCGACACGGCGACCCAGAAATCGGCGGCGGTGGCGGCGAGGGCGACGCCCAGGACGGTGTCGCCATCAGGCGAAAACGCCCAGTTCAACGCGGCCCGAAGGTTGTCGATCTCCCGGCGATAACGGCTGAGGTCATCGATCGCGGCTTGCAGCCCGGCCTCGCCCGCGAAGGGAACGAATTGCGCCAAATAAAATTCCGCGTGCCGACGGGCAGCCTGCGTGTGTTCGCCGCTCTCGGAGAGCTTCTCGAGCGAATACACCCGAACCGTCTCGAGCAGGCGCCAGCGTCGCGTGGTCTCCGATTCATCCAACGTCACCAGCGATTTTGAAACCAAACTCGATATGCCGAGCACAACACTCGATTCGCTATCGTTCGCCGCGGCGGCAACGGCCTCGAGCGTGAACCCAGCGGGGAAAATCGCGAGATGCCGCAGCAGGCGCTGCTCGGCGGCGGGCAGCAACTCATAACTCCAATCCAGCGTCGCGCGCAGCGTCTGGTGCCGCGGCAGCGCCGTGCGCCGCCCGCCCGTGAGCAATGCGAAGCGGTCGTCCAGACGTCCGGCGACCTGCTGGATGCCGAGCGTTGCCGCCCGCGCCGCCGCAAACTCAATGGCGAGGGGAATGCCGTCAAGCCGTCGGCAAATTGCCGCGACGACCGGAAGTTTCTCGCGTTGCGCTTGGAAGTCGGCTCGCTGTGACCGCGTCCTCGTGACGAACAGTTGCACGGCGCTGTGCTCGAGGACTTCTTCTGACGCCTCGATGTGCGGTGCCGGCACTTCCAGCGGGGTGACGCGATAAACGAACTCGCCCTCGATGGAAAGCACCTCCCGGCTGGTCGCAAGCACCGTTGTGCGCGGGCACAAGCGGACCAGGCTTTCCGCCATGCTCGCTGCGGCGTCGATGACATGCTCGCAATTGTCGAGAACCAAAAGGAGTTTCTTGTCGCCTATCGCCCGCGCGATGGTCTCCGCCGACATCGCGTCGCTGCGCAATTGCAGATTCAGTGCGTATGCGACCCCCGTCGGTACGAGGCCCGGCTCTGACAGGGACGCCAGCTCGACAAGAAAGACATCACCCTCGAGCGTCGGAAACAGCCGGCGGGCTACTTCGGACGCCAATACGGTCTTGCCGATCCCCCCTGGCCCCGTCAGCGTCACCGCCCGGTAGGCTGACAGCAGGTCGCAGAGATGCTGAACCGCCGTCTCCCTTCCGATAAGAGCGGACGCCGCCACCGGAACGTTGGTGAGAAACGGATGGGCGGCCGTCTGGACCGGTCGGGGCACAGGGGGCGTTTTCGGCGTGCTCTGCTGCCGCATCGTCCAGTTGCCCAGCAGCCGATAGCCACGGCCCGCGACCGTCTTCAGCATACCGCGATCGCTGCCCAAGGCCCGTCGAATGGCGGAAATGTGCACCTGAATCGTATTGTCTTCGACGATGGCGCCCGGCCACACGCGATTCATGAGGTCGTCTTTGGTGACGAGTTCACCTGCCGAACTCACCAGCGCCTCGATGATTTCGAATGCGCGGTTGCCGATCGGAACGGTTACACCGCGGGCGCGCAACTCGCGCCTCGAGAGATCAACTTCCAATTCGCCGGACTCGAATACCACCGGTTCGTGCCGCAACTCGGGCTCCGGCTTCAGCTTACAGATCATGATTGAGCGTCCGGGTGCGGCAACCAGACCGAGAACCGGTCGCTTCCCGTTTGGCGAGGCCGAACGGGATTATGGCTGTTACGACAACACGCGCTGCCGACGCCACCGGCGGCTTGCAAAGTCCCCATTTTCGCAGCGTCGACAGGCACGACTGGATGCTTATTGGGCGCAGTGACGCGAGAGGCGTCTCTCTTGCGCCGGCGCGTCCCCCATTGAACGGGACCTCGGTCCGGAAATGGGACTGAGAGCACCCTTTTGACCTCTAACCGCCGATGGTCGCCCCTGATCGTTGATACATGCTCCGCCGGCCCTATGGTAGGGGCCAGGCGGAGCATCCGGCGGGCGTTGCAAAGCCGGTCGCCGGTATCCCGCGGCGCCAAATCGGGTTTATTCAGCATTTTTCAGCTCCGCATCAGGACCCTCTGTCGCGCATACGGCAAGCTGTTCAAGAGGACGGTTAGGCCGTGACGGGGGTGATTGAGAGGAGCTAGCAATGCTTGGGGTGCCGTCCGGAATGTGGTTGGAATTCGGTGTGGCGCGTTCTCCGGTAACATGAAGGTATCGTTTCAGGCGGCGAGGTCAATTGGCTGATCGCTGGGCTTTGTGGCGAGGGTCTGCCAGCCGTCAACTCTACGCATGTTGATTTGCCCCGAGGCGAGCAGCGCCCAGAACAGCATTGCCGCGGTGTCGGCGGACGGCAGCACGGTCTGTGTCTTGATCCGCCGCTTGAACTCTTCGTGCAAGCGTTCGATCGCATTCGTCGTTCGCGCGCTGCGCCATTGGCTCGGCGGCAGGCGAGTGAAGGCGTACAGGCGCACGCCGGCTTCCTCCAGGCTATCGGCGACGGCGCGGTGCTTGAGGCGCCACTTGCGGATGAAGGCCTTGCGGCGGGCTTCGATCTCCTCGCGCGTCGTGGCATAGATCATATCGTTATAGTCGGCGGTGATCTCCTCGTGCAGGCGCTCGGGTGCGTGGGCCAGCAGGTTGCGATGCTTGTGGACCGTGCAACGCTGCACCGGCACGCCATCCCAGACGGCGGCGATGGCCTTGTCGAGCCCCGCTGCACCATCGACGATGAGGAACTCGGGCCGCTGCAGCCCGCGCTTGATGAGATCGTCGAGCACGGCGCGCCAGGCCTCGGCGCTTTCTCCGCCCATGCTTCTGATCGTGAGCAGCACCTTCTGACCGTCGGCGCGCACGCCGAGCACGACCAAGAGCGAGATCGCGGTCGCCTTGCGGTCGAGCCGTGCGCGGACAACCGTGCCGTCCAGGATCAACCGGACAATCGGCTCCTCGGCCAGCGAACGGGCATTCCAGGCGTCCCAGTCGCTCTTCACTTTGCGCCAAGTCCGGCTCACCGTGTCCTTGCCGACCGCTCCGCCGAACAAGGCCGCCAGCGCTCGGCGCACCCGGCGCGTGTTGGTGCCGGCGAGATAGCTGCTGGCGATCAGCGCGTCGGCGGCCAGCGTGCGGCGCTGATAGGCCCGCAGCGCCTGGCTCTTCCATTCCGTCGTCTTGCCCTCGGGGGCGTTCAGTCGGGCGCGCGGCACCGCGATCTCGATCGGCCCGAAGGTCCCGGTCAGCGACCGCGTCCGGCTGCCATGGCGGTGGCCCGCAACGCCCGCATTTTCTTCATCGCCAGCCATCGGCCTTCGCCCGTAACGCGGGCGTGCAAGTGCCGCATCGAGCTCGCCGCGGATCAGCTCTTCGATGAACCCGCGTGCCCGAGACCGCACCTCGGCCTCGATCGGATCGAACCAGTGGTCGAAAAGATCAACAGCCATCTCGGCTGCAGGCTGCGCAGAATCAGACTTCGTGGTAATGCTCGTCATGGCGTGGTCTCCAGTCCGACGCTTCAACGCCGGACGATTGAGGTTGGTCACCCCGGAGACTACGCCACCCTCAATTCCTACCAACCCAGCGACGGCACCATGCTTGGCCAGATTGACACCGAACGTGGAGACGTATTGCCCGTCGCCGTCGCTGGCGCGGTCGGATACGGCGCGCAGGGGCTGCCAACGCGGCCCACGCGCATTCGATCCACGAAGGACACGTATGCAGAGAGCAAGTCGGCCTCGCTATTCCACGCGCGGGGATTGGAATGTCTTGGAGCGTTCCAGGATATGACGCAGCGGCGGCTTGCCGGGGAGGCGCGCGACAAGATCCGATTGGAGCTGACGCATGTGAATAGGGTGGTGAGCCTCGGAGTGCTGACCGCGTCAATCGCGCATGAGATCAACCAGCCGCTCGCTTCCATCGTCATAAGCGGTCAGACCGGACTGCGCTGGCTGGCCGGACCCGACCCGGATCTCGCGAAGGTTCAAATGGTCATCGAACGTGTGGTGGACGATGCGCAACGAGCCGCTGAAATCGTCGATCGTGTTCGGACGATGGCAAGCCGAGGGACGACTAAACGGTCGGCGGTCGCGCTTGACGAAATCGTCAACGAGTTGATGGTCTTCTTGCGCCACGAATTCCAAACGGGAGGCGTGTCGGTTTCCGTGGATTTAGAGACCGATCCTTGCACGGTGGTCGGCGACCGTACGCAATTGCAACAGGTGTTTGTGAATCTGGCGATCAATGCCGCGCAAGCGCTGACGAGGTCCGGCGTGGCGCACAAGGCCATCGCCATTCGCGCGCGGCGCATCGATGGCGACAAGATATGCTGTATCGTCGAAGACAGCGGCCCCGGCATCGATCCTGAGCAACTGCCCCGCCTGTTCGATAGCTTCTTCACGACCAGGGAGACCGGCATGGGCCTGGGCCTGGCGATCGTTCTTTCGATTGTCGAGGCGCACGGCGGACATATCGCGGCCGACAACGAGTCGACGCTGGGCGGGGCACGCTTTATCTTTGAGTTGCCGGCGAACCCGGCTTCCTGATCGGAACGCGGGCTGGCGATCGCCTCTAGAGCAAGATCGTTTCGGACTGAAGCGGTGCTACTCGGCACAGCGCGCTCCCTCTCCCCGTCGGGGAGAGGGTTGGGGTGAGGGGAAATCATGACTCTCGATGGGCTGTAACCCCTCAGCGCACTTTACGAATGCCTGCCTGAGGGCAGGGTGCCCGTCTGGACACAGCCCCCACAACCGCCTAAATACCCCGCAGCCGAAAGGCTCACATAGCAGACGTGGGAGGTGAGGCGGCCGCCAACCGTCAAGATCCGCACCACTAACGGAGTTGGTAATGGCTAAAAAAGTCACTGGATTCCTCAAATTGCAGGTGCCCGCGGGCGCCGCCAACCCGTCGCCGCCGATCGGGCCGGCGCTCGGCCAGCGCGGCCTCAACATCATGGAGTTCTGCAAGGCGTTCAACGCGCAGACGCAGAAGATGGAGAAGGGCATCCCGATCCCGGTCGTCATCACGACCTATCAGGACCGCTCCTTCACCTTCGAAATGAAGACGCCGCCGGTGTCTTATTTCTTGAAGAAGGCCGCCAACGTGCAAAGCGCCTCCAAGAACCCGGGCCGCGACGTCGCCGGCTCGGTGACCAAGGCGCAGGTCAAGGAGATCGCCGAGCAGAAGATGAAGGACTTGAACTGCGACACGATCGACGCGGCCATGAAGATGGTCGAAGGCTCGGCCCGTTCCATGGGCATTCAGGTGGCGGAGTAACGGACATGGCAAACGGAAAACGCATGACCGCCGCCCGCGAGGGCATCGACCGCAACAAGGCCTACCCGCTCGCCGAGGCGATCAAGCTGGTGAAGGAGCGCACCAAGACCAAGTTCGACGAGACCATCGAGATCGCCATGAATCTCGGCGTCGATCCCAAGCACGCCGATCAGATGGTGCGCGGCGTCGTCAACCTGCCCAACGGCACCGGCCGCACCGTGCGCGTCGGCGTCTTCGCCCGCGGCGCCAAGGCCGACGAAGCGAAAGCCGCCGGCGCCGACGTGGTGGGGGCCGAGGACCTGGTCGAGCAGGTGCAGAACGGCAACATCAATTTCGACCGCTGTATCGCCACCCCGGACATGATGCCGCTGGTCGGGCGCCTGGGTAAGGTGCTCGGGCCCCGCGGCATGATGCCGAACCCGAAAGTGGGCACCGTGTCCATGGATGTTGCCGGCGCGGTGAAGGCGGCCAAAGGCGGCGCGGTCGAGTTCCGCGTCGAGAAGGCCGGCATCGTGCAGGCCGGCGTCGGCAAGGCCTCGTTCGCCGCGGACAAGCTGGTGGAGAACATCAAGGCCTTCGCGGACGCGGTGCAGAAGGCCAAGCCCCCCGGCGCCAAGGGCCACTACATCAACCGGGTGGCGGTCTCCTCGACCATGGGCCCGGGGGTGAAGGTGGATATCCCCAGCCTGTTCGGCGGCGGCGCTGCGCAGGCTTAGCGGCCCCGCATTACGTAAAACGAATGTGAGCCCGGCTCGCGCGAGCCGGGCTTTCTTATTGGCACCCACATGGCGCAGGTTTCACGATCGTCCGTTACGCCGCTTCCGCTTCGGCAACCCAGCGGTTGAGCGTGGCGAAGGCGGGGTCGGAGTCGGGCGCGAGCCAGGGCCCGCCGTCGCGGTCGGCGCGCGCCTCGCCGCGCGCGGCGCGCGGGGTCATGTCGTACATCGCCTTGAAGGCGCGGCCGAAGCTGGTGTGGTCGGTAAAACCCCAGCGATAGGCGATGGTGCTGACGCGCTCGTTGAAATGCGCCGGGTCGGACAGGTCGCGGAACACCCGCATCATGCGGCGCTCCTGGATGGTGCGCACGACGCCGCCGAGCGGTTCGAACATGCGGTAGAGCGTGGCGCGCGAGACGTGAAAACGCCGCGCCAGCCAATCCGAACCCAGGTTGGGGTCGCCCAGATCTTTCCTCGATCTCTTCCATCATCATGCGCAGCATCGCCCGGCGCAGGCCGGCGCGCGCGGTCTCGCGTGCGTCGGACGACGCGCCGAGGGCGGCCGCGATCAGCCCGGTGGTGTCGCGGGTGAGCTGCGGCGTATCGGCAAAGGTGAAGCGCTGCGCGTCGCGCTCCAGCATCAGCAAATGATCGCGCAGGCTCGCGGTCCGCGGCATGTCGCCACGCAGCACCATCCCGTGCGCCGTGTCGGGGTCTTTCAGAAGCGGCGCCAGCGCGTCGCGCGACACCACCAGCGCCACGTTCGATACGCGCGGCGAATGCATCGCCATCGGCCGCGTCAAATCGATAACGGCGACGTCGCCGGCCTTCACCGCAATGTCGTCGCCGTTCGCTCTCAAAAGATAGTCCGAGGACTTGTAGATCTGGAGGACGTAATCGTCGGTGCCGCTGCGCGCGATGGTGGCGCGGTCGCGGCGGGTAACGGCGCCGTCACTCGTCGAGGTGCCGAGCCGCATCGCGCCGAAATGCGTGCTGGTGAAGTCGCCCGAAAACGACAGCCGCTGCGCGGGATCGGGCGTGTCGAACTCGAACATCGGCGACACCGCCCAGCGCCAGGCCTCGAAGGCGTCGCGCGAGCCTGCGGGAATCGCGGCCTTCAGGTGCGGCAAGCTCTGCGGTGGCGCGCCTGTCATCGCCGCATCCTGCCCGCCATAACGCGCACGCTTTGCCGCCGCGCGCCGTCACATTCTGCAATCCGTCTCAATTTTTCGATCCTCCGTCTCAATCTGCGGAGTCGTGCTGGTACGATTGTATACATGCGCGGCGGCGCCGGAATAGTTTTTTGAAAGGATCGATCAACCTCCGGTTTGTTCCGTGGCGCCTGTCTGTCTGTCGAAACATCGCCGCGTGCGGCTCACGGCCGCGCTGCTGGCCTCGACTGCGCTCCTGGCGGCGGCCTGGCAGCCGGCGCGCGCAGCCGACGCCACATGGCTCGCCAATCCCGGCTCGAACGATTTCAACACCGGCGCGAACTGGACCGGCGGCACGGTGCCGAACGGCACCGCAAGCTTCGACGCCTCAACCACCACGGCGCTGACGTTCAGTTCGGGTACCACCCTTGGCGGCCTCACGTTCAATGCCGGGGCGCCAGCCTACAGTTTTACATTCGGGGCCAATACCCTTTTTATCAACGGTGCCGGCATCGACATCGTCGGTGGTTCTGCCAGCTTTACAAACAATGGAAGCGCGGTCATCGCTTTTACTAATTCAGCTACCGCCGGAAGCGCCAGTTTCAACAATAATCGTGCCCTCCAATTTCTGATTTTTAGCACCGCTGGCAGCGCCACAATCGTCAATAGTGGTTTCTTGTCATTCTTCAATAGTTCGACGGGCGGCAACGCGGCGATCACCAATACCGGCGCAGCCGCCGTCACCGATTTCAGCAACTCCATGGGGCCGGCCAACGACTTCAAATTGTCCGCCGGCTCCATCGCCGGCACCGGCGCCTTCCGGCTCGGCGGCAACGAACTGACCGTCGGCGGCAACAACACCTCGACCACGGTCTCCGGCACCATCGAGGACGGCGGGTTACTTGCATTCACCGGCGCGTCGCTCGTCAAGACCGGCACCGGCACCCTGACGCTGACCGGCACCAACACCTATAGCGGCGGCACCACCGTGACCGGCGGGCTCGTCAACTTCACCACCGGCAGCAATCTCGGCACCGGAAATGTCACGCTCAACGGCGGCGGTCTACAATGGGCGAGCGGCAATACGCTCGACATTTCCAGCCGGCTCAATGCGCTCGGTGCAAGCGGCGGTACCTTCGACACCAACAGCAACGACGTGACGCTCGCCTCGGTCATTTCAGGCGGCGCGCTCACCAAGTCCGGCGCCGGCACGCTGATCCTGTCGGGCACCAACACCTATTCGGGCGGCACCACCATCGGCGCCGGTACGGTGTCGATCGGCGCCGCAGCCAATATCGGTTCCGGGGCTGTGTCGCTCAACGGCGGCACCTTGCAGGCAACCGGCAGCTTCTCGCTCGCCAACACGGTGAACGCGACCGCTAGCGGATCGAGCATCGACACTGGCGCCAATACGCTGACGCTCACCGGCACGCTCGGCGGTTCGAACAGCTTCACCAAGAGCGGCAGCGGCACGCTCACCTTCGGCTCCGCGCTCGACACCTCGGGCCACAGTGGCGGTCTGACGCTGTCGCAGGGAACCCTGAGCCTGCAAGCGAGCCTCGCCGCCGGTTTCGGCACCATCACCACCACCGGCTCGGTGATCGACTATGCCAATGGCGTCGACAACGCGGCGGCCATCGACATCAATTCCAACACGACGCAGTTGCAGGTCACGACCGGCACCGCGACGCAATCGGGCGTGATTTCGGAGACGTCCGGCCCGCGTCCGATGGAGAAGATCGGGGCGGGGACACTTATTCTCTCCGCCGCCAACACCTATACCGGCGACACCACCGTGACGGCGGGCACCTTGCAGATCGGCGCCGGCGGCACCTCCGGTTCGATCGCCGGCAATGTTGTCAACAACGCCACGCTCGCTTTCAATCGCTCGGATGCGTTGAGTTTCGGCGGCAATATTTCCGGCAATGGCGCGGTGACGAAGTCCGGCGCCGGCACCCTGACGCTGTCGGGCACCAACGACTATTCCGGTGGCACGACGATCAGCGGCGGAACGGTCTCGATCGGCGCGGCGGGCAATATCGGTTCCGGGGCGGTGTCGCTCAACGGCGGCACCTTGCTGACCACGGGCAGCTTATCGCTCGCCAACACCGTGAACGCGAGCGCCGGCGGATCGAGCATCGACACCGGCGCCAATACGCTGACGCTCACCGGCACGCTCGGCGGCTCGAACAGCTTCACCAAGAGCGGCACGGGCACGCTCATCTTCGGCTCCGCGCTCGACACCTCGGGCCACAGTGGCGGCCTGACGCTGTCGCAGGGCACCTTGAGCCTGCAAGCAAGCCTCGCCGCCGGCTTCGGCACCATCACCACCACCGGCTCGGTGATCGACTATGCCAATGGCGTCGACAACGCGGCGGCCATCGACATCAATTCCAACACGACGCAGTTGCAGGTCGCCGCCGGCACCGCGACGCAATCGGGTGCGATCTCGGAGACGAGCGGCCCGCGCCCGATGGAGAAGATCGGGGCGGGCACGCTGATCCTGTCGGCCGCCAACACCTATACCGGCGACACCACCGTGACGGCGGGCACGTTGCAGATCGGCGCCGGCGGCACGTCCGGTTCGGTCGTCGGCAACATCGTCGACAATGCGGCGCTGACGTTCAACCGCTCCGATGCGTTGACCTACGCGGGCGTGATTTCCGGGACGGGTAGCGTGACGCAGAACGGCAGCGGCAATCTCATCCTGTCGAATACCCATACCTATGCCGGCGCGACCACGGTGAACGCCGGCACCTTGAGCGTGAACGGCGACATCTCCTTATCGAGCGGCGTCACCGTCAACAATGGCGGCATTCTCGGCGGCACCGGCACGGTGTCATCCACGACGATCAATTCGGGCGGCGCGCTAGCGCCCGGCAATTCCATCGGCACCGTGACAGTCAGCGGCAATCTCGTTTTCAATGCCGGTTCGAGCTACAACGTCGAGGTCTCGCCGAGCGCGGCCGACCGCACCAACGCCATCGGCACCGCGACGCTCAACGGCACCGTGAATGCCAGCTATCAGGCTGGCACCTATACGGCGAAGCAATACACCATCCTGAACGCGACCGGCGGCGTCAGCGGTACCTTCGGCACGCTCGCCAACACCAGCCTGCCGAACAATGTCAGCGCGGCGCTGAGCTATGACGCCAACAATGTCTATCTCAATCTCACGCTCAACTACATGGCGCCCGGCGGTAGCCTGAGCGGCAACCAGCAGAACGTCGCCAACGCGCTCACCAGCTATTTCAACAGCACGGGCGGCATCCCGACCGCCTTCGCTTCGCTATCCTCGAACGGCTTGAGTCAGATCGCGGGCGAGCCGGGCGCCGGCGTGCAGCAGATGGTTTTTACCGGTGCCGGCCTGTTCATGAACAGCGTGTTCGACAATGCGTTTGGCAGTGCGAACGGCGTCGCGCATACCGGGCAGGGCGGCGGCGCGTCCGCCTATGCGCCGGCGCGCAAGCTGTCGCGCGAGGCGCGTGACGCTTATGCCGCCGTGACGCCGCGCGAGCGCGGCTCGGAGATCGACAAGCGTTGGGGCGTATGGGCCGCGGCCTATGGCGGCAGCGCCAGCGTGAGCGGAGACGGCACGGCCGGCACGCACGACACCACCAGTCACGTCTATGGCGCGACCGCCGGCGCGGATTATCGCGCGTCGGAAGATACGCGCTTGGGCTTCGCGCTCGGCGGCGCGGGATCGAGCTTCTCGCTGGCGGAAGGCTTCGGTTCCGGCAAGGCCGACATCTTCAATGCCGCGCTCTATGGACGGCAGGCGTTCGGCGCGAGCTACGTCGCAGCGGCGCTCGGCTACAGTTGGCAGGACGCCTCCACCGACCGCACGGTGACCGCCGCCGGCACCGGCATGCTGCATGCTTCCTTCCATCCGCAGGCGCTGACGGCGCGCGTCGAGACCGGCCACCGCTTCGACACAAGCATCGTCGGCATCGCGCCCTATGCCGGCCTGCAATCGACCACCTTCTTTTTGCCGTCCTATGACGAGGCGGCGACGTCCGGCTCCAACCAGTTCGCGCTCACGTATGACTCCCGCAAGGTCACCGCGACGCGCGGCGAGCTCGGCGCGCGCTTCGATAAGACCGTGGCGCTCATGGGGGCTTCGCTGACGCTCAAGGCCAAGGCTGCCTGGGCGCACGACTGGAACCGGGAACGGGCCGCCAACGCCACCTTCCAGCAGCTTCCGGGCGCGGCCTTTACGGTAAACGGCGCCGAGCCCGCCGCCGATTCCGTCCTGGCCTCGGCCGGCGCCGAGCTGGCCCTGGGCGGCGGCTGGACGGTGGCGGCCAAATTCGACGGCGAATACTCCCGTACCACCGCGAGCTACGCCGGCAGGGGAAGCGTCCGTTTCACCTGGTAGACTGGGGCCTGCCGGGGTGCGGGGGAATCCCCAGTCACTTGTGAGACCCCCTTGGCAAGCCGGCCGGCAGGGTCTAAATAGGGCCCATCGGGCGTGCCGGCCCAAGTTTGTCGGCACGCCTTTGCGCGTCTCTACAAAGCAATGGTGATCGGATTTCAATCCTTTTGGACATCCCGGCGGGACATCTGAGAGGCAAGAAGGCCGTCGCTGCTTTTTGTTAGGGGCGCGCAAGACCTGTCCGAGACTGCCGGTGCCGATGTCCCGAAAGGGCTGACGCTTAAACCGCAAGGGCCAGCATAGACGGGGATGAGACCCAAGTTTGCGCGTCGGCAACGGCGCGCCGGTTTGGTTCGAACCTCGGATACCCGCTTCATGACCGAAGGTCATGTTTCGGGGGGCAGGCTTTCTGAAGCGTCGTCCTGCCCGGTTTGCTTCGCGTTGAAGCTTGTCAGCGGGACGGCTGGGTGCAACCCGGCGGTTCCCGCGGAAAAAATGCGGCGAACCGTCAAAACCGGAAAGAGCTTGCAGTGGATCGAGCGGCAAAAGCGGAGTCCGTCACCGAGCTGAACGGGGTCTTCAAGGCCTCCAATGTGGTGGTGGTGGCTCACTATTCCGGCCTTTCGGTCGCCCAGATGCAGACTCTGCGTCAGCAGATGAAGCAGGCGGGCGCCGCCGTGAAGGTCGCGAAGAACCGTCTCGCCAAGATCGCACTCAAGGATACCGACGCCGCCGTCATCGAGCCCCTGCTGAAGGGGCCGACCGTTCTCGCCTATTCGGGCGACCCGGTCGCGGCGCCGAAGGTAGCCGTCGACTTCGCCAAGGCGAACGAAGCTTTCGTCATTCTCGGCGGATCGATGGGCAAAACGGCTCTGGATACCGACGGCGTCAAGGCGCTTGCCGCGCTGCCGTCGCTGGATGAGCTGCGCGCCAAACTCGTCGGCCTGATCCAGGCACCGGCGACCAAACTCGCTCAGCTTGCCAACGCGCCTGCCGCCAAGGTTGCGCGCGTGGTCCATGCCTATGCCTCCAAGGGTGAAGCGGCCTGACGGCTCAGACACAAGCAAATCCGACTGGTTCGAACGAACAGGAACTGAACAATGGCTGACCTGCAAAAGATCGTCGACGAATTGTCCACTCTGACCGTCCTGGAGGCGGCGGATCTGGCCAAGATGCTGGAAGAGAAGTGGGGTGTGTCCGCCGCGGCCGCTGTGGCCGTCGCGGCCGGCCCGGCGGCCGGTGCTGCTCCGGCGGCCGAGGAAAAGACCGAGTTCAACGTGATCCTTGCCGCCGTCGGCGACAAGAAGATCGAGGTGATCAAGGAGGTGCGCGCGCTGACCGGCCTCGGCCTGAAAGAGGCCAAGGACCTGGTCGAGGGCGCGCCCAAGGCGGTCAAGGAAGGCGTCAACAAGGAGGAGGCCGACAAGATCAAGGCCACCCTCGAAAAGGTCGGCGCCAAGGTTGAGCTTAAGTAAGCAACGCTTATTTAAGCGAAATCCCCGGACGAGCGTAGCGAGACCCGGGGATCCAAGAGCCAAGTCGAGCGGTCTCCGGGCAGGGTGAGCTGAGCCGGAGCGGACAAGAGGCAAATAGATACCCCCGGGCCGGCGGCCCGGGGCAACATGTTGATGGCACGCGGTGGCCGGTTACTCCCAAGCCCGGTTGCCGCCCAAGCGGCGCAAAAGCGCTGCAATGGCGTAGGCAGCGCAAAAGCGTTGCAAAGGCGTAGAGAGACAGAGTGCGGCGGTTCGGGCGTGGCCCGAATCACATAGAAACGGACAGCCCCGACGCTTGTCCGGATGGTCGCGATTGGATGGCGACCGTCCGGAGAGGCGCCCGCGCTGGCCGCCACATCCGAATCAAGAGAGAAGCGAAACGATGGCGCAGACGTTTACCGGTCGCAAGCGCGTAAGGAAGTTTTTCGGGAAAATCGAGGAAGTGGCGGAGATGCCGAACCTCATTGAGGTTCAGAAGGCGTCTTACGACCAGTTCCTGCTGGTGAAGGAGCCCCCCGGCGGCCGCCCCGACGAGGGGCTGCAGGCCGTGTTCAAGTCGGTGTTCCCGATCTCCGACTTCTCCAATTCCTCGCAGCTCGAGTTCGTCAAATACGAATTCGAGCCGCCGAAATACGACGTCGACGAGTGCCGCCAGCGCGGCATGACCTATGCCGCGCCGCTCAAAGTGACGCTGCGGCTGATCGTGTTCGACATCGACGAGGAAACGGCTGCGCGGTCGGTCAAGGACATCAAGGAGCAGGATGTCTACATGGGCGACATTCCGCTCATGACCAACAACGGCACCTTCATCGTCAACGGCACCGAGCGCGTCATCGTCTCGCAGATGCACCGCTCGCCCGGCGTGTTCTTCGACCACGACAAGGGCAAGACGCATTCCAGCGGCAAGCTCTTGTTCGCCGCCCGCATCATTCCTTATCGCGGCTCCTGGCTCGACATCGAGTTCGACGCCAAGGACATCGTCTATGCGCGCATCGACCGGCGCCGCAAGATTCCGGTGACCTCGCTGCTGTTTGCGCTCGGCCTCGACGGCGAGGAAATCCTGCGCACCTTCTATCGGCACGTCACCTATAAGCGCGTGAAGGATGCCTGGCGCGTTCCCTTCGATGCCAATCGCATGAAGGGCTACAAGGCGGTCAACGATCTGGTCGACGCCGACACCGGCAAGGTGGTGGTGGAGGCCGGCAAGAAGTTGTCGGTGCGCCAGGCCCGCCAGTTGCAGGAGAAGGGGCTCAAGCACCTTCGTATGGCCGACGAGGAATTGATCGGCCATTACATCGCCGAGGATCTCGCCAGCGGCAAGACCGGCGAGATCTACATGGAAGCCGGCCAGGAGATCGACGAGAAGAACCTCAAGGTTCTGATCGAGGCCGGCTACAAGGAATTGCCGCTGCTCGACATCGACCACGTCAATGTCGGCGCCTATATCCGCAACACGCTCGCCGTCGACAAGAACTTGACGCGCGAGGACGCGCTGTTCGACATCTACCGCGTCATGCGCCCGGGCGAGCCGCCGACCGTGGACACGGCGGAGGCCATGTTCCGCTCGCTGTTCTTCGACGGCGACCGTTACGACCTCTCGGCAGTCGGCCGCGTTAAGATGAACATGCGCCTCGACCTCGACGCGCCCGACACGCATCGCGTTTTGCGCAAGGAGGACATCCTTGCAGTCATCAAGACGCTGGTCGACCTGCGCGACGGCAAGGGCGAGATCGACGACATCGACAATCTCGGCAATCGCCGGGTGCGCTCGGTCGGCGAATTGATGGAGAACCAGTACCGCATCGGCCTGTTGCGCATGGAGCGCGCGATCAAGGAGCGCATGTCGTCGGTCGATATCGACACCGTCATGCCGCAGGACCTGATCAATGCGAAGCCTGCGGCCGCGGCGGTGCGCGAGTTCTTCGGCTCCTCGCAGCTCTCGCAGTTCATGGACCAGACCAATCCGCTGTCGGAGATCACCCACAAACGGCGCCTGTCGGCGCTCGGCCCGGGTGGCCTGACGCGCGAGCGCGCCGGCTTCGAGGTGCGCGACGTGCATCCGACCCATTACGGCCGCATCTGCCCGATCGAGACGCCGGAAGGGCCCAACATCGGCCTGATCAATTCGCTCGCCACCTATGCGCGGGTGAACAAATACGGCTTCGTGGAGACGCCGTATCGCAAGGTGAAGGACGGCCGCGTCTCCGACGAGGTGGTCTATCTCTCGGCGATGGAAGAGGCCCGCTACGCGGTCGCCCAGGCCAATGCCGTGATCGACAACCGCGGGCGCTTCACCGAGGACATGATCGTCTGCCGCCAGGCCGGCGACGTGCACCTCGTGCCGCGCGACAAGGTCGACTACATGGACGTGTCGCCCAAGCAGCTCGTCTCGGTCGCCGCCGCGCTCATCCCGTTCCTGGAGAACGACGACGCCAACCGCGCGCTCATGGGCTCCAACATGCAGCGCCAGGCGGTGCCGCTGATCCGCGCCGAAGCGCCCTATGTCGGCACCGGCATGGAAGGCGTGGTCGCCCGCGACTCGGGCGCTTCGATTTCCGCGCGCCGCACCGGCATCGTCGACCAAGTGGACGCCACCCGTATCGTCGTGCGCGCCACCGGCGAGACCGACCCGACCAAGCCGGGCGTCGATATCTACCGGCTGATGAAGTACCAGCGCTCGAACCAGAACACCTGCATCAACCAGCGTCCGCTGGTGAAGGTGGGCGATCACGTCGAGAAGGCCGACATCATCGCCGACGGTCCCTCGACCGATCTCGGCGAGCTCGCGCTCGGCCGCAACGTGCTGGTCGCGTTCATGCCGTGGAACGGCTACAACTTCGAGGACTTCGATCCTGCTCTCCGAGCGGATCGTCAAGGACGACGTGTTCACGTCCATCCACATCGAGGAATTCGAGGTGATGGCGCGCGACACCAAGCTCGGTCCCGAAGAAATCACCCGCGACATCCCGAACGTCTCGGAAGAGGCGCTCAAGAATCTCGACGAAGCGGGCATCGTCTATATCGGCGCCGAGGTGCATGCCGGCGACATTCTGGTCGGCAAGATCACGCCCAAGGGCGAAAGCCCGATGACGCCGGAAGAAAAGCTCTTGCGCGCCATCTTCGGCGAAAAGGCTTCCGACGTGCGCGACACCTCGTTGCGGGTGCCGCCGGGCGTGCAGGGCACCGTGGTCGAAGTGCGCGTGTTCAATCGGCACGGCGTCGAGAAGGACGAGCGCGCGCTCGCCATCGAGCGCGAAGAGATCGAACGCCTCGCCAAGGACCGCGACGACGAGCAGGCGATCCTCGACCGCAACGTTTACGGTCGTCTGGCCGAATTGCTGGAAGGCCGCCAGGGCATCGCCGGGCCGAAGGGCTTCAAGAAGGATAGCAAGATCACCAAAGCGGTGCTGGACGAATATCCGCGCTCGCAGTGGTGGCAGTTCGCTTCCCCCAACGACAAGCTGATGGCCGAGATCGAGGCCATCCGCAAGCAGTACGACGAGTTGAAGAAGCTCTTGGAACAGCGCTTCCTCGACAAGGTCGAGAAGCTGCAGCGCGGCGACGAGTTGCCGCCCGGCGTGATGAAGATGGTCAAGGTCTTCGTCGCGGTGAAGCGCAAGATCCAGCCCGGCGACAAGATGGCCGGCCGCCACGGCAACAAGGGCGTGGTGTCCAAGATCGTGCCGGTGGAGGACATGCCGTTCCTCCCGGACGGCACGCATGTCGACATTGTGCTCAATCCGCTCGGCGTGCCGAGCCGCATGAATGTCGGCCAGATCCTGGAGACCCATCTGGGCTGGGCCTGCGCCGGCCTCGGCCTCAAGATCGGCGAGGCGGTGGAAACCTACAACGCCAAGCACGACGTGCGCCCGCTCAAGGACATCCTCAAGCGGGTCTATGGCGACGAGGAGACCATCAAGACGCTGAACGAGAGCGAACTGGTCGAGCTCGGCGGCAACCTGCGTCACGGCGTGCCGATCGCGACACCGGTGTTCGACGGCGCCAAGGAGGCCGACATCGAGAAGATGCTCGATCTCGCCGGCCTCGATCACTCGGGCCAGGTCACCGCGTTCGACGGCCGCACCGGCGAGGCGTTCGATCGCAAGGTCACCGTCGGCTACATCTACATGCTGAAACTGCACCATCTGGTGGACGACAAGATCCACGCCCGCTCGATCGGCCCGTACTCGCTGGTCACCCAGCAGCCGCTCGGCGGCAAGGCGCAGTTCGGCGGCCAGCGTTTCGGCGAGATGGAGGTCTGGGCGCTGGAAGCCTACGGCGCGGCCTACACGCTGCAGGAAATGCTCACGGTGAAATCGGACGACGTCGCCGGCCGTACCAAGGTGTACGAGGCGATCGTGCGCGGCGACGACACCTTCGAGGCGGGCATTCCGGAAAGCTTCAACGTGCTGGTCAAGGAAATGCGCTCGCTCGGCCTCAATGTCGACCTGCACAATTCCAAGCAGGGCCGGCAGGGCCAGGAGCCGACGGCGGAAGCGGCGGAGTAACACGATCTGTCATGCGCGGGCTTGGCCCGCGCATCCCGATCACGGAGGCATTGCCTCCCCAAGCGAGATGGCCGGAACGAGCCCGGCCATGACGCGGCAGGAATAGCGACAGCGGCCGACCGAGGTCGGCAAGCGGAGAATGCGATGAACCAAGAAATTATGAATCTCTTCAGCCCGCAGGCCCCGGCTCAGGTCTTCGACCAGATCCGCATCTCGATCGCGAGCCCTGAGAAGATTCTGTCGTGGTCCTACGGCGAGATCAAAAAGCCGGAGACGATCAACTACCGCACCTTCAAGCCCGAGCGCGACGGCCTGTTCTGCGCGCGCATCTTCGGGCCGATCAAGGACTACGAGTGCTTGTGCGGCAAGTACAAGCGCATGAAGTACAAGGGCATCATCTGCGAGAAGTGCTCGGTCGAGGTCACGCTGTCCCGCGTGCGGCGCGAGCGCATGGGCCATATCGAGCTGGCGGCGCCCGTTGCCCATATCTGGTTCCTCAAGTCGCTGCCGAGCCGCATCGGCTTGCTGCTCGACATGACGCTGAAGGACCTCGAGCGCATCCTCTATTTCGAATACTACGTCGTGCTCGAGCCGGGCCTGACCCCGCTCAAGGACCGCCAGCTCCTGTCCGAGGACGAGTATCTCAAGGCGCAGGAGGAATACGGCTCCGACTCGTTCACCGCGCTAATCGGCGCGGAGGCGATCCGCGAGATGCTGAAAGGCATCGATCTCGAGAAGATGCAGGCCGAACTGCGCGCCGGGATCGGCGAGACCGACAGCGACATCAAGAAGAAGAAGATCGCCAAGCGGCTGAAGCTGATCGAGGCCTTCATCGCCTCCGGCAACAAGCCGGAATGGATGATCCTCACCGTCGTGCCGGTGATCCCGCCGGATCTGCGGCCGCTGGTGCCGCTCGACGGCGGGCGCTTCGCCACGTCCGACCTGAACGATCTCTATCGCCGCGTCATCAACCGCAACAATCGTCTCAAGCGGCTGATCGAGCTGCGCGCGCCGGACATCATCATCCGCAACGAAAAGCGCATGCTGCAGGAGGCGGTCGATGCGCTGTTCGACAACGGCCGCCGCGGCCGCGTCATCACCGGCGCCAATAAAAGGCCGTTAAAGTCGCTCGCCGACATGCTGAAAGGCAAGCAGGGTCGCTTCCGGCAGAACCTGCTCGGCAAGCGCGTCGACTATTCCGGCCGCTCGGTGATCGTGGTCGGCCCCGAGTTGAAGCTGCACCAGTGCGGCCTGCCCAAGAAGATGGCGCTCGAACTGTTCAAGCCGTTCATCTATTCGCGGCTCGACGCCAAGGGCCTGTCGACCACCGTCAAGCAGGCCAAGAAGCTGGTGGAGAAGGAAAAGCCCGAGGTTTGGGACATTCTCGACGAGGTGATCCGCGAGCACCCCGTGCTGCTCAATCGCGCGCCGACCTTGCACCGCCTCGGCATCCAGGCCTTCGAGCCGGTGCTGATCGAGGGCAAGGCGATCCAGCTCCACCCGCTGGTGTGCGCGGCCTTCAACGCCGACTTCGACGGCGACCAGATGGCGGTGCACGTGCCGCTGTCGCTGGAAGCCCAGCTCGAAGCGCGCGTGCTGATGATGTCGACCAACAACATCCTGCACCCGGCCAACGGCTCGCCGATCATCGTGCCGTCACAGGACATCGTCCTCGGTCTTTACTACCTCTCGACCATGCGCGAGGGCGAGGTCGGGCAGGACAAGATTTTCGGCGACATGGCCGAGATCGACCACGCGCTGGCCGTGAAGGCGATCACGCTGCACACCCGGATCAAGTACCGCTGGGAAGGCGTGGACGAGAAGGGCAACACGTTCCGCAAGTGGTACGACACCACGCCCGGCCGCGTCGTGCTCGGCGGCGTGCTGCCGCGTAACGTGAAGGCGCCGTTCGACATCGTCAACAAGCTGATGACGAAGCGCGAAATCTCCGGGATGATCGACACGGTCTACCGCCATTGCGGTCAGAAGGAGACCGTCATCTTCTGCGACCGCATCATGGCGCTCGGCTTCTATCACGCCTTCAAGGCCGGCATCTCGTTCGGCAAGGACGACATGGTGGTGCCGTCTTCTAAGTGGAAGACCGTCGAGGATACGCGCACGCTCGCCAAGGAGTTCGAGCAGCAGTACAACGACGGCCTCATCACCCAGGGCGAGAAGTACAACAAGGTGGTCGACGCCTGGTCGAAGTGCACCGAGACCATCGCCGACGCCATGATGAAGGAAATCTCGGCGTCGAAGAAGGACGCCAACGGCGTCGAGCAGCAGGTCAACTCGATCTACATGATGGCGCATTCCGGCGCGCGCGGCTCGCCGGCGCAAATGCGTCAGCTCGCCGGCATGCGCGGCCTGATGGCCAAGCCCTCGGGCGAGATCATCGAGAGCCCGATCATCTCGAACTTCAAGGAAGGCCTGTCGGTGATGGAGTACTTCAACTCCACCCACGGCGCCCGCAAGGGCCTGGCCGACACCGCCTTGAAGACGGCGAACTCGGGCTACCTGACGCGGCGTCTGGTCGACGTGGCGCAGGACTGCATCATCACCGAGGAAGACTGCGGCACCAAGAACGGCATCAAGGTGCGGGCAATCATCGACGCCGGCACCGTGGTGGCCTCGCTGGCGATCCGCATCCTCGGCCGCACTACGGCCGAGGACGTCAAGGATACGGCCAGCAACAAGATCGTGGTCAAGCGCGGCACCCTGCTGACGGAGCCCGAGGTCGAATTGATCACCAATGCGGGCGTGCAGGAAATGAAGATCCGCTCGGTGCTGACGTGTGAGGCCAACACCGGCGTGTGCGGTGCCTGCTACGGGCGCGATCTCGCCCGCGGTACGCCCGTGAACATGGGCGAGGCGGTCGGCGTGATCGCGGCCCAGTCGATCGGCGAGCCGGGCACCCAGCTCACCATGCGCACGTTCCACATCGGCGGTGCCGCGCAGATCTCCGAGCAGTCGTTCATCGAGTCGAACTTCGACGGTACCCTCAAGTTCAAGGCGAAGAACATCGCCAAGAACTCGGACGGCGACGTCGTCGCGATGGTGCGCAACATGGTGGTGGCGGTGGTCGATCCCGACGGGACCGAGCGCGCCCATCACCGCATCCCCTACGGCGCGCGCATGCGCGTCGAGGACGGCACGCAGATCAAGCGTGGCCAGCGCATCGCCGAATGGGACCCTTATACCCGGCCGATCCTGACCGAGGTCGAGGGCAGCATCGACTTCGAGGACCTGGTGGACGGGCTGTCGATGTCGGAGCAGCTCGACGAGTCGACCGGCATCGCCAAGCGCGTGGTCATCGACTGGCGCACCGGCTCCTCGCGCAACCAGCAGGACCTGCGCCCGGCCATGGTGATCAAGTCGGGCGGCAATCTCTTGAAGCTCGCCCGCGGCGGCGACGCGCGTTACCTGCTCGCGGTCGACGCCGTCCTCTCGGTCGATCCCGGCGCCCACGTGAAGGCGGGCGACGTGATCGCGCGCATCCCGACCGAAAGCGCCAAGACGCGCGACATCACCGGCGGTCTGCCGCGGGTGGCGGAGCTGTTCGAGGCGCGCAAGCCGAAGGACGCGGCGATCATCGCCGAGATCAGCGGCACGGTGCGCTTCGGCAAGGACTACAAGAACAAGCGCCGCATCACTATCGAGCCGACCGACAAGGGCGACGAGCCGAAGGAGTACTTGATCCCGAAGGGCAAGCACATCCATCTGCAGGACGGCGACGTCATCGAGCAGGGCGAATATATCGTCGAGGGCAATCCCGCCCCGCACGACATTCTCGCCATCAAGGGCGTCGAGGAGCTCGCCGCCTATCTGGTGAACGAGATCCAGGAGGTCTACCGGCTGCAGGGCGTCAACATCAACGACAAGCACATCGAGGTGATCGTCCGCCAGATGCTGCAGAAGGTCGAGATCGACGACACCGGCGAGACCGAGCTCCTGCAGGGCGAGCAGCTCGACAAGACGGAGATGGACGAGGTGAACGTGCGCGCCGAGGCCGAGGGCAAGAAGCCCGCCAGCGGCCACCCGGTGCTGCTCGGCATCACCAAGGCGAGCCTGCAGACCCGCTCCTTCATCTCGGCGGCCTCCTTCCAGGAGACCACGCGCGTGCTCACCGAGGCGGCGGTCAACGGCAAGGCCGACACGCTCGACGGCCTCAAGGAGAACGTCATCGTCGGCCGCCTGATCCCGGCCGGCACCGGCGCCATGATGAACGAGTTGCGCGAGGTCGCCACCAAGCGCGACGCGCTCATCCTGGAAGAGCGCGAAAAGGACGCCGCCAAGGCGGCTGCCAAGGCCGCTGCCGAGGCCGAGGCCGCGGAGGCGCCGGCGCTGCCGGCGGCGGAATAGGCCGCGTCGCAAGATCTCACCGTAAGGCAGGAAGGCCGCCCGAGAGGCGGCCTTTCTATTTGACGCGGGCGGGCGGTAACGCGATTGCCGCGCGAAACGCCCGCACGCGACAGGCGCCGGCGGCGGCCGTCAGGGGCTGCCGGGGCAGGGGCCGGGAAGCCCCGCCAAACCGTGATTATTCGGCTGTTTGCTCCTTGACTTAGCGGAATCGCGCCGATACATACGCCACACTTTACGGCAGGCGGTGAGCTTCGCTTGTTCGGTACGGCCCGCCCGGCCAAGTCTTTGAAAAGACGTGAGTTTTTTCGAGGCTGCCGGCGCAACGCCTCGACGGAAGAAGCTCAAACGCTGCCGCTGGCAGCCACTGTCAGAGCGAAGTGAACGGTCCGTGCCGCTTTACCGCGGCACGTCCGTCGGAAACGGAAAAGCGCCCCCGCGAATGTAGCGGATGGCGCGATTTCGTTTTGCGCGTGGAAAACCCGCGCGCGGGAATGCCGGGGCGTAAGCCCACATGAGGGGACCGAGAGGTCCAGGCGAAAGAGACGAGGGGCGGCGCCCCGAACCGATTCCGGGCGTCCCGCCCGCAGCAAAGGATGCGAAGGCTTAAACGATGCCGACGGTCAACCAGTTGATTTCCAAGCCGCGCCAGCCGCTCAAGGTGCGCAACAAGGTGCCCGCGCTGCAGGCCTCGCCGCAGAAGCGCGGCGTCTGCACGCGCGTCTATACCACCACGCCGAAGAAGCCGAATTCGGCGCTGCGCAAGGTGGCCAAGGTGCGCCTGACCAACGGCTTCGAGGTGATCGGCTACATCCCGGGCGAGGGCCATAACCTGCAGGAGCACTCGGTGGTGATGATCCGCGGCGGCCGCGTGAAGGACCTGCCGGGCGTGCGCTACCACATCCTGCGCGGCGTGCTCGACACCCAAGGCGTCAAGAACCGCAAGCAGCGCCGTTCCAAATACGGCGCCAAGCGCCCCAAGTAAGGATCGCTGTCCATGTCACGCCGCCACGCCGCAGAAAAGCGCGAGATCATTCCGGACCCGAAATTCGGGAACGTCGTCGTCTCCAAGTTCATGAACGCCATCATGTACGACGGCAAGAAGTCGGTCGCCGAGCAGATCGTCTACGGCGCGCTCGACGTGATCGAGGGCAAGACCAAGCAGAACCCGATCAACGTGTTCCAGCAGGCGCTCGACAACGTGATGCCCTCGATCGAGGTGCGCTCGCGCCGCGTCGGCGGCGCCACCTATCAGGTGCCGGTGGAAGTGCGCATCTCGCGCCGGCAGGCGCTCGGCATCCGCTGGATCATCTCGGCCGCGCGCGACCGCAACGAAAAAACCATGACCGAGCGGCTCTCGGCCGAGCTGCTCGACGCGTCCAATAACAGGGGAAACGCCGTCAAGAAGCGCGAGGACACCCACAAAATGGCGGAAGCCAACCGGGCGTTCTCGCATTACCGCTGGTGACGACGAACAACCTCAAGGACCAGAACGACTATGCCCCGCGCCCATAAAATTGAGGACTACCGCAATTTCGGCATCATGGCCCACATCGATGCCGGGAAAACCACGACCACGGAGCGGATCCTTTTTTATACCGGCAAGTCCCACAAGATGGGCGAGGTGCACGAGGGCGCCGCGACCATGGACTTCATGGAGCAGGAGCAGGAGCGCGGCATCACCATCACGTCGGCCGCCACCACCGCCTTCTGGAACGGCAAGCGCCTCAACATCATCGACACGCCCGGCCACGTCGACTTCACCATCGAGGTGGAGCGCTCATTGCGCGTGCTCGACGGCGCCGTCGTCGTGCTCGATTCCAACCAGGGCGTCGAGCCGCAGACCGAGACCGTCTGGCGTCAAGGCGACAAATATCGCGTGCCGCGCATTGTCTTCGCCAACAAGATGGACAAGATCGGCGCCGACTTCTTCAAGTGCATGGAAGACATCAAGACCCGCCTCGGCGCCAAGCCGGTAGCCATCCAGCTCCCGGTCGGCGCCGAAAGCAATTTCAAGGGCCTGATCGACCTGGTGCGCATGAAGGCGCGCATCTGGGACGACGAATCGCTGGGCGCCAAGTTCGAGGATGTCGACATCCCGGCCGAGCTCATCGACGACGCCAAGAAATACCGCGAGATGATGATCGAGGCTGCGGTCGACATGGACGACGCCGCCATGACCGCCTATCTCGATGGCAAGGAGCCGGACGAGGCGACGCTGCGCGGGCTGATCCGCAAGGCGGTGATCGCCGGCGCGTTCTTCCCGGTGCTGTGCGGCTCCGCCTTCAAGAACAAGGGCGTGCAGTCGCTGCTCGACGCGGTAGTCGATTATCTCCCCAGCCCGCTCGACGTGCCGCCGATTCACGGCATCAATCCCGACAACGGCGAAGACGTTGTGCGCGAGCCGAAGGACGGCGCGCCGATGGCGCTGCTCGCCTTCAAGATCATGGACGACCCCTTCGTCGGCACCATCACCTTCTGCCGCATCTATTCGGGCACGCTGCAGAGCGGCACCGGCGTGATCAATTCGACCAAGGAGCGCAAAGAGCGCATCGGCCGCATGCTGCTGATGCACGCCAACGACCGCGAAGACATCAAGGAAGCCTATGCCGGCGACATCGTCGCGCTGGCGGGCCTGAAGGAAGTGCGCACCGGCGACACGCTGTGCGATCCCAAGCAGCCGGTGATCCTGGAAAAGATGGAATTCCCCGATCCGGTGATCGAGATCGCCATCGAGCCGAAGTCGAAGGCCGACCAGGAAAAGCTCGGCGTGGCGCTCGCCAAGCTCGCCGCCGAGGACCCGTCCTTCCGCGTCTCCACCGACCAGGAGAGCGGCCAGACCATCCTCAAGGGCATGGGCGAACTGCATCTCGATATCAAGGTCGACATCCTCAGGCGCACCTACAAGGTCGACGCCAATATCGGCGCACCGCAGGTGGCCTTCCGCGAGAAGATCACCCAATCGGCCGAGGTCGATTACACCCACAAGAAGCAGACCGGCGGTACCGGCCAGTTCGCGCGCGTCAAGATCGTCGCCGAGCCGACGCCTCCGGGCACGCCGTTCGAGTTCGCGAACGAGATCGTCGGCGGCTCGGTGCCGAAGGAGTTCATCCCGGGCGTCGAGAAGGGCCTGGAGTTGGTTCTGGGAGCAGGCGTGCTCGCCGGCTTTCCGGTGGTCGATATCAAGGTCTCGCTGATCGATGGCAAACACCACGAGGTCGACTCCTCGGCGCTCGCCTTCGAAATCGCCGCGCGCGCGGCGCTCCGCGAAGCGCTGCAGAAGGGCAGGTCGGTCCTGCTCGAGCCGATCATGAAGGTCGAGGTGGTGACGCCGGAGGACTATACCGGCTCCGTCATCGGCGACCTCAATTCGCGGCGCGGGCAGATTCAGGGCCAGGACATGCGCGGCAACGCCAACGTGATCAATGCCATGGTGCCGCTGATGAACATGTTCGGTTACGTCAACAACCTGCGCTCCATGTCGCAGGGGCGCGCCACCTTCACCATGCAGTTCGACCACTACGCGGAGCTGCCGGCGAACGTCTCGGCCGAAGTGCAGAAGAAATTCGCTTAAAGCGCAAAGCTGAATGAAAAGGATCTGAACGGAGAGTCCCATGGCCAAAGAGAAATTCCAGCGCAACAAGCCCCATTGCAATATCGGGACCATCGGTCACGTCGACCACGGCAAGACGACGCTGACCGCGGCGATCACCAAGGTGCTGGCCGAAACCGGCGGCGCGACCTTCACCGCCTACGACCAGATCGACAAGGCGCCGGAAGAGAAGGCGCGCGGCATCACCATCTCGACCGCACACGTCGAGTACGAGACCGCGAACCGCCACTACGCGCACGTCGACTGCCCCGGTCACGCCGACTACGTGAAGAACATGATCACGGGCGCGGCGCAGATGGACGGCGCCATCCTGGTGGTGTCGGCCGCCGACGGCCCCATGCCGCAGACCCGCGAGCACATTCTGCTCGCGCGCCAGGTCGGCGTGCCGGCGCTGGTCGTCTACATGAACAAGGTCGACATGGTCGACGATCCGGAGCTCTTGGAGTTGGTCGAGCTCGAGGTCCGCGAGCTGCTCTCCAAGTACAATTTCCCCGGCGACAAGATCCCGATCGTCAAGGGCTCGGCGCTGATGGCGCTCGAAGGCAAGGACGAGAAGCTCGGCAAGCAGTCGATCCTCGACCTGATGAAGGCGGTGGACGAATACATCCCGCAGCCGGAGCGCCCGAAGGACCAGCCGTTCCTGATGCCGGTGGAAGACGTGTTCTCGATCTCCGGCCGCGGCACCGTCTGTACCGGCCGCATCGAGCGCGGCATCATCAAGGTCGGCGAGGAAGTCGAGATCGTCGGCATCAAGCCCACCACCAAGACGGTGGTGACCGGCGTCGAGATGTTCCGCAAGCTGCTCGACCAGGGCGAGGCCGGCGACAATGTCGGCTGCCTGTTGCGCGGCACCAAGCGCGAGGAAATCGAGCGCGGCCAGGTGCTGTGCAAGCCCGGCTCGGTCAAGCCGCATACCAAGTTCAAGGCGGAAGCCTACATCCTCACCAAGGAAGAGGGCGGCCGTCATACCCCGTTCTTCACCAACTACCGCCCGCAGTTCTACTTCCGCACCACCGACGTGACCGGCGTGGTGCACCTGCCGCAGGGCACCGAGATGGTGATGCCGGGCGACAACGTGGCGATGGAAGTGCACCTGATCGTGCCGATCGCCATGGAGGAGAAGCTTCGCTTCGCCATCCGCGAGGGCGGCCGCACCGTCGGCGCCGGCGTGGTGGCGAGCATCATCGAGTAGGCGAATAGCGAAATAGCGGGTGGCGAATGGTTTCTATTCGCTACCCGCTACTCGCGGAAGCTAGCTACTGGGTCATCGGTATTCTTCGGCGACCGCAGTCAGAGAGAAACGACAAATGAACGGCCAGAATATCCGGATCCGGCTCAAGGCGTTCGATCACCGCATCCTCGATGCGTCGACGCGCGAGATCGTGAACACGGCCAAGCGAACCGGCGCCCAGGTCCGTGGCCCGATCCCGCTGCCGACGCGCATCGAGAAGTTCACGGTGAACCGCTCGCCGCACATCGACAAGAAGAGCCGCGAACAGTTCGAGATGCGCACGCACAAGCGCCTCTTGGACATCGTCGATCCGACGCCGCAGACCGTGGACGCGCTGATGAAGCTCGACCTCGCCGCCGGCGTCGACGTCGAGATCAAACTTTAAAAAGGCCGGTTGAGGAACGAAAATGCGTAGCGGAGTTGTGGCGCAGAAGATGGGGATGACCCGGGTGTTTACCGAGAGCGGTGAACACGTGCCGGTGACCGTCCTGCGTCTGGCCGGGTGCCAGGTGGTCGCGCATCGCACCAAGGACAAGAACGGCTATGTCGCGCTGCAGCTCGGCGCCGGCGAGCGCCGCACCAACAATATGATCAAGGCCGACCGCGGCTATTTCGCCAAGGCCAAGGTCGAGCCCAAGCGCAAGCTGGCCGAGTTCCGCGTCAGCGAGGACGCGCTCATCCCGGTCGGCGCCGAGATCACCGCCGACCATTTCCTCCCCGGCCAGTTCGTCGACGTCTGCGGCATCTCCATCGGCAAGGGCTTCGCCGGCGGCATGAAGCGCTGGAATTTCGGCGGCTTGCGCGCTTCGCACGGCGTGTCGATCTCGCACCGCTCGATCGGTTCGACCGGCGGCCGCCAGGACCCCGGCAAGACCTTCAAGAACAAGAAGATGCCCGGTCATATGGGCTCCGAACGCGTCACCACCCTCAATATCAAAGTCGTCTCGGTCGACGTCGAGCGCGGCCTCATCCTCGTCGAGGGCGCGGTGCCGGGCGCCAAGGGCGGCTGGATCACCGTGCGCGATGCGGTCAAGAAGGCGCTGCCGAAAGAGGCGCCCAAGCCGGGCAAGTTCAAGCTGGCCGAAGGCGAGGCCGCGCGCGCCGAAGCCGCGCCGGCCGAGGCGCCCGCGCCGGAAGCTGCGCCGCCTGCGCAGGAGGGCGCGTGACATGGAAATGAAGATCACCACGCTCGAAGGCAAAGAGGCGGGCTCGGTGCAGCTCTCCGACGCCATTTTCGGCCTCGAGCCGCGCACCGACATTCTGCAGCGCTGCGTCAACTGGCAACTCGCCAAGCGCCAGCGCGGCACCCACAAGACCAAGCTGCGCGGCGAGATCAACCGCACCACCAAGAAGATGCACGCGCAGAAGGGCACCGGCGGCGCTCGTCACGGCGCGCAGAGCGCCCCGCAGTTCCGCGGCGGCGGCAGGGCCTTCGGCCCGGTCGTGCGCAGCCACGCCATCGACCTGCCCAAGAAGGTGCGCGCGCTCGCGCTCAAGCATGCTTTGTCGTCCAAGGCCAAGGACGGCGGCATCGTGGTGCTCGACAAGGCGGCGGTGAAGGAAGCCAAGACCAAGCTGCTGGCCCAGCTGTTCGGCAAGCTCGGGCTTGAGAACGCGCTGATCATCGACGGCGCCGAGGTCGACGCCGCCTTCGGCCGCGCCGCGCGCAACATTCCGAATATCGACGTGCTGCCGGTGCAGGGCATCAACGTCTACGACATCCTGCGGCGCAAGACCCTGGTGCTGACCAAGGCCGCGCTCGATGCGCTGGAGGCGCGCTTCAAATGAGCACCAGCGATCCCCGTCACTACGACGTCATCGTCTCCCCGGTCATCACCGAGAAGGCGACCATGGCCTCCGAGCACAACAAGGTCGTGTTCAAGGTGCGCAAGGAAGCCACCAAGCCGCAGATCAAGGAAGCGATCGAGAAACTGTTCGACGTCAAGGTCAAAAGCGTCAACACGCTGATCCGCGAAGGCAAGAAGAAGGTGTTCAAGAACCGGCGCGGACAGCAGTCCGACGTTAAGCGCGCGATCGTGACCCTGGAAGAAGGTCACCGCATCGACGTGACGACGGGTTTGTAAGGAACAGTTGCGATGGCATTGAAGACTTACAATCCGACCACGCCGGGCCAGCGCCAACTGGTCAATATCGACCGTTCGGGCCTCTACAAGGGCCCGCCGGTCAAGACCTTGACCGAAGGCCAGTCGTCGACCGGCGGCCGCAACAATGCGGGCCGCATCACCTCGCGCTTCCGCGGCGGCGGCCACAAGCAGGCCTATCGCGTCATCGACTTCAAGCGGCGCAAGTTCGACGTGCCGGCGGCCGTCGAGCGGATCGAATACGATCCGAACCGCACCGCCTTCATCGCGCTCGTTAAATATGAGGACGGCGAGCTCGCCTATATCCTGGCGCCGCAGCGCCTGTCGCCGGGCGACACGGTGATCGCGGCCGAGCACGCCGACGTGAAGCCGGGTAATGCCATGCCGATCGGCAACATCCCGGTCGGCACCATCGTGCACAATATCGAGCTGAAGATCGGCAAGGGCGGGCAGATCGCGCGCTCGGCCGGCTCCTATGCCCAGATCGTCGGGCGCGACCAGGACTACGTCATCCTGCGCCTGAACTCGGCCGAGCAGCGCCTGGTGCACGGCCGCTGCATGGCGAGCGTCGGCGCGGTGTCGAACCCCGACAACATGAATACCGTCACCGCCAAGGCCGGCCGCAGCCGCTGGAAGGGCCGCATGCCGCACAACCGCGGCATCACCATGAACCCGGTCGATCACCCGCACGGCGGCCGCACCAATGGCGGCGGCAACTGGGTGACGCCTTGGGGTTTCCCGACCAAGGGCAAGAAGACGCGCAAGAACAAACGCACCGGCAAGTTCATCGTGCTCAGCCGGCACACCCGCAAGAAGCAGAAATAGGTTCGATCATGTCGCGATCATTGTGGAAGGGTCCTTTCGTCGACGGCTACCTGCTGCGCAAGGCTGAAGCCGTGCGCGCCTCCGGCCGCCACGAGATGATCAGGATCTGGAGCCGGCGCTCGACCATTCTACCGCAGTTCGTCGGCCTGAATTTCGGCGTCTACAACGGGCAGAAGCACATCCCGGTGCTGGTGACCGAGGAGATGGTCGGCCACAAGTTCGGCGAGTTCGCGCCGACCCGGATGTTCTACGGTCATTCGTCCGACCGTAAGGCCAAGCGCTCGGCCGGTCCGTCCGCCGCGCCGGCGGCTGCGTCGGCCGCGCCGGCGGCGAGCTAAGAGGATAGAGGAATCGTCATGGGCAAGAGTTCGCGCGAACGGGTGCTCGCCGACAACGAGGCCAAGGCGGTTATCCGCATGCTGCGGGTCTCGCCGCAGAAGCTCAATCTTGTCGCGCAGCTGATCCGCGGCAAGAAGGCCGCGAGCGCGCTTGCCGACCTGCAGTTTTCGCGCAAGCGCATCGCCAAGGACGTACGCAAGTGCCTGGAGTTGGCGATCGCCAATGCGGAGAACAATCACGACCTCGACGTCGACGATCTGGTCGTCGCCGAGGCCCATGTCGGCAAGGCGATGGTGATCAAGCGCTTCACCCCGCGCGGCCGCGGCCGGGTGGGCAGCATCTTCAAGCCGTTTTCGCACCTGACCATCGTGGTGCGCGAGGTCGCGGCGAAGGCCGAGGCCTAGCGCATGATCCCGAAAAGTGGGCACCGGTTTTCGGATAAGATCATGCGCGAACGAAATGTAAGAGACGTGCCGGTTCGTACTGAAGGCATCGGTCTCTAAAGGAGAGATAGAGTGGGTCAAAAGGTCAATCCAATCGGGCTTCGGCTCGGCATCAACCGGACCTGGGATTCGCGCTGGTATGCCGGCAAGAACGAGTACGGCACGCTGCTGCACGAGGACATCAAGATCCGCGAGGAGCTGATGAAGCAGCTCAAGCAGGCGGCGGTGTCGCATATCGTGATCGAGCGCCCGCACAAGAAGTGCCGCGTCACCATCCATTCGGCGCGGCCGGGCGTGGTGATCGGCAAGAAGGGCGCCGACATCGAGAAGCTGCGCCGCTCGGTGGCCAAGCTGACCGACTCGGACGTGGTCATCAACATCGTCGAAATCCGCAAGCCGGAGCTCGACGCCCAACTGGTCGCCGAATCGATCGCCCAGCAGCTCGAGCGCCGCGTCGCCTTCCGCCGCGCCATGAAGCGCGCGGTGCAGTCGGCGATGCGACTGGGCGCCGAGGGCATCCGCATCAACTGCTCGGGCCGCCTGGGCGGCGCCGAAATCGCCCGCATGGAATGGTACCGCGAGGGCCGCGTGCCGCTGCACACGTTGCGCGCCGACGTCGACTACGGCGTCGCCACCGCCTTCACCACCTACGGCACCTGCGGCGTCAAGGTCTGGATCTTCAAGGGCGAGATCCTCGAGCACGACCCGATGGCGCAGGACAAGAAGATGGCGGAGGGCGACCAGGGCCGCCCGCGCCGCGAGACGGCCGCCTAAAGGACGAAGAGTTAAGTCATGCTGCAACCGAAGCGCACCAAGTTCCGCAAGGCCTTCAAGGGCCGCATCCACGGCGTCGCCAGCTCGGGCGCCAAGCTCGCCTTCGGCCAATACGGGCTGAAGGCGCTGGAGCCGGACCGCGTCACCGCGCGCCAGATCGAGGCCGCGCGCCGCGCGCTCACCCGCTTCATGAAGCGCGCGGGCCGGGTGTGGATCCGCGTCTACCCCGACGTGCCGGTGTCGAAGAAGCCGATCGAGGTGCGCATGGGCAAGGGCAAGGGTACGCCCGAATTTTGGGTGGTCCGCGTCAAGCCCGGCCGTATTTTGTTCGAGGTCGACGGCATCCCGGTCGCCGTCGCCAAGGAAGCGCTGGCGCTTGCCGCCGCCAAGCTGCCGGTCAAGACCCGTTTCATCGAACGCATCGCCGAGTGAATGTCATGAAAGCCCCAGACGTCAGAGCGATGACGCTCGATCAGATCGACGACGAAGTGCTCAAGCTGAAGAAGGAGCAGTTCAACCTGCGCTTCCAGCGCGCCACCGGCCAGCTCGAGAACACCTCGCGCGTGCGCGTCATCCGCCGCGACATCGCGCGGCTGAAGACGATCGGCGCGCAGAAGCGCTCAGGCGCGCCGGAGCCGGCGCCCAAGACCGCAGCCGCGGCCGAGCCGAAGAAACGCACCCGCGCCAAGGCCGCCGCGAAGCCGAAATCGCGCGCCAAGCCGCGCAATTTGGCCAAGTCGAAGGAATAGGGGTCTTAGATGCCGAAACGTACGCTGTATGGCGTGGTGGTCAGCGACAAGCAGGACAAGACGGTGATCGTCCGCGTCGAGCGCCGTTTCACCCATCCGACCATGAAGAAGACCATTCGCCGCTCGAAGAAATACCACGCGCACGACGAAAAGAACGAGTTCGGCGTCGGCGACGCGGTGTGGATCGAGGAGCGCCGTCCGCTTTCCAAGCTCAAGTGCTGGGAAGTGGTGCGCGGCGAGAAGAAGGCAATGGTTCAATAAGCGTCATGCTGTTTAGGAAGAAGAAGAGAGCCGCGTCATGATCCAGATGCAAACCAATCTCGACGTGGCGGACAATTCCGGCGCGCGCCGCGTCATGTGCATCAAGGTGCTGGGCGGTTCCAAGCGCAAATACGCCACCATCGGCGACGTCATCGTCGTCTCGGTGAAGGAGGCGATTCCGCGCGGCCGCGTCAAAAAGGGCGACGTGATGAAGGCCGTGGTGGTGCGGCTCGCCAAGGGCATCAAGCGCGCCGACGGCTCGGTCATCCGCTTCGACCGCAACGCCGCGGTGCTGATCACGCCGCAGATGGAGCCGGTCGGCACCCGTATCTTCGGGCCGGTGCCGCGCGAACTGCGCGCCAAGAACCACATGAAGATCATCTCGCTCGCGCCGGAGGTGTTGTGATGGCCGCCAAGATCAAGAAGGGCGACAAGGTCATCGTGCTCGCCGGCCGCGACAAGGGCCGCACCGGCGAGGTGGTCGAGGTGCGCCCGGCGGAGGCGCGCGCGCTGGTGCGCGGCATCAACCTGGTCAAGCGCCACCAGCGCCAGAGCCCCAGCCAGGAGGGTGGCATCATCTCCAAGGAGAGCCCGATCCACCTGTCCAACATCGCGATCGCCGATCCCAAGGACGGCAAGCCGACCCGCGTCGGGTTCAAATTCGTCGGCGAGGGCCACGAGCGCCGCAAGGTGCGCTTCGCCAAGCGTTCCGGAGTCGAGATCGATGGCTGACACGCAAACAGACGCCAACAAGCCGGCCGCAGCGCCGAAGGGCGGCGCGCCCAAAGGCGATGCGCCCAAGGACGGCACGCCGAAGGCCAAGCAGCCGCGCGTGCGCTCGGATTACATCGCGCGGCTGAAGACCGAGTTCGACAGCAAGATCCGCGGCGAGCTGACCAAGCAGTTCGGCTACGCCAACCCGATGCAGGTTCCGGTGATCACCAAGGTGGTGCTCAACATGGGCATCGGCGAGGGCGTCGCCGACCGCAAGAAGGTGGAGAATGCCTCTGCCGACCTGTCGCTGATCGCCGGCCAGAAGTCGGTCATCACCAAGTCGCGCAAGTCGATCGCCACCTACAAGCTGCGCGACGGCCAGGCCATCGGCTGCAAGGTCACCTTGCGCAAGGCGCGCATGTACGACTTCATCGACCGGCTGATCAACATCGCGCTGCCGCGCATCCGCGACTTCCGCGGGCTCAATCCGAAGAGCTTCGACGGCCGCGGCAATTACAGCATGGGCATCAAAGAGCACATCGTGTTCCCGGAGATCGACTTCGACAAGGCGGCCGACGTCTGGGGCCTCGACATCACAGTCTGCACCAGCGCGCCGACCGACGACGAGGCGCGCGCGCTGCTCGCTGCGTTCAACTTCCCGTTCCGGCAGTGAGGACGACGTTCTCATACGCGGAACCGTAAGGAGAGACCAAGAATGGCGAAGAAGAGTTCGATCGAGAAGAACAACCGGCGGCGCAGGATGGCGAAGAAATTCGCCGGCCGGCGCGCCAAGCTGAAGGCGATCACGCACGACAAGAAGCTGCCGACCGAGGAACGTTTTGCCGCGACCCTCAAGCTCGCCGAGCTGCCGCGCAATTCCTCCAGGACCCGCATTCGCAACCGCTGCGAATTGTCGGGCCGGCCGCGCGCCTATTACCGCAAGCACCGGCTGAGCCGCATCGCGCTGCGCGAGCTCGGTTCCAAGGGGCTGATTCCCGGCCTCGTGAAGTCGAGCTGGTAGGAGAACCGCGATGGCAGTCAACGATCCGATCGGCGACATGATCGCGCGTATCCGCAACGCGCAGATGCGCAGCAAGTCGAAGGTCACCATGCCCGGCTCCAAGCAGCGCGAGCGGGTGGCCGAGGTGCTCAAAACCGAGGGCTTCATTCGCGGCTATGCTTCCGTCGCGCATGCCTCCGGCCGCAGCGAACTGGAGATCGAGCTGAAATATTTCGACGGCGAGCCGGTGATCCGCGAAATCGCGCGCGTGTCCAAGCCCGGCCGGCGCGTCTATGCCTCGGTCAAGGCGCTGCCGCGCATCAACAACGGGCTCGGCGTCGCCATCGTGTCCACCCCGAAGGGCGTGATGGCCGACCATGACGCCCGCGACGCCAATGTCGGCGGCGAAATCATCTGCACGGTGTTCTAGCGCGTCGTCCCGAAAATCATGTCCCGGACTTGATCGGGGATGGATACCGGTTTTCGGACCAGATGATGCGCCAGGGAAAATGTTAGGAAGACTGCGAGCGAAACGAAACGGATAAGATTTCAATGTCACGCGTCGGATATAAGCCGGTTACCATTCCCTCTGGCGTCACCGCCAATGTGGAAGGCCAGACCGTCAAGATGAAGGGCCCCAAGGGCGCGCTCGAAGTCGTGCTGCACGACGACGTGTCGGTCACGCTCGACAAGGCCGCCATCACGGTCGCGCCGCGCAGCGAGACCAAGCGCGCCCGTTCGCTGTGGGGTACCTCGCGCACGCAGGTGGCCAATCTGGTCGCCGGCGTCACCAAGGGCTTCGAGCAGAAGCTGGAGATCACCGGCGTCGGCTACCGCGCCGCCGTGCAGGGCAAGCAGCTCAATCTGCAGCTCGGCTACTCGCACGACGTCAACTATCCGATCCCGCAGGGCATCACCATCGCCACCCCCAAACCGACCGAGATCGTGGTGAGCGGCATCGACAGGCAACTGGTCGGCCAGGTTGCCGCCGACATCCGCGACTTCCGCCGGCCCGAGCCCTACAAGGGCAAGGGCGTGAAATACGCCGGCGAATACATCTTCCGCAAGGAAGGCAAGAAGAAGTAGAGGACGAAGCGCCATGTCGAGATTGTCTGACCGGACCGCGCGGCGGACGGGAGTGGTGCGGCGCAAGCTGAAGCTGGCCGCGCGCGGACGCACGCGCCTGTCGGTGTTCCGCTCGTCCAAGCACATCTACGCCCAGCTCATCGACGACGAACAGGGCGTGACGCTCGCCGCCGCTTCTTCGATGGAGAAGGCCATGCGCGAGGGCGGCAGCAAGGGCGCCGACATCGCGGCCGCCAAGGCGGTCGGCAAGCTGATCGCCGAGCGCGCCAAGGAAAAGGGCGTCAAGGACGTCGTGTTCGACCGCGGCGGCTATCTCTATCACGGACGCATCAAGGCGCTGGCCGATGCCGCGCGCGAAGGCGGCCTGAACTTTTAATGCGCATCATCCCGAAAAGTGGGAACCGGTTTTCGGATAAGATGATGCGCAAACGGAAAACGAACGGATCGATCCAAGATGGCACATGAACCCCGACGAGAACCGCGCCGCGACCGTGAACGCGGTGGCCGCGACGAGCGCGACAGCGAGTTCATCGACAAGCTGGTGCACATCAACCGCGTGGCCAAGGTGGTCAAGGGCGGCCGGAGATTCGGCTTCGCCGCGCTGGTGGTGGTGGGCGACCAGAAGGGCCGCGTCGGCTTCGGCCACGGCAAGGCGCGCGAAGTGCCGGAAGCGATCCGCAAGGCAACCGAGGCCGCCAAGCGCGGGCTGACGCGCGTTCCCTTGCGCGAAGGCCGCACGCTGCATCACGACGTCGCCGGCCGCCATGGCGCCGGCAAGGTCTATTTGCGCGCGGCGCCTCCCGGCACCGGCATCATCGCCGGCGGCCCGATGCGCGCCGTATTCGAGACGCTCGGCATGCAGGACGTGGTGGCCAAATCGCTCGGTTCGTCGAACCCGTACAACGTGGTGCGCGCCACCTTCGACGCGCTCAAGCATCAGGATTCGCCGCGCTCGGTCGCGGCCCGCCGCAACATCAAGGTCTCCACCTTGCAGGCGCGCCGCCGCGAAGGCGGCGAGGCCGAGGCGGCGGCCGATTAGCGCGTGATGCCGAAAAGCGGGAACCGGTTTTCGGACAAGATCGTGCGCAAGGGAAATTAAGGAACTGAACGATGGCCCAGGGAAAATCCATCAAGGTCGAGCAGATCGGCAGCCCGATGCGCCGCCACAACGATCAGCGCGCGACGCTGATCGGTCTCGGCCTCAACAAGATCGGCCGCAGCCGCGCCCTGCCGGACACGCCCGCCACCCGCGGCATGATCCGCAAGGTGCAGCATTTGGTGCGCGTGGTCGGTAGCGACACGAAATAGTGCGTCATGCCCGGCTTTATGCCGGGCATCCACGTCTTGACGCGAGCAAAGGCGTGGATGGCCGGGACAAGCCCGGCCACGACGAAGCAGAGAATGAGGACGTTACGATGAAACTCAACCAGATCGCCGACAAGCCCGGCGCCCGCAAGAACCGCATGCGCGTCGGCCGCGGCATCGGCTCCGGCATGGGCAAGACCGGCGGCCGCGGCGGCAAGGGCCAGACGGCGCGCAGCGGCGTCGCCATCAAGGGCTTCGAAGGCGGCCAGATGCCGTTGCACCGGCGCCTGCCCAAGCGCGGCTTCCGCAATACGCCCTTCGCCGTCAAGCTCAACGAGATCAATCTCGGCAAGGTGCAGGCCGCGATCGATGCCGGCCACCTCGATGCCGGCGCGCCGATCGACGTCGCGGCCATGGTCAAGGCCGGCCTGATGCGGCGCGAGAAGGGCGGCGTGAAGCTGCTCGGCTCCGGCGAGTTCAAGACCAAGGCCGAGTTTTCGGTCTACCGCGCCTCCAAATCGGCGGTCGAAGCGGTCGAGAAGGCCGGCGGCAGCGTCAAGGTCTTGGCGCGGCCTAAGCAGGAACCGGCCGAGCCGAGGGGCAAGAACAAGCGCAAGGCGCTGGAGGCGGCCAAATCCGGCGGCAAAGGCGAGGGCAAGCCGAAGGGCGGCAAAGGCAAGGCGGAGGCGGAGTAGTGCTCTAATAGCGCCGCCCCCGCCTTGGCGGGCGGCCGGGTCGCGCAGAGGGGTACCGGTTACCCGCCGCGGGCCTATCTAGAGGAAGCGCTTTAAGACCGGCATGCTCCTTCGGTGGGGGCATGACGCGAAGGTGGGATGGGGCCCGAAGGAGCAACCGATGGTTTCGGCAGCGGAACAACTGGCGGCCAATCTCAACTTCTCGGCGCTCGCCAAGGCCGAAGAGCTCAAAAAGCGCATCTGGTTCACCCTCGGCGCGCTGATGGTCTACCGGCTCGGCACCTTTATCCCGCTGCCGGGCATCGATCCCGACGCCTGGGCGCAGATTTTCCAGACCCAGTCCGGCGGCATCCTCGGCATGTTCAACATGTTCTCGGGCGGCGGCATCCAAAGGATGGCCATCTTCGCCCTGAACATCATGCCCTACATCTCGGCCTCCATCATCATTCAATTGATGACGACGGTTTCGCCCACCCTCGAAGCGCTCAAGAAGGAAGGCGAGGCCGGCCGCAAGATCATGAACCAGTACACGCGGTATCTCACCGTGGTGCTGGCGGCGTTCCAGGCCTATGGCATCGCCATCGGGCTGGAAGGCTCCACCAACGTGGTGAGTAATCCGGGTTACTTCTTCCTGATTTCCACGACCATTACGCTCACCGGCGGCACCATCTTTCTGATGTGGCTGGGCGAGCAGATCACCTCGCGCGGCATCGGCAACGGCATCTCGCTCATCATCCTGGCCGGCATCGTCGCGCGCCTGCCCTCGGCCATCGCCGGCACGCTCGAGCTCGGCCGCCAGGGCGCGCTATCGACCGGCCTCATCCTCGTGGTCATCGTCATGGTCGTGGTGGTGATCGCCTTCATCGTGTTCATGGAGCGCGCGCAGCGGCGCCTGCTCATCCAGTATCCCAAGCGCCAGGTCGGCAACCGCATGTTCGAGGGCCAGTCCTCGCATCTGCCGCTCAAGCTCAACACGTCGGGCGTCATCCCGCCGATCTTCGCTTCCTCGCTGCTGCTGCTGCCGACCACGGTCGCGAATTTCAACGCCGGGCATGGGCCGAACTGGCTCACCACCGTGACCACGCTGCTCGGCCACGGCCGCCCGCTGTTCCTGATCATGTATATCGGGCTGATCGTATTCTTCGCCTTCTTCTATACGGCGATCGTGTTCAACCCGACGGAGACCGCCGACAATCTGAAAAAGCACGGCGGCTTCATCCCCGGCATAAGACCGGGCGAGCGAACGGCGGAATATATCGACTACGTGCTGTCGCGCATCACCGTCGTCGGCGCGCTTTATCTCTCGGTCGTGTGCTTGATACCGGAAATCCTGATTTCCTATGCCGCCGTGCCGTTCTATTTCGGCGGCACCTCGCTTCTGATCGTGGTCAGCGTCACCATGGACACCGTCGCGCAGATCCAGGGCTATCTGCTGGCGCACCAATATGAAGGCTTGATCAAACGCTCGAAGCTGCGGGGTTCTCGGCGATGAGGTTGGTCCTGCTCGGCCCGCCGGGGGCGGGGAAGGGCACACAAGCAAAACGCCTCGTTTCGAAATACGGAATTGTCCACTTGTCGAGCGGGGAAATGCTGCGGGCGGCGGCGGCGGCCGGCACGCCCGTTGGCTTGCAGGCCAAGGCGCTGATCGACCGCGGCGAGTTCGTACCGGACGATATGATTGTGAAAATCATCGCCGAGCGCATCGCGCGCGCGGACACCCAGGCCGGCTTCATCCTCGACGGCTTTCCGCGCACTTTGCCGCAGGCCGAGGCGCTCGAGCGCCTGCTCGCCGAGCGCGGGCTCAAGCTCGACGTGGTCATCGCTTTGGTGGTCAACGAGGGCATCCTGCTCGAGCGCATCAAGCGGCGCGTGGCCGACATGAAGGCGCGCGGCGAGGCGCTACGCGCCGATGATAATCCGGAAGTGTTGCGCGAGCGGCTGGCCACCTACCGGGCGCAGACCGCCCCGCTGATCGACTACTTCGGCCGCAAGCGCCTGTTGCGCCCGGTGGATGGCATGGACTCGGTCGATGAGGTCAGCGCCGCCATCGACGATATTCTTGCCGCGGCTGCCGCGCGCGCGCCGGCTGCCCGCAAGACCACCAAACCGGCCAAGAAGGTCACAGTGGCGAGGGGCAAGGCGCCCAAGCGCAAGGCCAAAACTGCCAAAAACTGCCAAAAAGGCCGCCAAACCGGCCAGAAAGGCCGCCAGTCCCGCCGCCGGGCGCGGCCGGGCTGCGTCAAAGGTCCGCAAGGCCGCCGGCGCCAGAGGCGCCAAAAACAGGCCTGGACAGCGCAAATCAGGTGGCCGGCGGAGGTTGACGAAGACGCGATGAATCCCCTAATAAGCTACGTATTCAGGAGTTTGACACGATGCCGGGCCCCGATTGGGCGGGGACGGGTGTCGTGTCACGCTTTGCGCTATCCCCTTCCAGGGAAAGAAGAATTCGGGCCGCTTTGGGCGGCCGACCGCTGACAGGAGGCTCAATCCGTGGCTCGTATCGCGGGCGTCAATCTGCCGACCAACAAGCGCGTGGTGATCGCGCTGCAATACATCCATGGCATCGGGCCGAAGATCGCCTCCGACATCATGGGCAAGGTTAGCCTGCCGGCCGAGCGGCGCGTGTCGCAGCTGACCGACGCCGAGGTGCTGCAAATTCGCGAAATCATCGATCGCGATTATATGGTCGAGGGCGACCTGCGCCGCGAGACCTCGATGAACATCAAGCGGCTGATGGATCTCGGCTGCTACCGCGGTCTGCGCCATCGCAAAGGTCTGCCGGTGCGCGGGCAGCGCACGCATACCAATGCACGCACCCGCAAGGGACCGGCCAAGGCCATCGCCGGCAAGAAGAAGGCCACGACGTAACCGGTTTTGAGGTTTCGGTCCGCCCCGGCATCGGGCAGCGGGACCGCGAAAGGGACTAGAGAATGGGTAAGGAAGCCACCCGCGTCCGCCGGCGCGAACGCAAGAATATCGCGTCGGGCGTCGCGCACGTCGCGGCCTCGTTCAATAATACCATGATCACCATCACCGACGCGCAGGGCAACACCATTGCTTGGTCGTCGGCCGGAACCATGGGTTTCAAGGGCTCGCGCAAGTCGACGCCCTACGCCGCGCAGGTGGCCGCCGAAGACGCGGCCAAGAAGGCGCAGGAGCACGGCATGCGCACGCTCGAGGTGGAAGTTTCCGGCCCCGGCTCGGGCCGCGAGTCGGCGCTGCGCTCGCTGCAGGCCGCCGGCTTCACCGTCACTTCGATCCGGGACGTCACCACGATCCCGCACAACGGTTGCCGGCCGCGTAAGCGTCGTCGCGTGTGATTTTATTTCAAGAGGCGGAGGCTTTGCGCGAAGCATCCGCTGCCGCCCAACTTTCCCCACATGGCGGGTGGGGTTCGCGCGAGGCGCCTGGCGCCCGCGCCGCTCGCAAAGGTGAAGACGTGATCCAAAAGAATTGGCAGGAATTGATCAGGCCGAACAAGCTCCAGGTCGCCGCCGGCAACGACGCCGCCAAGGCCGCGACCGTGGTCGCCGAGCCGCTCGAGCGCGGCTTCGGCGTGACGCTGGGCAACGCGCTGCGCCGCATTCTGCTCTCCTCGCTGCAGGGCGCGGCGGTGCAGTCGGTGCATATCGACGGCGTGCTGCACGAATTCTCCTCGATCGCCGGCGTGCGCGAGGACGTGACCGACATTGTGCTCAACATCAAGGACATCGCCATCAAGATGCAGGGCGAAGGCCCCAAGCGCATGGTGGTGAAGAAGCAGGGTCCCGGCACCGTCACCGCCGGCGACATCCAGACCGTCGGTGACGTGGTCGTGCTCAATCCCGACCTCGTGCTGTGCACGCTGGACGAGGGCGCCGAGATCCGCATGGAGTTCACCGTCAATACCGGCAAGGGCTACGTGCCGGCCGAGCGCAACCGCCCTGAGGACGCGCCCATCGGCCTGATCCCGGTCGACAGCCTCTATTCGCCGGTGCGCAAGGTCTCCTACAAGGTCGAGAATACCCGCGAGGGCCAGATCCTCGACTACGACAAGCTCACCATGACCATCGAGACCAACGGCGCGGTCAGCCCGGAGGATTCGCTCGCCTACGCGGCGCGCATCCTGCAGGACCAGCTCAACGTGTTCGTCAACTTCGAGGAGCCGCGCAAGGCGGAAGCCGCCGAGGCGATCCCGGATCTGGCCTTCAACCCGGCCTTCCTCAAGAAGGTGGACGAGCTCGAGCTTTCCGTGCGTTCGGCCAATTGCTTGAAGAACGACAACATCGTCTATATCGGCGATCTCGTGCAGAAGACCGAGGCCGAGATGCTGCGCACGCCGAACTTCGGGCGCAAGTCGCTCAACGAGATCAAGGAAGTGCTGGCGCAGATGGGCCTGCATCTCGGCATGGAAGTGCCGGGCTGGCCGCCGGAGAACATCGAAGAGCTGGCCAAGCGCTTCGAGGATCACTACTGAGCGTGAATTCGGGTCGCGGCCAGCATCATCGGTCGCGACTTTCTGGGCGAACGCAGGCAGCCCCCCTGAGCAAGAGCGTCCGACGAACCGTCGTGACACAGAGAAAAGAGGATCAGTTCGATGCGTCACGGCAAGGTTCACCGCAAGCTGGGCAAGAAGCCCGCGCATCGCAAGGCGATGTTTGCCAACATGTGCGCTTCGCTGATCAAGCATGAGCAGATCGTCACCACGGTGCCGAAGGCCAAGGAATTGCGCCCGGTGGTGGAGAAGCTGATCACGTTGGCCAAAAAGGGCGGCCTGCACGCCCGTCGCCAGGCCATCGCCGAGATCCGCGACGTGGTCCAGGTCAAGAAGCTGTTCGAGGTGCTGGCGCCGCGCTATGGCGAGCGCCACGGCGGCTATACCCGCATCATGAAGGCCGGCTTCCGTTACGGCGATAACGCGCCTGTGGCGGTGATCGAGTTCGTCGACCGCGACGTCGAGGCCAAGGGCAAGGATTCCGGGCCGGTGCAGGAGAAGAAGGTCACCGAGGAAGAGACGGTGCCGGCCTGACGCGGGCGGCAAGTTCCAGGTTCCCAAGGGCGGCAGTTTTGCCGCCCTTTTTATTTTTTGCCCATTCTCGCCGCCGCGCGCCGTAGTATAACCAACGGCGAGTCACAGTGCATCCTGGGGGGATCATGATCCGGCTCGTCATTGCCTGCGTGGCGCTCGTCGCCGCGACCGCTTTTGCGCATTCGGCTGATTCCAAAGCCGATCTCGTCAAGCGCGGCGACTATCTGGTCAACACCATCATGACCTGCGGCAATTGCCATTCGCCGAAGGGGCCGACCGGCGACATTGCGGGCAAGGAATTCTCCGGTGGGCTGTCGTGGGACGAGCCGCCCTTCAAGGTCACCGCCCCCAACATCACCCAGGACAAGGAGACCGGCATCGGCAAATGGAGCGACGGCGACATCAAGAAGCTGCTGCGCAAGGGGCTCAAGCCGGACGGCACGGCGATCGCCACCATCATGCCGACCGGCTTCTACGAGATCATCACCAGCAAGGACATGAACGCGATCGTCGCCTATTTGCGCACGATTAAGCCGATCAAGAACAAGGTACCGGACCCGATCTACAAGATGAAGCAGGTGCGGCAGATCTTCCCCGGCGCTTCGCGGCGCTACCGCGAGGCCATGTTCAGCGACCGCATCAAGCACGGCTTCTATCTCGCCACCATCGGCCACTGCATGGAGTGCCACACCCCGATGGTGAGGGGCCGTCACGACTGGGCCAAGGACCTCGGCCGCGGCGGCTTCGAATTTCCCGGGCCCTGGGGCGTGTCGGTGTCGCGCAACATCACGCCGAGCAAGAGCAAGGGCATCGGCGCTTGGAGCGAGGCCCAGATCAAAACTGCGATCACCACCGGCGTCGACAAGGACGGCAAGCATCTGAAGCCGCCCATGGGCTATTCCTACTACGCCAAGATGACCGACCTCGACATCGCCGACATCATCGCCTATTTGCGCACCGTGCCGGCGAAGGAGTAGGGGGCGCCGCGCGCCCGCTCCACCTCTCCCCGCGTGCGGGGAGAAGGAAGAACTCACCACCCGCTCAGCACCACCTTGCCGATGCTGCGCCCGCTTTCGATCAGCGCATGTGCGGCGCGCAAATTGGCGGCGTTGATCGGCGACAGCTCCTTGGCCAGTGTGGTGACGATCAGCCCTTCGTCGACCATGGCCGACACGTCGTTGAGCAGATTGTGCTGGGCGATCATGTCCGCCGTCTGGAAGATCGCGCGGGTGAACATGGATTCCCAATGCAGCGACGCCGCCTTGCGCTTGAGCAATTTGACGTCGAGCGATACCGGATCGTCGATCAGCGCGAACTTGCCCTGCGGCGCGATGATCTCGGGGACCACGGGATAATGCTGGTCGGTGCCGGTGATGCCGGCGATCAGCGCGACATTGCCGTGGCCGATCGCCTGCAACTGTTCGGCCAGCGGCTTCGAATGATCGATGACGTGATGCGCGCCCAGCTTCAGGCACCACTCGCGCGTCTCGGGCCGCGAGGCGGTGGCGATCACCGTCAGCGCGGTCAGCCGGCGCGCGAGCTGGATCATCATTGAGCCGACGCCGCCGCCGCCGCCGATGATCAGCAGCGCGCGCCCGTCCGGCGTCTTGCCGGGGGCGAGCGCGAAGCGGTCGAACAGCAATTCCCAGGCCGTGATGCTGGTGAGCGGTAAGGCTGCGGCCTGCGCAAACGACAGGCTGGCCGGTTTGCGGCCGACGATGCGCTCGTCGACCAGGTGATATTCGGCATTGGTGCCCGGCCGCGCGATCGAGCCGGCGTAGTAGACCGCCTCGCCCGGCTTGAACAGCGTCACTTCCGGGCCTACCGCGTCGACCACGCCGGCCGCGTCATAGCCCAGCACCTTGGGCGGCTCGCCGGCTTTCGCCGCCGCGCGCAGGCGCTGCTTGCTGTCGACTGGGTTGACCGACACCGCCTTGATCGCCACCCGCAGATCGCGCCCGGCCGGCTCCGGCCGCTCCAGGGTCAGGTCGATCAGCGAATCGGCTTCGGCGATCGGCAGCGATTTGTGATATCCGACGGCTTTCATGTGGGGGATATTCCGGCTGAGGGCCTTGGAAAGACCCACCCAAATGCCGCGATCGGGGCGGCATTGCAAGGACTGCGAAATCGAGCCGAATCGGCTCATCTGCCTTCAATCGGCCCCGCCTTGGGCCTATATCGGCGGCATCGCCGGAGAGATCATACCATGGCCCTGAATGCGCGTTTTCGCCCGATTTGCTTCCGCCTCGGCTGGGCGCTTGCCCTTGCCCTGATGCCGGGCCTGCTGTGCGCTGCTTCGGCGCAGACCGTCGAGCGCAAGGTGCCGACGCAAAACCAGCTGCACCTGTCCTACGCGCCGGTGGTCAAGCGGGTGGCGCCGGCGGTGGTCAATGTCTACGCCGCCAAGGTGGTGCGCACCCAAAACCCGTTTTTCCAGGACCCGATCTTCCGCCACTTCTTCGGCGTTCCCGGCGGCGGCATCAACCAGGTGCAGCGCTCGCTCGGCTCCGGCGTCATCGTCGACCCGTCCGGCCTGATCGTCACCAATGTGCACGTGATCGCCGGAGCAACCGAGATCAAGGTGGCGCTTTCCGACAAGCGCGAGTTCGAGGCGCGGGTCGTACTGCAGGACAAGCGCAGCGATTTGGCTGTACTGCGCATCAAGGACGGCAAGGCGCGCTTTCCTTCCCTGCAGCTTGCCAATTCCGACGCGCTGCAGGTGGGCGACGTGGTGCTCGCCATCGGCAATCCGTTCGGCGTCGGGCAGACCGTGACGCACGGCATCGTCTCGGCGGTGGCGCGCACCGATGTCGGCTCCAACAACTATCAGTTCTTCATCCAGACCGACGCCGCCATCAATCCGGGCAATTCCGGCGGCGCCCTGGTCGATCTCGACGGCCGCTTGGTCGGCATCAACAACATGATCCTGTCGCGCTCCGGCGGCTCGCAGGGCATCGGCTTTGCCATCCCCGCCAACATGGTGCGCGTGGTGGTGGCTTCTGCCGAGCACGGCGGCAAGACGGTGGAGCGGCCCTGGCTCGGCGCCAAGCTACAGGCGGTGACGTCCGACATCGCCGACAGCCTCGGCCTTAAGCGTCCGACCGGCGCGCTCATCACCACTGTGCTGCCGAACAGCCCGGCGGCGCAGGCCGGCCTTAAAGTGGGCGATCTCATTCTGAGCGTCGACGGGCAGGAGGTCGACGATCCCAACGCGTTCGACTACCGCTTCGCCACCAAGCCGCTCGGCGGCACGGCCGAGCTCAGGCTGCGCCGCAGCGGCCGCGCTTTGACGGTCAAAGTGGCCTTGCGCACGGCGCCGGCCTATCCGCGCGATGAGATCACCATCCGCTCGCGCTCGCCCTTCTTCGGCGCCAAGGTCGCCAATCTGTCGCCGGCGCTGGCCGACGAATTGCAGTTGCGCAACGCCGACCGCGGGGTCGTCATCGTCGATGTCGATAACGGTTCCTATGCCAGCAATATCGGCTTCCGGCGCGGCGACGTCATCGTGTCGGTGAACGATCAGCGCATCGAGAAGACGGGCGATCTCGCGCGCGTTTCAGCCGAGCGGCACCGCACCTGGCGCATCGTCCTGCGCCGCGGCGGCCGGCAGATCACCGCGGTGTTCGGCGGATGAGGAAGTCATGAGCGCCTGCGCTGCTTCCCTTACCTCTCCCCGCTTGCGGGGAGAGATCGCCCGCCGAAGCGGCAGCGGCAGCGGAGGCGGGCGGGTGAGGGGGCGTCACCGCGATTCTGAGCGCGCCGAAAATGTCCCTCATCCGGCTCGCAGCTTTGCTGCTCGCCACCCGCTCCCCGCAAACGGGGAGAGGGAAAGAGGCGACCCATGACCCCGCGCGCCAAAGCGGCCGGGCCCTCGCTGTTCGCCGCCGCCGGCCTCGACAAAGACGCCCCGCGCCCGCTCGCCGACCGCCTGCGCCCGCAAAAGCTCGACGAGGTGGTCGGCCAGGAGCATCTGCTCGCTCCCGACGGCGCCTTGACGCGCATGCTGTCGACCCGCTCGCTCGGCTCGCTGGTGTTCTGGGGCCCGCCTGGCACCGGCAAGACCACGGTGGCGCGGCTCTTGGCGCAGGCAACCGACCTGCATTTCGAGCAGATCTCGGCCATCTTCACCGGCGTCGCCGACTTGAAGAAAGTGTTCGAGGAGGCGCGCCGGCGGCGCGAGCTGGGGCAGGGCACGCTGCTGTTCGTCGACGAAATTCACCGCTTCAACCGCGCCCAGCAGGACTCGTTTCTGCCGGTGATGGAGGACGGCACCATCGTGCTGGTCGGCGCCACCACCGAGAATCCGAGCTTCGAGCTCAACGCGCCGCTGTTGTCGCGCGCCCGCGTGCTGGTATTCAAATCGCTCGACGCCGCCGCGATCGAGAAGCTGCTGGCGCGGGCGGAACAGATCGAGGGCAAAGCGCTGCCGCTCGACGCGCAAGCACGCGGGCAACTCGTCGGCATGGCCGATGGCGACGGCCGCGCCGCGCTCACGCTGGCCGAGGAGGTCTGGCGTGCCGCCCGCCAGGACGAGACCTTCACCGCCGCGCAATTGCAGCAGATCGTGCAGCGCCGTGCGCCGCTCTACGACAAGGCGCAGGACGGCCACTACAATCTCATCTCCGCTCTGCACAAATCTGTGCGCGGCTCCGATCCCGATGCCGCGCTCTATTATCTGGCCCGTATGCTCGACGCCGGCGAGCCGCCGCTCTATATCGTGCGCCGCGTGGTGCGCATGGCGATCGAGGACATCGGGCTTGCCGATCCGCAGGCGCTGCTGATCGCCAATGCGGCCAAGGACGCCTATGATTTCCTCGGCTCGCCGGAGGGCGAACTGGCCATCGCCCAGGCGGTGCTCTACTGCGCCACCGCGCCGAAATCGAACGCCGGCTATGCCGCCTACGGTGCCGCCATGCGCACCGCCAAGGAGAAGGGCTCGCTGCTGCCGCCCAAGCATATCCTCAACGCGCCCACCAACCTCATGAAGGAAGAAGGCTACGGCCGCGGCTACGCCTACGACCACGACGAGGAAGAAGCTTTCTCCGGGCAGAATTATTTTCCCGACGCCCTGCCGCGGCAGAAATTCTACGATCCGCCCGAGCGCGGCTTCGAGCGCGAGATCAGGAAGCGGCTGGACTATTGGGCGAAGCTGCGCAGGGAGCGGGGCGGGGGATGAACGCCTTGCGGCCCTGGCCGCTCACGATCGCGCTTGCGGTCTTGCTCGCGACGTCGCCCCGGGCCGCCGAATCCATGGCCGGCCGCTGGGCAAGCAATTCCGCTGGCTGCTCGGCGTCCGCCGCGGGCGCCAATTCGCCGCTGATCGTGTCCGATTATGCGCTGCGCTGGGGCGACGAAGCCTGCCGGATTGGCGCGCAATACCGGACCGGCGACACGCTCCACCTCGAAGCCTTCTGCCGCAACGGCCGCCACAAACGGAAGATTCCCATCTCGCTCAGGCTGGCCGGCGATCGTATAGTCGTAACCTGGAACCGCGCATCGCGCGGCGAGTTGCGGCGCTGCCCGCGCGAGAGCCGTCCATGATCGATCTCGATGCCTATTGCCGACGCGTCGGCTATGACGGCCCGCGCGCGGCGACGCTCGCAACATTGCGCGAGCTGCACCGATTGCAGCCGCAGGCGATTCCCTTCGAGAACCTCGATCCGCTGCTCAAGCGCCCGGTGAAGCTCGATGCCGCCTCGCTGCAGGATAAGCTCGTGCGTGGCGGCCGCGGCGGCTATTGCTTCGAGCAGAATTTGCTGTTCGCCGAGGTGCTGCGCGCGCTTGGCTTCGGCGTGCGCGAAGCGACCGCGCGCGTTCGCTGGAGCGTGCCGCCGGGCGTGCAGACGCCGCGCGTGCATGCGCTGTTGATCGTCGAGGCCGAGGGCGAAAGCTACCTGGTCGATGTGGGCTTCGGCGGCAATGTGGCGACCGGCCCATTGCTCTTGAAATCTCGCGACGAGCAGGCCACGCCGCACGAGCCGTTCCGCCTGGTGGCGGAAGATCATCGCCTCGTCGTCGAGGCCAAGATTGCCGGCCAATGGACGAGCCTCTACGCCACCGATCTGGCCGAAAGCATTCCGGCCGATTTCGAACTCGGCAACTGGTTCACCTCCGCGCATCCGGACTCGATCTTCGTCAACGGACTGCTGGCGGCGCGTGCCGAGCCCGGCCGCCGCTATGCGCTCTTCAACAACGCTTTGTCGGTGCACACGCTCAATGGCGGCAGCGAAAAGCGCACGCTCGACGCGCGCGAGCTGCGCGACGCGCTGGCCGATCTGTTCAAGATCAGGCTCGCCGGCCTCGATGGTCTCGACGCCGCGCTTTCGCGGCTGGCGGACGCGCCGGCATGACCCGCGGACACAAACCGCCGGGTGAGCGGGCCTTGGATCGGGCGCCGGCGCGGGGCCCGCTTTCTATCCGTCGCCGGATCGTCCTATGTCATCATTTATCGTGTCGATGCCGAGTCGGTCCGGATTATGGCTATCTTCCACACAGCACGAGACCGCCGTTTTTGAGTAGGCGAGGTAAATTATGACCCGCGGACGCAACGGACCGCGCCAGCCGGGCGGCGGGCGGCAAAAGGCGGGCCCGCGCCATCAGAAACGCGGCGCGCGCAAAGGCCCCCGCGGTCACCCTGAGGTGCGTGCGGAGCAAGCCTCGAAGGGTGTCGGCCCCGGCCGTGCATCCACCGACCTCGGCTCTACCCGAGATCGGAATAAAAATGCGCGGGTCGACCAAGGCCGACCGGCGATGGACCGGCTGCGCCGCCCGCCTCAGGATGACGGCGCAAAACCCGCGCAGTTGTCTGCCGCCGTACAAACCCTCGCCGTCACCGCGGACGAAAACGACATGCGCGTCGACCGCTTCTTCGAGGCGCGCTTTCCCGGCCTGTCGTTCAGCCATATCCAGCGCATCATCCGCAAAGGCGAGGTGCGCGTTAACGGCAAGCGCACCCAGCCGAAGGCGCGGCTTGTGAGCGGGCAGAGCGTGCGCATTCCGCCGCTCAAGCTGGAGGCGCCGCGCCCGCGCGACGACGCGCCCGCCGCGCAGAAGGACCGCGCCTTCCTCAAATCGATCACGCTCTACGAAGACGCCGACGTGCATTGTGCTCAACAAGCCCATGGGTCTTGCCGTGCAGGGCGGCTCCGGCACCACGCGCCATATCGACGGCATGCTCGGCGCCTTGCGCGGGGCAGGCCCCGACGCCCAGCGCCCGCGCCTGGTGCACCGGCTCGACAAGGATACCGCCGGTTGCCTGCTGGTCGCCAAGACGCGCTTTGCCGCCGCGGCGCTATCGAAAACCTTCCGCACCCGCGCGGCGCGCAAGATCTACTGGGCGCTGGTCGCCGGCGTGCCGAAGCCGAAGCAGGGCCGCGTCTCGACTTACCTTGCCAAGCAGGAGGTCGAAGAGGACTCATTCATGCGCATCGCCAAGCACGGCGATAAGGATGCCATGCACGCCGTCACCTATTACGCGGTGGTGGAAACCGCGGCGCAGAAACTGTCATGGATTTCGCTCAAGCCGGTGACCGGCCGCACCCATCAATTGCGCGCGCACATGGCCCATGTCGGCCATCCGATCGTCGGCGATCCCAAATATTTCAATATCGAGAACTGGGAACTGCCCGGCGGCATCCAGGACCGGCTGCATCTGCTGGCGCGCCGCATCGTGGTACCGCACCCGCGCGGCGGCGTAATCGACGTTTCCGCCCCGCTTCCGCCACATATGCAGCAGACTTGGAACCTGCTGGGTTTCGATGCGGGGCGCTACGATCCGATCGTGGAGGCGCCCGAGGAGTAGGGGGCAATGGCTGCCCGTTTCATGCTGGTCGTGTTTTTGCTGACGGCGGCTGGCGCCGGCGCGCTGGCGCAGACCCAGCCGGCGCCGACCGCGCCGGCCGAGAAGCCGAAGAAAGTCTATCCGCTGCCGCCGCCGGCGCCGCCGATCGTGACGCCGCCGGGTAGCCGGCCCACGCTGGGGGCGGCTGATACTTTCGCCGACAAGGCGACACGCTGCCTGCATTACGCCAATTCGATCGGCGTGCCGGCCGATCAGATGGACGACTACATGAAGCGCTGCACGAAGCAGTGAACGCGCTGCCGCTGGCGGTCGCTCGGTCGGCTGCCTATCTGTTGACGATGCGACGCTCGCTCATGCTCTTGGCGGTATTCGCGGCTGCCTGCGCCGCGCCGGCGGCATCGGCGCAGGTGCGCTCCGACGATGGCACGATCAGCATCATGCGCGAGGAGGGCGCGCCGCGGGCCCGCCATAAGACACCGAGACGTACGCAGTCCGCCAAGCATCATGGCAAAGCCCGCCACGCGCGCGGCTCGTCCAACCCGGTCTATCCCACGCCGCTGCCGGCCCCGCAGCGCCCACTTGCGGTCGCGCCTTACCGTGCGCCGGCGGCGCGGCTTCCGGCGACCCCGCCGCCGCTGTTCGTGCCGCAGACCAGCCGCACGCTGCCCAATTTGCCGCCCTCGGGCCGGGGCCAGGGGCCCGGCGGCAGCGAGAGCTTTCAGCAGCGCGCCGCGCGCTGCCACCAGCAGGCCGGCATTTACGGCCCCAACGCCACCGGCGGCCCCAGCACCTACATCAATTCCTGCATCAATCAGTGACGGCTGCACCTCTGTCCCGGGCGCGGCGCAGCACAAAGTGATGCGTCGCAGACCCGGGACCTTTGCAGGCCTTCGAGACTTGAACGGCCGCGGATCAGCGGCTTACCACTTCGCATTCGCTCGTGTTGCGCCGCATCCGGGGCACGCCGCTCAAATCTCCTTCATCACCTGCGCGTATGAGATCACCGCGAACAGCACGGTGCCGCCGATGATGTTGCCGAGCAGCACCGGCGCGACGAAGTCCACGATCATGCGCCACCATTGCCAGTCGCCGGCAAGCATCAGCAGATAGGCTTCCATGCTGCCCGCCACCACATGGGTGAAACCGCCGACCGCGATCAGCCAGGTCATCAGCGTGATGACGACGAATTGCTGGTTCTCCGCGCTCGGGATCATCCACACCATGGCGGCGATCAGGAAGCCGGAGGAGATGGCGCGAAAGAACATGTCCCACCAGGTCAACTTCGTGAGCTCGAGGCTGATCTGATGCATGCCGTTGAGCAGGTCGCCCGGCAGCGCCGGCGAATAAGTGCAAAACAGCGCGGCGACCAAGGTGCCGGCGAGATTGGCCACCAGTACGATCGACCACAGGCGGGCGAGCGCGCCATAGATTGTGCCAGCTGAGATGGCCGAGCACCGGCAGCACCACGGTGATCGTGCTTTCGGTGAATAATTGCTGGCGCGACAGCACCGTCATCAGGAAGCCGACGCTGTAGCCCAGGCTCGCCACCAGCGGCCGCCAGGATGCGTCGGGCAGGTGGCTTTTCAGCACTGTTTCCGCCAACAGCGAGAAGCTCATCGACAGCCCGGCCGCCAGCCCCGACCACCACAGCGAGACGGCCGGCCGCTCCATCTCCTCGTCGCCCTGCCGCCGCACCACCTCGTAGATCACGGGCGTGCGCGGCGTCGACATTTCCTCGACCGCCTCGACTTCGTGTCTGGCTGATGCCCCTGGGCGCGCCGTCCTCGCCGCCGCGGCTTTGCCGCGGGCGGGAGGCATCGCCTTTGCCGCGCGGGGCTGCTGGCCGGGTCTTCGCCATGGTCCGCCGACAACGTGCGGCGCAAAGGCCGGGTTCCACGCGCGGAACCGGTCGCAATTGCCGCTTGACAGGCAACCAAATGGTTGCATATTGTAGCCATGGATGAAGTCTTCAAAGCGCTGGCGGATAGCAGCCGAAGGGAATTGCTCGACCGCCTGCGCGCCGACAACGGACAGACGCTGGGCCAGCTCTGCGCGCGGCTTGCCAAATCTGGCGCGAGCATGACGCGCCAGGCGGTGAGCAAGCATCTGGCTGTGCTGGAGGAGGCCAATCTGGTCGCGACCGTCCGGCGCGGCCGCGAGAAGCTGCACTATCTCAATCCGGTGCCGATCCACGAGATCGGCGAGCGCTGGATCGGCAAGTTCGAGCGCCACCGCCTGCAGGCGTTGAGCGACCTGAAGAAGGGGCTGGAAGCGCCCGAATGAAACAGGAGATCGCGATGTCGCAGTTCATCGTTCACAGCGTTCCCGGCAGCCCCTACGGCCGCGCGGTTTTGGCCACGCTGGAAGAAAAAGGTGCGCCCTATCGCCTGGCGCCGCTGGCCCCGGCGGCGAGCAAGAGCGAGCCGCATATTTCGCGGCATCCCTTCGGGCGCGTGCCGGTGCTCGAACACGGCGATTTCGTGCTCTACGAGACGCAGGCGATCCTGCGCTATCTCGACCGCGTGCTGCCGGCGCCGGCGCTGACGCCCGCCGAACCGCGCGCCGCCGGGCGCATGGATCAGGTCATGAACGTCAACGACTGGTATCTGTTCCACGGCGTCGCCAACGTCATCGGCTTTCAGCGCGTGGTCAAGCCGCGGCTGATGGGCCAACCGGCGGACGAGGCCGCCGTCGCGCAGGCCATGCCGCGCGCCCACATCGTCTTCACCGAGTTGTCGCGGCTGCTCGGCGACAATCCTTACTTCGCCGGAGAGACATTGAGCCTCGCCGACATCATCGTTGCGCCGCAGCTCGATTTCCTCGGGCAAACGCCAGAATGGGCTGCGCTGACGGCGTCGGCGCCCAATCTCGTCTCCTGGCTCGATCGCATGAATGCGCGCGCGAGCTTCAAGGCGACGACATGGGAAAAGGTCGCGCAACTTGCCGCGGCCGCGTAAATGAGGAGAGTGCAGATGAACGTCAGCAAGCCGAAATTCGTCTATGTGACCTATATCGCCTCGACGCCGGAGAAAGTCTTCGCGGCACTGACCGACCACGAAGCCACCGGCAAATATTGGTTCGGCAATGCCGTGACCTCCGACTGGAAGGTCGGCTCTCCGTTCGAGTTTCACCGCGAGGGCAAGCTGATCCTACAGGGCAAGGTGCTCGAAAACGATCCGCCCCGGCGGCTGTCTTACACCTTCCACTCTATGCATGACGCGGCGCTGAACGCCGAGGGGCCCTCGCGCGTTGTCTTCGAGCTGGAGCGGCAGAAGGATCAGGTCAAGCTCACCGTTATCCACGACGGCTTCGTCGAAGGCAGCAAGGTGTTCGACAGCATCAGCAACGGCTGGCCGCTCGTGCTCTCGAGCCTCAAGAGCTATCTCGAGGCCAACCGCGTTTTGCGCGCGCCCTGGTACGAACAGCAGGAGGCGGCCGCATCGTGACGGGTAGCGGAAGAGTCGGGCCAAAGGCCGCAACCGGGCAAGCGCAACAAAGGCATAGAGGGGTGCGATGAGTAAGCCGAGTTTCGTCTATGTGACATATATCGCCGCGCCGCCCGAGAAAGTGTGGCAGGCGCTCACCGAAGGCGACCTTACCGAGAAATATTGGTTCGGCTACCGCGTCACCGCCAACGGCAAGGCCGGCGAGCGCATGACCGCCGTCAACCCGGCCGGCAAGCTGGCGCATGACGATCCCATTCTGGAGAGCGATCCGCCGCGCCGGCTGTCCTATGCCTGGAAGCCGCTCTACAAGGAATTGCCCGACGAAAAGCCCTCGCGGGTCACCTTCGATCTCGAGCCCTTCAAGGGCCAGACCAAGCTGACGGTCGTGCACGACGGCTTCGAGGAGGGCAGCAAGATGTTCGGCCTGATCAGCAAGGGCTGGCCGGCCGTGCTGTCGAGCATGAAGAGCTTCCTCGAAACCGGGCGCGGGCTGCCGTCGACTTTCGACGAGGAGGCGCAGAAGCGCGCCGCGGCGCAAGCTTGAAGCGACGGTCGCCGGCCCTTGGTTCCAGCCGCGGGTGCCGCGGCGGGACGGCACTCGACCGCTAACCCATGGCATTTTAACAGTTTTTTACCGATATGCGGCCGCGCTTGCGCCGCCCGCGCTAGGACTTTGTCAACGGCTCGGGCCTATACGGTTGTACCCGGGGGGCCTTTCGGGACGTCGATGGACCAAAGCCGATTTTCCGCTCGCTTAGACGCTGCGCCGCCGGATCTGCAACCGGTCGCCGTCACGCGCTGGACCGCGCAACTCGCCGATCCGGACAGCGAGGGCGCCTATCGCCGGTACCGTTTCCCAGACGACCGCCGCCGCGCTGTACTGCTGGTGGCGCTGGTCTGCGTGGTCAGCACGCTCAACGTGCTGGGCGACGTCCAGGCCGCTTTCAACGGCGCGCCGCTTGCGGCCGCGCTCGCCCGCCCACTCGCCACCACGCTGTTGCCGCTTGCCGTTTTGGCCGTCGTCCTGCGCATGCCAACGCCAGTCGCGCTGGAAGCGGTCATGGCGGCCGCCACGCTCGCCGGCGCCACCATGCGCATGACCATCCTGACTTTCCATCCGGAGCTGATCGAGCTGTGGCCGGCCTGGATGGCGGCGGTGCTGTTCGTCGTCTACCTCTATTTGCCGGTCCGCCTGACGGTCTCGCTTGCCGTGGCGGCGGTCGTTTCCGTTGCCGCGCCGACCTGGTGGTGGCAGTTGCAGCATCCCGCCGTGCCGTTCGACGAAGCCGTGCGCGGCGTTCTGTGGCTGCTGTTTATCAACGTGGTCGCCTTTATCGCGTCCAACTCGTTGCAGCGCAGTCAGCGCGCGCAGTTCGCCCAGCAGCTCGCACTCGAACAGCTTCTATCGACCGACGCGCTCACCGGCATCGCCAACCGCCGCCGCTTCGACGCGGCCTTGACGCGCGAATGGCGCCGCTGCGCGCGCTCGGGCGCGCCGCTCTCGCTTCTGATGATCGACGTCGATCATTTCAAGGCCTACAACGACCGCTGCGGCCATCAGCTCGGCGACCGTTGCCTGCGCCGCGTGGCGCGCCTGCTGAGCGAAGCGGTGGGGCGGCCGGCCGATCTGGTCGCCCGCTATGGCGGGGAGGAATTCGTCTGCCTGCTGCCCGAGGTCGGCCAGGCCGGCGCGCGCGCGGTGGCGACCCGGCTGATGGCGGCGGTGCACCGCGCCGCCATTCCGCATCCGGCGACGCCGCTCGGGCCCCGCCTGACCGTCAGCATCGGCGTGGCGACCGCGGCCGACCTTTCCGGCGAGCCGGGTGGCTTGATGGCGCTCGCCGATCAGCTGATGTATGCCGCCAAGCACGGCGGCCGCAATCGATATCAGCTCGGCGAGCTCCAGGCGCCCCCGCGTCCGTTGCGCGAAGTGCGCGCGGCGTGAGCGCGTCGGAGAAGAGGGAATCTAGCGCAAGCTGGCGTTGATCTGCTCGAGCGCGGCCTCGCCCGGGCACAGTTCCTTCTCGCCCAGGCTGTTGAGCGGCCGCTCGACCGTGCGCAGGTGGCTGTGCAGGTCTTCCGATTCCTTGTCGACATAGAGCAGGCCGGTGACGATCTGCCCCTTGGCCGCGTGGTGCTGCAGGAAGCCGAGCGCCGCGAAGCGGTCGTGCACGTCGTAATCGGCGGCGAGCTTGCGCAGCGTGAGCCGCGAGCCGTCGTGCTGCTCCACCACCTCGACCGTGCCGGGCTCGTATTTGACCTCGATCGGCATGCGGCTCGACATGAAATCGAGCCGGTTGACCATCTCGTTGTGCTCGCGCACGAAATCGAAGCTCTTGGTCGAGCCGGCATGGTTGTTGAAGGCGACGCAGGGTGAGATCACGTCGATGAAGGCCGCGCCCTTGTGCGCGATCGCGGCGGTGATGATCGGCACCAATTGCTGCTTGTCGCCGGAGAAGGAGCGGGCGACGAAGGAAGCGCCGAGCTGCAGCGCCATGGCCACCAGGTCGATCGAATTGTCGGTGTTCATCATGCCGCGCTTGGATTTCGAGCCGCGGTCGGCGGTGGCGGAGAATTGCCCCTTGGTCAGCCCGTAGACGCCGTTGTTCTCCACGATATAGACCATGTTGACGCCGCGCCGCAGGCAATGCGCGAATTGGCCGAGCCCGATCGAGGCCGAATCGCCGTCGCCCGACACGCCGAGATAGATGAGGTCGCGGTTGGCGAGGTTGGCGCCGGTCAAGACCGACGGCATGCGCCCATGCACCGAATTGAAGCCGTGCGAATTGCCGAGAAAGTAAGTCGGCGTCTTCGACGAGCAGCCGATGCCGGAAATCTTCGCCACCCGATGCGGCTCGATCGCCAGTTCGAAGCAGGCCTGGATGATCGAGGCGGTGATCGAATCGTGCCCGCAGCCGGCGCACAGCGTCGACACCGTGCCCTCGTAGTCGCGGTGGGTATAGCCGAGCGCATTCTTCGGCAGGCCGGGGTGATGGAACTTGGGCTTGGCGAGATAGGTCATTGTCTTTGCCTTGCTCTCTAACCTCTATCGGCCTCATGCTGAGGAGCGCTCCGAAGGAGCGCGTCTCGAAGCATGGGGCCGCCCCCATCCTTCGAGACGCCGCGCTTCGCGCGGCTCCTCAGGATGAGGGCAGAATTCACGACGTCACCTTCACCGGCCGCACTGTCAATTGATCGAGGTGGTCGCCGATCGCCTTCGCGATGAAGCGCGCCGTGATCGGCGTGCCGTCGTAGTGGTTGACCGGCACCAGCCGTACCGGATCGATGCCGCATTCGTTGACGATGAGCGAGCGCATTTGCGCGTCACGGTTCTGCTCGACCACGAAGGTGAAATCGTGGTCGGCGACGAACGAGTTGACGCTCGAATGGAACGGGAAGGCGCGCACGCGCAGGCGATCGATGCTGTGCCCGCGCGCCTCGATGATCGCGATCGCCTCGTCCATGGCCGGCGCGGTCGAGCCGTAATAGATCACGCCGTATTTGGTCGGCTTACCGCTATTCGCCTGCAAGGGCCGCGGCACCAGGTCCTTGGCGGTGTCGAACTTGCGGATCAGCCGCGCCATGTTGTCGACATAGGCCGCGCCGTCCTCGGTGTATTTGGCATACCTGTCTCGCGACGTGCCGCGGGTGAAGTACGCGCCCTTGGTCGGGTGCGTGCCGGGATAGGTGCGGTAGGTCAGGCCGTCGCCGTCGACGTCGAGATAGCGGCCGAACTCCTTGCCGGCTTCCAATTCCTCCGCTGTCATGACCTTGCCGCGGTCGTATTGGCGCGCGTCGTCCCAGCGAAGCGGCCGGCTGAGGCTGTGGTTCATGCCGATGTCGAGATCGAGCATGACGAAGATCGGCGTCTGCAGCCGGTCGGCGAGATCGAAGGCCAGCGCGCCCATGTCGAAGGCCTCCGCCGGGTCCTCGGGAAACAGCAATATGTGCTTGGTGTCGCCGTGCGAGGCATAGGCGCAGGCCATGATGTCGCCTTGCTGCGTGCGCGTCGGCATGCCGGTCGAGGGGCCGGAGCGCTGCACGTCGAAGATTACCGCCGGGATTTCGGCGAAATAGGCCAAGCCAATGAACTCCTGCATCAGCGAAATGCCGGGCCCCGAGGTGGCGGTAAAGGCTCGTGCGCCGTTCCAGCCGGCGCCGATCACCATGCCGATGGAGGCGAGCTCGTCCTCGGCCTGGATGATGGCGTATTTGGCTTGTTTGGTCTCGGGGTCGACGCGCAGTCTGCCGCAATGGCGGGTGAAGGCGTCGGCCAGAGAAGATGAGGGCGTGATCGGATACCAGGCGCAGACCGTGGCGCCGCCATAGACCGCGCCCAAGGCGGCGGCCGAATTGCCCTCGACGAAGATGCGGTCGCCCACCTTGTCGCTCTGCTGCAGCCTGAGGCCGATCGGGCAATCGAGATTGAGCGTGGCGTAATCGCGTCCGATATGCAGCGCCTTGATATTGGGCGCGATCAGCTTGTCCTTGCCTTTGTACTGCTCGCCGATCAGCTTCTCGACCGCGGCCACGTCCATGTCGATCAGCGCGGTGAGCACGCCGATGTAGACGATGTTCTTGAACAGCTGGCGCTGGCGCGGGTCCGAATATTCGCGGTTGCAGATGGCGGTCAGCGGCACGCCGATGACCGTGATGTCCTCGCGGAATTTCGACTTCGGCAGCGGCTTGGTCGAATCGTAGAGCAGATAGCCGCCCGGCTCGATGCCGGCGATGTCCTTGTCGAAGGTCTGCGGGTTCATCGCCACCATCAGGTCGGTGCCGCCGCGCGCGCCCAGATGGCCCGCTTCCGAGACGCGCACCTCGTACCAGGTCGGCAGGCCTTGGATGTTGGAGGGGAAGATATTGCGCGGCGCCACCGGCACGCCCATGCGCAATATCGCGCGGGCGAACATCTCGTTGGCGCTGGCTGAGCCGGAGCCGTTGACGTTGGCGAAGCGGACGACGAAGTCGTTTACGCGGCTGATCGGCGCGGCGGTCGGCATGACGAACCTGCGTATGTCATTTCTAGTAGGAACTTCTGCATGTCCCAGGCCCCGGTCGGGCAGCGCTCGGCGCACAGACTGCAATGCAGGCAGACGTCCTCGTCCTTGACCATGACGCGGCCGGTCTTCAGTCCGTCCTGCACGTAGAGATCCTGGGAAAGATTGGTCGACGGCGCGTTGAGCCGCGCCCGCAAATCGGCTTCCTCGCCGTTCGGCGTGAAGGTGATGCAGTCCATCGGGCAGATGTCGACGCAGGCGTCGCATTCGATGCACAAGGAGCCGGCGAAGACGGTCTGCACGTCGCAGTTCAGGCAGCGCCCGGCCTCCTTGAAGGCCAGCAGCTCGTCAAAGCCGAGTTCGACCTCGGCCTTGATGTCCTTGAGTGCGATCACGGTGTCGCGGTGCGGCACCTTGTAGCGCTTATCGGGCTCGATCTCGTTGTCGTAGGACCATTCGTGGATGCCCATCTTCTGGCTGATCAGCTCGACCGCCGGCAGCGGGCGGTCGGCGATATCCTCGCCGTTGAGCAGCTTGTCGATGGACACCGCGGCCTCGTGGCCGTGCGCCACCGCCCAGATGATGTTCTTCGGCCCGAAGGCGGCATCGCCGCCGAAAAACACTTTCGGGTTGGTCGAGGCGAAGGTGACGGCGTCGACCTTGGGCATGCCCCACTGGTCGAATTCGATGCCGGCGTCGCGCTCGATCCAGGGGAAGGCGTTCTCCTGGCCGACCGCCACCAGGACGTCGTCGCAGGGGAAATGCTGGTCGGGCTCGCCGGCGGGAATCAGCTTGCGCTTTCCCTTGGCATCATATTCGGCCTTCACCTTCTCGAAGGTGATGCCCGTCAGCCTGCCGTTCTCGTGCGTGAATTCCTTCGGCACGAGAAAATTATGGATCGGAATGCCCTCGTGTTGAGCGTCTTCCTTTTCCCAAGGCGAGGCCTTCATCTCATCGAAGCCCGAGCGCACCACCACGTCGACCTTCTCGCCGCCGAGCCTGCGCGCCGAGCGGCAGCAGTCCATGGCGGTGTTGCCGCCGCCGAGCACGACCACGCGCTTGCCGATCTTGCTGGTATGGCCGAACGACACCGAGTTCAGCCAGTCGATGCCGATATGGATGTTCTTGGCCGCTTCCTTGCGGCCGGGAATGTCGAGGTCGCGTCCGCGCGGCGCGCCGGAGCCGACGAACACCGCGTCCCAGCCCTCGCCGAGCAGCGCTCGCAGACTATCGATGCGTTGCCCGCCGCGGAATTCGACGCCGAGATTGAGGATATAGCCGCATTCCTCGTCGATCACTTCGTCGGGCAGGCGGAATTTCGGGATCTGCGAGCGGATCATGCCGCCGGCGCGCGGGTCCTGGTCGAACACCACGCAGGTGTAACCGAGCGGCGCCAGGTCGCGCGCCACCGTCAGTGAAGCGGGGCCGGCGCCGACAAGCGCGATACGCTTGCCGTTCTTTTTCGCTGCCGGCTTCGGAAGCCGCGCGGTGATGTCGCTTTTATAGTCGGCGGCGACGCGCTTGAGCCGGCAGATGGCGACCGGCTGATCTTCGACGCGCACGCGCCGGCAGGCCGGCTCGCAGGGGCGGTCGCAGGTGCGCCCGAGAATTCCGGGAAAAACGTTGGATTTCCAGTTGAGCAGATAGGCGTCGGAATAGCGCCCATGGGCGATCATGCGGATATATTCGGGCACCGGCGTGTGCGCCGGACATGCGTATTGGCAATCCACGACCTTGTGGAAATAGTCGGGCGCCGAAATGTCGGTATTCCTCATTGACTCCTCGAAACGCGCCCCGTTACGCGGCTCAACAAAGACGGTGTCGCGTTACAGCCTGGCGGCTGGACTTGCTCCGGATCGGCCTAGTTGACCGGCATCGAATCCGAAACTGGATAATATTGCCTCAACGCGCGCGATGCCACCCATCCTTCCGTCTGGGTCCGTTGCTATCAACCGCAAGTCGGCATTGGCCTTTTCGCTCCCCGAAAGCGGCGGCAGCATGGCACCGCGGCGCCTTTGTTGAGCCAAAAGACCCGCCTTGCAGGGCGTCTTTCGATCCTCCAAAAGGCTTGCCATGCCAGGAAAGCAATGGCCGTGCCCGCCTTGTTGCAGTGCAAAATCACGAAAAGCTGATGCGCGAAATATTTAGTGACATCTTCGAGAACCAGCCGCTCGACCCGACCGAGGCTGCCCGCCGGGGCGCGCGGCCGCGCCTGCGCAAGCGCTTCTACAGGGAGGCGACCGCCGGCACCGAGTCCGGGCAGGGGTTCCCGATGCTGCTCGATGGCAAGCCGGTGTTCACGCCGGCGCGCCGCCCGCTCGCCGCGCCGACGCGTGAACTGGCGCAAGCGCTCGCCGCCGAATGGAATGCGCAAGAAAACGAGATCGATCCGGCGCGTATGCCGCTCACCCGGCTGGCCAATGCGGTGATCGACGCGGTGGCGGAGAAGCCGCAGGAAGTCGCCGGCGGCATCGCCGACTATCTCGGCAGCGATCTCATCTTCTACCGCGCCGATGCGCCGGAGGGCCTGATCGCGCGACAGGCAGAGCTGTGGGATCCGCTGCTCGCCTGGGCGCACCAAACTTACGGCGCGCGCTTCATCGTGGTCGAAGGCGTGATGCACGCCGCGCAGCCGGCCGAGGCGCTCGCCGCCATGCGCGCCGCCATTCCCCCTGCAATGCGCGACGCCAAGGAAATTTGGCGCCTTGGCGCTCTATCTTCGATCACCGCGCTCACCGGCTCGGCGCTGATTGCGCTCGCGCTCTCCGAAGGCTTGCTCGATGTCGAGACCGCCTGGACCGCCGCCCATGTCGACGAGGACTGGCAGATGGCGCAATGGGGCAGGGACGCGCTGGCGCTGCAAGCGCGTGCCTATCGCTACGGCGAGATGCAGGCGGCGGCCGAGGTGCTGCGGCTCGTCGGCTAGGGCGCACGCACTTCAATCGCGCCGGTCGGTCGCCGCTCGATAATGTCCGTTATGCAGCGATTTGCAGACTCAAATCGAAACCCACGCCAGGTTGGCGGTGGCCCGATCGGCGACATTGGTCGCTCGGTTTCAAATGAAAGCGGCCGCCAACAAAGGCGGCCTAACCTCCAGCGGTCTTAATTTAAACACGCCGTTTGCAACGGAAATAGGTTAGCTTCGGCTGTGTGCCTGGGGGCGCCTGCGCATGGACTTGGACGAAACCTTGCTCCTGCTGATAGGCGGCATTTACGATGCCGCGCTGAATCCTGATATCTGGAACGCCGTTCTGCCAAAGATCGGGGCCTTTGTCGGTGGATCGGCGGGCGGCATCTTCGCGCATGATTCTTCGCGAAGGAGCTTGAGCATAGCCTACGAGTTCAACACCGACCCCGATTACCGCCGGCTCTATGTTGGGAAATACCTGACGCTCGACCCTATGGCCGGCACCTATTTCGTGCTCGACGTCGGCGAAGTCTTCAGCACGTCGACGGTCATGGCGCATGCCGAATTTCTGCAATCGCGCTTCTATAAGGAGCTGATCCGGCCGCGCGGCTGGATCGACAACATCTGCGTCTATCTCGACAAAGTGCCGGAAGGTCACACAGGGTTCGCTTTGTTTCGCAATGAGCGTGAAGGTCTCGCCGACGAGCCGGCGCGCGAGCGCCTGCGGCTCCTGGTTCCGCACCTTCGCCGTGCCGTGCTGATCGGAAAGCTCATCGAGTTCAAAACGGCGCAAGCCGCCACGCTTGCCGACGCCCTCGACGGGCTGAGCGCAGCCACGTTGTTCGTGGATTCGAGCGGTCGCATCACCCACGCCAACGCCGCGGGCCGCGCCATGATTGCCGACGGCGATGTCTTGCGTGCGTCGCTCGGCCGGCTCGTCGCGAGCGATCCGGAAGTCGACCGCGCGTTGCGGGACATCTTTCGTGCTGCCGCCATCGGCGACGCAGCGGTTGGCGCCCGGGGCGTGGCCGTGCCGCTGGTCGGGCACGACGGCGAGCGCTATGTCGCCCATGTCCTGCCGCTTACATCAAGTGCACGCCGCGGCGCCGGCGTGAGTTATGCGGCCGCGGCTGCCTTGTTCGTGCAGAAGGCCACCTTGGCCACGCGCTCTCCGCCGGAAGTGATCGCCAAGACATACCGGCTGACGCCGATGGAACTACGCGTCCTGCTGGCCATCGTGGAGGTCGGCGGCGCACCGCAGGTCGCCGAGACGCTCGGCATCGGCGAGGGCACGGTCAAAACCCATCTCAAGCGTCTTTATGAGAAGACCGGCGCACGCCGGCAGGCGGATCTGGTCAAGCTCTTTGCCGGCTACGCCAGCCCGCTGCTGGGCTGACTCCGGGCAAGCGCCGGAAACGCATTACCGTCACCTACGAATTGGGGGTCTCCCGATCGGGAGACGCGGCGCGCGCGATCGCGGCAGTAAGCTTGAGAGACGTCGCCATTTTGCAGCGGAGCCTGAACCGGATTCTCCAGGCAAGCCCGGCCTATGTGCAGGACTTGAGATGCAATTCCTTTTCAATCAGGGGGGCACGATGTTGTTGCGCAAAACCATCCAATCAAAGCTTAAAGCCGGGCTGGCGACGACCGTTGCCGCAGGGCTGATCATCTTCGTCGCCACCAGCGCACAAGCGAAGGGCGGTCATAACGAGCACCATCACGACACCAGCGCACAACATCAACACACCGGCGCAAAAGCGGTCCACCGCGAGCACCACAGCAGCCACAGCAAGCATCACACCAGCCGCAGAAAGCATCACCACCACAAGACGAAGGTCACCGGTCCTGTGCATGGGACCGGCTCCAGCCATAATCCGATCGCAACTCCGACCGGCACACCCCCGGCCGGCACGACGATTGTCCGCGATCATCGCGGCGGAAGCGGCGATCCTGTCACGCGCGATCATCGCGGTAGCGGCAATACGACGGTCACCGGTCCTGTGCATGGGGCCGGCTCCAGCCATAATCCGGTCGTAACACCGACCAGTACGACGATCGTGCGCGATCATCGCGGTGCGCCCGGAGGAGGCAATCACTCAGGTCACGATATTTCGTATCGCGGATGCATTCTCAACTGTGACGCTCATCATCGCCCACGACGACCTAGTGACCCCTCCTTGTATGGTACCGCACCTGATGTCCGCGATCATCGCGGTGGGCCCGACCGTGAGATGTGCGGTGCCCATCCTTGCTAGTCCAATTCGCGACCAAGATATGCCGATTCAAATCCAAGGAACACCATGTTTCGCAAAACCAGCCAATCAAAGCTTAAAGCCAGGCTCGCGACGACCGTTGCCGCTGGGCTGATCGTCTTCGTCGCCACCAGCGCACAAGCGAAGGGCGGTCATAACGAGCACCAACACAACACCAGCGCACAAAATCAACACACCGGCGCAAAAGCGGTCCACCGCGAGCACCACACCAGCCACAGCAAGCACCACACCAGCCACAGAAAGCATCACCACCACAAGACGAAGGTCACCGGTCCTGTGCATGGGACCGGCTCCAGCCATAATCCGATCGCAACTCCGACCGGCACACCCCCGGCCGGCACGACGATTGTCCGCGATCATCGCGGCGGAAGCGGCGATCCTGTCACGCGCGATCATCGCGGCAGCGGCAATACGACGGTCACCGGTCCCGTGCATGGGGCCGGCTCCAGCCATAATCCGGTCGTAACACCGACCAGTACGACGATCGTGCGCGATCACCGCGACGGCGGCGGCGATCCTGTCACGCGCGATCACCGCGACGATAAAAACCCCGACGTACGCGAGCATCGGACAATATCAGGACGCCGTCCTGGTACATACAAAGCCCCGGATGTACGGGACCATCGCCAGGGTTATGTGCCGACGCCGCGTCAATGAAACACGTTCGAAATTGGCTGCTCACGTCGTCAAGGCTTGGTTTCTTAGCTTGCCTATGGGTGCCTACGTCTCAGCCACAGTAAAGCACGCTCGTTTTAGAGGGGTGCAATCATGAAAAAGGCTGCATCGATCTTGGCGCTACTTGTGTTGCTGGGCCTGATGGACAGCGAAGCCTCGGCTGGAAAATTCACCATCAACCAAAACTCTCCCTTGCTTAGAAGGTCGACTTGCACCGACGGAATTTGTACGTGGTGCACGAAATCGAAGCATTGCTACCTGTACTCACCAAACGACTGTAAAGGCGGCAAATGCACGGTTTGGAGTGCCCCGAAAAACCGTTCTCCAAAGTTTGGTCCGGGCAAAGTGACGACGGTCAGAGGGAAAGTCAAAGGCAAGTCTAACCCCCCGTCAAACAATGCGCCCAAACATCGCATAACAACGCCAAACGCCGTTTCAAGAAAACATCGCTGAGTGCATCGACCGCGAAATTAAAAACTGCCGGCAAAAACCGGGCATGGTCGGCGTTGAGCCTGTGCTCGGGCCGGCCGAAGGCCGGACCCGAGTGCCGGGCATGACGCCGAGATTCGTTGCGCGGGCTCCGCCTAATGCCCGCTCGGCTCGCCCTGGCGGCCGATCTCATAGAGGAACCAGACGCGCCTTTCGGCCTCGTCGATATAATTCTCCAGCAGGCTGGTGGTGGCGACGTCGTTGTGCTCCTCGCACACGTCGTGCGCCTCGCGCATCGCCGTGATGAAGCGCTGGTTGTCGTCGCGCAGCTCGGCCAGCATGTCGTCGGGATCGACATAAGCCGCGTCGTTGTCGGCGATGCGCTGGTGGCGGGTGATGTCGCCGATCGAGCGCAGGGTGTTGGCGCCCAGCTTGCGCACCCGCTCGGCCAGCACGTCGGTCATGGCGAAGATCTGGTCGGCGTGCTCGTCGAGCAGCAGGTGGTAGTCGCGGAAATGCGGCCCGCTCATGTGCCAGTGGAAGTTCTTCGTCTTCAAGTAAAGTGCGAACGTGTCCGCCAGCAGTGCATTAAGCGCGCCGGCAATGTCCTTGGCCGCATTGGCGCCGAGGTCGCTCGGCGTGGCCAGGCGCGGCGTGCCGCGGGCGGCGGGTTTGGCTTGGCTCATGGCAGTAGTCCTCGTCTGTCGCCCCCCGAGGCATTGCGAAAAATGAGTATGCCGCCTTGTTGACGGCTTTGTGAAGGCTGAAAGATCAGCCCTGCCGCCGCCGTTTTCGGCAGGCTCGGCCTTCTTTTCCTGCGCCTTTTTTTCCAGCTCCGCCGCCTTCGCGCGTGCCGCGCCCGCCTCGTCGTCGCGGCCGAGCGCCAAGAGCACCGCGGCCCGGCCCTTGTGCGCGTTGACGAGCTCCGGCTCGCGCGCGATGGCCTCATCCACGCTCTGCAAGGCCTCCTCCAGCCGGTCCATGTCCTTCAGCGTCAGCCCGCGCGCCAGATGCGCATGCGCGGCCTCAGGCGCGAGCGCGATCAGCCGGTCGTAGCCGGCGAGCGCCTCCTCCAGACGCCCGGCCTCGCGCAGCGCCGAGGCGCGGTTGAAATGCGCGATACCGAAACTCTCGTCGATCGCCAGCGCCTTGTCGTAGCTCGCCACCGCCTCGTCGTAGCGGCCGAGCCGCTGCAGCGTCAGCCCGCGGTTCGACCAGTCGTCGGCCTGGCCGGGCTTGAGCGCGATGGCGCGGTCGAAGCTGGTGAGCGCCTCGCTATGGCGGTCGAGCGCGCTCAGCATATTGGCGCGGCTGGCATAGGCGTCGGCGAAGTTGACGTCGGCTGCGAGCGCGTTGTCGAAACTGTCGAGCGCGTCCTTGATCTTGCCCAGGCGGTGCAGCGCCTGGCCGATCAGGTTGTGCGCGCGCGCCGCCCGGCCGCCGAACGACAGCGAGCGGCGGGCGAGATCGATGCCCTGCTGGAACTGGCCTTCCTGGCAGGCCAGCACCGCGATGTAATAGAGCGCGTCGGCATTGGTGGGGTCGTTGCGCAGCACCTGGGTATAGCGGTCCATGGCCATGGCCACCTGGCCCTGGCGGTGGTGCAACAGGCCCTGCTGGATGAGGGTGGCGGCGTCGGTCGGGGCGGCGTTCATGGGGCGGTTCTAAGCAGGGATTGGGGGGTGTGCCAAGTATCAAAGCCTGTCATGCCCGGGCTTGACCCGGGCATCCATGATGCGTGGCCTCGTGCTGAGGACTTATTTAGGTCTGCGCTAGCCGCGCTGCCTCATGGATTGCCGGGTCAAGCCCGGCAATGACGGCGGAGAGGCTGACATGCTATCCCTGTCCCGAGCCGGAATTCGCAGGGCAGGGGCCAAAGGCTACATGAAAGACATCCTCGACAGGCTGGAAAAGCGCCGGGAAGAGGCCCGCCTGGGCGGCGGCGAAAAGCGCATCGAAGCCCAGCACAAACGCGGCAAGCTCACCGCGCGCGAGCGCATCGAGCTCCTGCTCGACAAGGGCTCGTTCGAGGAGCTCGACATGTTCGTCGAGCACCGCTCCACCGACTTCGGCATGGACAAGCAGAAAATCCCCGGCGACGGCGTGGTCACCGGCTGGGGCACGATCAACGGCCGCGCCGTCTATCTGTTCTCCAAGGACTTCACCGTGTTCGGCGGCTCGCTGTCGGAGACGCACGCGCAGAAGATCATCAAGGTGCAGGACATGGCGATGAAGGCGCGTTGCCCCGTCATCGGCCTGTTCGACGCCGGCGGCGCCCGCATCCAGGAAGGCGTGGCCGCGCTCGGCGGCTATGGCGAGGTGTTCAAGCGCAACGTCATCTCCTCCGGCGTCATTCCGCAAATTTCCGTCATCATGGGCCCCTGCGCCGGCGGCGACGTCTATTCGCCCGCCATGACCGATTTCATCTTCATGGTGCGCGACACGAGCTACATGTTCGTCACCGGGCCCGATGTCGTGAAGACCGTCACCAACGAGGTGGTCACTGCCGAGGAACTGGGCGGCGCCTCGGTGCACACCACCAAGTCGGGCGTCGCCGACGGCGCCTTCGAGAACGACGTCGAGTGCCTGCTGCAAATGCGCCGGCTGATCGACTTCCTGCCGTCGAACAACGAGGCCGGCGTGCCGCACTGGCCGACGCAGGACCCGATCGACCGCGAGGACGCCTCGCTCGACACGCTCATCCCCGACAACGCCAACAAGCCCTACGACATCAAGGAAGTGATCCTCAAAGTGGCCGACGAGGGCGACTTCTTCGAGCTCTCGCAAGCTTACGCCAAGAACATCGTCACCGGCTTCGGCCGCATCGCGGGCCGCACCGTCGGCTTCGTCGCCAACCAGCCGATGGTGCTGGCCGGCGTGCTCGACAGTGACGCCTCGCGCAAGGCGGCGCGCTTCGTGCGTTTCTGCGATGCCTTCTCCATCCCCATCGTCACTTTCGTCGACGTGCCCGGCTTCCTGCCCGGCACCGACCAGGAATACGGCGGGCTGATCAAGCACGGCGCCAAGCTGCTGTTCGCCTATTCGCAATGCACGGTGCCCTTGGTGACCGTGATCACGCGCAAGGCTTTCGGCGGCGCCTATGACGTGATGGCCAGCAAGCACGTCGGCGGCGACGTCAACTATGCCTGGCCGACGGCGCAGATCGCGGTGATGGGCGCCAAGGGCGCGGTCGAGATCATCTTCCGCGCCGACATCGGCGACAAGGACAAGATCGCCGCGCGCACCAAGGAATACGAGGACCGCTTCCTGTCGCCCTTCGTCGCCGCCGAGCGCGGCTATATCGACGACGTGATCATGCCGCACGCCACGCGCATGCGCGTCGCAAGGGCGCTCGCCATGCTGCGCAACAAGCACGTGGAGATGCCCGGAAGGAAGCACGATAATTTGCCGGTGTGACAATGGGGGAGACGATGATGCGGGCGGTCAATATTTCGACGCGCTGGCTTGCCAAAGGCTTATCCGCGCTGGCGGTCGGCCTGACATTGGCCATGGGTGCGACTGCGCTCGCACAGGCTGACGAACTTGCGAAATGGAAGCCGTTCCAACTTTTGGGGCGGGTGGGGCCGCCGCAGGCCCGCGTGCTCGCTTTTGGCGCGCAAGGTTCGTATCGCATTATTCGTCAGGGCGGCAAATTCATCAAAATCGAGGTGAAAATCGACGATGGCGTGGTGGTGCTGAATGCGGCTCTAAACCAGAAACGGAAAGAACCGTTTGTGCCTCGGAAGGTTCAATTGGTCGCAGGCTACCGTCTTCCGAATAACAAGCTCTGGATGATCCCGTTTCACATGAACTATGCTGCGGAAGCAGCAGCGCCGTCGCGCATCCGGCTTGTGAAAAAGACGAGCACGCAATACAACTTCACCAGCCCGGTGCTCACGTTTTCCGTCGCCAACGAGGATCAGGACCTTTCAAAATACGTCCTGTTTGCCTCGCTGTATGTAACGAAGGCCGGAGCCTACATCCCGGCACAATCGGCGAAGCTGCAGCCCTAGTATCGCTGTGTTGGGAGGCGGATGGATGCGCGCGTGAACACTGCGTAGCGAACCAAGCAACAGGAGGACCGCTTCCTGTCACCCTTCGTCGCCGCCGCGTGCGGCACGACCGATGACGTGATCGTGCCGCGCGCCAAACCAGGCCTACACTGTCGAAATTTCTGAAGGCGATTCTCGCCGGAAAGAGCGTTGAATCGACGCGCACCGGGCTCCCCCGCGCCCGTGCCTTCCCTCCGCAACCCGTTACCTCTATAGCGTGTAGTATGAAACTGCGCTATCATACCGCGTGTGCGTTCTGGTAACGCGCGTTTCCAGGGGAGTAACGCCCATGAAAACCATACGTGCCGCTCAGGCCGGGCAAGGCGGCCCCGTCCGCGTCGCCTGCGTCAACATGGCGACGATCGATCTCGGCGTGCCGTTCGACCGGCTCACCGCCGCGTTGCAGAAGTGCTACGACCGCACCTTCTTGCCGGTCTGGGGCTATCCGCTCACGCTCTACAACACCAAGCATCCGCGAGCGTCCGACTGGCAGTTCGTGTATTTCGACGACGCCGACACTGCCGGCGCGCTCGGCTATCACGATCTGACCATCAAGGGTCAGCCGGTCTCCAAGATCTTCGTCAAGACCACGCTCTCTGCCGGCGAGAAGGTAAGCGTCACCGCCTGCCACGAGCTGTTCGAGATGGCGATCGATCCGATCGCCAATCTGTGGGCGGAGGCGACCGGCAGCACGGAATACGCCTACGAGATGTGCGACCCGGTCGAAGAAGACACGTTCCTGGTCGACGGCATCGAAATGTCGAATTTCGTGCATCCGGCCTGGTTCGAGCCGTTCGACCATCCGCCCGGCACCAAATTCGATTTCCTCGGCCGCTTGACCAAGCCGTTCAGCATGACCAAGGGCGGCTATGTGATCATCAAGAGGAACGGCAAGGTGAAAGAAGTGTTCGGCTCCAAGGCCAAGGAAAGACGTTTCAAGCGCAAGGAAGTCCGCATCGGGCACCGCAGCGAATATCGCAAGCCGAAGAAGCAGCACCCGAAACTGATCAGGAAGGTCAGCGAGCGCATCGCGGAAAAGAACATGCAGGCGATGCAGCGCAAGCTGGCGGGCCTGGAGAACGGCCGGCGCCGGCTGCCGGCAGCCGCTTGAGCTTTGCGGACGGCTTGCGCCAAGATGGGCGTCGGCAATTTCGCCGATGCCCGTCCTGCCGGAGCGCGCCCGCATGCCCACCACACTCTTCCTCGTCCGTGCCGTCGTCTCAGCGCCCCATCGCGAGCGGTTCGACGCTTGGTACAAGAACGACCACCTGCCCTGGGCGATGCAGGTCTTCCGCTGCGAGAAGGCCTCGCGCTTCTGGAGCGAGGTGGAGGAGGGCGTGCATTACGCGGTCTATCGCTTCCGCGACAAGGCCGCGTGCGATGCCGCGCTCGCCCGCCCAGAGTTCAAGGAGCTGGTCGCCGATTTCGACCGCAATTTCCCGCAAGGCGTCACCCGCACGCGCGACGTGGTGACGCTGGTGGAGGAGCGGGAGGCTTGAGGCGCAGGGCTTTCCTCGGCCTCATGGTGAGGAGCGTCGCGAAGCGACGCGTCTCGAACCATGGGGCCGCCCCATCCTTCGAGACGCCCGCCTTCGCCAAAGCTTCGGCGGGCTCCTCAGGATGAGGCGGAGAAAGGCCGCACCGCTACACTGCCGAAAAAAATCGAGCAAATTCAAAGCCCGAAATCCCCTTGACACAGGTATGGCCTAGGAGTAGTATGGCGACCATAGAGAGTTCGCCATGTCACAGAAGCACCTTGGAAAACTAACGGTCCGTGAGTTCTTCGCGCGTTTCCCGGACGAGGAAGCCTGCCTGAACCACATCATGGAGGTGCGGTTCGGTATGCGGCATGAATGCCGCAAGTGTGGCGAAGAAAGCACTTTCCACCGGCTTGGCAATCGCCCGCGCGCGTTCGCTTGCGCCGCATTGCGGCGATAATCGTGTACCCGACAGCCGGGACGATTTTCGAGGATAGCCGCACGCCGCTGCAAGTTTGGTTCTATGCGATCTATCTCTTTGTCACGACGCGACATGGCGTGAGCGGCAAAGAACTGGAGCGCACACTGGGCGTGACTTACAAGACTGCCTAGCGCATGGGTATGCAAATCCGCAAGCTAATGGCGAAAGCTGATGGCTTTGAGATTCTGAAAGGTCATGTCGAAGCTTGACGAAGCTTATGTCGGCGGCCGTCGCCCCGGTAAGCGCGGTCGCGGCGCTGCCGGCAAGACCATCGTGTTCGGCATGAAGGAGCGCGGCGGCCGTATGCAAGCGAGGTCGATCCCGAACGTCAAGCAAGGCGACGCTTCGCGACCGATCGTTCTGCGAAACTGTCGAGACGGGCTCGAAAGTCTCGACGGACGAACTGCTAGCCTATGACTTACTCAAGCGGAGACGGCTATAAGCACGGTCATGTGCAACCACGGGGACAAGGAATACGTTGGCGTAACGAGCGACGGACGACACCACCACACGAACAGCGTCGAAGTCGTTCTGGCGGCTGTTCAAGGCTTCGGTCCGTTCGACGCACATTCATGTGTCGCCGAAATACATGGACCGTTATCTGAGCGAATTTACTTTCCGCTCGAACCACCGCGGGATGCGGAACGCGATGTCCGTGCCTTCTGCGGCAATCCGCCTCGACGCGCCGCCGCGCAGCGGCGCCGTCTTGCGCGCGCGTCGACGACTGTCAAGGTGCGCTACATGTACACCGGCACCGAAACGCAATGCGTTCAGCCGCGTGGTGTGCGGCGTGCGCTTGTTCATTTCCAGCGTGCGGGCTATGTAGGCGAAGATGCTTTGCGTCTCGGTGCGATACATGACCACCCCGCACGGTCTCGTAGCTGGTCGCGTCGGCGGCGCGCAGCGGCAGCGCACGGCGGTTAAAGGATGCGTTGGGTCTTATTGAGCACGAGTGGAATGCGGCGCAAGCAAAGTCCGACAAGCGTATTTTCATTGAGGTCTTGGACCTCGGCATTAAAACCGTGCGGTAGCCCATGAAAAGCCCCGGCGGTTAGGCCGGGGCTAATGGGTTGGTCGGGGCGGATGGAATCGAACCATCGACAGCCTGACTGCCGGTCAGGAACTCTGCCACTGAGCTACGCCGGAAGCTTGCCAGGTAATAGCTAGCTTCCGCCAAAGCTCAGCCTTCAGTGAAGATAAGAACGTTATGGCCTGCTGCAAGGTGCACTCGGCACTCTATATCGCAAATATGGGTACTACCTGCTTCAAGGGGATAATTCCCAAAATCTATCCCCGCTCTAAAAATCGGCCTGATAATGCGCACATCCCGCCTCGTTACCGAGGGGTGTCTGCGCAAGCATCTTCAGACACGGGGCGGGGAGCGGTGGCCGGGGAATGACCTGTGCATCGGAGATGCGATGCGCGGGCCCGGCGGTCCAAGCCGCATGTGTCCCGGCGCGCCAGCCGCGCGCCACGGGGCCCCTATTTGGGCCCACAGCGGTGGATAGGCGCCTGTGCCGAAAGGCGTGGCGCCTGAAAGGGTACGTCCACCGGGGGCCATGCGGAGCAAACCTACAAACACCGCGCGCGGGACGCCTTGGGACTGGCGGACTTGCGGTTTTTGCCTCCGACGCGCCGTATGTGCGACGGAGGCCGCCTCGATGTCGCGAGATGTCGAGGCCCGCGGGTCCGTTTGGGCCCAGCGGCGTCCCGCGCGCCCTCGGTTCTTTTCGAGAGCGGGCGGTTTGGAATGCGGCTTCCCCGGGGCCGACCAAATTAATACGGGCGGCGGAGCGTTGGCTTTCTCGGACCTCATCCTGAGGAGCCCGCCGAAGGCGGGCGTCTCGAAGGATGGCCTCATGGTTCGAGACGCGCCGCTGACGCGGCGCTCCTCACCATGAGGAGCAAGGCCGCAGAGCTGTTTGAAGGCTGAATCAGGAAAAGGCGCGAGCGCCGCAAGGGTGGGCAAAGGCGCGCGGAACGCGCGCCGTGCCCACCGTCGAACGAGCAACACATTCAAGCGCCGCCGGTGGGCTTCGCTTCGCTCAGCCCATCCTACAATGTCGGCGATCGCCACTTCCCCATCGCTTTGCTTCGCCGCATCATGCGAAACCGCACCCGAGGTGATTCCATGCCAAGCCGCCACCTGTTCGCCGCCGCCGCGCTTGTCCTGCTCGCCGCCCAACCCGCTGCCGCAGCGATCACCTGCAAGCTCGCGCCGCACGGTGACAGCCTCCTCATCAAGACCAGCAATCCAGGCGCCGCGCCCAAGACCTGCACCGTCACCTGCCGCTTTGCGCTGGCGCGCTTTGCCTGCACGCAGAACATCCCGGCCGGCGCCAAGGACTGGTATGTCTGCGTGCGCCCGACGCGCGGCAAGAAGCTCGGCGCTTTCCAGGGCGCCAGCGAAACCTGCCGTTAAACCCCCGCCACCACCCGGTTGCGCAGCACCCCGATGCCGGTGATCTCGATTTCCACCGTGTCGCCCGGCTTCATGTTCTGCGGCAGCCCGTCGGTGCCCATCCACATCACGTCGCCGGGCTCGATGGTGCAGTATTTGCTCACTTCGGCGATGTAGTCGGCGGTGTCGAAGATCATGGCGTTGGTCTTGAAGCGGTCGGTCTCCCGGCCGTTGAGCCGGATCGTCGTTTCCATCGCGTCGGGATCGAGCCCGGTGACGATCCACGGCCCCATCGGCTTGAACGTATCGCTGTTCTTCGCGCGCCACAGCGTGCGGTCTTGTTTCTGCCAATTGCGTTCGGAAACATCGTTGCCGATGGTCCAGCCCAGCACAAAATCGAGCGCGTTCGCGCGCGACACATTGCGCGCGCGCTTGCCGAACACGGCCACCAGCTCGCCCTCGTATTGGAAGGCGTCGCCGGCGTCCTTCGGCTTCACGATGTCTTCCTCATGCGCGATCAGCGCGTTGTTGGCGCGGTAGCCGATGTCCGGCTTGCTGGGGAACACCGGCTCGCTGCCGCGCAAGGCAGCCATCTTGCGGATGTGATCGGCGTAATTGATGCCGACGCAAAAGAAGGTCTGCGGCGCCGTGGGGATCAACAGCTTGACGTGCTTGAGCGGGAAGGAACGGCCGCTCGGTCTGTGTTCGCCGAACGGCGAGCCCTCCACGGCAATGACATTCTCGCCTTCCACCATGCCGTAGCTTGCCTGCCCGTCCTTGGCGAAACGGCACCAGATCGTCATCGCGCGGGTCCTTCCTGCAGAGAACGCAATGCGCGGCGCAGCCTTATCTCCAGCCGCCGCCGCCGTTCACATAGACCGTGTCGGCGGTCATGTACGCGCAGGCATCCGAACACATGAACAGCACCAATTCGCCGATCTCCTCCGCCGTGCCGAAGCGCTGCATCGGCACGTCGTCGAGCATTTTCTGCTTCAGCTCGGGCGAGGTGGCGGCCGCCGCAGCAAATGCCGTGTCGATCGGCCCGGGCGAGATCGACAGCGCGCGGATGCCTTGGGTGGCGAATTCGCGCGCAACGCCCATGGTCATGGTCACCACCGCGCCCTTGGCGGCGGCGTAATGCACCGACGAGCCTGGCCCGCCGCGCCGGTGCGCCATCGAGCCGACATTCACGATCACCCCGAACTTATTTTCCAACATATGCGGCAGCACCGCCTGCATGCCGTAGAAGGTGCCCTTCAGGTTGAGGTCGAAGGCCTGCTCCAGCAGTTCGTCGTCGATGTCGAGGAATTTCGAGCGGCGGATCGCCGAGCCGGCCGAGTTGAACAGGAAATGCACGCGGCCGAAATCGCCGAGCGCGAGCTCGATCATGTCCTCGACCGCCGCCCGCCGGGTCACGTCGATGGTGAGCGCGAGCCCTTGCGCGCCGGCCGCGTTGACCGCTTCCACGGTCTTGGCGACGCCCTCCTCGTCGATGTCGGCGGCGACCACGTTCGCCCCCTCGCGCGCGAAGATCTTGGCGGTGGCGCGCCCGATGCCGCTGGCGGCGCCGGTGATGACGATGGTCTTGCCGTGGAAGTAGTCGGGGGTCTTGGGCATGGGCGTCCTCGTTGCTTGGCGGGCGGGAACCTAGCCCATCCGGCGCACGAGGACGAAAGCTTTTTGCGGGGGCTAAAAGCTGGTCGTCAACTTGGTCAGCCAGGCCGGCGAGGCATCGACCAGCGCGGTCTCGAGGCTCTTGTCGAGCCCGCTCACGATCAGCACGCCGAACAGCAAGAGCAGCGCGCCGAGGGCGACTTTGCCGGTCTTGCCCGCCTTCATCAGCCGCTCGCGCCAGTGCATCAGCGCCTCGCGCGACAACAGCCCGAGCACCACGAGCGGCGCCGCCGCCCCGATGCCGAAGGCGATCATGGTGAGCGCCACCTGGCCGAGGTCCTTGCCTTGCGCCGCCAGTACAGAGGCCGCGCCCAGCGTCGGCCCGACGCAAGGGCTCCACACCAGGCCGAGCAGCAGCCCAAGCGCGAACTGGCCGGTCAGCCCCGCGGTCGACATGCCGCCGGTGTGCGCCTGCGCCCAGTTGCCGAACGGTCCCGCGGCCACCGCCAATTGGCTTTGCAGGCGCGGCAGCAACAGCACCGCGCCGATGGCGATCATGAGCGCGGCGGCCAGCTTGCGGAACAGCTCCTGGTCGAGCCCAATCGTGAAGCCGATGGTGGCCACGAACAGCCCGACCGTCACATAGGAGAGCGCCACGCCGGCGGCGAGCGCGACCGGCCCGAAGCGGTGCTCGGTAAGCGCCGCGCCCAGCACAATCGGCAGCAGCGGCAATACACAAGGGCTGAGCGTCGACAAGACGCCGGCCAGACCAGCGAGAGCCAAAGCTCCCATCGGCGATCAGATCGCCTTGCCCAGCAGCGCCTCGATCGAGCCCGCGTCGGTGTCGCCGGTCGAGCGGCCCATCTCCTTCTTGCCCTTGTAGACGATCAGCGTGCTCTGCTGCGCCACGTGCAGCTTGCGCAGCAAGGCCTTGCTGGTGTCGAAGTCGATGTCGAAGGCCACCAGGCCCTTGAATTTCGGCTCGGCCTCGAGCTTGGACAAAATCGGCTTCTGCGCCTTGCAGGTCGGGCACCAGGGCGCGGTGATGTGCAGCAGGATCGACTTGCCGGCGGCTTGCGCGGCGGCGAAGCCCTTCGGGCTGTAGGCTGTCGGGCTCATGGCGGATGCCAGCGGGCTGAAGGCGAAAACGGCCGCGAGCGTGGCGGCGCCGAGGAAATAACGTCGATCGAACATGGGACCCTCCGGAGTTGAATCGTCGGTCGGTTCCTAGCAAACCCCTGTCGGCGCCGGTTTCACAATTGGCGCAGGCGCGATCACGAACGCGTGGGTCGGCGTCAGGCCAATATAAGCTGCGAAAAACTTATCCCCGCTGCTCGCGGCGGCCCTATAATTCGCCGTCCGCCTGTAAAAAACGCGAAGGATAGACCCCCATGGCCACGCCCCCGCCCATCGAATATGCCGACGCCTCGCCGGAAGTGCGCGCCGTCTATGACGACATCATTAAGTCCCGCAACGTGCCGGATGTGAACAACTTCTGGAAATACCTGGCCCGCGACCCGGCCACCCTCAAGCGCACCTGGGAAAGCATCAAGGATATCATGGCGCCCGGCGCGCTCGACCCGCTCATCAAGGAGATGATCTATGTGGCGGTTTCGGTGACCAATGGCTGCGGTTATTGCATAGCCAGCCACACCGCCTCCGCCCGCAAGGCCGGCATGACCGAGGCCATGTTCGGCGAATTGATGGCGGTTACCGGCATGGCCAATGAAACAAACCGTCTGGTCAACGGCTATCGGGTTCCGATCGACGCGGGTTTTCTGACCTGATTGAACGGCGTCGCCGGACGCGATAATAAAATGCCACGGCCCGGGAGAGAGCGTAAACGACAATGATGATCGATCGGCCCTTCATCGCGAAAATCTTGTGCATCGGCCTGGTGGCGGCGGTCATGCTGCCGGTCGGGCGCTTGCTGTTTCCCTACGTCAGCGCCGAGCTGAGCCGGATGCAATTCCAGGCGCTGGAGGCGGTCGTCAGCGCGACCGTGGGCTTCGGCATTTACGGCGTGTTCGGCTGACGCCGGCTGGAGAAAAAAGAGAACCATATTGGGTGGCAATGCATGCGCATAAAATGCCCCGGGAGAGACGCACCATGTCACGCTTGCTCAAGCTCGCGCTGGCGGTAGCTTTCGCCATTGCGGGAATGACCGTCGTTTCGGTGGCGACGCCGTCGCCGAAAGGCGCCAAGGTCTACTTCATCAATCTGCACAACGGCTCGAAGGTCAAAAGCCCGTTTCTGGTGCAATTCGGTCTGTCGGGCATGGGCGTTGCGCCGGCTGGCGTCGAAAAGCCGGACACCGGCCATCACCATCTGCTGATCGATACCAAGCTCACGCCCGAGCAAATGAATGCGCCGCTGCCGGTCGACGAGCATCACAAGCATTTCGGCGGCGGCCAGACCGAAGCCATGATCGCGCTGCCGAAGGGCAAACACACGCTGCAGCTCGTGCTCGGCGACTGGTCACACGTGCCGTTCTCGCCGCCGGTGATGTCGCAGGTCATCGCCATCACGGTGCGCTAGACGAATAACGCGCGACCTCCCGGCGCCGCGCGGCGCCGGTATGCATTGCCTCGACCGCTAATGCTGCACCGGCGCCGAAGATGACGGTGCGGCGCCGGTGGTCGAGGGATGTGGCGCATTGGCGAGCGGCGCTTTCGGCACCGGCGCGATCGCGCTGGCGCCGGTGGCGGCGGGCTGTGTGGCCGCGACGTGCGTGTCGGTGTTCCAACCCGCGATCAGGATGATCGCGATCAGAGCCAGCACGGTGATGCCGGCGATCCAGCCCCACAAGCCGCCAACACTGTCGGGGCGAGGCGTGGCCGGGTCGTTCGGCCAGGGATCGTGACGCGGGTCAGTCATGGCAACCCTCCTTGGTCCAGAGCCTCGAATGAGGAAAACTCGCGGGCGCGGGCGGAGGTTCCGAAAAACTCCGGTGGAGCCGCGACGCGACTGCGGCCAAGGCGTGCCACAAGGAGGTGTCATCATGCTATAGGGGGCAAGACTGCCTATCGTGCTACCGCTTCGAGTGCTTCGTGCCGGGATTTTCATGCCATCAACCCGCCTTGCGATCGCGACTGCGCCCATGCTGTTCGTGGTGCTGTGGAGCACTGGCTTCATCGGTGCGCGCTACGGCCTGCCCTATATCGAGCCGCTGACGTTCCTGGCGGTGCGCATGGCGATCGTGGTCGTCGTCATGGCGGCGATCGCGCTCGTCTCCCGCGCGCGCTGGCCGAACGCGCGGGAAATCGGTCACAGCCTGGTGGTCGGATTGCTGGTGCACGGACTCTATCTCGGCGGCGTATTCGTCGCGGTCAGCCAGGGCGTGCCGGTGGGCATCTCGGCGCTGATTCCGGGGCTGCAGCCGATCGTGATTTCCACCATCGCCAACCGCTTCATGGGCGAGAAGGTGAGCCCGCTGCAATGGCTGGGTCTCGCGCTCGGCCTCGTCGGCGTGCTGCTGGTGCTGCACGACCGCAGCATGATGGCGGAAGGCACCGCGCTCGGCTGGACCGCAAGCTTCGCCTCGCTCATCGGCATTTCGCTCGGCACGCTTTATCAGAGGCGCTTCTGCGGGCTGATCGACTGGCGTACCGGCAACACCGTGCAATATGTCGCGGCGACGGTGCTGTTCACACTCGGCGCCTTCGCCTTCGAGACGCGCGTGATCCACTGGACCGGCGAACTGATCTTTGCCATTGCCTGGCTGGTGTTCGTCTTGTCGATCGCCGCGGTCGCCTTGATGTACTGGATCATCCGCCGCGCGGATGCGGCCACCAGCTATGCCAGCCTGTTTTATCTGGTGCCCGGCGTGACCGCGCTGATGGCCTATTTTCTGTTCGGCGAGAAGCTCGACGCGCTGTCGATCGCCGGCATGGGCGTGTGCGCGCTCGGCGTCGTGCTGGCAAACCGCACGGCCGGAGTGAAGTCCGCGGTCAAGGCCGCCGCCGAGGCCTGATCTTATGGTTTTGCGGTAAGCACCAGCTGCGTTTGCGTCACCATGGCGCACAGGCGCCCGTCGCCGCGCGTGACGCGGGTCTGCCAGACCATGGTGGTGCGCCCGCGATGCAGTGCCACGCATTCGGCGTAAGCCGTGTCGCCGATCGGGATGGCGGAGAAGAAATTGGTCTTGCTCTCGATCGTGGTGGTGGTCTGCCCGGGCTTGAGATTGGCGCTGGTTGCGGTGCCGCCGAGATTGTCGGCTAGAGCCATGATGGCGCCGCCATGCATGATGCCGAAGCGGTTGTTGAACTCTTCGCGCGCCTGCAGTTCGGCGGTCACGCGCTCGGGCGCTATCGAGGTGACCTTGAGGCCGAGGAATTGGGCGAAGGGCGGCTGACGCGCGGCCACCTCGTTGATGTCGGTCATCGTTTTCATTACTCCGGGCATTGCAACGCCCGGCACAATCGGCAAGGCGGCGGCGGAAAGCAAGAGGCTCAGCGGCCGGCCGCGATCCATTCCAGCGTATCTTGGATGCCGGTCGCATAGCCGGTCATGGCCGGTGGCCCGATGAGGCCGGCGAGCTTCCCGGCGTCGTACTGCACCGACTTCATATAGTCCGGGGCGACCTGCAACAGCCCGCGCATTTCCTTGTTGAGCAGGGCGACCAGCCTCAGCATGGTCATGCCGGCGGCGCGCAGCTTGACCGGGTGGCCCAGCACGCGCTCCGCGATCTCGGCCACCTGCGCCCCGGTGAGCGGGCCGCTGCCGGGCAGGCACCAGTGGTGGCCGGCCGCCTGCGGGCGGGTCCCGATCTCGGCGGCGATGCGCATGGCGTCCGGCACGTAGATATATTCGCGCTGCAGGTCGGCGCGCCCCAGCCAGTTGACGGCCTTGCCGGCCGCCGCCTCCTGCAACGCATTCTGCAAGGTGCTGACATGCACGCGCGGCCCGTAGAAGTCGGGCAGGTGCAGGATGGCGGCGTCGGCCGCGTGCAGAATATCCTCGGCCTCGCGCCGGAAGCGCACCCAAGGCGGGCCGCCTTGGCGAGGATGGTCTTCGTCCATCACCGGCCGCACTTGCGGGTAATAAGCCCAATAACTCGACACCTGCACGCAGCCCGCTTTTGTGCGTTTGAGCGCCGCGGCGATATTGCGCGCGGTCACCGGATGCAGATGCATCTGGTCGCCAGGCAGCCCGACACAGTCATAGACCAGATCGCAGCCTTCGAGCGCGCGCAGCGTGGCATCGGCATCGAGCACATCGGCCGCGCGTTTCTCGATTCCCACGTCGGGGAACGACTGCGCAAGCCGCTCCATGCCGCGCGCGATCACGCGCACATCGGCGCCGCGTTTGCGCAGCGCGGCGGCGAGATGGAAACCAGTCGGGCCGGTGGCGCCGACGATGGCGACGGTCATGGCAAAGCTCCCATGCGGGCCAGCATAGCCGCACGGCATTGTAACGCTTGGGTCGTGCAAAAGCGAAGGGCGCGGCAACCGACCGCGCCCTCGAAGTGTCGCCGGCGAAACGGTTCAGGCGCGTGGCTGCGGCACGTAGCGGATATAGGGCTTGGGCTGGCGCAAGCCCTGCGGATAGAGCTGCTTGGCCTCCTGGTCGCTCACCGCGCTGGTGAGGATCACGTCCTCGCCCTGTCGCCAATTGGCCGGCGTGGCGACGCGGTGCTTGGCGGTGAGCTGCAGCGAGTCGAGCACGCGCAGCACCTCGTCGAAATTGCGCCCCGTGCTCATCGGATAGACCAGGATCAGCTTGATCTTCTTGTCCGGCCCGATGATGAAGACGTTGCGCACGGTCTGATTGTCGGCCGGCGTGCGGGCAGCCGCGCCGCCATTGCTGTTTGCCGGCAGCATGCCGTAGGCCTTGGAAATCTTCAGGTCGGCATCGCCGATCAGCGGGTAATTGGGCGCGAAGCCCACCACGTCCTTGATGTCGGCCGCCCATTTCCGGTGATCGTCGACCGGGTCGACCGACAGGCCGATGATCTTGGCGTTGCGCTTGTCGAATTCCGGCTTGAGCCTGGCCATGGTGCCGAGCTCGGTGGTGCAGACCGGCGTGAAATCCTTGGGATGCGAGAACAGCACGGCCCAGGAATTGCCGATCCAGTCGTGAAAGCGGATCTTGCCTTCCGTCGTCTCCGCCGCGAAGTCGGGAGCGGTATCGCCGATCGCCAAAGACATTTCATCCTCCAAAGTCACACGCCAACATTCTTGTTGCGGCGCATATATAGTCGCGGCCGTCAGGGCGGAATAGACGTCCGCGCAAATAGCAAGAAGTGAATCGCCCCGCCGAGGCTCTCTAGAAAAAGACCCTACCGGCTGCTGGCAGAATGAAATGAATTTCTTAACAAAGCAGCAATATTCTACCGGACGGCTTAAGGTTTGGCCGTCGAAAAATGCGGCGGTGCATAGCCGTCGGTCAGCGTCTTAAGGAACGCGACCACGTCGTCGATTTCCGCCGGCGACAGCTTCGGTTTGTCGCCCGGCTGTCCGCCGAACGGCGGATCGCCGTTGATGTTGCCGCGATATTGCGCCGGCAGGTCGTCGAACTTCATCACCCGTCCGGCTGCGTCGCGCGGGTACCATTTTTCCGGCGCGGTGTCGCGCTCGACATAGAAGGCGACCGCCTTGCGCAAATCGTGAACCAGGCCGTTATGGAAGAAGGTCTTGCGCAAGGCCACGTTGCGCAAGCTGGGCGTGCGGAACAGGCCGCAATAGGCGGCTTGCCCGGCGAGATCCTCGCGCAGCGGCCCGCAGGCGCCGAGATCGAAGAACGTCGGATCGGCATTGGCGGCTATCGCCGTATTGCGCGGCAGCCCGACTGCGATCAGCCCGTAATCGCTGAACTGCGGCGGGCTGCCGTCATTGGCGGGCGCGCTGATATGGCAGCTCGCGCAATTGCCTTTGGCCGCATCGTTGAACAATGCGAGCCCGCGCGCCTCCTGCGGGCTAAGCTGGGCGCGGCCGGCAAGAAAAGCGTCGTATTTGCTGCTGTAGGGATAGAAGGTGGCGGCGTCCTGCTGATAGGCCGAGAGCGCGGCGCCGAGCGCGGCGAGCGCCTTATCCGGATCGTCGAACACGGCGCGGCCGAACAGGCGCCGCAGCGAGGCGGCGTAGCCGGATTTGGCCACGCGGGCGGCAAGCGCCGCCGCATCCGCATTGGCCATTTCGAACGGCGAGAGCAGGGGCACGCGCGCCTGGTCGCGGCGGCGGTCGACGCGGCCGTCCCAGGTCAGACCGCCGGTCGGTCCGTTGTCGACGCTTGGATCTCCCTCGTCGGGCGAGTCGTAATAATGCGCGGTGAAGGGTGGCACCGCCTGCAAATAGGTGAGCGAGGGCACGGCGCGCAGGCCGGGCTGGCGCATGTCCTTGCCCCCGACCTGCGCGGAAAGCGCATTGGTCGGGCCGAAGCCATGCGCCGGATCGTGGCAGGCGGCGCAGGCCATCCGGCCGGAAGCCGACAGCAAGGGATCGTTGAACAGCCGTTGGCCGAGCGCGGCGAGCTCTGCGGCCCGCGCATAGGCCTCTTCGCGCGTCATGCTGGCTCCGGTTGTCCGCGCGGCGCCGCTCACGGCCAAAAGGCCGCAGACCGCAAGGAAAAGGAAGGCACGCCGCATGGCGGCTAAGCTTGCCGCCCGCCCATGACAATATTCTGACGGTCGCACTCCCTTATCCCCAAAGGGCTTCATGCAACTGCCATAGAACCGCGCCAATGCTAAAGCCATCCTATAGAAGGGGTGATCCATGAAACATCGCATCTTATTGTCGACATTGCTGGCGGGCGTTGCGGCGTTTTCGAGCGGCGCGAGCTTGGCACAGAATGCCAAGGGCCTGAACGCCATCGACACCGTGGTGGTGATCTACGCCGAGAACCGCAGCTTCGACAATCTCTACGGCCATTTCCCCGGCGCCAACGGTTTGCAGAACGTGACGGCGGAAAACTCGCGGCAGCGCGACCGCGACGGCACCGTGCTGAAGGAATTGCCGCCGGTCTGGAACAACCTGACCGCCAAGGGCGTCACGCCAGTGGTCACGCAGGCGCAGACCGAGCACCTGCCCAACAAGCCCTTCGCCATCGACGACCCGAAAGGCTTCAATACGCCGATGAGCGTGGTCACCCACGACCTCTGGCATCTGTTCTACCAGAACCAGATGCAGATCGACGGCGGCAAGAACGACAAGTTCGTCGCCTATGCCGACTCCGGCGCTCTGGTCATGGGCTATTACGACGGCTCCAAGCTGCCGCTCTGGAACATCGCCCAGAAATACACGCTGGCCGACAATTTCTTTATGGCGGCCTTCGGCGGCTCCTTCCTCAATCATCAATGGCTGGTCTGCGCCTGCACGCCGACCTATCCCAACGCCGACAAGAGCCCGGCCAAGGGCAAGATCGCCGCGGTCGAGCCGGACGGCGTGACGCTGACGCTCGCCGCAAATTCGCCGAAGTCGGCGATGGGCGGCATTCCGAAATTCGTCAACAACGGCACGATCTCGCCCGACTTCTACGCGGTTAACACCATGCAGCCGCCTTATCAGCCGAGCGCCAACAAGCCGGCGAAAGAGGGCAGTCCTTTATTTGCCGATCCGGAAGCGGCGACCACGCTGCCGCCGCAGCATCAAAAGACCATCGGCGATCTGTTGAGTGCCAAAGGCGTGAGCTGGGCGTGGTTTAGCGGCGCCTGGCAGGTGGCGCTCGACGGCAAGAACGCCAAGCCGGTGCCGAACTTCCAGTTTCATCACCAGCCGTTCAACTATTACGCCGCCTACGCGCCCGGCACCAAGGCGCGCGCCGAACATCTCAAGGACGGCGGCATGAACGGCGTCGCCTTCATCAAGGTGGTGGACGAAGGCAAGCTGCCGCAGGTCACCTTCTACAAGCCGCAGGGCAATCTCAACGAGCACGCCGGCTACGCCGCCGTCTTGGCCGGCGACCGGCACATCGCCGACGTGGTCGCGCATCTGGAGAAGAGCCCGCAGTGGCCGCACATGCTGGTGGTCATCACCTATGACGAGAACGGCGGTTTCTGGGACCACGTGGCGCCGCCCAAGGCCGACCGCTGGGGCCCGGGCTCGCGCGTTCCGGCGCTGATTGTGTCGCCCTATGCCAAGCGCGGCTTCGTCGACCATACGCAGTACGACACGGTCTCGATCCTGCGCTTCATCACCGAGCGCTTCAAACTGCCCGAACTGCCGGGCCTGGCGGGCCGCGATGCCGCGCTGAAGGCGCATGGCCATCCGGCCATGGGCGACCTGACGGCGGCGTTGGACCTGCCGCAGTAGCGGTGGGAAGTTGAGGAATTCGGGCCGGCGGCGCCGATAGCCGCCGTCGGCAGAAGTTGACATTTGCGTTGCAACGCCGCAATCCAGAGGGCCGGCACAAGGGCCCGACAGCGGCATGTTCAAGCGTATCCTGATCGCCAACCGCGGCGAAATCGCCTGCCGGATCATCAAGACCGCGCGCAAAATGGGCATTGAGACGGTCGCCGTCTATTCGGAGGCCGACAAGGACGCCCTGCATGTCGAGATGGCGGACACGGCAATTGCCATCGGGCCGCCGCCGGCCGCCGAAAGCTATCTGGTGATCGACAAGATCGTCGCCGCTTGCCAGCAGAGCGGCGCCGAGGCGGTGCATCCCGGCTACGGCTTTCTGTCCGAGCGCGAGGCCTTCCCCAAGGCCCTGCAAAGAGCCGGCATCGTGTTCATCGGGCCGAACCCCAAGGCCATCGCTGCCATGGGCGACAAGATCGAGTCGAAGAAGGCGGCGGCCGCGGCACATGTGTCGACCGTGCCCGGCCATCTCGGCGTGATCGAGGACGACAACCAGGCGATCGCCATCGCCGAAGAGATCGGCTACCCGGTGATGATCAAGGCATCCGCCGGCGGCGGCGGCAAGGGCATGCGGGTTGCCTACAGCAATGGAGAGGTAGCGGAAGGCTTCGCGCGCGCCCGTTCGGAGGCCAAGTCTTCCTTCGGCGACGACCGCGTCTTCATCGAGAAGTTCATCGTCGAGCCGCGCCATATCGAGATCCAGGTGCTGGGCGACAAGCATGGCCACGTTATCTATCTGGGCGAGCGCGAATGCTCGATCCAGCGCCGCAATCAGAAAGTGATCGAGGAGGCGCCGTCGCCGCTGCTCGATGAAAAGACGCGGGAGCAGATGGGTGCCCAGGCGGTGGCGCTCGCCAAGGCGGTCGGCTACAACTCGGCCGGCACCGTGGAGTTCGTCGCCGGGCAGGACAAGAGCTTCTTCTTTCTAGAGATGAACACGCGGCTGCAGGTCGAGCACCCGGTAACCGAGCTCGTTACCGGCATCGATCTGGTCGAACAGATGATCCGCGTTGCCGCCGGCGAGAAGCTGACCATCAAGCAGAGCGACGTGAAGCTCAACGGCTGGGCGGTGGAGTCGCGCGTCTATGCCGAGGACCCCTATCGCAATTTCCTGCCGTCCACCGGCCGCCTGACGCGCTACCGCCCGCCGGCCGAGCGCGTCGCCGGCGGCGTCACCGTACGCAACGACACCGGCGTCTACGAGGGCGCCGAGATTTCGTTGTTCTACGATCCCATGGTCGCCAAGCTGGTGACACATGGGCCGACGCGCGCCGCGGCGATCGACGCCCAGGCCGACGCGCTCGATGCCTTTGTCATCGACGGCATCCGCCACAATATCCCTTTCCTCGCCGCGCTTATGGCCAGCAAGCGTTGGCGCGCCGGCAAGCTCTCCACCGCCTTCATTTCGGAAGAATTCCCGGAAGGCTTCCACGCCCACGCGCCGGAAGGCGAGCCGGCGCTGGTGTTGGCATCGGTCGCCGCGGCCATCGATCATACGCTGGGCGAGCGCAAGCGTCGCATCTCCGGCCAGGTCAATGGCGCGACGGTCACGCGCGAAAGCCGACGTGCGGTCTGGCTCGGCGCGCACGAAATGCGGCTCGAGGTCAGGCGCGAGAACGGCACCATCGAGGTGCGCTTTCCGGGCGAGGGCAGGCAGGCGCTGCGGCATCTGGCCTCGGACTGGAAGCCGGGCGATCCCTTGTGGAACGGCACCATCAACAGCCACCCGGTGGCGGTGCAGGTGCGCTCGATCCGCAATGGCTTTGTACTGTCCTACCGCGGCTTCGAGACCAAGGCTTACGTCTACACCGAGCGCGAGGCGCATTACGCCCGGCTGATGCCGCCGCCGAAGCTGGCCGACACCGGCAAGCAGGTGCTGTGCCCGATGCCGGGCCTGGTGGTGTCGATTGCCGTCAAGGAAGACCAGGAGGTCAAGGCCGGCGAAACCGTGGCGGTGGTGGAAGCCATGAAGATGGAGAACGTGCTGCGCGCCGAGATCGACGGCACGGTGAAGAAGATCCACGCCAAGCCGGGCGACAGCCTGGCGGTCGACGCGGTCATTTTGGAATTCGCCTGATGTCCTATTCGCCGCAGGCCGTGGCCGAGCACTATGGCAAGCGCGATCTGGCGCAAACGATCCTGGCGGCCTTGAGGGCGGCCGGCAAGGACGTCGCCCGCATGACCATCGACGATCTGGCGCCGGTCGACGAATTTCATACTGGCGGGCGCAACGCCACCGCACGCCTGGCGCAATTGGCCGAGGTCAAAGCCGGACAGCGCGTCCTCGACGTCGGCTGCGGCATCGGCGGGCCCTCGCGCTATCTCGCCAGCACTTTCGGCTGCGCAGTGACCGGCATCGATCTGACCGCCGAATTCATCGAGGTCGCGAACATGTTGGCTGGGCGCACCGGTCTTTCCGGCAAGGTGACGTACCGGCAAGGCAATGCGCTCGAACTGCCGTTTGCCGACGCGTCCTTCGATCTGGTCTGGTCGCAGAATGCCGCGATGAACATCGAGGATCGCGCGCGGCTTTATGGCGAGATGCGCCGCGTCCTGAAGACGTCCGGACGCCTCGCCATTCAGGACGTCGCCGCCGGGCCGGGCGGCGAGCCTTATTATCCGGCGCCATGGGCCAGCGACCAAAGCATCAGTTTTCTCATGACGCCGCAGCGCACGCGCGACCTGCTCGAGCGGGCCGGCTTCCGCGTCTTGCAGTGGCTCGACTCCACCGCGGAAGCCCTGCGGCAGTTTAAGGCGCGCGTCCAAGCGCTCGACGCCGGCGCGCTGCCGCCTCTCGGTACGCATATCCTGATCGGCGACGATTTCCCGGCGGTGGCGAGCAACCTCCTGCGCAACGTCGAGGAGCAGAGGATCAGTCTCATTAACGCCGTTCTTGAAGCCGTCTAGCCGTTCTTGATTGGGCCTCGGCGGGCCGGCGAAAATTGGCCTCATGGCACGGGAAAACGGCCTTCTCCCGCGATTTGACTTACGCCATCATGGCGTCGTATGCGCGCCTAAAGTAGAACGCGGGACAAAGTGTGATGGAGGCGATCATGACGGCGGTCACGGCAACGCGCGGTGAAACGGCGCTCAAAAAGGCCCAGATGCTGATCGACGGCAAATGGGTCGACAGCGCAGCGGGCGAGGTGCTGCTGGTCGAGGACCCGGCGCACCGCAAGCCGATCGCCGAAATCCCGCGCGGGCGGGCCGAAGACGTCGATCGCGCCGTCAAGGCGGCGGCCGAAGCCTATCCCGCCTGGTCGCGCGTGCCGCCGCGCGAGCGCGGCAAGCTGTTCTTGAAGATCGCCGATGCGCTGGAGGCCCGGGTCGAGGAACTGGCGCGCCTGATCGCGTTGGAGACCGGCAACGCGCTGCGCACCCAGGCGCGGCCCGAGGCCAACGGCACGGTCGACATGCTCCGGTACTACGGCGGCCTGGGCGGCGAGCTGAAGGGCGAGACCATCCCTTTCGGCGAGCACGTGCTCAGCTACACGCGGCGTGAGCCGCTCGGCGTGGTCGGCTCCATCGTGCCGTGGAACGCGCCGGCGATCCTGTCGGCGATCAAGATCGCGCCCGCGCTCATCGCAGGCAACACGCTGGTGCTGAAGGCGGCGGAGGACGCCCCGCTCTGCGTGCTGCTGCTCGCCGAAGTCTGCCAGGAATTCCTGCCGCCGGGCGTGCTCAACGTGCTGACCGGGCTCGGCGAGGAATGCGGCGCGCCGCTCGCCAACCATCCGACCATCGCCAAGCTCTCCTTCACCGGCTCCACCGAGGTTGGCAAGTCGATCATGCGCGCGGCTTCCGACCGCATCGTGCCGGTCTCGCTCGAGCTCGGCGGCAAAAGCCCCTCGATCGTGTTCCCCGACGCCAACGAGGATTGGGTGGTCGACGGCATCATCGCCGCCATGCGCTTCACGCGCCAGAGCCAGTCCTGCACCGCGGGCTCGCGGCTGTTCCTGCACCGCGCCATCTTCGACAAGTTCCTCGACGCGCTCGTCCAGAAGGTGAAGGTGCTCAAGCTCGGCGATCCGCTCGACGAGGCGACCGACATCGGCACCGTCATCAACGAGAAGCAGTTCAAGCGGGTGTGCGGCTATGTCGACGAAGGGCTCAAGCGCAAGGATGCGCGCGTGGTGATGGGCGGTCTGCCGCCCAAGGAGGGGCCGCTCAGCGAAGGCTATTACACCATGCCGACCATCTTCGCCGACGCCTCCAACGACTGGCGACTGGCGCGCGAGGAGATCTTCGGACCGGTGCTGGTCGCCATTCCCTGGACCGACGAGGAGGACGCGATCCGCATGGCGAATGCCAGCCATTACGGGCTGGCGGCCTACGTCTGGACGCACGACATCGGGCGCGCCTTGCGCACCGCGCATGCAATCGAGTCCGGCTGGGTGCAGGTCAACCAGGGCCTTGGCCAGAGCCCGGGCCATTCCTACGGCGGCTACAAGCAAAGCGGCATCGGCCGCGAGTTCTCGCTCGAAGGCATGATCGACAGCTACACCCAGCGCAAGAACGTCACGGTCAACCTGACACACTAAGTCCACACTAGGTCCATTGACCCGCTACTTCGCCTATGGCGCCAATATGAGCCGCGCCGGCATGCTGCGGCGCTGTCCCGAGGCGCGCGCGCTCGGGCCGGCGCGGCTTGCCGGCTACCGCTTCTTCGTCGGGCTCGACGGCTGGGGCTCGGTCGCTCGCAGCCCCGGCGGCGAGGTGCATGGCGTGCTGTGGGACTTGACGCCGCGTTGCGTGGCGGCGCTGCACGCCTTCGAGCTGCTGCACAAGGGGCTCTATCAAGTGCGCCATCTGCCGGTGCGGCAGGGTGCGCAGCTTACGCCCGCAATGATCTATCTTTTGCGGCGGCGGCAAGCGGGGCGGCCGAAGCCGGGTTACGTCGAGATGATCGCGGCCGCCGCGCGCGAGTGGCGCCTGCCCGAGCCTTACATCCGCTCGGTCGAGCGCTGGTCGGTGTCGCGCTGGACGGGCGCGCGCGTGATCGACGTGGGAGAGCTGGCATGATTATCCGCCACGTCATCGTGCATGGCCGGGTGCAGGGCGTCGGCTTCCGCGCCTTCGTCGAGCAAGAGGCGCTGACGCGCGGCATCGAGGGCTGGGTGCGCAACCGGCGCGACGGCTCGGTCGAGGCGCTGTTCGTCGGCGAACCTGAGGCGGTGGCCGAGATGATCGCGGCGTGCGGCGAGGGCCCACTCGGCGCCCGCGTCGACGTGCAGCATCAGCGCGACAGCGACGGCGAGGATCTCAAGCTGCGGCGGCCGGGCGAGTTGTTCTCGGTGCTGCCGACGGCCTGATCGTTATGCTTTGCGCGCGACGCCGCGGAAGGTGGCGGCGAGCGTGCGCAGCGCACCGAGCGCGCGGCCGTCCGATACGCGCGAATGCAGCACCACCGCGGATTTGCCGAGCGCCGGCAGCGACAGCGCGCTGCCGACATCAACCAGTCCCGCCGGCGCGACGCGGCGGGCGAGCGGTGCGACCGCCAAGCCGGCGAGGCCGCGGCAGCTGCGACCGCGCTCACGCCGCCGCCGGTGAAGGCTTCCACCCACGGGCGTCCGAGCCTTGTCGAGCGCTCGAATGGCGAGCGCCCGGACGCCGCACGGCGCCGCCAGCATGGCGAGCCGGAGTTTTTCGCCGCGTCTGGCACGGAAGGTCGGCGCGGCGAGCCAGCCGAAAGAGTCCTCCAGCAAAATCTCGCCGCCGCGCCGGTGCGGCTCGCGCCGCGCGATGGCGGCATCGAGCTTGCCGCGCTCGAAGGCGTCGAGGATTTCGCTCGACAGACCGATCCGGATGTCGAGATTGAGCTGCGGATCGAAGGCGGCGACGCGCGCTAGCAGCGTCGGCAATTCGGGGCCCGCGGCGTGATCGCTGATACCGAGGGTAAGCCGGCGCTCCAACGGCTCGATGTCAGTCACCGCGCGGTCATGCGCGGCCACCAGTTCACGCGCGCGCGCGAGAAAGGCGGCGCCTTCCGCCGTCAACTCGACCGAGCGCGGCGTGCGCTCGATCAGCCGCCGGTCAAGTCGCGTCTCCAGCCGCTTCAATTGCAGGCTGACCGCCGACTGCGTCATGCCGACCGCCTGCGCGGCGCGGGTGAAGCTCTTCAGCTCGGCGACCAGCGCGAAGGCGCGCACGGCGTCGACGTCGAGGGCGGGCGCGGGTAAGGCGTCATCATTTCGCATGGTTATCACTGTTATCATTAGTAATTGCAGTTTTGCAATGATACATTAGCGACTGGATTTCAAACGCCAATCGCCAGGAGGCTGCCATGCCCTTGATCACCGTCACGGTTTCCAGCCCGCACAAGAAGGTGCTGTCGAAGCCCGAGATCGCCGCCGAAGTGAGCCGGCTCTCCGCCACGCTGCTGCACAAGGATCCGAAGGCGACGGCTGTCATCGTCACCCGCGTGCCGCCCGACGACTGGTTCTGCGGCGGCAAGTCGCTGACGGAGCATTGGCTCGCCAGCTTCTGGCTCGATATCCACATCACCGATGGCAGCAACACCAAGGACGAGAAGGCCGCGTTCATCGCCGCGGTCTTTGCGACGATGGAAAGGCTGCTGGGCCCGCTGCATTCGGAAAGCTACGTGCACGTGCACGAGGTCAAGGACGATGCCTATGGCTATGGCGGCCTGACGCAAGGGCGGCGCTATTTCGAGCGTCAGCTCTCCGCGCGCATGGCTTCCGCCGCCTGAGCGTCGGCGGTCGGCCCGAACAGCGCCTCGAACTCGCGCCGCAGCACCATGTCGACCTCCGGCATCGATGCCACGATGCCGAGGTCGGTGAGGCTGGTGACGCCATAACGCTCACCGCTCACCCCGCAGGGCACGATGCCGGCAAAATGCGACAAGTCCGGCTCGACATTGAGCGCCATGCCGTGCAGCGTCACCCAGCGCGTGACGCGAATGCCGATGGCCGCGATCTTGTCCTCGCAGCCTTCGCCTTTTTCCGGCCGCCCCACCCACACGCCGATGCGCTCTTCGCGCCGCTCAGCCGTCACGTTGAAAGCCGCGAGAGTGCGGATGATCCACTCCTCCAGCGTTGCCACGTAGCGGCGCACATCCGGCCCGCGCCGCTTGAGATCGAGCATCGCATAGGCTACGCGCTGGCCCGGCCCGTGATAGGTCAGCTGCCCGCCGCGCCCGCTCTCGAACACCGGAAAGCGCGCGTCCAGAATGTCGGCGCGGTCGGCGCTGGTGCCGGCCGTATAGAGCGGCGGGTGCTCGATGAGCCAGACCAACTCGCTTGCACGGCCGGCGGCGATAGCGGCCGCGCGCGCCTGCATGAAGGCCACGGCCGCCTCGTAGCCGACCGGCCCGTCGCTCACCCGCCATTCGACCGGCGCTGAACCGGCGGGCGCGGGCAGGCCGAATGTCAAATCGTTGCGCATGTTAACCGCTCGTTCACCATACCATGGTGACCTGAAACCGCCCGCCGCCCGGGCGGGCCCAACGGGAAGCAAACGTGAGCACATTCGACAAGGTTGCCGTCGATATCGCCGTGGTGCTGGGCACCACCTCCATGCCGATCCACCAGGTGTTGCGGCTCGGCCGCGGCGCCATCATCGAGCTCGACAGCACCGAGGACGACGCCGTCAACATCCTGGCGAACAACCTGCCGGTGGCCAAGGGCACGGTGGTGGTCAACGGCAACAAGATCGCGGTCGAGGTCGGCCAGCTCCTGCCACGCCCGCCCGATATGCGCTGAGCCCGCCGCGGGGCCCAGGCCTCAGGCCCAAAGCCTTGAATCGCTGAACGAATCCGGTCGGGCAGGATGCGCCGACGGCCCTTGTCCGGCGACAGCCTATTTGTTACATGCTCCGCCGTCTTGGGGACGTACTGGTTTGACGGCCATTTCGTCCTTCCCCAGCGAGCATGATCCCGAAAAGCCTGCCCCCGGCTCGATCGGGGATGGGAACCGGTTTTCGGGTAAGATCATGCTCGAGATGATGCGGTCGTGGCGGAATTGGTAGACGCACTAGCTTGAGGTGCTAGCGGGGCAACCCGTGGAGGTTCGAGTCCTCTCGACCGCACCAACCTTCGGGCAACATGTGTGCCGGCTGGGCCAGTCGGTCTTGCGCACAAAGGTACAGGCGCGCCCTGTACATTCCGGCGCGCCCATCGCGGCCCCAAGAGTTGAGCCACGCCCCCGCCTGCCCAAGTTTTCGATCGTGCGTCGGTAGACGCACGCGTCCGCAATTACTTCCTACGCGAACAATCGCCCAACGTTGCGGCGCGAAAGCGGCAATCGCTGCAGTGCACGCTCCGCGCGAGCCCATGCTTGAACGGCCCCCGGCGCTGACGTACGCTCATTGCGCTGGGTTGCTTGACAATACGGTGTTCCCATCGGCCGTCAGGCCGCGTGGGGGCGCGGAAGGGCAGGTGCCGAGCCGCTTCGCGACGGCGGCGGCGATGGCGGCGATTGACGAAGGGGGCGAAAAACGGCCGCCGCGCGCCTATCGATAAAATCAAAACGTTACACGGGAGGAGACCAGAAATGAGTCCGACAGCAAGGTTGATGACGCGCTCCGCGACGCTCGTCGCGGCCGCGGCGGCGATGGCCGTCGCCGGCTTCATGTTCGCGTCCGGCGCGAGCGCCAAGGACAAGCTCATCCACTACGATTCCAACACCAAGAACTTCTGGCTGCATCCGCCGGCCGATTGGTTCATGGGCGACCAGACCGAGGCGCAGAAGGGCGAGGCGGTTGCCAATACAGTTCCGCCGCCGACCGGCTTCACCGACAAGCAGGTCGAAGACACGCTCAAGCAGATCAAGCTGCCGAAAGGCTTCAAGATCGAGCTATGGGCGCGCGTGCCGGCCGCCCGCCAGATGGCTTGGGGCGACAAGGGTACGCTATTCGTCGGCTCCTGGTTCGGCGTCGGCAAGGTCTTCGCCGTCACCGATAAAGGCGGCAAGCGCGACGTCAAAACGGTCATCCAGGGCTTGACGGTACCGACCGGCGTGGCGTTCCGCGACGGCTCGCTCTACGTGATCGACATCAACAAGCTCTACAAATACGACAATGCCGAGGCCAATCTCGACCACATGCCGAAAGGGCAGGTCGTCTATGACGACATGCCGCCCTACGTGCCGCACGGCTGGAAATATCTAGCGTTCGACAAGAAAGGCTGGCTCTACATTGGATTCGGGCCGCCCTGCAACGTCTGCCTGCCGCCGACCTCGACCGCGCAGATCCGCCACGTCGATCCGGCGACCGGCCTGGCTGAAACCGTTGCGCTCGGCGTGCGCAACAGCGTCGGCGGAGACGTCGATCCGCGCAGCGGCGACTACTGGTTCACCGAGAACGCCCGCGACTGGCTCGGCGACGACATCCCGAGCGACAAGCTCAACCACATCACAAAGCTCGGCGAGAATTTCGGTTACCCGCATTGCCACCAGGGCAATATTCCGGACCCGAAATTCGCCATGGGGCACAAGTGCTCCGAGTTCGCGCCGCCCGCGCTCAATCTCGGCGCGCACGTCGCCCCGCTCGGCATGAAGTTCTATACCGGCAACATGTTCCCCGCCGACTATAAGAACAACATCATCATCGCCGAGCACGGCTCCTGGAACCGCCGCAAGTTCCAGGGCGGACGGCTTGAGCGGGTTATCACCAGCCCGGACGGCAAGACCATCAAGCAGCAGGTGTTCGCCGACGGCTGGATCGGCGCCGACGGCAAATATCGCGGCCGGCCCGACGACGTGCTGGTGGCGAAGGACGGCTCGCTCATGGTGTCGGACGACTTCACCGGCTCCATCTACCGGATCAGCTATCACAAGTGATCCGGATGGACGGTGAGGCATCCCGCCCACGCGGGATCGTCTGCCGCTTCGAACCGCGCGGGTCCAAGCCGGAGGCATCCGGCTTGGACCCGGCATCTTTCTCGCTTCCCGTACGCACGGTTTAAAGTCATGACCAAGGCGTCGTTTGTCTTCGCCGCGCTGGTGCTGTTCGCGCTTCTCATCGCCCCCGCCCAAGCGCAAGAGGGTGACGTCAAGGTCGGCCAGGCCAAGGCGCAAGTGTGCGCGGCCTGCCACGGGGCAAATGGCGTCGCCACAATTGCGCTCATGCCCTCACTCGCCGGGCAGCCCGACGAATATATCCAATGGCAGCTCGTCTATTTCCGCTCCGGCGCCCGCAAGAGCCAGGCGATGCAGATCATCGCCGGGCAGCTCAAGAACCAGGACATCCGCGATCTCGGCGCCTATTACGCCTCGCTCAAGCCGCCCAAGCCGACGCCCACCAGCGCTTCCGACGAGCTCGCAAAAAAGGGCGAGATGATCGCCAAGCAGCAGCGCTGCAGCTCGTGCCATCACGACAAATTCGAGGGCTATCGGTCGAGCGCGCGGCTGGCCAGCCAGCGCGAAGACGTCCTGCTCAAGGCGCTGCGCGACTTCAAATCGGGTGCGCGGGTTGGCTCGGGCGTCGCGTCCATGGCCGACGTGGTTTACCCGCTGAGTGACGACGACATGAAGGCGCTGGCGCATTTCATGACGAGGCATCCTTAACGCCGCGGGTTAAGCTTAACCGAACTTTGCGGGCGTTCGCGCGCATTTTAGCGGACGCTTTCAACGAATAGCCACCAATTGCCGCTAGGAGTGCCGCCTCATTCGGGGTCGAGGATGGCACTTACCGACGTCAAGCAGGACAGGCCGGCGGCAGCCTTCAGCCTGGTGCAGGCATTGCGCCGGCGCGCGGCCGGCTTTCTGTCGGGCGAGCACGCTCACACGCAGAAAATGGCCGGCATGGCCTTCGCGATCCGCATCGCCAGCGCCGGCGTCGTGTTTGCCTCGCAGGCGCTGCTGGCGCGCTGGATCGGCAGCCATCAGTTCGGCACCTATGTCTATGTTTGGACCTGCCTCTTGCTGGCGGGCGACCTCGTGCATCTCGGCCTGCCGCTCACCGCCCAGCGCTTCGTGCCGGAATACACCGAAACCGGGCAGCTCGGCCTGCTGCGCGGCTATCTGAGTGGTAGCCGCTGGATCGCTTTTGCCGCCGGCGGCGCGGCCGCGCTTCTGGCCGCGCTTGTCGTCTACGCCCTGAGCGGCGTGCTCGATAAGGAACTGGCGCTGCCGTTTTATCTCGCCTGCGCCGCGCTCCCCGTCTATGGCCTCACGTTCATGAGCGACGGTTTGGCGCGCTCCTATAACTGGATCAATCTCGCGCTGCTGCCGGCCTATATCGCGCGGCCGCTGCTGTTGATCGGTATCGTCGCCGTCATGCGCGCTTATGGCGTCGCGCTCGACGCGACCGTCGTCATGGGCGTGCTGGCGGCCGTGTCCTGGGCCTCGGCGCTTGCGCAAAGCCTGCAATTGAACCGCCGGCTGCGGGCGGTGGTGCCGGCCGCGCCTAAGCAATACGACGCGTGGAAATGGCTCAGCACCGGGCTGCCGATCCTGTTCGTCTGGGGCCTCTATACGCTGTTGACCTCGACCGACATCGTGGTGCTCAAGCAGTTCCGCTCGGCCGAGGAGGTCGCGCATTATTACGCGGCCGCCAAGATCGTAGCGCTGGTCAGCATCGTCTATTTCGCCGTGGCGGCGACCAGCGCGCACCGCTTCACGGTTTACCATGTCGCCGGCGACCGCGCAGGTCTCGTGCGTTTTGCCGCCACAACCGTCCGCTGGGTATTCTGGCTCTCGCTTGCCTTCAGCCTGGTGCTGCTCGCCTTTGGGCGCCCGCTGTTGAGCCTGTTCGGGCCCGACTTCGTCGCCGGCTATCCGGTCATCGCCATTCTCGCCGTCGGCCAGTTGGCGCGCGCCTCTATCGGCCCGGCCGAGCGTTTGTTGAATGTGCTCGGCCAGCAGCGCGCCTGCGCCGTCGCCTATATCGCCGCCTTCGCCGTCAATATCGGCGGCTGCCTCGTGCTGGCGCCGCGCTTTGGCGCGCTCGGTGCGGCGAGCGCGACCGCCGCCGCTTTCGCGGTCGAGTTGGCGCTGCTGTTCGTCATCGCCAAGCGCAGTCTCGGCCTGCACATGTTCGTGTGGGATCCGTGGCGGCGCGCGGAAATGGCGGCGGGCGATGCCGCAGTCGATCAAGGTTAATCGGAATGCAATGGCAATTCTGCGATTCGAGTAACGTGTTGTGAAAACGGTTCTGCTAGAAAAAAGCGCACAGTCGACGCAAACCGCGCACCGGTCTCGCGCCATCGCCATGCCCATGGTAAACGCTTTCGTAGCGGCCAAGTCCTATGCGCCGGTGCCCGAGCTTGCATTCGGGCAGGAGGCGGCGCGCGTTGCCGTCGAAGCGGCGCCGCATGCTCCAGTGACGGTCGAATGCGCGCGCGGCGCGCGGCTGGCCGAAATCGATGCCGATTGGCAAAACCTGATCGCGCGTGCGCTCGAGCCCAATGTCTTCATGAGCCCGGCGCTGGTGCAGGCCGCCGAGCGCCATCTTGCCGGCCGCCGCGTCATGCTGCTGGCTTGGCAAGGCGCGGGCGAGGCGAGGGCCCTGATCGGCGCCTGGGCCTTCGCCATCGGCAGGGCGCCGCAGTCGCCGCTGCCGGTGTCGGTGTTGTTGTCGCCGCCGGTGCCGCATGGCTACCTCGCGACGCCCGTGGTGGATGGCGCGGCGGCGCAAGCAGCCCTCGCCGCCATGCTCGATTATGTCGCCCGCGCCGGCAACCTGCCGAAGACGCTGGTGCTCGATCCGATCCGCACCGACGGGCCCACCATGCAGGCGCTCGAACGCGTGCTGCGCGCCCGCGGCAACGCGCCCGTTGTCGTGACGCAGGCCAAACGCCCGGCGCTCGAATCCGATCTCGACGGCACGGCCTATTTCGAGCAGGCGCTGTCGAGCGGCAGCCGCAAGAAGCTGCGCCAGCACCGCCGCCGCCTGTCGGAAAAGGGCGCGCTCGCGCTCGATGCGTTCGAGACGCCGGCCGCGGTCGGCAAGGCCTTCGACGAATTTCTCGCGCTGGAAGCGGCCGGCTGGAAGGGCCGCCGCGGCAGCGCTTTGCAATGCGATGCGGCCGAAGCGGCCTACGCCCGCGACATGGTGACGACGCTGGCTGCGCGCGGCGAAGCCAGCGTGCATGCGCTTTACCTTGACGGCAGGCCGGTGAGCACGCAGATCGTGCTGCGCGCGGGCGCGGTCGCCTTCACCTGGAAGACCGCCTACGACGAGGCGATGCACGATTATTCGCCCGGCATGCTGCTGCTGGAAGATTACACCAAGGTCTTCCTCGCGGACAAAAGCATCGCGCGTGTCGATTCCTGCGCTTTCGACGAAACGAGCTTCATGGCGGCCTGGCGCGAACGGCAGGAAATCGCCCAGGTCTGGATTGACGCGCGGCCGGGCCGTTCGCTTGCCTTCGGCGCGCTCGGCCGCGTGCAAAAAGGCTATCTCAACCTGCGCGCCCACGCGAAGCAGCGCTATTTGTCCTGGAGGCGGAAGTGGAAAAAGAACTAGTGCTCGAACGGCCGGTTGCGCCGCCGCGGGCCGAAAAAGCGCAGGCGCGGCCGGCGGCGATGCATAGCACCGACGTCGCCATCGTCGGCGGCGGGCTCGCCGGCTCGCTTGCGGCGGCGATGCTCGGACGCGCCGGCATCGACGCCGACGCTGATCGATCCGCGCCCGGAATATCCGCCCGATTTCCGCTGCGAGAAGCTCGACGGCGATCAGGTCGTCCTGCTCAAGAAGACCGGTCTAGCCGAGGCCGTGCTGCGCGTCTCCACGCCCGACGTGGTGTCCTGGGTCGCCCGGTTCGGCCGCCTGGTCGAAAAGCGGCCGGGCGATCAGGAAGGCATTTTCTACGCGCCGCTGGTCAACACGGTGCGCGCGCAGATTCCGCAGAGTGTGCGCTTCCTCGACGCCAAGGTGACCGCGCTGGCGACCGGGGAAACGACGCAGAGCGTGACTACCGCGGCCGGCGACAGCGTCAGTGCCCGGCTCATCGTGCTGGCGAACGGGCTGAATATCGGCCTGCGCGACCAACTCAAGCTCGAGCGCGAGATCCTCAGCCCCTGCCATTCGATCAGCATCGGCTTCGACATGAGCCCGGTCGGGCGCGCCGCCTTCGACTTTCCGGCGCTCACTTATTACGCCGAGCGGCCGAACGACAAGACCGCGCTGATCACGCTGTTCCCGATCGGTAGCACGATGCGCGCCAATCTGTTCGTCTATCGCACCATGGACGACCCCTGGCTGCAGGCCTTGCGCGCGGCCCCGCAGGAGACGCTGTTTGCGCTGATGCCGGGCTTGCGTAAGCTCACCGGCGATTTCACCGTCACCGACCACATCAAGATCCGCCCGGTCGATCTCTACGCCACGCGCGGCCATCTGCAGCCCGGCGTGGTGGTGGTGGGCGATGCCTTTTCCACCTCTTGCCCGGCTGCCGGTACCGGCGCGCGCAAGGTGCTCAACGACGTTGAGCGCCTGTGCAACGTGCATATCCCGCGCTGGCTCGCTACCCCCGGCATGGATGTCGGCAAGATCGCCGCCTTCTACGACGACCCCGTCAAGCAGGCCTGCGACGACTTCTGCTTCAACAAGGCGCACATGTTGAAGTCGCTCTCCACCGATCCCAGCCTGCGCTGGCAGGCCCGCCGTGCGGTCAAGTTCGTCGGCCAATATGGTCGCGGCAAGCTGCGCCAGTTCACGGCCCCGCAGTCGCTTGAGGTTCCGCGCCGCGCGCCGCGCGCCGGCGGGCTGCTGGAGGATGCAAGCTGATGCAGTCGACCGGACTGGCACTGACCGAGCGAACCGACCTCGGCGTCCGGGCGGCGGCGGGCCCGGCGTCGCTGAGCGGCACCGCGCGCGAATTCGCCCTGGCGGTCTATGACAATCTCGAAGCGGTCGAAACGGAGTGGCGCGGCTTCCAGGCGCAGGCCGACTGCACCGCGTTTCAGACCTTCGAATGGCTGTCCTGCTGGCAGCGCCATATCGGCGCGGCGAGCGGCGTCACGCCTTGCATCGTGGTCGCGCGTGACCGCAGCGACGCCGTGGTCATGATCCTGCCGCTGGCGGTGCGGCCGGCCGGCTTCGTGCACGAGCTCGTTTGGCTCGGCTCGGAATTGTGCGACTACAACGCGCCGCTGCTGGCGGCCGATTGCGCCGCGCGTCTCGACCGCGCCAAGTTCCTCAGCCTGTGGCACGAGACGCTCGCGCTGGTGCAGAAGAATGCGCGCCTGCACTTCGACCTGATCCGCCTCGACAAGATGCCGGAGACGGTACGCGGCCAGCCCAATCCCATGCTCGGCCTGCCGACCGTGCTGCATCCGAGCGGCGCCTATGCGACGCCGCTGGCGGATTTGTGGGAGGCTTTCTACGCCGCCAAGCGCTCGCCCTCCACGCGCCGGCGCGACCGCACCAAGCGCAACCGGCTGGGCGAATTGGGCGAGGTCGCGTTTCACACGCCCGCGACCGCAAGCGGCGCGCTCGCCGCGCTCGACGTGCTGGTGGCGCAGAAATCCGCCTTTTTCGCGCGGCGCGGCATCGCCAATCTGTTCGCGCGGCCGGGCTATCTCGATTTCTACCGCGAGTTCGCCGCCAAGGGCTGCGCCGAAGGACTGGCGCATGTCAGCGAGCTCAAGGTCGGCGACGAGGTTGCCGCGGTCAATTTCGCGCTCACCCTCGGCGGACGCTATTACTACGTGCTGTCGAGCTATACCGACGGCGACATGGCGCGGCTCGGGCCCGGCGCCGTGCATCTGCACGAGCTGATGCGCTACGCCATCGACAAGCAATACACGATGTTCGACTTCACCATCGGCGACGAGCGCTACAAGCTCGACTGGTGCGACGTGGTGCACCCGCTTTACGACCATGTGGCGGTGTCGACCGGGCGCGGGGCGCTCGCCGCGGCGCCGGCGCTCATCGTCAAGAGGCTCAAGCGCAGGATCAAGCAGTCGCCGCTGCTGTGGGCCGGCTTCAGCAAGGCGCGCGCCTGGGCCGGCGCGTTCGCGGCCAAGCCGCGGCCGTCCGGCGCGGAGGGCGAGGGAGGGCGAGCGGCATGAAGATCCTGCATGTGCTGCGCGCGCCGGTCGGCGGCCTATTCCGCCACGTCGTCGATCTCGCGCACGGGCAGATCGCGCGCGGCCATGAGGTCGGCCTGATCGCGGACAGCTCCGCCGCCAGCGCGGTTGCGGAGAACATGCTGGCCGCGCTCGCGCCCAAGCTTTCGCTCGGCCTGTCGCGTTTCCGCATCTACCGGCAGCCGGGCCCGGCCGATGCCGCCGCCGTCTGGCACGTCGCGCGCCGCATCGCGGCGACCGGCGCCGGGATCGTGCACGGCCATGGCGCCAAAGGCGGCGCGCTCGCGCGCCTGGCGCCGGCCGGCCAGGCGGTGCTGCGCGCCTACACGCCGCACGGCGGCAGCCTGCACGACGCCGTCGGCGGCCGCATCTGCATCCTGATGGAGCGCGCGTTGAAGCGGCGCGGCAGGCTTTATCTGTTCGAGAGCGCCTATAGCCGCGACGTCTATCGCCGCAAGGTCGGCAAGCCGGCCGGCAGCGCCCGCGTTGTGCACAACGGCATCCGCCCGGACGAATGCGCGCCGGTCGCGCCCGCCGCCGAAGCCACCGACTTCGTCTATCTCGGCGAGATGCGCACGCTCAAAGGCGTCGACGTGCTGATCGACGCGCTGGCCCGTCTGCAATATGGCGGCCGCCGGCTCACCGCGACGCTGATCGGCGACGGCCCGGACGCCGCCCAGTTCCGTGCCCGCGCCGCCGCGCATGGCCTTGCCGGGCCGGTGCGCTTCCATAAGCCGATGCCGGCGCGCCAGGCATTCGCGCTCGGCCGTGTCGTGGTCGTGCCCTCGCGCGCCGAATCGCTGCCTTATGTCGTGCTGGAGGCCGCGGGTGCCGGCAAGCCGCTGGTCGCGACCAAGGTCGGCGGCATTCCGGAAGTGTTCGGCCCGCTGGCCGGTCGCCTGGTGGCGCCCGACAATGTCGGTGCCTTGGCCGAGGCGCTCGTCGATGCCGTCGACCGTTCGGCGGCGAGCGAGGCCGCAGCCACCGCGCTGCGTGCGCGCATCCAGGCGGGGTTCTCGGTCGACGTCATGGTCGATGCCGTGCTTAGCGCCTACGGTCAGGCGCGCGGACGGCCGTATTGGGCGCTTGACCCGACCCGTCACGCCGCGCCGGCGGTCAGCCGCCTCTGGAATATGCGCTAACCGTCGGGCCTATCAGCGCGGCGCGAACGGCCGCCTGACCGGCGTATTGCTGGCCGTTACGGCCGGTCTGGCCGGCCGCTTAACATGCGCGCGGCGGTGGTGACGATGCCGATGGTGGCGGCGCGCCAGCGCGTTCTTCACGCGGTGGCGCAATGCCGACATGGCGGCGCCGGTCTTCTGCGCCTTGGCATGCAGCACGCTCGGCCAGCTCTCCATTTCGGTCTTGGTCGCGACCACTTGCGGCAATTCTTTCGGCCGCTTGCCGGCCGCCACCACGTGCACCACGCGGTAGCCTTCCTTCTTCAGCTCCTTGAGCAGCCGCGGCAGCGCCAGCGCCGTGGAGGGATGGATGTCGTGCATCAGGACGATGCCGCGGCCTTTGGCGTTCAGCCGTTTCATGGTGCGCGCGATCAGCGCGTTCGGCGTGGTGCCGCGCCACCAGTCATCGGTGTCGACGTCGGCGCTCCAGGTGATCAGGTGCTTGTGCTCAAGGAAATGATCGATGGCCTTGCTGCGGCCGAAGCCGGGAATGCGGAAAAACGGCGACACCGCGCGCGGGTCGCCGAGCGCGTTGTCGACCGAGGTGATGCCGCCGTCCACCTCGCGCTCGACCCGCGCCATCGACAGGCGCTGGAAGGCGAAGGGATGGGTCTGGCTGTGGGTGCCGATGCTGTGGCCCTCATTGTAGATGCGGCGCACCAGATAGGGCCGCAGCTGCGCCATCTCGCCGACCAGGAAATAGGTGGCTTTGACGCAATTGGCCGCCAGCGTATCGAGCACGCTGTTGGTGAAAGGCGGGATCGGTCCGTCGTCGAAGGTGAGCACCACCTCGTGGTCCTTCAACGGCAGCGTCTGCTTGTAGTTGATGCTGCCGAGCTCCTGGAATTCGCCCGGGTCGATGGTGAGCACCCGCTCGGTGCCGAGTGCGTCCGGGTGGCCGGGGCAGGTCGCTGACGCCGTCTTGGTCTCTTTTTTGGGCTCCGGCTTGGCCGCGGGCATGGCCTCTTTGGTCTCGGGCTTTGCCGCGGGCTTGGTGTCCGCATCCTTCGTCTCAGGCTTTGCCGCGGGCTTGGTTTCCGCTGCCTTCGTTTCAGGCTTGGCGTCCGGCTTGCTCTCCGGCTTGGCTTCCTTCGCTTCTGCCTTTGCCTCCGGTTTCACGCTCGGCTCGGTCGCCGCGGCCACGGCCGGTTTGAGCGGCGAGTCGGGGCTTGCCGACGGCGGGCTCGCGGCTTGCTCGACCGGCTTTGCCGCCGTCCCGGCCGGCTTGGCTGGCGCGGCCGCCGACTTGGTTACGGCCGGCTCGCTCGGTTTGGCGGCGGGCGCGGACTTCGTTTCAGCGGTTTTGGCCGGCTCGGCGGCCGGTGCAGGCGCGGCTGCCTGCTTTTCAGCGGGCTGAGCCGGGGCAGGCGTGGCTGGCTTGGCGGCAGGGGACGTGGCGGCCGGTTGGGCTGGCTGCGATACCGCTGCCGCGGGCGGCGCGGCGGCGGGCTCGGCCGGCTTGGGCGCCGACTGGGCCAATGCCGGCGCTGCGCCCAGCAAGAGGCAGGCGAAAAGGGCCGCGGGTATGCGCATTTTCTTGTTCTCCCCCCGACCATGCGCGCCGGTATGACGCTACCCCGAATGGCGAGTGTCCGATTCGTAACGGACCCAAGATTAACCCAATATTAACCAATTTGGGCCGGCCACAGCCTTGTTTTCTGTGGCTTTTTTGGAATTGGCCCGGGGTGTGGCTTTTGCGTCGAGGGCGGATTTCGGGCGCCTTTGGGCGGCCTCAGGGCCGGCCCGGGCCAGCCGGCACCACATGCACGATGCGGTAGCCGTCGCGCTTGAGCGCCCGCAGCAGCGCCGGCAGCATATGGGCGGTCTGCGCCTTGGTGTCGTGCAGCAGCACGATGCCGCGGCCGACTTTGGCGATGCGGGTCATGAGCAGATGCAATTCCTGCTCCGGCGTCTGCGGCAGCCAGTCGCTCGCCCAGACGTCGGCGCCGAATACCACCATGCCGCGCCCGTTCACATAGTCGAGCAAGGCCGGGCTGGCGGCGAAGCCGGGAAAGCGGAAGAAGGGCAAGGTCGGCGTGCTGCTGCGCCTGCCGTAAAGGGCAAGCTCATTGGCGGCGATACCGCGGCCGATCTCGGCTTCCGCCTTGGCAAGCCGCATGCGGTTGAGCAGCGGGTGAGAGAAGGTGTGGTGGCCGATGCTGTGGCCCTCGGCCAGCTCGCGCCGCGCCAGCGCGGGACGCGCCGCGACATTGCGGCCGAGCAGGAAGAAGGTGGCGAGCACGCATTCGCGCTTGAGCGCGCTCAGCACCTTGGGCGTGGTGGTCGGCCACGGCCCGTCATCGAAAGTCAGCACCAGTTCCTTGTCCTTGAGCGGCAGGGTGACCGGGAACTGCTTGCGGCCGACCCGCGGCGTGCTTGCAACGTCGACCGTCAGCACGCGCGCGGTACCGAGCGCGTCGCTGTTGCCGGGGCAGGGCAGGGCGCGCGCGGCAAGCGGCGCAAGTGCGGCAATGAGGGCGATGGCGAGGTTGCGTCTCATAGTGCGAATCCGAAAGCGCCGGCGGCACTGAACGCGAGCGCTAACCCTGCGGCAAGCGTGGCGGGCCCGTTATGCGTTAATTATTTGCCCGCCTGCAGGCCCCGGCGTACAAGCGCCCGAAGCCGCTTTCGCCGACGAGGCCCGGTATGCTCGAGCAAAAAACCAGCACCCCGGCGCCGCGCGCAGAGGACGGCGCCATCCGCGCCGACTTCGTCGATCGCGTCGCGCAAGGCATCGAGGCCGGCAATGCCGACGCCTTGCGCGAACTGGTCGGCGACCTGCACGAGGCCGATCTCGGCGCCGTGCTGGAGGCGCTCGCGCCGGAACAGCGTCCGCGCCTGATCGAACTGCTCGGCCTCCACTTCGACTTCACCGCGCTGACCGAAGTCGACGACACGGTGCGCGATGAAATCCTCGAAGAACTGCCGCCGCAGACGGTTGCCGAAGGCGTGCGCGAGCTCGAATCCGACGATGCGGTGGCGATCCTCGGCGACCTGCCGAAGGCCGACCAGGCCGAGATCCTCGATCAGCTGCCGGCGCCCGAACGCATCGCGCTGGCCCGCAGCCTGGAATATCCGCAAGATTCCGCCGGGCGGCGCATGCAGACCGAGTTCATCGCCGCGCCCGCGACCTGGACCGTGGGCCGCGCCATCGACCATATGCGCGAGACCGAGGAACTGCCCGACCGTTTCTACGAGCTCTATGTGGTGGGCGAAACCGGCCGCTTCCTTGGTGCCGTCCCGCTCGACGTCCTGCTGCGCGCCAAGCGCCCGGTGCCCGTCACCGAGCTGATGGAGGCCGACCGCCCGCGCGTGCGTGCCGACCAGGATCAGGAAGAAGTGGCGCGCCTGTTCCAGCGCTACAATTGGGTGGCGGCGCCGGTCGTCGACGGCAATGACCGCCTGGTCGGCATCATCACCTTCGACGACGTTGCCGATGTGCTGGAGGAAGAGGCGGAAGAAGACATCAAGGCGCTCGGCGGCGTCACCCACGACGAAGAACTATCCGACAGCGTGTGGACCATTGCGCGCGGCCGCTTCAACTGGCTCTTGGTCAATCTCGGCACCGCCTTCATCGCCTCCATGGTGCTCGGCCTGTTCGCCGGCGAATTGCAGAAGATGGTGGCGCTCGCGGTGCTGGCGCCGATCGTGGCGAGCCAGGGCGGCAACGCCACCACGCAGACCATGACGGTCGCGGTGCGCGCGCTCGCCACCCGCGACCTGACCGACGCCAATGCCTGGCGGGTGATCGTGCGCGAAGTGCTGGTCGGGGTGTTCAACGGCGTGGCCTTCGCTGTCATAACCGGCATCCTGGCCTATGTCTGGTTCAAGGTGCCGGGCTTGGGCTTCGTGATCGGGCTTGCCATGATCTGCAACCTGCTGGCCGCGGCGCTCGGCGGCATCCTCATTCCGCTCGCGCTGAACCGGCTGAAGATCGATCCGGCGGTCGCCTCCACGCCCTTTGTGACCACGGTGACCGACGTGGTCGGCTTTTTCTCGTTCCTGTCGATCGCCACCTTCTGGTTCGGGCTGCGTTAGCGCCCAAATAGCCGCGATACGGCGCGGTTACATTTCATTCACTTTGTTTGCTGAGGCGCCATTAACGCTGTCTCGCTAAGCCTTGAGCCCTCAAGCAGCGCGGCGCGAGGGATTTTCGGTGGACGGCGGCGGCAATGTGCAAGCGACGGGCAGAACGCCCGGGCGCGCCTGGCTGGCTTGGGCCAGGCCTGCGCCTTCCGCTGTGCCGCGCGTGCGCGCCGAGCGCATATTGTCGGGCTCGCGGCTGATCGTTTTCATCGCCGTCGCGGCCATGCTGGCAACCGTGCTCGCCGCTGCTTTCGGTTATGGCCTGGCTGCGCGCAGCGATCAGCGCGTCTGGGCGGAGCAGCGCGCCGCCTTGCGTAACGCCATCGGCGAATTCCGCGGACTGTTCGGCCGGCCGGGTGCGCTCGACCCGCGCCTGGTGCGCATGGTCGAGCAGAGCGCGCGGCTGAAGGGACTCAAGTTCGAAATCGATCCGGCGCCCGGCGCGCGCGAAATGCAGCCGGTGACCGATGCGCAGGGGCGCATTGCCGGCTTTTTCACCTGGGACAAGGCGCATCCGACGACTGCCGCCATGAACCGGCTGATGCCGCTCATCGGCGGCATCGCGCTGCTGCTGGTCGGCTTTGCCGGCTTTGCCTTGCGCCAGCTCAAGCGCGCGCGGCTGGAACTGACGGCGAGCGAGGAGGCCGCCCGCCGCGCCGCCGACGCCGACAAGCTCACCGGCCTGCCCAATCACGCCAAGACGCTCGAGCTTCTCGATCTCGCGCTGGCCGAGCGCAGCGCAGACGAGGCGGTCGGTTTCGCGCTGATCGAGCTCGACGGCATGGCCGACGTCAACGCCCAGCTCGGCGTGCTGGGCGCCGACGAGTTCGTGATCGCGGTGGCTGGCCGGCTGCGCGAAGCGCTGCCCGAGCACGCCGTCTGCGGCCGCATCGGCGGCGACGAATTCGCCGTGCTGCTGAGCGTGCCGCCGCAGGTCGACATGAGGAACGTCATCCGCGACGCCATTGACGCGGTCGCACGTCCGCATTGGATCGACCGCCTGGTACGGGTGAGCGCGCATGCGGGCTTTGCGCAGGCGCCGCGCGATGCCGCAACGCGCGGCGAGCTTGTCCGCCGCGCCCAGCTCGCCATGCGCGCGGCGGCCAAGAAGGGTCCGGGCGCCATCGTCGCCTTCGCCAGCGAAATCGACACGCTGTCGGCGGACCAGAAATTCATCCAGCGGGAATTGCCGCGCGCGCTCAGCGCCGGCGTGCTGGAGCTGCACTATCAGCCGATCGTCGCCGCCCGCGGCGCCCGCATCGTCGGCGTCGAGGCCTTGCTGCGCTGGACCCATCCCGAGCGCGGACCGATCGGCCCGGCGGTGTTCATCCCGGTCGCCGAGCAGATGGGCCTGATGGACGCGCTCGGTGCCTTCGTGCTCAAGCGCGCGCTCGCCGACGCCAAGCGCTGGCCCAAGCTCTACATCGCGGTCAACCTGTCGCCGCTGCAGGTGCGCGATGCCGGCATCGTCGATCTCGTGCGCGCGGCATTGGCGGAAAGCGGCGTCGAGCCGTCGCGCCTGATGCTCGAAATCACCGAGGGCGTGCTGATCGACAATCCGGACGAGATGCTCGCGCGCATCGAGGCCCTGCACCAGCTCGGCCTGCGCATCGCGCTCGACGATTTCGGCTCCGGCTATTCCAACCTCGGCTATCTGCAGCGCTTCCCGCTCGACAAGCTCAAGATCGACAAGAGCTTCGTGGCCGCGCTTGGAGCTTCGCCCAATGGCGGGGTGATCGTGCAGGCAATCGTGGCGCTTGGCCGCGCGCTCGGCCTGACGGTGCTGGTCGAGGGGGTGGAGACCGAACAGCAGCGCGTGCTGCTCAGGCTTGCCGGCTGCGACGAGATGCAGGGATTCCTGTTCGCCAGGCCGGCGCCGGCCGTGACGATCGACCGGCTGGTGCAGCAGGCCAAGCCGGACGCGGCAGGGTCCGCCGGCGCCGCGTGAGCCGCTGACAGCGCGATTTCCAGGCGATAAAGTCGCGGCAAAACAACGCGCGCCGGTTGCGGCGCGCTCGGGAGGTGACATGATCCCCAATGCCTGGGCGGGCTTCGATTTCGGCCTCGGTTCCGAACTCGACATGCTGCGCAAGACGGTCGCCGATTTCTCCGCCGACCGCATCGCGCCGCGTGCCGACGAGATCGACCGCAGCAACAGATTTCCGCGCGAGCTGTGGCCGGAAATGGGCGCGCTCGGTCTGCACGGCATCACCGTGCAAGAGGAATATGGCGGCGCGGGCTTGGGCTACCTCGCCCATTGCATCGCCGTAGAGGAGGTCTCGCGTGCCTCGGCCGCCATCGGCCTCTCCTACGGCGCCCATTCCAATCTCTGCGTCAACCAGCTCAGCCGCAACGGCAACGAAGCGCAGAAGCGCAAATACCTGCCCAAGCTGATTTCCGGCGAGCATGTCGGCGCGCTTGCCATGTCGGAGCCGGGCGCCGGCTCCGATGTGGTGTCGATGACCACGACGGCGGTCAAGCGCGGCGATCGTTACGTGCTCAACGGCTCGAAAATGTGGATCACCAACGGTCCGGTGGCCGACACCTTCGTCATCTACGCCAAGACCGACCGCACCGCGGGCGCGCGGGGCATCACCGCCTTCATCGTCGAGAAAGGCACCAAGGGCTTTCAGCCGGCGCAGAAGCTCGACAAGCTCGGCATGCGCGGCTCCGACACCTCGGAGCTGGTGTTCACCGATTGCGAGGTGCCGGAGGAGAACGTGCTGGGCGCGGTCGGCAACGGCGTCAACGTGCTGATGAGCGGCCTCGACTATGAGCGCGCGGTGCTCGCCGCCGGCCCGCTTGGGCATCATGCAGGCCTGCATGGACGTGGTGCTGCCTTATGTGCACGACCGCAAGCAGTTCGGTCAGCCGATCGGCACCTTTCAGATGATGCAGGGCAAGCTCGCCGACATGTACGTGACGATGAACGCCGCCAAGGCCTATGTCTACGCGGTGGCGCGCGCCTGCGACGAGGGCCGCACCACGCGCGAGGACGCCGCCGGCGCCATCCTCTACGCCGCCGAGCGTGCCACCTGGATGGCGCTGGAGGCGATCCAGTGCCTGGGCGGCAACGGCTATATCAACGATTTTCCCACCGGCCGCCTGCTGCGCGACGCCAAGCTCTACGAGATCGGAGCGGGGACGAGCGAAATTAGGCGCATGCTGATCGGGCGGGAGATTTTCGAGAAGACCAAATAGGCCAATGGCCCAGTCGTCCTTTGGCGCAGTGCCGCGCATTAACTTCTGGCAAGCGCGAATTAGCTAGGCCTCCAGCCGACATCGTCAGCATGGAGGCCAGCCATGATGCGCGTCCGGTTGAAGGCCGATGGCAGGATCGTCGAAATCCTCGCCGACGGCAGCGAGAAAACGATCGTTCACGACGATCCGGCGGTGTTCGTGCGCCAGGTGCGGGCGCGCTGCGGGCTCACGCAGGCCGCCTTCGCCGCACGCATCGAGGTGCCGATCGAAACCGTGCGCAATTGGGAGCAGGGCAAGCGCTCGCCGCGGGGTCCGGCGCGCGCGCTGCTCAAGCTGATCGATAAGGCGCCGGACGTGGCCTTCGCCACGCTCGGCAAGAAAGCGAGCTAAACCGCTTGCTCGCTTATTCGGCCGGCGCGGCGACCTCGCGCCGCGGCTGGTGGCGCGCGATACGCATCAGCACATACATCGCGACCAGCGTGCCGATATAGACGACGAGCTGCAGTTCGGTCGGCCGCTCGGTATAGCCGATCAGCGTGTGCAGCAGCCGGCCGAAGATCGAGCCTTCCGACAACAGCCAGGACGTGTTCCACACGGTCCGGTCGAGCACCACGAATACGCCGGCATTGTTGAGGAACTGCACGGCTTGTGCCGCCAGCCCCGCGGCCAAAAGCGCGATCAGCCAGCTCGTCACCGAGAAGATGTAGCGGGTCGGAATGGCGAGCAGTCCGTAATAGGTAAACGCCGTGAAGGCGGCGCCCGCCAAGACGCCCAAAATGCCGCCCACCAGCAGCGCCATGCCCGTGGTACCCGAAGCGGCGATGCCATAGAGGAACAGCACCACTTCCGAGCCTTCGCGCAGCACTGCCAGCCCAACCACCACTGCCAGCGCGGTCAAAGGCTTGACGCCCTCGCTCACCGCCGCGCCGATCTGGCGCATTTCGGCGGCGATCTCGCGCCCGTGCCGTGCCATCCAGGCGTTGTGCCACATCAGCATGCAGACAGCGATCGCCAGCACGGCGGCGTTGAACAGTTCCTGGCCCGAGCCCTGGAAGGCCTCCGATATGGCGCCGGCAAAAAAAGCGACCAACGTCGCGCCCGCCACGCCCGCCACCACGCCATAGCTGACCCAGCGCCCGCGGCCGGCGACGCCGCGCGTGGCGGCCATCACGATGCCGATGATCAGGCCGGCTTCGATGACCTCACGGAAGACGATGATGAGTGCGCCGAGCATTTTCGATTATTCCGCGATCACCACGCCCTTGGCGGTGGATTCATGATATTCGCCGATGAAAGGATAGCGCCCCGGCTTGAGCGGGCCGATACGCACGATGCCCTTGGACTTGCCCGGGATCACCTTCTCGACCCTCAGCTCATGGCTTTCAAACTCCTCCGGCGTGGGATCGTCATTGACCACGGTCAATTTCACCCGTTTGTTGGCCGGAACCTTGATCTCGGCCGGGGTGAACTTGTGATCCTTCAGCGTCAGAGTCTAGGTCGTCGGCGCGCGACGGCGGCCGGGGTAAGCACCAAAGCCGCGGCCAGGCCGGCAAGTACAAGCAAGGTTCTCATTGGCGTTTCTCTGCTGGAGTTCGACCCTCACAAAAGCATTAAAGGCCTCTATTGCAATAGGTTTTTTCCAGTCTTGAATTATTCCAATGTAAGAACTAGGGCCAAAAGCTTGCGCTTAAAGTATTGTCGGCATTCGCCAGGCGGAAAATTTTTTTGCTGCTTTGTGGCGTAGGGGCAATTGGGGCGGTGCGGCAGGGCGCCGGCCAGGCCCAAGAGCACACGGTGGCACACCCGGTGAGCACACCCGGTTGGCAGCGCGCGGGCGAGCGGGCATTCTGCCGCTCCCGCCGCCGCCAGCAATTCATGTTTTGCGCCGCATCGAAGGAGACAGCCATGCAGTTTGTCGAAGCCCATGGCGCCCGCATCCCCCAGGTCGGCCTCGGCACCATGACGCTGAAAGGCGACGTCTGCGTGCAGGCGGTCAAGACCGCGCTCGATCTCGGCTACCGCCATCTCGACACCGCCGCCTATTACGAGAACGAGAAGGAAAACGGCGAGGGCCTGCGCGCATCGAGCGTCAAGCGCGAGGAGGTGCTGATCTGCACCAAGGTGCGGCAAGGCGACCTGATGCCCGACGCCTTCGCGCGCGTGGTCGAGCAGAGCCTGAAGAACCTGCAGCTCCCTTACGTCGATCTGCTGCTCATCCATTGGAACAACCCCGACATCCCGTTCAAGCTGTCGGTCGGCGCGCTCTGCAAGGCCAAGCAGGACGGCTTCGCCAGGCACGTGGGCGTCGCCAACTTCACCACCGCCATGCTCGACGAGGCCTGGGCGGTAACGAGCGAGCCGCTGGTCTGCAACCAGATCGAGATGCATCCCTTCATCAATCAGGACAAGGTGCTGGCGGCCTGCAAGAAGCACGGCATGGCGGTGGTCGCCTATTGCCCGATCGCGCGCGGCAAGGTGCCCGGCGCCGACGCGCTCGAGCGCATCGGCAAGGCGCACGGCAAGACCGCGGCGCAGGTTTCCTTGCGCTATCTGGTGCAGCGCGGCGTCTGCGCCATTCCGCGCACGGCGACGCCGGCGCATCTGCAGCAGAACATCGAGGTATTCGATTTCAATCTGTCGGATGCCGAGATGGCGGAGCTGAAGGCGCTCAATGCCGCCAATATGCGCGTGGTCAACCCGCCGCACGCGCCGAAATGGGACGCCGCCTGATGCATTTCGTGTTGGCGCTTGCCTGCCTGGCATTGCTGGCGCGTGCCGGCGCGCGCGCGAGCCGACAAGCCTGACGCCAAGGCCTCCGCCGACATCCAGGACTGCATCAAGTCGGCCGGCACGGACACCGCCAAGCGCGAGGCCTGCATCGGCATCGTGGCCAATCCCTGCCTGCAACGCGACGAGACGCGCTCGACCGCCGACAACATCGCCTGCATCGCGCGCGAGCAGGCGGTCTGGGACGACATCCTCAACGAGACCTACCGCCGCCTGCGCGGCAAGCTCGACAAGGACCAGCAGGTCAAATTGCGCGACATGCAGCGGGCCTGGATCACCTCGCGCGAAAAGACCTGCGCCTTCTATTGGGACTACTTCCAGGGCACCATGGCGAGCCCGATGAGCGCGTCCTGCGACAACCGGGAGATCGCGCGCCGCGCGCTGTTCCTGCTCGGCTTCCTCGAAGATGCGGAAGGAAAGTGAAACGAACATGAACGTGGTCGAAGCCAAAGGTTTCAAAATCCCCATCGTCGGGCTCGGCACCTGGGCGCTGCGCGACGTCAAGCGCATCGTCGAGCAGGCGATCCGCATCGGCTACCGCCATCTCGACACCGCGCAGATGTACGGCAACGAGGCCGAGGTGGGGCAGGGCCTGCGCGCCTCCGGCGTGCCGCGCGCCGAGATCGTGGTCACCACCAAGCTGCAGCCGACCAACCTCGCGCCGCCCGATGTCGAACGCTCGGCGAAGGAAAGCCTGGCCAAGCTGCGCCTCGATCACATCGACCTGCTGCTGATCCACTGGCCCAATCCGCGCGTGCCGCTCGCCGAAACGCTTGGCGCCATGGCGAAATTGAAGCGCGAAGGGCACGTGCGCGCGATCGGCGTGTCGAATTTCACCGTGGCGCTGCTCGAGGAGGCCGCCAAGGTCTCGCCCGAGCCGGTGGTCTGCAACCAGATCGAATGCCACCCCTTCCTCAACCAGGACAAGGTGCTGGCCGCCTGCAAAAAGCACGGCTTAGCGGCGGTGGCCTATAGCCCGGTGGCGCGCGGCGCCGCGCACGGCAACGAGACGCTGGCGCGCATCGGCAAGGCGCATGGCAAGACCGACGCGCAGGTTTCGCTGCGCTACCTGGTGCAGCAGGGCATCGTGGTAATCCCGCGCACCAACCGGCTGGAACGGCTGGAGGAGAACTTCGCGCTGTTCGATTTCGAGCTCTCCAAAGAGGAGATGCAGGAGATCTACAAGCTCGCCCACCCCCAAGGCCGTATCGTCGATTGGACCTGGTCGCCGAACTGGGATTGAAAGTGCGCCAATGGCGACGCAGCACGACGAAGCGCCCGGCAAGCCGCCGTTGCGGCTCTCGCGCGACATGGTCTTTCCGCTGTTCGGCGGCCGCGCGTTATGGCGGCGCGGGCATTTGCTGCCGGTCTTCGTGACCATCTTCGTCGGCCTCGCGTTGCTCTCCGTTTTCAATAACGGTAACAACGCTAGCGGCGACGCCTTGACGTGGACGGTCCGGAGCTTTTGCCTCCTCATCGCCCTCTATGTCGCCTTCATGATCAATTGGCTCATCTATGAGATGTGCGGCCGGGCGACGAATTGGCTGCTGATCATCGCCGTCGCTTTTGCGACCTACGAGCTCCATTACGGCCCGCTGTGGCATAATCGCTGGTACGCGATCTTCAATTGGGTCATTCCGTCCGAGCAGTGGCGGCATTCTTCGCATTTCGCGGTGCGTCTTGCCGGGGACTTCGCCGGGTTCGGGCTTGGGGAAGAAAGCTTCAAATCCCTGCCGCTGTTCGCCGTCATTCTCCTCGGCGGCGGCTTGGCGTTCCTCGGTCGTCGTGCCGGCGGCCGGTTGGGTGCGGTGCTCGCCGCCCTCGCCAAGCGGGTCGGTCTTTGCGGACCGCTTGACGGGATCGTCCTCGGCGTGGCCTCGGGCAGCGGCTTTTTCATCAAGGAAAATCTGGCGGAGCTTGTCCCCAACATCACGCACAAGGCATCGGACATCGGGCTGAAGGCTTTCGATGCGCTGGCGTTTCTGCTTGCGCGCCTGCTGCCGCAAATTGGCGGACATTGCGCCTATTCCGGGCTGTTCGGTTTCTACATCGGCTTGGCGGTGCTGTACCCGCGCAAGGCGGTCTTCCTGCTGCCGCTCGGATGGGCGAGCGCCGCCCTGGTGCACGGTCTATGGGATGGCTTCCAAGTGGCTCCTCTTCAAGTTTTCATCGGCATGCTCGCCTACGCCTTGATGGCCGGTGCGATTTTCAAGGCGCTGGAAATCTCGTCCGCCGCGACGGCTCCCGCCGCCCGCGCTGACGGCGCGACAATTGCGCCACCGAGAGTGGATCAAGCTGCGGCTCTGCAAGCCGCGCCGCAGGTCCAAGGCGGCACCTAGCGTCTGCTTGAACGCACTTTGGCGCGCCGCGCTCTTTGCGCTAATGTCGCCCCGCTTTTTCGAAGGATCGCCTAACGGCGGCCACGCGGCACACCCTGCGAGCCCATGTCGGCGACGAAACAGCGCTCATAATCCGCCGCATGCAGGCGGCGGCACGTGGTCTTGCCCAAGGCCCCCAGCCCCGATGACCAACCTTATATCGGCATCGAGTTCTGGGCGACTGACTATGGCAACACAATGCTGGCAGAGCTAGCTGGGAATGGTACGGTTATTCTTGCCCAACGTAGCGCAAGCAAGTGGCAAATAATATTTTCTGTGCCTAACGCGCCTGGCTTTAAGTCTGAACCGAATTCAGTGAACTCGATCCGGGTCAACACTCTGAAGGGGCGCGTGACCATCTATTTGAATGGCAAGGAGGTCAAAGCTATTCGCGCGCAAGTTCCGACGGGCCAAATGAGATTTGGAATGAGTGCGTTTTGGGTCAAAAATCTTGACGGTCGCCCACCCATAAAGATTACCAACTATAATGTTACGGCAGGGCAATAGCCTATGGTTGAGCTGGTTTAATCGCCAAGACGCCACATCGACTACAGGCTGCGCAACTTGAGCTCGGGGCGGTCGGCAATGCCTCGAGGCAACGTTGTGCCAAATCACTAACGCAGCATCTGGTTGGGGCACTGCTCTGACCCCTGGATAATGCCTGCGCTGCCGCCGCGCTCCGGCGCGGCGCGGCTGTGCGTCGCGCAGGGCGCCGATCGGGGAGCGCGAGCCAACGGCGCCATGCCAGTGATCCCGCTCAGGGTCGCACCGCCTTGCCGGCCCGACGCGGGTGCCCCGCGACAAACCCGGCCATGACGGCTAAACACCCTGCATGACCCTCGCCAACGACACCGCCCTCGTGCTGTTCTCCGGCGGGCAGGATTCGACCGTCTGTCTGGCCTGGGCGCTGGCGCGCTTCGCCCGCGTGGAGACGGTCGGCTTCGCCTACGGCCAACGACATGCCGTCGAGCTCGATCAGCGCCCGCGCATCCGCGAGCACCTAGCGGCGCTCAATCCCGACTGGCGGGCGCGGCTGGGCGAGGACCACCTGATTGCGCTTGACGCGCTCTCCGCCATTTCCGACACCGCGCTCACCCGCGACGTTGCGATCGAAACCGGCGCCAGCGGTCTGCCCACCACTTTCGTGCCCGGCCGCAACCTCATCTTCTTCTGCTTCGCCGGCGCCGTCGCCTACAAGCGCGCCGCCCGCCATCTGGTCGGCGGCATGTGCGAGACCGATTATTCCGGCTATCCCGACTGCCGCGACGACACCGTCAAGGCCATGCAGGTCGCGCTCACTCTCGGCCTCGACCGGCGGCTCACCATCCATACCCCGCTGATGTGGATCGACAAGGCCGACACTTTCGCGCTGGCCGAGCAGCTCGGCGGGCAAGCTTTGCTTGATCTCGTGATCGAGGATAGCCATAGCTGTTACAAGGGCGACCGCAGCCTGCGCCACGACTGGGGCTATGGCTGTGGTGAATGCCCGGCCTGCCGCCTGCGCGCGCAAGGCTTTGCCAAGTTCAAGAGCCGAAAGACGAAATGACCGACATCGACAAGCGCCGCAATATCGAGGGCGCCATTTTTCTCGCGCTGTTCTGCCTCACCATTCCCGCCGCCAATTGGATGATCGGCCATGTCGGCACGGTCTGTGTGGCCAAGGGGCCCTGCCTGGTGCCGGTCGCGCCCCGCATCATGGCGCCGTCCGGCGTCTTGATGATCGGCGCCGCTTTGGTGCTGCGCGACCTGGTGCAGCGCCGACTCGGCGTCGAATTCGGCTTGGGTGCCATCGTCGCCGGTGCCGCGCTCTCCGCCGCGGTCGCCCCGGGCGCGCTGGTGCTGGCGTCGACCGTTGCCTTCCTGCTGTCGGAATTCGCCGATTTCGCGGTCTATACGCCGCTGGCGCGCCGCCGGCTGGTGGCGGCGGTGCTGGCCTCGAGCACGGTCGGGCTGGTGGTCAACTCGCTGGTGTTTTTGTGGCTCGCTTTCGGCTCGCTCGAGTTTCTGCCCGGGCAGATCGTCGGCAAAGCCTGGATGGTGCTGCTGGCGATTCCGCTCGTATCCTATCTGCGCCGCCGCGACGCGCGGCTCGGCATCACCGCCGCATAATTGGAGCCGTCCATGTCGACGCTCGACATCCTCAAAGAAGTCACTACCGGCACCATCACCACCATGCTGCTGAAGAAGGGCATCCGCCGCGTTTGGATGGCCGGCGCCATGCCCTTCGGCTTTACCGGCAAGCGGGTGGTGGGCAAGGCTTTCACGCTGCGCTTCGTGCCGGTGCGTGAAGACTTGGCAACGCCGGAAAGCTGGTCGAAGCCGATCTCCACCCGCTCGGCCATCGAAGCCATGCCGGAGGGCTGCGTGGTGGTGGCCGATGCCATGGGCGTCACCGGCGCCGGTATTTTCGGCGACATCCTGTGCATGCGCATGGTCAAGCGCGGCGTGAGCGCGCTCGTCACCGATGGCGTCATGCGCGACAAGCACGGCGTCATCGAGACCGGCCTGCCGATCTGGTGCGCGGGCGTGGCGGCGCCGGCTTCCGTCAACCAGCTCACCTTCGTCGGCTGGAACGAGCCGATCGGCTGCGGCGGCTGCGCCATCTTCCCCGACGATATCATCGTCGCCGACGATGACGGCGCGGTGGTGATCCCGGCCGCGCTCGCCGATTTCGTCGCCCATGAAGGCGCCGAGCACGAGCTGATGGAGACCTGGCTGGTGCAGGAAGTGCAAAAGGGCGAGAAGTTGCCCGGGCTCTATCCGCCCAACGAAGAAAACAAGAAGCGCTACGAAGCCTGGAAGAAGACGCGCTGATGTTCTTCGTCCTCTCGAAGACCGCCGGCTACCTGTTGCTGCCTTCCAATATTCTGTTGCTGATCGGCCTTGTCGGCCTGCTGCTGCTGCTCACGCGCTGGCGGCGTGCCGGTGTCGGTCTGATGGCGGCGAGCCTGATCCTGTTCGCGCTCTGTGGCTTCCTGCCGATCGGCAAAGTGCTTGCGCATGCACTGGAGAGCCGCTTTCCGCCCTGGAACCCCGCGCGCGGCGCGCCGGAAGGCATCGTCGTTCTGGGCGGTGCGATCAGCCCCGCGCTGTCGCGCATCTATCGCGCGCCCCAACTTACCGGCAGCGCCGAGCGCGTAACGGTGATCGCCAAGCTCGCGCGTGATTTTCCCAAGGCGCGCATCATCTTTTCCGGCGGCGACGCCTCGCTGTCGGGCCGCGCCGGGCGCGAAGCCGACTATCTCTTGCCGCTGCTCGACACCTTCGGTGTGCCGCGCGGGCGCGTCGCGTTGGAGAACCGCGCGCGCAACACCTATGAGAACGCCGTATTCGCCAAGGCGCTGGCGAAGCCCAAGCCGGGCGAGCGCTGGCTCCTGGTGACCTCGGCGCAGCACATGCCGCGCGCCGTCGGCTGCTTCCGGCGTGTCGGCTTTCCGGTCGAGGCCTATCCGGTCGATTGGAATCTGCCGCCGCACCCGGCCTATGGCTTTGCCTTGGCCGTGAGCAACGGCCTGCGCAGTCTCGATGCTGCCGTGCATGAATGGGAAGGCCTGGTCGCCTATTGGCTGAGCGGGCGCACCAGTTCGCTGCTGCCGGGGCCCTGACGGCCCGCATTCCCTGCCGCGAATCGTGGCGCGGCCTTCCATATTTGTTGCAGCTTGATGACGGCGCTATCCTCTCTCCGTACCGGGCAATTCGTGCGCCCAGAGTTCGCGTGTTCGGCGTACTCGCGCACCATCCCATGTGATGCCTCAGCAGAGGGAATCGACCATGGCACCCGACAGCTATTTCGCCTTTCGGCGCGCGCCCGCCGACAACGACAACGTATCTCTGCGCGGCGCCTATCTGCCGGCGGAGTGGAGCGAGCGCACCGTGACGATGGTGGCGGTGACGGCGGGGGTGGCGGTGGTGGCGCTGATTGCGGTGCTGATGGGCGCAATCGGGCCCTAGTCGCCGACTTGAGCGGGCGCGCCCGCTCTGCCACTGTGCCCGGCACAGGAGGCCGTCCGCATGCCGCAGAATATTACCGTCGGATACAAGGAATTGTGCGAAGCCGCCGAGCGCGAGGTCGAAACCTTGCCGGTCGGGGAGGCGATCGAGCTCGCCGGCCGCGACGATACCGTGCTGATCGACATCCGCGACATCCGCGAGTTGCAGCGCGAGGGCAGGGTGCCCGGCGCATTCCATTGCCCGCGCGGCATGCTGGAATTCTGGATCGATCCGCACAGCAAATATCACAAGCCGGTGTTCGCGCAGGACAAGAAATTCGTGTTCTTCTGCGCCGGCGGCTTGCGGTCCGCCTTGGCGGCGCAGACCGCGCAACGCATGGGGCTGAAGCCCGTGGCCCATATCAGGGGCGGCTTCGGCGCCTGGCAGAAGGCCGGCGGCCCGGTCGACCTGCCGGAAGACATGCCGGGCGAGCAGCACGCGCGCAAAAAGGCGTGAGCTTTCCATTCGCCTGCCTGCTTGGACCCATCGAAAAAATGCGTTTGCCGGCGCAACGCGCTACCCGCAATTTGCTGCCTGCAATTTGCGGCCGGCAATTTAGAGACCACGCGCCATGGCGCTCACTTTGATCATCGGCAACAAGAACTACTCCTCCTGGTCGCTGCGGCCGTGGATTGCCATGAAAGTGGCCGGCATCGCCTTCGCTGAGGTCGTGATCCCGCTCTACGAGCCGGGCAGCCGCGAGCAGGTGCTGCAATATTCCCCCACCGGCAAGGTGCCGGTGTTGATCGACGGCGATCAGCATATTTGGGAATCGCTCGCCATTCTCGAGCATCTGGCGGAGCGCTTCCCCGATGCGAAGCTGTGGCCGCCGGACGCGCGCGCGCGCAGCCATGCCCGCGCGGTGGCGGCCGAGATGCATGCCGGCTTCATGGCGCTGCGTAAATCGTGCCCGATGAATCTTTGGCTTCCGCGCAAGCCGCGCCCACAAAGCGATGAGGTCAAGGCCGAGGTCGCCCGCATCCAGGCGCTATGGAGCGAATGCCGCGCGCGCTACGGCGCGCAAGGCCCGTTCCTGTTCGGCGCATTCGGTGCGGCCGACGCCATGTATGCGCCGGTGGTGGCGCGCCTCGACACCTATGGCCTCGCGGTGGGCGAGGGCACGCGCGCCTATATGGACGCAGTCATGGCGCTGCCGGCCTGGACCGCATGGCGGAATGCCGCGCTCGATGAGCCCTGGGTGATGCGCCACAACGAGCCGGATTGGCCGCTTTTGCGCGGGATCGCGCAGCCGCAATAATTAAAACTTGGCAATCTTGCAGCTGCGGCGATTTGCGGCGTCTCGCGTCCTAATTTTTGTCAAGATTGTGCGCACCATGCGCGCATCTTCTCACGGCAGAAAGCCGTGCTTCCACCACAGGGGGTGACGACGCTTGCTACAGGGCCGATCTCGGCCCGGGAGGGGTAGCCATGCGCTTTCGTCTGCTCGCGCTCATTGCTATGAGTTTCGCACTCGCCGCGCCGGCCTTTGCGGCCGACACCAAGTCCGACGTCAAGGGCTTCTATCTGCTGACCGACTATCCGGCGGTTTCGGTGCAACCGGGGACCACCTCGACGGTCACCATGAAGCTGCGCAACTATGGCGAAGCACCCGAGCGGCTCTCGCTCACCGTCACCGGCGTGCCGAAAGGCTGGACCGCGACGGTGCTCGGCGGCGGCCAGCCGATCGCTGCGGCCATGCCGGCGACCGACGATTTCGTCAATATGGATCTGCGCCTCGAGGTGCCGAAGGATGCCAAGATCGGCACCCAGACGCTCACCGTCAACGCGCAAGGCGCAACCTCGCACGTCTCGCTGCCGCTGGCGGTGACGCTGGCCAAGCAATTGCCCGCCAAGCTGTCGGTGCAGCCGCAATTGCCCGAGCTGCGCGGCTCTTCCAGCTCGAGCTTCGAATATACCCTCACCGTCAAGAACGACAGCGGCAAGAAGCTGCTGGTCAGCCTCGCCGCCGACGCGCCGCGCAATTTCGACACCTCCTTCACCGAGGCCTATGGCAGCCAGCAGTTGACGGCGATCCCGATCGAGGCCGGCAAGTCGAAGGACGTGAAGCTCAAAGTCACGCCGCCCAGCACGGTCGACGCCGGACATTACGCCGTCGCGGTGCAAGTCGCGGCCGAAGGCGCCAAGGCCAGCACAAAAGTCGCGCTCGACGTCACCGGCCAGCCCAAGCTCAGCCTTGCCGGCCGCCAGGGTCTGCTCAGCGCCAACGCCACCGCCGGCAGTTCGACCTCTGTGCCGGTGACCGTGACCAATACCGGCACCGCGCCGGCCGAGCACATCCGGCTGTCGGCCAGCGCGCCGACCGGCTGGAAGGTCACCTTCTCGCCCAAGACCATCGACCGCATCGCGCCCAACCAGCACAAGGAAGTGACCGCCGATATCCGTCCGCCCAGCAAGGCGATCGCCGGCGACTACGTCAACACCTTCACCGCTTCCACCAACGGTGAAACCGGCGACGCCAATTTCCGCGTCACCGTGACCACCTCGACCATGTGGGGCATCGCCGGCGTCGGCATCATCGGCGCGGCGCTCTTGATCATGGTCGGCGCCGTCATGCGGTTTGGCCGGCGATGAGCGGCGCGGTCATCGAGGTAAAGGGCCTCACCAAGCGCTATGACGCGGCGACCGCCGTCGATGGCGTGAACTTCACCGTCGGTGCCGGCGAGATTTTCGGCCTGCTGGGGCCGAACGGCGCCGGCAAGACCACCACCATCCTGATGCTGCTCGGCTTGAGCGACATCACGGCGGGAGAGGCGCGCGTGTTCGGCCACGATCCGATGCGCGAGCCCTTGGCGGTCAAGCGGCTGGTCGGCTATCTGCCCGACACGGTCGGCTTCTACGACAACATGACCGCCGCCGATAACCTGCACTATACCGGCCGGCTGATGGGCCTGCGCGGGGTCGAGCGCACGAAGAAAATCGCCGCCGCGCTGGCGCGCGTCGGCTTGAGCGACGTGGCGGAAAAGAAGGTCGGCACCTTCTCGCGCGGCATGCGCCAGCGGCTCGGCCTGGCCGAGATCGTCATGAAGGAGGCCCGCATCGCCATCCTCGACGAGCCGACCAACGGCCTCGACCCGCAGGCCAGCATCGAGCTGTTGGACCTGATCCGCTCGCTTAAGGAGCAAGGCGTCAGCGTCCTGTTGTCTTCGCATCTGCTCGACCGCGTACAGAGCGTGTGCGACCGGGTGGCGCTGTTCAACGCCGGCAAGATCGCGCTCATGGGTACGGTGGGCGAACTCGGCCGCCACGTCTTGGGCGGCGGCTATGCCGTCGAGGTGGAGGCGGAAAGCAGCGACGGCATCGCCAGGCGGCTCTCGGCGCTGCCCGGCGTGCGCAGCGTGGAGGCGCCGGGGCCGGGGCGCTTCCGCATGGTCTGCGACCGCGACCTGCGCGCGGAAGCCGCCGCCGCGGTAGTCGCCGCCGGCGGGCGGCTCAAGCAGCTCAAGCTCGACGAGCCGAGCCTGGAAGTGATCTACACCCGCTACTTCCAGCAACAGAAGCAGCAGAAAGGGGAGGCGCGTCATGCGGCGTGAAGGCTCGCCCTGGCAGGGCCTCGGCGTGGTGATGCTGAAGGAACTGTCCGATCATCTCGCTTCAGCGCGCATGCGCGTGCTGGAATGGCTGGTGGTGCTGGTCGCGCTCGCCGCGGTCTATGCCGCCATTACCCAGGTGCGGGCGGTGACCGCGCAGGATCCCTTCCTGTTCCTGCGCCTGTTCACCACCGCGCGCGAACCGCTGCCGTCCTTCGTCGCGTTCCTCGGCTTCCTGGTGCCGTTGATGGCGATCGGGCTCGGCTTCGACGCCGTCAACAGCGAGCACAACCGGCGTACGCTGTCGCGCGTGCTGTCGCAGCCGATCTACCGCGACGCGCTGCTGTTCGGCAAATTCCTCGCCGGCCTGATCACGCTCGCCATCAGCCTGATCGTGCTGTGGCTCCTGGTGATCGGCCTCGGCCTGTTGATGCTGGGCGTGCCGCCGGGCGGCGCCGAGATGGGACGCGCGCTCATCTTCCTCGCCGTCACCATCGCCTATGCCGGCGTGTGGCTGGCGCTCGCCATGCTGTTCTCGGTGATCTTCCGCTCGCCGGCGACCGCGGCGCTGGTGACGCTCGGGCTCTGGCTGTTCCTGACCGTGATCTGGCCGGCGCTGGCGCCGGCGATCGCGCAAGCCGTCGTGCCGGCCGAGGATCAGGCCGGGCTGCTCATCACCGCGCAGATGCTGGCGCGGCTGTCGCCGTCCACGCTCTACGGCGAATCCGTGCTGGCGCTGTTGCATCCGACCACGCGCGCGCTCGGTCCGGTCTATCTCAGCCAGTTGCAGGGCGCCGTGATGGGCTCGCCGCTGCCGCTGTGGGACAGCGTGATGGTGGCCTGGCCGCAGATCGTCGGCCTGATTGCGGCCAGCATCCTGCTGTTCGTCGGCGGCTATGTCGTCTTCCAGCGACAGGAAGTGAGAGCGTGACTACTTACGAGGGGAGCCGGTCGTCATCCTGGGCAAACACTCAGGATGACGCACCCCCGCGCAGCCGCCCCACCAGCTCCTCGATGAACGGCCGCTGCGCCGGTAAAATCTTGCGCCGCGCGGTCGAGACCCTGAAATAGGCGACGCGATCGACCTCGGGAAAGCGCGCACGTTTGCCCGAGTGCGGCGGCCATTCCATCTCGAATTCGTTGCTGACGAAATTGGCGAGGTCGAAATCGCCCGCGAGCGCGAAGGCGTGCACGGTCTTGCCGCTGCGCTGGCGGACCGGCGTGAGCGGAATGAATTCGCCCGCGGCGGTCAGCCCGGTCTCCTCGTTGAACTCGCGCTTGGCGCAGGCCAGCACGTCGCCCGATTCCACCAGCCCCTTGGGAATCGACCAGGCGCCGGCGTCCTTGTTGCGCCAATAGGGCCCGCCGGGATGCGCGAGCAGCAGTTCGAGGCCTTTCCGATGGCGAAAGGCGAGAATGCCGGCGCTGACCTCGGAGCGGTGCGACATGGGCGATGCGCTTCAGCCGGCCGGCGGGCCGGTCCTGAGTCTGAACACCGAATGAAAGCACATTGCATGCCACCTCCCAGACAAAAAATCGCGAGGTAGCGGCCGCAGCCGTTTCCGTTCGGCTGAGCCTTGGCGGGGAATGGGGTACCACGCGCTCACCACGGCCGCTCGACCGAATTGGTCACGTGCTCGCGGTCGGGTGCGGTGAAGCAGAGGCCGACGCACAAATAGGACAGCTCCGGGTGCGGATTGTGCCCGCGATGGAATTTGGCGATCGGCTCGGAATAGCAATCGCCGGCCTTGGCCTTGACCAGCACGCCTTCCTGGAAATGCGCCTCGAATAAGCCCTGGAGCGCGACGAAGAAGGCCGCGCCGTTGTGGCAATGCCAATTGGTGTAGCCGCCCGGCACGATCTCGGCATTGTAGATCTGCACCTTCACCTGCGGGTCGCGCGGCAGCGAGGCGTAGAGCGTCTCCAGCAGCACGTTGCGATGGAAGCCGTGGCCGGGCGGCACCAGGCCGTCGAGCTTAAGCTTGAGGTCTTTGTAGTCGTCCAGTCTGGCTTGCATGGCCGCCTCCCGCGCTGGCGTTGCGCCCAAGCCTAATACGCCGGTGCCGCTGTGGTGAAGCGCGCGCAAGAAGACCATGAAAAACCCGGCCGCGGGGCCGGGTTCTTCGTTGTCGTCAGCGCTCAGGTCCGCCGGCGGCCTATCGGTCGACCGCCTCCTTGGCTTTTTCGGCGGCCTGTTGCGCCTTGTCCGCCGCCTTCTCGGTGGCGTCGCGCGCGGCATCCTTGGCCTGGCCGTAGGCGTTCTGCACTTTGCCGGACGCCTGGTCGACCTTGCCTTCGGCCTCCAGCCTGTCGTTACCGGTCACCTTGCCGGCGGCCTCTTTCACTTTACCTTTCGCCTGCTCGATATTTCCTTCAACGCGGTCCTTGTCCATGGGTCCCTCTCGTTTCGGCGTGAATTAATCAGTGAGTCAACGATTGCCGCGCGCGGATGTTCCGTAGCCGGCATTGCGGCATGCGCCGCGCGCATGCGTCTGTGTCAAATGACAAAGCACGAATGCGTGCGGCGTTTCTGCTGCGGCGGCGCTATTTTGCGCCGGTCGTGCCGATGCGTCGGGTTCGTGACGCACTGACGATTGCTCGGCCGACCGGCCTTCTCGCAGGCCGTCATGCTGGCGAACTTGCAGTTCAGCGAGCCGCCCGCCGAGGTTTCAACGCAGTACTTGGAGTGGCCGGTGATACGCCGGTTGGCCATTTTGCCCTTACCGTGAGCGGTACTCTGCGACTCCGAGCCCGACGACGTGCTCGCCAAGTTGCCTTTGTTGATGGCGTTCGGCGAAGCGCCCGGCTGGGCCGTCGGCGCGTTCTGCGCCCCGGCGACGGCGATGCCGCCGATCAGCGCGGCCGCCGCGACGAGCGTGGTGAGCGTCTTCATGTTTGCCTCCTTGCGCAAATAATTCATAGCCGCGGAGCGCGGCTTTAAATGACAACCGCCGGACCGAAGACGTGTTCCGGGAACTCGGCGCAAACGGCCTTCACAAAATGTTCGGATGACGCAAGCGCCAGCGGCCGGGATGGCGCCCCGGCCGCCGGCGTTTTGCCGGGGATCGCTCAGGTTTCCAGTACCGCGACGATTTCGTGGTCGTCGGGATCGAGCACGAGGATCTGGTCGCCAACCATGATGTAATCGTAGCCGCGCCACTCCGGATAGACCTCGACCACTTCGACCGGTAGCGCGTAGAAGTGCACGCTCGCCGGCACGCGCGCGCCGACATGCACCGAGATATTCAGGTGCGTCGGCCGCACCTTATGCTGCCTGATGATGGTGGTGATCTTGCTGCGCTGCTGCGTCGTCAGCCTCGCGCTGCCGGCGGCCGCGCCCTGGCCGGTGGTCGATTGCTTGGATTTGACATCCGCGCTCGACTTGCTTTCGTCTTTTTCCTTCGCGCCGGCAGCGTGGCCGGATTGCGAAGAACGCTGCATTTCTTCGTGCGAGGCGCCCTTGCGTTCGCTCATGTCGTTCTTGTCGCTCTTGCCCGACCCCTGGCCGGTGGTGCCGGATTTGGATTTCGCGCCGGGCCGGTCGTGCCCGCCGGCGTTCATGTCGCTTTTGTCCCGCTCCTTCATCTGCAGCTCATGGCCGCCCTGACCGGTGGTCTCGGCGCCCGCGCGCGACTTCGTGCCGGCATGGATGGGCGGGGCGATCTTCTCGGCCGGCGCGTGGCGTTGCGCGGCCGGTGCCCGTTCCGGCATCGACGGCTGCGCGTTTTGCGCTGCCGCGGTGCCGGCGGCGAGCAGCAAAGCCGCCGCGGCGGTGGATAACAGGTGCAGCTTTTTCATACGTGGCCTCCTTTTGCGTTCCGTCCCATTCGGGGTACGGCACGAGAACGTGACGCGCGCGCAGCCGTTCCCGGCATGTCGTCGGTCCCCGCCATTGCCTTCGCGGTTCCGTCAAGGCAACCTCCGGTGAAAGCAGGGAGAATGCCTTGGCGATTTTTCGTCATCGGTCGACAAGAACGCGGCCGAATTCCGCGCCAATGCCGAGCGCATGCGGGCGCTGGTGGAGGAACTGGCGGCGCGCCGCGCGCAAGCCGCGCAGGGCGGGTCGCAAAAATCCCGCGAACGCCATACGGCGCGCGGGAAGCTTCTTCCCCGCGAACGGGTGATGAACCTGATCGATCCCGGCGCGCCGTTTTTGGAACTGTCGCCGCTTGCCGCCAACGGCATGTACGAAGACGCCATTCACGGCGCCGGCCTGATCACTGGCATCGGCCGCATCGAGGGACGCGAATGCGTGATCGTGTGCAACGATAGCACCATCAAGGGCGGCACCTATTATCCGATGACGGTGAAGAAGCATCTGCGCGCGCAGGAGATCGCGCGCGAGAACCGGCTGCCCTGCATCTATCTGGTCGATTCCGGCGGCGCCAACTTGCCGCAATGGCCGGAGGTGTTTCCCGACCGCGAGCATTTCGGCCGCATCTTCTACAACCAGGCGACGTTGTCTTCGCTGGGCGTCCCGCAGCTCGCGGTGGTAATGGGCTCCTGCACGGCGGGCGGCGCTTACGTGCCGGCCATGTCGGACGAGACCGTGATCGTGAGGAACCAGGGCACCATCTTCCTGGGCGGCCCGCCGCTGGTGAAGGCGGCGACCGGCGAGGTGGTGAGCGCGGAAGACTTAGGGGGCGGCGATTTGCATGCGCGCCAATCGGGCGTCGCCGATCATCTGGCGCAGGACGACCATCACGCCTTGAGCATTGCGCGCCGCATCGTCGCCGGCCTCAACTCGCGCAAATCGCCCGACATACCGATCGCGGCACCGCGCGATCCCGCGCTCGACCCGGCCGAGCTCGACGGGCTGGTGCCGGCCGACCTGAAGAAGCAATACGACGTGCGCGAAGTGATCGGCCGCATCGTCGACGCTTCCGAATTCGACGAGTTCAAGCAGCTTTACGGCACCACGCTGGTCACCGGCTTCGCGCATATTTACGGCATGCCGGTCGGCATTCTCGGCAACAACGGCATATTGTTCTCGGAGAGCGCGCTGAAGGCCGCGCATTTCATCGAGCTCTGCTGCCAGCGCCGCATTCCGCTGCTGTTCCTGCAGAACATCGTCGGCTTCATGGTCGGGCGCGATTACGAGGCGGGCGGCATCGCCAAGGATGGCGCCAAGATGGTGACGGCGGTCGCCTGCGCTCAAGTGCCGAAGATCACCGTCATCGTCGGCGGCTCCTACGGCGCCGGCAATTACGGCATGTGCGGGCGCGCCTACGGGCCGCGCTTTTTGTTCACCTGGCCGAACGCGCGCATCTCGGTGATGGGCGGCGAGCAGGCGGCTTCCGTGCTGGCGACGGTCAAGCGCGACAATATCGAGGCCGGCGGCGGCTCATGGTCGGCGGAGGAGGAGAAAGCCTTCAAGACGCCGATCCGCGAGCAGTATGAGACCGAGGGCAATCCTTATTACGCCACCGCGCGGCTGTGGGACGACGGCATCATCGCGCCGGGCGAGACGCGGCGCGTGCTGGGTTTAGCGTTCAGCGCGGCGCTGAACGCGCCGGTGCGCGGGACGAGGTTCGGCGTGTTTAGGATGTGAGGACGAGCGTGCGCCAGGACTATTTGATTTTTCGATCCACATCATATATGGTGTAAAGGCGGCTCCCGGTGCAATGGACCGTCGTATATCTTAATGAAGACGTGCGCGCCGAGGTCGAGGGTCTTTCGGTGGACCTGCGGGCGCGGTTCCGGCGGATTATCGAGCTGGTACAGAGCAAAGGTCTGGAGCGGGTGCGGGAGCCGTATATCAAGCACCTTGAAGGGAAGCTTTGGGAAATGCGTTTGGTTGACCGGGACAACATTGCGCGCGTGATCTATGCCGCGGCCAGCGGGCGGCGGCTGGTGGTGTTGCACGCCTTCATCAAGAAGACGGAAAAGACGCCCCGCCGGGCTCTCGAAATAGCGCGGGCGCGCGCCAAAGAGGTCGCATGAAAAGAAAATATATTCCGGTCAGAGAGAGCTTCAGGCGATGGGATAAGGAGCCGGGATTCAAGCGGGCTTACGATGCGCTTGAGGACGAGTTCGCGCTCGCTGCATCGCTCATCGACGCGCGCGGTCGTGCCGGGTTGTCGCAAGAGGATGTCGCCGCGCGCATGCGGACCTCGCAACAGACCGTGTCGCGGCTCGAAGGCGGGCGGGCGAACCCGTCGGTGCATACGCTGCAACGCTTCGCCGAAGCAACCGGAACGCGCCTCAAGATCACCTTTGAGTCTGCCAAGGGCAGGCGGCGGGCGGAACGTTGATGCCGGTCCCGGCGCGACCGCGGGGCGACGGGCTGTTCGCGCCGGTGGAGGAGACGAAGTTTGGGGTGTTTAGGATGTAGGCGGGGCGAATCGTGTCGAGAACAGTGAGCGCAATCTTGATCGTTTTGGTGGGCTGCCTCGGCCTCGTTGTTGCGCGGCCCGCCCACGCGCTCGATATCCAGCCCGGCCTTTGGCAGGACACCGAAACGGGCGAGGCCAACGGCAAGCCGATCCCGCGCAAGGTCACCACCAACTGCGTCACGCCGGCGGAAGCCAAGGACGTCGTCGAACGGGCGCAGGCCGAGTTGAAGAAGTCGATGCAGGGTCAGGCGCAGAAGTGCGAGAAGCTCGACATCCGGCAGGATGGCAATGTGATCACCTTCGAAATGAAATGCGGCGATGCCAAGCAGGGCTCGATCGATGCCACGACGGTGATCACCATTCAGTCGCCACAGCACACGACCAATGTGGCCAAGGCGACCATCGATTTTATGGGGCAGAAAATGACTTCGACCGTAAGCACCGACTCCAAATGGATCGCGGCAGAATGCAAAAAATAATTCTCAGCGGCGCGCTGCTCGGCGCCATCCTCCTCACCGCTCCGCCCGCCCGTGCGGCCATCGCGCTCGAGCCTGGCAGCTGGCAGCAGGTCGAAAACGGCACGGAGGACGGCAAGCCGGCCAAACCCTTTACCTATACCGACTGCCTCACGCCGGAGCAGGCCAAAGACCCGGTCAAGGCGCTGGCCGCGCTGAAAGACCTCGGCAGCCTGATCGGCCGCCAGTGCAGCGCCGCGCGCTTCAACGAGGTTGGCGACAAAGTCTCGCTCACCTTCGCCTGCGGCGACGAGAAGACCAATTACATCGCCATCGATCTTTCCTTCAGCTTCCTCAACGCGCGCCACTACACCGGCACGGTCAAGTCCACCTTCGTGTTCAAGGGCCGGAAGACCACCTCCGACAAGGCGATCGACGCCCAATGGCTGGCGGCCGAATGCCAGAAGAAATAGTCAGCGCCCGAACAGCCACAGCGCGAGGCTGAGCAACACGCTCAAAACGAGCGAGGTCACGAGCGGAAAATAGAACGTGGTGTGGCCGTGCGTGAAGGAAATATCGCCGGGCAGGCGGCCGAGGCCGAGCTTGCCGAGATAGGGCCACAGCACGCCGGCGACAACCAGCACCAGCCCCAGAATGATCAGAAAACGCGCCATGCGCACCTCGCGTTTTTGACATAAGCTCGCCCCGCCCGCGCGGCAAGCGCGTCCACAAGGAAGCAATCCATGACCAGCAATTACCAATCCGCTCTCATCGTCGGCGCGGGCGCAGGCATTTCCGCTTCGGTCGCGCGCGCCTTCGCCAAGGCCGGCATGAAGATCGCGCTCGCCGGCCGCGCGCCCGGCAAGGTCGACGCGCTGGCTAAGGAGATCGGCGCCGCCACTTATGCCTGCGATGCCACCGACCGCGCCCAGGTCGAGCAAACTGTTCGCCGCACTGGAAGCCGCGGGCGGCGCGCCCGACGTGGTGGTCTATAACGCCAGCGCCCGCGCGCGCGGGCCCTTCATCGAGCTCGATCCGGCCGAAGTGGAGAACGCCCTGCGCGGCTCGGCCTTCGCCGGCTTCCTGGTGGCGCAGGCGGCGGTCAAGCGCATGCTGCCGCGCGGCAATGGCGCCGTGCTGTTCACCGGCGCCTCGGCGAGCGTTAAGGGCTATCCGCAGTCGGCGCCCTTTGCCATGGGCAAGTTCGCGCTGCGCGGGCTGGCGCAAAGCATGGCGCGCGAATTGGCGCCGCAGGGCATCCATGTCGCGCATTTCGTGATCGACGGCGGGGTGCGCAGCGCAAGCCGCCCCGTGCCGCCCGACAAGCCGGATTCGCTGCTCGATCCCGACGCCATCGCGCAGACCTATCTGCACGTCTTGCAGCAGCCGCGCAGCGCCTGGAGCTGGGAAGTCGAGCTCAGGCCCTGGGTGGAGAAGTTTTAGCCTTCAGTGCGCGAACGCCTGCATCAGCGTGCCCCAGTTGACAAACGGCTGCGGCGGCCCGACGCGCATGCGGCCGGTATCGTGCAGATAGGCCGAGCCGAGCATCAGCCCGGCGCCGACGATCGCCCCCAGCAAGAATTTCATCGTCTACCTCCCCGGAGATTCGCTTCGCTGCCCGTTTTCCAGCTACGGATGATACCCGATATTGGATGCCGCTTGACAGGGATCGCGTTGCACCGGACCGTGCGCGGCCACGTCCGATAAACGACAAGGTCCCGCCGATGTCGCTTCGAACCGCCATGCTCGTGCTCGCGGCGCTCGCTTTCCCGCTCGCCGCCGGCGCGCAGTCGCCGCCGGGCGAGCCGGCCGTTCCCCATCCGCCGGGCGCGCATGAAGCGCGGCCGGCGCCGCCGCATCCGCCCGGCGCCCACGAGCCTCAGCCGGTCCCGCCGCATCCGCCCGGTGCCCACGAGCCGGCACCGCCCAGGGCGCCGTCCGCACCGCATCCGCCCGGCGCGCACGAGCCGCCGGCGCATCCGGAGGGCGCGCATGCGGTCAGGAACTACATCCCCGGTCTCGAAGTCTTCATGACCTTCATCCAGGGCGAGCACGCCAAGCTCTGGTATGCCGGCCGCGCCCGCAACTGGCCGCTCGCGCGTTACGCGCTGGGCGAGATCAAGGAGGTCATGTCGGACGTTCAGGACCTGGTGCCGACCTTCCGCAATCTGCCCCTTGCCGAGATGCTGGATGCCGTCATCACCGGCGAGATCGCGCAGCTTGAAAAAGCGGTCGACGCCAAGGACAGACGAGCCTTCGTCGTCGGCTACGACAAGCTCACCGCCGCCTGCAACGCATGCCATCAGGCCACGCAAAACGGCTTCATCCGCATCCGTCGCCCGCGGGGGCGGGCTTTCCCCAACCAGGATTTTAGGCCGCGCAAGTAACGGGCTCGTCACGCAGCCGTGATCGCCCGATTCAGCAGGCATTTACCGACCCCGCCTAGCGTCTTGGCGCATGTGTGGGGTTTCGATCGTCAACGGCTATATGTGCTACACGCCGTGTCAGGCGGCCGCCGCGCGCGCCGGCAAGGACCCGCATGCGCCGCCGGGCACGCCGCCCGGCCAGCACGATGCCAAGGACAAGGCCGACGGTCTTGCCGGGCGCTCGGGTGCCATTCTCGATCCCGGCCACCGCGATCCGAGCAGGAGCGTCAACGCCGCCGACACAACCGGCGCCGCCAATGGCGACTACCGCGCCGCACAAGGCATCGACCTGCTGGTCTAAACCAAGGGGTTCGCTGGTACGGCGGCGCCTCGCATGTTAGAGCCGCGGGGCATGGCCAGCGCCGACGACATCAGTGAGCTTGCGCCCACCGGCACCTTGCGCGCCGGCGTGGTCAGCGCGCCGGCAGCTTCCGCCTTTTTTGCCGTGCGCGACGGCAATGGCGCCGTGCGCGGCGTCACCGTCGCATTGCTGCGCGCCTTGGCCGACACGCTTGGTCTGCCGCTCGACCTGCAGGTCTACGACAATTCCGGCCAGGTGACCGAGGCGGTGGCGAACGGCACCTGCGACGTCGCCTTCATGCCGCACGATGCCGCGCGCGCGGAGAAGGTCGATTTCGGTCCGGCCTATTTCCTCATCGAGAGCACCTATCTGGTGCCGGCCGGCTCGGCGATCCAAAGCATCGACGAAGTGAACCGGCCAGGCATGCGCGTCGTCGCCATCGCCGGCACCACCACCGGCCGCAGCGCCCGCCGCACCGCGCCCGCTGCCGAGCACATCGAGGTGGCAAGCGTCGACAAGATGACCGAGCTGGCGCGCAAAGGGGAGGGCGATGCCTTCGCGCTCACCCATGACTCGCTTGCCGGCCTCATGCCGAAAGTACCGGGTGGGCGCATCCTGCCGGGCAGCTTCCAGCAGACCGGCATCGCCGTGGCGGTGCCGAAGGGCCGCGCCGCGGCGCTGAAGGTTGCCAGCGCCTGGCTCGCAGAGGCCAAGACGTCGGGCGTCGTTCGCGGCGCCTTCGACGCCGCCGGCTTCAAAGACGCGGTCGTGGCGCCGTAGCCACTTCTTACCTCGCCCCGCTCGCGGGGAGAGAGACGCTACTCCGCCTTCACCGCCACCTTGGCCGCCGCGATGCGCCGGTTGAGCATGATGCGCCGCCGGATCGGCAGCCAGTCATAGAGATAGATCTCGATCGGCCGCCAGTTCGCCACCCAGCCGACGATGATCAGGCTCTCTTCCAGCACGCGCGCCACCACCACGTTAGGCACGAAGGCCGCCACCAACTGGCTGGTCACCAGGCAGGCGATCAGCACCGCGATGCCGATGGCGAGGAAGCGCCGCCCGACGCGGAACAATTCGCGCAGGTCCTGCTCGGCGACTTGCGCGCGATAGCCGAAGTAATGCGCGAAGGCTTCCGGAATGACGTCCGCACGCGGCTTCGCCACTTCCTCCGCCGGCAAATAGACCCCGATGGTGAAGAGCGCGTTCGTCGGCAATTCGCGCACCCAGCCGACCAGGAAGGCCTCGACCTCGCCGTCGATATCCTTCTCTCGGAAGGGCGAAGGGTCGAACGAATTGAACAGGCTGGCGATCGTGCGCGCGCGGACGGCGATTTCGGTTTCCGGCGGCGCGTTCATCGCGTCATCCAGCGCTTGGCGCGCGCGGCGGCCAGAACGAGAAGGGCCGCGCCCGCCACGCTCCAGCATGCCGTCGGCAGCCATTGCAGCGCCGCCTCGAGCGTGGGATCGGCGTTGAATCCGGTTGCCACCGTCGCCATGCGCGCCAGCGTCGCCAGCGCCAGCGCCGAAAACAACAAGCCCGACATGCGGCCTTCGCCGCCGTTCTCCCCGATCGCGAAGGCGACCGTGAAGGCGCTCATGAGGATGGCGCCCCAGGCGGCGCCGGCCGCGAATTGCGCCGCTACCAGTTGTTCGAGCCCCTGCGCCAGATGCGCCGCGACGATGGCGAGCGCGCCGATCAGCGCCGCTGCCCCCATCACGGCATAGCCGCCGAGCCGCTTGGTCACGAGGCTCGCTGGGAACATCGAAATGTTGAAGCCGACCCAGAACACCGGCATCAGCCATTGCAACTGCGGCGCCTTGGTGAAGCGCAGGAACAGCGGCGCGCTTTGCAGCGCGAAATGCATCTGATAGCCGAGCGCCAGCGCGATCATGGCGAGCGCGAACACGAGGGCCGGCCGGCTCATGCTGCCGAAGGAGCGCACCGGCGGCGCCGTGGCCGCCGGCGTCGGGCCCGCCGCCAGCCGGCGCTCGGCCGAGATCATGCCGAGCGTCACCAGCATCAACACGATGCTGGCCAGCGCGAAGGGGATGCGCGGGTCGAGGTTGCGCAGCGTGATCGTCATAAAGGGCGCGACCGCGGCCGCGATGCCGGTGCCCAGCATGGCGAGTGCCGCCAGCAGGGGGATGGCCGGCTTGGCGGCGTATTTGCCGAGCAGCATCAGCGGCGGCGCCCGCAGCGCCGAAGAGGTCACGGTCCACACCACGATCACCGCCAGTAGCGCGGGCGCGCCCAGCCCCGCGATCAGCGGCATCACCAGGAAGGCGGCGCAGGAGAGCGCCGTCGCCGCCACGACCCAGACGCCGAGGCGTCCCATGAGCCGCGTCACTTTGTCGGCGGCGATGCCGGTTGCGAAATCGCAGACCGTGAAGATCGCCTGGTCGAGCAGCAGCACCAGGATTATGGCTTTGGGCGCGATGCCGGCGGCCGCCGCGAGCTTGGGCAGATAGATGACATAGACCGTCCAGGTGAGCGCGAAGAAAAACTGCAGCGCCGCCAGATACCAGCCGTAACGTTGCGTCGCGCTCACTTCGCCGCTCACAGCGTCACGATCACATTGCCGACGCTGCCGCGCTCGACCGCCTCGTGCGCGGCGACGATGTCGGCGAGCTTAAAGGTCGGCTGCGCCACCCGGTTATGCAGCCGGCCCTCGCTCAGCGCGCGATCGATCGCCGCTACGGTGCGCTCGCGCGCGCCGGTGTCGAGCTCGTAGACCAGGAAGAACTGCAACCGGATGCTATTGACCAGGCAAAACGAGGCCGGGATCGTCGCTTCCAGCCCGGTGCCGTAGACGATCACGCTGCCTTTCGGCCGCAGCACGGCCGGGATCAGTCTGGCATTGGCCGAGAGGTCCATATCGATCATCGCATCGACGCCGCGCTTGCCGGTGATCTCCATCACGCGCGCGCCGACGTCTTCGCGCTTATAGTCGATGGTATGGTCGGCGCCGGCCTCCTGCGCCGCCTTGGCCTTTTCGGGCGAAGACACGGTGGTGAGCACGCTGGCGCCCGCCATTTTGGCGAACTGGATGACGTATTGGCTCACCGCGCCGGCACCGCCCGAAACCAGCAACGTCCCGCCCTTTTCCGCCGGCACCAGCGTCACGGCGTGATAGGCGGTCATGGCCGGAATGCCGAGGCAGGCGCCTTCTTCGAAGCTCACGCGATTGGGTAGGGTGACGGCTTGCGCCGACGGCACGACGATATACTCCGCCGCCGTGCCGAAGGGGCGCTTCCATTGCCCGTTCCACAGCCACACCCGCTCGCCGAGCCGCGCCTTGGGCACGCCGTCGCCGACCTGATCGATGACGCCGGCGCCGTCGCTCTGCGGGATGACGCGCGGGAAGGCGATCTTGCGCACCGTGCCCTGGCGCGTTTTGACGTCGGAGGGGTTGACGCCTGAGGTCGCCAGCTTGACCCGCACCTCGCCGGGCCCTGCCTGCGGCGTCGCCACCTCGCCGACCTGCAAGACCTCGCGCGCCGTCCCGTTCTTCTCGTAGTAGGCCGCCTGCATGCGTTCACTCCTTCGTCTTTGCGCACGATAACACGACGGCCGGCGCGCGAAACGCTGGGGGAACCAAAGCGCCGCCGCGGCGATTAACGCAAATACACGCGCAAAAAGCGGGGTCTTGGGGAGCAAGAGGAGGATTTGCCATGCGCTATCGCGTCTACAGCGGCCCGCAAGGATCCGATGACGTCACCCCGATGAACAAGCACCAGATGCTGTTCAAGGAATTCGCCGTGATGGACGAGGCCCTGTCATGGGCACGCCATCTGGAAAAAGGCGGGCGCGTGCCGCTGTTGATCGAGGGCGACGACGGCACCCGCATGGACCGCCGCGCCATCGTCAATGCGCTGCGCCTCGGCATGCGCGAAGAGGTGGGCGGCCAGCCGGCCTATTCGGTCGGCGCGACGCCGCGCGGTTAACCGCTCAGGAAGCGTTGGCGAGTCGGTGCCACTCGGCGCGGGCGCGGGTGGCAAGCTGCGACCATTTGACGGCCACCACGTCCCAATTGACCAGCGGCCGCTCTTGCGCGCTCGCCGGCGCGTTGGGCGCCAGCGCCGCGCCGCGCGAGTCGTAGAGATAGGCGCCGCCGACCGTGAGCACAGCACCGAGCACGATGCCGGTAAGGAGTCGCATGAAAACCTCCCCGCAAGACCCCCTGCGCAACGCCCGCCGAGGCGCCCGGGTTCCCGCTCATGACGGCCGGCGAGGGCGGTTTTAAGGCAGGCCGGAAGGTGGCGCAGGTCGCTGCTGTCGTGCCGCTAAGCCTTTGAAATAGCTATACTTAAGTGTTAAAAAACTTCCCACGCCGGCGAAATTAGCTGCTATATTGACCATCATGAGCACCCAGTCAGCAAAAACAGCGGGGCGGTCCACCAAGACCGCCCGGCGAACGGTCAAAAAGGGCGCAAAGAGTGCCCGCGTCGCGACCAAAAAGGCGTCGAAATCGGCGCGCGTCAGTGTCACCAAAGCCGGCAAGACGGCCGCGCGCGCGCCGAGCGTCGTCAAACCCATTGCCAGTGCCGCCAAGATGATCCGCACGGCGAGCCCGCCGATGCAGCCTATGGTGGCCTCGGAAATCCCAGTGCGCGCGCACAGATATCGCGTGGGCGACAGCGTGTACTACACCTCGCCGACCTTCGGCCGCGCCGCCGCCACCGGCAGCTATACGGTGGTGAAGCTGTTGCCGTCCGAGGGCGACGACTACCAGTACCGGATCAAGAGTTCGGGCGAGGCCTTCGAGCGGGTGGCCAAGGAAAGCCAGCTCGACCGCACCTGAAGTTCCGGCAAGGCGCCGCCCGCGCTTTCCTCTCCGCAGTCGCCTATGATGCATCGCGCACGATCCCGAAAGGTGGGAACCGGCTTTCGGAATAGGTCATGCGCCGCCCATAAGTTACGGCAAGGGGAGAGCGGATGCCGATCTACATCACCCAGGGGCGCTACACCCGCGAGGCGGTCAAGGGCATGATCGTCAAGCCGGAGGACCGCGCCGATGCGGTCTCGCGCCTGCTCGGCAAGGCGGGCGGCCGGCTGCTCGGCTATTACCTCACCTTCGGCGAATACGACTTCCTTGCCATATTCGAAGTGGCGAGCGACACGCAGGCCGCCGCCGCGCTGCTGGCCGCTGCCTCCGGCGGCGGCGTGACGGGTCTGAAGACCACGGTGGCGATGACCTCGGTCGAGGCCAAGGGCGCCTTCGCGGCGGCGAGCGATCTGGCGCCCGGCTTCAAATCGGCGGGCGGTACGTAAGCGCATGATTCAGGCGAAGCAGCGGGTTGTGCGCCCGGCCGGTCATGGCGACCGGCTTACGAGCGATTTCACCCGCTTTATGCAGACAGTGACGGTGTATTTGCCGTATGCGCGCCTGCTGCTGCCTGTGGTTGGCCTGTTGCTCGGCGCGGCGGCTGTCGTAGGGCTGTTCGTGGGGGTCGAGCGCTTGGCGGTGAACGACCGCGATGCCGCGCACCGCGCCGTGCTGGCGCGCGCCGCCGCGCTCGATCGCGCGGCGCTCGCATCCGGCTCGGCGCTCGCCTGTCTCGATGCCGGCGCCGGCGACACGGTCGAGACGGCCTGCGAGAAGGCGGTGTTTCGCTCGGCGCAAAGCGCGGCCGCCGCCGTTGCCTATATGGACGCCCGTCTCAAGCTGCTGAGCGAGGCCGCCGCGCTCGCCAGGCAAGGCGACGGCAGCATCCTCACCGCGCTGGCTGCCACCCGCCGCGCCGTCGGTATCGACCGTTTCGGCGTCGCCGCCCAAGTGCTGGCAATCCGCGACGGCTGCACCGCCGCCAAATGCGCCGCCTTCGCGCTGGTGGACGACCCCGGTGTGCTCAAGTCCAATCTGCGCGCCCAGGTTTACGACCAATACGTCTCGCGTTATGCCGGTTCCTGGAACGAGATCGCGCCCGTTGCCAAGCCGCCCGCGGTGGCGCAAAGCGCGATCGTGCCGCCGATCGCCAGCATCGCGCCGCGGCGCTCCGGCGGTCCGCTGCCGGCGCCGATCAAGCCGGGTGAAAAATGGGATTTCCCCTCGTCCGCCTCCATTCCGGCGGTGAGCATCATGGGCAAGGAGCCGCGGCTGCCGCCGGGCGCCAATGCCTCGGCGCAGGCGCCGCCCGAAAAGCGTTCGAAAGCGGCCGCCAAGCGGGGGGCGCCGATACCCCTCGGGCCTGCGCCGGCGCAAGCGCCGCCCGCGCCGGCGCGCTAAGATCGGGCGACCTTCCGACCGGGCCCCGATGTTCAAATCCATCCTGATCGCCAACCGCGGCGAAATCGCCTGCCGCATCGCCCGCACCGCGCGCCGCCTCGGCCTGCGCACGATCGCGGTCTATTCCGATGCCGATGCGCACGCGCTGCATGTGCGCGCGGCCGACGAGGCGATCGCGATCGGGCCGGCGCCGGCCGCGCAAAGCTATCTTGCCATCGACAGGCTGATCGCGGCGGCCAAGCAGGCGCGTGCCGACTGCATCCATCCCGGCTACGGTTTCCTCTCGGAGAACGCCGATTTCGCGCAAAGCTGCGCCGATGCCGGCATCGTCTTCGTCGGCCCGCCGCCGGATGCCATCCGCGCCATGGGCCTGAAGGACCGCGCCAAGGCGCTGCTGGAAAAGGCCGGCGTGCCGGTGGTGCCCGGCTATCACGGCGAGCGCCAGGAGGCGAAATTCCTCAAGGAGAAGGCCTACGAGCTCGGCTACCCGGTGCTGATCAAGGCGGTCGCCGGTGGCGGCGGCAAGGGCATGCGCCGCGTCGACAAGCATGCCGATTTCGACGCCGCATTGGAGGCCGCGCAGCGCGAGGCGCAGTCGGCCTTCGGCGACGCGCGCGTGCTGATCGAGAAATACGTCAGCGCGCCGCGCCATATCGAGTTCCAGGTGTTCGCCGACCGCCATGGCAATGTCATTCATCTCGGCGAGCGCGACTGCTCGCTGCAGCGCCGCCATCAGAAGGTGATCGAGGAGGCGCCGGCCCCCGGCATGAGCGAAGCCTTGCGCAACGTGATGGGCGAGGCCGCGGTCGCCGCCGCCCGCGCGGTGGCTTACGAGGGCGCCGGCACCATCGAGTTCATCGCCGACGGCGCGGGCGGGCTGAAGCAGGGCGGCTTCTGGTTCATGGAGATGAACACGCGGCTGCAGGTCGAACACCCGGTCACCGAGGCGGTCACCGGGCTCGATCTGGTCGAATGGCAGTTGCGCGTCGCCGCCGGCGAGCCATTGCCGCTCAAGCAGGACCAGGTGACGCTTTCCGGCCACGCGGTCGAGGCGCGGCTTTACGCCGAAGATCCCGCGCACGGCTTCCTGCCTTCGACCGGCAAGCTGCTGGCGCTGCAGTTCCCGCAAGGCGGCGGCTTGCGCGTCGATAGCGGCGTGGAGGCCGGCAGCGAGGTGAGCCCGTTCTACGATCCGATGCTCGCCAAGCTGATCGCGCATGGCGAGAACCGCGAACAGGCGCTCGACCGGCTGGCCGGCGCGCTCGAGCAAACGATTGCCGTCGGTCCGCGCAGCAATCTTGCCTTCCTCGCCGCGCTCGCCCGCGCGGGCGCCTTCCGGCAGGGCGAATTCGACACCGGCTTCATCGACCGCCATCTCGAAGAGCTGGGCGCCGCCCCGCAGCCGCTCGACAAGGCCGCGGTGGCGCTCGCCGCGCAAGAGCTGCTCGCCCATGAGCAGGCCCGCATTGCGGCCGCGCGCGCGCCCGACGCGCCGGCCTCGCCCTGGGACGCCAGCGACGCATTCCAGCTTTGCGGGGCGCGCACGCTGAAACTGCCGCTGATCGCCGATGGCGAGCGCGTGACCGCCGAGATCGCTTATGGGCCGCAAGGCGCCGCCGTCGGCGTCGGCGGCGAAAAGCCCGCGGCCGATGCCTTTGCGCTTGCCGCCGGCGAGGCCGTCTACGTGCTGCGGCGGGGCCGGCAAACCAAGGTCACCCTGCGCGATCTTGCGCTCGATGAGGCGGACGATGCCGGCGCCGGCGGGCTCGTGCGTGCGCCCATGCACGGCAAGGTGCTGGCGGTGCTGGTGGAGCAGGGCGCTTGCGTTGTCCGCGGCCAGCGGCTTGCCATCATCGAAGCCATGAAGATGGAGCACACGATCACGGCGCCGATCGCCGGTATTGTGTCCGAGTTGGCCGTTGCGTCCGAGGCCCAGGTCGCCGAAGGCGCCAAGCTCATGCTGATCGAGCCTTCCGGCGACTGACCCGCGCGGCGGCGGCTTGCGCGGCGGCCCATTTTGCAACGATAATTGCCCTGGGGAAGCATCGGGGGCGTTCGCGTGTTGCGTGCTCTTTGCCCGAGAATGTCGTTGCCCGCGGCCGCGCTGGGCGCCGCGCTCGCCGCTTGCGCGTTGCTGGCGGCCCCCGCGCAAAGCCAGCCGCGCGGCGGGGCGCATCTTTACGTGCTGCTCGGCTTTGCCAATCTCTCGCCCGGCTTAAGCGATTTCGGCACCCGCATCGGCCATCGCGGCGTGGCGACCACGGTCGGCAGCTATCTGGAATGGCCGGCCTTCGCCGCGCAAGCCATCGCGCAATACAAGCGCGGCCGCCTGCGCAAGATCATGATCGTCGGTCATTCGCTGGGCGGCAGCGCGGCCCATGCGATGGCGGCCGAGCTCGGCCGCCATCGCGTGCCGGTCAGCCTGGTGGTCACGCTCGATCCGGTGGGCGGCAATGAAAAGACCAATAACGAACGCCGCTCGGTGACCATCCTGCCGCAGGGTGACGAGAACCATTTCTCAATGATTGCCGCCCATGCCCGCGAGCTGCGCGCCTTTGTGTTGGGCGGCAAGAGCGCGCCCGCCGCGCACGCGCGTGCGGCCGGCAAAGAACGCGGCAAGAGACACGCGCATGCGCGCCGTCATGCGGCGCGTCACGCGCAGGCAAACCTGAGCAATCGCTTCAACGGCACCGATTAGGGTGCGCCAGCGCGCCCGGCGCCTACATCTTCTTCTTGTGATGCTTGCTGTGATGCTTGGCCGCAGTATGGCCTGAGGTGTCCATCCCCGTGCCGAAGTAGACCGGCAGCGACCAGCTCGGCAGCACCAAGGGCATGCCATCGCGCAGGATGCGCATGGTATTCGCGCTCTGCTTGGCGAAGACGCTCTCTTTCGGCTTGGCCATGGATTTCTTGTGATGCTTGCTGGCGGCGGCAGCCGGCGTGGCGGCGAAGGCCGCGACAACGAGCAATAGAGCGATTTTCTTCATATGGTCCCCCCTTGGGCGGTGCAGCGACCGCTTATCATCGGCGATGCCGCCGGATTTGCAATAGGGGGCGAGCGGCGGCCAACAGGATGCGGGCGCCTGCTTTGGCCGCCCTGCGCCGCGCCGGGCTGTGCAGTGAAATTCCGCGATTTGCCGATCGATGGACGGGGAAACCACGTTTTTTCGGTCCCGGCAACATATCGCCGAAGCCGACCAGCACGCCCGTGCACAAGTGCGTCCGGCTGCTTCCCCGGCACGCGTGCAAGGGTTATGCAGGGGCCCGACCGTGCTCCCGTGCCTGTTTGGAAGTTCCGTAATGCCGCTTCATCTCATCAAGCTCTGCGTCGGCTGCGATTCGGTCGCCGACCTCGAAGACTGGATCAAGCAGAAGCTGAAAGAGAAGAAGAAGCGCCGGCAAAAGCCCGAGCACATCCACACCACCCGTATGGTCCCCCAAGCGCGCCGAGGAATTGACCGACAGCGGCTCGCTGTTCTGGGTGATCAAGGGCCAGATCATGTGCCGCGAGCGCATCCTCGACATCCGTCCGACCACCGGCAAAGACGGTATCCGCCGCTGCCAGGTCGTGCTCGACGGCAAGGTCAAGCTGGTCGAGCCGCGCCCGCGCGCCGCCTTCCAGGGCTGGCGCTATCTCGAAGACAGGGAGGCCCCGCGCGACCTCTCGCGCGCCGCGCCCGGCGCCGCCAAGATGCCCGAGCAGATGCGGCGTGAATTGCGCGAACTGGGGCTATTGTAGGACATTCGGTCAAGCGTTGTCGCCCCGAAACCACTCGATATAGCGCGCGGCGATAAAGGCCAGATGCGCTTGCAGCGTGTCGGTTTCGTTGCCGGAAGCGTGCTGATCGAGGCTGCGGCGTGTCAACATGGCCCGCATTTTTGGGAAATCGAAATAGCGGGATAGATACCCAGCATTTTCCATCCGCTCGATTTCGGCGATCACGCGTGGCTCGACCCGCTTGGCCATCGTCAGGAAGTCGGGGTTCATGTCATCATTGCCGGGCGGCCGGTGCTGATACACGGGCGGGTAAAGGTCCTTGAGCGCCGCGCGCGCGAGATACCGCGTCTTGCCGTCTTTGACGTAAAGATCGACGGGGATGGCGAGGCCGAACTCGATCACGCGCTTGTCGTGGAATGGTTGGGTGAATTCGAGGCCATGCCTCGCGGCGGGGACCGCGAAGCCTTGCGCCTGAAAATTCTGCTGGTCGCGCAAGGTTTTTAACATCGCAACGCGCGGCCGGTCGGCGATGCGGGCATGGCGCTGAAAACGTTTCGGTTTGCGGCTCTCAATGAGTGCGCGCGCCAGCGGCACGGTGGGGCCGAACAAGGAAAGGCCGTTACGACGGCGATTTTGAATCTTTTTCAATGACATGGGGACGATCTGCCACAGCACATGACGCACGAGCGTCTGCTTGATGCTCAGGCGCTGGTGCTTCCGCGTCGCCTTGAACTCGGCCACGAAGCGCCGCAGGCGCCCCTGGCGTAACAGGCGCACGAGAGCCCGATGACCGCGCTGATTGACGGTATAGTCGCCGCCGTGCCCGTCCATCACGATGCGTCCGCCGGCTTTGGCAATCTCGGCAAACATCGTGTGCGTGACATAGCGGTTCGTGCTGTGGCGGTTGTCGCCGGTGAGGAAGCTCTGCTCCATGACGCTGAAGATATCGAGGCCGTCGCGTGTGACATAACGCACGTCGAGATGCGGCATGGCGCGGCGGCATATCTCGACCATGCGCCGCGCATGTTTGATGTCGCCACGGTAATCTTCCGGCATCACTGACGACACGGCAATCAACTTGCGGCCTTGCGCGCGCATGACCGGTCCCGCCAGCGCACAGATGGCGCTGGAATCGAACCCGCCGCCCATGAAGAGGCCGGCCGGCGCGGTGGCGCGGCGCAGGCGGCATTCCACTGCCTCGCTCAAGATCTGCCGATAGGTCTCGATGTAATAGGCCTCATCGCGGCCTTCATGGACGGGATCGGCCTGCGGCTCCCAATAACGACGCGATGTGCGCGTGCCGCGGGTGTCGAGCGTCATCACGCTGCCGCCGGGAATGGCGTGGATGGCTTCATAAGTCGTGGCGCCAATTTCCGTCGGCTCGTCGAACATCAGACGCCGCGCGCACGCTTCTTCCAGAAGCACGCGCGGCACTTGCGGAAGGGCCCAGAGGCCTTTGATCTCGGTCGCGAAGGCAAAGAAGCCGGGCTGCTGGTGATAAAATATAGGCCGCTGCCCCATGTGGTCGCGGGCCAGCGTCAATGTCTTCGCTCCCGCGTCCCATACCGCAAAGGCAAAATCACCGAGCAGCCGCTCGACGCAATCCGCACCCCATTTTTTGAACGCCGCCAGCAGCATTGCGCTGTCCGGCAGGGCGGCGAGGGCGGCGGCATCGATCGACAGCAAAGTCGCCAACTCCTCTCGGTTGTCGAGGCGCACATCGGCAACAAGCGTCAGTCCGTTTTCGCTGAGCGGTTGGGCGTCGAAAGCATCCTCTCGTGTCACCCGCATCAGCAGGTGGCCGAGACACGCGGCGCCTGACGACCAGGCCCGTACCTTGTCCGGACCGCGATGGGCGAGCTGCGCCATCTGGCGGTCGAGATCGTGCGGCGCAACCGGGGCGCCGTCCAGGGAAATGATTCCGCAGATGCCGCTCATTACGCTCTTTTTTTAATCTGACGAATGAGGCGGACCACGAAGTGCCCGTTACGCCAAAATAAGCGCGCCGGGACGCTCAAGCGGAATCCAAAAGTAATGTCGGATGACTAAGAGAGGACGCCACTGAAAAATGTCGAGGTCTGCCTATGCAGTTCACCAGCTACGCTAGCCGGCGAGGTTGATTTTAGTGTCGAGGATCGAATAAGCGTTGGAAGGATAACTTTGGGCGCCGACCATGCGCGTTTTTCGGCCCACTCAGTCGGAGCGAAACGATCGGCAGCCGCGAGCTGTTTTTTGGGATCGAAGGACATTTACATTCCAATGGTTGGATTTATTCATCAAGCGTCAGTTCTAGAGGCTAACAGTCATTGCAACAATCGATATGCGTCGCAATAATTTTTTGTGATGAAGAAGATACAGAAAGTAGAGAATATAAGACCTGCAACTCTGGTAGTGATCGGGCCGGCTGTCGCGGCCTAGCGGCGCGTCCCGGAATGACTTGGTGAGCTACACGCCGATATTGTCGATCAACCGGGTCGTCCCGATCTTGGCCGCGACCAGCAGCCTGATCGGCCCGTCTTGGACGGAAGCGACGGACGCCAAGGTCAGTGCATGCCGCGCCTCCAGGTAGTCGAGGGCAAAGCCCGCTTGTTCGATCTCGACGCGGCCTTCGGCAAGCACGGCGGCGATCGGTTCCGCCTTTCCGATGCGGGCAGCGCTTGCCCGCAGCACCCGGTAGAGCGTCGGCGCGACGCTGCGCTCCGCCGGCGAAAGGTAGGCGTTGCGCGAGGACAGCGCCAAGCCGTCCCGCTCGCGCACCGTCTTCACGCCGACCACTTTGAGCGGCAGGTCGAGATCCTTGGCCATTTGCGTGACGACCCTGAGCTGCTGGTAGTCCTTCTCGCCGAACAGCGCGAAATCGGGCTGCGCCTGCAGGAAGAGCTTTGCCACCACGGTGGCGACGCCGCCGAAGAAATGCGGGCGGAATTTGTCCTCCAGCCCGGCGAGCGCCGCGCCTGCGGGCGCGATGCGGGTGGCGAAGCCGTCCGGATACATGACTTGCGCCGCCGGCACCCAGACCAGGTCGACTTTGGCGTCCGCCAGCACTTTCAGGTCGGTTTGCAGGCGGCGCGGGTAACTGGCGAAGTCCTCGGTGGGCGCGAACTGGGCCGGATTAACGAAGATCGATACCGCCACGCGGCGGGCACGCCGGCGGGCCTCGGCTACCAGCGCCAGATGGCCGGCGTGCAGCGCGCCCATGGTCGGCACCAGCGCGACCTTGCCGCCGCCCGCCCGCAAGGGCTTGAGGGCGCGGCGCAAAGCCGGGACGGTGCGCGCGACTTGCGGGGGCTTTGCCATAATCGAGGGTCCAGTCGGCCGGCTGTTGTAAAATCGCGCTAGGACCTAGCAAAGCGCCAATAAAAGCGCCACGCGGGTTAATAGTTAAATGTTTACCGCCTTGACTAATCGCCCAATGTATCTTGGAATTAAGGGGCAAAGGACGCGTCATGTTGGTCCAGCCGATCGAGGAATCCCCGCAGTCCGCGCATGTGGTGGTGCTCGGCAACGAGAAGGGTGGCTCGGGCAAATCCACGACCGCGCTGCATATCGCTGTCGCGCTCCTGAAAGCGGGCCAGCGCGTCGCCACCATCGATCTCGACTCGCGCCAGCAGAGCTTCACGCATTACGTCGAGAACCGCAGGGCCTGGTCCGCGCGCGCGCGCATCAAGCTCGAGCTGCCGACCCATTACTGCATCAACCGCGCCGAGGGCAGCTCGGTGGAAGCCAATGAGGCGCAGGAGTTCGCCAATTTCTCGCAAGCCATCGGCGCCATCGAGCACAGCCACGACGTGGTGGTGATCGACACGCCCGGCAACGACACCTATCTGATGCGGCTGGCCCATTCCATGGCCGACACGCTGGTCACGCCGCTCAACGATTCATTCCTCGATTTCGACGTGCTCGGCACGCTCGATCCCACCAATTTCGCCGTCACCGGCGAAAGCCATTACGCCTTGATGGTGCGCGAGGCGCGCCGGCAGCGCCGCCTGGTCGACGGCAGGCTCACCGACTGGATCGTGGTGCGCAACCGGCTGTCCGCGCTCGGCTCGCGCAACAAGCGCCTGGTGGGCGCGGGGCTCGCCGAGCTCGCCAAGCGCATGGGCTTCCGCTGCGTCGAAGGCTTCGCCGAGCGCGTGGTCTATCGCGAATTCTTCCCGCGCGGTCTGACCGCGCTCGACGATCTCGACGAAAGTACGCTCGGCACCCGCCCCAACATGTCGCACCTTACCGCGCGCGAGGAGGTGGTGGCGCTGCTCAACATGCTGCACCTGCCGCTGTCGGAGAACGGCAAGCGCCGCGCCGCCGCCCGCGCCGAATGGTACTCGGTCATGGACCAGCCGCTGCAGGTCCACGACGTCATTTGAGGTCTAGTTTCTTCGGCGGCAATTCGATCAGGAATTTCCGGCGCGAAACCATTCGACGTAGCGTGCAATCAGGAAGGCTAGCAACGCCTGCTGCGTGTCGTATTCATTGCCGGACGCGTGCTGGTCGATGCTCCGGAGCGTCAGCATGCTGCGCATGCGGGGAAAATCGAAATATTTCGACAGCTTCCCGCTCTTCTCCATGCGATCGATCTCCGCTAGCACCTGCGGCTCGATGCTTTTGGCCATCGCCAGGAAGTCGGGCAGAATATCGTCATTGCTCGATCCGCGCGTCTGGAATTCCGGCGGGTAGACATCCTTGAGTGCCAGTCGCGCTAGATAGCGCTCGCGGCCATTCTTCACATACAGCGCCTCCGGGATGGCCAGCGCCAATTCGACCACGCGCTTGTCATGGAATGGCTGCGTGAACTCAAGTCCGTGCGCCGCGGCGGCGATCGAACCGGCCAGCGCCGGCCCATTCTGTTGCCGGCGAAGCGTGCGCAGGATCGCGTCGCGTTTCGAGGTGGTGTCGCTTCCCCGGGGTGCAGCGCCCTGGGCGATTGCCTGCCGCGCCAGTTCAGGCGCAATGGGCAGGGTGGGGCCTGTTTCCGAAAGCCCACTGCTGCGGCGTTGGCGACGCTCCGTGGCTTTCGGGAACAGGTAGGGAAGTATCGCGCTGGCGAAAAGTTGGCGATGCGATGCGCCTATGAATCGGCGTCGCGCCCGCCATTCGGTCGCGAACCGGTGCAACCGGCCGGCGCGCAACAGCCGGAACAGATATTTCTTGTCGCGTGGGTTGAGCGTGTAGTCGCCGCCATGGCCGTCCATGACGACGCGTGCGCCGGCGGCGGCGATCTCGGCGAACATTGCGTCGTTGGCAAAACGGTTTGGACTGTGGCCGCTGCCGGTCGCGAGGAAGCTCCTTTCCATGCCGGTGAAGATGTTCAGGCCTTCGCGCGTGACATAGCGGACGTCGAGATGCGGCATGTGGCGGCGGCACATGTCCACCCATTTGCGGGCGTGGCGGATCGTGCCCCGGTAATTCTCCGGCATCACGGAGGATACGGCGATCAGTTTTCGTCTTTGTTGTTGCATCACGGGGCCGGCCAGGCCGCTGATGGCGCTGGAGTCGAAGCCGCCGCCCATGAACAGGCCCGCCGGCGCGGTGGCGCGGCGCAGGCGGCACGCCACCGCTTCGCCCAGCACCTCGGCGTAGGCTCTGACGTAATAGGCCTCGTCGCGATTTTCGTGTGTCGGATCGGCGCGCGGCTCCCAATAGCGCCGCGTTGTGATGTTGCCGGCGGCGGTCAGGGTGAGGACGGTGCCGCCGGGCAATGCGTCAATTCCATGCGCCGGCCCAGCCTTCATCCCGCTGTTCCAGCCGAACATCAGCGCGCGCGCGATTGTTTCATCCGACAAGTGGCGCGGCACATAAGGCAGCGCCCACAAACCTCTGCGCTCGGTCGCGAAGGCGAAGAATCCAGGTCCGGCATAATAGCTCACGTGGCGCTGGCCCATATGATCGCGGGCCAGCACCAGCGTCCTGGTCTCGGCGTGCCAGGCGGCAAAGACGAAATCGCCGACGAGGCGCTCGACGCAATCGGCTCCCCATTCGCGGTAGGCGGAAAGAACCAGAGCGCTGTCCGCCATCTGAGCCAGGGTCGCCGGCGCGATCGACAGCGCCTGCGCCACTTGCGCGCGATTGTCGATCCGCGCGTCGCTGACGAAGCTGAGGTCCGCCGCCTGCAACGGCTGAGCATCGAGCGCATCTTCGCGCGTCACCCGCATCAGGAGCGTGCCCAAAGCGGCGGATTCGCGGTGGCAGCTTGCGGTCCTGTCGGGGCCCAGATGGGCGAGGCCCCGCATCAGGCGATCGAAATCGCTCGCGGAAACAGGTTGGTTGTCGAAGCGAACGATCCCGCACAGGCCACTCATGGCGCGGGTGCGTCAGCTATAGCTGCCGACGCTGACGCTATTGTTGGGGCCGGCGGATGTATAATGCGTTTCGGAGCCCGCGCCCGCTTTGGCGACAGTCCGCAGCCCGCCGGTCGGCAAAATTACATAAGGGGACGCCCAACGACGTTTCGTTGCGCCGGTTTGAGCGACCGGAGCTTGGTATTCCACAGACATTTCACGCCCCCGACGGAAGGTCCTAGGCTGTAACAATACCGCCATTCGTGCGGTGAGTCACTGACAAGTCCCGTTTATCCTCGATCGGAAGCGAAGCGGTGGTCTTGCCGGGCCGACGAGGGTGCCTAAATCGGTGTAGACTGTACCCATGAGCAAAGACCGTCCCTCGCAGGCGCCGGCGCCTGCCTCCGCCAGACCCGAGATCGATGCCTTCCTGGAACGCGTGCGTTCGCTTGGCCCCGCTGTGACCGCTGGCAAGCGCGGCCGGCTGATCTTCGCCCTCGACGCCACCATGAGCCGGCAGCCGACCTGGGACACGGCCTGCGCCCTGCAGGGCGAGATGTTCCGCGAGGCAGCCGCGATCGGTGGCCTCGACATCCAACTCGTCTATTTCCGCGGGCTCAACGAGTGCCGAGCCTCCGGCTGGGTCAAGGCGACCGATAAGCTCGCCAGCCTGATGGGGAAGATCGACTGTCGCGGCGGCCACACCCAGATCGGCAAGGTGCTGGCGCACGCGCGCCAGGAATATGGCCGCGAGCGGGTGCAGGCGCTGGTCTTCGTCGGCGACGCCATGGAGGAGGGCATCGACGGGCTCTGTGCGACAGCGGGCGAGCTCGGGCTGCTCGGCGTGCCGGTGTTCATGTTTCAGGAGGGCCACGACGCCGTCGCCGAGAACGCCTATCGCGAGATCGCGCGTCTCTCCGGCGGCGCCTATAGCCATTTCGATGTCGGCGCCGCCTCGCAACTGGGCGAATTGCTGCGCGCGGTCGCAGCCTATGCCGCCGGCGGCAAGCAGGCGCTCGCCGCACTGTCGGCGCGCCATGCGAATGTGCGCGCGCTGCTGGCGCAGCTTAGATAGACGCCGATGCCGCTTTTCTTCGGCCTCGTGGTGTTGGTGCTCGCCCTTTGGGGGCTCAACGTCATTTCCAAAGTCGATCCCAAGATCGGCGCGCGCGTGCTCAAGGCGGGCGGCGGTATCTTGTCGATCGCCTTCGCCGCCTTTTTGTTCCTGCGCGGAGAGCTGGCGGTGGCGCTGCCGCTCGGCGCCTTCGGGCTCGGCCTGCTCGGCTGGCTGCCGTTCGGCCCGGCCGGTTTTTCCCAGCGCGTCAAGAAGACGGGCGGCGCCACCTCGCATGTGCGCTCGGCCTACCTGGAAATGGAGCTCGACCACGACAGCGGCGCCATGCGCGGCCACATGCTGGCCGGCCGATATCGGGGTACGGCGCTCGATCGCCTGGACGTCGCCACGCTCACCGGTCTCTTGGGTGAGATCGACGAGGAAAGCCGCGCGCTATTGATGGCGTATCTTGACCGCCGGGAGCCCCGCTGGCGTGAACACGCGCAAGGTGACGCGGGCACGGGGCGCGGTGTTGCCGCCTCGTCCGGCAAAATGACGGAACAGGAGGCCTATCAGATCCTTGGCCTGCAGCCCGGCGCGGGCGCCAACGCCATCTCCGCCGCGCACCGCGCGCTGATGAAGAAGTTCCATCCCGATCAGGGGGGCACGACCTATCTTGCCGCGCGCATCAATGAAGCCAAGGAAATCCTTCTTCGCCGTCATCGCTGAGGTACTCCGTACACAACACCATCAGCGGCTCCCGGTTTTCGGCGTCCCTGTTATTTTTTTGGTATTTGCCCAAACCCGCAAAACCGGGGCCGGCGCGATTATCGAAACAGTTGGTCGTCAATTCCTTAACATCATGCAGGGAATTTCGCTGCGCTTGAGCTCTTTGCAGGCGGTCTCGGCCTGCCGCTTGTCGAGCCCGGCAAAGCGCGCACGGTAGAGCGTCTTTGCGCCCTTGGCCACCGGCTCGGTGAAGGGCGAGGCCTCGCCAAGCTCGGCCTTGGCCTTGCCTTTCGCCAGCGTCAGACGCTCCTTGGCGTCCTTCTCGACGTCGAAGGCGCCGACCTGGATCATCCAGCCGCCGCGCGCCTTGGCGGTGAGTTCGCGTTCGGCAGAGCGTGGCACCGGTCCGCCGGCGCCGGCCGAGGCGACCTGGTTGGCGGGAACGTGCACCACGGTCTTGGGCGGCGCATGGCGCACCGGGACGGTGGTGATCTTGGTCGGATTGGCGGTAACCGGCGCGGGGCTGAGCTTGCGCGGGTTCGAAGTCGGCGGCTTGAGCGAGGCCATGTGCATGCGCACAGGCTCCTGCACTTGGACCGTCCTGACCGGAATGGGCTTGATCGGCGCGGTCGATCCCGGCAACGGCGCCGATGGTGCCGCCAGCGGCGGGCGCGGCGGCAGCGGCGCGCCGGACACGATCTGGGCCGTATGCTCCTTCGTGGCGGCCTTTTCCGCCGCGATCCTGGCATGCGCCACCGCGCGCTCGGAGCTCTCGACCAGCTTGGGCGCGGTGCGCTTGGTGGCGGCCGCCTTCATGTGCTTGTCGATGAGCGCGACCACATGGGCATCGCGCACGCGCGCGCTGCGGCCGCCGAACACCGCCACGACGAGATGCCGGCCGCGGCGCTTCACGTCGGTGACGATGTTGAAGCCGGAATCGTGGATATAGCCGGTCTTCATGCCGTCGACGCCGTCGATGCGGCCGAGCAGATGATTGTGATTGCGCATGCGGTGGCCGTGATAGGTAAAATAGCGCAGCGAAAAATAATGGAAATATTGCGGGAAGCGGTCCTGCAGGGCGCGGGCCAGAATGGTCTCGTCGCGCGCGGTGGTGATCTGGCGCTCGTCGGGCAGGCCGGAGGCATTATGGTAATTGGTGTGCGTCATGCCGAGCGCATGCGCCTTTGCCGTCATCATGCGCGCGAATTCGGTCTCGCTGCCGCCGATCGCTTCCGCCACCACGACAGCGGCGTCATTGGCCGACTTGGTGACGATGCTTGGAATGGCGTCACCCACCGCAAGCTTCTCGCCCGGCTTGAGGTCGAGCTTGGTCGGCGCCATGGCCGCGGCGTGCGCCGATACCGGCATTTCGGTCGACAGCTTCATCTTGCCCGCCGCCATCTGCTCGAACAGCAGGTAGAGCGTCATCATCTTGGTGAGCGAGGCGGGGTGGCGCGGGCTGTCGGCATTGGTCGCCTGCAGCACCTTGCCCGAATTGGCGTCGATCACGATCGAGGCATAGGGCGGGTTGTAGGCGACGACATGCCGGGTGTGGTGTCGGTGGTGGGAGTGGTGCCGGCGGGAACGGGCCTCGGCGGTGCCGGCGATGGTCACGCCGACCAGAACCGTTGCTAATGCCAGGCTGCCCCAACGACGACTGCGTTGGAATTGCGCTCGACCGGGCGACATGCCCTCTCCCCCAACCCCGTTATATGGCCGCTCCCTAGGCCGCTATCTTGGCGGATTTATAGCAATCTTGCGGCGCCATAAATTACAACTGTAAGGAAACAGGGTTTACAAAATATTAAGATAATCCCCTAGATTCTAAAGCACTTTTTGCAATGCAAAATGACTCTTGACTTTTTTGTGCAGTGCAGTATATCAGGACCGTTCCCCGGTTGAGCCCGGGGCCAGATCATCCAGAGAGCGAGAGGCAGCGCCGCCATTGGCGGGGGGCCGGGAAGGATAAATCGTCATGGTCAAGAATTTCGAGGACCTGCAGCAGGTCAGCAAAGAGAACATGGATTCCGCGATGAAGTGCTGGGGCGCGGTTTCGAAGAGCACCCAGGCGATCGCGGTCGAGATGGCGGACTACTCCAAGAAGGCTTTCGAGGAAGGCACCGCCGCGCTGGAGAAGATGTTCGGCGTGAAGTCCTTCGACAAGGCGATCGAGGTGCAGACCGAATACGCCAAGACCGCCTATGAAGGCTTCGTGGCCGAGGCCACCAAGCTCGGCGAGCTCTATTCGGATCTCGCCAAGGAGACCTACAAGCCGTTCGAATCCATCATGGCCAAGGCGAAGTAAGCAGCTTTTCCTTTGGTTGCGTAGCGTCGCGTCAAGCGTTCCATCGGCGTATCAGATAGCGAAGCCCGGTCCGGTCGGCCGGGCTTTGGCTTTGGCGGGCCGTGAAGGCCTCAGCGCTATTTCGCGATGCGCAACTGGCTCAGATCGGTGCCGATCTTCTGGAACGTGGTGATGATCTGGTCGGCCGATGTCAGCAGGAAGAACTTGTCCGGCGAGCTCGCGCAGTGCTGCAACAGGCTCGAGGTCTGATCGTGGCCGGTATTGACCTGGATCGTATAGATCGTGATGCCGGCCGCCTTGATGTTGGCGCAGGTGCCGGCGCCGCTCGAATCGTACATCCGCGCATCGACAGCCGTGCTGGTGCTCGAGCCGTTGCCGTACCAGCGGTCGAGTGTGTTCAGCCCGTCCGTGAGCAGTATGATCGTGTCCTTATAGGTGAAGTCCGAATTCTTGGCCGGCGAGCTCAACGGCCCGCCGCCGACCAGCGACTGCCAGCCCCAGACCAGGCCGATCGGTTGGTTGGTGGCGCCGAGCGGATAGAGGCTGTCGACCGCGGTCCGCATGGCCGACCAATTGTAGCTCAGGCCGATGACAGCCGGCGAGCAATATAAATTTTGCTCGGCGGGGAACAGCGTCGCCGGGAGGCTCGGGTTCGGCGCGGTCGCCAGCCGGTCGTAATTCGAAACCGGGCCCGCTGAGTTGCCGCGGTCGGTAACACAGCCATCCCAAGTATTGGAATTGTTCGCGATCCAGTTGTGGGTGTAGGGCGCGCCGGTGGTGGTCACGGTTTGCTTGCAGACCGTGTTGCTGCCGTGGCCGCTGCAAGAGCAATTGCTGAGATTGCCGCAGCTGCAATGATTGCCGGTGCAGACCGTGTTGGTCGACGTGCTGGTGGTCGGGACGCTATTGTAGCAACCGTTGTAGTAGATGCCGATCTTGGTCGAATCTCTATTGCCGCTGTCGACGCTCGGGCAAATATAGCCGGCATAGCTGCCGCTCGACGGAATGGTCGAGGTCGTCGAGCTGCCGTTGGCGGGGTCCCTCGTGCATTGGAAGCCATAGTTGTTGTTGCTGAACGGGCAACTCGACCCGGGGCCGATCTGGTCCCAGTTGTTCGGCTTGGAACCTTGGAGAATGGCGGGCTGCGCCGCCCAGTCGGTCCAGTCGATCCAATCGGCGTTGTAATTGGCAGGACCGAGGTTGACGTTCTTGCTGAACGGGATGATCGACACATAGACGTCTTCGTTCACGTTGGCGGCGGACTGCAATTGCACCAGAAGGTTCTTTGTCGCCGTCTTGAGCGCGTCGATTTTGCCGTCGGAGCCCATCGAGCCGGTGGTGTCGAGCACCAGCGCGACGCGCAAGCGCGTGGAGCCCCAGCGCGCGGTCGCACTGGCGCCGATGGTGATGGTGTTGAGGCCGAGGATGCTCATGAACTCGGTCTGCATGTCGGCCTTACCGGCGACCACGACGCTCGATCCGCCGCTGGTGGAATAGGTGATGGTAAAATTGGTTATTTGCGCCTGCGGCTTGTGGAACAAAGAGAGGAAGTAGGGGCGCGCCGTGGCTGTGAGCTGGTCCTGCGTCAGCCCCGCGGCGTTTTTCGACACCATCAGGGCGGTCGAATTCGAGCGCGGCCTGCAGATCGACCCTCATCGCGTTGGCGCGGCTATAGTCGATCGCCGCGCCGACGAAGGCCAAGAGTGGGATCAAGGCGAGCGCGAAGGTGACCGCGACATTGCCGCGCTTGTGGCGGCGCAGGCGCAAGCCGGCACGGGCGAGGCGGCGAAGGTGAAGCAGGAGGGTACGCATTTTCCTACAAGCGGTTGTTATTTTACTACAAGCAGTTGTTATTTTGTTCTTGCGTCCTACGCCTGCGGCTTAAAGAGGGTGTTGCGCTGAAGCGCGAAAAAGCGCCTATCGCGGCAAATCTTGCGCCCGCGGTAGGGCCGATTTGCCAGTCGGCGAGGGGGCTTAGGTCGTTAACGCAATTGCGCGCCGATTAGGGAAAATACCTAGCGCATCCTATGCGGTGAGGTTAATGCCGCCTTGCTTCATTCGCTAAAGTTTTCGGCAAACGGCGAAAAGAAAACGGGGCGAACCTGCGTTCGCCCTGTTGCGTTGCGACGCCCGGCGAGCATGCCGATTACTTGGCGACGCGCAGCTTGGTCAGCTGTGTGCCGATATTGCTGAAAACGTCGGCGATACCGGACGAGGACGTGAGCAGAAAGAATTTGCTCGAGTCGCTCGCGCAATTCTTAAGCAGCGCGGAGGTCGGATCGCCGCCGGTATTCACCTGGATGGTGTAGATCGTGATGCCGGCGGCTTTGATGTTGGCGCAGGTACCGCTGCCGTCCGTGTCATACATTCGATGGTCGACGCTGGTCGACGTGCTTGAGCCGCCGCCGTACCAGCGATCCTGGGTGTTGAGGCCGTCGCTCAGCAGAATGATGGCCTGTTGATATTTGTAGTTCGAGTCCATAGCCGGCGCGGTGAAGGGGCCGCCGCCGACCAGCGTCTGCCAGCCCCAGACCAGTCCGATCGGTTGATTGGTACTGCCGTTCGCCGCCATATTGTCAACGAGGTCCTTCATTGCGGTCCAGTCGTAGCTCAACCCCAGCATGGCCTGCGGGCAGGCGCTGTACTGTTCAGCCGGGAACTTCGAATTTGTAACGTTGGGGTCCGGTGCCGCCGCCGATTGGTCGTAGTTAGTGCTGCCGTCCGGCAGCGGTGTCGGCTGGCCGCGATCCGTGATGCAGCCGTTCCATTTGGTCCGGTCGACAAACCACGTGTGCGCATAACCGGTGCTTGTAGTGGTTGCGGTGCAGACCTTGCTCCAGCCGCTGCCGGTGCACGAGCAGTTGCTGTAGCCCCAGCACGAGGCATAATAGCCCGTGCCGACGACGTTGGTGCTTGTGGTCGTCTGCGCGACGCTGGTGTAACAGCCGATGCTGTTGCTCGGGCAAATATAGCCGCTCGAGGGTATGTTGTTCGTGCTGGTGCGGCCGCCCGCCTGGGTGACGCAGGAGTAACCGTCGCTCCGCGAGCTGTATGGGCAAGACGAGCCCGGGCCGACGCTGGAGCTCGGGGTCGAGCCGGACGGCGCCAGATTGGTCCAATCGATCCAGCTTTCCCAGGAAGAGTCATAATTGGCGACGTTGACACTAACGTCTTTGACGAACGGAACGATCGATACATAGACGTCGCCATTGGTGGTGGCGGCACCTTGCAGCTGCGTCAGCAAGCTTTTGGTTGCACTCTGCAACGCAGCGAGCTTGCCGTCGTCGGCCATCGAGCCGGTGTTGTCGAGCACCAGCGCCACGCGCAGCCGCGTCGATCCCCAGGTCGTGGTCGACGAGCCGCCGATGCTGACGTCTTGCAACGGCTTCAGATCCATGAGGTCGAGCATGCGCAGAAACGTCGTCGGCACGTCGGCCGTGGCCGACACTTTGACGGTGGAGGCAGTGGGGTCGTATGTGGCGCTCGTGGAAGTAATGGTGGCTTCCGGGTGCTTGAACAGGGCGGTGAAATAGGCCGCCGCCTTCTGCGACAGGGCGGTCTGATTGAGCGAGGAGGCATCCTTGGCCAGCATCAGTGCGGTGGCGTCGAGGGCGGCCTGCATGTCGGCCTTTACCGAATTGGCGTGGCTGTAGTCGTAGGCGGCCCCGATAAATCCGATCACCGGAATGACCGCGAAAGCGAAAGTGACCGCGACATTGCCGCGCCGGGCGTGGCAAAACGCGCGCAAGGTGCTGCGGAATTTCGACCAGCTCTTCGTCATGGGCGCACCGAATAGATCGAATAGGTTGTTTACGCCTGACTGATAGGCCGGCGGAACTAAAGGCGCGGTATATGGCTCCGTCGAAAGTCCGCGGTAGCCGGTAAACACCGTCCCTGGGGTCGGGCCGGAACACGCGCGGGCTCAAGGGCTTACGTGCTTAACTTCGGTCCGCGATCGTTGTGGGCGTGGGCCGATGTTTACGCGGCGTCGTTAACGAGCGGTTGTCGCCTTGCCCGGCTACATCGCCAGCCGCAAATTGGAGAGCGCGGTGCCGATCTGGTTGAAGGTGGCGACGATCTGCGTCGAGGAGGTGAGCAGGAAAAACTTGCTCGAATTGCTCGCGCAATTCTGCAGCAGCGTCGAGGTTGGATCGCCGCCGGTGTTGACCTGCACCGTGTAGATGGTGATGCCGGCGGCCTTGATGTTGTCGCATGTCGTCTCCTGCCGCGCGTCGATCGAGGAAGCGCCGCTGTACCAGCGGTCCTGCGTGTTCAGACCGTCGCTGAGCAGGATGATGGCCTGGATGTAGTGGTAGTTTGGGTCGAGGGCAGGGATGGTGAAGGGCGCGGCAGTCAGCGACTGCCAGCCCATCTGCAGGCCGATCGCCTGGTTGGTGTTGCCATTCGGCTGCATGTCTTCGATCTTGCTCGACAGCGACGTCCAGTCGTTCGACAGGCCCATGAGCTGCGCCGGGCAGGAGGAATATTGCTCCGCCGGGTAAAGCGTGGCTCCGGCGAGCGGGGCGTCATTGGTAGTGTCATAGTTCTGGTCGCGGTCGGTCACGCAGCCGTTCCAGGTGCTGTGCGCCGCCGCCGTCCAGGTGTGACCGTGCGACGCGCAGGAACTTTGGTTGTGATAATAGGTATTGCTGCAGGTGCCGTTGGCGGCCTCCCACAAATCCCAGCGCAGCCAGGATTGGTCGACATTTGACGCGCCGACATTGACGTCCTTGTTGAAGGGCACGACCGAGACATAGACGTCGTCCGGCGTGGTGGCGGCGGCCTTGAGCTGGTCAAGCAGACTGTGCGAGGCGGTCTTGAGCGCCGTCATCTTGTCGTCGCGCGACATCGAGCCGGTATTATCGAGCACCAGCGCGACCCTCAAGCGCGTATTGCCCCAGGTCGAGGTGGTCGCGGCGGCGAATTTGATGTTGTCGACGTGTAGAAAGTTGACGAAATAGGCCGGGATCGAGCCGGTGCCGGTCAGCACGAGCTTGGATCCGTTGACCGAGGAATAGGTTGCGGTGACCGCGGCATCCTGCACCTCGCTGCGGTGGAACTCGGCGTTGAACAACTCGGTTGCCGCGGCCTGCAGCTCGGCGGGGTTTTTGCTCGCCGCCGACTTGGACAGCGCCAGGGCGGTCGCATCGAGCGCGGTCTGGAAGGCGGTGCGCGCGGCGTTTGCGCGGCTGTAATCGATAGACGCGCCGACCGCGATGATCAGCGGGACGGCGGCGAGCCCGGCGAGCGGGGCGACGCTCCCGCGGCGATCTTTCCAAAAGCGGGCGAACAGCATGGGCATTAACCCTCGGTAGTTGGGAACCGTGACCGGAAGGTATGACCGTGCCGTCTTGAGGATTCGTGAGGGCAGTTCCGCGAATTTGGGGACAATTCGGATTGGATTGTCCGAGCGCGGGTTGAGATCGGGTAACCAGTGGCTATGTGACCGGATGCCGTCGGGATCGGCGGCATTCCGGCCCAAAAGTCCCGGAATGGGCCAAAATCCCGGCTTGGAATGGCTGGGCTGGGGTCTTTATGATGGTGCCCGTGCCGCCTGCTTCGGCGGGCGGCTACGGACGCCACGTTCCAGGACTATTTGCCTCGGCAGTGCCATGACGCCTCTCGCCACCAAGCAAGACCCGGCCCCGCCCGTGGGTGCGGCGCTGCCCCGGCTTTCGCCGCGCATGGCGGACGACGAGCGCAAGCGGCGCGGCGATCAGGGCGGGCCCGGCACCGCCGTCATCAGCAAGACCAAGCCGCAGACCAAGCGGCCGAGCATGTACCGCGTGCTCATCCTCAACGACGATTACACGCCCATGGAGTTCGTGGTGCACGTCTTGGAGCGCTTCTTCGGCAAGGACCACGAGGCCGCAACCCGAATTATGTTGCATGTCCACCACCATGGCATCGGCGAGTGCGGCATCTATACTTACGAGGTGGCGGAAACAAAAGTGACCCAGGTTATGGACTTCGCGCGCAAACATCAGCATCCTTTGCAATGCGTGATGGAAAAAAAGTGAGTCTCGGAACTTGAGGCTGGGGGAACGTCCAATACAAACGAGAACGGAACTGTAAATGCCAACTTTCTCGCGCAGCCTCGAACAGTCTCTCCACCGGGCGCTTGCTCTCGCCAACGAGCGGCACCACGAATACGCGACCCTCGAGCACCTGTTGCTGGCGCTGATCGACGACCAGGACGCCTCCGCCGTGATGCGCGCCTGCAATGTCGATCTCGACAAGTTGCGGCGCAGCCTGGTCGCCTATCTGGAATTGGAATTGGAGAACCTGATCACCGACGGCGCCGAGGACAGCAAACCCACGGCCGGCTTTCAGCGCGTGATCCAGCGCGCCGTCATTCACGTGCAGTCGTCGGGCCGCGAGGAGGTCACCGGTGCCAACGTGCTGGTGGCGATCTTCGCCGAGCGCGAAAGCCACGCCGCCTATTTCCTGCAAGAGCAGGACATGACGCGCTATGACGCGGTCAACTACATCAGCCACGGCATAGCCAAGCGGCCGGGCCTGTCGGAAGCGCGGCCGGTGCGCGGCGCCGAGGAAGAGGCCGACACCAAGTCGGGCGACGAGCCCAAGAAGAAGGGCGACGCGCTCGATGCCTATTGCGTCAACCTCAACAAGAAGGCCAAGGACGGCAAGATCGATCCGCTGATCGGCCGCGATAGCGAGATCAACCGCACCATCCAGGTGCTCTGCCGCCGGCAGAAGAACAATCCGCTGTTCGTCGGCGATGCCGGCGTCGGCAAGACGGCGATCGCGGAGGGCCTCGCGCGCCGCATCGTGCATGGTGAGGTGCCGGACGTGTTGAAGGGCGCCACCGTGTTCGCGCTCGACATGGGCACGCTGCTCGCCGGCACGCGCTACCGCGGCGATTTCGAGGAGCGGCTGAAGCAGGTGATCAAGGAGATCGAGGCCTATCCAGGCGCGATCATGTTCATCGACGAGATCCACACCGTGATCGGCGCCGGCGCCACCTCCGGCGGCGCCATGGACGCCTCTAACCTGCTCAAGCCGGCGCTCGCCTCCGGCACCATCCGCTGTATCGGCTCGACGACCTACAAGGAATACCGCCAGTATTTCGAGAAGGACCGCGCGCTGGTGCGCCGCTTCCAGAAGATCGACGTCAACGAGCCGTCGGTCGCCGACGCCATCGATATCCTGAAAGGGCTGAAGCCCTATTTCGAGGAATACCACAAGCTCAAATATACCAACGACGCCATCAAGGCGGCGGTCGACCTGTCGTCGCGCTACATCCACGACCGCAAGCTGCCGGACAAGGCGATCGACGTGATCGACGAGTTGGGCGCGGCGCAGATGCTGCTGCCGGAGAGCCGGCGCAAGAAGACTATCGGCGTGAAAGAGATCGAGACCACCATCGCGACCATGGCGCGCATCCCGCCCAAGACCGTGTCCAAGGACGACGCCGAGGTGCTGCAGCATCTCGAGCAGACGCTCAGGACCACGGTCTACGGCCAGGACAAGGCGATCGAGTCGCTGTCGGCCTCGATCAAGCTCGCCCGCGCCGGCTTGCGCGAGCCGGAAAAGCCGATCGGCTGCTATCTGTTCTCGGGGCCGACCGGCGTCGGCAAGACCGAGGTGGCCAAGCAATTGGCCGCGGCGCTGGGCGTCGAGCTCATCCGCTTCGACATGTCGGAATATATGGAGCGGCACACGGTGTCGCGCCTGATTGGCGCGCCTCCGGGCTATGTCGGCTTCGACCAGGGTGGGTTGCTCACCGACGGCGTAGACCAGCATCCGCACTGCGTGCTGCTGCTCGACGAGATCGAGAAAGCGCATCCCGATCTGTTCAACGTGCTGCTGCAGGTGATGGACCACGGCAAGCTCACTGACCACAACGGCAAGCAGGTCGACTTCCGCAACGTCATCCTGATCATGACCACCAATGCCGGCGCCGCCGACATGGCCAAGGCGGCCTACGGTTTCCATCGCACCAAGCGCGAGGGCGACGATCAGGAAGCCATCACCAAGATGTTCACGCCCGAGTTCCGCAACCGGCTCGACGCCACCATCACCTTCGCGCACCTGTCGCAGGAGATCATCAAGCAGGTGGTGGAGAAGTTCGTGCTGCAGCTCGAGGCGCAGCTCGGCGACCGCAACGTCACCATCGAACTGTCGGACGAGGCGAGCCGCTGGCTGATCGCCAACGGTTACGACGAACTGATGGGCGCGCGGCCGATGGCGCGGGTGATCCAGGAGCACATCAAGAAGCCGCTCGCCGACGAGGTGCTGTTCGGGAAACTCAAGAACGGCGGCCATGTGCGGGTGATCGTGAGCAAGGACGAGCAGGGCCGCGACAAGCTCGGCTTCGAGTACCTGGAAGGGCCGATCACGCCCAAGCCGGAGAAGCTGCCGTCGGTGCGGCCGAAGGCCAAGCGCCGCTCGCCACGCCCGCGCCAGCAGAAGCGCTCCTCGGTGCCCAAGGTGCCGCTGATCAAGGCGTAAGCTGAACCGACAACCAACTGCGACAGGGCCGGGCGAAACGCCCGGCCTTTGCTTTTTGCGAGGCTTGCATGCGCACGCTGGCTTGCGCCGCAAACGGCCGTGTGGGACAGGACGGGCCGCATGGCCGTCCCCCAAAATATCGACTCGACCTCCACCGCCTTCTTCGGCGGCGTCCGGTCGGCGTTGACCTCGGTGTTCTTTCCGGTGATCGGCGGCACCTATGTCGGCATCGGCGCGCTCGCGCACGGGTTTGGCCTTGGCCCTTGGTGGCTGGCGGCCTCGACGGTGCTGGTGTGGGCGGGGCCGGCGCAGGTGATCCTCGTGTCCGCGCTCGGCACCGGGGCGGCGGCCTTCGAAGTGGCGATCGCGGTCAGCCTCACCGGCGTGCGGCTGTTGCCGATGGTGGTGACGCTCTGCCGATGCTGCGGCGGCCGGGCACGCGGCTGCGCGATCTGCTGCTGCCGACGCATTTAACCTCGGTCAGCATGTGGGTGGAATTGCTGCGGCTGCTGCCGAACGTGCCGCGCGAGCGCCGCATGGCCTTCTGCAACGGGCTGGCCGTCGGCTTCATGGGCGTGGCGGTTAGCGCCGGCTTCTTCGGCTATTACCTCGCCGCCGAGCTGCCGCCGCTGTTTGCCGGCGCGCTGCTGTTTCTCACGCCGATCTCGTTCCTGGTGTCGACCGCGCGCAACGCGCGCGCCATGATGGACAAGGTCGCGCTGGTGCTCGGCCTTGTGCTGGGAACGGTGCTGACGGCGAACCATGTGCAGCTCGATCTCTTATGGGCCGGCGTCGGCGGCGGCACGCTCGCCTATTTCATCCACCGCGTGCGCGAGGCGCTCGCCGCATGAACGCCGTCGTCCACGAACTGTGGCCCTATCTCATGCTGGTGCTGCTCGGCTATTCTGCCGAACGAAGTATGGCGCTGCGCTCGGCCTGGTGCTGGCGCGCGGGCTGAACGAGGAATCGGAGGTGGTGGTGTGGTCGCGCGCGGTGGCGACCGCGATCCTGGCCGGCGTCATCGCCAAGCTGATCGTGTTTCCGCCCGGCGCGCTCACCGCCATTCCGCTCGCCGTGCGGGTCGGCGCCGCGGTTTGCGGCTTTGTCGGCTTCCTGCTGGTCAAGCGTTCGGTGTTCGCGGGCGTCGTTGCCGGCGAGGTGGCCCTGCTGCTGGGCGGCTACCTGTTCGCGCACTAAATCGCGATCCCACAACTCGCTTCCCGTCAAGCTCCACCTTTACGCGAAGCGAGACTTGTGGCAACTTGTAACCTTCCTCCCCGATTGGGTGGCGTGCGGGGATGACAACGGTCCCTTCGAGCGTGCTCGATACCGCGCCGGTTCCCCAGCGCGAGCGTTTCGCGCTGTGGCGCGAGGCTTTGTCGTCGACGCACGAAACCACGTTACCCGAGGACGGCGACCCAACCCGCTTCAGCGCCTTTGCGCGCGCCTGGAATCTCGGTGCGTCGCTGGTAATCGAGACGCGGGCGACCGCGCAAATTCTGTCGCGCACGGCGGCCGCCATCCGCGCCGACCAGGTCGATCACTACATTTTCCGCCTGCAGCGCGGCGGCCGCTGGCGCGGCGACGCCGACGGCCGTGCCGCAGACGCCGAGCCCGGCGGCGTCATGGTGCTCGACATGGCGCGCACCACGACCGCGCAAGGCACCGATATCGACAATATCAATGTGCTGCTGCCGCGCGACGCGCTTGATAGCCTGCTACCACCGTTCGACATGCACGGCATGCCCTTGCACGGCGCCATGGCGGTGCTGCTGCGCAATCATCTCGTCGCGCTGGTCGAGACCCTGCCGCATATCCCGCGCGACCATGCGGCGGAGGTGGCGCAGGCGACCTGCCGCCTGGTGGCGGCCTGTCTTGCGCCCTCGCGTGAGCTGGCGGCGCGCGCGGAGGCGCCGCTGTCGCTGGCGCGGCTGACCGAGGTCCGCCGCTACATCGACCGCCATTTGACCGCGCCGGCGCTGACGCCGGACGCCATCTGCAAGGCGCTCGGCATGTCGCGCTCGACGCTCTATGCCGCCTGCGAGCCGCGCGGCGGCGTCGCCGCCTTCATCCAGCGCCGCCGGCTCGAGCGCGTGCACGCCCTGCTGAGCGAACCGCGCGAGCGCCGCCGCATCTCCGACATTGCCTATCAGCACGGTTTTGTCAGCAAGGCGCATTTCAGCCGTGCCTTCCGCAACGCTTTCGGCGTGACCCCGCGCGAGGCGCGCGGCGGCGCATCGCCGCCGCCGGCGACGGACGGACCGCAGCACAACGGCAGCGCCTACGAGACCTGGGTTCGGCAGCTGGGCGGCTGAATCCCGCGGCGCCACCGGCGCGCGGCGACAGCCAAGAGAGAATTGGACGCGTAGGCAACTCTTTGGACGGTCAGGCAACCGCCATCGGCGCGCGTTCCTTATGCTTTCGATTCGGGCCGGCAGAGCGGGGCTGTTGCAAAGCGTGCAGCGCATGGCCGACGCGGCCGGTCCGCACAACCGAGGCCGTTGCGCCGGTCCGCCGCTGCCGGGCCGGGGAGCGGTCGCATCCGCCGAGGTCGGCCATGCCCGCGTCGTCGTCGTTCAATTTTTCCCGTCCTGTCGCATTCCTCACCGCCGCCACGCGCGCGGCGGCGCTGGCGCTGCCGATCGCGGCGTGTTTCTGGATATCGCCGGCGGCGGCGCAGTTCGTCTGCGGTGCGGCAGGCACTTACCCCGTGGTCGGCGGCAGCGTGACCGTCCAAGGTGGGGGCACCGCAACTGGCAGCATCGGTAATTTCGCGTGCGGGGGCGATGCCAGCGGCATCACTTCGAGCAACAATACAGCGATTGGCAGGAACTCGGACGCTCACGGTGACAACGAGAGTGAAAATGTTGCGACCGGCGTGCTCGCCAACGCCAGCGGCACGTTAAGCTTCAACACCGCGACAGGCGCACAGGCCAACGCCAGCAGCACAACGGCCGGCCCCGCGCTAAGCGCCAACGTTGCGACCGGCGCGGCCGCCGCGGCCTTTGGCGACGGCAGCCGCAATGTCGCCATCGGCAGCGCCAATCCATTGGCCGGGCTGATATCCGGAATGCCCAATGCTTCGGGCAACGGCAGCAACAACATCGCCATCGGTTCGAACGCGATCGCCAGCGGCGACAACGCGACCAATATCGCCATCGGTACGAATTCGACGGTCAGTGGCAGTAGCGTCGCCGTCGGCGCGTCCAACACCGTGACCGGGACAAATAGCGGGGCCTTCGGCACGGGACAGACAGTCAACGGCAATGGCAGCTTTGCCATCGGCGACCCGAACACGGTGAACGGCAACGGCAGCTTCGTGCTGGGCGACAACAACACCATCAACGGCGGCAACACCGCCGGCAACGGCGACAACATCAACGTGGTCGGCTCCAACAACACGGTGGCCAATGCGGCGAGCGCCGCCGGCTCGTCTGTGTTCGGTTCCGGCAACACGGTGAACGCCACCAACGCACTGGTGATGGCCAATACCGCCACGGTGACGGGTGCCAACGGTATCGCCATCGGCAACACCGTCTCGGTCACCGGCGCCAATGCCGTCGCCATCGGCAACAACACGAGCGCCAACTTCGATAACTCCGCCGCCATCGGCAACGGCGCGACCGTCACGCGTGCCAACCAGCAGGTGTTCGGCACCGCCAGCAACACCTATACCGCGCCCGGCATCACCTCGGCCGCCAGCAAGGCGGCGCAGACGGGCGCGACACAGCTGGTGACGTCGGACTCCAGCGGCAACCTCGCCACCGCGACGCTGGCGGATCTCGGGCTGTCCTCGACCACCGACATCGCCAACATCAACTCGCAGCTGGCCAACATCAACGGGCAGATCAGCGATCTCTACACGCGCAGCAACCGCGCCTATAACGGCATCGCCATGGCCTTCGCCATGGCCGGCGTGCCGACGTTGCTGCCGAACGAGAAGCTTGCCATGACCATGAACTACGGCACCTTCGAGGGCACCAGCGGGCTGGCGATCAACGCCGCGTTCCGCCTGAGCGACAACATGCAGCTCACCGGCGGCATCGGCTACGGCGTCGACGAACACATCGCCGGCGGCCGTGTCGGCCTGCGCCTGGCCTGGTGAGGGACGCCGCCGTGACCCGCACGATGCTGCGTATGCTGGCCGCGCTCGCCCTTGCCGGGGCGGGGGACGCGCAGGCGCAGTCGTCGCCGGAGGCGCCGTTCTCGGACCGCTGGCAGGCGATTTCGCCGGCACCGGCGCAGCCGAAGCCGGCGCCCGCCGCAACAAACAGGCAGCAGGGCAAGCTGCCGATCGGCCTGCCGCAGGCGCTCTATCTGATCCGCTCGACGCTGCTGACGCTCAACGACGCCAACCGCTCGGGCAATTACAGCGTGCTGCGCGACCTGGCGGCGCCCGGCTTCCAGGCCAAGAACAGCCCGGCCGACCTCGCGCGCATTTTCACCGATCTGCGCAATCGGCATTTCGACCTGTTCGCGGCGGCGCTGATCGCGCCGCAACTGTCGACGCCGCCGCATCTGGGAAACAACGGCCTGCTGCGGCTGACCGGCCATTTTCCGACGCGGCCGCTGCGGATCGATTTTGATCTGCTGTTCCAGGACGTCGATCACCAGTGGCGGCTGTTCGGCATCTCGCTGCAGACGCCGCCGGCGCCGCCGCAGCCCGTCGCCCGGTCGAAGGGCACGCGCCGGAAGTAGCGGGATCTTCGTCAGCCATCCGCCATCGCGGCGGCAAGTTTCTTGGCGTGCTCGGCCAGCGCCTCGGGCTTTTCCTTTTCGCTTGCCGGCGGCTTCATCGACATGCCGCTCTTGCGTGGGATGACGTGGACGTGCAGGTGGAACACCACCTGGCCGCCGGCGCCCTCGTTGAACTGCTGCACGGTGACGCCGTCGGCTTCGAAAGCCTTGAGCGAGGCCTTGGCGACCTTCTGCGCCACCGCCATCACATGGCCGAGGTCTTGCGGAGACACGTCGAGAATGTTGCGGGCCGGCGCCTTCGGCAGCACCAGCGTGTGGCCGGGCGCGCGCGGCATGATGTCGAGGAAGGCGAAAGTCTTGTCGTCCTCGTAGACCTTGTAGCAGGGCAGCTCGCCGCGCAGGATCTTGGCGAAGATGTTGTTGGGATCGTAGCTCGGCATGGTTTAAGTCCCCCGGATTGTGCCCCGTCACTCCTGCTCGACCAAATCTTTGCGGAATGGCGCGTAGCCTGCAAGCTCTTCGCGCGCGGCCTCCACATAGCGGCGCTCGCGCGCGAGATATTCGGCGATTGCCCGTTTGAGCGAAGGATTGGCGATGAAATGCGCGGAATAGGTGGTCTTCGGCAGATAGCCGCGCGCCAGCTTGTGCTCGCCTTGCGCGCCGGCCTCCACCCGCTGGAGCTTGTGCCGGATGGCGAAGTCGATGGCCTGATAGTAGCACAGTTCGAAATGCAGGAACGGGTGGTGCTCGATGGCGCCCCAGTTGCGGCCGTAGAGCGCGTCGCCGCCGATGAAGTTGAGCGCGCCGCCGATCCAGCGCCCGGCGCGCTTGGCCATCACCAGGAGGATACGGTCGGCCATCTTGGCGCTGACGATCGAGAAGAAGGCGCGGGTGAGATAAGGGCTGCCCCATTTGCGCGAACCGGTCTCCATGTAGAAGCCGAAGAAGGCGTCCCACACGTCTTCGGTGAGATCGGCGCCGGTGAGGCCGTGCACTTCGATGCCGGGCGCCAGCGCCTCCTTGCGCTCGCGGCGGATGGTCTTGCGCTTGCGCGAGGCGAGGCGGGCGAGGAAATCGTCGAAGCTGGCGTAGCCTTCGTTCTCCCAATGAAACTGCTGGTCGGTGCGCTGCAGGAAGCCGCGCTCGCCGAGCAGGCGCCATTCCGGCTCGGTCAGGAAAGTGACGTGGGCGGAGGAGAGCTGGTTGGAGGTGGCGATCTCGGAGAGCGCTTGCGCGAGCCCGCCGCGCACCGCGTCGGCGAGGGGGCCGGGGCGGGCCAAGAGGCGCGGGCCGGGCACCGGCGTGAACGGCACCGCCACCTGCAGCTTGGGGTAATAGGCGCCGCCGGCGCGCTCGAAGGCCTCGGCCCAGCCGTAGTCGAAGACGTATTCGCCGCGCGAATGGGACTTCACATAGCAGGGCGCGGCGCCGATCAGGGTGCCTTGCTCGTCCTCGGCCAGCAGGTGGCGCGGCTGCCAGCCGCTGCGGCTGCCGACCGATTTTGAAGCTTCAAGTGAGGAGAGAAAATCGTGGGAAACGAAAGGGTTGTTCGGATGTCCTCGTGTCGATAATTGCGGGGGCGAGTTATCCTCAGGTGTTAGTTTAACTTCCGCGTCGAAGCCGCCGCCGCAGTCCGGCGCCCCCCCGGCGCAGGCGTCCCAGGCCGCCGCCTTAACTTCGGCGAGCGATTGCACCATGCGGACGCTGAGCTGCTGTTGATCTTTCATAGGGCAGGTGCGTTCTACCGCCACTTTATGCCAGAAATCGTACAAAGTTGACCCTTTTCAACGCCTGCCGGGGCTTTTTCACGGGCGCCAGCCTTCGAAAATGATCTGATCGGCCCAGCGCGCGGCGCGGCGGCGCTCGTCGTTGCTGCGCACGGTCCAGGTCAACAGCGGCAGGCCGAACAGCCAATGCAGCAGCAGCGGCGGCGCGGCCGGCAGATCGTGCAGGCGATAGGCGATGAATTGCGGGCGGGTGCGCGGCACGTGCGTGAGCAGCGCCATGCTGCGGGCGGAGCCCGCCGGCAGCTCGGGCCAGTCGTCGTAGCGCCTTTGCGCCACCAGGCCGCGGGTGAGGGCGGGCGCAACATGGCGAAGCTGCGCCACCAGGCGCGGGTCGAATGACATCACGGCCACCGGGCCCTTGTAGCGCGCCAGCACGCCCGCCGTGCGCTGCGACCAGCCGCCGATCGAGATGAAGGCCGCTCTTGAGCTCGATCAGCAGCGTGACGCGCCCTGCCACCAGGTCGCACAATTCGCCGAGGGTGAGGATGCGGCCGGCGCCTCGCTTGAAGCGCACTTTGGCGAGCGCGGACGCCGTCATGTCGGCCAGCTTGCCGCTGCCTTCGGTCAGGCGGCCGAGCGCTTCGTCGTGATGCACCATCGCTTCGCCATCGGCGCTCACCTGCAGGTCGCATTCGATGCCGTAGCCGGCGGCGATGGCGGCGGAGAAGGCGGAGCCCGTGTTCTCGATCGCGCCGGCCGCGGCATCGTGCAGGCCGCGATGGGCGATGGGACGCGCGGTAAGCCAATCTATTTTTGCCAATCAGGCGACCTCGAAAATCCCGTCCACTTCGATGGCCGCGTCGGCGGGCAGCGCCGACACGCCTACCGTGGTGCGGGCGTGGCGGCCGATGTCGCCGAACACTTCCACCATCAGGTCGGAGGCGCCGTTCATCACCTTCGGCCCGTCGGCGAAGCCGGGCGCCGAATTGATGAAGCCGCCGAGGCGGACCACGCGGGCGACCTTGTCGAGATCGCCGAGCGCGGCTTTCGCCTGCGCCAATAGATTGATGGCGCAGGCGCGCGCCGCCTTCTGCCCGTCCTCGACCGAGACGCCGCCGCCGAGCTGGCCGGCCGCCACCATCTTGCCGTCGGCGCCGAAGCAGATCTGGCCGGAAATCGTGAGCAGCTTGCCGCTCAGCACGAAGGGCACGTAATTGGCGATCGGGCTGCGCGGGCTCGGCAAGGCGATCCCCAGCTCGGCGAGCTTCTTCTCGATCGTTCCGGCCATGGCCTGCTCCCTTTCCTTGACTGACGGCAAATTTCCTTGTGCCGACGGCAGTTTTCTTGGCCGATTGCGTATACCTATGCAAGCGGCCCTGAAGCGGACTGCCTTTAGAATGAATCATAATGCGCCCCTAGCATTTTGCCTGCGCATGATCATTTCCGAAAACCGGTTCCCACTTTTCGGGATCATGCGCTGGGTTTTGTTGCCGGCGGCGGAGGCGGCCTCTATCTTGCCCCTTTCTTGCACCTTGGTGGGTGCCGGAATTTGTGTGCGCGGGACGCTTTTTTGCCCGCCCAGCGGAGAGTGCCCATGCCCCGTCACGCCCCCCGGCTGATCCTGCCCGCGCTTGTGCTTGCGCTTGCCGCGGCGGCGCAGGGGCCGGCCGCCGCCGCGCAGCAGGTTATCCTGGCGCCGCACCGGGCGGTGTACGATCTGACGCTCGCCAAATCGCACGGCACCGGGCGCATTTCGGCGGTGCGCGGCCGCATCCTGTACGATTTTTCCGGCAATGCCTGCGAAGGCTATGCGCTGCAGTTCCGCCAGGTGTCCGAGCTCGATTCCGGCGAGGGCAAGTCCGCGCTCAGCGACCTGCGCTCCACCACCTGGGAGGACGCGGGCGCCAAGAATTTCCGCTTCAATTCGCAGAACCTGCTCAACGACCAGCAGACCGACGCGGTGGACGGCCACGCCGCGCGCAAAGGGGAGGCGGTTGCGGTCAGCCTGACCAAGCCGAAGCACGCGAGCTTCAACGAGCCGGCCAATGCGGTATTCCCGACCGAGCACATGCGGCGCATCATCGAAGCGGCGCGCGCCGGCCAGTCGATCCTGAGCTTTCCGGTCTATGACGGCTCGGAAGGCGGTCACAAGCTCTACAACACGCTGACGATTATCGGCAAAGCCATCCCGCCCGGCACGCAGCCGCCGGACGATGCGGCGGCGCAGGTGCCGGCGCTCGCCAAGCTCACGCGCTGGCCGGTGACCATCAGCTATTTCGACCACGAGAGCGCCGCCAAGGAGCAGGGCGGCGAGCAGACGCCGGTCTATGCAATCGCTTTCGAGCTGTACGAGAACGGCATTTCGCGCAAGCTGATGCTCGACTACACGGACTTCTCGATCAGCGGCAAGATGACGTCGCTGGAGATGAAGAAGGAGACGCCGTGCAAGTAGCGCGGGGCGCGCGTCCGCGCATTTTCCCGATGCCTGACTTCCGATTGCTGATCCCTGATTAGCCAACGCTCCGCCGCCCCTGTTGGTTTGGAAGGCCCGGGGTAGGCCTGTATTTCCCTTTGCCGCGGTCCTCGAAGAAAGTACCGAGGGCGCGCGGGACGCCAAGGGTCCGAACGGACCCGCGTGCCTCGGCACCTCGCGGCACCGAGGCTCCCTCCGGCGCCGCGCGGCGCTGCGGAGGGTAAAACGGGCCCCGCTTTCGTCGCAAGGGCCACGCAAGTCCGCCAGTCCCAAGGCGTCCCGCGCGCGGTGTTTTAGGTTTGCTCCACGAAGGTTCCCGGTAGTCGAGCGCTTACGTGCCTTGCGGCGACTGTCTACCGTTGAGGACCAGGCACTCGGGCCGGCATCTTCTGACAAGACGCCAGCCGTACCGGCCGTCAGGGCCCTCGACCCGCACGCCGAGCGGGCCGGAAGCTTCGCGGCTTGGACCGCCGGGCCGCTTCGCCGCATCTCCAGCGAAACGTCATTCCCCGGCCACCGCTCCCCGCCCCGTGTCTGAAGATGCTGATCAGACACCCCTCGGTAACGAGGCGGGATGGCACGGATTATGAGGCCGGTTTTTCGAGCGGGGATAGATTTTCTAAGTTTTTTTCGAGCTTTGAATTTGCTCGATTTTTTTCCGGCGATGTCAAGACGTTCGCGCCAAGGCGGCAGGCGTCTAATGCCGCCGACGCTGGCGCAGCGCCGGTTTGCGGTCGCGCTGCGCGCCCTGGTAGCGCGGATTGGGGTTGCAGAAGCTGCCGGGCCCGCGATTGCGCAGGCAGGCGTCGAGCGAGTCGTAGTAGCAACGCTCTATGCCCTCCGGGCCGATCAGGCACCAGGGCGGCTCGGCGGCTTGCGCCGGCCGCTGCATGAGGGGCAGGGCGGCAAGTGCCGCGAGCGCGACAAGCAACAGCCGGATCATGGTCGACCTCGCAATCGCCCCGGTGACACTAACACCGCAATCGCCGCTGCCATTCGACGGGGGTGCCGAATAGCAGCGGCAGGCGTCAATGCCGACAAATGACAGGAAGTTCCCTCACGACCGTGGCCCAGCCTTCGGCAACGCCGCTCGTTTGCGGCCGGGCGCTCAGGGCTTGGATGAGCGGCCGCCCGGATTGAAATTGCAGCTTGCGATGCCCGCGTTGCCATTGCAGTCTGGACGACCGTCGCAGGATCGTCAGGCCGTCAGCGCGAAGAGCAATGCAACCAAGCGCCATGCGAGCACTCTTTACCGTCATCGCACTCGTCTTGGGCGCCGCCATAGCGGCGGCCGCTCAAATCGGCAGTGCGGAGCAAGGGCGCAAGATTGCGCGCGCGCAATGTGCGGCATGTCACCTGATCGGAAAAGAAAAAGGCCGCTCGACAAATGAATTGGCACCGACCTTCGCAAAAATTGCCAATACACCGGGAATGACGGCTGCTGCGCTCAGACTGGTGCTGAACACCCCGCATCGTTCGATGCCAAATCTTATTGTCAAAAATGGCGATGCCGATAGCATCGTTGCCTACATCTTGAGTCTGCGCGACAGCCAATAGCGACGGGCTGCCGCCGCTACTCGTCCTCCAGCGCCAGGCCCTTGACCACCGCGGCCTTGCCGAACCTGGCGCGCAATTTATCGACCGCGTGCTCGGCCTGCGCGCCGCGGCGGTCGAGGAGATCGGCGAGATCGTCGCCGGCGGCGTCGTGCAGGTTCGACACGCCGATGCCGATGAGGCGGAAACGGGTTACGCCCACCTCGCGCTTCAACAGCGCGCGGCCGGCGGCGAAGATGCGGGCGGCGAGCTGGGTGGGGGCGCTTAAGGATTGCGCGCGGGTGCGGATCTTGAAATCGGCGCTGCGCAGCTTGAGCGTCACGGTTGCGCCGGCAAGCGCATTGGCCTTCAGGCGGGCGGAGACCTTTTCGGTGAGCGACCATAGTGTCTGCTCGAGCGGGCGGAAGGCGGCGATGTCGGCATCGAAGGTGGTTTCCGCCGAGATGCTTTTGGTCTCGCGTTCGGGATCGACCTTGCGGGCGTCGATGCCGCGCGCCAGCCGCCACAGCCGGGCGCCTTCCTCGCCGTAGCGGCGCATCAGTTCGTGCTCGTCGGCGCGCTGCAGGTCGGCGATGAGCGGAAAGCCGTCGGCGGCCAGTTTCGCGGCGCTCACGGCGCCGACGCCATAGATGAAGCCGACCGGCCGCTTGCCGAGGAACGCGGGCGCTTCGGCAAGGCCGAGCACGGCGAAGCCGCGCGGCTTGTCGAGATCGGAGGCGATCTTGGCCAGGAACTTGTTGGCGGAAAGCCCGATCGACACCGTGATACCGAGCGTGCGCTCGACGTCGGCGGCAAAGCGCGCCAGCACCTTGGCGGCGCTCATGCCGTGCAGGCGCGCGGTGCCGGTCAGATCGAGGAAGGCTTCGTCGATCGACAGCGGCTCGACCTGCGGCGTGAGATCGCGCATGGCCTGGCGCACGGCGCGGCCGACTTCCGCGTATTTCGCCATGTTCGGCCTGATCACGGTCGCCTGCGGGCAGCGCCTGAGCGCCTCGAACATGGGCATGGCCGAGCGGATGCCGTAGGTGCGCGCGACGTAGCAGGCGGCCGCCACCACGCCGCGTTTGCCGCCGCCGACGATCAGCGGCTTGTCGATGAGCGAAGGGTCGTCGCGCTTTTCGATTGTGGCGTAGAAGGCGTCGCAATCGACATGGGCGATGGCGAGCGTGTCGAGCTCGCCATGGCGCAACAGGCGCGGCGAGCCGCAAGCTCGGCAGCGCTTAGCTTGCGGCGGCGTATCGGCAAGGCAATCGCGGCAGAAGCTCATCGTGGCGTGGCCTCATTCGGCCTCATGCTGAGGAGCGTCGCGTCAGCGACGCGTCTCGAAGCATAGGGCCGCCTCATCCTTTGAGACGCGCACTTCGTGCGCTCCTCTGGATGAGGCGGATCGGTTTCCGGTTCGCGGCATTCGGCCGCGCCCCGGAATGACAAGGTGGTTTTTTCACGGCACTGCGCGCTCCCAGGGGGCGCCGCCAAGCGCTTGATAGGCGCGCGCGATGTCGTCCGGCTTGCAGCCGGTCGCGGCAGCGAATTCGGCCACCAAGCGGTCGTCGGAGCCGACATAGTCGAGAACGCCGAGCAGGAAGCCCGGCTGGGCGGCGGCCCGGCGAATCTGCTCGGGGTTGAGTCCGGTTGTATTAAGGAAGCCCGCAAGCCGCGCCGGTTCCCCGGCGAGAAAGGTAAGCGCCTGAACAGCCACACCTTCTGCCGCCACGAGCGTTAACTGAGCGCCTAGTTTCATCGATCAAATTTGCCTTTCGTCAACAAATCGGCACTACCGTTGCGATCATGCCCGAGCGCGCCGGCCAAAGCGACGGCGCGCGCGCCGGGCGAGGCGCGTTGGGGACAACCGGGGCGGGGGGCCATGGCGAAGACCGTCCTGATCGTGGAGGACAACGAGCTGAACATGAAGCTCTTCCACGATCTGTTGGAAGCGCATGGCTATCGCACGGTCGGCACCCGCAACGGCATCGAGGCGCTCGATCTCGCGCGCAAGTACCGGCCGGACCTGATTCTGATGGATATCCAACTGCCGGAAGTGTCCGGCCTCGAAGTGACCAAATGGCTCAAAGACGATCCCGAGCTGAAAGCGATTCCCGTGGTGGCGGTCACCGCCTTCGCCATGAAGGGCGACGAGGAGCGCATTCGCGAGGGTGGCTGCGAGGCCTATCTTTCGAAGCCGATTTCGGTGGGCAAGTTCATCGAGACCATCCGGCATTTTCTGGGGAGCGCGGAATGATCAAAGGGAGCGCCTGACATGAGCGCCCGCGTTCTCGTCGTCGACGACGTGCCGGCCAATGTGAAGCTGCTGGAGGCGCGGCTGTCGGCGGAATATTTCGACGTCATCACCGCCTATAGCGGCAAGGATGCGCTGGCGGTGGCCGAGCGCGCCGAATGCGACATCGTGCTGCTCGACGTCATGATGCCGGACATGGACGGCTTCCAGGTCTGCCGCACGCTCAAGACCAATCCGGTGACGCACCACATTCCCGTCGTGATGGTGACCGCGCTCGACCAGCCCTCCGACCGCGTCAAGGGGCTGGAGGCCGGCGCCGACGATTTCCTCACCAAGCCGGTGACCGACGTGGCGCTGGTGTCGCGCGTGCGCTCGCTGGCACGGTTGAAGATGGTGACCGACGAATTGCGCATGCGCGCGGTCACTTCCAAGGAAATCGGCATCCAGAGCCCGGAGCGCGCGGCGGTGAGCGAGACCGGGCGCGACGGCCGCATCCTCATCGTCGACGACCGCAAGAGCTCATACGAGCGCATGGCCGAGTTGCTGGCGGGCGAGCAGCGGGTGGACGTGGAGGCCGATCCGAACGAGGCGCTGTTTCACGCCGCCGAAGGCAATTACGACCTGGTGATCGTGTCGCTCGGCCTGCAGAACTTCGACGGCTTGCGGCTGTGCAGCCAGTTGCGCTCGCTCGAGCGCACGCGCAACGTACCGATCCTGGCCTTGGCCGACGCCGACAACAACCAGCGGCTGGTGCGGGGCCTCGAGATCGGCATCAACGATTATCTCATCCGCCCGATCGACAAGAACGAGATGCTGGCGCGCGTGCGCACGCAGATCAAGAAGAAGCGCTATACCGAGCGGCTGCGCGACAACGCGCAGCTGACGGTCGAGATGGCGATCACCGACGCGCTCACCGGCCTGTATAACCGGCGCTACATGGAGACGCATCTGGCGACGCTGATCGAGCAGGCGGCCGCGCGCGGCAAGCCGCTCGCCCTGCTGGTGGTCGACATCGATTATTTCAAGGCGGTCAACGACACCCACGGCCACGACGCCGGCGACGACGTGCTGCGCGAGTTCGCGCTGCGCATCCGCAAGGCGACCCGCAACATCGATCTCGCCTGCCGCTACGGCGGCGAGGAATTCGTCATCGTGATGCCGGAGACCGACATGGCGGTCGGCACCATGGTGGCCGAGCGCCTGCGCCGCAGGATCGCATCCGAGCCCTTCGCCATCCAGCAGGGCGCGCGCAATCTCGACGTGACCATCTCGATCGGCATCGCCGCGCTCGACGGGCCGGCCGACAACGCCGCCGCCGTGTTGAAGCGCGCCGACACCGCGCTCTATCGCGCCAAGCGCGACGGCCGCAACCGGGTGGTGCCGGACGCGGCGTAAGACGGAGCCAAGGCAACGTCTGCGAGATTCGCTTGGCGGTCAGGCGGCGGCGGCCGGCCGGCAAAAAATTCGGCAAAAATCCCAGCGGGTTAAGAAGAGGCTTGTGGCGGCGCGGGCTTGCTCTACCCTCGCCGGCGACGGCTTCTTTGCGCGCGGCGCCGGCGCGGCGGGACGCCCATTGCAGCAATGCCCTGCGGAGTGCTCAGGTCCGCCGCATCTCCTGGGTCTCGCGGGGTTCGGCCGGCCGGGACGCGGTGCGAGTGGCCTCCTCAAAACACCGCGCCCGGCCGGTCACCTTGCTCATTGACCGCTATAGTAGCGCCAGGAACTCGGCGACGCTCAGGCCGGCTTGCGAAATAATGGCGCGCAGCGTGCCGCGCTTGAGATCGGCACCGTGAACCGGAACGGTGACTTTGCGTGTGGGGTCGGCCGCATGGATCAGCCGGCAATGACTTCCTGAAGTCCGTGACACGACAAAGCCGGCACGTTCCAGCGCGCGAATGACCTCCCTCGCTCGCAGCGATGGGAGGCGCTCGGTCATGCCGCTAGGGTGACTGTGATTTCGCGGATTTGCGGCTGGTGCGGCACGGGGACGGCTTCGCCGCGCGCCAGGCAATCTTCGAGCACAAGGCGGATGGCGTCTTCCGCCATCGCGAGCGCTTCCTGCTCGTCCTTGCCGTAGGTAACGATTTCAGGGATCGAGGGCACGCGCACGGTGAAGCCGCCGCCGTCTTCCGGCTCCAACACCACCGAAAAAGTGCGGCGCTGATCCATCAAATACTAGCCTACTTGATCTTCGACTCGCTGTATTCGACGTGCTTCCTGGCGATGGGGTCGTATTTCTTCTTCTTGAGCTTGTCGGTCTGGGTGCGCGAGTTCTTCTTGGTCACGTAATAGTGGCCGGTGCCCGCGCTGGACACGAGCTTGATCTTCAGGGTGATGGCTTTGGCCATGGCTGTCCTCGGAACCTGTTGCTGGCGGTTTTGGCGGGGAACCTAGCGGCGCCCGCGCGAATGTCAAGAAATGGCGGTTTTGCGCGGATTTACAACAATTCCCGAAAAAACTGCTGGTCCTTCATGAAATAGAACGGCACCGGCAGGTCGTGGGCCATGCCGGCCTCGACGCGGGCGAGCAACTCCTCCAGCACCACGCCGGTGATGGTCGGCATGTCGAGCTGGGTGGCCTGCTCGATCGGCACCCAGGTCAGCTCCACCAGTTCCGAATCCGGCCCCACCACGCCCTCGATGGTATGGGCGACCGCGGAGGCGTCCGCCGTGAAGAAGCGGGTGTCGTAGCGGCGCGGCCTGCGCGGCGGGGTGATGGCGCGGGCGATGAAATGCAAATGGCCGAGGTCGGGATAGACGTTGGCCTTGGCGAATTCGGTCCAGATCTCGCCCGGCGTTGCGGGCGGCTCGTTGCCTTTCTCGCCGAGCAGCAGGCCGGTCTCTTCCGCGGTCTCGCGCACGGCGGCGAGCGCCAGGCCGCGGGCGAAATCGGCGCCCGGCTGCGCCACGCGCTCGTTGAGCTTCTTCTCGGTGGCCGGATCCAGTTCGCTCAGCGCCGGCATGGCGCGGTCGAGCGCCTCGATGCGCCCGCCCGGGAAGACGAACTTGCCGGGCATGAATTTGTGCCCGGCATGGCGGCGGCCGAGCAGCACCTTGGGCACGGGCGCGGAACGGTCGATCAGCATGAGGGTGGCGGCATCGCGCGGCTCGCTGTCGGGGAAGGTCTGGTCGCGTTCTTGCTTGGTCATACGGTCTGCCCAGCGCTTGGCCATATCCTGTGTCATGATCGTCTTATCGTGCCTTGCTTTGCCGGTGGTGTCGCTTCGCGCGTTCGGGACGCTGCGCCTTGGCTTGGTGGCGCTCGCGCGGGCGGGCGGCATGGCGGGCCGGGCGGCCCTGCCGTCCTTCCGATAGCATTTCGAAGCGCAAGGCGCCCGCGACCGGAGCGGCTTCCACAAGCTTGACGGTGGCGGCATCGCCCAGGCGATAGGTCTCGCCCGAGCGGCTGCCGACCATGGAATGGCGCGCCTCGTCGTAGTGGAAATACTCGTCGCCGATGGTGCGCGCCGGCACGAAGCCGTCGGCGCCGGTCTCGTGCAGCTTGACGAACAGGCCGGCGCGGGTGACGCCGGAAATGCGCCCGTCGAAGGTGGCGCCGACGCGGTCGGCGAGGAAATGCGCGATCAGCCGGTCGTTGGTCTCGCGCTCGGCGACCATGGCGCGGCGCTCGGTGGCGGAGATTTCGGCGGCGATTTCCGACAGCGCCTCGGTGGTGGCGGCCTCGGGCAGGCCGCCCGGCCCAAGCTTGAGCGCGCGGATCAGCCCGCGATGCACGATGAGATCGGCATAGCGGCGGATGGGCGAGGTGAAATGGGCGTAGCGGCGCAAGTTGAGGCCGAAATGGCCGTAGTTCTCGGCGGCGTATTCGGCCTGCGCCTGCGCGCGCAAGACCACTTCGTTGACAAGCTGCTCGGCGTCGCGGCCCTTCATTTGCGCCAGCACGCGGTTGAAGGCCTCGGGGCGAAGCGCGCCGGCCTTGGGAAAGTTGATGTCGAGCGTTTGCAGGAACTCGCGCAAAGCGGCGACGCGCTCCAGCGCCGGCTCGTCGTGTACGCGGTAGATGAGCGGCACGCGCGCCTTCTCCAGCGTCTCGGCGGCGGCGACATTGGCCTGGATCATGAATTCCTCGATCAGCCGGTGCGCCTCCAGCCGCTCCGGCTTGGTGACGCGGTCGACGGTGCCGTCGCCTTTGAGCAGGATCTTGCGCTCGGGCAGGTCGAGATCGAGCGGCCCGCGCTCGTTGCGGGCGCGCGCCATCGTCTCGTAAGCGGCGTAGAGCGGCGTCAGCACCGGCGCGACCAGGCTTTCGGTATCCTCGTCGGTGCGCCCGCTGATGGCGAGCTGCGCCTGCTGGTATGAGAGTTTGGCGGCCGAGCGCATCAGCACGCGATGAAACGTATGCGAACGCTTGCGGCCGTCGGCGCCGATCACCATGCGCACGGCGAGCGCGGCGCGGTCTTCGCGGGGCCTGAGCGAGCACAGATCGTTGGAAATGCGCTCGGGCAGCATCGGCACCACGCGGTCGGGGAAATAGACCGAATTGCCGCGCACCAGCGCTTCGCGGTCGAGTGCCGAGCCGGGCGTGACGTAATGGGCGACGTCGGCGATGGCGACGGTGACGATGAAGCCGCCTTTGTTGTTGGCCGCCGAGTTGGGCGCGGCATGCACGGCGTCGTCGTGATCCTTGGCGTCGGGCGGATCGATGGTGACGAGCGGGAGCTGGCGCCAATCCTCGCGCTGGGCAAGCGTCGCCGGCTTGGCGTCGTCCGCTTCCTGCAAAGTCTCGCGGCGGAACACGTGCGGGATGCCGTGCGCGTTGATGGCGATCAGGCTGACGGCGCGCTCGGACTTGAGCGAGCCGAGCCGCTCGACCACGCGGCCGGTGGCAAGGCCGAGGCGGGGTGAGCGGCTGGCCTCCACCGCGATCAGGTCGCCGTCCTGCGCGCCGTTGGTGGCGCCGGGCGGGATGGCAAGCTGCTTGCCCAGCATCTTCTTGTCGACCGGCTCCAGCCGTCCGCCGCCCTGCGGCGTGCTGCGAAAAATGCCGAGCACGCGCGCTTTGGGATGGTCGATGATGCGGATGACGCGGCCGCGGTGGCGGATGCCGGCTTCTTCTTCGGTTTCCTCGATATGCAGCAGCACGCGGTCGCCGAGGCCGGCGGCGGGGCCGGGGCGCGCCTTGCGCGCAAACTCGATGCGGATCTTGGGCGCGGGGCCGTGCGCCTCGGCGTCCCATTCATCGGGCGTGGCGATGAGATCGCCGTCGGCGTCGCGCGCGGTGATATCGGCGAGCACGGTCTCCGGCAGCACGCCCGGGTGATGCAGCTTCTTGCGGCGCTTTTCGATCGCGCCTTCGTCGGCGAGCTCGCGCAGCAGGCGCTTCAAGTCGGCGCGCAGATTGTTCTTCAGGTTGAAGGCGCGGGCGATCTCGCGGGTGCCGACCTTGCCGGGGCGCTTCCCGATGAAGGCGAGAAGATCGGCTTTGGAGGGGAGGGTGGGGGTCTTTTTGGCGGGTTTAGTCAAATGAGCTTTCCTGCGCCCATGGGGCGCTTATCGTGAAATGTAATGGTGATGTCGGGTTTGTGCTACCGCGGCCGGGCGAGGTCTTTCCGTTCCCTCCTCCTAAAAGGGGGAGGGGTAGGGAGGGGGTCGTGCAGCGTCGATTGACCCCCACCCGACTGTCGTCGCTGCGCGACAACAATCGACCCTCGGGTCAAGCCCGAGGGCAGGCTCTCCCCCATTCAGGGGGAGGTAAAGAAAGATCACTCCGCCGCCGTGGTCTTGCGCGCAGGTCTTGCCTTGGCGGCGGCGGCCTTCTTGGGGTGAGCGGGTTTCTTCTCGGCCTTGCCGGCGGCGGTCTTGCGGCCGGCGGCGCGACGCGGCTTCGATACAGGCTTAGAGGTTAGCTTGGGCGCCTCGGCGGCGACCGCTTCGGCGTCGGCCGCGGGCTTGGCTTTCTCGGTCGATTTTTTGGCGGCTTTCTTCTTCGCCGGCCTCTTGCCGCCGCCTTTGGCGATGCGCGCTTCCAGCAGGCCGACCGCCTGCTCGATGGTCACGTTCTCCGGCGTCACGTCGCCCATGAGCGTGGCGTTGACGCCGTCGTGGGAAACGTAAGGCCCGTAGCGGCCCTTCTTGACCACGATCGGCCCGCCTTTGTCGGGATGCTCGCCCAGCGCTCGGCCGGGATCGGCACCGAAGCGGCGGCCCTTGCCGGGATTGGCCTTCTTCTCGGCGATCAGCGTGACCGCGCGGTTCAGCCCGACGTTCAAAACCTCGTCGCCGTCTTCCAGATTGGCGTAGGTCTTGCCGTGCTTGACGTAAGGGCCGAAGCGGCCGACGCCGGCCACGATCGGCTCGCCGTCTTCCGGATGGATGCCGACTTCGCGCGGCAGCGCCAAAAGCCCGAGCGCTTTTTCCAGATCGACGTCGTCGGGCGCCAGGCCTTTCGGCAGGCCGGCGCGCTTGGGCTTCTCGACTTCCTCGCCCTTCTTCTCCGGCTTCTTCTGTTCGCCGAGCTGCAGATAGGGCCCGAAGCGGCCGCCGCGCAGCGAGACCTCCAAGCCGGTGACCGGGTCCTCGCCCAGCACCTTGGTGCCGTTCATGCCGCCATTGGCGCCCGGCGTCATCTGCCTGGTGAAATTGCAGTCGGGATAGTTCGAGCAGCCGATGAAAGCGCCGAACCTGCCGAGCTTGAGCGAGAGCCGGCCGGTTTCGCACGTTGGGCATTTGCGCGGATCGCCGCCTTCCGGACCGGGCGGGAAGATGTGCGGGGCCAAGAGATCGTTGAGCGCGTCGAGCACATGGGTGACGCGCAGGTCCTTGATGTCGTTGACCGCGCCGATGAAGTCGGTCCAGAAGTCCTGCAAAACCTGCTTCCAGTCGACCTCGGCATTGGCGATTCTGTCGAGCTGCTCTTCCAGATTGGCGGTGAAGTCGTATTCGACATAGCGCTGGAAGAAGCTCTCCAGGAAGCCGACCACCACGCGGCCCTTGTCCTCGGGGATCAGCCGCTTCTTGTCGATGCGCACGTAGCCGCGGTCCTGCAGCACCTGCAGAATGGAGGCGTAGGTCGAGGGGCGGCCGATGCCGAGCTCTTCCATGCGCTTGACCAGCGCGGCTTCCGAAAAGCGCGGCGGCGGCTCGGTGAAGTGCTGGGCGGAATTGATCGCCTGCTTCTGCAACAGCTCGCCCGCGCTCATGGCCGGCAGGCGCTTTGACTCGTCGTCCTCGCTCGGCTCGTCCATGCCCTCCTGGTAGAGCGTGAGGAAGCCGTCGAACTTCACCACCTGGCCGGTGGCGCGCAGCTCGAGCGTGCGGGCGCCGGCTTTGGCTTCGATGTCGACGGTGGTGCGCTCGAGCTCGGCCGACTGCATCTGGCTGGCGACGGCGCGGTTCCAGATCAGTTCGTAGAGGCGGGCCTGGTCGCGGTCGAGGCGCTTGGCGGCCTGCGCCGGCGAGCGGTTGGGATCGGTCGGGCGCACCGCTTCGTGCGCTTCCTGCGCGGTCTTGGATTTCTGCTGATAAGCTGCGCGGGGCTTCCGGCACGTAGTTGGCGCCGTAATTCTTGCCGATCATGCCGCGGATGGCGGCGATCGCCTCCGGCGCCACGTCGATGCCGTCGGTACGCATATAGGTGATGAGGCCGACGGTCTCGCCGCCGATGTCGATGCCCTCATAGAGGCGCTGGGCCAGCCGCATGGTGTGCGCCGGCGAGAAGCCGAGCTTGCGCGAGGCCTCCTGCTGCATGGTCGAGGTGGTGAAGGGCGGCGGCGGATTGCGCCGCGCGGGCTTGGCTTCGACATTGGCGACGTGGAAGGTGGCGTTTTCCAGATCGCGGGTGAAGGCTTCCGCCTCGGCGCCGGAGCCGATGTCGAGGCGCTGGATCTTCTGGCCGTCGGCGCCGGTGAGGCGCGCCTCGAAGGTCTCGTTGCGCGGGGTGGCGAGCGTCGCCGCGATCGACCAGTATTCGCGCGTAACGAATTTCTCGATCTCCAGCTCGCGGTCGCAGACCAGCCGCAGCGCCACCGACTGCACCCGCCCGGCCGAGCGGGCGCCCGGCAGCTTGCGCCAGAGCACGGGAGAGAGCGTGAAGCCGACCAGATAGTCGAGCGCGCGGCGGGCGAGATAGGCATCGACCAGCGCGGCGTCGATCTTGCGCGGGTGCTTCATCGCTTCGGTGACGGCCTGCTTGGTGATGGCGTTGAAGACGACGCGCTCGATCTCGTGGTCCTTGAGCGCCTTCTTCTCTTTGAGCACCTCCAAGACGTGCCAGGAGATGGCCTCGCCCTCGCGGTCGGGGTCGGTGGCCAGGATCAGCTTGTCGGCGCCTTTGAGGGCGCGAGCGATATCGTTGACGCGCTGGTTGGCGCGGGCGTCGACCTCCCAGAGCATGCGGAAATCGGCGTCCGGGTCGACGGAACCGTCTTTGGGGGGCAGGTCGCGGATGTGGCCATAAGAGGCGAGAACCTCGTAACCGGGGCCCAGGTATTTGTTGATCGTCTTCGCCTTGGCCGGCGATTCCACCACGACGATGTTCATGATTTCCAATGGGTTATCGGCCGATTCGGGCCGGGTCTAAGTCGGTATCGGCCGCCGGCTTCGCCCGGAACATGGGGAAGGCGGCACCCGCTGTCAATTCAGGCCGGTCGAGCGGCGTTTTCAGACCAAGGGAATAGGGCATGAAAATGACTCAGGCGTTACGGCCGATTCCGCCCATTCGTTACGCCCGATTTCAACCTAAGGGTGTATTTTTCCAAAAATGCAATTAATATATTCCTATTGGCGAAAACCTGTGTAATTTTAACCCGGGGGTTGCGAGCAAGCGTGCCGGCATCCGGAAGTCGCCCCCTGGGAATGCAATGAGTCACAACATGAGTGCAACAGGCGAGCCGGGCTCACGCGCTGCGGTAGCGAGCTACGTCGCAACCCTGTCCGCCGACCTTGCCGCCATGGCGCGCAAGCAGGGCCTGGAGACGCTGGGCTACCTGTTGGAAATGGCGCGGCTCGAGGCCGAAAGCGCCAACCGCCCCAATAACGGCCCGAACGGCGGGCGCTGATCAGCCTAGCGCGCCGGCTTTACGCCTAAACGTTCGAGCAGCACCGCGGTCGGATTGCCGTCCGGCACCATGCCCAATTTCTTCTGCTCGGCGCGGATGTTGTCGCGCAGATCGAAGTCGATATGGCCTTCGAAGTCGGCGACCTTGTAGCCGAGCGCGGCGAGCTTCTTTTGCAGGGCGATGCGGGCATCGCGCGAGAGCTGATGGTCGTCCGCCGGCCATTTGGCCTTGATCGGTGCAGCCCCGCGCAGCCGGTCGGCGAGGTGGCCGACGCCCACGGCATAGGCATCCGAGTTGTTGTATTCCTTCAGCGCATCGTAATTGGGCGTGACGATGAAGGCGGGACCCTTATAGCCGGCCGGAAAGAACAGGATGCCGGAACCTCGCGGGAACGGCTTGCCGTCGGCGCGGCGAACGCCAAGCGCGCGCCATTCGGTAAAGCTGGCGCGGCTGCGCATCGTGTCGAAGCCCTTCGGCAGCGTGACCTCGAAGCCCCAGGGCAGGCCGTCCTGCCAATGCTGCTTCTTGAGATAATTGGCGGTGGAGGCGAGCACGTCCGGCACGTTGCCCCACAGATCGCTTTTGCCGTCGCCGGAGAAATCCACGGCGTAGTCGACGATGTTGGACGGCATGAACTGGCTCTGGCCCATGGCGCCGGCCCAGGAGGAGACCATGCGGCTGCGCGGGAAACGATTGTCCTGCATGATCTTCATGGCCACGATCAATTCGTTGCGGAAGTAGGGATCGCGGTAGCCCACGTAGGCGAGCGTGGCGAGCGAGCGGAACACGTCCCAGCGGTCGCGCTCGGCGCCGTAATCGGTCTCGATGCCCCAGAGCGCGGTGAGGATGAAGCGGTCGACGCCGAATTTCTTTTCGACCTGCGTGAAGGTCTTCGCCCATTCCTTGATCTTGGCTTGCCCGCGCGCGATGCGGCCGCGCGAGGCGACCGCGTTGACATAGGCGCCGAACGGCTTGCCGTATTCCGGCTGGCGCTTGGTGGCGGCAATGACGCGCGCATCGGGCGTGACGCCCTGCATGGCGCGGTCGAAGGTCGCACGCGTGACGCCTTTGGCTTGTGCGTCCGGCCACAGTCTGGCGGTGAATTGCGCGAAGCTTTGCGCGGCCTGCGCGGGCAGGCTTAAAGCCGCGAACAGCAAAGCGAGGAGGGCGAGCCGGCGGAAGATCATTGCGAAGCCTTGCGCTGCCTTTCGAATCTCGCCCGCGACTATAGCAGCGATACCAGGCCGCCGCCGTGCCGCTCCAGGCGGCCGGCGATCTCTAGCTCCAGCAACACCGTGCGCACGATGGCCGGCGAGGTCTCGGACAGCCGCACCAAGTCATCGATGGAAGTGGGCGAGGGGCCGAGCAGCCCGACGATGCGGCTGCGCTCGTCCTCGCCGGGCTCGTGGTCGGGCGGACCCAGCGCTTCCTGCGCCGGCTCGCGCGCCGGCGGCGGCTCGAACCCGCGGCCGAGGATCGGCTCCAAGACGGCGATGACGTCGGCTGCTTCGGTGACCAAAATGGCGCCCTGCTTGAGCAGGCCGTTGGTGCCTTCGGCGCGCGGATCGAGCGGCGAGCCCGGCACGGCGAAGACTTCGCGGCCCTGCTCGCCGGCCATCCGCGCGGTGATCAGCGAGCCGGAGCGGCGCGCCGCTTCCACGATGACGACGCCGACCGCCAGCCCGGAGATCAGCCGGTTGCGGCGCGGGAAGTCGCGCGCGCGCGGCTCCCAGGCGAGCGGCATTTCGGAGACGGCGGCGCCCTGTTCGAGGATCGCGTCCAAGAGATCGACGTGCTCGGGCGGATAGATGCGCTCGTGGCCGCCGGCCAGCACGGCGATGGTGCCGGTTGTGAGGCTCGCGCGGTGGGCGGCGGCGTCGATGCCGCGCGCGAGGCCGGAGACGATGCCGTAGCCGGCGTTGCCCAGATCGCGCGCCAGGCCTTGGGCGAATTTGACGCCGGCGGCGGAGGCGTTGCGCGAGCCGACGATGGCGACCAGCGGCCGCGTGAGGATGGCGCGGTCGCCGCGCACGGCCAGAAGCGGCGGCGGATCGTCGATCATCTGCAGGCGCGGCGGATAATCGGCCTCGCCGAGCGCGACGAATGCGACGCCGCTCGCCTTGGCGGCCTTCAGCTCGGCAGCGGCGTCATCGAGCGAGCAGATGCGCGCCGGGCCGGCGGCGCCGCCGCGGCGGGCGAGCGCCGGCAGCGCATCGAGCGCAGCCCGCGCGCCGCCGTAATAATTGACCAGGTCGCGGAAGGTGCGCGGGCCGATATTGTCGGACCGGATCAGGCGCAGCCAGTCGAGCCGCTGCTCTTCGGTGAGTTTGACCCGCTCCGCCAATGCCCGCCCCCGATCAATGCCCTCGGCCAACGGTATCAGCTTACGACCTGAGATTGCCGCCGACGAGGACTAAAAGCACGTTGCATTATCGGCTCAGTCCGGCACACTCGGGCCGATTGCGTCGGATCGAGCCAAGCGGAAGGTGGGGATGGGGGAAGTCGGGGCAGGCGGCAAGCGGGCTTTCAGGGTCGTCCTGATCAAGCCGTCGCATTACGACCGGGATGGCTATGTCATCCAGTGGTGGCGCTCGACGCTGCCCTCCAACAGCCTGGCCAGCGTCTACGGCCTGATCGAGGAATGCGCGCGCGAGCGCGTGCTCGGCCCCGACGTCGATATCGAGATCGAGGCCTGCGACGAGTGCAACACGGTCGTCGACGCCAAAGCGGTGGCGGCGCGCATCCGCTCAGCCGGTGGCGGCATGGTCGGACTGATCGGCGTGCAGTCGAACCAGTATCCGCGCGCGCTCGATCTCGCCCGCCAGTTCCGCGCCCTCGGCCTGCCGGTGGTGATGGGCGGCTTCCACGTCAGCGGCTGCATCGCCATGCTGCCGAAGCTGCCGGACGATCTGCAGGAGGCGCTCGACCTCGGCATCACGCTGTTCGCCGGCGAGGCGGAAGGGCGCATGCCGCAGGTGCTGCGCGACGTGGCGCAGGGCACGGCCCCGCCGATCTATAATTTCATGAGCGACCTGCCGGAGATGGCGGCGGCGGTGGTGCCGATTTTGCCGCGCGAGGTGGTGACGCGCGTGGCCGGGCATTATTCGAGCTTCGATGCCGGCCGCGGCTGCCCGTTCCAGTGCAGCTTCTGCACCATCATCAACGTGCAGGGGCGCAAGTCGCGCTACCGCACGCCGGACGACGTAGAGGCGATCGTGCGCGGCAACGCGGCGCAGAACATTACCCGCTTCTTCGTCACCGACGACAATTTCGCCCGCAACCGCAATTGGGAGCCGATCCTCGACCGGCTGATCGAGCTGCGCGAGCGCGAGAAGTTCAACATCAAGATCCTGCTGCAGGTCGACACGCTCTGCCACCGCATTCCGGGCTTCATCGAGAAGGCGGCACGCGCCGGCTGCAACGCGGTGTTCATCGGGCTGGAAAACATCAACCCCGAATCGCTGATGGGCACCAAGAAGCGGCAGAACAAGATCTGGGAATACCGCGAGATGCTGCTGGCCTGGCGGGCGCAGAAGGTGATGACCTATGCCGGCTACATTCTCGGCTTCCCGACCGACACGCCGGAATCGATCGCGCACGACATCGAGGTGATCAAGAAGGAACTGCCGATCGACTTGCTGGAGTTCTTCTATCTGACGCCGCTGCCGGGCTCGGAGGACCACAAGAAGCTGCATCTGGCCGGGGTTCCGATGGAGCCCGACATGAACAAATACGACCTCGAGCACGCCTGCACCGCGCATGCGCGCATGTCGAAGGAAGAGTGGCAGCAGGTCTATGCCGACGCCTGGACGCGCTATTACAGCGACGCCCATGTCGAGACCATTTTGCGGCGGGCGATTGCGTCGGGCATCAACAAGAACAAGATTCTCGACGCGATCACCATCTTTTCCGGCGCCTCGCGCATCGAGGGCGTGCACCCGCTGCAATTCGGCTTCCTGCGCCGCAAGATACGCACGCAGCGGCGCTACGGGCTGCCCATCGTCAATCCGATTGCGTTCTATCCCTGGCGCGCCTTCGACTGGCTCAAGGTGGTGGCGCAATGGCTGCTGCTGGTGCGGCGCTATCGCCGCATGGCGGCGCGCGTCGCGGCCGACCCGGCGGCGGCAAGCTACATGGACGAGGCCTTGCGGGCGCCGAGCGGCGAGGGCGAGGCCGACCATCTGGTGGAGATTTTCGCCGACAAGATCCCGAAGACGCACGGCGCGCCGGTGCGCGCGCCGGCGCAAGCTGTGCTGGCGGGTTAGGCCGCCGAGGAGCGGCCGATCTTGCTCTCGCTGCCGTTAAGCAGGCGGCGGATATTGGCGCGGTGCATGATCCACAGCAGCACGGTGAGCAACAGAAACAGCGCAGCGGCGTCGGGCCGCTGCAAGCCCCACAGCAATCGCCGGCGTCAGCGCGCTGGCAATAAGCGCCGCCAGCGACGAGTAGCGAAAGAGGAAGGCGACCGCGAGCCAGAGCGCGCAGAAGATGAGCGCGGCCGGCCAATAGAGGCCGAGCAGCAGGCCGATATAGGTCGCCACCCCCTTGCCGCCCTTGAACCTGAGCCAGACCGGAAAGAGATGGCCGAGAAAGGCGCCGAGCGCGGCGGCAAGCGCGGCGTGTTCGCCGGCGACGTAAGCCGCGATCAGCACCGCCGCGGTACCTTTGAGCATGTCGCCGGCCAGCGTCAGCGCGGCCAGATCTTTACGGCCGGTGCGCAGCACATTGGTGGCGCCGATATTGCCGGAGCCGACGGTGCGCACGTCCGGCCCGCCGGCGACGAGCGTGATGATGAGGCCGAAGGGGACCGAGCCGAGCAGGTAGCCGAGCGCGAAGGCGAGGGCGAGGGTCATGCGAAACCCTCAGCCGTCATTCCGGGGCGCGGCCGTCAGGCCGCGAGCCCGGAATCCATAGCCCCGGCGCTGCGGAATATGGATTCCGGGCCCGGCGCTGCGCGCCGTCCCGGAATGACAGCGTTGGTGGAAATGCACCGTATCAAACATACTCATAAACCGTCCGCCCGGCGACGATGGTGCGGGTGACGCGGCCGGTCATGCGCGCCTCGTCGAACGGCGTGTTCTTGCATTTCGACTTCAGCTCGGCCGGGTCGAGCACCCAGGGCAGTTCGAGATCGACCACGATCAGGTCGGCCGGCGCGCCGGGCCGCAAAGTGCCGCCGGGCAGCCCTAAAATTTCCGCCGGCCGCGTCGACATGGCGCGCAGCAGCGTCGTCAACGCGATCTCGCCATTGTGCAACAGCCGCAAGCCCGCGCTCAGCATGGTCTCGAGCCCGATGGCGCCCGGATTGGCTTCCGCGAAGGGCAGCCGCTTGGTCTCGACGTCCTGCGGATTGTGGTCGGACATCACCACGTCGATGAGGCCGCTGCTCAGCGCCTCGATCAGCCGCTTGCGGTCGTCCTCGGCGCGTAACGGCGGCGAGACTTTCAGGAATGTGCGGTAGGCGCCGATGTCGTTTTCGTTGAGCGCGACGTGGTTGATCGAGGCCGATGCCGTGACGTTCAAGCCGTCGTCCTTGGCGCGGGCGAGCACGCCGAGCGATTCCCCGCAGGTGATGGATGCCGCGTGATAGCGCCCGCCGGCAAGCGCGACCAAGCGGATATCGCGCTCCAGCATGATGGTTTCCGCCGACTTCGGGATGCCGAGCAGGCCAAGCCGGGAGGCGAACTCGCCTTCGTTCATCACGCCGTCGCCGACCAAATCGGGATCCTCGGTGTGGTGCACGATCAGCGCGTCGAAATCGCCGGCGTAAGCGAGCGCGCGCCGCATGACCTGGGCATTGGTGACGCTTTTGTCGCCGTCGGTGAAGGCAACCGCGCCGGCGGCCTTCAACAGGCCGATCTCGGTCATCTCCTTGCCTTCCAGGCCTTTGGTGATGGCGGCCATCGGATGCACGTGGACGATGGCCGTGTCGCGCGCGCGGCGCAGCACGAAATCGACGGTGGCGGGATCGTCGATGGCGGGCGAGGTGGCGGGCTGGCAGATGATGGTGGTGACGCCGCCGGCGGCGGCGGCCTGGCTCGCCGAGGCGAGCGTCTCGCGGGCGGCCTCGCCCGGCTCGCCGACGAAGGCACGCATGTCGATTAAACCCGGCGCCACCAGTCTGCCGCGGCAGTCGATCACCTCGGTGCCTTCCGGCACGCCGGCGGCGCCGATGCCGCGTTTGGCCTCGCGGATGACGCCCTCGGCGATCAGCAGGTCGCCGGCCAAATCGAGATCGCGCGAGGGATCGACGATGCGGGCGTTGGCGAGCAGGATCGGGCGGCGGTCAGAGAGCATGGCACGGCCTGCTCCCTCGCCCGCTTGCGGGGGAGGGCTGGGGAGGGGGAAGCCCGTTGCCGAAGAACCCCCTCCCGACCGCCTTCGGCGGTCGACCTCCCCCGCAAGCGGGGGAGGTGGGGAAAGGCCGTGCCGCGCCCTCATGCATTCGGCAAATTCCGCGACAGCGCTTCCAGCACCGCCATGCGCACGGCGACGCCCATCTCGACCTGCTCGCGGATGAGCGACTGCGCGCCGTCGGCGACGATGCTGTCGATCTCGACGCCGCGGTTCATCGGACCCGGGTGCATGACCAGCGCGTCGGGCTTGGCGTAGGCGAGCTTCTTTTGGTCGAGCCCCCAGTAGTGGAAATACTCCGACACCGAGGGCACGAAGGAGCCGTTCATGCGCTCGCGCTGCAGCCGCAGCATCATCACGATGTCGGCGCCGTTGAGACCCTCGCGCATGTCGCGCGCCACCTCGACGCCGAAGCGCTCGATGCCGGGCGGCAAGAGCGTGGAGGGCGCCACCACGCGCACGCGCGCGCCCATGATGTTGAGCAGGATGATGTTGGAGCGGGCGACGCGCGAATGCAGGATGTCGCCGCAGATCGCCACCGTCAGCCCCTCGATGCGGCCCTTGTTGCGGCGGATGGTGGCGGCGTCGAGCAGCGCTTGCGTGGGGTGCTCGTGCGCGCCGTCGCCGGCATTGATCACCGAGCAGTCGAGCTTGCTGGCGAGTAGCGCGACCGCGCCGGAGGACTGATGGCGCATCACCAGTATGTCGGGATGCATGGCGTTGAGCGTGATCGCGGTGTCGATCAGCGTCTCGCCCTTGCGCATGGAGGAGGAGGAAGCCGACATGTTCATCACGTCGGCGCCGAGCCTTTTTCCCGCCAGCTCGAACGAGGCCTGGGTGCGGGTGGAGACTTCGAAGAACAGGTTGATCTGGGTGCGGCCGCGCAAAGACGAGCGCTTCTTCTCGATCTGGCGGTTGAGCGCGACGAACTCTTCGGCGAGGTCGAGCAGGCCGGAAATGTCCTCGCGCGAAAGCCCTTCGATCCCCAACAGATGCCGTGCGCTGAGGACGAAGGAGGATTTCGGCGCGATGTTCATTAAAGCGATTGCTATAGGCGCAAGTTCAGCCCGCGGCAAGGGCCGATCCTGCCCCGGTCCACAAGGCGCGCGGGCGTCACGGTTAACGCGTCCGCTCCAATGCAAGCCTTTCGGGCGCGCCTTACGGTATCCGCCTGGGTCCTAAAAACTTTGTGATCGGGCGGCCGCCGTGCGCCGTGCAACCGATCTCGCCGTTCCCGCATTGAGGGCCGATCGCACCGGGGCGCCGCGCAACAGCGCGCGCCATGACGATGCGGGATAGTGCCTGATGTGAGGGGGGCAATCGCGAAGAAAGCAAGGAGACAGCATGACAAGGATCGTCAAATTCGCGGCCGCCGCCGCCCTCGTGACCGGCGCGCTGATGGCTGCCACGGCGGCCAATGCCGGCTATTACGGGCCGGATTATCCCGACCAGTCCGGCGCGGGCTATGCGCCGGGCTACGCCTATGTGCCGGGCCAGCTGCCGGCGCAGGCCTACCAGGCCTACCAGGCCTATGCCTATGAGCCCGGTCCGGGCCAGGTCTATGGCGGCGGCACCTGCTGGATCAGCACCTTCGACTCGCACGGCTACGGCTATTACGGCTCCTGCGCCTCGAGCACCGATGACCTCGACGCGGATACTTTGGGGCAGGCGCGGCCCAACAAGAGCTTCGTGCGTCCGTAAACGGCCGCCTCACGTCTTCTGCGCGGCAAGCGCGGCCAGCCGGTCGAGCGCGCCTTGCAGGATGAAGGCGGCGGCGTGCTGGTCGATCACCGCCGCACGCTTCTTGCGGCTGACGTCGGCTTCGATCAGCGCGCGCTCGACCGCGGCGGTGGAGAGCCGCTCGTCCCACAGCGCGATCGGCAGGTCGGTGAGCTTGCAGAAGTTGCGCGCGAAGGCCCGGGTCGATTGCGCGCGCGGGCCTTCCGTACCGTCCATGTTGACCGGAAGGCCGAGCACGAAGGCAACCGCCTTGCGTTCGGCGGCGAGCGCGAGCAGGCGTTGCGCGTCGGCGGTGAAATTCTTGCGCGCGACGGTCAAGACGCCGGTCGCCAGTCTGCGGTCGGGATCGGACGCCGCCACGCCGATGGTCTTGGTGCCGAGATCGAGGCCGATCAGGCTGCCGCGCGCGGGCAGCAGCGGGGCGGCTTCGACAAGGGCCAGCACGGCGCCCATGGCCTACGGCACCGTGCCTTCCGGCAATGCGGCGGCGTGCGCGGCGATTGAGCCCGCGGTGGTGAACCAGACCCGGTCGTCGGCCTTGCGCACCAGATGGCGCAGCGCGCGCGCGATATGCTTGAAGCGGTGCGGCCAGCCGACGATATAGGCGTGCAGCGCGATGCCCATCACCAGCGGGCGGCGCTCGCATTCGGCCAGCATCACGTCATAGGCGTCGACGATCATGTCGGCGAAGTCGGCGCCCTCGCGCTTGCGCGCGACGATCTGCGGCATATCGTTGAGTTCCTGCGGGTAGGGCACCGAGAGGATTTTGCCTTTGCGCGTCTGCATCCACACCGGCTGGTCGTCATGGCACCAGTCGAGCAGATAGGTATAGCCTTCTTCCTGCAGCAGGTCGGGCGTCAGGTGCGACTGCGAGATCCAGGGTCCGAGCCAGCCGCGCGGGCGGGTGCCTGAATAGTTCTCGAGCGCGGCGGCGGTCTCGGCGATCAGCTGGCGTTCTTCCTTTTCGCTCAATGTGCCCTGGCGCTCGGAATTGCTGCGCCCGTGGCCAACCAGCTCGGCGCCGGGAAAGGCGGCAAGCGCCTGCGGGGCCTGCTCGATCATGACCGCATTGGTCAGCAACGAGACCGGCAGATCGAGCTCGCCGAACAGGTCGGCCAGGCGGAACGCGCCGACCCGGTTGCCGTAATCGCGCCAAGCGTAATTGAGTACGTCCGGGGGTGGTCCGCCGGGGCTAAGTTCCGCGCCCAGGCCCTCGCCGAAGGAAAACCATTCCAGATTGAGCCCGACATAGACGGCGAGCCGCTTGGCCTGCGGCCAGTCATAAGGCGCCCGCAGGGGAATCGGCGAATAGGGATAGCGGCCGTGGAGGCGGGTCATTGGGGCATGGTAGCGGGCCGTTTATACGCCGTCATGGCCGACATTTTACGTGCGCACGATTCCTCGGGTCGAGCCCGAGGGCATGCTTTTCCGAAAGCCGGTTCCCATCCCCGATCGCGTCTAGGACATGTTTTTCGGGATCGTGCGCTGGGCTTGCGGCCCAGCCGGCATAAAGGGCACAGTGGGGCGGAGGTGACCTGGGTATCGGGGGTATGTGATGGCGTTTCCGTTGCGTTCCGGCCTGCGCGGTTTCTTGCGCGTTTTAATGCCGGCCGTGCTGCTTTTGCTGCTGGCGCCTTCGCTCGCCGCGGCCGAGAGCTATGAGCGGCCGCCATCGTTTAACGCGGCGCAGATCCGTGGCATCAAGCGGGTCGGCAGCAACTATACCATCCTGACCCCGGTGCGCAGCGACGGCCTGCTGCGCATCTATGTGCTGAAGACGCCCTACGGCCGATTCCAGGTGCAGGGCGACGAGATGATGCGCATGCGGCAGAACGAGCTCTATGCGCTGGCAAAACTCGAAAAGGTGAGCACCTCCGACGCCTTCGGCAAGGCGCTGGCGGAAGCCGGCTTAAGCCCGCTGATGTTCGCCGGCAAGCTCATCACCAATCCGGTCGACACCGTGCAGAACACCTTCGCCGGCGTCGGCAATTTCTTCGGCCGGCTCGGCGCCGGCATGAACAATGCCGGCAAGACGCGCGACGATGCCATGTCCGGCCTGCTCGGCGTCACCGACAAGCGGCGCGAACTGGCGGCGGCCTATGGCGTCGACCCCTATACCGATTTTCCGCCGCTGGCCGAAAAATTGCAGCAATTGGCAGGCGCGGCCGCCACCGGCGGCCTGGTGGTGTCGGGAGCGTTGATGGCGGTGCCGGGCGGTGCCGGCATCATCGTTTCCAACCTGTCGACCGCTTACAAGCTCAACGATATGGGGCTGGACGCGATCGCGCGCAATTACGACGCCGCCCAGATCATGGATATCAACCGCGGCCTCTTGCACAAGATGGGCGTCGGCGATGCGATCACCGAGCAGTTCCTGCTCAACCGCAACTACACGCCGATCGACGCCGCCGCGCTGGTGGCGGCGCTCAACAGCATGCACGGCGTCGGCGCCAGGCGCGTCTATATCGCGCGTGCGGCCGTCGCCAACACTCGCTCGCTCGCCTACGTCATGCGCCGGCAGGCCGAGCTGATGGCCGACGACTATCACCGGCACCCGGGCGATTACGGGCGCTTCGTGGCGCTCGCCAATTTCCCCTTCGTGGTGACGCGCGACAACCACGTGATGGCGGTGCTGCCGATCGACGCGCTGTCGTGGACGCGCGAGACGGCGACCGGCTTCGGCGTGGTCAGCGCGCAGCGCAAGCGCTTCGATCCCAAGGCGCGCGGCACCCTGCGCATCACCGGCATGGCGACGCGGCTCGCCAAGCAGCGCATGCAGGCCGAGGGCTGGACCGTGCTGGAGCACCAGCGGCCCTGAGGCGGGCGGCGGTTGCCGGCGAAAAGCCGGCTCTGCTATAGGCGGTGCGTCTGAAGCGAGGTTGAGGTCTTCATGTCCGTCGATACCGCTACCGTGCGCCGCATCGCCCATCTCGCCCGCATCGCGGTCGCCGAGGAGGAGATCGAGCACTTGAAGGGCGAGCTCAACGCCATTCTGGCCTGGGTCGAGCAGCTCGGCGAGGTCGACGTGGCGGGCATCGAGCCGATGACCTCGGTGACGCCGATGCAGATGAAGATGCGCGAGGACAAGGTGACCGACGGCGGCATCGCCGAGGACGTGGTCAAGAACGCGCCGGCGAGCGAAGACAATTTTTTCCTGGTGCCGAAGGTGGTCGAGTAGATGTGCATCGCCTGCGAAATGGGTCTGTGGATCGCGATGGACGATTTGCCGGCTGAGCCGCCGCCGGGCTTTCCGCGCGTGAAGCCTGCGGACGATGCGGCGCGCTTTGCCTGCGACCCGGCGCCCGCGCCGGCCGCGCCGCCCGTCGAGGGCGAGCGCAAGCCGTGAGTAATCTGCCGTGAGTGAACTGACCGCGCTCACTTTGGCGCAAGCGCGCGACGGGCTGCGGAAGAAGAGCTTCTCGGCCGTCGAATTGGCCGCGGCGCACGCGCAGGCGATCGAACAGGCGCGCGCGCTCAATGCCTATGTGCTGGAGACCGCCGAGCGCGCAAGCGACATGGCCAAGGCGTCCGACGCGCGCCTGGCCAAGGGCGAGGCGCGGCCGCTCGAAGGCATTCCGATCGCGGTCAAGGACATGTTCGCGACCCGCGGCGTGCGCACCACCGCCTGCTCGCACATCCTCGACAATTTCGTGCCGACCTACGAGTCGACCGTCACCGCCAATCTGTGGCGCGACGGCGCCGTGCTGTTGGGCAAGACCAACAATGACGAATTCGCCATGGGCTCGTCGAACGAGACGTCCTACTTCAAGCCGGTGGTCTCGCCGTGGCGGCGCAAGGAATCAAATACGCCACTCACCCCAGGCGGCTCGTCCGGCGGCTCCGCTACCGCGGTGGCGGCCAATCTGTGCCTGGGCGCGACCGGCACCGACACCGGTGGTTCCATTCGACAGCCGGCGGCCTTCACCGGCATCGTCGGCATGAAGCCGACCTATGGCCGCTGCTCGCGCTGGGGGATCGTCGCCTTTGCCTCCTCGCTCGACCAGGCCGGGCCCTTCGCGCGCACGGTGCGCGATGCCGCCATCCTGTTGCGCTCCATGGCCGGGCCCGATGCCAAGGACACCACTTGCGTCGATCGGGACGTGCCGGATTACGAAGCCGCGGTCGGCCGATCGGTGAAGGGCCTGCGCATCGGCATCCCGAAGGAATACCGCGTCGAGGGCATGCCGGCGGAGGTCGAAGCGCTTTGGGAGCAAGGGCAGGCGTGGCTGAAAAGCGCCGGTGCCGAGCTAGTCGAGGTCTCGCTGCCGCACACCAAATATGCCCTGCCGGCCTATTACATCGTGGCGCCGGCGGAGGCCTCCTCCAATCTCGCGCGCTATGACGGGGTGCGCTACGGCTTGCGCGTGCCGGGCAAGGACATCACCGGCATGTACGAGGCCACCCGCGGCGAGGGCTTCGGCAAGGAGGTGCGCCGGCGGGTGATGATCGGCACTTACGTGCTCTCGGCCGGCTATTATGACGCCTATTACCTGCGGGCGCAGAAGGTGCGCACGCTGATCAAGCACGATTTCGAGCAGGCCTTCGACGCCGGCATCCACGCCATGCTCACGCCGGCGACGCCGACCGCGGCCTTCGGTATCGGCGAGAAGGGCGACGATCCGATCGCCATGTATTTGAACGACGTGTTCACGGTGACGGTGAACATGGCGGGGCTGCCGGGCATTGCGGTGCCGGCCGGGCTCGACGCGCAAGGCCTGCCGCTCGGCTTGCAATTGATCGGACGGCCGTTCGACGAGGAGACGCTGTTCTCGCTCGGCGCCGCGATCGAGCAGGCGGCTGGCAGGTTCGCGCCGGAGCGCTGGTGGTGACGCCGAATGACTATAACCAGTCGCTTTCGAACGACGCGCCGCCGTCCGATTTGAGCCCTCCGCTCGAAGCGCTCTGGTGGGCCAAGAAAGGCGACTGGGACAAAGCGCACAGACTGGTACAGGACGAGGCGAGCGGCCACGCCGCCTGGGTGCACGCCTATTTGCACCGGGTCGAGGGCGATCTCGGCAATGCCCGCTATTGGTACGGCCAGGCCGGTAAGCCGCCGGCAAGCGGCGACCTGGCGGCGGAATGGACGGCGATAGTCGAGGCGCTGCTCACGCCGCCGCCGTGAGCGCATTCGGCATCGTCAAAATCGCGCACGATCTCTTTGTGTACAAACGTCCCAACTCGGACCTCGCCCACGCATCCCTTCAACGATAGTTCTGTGCACAGCCGCCACAACGCTTGGCATGGCTCCGCTCACCGTCATAATTTACGGTGGTTCCCGGGGAGGCTGCTCTGCCTGACGGCGATACGCGCGCAACCGTACGCGAGCTTTACGACGCCTATGCCCGGCGCGATTTCGAGCGCGTGGCCGCGCTGATCCACGACGATATCGACTGGGTGATGTACGCGCCGGTGGCGGTCTTTACCTTCGCCGGCCCGCGCCGCGGCCGCAAGGCGGTGCTGGAGGCCATGGGCGGCATTGCCGCGCGTTTTGTCATCGAACGCTACCAGCCCGAAGTCATCATCGTCGAAGGCGAGCGCGCCGCGGTGATGTCGGACGTCACCTTCAAGCAGCGCGCCACCGAGCGCATTCTGCGCTTCCGGGCGGCCAATTTTCTGCGTTTCCAGGACGGCCAGGTGATCGAGTTTCGCGAGTTCATCGACACCTTCGACGTGGTCGAGCAGGCGCTCGGCCATGAGCTGAGGCTTTAGACCGCCGGCGCCGATTGCGTTTGCGAGGCACTCCATGACCGCCGGCAGCCAAGGCCCCAACGATACGCCCGGCGAGCCAGCCGCCGCATCGGCGCGCGCGGTGGTCGAGGACATTCAGGATGCTTTCCGCAAAGGCGACTATGCCCGCATCGCCGCCCGCTACGACGAGGAGGTCGACTGGCTGGTCTACGGGCCGCAGTCGGTGTTTCCCGAAATCGGCCGCCGCCGCGGCAAGCGCGCCATGTTCCAGGCGCTGCAGGCGCTCAACGCGAATTACCGCTTCGAACGCCACGTCACCGAGTGGCTGCTCGCCGAGGGCGACCGCGCCGCCAGCATTGCCGACGTGACGCTGGTGCAGCGCTCGAGCGGCCGCATTATCCGCGTCCGCATCGCCAGCTTCCAGCGCGTGCGCGACGGCCGGGTGGTGGAGTATCGCGCCTTCATGGACAGCTTCGACGCGGTCCAGCAGGTCTTGGGCCACGAATTGCAGCCTTAAGCGGCGGCCTTGCCCGGAAGCCGGCCAGCCGCTAGCTCTAGCGCCATGAACGTGCAGAGCAAACCCGAAAAGCTGATCAAGGGCGCAAGCGGCGACTGGGAAGTGGTCGTCGGCATGGAGGTGCATGCCCAGGTCACCTCCAGGTCGAAGCTGTTCTCCGGCGCCTCGACCGAATTCGGCGGCGCCCCCAACAGCCACGTCTCGCTGGTCGACGCCGCCATGCCCGGCATGCTGCCGGTGATCAATGCCGAATGCGTGCGCCAGGCGGTGCGCACGGGGCTGGGGCTGAAGGCCGAGATCAATCTGCGCTCGGTGTTCGACCGCAAGAACTATTTCTATCCCGACCTGCCGCAGGGCTATCAGATCAGCCAGTACAAGCAGCCGGTGGTGGGCGAGGGCGCGGTGACCGTCGACCTGGAAGACGGCGAGGCCGTCATCGTCGGCATCGAGCGGCTGCATCTGGAGCAGGACGCCGGCAAAAGTCTGCACGAGCGCCATCCGACCATGTCCTATGTCGATCTCAACCGCTCGGGTGTGGCGCTGATGGAGATCGTGTCGAAGCCCGACCTGCGCTCGGCGCGCGACGCCATGGCGTTCCTGGCCAAGATGCGCTCCATCCTGCGCTACCTCGGCACCTGCGACGGCGACATGGAGAAGGGATCGTTGCGCGCCGACGTCAACGTCTCGGTGCGGCGGCCGGGCGAGCCGCTCGGCACCCGCTGCGAGATCAAGAACGTCAACTCGATCCGCTTCATCGGCCAGGCGATCGACTACGAGGCGCGCCGGCAGATCGACGTCCTGGAGGATGGCGGTACCATCGCGCAGGAGACGCGGCTGTTCGATGCAGCGCGCGGCGAGACGCGCTCCATGCGCAGCAAGGAAGAGGCGCACGATTACCGCTATTTCCCCGATCCCGACCTGCTGCCGCTGGAACTGTCGGCAGCGGAGGTGGAAGCGCTGAAAGCGGACCTGCCGGAACTGCCGGACGAGAAGAAGGCGCGCTTCATCGCCGCCTTCGGTCTCTCGGCCTACGACGCCGGCGTCCTGGTGGCCGAGCGCGAGACCGCCGACTATTTCGAAAGCGTCGCCCGGGGACGCGACGCCAAGGCTGCCGCCAACTGGGTGATCAACGAATTGTTCGGCCGGCTGAACAAGCAGGGCAACGACATCGCGGCCTCGCCGGTGTCCGCCGCCCAGCTCGGCGGCCTGCTCGATTTGATCGCGGACGGCACGATTTCCGGCAAGATCGCCAAAGACTTGTTCGAGATCCTGTGGAGCGAGGGCGGCGACCCGAAGGCGATCGTGCAAGCCCGCGGCATGAAGCAGGTGACCGACCTTTCCGCCATCGAGACGGTGGTGGACGAGGTGATCGCCGGCAATCCCGACAAGGTCGCCGACGCCAAGACCAATCCGAAGGCGATCGGCTGGTTCGTCGGCCAGGTGATGAAGGCTTCGGGCGGCAAGGCGAGCCCGCAAGCGGTCAACCAACTGCTCAAACAAAAACTCGGGCTCCGATAGCCGCGACGCATCGCGCAACGCGCGCCGGGCAAGCGCGCGGTGCGCGACGCTGCGCGCGCGCGCGGCTTCGGTCGCGCGCGATCGCGAAAACGATCCCCGTCGGCGCACGGCGGGCGCGAATCACCCGGAGCCGATTCGGCGTTTTTTGATCAATTCCGGCCTTCCGATACCCTCGCGGAGGCCAAGCTGTGAAAAAAAATTTTGCTGTGTACACAGGCGCCATCGGCGCGCGGCGGTCATGAAAACGGATGCAAAGTCGCGCGATTTTTATTCGTTCGCTGCGCGCGCATGCAATATCGCGTTTTGCAAAAAATCCATATTTAATCGGCGTTTTCTGCAAACGCGATCGCGCGCATACATTTGGTTTGCGAATGCGCGCGTAAGCTTGCGTTAAGCAAACCGCGCGCGCGACCGGCGCCGCGACGCGCGCCAAGTGCGCACCGCATACACGTTTCGTTAAGCGGGACACTGTTTTTTTCGCTCTGCTGTAGTAAACGAAATGCAGTGTGTGTCAATTCGCGACCGCACTGAAGCGACATCCGCCATGTTACATGGCTAGGAGGGCAGCAATGGCGAAACGTAGAAAAGCGAAGGCAGCGAAAGCGGCGAAGAAGACCAAGAAGCGGAAGAAGAGGCTCTAGGTCTAACGCCACTTTCCGATCTTCGCATTTAAACGTGTCGAAGATTGCGTCATACGGGGCCGGTGTGCGCTATGGAGTGATGAGCGCCTAGCAGTCGTTCCAGGGCGCCCCGGTACCGGATGATGATGAGGGCGTCGGCGAGACTTCACTGTCTCGCCGACGCCCTCAAACTTTTTGGGCGACGCTGTCGCTGCGCCGCGTGCATCGACCCGCACGCGACCTCGCGCCAAGGACCGCAGCCCGCGCGCGCCAAGCGAACGCTATTTGCCGGCCGCGCGCAGCCGCTTGTTGCAGGCGCTCCAATATTTCGGCCAGGTCAGGCCTTTTTCGATCTTGCCGGCTTTCTTGGCGGCCCGCCATTCGGCGCCGCAATCCTTGGCGCGCTTGCGCGCCGCGAGCTGAGCGGCGGTCGGCGGTTTTTTGGCTTTTGCTTTCTTGACCGGTTTGGCCTTCTCGGTCTGGGCTTGCGCATTATGCACGAGCGCCGGCAGTGGCGCCGCCAGCAGAGCGGCGGCCAGCACGGCCGCCCATAGGTTCCTACGCATCACATTATCCCCCTTGGTGACCCGGTGCGGGCGGCCGGTTGGGCCCGGCGCCTGCAACCGAATTCGCAAGAATAGCCAGCAAAAGTTGTATTCGTCCAGCGGCCCGCCAGGGCGGCGCGGGGTTGCGGGCTGGTTGCGGTTCGCTTGGTGTGAGCCTAGGTCAAACGGACTTTCGAATATTGCAATTGACAGGGGAGGGAGCGTCATGGCGCGGGCGAAGAAGAAGGCCGCCAAATCCAAGGTCGGCAAATCCAAGGCCGCTAAATTCAAGTCCGGCAAGGCGAAGGCGAGGAGCAAGGCGGTCAACAAGAGTGCCAAGGCGGCCAAGCCGATTGAGCTGTGGTATTGGGCGACGCCGAACGGCTTCAAGATCTCGATCATGCTGGAAGAGTGCCGGCTGCCCTACACCATGATCCCGGTGAACATTTCCAAGGGCGAGCAGTTCAGGCCCGAATTCCTCAAGATCGCGCCCAACAACCGCATGCCGGCGATCGTCGACCCGTCCGGACCGGGCGGGCGGCCGATCTCGATCTTCGAGTCCGGCGCCATCCTGCAGTATCTCGGCCGCAAGACTGGGAAGTTCTATCCCAAGGACGAGCGCGGCCGGGTCGAGGTCGACCAGTGGCTGTTCTGGCAGATGGGGGGCCTGGGGCCCATGGCCGGCCAGCTCAATCACTTCCTGCGCTATGCGCGCGAGACGCTGCCTTACGCCATCAAGCGCTACGAGGACGAGGTCAACCGGCTCTACGGCGTGATGAACGCGCGGCTGGCCGACCGCGAATTCCTCGCCGGCCGCTATTCCATCGCCGACATGGCTTGCGTCGGCTGGGTGAACCTGTGGAAGCGGCAGAACCAGGACATCGAGCAGTTCCCGCATTTGAAGCGCTGGCTGGAGACGCTGAAGGCGCGGCCGGCGGTTGCGCGCGGCATGAAGGTGGGCGTGGAACTGCGCGAGAAGATCGACGTGAAGGACCCGGCCATCCAGGCGGTTCTGTTCGGGCAAAGGGCGCGCGCGGGCTGAGCTCCTTCTCGCCCCGTGGTTATCGGCTGCTGAATCGGCGCGGTGAACGCTTCATGAGCGGACGCCGCGCCGGTTGCGTTTTGCCCCGGAAAACCGGCGTTTTTCGCCAAGGCAAGGGCGCGCGCGGCGCGTCCGTTCACCTTCGAATTCATCGCGCCGCTTAAGCGCGCGTTGAAATCTTCCCGCCCATGATCGCCCCTGCTCGCGCCTCGAGAAGCTCGCGGGTGATGACAGGGACGAAGCAAGCCTAGAGCCGCGGGGGCGGCCAGCTTGCCGAGAATGGGGAGGCCGACATGGCTGACAACGAGATGGCGGCGCGCGCCGTCGATCCTGCGGACGCGGACGATTGTTTCGCGCTCGGCATGAACTATTCGGCCGGTGCCGGCGTCGGCGTCGACCTGGTGGCCGCGCACAAGTGGTTCAACATCGCCGCTTCGCGCGGGCATCGCGAGGCCGCGCAGTTGCGCCGCGAGGTGGCCGCGCAGATGAGCGATGGCGAGATCGGTTGCGCCCAGCGCGCCGCGCGCGACTGGCTCAAAGCGCATCCGCAGCTGCGCGAGGCGGCGCCCGCGATCCGCGCGGCGGCTTAAGTCTCGGCGAGGAAGTGGGCGAGCGCGTCGCGTAAACTCGCGACCGCGCTTACCCAGTCGCCGAGCGCCGGCTGCCGGAACAGGCGCGCCTGCGGATACCAGGGGCTCACGCCGTTGCTTTTTGTTTGCGCGTCGGGATCACGCGCCGAAACCCAGCGCCAGTCCGGCGCAAACGGCAGCAATATCCAGACCGGCCGCGCCATGGCGCCCGCCAGATGCACGAGCGCGGTGTCGACCGCCAGCGTCAGGTCGCACAGCGAAAGTACCGCGGCAGTGTCGGCGAAGTCGGCCAGCTCGCCTTCCAGCGAACGCACGTGGCGGTGACGCGCCAGCCATTCGCGGTCGCGCCCGCGCAAATCCGGCTGCAGGCTGACGAAGGAAACGCCGTCGAGCGCCAGCAGCGGTTCGAGCAATTCGGGTGCCAGCGAGCGGTTACTGTCGTTGGGATGGGCCGGATTGCCGGCCCAGGCAAGGGCAACGCGTTTGCCCGGCAACGCTGCAAGCGCGGGGCGCCATTTGGCGATGCGGGCCGCATCCGCCTGCAGATAGGGGATTCCGAGCGGGACGGTGTCGGGCGCGGTCTTCAACGCCAGCGGCAGGCTGCCGAACGGGCAATGCACGTCGTAAGACGCTAGCGGCTCGCCGCGCGCGTGCACGGCGGCCGCGCCGGGCAGGGTCGCGAACAAGGCTTTGAGCGCCGGCTGCACTTCCAGCGCCACCTTGGCGCCGGCGTTGGCAAGCAGCGGCACGTAGCGGGCGAACTGGATGGTATCGCCCAGGCCCTGCTCGGCATGCAGCAGAATGGTCTTGCCGCCGAGCGGGTATTCGCCGAGCCAGAGCTTGCCACGATAGTTGCGGCGCGTGTCGTTCATACCGGTGCGGCGCCAGCGCCATTCGTACTCGGCAAAGCCGGGCTTAAGATCGCCGAGCGTGAGCAGCGAGAGCGCGCGGTTGAAATGGGCGTCGGCATAGTCCTTCTGCAGCGCGATCGCCTTGTCGAAGCTCTCCACCGCCTCGCGGTGGCGGTCGAGCGCCTGCAGGGCGCGGCCGCGATTGTTCACGGCTTGCGTATGCTGCGGCGCGGCTTTGAGCGCGGCGTCGAAGGCGGCGAGCGCTAACGCATAGCGGCCGAGCGCGAACAGCGCATTGCCGCGATTGTAGAGCGCGCTCGGATGGCCGGGCGCGACATTGAGCGCGGCGTCGAAGTCGGCGAGCGCCTCGTTCAAGAGACCCAACGCGGCGCGCGCGCCGCCGCGGCCGATCAGCGCGCCGGGGCGGTGCGCATCGCGTGCCAGCGCGGCATCGAATGACGCGAGCGCCTCACGCGGGCGGCCAAGCGTCAACAGCGCATTGCCGCGATTCTCCAGCGCGTTCGCGTCGTCGGGCCGCAGCGCCAGCGCCTTATCGAGCGCGTCGAGCGCTTCGCCGTCGCGCTTGAGCGCGTGCAGCACATTGGCGAAATTCAGCCAGGCCTCGGGCGCTCCGGCGTTGACCTTGAGCGCGGCCGCGATCAGCCGGTAGGCCTCGCCCATCTGGCCGTTCTGCGCCTTGCACAGGCCGGACAGATGCAGAGCGTCAAAATGGGAAGGCGCCGCCTTGAGCACGCGGGCATAGAGCTTGCCGGCCTCGCGCAGCCGCCCGGCCCGGTGCAGGCCGACCGCTTCCTGCATGGTCGCGGCGATGTCGAAGGAAGGTGAGGGCACGGCCGCGCAAATGCGCATGGCCGCGCTGTTGCGTCAATGCGGTCGCTTAACGCCGATAGGTGCGATGCCGGGGGTGGCGATCGCGCGCGCTGCGCTTGCCCGCATTGTAGAACTGGTTGGGCTCGCAGGCGCCGCCGACGCCGCTGACCGTCGCCATGCATTGCTCCCAGGTGAGGAAGCCGCAATTGGAGGCGCCGCTCATGTCGCCGCCATAGGCGGCGCACCACGGATAGGGGTCGTAGGGTCGTTCGTAGGCGCGGGCGGAGGTGGCCGCCAACGCTGCCGGCAGCGCCACGGCTACCAGCAAGGCCACGGTGCCCAGGCGCGGGATGCGCATGATGTCGCTCCTTTCGGGTCGATCTGCAGGGGTCAACCCCTGACCGGGCATTAAAGTTCATCGCCGCTCAGTGGCGATGGCGTTGCCGGTCGTGGCCCGATGCCGTGCTGCGCGCGTGGTGCGAGCCGTTCCGCTGGCAGGAGCCGATCCCGCCCACCGCGGCTTGGCATTGCGCGCGGGTGCTGAAGGCGCAACTGGTGGTGCGGCCCATGTCGGTCTGATAGCTGGCGCACCAGGCGCCGTTCTCTGCTTCGGCGGCGGGCGATGGCGCCGGCATGGCCAGCAGCATCAGTCCGGCCAAGGCCGGTATTGCAAAGCGCAATTTGCCCATGACGTTTCTCCCTCGGCCATCTGTTGCAAGGCTAACACCCGGCGGCCGGGAATTGTTCTTATTTGGCCGCGGCGCTCAGGCCGGCTGCTTCTGCACCCAGAACTGGTACATGCCGGCGAAAGTGTCGGGATTTTGCGTCTCGAACGCGTGCCAGGCGTCGAGATCGGTGGGCGAACGGCCGCTTTGCGCAAACTGCGCGGCGTATTGCCGCGCGCGCACGGGATCGAAGGCGAAGCCGATGAAGCGCAGGCCGGTGCCGGCGAGCATCGCCTTGAGCTGCGCAATGGTGAGCTGGTGCTCCTGCACGTGAAACAGCATGTCGCGGCATTCGCTGGTGCTGAAGAAATCGTCGCGGCGCGCGACGCCGCGCAGCGCGGTGTTCATGAGATCCTGGCGCGCGCGGCGGATGTCGGCGGGGCTGGCGCTGTAGCCTTTCTCGGCGACGTATTGGCGCGCCGCCGTGATGTCGCGGCGCGCCAATGCGCTGTAGAGGGCAAGATGCATCAGCCCGCCCGGGCGCAAGAGCGGGACGAGCTTATGCAAGCCCGCGGCCGGATCGCGCATGTGATGCAGCACGCCGCTGGCGTCGATGATGTCGAAGCTGCGGCCGATGGCGTCGATGTTGAGAATGTCGGCCTGCGCGTAGCTCAAGCGCTGGGCGAGATCGGGCGGCGTCTTGCGCTTGGCATAGGCCAGACTGGTCAGGCTGAGATCCACCGCCAGCACCCGGGCCTCCGGCAAAATCCTTGCAAGTTCAATGGGGTGCAGGCCGGTGCCGCAGCCGGCCACCAGCACGTCGAGGCCGCGGGTTTCATCGAGCTGCGTGAACACGGCCGACGGCATGATGGCATGCAGATAGTTTGCGAGCGTGACCGGCTCGCCGGGGCCGGGCGCGTTGGCCCAGCGCGGATAGGGGTTTTCCTCGTATTGCTGGCGCACGCGCTGCGAGACTTCGTCGTCGATCGCCGTGAGACGCGGGATTGAATCGCGCAGCGTGCCTTCCTCGTCCGGCTCGCGCAGTTGCTGGGTCAAGACTGGGTCGAGCGCGCGCGGCCATGCACGGTCGAGCAGGCTCTGCGCGCCGGGAAGCGTATTGAGCGGCGCATACATGGCGAGCGCGGCGAGCTGCAGAGGCGTGACCTCGGGCCATTTGCCTTTGAGCGCCTCGATGCGCGCGTCTTCCTCCGGCGAAGTCGTGAACACGTATTCGTTGATGAAGCACTGCTTGGCAAGCCCGCAGGCCATGGCGAGCGCGGTATCGTCGGCCGGCGCGTCGGCGGCGGCTTGCTCGAGCAGCGCGGCGCGCAAATTCGTCAAGGCGCGCTCGAGCGCGACATCGCGCACCGGCGTCGATTGCAGGACCGTGTTGAAGAGCGGGTCGTCGGCAAGCGCGGCGAGCGCGGCGCCGCCGAGCAGGCGGTCGAGCGAAAGCCGCGCGGGCCAGGCGGCGTCGGCCTGGCGCATGGCCTCGGCCAGCGGCGGCAACAGCGCGCCAAGCGTCGCGACAATGGCGCCGAACGCGGTGAGCAGTTGCGGCACCAGCACCAAAGCGCGCGCGAACTGCGCCGATGCCTCGCCGAGCTTGCCCTGCGCCTGCAGCACGACGGCGAGATTGTTGATGGCCTGGGCATTGTCCGGCTTGAGCTGGATGAGCCGGCGGTAGGCGCGCGCGGCATCGTCGAGCCGCTGCTGCTGCTGCGCTTGCTGCGCTTCGGCAAACAGTTGCTCGGCCGTATCGCCGCGGCGGCCGGGGCCGGCGGTCGGCGCCTGCTTGTGCGCGGCGCGGCGCTGTTTGCGGTTCATGCGCGCTTGTGGTCCGGGAGAAGTTTCGCCGTCGATGTCGCCGTTTTTTGCCGGCAAAGCAACCGGCGCGGCGCCATAGGGCGCGTCGTTTGACCGCGCCAGGCGGAGGGCATAGGTAGGGCGCCACGCGGAGACGTGGCCGAGTGGCTGAAGGCGGCGGTTTGCTAAACCGTTATACGCTCCAAAGGCGTATCGAGGGTTCGAATCCCTCCGTCTCCGCCAGATTAACCCCCTGAAAAAATTGAGAATGAATTGGCAGGGCCCGTTAGGCCGGTGCTGGAGGCAGCGAAATCGCTCGCGGGCGCTCTGACAGTGGGGGGTCGAAACCCTCCAAAACGCGCCCAGAAGGCCCTGGAATGCGATAATTGCGGCCGGCCCGCGCCGGGACCCCCGCAGGCTAGAAATGGCCTCGCTGGCCTGCGGGAAGGCTTCTGCAGCGGCTTTTTCGGGCGTTTCCTGGATAGCCGGCGCCTATGGCCAGGAAAGGCGCTCCGCCGGCCCTCGGCAGGCCGGTGGTCTTACCGGCGTCGAGATGCATACTGCCGGCGATGTTCAACGGCGCGCGCGCGCCCTTGCCGGAGAACCGATGCGTTTCAAAGCCGAGCGCCTGGCCATCCGCGACGTGATTTTGGTCACCCCGCATCGTATCGTCGACGCCAGGGGGTATTTCATGGAGACCTACCGGGCGTCCGACTTTGCTGGCTTAGGCGTCGCGGCCGCTTTCGTGCAGGACAACCACGTCATGTCGGCCGAGCGAGGCACCCTGCGCGGCCTGCATTACCAGCGGCCGCCGCAGGCGCAGGCCAAGCTGGTGCGCGCCGTCAAAGGCGCCATCTTCGACGTGGCGGTCGATCTGCGTGAGGGGTCTGACAGCTACGGGCGCTGGGTGGGCAGGCGCCTTTCGGCCGAAGGCGGCGAGCAATTGTTCGTGCCGCGCGGCTTTGCCCATGGCTATTGCACGCTCGAGCCGGCAACGGAGGTCGTCTACAAGTGCGACGCCTATTACGCCGCCGAGCACGAGGGCGGCTTTCATTGCGGCGATCCGACGCTGGCCATCGACTGGCCGGTCGCGGTGGGCGAGGCCGTGCTGTCCGAGCGCGACCGCGCGCTGCCGGCGTTTAAAGATTTCACCACCCCCTTTGGCACGTGAGGATCGATGGCGGACGCCGAGCGTTTCCTGATCACGGGCGGGGCGGGCTTCATCGGCTCGGCCCTCGTGCGCCTTCTCATCCAGGAGACGGCGGCCGAGGTGCTGGTGGTGGACAAGCTCACGTATGCCGGCAATCTCGACTCGCTGGCGCCGGTCGCCGGCGATGCGCGTTATCGCTTCGCGCGGCTGGACATTTGCGAGGGGCCGCGGCTGCGCAAGGCGATCGAGGAGTTCCGCCCCGACGTGATCGTGCATCTGGCGGCCGAAAGCCATGTCGACCGCTCGATCGAAGAGACCGATCCCTTCGTGCAGACCAATATCGTCGGCACGCACGTGCTGTTGGAGGCGGCGCTCGCCTATTGGCACGCGCTGCCGCGTGATGTGGCTGCGCGCTTCCGTTTCCACCACGTCTCGACCGACGAGGTGTTCGGCTCGCTCGGCGCGCATGGGAAGTTCAGCGAAACCTCGCCCTACCGGCCGAGCTCGCCCTATGCGGCCTCCAAGGCCGCGGCCGATCACCTGGTGCGCGCCTGGCACCACACCTATGGGCTGCCGGTGGTGCTGAGCAATTGCTGCAACAATTACGGACCCTATCAATTCCCCGAGAAGCTCATTCCGCTCACCATCATGAATTGCCTGGAGGGCGTGGCGTTGCCGGTCTATGGCAGCGGCGAGAACGTGCGCGACTGGCTGTTCGTGGAGGATCACGCGCGCGCGCTGGCGCTCATCGCCGCGCGCGGCAAGATCGGCGAGAGCTACAATGTCGGCGCCGATTGCGAGCGCAGCAATATCGCGGTGGTGCGGGCGATCTGCGCGCTGATGGACGAGATCGCGCCGCGCGCGGCGGGCCAGTGCGAAAGCCTGATCCAGCCGGTGGCCGACCGGCCCGGCCACGACCTGCGCTACGCGATCGACGCGTCGAAAATACGTGGCGAACTCGGCTGGACGCCGCAGGTGCCGTTCGAGGCCGGGCTTGGCGCGCACCGCTGCGCTGGTACGTCGACAACCGCGCCTGGTGGCAGCGCATCCGCGCCAATGTCTATCGCGGCGAGCGGCTTGGGCTGGTGTCGTGATCCTGTTGTTCGGTGCCGGCGGGCAGCTCGGTCGCGAGCTCAACGAGCAGGCGGAGCGCGCGGGCGTGCCGCTGCTGGCGTTGACGCGCAGCGAGGTCGACATCCGGGATGGCGACGCGGTTGCCGGCGCGGTCGGCGTCGAGGGCGCCGGCATGGTGGTCAATGCGGCCGCCTATACCAATGTCGACGGCGCCGAGAACGATCCCGATACCGCCTTTGCGGTGAATGCCGGCGGGGCGGCCAATATCGCCCAAGCATCGGCGGAAGCCGGGCTGCCGCTGGTGCACATGTCGACCGATTATGTCTTCAACGGCGCCAAGGAAGGCGCCTATCGGGAAGACGATCCCGTCGGGCCGATCAACATTTACGGCAGCAGCAAGTTGGAAGGCGAGCGCGTGGTGCGGCAAGCCAATCCGCGCCATGTGATCCTGCGCACGTCCTGGGTTTATGGTGTCTACGGGCAAAATTTCCTGAAGAGGATGGTCGGCTTGGCCGAGCAAAGCGATGAACTGCGGGTGGTCGACGACCAATGGGGCTGTCCGACCGCGACCGCCGATCTGGCGCAGGCGATCCTGCGCATCTGGGCTCGGCGCGAGAGCGCGCCCTGGGGCACCTATCATTTTGCCGGGCAGGGCGTGACAAGCTGGCATGGCTTCGCCGAGCGCATCGTCGGGGCGCAGGCGCGCTTTTCCGGCAAGCACCCGAAGGTGACCGCGGTGACCTCGGCGGAATACACGACCAGGGCGCGCCGGCCGCGCAATTCGGCGCTCGACAGTGCGCGCTTTGCGCTAACGTTCGGCCTGACCGCCGCGCCGTGGGGTGAGGCCGTCGAGCGCGTGGTCGGCGAACTCATGCAAAAGGCCGAGCCGTGACGCGCAAGGGCATCATCCTGGCGGGCGGGCGCGGCACGCGGCTGCATCCGCTGACCTTGGTGACCTCGAAGCAATTGCTGCCGATCTACGACAAGCCGATGATCTACTATCCGCTGTCGACGCTGATGCTGGCCGGCATTCGCGACATATTGGTGATCACCACGCCCGAGCACGCCGCCTCTTTCAGGACCCTGTTCGGCGACGGCGCGCAATGGGGCATCAAGCTCAGCTACGCGATGCAGCCGAAACCGGAAGGGCTGGCACAGGCCTTGCTGATCGGGGCGGATTTCATCGCCGGCGAGCCGTGCTGCCTCGTGCTCGGCGACAACCTCGTGTACGGGCACGGGCTGCCGGCGCAATTGCAGCGCGCCGGCGGGCAAGCCGACGGCGCCACGATTTTCGGCTACCGCGTCGAAAATCCCGAGCGGTACGGCGTGGTGGCTTTCGACCAACAGGGCCGCGCCAGTTCGATCGAGGAGAAGCCGGCGCAGCCGCAATCGAACTGGGCGGTGGTCGGCCTTTATTTCTACGATCGAACCGCGGTCGAGCGCGCGCGCGCGCTCAAGCCGTCGCAACGCGGCGAATACGAGATCACCGATCTGAATGCGAGCTATCTCGCCGACGGCGCGCTGCGGGTCGGCCTGCTCGGGCGCGGCTATGCCTGGTTCGACGCCGGCAACCATGCGGCGCTCTTGGAAGCGGCTGAATTCGTGCATGTGCTGCAGCGCCGGCAGGGGCAATTGATCGCCGCCCCAGAGGAGATCGCCTTTCATGCCGGCTGGATTTCGGCCGACGATCTGGCGCGGCAGGCGAAACGCCTGGGCGATACCGAATACGGCCGCATGCTGGCACTGTCGCTGCAGGCGCAAATCCTGCCGCCCGGTGCATGAAGCGGGTGCTGGGCCTACCAGAACATGATGCTTTCCAGCCGCTGCGCGTAGCGGCGCCCGATAGCGGCGGCGCTGAAGCGCGCGCGGATGTCTTGGGCGGCTTGCGCGCCGAGCGCGGCGCAGAGCTGCGGGTCGGACGCGAGCTTGGCCATGCATAACGCTGCGTGCTCGACGTCCGGTTCGGCCCATTCGGTGCCGCGCACATACTCGTCGATGTGATGCTCCAGGCGCGTCAGACGATAGCGCACCGGGAAGCCGTTCTGTGCCGTCACAAATTCGGCGGTGGCCGACCAGTCGGTGCTGACTGCCGGCTTGCCGAGGAACATCGCTTCGGCGACGCCGAGCCCGAAACCTTCGGCATGATGCAGCGATACGAAGGCGTCGCAAGCGGCCATCAATTCATAGACTTCGGTACGGGCAAGCGTGCGGTCGATGAGGATGACATTGGGCAGGCCGGCAATCCGCGCGCGCAGGCGTTCCATATCACCGGCGTTGCGTTCGGCGTTGTGCGTCTTGAGCACCAGCCCGGTCGCCGGGTTCTTCTCGACCACGCGTCGGAAGGCCTCCACCGCCGCTTCCGGGTTCTTGCGCGCGGCCAGGGAGTTCAGGTCAAACACGAACAGGAACAGGAACAAGCCGCGCGGCAGTTCGAATTTGGAACGGAAATCTTGGTCGGTCGGCAGCGGAAACTCGATCACATGCGGCATGGTCAGCACGGGGACCGGCACGCGCATCTGGATGGCCTCGGTGGCGAAACGCGACGGACTCCAGATTTCGTCGAAGTGGCGGGCGTGGCGCACCCAGGCTTCCGGAAAATCATGCGTTTCCCACGGCCAATAGGCGATGTTGTAGCGGCCGGCCATCCAGCCGGCGCCGTGATGGCGCTCAATCTCTTCGGCCTCGCGCACGTTGATGTGGTAGAGGCTGACGCGCTCGCGCATGGTCTTGGATAGACGCGCCTTCAGGCTGTCGTCGCCTTGGCGGCTGGAGAGCGGAATGCGCAGGCGGACAAGACAGCTCGGTACGCCGGCCGCGTCCGCCGCCCGCACGGAGCCGCGCGCGGCGTCGCCGGCGCTGTGCTCCGACAAAAAATGGCCGACGATGTTTAGCCCCGGGCGGAATTCTTTGCGCAGGAGCGCGCTCGGCGCGACCGCGTGTTCGCGAAAGTCCACGAGCAGCTCGCCGTCCACCGAAAGCGCGGTCAGACGCAGTCGGCGATGCTGCAGGCTGCGAAACTGCCAGTCGCGCATGCGTTGCCAAAGCGCGAGCGGCATCGGCAGCGAGAGAAGAGATTTCGCAATACCGGCGAAAACCTCGGCCGCGGCGACCTGCCTCAGCTGGAACCCGAGCCGAAAGCTTTCGCGGCCATCGGGGCGCAGCGGAAACTTCGCTTCGATCACGAATGCGCCGGGCGAGGGCGTGGTGCGGATCAGTGCCTGTCCGTCGAGCGACAGCTGCAAGGCCGGCGCCGCCGTAATGCGCGGCCAGGCCGCCATGCGTTCGTCCAGACGTTGCGCAAGACTGCCCATGCCGGCGGCACGCAGCAGCTTCTGCCAGCGCCGCTCGAAGGACAGTACCCCGGCGGGCGGCTGCCAGCGCGGCTTGTAAGCAAGATCGGACGCGATCAGTCGGCCCTCGATGCGAATGACCTTGCCCCAATGCCGGGCGGGCAAATCGATCTCCGCCGCACCATAGGGAATGCAGGCAGAATCGCGGTCGAGCTCGTCAAAGGCAAAATTGCGCGGCGACCACGCCGGCTCCGGCCCGGCAGCGCTGCGATTGTCCACCGTCATCTCGGTTCTTACTGCGTATGCATTTTTTGGCCCGTCCCGGTCGACAAGCCTGGCTCCATGAGGTGGCGATCATGAAAGCCTTCCGGCGCCACCGCCAGCCATGCTAGATGACGGGCCTCTGTCAGACAAATTTGTTCGAAGCAACCCGTGCCGCAGCTTTCTTTGGTCGTCTGCTTGCATCATGAGCGAGATCTGCTCGCGCGCCTGCTGGAGCGCGCGGCGGGTTGCTACGACAACCTGGTCGTGGTGCATGACGGTCCCGACGACAGCGACGTCCGCTCGCTGGTCGAATCCCATGGCGGCCGTTTTTTCGAGCGGCCGCGCGCGTTCCTGGAGGAGTACCACTGGCCGTTCGCCTGGGCGCAGGCGAGCAACGACTGGATATTGCGTTGGGATGCCGATGAGTTTCCGAGCGAAGCGCTGGCGGATTGGCTGCGTGTCTTCCGCGCACAGGCCGAGCCGCCCGCCGAGGTGTCCGGCTTCACCTGCATCTGGCCGCTGTGGGACGGCAAGCGCGCGCGCACAAAGAGGTGGCCGCGGCGCATCTTCCTGGTCAACCGCCAACGGGTACGCCACTTCGGCATGGCTCATCAGCCTCCCATTCCCGACGGCAAATTCGAGCCATTGCAGTTCGTTCTGCATCACCAGCCTAAACTTAAGAGTTACGGTATCCGGTACACGTTCGCGCGGCAGAAAGTCCGGCGTTGGCAGGAAGAAAGCGCGCGTGCGCTTCTTCATAAGCCAACCGATCTTCCTTGCTGGCGCTGGGAGGACCCCGCGTGGCCGAAGAAGTGGGAACAGATTCGCCGCCATCCCTGGTCGACCGCGTTCCTCCGCCTCTTCCTTTCGCCGATCTGGAACGCGCGCGAAGCCGTTCAATGCGGCGAATTTCCCTGGCCGTCTTTCCTTGTATCCTTTCCACTTCAACACTGGATGACGTGCATGAGTTATTTTCGGCTGCGCATGCAGAACAGGAAAAGAGCAAATCATTGAGCGAGGCGCAGGCAAGCTTCACGATCCGCCCCAAGGCGCGATCTGGCGATGCGTGGCGATTTAGGTTATTGCAGCGCCTCGGAAATCCGCGGCCGCACAGCAATCAAGCGAAGTTCCGCGCGATCATCTACAAGCCGGAACGGCTCGGCGATTTTCTTCTCGCGGCCAACGCCATCCGCATGCTGGCCGCGCATTGGGGCGAGGATCGGACCGCGCTGGTGGTTTCCGCCGCGTGCCGCGATCTTGCGGAAAAAATGTTTCCTGAGCTTCCGAAAATATCGATGCCGCTGACGCTCGGCATGGATGGATGGAACTTGGCGCAGGCCCTGAGCCTTCGCGGTGCGCTGTCGCGCTGGTCGTGCGAAAATCTGGTCTGCCTTCGTCACCACCGCCAGCCGTTGAGTTCGGTGGCGCTGAAGTGGATTGCTGCCGACCAGCGATGGGGCACCATCGACCATCCCTGGATGTTGCCTGCGATCCGCGCGGGCGAACAAGGCCTGTTCGATCGACCGGTGCGATATCCTTGGCCGGCGCGGCCGGGGGTGCCGGCAGAGGTGCAGGCCCACGCCGATCTGGTGGCGCGCATAACGAGCGTCGAAACCGATGCCATGAGCCTCTTGCCGGAAATCGCGCCGCAATCGGAAAGTGGCCGCGCGCGCGACCGACCGACGCTGGTCGTGATCCCTTGGGCCTCGAACGAGATAAAAAGCCTCAGCAGCCAATTGATCGCAGGGATCGTGCGAAACATGGCAAACGGAGCAAACTGCCGTATCCGCATTGTCGCCGAAGCCGGGCGGTGGCCCGCACAGGCGAAGCTGGCGGAAGAATTGAACGCCATGTTGCCGGGCTTGGATATCGCACCATTGCCGACCGCCAATTTGACCGATCTCGACGCCGCCCTTGCGCAATCCGACGCCGTATTGACCGCCGACACCTATCCCGCGCATTTAGCGACGGCGATGGACAAACCGGCGGCGGTGCTTGCGACCGGCGCGTTGCCGGGCGTTTTCGGCCCGTGGTCACGCTCGCATCGGCAGCGATGGTTTTGCCGTGCGATGGAATGTTGGGGCTGCGGCTGGCGCTGCCAATATGAAAAGCCGTATTGCCTGCTCGACATATCCACGAAAGAAGTCGGGGAGTTTCTGGCGTCGCATCTGAGCGGGCATGGCCGTTGATGAGCCTGCGCCGGGCGGCTGGCGGCGCGGACTGGCCGGGTTTTCAGAAAATGACCTGCCACTGAACTTTCATCCGGTGGCGATTAGAGCCTCGGCGGTTGTTGCGCCGGTCGGCGCGGTCAGTTGGTCGGCATAGGCCGCTGGCGTCTGGTAGCCAAGCGAGGAGTGCGGCCTTGCCGTGTTGTAGTCGGCGACCCAGGCGCCGATGAGCTGGCGGGCCTGGTCGAGATCGAAGAACAGGCGTCTCGTTGAGAAGCTCGTCGCGCATCCGTCCGTTGAAGGATTCGATGTAGCCGTTCTGCATCGGCTTGCCGGGCGCGATGTAGTGCCACTCGACCCGATGCTCCTCCGCCCAGCTCAGGATGGCGTTCGAGGTGAACTCGGTGCCGTTGTCGGCTGACGATCATTCCGGGCTTGCCGCGCCTGGCGATGAGCACCGTCAGCTCGCGGGCAACCCGCTTGCCGGAGATCGAGGTATCGGGGATCGCCGCCAGGCATTCGCGCGTCACGTCATCGACGATGTTGAGGATGCGGAAGCGCCGGCCGGGAGCAAGCTGATCGTGCACGAAGTCGAGCGACCAGCGTGCGTTGACCTTGGCCTCGACCAGGATCGGGGTGCGCGTCCACCGCCGGCGCCGGGCCGGCGTTTGCGCACCGTGAGTCCTTCCTCGCGGTAGAGCCGGTAGATGCGATTGATGCCGAGGGCTCGCCCTCCTCGCGCAGCAGGATGAACAGCCGTCGATAGCCGAAGCGACGGCGCTGATTGGCCAGATCGCGCAGACGGGCGCGCAGCTCGGTCTCGGGCGGTCGCCGTGAGCGATAGCGGATCATCGTGCGATCGGCGGCAACGATGCTGCAGGCCCGACGCTCGCTCATCTGCAACGCACTTCCGCAGATGAGCGACAGCCTCGCGCTTGGCGGCGGGCCCTACCATTTTTTTGACAGAAGCTCCTTCAGCGCGGCGTTGTCGAGCATCGACTCCGCCAGCAGCTTCTTCAGCTTCCGGTTCTCGTCTTCCAGCGCCTTCAGCCGCTTGGCCTCCGACACCTCCAGCCCGCCGTACTTGGCCTTCCAGTTGTACAGCGTGGCTTCCGAGATCCCGTGCTTGCGCGCCAGATCGGCCGTCTTCGCCCCGGCCTCGTGCTCCCGCAACACCGCGATGATCTGCTCTTCCGTGAACCTGATCCGCTTCATCCGTCCGTCCCTCCAAGGGGCCGGACTCTAAATCTCCGTGGAGGAAATATCAGTGGCAGGTAAAAAGGACGGCCCGTGCCGTCACTGCAAGGATGCGTCCTTCCGTTCCTGGACCGACCGGCTCGCAGTAACGGTCTGGGACAAAATGCGCCGATAACGCGGCGGGCGGCGCTCTATTCGGCGGCGATCTTCACGCCCGCCGGCCGCGCCCCTTGCGCCGAGCGCGTCTTGGCCAGCTTGGCAAGCACCGCGACGGCCTTGTCGATGGCGGGATCGTTTTCATGGACCGCCGACAGGAAAAAGCGGATGCGCGGCTGATCTTTCGGAACGCCGACATGCACGATCGGCGGCGCGTAGATGCCTTCATGCATCAGCGCCTGCGACGCGGCCATGGTCTCTTCGAGATCGCCGAACATGATCGGCACGATGCCGCGGCCGATGGCGGGCCCGGTGTCCAGCGCGGCGGCGCGCGCCTGCTCCAGGAACCGTTCGGCTGCGCGTCGCACGGCGGCGATGCGCTGCGGCTCCGCCTCTATCAAATCGAGGGCGGCGTGCGCGGCGGCGGCGGCCATCGGTGGCAGCCCGACGCTGTAGACGAAGCCGCCGACGGTGAACTTGAAGAACTCGATCACTTCCTTGCGCGCGCAGACGAAGCCGCCGCACGATACCAGCGCCTTGGAGAGCGTGCCGATAATGAGGTCGACCCGGTTCGGGTCTTCGCCGAAATATTCGCAGATGCCGCGTCCGCGGTCGCCGAGCACACCGACCGAATGCGCCTCGTCTATCAGCAGCCAGGCGCCGTACTCATCCTTCAATTTCAGGAGCCGCGGCAAGTCGGGGACGTCGCCATCCATGCTGTACAGGCCTTCGACGACGATCAGACAATTGCGCGCCTGCGGGCGCAACTCCCGTAAGAGCGATTCCAGGTGATCGAGATCGTTGTGCCGGAACGGCTCGACCCGCGAGCGCGTGACCCGCGCGCCGGTGACGATGCTGTTGTGGCAGAGTTCGTCGATGAGCAGAAGGTCGCGCGAGCCGAGCAGGTGGGGCACGATCGAGACGTTGGTCAGATAGCCGCTGACGAAGGTCAGCGCGGACTCCGTTCCCATGAAGCGCGCGATCGCGCGCTCGAAGTCGGTGTGGAAGGTGCGTTCGCCGCCGACCAGCCGCGAGCCGAGCACGCCGGTTCCGTAGGTGGCGAGCGCTTCGTCGGCCGCCTTGGTCACGGCGGGGTGGCCGGCAATGCCGAGATAGTCGTAATTGGCGAAGCTGGTGAGCGTCCCGCCCTCCGCTTCGACCTTGGCGCGCAATTCGTCGAGGGCGACAAACCAAGGATTGCCGCGCTCCAGGATGGCACCACCGGCCAGTCGGGCACGACGTTCGACAAACTCGAAAAGCGTTGGATTATGCCCCATGAAACTGGCGATCGCTCTATAGCTCAATGACCCAGCACCCCAGATCGCGTGTGCTTTCTATCGTTCCCCCGAAATTGGTTCTGCAACCGCCTAGGGCTGCAATTTAACCAGATGAAGGCTCGTCGTGAAAGGCCTAATCCACGCCACTTGGGCATGCGCCCGGAAATTCTTCCAAAACGATGGATAGTCTAACACGTGACCCGCCCGTGACTGCGACATTTGGCGCCTTTCGGCCCTCGCGCGAGGTCGAGGCGCGTCGAATATGACGCTGGGCGGCCAAACCTGGGCTAAGCAACCGGTTTGATCGGAGTCTCGGAGGTATAGCGAACGCGACGGTCGAAGCCTGGCGATTCGTCATATTGGTGGGTCAGGTGCGGCGACGTTCGGCGGCACAGGAGGCACGTGACGGGGGTGTGTATCAGAATTTTACCGGTGCGCGGTCTGGTCGGCTCATGCTGCTATGAGGCTCTTTTCGTAGATGCGGTAGCGTTTAGCAAGCCTGCCATTGCCGTAGCGGCCGACCGCCAATGACGCCGGGTTGTCCTCGAGGATCCATGAGAATTCCACGTTTTCGACGCCGCGCGCCAATCAGGTCTTTGCGAGTTGCGCGAACATCGCCACCGTGAGAGCGTTACCGATGAGCGAGTTGCGCCGCGCCGTGCGCACGCCGGCGAGGATCATGCGTCCTGATTTGATTTGCATGCGTTGAATGCGCCAAAGCAACTTGATCCAGCCGAAAGGAAAAAGCCGCCCGCCAAGGTCTGCGATCATCTCGTTCACGTCCGGGATCCAAACCGTCATCGCCTCCGGCTTTCCGTCGACCTCCCCGAAAAGGACTCCTTCCGGAACGATAACTGGCCGGATCTCCGTGAATAGGTGCTCGGCCTCGCGCGGCGTGAGCGGCAGGAATCCCCAGTTGTTTTTCCAGGCGTCGTTGTAGATGTCGATCGCCAATTTCACCTCGTCGGCGTAGCGGTTCATGTCCATCGGTCTGACGCGAATCTTCGCCTGGCCGTGCAGCCGGTCCGCGGCCGTGTAAAGCCGCTCTGGCTCAGCCGAAGACAAGGATTGGAGGTTCATCACATAGGCGTGCAGATCCTTGGCCTTGCGGTAGCCGCACGCTTCGAGCCGCGTCGCATAGTAGCGCGGCGAATACGGCATCATGATCATCGGTCGCTCATCGAAGCCCTCGATCAGTATGCCGATTTCGTCGTTAATCGAGAGGCTATAGGGGCCGAGAATGCGGCGTATACCGCGCGCGCGCAGCCATTCCTCGGCAGTGCTCAGAAGCGCGGCGAATACCTTCGGGTCATCGATCGCTTCGATGAATCCGAAATTTCCGGTGGCATCGTTATAGGTGTCGAGATGGAGACGGTTGATCTGTGCGCTGATGCGTCCGACCGGGATTCGTCCTCGCCAAGCGATCCAAAAGGCGGCCGTGCCATGATCGAAAAACGGATTGCGGCGCACGCTGAGTAAATTGCGTACTTCGCGTCGAAGCGGCGGAACCCAGTTCAATTCGTTGCGATGGATCGTGTAGGGAATGTCGATAAACCGTTCGAAATGCCGCCGGCCGCGCACTTCGGTGATGCGAATCTCATTATCGCTCAGCGAAGACGAGTTCATAATGATTTCGCTTCGGGCTCAACCGGCTTTTGGGCTGGTCTGCCGGTCGGGTTCTTCGTTGCGCGGATCGCGCCATTCGAGCTTCCACCACGGCCGTCGCGGCGCGCTAAAATCGAAGTGCTCGCGCCATTCCGGGTAGGGTTTGAAGGTTCCAAATAGGCGGTCCCACCAATCGACGCTGAATCCGAAATTGTGTTCGGTCTGGTCCAGCTTGTGATGAATAAAATGCACCGGCATCTTTGACAGCCAAGGTACTAGCCTGGGGTCCTCGTGCTGCGCCTGATGGACCCAGGCGACGAACAGCGCGTGGGCCAGCGTACCCAAGACGGTACCGGCTGCCAACGCGCCGCCCGAAATGTAGAAATAATCGATCGGTAGGCCGATCGCTGCCACGGCCAGCGGTAGGAACGTCGCGTCGCGAAATTGTTTCAGGATGCCTTGGCCGTGTCGGCCGTGCATGGCGCCGCGATGATGACCGTTATGCACTTCGCTCAAGATGAGTCCGCTGTGCATGGCGCGATGAAACCAATACTCAACGAATGTGCCGAGTACGAAGCCAAACACGACTCCTGCCAGGAGAAGGCCGCCAAAGACCATGATGCAAAAATTCCAGCTATTTGTATTTTGATACCAGAAGGCCTCTAATTTCAAGGGCTGCCTGGTGTTCCCGCCGCGACGACATCGCCGGCTTTGGCATCTTGGCAAAGGGGCGTGCGAAGGCGGCGCGTCTTGCGCCGTGGCGTAGCAAGTGAGATGCTTCGCATATACAGGCTATCCCGTGCACCACTGCGAGCTTGCGACCCGGCGCTGCGCGTACGAATCATTCGGTCGGGCTCGTTAAATCCACTCTATCGTATAGGTGAATGACGACATGGCGGCGGCGGATACTACCAGGGTCCTTCTTGTCGCGCCGCAATTCACCGGCCAGTCGTTCTGGAGCTACAAGAAGTCTTGCAAAGTGGCGGGCCTGAAATATCCGACGATTCCGTTAGGCTTGCTGACGGTCGCTGCGCTGCTTCCGCCATCGTGGCAGCTTCGTTTTATCGACCGCAACGCGGAAGCGCTCGAGCCGACAGATCTAGATTGGGCCGACCTGATCATGACCGGCGGCATGTTGCCGCAGCAGTTCGACATCCTCAATGTGGTCAACATGGCGCACGCGCACGGCAAGCCGATCGTGGTCGGTGGCCCGGACGTCACATCGAGCCCGCATGTCTACGAACGGGCCGACTTTCGCATGCTCGGCGAGGCCGAACTCATCATTGACGAATTCGTCAACGCCTGGCGCGCGGGAACGAGAAAAGGCGTACTCGAAGCGGAGAAGTTTCAAGCCGACGTCACCAAGACACCGATCCCCCGCTATGACCTGATCAATTTCGACAATTACGTCTATGTTGGCGTGCAGTTCTCGCGCGGCTGTCCGTTTAACTGCGAGTTTTGTGACATCATCGAGCTGTTCGGAAGGGTGCCGCGCGTCAAGACGCCGGCGCAGATCCTGGCCGAGCTCGACCGCTTGTACGAGCTCGGTTATCGCGGACACGTCGATTTTGTCGACGACAATTTGATAGGCAACAAAAAGGCGCTACGGCAACTCATGCCGGAGCTGATCGCCTGGCAGAAAGCGCACAGATTTCCGTTCGCGTTCTCGACAGAGGCGTCGATCAATCTCGCCGATGACGAGCGCCTGTTGAATGACCTGCGCGAGGCAAACTTCTTTTTGGTTTTTGTCGGCATCGAGAGTCCTGATGCCGATACGCTCGTCTCGATGCAAAAAAAGCAAAATACGCGCCGCAATCTGGTGACAAGTTGCGGCAGATCAACGAGCCGGCATCATGGTCATTGCCGGTCTCATCGTCGGCTTCGACCCGAAAAGGAATCCACCGCGGCCGGCATTCTCGACTATATCGAGTCTGGACCCCTCCCGATGTTCCTGCTCAGTCTGCTGTATGCGCTGCCGAATACGCAGCTTTCGCGGCAATTGGGGCGGAAGGGCGCCTGCATGCCGGCAACGGTGTCGCCGCTGAGGCCAACCTCGACGACATACCCGGGCTCAATTTCGAGACAATACGGCCCCGCCGCGATATCTTGATCGATTACAAGACCATTTTGGAAAAGGGCTACAATCCGGCGGCATTCTTTGCGCGCGTGCGCCGGACCGTCCCGCAACTCAAATGTCCGCCTCAGCGCAGCAAGGCGCGGCGTCGCGAGGTCATCATCTTTTTGCGTCTCATCTGGCATATGACCGTGACGCGGCCGGAACTGCGCGGCGAGTTTCTGCGCACGCTCATGGATTGTATGCGCAGCAACCCGGCGCGCTCGGCCCCATTATCATGGCAATTTTCGCTTACGCGCATATCGACCCCTTCTCGCGCTACGCCATCGATACCGTCAAACGACAAATCGCCGACATCGATGCCGAACGATGGGTAAGCCCTGCCATTGTCGCGCCGCCGGCGCCGCAGGGTCGAGATAGCGCGCCGGCCGCGGCAGCGGTCCACTAAGCGGCGCTTCCGGCTCGTTCAATCGCCAGCGAGCCGGGGTTGATGTTCGGTGAGGTCAATCGGCACGCCCGCCCAGTGGACTTTGCGGGTGAACCATGCGCGCGCCCAAACGCCGATCATCAAAAATTCACGGCATATGCCCGCCAAAGGCAATCGCCACGACCAGCCCCAACCCTGGCCGACGACGATGACGGTTTCGCTGGCAAGCCAGAACGCAAGGGTCGCTGCTGCGAGCTGCCACCAGGCGATGCCGAGGGTCGGTCCCGCCGTGGCGCCGGCCAGCGTGGCGAAGCCGGCACTGAAGAAGGGCTCGACAAGGAAGGCGAGGGCGGCGTCATTGCGGCGGTTCACCATCCAGCGCAGCTGACGATCCCAGACCTCGCGTAAGGTGCGGTGGCCGACGACCTGCCGAACGACGCTGGCGGAGTACACTGTGCGAAGACGGATGCGCGCGAGTGCCTTCACCAGCGCATGGTCGTCCCCCAATGAGGGCGCCATGACCGCAACGCCATCGACTTGATTGAAATGGCGGCGGTCGAACAGCATGACCTTTCCCCAGCCAATATTGAGATGCAAATCGACCCGGCCATGAAAGTAGGCGTCGCACGACTGTTGATCACGGCACATTCGATATCGGCAGCGAAGGTCTCCGGCAGCACGCCTATCGGCAACGCGCAAGCCATGCCGACGCCCACCGTGAGATTTCGCAGCAATTCGCTCAACTGATCGTGCTCCAGCCAAATATTGGCATCCTTGATCAGGATCAAGTCGTGCGCGGCGCCTGCGATAGCGGGCGCGAGGTTGCTGACTTTTGGGTTGAGCGTGAAGCGTTCATTGCCGAGCAGAAGGTGTGAGGGAATTTGCGGGAAGCGTGCGGCGACCTGTCGGGCGACGTCGATCGCCGGCGATTCATTTTCCGCCGCGGTGATGATCACCTCGAATTGGGGGTAGAATTGGGAAAACGCAGCAAACGCTGCTTCAAGCGCAGGCTCCATGTTCCTGACAGGGACCACGATGGACACAGCGGGCTGATCGCCGCGGTTCGCGGCGCGTCGTCGCAGCACTGGATGAACAAATACCGCAATCAGGACCGCGGTCTGTACGATCAATGCGAAGATCCACCACGCTGCCGCTGCGATGCCCAAGAGTGAAAACGCATCCATCCGCTCGGCGCCCTACGATAGCAATGACACAAGGACCTGCAACGCTGATGCGGCCAGACTATTTGCGGGCGTCCATTTTATAGTAAAGACCGCAATGGAATGGCAAAATATGTTTGTGCCTTTGCCAGGCCGCACGCGGACAATTGTTGATGGGACGTATCCTTTATGGCGTAACCGGTGACGCTGGCGGCCATGTGTCCCGGTCCTGGCCATTGCGCAGTTGCTCGGCGCGCACGAGATCGATTTTGTCGGTGGTGGCCGCGCCCGGGACCTGACGCGGCACGGTTACACCGTCGTGCCGGCGCCGGTTCTCGGCCGCGAGGTTTCCGATCGGGGGTTTGGGGTAGCCGGCGCCGCTCGCGGCGCGCTTTCGACGCTCGCGCAGCGGCGTAGCGTCACTGCCGGGCTCATGGCGGTGATCAAGGACTATGATCCAGACCTGATCGTTACAGATTACGAGTATTTCCTGCCCATGGCGGCGGCGCGTCTCAGGCGCGCCTGCATCAGCGTCGACCGTCAGCACGCCGTGACCCATTGCCGCTACCGGCAAGCCGGGCGGGGATTGGCTCGGGCGCCTGCTGTCGCTTGGTGAAATCGGCTACCTGCACGGCGCCGCCAGCCACTACATGGTGTGCTCGTTCGTTCCCATGGAGGCGATCGATGCCAGCCTGACCGAGGTCTTTCCTCCAATTTTGCGCAGCCGAGCAGCCGATATCGCTGCCAGCGAGGGCGAGCACGTAACGGTCTATTTGCATCGGGCGCCGCTCGATTGGGTGCGCGCGCTGCTGGCGGGGCGCGCGCGGCGCTATGTCATCTACGGTTTCGATCTGGCACGGGAAGAGGGCAACTTGACCTTTCGGCGCAATTCCGCCGAACAATTCCTGCTCGATCTTGCCGGTTGCGCCTATGCCATCTGCAACGGTGGCCATAACACGATATGTGAAGCGCTGAATTACAAGAAACCGACGCTGTGTTTCCCGACGCCTCTGTTCTATGAGCAGCTGCTCAACGCCCATCTGCTGGCGGAGACCGGCTATGGCGCCTATCATCGCCGCGATGCCGGCGCCGGGGCAGCGATTACCGCTTTCGAGGCCCGTCTGCCGCAATTTACCGAACGCGTGGCAGACTATGCGGCTTGGGGTCGCCAAATCATCGCGTCGCGTCTGGAGGAGATGATGGCAAGCCGCGGCGTGGCTTGACGGCCAGATAGCAGGGTGGATTTCGCTCCGGCAAACGGCGGCCCCGCGCTCTAGTCGCGCGAAGAAGCGGGCGCCGGCGCCGTCCGCGGTTGTAGGTTGGCTATTGGAGCCGACCTGCTATAAGTTCGCGCGAACCCCTTGGGGCATCTGGTAGGACTGATCATGTCGGGGGCAATGTACGCCACGGCCATCGCGAAACTGACGCCGAGCCTGTTCGCGCGTCCGGAATTTTCGCTGACGGCCGGCAAGCTATTGCTCAGCCGCTTGCTGCTCAACCTGCGGGTTCCCCACGACGGCTATGGCGCGAGCATCCGCCAGGTCAGCATCCGGCTCACCGATCTCTGCGATCTGCGCTGCCATACCTGTGGCCAGTGGGGCGATAACGGCTATCTGGTCGGGCGGGCGATGCCGGAACTGGTGCGCGACCAGGTGACGCCCGAGCGCTATATCGCGCTCTTGCAGAATCTCGTTGAGCACGGACATCGGCCGGGCGTCTATTTCTGGGGCGGCGAGCCCATGCTCTATCGCGGGCTGGTCGATATCGTGGAGGCGGCCGGCGGAGCTCGGCCTTCCTACGACCATCGCCACCAACGGCTTCAGGCTCGCGGAAAAGGCCAAGCATCGGTCAAGGCGCCGATGTTCCTGGTGCAGGTTTCGATCGACGGCCCCGATCCGCAATCGCACAATGCTCTGCCTGTCCCGGCGCCAACCCGGCGACGGACAATTTCGCCACCGTCGTCGCCGGACTGGACGCGCTCAAAAGAGGAACGTGCCGCGCGCGATGCAAAGCTACCGATCCTCGCGGGACTCTGTACGATCAACGCGCGCAATGCCGATCGCCTGGTCGATATTTACGACGCTTTCGCCGACCGGCTCGACTTGCTCGTATTCTATCTGTCATGGTGGATCGACGAAGACGCGGCGAGCCAGCACACGGTCGACTTTCTGCGTCGCTTCGGCACCATGCCGACGCGGCATCTCGCCCGGATCGGCGGTTGGCGGCCGACCGATTTCGAGGGCCTGTCGCAGCAATTGAGCACGCTGCGCCGCAAGTCGATGACCAGCAAGGGCCCGGCGGTCATGATCATGCCGCACCTGACGGACGCCAAGGCGCTCGAGCGCTACTATACGGATCACAGCGCGACCTTCGGCCACGACCGTTGCCGGTCGATCTATCGCGCGGTGGAGATCAATGCGAACGGCAACATGTCGCCGTGCCGCGATTACAACGATTACGTCGTCGGCAACGTCAAGACACATAGCATCACGGAATTGTGGGACAGCGAAGCCTATCGCCGGTTCCGCAACAGCTTGGAGCAGAAGGGGCTGATGCCGGTCTGCACGCGATGCTGCGGGTTGATGGGCAATTGAACCGCCCGCCGTCGGCGGTCCCGCGAGATATGCGCACCGCCTATATTCTCCTCTGGTTTCCGGTTCCCACCGAAACGTTCATCTTCAGGGAAGTCGTCAATCTGCGAAGGATGGGCCTGCCGCTGCGCGTCTATACGCTGTACGGCCGACGCCGGCGAAATTTATCTGCGGAGATGCAGGCTGCCTCCGGCGATGTCGAGCGGCTGGGCTGGCGTGTCCTGTCGAGCGCGCCCGGCGCGATCTGGTACTGGTGGCGGCGCAAGCCGGATGTGGTCAAGGCGTTGTTCCGCGCCCTGCGGCTGCTGCGCTGGCGCCACGTCGAAAAGAGCGGCGAGAGCGTTTGGGCGCTGCTCGCCGCCTTTGAGCTTGCGCGGCGTTTTGAGGCGCAGGCCATCGAACATATCCATGCGCCCTGGGCGAGCGGCTGCGCGACGGCGGCTTGGGCGTCTTCCAAGCTGACAGGCAAGCCGTTCAGCTTCACGGCGCGCGCCTGGGATATTTACCCGCCCGACGAGCTGATCGAACGAAAAATCCACGATGCCGTGCTGGTGCGGACGGAGACTGCCGCCAATGTCCGCCATTTGTCGGGTTTCGCCGGCGGTCAAGGCGACAAGTTCCGGGTGACCTATATGGCGTGCCGCTACGCGCGGAGCGGCAAGCAGCGGTCGCCATGCGGCCGCCTTACCGTCTGCTCGCGATCGGTCGTTTCGTGCGCAAGAAGGGCTTCGATCAGCTGCTGCGCGCCGCCAAACTGCTGGCCGATGCCGGCGTCGACTTCCGCCTCACCATTGCCGGCGACGGCATGCTGCGCCTGCCGCTCAAATGGCAGGCCGCGCGGCTGCACATCGCCGACAGGGTTCATTTTCCGGCTTCGTCCCGCACGATGCGGTGGCGAAATTGTTTCTCGAAAGCGACATTTTTATCATGCCCTGCGTGATTGCGCCGTCGGGCGATCGCGACGGTCTGCCGACCGTGATCCTGGAGGCGTTGAGCTACGGGGTGCCGGTTGTCACGACGGCCGTTTCGGGCATCCCCGAGTTGATCGAGGACGGCGTTACGGGGCTGCTGGTGCCTGAACGTGACCCGGTGGCGATCGCTAGGGCGGTCCGCAGGCTCCTTGCCGACCGCGACGCGGCGCTGGCCATGAGCCAACGCGGGCGCGCGCGCGTCGGTCAGCAGTTCCATCCGGAACGCAATCACCGCGCCGTGCTTGAGCTTTACCGCCAGATCCCGCAGCAGGCATGAGAGGCACGCTGCGATGACTGCGAGCAACCAACGTTCCGTCAGTCCCGCAATCGCGCACGCGTTTTCGATCTATTCGATCGCCTTTCTCGTCGCGGCCGTCTACCATGCCGTGGAGTTGTTGCGCGCGCTTATCGCGGATGGCGCGGTGCTGTTTCATTCGAGCTTCGTGCTGATCGACCTGTTCATGGCTTTTGCCGTGTGGCGGCGGCTTCCCGGCTTGCTGTTGCTGGTCGCAGTGCTCACCGCTGAGCAGCTTTACGCGCACGGCTCCACCGCCTGGATCGCATGGCATGATGCGCATAGGATAGATGTGATCTCCTGCGTGGTCGTGATTGCCATGCCGGTGCTGCTGGTTCTGGTCGTGTTGGAGCGTGCTGCCGGCGTGAAGGTGAATAGCGAAGCGAAGAGAGAAACATAAAATTCGGCTGCCTGATTAGGCTGGAATCACATTGAGCCATACCTTTACATGAAGACGTTTGGTGCGTTCCGATGTCACGCGTGATTGTAATTACAGGCGCATCCAGCGGAATTGGAGCCGCGCTTGCAAGGCGGTATGCGGTGCCCGGACATATACTGGGTTTGATCGCGCGCAATCGCATGCAACTCGAAGCGGTCGCTGACGAATGCCGAAATCTGGGGGCGGAAGTCACGATCGGCTGCATCGACGTCCGCGATGCGGCGGCAATCGAGCGGTGGCTCTCGGATTTCGATGCCGTAAATCCCGTCGATCTATTGATCGTCAATGCGGGAATTCTTTTGGGCGCGCTGGATGGCAGCCACGAATCGCTGGACGTAACTCGGGCGCAAATTGACACGAACTTGATCGGGGCCTTGAATACGGCGACGCCCCTGATCGGCAAGATGGAGTTGCGTGGCCGCGGCCAGATCGCGCTGATGGGCTCGCTTGCTGCGTTCGCGCCGCATCCGGATTGGCCGGGTTATTGCGCCGCCAAGGCCGCGCTATTCACCTATGGGGCGATGTTGCGGGAACGATTGCGCGGCAGCGGGGTCAAGATCAACATGATCGCGCCCGGCTGGGTGACCGCGCCGATCAACGAGCCCTATGCGATGTGGCGGCCCTTCGAGGTCAGTGCCGATGAGGCCGCAACGCGGATCGCCCGTGGGCTTGCGCGCGACCGCGCACTGATTGCCTTCCCGTGGCCGCTGGCGGCTTCGGCGAGGATCTCCCGTCTGCTTCCGGTATGGCTGCGCCGAAAGGGATATCGGTTGTTTCGCGCGGCGCACCGCAAGGCCTTGCCGAATGCGACAGACGAGATGAGGGAACGCTGAACCTTATTTGACGGTCACGCCCCTATTTGTGCATTATTTGCTAATAAGATGTAGTGCTTCGGGGAATTGGCAAATCGGAGTCGTGCGTATGATGGGAGTCAATAAGCCCACAATGAGAGCAGACCGTTGACCATGTCGAATCGACAGAAAAGCGCGTCTGTCAAAAACCGTTCAAAAGGGTTGCGACAGGAAGATCTTAGCGGCGGTACTGTGCCGATGAGCGCTGGAATATCCCCCGCGCTGTTCTTCGGAGACATTTTGGATTGGCCTGTCGCGCCGGTGATGTGCGCCTGGCGCAATCGCGGACTGCTGGTGGGGCTTGTCCGACGTGATATTCAAGCGCGTTTCCGCGACACCGTGTTCGGTATTTTCTGGGCGATTGCTGCGCCGCTCGTTAAGCTTGCGGTTTATACGGCTATTTTCGGCGCTTTGATTCAGCCGCGGTGGCAGAACCAAGTAAGCGATCCGCATATTGTCGCCTTTTCCTACTTTTCCGGCCTGGTCCTTGTGGAATTCCTCATCGAATGCCTTAATTCCTCTGCGAGTTTGATGCGCGACAACACGGCATACATCAAGAAGGTCGTCTTCCCGGTTGAGATACTCCCGTGGGTCACATTAGGCTATGCGACGTTCCGTGTGTTCGTCGGGATGATGCTCGTCCTTGTTGCTTATATTGGAATGATTGGCTTGCCTCCGTTTGATGTATTGATCATCCCGCTACTGTTTGTGCTGCTTGCCTTATCGGTCTTGGGATTGATGTGGATTTTGTCGGCATTGGCGACCTATGTGCGCGATATAGGACACGTGGTAGCAGCATTCCTGCCGCTCCTGATGTTTATCAGCCCCGTGTTCTTCCCTCTCTCGGCAGTGCCGGAACCCTTCGCGACCCTATTGTTGATCAATCCGCTGACGTTTCCGCTTGAACAAATGCGCGCGGCGCTGTTCGGCGCCGGCTTTCATGCCTGGTCCGGGCTCGTGACCTACGCGGTTGTCGCGGTCGTGATTGCAATGCTCGGTTACCGCTTTTTCATGAAGGTTCGCCCGGGGTTCGCCGATGTCCTCTAGCGCGGCGATCAGGGCGTCGCGGCTCGGCAAGTCGTACCGGATGTACGATCATCCGGCCGACCGGCTGATGGAACTGGTCGGTCGCGGGCACGGCGGGGCAAGGACTTCTGGGCGCTGCAAGGCCTCGATCTGACGGTCGAGGCCGGCGAAGCGGTCGGCGTGATCGGCCGCAACGGCTCGGGCAAGTCGACGCTGTTGCAGTTGATCTGCGGCCTGCTGCAGCCGACGGCGGGCGAGATCGAAGTGCGCGGAAGGGTGGCGGGACTGCTCGAGCTCGGCGCCGGCTTCAATCCGGACTTTACCGGCCGCGAGAACGTGCATTTGGCGGGGGCGATCTCGGGCTGCGGAACGAGGAGATCGCCGAGCGCTTTGACGCGATCGAGGCCTTTGCCGGCATCGGCTCGTTCATCGAGCGGCCGGTGCGGGAATATTCGAGCGGCATGTATGCGCGGCTGGCGTTTGCCGTGTGCGCGCATGTGGACGCCGACATTCTGGCGATCGACGAGATATTGGCGGTGGGGGACGCGGCGTTTCAGCAGAAATGCATGCGCTATCTGCGCCGGTTTCAGGCGGGCGGGGGGACGCTGTTGTTCGTGTCGCACAGCGAGGCCTCGGTGCTGTCGCTGTGCGAGCGGGCGGTGTGGCTGGATCGGGGGCAATTGCAGGCGGACGGGCCGGCGCGCGAGGTGTGCCGGCGCTACGCGACGTCGTTGCAGGACAGCGGCAGCGAATTCCAGACCGGCGGACGCGCCGAAAAGAACGAGGAGACGACGGCGCCGGCCGCCGCCGCTCTTGCGCGGCGACCCGCCAGGTCGAGGTTTTCGACTTCGACCCCGATGCGGTCGCCGAGACGGGTGAGGCGACCATCGAACGCGTCGGTTTTTTCGCGACGGATGGCAGCGAGATCGCCGTTGCCGGCGGCGGCGAACGGGCCGAATTGCGCATCGACTGCGTGGCGCGTGCTCCCGTGCAGGATCCCATCGCCGCGTTCATCGTGCGTAATCGCATCGGCCGTGTGGTGTTCAGTGACGATACCGGCTTAACTGGCCGGAGCCGAGCGATCGAGTCCGGGCAATCTTTCTGCGCGCGCTTCGCCTTCTACTTGCCATACCTGCCGACCGGCAAATATTCGGTCGAGGGCTTCGTGTTTGCCGGCACGCCGGCGCCGGCGCGGCTTTTATGCCGCGCGCTCGACAGCCATTTCCTCACCGTCCATTCGGACTATCCCTGGGAAGGGCTGGCCAACATACCCGCGCTCGAGCTTATGGTTGAGGTGAACAAGCAGGCGCGGCTGCCGCTTCCGAGGCGGGCCATCGTTACAGCCGACGGCTAGCCATCCATAAAGCGGAATTTATATAGTTGTCCGCGACGGCGGAGCCGCGGGCGGGGCAGACAGACGAGATGGACGATCGAGTGCGCGTTCCCAAGCCGGATGTTTCATGGGCGCAGTCCGTCGGCGAAGAATCGCGGAAATCGTTGGCCCGCTGGCTCAAGAATAGTTTCTACGAAACCTATCTGTCCGGCCAAAACATTCTTGACATCGGGTACCGGGGCTATCTTCCCGACGTCAAGCCGATCGTTCCCCAGGCCATTGGCGTCGATGTCGATTATCCCGGCTATGACGGCAGGACGCTGCCGTTTCCCGACGAATTGCAGAATTGCGTTTTCGCCAGCCATACGCTCGAGCACATCGACGATCACAAGGCCGCGATCAGAGAGTGGTTTCGCGTGCTGCGAAGCGGGGGATACCTGATCATTATCGTCCCGCATTGGTGCCTCTACGAGCGCAAGGGACGATTGCCGTCCAACCACAATGCCGATCACAGGCGCTTTTACACGGGCGCCAAGCTGCTGCGCGAGATTGAACGGGCGGTCGATCCCTTCTCTTTCCGCATTCGCATGCTGGAAGACAATGACAGGGAGTTCGACTACAGCATTCCCCCCGCGGATCATGCGACGGGAAGCTACGAACTAATTTGCGTCATCGAAAAAATCAGCAAGCCCTCGTACGCCGACGATGTCTTGGAATTGGCGGGGGTCGATGCATCGGCTTTTCAGCCGTTGACCAAAACCGCGCTGTTCGACCGCCTGCGTGCGGCAGGTCAGATCCTAGATATCGGCCACAAGCGGTATGAGCGCGGTGTGACCTCGCTGCTGCCGCAGGCCACGCTGGTCGGATTGGAGTTTCCAGCGGATGAAAAAAAAGCCCTACCTTTCGGCGAACAAAGCCAGGACGCGGTTTTCTCCAGTTACGTGCTGCAACATGTCGTGAACTATCGCAGCGCCATTGCCGATTGGTTCCGGCTGGTGCGCGTCGGCGGCTTTCTTATCGTCAATGTTCCGCATCAATTCCTGTATGAACGCAAGTTGAGCTTACCGTCGCGCTTCGACGCTTCGCACAAGCGCTTCTATACCGCGGCGTCTCTCCTCATGGAAATCGAGGAAGCGCTCGACCCGCACGGCTATCGGGTGCGTTATCTCGAGGACAACGATGCAGGATTTGATTACGGCGTGCGGCCGCAGGAGCCATCGTCGGGCGGCAACAACATCATCGTGGTGCTGGAACGCATTCGCCGCCCCGATTACGCCGACGCAGTATTGGAAGACAAGCAAATTCCAGGCATCGACGGCGAACCGCGCCGGCGGGTCGCGCTCAAGCCGGGGGCAAGCGATGGGCCGACTGTAACGATCCGCTCCGCGCCGGGGCCGGTTGGCAAAATCGCCGTGATGAAGCTCGACACCGCGGCGACTTCATGCTGGCGAAGCCCGCCCTCTTCGAGCTGCGCCGATATTTCCCGTTGGCGGCAATAACCTTGATTTGCGGCGAATGGAATGCCGCCGCGGCTGCCGAGCTTGAATTCTTCGACGAAATCCTGATCTGCAATTTCTTTTCCGAGTCCGGCGGGGCGCTGCCGAGATCTCAGGCTGTTGAGACAACCGCTAGATTTGCAGAGATGATGAAGGGTCGAAAATTCGACATTGCCATCGATCTGCGTGTCGATCCTGACACGCGTAAGCTTCTGCCGTTTATCGACGCGGAGCAGCGCGCGGGCTTTAGCGGGGACTTGGGATTTATCTTTCTCGATATTGCGTTGCCGATTGGCAACCCGACCGCATCCAGAAGAGAGCAAACGCTAATTGAGCCCGAACGGTTCACCAGCAGGATCGGGGCGGTCGATGAGGATGGCAGTCTATATAGTCGGAGTTCGTATCGCGCACCGAATTCCGAAGCCATCATCTGGGGGCCCTATATAAATCTTCGTCCCGGGTCATACAGCGCCGAAGTGGACATTACCGCGCTGGGCTGGCCCTTCAGCGTCGACATCGATGTGGTTGCCGAGGTCGGCACGGAGACCATCAAGCCGCGGTCGCATTTCCGGATTCGGCGGAATGCGGGGCCGCGTCTGGATTTTCAGCTCAAGGACTCCAAGGTGGTGGAGGTGCGTGTCCGGGCGCGCAAGCGTCGTGTGGTGCGCCCATTTCGGTTCAATGGCTGCCTTCTGACGATGCGCAATCAATGGAAAGGGCCGCATCAGCGGGAACTGATGTTCATGCTGGCGACGCTGGTCGGACTGCGCATGAACAGTTCCTACACCGTCAGCGAGGCGTCGTCATGATCCGGCGTATCGTCATGGCGCCGTTTTCAAACAGCCGGATGCGCGATTGGCCGTATTTCCGCTCGCTCGCGGTGCTATGCGTGGATGAGTTGGACGCGGTCGTCGAATTCGTCGGTGCGAACGTCCAGCGCCAAGCCGTCAATGCCATGGTTCGCGCGCTGCCGGCGGATCGCTATATCAACCATTGCGGCCGCCTGAGCTGGGCGCAAACCGGCGCGATCATTCGTGCCGCAGCCTGCGTTGTCGCCAATAACAGCGGGATCGGCCATTTTGCCGCCGAGCTGGGCGCGCCGGTGGTATCGATATTCGCCGCCACGCATAGTCCATTCGAATGGATGCCGCGCGGGCCCAATGTCGCGGTCATTGTGCGGCATACCGCCTGCACGCTGTGCGGCCTCGACGGCGGGTTGCTCTCCGATTGTCCCTACGAGCGGCGTTGCTTGACCGATATCGCGCCCGCGGACGTCTTGACGGAAATCCGTCGAATGACTGCCGGTCCGCATCGGGCAGCGCCGGTGTCAGCGTCGGGAGAGCCGGGCGCCGCTGTGATCCGCGGCGTGCCATGAGGTGCGGATTGCATGTTCGACGCCCGGTTTGATGGTGCTTCGTACGATCGCCGCTTCCTTGCGGACGTCGGAGTGGGGTTCGCCGATGTCCTCTAGCGCGGCGATCAGGGCGTCGCGGCTCGGCAAGTCGTACCGGATGTACGATCATCCGGCCGACCGGCTGATGGAACTGGTCGGTCGCGGGCAGCGGCGGGGCAGGGACTTCTGGGCGCTGCAAGGCCTCGATCTGACGGTCGAGGCCGGCGAAGCGGTCGGCGTGATCGGCCGCAACGGCTCGGGCAAGTCGACGCTGTTGCAGTTGATCTGCGGCCTGCTGCAGCCGACGGCGGGCGAGATCGAAGTGCGCGGAAGGGTGGCGGGACTGCTCGAGCTCGGCGCCGGCTTCAATCCGGACTTTACCGGCCGCGAGAACGTGTATTTGGCGGGCGCGATTCTGGGGCTGCGGAACGAGGAGATCGCCGAGCGCTTTGACGCGATCGAGGCCTTTGCCGGCATCGGTTCGTTCATCGAGCGGCCGGTGCGGGAATATTCGAGCGGCATGTATGCGCGGCTGGCCTTTGCGGTGTGCGCGCATGTGGACGCCGACATTCTGGCGATTGACGAGATATTGGCGGTGGGGGACGCGGCGTTTCAGCAGAAATGCATGCGCTTTCTGCGCCGGTTTCAGGCGGGCGGAGGGACGCTGTTGTTCGTGTCGCACAGCGAGGCCTCGGTGCTGTCGCTGTGCGAGCGGGCGGTGTGGCTGGATCGGGGGCAATTGCAGGCGGACGGGCCGGCGCGCGAGGTGTGCCGGCGCTACGCGACGTCGTTGCAGGACAGCGGCAGTGAATTCCAGACCGGCGGACGCGGCGCGGCGAGCGGGCAGCCGGCGCAGCGCGGCGTGGAACCCTGGGTGGTGCCGACGGCGCCGCCGCCGGTGCACGATGCACGCTGGCTTGGGACGAACCCGATCGAGATTTCACGCTTTGACCCCGATGCCCCCTGGCACGGCGAGGGCGGGGCTCTCATCGAGCATGTCGGCCTGTTTACGCCTGACGGGCAAGCGCTCTCCGTCAGCCACGGCGGCGACGAGGTTGAGCTCCGCATTGCGTGCCGGGCCGTGCGACCCGTCGCCAAGCCGATCATCGGCTACATCCTGCGCACCGCAAAGGGCGAGCAATTGGCCGGCGACAACACCTATTTGCGGTACCGCGACACACCGTTGGCACTCGCTGCCGGCGACAAATTCATGGCACGTTTTCGGTTCCGGCTGCCTTATCTGCCTGCCGGTATCTACCGCTTTGCCCCGTCGATCATCGAAGGGACACAAAGGGACCACGCACACCTGCATTGGATGGAAGATGCGATCGAGCTTCGCGTTTCGCAGAGCCCGGTCCGCAGGGGCGCGGTTGGAGTACCCATGCTCGGAATTAACTTCGCTTGACGATAGGCACTTTGCGGTTGGCTGGGACCAGCGGCCGTTCACTATGAACGGTAGCTGCTTCGGTCGTGCCCCTAGGGTCCGGACTCAATTGAGCCACCAGATTACGGTCGCGGCGAGGAGCGCGCCAGCCAGGAAGTTTCTGGCGAGCTTGTCGTAACGGGTGGCGATCCGGCGGAAGTCCTTGAGCCGTGCGAACATGCGCTCGATCAGATTGCGCTGGCGATAGATGGTCTTGCTGTAGGGGATCGGTTGGCGGCGGCTCAATGTTGAGGGGGTGACGGCCTTGGCCCCTTGCTTGGTGAGAAGTTGGCGCAGGCTGTTGGCGTCGTAGGCCTTGTCGGCGATGAGGCGCTTGATCGGTCTGGCTGCGGCGACCAGGGCTGGCGCCATCGCGATGTCGTTGATGTTGCCGGGCGACAGCAACAGGACGCGTGGTCTGCCTTCGCCATCGGTCAGTGCGTGGATTTTCGTCGTGCGGCCGCCGCGCGAGCGGCCGATGGCTTCCTTGAAGACCCCCCTTTTCCGCCCGCGGCCGAGCGATGCGCCTTGATGTGGGAACTGCAATTGGATCGTCGCGGCCAATGGGGCAACAAGGCCGAGGTTAGGGGAGGACGTGCCGATGGGGATAATTTGGATTGCAAGGCCTGCCGACGCGGTTGCCCTTGCTTTAGGCGCCATTCGCAAGGTCGAAACGCAACCAGAGTAGTCCGAGGCCGAGGCGGCGCGCATCTCCTGAGCGCCCAAGCTCCTTCGGCGAGATCGGATCCTTTATGTGGAATTCAAGAGTAATTCTACGATCCTTGATCAGCGGCTTGGGAATGGTCGCGCTGTATACCTTTGTTTGATCAACCGTTACGACCGCAGAACAGATCTTTGATCCCGCAGCGTAGATCGTGACGGTCTGGTGGTCGATTCGACTAAATCCGGTCGCCCCGAAAGTTAGCTTGAGGTCAGCTTTGGGTTGATCCTTCAGGTCGAGATAAACTCGGGCGACCTTGCTGTCCGTCCATGTCCCCCACGCTTCGGGAACCGACCATCCTGATCCAAGCAGACAATAGTGGCCGACCGTTTTGGAAGTGACCGGGACTCTTGCCCCGGTCGCAATCCTTGGCACGTCGTTCGGCTTTGTATTCTTATTTGTCATCACAAAGAGTCCTGAACCGAGAGACCCAACGCATGTAAGATTTTCGTGTTTCGCTGGATCTCCAACGATTGCATAGGAACCCCGTGGAAGTACCGCTTTCTTAAAGTTGATCGACGGTAATTTTCCCGTCATTTCCCAGAATTCTGCAGTGTAGACATATCCGCTGGAGAATGTGCTTTCGGACCAATATGGTTTCGAATCGAGGAGACCAAAGATATCGGCAGCTCGCTTCATCTCGGCTTTCCAAGATTTTGTCGGAACGATTAGCGTGCGCGACAATATGTAGTCACTGGCACCTGCCCACAAAGCCAGCAGCGCAAACGAGAAAGGAACAAAACGTTCGCGTGATAATGTGAATGCGAGTATAGCTGCACCAATGCCAGATAGTGCGGTAACGCCGATCAGCATCGCAGAAATATTGGAAGCAAAGTTAGACCTCAACAATCCGTAAAAGATAGAAACTCCAGAGATACTTACTGTGTTCAACGGTTCCAGCTGCGGGGCGTAATGTTGGACAAACGCTGCCAACACGGTGGAGATGATGATGCCAGCAAGAACTGTCTTGGACGCACCAAGCGTTTTCTTGAGCGCTATTGATATCAGGGCCATCCACACAAGAATAATCGACGCCGCATCTATGTATCGGCCGTAGATGACGTGGTCCAGTCGGTGTGGGTAAAGCATTTGCCCGACCGAGGCTGCATACACGGCGATCACTGCGAAGATGGCATAGAAAACTGGCAATGCCCACGCAACGTGGCGATTTCGCCAGACGAATTGAGTGGCTGCGAAGCCTCCGACAAGTACAAGACCAAACGTTGAAACGATTTGATACCAGGCCTGCCCCGCGGCAACGATGACAAGCGTGCGGAATCCGAAATATGTGATTGCGCTCTGCAGTCGGTCGAAAACAACCGATTTGTCGGTGTCAAACCGCTCCCATAGGGCGTGGTTGAGGTAGTGGTGCAGGTGGCGAACGAATACGTAGCCGATTATCGTCAAGATGACCGACAAGCCTACCCACCGAAGGACGGCCGGCGTCTTTTCTTCCGCCCCAAAATACAAAAGCAAGAGAGTGATGATACCAACGGGAACTATACCGATTGCTCGACCATGCGTCGCGTACAGAGCGATAATGCAGACCGCGAACAATATTGTTGGCAACGCCCGCTTAGTGCGAGACGCCCGCGCTACACACAGTATCGAAGCTAGGAACAGCACCCTGAACAGGGGCTCGGACCACGCGAACGCGGCCAAAAAGAAATTTGGTGGCCATAACGCGATGAGAATAGCGATTGCGACTGTTTTCCAATTTTGGGTAAATCCTAACTCGCCTGATAGCAATGTGAGAAGTGGAACACATAGCGCAACGCATGCAGCGTTGATCAGAATTGCACCGTGGTAGATGAAGACAGGGTCCTTCGAAATCCAATAGAGCGGGGCGAGAAGCACTGAATATCCAAAATAATAATAGGACGACGAGGCCATGTTTGGCCCATCACCTGTCGCCATGAACTGTGCTATGCCAAGATATCCAATTTCGTCTGCAACCGCGAGCGGGATCGTGCGAAACCAGAATGTAGCGGCGACGACGACAAAAATGGTTACGGTCGATGCTATAGATACATGCCACAATTTCATGTTTCCCCGACCCTCAGAAGAATTAAGCAAGGAATGCGGGTGCACTTTAGTAATTGTTTTCCCGGGCGGCAATCATGCCGTAATCTCGCCACCGCCAGCAACTCATGCGCCGCCGCAACTGATTGGTCGATGAAGCGTTCCGTAAAAACCTCCCACTAAGCGTAGTTTGTGCTGCCGTTAACCGGGTAGCTCATGAATTTCGCTCAACGATAATGCACCGAATGCGGATTTTGTTTTTGACATCTTCGTTACCGCGATTTCCGGGCGATCATCAGGTGTCATTTGTTCTTGATCAGGCGCGAGCATGGAAGGCTGAGCGTCCTGCGGGCGATATCATCATTCTCGCCCCCCATGGCGTTGGGGCTCCTAAGCGGGAGGAAATTGCCGGTGTAACGATCCGACGTTTTCGGTACTTTTACCCCGATCGTTTCCAAGCGCTGGCTTATCCGGCGATCCTGCCAAATATCAAAAAGAACCCATTGTTAGTTGGTCAAGTTCCGTTCCTTGTTTGGGCTGAATATCTGGCGGCCAGACGCATAATCCACAGAGTCAGGAGCCGATCTTATCTATGCGCACTGGGTCATGCCGCAGGGACTGGTTGCACGCTGGCTGCACTGGCGTACCGGCGTGCCTTATGTAATCCATAGCCATTCATCTGATTTGACAGTCTTCTCGCGTTTTGGGCCCATTGGTCGAGCGGTCGCGCGCTCCATTCTTCGCAAGTCCCATGCGATGTTTTTTGGCAATCGGAAGCAAAAGGAGTACGCGGTGTCTTTATTTAGAGCAGCCGACCAAGTTGGCATCAAAGGGAAGGCTAAGGCTTTGCCGATGGGGGTGAATCTAGAAGCCGTATTTTCGGGTAATCAAACCACGCGGGATGCGCGCTATCGAATTGGCATGATTTCAAGGCTGACCGAGAAGAAGGGAGTTGATTTGTTTATAAGAGCTGCGGATCGGATTGCCAAAGATGGCTGCCGGGTGCCGATTGGCATTGCGGGGGATGGCGAGGAGCGCGAAAAGCTCCAGAGCATGCCTTCCGACGCAGATATTCGCTTCATTGGCTTTGTCAGCGACGCTGAAAAAGCGCGCTTCTTCAATGACACGGAATTCTTTGTGTTTCCCTCCATCTCGATCGGAAGCGATGTTGAAGGTATGCCTGCCAGCCTGCTTGAGGCCTTATATTGCGGGAAAATAATCGTCGCTAGTCGAGACACCAATATCGAGCTCTTGCCTGAGTGGGATCAGATCAAGCACCACATCTACTTTTTACCTGACCCGCGAAATATTGACGCGTTCGTTGCCGCGATAAAGGAGATGTTGTTGCTTGATCCACTGGAACTCGCCAGACGTTCGGCGCATTTGCGGGCCGTCATGGCCCACTATGATTGGAGCCAGCTTATCGGAAGCTACCAGTCCGCCTGCGTAATTAAGGTGGAGAAGTCGCCATGGAAGACGTCTTCCAAGACGGTCGTCGCAAATGAGTCCCAAGTGAGCGTTTCCTTCACTCTGGCGATGGATTTGAAATTGTACCAACTGTCATTACTCATGACCGTGGTCAATGCTTTAGCAAGATCAATTTCAGATCCCGGCTCCACAAGCAGGCCAGTGCCTCCCTGTTCGACCACATCGGGAATGCCCGTGACGTTGCCCCCGCCGCTTAAACCGGGCTGAACTGGAGTCTGGCCCTTTAGGGAAGGACCAGATGATGAAGCGCAAGCGGTTTATCGAAGGGCAGATCATCGACGTGCTGAAGGAGCACGAGCTCGGGGCGAAGACCTCAGACCTGTGCCGCAAGCACGGGATCTGCATAAACCGCACATCCTCCAGCAGCTTCCTATTGACCGCCATCAAATCTGCGAGCCCACGAAAAACGTGCCGGCTACTCCGAGCATCGGCTCTATTCGATGTAGCCAAGTCATGTTCCTTTGCGCGGGCGGCATCAGCGTTTCGCTTTCGAACGGCAAAGTAACATCGTCCAAGGCAGCGGGATTCGAACCTCCAATACATCAAAATATTCACTTGCAAGCGCAGTGAAAGTACGTCTGGACCAGTGTTGCAAATGACCAGGCGTATTTCCTAAATCCGCAATATATTTCGAGCGCGTCATATTCAATAAACGCCAAATCGGTTCCCGTGGAACGCTGATAATGAGGTGCCCGGTTACAATTCTCTGCAACGCTTCAAACGCCCGCCTCGGCTCTTCCAAATGCTCGAAAACCTCATTGCATACGATGAGGTCTGCACTGTCACGACCAGCTTGAACATCGTAAACGCAGCGCACCTGAAATACATCTTGAGGGAGGTCGTGCGCCGCATTGGCACGGGCAATTTTAATGACTTGACTTGAGAAGTCCGTGCCGCGCGCCTTTAGGCCATTTCCGCGCCAGCATAGCACCCAATAGCCTTCACCACAGCCGACTTCGTGAATCGTCTCCGGATTTACCTTCTCAACGAGATCATTAAGAGCGGCTTTGTATCGGCTCATGATCAATCTGACGATTGGGTTCTGCGATCCGTATTTGTCGTAAGTATTGCCGACGACGAAGCCTTGGTCGGCCAGCCCTGCAGCGATTTTCATGATGCCGTTCTTCAATTCGGCGCTTTCACTTCGTGGTCGAACGAAGATAAAGGTTCGCCCTCATTCTTTTGCATGAAGCGCACGTCTTCCAAGAGCTTCCTATTTGCCGCCATCAAATCGGCCAGGAACGCCACCAGGAACGTCTGGAACCCGACGATGATTAGGATACTCGCTAGAATTAACGACTGGATGTGCCCCTGGCCTTCTCCCATTGCATAGGGGACCAGAAAGCGGAGGCCGATCAGAAGCCCCGCAACGAGCGGAATTAGCGCGATCACTACGAAAAAGCGCGCCGGCCTATAAATCACGAAAATGCGCACGATGGTCAAGATCGACCGCCTGATATAGGCAGGGACGCTCTTGATGAGCCGCGACGGCCTAAGATCGGCGTTCACGCGCACCGGCACCGATCGCACCGCCATATTTTTCTGCCCGGCCTGGATGATCGTTTCGAGCACATAGGTGTATTCGGTGAACACCACGATACGCTGCGCCGCCGCGCGCGAAATCGCGCGGAATCCGCTGGTGGCGTCGGCGACGTTCGTTTTGCTAGTGACGCGCACGACCCAGCTGCCAAGTCTCTGCAACAGCTTCTTGATCGGCGAGAAATGCTTGATCTGCTCGATTGGACGCGCGCCGATCACCATGTCCGCCTCGCCCGAGAGAACCGGGGCCGTCAGCTTGGGAATGTCCGCGGAGCAATACTGATTGTCGGCGTCGGTGTTGACGATGACGTCGGCGCCCTGACGCAGGCAAGCGTCAAGGCCGGTCATGAAGGCCTGGGCGAGACCGCGGTTGCGGTTATGGCGTACGACGTGGTCGACCCCGTTTTCGAGCGCGACGCGAACGGTCTCATCCTCGCTGCCGTCGTCCACGATCAACCATTCTACGTGGTCGAAACCCGCAACACTACGCGGCAGTTCGGCCAGCGTGACCGCGAGGGTGCCGGCTTCATTATAGCAAGGGATCTGAATAATCAGCTTTGGCATCGAAAAACGTGGCAATTATGCATTTTGATGACGACCCACAGAAGGTCTGTTCATGTCGGACTATTATTCTACCAACTATTTTCCACTTCTCCAGCCCAGCGCGGGTATACGTTATTGTGCCCAAATGTTCAGCCTTAGAAAGTTTAAGGTAACGCAGGGTCCGGCGCATCCCTCCTTGTTTGCAATGAGAAGGTCAGGGGCACTATTCTCAGTCTTCCTAAGAGTCTATCCGGACACTTTATGCGGGATTGCAGAGTTTTCGTAGCATGAGCCGAATAGAGGCAAGGCGTAGGAAAGCGAGTGCTTTGGGTTGAGGTTTTCCCGGTCTTTGCGAGGCGGCGGCATCGGCCGAGCCAGGCGAAGGTGCGTTCGACGACCCATCGTCTCGGCAGCACGCGAACGCTGGCGGTGTCCGATCGCTTCACGATTTCGTCTTCACACGCGGCAGACCTTTTCAGCGCCGTTGGAATTCCTTTCCCTGGTAGCCGCCATCGGCGAAGAGCTTCCTCAGGAAGGGAAACAGACCGAACAGCGTCGCCAACACCAGCGCGCCGCCGTCGCGGTCCTGGATATCGGCCGGATGCACAATGGCATGCATCAGCAGGCCTTGCGTATCGACGAGAATGTGTCGCTTCTTGCCCTTGACTTCTTCCCGCATCGAATCCGGCGGATCAATCGAGGCCCCCTTTTTCGGCGCTCTTGACGCTCTGGCTGTCGATGATTGCGGCGGTGGGGCTGGCCTCGCGAGCGGCTGTCTCGCGACACCGGACATAGAGCGAGTGATGGATGCGATCGAGAGTGCCGTCCCACTCCACAGATCGAAGTAATCGTAAAGGGTCGATCGCGGCGGCAAGTCTTCGGGACGCCCGCCACTGGCAGCCGGTGCTCAGGATATACATCAGCCCGTTGACGACCTCCCGCAAGATCGACCGTGCGCTTGCCTCCACCGGTTTGGCCGGCGGGATCAGCGGCTCCACAAGCGCCCATTCCTCATCAGTCAGATCGCTCTGATAGCGCAAGTGGCTGCGGTCATAGCGGCCGCGATTTTCCTTCGTCCACATCGGCGACCCCCACGAATTCAGGCTGCCTCCCTTGAATTACAAATGATTCCTACTATTTATGATGTTCCCGGACGGGCTCTAAGGACTTAAACTACGAAGAGGGAAAACCTTCGCTTCGTCAACTCAACTCTCTGTCGAGTGTCCACAAATGCTCCTCGAATTCAAGCAACGTGAAATGACGTTGATAGAAGTTGAATTCGCTCAGGTTGAAATATGCACATTGTCTATTTTGGAACATACGATCTGGACAGACCGCGAAATCGGTTGATCATCTCCGCCCTTCGTCAGCGCGGACACATGGTGACCGAAATCCACGTGCCGGTTTGGCAAGGCGTCCGCGATAAGAGCCGGGTGCGCGGACCGCGCATGCTCTGGTTGGCGCTGCGCTAGCTTGCTGCTTACCCGGGTTTGATCTGGCGCTATTATTGGGTGCCAGAGCACGATGCCGTCATGATTGGCTACCTTGGGCACCTCGATGTGCTTGTTGTCTCTCCATTTGCCCGATGGCGAGGAGTGCCGATCCTTTGGGATGCATATATTTCGATCTACGACACTGTTGTTCGTGATAGGCAGTTGTTGTCGCCAGGCAATCCACTTGCTCGGCTGTTGTGCTGGTGGGAACGCGCTGCTTGCCATGCCGCGGATCGTGTGATCCTCGACACCCGCGCACATGCCGACACGTTCGTCGAAATATATAAGCTCGATCGCGCCAAGTTTGGCGTCATTCTGATTGGAACTGAGACTCGACTGTTTCCCTCGCCAAGCGCCAAAACTGGCAGGTGCGCGGCTCCGCGCTTTGTTCTTTGGCCAGTTTTTCCCGCTCCATGGCATCGGCACGATCATCGACGCCGCGCGTATCGCACCTGACATTGATTGGGTGTTGGTCGGATCAGGACAGGAGGCTGCGACCGTCGAAGCCGCGCTCGCCAAGGAACCAGTGTCTTCACTGGAGTGGCATCGCTGGGTCGCTTACGACGATCTAATCGACTTAATTGCAGTAGCGGACGTCGGCTTGGGCGTCTTTGGTGGTTCAGAGAAAGCGTCCAGAAGTCATCCCTAATAAAGTCTACGAGCTTCTCGCATCGGGCCGGCCATTGGTGACACGGCGCGGCCCCGGGCATTGCGGAGTTATTGGACGAAGGCACGCTTGGCGTTGCGCCTGCGTCCCGCCCGAGGGTCCTCAGGCGCTGGTGCGCGCGGTGCGGGACTTCGGGGCGTTCTGGCGAAGCGCCTCCTGCCGACATCGCGCGTCGGTTCGATGCTCGAGCAATAGCGGGGATGCTTGAGGACGATCCTGCGGGAGGAATTGGGGGCACGCAGATCCGGGCGAGTGCGAAAATTGTCACGCCCCCAGGGAACAAAGCCGCCCGAAAAGTCAATGCCGGGTTGGACTACGGCTCAGGAAGTGGAAGTTTGCGGCTCATCGCTGGTTGCAGACGACTGCGGTGGCGCCGCCGAGTTAATTATTTTCGAAAGCCCGCACGAAGACAGGTCCTCGGAATCTCCACCTTGGCTATTAGGTGATGTGTCTGCTGAGGCCGCAAATCTGGATCGTTTTTGGGTAGAGTTTTCCGCGGGAATTCCCGAGGCTGGAGGCAGCGAGACGATGAAGGCTTCGAAGTTTTCGGACGCCCAGAAAGCGTTCATTCTCAAGCAAGGTGCCGACGGCATGCCGGTAGCCGATATCTGTCGGAAGGCCGGTATCAGCCAGGCGACCTATTTCAATTGGAAGAAGAAGTATGACGGCCTGCTGCCGAGCGAGATGCGGCGGCTGAAGCAGCTCGAGGATGAGAACAGCAAGCTGCGGAAGGTGGTGGCTGATCTGAGCCTCGACAAGGAGATGCTGCAGGATGCGCTTCGCCGAAAGCTTTGAAGCCTGTCCGGAAGCGCAAGCTCGTTGATGAGATGCGCGGCGACTGGAATGTGTCGATCCGGCGATCCTGTCGTGTGTTCCTGGTCGATACGTCCACCTACCATTACAAGTCTCGTCGCCCCGGACAGGCGGCCCTCGAACAACGCATCAAAGAGATTTGCCAGACGCGCGTGCGCTATGGCTATCGACGCGTTCATGTGCTGCTACGGCGGGAAGGCTGGTGCCACGGCCAGAATAAGACGCGCCGCATCTACCGTGAATTAGGGCTGCAATTGCGCAACAAAACGCCCAAGCGCCGCGTGAAGGCCAAGCTGCGGGACGACCGCCGACCTGCAACGCGGTCGAACGAGACCTGGGCGATGGATTTTGTCCATGATCAATTCGCCACCGGGCCGCAAGCTGCGTGTTCTCACCATCGTCGATACGTTCTCTCGGTTACGCCGGGCGTCGAACCTCGCTTCAGCTTCCGCGGCGCCGATGTCGTTGAAGTGCTCGAACGGGTCGGACGGGAAGTGGGGTTGCCGGCAGCGATCCGGGTCGACCAAGGCACCGAGTTTGTCTCCCGGGACTTGGATCTGTGGGCGTACCAGCGCGGTGTCACGCTCGACTTCTCGCGGCCCGGAAAGCCGACCGACGATGCATGCATCGAGCCTTCAACGGCAAGTTCCGAGCAGAATGCCTGAATACGCATTGGTTCCTGAGCCTCGACGATGCGCGGGGAAAATTCGAGGCTTGGCGTAGAGACTACAACGAGGAAAGGCCTCAGCATGGCGGAATCGGCAATAAGCCGCCGATCATGCTACTGAATCACGATGGCGCAACCAGCCCGCCACCGTGACAAGGCCGGAAAACTCTACCGGTCAGCTGATCCAAAGTTCGGCCTCAGAGCATGTTGGCCGAGGCTCTAATCGCCACTGGATGAAAGTTCAGTGGCAGGTCAGCAGGAATTTGCAATACGGTAGACTTCCTCAACCTGGTGGGCGACGCGTTCCCACGAGTAAAATTTGTCTATTTGTCTAACTGCAGAGGCAACGAAGCTGGCTCGTTGCTGCGGCGTCCATTTCGCGATCTTCTCGATCCGCTCGATCCAGCCATCGACATCATGATTCGCGACAAGAAAACCAGTTTCGCCGTCAATCACCGCATCCACAATCCCTTCGATTCCTGTTGCGATAAGAACACCACCATCCGCTGCGGCTTCAATGGCGGTCAATCCGAATCCCTCTATATCGGCACCATTCGTGTTGATATTAGGCATAATAACGGCCAGTGCGTCGCGACGGAGCTCCGCGAGCACGGATCGGTCGACGCAACCCAGATATTCGACCCGGTTATTTCCTGCAACAGCGGCCCATTCGTCCCGATCCCATTTGGGCCCGGCCACTTTCAAGGTCAAATGAATGCCAAGATGAGGCAGCACGTTGGTTATAAACCAACTAAGGCCTTTCCTCTTGACCTGTCTGCCGACAAACAAGATATAGTTGTTGGAAAAATTTGAGGAAGCCAAGCAAGGTTGATCGCGCCGGACGCCGGGAAGAACGACAAACACACGTTTAAAACCCAAGCGCTTACATAGGGCGGCTGTGGAGTTCGAAGCAGCAATAAAAACAATCTTGTTGTTCAAGAGGCGAACCCCTAGCTGTAGATAGAATTCGATACAGCCGCGAAATTGGAGCCCTTCGATTCGCGTAGACGATATCCAGCCCGAACGCGGATATGACAATATTTGCTTTCCTTTGGAAGAAGGTTGCAACAAATGCCAACGGCCATAAAAACGAGACGATCCCCCACGTGCACAGCGCGATAGCTGCGGCCAACCGCCAGACGCACCGACGTGGACAAAATGAACGGTAATATGAAGAGAAACCTGAGGCTGCGCCTGTTCCAAAAGACACCGATCTTTACCAAGCGGAGTTGCATCATCTTCTGAAGTGCGCTGACAAGCTCCACTGATTGCGTTTCCATGCCGCCTACGGCTGGTGGCCATTTTCGAGTTATGAATAGTACGGGCATCTGCTCGTCACGCGGGTTCGTCATTTGCGTTCCTGTCAGTGATGCATTGAGGGTTCTATCGCATATCTGCATAGGTCGCACACCCTCCAATAACTTTCTATTGGCGGGCATCAAATCGTTGAGGAAAAATAATCAGCAAGGACGACCTCGCCCTTGATAACTGTCTTCAAGACCTTGGTTGTGCATCCGTCAGTGGGGTCTCGAAAAGGTTGCGGTTTAAAAGTATAATGTCGGCCGCCTTGTCGTCGGCTGCTCCGTCGCCATAGTTCGACCGCACGTCGGCTCATGGTCGCCCAAGATCCGGGAATGTAGACTAATGTCGGCGCCAAAAATTTCTAACAGGATAACGGCCACTGTATCAAAGCCGAGAGCACGCGTGCTTGGCACTGAACATCCGCGCAGCGCAGCAGTTGTACGTTCTTTGGCGCGAGATGGCGTTGCGGTCGATGTTGCCGATCATAATCGTCCGCCTACGTCATTGTGGCGAGCATCACGATATATTCGCAATCGCTACATGTTGAGTGAAGATCGAGATGAAGCGCTAATCGAGCTGATTGATATTGGTCGTGCTAATAACGGCATTTTGATACCTACTAACGATCACTACCTCATCCTTTGTTCGCAAAAACATGTCGATCTGTCGGAAGAGTTCAAACTCTCCATCCCACCTTGGAGCTTGCTAGAGCCTCTAATGAACAAAGTGTCGGCACGTACTATTGCGTACGAGGCTGGGCTTGAGGTGCCATATCAGTTCCAGCCGCACACCGAAGCCGATCTCGAGAGTAGTTCAAGCCGGCTCGATTTTTCTGAACGTGCCTACGTTTTGAAGATCCGCCTCTGGGATAGCGGAGCTGCTGACCCCAAGAAGCTTCGCCGGGTTGCCCAAGGTGGCGAGAATGGCCGGACCCTGCGGGCTCGTTGTCGCGACATAAAGGCACGGACAGGTGAGCTCCCAATCATCGAGGAAGTTGTGCCCGGCGGGGCGAACCAGTGCATCGGCGTGTCAATGGTCGTGGGGAGTGATCATAAACCGGTGCTCGCCTACTGTGCGCGCCGGCTCAAACTACAACTGTACTCCGTTGGTTCGTTCAAACATCCATACGAACTCGGAGCTAACGCCTGTTGCGAAAGCGTGATTGATCCGGAAGCTGTCGAACTGGCCACTCGGTTCGTATACCAAGCCAAAATGCACCGGCGCGATCACAGTAGAACTAAAACGCGATCCGATCGACAACCAGCTGAAATTCATAAAGGCAGACTGCCGTGTGGTTCGCGCCACCCGACTGTCGACAGCACTCGGCTTCGATATCCCAATGGCACTTTACAATCAGACTGCCGGCCACAATCCTCCGATTTCCTATTCGGCAAATTACGAGGCCGGCGTGAACTGGCTATGGCTCGAAGCATACGCATACTCGCTATGGAAAAACCAGAATAACATCAGTTTGTTACGAGAGCTTTGGGCTTTGGCTTTGCGCCTTCCTAAGGTCCGCGCTTGGGCGTATTTCGACTTTTTTGACCCTGGGCCGAGAATTCATTTGGCTCTGACCGCTATGCGTCGACTTAAGTTGCTGGAAAATCCTGATGCTCGACTTGCTGCCCAGTCCGGCACGATAGAACGAGCCGTCTCCGGATAACAATGTGGTATTTCCTGGGTCCGTCGCTTTTGGGTGTCCTCAACCGAGGGCCCGTCGACACCAAAGTTCAAGCATCCAGGCGCGCCAAAGCAGTCGTGCCGCGTGGCGCTCGCACCGGCGGATTACTGGTGCGTCCGTTCAACAGTGCAATCGGAACACCCAGATTGACGCGCTGCCGGCCGCGTCGTTGAAGGCCTTGCGCGCGCAGGCGAGTTCGCTCAGGCGGCGAAATTTCCTGCTCTCATCACCGGGGCCGCCGCGCATGAAGCGTCCTGAGCCGAGTCGCGAAATGACGACGATATCGTTTGCCTCAATCGCTGAATATGGCTCATTAAGAACGAAGGCGGTGCCGGTAACTCGATAGAGCTTTGGGTCCATAAAAATCGTATACGAATCTTCCATGATCGACGCACCCGGGGCGACGTGTTGGCTCACCCAAGTCCTTGCCTCCCGCCTTGGATCAACGGCGTGGCTCGCTATCATTTCGGCAGCAGTTCGGCTCAGGCCCGGCGCGACGAGCGCGGCTGCCAGCGCGACCAGCAGCGCATCCCGCAAGAGCGGTCGCGATTTCCGTCGCCACAGCAGCAAGCGGATGGATTCGAAACCAATGCCGATCAGCACGATGAGCACCGGGACAAGCGGCAGCAGCTCTCGTTCAAATCTGACGATCTGCATCGAAATCAGCGCAAAATACGCCGCGCCGAAGAAAGCGATGGGAACCGACCTCAGCCGCGCCGGATACAGGGGCGACGCGGCGATCAGCAAGACGGGTGCACCAAAAATGGCCCAGAGCCAACCGAGATAGGTCGTGAGGGCGTGGCCTTCGTAGCCCGCATGTCCGGTTTGGTAAATGTGCCATTGCCTGAGGACGCCGTCGGTGAACGAGGCCGGGAAATCCATCACCAGGAAGGGCGAAGTCAGAAGAAATGCCGCAATACTCACAAGGCCAGCCAACACTAGGCGGCCGAAGCAGGAAGTGCTTAGCCCGCGATTGACAAAATGGCCGGCGGCGATGGCGATACCAACCAATCCTCCATTGTATTTCAACGAGGCGGCAACGCCCGCCATGACGCCGCCGAGGAAGTAGCCTGGCAGCGCCGCGTTGTTTGCGACGCGGACGGCGGCAATGAGCGCCAAAGTCACGGCCAGTGCCATCGGTGTGTCGGGTGTCATCATGCGCGCGTGCGCTACCAGCAGCGGGTTGAATGCTGCCAGCGCACCGGTCAGCAAGATTGTCCACCGGCTGCCGGTGATCTCCCGCGCCAGCAGCATCGTGCAGGCGACAAGGGCCGTGCCGAGGCAGGCGGTGGTCACGCGGCCTGCGAGAAAGGCGGCGGGCTGCGGCGTAAATCCATTACCCATCGACTGCATGGCGAAGGTCTGCAGCTGGCCGGTGATCGCTTGGACGACGAGCTGGCCAGGCACGTGCAGGTAATAGAACAGCGACGGGTACAAAAAATTCGCAGGGTCGGCCGTGCCATTTCGCACCATCTGCTGCATGACGGCGAGACTGTTGGGCTCGTCCGGGTGGTAGATGAACGGCATGTCGAGCGACAGGCTCGTAAATCGCAGGGCGGCCGCGATCAAGACGATGGCTAGGCAGGCGATCCAGAACCACGCCGCGCGTGATGGTCCCCCGGGTTCGGAAATGTGGTCTCGGTTCATCTACGCGGCGCCTGGACAGTCCCTGCCCTTAAAACGACACGGCAGGCGCGACGGGCGCCGCCGCCGGAAGGATGGCCTAAACCGGGATTCCGCGGATGGCTCCCAAACTGGGGTGGATATTCGCGGTTTCTAGGCCTTCCCGCAATATAGAAGTGAGGTTCCGACAGCCCCCGTCACTGCGGTCTGCCCCTCTCAGTGGCGGAAATGCAGGGTCTCGGGACAGGGCGTCCGCTCTGCCGCCGAGAGCGGCTAAGCGCGGAGGCCGCCTTTCTCCGGCGGGGCGTTCCGGCTTTCGCTGACGCGCATGCCGGGCTAGGTTTGCGTAAAGCCAAGTTTTCCGAGACCGAAAGCGCCGTCACGTGACAGAGACTACAGCGGGGTTGCGGGGCGCAGTCGGGCGCTTTCGTCTTGCCGCGCGCCACTTGCGTGACGGCAAGCTTAAGGGCCTGGAAGCGGCGGCGCAGCTCATCAAGCAGCCGTCGCGCCTCTGGAGGCTTGTGGAGTCACATTCGCGCACAGTGCTGGCGATCTGCCTTGCGATCGCGCTTGCCGTCTTCTGGAAAGCCGAACTCAGCCTGTTGGCGCATGGAAAGCCGGACTGGTCGAGTTGGTTCGACCAGGGGCACTACCTCATGTCCACCTTTGCGCTCGCCGCCGGCGATCTGAACCCGGCCAAGCACCGTTACCCGATTGGTTACGCCCTGATGGCGGCGCCGTTCACCTATGTCTTTCCTGGGATCCCTTCGTCATTGTCGATATGCTGTCTCTGGCTGGCTCGCTGTGGGCGTTCATGCGGCTCGGCGAGTTACTCGGCATCGCGCGCGCGATCGGCGGCACCATCTTTCTGGCGACGAGCGTGTTCACCTATTCGATCCTTCTGCACTACGTCATCGCTTGGACCTCGACGCCGACCACCTATCTGATACTGACCGGCTTGATGCTCGGTTTCCTGCCGCCGACTTACTGGCGCGCCCTCTTGCTGGGCCTGATTCCCGGCCTGATCGTTCTGGTGAAGCCGGCCGATGCGGTCCCACTGGTGCCGCTGGCGGTCTACTATGCGATCGTATGCCTGCGCGCGCCGCCTCCCGGCGCGACGGCGCGGCGGACGCACACGTTGCGGCTGTTCGGCATGGGCTTCATCGGGCTGGCCGCCGGCGCGGCCGTCGCGACGCTCGGCCATTGGCTCGTCAATGGGTGGACCCTCTCGGCCTACGAGCGGAGTGAGACCCACGGTGGCGCCTTCATCCTCGGGTCCGTGCCGTTCAAGCTCTACAGCCTGTTTGTCGATCCGTCGGTCATTTACGGGCATTACCTCGGTACGGAAGGCATCTTTTCCCGCTATCCGTGGATGTTCATCGGTGCACTCGGGATGATCCTGATGGTGTTTCGTGATCTGCGGTTGGCCGTCCTTGCGATTTGCGCGGCGGTCTATGTGGCGATGTATGGCGCCTATTTCGGCATACTGCCGAACAACCTTTGGTACTATAACATCATCCATTATTTCACGTGGTGCTTCCCAGTCTTCGGGCTGTTCGCCTTCGTGCTGGTACGCCGATTGCTGTTGCAGCGCTCCCTGGCGGATGCGGTCATCGTTATCCTCGCCAGCGTGCTCTTGCTCGCTTGGCGTCCGGTCTTGCAGCCGGTCGCGGCAACGGTTTCGTTCGAAGGCGAGACTGCAGCATCGATCCAGATCGCTGACGGTGATGTGCCGTTCGCCATCGACCTAGACGGCAGGCCCGGGGATCTGAACCGGATCTTTACGGGACACGTCAACCTGCGTTGGGGTGGCCGAGACTTGGTGGCGTGGCATGACGACAGAACGATACCGATTGAGCGCGGTGCGCGCGTGGTAATCATGCGTCCGGAAAAGAACGGGCGTAGCCTGACAATATCATGGGCCGGCATTGACCTCAGCGAAGTGCGCCGCGTGATCGTGTCCAAGCTGACCTGGACGTTTCTGTAGGGCCCGCTCGGCCGGGTATGCCGTCTACATCATCGCACTGCGCAGCGAGGGACTGTCAGAATTTCTGTGTGAGGCCGGTTATCTTCCGACCGGTGATGTGAACAAACAACTTTCCAAAGTGAATGCCAATTAGGAAGCCTCGGCTCAATGCGATTGACGATGCACCGAGAAATAAAACAACTACTGCTGGCAGCTTGGCAAAACGAACCCAAGCCGCATGGACAAGCGCCGTTGACTGTAAACACTTCGCCCCATGCTGGAGTTCAACATCGATTGAGTTATGGACAACTGCCCCCGTTCTAATCGGTCAGGCCGGAAAGTTGGCGGCCTGCCTTGGCCGGCGCAGTAATCCATCGGAGTAAGCAGCCATCTTGGAATTCAGCGGGGTGAGCTCGTGGATGATCGTGTCGCGAGCGGCTTCATGTAAAAGCGCGACGGTGCTTTGGCAGCCACGGCGCGGATGCCGTCGAACGCGCGCGTGGCGGCCGAGTTTGCCAAGCGCCTGAGCTGCTCTGGCCGCAACGACATCAGCGCAACGGCTACCATCAGTTCAATGAAAGCTATCCCTGCGGTCACCCAAACCCATCGCAGACCAAACCCGATAAGTTCCATTCCGACAATTTGCACAAGATGGAACGAGGCAATGATGCCGCATGCGACCGCGACCGGTTGATTTCGACGGTCCGACATTGTTCCCCACATCGCGAGCAGCTCCAATCCAAGCAAGATATGAATGAGGGTCAAGCCGGGAATGCTGAGCCGTTCCACCAGTTCACGCGTCCACAGCCGCTTCGTTACGGCATCGGAGAAGGCTTCTCCACCGGGCCGGAACAAGCCGCCGATAATGGTCGACGTTCTGAGTTCATCTGCCAGCGGCGAGCCTCTCCTCGAAGTATGAACGCCAAAGCTGCGCAACGGGGCGACGAGCTGATCGAAATTTGTGTTCTTTATCTCGCCCCTTGCCTTTTTGTATCGCTGGTAGGAGCCGTCGAATAGAACGATGTGGCTTTGCTCAGGAGTTCGCTCGAAGACAGCGCGTTGCGCAATATATGCCGTTTCATTTTTATCGTCATCGATCATGCGGATGAAGACGTTCCCGATCTCGTTTCTTCTAAAAAACTTCTTGAAGATGATAGTCAGTCGGCCGCCTTCAAATTCATTAGGACGACCAACGTTGAGCATCGGTGGGTAAACGTCGTGACGCACGAAATTCAAGACGTCGTGCAAATGACCCGCCGTAAGAGGCGCTACATAACACGACATCGCATATCCGATGACGGTTGCCCCCAGCGCGACGTAAAGGGCCGGCGCCCGCGCGCGGAAAATCGATTGGCCCGCCAATTGGAGCGTGAGCAGCGTGCCATCCGATGAAAATTTGCCGTAGCACCAGATGATCGAGCCTGCCACGAGCAAAGGCAGGATATGGTAGAGGATCGACGGAGCGATCGCGGTGAGGGCAGGCCACAACAATTCAGTGTAAATGTACCCTTCCGGCAAGTTGAAAAACAACGAGATCAGAATCGGCGGTCCGGAGAAAACGACCGTCGCGACGAATGCGGCAAACAATATTTGCCGCACGAGATACCGGTCAACGGTCTTAATCATCGCATGTCAGCCACAAGACACAACGTCAACGTAACCCCCGCACCGACAGCACAACGTGCCAATTGCCGCAGCCATCACTCTTCGGCCATGCATTCAGCCCCAAAAACCTGTTTAAAATGCTAACATGGCTTCCGCGGCTGCACCATGGGCGACCGGAAGCCGCTAATTGCGGAGGTGCCAGTGGAGGGTTTTCCCCAATTCGCCCGCGCGTAAGGTTTAGCGGCTTGATTGGGTCGGCCCCGTCGTTCCTGGACGCACCTTGGGGAAATAGTTGCAAATGAAATTGGGAGCTTCGGTGCAGCCTGGTGATCTTCGGCAGCCCATCGTCATGGTCGGCAATTCGATGAGGACGTCCACGGTATCCCCGTCGATTACGACCATGCCGGCCCGCATCCGCCTCGTCTTACTGCTCGAAGATTCGAATTTGGCGGCACCCAGCGCTACGCGCTGCATTTGCTGCGAGGGCTCGACCGCGCGTGGTTCGCACCTGAAGTGTGGATATTGCGCGGCGGTGACGATCTCACCGCGGCGGTGCGCTCTGCCGGCGTCGACATCGTCCGTTTCTCCGACCGCAATAAGGTGGGGCCGCTGGCCGTGATGCGGTTGGCGGCGCGGCTATGGCGTGACAGGCCGGGCTTGCTCTACACGCTTACCGTTATCCCGAACATCTGGGGACGTCTGTTTGCCGGGGTCATGCGCATTCCCCTCGTCTCCGGCTATCGCAGCTTCGCGCCGCGTCAGCACGAGCGCCTGCTGCACAGGTTTTCGGCCCGTATCATCACCAACGCCGCCGTGCTCAAAGCCAGAATGACGCAGCGGCTTCGGGTCGAGCCGGATCGCGTCGCGGTCATCGCGAACGGAGTGGACGGGGATTACTTCTCGCCCGACGAGGCCGCCAAATCGGTCGAGCCGCATGTAGTGTGCGTCGCCCGGCCGGTAGGCGAAAAGGACATCCCCACCTTGCTCGAGGCTTTCCGGCTGACGCGGGCGCAAGTGCCTGACGCGCGCCTCGACATCATCGGCAATGGCCGCGGTTCGGTAGCCGACGAGCCGAATGTCCGCTATCTGCCGGGAACGGAAGATATAAGGGCGCATCTGCGGCGCGCCTGGGTTTTCGCATTGGCGTCGCGCAGCGAAGCCTCGCCGAATGTGATTCTGGAAGCCATGGCCTGCGCTCTGCCGGTGGTGGCGACAAACGTCGGCGGCATTCCCGAGTTGGTCGACGACAAGAAGACCGGACTGCTGGTGCCGCCGCGCGATCCGGCTGCATTAAGCGCGGCCTTGACGGCGCTATTGCGCGACCGCGCACTCCAGAAGTCCATAGGGAAAGCAGGGCGTCAGCGCGTGCTGAGCGAATTTGGCGTTGCGCGCATGGTGCGGCAGACCGAAACGGTGCTGCGCGAGGTAGCGCAGCGTGGTACGGCATGGACGACGACGGTGGACGGCAGCATTCCGCCCGCGCTTGCGCTGAGGCCTGAAATCGCAGCGGGCGCGCCCGCCGAAGAGATCATAGAGCGGGGAAAATTCCGACCGGATCGCTCGCTTCGCAACGTGACCGTCGCGACCCTGACCGCCTATCTGCCGCCGGCCGATCGGGCGTCCGGCGTCGCCATGGTGATCTGTCCCGGCGGCGGATACGCGGCTGTCACCATCGACAAAGAGGGCCATGACGTCGCGCGCTGGCTGACCACAATGGGAATTGCCGGCCTGGTGCTAAAATATCGTTTGCCGAATGCCGCCCTGATGGCCGGCGAGATTCCATGGCCGCTGCAGGACATCGCGCGGGCGCTTGACTTGACACGCGGGCATGCCGCCGCGTGGCGCATCGACCCGCGGCGCCTCGGTGTCATGGGTTTTTCCGCCGGCGGCCATATGGCGGCCTACGCTTCGAACTTAGATCGCGACGTGGCGTTTGCCGTGCTGGTCTACCCGGTCATTTCGATGGAGCCGAGCCTGACCCACAAAGGCTCTCGATTAAGCCTGCTCGGCAAGCGACCCGCCCCGGGCATGACGGAGCGCTATTCGATCGACCGTCACGTGACCGCGCAGACCGCTGCCACCTTTCTGGTGCATGCGCGCGATGATGACGTCGTGAAGGTCGCGAACTCAATTCGCTATGCGGACGCGCTGCGGGAGGCGGGCGTGCCGCATGAAAGTCTGCTCTATGCGCGTGGCGGCCACGGCTTCGGGCTAGGCGTGCATGGAAGCGAGACAGCGGAGTGGCCAATGCGCTGCATGGCCTGGCTACGAGAGCTTGGCGCGCTGGACGTCACGGCCGAGCCTGCGCTAGCGCCACGCGATCTGCGGTCCACGCGCTGATACTGATTGGACAAAGAACGACCGCGCCGGTGGCGGGCGCTATTAATCCTTAGCACTTTTGATTGCCATCAGTGGTTTCTTCGTTTGGAGCCATGAGTTTTGGATGGCTTTGTTCCCAAAGCCCTCTTGCGATTTCCAGGGCGTTGATTTTCCGCTCCTCCCACCACCCCAATTCATTGCCGGCTTGATGGAGTTGCCGATGATGACCACGGCAAAGGGGTACAGTGAATTCGTCGCTGACCTTCATGGCGATGGCGCGCGGTTGGGCAAAGCGCAGATGATGCGGGTCAGACGGTTGCCGTCCACAGATCATGCAAGGCTGGGTGGCGACGAAATCCAGGTGTGCCCTGTCGCGAATCCGTTTCGGCTCGGCGATGGTGAGAGCGCTTTTGTCGATCCGGCCGGGCACTCGATCTGGCGGACTGGAACAAGAGGCGGAGCTGCCGGACTCGATGCAAGCTTTCGCCGTCCGTGGGCGAAGTGATCGCTTACCGGCGGAGATCGACGTCGGCCGTAGTACCGCGATGGCCGTGGGATAGGGGTGGTGTCATCCGGGTGTAATCCAGTACGCGCCTCGAGCTGGCTGCACTGGCTTCTCGGCCGGCGTGGATTTGCCGCTGCGTCGGTAGAGCTCCAAGCCGAACGGCTTGCCGAAGGTCGCCAGTGCCCGTTTAGTGGCGTCGGTTTCTGCAGCTTTGACTGCGATATCGTGCACCTCGGCTGGCGAGGTGCCGCGGCCTTCGCCGGAGCCGTGTCCCTCCCGGACGATGGCTGCCCCATGCGCATTCACGGTGATTCGGACCCGGGCGATGTAGACCGCCAGGAATGTCCCTCGGTTTTCCCGCGCCAGCACGCAGCGGGATTCCAGGGTCTCTCGGCTCCAGCTGTCGAATCCAAAGATCCGGTTGGCTTCCGAGATCACGTACCAGCCTTCGAGATAGGAGAGCTCGCGGCCATTGGCCGCTCGGGTACGGACGACGCGCGTATCCAAGTCGCGCCGCAGCGCTGTCAGTTGTTTTGCTGAAAAGCCCATCACTTGGTCCTCACACTCAGTACGGGTTCGGGATTGGACAGGCTGACGCCGGTGATTTCGGCGCCCTGCTTGAGGTCGGCCAAAAGGCCCTGCCGGTTGAGCCTGGGATCGCGCGGCTCCCAATAGATGCTGGGCACCGCCGCCTCATCGATCACCATCAGGGCGGGGGTCCCGGGCCGTAAGGAGGCTGTGAAGTCGGGGGCCTGGAGCTTCTTCAAGTCGAGCTCGACCATCACGTCCTTGGCGATCTGGCGGCGTTTGGAGGCACGGTCCTGCAGCCGGCCTAGGCGGTCCTCCATCTCTGCGATCCGGCCTTTTAGCCCGATGGCGAGCGCTTCATCTTCCAGGGCCGAACGGATGATGGCCTCGACGATCTGATGCAGATCGGTCAGGCCCTCCACGGTGTCGGCGAGGGTCCGCTCGTCGATTTCGGGGTCCTGGGCGCGAATGCGGTCGCGGATCGCACGGTAGGTGGCGGCGGCGAAACCAAGGTTCATGACGCTCTCCCATGTGCGTATAATTATTATGTAAACAAAGAAATAATAGGTATTATGAATCCCTCTGTCAACACCACATCTGAGTTTTTCATATGCAATTGTAAGAATCACTCGCCTAGGTCAATCTCCGCCTCCCATGCTCACACCGGAACAATGCAGAGCCGCCCGCGCCCTCCTGGCCTGGAGCCAGGTGGAACTTGCGCAGAAGGCGCAGGTGGCCGTGGTTACGGTGCATCAGCTGGAAGCCGGCAACAGTCAGCCGCGTCGATCGACGCTCGACGTTATTCGCCGCGCCTTTGAGGCTGCGGGTGTCGAGTTCATCGACGGAAATGGCGGCGGGCCCGGTGTGCGGTTCTCGAAAAAGCTGCCGGCCTAAGCCCTTTGCGAAAAAGGCCCAAAACAGCCTCGTTCCAGGTTGACATCAAGACATCAAAGAGATTATGCTCTGATGCATGCGAACGACCCTAACCTTGGATGATGATGTTGCCGCCGCGCTCGAACGCTTGAGAAAGGTTCGGGACGTCGGACTCAAAGAACTGGTCAACGACGTCCTGCGTCGCGGGCTAAGCGATATGGCCGCCCCACCAAAGAAACGTCAGCCTTTCTGCACCGGCAGCGTTGCGCTCGGCCGCGTGCGGCTATCAAACATTGATAATATTGGGGAGACGCTTGCCATCGCGGAGGACGAATCCTTCAAGTGATTTTGGTCGACGCCAATATCCTTATTTACGCGCATGTTGAATCATTCGCGCAGCATGCCGCCGCACGCGACTGGTTAGATCGACAAATCAATGGATCCGCGCGGGTAGGAATGCCATGGGCGAGCCTCTTGGCATTTTTGCGCATCGTCACCAACGCCCGTGTGTTCGAGCGACCAGAACAGATTTCTGAGGCATGGAAGCAGGTACGCGCCTGGCTAGATTGCGGCTCGGTTTGGATTCCGCAGCCGACCGAGCGCCATCCCGATATTCTTGGGGACATTCTTGTCAAAGCCGGCGCAGATGCGAATCTCGTTCCCGATGCACATTTGGCTGCGCTCGCACTCGAGCATGGCCTCACGCTGTGTTCAACGGACGGAGATTTTGCGCGCTTTCCTAAGTTGCGCTGGCTCAATCCCCTCGTTCGATAATCGCGTGCAGTCTCAACAACCGGCCGCCGAGGGCGAGGGCGAGACCACCAGCGCGTTCGTGCGCTCGCTGCCGGTCTTGTACAAAATCGAACGGCAAGAGCACAACAAAAAGGAGCATGCTGATATTGTTCCTATATCAGCGTGTGTTTTGGCAAAACGAACCCAAATTCATCAATGATTTCAAATTCGCTCCGGCGAAATGGGTGGAGCGATGAGCCTCGACTACGGGGCTGAAACGACTTCGGTCAACAATTCGTCTTTCGTCTAGAGATGTGCTTTGGCGTCTAACCGGCGCTCACAGGTTTCAAGTCGGCGCGGTCTGCGAGGCAAACCGTTCAGCTGCCACTTGCAGGCCGCGCTGCGCATCGTGCCCGACGGGACGGTGACGCCGTGCCTGCATGTGGAGGCCGGCAATGCGCGCGGGCAATCGCTCGCCGGCATCTCGAACGGGTCCGTCATGCGCAACTTTCGCGCCATGATATACGAACAATTTCAGTCGGGCTGCGCCTGCTGCTGCAGCCGCACCGATCAGCTGTCGCTCGGGTCCACGCCACGCCGGGCTGCGGCACGCCTATCGCTCTAAGGTCCGGTTGTCGGCGTTACGCGCTGGACTATGGATTCTTGTTGCCGCGTGGCTAATGTGAGCATCGACAAGGCGAAAACGAGCCGCCGATGCAGGGCAAGGTCATACCGATCTCACTGGCGCGCAGCCTCGTCATCGACTTTACGCGCGCGACGGTGCCGCTTACCGTCGTCAAACGGACGATGCGGCTGGAACGGCTGGTGAAGGCGCGGGCCGCGCGCGCCGTGCGCCCCGGTTGGGCAGCGATGTTCGCCAAGGCATTCTCTATCGTCGCGCTCGACGAACCGTGTTTGCGTACGCTCTATCTCAAGTGGCCCTGGCCGCGCCTTTACGAAGCGCGCTGGAGCGTCGGCATGGTCGCGGTCGTTCGCGAGGCGTTCGACAAAGAAGTGCCGCTGTTGGCGAAAATACACACCCCCGACGAGCTGCCGCTGGCGGAGGTGAACGATCGGATACAGCGCGTCAAGCGCGGGCCCACCGACGATTTGCCCCATATCCAAACGACACTGTGGGTGGGCGGCATGCCGCTGTTGCTGCGGCTGCTGCTCTGTACGATCGGCCTCAACTACGGGCCGCTGCGCGGCGAGAATTTCGGTACATTCATTGTTTCATCGATCGCTACGTTCGGCGCGGAACACGTTGTCGCGCAGGCGCCCGGTCCCAACCTGGTCACCTACGGGCTGTTAGGTGCAAATCATACCATGGAAGTGCTGCTACACTTTGATCATCGCGTTTATGACGGCATCGTGTCCGCGCGCGCCTTGCGGCGCCTGGAGGAAGTTCTCAACGGCGCCATCGCAGATGAATTGCTGATGCATGATTCGGATATGGCTGCAGGTTAGATAACGCGCACGAGCGGTCTTACGATTTTGTGCGTTGGATGACGCAAGCTTTGCTGGAATTCGGCGGAATATCTGCTGAGCGGGGCCGCGACGACCTGGCTGATTCGGCAGCGAACGGTTGCGCTCTCGATCTGCGCGCAAAACGCGCGCGCGGACCCGTATCAGCCGCTTCTTGATCGCGGCGACCGCAACCTTTGTGGCCACAGACAACTGCTCTCCCGTCTGGATTGGTGCAGCAAGCGCGTCTGCTACCTCCACGTGACGCCGGCGGCAGTTCTGGTCTTTACGCGCGTCCAATAACTACCTCGCGATTTGGGCCAGCTTTGCCGACCGCGGCCGTCTACGGGCGACTTGAACCAAATCCCGCGCATTTGGCCGCAAATTGCCTGCTGAATAGGCGGAGGGCGGTCAGGTAGGGCCGAAAACGGGTCAATCGGCAGGCCGGGGCCGGCCTGTTGGTCCTCTATGACCGCCGCCCCCGCGGTTTGCTGCCGGCTTTGGTGCTGGCGTGGCTGTTTCCAGTAACATACTGATTTAGCGATGTTAATAGGCCGCAACGAGAGGCCGCGGTCTAGCCGTGGGGGCACCCGCCGGCCAGCTCAAATTGCGTGTTTTTTGCGCAACACCTGCCCGAAAAGCGGTTTGCGAGCCTGTGGGAAGAGGTCTTCTTCATTGCGCCTAAGACCTTATCCGCTAAGGTCGTGGTTGCGACGGAGGGGGGCATCCCCATGTCGCGCTGTCCGGTTTGAAGGATTGCACCAAGTGGCGGCCCGGTTTTGTGAATTCAAAGTTGGGTGGTTCGTTTGGCGGCTGACGTTTCTCCGGATGGCGGGGAGTCAAGGGGAAGTTCCATCGGTGCCTGTCGCACTGGGCGGATACGGAACCCTCTCACGATAAACAATGTTTGGAGGTTCAAGATGAAGATGGTGAAAAGCCTTCTCCTCGGCTCCGCGACGGGTCTCGTTGCAATCGCCGGGGCGCAGGCCGCCGATCTTCCCGTTAAGGCCAAACCGGTCCAGTACGTGAAGATTTGCAGCCTGTACGGTGTGGGGTTCTACTACATCCCGGGCACCGATATGTGCTTGAAAGTCGGCGGCTGGGTGCGTGAGCAGTACTATTACAACTCCAACGGCAGCACGACCCACGGCCCGTTCGACAACAACATCAATAACCGCACGACCAACAACTCGACCTGGCGTGCGCGCGGTTACGTCACCCTCGACGCCCGCAACCAGACGCCCTACGGCACGGTGCGTGCCTATATGGACGTCGGTTTCATCTCGGATACGACCGGCGGCGCCGGCGGCATCGCCGCCCATACCAACCGCGGTTTCATCCAGTGGGCCGGCTTCACCTTCGGCCAGGCGGTGTCGTTCTTCCAATTCTACAGCTTCCCGGCGATCCAATACATCGCCTCGGGGCATCCGGGCGCCGAGACCGGCGGCGGCGGCTGGTTCGTGGCCGCCTATACCGCGCAGTTCGGCAACGGCTTCTCCGGTACTCTCGCCGCCGAAATGCGTCGCCAAACGCAGATCATTGGGCAAGGCTTCACGCCGGGCTTTATCGTCAACGGCTCGATTACGCCCGGCGGCATCGGGCCCGGCATCGGCTATGCCGGCTTTCAGTCGCCCGACATCGTCGCCAACCTGCGTGTCGACCAGGCTTGGGGCTCCGCTCAGATCATGGGCGCCCTGCACCAGGTCGCTACGACCTACTACGACTTTAACACCGTCCAACATTTCGATGCGGACGGCCATCCGGGCGACGAGTGGGCCTTCGCGCTCGGCGGCGGCATCAAGCTGAACGTGCCGATGACCGGCCAGGGCGACTACTTCAGTGCCGAGGTCAACTACACCCAGGGCGCGTTGGGCTACGTGTTCTCGCCGCAGATCTCGGCCTTCAACTGGTATCGGCCGCCACGGCGACAACGCCGGCTACGGCATCCTCAGCGATGCCGTCTATGGCGGCACGATTGACCAGGGCACCACGACGTCGTTGCATCTGACCACGGGCTGGGGCGTCAACGGCGGCTTCGAGCATCACTGGAATCCGCAGTGGAAGACGTCGGTCTACGGCGGCTATGCCGAAGTCAGCTACGACAGCCAAGCCAATGCGATGCTGTGCAGCCTGCAAGGCGATGGCACCGGTACCGGTAGTACCGCAGCGGCAAATGCCGGCTGCGACAACAACTGGAACACCTGGTACGTCGGCTCGCGTACTCAGTGGAACGTCACCAAGGACTTCTACATGGGCGTCGACGTCATCTACCAGAGCCTGCAGAGCGCTACCACGTCGACCGGCATCCTGCCGGCAGTCGATCAGGCGCGCGGTGCGACCCTCATCAGCGACCAGGATGCGGTCACGGTTGAGTTCCGCGTCCACAAGGACTTCTATCCTTGATCTGCTTGCAGGCCGTTTGACAGCGGTTTGACGATAAAGGCCCCCGGCGGGAAACCGCCGGGGGTCCATCTACAAGAGAAAGTTTCAGTAAAAGCGTTGGCTCGCCGATGACGATCCATGTAGTGCCACACACGCGCGAGCTTGCCGAGCTCATCCGGCTCGAGCGGCGCGCTTTTGCCGCCAAGGTTCGGATGGCGCGGGCAGTGCTCGGCTGGAGCCAGAGCGAGCTCGGCGCCCGCATCGGGATGACCCAGCGCGCGATCCACAAGCTCGAGCAGGGCGATACCGAGCCGCGGCGGGCGACCGTGCGCTCGATCGAGGAAGTCTGGCGCGAGCAGGGAATCGATTTCGAGGATTTGGCCGATGGCGGCTTCCGGGTGAGCGTACGCTCCGCCTTGCTCGACCGGCCGGCGCAGACGTCCGCGCGGCGTCGCGTGGATATCGGCGTCACCTCGTTCAGCCGCCGCACGGCGGCGCACCGCGCCTAATACTTAGAGCGTTTCCAGGCGAAGTGGGAACCGGTTCGCCGTCCGGAAACGCGATAAAACAAAAACCTAGATACGTTCATCGTTTCGATGAAACGGTGAACGTATCTAGTCTTCTTCACGACCAGTAAATTCTTCTCAACCAGGCTCATTTTGCGCCTGCGGGCGCCTGCGGCTGCCCGTGCAGCCAGCGCGCCAGATGGTCGGCGTTGGGCAGGTCGATGTAGAACACCGTGCCGCCGCCCGACGCATCGGCAAAGCCGATCTGCCCGTGCATGCCGTCGACGATCCGCTGCGCGATGCTCAAGCCCAGGCCCGAACCGCCCTTTTTGCCGGAACCGTCGGCCTGCGCAAAAGATTGAAAGATGTGCGGCTTGAATTCGTCCGGGACACCGGTGCCGTGGTCGCGCACGCCGATGCGAACATTGTCGCCGCGCCGTTCGAGCGCCGCCACGACTTCCCGACCGGCCGGCGAGAACTTCAACGCGTTGGCGAGCAGATTGGTGACGACCTGGATGAAGCGGTCGGGATCGACATAAAGCACGGCCGATGTCGCCGCATCGAGGCGGATCGTAACACCGCAGCTCGCCGCCAGGCTCTGATTGGATTCGATCGCCTTTTGCAAGAGCGCCCGCGCCTCGCAGCGTTGGAAGTGGAAGCGCATCTGGCCGGCGTCGAGCTTCTTCAAGTCGAGGATGTCGTTGACCATGCGCACCAGGCGCTGACAATTGGCGTCGGCGATTTCGAGGAGATGGCTGGCCGGCTGCGGCAGGGTGCCGGCCGAGCCCACGCGCAAGAGGCTGAGCGAGGCGGCGATCGAGGTGAGTGGGGTGCGCAGCTCGTGGCTGACGGTCGCGACAAACTCGTCCTGCCGTTGCTCGACCGCCTTGCGCTCGCTGATATCGACGACGGCCGAGATCACCCAGAGCGCGTCGCCGACGCGGACCGGATTAAGCCCGATCTCGATGGGAAATTCGCTGCCGTCTTTGCGCCGGCCGTAGGAGTCGCGCCCGTTGCCCAGGTAATGCGGGGAAGGCGAAGCGGTAAACGCCGCGCGCTGTTCGACGTGGCTTGCGCGCAATCTCTCGGGCAGCAGGACCTCGATCGGCCTGCCGAGCAATTCATCGCGCGCATAGCCGAACAACCGCTCGGCCTCGCCGTTGACCATGACAATCGTGCCGTCGCCGTCTGCAACGACCACAGCGCTGGGGCAAATCTCGGCCGCCAGGCGGATAGCCTCGGGCCCTGGCATGCCGATTTTCGCAGCCGCGGCAATCGGCACGATGAAGGCTTCCGTGGCGCGCCGAGGTTCAGATGGGGCTATGTTCGGGCCGATGAAACATGCGCTCGGCTTCAGTCGTTCCGATCGCGCGGTCGTGTCCATCCAGCGCGGCCGCGGCAGGCGGATTGCGCAGGCGATCGAGCACGAACAGACGGATAGCCGAGGAGAGATTGCTTTGGCTGCGCGTCTTGTCGATGTCGGCCACCATCTTGGAGAGGGTCACACGCTGAGCGCGTGCGATCTCCTTCAGACCGCGCCAGAAGGCGTCCTCGAGGCTGACGCTGGTCTTGTGACCGCCGATGACGATTGAACGTTTGACGATAGGAGATTTCATGAGCGTATCCTTTTCTGGTCGAGGCAATCGCCCGATCCGCTTTTCCTTGCCACCTTCCCGTCACCAATCGCTCGGGTTCCGCACGCATTAGATAGAACTCGCGCGCACGTTTGCTTGCCTTTGCGCGAGCGCATGCTGCCCCCGCGCGAGTCACGCTTTTGTGCGCAAAACGCCCACCACCACCCATTTGTAGCGGATAAGAGTATGTCAGTGCGGTTCCAGTTCTGCTGTTCAAAATTGTACTTTGTGAAAAAACCCGGATCGGTAGCATGATGCGTCGTCGGCCGCGTCGGAAGTATTCAGGCACCCGTGGGCGGGATACTGCTACCGGCGCGCAGGTTGTCAGTTAGTCGATCCTCGAGAATGACGTTGAGCAATGTCTCGTGCACGCGAATCATTCCGTTGTAATCGACGTAACCGCATGAACCGATTGATGCGCGGCCGCGTAGTGCTGACCATCTGAGGGAGGGCCTCTTGCGTGATGGTATTGCGATGCTGCGGGAGGCCTCGCCCGACCCGGTATTGGCGAGCGTGAGCAGGATGCGCGCCAGGCGCTTTTCACTCGAGTTGAACAGTTGATCGATCAGATGATCGCGCAGCTTTTCGTTCTGCTCCAGAGCGTGGCCCAGGAACAGTCGGATGAAAGTCATATCGCCGCCGAGCGCGCGCGCGGTCGCGTTGCCGTCCAGCCGCATGATCTCGCAATCGGTGGCGGCCGCGGCCGTTGCGCTGTGCCGAAGCCGCGCGTGCAAGCAGTCTTCGTCGAAGAAGTGCCGCTCGTCAGCGGCGCCGGAACGGCCTGCTTGCCGTGCTCGGATATCACCGTGAGTACGACGCCGCCATGGACGATGTAAAAGACGGCGTCGGCGCGAATCTCCCTGCGCAAACACGATATCTTCGGTCGTATACTTCCGGATCGTGGCGCCGGCATATTTGGCAATAAAAGCTCTGTAATCGAAGCGCTCACTTCTGTCCGCTCCGGGTCTTGTCTCCGGTGTCATGATACAACCGCTCGGGTTGGTCATGTGCCGCGGTCGGTGCATGATGGCCGCCGCCCCGCCGTTTCACCCGCGTTATTGTGCGTCCATGATGCATGATTTCGCGAGCGATCAAATACGTACTTTTCGGTGCGGGCACGGTCACCACAGAACGGCCGATGGTCTTCGTGTCGCAACATATCGGTTGCGACGTGCGGCGCATCGCGCGAGCGGCCATCGATGCGGATGGTTGCGCGAGGCCAGCGCGTCGCGCGTTGGTCGAGCATTCCAGATCGGTAATTTGGCACCATAGAACTTGTCGCGATCACTTGCGCGCGGTTGTCAATGCTGTTGCAAATTCGCAAACTGCATTCACCCATCATTCATGGCCGCATGGGAGATTGCGCCGACGAAAAGTGAATGCGCTGCCGACATCGGCGGCGACAGGTGCAAGGGGGGATGAAATGCGTTGCCGCGTTTTGCATGTCGAAGATGAGCCTGACATTCGCGAGGTCGTCAGGATTTCTCTCGCGCTCGACCCCGATATGACGGTGAAGAGCTGCGACGACGGAAAAGCCGCGTTGGGTGAAGCCGTCGATTGGCAGCCCGACGTCATACTCGTGGACTCGGTGATGCCGGCGATGGACGGGCCGGAAATTTTCGAGAATCTGCGCAAAGACGCGCGCACCGCGGCAATCCCGGTGGTGTTCATGACGGCGCGCACGCAGGAAAGCGAGATCGCGCGTTTCATGGAATTGGGCGCAGCCGGGGTGATCGCCAAGCCGTTCAACCCGTTGACGCTCGCCAAATCAGTGCGCGAGTGCCTGGGCGAGAGCCGGACAGCCTCGTGAACGCGGCGCGCAAGGGTGCGATTGCCGCCCCGCTGCTGCTGCTGCTGCTGTTGTTGCTGCCGCTGCTTGCAAACGTGAACGCAGCCGGCGCGGCGACGCTGCCGCGCCTCGACGGCTTCGACATGATCGCGGTCAAGGGCCATCCCTTCGGCAGTGCCGCCAGCGAGCGCGCCATCGCGCAGGCCAAGCGGGTGGGAGCGGGCGCGTTGGCGGTCATTCCTTTTTTGTGGCAGCCGACGCCCGCGAGCCCGTGGATCGCGCGCGGCAGCGACATGCTGGACGCGGAACTGCGCGCCGCCATCCGGCAGATTCGCGCTGCCGGCTTGCGCGCGGTGGTCAAGCCGCATGTCTGGGTGCCGCAGAGCTGGGCCGGCGCGGTGGCGCCGGCGAGCGAAGACGACTGGCGGCGATGGTTCGCGGCCTATCGGAAAGCCATCCTGCACATCGCGCGCGTGGCGGCCGAGGAAAAGGCGAGCGCCTTTGTGGTCGGCACCGAGCTTAGGGAAACCGTGCAGCGGCCGGAATGGCCGGCGCTGATTGACAGGCTACGGGCGGTATTCCCCGGTCCGCTGCTCTATGTGGCGCATAATATCGAGGGTGCTGAGAAGGTGCCGTTTTGGGACCGGCTCGACGCCATTGGCGTCTCGCTCTATCCGCCGCTCGGCGCCGATGACGACCGTGCCGCGCGTAGGGCCGAGATCGACGGCGTGGTCGCGCGCCTCGACGCGCTTGCAGCGCGCGTCGGCAAACCGGTGATCGTCGGCGAGGTTGGCATCCGCTCGGCCAAGGGCGCCGCCGCCATGCCCTGGCAAAGCGCTGAGGAGCGCGCGGCGGCCCCCGCGCCGCTGTTGCAGGCGGAAGTCCTGGGCGACTGGCTGCGCGCGCTCGACCGGCCCGCGGTGCGCGGCGTGCTGGTTTGGCGCTGGCTGAGCGATCCGGACGCCGGCGGCCGCAAGGACACGGATTTCACCGTGCAGGGCAAGCCGGCCGAAGAGGTGCTGCGCTGCGTCTGGACCGGCGCCTGCGCCAAGGCGCAAGTCCTGCCGCGCTAAAAGTAGTGCCAGAAGCCGACGACGAAACCGTTTTCCTGCAGGGCGTTGCGGCCGAACACCGTGGAAATGCCGCCAAACTGCACCGCCCAGCGCTGGTTGATGCTGTAGACCGCGCTCAGCTCGACCTTCGAGTAGTTATAGCTCGGAAACAGCCGGCTGCCGGAACCCTCCGATACCACATTGAACATCTGCGCCAGCAACAGCCAGCGGCGCGTGGCCTGCAGGCCGAAGGTGAGGTCGGCGCGGAATTCGTTGGGCGCGCCGCCGCCGCGGAAGCGCTGGGCGACCTCGAGGTCGACGAAGGCGGGGCGGGTGCCGGCGGTGAAGGACTTGCCGAACAGCAGGCGCGCGTCGAATTCCGGGAAGGTGTAACCGATGGCGGCCGGATTGCCGGTCTCGCCGGTGCCGGGAATGCGCATGGTGCCTTGGGCGGAAAACACCCAGTCTTTTTCGTGCAGCAGGCGATAACGGGCGCCGAATTCGGTGTAACCGGCGCCGGTGCGCTCGGCATCGTAGGGGGCCGCGATGTCGACGTGTTGCAGGCTGGGGGAGACGATGGTGGTGAGGTCTTCGGTTGCGCCGTATTCGAACAGAAACGGCATATCGAATTTACGGTAGCGCGGGGTCTTGTGGGCGACCCAGTCGTGATCGAAGCTCTGGTCGGCCTGGGTGACGGTCGAGGTCGCTATCAACTGTCCCTGGCCCTTGGGCAGCGTCCAGGCGCCGCCAAAGGCTGGGCCGGCGGCCACAATTGCGGTAGTTGCTGTAATTGCCGTAATTGCGATCAAGGCGCGCGCACGCATCGTTCGTCCCCTCGAGTTTCGAGGCGGCGATCGCCTTTGCGCAGGCGCGCCGCCATCAGCTGCTATCGGTCATGACGCGGGTACTCACGGGTTACGCTTGCTACAAAACAGCGTTATGCGGCGGTCAGGCCGGTATGGTCATACGGTCGCCGCCTTCGGCGGCTGAGCGTTGCGCGCCGGCGATCGCTTTCATGAGCAGCTTCACGCGCTCGGAGCCGCCCCTGACGCGGGCGCTGGCCACCGCGGCGCTGGCGCTGACGGTGTCGCTGGCGACGAATTCTCGGTTGCTGATGGCGAGCCGGGCGATGGCCGCGCGGATCGATTGCGCGAGCGCGGCGGCGTCGTCGGTACTGATATCGGGCGCGACGATGATGATAAGGCCGTTGCGGTAGGCCGCCGCCACCACCCCGATGGTTGCCGCGACCGCGCGGATGGCGGCCGCCACCTTGACCTGGATCGCGCGCGCGGCATTCTCGCCTTGCGATCGCCGCACCGCGTCGAGCCGGTCGATAAGCACGGTGATCACCGAAAGCATTTCCTCGCCGTCGCAGCGGGAGCCGGTGGCGAGATAGGCCTCCACCGCCGCGCCGTTAAACAGGCCCGTCGCTTCATCGACATATGCCGTGGCGCTGCGGTCGTCCCAGCCCGACACGAAGCCGAGCAACTCCTGCTCGCGCTCGCGCCGCTGCTCCAACTCGGATTTGAGCCTGAGCGCCGCGCGCACGCGCGCGGTGAGCTCGATGCGGTTGACCGGCTTGGTGATGTAGTCGTTGGCGCCGGCGATGAAGGCGCTGGCCAGGCTTTCCATGTCGTTGAGCGAGGTGACCATGATGATCGGCACGTCCTGGTAGCTGAGGTGGCTGCGGATGTGGGCGCAGGCTTCGATGCCGTCCATCTCCGGCATGATGATGTCGAGCAGCACGATGTCGACGGCCGGCGTGCCGCTGCTTTGCGTCCCGCCGAGCTCGAGCATCCGGAACGCCTCGGCGGCGGAGGCGGCGCCGTGCACCTCCTTGTAGCCGGCGCCGCGCAGGGCGGCCTGGGTGAGCTCGCGCGAGTCTTCGGAGTCGTCGACGACCAGAATGTTCATTGCTTCAGCGTCCCTGTGGCCGCCGGCACGGCGGCGGGCTTGTTTTCGCGGCCGTAGAGCCGCCAGATCGCGTTCTCGAAGATCAGCCGGTAGCCCGGCGCGCCGTGGCGGTAGAGCGCGGGGAAAATGCGGTCGATGTGGTCCTCGGCACCGGTCGCGCTTTGCGGGTTGGGCACCGCGACGAAGGGCGCATCGAGCCGGCCGAACAGCATCGCCAGCTTGAACGGCTCGTCGCCCGGCGGCAGCAGACCGTGCGCGTCGCCGCGCCCGACCACCACGGCCGGCGCGTTGTCGGTGTCGACCAGTACGCCGCGGCGGCCGATAGTGGCGCGCCCGATATTGAGCGCGGCCACCCGCTCGCGGTCGGCGCTCGCGCCGGCGCCGCCGAATTGCGCGACCGCGCTCGGATCGACGAGGCCGAGCGCCAGCGCGCCGCCCAGCCAGCCGAGCGCCAAGAGGCCGAGCATGCGTCCGATATCGGCGCGCGCCTCCGGGATGCGCACGATCAACACCGCGCACAGGACCGGCGCGGTCACGGCGACCGCAGCGGGGTCGCCGAACCAGCCGGTGGCGACGCTGATCGCCGCGGCGGTGACGCTGGTCGCCGCCAGCACCAGCACGGGCGAAATCAACGGGCTGCGCCGACGCACGTTGTAGCCGGTAATCAGCGCGAGCGGTGCGCCGAGCGCGAGCGCCAACATGAAGGCAATGGCTGCGTCGAGCGCGTGGATGCCGGTGAGGCCGCCGCCGAACAGGTCGTTCACGCCGGTGGCCCAGGCCGCCAGGCTTTGCGATGGCGCGCTGTAGAAGCTCCAGCCGCTGCCGGGGAAGACCCAGGAGACATACGTGAAGGCGCCGACCGAGAACACGGTCGGGAACACCAGCGCCAGCACCACGTCGAACGCGGAATTGGCGACCAGCGTCGGGCTCACCGCGAACACCAGATAGGGCACGGCGGCGCAGGCGATGGCGGCGCCCATAGGATGCGAGAAGGCGAGGCCAAGCAGCGAAAGCGCGACCGTCATGACTTCCGGCGCCGCGCCGCGCGCGCGCAGATCGAACAGCGCGTTGCCGAACAGATACAGAAAGACCGCGACCAGCATTTCCGAGGGGCCGGCCATGGCCGCGCGCAGCAGCGCCGGATGCAGAGCGAGCAGCCCGGTCGCAGCGCCCGCGGCGATCAGCGGCAGGCCTCTGCGGCGGAAGGCGACGAACCAAATCCCCGCCAGCAGGCCGAGCAGGGCGGCCGCCAGCAGCGCCGGCGTCGGCGCGCCGCGCGGCGTGACGAGCTCGAGCGTGGCGGTCGCTAGGAACGGCAGCGTCGGGTAGGCGGCGACGATACGGCCGAGCGAGATCTTGCCGTCGCCGGCGATGATGGCGCCCGCCCACAGCGACATGGTGTCGTTCGGGATCAGCCCGGCGCTGATGGTCAGGCTCGCCAGCATCAGCACGACGGCAAAGCCGAACACGCCGATCGGGGTTGCGTCGATCGCGCGGGTCATGGCGGCGCCTCGCGCATCAGCGTCGAGACGTGGCTGGATAGGCCGTGATGGGTCTTCTCCCAGTAGAACGGGCTGCGGATGAGCTGCCACAGCGCCTTGTAGGCGGCGATCGAGATCAGCACCCAATAGCCGAAGGCGGTGAGGCTGAAGGGAATGAGCTTGAGCCAGCCGCGCCGCAGCGGCGCAATCATCGACAGGAATATGAAGGCGCCGTTGCCGGCCAGCAGATTGAACAGGCTGATGAACAGCAGGTATTGCGGAAAGATGACATCGAAGCCGCTGGTCGCCACCACAAGCCAGACGAAATAGATGAGCCAGAACACCGGGTTGAACAGGGCCGACAGCACCGTGCCGCCGATGAAGAACACAAAGCCGAAAAAGCCGCGCAGGCCCGTCAGGCGGATAAGCTGCAGTGGCTGGCGCGTGTGCACCAGCAGCGTTTGCATGTAGCCTTTAAGCCAGCGCGAGCGCTGGCGGATCCAGTTGCCGGCGTGGCAGCTCGCCTCCTCGAATGTGGTCGAGTCGACGATGGCGACGCGGTAGCCCTTCGTATACAGCCTGATGCCGAGATCGGCGTCCTCGGTGACGTTGAACGGGTCCCAGCCGCGCAATTCGCGCAACACATCGATCTTGAAATGGTTGGAGGTGCCGCCGAGCGGGATCGGAATATTGAAGCGCTCGAGGCCCGGCAGCACCAGGTCGAACCAGAGCGAATAGTCGAGCGTGAACATGCGCGAGAGCCAGTTCTCGTCGGCATTGAAGTAATTGAGCCGGCATTGCAGGCAGGCGACCTCCGGCGGCAGCAGGCGGAAGGTCGCCACTACCTTGCGCAGCTGGTCGGGCTCGGGCTGGTCCTCGGCGTCGTAGATCACCACGTATTCGCCGCGCGCGAAGCGCAGCGCGTAATTGCAGGCCTTCGGCTTGGTCTGCGGTTCCGAGGGCGGCACGCGGATCACCTCGAACACGCCTTCCAGGCCGAGCTGATGCGCGGCCCACAGCGTGTCCATGTCGCCTTCTTCCAGCACGATCTTGATGTCGAGCTTGCCGAGCGGGTAGTCGAGCGCGCGCAGCGACTGCGCGAGCTTGGGCAGCACCGCCGCCTCGCGGAACATCGGCACCAGCACGGTGAACACCGGCAGCTCATCGTCGAGCAACGAACGCGCCGCGATCTCGACCTCGTAATTCCAGTCGAGCTTGCGGCCGCCGCCGGCGGCAACCAGCACGCCGCGGAACAGGAAATTGCCGAGATAGAACACGCTGAGCGCGATGTTGAGCGCGATCAGCGTGGCGACGGGCGCAAAGGCGAGACCGCCGAGCAGAAGCGTCAACAGCCCGTAGAGGATCAACGCCTGCGCCGGCGTCACCACCGTGCGCGCCGACATAGTCGGATCTTGCTCGGCCAGTTCGTAGACCGCGCGTCGCGACAGCGCGTCGGCGAAGGCGGTCTGCACCGACCAGATGATGTCGAACTTGGAGGCGACGGCGAACTCTATGTCATTGCCCCACATGCGGCGAGCGAACAGCACGGTCTCGGGACCCGGCTCGGCGGTGGCGATAATCAGGCGGCCGTCGCTTTCGCGCTCGCCCCAGGGAATGGTGAGCCGGCGCGCGTAGCTATCGGCGTCGGCCGCGCGCAGCAGTCTGCGATCGGGCGGATGCGCGATCAGATCGACGAAGGGGAGGCCGAAGTGATAGGCGATGCCCTGGTAATAATCGGCCGGCCGCACCCAGTTGCGCGACAGGATGGCGTCGCCTAGCCGAACGTTCCAACGCTCGGCCAGCGCTTTGGCCTCGTCGAGCTGCGGCAGCGTGACGATCTGCCGCCCGAGCAGGACTTCTCCCAGCGCTCGATCGGAGGGCGACAGCGCCATGGCTACTGATCCGAGGTGCGCCGCCGCCGCCGCAGCATGCGCTGCAGGACGAACAGGAAGACGGCGGTGGCGAACAGCCAGAGCGCGCCTACGATCCAGGGACGCAGGCGGGCCGAAATCGTCATCCAGGAGGTCTGGTCCGGATAGGTGATCCGCACCAGCGTGTCGCGCTGCGTCGACATGGCGAGTGCGGCGCCGGTGTTGTCGACGAAGGCGACGTCGCCGCGGTCGAGCTTGAGCGATTGCGGCGCCGGCAATTGCCCGCTGTCGGCCAGCGGCTTGATCCAGATGCCGGGGTAATCGCCGGCCTTGACCAGTTGCGCCACCGCGCCGCTCTTGAAGCCGCCGAGATCGAGCAGCGTGCGGCCGGAGCGGTCTTTGACCGCGACGCGGCCGCGGTCGAAGCGCACATGCGGCGTCGCGCCCTGCGGGGGCGTCGCGCTGACCGCGAGGAACGGCGCCGTGGGCGCCGCGCCCAGACCGGCGAACTCGACCTTGACCGGCGCAATCGCCGGCGACAGCGCGCTCAACACGTCGGCGAGCAAGGGCAGCGCGCTTTGCGCGTCGCGGGCGACCTGCGGCGGTACCATCACCTCGACGCCGTCGGTCCAGCGGGTGGCAAGATCGGCGAAATCGCGCGCGGTTCCGGCCGGCGCCAGAATGACGACGCTCGAGCCCAGGATTTGCGCCGGATAGCCCTGCGGCAGGAAGCGGCAGTCGCCGGCGGCGCTGCGCCGCTGCACCACCACCTTGATGTTCGCCGCGGTGCCGACCAGGCCTTCCGGCAGGGCCTGCTCGATGCGGGTCGGCTCGCCGCTGGCGGCGACCGTGCTGGAAAGGAAATGGCCGTTGATGAACAGGCTGAGCACCGCCTTGTTATCCAGGCCGTCGGGCGCCACCAGCACGTCGAGCCGGAGGCGCGAGGCCCGTGTATTGGCCGGCAGCGCGCGGGCATCGAGCGTGGCGTTGAGTTCGGCGCGGCCGTAAACTTCGGCCGGGGCGAGGCGCAGGCCGAGTTGGTCGAAGCTGACGCGGTCGTGCGGCAGAGGTGGGCGGGCGACGTCGGCGACGCTCACTTGCGAGAGCCCGCGCGCGGCGGCGAGCGAGGGCGTTGCCAACAGGCGCGCCGCCCGCATCGCGGTGGTGGCGTCGGTAAGCAAGAGCGCCGGCATGCCGTCGACGCGGATGGCGCTCAGCTCGCCGGGCACGGCGGCGGCTTGGCCCGGAATGGCGCCGGTCACCGGCGCGCCGATCACGATGGTGCCGTGCCGCCAGATGCGGCGGTCTTCGGCATTGCGGGCCTCGCTCGGCTGCGCAAGCTTGCCGCCGAATTGCGGATGGCGGCCGGTGGCGGCGAGCGCGCGCGCGACGGTGAGCGCCGCCGAAATCTCCGCCGGCGACAGCGCGCGGTCGGGCAGGGCCACCGTGACATTGCGCGGCATCAAGGCGGCGATGGTGGTAACGTCGTGCAAGGCGGCGCGGTCGATTACGACCGCGACCGAGGTATCCGGCCGGATGGTCAGACTGTCGCCGACGTAGCGCACGTCGATGCAGCGGTCGGGGGTGGCCGCGCCGGAATAGAGGAAGCTAAACTTGACGAAGCCGTCGTGCGGCACGATGCCGGCAAGCGGCACGCGTAAAGTGCGGCCGGCACCGCTGCCTTCGAGCGGTACGGCCGCAACGGTGCGATCGTTGGCCAGCACTTCGAGATTCCGGCGGGCCTTGTAGGCGGTGAGATCGTCGTAGATCAACGTCAGCTCGGTAAGCTTGATATCGGTGCCCTGCGGCAGCGGCACGAAAATCTCGCGGTGGGCGCCAAGATTGGCGAGCCGTATGCCGTTCTCGAAGCCGAGATCGGCGAGCGCCAGCTTGACGACGACGCTGTCGGTTTGCGCTTGCGGCATCGGGGCGGGCGGCGTTGGCAGCGCGATGCGGCGCTCGGCGTGGCCATCGGGTTTCGGCCGCGCAAGGACGGGGGCGGCGGCAACGAGGCCGGCGAGGACGATGAGCGCGAATACCGCCGGCAGGCGCGGATCATGAGACATTCAGCTTGCCCCGTTGGAATAGTCGCGCAGCTCGGCGACGCCAGCGTCGCGCAGACGTTCGAGCTCGGCTTTCAGCGCGGCGATTTCATCCGGCGTCGGCGGCCGCTTGGCGCGGGCGGCTTCGCGAATGATGCCGCGGGCGAGGTCGGCCACTTTGCCGGTTTCGACGAAGCCGAGCGTCGGCGCGACGCCGTACATTTCGTGGAAGCGGCGATGGGCGGTGACCGCGGCGGCGGTGGCGTCGTCGCCGCCGCCGGCCATGGGCGCAAGCTCGGCGAAGCTGGCGGCGATCTTGTCGTTGAGCGTGGACGCAAAACGCGCGCGCACGCGCGCCACGTGCTGGGCAAATTCGTCCGCGTTTGACATGCGCGGGTCTCCTCCCTGGGACGGACCGGGCGGGACATTTGCATGGGGAAGTTAAGAACTCTTGTGCGTTATATAGTATTAATTTGCGTACTTTGCGCGCATATCAAAGTATACGGAGGTATTTGCGGTATGATGCTGGTGCATCTATGCAGGCAGCCGTCCGAGAAAATTTTAGCGAAGCCAATATGGTATTATTTTATAGTATGAGATGTGGCAATTTGCACCGTGAATACTAACGGTGTCCGATGAGATTCGGTGCCGTGCCAGGAATCGATTGCGCGCCGTCAGCGCTCGCAGCCGCGCACGAATTCGCCGATGCGCGCGACGATGTCCGGCTCCGCCAAGAGCGGCGCGTGGCCCTGGTCGGGCACTTCGATCACGTCCATTTGGCGGCGGCGCGCGCGCATGGCCGCCACCGTTTCCGGCGTCAGCAGATCGGAATTGGCGCCGCGGATCACCAGCAGCGGAAAGCGCGAAAGCGCGTCGAATTGCTTCCACAGCGGCGGCAGCGGCTGCTCCAGATCGAAGCCCTCCAGGGTGGCTGCCAGCCGCACGTCGTAGGTCGGCACCAGGCGGCCTTTGTCTTCCTTGAAGGCGCGCTGCGCGGACGCCAGCCAATCGGCCGAACCGAGCTTGGGAAACTGCGTGCTGAACAGCCGGCGCAGGATCTCGGCGCCTTCCTGGTAATCGCGCGGCGTCGGCAGCTTGCCGACATAGCTCTTGATGCGCATCAGGCCCTGCGGGTTGAGCACCGGGCCGATATCGTTGAGCACGACGCCGGCGATCGCGGTCGGGCGCAGGGCGGCGAGCAGCATGGCGAGCAGGCCGCCGCGCGAGGTGCCGACGAACACCGCCGGCATGCAGTCGAGCGCGGTAAGTACGGCCAATACGTCGGCGAGCTCGGTCTGGAAGGAGTAGTGGCTGACGTCGCGGTCGTAGTCCGATTGCCCGCGCCCGCGGTAATCGAGCGCCAGCACGTAGCGGGGATCGGCGGCGTCGGTGGACAGCGCACTGGCCAGCGCCTCGAAGTCGGCCGCCGTGCGGGCAAGGCCGGGCAGGCAGACGACCGGCAAAGCAGGCCCGGTATTGCGGCCGTAAACGCGGGTGTGCAGGCGCAAGCCGTCGGCGGCGCTGAGGAAGACGCTTTTTGGCTCCATCCGCATGGCGCCGGTATAGGGCATCGGCGGCGGACGCGCCATGGCGCCGCGCTGGGAAGATGAGGAAGACGCCTATGGCGCGCCGCGCTTGAGGTCGGCCTCGATCAGCAGCCGGTTATTGTTGTGGAAGCGGGCGCGATAGACCTGCAGGTTCTCCATCACCCGCTGCACGTAATTGCGCGTCTCGGCGAGTGGAATGCGCTCGGCCCAGTCGATCGGGTCGACGTGCGGGTCGCGCGGGTCGCCATAGGCGGCGATCCACTGCTTCACGCGGCCCATGCCGGCATTGTAGCCGGCGAAGGTGAGCAGGAACGAGCCGCGGTAATAGTGCAGTCCGTTGGCAAGTTCGGCCGCGCCCATCTGCATATTATAGACCGGGTCGGTCTGCATGCGATGCCAGTCATATTTGACGTGGAAGCGGCGCGCGGTGTCGCGGCCGGCCTCGGGCGTCACCTGCATCAGGCCGACGGCGTGCGCGGACGAGACATCCTGCTGATTGAAATTGCTTTCCGTGCGGGCGATCGAAAAGGCCACGGACTTGTCGATCGGCCAGGGCGAGATCGGCTTGTAGGAGGGCAGGCCGACGGTCGGATAGGCGTAATAGTCCATCGGCAGGCCGCGAGCGTGCGCGTAGCGGGCGACCAGCGCCATCGCGCGCGCGTCGCCGTGCTTCTCGGCGACCTCCGCCAGCATCGACATGCCGGCAATATCGGTGCCGGTCAGGCCGATATCGGCATAGATTGAGGCCAGCATGTTGCGCTCGCCGATCGCGTAGAGGATCTTGGCGGCGCGCACGACCTCCAGATTGGACAGCACCGCGCGTTCCCTCGCCGTGAACTTGGGCTGGCCGATCAGCCCTAGGTCCTTGATGCCGAGCCGCGCGCGCGCGAGCTGACCGTAATAGGTGATCGTGTATTTGGCGGCCTTTTTGTAGAAGGTGCGCGCCTCGGCGTGCTTGCCCATGGCCTCGGCCGCGCGTCCCTGCCAATAACCGGCGCGCGCCAGCGCATAGGGGTTCAACGTGCCTTGCGCGATATGGGAGAAATGCGCGGCCGCCGTCTTGGGATCGTGCAGATAACGCAAGGCGATCCAGCCGGCGGTGAAATACTTGTCGACGCGCCAATTGTCCTGCGTCGGGGGCGCCGCGTCGCGCGCCACGCGATAGGCGGCGCGCGCATTCTTCTTGTCGAGCAGCGTGCGCACCAGCACGCGCAGCTCCAGCCACCATTGATTGGTGTCGATCAGGGCGGCGGCGTCCTGCGGCGCGGTCAGCAGCAGGCGTTCGGCCTCGTCCGGCTTGTCGTGGCGGCGCAGCCACTGCACCTTGGCGAAAATATAGCCGGGGTCCTGGCGCGCGGCGACCGGCACCTCGTCGAGCAGGTTCTTGGCGCGGCTGAGACGCTTGATCACGCCGGTGCGCGCGCGCGCGATCGCCAGTTCGGTGCCGCCCAGCCGGTGGCCCTCGCGCATGCCGGCCTCGGTGTCGTCGTGATAGAAGCGCTCCTCCATGCGCACCCGGTGATCCTCGCGGGTGAGCATGTCGCCGAACAATTGCAGGACCTTCTGCTCGACGCCCTCGCTGCAGTCCTCGTAGCGCCAGGCGTAGCGCACGAGCGCCGCCGCCTGCGCGCGGTCGCCCTTGGCGAGCAGCGCGCGCGCCAGCATGTAGCGGCCCTTCGCCGTGCTCGGCTTCTGGTGGGCGAAGTAGGCGAGCACGGTGGCGTTGCCGACGTCGTCGTTCCACAGCGCGTTCTCGGCGCGGCGGCGGAACAGCGGGACATGCGGCCAGGCCGGATGCTGCTCGATGAAGGCGACGTAGCGCTTGAAGCTCGGCTGGGTGTTGTCGGAACGCAGGATCACCCATTCGGCCAAGAGGTGCGCGACCGGGTCCTGGATGGCGGCTTCGGCCGCGTCGGCATCGCCGTCGCGGCCTTTGCGGGCGGCCGCAATGACCTGCTTGAGCTTGTCGATGTCGGCGAGCGACGTCGTGGTGGTCGGCGCCACGGCGAAGGGACCGCGGATCGGGCGCGCGATCGGCGTGACGCTGGGCCGGCTGTCGAACACGGCGCCGCGCATGCCGACATTGGCCTCGGCAAAGGCCGCCATAGTGGCGCCCGGCCGCGTGGGGTGTGGCCGCGGCAGCGGCACCGACACCGGGCGGGCCGACGGCAGCACTGGCCGCGCGGCGGCAAGATGCGCCGGGCGCGCGGGCGGCAGCGCTGAGCGCACCTTGGCGAGATGGGTCGGGCGGGCATGCGGCAGCGGCACATGGCGCAGCTTGCCCTTCGGCGCCGGCCTGCCTTTGGACGCTAGCTTAGTTTTAGCCGCGTGCTTGGTTTTGTGCGTGAGCTTGGCGTTGGGGGCGTGCTTTGTCTTGTGCGTGAGTTTGGCCTTGGAGGCGTGCTTGGTCTTATGCGCGAGCTTGGTTTTGGCCTCGAGCGCGGCTGCGCCCGCGCCTGCGCCAAGCGCGCAGGCCACCGCCAGCGCCAAAATCAGCCGCAGCGAATTACGCTTAATGACGCCCATTCAATCCCTTGCCCTCGGGTTCCGGCTGATGGCGACTCGAATTGACCCGCGGCCCCCCGCGCACCCCATTAGGCCAATTTTGCCTGGGGAGGGATAGTCGCAAATGCCGCGGCCGCAACCATGGGCGCAGGAAGGGGCGAAAGCGGGGCGGAGGCATCATTTTTATTGATCTTTACCGGGGCTTTCATCGTTGCCTGTGACCCGATATCAATAAGGCAGGCCCAATTCCCCCTGTGGAGAAGTCGTGTCATGACCGCAAAGACGAGCTTCCGAGGCTCCTTCACCGCGCTGGTCACGCCGTTCAAAAACGGCTCGCTCGACGAGAAGGCCTTCCGCGAGCTGGTGGAATGGCAGATCGACGAGGGCACCAACGGCCTGGTGCCGGTCGGCACCACCGGCGAGAGCCCGACATTGAGCCACGACGAGCACAAGCTGGTGGTGGAATGGTGCATCGACCAGGCCAAAGGCCGCGTGCCGGTAATCGCCGGCGCCGGCTCCAATTCGACCGCCGAGGCGATCGAATTGTCGCAGCACGCCGAACGGGCGGGCGCCGACGCCGTGCTGGTCGTGACGCCCTATTACAACAAGCCGACGCAGGAAGGGCTCTACCAGCACTACAAGGCGATCGACGATGCCATCGGCATCCCGATCATCATCTACAACATCCCCGGTCGCTCCATCGTCGACATGTCGGTCGACACCATGGCGCGGCTCTACGCGTTGAAGAACATCGCCGGCGTCAAGGATGCCACCGCCAACATGGCGCGGGTGACGCAGCAGCGCGCCGCCATGGGCGAGGATTTCAACCAGATGTCGGGCGAGGACATCACCGCGCTGGGCTTCATGGCGCATGGCGGCCATGGCTGCATCTCGGTGACCTCGAACGTGGCGCCGCGCTTGTGCGCGGAGTTCCAGAGCGCGTGCCTCAAGGGCGACTTCGCCGCCGCGCGCAAGCTGCAGGACAAGCTGGCGCCGCTGCACATCGATCTCTTTGTCGAGACCAGCCCGGCGCCGATCAAATACGCCATGTCGCTGATCGGCAAATGTGCCAATACCGTCCGGCTGCCCATGGTGCCGGCAAGCGAGAAGGCACAAGCCGCCGTGCGCCAGGCCATGGTGCATGCCGGACTGCTGAACTAAAGGCCGCCGATGCTCGAGGATTTCAAGAAATTCGCCCTGCGCGGCAATGTGGTCGATCTCGCCATCGGCGTGATCATCGGGGCTGCCTTCGGCGGCATCGTGAATTCGCTGGTCGGCGACATCATCATGCCGGTGGTGGGGGCGATCACCGGCGGCGTCGATTTTTCCAACTACTTCCTGCCGCTGTCGGCCAAGGTCACCGCCACGTCGCTGGTGGAAGCCAAAAAGCAAGGTGCCGTATTGGGTTGGGGACACTTCATCACCCTCACCATCAACTTCATCATTATTGCCTTCGTGCTGTTCCTGGTGATTCGCGCCATGAGCCATCTGATCAAGAAAGAAGCCGAGAAGGCGCCGCCGATCTCGAAAGAGGAGCAGTTGCTCGCCGAAATCCGCGACCTGCTCAAACAGCGCTCGGCCGGCTGAATTCCATCCGATGGCCGCAAAACCCGAGCGCCGCTTCAAGGTGGTCGCCGACAACCGCCGGGCGCGCTTCAACTACGAGATCGGCGAGAGTTTCGAGGCCGGCATCGCGCTGACCGGCAGCGAGGTGAAATCGCTGCGCGCCGGCAAGGCGACGATCGCGGAATCCTATGCCGACGCCAAAGGCGGCGAGATATGGCTGATCAACGCCAATATCCCGGAATACCGGCAGGCCGGCCCGTTCAACAATCACGCGCCCAAGCGGCCGCGCAAGTTGCTGTTGCATCAGCGCCAGATCAGCCGGCTGGCCGTCGGCGTCGACCGCGAGGGCATGACCATCGTGCCGCTCAAGCTCTATTTCAACGCAAAGGGACGCGCCAAGCTGGAGATCGCGCTGGCCAAGGGCAAGAAGCTGCACGACAAGCGCGAGACGCTGAAGAAGCGCTCCTGGGAGCGCGAGAAGGGCAGGCTGCTGCGGCAGAAGGGGTAGGGCGCGGGCGTCATCGTCTGCTTTCGCGACGAAGCGGAAGCGGTCCGGCAGGCAAATGCGCTACACTCTCGCCAACCGCGGCACGGACGGATTGCGGACACGGGGAGGATCGGCAGCGTGTCGGAGCGGATTCACCGCAATATTCCGGACAGTTACGGGTTGAACGCGTTCCGCGCGGATCCGGCGATGGAGGCGCTGCTTGGCCTCTACCTGGACGACGCGCACATGGAGCTGGCGCGTCCGCAGCTGGAGCGGATGGGAGCGCTCGTCGGCACGCAGCTCGAAAGCCTGGCCCTGTCGGCGGATAAGAATCCGCCGTATCTCGCCAGCCGCGCCCGCAACGGCGCCGACGATGAGCGCATCGTCAAGCATCCCGATTTCCGCGCGCTGGAACGTTACGCTTTCGGTGAATTCGGCATGGCCGCGATGTCGCACCGCGCGGGCGTATTCGGCGCGCAAGACAAGATGCCGCCTTTGGTGAAATACGCGCTTCTTCTATCTCTTCGCGCAGGTCGGAATTCGGGCTTTGCTGCCCGCTCAGCATGACCGATGCGCTGACCCGTACGCTGGTCAAGTTCGGCAGCCCCGATCTGGTCGCGCGTTATTTCGACAGGCTGACAAGCCAAAACATGGACACGCTATTCCAAGGCGCCATGTTCATGACCGAGCAGGAAGCGGGCTCGGACGTCGGCGCCATAGAAACGGTCGCGCGACAGGTCGACGGAGAATGGCGGCTCTACGGCGACAAATGGTTTTGCTCCAATCCGGATGCCGATCTTGCCATGGTGCTGGCGCGTCCCGAAGGCGGCAGTCGAAGGCACCAAGGGCCTGTCGCTTTTCCTGTTGCCGCGCCGTCGGCCGGATGGGAGCCGCAACGCCTACCGGACTCTTCATCTGAAAGACAAATTGGGCACGCGCTCGATGGCGAGCGGGGAAATCGTGCTGGAGGGGGCGACCGCTTTCCTCGTTGGCGAGCGCGATCAAGGCTTCAAGCAGATGACCGACATGATAAACATGTCGCGGCTTTCCAACGGGGTGCGCAGCGCCGGCATGATGCGGCGCTCGGTCAACGAGGCGATGTTCATCGCGCGCAATCGCCACGCTTTCGGCCGGCGGCTGCTCGATATGCCGCTGATGCGGCGCCAACTCGCCAAGATGCTGCTGACCGCCGAGGAAGGACGCAGCATGGTCTTCCATGCCGCGCGCGTTCTGCAGGCCGCGGATGCCGGCGATGCGCGCATGGCAAAGGTGCTGCGTCTCCTCACGCCGTTGATCAAGTTTCGCACCTGTCGCGATGCCCGCAAGGTTGCCGGTGACGCGATGGAGGTGCGCGGCGGTTGCGGATACATCGAAGAATGGTCCGATGCCCGCGTTCTGCGCGACGCGCATCTGGGGTCCATTTGGGAAGGCACGAGCAACATCGTCGCCTTGGATGTGGCGCGCGCCGCCCGCCGCGAAGGTGCGCTTGTGGCGCTCGGCGAATACGCCGCGGAACTGGGTGAAAAAGCGAACAATGAACCCGCCATGGTGCGGGCCGCGGATGCATTCCGCCGCGCGTGCGGTTTTCTCGATCGGGTTGCCAGCAACCGGGACAATCATGCCGATGTCCGCACAGCCGCGAGCGCCGTTTATAACGCCACCGCGGCAGTCTTCATGGCATGGGAAGCGGCCCGCCTGCGCGCAAAGGGCCACCCGCTCGCTGCGGATCGCGCGGCGCTTGCCATGGCCGTCGTCGAACACAAGCTGACCGCCCGCGACCCGCTCGGCGGCGCGGCGCACGATGACGCAGGGTCTTGCGATGCTGCTCGATACCGCCTTCTACGACAGCCGCAAGTCATCCGAGCCGGTGGCTGCGGAATGAACGTCGACCGGCCGTGCCAGAGGACATGACCCATGCGCCGCATCGGCATGCTGATCTTTCCGCGCCTGACCCAGCTCGACATGACCGGGCCCTACGAGGTGCTGGCGCGGCTGCCCGATACACAGGTCGATCTCATTGCGCGTGACCGCGCGCCGGTGACCACCGACCGCGGCATGCAAATCGTGCCGACCGTGACTTATGCCGACTGCCCTCCGCTCGACGTCATCATGGTGCCGGGCGGGCCCGGCCAGCAGGAGCTGATGGAGGACGAAGAAGCGCTCTCGTTCCTGCGCCGGCAGGCGGCCGGCGCCCAATACGTGACCTCCGTGTGCACCGGCTCGCTGGTGCTGGGCGCCGCCGGCCTGTTGAAGGGCAAGCACGCCACCTGCCACTGGGCGGCGATCGAGCATTTGAAGCCGTTGGGCGCCATCCCGGTGAGCGAGAAGGTGGTGATCGACGGCAATATCGTCACCGGGGCGGGCGTCACCTCGGGCATCGATTTCGCCCTCAGGCTCGCCGCCATGCTGGAAAGCGAAGAGGTCGCGCGCGCGATCCAGCTGCAGATCGAATACGATCCCGAGCCGCCGTTCGATTCCGGCTCGCCCAAAACGGCCGCGCCGGCGCTGGTCGAGAAGCTCAAGAGCCGCATGGCGCCGTTGAACGAGGCGCGCAAAGTGACGGCCGCGCGCGTCGGCAAGAAACTGGGAGTTTGACGATGACGGTTCCGACCAAGCTCGATCATTGCGTCATCCACGTCTCCGCCTGGGAGCGCTCCAACAAGTTCTATGCCGAGGTGATGGGCGCCACGCTGGTCGAGCGGCCGGTGGGATGGGCCTATCGCTTCGGCGACAAGCAGCTCAACGTGCATGGCCCGGGCGTCAAACCGGCGGAAGTGGCGCGTCTGCCGGTGCAGCCGGGTAATTCCGATCTGTGCTTCGAATGGGTGGGGCCGATCGCGGACGCGGTCGCGCATCTGACCGGCCACGGCATCGCCATCGAGCGCGGGCCGCTGCAGCGCTTCGGCGCCAAGGGGGCGGGCACATCCGTCTATTTCCGCGATCCCGACGGCTCGCTGATGGAATTCATGTCCTACGCATAGCCGTCATTCCGGGCGCTCGCGCCAGCGAGCGCACCCGGAAAGTTCGCCGCTAAGCCGCGCCGGTCAGGCTCGCCGGGATTTTGCCGAAGAACTGCCGGATCTCGCTCGCCGGCTTGGCGCGGCTGAACAGATAGCCCTGCATCTCGGTGCAGCCGATCGACTGCAGCAGCTCCAATTGCTGCTGCGTCTCCACGCCCTCCGCCGTCGAGGCCATGTTGAGGCATTTGGCGAGGTTGGCCACCGCCTGCACGATGGCCACCGGCTCGACGCCGTTCGACAGGTCCTGGATGAAGGAGCGGTCGATCTTGATCTTGTCGAACGGGAAGCTGCGCAGATAGCTGAGCGAGGAATAGCCGGTACCGAAATCGTCGAGCGCCACCTGGATGCCGAGCTTGCGCAATTCGTGCAGCGTGGCGAGCGTGGCGAAGGTGTTCTGCAACAGCACGGTTTCGGTGATTTCGAGCTGCAGCCGCTGCGGCGGCATGCCGGTTTCCGCCAGGGCGCCCTTCACCACGTTCAACAGATTGCGGTTGTTGAGCTGGGCCGGCGACAGGTTGACCGCGACCTTGATGTGATCGGGCCAGTCGACCGCCTCGTAGCAGGCCGCCTTCAGCACCCATTCGCCGAGCGGCACGATCAGCCCGGTCTCCTCGGCGATCGGGATGAAGTCGGCCGGCGAAATGAGCCCGCGCCTGGGATGATGCCAGCGCAACAGCGCCTCGAAGCCATTGACCTCGTTCGACTGCAGATCGACCAGCGGCTGGTAATGCAGCTCGAATTCCTTGCCGACCAGGGCCTTGCGCAGGTCCATTTCCAGCTCGCGGCGCGCCCGCATGCGGGTGTTCATTTCCGGCTCGAAGAAGCGATAGGTGCCGCGCCCGTCCGCCTTGGCGCCGTAGAGCGCCATGTCGGCGTTGCGCAACAGCGGGTCCGCCTCGACCGCGTCAATGGGCGCGATCGAAATGCCGATGCTGATATCGGTGACGATCTGGTGGCCGTCGATCTGATACGGCTTGATGATGGAATCGCGGATGCGCTTGGACAGCGCGGCGGCGTCCGAGGGGTCCTCCATCTTGGTCATGATGATGGCGAATTCGTCGCCGCCCAGGCGCGCCACCGTGTCGGGCTCGCGCGTGCAGTTGCGCAGCCGCTCGCCCACTAGCTTCAACAGCTCGTCGCCGATCGGATGGCCGAGCGCGTCGTTGACGCTCTTGAACTGGTCGAGGTCGAGGCAGAGCACCGCCAGGCATTCGCCGCGTTTGACTCGCTTGAGCTCGTGCTCCAGCGTCTCGCGCAGCAGCACGCGGTTGGGCAGGTCGGTCAGCGCGTCGTGGCGCGCCATGTGGGCGATCTGGCGCTCGGAGCGCTGCCGCTCGGTGATGTCTTCGTGGGTGGCGAGCCAGCCGCCGCCGGCCAGCGGTTTGCTGACGACCGAGAAAGTGCGCCCGTCCGGCACGCCGGCAATCTGGGTGAGGCTCTCGCCGTCGGTGAGACCGTCCTTCAACCGGGCGATGTAGTCGTCGGGGTCGCCGGCAAAGGTGCCTTGCTGGAGGCGCTGGGCGAGCAGGTCGCGCAAGTACCGGCCCGGCCGCGCCGACTCCGGCGTCAATCGGTACATTTCGAGATAGCGTAGGTTGCAGAAAATTAAGCGCGTTTCCAGATCGAACAGCAGCACGCCCTGCGCCAGATTGTTGAGAACCGTCTTCAGCAGATCGTCGTCCTGCCGCGACAGCGGTGGAAACGACAGGATGTCCGCGTTGGCGTGGCCTTGCGCTTTCTGTTCCATCACGACCCCCCTTTGCTGGGCGACGGTAAGATGATCGGGCCGGTATCATTAGGGGCCCGCGCGTGTGGAACCCGTCAAACATATGACGGTGCTTTAAATAAAAGCCGTTTCGATCGCGTTTGAGCGAAGATCGATTGGATTTTGCGGCGAGTTTTATCGAATGGGGTCAGCGCGCTAGGTAGGCGCGGATGTCGCGGAAAACGCCGGCGAACATCTCCGGCGTCAGCACGCCGGTATTGGTGTTGTAGCGCGAGCAGTGATAGCTGGAAAACAGCGTAAAGCTCCCGATAGTCTTGTGCGCCCCGTGCTTGAAAGGCACGGCCGATTTCTTTTCTCCCAGCGCCACCACCGCGCTGTCATGCGCGATGCGCCCGAGCGCGAGGATGGCGCGCAGGCGCTTCATTTCGGCGATGGCGGGAATGAGGAAATCGCGGCAGGCGTTAATCTCCGCCGGCGTCGGCTTGTTCTCCGGCGGCACGCAGCGCACCGCATTGGTGATGCGGCAGTCGGTGAGCGTCAAGCCGTCGTCGGGATGCGCGCCGTAGGCGCCGCGCGCGAACTTGTGCTGCAACAAGGTCTCGTACAGCAGCACGCCGGCGTAATCGCCGGTGAAGGGGCGGCCGGTGCGGTTGGCGCCTTGCAGGCCGGGCGCCAAGCCGACGATCAAGAGCCGCGCATCGACGGGGCCAAAGGAGGAGACCGGCGCGTTGAACCAGGCCGGCTCTTTTTTGCGCCATTCTTTGCGGAAGGCGACCAGCCGCGGACAGCGCGGGCAGTCATGCCCCGGTTCGTCCGCGGCCCCCGTCATAACACGCCGCTAGTCGAAGCTTTCCTCGTCGTCGTCGGCGGGAGCGCCGGCGCCGGCCCGCTCGCGCGTCGCCGGGCGCTGCAGGAATTGCGGCGTGTGGCCGCCCTCTCGATCCTCGCGCGGGCCCCGGCTTGCTTCGCGTGCGGCGCGCTCGGCCGGATCGCGACCGATCTTGCCCTGCAGCGTGACGATGTCGACGAAGATGTCGGCTTGGCGGCGCAATTCGTCCGCCACCATGGGCGGCTGGGTCGACACGGTCGACACCACCGTCACTCGCACGCCTCGGCGCTGCACCGCTTCCACCAGCGAGCGGAAGTCGCCATCGCCGGAGAACAACACCATGTGGTCGATGGTGCCGGCGATCTCCATGGCATCGACTGCGAGCTCGATGTCCATGTTGCCCTTCACCTTGCGGCGGCCGGTCTGGTCGACGAATTCCTTGGTCGCCTTGGTGACCACCGAGTAGCCGTTGTAGTCGAGCCAGTCGATGAGCGGGCGGATCGAGGAATATTCCTGATCCTCGATCACCGCGGTGTAGTAGAACGCGCGCAACAGATAGCCGCGCGACTGGAATTCGCGCAGCAGGCGCTTGTAGTCGATGTCGAAGCCGAGGGATTTGGCGGTGGCGTAGAGATTGGCTCCATCAATGAACAAAGCGAGCTTCTCACCGGGCACGGTCATGGTCGTTCTCTCACAATCCTCGCAATGCAAATCCGATCTTGAATGTCCTGAACGCACCCGCGCGAGGGGCAGGCGCAACTCAGGGACACGGGCTTATGGCGGCTGTCGGCATCGTCAATCAATTGAAGCTGGCATCCGCGCAATCATGCCGTTGCCGAATAAAATCCCGTTCGGTCGGCCTGCTTGCGTTTGAATTCGGTAACAGAGGGTTGCGGCCAAACCAAGACAAAAGTGCTTGAACTTTTGACATACAGGGGATACCTAACGGGCGAATTCACGACAAAGTTCCACCCGAGGGAGTGACGAGCCGATGGCCCGTGTCACCGTAGAAGACTGCATTGACAAGGTTGAGAACCGCTTCGAACTCGTGCTGCTGGCGAGCCACCGGGCGCGCATGATCTCGTCCGGCTCACAGATTACCGTCGAGCGAGACAACGATAAGAACCCGGTTGTTTCGCTGCGCGAAATTGCCGAGACCACCGTGTCGCCGGGGGACCTGAAGGAAGACCTGATTTCATTCCTTGCAGAAATATGTCGAGGTTGACGAGCCGGAGCCGGAGGTGCCGCTGATCGGAGCGGGATCAGGCGCCGGCATCGATTCCGACGATACCGAGGTCACCGCCGACCGCATGACCGAGGAAGAGCTGCTCAAGGGCCTGGAAGGCCTGGCGCCGCCGGAAGAGGTGCCGGAAGAGGACATGGAATAGGCGCGCCAGACGCGTTCGGCCTAAATATCCCATTAACGGCCCGGCCCTTGCGCCGGGCCGTTGCGCGTTTTGGCAACCATGCGCGTTTTGGCAACCAAATGCGGCGAAGCCTTGCGACCGCCGCAAAACGGCGTGATATCTAGGCAGAGAAGGGCCGCCGGCGCCCGCTTTCGCTCCGATTCGGCGGCCGCGAGGTATCTCGATGGCGCAAGCGCGCTCGGATCTGCCGCGGATGCAGAAGCAGTCGCCCACCCGGGCGCCGCTGCCCTTGAGCGCTGCCGTTGCCCAGCAGGTGGCTGAAAAGCCGGCACCGCCCAAGAAGCCGCAGATGATGCGGCAATACGACCTGATCGAGCGGGTGCGCCGCTATAACCCCGACACCAACGAAGCCCTGCTCAACCGCGCCTATGTCTACGCCATGAAGGCGCATGGCGAGCAGCGCCGCGCCTCGGGCGACCCCTATTTTTCCCACCCGATCGAGGTCGCCGCCATCCTCACCGACCTCAAGCTCGACGACGCGACGATCGCGGCGGCGCTTCTGCACGACACCATCGAGGACACCGAAGCAACCCGCGCCGAAATCGATCAGCTCTTCGGCCACGACATCGGCACGCTGGTCGAAGGCCTCACCAAGCTGAAAAAACTCGATCTGGTCACCAAGGAAGCCAAGCAGGCCGAGAACCTGCGCAAGCTCCTGCTCGCGATTGCCGCCGACGTGCGCGTGCTGCTGGTCAAGCTTGCCGACCGCCTGCACAACATGCGCACGCTCGACTACATGCCGCTGGAGGCGCGCCGGCGCTCGGCCGAAGAGACGCTGGAAATCTATGCGCCGCTTGCCGGCCGCATGGGCATGCACGAGATGCGCGAGGAGCTCGAGGACCTGGCGTTCCGCGAGCTCTATCCGGAAGCCTATGAGGTAGTGAGCGCGCGCCTGAATGCGCTGGCCGAGCGCAACCGCGGACCGATCGCGGAGATCGAGCAGCAGCTCGCCAGGAAGCTCGCCGAGCGCGGCATCGAGGCAAAGGTGCAGGGGCGCCGCAAGCGCGCCTATTCGGTCTGGCGCAAGATGGAGCGCAAGTCGGTCGGCTTCGAGCAGCTTTCCGACATTTTTGGCTTCCGCGTCATCGTCAAGACGCTGGCCGACTGCTACCAGGCGCTCGGCATCGTGCACACCGGCTGGCCGGTAGTGCCGGGGCGCTTCAAGGATTACATCTCGACGCCCAAGGCCAACGACTACCGCTCGATCCATACCACCGTGATCGGCCCGGGCAACCAGCGCGTCGAACTGCAATTCCGCACGGTCGAGATGCACGAGATCGCCGAATACGGCATCGCCGCGCACGCGCTTTACAAGGATCACGAAGGATCGCCCACCGAGCTCTTGTCGCGCGAGTCGGGCGCCTATGGCTGGCTGCGCCGCACCATCGAGTTGCTGGCGGAGGGCTCCAACCCGGAAGAGTTTCTCGAGCACACCAAGCTCGAACTGTTCCACGACCAGGTGTTCTGCTTCACGCCCAAGGGCAAGCTGATCGCGCTGCCGCGCAAGGCGACCCCGATCGATTTCGCCTATGCGGTGCATACCGACGTCGGCAACACCGCGGTCGGCTGCAAGATCAACGGCAAGATCGCGCCGCTCACCTCCGAGATCGACAACGGCGACGAGGTCGAGGTCATCACCTCCAAGGCGCAGACCGCGCCGCCGGCCGCCTGGGAATCGATCGTGGTCACCGGCAAGGCGCGCGCTTCGATCCGCCGCGCAACGCGCGTCGCCGTGCGCGAGCAATATGCCGGCCTCGGCCGCCGCATCGTCGAGCGCCTGTTCCAGCGCGCCAAGATCGCCTATTCGGACGAGAAGCTGACCGGCGCGCTGCCGCGGCTGGCGCGCGCCTCGATCGAAGACGTGATGTCGGCGGTCGGGCGCAGCGAATTGAAAGCCTCCGACGTCGCCCGCGCCATGTATCCCGATTACAAGGAGGAACGCGCGGCGGCCATGGCGGTGAAACCGAAAGCGGAAAGCGGCTGGTTCGGCCTCAGGCGGCTCACCTCGGTCAAATTCCGCGTGCCGGACGCGCAAGGGCCGGCGATCCCGATCCGCGGCATCGCCGGCGACCTGCCGATCCGTTTCGCGCCCGACGGCGGCGCGGTGCCGGGCGATCGCATCGTCGGCATCGTCACGCCGGGCGAGGGCATCACCATCTATCCGATCCAGTCGCCGGCGCTGAGCGAGTTCGAGGACGCGCCCGAGCGCTGGCTCGACGTGCGCTGGGATCCGGACGAGCGCGTGCCGCGCCGCTTTCCGGCGCGCATCACCGTGCAGTCGGTCAACGAGCCCGGCTCGCTCGCGCAGATCGCGCAGGTGATCGCCGAGCATGACGGCAATATCGACAACATCCGCATGACGCGCCGGGCGCCCGATTTCACCGACGTGATGATCGATCTGGAGGTCTACGACGTCAAGCATTTGACCGCGATTCTGGCGCAACTGCGCGCCAAGCCGATCATCGCCAAGGCCGAGCGGGTGAATGGGTAGATGAAGGTCCCGCCACTCCGCCTCGGCGTCAATGTCGACCACGTCGCCACCATCCGCAACGCGCGCGGCGGGCGCCACCCCGATCCGGTGCGCGCGGCCAAGCTGGCGATCGCGGCCGGCTGCGACGGCATCACCGCGCATTTGCGCGAGGACCGCCGCCATATCACCGACGACGACATCGCGCGGCTGAAGGCGGAGATCGACAAGCCGCTCAATTTCGAAATGGCGGCGACCGAGGAAATGCTCGCGATCGCGCTCAAGACCGCGCCGCACGCGGTCTGCCTGGTGCCGGAGAAGCGCACCGAGCGCACCACGGAAGGCGGGCTCGACGCCGCCGGTCAGCACAATCAGCTGGCGCCGGTGGTGCGCGCGCTCAAACATGCCGGCATCCGCGTGTCGCTGTTCATCGGCGCGCAGCCGCGGCAGATCGAAGCGGCGGTTTCGCTCGGCGCGCCGGTGATCGAGATCCACACCGGCTCCTGGTGCGACGCCGAGATCGAAGGACGCGCTGACGAGGCGAAGGCGGAATGGGAGCTGATTCGCGCCGGCGCGCGCTTGGCCAAGAGCCACGGGCTGGAAGTGCATGCCGGCCACGGCCTCGATTATGCCACCGCCGAAGCCATCGCGGCGCTGCCCGAAGTGGCCGAATTGAACATCGGGCATTTCCTGGTGGGGGAGGCGGTGTTCGAGGGGCTGGCCGAGACGGTGCGCTTCATGCGCGCCGCCATGGACCGCGGGCGCACGAAGGTTCAGCACGCATGATTATCGGGCTGGGCTCCGACATCATCGACGCCCGGCGCATCGGCCGCGTTATCGAGAAATACGGCGACCGCTTCCTTGACCGCATCTACACGCCGGCCGAGCGCGCCAAGGCGGACAAGCGCAAGAATCGCGTGGAGACCTACGCCAAGCGCTACGCCGCCAAGGAGGCCTGCGCCAAGGCGCTCGGCACCGGCTTCCGGCGCGGCGTGTTCTGGCGCGATCTCGGCGTCGTCAACCTGCCGGGCGGCAAGCCCTCGATGCAACTCACCGGCGGCGCGCTTGCCCGCCTGCGCGCGATTACGCCGCCGGGCTGCGAAGCGACGATCGAGCTCTCGCTCACCGATGAAGGCCCGACCGCGCAGGCGATTGTCATTATTTCAGCGGTGCCGTGCAAAGCGGCGGCGGCGCCCGCGCAAGGGCAGGAACCGTAATCCGACCAACTGCTTATGCGCGGGCGGCGGCGTTCTTGATTGCGCCTGCGGGTGGCAGCCGCTACAAACCTGCGGGGAGCGCGGCGCCATTTTCCGAAGGCGCGGGACCAGAGGCCGATGAGCGTGTCATCCAGAACAAAGCGGAAAGAAGGCGGCACCGCCGAAACCGTGCGCGTCATCGTGCACGCGCTGATCATCGCGCTGGTGATCCGCACCTTCCTGTTCCAGCCCTTCAACATCCCCTCCGGCTCGATGAAGGCGACGCTGCTGGTTGGCGATTATCTGTTCGTCTCGAAATATTCCTACGGCTACAGCAAATACTCCTTCCCGCTGTCGCCGCCCATCTACAACGGCCGCCTGCCGAGCGGCTGGCTGCCGCAGCGCGGCGACGTGGTGGTGTTCCGCCTGCCCAGGGACACCTCGGTCGACTACATCAAGCGCGTGATCGGCCTGCCGGGCGACAAGATTCAGGTGATCGACGGCGACGTGCATATCAACGGCACGCCGGTCAAGCGCACGCTGGCGCCGCCCTATATCGAGAACGAGGAAGGCACCATCTCGGCGCCGGTCAAGCGCTGGAAGGAGACGCTGCCCAACGGCAAGACCTTCTACACGCTCGACCTGGTCGACCACGGCTTTGCCGACAACACGCAGGTCTATACCGTGCCGCCTGGCCATTACTTCATGATGGGCGACAACCGCGACAACTCGACCGACAGCCGCTTTTCCGAGGTCGGCTTCGTGCCGCTGGAGAACATTGTCGGCAAGGCGCAGATCATCTTTTTCTCCGTTTATGAGGGCGAGCGCGCCTGGGAATTCTGGCGCTGGCCGTTCTCGGTACGCTGGCACAGGCTGTTCACGATCGTCAGATGAGCCGCAACAAGGCGAAGGATAGGGCCGCGCTCGAGGATCGCATCGGCTATAAATTCGCCGAGAAGTCTCTGCTCGAACGGGCGCTCACCCACATCTCCGCGCTTTCCGGGGGCAACCGCGCCAACAGCTATCAGCGGCTGGAATTCCTCGGCGACCACGTGCTGGGCCTCGTTATTTCCGACATGCTCTATAAGTCCTTCCCCAGGGGCAACGAGGGCGAGCTGTCGCGCCGGCTCGCCGATCTCGTGCGCAAGGAGACTTGCGCGGACGTCGCCAAGATCATGGAGATCGGGCCCGCGCTCAAGCTCGGCTCGTCGGAAAACAACGCCGGCGGCCGCTTGCGCACCACCATCCTGGGCGATGCCTGCGAGGCGCTGGTCGGCGCGGTGTTCCTCGACGGTGGCTACAAGGCGGCGGAGGAACTGGTGACGCGCTTCTGGGGCGAGCGCATGATCAAGCCGTTGCGCTCCTTGAGCGATCCCAAGACCATGCTGCAGGAGTGGGCACAGGCGCGCGGGCTGCCGACGCCGGCCTATCAGGAGTTGACGCGCACCGGCCCGCATCACAAGCCGAAATTCAGCGTGGCCGTCAGCCTGCCCGACCGGCCGCCGGCCGAAGGCATCGGCGATTCCAAGCGCGCCGCCGAGCAGGCCGCCGCCGCCGCCATGCTGACGCGGGTGGGTGTTGCCGTCGATCATGCCGATGGAAACTGACGCCGACACGCGCTGCGGCTTTGTCGCGCTGATCGGCGCGCCCAACGCCGGCAAATCGACTTTGCTCAACGCGCTGGTCGGCTCCAAGGTCACCATCGTCTCGCGTAAAGTTCAGACCACGCGCGCGCTCATCCGCGGCATTGCGCTGGAAGGCAAGGCACAGCTCATCTTCGTCGACACGCCCGGCATCTTTGCCCCCAAGCGCCGGCTCGACCGCGCCATGGTGATGACCGCCTGGACCGGCGCGCACGACGCCGATCTGGTCGGCCTCTTGATCGACGCGCGCAAAGGCCTCGACGAGGAGGCGGAGGCAATTCTCGATCGGCTGGCCGCGGTCAGGCAGCCGAAGCTCTTGATCCTCAACAAGATCGATATGGTGGCGAAGGAAACGCTGCTGATGCTGGCCAAGGCCGCCAACGACAAGGCGACGTTCGAGGCAACCTTCATGATCTCGGCGCTCAAGGGCGACGGGGTGGCCGATCTCAAAGCTTGGCTGGCCGCGCGCGTGCCGGCGGGACCGTGGCTTTATCCGCCCGAGCAGATGTCGGACGCGCCGCTGCGCCAACTCGCCGCCGAGATTACGCGCGAGAAGCTGTTCGAGCGGCTGCACCAGGAATTGCCCTATCACGCGACGGTCGAAACCGAGGTGTGGAAGGAGCTGCGCAAGGGCGACATCCGCATCGAGCAGACCGTCTATGTGGAGCGCGAGAGCCAGCGCAAAATCGTGCTCGGCAAAGGCGGCCAGACCATCAAGGCGATCGGGGAGGCGGCGCGCCGGGAGATTGCCGAACTGGCCGAGGCCAAAGTGCACCTGTTTTTGTTCGTCAAGGTGCGCGAGGGCTGGGGCGAGGACCCCGAGCGCTACCGGGCCATGGGCTTGGAGTTTCCAAAAGATTGACGACACCGGGGACTCGCCCTCATGGTTCGAGACGCGCGGCTTCGCCGCGCTCCTCACCATGAGGGCTTCTCCAAAGCCTCATCCTGAGGAGCATCGCGAAGCGATGCGTCTCGAAGGATGAGGCGTCTGTACTCCCATGCAATGGACCGATGAAGCCATCGTGCTCGGCGTCAAGCGCCACGGGGAGACGAGCGGCATCCTCGAGCTCCTGACCCTCGGTCACGGCCGCCATCTCGGCCTGGTGCGAGGCGGCTTCTCACCGCGCCTGAAGCCGATCCTGCAGCCGGGCAATACGGTGAGCGCCAGCTGGCGCGCGCGGCTCGACGAGCATCTCGGCACTTATACGGTCGAGCCGGTCACCTTGCGCGCCGCGAATTTCTTCCATGCGCCGCATGCCGTCTACGGCGTCACGCACTTGGCAACGCTCATGCGCCTGTTGCCCGAGCGCGATCCGCACGCGGACCTCTACCGCGCGCTGGGCGACATCCTCGAGCGGCTCGACGACGCTTCCGCCGCCGCGCCCATGGTGGTGCGCTTCGAGCTGCAGGTGCTGGCCGAGCTCGGCTTCGGCCTCGACTTGAGCGAATGCGCCGCCACCGGCGCGCGCGAGGCGCTCGACTTCGTCTCGCCCAAATCGGGCCGCGCGGTATCGCGCACGGCGGGCGCGCCTTATGCCGAACGCATGCTGCGGCTGCCCGCCTTCCTGCGCGATGCGCAAAGCGCGCCGCAAGGCCGCGATCTCGCCGACGGTTTCACGCTCACCGGCTTCTTTCTCACGCGCCATGCGCTCGAGCCGCGTGGCTTGGCGCTCGCCGACGAGCGCGCGCATTTCATCGCCGCGCTTGCCCGCGCGCTGCCGAGCGTGGCGTAAAAGCCCTCGTCCGCCGGCCCGGGCGGGCCGAATCGGGGCCGGGCTGCGGCCCCGTTTTGCTTGTTCGGGGCCGACGAAGGCATTAGCTATCGGCCATGAACAAAAGACTGATTCCCCCCGAGAAGGGCGAGGTCGAGGAGGTCGCGCTGCGCGCGGCGCTGGAAGAGCGCTATCTCGCCTACGCGCTTTCCACCATCATGAACCGCGCGCTGCCCGACGCGCGCGACGGCCTCAAACCCGTGCACCGGCGCATCCTCTACGGTATGCGCCTCTTGCGGCTCGACCCCAACTCCGCCTTCAAGAAGTCGGCCAAGGTGGTCGGCGACGTGATGGGCAATTTCCACCCGCACGGCGACCAGGCGATCTACGACGCTCTGGTGCGGCTGGCGCAGGATTTCGCCCAGCGCTATCCGCTGGTCGACGGGCAGGGCAATTTCGGCAATATCGACGGCGATAACCCGGCCGCCATGCGCTACACCGAGGCGCGCCTGACGGAAGTCGCGCGCCTGCTGCTCGACGGCATCGACGAGGACGCGGTCGATTTCCGCGCCACCTATGACGGCGCCGCCGAAGAGCCGGCGGTGCTGCCGGCGGCCTTTCCCAATCTGCTCGCCAACGGCTCGCAGGGCATCGCCGTCGGCATGGCGACCGCCATCCCGCCGCACAATGTCGGCGAGCTGTGCGACGCCGCGCTCTATCTGATCGACAATCCGAATGGGCGTAGCGCGACCTTGCTCAAATGGGTCAAAGGCCCCGATTTCCCGGTCGGCGGCGTGGTCGTGGATGCCCCTGAGAGCATCGCGGAGGCCTACAAGACCGGGCGCGGCTCGTTCCGCGTGCGCGCGCGCTGGAAGACCGAAGACACCGGCCGCGGTACTTACCTGGTCGTCATCACCGAAATCCCCTGGCTGGTGCAGAAATCGCGGCTGGTGGAGAAGCTCGCCGAATTGCTCAACGACAAGAAGCTGCCGCTGGTCGCCGACGTGCGCGACGAATCGGCCGAGGATATCCGGCTGGTGATCGAACCGAAGTCGCGCGCGGTCGATGCCGAGTTGATGATGGAATCGCTGTTCAAGCTCACCGAGCTGGAAAACCGCGTTCCGCTCAACATGAACGTGCTGGTGAAGGGCCGCATCCCGATGGTGGTGGGCCTGGCCGAAGCCTTGCGCGAATGGCTCGACCATCGCCGCGAAGTGCTTGCTGCGCCGCTCCAAGCATCGCCTGGCCGAGATCGAGCATCGCCTGGAAGTGCTCGGCGGCTATCTGGTCGCCTATCTCAACCTCGACAAGGTGATAAAGATCATCCGCACCCAGGACGAGCCCAAGCCCGTCCTGATGAAGACCTTCAAGCTCACCGAGGTGCAGGCCGACGCCATCCTCAACATGCGCCTGCGCAATTTGCGCAAGCTCGAGGAGATGGAAATCCGTGCCGAGGAAAAGGCGCTGCGCGAAGAGCTGAAGAAGCTCAAAGCGCTGATCGGCTCGCCGGCCCAGCAATGGAAGACCGTCGGCGACCAGATCAAGGAGCTGAAGGAAAAATTCGGCCCCAAGACCGATCTCGGCAAACGCCGCACCAGCTTCGGCATCGCGCCCGCGCATGACGAGGCGGCGATCGAGGAAGCCATGGCGGTGCGCGAGCCGATCACCGTGGTGGTGTCCGACAAGGGCTGGATCCGCGCGCTGCGCGGCCATGTCACGGACCTGGCGAGCGTCGTCTTCAAGGCCGGCGACAAGCTCAAATTCGCCTTCCCGACCGAAACCACCGCCAAGGTGCTGATCTTCGGCTCCAACGGGCGCTTCTACACCATCGACGCCGGCAAGCTGCCGGGCGGGCGCGGGCATGGCGAGCCTTTGCGCCTGTTCGCCGACCTCGAGCACGATGCCGACGTGGTGGCGGCGCTCGCCTTCCAGGGCGGCCGCAAGTTCCTGGTGGCGAGCTACGCCGGCAACGGCTTCGTGGTGCCGGAGGACGAGGTGCTCGGCACCACGCGCAAAGGCAAGCAGGTGCTCAATCTGAAGGCGCCCGACAGAGCGGCGGCGCTCACCGCCGTCGACGGCGAAATGGCCGCGGCTATCGGACAGAACCGCAAGATGGTGATCTTCAAGCTCGACCAGGTGCCGGAGATGAATCGCGGCCGCGGCGTGCGCCTGCAGCGCTACCGCGAGAAGGGTCTCTCCGACGTTACCACCTTCAAGGCTGACGAAGGGCTGGCCTGGACCGATGCGGCTGGCCGCGCCTTCACGCTGCCGCTGAAGGAATTGAAGGATTGGCGCGGCAATCGTTCCGATGCCGGACGGCTGGCGCCCAAGGGCTTTCCCAAGAGCAACACCTTCCGTAATCCGCCGAGCGGCGGCAAGACGAACGGGGACGGCGAAGAGTAAAAAAGCCGCGATCGCTTTGATGTGCGCGATGTCGCATCGACCGCGGCACCGGTTCCGATCGCTCGGCGCTGCGAATTTTACCCAGCCGGTATGGCGTTATGGCAAGAGGCGCCGACCGCGCCGGTATCCGGTCAATTCGCACCCCTTCCACAACGCGACATTCATCGTCCCGCAAGAAAGCGGCGCCGGCGACCGCAATTGCCGCGCTCGACGGCGTTGCTTTGAAGGCGAATGGCGCTAGCGTCCGTGTGACGATTGATGCCAATCGATATCGCCGCGCGCTTCTGCGACAGACTTGCCGCCGAATAGAGGAGCGGTACCATGAGACGGAAAGCAATCGCACTTTTGGTCGCCGCGTTGGTCGGCGTCACGGCCATCGCGGCGCCGAAAAAAGCCGAAGCGCACAACGGCTGGTGGATTCCCGGCGCCATATTTAGCGGCCTTGCCGTAGGGGCGATCGTTTCCGGCGCTTACTGGCCCGGCTACTATTACGATCCGTGCTGTTACTATTATCCGCGGCGCGCCTATTACTATTATGCGCCGCGCTACGACTATGCGCCCCGCTACTATCCGTATTATCGGCCCTACCACGCCTATTACCGGCCTTACCACGCCTATTACCGGCCTTACCGCGCTCATTGGCGCCATCGGTACTACCGGTACTATCCGCGTCACCGCTACTATCGGCATGGCTATTACCATCGGCGGTATCGCTGATTGTCACGGCCTCCACGCGGTGTTCGGGTCGTCTCAACTCGCCACCAGCAGCAGCGAGCCTTCCGACTTCTCCAGCAGCGCCGCCGCGGTGTCGCCGAAGAACAGCTTTTCGCCCGGCCGGCGGCCGACGCCCATCACCACCAGATTGTGCTTGCCGCGCGCCGTCTCCTTCAGGATGGCGTCGTCGGCCGCGACGCTTGCGCGCACGGCGGTGCGCACAGTCACGTCGTAGGTGTCGGCAAGCTGCACGATGTCCTTGAGGATCGCCTCCCCATGGCTGCGTTCGCCGCGCTTGCCGCCCGGGTTGACGTAGAGCGCGGTGAGCGGCGCCTGGCTCACGCGTGCCAGCACGATGGCGACCTCGGCGGCGCGCCGCGACACGTCGGTGCCGTTGACCGGCACCAGGATGCTGAGCTTGCCGGGCAGCGGCTCCTCGCGGTGCAGGCCGCGCGCGTCGCTGACCGCCAGCGGCCCTTCGAAGCCGGCGGCGAGCCTGGTGACGTCGTCGGCGAAGTCGCGCTTGCGCGCCACCGTCTTGTCGAGGCCGATGATCAAGAGGTCGTAGCCTTTCTTGGCTTCCGCGGCGACCGCCTCTGCCTTGGGCTTTTCGATCCTGGTGGTCACGTCGAGCTTTTGCTCGGCCGGCTTTTCTTGCCGATTCTGCGCTTGCTCGGCCTTGCCGGCTTGGCCGGCGAATTCCTTCACGGTTTCGCCCGCTTCCGCCGCCTTCTCCTTGGCGACTTCGGCCGCGCCCTTGCCGGTCTTGCGGCCGCTGTCGATGCTCATCACGGTGGTCGGCATGCCGCCCGAGCCGGCGATCAGCCCGGCCAGGCGCGCGGCGAACTTGCCGTTGGCGCTGTCGTCGACCGCCAGTAACAGCCGCTCCAGCTTGGGCACGAAGCCCTTGGCGTCCATTTCCTCGCGCTCGAGCCGCTGCTTCTCCTGCTTGCGCAGCGGCAGCCGCGCCAGCGCCCAGCGCAACGTCGGCGGCATGGCCATGGTGGTGATCACCGCCATGGCGACGATCATGGTGAACAGGTTCTCGCTCAGCGCGCCCATCGACAGGCCGATGGTGGCGACGATCACCTCGGTCGAGCCGCGCGCGTTCATGCCGGTGCCGAGCGCGAAGGATTCGCGCGGGCTTAAGCCGGCGAGCGTGCCGCCGGCGAAGGCGCCGGCGAACTTGCCGAGGCTGGCGATCAGGATCAGCCCGACGGTCAGCGCCAAGAGGGCAGGGTCCTTGAGGATGGTGAGATCGGCGTGCAGGCCGGCGGTGGCGAAGAACACCGGCATGAAGAAGGCGACGATCAGCCCGCGCAATTGCTCGTCGATATGTTTGGTCAGGATCGGGGATTCGCCGATCAGGATGCCGGCGACGAAGGCGCCCAGCACCGTATGCACGCCGATCAGGTCGGTGGCGATCGCCATCAGGATCATGATCGCCAGGATGGCGCTGATCACCGCGAAGTCGGAAACGAAAGTGTCGTTCACCCAGCGGATGATGGTGTAAACGATCCGCCGCCCGATGGTGAGGCTCAATCCCATGAATACGAGCGTGCCGATCACGCTTTTGCCGACGCTCCAGGCGTCGATGTGCCCCTCGAGCGCGAGCGAGAAGATCACCGCGGTGATCATCCAGCCGACCGTGTCGTCGATGATGGCGGAGGCGAGGATCACCTGGCCGACCGTGCGGCGCATGAAGTTCATCTCGCGGATCACGGTCGCCACGATCTTGACCGAGGCGATCGACAGCGCGGTGCCGAGGAAGAGCGAGGTGATCAGCCGCTTGCCCGGGTCGGGCAGCATCCAGTCGGGCAGCGCTTCGCCGAGCGCAACGCCGCACAGAAACGGCACCACGATGCCGGCAAGCGAAGCAAACAGCGCGGCGCGGCCCGTCTGGCGCACGAGCTTGAGATCGGTCTCCATGCCGGTCAGCAGCAGCAGCAGCAGAATGCCGAACTGCGCCACCGCGTTGAGCATGGCTTTCTGCTCGGGCGCGTCGGGGAACAGCGCGTGCTGAAAGGCGGGGAAAACCGCACCCAACAGCGAGGGGCCCAGCACCAGGCCGGCCACCAGTTGGCCCATCACCGCCGGCTGCTTCACCCGCAACATCGCCTCACCGAGCAGGCGGCCGACCACCACCAGCACCGCGAGCTGCGCGACGAACAGGAGCTCGGAGGGCGCGTGCGCGGCGTTCATGACGGAAGGTCAGCTCCTGGGTCGCTGGCGGCGGGCGGGGCGCCCGTGCGCAGGCTGTGCGCGGGCCTTCGTCGGCAAGCTGACCGAAAGTGACGGCCGGGCAGCCAGGCGACAAGGCTTGGCAACCCGCCGGCTGGGGACAGGTTCCGTAAAATTGCAATTGCAAACTATTCGCAACAAAGCTAGTGTCGGCAAACGATAGCGGCGACTATGAAAGCCTTGGAATTTGAAATACTTAAACGAAATGGACGGCCGGCCGCCGCTGCCCAAGAGCCTGACCGAGCGCACGGTGGCCGCCGGGCATGCGCTGGTGCGCGGCCAGCACCCCGGCATCGGCGGCTATCTCGCTTTCGGCGGGCCGGCGGTGATCGCCTCCATCGCTTATATGGACCCCGGCAATTTCGCCACCAACATCCAGGCCGGCGCCAAATACGGCTATTCGCTTCTGTGGGTGGTATTGCTGGCCAATCTGATCGCCATGCTGTTCCAGGCGCTGTCGGCCAAGCTCGGCATCGTTACCGGGCGCAATCTGGCCGAGATGTGCCGCGAGCGTTTCCCCAAGCCCGTCGTCTACGCCATGTGGGTGGTGAGCGAAATCGCCGCCATGGCGACCGATCTGGCGGAATTCTTGGGCGGCGCGGTCGGCTTGTCGCTGTTATTTCATATTCCGCTGCTCGCCGGCATGATCGTCACCGCTATCGTCACCTACGGTATTCTGATGGTGGAAAGCCGCGGCTTCCGGCCGGTCGAATTGATCATCGGCAGCTTCGTCGCCATCATCGCGCTCTGCTACCTGGTCGAAATTTTCATCGCCCATGTCGACTGGGGCGCGGCCTTGCTCGGCACGGTAAAGCCGGAGCTCGCCGACGCCGGCGCGCTCCTGCTCGCGGTCGGCATCATCGGCGCCACCGTCATGCCGCACGCGGTCTATCTGCACTCCGGCCTGACGCAGGGGCGCATTCCCGCCGACAGCGACGCTGAAAAGCGCGTGGTGGTGCGCATCTCGAATGTCGAGGTGCTGATCGCGCTTGCCGCCGCCGGCCTCGTCAACATGGCCATGGTGATGATGGCCTCGAGCGCCTTCCACGCCGGCCACAGCGATGTGTCCGAGATCGAGACCGCTTATCACACCTTGGCGCCGCTGCTCGGCATCGGCGCCGCCGGGGTGTTCCTGCTGTCGCTGATCGCCTCCGGCATTTCCTCTTCGGTGGTTGGCACCATGGCCGGGCAGATGATCATGCAGGGCTTCGTCGGCTTCCGCATCCCGATCTGGCTGCGCCGCGTCATCACGATGGTGCCGGCCTTCGTGGTGGTCGGCTACGGCGTCAACGCCACCACCGCGCTGGTAGTGAGCCAGGTGGTGCTGTCGATCGCGCTACCGCTGCCGATGATCGCGCTGCTGATGTTCACGCGCCGGGCCGACATCATGGGCGCCTTCGCCAACAGCCGGGCGACCAATGTCATTGCGGTAGCCGGCACGGTTATCGTGCTGGCGCTCAACACGTTCCTGATCCTGGATACGTTCGGGGTGCCGATCCCCGGTTTGAATTAGCGCCTTCACCCTCACCGTCTTACTGCCGGGGTCAGCCGCCCTGGCCGAACAACCATCTGGCCGTCACATAGCGGCCTTGGTCGGTGAAATTGCGATAACTGTGGTCACCGACCACCGTACGTTTGCAGCGCTCTCTTGCCGGCGACAAAGCAATGTTGGCGAACACGCAATCGCATTGGCGGCCGATGGTTATTTCAAACGCGGGCCTGCGTCTTGCTCGCTGCCGCTTTCGTGCATTGGCTGGGAGAGGTTTTCGCGGCGCGCGAACGGCCAACGCGCGCCGTCACGACGCATTGCGCGCCGCTACCGTTCCACACGCATCCATCCCGCCGGCATCAGCCGTTCCTGCGGCAGGAAGCGGCCCTTGTAGTCCATCTTGCGCGAGCCCGGCACCCAATAGCCGAGATAGACGTAAGGCAGCCGCATCGCCTTGGCGCGCGCGATGTGGTCGAGGATCATCAGCGTGCCGAGCGAGCGTTCGCCGGCGTCCGGATCGAAGAACGAATAGACCATCGACAGCCCGTCCGAGAGCACGTCGGTGAGCGCCACCGCCAGCAATTGCCCGACGCCGCGGCCGTTGATGCGGCTGTCCGGCCCGCGCCGGCGGTACTCGACCAGCCGCGTGTCGACATGGCTGTCCTCTATCATCATGGCGTAGTCGAGCACGGTCATGTCGGCCATGCCGCCGTTGCGGTGGCGGGCGTCGAGATAGGCGCGGAACACCGAATACTGCTCCGAGGTCGGCGCCGACGCGCGCATGTCGCCGACCAAGTCGGTGCTGCGCTCGGCGATGCGGCGCATGTTGCGCGAGGGGCGGAAGTCGCTGACCAGCACGCGCACCGATACGCAGGCGCGGCAGTGCTCGCAGGCGGGCCGGTAGGCGATCGACTGGCTGCGGCGGAAGCCGCCATGGGTGAGCAGGTCGTTGAGCTCGCCGGCGCGCTCGCCCACCAGATGCGTGAAAACTTTCCGCTCCTCCTGGCCCTCCAGATAGGGGCACGGCGAGGGCGCCGTCAGGTAGAATTGCGGGGTATCGCGCGAATGCTGAGTCACGTTGAGCGGTGCCGCCAGTTCAGTCCGGTTTGAGCCGTAGCATTGCGCGCCGCGCGGCTTTCGTCAAAGGCCCCGCGACGCAAAGCGTTAACCGGGCACCCGGGCCACCCCGGCGTCAGCCGGGAACGCCGGCCACCCCGGCGTTAGCCGGGAACGCCGGCAATGCCGGCACGCAAGCTTGCGGCGCGGCGGGCATTGTTGATCACCACGGTGCCGAGCAGGATATCGTGCAGCAGGCGCTGCCGCTCGTTAAAAAACGCAACCAGCAGGATGAACGGCGTCAGCGTCGACACCGTCAGCCAGAACAGCACGGCGTGCACCGCGCCCAGCACGAAATAAGCCCGCGCCCCGTACCAGGTGCGCATTTCCAGATCGACCGCTCGCATGCCGATGGTGGCCGATTCCGGGCCCGCCAGCGTCAGCCCGAAATAGCAAATGGCCCAGATCACGGCCCCCGGCGGGATGAGGAAGAACAGCGCCCAGCCCAGCCCCAAAGTGACGATCCCGAAGGCGAAAATGAACATGGCCGCCAGCACCAGCGGCACGGCGAGGATGACGACGTCGATGACGAAGGCCACGATCCGGCGCGCCAGTACGCCCTCGAACAGCTCGGGCTGCCTCGCCGGGTCATAGGCGTGGGGTTTGATGTCGATCGACATGCCGTCGAGCCCCCATGTCAGGCGCGCGGGCCCCGGACCTGGCCGGCACTGGGGCCTGGCCGGCACCGGGGCCGCTCAATCTCCGACATGGAGAAAGAATCGGGCCCGCGCAAGGGGCTTCAAGCGGCCCTTTCCGGGGCTGGCACGCATCGCTCGCTTGCGGCATGGTGCCGCCCCGCTCCGGAGGCCCGTTTTGACCGTTACCATCGCCGATATCGAACAAGCCCGCCGCGTCATTAAAGGCGCGGTGCTGTGCACGCCCATGCTGCCGGCACCGAAGCTGTCGGCGCTGACCGGCGCGCAGGTCTTCGTCAAATACGAGAATTTGCAGGTCACCAATTCGTTCAAGGACCGCGGCGCGCTCGTCAAGCTCGCCTCCTTGAGCGAAGCCGAACGCCAACGCGGCGTCATCGCCATGTCGGCCGGCAACCACGCCCAGTCGGTCGCCTATCACGCCGCGCGGCTCAATATCCCGGCCACCATCGTCATGCCGGTGACCACGCCTTTCGTGAAGGTGGAGGCGACGCGCGCGCACGGCGCCGAAGTGGTGCTCGACGGCGAAACCATTTCCGAAGCGCAAGCGCGCTGCGAGGCGCTATTAGGCGAACGCGGGCTGACGCTGGTGCATCCTTACGACGATGCACGCATCGTCGCCGGGCAGGGCACCATCGCGCTCGAAATGCTGGAGGAGGTGCCCGCGCTTGACGCGCTGGTGATCCCGATCGGCGGCGGCGGCTTGATCGCCGGCAATGCGGTGGCCGCGCGCGCGGTCAATCCGCGCATCGAGATCGTCGGCGCGGAGGCTGCGCTCTATCCCTCGTTCTGGAACGCGCTGCATGACGAACGGCTGCCGCTCGGCGGCGCGACGCTGGCCGAAGGCATCGCGGTCAAGAATGTCGGCAGACTGACGCTGCCGATGGTGCGCGAGCTGGTGTCGGAGATCGTGCTGGTGGACGAGCCGCATCTGGAGCGGGCGGTCAATGCGTTCACCACGCTGCAGAAGACGGTGGCCGAGGGCGCCGGCGCCGCAGGTCTTGGCGCACTGCTCGCCAGGCCAGAGCGCCTGCGCGGCAAGAGGGTCGGGCTCATTCTGTCGGGCGGCAATATCGACCCGCGCATTCTCGCCTCCATCACGGTACGCGAACTGGAGCGCGAGAGCCGCATCCTTTCCTTCCGCCTCACCATTCCCGACCGCCCCGGCGTGCTCGGCCAGATCGCCACGCGGCTGGGCGAATTGGGCGCCAATATTCTGGAGGTCGACCACCGGCGGCTGTTCCTCGATGTGCCGGCGAAAGGCGCCAAGCTCGACGTGACGGTGGAGACGCGCAACGCAGCGCATGCCGAGGAGATTTTCGCGGCGCTGACGGCGGAGGGCTATCGGCCGGTGCGCATCGAGACCGGGAATGCGATGGAGTGACGCGCTCCGCCATTCCGGCGATCGTTTGAGCCCGGATGACGACTGTTCGTCAGGCCTGCGACGCCGATGACGGTCCGCTAACTCTCACCTGCGTCAGCGTCTGGTCGCTTGCGTGGATCGCCAGCAGATTCATGCCGACGGCCATGACCTGATAGCCGAGCTCGGCGAGAAAGTGTCTCAAGGTCGCACGGTCGCTCTTGATCGATTCAACAAGCAAGATCGGCCGGTCCCGCCCCAACATATCGCGCGCGCCCTGCACCGCCTCAAGCTCCATGCCCTCGACGTCGATCTTGATCAGATCGACGCGCGGCAGCTTGAGCGCATCGAGCGATATCGTCCTCACTGGGACAAGCTTGGCGTCCGAATAGTCGATTGTTTGACCGATGAATTCGTTGCCGTCGCGCCGGCGGAGCTCCAGGCTGCCGAAACTCGAAGGCGTGAGATAGTCGGGATTGGGTATGCCCATAACCCCTGTCTCGAATGATACGGCCGCGTGTAGCGCGGTGGCGTTGAAGCAATTGTTGATCGCGATATTGCCGGCGAGTGCGTAGTATATGCGTTCTTGCGGCTCGATTGCGACGACCGAGCCCCAGCCTGTCATGGCAATTGCCCATTCGACGGTGTGCACGCCGATATTGGCCCCGCAGTCGATCGCTACCACGCCGTCGCCGTGGTAGCGCCGGCGCAGGTCGAGAAGATTCAGCACGAGCGTCACTTCTTCAATGTCATAGGCCGCGTCCCGTAGGATTTGGAAGCCGACGCCGATGCCGCGGTCCGGCTCGACCATGCGGTAATCGAAGCGGTTGACGATCATGGTGCCGTGATTGGATGCGGCGAGCACGAATGCGAGTCTTCGGGCCACGTTTCGCATGACAATCTCCTTGCGGCGCGGCTAGCGGCGGACGTCACAGCCCAATGCGCCGAAGCCGGCCTCGGCGATCCGAAATGCAGCCTAATGGCTTGGATTTGCGCCGTCACCCCGCGCGGTGGCCACCGTTCATCGCCCGCCACACCCGCTCCGGCGTCGCCGGCATTTCGATGTGGGTGACGCCGAACTCGCTCAAGGCATCGACCACCGCATTGGTCACCGCGGGGAGGGCGCCGACGCAGCCGGCTTCGCCGGCGCCTTTGACGCCGAGCGGATTGGTCTTGGTCGGCACCGGATTGGCCTCGATGGCGAATTCGCATAAATCGTGCGCGTGCGGCATGGCGTAGTCCATGAACGAGCCGGTGACCAATTGGCCCTCGGCGTCGAAATGCACGTCCTCCATCAGCGCCTGGCCCGCCCCTTGCGCCACGCCGCCATGCACCTGGCCGTGCAAAATGAGCGGGTTGAGCATGGTGCCGAAATCGTCCACCACGCTGTAGCGCACGAGTTCGACCTTGCCGGTCTCGCGGTCGATCTCGACCTCGGCGATGTGGCAGCCGTTGGGATAGTTGTTGACCGGCGCCTGATAGACCGCGGTCTGCGTCAGGCCGGGCTCTAAGCCCAGCGGCAGGTTTTTCGGATCGAGCGCGACGCCGGCCAGTTCCTTGACGGTGAGCGTGCGGTTGGTCTTGCTGGTCGAAAAGACGCCCTCGTCGAATTTCAGATCGCTTTCGTCCACCTTGAGCAAATGCGCGGCGATAGCGCGCGCCTTCGCCACCACCTTCTCGGTCGCCATGAAAAACGCCGAGCCGGCGAGCGTCGCCGAGCGCGAGCCGCCGGTACCCTCGCCGAAGAACACTTCGTCGGTGTCGCCCTGGATATATTGCACTTCTTTCGGGTCGAGGCCGAGCCGGTCGCAGACGATCTGCTTGAACGCGGTCTCGTGCCCCTGGCCCTGGTTGTTGGAGCCGGAGAACATAGTGACGCTGCCGTCGCGGTCGAAGCGCAGCTCGGCGCCTTCGAGCGAGGGCGCGCCGGCGCGCTCGATGGTGTTGGACAGGCCGAAGCCTAAGAGCTTGCCGCGCTTTTTCGCTTCGCTTTTGCGCTTCTCGAAGCCCTTGCGGTCGGCGAGCGCCAGCGCGAGGTCCATGTTCTTCTCGAACTCGCCCGAGTCATAGGTGAAGGTGAGGCCCGTCTTGAACGGCATCTGCGACGGCGCCACGTAATTGCGCCGGCGCAATTCGGCCGGGTCCATGGCGAGCCGATCGGCGGCGAGCTCCACCATGCGCTCGATCACGAAGGCGGCTTCCGGGCGCCCGTTGCCGCGATAGGGCCGCATCGGATTGGTGTTGGAGAACACGCCGGTGATGTCGACATGGATCGCGGGCGTCTTGTAGACGCCGGCGAGCGTGCCGGCATTCATCATGAAGGCGGGCATGGAGTGCTGAAGATAGGCGCCGATGGCGGCGACGGTCTTCACCCGCAGACCTAAGAACGTGCCGTCTTTGTCGAGCGCGAGCTCGGCTTCGGTGACATTGTCGCGCGCCTGCGCATCGCTTAAGAAGGCTTCGTTGCGCGTCGATATCCATTTCACCGGCCGCCCGGTGAGCTTGGAAGCCAGCAGCACCAGCGGCGTCTCGTTGAAGATCGGCGACTTCATGCCGAACGAGCCGCCGGTGTCGCCGGTGACGATGCGCAGCTTGCTCTCCGGCACGTTGAGCAGTTTGGCGAGATCGGTGCGCACCGGGTGCGGGCGCTGGATCGGCGTATAGACGGTGTAGCGGCGGTCGGCCGCGTTGTAGTCGCCGACCGCGCCGCGCGGCTCCATGGTGGCGGCGGTAACGCGGTTGACGACGAAGCGGCCCTTCACCACATGTGCCGCCTTGGCGAAGGCGGCATCGACCGCGGCCTTGTCGCCGATTTGCTCGACGAAGCAGATATTGTCCGGGCAGTCGGCCCACACGCGCGGGGCGCCCGGCTTCGGCGCTTGCGCCGTTGAAGTGACCGCCGGCAGCACGTCGTAATCAACCGCGACCAGCTCGGCCGCGTCCATCGCCTGATGGCGCGTTTCCGCCACCACGAAGGCAACGGGATCGCCGACCCAGCGCACGGTCTCTTCCGCCAGGATCGGATAGCGCGGCTTGTATTGCGGAGAGCCGTCACGCCGCTTCAAGCCGCCCGGTACCGGCAGGTCGCTGAAGCCCGCCGCCTTCACGTCGGCCGCGGTAAGCACCGCCAGTACGCCGGGCGCGGCTTTCGCAGCCGTCACGTCGATCGACTTGATCCTGGCATGCGCATGCGGCGAGCGCAGCACGATGCCGTGCGCCATGCCAGGCAGTTGAATGTCGTCGGTATAGCGCCCGCCGCCCTGGATCAGTCGCGGGTCCTCGAAACGCGTCACATGTTGGCCGATGGCGAATTCACCCATCGCAATACCCGCCTTTGATTTTCAAATGGTCGAAGTCCGGGAGAGGAAGGAAGAAACTATAGACTGGCCGCGAGCTTCTCCGCCACCCGCGGCGCGAAATAAGTCAGCACGCCGTCGCAGCCGGCGCGCTTGAAGGCGATCAGGCTTTCGAGCATGGCGCGCTCGCCGTCGAGCCAGCCGTTCTGCGCGGCGGCCATGATCATCGCGTATTCGCCGGAGACCTGATAGGCGAAGGTCGGCATGCCGAAGGTCTCTTTCACCCGGCGGCAAATATCGAGATAGGGCAGGCCGGGCTTGACCATGATCATGTCGGCGCCTTCCTCGATGTCGAGCGCGACCTCGCGCAGCGCCTCGTCGGAATTGCCCGGGTCCATCTGATAGGTGCGCTTGTCGCCTTGCAGCGTCTTGGCCGAACCGACCGCGTCGCGGAAGGGGCCGTAAAACGCCGAAGCGTATTTCGCCGCGTAAGCCATGATCGACACGTGGGTGAAATCCGCCGCGTCGAGACCTTTGCGGATGGCGCCGACGCGGCCGTCCATCATATCGGAAGGCGCGATGATGTCGCAGCCGGCCTCCGCCTGCACCAGCGCTTGGCGCACCAGCAAGGCGACCGTCTCGTCGTTGAGGATGACGCCGTCGCGCAGTAAGCCGTCATGGCCGTGGCTGGTGAAGGGATCGAGCGCCACGTCGCACAAGACGCCGACCTCCGGCACCTCCTTCTTGATGGCGCGGATGGCGCGACAGACGAGATTGTCGGGATTGAGCGCTTCGCTGCCCGTCTCGTCGCGCAAGCGAAGGATCGGTATAGGGAAACAGCGCGATGCAGGGGATCGTCAGCTTGGCGGCGCGCGCCGCTTCGCGCACCGCCTGGTCGACCGAGAGCCGCTCGACGCCGGGCATCGACGGCACCGGCTGCCGTGCCTTGTCGCCATCCATGACGAACAGCGGCCAGATCAGGTCGTCGGCGGTGAGCGTAGCCTCGCGCACCATCCGGCGCGTCCAATCGTGCTGCCGGTTGCGCCGCATGCGCACGGTGAGGTCGAGCGGGTTGCGCGCAACCTCGCCGTGCTCCGCCTCGACCGGCACGAAGCCGATCTTGCGCTCCAGGGGACGGCCGAATTTGACTGCCATGAGGGCTCTCCTGGGGTTTCTTTTAGCGGGTCCGCGCCGGCTCTGCCACCCGGGGAGGGGGCGCACTTGACCCGTCCGCCCATCCCGGGAAGGTTGGCGGCGCACCGGGTTTCACCATCCATGGACTTCACCCTTTCCGAAGAACAACGGGCCTTCCAGGCCACCGCCCGCGCCTTCGCGCGCGAGGAGATGATGCCGCATGCGCGCGACTGGGACGAAAACGAGACCTTCCCGGTCGGCGCTTTGCGCAAGGCGGCCGCGCTCGGCTTCGGCGGCATCTATGTGAAGGACGACGTCGGCGGCTCGGCGCTCAGCCGGCTCGATGCCGCGCTCATCTTCGAGGAACTGGCGCAAGGGTGCACCTCGACCGCCGCCTATATCTCGATCCACAACATGGCGGCGTGGATGATCGATGCTTTCGGCGGCCCCGAGCAGCGGCAGAAGTTCCTGCCCAAGCTCTGCAGCATGGAGCATTTCGCCAGCTATTGCCTGACCGAGCCAGGCGCTGGCTCGGATGCCGCCAGCCTCACGACCAAGGCGCGCCGCGACGGCGAGCATTACGTGCTCGACGGCACCAAGGCCTTCATCTCCGGCGGCGGCGTCTCCGACATCTATGTGGTGATGGCGCGCACCGGCGAGGCGGGCCCGCGCGGCATATCCTGCATCGTGGTGGAAAAGGGCACGCCGGGCCTCTCGTTCGGTGCGCAGGAGAAGAAGCTCGGCTGGAAGACGCAGCCGACCGCCATGGTGATGTTCGAGAACTGCCGCGTGCCGGTGGCCAACCGCATCGGCGCCGAAGGCCACGGCTTCAGGATCGCCATGGGCGGACTCGACGGCGGGCGCCTGAACATCGGCGCCTGCTCGCTCGGCGGCGCGCAGTTCTGCCTCGACCGCACCATCGACTACATGAAGGAGCGCCGCCAGTTCGGCTCGCGCCTGGCCGATTTCCAGGCGCTGCAGTTCCGTATCGCCGACTACGCCACCGATCTGGAAGCCGCGCGCCTGCTCTTGCACCGCGCCGCAGTCGCGGTGGGCGAGAAGGAGCCGGGCGGCACGCGCCTCGCGGCACAGGCCAAGCGGCTGGCCACCGATACCGGCTTCGCTGTCGTGAACGGCTGCCTGCAACTGCACGGCGGCTACGGCTATCTGCGCGATCACCCGATCGAGCGCGTCTTGCGCGACGTGCGCGTGCACCAGATCCTGGAAGGCACCAACGAGATCATGCGCGTGATTATCAGCCGGCAGTTGTTGGGAAACTAGGGGAGGGATGGATGGAACAGTTGCCGCGAAAATATCTGACGCGCGACGAAATGATGAAGCGCGTCGCCCGCTTTAAAGACCTGAGGGGCTCCGACGGCGGTCTGCCGGACAGCAAGATGCCGGGCTGCGAGCGCACGCTGTTCAACGTGATCGGTTTCCAGCCGCCGGAGAATGTTGGCGCAAACGCGACGTCCCCAGTCGGGGACCACGCCGCGCGCATGGCCGCAATCAAGATCCGCGAGGGTTTCAATCTCGGCTACTGCAAGGCCAAGCCTGGACACGGGCCCGAGATGCACAATCACGACACCAACGAGACCTTCATCGCCATGACCGGCACCTGGCGGGCGAGCTGGGAGGACGAGAAGGGCAATGTCGACTACGTTGACCTCGAGCCGCTCGATGTCGTCTCGTTTCCGCCCGGCATGATCCGCCGCTTTGAGAACGTCACCAAGGGCGATCCGAATGAAGAGGCGGTGCTGATGTTCGTGATCGGCGGTGACGCTCCGCAGGCCGAATTCTCCGATCAAGCGATGGGCCGGCTGGAGAAGGCTGGCGTCTGGCCGCAAGCGTGATGCAGCGCAGGTGAGCGAGACACAAGAAATCCTCTTCGACCGCCGCGGCGCAGCCGGCCTGGTCACGCTCAACCGGCCGGGGGCGCTCAATGCCGTCACGCTCGGCATGGTGCTGGCGTTGCGCGCGCAGCTCGACCGCTGGGCAGACGATGCCAGTATCACCCGCATCGTGATCCAGGCCGCCGGAACCCGCGCGTTTTCCGCCGGCGGCGACATCCGCCATCTCTACGAGCTCGGCAAGGCCGGCCGGCACGACGAGATGCTGCAATTCTGGCGCGACGAATATCCGCTCAATGCGCTGATCAAGAGCTACCGCAAGCCTTACGTGGCGCTGATCGACGGCATCGTCATGGGCGGCGGCGTCGGCGTCTCGCTGCACGGCTCGCATCGTGTCGCCGGCGATCGCTTTTCCTTCGCCATGCCGGAGGTCGGCATCGGCTTCTTTCCCGACGTCGGCGCCACCTGGTTTTTGCCGCGCATGCCGGGCGAGCTCGGCACTTTTTGCGGGCTGACCGGCGAGCGCTTGAACGGCGCCGACGCTATCGCCGCCGGCCTTGCCACCCACCGCATTTCGTCCGCGCGCTTTGCGGAGCTGATCGAGGGCCTTGCCGGCACGGTCTCGGTCGATGCCGTGCTCGGCGCCTTCGCCGAGCCGGCCGGGGAGGCGCCGGCCATCGCCGAGCCGACCGGCGAGGCGCCGGTCATGGCGCGCCGCGGGACCATCGACCGCCTGTTTGCCGGTTCCCGCGTCGAGGACATTCTCGCCGCGCTCGACCGCGAGGCGTCGTCCGGTTCCACCGATGCCGAATGGGCGGCCAAGACCGCCGCCACCATGCGGACGAAATCGCCGCTCAGTCTCAAGATCGCTTTGCAACAGGTGCGCCGCGGCAAGCAATGGGATTTCGACACGTGCATGCGCGCGGAATTCCGCATAGTGTCGCGCCTGGTGCACGATCATGACTTCTACGAGGGCGTGCGCGCCGTGATCGTCGACAAGGATAACAAGCCGCGCTGGCAGCCGGCCGCGCTCGCCGACGTAAGCGACGCCGACGTCGAGCGGCATTTTGCGGCGCTGGAGCAGGAACTGCGGCTGCCATGAGCGAACCCTACGTGCGCGACGACCTGGAGAGCCTCGAGCCGGTGCACGAGACCGAAGCCGGCCCCGAGGTCGGCCGCTGGACGCGCCGGCTGGTGCTGTTCCTGCGCGTGATGGCCGGCGTGTCGATGATCAAGGGCCTCTATCATTGGGCGCGCGTCACCGGCATCGGCGTCGATCAAAGCGACCTGTTCGCCTATCACTCGGTCGCCTGGCAGACGGCCACCGTGTTTTTCGCGGTGATCGATCTGGTGGCCGCCGTGGGCTTATGGCTCGCCGCTGCCTGGGGCGCGGTGATCTGGCTGATGTCGGTTGCCTCCATGCTGGCGGTCGAAATATTTTTCCCGCAGGTGTTCGGCGCCGGCTGGCTCGCGGGGCTCGCCGAATGCGCGCTGCTGGCGATCTATCTCTGGCTCGCGCTCAAGTCGGCGCAGGAACATCCACTGTAGCGTAATAAGAAGGGGAGGGCGCCATGGCGCGCATCGGATTTATCGGGCTCGGCAATATGGGCCTGCCCATGGCGCAGAACCTGATCAAGGCCGGCCACACGGTCGAAGGCGTCGACGTCAATCCGGCCGCGATCGAGCGGCTCAAAGCCGCCGGCGGCGTGAGCGTCGAGACCGCCAAGGTGGCGGCCGCGCGCGCCGACGTGGTCATCACCATGCTGCCCGCGGGCAGCCACGTGCGCGAGGTTTATCTCGGCGCCGGCGGCATCATCGAGGATGCCAATCCCGGCACGCTGTTGATCGACTGCTCAACCATCGACGTGGAGACCGCGCGCGCCGTCGCGGCGGAAGCCGAGAAGCGCGACCTCATGATGCTCGATGCGCCGGTCTCCGGCGGCGTCGGCGGCGCGCAAGCGGCCACGCTGACGTTCATGGTCGGCGGCAGCGAGCGCGCCTTCGTGCGCGCCGAGTCGATATTGCAAAAGATGGGCAAGACCATCGTGCATGCCGGCGGGCCCGGCAACGGCCAGGCCGCCAAGATCTGCAACAACATGATCCTCGGCATTTCCATGATCGCGGTGTCGGAAGCCTTCGTGCTGGCCGAGCGGCTCGGCCTCGATCATCAAAAGCTGTTCGACATTTCTTCCAAGTCGTCCGGCCAATGCTGGTCGCTCACCACGTATTGCCCGGTGCCCGGCCCGGTGCCGACCTCGCCGGCCAACCGCGACTATCAGGCCGGCTTCACCGCCGCCATGATGCTGAAGGATCTCAAGCTTGCGCAGGAAGCGGCCAAGGCGGGCGGCGCGCGCACCGAGCTCGGCGCGCATGCCGAAAAGCTCTACGCGCAGTATGCCGACAGCGGCGAGGCGGGCAGGGATTTTTCCGGGATCATTCGGTTTATTCGTGGTTAGCCGCCGCTAACCGTATCGCCGTCATGGCTGGCCCCGCTGTAAACTTGTCCCGGCCATCCACGCCTTTATTTTAGCACCGCTGCTGTAAGACGTGGATGGCCGCGACAAGCGTGGGCATGACGATGTGGCAAGGTGAATCGTTTGTAACAGCATTCGCTTTAATTGCGCCTTCAACCAAGCATTCACTGTCGCAAATAAACCTAATATTGAGAGTGTTATTTAAGCCGATTTTAGACTGCCCCTTATAGGTTGGCGAGGTTCCGGATCGGGGAAGACAGGGCCTCGTAACCGGAAAACGGAAAATAAAACGCAAGGGGCGTTGAACATGAAAGCCGTTGCGAAGACGGTCGAGCCCGCCGAACGTGAGGCGCGCTTCGACCACATCCGGCCGCTTTATCTAGAGGCCTTGACGCTGGTCGAACGGCTGCACCGCCGGCTGCTCGACGTCATCAAGGACGAATTCGACCGCCGCGGCCGCGCCGACATCAATTCCGTGCAGGCGCTGCTGCTCTACAATATCGGCGACAAGGAGCTGACCGCCGGCGAGCTGCGCACGCGCGGCTACTATCTCGGCTCCAACGTCTCTTACAATCTCAAGAAGCTGGTCGAGATGAACTTCCTCGATCACCAGCGCAGCCGCGTCGACCGCCGCTCGGTGCGCATCAAGCTCACCGACAAGGGCCGCGAGGTGCGCGACATCGTCGAAGCGCTCTACCAGAAGCACGTGCGCACGGTGGAGCAGGTGGGCGGCATCAATGCCGACGAGTTCGCCACCCTCAACAAGTCGCTGCACCGGCTCGAGCGCTTCTGGACCGACCAGATCCTCTATCGCCTCTGATTGAACGCCTTACCGGCGGAAGACTTGCCCCGGCTGCCATGCGGCCGGGGCCTTTCTCGTTGGGGGCGGTCATTCCCTTCCTTGTCATTGCGCGGCGCCCGCTCCGCTCGCGGCCCGGAATGAGGGGCCTCCCGGCCACAAATTCGCCCGCTCCCCTGGTTAGCGGAAAGTTGAAGCCCCGTTGCGCTTGCGGACATTGCCGCCGCGGGCCAAATCAGGGCATGACCCGGGCGGGGCGCCTAAAAGCCCCCTTAGCCCTTTCAAAACCGAGCACGCGATGCCGCATGCAACCGACCCGGCCACCACTGGCCGCCGCGCCTTCCTCAAATTGCTGGGGGCGGGGCTGGCCGCCGGCGGGTTCGCCCGCAAGTCCCTGGCCGCCGACGACGGCTCCCTGCTGCAGGCGCTGATCGACCAGAACCAGCGCCGCGAGCTCGGCCAGGACTTCGACGCCGCCTCCCGCACCATCCATATGCCGAAGGCCTCGCTGCCGACGCTGTCGCCGGGCACGGTGCAGACCACCGAGCAGGCAGTCGGCAAATACCAGGGCATCGTGGCGGGCGGCGGCTGGCCCAAGGTTCCGCCCACCGACCGGCTGCGCCTCGGCAACCGCCACCCGAGCGTGGTGGCTTTGCGCAAGCGGCTGATCATCGCCGGCGATCTGGAAGCCAATGCCGGGGCCACCGATATTTTCAATTCCTACGTCGAGGCGGCGGTGCGCCGTTTCCAGGCCCGCCACGGCATTACCATCGACGGCATCGTGCGCAAGGCCACCTTCGACCGCCTCAACGTGCCGGCGGATGTGCGGCTGAGCCAGCTCAAGATCAATGTCGGGCGGCTGAAGACGGCGACCGCGCACCTGCCGGCGCGCTACGTCATGGTCAATATCCCGGCGGCGCAGGTCGAGGCCGTGCAGGACGGGCTGGTCGAAAGCCGCCACATCGCCATCGTCGGCCGCCCGTCGCGGCCTTCCCCCGACGTCAACAGCAAGATCACCGAGATCAATTTCAATCCCTATTGGACGGTGCCGGTATCGATCGTGCGGCGCGACCTGATCCCGCTGATGCAGAAGGACCCGAAATACCTCGCCAACGAGCACATCCGCATATTCGACCAGCACCACAACGAGCTCACGGCCTCGCAGATCGACTGGAAATCCAACGACGCGGTCAACTACCTGTTCAAGCAGGACCCCGGCAGCTTCAACTCGCTCGGTACGCTGCGCATCCAGTTTCCCAGCCCCGATGGCGTCTATATGCACGACACGCCGGAGAAGAACCTGTTCGGCGACGACATGCGCTTCAACTCCTCGGGCTGCGTGCGGGTGCAGAACGTGCGCCAACTGGTGGGCTGGCTGCTGCGCGATACGCCGGGCTGGTCGCAGCAGCAGATCGACGCGACCGTGCGCGCGGGCGAGCGCATCGACGCCAAGCTGAAGAAGCCGGTGCCGCTGTTCTGGGTCTATATCACCGCCTGGGCGACGCCGGACGGCGTGGTGCAGTTCCGCGACGACATCTACAACAAAGACGGCCTCGGCCCGGTCGCCGGCGCGGTGAAGGGCTGACCTTTCCTCCGGTCATTCCGGAGCCCGCGCCCGGACGGCGCGAAGCGCCGATCCGGATGGCCGCGCTCCGGAATGACAGTCACAAAAACGCTAGATATTGCGGCAGGATGGCGACCACATGCCAATACTTGGCGGTAAGGCGCCGATATGCTATTGCCGCCGGCGAACCCCGGACCTGACCCGCAATACGGCGCGCTGCTGCCAAAGCGTGCCCGCAGGAGACCCGTGAATGTCGGCGCCGAGCCCGAAAACCTCAAACGACACGGACGCGTTTTTCACCGCTCCGCTGAGCGAGACCGACCCCGAAATCGCCGACGTCATCGGCAAGGAGCTCGGCCGCCAGCGCGACGAGATCGAATTAATCGCCTCGGAGAACATCGTCTCGCGCGCGGTCTTGGAAGCGCAGGGCTCGGTGCTCACCAACAAATATGCCGAAGGGCTGCCGGGCAAACGCTATTACGGCGGCTGCCAGTTCGTCGACGTCGCCGAAGAGCTGGCCATCGAGCGCGTCACCAAGCTGTTCGGCTGCCGCTTCGCCAATGTGCAGCCGCATTCCGGTGCCTCCGCCAATGCGGAGGTGTTCTTCGCGCTGATGCAGCCGGGCGACACCTTCATGGGGCTCAATCTCGCCGCCGGCGGCCATCTCACCCACGGCTCGCCGGTCAATCTGTCGGGCAAATGGTTCAAGCCGGTGCCTTACGGCGTGCGGCCCGACGATCATCGCATCGACATGGACGCGGTCGCCCGCCTGGCGCACGAGCACAAGCCCAAATTGATCGTCGCCGGCGGCTCGGCCTATCCGCGCGTCATCGACTTCAAGCGTTTCCGCGAGATTTGCGACGAGGTCGGCGCGCTGCTGATGGTCGACATGGCGCATTTCGCCGGGCTGGTGGCCGGCGGCGTGCATCCCTCGCCGTTCCCGCACGCCCATGTCGTGACCACCACCACGCACAAGACGCTGCGCGGCCCGCGCGGCGGCGTCATCCTGTCGAACGACGAGGCGCTCGCCAAGAAATTCAATTCCGCGGTGTTCCCCGGCATGCAGGGCGGCCCGCTGATGCATGTGATCGCCGCCAAGGCGGTGGCCTTCGGCGAGGCGCTCAAGCCCGACTACCGCGCTTACGTCAAGCAGGTGGTGGAGAACGCCAAGGCGCTGGCCGAGCATTTGAAGTCGCACGGCCTCGACATCGTCTCCGGCGGCACCGACACCCACGTGATGCTGGTCGACCTGCGCCCCAAGAAGCTCACCGGCAAGGTGGCGGAGGCAGCGCTCGGCCGCGCCCACATCACCTGCAACAAGAACGGCATCCCGTTCGACCCGGAAAAGCCTTTCGTCACCTCCGGCATCCGCCTCGGCACGCCGGCCTGCACCACGCGCGGCTTCGGCATCGCCGAGTTCCGTTCCGTCGGCGACATGATCGTGGAAGTGCTCGATGTGCTGTCGCAGAAGGGCTCGGACGAGGATTCGCTCACCGAAGGCAAGGTGCGCGAGAAGGTGAAGGCGTTGCTGTCCCGGTTTCCGATTTATCAGGATTGAGCGATGCGGGGCCAATTCTTGCTGTCATTCCGGGGCACGCGCGCAGCGCGTGAACCCGAAATCCATACTTCGCAGCGCTGCGGGTTACGGATTCCGGGTCCGCGCCGGAGTTTACCATCGGGCCGGCCTTCGGCCGGACCCGTTGGGCGCGTCCCGGAATGACCGGGTAATAGGGGGCTAGCCCATGCGTTGCCCAAGCTGCGGAAGCCTCGATACGCAGGTGAAGGATTCGCGGCCGACCGAAGATTCCGCCGTGATCCGCCGCCGGCGCGTGTGCCTCACGTGCAATTTCCGCTTCACCACTTTCGAGCGCGTGCAGCTGCGCGAATTGACCGTCATCAAGCGCAACGGCCGCCGCGTGCCGTTCGACCGCGACAAGCTGATGCGCTCGGTGCAGGTCGCGCTGCGCAAGCGCTCGGTCGAGCCCGAGCGCATCGAGAAGATGGTCTCCAAGATCGTGCGCGAATTGGAAAGCCAGGGCGAGAACGAGGTCACCTCCGAGACGATCGGCGAATTGGTGATGGACCATCTGCGCGAGCTCGACGACGTGGCTTACGTGCGCTTTGCTTCCGTCTACCGCAATTTCCGCGAGGCCAAGGACTTCCGCGCCGCGCTCGATGAATTGTCGGGCGACGACAAGCCCGCGGCGACCGCGCGCAAATGATTTGCTTTCGTCATTCCGGGGCACCGCGCCGGAGCCTGCAAGGCGAAGGCGTGGTGAACCCGGAATCCATAACCGCCGGAGCTGAGTAATGAGCACAGGGGCTATGGATTCCGGGCTCGCGCCTGACGGCGCGCCCCGGAATGACAGCAACGAGGATGAGCGTTTCATGGCGCTCGCGCTCACGCTCGGCCGGCGCAATCTCGGCCACACCTGGCCCAACCCGGCGGTCGGCGCGGTCATCGTCAAGGACGGCGTGATCCTGGCGCGCGGCTGGACGCAAAGCGGCGGCCGTCCGCATGCCGAGGTCGAGGCGCTGCGCCGCGTCAAGAAAGCCGCCGAAGGCGCCACCATGTATGTGACGCTCGAGCCCTGCTCGCATCAAGGCAAGACGCCGCCTTGCGCCGACGCGATCGTCAAAGCCGGCATTGCGCGCGTGGTTTCGGCGCTGGAAGATCCCAATCCGGAGGTCGCCGGCCAAGGCCACGCGAAACTGCGCGCCAAGGGCATCCAAGTCGATATCGGGCTCGGCGCCGAGGAGGCGCGGCGCGTGCACGCCGGCCATATAGCGCGCGTCACGCAAAACCGCCCGCACGTGCTGCTCAAGCTTGCCATCTCCGCCGACGGCAAAGTGGGCCTGGCCGGCCGCAAGCCGGTGGCGCTCAGCGGGGAGGCGGCGCGCGCGCGCGTCTTCCAAATGCGCAGCACGCACGATGCCATCCTGGTCGGCATCGGCACCGTGCTCGCCGACAATCCGCAGCTCACCTGCCGGCTGCCCGGCATGCTGGAGCACTCGCCGGTGCGGGTGGTGCTCGACGCGCAATTGCGCACGCCGCTCGCCACTTCGGTGATCGCCACCGCGCGCGACACACCGACCTGGGTGTTCGGCGCGCGCAAAGCTTCGCCGCTTGCCGAAGAGATTTTGCAGCAGCGGGGCTGCAAGGTGTTCCGCGTCGACGGCGAGAACGGCAGGCTCGATCTCGAAGGCGTGCTGAAGACGCTTGCCGGGCAGGGCATCACCCGGCTGATGGTGGAGGGCGGCCCGACGGTCGCCGCAGCATTCGTCGCCGCCGATCTGGTGGACGAAGCAGCGCTCATCTATTCCGAGAAGCTGATCGGCGAGGACGGCATCGCGCCGCTCGAAGGCATGGCGCTCGATGCACTCAACGGCCATCTGCACGTCACCGGCAGCGAGCGCCTCGGCCCCGACACGCTCGAACACTACGGGCGGGTGTGAGATGTTGCGCGATGCGGACTTGACCCTGGATTCCCGCTTGCGCGGGAATGAGCGGAGATCGTATCTCCTTCGAAGGATTCTTCGCTGATGTTCACCGGCATCGTCACCGATCTGGGCGAAGTGCGGTCGGTCGAGGCGCGCGCCGATAACTTGAGCCGCCTCACCATCGCCTGCTCCTACCCGCGCGCCGAATTGATCGACGGCGCTTCGATCGCCTGCTCGGGCGTGTGCATGACCGTGGTCGGCGCCGGCGAAGAGGGCGGCCGTTCCTGGTTCGCGGTCGATGCCGCCGCCGAAACGCTGCGCCTGACCACCGTCGGCCGCTGGCGCCAGGGCACCAAGGTCAATCTCGAGCGGCCGCTCAGACTGGGCGACGAGCTGGGCGGCCATCTGGTCGCCGGCCATGTCGACGGGCTTGCCGGCGTGGTGGCGCGCGAGGATTTGACCGACATGGCGCGCTTCGTGCTGCGCGCGCCCGCAGAGCTTGCCCGTTTCGTCGCGGCCAAGGGCTCGGTGGCGCTCGACGGCGTCTCGCTTACCGTCAATACGGTCGAAGGCGACACGTTCTCGGTGCTGATCATCCCGCACACGCTGACCGTCACCACGTTGGGGAGCTGGCGCAAGGGCGACGATGTCAACCTGGAAATCGACACCATGGCCCGTTACGCCGCGCGGTTGATGGAGGCGCGTTGAAGCTCTTGTTCCCGGCCTAACCGCTTGCTACCACGCCGCGGAACCGGGAACAGACAAGGCCATGGCCAAGAAAGTCACCAAACGTACCAAAACGCGCGCCGCGCGCGGCAAAGCAAAGGGCGCCCCCTTGCGCATGCTGATCGTGGAAGCGCGCTTCTACGACGCCATCGCCGACAAGCTGTTGGAGGGTGCGCGCAGCGTACTCGACGAGGCCGGCGTCGAATACGACATCCTCACCGTGCCGGGCGCGCTGGAAATTCCAGCCGCCGTCGCCATGGCGACCGGCGCGACCGCCTATGCCGGCGCGGTCGCGCTCGGCTGCGTGATCGAGGGCGCGACCTATCATTTCGAGGTCGTGTCGAATGAGTCCGCGCGCGGCCTGACCGATCTTGCCGTGCGCGAGCGCATCGCCATCGGCAACGGCATTCTCACCGTCGATAGCGAACAGCAAGCGCTCGAGCGGCTCGGCGGCGCGCACGGCCACAAAGGTGCCGAGGCCGCCCGCGCCGCGCTGGTCATGGCGCGGCTCAAGCGCGATCTTTCCTGATGGCCCGTCCCGCGCCAAGCGAAGGCGGCGACGCGCGCAAGGCCAACAAACGCGGCGCCGCCCGCCTTGCCGCCGTGCAGGCGCTCTACCAGATGGATCTCGCCGGCACCGGCTTGAACGAGATCCTGGCCGAATTCGAAAGCCACTGGATCGGCCGCGAGGTCGAGGGCGCGCAATATCTGCCGGCGCAGGTCGTCTTCTTCCGCGACATCGTCACCGGCGTGGTGCGCGAGCAGCGCACGCTCGATCCTTTGATCGACGCCACCCTCGCCAAAGGCTGGCCGCTCAAGCGCATCGAGACGGTGCTGCGCGCCATCCTGCGCGCCGGCGCCTACGAGCTCGCCCAGCGCGCCGACGTGCCGGCGCGCGTGGTGGTGTCGGAATATGCCGACGTCGCCGCCGCTTTCGTCGGGACGGAGGAGACCGCCATGGTCAATGCCGTGCTGGAGGACCTCGGCCGCCAGCTGCGCGGTTCAGAATTCGCGCCTAGCGGGTGACGTCATGGCGAACGAGCTCTCCGCCGAAGACAGACTGATCGCGCGCTTCTTCGCGCCGCTCGCCACGCATCCCGGCGCGCTCGGCCTCAGCGACGATTGCGCCTTTCTGACGCCCCCGCCGGGCTGTGACCTCGTGTTGAAGACCGACGCCGTCATCGCCGGCGTGCATTTTTTTCCCGACGATGCGGCGCAAACTATCGCCGGCAAGTCGCTGCGCGTGAACCTGTCCGATCTGGCCGCCAAGGGCGCCAAGCCGCTCGGCTTTCTGCTATCGCTGGCGCTGCCCAAAGACGTCACCGACACCTGGCTTGCCAATTTCGCCGAAGGCCTGCGCAGCGACGCCGTGCTCTACGGTTGTCCGCTGTTCGGCGGTGATACCGACCGCACGCCGGGCCCGCTCACCGTGTCGATCGCCATGGTCGGCGCCGTGCCGCAGGGCACCATGGTGCGCCGCGCCGGCGCCAAGCCCGGCGACCGCGTCTTCGTCACCGGCAGCATCGGCGATGCCACGCTCGGGCTTTCGCTACGCAAGGGCAGGGACGTCAAGCTTACCGACGCACAGCGCCAGCACCTGATCGCGCGCTATCTGTTGCCGCAGCCGCGCAACGCGCTCGCCGAAGCCGTGCGTACGCATGCCTCCGCCGCCATGGACGTCTCCGACGGGCTGGCCGGCGATTTCGCCAAGCTCTGCCGCGCCTCGCAGGTCGGCGCTCGCCTTGAGACGGCGCGAGTGCCGCTGTCGGAGGCCGCGGGCGCGATGATCGCCGCCGATCCCGCCATGCTGGAAGCCGCGCTCACCGGCGGCGACGACTACGAGATCGTCTGCACCGTGCCGCCCGCCAAGGCCGACGGCTTCCGCGCCGCCGCCGCGGCCGCCAGGGTGGCGGTCACCGAGATCGGCGTCATCGAAGCGGGTGAGGGCGCCCGTTTTCTCGACGCCGGCGGCCAGCCGCTGACCTTCGCCCGCGCCTCCTTCAGCCATTTCTAGCGTTCCCGGATACGCTATAGTCGTCAAAACGACTGCCCAAGGAAACGCCATGCACGACATGACGGCCAAGAAAGAGGCGCTGTTCGCCTACACGCCGCATCCGAACTTCGCCAGGCACCACAAGCAGTTTCCCACCACCGCCTGGATGCGCCGCAAGGCGCCGCACAACGTGCCGCGTTTTGCCTTCGAATACGGCGACACCGGCGCCGGCAACGACGTCGGCATCCAGCATAATTGGGCCGCCTTCGACGCCATCAAGGTCTCGCCGCGCTACGGCAAGGTGATCTCGCCGCCGCCGGCCGAGGTCGAATTGTTCGGCACCCGCTACAGCGCGCCGATCGGCATCGCGCCCATGGGCGCGCCGTCGCTGGTGTGGCCGGGCGCCGACGTGCTGATGGCGCAAGCCGCGCAGCGCGCGCGCGTGCCTTACGCGCTCAGCACCGCCGGCGGCCTCACCATCGAGGAAGCGGCCAGGCATGCGCCGGACGTGTTCTGGCTGCAGCTCTATCGTTTCTGGCGCGACGACCACAAAATCGGTTTCGACCTGATGCGGCGCGCCGAGGCGGTCGGGACCAAGGTGCTGGCGCTGACGCTCGACGTGCCGGTGCGCACCACGCGCTCGCGCGAAACCTATGCCGGCTTGGGCGGCGAGTTTCGCCCGACCGCGCGCATGCTCTACGAGATGCTGGTGCGGCCGAAATGGTTGCTGGCGTTTATGCGCCGCGGCTATCCGCGCTTTGCCACGCTCGGCGAATACGCCAAGTCGAACAACACCAATGCCATCATCCGCTTTGCCCGCGCCAATATGGGCGGCGCCTTCACCTGGGAAGAGGTCAAGCGCTATCGCGACCATTGGAAAGGCCCGATGGCGGTCAAGGGCGTGCTGCATCCCGCCGACGCCGAGCAGGCGGTTGCGCTCGGCATCGAGGGCATCTGGGTGTCGAACCATGGCGGGCGCCAGATCGAGGCGCTCAGTCCGTCGATCGACGTGCTGCCGGCGATCGTTGCGGCCGTCGGCAACAAGGCGACCGTCGTACTCGACAGCGGCGTGCGCTCGGGCCAGGACGTGATGCGCGCGCTCGCGCTCGGCGCTCACGCGGCCTTTGCCGGCAAGTCGTTTTTGTGGGCGGTCGCCGCGCTCGGCGAGGAGGGGCCGGCTCAGCTCATCGACCTTTATATCGACGAACTGCGCGCTTCGCTCGGCCAGATCGGCGCCCATTCGCCGGCCGAGGCGCGCGAGGCGACCATCCAGCATCCCGGTGCGATCAGGTTCTGAGCCGCTACCCGCTAGGCCAAATCCGCCAAGTCACCGGCGTCGGACCACGTGTGGAGGCCGGAAGAAAATACCGGTGATTGTGGCCAAAACGCCACAGTCCCGCATCGGGCCACGGTCTATGCTTCGGCTTGAAATTGCATTTTCTGTAATTTCTGGGGGCGGCAGTGAAAAAATTTGTCCTGGGAATTTGCGCGCTGGCCGGTGTGTGCGCTGGTCAGGCGTTCGCGGCGGATATGCCGGTGAAGGCGCGGCCTGCGCCTGCCGCGCCAGTCTATGTGCAAGATTGGACCGGGTTCTATGTCGGTATTGCCGGCGGCTACGGCTGGAGCAGTGGCGCAACCGACGTGACCGGAACCCCGGTCGGCTTCGGCATTGGTGCCGGTGCACCGCAAACTTTGGCGGCGAGCATCGCGGCCTTGCCCGGCCGCGTCGATCCCGACCCAAAGGGCGCCATCTTCGGCGGCCAGTTTGGCTATAACCGTCAGGTCGGTCGCCTCGTGTGGGGCTTCGAGACCGATATTTCCTGGGCCGATTTCGATGGCTCCGTCACCCAAGCCGCGACCGCGCCGATTACCGGATTTGCCGTTTCGGTTACCGATGTCACCACGGTCCATTCGCGCCTGGATTTGTTCGGAACAGTGCGCGGTCGTCTCGGCTACACGATCACCGCTCCGCTGCTGATCTACGCCACCGGCGGCTTGGCCTATGGCCACGTCAAGTCGGAGACGAACGTGGTGGCAACATTCGTGCCGGTGCAAGCTGTTGCGTTCAATTCCCCATCCAGTTCTAGTTCCACGACACGCGTTGGCTGGACCGTCGGCGGCGGGCTGGAATACGCCTTCGCGCCACATTGGACGGTCAAAGGGGAATACCTCTATTACGATCTCGGCAACGTGGACTACAGCTCGTCCTTGATCAGCGGGGCTGGCGGTGCGGTGTTCACTAACGCCACCGTGAATACGCATGCCAGGTTCAACGGCAGCATCGCGCGCATCGGCGTGAACTATAAGTTCGACGGGCTGTTCAGGTAGCGCTTCAGCCGAGCATATCCTTAGGACAATGGCCGGGCTTCGACCCGGCCATCTCTTTTGCTGGCAGACTTTGCGATTCGATGAGCCGGCCGCGTCACGATGATGGCTCGCTTCAGCAAAATTCATCCCTGCTCTGCGCCCGGGGAGTAGCGATTCCGGCCATCCGCCGATAGAAGGGGTCACTTTTTCCCGGGAGCTCTTCCAGAATGTCGGCCGTCGCCGAGCCGTTGCATCACGTCGTCGACGACCGGCTGGCGCGCCGCAACGCCATGGTGCTGGCGCTGGCGCAGGCGCTCGGCACCGCCAGCAATACCATCATCTATTCCACCGCCTCGATCGTCGGCGCGGTTTTGGCGCCCGACAAGGGCCTGGCCACTTTGCCGCTCACCGCCACCGTGATCGGCACCTGGCTCGGCACGCTGCCGGTCGGCATGCTGGCGCGCCGTTTCGGGCGCCGCGGCGCGCTGCAGATCGGCACGCTGTTCGGCATGCTGTCCGGCCTGATCAACTACTTCGCGATGATGCAGGGCGCCTTCTGGCTTCTGCTCATCGGCACCTTCTGCGGCGGGCTCTATGCCGCCGCCTTCCAATCCTATCGCTTTGCGGCCGCCGACACCGCGAGCGAGCGCTACCGTCCCAAGGCGGTATCCTGGGTGCTGGCCGGCGGTGTGCTGGCGGCGGTGATCGGCCCGCAGATCGTCATCTTCACCAAGGATATACTGACGCCCTTCACCTTTGCCGCCAGCTATCTCGCCCAGGCCGCCTGCGGCCTGTTGGCGCTCGCGGTGCTGCAGGCGGTCCGCTTCCCGCGCCCGGCCGTGGCGCCCGCGCTGGCCAAGCGGGCGCTCGGGACAATCGTGCGCCAGCCGCGCTTCATGGTGGCTGTCGCCTGTGGCGTCACCGCCTATGCCACCATGAACCTGCTGATGACCGCGGCGCCGCTCGCCATGGTCGGCTGCGGCCATTCGGTGAGCGATGCCACGCTCGGCATCCAGTGGCACGTGCTCGCCATGTACGCGCCGAGTTTCGTAACCGGCAGCCTGGTGATCCGTTTCGGCGTCATGCGCATCATCGCCATCGGGCTCACGCTCCTGGTGCTGGCGGCCGTGGTGGGCGTCACCGGCCTGTCGGTTGCGCATTTCTGGGCGGGGCTGGTGCTGATCGGGCTCGGCTGGAACCTGGCCTTTATCGGCGCCACCACACTGGTAGCCGGCGCGCACCGGCCGGAGGAGCGCACCCGCGTGCAGTCGTTCAACGACTTCCTGATCTTCGGCTCGATGGCGGTGGCCTCGTTCTCCTCCGGCCAATTGCTCGCGGCCTTCGGCTGGGCGAGCGTCAATGCGGTGATCTTCCCGACGGTGGCGATCGCGTTCGGGCTCTTGGGCTGGTTGGCGCTGCGCCTGCGCGCCGAGCGGGCCGCGGCGGTGTGAGGCCTTCATGCCGCTCGTGGCTTGATCGCCTTTAGTTTGTCGGCGATCTGGCGCCGCCGTGCCATCAGGTCGTGGTCGGCCTGCAGCCGCAGGAAAAAGCCTTCGCTCAAGCCGAAATAGCGCGCCATACGCAGGTCGCTGTCGGCGGTGATCGCGCGCTTGCCGAGCACGATTTCGTTGATGCGGCGCGGCGGTACGCCGATGGCGCGCGCGAGCGCCGTCTGCGACAGCGCCATCGGCTTGAGGAATTCCTCCAGCAGGATTTCGCCGGGGTGCGGGTTCGGCAGCAATTCAGTGATAGTCGACGATCGCGACATCTTCGGCTCCTCCTTGCGTCCAGCGAAAGACGATGCGCCACTGGTCATTGATGCGGATGCTCCATTGGCCGGCCTGGTTGCCGTGCAACCGTTCCAACCGGTTGCCGGGCGGCACGCGCAGATCGTCGACTTTTCTCGCGGCGTTGATGAGGCGCAGCTTGCGCAGAGCCCCGGCCTGGATGTCGAGGGGGAGCCGGCGGCTCCGTGCCCCGTTCCAGATTTTTTCAGTCTCGCCGTCGCCAAAGCTGACGATCATCCGCGCCGTATAACGCATAACGTTATAGGGATCAAGGTCCGTCGACCGGCCTGCCAATTCGAGAAAAATATTCCTACATCATCTTGACAATACTCCTAGGACTATTATATTGGTCCTCGTCCTGCTCTTCGAGGGGCGTCTTCCGGAGACGTGCCGAAGGCGGAGCGGGACGCGGCGCCCGCGGGCGAGGCTCGTAACCTCGCACTCGGGCGGCGCCGGGGCTCCGCCCGGCCCCACTACGGGGGCCTGCCAGGAGCTGGCTGACGGCGGACCGCTCGCGTTGAGCGGTTCGCGGGCAAAGCGCGGCCCGGCGCCGGAAATCGCCGCAGGTGGAGCGCCGAGAGGCGCCCCTTCGCCGATCGCAAGGTGGAGGGGGCACGCCTCGCAAGCGTGCCGGGCGGCTTCGCCAGCCGCCCAGGGGGCCTCGCAAGCCCTCGCGTCTTTCGGCGCTCCGCTCCCCTCGAAAGGGGGGCCGAGAAGAAAAGAGGGCGAACCCCGCGCCGACCAAAGCAACAGGGGCGGCGAAGCGTTGGCTTTTCACCCTTTTTCCGTTGCCTTGGCGGAACACGTGAGGCCGGCGGATGGCCGGCGGATTGCCGCGGAAAAGGGCAATTGCGCGTTGCATCATGGCGTGGATTTTGGCTATATCCGCGCGCTTTCCGGTCGGGGTGAAGCGCCCTTCGTGCGGCCATCCTCGACGCTCCTGGCGCCGGGTGGGAGCGTTTTTTTCCGCCAGCCCTTAATTCAAATCGAGGATGAGGCCACCATGAACACATTGTGGATGATCGTCGGCTGTGGCGCGCTCGCCGTCATCTACGGCATCTGGGCGACCGGTTCGGTGCTGAGCGCCGATGCCGGCAGCCCGAAAATGCAGGAAATCTCCGCCGCCGTGCGCGAAGGCGCGCAGGCCTATCTCAAGCGCCAATACGCCACCATCGGCATCGTCGGCATCGTCATCTTTGTCATTATCGGCTTGACGCTCGGCTGGCTGGTCGCCTGCGGCTTCGCCATCGGCGCCATCCTCTCCGGCGTCACCGGCTTCATCGGCATGAACGTCTCGGTGCGCGCCAATGTGCGCGTGGCGCAGGCCGCCACCAAGTCGCTCGCCGGCGGGCTCGAGCTCGCCTTCAAGTCGGGCGCCATTACCGGCATGCTGGTTGCCGGCCTCGCGCTGCTTGGCGTCACGCTTTATTTCGGCTTCCTCACCGGCACGCTGCACAAGGCGCCCAACGACCGCACCGTCATCGACGCCATGGTCGCGCTCGGCTTCGGCGCTTCGCTGATCTCGATCTTCGCCCGTCTCGGCGGCGGCATCTTCACCAAAGGCGCCGACGTCGGCGGCGATCTGGTCGGCAAGGTGGAAGCCGGCATTCCGGAGGACGATCCGCGCAATCCGGCGACCATCGCCGACAACGTGGGCGACAATGTCGGTGACTGCGCCGGCATGGCCGCCGACCTGTTCGAGACTTACGCGGTGACCATCGTCGCCACCATGGTGCTCGCCTCGATCTTCTTTGCCTCGACGCCGCTGCTCTACAACATGATGGTCTATCCGCTCGCCATCGGCGGCGTCTGCGTCATTACCTCCATCATCGGCACCTTCTTCGTGCGGCTGCCCGCCAGCCAGTCGATCATGGGCGCGCTTTACCGCGGCTTCATCGCCACCGCGATCCTGTCGCTGTTCGCCATCGCCGGCGTGACCTATTGGCTGATCGGCTTCGGTCCGCTCGGCAGCGTTGGCTACAGCGGCATGTCGCTCTACATCTGCGCGGTGATCGGCCTGGTGGTGACCGGGCTGATCATCTGGATTACCGAATACTACACCGGCACCGAGTTCCGCCCGGTGAAGTCGATCGCGGCGGCTTCCGTCACCGGCCACGGCACCAACATCATCCAGGGCCTGGCCATCTCGATGGAAGCCACCGCGCTGCCGGCGCTGGTGATCATCGCCGGCATTCTCGTCGCCTATGGCCAGGCCGAACTGTTCGGCATTGCCATCGCGGTCTCCGCGATGCTGGCGCTCGCCGGCATGGTGGTGGCGCTCGATGCCTTCGGGCCGGTCACCGACAATGCCGGCGGCATTGCCGAAATGGCCGGTCTGCCCAAGGAAGTGCGCAAGTCGACCGACGCGCTCGACGCCGTCGGCAACACCACCAAGGCCATCACCAAGGGCTACGCCATCGGCTCCGCCGGCTTGGGCGCGCTGGTGCTGTTTGCCGCCTATAACCAGGACCTGACGTTCTTCACCAAGAACGCGGCGACGCATCCCTACTTCCAGGGCATCCATCTCGACTTCGCGCTGACCAACCCCTACGTCGTGGTTGGTCTGCTGTTCGGCGGTCTCTTGCCTTATCTCTTCGCTTCGATGGGCATGACCGCGGTCGGCCGCGCGGCCGGCGCCATCGTCGAGGAAGTGCGCCGGCAATTCCGCGAGAACCCCGGCATCATGAAGGGGACCTCGAAGCCGGACTACAGCCGCGCCGTCGATATGCTGACCAAGGCGGCGATCAAAGAGATGATCGTTCCGTCGTTGTTGCCGGTGCTGTCGCCGATCGTGGTCTATTTCGTGATTTACGTGATCGCCGGCGGCGGCCCGGCCGGCAAGTCGGCCGCCTTCTCGGCGGTCGGCGCCATGCTGCTCGGCGTCATCGTCACCGGCCTGTTCGTCGCCATCTCCATGACCTCCGGCGGCGGCGCCTGGGACAATGCCAAGAAATACATCGAGGACGGCCATTACGGCGGCAAGGGCTCGGAGGCGCATAAGGCGGCCGTCACCGGCGACACCGTCGGCGACCCCTACAAAGATACCGCCGGCCCGGCCGTGAACCCCATGATCAAGATCACCAATATCGTGGCGCTGCTGTTGCTCGCCGTATTGGCGCACTGAGGCGCTCCGGCGCTGAAGAAACGAAGGGCCCGCAGATGATGCGGGCCCTTTTTCCTTGCCGGTTTCAGCCTGGCGCTACTGCCCCGAAAGCGGGTTCAGGTGCCTGAAGATGTTGCGCAGATAGTTGAGTTCCTGGCCGCCGGTCGGCGTGATCCTGCCGTAGAAATCGAACACCTTGCCGTCCTTGAGGCCGTAATCGGCGAGCTTGCGCACCGTGCGGTTCTTGTCGAAATAGATCGCGACCACGCGCTGGTCGACCACCTTCTGCGGCATGAAGGCGGCGGCGCGTTCGGCCTTCTGCGAGATGTAATAATACACTTCGCCGTTGACGGTGGCGACGGTGGAGGGCGTGCCCATCACGATCAGCACCTGCTCCTGCGAGGCGCCAATCGGGATCTGCTCGAGCGCGCCCTGCTGCATGACGTAGCCGCGCTGGAAGGTCTCGTTGAAACTGCCGATGCCGCCGCAGCCGGCCAGCGCCAGGCCGCAGCCAAGCAGCAGCGCCGGCGCCAATCCGCGGACGCGGCGGCGGTCGGTTGTGCTTTGGGTCCCCGAAACCGGCAGCATGATTTCCGTCTTGCATCGGCGCGGCGCATGAATTAACCGGCGGCGACACCGGTCAGATCGAGCCAACGCGATGATTTTCCCCCTGTTTCGCCGCGCTGCGCGGCCCGACACCATTTCCACCCTGTATGGCATGATCGTGGCGCAAGCGCGATTGCCGGAGTTTTATCGGGGTTATGCCGTGCCGGATACGGTTAACGGCCGTTTCGACCTGATCGTGCTGCATCTGGCGCTGCTGACCGAGCGCGTGTCCGCGGATCAGGCCGTGCAGGGGCTCGGGCAGGGGGTTTTCGACCGGTTTTGCCTGGATATGGACCATAACCTGCGCGAAATGGGGGTCGGCGATCTGGCCGTGCCCAAGGAGATGCGGCGCATGGGGGAAGCCTTCTACGGCCGGGCGCAGGCCTATCGTGAGGCCTTGGCGCAAGGCTCGGACGAAGCCCTGGCGGCAGCGCTGGCGCGCAATATCTATGGCGGATCGCCGGTTGCGCCGGCCGAGCGCCTTGCCGCCTATATGCGCCAGGCGGTACGGCATCTGGGGGCGCTGAGCACGGCCGATCTGGCCGCCGGCCGTTTGAGCTTTCCGGCGCCTTCCTCGGTGCCGCAGCCGGCCGCAACAAGAGCTTGAAGCTAGATGGACAAGACCAGCCATCCCTGGAGCGTGCCGGTGGCCGTGGAAGACGTGCCGGAGACCGGCCTGCATATGGAGATCGAGGCGAGCGAGCCGGTGCGCGCCGCCATTGCCAAACTCGCGGGCTTGCGCGAGCTGCCGCGGCTCGCCGCAAGCTTCGACCTCACCCGCCAGGGGGCGGGCGTGCACGTTTCCGGCCACGTCACGGCGACCGTCGTGCAGACCTGCGTGGTCACGCTCGAGACGGTGGAAAGCGAGCTGGATGAGGCGGTTGAGTTAAGTTTCTCGCCTTCCGTCGCAGCACCGGCCGCAACCTCGGCCGAAGGCCATCACGCCGTGCCGGACGAAGAAGAGCCGCCCGAGCCGCTCATCGGCGGTGCGGTCGATCTGGGCGCGCTGGCGGTCGAATTCCTGTTGCTCGGCGTCGACCCCTATCCGCGCAAAGCCGGCGCCGAATTCGTGACGGCCAAGGTCGAGGACGGCGGCGACCACCCCTTTGCCGCGCTCGCGGGCCTGAAAAAACATCCGGGCGGCGGCCAATCGTGAGCGTCCGGCCAGCCGTGGAGGGCGCCGAGAACCGGCTTGTGCGCCGTGGCCCAGCTTGTATGGTCGCCGGTCATCGCAGCCGGATGAGCGCGCTGCCGGCGCCCCACCTTACCGCGAAGTCGATTCATGCCCGATAAGGTCCGCATCGCGCTTGACGCCATGGGCGGAGACCATGGGGCATCGGTCGTGCTGCCGGGAGCGGATATCTCGCTCGGCCGCCATCCCGATATTGAATATCTCCTGTTCGGTAACCGAACGGTGGTGGAGCCGCTGCTCGATAGGCTGCCCCGCCTCAAGGCCAAGGCGCAGGTGCGGCACACCGAGGTCGCCATCCGCATGGACGACAAGCCGAGCCAGGCGCTGCGCTACGGGCGCTGGAAGTCGTCGATGTGGCTCGCCCTCGACGCGGTCAAGAAGGGCGAGGCTGACGCCGCAGTCTCGGCCGGCAATACCGGCGCGCTGATGGCCATGGCGCGCTTCAACCTGAAGACCATCGAGGGCATCGAGCGCCCGGCCATCGCGGCGCTGTGGCCGACGGTCAAAGGCGAGTCGATCGTGCTCGACGTCGGCGCAACAATAGGCGGCGACGCGGCTCATCTGATCAATCTCGCCGCCATGGGCAGCGCCATGGCGCGGGTGCTGTTCGACGTGGAACGCCCGAGCGTCGGCTTGCTCAATATCGGGGTGGAGGAGGTCAAGGGGCTCGAGCCGGTGCGCGAAGCGGGGCGCATCCTGCGCGAAGGCAATTTCCCGCATTTCGACTATCACGGCTTCGTGGAAGGCGACGATATCGGCAAGGGCACGGTCGACGTGGTGGTGACGGAAGGCTTCTCCGGCAATATCGCGCTCAAGACCGCCGAGGGCACCGCGCGCCAGCTCGGCGAATATCTGCGCAATGCCATGAACCGCACTTGGGCGGCGCGCCTCGGCTATCTCTTGGCGCGGCAGGCCTTCCACACGCTGCGCGACAAGATGGATCCGCGCAAGGCCAATGGCGGCGTGTTCCTCGGGCTCAACGGCATCGTCATCAAGAGCCATGGCGGCGCCGACGCCGAGGGCTTCGCTTCCGCCATCGACATGGCCTACGACATGGCGCGCTACGAGCTGCTGGCCAAGATCGGCGAGACCATGGCCCAGGACCTGCAGGCGACCGCCACCGCGCGGCTGGCGGGCGGAGCGGGCTCGTGAGCGTTAAGCGTTCGGTTGTGCTCGGCTGCGGCAGCTATCTCCCGGCACGCATCCTCAGCAATGACGAACTGGCACGCGCGGTGGAGACCACCGACGAATGGATCGTGCAGCGCACCGGCATCCGCGAGCGCCATATCGCCGCGCCCGGCGAGATGACCTCGGACCTGGCGCTGCATGCCGCGCGCGCGGCGCTCGCCAATGCCCATGTCGAGGCAGGCAGCATCGACCTGATCGTGCTCGCGACCTCCACCCCTGACCAGACCTTCCCGGCCACCGCGGTCACGGTGCAGGCCGGCCTCGGCATCACCCATGGCGCGGCCTTCGACCTGCAGGCGGTCTGCTCGGGCTTCGTCTATGCCCTCTCGGTCGCCGACGCGCTGTTGCGGGCGGGTCAGTTCAAGCGCGCGCTGGTGATCGGGGCGGAGACCTTCTCCCGCATCCTGGACTGGAGCGACCGCACCACCTGTGTGCTGTTCGGCGACGGCGCCGGCGCCCTGGTGCTGGAGGCGCAGGAGCAGCCCGGCGCGCGTGAGGACCGCGGCATCCTCACCACCCATCTGCGCGCGGACGGCCGCCACCGGGCCAAGCTCTACGTGGACGGCGGGCCGTCCTCGACCCAGACCGTCGGCCATCTGCGCATGGAGGGTCGCGAAGTGTTCAAGCACGCGGTGGCCATGATCACCGACGTGATCGAGGACGCCTTCAAGGCTACCGGCACGAGCGCCGAGGACATCGACTGGTTCGTCCCGCACCAGGCCAACAAGCGCATTATCGACGGTTCCGCTCATAAGCTCGGCATTGCGCCGGAAAAGGTGGTCATCACGGTCGACCGCCACGGCAATACCTCGGCCGCCTCCATCCCGCTGGCGCTGGTCGACGCGGTGGCCGACCGCCGCATCAAGCGCGGCCATCTCGTGTTGCTGGAAGCCATGGGCGGCGGCTTCACCTGGGGCTCGGCGCTGCTGCGCTGGTGAGGGTCGCGGGCACGCTCAGCGGCGTGCGGGACCGGGCCCGGCCACGTGGGACGGCGCGGGGGCGCCTGGCGTCATATTTGTAACGGAGCCGTTGACCCGCGTGGGTCATTGCTAATATCTTGGAAATTCAGAGGGATATCTTCGCCGGGGGCAGGGCAGGCGATGACCGGAAAAACCGTGACGCGGGCCGACCTGTGTGAGGCGGTCTACCAGAAGGTGGGCCTTTCACGCACGGAATCCGCTGCGCTTGTGGAACTGGTGCTGAAGGAGATCACGGATTGCCTCGAGCGGGGCGAGACCGTGAAACTGTCTTCGTTTGGCTCCTTCGTGGTGCGCAAAAAAGGCCAGCGCATCGGCCGCAATCCCAAGACCGGCAAGGAAGTACCGATCTCGCCGCGCCGGGTCATGGTGTTCAAGCCCTCCGCCATCCTCAAGCAGCGCATTAACGGCAGCGGCGGGGATTCCCACAGCCCGCCCAGTTGAAGCATCGCTTTAAGTTCGGCGTGCGGTAAGCTTCGCGTCAAACGAGTCGAGGAGTAGGCCGCTTTGGACAACAAGGCGCCGGATGCATTTCGCACCATCAGTGAAGTGGCGGACGATCTCGATCTGCCGCAGCACGTGCTGCGCTTTTGGGAGACGCGCTTCCGCGACATCAAGCCGATGAAGCGCGGCGGCGGCCGGCGCTACTACCGGCCGGACGACGTCGACCTGCTGCGCGGCATCCGCCATCTACTCTACGGCGAGGGCTACACCATCCGCGGCGTGCAGCGAATCCTGCGCGAGCAGGGCGTCAAATTCGTGCAGGTGGTATGGCAGGAGGGCGCGCCGCAGCCGCCGCATGGCGTGACCGAGGATGAAGAGCTGGCCGAGGAGGCGGCCTCCGCCACCGAAATGCTGGAGGAGGAGAGCGGCTTGCGCGGCCGGCTGTCTTCGTTGATCGGCCGCGATTTGGGCCAACGCGAAATTGCAGAACGCGAAGAGCCGGTGCTGCAGCCGGCGCCGATGCCGCGCCTGGACCCGGCCGACCGGGCCATTCATGAGGGCGCCCCGCCCGAGCCGCAGGCGCTCCAGGCGACACCGCAAGCCATGCCGCAGGCCGCTGCGCCGGCGCCGCAGCCCGCCCCGCCGCCCCGCCTGCCGCGCGAGGAACTGCGCAAGCTGCAGGGCGCCCTGCACGAGCTTTCCGAATGCCGCAAGCTGATCGACACGGCGGTGGCGCGCCCCGAATAGGCCTGCCCAGAAGTCGGTAGGCTTGAACCGCAACCGCGTGGCGCCGCACCCACTGACGTGTAGAATAGTATCCGCCGGCTGGCAGGGGTTCGGGGTTCACGCATGCGACGGTTCGCGACGGCTGCGTTATTGGCGATCGCGCTGGGCGCGGCCGCCTCCGCGCCGGCGTCCGCTCAGCTCAGGCCCAATCCCCCCGTCGGGGTGACGGGCGTGCGCGGCGGCGGCGTGCCCGTGGTCGGTTGGTACGCCATGGGGTCGGTTTTCTGCGCGGCGATCTCGCCCATGATCGGCACGGTGATGCTCGGCCGCGAAATGACGCTGAGCGAGGTCTATCATTCGACCTTCGGCTGCGTGCTCGGACCGCTCGGCTGGGTGATTGCCGATTGGCTGGTGCCGCCCGACCGCGTGACGCCGGGCCGGCCGGGCCACCCGCGCGGAAAACCGCCGCGCTTGCGGCAGGCGCGCGGGCGCCACATCGACCTGCCGCCCTCCGGCGCGACCGACTTCGTGCCGAACGAAGTGCTGGTCGTGTTCGACGGCCGGGCGACGGCGCGGCAGCGCGCGCGCATGATGCAGGCGTTGCAGTTGACGCCATTGGAGACGCAGCGCTTCCAACTCATCGGCCAAACCGTCGAGCGCCTGCGCATCGACGCCGCCCGCTCGGCGCGCGCGACGCTGATCGCGATGCGCCGCTTCGGCGTGGTCGCCTTGGGCCAGCCGAACTGGTTCTATGACGGCGCGCAAGGCCAGGCCGCTCCCGCGGCCGCCGCGCCGCCGCCGCAATACGTGATCAAGAAGCTGCATCTGATCGAAGCGCACCGCATCACCGACGGCGACGACGTGCTGGTGGCGGTGATCGACTCTGGCATCGACACCCACCATCCCGATCTGGCCGGCGTGTTCGCCGGCGAATACGACGCGCTCGGCGGCAAGCTCGAGCCGCATCTGCACGGCACGGCGATCGCCGGCGCCATCGCTTCGCATGCCAGACTGATCGGGGTGGCGCCCAAGGTGCGGCTGCTCGCCGTGCGCGCCTTTGCGCCGAGCGGCGCCAGCGCGCGCGGCACCACCTTCAACGTGATGAAGGGCCTCGACTGGGCGGCGGGCAAGAACGCGCGCATCGTCAATATGAGCTTCGCCGGGCCGGCCGACGGGCTTATGCGCGACATGATCGCCAAGGCCTATGCGCGGGGGATGCTGCTGATCGCCGCCGTCGGCAACGCCGGCCCGCGCTCGCCGCCGCTTTATCCGGCGGCCTACCCGCACGTCATCGGCGTCACCGCGGCCGATGCCGACGACAAGCTGCTGCCGGTGGCCAATCGCGGGCCGCAGGTGACTTTCGCCGCGCCCGGCGTGGCGGTGATCGAGCCGGCGCCCGGCAACCGCTATCAGGTCACGTCCGGCACCTCGATCGCCGCCGCACACGCGAGCGGCGTCGCCGCGCTGGTGCTGGCGCGCGATCCCAAGCTCAAGCCCGCCGCCGTGCGCCGGATCTTGATCAAAGGCAGCCGCCATATCGCGGGCCCGCGGCGCGATGTCGGCGCCGGCGAGATCGACGCACTCGGCGCGCTCAAGCAGATGGCGCCGTGACGATCTAGCAGGCTGCGGTTTTGAGATGATTGGTCGGGGCGGCGGGATTTGAACCCACGACCCCCTGTCCCCCAGACAGGTGCGCTAACCGGGCTGCGCCACGCCCCGACCGGAACGGCGCGGACTATAGGGAGCCGCCTCTGGCCGCGCAACCTCGCAGCGGAAACGGCCTACGACGCCGGCAGGGCGGCGATGCGGAACGGCCGGCTCACCACATAGCCGATATAGAGCACGGCGCCCGCCACATAGACCAGCGCGTAGGCCGCCAGGAAGCCGGTGATGTCGAGGCCGGCGACCAGCACAATCCCCGTCATCGCCGCCATGGCGGCCACCAGGAAGGTCGCCACCCGCGCGATCTCGCGGAAAAAGCCGGTGTGCAGCAGCAGGTTGCTGGCGACGTTCTGCGCCATATTGGCCAGCAGCAGCACCACCAGCACGTACACGGCTTCGCGCGGCACGGTGGCGGCGTGGCCGAGCAGCAGCGCGAACAGTCTGTCGCCCGCCAGCAACAGCAGCGCGCAGAGCGCGAAAGTCGGCAGCGCGACCAGGAAGGCGGCGGTCAGCGTCGCCTTCTTCAAGGTGCCGGCGTCGTGCGCGGCGAAGGCGCGGGTCTGCAGCGGCACCAGCGGGTCGAGGCCTGCGGCATAGATCAGCGTGGTGCCGCGGAACACCTTGAACACGGTGTCGAGAATGATGGTCGGTGCGCCAAGCCCGAAAGCCATGGGCACCACGAGATAGGGGAAATTGTAGACCGTGAGCTCGGCGCCGGCATAGGTGCCGCTACGCAACAGCTCCGGCCGGTTGACGCGCCAGAATTCGGCCAAGGCGGTTGCAAAGCCGCGCAGGCGCGGCGCCAGCGCTCCCTTGCGCACCAGCCGCAGCGCGCAGATGCCCAACACAACGCCCCACAACAGATTGCCGAGCACGAGAAAGGCCGGCAGCGGCAGCCCGATCAGCAGCGCCAGAATCACGGCGATGTGCCCGCCGCGCCGCACCGCCTCCAGCGTCTCGAAATAGATGAACTCGTCGATGGCGTTGCTGATATTGCGTAAGGGGAACCAGACCAGATTGAGCGCGGAGAAGCTGAAAAAGGCGGCGTATTCCGCCGCGTCCCGGGTCGTCACCGAGGCGCGGCTCGCCATGGCGGCAAAGCAGACCAGCGTGCCGGCCGCCACGATCAGCCCATAGAGCAGCACGACGGCGCTCGCGTGCCGCGTCACGCCGTCGCCTGAGCCTTGGCCGAGATGGCGCGCGCGCTGGCGCACGAACAGGATCTTGGCGGCGCCCAGATCGAACAGCCACAAGGACACGCCCATGGTGCCGATCAGGATGAAGACCGAGAAGCGCTCGGGTGTCAGTACGCGCGCGAACACGAAGGTCTGCACCAGGCCGGCGGCGACGGCCGCGCCCGCGGTCGAGGAGCGCAGCAGGAAATAGCGCAGCGACAAGACGCTCGCGAGCATGCGCAGCGGCCATTTCAGCGCGGATTTGACGGCGAGGACCTGTGAGCTCATGCCGGCAAACTAGCGCCTCCGCACGGATTATTCGTTAAAGATTCATGGTGAACAAAGTCTCTCGTCGCGATCCTCGATTTCCGCGCATCTATTCAGGGAAAATTTGGCCAAAGCCACTAAATTGCCGCGCAATAAAGATGTGAAGTTTCGCAATGGCATTAGGTGGCAGCAGACAGCTTGAGGCCGGCGGCACGACGGCTTCGCCCGCGGACGAGGCGCGTCCGGCCGCGAGCTTCGTGGTGCCCTGCTACAATGGCGGGCGCTTCCTCGACGGGCTGATGGAGTCTCTCACGCGCCAGACGCTGCGCGATTTCGAGATCGTCATCGTCGACGACGGCTCCGACGACGAGGAGACGCTGCGCAAGCTGAAGGCGCTCGAAGCCCGTGCGCGCGTCATCCGGCAGGACAATCGCGGGCCCTCGGCCGCGCGCAATGCCGGCATCGAGCAGGCGCGCGCCGAGATCGTCGTCATGGTCGATTGCGACGATCTGGTGGAGCCAACTTATCTCGCCGAGACCGTGCCGGCGCTGCAAAGCGCTCCGCCCGACGTCGCCATGGCGTTCACGCATGTGCGCACCGCGGGCGGCCAGGCCACGATTGGCCGGCGCTATTTCAACCGCTTCGATCTCCTGTTCACCAATACGCTGTCGGTCGGCCTGGTGCTGCGCAAAGAATGCTGGCGCGCGGTCGGCGGCTATGACGAGAGCATGCGCGAGGGTTATGAAGATTGGGATTTCAGCTTGCGCCTCGCCGACGCCGGCTTCCACGGCATCGAAGTGCCCAAGCCGCTCTACATCTACTACATCCGGCCCGAACTCGCTGTGGCCGAGCCGCACGTCGGACGTGAACAAGCGGCGCCTGCACGCCGAGCTCTGGCGTCTGATCCGCGCCAAGCATGCCGGCGACTTTAAGCCGACGGCGATTCTGCGGCTGTGGTGGCAAAGCCGCCACGGCGGCGGCGCCATTCCGCTCTGGAAGGGGCTGGCGGCGCTCACGCTCGCGCATCTGATGCCGGACGCCTGGTTCAGCCGGCTGATCGCCGGCATGCGCAACCGCACCCAGCACGGCCGCAGCCCACGCGCCGTCAAACTGTCTTGAACGAGCCAACCGCAACGCCAGCGAGATGAGGAACTAAGATGCCAACGCTCGACACGGTTTCCCGCGCCCGCGACACCGCTTCGCCGCCGCTTGCGGCGGAAGTGCCGGACACGTCCCTGCCGGTCAAGGTCGATACGCCGCATCTGCTCGCCGACACGTTCCGGGCGATCGGCGTCGACAATTATCACCGCTGGGCCTGGGACAATTACCAGCGCGTGGTGGAGGAGCTGTGCGTGCGCCTGCACGCCAAGCGCATCGTGGAGATCGGCGGCGGCCGCGACCCGCTCTTTACGGTCGAGCGAGTCGAGCGCCTCGGCGTCGAGATGACGGTGAACGACATCTCGCAAGGCGAACTCGAGGTGCTGCCGAAGACCTATCAGACCGCCTGCTTCGACGTGGCGGGCGATATTTCGAGCGTTGCCAAGTTGCGCGGCCGCTACGATCTCGCCTTCTCGCGCATGGTGTTCGAGCACGTGGCGGACGGCAGGCAGGCCTGGTCCAACTTGCACGAATTGTTGGCGCCGGGCGGCGTGGCGCTTGCCTTCATCCCGACGCTTTATGCCGTGCCTTTCATCATCAACAAGCTGCTGCCCGACAAGCTCGCGGCTTCGATCGTCAAGCTTCTTGTTCGCCAACCGCACCGACGACGAAGATCCGGTATTCCCGGCGCGCTATTCCTGGTGCTTCACCGACCGCCGGCTGGAGCGCATGCTTTCGGGTATCGGCTATCGCGAGGTGGTGATCCTGCCGTTCTACGGCCACGACTATTACGAGTCGTTCCCGGTCGTCCGCGACGTCAATGCCTGGTTCACGAAAATGGCGCAACGCAACGACTGGCGCGCGCTGTCGAGCCACGCCTATATCGCGGTGCGCAAGTAGCCGCCCTGCTGCCGCATCCGTCTGAGGTGGCGGCTGGTCGCCGCCCATAGGCCCCAGATGATGCCGAGCAGCAGGAAGAAGTGGCGCCAGTGGTCGGTGTCGATGATGAAGCCTTCCGCCACCTCGCCGGTGAAGGCGCCGAGCGCCGTGACGATATAGGCCTGCCAGGGCGACGGCACGAACACGCTGCGCAAGGCCACCCAGAAGGTGGTCAGCAGCAAGAGGACGTAGCTCACGCCGCCGACCCAGCCGTAGACCAGGAAGGCCTGTAGATAGACATTGTGCTGCTGATTGACGTGCGTGCTGGCAAAACCAAAGGGCCCCAGCCCGTTGGGCGCGCCGAGCAGCGCGGTGAGCGCGAGCTCCTGCAGGCGGAAGCGGCCGCCGGTGCCGGTGTCGTAGGATTGCAGCAGGTGCGCGCGCACTTCGAACATCTCATGGATCTTCGGGATCGCCAGCAGAATGGCGACGAAGGCTGCCATGACGCCGATCGCCACCGCGCTCATGACGAAAATGCGCAGCCGCGTGTTCTGCCGGCGCGCGGTGAGGAACGAGAAGGTCACCATCACCAGTGCCGACACCGCGAAGTGGAACCAGGCGCCGCGCGAAAACGCCACCAGCAGCGCCACCACGATGGTGCCGAGCATCGCAACGTCGAGTAAGCGCAGCCGGTGCACCAGCATGCGCTCCATCAGCACGAGGGCCGGCCAGATCATGAACGGCCCGTAGACGTTGGGGTCCTTGAAGGTGGCGAGCGCGCGGCCTTCGGGCGCGAACCATTCGTGTGCGTGCGGGAACAGGCTCAGATAGCCGGCGACGCCGGCGCCGGCCACGATCACCGCGGTCAGGATATAGGCCGAGCGCATGGCGGCCAGCCGCGGCATGGTATTTTCCGCGAAGATGCAGGCCCACATGATCGCCGCCACCGCCAGATAAAGCGAGGTGGCGACAAACTGCGTGGTCTTTTTCTCGCCGATGACGTTGAGAAGGGAGAGGATGCCGCCGACGTTCCACAACAACAGCAGCAGCAGCAGCGCGACCAGCCGGCGGTCGAAGCGCACGCCGGCGATCAGGCAGGCGATCGCCAGCACGCCCATCAGCGCGTCATGCGGCGAGGGCTCGACGAAGGCGATCGAGCTCGATAGCGCCGCGATGTAGATGACGATCAGCAGCAGCCGCTCGCGCAAGGAGAAGGCGGCGGCGCGCGCGGCGGGGAACGGGTGGGGCGGGGGCGGCGGCGCATAGGCCGGCCGCGGCCGCGCCGGCGCGCCCGCCTGCGCGATTGCCATGTCTTTTGCCATGGCTATTGCCATGGCTTTTGTCATGTCTTGGGCGGCGATCAATAGGCGTTCTCGGTCTTCAGCAGCGCGAAGGGCGTGCGCAGCAGGATGTAGAGGTCGAACGGCACCGACCAGTTTTCGATGTAGTAGAGGTCGTGCTCGACGCGCTGCTGGATCTTCTCCTGCGTATCGGTCTCGCCGCGCCAGCCGCTGATCTGCGCCCAGCCGGTGATGCCGGGCTTGACGCGGTGGCGGGCGAAATAGCCGTCCACCGCCTCGTCATAAAGGCGCGTTTCCGCCTTGGCGTTGAGCGCGTGCGGGCGCGGGCCGACCAGCGACAGGTTGCCCTTGAGCACCACGTTGAACAGCTGCGGCAGTTCGTCGAGGCTGGTCTTGCGGATGAAGCGGCCGACGCGGGTGACGCGCGGATCGTCCTTGCTGACAAGCTTGTTGGCGGCGGCGTCCGACTGCTCGACATACATCGAGCGGAACTTGTAGACCTCGATCAGGTCGTTGTTGAAGCCGTAGCGCTTCTGCTTGAACAGCACCGGCCCGCGGCTGTCGAGCTTGATGGCGATGGCGACCAGCGCCATGACCGGCAGCGCGGCGAGCAGAATGAGGCCGCCGATGATCTTATCGAACAGCCATTTCATCACCACGTCCCAATCGGCGATCGGCCGGTCGGCGACGTCGAGCACCGGCACCTTGCCGATGTAGGAATAGGAGCGGGGGCGGAACTGCAGCTTGTTGGCGTGCGCGGCAAGGCGAATATCGACCGGCAGCACCCACAGCTTCTTCAGCATTTCGAGGATGCGTCGCTCGGCCGAGATCGGCAGCGAGAAGATCACCAGATCGACGCGCGTGCGGCGTCCGAACTCGACGAGATCGTCGACGGTGCCGAGCTTGCGCTCGCCCGCGCATTCGCTGCCGGTGCGGTCGTCGCCGCGGTCGTCGAACAGGCCGATGATCTTGACGCCGGTGTCCTTCTGCCTGTGCAGTTCCTCGATCACATGCGCGCCGGTCTCGCCGCCGCCGACGATCACGGTGCGGCGGTTGAGGCGGCCTTCGCGCGTCCACTTGCGCACCAGCAGGAACACCAGGCGGCGCGAGAGCATGAGGGTGGCGAAGCCCACAACGTAGAAGCCGCTCAGCCACACGCGCGAGAACGATTCGCCCGCCTTGGCGAGGAAGGTGGCTGCCATCACGATCAGGAACACCACCGACCAGGCCGAGGCCAGCCGCATATATTGCTTCTCGTGGCCGCGGAAGGCCTGCACCTGGTAGATGTCGGCGATCTGGAACGCCAGCATGGATAGGCCCGCGACCACGAAGGTCGCCAGCAGATAGCGCCAGATCATGCCGTCGTATTCGTGGAGATAGGCGCAATAGACCGCCACGCCGACCAGCATGATGAGCGCGAACTCGCCCATGCGCACGAAGCCGGCCAGCACGATCGGCGAGACCGCCGCCGCTGCCGGCTTCGACACCACCGCGAGCGCCTCCTGCGTCAGGCCTTTGCGCTTGGCGGCGGCGCGCGGCATGGCGCGCGCGCGCTCGATGACGGCGGCGGGGCCGGTCGCTTCGATGGGGGGATGCAGGTCGCTGTCGTTCATTGCTTAAGCTACCCAACGCCACAGGCGGCAGGGCGCGCACCGCATCGCTTGCGGGCCTGCCGCAATTTGCTTAATTCCCGGAAATTCTTAGGGAAAAACCGTCAAAAAAGACTTAGCGGGATGCGCAAAAGTCTAGGCACGGCGCCCCGACTTATGCAGGTTTTCCAGCGCATCGCGGTAGCCGGCGAGCACGCCGTCGACCATGGCCTTGACCGAAAACGAGGCCGCCACCCGCTCGCGCAACTGGCACGCTGTTTTCGCCGCGCCGGCGGGATCGTCGAGCGTGCCGGCAATGGCGCGGGCAAGCGCGGCCGGATCGCGCGGCGGCACCAGCCGGTCCGACAGGGGCCCGTAGATTTCCGGAATCCCGCCCACGCGGGTGGTGATCAGCGGTTTTCCGCCGGCGGCCGCCTCCAGCACCACATAAGGCAGCGATTCCGAGCGCGACGACACTACCACGATGCGGCCGAGCGTCAGCGCCTCGCGGCCCGGCATGGCCGGCTTGAAGCAGATCGACGAGGAAAGATTGAGCCGCTTGACCTGTGCGTCCAATGCTTCGCGCTCCGGGCCGCTGCCGACCAAAGTGGCGGTCACCGCGCGCCCCTCGCGGTGCAGCAATGCGATGGCCTCGATCAGCACGTCGACGCCCTTGACCGGGCGCAACTCGCCCATGAACGCCAGGTCGCTGGCGTTGTTGCGCGGTACGATCGGGGTGAATTCCGCCTCCGACACGCCGTTGTGCACGACCCGCACGAGGCCTTTCGGATTGCCGATCTTGCGGCGGAAGATTTCCTCGCTATAGGCGCTTTCGAACAGGAACAGGTCGCCGCGCCGCATCAACAGGCGCTCGGTCGCCAGATAAAACTGCCCGGCGAACGTTTCGTGGCCGAACAGCAGGCTGCCGCCGTGCGGCGTATAGGTGCGCACGGCGCTTTTGCGTCCGAAGCAAAGCCGCGCATAGGCGCCGCCCTTGGCGCCGTGGCCGTGCACGATGTCGGCCTTGGTCGCGGCCACGCGGCGCACGACATGACCGAGCGCCATGAGATCGGCGGGATTGCCGTGCCGCCACATCGGCACGCGGCTCAAGCCTAGCGCCAGCGAAGGGGCAAGATCGCGCAGTATGTGCTCGGCGTGCGCGCCGCCGGTGCGCCTGTCGGCCACGATGCCGACGCGGTGACCGCGCGACACCTGCTCGCGCGTCAAATCGAGCACGTGGCGGAACAGCCCGCCGATGGGCGCGCGAAACACGTGCAAAATGTTCAAGCTCTGCATGCGCGAGCTTGTAGCCGCGCGATTGACTAGCAATGCTTAAAAGCAACGAAAGAAAATACTTAAAGCCCACTAATACCAGTGCGCCTGTGCGAACGGGTTGCCGTTGCGGACCGGCACATAAGGTCCGCCGGACCCGTAGCTTTGCTGCTGGTATTGCTGGTATTGCGCCGGGGCCGGCTGGCGCGCATAGCCATTTTGCTGTTGCGCATAGCTGGGTTGCGCATAGGCCGGCTGGGCCTGCTGGGCGTACGCCTGCTGCTGATAGGCGGGCGGCGCATAGCTTGTGCGGTTCGCCGTGTAGGAATTGAACAGCCCGCGCCCGCCGGACGGCTGCTGCGCCACCGGCTGGCCGTAGGGGGCCTGCGCATAAGACGCCTGCGCCATCTGCGGCGAGGTGAACAGGCCGCGATTGCCGGAAGCGGCCGGCGCCTGCGCGTAGCGGGCCTGCCCAGGCTGCGCATAGGGCGGCTGCGCTGCCGCCGGCTGCTGCTGAGTCGCCGGATCGACCATGTAATAGCTCGCCTGCTGGCGCGCGCAGGCCGCGGTCGTCAGCGCGACCAGCATGGGCAGCAAGATTTTCGTAACCCGCATCGCGGCGAATCCCAGGTTTTGGCGGCGTTTTCACGGGGGATTAGGCGTCCGGATGGTTAACAAATTCTAACCGTCGGCTGGAAAGCGCACGGGATTAACGCGACGGCAACCATAATAGTTTGTCATCACGCCAGTGCCACAGACCGGTGCGCCTGGAGTAGGGATGTTGTTCCGTAAAAAGTCGCAAGTCGAAGCCGCCCCGGCGCCGCTCGTGGTACCGGTCGCCCCCGACGGCGAAACCGACATGCGCGCGCTGGGCCGCGTGGTTTGGCAGAAGAAGGGCCGAATTCTCGCCGTGACCGCGCTGGCGGCGGGTGCTGCCTTCGTCGTGGTCAACGCCATCACCCCGCAATTCCGCTCCGAATCGCGCATCCTCCTGGAAGCGCGCGAAAACGTCTTCCTGCGCGCGGAAGCCGACAAGAACCTCACCGACCGCACCACCATCGACCCGGAGGCGGTGGCGAGCCAGATCCAGGTGGTGCTGTCGCGCGATCTGGCGCGCGAGGTGATCAAGCAGGAAAAGCTCACCGACAATCCGGAATTCGAGGGCGGCGCCAGCTCGCTGGTGAACGCGCTGCTGGGCGCCATCGGCCTCGGCCGCGACCGCAGCAGCATGACGCGCGAGGAGCGCACGCTGGAAGCCTTTTACGAGCACCTCAACGTCCAGCAGGTGCCCAGTTCGCGGGTGATCTCGATCGATTTCAGCTCGGCCAATGCCCAGCTCGCCGCCAACGTCGCCAACGCGATTGCCGAAGGCTATCTGCGCATGCAGCAGAACGCCAAGCTCGACCAGACGCGCGCCGCCGGCAGCTGGCTCGCCGGCGAGATCGAGAAGATGCGCAAGAAGGTGTCGGACGCGGAAGACAAGGTCGAGGCCTACCGCGCCAAGGCCAATCTGTTCGTAGGCTCCAACAATTCCTCTCTGCCCAACCAGCAGCTCACCGAGATCAATTCGCAGATCGCCGCCGCGCGCGGCCAGCAGGCCGATCTGCAGGCGCGCGCCGAGCAGCTGCGCTCGCTCATCCGTTCCGGCAAGATCATCAATTCATCCGACATCACCAATTCCGACACCATGCGCCGCCTGGTCGAGCAGCGCATTGCGCTGAGCTCGCAGCTCGCCGAGCAGTCGACCACGTTGGGCCCGCGCCATCCGCGCATTCTGGAGCTGAAGGCGCAGATCGCCGAGACCGGCCGCCAAATCCGCGCCGAGGGTGAGCGGCTGGCGCGCCAGCTCGACAACGACGCCAAGGTCGCCGGCGACCGCGTCAAGACGCTGACCGCGAGCCTCGACACGGTCAAGAAGATGGCCTCGCAATCGAACGAGCAGGATGTGCAATTGCGCGCGCTCGAGCGCGAGGCCAAGACCGACCGCGCGCTGCTCGAATCCTATCTGGCGAAATACCGCGAAGCCTCCGCGCGCGACAGCATCAACGCGGCGCCGCCGGAAGCGCGCATCATTTCGCGCGCCTCGCCGGCGCTCAAGCCCGCTTATCCGAAGAAGATGGCGACGGTGCTGATCGCGGCTTTCGCCGCCTTCGCGCTGCAGGCGGGCTTTGCCGTCACCGGCGCGCTGCTGGCCGCGCCGGCGGGTGGCGCCTATGGCTATCCTTACGCGCAGGCAACTGGCTATCCTTATCCGCAGGCAAGCTATGCGCCGGTGAATTACGAGCCGCCAATGATGGCGCCGGCGCCGATGCAGGCCGCGCCCGTGCCGCGGGTGAATTCGCCGCCCTTGGCGCCGGCCGCGCCAATGGCCAATGCCGGCTTTGCCAGTGGCGGCTACGCGCCCGCGTCCATGTCAGCGTCCATGGCCGCGCCGATGTCAGCGCCCATGTCGGTGGTCAATGTCGAGCAGGCGGCGCAGAACCTGCTGCAGGCCGGCGATTCCGGCCGCAGCGTCACCGTGGTCGGCACCGCGCGCAATGTCGGCACCACCTTTGCCGCCATCACGCTCGCCCGCGCGCTCGCCCGCAATGGCAGCGTGGTGCTGGTCGATATGGCGTTCGGGGCGCCCAATCTATCGGTGATTTCGACCGATCCCGACGCGCCGGGACTGGCCGAATTGGTGCGCGGCTCGGCCTCCTTCGGCGACATCATCACGCGCGACCAATATTCGCCGGTGCAACTCGTCGCCACCGGCAATGTCGGTAACGATGCCGCCGCGCTCGCCGCCTCGCCGATGCTGGCGACGGCGATCGAGGCGCTGGTGCGCAGCTACGACCATGTGGTGATCGACGCCGGCTCGGCGGCCGACGTGGCGGTCGAGCGCCTTGCCCCGCTTGCCCAGCACGCCGTGCTGGTGACCGCCGATCCCGCCAATCCGGCAACGCGTGCGGCCGGCGACCGGCTGGCGATGGCGGGGGTGGCAGACGTGGCGGTGCTGGCAGGCGGCGCCGAAGCCGTGGCCGCGTAAATCCTAAACCGAGCGCGACAGACGCGCGCGCAGGCGGCGCATGGAACGCACCGCGGACCAGAGCGGGGCGTTGCCCTTGACGGTGCGCTTGCCGCATGCCGCGAGGCGATAGCCGTGCGCGAGCAGCGTGCCGGCGCGGCTGAGCGGCAGATGGCTCTCGAACAGCGGCTCGGCGTCCGAGCAGAACAGCGTCTTGTAGTTCGATTCCCCGATGCCGAGGTCGAAGGTGGTCAGCCCGCGCTCGCAGCAGCGCCGCACCACCTGGGTGAGCAATTGCTCGCCCGGGCTTTCGGCGGCGTAGCGGTCCTTGACGATCGAGTTGAACATGCCGGAGAAGCGTCCGCCGCCGACGATGCCGCCGAAGGTAGCGACGATGATGTCGCCGACCGAGAGCGCGTAGAGCTCGATCGCCGGCGCGCCGTCGGTCGTATGCTCGCTCGCCGCCGCCTCGATGAAGCGGCGCACGCCGGGCGGGGCGAAGGCGTCGGACACGCCGAGCACGCGCATGCGCGCGCTCTTCTGCTTGAAGAAAACGTCGAGCACGCGCCGCACCTCGGCGTCGCTTGCGGCTTGCGTGAACTGTACGGCGCCGAAGCTGGCCAGCGCGCGCTCCTTCTTGCGCATCTTCTTGCGGGTGGCGGAATTGGTGCGCGCGCGCAGCAGCGCCTCGTAATCGGCAATGAGCGCGCCGGAAAAGCCGTAATTGGCCGAGCGCAGATGCGGCAGCAGCGCGAAGGGGTTGGTAGTGCCGTTCCAGGTCAGCGGCTGGTTGACCAGCCGGAGCAGGTCGGCGCGGCCGGCAAACTGCTTGAGCACGGCGCGCAAGGTCCCGGCCTCGATGGTCTCGGCCACCTCGCGCCGCCAGACGCCCATGTTGAAATTGGCGTGCTTGCCGCCGAGGAACTCGGCCACCTGCAGCCCGCCGACCCGGCGGCGCCCGAGCGGCAACAGGAAGAGCGGCGTGCCCGCGGCATTGAAGCCGGCTGCGATCAAGGGGGTGATGCCGGCCGCGGCGCCTGCATGGCGCTGCCACAGGCGCAGGAACGCGAAGCGCTGATAGGGGGTGGCGAGGCTGTCGCCCTGTTCAAGCGCCCGCCAGAAGGGCTCGGCGGCGCCCATATCCTCGAACAGCTCGACCCGCGCGATACGGGTGTCGGCGCCCCGCAGGGCCCGGCCGGCGGCAGGACGGTCGCGCAGGGCAAGGACGTTCATGGGTGTCCGATAGGTGGTATCCGGGCGACGGGGGCCGCGGGCTTGGTTAATCTTGCCATCAGCGTCGCAAAGATTTCTCAATAAAGAGTTGGAATATTAGGCCCAATTGCCGAAGGACCCTGGGAAACGCGTGCCGAGCATAAAGAAAACCATCATCCGCGGCGGGCTGGAGACGCTCTATTTCAGCGGGCTGCACCATTGGATGCGCCCGCTGGTGGGCGGCGTCGGCGCCATCCTGACGTTGCATCACGTGCGCCCGGCGCGGCCCGCGGCCTTCCAGCCCAACCGGCTGCTGGAGGTGACCCCGGCCTTTCTCGAGGGGCTGTTGAGGCGCCTCCAGCGCATGCGCGTCGACGTCGTCTCGCTCGACGAGATGCACCGGCGCTTCATCACCGGCGAGTTCAAGCGCCGCTTCGTGTGCCTGACCTTCGACGACGGCTACAAGGACCTCAAGCAATGGGCCTGGCCGATCCTGCGCAAATACCAGATGCCGTTCGCGGCCTATATCGCCACCAGCTTTCCCGATCGCCTGGGCGAATTATGGTGGATCGCGCTCGAGGCGGTGATCGCGCAGAATGCGCGCATCGGCCTGCTGATCGACGGCAAGGAGCAGTTCTTCGAATGCGAGACGGTGCGGCAGAAGCGCGAGCTTTACGACGCGATCTACCGCTATCTGCGCAGCTTCAAGACCGAGGACGAACTGCGCGGCGTCGTGCGCGACCTGTGCGCCTGCTACAAGGTCGACATCCAATCCTTCTGCCGCGACCTTTGCATGGACTGGCAGGAGATCGTCGAGATGGCGGCCGACCCACTGGTCACCATCGGCGCCCATACCGTCAACCACAAGATGCTCAAGAAGCTCGCCGACGACGACGCCGTGCGCGCGGAGATGGAGATGAGCCGCGCGGTTTTGGAAGCGGCGCTCGGCAGGCGGCCGAATCATCTCGCTTATCCGGTGGGCGATCCGACCTCGGCCGGCCCGCGCGAGTTCCACATCGCGGCGGAGTTGGGTTTCAAGACGGCGGTGACCACGCGGCCGGGCGTGCTGTTCAAGGCGCACCGCGATCATCTGACCGCGCTGCCGCGCATCTCGGCCAACGGCGAGTTCCAGCAGCAGCGCTATCTGAAGGTGCTGATGTCGGGGGCGGGCACCGCGTTCTGGAATGGCTTCAGGCGCGTGAACGCCGCTTAGGCCTTGTCCGCGTCCGGCCGTGCCATCCACTTCACCAGCAGCATCGCCGGCAGCACCCAGCCCAGGCCCGCTACCACGTAATAGATCGTCGCCACCAAGCCATTGATGTTGGTCAGCACCGACTGCGCCAGTGCCATGGCAACGAGGCTCCACACTGTCACCAGCACGAGCAGGGCGAAGGCGCCGATCAGCTTGCGGGAGCGCATGGACATTGAAAGCCTCGCATTGACGCCATTTGCAGTGCGGAAAGCGTGACTATATGGTCCGCGGCGACCCCTCGACGCAAGCCGTTTCATGAAAGAGCCGACGCCCGTTCCCGTCCATAACCCGCATGCGGTGCGGCTGTGGCTGCTCTGCGTCGCGGTCATGATCTTCATGACGCTGGTGGTGGGCGGCGCCACCCGCCTCACGGAATCGGGATTATCGATCACCGAGTGGAAGCCGGTCACCGGCGTGGTGCCGCCGCTGTCGGAGCAGGCGTGGCAGGCCGAGTTCAAGGCCTATCGGGCGATCCCGCAATACAAAGCGCTCAACCGCGGCATGAGCCTCGGCCAGTTCAAGGTAATCTATTGGTGGGAATGGACGCACCGGCTCTTGGCGCGCTCGACCGGCGCGGTGTTCCTGCTGCCGTTTCTGTTTTTCCTCTGGCGCGGTTGGGTGCCGCCGCGGTTGAAGATACGGCTGTGGACGCTGTTCGGCGCCGGCGCTTTCCTGGGTGCGGTGGGGTGGTGGATGGTGAGTTCGGGGCTCGCCGGCTCCGGACGGGTCAGCGTGTCGCAGTATCGGCTGGCCTTTCATCTGACGCTGGCCACCGCGATCTACGCCGCCATTTTGTGGACGGCGCAGCAGATCGCGCCGCAGCGGCCGATCGAAGCCTCGGCGCGGCTGCGCTTCGGCGGCTTGGCGGTTCGCCGTGCTGGTGCTGCTGCAAATCTATCTCGGCGCGCTGGTCGCCGGCCTCGATGCCGGGCTTGCCTACAATACCTGGCCGCTGATCGACGGCTCCTTCGTTCCCGCCGCCGCGCAACTGCTTCCGATCCATCCGGCCTGGCGCAATTTGTTCGAGAACGTGCTCACCGTGCAGTTCGACCACCGCATGGTGGCTTACACCATCTGGCTCCTGACGATGCTGCACGCCAATGACTGCTGGCGTGCCGGCAAAGAGGCGCGTGGCGCAGCTATCCTCGCCGGCGCGGTGACGCTGCAGGTCGTGCTCGGCATCGTCACGCTGCTCAACCGGGCGCCGATCGAGTTGGCGCTCGCACACCAAATGGTGGCGATCCTGGTGTTCACGGTGGCGGTGGTGCATGCCGAGCGGCTCTGGCATCGCGCCGACATATCGGCGCCCAGGCTTGCGAAAAGGGAGGCGGCACGGTGATCGACACGGAAATCGGCGACGGCATCGCGGTGGCGACCATGCGCCACGGCAAGGTCAACGCGCTCGATATCGAGTTCTGCGACGCACTGGCGGCGCGTTTCACGGAGCTGGCGTCTTCGCCGGAAGTCAAGGCGGTGGTGCTGACCGGGCAGGGCAAGGCCTTTTGCGCCGGCGTCAACCTGCTGCGGCTGAGCGAGGGCGGCGCCGACTACGTGCGCCAATTCATGCCCAGCCTGCACAAGTTTTTCGAGGCGGTATTCTTCCATCCCAAGCCCGTGGTGGCCGCGGTCAACGGCCATGCCATTGCCGGCGGCTGCGTGCTCGCGGCTTGCGCCGACCGCCGCATCATGGCGCGCGGCGAAGCGCGCATCGGCGTCACCGAATTGCTGGTGGGGGTGCCGTTTCCGGTGCTCGCTTTCGAAATCATGCGGCTCGCCGTGCCGGGGCGCTTTCTGCCGGAGGCGCTGTATAGCGGCGCGACCTATCTGCCCGAGGCAGCGATCGAGCGCGGCCTGATCGATGAACTGGCCGAGCCGAGCGAGGTGCTGGAAGACGCCTATGCGGTGGCGCAGGAGCTTGCCGCGCTCGCGCCCAAGGCTTTCGCGCAGACCAAGGCGCAGCTGCGCCAGACCGCCGCCGAGCGCGTCGCGCGCGACGCCGCGACCGAGCAAGCCGCGACGGAGATCTGGGCGTCGGCGGAGACGATTTCCTATGTCCGCGCTTATGTGCAGCGGACGTTGAAAAAGTAGGGTGGGCAAAGGCGCGTACTCGTCCGCCGAAGCTCGAAGAGCGAAGGCGGAAGCGCCGTGCCCCCCACCAGCGCCGCCGGCGGGCACGGCGCGCGTAGCGCGCGCCTTTGCCCGCCCTACAAATCAATGAGAGGACGTTACCCCGTCATCGCCTGTTCCAAATCGGCGACGATGTCCTCCTTGTCCTCCAGCCCGATCGACAGCCGCACCACGTCGGGGCCGGCGCCGGCCTGCACCTTCTGCGCGTCGGACAATTGCTTGTGCGTGGTGGAGGCCGGGTGAATGATCAGCGAACGCGTGTCGCCGATATTCGCCAGGTGCGAGAACAATTCGACATTGGAGACGAGCTTGACGCCGGCGTCGTAGCCGCCCTTGAGCCCGAAGGTGAACACCGCGCCGCAGCCCTTCGGCACGTATTTCTTGGCCAGCGCGTGGTATTTGTCGTCGGCCAAGCCGGGATAACTCACCCACGCCACTTCCGGCCGCTTCGATAGCCATTCGGCGACATATAGCGCGTTGTCGCAATGGCGCTGCATGCGCAGGCTCAAGGTCTCGATGCCGGTGAGGATGAGAAAGGCGTTGAACGGCGACAGCGCCGGTCCCAGATCGCGCAGGCCCAGCACGCGGCAGCAGATGGCAAAGGCGAAATTGCCAAAAGTCTCGTGCAGCACGATGCCGGAATATTCCGGACGCGGCTCGCACAGCATCGGATATTTCTTGTCGCGCGACCAGTTGAACGAGCCGCCGTCGACGATCATGCCGCCGATCGAATTGCCGTGGCCGCCGAGAAACTTGGTGAGCGAGTGCACCACCACGTCGGCGCCGTAGTCGATCGGCTTGCACAGATAGGGGGAGGCCAGCGTGTTGTCGACCACCAGCGGCACGCCCGCCTTGCGCGCGATATTGGCGATCGCCTCGATGTCGACGATGACGCCGCCGGGATTGGCGATCGACTCGATGAAGATCGCCTTGGTCTTCTCGCTCACCGCCTTCTCGAAGCTGGAGATATCGTCCGGGTCGGCCCAGGCGACGTTCCAGCCGAAATTCTTGTAGGAATGGGTGAACTGGTTGATCGAGCCGCCATAGAGCTTCTTCGACGCGATCAGTTCGTCGCCCGGCGTCATCAGCGCGTGCATGACGACGACCTGCGCGGCATGGCCGGAGGCGACAGCCAGCCCCGCGGTGCCGCCTTCGAGCGCGGCCACGCGCTCCTCCAGCACGGCGCAAGTGGGATTGCCGATGCGGGTGTAGATATTGCCGAAGGTCTGCAGCCCGAACAGCGCGGCGGCGTGATCGACGTCGTCGAAGACGAAGGACGTGGTCTGGTAGATCGGCGTGGCGCGCGCGCCGGTTGTCGGGTCGGGCTTGGCGCCGGCGTGAATCGACAACGTGGAAAAGCCCGGAATGCGTTCGGCGTCGGCCATATTCCCATCCTTTTTTGTGCGGCCGCTGCCGGCCATTCATGTCGGGCGGGATTAAAGGGGGTGCGCAGGCGGGGCGTCAAGGCGAGATGCTGGCCGCGACGTCATGCGCGGGCTTGACCCGCGTATCCGTCTTTTTTGCGAAGGAGATGGATTGCCGGGTCACGCCGCTAAAGCGGCGGCCCGGCAATGACGGCTCGGAGTTAGCGGCTGCCTTGGTCTTTTTGCCCGCCCAACTGCATGCGCTGCACGCCCTTGCCGAGCGACTGCGCGCGCTTGGACGACAGCGTGCGCGAATTGACGCCCATCCAGGAAATCTCGCTCGACAGCCTTCCATATTCGATTTTGGGGCAGCGGTTCATCACCACTTTGAGGCCGGCGTCTTCGGCGCGTCTGGCCGCTTCGTCGTTGCGCACGCCGAGCTGCATCCAGATCACCTGCGGTCTCGGGTTGAGGGTCAGCACCTCGGCGAGGAGTCCGAGCACATGCTCGGAAGCGCGAAAGATATCGACCATGTCGATGGGCTCGGGGATGTCGGCGAGCCTGGCATAGACCTTCTGCCCGAGGATTTCCTTGCCGGCCTGGCCGGGATTGACCGGGATCATGCGGTAGCCGCGCTCGAGCAGATACTTGAAGGCGAAATAGCTCGGCCGGTTTTCCTTCGGCGAGATGCCGACCATGGCGATGGTCTTCACCGTGTTGAGAATGCCGCGGATATAGCTGTCGGGATATTGTTCGTGGTTCATGGCGCCGGTTCTTGCACGCGCGCAAGCTGCGCGCGCAGCTTGGCGTTTTCGTCTTCAAGCGCGGCGATCTTCGCCCGCACGGTGTCGAAGGCTTGCTCCAGCTCCGCCTCGCTAAAGCGCGCCACGATATGCTGGGAACAGTTCACGTCCCAGGCCTCGATGCTGAACAGGATGGCGCGCTCGGGGCGCGCCTTGTAGCCGGCGTCGAACAGGCGCTCGACCAGCGCCGGATCGTTTTCGACGACGCGGGCGCGGCCCCACAGCTTGATGCGCTGCTTGCGCGCCGGATCGAGCAGGAACAGGAAGGCGCGGTCGTTTTCCGTGAGATTAGCGAGCGTGATGTATTGCTTGTTGCCGCGATAATCGGCAAAGCCGAGCGTCTTGTCGTCGATCACCTTGATGAAGCCTTTCGGCCCGCCGCGGTGCTGGATATAGGGCGCGCCGTCCGCGGTGGCGGTGGCGAGAAATGCCGTGTCGAGCCCGGCGATGAATTGCGCAAGCTCGGGCGTCACCGTGTCGGGGAAGCCCTCGGCCACGCGCTGCGCATAGGCCTTGGCCGAGCCGCGCTCTTCTTGCGCCTTGCGCGCGGCCGGCGTGAACACCCGGGAGGCATTGTTCATGGCGCGCGCGAACTCCTGTCGACCAGCCACCGCGCGCAAGATAGGCGCGCGCGGGCGCGGCGCAAAGTGGCACACGCGATCAAGCCGGCGTGACCGGCGCGCCGTCCAAGCGTCATTTCTTGTTGGCGTCCACGACCTTTTTGCACGGGGCGGCGAGCTTGTCGTAGTGGCTCGCCAGGCAGCGAATGATGCGGCCGCCGCCCGGGAAGGTGCCCTTGCAATATTTGTCATAGTCGGCCTGGCAGGCGGCGCGTTCGGCCGCGGTGATTTCCTGCGCCAGGGCAGGCGTGAGCGCGCTTAAGGCGAGCGCGCCGGCAAGGATCGTGATGCGTGTCATGCAGGCTCCGTGTTGCGGGCGCGCGGCGCGAAAGCCGCCGGAGGCCCGATGGTGAGAAGGCCGCTGCCGACGCAGAGCGCGGTCAGGAAGGCGGCGTCGTCCGGGCAGGGTGCAAGCGCGCGTGTCGAGCGCCACGAGGAAGGCGGCGAGCCCCACACCCCAGGCGCTGCCGGCATAGAACCAGTGTGCCAGCGCTTGGCGGTCGAGGCGGCGGGCAATCGCTTGCATCGTCAGCGGTCTTCCCAGGTGGGCGTGCGTTTCTCGATGAAGGCGCAGATGCCTTCCTCGGCGTCGCGCGCCATCATGTTCTCGGTCATCACCTCGGAGGCGTAGGCGTAAGCCTCGGCCAGGCCGATCTCGAGCTGGCGATAGAAGGCCTGCTTGCCGATCTTGACTGTGTAGGACGACTTGCTGGCGATCCGGTGTGCGAGCGCGAGCGCCGCATCACGATCCTCGCCCGGTGCCACCACGCGGTTGACGAGGCCGAACGCCGCCGCCTTTTCGGCCGGTACCCGATCGCCGGTCAGCAGCATCTCCATCGCGGTTTTGCGCGGCACGTTGCGCGACAGTGCCACCATCGGCGTCGAGCAGAACAGGCCGATATCGACGCCGGGGGTGGCGAAATTGGCCGCCGACGACGCAATCGCCAGATCGCAGGTCGCCACCAGCTGGCAGCCGGCGGCGGTGGCGGTGCCCTGCACCGCGGCGATCACCGGCTGCGGCAAGTTGACGATCTGCTGCATCATGGCGCTGCAACCGGTCATGATGTGCTTGAAAAAGCTGCGGCCGCCGTCGGCGTCGCTGCGCCGCGACGTGAGTTCCTTCATGTCGTGACCGGCGCAGAAGGCGGGCCCATTGGCCGCCAGCACCACGGCGCGGATGCTCGCGTCGTCGGCGATGGCGCGCCAAGCCTCGCTCAGCGCGGCAAGCAGCGCCTCCGAGAGGCTGTTGCGCGCCGCCGGCCGGTTGAGCGTGAGCAAAGCGACCGCGCCGTCGCGCGCGCTGAGCAGCACGGGCGCCGCGGTCTTGGGCGCAGGCGCGGTCAAATCGAGGCTCATGGGCGGCGGATATTTAACCCGAACTGGGGCCCATGCAAGGCCGAGGAACGCGCGCTAAGCTTGCGGCGTTCGTCTGCCGGAACGAAACCGCATGGCAAAGCGCAGCCGCAAGAAGCGCAAGGCCAAGCCCGCCGCACGCGGCGGCAAGCGCTGGTCGCAGCGCGTGACCGAGACCAGCGACGCGCTCATGCTGGAGGAGGGCGTATTCAAGAAGGACAACCCGCACGCGATTGCCGCTTCACTTAAACGCTCGGCCGACGCAAGCACCGCGCGCAAGGCGGAGCCCTACCGTTCGGCCATGTCGATGCTGGCGTTCTACATCAACCGCGCCGGCAAAGGCCTCTCCAAGACGCGCAAGGCCAAGCTGGAAAAGGCCAAGGACGCGTTGCGCGCGCTCTACGGCAAGGATTGACGGACGCGCGAGCGGCCGGCCATAGAACGGGCGCCGGAATGGGCCGGCCAAGGTGGGGAGCTTGAATGCCGGCGCCGGCGCTCAATGCCGCGGAGATCGGGGACCTGCTGCACGAGGTTTTCCCGCAGGTGTTCTATCCCGGCTGCGGGCTGACCATCGAGCGCGTCGCGTACGGCGACGTGCGGGTGCGGCGGCAATTCGATGCCGGCCACCTGCGCCCCGGCGGCACGATTTCCGGCCCTACCATGATGCAGCTCGCCGATGTTGCCATGTATGTCGCGGTATTCTCGGCGGTGGGGCGTGAGCCCGGCGCGGTCACCTCCAATCTCGCCATCAATTTCCTGCGCAAGCCCGGCCATGCCGACCTGATCGCCGATGCGCGGCTGTTGCGGGTCGGCCGGCGGCTGATCTACGGCGAGGTGACCATCAGGTCGGAGGGTGAGGACGAGCCGGTGGCGCATGTCACCTCGACCTATTCGATCCCTAATGGCCGATAATTAGCTGCTGGTAATTTGTTACCATTCTTGTAAGCCATTGATATAGCAACTTAAATGGTTGCAAAGGCGCATTGACCTGGGTGTAACGCTCGGGTAGAAAGCCGCCACTTTGGCGCGCACCTGGCGCGCATTGTTTTCGGGATGAGCGTCATGAAGACCTTTTCGGCCAAGCCCGCCGAGATCGAGAAGAAATGGGTGACCATCGATGCCACCGGCCTGGTGGTCGGGCGGCTGGCCTCGATCGTGGCCATGCGGCTGCGCGGCAAGCACAAGGCGAGCTACACGCCGCATGTCGACGACGGCGACAACGTCATCGTCGTCAACGCGGCCAAGGTGGTGTTCACCGGCCGCAAGCGCGAGCAGAAAGTCTATTACCACCACACAGGCTATATCGGCGGCATCAAGGAGCGCACGGTCAAGCAGATCATGGCCGGCCGCTTCCCCGAGCGCATCGTCGAGAAGGCGGTCGAGCGCATGCTGCCGCGCGGGCCGCTCGGCCGCGTGCAGCTCGGCAACTTGCGCGTCTATGCGGGGCCCGGGCATCCGCACGAGGCGCAGAAGCCGGAACCGCTCGACGTCGCCGCCATGAACCGCAAGAACGTGAGGAGTGCCTGACCGTGGCCGAGACCGTACAGTCGCTGGAAGGGTTGGCGAGCCTCAAGCCCGCAGCGCCGGAAGCGCCGCAATACGAGCAGAAGATCGACGCGCAGGGGCGCGCCTACGCCACCGGCAAACGCAAGAACGCGGTCGCCCGCGTCTGGATCAAGCCGGGCGCCGGCAAGATCCTGGTCAACACCAAAGAGGTCGAGCAATTCTTCGCGCGGCCGGTGCTGCGCATGCTGATCCAGCAGCCGCTGGTGGCCGCCAACCGCAACGGCCAATACGACGTGACCTGCACCGTCTCCGGCGGCGGCCTCTCGGGGCAGGCGGGCGCGGTGCGCCACGGAATTTCCAAGGCGCTGACCTATTTCGAGCCGGAGCTGCGCGCCGTGCTCAAAAAGGGCGGCTTCCTCACTCGTGATTCCCGCGTGGTCGAGCGCAAGAAATACGGCCGTGCCAAGGCGCGTCGCAGCTTCCAGTTCTCCAAGCGCTGATCCGCGCTTATCGGGATTGCCGCCAAAGGCGCGCCCGCAAAGGGGCGCGCCTTTTTGCTTAAGCCCGCTTCGGCGACCAATTATAGGCCTTGGCGCAGGCGCCGCCCATCAGCATCGCGCGCTCGCTGTCGCTTAAACGGTCGGTCTTGCGGAAAGGCTCGACCGCCTGCTCGTAGTTGACGACGGCATAAGCGCGCGTCCAGTCGGTGCCCCACAGGCAGCGCTCGAAACCCCAGGCATCGAACACGCGGGCGAGCGGATCCCAGATGTCCGCGAACGGATAGGGCTCGCGCGACAGCGTGCAGGCGCCGCTCACCTTGATCACCGCGTTCTGGCGCTTGGCGAGCGCCAGCACCTTGGGCAGCGCGGCCCAGGGCTGCGGCGGGGCCGGCGGCGTGCGCGGCTGCAGGATGGCGAGATGGTCGATGATGAAGCGCGTATCGGGGTGGCGGTCGATCAGCGCCGTGCCCGCATCGACGTTGTCCCAGCACAGTATGTTGACGGGAAGATCGTGCTTGACGGCTTCGCGCGCGATGCGGGCAAGGCCGGGATCGTCCGGCGCCCACTTCGATTCCTTGGTCAGCATGATGCGGATGCCGACCGCGCCAGGCGTGCGCTTCCACTCGGCGATGACGTCGCCCACGGCCGCATCGTCCGGATCGACCGGCTTGACGATCGCGAAGCGGTCGGGATGGGCCCGCTGCACTTCCACCGCATAGCTCGCGTCGTAGCGGTAGAGCGAAAAGGCGGAGATGAAGATCGCGCCGTCGACGCCCACTTTGTCCATCGCCGCCACCATCTCGTCGCCGGTCACGTGGTCGGGCCAGTTCGGCACGCTGTGCCAGGGCCGCTTCGGCGTGTTCGCCTCGTAAGCGTGGACTTGGGAATCGATGATCGCCATCGGGAAGGCTCCTCAACCGCTATTGCCAGGGAACGTGTTCCAGGAAATGCAAGACATCGCCGTTGAACTGCTGCGGGTCCTGCATGAAGGAGAAATGGCTGACCTGCGGCTGAATGAGCAGCCCGGCGCCCGGCACATGGGCGGCCATGAACTCGGTGTTCTCGCGTTTGATCGCCTCGTCGTGATCGGCATCCACGATCCAGGTGGGAACGTGGATCTTTGCGAGGTCGGCGGCCGTCCAATGCGGCTGCGTCTCCCACATCTTGGTGATCTGCTTGACGAAGGCGTCATATTGCGTCGGCGTCGGCGAGAGGCGCTTGTACTCCTCGCCGGCCCTGGCGATGTAGGCGGTAAACACCGGACTTTTGGCGATATCGGCGACGCCGGACGGGTCCGAATTGGCGGCGAAGGCAAACAGCTTGGCGACGCGCTCGGGGTGATGCATGGCGATGTCGAGGCCGATGATGGCGCCGTCGCTCCAACCGACGATCGCCGCCTTTTTGATCTTCAGATAATCCATCAATCCGAGCACGTCCGACGACATCAGGTCGTAGCCGTAGGGCTGGTCGTTGCGCGTGCTGCGCCCGTGCCCGCGGCTGTCCATGACGATGACCCGGTAGTGCTTGGCCAACGCCTTAACCTGCTTGCCCCAGTAGTTGGAATTGGCGAGGCCGCCGTGGATCATGATGACCGGCCGCCCATGGCCGAATTCGGCGTACCAGATCTTGATCCCGTTGACCGGCGCCAGGCCGCTGTGGGCCGCCTTGGGCAGCGTCGGGGTGGGGGGCAAGGTCAGCCATTGCGGTGCCGCGCCCGCCGGCATGGCGAACGCAAAAATGACGATGGCGACGAGAAGAAATCGAAATCGAGACATTCCGCCCTCCTGCCTTCGGACCCGCGTGTCAGGAAGATCGGCTTCGATGCTGAGCCGAGACTGCCAAGCTAAACACGAGTTTGCATGAGATGGTAGTGTTCTGCTGCGGAAAACAGACACGCGTTTCAATTCCGGAAGGCGCGCTCGGCCCGCAACCGAACATGCCTTCGACGGCGAAGGCCGGAAACGTGAGGCAACATCGAGTCGGCTTCTCCCGGCGACCATGCTACCGTCTTCAGGCGACATGCGGTGCCATCGGGCACGGCCTGGAGGAGAATGACGTGACGCCTTCCAATCTTGACGCTCTTAGAGGCTCATTTGTGCCCCTTGTCGTTCCCTTCGATGACGGAAAGGTGGACTACGACAGCTATGCAAAGATTTGCGCGTGGCAAATCGCCAAAGGCAGCCATGGCCTACTGGTCAACGCGACGAGCGGCGAACCGACGACGCTGACGCTGGAAGAACGCGCCAAACTCGTGGAAGTCGCCGTGGAAGCTTCAGGCGGGCGCCGCTCGGTCTGCGCCGGCACGGCATCGCAGTCCCATGCGGAAACCGTGATCCTGACCGAACGGTTTCAGAAGCTTGCGGTACACTCGATTTTCGTTGTCACGCCCTACTACTGCAAACCGCCGCAGCGCGCGCTCGTCGACTTCTTCACGGATATAGCAATGCGCACGGACAAGCCGGTCTTGATCTATCACATCCCCGGGCGCGCGGCCGTCAGGCTCGCGGCCGACACGATAGTCGCGATCAAGGACCGCGCCGAGAACTTTGTCGGCTTGAAGAACACGGACGACGATATCGCGCTGGTGACCGAAGTCTTGACCCGCATCGGCGAGAGCTTCCGGATTTTCTGCGGCACGGAAAAGATGAGTCTTCCCATGCTGTCTGGGGGCGGCTGCGGCACCATGATTTCGGTGAGCAACGTCGTTCCCGACAAGGTTGCGCGGCTCTGCGAACTTTACAGCGATGGAAATGCCGCGGGCGCGCGGCAGCTGAATGGCGAGCTTGCGGAACTGTTTGCCGCGATCGACTGGGATACCTCGCCGATCGCCACCAAATACATGCTCAAGCGCATTGGCATCATCGGCAAGAACGAACACCGCCTGCCGATGACGACATCGACGGCCGAGCTAGAGCGCCAACTCGATGCGGTGCTCGACCGCGCAGGACTGATCTAGACGCATGAATGTGCGGCCTGACAGGTCGAGGCCGCCGCCAGGCGAAATGCCGATTTCCGGGAGTTGTCCATGCCGCTGGTCGATCCGCTGTCCGAAGACGCCAATTCCGAGCTGATCGAATTGATCCAGTTTTTCCGCGGGCCGCTCGGCACGGTGCCGAATAGCGTGCTGACCATGCAGCGCCGGCCGAAGATCGCGCGCGCCTTCACCGAACTCAACAAGGCGGTGATGGAAAACAACGCGCGGGTGACGGCCGAGCAGAAACGGCTGATCGGCTTTGTCGCCTCGCACGCGGCAGGCTGTCGCTACTGCGAGGCGCATACCATCCTGGCGGCCGAGCGCTTCGGCGCGTCGGCGGAGCGGCTGGCGGCGATCTGGGACTATGCAACGAGCCCGCTGTTCAACGACGCCGAGAAGGCGGCGTTCGATTTCGCGCTGGCGGCGGCCTCGGTGCCGAACGCGGTGACTCCGGAAATTGCGGCGGCGCTCAAGGCGCACTGGACCGACGATGAAATCGTGGAAATTCTCGGCGTCATCGCGCTGTTCGGGTTTCTCAATCGCTGGAACGATTCGATGGCGACCACGCTGGAGCCGATCGGCATCGCGGCCGGAGAAAAAAACCTCAAATCCCTCGGCTGGAGCAAGGGCAAGCACGTATAGCGCGCTGCGCGGTCGCGGATCACCCGTCGCTTGGCCGGTAATAGTGCATCACCACGTGCTTGGCCTCGGCGAAGAACAGCCAGCGCTCGACGACGATGCCTACGGCGGCCGACAAGGTCGCAATCGCCGAGGCAATCAAGCCGATCGTTCCGCCGAAGCCGAGCGCCGCCAGCAAAGCCAGAATGGGCACGGCAAAGGCCAGCACGATGACAAACCGGCGCAATTTCAGGGCATGCTTGCGGGCGACCCGGTAACCCATCTCGCGCATGACGTAATTGGGCTGCGTGTGCGGCGGCTCAAGCGGCCGCACCTTGCCGAATTGGCCGAGGCCGGTTGCGCTCTCGGCGGAATGGGTCTCATCGCCGTGGTCGATCGCCTTCCAGTAGGCGAGCTTCATGCCGAGGCTTATCGCGAGCAGGGCGGCAGCCAGCGCCGTCATCGAGCCGCTGGCCGCGCCCCACACCCGCAACATGAGGTCGAACAGAAGCGCGCCGGTGGCGAGCCCCAGCATCAGGTAGAGCGGGGCGACCAAGGGCTGGTGCCAGGCGGGTATGGTCTTGAGCGATGCATAGATCATTCCCGTGCACCAGACCGTCAGCAGCGCGCCGGCGAGGGTCAGGATGGCGGCAAGCAGGTAAGCGCCGCTCACGCGTCCGAAGAACACCCAGCCGAGCGCGAGAACGCCGGCCGGCAGGTAAGTGGCAAGCGCCGCGACGCCTTCGCGCGACAGCCAGGACGATCGCCATTGCGTCACCGCGCGCCACGCGCGCTCGGGACGGCCGAGATGGAAGGTCGAGGACAGCAGGCCGATCGATACCAGGCCGAGCGCCAGCACGAAGCCGGTGAGGCCGAATTCCAGCGTGATTGGCGCCAGACCAAGCTCGCCGAAGACCGCCAGCCAGACCAGCAAGCCATAGCCGGCGCCCGAGGCCGTCGTGAACAGGATCACCGAATAGGCGGGATGCATGGGGTTTGCCCGTTCGTCAGCGCGACAACGCGCGCTCGGCCCAGGCAAACAGCTTTGCCGCAACCGTGCCGGCTTCCTCGGATGACGGCACGATCGGCTCGTCGTCGCGCTTTGCCGTGGTCGTATTATGCCGCGTCCGCGGCGGCAGATATTTGTTGACCGGCTTGTAGCCGAACTCCGGCATCAGATCGAAACCGCCGCGTTCCGCGACCAGCTTCGACACGTCGCTCTCCGGATCGCCGAGATCGCCGAAATGGCGCGCGCCCGTGGGGCAAGCGCGCACGCAAGCGGGAATGCGGTCGCGCGGCTCCAGCGTCTGGTTATAGATGCGGTCGACGCAGAGCGTGCATTTCTTCATGACGCCGTGGCCGTAGTCGTATTCGCGCGCGCCGTAAGGACAGGCCCACGAGCACAGCTTGCAGCCGATGCAGGTGTCGGGATTGACCAGCACGATGCCGTCCTCGGCCCGTTTGTACGAGGCGCCGGTCGGGCAGACGGTGACGCAGGCGGGCGTCTCGCAATGCAGACACGAGCGTGGGAAATGCACGGTGCGGCTGGCGGCGCCTTCGCCGACCTCATAGCCATGTACACGATTGAGCCAGGCGCCGTGCGGGTCGGCGCCATAGGGGTCCAGGTCGGTCAGCGGTGCCGAGTAGCCGCCGGTGTTCCATTCCTTGCAGCTCGTCGCACAGGCCTGGCAGCCGACGCAGGTATCGAGGTCGATCACCAGGCCGAGCTTCTTGTCCGTCGTCTGCGGCAGCGTCGTCATCGCGATCGCACCCGGAACTCGGCGCCGAACTTTAAAACGCCAGGTGCCTTCGGCAGAATGCCGTGCTTGATCGGCTCGAAGCGCGGCGAGGTTTCGTGCGCTTCGTCCGCCGCCGCCTTCTCGATGCGGACGCGAAGATCGTACCAGGCGGCCTGGCCGGTGACCGGATCGCTGTTGGAAAACCGGTAGCCGCCGTCGCGCTCCGGCAAGAGCTCCGCGATCAGGTGATTGAGCAGAAAGCCGCGCGTCGCCTCCGGCGCGTCGCCGTCGAGATTCCAGGCGCCGGCGCGCTTGCCGATCGCGTTCCAGGTCCACACCGTGTCCGGATTGACGCCTTCCATGAGCGCGATCTGGCATTTGACCCGGCCGATGGGGCTGACGATCCAGACCCAGTCGTCGTTCGTCAGTCCGAGCGTCTCGGCGCGCTCCCTGTTCATATAGAGACGATTGAAGCCATGGATCTGCCGCAGCCAGGCGTTCTGTGAGCCCCAGGAATGGTACATGGCCATCGGCCGCTGGGTGATGGCGTAGATCGGGAAGGCATCGTCATCGAGCGCGCTGCCTTCGAACGGCGGATACCAGAACGGCAGCGGATCGAAATAAGTTTCGATGCGCGCGCGGTGCGTGGCCGGCGGCTGCACGGCACCGTGACCTTGGGCGGCCAGCCGAAACTTCTGCAACGGCTCCGAATAAAGCTCGAAGACGAGATGGGCATCGCCGCGCAGATAGCCCATCGACACCGCCCAATCGAGGTAGTCCCTGTTGGCGTGCTTGAAGTAACGCTGGCTGGGCTTCAAATGGTAGGTGCAGAACGAGTCGTTGGCGATGTAGTGGTCGAGCTGGCGCGGGTTGGCATCGCCCGTGCCGAACTCGTTGCCGTCCTTGCCGCGCCAGCCGGCGAGCGGGCCGATACCGGGCAGGCGCTCGTGGTGCACGATGTAGTCGGGATAGCCGCCCGGATATTTCGGGCTGCCGTCTGCGTTGGTGAAGCCGGGCAATTTGAGCCGGCCGGCCAGATCGATCAGCACGTCCTGGAACGGACGCACATCGCGGTCGGGCTTGACCACCGGGTGGCGGATGGCGTCCGCCGGTCCATCGGGCTCCGAGATCGGCCGGTCGAGCAGCGAAATGCAGTCCCAGCGTTCGAGATAGGTGGTGTCCGGCAGAATCAGATCCGCGTAGGGCACCATCTCGGAGTAGTAGGCGTCCGAATAGATGATGCGCGGGATCTTGTAGGCGCCGGTCCATGAATCTTTTTCGGTCAGGTATTTCAGCGTGTCGGCGGTGTTCATCGCCGAATTCCAGCTCATGTTGGCCATGTACATGAACAGGACTTCGATCGGGTAGGGCGTTCCCAGCGCCGCGTTGGTGATCACCATGTGCATGAGGCCGTGCGCGGCGAGCGGCGCGTCCCAGCTGAAGGCCTTGTCGAGGCGTTGCGGCCGGCCGGCCTTGTCGACGAGCAAATCTTCGGGACCGGTCGGGAAACCGAGATGCGGCCCGCCGAGCGGCTCTTCCGGCAAGACTTCGCCCAGTTTGCCGCGCGGCTTCAGCCGCGGCGGGATGCATTTCGGATAAGGCGGCTTGTAGCGGAAGCCGCCGGGGCAATCGATGGTGCCGAGCAGGATCTGCAGCAGGTGGATCATGCGGCAAGTGTGAAAGCCGTTCGAATGGGCCGAGATGCCGCGCATGGCGTGCATGCTGACCGGCCGGCCGACCATCTTGTCGTGGCGGCGGCCGTAGATATCGGTCCAGGGAACGTCGAGCACCACCTCCTGCTCGAACGCCGCCTGCGCGAGCTCGGCGGCGATGCGCCGGATGTCGTCGGCAGCGATGCCGGTCTCCTTCTCCGCGCGCTCCGGCGAATACTCCGCCGACAGATAGCGCTTGGCGAGTAGCTCAAACACCGGTACGGCCTTACGCCCGTCCGGCAGCTCGAACACGCCGGAAAGAGCGGGCTCCAGATCGCCGCGCTGCGCGGGGGCAAACGTTTTGGTCTTGCGGTCGTAGGCAAGCGCGCGGCCTTCGGCATCGCGCACGATCAAGCCGTCGTCGGCCGCGCCGGGATTCTGCACGACGAGCCAGGGCGCATTCGAGTAGCGCACCAGATAGTCGAGATCGACCTTCTGCGTCCGCAACAGCTCGTGAATCAACGCGCCGACGAAAAGGCCGTCGGTGCCGGGCTTGATGCCGATCCATTCGTCGGCAATGGCGTTGTATCCGGTGCGTACTGGATTGATCGCCACCACCTTGGCGCCGCGCTGCTTGAGCTTGCCGAGCCCGATCTTGATCGGGTTGGAGGCGTGATCTTCGGCGACGCCGAACAGCATGAAATAGCGCGTGTGCTCCCAGTCGGGATCGCCGAATTCCCAGAACGAGCCGCCAAAGGTATAGAGGCCCGCCGCCGCCATGTTGACCGAGCAAAAGCCGCCGTGCGCGGCGTAATTCGGTGTGCCGTACTGGATCGCCCACCAGCCGGTGAGCGACTGCGACTGATCGCGGCCGGTAAAGAAGGCAAGCCGCCGCGGATCGGTCCGGCGCACCTCGCCAAGCCAGTCGCCGGCGAGTTTCAGCGCTTCGTCCCAGGAGATTTCCTTGAACTCTCCCGAGCCGCGCTCGCCGACGCGCAACAACGGTGCGCGCAGCCGCGCCGGCGAGTAATGCTGCATGATGCCGGCGGAGCCCTTGCCGCAGAGCACCCCGCGGTTGACCGGATGATCGCGGTTGCCCTCGATGTAGCGGACCTTGCCGTCCTTGAGATGAACGCGAATGCCGCAACGGCAGGCGCACATGTAGCAGGTGGTGGTCTTGATCTCGTCCGCGGGCGCGACCGACAGCGCAATCTGCGGCTCGCGCGATGCCGATGATGTGCGGGTCATGCTGGGCTAAGCCACCGGAGTATGAGATCGGGCTCGCCCCCAAAGGCGAAGAGCGGCGGCCGCCGTGCCAGAACGGCATTAAATATCGTCATTTCGGCATGTCCTTTTGTCCCGCTCCCTGTGAAAATCATATACTGATTTTTGCATATGTTCCAAGATAAATGTTTTAAGACAAATATTCCGCCGGTCGCCGAGGGCCGGAGGCGCGGATGCCAGGCCCGACGCGGCTGCCGGTCGCTTCACCCAGTAAGCGAACATGCAGGGCTCGCCCGAAGCGGCCGGTCCTCCGCGCTGGAAGCGTGCCGCAGCCTCCAATTATCCAAGCGCCGGCCTCCGCGCCAAGACGCGCCGATCGCTTGCCGTTTTCCAAGCGCCGCTCCGCGCATCGCCGGGCGCGCTCGCAAGAGCGCTCTGTCATACCGTCCCGCTCGGCTTTACTCCAATTTTAACGACAATTTGCCTAAGCCTTTCATCGAAGCACACCCATGCGCGCAACGCTTTGCCCACAGGCTGCAGGTAATTTACCACCGCGCGCCGGCCACCAGGCGAGATGCGTGCAATCGGTGTCCACTGGAGTTGCCATGCACGGCGCGGCAAATCAGGGGCTGTTGTTCTTAGACGGTCCTACGCTTGCCTTCGTAATGGTCTGCATCATAGCGCTGCTCGGGCTGTTTCTGGTGCTGGCCTGGCTGCAGCAGCGCGACGTGGGTGCGCTTGCCTGGTGGGGCGCGGCCTATCTGCTCGGCGCCTCGGCGCTGGCGCTGTGGGGGGCGCCGCATCCCTGGATTTCGCTGCCGCCGACAGTGCCTTTCGCCATGATCTTCGTGGCCTGCGGCATGATCTGGAACGGGGTGCGGCTGTTCCGTGGCCGCCCCCTGCGGCCGCTCGCCGGCTGCGCCGGCGCCGTCGTCTGGCTGGTGCTGTGCCAGTTGCCGCCGTTCCCGCCCGACAGCGGCGCGCGTCTCGGGCTCGGCGTCGTGGTGGTCGCCGTCTACACCTTCTTCATCGCCCACGAGCTCTCGCGCGAACGCCGCAAGGCCATGCGCTCGCGCATCGCCACCATCGTGGTGCCCAGCCTGCACGCGGCGATCTTCCTGATGCCGCTCGCCATGCACGCCTTCCTGCCGGACGACATCGCCATCAGCTGGATCACGGTGTTCGCGCTGGAGACCATCCTCTACGCGGTCGGCACTGCCTTCATCGTGCTGTTGATGGTCAAGGACCGTCACGTCGACATCTACCGGCATGCCGCCCAAACCGATTACCTGACCGGCCTGCTCAACCGGCGCGCCTTCCTGGAGAATGCGCTCACGCTGTGTGCGCGCGCCGGCGGCAAAAAACCGGTCACCATGCTGATGTTCGATCTCGACCACTTCAAATCGGTCAACGACCGCTTCGGCCACGCGGTCGGCGACGATGTGCTGGGCGTGTTCGCGCAGGTCGTGCGCAAGAGCACGCGCGCGACCGACATTATCGGGCGGCTGGGCGGCGAGGAATTTGCGGCCGTTGTGGCCGAGCCAGCCGACATCGCCAGCATGATCGCCGAGCGCATCCGCTCGGGCCTTGAAATTGCGGGCAAGGATGTGTCGGGCCATGCGGTCGGCGCCACCGTCAGCATCGGCGCCGCTACCACTTACGAACTGGTGACCAACATCGATGCGCTGATCGCGCGCGCCGATGCCGCGCTCTACCGCGCCAAGGGCGAGGGCCGCAACCGCCTGCAGATTGCCGCGGAAGAGCCGGCGAGCGAGCGCGCCCGCTTGATCGCCGCCGCCCGCGGCGACAAGCCGTCCGCCTTCGCCCGCCTGCTGCATCACGATACCGCAGCCTGAGCGGCGCGCCGCGCGGGGCGAGCCGGCAACAGATGGCCTTTTCCGTACTCTTTTACCAGATTTCATCGCGCGCTAACCAATGCAACGATCCCTGCGCGCGTTGCACATCGGATTGGTGTGAATTGCCGATCGCTTTAACGCATTTCGCTATTGTGTCGGCGACCGGAACGCAACGCAGCGCCTGCGCTTCGCGGGTGATTTCGATCGGAGGCGGCCATTCGTAAGACCAGGAACGAACGGCGGCGCGAAAGTCGCGATGGCGGCGGAGACGTTAAGTCGACGCCAGCTCCTCGCGACGAATCGCAGCAGATCGTCGCGGCGATCCTCGATGCGGTGCCGGCCAGAATCTTCTGGAAGGACAAAAATCTCGTCTATTTGGGATGCAACGCGCCGTTCGCGCGCGATGCCGGGTTTTCCCGTCCCGAGGAAGTCATCGGCAAAACCGATTACCAGATGGGCTGGCTCGATCAGGCGGAGATCTACCGCCGTGACGACTGCGAAGTGATCGAGAGCGGCCGCAGTAAGCTTCTCATCGACGAGCCGCAGACCACCCCCGATGGCAAGACCATCACGCTGTTAACGAGCAAGGTGCCGCTGCACGATGCAAATGGCGAGACTTTCGGCGTGCTCGGCACCTATCTGGACGTGACCGAGCGCGCCAGGCTGGAAGAAGAGCTGGAGACGCGCAACGCGCAATTCGACGCCGCGTTGAACAATATGGCGCAGGGCCTCTTGATGTTCGGCCGCGACGGCAAGCTGCTCATTTCCAACCGGCGTATTGCTGAACTGTTCGGTCTCCCGTGGGAAAAATGGCAAGCCGTGGCCTTGGGTAAGACGTTCCAGGAAACGATTCGGCTAATCCATGAATGGACCAATGCGACGGTGAAGAATTACGAACTATTCAGCGCCGAGGTTCGAAGCCTGATCGAGCGCAACAAAGGCGGGCAGGTCGTATACGAGCGAACCGACGGAAGAACTTTTAATGCTTTGGCCGCACCGATGGCCAACGGGGGTTTCGTTGTGACGATTGAGGACATTACCGCGCAGCGAGAGATTGAAGCGAAAATTTCGTATATGGCGCATCACGACGCGCTGACCGGCCTGCCGAACCGGACGGTCTTCTATGAGCAGTTGGAGCGGCTTCTTGCGCGCGCGGGGCAGGGCGGGAACTTCGCAGTGCTGAGCCTCGACCTCGACCATTTCAAGAGCGTCAACGACACGCTCGGTCATCCGATCGGGGACAAGCTGCTGAAGGCAGCGGCCAAACGCATGCGCGGCTGTGTTCGCGATGCCGACATCGTCGCCCGGCTGGGCGGTGACGAGTTTGCCGTCGTACAGACCAGTTTCAAGCGCCCCGCCGATGCAACCCTTCTCGCAACCCGGCTGATCGATGCGCTGAGCGCACCCTACAATCTCGACGGCCATCAAGTCGTCATCGGAACGAGCGCCGGTATCGCGATCGCGCCCACCGACGGCAAGACACCCGACCAACTCGTAAAAAGCGCCGATCTGGCGCTCTACCGTTGCAAGGCCGATCGTGGAAACGTCTATCAATTCTTCGAGCCGCAGATGGACGCGCGCATGCAGGAACGTCGCGCGCTGGAGCTCGATCTGCGCAAAGCGCTGGTCAACGACGAATTCACCCTGAATTATCAGCCAATCGTGAATATCAAGACCGGCAAGATCACGAGCTGCGAGGCGCTCATCCGCTGGCTTCAGCCCGAGCGCGGCTCGGTGCCGCCGTTGCACTTCATTCCCATCGCGGAAGAAACCGGGCTGATTGTGCCGATCGGTGAGTGGGTGCTGCAACGCGCCTGCCTCGACGCCGTCACCTGGCCGGACGAAATCGCGCTGGCGGTCAACATATCGCCGGCGCAATTCAGGTCGGACGGTTTTGTGCAGATCGTCAAGTCCGTACTTAAGAAGTCCGGGCTATCGGCGCGAAGGCTGGAGCTTGAGATCACCGAGCTGGTTCTCATGCAGGAAAGCGAAACCTCGTTGGCGATGCTGCATGAGCTGAAAGACCTCGGAGTCCATATCGCCATGGACGATTTTGGCACCGGCTATTCCTCGCTCGGCTATCTGCGGAGTTTCCCGTTCGACCGAATCAAGATCGACCAGTCGTTCATTGCCGACCTTTCGGAGAGCAAAGAGAGCTTGGCGATTCTTCGCGCGGTCGTCGGTCTTGGCAGCAGCCTCAACATTGCGACCACCGCCGAAGGCGTCGAAGTCGCGCATCAACTGGAACTTCTGAGGTCGGAAGGATGCACCGAAGCGCAGGGCTATTTCTTCAGCCCGCCCAGGCCTGCGGCCGAGGTAAAGGAATTGCTGGCGTCGTTCTCCGGCGAGGCATCGGCGGTGGCCTGACGCACCTGCTGCACCGCGATACCGCCGCCCGAGCACCGGGGCGGCCAACTGGCAACGTCTCGTTTACCATAGTGGCGCTACCATCCGCTCATGACATTGGCCACCCGGACTGATGGCGATATCGGCGCGCTCGAAACCTATGCCGAGCGCGCCGGTTGCGCTTTGGCCTGCGCCTTTTCGAGTTCGGCCGAATTCGACGCCGCGCTGATTGCGGCGCGCCGTGCCGCCGGCGTCTACGGCCCGCGCCGTCGTCGGCGAATGCTGGTGACCGCCGCCGGCATCGTTGCCGGCATGCTTCTCATCCTCCTGGTCATCTGACCGCGCCTCGCGAAATTTCAGTCTGAAGCCAGGCGCGGCCGCCGCCTGCGGCGAGCGGCAAACGTGCAAATGCCGCGGCACCGGTCATACGCAATGTTTTTCGGCACCATCCTACCTATTTTCATCGCTTGCTAACTAACGAAACGATCATTGCACGTACTACGTACGGCACCGGAATGAATTGCCGATACATTTCGCGCATTAGACGATTGTTGTCGCGAACGAAACGGACACCGGGGCTTCGATTGAACGCTGATGTACCGGCAAAAAAAAGCCGTCCCCACCGCGACGGGTTTCCACTGCGGCTCGTCGTGGCGGCATTCGCGATCAGCGTGCTGGCCGCTGCGGTCGGCAGCGCGCTGTTGTGGCAGTTAAACGAACGCTTCGATGCGGTGCAGGCGAGGGAGGCCCAGCTCGGCGAGTATGTCAGCCAGGTCAGGTTATTCGATGAAGCATTGACGATGTCGGCGCGCATGGCGGCCGCGACCGGCGATGCGAGCTACGAGGCTAGGTACCACAAATACGATGCCCAGCTCGACGCATTGATCAAGAGAACGGCGAGGGCGCTGGGCCTGGCTGAGGTGGCGCAATTCGTCGGACAGACCGACGAAGCAAACCAAAAGCTCGTTCAATTGGAGCGCCGCGCCTTCGCACTGATGCGTGAGGGCAAGCGGGCCGAGGCGTCCGCTCTGCTGGTCAGCGGCGAATATCTGAGGTGGAAGCGCGTCTACGCCGACGGCGTAGAAAAGACCGTGGCCTGGCAAAGTGGCGCAATCCAGCGCGACAAGCAGAATCTCTATCGTCTGATGGTCGGTTTCGAGATTTCGAGCGGCGCGATCGTCCTCGCGCTGCTGTCGACCTGGTATTTTGCGCTGCGTGCCGGGCGCCGCTGGAGCCAAGAGCGGTTGGAATCCGAGGCGGCTCTACGCAAGGGCCGCGACGAATTGGGCCTGCGCGTGAGGGAGCGCACCGCACAGTTGCAGTCCGCCAACGAGAGCCTGCGCGAGGAAGCCGAGACGCTTGCGCGTGAGATCGAAGACCGCAAACGGGGAGAAGCGGCGCTGCGCGAATCGCAGCAGATCGTCGCGGCGATGCTCGATACGGTACCGGCGAGAATTTTCTGGAAAGACAAGAATCTCGTTTACCTGGGCTGCAATGCGCCGTTCGCGCGCGATGCGGGGTTTGCCCGCCCGGAGGACATCATCGGCAAAGACGACTATGAGATGGGGTGGCGCGATTGCGCGGACCGCTACCGGGGCGACGACCGGGAAGTCATCGAGACCGGGCGCAGCAAGCTTCTCATCGAAGAGCCGCTGACAACGGAAGGGAAGGTCAACGCGATCTTGACGAGCAAGGTGCCGTTGCGCGATGCAAACGGCGAGGTGTTCGGCGTGCTCGGCACGTATATGGACGTCACCGAGCGCGCGCGGCTGGAAGAACAACTGTCCTTTTCAAATCTCCTCAGCGCGACAGCAATGGAGAATTCGCCCGACGCAATTGTCGTCGTCGACGAGAACAGGAGGATCATTTCGTTCAATCGGCAGTTCAAGAAATTATGGGATATCCCGCAGGAAATCTTAGAGAACGGGGACAATGAGGCGGTCTTGCAGGCGTTGGCGGCGCAATTCATTGACCGGGAAGCATTTATCGCGCGCATCAAACATCTTTATGAGCATCCTGACGAAAAGGCCCACGACGAGCTCAGGCTCAAGGATGGGCGTGTGATCGATCGGGACACGGCGCCGTTGCGCACCGCCAAGCAGAAATATCTCGGTCGCATATGGTATTTCCGCGACATCACCGAACGCGAGCGTGCGAACGACCAGATCAAGATGGCGAATGACAAGATTGAAAAGCAGAATTTGCAGTTCAACGCGGCATTGAACAACATGGTTCAAGGCCTCTTGATGTACGATCGCGCCGGAACGCTCATCGTTTCCAATCGGCGCTTTACGGAAATGTTTCAGGTGCCATGGGAAAAATGGAAAATCTCGGCGCTCGGAACGACGGTTCCGCAAACCATACAGCTTGTGCAGGACTGGACCAATGTGGCGGTAAAAGATCCGTCGCACATCGTCGTCGAGCTTCAGAATATCTTAGACCGCCAGAAACCGGGCAAAATAATGTTTGAGCGTACCGACGGGCACACCTTCGTTGCAGCGTGTTCGCCGATGCCTGATGGCGGTTTCGTGGTCACGATCGAAGACACGACGGAACAGCGGCGTATTCAGGATCAGATTTCGCACATAGCGCATTACGACGCGCTTACGGACCTGCCGAATCGGGTCCTTTTCTATGAAAAGTTGGAAGAGCTCCTCACGCGTGGGCCGCAAACCGGCGGCTTCGCGGTCTTCAGCCTGGACCTTGACCGCTTTAAGACCGTGAACGACACGTTCGGGCATCCGGTCGGCGACACGCTGTTGCAGGCGGCGGCCGGTCGCATGCGCGGCTGCATCCGCGATACCGATATCGTTGCGCGGCTGGGCGGCGACGAGTTCGCCATCGTGCAGGTCGCATTCACGCGGCCGGCCGACGCGACCGCGCTTGCGACGCGGCTGATCGCGGCGGTGAGCGCGCCTTATCAGCTCGACGGCAATCAAGTCGTCGTGGGGACAAGCATCGGCATCGCAATCGCGCCGGGTGACGGCACAGCTCCAGATCAGCTGATGAGGAACGCGGATCTGGCGCTATACCGCTGCAAGGCCGATCGCGGCAATATCTATCGGTTTTTCGAAGCGGACATGGACGCGCGCATGCAAAAGCGCCGCGCTCTGGAGCTCGATCTTCGCAAGGCGCTGGTCAACGACGAATTCACACTCAACTATCAGCCCATCGTCAACCTCAAGACCGGGAAGGTCACCGCTTGCGAGGCGCTTATTCGCTGGCATCAGCCCGAACGCGGCTTGGTGCCGCCGCTGGATTTCATTTCGATCGCGGAGGAAACGGGCCTTATCATCCCGATCGGAGAATGGGTGTTGGGCCGAGCCTGTACAGACGCCGTCGAGTGGCCTGATGACATAGCGGTGGCGGTCAACGTATCGCCGGTTCAGTTCAAAGCCGCCGACTTTGTCCGCGTCGTAGATAACGCACTTGCTAAGTCGGGCTTGCCTGCAAGCAGGCTGGAGCTCGAGATTACCGAGTTGGTCCTCATACAGGACAGCGAGGGGGCTTTAGTCATGCTCCATCAACTCAAAGAGCTCGGGGTCAGCGTCGCCATGGACGATTTCGGGACGGGATATTCATCGCTCGGTTATCTTCGCAGTTTTCCATTCGACAGAATCAAGATCGATCAGTCCTTTATTCGCGACTTGTCAAATAACAAGGAGAGCCTGGCCATCCTTCGCGCGGTTGTCGGGCTTGGCAGCAGTCTCGACATTGTCACGACCGCTGAAGGTGTCGAGACGCAGAATCAACTCGAGATCCTGAGAACGGAAGGATGTACCGACGTCCAGGGTTATTTCTTCAGCCCGCCCAAATCCGCGGTGGAAACAAATAGCCTGCTCGTCTCGCTCAGCGGCCATGCGGCGGCGGTGGCGTGATTGTTCGTCACCGACCGGATAGTCCGGCGCAAGCCGCCCATGAAAAAAGGGCGCCCCTTGCGGAGCGCCCGGTAAGTTTGCATCGCCCAAGTCTCGGTACTGTGCGATGCCTTGGGAGGAATGCTTACGCCGAGTAGTACATCTCGAATTCGACCGGATGCGGGGTGTGCTCGAAGCGGATCACTTCCTGCATCTTCAAGTCGATATAGCTGTCGATGAAGTCGTCGTCGAAGACGCCGCCGACTTTGAGGAACTCGCGGTCCTTGTCGAGTTCCTCGAGCGCCTGGCGCAACGAGCCGCACACTGTCGGGATCTGCTTCAATTCCGCCGGCGGCAGGTCGTAGAGGTCCTTGTCGATGGCCGAGCCCGGGTCGAGCTTGTTCTTGATGCCGTCGAGCCCCGCCATCAGCATCGCCGCGAAGGCGAGATAGGGGTTGGCCATCGGATCGGGGAAACGCACCTCGACGCGCTTTGCCTTCGGGTTGGTGGTGTAGGGGATGCGGCAGGAGGCCGAGCGGTTGCGCGCCGAATAGGCGAGCAGCACCGGCGCCTCGAAGCCCGGCACCAGACGCTTGTAGGAGTTGGTGGTCGGGTTGGTGAAAGCGTTGATCGCCTTGGCATGCTTGATGATGCCGGCGATGTAGGACAGGCAGCTTTCCGACAGGTCGGCATATTTGTTGCCCGCGAACACCGGCTTGCCCGCCTTCCAGATCGACTGGTGGCAGTGCATGCCGGAGCCGTTGTCGCCGTAGACGGGCTTGGGCATGAAGGTTGCGGTCTTGCCGTAGATCTGTGCCACCTGCTGGATGCAGTATTTGTAGATCATCATCTGGTCGGCCATCTGCGTCAGCGGCGAGAATTTCAGGCCGAGCTCGTGCTGGGCGCTGGCCACTTCGTGATGGTGCTTCTCGACCTTGACGCCCATGCGCGCCATGGCGCCGAGCATTTCCGAGCGCATGTCCTGCGCGCTATCCTGCGGCGGTACCGGGAAATAGCCCTTCTTGAAGCCGATATGGTGGCCGAGATTGCCGCCTTCGTATTCGGTGTCGGAATTGGTCGGAAACTCGGTGGAGTCGAGCTTGAAGCCAGTATTGTAGGGCTGGGCTGCGTATTTGACGTCGTCGAACACGAAGAACTCGGCTTCCGGGCCGAAAAAGATAGTGTCGCCCACGCCTTGCGACTTGACCATGCCCTCGGCCTTCTTGGCGATGCCGCGCGGATCGCGGTTGTAGGGCTCGCCCGTGGTCGGCTCGAGCACGTCGCAGACCAGCGACAGCGTGGTCTCGGCGAAGAACGGATCGATGCAGGCGCTGGACGGATCCGGCATCAGGTTCATGTCGAACTCGTTGATCGCCTTCCAGCCGGCGATCGAGGAGCCGTCGAACATCTGGCCTTCGGCGAAGGTGTCCTCTTCGATCATGGAGACGTCGAAGGTGACGTGCTGCCATTTGCCGCGCGGATCGGTGAACCGGAAATCGACGTATTTCACGTCGTTGTCCTTGATCAGTTTCATGACATCTTTGGCTGTCGTCATAGATTGCATTCCCCCTTTTTTGAATAATGCCCGCGCAGACGCTTGCCCGCGGTTCGTTAGATGGCGTCTAGCCCGGATTCACCGGTTCTGATCCGGATGGCTTCCTCGATCGTGGACACGAATATCTTGCCGTCGCCGATCCTGCCAGTCTGGGCGGCGCGCCGGATCGCATCCACCGCCTTTTCCACCATGTCGTCGCCAAGCACGATCTCGATCTTCACCTTGGGCAGAAAATCGACCACATATTCGGCGCCGCGATAGAGCTCGGTATGGCCCTTCTGCCGGCCGAAACCCTTGGCTTCGGTGACGGTGATGCCTTGCAGGCCGACCTCCTGCAACGCTTCCTTCACCTCGTCGAGCTTGAAAGGCTTGATGATGGCCTCGATTTTTTTCATTGCTTTTTTCCTTACCTCCCACGGCCGCCGCGTGGATCGGGAGCGCCGCGCTTCCGGTTAGCAGGTCCCGTGCCAAGCCGAGAAGACGGATTATCCGCAGTTTTCACAGTGGCTTAGCGGCCGGCGGGTGGAAATGCGGTCGAATTGCCTAATGTTAGGTGCCCAGAAATTAGGCATTTTGCCTAATCTATGGTCAGGGAGACGCACTTGTCGATGCCGGACCGCCCGATAGTCTCGACCCGCATGATCGAGCTCCTCAGCACGGCTGAAATGGCCGAGGCCGACCGGCTGACCATTGCCGGCGGCACGCCCGGCATCGCGCTCATGGAAAATGCCGGCCGGGCGGTGGCCGACATTGCCTGCGCGGTGTTGCAGGGCCGGCCGGTGCTGGTGGTGGCGGGCCCCGGCAACAATGGCGGCGACGGCTTCGTGGCGGCGCGCATCCTGGCCGAGCGCGGCCATAGCGTGCGGCTTCTTTTCGTGGGCGAGCGCGGCCGGCTCAAGGGCGATGCGGCGAAGGCGGCCGCGCGTTGGAGCGGGCCGCTTGATCAGGCCTCGCCCGAGCGGATCGGCGGCGAGGCGGTCGTGATCGACGCGCTGTTCGGCGCCGGTCTCGACCGTCCGGTCGAGGGCCTGCCGCGCGCCATGATCGACGTGATGAACACATCGGCTGCGCCGGTCGTCGCCGTCGACCTACCGAGCGGCATCAATGGCACCACCGGCGCGGTGATGGGCGTCGCGGTGAAGGCCAGCCATACCGTGACCTTCTTCCGCCGTAAGCCGGGTCATCTGCTACTGCCAGGCCGGCAGCATTGCGGCCTGCTGCGCGTCGTCGACATCGGCATTGCGGACAGCGTGTTCGACGCGATCAAGCCGGCGACCTTCGCCAACGAGCCGCCGCTCTGGGCGGCCTCTTTCCCGCAGCCACGGCCGCAGGGCCACAAATACGCGCGCGGCCATGCGGTGGTGGTTTCCGGCGGCCTTTCGTTTACCGGAGCGGCGCGGCTGGCCGCGCGCGGGGCGCTGCGGGCAGGGGCGGGGCTCGTCACTATCGCGAGCCCGCGCGATGCGCTGCTGGTCAATGCCGCGGCCAATCTGGCGATCATGGTACGGCCGGTGGACGGCTCTGGCGAGCTTGCGGCCTTCCTCGCCGACAAGCGGCGCAACGCGGTCGCGCTCGGGCCCGGCGGCGGGGTAGGGCCGGAAATGCGCGAGATGGTGCGGGCGGCGCTGGCCAGCGAAGCGGCCGTGGTGCTCGACGCCGACGCGCTAACCAGCTTTGCCGAGGATGGAGACTCTGCTCGCCGAGGAGATCGCCAAACGCCCGGACCGGGCTGTCGTCGTGACGCCTCATGAAGGAGAATTCTCAAGACTTTTTAATGCGATAGACAATAATCCTAAAGTTTATGCGAAACTTGAGAAGACGCGCCTGGCGGCCCAGGCCAGTGGCGCCGTGGTACTGCTCAAGGGACCCGACACCGTGGTGGCGGCTCCCGACGGCCGCGCCTCGATCGCGGCCAACGCCCCGCCCACGCTTGCCACCGCCGGGTCGGGTGACGTGTTGACCGGCATGATTGCAGGGCTGTTGGCGCAAGGCATGCCGGCCTTCGAAGCCGCCGGCGCCGCCGCCTGGCTGCATGGCGAAGCGGCGGCGAGCTTCGGGCCCGGCCTGATTTCGGAGGATTTGCCGGAGGAACTACCGCGCGTGTTGCGGCGGCTGTTCGATGATTTCGGCTAAACGGCGCACCGCGCCCGGCCATTGAGTATGCGCGACAAATGCCTATTTTTGTTGATGCGGCGGGGATTTCGCGTGTTATAAGCCGCGCCGCCCGAAAGGCCGGGGCTGGCGCGCCTTGTCTTTGGGACCCGGGGCCCGCATAGAGTTCCGCAAGACCGGTCGTCGCGCCAGGAATGTCCTCAAGGAGCCCTTTGCGGGCGTGGCGGAATTGGTAGACGCGCGGGATTTAGGTTCCCGTGTCGCAAGACGTGGGGGTTCAAATCCCTCCGCCCGCACCATGCCGAGGGCCGAATGCGGCGGGCATAGCGGCCCGCTCGTCCCGAGCAACTCAAACGCCGCGCAAGCGCCGGCAAGAATGTGTGATCAATGCAGGTTACCGAAACGCTCTCGGAAGGTCTCAAGCGCGAATTCAAGGTGGTCGTGCCCGCCGCCGAGCTCGACGCCAAAGTCAATGTGCGCCTGGACGAATTGAAGGGTCGCGTCCGCCTCGACGGCTTCCGGCCCGGCAAGGTGCCGGTGTCGCATTTGAGGCGCGTCTATGGCCGCTCCGCCATGGCCGAGGTGATCGAGGCGACGGTGCGCGACACCAACAACCAGATCGTGTCCGAGCACGGCTTCAAGCTCGCCGCCGAGCCGAAGGTGACGCTGCCGGAGGAAAAGGACGCCATCGAAGAGCTGATCGCCGGCAAGCGCGACCTCGACTACACCATGGCGGTCGAGATCTTGCCGCCGATCGCGCTCACCGATTTCAAGACCATCAAGCTCACCCGGCTCGTCAGCGACGTCGCCGACGCCGAGGTCGACGAAGCGCTCACCCGCATCACCGAGCAGAACAAGCCCTTCTCGCCCAAGGCTGAGGGCGAGAAAGCGGCGAAAGACGACCGCGTCGTCATCTCCTATGCCGGCACCATCGATGGCGAGCCATTCGAGGGCGGCACCGGCGACGACGCCTCGGTGCTGATCGGCTCCAACACCTTCATTCCCGGCTTCGAGGATCAGCTCATCGGCATCGCGGCGGGCGAGACCCGCACCCTCAAGGTGAAGTTCCCCGAGCATTATCAGGCCGAACATCTCGCCGGCAAAGACGCCGAATTCGTCGTCACCGCCAAGTCGATCGAGGCGCCGAGCGCGGTCGCGCTCGACGACGAGTTCGCCAAGTCGCTGGGCCTGGAATCGCTCGCCAAGCTGCGCGACGCGGTCAAGGACCGCCTGGCGCGCGAGCACGCCTCGGTGTCGCGCCAGAAGGTCAAGCGCGCACTGCTCGACGAGCTCGACAAGCGCCACAAGTTCGAGCCGCCGCCGACGCTCGCCCGGGAGGAATTCGACCGGGTGTGGAAGTCGGTGCTGCAGGAGCTCGAGACCGAAAAGAAGAGCTTCGCCGACGAGAACACCACCGAGGACAAGGCCAAGGAGGAATACCGCACCATCGCCGACCGGCGGGTGCGGCTCGGCTTGGTGCTGGCCGAGATCGGCGAGAAGAACAACATTACCGTGCCGGAGGACGAGGTCGGCCGCGCGGTGATGGAGCAGGCGCGCCAGTTCCCCGGCCGCGAGCAGCAGGTTTGGGACTATTACCGCAAGAATCCGGAAGCGATCGCCGCGCTGCGCGCCCCGATCTTCGAGGACAAGGTGGTCGACTTCCTGCTCGAGCTTGCCGAGGTGACCGAGAAGAAGGTGCCGCGCGAGGAGCTCTACAAGGAAGACGAGGACGAGGCTTGAGGTATTTAGCCGCTTGCGGTGGGGCGCGCGCGAAAATAGATGATCGCCGCCCCTCCGGGCTGCGGCTAACCTAGCCGCCGTGATTCGCGTGAAGGAGCGGAAATGAAAGACCCCGTCGAGACCTATATGCAGCTCGTGCCCATGGTGGTCGAGCAGACCAATCGCGGCGAACGTGCCTACGATATTTTTTCGCGCCTGCTCAAGGAGCGCATCGTTTTCATCACCGGGCCGATCGAGGACGGCATGGCCACCTTGGTCGTGGCCCAGCTGCTGTTCCTGGAGGCCGAGAATCCGAAGAAAGAGATTGCCATGTACATTAACTCGCCTGGCGGGGTGGTGACCTCCGGCATGGCGATCTACGACACCATGCAATTCGTGCGCCCGCCGGTGTCCACGCTCTGCATCGGGCAGGCGGCCTCGATGGGCTCGCTACTTTTGGCCGCAGGCGCCAAGGATCAGCGTTTTGCGCTGCCTAATGCCCGCATCATGGTGCACCAGCCGTCCGGCGGGTTCCAGGGCCAGGCGACCGATATCATGCTGCACGCGCAGGAGATTCTGAACCTGAAGAAGCGGTTGAACGAGATCTACGTCAAGCACACCGGGCAGTCGCTGAAGAAGATCGAGGACGCGCTGGAACGCGATTTCTTCCTCACCGCCGAGGCGGCGCAGGAGTTCGGCCTGGTCGACAAGGTGATCGACAAGCGTCCGGAGGAAATGCTTCCCACGCCGGCGACTTGATTTCGGCGCCGAACCGGTCTGCCGGGCGGTTCCCGACAGGGCCTGTCCGCCCCAGAATGGCCGCTTTTGCGCCTGTGGGTGAGAGATTATCGTTAATAAATTCTTGATTATCACGTCGTTAGCATGCTTCGCTTATGATGTGGGGAGGAGAAGGCTGGGCGGGCCGGCCCCGATTTGACAGTCCGCCGTGCCAAAGGTTAGGCGCGAAACTTGCTTCGTTCGTTGCGGCGCGTATAGGCGGGTATCGAGAAGGCTTCGCCGACCACGGCAAAGTGCGACCCAGGCGTCCGAATAGAGTGCGACGGAGATTGGAATGAGCAAAGTCGGCGGCAGCGATTCGAAGAACACTCTGTACTGCTCGTTCTGCGGCAAGAGCCAGCACGAAGTGCGCAAGCTCATCGCCGGCCCCACGGTGTTCATCTGCGACGAATGCGTCGAACTGTGCATGGACATCATTCGCGAGGAGAACAAGTCCTCGCTGGTGAAGTCGCGCGACGGCATTCCGACGCCGAAGGAGATCCGCAAGGTCCTCGACGACTACGTTATCGGCCAGGACCACGCCAAGAAGGTGCTCTCGGTCGCCGTCCACAATCACTACAAGCGGCTCAATCATCAGTCCAAGCACAACGACGTCGAGCTCGCCAAGTCGAACATCCTGCTGATCGGGCCGACCGGCTCGGGCAAGACGCTGCTGGCGCAGACGCTGGCGCGCATCCTCGACGTGCCCTTCACCATGGCCGACGCCACCACGCTCACCGAAGCCGGCTATGTCGGCGAGGACGTGGAAAACATCATCCTCAAGCTGCTGCAGTCGGCCGACTACAATGTCGAGCGCGCCCAGCGCGGCATCGTCTATATCGACGAGATCGACAAGATTTCGCGTAAATCCGACAACCCCTCGATCACCCGCGACGTGTCGGGCGAGGGCGTGCAGCAGGCCTTGTTGAAGATCATGGAAGGCACCGTCGCCTCGGTGCCGCCGCAAGGGGGCCGCAAGCATCCGCAGCAGGAGTTCCTGCAGGTCGACACCACCAATATCCTGTTCGTGTGCGGCGGCGCCTTTTCCGGCCTCGACAAGATCATCTCGGCGCGCGGACGCTCCACCTCGATCGGTTTCGGCGCCAAGGTGGTAGCGCCGGAGGACCGCAAGCAGGGCGAAATCTTCCGCCATGTCGAGCCCGAGGATCTGCTCAAATACGGCCTGATCCCGGAATTCGTCGGCCGCCTGCCGGTGGTCGCTACGCTGGAAGACCTCGACGAGGCTTCGCTCAAGAAGATCCTGGTCGAGCCGAAGAACGCCCTGGTCAAGCAATACCAGCGCCTGTTCGAGATGGAGTCGATCGACTTGACGCTTGCCGACGAGGCGCTGGGGGCGATCGCCCGCAAGGCGATCGACCGCAAGACCGGCGCGCGCGGCCTGCGCTCGATCATGGAGGGCATCCTGCTCGACACCATGTTCGACCTGCCGAGCCTGGAGGGCGTCGAGGAGGTGGTAATCTCCAAGGAGGTCGTGGAGGGTACCGCGCGTCCGCTCTACATTTACGCGGACCGCAGCGACCGCACGGCTGAATCGGGCGGCGCCAGCGCCTAATAGTTGCGTTCGGCTTTCTCGCCGCGGCTGAAGTTCCTCCAATTCGCGCTCCTGCGGCTTTCGTCTGACGCGTGCGAGCCCGTTTTAACTTGAAAATCCGGCCTTACTTGCAGAGGCTGGGGGGCGGGCATAGCTATAGCGTTGCGAACAAGCGGGCGTACGAAAGGTCGTAGTATCGGAGTGGGGCGAGGTTTCGTACCCTTAAGTCCCAGAGGCGATTCCGGGCGTCCGTTTCGACCGGCACTGATCGTGCGAGGCCGCACAAGCGGGTTGCGCGGTCAGGGGCACAACAACAAGGACTGAGGCCAATGACCAGCAAGCCGCGACCCACGCTGCAGCCCGGCGAAACCCGCGCCTATCCCGTCTTACCGCTGCGCGACATCGTGGTGTTCCCACACATGATCGTCCCGCTCTTTGTCGGCCGAGAGAAGTCGATCAAGGCGCTGGAAGAGGTGATGCGTTCCGACACCTTCATTCTGCTGGCGACGCAGAAGAACGCCTCCGACGACGATCCGGCGACCGACGCGATCTTCGAGACCGGGACGCTTGCCAGCGTGCTGCAGCTCCTGAAGCTGCCCGACGGCACCGTGAAGGTGCTGGTCGAAGGCGTCGAGCGCGCCAAGGTGCTCAAATACACCGACCGCAGCGATTATTTCGAGGCCGACGCGACCGTGCTCGCCGACGACATCGGCGACCGCGTGGAGGCGGAAGCCATGGCGCGCTCGGTGGTCACCGAGTTCGAGAACTACGTGAAGCTCAACAAGAAAGTGTCGCCCGAGGTGGTCGGCGTGATCCAGCAGATCGAGGATTACGCCAAGCTCGCCGACACGGTGGCGTCGCACCTCGCGGTCAAGATTCCCGACAAGCAGGACATCCTGGAGACGCCGGTCGTCACCCAGCGGCTGGAGAAGGTGCTCGGCCTGATGGAGAGCGAAATCTCCGTCCTGCAGGTGGAAAAGCGCATCCGCACCCGCGTCAAGCGGCAGATGGAGAAGACGCAGCGCGAGTACTACCTCAACGAACAGATGAAGGCGATCCAGAAGGAGCTCGGCGACGAGGAAGGTCGCGACGAGCTGCAGGAGCTGGAAGACAAGATCAAGAAGACCAAGCTCTCCAAGGAAGCCCGCGAGAAGGCCACGCACGAGCTCAAGAAGCTGCGCCAGATGTCGCCGATGTCGGCGGAAGCCACCGTCGTGCGCAACTATCTCGACTGGCTGTTGTCGATCCCGTGGAACAAGAAGAGCAAGGTCAAGAAGGACCTTAACCTCGCCGAGCAGATCCTCGACGCCGACCACTACGGTCTGGAGAAGGTCAAGGAGCGCATCGTCGAGTATCTCGCCGTGCAGCAGCGCGCCAACAAGCTGACCGGGCCGATCCTCTGCCTGGTCGGGCCGCCCGGCGTCGGCAAGACCTCGCTCGGCAAATCGATCGCGCGCGCGACGGGGCGCGAATTCGTGCGCGTGTCGCTCGGCGGCGTGCGCGACGAAGCCGAAATCCGCGGCCACCGCCGCACCTATATCGGCTCCATGCCCGGCAAGATCATCCAGTCGATGCGCAAGGCCAAGACCTCGAACCCGCTGTTCCTGCTCGACGAGGTCGACAAGATGGGCGCCGATTTCCGCGGCGACCCGTCCTCGGCGCTGCTCGAAGTGCTCGACCCCGAGCAGAACCACACCTTCAACGACCACTATCTCGAGGTCGACTACGATCTGTCCAACGTGATGTTCATCACCACGGCGAACACGCTCAACATCCCGCCGCCGCTGATGGACCGCATGGAGATTATCCGCATCGCCGGCTACACCGAGGACGAGAAGATCGAGATCGCGCGCAAGCACCTGATCCCGCACGCGGTCACCAAGCACGGTCTCAAGCCCGAGGAATGGTCGATCGAGGACGAGGCGCTGCTCACGCTGATCCGCCGCTATACGCGGGAAGCGGGCGTGCGCAATCTCGAGCGCGAATTGTCGAACCTGATCCGCAAGGCGGTGAAGGAGCTGATGACCTCGAAGAAAAAGAAGATCGCGGTCTCGACCGAGAATCTTCCCGACTTCCTGGGCGTGCCCAAATACCGCTACGGCGAGGTCGAATCGGAAGACCAGATCGGCGTCGTCACTGGACTGGCCTGGACCGACGTGGGCGGCGAATTGCTCACCATCGAGGCCGCCATGATGCCGGGCAAGGGCCGCATGACGGTGACCGGCAATTTGCGCGACGTGATGAAGGAATCGATCTCGGCGGCGGCTTCTTACGTGCGCTCGCGCGCGGTCGCCTTCGGCATCGAGCCGCCGCTTTTCGACAAGCGCGACATCCACGTGCACGTGCCGGAAGGGGCCACGCCCAAGGATGGCCCCTCGGCCGGCGTCGCCATGGTCTCGGCCATCGTCTCGGTAATGACCGGCATTCCGGTGCGCCGCGATGTGGCCATGACCGGCGAAATCACGCTGCGCGGCAGGGTGCTGCCGATCGGTGGCCTGAAGGAAAAACTGCTGGCGGCACAGCGCGGCGGCATCAAGACCGTGGTGATCCCGGAAGAGAACGCCAAGGACCTGGTGGAGATCAACGAGAGCATCAAGAAGGGCCTGGAGATCATTCCGGCCCAGCGCATGGACGAAGTGCTCGAGCGCGCGCTCACGCGCAAGCCGGAAGCCATCACCTGGGACGAGGAGGCGGCCAAGCTCGCCGAAGCCGCCGCCGCCAAGGAAAAGCCGGTCGAAGAAGACGGCTCGGGGCTGACGGCGCACTAAGCCCGCGCTTCATCCGGAACGTGAAGGCGGCGCCGCAAGGCGCCGTTTTCGTTTGTGGGTGAGGGAGGTTGGCTCGCCGCGCCGTAGCGCGCGCGCGCGATGCGTGGCCCGCCTTCGCCCTTTTGGTTACGGCGCGGCAGCCTTCACGCGCTTCGCGCGCGAAGGCTGGCCTGCCAACCGAAGCTGCGAGAAAAATGCACGGGTCCGCCTTCGCTGCAGTTACGGCGGACAACCTCCGCTGCTTCGCGGCGTAGGTTGGTGGGCGGTGACGGACTCGAACCGCCGACATCCTGCGTGTAAAGCAGGCGCTCTACCAGCTGAGCTAACCGCCCGTCGGCAAGGCATTAGCCCCGGACGCAAGCCGGATGCAAGCTTGCGAACGCGAAACGGCAGGCGCGGAGCTTTGATCGCTCCACGCCCGCCGTCTTGTCCCCGGAGGGTCCGGCCTTCGGATAAGGCCGTCAGATCGATTCTTTCAATTCCTTGGAGGCGCGGAAGGCGACTTTCTTCGACGCCTTGATCTGGATCGCCTCGCCGGTCGCCGGATTGCGGCCCATGCGGGCGGCGCGCTTGCGCACCTGGAGGATGCCGAGGCCGCCGATGCGGATGCGCTCGCCTTTCTTCAGGTGCTTGACGATGTTGCCGACGAGATCGCCGAGCACGGTCTCCGCCTGCTTTTTCGACATTTCATGCTGTTCCGCGAGCGCTGCGGCCAGATGTTTCAACGTCACGGTGGTTGGTGTCGGGGCTTTTCCAGGAACGGTGGCCATCGGTGGGACCCTCCTTTGTCGAATCCGCAGGTTTGGCGAGGCGCCAAACATTCCGCCCATAGACGATTCGTCCGCGCTCTACCATCGATTCCTCGCGATAAATAAGGCTTTTTCGCAATTTTGCGAGGCCGGCAGGGCTTTACCTTGACACTATCTGGGCCGCCCATTAACTCGGACCCACGCCCGCGGGGGCGTAGCTCAGTTGGTTAGAGCGCTGCCCTGTCACGGCAGAGGCCGCGGGTTCGAGTCCCGTCGCTCCCGCCAGTTTTTCAATGACTTAGCCGAGGTTCCCCGGCCTGCAGCCGGCCCTTTCCGGGCGCCCCATCATGGTCGAAGAAGCCCCCATCCTCGGCGTCCGCGCCCTGTTCTTCGACGTGTTCGGTACCCTGATGGATTGGCGCACCTCGGTTGCCCGCGAGGCCGAGAGCGTCCTGTCGAGCCTCGGCTACGACCTCGACTGGATCGCCTTTGCCGATGCCTGGCGCGCAGAATACCAGCCCGGCATGGAGGAGGTACGCGCCGGTCGCATCCCGTTCTCCAAGCTCGACGTGCTGCACCGGCATAACCTCAAGCGCATCCTGCCGCGCTTCGGGCTCGACAACCTCTCCGACGAGGTGATCGACGACCTGACGCTGGTCTGGCACCGGCTCGATGCTTGGCCCGACGTGCCGGCGGCGATGGCGCGGCTCAAGACCAAATTCTGGCTGGCGCCATGCTCGAACGGAAATATCTCATTGATGGTCGATCTCGCGCGCCGCAACAATATCCCCTGGGATGCCATCCTCGGTTCCGAGATCGCCGGCGACTTCAAGCCGAAGCCGCGCGTCTATCTCGCCGCCTGCGAAGCCTTCAGCCTCGCGCCCGAGCAATGCATGATGGTTGCGGCCCACACCCGCGATCTGGTGGCGGCGGCCAAGCTCGGCCTACGCACCGGCCACACAGCGCGGGTCAATGAGTATGGACCGAACACCGGCGAGCCGGCGCCGACGGCGCCGGTCGATGTAGCCGGCAGGGACCTGGCGGATCTGGCCGATAAGCTCGGCGCGTAATTCCTTCTTGTCGTTCCGGGCTCGCGCACTTCGTGTGCGCCCCGGAATGACGGTCACCCCCGATAGACCGGCTCAGGCTGCGTAAAGAAACTCGCCAATATGTGATAGACCAGCAAATAGTTCTTCTGCTGGAAGCTAGCGTGCGAGATGCCCGGCATGACGGCGAACTGCTTGTCGGGGTTGGGCAGCTTGGCGAAGAAGGCGAGCAAGTCCTCCATCGAGGCAATGCCATCCCATTGCCCGCGCATGATGATGGTCGGCACCGTGATCTTTTCCGGGTCGACCACCGGCAGTTTCGAGCACATGTCGACATAGGTGCCGGTCGGCACCGAATCGTCGAGCGCGACGATGGCGTCGGCGAAAGCTTCGATCACTTTCTCGTCGGCGGTGCCGGGATGGTCGCGCGTGAAGATCGAGCGCACGAACGCCTTGTCGATCGGACGGCGGTTCTTGGCCGTGAATTCGGGCAGCTTCTTCTTACGCTCGGCGAGCGTGGGCGAGCCTGCGCCGGTCCACACCATGGCGTCGAGCGCCAGGCGCGCCACCATCTCCGGATGGCGCTCGGCAAACATCGCCGCGCGCAGCGCGCCGGAGGAGATGCCGTAGACCATCAGCGGGCGCTGGCCCCGCAGCTTCTGAATGTGGAGCGCGGCGGCGTAGCAGTCGTCGGCGCCTTGCGCGATCGGCGCGTTGTTGTTGCGGTCCTTGGTCGAGCGGCCATAGCCCTCCATGTCCACCGACCAGCAGTCGAAGCCAAGGCGGGCGAAGTGGTCCATGGCGGAGGAGCCCGGGCGGCCCGGCACAGCCAAGTCGAAGGTCGGCGTGTCCGGCCATGGAGGAGCCGTGCACGAACAGGATGGTGCCGCGGGTCTTGGTCGGATCGCTTGCGGCTTTCTCCCACAGGAACAGCTGCACGCCGCCGTCCTTGGCGGCCCAGTGTTCCTCGCCCTTGAGGTTGAGCATTTCGTTCATCGACAGCTCTCCTGCTTTCTGGTTCGGCGCGGGCGTCCGCCGCTACTGGAATATCTCGTTGAACTCTTTCTTGACCGCGACCGTGTCCTTCTGGATCTGCGCGTAATCGACCGGCATCGGCTTGACGTCGCTTAAGCGCGGGCTGTTGGCCGGCGGATCCATGTCGGTGCGCGCAGCATAGCCGCCGCCAGCCGGAAACAGCTCCTGCGCCTTCTTGCTCAGCATGAAGTTGGCGAACAACTTGGCGGCGTTGGGGTGCGGCGATCCTTTGATGATGGCGGTGGGCGACGGGATGATGAAAGTGCCGTCGCTCGGATAGATCGAGTGGATCTTATGGCCCTGCTTGCGGGCGGCCGCGGCATAGCTGTCGAGCGCGCCGAGCGCGATCGGGCGCTCGCCGCTCTTGACGGTGTCGAGCACCTGCTGGTTGCTCTGCACGATCATGATGCCGTTGGCCTTCAGCTTCTTGTAATAGTCCCAGCCGAATTTGCGCGACAGGGTAGACACCACCATCAATTGCAGCGAGGTGAAGGACGGATCGGTCATCGCCAGCTTGCCCTTGTATTTGGGGGCGAGCGCATCGGTCCAGGTCTTCGGGTAGTCGGCGGCGGCGATTTTGTCGCTGCGCACGTAGATCACCATCATGTTGAGGCGCTGTGCCACCCAGGCGCCATTGGGCTCTTTCGCCACGTCCGGCACCTTGTCGAAATTGTCCGGCTTGAACGGCACGAACACGCCCTGCGCGGCGAGCTTGTTGGAATTGGCCGGGTCCGAGGTGGTCATCACGTCGGCGGCATTGAGGCCGGAGGTGTGCTCCTGCATGAAGCGGCGCAGGATGGCGGATCCACCCGAGCGGAACAGTTCGACGTGCACGCCGGTCTCTTTCTCGAACAGGGCGGCGACCTTCTGCGCCGTCTTGATCGGCGTGGAGGTGTACCAAGTGACCTTGCCTTCCTTTTTGGCGGCGGCCAGGTCGACATTAGCGGCGTGCGCCGCGCCGGCCGTGATGACGGCGGCGGCAAGCGCGCAGATGGTCAGCCGCGGAGCTGAGGTTATCATCGCTTCCTCCTATTGGCGCAACGTCTTTACGTGCGCGCGAAGATACTGATCGCCCCCGCATCCACCGCCAGACCGACGCTCTGGCCGACGGCGAAGTTTTCTTTCGGGTGGGTCTGCACCCGCGCCAGCTGATCGGCCAGTCTGACCTGGTATTCGTTGATATTGCCGAGGAAAACCTGCTCCACGATCTCGGCGCGGGCGGCGCCCTTGCCCGCGGACGAGAGCGTAATGCTTTCCGGCCGCACCGCCACGTCGATTTTGCTGCCGGCGGCCAGCCCCGCCGGCAAAGTGACGCTGACGCGCAGCACGCCGGCGATCACGATGTCGCCGCTGCCGTTCTGCGCGGCCGCCACCTCGCCCGGCAGCAGGTTCACGTTGCCCATGAAGTCGGCGACGATGCGATTGACCGGCCGGGCATAGACCTCGCGCGGCGCGCCGTATTGCTGCAGCCGGCCGCCATGGATGACGGCGATCTGGTCGGACAGCGCCAGCGCCTCGGCCTGGTCGTGGGTGACGTAAATGAAGGTGATGCCGGTGCGGCGCTGCAAATCTTTAAGCTCGCCGCGCATGCGCTCGCGCAGCTTGGCGTCGAGATTGGACAGCGGCTCGTCGAGCAACAGGATGTCCGGCTCCACCACCAGGCTGCGCGCCAGCGCCACGCGCTGCTGCTGGCCGCCGGAAAGCTGATTGGGTAGGCGGCTTTCATAGCCGGAAAGGTTGACTTGGGCGAGCGCGGCATCGACCAGCTCCCGCGCCTTGGCTGGCGGGACCTTGCGCAGCTTGAGGCCGAACACGACGTTTTCATATACGGTCTTATGCGGCCACACCGCATAGTTCTGGAACACCATGCCCATGCCGCGGTGCTCGGGCAGCACCAGCGTGTCCTTCGACGACATGAGTCGGCTGTCCACCGTGATGGTGCCGGCGTCGGGCGCCATGTAGCCGGCAATCAGGCGCAGCGTGGTGGTCTTGCCGCAGCCGCTCGGGCCCAGCAGCGTGACGAATTGGCCGTCGCCGATGTCGAGGGTGAGATCGGTGACCGCGGCCATGTCGGCGTCGCCGTAGCTCTTGGTCACGCCGCTCAACCGCACACCGGCCACGTTGCTCTTCCCTATTGCGCCGCCCGGACGTCGAGGCGGTCGCGCGACCCGCCACCGAACCGGCTGGCGAGCCAGATCGCGCCCGCAATGATGACGACATTGATCATGGCCAGCGCCGCGGTCGGCTCGGTATAGCCGGTCTCGTAGAGATTATAGACCGCCACCGCCAGCGTGATCGACTTCGAGGAGAACAGCAGGATCGAGGCCGATAGTTCCTGGATGGCGGGCACGAAGATCAGCAGCCAGCCGGCGAACAGGCCCGGCCAGATCAGCGGCAGGGTGACCTCCCGCATCGTATAACCCCAGCCCGCGCCCAGGATGCGCGCGCTTTCCTCGAGCGACGGATCGACCTGCCGCAGCGAGGAATTGGCCGAGCGGACGCCGAACGGCACGTAGCGGCCCACATAGGCCAAGAGCAGGATCGCCAGCGTGCCGTAAAGCGCGATCGGCATGGCCAGCCAGAACTGGATCAGCGCCACCGCCATCACGATGCCCGGCAGCCCGAGCGGGACGAGGGAAGCGTAGTCCAATAGCCGCCGCCCGACCGCGCGGGTGCGCAGGTCGATCCAGCTAATCACGGTGCCGAGCGTGACGGCGAGCGTCGCCGCCAGCACCGCCAGGATCAGGCTATTGGTGATGGCGCGCCGCGTCACGTCGTATTCGAACAGCACGAAAGAATAGTTGTGCAACGTGAGGTTCTTCCAGAAGGCGAGGCCCCACGACTTGCTAAGCGAGACCGCGATCAGCGCGGCATAGGGCATGACGATCGCCACCATGAACACCAGCACGCAAAAGCCGAACAACGGCCAGCGCGCGGTGCCGAGATCGGCCAGTTGCGGGCGCGAGCCCTTACCGGCGAGCGTTACGTAGGAGCGGCGGGCCAGGAAGCTGCGCTGGAGAAATAGCGCCGTGACGGTGATGACGATGAACACCAGCGACAACGCCGAAGCGATGCCGTATTGCGGCGGATAGTCGAACAGCGAATAGATGCGCGTCGGCAGGGTAAAGATGCGCCCCGGCAGGCCGATGATCGCCTGCGAACCGAACAGCGCGATCGAGTTGACGAAGGCGATCAGCATGCCGGACAGGATCGCCGGCATCACCAGCGGCGCGGTCACGGCAAGCGCGGTGCGCCATTTGCCGGCGCCGAGGATTTGCGCGGCTTCCTCATAGGAGGCGTCGACCGACATGAGCGCGCTGGCCGCCAGCAGGTAGACGAAGGGAAAGGTGTGCAGCACCGTCACCAGCACCAGGCCCTTCATGGAGAAGATATTGAAAGTGAGCCAGGACAGGTCGAGTTCACGCAGGGCGACATTGATGAGCCCGGCATTGGGGCTAAGCAGATTGACGAAGGCGATGGCCGTGAGGAACGGCGGCGACAGATAAGCGAGCGTCGCTGTGGCGCGGATCAGCGGCTTGCCCGGAACATTGGTGCGTGACACCGCCCAGGCCAGCGGCAGGCCGATCACGCTGCTGAACAGGCCGGTGAAGCTGCCGAGAATGAGCGAGTTGAGCAGCGCCTGTAGATAGAGCCGGTCGGTGAAGGCGTCGTGGAAGAATTTGAGGGTGAAGCCGCCCGCCGATTTCACGCTGCCGATCAGCAGGTAGAGAATCGGCAGTATCACCAGCACGATCAGGCAGAGCACGGCGGTGGCCATAACCACGTGCTCGAATCGCAATTTGCGCGAGGAGCCGCGCCGCAGCGAGGGAATGGGCCCGGCAAGCTGCACCAGGCGGTCCTGGTCGCTGGGTCCGGCCGCAACCATGCTGTTCCTCCGACCGTGGAAGCGCCTCGCCGGCGCCAGACGAGCGGCGCGCGCGCCATAAACGCGGGTCGCCTAAACGCTGTCAATCGCGTCGGTCTCGGAGGCAGGGGCGCCGGCGATCCACAGCTTCCGGCCTAAGGGCACGGTATTGCAGCGGATTCGCGCAGAATGGCGGCTTGCGCCCCATTGTGCGCTGCGCTAAGCCTCAATTGCTCCCGTCCTTGAGGCTATTCCAATCAAAGGCAAGGCTTTTCTGTGCGGGGTGACGGCGCGGCTACCGGCCGCCGAGCAATCCGGGACGGGCGTAAATCCGGGTAGGGCGCGGGGCTGGCACGTTTTCGAGGTCGCCGATGCATGCATTGCTGTTGGAATACCTTCCCCTGGTCATCTTCGTCGCGGTCGCGCTGGTCATCGGCCTGGTGCTGCTGATCGCGCCCTTCCTGGTGGCCTATAAGCAGCCCGACCCGGAGAAACTGTCGGCCTACGAATGCGGCTTCAACGCCTTCGACGACGCGCGCATGCAGTTCGACGTGCGCTTCTACCTGGTCGCCATATTGTTCATCATCTTCGACCTGGAGGTGAGTTTCCTGTTCCCCTGGGCGGTGGCCTTCCGCGAGATCGGCCATACCGGCTTCTGGGCGATGATGGTATTCCTTGGCGTTCTGACCGTCGGCTTCATATATGAGTGGCGAAAAGGGGCGCTGGAATGGGATTGATGGCGCCATGACGCTTTTATCGCCCGAAGCCACCGGCATTCTCGACCCGCGCACCGGCAGACCCGCGGGCGCGGACGACGCCTTTTTCAAGGACGTCAACACGGAACTCTCCGACAAGGGCTTTCTGGTCACCGCCGCCGACGACCTGATCACCTGGGCGCGCACCGGCTCGCTGATGTGGATGACGTTCGGGCTGGCGTGCTGCGCGGTCGAGATGATGCAGATGTCGATGCCGCGCTACGACGCCGAGCGCTTCGGCTTTGCCCCGCGCGCCTCGCCCCGCCAGTCCGACGTGATGATCGTCGCCGGCACGCTCACCAACAAGATGGCGCCGGCGCTGCGCAAGGTTTACGACCAGATGCCGGAGCCGCGCTACGTCATCTCGATGGGTTCCTGCGCCAACGGCGGCGGCTACTATCATTATTCGTACTCGGTGGTGCGTGGCTGCGACCGTATCGTGCCGGTCGACATCTACGTGCCCGGCTGTCCGCCGACGGCGGAGGCGCTGCTTTACGGCGTCTTGTTGCTGCAGAAGAAGATCCGCCGCACCGGCACGATCGAGCGCTGAGGGGCGGGCATGGAAGAGACCCTCGAACGCATCGGCCAGACGATCAAGAACGCCATGCCGGAATCGATTGCCGGCCACGAGATCGCGCGCGGCGAATTGACCGTGCACGCGGCCGCCGCCGATATCGTCAAGGTGATCAAGTTCCTGCGCGACGACCCGTCCTGCCAGTTCATCTGCATCGTCGACGTCACGGCGATCGACTGGCCCGCGCGCGAGCAGCGTTTCGACGTGGTCTATCACCTGTTGTCGCCGCGCCTGAACCGGCGCGTGCGGGTGAAGATCACGACCGACGAGGCGACGCCCGTTGCCTCCATCGTCGAGGTGTTCCGCGGCGCCGACTGGTTCGAGCGCGAGGTCTACGACCTCTACGGCGTCTTGTTCACCGGCCATCCCGACATGCGGCGCATCCTCACCGACTACGGCTTCGAGGGTCATCCGCTGCGCAAGGATTTCCCGCTCACCGGCTTCGTCGAGGTGCGCTGGGACGACGAAGAAAAGCGCGTGATGTACGACAAGGTGAAGCTCAACCAGGAATTCCGCTCGTTCGACTTCATGTCGCCCTGGGAAGGCACCGACTACGTGCTGCCGGGCGACGAGAAGGCGAAGGAGGGCAAGGCCTCATGAAGCCGACGTTTGTTGCCGGCCTGAAGCATTCGTTCTCCTACACCGTGCCGGAGAGCAAGACGGTACCGTTCACCTATCCGGAATCGCCGGAAATTGCGGCCATGCCCAAGGTGTTCGCCACCGGCTTCATGATCATCCTGATGGAATGGACCTGCGTGCAACTGCTCAACCAATATCTCGACGAGGGCGAGGGCTCGGTCGGTACCCATGTCGACGTAAGCCACGCCGCGGCGACGCCGCCCGGCATGACCGTCACCGTCGACATGGAGGTGGCCGAGGTGCGCGGGCGCAAGGTGATCTTCAAGGTGCGCGCGCATGACGGCATGGACATGATCGGCGAGGGGACCCACGAGCGCGTCGTGGTGAACTGGGACGCCTTCAAAGCCAAGGTCGCGGAAAAGGCCAAGGCCGTGGAGGCGGTGAGCTGATGGCCGAAACCGCCCTGCGCAATTTCACCATCAATTTCGGGCCGCAACATCCGGCGGCGCACGGCGTGCTGCGCCTGGTGCTGGAGCTCGACGGCGAGATCGTCGAGCGCGTGGACCCGCATATCGGCCTGTTGCACCGCGGCACCGAGAAGCTGATCGAGGCGAAGACCTATCTGCAGGCGATCGGCTATTTCGACCGGCTCGACTATGTCGCGCCGATGAATCAGGAGCACGCCTTCTGTCTGGCGGTGGAGAAGCTGCTCGACATCAAGGTGCCGCGCCGCGCGCAATTGATCCGCGTGCTCTATGCCGAGATCGGACGGCTGTTGTCGCATCTGCTCAACGTCACCACGCAGGCGATGGACGTCGGCGCGCTCACCCCGCCGCTATGGGGCTTCGAGGAGCGCGAGAAGCTGATGGTTTTCTACGAGCGCGCTTCCGGTGCGCGCATGCACGCCACGTATTTCCGCCCCGGCGGCGTGCACCAGGACCTGCCGCCGCAGCTCGTCGACGACATCGAGGCCTTCTGCGACCCGTTCCTCAAGGTGGTGGACGATCTCGACCGCCTGCTCACCGGCAATCGCATCTTCAAGCAGCGCAACGTCGATATCGGCGTGGTCAAGCTGGAGGACGCCTGGAACTGGGGCTTCTCCGGCGTGATGGTGCGTGGCTCGGGTGCTGCCTGGGACCTGCGCAAGGCGCAGCCCTACGAATGCTATGCCGAGATGAAGTTCGACATTCCGGTCGGCAAGAACGGCGACTGCTTCGACCGCTATCTCATCCGCATGGAGGAGATGCGCCAGTCGACCGCCATCATGAAGCAATGCATCGCCAAGCTGCGCGAGCCGGCCGGGCAGGGGCGGGTGGTGGTCGACGACCACAAGATCGTGCCGCCGCGCAGGCCTGAGATGAAGCACTCGATGGAAGCGCTCATCCATCACTTCAAGCTCTACACCGAAGGCTATCACGTGCCGGAAGGCGAGGCCTATGCCGCGGTCGAGGCGCCCAAGGGCGAGTTCGGCGTTTATCTCGTCAGCGACGGCAGCAATCGGCCGTACAAGTGCAAGATCCGCGCGCCCGGTTTTGCGCATCTCAGCGCCATGGACTTCCTCACGCGCGGCCACATGCTGGCGGACGTCTCGGCCATCTTGGGCTCCATCGACATCGTGTTCGGGGAGGTGGACCGATGAGCGTCCGCCGCCTCGCCCCGCCGGAGCTGCAGCCGAAGGAATTTGCCTTCAGCGCCGACAATCTCGCCTGGGCGCAGAAGCAAGTCGCGAAATATCCGGAAGGGCGCCAGGCTTCCGCCATCATCTTGCTGCTGTGGCGGGCGCAGGAGCAGGCCGGCGGCTGGCTGCCCGAGGCCGCCATCCGCCACGTCGCCGACTTCCTCGGCATGGCGCATATCCGTGCGCTGGAGGTTGCAACCTTCTACACCATGTTCAACCTGGTGCCCGTGGGCAAATTCCACGTGCAGTTCTGCGGCACCACGCCCTGCCGGCTGCGCGGCGCCGACGACCTGGAAAACGTCTGCCGCTCGCGCATCGGCGCGCAGATGCACGTCACCGCCGACGGTAAGTTCTCCTGGGTGGAGGTCGAATGCCTGGGCGCTTGCGTGAACGCGCCCATGGTGCAGATCAATGCCGATTATTACGAGGACCTGACCGCCGAGAGCTTCGAGAAAATTCTCGATGCGCTCGCCGCCGGCAAGAAGGTCAAGCCTGGCCCGCAGATCGACCGGCAGAATTCGGCGCCGGTCGGCGGGGCGACCACGCTCAAGGAGAAGGCGTGACCCGATGCTCGCTGACAAGGATCGCATCTTCACCAATCTCTACGGCCAGCACGACTGGGGCCTGAAGGGTGCGCGTGCGCGCGGCGGCTGGGACGGCACCAAGGCGATCCTGGAAAAGGGCCGCGAGGCCATCGTCAACGAGATGAAGAGTTCGGGCCTGCGCGGGCGCGGCGGCGCCGGCTTCCCGACCGGCTTGAAGTGGTCGTTCATGCCCAAGCAGATCGGCGAGCGCCCGCATTATCTGGTCGTCAATGCCGACGAGTCCGAGCCCGGCACCTGCAAGGACCGCGAGATCATGCGGCACGATCCGCATTTGCTGGTCGAGGGCTGCCTGATCGCCAGCTTCGCCATGGGCAGCCATAAGGCCTACATCTATATCCGCGGCGAGTTTATCCGCGAGCGTGAGCGGCTGCAGGCGGCGGTCGACGAGGCCTACGAGGCCAAGCTGATCGGCAAGAACAATGTGCACGGCTGGGATTTCGACATCGTCGTGCACCACGGCGCCGGCGCCTATATCTGCGGCGAGGAGACGGCGCTGCTCGAAAGCCTGGAAGGCAAGAAGGGCCAGCCGCGCCTGAAGCCGCCGTTCCCGGCCAATGTCGGGCTCTACGGCTGCCCGACCACGGTCAACAATGTCGAGTTCGATCGCGGCGGCGCCCGACATCATGCGGCGGGGCGCGGCCTGGTTTGCCGGCATCGGCCGCCCCAACAATACCGGCACCAAGCTGTTCTGCATTTCCGGCCATGTCGATAAGCCCTGCAACGTCGAAGAGGCCATGGGCATTCCCTTGCGCGAGCTGTTGGAGACGCATGCCGGCGGCGTGCGCGGCGGCTGGGATAATCTCTTGGCGGTGATCCCGGGCGGCTCGTCCATGCCGCTGGTACCGGCGGGCAAGGACTGGGCCGACTCGCTGGTGATGGATTTCGACGGCTGCCGCGACAAGAAGACGTCGCTCGGCACCGCCGCCGTCATCGTCATGGACAAGTCGACCGACATCGTCCGCGCCATGGCGCGCATCTCCTACTTCTACAAGCACGAGTTCCTGCGGCCAATGCACGCCCTGCCGCGAGGGCATGGGCTGGATGTGGCGGGTGCTGACACGCATGGCGGAAGGCCGCGCGCAGAAGCGCGAGATCGACATGCTGATGGAAGTGACGACGCAGATCGAGGGCCACACCATCTGCGCCTTCGGCGACGGTGCCGCCTGGCCGGTGCAGGGGCTGCTGCGCCATTTCCGCCCCGAGATCGAGCGCCGCATCGACGCCTATACGCGTAACGCCAGCGCCGAAGGCGCGGTGCGCGAAGCCGCGGAGTGAACCTCATGCAGCAGCCGGCGAACCACCATCTCGCGCAGCTCAATATCGGCCGCATCCGCTACGAGGTCGACGACCCGCGCATGGCGGAATTCACCGGCAATCTGGCGCGGGTGAATGCGCTGGCCGAGCGCGCGGAAGGCTTCGTCTGGCGCTACATCGACGAGAGCGGCAATTCCACCGCCACGCGCCCTTACGCCGATCTACGCGTCGCCATCAACATGTCGGTGTGGGAAAGCGTCGCGGCGCTCGAGCGCTTCGTCTACCAGACCGTGCACAAGCGCTTCTACATGCGGCGCGCGGAATGGTTCGAGCACTTCGAGCAAGCCCTATTTCGTGATGTGGTGGGTGCCGGCCGGCCATCTTCCGACGGTCGAAGAAGCGGTCGAACGGCTCGACCGCCTCACGCAGAACGGCCCGAGCGATTACGCTTTCGACTGGGCTTCCGCTTCGGCGCAACTGTGGAAGACGGCGCGTTGTCCGCCCGGCGAGCACGCGGCATGACCAAACGCCATCTCGCCCAGTTCAACGTTGCGCGCATCCGCTACCCGCTGGATGACCCGCGCATGGCCGAATTCGTCGACAATGTGGCGCGCGTCAATGCGCTGGCCGAGCAGATCGAGGGCTTCGTCTGGCGGCTGCAGGACGAGAGCGGCCACGCCATGAACATGACGGTCTATGGCGATCCGGCCGTGCTGCCGAACCTGACGCTGTGGGAGAACGCCGCAGCGCTCGAGCGCTTCGTGTGGCAGACGGTGCATGGCCGTTTTTACCGCCGGCGCGAGGACTGGTTCGAGCGCATCGAGACGCCGCTGGTGCTGTGGTGGGTGGCGACCGGCCATCGCCCGTCCATGGACGAAGGCGTTGCGCGGCTGGACATGTTAAAAGCGAAAGGGCCGAGCGATGAGGCCTTCGGCTGGGAGCAACTGGCCGATGCACAGCTTTGGAAGACGCAGCGCGGCGTCATGGCGGCGGTGAGGCCGCTGGCCGCCGCAGCAGCGCAGTAGCGGGGGAGGGCAACCCGTGGAGCAGACCGATGACCTTCGAAAACAAGAATATGCGGTGCCTCACCTGCCGGTTCTGGTGGCCGGTCGCCGAGGCCGCCGGCAAGGAGCCGAACCGGCAGCACGCGATCCTCGGCCAGTGCCGGCGCTACGCGCCGCCGGCGCATGTTACGGAACTGCCCGACCACGACCGGCACTATCCGTCCTGGGCAACTGCCAAGCGCGACGACTGGTGCGGCGAGCACCAGCACATGCAGCAATGACGGCGGCACGCCCTAAAGTGAAGACGCAAGCGCCATGACCAAGCTCATTGTCGACGGCAAAGAGATCGACGTTCCGCCGGAGTACACGCTGCTGCAGGCCTGCGAGGCCGCGGGCGCGGAAATCCCGCGCTTCTGCTTCCACGAGCGGCTGTCGATCGCCGGCAATTGCCGCATGTGCCTGATCGAAGTCGTCGGAAATCCGAAGCCGCAAGCCTCCTGCGCCGTGGGCGTCAAGGATTTGCCGCCGAAGAAGGACGGCACGCCGCACGCGATCAGCACGCGCTCGCCGATGGTGAAGAAGGCGCGCGAAGGCGTGATGGAGTTCCTGCTGATCAACCATCCGCTCGACTGCCCGATCTGCGACCAGGGCGGAGAATGCGATTTGCAGGACCAGGCCATGGCCTATGGCATGGACGGCTCCCGCTACAAGGAAAACAAGCGTGCGGTCGAGGAAAAATATATCGGCCCGCTGGTCAAGACCATCATGACGCGCTGCATCCACTGCACGCGCTGCATCCGCTTCTCCACCGAAGTCGCCGGGGTCCCCGAGCTCGGCGCCATCGGCCGCGGCGAGGACATGGAGATCACGACTTATCTCGAGCATGCCATGACCTCGGAACTGCAGTCGAACGTGGTCGATCTCTGCCCGGTCGGCGCGCTCACCTCCAAGCCTTATGCGTTCTCGGCGCGCTCCTGGGAGCTGAGCAAGACGCAATCGATCGACGTGATGGACGCGCTCGGCTCCGCCATCCGCATCGACACCCGCGGCCGCGAGGTGATGCGCATATTGCCGCGCGCCAATGACGACGTGAACGAGGAGTGGATTTCCGACAAGACCCGCCACGTGGTCGACGGCTTGCGCACGCAGCGGCTCGACCAGCCCTTTGTGCGGATCGGCGGGCGGCTGCAGCCGGCGAGCTGGAAAGAAGCCTTCGCGGCCATTGCGGCGCGCGTCAAGCGCGGCACCGGCGAGCGCATCGGCGCCATCGTCGGCGATCTCGCCGGCGCCGAGGAAATGCAGGCGCTCAAGGACCTGATGGGCCGGCTCGGCAGCCCCCACATCGACGCGCGCCAGGACGGCTCTGCGCTCGACCCGCAATGGGGCCGCGCCAGCTATCTGTTCAACGCCACGATTGCCGGCATCGAGCGCGCCGATGCGCTGCTCATCGTCGGCGCGGTGCCGCGGCGCGAAGCGGCGGTGCTCAATGCCCGCATCCGCAAGCGCTGGCGCGCCGGGCCGCTGCCGATCGGGCTGATCGGCGAGAAGGCCGATCTCACTTATGCTTACGACTATCTCGGCGCCGGCCCCGAGACGCTTGCGGGCGTCGCCGGCGGCAAATTCGGCGAGCTGCTGAAGAAGGCCGAGCGTCCCTTGATCCTGCTCGGTGCCGGCGCGCTGGCGCGGCCGGACGGTGCCGCGGTCGCCTCGCTTGCCGCCAAGCTGGCGCTGGAAGTCGGCGCGGTGAAGGACGGCTGGAACGGCTTTTCGGTGCTGCACGCCGCCGCTTCGCGCGTCGCCGCGCTCGACCTTGGTCTGACGCCGGGTGCCCAGGGCAAGACGGCGGCGCAGATGGCCGATGGGAACGGGCTCGACGTGCTGTTTCTGCTCGGCGCCGACGAGATCGAGGTCAAGCCGGGGCCGTTCGTCGTTTATATCGGTACCCACGGCGACCGCGGCGCCCATCGCGCCGACGTCATCCTGCCCGGCGCCGCCTATCCGGAGAAGTCCGCGCTCTACGTCAATACCGAGGGCCGCGTGCAGATGGCCGAGCGCGCCGGCTTCCCGCCCGGCGACGCGCGCGAGGACTGGGCCATTCTGCGCGCGCTCTCGGCCGCGCTCGACTGCACGCTGCCCTATGATTCGCTTGCCCAACTGCGCAAGGCCATGGCCGCTTCGCACCCGCATTTCATGCGGCTGGGCGAGATCGCGCCCGGCAATCCGGCCGACATCGAGAAGCTTGCCGCGCGCGGCGGCACGCCGGGCAAGGCGCCTTTTGCGTCTGCGGTCGGCGACTTCTATCTGACCAATCCGGTCGCACGCGCCTCTGCGGTCATGGCGGAATGTTCGGCGCTCGCCGGCGCCGCGCACAAGACGGCGGCGGAGTAGGGGCCATGGACTTCTTCTGGACCTATCTCTGGCCGCTGATCGTGATCCTGGCGGAATCGCTGCTGCTGCTGGTGCTGCTGCTGATCGTGGTCGCCTATATCCTGCTCGCCGACCGCAAGATCTGGGCTGCGGTGCAGATGCGGCGCGGGCCGAACGTGGTCGGGCCGTGGGGCCTATTCCAGTCCTTCGCCGACCTGTTGAAGTTCGTGCTGAAGGAGCCGGTGATCCCGGCCGGCGCCAACAAGGGCGTGTTCCTGCTGGCGCCGCTTGTCACCTGCGTGCTGGCGCTCGCCGCCTGGGCGGTGATCCCGCTCAATGTCGGCTGGGTGATCGCCGACATCAACGTCGGCGTGCTTTATATCTTCGCCATCTCCTCGCTCATGGTCTACGGCGTGATCATGGCGGGCTGGGCCTCCAACTCGAAATATCCGTTCCTGGCGGCGCTGCGCTCGGCGGCGCAAATGGTGTCGTACGAGGTGTCCATCGGCTTCGTGTTCATCACGGTGCTGCTGTGCGCGAATTCGCTCAATCTTTCGAAGATCATAGAGGCGCAGCAGACCGGCATCGCCGACCTCATCGGGATTCCGTGGCTCGGGTTCCTGAACTGGTACTGGCTGCCCCTATTCCCGATGTTCGTCGTCTTCTTCGTCTCGGCGCTGGCCGAGACCAACCGGCCGCCCTTCGACCTGGTGGAGGCGGAATCGGAACTGGTCGCCGGCTTCATGGTCGAATACGGTTCCACGCCCTATATGATGTTCATGCTTGGCGAATACGTGGCGATCGCCACCATGTGCGCCATGGGCACCATATTGTTCCTGGGCGGCTGGCTGCCGCCGATCCCCACCGCGCCGTTCACCTGGGTGCCGGGGATCGTCTGGTTCGTGCTCAAGGCGTTCTTTTTCTTTTTCATGTTCGCCATGGTGAAGGCGATCGTGCCGCGCTACCGCTACGACCAGTTGATGCGGCTCGGCTGGAAGGTGTTCCTGCCGCTGTCGCTGGCCATGGTGGCGATCGTGGCGGCGGTCATCCAATACGGCGGCATCGCCAGCGCCATGGCGACGAAGTGAGGATGCGATGAGGCTCGTCGGAGCGGCCAAAGCGGTGTTCCTCTGGGAGTTCGTGAGCGGGCTGGCCCTCGGCATGCGCTATTTCTTCGCACCCAAGGCGACGCTGAACTATCCGTTCGAGAAGGGGCCGATTTCCCCACGCTTCCGCGGCGAGCACGTGCTGCGCCGCTATCCGAACGGGGAAGAGCGCTGCATCGCCTGCAAGCTGTGCGAGGCAATTTGCCCGGCGCAGGCCATCACCATCGAGGCCGGCCCCCGCCGCAACGACGGCACGCGCCGCACCACCCGCTACGACATCGACATGGTCAAATGCATCTATTGCGGCCTCTGCCAGGAGGCCTGCCCGGTCGACGCCATCGTGGAAGGGCCCAACTTCGAATTCGCCACCGAGACGCGCGAGGAGCTCTATTTCGACAAGGAGCGCCTGCTCGCCAATGGCGACCGTTGGGAGCGCGAGATCGCCAAAAATCTTGCGCTCGACGCGCCTTACCGCTGAGCAGCATCGGCCCAGCGCCGCCTGTTACCGCCGCTGTGCACTGCGATAAAATTGCCGCGGCGCGGGCGACGGCCCACTATCGGCGCCGATAAATTTTCGCCGCGCGACAGTCTCTTCTTGCAACCGCTCTAAAGAAGCAGTTTGATCAACCTATAAGCGAACGGCGTAGCACCGTCCGAGGACGGCTTGGGGCAGCGCACGTGTTCGAAAGCAAGCAAGTCACAAGCGAACCGATTTGAACGGGGCCGTTGGCGAACGGCCCCGCGGGCGCGCATGCGCGCAAAAAACGCAGCAAGGGAGGACAGCATGGTCAACCTGCGTGTGAACGGTGAGGCGCGGAGCTATGACGGCGATCCGTCAATGCCGCTCCTGTGGTACTTGCGTGACGAGCTCGGCATGACGGGCACCAAGTTCGGCTGCGGCGTCGCTTTGTGCGGCTCCTGCACCGTGCATCTCGACGGCGACGCCACGCGCGCCTGCGGCGTGCAGATGGGCGATCTCAACGGCAAGTCCGTGGTCACCATCGAAGGTCTCGACGCGCACGGTCAGCATCCGGTGCAGGTCGCCTGGCGCGATTACGGCGTGCCGCAATGCGGCTACTGCCAGGCCGGCCAGATCATGCAGGCGGCGGCGCTGCTGAAGAAGACGCCGGCGCCGACCGACGAGCAGATCAAGGACGCGATGACGGGAAACCTGTGCCGCTGCGGCTGCTATCAGCGCATTCACGCGGCCATCCGCTCGATCGCGAAGGGAGCGTGACATGACCCATCACCGCAAAACCGAACTCCCCGTCATCACCAATGTCAGCCGTCGCGGCATGCTCAAAGGCGTGGTCGCGAGCGGCGGCCTGGTTCTGGCGGCGCAATTCCCTGCGTTGCGCGCGGCGCTCGCCTATCCGACCGGCGCCTCCGCCATGCCGCATGGCGTGGTCAGCGATCCGCACGTCTTCGTCTCGATCGCGCCGGACGGCATCGTCAGTATCGTCGCCAGCCGCGCCGAAATGGGGACTGGCGCGGCGCGCACCTCGCTGCCGATGATCGTCGCCGACGAGCTCGACGCGGACTGGTCCAAGGTGCGCATCGTGCAATCGCCGGGCAACGAGGAGAAATACGGCAACCAGGACACCGACGGCTCGCGCAGCGTGCGCCACTTCATCCAGCCGATGCGGCTGTGCGGGGCTTCCGCCCGCCACATGCTGGAGCAGGCGGCGGCCAAGCGCTGGGGCGTCGACGTTTCCGAGGTCGAAGCGGAGCACCATGAGGTCGTGCATCGCGGCTCCGGCCGCAAGCTCGGCTATGGCGCGCTCGCCAAGGATGCCGCAGGCCTGCCGACGCCCGCGCCCGACAAGGTGAAGCTGAAGGACGAGAAAGCCTTCCGCTATATCGGCAAGGGCAATATCGGCATCGTCGACCTCTACGACATCACCACTGGCGGCACGACCTACGGCCAGGACGTCAAGCTGCCGGGCATGAAGTTCGCCGTGGTGGCGCGTCCGCCGGTGGTCGGCGGGAAGGTCAAGTCCTACGACGCCAGCGCGACCATGAAGGTGCCGGGGGTCGAGAAGGTGGTGACCATTGCGCCGACGCCGGCGCCGGCGAAATATGCCCCGCTCGGCGGCGTCGCGGTCATCGCCAAAAACACCTGGGCCGCCATCAAGGGCCGCGAGGCGCTCAAGATCGTGTGGGACGATGGGCCGAATGGTTCATACAATTCAGCGGCTTACAAGAAGATGCTGCAGCGGAACGTGCGCAAGCCCGGCAAGCTGGAGCGCAACCTGGGCGACGCCGCCAAGGCGCTCGCCTCCGCCAACAAAGTCGTGGTGGGGGAGTATTACGCCCCGCATCTCGCCCACGCCACCATGGAACCGCCGGCGGCGACCGCCCGCATGAGCGGCGGCAAATGGGAAGTCTGGGCGCCGCTGCAAAGCCCGGGCGGCGCGCGCGACGACATCGCCAAGGCGCTCGGCGTCAAGCCGGAGCAGACCGTGGTGCACGAGACGTTGCTCGGCGGCGGCTTCGGCCGCAAGTCGAAATGCGACTATGCGATCGAGGCGGCGCTGGTGTCGAAAGCCATGGGCGGACAGCCGGTGAAGGTGGTGTGGACGCGCGAGGACGACATCCGTCACGACTTCTACCACACCGTCACGGTCGACCGCTTCGAGGCCGGCATCGACAAGAGCAACAAGGTGGTCGCCTGGCGCCACCGCAGCGCGGCGCCGACCTTCATGTCGAACTTCATGCCCGATCCGAAACATCCGAGCGGCATCGAGCTCGGCATGGGCTGGGTCGACGCGCCGTTCGACATCCCGAACATCCGCATGGAAAGCGGGGAGGCGCCCTCCGAAGTGCGCATCGGATGGTTCCGTTCGGTCAACAATGTGATGCACGCCTGGTCCACCCAGTCGTTCATCGCCGAGCTTGCCCATGAGCTCGGGCGCGACCAGAAGGACTTCCTGCTGGAGCTGATCGGGCCGGCGCGCATCGTCGATCCGCGCAAGCAGGTCAGTACCAAGCTCTGGGACTACGGCGAGCCGTTCGAGACCTTCCCGATCGACACCGGGCGCTTGCGCAACGTGGCGGAGCTTGCCGCCACACGGGCGGGCTGGGGCAGGAAGCTGCCGAAGGGCCATGGGCTCGGCATCGCCGCGCACCGCTCGTTCGTCACGTATGTGGCGAGCGTGGTGGAGGTGGCGGTCGACGACAAGGGCAACTACAGCGTCCCGCGCGTCGATACCGTCATCGACTGCGGCTTCTGCGTCAATCCCGAACGGGTGCATTCGCAGGTGCAGGGCGCGGCCGTCATGGGACTGGCGCTCGCCAAATACGGCGAGATCACCTTCAAGAACGGCCGGGTGCAACAGGGCAACTTCAACGACTTCCAAATCACCCGGATCGACGAATCGCCGCTCGAAGTGCGCACGCATATCGTCGAGCATCCGCTCTCGGTGCACCCGAGCGGCGTCGGCGAGCCGGGCATGCCGCCCTTCGCACCGGCGCTGTGCAACGCCATCTTTGCGGCGACCGGTAAGCGCATCCGGCAGCTGCCGATCGGCGATCAGCTCAAGGTGTGACGCCGAGAATAGCGCATGATCCCGAAAAGTAGGCACCGGTTTTCGAAAAAGATCATGCGCAAGCAAAATGTTAGGAGCGTGCGATGATTAATCTCGTCGGATCGCGCCCTAGGCAGTTTGCTCGCCATGCGGGCAGCCCGGCCCCGAAAAACCGACCGCCCCGCCGACCGGCGGGGCGGCCTCGTTTTGTGACGGTTTCTGGGCAGCCTTGCCCGTATAAAGGCAGGGCAAAACGGCGGCGGAAAATCGATATCGCCGGTGGACGAGGGCGGTCGGGCGCGCTAGGAACGGGCCCACCGGACAGCTCCCCCCGCGGTCGCTAAATGATTATCACGGCTTTGTTTTTCTATCTATTTGCCGGCGTTTGCGTGGCCAGCGCCGTGATGGTGGTTGCCGCCCGCAACCCGGTCCATTCGGTGCTTTTCCTCATCCTCGCCTTCGTCAACGCCGCCGGCCTGTTCGTGATGATGGGCGCCGAGTTCCTCGCCATGATCCTGATCATCGTCTATGTCGGCGCGGTCGCGGTTTTATTCCTGTTCGTGGTGATGATGCTCGACGTCGACTTCGCCTCGCTCAAGCAGGGCGCCCTGCAATATCTGCCGGTGGGCGCGCTGGTCGGCGCCATCTTTCTGGCCGAGTTGCTGCTGGTGGTCGGCGCCTGGAGCATCGGGCCCGGCGTGCCGCACGCCATTACCGCGCCGATCCCGCCGCTTTCGCAGATCCATAATACCGAGGCGATCGGCCTCGTGCTCTATACCAAGTACGTCTACTACTTCGAGGCCGCCGGCCTGATCCTGCTGGTCGCCATGATCGGCGCCATCGTGCTGACGCTGCAGCACAAGACGCGCGTGCGCCGGCAGTCGATCGCGAGCCAAGTGGCGCGCAACAAGAGTTCGGTCGAGTTGCGTCCCGTGCGGCCGGGCCAGGGCTGGGGCAGCACGTCATGACCGTCGGGCTCGGGCATTATCTTTCGGTCGCCGCCATCCTGTTCACGCTGGGGATTTTCGGCATTTTTCTCAACCGCAAGAACGTCATCGTCATTTTGATGTCGATCGAGCTCATCCTGCTGGCGGTCAACATCAATCTGGTGGCGTTCTCCTCGCATCTCAACGACATCGTCGGCCAGATCTATGCGCTGATCGTGCTGACGGTGGCGGCCGCGGAAGCCGCCATCGGCCTTGCCATTCTCGTCGTCTTCTACCGCAGCAAGGGTTCCATCGCGGTCGAGGACATCAACATCATGAAGGGCTAGCGCATGATCCCGAAAAGCATGTCCCCGGACTTGATCGGGGATGCGAGCCGGTTTTCGGACAAGATCGTGCGCCAACGAAATATGTTAGGCGCGCACATGATTGGCCGCGAGACGAGACTTCTAGATGTACCAGGCCATCGTCTTTCTGCCGCTGCTGGGCGCCATTCTTGCCGGCCTGATCGCGCTGGCGGGCGCGCGCGCGCGCTGCCCGGGCGAGGGTCCGCCGCCGGCCGCCGAGGAAGACGCGAGCGGCCACGGGGCGCGTCTCGGCGCACCGTCGGCGCACGCGGCGGGTGGCGCGCTCCATCACGCCCAACACGCGCCGGACGCGCATGAGCCGGCGGCCGCCGGCTCGCGCATAACGGAGCTGATCACCACCACGCTGCTGATGATCTCCATGATCCTGTCGTGGATCGCCTTCGTGCAGGTCGGCTTCGGCCATCACGACATGCGCGTGCCGGTGTTCACCTGGATCGCCTCCGGTACGCTGGAAGTGCCCTGGCTGCTGCGCGTCGACACGCTGACCGCGGTGATGCTGGTGGTGGTGACCACGGTGTCGGCCTTCGTGCACCTTTATTCCATCGGCTATATGCGCGAGGACCCCTATCGGCCGCGCTTCTTCGGCTATCTGTCGATGTTCACCTTCGCCATGCTGATGCTGGTGACCGCCGACAATCTGGTGCAGATGTTCTTCGGCTGGGAGGGCGTGGGGCTGGCGAGCTATCTGCTGATCGGCTTCTGGTATCACAAGCCGGAGGCCAATGCCGCCGCCATCAAGGCCTTCGTGGTCAACCGCATCGGCGATTTCGGCTTCGCGCTCGGTATTTTCGCGCTGTTCTACATGACCGGCGCGGTCGATTTCGACACCGTGTTCGCGCAAGCGCCGGCCATCGTCGGCAAGACCATCCCGCTGTTCGGCTGGCATGTCGACGCCATCACGCTGATCTGCCTGTGGCTGTTCATGGGCGCCATGGGCAAGTCGGCGCAGTTCCTGCTGCACACATGGCTGCCCGACGCCATGGAGGGGCCGACGCCGGTTTCCGCGCTGATCCACGCCGCCACCATGGTGACGGCCGGCGTGTTCATGGTGGCGCGGCTGTCGCCGCTGTTCAATCTTGCCCCGGACGCGCAAGCCTTCATCGTCTTCATCGGCGCCACCACCGCGGTGTTCGCGGCGACCATCGGCCTGGTGCAAAACGACATCAAGCGCGTGATCGCCTATTCGACCTGCTCGCAGCTCGGCTACATGTTCGTGGCCATGGGCGTGGGCGCCTATTCGGTCGGCATGTTCCACCTGTTCACGCACGCCTTCTTCAAGGGGCTGTTGTTCCTCTGCGCCGGCTCGGTGATCACCGCCATGCATCACGAGCAGGACATGCGCCATATGGGGGGCCTCAAGGACCGTATCCCCTTCACCTACGTCGCCATGATCGTCGGCACACTGGCGCTCACCGGCTTTCCGCTCACCGCCGGCTATTTCTCCAAGGACGCCATCATCGAGGCGAGCTTCGTGGCGCATAACCCGATGGCGCTCTACGGCTATATCTGCACCGTGGGCGCGGCTTTGCTCACCTCGTTCTATTCCTGGCGGCTGATCTTCAAGACCTTCCACGGCGAGCCGCACGACCGCAAGCACTGGCGCGAGGCGCGTGAGAGCCCGATGGTGATGCTGATCCCGCTCGGCGTCCTCGCCTTCGGCTCGATCGTCGCCGGTTTGCCGTTCAAGGAAATCTTCGCCGGCCCCGGCGTCGCGCATTTCTTCGGCGCCTCGCTCAGCTTCGCGCCGAACAACCACATACTCGAGCAGATGCACCATATCTCGGTGCCGATCTCGCTGCTGCCGACGCTGATGATGGCGGTCGGCTTCCTTATCGCCTGGTACTTCTACATCCGCCGGCCGGACGTTCCGGTCGAGCTCGCGCGCCAGCACGAGCTTCTCTACAAGTTCCTGCTCAACAAGTGGTATTTCGACGAACTCTACGACGCGATCTTCGTCAAGCCGACCAAGCGGCTGGGTTATCTTTTGTGGAAGGGCGGCGACGGCTGGCTGATCGACGGCTTCGGCCCGGACGGCGTCTCGGCGCGCGTGCTCGACGTGACGCGCAACGTGGTGCGCCTGCAGAGCGGCTATCTCTACCACTATGCCTTCGCCATGCTGATAGGAGCGGCGCTCTTCATCACCTGGTTCATGTTCGCGTTCAGGTAGGAGAGGGCACCAGAACATGAATTGGCCGATCCTCTCCGTGGTGACCTTCCTGCCGCTGCTCGGCGCCGTCTTCATCATGGTGGCCGTGCGCGGCAACGGCTGGGTCGCGCGCGGCACCGCGCGCTGGACCGCGCTGTGGACGACGCTGGTCACCTTCGCGATCTCGCTGGTGATGGTCTATCGTTTCGATCCGGCCTCGCCCGAGTTCCAGTTCGTCGAGAAGCACGATTGGCTGGGCTTTGCCTCCTACCACATGGGGCTCGACGGCATTTCGCTGCCCTTCGTCATCCTCACCACCGGGCTGATGCCGATCTGCATCATGGCGAGCTGGAGCGCCATCCAGAAGCGCGTGAAGGAATACATGGTGGCGTTTCTGATCCTGGAAACGCTGATGATCGGCACCTTCTCGGCGCTCGATCTGGTGCTGTTCTATCTGTTCTTCGAGGGCGGCCTGATCCCGATGTTCCTGATCATCGGCGTGTGGGGCGGGCCGCGCCGGGTCTATGCCAGCTTCAAGTTCTTCCTCTATACGCTGCTCGGCTCGGTGCTGATGCTGCTCGCCATCATGGCGATGTATTGGGACGCCGGTACTACCGACATCCCAACGCTGCTGCGCCACGGTTTCCCGATCGCGCTGCAGAAATGGGCGTGGTTTGCCTTCTTTGCTTCCTTCGCCGTCAAGATGCCGATGTGGCCGGTGCACACTTGGCTGCCGGACGCGCATGTGGAGGCGCCGACCGCCGGCTCCGTCATCCTCGCCGCCATCTTGCTGAAGATGGGCGGCTACGGATTCTTGCGCTTCTCGCTGCCCATGTTCCCGGTCGCCAGCCACGAATTCGCGACGCTGATCTTCACGCTGTCGGTGGTCGCCATCGTCTACACCTCGCTGGTGGCGCTGATGCAGGAGGACGTGAAGAAGCTGATCGCCTATTCCTCGGTCGCGCACATGGGCTTCGTCACCATGGGGATTTTCGCCGCGACGACGCAAGGGGTGGCCGGCGGCATATTCCAGATGATCTCGCACGGCATCGTCTCCGGCGCGCTGTTCCTCTGCGTCGGCGTGGTCTACGACCGCATGCACACGCGCGAGATCGCCTTCTATGGCGGGCTGGTGACGCGCATGCCGCTTTACGCCGCGATCTTCATGGTGTTCACGCTCGCCAATGTCGGCTTGCCCGGCACCTCAGGCTTCATCGGCGAGTTCCTGACGCTGATCGGCACCTTCAAGATCAACACCTCGGTCGCGTTCCTGGCGACGCTCGGCGTCATCCTGTCGGCCTGCTACGCGCTCTGGCTCTACCGCAAGATGATCTTCGGCACGCTTAAGCCTGCCTTGGCGGGCATCAAGGATATCGGCTGGCGCGAGAGCCTGATCTTCGCGCCGCTGGTCGTGCTCACCATCCTGCTCGGCGTCGCGCCCAAGCCGGTGCTCGATATTTCGGCGGCGTCCGTCACCCATCTGCTCGACCGCTATAGCCGCGCGGTGAAGGCTGCCGAGCTGCAAGAGCGGCGCGGCAAGATCGAGCTGGTCTCCGCGCGCGACGCCGTGCGCAAATCGGGCGTCGCCCGATGAGCGAGCTCAGCCACATCCACGACTTGGCGCCGATCCTGCCGGAAATCATCCTGGCGTGCGGCGCCATGGTGCTGTTGATGATCGGCGCGGCGGCGGGCGAGCGTAGCGCCGCCGCCGTCAACGGGCTTTCGGTCATCGTGCTGATCGCGGCGGGAGCGGCCATCGTGACGCTGCCGCCCGGGCGCTATGCGCTGTTCGGCGGCAGCTTCGTGGTCGACGATTTCGCGCGCTTCCTCAAGCTGTTGGCGCTCACCGGCTCGGCCGGCGCGCTCATTCTGTCGCTCGACTATCTCAAGCTCGAAAAGCAGCAGAAGTTCGAATACGGCGCGCTGTTTTTGCTTTCGACGCTCGGCATGCTGATGCTGATCTCGGCTGCCGACCTGATCGCGCTCTATCTCGGGCTCGAGCTGATGAGCCTGGCGCTCTATGTGGTGGCGGCCTATGAGCGCGATAACGTGCGCTCGACCGAGGCTGGCCTGAAATATTTCGTGCTCGGCGCCTTGTCCTCCGGCATGCTGCTTTACGGCGCGTCGCTGGTCTACGGCTTCACCGGCACCGTCAGCTTCGCCGGCATCGCCAAAGCAACCGCCCACGGCGCCGGCATCGGCCTGATCTTCGGGCTGGTGTTCCTGTTCGTCGGCTTCTGCTTCAAGATTTCGGCGGTGCCGTTCCACATGTGGACGCCCGACGTCTACGAGGGCGCGCCGACGCCCGTTACCGCTTTCTTTGCCGCCGCGCCGAAAGTCGCCGCGATCGCGATTTTCGTGCGCGTCAGCGTGACGGCTTTTCCGGGCATCGGCCACGAATGGCAACAAATCCTTACCTTCGTCTCCATCGCCTCCATGGCGCTCGGCGCCTTTGCCGCGATCGGCCAGCGCAATATCAAGCGGCTGATGGCTTATTCCTCGATCGGCCATATGGGCTACGCGCTGATCGGGCTTGATGCCGACAGCGCGCAAGGCGTGCAGGGCGTCTTGATCTACATGAGCATCTACGTGTCGATGACGCTCGGCACCTTCGCCGTCATCCTGTCGATGCGGCGCAACGGCAAACTGGTGGAGAACATCGGCGATCTTGCCGGGCTCTCGCGCACGCATCCGACCATGGCGTTCATGATGGCGATGCTGCTGTTCTCGCTCGCCGGCATTCCGCCGCTCGCCGGCTTCTTCGCCAAGTTCTACGTCTTCCTGGCCGCCATCAATGCCGGGCTCTATGGGCTGGCGGTGGTCGGCGTGCTCACCAGCGTCGTGGGCGCCTATTATTATCTCGCCATCGTCAAGCTCATGTATTTCGACGAGCCGGTCGCCGGCTTCCAGCGCACGCCGGTGCTGGTGGGCCTGGTGCTGGGCGTGGCGGGGCTCATCAACTTGTTCTTCTTCGCCTATCCGGCGCCGCTCGTGGGCGCGGCGACGGTGGCGGCGAAGTCGCTGTTCTGATGCGCGCGATTCCGAAAAAGCCTGCCCCTGACCTGATCGGCGATGGGTACCGGTTTTCGGCCAGAATCGCGCTCCAGCCGAGATGAACCGCGAAGCCACGGGCCTGGCGGGGGCCCGGCACAAAGCTTACGAGACGCTCGGCTCCACCAATGCCGAGGCGCTGGCGCTTGCGCGTGCCGGCGAGCGTGGGCCTTTGTGGGTCACCGCGCAGCGCCAGACGGCGGGCCGCGGCCGCCGCGGCAGCACCTGGGTGTCGCCTGCCGGCAATCTCTACGCCACGCTCCTGCTGAGCGAGCCGTCGCAGCCGGCGGTCGCCCCGCAGTTGTCCTTCGTTGCCGCGCTGGCGCTGCATGACGCGCTATGCGAGACGGCGCCGCAGCTCGGGCCCATGCTGCAAGTGAAATGGCCGAACGATCTCCTGCTCGGCGCCAAAAAGCTCGCCGGCATCCTGATCGAGGGTGACAACGAGCCTTGCTTCTGCCTCGCCATCGGCATCGGCGTTAATTGTGCCGCGCATCCGGCCGAGAGCAACCATCCGGCAACCGATCTGGCCGAGGTCGGCGCCCTGGTCGCGCCCGAGCGCCTGCTCGCGGCCCTGATGGCGGCCATGGCGCGCCGGCTGGCGCAATGGCGCCGCGGGGAGGGCTTTGGCAGCATCCGCGCCGATTGGCTCAAGCGCGCGGCAGGCCTCGGCCGCGACATTCGCGTGCGGCTGCCGGAGGGCGATCTCAGCGGGCGCTTCGATGGCCTCGACGCGACCGGCCGGCTGCTGTTGGCCGCGCCGGACGGCGTCACGGCAATCGCCGCCGGCGAAGTATTCGGGCTCTGAGCCATGGCGCAGAACCAGCAGGAATTGGTTTTTGCGCCGCTCGGCGGGGTCGGCGAGATCGGCATGAATCTCGCGGTCTACGGGCTCGGCAGCGAGCGGCGCCGGCAATGGCTGGCGGTCGATTGCGGCGTGTCCTTCGCGGCGGAAGAGCATCTGCCCGGCGTCGACCTCATCCTGCCCGACGTCCGTTTCTTGGTCGAGGAGCGCAAGAACCTCGCCGGCATCGTCATCACCCACGCGCATGAAGACCATTTCGGCGCACTTCTCGATCTGTGGCCGCAGCTCAAAGTGCCGGTCTTCGCCACGCCGTTCTCGGCGGCGCTGATCGAGGCCAAATGCGCGGGCGAGCCGGGCGCACCGAAAATCCCGGTGACGGTGGTTGCGCGCGGCAGCCGCTTTCAAGTCGGCGGTTTCGCCATCGAGCTGGTCACCATGACCCATTCGATTCCGGAGACCAACGCGCTCATCATCCGCACCCCGCTCGGCAAGGTGCTGCATACCGGCGACTGGAAACTCGACCCGACACCGGTGCTCAACGATCCGACCGACGAGGCCAAGCTGCGCGCTTTCGGCGAGGAAGGCTGCCTGGCGCTGATCGGCGATTCCACCAATGCGGTGCGCGAGGGCCGCTCGCCCTCGGAAGCCGAGGTCGCCAAGACAATTGCCGCGCTGATCAAGACCGCGCCGGGGCGTGTGGCGGTCACCACCTTCGCCTCCAATGCCGGGCGCCTGCGCAGCGTGGCGGAAGGCGCGGTCGCCGCCGGGCGCGAGGTGATCGTGGTCGGCCGCGCCATGGACCGCATCGTGCAGATCGCGCGCGAGCTTGGCTATTTCGACGGGCTGCCCGAGTTCCGCGGCGCCGACGCTTTCGCCGCGCTGCCGCCGAAGAAAGTGGTGGCGCTCTGCACCGGCAGCCAGGGCGAGCCGCGCGCGGCGCTCGCCCGCGTCGCCGAGGACCAGCATCCCGACATCAAGTTCGCGCGCGGCGACCGCCTGATCTATTCCGCCCGCATGATCCCCGGCAACGAGAAGGCGGTCGGCCGCGTGCTCAACGGGCTGATCGAGCAGGGCGTCGAGGTCATCACCGACCGCGACGCGCTGGTGCACGTCTCCGGCCATCCGCGCCGCGAGGAGCTGGAGGCGCTGATCTCCTGGGTGCGTCCGCAAATCTTGATCCCGGTGCACGGCGAGGCGCTGCATCTGACCGAGCATGGCGCGCTCGCCAAGCGCTGCGGCGTCAAACAGGTGATCCAATGCCGCAATGGCGACCTGGTGCGGCTGTCGGGCGAGGCCCGCATCGTCGACGAGGTGCCGGCGGGCCGCGTCTACAAGGACGGGTCGGTTCTGGTGCCGGCCGAGGCCCGCACCGTCGCCGACCGCCGGCGCTTGAGCTTTGCCGGCGCTGTGTCGGTGGCGCTGGCGCTCACCGAGGACGGGCGGCTGGCGGCCGATCCGGAATATGACCTGATCGGCATCCCCGAGCGCGATCGTGACGGCGGCTTCCTGCACGAGGCCGTGCATGACGCCATCATCGAGTGCTTCAATTCCCTGCCGCGCGGGCGCCGCCGTGACCCCGATGCGGTGGCGGAAGCCGTACGCCGCGCCGTGCGCGGGCGGCTCGCCGAGCGCTGGGGCAAGAAGCCGATGTGCCATGTGCACGTGTTGCCGGTATAGTTGCTTGGCCGGAGCAGGTAGAGGGTCTCAATGATCGGTCGTCTCAATCACGTCGCCATCGCGGTCAAGGACATCGCCAAGGCGGCACACGTTTACAAAGACACGCTCGGCGCCGACGTGTCGGAAAAAGTGCCACAACCCGACCATGGGGTCAGCACGGTTTTCATCACGCTGCCCAATACCAAGATCGAGCTGTTGGAGCCGCTCGGCGACAATTCGCCGATCACCAAGTTTCTCGATAAGAATCCGGACGGCGGCATCCACCACGTCTGCTACGAGGTGCCCGACATCCGCGAAGCGCGCGACACCTTGAAGTCACAAGGCGCGCGCGTGCTGGGCGACGGCGAACCCAGGATCGGCGCGCACGGCAAGCCGGTGCTGTTCCTGCATCCAAAGGATTTCTGCGGCACGCTGGTTGAGTTGGAGCAGGCGTGATGCTGCGCACGAACTACGCACGCGTCATTCCGGGCCCGCTCGCGGAGTTTATCATCGGGCCGCGCTTGGCGCGGACCCGTTGGCTCGCGTCCCGGAATGACAGGTTGATGTGAACCGCATGGCCCCCACTACCGTCTTCGCGGTCTATTTCATCATTTGGTGGCTGGTGCTGTTCTTGGTGCTGCCCTGGGGCGTGCACAGCCAGGGCGAAAGCGGCGAGGTGGCGCCCGGCACCGATCCGGGAGCGCCGGCGGTGCACACGGTCTGGCGCAAATTGCTCTGGACCACGGCGATCGCCAGCGCGCTGTTCGCCATTCTGGCCGCGGTCTATGCGCTCGATCTCATTCCGTACGATTTTCTGCTGGCGATCTCCGGTCCGCCGCACCGCTGAACGAAAAAAAGAGCAGGGCGCGAGCCCTGCTCATCGCACGTCGTTACGTCCTCAAAGACCTCGACTCTTCTTGGCTTTGTATCGAGGCGGCAGCGGGTGAGCGCGCCGAGGACTGCTTCCCTCCCAAGACTTGGACCGCACGTTGGAGCCGGTCTTAGCGCCGGCAACTCCGTCCCTGCGGACTTCAATAACGCTAGCGTATCATTGCGGCGCTGTCATCAACTTTCGGTCATTGCACGCAAACGATATTGACGATTTGATGCGCTGCGCTCGTGCATGACGCGATGCGGTGTTCCCGCGTCGGCGGCGGCCGCAGCTTTGGGCATGCCTAAACGGTTTGCACCATAGGTTGTGTTGCCCGGAAAACCTGCAACCATGCACGGTTGTAACCGCCGCCAAGGCCGGTTCCCGGCGGCCCCGCTCCCCTTGTTTTTACGTCGCCTTTCCGCTTTCAGTGACCCCACGCACGTAAGCGCCGATTCCGAAAGCAAGCGAACCGTCCCATGCGCCTGTCCCGCTACTTCCTTCCCATCCTGCGCGAGCCCCCGCGCGAGGCCGAGATCGTCTCGCACCGGCTGATGCTGCGCGCCGGCATGCTGCGCCAGGAGGCGGCCGGCATTTACGCCTTCCTGCCGCTCGGATTGCGTGTGCTGCAGAAGATTTGCCAAATCGTGCGCGAGGAGCAGGACCGCTCCGGCGCCATCGAACTGTTGATGCCGATCATCCAGTCGGCCGAGCTCTGGCGCGAGAGCAACCGCTACGACGCCTATGGCAAGGAGATGCTGCGCATCAAGGACCGGCACGAGCGCGAAATGCTGTACGGGCCGACCAATGAGGAGATGATAACCGAAATCTTCCGCGCCTATGTGAAGTCCTACAAGGACCTGCCGCTCAATCTCTACCACATCCAGTGGAAGTTCCGCGACGAGGTGCGGCCGCGCTTCGGGCTGATGCGCGGGCGCGAGTTCCTGATGAAGGATGCCTACTCCTTCGATGTCGATCAGGCCGGCGCCGAGCATTCCTACAACAAAATGTTCGTCGCATACTTGCGCACCTTCGCGCGCCTGGGGCTGAAGTCGATCCCGATGCGCGCGGAGTCGGGGCCGATCGGCGGCAACCTCAGCCACGAATTCATTATCCTGGCCTCGACCGGCGAATCGGAGGTGTTCTGCCACAAGGACTATCTCGACATGGCGGTGCCGGGGGCGGACGTGAATTTCGACGACGTCGGCGGTCTGCAGAAGATCGTCGAGCAATGGACCTCGCGATACGCGGCCACTTCCGACATGCACGATGCCGCGGCCTTCGCCAAAATCCCCGCCGCAAGCCAAGTCTCGGCGCGCGGCATCGAGGTCGGTCACATCTTCTATTTCGGCACCAAATATTCCGTGCCGATGAAGGCGACGGTCGCCGGTCCCGACGGCAAGGAGGTGCCGATCCACGGCGGCTCCTACGGCATCGGCCCCTCGCGCCTGGTCGCCGCCATCATCGAGGCGAGCCATGACGAGGCCGGCATCGTCTGGCCGGAGCCGGTGGCGCCGTTCAAGGTGGCGATCCTCAACCTGAAGCAGGGCGCGGCCGACACGGATGCAGCCTGCGAGCAGCTTTACCGCGATCTCACCGCCAAGGGCGTCGAGGTGCTCTACGACGACCGCGACGAGCGCGCCGGCGGCAAATTCGCCACCGCCGACCTGATCGGCATTCCATGGCAGGTGCTGATCGGTCCCAAGGGGCTGGCCGAGGGCAAGGTGGAGGTAAAGAAGCGCGCCGACGGGACCCGGGAGATGATGAGCCCGGCGGCGGCGCTGGATTTGCTGTCAAAGTAACCCGTCATTCCGGGGCACGCGCGTAGCGCGTGAACCCGGAATCCAGAACCATTGACGGGGCTCGCATATGGATTCCGGGTCCGGCGCCATAGCGCGTCGAAGACGCGCCTAAACGCGCTAATGGCGCCGTCCCGGAATGACAAACAAGAATAAAACTGTGTGTCTACAAGGGCTTTTGCCCACGAAACCGCCCGAATCGTGTGAAATTCGGAGAACCCTGAGGAACCCCTCATCGATGACCGAGCGTAACGGCACGCGGCCCTTCTCTCCATTCGAATGGATGCTGTCGCTGCGCTATCTGCGGGCGCGGCGCAAAGAAGGATTCATCTCGGTCATCGCCGGCTTCTCCTTCCTCGGCATCACCCTCGGCGTCGCCACTTTGATCATCGTCATGGCGGTGATGAACGGCTTCCGCCACGAGCTGCTGGAAAAGATCCTCGGCCTCAACGGCCATCTGCTGATCCAGCCGCTGGAGAAGCCGCTCACCGACTGGGCCGCGGTTTCCGCCCGCGTCGCCAAAGTGCCCGGCATCAAGCTCGCAGCCCCCATCGTGGAGGGCCAAGCGCTCGCCTCCTCGCCGTTTAATTCGGGTGGCGTGCTGGTGCGCGGCATCCGGCTGCAGGACCTGGAGAAGCTTCCCTCCGTTGCCAAGAACATCAAGCAGGGCACGCTGAAGGGCTTCGACGAGGGCAAGGGCTTGGCGATCGGGCGCCGGCTCGCCGACCAGCTTTCGCTGCGCGCCGGCGACAATATCACGCTTGTGGCCCCGCGCGGGGCGGTGACGCCCATGGGCACCATGCCGCGCATCAAGGTCTACAAGATCGCCGCCGTGTTCGAGATCGGCATGTCGGAATACGACTCGGCCTTCGTGTTCATGCCGCTCAAGGAAGCGCAGGCCTATTTCAACCGCGCCGGCGACGTCACCGCCATCGAGGTCTATACCGACAATCCCGACAAGGTCGACAGCTACCGCAAGGCGGTGCAGGCGGCCGCGCAACGGCCGATCTTCATGATCGACTGGCGCCAGCGCAACGCCACCTTCTTCACCGCGCTGCAGGTCGAGCGCAACGTGATGTTCCTGATCCTGACCCTGATCGTGCTGGTGGCGGCGCTCAACATCGTCTCGGGCTTGATCATGCTGGTGAAGGATAAGGGCCAGGACATCGCCATTCTGCGCACCATGGGGGCGACGCAAGGCGCCATCATGCGCGTGTTCCTGATCACCGGGGCCTCCATCGGCGTGATCGGCACGCTGGTGGGCTTAGGGCTGGGCGTGGTGATCTCGCTCAATATCGAGAGCCTGCGCCAGTTCCTGTCCTGGCTGACCAATACCGAGCTGTTCTCGCCCGAACTCTATTTCCTCTCGCATCTGCCCGCCGACATGGACACCAGCGAGACGGTGGCCGTGGTGGTGATGGCGCTGACGCTGTCGCTCTTGGCCACGCTCTACCCGTCCTGGCGGGCTGCGCGCCTCGATCCGGTGGAGGCGCTGCGGTATGAATGAGACCGTGGTCGAGACGCGGGTGGAGGTCACGCAGCAGAAACAGGAAATCCCCATCCTGTTCCTGCACGACGTCGAGCGCCATTACAGGCAGGGCGACGCCACGTTGCACGTGCTCAATGGGGTGGAGCTGGCGCTATGGCCCGGGCAATCGGTGGCGCTGGTGGCGCCCTCCGGCGCCGGCAAGTCGACGCTGCTGCACATCGCCGGCCTCTTGGAGCATCCCGACCGCGGCGAGGTCTATATCGACGGCCGCTCGACCGCCATCCTGCCCGACCACGAGCGCACCCGCATCCGCCGCCTGGAAGTCGGCTTCGTCTACCAGTCGCACCACCTGCTGCCGGAATTCACCGCGCTGGAGAACGTCCTCCTGCCGCAGATGATCCGCGGCCTGAGCCGGCGCGAGGCCACCAAGCGGGCGACCGAGTTGCTCGGCTATCTGGGCCTGCGCGAGCGGCTCACCCACCGGCCGGCGGAGCTCTCGGGCGGCGAGCAGCAGCGCGTGGCGATCGCGCGCGCGGTCGCCAATGCGCCGCGCATCCTTCTCGCCGACGAGCCGACCGGCAATCTCGACGTGCACACCGCCGACCACGTGTTCGCGGCCTTCGAGCAGCTCATCCGCGCCTCGGGGCTCGCCACCATTATCGCCACCCACAACATGGAGCTCGCCGGGCGCATGGACCGGCGCGTGACGTTGCGGGAGGGAAGGGTTGTGGAGTTGGGGTAGGGTCCGTGCATCGGGCCGGCCGCAGAAAGCGCTTTAGATTCCGCCATTAACTATCTATGTTTCTTGAGTTTTCCGGCTGTGGCATGCCGGTCGACCATCGGTCGTTGCTATGGTGCTGTGCACCGATCGGCAAGCCATTGCGGGGCGCTCGAAAGCGCGCATATTGGTACTATGCGGCTTATGGCACTGTGCATTTTGGCGGCTTTGAGCGCGGCCTCCTTTGGCGGCCCGGCCTTGGCTCAACTCTCACTGCCTGGCCTGGATATCGGCGGTCCGCAGCACCCCCCCTTGAGCCCCGAAGAGCAAGCAAAACGCGATCGGCTGAACGAGGCTTACAAGCGCAAGCTGAAGCAAATTCCCGACAAGCCGGCCGCCGACCCGTGGGGCGGAATGCGGGACAATGGCCGCAAAGGCCAAGCTGGGCAGAAGTGAAAAAGCGCCCGCGGCGCCTCCGGCCTCGCACACCAAGTGCATCGCCACCGACAACATGGACCGTTCGCCGCGCGTCATGGATCGGCGGGTGACGCAAAGAGGAAGGGCGGATTGTAGGAGCTTCGGAGTAACGCGATCGACCATGTGGATTATTGCCAAGCTAAGGTCCTGTCTTGGCAATTCGTGGCAAACACGAGATATTGACGAAATGATATCGCCTATCGAAAGGTGTCTGCAAACATCTGCGTGTCTTGGCTCGCCGATAGGCGAAATCAATTCCATTGCGCTTGGCGGAACGAGCCATAGATGAGTTATCTTGCCTCGCCATCCAATGAAGGTCCAACCGTCAAATCGGCGCTATTCATATACTCCAAAATTCACTGATGGCACAGGCTCCCGAGAAGCGTCTGGGCCGCGTGCTTAGTTTACAAATACGATTTTTGCTGATACGCTCATTGACGAAGGTTTTCGGCTTTAAAGCAAGATGCATGAAGGCGCTGCGCAGCAGCTTGCCGACAAGTTTTCCGGGACCATCTACGGATTTGGCTGGGCGCGCTGACTGTGAGAAAGCGGATATTGCTCTGAGAGCCAGCGTTGTTCTATTTCGGCTTAGCGGATTTCGTCGTTGAGAAGCAGTTCCAAAAAATTTCCAGCTTATGGAAGCTGTGCTTAAGAAAAGAGAAGCCGAGACGCGATGCGCGCAGCGTGAGAATGAAACTATATCCAGTAACAATTGCCATGTCTCGCTTCAAATGAGAGACGTGAGTTCCAGCGCAATCAATTGCGGCAGTTGCATAATGTTGCCGGAAGCAAGAGCAACGTCGACGAGTGCTAGAGAAAGTCCAACTTTTTGAAATCGTAAAATTGCGTAACACAAAAAGCTGAGCATGCTTCCCGAAGTTTCGCTCATTAAGCGACCCGCACCAAAGAATCCAAATTCCGAGTTAAGGCATAAGCAAACAAGACGATCGTCTGCGAATTCTCATCGGACCAATCGCGCCAGTCTTCTGCGCAGTCAATTTCAAGAAGTGAATTTGGCATCGTTGCCTTTTGTTTTCTAATTATCGGCAATAGGATGATGAACGCGACCATCACGAGCGCGGCGAACCAATCGCGCCAGGATGATGAAATAAATAGTGATGACCCATGCTGACTTGGGCGCGCCAGCCCGCGGCTACGGCTTCCACTGCCATGACGACGCAAAGCACCAAAGCTGTAGCCGGTAGAAGTCCAAGAAGTCGTTAAGAGCGCCAGCGAGAACGTGCGGCGGCGACGTGCAGTCCAAGTATGAGTTATCCATCGCCGAGACAACGCTTCCGCCAGAGAAAGGACTCGCGCGGCATTGCGAAAAGCCCAGGATCGGACTATTGCCACAATTCAAACTGACCCACTACCTCCGCTTGACATCCAGAACATAACATGAACTATGTTCCCTCTCCGTTCTGGGGAGGAGATTCGATGTTCAAAGCCGTCATCCAAGAAGCCGCCGCCCTGACCTCGCTCGCGCTGTTCGTGGGCATGATCGCCATCTGGTCGCAGGTGCTGGGCAATCTGTAACGCGCCGGCGTCGCCTACCTTTCGTGCTGCGTACCCTTGTGTGTCGCGTATCCGCGTCGTCATGACCGGCCGCTTATGCCTCAAAGGGCCGGACATGACGCCCGCGGAATGACCTTGAAAAGCGGGCATAGCGGGCACGCGCACGACCTAGACGGTAGACGCGGGCGCTGACTGTCCGCACTCTGGTCACGAGAAGGAATCACAAAGCCCGAACTGCCCGCTCTCGATTTCGTGCATCTGCACGTGCACTCGTCCTATTCGCTGCTGGAAGGCGCGCTCACCATGGCGCGCCTGGCCGAGCTCGCCAAGGCCGACAAGCAGCCGGCGCTGGCGCTCACCGACACCGACAACATGTTCGGCGCGCTCGAATTCTCCGAGAAGCTCAGTGACGCCGGCATCCAGCCCATCGTCGGCTGCGCGCTGGCGCTCGATTTCGGCGATACCGAGCAGGCCTTGCGCAACGGCAACGTCCACCACGCGCCGCGCCAGCGCGTCGTGCTCTTGGCCGCGCGCGCCGCCGGCTACCGCAGCCTGATGCGGCTTTGCTCGCGCGCCTTCCTCGACACGCCGCCGCACGAAAAGCCCACGCTCAAGCTCGACTGGCTGGCGGGCGAGACCGACGGCGTCATCGCGCTCACCGGCGGCCCCGGCGGCCCGCTCGATCTGGCGATGGCCGCCGGCCAGGGCCATCTCGCCGCCACCCGCCTCGATGCGCTGCTGGCCGCATTCGGCGACCGGCTCTATGTCGAATTGCAGCGCCACGGCATGCCGGCCGAAAAGCAGGCCGAGCGGCAGCTCATCGACCTCGCCTACAGCAAGGGCGTGCCGCTGGTCGCCACCAACGAGCCGTTCTTCGCCACCGCGCAAGATTACGAAGCCCATGACGCGCTGATTTGCATCGCCGAAGGCCGACTGCTGGCCGAGAGCGACCGCCGCCAACTCACGCCCGAACACCGCTTCAAGTCGCGCGCCGAAATGGTGGCGCTGTTCGCCGACCTGCCGGAGGCGCTGGCCTCGACCGTCGAAATCGCCGAGCGCTGCGCTTATCGCCCGCACACCCATGCGCCGATCCTGCCGCGCTTCACGGTGGGCGAGGGCGATGTCGCCGACGAGGCGGCCGAATTGCGCAAGCGCGCCGAAGAAGGGCTGCTGCGCCGCCTCAATACGCAAGGTCTCGCGCCCGCCGCCACCGAAGACGAATACCGCGCCCGCCTCGATTTCGAGCTCGGCGTCATCGAGAAGATGAAATACCCGGGCTACTTCCTCATCGTCGCCGACTTCATCCAGTGGGCAAAGGCGCAAGGCATTCCGGTCGGCCCCGGCCGCGGCTCGGGCGCCGGCTCGCTCGTCTCCTACGCGCTCACCATCACCGATCTCGATCCCATCCGCTTCGGTCTGCTGTTCGAGCGCTTCCTCAATCCCGAGCGCGTGTCGATGCCGGACTTCGACGTCGACTTCTGCCAGGAGCGCCGCGAGGAAGTGATCCGCTACGTGCAGGAGCGCTACGGCCGCGAGCAGGTGGCGCAGATCATCACCTTCGGCACGCTGCAGGCGCGCGGCGTGTTGCGCGACGTCGGCCGCGTGCTGCAAATGCCTTACGGCCAGGTCGACAAGCTGTGCAAGCTGGTGCCGCAGAACCCGGCGCATCCGGTCAGCCTGGCCAAGGCGATCGACGACGAGCCCAAGCTGCAGGCGGAAGCCGAGAGCGAGCCGGTGGTCAAGCGCGCCTTCACCATCGCCAAGAAGCTGGAGGGCCTGACCCGCCACGCCTCCACCCATGCCGCCGGCATCGTGATCGGCGACCGGCCGCTGACGGAACTGGTGCCGCTCTACCGCGATCCCAAGTCCGACATGCCGGTCACCCAGTTCAACATGAAGTGGGTGGAGCAGGCGGGGCTGGTGAAATTCGACTTCCTCGGCCTGAAGACGCTCACCGTGCTCGACGTCGCCTGCAAGCTGGTGAAGCGCCGCGGCATCGACATCGACCTCGCCAAGATCCCGCTCGACGACAAACCGACCTACGAACTGCTCGCCAATGCCGAAGCGGTGGGCGTGTTCCAACTGGAAAGCGCCGGCATGCGGCGCGTGCTGCTCGACATGCGCCCCGACCGCTTCGAGGACGTGATCGCGCTGGTCGCGCTCTACCGCCCCGGCCCCATGGCCAATATCCCGACCTATTGCGCGCGCAAGCACGAAATGGAGAAGCCGGACTACATCCATCCCAAGCTCGAGCCGATCCTGCGCGAGACCTTCGGCGTGATCGTCTACCAGGAACAGGTGATGCAGGCGGCGCAAATCCTCGCCGGCTATTCGCTCGGCGAAGCCGATCTGTTGCGCCGCGCCATGGGCAAGAAGATCAGGAAGGAGATGCAGGCGCAGCGCGAGCGCTTCGTCTCCGGCTGCGTCGAGCGCGGCATCAGCAAGAACCAGGCCGACGCCATCTTCGACCTGCTCGAGCGTTTCGCCGAATACGGCTTCAACAAGAGCCACGCCGCGGCTTACGCGCTGGTCGCCTATCAGACCGCCTATATGAAGGCGAATTACCCGGTCGAGTTTTTCGCCGCAACCATGACGCTCGACATGGGCAATACCGACAAGCTCGCCGAATTCCGCGCCGAGGCCGAGCGCTTAGGCATCGAAGTGGCGCCGCCCTCGGTCAACCGCTCCTCGGTCGCCTTCGAGGTCGAGGGCAACACCATCGTCTACGCGCTTGCCGCGCTGAAAGGCGTGGGCAAGCAGGCGGTGGAGGCGATCGTCGAGGCGCGCGGGGCTAAGAAGTTTGCCGATCTGGCCGACTTCGCCGACCGCGTCAATCCGCGCGCCGTCAACAAGCGCGTGCTGGAATCGCTCGCCGCCGCCGGCGCTTTCGACGTGTTCGAGGCCAACCGCGCCCGCGTCTTCCCGGTGATGGACCAGGTGCTCGCCCGCGCCCAGCGCGCGCACGACACCGCCGCCGTCGGCCAGAGCGAATTGTTCGGCGGCGGCGGCCGCCGCGAGCCGATCGAGCTCGCCAATGCCGAGCCCTGGCTGCCGGCCGAACGGTTGAAGCGCGAATACGACGCCGTCGGCTTCTTCCTCTCCGGCCATCCGCTCGACGACTATGCCGCGGTGCTGAGAAAACTGCGCGTGCAGCCCTGGGCGGAATTCGCCCGTGCGGTGAAGGCCGGTGCCACCGCGGGCAAGGTGGCGGGCACCGTGGTGTCGCGCCAGGAGCGGCGCACGCGCACGGGCAGCAAGATGGGTATTATCGGGCTGTCCGATCCCTCCGGCGCCTATGAGGCGGTGATCTTCTCGGAAGGTTTGGCCGAGCACCGCGACCTGCTCGAGCCGGGCAATGCGGTGCTGCTGTTCCTGTCGGCGGAAGTGCAGGGCGACGAGGTGCGCGCGCGCATCCAGTCGGCCGAGCCACTCGATGCCGCCGCCGCCAATCTGCACAAGGGTCTGCGCGTGTTCCTGCGCGACGACAAGCCGATCGAGGCCGTGGCGCGGCGGCTGGAGCCTGCTCCCGCGCGCAACCAGGCCAATGGCGACGGCGAAGTCAGTCTCGTGCTGATGCTGGAGCGCGGCACCGAAGTGGAGATCAAGCTCGACGGCCGCTTCAAGGTCTCCCCGCAGATCGCCGGCGCCCTCAAGGCGGTGCCGGGGGTGGTGCAGGTGGAGGCGCTGTAACCTCTCCCCTTGCACTAAAAATAATTTCCTAGGACTATTGACCTTTCAAAATTCCGGACTATAATCCCCTCCGCCCTGCTCGACGGGGGGCGCTTTCATGAGGCGCCTCCCGGTGGAGCAGGGCGCGGCGCGCCGACAACGCGTGCCGCCGCTGTCAGGCTTGCGCGCGTTCGCGCCGGCTTGACGGATGGAGCGCCAGGGGGGCGCAGCCGGTCTCGCAAACCGGCGCGCGTCCTCGCAAGGCGCGCGGGCGGCCCGATCGCAAGGGTTGCCCAAAGGGGGTCTCGCAAACCCCCTGGCGCCTTCCCGGCGCTCCATTCCCCTTTCGAGGGGAGGAAAATGGGAAGCAGGCGTGGCCCGCGCCTTCAAGCAATAGGGCCGGCGGAGCGTTGGCTGCTCCCGGTCATTCTGGGGCGCGCGCGGGAGAAGGCCCCGCGCCTTGCATCCCGGAATCCGTGCCTATATAAGCCCCCTCATCACTCACGCGGACGCATGGCTGGCGGCCCCGACAATGGGTCGAAAAAGCCTTCCGGTGGAGCACCTTAGCTCCTCAATCGGCCGCGGCGGATCAACCGGAGAAGACGAATGTCGCTTCCTGACTACTCGATGCGTCAGCTCTTGGAAGCTGGCGTGCATTTCGGCCATCAGGCCCACCGCTGGAACCCGAAGATGGGGCAATACATCTTCGGCACCCGCAACAATATCCACATCGTCGACCTCGCGCAGACCGTGCCGATGCTGCATCAGGCGCTGCAGGCGGTGTCGGACACCGTCGCCAAGGGCGGCCGCATTCTGTTCGTCGGCACCAAGCGGCAGGCGCAGGACGCCATCGCCGATGCCGCCAAGCGCAGCGCGCAGTACTACGTCAATTCGCGCTGGCTCGGCGGCACGCTGACCAACTGGAAGACCATCTCCGGCTCGATCTCGCGCCTGCGCAAGCTCGACGAGATGCTCAACTCGGGCGAGTCCGGCGGCTACACCAAGAAAGAGCGCCTCACCATGCAGCGCGAGCGCGACAAGCTCGATCGCTCGCTCGGCGGCATCAAGGACATGGGCGGCGTGCCCGATCTGTTGTTCGTGATCGACACCAACAAGGAAGACATCGCCATCAAGGAGGCGCGGCGCCTCAACATCCCGGTCGCCGCCGTGGTCGACACCAATTGCGATCCGGCCGGCATCACTTATGTCATTCCCGGCAATGACGACGCCAGCCGCGCGGTCACGCTCTATTGCGATCTCATCGCCAAGGCGGCGATCGACGGCATTTCGCGCGCGCAAGGCGAAATGGGGATCGACGTCGGCGCCGCCGAAAAGCCGGTGGTGGTCGAGGAAATCCCGACCGCGCCGGCGCCGGGCGATCTCGGCTTCGAGCAGTTGCCGGGCCCGCGCGGGCAGGCCGACGATCTCAAGAAGCTGCCCGGCATTTCGCCGGCGATCGAGAAGCAGCTCAACGACCTCGGCATCTTCCACTTTTCGCAGATCGCCGGGCTCGGCGAAAAAGCCGCGCACAATATCGGCGAGGAGGTGGGCCTGCCCGGCCGCGTGCCGAGCTGGATCGCCAAGGCCAAGGAACTGACGGCGGAAGCCGAATAGGCAAAGCAAACGCCCGGCGCGCGGCGCCGGGCCGCCCGAGTTAAGATTTAAAGACGCGTTGCGAGGCCGGCCCGTTCGCGGGCGCGGCGCATGAAGGAACAGGCAATGGCGAATATTTCGGCCCAGATGGTCAAGGAGCTGCGCGAGTCAACCGGCGCCGGCATGATGGATTGCAAGGCGGCGCTCACCGAGGCAGGTGGCGACATGACGGCGGCGCAGGATTGGCTGCGCAAGAAGGGCCTGTCGAAAGCCGCCAAGAAGGCCGGCCGCGTCGCGGCCGAGGGCCTCATCGGCGTGCAGGTCGCCGGGCTCAAGGGCGTCGTGGTGGAGGTCAATTCCGAGACCGACTTCGTCGCCCGCAACGATCTGTTCCAGGGTCTGGTCAAGATGATCGCCGACGTCGCCATGTCGGTCGGCACCGACGTCGAGAAGATCAATGCCGCCAAGGCCGGCTCGATCACCATCGCCGAGGCGATCAACGACACCATCGCCAAGGTCGGCGAGAACGTCACGCTGCGGCGTGCGGCCTCGCTCGGCGTGGGGCAGGGTGCCGTCGGTCAGTACGTGCACAATTCGGTGAGCGATGGCCTCGGCCGCATCGGCGTGCTGGTGGCGCTCGAATCCTCCGGCAAGACCGACGAGCTCGTTGCGCTCGGCCGCATGGTCGCCATGCACGTCGCCGCGTCCAATCCGCAGGCGATCGATCCGTCCGGTCTCGATCCGGCGGCGGTGGCGCGGGAAAAAGACGTGCTCGCCGACAAATTCCGCCAGCAAGGCAAGCCGGAGAACGTGATCGGCAAGATCGTCGAGTTGGGCCTCAAGACCTTCTACAAGGAGGTCTGCCTGCTCGAGCAGGTCTATGTGCACGATGCCTCGAAATCCGTGGCGCAAGCTCTCAAAGAGGCCGAGGCGCAGGTCGGCGGCGCCATCAAGGTCACCGGCTTCGTGCGCTATGCGCTCGGCGAAGGCATCGAGCGCGGCGACGGCGAGTTTGCGCCGGAAGCGCCGCGGCCGCCGGACGGGGGCGATGTTCCGAAATCGGCGGCGCGGCTATAGAATGCCATAGCCGCTGATTCACCGGATCGGCGCCGAGAGGTCGCAAATTATGGCTGAGCCGGTCTATCGACGCGCGATCGTCAAACTGTCCGGCGAGGCGCTCACCGGCGGTCAGGGGTTCGGTATCGAGCAGGGCATGGTCGAGCGGCTGGCCGCCGATCTGGTCAAGGCGGCTTCCCTCGGCGTCGAGCTCGGCGTGGTGGTGGGCGGCGGCAACATCTTCCGCGGCGTGGAAGTCTCCGAACACGGCGTGCCGCGCCCGGTCGGCGACACCATGGGCATGCTGGCGACGGTAATGAATTGCCTGGTGCTGGAGGCGGCGGTCGAGCGCGCCGGCTGCGAGGCGCGGACCCTGTCGGCGCTGCCCATGCCGGCGGTCTGCGAGACCTACAACCGCAAGCGCGCCATGAAGAACCTGGGCAAGGGCCGCGTCGTGCTGCTGGCGGCCGGCACCGGTAATCCGTTCTTCACCACCGATACAACCGCGGTGTTGCGCGCCGCCGAACTTGAGGCCCAGGCCGTGCTCAAGGCCACCAATGTGGACGGGGTCTACGACGCCGACCCCAAGAAGGACCCCAAGGCCAAGCGCTACGAGCGGCTCGGCCACCAGGAGGCGATCGAAAAGCACCTGAAGGTGATGGATTCGACCGCCTTCGCGCTTGCCCGGGAGACCCACATGCCTATCATCGTGTTCTCGATCGCGGAAAAGGGCGCGATCGAGGCCGTTTTGTGCGGCAAAGGGCGGGCGACGATCGTCGGTTAGCCGATTTTCGGCGGGCCTGAGCGCTTGAATTTCAACAAACCCGGCTCACCCGCGCGAAAGGCGTGAATGCCCGGGGGGAAGGCCATGACAAGCACCACGCACGACATGAACGAGATCAAGCGCCGCATGCAGGGCGCCAGCAGCGTCCTCAAGACCGAATTGTCGGGCTTGCGGACCGGGCGCGCCTCCGCGCACCTGCTCGATCCGGTGAATGTGGAGGCCTATGGCGCGCAGATGCCGCTCAACCAGGTGGCGACCGTCAGCGTGCCGGAACCGCGCCTGATCACCGTCAATGTCTGGGACCGGTCCCTGGTGCACGCGGTGGAAAAGGCCATTGTCAATTCCAATCTGGGGCTGTCGCCGTCGACCGAAGGGCAGATGCTGCGGCTGCGCATCCCCGAGCTCAACGAGGAGCGGCGCAAGGAGCTGGTCAAGATCGCGCATAAATACGCCGAGGCCGCGCGGGTGGCGGTGCGTCATGTGCGCCGCGACGCCCTTGATGTGGTCAAGAAGCAGGAGAAGGATCACAAGATCAGCAAGGACGATCACGAGCGATTCTCCGCCGATATCCAGAAGGCGACCGACGCCGCGATCGTCGAAATCGACCAGATGCTGGGCGCCAAGGAAAAGGAGATCCTCACCGTCTGAGGTCCATTCGATGTCCGAGCCCAAGATCTCGCAGAGCGATCCGCCCTTCGTCGTGCCGCACCACGTCGCCATCATTATGGACGGCAACGGACGCTGGGCGGCGGCGCGCGGCCTGCCGCGCGCGGAGGGGCATCGCCGCGGCGTGGAGGCGCTGCGCCGCACGGTGCGCGCGGCCGGCGAGATCGGCATTCGTTATCTCACCATCTTCTCCTTCAGCGCCGAGAACTGGTCGCGGCCGGCCTCCGAGATCGGCGAGCTGATGGGACTGCTGCGCCGCTTCATCCGCAACGATCTGGCCGAATTGCATCAGAGCAATGTGCGGGTGCGCGTGATCGGCGAGCGTGTCGGCCTCGATCCCGACATCGAACGGCTGCTGGCGGAGGCCGAAGAGCTCACCAAGAACAATGACGGGCTCACGCTGGTGGTTGCCTTCAACTACGGCGCGCGCCAGGAGATCACGCGCGCGGTGCAGCGCATTGCCGAGCGGGTGGCGCAAGGGCATCTCAAGCCGGACGAGATCAAGCCAGAGACCATCGCCGGTTTTTTCGACGCGCCCGACCTGCCGGATCCCGACCTCATCGTCCGCACCAGCGGCGAGCAGCGGCTGTCGAACTTCCTGCTCTGGCAATCGGCCTATAGCGAATTGGTGTTCGTGCCGACCTATTGGCCCGACTTCGACCGCGCGACGCTCGAGGCTGCCATCCACGAATACCAGCAGCGCGAGCGGCGGTTCGGCGGTCTGGTCGCCAAGACCGGGTCGTGAGGCTCGTGCTCGAAATCCAACCCGCGCCCAATCCGGCGGCAGCCGCCGCGCCTGCCCATACGTTCATGCTGCGCGTGCTCTCCGCTGCCGTGCTGGCGCCGCTGGCGCTGGTGGTGGCCTGGCTCGGCGACTGGCCCTTCGCGCTGTTCTGGGGGATCGCGGCCATCGCCGTGCTGTGGGAGTGGACGACGCTGGTCGTGGGCAATCGCTATCGGCTGATGCTGTCGTCCTGCGCCTCGGCCATTGCGGTGGCGGCGCTGGTCGCCTGGCGCGGCCGCGAGGTGACGGCGATCCTGCTGGTCGGGCTAGGGGCCCTCGCCGCCACGATCTTTGCGCCGCGCGAGCGGCGTTTCTGGATCACCGCCGGCATCGGCTATGCCGGCACGCTGCTGCTGGCGCCGCTTTTGCTGCGCGCCGACCCGACCTACGGTTTTCCGGCTATGGTGCTGTTGTTTGCCATCGTATGGTCGACCGACATCTTCGCCTATCTGGTGGGGCGCGCGGTCGGCGGGCCCAAGCTTGCGCCGACAGTGAGCCCGAAGAAGACGTGGTCGGGGGCGATTGGTGGAGCGGCCGGGGCTGTGGTCGTGGCGGTCGCCGTCGCCGGGTGGCTGGGGCCGTTCGGCAAGGGAACGATCGCCGTGATCGCGCTGTTGTTGTCGGTCGTCGCCCAGCTCGGCGATCTGTTTGAATCCTGGGTCAAGCGGCAATTCGGCGCCAAGGACGCCAGCGGCCTCATCCCGGGCCACGGCGGCGTCATGGACCGGCTCGACGGCTTCTGGGCCGCGGCCCTTGTCGGATGTCTGGTCGGTCTGCTGCGCGGCGGCTTCGATAACCCGGCGCGCGGCCTTTTGGTATGGTGAGCGTAATGACCGTGACCCCATTGGCGCGTCCGCGCGAGGCGCAGAGTACCGATCGACGCCGCATTACCATTCTCGGCGCCACCGGCTCGATCGGGGCCAGCACCATCGACCTGATCAAGCGCGCGCCGGAGCGCTACGGAGTGGTCGCGGTTACTGCCCGGCGCAACGCCAGCGCGCTGGCCCAGATCGCGCGCACGGTCGGCGCCGAGCTTGCGGTCGTGGCCGACCCGGCCGCCTTTGCCGAATTGAAGGAAGGTCTTGCCGGCAGCGGCATCGAAGCCGCCGCCGGCGAGCAGGCGGTGGTGGAAGCGGCGATGCGGCCGGCCGACTGGGTGATGGCGGCGATCAGCGGCGCCATCGGCCTCACGCCCACCATGGCCGCGGTCGAGCGGGGGACAACCGTCGCGCTCGCCAACAAGGAGTGCCTGGTCTGCGCCGGCAGCCTGTTCATGCGCCGCGCGGCCTTAACCGGCGCCACCGTGCTGCCGGTCGACAGCGAGCACAATGCGATCTTTCAGGCGCTGGCGGCCGGCCCGCGCGAAGATGTCCGTCGCATCATCCTCACCGCCTCGGGCGGCCCGTTCCGCACCTGGACGCTCGACCAGATCCAGCAGGCGACGCCCGAGCAGGCGCTGCGCCATCCCAATTGGTCGATGGGCCAGCGCATCACCGTCGACTCCGCCAGCATGATGAACAAGGGCCTGGAGCTGATCGAGGCGCAGCATTTGTTCGCGCTAAAGCCGGAGGAGATCGACGTGCTGGTGCACCCCCAGTCGGTGGTGCATGGCCTGGTCGAATTCCGCGACGGCTCTGTGGTGGCCCAGCTCGGCTCGCCCGACATGCGCATTCCGATCGCCCATTGCCTGGGCTGGCCGCAGCGGGTGGACACGCCGGCCGCCCGTCTCGATCTGGCCCGGGTGCGCGAGCTGACCTTCGAGGCCCCCGATCCGGTGCGCTTCCCGGCGGTGACGCTGGCCAGGCGCGTGATGGAAATGGGCGGGGCGGCGCCGACCGTGATGAATGCCGCCGACGAGGTGGCGGTTGGGGAATTCATCGCCGGACGCATTGCCTTTCCGGCCATTATTGGGCTGGTGGAGGCAACTCTCGAGGCTGCATCGGCCCGTGGCCTGCTGGGGGAGCCCTCCGGCATCGCCGCCGCCATCGAAATTGACCATATTGCAAGAGAATTGGCCCGGGACCTCTTGCCCGAAATTGCCGTAAAGGCATCCTAGTAAGGTTTGGGTAACTCTAGCGGCGCCGACTTCGGCCGGGGACGAGGATGTAATGGGTAGTGACATCATGGCGGGCTTGGGAGCATTCGGGGGCGGGCTTGTCGGCTATATCGTGCCGTTCCTCTTTGTTTTGACGATTGTCGTGTTTTTTCATGAGTTTGGCCATTTTCTGGTAGCCCGCCGCTGCGGCATCCGGGTGCTCACTTTCTCGCTTGGCTTCGGCCCCGAGCTCGCCGGCTTCAATGACCGCCACGGCACGCGCTGGAAGATCTCCGCCATCCCGCTCGGCGGCTATGTGAAATTCTTCGGCGACGAAAACGCCGCCAGCGTCCCCGACCATGCCGCCGCCGCGGCCATGAATGAGCAGGAGAAGAAGGACAGCTTCATCGGCAAGAGCGTCGCCCAGCGTGCGGCCGTCGTGGTGGCCGGCCCGCTGGCCAATTTCGTGCTGGCGATCGTCATTTTCGCCCTGCTGTTCATGACCGTGGGCAAGCCGACCGCGACCGCGCGGGTCGATTCAGTGCTGCCGAACAGCGCCGCCGCCGCGGCCGGCTTCCAGTCGGGCGATCTGGTCACCGAGATCGGCGGCGAGAAGATCGACAGCTTCGCCGACATGCAGCGCATCGTTTCGCTGAGTGCGGGCGATCCGCTCAGCATCGTGGTCGAGCGCCATAACCAGCTCATCACGCTCAAGGCCACGCCGCAGCTCAAGAACATGAAGGATGCCTTCGGCAACGTGCACCGCATCGGCGTGCTCGGCATCAGCCGCTCGATGGCGCCCGGCGACATCAGGACCAAACGGCTCGGGCCGGTCGACGCGTTTTCGCAGGGCGCGCAGGAAACCTGGTTCGTGATCGACCGCACCATGGCCTATATCGGCGGCGTTTTCGCCGGCCGTGAATCGGCCAGTCAGCTCGGCGGGCCGCTGCGCATCGCCGAGGTCTCCCGCGAGGTGGCAAGCGTCGGCTTTGCCGCGCTCATGCATCTCACCGCCGTTCTGTCGATTTCCATCGGTCTGCTGAACCTGTTTCCGATTCCATTGCTCGATGGAGGTCACCTTTTGTTCTATGGAATCGAAGCCGCCCGCGGCCGCCCCATGTCGGAGCGGGCGCAGGAGGTCGGATTTCGCATCGGCCTGGCGATCGTCGTGATGTTGATGATTTTTGCAACCTTTAATGACATCCTGCACTTGGCCACGTCATAACCGTTGCCCTGGCGCAACTTTTTGAGGGAAAAGGGAAAGTTCGGCCGGGAGTTCGTTTGCAGCGCCACGAAAACGCTGTAAAAAGCCTTTCAAAGTAAGCTAGCCCAACGGTTCGATTCCGCTGTGGGGGCCGACGCTAAGGATAATAAGGGCGCGTGGCGCATGGGACTTGGTGTGCGGTGGGTGCGAGGACTGGCTCTGAGCTGCGTAGTCCTCGGCGGGGTGCTTGTCACGGCCGGGGTTGTCAGCTTTGCATCCGCCGGTGTCGCGCGGGCGCAGACCGTCAATTCCATCGTGGTGGAAGGCAATCGCCGGGTCGAAGCGGCGACCATCCGCAGCTATTTCAAGCCGGGTCCCGGCGGCCGGGTAGGGCCGGCCGAGGTCGACGAAGCCTACAAGGCGCTCTACTCGACCGGCCTGTTCTCCGACGTGCGCATCAGCCGCTCCGGCAACCGCCTGGTCGTGTCGGTGGTCGAGAACCCGGTGATCAATCAGGTCGCCTTCGAGGGCAATAAAAAGACCAAGGACGCCCAGCTCGTCGCCGAAGTGCAGTCGAAGCCGCGCGGCACCTTGTCGAAACCGACGGTGCAGGCCGACGTGCAGCGCATCATCGAGATCTACCACCGCACCGGCTATTACGACGTCACGGTCATTCCGCAAATCATCGAATTGCCGAACAACCGGGTCAATCTCGTCTTCAAGATCACCGAAGGCAAGAAGACGGTGGTGCGGGAAATCCGCTTCGTCGGCGTCCACGCCTTCGGAAAGAACCGGCTGAAGCGTGTGATCAAGACCGTCGAGGCCAATTGGCTGGCCTTCCTGCAGACTACCGACATCTACGACCCCGACCGGGTGGAAGCCGACCGCGACCTGTTGCGGCGCTTTTACCTCAAGCACGGTTATGCCGACGTGCGCGTCGTGTCGGCGGTGGGCGAATACGATCCCGCCGAGAAGGGATTCATCGTCACCTTCACCATCGACGAGGGGCCGCTCTATCACATCGGCAGCGTCGACGTGATCTCCAACGTGCACGCGCTCGATCCGAATACCTTGCGCAATGAGATCAAGCTCTCGCCGGGCAATGTCTACAACGCGGATCTGGTGCAGAAGAGCGTGGAGGCGATGACGATCGAGGCCGCGCGCAACGGCTACGCCTTCGCCAATGTGCGCCCGCGCGGCAGCCGCGACTTCAAGCGGCACACGATCAATCTCGCCTTCGTGGTTGACGAAGGCACGCGCGCCTATATCGAACGCATCAATATCCACGGCAATACGCGCACCCGCGACTATGTGATCCGCCGTGAATTCGACCTCGGAGAAGGCGACCCCTATAACCGGGCGCTGATCGACCGCGCCGAGCGCCGGCTGAAGAACCTGAATTACTTTAAGACGGTCAAGATCACCAACGAGCCCGGCTCGGCGCCGGACCGGGTGGTCATCAACGTCAACGTAGAGGAAAAGCCGACCGGCGAATTCTCGATCTCGGGCGGCTACTCCACCTCCGACGGCTTCATCTCGCAGGTGAGCATCGCCGACCGCAATCTCATGGGTCGCGGGCAATTCGCCAAGGCCTCGGTCAGCTACGGTCAGTACAGCCAGGGCGTCAATCTCACTTTCGTCGAGCCCTATCTGCTTGGCTATCGCATGGCCGGCGGCGTCGACCTGTTCGCCAAGAAGAACGAGTCGACCAGCTACGTCTCGTACAATTCGAACACGGTCGGCGCCAACCTGCGTCTCGGCTTCGCGCTGACGGAAGAGTTGGCCTTGCAGCCGCACTATTCGATCTACCGGCAGGATATTTCGCTGCCCGACCAATACAACTGCTGGCCGTCCGGCAGCACCACCGCTGGGGGAAATACGTGTACGCCGGCCTCGCTGCCGGTCAGGCTCGAGCTCGCGCAAGGCCCGGTTATCGTGTCGATGATCGGCGCCACGACGACCTACAATACACTCGACAACGTCAACGTGCCGACCAGCGGCCTGTATGCCACGTTGACCAACGACGTCGCCGGTGTCGGCGGCGACGTCAATTTCATCCGCAACACCGGCGAATTGCGCAGCTATTACGAAGTGCTGCCGGATGTCGTCGGCGTGCTCAAACTACAGGGCGGTCATGCCGCCGGTTGGGGCGGCAAAGACCTGCGCATGCTGGACCACTTCTTCATGGGCCCGAACCTGGTGCGCGGCTTCGCGCCGGCCGGTATCGGGCCGCGCGACCTGACAAGCGGAACGACGAACGACGCGCTTGGCGGCAGCCTGTATTGGGGCGCGAGCGTGGAATTCCAGACGCCGCTCTACTTCCTGCCGCGCGAGATCGGTATCAAACTTGCCGCTTATGCAGACGCGGGCAATCTGTGGAATTACGAAGGACCGACCTCGGGATCGGCCCCGGCTGGAGCGGCGATTCAGACCATTCAGGTCGGCCTCGACAAATTCTCCGACGTCCGCTCGTCGGTCGGCGTGGGGCTGATCTGGAATTCGCCGCTCGGGCCGCTGCGCTTCGATCTCGCTTACCCGCTGACGAAATACTGCACCACTTTGGGCGGCACGGAGGTGTGCGACCGCACGCAGATCTTCCGCTTTAGCGGCGGCACCAAGTTCTGATCCTGGCCGCGACGATTGGCGGCACGGCATGAACGCGTGATCCCGGAACGGGCCCCTCGTGGACGGGCTGGCCGACCGGCAATCGGGTAAGACCACGCGGCAATGTGAGGAGCGGCGCTGAGCCGGTCGCGACGGGTCAGCCTCTTAACGCGCATGAGCGAGCCCGAATTCTTAAGACACGCCAACGGCCTGACGCTCGCCGAGGTCGCCGCGCTGTGCGGCGTCGATCCGCCGGAGAAGGCCGCGCGCGAGTTCCGCATCGACAATGTCGCCGCGCTCGACCGCGCCGGTCCGCGCGACCTTTGCTTCTTTGACAACAAGAACTTCGCGGCTGCGGCCGGCGCCACGCATGCCGGTGCCTGCCTGGTGAAGCCTGCGCTCGCGCACCTGCTGCCGGAGCGGGTCGTGGCGCTCAACAGCCGCGAGCCCTATCGCGACTTCGTCACGGTGGCGCGCGCCTTGTTCCCCCACGCGCTGCGGCCGTCGTCGCTTTACGCGGCGGGCGAGGCGCCGCAAGCCTTCGACGGCGCCCATCTGCATGCCAGCGCGCGGCTGGAAGCCGGCGTTAGCGTCGATCCCGGCGCCGTGATCGGGCCGCGCGCCGAGATCGGTTCCGGCAGCGTGATCGCCGCCGGTGTCGCGATCGGCCCGGAGGTGCGCATCGGCCGCGATTGCGCGATCGGCGCCGGCGCCAGCATCAGCAATGCGCTGATCGGCGATCGGGTCATCGTCCATCCCGGCTGCCGCATCGGCCAGGACGGTTTCGGCTTCGTCATGGGTGGGCGGGGGCATGTCAAGATCCCGCAGGTCGGCCGCGTCATCATCCAGGACGAAGTGGAGATCGGCGCCGGCTCGACCATCGACCGCGGCGCCATCCGCGATACCGTGATCGGGGAGGGGACCAAGATCGACAACCTGGTCCAGGTTGGCCACAATGTCAGCATCGGCCGCCATTGCATCCTGGTGGCGCAGACCGGGATTTCCGGATCGTCGACGCTGGAAGACTTTGTTGTGCTGGGCGCCCGCGTCGGCGTAAATAACAACGTGACCATCGGGGAGGGCGCGCAAATCGCGGCCATCAGCGTCGTGCACGGCGACGTTCCGGCCGGTGCCCGCTGGGGCGGCACGCCGGCCAAGCCGGTAAAACAATGGTTCCGCGAAATGATGACGCTCGAACGCTTCGCGCGCGGTAAGGACGGCGGCGACACGACGCCGAAGCAATGAGACGACAGCGCATGGACGAGACGGTTAAGACGCTGGAAACGGCCGATATCGAAACGGTGCTCAAATTGCTGCCGCACCGCTATCCGTTTCTCATGGTCGACCGCGTGATCAACATGCGCGGCGACGAAAGCGGTATCGGCATCAAGAATGTCACCATCAACGAGCCGCAATTCCAGGGCCATTTTCCGGGCAACCCTGTGTTTCCCGGCGTGCTGCTGATCGAAGGCATGGCGCAGACGGCGGGCGTGCTGTGCATCGCGGCTACGCCCTCGATCGCGCCGAAGGCGGTGTTCTTCATGACCATCGACAAGGCGAAATTCCGCAAACCAGTGCGCCCGGGCGACACCGTCGAATACCACATGCAGAAGCTCAACCAGCGCAAGACCATGTGGTGGTTCCGCGGCGAGGCCAAAGTCGACGGCCAGTTGGTGGCCGAGGCCGAAGTCGGCGCCATGCTGACCGACGCATGAGCGCGCGCATGATCGATCCCGCGGCGCGGATCGAGGCCGGGGCGACGATCGGAAAGGACGTCTCGATCGGTCCTTATTGCACCGTCGGTCCGCATGTCAGCCTGGGCGACGGCTGCCGGCTGATCGGCCACGTCAACGTCGCCGGCCATACCGCGATCGGGCCGCGCACCGTCGTCTACCCCTTCGTCTCGCTCGGCGGCCCGCCGCAGTCGGTGCATTATCGCGGCGAACCGACGCGGCTCGAGATCGGCGCCGATTGCGACATCCGCGAGCACGTCACCATGAGCACCGGCACCGCGCAGGATCGTGCGGTGACGCGCGTCGGCGACAAATGCTTCTTCATGGTCAATTCGCACGTCGCGCATGACTGCGCGGTCGGCAGCAATGTCGTGTTCGCCAACAACGCGGTGCTTGGCGGCCACTGCACCGTCGGCGACAATGTCGTGTTCGGCGGCAACAGCGCGGTGCGCCAGTTCGTGCGCATCGGGGAGGGTGCCATGATCGTGGGCCTGAGCGGCGTGCGCGCCGACCTCATCCCCTGGGGCATGGCGCAAGGTCCGCTCGCGCATCTGGTCGGTCTCAACGTCATCGGCATGCGCCGCGCCGGCGCCTCCAAGGCAGATATCCTCACGGTACGGCGCGCCTATCGGGCGCTGTTCTACGGCGAAGGCGAATTCCGCGCGCGACTCGATGCGGTCGAGCGCGATTTCGGCAGCGACGCGCGGGTGCGCAAGATCGTCGACTTCATCCGCGCGGGCAAGCGCCCGCTTACGATGGCGGGTCAACGCCACGAGAGCGACGAGGACTAGATGAGCGTTGCCGCGCAGGAAGGCCCGCTGGCGCTGATCTGCGGCGGTGGCAGCCTGCCGCTGGCGGTGGCGGATTCGGTCACGGCGCGCGGGCGCAAAGTGCTGCTGTTTGCGTTGCGCGGCTTTGCCGACCCGCAGGCTTTCGAACGACGTGCGCCCACCTGGGTGCATCTCGGCCAGTTCGGCACGGTGGCGCGGGTGGCGCGCGCGCAAAACTGCCGCGACGTCGTCCTGCTCGGCTCGGTGGTGCGGCCGGCGCTCTGGCAGTTGCGGCCGGATTTCTTCACGCTGAAAGTGCTGCCGCAGGTCGCACGGGCCTTTCGCGGCGGCGACGACCACCTGTTGTCGAGCGTCGGCCGGGTGATCGAAAACCACGGCTTTCGTCTCTTGGGAGCGCACGAAGTGGCGCCGGAGATTTTGGTGCCCGAGGGCTCGCTGGCGCGTGCGCAGCCTTCCGCGCGCGACCGTGCCGACATGGCGCTCGGCTTCGACTATCTGCGCGCCGCCGGCCCCTTCGACATCGGGCAGGCGGTCGTGGTGGCGGACAAGCACGTGCTGGCGGTGGAGGCGGCGGAAGGCACCGACCGCATGCTGGCGCGCGTTGCCGAATTGCGCGCCGACGGCCGAATCAAGACGCCGAAAGGAACCGGCGTGCTGGTGAAGGCGCCCAAGCCCAGCCAGGACCGCCGCTTCGATCTGCCCGGGCTCGGCCCGAAGACGGTGCAGGGGGCGGCGCGGGCAGGCCTTGCCGGCATCGCGGTGGCGGCGGGCGAAGCCATCGTGGCCGAGCCGGAAGCGCTGGTGGCGGCTGCCGACGCGGCGGGCCTGTTCGCGGTCGGCGTCAAGGCCGGAACGCAAACATGAGCGGCGCACCGGCAGCGGGCGGGGCGCCTCACGTCTTCCTGGTGGCGGGCGAGGAGTCCGGCGACCGGCTGGGCGCGGCGATGATCGCCGCCATCAAGCAGCGCACGCAAGGACGCGCCCGCTTTTCCGGCGTCGGCGGCGGGCATATGGCGGCCGAGGGCATGCCGAGCCTCTATTCGCTCGACGATCTGTCGTCTTTCGGCTTTGCTTCGCTGCTGGGCCGCATGCCGACCATCCTGCGCCGCCTCCGCGACACCGTCGATGCCGTGATCGCCGCCAAGCCCGACGTGCTGGTGATCATCGACAGCCCCGATTTCACTCACCGCGTCGCGCGCAGGGTGCGGGCGCGGGCGCCCGGCATTCCGATCGTCGATTATGTCTGTCCGACCGTCTGGGCCTGGCGGCCGGGACGCGCGCGCGCCATGCGGCCTTACGTCGACCATGTGCTGGCGCTCTTGCCGTTCGAGCCGGCCGTCATGCAGCGGCTCCATGGGCCGCCGACCACGTTCGTCGGCCATCCCCTCGGCGAGCAGGTGGGGCTGCTGCGCCCGAACGCGGACGAAGCGCGCCGGCGGCTGGCCGATCCGCCGCTGCTTTTGGTGCTGCCGGGCAGCCGTACCGGGGAACTGCGGCGCATGGCCGGAATTTTCGGCGAGGCGGTCAACCGAGTCGCCGACCGAATCGGAGCGCTGGAGGTCGTGGTGCCGGCGGTGCCGCGGCTCGCCGCCCGCGTGGAAGCGGCTTGCGCCGCCTGGCGCATGCCGCTGCGCATCGTGACCGAGCCCGAGGCGAAATACGCGGCATTCCGCCAGGCGCGGGCGGCGCTGAGCAAATCCGGCACCTCGACCCTGGAACTCGCGCTCTCCGGCGTGCCCATGGTCGCCGCCTACAAAGTTCCCTTGATCGAGGAGGCGGTCGGGCGCCTGCTGATCACCGCGCCCAGCGCCATTTTGGCCAATCTGGTGCTGGAGGAGAACGTGGTGCCGGAGTTCCTGCAACGCGACTGCACGGCCGAGAAGCTCGGCGAAGCCCTGCTGCCGCTGATTGCCGATACGCCGGCACGGCAGCGCCAGATCGAGGCTTTTGCCCGGCTCGATCGCGTGATGGCGATCGGCACGGCCCGGCCCAGCGACCGGGCGGCCGCTATCGTGCTCGACCATGTCGGCAGGTTTAACGAATCTTCACCACAAACCGTGGCATCTTCTGTACCGAGCGCGTAAACTGCCGCAGAACCCGGCCAATCGGCCGTATTTGCCGGCCAGAGAGCTGGGGGACCCGTCCCGTGACCATGCCTAACCTTGCCGCCATCACCGGGGTGCACGGCTATGTGCCGCCGGACGTGCTGACCAATGACGAGCTGGCGCGGATGGTCGACACCTCCGACACCTGGATCACCGAGCGCACCGGCATCAAGGAACGCCATATCCTGAAGGGCCAAGGGCTCGGCTCCTCGCATATGGGCGCGGAAGCCGTGCGCGGCCTGCTCGCCAAGACCGAGACCGAGCCGGGGGAGGTGGAGCTTCTGATCTGCGCCACCACCACGCCCGATTTCGTGCACCCCTGCACCGCCAATCTGATCTGCGACATGGTCGGCATCCGCGGTATCGGCTCGTTCGACGTGCAGGCGGCCTGCTCGGGCTTTATCTACGCGCTGACGGTCGCGCGCCAGTTCATCGTTGCCGGCACCTACAAGAAGATCGTGGTGGTGGGCGCCGACAAGATGTCGGCCATCATCGACTATACCGACCGCGCCACCTGCGTGATCTTCGGCGACGGCGCCGCCGCCGTGATGCTGGAGCCGAATGCCGACTACGGCATCATGGATACGATCCTGCATTCCGACGGCTCGGGCATGAAATATCTGCACCAGAAAGCCGGCGGCAGCCGCATGCCCCCGACCGCCGAGACCGTCGCCAAGCGCCTGCACTACGTTTATCAGGAAGGCGCGCAGGTCTATAAATTCGCCGTCGCCGGCATGACGGAAGTCACGCGCGACATCATGGCGCGCAACAATCTCACCCCCGACATGATCGATTGGGTGGTGCCGCACCAGGCCAACCGCCGCATCATCGAGACGACGGCCGAGCGGCTCGGCCTGCCGCTCGAGAAGATCATGTTCACCATCCAGAAATACGGCAACACCACCACGGCGACCATTCCGCTCTGCCTGTGGGACTACGAGCAGAAGCTGAAAGCCGGCGACCGCATGTTGCTGGCGGCCTTCGGCGGCGGCTTCACCTGGGGCGGGGCTTATCTCACCTGGGCCTACGACGGCGATAAGGTGCCGCGGCTCAATGGCAATGCTGGCGGCAAGCTGAGCTGAGCGCATCAGGCGGCGGTCGCCGGGCGCTTGGTGAGCGCCGGGCGGGCGCGGATGACGACAAGCCCGGCGGCCACGATTTCGAGCCCTGCGCAGGCGAAAATCGGCACCGCATAGCCGCCGGAATAATCGCGCAGCAGGCCGACTAAGCCGGGGCCGAAGGCGTAGGTGAATTGCGCGATCGCGGTCTGGAACGCCACCAGCATGACGAAGGCGGCGGCGTCGAATTCGCGCTGGATGATCAGCGCCGGCAAAGTGATCAGATTGCCGACCGACAGGCCGAACACCACCGAGCAGATCAACAGCGTCGCCACATCGTCGCTGCCGGCCAGTACGATGAGCGCGGCGGCTTGCGTGAGGAAGCAGACGGCACTCACCAGCCGCTGATCGAGCCGGTCGATCACCACGCCAAGCCCGACACGGCCGACCACCGCCGCGCAGGCCATGGCGGAGACCGCGATGCCGGCGAGCGGGTGGCCGATGCGCGGCGTCAGCAGCGCGATCTGATGCACGATGAAGCCGACCTGCGCCAGCAGCGCCAGCGCAAAAGACGCGCTGACCGTCAGGAACGGCAGGCTGCGCAGGGCGCGCCTTCGCGTCCAGGGCGAGCCGGCGGCGCCGCTCGCATGTGGCACGGGCGCGGCGCCGGCGGGCCGCGGTGGCAAAGCTTGCGGCGGCCGCGGCCGGATCCAGCCAAGCGTCGTCGGCACAAGAACAGCGGCCATGAGCGCGGCGGCGCCGGCCGAGGCGAGGCGGAAGCCGAAGCGGTCGCTGGCAAACAGCAAGAGCGGCGCGCCCAGCACGCCGGCGAAGCTCGCGCCGTTGAGCGCCAGGCTGAGCGCCAGCCCGCGCCGTTGGTGGAACCAGTCGCCGATCAGCGCGCTAATGGTGGCCAGCCCCATGGAGGCCCAGCCCAACGACATCAGCAAGTAGATGGCGTAGAGCTGCCAGACGGCTTGGATCCAGCCGATGCTGGCGGTCGCCACGCCGAAACAGGCGATGCCGAGCAGCACGAAGCGGCGCGGCCCCAGCCGCGCCATGCCGTCGCTGACGAAAACGACCAGCACGGCGCTGAACAAATAATAGACCGTGCTGGCGAGCGAGATGACCGCCGTCGGCCAGCCCAGCGACCGGCGCAGCTCGGACAGGAACACGCCCTGGCCGTAGAAGCCGAAGCACCAGCTGAAGATCGCCATGACGAAGCAGACCAGCACGACGCGCCAGCCGTGATAGCTGAGCGACATTTCGCTGCCCGGCGGCGCGGGCTCGGCAGGTTTCGGCGGCATTGCGCTTCCTCAGGTCGGCCGCACACTACACGATCGACCGCCGTCCGGAGCGCGGCTGGGCCGCGCGCCGCGCCCATTCGCGCATCGTGCGCTTTGCGCCGGGCGGCGAGCAGAAGATCGCGGCCTGGTATCGGCGGTGAGTGCGTTCGTCGCGCGTTGCTGAAGCCGGTGCGGTTTCATCGTGCGTGGCGGCGATGGCGTTATTCATGCGGGCAAGCTCCTTCGTTCTCGCGGCGCGGATGCGCCCGAGCTTTGCGCCCCGTTTGCCCCCGGGGCGGGGTCTCTTCCCCGTTCTCGCGAACGAGGGGGACGGCGCGCCGGGAAGGCGCGGGTCCTTACAATGCGCGTGCCCTTTCGGGCGCCGCGCTTGCGCCTTTCGGCGCGCCGTCCGGCGTTTTTTGCGGCGCCGGGCCGCGCTTTGCCCGTGAGCCTGTGTCGTCCCGCCTTCGGTCCGGAGCTTGCGGCGCCTTTCGGGTCAACCGCGCGCTTCCGTCCCTCGTGCGGGCCTTCACGGCCCACCGTCAGCGAGCTCCTCGCGGGGGGTCGTAGTGCCCCCGGGCGGAGCCCCGGCGCCGCCCGAGTGCGTGGTTTGCGAGACCACGCCCGCGGGCGCCGGCCCGATCCCCACGAGCCGGCGCAACCGGTTCGTGCCCCTCATGGGGATCGGGCGAGGGGGAATATAAGCCTGGATTAAAGAGCGGGGGATAAATTCCTGACACAATCACGAATATGTGATTGCGGTCCTATAAGGGATTGAGTGCGAAACGCTTTCCGCGCGGTCTGTCGCGGGCGCGAGCGCAGCCTGGAACGAAATGCGGGGAGGTTGGAGGTCCCGGATTTCGTTGCGCTCAATCCGGGCTACGCCTGTTTTGCAGAATTGAGTGCACTGTCACCGTAATTAGCGTAATTAAAAACGCTAGATAGAATTAGCCCGGATTGAACGCAGCGAAATCCGGCCCATGCTTGTTAAAAATAAGCCTGGATTACAGTTGCTTGTTAGCGATCGCGAGGTTCTGAATCAGATGCCCGCGCTTGCCGCTGTTCGGTCGCGGCGACGTAATTTTCCGCCTTTCGGTTATCAATAACGAATTGGGCACCTACCCAATTCGCCATCTCTCGTATAGAGGTTGTAAGCTGATCAATCTCTCGAGGCGGATTGTCCCTATCTGAAAAAGCCATGCCACCCTCCCTAGCAGAATCAGTAGCAGATGCTGACCCTGATTGGCATAGTCCCAAAGCTAAGTGAAGGTAGTGTAAACCGATGAATGCTTCTGTGGCAGGGGGGCCGCTAGATTATCCAGAGCTGATTATCGGAATTGCTGGGCCGATTGGGGTCGACATGGACCTAATTGCGCGCAGCATGGACGTAGCGCTTCGCGAAGTGGGGTATACTAGCGAATTGGTCAAACTGACTACCGAGATCGAACGATATCCCATAACTGATCCAAAGCTCCAGGAGGAAGTACAGAAATGGCAGGGTGCCGATACATTCAATACATACATGCGGAAAATAAGTCAGGCGAACGCTCTTCGCAAGCAATATGACGACGCAGCCGTTTTGGCTCGCATCGGTATCGACACTATCCGGGCGCGTCGAGCGCATGAAACTAAAAGCACCGATGTAGTTCGCTCTAATCACGCTTACTTGGTGCGACAATTGAAACGTCCGGAAGAAGTCGCGCTGCTGCGAAAGGTTTATGGAAGGCAATTTGTGCTGGCGTCGGCGTATGCACCGGTGTCGGAACGGCGTGAACAACTGTGTACACGACTTCGACGCGAGCTTTCAACGATGACGGAGCAGAGAGACGTCGGATATCGAGCAGATCAACTGATTGACAGAGATGCAAGCGAAGACAATGAGGCGCTTGGGCAGCAACTCAGAGAGACCTTTCATCTAGCGGATATTTTTATCGATGGTCTCAAAAAAGCTGAGATGGAATTGAAATTGAAACGCTTTATGTCCGCCTTGTTTGGACGGAACGACATCACCCCATCCAAAGATGAATATGGAATGTACGATGCGCGTTCGGCCTCCCTCCGTTCGGCCGATCTTTCGCGCCAAGTAGGTGCGGCGCTCTTCTCAAGTGACGGAGAATTGATAACTCAGGGCTGCAACGAGGTGCCAAAGGCGTTTGGAGGAACTTACTGGGACCTGGAGGAGCCTGATCATCGCGACATAAAAAGAGGATTTGATCCGAACGATCAGCATAAGAGAGAATTGCTTCGCGAGCTGATCGAGCGATTTCGTGATCGGAAATATTTGAGCGACAATCTTTTGAAATTTGGAAATGATAAGGAGATCGTTGAAGAGCTGATCGCAAAAAAGAAAGACCCAGAGCCTAATGGTGCGCTTGTCGGGTCCAGGATCATGGATTTGACAGAATACGGGAGGGTTGTTCACGCAGAAATGGTGGCGGTGTGCGATGCCGCTCGCCTCGGACGAAGCATCAAAGGCGCCACATTATATTGTACGACGTTCCCGTGTCACAATTGCACGAAGCACTTGCTTGCTAGTGGTATATCGCGCGTTGTCTATATGGAGCCTTATCCGAAAAGTCGTGCAAAGGACCTACATCCTGACGAAATCGAAGTCGAGGCTGAGTCAAAAGACAAGGTTTCTTTTGTGCCATTTATGGGAATTTCCCCATTTCGGTATCGTGACATCTTCCAAAAAGGCAGGCGAAAAAAAGGTGACGGCACTGCTCTCGATTGGTATCACAACAATGAAAAGCGGCCGATGATAGAAGCGGTGATGCCTTCATATCCAAAAAACGAAGAATGGGCGCTTGCCCCGCTACTCGGTGCGGTTCAGCCCGGGCGTGCGGTGAACTAAACCGCTACTCCGCCGCCTCGATCCATTTATTTCCGCGCTTGCGCGTCCAGTCGTTCAATCCGCCTTTCTGCCGTCGCGCTAAGCGCTATGGCGGACGCCCCGGAATGACACGCGCAGCCTACTTCCTTCTCGAAATCGGCACGTAATCCCGATGCGTCGCGCCGGTGTAGAGCTGGCGCGGGCGGCCGATCTTCTGCTTGGGATCCTCGATCATCTCCTTCCACTGCGCGATCCAGCCGACCGTGCGCGCCACCGCAAACAGCACGGTGAACATGGTGGTGGGGAAGCCCATCGCCTTCAGCGTGATGCCGGAATAGAAGTCGATATTGGGATAAAGCTTCTTCTCGATGAAATATTCGTCGCTGAGCGCGACCTTCTCCAGCTCCATGGCGACGTCGAGCAGCGGATCGTCCTTGATGCCGAGCTCGTTCAAGACCTCATGGCAGGTCTTCTGCATGATCTTGGCGCGCGGGTCGTAGTGCTTGTAGACGCGGTGGCCGAAGCCCATCAGCCGGTAGTGGTCGTTCTTGTCCTTGGCGCGCTTGACGAATTCGGGGATGCGATCGGGCGTGCCGATCTCGCGCAGCATGTTGAGGGCGGCCTCGTTGGCGCCGCCATGCGCGGGACCCCACAGGCACGCGCAGCCGGCCGCGATGCAGGCAAACGGATTGGCGCCGGAGGAGCCCGCCAGCCGCACCGTCGAGGTCGAGGCGTTCTGCTCGTGGTCGGCGTGCAGGATGAAGATGCGGTCCATGGCGCGCGCCAGCACCGGGTTCGGCTTGTACTCCTCGCAGGGCACGGCAAAGCACATGCGCAGGAAGTTGGAGGAATAGTCGAGCGCGTTCTGCGGATACATGAACGGCTGGCCGACCGAATATTTGTAGGCGAGCGCGGCCAGCGTCGGCACCTTGGCGATCATGCGGATGGAGGCGACCATGCGCTGGTGCGGGTCGGAAATGTCGGTGGAGTCGTGATAGAAGGCCGACAGCGCGCCGACCGAGCCGACCAGCACCGCCATCGGATGCGCGTCGCGGCGGAACCCTTGAAAGAACCGCATCATCTGCTCATGCACCATGGTGTGCTGAGTGACGCGGTAGTCGAAGTCGGCCTTTTGCGCCGCGGTCGGCAATTCGCCGTAGAGCAGCAGATAGCAGGTCTCCAGGAAGTCGCCGTGCTCGGCCAGTTGCTCGATGGGATAGCCGCGGTAGAGCAGCACGCCCGCGTCGCCGTCGATATAGGTGATCTTGGATTCGCAGCTCGCCGTCGAGGTGAAGCCCGGGTCGTAGGTGAACATGCCGGTCTCGCCGTAGAGCTTGGCGATGTCGATCACGTCCGGACCGACCGTGCCGGGGTAGATCGGCAGGTCCCAGTTGTTGTTGCCGATCGTCAGCATGCCGGTCTTGGTGTCGGGCTTTTTGTCGGTTTTGGCGTCCATGGGCGAACCCTCGTATTGGCGGCGAGCGGTGCGGGCGGAATGCGTCAGAAGCCGAGGACGGCGCGGGAAAGCGCGCCATTGGGAGGGCGCATCCGGTTCCGGCCGCTTTTGGCCTAGCTCATTCACCTGTGCGCTGCAAGATCGGGCGATCGAAGCAGCCGCCCGCAATATAGGCATAGTCCCCGCTAATTTACCGGGGGTGAGGGGCCGATTACGCCGCCGGCCGGGCGGCCGCCTGGTCGCGCAACCGCGCCAGGCTCTCCGCGCGGCCGAGCACGGCCAGCACGTCGAAGATCGGCGGCGAGGTGGTGCGCCCGGTAAGCGCCGCCCTTAAAGGCTGCGCCACGGCGCCGAGCTTGAGCCCGGCGCGCTCGGCAAAGGGCCGTACCACGGCCTCGACAGCGCCGGCGTTCCAGTCGCTCACCGCCTCGAGTTCCGGCAGCAACGCCGCCAGCACGCCCTTGGCTTCGCCGGTCAGCAACGCCTTGGCCTGCTCGTTCGGCTCCAGCGGGCGGCTCGCCCAGAGGAAGCGTGAAGCATCAAATAGTTCGACCAAAGTCTTGGCGCGCTCCTTCAATCCCGGCATGGCGGCTATGAGCGTGGCGCGTAAAGCCGGCGTCATTTTCCCGGCGAGTTCCTGACCGCCGGCGATGTGCGGCAGCAACTGCTCCAGCGCGGTGACCAGCTCGGCGTCCGGCGTCTGGCGGATGTAATGGCCGTTGAGGCTTTCCAGCTTGGCAAAGTCGAAACGCGCCGGCGAGCGGCCGATGGCGGCCAGGTCGAAGGCCGCGATCATCTCCTCGGTGGTGAAGATTTCCTGGTCGCCATGCGCCCAGCCCAGCCGCACCAGGTAGTTGCGCATGGCGGCCGGCAGATAGCCCATGGCGCGATAGGCATCGACGCCGAGCGCGCCGTGGCGCTTGGACAGCTTCGAGCCGTCCGGGCCGTGGATCAGCGGGATATGCGCGAACACCGGCACCGCCCAGCCGAGCGCGTCGTAGATGTGCTTCTGGCGGGCGGCATTGGTGAGATGGTCGTCGCCGCGGATGACGTGGGTGACCGCCATGTCGTGGTCGTCGACCACCACCGCCAGCATATAGGTGGGGCTGCCGTCGGAGCGCAGCAGCACCAGGTCGTCCAAGTCCGAGTTCTGCCAGGTGACGCGGCCCTGCACCTGGTCCTCGATCACGGTCTCGCCCGTGGCCGGCGCCTTCAGCCGGATCACCGGCTTGACGCCGGGCGGGGCTTCGGCCGGGTCGCGGTCGCGCCAGCGCCCGTCATAGAGTTTGGAGCGGCCCTCGCGGCGGGCGGCCTCGCGCATTTCGGTCAGCTCTTCCGGGGTGGCGTAGCAGCGGTAGGCGCGGCCGGCGGCCAAGAGCTTCTCGGCCGCCTCGCGGTGGCGCTCGGCGCGCGCATGCTGGAACACGATGTCGCCGTCCCAGGTGAGCCCCAGCCAGGAAAGCCCCTCGATGATGGCGGCGATGGCGGCGGCGGTCGAGCGCTCGCGGTCGGTGTCCTCGATGCGCAGCAGCATCTTGCCGCCGCGGTGGCGGGCATAGAGCCAGTTGAACAGCGCGGTGCGGCCGCCGCCGATATGCAGGAAGCCGGTAGGCGAGGGCGCAAAACGGGTGACGACGGGCTCGATCATCGGCAGCCGTCTAGCACAGTTGCGGGGAAGGGTGTCAGCGCAAGGGCCATTGAGCCGGGCGTCACGTCATGGCATAGGCCGCCTCGAATACGGCGGGCGGATGGGCCGGACCTGTCGGAACGAGGAAGCATGGCGGCAGACGAAAAATCAAGCACCCAAGCGGGTACCGGCGAGGCCGGCCGCGACTTTATCCGCGACATCGTTAAGGCCGATCTCGATGCCGGCCGCGTCGAAGGGGTGGTCACCCGCTTTCCCCCGGAGCCGAACGGCTATCTGCATATCGGCCACGCCAAGTCGATCTGTCTCAACTTCGGCCTGGCGCAGGAGTTCGGCGGGCGCTGCCATTTGCGTTTCGACGACACCAATCCGGCCAAGGAAGAGCAGGAATATATCGACGCCATCGAGGCCGACGTACGCTGGCTCGGCTTCGACTGGGGCAAGCATCTCTATCACGCCTCCGATTATTTCGAGCAGCTCTATGCCTGGGCCGAGGACCTGATCCGGGCCGGCAAGGCTTACGTCGACGACCAGACGCCGACCGAGATGCGCGAGAGCCGCGGCACGCTCACCGAGCCGGGCAGGAACAGCCCTTTCCGCGCGCGCACGGTGGAGGAGAACCTCGATCTCTTCCGCCGCATGCGTGCCGGCGAGTTCGACAACGGCGCCCGCGTGCTGCGCGCCAAGATCGACATGGGCTCCGGCAACATAAACTTGCGCGACCCGGTCATGTACCGCATTTTGCATGCGGCGCATCCGCGCACCGGCACCACGTGGAAGATCTATCCGAGCTACGACTACGCGCACGGCCAGTCGGACGCCATCGAGCACGTCACGCATTCGGTCTGCACGCTGGAGTTCGAGGATCACCGGCCGCTCTACGACTGGTTCATCGACAACCTGAAAGTCCCTTCGCGTCCGCGGCAATACGAATTCGCGCGGCTGAACCTGACCTACACCGTGCTGTCGAAGCGCGTGCTGACGCTGCTTGGTGCGCGACGGCCATGTGACGGGCTGGGACGATCCGCGCATGCCGACGCTGGCCGGCTTGCGCCGGCGCGGGGTGCCGCCGGCGGCGATCCGCGATTTCATCGGGCGCATCGGGGTGGCCAAGGCCAACAGCACGGTCGACGTCGGCATGTTCGAATTCTCCGTGCGCGAGGCGCTCAATAAATCTGCGCTGCGCCGCATGGCGGTGTTGAAGCCGCTCAAAGTCGTGATCGAGAACTACCCCGAAGGCCAAACGGAGGAGCTGGAGGCGGTCAATCATCCCGACGACGCCAGTGCCGGTGCGCGCAAGATCAAATTCACGCGCGAGCTCTATATCGAGCAGGAAGACTTCATGGAGAACCCGCCGAAGAAGTTCTTCCGCCTGGCGCCGGGGCGCGAGGTGCGCCTGCGCTACGCCTATTTCATCACCTGCCGCGACGTGATCAAGAACGCGCAAGGCGAGGCGGTCGAGCTGCGCTGCACTTACGATCCGGCGACCAAAGGCGGCAATGCGCCGGACGGGCGCAAGGTCAAGGCGACCATTCACTGGGTGTCGGCCGAGCACGCGCTGCCGGCGACAGTGCGCGTCTATCATCCGTTGTTCTTAAAGCCCGATCCGGATGCGGCGAATTTCGCCGCCGATCTCAATCCGCAGTCGCTCGAAGTCCTGCGCGATGCGCGCGTCGAGCCCGCGCTCGCCGACGCCGCGCTCGGCGTGCCGGTGCAGTTCGAGCGCCAGGGCTATTTCTGCCTCGATCGCGACAGCGCCCCCGGCAAGCCGGTGTTCAACCGCACCATCGGCCTGCGCGATACTTTCGCCAGGGACGTGGCGAAGGAGAAGGCGGCGGGGTAAGCGCCGCACGGCCACTAGGTTCCCCCGGTTCGGTCGGTCGTTCTTAATGCCCCATTAAGCCCCAGCTTGATATTTGCCGGCCTGGGCTTGCGCGACATGGTTGTCGTGCGGGATGTTGCTTTATTCGTTTTCCAGACTAATCGCAGACAAAGTCGGTCTACGGGTGGTCGATGAATTCGGGCCTATCCAGAAAGATTGCGCCGGCGATAATCGCCATCGTGCTCGTGCTGCGGCGGCTCAGGAGTTATCCGCTTCTGGGCTACGGCGTCGCGGTCCTCGCTGTCGGCCTGGCGACCGCGCTGCAATGGCTGCTGCGAGAGCAATACACCGGCGCCCCGTTCCTCACCATCTATCCGGCGATTATCGTCGTCACCTTGGTCGGGGGCGTCGCGCCCGGATTTCTCGGTGCGGCTTTGGCGGGGGCTTTCGAGTTCGGCCTGTTCATTCCCGGCCTCCACTGGCTGGCAATATTCTCGTATGCGTTCGATGCGACGCTTTGCGTGCTGCTCATCGTGCTGATCAACCACACCATGGACGTCCTGTGGCTGAGTGCCGAGCTGGAGAAGCAGGCAACCCAACACCAGTTCGTCATCGCCAGCGAGCTGCATCACCGCATCCAAAACCTGTTCATGGTGATCCAGGGCATCATTCGCTTCAGCATTCCTCCGACGGGTTCGATCGATGCCGGCGAGCTGCGCGAGCGACTGCTGGAGCGCTTGCAGTCGATGGCGGTGGCCAATCGGGCGATCACCGATTCCATGGGGGAGGGCGTTTCGCTGATCGAACTGGTCAGGACGGAAATTCGCGGCTTCCAGTCGAGAATCGATCTCGGCGGCGCGGCGGACGTGGTGCTCAGCCCGAAGATGACGCAGAATTTTTCGCTGATCGTTCACGAACTGCTGACCAATGCGCTCAAGCACGGCGCGCTATCGGTTCCGGAGGGCCGCATCAGCGTACGCATCGCCTGGGAGCCGCCCGTGCTGACCTTTATCTGGCAGGAGCAGCAGGCGCCGTCGCGGCGGCAAAGCGGCAGTGCGGGTTTCGGCAGCCTGCTGCTGGGCACCTTCGCGCAAAATTTCTGCCAGTCCGTCGACACCTATTACGGGCCGGAGGGCTTGCGCTACACGCTGAAAATCCGATCCGAGGAGATCGCCAGCGCGACCGCCGACCGGCAGGTGCTGGCGGCAGAATAAGCCCGCCGCTGGCGCTAGCTCTGAAAAATCAGACAGGTGGTCGTGCCATGCGCGAGCAGGCGCCCCTGGCCGTCGGTGATGCGTCCCTCGGCGGTGCCGACGCGCCGGCCGCGGCTGATCACATGGCCTTCGGCCCTGATCGGCCCGGTGTCCGGCGTAATGGTTCGCAACAGTGAAATCTTGAACTCGAGCGTCGTCTGCGCCACGCCTTTCTCCAGCGTCGACTGGATGGCGAGCCCCATGCAACTGTCGAGCAGCGTGGCCGTAAAGCCGCCGTGCACCGTGCCTGCCGGATTGAGAAGGGCCTCGCTTGGCACCGCGGTGACGACCACGCGTCCGTTCGCCGCTTCCGCCACGTCATAGCCCAAGGTGCGGGCGATCGTGTTGAGCGGCAGCGTGCCGTCGGCGAGCCCCTGCACGAACTCCAGGCCGCTCATCTCGTTTTGCCGCTCGGCGCTCACAGTGCCGTAGGTCTTGTCGGCGATCGGCGTAGGCATCGGCTCTCTCTGGGAATGCGGCGGGCGTCCGGCGGTCTAGGCCGGGCGGTGCGGCGCGGCCACCCGATTTCTGGGTGCCAGCGCCCGCAATGACAGGCCCCGTGTCACGGAGCGCGGTGCAGCGCGCCACTTCGTGCTGCGCGGCATCCGATGCACGCCGTTAGGCGCGTTCGCATCCGTTCTCCTAGCCACAACTTTCAAGGGCCTTAGCATGCACCGCGCAACTGCGCAGGGCGCGTGAGGGGCCATGGCAGACGGCGGGCGGGCGCGATCGCGCGCGAAAGCTTCTCTGGCGAAGGCTTGGGCGGCCGAGCTCGACGCCGCGCGAAGGCGCGCCGGCCTCACGCTGCCGGATTGGCTGAGCGTCCCGGGCGATCGCCTCACGCGGCTGTTGTCACAATGGGCGCTGGCCGAAGTCGCGCCCGGCCGGTTGCTGCCCTGGCTGCCGGTCGCTTACGGCTTCGGCATCGTCGCCTATTTCACCGCGCAACGGGAGCCGGTTTGGTGGGCGGCGCTCGCCGCCATGCAGGGAGGGTTTGCGCTCGCTTATCTGGCGCGCCGGCGGCCGGTCGGCTTTCCGCTGGCGCTGGCGCTGGCGGCGACCGCGGCCGGCTTCGCCACCGCCAGTTTCAAGACCTCGCGCGTTGCGCATCCGGTGCTGGCTTACCCGAGCTGGAGCGCGCAAGTATCGGGCTTCGTCGAGACGCGCGAGGAGCGCGCCCGCAGCGACCGCATCGTGGTGCGCGTGGCGCAGATCGAGGGGCGGCGCCTGCGCGTCAAGCCGGAACGCGTGCGCGTCGCGGTGCGCAAAGGCACCGCGCCTTCGGTCGCAAGCTTCGTCGCCTTCAAGGCGCATCTGTCGCCGCCGCTGCAGCCGTTGCGCCCCGGCGGCTACGATTTCGCGCGCGCCATGTATTTCCAACGGATCGGCGCTTCCGGCTTCGTGCTCGGCGCGATCAAAATCGAGAAAGCGCCGCGGCCGCCGGGCCTGTGGCTGCGGGCGGTGGCGGCGATCGATGCCATGCGCGAGGCGATCAACGCCCGCATCCACGGCGTGCTGCCGGGCGACCGCGGCTCGATCGCCTCGGCGCTGATCACGGGAAAACGCAACGCCATATCGGAAAAGGTCAGCAACGCCTTCTATATTTCGAGCCTGGCGCATGTGCTGGCGATCTCCGGCTTCCACATGGCGGTGGTGGCCGGCATCGCCTTCTTCTTCATCCGTGCGCTGCTGGCGCTTTCGCCGGCGCTCGCCGTGCGGCGGCCGATCAAGAAATGGGCGGCGGCGGGCGCGCTCGGCGCGGCGGCCTTTTATCTCGTGCTATCGGGCGCCAGCGTCTCCACGCAGCGCTCCTTCATCATGATCGCCATCGTGCTGATCGGCGTCATGGCCGACCGGCCCGCGCTGACTTTCCGTACGCTGACGGTTGCAGCCTTCGCCGTGCTGCTGATCGCGCCGGAAGCGATCGTGCATCCGAGCTTCCAGATGTCGTTTGCGGCGACGCTGGCGCTGATCGCGGCCTACCAATACGGGCTGCCAGGTTCCGCATTTTGGCGCGCGGGGGCCGACACGCCCTTGCATGCGCGAGCGGCGCTGTGGGGCGTGCGCGAGGTGGCGGGCCTCGTTCTCGCCTCGCTGGTCGCCGGCCTCGCCACCACGCCTTACGCCGCCTACCACTTTCACCGCGTGGCGCCTTATGGCGTGCTCGCCAATCTCGCCGCCATGCCGGTGGTATCGGCCTGGGTGATGCCGATGGGCATTCTCGGCGTGCTGACGCTGCCGTTCGGGTTGGATGCCGTATTCTGGCAGTTGATGGGGCGGGGCATCGACTGGATGATCGCGGTTGCGCTTTGGGTGACCGCCCTGCCGGGTTCGGTCGGGCATATCCACGCCTTCGGCACCGGGCCGCTGCTGCTGGCGACGGCGGGGCTGCTGCTGGTCTGTCTGTTGCGCACGCCGCTGCGCTTTAGCGGGGCCGCGCTGCTCATCGTTGCCGCCCTGTGGGCGCTCAACGCGCCGCGGCCCGACGTGCTGGTCGCCGGCGACGGGCGCGCGGCGGCGATCCGCGGGCCGGACGGGCGGCTGTCGGTTCTGTCGAGCGGCCGCGACAGCTTTGCGCTCAAGGAGTGGCTCGCCGCCGACGGCGATGCGCGCGACGTCAAGGACAAGAGCCTGCACGATGGCGTTGCCTGCGACGCCATCGGCTGTATCGGCCACCTCAAGGACGGCCGGCTGGCCTCCATGGTGCTGAAGCTCGAAGCCTTCGCCGAAGACTGCGCGCGCGCCGGCGTTGTGGTGAGCGCGCGGGCTGCACAGGCGCCTTGCGCCGCCACGCTGGTCGACCGCAAGGTCTGGCGCGCCCGCGGTGCGGTGGCGCTGCGCTGGGACGGCAAGGGTTTCGCGGAGACTTTTGCGCGCCCGCCCGGCACCGACCGGCCCTGGGCGCCGGCGGTGCGTCAGGTCACGACGAAGCCGGCGTCAGGGCGCGATGCGACGCCGAAGCGGGAGAGATTTGGAGCCGGGAGATTGATCTCAGCTTGTCAGGCCCCGCGAAGCGCGGGGCATCCAGTACACGCAGCGTGAGTGGCAATCGAAAGGCAGGGGTTACTGGATTCGCCCGCCTGCGCGGGCGATGACAGCCGAGTGCGGCATCAATACCTTCTAAACAACCCCACCAGCTTGCCCTGGATGCGCACGCGGTTGGGCGGCAGGATGCGCACTTCGTAAGACGGATTGGCCGGCTCCAGCGCGATGGAGGCGCCGCGCCGGCGGAAGCGTTTGAGCGTTGCTTCCTCGTCGTCGATCAGCGCCACCACGATGTCGCCGGTCTCGGCGGCTTCCGATTTGCGGATGAGCGCGATGTCGCCGTCGAGAATGCCGGCCTCGATCATGGAATCGCCGCGCACTTCGAGCGCGAAATGCTCGCCGGCCGAGAGCAAGTCTGGGGGCATGTTGATGACGTGGCTGCGCTGCTGGATCGCCTCGATCGGCGTGCCGGCGGCAATGCGGCCCATCACCGGCACCGCGATCGGGTGCATGCCGCCGCTGCCGTCCTCGCCGACGGCCCGTACGCGGCCGAGGTCGCCCTCGATCACGCTGGGGGTGAAGCCGCGCGAGCGGCCGCCGCTGATGCCGTGGGCGACCGAATCCGGCAGCTTGATCACCTCGATGGCGCGTGCCCGGTTGGCCAGCCGCCGGATGAAGCCGCGCTCCTCCAGCGCCGTGATCAGGCGGTGGATGCCCGATTTCGAGCGCAGGTCGAGGGCGTCCTTCATCTCGTCGAAGGAGGGCGGTACCCCGGTCTCGGTCAAGCGCTCATGGATGAAGCGCAGGAGCTCGAATTGCTTGCGGGTCAGCATCGGTCTCTCCCCGTCACGGCCGGCCCCGATAGGTCCCCCGGCGCGAAAACAAATCATGAACGAACACTATCTGTTCGATATGTGTTCCGCAAGGGTTTAATTTGGAGTGAAAAACTCGAAAGGCCGCTAAAGCGCGAGCTTAAGGATGACGCAGTGTGAACCGGCCGGCGCCGCAGGCGCAAAAGGCTCCCGAATCAGCAGGCAGTCGGCCTGGGCGAGCGGCGCCATCAGGGAACTGTCCTGGTCGGGCAGCGCCGTCGCCACCGGACCGTCCGGACCCGCCGCAAGGCTTGCCCTGAGATAGTCCTGGCGCTCGTCATTGGCCGGCAGATCGTGCCCGAGGCGGGCGGACTCGGGTTCCCGGGCAAAATCGGTGCGGCCGGTCAGGCGGGCGATCAGCGGCACCATGAACAGGAAGGAACAGACATAGGCCGAGACCGGATTGCCCGGCACGCCCAGCACATGCATGCCGCCCAGGCGCCCGTGCATCATCGGCCGTCCCGGACGCAAGGCCACCCGCCAGAACGACAGGTCGAGACCTTCCTCGCGCAGCGCCCGCTGCACCAGGTCGTGCTCGCCGACGGAAGCGCCGCCGCTGGTGACCAGGATATCGGCGCCGGAGGAGCGCGCGCGGCGCACATAGGCGGCGATGTCCTCGATGCGGTCGCGGGCGACGCCGAGATTGCTCACCTCGGCGCCGGCGCTGCGCGCAAGCTCGATGAGGGCAAAGCCGTTGGAATAGACGATCTCGCCCGGTCCGGGCGTCGAGCCGGGCGGCACCAGCTCGTCGCCGGTGCCGAGCACGGCAAGCTTGGGCCGGCGGTGAACGGGCACGGTCGCGTGGTTCATGGCGGCGGCCAACATCACGTCGCGGTCGGTGAGGCGGCGGCCCTGGCGCAGCAGCACTTGGCCCGCGCGGAAATCGATTGCCTCGCCGCGTACATTGCGGCCTTTGGCGGCGGGCTTGTTGATGGTGACCTTGTCGCCGTCGCGGCTGGTGATTTCCTGGATGACCACGGTATCGCTGCCGGAAGGCAGCACGCCGCCGGTGAAAATGCGCGCGGCTTCGCCCTTTTTGACCTCGCCGGCGAAGGGATGGCCGGCGGCCACTTCGCCGATCACCCGTAGCGTCACCGGCGCCTGCGCGACATCGGCGGCGCGCACCGCATAGCCATCCATGGCAGAGACCGCAGCCGGCGGCTGGGTGCGCAGCGCGGTCAGATCCTGCGCCAGCACGCGGCCGAAGGCATGTTCCAGCACGACCGGCTCGGCCGGCAGCGGCTCGGCGCCCTCGAGCACGCGCGCCAAGGCTTCGGCGACCGGCATCAGCACCGCCATCGCGCTAGCCTTCCGCTTTCCAGGTGCCGGAGCGGCCGCCGCTTTTCTCCAAGAGCCGGATGCCCTCGATGCGCATGCCGCGCTCGATCGCCTTGACCATGTCGTAGATGGTCAGACAGGCGATCGACGTCGCCACCAGCGCCTCCATCTCCACGCCGGTCTGCGCCGTCACCTTGACGGTGGCGCGCACCAGGAAGCCGGGCAGGGAATGCTCGGGGTCGATGTCGATCTCCACCTTGGCGATCGGCAGCGGGTGGCAGAGCGGGATCAGCCCGTGCGTGCGCTTGGCCGCCATGATGCCGGCAAGGCGGGCGGCGCCCAGCACGTCGCCCTTGAGCGCATTGCCGGCGACCACCTTGTCGAGCGTCTCTTTGGTCATGATGACGCGGCCTTCCGCCACCGCGACCCGGTGGGTCAGGCCTTTGGCGGAGACGTCGACCATGCGGGCCTGCCCGCGCTGGTCGATATGGCTGAGCGTGCCCTGCGCCGGCGGCGTTGGCGCTGCGCGCTTGGCGGCGGACTTCTTGCGCGGCGGAGAGGGCGCCTTCGTCTTGACCGGCTTGCGCCGCGCGGATTTTTTCTTTTTGGCAGCGCGTGCCATGGGGCTACTCCACCGCGGCGCCGGCCGCGCGAGCAGCGCCCGCGTGGCCGCCGTCACGTCGGCCTGCCGCATCAGGCTTTCGCCGATCAGGAAGGTGGAAATGCCGATGCGGGCAAGGCGGGCGAGATCGGCCGGCGTATTGAGCCCGCTCTCCGCCACCACCACGCGGTCGCGCGGGATCAGAGGGGCGAGGCGCTCGGACACCTCCAACCGCGTCTCGAAGCTGCGCAGGTCGCGGTTGTTGATGCCGATCAGCCTGGATTTCAGGCGCAGGGCGCGGGCAAGCTCATCTTCCTGGTGAACTTCAACAAGAACATCCATCCCATTGGCAATGGCGGCGTTTTCAATTTCCTGGGCAGCCTTGATCGTCGACCGCCGCCAGGATGATCAGGATGCAGTCGGCGCCCAACGCGCGCGATTCCACCACCTGATAGGGCTCGTAGATGAAATCCTTGCGCAGCACCGGCAGCGCGGTCGCCGCCCGCGCCTGGCCGAAATATTCCGGCTGGCCCTGGAACGAGGGCGCATCGGTCAGCACCGACAGGCAGGCCGCGCCACCCGCCTCATAGGCCTTGGCCAATGCCGGGGGATCGAAATCGGCGCGGATCAATCCTTTCGAGGGGCTCGCCTTCTTGATCTCGGCAATCAGCGCGGTGTCGCCGCCCGCGATCTTGCGTTCGATCGCGCGCAGGAAGCCGCGCGGCGGCGCCGCCGCTTTCGCCTCCGCTTCAAGCACGCTCAAGGGCTTGGCGCGTTTGGCCGCCGCGATCTCTTCGCGCTTATAGGCTTCGATCTTCTTGAGGATGTCGCTCATAAGATCACGCCTCCGTGGCGTTCGACACCGCAATCAGCCGGTCGAGCCGGCCCTCCGCTTCGCTCGAATCGATCGACTTTACCGCCAGGCTTGCGCCTTCCTTCAAATCCTTGGCCTTGCCCGCCACCACCAGCGCCGCCGCCGCGTTCAGGATCGCCACGTCGCGGAACGGCCCCTTCTTGCCTTTCAGCACATCGAGCAGCGCCTTGGCATTGTGCTCGGCATCGCCGCCTTTCAGCGCCTCGGGCTTGGCGCGCGGCAGGCCGACCTCGTCGGGCGAAATTTCGAATGTGCGGATAGTACCGTTCTCCAGCGCCGCCACGCTGGTCGGCCCCGAAGTGGTGATCTCGTCGAGCCCGTCGGAGCCGTGCACCACCCAGACCGTTTCCGAGCCGAGGTTCTTGAGCACCTGCGCCATCGGCTCCACCCATTGCTTGGAGAAGGTGCCGATCATCTGCCGCTTGACGCTGGCCGGGTTCGACAGGGGCCCGAGCAGATTGAAGATGGTGCGGGTGCCGAGCTCGACCCGCGTCGGGCCGACATTCTTCATGGCCGGATGATGCGCCGGCGCGAACATGAAGCCGATGCCGGCGTCGCGGATGCATTTGCCGACCTGCCCGGCATTGAGATCGATCTTGACGCCGAGCGCGCCGAGCACGTCGGCGGCGCCCGATTTCGACGACAGCGCGCGGTTGCCGTGCTTGGCGACCGGCACGCCGGCGCCCGCCACGACGAAGGCGGCGCACGTCGAGATGTTGTAGGAGCCGGAAGCGTCGCCGCCGGTGCCGACCACGTCGACCGCGTCCGCCGGCGCCTTCACGCCCAGCATCTTGGCGCGCATGGTGGTGACGGCGCCGGTGATCTCGTCGACGGTTTCGCCGCGCACGCGCAAGGCCATCAACAGCCCGCCCATCTGCGAGGGCGTGGCTTCCCCCGACATCATGCGGTCGAAGGCGCCAGCCGCCTCCGCGCGGGTGAGGCTGGCGCCGGTCGCGACCTTGGCGATGAGCGCTTTGAATTCGTCGGCCATGGCCGGCCTCTATTCCGCCGCGTGCAGCGGCGCGGGCGCCGCGCGGCGGCCGCTGCGCTTGTTCCAGGCGGCGGCGATGTCGAGAAAATTCTTCAGCATCAGGTGCCCATGCTCGGAGGCGATGCTTTCGGGATGGAATTGCACGCCGTGCAGCGGCAATTGCTCATGCATCAGCCCCATCACCAAGCCGTCGGCCTCGGCATTGACGGTGAGCTCGCGCGGCATGCTTTGGCGCTCCACCACCAGCGAATGGTAGCGCGTTGCCTTCAGCGGGCCGTTGATGCCGCGGAACACGCCGGTGCCGCTATGGTGGATCTCGGACAGCTTGCCGTGCACGGGATGCGCGCGCACAACCTTGCCGCCGAAGGCCTGGCCGATCGCCTGATGGCCGAGGCAGACGCCAAGGATCGGGATGGTGGCAGCGGCTTGTCTGATAAGCTCGAGACAGATGCCGGCCTCGTTCGGCGTGCAGGGCCCGGGCGAGAGCACGATCGCTTCCGGCTCGGCCGCCATCACCGCGGCGGGCGCGATTCTGTCGTTGCGATGGACAACCACCTCCGCCCCCAGCTCGCCCAGAAAGTGGACCAGGTTGAAGGTGAAGCTGTCGTAATTGTCGATCAGGACGATCATGTTTTCCTTACCCGCCTCAGGGTCTTAGACGTGGGCCCGGGGAGGGGTCAAGCGTGCCCGCGACCGATAGATGCATTACTCACACAAGACAACCTTTCAGGGTATAGTCGGCCGCACCGGTCAACACCGTCTTCGGGGAATTCGCCATGACCAGCATCATGACCAGCATCATGACCCGCACCATCAAGAACCGCATCGCCAGTGTCATCGCCGCCGCCTTGTTGCTGACGGGTGCCGCGATGAGCGCGCGCGCCGAGCCGCTCTCGAGCGCCTGCACCAAGTCTTACGCGCCGCAGACGCTGGACCTGACGCAGCAGCCGATCAATCTCGGCCAGCTCAAGAACCAACTCTATTTCTACGCCTGCTCGGGCGCCTATGACAGCGATTTGAACAAGGTCTTAGGCGCGGCGCGCGCCTATGTCGAAGCGCGCGCGGCGCACGTCGCAAAGCCGGCTCTGGTGCTCGACATCGACGAGACCTCGCTGAGCAATCTGCCGATCGAGCTGATCGACGATTTCGCCTTCATCAACGGCATTCCCTGCAAGCCCATGTTGGCCGGCCCGTGCGGTTTCGACAGCTGGGTGGCGTTGGCCGAGGCCAAGGCGATCGACGGCACGCTGGCGCTGTTCAACGCGGCCAAGGCGAAAAACGTGGCGGTGTTCTTCATCACCGGCCGCCACCTCAACGAACAAGAGCCGACCGTGAAGAACCTGAAGAGTGCCGGCTTTGACGGCTGGGCCGGGCTCACGCTGCGTGCGCAGGGCGATAACAGGTCGGTGATCGCCTACAAATCGGGCGAGCGCGAGAAGATCGCCGAGCAGGGCTACACCATCATCGCCAATGTCGGCGATCAGGTGAGCGATCTTGCCGGCGGCTATGCCGAGCGCGCCTACAAGCTGCCCAACCCGTTTTATTTTATTCCGTGATCAGCCGCCTAAGCTCGGCGACACCGGCGGAGGAAGTCCGGCAACAAACCGGTCCACTTCGTTTCGGCTCTTCAATCTCTGCTTCTGGCCGCCGAAATCATTGTAAAGGCGCAAATGCCCCGCAAAAGAATTGACGTTTTCACGCGTCCAATACGCGGCGGCCCACGCGACCAATTCTACGTGATTGCCTTCCGTCATGTTTCGGCGCAAGCCCCGCTCGATAAGGCCCGCGTGGCACTCGTCCCAAGGTAAATCCAGCCAGATAAGTGCAGTCGCATTCTGCAGCGCGATCCGGCAAAGCGCGCCGAAGACGCCCTCGATAACCCACGCCGGCTGGGCGGCGGCTTTCTCGACCAGATCCCGCGCCAGCATATCGTCGCGTTTGGTGCCGTACCCTTCTTCCCGCCAATAAATCTGATCGAGATCGATCAGCGGGAGGGCAAAGGCTTGCGCAATGCTCCTTGCGACGTGGCTTTTTCCGGAACCGCTGTTCCCGGTGATGACGAGGCGCTGCGCATGGCCTGATAGGAGTTCCACGCGGCCTCTCTCTGCGGTGCGGCGCCTACTGCCCGCGCTTGGCTGCGCTGGCAAAGCGCCGCGCCTCTTCGGCGGCGCGGAACAAGCGCCTTGGCCTTGTTGATGCACTCCACCTGCTCGTAGTCGGGGTCTGAATCGGCGACGATGCCGGCGCCGGCCTGCACATACATGGTGCCGTTCTTCACCAGCGCGGTGCGCAGCACGATGCAGGTGTCCATCTCGCCCGAGGCCGAGAAATAGCCGACGCAGCCGGCATAGAGCCCGCGCTTTTCCTTTTCCAGTTCGTCGACGATCTGCATGGCGCGCACCTTGGGCGCGCCCGACACCGTGCCGGCCGGAAAGCCGCCCACCAGCGCATCGAGCGCGTCGTATTTACCGTCGAGCTTGCCTTCGACATTCGACACGATGTGCATGACGTGGCTGAAGCGCTCGACGAAGAATTGATCGGTCACCGTGACCGTGCCGATCTTGGCGACGCGGCCGACGTCGTTGCGACCGAGATCGAGCAGCATCAGATGCTCGGCGCGCTCCTTCGGATCGGCGAGCAGTTCCACTTCCAGCGCCTTGTCCTCGTGCGGTGACGCCCCGCGCGGGCGCGTGCCGGCGATCGGGCGGATGGTGACCGTGTCGCCGGAAACCTTCACCAGGATTTCCGGGCTGGAGCCGGCGACCGCGAACGCGCCGTAATCGAGGAAATAGAGATAGGGCGAGGGGTTGGTGCGGCGCAGTGCGCGGTAGAGCGCAAAGGGCGGCAGCGAAAACGGCGCCTCGAAGCGCTGCGCCAGCACGATCTGGAAGGCGTCGCCGGCGGCGATGTATTCCTTGGCGCGTCCGACCATCGCCTTGTATTCGGCCGGCGTGGTGTTCGATTTGGGCGGCACCTCGAGCGGGCCTGCGTCGATTTCCGATAACGACTTGTCGAGCGGCTTGTCGAGCGCGTCGACCACCGCCGAGAGCCGCTCGATGGCACGCGTGAGCGCTACCTTGGCGTCGACGCCTTGTTCCGGGCGCACCGGCGTCACCACGGTCATGGCATCCTTGACCGCGTCGAACACCACGATCAGCGTTGGGCGCACCAGCACCGCGTCGGGGATGCCGATCGGGTCGGGATTGGGCGGCGGCAGCTCTTCCATCAGCCGCACCATGTCGTAGCCGAGATAGCCGAACACGCCGGCCGCCATCGGCGGCAGCGTCTCGGGCAGCGCGATGCGGCTTTCCTCGATCAGCGCATGCAACGCGGCGAGCGGGCCTTCGTTGAGCGGCGCAAAGGCGTCCGGCTTGACGCGCGCGTTGCGGTTGACCTCGGCCTTGGCGCCGTTGGCGCGCCAGATCAGATCGGGCTCCAGCCCGATGATCGAATAGCGCCCGCGCGCTTCGCCGCCTTCCACCGACTCCAGCAGAAAGCTCATCGGCTTGGCGCCGCAGAGCTTCAGATAGGCCGACACCGGCGTTTCAAGATCGGCAACCAGCGTCGTCCACACGACCTGCGGCTCGCCGCGGGCGTATTTCTCGGCGAAGGCGGCTTCCGACGGCTCGATCTGCATGGGAGCCCGCGCTACCGGCTGCCGCTGCCGATGACCTGTTCGACCGCGGATTTGTTGATGTCGACGCCGAGCGTGCTTTCCACGTGACCGAGATATTCGCTGCTGATGTCGTCGGTATAGGAATTCTGCAGCGTGGAGGCGATCGCCTTGCCTTCGGTCGATTTGGCGTCGAGCTTGGGCTCGGTCACGCTCGTCACCTCGAACACGTAGCGCTCGGTCGGCTGCTTGCCGTCGACGCTGCCCGGCACGCCCTTGGGCGTGGCGAAAGCGGCCTCGATCAGCGACGCCGGCACGAAGCCGGCCGACTTGCCGCGCTGCAGGTCGCTTCCCTGATGCACCGGCAGGCTGTCGGCGCTCGCCAACGCTGCGAGCGTCGTGCCGCTCTTGAGCTTGGCGACCATGGCGTCGGTTTTGGCCTTGAGCTTCTTGGCGATCTGGTCGTTGCGCCAATCCTGCGCGACCTTGTCCTTCATCTCGGCGAGCGTGCGCTCGCGCGAGGGTGTGACGCCGCTGACATTGTAATAGAGATAGCCGCCGCTCGGCAGTTGCAGCGCGTCATTGTCGACGCCGACATCGGTGCTGAAGGCGGCGGAGACCACGTTCGGCTGCTTCGGCAGATTGGGCACGGGCTTGCCGTCTGGCGCGTTGCCGGCGCGGTCGACGGCGTCGATCGTCGCGCACTTTCAGGCCCAGCTTCTTGCCGGCTTCGGCGAGCGTGGAGCCGGCGGCGCGCTCGTCCTCGATCTTGTCGCGCAGGGTGCCGATCTTGTTGCGCGCCTCGCTCTCGGCCAGAACGTGCTTGATCTGCGGTTTGACCTCGTCGAAGCTTTTCTCCTGGCCCGGCTCGATCTTGCCGACCTTGACCAGCACGGTGCCGAAACTGCCTTTGATCGGCTGGCTGACCTCGCCGGTTTTGAGGGCAAAGGCGGCCTTGGCGATGGCCGGATCGATGATGCCGGCTTTCGTCACCATGCCGAGGTCGGTATCGGAGGGCTTCAAGCCGCGCGCCTTGACGAGGTCTTCGAAGGTCTTGCCGGCCGCAAGCTGCGCGCGCGCGGTCTTGGCGTCGGCTTCCGTCGGATAGACGATCTGGTGCAGTTCGCGCTTCTCGGGCGTGCCGAACTGGAGCCTTGCGCGTGTCGTAGTATTTTTTGGCCTCGGCGTCGCCGATCGCGTCGGGCTTGGCGAGCTCGCTCGGCGACAGCGGCAGCAAAGTGAGCTTGCGATATTCCGGCGCGCGGTAGACCGCCTTGTGCGCGTCGAAATATTTCTGCAGCACCTCCGCGGCCGGCGCCGGGATGTCGCCGGCCTGCTCCGGACCCAGCGAGAGATAGTCGATCGCGCGTTTTTCGTTGCGGTAACGGTCGAGCGCTGCCACTGCGGCGGTCGGCACCTGGATTTCGCCGGCCAGGCTTGCCGCGATCTGATGGCGCAGCATCAGCTGGCGCTGCTCCTCGACGAAGCGCGCTTCGGTATAGCCGGCATTGCGGATCATGCCCTCGAAGCGGTCACGGTCGAACTGGCCGTTGGCGCCGCGGAAATTGGGGTCGCTGGTGATCTGCTTGGCGATCTCGGCATTGCTGACGGCAAGCCGCAGCGCCTTGGCCTGCTGGTCGAGCGCGGTATCGCCGACGAGCTGGGCGATGATCTGCCGGTCGACGCCGAGCGCGCGCGCCTGCTCGCTGGTGAGCGGCCGGCGGATCTGGTTGCTGATGCGGCGCAGCTTGTCGTTGTAGTATTCGCGGAACTGCTCGACCGAAATCTCGTTGCCGCCGATCGACAGCGCATAGTTCTGCCCGAAGCCGCGGAAAATGTCGCCGATGCCCCAGATCGCGAAGCTGATGGTGATGACGCCGAACACCAGCGCCATCAGGATCTTGCCGCCCCAGGTCGATGAGGCCTTGTGGATACCGCGGAGCATGAGGCGCGCTTCTTTAGAGGACCGGTGGTTTTTTCGGATAAAGCTGACGGCGCCCTTATAGGGAGCGCGCCAACCCGCTGCAACTCAAGAAGGATCGGCCGCGGCCCGCCGCGCGCTGGCGCAAATATGGCGGCTCTGCTAACCGCACGGGCAAAAGGACTTTAACCATGGCGGGCGCTCCCCGCCCGCTGGTGGCGGGCAATTGGAAGATGAACGGGCTTCGCGCCGCGCAGGCCGAGCTCGACAAAATCATCGCGGGCAGCGCGGGGCTCGCCTGCGACCTGATGATCTGCCCGCCGGCCACCCTGATTGCGCGTTTTGCCGCAGCCGCGGCCGGCTCTCCCGTCGCCATCGGCGGCCAGGACTGCCATGCCGAGCCGTCCGGCGCCCATACCGGCGATATCGCGGCGGAAATGCTGGCCGATGCCGGGGCCCGCGCCGTCATCGTCGGCCATTCCGAGCGCCGCGCCGACCATCACGAAACCGACGCCGAGGTGCATGCCAAAACGCTGGCCGCCTGGCGGGCGGGGCTCATGGCGATCGTCTGCGTCGGGGAACAGCGGGCCGAGCGCGAGGCCGGCAAGACCCTGGACGTGGTGGGCGGCCAGCTCGACGGCTCGCTGCCGGACGGCGCCACGGCGGCCAAGCTGGTGGTCGCCTATGAGCCGGTCTGGGCGATCGGCACGGGGGTTACCCCCACGCCGGCCGACGTGGCGCAAGTGCACGGTTTCATCCGAAAGCGCCTGGTTGCCCGTTTCGGGGGCGAGGGTGGCGGCGTGCGCATCCTCTATGGCGGTTCGGTCAAGCCGGCCAATGCCCGCGAATTCATGACCGTGGTTCATGTTAACGGCGCCCTGGTCGGCGGCGCCAGCCTCAATGCCGCCGATTTTCTCGGCATTGCAGGCGTTTACCGGTAGTGCATGGTACCGAAAAAGTCTGTCCCCGACATGATCGGGGCTGGGCACCGGCTTTCGGTCAAGACCATGCTCCACCAAAGTGACCAGGGTGGAAAAGCCCAGATCGATGGTGTAGAGACCGCCGCAAATTCCTATATGAACGGCACGACCGCCCGGGCGGGAGCCCGGACCGGCTCGAATATTGGACGGATTTTGAACGTATGCAGCACGTGGTGATCGTCATCCATCTGATGCTGGTACTCGCCCTGATCGGCGTGGTGCTGCTGCAGAAATCCGAGGGCGGTGGCCTTGGCATCGGCGGCGGCGGCGGTTTCATGACCAGCCGCGGCACCGCCAACGTGCTCACGCGCGCAACCGCCGTGCTGGCCGGGCTGTTTTTCGTGACCAGCCTGGTGCTGTCGATCCTGGCCGGCATGAACCGGGCGCCGACCTCGATCATCAAGGGCGGAACCGCGACGCCTGCGTCGCAAAAGCCCGGCGAGGTGCCGCCCTTAGGGTCCGGCAGCGGCGGTCTGCTCAAGCAGTTGAAAGAAGGCGCGCCGGCCGCGCCCAGCGCGCCGGTTGCCCCGCGCGTGCCGTCCGGCCCGCAGGTTCCGCAGTCGAAGTGACACCAACGAAGGGCCGGGCAACCGGCCCTTCGGCGTTAGAGGCGGGAGTGAAGAAGGCAATGCAACGGCTTGGTTTGGCTCGTTCTTTGCCGGCTACACACAGGCGCAGAGGCGCCATTCGGTTTTCGCGCTCGTCGAATCAAATCAGGAGAGCTAAAGCTTAGGCCCCATGGCGCGGTATATTTTCATCACCGGCGGCGTGGTCTCCTCACTCGGCAAGGGTCTCGCATCCGCAGCGCTCGGCGCGCTGCTGCAGGCGCGCGGCTACAAGGTGCGCCTGCGCAAGCTCGACCCCTATCTCAACGTCGATCCCGGCACCATGTCGCCCTACCAGCACGGCGAGGTGTTCGTGACTGACGACGGCGCCGAGACCGATCTCGACCTCGGTCATTACGAGCGCTTCACCGGCCGCCCCGCCACCAAGCAGGACAACATCACCACCGGCCGCATCTACCAGGAAATCCTCGCCAAGGAGCGACGCGGCGACTATCTCGGCGCTACCATCCAGGTCATCCCGCACGTCACCAACGCCATCAAAGACTTCATCCGCGAGGGCAATGACGGCTTCGACTTCGTGCTGTGCGAGATCGGCGGCACGGTCGGCGACATCGAGGGCCTGCCGTATTTCGAGGCCATCCGCCAGCTCGGCAACGAATTGCCGCGCCATCACGCGGTCTATATCCATCTGACGCTGCTGCCCTACATTCCGAGCGCCGGCGAATTGAAGACCAAGCCGACCCAGCACTCGGTCAAGGAGCTGCGCTCGATCGGCATCCAGCCCGATATTCTTTTGTGCCGCACCGACCGGCCGATCCCGGCGGGCGAGCGGCGCAAGCTCGGCCTGTTCTGTAACGTGCGCGAAAACGCCGTGATCGAGGCGCGCGACGTCGACAATATCTACGCGGTGCCCGAGGCCTATCACGAGGCGGGCCTCGACACCGAGGTATTGTCCGCCTTCGGCATCGACGGCGGCGGCGCGCCGGATCTGGCGCGCTGGCGCACCATCAACGAGCGCATCCGCAATCCGGAAGGCGACGTCACCATCGCCATCGTCGGCAAATATACCGGCATGAAGGACGCCTATAAGTCGCTGATCGAGGCGCTCTCGCACGGTGGCATCGCCAACAAGGTGAAAGTCAATCTCGACTGGATCGAATCCGACGTGTTCGAGAACGAGGACCCGGCGCCCTTCCTCGAGCAGGTCAACGGCATTCTGGTGCCGGGCGGCTTCGGCCAGCGCGGCGCCGAGGGCAAGATCAAGGCGGCGCAATTCGCGCGGCTGCGGCACGTGCCGTATTTCGGCATCTGCTTCGGCATGCAGATGGCGGTGCTGGAGGCGGCGCGCAATCTGTGCGGCATCGAGGAGGCCAATTCCACCGAATTCGGGCAGACAGCAGAGCCGGTGGTCGGCCTGATGACCGAGTGGATTAAGGGCAAGGATCTTGAGCGGCGCGCAGCCAACGGCGATCTCGGCGGCACCATGCGGCTGGGCGCTTATCCTGCGATGCTCGCGCGCGGCAGCCGGGTGGCCGCGATCTACGGCGCCACCGAAATCTCCGAGCGCCACCGCCACCGCTACGAGGTCAACACCGCCTATAAGGGCAGGCTGGAGCAGCACGGCATGCGTTTTGCCGGCATGTCGCCGGACGGCATCCTGCCCGAAATCGTCGAATACGACGACCATCCCTGGTTCATCGGCGTGCAGTTCCACCCGGAGCTGAAGTCGCGCCCGTTCGAGCCGCACCCGCTGTTCGCCTCCTTCATCGGCGCGGCGGTCGAGCAGAGCCGGCTGGTGTGATTTCTACAGCCGTGCAGGCGCCCGTTGAACGGGCGATTGGTGCCGTTTAGACTGGGCGCCGTTTCCAGGTGGGGGATCAATCATGCGAAAACTAGCTTTGATGGCGGCCGTGCTTTGCCTTGCGACGATGATGGCGGCGCCGGCCTTTGCGCAAGGCAAGTGCCAACAGCGCTGCACGACGAACTGCTCGGGCAAGGGCGGCGTTTGCCTTAACAATTGCCTCCAGCACTGCAGTAAGAGGAGGAGATAGCGAGCGGTCGAGCGGGCCTTCCTTCAGGAAGGGCCGCTTTGCACCATCGCGCGTAGCTGGCGACCTGCCTCGTCATGTCGCCGGCCTGCGCTGATTATTGCCCTCATGCTCGGACTTGGCCGGGCATCGACGTGTGGCGACAAAATGGGGATACCGTCATGGTCTACGAGTTGCGCATCTATACTTGCATTCCCGGGCGCCTGCCCAATCTGCTCAAGCGCTTCGAGAACCACACGATCGAAATCTGGAAGAAGCACGCCATCAGGCCGTCCGGTTTCTGGACCGTGCTGGTCGGCGACGGCAATCACGACCTCTATTACCTGTTGGCCTGGGAGTCGCTCGCCGAGCGCGAGCAGAAGTGGAACACCTTCATGGCCGATCCGGCCTGGCACAAGGCGCGCAGCGAGAGCGAAGCGGACGGCCCGATCATCGCCAATATCAAGAGCTCCTTCCTGCAGCCGACCGCGTTCTCGACCATGCGTTGAAGCGAAGAGCAAAGGGCCGGATCGAGCAGTACGGCACGCACTTTTCGGGAAATGTCGCCGGACGGCATCCTGCCGGAGATCGCCGAATATGACGACCATCCCTGGTTCATCGGCGTGCAGTTCCACCCGGAGATGGATCGCGCCCGTTCGAGCCGCACCCGCTGTTTGCCGGCTTCATCGGCGCGGGGGTTGAGCAGAGCCGGCTGGTGTAGTGCCGCCGCGGGCCTGCCGAGCGTTTGAATTCCATGATATACATTGAACCTATTGTCGGGGTGTCCAATGGCAGCGACCGATAAGGTGTTTGCGGGCTCGATCCCCGAGTTCTACGAAAAGCTTATTGTTCCGCTTATTTTTGAATCCTATGCACGCGACCTCGCGAACCGTATCGCTGGAATCGGGCCGCACGCCGTGCTGGAGACCGCCGCAGGAACCGGTGTCGTGACCCGGGCGATGGCGTCGCAGCTTCCTGCTGATGCGCGCATCGTGGTGACCGATCTCAATCAACCGATGCTCGACCATGCAAAGGCCAAGCAAGCCCCCGATAATAGAATTGTGTGGCAACAGGCTGACGCCTTGGCGCTCCCATTTACGGATCAAGGCTTCGACGTGGTCGCCTGCCAGTTCGGCGCGATGTTTTTTCCCGACAAGGTTCAAGGCTACCGGGAGGCGCGCCGCATGCTCAAACCGGGCGGTTGTTTCTTGTTCAACGTTTGGGACCGGATTTCCGAGAACGAGTTTGCCGATACGGTCACACAGGCGCTGGCAACAATATTTCCGCATGACCCGCCGCAGTTTCTGGCGCGCACGCCGCACGGCTACCACGACGTCGATCAAATCCGCGCGGAGCTGATTGCCGCGGGATTTTCTACGATTTCGGTCGATGCCGTGGATCATAGAAGCAAAGCGTCCTCCCCGCGGCATCCCGCGGTTGCCTATTGTCAGGGCACGCCGCTGAGAAATGAAATCGAGGCGCGCGATAAATCGCGCCTGGAGGAGGCGACCGCGCACGCGGCGCAAGCGATAGCGCGTCAGTTCGGAGATGGCGCTGTCGACGGCCGTATCCGCGCCTTCGTCATCACCGCCACTCGTTGACAAAGGCGAAATCTATGCCCCGCGGTCTCGACCATATCGTCCATGTCGTACGCGATCTCGACGCCGCGGCGGCGCGCTACCGCAGCTTCGGCTTCACCGTCGGCGCGCGCAACAAGCACCCCTGGGGCACGCATAATGTCCTGGTGCAGTTTCCCGGCTTCTTCATCGAGTTGTTGACGCTTGCCGAACCGGACAAGCTCGGCAACGACGGTTTCTCGACATTGTTCGGCCGCTACGCCGAAAGCTTCCTCAAGGCGCACGAAGGATTGGCGCTGCTGATCCTGGAATCGAAAGACGCTGCCGCCGCCGATGCCGATTTCCGCGCCGCCGGTATTGCGGCGTCCGACGTGATGCGCTTCGAGCGCGAGGGCAGGCGCCCCGATGGCACAAGTGTGAAGGTCGGTTTCTCGCTCGCCTTCGCCGAAGACAAGGCTGCGCCGGAGATTCATTTCGCCGTCTGCCAGCAGCACTATCCGGAGAATTTCTGGAACCCGGCATTCCAGAAGCACGCCAACGGCGCCTCGGCTATTGCCGGCGCGGTGTTCGTGGCGGAGGCGCCCGAGCACCATCGCGGTTTTCTGGAGAAATTCGCCGGCGCGTTGGCGGCGCCAACCGCGGACGGCTTTAGCATCGCAACCCCGCGCGGCGTTATCTCCATGTTGACGCCGGCGGCCTTCCTGGCCCGCTTCGGCGTCAAGCCGCCGGATGTGGCGCACGGCCCCCGGCTTGCCGCCATGCGCTTTTCGGTCGCCGACGCGAGCGCCCTGCAAAACGTGCCCGAGCTTGCCGGAATTGCCGGACTTTATGCCGGGAACTCCGCAATTATCGGGGCGGACGACGCCATGGGCGCAGTCATGGTATTCGAAAGCGCATGATCCCGAAAAAGCCTGTCCCGGACTTGATCCGGGATGGGTACCGGTTTCCGGATAAGCATGCCCTCGGGCTCGACCCGAGGGATCATGCGCCATGCAAAATGGTCCGTTGACCCTGTGCTTCGGCCGCTTCATGGTCCGCCCGCGAGGGCCAAATCGTGGATCAAAGCCTGCTGCCCAATGCCGCCGTCAGTGTCGGCGCCGTGCGCTTCGGCAACAATCTGCCGCTGGCGCTGATCGCCGGCCCGTGCGCGCTCGAGAGCCGCGCGCATGCGCTGGAAATGGCTTCCGCGCTGAAAGAGATCGCCGGCAAGACCGGTGTCGGTCTGGTCTACAAGACCAGCTTCGACAAGGCCAACCGCAGCTCGGGCCAAAGCGCCCGCGGGCTTGGGCTTGAGGCGGCGCTGCCCGTTTTCGCCGAGATCCGCGAGACGTTGAAAGTCCCGGTGCTCACCGACGTGCACGAGGCTTCGCAATGCGCGCGCGTGGCAGACAGCGTCGATTGCCTGCAAATCCCCGCCTTCCTCTGCCGCCAGACCGATCTCTTGATCGCGGCCGCTGCGACCGGCAAGCCGGTCAACGTCAAAAAAGGCCAGTTCCTGGCGCCCTGGGACATGAAAAACGTGGTCGGCAAGATCACGGGAGCGGGCAACCGCAATGTGCTGGTGACCGAGCGCGGCGTCTCTTTCGGCTACAACACGCTGGTGTCCGACATGCGCGCCCTGCCGATCCTCAAGCGCGAGACCGGCGCACCGGTGATCTTCGACGCCACCCATTCGGTGCAGCAGCCGGGCGGGCAGGGCACGTCCTCGGGTGGCGAGCGCGAATTCGTGCCGGTGCTGGCGCGCGCGGCGGTGGCGATCGGCGTCGCCGGCGTCTTCATCGAGACCCATCAGGACCCCGACCGCGCGCCATCCGACGGGCCGAACATGTTGCCGCTCAATGAGATGGAGCCGTTGCTTCGCGAGTTGGTCGAATTCGATCGGCTGGCCAAGCGCTGAACCGCCGAGAAGGCGCGCGCGTCGGCGCAAACGAAAATGACCCGCACGCTCAATCTCATCGCGCTGGTCACGTTCGCGAGCGCGCTGTTCATGCGCTCGACCGATCCGGTCATCCCGCAGATCGCCTTGGGTTTTAAGGTCGAGCCCTCGACCGCCGCGCTGCTGTCGACCGCCTTCAGCTTACCTTATGCGCTCATCCAGCCGCTGCTCGGCGCGCTGGCCGACATGTTCTCCAAGGCGCGGCTGATGCTGCTCTGCCTGTTCATCGTCGCCGCCGCCACCGTCGTTTGCGGGTTGGCCACGAGCCTCGAAATGCTGTTTGCCGCGCGCGTAGTGGCGGGGCTCGCCGCCGGCGGCGTGGTGCCGATTGCTTTCGCACTGCTCGGCGACATGGTGCCGGTCAAGGAGCGCCAGGTGGCCATGGGCCGGCTGTTGTTCGCCATCATGACCGGCAATCTTTTGGGCGCCACCTTGGCCGGCGTCGTCGGCGATATCGCCGGCTGGCGCGGGGTGTTTTTCGTGCTCGGCGGTTTCGGCACGCTGGTGCTGGCGGTGGCATTTCCCGGCGTTCAAGGGATCACGAGCAATGTGAGCGGGCGCTTCGATCTTTCGACGCTGGTGCCGAACTACCGCGCGATCTTCCGAAACCCGCTGGCCAAAATCTGCTTCAGCGCGGTGTTTCTGGAAGCGCTGTTCATGTACGGCTGCTTTCCTTACATCGCCACCATGCTGCATCAGGCCGGCGAACAGCGCGCCTCGATCGCCGGCGTGGTGATTGCCGGTTTCGGCATCGGCGGTGCGTTCTACGGCGTGATCGTGGCGCGGCTGCTCAGGCTGCTGGGCGAGACGCAGATGATGCGCATCGGCGGCGCGACGATGGGCTTCTGCCTGGTGGTGATCGCCGCGCGGCTTTATTGGCCGTTCGAGTTCTTGAATTTCGCGCTGCTCGGCTTCGGCTTCTACATGCTGCACGCGGTGATCCAGATCTACGCCAGCGAGCTGGCGCCGACCGCGCGCGGCTCGGCCATGGCGCTGCATTCCTTCTTCTTCTTTCTCGGCCAGGCGGTGGGGCCGATCGTCTATGGCGCCGGTCTCAACAGCATCGGGCTTTCGCCGGTGCTGTTGTTCGGCGCGGTGGTGCTGGTCGGTGTCGGCTTGATGTGCGCGCATTGGCTGCGGCGGCCGGATGAGTTCTCAACCATCTAGCCGCGCCCGCGATAAGGCGCGACCCCCTGATCGGGCAGCCACACGTCCTTCGGCAGGCGGCCGGCCTGCCAGAACACGTCGATCGGCATGCCGCCGCGCGGATACCAGTAGCCGCCGATGCGCAGGTATTTCGGCTTGAGCAGCGCGAACAGCTTCTTGCCGATGGTGACCGTGCAGTCCTCGTGGAAGGCGCCGTGATTGCGGAAGCTCGCCAGATAAAGCTTGAGGGATTTCAACTCGACCAGGAATTTGCCCGGTACGTAGTCGATCACCAGATGCGCGAAGTCCGGCTGGCCGGTGATCGGGCACAAACAAGTAAATTCCGGCGCCGTGAAACGGGCGACGTAATTGCTGTCGGGATGCGGATTGGGCACGCGGTCGAGCTTCGCCCGGTCGGGCGAGGCGGGAAGGGGCGTCGGGCGCCCGAGCTGCAACGGTTTTCTGGGCATCGCACCGGTCATGGCCGGGCTTGTCCCGGCCATCTCGCTGAGGTGAACACAGCGTTTCCCTAATCGGGATGCGCGGGTCAAGCCCGCGCATGAGGATTGAAACCCGCGCCCCCTTTGCCGGTTAGGCCTCATATTGTAGAAGCGCGCCCAAGCCACCCTCGGGAACAGCCCTCATGACCGCCATCACCGACATCATCGGCCGCGAAATCCTCGACAGCCGCGGCAATCCGACCGTGGAAGTCGACGTCATTCTGGAAGATGGATCGTTCGGCCGGGCGGCGGTGCCGTCCGGCGCCTCCACAGGTGTTCATGAAGCGGTCGAATTACGCGACGGCGACAAGTCCCGCTACGGCGGTAAAGGCGTGTTGAAGGCGGTCGAGGCGGTCAATAGCGAGATTTTCGAGGCGCTCGGCGGTATGGACGCCGAGGCGCAAGTCCAGATCGACGAGACCATGATCGCGCTCGACGGCACCCCCAACAAAGGCCGCCTCGGCGCCAATGCCATCCTCGGCGTCTCGCTCGCCGCCGCCAAGGCCGCCGCGCAAGCCAAGGGCGAGCCGCTCTACCGCTATGTCGGCGGCGCCACCGCGCGCCTGCTGCCGGTACCGATGATGAACATCGTCAATGGCGGCGTGCATGCCGACAACCCGATCGATTTCCAGGAATTCATGATCGTGCCGGCCGGCATGGCGAGCTTCGCCGAGGCGCTGCGCGCCGGCGCCGAAATCTTCCACACCCTGCGCGCCGACCTCAAAGCCAAGGGCCTCAACACCAATGTCGGCGACGAAGGCGGCTTCGCGCCCGATCTGAAATCGGCGGAAGCGGCGCTCGACCTGATCGTCGAGGCGATCGCCAAGGCCGGCTATAAGCCGGGCGGCAATGTGTGGCTGGCGCTCGATCCGGCGGCGAGCGAGTTCTACAAGGACGGCGCCTACGTCTATTCCGGCGAAGGCAAGACGCGCTCGAAAAAAGAGCAGGCGCAATACCTCGCCGATCTCGCCAAGCGTTATCCCATCGCCTCGATCGAAGACGGCATGGCCGAGGACGATTGGGAGGGCTGGAAGATCGTCACCGACCTGATCGGCAACAAGATCCAGCTCGTCGGCGACGATCTGTTCGTCACCAATGTCGAGCGGCTGTCGCGGGGCATCAAGGATGGCATTGCCAATTCGATCCTGATCAAGGTCAACCAGATCGGCACCCTGACCGAGACGCTGGCCGCGATCGAAATGGCGCACAAGGCCGCCTACACCGCGGTGATGTCGCACCGCTCGGGCGAGACGGAAGATTCAACCATCGCCGATCTCGCCGTCGCCACCGGCTGCGGGCAGATCAAGACCGGCTCGCTCGCGCGCGCCGACCGGACCGCCAAATACAATCAGCTCCTGCGCATCGAGGAGGAGCTGGGCGCGCAGGCTAAATTTGCCGGCAAGGCGGCGTTGAAAGGCTTGAAGTAGCCGCCGCCGCCGGCCGTTTGCGGCCTGTGGCCGTCCGACCGCCGCCGGCTTGCTTTTCCCCATGGATTTGCCGCAAATATCGGCTAAATCGACAAGAATAACCGGATTGCCGCAATGGACCAGGCCACCGCGCTTTCCACCCACGACCGCCGGCGCGCGGCCGCGCGCCTGGCTGACTTTGTCGCGCAATCGGTCGACGCCGCGCGCGCGGTGGAAAAGCCGTTCTACCATCTCGAATTTGACCGCGTGTTCCCCGACGACGTCTACGCGCAGATCCTGGCGCTGATGCCGAATGCGGCCGACTACCGGCCGATGCACGGCCGCAGCAAGGGCCACGATCTCGAAGACGGCACGCACACCCGCGTCAAGATCGATCTGTTCCCGGAATACATCCGCAACCTGCCGCCGGAGAAGCGCGCGCTGTGGGACGTGGTCGGCCGCGCGCTCTGCTCCGATCCCGTCCGCCAGGCTTTCATCCGCCGGCTTGCGCCCGGGCTGGAGAAGCGCTTCGGCAAGAACTTCGCCAAGACCGGCATGTACCCGATCCCGATCCTGACGCGCGACATTCCCGGCTATCTCATCCCGCCGCACACCGACACGCAATGGAAGGGCATCACCGTCCAGCTCTATCTGCCCAAGGACGACGCCAATACCGACATCGGTACCATCTTCCACGAAAAGCTCGCCGACGGCTCCATGCCGAAGAAGGCGCAGATGCGCTTTGCGCCCAATACCGGCTATGCTTTTGCCGTCGGCGACGACACCTGGCATTCGGCCGATCCGGTGCATAACCGCGTCAAGACGCGCAACTCCATCCTGCTCACCTATTTCGTCGATGCCGGCCTCCTGCGCATTTTGCGCAACCGCGGCAAGCGGCTGGGCAATTTCCTCGGCAACGAGATGAGGTATCGGATCTAGGGCACGGCTGTCGTCCCGGCCAAGCGAGCGTCAGCGAGCGCGCGCCGGGACCCAGTAATCCCGGCGCCGAGGATACGGAGAAACCGGGGTTACTGGGTCCCCGCTTTCGCGGGGACGACGGTCGATGTCGTTAAAACCGCCTTAACGCAATTCCCATAAAGGCTCGGGGCCATGGTCACCCATCGTCGCCGCCGCATGATTCTGACGGCCCTCGGCCTCTATACCTTCGCGGCGCTGTTCATCGGCTATTTCGGCGTCAATGCCTTCACCGGCGCGCACGGCCTGCGCGCGCAGGCTGATCTCGACAAGCAGCTCGCCACCATGGATGGCGAGCTCACCCACCTGAAAGCCGAGCGCACGGTCTGGCAGCGGCGGGTGTCGCTGTTGCGCTCGAGCCAGATCGACCCCGACATGCTGGACGAGCGTGCCCGCGCGCTGCTCGGCCTGGTCGACCCGCGCGACATAACATTGCTTTTGCACCCGCGCGAATAACCGAACCTTGCGCGGGGCGCCCGCGTTATCCACCGCCGGCCTTTTTCGTTCGCGCTCAAATCCTTGGCGCAGGGCAGACTTTGCGCCTGGCGCCCTCGCGCTTCCGCCTGCGCGCGATATAAGCTAAGGGGTTCCCGCCGGTCCCCGTCCAGGAGTGCCCATGGCCTCGCCCAAGAAAGCCCCGAGCGCGAAAGCCAAGCCGCCGGCCTTCGACGGCGAGCAGGCGATTGTCGAGTTCAGCAAGGACGAGGAGCTTTCCGCCTACCGCACCATGCTGACCATCCGCCGCTTCGAGGAGAAGGCGGGGCAGATGTACGGCATGGGACTGATCGGCGGTTTCTGCCACCTCTATATCGGCCAGGAAGCGGTCGTGGTCGGCATGCGGATGTCGCTCAAGCCCGGCGACGAGGTAATCACCGGCTACCGCGACCACGGCCACATGATCGCGGCCGGCATGGAGCCCAAGGGCGTGATGGCCGAGCTCACCGGCCGTACCCACGGCTACTCCAAGGGCAAGGGCGGCTCGATGCACATGTTCAGCGTCGAGAAGGGCTTCTACGGCGGCCACGGCATCGTCGGCGCGCCGGTGCCGCTCGGCACGGGGCTGGCGTTTGCCAACAAATATCGCGGCAACGACAATATCTGCCTCACTTATTTCGGCGACGGCGCCACCAACCAGGGCCAGGTCTACGAGAGCTTCAACATGGCCGAGCTGTGGAAGCTGCCGGTCGTCTATGTGATCGAGAACAACCGCTACGCCATGGGCACCGCCATTACGCGCTCCTCGGCGACCACGGATCTCTCCAAGCGCGGCACCTCGTTCAATATTCCGGGCGAGCAGGTCGACGGCATGGACGTGCGCGCGGTGAAGGCGGCGGGCGAGAAGGCGGCGCTTTGGTGCCGCGACGGCAAGGGCCCCTACATTCTGGAAATGCTCACCTACCGCTACCGCGGCCACTCCATGTCGGACCCGGCCAAGTACCGCACGCGCGAGGAAGTCGACGAAGTGCGCACCCACCACGATCCGATCGACATGATCCGCCACCGCATTCTCGAAAAGAAGTACGCCAGCGAAGACGCGCTGAAGAAAATCGACGGCGAGGTGCGCGACCTGATCAACGAGGCGGCCGAGTTCGCCACCCACGATCCCGAGCCCGATCCCGCCGAGCTTTACACCGATGTATACCGATAGTCACAAGCCAGCGCGGAAACAGTAGCGCCCATGCCGACCGAAGTCCTGATGCCCGCGCTGTCGCCCACCATGGAAAAGGGCAACCTCGCCAAATGGCTGAAGAAGGAAGGCGACAGCGTCAAATCCGGCGACGTGATCGCCGAGATTGAGACCGACAAGGCCACCATGGAAGTGGAAGCGGTCGACGAGGGCACGCTCGGTAAAATTTTGGTGCCGGAAGGCACTGCCGACGTCGCGGTCAACACGCCGATCGCGGTGATCTTGAGCGACGGCGAGGACGCCTCCGCCATCAAGTCCGCCAAGTCTGTCGCCGCTGCAGAAAGCCGCCGAAGTCTCGGCACCCCCCGCCGCCAGCAAGGCCGAGACGCCGGCACCGCCGCCCGCGGCTAAAGCCCCGCCGCCGCCCGAAGCTCACGCAGCCGCCGATCCCGACATCCCGGAAGGCACCGAGATGGTCACCATGACCATGCGCGAAGCCTTACGCGACGCCATGGCCGAAGAGATGCGTCGCGACAAGGACGTGTTCGTGATGGGCGAGGAGGTCGCCGAATATCAGGGCGCCTATAAGGTCACGCAAGGCCTGCTGCAGGAGTTCGGCGCCGGGCGTGTCATCGACACGCCGATCACCGAGCACGGCTTTACCGGGCTCGGCGTCGGCGCGGCCTTCGCGGGGCTGAAGCCGATCGTCGAGTTCATGACCTTCAACTTCGCCATGCAGGCCATGGACCATCTGATCAATTCGGCCGCCAAGACGCTTTACATGTCGGGCGGGCAGATGAACTGCCATATCGTGTTCCGCGGGCCCAACGGCGCCGCCGCCCGCGTCGCCGCCCAGCACAGCCAGGATTACACCTCCTGGTATTCGCACGTGCCGGGGCTGAAGGTGGTCGCGCCCTCGAACGCCGCCGACGCCAAGGGCCTGTTGAAGGCGGCGATCCGCGATCCCAATCCGGTGATCTTTCTCGAAAACGAAATCCTCTACGGGCATTCGTCGCCGGTGCCCAAGCTCGACGACTTTGTCTTGCCGATCGGCAAAGCGCGCATCGCGCGCGCCGGCAACGACGTGACCATCATCGCCTGGTCGATGGGCATGAGTTACGCGCTGCAGGCGGCCGAGCAGTTGGCAGGCGATGGCATCGACGCCGAGGTGATCGACCTGCGCACGCTCAAGCCCATGGACGTCGATTCCATCATCGCCTCGGTGCAGAAGACCGGGCGCTGCGTCACGGTGGAGGAGGGCTGGCGGCAGTCGGGCGTGGGCGCCGAGATCGCCGCGCAGGTGATGGAGCTTGCCTTCGACTATCTCGACGCGCCGGTGCTGCGCGTCACCGGCAAGGACGTGCCGATGCCTTACGCCGCCAACTCGAAAAGCTCGCGCTGCCGTCGGTCGCCGAGGTGATCGATGCGGCGAAAGCGGTTTGTTATCGGTGAGGCCGGAATGACGATCCTGCGCGGGGCATGCCATTGTGGGCAGATTGAGGTTTCGTTCGAAACCGCGATGCCGGTCGATGCGATACCACTGCGCGCCTGCGGTTGTTCGTTCTGCCGCCGCCACGGTACAAAGGCCGTCGCCGACCCGACTGGCCGGCTTACGATCATCGCGCCGGCTAGCGGATTACAGCGATATCGCTTCGGGCTGCGCACCGCAGACTATCTCGTCTGCCGCAACTGTGGGGTCTACGTGGCCGCCGTTATATCCGGACAGGGACAGCGGCGCGGGACGCTCAACGTCGCCGGAACCGGCGTCTCGGCGCTGCGCGACCGGCCCGCCGAGCCGGTCCATTACGATGATGAAGACGTCGGCCAACGCCGTGCGCGACGGTTTTCGTCCTGGACGCCGTGCGAAGTTGTCGAGCGCCACGCGCAAGCGGGGGTCGGCTAAGCCGATAACGGATCCATGCCCACCAACATCCTCATGCCCGCGCTGTCGCCCACCATGGAGAAGGGCAATCTCGCCAAGTGGCTGAAGAAGGAAGGCGACAAGGTCAAATCAGGCGACGTCATCGCCGAGATCGAGACCGACAAGGCCACCATGGAAGTGGAGGCGGCGGACGAGGGCACGCTGGCCAAGATCGTGGTGCCGGAGGGCGCGCAGGACGTGCCGGTGAATGCGGTGATCGCGGTGCTGGCCGGCGAGGGCGAAGACGTGAAGGCGGCGGCTGCGGGTGCAGCTAAGCCCGGCCGCCGCCGCCGAAAGCACCGGAGAAAAAAGCCGAAGTCGTTACCCCCTCACCCCAACCGGCTCTCCCCAGCGGGGAGAGGGAGCAGGCACTGCCAAGCCGCAAGTAGCGAGCCCTGCACCCTCCCCCTGGGGAGAGGTCGCCGCCGAAGGCGGCGGGTCGAGGGGGCAGGGGTCTCTGCATGACAACCGCATCTTCTCCTCGCCGCTGGCGCGGCGCCTGGCGAAAGAAGCCGGCATCGACCTGGCGCGCGTTGCGGGCTCCGGCCCGCACGGCCGCGTGATCGCCCGCGATATCGAGGCCGCCAAATCGGGTACCGGCTTGCGCGCGCGCGCCGTCCATAGGTGCTCCGTCAGGCGCGCCGTCCGCACCGGCGATGTCGGACCAGCAGATCTTGGCGCTCTACGAAGAGGGCTCTTACGAGCGCGTGCCGCACGACAGCATGCGCCGCACCATCGCCCAGCGGTTGACGGCGGCGGTGCAGTCGATGCCGACGTTCTACCTCACCGTCGATTGCGACATCGGCCGGCTCTTGGCCGCACGCGAAGAGATCAACGCCGCCGCGCCCATGACACAAGACGGCAAGCCCGCCTTCAAGATTTCGGTCAACGACTTCGTCATCAAGGCGCTGGCGCTGGCGTTGCAGCGGGTGCCCGACGCCAACGTCACCTGGACCGAAGCGGCCCTGCTCAGGCACAAGCATTCCGATATCGGCGTTGCCGTCGCGCTTCCCTTCGGGCTGATCACGCCGATCGTGCGCAACGCCGAGACAAAGTCGCTGTCGGCCATTTCCAACGAGATGAAGGACCTCGCCGCGCGCGCCAAAACGAAGAAGCTGAAGCCGCACGAATTCCAGGGCGGCAGTTCGGCGGTGTCGAATCTGGGCATGTACGGCATCAAGGACTTCACCGCCGTGATCAACCCGCCGCAGTCCTCAATTCTCGCGGTCGGCGCCGGCGAGGAACGCGCCGTGGCGCGCAACGGCCAGATCGTGCCGGCCACGATCATGTCGTGCACGCTGTCGTGCGATCACCGCGCCATCGACGGCGCGCTCGGCGCCGAACTGATCGGCGCGTTCAAGAAGCTGATCGAAAACCCGGTGATGATGGTGGTGTGAACTTTCTAACGCTCTCCCCTGCGGGGAGAGGTGAAGAAGCAGCGGAGACTGGGGCACGATGCGGCTTTTCCTGATGCTCCTCGCTGCCGGCGTCGTCTCCTTCGCGCTCGCTTTGGGGCTCGTGCTGTTGGCCACGCAAGTGCTGCCCTGCCACGACGATCCGCGCCTCCTGCGGCATGGGCGAGGCCTGGAGCCTGATCGCCGTCATGATCTGGGCGCCGCTGGTCATGGCCGTGTTCGGTGTCACCATCTGGCTGGCGCCGACCGAGCGCGGGCTCGCCGTCGCGGCCATCGCGCTCTCGGCGCCGGTCGCCGGCATCCTGCTGTTCGCCATGCTGCTCAACGGCCTGCCGCGCGACTGGGGCCGGGAACTGCAGGGGCTCATCGCCTTCTATGTTCCGCCGCTGCTGATTGTGGGTGTTCAATGGGGGCTGTTGCGGGCATATATGCAGCGCAAGGTTCCAGCTTAGAAAGCAGTCATCCTAGAAACGCACATGGCCGATACTTCCTTCGACGTCCTCATCATCGGCTCCGGTCCCGGCGGCTATATCGCGGCCATCCGCTCAGCCCAGCTCGGCTTCAAGACGGCCATCGTCGAGCGCGACTATCTCGGCGGCATCTGCCTCAACTGGGGCTGCATCCCGACCAAGGCGCTCTTACGTTCGGCGGAAATCTACCACTATCTCCAGCACGCCAAGGATTACGGGCTGACGGTCGACAAGGTCGGCTATGACCCTTCCGCAATCGTCAAGCGCTCGCGCGCGGTCGCCAAGCGGCTGAACGACGGCGTCGGCTTCCTGATGAAGAAGAACAAGGTCGTCGGTGATCTGGGGCGAGGCTGCGATCGACGCGCCCGGCAAGGTCACGGTGAAGGCCTCGAAGAGCGAAGCGCCGAAAGGCGCGCTCGGGCCGGGATCGTATCAGGCCAAGCACATCATCATCGCCACCGGCGCGCGGCCGCGCGTGCTGCCGGGACTGGAGCCGGACAAGAAGCTGATCTGGACTTACTTCGAAGCCATGGTGCCGCCGTCGATCCCGAAGTCGCTGCTGGTGATCGGCTCCGGCGCCATCGGCATCGAGTTCGCTTCCTTCTTCCGCAACTTCGGTTCCGAGGTGACCGTGGTCGAGGTGCTGCCGCAGATTCTCCCGGTCGAGGATCACGAGATTCAAGCTTTTGCGCGCAAAAGCTTCGAGAAGCAGGGCATCAAGATTTACACCAATGCCAAAGTGACCAAGCTCGAGAAAAAAACCGACAGCGTCACCGCGACGATCGAAGAGGGCGGCAAGACGCAAACACATTACCGTCGAGCGCGTCATCTCCGCCGTCGGCGTGGTCGGCAATATCGAGAACCTCGGCCTGGAAAAGCTCGGCGTGAAGACCGAGCGCGGCCTCATCAAAATCGACGAATTCAACAAGACCAACGTGCCCGGCATCTACGCCATCGGCGACGTGTCGGGCCCGCCCATGCTGGCGCACAAAGCCGAGCACGAGGGCGTGATATGCATCGAGGCGATAAAGGGCCTCAATCCGCACCCGATGGACAGGCTGATGATCCCCGGCTGCACCTATTGCTCACCGCAGGTCGCGTCCGTCGGCCTCACCGAGCAGGCCGCCAAGGAAAAGAAGCTAGACATCCGCGTCGGCCATTTCCCCTTCATCGGCAACGGCAAGGCCATTGCGCTGGGCGAGGACCAGGGTCTGGTCAAGGTCATCTTCGACAAGAAGAGCGGACAATTGCTCGGCGCCCATATGGTCGGCGCCGAGGTCACCGAGCTCATTCAGGGCTATGTGGTGGCCATGAACCTGGAGACCACCGAGGAAGAATTGATGCATACCGTCTTCCCGCATCCGACTTTGTCGGAAATGATGAAGGAGGCGGTGCTCGATGCTTATGGAAGGGTGTTGAATATGTGAGGCCAGGCGCGGGCCACCTCCGCGTCATTCCGGGGCACGCGCCTTAAGCGCGTTTACGCGCGTCTTCGACGTGCTATGGCGCGCGAACCCGGAATCCAGAAACGGACCCAGTGCTTGCGTCTGGATTCCGGGTCCACGCCTTCGGCGTGTCCCGGAATGACAGGGAGGGAGGAGAACCACCGATGGCCAAATTCGACAGCATCCTCGCGACCATCGGCCGCACGCCGGTGGTCAAGATCAACAAGCTGGCGCCCAAGGGCATCAATCTCTACGTCAAGATCGAGGCCTTCAATCCGCTCGGCTCGGTCAAGGATCGGCTCGCGCTCGGCATCATCGAGGCGGCGGAGAAGTCCGGCGAATTGAAGCCGGGCCAGACCGTGATCGAAGCCACCTCCGGCAATACCGGTATCGGGCTTGCCATGGTCTGCGCGGCCAAAGGCTATCCGCTGGTGGTCACCATGGCGGAGAGCTTCTCGGTCGAGCGGCGCAAGCTGATGCGCTTCCTCGGCGCCAAGGTGGTGCTCACGCCCGGCGCCGAGCGCGCCTTCGGCATGGTCAACAAGGCGCAGGAGCTCGCCAAGACGCACGGCTGGTTCCTCGCCCGCCAGTTCGAGAACGAGGCCAATCCAGACATGCACGCGCGCACCACCGCGCGCGAGATCGTCGAAGACTTCAAGGGCGAGCGGCTCGACTATTGGGTCACCGGCTTCGGCACCGGCGGCACGCTCACCGGCGTCTCGCGCGTGCTGGCGAAAGAGCGGCCCGACACCAAGATCGTGGTGTGCGAGCCGGCCGACGCGCCCATGCTGACCAGCCATATTCCACAGGAGCGCAACCCGGACGGCTCGCCGGCGAAGCCGCACCCCTCCTTCAAGCCGCATCCGATGCAGGGCTGGAGCCCCGATTTCATCCCCCAGATCACGGCGGAAGCGGTTGACATGAAGGTGATCGACCGCATCCTGCTGATCGCCGGCGCCGACGCGCTCAAATATTCGCGTGAGCTGGCGCAGCAGGAAGGTATTTTCGTCGGCATCAGCGCCGGCGGCACCTTTGCCGGCGCGCTCGAAGTGTGCAGGACCGCCGCGCCCGGCTCGACAGTGCTCGCCATGATGCCCGATACCGGCGAGCGTTATCTTTCCACGCCGCTGTTCGGCGACATCGCGGCCGACATGACCGAGGAGGAAGTGCGGATTTCGCTGTCGACGCCGAGCAACCGGCTGGCAACGAAAGCCGCCTAAAGAAATTTATTTGCCGCGGCCGGCCTGCCCGGCCGTGACGCAAAAAGGGGCGAATGTCATGGCTATTGTTCTCTGGAGCGTCATCGGCCTTCTTGCCGGTTGGCTTGCCACTTTGCTGCTCGGCGAGCGCGGCGGCGGGCTGCCGAACAATCTCGTGCTCGGGCTGGCCGGCGCCGTGGTCGGCGGTTTTCTGTTCACGCATTTGAGCACCGCGGCGCGCCCCAGTTTCTTCGGCAGCCTGGGCACCGCGGTCGTCGGCGCGTTCGTCGTGCTCGTGCTGTGGCGCGCTTTCCGGCGGGTGTGAGGAGAACAGCATGGGCGTCATTCTCTGGATCGTCATCGGCCTGATCGCCGGCTGGCTCGCCACGCAAATCATCGGCGGGCGCGCCCGCGGCCTTTTGCGCAATCTCGCCATCGGCCTCGTCGGGGCCATCGTCGGCGGGCTGATCTTCTCCAGCCTCGCCATCACGCCGACCGGCTTTCTCGGCGCGCTGGTCAGCGCCACCCTCGGCGCCATCGTGATTTTGCTGATCTGGGGCGCGTTCCGGCGGCGCTGAGACGCCTTGCGACGCACCCGGCGCAGCCGTAAGTAAGGGCCATGGCGACCGTTCTCGACCTCGTCAACAACCCGCGTCCGCGCCATCCGGAAAAGGCGCATCGCCCCGATTCGGGCCAGCCCAAGAAGCCCGACTGGATCCGCGTCAAAGCGCCGGTCTCGCCAGGCTACTTCGAAACGCAAGCCATCATGCGCGCCAACGGCCTCGTCACCGTCTGCGAGGAGGCCGGCTGCCCGAACATCGGCGAGTGCTGGGAGAAGAAGCACGCCACCTTCATGATCTTGGGCGACACCTGCACGCGCGCCTGCGCCTTCTGCAACGTCAAAACCGGGCTGCCGGGCGCGCTCGACGCCCGTGAGCCGGAGCACGTCGCGCAAGCAACCGCCAAGTTGGGCTTAGCCCACATCGTCGTCACCTCGGTCGACCGCGACGACCTCGCCGACGGCGGCGCTGCTCACTTTGCCGACACCATCCGTGCCATCCGTGCGGCCTGTCCGAGCACAACAATCGAAGTGCTCACCCCGGATTTCCTGCGCAAGGAAAGTGCGCTCGAGAAGGTGGTCGCAGCGCGGCCCGACGTGTTCAACCACAATCTGGAAACCGTGCCCTCGCTATATCTTACCGTGCGGCCGGGCGCGCGCTATTTCCATTCGCTGCGGCTGCTGCAGCGCGTGAAGGAGATCGACCCGCAAATGTTCACCAAGTCGGGCATCATGGTCGGCCTGGGCGAAGCGCGCAACGAAGTGCTGCAGGTGATGGACGACCTGCGCTCGGCCGATGTCGACTTCCTCACCGTCGGGCAATATCTGCAGCCGACGCGCAAGCATCATGAAGTGGTGCGCTTCGTGCCACCCGACGAGTTCAAGGCGCTTGAGACGGTAGCCTAAGCCAAAGGTTTCCTGATGGTGTCGGCTTCCCCGCTCACGCGCTCTTCGCATCACGCCGGCGACGATTTCGCGCGGCTGCGCGCCGCCCGCGCGGCGCGATGACGATAGCTTCGTCATTCCGGGGCGCGGGCGTCAGTCCGCGAACGCGGAATCCAGACATGAGTTCCGAGTTTGCATCTGGATTCCAGGTCCGGCGCCGTAGCGCCGTCCCGGAATGACAACGGAATAGGGCGGCAGCAACAAATGCCCCAATTCTCCACCAAGCGCCGCGTCGACCACAGCGCCGCCAACATGTTTGCTCTCGTGGCCGACGTCGAGCGCTATCCCGAATTCGTGCCCATGTGCAGCGCCATGCGGGTGCGCAACACGACCGACAAGGGTGAGGGCATAACGGTGCTGGTTGCGGCCATGACGGTCGCCTACAAGATGATTCATCAGACCTTCACCAGCCGGGCGACGCTCGACAGGCCGAACCTGAGAATCCTGGTCGAATATCTCGACGGCCCGTTCCGCCATATGCAGAACCGCTGGGCGTTCCGCGCCACCGGCGAGAACGCTTGCGAGGTCGAGTTCTATATCGATTACGAGTTCAAAAGCCGCGCGCTCGGCATGATGATGGGCGCGCTGTTCGATACCGTGTTCCGCCGCATGGCGCAGGCCTTCGAGCGGCGCGCCGACAAGGTCTACGGCCGCAAGTCGGCGTGACGCGGCTTAGGCATTCAGCCACCACAGCGCGGCATTGAGCACGGCCGCGTAGCCGACCCAGAGCGCCAGCGGCGCCAGGCACCACGCCGCCACCCGATCGAGCCGCGCAAAGGCGGCAATCGTTGCCACGACGGTTAACCATTGCGTAACCACATTGATCAGCCCAAGCAGCGGGCTGTGTGCGGCAAAGAACATCCACGACCAAGCGGCGTTCAGCGCAAGCTGCAGAAAGAACAGCACGAGCGCGTATCGCCGCGCCGGCGAGGGTGCACGCCGCAAGACGCGCCACAGCGCCAGCGCCATCAGCGCGTAGAGCGCGCTCCATATCGGCGCAAACACCCAATTGGGCGGATTGAAGGAAGGCTTCGTGAGCGAAGCGTACCAGGGCGCGAGATTGGGATAAGTCGCGATCTGACCGCATAGCGATACCGCAACGACGGCGGCAAGCGCCAAAATGCCGGCGCCGATGTCGCGCCGGCGCGAACGAGCACGCGCAAAATCCGTCATGGTTTAACCGTTTCCAACGCCATCCCCGTGCACTCGGTTCCGAGCGACGTGAGAGACTTTTTCTGCAAGCGCAACACACCTTCGCCACCATACCGGCGTTAGCTCGTCGTCACGAAGGACAACCGACATGGGCTGTTCGTCTCTAGTGCGAAAGGAGACCTTCGATGTGCGATTATAGTTTGCACGCTGTTGCGACCCGCCCCGCCGAGCTCGGCGACAAATTGCGCACCACCAGCTTTGCCAATTGCTTTACGCGCGGCTTTGCGGCGGAAGGCGAGCCGAACGTAGCTGTGTGTCTGAAGCCCGGCACCGAGCTTGCCTTCGAGCGCGACGTCGAGATCGATCACGGCTTCGGCCGGCTGCTGCCGAGCCTCGGCTTCGGCCGCACCGGGCAAAGGCTGGCGCGCTTCCGCCAGATCAACGGCGACCGGCTCGACACCCATCACGACGCGCTCGAACTTCCCAACGGTCGCATCGTGCTGCTGACACGGTTGTGCGAGGGCCAGGTGGCGAGCGTGCTGCAACTGCCGGCGTCCGAGCTGGCCGTGCACGACGCAGCGTACGAGGCTACGACTGTCCCACAAGACAGCGTGACGGCGTAACACGTTTCGCGCGCGGAGGAGGTCGAAGACCGCGGGGCGCCGAGCCCGCGCCGCTAATGCGCGCGCTTTATGCGCGGCGCGATCGGCTTCTTGGCCACGCCCGTGCGCGCGTCGCGGTACATCTCCAGGCAGGCGGCGAGCTCGGTATAGGTCGGTTCGAACCACTGGATCGACTGGATGCATTTCAACCGGTCGCCGGCCGGGAATTTTGCCCAGTTGGTTTGCAGGCCTTCGCGCGTCTTCTGCTCGCTGGCGAGGCAGCTCTTGAAGCGGTCCGCGCCCTCTTTGCCCTCGCCGGCGGCGGTCGCCGCGCCGCGGCAACTTTTGGTCACGTCCCAACGCGGCACCGCGTCCGCAACCGCGATCTGCAGCACGAACGGCACGGCAAGAAACGGAATGAACATCTCGGCTCCCTGGCTCTTCTCGGCGTTCGCGGCAACGCCGCTTGGCGGCCGGCTCCCGCTGACCCCGCTGGAACCCGCATCATAGACGGCTGCGGCGTTTTCGCCAGCGGTTCAAACCCCGTCCGTCCCACCAGGCGGGGCGAATTCCCCATCCCAATGCCACCCCGCCGGCCGTTGATCCGACCGCGGTTTTCCATTCTAACCGTCCCGGCAAGGCCAAAAGGAGCGCCGGGTTGCAGCAAGGCAAGGCCGAGACGGGCGCCGCGCAAGCGGACTCCCGTCCCGAAGACGTGGTCATCGAACGCCAATCGGCGCGCAGGCTCTGGCGCAGCGCCGCCGTGCTGCTGGCGATGGTGGCGCTTGTCGCCCTTGCGCTCGCGCTCGGCCTGCACAAGCAGGTGACGCTGGCATCGCTGCTGCATCGGCGCGCGGCGATCGCCGCCCTGGTGGCCGGCCATCCGGCCGCTTCGCTTGCCTGCTTCGTCGCGTCCTACGCACTTGCTGCCGGCACGGCGCTGCCCGGGGTGATCTTTCTCACCATCGGCGGCGGCGTATTCTTCGGCGGGCTGATCGGCGGGCTTGCCGCCGTGATCGGCGCCACCGCCGGCGGCACCATGGTGTTCCTGGTCGCGCGCAACGGCTTGCGCGACATCGTGCTGCGCTTCATCGGACCGCAGGTTGCGCGTTTCGCCGAAGGCTTCCGCGCCAGCGGCTTCAACTATCTGCTTTTCATGCGCCTGGTGCCGATCTTCCCATTCTTGCTCGGCAATCTCTTGCCGGCGCTGTGCAATGTGCGGCTTTTGACTTTCGTGCTGGCGACCTTCATCGGCATCATGCCGATGACTTTGGCAATCGCGTTTTTCGGCGCCGGCCTCGACCATGCGCTGGCCGTGCAGGTCGAGCAATACCGCGCCTGTCTCGCCGCGGGCAGCGGCGACTGCGGCCTCGAATTCCACGTCTGGATGGCGGTGACGCCGCAATTCGTCGCCGGCCTTTGCGCGCTCGGCGTGGCGGCGCTGCTGCCGGTGCTGGTCCGCCGCTATCGGCCCTTTGCCAAGGCGTGAGCTGCCCCCCGTGACTTGGCCTGCTGCCGCGCTAGAATAACGGCACAAAAGGCCAGAACAGGGAGGCCTTGCCATGAAGATCAACTATGCCGTGGTCGCCGTGGCGGCTCTTGCGATGGTACTGCCGGCGTCATCGCCGTCGAGCGCCAAGGGCAAGGGCGGCCACGCCTTCCACGCCGCCAATCGCCTGCATCTGAGCCGCCAGAACTCAGCCCAACGCATTCGGCGCCTGGGCGTTCTATGGCGGCGGCGTAGTCGCCGAGCCGCCTTACCAGCCGGTCGGCGTGAACTACGTGGAAGTGCCGCGCATCGTCTACGTGCCGCTGCCGCCGCAGGCGCTCACCTGCCATCGCAGCCGCGAAACCGTGACGGTACCGGCGGAAGCCGGCGGCACGCGGGCGATCACTGTCACGCGCTGCTAGCGCGCCTTGCATCACATCTGGCTGCGGCCTCATTCGCGGCCGTAGAAAATGCCTTTGTCGCAGCCCTTGTTGATGTCCTGGCAAAGAACCTTGTCGCTCTGAAAGAGCATCACCTTGAGCGGCCGGTCCAACTTGCCATCCAGCGCCTTGAGCGAAATGACATTGACCACGTCCTGCTCGCGCGCGACCTGGATGGCGCCGCCGTCGATTGCGCGCACGCGGAAGCCGACGAAATAGACGATCGGGTAATCCTCGGCCTGGCAGGCCCAGGCGGTGACGTTACGGTAATGTTCGGCGTCCGACATCCCGTGCATCATGCGCAGGTCGAATGTGCCGGAGCCCGATTGCTCCTCCTGGATGATAATCTGCGAAGAGAAAAACTCAGGCCCGCCGGCGCGCTCGCGCGCAATCAGCTTGTCGATGTCCTGCCGCTCGTAGCGCTTCATGCCGCGCAGGTTGGCGACGTGCTTGGCGAAGCTTGTAAGGTTGATCAAGCCGGCATGGCAGAGCGCGATTTTGTCCTCGGCGCTGGCGGCCGAAGCCGCGACCGTCCAGGCAAGACATGCGGCCGCCAACCGCCGCATCCGCCACGACATGTGCATCGGTCTGCCCCGCCGGTCCGCGTTCAAAAGCGCCAAGCAGTCTGCGCTATCGTGGGGAAGGGCGCCAGTGCCGCGCAAGACGGGTCTGCACGCCGGTCGCCGGCGTGAAATCGAGCCGCATGGTGCGCGCCTGAGCTCAGCCGTGCCCGCTCACGACCTGCGCGGCGCAGCGCGTGCAGTAAATCTCGTTCTGCGGGCCGTTTTGAAAGCCGTGCGTCAGGCTCGCCAGCCTGGCGATCTGCGTGCCATGGGGAAGGGCGATGCGATCGTTCTCTTCCCACTGGGCGGTGCCGGCCTTCTTGCACTTCGGGCACCGAAAGCGCGTGATGTAACTGTAACGGCGCGGCATGGCGCGCCCTCCCCAAACCCTATTGTTCATTCCACTGCGGTTAAGCCGGGCGGGTCCCGATCCGTACCGGCTGCAGACGACAAGCGCACGTCCCATTTGCATTTGCGCTTGCCGACATAGGCAACAGCTTGACGCCGGGGGCGGCTAAGGTGGGGTCTTGCCTAACTGATGCGACCCGCTGACGGCCGCGCCCGGCGAAGCGTTCGCTAAGGTGCCGCTATGCCGCGGCCCGAACGGATGTCACGCGGCAATCTTCGCGGCCCTTTGACCCGGTGGAGTCATGCTGGACCTCCGTGCTGCAAAGGATCGGGGACAAATTCTGGACCTCTAATAGGGAATGTCAAGCGCGTGCCGGCCGGCAAAGATTACCGCCGCCAAGCGGTTCGCGGGGATTTGCGCGCTTTTTGCGCGGGTCAGCGGGCGGCCGGCGTCTCGACCGCCAGCGCGGATGCCGGCACCGGTATGGCGCCGGCCCATTCGTCGCGCGCGATCAAAGTGTCGCGCAGGAATTCCAGCTCGTGGCCGGCACGCCGCGCCGCCGCCAAGGCGGCCTCGGCGCCAAGCCGCGGCGCCGCCGCCTGGCTCCACAGGATGGTGCAACGCGTGCCGGTGCCGCAATAGAACAGAACTGGCCCCGGCAGCTCATCCATGAGCCGCACGAAGGTTTCGACGGTATCGTGCTCGGTGACCTTGACGCCGTTCACGGGGTAATAGCGAAACGCAAGCCCATGGCGCGAAGCAGCCGCGGCGGCCTGTGCCTGCGGCAGCTGGTCGGCGGCTTCGCCGTCCGGACGCAGCGCCACGACCGTGCGGAAGCCGCGCGCCGCGATCTCGGCGAAATCGGCCTCGGCGAGCTGCGGCGCCATCGCGATACCCGGCTCGAGTTGCGTGATCTTGACCACGGGTGTCCCTTTGCCTTGCGGGCCGGCCGGGCGAACCCGGCAGCCAAAAAATCTGCTTTGAGCCTAGAAATGCGCTTTAAAGGGGCGGAGGCAAGGCTCTCGCAGAAAATAAATCTATAATTCCAATATATTATGCCGCTTTAGAGTATTTCATTCCCATGACGTCAAGAGAGAAGAAAATTCTTCTAGGTCGCCGGCCCCCTTATTGGGTGCAAATCATATCGCGCGCCTTCTCGACCACCTCTTCGCGCTTGGCGTTGTCGTCGGCGACCGGGCCGATTTCCTTGGCCGCCGCTCGCATCGAAAAGCCAGTACCAGTCGTAGCTGCCGCCGCCGAGGAAATAGCGGTGCTGGTTGAGGATGAGCGCGTCGCGATATTTGCCGGTGCAGAAATTCAGTACGATTGCCGCATTGGCCGGCGCGACGAAATGTACGGCCTGGCTGGCGAAATCGTAGACATGCAGCGCGGCCGAGGTGGTCCAGCCGGGCGAAAGGAACAACAGCCGGCGCCCGTCGGAGGAAAACTGCTTCTCCTCGAAGCGGCAGAGCTGTTGCGGCGGTTTGGCGCCGTTATGCGCGGCCAGCAGCAGGCGTTCGTTGCCGCTGTCGACGTCGATGCGCCGCAATTGGTCGGCGCTTGCGCCGGTCCGGCATTCGCTCGGATCGTCCGGCGGCGGCGTGCCGTCGCCGCGCGTGAACACGACGTAGCGTCCGTCGGGCGACAGCGCCGCGTCGAAATCGCGCCCCGAGCGGGTGAGCTGCCGGCGCGCGCCGTCCTTGATGATGAACACGTTGCCGGCTTCGACCGTGACGCGCGCGTTGCTTGGCGCGGCTGTGGCCGCAACGGAGGCAAACATCGCGGCGAGCGCGGCGGCCGCGCATCGAATCCATGTCGCCCTCATCTAGGTACTCTCCGCCATTTCCTGCAGCATCGCCAGCGCCTGCAGCACCGATTTGTACCGCACCTCCGCGCGCCCGATATCGCCATAACGCATTTCCCGGTGGGCGAGGGCGCCGCCGCGCGAAGCAGCCGCAAAATGCACCAGTCCCACCGGCTTGTCGGCGCTGCCGCCGCCGGGGCCGGCGATGCCGGTGATCGCCACCGAAATCTGCGCGTCGGAATGGGCGATGGCCCCGCGCGCCATCTCTTCCGCCGTCTGCCGGCTGACCGCGCCATAATCGCGCAGCGTCTCCGAGGTGACGCCCAGCATCTGCTGCTTGGCCTCGTTCGAATAGGTGACGAAGCCGCGCTCGACCACGTCCGAGGAGCCGGCGATGTCGGTGAGCGCGCCGGCTACCAACCCGCCGGTGCAGGATTCCGCCGTCGCCAATTTAAGCCCGCGCGCGCGGCAGGCATCGAGCACCGCGATGGCGGCGGCGCGTAGGTCTTCGCTCATGGTCCATTCCCCTTGCGCTGTAGGTTAGCATACAAGCGTTATTGCCGGTGCAGATCACGCCAGTGTGTGTTGCTGGGCTGTGCCCCTGTCTCTATGAGGCCCCGGCGGCAATCCTGCCGCAGGCCCGCCTCATCGAAAAAGTCGTCACCACCCCTCATGAAATTCCGCTCCATTGCGCTTTTGATGCTGGCCGAAGTGGCGGCCATGTCGCTGTGGTTCGTCTCGGCGGCCGTGCTGCCCGACATGCTGCGCGAGGTCGCACTCTCGCACGCGCGCCAGGCCGCGCTGTCGAGCGGCGTGCAGGCGGGCTTCGTTATAGGCGCGCTCGGCTCCGCTTTCTTCGGCCTCGCCGATCGTTTCGATCCACGCCGCGTGTTCGCATTCGCGGCGATTGCGGCTGCGCTGGTCAATGCCGTGCTGCTGATCGCGCCGCCCGGCGGCCTTACGGCGATTGCTGCGCGCATCGTGACCGGCGCGCTGCTTGCCGGCGTCTATCCGGTCGGCATGAAGATCGCGGTCGGCTGGGGCGTGAAGGACCGCGGCTTCCTGGTCGGCGCGCTGGTCGGCGCTGTCACGCTCGGCTCGGCGGCGCCGCATCTGTTGGCGCTGATCGGCGGCAGCGACTGGCGCGTCAGCGTGGCGGCGGCTTCGATTATCGCAGGCGTGGGCGGTCTGCTCGTGCTCGCCAGCGCCCTCGGGCCGCATCACGTGCTGGCGTCGCGCTTCGATCCGCGCGCCATCGCCGCCGCCTGGAGTGACCGGCCGGTGCGGCTCGCTTACGCAGGCTATCTTGGCCACATGTGGGAACTCTATGCCATGTGGGCCTGGATCGCGGTTGCTTGCGCCATCTCGTATGGGGCGACGCTTGCAGCGCCGCAGGCCGAGGCGCTTGCCAAGCTCACTGCTTTCCTGTCGATCGCTGCCGGCGGCGTCATGTGCATCGTCGCCGGCAGACTTGCCGACCGCATCGGCAAAGCGGAAATGGCGACCATCGCCATGGTCGCAAGCGGCGCTTGCGCGCTTTTGACCGCGCTCACTTTCGGCGGGCCGGTCTGGCTCACATTCACGCTGGTGCTGCTGTGGGGCGCTTCGATCCTGCCGGACTCGGCACAATTCTCCGCCCTGGTCGCCGATTATTCGCCGCCGGAGCAGGCCGGCTCGTTGCTGACGTTTCAGACCGCGCTTGGCTTTGCGCTCACGATTGTGACCGTGCAATTCACGCCGCTGGTGGCGGCTGCCGTCGGCTGGCCGTTGCTGCTGGCTTTGCTGGCGCTTGGGCCCGCCTTCGGTATCGTTGCCATGCTGCGGCTGCGGGCGATGCAAAAAACCGATGATGTTTAGCGCAACGGCAGCCTTACCGTCGCCGTCGCGTAAGCCGCGATGCCTTCGCCACGGCCGGTAAAGCCCAGTCGTTCGCTGGTGGTCGCCTTCACCGCCACGCGGTCAAGCGAGAGCCCAGCGAGCGCGGCGATCTTTGCGCGCATGGCATCGCGGTGCGGCCCGATCTTGGGCGCCTCGCACACCAGCGTGAGATCGAGATGGGCCATGCGCCCGCCGCGCGCCTTCACCCGCTCGACCGCGAACACGAAGAAACGGTCGGACGAGGCGCCGCGCCACTGCGGATCGCTGGGCGGAAAATGCGAGCCGATATCGCCGTCGGCCAGCGCGCCGAGAATGGCGTCGGTCAGCGCGTGCAAGCCGACATCGGCGTCGGAATGGCCGCTGAGCTTATGGGTGTGCGCAATACGTACGCCCCCAAGCATGACATGGTCGCCGGGCGCAAAGGCGTGCACGTCGATGCCGCTGCCGGTGCGCACATCGCCAAGGCCTGCGAACTGCGTGGCCTCCGCGCGCGCGAAATCCTCCGCGTTGGTGATCTTGATATTGCCCGCTTCGCCCTCGAAGACGGCGACTTTCATGCCGGCCCATTCGGCGAGCGCGGCATCGTCGGTGAAGTCGTCGCGCCCCTGCGCCGCCGCGCGCCGGTGCGCTGCGATGAGGGCTGCGTAGGCAAAGCCTTGCGGGGTCTGGATGGTGCGCAACGCGCCGCGCTCGAGCGTCTGCTGCACGAAGCCTTGCGCGTCGACCGTCTTCACCGTGTCGGTCACCGCCAGTCCCGGCACCGCCGCGCCTGCCTTCTCGGCCGCTTCGATGGCGCGCGCGATCAGCGCCTGGCTGGCAAAGGGGCGGGCGGCATCATGCACCAGCACGATATCGGGCGCGTGCGGCGCCAGCGCCTCCAGCCCCGCGCGCACTGAAGATCTGCCGCGTGGCACCGCCGAAGGCCGGCGGCAAGACGGCCAATTGCTCAGCCGCGTCATCGAAGGCCGCGCGGTCCTCGGGCCGGATCACCGGCTGCACCAAGTTGATTTGGCGGGCCTCGACAAGCGTCAAAAGCGTCCGCCGCAGCATGATTTCGTCGCCGACGCGCCGGAACTGCTTGGGCGTATCGCCGCCCACGCGGGTGCCTTTGCCCGCCGCCACCACTACCGCCGCTACGCCGGCCATATCCTTCAGCTCCGCTTCTCGATGCCCTTGCCTTAGCGCGTTCCGCGACGGCAAGGAAATCGCCCGTGAATCCAACCTGTTCCCGGCCATTAACAGTTTTTGCAGTGCAGCACTTGCGCACGACGGGGGATTGTCTAAACTATGAGCAGCAAATAAGGGACGCCTAAATGGTGGGCAGCGATAACGGGGTGGCCAAAAACGCCGGTTTTCCGGCGGCGCCTTTGCGCGTCGGCCCCTTAAGCCTGCCGAACCGCGTGATTTTGGCGCCCATGTCCGGCATCACCGATGCTCCGTTCCGCCGTCTGGCTGAAAGACTGGGCGCCGGGCTGGTGGTCTCGGAGATGACCGCCTGCGCCGGCTTGGCCAAAGGCGAGCGCGAGGCGCGGGTGCGCAGCGACGGGGCAGGGGTCGTCATTCCGATCGTGCAGTTGGCCGGCTGCGAGGCCCGCTACATGGCGGAAGGCGCCCGCATCGCGGCAGGGCAGGGCGCGGCGATTGTCGACATCAATATGGGCTGCCCCTCCAAACAGGTGACCAACGGTCATGTCGGCTCCGCGCTGATGCGCGATCTCGACCACGCGCTGACGCTGATCGAGGCGACCGTTGCCGCCGTCGGCGTGCCGGTGACGCTGAAAATGCGGCTGGGCTGGGATGCAACAAGCCTCAACGCGCCGGAGCTTGCCCGCCGGGCCGAAGCCGCCGGTGTGCAGATGATCACCGTGCACGGCCGTACCCGTTGTCAGTTTTACCACGGCAGCGCCGACTGGTCCGCCGTGCGCCGCGTCAAGGAAGCGGTCGGCGTCCCCGTCGTCGTGAATGGCGACATTGCCGGCTTCGACGATGCAGTCGATGCGCTCGACGCGTCCGGCGCAGACGCCGTGATGATCGGCCGCGCCGCGCAAGGCCGGCCCTGGTTTCCGGGCCAGGTCGCGCGCTTTCTCGAAACCGGATTGCGCGAAAAATCACCGCCGCTCGCCGAGCAGCTCGCCATGACCGATGCGCTTTACGACGAGATGATCGCGCATCACGGCCACAGGATCGGCCGCCGCCACGCGCGCAAGCATCTTGCCTGGGCGCTCGACACCGCCGCAGCCACCGCCGGCGCTCCCGTTGCGCTGTTGAAAGACCATCGCGCCCGCGTGCTCACCGCCGAGGAGCCGAAGCTCGCGCGCCGGCTGCTGGCCGATGCCTATGACGCCTTCGCATCGCGCACCAGCGATTGGAGAGCCGCCGCATGAGCCGCGCTCACGCAAAGTCGACTGCCGTTTCTCCGCCCGTCAATTCGCCCGCCGATGCGGTGCTGCACGCGTTGCCGCATCCCGTCATCATGGTGGCGCCCGACGGCAAGGTGGCCGACGCCAATGTCGCCGCCGAAGCTTTCTTCGAAGCCTCCATTCCGGTCTTGAGCCGGCACATGGTGCGCGAATTGGTGCCGTTCGGCTCGCCGCTACTGTCGCTGATCGAGCAGGTGCGCATGACCGGCGCCGCGGTCAACGAATACAAGGTCGATCTCGCCACCCCGCGCAATCCGGGCGAACGCCTCGTCGACCTGCATGTCGCGCCGCTGCCGGAATATCCCGACCACGTGGTGGTGATGCTGCAGGAGCGCACCATCGCCGACAAGATGGACCGCCAGCTCACCCACCGCGGCGCCGCCCGCTCGGTGATCGCGCTCGCCGCCATGCTGGCGCATGAGATCAAGAACCCGCTCTCCGGCATCCGCGGCGCCGCCCAGCTGCTGGAGCAGTCGGCCGCCGACGACGACCGCGCCCTCACCAAGCTCATCTGCGACGAGACCGACCGCATCGTGAAGCTGGTCGACCGCATGGAGGTGTTCTCCGACGAGCGCCCGGTCGAGCGCGAGCCGGTCAATATCCACGTCGTGCTCGATCACGTGAAGCGGCTGGCGCAGTCGGGCTTTGCCCGCCACGTCAAATTCGTCGAAGAGTACGATCCCTCGCTGCCGTCGGTGCTGGCCAACCGCGACCAGCTCATCCAGGTCTTCCTCAATCTGGTGAAGAACGCCACCGAAGCGATCGGCGACGGCGCGGCCGACGGCGAGATCCAGCTCACCACCGCCTTCCGCCCCGGCGTGCGGCTGGCGGTGCCCGGCAGCAAGACGCGCGTTTCGCTGCCGCTCGAATTCTGCATCAAGGACAACGGCCCCGGCGTGCCGGAAGACCTGATGCCGCATCTGTTCGATCCCTTCGTCACCACCAAGCAGACCGGCAGCGGCTTGGGGCTCGCGCTCGCCGCCAAGATCGTCAACGACCACGGCGGCATCATCGAATGCGAGTCGCAGCCGCGCCGCACCACCTTCCGCGTGCTGATGCCGATCTATACCGGCAATGGCGAGCCGATCGCCCTTGCGCCACCGGAAAACCCGTGAGGTAGCCCCCATGCCGACGGGAAGCATATTGGTTGCCGATGACGACGCCGCCATCCGTACCGTCCTCAACCAGGCTCTCTCGCGCGCCGGCTACGAGGTGCGTTCGACCGGCAATGCCGCCACGCTGTGGCGCTGGATCAGCCAGGGCGAGGGCGATCTCGTCATTACCGATGTCGTCATGCCGGACGAGAACGCCTTCGATCTCATCCCGCGCATCCGCAAGGCGCGCCCCGATCTGCCGATCATCGTGATGAGCGCGCAGAACACCTTCATGACCGCGATCCGCGCCAGCGAGCGCGGCGCCTACGAATACCTGCCCAAGCCCTTCGACCTGAAGGAACTCACCGCCATCGTCGGACGCGCGTTGTCGGAGCCGAAGGAAAAGCGCGCCGCGGCCGCCGCCAAATCGGAAGACCTCGACAACATCCCGCTGGTCGGCCGCTCGCCGGCCATGCAGGAAATCTACCGCGTGCTGGCGCGGCTGATGCAGACCGATCTCACCGTGATGATCTCGGGCGAGAGTGGCACCGGCAAGGAACTGGTGGCGCGCGCGCTGCACGACTACGGCAAGCGCCGCTCGGGCACCTTCGTTGCCATCAACATGGCGGCGATCCCGCGCGATCTCATCGAGTCGGAATTGTTCGGCCATGAGAAGGGCGCCTTCACCGGCGCCAATACGCGCTCTTCCGGCCGCTTCGAGCAGGCCGAAGGCGGCACCCTGTTCCTCGACGAGATCGGCGACATGCCGATGGAGGCGCAGACGCGATTGCTGCGCGTACTGCAGCAGGGCGAATACACCACCGTCGGCGGCCGCACCCCGATCAAGAGCGACGTGCGCATCATCGCCGCCAGCAACAAGGACCTGCGCCAGTTGATCCAGCAGGGCCTGTTCCGCGAAGACCTGTTCTTCCGCTTGAACGTGGTGCCGCTGCGGCTGCCTCCTTTACGTGAGCGCACCGAGGACATTCCCGATCTCATCCGCCATTTCTTTGCGCAGGCGCAGCGCGAGGGCCTGCCGCCCAAGCAGATCGACCAGGCCGGCCTCGACCGGCTCAAGCGCCACCGCTGGCCGGGCAATGTGCGCGAGCTGGAAAACCTCGCGCGCAGGCTCGCCGCGCTCTATCCGCAGGAGGTGATCACTTCGACGGTGATCGAGCAGGAATTGGCGCAACCGGCGCTCGCCGTCGGCAGCGAGGAGCCGCGTCCGGAAGAGCCGCTCAGTGCCGCGGTCGAGCGCCATCTGGCGGCTTATTTCTCCGGCTTCGAGGGCCTGCCGCCGTCCGGCCTTTATCACCGCATTTTGCGCGAGATCGAATATCCACTGCTGACCGCCGCGCTCGCCGCCACGCGCGGCAACCAGATCCGCGCCGCGGACCTGCTGGGCGTCAACCGCAACACGCTGCGCAAGAAGATCCGCGATTTGGATATTCAGCTGTTTCGCGGGGGGTGAGGTCGAAACCTAAAAAGGCGAAAGGTGGCGGACCTTAGCTAACGACCCAACCGCTCGAAAGCACGTCGTTTTTCAGGTTCGCCATTTCCTCGGTCTGCAAGTCACGTCACTCTACAACGCGCGTGAATTGAAAGAGCGGCGTTCAATTTCACGAGGCGGCTCTAAGAGCGGGGCACGAAGTGCCTGACCCGGCCGGCGCACCAATTACTGCCTTGTGCCCGATGATCGTTTGCTACGCCTTCGCCGTTGAGCTTTACGTGAAGGGCCTCTCCCCATCGCGCATCAAGAAGCATGAACTGCCTATTCTCCGCAATCATTCCGATCGGCCAACGCGGCCCTCATCAAGCGACACGCTTCAGCGGCTTGATATGGCTCAAGTCGACATCGCTTTGCGCGTGCCACGTGTCATAAGCCGCCTGCATGCGAACTTAAAACTCCGGACCGTTGCGAACAGCCGACCGAGCAGAAACGCCACCGTCGCCGTGACCGGCTTTCTTTTCGGCCATGATCGCATGAAGATGCCGGCGGGAACTGCCCAACAGATCGGCAATCTCCTTCACCGAACGGCCGACGGCGGGGATGATGTCGTCACGCAGCAAAGCGCCCATATGCGGCGGGTAGCGGTTGGGATTGCGTTTGGCGGCATAGGCCATGTCAGTCTGCGCTAGTGATACTGCTCAAGATCGACCTCGTCGGCGTGGGCTTGCGAGAATTCGAACGTGGTCGCTCGATCCGACCGGCCTTATCGAGGCGATCCCAAAAATCCACGCAGTTTCTGCGCCACTTTGCGCGCCGTCGCTTTATCGAGTTCGGCCGGCGCGCCGCTCGATTCGTGTGCGTTCGACACAAGCGATTTTTGCCGGGCGAACGACCGAAGGCGCCGGCAGGCCGGCCCGACCGGAGTTCGGGAATCTCGACGTCCGTCGACCAGGACGCGTTTTCGGCGCTGGTGATCATCGCGAGCCAAATCAAGCCATGGCTCGCAAGCTTCGGTCCGGAGATCACGAGCGCGGGGCGGCGTTTTTCCGCGAGCCGGTCCGCAAACGGAAAGGGGACGACGACAACATCGAACGCGGCGAGGCGCTCGTCGTCAGAGCCCGGCATAAGCCTTTTCATCCGCCTCGCCGGACCATTCGGAGAACGCGGCAAAAGGATCGTCCGCTTCGGCGGGAGCTTTGTCGACCACGACGCCTTGCTCGGTCAGGCGATAACGCAAGGTGTCGCCCGGCTTGATGCCGAGCAGGTCGCGCACTTCGCGCGGCAACACGGTCTGGCTCTTGACCGAGAGCTTGGAGAACGTGGTGCGCGCGGGCATTTGGCGGTTCATGGCCCGTAAAGTATCTTACCGTCTTACGCCTTACAAGACCTACCCCGACGCGCTCTGCGTCCGACCCCTCGACCGTTGCCTCGATGCTGGTCGACACCATGAGAGCTGGACGCCCGCGGGCGATGCCGGCCGTTATTCCGTGCCCATCCGCGCCGCGGAATAGTCGCAATTCGGCAACAATGTTGTATAAAAGCATCAGTGCCGGGTAGGGCAGGGACGCCGCCCGCGCGCTTTCCGAAGGGGCCTGCGCCCCACCATCCGCCGCCGGGGGTTCATGAGCGTCGATCAGGCCGCCACCGCCGAAACGCTCGCCGGCCCGCCATCCAGGCGCGGGGAAACGCGCGTGCTCGGGCCGCTCGCGGTCGCGCTGGCGCTGCGGCCCGATCGCGTCGCGCGGCGCTGTTGTCGGCCTTCGTCACCTTCATCGTCCTCGCCGATCTGACCCCCATCCTGCCGACCCATTACGTGGTCGTCTCGCTGCTCTTGGTGAACGCCTCCACGGTGCTCTTGCTGCTCGGCATCATCCTGCGCGAGGTCTGGCTGATCATGCAGGCGCGCCGGGCAGGGCGCGCCGGCGCCCGCCTGCACATTCGCATCGTCGGCCTGTTCGCCATCATCGCCGCGGTGCCCGCCATCCTGGTGGCGATCGTCGCCAGCGTCACGCTCGACCGCGGCCTCGACCGGCTGTTCTCCATCCGCACCAAAGCGGCGATCGAGAATTCGCTGATCGTGGCGGAAGCCTATTTGCACGACCACGCCGAGATCGTGCGCTCCGACATTCTCACCATGGCCAATAACATCGCGCGCGACGAGCCGGTGTTCAGCCAGGACCACGCCAAGCTCGACCAGTATCTCACCTTCCAGGCCTCGGCGCGCAGGCTTTCGGCCGCGATCGTGATCGACAAGGATTTGCACGTCGTCGCGCACGCCGGCCTGAAAGTGAGCCAGACCTTCGCCATGCCGCCGCGCGACGCGCTGCCGCGCATCGGCGAGAAGAACCCGCAGATCGTGTTGCTGCCCGACACCAATTACGTCGCCGCCGTGGTGCGCCTGCAGAAATATCCCGCCGACTGGCTTTACGTGACGCGCCTGCTCGATCCGCGCGTGGTGCCGCAATTGCAGGCGACGCGCGCCAGCGTGCGCGAATACGCCGCGCTGCAGCAGCGCCGGCTCGGCGTGCAGGTGGCGTTTGCGCTGATGTACACCATCATCGCGCTCACCGTGCTCTTGGCCGCGGTCTGGATCGGGCTCAACTTCGCCAATGTGCTGGTGGCGCCCATCCGCCGGCTGATCGGCGCCGCCAATGTGGTGTCCACCGGCAACCTCTATGTACGCGTGCCGGTGCGCCAGTCGGAAGGCGATCTTGCCCAGCTCGGCGAGACCTTCAACCGCATGACCACGGAGTTGCGTACCCAGCGCGACGACATCATGCGCGCGCGCGACCTGATCGACAGCCGCCGCCGCTTCACCGAGGCGGTGCTCGCCGGCGCCTCGGCCGGCGTCATCGGCGTCGACGGCAAGGGCTGCGTGTCGATCCTCAACCGCTCGGCCGAGCGGTTGATCGGCTTCAGCGAGGCGGAAGCGCTCGGCCGCCCGCTGGCGGAAGTGTTCCCCGAGCTTGCCGACTTCATGGCGGCGGCGCAGGCCGGCGCGCGCACGCAGGACCAGGTCACCATCACGCGCAAGGGACGCGAGCGCAATCTGTCGGTGCGCATCACCAGCGAGCAGTCGAACGAGAGCGAGCACGGCTATGTAGTCACGCTCGACGACATTACGGAATTGGTCGCGGCGCAGCGCACCTCGGCCTGGGCGGACGTCGCCCGCCGTATCGCGCACGAGATCAAGAACCCGCTCACGCCGATCCAGCTCTCGGCCGAGCGGCTGCGCCGCAAATACGGCAAGGTCATCACCGAGGACCGCGACGTGTTCGTGCAATGCACCGACACCATCGTGCGCCAGGTCGACGACATCCGCCGCATGGTCGACGAGTTCTCCAAATTCGCGCGCATGCCCAAACCGGTGATCGCCGCCGAGGACGTCGCCGACACCGTGCGCCAGGCCGTGTTCCTGATGCGCGTCGGCCATGCCGACATCGACATTGAGGCGGAGCTCGCCGAAGACCCCATGCCCGCGCGCTTCGACCGCCGGCTGATCTCGCAGGCGCTCACCAACCTGATCAAGAACGCCACCGAGGCGATCGCCGCGGTGCCGCCGGCCGAGCTTGGCAAGGGCGCAATCCGCGTCTATGCCGCGCGCGACGGCGACGACGTGGCGATCGACATCGTCGACAACGGCATCGGCTTGCCGAAGGAGAACCGCAGCCGGCTGCTCGAGCCTTACGTCACCACGCGCGAGAAGGGCACCGGGCTCGGGCTCGCCATCGTCGGCCGCATCGTCGAGGATCACGGCGGCCACATCGAATTGCGCGACGCCGCCGACAAGATTCCCGGCCAGCGCGGCGCCTGGATCCGCCTGCGCTTCGCCGCCTCGGGCGAAACGCCGCCCGCCAAACCCGAAGCCAAAGTATCGGTCAAAGAGCAGCCGTAACATGTCCGCCGACATCCTGATCGTAGACGACGAAGCCGATATCCGCGACCTGGTCGCCGGCATCCTGGAGGATGAGGGCTATGCCACGCGCACGGCGCGCAACAGCGACGAGGCGCTGGCCGCGATCATGTCGCGCCGGCCGAACCTGATCTTTCTCGACATCTGGCTGCAGGGCTCCAAGCTCGACGGGCTGCAACTGCTCGACTTGGTCAAGCAGGAACATCCCGAGCTGCCGGTGGTGATGATTTCCGGCCACGGCAATATCGAGACCGCGGTCGCGGCCATCAAGCGCGGCGCCTACGACTTCATCGAGAAGCCGTTCAAGGCCGACCGCCTGGTGCTGGTGGCCGAGCGCGCGCTCGAGACCTCGCGGCTCAAGCGCGAGGTCAAGCAGTTGAAGCAGCTGGCGCCGCTGCCGGCGACGCTGGTCGGCAAGTCGGTGGCAGTCGCGCAATTGCGCCAGACCATCGAGCGCGTGGCGCCGACCAACAGCCGCATCCTGATCGTCGGCCCCTCCGGCTCCGGCAAGGAGCTCGCCGCCCGCACCATCCATCAATTGTCGGCGCGGACAAACGGCCCCTTCATCGTGATTAATGCCGCCGCCATCACGCCCGAGCGCATGGAGACCGAGCTGTTCGGCGTCGATTCGTCGAACGGGCAGGAGAGCCGCAAGCCCGGCGCGCTGGAAGAGGCGCATGGCGGCACGCTGTTCATCGACGACATCGCCGATCTGCCGCGCGAAACCCAGAATAGAATTCTCCGCGTGCTGGTCGAGCAGACCTTCCAGCGCGTCGGCGGCGCCAACAAGGTGTCGGTCGACGTGCGCATCGTCTCCTCCACCGCGCGCAACCTGGAAGCGCTGATCGCGGAGGGAAAATTCCGCGAGGACCTCTATCACCGGCTCTCGGTGGTGCCGATCCGCGTGCCGCCGCTGGCCGAGCGGCGCGACGACATCCCCGGCCTCGTCGATTATTTCATGGACCAGATTTCGTCGGCCACCGGCCTGCCCAAGCGCCGCATCGGCGACGACGCCATGGCGGTGCTGCAAAGCCACGACTGGCCGGGCAATGTTCGCCAGCTGCGCAACAATATCGAGCGGCTGATGATCCTGGCCGGCGGCGACCCGGACGCCGTGCTCGATGCCTCCATGCTGCCGCCCGACGTGGGCTCGATGGTGCCGTCGATGCCCAATGGCAATGGCGGCGAGCATCTGATGGGGCTGCCGTTGCGCGACGCGCGCGAAGTGTTCGAGCGCGAATATCTGGTGGCGCAGATTTCCCGCTTCGGCGGCAACATTTCGCGCACCGCCGAATTCGTCGGCATGGAGCGCTCGGCGCTGCACCGCAAGCTCAAGGCGCTGGGGATCGGGTAGGGGCCCATCATGCCAACCTCTCTCGCCCTCATGCTGAGGAGCGTTGCGAAGCAACGCCTCTCGAAGCATGAGGCGCCATGGTGGCCGCCCCATCCTTCGAGACGCACTCCTGCGGAGCGCTCCTCAGGATGAGGCGGAACTAATCCCATGTCCCGCATCGCCTACGTCAACGGCCGCTATCTGCCGCGCAGCGACGCCAAGGTTTCGATCGAGGACCGCGGCCTGCAGTTCGCCGACGGCGTCTATGAGGTCTGCGAGGTGCGCGAGGGGCTCTTGGTCGACGAGCGCCGCCACATGGCGCGGCTCGCCCGCTCGCTGGAGGAATTGCGCATCGCGGCCCCGATGACGCCAGCGGCATTGGCGATTGTGATGCGCGAAACCATCCGCCGCAACCGCGTCGCCGACGGCATCGTCTATGTGCAGGTGACGCGCGGCGCCGCAAAGCGCGACTTTCCGTTTCCGCCCGCTGCGACCAAACCGACCGTCATCGTCACCGCCCGCAGCAACGACATCGCCAGGCTCGATCAACTGGCGCGCGAAGGCGTCGCTGTCGTGACCATGCCCGACATCCGCTGGGGCCGGGTCGACATCAAATCGGTCGCGCTCTTGCCCAATGTGCTGGCCAAGCAGGCGGCGCGCGAGCGGGGCGCGCGCGAGGCTTGGCTGGTGGATACTGAAGGCCGCGTCACCGAGGGCGCCTCGTCCAACGCCTGGATCGTCGCCAAGGACGGCACACTGATCACCCGTCCGCTCGGTCCCGACATCCTGCCCGGCGTCACCCGTTCGGTGGTGATCGCCGTGATCGAGGCGCAGGGGCTGGCCTTCGAAGAGCGCGCCTTCACCGTCGAAGAAGCCTATGGCGCGCGCGAGGCCTTCATCACCTCGGCCAGCCAGACCGTGCTGCCGGTCACCTCGATCAACGGCCGCCCGATCGGCAACGGCGCCCCCGGCCTGATCGTCACCGGGCTGCGGCGCGATTACCGGCGCCACGCCGAGCGCGGTCAATTGTTTCGTCATTTCAAATAGTTGCGATCGGATACTGGAGAGCGGCTTGCGCCCGCGGGCCGGCTGCCATCTAATAGCGGGCTCCTTGGGCGTCGACTGCTTTTCCGTGGGGGGAAGCGGCGCGTGCCTGCGCATGCGTCAGGGGTTCAAGGCAACAAAGGTCTCGCGCGAAAGACGCGAGCAAAAAACGGAAACACGGCCATGGCAGCCGAACGGGCGCAAAATCTTCAAGACACTTTTCTCAATCATGTTCGCAAAAGCAAAGTCCCGCTCACCATCTTTCTGGTCAACGGGGTGAAATTGCAGGGCGTGGTGACCTGGTTTGATAATTTCTGCGTGCTGCTGCGGCGCGACGGACATTCGCAGCTTGTCTACAAGCACGCCATCTCCACCATCATGCCGGGGCATCCGATCCAGCTGTTCGAAGGCGGCGAGGAGCCGCCGGCAGCGGAAAAGGCCTAGTTGGAAGAACGCAAGCGCGACCATGATGCGGACCGCTTGAGCCCGGCAACGGGCGGCGAGAGCGGCCGCGCCGTCGTCATCGAGCCTTGGCTGAAGGTCGCGTCCGGCCGGACAGGGGCCGCGCGCGCCGAGGCCGGCCTGCGCACGCCGGAGGCGCGCCTGCAGGAGGCCGTGGGGCTCGCGCGCGCCATCGATCTTGACGTCGTGCAAGAAGGTCTCGTCACGCTCTCCGCCATCCGCCCGGCCACTTACGTCGGCAAAGGTAAGGTCGACGAGATCGCCGGACTGGTGAAGAGCCTCTCGGCTTCCGTGGTGGTGATGGATTGCCCGGTCTCGCCGGTGCAACAACGCAATCTGGAGAAGGCCTGGAACTGCAAGGTCATCGACCGCACCGGGCTGATTCTGGAGATCTTCGGCCGCCGCGCGCGCACGCGCGAAGGCGCGCTGCAGGTCGAGCACGCGCATCTGTCGTACCAGAAGGGCCGGCTGGTGCGCTCCTGGACCCATCTCGAGCGCCAGCGCGGCGGCCACGGCTTCCTCGGCGGCCCCGGCGAAACCCAGATCGAGGCCGATCGCCGCGCCATCGACGAGCGCATCGCGCGCATCGAGGGCGAGCTCGACAAGGTCAAGCGCACCCGCAAGCTGCATCGCGACAGCCGCAAGCGCGTGCCGTACCCGATCGTGGCGCTGGTCGGCTACACCAATGCCGGCAAGTCGACGCTGTTCAACCGCATGACGCAAGCAAGCGTCTTGTCGGCCGACATGCTGTTCGCCACCCTCGACCCCACGCTGCGCGCGGTCGATCTGCCCCACGGCAATCGCGTCATCCTCTCCGACACGGTCGGCTTCATCTCCGATCTGCCGACCATGCTGGTGGCGGCCTTCCGCGCCACGCTCGAAGAAGTGATCGAGGCCGACGTCATCCTGCATGTGCGCGACGTCGCGCACGAGGACACGGCCGCGCAGTCGCACGACGTCGAGAAGGTGCTCGGCGAGCTCGGCATCGAGGCAAGCGATGCGCGCCTGATCGAGGTGTGGAACAAGATCGACCGGCTTGACGTCGCAAGCGCGCGCGCGGCTCGAAAACCTGGCCGAGCGTCAGCCGACGGAGCGCCGCGCGGTGCCGGTCTCGGCGGTGACGGGGGAGGGCATCGAACGCCTGACCGCCGCGATCGAGACGCGGCTGGCCGAACGCCGGCAGACGCTTGAGCTCGCGCTCGATCCGGCCGACGGCGCCGGGCTTAGCTGGCTCTACCGCCATTCCGAAGTGCTCGAGAAGCACCTGCGCGACGACGGCCAATTGGCCGTCACCGTGCGCGCCGAGCCCGACAAGGCCGCGCGTGTCAAGGCGAAGTTTGCCAACGCGCACTGACCTGTGCCGCAGCCTCGCCGTCATGCCCGGGCTTGAGCCGGGCATCCATGATGAATTGCCGCAAATAGGGGTCTTACGTTTCGCCGGGATGGATTGCCGGGTCAAGCCCGGCAATGACGGCGGAGGGGTTAGACGTGCCCGCAGGCGGCGAGGGCGCTATTCGCCTTCCTTCTCCGCCTCCTTCGCCGCGTCCCACAGCGCGTCCATCTCGGCCAGGGTCGACTGTTCCGGCGTCTTGCCGCGCTCAGCGAGTGCCCGCTCGATGCTCCCGAAGCGCCGCTCGAACTTGGCGTTGGTTGCGCGCAGCACCGCCTCCGGATCGGCGCCGATATGGCGGGCGAGATTGACCGCCGCGAACAACAGATCGCCTACTTCCTCCGCCGCCGGCTCGCGCGCGCTGCCTTCAAGCTCGGCTTCGATCTCTTGCGTTTCCTCGCGGATCTTGGCCAGCACGGCGCGCGGGTCGTTCCAGTCGAAGCCGACGCGGCTGGCCTTCTCCTGCAGCTTCAAGGCGCGGGTCAGCGCGGGCAGGGCAAGCGGCACGCCAGCCAGCGCGCCTTCGCTCGCTGCCGCGCCGCGTTCGGCCTTCTCCTCAGCCTTGATGCGCTCCCACAGGCCCTTGACGGCCTGCGCGGTGCGCCCGTCCTCGTCGGCGAACACATGCGGATGGCGGCGGATCATCTTGGTGCTGATGCTCTCGACCACGTCGCCGAAATCGAAGGCGCCTTGTTCCTCGGCCATGCGCGCGTGATAGACGACCTGCAGCAATAGATCGCCGAGCTCGTCTTTGAGGTCGCCCAGGTCGCCGCGCAAGATGGCGTCGGCCACCTCATAGGCTTCCTCGACCGTATAGGGCGCGATCGTCTGGAAGTTCTGCTCCAGGTCCCACGGGCAGCCCGAGCCGGGGGTGCGCAAGGCGGCCATGATCTCGATCAGGCGGGCGATATCGCGGGCGGGCTTCACGGCGGAGGGCTGGCGACTTTAAGGGATGGCGGACCTGGGCGGCGGCGGCGACCGTAGCAAAGCCCGCCCGCCATCGCGAATGACGGATGCCGGATTCGCATAAGACATATTATGGAATATTGTTATAGACAGGAAACCGACAAGGTGCAAAAGCCCAATAACGGCGCGGCCAAATTGAGCGCCGGTCAGTAAGCCCTTTGCTTCGCCAAGGCGCCGACAATGTGCCGGATGTGGGTAACGCTGTCCGTGAGCGCCGTCATGTGATGCTCGATATCCTTGAGGCGCACCGCTTGCTCCTGCAGCGCCGCGGCGGCCTCGCCGTCCAGGATGCCGGCGGGCGCGCCGCAGGCGGTGCATTGTACGAAGAAGAGCCGATGCTTGGCCCCGCTGACCTTGGGCTCGTGCAGCTCAAAGGATTGGTTCTGGCAGCGTGCACAGGCGGAATTGGCCATGGTTGTGCTCCGGCATTGATGTCTGCCGCAACCCGGCCTGGGCGGCCGCCAACGGCGTATTTCGCGGTCCGGCTTACATGAGGAATCCTTCGAAACTCCTTCATTTCACTTATGTATTTATAGAATCGATGGTAATGGCGTAACGGCTTGCGTGGCGGCATAAAATATCATGATTTCAATTGCTTCCGAAGTAAGCATTAGAATTTGGATAAAGAACTTGAATAATCGCTTTAACTGAAGCTCATCCCGTCATAAGCCGGCTCGACATGCGGCGGCAGGATTTTGCGCAAGCTCGCGTAGTCCATGTCGCTGTGCAGATTGGTCAGGATCGCCCGCTTGGGCTTGATGCGCTCGATCCAGGCCAGCGCCTCCTCCAGGTTCAGATGGCTCGGATGCGGCGCCTTTCGCAGCGCGTCCACGATCCAGACCTCGAGCCCGGCGAGCGCCGCGATGCTCGCTTGCGGCAGCGCCTTGATGTCGGCGGAATAGGCCACATCGCCGATGCGGAAGCCGAGCGAGGGGATGTCGCCGTGCTCCTGCAGCACCGGCAGCGCTTCGATCGAGCCGCCCTGCCCTTCGATGGTCACCGGCGTGCCCGGCACCAGGCGGTGCTCGGCTGCGATCGGCGGGTATTGGCTGCCCGGCGGCGTCATGAAGCAATAGCCGAAGCGGGCGTGCAGGGCGCGCGAGGTCGGCTCGTCCATATAGACCGGCACGCGCCGACGCCGGGCGATGAACAGCGGGCGCAGGTCGTCGATGCCGTGGGTATGGTCGGCATGCTCATGGGTGAGCAGCACGCCGTCCACCCAGTTGACCTCGGCGTCCAAAAGCTGCTCCCGCAGGTCGGGCGAGCAGTCGACAAGGACGCGCGTAACCTTGCCTTGCCCCTGCGCGCGTTCAACCAACAAAGAGCAGCGCCGCCGCCGGTTCTTCGGATTATTGGGATCGCAATCGCCCCAGCCGAGCGCCACGCGCGGCACGCCCATCGACGAGCCGCAGCCCAGAATGGTGTAGCTCAGGCTCATGCGGCGTTGGCCAAGGTCTTACGCTTGCGCATGATCTTTTCCGAAAACCGGTTCCCACTTTTCGGGATCATGCGCTGGGCGCGGGACTTTATTGAACAGGCGGAAGAAGGTCTCCGTTGTCTGCTCGGCGATCTGCGCAAGCGAGACCCCGCGCACCTCGGCCAGCACCTTGGCGGTCTCGGCCACATAGGCCGGCTCGTTGCGTTTGCCCCGATACGGCAGCGGCGCCAGATAAGGCGCGTCGGTCTCCACCAGAATGCGGTCGCCCGGCAGTTCCTTGGCCAGCGCGCGCAGATCGTCCGAGCGCTTGAAGCTGAGGATGCCGGTGAAGGAAATGTGCAGGCCCAATTCCATCGCCTTGAACGCCAGCTCGCGCCCGCCGGTATAGCAATGCAGCACGGCCGGGAAGGCGCCCTTCCCCGTTTCCTCCTCCAGGATGCGCGCCATATCGGCGTCGCATTCGCGCGCATGGATCACCAGCGGCAATTGCGTTTCGCGCGCCGCCGCGATGTGGCGGCGGAAGCTTTCCTCCTGCAGCGCGCGCGGGCTGTTGTCGTAGTGATAATCGAGCCCTGCTTCGCCGATCGCCACCACTTTGGGGTGCTGCGCGCGCGCGACCAGGTCGGCGGTCGTGACGTCCATCTCTTCTTGCGCATGATGCGGATGGGTGCCGACCGAGCAGAATACTTGCCCGTATTTCTCGGCGATGGCCAGCACAGCCGCGTGATTCTTGACCCGGGTCGAGATGGTGAGCATGCGCCCGACATCGGCCGCCCGCGCGCGCGCCACGACCGCGTCGAGCTCGGCCGCGAAATCGGGAAAATCGAGATGGCAGTGGCTGTCGACCAGCATATCAGGCGGTTTCCTTGGCCTCCACATAGCGCGGGAAAACCGGCTTGGGCGACGGCAAAGCGGCACCCGGCTTGATGCGCGCCGGCAGATTATCGAAGGCGCGCGCGCCGGGGGAAATCGCCAATTGGTCGAGCATCTCTGCCATAGACGACGGCATAAAGGGCTGCGCCAGGATGGCAATCTGGCGGATCACTTCCGCCGTTACGTAGAGGATCGTCCCCTGCCGCCGAGGATCGGTCTTGGCCTTGGCCCACGGCTCTTCCGACGCGAAATAGCGGTTGGCGTCGGCCACCGCCGCCCAAACGGCGTTGAGCACCTGGTGCAACTGTTGCGTTTTCATGTGCTCGCGCGCCTTGCCGAGCATGCCGTCGGCGGCGGCCAGAATGGTCTTGTCCGCGTCGGTAAATGCACCCGGCTCCGGCAGCGTGCCGCCGAACGCCTTGCCGATCATCGACAGCGAGCGCTGCGCCAGATTGCCGAGATCGTTGGCGAGATCGGCATTGATGCGGTTGACGATCGCCTCGTGGCTGTAATTGCCGTCCTGCCCGAACGGCACTTCGCGCAGCAGGAAATAGCGGAACGGATCGACGCCATAGGTATCGACCAGCGCGAAGGGATCGACCACGTTGCCGACCGACTTCGACATCTTCTCCCCGCGGTTGAACAGGAAGCCGTGGCTGAAAATGTGCTGCGGCGGCGCGATGCCGGCCGACATGAGAAAGGCCGGCCAATAGACCGCGTGAAAGCGCACAATGTCCTTGCCGATCACGTGCAGCGCCGCCGGCCAGTAGCGCTTGAACATTTCGCTTTGGTCGTCGGGAAAGCCGACGCCGGTGATGTAATTGGTCAGCGCATCGACCCACACATACATGATGTGCTTATCGTTGCCGGGCACGCGGATGCCCCAGTCGAAAGTGGTGCGCGAGATCGACAGGTCCTGCAGGCCGCCGCGCACGAAGCTCGCGACCTCGTTCAGCCGCTCCTTCGGCAGCACGTAGTTTTCCCGCGCGTAGAGCGCGAGCAGCTTGTCCTGATAGGCCGAGAGGCGGAAGAAATAGCTCTCCTCCTCGACCCAGTCGACCGGCGTGCCGGTCTTCGACGACACGCGCCGCTTGTTGTCGTCGAGATGCGTCTCGCTCTCGGCGTAATAGGCCTCGTCGCGCACCGAATACCAGCCGGCGTATTTGTCGAGATAGATGTCGCCGTTCTTCTCCATGCGCCGCCAGATTTCCTCCGACGAGCGGTGGTGGCGCTCCTCGGTGGTATGGATGAAGTCGTCGTTGGAGCATTCCAGCCGTTCGACCATCTTCTCGAACAGCGGTACGTTGCGGTCGCGCAGTTGCCGCGCGGTCAGCCCTTCGCGCGCGGCGGTCTGCTGCATTTTCATGCCGTGCTCGTCGGTGCCGGTGAGAAAATAGACGTCGTAGCCGTCGAGCCGCATGAAGCGGGCGATGGCGTCGGTGGCGATGGCCTCATAGGCGTGCCCGATATGCGGCGGGCCGTTCGGGTAGGAAATCGCCGTGGTGATGTAGAAGGGCTGTTTGGCGGGCATTGCTGTTATCTAGGAACGAAATACCCGTTTTTCTCGGGCTGGCACGGCCTTTTGCCGGGCATCGGCGGCTTATGCAAGGCGGTTTTTAGGGTCCAGAGCGGCTGGGACAAGCCCGGCGCCGCCCGGTTTAGTCATGCGCCGTGCAGGTCGAAAAGCGCTCCTGCAGGCTGTTGTGGAAATGATCCGGACTTGCCATGTAGTGACCGTTCTCGAATCCTCCCAGGAGTATTGATGAGCCCCTATCGAAGCCCCGACGTGCTGGAACGTCGCAATAACGCTGCCGCCGTCAAGAAGGCGATGTTGGATAAGTTTCGTGCCGTCACTCAAGACCCCGTTCTGGTCGAGCAGCAGCGCGCCCAGAGAACGGCTGTGCACGAGGCGCGCGTCCGCCGAACGGCTGAGCGCGAGACTATCAAGGCGGCGCGTGAGGCCGAACTGGCTGAGCAAGCCGCCCGGGCAGCAGAGCTCGCCGCCCAGGCGCAACGCGAGGCGGCGGAAGCCGAGGCGCTCGCCAAGGTCGAGGCCGCCGAACGCGCGGCGGCATTGGCCGGCGAGCAGAAAGCTGAACGAGACGCGCGCTATGCGGCACGTAAAGCCGCCAAGAAAGCGCGGCGACGCGGTTTCTGACAACGGACGCAATCGGGCTGCTGCAACCTCCCGCGCGCGCGCGGGAGGATTTCGGCGGGCGCGCATGGCATCTCCTCGCGAGGCCGATCTCGAAACAGACGGGCTGTTCCAACCGTCAGTTGCGGGCGCTGGGGCAAGCAAAAGGGAACCATATTGCGTCTTTGCGCGACTTCCCCGGTCCGCATCGTACCGAAATCGGCGGCAGGCCCTTTACCCTTGTAATAGACTGGCCGCCCGGACTTTAGGCGGCGGCCGCCACCGCGCCCGTCAGGAGACTTCGCAATGGAAAAGAGCCCCGCTCCCGGATCGCGCTCGCGCGTGCTGGTGGTCCTGCTCGTCCTCGTGCTGCTCGCCGGCCTGCCGGTCGCGGTCTGGCTGGACTTGAGCAACCTCACCGAGAACGCCCTGCGGCGCCAGGCGGCCGATCTGAATTCGGTCATCACCAGCGTGCGCGGCTATTACGCGAGCAACGTGGTCGGACGGGTGCTGGCTGCGCATGACCGCACCGCGGTCGTGCACAATTACCACGACATTCCCGGCGCCATTCCGATCCCGGCCACGCTGTCGATCGAGCTCGGCCAGGTGATCAACCGCCAGCAGCATAATATCGGCTACCGCTTCGTCTCCGACTTCCCCTTCAAGGACCGCAAGCCGCACAAGCTCGATCGCTTCGAGACCAACGCGCTCAAAATCCTGCGCGCCGACCGCAACGAGAAAATGCTGGAGAAGGTCTCGGCCTCCATGCTCGACGACCGCGTGCGCCTCATCGTCCCGGTGGTCATGGGCCAGGCCTGCGTCAACTGCCACAACACCCATCCCGAAAGCCCCAAGCGCGACTGGAAAGTGGGCGACGTGCGCGGCATCCAGGAAGTGACCGTCAGCGAGCCGGTGGCCAAGAACATCTTTTCGTTCAAATACCTGCTCGGCTATTTCGTCTTCATGGCCGGCTGCGGCGTCACCTTCATCGGCCTGCAGCGGCGCCAGACCGACACCATCCGCGGCATGAACAGTGAGTTGGAGACCGCCAACGAGTTCCTCGCCGGCCTGTCGATGAAGATATCGCGCTATCTCTCCCCGCAGATCTACAAGAGCATCTTCTCGGGCCAGAAGGACGTCATCATCCATACCGAGCGCAAGAAGCTCGCCATCTTCTTCTCCGACATCAAGGATTTTACTGCGCTCACCGAACGGCTGCAGCCCGAGCAGATCACCGCTTTGCTCAATGAATACTTCACCGAGATGTCGAAGATCGCCCTCTATCATGGCGGCACCATCGACAAGTTCGTCGGCGACGCCATGCTGATCTTCTTCGGCGACCCGGAAACCAAAGGCGAGGCCGAGGATGCCAAGGCCTGCCTGCGCATGGCCGCCGACATGCAGCACCGGCTCGCCCAGTTGAACACCAAATGGCGCAACGAAGGGATCGAGAACCCCTTCCGCGTGCGCATGGGCATCAATACCGGTTACTGCAATGTCGGCAACTTCGGCAGCGCCGACCGCATGGACTATACGATCATCGGCGCCGAAGCGAACCTCGCGGCGCGTTTGCAATCGATCGCCGAGCCCGGCCACATCGTGCTGAGCTACGAGGCCTACGCGCTGGTGCGCGACACGGTGGTGGCGCGCGCCTTGCCTCCGATCACGATGAAAGGCATCAGCCGCGAAGTCGTACCCTACGCGGTCGAAGGCATGCTCGACGACGCCGGCAATACGGTTGAAATCTTCAGCGAGCACATGACCGGGCTCGATTTCTACCTCGACCCGAGCATGGTCTCGACCGCGTCGACCGAGCGCATCCGCGCCATCTTGGGCAAGGCTTTGGCGGCTTTAGACCGCTCAAAGCCAGCGGAGGAACCGCCGCACTGAGCGCGCCCCCCGCCTACTTCCCGCACAGCTTGTCGAGGCCGTCCATCACGTCGCCGATCTCCTTCGCTTCCTTGGAGTCCGGCTTCATGGCCTGCAGCCCGTCCATCAGCTTGGCGTAGTCGGGACCCAGTTGCGCGGTCATGGCGTCCATCTTCTTGGACAGCGCATCGACCGTCTTGGTGTCCTTCTTCTTGTCGGCCGCGTCCATCTGGTCGCCGAGCTTCGACATGTCGCAATAGATCTTGGTCTTGCCCTTGTCGGCGCTGATCGATTTGACGACCTGCTGCGCCTGCGCCTTGGTGGGCGCGGCCTGCGCCTGCGTGGCGAACGGCAGCACGGCAACGGCGATAACGGCAGCGATGGATTTCAGCGTCATGGAAGCCCCCTGGAGGTGAACGGCTCGAAACCGCAGACGCGGCGAGCCAGTGGCGCGATCATGGATAGGGAAATACGGCGCTGGCAAGGCGCAATAGCGTGGACGGCGGTAGAAAACCGAACAAAAATCCGGGCCCGCACCGGCGAATGCCGTGCGGGCCCGGATCACATGCGGGCGGTCTAATTTACGCGAGCACCAACGTGGAGTGGATGTCAGCGATCACGTCGTGATGCGGGGCGATGATCTGCTCCTCGATCTCGAAAGTGCCGGCCGGCCCGACCGGACCGGTCTGAATGCCGTGCGTGTGCGGGTCGGTATCGATGAGGCTCTGGTAGAACGCGTAGTTCTGCGAGTTCTGCGTCACATAGTCGTTGCCGGCGTCGTCGCCGATAATGACGTTATGGTGCTGATCCTCCCAGATCACATGCGAGCCGCCGGTGTTGATCGTCGGATCGTAGACGGCGTGCAAGGTCAGCGGATCGTTTTGCTGGCTCGGGTCGAGATCGATATTGAAGATGAACTGGCCGCCGGACGCGAGGAACTGCTGGATGGTCTGGTGCGTGCCGGTCCCGACACCGGTGTCGAAGCTGTAGTCGAAGCTGGTGGCGGCGCGGTTGGCGTTGGCGCCAGGCACGTCGTGCACCGGATCGGCCACTTGCGGGCCAGCCGGCATGTTGTAGATCAACGCGCCGTTGTCACCGACGGCCGACGGCTGCACCGTATCGCCTTGCCGATAATGCACATCGGTCGCGAGCTGGAAATCGCCGTTGTTCTGAGTCTCCCAACCGTCGGCGGGATTCCCCGAGCCGCTCAGGATATGCCCGTTGCCGTCGGTCGCATTGTCGGCCACCGTCGCATCGAGCAGCGTCACTGGCAGACCGTGGCCGGTGTCCAAAGTGGCGTCACCAATCTGCAGGACGGAATGAACATCGGCCAGCACCTGATGATGCGGCGCGACGATCTGCTCTTCGATATCGAAGATGCCATCCGGTCCGACCGGACCGGTCTGAATGCCGTGCGTGTGCGGATCGACGTCGATGAGGCTCTGGTAGAATGCAAGATTCTGCGAATTTTGCGTCACAAAGTCGTTGCCGCCGTCGTCGCCGATGAGGACGTTATTGTGCGAGTCCTCCCACACCACGTGCGATCCGCCGGTATTGATCGAGGGATCGTAAACGGCGTGCAGCGTGAGCGGATTGTCGTGCTGCGTGGGGTCGAGATCGATTTTGACGATAAATTCGCCGCCGGAGGCGAGGAATTGCTGAATGGTCTGATGCGTGCCGGTATCGAAGCTCCAGTCGAAGCTGGTAGCGGCGCGATTGGCATTTGCCGTCGGCACGTTATGGACCGCGTCTACCACCTGCGGTCCGGCCGGCATGGAATAGACGAGCAACCCGGCATCGGTGGCGGCCACCGGCTGTACCGTATCACCTTGCCGATAGTGCACGTCGGTTGCGATCTGGAAATCGCCGTTGTTCTGGATCTCCCAGCCGTCGGCCGGATTACCGCCACCGTTCAGGATATGGCCATTGCCGTCGGTGGCATTGTCGGCCACCGTGGCATCGAGCAGTGTCGGTGGTAGATGGTCGTGATGGTCGTGATGGTCGAAATGATTGAAGTCGAAGAAAAACTGGTCGAAGTGATGTTGCTTGTCGTGGTGATGATTGTGGTCGTCGCCTCCATGGGCGAATTGGTCGTGCTCGAACATGTCCCCGATTCCTCCCCTTTGTTTCTAAGGTCATCGATCTCCTTTTTCTATTTTTTGTTGTAAAATCCTACCACCACAATGACGCCGAAGTAACCGCCAATTTGACGGCAGGCGTTCGAATTTGATGGCCGCTCGGAGCCCGCATGTTCACGCTTTCGCCCCTGCAACTCGCCGGCCGGCTCGCGCTGGTGCTCGGGCTTGCCGTGTTTCTCGGGCTCGCCTTCGAGGAAACCTATAAGAGCGAGCAGCGCTCGGTACCCGGCGGCATCCGCAGCTTCCCCGTGCTGGCCGTGGCCGGCGCCATGCTCTATCTGATCGAGCCTACGCACGCGCTCGCCTTCGTTGCCGGCCTGCCGGTGCTGGCGGTCTGGCTCTACGCCTATATGCGCGCGGTGCCGGTGTCGCCCGACACCACCAGCATGATGATCCCGAGCTCGAGCCTGCTCGCTTACGCCATCGGGCCGATCGCGCTCATTCAGCCGCCTTGGGTCCCGGTCGCGGCCACCGTCGCCGCTGTCTTGCTGTTGACCGCGCGTGAGCGCCTGCACCGCTTGACCCATATGGTGCCGCGCGACGAATTGCTCACCGCCGGCGAGTTCCTGGTGCTGGTCGGTATCATCCTGCCGCTGGTGCCGAACGTGGCGGTGACGCCGCTGACGCCGCTCACGCCTTACGACGTGTGGCTGGCGGTGGTCGCGGTCTGCACGCTGTCCTACATCAGCTATCTGTTGCAGCGCTATCTGCCCAAGCGCGACATGGCGCTGATGCCGGCAATCCTGGGCGGGGCCTATTCCTCGACCGCCACCACCGTGGTGCTCGCCAAGCGGCTGCGCGAGGGCGGCGCGCGCGCCGACATTTCCGCCGGCATCGTGGCGGCGACCACCGTCATGTATGTGCGGCTCGGCATCGTCATCGCCATTTTCGACTGGCGCATCGCGCTCGCGCTGGTGCCGGCGCTGGCCGCGCTCTGCTTGGTCGGCGCCGGGCTGGCGGCCTACGAATGGCACCGGGCCGCCGCCCGCGCCCATGACGGCGGCCTCACCGTGCCGCCGAGCAATCCGCTGCAAATCCCGACTGCCATTATCTTTGCCGTGCTGCTGGTGGTCATCTCGCTCATATCCGCCTGGGCCCGCACGACTTTCGGCGAAAGCGGCATCTTGACCATCTCCGCGCTGGTGGGCGTGACTGACATCGACCCCTTCGTGCTCAACATCGCGCAGGGCGGCGTCGCCGGCCTGCCGGTTGCGGTCTTGAGCGCCGCGGTGCTGATCGCCGCCTCCTCCAACAATCTGGCCAAGGCCGCCTACGCCATCGCCTTCGGCGGCGGCCACGCTGCGCGCCGGCCGGCGCTGCTGCTGCTGCTGTTGTCGCTGTTGGGCATCGCCGCCGCGGGGATCTACCTTATGCCCTGACGCGCCGGCCCAGTTCGAACCTTTCCGCGCTTCAAGCCGACAAAAGACGTTGCCTTGCCATCGCCCGATGGCGGGAGCGGCGATGCCATTGGTCGTCGCGACCAAACGGCCATGCAACGGAGGCGATCATGAGCGGCTTTTTGCGGCAATCTGTTTCCATCCTGGCCTTGGTCTGCGTCGCGGGGCTGGCCGGCGCCTGCAACGAGTCGCAGGCGAGCAACCAAGCCGACAATCAGGGTAAGACCCAAACCCAAACCAAAGCCCAAAGCAAAGCCCCCAGCGCGGCCGAAATCACCCACGGCATCGACGTGAGCCGGCTGCCGCGCGTCGACGGCGCCAAGAAGATTTTCGAAAGCCCTTACAGCACGATTTTCACCGCGCCCGGCTCGGTCAAGGACACCGCCGCGAGCCTGCGCAAGACGTTCACCGGCCTCGGCTGGCAACCCTATTTGCGCCCGCACAGCTCGAACCCCGAGTTCGAGAACGTCGCCAGCATGAGCTTCAAGAAGGGCCCGCGGGCGCTGTCGGTCCAGGTTAATCTCGCGCCGGCGCAGAACAACGCCACCGCCGTGAGCTATACGGCGGTCGCCCTGCCCAACGATTTGCCGTTTCCCACGGATGCGACGGCGATCGAATTCGACTATTTCCGGCCGGAGCTGATCTGCCTGACCGGTGGCTCGGTCGAGCCGACGCTTGCCTTCTTCCGCAAAGAGCTCGGCGCGCTCGGCTGGTCGCTGTGGTCGGCCAAGCGCGGCGACAAAGCGCTGCCCGGCGGCCGCAACGGAGTGCTGACGCAGAAGGGCGCCTATGCCTCCTACGTCAAGGACGGCAAGAAGCCATTGGTGCTGACCCTGCAATTCGCCGCCAACGACAAGCTCAAAATCGAGATCAAGCCCTATCCGATGAGCGTGCTGGAAGCCGAGCACCGCGCCGCGGTCAAAGCGGAAGAGCGCGGCAATAGCGCGCCGGTTGCCGCGGTTCCGCCCGCGCTGGCCAGGCCTGCCCCCATCACGCATGCCGAAACCGCGGGCCAGCTGCGGCAGATGCTCGCCCAAGCGCACGAACGCGCGCAGGTGCAGCCGAAGCCCGCCGCCAAGTCGGCCGCCAAGCCGACCGCGCCGAACGATCCGGCGGTCACGCATCCCGAGCTCCCGCCGGACATGCAGGAGTGGCTGCGCAAAGCGCATGCGGAGGGCCGGGCGCGCGAGAAGGCGACCACGGCCTTGCTGTCGCAGGAGGTGCCGCCGATGCGCGCCGCGGGCAACCTGCCGATCCCGCTGCCGCAGACCGCGGCCGAAATCGCCTACGACGCCGAATTCCAGAAACTCGAATTCAACAGCCGCACCAGCGTCGCCGCGCTCGTGCGCTTCTATCGCGACCAGATGAAGCGGCGCGGCTGGCGCGAGCACCGCTCGGTGATCAACAAGCCCACCATGGTCGTGCTCGAGTTCTCCAAAGGCCGGCAGACGCTGTCGATGACCGTCCTGCTGCTCGGCGACCACGTCAATGTCAGCGCCAACGGTTCGGCGCTGGCCGCGGCCAAGCCGCAAGCGCAAGCCGTCGCGCAACAGGTAACGCCCAAAGCGGCCGCGAGCCACGGTCCGCAAATCCCGGTGCCGGGTGGCGCCATGGAGGTCGCATACGATTCCAACAACGGCGTGCTCGATTTCGTGACGCGGCAAAGCGTCAAGCAGGTGGCCGCCTTCTACCGCGCCGAGATGCAGCGCCAGGGCTGGCGGGAAGCCTCGCCGGCCATTGTGCGTCCCAAGATCGTGATGCTCAGCTACGGCCGCAACGACGAAGGCGTCGCGATCACCATCAACACGGACTTCAGCGGCAAGACCAATGTGAGCGCCAACGGCACTGCTTTGAAATCCGCCGCCGCCAAGACCAAGCCGCCCTCGCCCGAGGATCTCGCGGTCGAGGAAAGCGGCGGCCTACCGGTGCCGAAGGCGCACGAACTGTCGGAGGGCGAGCAGACGCCGATGCGGCACGCGCTCAAGGCCGAGCTGCACTTGTCGCTCGCGGACACGCTGAGCTTCTATCGCCGCGAGTTGGGCAAGCGTCATTGGAAAGAGGCATCCGCGGGCGCCGTCATTACGGCCGACCATGCCGTCATCGCCTTCACCGCCCCCGATGGTCCCGCAGTGTTGAAGCTCGGTCGCCGCAGCGGTCGCACCACGGTTGAGCTGGCCGTGCGAAACCCCGCGGCGGCCGCGCAAGCCGGCGTGCTGCCGAAACCGGGCCAGGCCAAGCTGATGCTGGGCAACATGCTGCCGGCCGATGCCGTGGTGACCATCAAGGGTCGGAAAATCACCGTCAAAGCCGGCGCCGGCGCCAAAGGCTCCGACGGTCCGCGGCTCGACCTGCCGCCCGGCAAATACACCGTCGCCATCAAGGTTCCCGGCGCCGGCAGCAAAACCGCGGCGCTGGAGCTGGCCGCCGGCGAGGCTTGGGGCCTGTTGGTCGGGCCTGGGGGGGCGCTGCCGATGCACATGTACTAGAGCGTTTCCAGGCGAAGTGGGAACCGGTTCGCCGTCCGGAAACGCGATAAACCAAAAACTTTAGACACGTTCACCGCTTCTATGAAACGGTGAACGTGTCTAAACGGTGCAATTGGCGCAATTGGTGCGGCCGGCGCGCGGGCTTTCGGCCCGCCTGCCCCGCCGCGCCGATATGCTTCAGCAATTGTTAAAGAAATCGTCGGTATTTTCGACAACGATCATTGTCCGTCTTTCCCGGCCAACCAGAACGGTTTCGCTTAAGCCCATGGGCGCTCCACTCGCTCTCATCCGCGAGCTCGACGGCAGCATCGCGCAGGCCACCGACCTCAAGCGCGCGGCTATGCTGCGCCACCTGACCGACCTTTATCTGGTTGGCGCCGAGGAATTCAGCGAAGACGAGATCGCGCTGGTCGACGCGGTTTTCGTGCGGCTGGTGACGACCATCGAGGAATCCTCGCGCGCGCTGCTGTCGATCCGCATCGCCGGCGTCGCCAAGGCGCCGCCCAAGGTGCTGCGCATGCTCGCCTGCGACGATGCCATCGAAGTCGCTTCCCCGGTGCTCACCCAGTCGGAGCGGCTGGACATCGCCACGCTGCTCGAATGCGCCGGCAGCAAGAGCCAGGAGCACCTGCTGGCGATCTCCTGCCGCAAGGCGTTGCCGGAAGCGGTCACCGACGTGCTGGTCGTTCGCGGCGATCAGCAGACCGTGCTGAATACGGTGCGCAATCCGGGCGCCCGTTTTTCCGAGCGCGGCTTCGGCTGGCTGGTCGAGCGCGCGCACAGCGACCACGAACTGGCGCTCGGCGTCGGCGCGCGGCGCGATCTGCCGCCGCGCCTGTTCGAGCAACTGCTGGCGGAGGCGTCGGAGACGGTGCGCGCCAAGCTGGAAGCCGAGAAGGAGCATTGCAAAGACGACATCGCCCGCACGGTCGGCGGCGTGACGGAAGAGATCGCCGAGCGCGCGGCGCTGACCCGCTCGCCCGCCTATGCGGCGGCGCAAGTGGTGGTCAAATCGCTCGATCGGGCCAAGCGCCTGGACGCCGCCAAGCTCGACGAATTCGCCGCGGCCGGCCGATTCGAGGAAATTGTGGCCGCCCTGGCCTTTATGGCCGACACGCCCGCCGACGTCGTCGAACGCATGGTCAACGGGGGCAAGGCGGAAACGATCCTGGTGCTGGCGCGCGCGGTCGATCTGCCGTGGGAGACGACCCGCAATATCATCGCGCTGGCGGCCAAGCACTACCGCCGCTTTGCCGGCGACATCGACAAATCCATGCGCGCCTTCCAGCGCCTGCGGCCCGGGACCGCCCAGCAGATCGTCGATTTCCACCGCACCCATGGGCGCAGCCGTCCGCCGCGCGCTTCGTAAGCAAGCGCGCGCTCACGACCATTGCAGCGCCACGGCTTCCACCTCGAGCTTGAAACCGTAATGCAGCGCGGGCACCGGCACCACGCAGCGCGCCGGGCGCGCCGTGCCCGCCCATTGGGCATAGATGGCGTTGAAGGCCGGCCAATCCGTGATGTCGGTGACATAGACGCGCACCTGCACCAGCCGGCTTACCGCGGTGCCGGCGGCGGTGAGCGCGTGCGCGACATTGGTCAGCACCTGGCGCGCCTGCTCGTCGAACGGCGCGTCGGCAAGCTTGCTGCCGTCGGGCGCGATCGGCAATTGCCCGGAGACAAAGACAAAACCGCCGCCTGCCACCGCGTGACTGTAGTGGCCGGCGGGCGGGGCCATGCTGTCGGGATTGAACGAAACATGTCCTGCGGTCATGAATCGGTCTCCTTCTGCGATTTAAGGCCGCGCCGCTTCCGCCAGCGCGCCGAATACCGCAAACACCAGCGGTTTGCGCTCGAGATTATAGGTCTCGACTTCCGTTGCCGCGCGGTTGACCTTTTCCCAGGTCTCGGCGACGCGCGCCATTTGCGGCAGCGGGCCGCCGCCGCCGGACAATCGCGCCGACAGCCAGCCGTTCACCAGGTCCATGAAGGCTTCCAGGGTGCGCGGGTCGGTGCCGCCGAGCGCATCGCCCAAAGCATGCAGCGCGCGCGGATCGGGCTCCGGCAATTGCGCGAAGAGATCGAGCACGCGCTGGCGCAAGGCGCGCGCGCCTTCGTCGAGCAGCGAGAGGGCACGGCCGACGCTGCCGTCGGCGGCAGCGGCCGCGTCGGCCACATCGGCGTCATTCGGCGCGCGGCCGGTCGCCGCCGCCACCGCCTGCGCCACGTCGGCTTGGGCGAGCGGCCGCAGCAGCAGGCGCCGGCAACGCGAGCGGATGGTCGGCAATTCGCGTCCCGGCGCATGGCTGACCAGCAGCAGGATGGCGCGTTCCGGCGGCTCCTCCAGCACTTTAAGCAGGGCATTGGCCCCTTCGCGCTGCAGGTCGTCGACCGCATCGACGATGGCGATGCGCCAGCCGCCCTCCCCCGCGGTCGAGCCGAAGAACGACACGCTGCGCCGCACGTCGTCAACGCGGATCACGGTATAAAGCTTGCCGGTCTGTTCGTTGACCACCCGCTCGAGCACCAGGAGATCGCCCTGCGCCTGCGCCGCCACGCGGCGCGCCACCGGATGCTCGGGATCGAGCGCGAGCGAGCGCGCCTCTTGCACTTCCGGCGCCGTGGGATCGGGATGCGCCAGCACGAAGCGCGCGAAGCGATAGGCCAGCGTCGCCTTGCCGATGCCGGGCGGCCCGCCGATCAGCCAGGCATGCGGCACGCGCCCGCTTTGATAACCGGTCAGTAGCGCCTGTTCGGCTTGCGTATGGCCGAACAGCGCGGCGGTCTCGCGCGGCAGCGGCATGTCCTCGCGGTCCGCACTCACGGCGAGGCGCTCGCCGCCACGTTGAAGCGGTCCGGATGCAGGCGCTCGGAGACCTGCTGCCAGATGCGCTCGGACACCACGTCGCGCGGCGGGCGGCCGTCGACCATGACGATGCGGCGCGGCTCTTCATGCTGGAGCGAACGATAGGCCCGGCGCAGTTCCTCGTGAAACTCTATCGTTTCGGCTTCGAAGCGGTCGACGGCGCCGCCCGCGCGGCGGCGGCTGGCGCGCGCAAGGCCTACGGTTGCCGGCACGTCGAGCACGAAGGTCAAATCCGGCATGGCGGCGCCGACGGTGACGCGCTCGAGCCCGCGGATCAGCTTGCGGTCGACCTTGCCGAGCGCGCCCTGATAGACGCGCGTGGAATCGATGAAGCGGTCGCAGATCACCCATTTGCCGTCGACCAGCGCAGGGCGGATGACGTTGCGCACGTGGTCGTCGCGCGCGGCCGCGAACAGGATGGTTTCGGTCTCCACGCCAAGCGGCTTGGCGGCGCCCGACAGGATAATATGGCGGATGATCTCGGCGCCCGGCGAGCCACCCGGCTCGCGCGTCAGCACGACCTCGATGCCGAGCGATTGCAGGCGGGCGGCGAGCAGCTTGGCATGGGTGGATTTGCCGCTGCCGTCGCCGCCCTCGAATGTGATGAAGCGCCCCCGCATCGCGTTCCGTTTCAAAGCCGCTCGGCGCCGGCGCGGAACAGCGCGATCGCCATTTCGGTGACCGCGTCGAGCGCGCGCTGCGGCAGATTGCCGACGCCGACGTCGCCGGCGGCATGCAGCGGCGCCTCCAGCACCACGTTGTCGCCGCGCCACACTTTCAGCTTGCCGACCGGCAGCCCGCTTTTCACCGGCGCCCGCACCGGCCCGCTATAGACGATGCGCGCGACCAGGCGCGCGCCGCCATCCTTCGGCACCATGACCTTGACCGCGCCGTCGGCTTTCAGGGGAACGTAGCCCGAGGCGCCGCCATAGACCTTGGCGAAGCCGAGCTGCTGATTGTCGGCGAAGATCGTGCGCTCCTCGAAATTGTTGAAGCCCCATTCCAAGAGCTTCTTGCCATCGACCGCGCGCTCCTTGGCCGACTTCTCGCCGTTGACCACCACGATCAGCCGCAACCCGTTCTGCACCGCCGAGCCGACCAGGCCGTAGCCGGCTTCCTTGGTGTAGCCGGTCTTCAAGCCGTCGGCGCTGTCCATCTCCTTGAGCAGCGGATTGCGATTGTACTGATGGATCTTGTTCCAGGTGAAGTCCGGCTGTTTGAAGATCGGATAGAAGTCCGGATAATTCAGGATGATATGGCGCGCGAGCATGGCGAGCTCGCGGCTGGTGACCAGTTCGCCCGGATTGGGCAGGCCATTGGAATTGGCGAAGGTCGATTTCGCCAGCCCGATCTCGCGCGCGCGCTGGGTGAGCAGCTCCGCGAACTTGCTCTCGTTACCGGCGATCGCCTCGGCCAGCACGATGCAGGCATCGTTCGCCGACTGGATGATCATGCCGTGCAGCAGATCCTCGACCGGCACCTTGCTGTTGAGCGCGGCGAACATGGTGGAGGTGTGCGAGGGCGCGCCGCCGGTGCGCCAGGCGTGCTCGCTCACCGGATATTCGTCGGTCAAATGAATCTTGCCGGTCTTGAGCAGGTGAAAGACGTATTCGGCGGTCATCAGCTTGCCGAGGCTTGCCGGATGGATCAGCACATCGGCCTCGCGCTCGTACAGCACGCTGCCGCTTTTGGCTTCGATCAGGATGGCGTGCGGGGCGGCGAGCTTGGGGCCGCCGTCGGTTTTCGGCGCTTCCTTGCGCTGGGCAAGCGCCGGCGCGGTAATCGCGCACCAGGCGAGCGCGGCGGCGGCCAGCACGGTCAGCAACGAAAAACGCCGATCAGCCATCGCCAACGCTCTCTCGCAGGCGGCACGCACGCGGCGCGCCCCATGACAGCCCGATTAGCAACGGTTTGGCGGAGATTTGCGGCTCAGTAAAGGCCGCGGCCGCCCATAAAGGCCGCATGGCCATCGTAGCGCACAGGGGCAAAGGCCGAAACCGGCGAAACCGGCGGTTCGGGACGCGTCGCGGCGGCAAGCTCGATGGTCGGGGCGTGGCGCCGGCTCACGCGGGCGACCGGCTGCTCATCGGCCGGTGAGGACTCTTCGCCACCGCCGGCGGCATAGGGCCGCTCCGGCGGCACCGGCGCGCCGTGGCGGGGCAGCCGCGTCAGCGGCCGCGGATCGAAGAACGTGCCTTCATAGGGCTCGGGGTCGGCCGAGGCGAGCTGCACGCCCGACAGAGCGCCATTGTGGCGCAGGGTGGCGGCGAGCTTAAGGTCGCTCGAGCCTTTCAGCGGCGCGCGGCCGACAAATTGCACCCGCACCCGCGTCACGCCCTTATCGTAGAAGCCGAGCATCTTGGCGGTCTTGACCGACACGTCCATCACCCTATCGGCCGCATAGGGCCCGCGGTCGTTGACGCGCACCACGATCGAGCGGTGGTTTGTCAGATTGGTCACCCGCGCATAGGACGGCAGCGGCAGCGTCGGCGAGGCGGCCGAGATCGAATTCTCGTCGAAGATCTCGCCGTTGGCGGTATAGCGGCCGTGAAATTTGTCGCCGTACCAGGAGGCCATGCCGATCTTGTCGTAGTGGTTGTTCACTTCCGGGACATAGGTGCGGCCGGCGACGGTATAGGGCTTGCCGACACGGTAATAGCCGCCGCCCTTGGGCGCGCGCTGGCCGAGCGCGACCACGCGCGGGCTGGAGGCGACGCCGTAGCGCGGGTTGACGCCGCTTGCGACATTACCCGAGCAGTTGGCGAGCAGAAGGCCGCCGGCGATCAGGCCGCTAAGGCCCGCCAAACGGCGCAAATTGCAGCTCCCCCCCGGTCCGCCCATCCCGCTGAAAATCCCCAAAATCCCCGACGATCACGGTTAAATATACCGCGTTTAGCCCCACCCCGGAACCCGCGGCGCGCCGGTTTGGTAAACGCATGGTTCCCGCGGACTTTGTCGTTTCCGGGGCGGACCTGTGGCAGGCACGCCGGCGGGTTGCGACCCTTGCAAGGGCGGGACCGATCGACCATTCACTCGGGCGAACGAACGGAAGGGTGGCCGAGCGGTTTAAGGCACCGGTCTTGAAAACCGGCAGAGGGGCAATTCTCTCGAGGGTTCGAATCCCACCCCTTCCGCCAGTTTGTGCCGTAACGCCCTCTAATTATTATTCTTTCTATACATGCGTCGTCATGACCCCACAGCTGGTCCCTCAAACGTTTTGCGAACGGAGTTTGAGGTTTTATGAGTGCACAGGTCGTTGGCGCGGATAAGAGCGCGCGCCGCTCAACTCGACACTCAGCAAGGTGGTGAAGCCCGTAATATTGCGCGCCGACGCACGCTTCCGATAAACGTCGTTGGCGGATCCATCCCCGTCTACTTTTCCCCCCAAAAGCAGACTTCGATGCGCCCCTGTGCAATGACGGCTAGGCCCCTCCGTGTGCACCTAGCTGCCGTCGAATTTCGTCGCGGGGAAGGATGTCCATGAAGCCCCTCTGCTTCGCAACGCTTCAGTGTCTGGTGATCGTCACGCCCCAAGGCTGCTGACCGACCTGGATCGATTTGATTGCCTTCAATGCTGCGACGTCAATGACCGTGACGTCGTTAGTGAGACCGTTGGTGGTCAAAAGGTACTTTTGATCGGGCGTCAAAGCCATGTGCCAGACGCGCTGGCCGACCAGCAGATACTTCTTCACTTGGTAGGTTTTGGCATCGACTACCGCGACCCGGTTGGCGGGCCCCAGTGCGACAAATGCGATTTTGTCGTTTTTGGTGATATTGATCCCGACCGGCTGGATCAACTCGCTTCGCAGGCCGGGCACAGCGAATTGGATTTTTGCCGTCACGACGTGTTTGACCGGGTCGATGATGCTGACTGTCCCGCCGACCTCGGACGAAACCCACAGTTCGGAATTGTCGTGCTTGAAGGCGGCAAAGCGTGGGCGCGAATCGACCAGCACGCTGGCCGTGAGCTTGCGCGCGGCAAGATCGATGAAATGCGCCATGTTGGTTGTTTCGGAAGTGTTGATCAGCGTCTTGCCGTCCGGGCTGATCGCCATGCCCTCCGGTTCGACGCCCACGGGCACGTCGCCAGCGCGCTTGCGCGTCACCATATCGACGATGCTCACCATGTTGTCGTTCTCGTTCGCGATGTAGAGGTATTTTCCGGAGCGATCGAGAGCGAACAGCTCGGGGTCGGGGCCGGACGGCAGCGAGCCGGTGACCTTGGCCTTCTGCGTATCGATCATCTGGATCGTGTCGTCGTCGCCCACCGCGACCAGACAATACTTGTCGTCATTGGTCAGCTCGATGCCGCGTGGGCGCTGGCCGGTCTTGATGGTCTTGATCACCGCCAGCCTCTCGGTATCGATGACGCTGACCGTATTGCTCTTCTCGTTCGACACATAAGCTTTGTAGGCGCTTGCCTGGCTGGCAAGAGCGGCAAGAATGAGTAATCCAATCGGACCGGCGCGCCACATGCGTTTCTTACCTGCTTTAATTGGGGTGCCAGGCAATCCGTTCACTGCAGTTTGCATTTGGTTTCGGGGCGATCATATCCGAGCGTGTCAAGCGCGGAGAACTGATGCAGGAAGCCCGGCTGGGGCGAGACCGAGACAACGGTGCGGCCGTCGGTCAGCAGGATAGGTTGGCGTAGCTGCAGATCCCAGTCCCGCACGGTTAGCTTCTGCCCCTTGAAGGCGCCGAGCGCCAGTCTCGGTCCTTTGAGATAGGCCAATATATTTTGCGCCTCGGTCGTGTTCCGGCGCGACACCGCTTCACCGATCATGCGTACCGCGGTCCAGGCCTGCATGTCGAGCGCGGTCATCAGCCGCTTGAACCGTGCGTTGAAGCGGCTCTGCATCTGGGTGCCACCCCACAGGTTGTTGGAGGCGTCCCAGCTGGTAGGCACCAGCCCCGCGGAGCCGGCGACCGGGCGCGCGTCCCAGGTGCGGTAAGGCAAGTAATTGGCGAACACTTCGCTTTCGTCCGCCGCCACGAGGACGTCGTGGTCGGGTGCGCCCTGTGTGAACACCGGGATCTGCTGCTGAATTTGTGTCACGCCGCTGTCGGTGCGGCGGGCACCGCCGGTGTCTTTGAACACGCGCTGCTGCACGATCACAGCGCCGAAGCGCTTGGCCGCGCGCTTCAATGCCTCGGCATAGAGGCGATCGCGTTTGTGCGAACCTAAGACCAGCAGCCAGCGTGTCCATTTCTTCCAGACCAAGTATTGTGCCAGCCCGTCCGCCAGCATGGCGCGCGACGGCGCGGTGTGAAGCACATTGGCGCGGCAATCCTGCTGGCGCAGCCGGTCCGAAAGCGCCGCCGCGTTGAAAAACAGCATCCCCTTCGCCTTGCCGGCGTCAGCTGCCTTGAGCAACTGATCGGCGGGCAAGTCGACAACCACCAGCCTCACGCCTTCGCCGGCGAGCTTCTCGACCGCCGCAGTTGGGTCGTCACCCGATGTTACCTTTATATCGATCAGCGAATAGCGCTGATTGAGAAAACGACCCGTCGTGTCGTTGTCCTTGACCGCCATCTGAGCGCCAGCAAGTCCGTCATTGGGCGGCGGCATTTGGACCAGCGAGATCGTCTCAAGGTGTCGGGCCCGCCGCAAATATCCGATCTTGACGTCGAGCGGTTGCGCTCCCGCGGCAATGCCGCCGAGGGCTATGAAAAGCGTGAAGCTGAGGGCAGAAAGTCGGATCAAGGGCCATTCCCGATCTTCACAGCCATGGTCCGTCGTTTGGCGATCAGACCGTCATTCCTTATTCCGATCAAGCCGAAAATCGTCGTCCCACTTCTCGCAGAACCGCCTGGGCGAAGTTTTGTAATCAAGCCCTGCCTTCGCCGCGCCGCGCCAAGAGACCGCGCGAGGGATCATATGCCAGAATAGCGCCGATCATAAACACCAGCGTGCATCCGCACACGACGGCGAGCGAGACCCAGTTCACCTGCGCATAAAGCGCAAAACGAATGAGCTCGACGGCATGGGTGAATGGATTGAGCTGGCACACGTAATAGAGCGTCGGGCTACCCTCGCGCACCCGCCACAGCGGATAGAGCGCGGAGGAGGCGAAGAACATCGGGAAGATCACGAAGTTCATTACGCCGGCGAAATTTTCCAACTGCTTGACTACCGAGGAGATCAGCATGCCGAGCGCACCTAGCATCAGGCCAGATAGCAGCAGGGCCGGCAGAACGCACAAATAGCCCATCGGTGGCGGCTCGATGGCCCAGAACCAGGCGATCAGCAGGAAGACATAAACCTGCAGCACCGAAACGGCGGTACCGGCGATTAGCTTGCAGCACAACAGGTACCAGCGCGGCAACGGGCTCACCAGCAGCGTGCGCATATTGCCCATCTCACGGTCGTAGACCATGGACAGCGACGACTGCATGCCATTGAAGAGTTGGATCATCGCGATCAGGCCGGGGGTGATGTATTCCGGGTAAAGCAGGTAGGTCTGGTAGGGCGGAATGATCGACATGCCGAGCACCTGCCGGAAACCGGCGGCGAAGATGAACAGCCAGACCAGCGGGCGCACCAGCGCCGAGACGAAGCGTTCGCGCTGGTGCATGAAGCGCAGGCTCTCGCGCCAGACGATGCCTTCCAGACAGATCGCGTATTGCCGCAGCGTGAAGCCACTGCCGCGCGCAGCGGCGGCGGTCAGCATGTCGGTGGCGGTGCTCATGCCGCTGCGCCTTCCACAAGACCTGTTAGCCGCGTGAAGGCGTCGCGCACGTCGCTTGCGCCGCAGTCGGCGACCACCTGCGCGGCCACGCGGTCAGCCAGCACGCGGCCCTGATGCAGGACGACGACCTGGTCGGTCTCCTCGACCTCGTCGATCAGGTGCGTTGCCCACAGCACCGCGACGCCTTCCTCGGCGACCAGCCGGCGCACGTAGCTCAAGATGTCGGCGCGCGACATGATGTCGAGGCCGACGGTCGGCTCGTCGAGCAGCAAAAGGCGCGGCCGGTGCAGCAGCGCGCGCGCGATTTCGACGCGCCGAATTTGCCCGCCGGACAGGTTGCGCACCTTGTCGCGTGCGCGGTCGGAGAGGGCGATGCGCGCCAGCAATTCCTCGGCGCGGGCGCGCGCCCTGCGCTTGCCGATGCCGTGCAGCGCCGCATGGTACATGAGGTTCTGCATGATCGACAGCTCGAGATCGAGCGTGCGCGACTGGAATACAATCCCGAGAGAGCGCAGCGCCTCTCCGGGCGCGCGCTCGACGTCGTGCTCGAAAATGCGAATGCAGCCGCGCTGGGTGGCGTAGAGCCGAGTGATCAGCGCAAACAGCGTGCTCTTGCCTGCGCCGTTGAGCCCGAGCAGCACGGCAAAGCGCGCCGCCGTCACCGAAAAACTGACCTTGTCGAGCGCGCGCCGCGTGCCGTAGTCATGGCTGACGCCTTCGATCGTGAGTGCGGGCGCCGTCATGCCTGCGTCGAACTCCCTGCGCACCCGAGGATCGCTCTCCCAGGCCGGAGACGGACGGGGTTACGCGATGCTTTTGTCGCCGCCGTCCGGAGACTAGCGCAAGGCGGCACGCAGCGCCACAAAGTGGTTCCCTCAGAATTTGACGCCGAAGGCAAGCCGCGCCTGATTGCGTTCGAAATTGACGAGGTCGAGCGCTCCGTCTTCGCCGGCTGGACGGCCGGCGATCTGCGCGCTCCAGCCGACGGTCAGCCAGGCATCATCCGAAAACGAAACCGACAGCGTCGGTCCGAGATAGAAGGCCTGGCCGGCGAACGCGCCGAAATCGAGCGAGTCATATTTGCGCAGATAGCGCGCCTCCAGGCCAACGGCGATGTTGTCTTTGAGCTTGAACATCAGCCCGCCGCCGATGCCGGCGGTGTTTTCGCGCGACCAGCTACCATCGACGCGCGATTTGGTCTGCTCCGGCTCGTAGATAAAGTTAAGCACGCCCACCAAGACCTTCGGCACGAGCTCGGCGTCCGCCGCAAGCACGAAATCCGAGCCGTAGCCGTTAACGCGCTCACCGCTGTCGTCGTCAACCCGCGTCCAATAGGGCGCGCCCGAGACGGCAAGACCGAACCCATGCGTTGCACGGTCGAGAATGCGATAGCTCACGCCCAGCGACAGCCCGCCGAAGGCCGCCCGGTCCAGGTTGTCCATGTCTGGGACGCCCCTGATGCGGTAATAGGTGCCGCGCGCCGCCAGTTCGAGCTGGAGGTTACGCGCGGCTGTGTATTGTAGCGATACTTCGCCTTCATCGGCCCGATAAGTGCCACCGCTTCTGCCGAAACGCCCGGTTAAGGCTGCGGCGATTTCCTTGCTGCCCGGCTCGTCGAAGTCGCTTCCGGCATTGAAGGCGAACAGATGGTCGGTATCGAAGGCCGCGACGCCCGCGTCGTCTGCCTTTGCGGCCGGCGGAGCGGCAACCAACGCCGCGAATACGGCCAGCCAAGCGGACCTGAGCAAATACGGCATGGGTGCGTGAGCTTTATCGAAGGCGTCGTAGAACTTAAGGGATCGTCAGTAACCCGTTCAACCGCGCGCCGCATTTTCCAGTACCTGGCATTCGTCCCAGGCATCCCTCCCATGCACCGCATCGTGCGGATTCGCCAGGAGCTTCGCCGGATGGGAAGCCATTTATTTCGTTGGTGTTTCGCGCGGATTATTGCGCTGCACATTGACACTGAATTGGACTAGGCGCAGGCTCGGCGCGCTTCCAGCTCAAATCCGCCGAAAAAACACGTCGAACATCCTGGGGGAGGACATGGCTCTACGGCAAACCACCTTTGCTGTGGCGTGCGCCTTTGCCTTTGCCGCGGTGAGTTCTGTCTCCGCGGACGAGGTAAAGCACGCCACCCTTTACGGCGACATGCAAACCGTCACGCAGGACATGCTCAACCGGTCCGCCGATGACGGTAACAACTTCCTGCAGACTAACGGCAACTACGAGCAGACGCGGCATTATCCAAACCGCCAAATCAACCGCTCAAATGTTGCGCATCTGCGGCCGGCCTGGATCTTCCAGACCGACATGATGGAATTGATGGAGACTTCGCCAATCGTTGTGAATGGCGTCATGTATGTGACGACTTCGTTCGACCACGTGTATGCGCTCGACGCGCGCACCGGCGAGGAGAAATGGGAGTTCAAGCCGAAGCTCGGCCCGATCACCACCTATTGCTGCGGGCCGAACAATCGTGGCGTCGCTGCCTATGACGATATGGTCTACGTAGCGACACTCGACGCAAAGCTGTACGGCCTCGACGCGAAGACCGGCGCGGTAAGGTGGTCGGCCACCATCGCCGATCCCGAGAAGGGCTACAGCGAAACCATGGCGCCGACCGCGGTGAAGGGCAAAATCCTCATCGGCACCAACGGCGGCGAATACGGCATCCGTGGCTTCGTCAAGGCCTACGACGCCAAGACCGGCAAGCTGTTGTGGACCTTCCACACGATCCCTGAGAATTCGGTCGGCGTATGGGCGACCAAGGACGCCACCGGCCGCGACATGCATCGCGACATCGCGGCCGAGAAGACTCGTCTCGCCAAAGGCGGCGATCCCTACAAGACGCTGGGCGGCGGCGTATGGCAAAACCCGTCGGTCGATCTCGCCACCAACCGCGTCTATTTCGTTGTCGGCAATCCGTCGCCCGACCTCGACGGCGCGCAACGCCCCGGCGACAACCTTTATACCGACTCGCTGGTGTCGGTCGATCTCGACACCGGCAAGATCGCCTGCCACTTCCAGTACATCGCTCACGACGTCTGGGACCTGGACGCGGTCAGCCCGACGGTGCTCGTCGAAGCGAAGGACAAGGACGGCAAGATGGTTCCGGCCGTGCTGCACGCCGGCAAGACCGGGCACATCTACGTCAATCGCCGCGACAACTGCCAGCTGATCCGCTTCTCGCAGGCGATGGTGCCACAGGAGAATATGTGGGCGCTGCCGACGGCCAAGGGCGCGCGTATGCTGCCGGGCGCCAACGGCGGCGTTGAGTGGTCTCCCATCGCGACAGATCCGAATGCCGGGCTCGCCTACGCGGTCAATCTGCACCAGCCCATGACCTATCAGGTGCAGAGCTCGGCTTACCCGGGCGGCAAGCTGTGGCTGGGCGGCGCCTTCAAGGTGATCGCAACCGAGGAGCAATGGGGCAACGTCACCGCGGTTGACTACAATACCGGCAAAATCCGCTGGCAGGTCAAGACGCCGCAGCCGATGATCGGCGGCGCGCTCGCGACAGCGGGTGGGCTGGTCTTCGCCGGCGAAGGCGACGGCCAGTTCAAGGCCTATGACTCGGAGACCGGCTCGGTACTGTGGAGCTTCCAAGCAGGCGCCGGCGTCAACGCGCCGCCGTCTTCCTACACCGCTGGCGGCAAGCAATACATTGTGGTTGCAGCGGGCGGCAACGTCCAACTCAACTACAAGCGCGGCAACAACATCATCGCCTTCACCCTCCCGTAATTCAGCCGACGGGAAGGCCCGCACTCGGACCGATGATGCCCAAGTTGAGACGGGGCTCCTTGCGGGCCCCGTCTCTTTCATGTTTTGAAGGATGGGAACGGGCGCGGTTAGTTTTGGTTTGAATCGGGTCGCGCGCGGCGGATTTGCTTCGCGCCGTGGGCCGCCTCGGTTCAACACGATCTCGCTTTAGGATGCTTTTTGTGCCTCGACGCCCGGTCTTGATCTTCGCTTTCTGCACTCTTGCCGCGACTGTGTTGCCGCCCGCCGGCCGCGCGCCCGCGCAGGATGTTGCCGACGCTTCCAAAAAGGCGCAACTCTGCGCCGCGTGTCATGGCGCTAACGGCGTGCCGATTGACAAGAATACGCCGGTCATCTGGGGCCAGCAGGACGGCTATCTCTACTTGCAGCTGCGCGACTTCAAGAGCGGGGCGCGAAAGAACCCGGTGATGGGGCCGATCGCGCAGATGTTCAGCCGCGACGACATGATGGCGTTGGCCGAATATTTTTCCAAGAAGCAATGGCCCCAGCTCAACCAGTCGGCGGCGCCCTCCGATGTCGCCGCCACGGCGGACCAGGCCAACACCTCCATCGGCTGTACCGGCTGCCATCAGGGCAATTATCAGGGCGCGGGTACCCAGCCGCGCCTCGCCGGTCAGTGGCGCGAATATCTGGAAAGGCAGATGTTGGCTTTCCGAGACGGCTCGCGGGGAAATAATCCCGGCATGTCCGATCTGATGAAGGCGACCTCGAAAAAGCAAATCGCCGCCATGGCCCAGTATCTCGCCCCGCTGCTAGTGCGCTAGCAGCAGCTGCTTGACCGCCGCGCTGCCTGCCAGATCAAGCGCACTTTTGCCCTGCTTATCGCGCAGAGCCCGGTCGGCGCCGCGCTTGAGCAACAGATCGACCATTTCGAGATGGCCGGTTTCGGCCGCAATCATCAGGGCAGTGCGCCCGCGGTTGTCGGCCGCGTCGATGAGCGCGCCGTGATCAAGCAACAGTTTGGCGACGTGCTGCGCATCGTCAATGCCGGCGCCGTCGGCATAGCCGGCCGCCCACATTAGCGCGCTCAAGCGGTTGCCGTACTGCGCCTTGGGGTCGACCCCAGCTTTGAGCAGGAGCTGAACGACCGGCGTGAAGCCTTTGGCCGCGGCATAGAGGATCGCGGTCTTTTCCGTGTTGTCGGGCCTGTTCGGATTGGCGTGATACGCAAGCAGGTCTGCAACGATCTCACTATTGCCGTTGTAGGCGGCGGCGGCGAGCGGCGTCAGCCCATTGTTGCGCGCCAGGTTGGGATCGGCGCCCTTGGCGAGCAGCAGGTGCACCACCTTGGTGCGGTCATTGTCGGCCGCGATGTAAAGCGGCGTCGCGCCGCCGACATTGTGCGCATTGATGGCCGCACCGTGCGCCAGCAGGAAATCGACCATGTCCAGATAGCCCTTGCGCGCCGCCTCGCCGAGCGCAGTGGTGCCGAAGCGGTTGCTGGCCTCGATCGACGCGCCGACCAGCAGCACACGTTTGGCGATTTCTAGACAGTCTTTGCCGGCAGCGTCGAACAATGCGATGTTGCGCTGCAATTGGGTATCGGGCTTCGTCTGCTCGAGACTGTTCGCTAGTCTCGTGCAGATGTACTCGCTTCCGGCCGCCGCGGGCGTTGAGGCGGCGCCCGTCAGGAGGGCAGCCGCAAAAACAAGCGAAATTCTATCGGTTGGAAGTGGGAGAACCCAGCGCATGGCAATATTCCCGACGATTGCTAGCGCGCCGATCTTATCCGCAACCGCTTACCTGTCGAGAGGTCGTCCGATCGGAGCGAGCAAGGCTGGGAGCATACCAATATTACGGGCGTAGTGGATCGAGCCGCTATGCCGCTGATTGCTGTCCGCGCCAGGTTTAACGTTTCAGGGCCCGAGATTTCCGTCAGGCGCCCTTCAAGAGCATGTCGAGTATGAGAAAGAGCTTTTAAATCGAGAGCGCAAAGAGTCCTTTCGCCGCCTGAGCGAGGAAGAGCGGCTCCGGGCGCGACAGCGGTTTAACGCTGGCGCCGACTGCGGCTGGACCAAGCTCGATGGCTTTGAGGGGTTCTTCTGCCGTCGCAACGCAAGAACATTTCGGACCGTGCAGGACAAGGACAAGCGCTGGTCGCTTTTTCGGATCACGACAGCAGAAGATGCCGGTACGGTGCTGGGAACCTACCTGGGACGACGCGAAGCCAGTAAAGCGCTCGAAAAGATCGCCTACAGCCCCGAGCCGCAGTGGCGATCCGAATGCCGCGGGTCGTGCGCACGAGAGCCACGCCGAGCCACCTCCGCGCCACCTTCCAATTTGGCCGGTGTCGGTGCACATATCGCCAATGCCGAAACGATTGGGTAGCAAAATGGTAGCAAACGGCAGTTTTGAGAGTTTGTGCCAAATTTGTTTATCCAATGATTTGAGATAGTTGGAAGGGTGGCCGAGCGGTTTAAGGCACCGGTCTTGAAAACCGGCAGAGGGGCAACTCTCTCGTGGGTTCGAATCCCACCCCTTCCGCCAAAAAGAAGCGCCAAAGCGCGCGGTCGGGGGAAGCCATGCAGCAAATCCGCGTTTCGACCTTCGATGCGCCCGGCGCCAAGCCGGTGATCCGCAGCGTGCCCTGGCCCAAGGTGGGAAAACGCGGCGCGCTCATCAAGATCGGCGCCTGCGGCGTCTGCGGCACCGACCTGCACATTTTGAAAGGTCACTGGCCGAGACAATTGCCCTGGCCGTTCACGCTCGGGCACGAGCTCGGCGGCGTGCTGGTCGAGGTGGGGCTCTGAGTTCTCGGAAGACTTCATGGCGAAGCCGCTAACGGTCGGCTCGAAGGTGATGATCCCGCCGCTGATGCCATGCGGGCATTGCTACTACTGCCTGCATTATCCGCAGAGCGCCAACAAATGCCTGACGCCGGTCTATTACGGGCGCTATCTCGGCTTCGACAAGCCGCCGCATCTGTGGGGCGGCTGGGCGGAATACGTCTATGTCGATCTCGACCTGCTGCCCGGCACCAAGATCTACAAGCTGCCGGACGACATGCCGCTGCGGCTGGGCGCGCTGTCGGAGCCGCTCACCTCCTGCATCCGTGCCTTCAACCGCGCCAGCCGCGCCGGCGGCTTTACCTGGGGCGACACGGTGGTGATCCAGGGCTCGGGGCCGATCGGCATTCTCGCCGTGGCGGCGGCGCAGGAGATGGGCGCCGGCCGCGTCATCTGCGTCGGCGCGCCGGAAAGCCCTCGGCTGGCGCTGGCGCGCAAATTCGGCGCCGAAGCGACCGTCAATATCGAAGACGCCAAGACGCCGCAGGAGCGCATCGCCCGCGTGCGCGACATCGTCGGCGGCTTCGGCGCCGATCTGGTGATGGACTGCTCCGGCCATCCGAGCGCGGGGCCCGAGGGCATCGAATTCCTGCGCGACGGCGGCACCTATGTGGAGATGGGCCAGTTCACCGACGCAGGCTCCATCGAGACCTCCTGGCACCGCATCTGCACCAAGGACCTCAATGTGCTCGGCTCCTGGGGCTTTACCGGCAACGATCTGCCGCTCGGCGTCGACATGCTCTACCGCACGCGCGACAAATATCCCTGGCTCGACATGCAGACGCTTTATCCCTTCTCCGAAGACGGCATCGGCCGGGCGGTCGCCGACGCCATCGCCATGAAGACGGTGAAATCGACCATCGTGCCCTGGCCGGAGCTGGTGCAGTAACCGCCACAAAGGGAGCGACGCCATGATGACGGTGACCTTCGGCCTGTTGGCCGTGAGCGCATATTTCCTGTGGCGGCGCGAGGCGGAATGGGGCTGGGCCGCGGTGCTGATCGTGCTCGTCCTCGGCATCGTCATCTTCATGGGCGACGTCGATTTCTCCAGCAGACTGGGGGTGCAGTTATGAAGGACGGGCTTCTAACGCCAGCCGCCGCCCGCGCGCTCAATCTGCTCGGCATGCTGGCCATGATTGGCGTGCTGCTCGGCGCTTATATCTACCAGTTCTCCTACCGCGAGCTGCCCTGCACGCTGTGCCAATTGCAGCGCGTCGCCATGCTGGCGGTGGCGTTCGGTGCGGCGATGAATGTGATGCTGGGGCCGAGCCCGCGCCATTACGGCGTCTGCCTGCTGTCGGCCGTGTTCGGCCTTGCCGTCTCGATCCGCCAGACGCTGCTGCACATCAACCCGTTCTTCGACGGCAAGAGCGGGCAGCCGACCTTGTCCGCGGCCAGCAATCCGCCTTTCGGCCAGCCGGTCTTCGGCCTGCATCTCTACGTCTGGGGCGTGGTGTTGTTCGTAACCGTGATCCTGGCGGTCGGCATTGTGCAATTGTTCAAAGGCCAGTTCAAAGCGGGCGCCCCGGAGCCGGCGTGGCTTGCGCGGTGGGCGGGCTTAAGCGTTGCGCTGCTGGTGGCGGTCGCCTCGCTCGAGACGCTGACCACGTTCCTGGAATGCGGCTTCGGCGCCTGCCCCAACGACGGCGGCTGGGATTGGTGGTTCCTGCGCTAACGGCGCAGCAGCCAGGCAAACGCCCGCCGCAATGCATTGGCGCCATCGCGCTCGAACCAGCGGCCATGCGCGATGATGATGCGCTCGGGGTCCCAGGCCAGCATGGTTTCGACGGCGGCCCGCAATTCGGCCTTATGCCGCCAGGTGAAGGTGAGCCGCAGATCGCGCGGCAGTCCGCCGTGCGGGGGCGTGACGCCGCCGACCCACATCAGCAGCCGCAGGAAGAGCTTGCCGACTTTTTCCGGCTCGAAATTCTCGATCAGGTCGGTGAGGATCAGCGTGCGGCTCGCACGATGGAAGAACTCCACCTCCGTCATGAAACCGCCGACAATCGGCAGCGTGGCGATTTCGCCGTCCCATGGATAGCCGTCTGCGCGGGCAAGCGGCAGAGCGTCGAATTCGATGCGCCCCCTCGCCTGCTCCTTGATGCGCGGTGCGAGATAGATTTGCGCGTCGGGGAAGCCCTCTTTCCATTCTGGAATCCACCAGTAATGAATGCGGTTGGGTCCGACGATGAAGCGCACGGATCCTAAGCGCTCGATCTCGCTGCGTAGCGCCGGCGTCAATCGCGTCGGCGAATGCACGAACAGATCGCCGCCCTTGAGGCGCAGAACCGTCATGCGGGTCGGAAACGGCATTTTCGGCCACGGCATGCCGAAGCGGATCACCGGGCCGTCGACGATCCATAGATCGTCGGCCACCGGCTTCAGCGTATCGATCGGCGCATAGGTTGCGCGCGCGTCGTTCATCGACGCGGAAACCGCCGCTACTCGAACGGCAGCAGCGGACCGCCTTGCGCGCGGCAGTCGAACTGGCAAGAGCGGTCGCAGGCGGCGCTGTATTGGATGCAGATGCCTTGCGTGTCCCGATAGAGGCAGCCATGCAGGTCCCAGGCGCAGGCGGCGCGGCAGTCTCGCCAGCAGGCATCGGAAGACCAGATCGAGGCGGCCTGCTCGCTGCGCGCAAACGGCAGCGCCCGCGGCTGCCGGTAATATCGCCACACCGGCGGATGCGGGCCGACCACCAGGCCCAGCGGCGCGGCATAGCGCGTCAGCCTGAGCTCGGAGGCAGAGGCCTGTCCCGTCGCCGGCAACAGCAGGCCGGCCAACAGCAGCAGTGTCAGAGCTATGGCGCGCGGCATCGGCGTTTGTCCCGGGTGGCGCCCTCACGATAGCGCGCCCTAAGCCGGCCGGCAAAGGGGCCGCGAGCGGTTTTTGTCCGGGCTCGACCCTGGTATGCTGATGTGAGGGGTGCGCGAGAGATTGCCTTATGAGCGGCGCCGCACGGCCAGACACGCCATCGATCGAGCACCCGCCGGCCCAGCGTTTCGGCACCGAAGGCCTCGCGCCGATGACGCGGGCGGGCCCGGTCACGCGCAGCTTCATGCGCGTCGTGGCATGGGTGGAGCGGCTCAATCTCAGCTGCAGCAAAGTCGGCAACCCGCCGATCTACGACCGGGCGGTATTTCCCTGGGTGGCGGAGCTCGAGCGCGCCTACCCGGCCATCCGCGCCGAGCTTGAGCGCGTGCTCACGCGCAAGGACGAATTGCCCGGCTTCCACGAATTGTCGAGCGATGTCGCCAGCATCAGCCGCGACCGCGGCTGGAAGACGTACCTGCTCTGCGGTTACGGCTTCCGCTCGGCGGCCAATATCGCCGCCTGTCCCGAAACCTGGACGGCCTGCCGGAAAATCCCCGGCCTGATCACCGCCATGTTCTCCATTCTCGAGCCCGGCAAGCATCTGCCGCCGCACCGCGGGCCCTATAACGGCGTGCTGCGGCTGCATCTCGGGCTGATCGTGCCGCAGCCGCACGACGCGCTCGGCATCAGGGTCGACCGCCAGCTCTACCGTTGGCGCGAGGGCGAAGCGGTGGTGTTCGACGACGCCTATGAGCACGAGGCCTGGAACCGGACGGCGGCGACCCGCGTGGTGCTGTTCGTCGACTTCATCAAGCCGACGCGGCAGCCGGCACGCCTGCTCAACTGGCTGCTGCTGCATCTGGCGCCTTTCACGCCCTTCATCCGCGAGGGGCTCGACAACCAGAAGGCCTGGGAGAAGCGCTTCTACGCCGAGGCGGAGGCGCTGCGGAACCGCTGAACCGCCTTGCCATTGCGCCGGTTCACGACTAGCTCAAGCCTCGCATGCGCAGCCCCGCCCCCGACACCCCCGCCCCCAAAGTGAGCTTCGTCTCGCTCGGCTGCCCCAAGGCGCTGGTCGATTCAGAGCGCATCGTCACCCGCCTGCGCGCGGAGGGCTATGAGCTTTCGCGCGAGCACGCCGGCTCCGATCTGGTCATCGTCAACACCTGCGGCTTTCTCGACAGCGCCAAGGCGGAATCGCTCGCGGCCATCGGCAACGCGCTGAAGGAAAACGGCAAGGTGATCGTCACCGGCTGCATGGGCGCCGAACCGGAAAGCATTTCATCCGCCTACCCGGACGTGCTGGCGATCACGGGCCCGCAACAATACGAAACGGTGGTCGAGGCCGTGCACAGGGCGCTGCCGCCGCAGCACGATCCGTTCCTCGACCTGGTGCCGCCGGAAGGCATCAAGCTGACGCCGCGGCATTACGCTTACTTGAAGATTTCCGAAGGCTGCAACAACCGCTGCAGCTTCTGCATCATCCCGCGCCTGCGCGGCGATCTGGTCTCGCGCCCCGCCGCCGACGTGCTGCGCGAAGCCGAGCGACTGGTCAAGGCCGGCGTGAAAGAACTGCTGGTGATCTCGCAGGACACTTCCGCCTACGGCCTCGATCTCAAATACGCCGCCAGCGCATGGCGCGAGCGCGACGTGCGCGCCAAATTTACCGACCTGACGCGCGAGCTGGGCGAGCTCGGCGTCTGGGTGCGGCTGCATTACGTCTACCCCTACCCGCATGTCGACGAGATCATGCCGCTGATGGCGGAGCGGAAAATCCTTCCCTATCTCGACATCCCGTTCCAGCACGCTTCGCCCGCGGTGCTCAAGCGCATGCGGCGGCCGGCGGCGCAGGAAAAGACCCTCGATCGCATCGCGCGCTGGCGCCAAGCGGTGCCCGATCTCACTTTGCGCTCGACCTTCATCGTCGGCTTTCCCGGCGAGACCGATGCGGACTTCGAATATCTGCTGCAATGGCTGGAAGAAGCCGCGCTCGACCGCGTCGGCTGCTTCAAATACGAGCCGGTCCGCGGCGCTGCCGCCAACGATCTGGCGGAGCCGGTGGCGGACGAAGTCAAGCAAGCGCGCTGGCACCGCTTCATGCAGGCGCAGCAGAAGATTTCCGCGCGCCGGCTGCAGCGCAAGGTCGGCACGCGGCAATCCGTGATCATCGACGAGGCCGGCCCGCACTGTCGCAAAAGGCCGCTCCATGGCCGACGCGCCGGAGATCGACGGCGCCGTCCACGTGGCGAGCCGCCGGCCCTTGCGGGTCGGCGAAATCGCCACCGTCAAGATCGAGCGCGCCGACGCCTACGACTTGCACGGCAGCGCGGTTGGTTTCTGAGCGGCGGCAACATCAGAAGCGTCATGCCCGGGCTTGACCCGGGCATCCATCATGCAAATTCAAATTGCGCATCGCTCGATGGATTGCCGGGTCGAGCCCGGCAATGACAGCGGAGAGTCACGGCCCCTTGAACAAAGCCTCCGGCAGCTTGTGCTGCTGCTGCCATTCGATCCAGGCGACGTCGGTCGGGCCGATGGCGATCTCGACCACCTGCCAGCTGCCGCCCTGCTTGCGCAGCAGCGCCAGCACCAGGCCGGAGAACATGTCGGCCTCGACGTCGCGGCGGAACTTGGTCTGGCGCCAATCGACCTTGTCGCCATTCGTCCGCCGCGGCTCGACGTCGGCATAGGCCCATTCGCCCATCACGTTGAGCGCGTGCACCACGAAGATCAGTCTTGCCGCCGGTCTCTTTCTCGACTGCCGGGCGCAAGGCGGCGAGCACCTCGGCGCGCAACGGGGCGCCCTTGGCCGGCGAAACGACCGGCTGCGCTATCGCCGCGCCGAGCCCGACCGAAGCCAGCAGAACGAATGCCAATAGGCCCGACCGCATCGCCGCCTCCATTGTGCTTGCAACGGAAATTAACCGGGCCGCGGCGGCGGCGGTTGACATGCATCAAGCGCGGCCGTTACTCGGGCCTCGGGAGAGCCTGGCGCCATGGCGGCCTACTTCGTCACCTCGACCGGAGCCGAGATCGGCAAGACCTTCGTCACCGCCGGCCTCATCCGCCGCCTGCGCGAGGCCGGCGCCGCGGTCGACGCGCTCAAGCCGGTGGTCGACTGGCTACGATTCCTCCGTGGTCGAGACCAGCGATCCGGCGGTGCTGCTCGCCGCGCTCGGACGGCCGCTCACCGCCGACGAGGTCGCGCGCATTTCGCCCTGGCGCTTCCGCGCGCCGCTGTCGCCCGATCTTGCCGCCGCGCGCGAGGGCCGCACGCTCGTCTTCGACGAGCTCGTCGCCTTCAGCCGCACGGCGGTCGAGGCCGCCAAAGGCATCTTGTTGATCGAGGGCGTCGGCGGCATCATGGTGCCGCTGGACGGCCGGCACACCGTGCTCGACTGGATGGCGGCGCTCGACATTCCGCTGCTGCTGGTGGTCGGCGGCTATCTCGGCACCATCAGCCACGCGCTCACCGCGCTCGACGTGCTGGCGCAGCGCAAGCTTGCGGTCGCCGCCATCGTGGTGAGCGAGAGCGAGCGCAATCCGGTAGAACTGGAGGATACCGTCGCCAGCATCGCGCGCTTTTCCGGCGGCGTGGAGGTGATCGGCATGCCGCGCCTGCCCGGCGGCATCAATCAGCATCCGGCCTTCGCGCGCATCGCGGCGCTGCTTTAGGCGATCGGCTTTTGGCTTTCGACTTCGCTTCTCGATCCTCGCGTCTCGACAGCGAGGAAGGACGCTCGCTATTCCGAGCGCCGCTTTCTTTTTCAAGCCCGTTTCTGCGCTTCGGTCGCAAGGCTTTGTCGATTGGGCCGCCACTTGGCGGCATAGGGCAGCACGAACATGTACAGGCCGGTGAACAGCAGCAGGAAGAGCGGGAGCAGTGGCGAGTAGACGACCCACGAAGGAGGTTTTCCCAGCCCCATGCCGACGAAGTTGGCGATAACGGCCACCGTAAAGGCGATCGACAGCCACCGGTGAATCTCCCGAATCCATTTATTCCAATTCAATGGCATCTCCTCCGAAGGCCAACCGAAGTGCAATCGGGCGGACATCAGTCATTTCGCGCCAAGACCTGCTCCAGGGCCGCAAAGAACCTTTGCCAGCCACCTTGCGCACCCCGGTAGTACTGTTGCTGATCCGGCCGGAAGCCCACCTGCTCCATGCGCAGGCGGGTTCCCGTGCTTGTCGGGGTGAGAGTCCACGTCACGACACTTTCGAGGTCCTTGCTATCCCAGCTGTATGTCAGCGTTTTGTTCGGCTCGACGGTCTGCACCTGGCAGTCGACGGCGCCCCAGTCGGCGCTCAGCTTGAAACGGTGACCCACGTCGGCCTTGAAGTCGTTCTTCATCAGCCACTCCGCGATCAGGTGCGGTTGCGTGAGCGCGCGCCAGATTTTTTCCGGCGGATGCGGTATCTCGCGTTCGACAACGACGGAAAGCGTCTCGGTCGACGTTTCGTTCATTGGTCCATCCTCTTGAGCAGATCTTCCAGGCGGTCGAACCGGCTTTGCCAGAGGCCGGCCATTTGGCTTGTCCAGTCGATCAGCGGGGCCAAGGCGCCGAGCTGCGCGCTATAGTGCGTCTGGCGACCTTCGTGGCGGTCGCGCACCAGCCCGGCCTGTTTCAGGACCGCAAGATGCTTCGAGACGGCCGGTTGCGAGACCCCGGCCCACGCCGTCAGGGCCCCGACTGTCCGATCCCCATCGCGGCACAGCCGCTCGAAGATGGCCCGCCGCGTCGGATCGGCGAGCGTTTTGAACAGCACATCGTGAGCGTTCGGCATTTGCAATCAATAACCCGCTGGCTATTGAATTACGTATAACCGCAGGGTTATGCGAGTGTCAAGTCCGAACCAGCGCGATGGCCTCCTGCGGCAACCGCTGGCCAGGCAGGTATAACCTTATCGCTATTTGTCCTGGGGCTAGCGATGCAGCGTGATCATCGTTTCCAGCATGCCTTCGGTATTGATCAGCGCATGCAGCAGCATGGTCAGGATGGCCGAGCCGCTCGCCCAGCGCAGCCAGCCGAGCATCACGCCGAAGCAGAACACCTGCGCGATCACGAACCAGTCGTATTGCACATGCACGATCGACCACAGAAAGGCCGTCAGCAGGATCACCGGCCAGGTGTCGCGGGGCGCTCGCAGCCAGCCGCGGAACAGGAAGCCGCGGAACAGCGTCTCCTCGCCGATCGGCGTCACCACTACCACCGCCAGCCATAACAGCGGCAACCAGCCGGCCGCCGCCGCCGTGCGGTAGATGTCGAGCTGGAAGCTGGTGACGATGAAGTGGCCGAACACCCAACTCACCGCGTTGCCCACGACGATCAGCGCCACCGTCACGGCAATGCCGAACAACACTTCGCCGCGGCTCGGCAGTTTGAAGGCGAGATAGGCGGCGGCACTGCCGCCCGGCCGCGCCGCCAGCAGCCAGAGCAGCACGACCTGCACCGGCGTGGAGACGAAGATCACCAGCGACACCGCCACCCCGTCGCCGCTGAAATCCGGCATGTGGGCGAGGCTGGCGCCATACCACCAAGTGAGCGCCACCAGCGCGACCGCTTGCGCGCCCAGCATGGCGATCACCCCGAGGCCGAGCGTCGCCAAACGTCCCCAGGGCTGCGGCTGCTCAGCGGTCATGGCGCGCCTTCAAAAAACTCCGGCCCTACGCCGATAGGCGTAGGGCCGGAGCGCACGATTCGCAAATATGCAAATCTGCAAATATCAGGGAACCAGGATCGAGGCGCCGGTGGTGCCGCGCCCTTCCAGGTCTTTGTGCGCCTTGACGGCGTCCTTGAGCTTGTAGGTCTGGTTGATCGGGATTTTCACCGCACCGGAACCCACCTTGTCGAACAGGTCGTTGGCGCAAGACACCAGGTCCTCGTGCTTGGCGACATAGGTGTTGAGCGTCGGGCGCGTGGCGAACAGTGAGCCCTTGGCCTGCAGGATGTTGATGTTGAAGGCGTCGATCTGGCCGGAGGACGCGCCGAAGCTGACGAAGAGCCCGAGCGGGCGCAGGCAATCGAGCGAGCCCGGGAAGGTCGTCTTGCCGACGCCGTCATAGACCACGTCACACATCTTGCCGCCGGTGATCTCCTTGACGCGCGCGACGAAATCCTCGTCGCGATAAAGGATGGTATGGTGGCAGCCGTTCTTCTTGGCGAGCTCGGCCTTGTCCTTGGAGCCGACGGTGCCGATCACGGTGGCGCCGAGATGGCTCGCCCATTGGCACAGGATGAGGCCGACGCCGCCGGCCGCCGCGTGCATCAGCAGCGTCGTGCCCTTGCCCACCTTGAAAGTGCGGTTGAGCAGATATTGCACGGTCATGCCCTTGAGCATCATGGCGCCGGCTTGCTCGTAGGAGATATTGTCGGGCAGCTTGACCACGCGTTCGGCCGGCACCAGACGCTCGACCGCATAGCCGCCGAGCGGGCCGACGCAGGTGACGCGGTCGCCCACTTTCAGGTCGCTGACGCCGGGGCCCACGGCGATCACCTCGCCCGCGCTTTCGTTGCCAGGGATGAACGGCATACCGACCGGCGAGGGATAGGCGCCCGAGCGGAAATAAGTGTCGATAAAATTGATGCCGGTCGCGTGGTTCTTCATCTTGACCTGGCCCTGGCCGGGCGCCGGGATATCGGCCTCTTCATAGGTCAGGACTTCCGGACCGCCGGTCTTGTGTACGCGCACTGCCGCGACCATGGTTCACTCCCTTTGACTGTCTTGATTGGCGAGTTGTGGGATTTCGGCCGGGATCATAGGCAGTAAGGCACGGAAAACAAGTACATGCCGAAGGCATGTATCCCGGGCGCAGTGCAGCGCGATGGCGATGCGCTGCAGACCCGGGACCTCGTGCCGCAAATTCGGCCTAACGCCCGCCGGAAACGTCGAGCACCGCGCCGGTGACGTAAGAGGCGGCGTCCGACAACAGGAACAGGACGCTCTCGGCGATCTCGTCGGGCTCGCCCGGCCGCTTCATCGGCAACAGCGGCGCGATGCGCTCCAGCCGCCCCGGCGCGTGGATCTCGGTGACGGTCGGGCCCGGGCGCACCGTGTTGATGCGCACGCCCTCCGTCGCCACCTCGCGCGCGAGCCCGACGGTGAGCGAGTCGATGCCGCCCTTGGCCGCGGCGTAGAACACGTATTCGCCGACGCCGCCGGTCACGCTGGCGATCGAGCCCAGCATGACGATCGCCCCGCCCTTGCCGCCGTGCGCGGTCGACATGCGGCGCACCGCGGCGCGCGCGCACAGAATGCCGCCGTAGAGATTGACGTCGATCACCTCGCGGATGGTCTGCGCGCTCGCCGCATCGAGGCGCGAATTCTTGCCGGGAATGCCGGAGGAATGCACGAAATGCGTAATCGGCCCGAGCGCGGCTGCTGCCTCGTCGAACACGCGCTCGATGTCGGCCTCAACGCTCATGTCGCCCTGCAGCGCCAAGCCCTGGCGGCCCGACTTCTTGACGTCCTCGACCACCGCGGCGGCGGCCTTGGCATTGTTCAGGTAGTTCACGGCGACGTCGTAGCCGCGCGCGGCGGCCATACGGGCGGTGGCGGCGCCGATGCCGCGGCTGCCGCCGGCAATGAGAAGAACGGGCATGGGATAACTCCTGTCAGGCCGGCCGCGGCAACAGCCCGACCGTGAAGAAATAAAGCGCGATCGCCAGCAGCGGCCAGGTCACGGAGGGGCCGGGCGCGAGATTATAGGCGAGCGCAATCAAGGCCAGTGCCGCCCAGGCCGCAAGCAACGCGACGTTGAGCGGACGCAGGCGCTTGACCCGCAACGGGTGCAGGAACTTGATGGGCGCAAAGGTCAGCAGCGCCAGCGCCGCGACCAGCGCCGCCGCGAGCCATTCTCGCGGCTGCAGCAGATAGAGATAGAAGGCCGCCAGGTTCCACAACACCGGGAAGCCGCGGAAATAATTGTCGTCCGTCTTCATCTGCCGGTCGGCGAAATAGATCGCGCCGCTGATCACCACCACCACGCCGGCGACGATGGCCAAAGCCTCCGGCAGCAGCCCACTGGCGGCGATGGCATAGGCCGGCACGAAGACGTACGTGACGAAATCGACCACCATATCGAGCGTCTCGCCCGACCAGCGCGGCAGCACGCCTTGAACGTCGAACGCGCGTGCCAGCGGCCCGTCGAGCCCGTCGACGATGAGCGCGACGCCGAGGCACAAGAACATCGCCGCCCAGTGCCCGCCGGTGGCGAAGATGAGCGCCAGCAGCGCCAGCGCCGCGCCGCTGGCGGTGAACACGTGGATGGCGAAAGCGCGGACGCTTGCGAGCTTCGCCATGATTGTTTGTTTGCGCATGGTCTTGTCCAAAAACCGGTTCCCGCTATTGGGACCATGCGCTATTGGTTGCCCCAATCGAGCTTGACGATCTCGGCCGAGCGGCCGGCCAGATTCCAGTTGCGCCCGAAGCCGCGGAAGCGCGACTTGTCGGCGCGCGAGACGATGACGTCGGGCCCGACCCAATACTGGCTGTTGCGGATCACCACGTTCTCGCCCTTATCGTTGCCGGGCACCGGCGTGATGGCGCCGCCGCCGTAGCGCTCGAGACTGACGATGCGGGTGTCGCCTTGGGTTTCGTAACCGATCGGCACCTGGTGCACGCCGAGGAACTGGCCGACCAGGATCGACAACAGATGCGTGGTGCCGCCGACGCGGCCGGTGAAGATGCGCGTCAGGCCCTTTACCGCCTGGATCGGCGCACGATCGTCGATCAACAGCGCCACCGTCCAATTGCCGCGCGCCATGATGCCGGGCAGGTCCATCATCAGGCCGACCTTGATGCCGGAGAGATCGACGCTGTCGATATGGCCTTCGTCGATGCGCACGCCGGCCCAGGTCTGGCAGCGATCCTCGGTCGGCGGGTGGTTGCCGAGCGAGATCACGCAGGGGCAGAACACGGTGCAACTGCACGACAGCGCCATCTCGCCCTTCAAGGTCCAGGCTTCGGTCACGACGTCACTCCCGTTCGTGTCGATTGTTCCTAGCTTACTTTCAGCCGGCCGGCCAATGGGCCGCGAAGGCGGTCAGCACGAAGACTGAGCCGGCCGCGATCAGCAGGACGCCCAAGCCATAGGTCAGCCGGTTGCCGCTGCCGAATTTCTCCAGCGTCATCACGATGCCGAGCGCGGCCATCCAGACGACGTTCATGACGCCGACCGCGAACATCACCGCCATCATCGCCCAGCAGCAGCCGAGGCAATAAAGCCCCTGTTGCAGCCCGAGGCGGAACACGCCGCGCGGCGTCGTCTGCCAATGCGCGAAAAAGAAGGGAAACGGCTGGCGGCATTGCCGCAGGCAGGCATGCTTGAGCGCGGAGAACTGGTAGAAGCCGGCGGCGATGAACACCGCGCCGGAAAACAACCCGCTGGCCGAAGCCATGCCGTCGTCGATCAGCGCCGCGCGCGTGAAGAGAAATTGCGCCAGCGTGGCACCCGCCGCAAAGCCGAGCCAGACCACGGTATAGCCGGCGGCGATGACGAAAGGCGACACGATGCGCTCGCCCTTGCGCGCCGCGGTCTCCGCGATCTCGGCATAAGTGAGGATCATCGGGGCGGCGCTCGGCAGCATCATGGCCAGCACCATGGCCGCCCACATCAGCGCCACCACCAGCAAGCCGCCCGCGCCCCAGGCGCCGACCGGCATGGCAAGCCCGAAGGTCGGCCGGCAAAGCGCGGTCACCAGGCGCGGCACGAGATCGAGCGCGCCCATGCCGGGGCCGAGCGCGGCGAGCGACCCGCCCATATGGGCGACCAGCAGCGCCAAATAGAGCCAGCCGAGCACCGCCAGCGCCACCACACAGACGACCGCCATCAATTTCGGCCGCGAAAAAGCGGCGCCCAGCCACCCGGCGGCGGACGGCAAATGGCTGAAATCGTGGGTCTTGCTCATCGCCCTCTCAAGGAACGGAAAAATAGCGCATGGCGGCCCGGCCCGGGTACCGGTTCCCGGCGCAACCCGTGCCATGCTAATGCGGTTATAACCAAAGCAAAGCGAGCGTTTTGATGCCGGACAAAATGAAGCAAAGCGCCATCGTGGTGGGCGGGGGGCCGGCCGGCCTCACAGCGGCCATCGCGCTGGCCGCGGGCGGCATCGATACCGTGCTCGCGGGCCGCCGGCCGGCCTTAAGCGATAATCGTACCACCGCCCTGCTCGCCGGTTCCGTAATCGCACTGACCACCTTGGGTGTGTGGGAGCTCTGCGTCGAGCATGCCGCGCCGCTGAAAGTCATGCGCATCGTCGACGATACCGGCCGGCTGTGGCGGGCGCCGGAAGTGAAATTCGACGCCGAGGAGATCGGGCTCGCGGCCTTCGGCCACAACATCGAGAACCGCCATCTGGTCGAAGCGCTCGAACGCCGCGCCCGCGCGCTGGGCTCGCTGCGGCTGATCGAGGATGACGTGCTGGCTGTGGAGCCAGATGTGCGCGCGGTGACGGTCGCGCTCAAAAGCGGCGAGACGCTGCAGGCGCCGCTGGTCGGTCGGCGCCGACGGCCGCCGCTCGCTCTGCCGCGAGGCCGCCGGCATTTCGATGGCGACGCACCAATACCCGCAAGTGGCGCTCACCGTCAGCCTGCGCCACAGCCGCCCGCACCACGACACCTCGACCGAGTTTCACACCCCGAGCGGCCCGTTCACGCTGGTGCCGCTGCCGGGCAAGCGCTCGAGCCTGGTCTGGGTGCTCGACCCGCTCGATGCCGACGACCTCATCGCGCTCGACGACGCGGAACTGTCGCAAGAGATCGAGCGCGCCTCGCATTCGATTCTCGGCAAGATCGAAGTCGAGCCGGGGCGCGGGCGCTTTCCGCTCACCCGCGCCACGGCGCGCCGCTTTGCGCGCAGCCGCATCGCGCTGGTCGGCGAAGCCGCGCATGCGATCCCGCCGATCGGCGCGCAGGGCCTCAATCTGGGCTTGCGCGACGCCGCGACCATCGGCGAGATCGCTGCCCATGCGCGCCGCAACGGCCGCGACGTGGGCGGTATCAACGCCCTCGCCCAATACGACGCAATGCGCCGCGCCGATGTCGGCACCCGCACGCTCGCGGTCGATCTGCTCAACCGCACTTTGCTCACCGACTTCCTGCCGGTGCAGGGCGCGCGCGGCTTCGGCCTTTATCTGCTCGACCGTATCGGACCTTTGCGCCGCGCGCTGATGCGCGAGGGCGTCGAACCGCGGGCGAGCCAGCCGCGGCTGATGCGGGGGGAAGCGCTTTAAGCTCATCCTGCCCCGGCCGGCCGCCGCCCGGCACCCACTTGGCGCGGCCTTTGCATTGCTCTAAAGGGCGGCATGCCGTTTTGGAAGGACCCTTGAAACCGTGAAGCCCCCGCGTCAGTTCTACCAGCCGCTCGCCATCGGCGCCCCCGCCCCTTTGCGCGAACTGCCCGTCCGGCTCGAGCGCATGATCCATTTCGTGCCGCCGCATATCGAGAAGATGCGCGCCAAGGTGCCGGAGCTCGCCGCGCCAGGTCGACGTGGTGCTGGGCAATCTCGAGGACGCCATTCCGATCGAAGCCAAGGAGGCCGCGCGCGAAGGCTTCATCGAGATGGCCAAGGTCGTCGATTTCGGCAAGACCGGCCTGTGGACGCGCGTCAACGCGCTCAACTCGCCCTGGGCGCTCGACGACATCATCGACATCGTCGGCGAGGTCGGCAACAAGCTCGACGTCATCATGCTGCCCAAGGTCGACGGCCCCTGGGACATCCATTATCTCGACCAGCTCCTGGCGCAGCTCGAATCCTTCCACCGCATCAGAAAGCCGATCCTGATCCACGCCATCCTGGAGACGGCGCTCGGCGTCAACAATGTGGAAGCGATCGCCACCGCCTCCCCGCGCATGCACGGCATGAGCCTCGGCCCTGCCGACCTCGCCGCCTCGCGCGCCATGAAGACCACGCGCGTCGGCGGCGGCCATCCCGACTACGAGGTGCTGGCCGACCCCGATCCGTCGAACGCTGACGCCCCGCGCGCGGCCTACCAGCAGGATCTCTGGCACTACACCATCGGCAAGATGGTCGACGCCTGCGCCGCCGCCGGCATCAAGCCGTTCTACGGACCGTTCGGCGACTTCTCCGATGCCGCCGCCTGCGAGGCGCAATTCCGCAACGCCTTCCTGATGGGCTGCCTCGGCGCCTGGTCGCTGCATCCCTCGCAGATCGAGATCGCCAAGCGGGTGTATTCGCCCGAGCCGGCCGAGGTCGCCTTCGCCAAGAAGATCGTCGCCGCCATGCCGGACGGCGCCGGCGCCGTCATGATCGACGGCAAGATGCAGGACGATGCCACCTGGAAGCAGGCCAAGGTGCTACTCGATCTCGCCAGGCTGGTGGCGGCCAAGGATCCGGAAATGGCCGCGCGCTATGCGCTGTGAGGCGGACTGGCCAAGGCGGCCGGGACGCATTATGTGAGTTTCGTGATGAAGATGAAGAAGATGCGTAACGCCAAATTCACGCTCGGCCAGGTGGTCAAGCACCGGCTGTTTTCGTTCCGCGGCGTGGTGTTCGACATCGATCCCGAATTCGCCAACACCGAGGAGTGGTGGCAGTCGATACCGGCCGAGATCCGCCCGCGCAAGGACCAGCCCTATTACCATCTGTTCGCGGAGAACGAGGAGACCGAATACATCGCCTATGTCTCCGAGCAGAACCTGTTGCCCGACACGTCCGGCAACCCGGTGCGGCATCCTCAGGTCGCCGAAGTATTCGAACGCGACGAGCGCGGCGGCTACCGGCCGCGCAACAGCCAGTACCACTGAACCGATCTGACATTGGCAACGGAAAAGGCGCGGGGCCTTGCGGACCCGCGCCTTTCGTAGTTCGCGCTATTGCGCTTATTTCTTCTGCGCCGCCGAAGGCTGCTGCGCTTCCAGCTTCTTGCGCGCCTCTTCGGCTTTCTTCTGCAACTCGGACTGCAGCTTGCGCTGCTGCTCTTCGAACACCTTCGGATCGGTGGCCGGGCCGTCATAGGCTTTGGCGAAATCGGTCAGCGGCAGCGGCAGACTGATCGGATTGCCCTGCATGTTGATCGCCTGCACGGTGATCTGCTTGCCCTTCTTCATCTTCTTGATCATGTCGTCGGTGACCGGATAGTCCGACATGCAGCCGACGGGGAAGCAGATCTTGTAGGGCTCGTTGACCGGCTGGCCCTGGTCGATGATGAGGCGGGTACCGTGCTGCAGCTGCATGCCGAGCGGCACGGTCACGCGCAGGATCTTCGGTTGCCCTTCCGGCTCGAACAGCTGCACGATGGCGACCGGCATGCCGTTTTCCAGCCGGCCGTCCTTGGTGACGACACAGACCTTCTTGCTGTTGGTGTCCTTGCCCTTGCCGCAGACTTTCATCCAGGGCGAATACATGAGCGTCGGCTGGCCGTTCTGCGGCGCGGCCGCCTGCTGCGCGGGCTTTGGGGCCTGTTTTGCCGCCGGTTTATGCGCCGGCTTCTTGGTTTGCGCCTGCGCGGACGCAGCAGCGCCCAGCGTCACCGCCAAACCGATTGCCGCCAACGTGGCGGTCAGCGCCCGGCCCAGCGGCCGGGGCGATGCGATCCGATAAACCATGCAAAAGGTCCCTTGTTGTCTTAAGCGAGCGGCCCCGAAACCCTCCCGGCCGCACGCGCTTTTGAGCGGCTCTCTCCGCGTCAAATACGGCGGGAGCGTGACGACTTACCCCGCAGCCTGATAGCCGAATTTGCGCCTGCAAGAAAGCCACGAATGGGTCGAAAATGCAAAACCGGCGCTGCCGCCCGCGCTGTGATAAATTCCTGCCAAATCGGAGCGAATCGCATTCAAACTTTGCTTTTGCCCCCATTCGACCTGCGTGCGCTGACGCAAGCAAAGCCGTCGCGCCGCATGGTGATGCACGGCGCGCTCGCCGCCGCCGCAGCCCTCGGCATAAGGCCGGCGCGCGCAACCGGCGCGCCGCACGCCATCGCCATGCACGGGGCACCCGCCTGGGGGCCGGGTTTTACTCATCCGAGCTATGCGGAACCGGCCGCACCCAAGGGCGGGCGCCTGGTGCAAGGCGTGCTCGGCAGCTTTGACTGCCTCAACCCCTTCATCGTCAAAGGCCTGCCCGCCGCCAATATCCGCAGCTACGTGGTCGAGAGCCTGATGGCGCGCGGCTATGACGAGCCGTTCACGCTCTACGGCCTGCTGGCCGAAAGCGTGGAAACCGATGCCAAGCGCAACGTCGTCACTTTCACCGTCAATCCTGCCGCGCGCTGGGCGGACGGTAAGCCGGTCACGCCCGAGGACGTGATCTTTTCCTGGCAGCTCCTGCGCGATCGCGGCCGGCCGAATTTCCGCACCTACTACGCCAAGGTCGTCAAGGCGGAGAAAACCGGCACGCACGGCGTGCGCTTCGACCTGACCGGCGCCGACGACCGCGAACTGCCGCTGATCATGGGCCTGATGCCGGTGCTGGCCAAGCACGCGACCGATCCCGAGACCTTCGAGGATACCAGCTTCACCTCCCCGCTCGGCAGCGGTCCCTACACCGTCAGCAAGGTCAAGCCCGGCGCCAGCGTTACCTTCACGCGCGACAAGAATTATTGGGGGCGCGACCTCGCCATCAATCGCGGCCTGTGGAATTTCGACACCGTCCACTACGACTACTACCGCGACGGCAACACGCATTTCGAGGCGTTCAAGAAGGGCCTCTACGACGTGCGCAATGAGACCGACCCCGGGCGCTGGGAGACCGCCTATAATTTTCCGGCGCTGCGCAAGGGTAGCGTGGTCAAGGAGGAATTCCCTTACGGGCTGCCGAAGGGCATGGTGGGCCTGGTGTTCAACACCCGCCGCGCGATGTTTTCCGACGTGCGCGTGCGCGAGGCGCTGCTGCAGCTGTTCGACTTCGAATGGATCGACAAAAACTTCTTCTTCAATCTTTACCGGCGCACCGCCAGCTATTTCGACGGCTGCGATCTGTCCGCGCACGGCGTGCCGGCCAATGCGCGCGAGCGCGAATTGCTGAAAGCCTTTCCCGGCGTCGTGCGCGCCGACATCATGGCCGGCACCTGGGCGCCGCCCAAGACCGACGGTTCGGGTGAGAACCGCGCCGGCTTGCGGCGCGCCTTCGCGCTGCTCAAGCAGGCCGGTTACGCGCTGCAAGGCACCAAGCTCGTGCATCTTTCCAGCGGCCGCCCCTTCGCCTTCGAAATACTGACCGATACCCGCGACCAGGAGCGCGTGGCGCTCGCCTACGCGCGCAGCCTCAAGCGCGTGGGCATCACGATGCAGGTGCGCAACGTCGACCCGACCCAGTTCGAGCACCGTCTGCTCTCATTCGACTACGACATGACGCAGTACCATTGGGAGCAGTCGCTCTCGCCCGGCAACGAGCAGCTGTTCTATTGGGGCTCGGCGGCAGCGAGCCAGGAAGGCAGCCGCAACTATATGGGCGTCAAGTCGAAGGCAATCGACGCCATGATCGCGGCTCTGCTCGCCGCCGTCACGCGCGAGGATTTCGTTTCCGCTACCCGCGCGCTCGACCGCGTGCTGTTGTCGGGCTTCTACGTCATCCCGCTCTATTATCCGCCGATGCAATGGGTGGCGCGCTGGCGGCGCATCGAGCATCCCAAGCGCACCTCACTCTATGGCTATCTGCCGGAAACCTGGTGGCACGCGCAGGAGCGCGCATGAGGACATGGGCATGATCCTGGGCGATCCCGACACGGCGGCCGGCGGCGCTACGCTCGACGACTTGTTCCGCCGCGCTGGCGTGCGCGCGCCCGATCGGCTGGCGCTCATCGACCCGCCGAACAAGCAAACGATCGGCGGCGGCGCACCGCGCAGGCTTAACTACGCCGAGACCGATCGGGCGATTTCCGCCATGTCCGCGAGGCTGCGCGGGCTCGGCCTGCGCGCCGACGCGGTGGTGGCTTTGCAGCTGCCCAATACGGTGGAGGGCGTGATCGCGCTGCTCGGCGTGCTGCGCGCCGGCATGATCGCGGCGCCGCTGCCTTATTTGTGGCGGCAGCGGGAGATCGTCACGGCGTTGCGCGGGCTCGGCGCCAAGGCCATCGTGACCGCCGGCGCCGCGCATGCCCGCAGTGCCACGCTTGCCGCGGCCGAGCTGTTCCCCATCCGCCATGTCTGCGCCTTCGGGCCCGACTTGCCGGACGGCGTGGCGCCGCTCGACGATATTTTCCGCCGTGACGTCGGCGGCGGCCCTGCCGCTGCGGTGCGGCCGGGCCCGGCGGCCGCCCATGTCGCGTTGGTAAGTTTCGATGTGACCGCTGCCGGCATTGTGCCGCTGGCGCGCAGTCACGCGCAGCTTATGGCCGGGGGCTTGAGCGTTTTTCTGGAAGCCGGCCTTGGCCCCGAGTCCGATATTCTCTCGACCATCCCACCCGCCTCCTTTGCCGGCGTTTCCCTGACCGTGCTGCCCTGGCTCTTGTCCGGTGGCACGCTCGCGCTGCATCAGGGTGGCGATCCGGCCGTGCTGGCCGCACAATGCGAGGCGCTCGGCGATGCCACGCTGATGCTGCCGGGGCCTGTCCTTGCCCCGCTTGCCGACGCGCGGCGGCTCGGCGCCAACGTCAAGACCGTGGTCGCGCTCTGGCGCGCGCCCGAGCGCCTGGCCGCCAGTCCCGCCTGGCATGGCGACGCGGCGCTCATCGACATCGCAAGCTTCGGCGAGCTTGCCGTGCTGCCGGTGCGCCGCGATGCCGAGGGCTTGCCGCTGCCCCTGCCCTACGGGGCGGTGAGCGCGCGGCGGAACGCTGGCGACACGGTGACCGTGGCCGAAACCGCCCGCACGCGCGGCGGCACCTTGGCGCTGCGCGGGCCCATGGTGCCGACCAGGCATTTCCCGCCGGGCGCCGGCGAGGACGCCAAGCCCGACGGCTATCTCGACACCGGCTTCACCTGCCGCCTCGAGCGCGCCGCTTTGGTCACCTTGGTCGTCACCGGCCCGCCGGCCGGCATGGCCGCCGTCGGCGGCTACCGCTTTCTCAGGTCCGCGCTGGAGTCCGAATTGGCGGCCATCGATGCGGCCGCTACTTTGCTCGCTTTGCCGCACGGCCTGCTCGGCCAGCGCCTGGCCGGCAGTGCGCCCGAGCGCGCCGCGATCGTCGCCGCCTTGCAGGCACGCGGGCTCAACCCGCTGCTGGCGTGCGCCTTCTGCCCGCCCCCTGCGGCCGATGCCGCCTGAGCGCCAGTCTCGTTGACGGGGCATTAACGGCCCGCCCGCTAAGCTTGCCGTCCTTCCGTAACGGTCGCGTACGCAAGCCATGTCGCTGCAAGGTCCGCTCATCGTGGTCGCCGAAACGCCGGCGCCCGACCTTGTCGAAGCGTTGCGCGCCGCCGGCGCCTTTCCCATCGTCGAGGCCAAATGGGCCGACGCCCCCACCGCCTTCGTCGCGGTCAAGCCGGCGGCGGTCGTGATCGCCGAGCCTGGTGTGCCGAAGTCGGAAGCATCCGCCCGCATGCTCTGCCTGCAGATCGCCACCGCCGCCGGACCCATCGTGCCGACGGTGGCGCTCACTCATGGCGACATCGACGCCGCCATCCCGGTCGCGCTGCCGGCGGACGCCGCGCTGCCGCTCGAGCGGCTGATCGCGCGCCTGCAGTCGGCCATGCGCGTACGCGCCTTGCACGCCACGGTCCTGCGCCGCATCGAGACGCTGGCCGCGCAGGGCGGCAGGCTGCCGGCGCTGCCGGTCGGCGACGCGCTCGACGAGGCGACCGTGCTGATCGCCGGGCGCGGCCGGCTTTATGCCGCGCTCAGCGTGGCGATCGGCGAGCGCGTCAACATGGTGGGGGCATTAAGCGTGGAGACCGCCGCCAAGCATCTTACGTCCCGCGACATCGACGGCATCCTGGTCGGCGACGGCTTCTCGCCGCACATGGTGGAGGCCTTTCTCACGCTGCTCGCGCAAGACATCCGTTTCCGCGACCTTCCGGTGGCGGTGATCGGCGACGCGCCGCCCGATTTCGCCGCTCAGCTGCCCAATATCGACCATGTCGACGGCGATCCGGCACGCATCGTCGCGCGCATGGTGCCGCTGGTGCGCCAGCACGCCTTCGCGGCGCGGCTCAAACGCATGCTCAAGTCGCTCGACGCCGACGGCATGTTCGACCCCGACAGCGGCCTGCTCACGCGCGACGCCTTCTGGCACGAGCTTACGCGCGCCGTTGCGCAAGCGCAGGACCGCAGCATGGCGCTGTCGATCGCGCATCTCACCTTCGAAGGGACGCTCGATGCGCGTGCCAGCCTCGATGCCGCCCGGCTGGTGACGCGGCTCATCCGCAATATCGACTTCGCCACCGCCGAGGACGACGGCGGCCTCCTGATCGTCTTCACCCAGACCGATCTGCGCACCGCCCATGTGGCGGCGCGCCGCATCGCCGGCGCCGTCAGGAGCCTGCTGGCGCCACCCCGCGAGCAGATCGCCGCCCATGTGACGCTCGCCACGCTCAAGGCGGGCGACACGCTCGACAGCCTGCTGCTGCGGGTGATGGGCAGTGAGGTGGTGGCGGCGGAGTAGAGCTTACGCCCGTGCCAGCAGGGCCTTCAGCTTGGCCCGGTTGACCTCGCCGCTGAAGCTGCGCGGGATGGAAGGCACCAGAACGATCCGCACGACGTAATCGAGGTCGCGGCTGCGCAGGATCGATTCAAGCGCGTCGGCGTCGGCATCCTGGCAGCCTACCGTCGCAACGATCAGTTGCGAGCGCTCGGCGCCTGTTTCGAGCATGACCGCTGCGGCGTCGTCCGCGTCCCACTCCAGCCGCAACAGATGCTCGGCCTCATGCACCGGCGAGACACGCGGCACCGCCTTGCCCTCCGGAATGTCGAGATCCGCGGCGCGACCGACCATGAACAATTCGCCTTCCGGCGTCAGCCAGCCGACGTCGCCCAGCTCGATCCACGGCGTATCGCCATCCTCCCAGCGCGGATCGCGGCGGCTGCTCACCAGACCGACGGCGCCGGGCGCGCACGGCCTGCCGTCCGAATTTTGGCTGGTATTTGTGAGGATTCTTCCGCCGGTGTGTCCTCTTTGCAATTTCAACCTCCGCCTCCCGCTTTTTCCCGCATGATTCAAATGCTTAGCGCGGCAATCGGCGGCTGCAAGACGCACCGCGCAAGACCGCGGACCCAACACGGTGCTCTTCGACCTGGCGCGGTTGCAGGGCTGGAAGCCGCGGCATAGGCTGACCGCGGGGCTCTACGCTGCCGAAGGAGGCGCCCATGCCCGACCAACCGCCCGTCCGCATCGACGTCGTTTCCGACGTGGTCTGCCCCTGGTGCTTCATCGGAAAGCGCCGCCTGGAAAAGGCGCTCGCGCTCAAGCCGGACATTCCGGTCGAGGTGCATTGGCACCCGTTTTTCCTCAACGACTGGATCCCGCGCGAGGGCATTTCGCGCGAGGACTATCTGACCACCAAGTTCGGCTCGCCCGAGCGCTATGCCGGTATCGCCCAGCGCGTCACCGCGGCGGCGGCGGAGGAAGGCCTCGTCTATGCCATGGACAAAATGCAGCGGCAGCCCAATACGCTCGACGCCCACCGGCTGATCCGCTGGGCCGGCGGCATCGGCAAGGCGGCCGAGATGAAGCAGCGCCTGATGGACCTCTATTTCACCGAAGGCGCCGATCTCACCAACCGCGCGGTCCTGGTGCAGGCCGCGAGCGAGGTCGGCCTCGACGCCGACGACGTCAACGAGGCGTTGGCCAGCGAGCAGGACGTCGAGCAGGTCGCGCAGGAAGCGCAATCAGCCAAGGAGGCCGGCATCGACGGCGTGCCCTGCTTCATCTTCGGCGGGCGCTTTGCGGTGTCGGGCGCGCAGGCGCCGGAATATCTCGCCGAGGCGATCGAGCGCACGGCGCAAGCCGCCGACGCGGCCGAATAGCAAAGCGCGCGACATGAAGATCACCGCCGCCGTGGTGCGCGAACGCGGCGGCGCTTTCAGCATCGAGCAACTCGACCTCACCGATCCGCGCGCCGACGAATTGCTGGTCGAGGTTGCCGCCTCCGGCATGTGCGCGACCGATCTGCACGGCCGCGACGGTTATTTCCCGAGCATGCCTTTTCCGGCCGTGTTCGGTCACGAAGGCGCCGGTGTCGTGCGCGCGGTGGGCCGCGCAGTGAGCGAATTCAAGCCCGGCGATCGCGTGGTGATGTCGTACCCCTGGTGTGGCGCCTGCCCGAACTGCGTGAGCCACCGGCAGAACTACTGCCTGTCGGTGCGCCAGATGAAGATGAGCGGCCGGCGGCCCGACGGCTCAACGCTGCATGCGCAGAACGGCAAGCCGGTCTATGGCGCCTACTTCCAGCAGTCTTCTTTCGGCAACTTCGCGATCGCCAACGCGAAATTCGCGGTCAAGGTGCCGGACGGCGCGCCGATCGAGTTGTTGGGGCCGCTCGCCTGCGGCGGCCAGACCGGGGCCGGCGCCGTGCTCAATGTGATGAAGCCCGCGCACGGCGACAGTTTCGGCGTGTTCGGCGTCGGCTCGGTCGGCCTCTCCGGCCTGATGGCGGCCAAGATCGCCGACTGCGATCCGATCATCGCGGTCGACGTGCACGAGTTCACGGCTGGCGCTGGCGCGCGAATTGGGCGCGACCCATACCATCAACCACGCGGGCCGCACCGATGTGGTGGCGGAGATCCGCAAGCTCACCGGTGCGGGCTTGCGCTTTTCGCTCGAAACCTCGGCACAGCCGGCGGTGTTGCGCGAGGCGATCGAGGCGCTGATGCCGGCGGCGCTGTGCGTGCTGCTCGGCAGTGCGCGTGCCGGCACTGAGGCTTCGTTCGAAATGCCGTTCCTGCAGGCCGGCCGCAGCGTGCGCGGCGTCGTACAGGGCGACAGTCAGCCGAAAGAATTCATCCCTCAATTGGTCGATCACATGGCCGCCGGGCGGTTTCCGCTCGAGCGGATGATCACCTTCTACGATCTGGCCGACATCAACCGCGCGGCGGCCGAGTCAGTGGCCGGCAAGACGATCAAGCCGGTGCTGCGCATGCCGCATTAGCACCGTCATCCTGAGGTGCGAGCGCGGAAAGCGCGAGCCTCGAAGGATGACGGATTTAGGCCGCCTTGGCCGGCTCGGCGAGCGTCGCCAGTTGCCGCAGAATCGCGGCGCTGCCTTTGAGCCGCTCGACCGGGCGCGGCCAGTCCTCGAAGAAGACGAGTTGCTGCGCCTTGGCGTTTTTCGGGTCGTTGCGCATGCGCACGCCCGAACCCTGCTCGCCGATATAACGGATGAGCCCGTCCGGGTTGGGGAAGACGTTGTCGCGGAAGGCCAGCACCACGCCCTTCGGCCCCGCTTCCACCCGCTCGACATTGGCGCGGCGCGCCAGCGCCTTGATCGTGACCACCTGCAACAGATGCTCGACCTCGACCGGCAGCTTGCCGAAGCGGTCGACCAGCTCGGCGGCAAAGGCGTCGATCTCACGCTCGTCCTCGATTTCGGCCAGCCGCCGGTAGAGCGCCAGCCGTACCGACAGGTCGGCGACATAATCGTCGGGAATGAGCACCGGCGTGCCCATGGTAATCTGCGGCGACCAGCGGTCGGGCGCGAGCGCGGTGACGCCGGCCTTCAGGCTCAGCACCGCCTCTTCCAGCATCTGCTGATAGAGCTCGAAGCCGACCTCCTTGATGTGGCCGGACTGTTCCTCGCCCAAGAGATTGCCGGCGCCGCGAATGTCGAGGTCGTGCGAGGCGAGCTGGAAGCCGGCGCCCAGCGTATCGAGCGATTGCAACACCTTCAGCCGCCGCTCGGCCTGCGGCGTGATCTTGGCCTGCGCCGGCAGCGTGAGCAGCGCGTAGGCGCGCAGCTTGGCGCGCCCGACCCTCCCCCGTAATTGATAGAGCTGCGCCAGGCCGAAGCGGTCGGCGCGGTGCACGATCAACGTATTGGCGGTCGGGATGTCGAGGCCGGACTCAATGATGGTGGTCGACAGCAGCACGTCGTATTTGCCGTCGTAGAAGGCCGACATGATGTCGTCGAGCACGGTCGGCGGCATTTGCCCGTGCGCCACGGCGACGCGCACTTCCGGAACGTTCTTGTCGAGGAAGTCCTTGGCGCCCGCCAGGTCCTCGATGCGCGGGCAGACATAGAAGGCCTGGCCGCCGCGGTATTTCTCGCGCAGCAGCGCCTCGCGCACGGTGACCGGATCGAAGGGCGACACGAAGGTGCGCACCGCCAGGCGGTCGACCGGCGGCGAGGCGATGATCGACAGGTCGCGCACGCCGGTAAGCGCCAGTTGCAGCGTGCGCGGGATCGGCGTGGCGGTGAGCGTGAGCACGTGCACCTCGCTGCGCAGCGTTTTCAGCTTTTCCTTGTGGGAGACGCCGAAATGCTGCTCCTCGTCGACCACCAAGAGGGCCAAGTCCTTGAACTTGATGCCGCGGCCGAGCAGGGCATGGGTGCCGATGACGATGTCGACCGTGCCGGCGGCCAAGCCCGCCTTGGTCTGCGCCAGTTGGGCAGGCGGCACCAGCCGCGAGGCCTGCGCCACATTGATCGGAAAGCCGCGGAAACGGTCGGAGAAGGTCTTGAAATGCTGGCGCGCCAGCAGCGTCGTCGGCACGATCACCGCCACCTGCTTGCCGTTGACCGCGGCGGTGAAGGCGGCGCGCAAGGCGACTTCGGTCTTGCCGAAGCCGACGTCGCCGCACACCAGGCGATCCATCGGCCTGCCCGAGGTGAGATCCTTGATGGTGGCCTCGATGGCGTTGAGCTGGTCGTCGGTCTCCTCGTAAGGGAAGCCGGCGCAGAATTCGTCATAGGCGCCCGGCCCGACATTGAGGCGCGGCGCCTCGCGCAATTGCCGCTCGGCCGCGATCTTGATCAGCTCGCCGGCGATCTCGCGAATGCGCCTCTTCATGCGCGCCTTGCGCGCCTGCCAATTGTGGCTGCCGAGACGGTCGAGCTCGACGCCCGACTCCTCCGAACCGTAGCGCGACAACAGATCGACGTTCTCCACCGGCAGGAAGAGCTTGGTGTCGTCGGCGTAGTGGATTTCCAGGCAGTCGTGCGGCGCGCCGGCCGCTTCAATCGCCTTCAGGCCGGCGAAGCGGCCGATGCCGTGATCCACATGCACCACCAGGTCGCCGGGCGCGACACTTGTCGCTTCGGCGATGAAATTCTCCGCCCGGCGCGAGCCCTTGCGCGGGCGCACCAGCCGGTCGCCCAGAATGTCCTGCTCGCTGACGATGGCGGCGCTTTCGGTCTCGAAGCCCTGCTCGATGCCGAGCACGGCGAGCGCCACCGCATGCTTGGGCAGGCTCGCGACCTGCGGCCAGGACACCACCGCGGTGAGATTGTGCAGCCGGTGGTCGGAGAGCACGTGGGTCATGCGCTCGCGCGCGCCCTCGCTCCACAGCGCGATCGACACCCGCTTGCCCTTGCCCTGCAGCGCGAGCACGTGCGCGGTGAGCGCCTCGAATACGTTGGCGTTCGGCTCGGCGCGTTCGGCGGCGAAATTGCGCCCGGCCCGCGCGCCGATGTCGATGACGCCGGCCGCCTCTGGCACCGCGAAGGGCGTGAGCTTGGCCAGCGGCTCGGCCTCCAGCCGCTTAGTCCACTCCTCCTCGCTCAGATACAGCCGGTCCGCCCGCAGCGGCTTGTAGGGCGGCGTCACGCCTTCGGCCAATGCCTGCCGGCGCGCCTCGTAATAATCGGTAATTTGCGCCAAGCGCTCGCGCGCGGCGTCTTCGTCGAGATATTCGAGCGCCAGCGCCGTGCCCGGCAGATAATCGAACAGCGTGTCCAGCTTGCCATGGAACAGGGGCAGCCAATGCTCCATGCCCGGATAGCGCCGCCCTTCGCTCACCGCTTCGTACAGCAGATCATCGGGACCGGCGGCGCCGAATTCGGCCACGTACCCGGTACGGAAGCGCCGGATGGTCTCGGTGATGAGCTGGAATTCCGCCACGGGCACCAGGTCGAGCCCGCGCAGCTCGGTCTCGCTCCGCTGCGTTTCCGGGTCGAAGCTGCGGATCGTCTCCAGCGCGTCGCCGAAGAAATCGAGCCGCACCGGCATGTCCATGCCGGGCGGGAAGAGATCGAGAATGCCGCCGCGCACGGCGTAGTCGCCCGGCTCGCGCACGGTGGAGGCACGCACAAAGCCATTGAGCTCCAGCCAGTCGACGATGCTCTGCATGCCGGTGACGTTGCCGGGCGCGACCGACAGCGCATGGGTGGCGACGAATTCGCGCGCCGGCACGCGTTGCAATGCAGCGTTGATGGTGGTGAGCAACACCGACGGCCGGTCGCGACCCGTCACGCGCGCCAAGCGCGACAGCACGGTCATGCGCTGCGCCACCACGGAGGCGTTTGGCGACACCCGGTCGTAGGGCAGGCAGTCCCAGGCCGGGAATTCCATGGTCAAGATGTCGGGGCCGAAGAAGGCGAGCCCCCGCGCCAATTGCGCCATGCGCTGGCCGTCACGGCAGACGACGCAGAGCGAGATGGCCGGCGCATCTTTCCTGGCGGCGATCGCGCGCGCGAGATCGGCCAGCACCAGGCCTTCGGCGCCGTCCGCCACCTGGGCGAGCGTCAGCGGCGCGCCCGCGCGCAGCAATACGGCGGGAGAGTTCACCGCGTCCCCTCGCCGCTGTTATTGAAGGCGCGCAGCCGGCGGAACATGGGCGTGTCGTATTCGGCCGGCACCGGTTCCGCCCCGCTCACATAGGCGAAGAACGGCTGGTCGGGGATATCCAACAACCGCTCGTAATCGTCGAGCTCGGCCTCGCTCCAGTCCGCGATCTGGGCGTCGGCAAAGCGGCCGAGCACCAGGTCCATCTCGACGATGCCGCGGTGCCAGCAGCGGAACAAGAGCCGGCGCCGGCGCGCATCCAGCCCTTCGCTCGAAATCTGCGTACCCAATGCCGCATCTCCAACGCCAAAAACCCGGACGGGCCGGGCGGGGGGTTATATAGACCGCGGCGGGCCGCTTTGCACAGGGCCGCATTGCCTGGCGAGCGCGCGCAAGCCAGCATGCCGGCCATGCGCCCGGCCCTGCTCAACCCCCTGTTTGCCTCGCTCACCAGCCTGCCCGGCATCGGGCCGCGGTTGGAGAAGCTCTACGCCCGGCTGCTCGAGCGCGAGGCGCCGCGCGTCATCGACCTGTTGTTCCACCTGCCCTCCGGCGTCATCGACCGCCGCGCGCGGCCCAAGCTCAACGAGGTGCAGGACGGCCAACTGGTGACGGTCGCGGTCACGGTCGAGGAACATCGCCCCGCCCCACGCCACCGTGCGCGTGCGCCTTACCGCATCGTCACCAGCGACGGCACCGGCCCCACGCTGACGCTGACTTTTTTCAACGCCCGCCCGGACTATCTGGAAAAGCTGCTGCCGCCCGGCGAGACGCGCTACGTCTCCGGCACCGCCCAGTTCTACGACGGCATGCTGCAAATGGTGCATCCCGACCGGGTGGTGGACGAGGCCGGCTTTGCCGCCCTGCCGCTGGTCGAGCCGAGCTATCCGCTCACCGAGGGGCTCGCGCTCGGCAATGTGCGGCGCGCCATGGACGGCGCGCTCGCCGCGCTGGCACGCATCCCGGCGCTGCCGGAATGGCAGGACGCGGCCTGGGTGTCGCGCGAGCGCTTCCCCGCTTTTGCCGATGCTTTGGCCCATCTGCACCGCCCGCACGAGCCGCACGACGTTCTCCCGGAAAGCCTCGCCTGGACGCGCCTCGCTTACGACGAATTGCTCGCCGGCCAATTGGCATTGGCGCTGGTGCGCGCGCATATGCGCCGCCAATCCGGCCGCGGCTCGGCCAGCGAGGGCATCTTGCGCGCGCGCATCATGAAGGCGCTGCCCTATGCGCTCACCCATTCGCAGCAGAAGGCGGTCGACGACATCGTCAACGATCTGGCGCTACCCCAACGCATGCTGCGGCTGCTGCAGGGCGACGTCGGTTCCGGCAAGACCGTGGTGGCGCTGATCGCCGCCGCCGCCGTGATCGAAGCCGGACGTCAAGCGGCGTTCATGGCACCGACCGAGCTGCTCGCGCGCCAGCACCTGAAGACCATTGCGCCGCTGGCGGAAGCCGCCGGCATCCGCGTCGCCATTCTCACCGGCCGCGAGCGCGGGCCCGCGCGCAAGGAAATCCTCGACCGCCTCACGCTCGGCGACATCGATCTCTTGCTCGGCACCCATGCGCTCTTTCAAGAAGACGTAGCCTTCCACGATCTCGCGCTCGCCGTGGTCGACGAGCAGCACCGCTTCGGCGTGCACCAACGCCTCGCGCTCACCCAGAAGGGCCAGGCGGTCGACGTGCTGGTGCTCACCGCCACGCCGATCCCGCGCACGCTGGTGCTCACTTATTTCGGCGACATGGACATTTCCGAGCTGCGCGAGAAGCCGGCCGGCCGCCAGCCGATCGACACCCGCACCATTCCGCTCGATCGCCTGGAAGAGGTCGAGGACGCCGTCGGCCGCGCGCTTGCCGCCGACAAGCGCGTCTATTGGGTCTGCCCGCTGGTCGAGGAATCCGAAAACAGCGATCTGGCCGCGGCCGAAGCGCGCTACCAGGAATTGCGCAGCAAGTTCGGCGCCGCGGCCGATCTGGTGCACGGGCGCATGAAGGGCACGGATAAAGACGCCGCCATGGCGCGCTTTGCCGCCGGCGAGAGCAAGCTCCTCGTCGCCACCACGGTGATCGAGGTCGGCGTCGACGTGCCGGAGGCGACCGTCATGGTGATCGAGCACGCCGAGCGCTTCGGGCTCGCCCAACTGCATCAGTTGCGCGGGCGCGTCGGTCGCGGGCCCGGCGCTTCGACCTGCCTGCTTGCTCTACAAGGCTCCGCTCGGCGAAACCGCCAAGGCGCGGCTCGCCATCCTGCGCGAGACCGAGGACGGCTTCCGCATCGCCGAGGAGGATTTGCGCCTGCGCGGCGAAGGCGACCTGCTCGGCACGCGCCAGAGCGGCTCGCCGGGCTTTCGCGTGGCGCGGCTGGAGGTGCACGGCAAATATCTCGGCGCCGCGCGCGACGACGCCGCGCTGGTGCTCGCGCGCGATCCCTCGCTCGCAGAGCGAGCGCGGCGAGGCGCTTGCGGCACCTGCTCTATCTGTTCGGCAAGGACGAGGCGATCAAGCTGATCCGCGGCGGGCTGACGATCAAGCGCCTGGCAGCGGATCTGCCCGAACCTGTTCGGCCCGATCGTTCCGCGCATGCAGTCGAACACCAGCAGCACAATAAGTCCGATCCCGGTGAACGCGATCAGCAGCCACCAGCCGGTGCGGTCGATATCGTGCAGCCGGCGCACGCGAGACCGCGATGCCCGGGCAGAAGCAGTGCCGAGGGTCCAGATTGCGCTGACCACGGAGTGCAGGCCGGCGAAGAGAACGATATCGATGATATTGGCAACGATGCCGACCAGTACGTGAACAGCGTCCAATACCAATATTCCGAGCGCGGCGCACGGCCGGAGAAATTGACGTAATTGCTGAAATCCGGAACGGATTGCTTCGACGAATCCCATGGTGTGCCCCCCTGTTGTGCGCGCCGAGCCTAGCAGCAAGATCGCGGCGGCGGGAGGGGCTACTCCACCGTCTCCACTTTCCTCAGCGCCTGCGCCGCGCGTGCATTGGCGGCCATCGCGCCGAGCTTTTTCTGCTCTTCGCCGTTTGGCTGCACCATGCCGGCCGAGATCAGCAGCGTCATGGCGTTCTCGACCGAAATGTCGAGCTCGCGCAATTCGCCGCGCTTGACGAAAAAGAAAAAGCCGGTGGTCGGGTTGGGCGTGCAGGGCAGGAACACCGAGACGTGGTCGCCTTCCGGCAATTTCGAAGCCACCTCGCTGCCTGGCGGCTGCGACAGGAACACCAGCGACCACATGCCGGGCGCCGGGAATTCCACCAGCGCCACTTTGCGGAAGCTCGAGCCGGTCTTGGAGAACAGCGTCTCGAAAATCTGCTTCATGGTCTTGTAGATCGGCCGCACGATCGGCATGCGCGAGAGTATCCCCTCGCCCACTTCCACCAGTTTGCGCCCGATAAAGTTGGCGGTGAGGAAGCCGAGCAGTGTCAGCGCCAGGAAGGCGATCACCAGGCCGGTGCCGGGGATCGGCCAGGGCAGATAGGTTTCCGGCCGGTAGGCCGGCGGGATGAACGGGCGCACGAAATCGTCGGCCCAGCGTACGACCGTCCAGATCAGCCAGACGGTGACCGCCAGTGGCCCCGCCACGACCAGGCCGGTGAGGAACCAGTTGCGGATGCGTCCGGCCATGCCGGTCTGCGAAGCCGCGTGCACGGCTTCCACGTCGTGCGCCAGTTCCTCGCCCGGTTGCGGTTCGCGCTCGGCCATGGGCAAATCCTATTCCACCGTGACCGATTTCGCGAGGTTGCGCGGCTGGTCGACGTCGGTGCCGAGCGCGACCGCGGTGTGATAGGCGAGCAGTTGCACCGGCAGCGCATAGACCAGCGGCGTCACCGTCGCCGCCATGTCGGGCAGCGTCAGCGTCTCCACCTGGTCCATGGCGGCCTGTTTGGCGCCCTTCGGATCGGTCATCAGGATGATGCGGCCGCCGCGCGCGGCCACCTCCTCCATGTTGGACAGCGTCTTGTCGAACACGCGGTCAAACGGCGCGATCACGATCACCGGCATGGTCTCGTCGATCAACGCGATCGGCCCGTGCTTGAGCTCGCCGGCGGCATAGCCTTCGGCGTGGATATAGGAGATTTCCTTCAGCTTCAGCGCGCCTTCCATGGCGATCGGAAACGACGTGCCGCGCCCGAGATAGAGCACGTCGTGCACCTTGGAGAGCTCATGCGCGAGCCGCTCGATGCGCGGCTCCAGCGCCAGCGCCTGCGTCATCAGCCGCGGCACCTCGATCAGCGCGTGCACCAGCTTCTGCTCGTCGGCCTCCGACAACTCCCCGCGCGCGCGCCCGGCGGCAATGGCCAAGCAGGCGAGCACCGAGAGTTGGCAGGTGAAGGCCTTGGTCGAGGCGACGCCGATCTCCGGGCCCGCCAGCGTCGGCATCACCACGCCGCTTTCGCGCGCGATCGTGGAGGTCGGCACGTTTACCACCGACAGCACATGCAGCTTGTGCTCCTTGGCATAGCGCAGGCTCGCCAGCGTGTCGGCGGTCTCGCCCGACTGCGAGATGAAGATGGCGAGATCGCCCGCCTCCATCGGCGCCTCGCGGTAACGGAACTCGGAGGCGATATCGATCTCCACCGGCAATTTGGCGAAGCGCTCGAACCAGTATTTCGCCACCAGCCCGGCATAGAAGGCGGTGCCGCAGGCCGAGATCGAAAGCCGTTTCAATTTGGTCCAGTCGAACGGCAGTTCCGCCGGCAGCACGACGCGCTCGCTCACCATGTCGATGTAGCGCGCGAGCGTATGGCCGACCACTTCCGGCTGCTCGTGGATCTCCTTGGCCATGAAGTGCTTGAAATTGCCCTTGTCGACCAGCAGCCCCGAGGCCGCCGATTTGATCACCGAGCGCTCGATCTTGTTGTCCTGCGAGTCGAAAATCTCGACGCCCGCGCGCGTCAGCACCGCCCAGTCGCCTTCCTCCAGATAGCTGATGCTCTCGGTAAAGGGCGCCAGCGCAATGGCGTCGGAGCCGAGATACATCTCGCCGTCGCCATAACCGACCGCCAGCGGCGAGCCTTTGCGCGCCGCGATCAAGAGGTCGTCCTCGCCGGCAAACAGGAAGGCGAGCGCGAAGGCGCCGCGCAACTGCTTGAGTGCGGCCGAAACGGCCTGCTGCGGCGTCTTGCCGGCCTTCAATTCCTCGGTCACCAGATGCGCCACCACCTCGGTGTCGGTCTCGCTGGTGAAGTGGCATCCCTTCTTTTCGAGCTTCTCGCGCAGCTCGCGGAAATTCTCGATGATGCCGTTGTGCACCACCGCGACGCGGTCGGTCGAATGCGGATGGGCGTTGCTCTCGCTCGGCTTACCGTGGGTGGCCCAGCGGGTATGGCCGATGCCGGAATGGCCCAGCAGCGGCTCGCGCTCGAGCCGCTTTTCCAGCGCTTGCAATTTACCTTGCGCGCGCCGGCGCGCGAGCTTGCCTTTTTCCAACGTGGCGATGCCGGCGGAGTTGTAGCCGCGGTATTCGAGGCGCCTGAGCGCATCGACCAGATGGGCGGCGACCGGCTCGCGCCCGAGCATTCCGACAATTCCGCACATTGCGGCTGGATGAGCCCCCGTTAGCTTGCGAACATGGTTTAGCCGCCGGCGGCAACTCTAAGGAAATCACAACGCATTTCGCCTTGTGACATGGCCTTGTGCCAGGACGCCAGGGTTAACGGCGGCACTGATTTAAGCGCGCTTTTTCGACGGCGCCTTGCGCAAGCCTTTGCCCAAAGCCTTCACGTCGCGCAAGCGTTTTGCCCAGCCTTCCTTAATCGTCTGCTTGGCGCGCGCCACGGCCAGCGAGTTGGCCGGCACGTCCTCGGTCACCACCGTGCCGGTGCCGACATAGGCGCCGTCGCCCACCTTGACCGGCGCCACCAGCGACGAATTGGAGCCGATGAAGGCGCCTTTGCCGATCTCGGTCCGGTGTTTGGCGACACCGTCGTAATTGCAGGTGATGGTACCGGCGCCGATGTTGGCGCCGGCGCCGACGGTGGCGTCGCCGATATAGGCCAGATGATTGGCCTTGGCGCCAGTCTCGATCGCGGATGCCTTCACCTCGACGAAATTGCCGATATGCACGTCGGGCCCGAGCTCGGCGCCGGGCCGCAGCCGCGCGAACGGACCCACGCGCGCGCCCTTGCCGACATGGGCGCCTTCCAGATGCGAGAACGACCTGATGGTGGCGCCCTCCTCCACCGTGACACCGGGCCCGAACACCACATTGGGCTCGACGGTGACGTCGCGGCCGAGCCTGGTGTCGGCCGCCAGAAACACGGTTTCCGGCGCCACCAGCGTGACGCCCGCCTCCATGGCGGCCGCGCGCAGGCGCTGTTGCAGCGCCGCTTCCGCTTGCGCCAACTGCGCCTTGGTGTTGATGCCGCCCACCTCGTCCTCCGTGGTTTCGATCGCGACCGCCTTCAAGCCCATATCGCGGGCCAGCGCAACCGCGTCGGTCAGGTAGAATTCGCCCTTGGCATTGTTGCTGTCGATGCGGTCGAGCAATGCAAGCGCCTGCGCGCCGGCGAGCGCCATCAGGCCGCCGTTGCAGAGCGTAATCTTGCGCTCCTCGGCGCTGGCGTCTTTGTCCTCGCGGATGGCGGTCAATTCGCCGCCTTGCGTCAACAGCCGCCCGTAGCCGGTCGGATCGGCCGGGCGGAAGCCGAGCACCGCCACACTCGCACCGTCCGCCAATGCCGCCCGCAAGGCCTGCAGCGTCTCGACGCGCACCAGCGGCGTGTCGGCAAAGATCACCAGCACATCGTCGGCGCCTTGCGCGATCGCTTCACGCGCCGCCAGCACGGCGTGCGCGGTGCCCTTGCGCTCGCGCTGCTCGAACGCCTGCGCCCGCGGCGCCAGCGCGCGCGCTTCTTCGGCCACTTGGGCGTGGTCGGGACCCACCACCACCGCGATCTCGCCGCAGCCCGCCGCCTGCGCCGTCGCCAGCACATGCGCCAGCAACGTGCGGCCGCCCAGCGAATGAAGCGCCTTCGGCAGGCTCGCGCGCATGCGCGTGCCTTCGCCGGCGGCAAGCACGATCGCAAGGCAGTTTCTTGGGCTCATCGGTTCCCGGTTCGCGCTTGTACCCAGATGTTCGCGCGCACCCTACTGAAGCGGCCCGGCGGGTAAAGAGCGGAAATGGACAGCGCGCAGCCGCCCCGCAGCCAGGACTGCCGGATTCTGCTAATGTTTTCAATGATTCGCGCAACCCGAGATGCAGACCCATGGCAACTGACCCCGGCCCCGATCCGGCGCGCGGCTTCGATATGCGCGCTTTGTGGCGGATGACCGGCTGGGGCGTGGCGGCGGCGTTTTCGCTCGGCGCCCTGGCGATCGTCACGCAAACCGACACCGGCGCGCGCCGCCTGCAACTGGCCTTGGCGCCGGCCGAGACGCCTGTCGCGGTGGCGGTGGCGAAAGTGCCGCCGCCGGCCGAAAATGCCGAACTGGCACAGTTGAAGACGAAACTGCGCGAGCTCACCGCCGACCGTGGGAGGCTGGGCGCGCGCGTTGCCATTCTCGAACGCGATCTCGACGACCTCACCGGCTCGATCAAGAAACAGGCCGAGGCGGCGGCCGCCGCCAGGGCCGAGAAGCCGGCAAGCCCGGCGCCCGCGGTCGCGGCGCCGCAGGCGATCGCGCCGCCCACCGTGGCGCCGGCCGACAGCAAAGCGGCCGCCTGGCCCGCAACGCAGCACGACGCCGGCAGGGCCGCTGAGGCGACCGCGAGCACACCGCAAGCGGCCGAACGCGGCGAGCCGCCGGCGCAGCCAGCGGCGCCGAAGGCCGCGCAACAACAGCCGGCGCCAAAAGAAGCCGCTCCGGCGCAACACGTCGCGGTGCCGCTGCCGCCGGTGCGCATGGCCGCGCTGCCGCCCAAATCGGCCTTCGGCATCGCGCTGGCCGGCGCTTCCAGCGTCGCGCTGCTGCATATGCAGTGGGCGGCGCTCAAGGCCAATTTCGGACCGCTGCTGGGCGACCTGCAGCCGCATAGGCTGGCCGAGCGGCGCGGCCGCGGCCTGCACTACCGCCTCATCGTCGGGCCGCTGCCGACCTATACCGCCGCCGCGCGGCTGTGCGCGCGCCTGATCAGGGCGCGCGCGGTGTGCCATCCGGTCAGGATGGCGGGCGAGCCGCTGTAGGCGACTCCAGTCTGAATTAAGCTGTCCCGCAAACTCTCTTTACCTCTCCCGGGAGAGGTCGACGCGCCATAAGCGCGTTTACGCGCGTCTTCGACGCGCTATGGCGCGTCGGGTGAGGGGTTATAGTCTCAAGAGTCACTGACCCCCTCACCCCAACCCTCTCCCCAACGGGGAGAGGGAGCACGCTGTGCTCGCGGCAAAGCTTCACGCACTTAGCGCCGTCTCCACCAGCTTCACCCAATAGGACGTGCCGAAGGGGATCGCCTCGTCGTTGAAATTATAAGCGGGATGATGCAGGCCGGCGCTGTCGCCATTGCCGACGAAAATGAAGGCGCCCGGCCGCGCGTTCAGCATATAGGCGAAGTCTTCCGCGCCCATCACCGGTGGCGTGTCGGCATCGACCTTGTCCTTGCCGGCTACCTCGCTCGCCACCTTGACGGCGAAATCGGTCTGCGCGGCGTGATTGACCACCACCGGATAGCCGCGCCGGTATTTGAACGTGGCCTTGGCGCCGTAGGTCGCGGCCGTGCCTTCCACCATTTCGCGCAGGCGCTTCTCCAGCAGATCGCGCACTTCCGCCGACAGCGTGCGCGCCGTTCCCCGCAGCTGCGCGGTCTGCGGAATGACATTGTCGGTGGTGCCGGCGTGAAACATGGTGATCGATATCACCGCCAATTCCAGCGGGTCGACATTGCGCGACACGATCGACTGGATGGCGTTGACGATCTGCGCGCCGACCAAAACGGTGTCGACCGAAAACTGCGGGCGCGCGGCGTGCCCGCCCTTGCCCTCGATGTCGATCGTCAGATGGTCGGCCGCCGCCATGATCGGACCGGAGCGCAGCGCGAACTGGCCGACCGGCATGCCGGGGTAATTATGCATGCCGTAGACCTCGCCGATCTTGAAGCGCTCCATCAGCCCATCGTCGACCATGACCTTGCCGCCGCCGCCGCCCTCTTCCGCCGGCTGGAAGATCACCACGGCGTCGCCGGCGAAGTTGCGCGTCTCGGCGAGATAGCGCGCGGCGCCGAGCAGCATGGCGGTGTGGCCGTCGTGGCCGCAGGCATGCATCTTGCCGGGTACCGTCGATTTGTACGGCAGGCCGGTCGCCTCCTCGATCGGCAGCGCGTCCATGTCGGCGCGCAACCCGATCGCCTTGTCGGATGAGCCTTTGCGTCCGCGGATGACGCCGACCACGCCGGTGCGGCCGATTCCCGTCACCACCTCGTCGCAGCCGAATTCGCGTAGCTTCTCGGCCACCACGCCGGCGGTACGGTTGACGTCGAACAAGAGCTCGGGATGGGCGTGCAGGTCACGCCGCCATTCGGCGATCTCGTTGGCCAAGTCGGCGACGCGGTTGACGATCGGCATGGGGCTCTACTCCCTCGGACGGCGGATTGATGCGGGTTACTGTAGCAACCCCGTCCCGGCCGCGCGAGTTCAAGGATGGCGCGGGGCCTGCCTATTGACCGGGCAGGCTTGCGCCCCTACACAGCGCTCCAGCGCACGATTGCGGCCCGGATTTCAGGGCTTATTTGTGTGTCGGTGACGAGCGCGTAGCTCAGTCGGTAGAGCAACTGACTTTTAATCAGTAGGTCCTGGGTTCGAGTCCCAGCGCGCTCACCATTTCCAATTCAGCCCGCGTCGACCAGCACGACCAGTTTGGCACGCACGTCGTCGAGGACCTGCTGCCGTGCGCGCACTGACTATAACCTTGGCAAGAGAGCCCACTACCAGACATCGTTGCCTTTGGGCGCACCCCAGTCGACTTCGGCGTGCCGGTTTTCTTCGGTGACGCCATTGATCGGATTCTCCAAATCATGCCGACGCCGATTTTTCGCGACCTTGACGACGAGCGCGCCATTTTCGACGGTCAATTCCGCACGCTTGCCTTCGGCAGCGCAACCTCCTGAGCAAAGGCCTTCGGGACCCGCAGCGCAAGGCTGTTGCCCCATTTCAAAAACTCAACCTTCGCGAGGTCGGTTCTCCATTAGCTTACACGCTGTCTCTACGAGTGCGGATCGATGTCGAAAAGGCCGAGGAATTTCGCGGGATGCAGTCTTCATGCATTGCATGGCTTTTTATTCGATCTTGCTCCCGCCGCCGCTTCGATCGTCGCACGCCGCTCCCCGCCACGATCTGTCACGAAACTTTATCCTCCGCGCCACCGCAGCATCACCAATCCGTCTCGCCCCCGCCACGATGCCCTTCTAAACGGACGGCACCGATGGGTAACAAACAACATTCGGAGGCCGAACGATGCTGCACTGCAACGCGGCAAAGCTTGCCCCACCGCGCGCCTTCTCCGCGCCCGCGCGCTGCCCGCAATGCGGCGACTTGATGGTGGCACCGCTCCTGTCCGAATTCGTGGAAGCGGGCGAAATCCGCCACCACTGGGCCTGCGAGGCCTGTGGGCAGCCGTCCATCACTTCGATCCCGCTTTGTGCCCCGCGCGCGTCGGGTGCCGAATAGGCGGCCAAGCGACGAATTAGGGCGCGGCGTCATTTTGGGCTCGCCGCCTTACGGCCGCGCCCCGGAAGGACAAGGAAAAATAGAACCCGCCGGCCGCTCAAGCCGGCGGGTTTTTCGTCGCCTCCCGCCCGCTTTGCCTCGCGCTTTTTGACGCTTTATGGTCCGGCAAAACAAAGGGCCCGAGCCCCGGGTTTTGCGAGGATACGTCCATGGTTTCTTCCAACGGCGGCGCACAGCCGATCCTGGTGGCGGGCGGCGGCATCGGCGGGCTCGCCACGGCCTACGCGCTGGCGCGCCAGGGCTGCCGCGTGCGCGTATTCGAGCAGAGCGAGGAATTCCGCGAGGTCGGCGCCGGCATCCAGCTCGGCCCCAACGTGTTTCGCGTGCTGGAGAAGATCGGCCTGAAGGACGCGATTCTGGCCGACGCCCATGTCCCGCCGGCGCAGGAAATGCGCGACGCGCTGACCGGCAAGCTCATCACCCGCATCCCGCTCGGCGATGAATTCTTCGCCCGCTTCGGCCAGCCCTATGCCGTCAGCCACCGCGCCGACATCCACGGCACTTTCCTGAACGCCTGCCGAGGCTCCAACCTGATCGCGCTGGAGAACAGCCGGCGCGTCACCGGCTACGAGCAGCGCGCGGACGGCGTCACCGTGCTGCTCGACGACAGCGAGCGCGCCGACGGGCGCGCGCTGATCGGCTGCGACGGCATGTGGTCGCAAGTTCGCGAGCGCATCGTCGGCGACGGTAGCCCACGCGTCTCCGGACACATCGCCTACCGCGCCGTGCTCAAGCGCGAGGACGTGCCGGCCGACCTGTGGCGGCCCGACGTCGTGCTGTGGGCGGGCCCGCGCACCCATTTCGTGCATTACCCGCTGCGGCGCGGCGAGCTGTACAATCTGGTCGCCGTGTTCCACTCCGACCGCTACGAGGAGGGCTGGAACGCGGAAGGCTCGACCGAGCTGCTGTGGGAACACTTCAAGGGCCAAGTGCCGCAGGTGCGGCGCTTACTCGAGCGCATCGAGACCTGGCGCATGTGGGTCTTGTGCGACCGCGAGCCGGTCAAGCACTGGTCGGATGGCAACGTCACCCTGCTCGGCGATGCCGCCCATCCCATGCTGCAATATCTGGCGCAAGGCGCCTGCATGGCGACCGAGGACGCAAGCGTGCTGGCCGAGAAGGTGGCGGCCGAGCCCGACAATCTGCCGGCCGCCTTCCAGGCCTATCAACAGGAGCGCTATTTGCGCACCGCGCGCGTGCAGATCATGGCGCGCGTCTACGGCGACTTTTATCACGCCCGCGGCGTCACCGCCGAATTGCGCGACCTCGCGCTCATGGACCGCACGCCGCAGCAGTCCTATGACGGCATCGCCTGGCTCTATGACGGCCCGTGAGCCACGCTAAAGCGGCGTCAGCCCTCGCACCTCGCCGAGCGTGAGGCTGCGCGTGCTGCCGCCGTCGGCGTAGATGAAGCGCACCTGCCGCCGCCGCGACGCCATGCCGCCAGGCAAGGGCGTGGAGCGCGCTCCGCCCGAACCGGCGTGGCACGCCGCCTTGCCGACCGCCACCGCGGTTTCGCATTCGACGCGCAACAGCGCCAACCGCCGACCCGCGCTGTCGACCGCTTCGAACGGAATGCAGGCAAGCCTGAGGAAACTCACCGGATCGCTGGCAGCGGCGAAACTTTCGACGAAGGCGCTCTCCTCCGGGTCGAGGTCGGCTGGGTCGTGGGTGTCGTCACGCTCATAACCGTGCAGCCCCTGCCAGGACGCCGCGCGCAACGCGCTGCGCTGGCGCTGCACCCCGCCATTGCGATGCTGCTTGTCCTCGTGTCCGCGGCGCATGGGATCGCCTCGACCGTTGGCCCGGAAACTACCGCTTTACGAGCAAACTCCGTGCCAAGCTGAAGAGGCCCCATCGCCCGCCCACGACGGCGCGACTGCCTATATCATTGGCGATCCGCTCGAATTCGATGCTGCGCGCACAACGCGCGACCGCTAAACCTCCGGCGGCGGCGCACGCATGTCCTCCGACTTCGGGCTCATGATGCCGACCGCCAGGCCGTCGGGATCCTCAACGATGGCGTAACGCGCGCCCCAGAACGCGTCGTAAGGCGGCTGCAGGCCGGTATAGCCGGCGCCGGTCAAATCGGCATAAATCGCGTCGACATCGGCGCGCGACGCGACGCGGAACCCGACAACGACCCGGCCGCCCAGATCGCCGCGGCTTTTCCAGCCGCCGTTCCAGATGCCGGCGAACGGCACGCTGTCGATGTCGAAGAATGGCGGCGCGCCGCTCTCGTTCTTGGCGCTGATGTGATGAGCGCCGCTGGGCGTGCGCCAGACCAAATCGTCCGGGATGTCGACACCCAAGCGGCGATAGAACGCGATCGACGCGGCCGTGTCGCCGCTGACGATGTTGATCTGATCGAGCTTTGCGCGCGCGGGGCTCATGCCTGCCGTCTCCCTTTGGATCGAACCCAAACACAGTTAGTTCTTCGCCGGCGCGGCTTTCGCAACGGCGCGGTCAATGAGTGCCGCGCGCAGCAGCAGATAGAGCAGCAGAGCGTTGAGGCAGTGCCAGATGAAATGCGTGCCAAGCGGAAACACCGCGCAGACCGCGTTGTCGATGGTGCGGAAGGCGAGCGAGACGGCAAAGGTGACGCCGGCCGCCAGGATCAGCTTGCCGGCGGCCCCGCGCACCAACAGGCCGACGACGAAAGTGGCGGCGAGCGCCGGCAGATAGGCGTGCGAGCCGTTGAGCGCGTCACGCGGCACCAGCGCGGCCTCGGCAAACGTGAGAACGGCAAAACCGACAAGAAGCGCAACACTCAGCGTCAACGACAGGCCGAGATAACGCCGCAGCGAGAACAGCAGATAACTGTAGATGAAGACGGCGATCGGCACCACGTCGAAAAGCGCGGTGCCTTGCGTCGCCACGGTGTGGAAAATGAAGGAGCCGACGCCGACCACGGCGGCGAGCGCGATCAGCGCCGCCACCGGCAAGTCGTGCGCGCCGCGACGGCGATATTGCCAATAGGCCACCGTCGCGGCGATCAGGAACGCGACATTGCTGACGGCGTTGACGGGCTCGGCCCAGAAGGAGGCGTCGGTACGCTCGCAATAAAGATCGACCGCCTGCGACCAATGCATGGCGCTAGCCCGGGGCAAAGCCGTAGAGGCGGGCCGGATTGTCGACCAGCAGAGACTTCTGCGTGGCGGCGTCGGGCGCGTAGCGCGGCACCAGGTCGACCAGGTCGGCTTCGTCCGCCGCATGCGTCGCATTGGGATGCGGAAAATCGGTGCCCCACAGCACGCGCGCAGGCGCGGCCGCAACGATCGCCTGCGCGATCGGCACCGCCTCCGCATAGGGCGGCAACGAGATGCGCTCGGCGCCGCACACCTTGATCCAGCAGTTTTCCAGCTTGGCGAGATCGAGCAGCGCCTTGAGCGGCGGCTGATCGACGCCGTCCTTGCCCGGCACGCGGCCCATATGATCGATCACGAAGGGCAACGGCAATCGGCGCATCGTGTCGGACAAGGGAATGATGCTGGGCGCGTCGAGATGCAGCACCACGTGCCAGCCGCGTCCCTTGATGCGGTCGATCGCGCGCGCGAACAGCCCCATGTCGGGCGCGCCGCCCAGATGCTTGACGAAATTGAAGCGCACGCCGCGCACGCCGCCGGCATCGAGCCGGTCGAAATCCTGGTCGGTGAAACTGTCGTCGACGATGGCGACGCCGCGGTAGCGCGCCGGGTCGGACGCAATGCAATCGAGCATGGCGGCATTGTCGCTGCCGTGGCAGCTCGCCTGCACGATCACCGCGCGCGCGACGCCGAGATGGTCGTGCAGCGCGCGCAGCATTTCCTTCGGCGCGTCCTCCGGCGTGTAGCGCCGCCCGGGCGCGTAAGGAAACCGCCCGCCCGGCCCGAACACATGGCAATGCGCGTCGGTCGCGCCCGCCGGCAGCGCAAAGCGCGGGCGGCGCCGGCCTTTGAGAAACCCGCCGAATTCGCCGTGCACGTTCATTGCAGCGCCGCCTTCACCCGCGCCGGCGTGAACGGCAGGTCGCGCAGGCGTTTGCCGGTGGCGTGCGCGAAGGCATTGGCGATCGCCGCCGCCGCTGGCCCCATCGCCGCTTCGCCTACTCCCAGCGAGGGCAGGTCGGGGCGATCGATGAGCACGGTCTGCACTTGCGGCACCTCCGGCATGGTGAGGATCGGATAGCCAAGCCAGTCGCGCGAGACAATGCCTTCATGACCGAACTTCACCTGTTCGTGCAGGGTCCAGCTCGCCGCCTGCACGATGCCGCCTTCGATCTGGTTCTTCAGCCCATCCGGATTGACGATCTGCCCGGCGTCGACCGCGGCCAGCACGCGCACCGCCTGCAACGCGCCGCTGTCGTGGTTGAGCGAGACGCGCGCGATCACCGCGACATAGGCCGCCGCGTTCTTGTAGCGGGCAAAGCCCAGCCCACGTCCACGGATGCCGTCGCCCTTGTCGCTCGCCTTCCAGCCCGCCGCCTTGGCCGCCGCTTCGATCACCGCCCGCGCGCGCTTGTCCTTGAGATGCGCCAGGCGGAATTCGACCGGATCGGCGCCGGCCGCCGCCGCCAATTCGTCCATGAAGCTTTCGATGGCGAAGACATTGGCGTAGGCGCCGAGCGAGCGCAGCGAGGAGACGCGCAACGGCGCCGCCGCCACGAAATGATTGGTGACGCGCTCGCCGGCAAAGGCGTAAAGCGGGTCGGCATTGCGCGCGGCCCCGCCGCCCCAGCCCGGCGCCGGCGCGAACGGCTGCGCCAGATACCAGCTCGCCAGCAGATTATTGCCGCCGCCCGCGCCCGGCCGCGTGCCATGCGTGGTACTCCACACATCGTATGCCCAGTCGGCGACCTTGCCGTCGGCAAGCGAGGCCTTCACCTTCATCACCATGGCCGGCCCGTAGGGCTCCCAGGCGAATTCGTCGTCGCGCATCCATTGCACGCGCACCGGCCTGCCCGGCACCGCGCGCGCCAGAAGCGCGGCATCGAGCGCCACGTCGTCGGCGCCGTTGTGGCCATAGCAGCCGGCGCCTTCGACATGCACGCAGCGGATGGCGTCGACGCCGAGCTTGAGCGCGTCGGCGAGATCGCGCCGCAGCGGAAACACGCCCTGGCTGTGCGTCCACACCGTCAGTGCGCCACGCACGAATTGCGCCAGCGCGCAGGACGGCGCCATCGAAGCATGCGCGGTATAGGGCTTGGTATAGGTCGCCTCGAACACGCGCGCGATGCCGGTGGGCGGCGGCGCTTTCTTTTCGCTCACCGCCTGGTCCTGCGTTTGGGCGTTGATCAGTGCGTCAAAGAGCTTGCGGGGATCGGGCAGCGTATCGCCGCCGACCCATTGCGCGCTGCGCGCCAGATGCGCGCGCGCCCCACCGCCTGCTCTTCGCGCCCGGCGATCGCGCCGAGGAAAGAGCCGTCGCGCACCACGGCCAGCACGCCGGGCAGGCGCTTGGCGCCTTCGCTGTCGACCTTGTCGAGAATGGCGTGATAGCGCGGCGGCCGCACGATACGCCCATGCAGCATGCCGGGCGGGCGCATATCCTGCACATAGCAGGGCTGGCCCACGACCTTGCAGGGGATGTCGCGCCGCTTGACCGGCTTGCCGACGATGCGGTGGCCGCCGGCCGGCGCCGGCGCCACCTTGCCGCTTGCCGGCCGATGCAGATCGATGGAAGCCGCCAATTCGCCATAACTCACGGTGCGCATGCCGGGCGCATAGATCACGCCGTCCTGCACGCTCAATTCATCGAACGACCAGCGCAGGCGCTCGGCCGCCATATGGATCATGATATCGCGCGCCTCCGCGCAGGCCGCGCGGATGGCGGCGCCGCTGTCCTCGATCGAGCGGCTGCCGGAGGTGAAGCCCTCGTCGGGCGTGCGCGCGGTGTCGCCCGAGATCATGACGATCTGCGCCGGCTGCATGCTGAGCTCTTCCGCCGCGATCTGCGCCAGCGCAGTGAGGATGCCCTGGCCGAGCTCGACCTTGCCGGTGAAGACCGTGGCGGTGCCGTCGGCATTGATGCGCAGCCAGGCATCGAGCATGCGGTGGCGCGCAAGGCTGCCCGGCAGGCGGGCGCGCGGCGCGGCGCACGGGCGCCCGCGCAAGGAGAAGGCGATGACGATGCCGCCGGCGGCGGCCGCGCCGAACTGGCGACGGGTGAGCCGCGTCATGTCACGGCCCTTTCGCCATGTCGCGCGCGGCGCGCAATACCGCGCGGATAATGCGCGGCTGCGCGCCGCAGCGGCAGAGATTGCCGGCGAGCACTTCGCGCACGTCATGCTCGCGCGGATTCGGATTGCGCCTGAGCAAATCCATCGCCGCCATGATCATGCCCGGCACGCAATAGCCGCATTGCGCCGCCTGCTCCGCGATGAAGGCGCGCTGCAAGGGATGCGGATCGTCTATGGTGCCGAGGCCTTCCAGCGTCACGATCTCTGCCTCGCCCACCTGCCCCGCCGTGACGACGCAAGACAACGCCGCCTTGCCGTCGATCAGCACCGTGCAGGTGCCGCATTGCGCCAGCCCGCAGCCGAATTTGGCGCCGTTGAGCGCCAGATCGTTGCGCAAAACGTAAAGCAGGGGCGTATCGGGCGCGGCCTCGACGCGCTGAGCTTTGCCGTTGACTTTCAGGGTCAGCGCCATGGCGGTCGGGGTCGTTGGGTCCACGGGTTGAACATAGTGCGCCTCGGCACGCGCCGCGTCGAGCGCATGATCCCGAAAAGTGGGAACCGGTTTTCGGACAAGATCATGCGCAAGCAAAAAATGTTAGGGGCGCACCGTGATGCAATCTGTGGCATTGGCCCTAAATCGCCGGGATATCGCCTTGTTCCCAGCCTGCCAAGGTTTCCGCCCGGAATTCGGCAAAATTACCGCCGGCGACGGCCGCCCGCATGCCGGCCATGAGCTCCTGGTAATAGGCGAGATTGACGGTGGACAGCAGCACCGCCCCCAGCATCTCGTTGGCCTTGGTCAGGTGGTGCAGATAGGCGCGCGAAAAGGTGCGCGCCGCCGCATAAGCGCTCTGCTCGTCGAGCGGGCGCGGGTCGGCGACGTGGCGGGCATTGGCGAGGTTGATCGGTCCTAACCTCGTGAAGGCCATGCCGTGGCGGCCGTTGCGGGTCGGCAGCACGCAGTCGAACATGTCGATACCGCGCGCCACCGCTTCCAGCAGGTCGTGCGGCGTGCCGACACCCATCAGATAGCGCGGGCGCTCCGCCGGCAGCAGGGGCGCGGTCTCCTCGACGATCTTGAGCATCACCGCTTGCGGTTCGCCCACCGCCAGGCCGCCGATGGCGTAGCCGTGGAAGCCGATTGCCGTGAGCGCGCGCGCGCTTTGCTCGCGCAGGCCCATGACGTCGCCGCCCTGCACGATGCCGAAGAGGGCAAAGCCGTCGCGCGCCCGCGCTTCGAAGGCGCGCTTGCTCCGCTCCGCCCAGCGCAGCGACAGTTGCATAGCGCGCGCGATCTCCTCGTGCGCGGCCGGCAGGCGTAGGCATTCGTCGAGCTGCATCGATATATCGGCGCCGAGCAGCGCCTGAATCTCGATGGCGCGCTCGGGCGACAGCTCATGCATGGCGCCGTCGAGATGCGAGCGAAAAACGACGTGCTGCTCGGTCACCTTGCGCAGGCTCGACAGCGACATGACCTGGAAGCCGCCGGAATCGGTAAGGATCGGCAGCGGCCACTGCATGAAGCTGTGCAGGCCGCCGAGCGCCGCCACCTGTTCCGCCCCCGGCCTGAGCATCAGGTGATAGGTATTGCCGAGCACGATCTCGGCACCGGTTGAGCGCACGATATCCGGCGTCAGCCCCTTCACCGTGCCCGCGGTGCCGACCGGCATGAAAGCCGGCGTCTGCACTTTGCCGTGCGGTGTGACGACTTCACCGCGGCGGGCGCCGCCGTCGGTCTGGAGCAGGGTGAAGGAGAAGGTGTCGTTCATTTTCTCTCTTGTCATTCCGGGGCGCGAGCGCACACCCGGAATCCATAATCACAGCGCCGGGATTATGGATTCCGGGCCCGGCGCTACGCGCCGTCCCGGAATGACGACTGAGGATACAGCAAACACGCATCGCCGTAGGAATAGAACCGATAGCCGGCTTCAATGGCATGGGCATAGGCGCGTTCATCGTCTCCAGCCCGGAAAAGGCCGCCACCAGCATGAACAAAGTCGAGCGCGGCAGATGGAAATTGGTCAGCATCAAGTCGGCCGCGCGGAACCTGTAGCCCGGCGCGATGAAGATCGCCGTCTCGCCCGAAAAAGCCTTGAGCCTGCCGTCTTCGCCGGCAGCGCTTTCCAACAGCCGCAGCGCCGTCGAGCCCACCGCCACGATGCGCCCGCCCCGTTCGCGCAACGCGTTCAAGGCCTCGGCCACCTCTTCCGGCACCACGCCGAATTCGGCATGCATCTCGTGGCCTTCGATCACCTCGCTCTTCACCGGCAGGAAGGTGCCGGCCCCGACATGCAGCGTGACTTTGTGCAGGGCCACCCCGCGCGCGGTCAGTCGCGCCAGCAGTTCGTCGGTGAAATGCAGGCCGGCCGTGGGTGCGGCCACCGAGCCTTCCTCCTGCGCGAACAGGGTCTGATAGTCGCTGCGGTCCTGCTCGTCGGGGGCGCGGCGGGAGGCGATATAAGGCGGCAGCGGCATGTCGCCGCGCTCGGCAATGGCCTGGTCGAGCACCGGTCCATGAAAGGAAAATGAAAGGGTTACCTCACCTCCTTCATCCTTCTGTGACACTTGAGCATCGAGTTGGCCCAGGAAACACACCTTCCCCTCGTCACCGAAGCGCAGGGTGTCGCCCACCTGCACCTTCTTGGCGCCGAGGATGAAGGCCTTCCAATGCGAGCCGTCCAGCCGCTTGTGCAGCGTGGCCTCGATTGCGGGCTCCGCCGGCCCCCGCCCGATGCGCCGGCCTTTCAGGCGCGCCGCGATCACCTTGGAGTCGTTGACCACCAGCGCATCGCCCGGCGCCAGCAGGTCCGGCAGATCGCGCATGCTGACGGTCGTTCAACTCGGGTCCCCACCCGGCCGCACCAGCAGGAGCCGCGCCGCGTCGCGCGGATGCACCGGCCGCAGCGCGATGCGGTCGGCCGGCAAGTCGAAGTCGAACAGGTCGGTTTTCATCTCGCTCGGCGTCATCGCCCGCGAAGGCGGGCGATCCAGTATTCCAGAGCGCAGATGTCAATTACAGGCGCCTGCGGATACTGGATGCCTCGCATTCGCGGGGCATGACAGCAGAACTTGCGGCGCCGGTAGAGGGAAATCACGCCCCCATCGTCGCCTTGACGATCTTGTCGGGCTCGCGCACCGGCTCGCCGCGCTTGATCTTATCGACGTTCTCCATGCCCTCGATCACCTTGCCCCAGGCCGTGTACTGCTTGTCGAGGAAGCGCGCGTCGTCGAAGCAGATGAAGAACTGGCTGTCGCCGGTGTCCGGGTTCTGCGCCCGCGCCATCGACACGGTGCCGCGCACATGCGGCTCGGCGTTGAACTCGGCCTTCAGCTTCTGCCCCGAGCCGCCCATGCCGGTGCCTTCCGGACAGCCGGTCTGCGCCATGAAGCCGTCGATCACCCGGTGGAACACGACGCCGTCATAGAAGCCCTGCTTCACCAGTTCCTTGATTCGCGCGACGTGGCCCGGCGCCAGATCGGGCCGCATCTCGATCACTACCTTGCCCTTGCTGGTCTCGAGCGTGAGCGTGTCTTCCGGCTTGGCCATTTGTAAATCTCCGTCTGTCAACATCGTCATGGCCGGGACAAGCCCGGCATGACATTTTCACTTAACGATGCTCGCCCTCTTCACATAGTCCATGCGCGGAAAGCCCCGCATCAGATAGGCATTGCCTTGTGTCTGCAGGCGGTCCTGCGCGGGCCCCTTCCCGCGCGGGGCGCCCTCGCCGTATTCGGCGTTGAGGCTGTCGACCACGTTCATGCCGGACACCACCTGGCCGAACGGCGCAAAGCCCTGGCCGTCGAGCCCGTCATTGTCGGCGAAATTGATGAACACCTGCGTGGTGCGCGTGTTCGGTCCGGCGGTGGCGAAGGTGATGGTGCCGCGCTTGTTACCGGTCTTGACCGGATCGTCCGGGATATTGGCATCGCGCCAGCGCGCCGACACGTGCGGATCGCCGTTGATGCCGAACTGCACCATGAAGCCGGAGATGACGCGGAAGAAGCGGTCGTTGTTGTAGAAGCCGTGCTTGACCAGATTGTAGAAGCGGTCGGCGCCGTGCGGCGCCCAGGCGCGATGCACCTGGATGACGAAGGGCCCCTTGCTGGTGTCGAAACGCACCTTGTAGGTCGCCGGCGCCGCTCGACGAGTGCCGCCGGATTGGACAGATCGGGCGCCTGCGCCAGCGCCGGCGCGGCGATCGCCGCCAGCACGAGCGCGGGTGCAAGCTTGAGGATGAAGCGGCGGGGGATCATGAACGCTCCTTGTGCGTGGAAACTGTTTCAGCCGCGGCGCGGAAACTTCTGCTTCAGGCGGGCGGCGACCGCGGCCGGCACGAAGGCGGAAATGTCGCCGCCCATGCCGGCGATCTGGCGGACCAATGTGGCGGTGATCGGGCGCACCATGGGGGAAGCGGGCAGGAACACCGTCAAGATTTCCGGCGCCATGGCCTCGTTCATGCCGGCCATCTGCATCTCATAGTCGAGATCGGTGCCGTCGCGCAGGCCCCGGATCAGCATGGCGGCGCCCTCGCGGCGCGCGGTCTCCACCACCAGGTCGGCGAAGGTGATGCAGGCAAGCTCGCATTGGGCCTCGCGCGCGACGCCCGCGCAGGTCTCCTGCAGCATGGCGAGGCGCTCTTCGGCGGCAAACAGCGGCGCCTTGCCGGGATGCACGCCGATGGCGATGACGAGCTTGTCCGCCAGCCGCACGGCATGGCGGATGACGTCGATATGGCCGTTGGTGACCGGGTCGAAGGACCCGGCATAGAGGGCGGTCCGTGGCATGGCCTGCGGTCTAGCCTGCCGTTTTCGCCCCGGCAAGACCGTCGGCGGCGAAGCGAACTTTTGCCGGCCTCGGCCGTTATTTCTTCGAACCTTCGCGAGGGCGGGACCGACCAAACATCAAGCACGCCAAGAGTTGGGGACCGTCATGTTGAAATCGTTGACCGCGATAGCGGTTGCGGCGTTCGCCGCAGCCCTCGTCACCCTCATGACCGCGCCCTCCGGCAAAGTCAGCGCCGGCCCGCTGCCGCAGGCGGCATCCGCGCCGATCAAGGCGTGCACCGAGCGGCCCTGGCCCTATTTCGGCTGCGTCGGCACGCCCTATGGCGATCGTCACGTGCGGCTGGTGACCAGCGACCGGCTGCCGGATTAGCGCATGATTCTCAGACGCGCGCCCGCGTCAGCGACAGCCAGATGCCGCCGCCGATCAGCACCAGGCCGGACAGGCGGCCGAGCAGCCTGTTGTGACGCGGCTTCATCAGGAAGGTGCGGCTTAGGGCCGCCACCACCGCCCAGCCGGCGTCGAGACAGCCCGCCAGCGCCACCGTCACCGTGCACATGACGAAGAGCTGGCGCGTCACCGGCAGCGTCGGGTCGATGAATTGCGGCAGGAAGGCCGTGAAGAAGGCGATTGTTTTCGGATTGGTGATCGCCACCACGAAGCCGCGCCAGGCATGTACATGCGCGCCGAGCGGCGCCGCGGCGACCGCGCTGCCGGCATGGCGCCAGGCCTGGATGCCGAGCCAGACGAGATAGGCGGCACCCACCCACCGCAGATAGTCGAACACTTCCGCCGAGGTTTGCAGAATCCAGCTCAAGCCCGCCGCGATGCCAGCGAGCAGTACGGCATTGCCGAGCGTGGTGCCGATCACGGTCTGCAAAGCGGCGCGGATACCGCGGGCCGCGCCGGTCGCGATCACCAGTGTGACGATCGGCCCCGGCACGATCACCAGCACGGCGGTGATGAGGAGGAAAGCGGAGAACAGCTGCCAGTTCATCTGCGCACAACTACCACTGGTTTCCGACAACTGACCGATCACACACTTTTAGACTGCTTTCGATCAAGAAGAAAAAAGGGCACTTCTTTTGGGAGTGCTCCCGAGTGGCTTGCATTAGGGCGCGTACTCATAAATCGGGATGTGTAGGCGCGACTTGCAGAATATCCGCTTCGTTCCGATAGCGACCGAATTGCTGCGTTGCCACGAATTGACGCGATGAACCAGGAAGCGACATTAAGGCGGTTGCCGGCGCGGTTAACTCCAGGAACGATTTACGCACGGCACCAATGCCCAGCGGCGTCACAATCATGCCGATATGACCGACACCGGGCACGATCGTTATGGGCAGATCGGGTCGCGCCGGCCTCAGCAATGGCGCGAAGCGATCGGGGAAAAACAGCTCATCGCTGCCGCCGACCAGGAGCGCCGCCGGCTTCGTGCTGCGCCCGAGCGCCGCCAAGTAATCGCGCGGGGCGCCGAAATCGGCCGCGAGCCGGAACGAATAGACGCTGGTAAGATTCGTAGCCTTAGGCGAAGTCGCAAAGGCGAGGACGGGAAGCCCATTCAACCAGCGCACGCCGAGGCGATTGAGCATCACCAGGGCGACGATGCGCGGCTTGGCCACCGAAGCCCAGCCGCCCGTGTCTGGGCGGATTGTCGGCGAGCCCGGCGGCAGGGCCGGCGAGATAATGATGAAGCGGTCAAACAGCTTTTCGTCGGGAGTAGCGATCACGCGCAGAACGAAGCCGCCGCCCGAGGAAAAGCCGATCAATGAAAAGCTGGCGTTGGGATGGAGCGGCCGCAGCACCGTAACGAAATCGGCTAGATCGTCCTCTAGCTGCCCGATGTAGTCGATATCGCCGCCGCGGCCGAAACGGCCGTGGCCGCGCAGAACCGGCACGTAAACTGACGCGCCGGCGTCACGCAGCGACTTGGCCAGCGGATGCATACCGGCGCCGTCATCGGACGAACCGTAAATCAGCACGACCAATTGCGTCCTGCCTCCCTCATAGGTCCGATAGCCGAGCTTTGTGCCGTCGCGCGCCCGATAGGTTCCTACTGCCGGCAGATCACTGAAATCGACGTTGGCGAACGGCGAGCTGATCGAGGCCAGAGGCGGCGGTTTCGCCGGCACGTCGAACGCCAGCACGCCGCCAATCGCGCCCAAAACGACGACGATCAAACCGGCGAAGGCCCAAAGCATTTTGCGCATCCTACGGTCCTTGCCGACGATGTTCTTGGACCGCGCGTCACGCATCGGCTGCGCGAGTGCACGACGAATTTCTCAGAAAGGCGGCCGTCGGTTCCGACGTGGTTACCAATCGTGGTCAAGTGGCCACTCACGCAAGGTAACTTCACCTCGAAGGGGTAACGGGCCTCGCTGACCATTTTCACGGGGCGCTCCTTTCAAACAATTAGCAAGGAGATTTGCGTCGAGATGCCCGGTGGGACGGCCTGGCCGTGCTCCTGAGCCGTCGGCAATCGAGGCTCGCAAGGGGCATCGAAAACTCGAAGCTCTCAAATAGTCGATAAGCGGCGAACGAAAGAACTTATGTGCCGTCCATGAACGACGTATCCATCGCCGTACCCGTCCATCCCAAGCTATTTGGCCGCCGGCACCGCCGGCCGCAGCAGCGTCACGAACAAGATGCCGACCACGACCAGGCCGCCGCCGAGGAAATGATACCATCGCAGCGCCTCGCCGAGGAGCAGCCAAGCGAACACGGTCGCAAAGACCGTCTGCAAATAGACCAAGGTGCCGGCGCGCGCGGCGCCCAGCACCCCCACGCTCCAATTGTAGAGAAAATACATCAAGGCGCCGCCGATCACGCCGGTATAGGCAAGCGCGAGATAGCCGGTCGTCGCCAACCGCTCGTGTTCACCGCGCGCGATTTCCCACAGCGAGAACGGCAGCGCGGAAGCGGCGCCGGCGCCCAGCAGGATAGCCAAAAGCGGTAGCGTCGGCAGCTCGAATTTCGCCCGCTTGAGCAGCACGGTATAGCCGGCGAACAGCAGGATCGCGACGAACGCAAACAGGTCGCCGAGCCCGATCTTCAGGCCGAGCAACTGCGCCAGGCTGCCGTGCACGGCGATCGCCACGACCCCCATGAACGCAATGGCCAAACCGATGCCCTGCCAGCCGTTCATCGGCTCGCCGAGCACCACGCGCGCCAGCAGCATGGTCGTCATCGGCGCCAGCGCGAAAATGATGCCGACATTGATGGCGCTGGTATAGGACAGCGCCGTGATGGTGACGCCTTGCGTCAGCCCGAGCCCGATGCCGCCGATGAAAACCGCCTCCAGCCAACGCCGCCGCAGAAGCGCGAACATGTCGCGATAGTAGCCGGCGACGAACGGCAGCAGAATGAGGTCCGCGATCAGCGCGCGCGCGCAGCAGAAGGTCCAGGGCGGCATCTCGCGCACGCCGAGCTTGAACGCCACGAAGGCGCTGCCGGCGATCACCCAGGTCAGGATGCCGGCCGCGTAGCCGCCCGCATCGGAGTGCGCGGAGATATGCCGCTTTCTAACGGCCGCTTCGGCGGCGGACCAGAATTGCAGGCTCATGGCGCCCCCGGGGACCCGGCGACAAGCGGGCGCCGCGACGATTGCATCGTGCGGCGAGCGCTAGTCTTCTTCTTCCTCGCTCAACCGCTCGACCGACACCACGCGCTCGTCTTCCGCGGTGTCGAGCACGATCACGCCTTGCGTCGAGCGGCCGGCGATGCGGATGCCGTTGACGGTGGTGCGGATCAGCTTGCCCTGGTCGGTCACCAGCATGACCTGGTCGCCCTCCTCCACCGGGAAGGAGGCCACCAGCCGCCCGGTCTTGGCCGTGACGTTCATGGCCACGATGCCTTTGCCGCCGCGCCCGGTGGTGCGGTATTCGAACGAGGAGGAGCGCTTGCCGAAGCCGCGCTCGGAGGCGGTGAGCACGAACTGCTCGGCCGCCGACAATGCGACATAGCGCTGCTCGCCGAGCTCGATCTGCTCGGCGCTTTCCTCCGCTTCCGCCGGGGCCTCCTCTTCCGCCGTGCCGCGCCGCACCGCGCTGGCGCGCTTGAGGTAGGCCACGCGCTCTTCCGAGGTCACCTCGACATGGCGCAGGATCGACATGGAAATCACCTTGTCGTCCTTGGCGAGCGCGATGCCGCGCACGCCGTCCGAGGTGCGGCCGGCGAACACGCGCACCTCCGGCACCGGGAAGCGGATGCATTGCCCGCCGGCGGTGGTGAGCAGCACGTCGTCCGTCTCCGAGCAGATCTGCACGTCGACGATGGCGTCGCCCTCGTCGAGCTTCATGGCGATGATGCCGGAGGGGCGGATACGCTCGAAATCCGACAGCTTGTTGCGGCGGACATTGCCGCGGGTGGTGGCGAACATCACGTCGAGCTGCCCCCAAGTCTTCTCGTCCTCGGGCAGCGGCATGATCGAGGTGATCCACTCGCCCGCCTCGAGCGGCAGGATGTTGATCAGCGCCTTGCCGCGCGCCTGCGGCGCCGCCATCGGCAGCCGCCAGACCTTCTCCTTGTAGACCTTGCCGCGCGAGGAGAAGAACAGCACCGGCGTGTGGGTAGAGGCCACGAACAGGCGCGAGACGAAGTCCTCCTCGCGCACCTGCATGCCGCCGCGGCCCTTGCCGCCGCGCCGCTGCGCGCGATAGGTCGAGAGCGGCACGCGCTTGATGTAGCCGAGATGCGAGACGGTGACGACCATGTCCTCGCGCTGGATCAGGTCCTCATCCTCAAGCAGCCCGACATCCTCGGTGATCTCGGTGCGGCGCGGCGTGGCGAACTCGTCCTTCACCGCGGTCAGTTCGGCCTTGATGATGGTCTGGATGCGCGCACGCGAACGCAGAATGTCCAGATAGTCGGAAATCTCCGCGGCCAGCTTGTCGAGCTCTTCCTTGATCTCGTCGCGGCCGAGCGCGGTCAGCCGCTGCAGGCGCAGGTCGAGGATGGCGCGCGCCTGCTCGAACGACAGTTTGACGGTGCCCTTGTCGGAAATGCGATGACGCGGATCGTCGATCAGCGTCACCATGGCGGCCATGTCCTTGGCCGGCCAGTCGCGCGCCATCAGGGCTTCGCGCGCCGCGCTCGCATCCTGGGAGCCGCGGATGAGCGCGATCACCTCGTCGATATTGGCGACCGCGATGGCGAGACCGACCAGCACATGGGCGCGGTCGCGCGCCTTGCCGAGCAGATATTTGGTGCGCCGCGACACCACCTCTTCGCGGAAGCCGATGAAGGCGACCAGCATGTCCTTCAGCGTCATCACCAGCGGACGGCCGCCGTCGAGCGCCACCATATTGGCGCCGAAGGAGGACTGCAGCGGGGTGAAGCGGTAGAGCTGGTTCAGCACCACGTCGCGCTCGGCGTCGCGCTTGAGCTCGATCACCACGCGGTAGCCGTCGCGGTCGGACTCGTCGCGCAGCTCGGCGACGCCGTCGATCTTCTTCTCGCGCGCCAGTTCGCCGATACGCTCGACCATCGCCGCCTTGTTCACCTGGTAGGGAATCTCGGTGATGATGATCGCCTCGCGCTCCTTGCGGATGGTCTCGAAGCCGACCTTGCCGCGCATGACAATCGAGCCGCGCCCGGTCGTATAGGCGCTGCGGATGCCGGAGCGGCCGAGGATGGTGCCGCCGGTAGGGAAATCCGGGCCGGGCACGATTCTGATCAGCTCGTCGACACCGAGCGCCGGATCGTCGATCAGCGCGACGCAGGCATCGATCACCTCGCCCAGATTGTGCGGCGGGATATTGGTGGCCATGCCGACGGCGATGCCGCCGGCGCCGTTGACCAGCAGATTGGGAAAGCGCGCCGGCAGCACCACCGGCTCGTGCTCGTTGCCGTCGTAATTGTCCTGGAAGTTGACGGTGTCTTTGTCGATGTCGTCGAGCAGCGCCATGGCGGGTCTGGCCAGGCGGCATTCGGTGTAGCGCATGGCCGCCGGCGGATCGCCGTCGACCGAGCCGAAATTGCCCTGCCCGTCGATCAACATCAGGCGCATGGAGAAATTCTGCGCCATGCGCACCAGCGCATCGTAGATCGCCTGGTCGCCGTGCGGGTGATATTTGCCCATCACGTCGCCGACCACGCGCGCCGACTTGACGTATTTTTTGTCGGGCGTGTGGCCCTGCTCGTGCATCGAATAGAGGATGCGGCGGTGCACCGGCTTCAAGCCGTCGCGCACGTCGGGCAGCGCGCGCGACACGATCACGCTCATGGCGTAATCGAGATAGCTGCGCTTCATCTCCTCGGTGATCGAGATCGGGCGCACGTCGGAGGGCGCGCCGTCCCCCGATGTCGGATTGTCAGTGTCGGACAAGGATAAAGGTCCCGCTAATGGCGTTTGCGGCTTGCTGTAGCCGATTTACCCCTCATTTGCTACCCGAAAGGGCGCCTCGCAAGCGGTATTTTTGCATTGCCGATCAATGGGTTATGGCCGGATACCCGAACCGTCCGGCGACGCCGCGCCAGCACTGTCCGCCGCGCCTTCGGGCGGCTCCGTTTTACGCTAGTGCCCCGCTTCCGAAGTTCGTGTTACGTTGCGGCACGCGCTGGCACGAACTTCGGAAGCAAGGGGCACTAGCAACCATTTGATTCTAGTGCCGCTTTCGATTTGAAGTTCCTGAACGAGATTGCAGCGAGTGGTGCAGGAACTTCAAATCGGCGGCACTAGTCTGGCGGCCATGCCGGTCAATTTCCTCGTCTCCGCCTTCGTGACGCTTTTGGTGGTGGTCGATCCGCTCGGCCTGGTGCCGAGCTTCATCGCTGCCACCCATACGCTGCCCGACCGCGCGCGCAGGTCAGTGGCGCTGCGCGCCTGCGTGATCGCGACCTTCGTGCTCGCCGGAGCCATGCTGATCGGCGACTGGCTGTTGCGCACGCTGTCGATCACGCTGCCCGCGTTCCGCATCGCCGGCGGACTGCTGTTGTTCTCGATCGCCTCCGAAATGGTGTTCGGCGTGCGCAACGAGCGGCAGTCGCAGCAGGCCGAGGAAGCAATCGAAGAACGCGTGCGCCACATCGCCGCCTTCCCGCTCGCCGTGCCGCTGATGGCGGGGCCCGGCGCCATCGCGGCTATCGTGCTGCTTGCCGGTCGCGCCGACCACCAGGCGGCAAGACTTGTCGTTTTGCTCGGCGTGATTGTGGCGGTGATGGCGATTTGTCTGGCCGTGTTCGCGCTCGCCGCCCAGATCGCGCGGCTGATGGGCTCGACCGGCAATGTGGTGGCCTCGCGCCTGCTCGGCGTGCTGCTGGCGGCGCTGGCCGTGCAGTTCGTCATCGACGGCGTGCGCGCGGCACTCGGCTGAATGTTCGAGCGCTATGGAACAAGAGCCCGCCGGCACCGTTGCCCGCAGCATGAAAGCGCTGCAGTTCGTCGCGCTGGTTCTGACTGCGCTCGCCCTGATCCCGGCGGGCGCCCATTTCTTTTCGCTGCCCAACAAGATCCATCTCGCCAGGGACGACTATTTCATCGTCCAGAGCATCTACCGCGGCTGGGCGCTGTTCGGCGTGGTGCTGATTGGCAATCTCATCGCGCTCGGTGTGCTGGCTTTCGTGCAGCGGGCGCAGACCCTACCCTCGATACTCGTGCTGACCAGTCTGGGCTGCCAGGTGGTTGCACTGGCGATCTTCTTCACCTTCGTGTATCCGGCCAATATCGACACCCACAACTGGACCGTAGTCCCCGCCCATTGGGAAGGCATGCGCAGTTCCTGGGAATACGGCCATGCGGCGAGCGCCGTCGTCGCCTTCGCCGGCTTCTGCGCGCTTGTCGCGTCGGTGCTGGCAAGACGCGAGTGAAGGCCTGACGCCGTCAGTGGTCCGCGGCGGCAATCCGCAGCGGCGCGAAATGATAGGCGGCCGCGGCCCCGTTAAAGCTTACGGCGTGCGCGTAGCTTGGCTGCGCCAACACCGGCAGGTCGGCTTCGAACCCGGCGCCGCCGATGACGAAGGTGTGGAACTCGCCGTTTTCGCCGCAGGCATCGACGCCGCTCGGCAGCGCGGCGACGAAGGCGCGGTCGAAGCTGCGGCCGCAATAGCCGCCGTCGAGATAGCGGTCGTCGGTCGTTACCACGATGGCCTTCAGCCCGTGGCCGAACATTTCCTCGACCAAAGCCGCGCGGTCCTGGCACCATAGCGGCAACTCGGCCGCAAGGCCGGCGGCGGCACAGACCCGCTCCTCGAAGGCGCGATGCGCCGCGATATCGATGTCGCCGAAGACGACCCGGCCGACACCGCGGCCGGCGAGGTCATGCAAAGCGGCGACCAGCGCCTCCTCGTAGCGCTGCCACGGCGCGCGCGCCGACACCGGCTCGAGACCGAGCGCGCGCGCCTGCAGCGCCATCACATCGGGCGGCACCGCGTGCGAGCGCGAGCGCACACCGCTTTCGTCGAACATGGTCAGCGCGTAGCGCACGTCATGGCCGGTCGCCCGCGCGCGCGTCAGCGCCAGCCAGCCGTCCTTGCCACCGCTCCAGGAGATCGCCGCGACCATGCGGTCTTATACCCCACGTCAGCGTCGGCCGCGCGCATGCCCCGCGCCTAACTGCCGAACACCACCGCATGCATGGTACGGCCCGGCACCAGCGTGAAAAGGCCGGCCAGCACCAGCGCGCCGAGGAAGATCGCGATCATCGCCCGGCGGTGCTGCGCGACCCGGTGCCGGCGCGCGGCCAGCACCGCCAGCGGCAGCATGACAAGCGTGAAGATCGACAACAGATGGATCGGGCTGAACGGCCCGAACATACGCAGCCGATGAATCCAGAACGAGCTTACCGCGATGGTCGCGAGCAGCAGCACCCACAGCCAGCCCATGGCGCGATGGCGCCGCGTGCCCTTGGGCGCGGCCAACTGCACCGCGCCCAGCACGAAGGCCGCCATGGCGGCAAAGGCGTGCAGCTGGATGACCGGATCGGCGTGAGCAGCGGCGCGAGCGTCATGGCCCGGGCCCCTTAGTCCTAGCGTCAGAACGGAATCTCGTCGTCCATGTCGTCGCTCTTGCCGGCACCCGCGCCCGCAAAGGCCGGCTTGCGCTCGCGCTGAACCCCGGTCCCGCTGGCGCCGAAATCGTCGCCGGCACCCGCGCCGCCGCCGCCCGCCCGGTCGAGCATGGTAAGCTGCGAGTTGAAGCCCTGCAGCACGACCTCGGTCGAATAGCGGTCGTTGCCGTCCTTATCCTGCCATTTGCGTGTCTGCAGAGCGCCTTCCAGATAAATCTTCGAGCCTTTCTTGAGGTACTGCTCGGCCACCTTGGCGAGCCCCTCGCTGAAGATCACCACCCGGTGCCATTCGGTCTTTTCCCGGCGCTCGCCGGTGGCCTTGTCGCGCCAGGTGTCCGAAGTGGCGACGCGCAAATTGACGATCGGCCGCCCATCCTGCGTGCGGCGAACTTCCGGATCGGCGCCGAGATTGCCGATGAGAATAACCTTGTTGACGCTACCCGCCATGATGCTCTCCGCGTGGCGCCCGGTCTTTAGCGCTTTGCGCCAAGCCGGCTTCGCCGTTTGCGGGCGCGTCTGCCGCCGACACGCCCTGGACTGACGACGCACCCTAGACCGCAGCCGAGGGGCGGCAAGCACGTTCGGCCTTAATCCACAACGCTTCTCGTTATTGCCTGTTCGGCATTGCCTGTCCGGCGCCGCGCAGGCTGGACCGGCAAGTTGAGGTATCGGAATGCCACTAGGGCGTTCATTGTTTGTTCTAGTCGGTATTTACTATCTACGCAACTGATTCGTTTCGTGAAAACACTTTTTTAGTGACGTGAAGGTCACACTCCGAATCATCCACAAGATATAGCGTCCGCGTCAGTTTGAGTTGTTTTCGGCCGAAAACTCAGGAGATCACACGCAATGAGGCGTTTCATTCTAACCTTGGGCGCAGGCTTGCTGGCCGTCGCGATGGCATCGCCATCGTTCGCGGCCGACTTGCCCAGACCCGCCTACAAGGCACCCATGGTGCCTTACATAGCCCCGTTCACCTGGTCCGGCTTCTATGTCGGCCTCAACGGCGGCTATGCCTGGGGCAATGCCGACATATCGAACGTGTTCGGCAACTTCACCACCAACGACCAGAATGGTTGGCTGGCGGGTGTCACCCTCGGCTACAACCTGCAGACCGGCAACTGGGTCTGGGGCATCGAGGGTGACATCGACTACGCCTTTATCAAAGGCAACGTCTCCAACACCATCGGCGCCTGCGGCGGCACCGGTTGCACGATCACAAACACCTGGTTCGGTACCGCGCGCGGCCGCATCGGCTACGCCTGGGACCGCTTCATGCCCTACATCACCGGCGGCGCCGCTTTCGGCGGCTTGAAGTTCGAAGGGCCGTTCGGCGGCAGTTCCACCCACTCATCGGTGGGCTGGACCGCCGGCGCCGGTGTCGAATGGGCCTTCACCCACGCCTGGTCGGCCAAGCTCGAATATCTCTATACCGACCTCGGAACCTCGACCTGCGCGGCTTCCACCTGCTTCGTGTCCACCGACTTCGACCCGAAGATCAACATCGTCCGCGCCGGTATCAACTATCGGTTCTGACACCGGCGCCAAGCCGGAGCTGCGCGTTTCGATGCGGCTTCAGGCGCAGCACCAGTCCCTTTCCCGGGGCGCCCCGGGATAGGAAAATCGAACAGCCCGGGTCGGCAACCGCCGGCCCGGGCGCTTTTTTTTCTGCCCGGCTAATCGTGCGCCGCGCGCTTGCCGCCCTGGCCGCGAAAGGCGGGGATTTCGCCGATCCCGCGACCGGCCGGGGCTGGCAAAACCGGCCTGTTCTTACTACGTTCCAGCCAGGCGCCCGGACGAAGCGCCGCCCGTTTCTCTGTCCCCGCGCAAGAATTCATGGCCGAACGCAGCGACAAGCCCACCGACGCCCGCGTGATCGCCATCCGCGGCGCGCGCGAGCACAATCTCAAGAACGTCGACGTCGCCATTCCGCGCGACCGGCTGGTCGTGTTCACCGGCCTGTCGGGCTCGGGCAAGTCGTCGCTCGCCTTCGACACCATCTATGCCGAGGGCCAGCGCCGCTATGTCGAAGTCGCTCTCCGCCTACGCCCGCCAGTTCCTCGAAATGATGCAGAAGCCGGACGTCGACCAGATCGACGGCCTGTCGCCCGCCATCTCCATCGAGCAGAAGACCACCTCGAAGAACCCGCGTTCCACCGTCGGCACCGTCACCGAGATCTACGACTACATGCGGCTGCTGTGGGCGCGCGTCGGCGTGCCCTATTCGCCCGCCACCGGCCTGCCGATCGAGAGCCAGACCGTCAGCCAGATGGTCGACCGCGTGCTGGCGTTGCCGGAAGGCACCCGCATCTATGTGCTGGCGCCGGTCGTGCGGGGTCGTAAAGGAGAATACAAGAAGGAGCTCGCCGAGTTCCTGCGCAAGGGCTATCAGCGCGTGAAGGTGGACGGCGCCTTTTACGAGATCGCGCGACGTCAAGCCGCTCGACAAGAAGTTCACCCACGACCTCGACGTGGTCGTCGACCGCCTTGTCGTCAAAAGCGACATCGGCACGCGGCTCGCCGATTCGCTGGAGCAATGCCTCAAGCTCGCCGACGGCCTCGCCGTCGTGGAGCTGGCGGATTCAAAAGCATCGGGCGCAACGGCCAATCGCGGCCGCAATGCCAATGCCGAGCGCCTGATCTTCTCGGAAAAATTCGCCTGCCCGGTGTCCGGCTTCACCATTCCGGAGATCGAGCCGCGCCTCTTTTCATTCAACAATCCGTTCGGCGCCTGCCCGGAATGCGGCGGGCTCGGCCTCGAGCAGCACATCGATGCCGAGCTGGTGATCCCCGACCGCGACGCCTCTTTGCGCAAAGGCGCCATCGCGCCCTGGGCGAAGTCGTCTTCGCCCTATTACATCCAGACGCTCACCGCGCTGGCCAAGCACTACAAGTTCACCCTCGACGCCAAATGGAAGGACCTGCCGAAGAAGGTGCAGGACGCCATCCTCTACGGCTCCGGCGAGGACGAGATCAAATTCGTCTATGACGACGGCCTGCGCGGCTACACCACCAAGAAGCCGTTCGAGGGCGTCATCACCAATCTCGAGCGCCGCTTCAAGGAAACCGAGAGCGAGTGGGCGCGCGAGGACCTGGCGAAATATTTCACCGACGTGCCCTGCCACGTCTGCCACGGCGCGCGCCTGAAGCCGGAGGCGCTATGCGTCAAGATCGGCGGCAAAAACATCTCCGAAATCGCCGAGCTCAGTCGTGCGCAAGGCCGGCGACTGGTTCACCGAAATCCCGCAACGGCTCAACGCGCAGCAGAACGAGATCGCCGGCCGCGTGCTGAAGGAAATCCGCGAGCGGCTCAAGTTCCTGGTCGATGTCGGCCTCGACTATCTCACTTTGTCGCGCGCCTCCGGCACGCTCTCCGGCGGCGAGAGCCAGCGCATTCGCCTCGCCTCGCAGATCGGCTCCGGCCTGACCGGCGTCTTATACGTGCTCGACGAGCCCAGTATCGGCCTGCACCAGCGCGACAACGCGCGCCTGTTGGAAACCCTCAAGCGCCTGCGCGACCTCGGCAACACCGTCATCGTGGTCGAGCATGACGAGGACGCCATCCGCACCGCCGACTACGTGCTCGACATCGGCCCCGGCGCCGGCATCCATGGCGGCCACGTCGTGGCGGAAGGCAGCGTGCCGCGACCTGATCGCCGCGCCCCGCTCCTGGACCGGCAAATATCTCTCCGGCGAGCTCGCCGTGCCGATCCCCGAGCGCCGCGTGCCCGACCGCCGCCGCACCATCAAGGTGGTCAACGCGCGCGGCAACAATCTCAAGGGCATCGACGCCGAGATCCCGCTCGGCCTGTTCACCTGCGTCACCGGCGTCTCCGGCGGCGGCAAGTCGACGCTGCTGATCGACACGCTCTATGCCGCGGTGGCGCGCAAGCTCAACGGCGCCTCGCTGGCGCCCGCGCCGCACGACCGCATCGAGGGCCTGCAGCACATCGACAAGATCATCGACATCGACCAGTCGCCGATCGGCCGCACGCCGCGCTCCAATCCGGCGACCTACACCGGCGCCTTCACGCCGATCCGCGAATGGTTCGCCGCCCTGCCCGAGAGCAAGGCGCGCGGCTACGAGCCCGGCCGCTTCTCCTTCAACGTCAAGGGCGGCCGCTGCGAGGCCTGCCAGGGCGACGGCGTCATCAAGATCGAGATGCACTTCCTGCCCGACGTCTACGTCACCTGCGACGTCTGCAAGGGCAAGCGCTACAACCGCGAGACGCTCGAAGTCACGTTCAAGGGCAAGACGATCGCCGACGTGCTCGACATGACGGTGGAAGAGGCGCTCGAGTTCTTCAAGGCGGTGCCGCGCGTGCGCGACGTGCTGGCGCTGCTGCACCGCGTCGGCCTCGACTACATCCATGTCGGCCAGCAGGCCACCACGCTGTCGGGCGGCGAGGCCCAGCGCGTCAAGCTCGCCAAGGAGCTGTCGAAGCGCGCCACCGGCCGCACGCTCTATATCCTCGACGAGCCGACCACCGGCCTGCATTTCCACGACGTCGCCAAGCTGCTCGAGGTGCTGCACGAGCTGGCCGACACCGGCAACACCGTGGTGGTGATCGAGCACAATCTCGAAGTGATCAAGACCGCCGACTGGATCATCGACCTCGGCCCCGAAGGCGGCGACGGCGGCGGCGAGATCGTCGCGCAGGGCACGCCGGAGGATATCGTGAAGGCGAAGCGCAGTTATACCGGCGAGTTTTTGAAGCCGGTGCTGGGGCGCAAGGCGGCCGGCCCGAAGAAGAAGGGGCAGAAGGCAGCGGAGTAAGGTTCATATTCGCTTAAGCTACGGGGGCAGCAGGTCCAGTAGGTCCTCGCGTATTACCGCTGATTGTTCCCGAGGAGACAGCTGTCGAAGTTACGTTCGCAGAAGACCCTCTAAAAGATCCAACTTCCCCTCTCGCGCTTACTCCTTCAACTCCACGCTTTGTTGCATCGCTTAGACTAGGAACTAACCGTGACACGCGTAGTGCACTGTCGCCCAGCTCCATATCTCCAAAGTATGCATTCGGCAGGACCATAAGCAAAGGTCTAACGTCAACCCCGAGAGAGAATAGGATGACTTGAAGATTGAGAGCGTGCATAAGTTTACTTTCGGTGCCCCAATGAGACTCGGCGTCACTGGCTGCATCATTTCCGCTTGCAGATTTGTCGACACTACTCAACCGACTGATAAGAGACGGATCGACGACAAGATCAGAAATCATTTGAGGCCAACGCAGCAGAATTGCGGTAAACAGCCCAAGTTGCTCCAGCGAAATTCCACCCGACGTCGTGCTATGCGTAGCGACCCCTTCATCCGGCGCGAGGACGCGTGTAGTAATCGCAATTGCCACACGCAACCGAAAGACATTTATGAATTGCTTGACCCTGCGCGGATTGAAGTCAAAGACTTCAGCCATTTTTCTAACGACATTTTCAAACCCCTCGGGGTCTTTACCAGAGGTCAGATTAAATTCTGAAATTGTGGGCTGAGAGATAGCTGGAGGCGATTTGTAATATCTCCCATTAGCAATTAATTCCTGCTCGGTACCGGCAAGGGCCGAAACCCAGGAACTAATTCGACTATCATCTGGCTGAGGAACTCGAAAAGGCACCTGAATAAATTTTTCCAAATAGGCATAACCGTACTCAATGCCAACTTTATATTTATCGAGATTCTCGTTGCCATCCTTGATGATTTCTCGGCGCCCTGCAGCTAAGTATGGCAATATTGCTTCATTCTTTGCGGCTAGGCCGGCAGCCACCATTTCGCGGTCAAGTCCCAAAATAAAAAATAAATTCGCTTGGTCTGTCGCAAGCAGCAGATTAACCGCTTGCATCAGATCAGCAGCTCGAGGCACCTCGCAACGATCTAAATCATCAATAAGAGATATATACTCGGCCTCTTTCTCCAACATAGGCTTCTACGATTTTGGCAAAGTCATCCTGAAATTGCTCTATGAAAGCGACCTTTTCTTCATAGCCCGGTCTTCGAATATACCGCCCGATATCCCATGACAGAGGGTTTCCAAATACTCGCCGAGCCTTTAATAGGGCTGCTCCAACCATCCCAAGCCACGCTGTTCCGAGAACAGGAGCAAGCGCTGAGTTGATTTTCAAGAACCCCTGATATTGGATTCCAACTATTGTTAGGCCCATGACGAATAGTATGAAAATCACAAGTTGAATAATTTGCCATTTACCTCGCGTCCAATCGATCCTTCGCCACTGCAAAGAAACATTTGCCCAGCGCCGCCGCAAAAACGAAACGTCTCTCTCAAGCTGCCGAATAAACGCTAAAGCAAACGCCGCCCAAAGAGCTTCATCTTTATCGCTTCGCCAAGCATTGAACGTAACTACGTAACGATTTTTGCGTTTTTCACCGTCTTCATCAGCCCGCAAGTAGGATGCCAACTGCAACATAAATGAAGACTTTCCAGACCCCCAAGGCCCTTCGATGGAGACCGTAACTGGTGGATGAGTGCTTTCATTTAATAAGAACCACGCCATTGCGCGCACGTATGGCCTAAATCCAAGACCATCGTGCTGTGCTGGTGTGTCAGATAACCCAGTCATGCTTACTTGCACCTCCTCCAAGCGACGTTCCTCATCACTTGGGGGAGACCCAAACTTGCTAAAGGAATTCACATAGGCTCCAGGAATCCCTCCTACGGTCCGACTTACAAATTCGAACCATGTATTAAATCTGGTCTTTTGTTCTTTCGCTTGTGCCAAGCTGCCCCCCACCGTCAAACGAATTGTATTATTATAAAACAACTCGCGCCAGATGTACTCGTGAACAAATTCCGTCGGCACGACCTCCCCTTCCCATAAATCCTCTTCGCGTCGCTCTCCCGCGGACCGCCGACTGCGAGCCGGAACGGCGCCTCGCCTGCATCCGCCGCCGAGAATCCCTTAGGGCGGATTAGCGAAGCGTAATCCGCCATTCTTCCGTGACTACTCCCTCATCTTCCTCCGCCGTCCTACCTTCCCTTGCCCGGTACACCGGCAGCGACCAGTGGAAGCGCAGCGCCAGCGCGCGCACGGCAAATCGCACAGCAGGGCGAGAGCAGTGCCCGTCCTCGTCAATGAAACGTCTCTCCCCTCCCGAGCATTTCCAAAATCGCCTTCATCCGTTTCTCGCGCGTCTCCGGCTTTTTCGCCGTCTGCAATCGAAACGTGATGGCATAGACATTGGCGCGATTGAGCGTGGCAAAAAACGTCTTGGCCTTCGCGTTTCTGGAAAGCGCCGCCAGGAAATCCTTCGGCACTTCCGACTTGCTCGGCGCGTCATAGGCCGCTTTCAGACGGCCGTCCGCCTTCGCGGCTTCAACAGCCTTCAATCCGGCGGCTTTCATCTGGCCCGCCTTGGTCAGGCGCGCAATGTGTTCGAGGTTTTTCTTCGACCAGATGCTTCCGGCCCGGCGCGGCGTAAACTTGCGCAGCCACGATTGCGCATCGTGGCTTTTGAGCTGTCCATCGATCCAGCCGTAGCACAGCGCCGCGTCGAGCGCTTCGGCGTAACTGACGGAAGGCGTGGCCGAGGTCTTTTTGAACAGCCGGAGCCAGATTCCATCCGACGTGCTGTGGTGCTTGGCGAGCCATTGCTGCCATGCCTTTGCGGATGCAAAGGCGAGGATTGGAATTTCGGCGGCGACTTTCATCAAGCAATCCTTGTGCCCGTCCGCGACCAGCCCTTAGGCTGGATTAGCCCGTAGGGCGGTTTAGCGAAGCGCAATCCGCCTTTCGGCCTAATCAAGACGGCGGGTTACGCCTTCCGCCTTCGCTCTACGAGCTTCGGCGGACAGGTCGGTCAACCCGCCCCACGCGCTCAGAACCAGCGACCTATTTCTTCCAAGACCTGGACCGGATCAAAATCCAAAAGATCATCAGGTGTGAAACAATGACGATGGGAGCGTAAAACGTATAGATATACCAAGCGGTCGCCAGATCGAAGCGCGGGACATTGATTTGCAGGACGCCGCGCACCCCATTGAGCAGGTCTACGAATCCCCACGTATTGGCCACCCAAACCAGCGGAATGGCAAAACGCCAATTGCTCCGCAACGCAAAGATGGAAGCCAGCGCCAGCGCCGCCGCCAGGAGATCACCGTAAGCGGCACTGGAAAGGAATTCCCTGGGCAGTTTCGGATCGACCATATCCGTAACCAACAAGGTCATTCCCACATAGCGAAACACATGGACAAAGAGCAGCGGAATGAGTGCGGAATTACGGGAAAGTCTGGTGAGGAGCGGCCAAACGTACCACACCGCGACGATGCCGAAGACGAAAACACTCGTAACAATCTGCGTCCAGAATATTGTGACGCTATTCATCGCGGTCATCGTCCCATTAGTCTAATTGCCGCACATGCGTAGCATGCGCAGCCTGGAATGACGGTGGAATTACGCTGACAGTGCACTGAAATTTTGGTGACAGCCCGTAGGGCGGATGAGCGAAGCGTAATCCGCCATTCTTCCGTGATACGGCGGGTTACGCCTTCGGCTAACCCGACCTACAACTGGATAACCCCCTACCGCCCCTCGCTCTTGTCGGCCGCCTCCAGCAACCGCCGCACCGTGCCGTTGCCGACTGCGGTCTTGATGGCCGCGCCAAAGCCCGCCCGCAACGCACCGCATTTGGATCGCTTGGAAAAGGCGACATACATATCGGCCGAGACCAGCGCCTTGGGCAGGAACGCGACCTTGCCGGCGAGCCCCAACCGTCTGGCTTCGTCGCGGCCCGGATAGAGGCCGATGATCATGTAATCGGCCTCGCCGGCGAGCAGCGCCGCGAAGGCCTTGTCGACGCCGGCGGCGCGCGCCACCGTGAGCTCTTTGGCCATGTAGGCGTCGAACTTGTCGCCGTAGCTCTCGCCTTCGTTGGTCACGCCCTTGCGGCCCTTGAGGTCGCTCCATTCGGCGAACGCAAAACCCGCGCCCTTGCGCACCACGACCGCCACCGGATCGGCCATGAAAGGCGGCGCGATGAAGTCGAGATACTGCGCGCGCGCGTCATTCTTGTAGATGCCGAAGATGACGTCGGCCTCGCCCTTGCGCGCCGCATCTTGCGCGGCCTCCCACGAACCGAAGTCCTTCGACACCACGTCCTTGACGCCAAGCTTGGCGGCGATCAGGGCGACGAGCGTGGGCGCCACGCCGACGATTGCGCCCTGCGCCGCCCAGGCGACCGGCGGATAGGATGGGTGACCGGTGATCACCAGCCGCGCGCAAGCCTGTTGGGCCTCAGCCGGCGCGGCCGCGCCGGCGAGCGGCGAAGCTGCGAGCATCGTCAAAGCCAAGGCATACGGCGCGAGCCGCGACAGACGCTTTTGCATCGTCATTCTCCCATGCAGCGGCGACGAGCAATGTCGCCCGTCTCGCCGACGCCGTTTGCCGCCGGGCCGCAAGCAGGCGCGGCAACGGCCCTCTCGGGCGGCGCGCCCGTGCATTTTCAATGCGCATCGTCGGGGAAGACAAAAAGCACGATGAGACAGGACCGCCGTCGCCATCGTTAGGATCGCACCCGTTATCTATTCGGCGCGAACTCAAGGCTGATTTGAATCAAACCGGGTGACCGACTCAAGGTGCGCCGCTACCGAAGCGCGATGCGTGAGCCGGCAAGCGGTGCCCGGATGGAGCCCCCGGGTCGCGGCTCACGCGCGCCCGCGGGTGAACGCCGCGAAATCCGCAAGCGCAGCCCCGCCTTCCGCTTCGCTCCATCTCGGGCCTGCGTGCCCCAGACACGCCGTGCGCATAAATTCCTCCTAGGACATAATTCCACCATAATCTAGGACCATATTCCACGTCGCCCGGCCCCACGAGGGGTCGCGAACCGGTTGCGCCGGCTCGCGGGGATCGGGTCGGCGCCCGCGGGCGTGCCTCGCAAGCACGCACTCGGGCGGCGCCGGGACTCCGCCCGGGGGCACTACGACCCCCCGCGAGGAGCTCGCTGACGGTGGGCCGCTCTCCGTTTGGAGCGGTCCACGGGCAAAGCGCGGCCCGGCGCCGCAAAAACGTCGGACGGCGCGCCGAAAGGCGCCACGTGTGGGCGAAAGCCCCGCGTGATCTGATGACTGCGCGCCTTCCCGGCGCGCCGTCCCCCTCGCTTTTTAGCGGGGGTCGACTCCCCCGGCCCCCTGTGGGCGGGGATCGAGACCCCGCCCCGGGGGCAAACGGGGAGCAAAGCTCGGGCGCATCCGCGCCGCGAGAACGATGGAGCTTGGCTGGATGGATCACGCGACACACACGAACCTCTCCCGGCCTCATGGTGAGGCGGATCGCAACCTGCGCTGGGCCGCCAACATGCTGCGTCTCTGGGCCCTGTGCGGCAAGCCGGCCTGCCGCCGCGCGCGCAGCTGCCGGCGCGATCCGGACGCCTGCCTCGCACGCTATGCGCCGCTGGTGCCGGAAGACGTGCGCGGCGCCGTCGCCCTCATGGCCGAAGGCAAACGCTACGGCCTGAGCTATGACGAGGTGCGCGCCGACGCGGGACCCGAGATCGCCGCCTTCGAGGGCTGGATCGCGCGGGTCGGGTGCGCGGTGCGCCTGGCTATCGCGGACGAGGCAAGGCTTTAGCTTTGCCCGCCGACCCCGCCGCCGGCGGCACCCTCGTTGTGCGCCGCAGCACATTCACCCGGGCGCAAGCCGCAGAAAACAGTTGCGTTCGCAACCTGCTCTTGCGCATCATATGCAGCAATGCCTATGTAACCAAGCGCTGCGCGCCCGCCGCCAAGGCGCGAGACCAAGTGCGAGACCAAGAACGAGACCAAGAGCGAGACAGATCAACCTCGCCGGTCGGGGACGAAACGAAAGGCTTGGGTCCGATGACTTTCAACGCCCGCTGCAAGATCGGCCTGTTGGTCTACACCACGCTTAACATCGTCGTCTTCACCGCCGCGGTCTATGCGGTGAGCATCTTCCCGCCGCTCGAGCCCAATGCCGGCTTCTGGCTCGCCGTGTTCACCGGCGCCAGCCTGGTCGTGACGGCGCCGATTGCCTGGTGCATCGGCGGCTGCGGCATGCCGGAGGCCTGGCGCAAGAAGATCGTGGCCGAGCCTTCCCCGCTCGCCTCGGAGCCGACGCGCACGGTGTGAAGCGGCGCGCCCGCGCGATAGACAGGTCCTTCGAATCTGGCGATCATGCCCCGGCATCTGCTTCGGGGCACACCATGCGTCTTCCCGTTCTCCTTCTCGTCCTCTTCGCTTTCGCCGCGTCGCCGGCGCAAGCCAGGCCGCTGCAATTCCCGCCGACCGGCGCGCACGCCTTCAGGCTCGATCTGCCGCGCGGCTGGAACACGTCCACCGACAAGCGCGGCGGGCTGCTGCTGGTGCCGCCCGACAACCACGCGCTGATCTATCTCGCCATCCTCAAGGACGCGAAATTGCGCGGCCAGCCGGAGCGCGCGGTCGTCGGCCAGGTCGCCAAGGTCGCCGGCATCGAGATGGAAGACAAGCAGGACGCCGAGCGCATCACCGCGTCGGACGGCACGCGTGTCATCCGCGGCACCGCCTTTTACGGCACGCTGCCGGGCAAGCGCGGCCTGGCGCGCCGCGCCCGCATCGTCCTGTTCAAGCTCGATGCCAATACCTGGGCGCAGGTGTGGACGGTGACGCAGACCGGCATGAACGCCAACGAAACCGCAGCCGTCGCCAAGGTGCTCAACAGCATCTCGCTTGTCGCCAACTGAGTCCGGCCGCCGTCGCCGCCCTTGGCGCGCGGCTAGCGCCGGCCGAGAAACCAGCCGGCGGCCAAGAGCACCACGCCGATCGCGCCGGCCACCAGGCCGTGCTTCATGTGCACGCGCGCCACCCCCGCCGCGTGGCCCGGAAAGAAACCGGGCAGATGGTCGGCCGGCGTGACGAAATAGACGACTGCAATTACGATCAGCACGATGCCGAGCAGATAGGCGATGAGCTTCATCGGTTTCCCCCTTGGTGGCGAAGCGCGGCAGAGCATAGTGGGCGCGCCGGTCTTGAGAAGGGGAGTTACGGGCTTATCCGCAACTGACATGAGACGGCTTGACGGGCGCATGTCGCTTGCGCTGGCATGGCGCACCTGAACGGGGAGGACATCATGCCGGCTGAAACCATCGAGATCGCGTCGCGCGACGGCGGCAGCTTCGATTGCTATCTCGCCATGCCGGCTGCCGCCAGCGAACCGGTGCCGGCGATCGTGCTGGCTTCCGCCATCCATGGCGTGGACAAAGATTTGCGCGCGCTGGCCGACACCTTCGCCGCGCACGGCTTCATCGCGGCCGCGCCCGACCTGTTCTGGCGTACCGTGCCCGGGCCGCTGCCGCGCTCGGACGAGCGTGCCCGCGAGCGCTCCATGCCGCGGCTGGAGCGCATTGCGGCCGGCGAGGCCGATCTCACCGACACGCTAAAGGAGCTGGGCAAGCTGAAAGCCTTTAATGGCCGCGCCGCCGTCATCGGCTTCTGCTATGGCGGCCCCTACGCCATCATCGGGCCGAAGCGGCTGGGCTTTGCCGCCGGCATTTCCTGCCACGGCACCAATCTCATCGCCTATACCGACCTGCTCGAAGGCTTAAGCGCGCCGCTCTGCATCATCTGGGGCGATGCCGATCATGCCGCGCCCCCGGAAGTGATCGAGGCCTATCGCAAGCTCGCCGCCCGCATGAGCAATCTCGAATTGGACATCTTCCCCGGCATCAAGCACGGCTACATGATGCCGGACGCGACCGAGGCCTACGACGCCAAAACGCGGGAGTTCTCGCTCGCCCGCGCGCTCGCCATTCTCGATCGCCTGCGCGGCGGCGGCGAGGGCCTGCGCAAGGCCTCCTGAGCAAACATGACGCGCAACTTATCCCCGCTCCCAGCGCGCATGGTAAATACGTGCGCAATGCGCCATTCACCGCCTCCCCTCCCACCCGGAACCAGCCTCGTACTGCGGCGTCGACGCCAAGCACCGGAACCGAAGAAGAGGCCGTTCCATGCAACGCGACACCAAGACCCGCGCCGGCATCGCCGCGCTGATATACGCCATGACCAACGCCGTCATGTTCGGCGCCGGCTTGATTGTCGTGCTGAGCGTGCCGGGCCTGCGCTCGCACGCCGCGCTCGGCATTTTAGCGGTGGTGCTGACGAGCCTGGTCTTTGCCGCACCGGTCGCTTGGTGGCTGGCACCGCTCTTGCGCGCGCGCTATTGGCGGGCGCGCAATGCCGACCGCCACGCCGCCGCCATCCCGCGGATCTAAGGCCATGCTGCGCGACCCCGACGCCCCGTCCCGCCGACCGACCGCCGACCGAGCCGCCGCCCTATCCCGCCGAGAAAGCGCGTGGCGGCGAAATCATATTGCGCACGCGCTGGGAACGCGCGCTGTTCATCGCCGGGCTGGCGGGCGTGTTCGTGCTGGCGCTCGCGCTGTCGCTTCTGTGGTGACGCGGCGCTATTGGCCGCCCAATTCCTTGTCCTTGGATTCTGCGCGCAGCGCCGCCGGACGCGCGGCAAAGCGCGCGACGTAATCGTGAAATTCCTTCCGCTCCGGGACCATCTTGAACATCATGCCGTAGCGCAGGCCGGAGCCGATCACCACGTCGGCGGCGGTGAACTGCTCGCCCATCAGAAAAGGCCCGGGTTGCAGCGCCTCGGCCACGACGTCGAGCACGGCGTCGAAATCGCGCCAGCCGAGCGCCGTAGCGCGCGGCGTCTCCTGGCGCGGAAAGGCGCGGTCGGTCATCGCCGGCTCGAACACGCTCGGCCCGAAGAACAGCCATTTCAGATAAAGCCCGCGGCGCGGCGTGCCGACCGGCACGTTGAGCTTGGCGGCAGGAAATTCGTCGGCCAGATAAGTGCAGATCGCTGCCACTTCGGTGATGACAGTATCACCGTGCTTGAGGGCCGGCACCTTGCCCAGGGGATTGATGGCGAGATAGTCGGGCTTGAGATTGTCGCCCTCGCTCATCTTCAACAGCTTGATGTCGTAAGGAACGCCGACCTCCTCCAGCATCCACAACGCGATGGAGGAGCGCGAAGGAGCAATATGGTAGAGCGTGAGGTCGGCCATGGCGGAGGTTCCTGTCTTGCGGGCGGCGGACCACATCACGATTTCAGTGCCGCGGCAAATGACAAGAATTTGTCCGCGCGGCTTGCTCGATTGATGGCGGTAGGCAGCCGGCGCCGCCTTGAAATGGCGCATGCATGGCTCTAAGCCCTCGCCCCATGCGCAAGCGCACGATCATCGTCAACGACAAGATGCAAAAGGGCTATCGCTACGTGCTGAGCGCAGCCGCGGGCCGCAGCTTCGATCCCGCGTTCAAGCCGCAATTGACGCCAGCGGAGATGCTCCGCCTCGGCGTATTCTGCGGCAAATACATGACGGATTGCCGACGCGAATTCCCGAAGAGCTGGTTTACGCGCGCCAAGCTCGCGCGGGGAACGCGCGATTGTGCGCTCAACTTTTTCGGCGCCGACGCCAGCCAGCCGCTCAAGGAATGGCGGCGCAAGGGCTGGATCCATCCGGACGATCCGCGCGGCTGGTTCCAGTGGTATTGCCGCTATTACCTCGGCCGCCGCCTGCCCGAGGAGGACGCCCGTCAGATCAAGCGCTGGAAGGCGATCCGCCGCCACGTGCGGCAGATCCAGAAGAATTGCGAGCCCGGCGACCTCATGTGCCGGCGCCGCCAGCGCCAGGCCCTGTTGCACTGGGCCTATGACAGCCGCAAACTCTAGGCAGCAGCGATGGAGCCATCAATGCGTTTGAGCAAAGAAGCTTCCGATGTGCGGGCCGTCTTCAAAGCGCTCTCGCCCTATCAGAAATTCGAGCAGATTTGCGTGCTGATTTTGACCGGCCTAATCGCAGCGGTCATCGTGTTCGCGCTCTGGTATCTGGCGCTCGACGTCGTGCTCGGCATCTACCGCAACACTTTCGATCCCACCAAGCATGTGGTCTTCCAGACCGTGTTCGGCATGATCTTCACGGTCATCATCGCGCTCGAGTTCAAGCGCTCGCTGGTGGGGCTCGCCGAGCGGCGCGACAGCATCATTCAGGTGCGCGCCGTCATTTTGATCGCGCTCTTGGCGGTGGTGCGCAAATTGATCATCCTCGATATTTCCCATACCGAGGCACTGACGCTGTTCGCGCTCGCCGCGGCCGTTCTGGCGCTCGGCTGCGTCTATTGGCTGGTGCGCGACCGGCACGAGCGCGCGCCCGAACCGCGCAAGAAAAGCTAGACCGCGATGCCGCCGAGCAAATCCGCCAGCACCTCGGGGCAGGTGATATGCGGGTTGTGGCTGGCGTCGATCTCGGAGGTGCCCCAGCCCTCGCGCTTGGCGCGCTCGTAGGACGGCCGGAAATTGTCTTCGGGCGGATGGCGCGTGCAATAGATGTAATGGCGCGGCAGGGTCAGCGGGCCGTTCTTCAGGCGCAGCTTCTGGGCGAAGGTCTTGGCCGGCTGCGGCAGCCGGCGCGGCGTGCACCAGGCGACGTCTTCCGGCGGCGTATCGGGCGGCATCGCCCGCGGCGGAATGCGCCAGCCATCCGCGCCGGCCTGGCGCTGCGGCAGCGCCCCGGGCGCCAGCAGGTCGAGCAGGCTGTCGCCGTCATTGGGCGCAAAAGCGTCGAGATAGATGAGCCTTTTGATGCGCGCGCGTGCACGGTCGGCGACGCCGGTCGCCACCATGCCGCCATAGGAATGGCCGATCAGGTCGACGCCGGTAAGGTCCTCCATTTCCAGCACGCCGAGAATATCGGCGATATGCGTCTCAAGATCGATGTCGGGGTTGGCGAGATGGGCGCGCTCGCCGACGCCGGTATAGGTCGGCGTCACCAGGCGATGGCCGCGCGCGCCCATCAGCGGATGCATCTTCTTCCAGACCCAGCCGGCCGACCAGGCGCCATGCGCCACAACAAATACCGCCATGAAGCTCCCCTACTCTGCGGCGACCGCGCGGGCGCGCGCCGGCCGCTTGCCCCAGCGCGATCGCACCACATCGAGCGCCACAACGCAAAGCCCCGCGCCTAGCACTTCCCAGCCGGGCCGGATGCCGGCGCTGAAATCGAAATCCACCGCCAGCACGCGCAGCGGCGAAACATGGAAGGCGATGCCGATGCCGATCGCCTCGCCGACGAAGACCAGCATCGCCACCACGACGCTCAAGCCGAACAGGCTGAGCGACGACAAGTCGCTCGTCCGCTGCCACCAGGCGAGCACGCGATAGACGATCAGCCACAGGAACAGCCCGGCGGCGAAGACCGGCACGGTGACGTCGGCCTTGGTCTGCTGGAAATAATGGATGAGCGCCAGCAGCGCGATGGCGTAGACGATCCGATGCAGGCGCCGCCAGCGCAAAGCTCCGAGCCGGCGCACCATGCCGTCGGTCGAGGTGATGGCGAGCGCCGCCAGGCCGAGCCAGGCGGTGGCGCCGACGATCAGATACCAGCGGTGCGTGATCTCGTGCACGACCTTGCCGAGATCGAAACTCTGGTCGGCGATATAGAGCGAGAGATGCGCGGCGATGTAGCAGAAGGCGCCGACGCCCAGCATGCGCCGCACCTCGAGCAGATTGCCGAAGCGCGCGATGCGCCGGAACGGCGTCACCGCCAGCGTCACGCCGAGAAAGACCAGCGCCCAGAAGCCGGCGCGGTGGATCATGTCATTGAGCGGACGGGCGGCGTGATAGATCTCGTTGGCGTCGTACAGCGCCTTGGCGACCGGCATGAGCAAGAGCACGAGCGTGCCGAGCCGGAGCGGCGAGAGCCGTCCGCGCCGGTCGCGCCAGATTTGCCAAGATGCTTTCGTCAGGCTCATCGCGCCGGCCTATCGCGCCGCCGCGTGGCTGGGAAGCCACCACAAGGCGCTACCAAAACACCGGCCAGCCCGCTGCGGGTCGGGCGCATACCTTTGAGAAACCATGGATTATGCGCTCCCGAGCAATGCATTCCCTTCATACCGCACCGCACAATTCTACCTACCAAATCCGTATGATCGTGCTAGCATTTTGAACTGGCCGCAATTCGTCACAACTGATCACAAGCCTGCGTGGTCGCAAAGTTGGACCGGGTGCGGCGCGAAACGAGATCGACCGCTTTGGAACCAAACCGGCGGAGATCCAATTGAGGGACGCGAGGGAGAGGCAAGAAGCTTAACGCCGCGCCGGGAGGTTTTGACGGAGGCCACCTATGCCGCGTGCCCTATTGCGCACTTTCCTCGTCGTCGCCGTTTCGCTGATCGGCTCCGCCGCCCTCGCCCATGACATCTGGATCAACAAGCACGGCTACCGCAATCCGGCCGGCGAATGGTGCTGTGGTGCCGAAGACTGCGGCGTCGTCAGTCCGAAAGCGGTGCATGCCATGACCGGCGGCTATTCCATCGTCGGCACCGTGACCTACGGCGAAGCGATCACCGGCAATGCCGCCGACGGGCCAACGATAACGCAGCAGGTTAACGAGAAAATTCCCTACAGCCAGGCCTTGCCGTCTCCGGACGGCGCCTATTGGCGTTGCAAGCGGCCGGACGGCGCCATGCGCTGCTTCTTCGCCCCGCCGCCGGGAAGCTGAACGCCTCAGATGCGCGGCAAAGGGCGGCCGCCGGCTTCTTTCGACGGCACCTTCACCCAGGCCTCGCCGTCGAGCACCATTTCGTCGCCCACCGAGCAGGTGCAGGCAAGCCGCGCTCGGTGCTTCTCGGGCATCAGCTCGGCCACCGACACGGTCACTTCGACGGTATCGCCGATTTTGACCGGGGCGCGGAAGTTGAGCGTCTGCGAGATATAGACCGCGCCGGGGCCCGGCAGGCGGGTGCCGAGCACCGCCGAGATCAGGCTCGCGGTATAGAGCCCGTGGGCGATGCGGGTGCCGAACGGCGTCTTGGCGGCGAAATGCTCGGACAAATGGATCGGGTTGCGGTCGCCGGTGACCTCGGCAAAGCCGACCACATCGGCGGAATTGACGGTTTTGGTCAGTCTTTCGGTCATGCCTACCGAGAGATCCTCGAAAAACAGCATCTGCAGCGACAAAACCATCGAAACCTCGCTATCCGCCCTCACCCGCCAAAAATCGCCAAAACTTGACGGCAATCACAGAACCTTTTCCCGCTCAGGCGTTACTAACACGCAACAACGAACCGATAGGGCGGTCAGTGCCATGATTTTAATGCGGTTTGCTATCAGCCTTTTTGCCCTGGCCATGCTGGGCATGGGCTTTTCCTTGAGCGCGGCCCCGAGCCAGCAGGGCCCTCACCCGGTCCCGGCTATCACGCTTCCGCTGGGCTGACCGCGCATAGCCGCCATAAGGCGGCGATCAGCGCGAGATTGACCAGCGCCAGCACGGTCAGGATGGCAATTGTCGTATTGGGGCCAAGACGTTCGATCAGCAGCGCCCCCAGCGAGGGCGCCAGCGCCAAAGTGATCAGGGTCGGGAAGGCAAGCTTACCCATCAACCGCGGAAACCGCTTGGGGCCAAACAGCGCCAGCGGCAGGGTCCCGCGGCCAACCCACGACACCCCAAAGCCCGCGCCATAGATCAGGATGGTCAGGACAAGTATGGGAAATTGCACCAGCAACAGTACAAGACCGACGGCCATCAGCGCGCATGAACCGATCATGGTCCAGATCGGGTGATAGTGGCTGCCGAACAGGCGCTCAACGACACGGGCGCCGACCTGAGCCGGGCCGAACAACGTGCCCAGACCCAACGCCGTTGCGTAGTCGACGCCCCGCGCCTGCAAAAAGATGAACAGATGGACGACCACGATCGACCCGACGCCGGCGGCCAACGCCAGCATCAGCGCCACCAGCAGCAAAACCAGGCCCTCGTTGGCGATAGGCGTTTCGTCATCTAAAGGCGTGGCCGCGGCGTGTTCCGGCTCCGGCTCGACAACTGGCGTGGCGCGCACAACCGCCATCTGCAGAGGCAGCGACACCGCAAGGTGCAGGCCGGCATAGATGAGACAGGCCATCCGCCAGCCGACATGATCGATCATGAATGCGCTGAGCGGCCAGCAGACGGTGCTGGCGAAGCCGCCGAACAATGTGAGGTTGGTAATCGGCCCGCGCGCATTTGAGCCGTACATGCGGCTGAGCGCGGCGAACACCGCATCGTAAAGCCCGGTGCCCATGCCGAGGCCGATCAGCACCCAGGCGGCAAGGTAGACCGGCAGCGCGGGCGAGAGGCCGACGCCGACAAGTCCGACCGCGTAGAACAGCGAGCTCGCCAGCAATATAGGACGTCCGCCGTGGCGGCTTATCAGATGGCCGACCTGCGGCGAGATCAGTCCCGCCACCAAGAGCCCAAGCGAAGTGCCGCCGACCACCATGCCCAGCGACCAGCCGGTTGCGCGCACGATCGGCTCGGCAAACACCGCGGGAAAATAGAACGAGGTGCCCCAGGCCAGGATCTGGCTCGCACCCAGCGCCGTGATGACGACGCGGCGGTCGCCGCGCCAGCTATGCGTAATTCCGTGCAACGGTCCGCCGCCCCTCAAGCGGGCCGCGCGATCGTCGGCGGAAACTTTGCTGCCATTGAACTTTGCCTCCCCGGCCGGCGTGCAATCTACACGATCCCGCCCGTTTTCCAGGCGTCGTCCCGCTTGTTGACCGGTCGGACCGGCATGTCGGCGAAGGCTGCGGCATTCCATCCCTTCTGGTTAATAATCAGCTAGTTAAGCTATGCAGTTTTTGCATTGCTGCGGCGCAACATTATTGCTTTTCAAGCGGCCGCTTATGCCTATTTTCCCGACTGAACGATTTGCCCGGCCATGCGGCCGGACCGAAAGCCAAGAGGTAACTGCCATGTTTGCCACCACTGTCCGCTTCTTCCGCGAGTGGCATCGCTATAATCAGAGCCTGCGCGAGCTGTCCGCGCTGGGCGACCGCGAGCTCGCCGATATCGGCATCAGCCGCTCCGACATCCATCGCGTGGCGTGGAACGCCACCCACCACGGCTAATCGCCGTCGCAGCTGGTTTCGAAACGCCCGCCTTTGGCGGGCGTTTTCGTTTGGCGGCTTCACCGCCCCTCTCCCTGACCCTCCCCTATAAGGGGGAACAGTCTTGCGATTGCGGCCCAGCGGATGCGCGCCTAGTTTGCCGCCATGACGATCGAACCCGTCCATGTCATCGGCGGCGGCCTCGCCGGCTCCGAGGCCGCCTGGCAGCTGGCGCGGGCCGGCGTCCCGGTGACGCTGCACGAGATGCGGCCCGAACGCGGCACCGCCGCGCACAAGACCGGCGCCTTTGCGGAGCTGGTCTGCTCGAACTCGTTCCGCTCGGACGACGCTCACCACAACGCGGTCGGGCTGCTGCATGAGGAAATGCGCAGGCTCGGCTCGCTGATCATGCGCGCCGGCGATATGAACCAAGTGCCGGCGGGCGGCGCGCTGGCGGTCGACCGCGACGGCTTCTCGGCGGCGGTCACGGCGGCGCTCGAAGCGCATCCGCTGATTACGCTCGAACGCGGCGAGGTGGCGCTGCCGCCCGACGCGTGGGACAGCGTCATCATCGCCACCGGTCCCCTCACCTCGCCCGCGCTTGCCGGCACGATCCGTTCTTTGACCGGCGAGGACGCGCTCGCCTTCTTCGACGCCATCGCGCCGATCGTGCATCGCAACTCGATCGACCTCGATCAGGCCTGGTTCCAGTCGCGCTACGACAAGGCGGGGCCCGGCGGCTCGGGCGCCGACTACATCAATTGCCCGCTCACGCGCGAACAGTATGACGCTTTCGTTACGGCGCTGATCGACGGCGACAAGGTGGAGTTCCACGATTGGGAAAGTGACACGCCCTATTTCGACGGCTGCCTGCCGATCGAGGTGATGGCGGAGCGTGGGCGCGAAACGCTTGCGGCATGGGCCGATGAAGCCGTTCGGGTTGACCGATCCGCACGCGCCGGGCGTCAAGCCCTATGCCGTTGTGCAGCTGCGGCAGGACAACAAGCTCGGCACGCTGTTCAACATGGTGGGCTTCCAGACCAAGCTGAAGCACGGCGAGCAGGTGCGCATTTTCCGCAGCATTCCGGGCTTGCAGCAGGCCGAATTCGCGCGGCTGGGCGGCCTGCACCGCAACACCTTCCTCAATTCGCCCAAGCTGCTCGACGCGGCGCTGCGGCTGAAGGCCAACACGCGCTGGCGCTTTGCCGGACAGATCACCGGCTGCGAGGGCTACGTGGAATCGGCGGCGATCGGCGGTTTGGCCGGGCGGTTTGCGGCGGCGGAGCGGCGCGGCGAAAAGCTCGAACCGCCGCCGCCGACCACGGCGCATGGCGCGCTGCTCGCGCATATCACCGGCGGGCATATCGAGACCATCGATGCGGGGCCCGCCTCGTTCCAGCCGATGAACGTGAATTTCGGCCTGTTCCCGCCCCTTGTAACGCCGGCGCCTTACGACCGCGACGATGCGCGCAAGTTCGGCCGCGGCTCGGCCAAGAACCTGGCGCGCAAGAGCGCGCTGAGCGCGCGCGCGCTGGAGGATCTGGCGCTTTGGATCGGCGCCCGGCACGCCGACGCGGCGGAGTGAGCGCGGCGCCGCGATCTCTCTTCACCTCTCCCACAGGGAGAGGGAAGCGAGTTCGTGGCTCGCTCGTGCATCTCGTCTCCGTATTTGAAAAAGCCAACGCTCCGCCGTCCCTATTGCTTTGGTCGGCCCGGGGTGGCCGCTATTCCCATTCTCCGCGGTCCTCGAAGAAAATGCCGAGGGCGCGCGGGACGCCAAGGGTCCGAACGGACCCACGGGCCTCGACATCTCGCGACATCGAGGCGGCCTCCGTCGCACATACGGCGCGTCGGAGGCAAAACTGCCCCGCTTCACGCTTTCGCGTGTCGCAAGGGCTCCGCAAGTCCGCCAGTCCCAAGGCGTCCCGCGCGCGGTGTTTTTAGGTTTGCTCCACGAAGGTTCCCGGTAGTCGAGCGCTTACGTGCCTTGCGGCGACTGTCTACCGTTGAGGACCAGGCACTCGGCCGAATTTCTTCTGACAAGAAATTCCGCCTACCGGCCGTCAGGGCCCTCGACCCGCACGCCGAGCGGGCCGGAAGCTTCGCGGCTTGGACCGCCGGGCCTGCGCATCGCATCTCCGATGCACAGTCATTCCCCGGCCACCGCTCCCCGCCCCGTGTCTGAAGATGCTGATCAGACACCCCTCGGTAACGAGGCGGGATGGCGCGCATTATCAGGCCGGTTTTCCGAGCGGGGATAGATTTTCTAAGTTTTTTTCGGGCTTTGAATTTGCTCGATTTTTTCTGTGATGGTGCGGTGTTGCGCTTGTTCTGTCGCGCTGGCGCTATTGCTTGAAGACGCGCCGCGGGTCGCGCGCGGCCCGCCACAAGAGCCACTGCCGCCGCCAGGCCGGCAACGGCGCAACGTCGAACGGGTTCGCCGCCTGTTCCTGCCGCGTGAGCGCGGGCCCCACCAGCGCGACCGGCAACAACGCCGGCAAAATATGCCCCGGCAGCGGCGGCGCCTCCGCCAGTCCCAGGTACCAGCGGGCGCGCGCGCGCAAGACGGCAAGCGCCGCGCCCAGGCCCTCGCCGTTGTCGCGCGCGAACACGCTCTCGCGATCGACGCCGTGTTGGCTCAACAGCAGCAGCGGCACGTAGAGCTGGCGGCGCGCGGCGTGGCGCGCCAGATTGCCGAGCGCCTGGGCGATGCCGTAAGCGGCGGCAGCGTTCATCACCCGCGTGCCGATCGAGCGCTCGTCGGCGCCGAGCACGCGGCAGGCATAGCCGAACACGGTGCCCTCGGTCTGGATGCCGTAGCGCGTCAAGTCGCCGAGCGAGGTCATCGGCTCGTCGTAGAGATCGAAAGCATGCGCGTCGATCAACTGCACGAGCGGCTCGTGCGCCAGCTTGTGGCGCAGCAGCGCCTCGGTCAGCGCCGCCGCCACCGGATGCGCGCGCGCTTCGCTCACGCGCTCGCCGGCCAGCACCTCGCGCCACCATTGCAGGCGGATCTCGCCCGGCATGGGCTCGCGCGCCAGCTCGCGCACGCGCGCGATCTCGAGATTGAAGGCGTAGAGCGCGTAGAGCGCGGGCCGCAAATGCGCCGGCGCATAAAGCGCCGCCAGATAGCGGTCTCGGTCGAAGTCGCGCACCAGCGCGGCGCAGTGGTCGAAGGCGGACGGCATGGCCCTAGTTCTGTCATTCCGGGGTGCGGGCGCAAGTCCGCGCGCCCGGAATCCAGGGCCCATCGCAGATCCGTGCTTACGGCCCTGGATTCCGGGTTCCGGCCACCTTCGCCCTGCGGGCTTCGGCGGCCGGCCCCGGAATGACCGGTGCTATGCAATCGCGATGAGCCCGGCGCCGACGCGGCGGTTCTCCGCCAGCAGGATATTGTAGGTGCGCACGGCCGCCCCGGTCGCCATGGCGTCGACCGACAGGTTCAGCGCGCGGAAGCGCTCGCGCAAATCTACCGCCAGCACGAAAGGATCGCGCCCGCCGCCGAGCAGAAAGAAATCGAGCGCATCGGCGCGCGCGAAGGCCGGCGCCAGCGCGTCCTCGCTCAGGTCGGCAAGCGCCGCAACCGGCCAGGCCCAGATACCGTCGGGAAAGCACAGCAGCGAACCGCGGTGCGACATGCCGGCAAAGCGAAAGCCGCCATTGCCGTAAGCCTCGATCGGTGCCGGCGTCGGCAGATGCGGGGCATCGGCGCCAAGGCCATGCACCATAACTAGCGGCGCCGGCGCGGCTTGCCGGAGCGGCGCGATGCCGGCGCGGGCTTGGCCTGCTCTTTCGGCTCGTCCGTCGCCGCCGGCTTTTCCTCACCCTTCTTGTCCCTCTCCTCACCGGCGCCGCCGCCGCTGAGCGCATCGCGCCCGGTGCCGACGCCGAGATAGATCAGGATCGGGGAAGCGATGAACACCGAGGTGTAGGTGCCGACGAGCACCACGCCGAACATCATGGTGGCGGTGAAGGAATGGATCGCCTGGCCGCCGAACAAGAGCAGCGCCAGGAGCGCCAAGCTGACGGTCAAATGCGTGATCACCGAGCGCGACAGCGTCTGGTTGACCGAGGCGTTGAGCAGGTCGGGCATCGGCATGCGCTTGTAGCGGCGCAGCATTTCGCGGATACGGTCGTAGATGACCACCGTGTCGTTGAGCGAATAGCCGAGAATGGTGAGCAGCGCGGCGATGCTGGTGAGGTCGAAATCGATGCGGGTGAGCGACATGAAGCCGAGCGTGAGCACCAGGTCGTGCACGTTGGCGATCATGGCGCCGAGCGCGAACTGCCACTCGAAGCGGAACCAGAGATAGATGAGAATGCAGAAAATCGCCGACACCAGGCCGATGGTGCCGTAGGACAACAGCTCATTGGAAACGCGCGGTCCCACCACCTCGACCCGGCGGTAGGTCACGTCCTTGCCGAGCGCGCCGCGCACCTTGTTGACGGCGGCCTGCTGCGCCTCGTCGCCGCCCGGCTGCTCGGCGATGCGGATCAGCACGTCATTGGGCGGCCCGAACTGCTGCAGCTGCACCTCGCCGAGATCGAGGCTGCCGAGGGTGGCGCGCATTTTGGCGAGGTCGGCCCGCGCCGCCTGGGTCTGCACCTCCAAGAGCAAGCCGCCCTTGAAGTCGATGCCGAAATTGAGCCCGTGGAAGAAGTAGAGCGAGATCGCCAGGATCGACATCGCCGCCGAGATAGGAAAGCTGATGCGCCGGAAGCGCATGAAGTCGAATTTGGTGTTGTCGGGGACGATGCGAAGCAGGCGCATAAGCTCGATTCCCTGCGCCTAGATCGGCACGCGTTGCGGACGCCACCAGCGTACCCAGAAGGCCACGATCAGGCGCGTCAGCGTGAAGGCGGTGAACAGCGAGGTGACGATGCCGACGCCGAGCGTGACGGCAAAGCCGCGCACCGGGCCGGTGCCGATATAAAACAGCACCGCGGCGGCGATGAAGGTGGTGATGTTGGAATCGAGAATGGTGGCGAGCGCGCGGGTGAAGCCGGCGTCGATGGCGTTGATCGGCGTGCGGCCGCCGCGCACCTCCTCGCGGATGCGCTCGTAGATCAAGACGTTACTGTCGACCGCGATGCCGACGGTCAAGACGATGCCGGCGATGCCGGGCAGCGTCAGCGTGGCGTTGAGCATCGACAGCACGCCGAAGATCATGGCGACGTTGATCGCCACCGCGATATTGGCGAACAGGCCGAACAGCCCGTAGGTCGCCAGCATGAAGATGACCACCATGGCCGCGCCGACGTAGGATGAGATCTTGCCTTGCGCGATCGAGTCGGCGCCAAGGCCGGGGCCGACGGTGCGCTCCTCGATGATGGTGAGCGGCGCCGGCAGCGCGCCGGCGCGCAGCAGGATGGCGAGGTCGTTGGCGCTCTGCACGGTGAAATGCCCGGAAATCTGCCCCGAGCCGCCGAGGATCGGCTCGCGGATCACCGGCGCCGAGATCACCTGGTTGTCGAGCACGATGGCGAAGGGCTTGCCGACGTTCTGCTCGGTCACCTGCGCGAATTTGCGCGCGCCCGAGGTGTTGAAGCGGAACGAGACGATCGGCTCCGACGTGCGCTGATCGAAGCCCGGCTGCGCGTCGGTCAGGTCGCCGCCCGAGACCAGCACGCGCTTCTCGACCACGTAGGGCTCTTTCGGCGTGCTCTGGCTGTAGAGGATTTCGTCGTCGGGCGGCAGATTGCCCTGCAGCGCCGCCTGCGGCGTCACGGAGGTGTCGACCATGCGGAAGTCGAGCTTGGCGGTCTTGCCCAACAGTTGCTTAAGGCGCGTCGGGTCCTGCAGGCCCGGCACCTGCACCAGGATGCGGTCGTTGCCCTCGCGCTGGATCAGCGGCTCGACGGTGCCGAGCTGGTTGATGCGGCGGCTGACGATCTCGATCGACTGGTCGACCGCCTGGCGCACGCGCTCGAGCATGGCGGGGTCGGTGACGGCGAGCCGGAAGGCGTCGTTCGGCTGGCTGGTGATGTCGATATTGTTGTGGCCGGTGGCGCTCAATATGCCGCCGAGCGGATGCACCAGGGTCTGCAGCTTGGCTTCCGCGTCTTTCGAATTATGGCCCTGGCGGATATGCACCTCGACGCCGTTGCCGCGCACGACCAGGCCGGTATAGCCGATGCGCGCCTCGCGCAGCACGCGGCGCACGTCGTCGCGCAGATTCTCCAGCATTTCCTTGCGCACGGCCTTCGAGTTCGACCTCGAGCAGGATATGCGAGCCGCCCTGCAGGTCGAGACCGAGCACGATGTGGCGCTGCGCCCAGGCCGGCCAGCTGGCGACCACGGCCTTGGGCAGGAAATTGGGCACCGCAAAGAGGACGACGAACAGCACCGTGCCGAGAATTGCCGCCACCCTCCAGCGCGTGAAATAAAGCATGACGTCCCGACTTGGCGGTTATTCGGTTGCTTAAGGCCTTCAGCCGGCGGCGGCGTCGTCCTTCACCGGCTCACCCTTGGCGCGCACGTCGGTGAGCATGCTGCGCAACTGGCGGATGCGCACCTCGTCGGCGATCTCGATCTCGATCTGGTCGTCGTCGATGACCTTGGTGACTTTGCCGATGAGGCCGCCATTGGTGATGACGGTGTCGCCCCGCCGTACGCTCTTGACCATCTCCTGGTGCGACTTCACGCGCTTCTGCTGCGGGCGCAGAATCAGGAAATACATGATGACGAAGATGAGGATGAACGGCAGCAGCGACATGATCATGCCGCCTTCGCCACCCGCCCCTCCGCCGAACAACGAGCCTAACGAGCCTTGCGCAAACGCGGGCGTGACGAACATCGAAGCTCCTCGGTTTCCGGTTGGTTTCCGGCACGCCCGGCGGCCGATCCGGCCGGCGCAGGCGCTTGAATTTGCGCGGACTATAGCGGCCGCCGGCCCAATTGCAACGCCGCTATCCCCCTCAAAACCGGCGTTTTTTGGCCCTTTGCCGGCGTTCTAGGCTTGCCGGGGCAAGCCCTGCCGGCTATGAGCAGCGCACTTTTTCAAAGATGCAAAGCCGATGGCCAAATCGAAAGCCAAATCGAAAGCCAAGCCGAAGTCGGGCCTTAAACCGCGCGCCACCGAGGCGGGCGGAACCGCGCTGTTGGAACGCGTGGCGGCGGCGCTGGAGCGGCTGGCGCCGCAGCGGGTGGTGCTGCCGGATTTTACCGGCGCCGACGCCTTCGTCTGGCATCCGGACGGCAAGCGGCTCGCCCCGGTCAAACGCGTCAACCGCGTCGAGATGTCGCTGCTCAAGGGCATCGAGCGCGTGCGCGACGTGCTGATGGAAAACACCGAGCGCTTCGCCAAGGGCCTGCCCGCCAACAACGCGCTGCTGTGGGGCGCGCGCGGCATGGGCAAGTCTTCGCTGGTGAAGGCCTCGCACGCCGCGGTCAATGCGGCCTTCGCGCGCAACAGCAAAAGCGGCCCGCTCAAGCTGATCGAGATCCACCGCGAGGATATCGAGAGCCTGCCCGAGTTGATGGCGCTGATCCGCGGCACCGACTGGCGCTTCATCGTGTTCTGCGACGATCTCTCCTTCGATGCCGACGACACCAGCTACAAGTCGCTCAAGGCGCTGCTCGAGGGCGGCATCGAGGGGCGGCCCGACAACGTGATCTTCTACGCGACCTCGAACCGCCGGCACCTGATGTCGCGCGACATGATGGAGAACGAGCGCTCGACCGCCATCAATCCGGGCGAGACGGTGGAGGAGAAAGTCTCGCTGTCCGACCGCTTCGGGCTGTGGCTCGGCTTCCACCGCTGCAGCCAGGACGAATACCTCGCCATGGTCGATGCTTACGTGAAGCATTACCGGATTCCGGCGAAAGGCAGCGAGGCGCTGCAGCGCGAGGCGCTGGAATGGTCGACCACGCGCGGCTCGCGCTCAGGGCGCGTGGCCTGGCAGTTTATCCAGGACCTGGCCGGGCGGCTGGGGGTGGCGCTGAAAGACCAGGCAAGCGGGCCTTGACCGAGGTCAATGCCCGGTCGTGGGGGCGTGTTAAAGGTCGAGCATGGCGGAAAAGGCGCGCGCATGGCCTACGACACCAACCTGAGAAAATTCGCGGCGGTGCTCACCATACCCGCCGTGCTGCTGGCGATCGGCGCCGGCTACGAGCGCGGCGGGCTCTCCGGCTTGCGCGATCTCGGCCACGACCTGCTGCATAACTTAGGGCTTGTCCGCAACGTGCCGGCGCCCGCGCCACCGGCAACGCTGACGCCCGACGAAGTATTCTGGCTCAGCATCAAGGATGCGCGCGCACCGGGGCTCTACGAGGAATTCCTCAAGAAGTTTCCCGGCAGTCCGCACACGGAGGAGGCGCGTACCAAACTGGAGACTTTGCAGAGGGTGCTGGCGCCCGCCGCGCAGCAACGGCCGCCCACGCCGATGGACCACACGCCGGGCATGATGATGCGCTCACCGCGCGGCGGCTGACCGCCGCTTCGCTTACGCCCCGCTGAGGAACTTGCGCGGGTCGAGCGGGGTCGAGCCTTTACGGATCTCGAAATGCAGTTGCGGCGAGGTGACGTTGCCGGTCTGGCCTGCCCGCGCGATCACTTGCCCGCGCTTGACGCGTTCGCCGCGCTTGACCAGCAGCGTGCTGGCATTGGCATAGGCCGATACGTAGCCGTCGGCGTGGCGGATCAGCACCAGATTGCCATAGCCTTTCAGCTCGTTGCCGGCATAGGCGACGGTGCCTTCCTCGGCCGCCTTGATCGGCGTGCCTTCGGGCACCGCGAGGTTGATGCCGTCGTTCTGCGTGCCGTTCGAATGCGCGCCGAAGGCGGCGATGATGCGCCCGCGCACCGGCCAGCGGAACGAGGGCATGGCGCCGACGGCTTGCGCCTGCTTGGCGACGCTGCGTGTGTCGGGCGGCACCTCGGCCTTGGCGATGCGGGCGTGCTGCACCGGCGCGCTGCTGGCGACGCGCTCGCGCGATGCCGGCACGCTGCGCGGCTCGGCCAGCTTGGGCGCCGGCGCATGCCGCGCCGATACATTGCGGCCGCCGGGAATGGCGATGCGGTCGCCGATCTTCACCTTGGTATAGGGGGTGATATTGTTGGCGTGCGCGAGCTCAGTGAGCGAAATACCGCTGCGGCGGGCGATGCCGATCAGGCTCTCGCCCGGTTGCACGACGTGCACACTTTCGGCACTGCGCACGGGAGGCCGCGCGAGAGCCGGCGCCGGCGCGCGTGCCGCAGCCTCCGACACATAACGCGGAATGACCAGGCGCTGGCCGGGCCTGAGCGCTGCGCCACGCTGCATGCCGTTCGCTTCCAGGATGGCGAAAGCCGGCACGCCGTTCTTGCGCGCGATGGTTTCCAGCGTATCGCCGTAACGCACGGTGACCGGGCGGCCGCCGTCCCAGGTCCAATGGCCGGCGGGCTTGGGCGGCGCACGATGCGCCGATACCGAGCCGGTAACGTCGGCATAGCGCGCGCCCGGACGGTAGGCGCCGAAGCCGCGATCGCCATAGGCAACGCCGGGCCCACGCGCGGCAACCGTCGTCGGCCGCGTCGGCGCCGGCAGCGGCTGGGCCTGCACGGCGCGATGCGCCGGGCGATGCGCCACCGAGCCGGTATATTCCGGACGCGGTGCGCGATTGGAGGCGAAGGGATTGGAATCGAAGCGCGCTGAATTCTCACAGCCGGCGACGGCAACGCCTACGAGCGCGAGAACTGCAACCCGCGGCCAAGCACGCGGACGAGACGGCACCTTGTGGTGCGGCATGTGGTTACTCACTCATACGCTAAAAATTTAGAGTTCGAACTAAACCAGCGGCGAGTAAACAAGGCTTTAAGAACTCGCGGCCGGCGACACTCCCCGATTGAGTCTGATAAAAATGTCACAACCGGAATCGCAACCCGAGTCACAGGGCGCGCGCTTCACCGGCGATCAGCGGCACGAAACGCACCGGGATGAGGTCTTGCCGGGCGACTTGCGTTTGCGACTTGGTAAGCTTGACAATGTGTTGCGCGCCCTGCCCGCCGAGCGGCAATACCATGATGCCGCCGTCGGCCAGTTGATCGATCAGCGTCTGCGGCAGCCGCTCGGCCGCGGCGGTGACGATAATTCGGTCGAACGGGGCCTTTTCCGGCACGCCGGCAAGCCCGTCGCCCACCACGACGGTGACATTGTCGAAACCGAGGCGGGCAAGGCGCTCGCTGGCGGCGTCGGCCAGCGTACGGTAGCGCTCGATGCTGACCACCTCGCGCGCCAGCCGCGACAGCACTGCCGCCTGATAGCCGGAGCCGGTGCCGACCTCGAGCACGCGATGGTGCGGCCGCAGCTCGAGCCGTTCCGTCATGTAGGCCACCACAAAAGGCTGGCTGATGGTCTGCCCGCAGTCGATAGGCAGGGCGCGGTCGGCCTCGGCCTGCGTCTCGAATGCGGCCGGCACGAAACGGGCGCGCGGCACCTCGTCCATGGCGCGCAAGACCGCCTGGTCCGCGATGCCGCGGCGGCGTAAATTCAGCAGGAATTGCATGCGCGTTTCGTCGCGCGGCGGCAGGTCCGGCACATTCCCCCCTTTCGCCGCATTTTTAGCACGTTTGCCGGCGATTGATGTAAGCTGCAGCGCACGCCGCTAGCTCGGCAAGGGGCGGGGCGCATCGTCCGGCGGGAGCAGACCATGACCCAATCCACGCCAACGCAACCGCGCGTTCTCGTGGTCGAGGATGAGTATCTTATCCGCATGCTGCTGGAGGACATGCTGGCCGATCTCGGCTATGCGGTCGCCGCGGCCGTCGGCAGCGTCGCCGAGGCGAGCGAGCACGCAGCCTCCGCCGAGATCAGCGTGGCGGTGCTCGACGTCAATCTCGGCGGCCAGGAGATCTATCCGGTGGCCGATATCCTGGCCGGACGCGGCCTGCCCTTCGTCTTCGTCACCGGCTATGGCGAACGCAGCCTGCCCGAGCGCTACCGCGACCGCCCGGCGCTGCAGAAGCCATTCCAGGCCGAGCAGCTGGAGGCGGCGCTGTCGGGCCTGCTGGCGGCGGCGTAAGCCGCTTCTGATTTGAAATAGTCGTGCCGCAGACTCTCTTCCGCACCCGTTTAGGGCGCGCGCCCGTCGATTCTAGCCCAACACTTCCGCCAGCCGCGTCATGAAGCGCTCGTCGGTGAGGTCGAGCCGCAGCGGCGTGACCGCGATGCGCTTCTCGTTGAGGGCTGCGAGATCGCTGCCATGCGCGGCGCCGGCAATGCCGCCGCGGCCGAAGGCGATCCAGTAATAGGGATTGCCGCGCCCGTCGTGGCGGGCATCGATGCGCAGCAGTTCCTGGTCGCGTTTGCCTTGGGTGGAGACGGCGATGCCGGCCACTTCCTCCGGCGGGCAGTCGGGGAAATTGATGTTGACCAGCACGTCGCGCGGCATGCCCGCCTTCAGCACGCGGCGCACGAGATCGGGCGCGTGGCGGACGGCGGTCGCCCAATGCGGGCTGCGCTTGGTCGAGGCGGCGAAGGCCTGCGACAGCGCGAACGACGGAATGCCGAGCACGGTGCCTTCCATGGCGCCGGCCACCGTGCCGGAATAAGTGACGTCCTCGGCGCAATTGCGCCCGCGGTTGACGCCGGACAGCACCAGATCCGGCATCGCCGGCAAGATATGGCGCGCGCCCATGATGACGCAGTCGGTCGGCGTGCCCTTGACGGCGAAGTGGCGTTTCCCCACTTCGCGCAGGCGCAAGGGATCGTTGAGCGAGAGCGAATGCGACACGCCCGACTGGTCGCTCTCCGGCGCCACGATCCAAACCTCGTCGGACAATGCGCGCGCGATCTCCTCGCAGGCGGAAAGTCCCGGCGCATGGATGCCGTCGTCATTGGTGATGAGGATGCGCATGGTCACTCGTCATTCCGGGACGCGCCGAAGGCGCGGGCCCGGAATCCAGAGCCAAAAGGTGAGGCCTTTGCTTGCGGCCCTGGATTCCGGGTTCGCGGGCTGCGCCCGCGCCCCGGAATGACCGGAAAATAACCGCGCATGTCAATCAATTTCGCTCAATCTTCGTCATGCCGCCCATATAGGGCAGAAGCGCCTCCGGCACGAGGATCGAGCCGTCTTCCTGCTGGTAATTCTCCATCACGGCAATGAGCGCGCGGCCGACCGCGACGCCGGAACCGTTGAGCGTGTGCACGGGACGCACGCCGTCCTTGGAGCGGTAGCGCGCGTTCATGCGCCGCGCCTGGAACTCGCCGCAGACCGAGCAGGAGGAGATCTCTCGATAGGCGCCCTGCCCGGGCAGCCAGACCTCGATGTCGTAGGTCTTCTGCGCGGCAAAGCCCATGTCGCCGGTGCACAGCGTCATCACGCGGTAATGCAGATCGAGGCGCTTGAGCACTTCCTCGGCGCAAGCCAACATGCGCTCGTGCTCTTCCTTGCTTTGCTCCGGCGTCACGATGGAGACAAGCTCCACCTTGGTGAACTGGTGCTGGCGGATCATGCCGCGGGTGTCCTTGCCGGCGGCGCCCGCCTCGGCGCGGAAACAGGGCGTGCAGGCGGTGAAGCGCAGCGGCAATTTGTCTTCGTCGACGATCTGCTCGCGCACCAGATTGGTCAGCGGCACTTCGGCGGTGGGGATGAGCCAGAGCTTGGAAGCGTCGAAGAACTGCGCGAACAGATGCTCGCGCAGCGCCTCGCCGACCAGCGAGGGGCGCATCTCGACCGCAAGCTCCTGAATGAGCGCGGTGCTGGCGGCGAAGAACTGGTCGTCGACGAATTTCGGCAGCTGCGCGGTGCCGTACATGGCGGCGTCGCGCACCAAGAGCGGCGGATTGACTTCCGCATAACCGTGCTCGCCGGTATGCAGGTCGAGCATGAACTGGCCGAGCGCGCGCTCGAGCCGCGCCAGCCCCTTCTGCAACACCACGAAGCGGGCGCCCGACAATTTCGCCGCCAGTTCGAAATCCATCTGGCCGAGCGCCTCGCCCAATTCGAAATGCTGCTTGGGCGCAAAGGCATAGTGACGCTTCTGCGCCGAAGGCGCGATATTCGACGTTGCCCTCGGGACCGGCGCCGTCGGGCACGTCCTCCGCCGGCGTATTGGGGAGCTGCGCCAGCTCCATGTCGAGCATGGCAACGGCCCGGCGCTCCTCCGCTTCCATGTCGGGGATGGCGGTTTTCAATTCCGCCATCTCGGTCATGAGCTTCTGCGCGGTGGCCTCGTCGCGCCGGGCCTTGGCCTGGCCGATCTCCTTGGAGGCCGCGTTGCGGCGCGCCTGCGCCTGCTCCAGCCGGGTGATGAGCGAGCGGCGCTTTTCGTCCAGCGCCATCAGCGCCATGGCGAAAGGCTGCAAGCCCCGCCGCTGCAGGCCGCGGTCGAAGGTCGCCGGGTTATCGCGAATCCATTTGATGTCGTACATGGCGCGGTTGTCTTAGTCGGAATCAACAGCAAGTTAAAGTGAGGCTATCGTTTCCGCTCATGCCCGCGAAAGCGGGCATCCAGTTCTTGCGAACATTACCTTAAGCACTGGGTCCCCGCTTGCGCGGGGACGAGCGGATCAGGTTACTCCGCGGGCTTGGCCGCCGCATCGCCATCGCCGCCGCCGGCAGCGTTGCCACCAGCATCGCCGCCGCTGCCGCCATCGCCGCCGTCGCCCGAGCCCGCGGCCTCCGCCGCCGCCTCGCGCGCCTTCTTGCGCTCGACCACGCGCACCGACCAGATCGAGCCCTCGAACAGCAGCATCAGGGGAATGGCGAGCGACATCTGGCTCAGCACGTCGGGCGGGGTGAGGACGGCGGCGAGCGCGAAGGCGCCGACGATGGCGTATTTGCGCTTGGCCTTGAGCTGGTCGGAGGTGACGATGCCGATGCGGCCGAGCAGCGTCAGGATCACCGGCAACTGGAAGGCGACGCCGAAGGCGAGCACCAGCGCCATCATCAGCGACAGATACTCGCCGACCTTGGGCATCAGCTCGATGGAGGCTTCGTTCGCCCCGCCCGACTGCTGCATGTGCAGCGAGAAGCGCACCAGCATCGGGAAGACGAGGAAATAGACGACCAGCGCGCCGAGCGAGAAGAAGATCGGCGTCGCGATCAGATAAGGCAGGAAGGCCTTGCGCTCGTGCTTATAGAGGCCGGGCGCGACGAACATGTAGATCTGCGCCGCGATAATCGGAAACGACAGGAAGGCGGCGCCGAACATGGCGAGCTTGAGCTGGGTGATGAAATATTCGAGCAGCGCCGTGTAGATGAATTTCGAATGCTCCGGCCCCGCCACCCAGACGAAGGGCCACACCAGCACGTTGTAGATGTCCTTGGCGAATAAGAAGCAGAGCGCGAAGGTGAGCGCGAAAGCAATGAGCGCCTTGATCAGCCGCGAGCGCAGCTCGATCAGGTGATCCATCAGCGGCGCTTTGCTGGCCTCGATGTCGTCGCTGCTCATGCCTTGCCCCCGGCCTGCTCGGCCTCTTTGGGCGGCGGCGGTTCGGCGGGCGCGAAATCCTTTTCGGTGACAGGCGCGGGCGCTTCCGGCAGCGGCACGTCGATGGGCGGCAGTTCCGCTTCGCCCTCGGCCGAGGCGAGCTCGGCCGCCTCGGCCGCTGCGGCAGGCTCGGCGCTGGCAGCCGCGCCGGCGGCCTCGCTCTGTTCGTGCGCGCTCGTCGCGGTTGCGGTCGTCTCGCTCTTGTCCGCCTCGCTCGTGCCGTAAACGCCGTCATTGTCGATGTCGGCGAGCGGATCGTAATTGGTGGCGTCGGTGAGCGAGCTGCCCAGCTCTTCGGCCTGTTTCTTCAGGTCGGCCACCTCGGCCTCGCGCAAGGCCTCCTGGAACTGGCCCTGAAACTCGTTGGCCATGCGCTTGATCTTGCCCATCCACTGGCCGAGCGAGCGCAGGACGGTCGGCAGCTCTTTCGGGCCGATCGCGATCAGCGCGACGATGCCGATGACGAGCAGCTCGCCCCACCCGATGTCGAACATGGATTGGTCAACTCCAGCACCGCCGCCCCGACGGTGATCGCCGCTACCGCATGCCGCGGCCGCGCCGCCGCGGGCCCGCCCGGGTTACGAGCGCACGCCCTCGGCGCGCTGTTCGCTCTCCGCCTTCGGCGCGGTGCCGCCGGCCGCCTGATGATCGATGGTCTTGACCGGCTCGCTCTTGGCCTCGGCAGGCTTGTCGTCTTCCGCCATGCCCTTCTTGAAGGCCTTGATGCCGCCGGCGACGTCGCCCATCAGATCGGAAATCTTGCCGCGCCCGAACAGCAGCAGCACGACCACGATGACGACCATCCAGTGCCAAATGCTTAATCCACCCATCCGCCAATCCTCCGCAGCGACGGGCGTCAGCGCGCGCGTCCCGCCTTGTGTTTGAGCTAGAAACTAGGCCCCGGGCGCGGCAAAAACAAGGACTTCGGCGCGTTAAATCGCGCCGCAATGTCGCGCCAAGCGCCTGAATTTACCTTAATTTTGCGCGCGGCCGGGCAAGCCGGGTTGCGTGTATGTGCGCCCTACTTCTCGGGCCGCGGGGCAAGGCCGAGATCGAGGTCGCCGGGCTCCAGCGGGTCCTCGTCGTCGCGCAGCGTTGAATCGTCGGACGGCATTGGAACCGCGAAACCCGGCGGCAGATGGCCCTCCAGCAGCCCGGCGCCTTTGAGCTCTTCGAGGCCGGGCAGGTCGCCCACCTCTTCCAAGCCGAAATGCGACAGGAACGCCTCGTTGGTTCCATAGGTGATCGGCCGGCCGGGCGCCTTGCGGCGGCCGCGCGGGCGGATCCAGCCGGTCTTGAGCAGCACGTCGAGCGTGCCGGCCGCCGCCACCACGCCGCGGATTTCCTCGATCTCGGCCCGCGTCACCGGCTGGTGATAGGCGATGATGGCGAGCGTCTCGATCGCCGCGCGCGAGAGCTTGCGCGTCTCGGTGACCTGCTTGGTCATCAGCCAGGATAGATCGTCGGCGGTGCGGAAGGTCCATTTGCGGCCGATGCGCACCAACGTGACGCCGCGGGAGGCATATTCCTCTTTCAGCCGCGCCAGCGCCTGCTTGACGTCGACGCCGTCGGGCAGCGCGCGGGCAAGCGTTGCCTCGTCGAGCGGCTGATCGGAGGCAAACAGCAGCGCCTCGATCAGGCGCAACTCTTCCGGCCGCGCCGCCGGCTCGGCCGGCGCTTCCTCGACCGGCTGCGAGGCCGGCTCATTGTTCTGCACAACAACCAGTTTCTTCGCCGCGCTTGGCATGGGGCGTTCCTCCTTATGCGTTTTCTTGCGCGTCATGCGTTGCGCTTCCATTCGTCCCGATCCGCTTGCGCATATAGATCGGAGCGAACGAACTCTTTCTGGTGGATTTCCGCCAATCCCTCGCGCACCAGTTCGAGCGCGGAGGCGAAGGAGGACGCGAACACGGTGGCGGCGAGCGCGGGCTCGACCACATAGGCGATGAGGAACTGATCGAGCCGCGCCCAGTCGCTCGACTGCCCGATCAGGCGGTCGAGCGCCGCGCGCGCTTCGGCCAGCGACCACACGGAGCGCTTCTTGACCTGCACGCGCGACATCGCGCTGCGCGAGCGTTGCGTCGCATAGGCCGACAGCAGATCGTAGAGCGTGGCCGACCATTCCGGCTGCTTGATCTCGGCGATCGGCTCCGGCGCGCCGCGCGCGAACACGTCGCGGTTGAGCTGCGGCCGGCCCATCAGGCGCGAGGCCACCTCGCGCAAGGCTTCCAGCCGGCGCAGACGGTTGGCGAGCGCCAGCGCCATTTCTTCCGCGCTCGGGCCCTCGCCCGGCGCTTCCTGCGGCAGCAACAGGCGCGATTTCAGGTACGCGAGCCAAGCCGCCATCACCAGATAATCGGCGGCGAGCTCGAGCCGCAATTTGCGCGCGGCTTCGATGAAGCTGAGATACTGGTCGGCCAGCGCCAGGATGGAGATTTTCGACAGATCGACCTTCTGCTGGCGCGCCAGCATGAGCAACAGATCGAGCGGGCCTTCGTAGCCCTCGACGTCGACGATCATCGCCGGCTCGTCGCTGGCGCGGTCGGCCTCGGCCAGTGTGTTGTCGAATTCTTCGCTCATGAAACCGTCACCCGTTGCCGTCCGTCGCCGTCCATCATGCGCTCGAACATGCCGCGCGCGGCGGCGAGGTCGAATTCTTCCGGCGCGCGGCGCTGCGTCAGCGCCGCTTCCGCCCGCTGAAGCGCAACGCCGGCAAGCTCCGGCACCGCCCCCGCCACCTCGCCCATTTCGGCGAGATCGCCGTTGCAGTGGAGCACGATATCGCAGCCGGCGGCGAGCGCGGCACGGCTGCGCGCGGCCAGCGGGCCCGACAGGGCGCCCATCGAGATATCGTCGCTCATCAGCAGTCCCTGGAACCCGATAAATCCGCGAATCACTTCGCGCACCATTGTGACCGAAGTGGTGGCCGGCGCGACGGGGTCGATAGCGGAAAACACAACATGTGCAGTCATGCCGAGCGGCAGGCCGGCCAAAGGCTTGAAGGCGGCAAAATCGGTCGCTTCCAGGGTCGCCCGGTCGGTATCGACCACCGGCAGGCGGTGGTGGCTGTCGGCGCGGGCGCGGCCATGGCCCGGCAGGTGCTTGACTACCGGCAGGACGCCGCCCGCCAAGAGCCCCTGGGCGATGGCGCCGGCAATCGCCGCCACCTTGGCCGGTTCGGCGCCATAGGCGCGGTCGCCGATGATCGCGTCGCCACCGGCAACCGGCACGTCGGCGAGCGGCAGGCAATCGACGTCGATGCCGAGCGGGCGCAAATCCGATGCGATAAGGTGGCCGGCGAGCCGGGCGGTCGCCAGCCCGGCCGCCGCGTCGCGGTCATAGAGCGCGCCGTAACGGGCACCGGCGGGATAGGCCGGCCAATGCGGCGGCCCCAGGCGCTGCACGCGGCCGCCTTCCTGGTCGACCAGCACGGGCGCCTCCCAGCCCACAATATCGCGGAAAGCGCGTGTGAGTTCCGTCACTTGCTCCGGCGTGCTGACGTTGCGCTTGAAGACGATCAGGCCCCAGGGGGTGGCTTCGCGCAGGAACGCCCGCTCATTGGCGGAAAGCGTCAATCCCGCCAGGCCGGTGATAAATGCGCGGTGAGGCATGGGGCGCGGATTAGCCCGCGCCCGCCGCAAGGGTCAAGCGAAGGGCGATTAAATCCTTTGGACGAAACAGGAGCCGCCGGCCGCCTTCAGCCGCGAGCACATGCGGCTTGCCTCCTCGGCATTGCCGAAGGGACCGACCATGGCGCGGTAGTAGACGCCCTTGGCGCCCAGGTCGACGCGGCGGATCAGCGTTTGATGGCCGCCGAGCTGCTGGCCGTATTTGGCCTGCAGGCTGTGCAGCGAAGCCTTGGCGTCGGCTTCGTTGTGGCGCGAGGCGACCTGCACGGCATAGCCGCCGCTGCGCGCTGCCGGCGCTGCTTGCCTGGGCGCATTCGGGGCCGGAGCCACGTTGGCGGTGCGCATCGGCCGCCGCTCGGCGCGCGCCGGCGCCGGGGCTGAGGCCGGCGCATTCGGGCTGAGCGAGAGCGGCGCGTTGCGCGACGCCGCCTCGTGCCGGCGCGCGGGCGGAGCGGCGTGTGTTGCGTGCGCGGCCTCGGTATGGCGCGGCGCCGGTGCGGGCGGCGGCGCCGGCTTCTCCGTCATGGCGGGCGGCGGCGCCTGCGGCTCTTCGTGCGGCGGCGGCGCGGACGGCATGGGCGGCTGCGGCGCGGCAGCCGGTGCCGGCATCGGCGCCGACGGCCCCGCGCTCGCCAAGGCGCTGCCGTCGGGACGGATGGCGATGGTGTGGACCTTCCGCGGTGTGCCGCCGATCACGCCGCTGCCGAGCAGCGGCTGGATCGAGCCCGACGGCATGCCGTTCGGCTCTTTCGGCAACACCACGCCGGCCGATTTATGCGCCATGTCGACCGGCTGCTCCTCGCGCGAGACCAGCTTCTCGTCCTTGCCGCGATCGGCGACGCGGTCGTAGATCAGCTTGCCGTTCTTGGCGTCGGCGCTCTTCTTTTTGGCCGGGAAAATCTTGGCCGGCGCGGTATCGGCCTTGATCACCGGCGGCGGCCCGCTCGAGCCGGAGGAGCCGAACAGCGTGCGGTAGCCGAAGGCGCCGGCGGTGCCGATGACGGCGAGCGCAAACACAGCGGCGATCGCCAGAACGCCCCTGCGCCGGCGCGGCGGGAGGTCGTCGTAATAGTGTTGCTGCTCGCCGTCCGAAACGGGCGTGTTCGGATAGTAGCTCTCCTGGTCGTAGCCGGCCTCGCCGCCGCTATAGCCGGGAACGCTGGGCTGATAGCCGGGCCGATATTCGGCCGCGCTCGGCGCGTATTCGGCCGGGTGCAAATCGGGCGGCTGGCTGAAATCGTGGCGCGGCGGCGCCGCCGGCGGCGGGATATAGCCGGCATCGGCCGCAACATGCGTTGCCCATTCCGGATTGACCCGGGCCGGCTGAGACGGCGGTGGCGGCGCGCTCTGCGCCGGCTGCTGGCCGTATTCGGCGAAGGGATCGTTCTGCCCGATCAGGCGTGCCAGCTCGGCGAGCGGATCGCCGGCGCCGTGGGCGGCTCCCGGCGCATCCTGGGTCGGCATTGGATTCGTACGATAGGGTCGCTGGATTTGATCGTCCGCCATTCGGTCCCCGGTACTGGTCTTTTTGCTCGCCCTGCCCGCCCGCGCTTTCGCACAGCGTCTCGGCGGCGGGGCCTATCGCATCTCTTGCGGCGCCTCGACCCCGAGCAACGAAAGCCCGGCCGCCAGCACCGTCACCACACCCTGCACCAGCGCGAGCCGCGCCAAGGTTGTTTCTCGATCATTCTGGATAATGAAGCGTAAATGAGGCAAGTCTTTTCCGCGCGTCCACACCGCGTGGAATTCGCTCGCTAAATCATAGAGATAGAAGGCGATGCGGTGCGGCTCATGGGCCGCGGCGGCAGCTTCCAGCGTGCGCGGAAAAAGCGCGATGCGCCGCATGATGTCGATTTCACCGGGATCGCTCAGCCGTTCGAGCGGCGCCTTGGCCAGGAGGGCGGCGCGGGCGGTGTCATCCTGCGGCAGGTCGGGCAGTTCGCCGCGCGCGGTGCGGAACACCGACTGGCCGCGGGCATGACCGTATTGCACGTAGAAGACCGGATTTTCGCGCGAATGCTCGACCACCTTGGCGAGGTCGAAATCGAGCGGCGCGTCGTTCTTGCGGAACAGCATGTCGAAGCGCACGGCGTCCTTGCCGACTTCGTCGACCACCTCGCGCAAGGTGATGAATTCGCCGGACCGTTTCGACATTTTCACCGGCTCGCCGGCGCGCAGCAGCTTGACGAGCTGCACCAGCTTCACGTCCAGCACGGCCTTGCCGGCGCTGACCGCCTTCACCGCGGCCTGCATGCGCTTGACATAGCCGCCGTGGTCGGCGCCCCAAACATCGATCAGATTGCGGAAGCCGCGGTCGACCTTCGATTTGTGATAGGCGATGTCGGAAGCGAAATAGGTGTAGCTGCCGTCCGATTTCTTCAGCGGGCGGTCGACGTCGTCGCCGAAATCGGTGGAGCGGAACAAGGTCTGCTCGCGGTCTTCCCAATCTTCGAGATTACCGCTCTTGGGCGGCGGCAGGCGGCCTTCATAGACCTCCCCGCTCCCGCGCAGCGCTTCGATGGTGGCGCCGACCTCGTCGCGCTCGCCCTCGATCAGCGAGCGCTCGGAAAAATATTCGTCGAAATGGATGTTGAGCGCGGCGAGATCGCCGCGGATGGTCTCCATCATCATGGCGATGGCGCGCGCGCGCACCGGGGGCAGCCACTCGCTTTCCGGCTGGGCGGTGAGCGCGAAGCCGTGGTCGGCGGCGAGCGCGCCGCCGACATGGCGCAGATAGTCGCCGGGATAGAGCCCTTCCGGGATGGCGCCGATGTCCTCGCCGAGCGCCTCGCGGTAACGCAAGTAAGCCGAGCGCGCCAACACGTCGACCTGGGCGCCGGCATCGTTGATGTAATATTCGCGCGTCACGTCGTAGCCGGCATAGTCGAGCAGGCTCGCCAACGCGTCGCCGAATACCGCGCCGCGGCCGTGGCCGACATGTAAAGGGCCGGTCGGATTGGCGGAGACGTATTCGACATTGACCTTTTCGTTGCGGCCCATGTCGCTGCGGCCGTAATCGGCGCCGAGCGCCAGTGCGAGGCGCAGTTCGTCGGCCCAGACCTGGGGCTTTAGCGTGAGGTTGATGAAGCCGGGACCGGCGACGTCGACTTTTTCGACATGCGGCTCGGCGCGCAAGCGTTCGGCGATTTTCTCGGCGAGCTCGCGGGGTTTAAGCTGCGCGTCCTTGGCCAGCACCATGGCGGCATTGCTGGCCATGTCGCCGTGGGTGGAATCGCGCGGCGGCTCGACCACGATGCGGGCAAGGTCGCTGCCCGGAGGGACCAGCGGCGCAGCCGCCGCCTGCACGCGGGCCAGCATGGCGGCGAAGAGGTGGAGGGGCGGTACCTTTGGTGCGCTAGGGACCGCAGGCGGGCGGCGGTTCGGCTTGGCTTTGGGGCCGATCGCAACGATAGGCTTAGCCGCAACTTTGGCCTTGGGCTTTCGTCGCGATTTGGGCGCGGCCTTCGTGGCGACCGAAGCTTTGCGCTTGCGCGTCGACTTGCGAACCGCTTTATGCCCAGCCCTGCCCTTGCGCACGCGCGCTAATTTTGCCCTGCCTTTCGCGCGCGTCTTGGTTTTGCGCTTGCGCGGAGATTTGTCCGAAGCTTTCACCTTGGTTCTGCGTTTGGCCGCGGCGTTCGGCCCGACCTTTGCTTTTCGCTTGCGCTTGCGTTTCGTCGTGGATGCCATGGTGGCGATGCGGGTAAGGGATTTTGGGTGGGGAGTCAAAGGGATGGCGCTTTGGATCTCACTCCGCCGCATCGAGTGCCACCGTCAGCGAAATCCTGCCGTAAGGCACTTCCGGGCGGATTTTTCCGCGCGCGCCCCGGTGCAAGCGCACGAAGCCATAGCGCTCCATGGTCTTGAGCGTGCGCGACAAATTAGAAAGCTGGCGGCCCGTGTTGCCGGCAAGCTCCTGCAAGGACTGCGGATGTGTTTCCGCGATCAGGTTCAAAAGCGCGCGGTTCTTGTTCGACAGCACCTTGGCGAAGCTTTCCGGCGAGGTGAACCAGACCTTGGGATCATGCTTGCCGGGCTTGAGACGGCCGCGCGCGATCGCCATGGTGCGCTTCTTCATCTCATCCAGGCTGGCAATGCCGACGTTCAACGTTTTCACTCGGTAACTCCTCGTTCCTTGAGCACCGCATCAACCTCGGCCCAAAAATCAGCCAGCAAGGTTGCCGCGTCGCGATAGTCGTATGGTCGCACCGTTTTCAGGCGATGGCGGTGGTCCTGCGCACGCCGGGCCTTTCCGCCAGGTCCCGCTCGCCCGCGCACGCTGTGCGCGTTGTCGAAGCCGACCAGCCGCTCGCCGTCCGGCGCGTGCAACGACAGCGCATAATCGAGCCCATGCGGCTTGATCGCCGTTGCCGGCACGCGGTGGACAACGAAGCGCACCCAGTAATGGCCCTCCGGGTCGACGACGAGCACCTGACCGTCGAGGTCGAGCAGCGCATCGAGCGATAGGTCGCGCTTCATCGGCGAACACCTTATCAGATAGTGATAAGGACATCAACGTACAAGCAAGGTCCCTACGCCGCACAAAAGGCGTTTTTCGTCCATTGCGCTAGATCAATGCCCTCACCCATGGCGCCGCGACAATGTCCGCTCCTCATGATTGGGGCAGACATGTTCAAGATCGCAATCATCGTCTGGATGATGGCCGGCACGACGCTGGCCGGCATCGCCATCATGGCCGTGCTGGCCGTGCCGGCGCTGGCCGTCCATGACATGCAATACATCCCCTATGCCGGCATCGCCGGCTTCGTCGTCGCCATTCCGCTCGCCTATGTGGTGGGCAAGAAGATCGCCGCCGCAACGGCGACGCGGGCAACACGCTAGGCGGAAGCGCGCTTGCTTTCCGCGCGCATGCATTACCGCGCGATAGGCGAACACCACGGCCGGCCCGAGCGTGGTGCCGGGGCCGGGATAGCTGCCGCCCATGACGGAGGCCATGTCGTTGCCGCAGGCATAGAGGCCGGGAATGGGCTGCGCCGTCCTTGTCGAGCACGCGCGCGTCGGCGTCAGCGGCAAGCCCGGTCGACACGGCTATGTCGGCCGGCCAGACCGCCAGTGCATAGAAGGGCGGCGCGGCGAGCTTGCCGATGCAAGGATTGGGCTTGTGGCCGGCATCGCCGTTGAAGCGGTTGAGCTCGGTCTCGCCCTTGCCGAAATCGATATCGACGCCGGTCGCGGCGAAACCGTTGTGGCGCGCGACGGTCGCGTGCAACTGCGCACCGTCGACGCCGATCTTGCCCGCCAGTTCGTCGAGCGTGCGCGCGCGCTTGAGATAGCCGTTGCGCTCGAACTTCCCGGGATCGCGGTGGCCGGGATAGACAATGCCGAGGCCGTATTTCCTCATGAAGTCGGCGTCGCAGATGAGCCAGGCGGGGATGGTCGGCGTTAAGGCGTTGCTCTCGAACATGGCCAGCACGAAGTCGTGATAGGAGCAGGCCTCGTTGACAAAGCGGCGGCCGGCGGCGTTGACCGCGATCAGGCCGGGCTTGGCGCGGTCGAGCATGAAATGCGGGAACAGGCCGCTGCTGCCGTCGGCGCGCGGGGTGATAGAGGCCGGCGTCCATAGGCCGCTGGTGCAATGCTCGGGCGTCAGCGCCGCGCCGAATTTTTCGCCGAGCGCCAGGCCGTCGCCTGAGTTGCCGGCAAAGCTCATGGAATGCGCCGGCACCGGCTGCGGCATGAAGGCCTCGCGGAAACGCTCATTGTGGCCGTAGCCCCCGGTCGCCAGCACCACGCCCTTGCGCGCCTCGATCGCGATCTTTTCGTTGCCGACCTTAAGGCGCGCGCCGGTGACGCCCGTGCGGTCGCCGAGGAGCTCGACGATCGCGGCGTCGAACAGGATCGGCACCTTGCGCTTGCGCAGGCTGTAATAGAGCCGGCCGACCAGCGCATTGCCCATGGTGAGACGGGTGCCGCGCGGATAGCGCAGGCGGTCGGCGAAATAGCGCGCGAACAGTCTGGCGGCGTGCCGGAAATTGTCCAACGATCGGAAGCGGCCGACGAGCGGGGCGATGTCGGCTTTGCCGAACATCATGCCGCCGAGCAGCATGAATTCCGGGATGGGCGGCCGCAGATGCTTGAAATCCTTGCCCAGCAGGCGGCCGTCGAACGGCACCGGCACGATGGCGCGGCCGGCAACCGCCGCGCCCGGCATGTTGCTGCGGTAGTCGGGATGGGTGCCGCAGGGCAGGAACTGCACGTCGGTCTTGGCAACGAGATAGTCGATCGCTTGCGGGCCGGTTTGGAGATAGGCCGCGCGCAGAGCGCGGTTGGTGCCCTCCCCGATCAGCGCGGACAGATAACGGTCGGCGGCTTGCGCGCTGTCGTCGTAACCGGCCGCCTTGCTCTGGCTGTTGCCGGGAATCCAGAGCGTGCCGGCGGAGGTGGCGCCGGTACCGCCGACCTGATCCGACTTCTCGCACAAGACGACGTCGAGCCCTTCGAGCGAGGCGACCAGCGCCGCGGTCATGCCGGCGGGACCGGCGCCGGCGACGATGAGATCGACTGCGCGCGGAAGTGTCATCGGCGGGCGTAACGGTTGCGCAGGACGAGACAGGCGCCGCCGGCGCGGCGGATGCGTGCGCACAGCGCGTTGGCGGCGCCGCGCGTGTCAGCGCCGATGCGCGCCTGATAGAACGGCGCCAGACCCGGCGCGCGCGCGCCGCGCGTGACGATCGGATCGCGCTGCGCGATCACGGAAGCCAGCCGCGTCATGGCGCGGGCATAGCTTTCGAGCACGCGCCGGCGCGAGAAGCCGCCGGCAAGTTGCACGCCCCAGGGTTTGCCGATGGCAACGCTCACGCGCCGATTGAGCTCGAAGGCGAAGCTGCCGGGGGGCTGATCGAGCGAGGCCAGCGTGGTTTCGCAATTGGCCGGCTTTGCCGCGGGCTTTTTCTCGGGCGCCGGCTTGCCGGCGGCGGGCTTCTTGGCGGCAGGCTTTGCCCAATCGTCGACCGTGCGGCCGGTGATTGCCAGCACGTAAGAGCGCGTCTCCGCCGGCATGGTGCCGGTGCCGCCGAGCCAATCGCGCAAGCGGCGCGGGCCGGCATTGTAGGCAGCCGCCGCCAGGCCGAGATTGCCGAAACGCTCGGCCAGACGGCGCAGAAGCCCGGCCGCCTTGGGCAGCGCCTGCACCGGATCGAATGGATCGGCGAGCCCGCTCTCAGCCGCGCTTTCCGGCATGAACTGGGCGATGCCACGCGCGCGGGTGCCGTAGCGCGTGCGCGGGCCGACCGCTTTCGGATCGAAATTGCTCTCGCGCCAGATCACGCGGGTGAGATAGGCGATCGGCAAGCCATTCGATTGCGCGGCCGCTTCCACCATCAGGCAGAGCGCGGCCTTGCTGGCAGGTTGCGCTTTCGGTGCCGGCCTCGGCAGAGGGATAGGCACGCGCTCGGCATGCAGGCTGCCGGCAAGCGCAAAGACCGCGGCCAGGGCAAGAGCGGCGCTGAGGCGCATGAGCCGCATTCAATCACGGGCCAAGCGGGCGCGGCTATCCCCCGCCCGGCCGGACAGCCGTACCGCATCGCGGGTTCGCCAACGGCAAAAGGGCCGCCCTCTTCAGGACGGCCCTGCGGCAGGTGCCGAAAAAACGCCCGCTCAGACCGCCGCGGCGGCGTCGATCTTGCGCTCGGATGGCCTGAAGCTCTTGCCCGGACGGACCGCGACATGGCGGGCGGCTTCGCGCCGGGCGGCGGCGGCGGCGCGCGCGATTTCGATAAAATGCGGGCGCAACGCGCGGCCGAGCGCGGTCATTTCGGTGGTCTTGCGGCTGCGCTCGAACAATTGCCCGCCGAGCTCCTTTTCCAGCCGCTTGATGGCGCGCGTGAGCGAAGGCTGCGCGACCCCGCATTGGCGCGCGGCGCGGGTGAAATTCCGCTCGTCGCAGAGGGCGAGGAAGTAACGAATGTGCTGCATTTCCATGGGAGACCCCTTGAGACGATGCGCCCCGGGCCGGCGATTGGCGCCCGGTGAATGCGTGAAACTTACGAGCAGCGCGCGGCAAGGGCTGTGATGCAGGTCACAGGGCGGGCGATTTCACACAATGGAATGCGGGTGCTAACGCAGTTCGGGCGTCGCGCCGAAGTGGCGCGCGTGCTCGATCAGCGCGTAGCGGTCGGTCATGCCGGCGATGTAGTCGGCGACGCGGCGCGCGCGCGCGGCCTCGCTCGGCTTGCGCGATGCCCTCGCCCCATTCCGCCGGCAGGTCGGCGGGGTGCCCCATGAAATGCGCGAACAGGTCGCGCACCACCGCCTCGGCGTCGCGCATGACGCCCATCACGCGTGCGTGGCGATACATGCGCGGATAGAGGAAGCCCTTGATGGCGGCGTCGGCCGCCTGCATGGCGGGCGAGAAGGCAATGACCGGCGCGGGCGCCGCGCGCACCGCAGCCGCCGAAGCCGGCGCCAGCGCCGCCAAATGCAAGCCGCTCTCGGCGGTCACGTCCTCGATCATGCGGGTGATGATGCGGCGTACCAGCTCGTGGGTGCGGCGGGCCGCATCGAGGCCGGCATAGCGGGCATCGATCTCGCGCAGAATGTCGCCGACCATCGGCACGCTGGCGATGTCGTCGAGCGCGAACAAATCGGCGCGCAGGCCGTCGTCGATATCGTGGGCGTCATAGGCGATGTCGTCGGCAATGGCCGCGGCTTGCGCCTCGGCGCTGGCAAACGACCACAGTTCCAGATCCTGGACGCGCGAATAGGCCGCGATCGGCGCCGGCACGCCATGCGCGGCATAGCGGCCGACGGCGCGGCCGGCACGGTCGGTGAGCGGGCCGTTGTGCTTGGTGAGGCCTTCCAGCGTCTCCCAGGTGAGGTTGAGCCCGTCGAACTCGGCATAGCGGCGCTCGAGCGCGGTGACGATGCGCAAGGCCTGCGCGTTGTGGTCGAAGCCGCCGAAATCTTTCGTGCAGGCCTCGAGCGCGCGCTCGCCGGCGTGGCCGAAGGGCGGATGGCCGAGATCGTGCGCGAGCGCGGCGGCCTCGGCGAGGTCCTCGTCGAGGCCGAGCGCGCGGGCAAGCGAACGCGCGATCTGGACCACTTCCAAGGTATGGGTGAGCCTTGTGCGGTAATGGTCGCCCTCGTGATAGACGAACACCTGCGTCTTATGGGCGAGGCGGCGGAAAGCGGCCGAGTGGATGATCCTGTCGCAGTCGCGGCGGAAATCGTTGCGCGAGGGGCTCGGCGGCTCGGGAAAACGGCGGCCGCGGCTCGACGCCGGGTCGGCGGCGTAAGGCGCGCGCGCAATGGGCGTGGAAATGGCCATATCAGCCTTAATATCGGCGCGTATTGACGGAACAACCGAGCGCACTTAACTAATTGGAACGGGTTCTGCCAATAGCTTACGGGCACGAGCAAAGCATGAGCGAAGCGGGCATCACGGTCAGCGAACGGGCGGCACAGCGGATCGGCGAGATCCTGCAGAAGGAGCCGGCCGGCACCATGCTGCGCGTCAGCGTGGAGGGCGGCGGCTGCTCCGGCTTCCAGTACAAGTTCGACATGGAAAAGGCGCAGGCCGGCGACGACCTGGTGATCGCGCGCGCGGGCGCCACCGTGCTGATCGATCCGGTGTCGCAGCAATATATGGCGGGCTCGGAAATCGATTTCGTCGAGGACCTGATCGGGGCCTCGTTCAAGGTGAAAAACCCGAACGCCACGGCGTCCTGCGGCTGCGGCACCAGCTTCGCGCTGTAATCATCTTTTTGGTCCGGCCTCTCACGGCCTCATGCTGAGGAGCGTTGCGAAGCAACGCGTCTCGAAGCATGGGCCGCCCCATCCTTCGAGACGCGCACTTCGTGCGCTCCTCAGGATGAGGCGGAGAAAGGCCTACTCCGCCGCCACCGCCGGCTCCGCTTCCGGCACTTCCTCGACCTGCGGCTCGATGCGGCGTTTGATCAGCCGGTCGACGCGGTCGAGATAGAGATAGATCACCGGCGTGATGTAGAGCGTCAGCAATTGCGACAGCACCAGGCCGCCGACCACGGCGACGCCAAGCGGCTGGCGCAGTTCGGCGCCGGCGCCGGTGCCGAGCGCGATCGGCAGCGAGCCGAAGATGGCGGCGAAAGTCGTCATCATGATCGGCCTGAAGCGCAAGCTGGCGGCCTCGCGGATGGCGGCTTCGGCCGAGAGGCCGACGCGGCGGCGCTCGATGGCGAAGTCGATCATCATGATGGCGTTCTTCTTGACGATGCCGACCAGCATGACGATGCCGATCATGGCGATCACCGACAGGTCCATCTTGAACAGCATCAGCGTCAGGATGGCGCCGATGCCGGCCGACGGCAGGCCGGAAATGATGGTGATCGGGTGGATGAAGCTCTCGTAGAGAATGCCGAGCACCACGTAGGCCGCGAAGATCGCCGCCAGGATCAAAATACCCTGCCCGCGCAAAGAGTTCCTGGAACACCTGCGCCGTGCCCTGGAAGCCGGTGGTAATGGTGTCGGGCAGCCCCGACTCGCGCTCGATCTTGCTGATGGCGTCGACCGCCTGGCCGAGCGCCATGCCGGGCGCCAGATTGAAGGAGATGGTCACCGAGGGCTGCTGGCCCTGGTGGTTGATCTGCAAGGGCCCGACCGTGGGCACGAAATGCGTCACCGCCGACAGCGGAATGACGGTGCCGTTCGCGCTCTTCAAATAAAGCTTGTTGAGATCGCTCGGATTGGAGCGATACTGCGGCATGCTTTCGACGATGACCTCATAGTCATTGGCCGGCGTGTAGATAGTTGCGGCCTGGCGGGTGCCGAAGGCATTGAACAGTTCCTGCCGCACCTGGTCGACGCTGACGCCGTAAACGGCGGCCTTCTCGCGATCCACCTCGACCGAAATCTGCGGATTCTTGATGTAGAGGTCGGTGGTAACGTCGAGCAGCCCCGGCAGCTTGGCGATCTTGTCGCGCATTGCGGGCGCCGCGCGGTAGAGCGCGTCGGTGTCGTTGGATTGCAGCGTGTATTCGTACTGACTCTTGCTGAGGCGGCCGCCCAGGCGGATGTTCTGGATCGGCTGCATGAAGATCTGGATGCCGGGCACGGCATTGGCCTCGCGCCGCAGGCGGGCGAGTATCGTGCGCAAGGGCGGGCGCTTGTCGCGGTCCTTCAGCGCCACCAGGATGCGGCCGGTATTGCCGAGCCCGCGCGAACCGTAGCCGCCAATCGACGAGTTCACGTAGGAGACGGCCGGATCGGCGCGCACGATATCGGCGACCTTGCGCTGGTGCTCGGCCATCAACTCAAAGCCGATGTCGGTCTTGGCTTCGGTGATGCCGAACAGGAAGCCGGTGTCCTCGGTCGGGAAGAAGCCCTTGGGCACCACCACGTAGAGCCAGACCGTGCCGGCGATGGTGCACAGGGTCACCAGCAGCATGATCGCCCTGAAGCGAATCACCCAGTCGAGCGACCATTCGTAAAAGCGCCGCATCCCCTCGAACAACGCCTCGAAGCCGCGCAGCACGAAATTCTGCTTCTCCTCGCCCGCGTGGCTCTTGAGCACGCGCGCGCACAGCATCGGCGTCAGCGTCAGGGAGACGAAGCCGGAGACTATGATCGCCACCGAGATGGTGACAGCGAATTCGCGGAACATGCGGCCCACCATGCCGCCCATCAACAGCACCGGGATGAACACCGCGATCAGCGAGAAGGTGATTGAAATGATGGTGAAGCCGATCTCGCGCGCGCCCTTCAGCGCCGCCTCGAACGGCCGCATGCCGCCCTCGATATGGCGCACGATGTTTTCCAGCATGACGATGGCGTCGTCGACCACGAAGCCGACCGACAAGGTCAGCGCCAGCAGCGTCATGTTGTTGATGGAAAAGCCGAAGGCGTACATGGCCGCGCAGGTGCCGACGAGCGACACCGGCACCGCGAGCGCCGGAATGAGCGTGGCGGAGACCTTCCGCAGGAACAGGAAGATCACCAGGATGACCAGGCAGACCGCGATCCCCAGCGTCTCCTGCACGTTCCACACCGCCGCCCGGATCGAGATCGAGCGGTCGAACAAGGTCGAAATATCGATCGCCGCCGGCACCTGCGCGCGCAATAGCGGCAGCTTGGCGCGCACCTGGTCGACCACCTCCACGGTGTTGGCGTCGGGCTGGCGGTAGATGCCGAGCACGATGGCGCGCTTGTCGTTGTACCAGCTCGCCTCCTTGTCGTCCTCGACGCTGTCGATCACGCGGGCGATTTGATTGAGCTTGATCGGCGCGCCGTTGCGATAGGCCACCACCACGTCGCGGTAGTCTGTGGCGTGCTCCATGGCGCCGGTTGCCAGAAGCGTCACCGTGCGGTCTTTGCCCTGCAACACCCCGACCGGGGTGGAGGAATTGGCCTTGGCCACCACGCTGCGGATGTCGTCGAGCGAGATATTGCGCGCCGCCGCCGCCGCCGGGTCGACCTGGACGCGCACGGCGAATTTCTGCGCGCCGTAGACCAGCACCTGGGCGACGCCCGACATCTGCGAGATGGTGGGCGCCACCACCGTCTCGGCATAGTCGTCGATCTTCGACAGCGGCAGCGTATCGGAGCGCATGCTCAGATAGACCACCGCGAAATCGCCCGGATTGACCTTGTGGAAGAACGGCGGCGTGGTCATCTCGACCGGCAGCCGGCGTTGCGCGGTGGCGAGCGCGGTCTGCACGTCGAGCGAGGCGCCGTCGATGTTGCGGCCGAGGTCGAACTGCACGGTGATCTGCGTCGAGCCGAGCGAGGACGACGAGCTCATGGTGGAGATGCCGGCGATGGTGGAGAGCTGGCGCTCGATCGGCGAGGCGACCGAAGCCGCCATGGTCTCGGGCGAGGCGCCTGGCAGCTGCGCCGTGATCTGAATGGTCGGAAAGTCGACCGCCGGCAATGCCGCCACCGGCAACAGCCGGTAGGCGAAGACGCCGAAAACGATCAGCGACGCAGTCATCAGCGTCGTCAGCACCGGGCGGCGGATGCAGGTTTCCGACAGCGTCATCGAGGTCAGGTCCCGGCGCGCGCCTTAGGGTGCCCGGCGGCGGGCTTGTGTGCACGCGGGGCGACCGGCGTACCGTTCTGCAACCGCAACTGGCCGTCGGTGACGACCACCTGGCCGGCGGTGAGTCCATGCTTGACCACGGTCTCGCCGGCAAATTCGCGCCCGCTCTCGATCGGCTGCACCTTGACGGTCTTGTTGTCGTTGACCACGAAGACGAAATTGCCGCGCTGGCTCACCTGCACGGCATTGGTCGGCACCACCAACGCCTCCTCGCTGCGCAGCGTCAGCTCGGTGTTCACCAGCGTGCCCGGCCACAGCCTCTCGTCCGTGTTCGGCATGGCGGCGCGGATGGTGGCCATGCCGGTGGAGGAATCGACCGTGTTCTCGATCATGGAGACGACGCCGTCGGCCACCTTGCGCTCGCCCGGGATGGCCGCCTCGATGCGCGCCGTCTTGGCGGCGATCGCGTCGCGGATGGCGGGCAGGTTGTTCTGCGGCACGGTGAAGGTGACGTAGACCGGCGCCATCTGGTTGATGGTGGCCATGGGCGTCGTATCGGCCTGGCGCACGAAATTGCCGGTCTTGACGTTGGCGGCGCTGATGCGGCCGGCGATCGGCGCCGTGATGGTGCAATAGCTGCGCTGGACTTTCAGGTTCTGCAGCGTGCCCTGGTCGGCCTTGATGCCGGCGCGGTAGACCTCGGCCTGGGTTTCGGCCGTGTCGAGGATCTGTTGCGGCGTGGCGTTCTTCTTCACCAGCGAGCGGTAGCGCGTCACGTCGCGCTCGGCGCCGGCGAGCTGGGCGCGGTCGCGCGCGACCGTGCCCTCGGTCTGCGCGATCTGCGCGTCGACCGCGCGGCAGTCGAGCGTGAACAGCAGCTCGCCCTTGTTGACATGGGCGCCGTCCTTGAAATGCACGCTGTCGATGCTGGTGTCGATGCGCGCCTTGATGGCCACGCTGGCCATCGGGGTCACGGTGCCGAGCGCCTCGATGCGCACCGGCACGTTTTTGCGCACCGCCTTGGCGACTTCGACCGGAACGGCGTGGAAGCGCTGGGTTTGCGCGCGCGCGGCCGCGGCATGGTCGGTGGTCCACCACTTGCCGCGGGCGAGCACCGCAATGCCGATCAGGGCGAGCACCGCCACCCCAAATAGCGCCTTACGTTTGCTCATCGGCAATGACCGGTCCGGGCTTGATTTCCAAGGCCCCCGGGCTCTCCCTTTCGCGCTCTGGCTCTTGCTCTCGAGGCGGCCCCGCGTTGGCTGCCTTCTAGCATACAAACGCACCGAGGTGCATATCCCTGCGCCCGCTGGTAAACAGCGAAAACGATGGATTTACTCGGCCTTTATCCGGCCTTTGGGAACCTGAAACCGCCATGCGCATCGCCACCTGGAACGTCAATTCGATCCGCCAGCGCATGGACAGCCTGACCGCCTGGCTGAAGGAGCGGGACCCCGACATCGTCTGCCTGCAGGAGATAAAATGCACCGACGACGCCTTCCCGCGCGAGCCGCTGGAGGGGCTCGGGTACAATGTGAAGGTGCACGGGCAGAAAACCTTCAACGGCGTGGCGGTTCTGTCCAAGCCGCCCATCGACGAAGTGAAATCCGGCCTCGACGGCGACGACGGCGACGTACAGGCACGCTTTCTGGAGGTGCTGGTCTCGACCGGGAAAGGGGCCTTGCGGGTGGTCTCGCTCTATCTGCCCAACGGCAATGGCGGCGAGGAAAAATACGCCTACAAGCTCAAATGGATGGACCGGCTGGCTCAGTTTTCAAGTGAACGGCTTAAACTGGAAGAGCCGCTCGTCTTGGCCGGGGACTACAACGTCATCCCGGCGCCGCGCGACGCCAAGCGGCCGGAGGCCTGGGTCAACGATGCCCTGTTCCTGATGCCGACGCGGGAGAGGTTCCGCGCGCTGATCAATCTCGGCCTCACCGACGCCATCCGGGCGGCGAGCGACGCGAGCGACCTCTACAGCTTCTGGGACTATCAGGCCGGCGCCTACCAGAAGAACGACGGCATCCGCATCGACCACCTGCTGCTGTCGCCGCAGGCCGCCGACCGGCTGATCGACGCCGGCATCGACCGCCACGTGCGCGGCTGGGACAAGCCGTCCGACCACGTGCCGGTGTGGGTCGATCTGGAGATCGAAAGTCGGTGAACCGGGGGCGCTACCGGTCTGACCAAAGGGCTAAGACCAACCGGATGGGACGCCATGCTGACCCGACGACATTTCCTCATTTGCGCTGCTTGCGTAGCCCTGGCCGGGCCGGCTGCGGCCAAAGACCAATCGGCGCGCGCCTTCGTGAGCGCGATCTATGCCACCTATCTGGGTAAGGACAGCAAGGGCATCGTGCTCGACAATGAGCGCGTCATCCGCCGCTATTTCGCTCCGCCGCTCGCCGCTCTGATCGTCAAGGACCAGAACGAAGCCAGCCGGCGCGGCGAAGTCGGCGCGCTCGATGGCGATCCCTTCATCGACGGACAGGATTGGCAGATCGCCGGGCTCAATATCGCCGTCAGCGAGCCCGCGCCCGGCAAGGCCGTGGCCAGCGCCACGTTCAGCAATATGGGCACGCCCAAGCGGGTGGTGCTCGACCTCGTCGAGGTTGGCAACGGCTGGCGCATCGCCGAGATCACTTGGCACCGCGGCGGCAAGGCCGAGACGCTGAGCGGGATTTTCGTCAAGCCGTAGGCAGGCCCAAAGACACGGTTGCCCGGCACAAGGCCGGGCATGACGACGGAAAAGCAGTGCGCCCCGCCCTACTCGCGCCGCGACTGCAGCCAGTGCTTGAGATAGAGCGCCGCGACGGCCTTCTGGTCTTCGGTCGCCTGGCGGAAGGCGTTCTCGTACAGGCGGTTGATCCAGGGCTGGTCGGTGAAATCCTTGGAGGCGTCCTTGGCCAGCGTCAGCCACATCAGGCCGCGCGCGGCCTGGCGCGGCACGTGATCGCCGGTGAACAGCATGGCGCCCAGCATGGCCTGCGCCTGACACAGGCCCTTGTGCGCCGACAGGCCGAACCAGCGCGCCGCGGTGCGCGGATCGTGCGGGGCGCCGACGCCGTCGAGATATTGCCTCGCCAGGTAATACTGGGCCTCCGGGTCGCGGAAATAGGAGGCGGCGTAGGCAAACATCGCGCGCGCGCGCCGTGGATCGCGTTTGACCGCGGTGCCCGGGATGCCGCTGAGGTAATAACGGCCGAGCGCGACGAAGGCATTGCCGACGAAGCGCGAGCGCGCCGTGTCCGGATTGTCGTCGGCATGGGCGTCGGCGATGCGGCGGAAATAATCGAAGGCCTTGAGGTCGTTCTGCGTCACGCCCTCGCCTTCGGCGTACATGCGGCCGAGCTTCCACTGCGCCAGCGGATGCCCGTTCTCGGCGGCGTATTCGAGCGAGACGATGGCCTTGTGGGTGTCGCCTTCTTTCAGCCAATGGGTGCCGGAGCGGAAGGCTTCCGCGGCCGTGCGCGGCAGCGTCGGCGAAGCCGCGTTAGGGATATCGGCCGGCGGGCGCAGCTGCTGGTCGAGCTGCTGCTGCTGCTGTTGCGGCGGCAGCGAGGCCACTTCCGGCGGCCTCGGCGCCGCCTCGGCGTCGGTCTTGCTGCCGTCGAAGGCAAAGGCCGGCGCCGCCATCAGGCAGGCGGCCGTCACGCCGACACGCAACAGAGTCTCAGCTGTCCGCATAACAGGCCTTTTCGCCCTTGCCGCCCGGATGGGTAACCGCGCCGTTGAGCGCGTTGCCCACCTGCTGGGTGTACTTCCACAAATAGCCGGAGCCGTATTCGTTCTCACGCGGCTTCCATTGCGCCTTGCGCTTGGCGAGCTCCGCGTCCGACAACTTGACGTTCAGCGTGCCCTTGTCGGCGTCGATCTCGATGATGTCGCCGTCACGCAACAGGCCGATGGGCCCGCCGATCGCCGCTTCCGGCCCGACATGGCCGACGCAGAAGCCGCGCGTGGCGCCGGAGAAGCGGCCGTCGGTGATCAGCGCCAGCTTCTCGCCCATGCCCTGGCCGTAGAGCAGCGCGGTGGTCGAGAGCATTTCGCGCATGCCGGGGCCACCCTTCGGCCCCTCATAGCGGATCACCAGCACCTCGCCTTCCTTGTATTTCTTGTTCTTGACCGCCTCGAAGCAATCCTCTTCGCGGTCGAAGCAACGCGCGGGCCCCGAGAACTGAAGGCTGCCGGTCATGCCGGCGACTTTCACGATGGCGCCATCGGAGGCGAGATTGCCCTTCAGCCCGACCACGCCGCCGGTCGCCAGCAGCGGCTTGTCGGCCGGGCGCACCACGTCCTGATCGGGATTGAATTTCACCGACTTCATGTTCTCGGCGATGGTGCGGCCGGTGACGGTCAGGCAGTCGCCGTGCAGATAGCCATGGTCGAGCAGCGTTTTCATGAGATTGGGCACGCCGCCAGCTTCGAACATGTCCTTGGCGACATAGCGGCCGCCCGGTTTCAAATCTGCGATATATGGTGTCTTTTTGAAGACTTCGGCCACGTCGAACAGGTCGAAGTCGATACCGCATTCATGCGCGATGGCCGGCAGGTGCAGCGCAGCATTGGTCGAGCCGCCGGTGGCGGCCACCACGGCGGCGGCATTTTCCAGCGCTTTGCGGGTGACGATGTCGCGCGGGCGGATGTTCTTCACGATCAGGTCCATGATCATCTCGCCCGCCAGCATGCAGAAGCGGTCGCGAATCTCGTAAGGCGCAGGCGCCCCCGCCGAATAGGGCAGCGCCAAGCCGATCGCCTCCGATACGGTGGCCATGGTGTTGGCGGTAAACTGCGCGCCGCAGGCGCCGGCCGACGGGCAGGCATTCTCTTCCAAGGTGAGCAGGTCCTCGTCGGACATCTCACCGACCGAATATTTGCCGACCGCCTCGTAGACGTCCTGGACGGTGACTTCCCTGCCCTTGAAGGTGCCGGGCAGGATCGAGCCGCCATAAATGTAGATCGAGGGCACGTTGAGCCGGCACATGGCCATCATCATGCCAGGCTGCGACTTGTCGCAGCCTGCGACGCCGATCAGCGCATCGTAGGCATGGCCGCGCACGGTCAATTCGACCAAGTCCGCGATCACTTCGCGCGACGGCAGTGATGCCTTCATGCCGGCATGGCCCATGGCGATGCCGTCGGTGACGGTGATGGTGCAGAATTCGCGCGGGGTGGCGCCGACTGAGGCGACGCCCGCCTTGACCGCCTGCGCCTGGCGCATCAGCGCGATATTGCAGGGGGCGGCTTCGTTCCAGCAGGTGGCAACGCCCACAAAGGGCGCGTGGATCTGCTCGGCCGACAGACCCATGGCATAGTAGAAGGCGCGATGGGGCGCCCGGTCGGCCCCTTCGGTGGCGTGCCGGCTCGGCAGCCGGTTTTTCAAATTGGTCTTGGCGTCCATAACTGCTCAGGCCCCCCGCCCCTGAATACCGCCGGCTTGCTTTGCCAGCCTTATCCGATGTTCCTTGCCCAGCGGTAAAACCTCAAAGCCTCAACGGCTTGCGGGCCGCCTTCGGCCGGGCTTCGGTGTCGGCCGAGGGTATGGCCAAATCGCGGCGCGGCGGGAAATCATGCCGGCTTATGGCGTATTTGTCGTAAAGGTGTTGCAGGCAAGACACAAAAATCCATGGCCCTGCCCCCGAAATTGCGCCGATCCTTCTTCGACCGCCCTGTCCTTGCCGTGGCGCCCGAGCTGATCGGGGCGACACTGCTGGTTGACGGGGTGGGTGGGGTGATCGTCGAGGTCGAGGCCTATCGTCACACCGACCCGGCGGCGCATTCCTACGGCGGCCGCACGCAGCGCAATGCCGTGATGTTCGGCCCGCCGGGCTTCGCCTACATCTACCGCTCCTACGGCATCCACTGGTGCCTGAATTTCGTGTGCGAGGAAGAGGGTTCGGCGGCGGCGGTGCTGGTGCGGGCGGTGCAGCCGATGCAGGGGTTGCCGTTGATGCGCCGGCGGCGAGGCTTAAGCGAGGCCCGCGCGCTCTGCTCGGGGCCGGGCAAGCTGTGCGAGGCGCTTGGCGTCAGCATCAAGCACTACGGCCTGCCGCTCGACCGGGCGCCGTTCGAATTGCACGCGCGCGAGACCACGCCCGAAATCGCCGTCGGCCCGCGCATCGGCATTACCAAGGCGGTGGAGCGGCCCTGGCGCTACGGGCTGAAGGGCTCGAAATTCCTCAGCAAGCCGTTTCCGACGCGGTAGCGCTCCCGCGCGATACTCACGGATGACTGGCGCCGCCCTGCTTGGCCCAATTCAATGACACCCAGAACATCACGACGAACAGCGGAATGGCGACGATCGAGCACGACCAGGCGAAATGGAAATAGGCGGTGCGCCATTCGACCAGGCTGGACAGGCGGCCGATCTCGGCGGTGTAGTCGAGGCTGTGCGGCCCGCTGCAGGTCACGTAATAGAAGAACGGATAGGAGACTTCCGAGACGAACAGGCAGGCGACCGCGGCGGACAGCGACAAGACGATGATTGCGATCGCCAGCCAGCGCGGAAAACCGCGCCGGTGAAAGAGGCCGCCCTTTTCGGCGGCGAAGGTGGTGGCGGCAACGATGATGCCGTCGAAGGCCAGCAGCGCCAGGCCCTTGTTGTCGAGAATGGTGAGTATCTCATAGAAGCTGCGCAGCACTTCGCGCGCATTCTCCGGCGTGAAATGCGTGCCGGCCGCATGCAGCAGCTCGATCTTTTGCATGAGGTCGCACACCATGGCTCTCTCCCTCTTCTTGACCCGCGTTTATAAAGTGAGTCGGCGCGGATCTAGACGGCCATGCGGAACGCCGCGTCGAAGCCGAAGGCGCGCTTGGCCTTCTCGCTCGACAGGCCGGGATCGTCCTCGGCGACGTTGTAGATGCCGGGTTCGGCCTTTTCGAGCGCGAGCAACGCGGCCTGCGCGGCAGCGTCAACATGCAGCGCCGGCGTGCGCGGCGCATCGGCCGACCAGGTGCCAGGACCGTAGAGATAGCCGTAGCGCAGGACGATTCCTTCCGGCAGCGACAGCACCGCCTCTTCCAGCGCTTTGACCGCGGTCACCGTTTGCGCGGCGGCGGGATCGGCGTTCAGCGCATCGCTCTCGACGCGCGCGCCGGGCCCGCTTGCGTAGATGAAGGCGATGCTCTGCACCACCATGCGGCCAACGCGGCAAGCGCGCGCGGCGGCGACCAGATTGCGCGTGCCTTCGATGCGCAGCCGCGCATTGCGCTCGAGCCCTTCCCGATAGCGCGGCGAGCCGGGTGGAAAAGCGAGATCGGTGAGCTGATGGATAACGGCCGCGGGCGCCGCGGCCTTAACCGCCTGCATGAGCGCGTCCGCGTCGAACACATCGACCACCACCGCCGTCGCGCCGAGCCTGGCGATCGCGTCGGCCTTGTCGGGCGAACGCGTGGTGCCGGTCACGTCATGGCCGGCCGCCACCAAGAGCGGCGTCAGCCTGCGCCCGATCGCTCCGCCCGCTCCGGCCAGAAAGATGCGCATTTATCGCGCGCCTCTCAATACGCAATGACGAACTCCGCCTCGGCCGCCGTCTGGAACCGGCGGCGGATGCGGCCGCTCGCCAATTCGAACTCCAATACCGTGGCGGCGTCGTGGCAGCAGAGATAGGCGTGCGCGCCGTCGGCGGCAAAGCCGAAGCCCATGGGCGCGTTCGGCGTCGGAAAGCCGGCGAGCTGCTCGAAGCTGAAGGCGTCGTAGACGGCGGCGTAATTGTCGACATGCGAGGAGGCGCAGACGTAACGCCCGTCGGGCGAAACACGCACGCGCCGCAACTGACTGGCGGTGCCGGGCGCGCCGTCGATCGCAAGCGTGCGGTGCAGGGCATGGGTGCGGGTGTCGAAAGCGTGCACCACGCCCTTGCGGTGCGCGCAGACGAACAGCGCCCAGCCGTCGGGCGACACCGCGATGCCTTCGGCGCCCTCGGGGATGGTGATGAGGTCGATCACCTTGCGGCTTTCCAGATCGAGCACCGCCACCGCCTCGCGCGTCTTGAACGAGGCGAACAGCTTGCCGGCCGCATGGCTGATCGCGCCGCCCGCGCGCTCTGCTCGGGGCCGGGCAAGCTGTGCGAGGCCTTGGGCGTCAGCATCAAGCACTACGGCCTGCCGCTCGACCGGGCGCCGTTCGAATTGCGCGCGCGCGAGACCACGCCGGAAACCGCCGTCGGCCCGCGCATCGGCATTACCAAGGCGGTGGAGCGGCCCTGGCGCTATGGGCTGAAGGGCTCGCCGTTTCTGAGCAGGCCGTTTGCGTCGCCCTCCTGAAGCGTGAGCAAGCGAAGTGGACGAGCCTTCAAAAAGCGACGCGGATGCCGCCTTGCCCGCTGACGACGGAGCTTTTATCGGAGAGCGCAAGATATTCGGCGGAAGCAAACAGCGCGACTTGGCCGGTGCGTATCTCGAGGCCCGCTCCGCCGAAGCCGCCCCACAGATCGTCCTTGCCGGGGACGGCGAAGGGAATCGCCTGCCCGAGCAGCGTGGCATCGACCGTGGTTGAGCCCGCGCGCTGTACGCCCAGCACGCCGCCATAGATATGAGTCATCAGCGCTTCAGCGGGCGCAAACATCTGCGTGCGGCTGAGTTTGAGTTGCGCGCGCTCCTCGAAGTCGCTCACCGTCTGCGTGCCGACCGTCAGCGGCGCGGTCGTGCCGCTTTCTGTATAGCCGTCGAACGAGGCGTAGAGATACCGCAGGTTCACGCTCGGGGTCAGCGTGTAGGTGGCGCCGGCCAGCGCGCCGAGCCCATAGTGGAAGCCATACATCGCCTCGGGGCTAATGTACCAGCCCTCGTAGCTCGCCTTGGCGGTCTCGATCCCGCCCGGCGCGAGATTGTTATTGATATTGCGGCTGGTGTCCGTGTTCGAATGGCCGCCCTGCAGCGCGAGCCCAAGGAACGACGCGCCCCAATCATAGCGCCCGAACAACCCGCCGAAGAAGAGATCGCTGTTCTGGTCGCCCATATTCAGCTCTTCGCTGGAGCGCGTCCGGCCGCCGCCGACGAAGGCGCCGAGCCGCAGGTTGGCTTGCGCCTGCCAGTCGCCGCCGATCATGCCGCCGTAGAACTGGTTGAGTGTGTGCAGCAGCGTGTCGCCGTCCGCCTGCTGCACGCGCTGGCCAGCGAAGCCGCGCCCCCACACGGTCGAACCGTCGGTATATTGCACGGTCGGGTTCTTGAACACCGCGCCATCCGCGGCATAGGCGGACAGGCCGGGGATATCGGCAAAGGCGTCGGCAAGGCGCGTGTTGGCGTCGCTCTCCCCGGCGAAGCCCAGCGCCGGGCCTGCCGGCACGCTGCCCATGCCAGCGAAGCGGTCGCCCAGCACCGAGGAGACGCTGCGCGTGAAGTCCATCAGGTTGCGGTCGGTCATCGCGAAGGGCGTCGGATCGATCGTCACGACCCGATTGCCTGACACGACGAACGGCACGGTCGAGGTCACGGTGGCGCCGGCCAGCGTGTCGAAGGTGAGGTTCTGGTTGCCGGTGCGGAAGTTCACCGTGTCGCCTCCGCCGCCGAGATTGATGGCGCCGATGATCGTCGAGCCCGGCAGCAGCGTCAGCGTGTCGGGATTGCCGGCGAACTGGAGCGCCGCCGTGCCGCCGGAGATGATGCCGGAATTGCTCACGGTGGCGGTGGCGGCGCTGATGCCGAAGGCGCCCCCCGAGATGCTGCCGGAATTGGTGACGTTGGCGGTGACGGCGTTGATGCCGGTGGTGCCCCCTTGGATGCTGCCGGAATTGTCCACGTTGGCGCTGGTGAGGGCGTTGATGCCGAAGGTACCTCCCGAGATGCTGCCGGAATTGCTCACGTTGGCGCTGGTGGCGGCATCGATGCCGCCGAAGCCCGCCCCGAAGATGGTGCCGGAATTGCTCACATTGGCTGTACTGAGGGAGAAGATGCCGTCGGCGCCCCCCGTGATGTTGCCGGAATTGCTCACATTGGCGGTGGTGAGGGCGATGATGCCGTCGGAGCCCCCCGCGATGCTGCCGGAATTCAGCACAGTCCCGGTATTGAATGTTATCCCCGTATTTGTGCCCGTCACGGTCGCGCCCGGCACGACGGTGATCGTGTTGCCCGTATCGGCAAAGGTCCCGTAGCCCGCGGTGCCGTTCTGATTGACGGTCGTATCGGTGCAGGTGACGTCGGCATTGTTGACCGGGGAGGCCGGCGCACAGGCCGCGCGCGCCTCGCCCGGCAGCCATAGCAGCGCCAGCGCAGCCGCGAGCGCCGCGCCGGACGACAACGACCACCGGGAAAAGGCCCTCTCGCGGCCCCTCACAGCCGCCAGCCGATGAGAACCGCAAGCCCAAGCCATCCAGCACCCCCGCATTCAGCCGTAGAAACGGCATTAAGCGGGGCAACCAGCACGCGTACAAGGAGCGGTTGGCGATTGTCCGCAACCGTGCTCATTCCGCAACACTGCTCGCAGCGGGCGGCGGCGCAGGCACTCGACCGGCCGCCGTTCGCATTGCGCGCGGGAAGCGACGCCTGAGATCGCCGTCGGCGTGCGCGTCGGCATCAGCAAGGCGGTGCAGCAGCCCTGACGCTACGGGCTGAAGGGGTCGAAGTTTTTGAGCAGGCCATTCCGGTGACCCGTCACCCCGAGGAGCGAGCGCGTGAGCAGCGAGCCTCGAAGGGTGAACGGCCGTCACCCTTCGAGGCTCGTTCGCTTCGCTCACTCGCACCTCAGGATGACGGGTCACGTCAATACGAAATCGCGAACTCGCAGCCGGCCGCCGTCTGAAACTGGCGGCGGATGCGGCCGCTCGCCAATTCGAACTCCAATACCGTGGCGGCGTCGTGGCAGCAGAGAAAGGCGTGCGCGCCGTCGGCGGCAAAGCCGAAGCCCATGGGCGCCTTCGGCGTCGGAAAGCCGGCGAGCTGCTCGAAGCTGAAGGCGTCGTAGACCGCGGCGTAATTGTCGACATGCGAGGAGGCGCAGACATAACGCCCATCGGGCGAAACGCGCACGCGCCGCAACTGATTGGCGGTGCCGGGCGCGCCGTCGATCGCAAGCGTGCGGTGCAGGGCATGGGTGCGGGTGTCGAAAGCGTGCACCACACCCTTGCGGTGCGCGCAGACGAACAGCGCCCAGCCGTCGGGCGACACCGCGATGCCTTCGGCGCCCTCGGGGATGGTGATGAGGTCGATCACCTTGCGGCTTTCCAGATCGAGCACCGCCACCGCCTCGCGCGTCTTGAACGAGGCGAACAGCTTGCCGGCCGCATGGCTGATCGCGATCCAGTGCGGGGAGCCGCCGATATCGATGCGCGCGACTTCGTCGTTGCCCGGCGCGATGGCGAGCACGGCGTTGGCCAGCTCCGCCGTCACCCACAGCGTGCCGCCTTCGTCCATCATCACCGAATGCGGCGCGACATTGCCGCCGACGTCGATCGTCCGTTCGAGCCGTTGCGAAGCGAGATCGATCACCGCCACGCGCCGGTCGGCATCCTTGTTTTTGCCGAAAATGCCGCCGCCATAGACCGAGGCGTAGACTTTGCCGCCGTCGAGCGAGCGCACCATCTCGTGCGTGGAGCCCGGCATGACGATCTCGCCCGTGCGCGCGAGCGTGCCGGCGTCGAAGAACTGCACCTTGTCGGCGCTCTTGGCGGTGAGCACGAGATGCGGTCCGCCGGGGCGATTGTTGGGATCGACTGCCACGCGCGCGCCCCTAGAGCGCCATCCCATTAGATTAAATCACAGCGCCTTCCTAACATTTTGCATGCGCATGATCTTTTCCGAAAACCGGTTCCCACTTTTCGGGATCATGCGCTAAGCGGATCGGGGCCGTATTGGTTCGGCCCCTCGTGCCCGTCGCGGATATAGACCAACACCAGTTGCGCCAGCCCGACCAGCGCGGCGACCACCCAGAACACGCCCGCCAACAGCCCGATGCCGTTGACATAGATCGAGGCGGCGGTGAACAGCGTCGCCAGCAGCGCCGCGGCGGCGGCCGCCAGGCTCCACCAGCCGGGATAGCCGAGATCGTGAAAGCGCTTGAAGCCGATGCAGATCGACGCCCAGCCGAGCGCCAGCATCACCAGGATGCCGACGAAGGGGAGCCAAAACAGCAGCAGGTCGCAGACCACGATCGGCACCACGCCGTGCAGCCAGAACTGGCGGCGCGAAATGCGCCCCTGCGGCGAGGTGAACAGCTTGATCCAGTAATCGGCCGGCGGCAGGCCTTTGAGCGCTTCGGCAAAAGCGGAGGGCGCGGTGGCGCCGAAACGCGCCGGCGCCGGCGTGGCGGCGGCCTGCTGCCGCAGCGGCACGGCGCCCGCCGGCGGTGGCGGGTCGCGCGTCCGCGCCTTGGGCGCTGCCGGCCCGCCGATGAAAATATCGACCGGTTGGCCTTGCCACATCTGGAATTCGACCGCCTGGCCGGACCTGGCGGGACCGTTGCGGATTTCGGACGTCCAGTAGCTATAGCGCTGGCCGTCCTCGGCCGCGATCTGCCCGTAGCTTCCGTCCGGCGCGATGGCCGAAATCGTTCCGCGCATGCACTACCCCTGCCGCCTCGGCGCGGGGCGCACGTTACCGCGCCGCCCGCAGGCGCTTCAAGCGATCAGGCCGCGCCTTGCAGGCGCGCGTCGACGCGGGCGATGTCGGCGTCGGCCTTATGCATTTCCTTTTGCTTTTCCTTGGGAAGGCGCGCGCGCTCGGCGGCAAGATCGATCACGCCTTTAAGCGGCAGCGCGGCCACCTCGCCGCGCACCGCGCACTGCACCGCGCGTGGCGGCGCGGCGACAGTTGTGCCGAACCGATCGTCAAGCTGCGGCGAGCGGATCGGGGCCGTAACGGTTCGGCCCCGGCTGCCCGACGTGAACGTAGACCATGAACAATTGCACGATCCCGATCAGCACGCTGACGCCCGAGAGGATTTCGGCCAGCAGCCACATCAGCCCCAGCAGGACCGGGATGACGAGGCCCAGCACCACCAGCACGACCGCGGCCAAGGCCGGGATGAGATAGGCCAGGCTCCACCATCCGGGATAACCGAGATCGTGGAAGCGTTTGAAGCTGATGCAGATGCTGCCCCACAGGATCGCCAGCGACACGATCTGGCCGATGATCGGAATCCAGCTGAGCAACACACTGGCGACGATGATCGGCACTACGCCGTGCAGCCAGAACTGCCGGCGCGAGACGCGTCCCGACGGCGAGGTGAAAAGCGTGATCCAATACTGCCTCGGCGGCCACGCGCCGGCGGCGCCAAAGCCGGCGCCGGCGGGGGCGGCGGCATAGCCGGCCGGTGCTGCGGCGTAACCGGCAGGCGCCGCGGCATAACCGGCGGGGGCTGCGGCGTGACCGGCGGGCGCCGCGGCGTATCCAGCCGGTGCGGCGGCATAACCGGCGTGGACGACTTGCGCCTTCTGTTGGGCGGCCGGTTGCTGAGCCGCCGGCGCCCGTTGCGGCTGGGGCGGCGGGTCGCCGTGGTGGACCGGGTTGGCCAGGATGAAGAGTTCTACCGGCTGGCCTTCCCACATCTTGAAGTCGACGTGGTGACCGACATGCGGCAAACCGTTGCTGACCTCACTGGTCCAGTAGCTGTAGCGCTGCCCGTCGTCGGCGGAAAGTTGCCCATACGTTCCGTCCGGCGCGATCGCCAGAATAACTCCACGCATTTCCTGCCCCCTGCAACCCGGCGCAACGATAGCGCCCGCCAAGCCAAGCTTGTCAAGCGTCAGGCCGCGCCTTGCAGGCGTTCGAGCGCCTCGGCGATCTTGGCCTTGCGGGCAAGCGCCTCCTCACGCTTTTCCTTTTCCTCCTCGACCACCTCTTCCGGCGCGCGCTCGACGAATTTGGCGTTACCCAGCTTGGCGTCGACGCGGGCGATGTCGGCGTCGGCCTTGGCCATTTCCTTGGCCAGGCGGGCGCGCTCGGCGGCAAGGTCGATGACGCCTTTAAGCGGTAGCGCCGCCACCTCGCCGCGCACCACGAGTTGCACGGAGCCTTGCGGGGTGGCGTCGGCGGAAGAAATCTCCGAGACGCGCGCCAGCCGCTTGATGAATTCGGCCCAGCGCGTCGCGCGCGCCTTCGTTTCGGCGGAGGCGGCTGCGAGCACCAGCGGAATTTGCGCCGTGATGTTCATCTCGGCGCGCACCGAGCGGATGGCGGTGACGAGATCGATCACCCAGCCGATCTCGGCTTCGGCTTTGTCATCAACAAGACCTTTGAGTTTAGGCCAATCCGAAAGTGCTAGCAGGCTAGTGCGCTTCGGCCCCTGCTCCGCCGTCACCGCCCATAATTCCTCGGTGATGAACGGCATGAACGGGTGCAGCAGCTTGAGGATTTCATCGAGCGCCCACGCCGCCATCGCACGCGTCTCGTCTTTGGCCCGCGCCATCGGGGCCGGTCAGCAAAGGTTTCGACAGTTCCACGTACCAGTCGCAATAGACGTTCCAGACGAAACGGTAGGCCGCGCCGGCAGCATCGTTGTAAGCGTAGCCCTCGATCGCTTGCGTTATCTCGGCCGCCGCTTTCGCCGCTTCGTGCGCAATCCAGCGATTGAGCGTTTCCTTCGCGGATTTCGGATCGAAGCCTTCGATCCGCTTCGCCCCGTTAAATTCGACAAAGCGCGCAGCATTCCAGAGTTTGGTGGCGAAGTTGCGGTTGTTCTCGACGTCCTGCGGACCGAGCCTGATGTCGTGCCCCGGGGCGACATTGCGCGCCAAGGTGAAGCGCAACGCATCGGCGCCATACTCGTCGATGACGCCGAGCGGATCGACCACGTTGCCCTTCGACTTCGACATTTTGGCGCCGGAGGCGTCGCGCACCAGGCGGTGGATGTAGACGTCGGCGAACGGAATTTCCGGCGCACCTTCGCATCTTCATGAAATGCAGGCCCATCATCATCATGCGGGCGACCCAGAAGAAGATGATGTCGAAGCCGGTAACCAGCGCCGTGGTCGGGTAGTAGCGCTTGAGCTCTTTCGTCTCGTCCGGCCAGCCGAGAGTGGAGAACGGCCAGAGCGCCGAGGAGAACCAGGTGTCGAGGACGTCTTCGTCGCGCGCGATTCCAATCCCTGTAATCTTGTCACTATCTTCGCGAGCGGGAGATGGCCCGCCAACCAACGGGCGGTCTTCAATAGTCACTTCCCGCAGATTGGGAGCATACGGCTTTCCATCCTCACACGGGACTGTCCGATAGAATTCCAATGCTTGTGCACGCGCTTGGTCAGCGCTCTCCGCGACAAAAATCTTTTTCTCGTTGTCAAACCACGGACCGTACCAAGCAGGGATTTGGTGCCCCCACCAGAGTTGTCGCGAGATACACCAAGGCTGAATGTTCTCCATCCAGTCGAAGTACGTTTTCTCCCAATTCTTAGGAATGAAATTGGTCTTTCCCTCGCGAACCGCGGCAATGGCAGGCTTCGCTAGTTCCTTTGCGTTCACGTACCACTGATCGGTCAAATACGGTTCGATCACCACATTCGAACGGTCGCCATGTGGAACGACGTGCGTGTGCGGCTCAATCTTCTCGACAAAACCGTTCTCCTCGAGCCGAGCAACAATCGCTTTGCGGGCAACAAAACGATCAGCGCCTTCTAGCTTTTGTGTCTCAGCAAAATCGGCCGATGTTTGGACGATCTGGTGGAAGATATTTTCCGTAAGCGTAATTTTCCCCTCGATAGTAAGCACATTGATCTGCGGCAGATCGTGCCGCTTGCCCACCTCGAAATCGTTGAAGTCGTGTGCCGGCGTGATCTTGACCGCGCCGCTTCCCTTCTCCGGGTCGGAATATTCGTCGGCGATGATCGGAATCTGCCGTCCCACCAGCGGCAGGATCACGTTTTTGCCGACCAGCCCCTTGTAGCGCTCGTCGTCCGGATGCACCGCCACCGCGGTGTCGCCGAGCATCGTTTCCGGCCGCGTGGTGGCGACGACAATAAACGTCGAAGGGTCTTCCGGATTGAAGGTCTTGCCTTCGATCGGATAGCGCAGGTGCCACAGGTGCCCCTTGGTCTCCACCTGCACCACTTCCAGGTCGGAAATGGCGGTGAGCAGCTTGGGGTCCCAATTGACCAGCCGCTTGTCCTTGTAGATCAGCCCTTCGCGGTAAAGCTCCACGAAAACTTTAACAACCGCGCGCGACAGTCCCGCGTCCATGGTGAAGCGCTCACGCGACCAGTCGCACGAGGCCCCCAGGCGCTTGAGCTGGTTGACGATGGTGCCGCCCGATTCCGCCTTCCACTCCCACACGCGCTTGAGGAAGGCCTCGCGCCCCATTTCGCGTCGGCCCGGCTGCTGGCGTTCCATGAGCTGCCGCTCGACCACCATCTGCGTCGCGATGCCGGCATGGTCGGTGCCCGGCTGCCACAGCACGTCACGCCCGCGCATGCGCTCGAAGCGGCAGAGAATGTCCTGCAGCGTGTTGTTGAGCGCATGGCCCATATGCAGCGAGCCGGTGACGTTGGGCGGCGGAATGACGATAGAGTAAGGCTCCGCCTGGGCGCGCTCCGCCCGGCCGGCCTTGAAGGCGCCGGCCCGCTCCCACGTCTCATATATGCGGCCCTCGACCGCGGAGGGCTGATAGGTCTTGTCGATCATCGCTGTTTTTGTCTGCGCTACGGCGCGGGGTAGAAAGCCCAGCACGCACCGGGAAGTCAACTTTGCACCAGCCCCCTCCCCAGCCCGGCAGCGCCACGCGGGCCATCGCGCTGCTCGCCGTCGCCGCCTTCGGCGCCCAGGCCATGGTGCGGGTCACCGATTCGCTGCTGCCGCAGATCGCCGCCGACCTGCAGACAACCGTCGGCGCCGCCTCGATCGTGGTGACGGTCTACCTGCTGGCGCACGGTTCCGTGCAACTGGTGATGGGCCCGTTCGGCGAACGCCTGGGCAAATACCGCGCGGTCGCGTTTGCCGCCGCCGCGGCAACCGTCATGGTGGCGCTGTGCGGGCTGGCGGCGACGCTGCCGCTTCTGGTGGCGGCGCGCCTGGGCAGCGGGCTCGCCACCGGCTGGATCGTTCCCTTCGCGCTGGCCTTCATCGGCGACGTGATCCATTACGAGAACCGCCAGCAGGTGATCGGCCGCTTCCTGTCCGGCCAGATCCTCGGGCAATTGTTCGGCCAGGCCGCCGGCGGCGTGCTCGGCGATTATTTCGGCTGGCGAGTCGTGTTCTTCATCCTCGCCGGCATGCTCGGGCTTGCCACCGTCGGGCTGTTCTACGAGCTCGCGCGCAATCCGCTGACGCGCAGCGTGGCGGCGCCGAGGCAAGTCCGCCGCGGCTATTTCGCCGACTACAAGTCGGTGCTGCGCTCGTCCTGGGCGCGCAAGCTCATCGTCATCGCCTTCTTCGAGACCAGCGCCACGTTCGGCGCCTTCACCTATGTCGGCGCCGACCTGCATTTGCGCTTCGGCCTGAACTTCGCGCTGGTCGGCTTGTTCGTCGGCGCCTTCGCCATCGGCGGGCTGATCTACAGCCTGTCGGTGCGCCGGCTGGTGAGCCTGCTCGGGCAGGCAGGGCTCGCCGCCGGCGGCGGCACGCTGTTGGCGGCGGCGTTCGTCACGCTCGCCTTCGAGCCGCACGCCTATATCGCGCCCTTGGCCATTCTCGTTATCGGCCTCGGCTTCTACATGCTGCACAACACGCTGCAGACCAACGCCACCCAGATGACGCCGGAGGCGCGCGGCACCGCGCTCGCCATTTTCTCGGCCGCGCTCTATCTCGGACAGACCGCCGGCGTGGCGGCCGCCGCTTTCGCCTTCGACCGCTATAAGGGCGTGCCGGTGTTTCTGGCGGCGGGCGCCGTGCTGCTCGCGCTCGGCCTCTGGTTCGCGCGCACGCTCAAGGCGCGCGCCATGGCTGGACTTTAGGGCTTGCCGGCGGCGGCGGGCGGAAAGCGCGGCCTCTCGGCTACCACTCGTAGCGCAGCTCGCCCGTTCCCGCGTAGGTTTGCGCACCGGAGGCAAGTTCGCCATCGAACTTAACGCTCAGCGTCACCTTGCTCGCAAGCCGCAGTTCCGCGGCGGCGGTCGCCAAGGCGGCATTTTCCGGCGCCGTCGCTCCGAAGACGGTGAAATTCGATCCGGGCAGCGTCTGGAAGACCGCATCGATGCCTTTGTTGCCATTGTGATTGTTGACCCAGGCGGCGCGGGCGCGGACGGCGAGTTCGTTGCCGCCGTCGAGCACGAACAAGCGGTCGAACCAGGAGCCGAGCTCGACCCGGGTCGCCGTCACCGAGCGAGAGTCATAGGAAAGCGCGAAGGTGCCGGCGCCGGAGGTCGCCATTTCGTTATAAGCCGGCGTCCAGAAATTCTGCGCCTGGAACGCGGCATAGGGGGTCACCGCGATCGGCATCGTGGCAAAGCGGTACCCGGCCTCAATCCGGCCGCCCAGGTCGTGCGCGTTGAAATCGGCGTGCAACTTGTCGGTGCCGGCAATTGTGACCGTGCGGTCGGTGGTGACGCTGTGCCAGGCGGAGGAAACCGCGCCCGAAAGATAGGCGGCGCCGAATTTCTGCATTGCATAGGCGCCGGCAAGGAACGCGTCGCTGCGGCCGCTGCCGAAACCGCTGTCCAAGCTCCAGCTTGTGCCGCCGCCGGCGAGCGCAAAACCGAGCGTCAGGTCCGGTGCGGCGATATAGTTGGCGCCCGCCGCGACGCCGTAGGTCTTTGCCGTCGTGTCGGTCGAGCCGATCACCGCATCGCCATCGGTCTTGTTGTAGCCGCCGAAGCCGGCGGCCCAGAGGCCCCAGCGCGAATCGAATGTGGCCGGGCGCTTGTCCTTGGGCGTGACCGCCGCATAGGCGAGCGCGGCTTCCGGCTTGAGCGGCGGCGCCGCGCGGGCGAAGCCGAGGACGCCGCCGGCCGGCGCGCTACCCGGCGAACCCAGCATCAAGGTGAGGAACTCGCTCGTGAGCTGGTTGCCGGAGAGCACGATGCCGCCGGCCGCCTCGCCGGAAATCTGGTTGAGCGCGCTGGTGAGCTGCGAGCCGCTGAGGTTGAGCAGCGCATTGAAGCCGGCCGGCACCGGCGCGCCATTGTTGATGGCGTTATTGATGCCGTTGGCGACGTTGGTCTGGTTGACGGTAAAGCCCTGCAACAGCGCGAGCGTGCCCTGGTCGAGCACCAGGAAGACGTCATCGGTGTCGTACTCGAGGTGCGGATTCTTCACACTGCCGCCGAAACCGAGCGTGTTCAGCCCGCTGAAGGTCGTGCCGCCCAGACCGCCGGTCGCGGCCAGGACGGTGTATTTGCCCGGCGTATAGGAGCCCGGCGCGGCGTTGACGAAAACCGTGCCGCCGAGGCTCGCCGTGCCGTTCACATCGGTGCGGGCGAAGGTCGTCGGGTTCACGAACACGACATAGTTCGCGCTCGCCCCCATGCTCAGGCTGCCGTTGATGGTGAGCGTGCCCGGGGAGCCGACCGCGCCGGGAATAAGCGAGCCGCCATTGTTGACGATGGTAACGCCGAGCGTGCCTGCGCCGCCGAGCGCTGCGCCGGATTCAGCCGTGACCGTCGTCGCATTGGACAAATCGCCGTTGACCAGCAATGTGCCGCCCTGCACGTCCCAGGCGTCGGTCTGCGCGTAAGTCCCGGTCGCGGTCCACGTCGCGCCGCCGACCACGTTGAACGTGGTGAAGCCCTGGTATTGCGTGCCGATAGTGGAAAGATCGAACGTGCCGTTGCCGCTCGCGCCGCCCAGCTGGAAGGTGTCGCCGCCCGGGCTCACGACATTGCCGTTGACCACAAAGCCGGGGCCGAGGGTTAGCGTATTGGTGCCGCCGGTGAAGAACTCGATCGCGGTTCCGGCCGTGCCGGTAATGGTGCCCGCGTTGAACACGTCGGTCGCGCCGAAGGTGAAAATGCCGATGTCGCCGGAAATCAAACCGCCGGAGTTGTTGGTCACGAAGCCGCTGACCATCCCGATGGCGGCAGCGCCGGTCCCGCCGATGATCGAGCCGGCATTGGTGACCTGAACCACCGAGCCGTAGATGCCGGACGAGCCGAGGCCGGTGCCGGAAATTGTGCCGAAATTGTTGACGGTTACATCGCCGCCAAAAATGGCATTGCCGTCCGAGGTGATCATGCCCGTGCCGTAATTGGTCACGTCGGCGGAAGTCAGCACATTGATCGCCGAGCCGCCGAAGCCGGGGGCCGAAATCGTGCCGTAATTGATCACCGTCGCGGTATCGGCATAAATCCCATTGGCGTCGCCAGTGATCAGGCCGGTCTGGTTGTTGGTGACCATGGCGAAGCCGCCGGCCACATTGATTCCTTGGCCACCGCCAAAAGTCGTGTAGCCCGTGATTGTCCCGTCGTTGGTGACCGTTGCGTTGGACCCGCCTTGGATGGCGATCGAGCCTTGAATGAGACCCGTGCCGCTGTTGACCACGACGAGATCGGCGCCGAAGCTGTTGATGGCGGCGAGATCGAAAACGAAATTCGCAATGTCGAAGCGGCCGATGGTGCCGAAATTGTTCACCGTTAGCGGACCGTTGGTGCTGATGGCCCAAACGTCGCCGATGCCGCCGCTGCCGGCTGTGGTGATGATGCCGTTATTGGTGATGGTGTTGCCGCTGTTGACGTCGATGCCGATCGAGGTGCCGGTCACCGTTGCGCCGGATTGCACCGTCAAGGTCAGGCCGTCTTGCGTGTCGTCGCCGTAGCCGGTGTTGATGCCGGGGCCCTGATCCACGGTCGCGCCGGTACACGAAACCGCAATGTTCGATCCGCTCGGCGGGCTGCAGGCGGCGAATGCCACACGCGGCAGGTCAACGGCGGTCAGCAATAGAAGGAGACCGAAAAAATATGCGGCCGGCCGTCTTACGGTCGCGGCGCAAACCACACCGACCCATCCCCACCGCGGAATGGGTCGAAACGATACCGCCAACATAAACCTACCCCGCCGGACCGTGCCCTGCAGCATACGGGCCGTCCGCATTTCCAAGCCCATTATTTCTTGATTTCTTGGGCTGGTCACATGATACCGGCGCATGGTCGCGCAGTACCACGGCATAAGAGTTGTGCCGTGCACATGACATGCACGCGTGACATTTGCGCCACAGGCGAGGACAGCGGCCGAATAGCGGGGCGGTTGGCTGAATTCGTGTTCGCGGGCTAACGCCCGCGCGAGACGCGCTCGATCTCGGCGCGCACGATGCGCTCGACCAGGCTCGGCAGATTGTCGTCGAGCCAGGACTTCAGCATCGGCCGCAGCATTTCCTTCACCAGGTCTTCCAATGTGCGCGCGTTCTGCCCGATCACGGTGGCGGCAAGCGTGTTGAAGGCGCTGTCGACCGCGGCGGCAGTGTTATTCGACAGCAGCCCGGCATCGAACCGCGGCGTGTAGGTGGCGTGCGGCAGCGGTTCGGGCGGCGGCTCCGCTGCTTTCGGCTCGGGCGCGCGGTCGGTGAACACCACGTCGGACGAGCCGTCGATGGTGCGGAAATTCGCTGCCGGTGCCGGGGCGGCCATGGCCTCGGTCAGGTCGAGCACGTCGGACGTCGGCAGCGGCGCAGGCTTGACCGGCTCGGGCCTGGCGGCGGCGACCGGCTTGGGCGGCGGCACAGGCGCTGCCGGTCTGCTGCCCTCGAGTTCCGCCAACATGGCGTCGACGTCGCTCTGGCTGTTGGCGGCCGGCGGCGAGGCGGGCACGGCCACGGGCGGTTGTTGGGGCGCCGCCGCTTCGGGCGGTTTCGCCGGCTTGCCGGCGTCGTCATCGGCAATGATGCGCCGAATGGAGGCCAGGATTTCCTCCATCGAGGGCTCTTGGGCCTTCGCCGCCTGGCTCATTAACAATTCCCGACTTGTCTCACCAACCGCACTGCAATCCGCGCTGGCGCAATCGAATCATGGCCGCATACCGTTTATACGCCAGAGCGCTACCGCTTTGGCAGGTGAAAAGCCGGAAAAGCCAACGAACTGTGGACACAGATAGCGGACGCGTCGCGGAGCGGTGACGGCCGTCAGCGCCCGTCCGGATTGCGCGTGCCAGCCCAGGCGTCGCGCACCTGCTGATAATGGACCATGGGCCGATAGACCGGCACCCTTAGGCCGAGCACGGATGGCGAAAGCCGGCCCACCGCGGCGAGCAGCGTATAGGAGGCCACCACCCGGTCGCGCTGCGCGGTCACAAGCGCTACCCGTGCGTTCACCAGTTCCTGCTGCGCGTTGAGCACGTCGAGCGTGGTGCGCTGGCCGACGCGCGCCTCCTGGCGCACGCCGTCGAGCGCGATCTCGGCGGCTTGGACCTGCGCCTGCGTGGCGTCGATATTGGCCTTGGCCGCTTCGAGTTGGCCCCAGGACTGCACGATCTGCTGGCGCACGGAGTTGCGCGCGGTGTCGAGATCGAGCCGCTTCTGGCCGAGCGACTCCTTGGCTTGGCGGATGAGCGAATATTCCGCGCCGCCCTGATAGATCGGCACGCTCAGGGTGCCGAGCACCGAGGCGTTGTAGTTCTCGATGGAGTTGAGGCTGCCGACCACTTCGTAATTCTTGACGTAGCTGCCGGTCACCGAGAAAGTCGGCATCAGCGCCGCTTCCGCCACTTTCACCGCCAGCTGCGCAACATCGACACCGTATTCCGCCGAGGTGACCGCCGGATGCACGGTGGTGCCGACCGAGATCGCCTTCGGCAAAGTGTGCGGCGAATAGCGGTCGACGGGCGTGCCGGCGGACAGATTTTTCGGGTTGACGCCGATCACCTGGCGATAGGTCGCAACCGACGCCTTGTAATTGGCTTCCGCGGTCAGCACCTGCGAGCGGCCGGAGGCGAGGCGCGATTCGGCCTGCGCCACGTCGGTGCGCGTCACCTCGCCGACATTGAAGCGGTCGCGGGTCTGGCGCAACTGCTCCTGCAGCACTTCGACGTTGCGCCGCTGCAGATCGAGGATGGCGCCGTCGCGCAGCACGTTCATGTAGGCGGTCGCCGCGTTGAGCAGGATGGTCTGCACGGTGACCTGCAAGATCGAGCGCGCCGCCAGCACTTGCGACTCCGCCTGGCGCGTCTGGTTGGCGGTCTTGAAGCCGTTGTAAAGCGTCTGCGTGATGCTGGCGCCGAGCGAGACCGGCGTGTTGTAGCCGCTCTGGATAGCGTAGGTCGCCGGCGAGTTGGGCGGAACATTGGCCGGCAGGTTCGGGCTCACCACGCGCGTGGTCGACGACAGCGATTGCTGGCCGCCGGTGATCGTCGCGGTGATCTTGGGCCGGTAGCCCGATAGCGCTTGCGGGACGTTTTCGTCGGTGGCGCGCACGGCGGCGCGTTGCGCATTGAGCGAGGGATTGTTGAGATAGGCCTGCACGAGCGCGCTCTGCAGCGTCTCGCCGTGCGCGAGCGAGGCAACGGCCGCACAGCCGACAACGCCGGCCGCAACCCTGCCCGCTATCCCCCTACGACCCCATTGCCACATCGCACGACCCAACCCGCGCGCGAAAGCGATATTCGCACGACTTGCACTACTTTACCGTCCGAACCATAGGCTTATGCTGGGAGGCTTAAAACCCCCCGCCCCGGTTCCGCCCACAGAATGCCCGCCAAGTGGGGCTTTCCGGTCACGGAAGGTCGCCGACCTGTCTCAAAATGCGAAAGCCGGCGGCTTGACGAAGCCCGGCAGGATCGTGGCGGCGGCATCGAAAATCGGCCGGCCGCCGGTCTCTTGGCCGCTGCGGCGGTAGAGCATGGCCTTGGCGCCGGGCCCGCCGCCAAGCACGCAAACCAGCCGCCCGCCATCCTTGAGCTGGCGAAACAGGGCCTGCGGCGGGAATTCGGTTGCGCCTTCCATGAGGATCGCGTCATAGGGGCCGCCCTGGGGGTGCCCTTCGGTCAGCGGGCCTGTCGCCAATGTCAGGTTTGGCAAGCCTGCCAGCGCCTCGGCATTGACCAGGCCGGGCTCCTGCTCGAGCCCGACGATCTGGCCCGCGATGCGGGCCAGCACCGCGGCGCTATAGCCGGTGGCGCAGCCGACATCGAGCACGCGGGCGGTGTCGGCCAGATCGGCCGCCTGGATCAGCTTGGCCAGCACCATCGGCTTGAGCAGGCGGCGCGCGGCCGGAGCGGTGCCGACCGGCAGGTCGAGATCGAGATAGGCGAGCCCCGCCATGGCCGGCGCCACGAACCGTTCGCGCGCCACCTCGAGCATGGCGGTGATGATACGCCGATCGGTGACGTCGGCGGTGCGCACCTGCCCGTCCACCATATTGCGGCGCGCGGCGGCGAAATCGGTCATCGCGATCCTCGGGCAAACGCGGGGAATGCGCGGCTTATTGCGGCAAGCCCGGGCAAAAGGCAAGCGAGCGCCTGCATTGTCGAGCGCGGCCGGCTCCTATATAGGGCTTGGGCGCCGGGGCTTAAGCCGTCTCGGCCCGACGGCCACGTGGCGGAGTGGTTACGCACCGGTCTGCAAAACCGGGTACGCCGGTTCAATTCCGGCCGTGGCCTCCACCCGCCTTCGCTAAAGCTTCGGCGGGCGAGGCCTTCGCGAAGGCGGGTGGGCAGGCCCTTCGCAAATTCACGTGGCGGCTCTATTCTTGAGCAAAACAACCGGCCGCGGAGACACCGACCATGTCGCGTCACGACGCCACGCGCTGGCGCGCATTTGCGACCGCCCTGCTGCTGCAGTTGGCGCTCGCCGCGGCGGCTTACGCCGGGCCCTATGAGGACGCACAGCGCGCCTATAAGCAGGGCGACTACGCCACCGCCCTCAAGCTCTACCGCCCGCTCGCGCGGCGCGGCAACGCGCAGGCGCAGGAAGCGCTCGGCGGCATGTACAGCCGCGGCGAAGGCGTGCCGCAGGACAAGGCCGAGGCGCTGGTCTGGTTCAAGATGGCCAACGACGAGCGCAGCGGCCTCCTCGCCTATAACAAAGGCGACTATGCCAAGGCTTTGCGTATCCTCAAGCCGCTCGCCGCGCGCGAGCAGGTGCTGGCGGAATACATTCTCGGCCTCATGTATGCCAACGGCCAGGCCGTGCCGCAGGACTTCCGCCAAGCCATGGCCTGGCACCGCAAGGCCGCCGAGCAGGGCGAGGCGAAAGCGCAGTTCAGCCTCGGCGTCATGTATTTCAAGGGGCTCGGCACCAAGACCGACCATGCGCTGGCGTTCAAATGGTACAGCCGCGCCGCCGCCCAAGGCGACCCGGCAGCGCAATACAATCTCGGCGCCATGTACGCCAAAGGCGACTCGGTCAAGCGCGACCCGGTGAGGGCGGCTGCACTCTATACTTTGGCCGCCACCGCGCGCATCAAGGCCGCCGCGGCCGCCAAGCGGCAATTGGCGAAGTCGATGACCGCAGCGGAGCTCGCGGCAGCGGAAAAGCAAGCGCGCGCTTTCGCGCCGAAGCCCGAGCCCTAAGAGGCTTTGCAAATCAGGGGGCCTTTGTTATAGGCCCATTTGCCGAAGCACCGGCCAAGTTCCCCGGTAGCTCAGTGGTAGAGCAACCGGCTGTTAACCGGTTGGTCGCTGGTTCGAATCCGGCCCGGGGAGCCATTCCTTATTCCGCCAGCGGGGCACGGCTGATCGCGGCCCGTCCGTGCGATCGCCAAGACCGTCATGACCGCCCTCACCAGCCCCCTCACCACCGATCTCTACGAGCTCAACATGGTCCAGGCCTATCTGGACCGGTCTGAGAATAAAGAGGCGGTGTTCGAGTTCTTCGTGCGCAGGCTGCCGGCGCGGCGCGGCTTTCTGCTGGCCGCCGGCCTGGAGGACGCGCTGCAATTTCTCGAGACCGTGCGCTATTCCGACAGCGAGATCGCCTGGCTGAAATCGACCGGCCGCTTCCGCGACAATCTGCTCGACTATCTAAAAGGTTTCCGCTTCACCGGCGACGTGCACGCGATCCCCGAAGGTACCGTGTGCTTTGCGCCGGAGCCGCTGCTGCGCATCAGCGCGCCGCTGCCGCAGGCGCAGCTCGTCGAGTCGCGGCTGATCAACATCCTGCATTACCAGACGCTGATCGCGTCGAAGGCCGCGCGCATGGTGCTGGCGGCGCCCGGCAAGGCGCTGTCGGATTTCGGCCTGCGCACCGCGCACGGCGCCGAGGCCGGGCTGTTCTCCGCGCGCGCAAGTTATATCGCCGGCTTTGCCGGCGCCGCCAATGTGCTCGCCGGCGAGCGCTACGGCATTCCGGTGGTCGGCACCATGGCACATTCATATGTGCAGGTGCACGACAACGAGAAGCAGGCCTTCGAGGATTTCGCGCGCGCGCGGCCGGAGGGCGTGATCCTGCTGATCGACACCTACGATACCGAAGCCGGCGCGCGCAAAGTGGTCGAGCTTTATCCCAAGCTCAAGCAGGACGGCATCCTGATCCGCGGCGTGCGCATCGACTCGGGCGATCTCATCGCCATGTCGCGCAAAGTGCGCACGATCTTCGATGCCGCCGGCATGCAGGACGTCGTCATCCTGGTGAGCGGCGGCGTCAATGAGGACGTGCTGCAGGTGATGATGAAGGAGCAGGCGCCGATCGACGGCTTCGGCATCGGCGTTTCGCTCGACGTGTCGACAGACGCGCCGGCGCTCGACTGCGCCTACAAGCTGCAGGAATATGCCGGCGTGCCGCGCCGCAAACTATCAGAAGGCAAGGCCACCTGGCCGGGGCGCAAGCAAATCTGGCGCGCCTATGATGCGCAAGGGAACATGCGCGGCGACGTGCTGTCGTTGGAAACCGACAAGCAGCAGGGCGAGACGCTGATGACGCAGGTGATGCGCGCGGGAAAGCGCGTCGCGCCGGCGCCTACGCTGGTGCAGATCCGCGAACGCGCGGCGGCCGAGCTCAAGCGGCTGCCGGAGCCGCTCAAGCGGCTGGAGGCGTTCGATTACCCGGTGACGATCTCGGATGCGCTGAAGGCGCTGGCGGCGGAAGCCGACCGGCATAACCTGGGCAAATAGAAAAACGCATCGTCAATCCGGGACGGCGCGTTAGCGCCGGACCCGGAATCCAGATGCTTGCACAGCGCCTATTTCTGGATTCCGGGTTCGCGAGCGGAGTTCACCATCGGGCCGCGCTACGCGCGGACCCGTTGGCTCGCGCCCCGGAATGACAAGAAAACTTAGGCGCCCCCGCCCGCCCTGTTCCAGCCACGCGCGCCGTCGCCGTAGACCTCGTGGCCGGCGGGCGTCACCACCGCTGTGTCCTCCAGCTTGATGAAGCCGCGCGTCGGGTGCTTGAGCGTGGTTTCCACCGACACCACCATGCCGGCTTCCAGCGGCTTGCCGGCATCGTCGGCCGGGTAAGGCACCGGCCCGGTGTCGGTCAGCCGCGGCGCCTCGTGGCTGACCAGGCCCATGCCATGGGCGAGGAATTCCAGATTGTTATGGTGCTTCGACTTCTTTACCAGCGGCGCGGCGGCGGCGTAGATATCGCCACCCATAGCGCCCGGCTTCATGGCACCCATGCCGGCGCGCTGGATGCTCTCTATCTCGGCCAGCAGGTCTTCCAATTCGGCATCCGGTTCGCCCTGGATCGCCATGCGGCAGACGTCGCCGATATAGCCGTGATAATTGCCGCCGGAGTTGATCGACATGATATCGCCCTCACCCCATTTCTGCTCGGAGGGCGCGCGGTTGAAGCTGGTGCCGGCGGTGATCAGGCAATATTCGAACGTCATGCCGCGCAGCGTCTCTTCCTTGCGCAGCGTCTCCACCACCTCGGCCTTGGTAGTGCCGGGCGGGCTTTTGGCGATCGTCGCCAGCATGGAGTCGATCACGGCTCCGGAGGCGTATTTCAGCATTTTCAATTCGGCCGCCGATTTCACCAGGCGTTGGCGCTCCAGCACATAGAGCGCGTCGACCCAGTCGGCGTCGGGGAAGCCGGCGCGCAGCACTTTCGAGGCGTCGTAAGGCAGGAAGCCAAATTCGGTGGCGATGCGCTTGGGCTTGAGGCCCAGCTTCTTCATGTGGTCGACCGCCTTCTGCATGGCATCGACCGAACCGTTGGCGGAGGTGTCGGTCACCGGCGTCCACAGGGGCTTGGCCTGCTGCTGGAAGGTTTCCAGGCGGTGGCCGATATAGACGGCCTTCTCCGGCTGACCTTTCGGATAGATCAAAACCGGCAGATAGCGGGTGACGCCGGTGGCATCCATGACGTCGAAGAAATTGGCGCGGTGCCCCCCCAGCAGATACTGCACATTGTGCTTGGAGGTGGCGAGCACGACGTCGATGCCGGCCGCGTCCATCAACTTGTCGAGGCGGGCGCGGTCGAAGGGGATGGCGAGGGATTTGGCAGGCGGGGCGTTGACGTTCATGGGCTCTGCTCCGGCTGGCGGCTCAATATTCGCTAAACGGATAGCCTAGGACCACAGTTCCCTGCTCGCAAGCCGGGTGCACCGCGTCCGGGGCACGCAGGCCCGCTTTAGGCCTTCATCACCCCGATGAGTTGCTCCAGCTTGGCCGGATCGTCGCGCAACGTGGCACTGGCGCCGTCATAGACGATCTGGCCGCGGTCCATCACCACCGCGCGCGGCGCGATGTCGAGCGCAAGGCGCGAGTTCTGCTCGACCAGAATGAGCGCCAGCGCGCTTTCGCGCGACAGCCGCTTCACCGCGCGCGCCAATTCCTCCACGATCACCGGCGCCAGCCCCTCCGACGGCTCGTCCATCAACAGCACGCTCGGATTGCCGATCAGCGCGCGCCCGATCGCCAGCATCTGCTGCTCGCCGCCGGAAAGCTGGTTGCCCATGTTGCTCGCGCGCTCGGCGAGGCGCGGGAACAGCTCGAACACGGTCGCAACTGTCCACGGCCCCGGCCGCGCCGCCACGTCCAGGTTTTCGCGCAAGGTCAGCGAGGGGAAGATTTCGCGCTCCTGCGGCACATAGCCCAAGCCCGCCGCCACCCGGCGATAGGTCGCCAGGCTCGAAATATCGTTGCCGTGCAGCGCGATGTGTCCGCCATGCAACGTGGTGTGGCCCATGATGGTGGCGAGCAGCGTCGACTTGCCGACGCCGTTGCGGCCGATGACCGACAGCGTCTCGCCCGGCGCCAGCGCCAAGGTAATATCCTCCAGCACGACGGTCTCGCCGTAGCCGGCCGACACCCGATCGAGCGCGAGCGCGGGCTCAGCCATGACGGCGGCCCCCCTCCTCGCCGAGATAAACGGCGCGCACCTGCGGATTGTTCATGATCTCCTCGGGCGTGCCTTGCGTGAACACCGCGCCCTGCACCAGAACGGTGATCTGCCTGGCGAAGCGGAACACCACGTCCATGTCGTGCTCGATGATCAGGATGGCGATGTCGGGATCAAGCGCCGCCACCACGTCGAGGATGAGATGGCTTTCGGACGACGGCACGCCCGCCGCCGGCTCGTCGAGCAGCAGCACGCGCGGACGCTGCGCCAGCGCAATGGCGATCTCCACCAGCCGCTGGCGGCCATAGGGCAGTTCGCGCACCAGCTTGAGCGCGTCGCCGGTAAGCTTGAGTGCGTCGAGATAGTCGAGCGCCTCGTCGATCACTGCGCGCTTAGCGCCGGCCGCCCGCCACATATTGTTGCAGTTGCCATCGCGCTCGCCGATGGTCATGGCGAGATTTTCCAATACGGTCAGGCCGCGGAACAACTGGTTGATCTGGAAGGTGCGCGCAAGGCCCCGCCGCGCCCGCTCGGCCTGGCTGAGCGCGGTGATGTCGTCGCCGTCGAGCAGCACCTTGCCGGCCGAGGGCTTGAGCACGCCGGTGATCAGGTTGACCAGCGTGGTCTTGCCCGCCCCGTTGGGGCCGATCAGCGCGCGGCGGGCGCCGCGCTCGAGGCTGAGATCGATGTCGCGCGCCACCCGCAACGCGCCGAAGCTGCGGTTGAGCTGTTGCACCTCAAGCGCGACGGCACTCACCGCTTTTTCCTCTTGCTCCAGGCAGCGGCGTCCTCCAGCAGGCCGAGCAAGCCGCGGCGCGCAAACAGCACCGCCAGCACCAGCAGCAGCCCGATGCCGAACTGCCAGAAGGTGGGCGACAGTTTGGAGAGATCGTCCTCCATGATCAGGTAGACCACCGCGCCGAGGAAGGCGCCGTACAGCCTGCCGGTGCCGCCGAGGATCAGCATCACCATCACCTTGGCGGAATTGTCGAAGTCGAACACGGTCAGCGTGACAAAGGCGTTGGTCTGGGTGAACAGCGCGCCGGCCACGCCCGCGATCGCCGCCGACACGGCATAGACCGTCACCAGCCGCAAATGCACCGGCGAGCCGATGGCGTGCATGCGCCGCACGTTCTCGCGAATGCCGGTGAGCGCCTGCCCGAACGGCGAATAGACGATGCGGCGCACCAGAAAAAACACCACGACCAGCACGACAAGGACGTAGATGTAGCTGGTGTGGCCGTAGAGATCGTAGTCGAAACGGCCGAACAGCGGATCGAAGGTCAGGCCCGGCAACCCGTCATAGCCGCCGGTGATGTCGGAGCGCAGATTGCCCAACTCCTGCAGCGTGGCGGCAAAGGCGATGGTCAGCATCAACAGCGTCAGCCCGCGGTAGCGCAGAATAAACCAGCCGACCGCCGCGCCGACAGCGCCCGCTACCAGGCCGCCGGCAATGAGGCCGCTGATCGGCTCGCTCCAGCCGAGCCGCAAGGAGGCGAGCGCGACGACATAGGCGCCGATGCCGAAAAAGGCGGCATGGCCGAGCGTGATGATGCCCGCATAACCCAGGATCAGATCCAGCGAGAGCGCGAACATGACCATGACCAGCACTTGGCTGCCGAAGGTCATGCGGCCGGGAAAGACGAAATAGCAGGCAATCGCGATCAGCCAGGGCAGCGCCTCCGGCCAGCGGTAGCGGTGGCGGCTGACGAGGTATTCGGCCGCGCGCGCGCGCGTCTCCTCGCGCGTAGGCGTGCCCGCCATGGTCTCACTCGCGGCCATAGAACCCTGCCGGCTTGATCAGCAGCACGATGACGGTGATGGCGTAGATGAACAGGTTGCCGGCCACCGGAAAAGCGTATTTGCCGCCGGTGTCGATGATACCGATGACCAGCGCGGCAAGCAGCGTGCCCTTCAAGCTGCCGAGACCGCCGACCGCCACCACGATCAGGAACAGCACGAGATAGAGCACGGCAAAGCTGGGCGTCAGGCCGAACAGCTGGATCGCCAGCGCGCCGCCGAGCGCGGCCAGTCCCGAGCCGAGCGCGAAAGTGAGCGTGAACAAAAGGTCGACATTGATGCCGACCATTTCCGCCATGCGCCGGTTGTCGACCGCGGCGCGGATCTTGGCGCCGATATTGGTCTGCTCGAAGCCGTACCAGAGCACGCAGATCAACGCTGCGCCGAGTACGATCAGGAAGGCGCGGTAGCTCGGGAAAGCGCGGAAGCCGAGATTGACGTCGCCTTCGAGCCAATGCGGCAGCGGCACCGATTTGGGAATCGGCCCGTAGAAATAGCTGAAGGTGGCGATCGACATGAAGGCGAGCCCGATGGTGAGCAGCACCTGCTCGAGATCGGTCGCCTTGTAGAGGCGCCGGTAGAGGTAGCGCTCGAACGGGATGCTGACGACGCCGACCAGGGTCGAGGCGATCACCAGCGAGGGCACGAAACCGACGCCGAGCGAGCGCGTCAGCGTGACGACGAAGTAGCCGCCGGCCATGGCGAAGGCGCCATGCGCCAGGTTCACGAAGCCCATCAGCCCCATCGTGACCGAGAGGCCGACGGACGTGATGAACAGGAACATGGCGTAGGCCAGGCCGTCGAACAGAATGCTGACGACAATGGTGGCGATATGCGACACGGCCCCACCCCCTTCGCAAAAGAAAAAACGCCGCCGCAGCTTTATGCGCGACGGCGCTTTTTCCGTCAAATACTCAGGCGATCACGAACTTGCAGCGGCCGAGCTTGAGAATCTTGCACTCGTCCTTCACCGCCTTGGTGGTGTGGAGGATTTTCTCGCCGAGCTTGCCGTCCGGCTTGCGATAGACCTCCATGGCGCGCTCGTCCTCGATGATGTCGCGCGTCTTGGGATCGATCATGACGTGCCCGCGCGGGCCGTTGGTCGACCAACCTTTCAGCGCATCGACCACCTTGGTGGGGTTGGACATGTTGCCTTTGAGCTTCTTGATGGTGTCGAAGATGGCGTGCATGGTGTCCCAACCCGCCGCCGACATGAAGTCGGGATAGGAGTTGGGCCCGTATTCCTTGTGCCAGGCGGCCTTGAAGGCCTTGTTGGCGGCGTTGTCGAGATCGACCGCGTAGTGGCCCATCACGATGGTGCCGATGGCGGCATCGCCCATGTCCTGCAGCTTGTTGTCGGGGATCAGGTCCATCGGGCCGATCAGCTTGATGCCGGCCTTCCTCAGACCGACCTCGCCATAAGCCTTCATCAGGCCGGCGGCATGCGCGCCGGAGGGAATGAAGGCGTAGAGGCAATCGGGATGGGCGTCCTTGACGCGCTGCATGAAGGGCGTGAAGTCCGGCACCTGCGCCGGCGAGCCCATCGGGATCGACAGCATGACCTTGCCGCCGGCCTTTTCGAAGCCGGTCTTGAAAGCCAGCACCGAATCCTTGCCGGGCGGGAAGTCGGTATAGGCGACCGCCGCGGTCTTGCAGTGGACCTGGTCGAGGCATAGCCGCCCATCGGATAGGCGGGATGCCACATGGTAAACGACAGCCGCACGTAATAGGGCGACAGGTTGGTGATCCAGGCGGCGCCAACATTGGTGATCACCATCGGCACCTTGGCCTTGTTGATCACCGGCGCGAGCGCGATCGCCGACGGCGAGAACACATAGCCGGTGAGCAGCTGCACCTTGTCATTGGTGATCAATTCGGTGGTGACGGTCTTGGCCACCGCGCCGGTCGGCGGACCCTCGTCGCGCTTGATGATCTCGACCTTGTAGGGCGCGATATCCTTGGCGTGCAGCTTGACGTAAAGATCGAACGCCTTGTCGATCTGGTGACCGAGGTCGGCATTGGGGCCGGAGAACGACAGCACCACGCCGATCTTGACGGCGGCGGCTTGCGCGCTGCCGCCCACCGCCAGAGCCAGGGCGGCCAGCCCCAGCACGCGGAAAATCTTCATCTCACCCTCCCTTAGTCTTTGTATTAGTTTGGTATTCCGACTATTCCGTGGGCCGCCATGAGCGTCCCACTCGGGCTAAACTGGCCCAGATCGCCGTCCATGGTCAATGAGAATAGGCGGCTGCTACTGCGGCCGGGATTTTCATTTGCGGAAAAAAGAAGACGCCGCCTTTTTTCCTCAAGGCGGCGGCGCTGCCGGCGGTGATGGCCGCGATCGATTCCGCCGACGCCGGCTTGGCGCCATCCTTGGCGCCCGGCTTGCAAGCCATGACCATTTCGAGCGAGGCGATTTCGACCCGGTTGCGTCCGTGCTCCTTGGCGAAATAGAGCGCCTGGTCGGATTGCGCCAGCATTTCGGCGACGTCTAGCGCGGCCCCCTCGCAATAGGCGTCCCCGACGTGAGCGTGGCGCCGACCGGACGGCTGTCGACCTGCTTGGCGGCCTGCGCAAAGGTGAGCCGGATACGCTCGGCTGCCGCTGCCGCCTTTTCGCGCGTGGTGTCGTAAAGCACGGCCGCGAACTCTTCGCCGCCGAGCCGGCCGAGCAGATCGGGCGCGCGTACCGACTGGCGCGCGGCCTGGGTGAACGTCTCCAGTACACGGTCGCCGAACGCATGGCCGAAACGGTCGTTGATCGACTTGAAATGGTCGAGGTCGATAAGCAGCACCGCGGTCGGCTTCGGATCGGCGCTGTGGCGCTTGGCAAGCTCGCCGGCGTCGGCCAGGAAGGCGCGGCGGTTTGCGAGGCCGGTGAGCGGATCGAGCATGGCGGCGTTGCGATGGCGCAGTTCGGTGCGCTCCTTGGCCATGGCGAGCAGGATGAAGGCGACCGAGATGGTGAACAGCAGCGCCTCGAACGACAGCACGGTCAGCCACACGCTGCCGAGAATGGTGTCGGCCGGCGACCAGGGCAGCAGCGTCACCAGCGGCGTACGCAGCAGGAACAGCGCGCCGTGCGCAAATAGCATGAAGATCGCCGGCCAGCGCGACACCAGAGAAAGTTCGCGCCCGCGCCAGAACTCATAAGCCGTGAGCCAGGTATAGCTGGTGATGATGCCGGAGGCGATGAGCGCGCGCATGTTGACGGCGTCCGCCAGCACCGGCAGGCGGCAGATCAGAAGCCACAGCACCGCGCCGGTCACCATATAGACCGGCTCCACCGGGCGACCGTCGAACACGCGCGCGCCGGTCCAGGTGATGGCGAAGGAGGTGAACAGCAGCGTATTGGCGAGATCGATGGAGATGATGTCCGGCACCGTGCCGTACATGCCAAACAGCGACTATCGAGGCCGCGCGGATCAGGTGGGCAAAGCCCCACCAGCAGACGGCATAGACGGCGGTGTTCTGCGCCCAGACGAACAGCAGGAGCAGGCCCAGCACCACCTCGACATAGATCGTCACCATGAACAGGGTGTTGACGTCGAGTTTCATTGCGGTTCGCGTATGCCCACATTGAACCGGGGCGCGAGATTTTCGCTCTATCGTCCCCTCAATGCCGACGATTAGACGCTGGGCCTAAAAAAGTCGTGAACGTGCGGGAATACCGCGCGGCAATGCGCCGGTATGGTTTCGAGCTGCTTGCGCGCTTGCGGGGGCAATTAATTCTCTAGTCCCATAATCGGACAGGACGCGCTGCCTCCGGGGCGGTCTTGTGGCGCCATGCCGGGTCCATTAGGGTCGGCCCTGCCCCTTCAAATGCGACAGAAAACCGGACCCCGCCATGCAGATCCGCGATGACATCGTCGAAGCCATCGGCAGCACCCCCCTGATCAAGCTCGAGCGGGCCTCGGCGGCCACCGGCTGCACCATTCTCGGCAAGGCCGAATTCATGAACCCGGGCGGCTCGGTGAAAGACCGCGCCGGCCGGCAAATGATCCTGGAGGCGGAGGCGCGCGGCGAATTGAAAGCCCGGCGGGCTGGTGGTGGAGTTGACCGCCGGCAATACCGGCATCGGGCTCGCTCGTGGTGGCCAATGCGCGCGGCTATCGCACGGTGATCGTCATCCCGGAGACGCAGAGCCAGGAAGAGAAGGACATGCTGCGGCTGTGCGGGG
>CAWDUV010000013.1:0-31360 GCA_963805535.1 uncultured Pseudomonadota bacterium
CGTGGAGGCGCCCGGCTCGCAAAGCTTCGAGATGCAGGATATCCCGGCCATCGCCTCAGGTCGCGCACGCCAAAGGCGCCGTCGTGCTGACGGACAATACCTGGGCGACGCCTCTACTTCAAGGCCCTTGAAAAGGGCGTCGACCTCGCGATCCAGGCTGGCACCAAATATATCGGCGGCCATTCGGATGTGATGTTCGGCAGGGTCGCCGCCAGCGCGGCCACGATAGCTGCCTCGAGGAGCCGGGGCGAGGTGCTCGGGCTCTGCGTCGGCCCTGACGACATCTACCTGGCGCTGCGCGGTTTCCGCACCCTGGGCGTGCGATGGCGCGGCATAAGGAGTTGGGGCACTGAAGGTCGCGCGCTGGCTACAGCAGCGGCCGAAGTGCACGGGTGCTGCATCCGGGCCTGCAGCCGATCCCGGCCACGCGATATGGAAGCGCGACTTCAGGGGTCCCAGCGGCCTGTTCGGCATCGTCCGAAAGCCGATGCCGGAAAACAGTCGTAGGCGTTCCTGAACGGGCTCACTTTGTTCGGCATCGGCCATTCCTGGGGCGGCTTCGAAAGCCTGGCCATCCTGTTCGACTGCACCGAATACCGTACCGCCGCGCCCTGGGCGCCGGGCGAGGACCGACCCTCCGCCTTCAGATCGGCCTGGAGGACAAGTCCGACCTGGTCGCCGATCTGGAGCGGGCTTCGCGGCGACGGCACTCGGCTGACAGCGCTCTCCAACGCGCTGCGCCGTCTCGCGCATGAACGAATAAAGAGATTGCGCGCATAGACGAACACGCCGAAGCCCTGGCCGGCGATGAACACCGGGTCGCGCCGGTAGAGCGCATAGGCGAGCAGCAGCACGCCGCCGCCGATCGACAGCCACCAAAACGACAGCGGCACCACGCTTTTGCCGGCGCGTTCGGAGACGATCCACTGCACCGCGAAGCGCGCGGTGAAGAAGGCCTGCGCGACGAAGCCGAGCAGCACCCACCAGTCCATCCGGGTGACGAACACGTCGTGCAGGTAGCCGCCGACGGCGCGCGCAAGTTCGATCAGCATTTGAATTTTCCTTTAAGAGTACGTGAAGCTCCTGAACGAGATTGCGGCGAGTGGTGCAGGAACTTCAAATCGGCGGCACTAGTTCTCTTCGATTTCGGGTACGCGCTTGCGGCGCCGGATCAGCCACCACACGCCGGCAAGATCGAGCATGCCGACCCACAGCCGGTCCCACATGCCGTAGTTCGAAACACCTGTCCCGCGCGGCCGGTCGATGACGTCGACATAGCCGATGTCGAAACCTTCGCGCCGCACCAGCGCCGGCAGGAAGCGATGCAGGCCATCGAAATATGGCAGGTTGAGGAAAACCTCACGCCGGAATGCCTTCAGCCCGCAGCCGCTGTCGCGGGTGCCGTCGCGCAATGCAGCGTTGCGTACCGCATTGGCGATGCGCGATTGCAGTTTCTTGAAACCGCTCGCCTGGCGCCTGACGCGCTGGCCGGCGATCAGCGCGACGCGCGGCGCGCCGGCTTCGAGCGCGCGGAGCAGCGTCGGGATGAAGGCGGGATCGTTCTGCCCGTCGCCGTCGAGCGTGACCACGAGCGGCGCGCGCGCGGCTTTCACGCCCGTGCGCACCGCCGCCGACTGCCCGCAGGAGGCCTTGTGCCGCACCCGGCGCAGCCAGGCATGTTGGGCCGCCAGGCGGGCAAGCTCGGCCGCGGTGGCGTCGCTCGAGCCGTCGTCGACATAGACAACCTCGAAGGCCCATTGGCCGTCGAGCGCCGCGGCGATCTCGGCCACCAGCGGGGCGATATTGCCGGCCTCGTTGCGCACCGGCACCACAACGGACACCGCCGGCTCGTTTGGGCTCATGGGATTTCGGGTTCCGTCGGGCGACAAGCTCGCGCGCTTCTTATGGGGCCAATAGCTCGCGGGCAACCGCTTTCATGCGCCTGCGCGAGGGCCCCGGCAGCGCAAGCAGCGTGCCGTCCGGCCCGACCGAGAAGGCGAGCCGGCGCAGCGCGAAATAATAGCGCACCAGCAGCGCCCCCACGGTGCCGACCACGGCGCCGGCGATCACGTCGGAAGGGTAATGGCCGAGCACGAAGATGCGGCTCGCCGCGATGGCCACCGCATAAAGCAGCAACATGGTACGCGCGCGCGGCCACAGGCTGCCGAAGGCCGCCAGCACCGCAAAGGCCGTGGTGGCATGGCCCGACGGCAGGCTGGCATAGTCGGCGCGCCAGATGAAGGGCGCGAACAGGAACGGATCAACATGCGGCAAGGACACAGTCGGCCGCGCCCGCCCGATCATGCGCTTGATGATGGCGTCGAACAGGCCTGGCAGCGCGATCGCCGTAAACAGAAAGCCGATGCGCACCATCGCCGCGGCCAGCACGGCTTGCGAGACGCGGGTCGCGGGCGCAGGCAGCGCGGCGAGTGCTAGAAACAGCAGCCCGAGCGGCCACAGGAACCAGCCGGATTTGCCGAAATCGGTGATCCGGTCGAACGGCCAGATCGCCCAGCGCGGCAGGCCGAGCACCGCGCGCGTCACCGGGCCGTCGATGACGACCAAACAGAACACCACCACCGCAATCACGATGGCCGACGCGATCGCGATCTGCCGCGGCGTCGCCAACGGCCGGCGCGGATGCAGCTTGGCCGGCCGGGCGAGAAGCATCAGCGCGTGCACCGTGTTTTCGCCGCAGCGCCGCCAGGGCGACGTCTCTTTGCGGTCGGGATGCAAGCCGTTGGCGGCGCTCATGGCGCGACCATCGAGCGGAACACGGTGAGCGTCACCGGCCGCCCAATGCTGATGTTGTAGCCCGCCATGCGCTTGACCAGCGCGTAGCGCAGGCCGATCGCATTGGCGCGCTGCACGAAGCTACGTTCGCTGCGCGCGTCAATCAGCGCGAAATGGCAGGCGCCCCCTTGCAGGAACTCGGCCGCGCCCGCCCCGCCGGTAAAGCGCGTCTTTGTGCCGAGCAGGAAGACAAGGCTCGGCTCCTGGTAATAGCCGGTCGCCGCTACCTGCGGCTCCTCGCAGCCGGTGGCGTGGATCTCGTCGGCGATCAGCGCACTTGGGAACAAGACCGGCAGCGTCGGAAACGCAACCCCGTATATGGTGAAGCCGACCAGCACGGACGCCAGCATGCCGCGCAGCAGCGAGCGCTCGGGTCCATCTACCTCATAGAGCCGCCAGGCGAACAGGCCGACCACTACCGCGGCCGCCGCCGACGGCCAGGCGATGAGGCCGAGATCGCGCGCCAGGAACAGGAAGCCGCCGACCACGATGAGGGCGACGAGGCTCGGAAACACGAACCAGCCGACGGTGCCGCGCACCAGCCAGCGCGCCTTCGACAAGCCGCCGCCTTCCAGAATGCCGGCGATCAGGATGGCGATGGCCGGATAAAGCGGCAGCACGTAATGCGGCAGCTTGGTCATGGCCACTTCGAAGACGATCCAGGACGGCACCAGCCAGGCGAGGAGAAACTGCGCGCCCGGCTCGCGCCGCGCCCGCCACACCATTGGCACGGCCGGCGCCGCCAGCACCACCGCCGGCCAGAAGGTCAGGAAGAACAGCAGCAGGTAATAGCCGGGCGGCGCGCCATGCGCCTCCTGCCCACCTGTCACCTTCGCCAGCATGTCGTGGCCGACAGCGTCGGTGAAGAAGGTCGTGCCCGATTTGGCGACGATGGCGGCAAACCACGGCGTGACCAAAAGCAGCATCCAGACGATGCCGGCAAGCGGGCGCAAGGCGCCGAGCCAGCGCGCGGAGCGGTCGAGGATCGACAGCGTGAGCACATTGAGAACGACGAACATCACGATCAAGGGGCCCTTGACCAGGATGCCGGCGGCCATCGCGGTCCAGAATATCGCCGGCAAGGTCCAGCCGATGGCGGCTTCGGGCGTGCGGCGCTTGGAAAGATATATGCGCCCGAGCGCGCCCATGGCGGCAACGCAGGCAAACAGCAACGTGGCGTCGGTCTTGGCAAGGCGCGCCTCGACCCCGAGCAGGATCGAGCTTGCCAGCATCAGCGCGGCCAGGAGCGCGGCGCGGCGGCCGACAAAGGCGAGCGCCGCCCAATAGGTCAGCAGCACGGCGCCGGTCGCGCCGAACAGCGACGGCAGCCGGTAGAGCCAGATGGTGGTGAGCGCATGCGGCACGCCGAGCGCGCGGCCGGTCTTCACCGCCGCCGCCTGCAGCCAATAGATGCCGATCGGCTTCTTGTAGCGCACCTCATTCTGGAAGCGGATATCGACGTATTGCCCGCTCTCGATCATCTGCTTGGTGGCCTGCGCAAAGCGCGCCTCGTCGCGGTCGACCGGCGGGATCTGGAAGAAGCCCGGCAGGAAGGCAATCAGGCAAAAGGCGACAAGCAGCGCCGCCGCGCGGGCGTGCGAGCCCGTCGCGACGTCGAGCAGGTTGCCGAGCCCGGAGCCGGGCCGGCGGGAGACCGCCGCTACCGGATGACTTTCCATTTCTTATAAAAGATGAAGTTCGCGCTCTTGAACACCATGTGGACGAGCTTGACGAATGGAAGCAGCAGCACGGGCGAAAGCGACGGGCGCAGAATATCGACAAACAGGCAATAGCGCACCTTGTCGGTCTCGTTGAACGACTGGTGCAGCAACGTGTCGTCGAAGATGAAAAGCTTGTTGTCGTTCCAATAATGGACCGTGTCGCCGACCACGATATAGGCGGAGCGGTCGTCGATGTCGTTGAGATTGTAGAGCACGCGCAAGGTGGGCCGGATCGGCCCGAAATGCCTGGAGGTCGACACCTTCTTGTTGAACACCGAAACGCCGATGGTCTGGATATATTTCCATTTCTCGTGGAAGGCCGGCGTGTCGAGGAAGGTGTCGACGTTCTCGCCGTACCATTTGAAGAAGATCATGGTGCGCTCGAGTTCCTTGGCGCGCTGCTCGAGCTGGCCGGTGAGGTTCTCGCGCTTGGCGACGTCGATCAGCCGCTCGATCTCGGCGCGATAGGGCGCCGGCAGGTCCGCAAGCCGATAGACGCCCTTGTTGATATAGGGCAGCGTCAGGATATCCAACAAAATGTTGAACGGCGAGGCGAGCCAGGTCGGCACGCCATTGCCGACGAAATACTGGCGGATCACGAACCATGTCAGCGGGCGGTGGCGGGCAACGTCGTAGAGGCCGCACAGCGCGTAGAACAAAGTCAGCTTCGGAAAGAAATAGGCAACGACCACCGCGCCGAGACCGAGGCCGGCGAATTTGATCTTCTTCTTGAGCGCCAGTTTCGGCGGCCGAGATGCCGAGGTGGTGACCGTCATGATTGGCCTTGCTGAATCAGGGAAACGGGAAACCCGGCGCGACAATAGAGAAAAAGCCGCGCCGGCGGAAGCGCTTCAATTGCGGCGCAAGGCCTTGCGTTTACTGCTGAATCCGCACCATGACGCTGTCGCTCAGGCCGCGGGCATCCATCACCGTCAGCCGGGCAAAGCCCGGCCCGTCGGGCTTAAAGAACAGCGTGTGGCGGCCGGCCTGGGCCTCGATCGGCACGCCGTTGACCATGACCGTCAGCGGCGTGCGCCCGCCGGCGATCTTGACCGCGAGCGGATCGGGATGCCCGCCGCCGCTCAGTTCAAGTCGCGCGCCATCGGGCGGGAACATGATGCGCGGCGGCTCGCCGAGCGCGGCCTGCAGGCCGGCCGGGCCGAAGCGCTGCAGCGGCGGCGGCAGCCTGTCGGTCGTGGCGAAGATGACGCCCTTGGGCGCGCCCGCCAGCGGCATGAGTTTATGGCCGCTGCGCGCGAAGGCATCGAACAGGATGGGCGCCGCGGCGGCGCGCCCGACCAGGCCCGGCACCGGCGTGCCGTCCGGCCGGCCGACCCATACGCCGATGGTCATGCGCCCGTCATAGCCGACCGCCCAGGCGTCGCGGTAGCCGTAGGAGGTGCCGGTCTTGAAGGCGATATGGCCGGGCGCGGCGTTCTCCGGCGGCGGCGCGCCGATCAGGATATCGCCGACATACCAGGCGGCGACCGGATCGATCAGCCGGCGCGGCGGCAGCGGCGCCTCGCCTGCCCGCTCGATCAGCGGCGCGACGGTGCCCTGCCGCGCCAACCCGGTATAGAGCATCACCAAATCGTGCAGCGTGATGCCGACGCCGCCGAGCCCGATGGCGAGACCGGGCGCCTGCCCCGGCGGCAGCACCAGCGCGGCACCGTCTTGCGCCAACCGCGCGGTCAGGCGATCGACGCCCACCTTGTCGAGCACGGCGATGGCCGGAACGTTGAGCGACCATTGCAGCGCGTGACGCACGGTCACCGTGCCCTGGAAGCTGTTATCGAAATCGCGCGGCGCGTAGCTGCCGTAGCGCACCGGCTTGTCGTCGATCAGCGTCGAGGGATGGATCAAGCCGTCCTCGAAGCCGAGGCCGTAGATGAAGGGTTTGAGCGCGGAGCCGGGCGAGCGCAGCGCTTGCGTCATGTCGACTTGGCCGGCGCGGCGCGCATCGAAGAAATCGGCCGAGCCGACATCGGCGCGAATTTCGCCTGTGGCGTTATCGACCGCCAGAATCGCCACCGAGATATAAGGCCCCATGGCGCGGGCGCGCTCGCGCGCCAATTCTTGCAGCGACTTCTGCAAGGCCGCTTCGACGGTCAGGCGATGCACGCGGATGTTCGGCTCCTGCGAGACGATCTGATCGGCGGCATGCGGCGCCAGCATCGGCAACAGCTTGCGCGCGTGCGGCACGTCCTGCGTCTTGGCATGGGCGATCTCGTCGCGCGGCACGATGCCGGCCGCCGCAACGCGGTCGAGCACGCGGTCGCGCGCGGCGCGCGCACGCTTGGCGTAACGGTCGGGCCGCCGCTCCTCCGGCGATTGCGGCAGCGCGACCAGGAGCGCGGCCTGCGCCAGCGAAAGCGTGCGCGGCTCCTTGCCGAAATAGGCGAGCGACGCAGCGCGGACGCCTTCGAGATTGCCGCCGTAGGGCGCAAGCGTGAGATAAAGCGAAAGAATTTGCTTCTTGGTAAGCGCGTGTTCGAGCTCGAGCGCGCGCACGATCTGGCGCAATTTGGCTGCAAGGCTGCGATGCGCGCGCGGCTCCAGCAGGCGGGCGAGCTGCATGGTGATGGTGGAGCCGCCGGAGACGATGTGGCCACTCGTTATGAGTTGCCAGGCGGCGCGGCAAAGCGCTTCGGGGTCGACGCCGTCATGCTCGTAGAAGCGCTTGTCCTCGTAGGCGAACAGCATTTTGAGGAAACGCGGATCGACGTCTTTCGGCGTCGCCGGCAGCCGCCAGCGTCCCTGCGGCGTGGCATAGGCGCGCAGCAGCTTGCCGTTGCGGTCGAGCACCACATGCGAATAGGCAAGATGGCGGCCGAGCGGCGCTGGCCCCAGCGAATAGACCCAAGCGGCGCCGGCGGCCGCGGTCACGAGGACCACGCCGCCGATGCCGGCCAGGATGTAACGCCAGTACTTCATTTAGCCGCCGCGATCTCGATCTTGGCCGTCGCGGTGCGGCCGAAGCGGTCGGGGCGGTACATGTCCTCAACCTTCGCCTGCGGCAGCACATAGGTGCCCGGCGACACCGCGCGCACCACATAGGCGACCGCGAACACCGGCTTCGACGACGTACTGCGGTCGAAGGCGGCGGTGAAACGGTCGTCGCGGAATTCGGTGTGCGTCGGCTCGGCCGCGTCCGCGATCCACGACAGCGTCCCGGTATCGCCAGACGACACCAGATGCGGGTTGTCGATCTCGAAGCCGGCCGGCAGATAGTCGGCGACGATGATGCGGCCGTATTGCGGCTGCGGCTCGGTCACCTTCAGCACCACGACGAAGCGTTGGTTCTGCTTGGCGTGCGTCGCGTCAGCGGGCTTTCCGTCGAGCGTGTAATAATTTCGCTCGATCTTGAAGCCGTTCTCGGCCGGCGGCTCGGGTGTGAGCGGCGCGCCCGACACCGACACCACCGCCTGCACATTGCCGCTGCCGCTATTGGTCATCTTGAGCGGCTGCGCCAATTGATCGGCGCGCATGGTGCGGAACAGCGCGCCCTGCCTTGTCTCGCTGTTGACCTCAGCGAGATGGCGTTGAGCTTCTCGCTGAGCGCGCGCGCCGCCAGCACCAGCCAGGCATCTTCCTGGGTCGAGGTGTAGGGCGAGAGAGCGCGCGCCGCGTCGACCCGTAGCACCGCGTCGTCGATGACGCGCGGGGCAGCGTGGCTTTCGGAGGCGAGCGTCACCAGCGCCGCCGAATCGCGCAGCATCGAGCCGAAATCGACGCGGCCGAATTCGAGCACCGGCTTGGCCGGGATATCGGCCAGCGCGGCACTAAAGGCAGCGCCGGCACGGTTCTTGTCGCCCAGCATGGCGAGCGCGGCGCCGATCTGCGCCTTGCCGATCGGGGTGGCGATGGCGCCGAGCTTGGTGTCGGCGATATAGCGCAGATCGCCGATGGGCGCCGCCTTGTTGCGCGCCAGCACGTAGAACGCATAGGCGAGATCACGGCCGCCGTTCTTATTGGGCTCCGGGTTGTTGGCGACGTAATTGCGCAAGCGGTCGAGCGCCAGCGTGAAGCCGGTCTCCGGCACCTTCAGCCCGCGCTCGCGCGCGCGCGTCAGGAAGTCGGTGACATAGGCGTCGAGCCAGGCGTCGTTGCCGCCCACCGACCAGAGGCCGAAGGAGCCGTTGGAATCCTGGCGCGACAACAGCCGCGCCACGGCGTCCTGCAAACGCTGGTCGATGTCGCCGGCGATGGAGAAATGCGCTTCCCCCGCAAGGTCCTTCATGTAGAGCATCGCCATGGCGATGCTGGTGATCTGCTCGGAGCAGCCGAACGGATAGGTGTCGAGCTTGTTGAGCAGCGTAGCGGCGTCGAGTGAAGTCGAGATCGACACCGACAGCGCCGCCCTGCCCGTGCCGGGCACGAAATCGGCAAACATGTCGCGGTCGAGCGTCAACGTTTCGCCGGGCGCCAGGGTACGCACGGTGCGGCGCACCAGCGTTTGTGTCGCGGTGCGCACATTGAGCGCATAGGCGCGATCGAGCGCGAAACCACTCGGCCCGCTAATGCTCACGTCGATGATGCCATTGCCGGCCCCTACCCCGCTCACCGGCAGCGCGATATGGCCGCGTTGCTTGGCGGCGAGCTTGAGCGTCTGCTTGGCGTCGGCAACCTTGACGGCGCCTTCCGCGCTTACTGCGATGACGTAATCGCCGGCCGCGCCTTCGACATTGTCGAGTTCGAGCTGCACAGCGCCGTTATCGCCGGTGCGCAGAAAGCGCGGCAGGGTCGCGGTCAGCACCACCGGATCGCGCACGATCACGTCGCCGGAGGCCTTGCCGACCTTGTCCTTGCTCCAGGCCACCGCCATCACCCGCACGGAGCCGGCAAAGGCGGGAATGTCGAAGGAAACCTGCGCGGTGCCGTCGGCGCCGACCTTGACGATGCCGGAATAGAGCGCGAGCGGGGCCTGCGTCGGCGGCGAGCCGGTGAGCTGCGCGCCCTCGTCGCCGCCGGAGCGGATGGCGCCCGCCACGCCCTGCATGCCGTCGATCAGCTGTCCGTAGAGATCGCGGATTTCGGGCGTCAGCCGGCGCTGGCCGAGATAATAAGCGTCGGGCGCCGGCGGTTTGTAATTGGTGAGATTGAGGATGCCGACGTCGACGGCGGCGACCACCACGCGCGCCTCCTCGCCCGCTTTCAGCCCGGCGAGATGCAGCGGCACGGCGAGCTTGGAATTGGGCCGCAGCGTCTTGGGCAGATTCATGGTGAGCCCGATGGTGCGGGCTTCGCGGTCGATGCCGAACCATTTCACGCCGATAGCACGGCCGGGCATGCGCCTGGCAGGCGCGTCGAGCGGGCGGCGTAAGGTGGCGACCACATAGGCGCCGGTGCCCCAATCCTTGCCGATTGTGAGCTTGGCCTGGGTGGCGCCGGCCTTGACGTCGAGCGATTTGCTCTCGACCAGGCGGTCGGTGAACACGTTGAGGGTCAGGCGCCCGGCGGTGCGCGCGGTCACCGAGGCCGTCATGGTGTCGCCCGACTTGTAGTCGCGTCTGTCGAGCGCGAGCTCCAAGAGGTCGGGCGTGTCGGCGCTGGCCTCGCCATAGAAGCCGGCGTCGAAGGTGAGCGAGGTGACGAGGCCGTCGGGCGTGCCGTCGGAGACCTCCAGGCGATAGCGGCCCCATTTCACCGGCAGCGACAGGTGCCCCGGCTTGTCGGCGGCAAGGTCGAGCGTGCCGTCGGCGACGCGCTCGGTGCGCTTGACCGGCTCGTATTGCCACTCGCCGTTCTGCCGGTACCATTGATAGCTGGTCTCCACCCGCAGCAGCGCGTAATGCAGGCCCTTGCGCGCGAGCTTGGTTCCGTCGGGCGCCGCCACCACCACGTCGAAATCGGCATTGGCGCCGTCGTCCAGCGCGCTGCCCTTGAAGTCGGGCTTGACGCCGATCTGCGGAGCGGCCGGCGCGATCGGCAGCGTGAGCTTGCGCTCGACCGCGCGGCCGCCGGATTCCGCCATGCCGACCGTGATGCGCGCCTCCAGCGGGCGCGTGGTGGCCGGCAGCTTGTCGAGCGTGACCGGGAAGCTCGCCTTGCCGGCGGCGTCGGTGTCGGGCAGGGCCTTGAGCTGCTGGCGCACCGCCGTCACGTCGTCGTCGGCGAGGCCAAACGAATAGCCATCGAAGCCCGGCCGGCCGTCGGCGGCAGCGATGGTTACCGCGCCCTCCAGCGTCAGGCCGGAGGCCGGCGCGCCATAGAGGAAATGGCCGTCGACGCTCACCTGCGTCGCGGCGTTGCGTGGCATCGTGACGGCCGCAGCGCTCAGCTTGAACTCGATGCGGTCGGGCACGTAGTCCTCGACCATGAAGCTCGTCTCGCCGATCGCCGGGCGCTTGGGATCGGTATAGGCGACGAGGCGCCAGGTGCCCGACATGGCGGTGGAGACGATCGGCACGTTCCAGCTGCGCCCGCCGAGCCCCCCATCGTCCACCAACGAACGGCGGTATTCGACGCCGTCCGGCCGCTGCATCACCAGCGTGAGCGGCGCGCCCTCGACCGCAACCCCGCGCGCGTCGCGCAGCAGCGCGGTCACGTGCACGGTCTCGCCGCGCCGATAGACGCCGCGCTCGGTATAGACGAAGGCATCGAGCCCGGCCGGCACGGGCCTGCCGCCGACGCCGCGGTCGGTGAGGTCGAAGGCCGGCGATTTCAGGCTCAAGAAGGCGTAATCGCCCGTCTCTGCTTTGGCGCCTCCGGCGCCGGGGGCACTGGCGACGATGGCCGCCGGCGATTGGCCGCCCTCCCCGCGCGCGAGCCCGGCGGCAAAATGCAGAAAACCGTTGGCGTCGGTCTTGCCGACGCCGAGCACCTCGTTGTCGCGCGCGACCAGCCGCACCTCGACGCCTGCCGCCGGTTCCGCGCTCGCCAGCGAATGAATGAAGACGTCGATGCCCTCGTTGCCGCTATAGGCGGTGAGGCCTAGATCGGAAACGATAAACCATTGCGTGGCGAGCGCGCCGTAATCGTCGCGCACCAGATCCTTGGGCGTGGCGGTCATCACATAGACGCCGGGCTCGAGCGTGCCGAGCGCCTTGTCGACCGGAAAAGCGGTGGTGACTTCGGTGTTGAGCTTGCGATTCACCGCCAGCTCGCCGCTCCATATCTTTTGGCCGCGTTCGCGCGCGATGTTTTCCGCCTGATAGCCGCGGATATTGCGCTGGAAATCGTAGCCGAGCAGCGTATTGACCAGGTTGCGGTCGCCGATGCGGTAGACATTGAGCTTGACCGCGCTGGTGTTGACGCTGAGCAGCGGAATGCCTTGCTGGCCGCTGCGCGGCAGCACATAGGCCTTGCCGGAAAAGCGCACGAAGGGATTGCGGTCGCGCACAAAGACGGTGAATTGCGCCGACTTCTGCAGCGCCTCATGCACGGTCGAGGGAAGGCCCGCGCGCAGCGTGATCCGGTAGCGCTGGCCGTGCTTGAGGCCCTCGACGCAAAGCTGCTTGTCGTTGACCGAAACCGCCGGCTTATCGACGCCCTCGACTGCCACGAAGGGCGAGAAATCGGTGCGCCGGCCGGGCAGCGTCTCCGAAAACTGGAAGCAGGCGCGCGGCGTGATCGCATTGGAATCGACCGAGTAGTCGAGCATGCGGAAGCCGTGCGCGGTGCGCAGGCGCTCGTATTGGCCGCGCAACTCGGCCGTTTCGCGCAGATTGAGCGACAGCCGCATGGCGTCGAGCGCCGGCCGCCACAGCTTGCGGTCGGCCAGCGTCTGGCCGAGCAGCGCCAGGCTGTCGGCTTCCACGCTGCGGTCGGTAGCGCGCTGATAGGCGATATAGGCGGCGGTCGAAGCGCGGTCGAGCAGCAGCGTCTTCTCGCTGTCGTTGCGCGGCACGATCTCGCGGACGGTACGTGCGAGCCTGAGCCAGGTGCCGGCGTCCTGCGGCGCGGCCACGGTCATGCGGCTGAGCACCAGCATGCCGGTGCGGAAATCTCGCTTCTTGAAGGCGGCGTCGGCTTCCTTGCGCAGCGTGGGCAGCGACTTGGTGACGGGACCTGCGTCCTGCTTGATCTGCGCCTCGAGCTTGATGGCGGCGTCGCCGAGGTCGCCGCGCTTGAACGGCTTGTCGGCGGCCGATGCCGGAACCAGGGCAAGGGCGATGAACGCGGCGGCGAGACCGGCGCGAACAAACGAGATCATAAGGAACCTCCCGAATAGACGGATGCCGTCACCGCTTGAGTGTCGCGCAAGGCACTGTGAGTTCAGGCGATGAAGGTGTCGAGGGCATGACCGAGCGTAAGCCGGCTGCGGCCGGGACTTGTTTTTCATCGTCGTTAAGGCCACGTCGCCAGGCGGTATCAGGCACCTAGCCTGGTATCCTCACAAATAAGGTGAAGAACCTCAAGAATAGCTTTTAAGCTATTTATCCGTCTGCGATATTCCCTTTTGGGGGGCGCGCCGGCGCGAGCCCTGCCCGCCGCCCGCCGCGGCCGGCTTTCCATGCGGCTCGCCGGGCGGTAAACCGGCAACAAGACCCCGTAGCTCAGCCGGATAGAGCATCAGCCTTCTAAGCTGAGGGTCGCTGGTTCGAATCCAGCCGGGGTCGCCAATTTCGCTGAAAATGCGGCGTTTTAGCCGGCGGCCGATGGCGCGGCCGACCGCGCGGGAAACTCATATTTAACATGTTTGGCACACCAATACCGAAACCCTATCGATCATTCGTCCTTCATTCACACCAGTTGCCATGGCAGAGCCGCCCGCCCCGCCCGAGAGCCCGCATGTCACCGACGCCCCGCCGCTGGCGCCCGGGCAGGCGCCGCTCTGCTACGTGGTGGATGAGGAAGCCTCCATCCGCCATTTCCTCTCGCTGGTGCTGCACGGCTACGGCATCGACACCATGGAATTCGCCGACGGCGCGGCGTTACGCGCGGCGATCGAAAAGCGCGCGCCGGTGCTCATCTTCCACAACATCTCGCTCGATTCGGCCGACGCCATCGAAACGGTGGTTACGCTCGGCAAGAACGGCTTTCGCGGCGCCGTGCAGTTGATGAGCAACCGCGGCGCCGCGGTGCTCGAGCACGTCAAGGGCATCGGCGCGCAGCACAAGCTTACCATGCTGCCGGTACTCAAGAAGCCATTCGAGACCGAGGCGATCGTGAAAGTGCTGCGCGAGCTCAAGCTCGGCATGCCGCAGACGGTCGCCTCCCGCATCGACCTCGACGAGGCGGTCCGCAACAACTGGATCGAATTCTGGTATCAGCCCAAGATCGACCTGCGCAAGAAGCAGCTTGCCGGCGCCGAAGCCTATGCGCGCGCGCGCCATCCGCAGCACGGCCTGGCGCTGCCCGATGCCTTCCTGCCGGGCGCGCAGGAGGCGATCCTGATCAAGCTCGGCGAAATGTCGCTGACCAACGCGCTGCAGGCCGGTCAGGCTTTTTCCAAACTCGGCATCAATCTGCGCGTCACGGTGAACCTGGCGGCCGCGGTGCTGGCCAAACTGCCGGTCGAAGACATCGTGAAGTCGCACCACCCGAAAGGAGAAAAATGGGCCGGGCTGACCATCGACGTTCCCGAGAGCGAGATCATCACCGACATGGCGCTCGCCCGGGACCTCAGCCAGAAGCTGGAGCGCTGCAATACGCGGCTTGCGATCGACGACTTCGGGCGCGGCTACTCGGCGCTGGCGCGGCTCGATACCCTGCCCTTCACCGAGCTCAAGCTCGGCCGCAGGTTCGTCGCCGAATGCGGCAGCGACCGGGTGAACGCGCCGATGTGCAAGCAGGTGATCGACCTGGCGCATAATTTCGGCGCGCACGCGGTCGCCATGGGAATCGAAAAGGCCGCCGACGCGGTGGCGCTGGTGAGCATGGGCTGCGACTATGGCCAGGGCTTCTTGCTCGGCCAGCCGATGCCGCAGGAGCGCTTCGTCTCGCTCTTGCGTCAACGCGCCGCCACGCACGGCCGCAAGCTGGCGGGCGCGAGTTAGCGCGAGCCCGCGGCTGCTTGAAGCGGCCATGCGGCACCGATACAATCGCCTATAAGAATGCAATTCTAAAAGCGGTTCCCGCCGGCGGACGGCGTTTTTCAAGCCCATTCATGAACCTGATCGAAAGCGCCATCGCCGCCCTTCGCGCCGGAAATGTCGCCCAAGCCGAGCAGCTTTGCCGACAGGCGCTGGCGCAGGATCAGCGCGACTTCGATGCCTTGCACGTCCTCGGCGTGATCCACGCCCAGCGCCAACAATACGACGAGGCCGAGAAGTTGATGCGCGCCGCGCTGGCGGTGGATCCAAATATGCCGCCCTGCCTGCACAATTACGGCAACGTTTTGAGCCGGCTCAAGCGCTACGAAGAAGCCATTCGCTGCTACCGGCAAGCGCTCGCGCGGGCACCCAACGTGGCGCCGATCTATTCCGACCTCGGCAACGCGCAAAAGGAGCTCGGCCGCGCCGACGAGGCCGTCGCCAGCTATCGCAAGGCGCTCTCGCTCAATCCGAATCTGCCGCCGGCGCTGAACAACCTTGCGCAGGCGCTGATGGATCTGAACCGGCACGACGAGGCCGCCGAGTTGCTGCGGCGCGCGCTCGCCCTCACCCCGGACAATCCCCAGAGCGTGAAGCTATTGGGACGGCTCGCTTTCGAGCGCGGGGAGCTGGAATCGGCGCTGGCCCATTACACACGCGCGCTCGCGCTAATGCCAGATCAGGGCGACGCCTATTACGGGATGGGCAATGCACTCAGGGAAATGGGCCGGCAGCGGGAAGCAATCGACGCCTACTGCAAGTCAATCGAACTCGATCCAAGCAATCCCAACTACTATCTCAATCTGGCCGACTGCAAGAAATTCAGCCCGGGCGACCGACACCTGACGCTGATGGAATCGATGGCGTCGACGGAGCTGCCTGCGCCCGATCGGATGAATCTCGATTTTGCGCTCGGCAAAGCCTATGCCGACCTGACGGAATACGAGCGCTCCTTTCAGCATTTGCTGGCGGCGAATACTGCCAAGCGCACGGCTGCCGCGTACGACGAGCAGGCGACGCTGGCGTTTTTCGAGCGTATCGAGCGAGTTTTCTCGCCCGACTTGATGGCTGCAAAGACGGGCAGCGGAAACCCGTCACCCCGACCGATCTTCGTGCTCGGCATGCCGCGCTCGGGGACCACGCTCATCGAACAGATGCTCGCCAGCCATCCAACCGTTCATGGCGGCGGCGAGCTGACGGCCTTTAGAGAGGCTGTGCAGGCGTTCGCATCGCCGGTGGGCGTTTATCCCGACTTCGTGCCTGCGCTGGACCAAGCCGCCATCGGACGGATCGGCGCCGAATACCTCAAACGCGTTGATGCGCTCGCCCCCGGCGGGGAACGCGTGACCGATAAGATGCCGTCGAACTTTCTGTATGTGGGCTTGATCCATCTTGTGCTGCCAAACGCCGTCATCATTCACACCCTCCGTAACCCGATCGACACCTGCATTTCCTGCTTCTCCAAGCTGTTCAGGCCCGGCGAGCAGCTATTCAGCTACGACCTGGGCGAGCTCGGCCGCTACTACCGCCGCTACCGGCAGCTCATGGAGCACTGGCGGCGCGTGTTGCCGCCGGGCCGCATGCTCGATGTGCAATATGAAGAGGTGGTCGCCGACCTTGAAGGCCAGGCCCGCCGCATCCTGGCGCATTGCGGCCTGCCCTGGGACGAGCGCTGCCTTGCCTTCCATGAAACCGATCGCCCGGTGCGGACCGCCAGCGCCGTGCAGGTTCGCCAGCCGATCTACGCCAGCGCCGTGGACCGCTGGCGCGTCTACGAGCCGTTCCTCGGGCCCCTGCTGAGCGCGCTCGGCGCCGAAGCCACGGCCGGCAAGCCGTAGGCGTCAGTGCGTCCAGGCGTCGCGCCGGTCGAAAGCGAAATTATCCGAATAGGAAATCTTGCGCCGGGCCGCAGGCTTTGCCTCGAAGACCTGATAGGCGATGCCGTGACGCTCGCAATAGGCCACCGCCTCCTCCTTGCTGTCGAAGCGCAGCCGGACCTGCTGGCGCATGTCGCCGGACGAGGTCCAGCCCATGAGCGGCTCGATCTGGCGCGGCTGCTCGGGCACGAAATCGAGCGCCCAGGCCTTGGTATTGGCCTGCCCCGACTGCATGGCGGTTTTCGCCGGCTTGTAGATGCGTGCGGTCATGGTCCGACAATCGGATTCGTCGCTTCTTCCTATAGGGCCGATAGCGCAGGCTGGCAACGGCCGCGCTCGCTTTAGGCGGCGGGCTCCCCCAGCGCTTCCAGCAAGGGCTTGAGCTGGTCCTGGTAGGCGCGCCAGCGCCCGACCGATCTGCGGTAGATCGGCTGGCGCACCTGCGCCACACTGGCGGTCGCTACCAGACGGTCGGTTTTGTGGAATGCAAGGCACGCATCGTCCCACGGCAGGCCGCAATAATCGACGATGCGTCGAGATTGCGTTTCGATATCGTCCACCACGTCCTCGTAGCGCACCTCGAGCATGGCGCCTTCCGGCAGCGCCTGCCGCCAATGCGCGATTAATCTCTCGTAGGCGCGGTAATAGTGGCCAAGCTCGCCAAGGTCGTAGGTGTAGTTCAACTCTTCTCGGAACAAGATCGAGAAACAGGAAAAGCACGTGTCGATCGGATCGCGCACCACATGGATGATGCGCGCATTGGGCAGTGCAAGCCGGATCAACCCGAGATAGACAAAATTCGCCGGCAGCTTGTCGGTGAAGCGGGGCCAATCTTTCACAACGTCGCCTATGCCGGCAAGATAAGCCGCACCCAGCGCATCGAGATCGGCGGGCCCCAACGTCGGGACAAAATCCGGATAGGCCGCACCACCGGTGACCTTGTCCATCGCTTTCCTAAAATCGTTGCGCTCGCCGGCGCCGTAAATCTGCGGATGGCTGGCCAGGATCTGCTCGATCAACGTGGTACCCGAACGCGGCATGCCGACGATGAAAATCGGTTGGCCGGACAAATTGCCGTGTCCGGTCTTGGCGCGCACCAACTCGGGTGTGAATATGGTGGCTATCCGATCCAGACCATGGATCGCGGCCGCTTCATCGTAATCAATTTGCCTGCGCTTGAGCGCATTGCCGCGTTGAAGGTGGTGAGACGCTTGCGCATGACTACCGATGTCGTCATACGCTTTGCCGAGCGCAAAATGCAGCTTGACCTGATCGTCCTCGCTGCGCGAATCGATATCCGCCAAAAGCTTTTCCATCGCGGCCAGTTCCGGGTCGCCCACCGCGAACCGCCTCGAAATGCCGAGCGTCAGGTAGTTGTTGGAATTGCTCGGATCGATCGCCGCCGCCCGTTCCAACGCAGTCTTTGCTTCGTCCATGCGCCCGAGCATGAGCAGCACTTGCCCCTTCCTCGTCAGAGCTGCGACATGATTGCGATCAATCGCCAAAGCGTCGTTGGCGCTGGCGAGGCTCTCTTCGTAGCACCCGAGATTCCAGTAGGCCGATGACAAAGCGTCGTGCAGTTGCGCGGACGTTGCCCCAAGCTTGAGCGCCTGCGCATAGCTGTCGGCAGCTTCCTGCCAGCGGCCAAGCTTGGCCAGCGCCCGCCCAAGATTGGCGAAGGCCAAGGCAAGATTGGGCCGCAGCGCGACCGCCTGCCGGTAGTGCCCCGCGGCATCCTCGTGCCGTTCCATTCGCAGCAACACATTGCCCAGATTGAAATGCACTTCGGCGACTTTGGGATTGAGCGCCAGCGCGCTCTTGAAGCTCTCAGCCGCTTCGCCGTCGCGGCCGAGCGCTTCCAATGCGGTGCCACGATTGCACCATGCCACAAGATTTCGGCCGTTGACCTGCAGCACCCTGTCGTATACCGCCAGCGCCTCCGCCGGGCGGCCAAGCGCATCGAGTTCGTCGGCTTTGTTGATGAGGGCCGGCTCGAACCGAGGGTCGATCGTCAACGCCCGGTCGAAGCAGGCAAGCGCGTCTTGCGGGCGGCCAAGCCGCTTCAACGCCGTGCCAAGCAAGTTGTGGGCAGGCGCGTGACCCGGACGAAGCGAAACCACCTTGCTGAGCCGCTCGGCCGCATCTTCGAACCGGCCCTGCTGACAATAGGCGCGTCCCAGCAGAAACAGCGCATCCAGATTTCCCGGTTCGCGCGAGAGTACATCGCCATAGCACCGGGTCGCCCCGGCAAGATCGCCTCGGTTTTCGAGCGCAATGGCTTGCTGCAGCAAGGCCCCGGCATTCATCTATGGCTGACTCGACATCAAGAGGCCGGTTCGGTGACAAGCTACAGCTTTATGCCCCGGAAACCGCCTCGCGTATACGCGGTCCGCACCTGCCGCCCGCATAATAGTCCTTGTCATAACTCCCTTTGACCCAACGCTTCCAACAACGGCTGCAACTGCCCCTGATAGACGCGCCCGCGGCCGACTGAGCTGGCATACAAAGGCTGGCGAACCTGTGACATGCTCGCCGTGTAGACAGGCCGCTCGACCCTGTCGAACGCAAGACAGGCTTCATCCCATTCGAGGCCGCAAAAGTCGAGAATCCGGCGCGCCTGCGTTTCGAGATCGGCGACGACGTCCTCATATTGCACGTCAAGCATGACGCCCGGGAGCACATCGTGCCAATACACAGCCAGTTCTTCAACGGTCCGATAGAAGCGTCCAAGCTCGCCGAGGTCGTACGAGAATTCGTGTCCACGCAAAAAGTACTGCGAAAAGCAGGAAAAGCAATTATCGACCGGGTCGCGCCGGCTGTGAATAATGCGCGCGTTGGGCAAGGCCAGATGAATAAGCCCCACATACGCGATGTTACCCGGCACCTTGTCGGTGAAGCGATCCTTGTTCGCACGCATCGATGCTGTCGCCCGCGCCAGATAATCGGTCCCCAAGCAGCCGAATTCTTCGCCGCTCATGGCTGCGATATTGTCTGGATATTCTCCCTTCAGCGCGCCGATCGCATCGTGAAGATTGAGTTTCTCGCCGACGGCATGCACCCGCGGATGGCCGGCGAGAATCTGTTCGAGCAAGGTCGAGCCGGACCTTGGCATACCCACGATAAAAATCGGTTGCACTGAGGGATTGCCGCGGCCCGCCCTGCCGGCCATGAATTCCGGCGTGAACATCTCGCGGAGCTGCGCAAAATGTCCAATGTCGGAATTCACGTCGTAATCGAACTCCCGGCGCTTGAGCGCATTGCCCTCGAGTAGGTGCTGGAACGATCGTGCATGCTCGCCAAGCTTCCGATAGATCGTGCCGAGCGCAAAGTTAATCTCAACGCGTTCGTGCGCTTTGATCCCCTCTTGCTGCAACAAGCGCTCCATCATCGCAATCTGGGGGTCTCCAGCGGTAAACCGCTTGAGCTCGGCAAGCGTGAGGTAGTTAAGCGTCTGGTCTGGGGCGACCTCGTACAATTTCTCGGCCGCGGCGAGCAAATCGCCAAGCTGCCCGGCGACGAGTGCCATGGACACTTTGCGCATCAACGCTCGGGCATAATTGGCGTCGATTGCCAAGGCGGCGTCGTAGGCTGGCGATGCCTTCGTCGTGCCGTCCCAACTGCCACAAAGCATGGCCGCGATTACAATGCGGTTGCACGGCATTCGGCCGCAGCCTGATGGCTTGGTCGCTGCATTCAACGACCTCGCTCCAACGCTCAAGCGCCGTGAGCGGGCCGGCGAGATTGATATAGGCCTCGGCGAGATCCGGCTTAAGCGCGATCGCGCGTCGGTAACGCGCGATCGCTTCCTCGTGGCGGCCCAGCCGCTCGAGCGCGTTGGCCATGTTGAAATGGGCCACGACCAGGTTCGGAGCGAGGACGAGAGCCTTTCCGAAACTTTCGACAGCCTCGGCATCGCGCTCAAGCGCCTGCAATGCATTGCCGCGGTTGCACCAGGCGGCAACATTTTTTGGATCGAGCGCCAAGGCCTTGTCGAATTCGCCAACCGCCTCGGCAGTGCCGGCCGAGATCGGCCAGCGCATCGGCCTTGTTGACGATCGCCATGACATTGGCCGGATCGACCGCGATCGCGCGCTCGAAGCTCGCAAGCGCGTCCTCTTGGCGGCCGAGCGGCTCAGGGCCATGCCGAGCAGATTATGGGCCTGGCCATAGTTTGGCGCCAGCGCAACGACTTTGCGCAGCAGCTCGACGCCGCGCTCGAACTTGCCCTGCTGGCAATGGGCGCGTCCGAGCAGGAAAAGTGCGTCGATATTGGCGGGCTCGCGGGCAAGCACCTTCTGGTAGCCCGTCATCGCCGCTGCCATGTCACCGCGCTGGTCGAGAGCGACGGCCTTCTGAAGCTCCTGGTTCATCACGCGTCGAGGGCTTTCCGCAAAGACCGCACGGTATAATTTAGCAAAATCGTGGGCGCAAGCCCGCTTCGCGAACCGATCTCCGGGACGGCCGCAAGCCTTGCTCCAACAGAAACCCCCGGCGGTTTCCCGCCGGGGGTATTTATCGTCAAACCGCTGTCAGGCGACCTGCCTTCGCCGAAGCAAAGCCGCTTCGGCTTGGCGCAGGCCGATCAGGGGTAGAAGTCCTTGTGGACGCGGAACTCAACAGTGACCGCATCCTGGTCGCTGACGAGGGTCGCGCCGCGCGACCTGATCGACATCCGGCAGGATGCCGTTCAAAGGTGCTGGCGCTCTGCAGGCTCGTGTACATGACATCGACGCCCATGTAGAAGTCCTTGGTGACGTTCCACTGGGTGCGCGTACCGAGGTACCAGACGTTCCAGTCGTTGTCGCAGCCGGCGGTCGCCACCGCGGTGGTGCCGACGCCGGTGCCGTTGCCGCCGCCTTGCAGCGAGCAAAGGATCGCGTTGGCGCGGGTGCCATAGTTGACTTCGGCATAGCCGCCGTAGATCGACGTCCGCCACTGCGGATTCCAGTGATGCTCGAAGCCGCCGTTGACGCCCCAGGCCGTGGTCAGCTGCAGACTGGTCGAATTGTTCTGCGCCAGCGTTCCGCCGAAGACGGCATCGCTAAGGACGCCGTAGCCGGCGTTCTGGCCGTGGCGGCCGTACCAGTTGAAGTCCGAGATCTGCGGCGAGAACACGTAGCCCAACGCACCCTCGGTGTAATCGACCTGGACGCTGAAGTAGTCGCCCTGGCCGATCATCGGGGCATTCAACTTGATGCCGCCGCCGATGGCGAAGCCCCACTGGTCGCCCGGATGGCCGTTCGCGTCGAAGGCGTTGACGGTAGTAAAGCCATAGTACGGCGTGCTGACCTGGTGCAGCGGCGCCCATGATCTGAGCGGAGCCCCAGGCCTGGTCGACGCGCAGGTTGGCGACGATGTCGGGCGACTGGAAGCCGGAATAGCCGCCGCCGGGACCGATGCCGCCTGGCGCCAATCGTGCCGGCAATGAAGAGGCGGGAGCGCTGCTTTGCCCGATGATCTGCGTCTGGCGGCGCATTTCGGCGGCGATGCTGCCGGAGAAGCCGTTGCCGAACTGCGCGGTATAGCCGGCCACGAACCAGCCGCCGCCGCCGGTCTCAGAGCCCGGATGCCCCGCGGCGATGTATTGCAGCGCCGGGAAGCTGTAGAAGTCGTAGAAAGACACCGCCTGGCCGAAGGTGAAGCCGGCCCACTGGATGAAGCCGCGGTTGGTATGGGCGCTGATGCCGCCGCTGCCGCCAACGGTATCCGAAATAAAGCCGACGTCCATATAGGCACGCACCGTGCCGTAGGGCGTCTGGTTGCGGGCGTCGAGGGTGACGTAACCGCGCGCACGCCAGGTCGAGTCGTTGGTCGTGCGGTTGTTGATGTTGGCGTTGCCGAACGCACCGGACGTGGTGCTGCCGTTGTCGTTGTAATAGTACTGCTCACGCACCCAGCCGCCGACTTTCAAGCACATATCGGTGCCCGGGATGTAGTAGAACCCCACACCGTACAGGCTGCAAATCTTCACGTACTGGACCGGTTTGGCCGCGCGCGTGGCGAAAAGCCCAATAACGACGGGTGTTTTCGCCATTGCGGTCGCTCGCGTTCCGCAAATGGCCCGCCGCGTCTGCCGGGGATGTCCTAGGTGCGCCGGAAACGCAACGCACTGACCGCGCACGCCGACCGTCGCAGAACCCGCCTTGCCGCCGGCAATGCGCACTAGGTATAGCCTGGGACGCCTGCCGAATTCGGCAAAATAAATTGCGCGCGCAGCGGAGCGCGAGCGTTAGCGCGAGCGGCTTAGTTTTCGGTAAATGTCCGCGCGTGCGGGATCGTTGCATGCGAACCCGCATGCGATCTCAGCGCTGAGGCTGAATGAATGGGCGCCGGGCGCGGCGCTACATGGCGTCGGGGATCGCGACGATATCCTGGATCAGATCGACGGCGCCGCTCAGCGTTTCCTGCGTGAGGTGCGCGTAGCGCTGGGTGGTGCGCGCGTGCAGATGACCGAGCAGGCCTTGCACCACGTAGAGCGAGACGCCGCGGTTGACCAGGAAGCTGGCAAAGGAATGCCGCAGGTCGTGCAGGCGCACGTCGGCGAGGCCTGCCCGCTTGCGGATACGGTCCCAGGGAAACCAAAGCGAGGCCGATGGCCGGCCGTTGACCTGCGACGGGAAGATATAGTCATTGGCATCCAGGCGCGGCATCGCGGTCAGCAGCGCGATCGCCGACTGGTTCAGCGCGATGACGCGGGCGCGGCCCGACTTCGACTTCGGCACCAGCAGCGTCTTGTTCTTCCAGTCGACATAGTCCCACTTGGCTTGCGTGATTTCGTTGCGGCGCCCGCCGGTGAGCAACAGGAGGATGATCGCGCGCGCCGCGGTCTGGTTCTCGTCGACGTGCAGCGAACGCACCAGCGCCTCGGTCTCCTCCTCGCTGAGGAAGCGGTTGCGCTGCACGTCGGGACCGGCGCTCAAGCCGGCCGCCGGATTTTCGGTCACGCCCGGCAGTTTCCATTTGCGCGCCAGATTGTACATGTACCGCATGATCACGATGACGCGGTTCATCGTGCCGGAGGCGTAGCCGTCTTCCCGCATGCGGTTGATCAGATCGGCGATGGCTTCGGTCTTGACTTCGTCAAGCGCCAGCGCGCCGAAACGCGGCAGGATGTGGATGCGCAGCACCGTCTCGTCGGTCTGCCAGCTGGTCTTGTAGGTGCGCACATAGGGTAGATAGCGCTCGTGCACGAAATCCTTGAGCTGCGGCACCGCCCGCATCTCCCGCCGCTTGGTCTGCGGATCTGCGCCGAGCAGCGCCTCGGCCACGATCTGCCGGCCCTTGCGGCGGGCCTGATCGAGATTGAGCACGCCGGCGGAACCGATCTTGTACTGGCGCTCGCGGCCGCGCTCGTCGGTATAGCGCTGATAGAAGGTCTTGCCGCCCGAGCAGCGCACTTCGAGCATGAAGCCGCGCTGGGCGGCGTCGAAGTAATCGACTTTTTTACGCCCGGGCTCGCAGGCGGCCTGCCTGACGAAACGAGCGCACAACGCAACCGTTGGCATCCTACGCGACCAGTTTTTGACGCTTAATTTTCCCCTAACTTTCCGCCGGTAAGCGGCGAAAAGCCCGTAAATAGGCAAGCTTGTGTCGTAACCTTGTCGTTAATCTTTGCGTATTGGGGGCCGAGAGGCAATTAAAAATCATAAATTATGAACTGAACGACCTAATAAATATGCTTTCTCAAAATATGTGTGATTTTAAACACATACCTTATGGCCTCTATAGACTTGAAATAGACTGAAGATTAATTGGCATGAACTACCTCTGAATATTGCTTATTTGGCGCAATGGTTTCTGTCGACAATACAGTATTCACGCGTAATGGATGCTGCCATTACAGCGGTAATATCTGTAGCCGTGCTGAAATTCGGGTTTGGTCGGGGCAGCAGGATTTGAACCTGCGACCTTCTGCTCCCAAACCAGACGCGCTACCAGACTGCGCTATGCCCCGTAGGCTTGCGAGCGCCGGGCGTTCGATACACGCTCGATGCTAGCCCAGCAAGCTGCGCTCAATTCCCTTTAAAAATCGGGTAGGCCACACGGTCGCCGGGCCGGATGCCCAGCCGGTGGGCCGTTCCGCCGATCACCTCCAGCACCGCCAGCACCGGCCCCTCCGAAGGGATCAGGTCGGTGGACAAGGGCTCGGCATTCTCGGCAATCCGCAGGATGCGGCCATTGCCCTGGATGAAGAACATGTCGAGCGGGATATAGGTATTCTTCATCCAGAAGCTGACGTCCTGCTCGCGCTTGAAATCGAACAACATGCCGTGCCCGTCCGGCAAATTCTTGCGGAACATCAGGCCCTTCTCGCGCTCCGGCTCGGTATCGGCGATCTCGATCGTGAACACGTGCACGCCGGAGGCGCTGACGATTTCCAGCGTCTTCTGGCCGGCCGGCCGGGCGGGGCCGGCGACGAGCAGCAATCCGATGAGGGCGAAGGCGGTCCACCGTAAGGCGCGCATGGCTCCGCCTTTACGCGGGCGCATGCGCCGCCGCAATGGAAAAACGCCGCAAGCTAAGGGATCAGTGCGAGGCGAGGCCGAGCGGCCCGCCATCCGGGCGCACCTCGGCTGCCATCAGCCCCTTCGGCCCCGGCCCGAAGCGGACCAGCACGGTCTGCCCCGGCCGCAGCTCGGCGATGCCGTAGCGCCGCAGCGTCTCCATATGGACGAAAATGTCCGGCGTGCCCTCGCCCCGCGTCAGGAAGCCGAAGCCGCGCAAGCGGTTGAACCATTTCACCTGTGCCCGCTCGAGCCCACTGGTCGGCGTCACGGTGACATGGGTACGCGGCGGTGGCATTTGCGCCGGGTGCACCGCGGTCGATTCGTCCATCGACAAAATGCGGAACGCCTGCAAGCCCTTGGCGCGCTGCGACACCTCGCAGACGACCCGGGCGCCCTCATAGGCGGTCTGATAGCCGTCGCGCCTGAGGCAGGTCACGTGCAGCAGCACGTCCGGCATGCCGTTGTCGGGAACGATGAAACCAAATCCCTTGGAAACATCGAACCACTTGATGACGCCTGCCAGTTCGATGAGATCGGTCGCCGTTTCGTCGACGATCTCTCTGGCCGAACCGGGCCGGAGATTGGTCCCAGACATTTTCGATTCGATCCCGTCCGACGCCATGACGCCGCGCGCCGCCGCTTTGTTAGGCGCCTCTTGTCGGGCGCTTCGACGAATCTTTCTGCTGAATCGAAGATAACACCGGCCCTTGCGCGGCAAAGCTCAAAATGCGCTTGCGCACAGGCCTGTGCACAGCGCAGCAAGCGCGAATCAGTGGGCGATGAAGGGAGCGAGCACGTCGCCGATGTCGTGCTGCACGACCAAATCGGCGATGTCGTCGAACTCGGTCGGCTCGCGGTTGATGATCACGAGCCGCGCGCGGTTGCGCTTGGCCATCAGGGGAAAGCCGGCGGCCGGCCAGACCACCAGCGAGGAGCCGATCGACAAAAAAAGATCGCTCGACCGCGTCAATTGCTCCGCCTGCTCCATCGCCACCGCCGGCATCGCCTGCCCGAACGAAATCGTCGCGGTCTTGATGAAGCCGCCGCAGGCGCAATCGGGGGCGTGGCTGCCGTTCGAACTCGAATTTCTCCCGCACCCAGCCGAGTTCGTAGCGCTGCCCGCAGTCGAGGCAGCGGGCGTAGGTCGTATTGCCGTGCAGCTCGATCACGTCGTCGGCTGCGATGCCGGAGGCCTGGTGCAGATTGTCGATGTTCTGGGTGATCAGCCCGGGAACCTTGCCGGCGCGGTAGAGGCTGGCGAGCGCGCGGTGGCCGCGTCCGGGCTCGGCCTGGCCGAACTGGTCCAGCATGGCGAAGCGGCGGCGCCAGGATTCGTCGCGCGCCTCGCCGCTGGCCATGAATTCGTCGAACGGGATCGGCTGGTTCTTGGTCCAGAAGCCGCCCGGCGAGCGGAAGTCCGGAATACCGCATTCGGTCGAAATGCCCGCGCCGGTGAAAGGCACGACGGCGCGCGCCTCCTCGATCAGGTCGCGCAGGGCGAAAACGGCGGTCTCAAGATCGGGCGCAATCATTGCTATAGTATCGGGCGGGGCCCCGGCCTTTGTCCATTTCGAGGATGTAACCCATGCGATATCTGCACACCATGCTGCGCGTGCGCAATCTGGATGCCGCGCTCGATTTCTACGTCAACAAGCTCGGCCTCAAGGAGACCCGCCGCCGGGTCGACGAGAAGGGCCGCTATACCCTGGTGTTCCTGGCGGCGCCCGGAGACGAGAAACGGGTCGAGGAGACCAAGAAGGAAGGCCGCCCCGGGCTGGAGGTGGAGCTCACCTTCAACTGGGACGGCGACGAGGACTATGGCGAGGCGCGCTATTTCGGCCATCTCGCCTACGAGGTGGACGACATCTATGCCACCTGCGCGGCGCTGATGAAGGCCGGCGTCACCATCAACCGGCCGCCGCGCGACGGCGTCATGGCCTTCGTGCGCTCGCCCGACCAGCACTCGATCGAGCTTTTGCAGAAAGGCCAGGCCAAACCGCCGCAAGAGCCGTGGAAATCCATGCCCAATACCGGGCACTGGTAAGCTTGCCGCCCGTAGCGAAGCTCTTTATATGTCGCCCGCGCTGCCGAGGGCCGCTGAGCCCTTTTGGATTTCGGCAGCAAGGTTCAGCGCCCTTCGTCTAGAGGCCTAGGACACCGCCCTTTCACGGCGGTAACAGGGGTTCGAATCCCCTAGGGCGCGCCATTTTCGCGAAAGCGTCACACCGGGACCGGCCATAGCGGCCATGCCGCGCCACTAGCGCGGGGCCGGTGAGACATGCCGGCCATTTCGCTATAACTTCCGATACTCACCCCGGCGCAATCCAGCGGACGCCAAGGCCGTTAGTTTGAAGCTCATCATTCAAATTCCATGCTTCAACGAAGCGCGGACGCTTCCCATTGCGCTGTCGGCTTTACCGCGCAGCGTGACCGGTTTCGACAGGGTCGAATGGCTGGTGATTGACGACGGCAGCGACGACGACACCGCACGTGTCGCAAAGGAGCCGGCGTCGTCACGTTATTCGTCACCCGCGCCACCAAGGCCTGGCAAAAGCCTTCATGACGGGCCTGGATGCCTGCCTGAGCCGGGGGGCGGACGTCATTGTCAATACCGACGCCGAACAACCAATCAATGCCGACAATTCCGGCCCTGACAAAGCCCATTCTCGACCAGCGTGCCGAGTTTGTGATCGGTGTCCGCCCCATTCGGACCATTTCTCACTTTCACCGGCGAAGCGATTTTTGCAGCGGTTCGGCAGCTCGGGTGGTGCGCATCGCAAGTCATACCGAGGTTCCCAATGCCACCAGTGGCTTTCGCGCCATGAGCCGCACGGCGGCGCAGCAATTGATGGTGTTCAGCAGTTATACATACACGCTCGAAACCGTCATCCAGGCCGGCCGAAAGAATATGGCGATGGCCACGGTGCCGGTTCGTGTCAATCAAGAGCTTCGCCCATCGCGTTTGGTGAAGAACATCCCATCGTATATCGGGCACAACATTGTCACCATCGTCCGAATCTTTATCGTCTACCGCCCGTTCCGATTTTTTGCCGCGATCGGCTCGGTCTTATTCGCGATCGGCTTTCTGATCGACGCCCACTTATTGTGGCATTACGCAATGGGCGATGGCGCGGCACTTTCATCCCTTATTCTCGGCGCATTGCTGCTTGGCATGGGGTTTCAAACCCTGTTGGTGGCATTTTTGGCGGACCTGCTGGCCGCCAACCGCAAGCTGTTGGAGGAAATCCGCTCCAAGACGGTCATGTCGAAAGACGGAAGCTCCGATTTAGGGGGCATAAAAGATGACTGAAGTAACAGGCCGCGAAGCCGGCCTGAAGTTCCTGTCGCGTTCGCGCCATTTCGGCGGGTCAAAATCGGATCGCAATTTGCGGCGGCGACCCCACATGACGATGAAAATTGCAGGCGGCCTGCGCGAGGACGGGATCGTTGTCGGCAACCTCTACGACAAATATGGCTCCCGTCATCTTTTTCTCAGATTGCTGATGAAAGGCTTCGATACTGCCCTGTCCGATACGGTTGCAGGCATCGCCTCGTTCCATACACGATGTCGGATGTGGAGAGGGTATCTGGGTTATTCGTTGGAACGAAGAAGGCATAATCGCAAGGGGATCTGATTTTTCCTCCCGCGTCACGGAGATTGCTCGTGAAAACGCCATCGGATGCGGTTTGCCGCCGTCGCTTTTTGAGCAGCGCAGCATTTACGATTTGGGTGCGGCGCACGATAAGGCGGATTTCATCGTGTGCAGCGAAGTCTTAGAACATTTGCAGCCCCCCCAGGCGGCACTGCAGGCGCTTCGGCGGGCCACCGGAAGGTATTTGATCATTAGCGTGCCTCACGAGCCACTTTGGCGGGCGCTAAATCTGGCGCGGGCAAATACATCGCTCGCTTAGGCAATACGCCGGGTCACATACAGCACTGGTCGAAAGCGGGCATTGTCGAATTGGTATCGCAGTTTTTCGACATTGTTGAAGTAAATGCCCGCTGCCCTGGACGGTGCTTCTTTGCAAGCGGCGAGACTAGTCGACTGCGTACCATTTCCGTCGCGACGATTTAGTTGATCGGCAAGGTTGTACGATGATTGACAGAAATCCACCGACACCGCGCGCGGCTGGCCTGACGGTGCTGGCGGTGGCCGCTTTCGCCTTCGTGCTTTTCGTGCAAGGAGCAATACCCTTCTTTACCACGCCTTCGGTCAATCAGGCTTTTTGGACCGTTGGATTTTCGCAATCATTTGCCAATCAATCGATTTTCAGCGTTACGCAAATAATTTTGGCGCACCGGCCCCGGCGGCAATCGCTTCTGGTTTGGCAGGCGCATGGCCGATGGCGCTGTTGATTCGTTTGGGGCTTTATCCTGCCGAGCCTACTGCGATCGTCGCACTTTGGTTCGGCGCCGCTTTCTTCTCGGCCTACAAAATTGGCAGAATTTTGGTTGTTCGCAAATATTAGAATTTTAGGCGCCGTCCTATGGCTGACCATGCCGATCGTTTGGGGTCACGGCTCCGGTTACGGCATGCTTTCGGTCGGCATCGCCCTGCTTGCGCTGTATTTTTTGGCCGCGTGGAATTTGCTGTTGGCGCACCCGACATCGCAGAGCCCGTCGGCCGGCAGCGTTGCCTTCTATGCATCGGCCGCGGTGATCGCGGTATTCATGGACGGCTACACGTTTGTGATGTTTGCCGTCGGCTCGAGCCTGCTGCTCGCTTATGTGATTTTAACCTTTTCCCGGACCTGAGAACGCGGACGATCACCTTTGTCATCCCCGTCGAATTGTTGAGCTTTGCAGCAGCCTATCTGCTCTATGCGCTCTTTGTCGGCAAGCTCGAGTATGAGCGCGAGCCGATCGACATGTTCCGAGGCTGGGGGCTCGACCTGACTTTCATCGCGGTCCCAACGCGCGGCGTGCACTGGCTCATGGACGTGCTCGGGCTAAGCATTGAACGCACCGTCAAGCCGTATTTCGGCGACAACAGCGTGTGGGAAACGGCATTTTGTCTGCCCATTCTTCTTGCGGCGGTTCTTATTTCCTGGTGGCAGCTTCGCCGAAATACAAAAGCCGCCACCGGCCTGCTGCTGGTCGCCACGTTCGGTTTCTACATGGCGCTCGGGCCGTCGCTGAAATTCAATTCGACAAAACCCGCCTCGATGCAGTCGGCACCGTTGCTAACCCAGACAATGCCCGCCAACCTCGCAATCATGCCGACTGGAAATGCCTGGCTTTCAGAGCACGTGCCCGGCTTCGACGTTATGCGCGCGTCGTACCGGTGGAGCGCGCTCGCGATCTTCTGCCTGTGGATGTTGTTTCTGCTGTTTGTCGGCAGAAGGCATCCCAAGGGCGACATCCTGACAACCCTGACGCTCGTCGGGCTGATTGCGATCAATTTGCCGATTCTTCGTTCAAATGGGCAACGACACCGCCAACCGCAAGATGTTCTTCATCGTCGATCGTGAGCTGGTCGCGCCTCTTAGCCAGCGCCTCCGGCCCAACGAGCTGTTCCGCTCTGTGGCTTCCCTACGGCAACGACTTCATGATCAATTACCTTTCATCAAGACTACGAATTCGAACCTACAATATCGGCGGGGACAAGAATTGAGGCAAGCGCAGAGAAAATGGCCGGCCGAGATGATTGAATTCAACGCGGAAACGCAAGAGAGCCGGGCTAAAACTGTTTTACAGATTCTTGCGGCGAGCGATGCCGATGCGATTGTCATTCCCTATTACGATCCGAACTCGAGCGCATCGGCGTGGCCGTGCGTCGTTCAAACAACGATGATTTACGATCAAAAATTTTTCTATTCCGGCGTTCCGGGTTTCGTGTGCCCCGACAAAGGTAAACAGGAACTTGCGCCCCTTGTCCGACGTTCGGAGGACAGCCCGTATCTCAAAGTTTTCGATTCGAATTTGTTTGCCGTGGTTCGGCTTCGTCCTGAATTTTCAACAGCGGCCGCTAAAGACGCCATTTTGCGTCAAAGATTTGACGCCACACATTACCCCATCGTCGTCAAGACCGACGATGCGGCGATGAGCCTTGTTCTGGCCCAGGGCTGGCACGCGGTCGAAGGCACGCATGTTTGGTCGGCGAAATCAGCGAGGCTCAACCTGCCGGTGCCGAAAGAGTGCGGGGCCAGGCAATGCTTCGGCATCCTCACGTTCAACGTCTTCGGCGCCAGCGAGGACAGGCCTGTCGCCGTCAATTTTGCCGCCAAGGATTTCGGACCGGGCTGGAGCACGACGATTTTGGCCAAGAGGTATCACGGTGCCCAGGTGGCCATTCCGCTTCCCGGCGCGACGCAACCACGGCGCATAGCGATTGAAGTTCCCAGCGCCACGTCGCCAAGTGCATTATTCGGCAGTATCGACGGGAGGACCCTTGGTATCGACCTCGAGCGCGTCGATTTGGTCGCCGCCAGCGGGCATTAGCCGGGTTTGGGCGCATGCGTCCATCGCCGCTGCCGGCGGGGCG
>CAWDUV010000014.1:0-15972 GCA_963805535.1 uncultured Pseudomonadota bacterium
CTTCGGCCTCGGCGTCCGGCGTGTGGATCAGCGCCTCGCGCACCGAGGCGACCCATCTGGCATCGGACTCGGCGGCATCGCGCCGCACGCGCTTGGCTTCCGTTACCGCAGGCGGCGCCTTGGCCTCGGCGCGCTTGGCGATCTCTTTCGCGTGCGGAACCGGCTCATGCGCAACCCGCTTGACCGGCGCCGGCGCGGGCGCCGCCTTCCGGCCGGAGGCGAGCAGCGTCTTGAACGCCTTGACAGCGTCGGGATCGACCGCGCCGCAGGCGTTTTCGAAATCGGCCACGTCGCGCCGCATCAGCATGCGTAGGGTGGAAGCGTCGGCACTCTTGTTGAGCATCGAGATGATGTTGGTGCGCAGGCCCTGGCAGCTCGCCTCGGCCGAGAAAATGGCATGGTAGATCGAATAGCCGCTGGCCAGGCCCAAGGGGATGGCCAGCAGCGAGCCGGCCACCTGAAGCAAGGTCATGAAACGGGTAAAGCCGGGGCTGTGCGCGGCGGGATGGCCGGCGCAATCTCGGGCGCCCCCGGGTGAAGCAAGGGATCGCGCCTGGCCGTCAGCATTGGAAAACCCCCACGGAAAATGCGTCGAGAGCGCCAGACACACCGATTTCGGGGAGAATTTGAGCCGGGATTGAGGCGCAATCGGGGATTTTGCGTAAACGACCGGTTACACCCGCTTGATCAGCGAGACGAAGAAGCCGTCGGTATCGGTCATGCGAGGCGTCATCGTTATCCCTTCGTCGCCGAGGCGCGCGGCCTTGCCGAACATGAAGGCGTGCTCGCCGAGCGCCTGCACGACCTCGGCCGGCGGCACGATGGTGAAACCCGGATGGCGCTCGAGGAAGCCCGCACCTGGCCGCCGTTCTCCTCCTCCAGCACCGAACAGGTGACATAGGCGATGCGGCCGCCCGCTTTGACGAGCGGACCGCGCGATCGAGCACTTCGCCTGCTCTTTCTGGCGTTGCTCGAGCGCGCCTGGCCGCATGCGCCATTTGGCGTCCGGGTTGCGCCGCCAGGCGCCGGTGCCGGTGCAGGGTGCGTCGATCAGCACCAGGTCGATGCGGCCGGCCAGATCGTCGAGCTCGGTGCCGACCGATTTCGGCGTGCGCACCTGCACGTTGCGCGCGCCCGCGCGCTTCAGCCGCTCGTGGATCGGCGCCAACCGGCGTTTGTCGTCGTCGGTGGCATAGAGCTGGCCCTTGTTCTCCATCATGGCCGCGAGCGCCAAGGTCTTGCCGCCGGCGCCGGCGCACAGATCGAGCGCCTGCTCGCCCGGCCTCGCACCCGCAAAAAGCGCGGCAAGCTGCGAGCCTTCGTCCTGCACCTCGATCATGCCTTTCAGGAAGGCGGGCTCGGCATGGATGGCCGGGCTCTTGGCGTCGGGCGCAAGCCGGATGCGCAGGCCCCAAGGCGACCAGCGCGTCGGCTCCGGCTTCAAGTCGGACAAAAGCTCGGCCGCCCGTCGCGCTCGCCCTTGAGCGTGTTGACGCGCAGGTCGAGCGGGGCGCGCGCGGCCAGCGCCGCGCCCTCCTCGGCGCGCTCGTCGCCAAAGGCTTTGGTGAAATGCGGATCGAGCCATTCGGGATAGTCGCCCTGCACGTGCGGCGGCGCGCCTTTCAGAGTGGAGGTATCGAGCTCGTGGCGCTCTTCCTCGCTGAGCGGCGCCGGCGCAAAGCGCACGCCGTCGGCGAGCTTCTCGATGGCGGCGGTATCGAGCCCGCGCTCGCGCTTGAGCATGCCGAGCAGAATGGCGCGCGGGGTGTCGCTGCCCATGAGCCAGGCGCTGGAGGCGCGCCGGCGCAGCGCGTCGTAGATCAGGCCGGCGATGGCCGCGCGGTCGCCGGAGCCGGCGAAGCGGTGCGCCAGCCCCCAGCTCTTGAACGCGTCGGCCGCCGGGCGGCGTTCCTTCTCGATCGCCTCGAAGACCTCGATCGCCCCGGCCAGCCGCGCGGAAGGCGTCATCTTGCGAAACTCATCTATGCGGGCAAAACTCATGCTGCAAAACTCATGGCAGCCCGGCGAGGATGCGCACGGCGAAGACGAGCCACATCGCGAGCAGCACCACGGCGCCGACGGCAAAGGCGTTGAAACGGTTCGGCACGTAATTGCTGCCGGTGTGGATGAAGGCATGCGCAAGCCGCGCCACGACGAACAGCCAGGCCATGACCACGAACAGAAGGTCGGCGTGCCGCGTGACCATCGCCAGCACCGTCAGCACGTAGAACAGCACCGGCAGCTGGAACTGGCTGTTGTAGCAATTGGCGATCTGCGTTGCGCGCGGCGGCCAATTCGGCTGGCCGAGCGCCGTATCCTTCATTTTCGCTGCGCCCGAGCGGATCGCGGCGACGCGCACGCGGGCGGTCCACAAAAGCAGCACGAAGGTCAGCGCGACCTCGACGAACAGCGGCAGCAGGACGGCGCGGACGGTCATGGGTTCACTCCGCGACGCGCACGAGTTGCTTGCCGAAGTTCTTGCCCTTCAGCAGGCCGATGAGCGCCGCCGGGGCCTTATCCAGTCCTTCCACGATATCCTCGCGATATTTGATGCGGCCTTCCCTCACCCATTGCGACACGTCGCGGAGGAAATCCTCGAGGCAGGCGGCGAAATCGGTGACGATGAAGCCGCGGACGGTCAGCCGCTTGGTGAGCACATTGCGCATCAGCAGCGGCAACCGGTTGGGCCCGGGCGGCAGCTCGGTGGCATTGTATTGCGCGATCAAGCCGCACACCGGAATGCGCGCGAACGGGTTGAGCAACGGCAACACGGCGTCGAACACCGCCCCGCCGACATTCTCGAAATAGACGTCGATGCCCTTCGGGCAGGCAGCCTTCAGGCGCGCGGCGAAATCGGGCGCGCGATGGTCGATGCAGTCGTCGAAGCCCAGCTCGTCCTTGACGTAGCGGCACTTGTCCGGCCCGCCGGCGATCCCGACGGCGCGGGCGCCTTTGATCTTGGCGATCTGGCCGACGACCGAGCCGACCGCGCCCGAGGCGGCAGCCACCGCCACGGTTTCGCCCGCTTGCGGCTTGCCGATCTCCAGCAGACCGCTATAGGCGGTCATGCCCGGCATGCCGAGCACGCCGAGCGCGGTCGAGACCGGCGCCAGCTTGGGATCGAGCTTGCGCAAGTTCGCGCCATTCGACAGCGCGTGCGTCTGCCAGCCGCTATGGCCGAGCACGATGTCGCCACTGGCGAAACGATCGTTTTTCGAGGCGACGACCTCGCTCACCGTGCCGCCTTCCATCGCCTCGCCGATGCCGACCGGCTTGGCATAGGACGGCGCATCGCTCATGCGCCCGCGCATGTAGGGGTCGAGCGAGAGCCACTTGGTGCGCAGCAATACCTCGCCGGCGCCGGGCTGCGGCACCGGATATTCCTCCAGACGGAAGTCGCCGGGTTTCGGCTCTCCGACGGGACGCGAGGCAAGCACGATGCGGCGGGCGGCTTCGGCCATGGCAAGCTCCTACAGGGACAGCGCAACTTCGACGAACGGCGGCAGCAGGATGGCGCGGACGGTCATGGGCTTCCCCCCGAGCGGCTCGGCATCGGCCCCGCGCTCTATCAGATCGGCCCCGCCGGCGCTACACAACGCGGCAGCGGCGATAGCCGAACCTTTTGCTCAAATCCTACGATCGAGAAACCGGGGGCGGCGCCTCGATTGAGCGAATAGGCTATAGTGGGCGAACGATCGCATCGCGCCAACGCTCAAGAATGCACCCATGCAGAAATTTCCAGCGGGCTTCCAGGCCAAACGCATCAAATCGGGCGACACGACGCTCCACGTCCGCGTCGGCGGCAAGGGGCCGGCGGTCATCCTGCTGCACGGCTTCGGCGACACCGGCGACATGTGGGCGCCGGTGGCCAAGGTCCTCCACAAAGATCACACGGTCGTCGTTCCCGACCTGCGCGGCATGGGTCTCTCGACGCACCCGAAGACCGGTTACGACAAGAAGACGCAAGGCCGCGATATCGCCGCCGTCATGGACAGGCTCAAGATCGACGGGGCTGCCCTCGTCACCCACGACATCGGCAACATGGTCGGCTACGCGCTCGCCGCCCAATTCCCCACCCGCATCACCCGCTGGGTGATCATCGACGCGCCGCTGCCCGGTATCGGGCCGTGGGACGAGATCATCCGCAGTCCGGCGCTATGGCATTTCAATTTCCGCGGCCCCGACGTCGAGCGACTGGTCAAGGGCCGCGAGCGCATCTATCTCGACCGCTTCTACAACGAGCTGTCGGCCAATCCGAAGGCGATCGACGAAGCGACGCGCCGCCACTACGCGAAGCTCTACGCGCGGCCGGGCAACATGCATGCCGCCTTCGAGCAGTTCGCCGCCTTCACGCAGGACGCGGCCGACAACAAGGCCTTCGCCGCCAAGGGCAAGCTCGCCATGCCGGTGCTCGCGCTCGGCGGCGATCATTCCTTCGGCACGCAGATGGCCGACATCATGCGGCTGGTCGCCGACGATGTGAGCGGCGGCATCATTGCAAATTCGGGTCACTGGGTCATGGAGGAGCAGCCGCAGCAGACCACGGCGAAGATCGTCGCTTTCATCGACAAGAAGTGACGGCGGACGGCGCTTACCCCCTGCCCGGATAATTCGGGCTCTCGCGCGTGATGGTCACGTCGTGCACGTGGCTTTCGCGCAGGCCCGCGCCGGAGATGCGCACGAATTCGGCACGCTCGTGGAAATCCGCGAGCGTCTTGGCGCCGACATAGCCCATGGCGGCGCGCAAGCCGCCCGCCAGTTGATGCAGCACATTGGCGACCGGCCCTTTGTAGCCGACCTGGCCCTCGACGCCTTCCGGCACCAGCTTGAGCGCGTCCTTGATGTCCTGCTGGAAATAGCGGTCGGCCGAGCCGCGCGCCATGGCGGCGACCGAGCCCATGCCGCGATAGCTCTTGTAGGAGCGGCCCTGATAGAGGAACACCTCGCCCGGTGTCTCGTCGGTGCCGGCGAGCAGCGAGCCGACCATGGCGCAATCGGCGCCGGCGGCGAGCGCCTTGGCGAGATCGCCGGAATATTTGATGCCGCCGTCGGCGATCACCGCGACGCCGGCGGCTTTCGCGGCCTCCACCGAGTCCATGATGGCGGTGAGCTGCGGCACGCCGACGCCGGCCACCACGCGCGTGGTGCAGATCGAGCCGGGGCCGATGCCGACCTTGATGGCGTCGGCGCCGCAATCGATCAGCGCCTTGGCGCCGTCGGTGGTCGCGATATTGCCGGCCACCACTTGCACCGCGTTCGACAGCCGCTTGATGCGCGTGACGGCGTCGAGCACGTAGCGCGAATGGCCGTGCGCGGTGTCGACGACGACGAGATCGACGCCGGCCGCGATCAGCGCCTCGGTGCGCGCGAAGCCCTTGTCGCCCACGGTGGTGGCGGCGGCGACGCGCAGGCGTCCCTGGTCGTCCTTGCAGGCGTCGGGATTGGCCACCGCCTTCTCGATGTCCTTCACGGTGATCAGGCCGACGCAGCGGTACTGATCGTCCACCACCAGCAGTTTCTCGATGCGGTGCTGGTGCAGCAGCTTCTTGGCCTCGTCCTGACTGACGCCCTCGCGCACGGTGATCAGTTTGTCCTTGGTCATCAGCTCGGACACGCGCTGGCGCGGATCGGTGCGCAAAGCGCACGTCGCGGTTGGTCAATATGCCGACCAGTCTGCCGGCCTTGCCGTTGCCGCCGCCTTCCACCACCGGGACGCCGGAGATGCGGTTGTCCTTCATCAGGTCGAGCGCCTGCTGCAGCATGGCGGTGGGCTCGATGGTGAGCGGGTTCACCACCATCCCGGATTCGAATTTCTTCACCTGCCGCACCTGCGCGGCCTGCTGATCGGGATCGAGATTGCGGTGGATGACGCCGATGCCGCCGGCCTGCGCCATGGCAATCGCCATCTGCAACTCGGTCACCGTGTCCATGGCGGAGGCGATGATCGGGATGTTGAGCGGGATCGTGCGGGTGATGCGGCTGCGGATATCGACGTCGGAGGGCAGCACCTCCGACAGGCCGGGCTTGATCAGCACGTCGTCGAAAGTAAGCGCCTCGCGCGGATTACCGTTATTTTTCGGTGCCATCGCCAACTCCGTCTCACCCCCAAATAGGAAGCGAGACCGGGTGCGGAAGGCTAATAAGCTGCCTGCTGCGAGGGTTCCTCGCCCGACTTCACGGCCCGCTTTTGGGTTGGCGTGGGTCAGTAGCACGCCTTAGCGCCAATTCCTAGGACATTCGCGGATGCCTGTTATGAAGTCAGGCCACGAGGGGCGGCCTTCCTTCCGCCTCCCGTTTGCTGTTGAAGAGAGCTCGGAAATGCCGCTCCTGCCGGGCTCCTGATCGCATGCGCGCCGACCGCATTATTCCTCTGATCATCGCGGTCGCTCTGTTCATGGAGCACATGGACTCGACCGTGATCGCCACCTCGCTGCCGGCGATCGCGGCCGATATCGGCGCCAATCCGCTGGCGCTCAAGCTCGCCATCACCACTTATCTCTTGTCGCTCGCCATCTTCATCCCGGCGAGCGGCTGGACCGCCGATCGTTTCGGCGCCCGCACCGTGTTCCGCGCGGCGATCGCCGTGTTCGTGATCGGCTCGATCGGCTGCGCGCTGTCCGGCTCGCTCACCGATTTCGTCATCGCCCGCGTGGTGCAGGGCATGGGCGGCGCCATGATGACGCCGGTCGGGCGCATGGTGGTGATCCGCAGCATCCCCAAGCGCGAGCTGGTGAACGCCATGGCCTGGGTGGCGATCCCGGCGCTGATCGGGCCGATGCTGGGGCCGCCGGTCGGCGGCTTCATCACGACCTACGCCACCTGGCACTGGATCTTCATCATCAACGTGCCGATTGGCATTGCCGGCATCCTGCTCGCCACCCGCTACATCCCCGACCTGCGCAGCGAGCACCACGAGCGCTTCGACGTCACCGGCATGGTGCTGGCCGGCCTCGGCATCGGCGGCGTCGCCTTCGGCTTTTCGATACTGGGGCTGAATTATCTGCCCTGGTTCGTGGTGACCGCGCTGATCGTGGGCGGCGCCTTGTTCATCGCCGCCTACCTCGCGCATGCCCGGCGCACGGAAAACCCGGCGCTCGATTTGACGCTGTTCCGGCTGCCCACCTTTTTTGCCAGCATCACCGGCGGCTTCGTCTTCCGGCTCGGCATCGGCGCGCTGCCGTTTCTGCTGCCGCTGATGCTGCAGATCGGCTTCGGCATGACGCCGTTCCAGTCGGGCCTCATCACCTTCGCCGGCGCTTTCGGCGCCATGGGCATGAAGTGGGCGGCCACCACCATCCTGCGCTGGTTCGGCTTCCGCACCATCCTGGTGATCAATTCGCTGGTCAGCGCGGTTTTCCTCGCGGCCTGCGCCAGCTTCACCATCGCGACGCCGGTCATCGTCATGCTGGCGTTGTTGTTTGCGGGCGGTTTTTTCCGTTCGCTGCAATTCACCTGTACCAACACCATCGCCTATGCCGAGGTGGAAAACGCCCGTGTCGGGCGGGCCACTTCGCTCACCAGCGTCGCACAGCAATTGGCGATCTCCTCCGGCGTCGCGGTCGGCGCCATGGCGGTGGAACTGACCCAGCACTTCAAAGGCGGCGGGGCGCTGACGGCGGCCGATTTCCGCCCGGCCTTCCTGGTGGTGGCGGCGATTTCGGCCTGCTCGATACTGTTTTTCCTGCGGCTGTCCCCGCATGCCGGCGCCGAAATGGCCAATCGGCCGCCTAATCCGGCCGATTCCGCCAGCCAGGAGGCCGGATAGCCGTGTTTCGCAGAGGGAAACCGGCCGTTAACCATGTTTATTAACTTTTGCCCCCGCTCTCTGGACAAGTCTTTGGCGCCACGCCTAATTTTCCGTAACGAGCAGGGTTAATGGGTAAGGGTTGCGTATGCGTCAGGCCCCGCCATTTTGGCTGATCCGGGCCGCCCTGCTGGCGGGCGCCGCCCTCGTGCCGTTGTCGGGAGCGCCGGCGCGGGAAAGCGCCGCCGAGGCGCAAATGTGCGCGACCCAGACCCAGGACCTGGCCGCCGACCGCATCGAGGCCTGCACCGGTCTGTTGAATTCCAGGCGGCTTTCCGGCGAGCCGCAGGGCGTCGCCTATGCCCTGCGCGGACTCGCCTATCTCGACCGCGGCGACATCCCGCACGCCATCGGCGACCTCGACCAAGCCGTCAAGCTGGCGCCCGCTTTCGCCCCCGCCTACCAGAACCGCGGCAATGCCTGGTACGCGCGCGGCAATTACGGCGAGGCACTGGCCGATTACGAGCGCACCATCGCGCTCGATCCCGACAATGCCTCCCCTTACGTCAGCCGCGGCACGGTGCGGCGCGACCTCGGCTATATGAGCGGGGCGCTCGCGGATTTCGACAAGGCGATCGCCCTCGATGCGCAGCACGCGCCGGCCTACCGGGCGCGCGGCGAGCTTTATTTGCGCGAGCAGGACTATGCGCGCGCGCTCGCCGATTTCGACCGCGCCATCGCGCTCAAGCCCGACGCCGACAATTACATGCTGCGGGCCGAGGCGCATGAAGGCGCCGGGCAATACGATCCCGCGCTCGCCGACTACCGCGAAGCGGCGCGGCTCGATCCCCAGCGCATCGGCGCGCTCACCGCGCAAGGCGGCGTGTGGCGCAAGAAGGGCGATTACGACAAGGCGATCGGCGTCTATGACGCCGCGCTCAAGCGCGATCCCGCGCGCCCGGCCACTTACAAATTGCGCGCGGAAGCTTACGCCGCCAAGGGCGAGCGCAAGCGCGCCATGGCCGACATCGGCCGCGCGCTCAAAATGACCTGGCGGGCGGACCTGCTCAAGGTGCGCGGCGAACTGCGGCTCGACGACGGCGACATCGCCGGCGTCATGCACGACGCCGACGCTATGCTGAAGCTGCAGCCCGACAATCCTCATGCCCTGGCGCTGCGGGGCGCTGCGCTGGCGCGCCAGAAGGACTATGCCCAGGCGCTTGTCGATCTCGACAAGTCGATCGCAGCCAACGACCGCGACGCGCTGGCGCTCGGCGCGCGCGGCGAAATCTATTTCGCCAAGGGCGACAATGAGCGCGCGCTCGTCGACTTGAACCGCGCCATCGCGCTCGGCACCATCGGCGCCGCGCCCTATCGCACGCGCGCCAAGATCTACGAGCAGAACGGCGACACCGCGAATGCGCTGGCCGATCTCAACATCGCGATCAAACGCGACCCGCGCCCGGCCGGCGTCTATTTCGAGCGCGGCCGGCTGCGCTACGCCAAGGGCGCCGGCGCGCTGGCGCTCGCCGACATCGACCGCGGCCTGGCGCGCGCGCCGGACAACCTCGCCGGCCTGAGCGTGCGCGGTGCGATCAAGCAAAGAATGGGCGATAGCCACGGCGCGCTTGCCGACTTCACGGCCGTGCTCAAGCGCGACCCGAAAAACCTCGCCGCCTTGCGCGGGCGCGCCGCGTTGCGGCTGACAGGCAAGGCATACGACGCGGCGATCGCCGACTACGACCGCATCATCCGGCTGGATCCGCACGGTGCGCAAGACCGTTACCGGCGCGGCTTGGCCTATGAGCAGGAAGGCCAGCTCGACAAGGCGATCGCCGATTTCAAGAGCGCCCTGCACGGCGACCGCCAAATTGGCCCAGGCGTCCGAAGCGCTGGCGCGCGCCACGGCGGCACGCAAGCAGCAAGTGCAAGCGGCCGAGGCGGCTGCGCGCGCGGAGCGGCAGGCCGAAGCGAGTCGAAGGGCGCAGCGCAAGGCGGCAGCCGAAGCGCGCGCCGCGCAAAGCCAGCCGGCCGAGCCCGCCGGGCCCGCAACGCAAAATACGATTGCGCAGATGCCCGGGCCGCACGCGGTGGCCGCCATTCCGCAGCCGGCGCCCGCGCCTGAGCCTGCCGCCAAGATTGTCCCCGACATCGCCCCCAAGACTACCGAAGCGACCTATGCGGCCGTGCCGCTACCGAAGCCGAAACCGCCGACGATGAAGCTCGCTTCAGTGCCGGCGCATGCCGAATCCGGCGTTCCGTTGCCGCCGCGCCGGCAGGCGCTCGCGCACCAGCAAAGGCCGGAGCAGCGGACCGCCGCCCACACGCGTAAACCGCAAGTCATCCGCGAAGTCTGGACCGACGCGCATGGCCGCCCGCTCAGCGCCCGCGAAGTGCGCGAGATCAAGCGGCTGCTGCACGAAAGCGACAGCCGCAGCGCGGGCCGCAGCCGGGGCGACGCCTCCTTCGACAAGGTCTGGCGCTAATCGCGGCTGCCGCGGAATCCTGTCGCCAGCAGATAAAGCTCGGCCGAGTCGGCGCGGCTCGCCGGCGGCTTTATGTGCTTGACCGAGGCAAAATCGCGCTTGAGCCCGGCGAGCAGTGCGGATTCCGTGCCGCCCTGCAGCACCTTGGCGAGGAATGTGCCGCCCGGAGCCAGCACCTCGCGGGCAAAATCGGCCGCCGCCTCCACCAGCGCCATGATCTTCAGATGATCGGTCCTGGCGTGGCCGGTGGCATTGGCCGCCAAGTCGGATAGCACCACGTCGGCTTCGCCACCCAGCATGGCTTTCAGCCGCTCGGGCGCGCCGGGGTCGAGGAAATCGTGTGCGAGAAATTCGACGCCGGCGACCGGCTCCATCGGCAGAATGTCGATGGCAATGACGCGGCCCGCCTCGGGCGCGCCCACGCGCTTGACCGCCAGTTGGCTCCAGCCGCCGGGCGCCGCGCCCAGATCAACCACGCGCGCGCCTTTTTTCAGGAAACGCGCCTTGTCGTCGATCTCGCTCAGCTTGAAAGCGGCGCGCGAGCGATAGCCTTCGCGCTTGGCGCGCGCGACGTAAGGATCGTTGAGCTGGCGCGTCAGCCAACGGCGCGAGGAGGCCGACTTGCGCCCATCCTTGACCCGGACTTTCAGCGCGCGCGGGCCGCCGCGCTTGCCGCGTTCGCTCACGATGCCGCGACCGGCGCGCGCGTACCCCAAGCGCCGTCCTCGCGCATCATCTGCACCAGCATGCCTTCGCGCAGGCCGCGGTCGGCAACACGCAAACGCGGGCACGGGAAGGCGCGGCGGATTGCCTCGAGGATGGCGCAGCCGGCCAGCACCAGATCGGCGCGCTCGACCCCGATGCAAGGCGAAGCGACCCGCTCCTCATAGCTCATCGCCAGCAGCCTCTCGATCACAGCGTCGATCTGCGGCGCGCTCATCCAGCAGCCGTCCACCCGGCTGCGCTCGTAGCGCCGGAGATTGAGATGCACGCCGGCAATCGTGGTCACGGTGCCGGAGGTGCCGAGCATGTGCAGGCCGTGCAAGCCGTCGCCGCCGTGCTCGCGTGCGAAGGGCGCGATGTCTTGCGCCACCTCGGCCACCATGGCCTCGTAAGTTTCGCGGCTGACGATGTGGCCGCCGTGACGCTCCGCCAGCGTCACCACGCCGTGCGGCAGCGAGATCCAGCCGCGCATCTGCGGCAGCGGCGGTCCGCCCGGCGTGGCTTGCGGGCGCGACAACCGCACCAGCTCGGAAGAGCCGCCGCCGATATCGAACAGCACCACGCCCGCGGCCTGCGGATCGATCAGCGGCGTGCAGCCGGTGGCGGCGAGCGTCGCTTCCGTCTCGCGGTCGATCACTTCCAGTTCGAGGCCAACTCTGTCCGCGACCAGCGCGCGGAATTCCTCGCCGTTCCCGGCGGCGCGGCAGGCCTCGGTCGCGATCAGGCGGGCGCGGGTGACGCCGCGGTTGCGCATCTTGTTGCGGCAGATGGTGAGCGCGCCGATGGCGCGGGAAATCGCCGCCTCGCCGATGCGGCCGGTGCCGGAGATGCCCTCGCCCAGCCGGATGATGCGCGAGAAGGCGTCGACCACGCGAAAGCCGTCGCCGGTCGGACGCGCCACCAGGAGGCGGCAGTTGTTGGTGCCGAGATCGAGCGCGGCATAGGTCGGGCCGCCCCGATCCTTGCCGGGGGCGCCGTTCAGCCGTCCGGGCGACCGCCGACCCCACTGGCCCCGCGCAGACGGAGCCCGTTCGACCACGGGGTCGAGGCCTGGGGTATCCCCGGCCTCGCCGCTCATCTTTTTAAGCCTTCCTGCCGCCCCTCGCCGCCTCCCAGCGCTCAAGGGTGCGACCGTGTTCCTCTGATCGTTGAAAAGTCTAACAGCCGCCATGCGGCAGGCCAAGCCGGGGGCTGCCGAAACCCGCCTTGTTAAGCGGGCTTTGCTGCTTTATTGGGGGCATTCCATCCCCAGAACCCCGTGATGCCGCGCATGGACGACAGAACCGCCGAGACCGCGCTTTCTCTGACCAAATTCGGTATCGGCCAGCCGGTACGGCGCAGCGAAGACCCCACGCTGCTGCGCGGCGAAGGCCAATATACCGACGACGTGAACCGCCCCGGCCAGGCCTATGCGGTGCTGGTGCGCAGCTCGATCGCGCACGGCATCATCCGCGCAATCGACACCGCGGCCGCCAAGGAAATGCCCGGCGTGCTGGCGGTGCTGACCGCCGCCGACCTTGCCGGCTATGGCGGGCTCAAATGCAATCTGCCCCTGAAGAACCGCGACGGCTCGCCGATTCATTACGTGCCGCGGCCGGCGCTCGTCAGCGACAAGGTGCGCTATGTCGGCGATCCGGTCGCCTGCGTGGTCGCGGAGACGGTGGCGCAGGCCAAGGACGCAGCAGAAGCCGTCGCCATGGATATCGAGCCCTTGCCGGCGGTGCTTGACCCTGCCGACGCGGTCAAGCCGGGCGCGCCGCTGGTATTCGACCAGGTGCCGAACAATCTCGCGCTCGACTATCACTATGGCGACAGCGCGAAGGTCGAGGAAGCCTTCGCCAAGGCCAAGCACGTCACGCGGCTCGCCACCTCCAACCAGCGCATGATCGTGGCGTCGATCGAGCCGCGCGCGGCGATCGGCGAATACGACGCGGCGGCCGAGAAGTGGACGCTGCACTCGACCAGCCAGGGCGTGCACGCCATGAAGACCATCCTCATGGACATCCTGAGCGCGCCGGCCGACAAGGTGCGCGTCATCACCGGCCAGATCGGCGGCTCGTTCGGCATGAAGTCGGCGGTCTATCCGGAATATATCTGCATCCTGCACGCCGCCAAAGCGCTCGGTCGCCCGGTGAAATGGACCGATGAGCGCTCCGGCAGCTTCGTGTCCGACCAGCACGGCCGCGCGCAGGACATGGTGATCGAGATCGCCTTCGACGAGAACGCGCATATGATCGCCATTCGTCTCACCGGCTACGGCAATATGGGCGGCTATCTCTCCCAGTTCGGCGCGCTGCTGCCGACCGGCAATCAGGTCAAGAACATCGCCAGCATGTACCGCACGCAGGCGATCGAAGTGTCGACCAAATGCGTGTTCACCAATACCGGCCACGTCTCGGCCTATCGCGGCGCCGGCCGGCCCGAGGGCAATTACTATGTCGAGCGCGCGCTCGACGTCGCGGCCATGGAGCTCGGCATCGACCGCGTCGACCTGCGCCGGCGCAACATGATCCGCAAGAGCGACCTGCCGTTCAAGGCCGCCTCCGACATGACCTATGACAGCGGCGATTTCCTCGGCCTGTTCAAACAGGCGCTCGAGCTTGCCGACTATGCCGGTTTCAAGAAGCGCAAGCGCGAGAGCAGGAAGAACGGCAAGCTGCTTGGGTTCGGCATCGGCTGCTATCTCGAAGTCACCGCCGGCGGCGGCAAGGAGCTGGGCGCCATCCATTTCGAGAAAGACGGCACGGTGACCATCGTCACCGGCACCATGGATTTCGGCATGGGCCACGCCACCACCTATGCACAGATGCTGAGCGACATGCTGGGCGTGCCGTTCGACCGCATCCGCCTGGTCGAGGGCGACAGCGACCGCATGGCCTACGGCAACGGCTCGGGCGGCTCGCGCTCGGTGATGTTCGCAGGCGCCGCGCTCACCGAATCCTCCAAGATCGTGATCGAGCGCGGCAGGCAGATCGCTTCGCACGTGCTGGAAGCTTCGCCCGGCGACATCGAGTTCAAGGCCGGCCGCTTTACCATCGCCGGCACCGACCGCGCCATCGGCCTCATCGAGTTGGCGCAGCGCCTGCACGGCGGGCTGAAGCTGCCGGAAGGCGTGCCGACCTCGCTCGACACCGACCATGTCGGCTCGACGGCGGTGCCCAACGCCTTTCCCAACGGCTGCCACATCGCGGAAGTCGAGGTCGATCCCGAGACCGGCCACGCGCAGGTGGTGCGCTATTCGGCGGTCAACGATCTCGGCACCGTGATCAACCCGCTGCTGGTGGAAGGCCAGATCCAGGGCGGCGCGGTGCAGGGCCTGGGGCAAGCGCTGATGGAACAGGCGGTCTATGACAGCGACGGGCAATTGGTGACCGGCTCGTTCATGGACTATGCCATGCCACGCGCGCACGATGTGCCGATGATCGCGGTCGCGAGCCACCCGGTGCCCACAAAAAGCAATCCGCTCGGCGCCAAGGGCTGCGGCGAAGCCGGCACCTCCGGCGGCCTGCCGGCGGTCGCCAATGGCGTGATCAACGCGCTGGCCGACCTCGGCATTCGCCACATCGAAATGCCGATGACGCCGGCCCGCATCTGGCAGGCGATCGAGGAGGCAAAACGCACGCAGCCGGCTTGAGGCCGGGCTGCGCCGGGACCAGCATGAGCCAGGCCAGCGAACTCCTCGGCGCGCGCGTTGCGCCCCACGCCCGCGTGGTCGGCGCGGTCAGTGCGGCGCATTTCGTCTCGCACTATTACATTTTGCTGCTGGCGCCGCTGTTGCCCTTCGTGCGCGCCGACTACGGCGTGAGCTATACCGAGATCGGCATCGCGCTTGCCGCCTTCAATGTGGTGACCGCCGCCTTGCAGGCGCCGGCGGGCTTCCTGGTGGACCGAATAGGCGCGCGGCTGCCGTTGATCGGCGCGCTGGCGATCGGCGGCACCGCCTTCGTGATCGCAGGAAGCGTCCATTCCTTCTGGATGCTGGTCGCCATGTTCGCGTTGGCCGGCGTCGGCAACGCGTTCTATCACCCGGCCGACTATACGCTGCTGTCGCAACGCGTGCCGGCGAAAAATATCGGCCAGGCTTTCTCGGTGCACACCTTCGCCGGCATGCTCGGCTCGGCGGTGGCGCCGCCGACGCTGTTGGCGATGCAGAGCGTCTGGGGCTGGCGCGGCGCTTTCGTCGGCGCCGGGCTGCTCGGCTTTGCGGTGGCGGCGCTGCTGATCGCCATGCGCGGCAATGGCACCGCCGCGGCGCCCGCACCGCCCGAGCGGACGGAAACCGGCTCCGTCGGCATGCGGCTGCTGCTGTCGGCGCCGGTGCTGCTGAATCTGTTGTTTTCGTGCTGCTGGCGGTGATGAGCGGCGGCGTCTACGACTATTCGGTCGTCGCCTTCGGCGCGCTGTTCGGCACGCCGGTCGCGACCGCCGATGCCGCGTTGACCGCTTCCTGCTCATGTCGGCGGGCGGCGTGCTGACCGGCGGCCTGCTGGTCGGGCGCACAGCCGGCGCAGCCTGGTGGCGACGCTCTCGCTCTTGCCATCACGCTGTTCACGCTGGTGACGGAGGTCGCGCTCGGCGCGCCGGCGCTGATCGCGGCCATGACAGCGGCCGGCTTCTTCTTCAGCATGATGATGCCCCTCACGCGACATAATCGTGCGCGAGGTGACCCCGCCCGGTTCATTCGGCAAGGTGTCGGCTTCGTCACGACGGGCTTTAAGATCGGCGGCATCGCTCGCCGTTGATTTCGCGCCATCATGGACCGGGATCACCGCGGCTGGTGTTTCTGCTCGTCGCGGCCTGCGCGCTGGCGGCAATTCTGACGGTGGCGACTCCGTCGCGCCGGGCGGCTGAACGGGAAAGCGCAGGACTTGTCAAATCGGCGAATTATTCCATGTTTGGCTCTGCGGCGCCCGGCGGCAACGGTCTTCCGCCCGCTACCAGGGCCGCTGGGGAATAGTTCAACGGTAGAACATTGGACTCTGACTCCGATAATCTAGGTTCGAATCCTAGTTCCCCAGC